>NZ_KZ195574.1:4343474-4587576 GCF_002188365.1 Streptomyces sp. CS113
CCTCCGGGACATCGGCCGCCTCCGGGACACCAGCTGCCTCTGGAACGGCAGTTGTCTCCGGGACACCAGCTGCCCCCGCAGCGGCGGACGCCTCCGGGGCGGCGGTCTCCGCCGGATCGGCTTCGCCGTCCGGCCGGTCGGGCCGGTCCGGCCCGCCGGGCCCGTCCTGCCCCTGCCGGGCGTCCGAGCCCTTGTCGTACGCGTCCATTCCGCCCCGTTCGGTCCCGATCCGTCCATCCGCCCGCTCCGCCGCGGGGGCGCCCATGCGGCCCCCGGGCGACTGCTCGGCGACGTTCGAACGGGAACGGTACTCAGGACCGGCCGCCCGCACAGCCCCCGGCGGACCGGCCGCACCGTGGCCGTCGCCACATCCGGCGGGGACAGCCTAGAGAACGTGCCCCGGCTCGCCCTTGTCGTCCACCACGGGACGCCCGGCGGCGGCCCACTCCTGCATGCCCCCGTCGACGTTCACCGCGTCGACACCCTGTTGGACCAGGTACATGGTGACCTGCGCCGAGCGGCCCCCGACGCGGCACAGCACGTGCACCCGGCCGTCCTGCGGCGCGGCCTCGGCCAGCTCACCGTACCGGGCCACGAACTCGCTGAGGGGAATGTGCAGCGCCCCGGCGGCATGACCCGCCTGCCACTCGTCGTCCTCGCGGACGTCCAGCAGGAAGTCGCCGTCCGCGAGGTCCTCGACACCGACCGTGGGCACACCAGCTCCGAAACTCATGTCCCAGACGCTACCCGAGCCGCCACCCGGCGGCTCAGTCCTGGGCCAGCACTCCCGCCAGCTCCGCCTCCCGCTCGCGCACCTGCGTCGCCAGCTGCTCGGCGATCTCCTCGAGCAGTCGGTCGGGGTCGTCCGGGGCCAGCCGGAGCATGGCGCCGATGGCGCTCTCCTCCAGCTCCTTGGCGAGCAGGGTGAGCAGCTCCTTGCGCCGGTCGAGCCATTCGAGGCGGGCGTACAGCTCCTCGCCGCGGCTCGGGCGCCGCTCGGGCACCGGCCCGGCGGCCCACTCCGCGGCCAGCTCGCGCAGCTCCGCCGCGTCGCCGCGGGCGTAGGCGGCGTTGACGCGGGTGATGAACTCCTCGCGCCGGACCCGCTCGGCCTCCTCCTGCGCGAGGTCGGGGTGGGCCTTGCGGGCCAGCTCGCGGTAGAGCTTGCGGGCCTCCTCGCCGGGCCTGACCCGCTGCGGGGGCCGTACCGCCTGGTCCGTGAGCATCGCCGTGGCCTCCGGGAACAGCCCGTCCCCGTCCATCCAGCCGTTCAGCAGCTCCTCGACGCCGGGGATCGGCATCAGGCGGGCCCGCGCCTCGTCGGCCCGGCGCAGGTCGTCGGCGTCGCCCGTGCGGGCCGCCCGGGCCTCCAGGATCTGCGCCTCCAGCTCCTCGAGCCGGGCGTACACCGGGCCGAGCCGCTGCTCGTGCAGCCGCGAGAAGTTCTCGACCTCCACGCGGAAGGTCTCCAGGGCGATCTCGTACTCGATGAGTGCCTGCTCGGCGGCCCGTACGGCCTGTTCCAGCCGTTCCTCGGGACGCGGCGCACCCCCCTGCTCGGGCTCAGCTTCCGGCGTCGTCACCCGACCAGCCTAGGGCCTGTCCGGCGGACGGCGCCCCCCACGCGGGCCGGGGCACGGTCCGCCCGCCCCGCACACCCCCGGTCCCGCGCCTCACACCCCCAGTTCCGCCGCCACCCGCCCCGTGCGCACCGCGCCCACCAGCTCCGCGTGGTCCGCCTCGGTGCGGTCGGCGTAGGCGACGGCGAAGGCGGCCACCGCCTCGTCCAGTTCGTCGTTCTTGCCGCAGTAGCCCGCGACGGTCCGCGGGTCGGCGCTGTGCGCGTGGGCCCGGGCCAGCAGGGCGCCCGTCATGCGGCCGTAGTCGTCCAGCTGGTCGGCGGCCAGCGCCGCGGGGTCGACGCTGCCCTTGCGGTTGCGGAACTGCCGTACCTGGAAGGGCCGTCCGTCGACCGAGGTCCAGCCCAGCAGGATGTCGCTGACCACCTGCATCCGCTTCTGCCCCATGACGACCCGGCGGCCCTCGTGCGCGGCCTCGGGCGCCTCGAATCCGGCGGCGGCCAGGTGCGGCAGCAGCGCGGAGGGCCGGGCCTCCTTGACCTGGAGCACGAGCGGTTCGCCCCGGTGGTCCAGGAGCAGCACGACGTACGACCGCGTGCCCACGCTGCCGGTACCGACGACCCGGAAGGCCACGTCGTGCACCGCGTACCGGGCCAGCAGCGGCAGCCGGTCCTCGGAGAGGGTGGCCAGGTACGCCTCCAGGGCACCCGCGACCGACGCCGCCTCGGTGTCCGTCACCCGGCGCAGCACCGGCGCGGCGTCCACGAAGCGCCGCCCGCCGTCCTCGGTCGGCTCGGTCGACTTCGCGGCGAAGCGCCCGCTGGTGTTGGCCCGCGCCTTCTCGGACACCCGCTCCAGCGTGCCGAGCAGGTCGTGGGCGTCGGTGTGGGAGACCAGTTCCTCGTCGGCGATGGCGTTCCAGGCGTCCAGTGCGGGAAGCCTCGCCAGCAGCCGCATGGTGCGCCGGTAGGCGCCGGCCGCGTCGTGGGCGGCCTCGCGGCAGGTGTCCTCGTCGGCGCCGGCCTCCCGGCCCGCGAGCACGAGCGAGGCGGCGAGCCGCTTGAGGTCCCACTCCCAGGGGCCGTGGACCGTCTCGTCGAAGTCGTTCAGGTCGATGACCAGGCCGCCGCGGGCGTCGCCGTAGAGACCGAAGTTGGCGGCGTGCGCGTCCCCGCAGATCTGGGCGCCGATCCCGGTCACCGGCGTACGCGCCAGGTCGTACGCCATCAGGCCCGCCGACCCGCGCAGGAAGGCGAACGGCGTGGCCGCCATCCGCCCGGCGCGGATCGGGGTGAGCCCCGGTATCCGGCCGCGGTGGGACTCCTCGACCGCGCGCACCGCGTCCGGCCGGGCGGCGTCCAGGTCGAGCGCGGCGTGCGCGGACCGCGGGACGCGGGTGCGCAGCGCCTTGCCCTCGGCCTTCGGTGAGCCGCCCACGGGCCACCGCGCGAACCCGGGAACGACCGGCGGCCGCCCGCCCGGCACCGCCCCTCCGGCCCCGCCTCCCGACCCTCCGGCCACCCCTCCGGCCCCGCCGGCCGTCCCCCGCGTTCCCTCCGCGTCCCCGCCCGCACGCGCCGTCGGCACCGCCCCGGCCGCCTCTGAGGCCGCCGCCTGCGTGCCCGCCCCCGCCGTCGCCCCGGTCATCCCGGCCGCCTCCCCGTGCTCGTCGTACCCGTCCGTATCCGCGCGCAGTACGGCCTCGTGCCGTGCCCGGCCGTACCCGCGCGGTGCACCGGTGATCCGCGCCGCGCCGGCGCGCCACGACCGTACCCCCGGCCGCACCGCCCGTACACGGGCCCCGTCCGCGCCCTCATAACGCCGGGCAGGGGGCGAAACAGGAGGTGCCCGGGCCCCCTCCGGCGCGCCTACGGTGGCCAGCGATCACCACGGAGCGCGCCCGCCGAAGCACCTACAGCAGCCTGCCCCGCGCCGGCGGGCGCGCTCCCTGTCCCGACGTCCCGGATGCCGCACGTCCCGCACCTTCCCCAGGGACCACCCACCGAGGAGACCGAGGAACCGCCATGACCTCCGACACCCCCACCACTCCCGACGTGCCCAAGCCCGGACCCGGACCCGGCTCCGGCTCCGGCTCCGGCCAGGGTTCCGGCGCCGACCGCGGGATCAGCCGGAAGACACTGCTCAGGGCGGCCGTCGCCGCCGGCGCCACCGTTCCGCTGCTCGCCACCGGCGGTATCGCGCTGGCCCGGGACGCCGCCCGCTCCTCCGACGGCCGGAGGCTGACGCCGACCCCCTACTGCGACGACGGCGACGACCTGACGCCCGACCAGATGGAGGGCCCGTACTTCAAGCCGAACTCCCCGCTGCGCACCAACCTGGTCACTCCCGGCACCCCGGGGACCCCGCTGACCGTCAGCGGCTACGTCTTCGGCCGCAACTGCGTCCCGCTGTCCGGCGTACTCCTCGACTTCTGGCAGGCCGACAACTACGGCGCCTACGACATGGCCGGGTACACCTTCCGCGGCCACCAGTTCACCGGCGCCACCGGCGCCTTCGCCCTGAAGACGATCGTGCCCGGCCTCTATCCCGGCCGCACCCGGCACATCCACGTCAAGGTGCAGGCCCCCGGCGAGCCCGTGCTCACCACCCAGCTCTACTTCCCCGGCGAGCCCCGCAACAGCACGGACATGATCTTCGACCCGGCCCTGCTGATGAACGTCCGCGGCGCCGGCGGCGGCAAGGAGGGCACCTTCGACTTCGTCCTGAACGTGGACGGCGACACCGGCCCCACGGACCCGCCCACCGACCCGCCCACCGACCCGCCGGGCGGCACCTGGGCGAGCGGCCACGCCTACACCTCCGGCGACCGGGTGACGTACGGCGGCCGCTCCTACCGGTGCCTCCAGGCGCACACCGCGATGACGGGCTGGGAGCCGCCGAACGTGCCGGCCCTGTGGCAGCCGGAGTCCTGAGACCTTCCTCACAGCACACGCACCGCGGGCCACCGCACCCGGACATGCGAAAGCCCCCCAGGTCCGAGACCTGGGGGGCTTTCGACTGGTGCGCGAGGGGGGAGTTGAACCCCCACGCCCTTGCGGGCACTGGAACCTGAATCCAGCGCGTCTGCCTATTCCGCCACCCGCGCATTGGGTGTGTCTTCCGGGCTTTTCCTTGCGGTCCGGCGCCTTCCGACACGAGAACATTAGCACGCTGGAACGGGTCGATTCACATCCCTTTCCCCCGGCGGACCGGGGCGCACGCCCTCCTTCGGGCACTCGTCCCGGTCCTGGGCCGTTCACGTATCAACCTCGTACCGGTCCGGCCCGTCTCCCCAGGAGCCGGTGGGGGACCGCGGTCAGGTGCGGGACACTGGTCTGCGGCCGCCTCTACGATCCTGGGCATGAGTTACCTGCGGGAGCACATCCCGAAGGTCCGCGGGAGTTCGAAGGGGAGCTCCGGCGGGAACTCCGAGAGGCGTCGACACCCGTCGACCGGGCCGACAGGGGGAACCAGCCGATCGACCGGCGCGTGGATACGATCAGTAAGCAGTACCAGGTGGGCAGTGCAGGACCGCACGGCAGCGACGGAGGAGGTGCCCCATGGGAGTCCTGAAGAAGTTCGAGCAGCGTCTCGAAGGTCTGGTCAACGGCACCTTCGCGAAGGTGTTCAAGTCCGAGGTGCAGCCCGTGGAGATCGCGGGAGCGCTCCAGCGCGAATGCGACAACAACGCGACCATCTGGAACCGCGACCGCACCGTCGTGCCCAACGACTTCATCGTGGAACTGAGCACTCCGGACTTCGAGCGCCTCAGCCCCTACTCCGGGCAGCTCGGCGACGAGCTGGCCGGCATGGTCCGCGACTACGCCAAGCAGCAGCGCTACACCTTCATGGGGCCGATCAAGGTCCACCTGGAGAAGGCGGACGACCTCGACACCGGCCTGTACCGGGTGCGCAGCCGCACGCTCGCCTCCTCTACCAGCCACCAGGGCGGCCCGGGCCCCGCGGCACCGCCGGCGCCGCCCGCGCGGCCCAGCGCCCCGGGCGGCGGGTACGGCTACCCGCCGGCCGCCGCCCCCGCGGGCGCCCCGCCCATGCCGTCCGCGCCGCCACCCGGCCGTCCCGGCGGCTACGGCTACCCGCAGCCCGCCGGCGGCCAGCAGCCCCCGGCCGCACCCGCACCCGGCGGACGCACCCGCCACTGGATCGAGATCAACGGCACCCGCCATCAGATCTCCCGCGCGACGCTCGTGCTGGGCCGCAGCACCGAGGCCGACGTGCGGATCGACGACCCCGGCGTCTCCCGCCGGCACTGCGAGATCCGGACCGGAACGCCCTCGACGATCCAGGATCTCGGGTCCACCAACGGCATCGTGGTGGACGGGCAGCACACCACCCGCGCTACGCTCCGCGACGGCTCACGCATCGTCGTGGGCAGCACCACCGTTATCTACAGGCAAGCCGAAGGGTGATCCGGGGGCAATGTCAGAGCTGACCCTCACGGTCATGCGGCTGGGTTTTCTCGCCGTACTGTGGCTGTTCGTGATCGTGGCCGTGCAGGTCATCCGCAGCGACCTCTTCGGTACGCGGGTCACCCAGCGCGGCGCGCGACGCGACGCCGCCCGACCGCAGCAGACCGCCACGCGCCAGGGCCAGGCGCCTCCACCGCAGCGCCAGCAGTCCGGCGGAGGCCGCGGCCGCCGGGGCGCGCCCACCAAGCTGGTCGTGACGGAGGGCACCCTCACCGGCACCACCGTTGCCCTCCAGGGGCAGACCATCACGCTCGGCCGGGCACACGACTCGACGATCGTGCTGGACGACGACTACGCCTCCAGCCGCCATGCCAGGATCTACCCGGACCAGAACGGCCAGTGGATCGTCGAGGATTTGGGCTCCACCAACGGCACCTACCTGGACCGGGCCCGGCTGACGACCCCCACACCGATTGGCCCCGGGGCGCCGATCCGCATCGGCAAGACCGTCATCGAGCTGCGGAAGTAGTGCTACACCAATGAATGAGCGCGAGCGGAGCGAGCACGCAGCGGCGGCCGGCACCCCGGGCCCCGGCGCGCTCCCGACCGGAGGGTGGGCAGTGTGGCTCGACACGACCGGCTGCATTCGGAGCCGACGGGCGAGGTGCGCATGAGTCTGTCACTGCGCTTCGCCGCCGGTTCCCACAAGGGCATGATCCGGGAGGGCAACGAGGACTCCGGCTACGCCGGTCCGCGCCTGCTCGCCATCGCCGACGGCATGGGCGGCCAGGCCGCCGGCGAGGTCGCCTCCTCCGAGGTGATCTCCACCATCGTCGCCCTCGACGACGACGTGCCCGGCTCCGACGTCCTCACCTCCCTCGGCCACGCCGTCCAGCGCGCCAACGACCAGCTGCGGCAGATGGTCGAGGAGGACCCCGCCCTGGAGGGCATGGGCACCACGCTCACCGCCCTGCTGTGGACCGGCCAGCGCCTGGGCATGGTCCACGTCGGCGACTCCCGCGCCTACCTGCTGCGCGACGGCGTCCTCACCCAGATCACCCAGGACCACACCTGGGTGCAGCGCCTCGTCGACGAGGGACGGATCACCGAGGAGGAGGCGGGCACCCACCCGCAGCGCTCCCTGCTGATGCGCGCCCTCGGCAGCGGCGACCACGTCGAACCCGACCTGTCCATCCGCGAGGTGCGGGCCGGCGACCGCTATCTGATCTGCTCCGACGGACTCTCCGGCGTCGTCTCCCACCAGACGATGGAGGACACCCTCGCCAGCTACCAGGGCCCCCAGGAGACCGTCCAGGAGCTGATCCAGCTCGCGCTGCGCGGCGGCGGCCCCGACAACATCACCGTTATCGTCGCCGACGTCCTCGACCTCGACACCGGCGACACCCTCGCCGGGCAGCTCTCCGACACCCCCGTGGTCGTCGGCGCCGTCGCCGAGAACCAGGCCCAGATGGGCGACAACGGCATCATGCAGACCCCGGCCGGGCGCGCCGCGGGCCTCGGCCGGCCGGGCGGACAGCGCGGCGGGGGCGGCGAGTTCGGCCCGCCCGGCAGCGGCGACGTCACCGGCTTCATCCCGGCCGGCGGCTTCGACGACTACGGCCCCGACGACTTCGTCAAGCCCCGCAAGAACCGCAAGTGGCTCAAGCGGTCCCTGTACACCGCCCTCGCCCTCGCCGTCATCGGCGGCGGCACCTACGGCGGCTGGCGCTGGACCCAGACCCAGTACTACGTCGGCACCAACGACGACCACCTCGCGCTGTACCGGGGCATCAGCCAGGACCTCGCCTGGGTCTCGCTCTCGAAGGTCCAGAAGGACCACCCCGAGATCGAACTCAAGTACCTGCCGCCCTACCAGCAGAAACTGGTCGAGGCCACCATCCCCGAGGGCGACCTCAACGACGCCCGGGCCAAGATCGAGGAACTGGCGGTACAGGCCTCCGCCTGCAAGAAGCAGGCCGACCGGCGCACCGCGGAGACCGAGAAGAACGCGAAGACGGGCGAGGGCGAGGCCGGGGGCACCACGGGAACCAGCCCCGCCTCCTTCACGTCCAAGGCCTCACCCAGCCCGAACCCGTCGGGCTCGCCCGAGGCACCCGAATCGTCCGAGTCCCCGTCCACGACCGCACCCACTCCAGGCTCAGGACCGACCCTCTCGGAGGAAGAGCAGAAGGTCGTCTCGCTGTGCGGTAAGCAGTAGGCAAGCCGTGAGAGGCCCTGTCACACGATGAGCAGTACTACCAACCCGTCGACGCACCACACGTCCACGATCGGCGCCATCGGCGCCCCGAGCCGGCGCAACACCGAACTGGCTCTGCTCGTGTTCGCCGTCCTCATCCCGGTCTTCGCCTACGCCAACGTGGGCCTCGCCATCAACGACGAGGTGCCCGCGGGGCTGCTGAGCTACGGATTCGGCCTCGGCCTGCTGGCCGGCGTCGGCCACCTCGTCGTGCGCAAGTTCGCGCCGTACGCGGACCCGCTGCTGCTGCCGCTGGCCACGCTGCTCAACGGCCTCGGACTCGTCGCCATCTGGCGCCTGGACCAGTCCGAACTGCTCCAGGACATCGAGCAGGCCGGCACCGCCGCACCCCGCCAGCTGATGTACACCGCGATGGGCATCGCCCTGTTCGTCGCCGTGATGATCTTCCTCAAGGACCACCGCGTCCTTCAGCGCTACACCTACATCTCCATGCTCGGCGCCCTGTTCCTGCTGCTGCTCCCGCTCGTACCGGGCCTCGGCAAGAACATCTACGGCGCCAAGATCTGGATCCAGGTGGGCTCCTTCTCCATCCAGCCCGGTGAGTTCGCCAAGATCGTCCTCGCGATCTTCTTCGCCGGCTACCTGATGGTGAAGCGCGACGCGCTCGCGCTGGCCAGCCGCCGCTTCATGGGCCTCTACCTGCCGCGCGGCCGCGACCTCGGCCCCATCCTGGTGGTCTGGATCGTCTCGATCCTGATCCTGGTCTTCGAGACCGACCTCGGCACCTCGCTGCTGTTCTTCGGCATGTTCGTGATCATGCTGTACGTCGCCACCGAGAGGACCAGCTGGATCGTCTTCGGCCTGATGATGTCCGCCGTCGGCGCCGTCGGCGTCGCCAGCTTCGAACCGCACATCCAGCAGCGCGTCGACGCCTGGCTCGACCCGATGAAGGAGTACGCGCTCTCCCGCGCGGGCGTCGGCGGCCACTCCGAGCAGGCCCAGCAGGCCCTGTGGGCCTTCGGCTCCGGCGGCACCCTCGGCACCGGCTGGGGCCAGGGCCACTCCGAGCTGATCCGCTTCGCCGCCAACTCCGACTTCATCCTCGCCACCTTCGGCGAGGAACTGGGCCTGGCCGGCCTGATGGCCCTGCTCCTGCTCTACGCCTTGATCGTGGAACGCGGCGTGCGCACCGCCCTCGCCGCCCGCGACCCCTTCGGCAAGCTCCTCGCGATCGGCCTCTCCGGGGCCTTCGCGCTCCAGGTCTTCGTCGTCGCCGGCGGTGTCATGGGCCTCATCCCGCTCACCGGTATGACCATGCCCTTCCTGGCCTACGGCGGTTCCTCCGTCATCGCCAACTGGGCGTTGATCGGCATTCTGCTGCGCATCAGCGACACCGCGCGCAGACCGGCACCCGCCGCGCCCGCCAGCCCCGACGCCGAGATGACGCAGGTGGTCCGGCCGTGAACAAGCCACTGCGCCGCATCGCGCTCTTCTGCGGTCTCCTCGTCCTCACCCTGCTCATCCGGGACAACTGGCTCCAGTACGTCCAGGCCGACGAGTTGAAGGAGGACGAGCACAACCGCCGGGTCGCCATCGAGCGGTACGCCAGCCCCCGCGGCGACATCATCGTCGACGGCAAGGCCATCACCGGACACGCCACCACCGAGGGCGACTTCAAGTACAAGCGCACCTACAAGGACGGCGCCATGTGGGCGCCCGTCACCGGGTACGTCTCCCAGGCCTTCGGCGCCACCCAGCTCGAGTCCATCGACGACGGCATCCTCACCGGCAACGACGACCGGCTCTTCTTCCGCAACACCCTCGACATGATCACGGGCAAGAAGCGCGAGGGCGGCAACGTCGTCACCACCCTCAACAGCGCCGCCCAGAAGGCCGCCTACGACGGTCTGAAGAAGCAGGGCGCCAAGGGCGCCGTCGTCGCGATCGAGCCGTCCACCGGCAAGATCCTCTCGATGGCTTCCTACCCGTCGTACGACCCCAGCGTCATCGCGGGCAGCAACGAGGCCGCGGGCGAGGCCTGGAACAAGCTCCAGAAGAAGAACAACCCCGACGACCCGATGCTCAACCGCGCGCTGCGCGAGGTCTATCCGCCCGGATCCACCTTCAAGGTGGTCACCGCGGCGGCGGCCCTGGAGCACGGGAAGTACGACTCGGCCGACGAGAAGACCGACTCCCCGCTGCCGTGGACCATGCCCGGCACCACCACGCCCCTGCCGAACGAGGGCGACCTCCCCTGCGAGGACGCCACCCTCCGCGAGGCACTGCGGGTGTCCTGCAACACCGTCTTCGGCAAGGTCGGCTCCGACCTCGGCAACGACAAGATGCTCGAGACGGCCAAGAAGTTCGGCTTCACCGAGGAGCAGTTCGTCCCGGTCCGCTCCAGCGCCTCCGTCTTCTCGGACGACATGAACGAGTCGCAGACCGCGCTCTCCTCCATCGGCCAGTACAACACCGCCGCCACTCCGCTGCAGATGGCCATGGTCACCTCCGCCATCGCCAACAACGGCTCCCTGATGAAGCCGTACATGGTCGACGAGCTCCAGGCCCCCAACCTGGACACCATCGAGAAGACGGACCCCGAGGAGATGAGCAGGCCGCTGTCCGCGGACAACGCCCAGATCCTCCAGTCCATGATGGAGACCGTCGTCGAGGACGGCACGGGAACCAATGCACAGATCGACGGCGTCAAGGTGGGCGGCAAGACCGGTACCGCACAGCACGGCGTCGACAACAGCGAGAACCCGTACGCCTGGTTCATCTCGTACGCCAAGGCCGACGACGGCAGCTCGCCCGTCGCCGTGGCCGTGGTGATCGAGGACGAGAACGCCAGCCGCGACGACATCTCCGGCGGCGGCCTCGCGGCACCGATCGCGAAGAACGTCATGGAGGCCGTCATCGACAGCAAGAAGTGACCGCGCCATGAACGGGGCGTGACTCCGGTCACGTCCCCTTCACATCGGCGCACGTTGCGATACCGGTCCTGTATCGGCTGCCCGGCTCGGCCAAGGGGGCCGGAGTGAGCCGGGTACGGTAGGCCGGACGGCAGCCTCCGACCGTACAAGCATGCCGGTCGGGACCGACGGAGAGGGCTGGTAGGTAACCATGGAAGAGCCGCGTCGCCTCGGCGGCCGGTACGAGCTGGGCCCTGTGCTCGGCCGTGGTGGCATGGCGGAGGTTTACCACGCTCATGACACCCGGCTCGGACGCCAGGTGGCGGTGAAGACACTCCGCGCGGACCTCGCGCGTGACCCGTCCTTCCAGGCCCGCTTCCGCCGGGAGGCCCAGTCGGCCGCCTCGCTCAACCATCCCGCGATCGTGGCGGTCTACGACACGGGCGAGGACTACATCGACAACGTGTCGATCCCGTACATCGTCATGGAGTACGTCGACGGCTCCACACTCCGTGAGCTGCTCCACTCCGGCCGCAAACTGCTGCCGGAGCGGACGCTGGAGATGACGATCGGCATCCTCCAGGCCCTGGAGTACTCGCACCGGGCCGGCATCGTCCACCGCGACATCAAGCCGGCCAACGTCATGCTCACCCGCAACGGCCAGGTCAAGGTCATGGACTTCGGCATCGCCCGCGCCATGGGCGACTCCGGCATGACGATGACCCAGACCGCCGCGGTGATCGGCACCGCCCAGTACCTCTCCCCGGAGCAGGCCAAGGGCGAGCAGGTCGACGCCCGGTCCGACCTGTACTCCACGGGCTGCCTGCTCTACGAGCTGCTGACCGTGCGTCCGCCCTTCGTGGGCGACTCCCCGGTCGCGGTCGCCTACCAGCACGTGCGCGAGGAACCGCAGGCGCCGAGCGTCTTCGACCCCGAGATCACGCCCGAGATGGACGCGATCGTGCTGAAGGCCCTGGTCAAGGACCCGGACTACCGCTACCAGTCGGCCGACGAGATGCGCGCCGACATCGAGGCCTGCCTGGACGGCCAGCCCGTCGGAGCCACCGCCGCGATGGGCGCCATGGCCGCCGGCGGCTACGGCGCCTACCCGGACGAACAGCCGACCACCGCGCTGCGCTCCGACGCGGGCGGCGGCGCCACGACCATGCTGCCGCCCATGAACCCGGACGACGGCGGCTACGGTTACGACGAGCGCCCCGACCGGCGCCGCCAGCAGCCCCGCAAGAAGAACACCTCCACGATCTTCCTGGTGCTGGCCGGCGTCCTCGTCCTGGTCGGCGCGATCCTGATCGGCAAATACGCGTTCAGCGGGGGCGGAGGGCCGGGCGACGGCAAGGTCGAGGTGCCCGCCCTGATCGGTCAGACGCAGGACGACGCCGAGCAACTGCTCACCAACTCCGACCTCAAGCTGGGCACGGTCGAGCAGAAGCCCTGCGAGGACCAGAAGAAGGGCAGCGTCTGCGACCAGGACCCCAAGCAGGGCGCCTCGGTCGACAAGGAGTCCACCGTCAACCTGGTGGTCTCGACGGGCGCGCCGAAGGTCGAGATCCCCGACGTCGAGGGCCTCGCCTTCAGCGAGGCGGAAGCCGCCCTGAAGGACAAGGGCTTCGAGGTCGAGAAGCAGTCGGAGGAGTCCACCCAGACCCCGGACACCGTGCTCACGCAGGACCCCAAGAGCGGTGCGTCACGGGAGAAGGGCTCCACCGTCACCCTCACCGTCGCCAAGGAGACGTCCCAGGTGACGGTGCCCGATCTGAGCGGCATGACCCCCGAGGACGCCAAGAAGCGTCTGGAGGAGCAGGGTCTCGCCCTCGGCACTCAGGAGGTGGCGGAGTCCACCGCGCAGGCCGAGGGGACCATCTTCGAGCAGAGCCTGGGTGCCGGGCAGGACGCCGACCGCGGCAGCGTGGTCAACGTGAAGGTCGCCAAGGCGCCGGCCAACGAGAAGTTCGCGATGCCGAAGGTCACGCAGATGACGGTCGCCCGGGCCAAGCAGGTCCTCGCCCAGAGCGGTCTGCAACTCGAGAAGGTCCAGGGCGCCCCGAACGACGACAACGCGATCGTGTTCGGGAGTAACCCGCCCGAGGGCCAGGAGGTCAAGAAGGGCGACAAGGTCACGTTGTTCGCTGCCGGGCAGCAAGGCGGCGACAACGGCGGCGGCAACGGGGGCGGCATCATCGGCGGGCTCCGCGGCAACGACGACTGACGCTCCTCGCGTAACGCTCCTCACGAAGAAGGGTCCGGTACCTGGCCAGGTACCGGACCCTTCTTCGTGCCCTCGCCCGCACCACCGTGTCGGCGGGTCGGTCAGCGCAGTTCCTCCGGCGGCGTCCGGTCCTCGTCCACCTTCTCCGTGCGGACCAGCTCGCCCCAGACCACGTACCGGTAGCGGCTCGTGTAGACCGGGGTGCAGGTCGTCAGGGTGATGTAGTGGCCGGCCTTCTTCTTGCCGGACTCCTCGGGGATGCCGCCGAGCACCTCGACGTTGTACTTCGAGGTCTCGGGCAGGACGGCGTAGGTCTTGTAGACGTACCAGGTGTCCTTCGTCTCGAAGACGATCGGGTCACCCTTCTCGATCTTGTCGATGTTGTGGAACTTCGCGCCGTGCCCGTCCCGGTGGGCGGCCAGCGAGAAGTTGCCCTTCTTGTCCGAGGTGGGCAGCGTCGCCTTGACCGGGTCCGTGTAGTAGCCGGCCACGCCGTCGTTGAGGACCTTCATCGACGTGCCCTTCTCCACCAGGACGTCGCCCTCGCCCATCGCCGGGACGTGCAGGAAGCCGATGCCCGCCTTGGTGTCCAGCGCGCCCGGGCCGCCCCCGCCCACCCGGTCCTGGGCCCAGTTGTCGCGGACCTTGTCGGCCTGCTGGTCCGCCGCGCGGTCGGCGACCACGTTCGTCCACCACAGCGAGTAGACGACGAACAGGCCCATCACCAGGCCCGCGGTGATGAGCAGCTCGCCGAAGACGCTCACCGCCCGCGCGACGATCCGGCGCGGACCGCGCCCGCTGCGGCCGGTCCCGGTATCCGGTCGGCCGTCCTCGCCGGCGTGCTCCTGCTGGTCCGTGTCGGTGGTCGCTGCCACTGGTCATCCGCCCTTAACTGACGAGCGCATCCGGCTTGCCCTTGCTGCGCGGCCGTTCCTCGACCATCTTGCCCCACACGATCATGCGGTACTTGCTGGTGAACTCCGGCGTGCAGGTGGTGAGGGTGATGTAGCGGCCGGGTCCCTTGAAGCCCGACTGCTTCGGGACCGGGTCCAGCACGCTCACGTTGCTCGGCGACGTCACCGGCAGGATCGACGCCATCTTGTACACGAAGTACTTGTCCTGCGTCTCCACCACGATCGGGTCGCCCGGCTCCAGCTTGTTGATGTACCGGAACGGCTCTCCGTGCGTGTTGCGGTGGCCCGCGAGCCCGAAGTTGCCGGTCGCGGCGTCCGGCATCGCGGTCTTCAGCCCGTCCTCCGCGTAGTGCCCGACCATGCCCCGGTCCAGCACCTTCTTGCTGCTGATGCCCTCCGCGATCGGCACCACCACGTCCAGCTTGGGGATGTGCAGCAGCGCGAACCCCTGTCCGGGCTCGAAGGCCCCCGGGTTGCGCTTGCCGTTCGCCCAGTCGTCCTGGAGGTCGCTCGCGGCCTGGTTCGCCTGGGCGTGCGCCCGCACGTTCGTCCACCACAGCTGGTAGGTGACGAACAGCAGCATCAGCACGCCGGTCGTGATGAAGATCTCACCGATCGCCCGGCTGGCGATCACCGCGGCGCCGGGCTTGCGTGCCCGCGCCTGCCGACGGGCCTCCACGCGCGACAGGGGCGCCTTCGCGCCCTCCTCGGCCTCAGCCCCCGGTGACTGACTCCGGGGCGCCCCACGGCGCCCGTGACGCCGTTTCGCGGCCTTCCTGCGGGCCGCCCGCCCGCCGCCCGCGGGACCGTCCGCCGCGGAGGCGGCCCCGGTCTCGGCGGGCGTCCGCCGCGCCGGGGGCTCCGGGACCCGCAGCGCCACCGTCTCGTCGTCGGTGAGCGGCGGCCGGTACCCGTCCGCGGATTCCCCGGACGCGAACTCCTCGTACCAACCGTCCCCGAACGCACCGGAATCCCCGTACGGCTGCCCGTACGAGGATCCCTGGTCACCGGCCGTGCCGGAGTCGCGCTCGGGGCGCAGCGCGGTCACGCCGTGGCCCTGCCCACCACCGGGGCGAGCCCCGCCGACCTCGCCACCGCGTCCTGGTCGCCGCACTCCACCAGCCAGTTGGCCAGCATCCGGTGCCCGTGCTCGGTCAGCACCGACTCCGGATGGAACTGCACGCCCTCCACCAGCAGGTCCCGGTGGCGCAGGCCCATCACGATCCCGTCCGGCGTACGGGCCGTCACCTCCAGCTCCGGCGGCACCGTGGCCGGCTCCGCCGCCAGCGAGTGGTACCGCGTCGCCGTGAACGGCGAGGGCAGCCCCGCGAAGACGCCCCGGCCGGTGTGCTCCACCGGCGAGGTCTTGCCGTGCAGCAACTCGGGCGCCCGGTCCACCACACCGCCGTACGCCACCTGCATCGACTGCATGCCCAGGCAGACGCCGAAGACCGGCACCCCGCTCGCCGCGCAGTGCCGGACCATGTCGACGCAGACGCCCGCCTGCTCCGGCGTACCCGGGCCGGGCGAGAGCAGGACGCCGTCGAAGCCGTCCTGGGCGTGCGCCGTCGACACCTCGTCGTTGCGCAGCACCTCGCACTCGGCGCCGAGTTGGTACAGGTACTGGACCAGGTTGAAGACGAAGCTGTCGTAGTTGTCGACGACGAGGATGCGCGCGCTCACTGGTTGTCCACCGTCACATCGTTGAAGGGCAGCAGCGGTTCGGCCCACGGGAAGACGTACTGGAAGAGGACGTAGACCACGATCATCGCCAGCATGAGCGAGAGCAGCGCCTTCACCCACGTGTTCCCCGGCAGATGCCGCCAGATCCACCCGTACATGCCGTCCCTTCCGTCGCACCACGGCGCCAGACTCACGCCGTACCGCACCAGACTAGCGGCGCCGGGCCCCGCGGAACGGCCCTAATCCACAGGCTGGGCATAGTGCAGGTCCGCCGTGCCCGAGTAGCCCGGCAGCGTCACCCGCCCGTCGTCCTCGACCTTCCAGCCGAGCCCGTACACGTTGACGTACACCATGTAGTTCTGGATCGCGGGCGACTTCGCCAGCGCGTCCTTGAGGTCCTCCGGGTCCCCGACCGCCTGGATCTTGTACGGCGGTGAGTAGACGCGGCCCTGGAGGATCAGGGTGTTGCCCACGCAGCGCACCGCGCTGGTGGAGATCAGCCGCTGGTCCATGACCTTGATGCCCTCGGCGCCGCCCTGCCACAGGGCGTTCACCACGGCCTGGAGGTCCTGCTGGTGGATCACCAGGTAGTCGGGCTGCGGTTCCGGATAGCCGGGGAGCTTCGCGGTGGCGTCCGGCGGGGCGTCGTCGAGGGTGACGGTGATCGCCTTGCCCTTCAGCTTCTGCGTGCCCGCCTTCTCCTCCAGCGCCGCCAGTTCGTCGTCCTCCGACTTCGTCCGGCCGTCGTCGCGTTCGGCGAGCGATTCGACGTCCTCGCGCAGGGAGCCGTTGGACTCCTCCAGATCGCCGTTCTCCCGGCTGCGCTCGTGGATGAGATCGGACAACTTGAGCAAAGAGGCGTCCGTACGGATATTGGTGCCCTTCGCGGTATTGAAGCTGGTGAAGAAGATAAGTCCGGCGAGTGCGAACACGGCCGCCGTGAGTATCCGCACGGGCCGGAAACGGCGTCGGCGGACAGGGCTGGATCCCGTCCCGGGGGAGTCGGCAGAATTGCTCAACGTACCCTTATCTCCTTCGGCGCCACGGAAGGACTACGCTAACGGACGCCCGGGGGAGCGCTCAGAGTCCCCTTGTCCCATGTACGCCGCCCACCGAGACCGAGCCCCGTTCCCTGCGCGGCCACGCAGCGCATCGACAGGAGAGACCCTCGTGCCGAAGTCACGTATCCGCAAGAAGGCCGATTACACGCCGCCGCCGTCGAAGCAGGCGACCAGCATCAAGCTGACCAGCCGCGGCTGGGTGGCGCCGGTCATGCTGGCCATGTTCGTCATCGGTCTGGCCTGGATCGTCGTCTTCTATGTCACCGACGGTTCCCTGCCCATCGACTCGCTGGGCAACTGGAACATTGTGGTGGGCTTCGGTTTCATCGCCGCGGGGTTCGGCGTCTCGACGCAGTGGAAGTAACCCCGGCGGTGGCCGCCCAGTAGCTCCGGATCAGCTCTGCCCAGGGGTATTCACGGAGTTATCCACAGGCGCTGTCCACACGCTGGGGAAAAGAAAGACGATCTGTGGATAACCCGTCGGGCGTTGACGCCGGTGTGACGGAAGTACCGGCTGGACCACAGTTCCGAAAACGTGTTCGCCCCCTGCCTGACCTGCGAGAACGCTGGTCAGTGACAGGGGGCACATGTGTTCCCGCACGCTGTGCACAAGATCCGCCACCTTCTGTGGACAACTGGCGCTCAGGTGAGCTGCACCGTCCTCAACAGGGTCAGCCCTACGACGACCACGAGGACCAGCGCACAGGTGCCGTACTGGACCAGCGCACGCCGCTCACGCGGGGCGTGCAGCATGGCGTAGCCGATCACGGCGCCCGCGACCAGGCCGCCGACGTGGGCCTGCCAGGAGATGTTGTCCCGGGTGAAGGTGAAGACCAGGCTGATCGCCAGCAGGATGACGACCGGCCGCATGTCGGCGTTGCGCCGGCGCATCAGTGCGGCGGTGGCACCGAAGAGGCCGAAGATCGCGCCGGAGGCGCCGAGGGTGGCCGTGGTGGGTGACTCGAGCAGGTAGGCGCAGACGCTGCCGGCGAGGCCGGAGACGAGGTAGAGCGCTACGTAGCGGGCTCTGCCGAGGGCTTCTTCCAGGGGGCCGCCGAGGAACCACAGGGTGATCATGTTGAAGCCGATGTGCCAGATCTCCTGATGGGTGAACATCGTGGTCACCAGGCGGTACCACTCGCCCTCCGCGACGCCCTCGGTCGGGACGAAGGGGGCGGGGGGCCAGCGCCCGATGAGCACCAGGTCGGCGAGGAAGGAGTCGGGCAGCGCCTGGACGGCGATGAACACCGCCACGTTGATCCCGACCAGGATCTTGGTGACGAGGTGGGGGTCGGCCGCGACGGTGCCGCCCGCGAGGGTGCGGGGCCGGGAGGCACTCGGAGCCGGGCCGGTGGCTCCCGGTGTGCGGCCCGCCGCGCAGTCGGGGCAGTGGAAGCCGACGGAGGCGTTCACCATGCAGTCCGTGCAGATGGGGCGTTCGCAGCGGGTGCAGCGGATGCCGGTCTCGCGGTCGGGGTGGCGATAGCAGCCGGGCAGGCTCTGGGCTCCCGGCGAGCCGGCGTCCGGTGGGCCGGCGGCCGCGTGGTCCATGGCATCCCCTCGGTCGTCCCTGCGGGCGGTGTGTGCAGATGCACCGCCCCGCCCTTCTCTACGGATGGGCGGGGCGTTTGGTTCCTGCCCGGTGTGCGGGGGTCTCAGGCGTTCCGCGTTGCGACGACGACCGTTTCGATGACGATGTCGGTCAGGGGGCGCTCGGTGCGGGGATTGGTCCGCACTGCGGCGATGGTGTCGACGACCTGCTGGCTGGCCGCGTCGGTCACCTCGCCGAAGATCGTGTGCTTGCGGTTCAGCCAGGTCGTCGGGGAGACGGTGATGAAGAACTGCGAGCCGTTGGTGCCGGGCCCGGCGTTGGCCATGGCCATCAGGTAGGGCCTGTCGAAGGCGAGGTCGGGGTGGAACTCGTCGGGGAACTGGTAGCCGGGGTCGCCGGTGCCGTTGCCCAGCGGATCGCCGCCCTGGATCATGAAGCCGCTGAGGACCCGGTGGAAGACGGTGCCGTCGTAGAGCCTGGCCGTGGACGTCTCGCCGGTGGCCGGGTGGGTCCACTGGCGTTCGCCGCGGGCGAGCTCGACGAAGTTCTTGACGGTCCTGGGTGCGTGGTTCGGCAGCAGCCGGACCTCGATGTCACCTTGGTTGGTCTTCAGGGTGGCGTAGAGCTGCTCGGCCACGATGTGCCTTCCCTCGTCCTGTTGTGCGCACCGATCCTCGCACGGTCGGAGGCGGGTTCGTCGCTCATCCCGCTGGGTCACGAGCATGGGGCGCCGATCCGTGGCATGGTCGGGGACAGGCATGTGTTGCCCGGTATTCATCCGTTATTGATGTCGATCAGCTCTTGTTCGCAACTTCATCACCACTTGTCCCAGAGGCCACGGCGGCATCGTCCGTGACCCGGATGCCCGCCCTCGCATGCCTGGCAGTGCGTCCCCAGGCATGATCCGTAAAAGGGTGGAAAGTCGAATTACCGTACGCCACCGAGGAGGAGGAACCCGTGACCCGCATCGACAGCGTGCGCGCCGCGACCGGTTCGGCGAAGGACAGCGTGCTGCACGCCGCGGAAGTGGTGGCGCCCTACGCCGACACGGCCAAGGACAGGGCCGCTCACTATGCACAGGAGGCGCGCGTACGGCTGGCGCCCAAGGTGTCCCAGGCCACGTGCCAGGCGCGTCACCAGTACGGCACGCATGTCGCGCCGCGGCTGGAACAGGCCCGTACGCATGTGCCGCCGAAGATGGACGCGGCCGCGCAGGAGGCCGCGATCCGTACGCGTCTGGCCGCTCGGCAGGCGGCCGACTATTCCCGACCGAGGATCGAGCAGGCGGTGGCCGCGGCCGGACCCGTGCGCGAGGAGGCCACGGCGCGTGGTGCCGCCGCGCTGGCCGCGCTGCGTGGTCAGGTCACGGCCAAGGAGATCCAGCGGCTGACGCGCAAGCACCAGCGACGGGCCCGGGCAGGCCGGGTCGCCAAGGTCTTCGCGGTGGTCGGCATCGTCGCGGGCGGCGCCTTCGCCGCGTGGAAGTGGTGGGACAAGCAGGCCAACCCGGACTGGCTGGTGGAGCCGCCGGAGGCGACCGAGGTTCCCGAGTCGGGCCGGCTGACGTCGGTGGACGGTACCGGCGAGGCGATCCTCGATCCCGAGGTGCAGGCCAAGCAGGCCCAGGAGGAGGCGGCGGAGGGCGACGAGCCCCGCTGATCCTCACTCGCCGTACAAGTACCGGCTGCTGTACTTACCGCCGCGGGGCGGGAGACCTTGAGTCTCCCGCCCCGCGGCGATGTTTCACGTGAAACCGCACAACCGCGCTCAGCGGCCGTAGCGGCGTTCCCTGAGGGAGTAGGAGCGCAGGGCGCGCAGGAAGTCGATCTCACGGAAGTCCGGCCAGTAGGTCTCACAGAAGTGGACCTCCGCGTAGGCGGACTGCCAGAGCAGGAATCCGGAGAGCCGCTGCTCGCCGGAGGTGCGGATGATGAGGTCGGACTCGGACCGGGTCTTGGAGTACAGGTGCTTGGAGATGTGCTCCATGGTGAAGGTCTCGATGAACTCGTCGATGTCGCCGCCCTGCGAGCTGTGCTCGGTCAGGGCGGAGCGCACGGCGTCGACGATCTCTCGTCTGCCGCCATAGCCCACGGCGACGTCGACCTTGGTGCCGCCCTTGCGGCCCTGGGTGGCGGCGGTGGCGGTCTTGAGGCGGCTCGCCGACTCGGCGGGCAGCAGGTCCAGAGCGCCGACGGCCTCGACGGGCCAGGGGTTGCCCGGCGCGGCCAGCTGCTCGACGACCTCGGCGATGATGTCGATGAGGGGGTTCAGCTGCTCTTCGGGCCGGTGGAGGTTGTCGTCGGAGAGCATGAACAGGGTGACGTGCTCGATCTGCGCGGAGTCGCACCAGCGCAGGAAGTCCAGCACCTTCGCACCGCCGGCCCGATAGCCCTCGCGGGGGTCGTCGATGCCGGACATCTTGGCCCACCGGCGGTTGCCGTCGAGCATGATGCCGATGTGCTGGGGGCGTGGGCGTCCCTCCAACTCCCTGACCAGCCGCTTCATGTAGAGCGCGTCGAGAGCGGCTCGTACCTTCGCCCGCATGGTCTACCCCTTCCACCTCGTCGGTAGCGAATGGACGGCTCCGACGGCGATGAGCCACGTGGCACCGCCCCGCGGGGGTGTGGCGCTGATGCCCTGTGGGGTGACGATATCAAGAGCAGACAGCGCCGCCGGGGCGCCGAGAGGGGCCCGTCCGCGGTCCGGTTCAGGCGGTGGCGCGGCCGCCGGAGCGTTGTTCCACGTGGTCAACTGGCCCTTTCCCTCCGGTTGTTGTTGATCACCCGGCCGATGCGGGCGGGGTCGGGCACGGTGCGAGGGTGACGACGGTGAGGAACGTCTCCGTCCGCCGGGGCCCGCGTGCGGCGGGGCCGCTGCGGACCGCCTGGCGGGAACAGAACACCTCCGACCCGCTTTTCCGCAGGTCGGAGGTGTACTTGACGGTGGAGCCTAGGGGAGTCGAACCCCTGACATCTGCCATGCAAAGACAGCGCTCTACCAACTGAGCTAAGGCCCCTCGGGAGGCGCCGCCGGTCCTGGTGCCACGGACCGTCGGGTGCCGGGGACCAGAGTACCGGGTCGCCCCCCGTATCTCACAAATGATTGGGGGTCCCGGGGAACGACCACGCTCCGTAAGATGCTCGGCGTGGTTCGCTGGAGCGAACTGCGGTTTTTGGGGAAGCGATGGGGAGACGCAATGGACGCCGCACAGCAGGAAGCCACCGCAAGAGCGCGGGAACTGCAGCGGAACTGGTACGGGGAGCCGCTGGGGGCGCTCTTCCGCAGGCTTATCGATGATCTCGGTCTCAACCAGGCACGTCTCGCGGGGGTGCTGGGGCTGTCCGCACCGATGCTGTCGCAGCTGATGAGCGGCCAGCGGGCGAAGATCGGCAATCCCGCGGTGGTCCAGCGGGTCCAGCTGCTACAGGACCTGGCGGGGCAGGTCGCCGACGGCAGTGTGAGCGCGGCCGAGGCGACGGAGCGCATGGACGAGATCAAGAAGTCGCAGGGGGGCTCGGTGCTCAGCAACACCACGACGACCACGAGCAGTTCGGGTGCTCCCACGGTCAAGCGGGTGGTCCGTGAGATCCAGTCGCTGCTGCGCTCGGTGGCGGCCGCGGGAGACATCATCGACGCGGCGGACGCCCTCTCCTCCTCGCATCCGGAGCTGGCGGAGTTCCTGCGGGTGTACGGCGCGGGCCGCACCTCGGACGCGGTCGCGCACTACCAGTCCCACCAGAACTGACCCCGTGGGTCCGGTCGCCGAGGGGGTCGGCGGCCGGGCCGGCGGGAGTGGCGCGACAGGTCCCAGGGGAGGAGCGGCGCACAGCCATGGGTGAGGTCTTCGCGGGCCGGTACGAGCTGGTCGACCCGATCGGCCGGGGCGGCGTGGGTGCCGTCTGGCGCGCCTGGGACCACCGGCGCAGGCGTTATGTGGCCGCGAAGGTGCTCCAGCAGCGGGACGCGCATTCGTTGCTGCGGTTCGTCCGCGAGCAGGCGCTGCGGATCGATCATCCTCATGTGCTGGCGCCGGCGAGCTGGGCCGCGGACGACGACCAGGTCCTGTTCACGATGGACCTGGTCACGGGCGGCTCGCTGGTCCACCTGGTCGGGGACTACGGTCCCCTGCCGCCCGACTTCGTGTGCACGCTGCTCGACCAGCTCCTGTCGGGGCTGGCCGCGGTGCACGGGGAAGGCGTCGTGCACCGTGACATCAAGCCCGCCAACCTGCTCCTCGAGGCGACGGGAACGGGCCGTCCGCGCCTCAGGCTGTCCGACTTCGGCATCGCGATGCGGCTGGGTGAGCCGCGGCTGACGGAGACCAACCTCGTGGTGGGGACGCCGGGTTATCTGGCGCCGGAGCAGATGATGGGTGCGGAGCCGGACTTCCCGGCGGACCTGTTCGCGGTGGGTCTGGTCGCCCTGTACCTGCTGGAGGGGGCCAAGCCGGACGCCAGGACGCTCGTGCAGCACTTCGCCGAGCACGGTACGCCGCCCGCGCCGCGGGGGATGCCCGAGCCGTTGTGGCAGGTCGTGGCGACGCTGCTACAGCCGGATCCGGCGGCGCGGTTCCGTACCGCGACGGGGGCGCGCAAGGCGCTGGCCGCGGCGGTGGAGCTGCTGCCGGAGCCCGGACCCGACGACGAGCTGATCGAGATCTTCGACCAAGTGGGCCCACTGCCACCGGGGTTCGGCCCCGAGGGCCCGCTCAAGAGGGCCTCCGGCGTGGACGACACCCCCACGGACCCACGACGCCCTCCGGGCACCGCGCCCACGGACCCACGCCACCCCCCGGGCGACGCGACCCCGTCCCCGCACGCGCCGACCCCGTCCCCGCAGGCCACCCCGTCCCCGCACGCCACCCCGCCGGCACCCTCCTGGCCGACCACGCCCCCGCCCGACCGGTCCCGGACCGGGGACCGGACACCCCCCACCCCGCCAACACCGGCTACCGGCCCGCTGCCCGACCAGAACGACCCGTCGCCCATCGCCCCGGGTCCGACACCCCCGCCCACACCGCCGACGGGCCCGGGCCTGGCGCCCACCGGTGGGCCGCCCGCCCTCGACGGCGCCCCGTCCGGCCCCACCGGGCACACGCCCTCCGACGGGCAGGGCTGGGCGTCCTCCGTACCCGCCGGGTCGCCGCCGTCGGCGTCCGGTCCGGTGTACCCGGATGACCCGGGCGGAACGACGCCGCCGACGGAGGTTCCCCCGGCCGAGCGGGACGGTGCCATGTCGGAGACCGGCAGTTTCCACCTGCCGCCCCCACAACCGCCCACGCAGCAGCGGGCGTTCACGGGCGCACCGCGGCACCTGCCACAGCACGTACCGCATCCGGCGCCGCAGACCTCGGCGCCGGACGGCACGCCGTACCGGGCGTCGTACGGGCCGCCGCTCCCCGCCCAGGCCCTCGCGCCGTCCCCGCCGCAGCGCGCCGACGTCCCCACCGCCGCGTACACCGCACGGAACCCGCGGTCCGCCCCTCCCGCCCAGCACCGTGGGACACGGCGGCGCCGCCGTCCCGGCCCCCCGGCCCGGGTGGCCCTGCCGCTGCTGCTGCTCGCGCTGGCCTGCTACGCCGTGGGGTTCTGGGCGCTGACCCGTATCTGAGTCGGGCGCGCCGGAAGGGGGCCTAGGCCCGGCGCCGGGCCGTCGCCGTCCACACGGCCAGGCCGAGGAGCAGCAGGCTGCCGGTGCCGATCCCGCCGACGGCGACCGCCTTCATGGCGAGGTCCTCGTCCGCGCCCCCAGCGGGCCCGCCCCCGGGCGGCGCGGCCGCACGGTCCTGCGCCGAGACCTCGAAGAGGCCCTTCGGCCGGGACTCCCCCGCGTAGTCGGGTCCGCCGCCCGCCGTGCCGCCGAGTCGGACGCGCAGCGTCAGTGCGAACGGGCCCTGGCCGAAGTCGTCGGCCATCTGTGCCGCGAGGTGGACCACGAGGTAGTAGTCACCGGCGAACCGCAGCGCGCCGACCTGTCCGGCGGTGGCGTACCGGTTGGGGTACGCGACGGGCGGCAGGGGGGCGAGGCCGACACTGGTCCGGCGTCCGGTGTAGCCCTTGGCGACGTCGTCGACCTCGCCGCGGGCGGGGTTGTGCAGGGCCAGCCGCAGGGCCCCGGTGGCGTAGCCGGAGGCGTCCGCGGACCCGGCGAGTTCGGCGGTGGCCGACACCTGGCGGCCCCAGTCGACCGGCACCTTGTAGTAAAGGGTCTCCCCGGGCCGGATGTCGTCGCGCCAGACGCCCTGCCCGACGAGGGTGGCGTGGGCGAAACCGTTGCCGCCCGGCCGGCGTTCCGGCTCACCGGCGAGCGGTTCGGGCGAGGCGGAGTCCCACGTCTCGGGCGCCTTGGTGGCGCCGCCCTGCCGCGGGCGGGGTTCCGCGGCGGCGGTGATCTCCAGGTCCCAGTCGTCCGGCGGGGAGTCCTGGGGCCGGGTCCGCTCGACGCCGACGTAGTAGGTGCCGGGGTCCTGGCACCGGCCGGCACCGGGGTCGATCTCGCGCATGCCCCAGGCGGTGACCGGGCGCGGGCTGCGGGCGGCGCCGAAGGTCGCGCTCTGCACGGAGCACGAGCCGCCGTCGGCGTCCTGCACGGAGACCCGGATGCCGTCGACGGCGGTGACCTCGCCGTCGGCACCGGGTACGGCGGTGACGGAGACGTAAGCGTCGGAGGCGTCGTCGAGGTCGAGGCGGTAATAGAGGACGCCGTTCCTCGGCAGGGTGCTGCGGTACGTGGAGCCGGCCTCCAGCGGTTCGGCGTCCTCGGTGGCGCTCGCGCCCGCGATCCGCACGGCGTCGCCGGCGAAGTCGTACCCGGCGGTGGCACCGGCCGTGCCGCCGAGGTCCCCGGCGGCCAGGGCCGTGGCCCCGGGCAGCGCCGCGGCCGTCACCAGTACGGCCGCCAGTGCGGCCATGCGTGCGGCCATGCGTGCGGCCATCCGTGCGGGCACCCGTGCGGTCACCGTCGGCCGCACGGTCGCCGTCGGCCGCGCCCGCCCCGTTCCGGCGCGCCGTCGAGCCGTACACCACCGTCCCATGACCCGCCACCCCTCGCGCTCATCGGTCCTGCCGCCGCCCGCCCCGAGCCGCATGTCCCAAGCCGCATGCCCCAGTCGCCCGGCCGCCCGCCCCCAGCGGACCGTGCCCGGTCGGGGCAACACAAAACCCCGACCGTTTGACGGCCGGGGTCTGCTCAGGACCGGATGTCGGTCGTTCTCACGAACCCGTGGGCACGGAGTCAGTCGCCTCCGTCCACAGATCCTGCTCGGCGCGATCCGCCTGGATCTGGCGGTACACGAGGAGCCCGCCGATGGCGGCCAGTGCGACCAGGAGAAGCTTCTTCACCGCGCGACCTCGTCTTTCCTTGACGTTGGGGACTTCTGGCGCCCGACTATACACACCGGCCGATACCGATCGGTGACCTGCGTCGGCGGTCAACTGCCCGTCGCCGGAGCCCTTTAGAAGCGGACGAACCCATTCTGATCGGAGGGTGATCACACCCTCACGTGCGGTGACTTTTGCCCGCCTCCCTCCCGTCTGGGCACCTTTTCGCACCCCTTGCGGCTATTCGGGTGGTGTTCATCTGAACATCGACGCGCCACGGGCGTCGGTCCACCACTTCGCGGCCCTCATACACATCATGAGGAAAGTACGCAAATCGCCCAACCCGAAAGTGAGGGGCCATGGCCCGGAACAAGGTCCTGACGCTCTGGACCACCATCGTCACCGCCTTCCTCGCGCTGTGCACGGCGCTCGGACTCATCACGACGACGGCCGCCGCGGCCGTACCGCAGGCCAGGACGCAGAGCAACACCGAGAGCGCCTCGCCCGAGGCGGCACCCGCGGCCGCGGTTCCCCTGCCCCGGTCCCGAACCGGTTCCCTGCCCCCCACGATGAAGCAGCGCATCCGCGCCGAGGCCCACGGCACGGCACCCAGTTGCCGCCACCGTCCGCACGCCGACGCCGCTGCGGCCACCGCCACGACCACCGGCCTCCCGTGCGACGACACCGCCGCCGAGCCCCGGGCCCAGCACACCATCCCGCTCCAGCGCTGAGCGGCCCGCGCCACCCCCGACCCTGACGTAACGGCGATCTGCGTACCGCACCACACGCGAGAAACGGCCCGGCCGCTCGACAGAGCAGCCGGGCCGCCGCCGTGTGTGCGCCGGAACAGGAACGAACAGGGAGATATTCGGTCGGGCCGGGCCATCCCCGCCCCTCGACTCCGCGGGGGCTCCTGAGGAGTCGTAGCCTGCGGCCATGCCCAAGGAGAGCCACCAGGGAAAGGCGGTGAGTACCGCCGTGAACCGGCGCGTCATCATCGTCACGGCCGTCCACGGCCCCGCCGCCCCCTTCCTCCCCGAGGCCTACGCCTCGCTGTGCGCCCAGGAACTGCCCGACGGCTGGGAGTGGCGCTGGGTGATCCAGGAGGACGGCCGTACGCGTGACGTCCGGCCGTACGTGCCCGACGACCCGCGGGTCGTGTTCCACCAGGGCCGTTACGGACGGCAGGGCGGGCCCGGGGTGACACGCACGATGGCCCTGGCCCACGCGGACGGCCCGTACGTGAAGGTGCTGGACGCCGACGACCGGCTCACTCCGGGCGCCCTGGCCCGCGATCTGGCCGCCCTGGAGGCCGACCCGTCGATCGGGTGGGCGACCTCACGGGCCCTGGACCTCCTGCCCGACGGTTCGACGGCCGGCTTCCCCGGCGATCCGGCGCACGGGCCGATCGAGCGGGGTGTGGTGCTCGACTTCTGGAAGGCGAACGGCTTCCGCGCCCAGGTCCACCCGGCGACCCTCCTCGTCCGGCGCGACCTGCTCCTCGCCCTCGGCGGCTGGATGGCCCTGCCCGCGTCCGAGGACACCGGCCTGCTGCTGGCGCTGGGCGGCGTGAGCCGGGGCTGGTTCTCGGCGGAGGTCGGTCTGCTCTACCGCAAGTGGGAGGGCCAGGAGACCGGTCGGCCGCCCCACGCGGACCCCGCGGAACGCACGGCCCGGATGGCGGTGGTGGAGGCCAGGGCGCGTGCGCTGGCCTCCTTCGGGTGGCGTCCACCGGAGGCCTCCGAGCGCTCCGAGGGCTCCGAGGGCGCCCAGGCCCGCGAGGGATCCGAGGGATCCGCGTGCTTCGACGGCTACCACGGCTACGGCGGCTACGGCGGCTACGGCGGCTACGGCGGCTACGCGGGATCCGACAGCCCGCGCGAGCGCCCCTGACGCGGCGGGGCCGGAAGCGCCGAGTGGTCAGGGCAGCCGTTCCGCGTCGACCCGGGAGAAGATCAAGTCGCTCTCCTCGGTGACCGGCCCCCGCACGCGGACCGGTGCCCGGGGCACGCCGCTCAGCGCCGGGGGGTAGCTTCCGGGCGCGTAGTCGTTGGCCACCCGATAGACATGGAACCCGGCGTTCCGCATCACCGCCAGCAGGTCGTCGGCACGGTCCCCGAGCCGGGCCATGCGCTCGGGCGACACCTCCACCGTGAGCTCCGCGTCGGGCCGCAGAGCGCCCAGCACCGGCGCGAGACCACGCACCACACTCCCCTCGGCGCCCTCGACGTCGATCTTGATCACCCGGGCGCTCGCGATCTCCGCCGCGTCGAGGAGCTCCGGGAGCGGCCGGGCCCGGGCCCGGAAGCTGGACTCCACCGGCCCGTCGTACGGGACGATGCTGTTCGCCCCCGTGTTCCGTGAGCTGGCGAGCGCGAACGTCAGCGTCCTGGCGCGGTCGGAGACGGCGGCGTTGAGCGCGCGGACGTTGCCGAGGGCGTTGAGCCGGACGTTGCGTACCAGGCTGCGGTGCAGGTCGGGCGACGCCTCGATGGCGACGACCCGGCCCTCGGCACCGACGAGCCGGGCGGCCAGGACGCTGAAGGCGCCGATGTTGGCCCCCACGTCGACGAAGCCGTCCCCCGGCCGCAGCCGGCGCCGCAGCCAGCCCGTCAGATGCGGCTCCCAGGCACCGAACAGGTACAGGTACCGCTGGATGAGGTCCTGCGTGTCCACGGCGAACAGCTCGCCGGTCCGCGTCTCGACGACGGCCCGGCGGGGGTGCTCGCGCAGCCGCGGGTTCAGCCAGCGCGTGGCGAGGGCCGCCTTCCCGAGGGTCCCGGGGCCGCCCCGCACGTACCGGGCGGCGAGGCCGACCAAGGCCTCGGTGACGGTCGCGCCCGGCCCGACCCGGGGGGTCGGCGTCAGAGCGCTTCCGTTTCCGCGCGCGCGATGGTGATCGCGGCGGACGGGCACCCCTCGGCCGCCTCCCGCACCCGGGGGGCGTCGACGTCGTGCTCCCGGCCGGGTATGACCGCACCGAGGCCGTCCACCTGGGTGAAGACGGCGGGGGCCCGGTGGACGCAGTCTCCGGAGCCGTAACACTGCTCGGGGTCGACGGAGATCCTCATGCGCACTCCAGCGGCGGTCGGTTCGGAGCCTTCACGACCTGCCTGCCCATGGATCGGCGCGTTGAATCCGCTCCGCCCGCCCGCCTGCCTCTTGGTCCCTCGGTCCGGCTCGGCACGTGCGCGTCGGCATGGTTTGGCTCCGGTCCCTCCCCTCGTGGGGACCGGTGCCAAACCATGCCGGCGCCGTTCTTGATGGGCGGAGGCGGGCCGGGTCGGGGAGGGACGGGCCATCGAAAGCTGACCGAGAACATGCGGCCTCATGGGGTGGCTCTCCGAGTACTGAGCCGCTGACCTGTCCGGGTGCCGCGGGGCCGCCTCGCCACTGCGACGCGATCCTGCCACCCGTGGTCGCCGCAGAGGAGGTTCCGGTTTCATACGCCCCCTGTAGCCGCAGGTCAGCCGTATAGAGTGAGTTTTCCGGTCCGGACGTCCAGGTGCGGGGGAAGTAAGGAGTGGAGACCTTGAGTTTCGACTCAGGGGCACGCACGGCCTTCGCGGAACGCCTCGCACTGCTGTACAGGGAGGCCGGCAACCCTCCCCTCAAACGTGTGTCCGAGGCCGTCGTCCGGCTCCAGCGGGTCGACGAACGAGGGCGGCCCGTACGGGTCTCCGCCCAGCGGATCAGCGACTGGCGGCGGGCCAAGAACGTACCCGCCCAGTTTCCCGCCCTGGCGGCCGTCCTGCACGTCCTCATACCCCCGGCACGGCGCGCACGGCCCGTACCGGTCTCCGCCGGTCTGTACGACCTGGTCCAGTGGCAGCGCCTGTGGGAGCGGGCGGTGGCCGACCCGACCGGTGAGCGCCCCGCGCCGCCCGCGGCCGCGGAACAGCCCCCCACCGAGGCCCAGCAGGCCCCCGGCGGGATCTGTCCCTACCGGGGCCTGGCCGCCTACCGCCGGGAGGACGCCGACTGGTTCTTCGGACGGGACCGGAGCACCCGGGCCCTGGTCGCCCAGCTCTACGCGACGCGCGAGACCGGCGGGCTGGTCATGCTCGTGGGCGCCTCCGGAGCCGGCAAGTCCTCCCTGCTGAACGCCGGTCTGGTGCCCGCCCTGCGCGCCGGTGCGCCGGACGCCTGGGACGGTCCGCCCGGACGCGTGCTCCAGTTCGTGCCGGGGGCCGACCCGCTCGGCGAGCTGACCCGCCAGGTGCCGGGGCTCGCACCCGTCGTCGGCGCCACAGGGGAGGCGGCGGCCCAGGAGACGTCGCCCCCGGAGCCGGACTCCCCCGAGGCCCGCCCCACGGCCGACCCATCAGCGGAGGGCACCACCAGGGCCGCTTGCGCGGCGTGGGCGGCATGGGCGGCGGCATCCACCGAAAGCCCGGAGGGTCCGGGCGCCCCTCCGGTCGTCATCGTGGACCAGTTCGAGGAGCTCTTCACCCTCTGCGCCGACGAGGCGGACCGGCGCTTGTTCATCCGGCTGCTCCAGGCCGCCTGCACACCCGGCGCCGACGGGGACCCGCCGCCCGTGCTGGTCGCCCTGGGCGTACGCGCCGACTTCTACGACCGGTGCCTGCGGTACCCCGAGCTGGCCGACGCGTTGCAGCACCGGCACATGGTGCTCGGGCCGCTGACCACCACGGAACTGCGCGAGGCCGTGACCGCCCCCGCCAGGGCCGTCGGCATGGAACTCGACCCGGGACTCGCCGAGCTGATCGTCCGCGAGGTGAGCACCGACGGACCGCAGGGCGCACACGACGCGGGCGTGCTGCCGCTCCTCTCCCACGCCCTGCTCGCGACCTGGCAGCGGCGCAAGGCGGGCCGGCTGACCCTGGCCGGATACCGCGCGGCCGGCGGCATCCAGGGCGCGGTGGCCGCGACCGCCGAACGGGCCTGGTCCGGTCTGGACCCGGCGGCCCGGACGGCCGCGCGGCTGCTGCTGCTCAGGCTGGTCCGGCTGAGCGAGGACACCCAGGCCACCCGCAGGCGCAGCACCCGGCGCCGGCTGGCCGAGGAGTCGGGGGACCCGGACAAGACCGAGGAGTCCCTCGAAGCGCTGGTGCGGGCCCGGCTGGTGACGCTCGACGCGGACACGGTGGAGATCACCCACGAGGCGCTGCTGCACGCCTGGCCCCGGCTGCGCGACTGGATCGACGACGACCGCGCCGGAAACCTGCTGCGCCAGCGGCTGGAGGAGGACGGCCTGGCCTGGGAGGAGTCGGACCGCGACTCCGCACTGCTCTACCGGGGCTCCCGGCTCGCGCAGGCCGACGGCTGGGCGAAGTCGGCCGACGACACCCTGCTGACCCGCAGCGCGGTCGAGTTCCTGGCCGCCGCCGTCCGGCTCCGCCGGCGCACCGTCATGATCAGCCGTGCCGCGGTGTCGGCGCTGGTCGTCCTGGCCCTGGTGGCCGTCGGTTCGGCGGTGCTCGCCTGGCAGCAGCGCAACGACGCCGTGTTCGAGCAGGTGGTCGCCGAAGCGGACCGGGTCGAGGACACCGACCCGTCCCTGTCGGCCCAGCTCGACCTGGCCGCACACCGGCTGCGCCCGGACGACGAGGACGTCAGGAACCGGCTGATCTCGATCGTGAACGCGCCCCTGGCCACCCCGCTCCTCGGGCACACGGGCGCCGTCTACCTCACCTCCTTCAGCCCCGACGGACGGACCCTGGCGACGGCCAGCTACGACCGGACCGTCCGGCTCTGGGACGTCTCGGACCCGGCCAGGCCGCGGCAGCTCGGCAAGCCGCTCACCGGACACACGAGCTGGGTGAGCACCGCGGTGTTCAGCCCGGACGGCCGCACCCTGGCCAGCGCCTCGGACGACGGCACGATCCGGCTGTGGGACGTACGGGACCCGCGCCGTCCGCGCCCGCTCGGCGCCCCGCTGACCGGCCGCGGCGGCACCGTCTACCTGCTCGCCTTCAGCCCCGACGGACACACCCTGGCCTCCGCCCACGACGACCACGCCGTCCGCCTGTGGGACGTGGCCGACCGGCGTGCCCCCGAGGCCCTCGACACCCTGACCGGGTCCACCGCGGCGGTGCGCTCGGTGGCCTTCAGCCCGGACGGCCGCACGCTCGCGGCCGGCGGCGACGACGACAAGGTACGGCTCTGGGACGTCGCGGACCCGCGCCGCCCCGAGCCGGTCGGCGCACCGCTGGCCGGCCACAGCGGCCTGGTGCACTCCGTGGCGTTCAGCCCGGACGGCCGCACCCTCGCCAGCGGCAGCGCGGACGACACCGTGCGGCTCTGGGACGTCACCGACCCCGCCGGGGCGAAGTCCGCCGGCGCACCGCTCACCGGTCACAGCGGACCCGTCTGGGCGGTGGCGTTCAGCCCCGACGGCGACATGCTCGCCGCGAGCAGCGCGGACAGTACGGCGAGCCTGTGGAACGTCAGCGACCCGGCCTACCCCGCGCAGATCGGCGTGCCCCTCGCCGGAGGCAGCGGCGAGATGTACGCCCTCGGCTTCAGCCCCGACGGCCACACCCTCGCCACCGGCAGCGGCGACAGCAAGGTCCGCCTGTGGTCGCTGCCGACGTCGGACATGATCGGCCGCATCGGCGCCTTCCGCCCGGACGGGCGGGTCCTGGCCACGGCGGCCCGCGACGGCCGGGTCCGGCTGTGGAACGTGGCGGACCCGGCCCGGCCCGTGTCGCTGAGCGCCCCCTTCACACCGGGGGAGGGAGACATCCGGTCCCTGGTGTTCTCCCCGGACGGCAAGACGCTCGCGGTACTGGTGGGGGGCCGCGCGCTGCAACTGTGGGACGTCACGGACCCGGCCCGGCCCAGGGCCCACGGACCGCCCGTGGCGCTGCGCACCCGGTACGCGGGCCCCGACACGCTCGCGTTCAGCCCCGACGGCCGGACCCTGGCCACGGCCCACGACGACCGCACCGTCCAGCTGTGGGACGCCGAGGACCCCGCCCACCCGCGCCGACTGGGCGCACCGCTCTCCGGCCACACCGGATACGTGAACACGCTCGCGTTCAGCCCGGACGGCCGCACCCTCGCCAGCGGCGGCGCCGACGACGCCGTACGCCTCTGGGACGTCACCGACCCCGCGCACGCCACCCGCCTCGGCGCCTCCCGCACCGGGCACCTGGGGCCCGTCAACGTCCTCGCCTACAGTCCCGACGGCCGCACCCTGGCCAGCGGCAGCGACGACGGCACGGTCCGGCTCTGGGACGTCACCGACCCCGCCGAGGCGTCCGGGGACGGCACCCCGCTCGCCGGACACACCGACTCCGTGGTCTCGCTGACGTTCAGTCAGGACGGCGCCACCCTGGCCAGCGGTGCCAACGACAACACGGTCCGGCTGTGGAGCGTCACCGACCCCGCCGAGGCCGCCCCCATCGGCCAGGCGATGAGCCCGAACGCCAAGACGGGCACCTTCCTGTCCTTCAGCCCCGTGCACCACATGCTCGGCGTCTCCAGCGGCACGGACACCGTCCGGCTGTGGAGCCTGGGCGTGGACGACGCCATCGACCGCATCTGCTCGGCCACCCGGGGCGTGCTGACCGAGGAGAAGTGGCACGAGTACCTGCCGCGCCTGGACTACGAGCCGCCGTGCGACCGGTGAACCGCGCACCCCGTACGTGATCCCTGTCACATCGCCGACACCCGACCGACCAGTCGGCACCCACCGGCCACCCGGCCTTGTTAGCCTTGGCCACAGCCCGACCGCTGGCGCATCCCCCGTCGCCAGCGGTCGGGTCTTTTCCTGCCCAGCCGACGGCGAGCAGCGAACGGCGAACGCAAAGACCCCCAACCGATACCGGCTGGGGGTCTTCGTGCTGGTGGGGCTAACAGGATTTGAACCTGTGGCCTCATCCTTATCAGGGATGCGCTCTAACCAACTGAGCTATAGCCCCGCCGCGCTCTGCGGTGCATGTCCCGCGCGCTGACTCCTGAAGATTAGCGCACGAGGCGGGCAGTCCCAAAATCGGTTGTCGCACCGCCGGAGAGCGGGGCCGGCCCCGTGGATCACTCGTCCTCGGCGAGCGTCAGCTCCACGCCGCCGACGAACCCGGCGGACAGGTTGTAGATGAACGCGCCGAGGGTCGCCAGGGCCGTCGCGAGGACCACGTCGATCACCGCGATGACCGTCGTGAACAGCAGCACGTTGGGCAGCGACAGGAAGGACTGAAGGTCGAAGCCGTTGGACTCGTTGGAGCCGGTGGCCTCGGCGATCGTGCCGCCGACCGTCGAGAAGACGCCCATGGCGTCCATGACCATCCACAGCACGGCGGCCGCGACGATGGTGCAGATGCCGAGCGCGATGGAGAGCAGGAAGCTGACCTTCATCACCGACCACGGGTCGGCCTTCGACACGCGCAGCCGCGCCTTGCGCACGCGGGGCGTGGTGCGTGCGCCGGTGCGCGGGCGGCGCACGGCCGCCGTGTTGCCGCCGTGGGTCTGGTAGGCCTGCGGCGGGTGGTACGGCCCGCCGGGCTGCTGGGGCTGCCGTTCTCCCGGCAGCGGCGAGGCCGCCTGCTGAGTCTGCTGGCCTCGGGTGTCCGTCACAGTTCCCCCCTGGGATCCATGCGTTGTGGACGAGCTCCCCGCGTGCGAGTCGGTCGCTCCGTCGTCGATCTTGCGCAGTTGAGTCGTGTGCGAATCCGTCGCACGCGCGGCGGAGCCACGGCCGCCGCCGCCCGTTTCCGTACCCGTGGGGGTACCGGCCGATCCGGCGCCCGTGGCTCCGCTCACGATGACTCTCTCCTCGTGCTACTCGGCCGAGGGCGCCTCACCCTCGTCCGTGCCGGTGGTCTCGGCACCCTCGGCGGTCTCGTCGACGGCCACATCGCCGTCGACCTCCTCCGCCTCGCGTCCCGCCTCGGCGTTGCGTGCGATGCCGACGACGGCATCGCGCTTGCCCAGATTGATCAGTTGAACGCCCATGGTGTCACGGCCGGTCTCCCTGACCCCGTTGACTCGCGTACGAATCACACCGCCCGAGAGTGTGATGGCGAGGATCTCGTCGTGCTCCTCGACCACCAGCGCGCCCACGAGCGACCCGCGGTCCTCGACGATCTTGGCGGCCTTGATGCCGAGGCCGCCGCGACCCTGGACGCGGTACTCGTCGACGGAGGTCCGCTTCGCGTAACCGCCGTCGGTGGCAGTGAACACGAACGTACCGGCTCGAACAACATTCATCGAGAGCAGCTCGTCTCCTTCGCGGAAACTCATGCCCTTGACGCCCGAGGTGGCACGGCCCATCGGACGCAGTGTGTCGTCCGACGCGGTGAACCTGATCGACTGTGCCTTCTTGCTGATCAGCAGCAGATCGTCCTCGGCCGAGACGAGTTCGGCGCCGATCAGTTCGTCGTCGCTTCCGTCCGCCTGCTCCCGCAGGTTGATGGCGATGACACCGCCCGAACGCGGCGAGTCGTAGTCCTTCAGCGGCGTCTTCTTCACCAGGCCGGCCTTCGTGGCCAGGACCAGGTACGGAACCGCCTCGTAGTCGCGGATCGCGCGGATCTGGGCGATCGTCTCGTCCGGCTGGAAGGCCAGCAGGTTCGCCACGTGCTGGCCGCGCGCGTCCCGGCCGGCGTCCGGCAGCTCGTACGCCTTGGCGCGGTAGACGCGGCCCTTGTTGGTGAAGAACAGCAGCCAGTGGTGCGTGGTGGACACGAAGAAGTGGTTGACGATGTCGTCTTCCTTGAGCTTCGTGCCGCGCACGCCCTTGCCGCCGCGCTTCTGCGCCCGGTAGTCGTCGGTCTTGGTGCGCTTGATGTAGCCGCCACGCGTGACCGTGACGACGATGTCCTCCTCGGCGATCAGGTCCTCGATGGACATGTCGCCCTCGTACGGGATCAGCTTGGTCTTGCGGTCGTCGCCGTACTTCTCGACGAGCGCGGCCAGCTCCTCGCTGACGATCCCGCGCTGGCGCACGGGCGAGGCGAGGATCTCGTTGTACTCGGTGATCTTCGCCTGGAGCTCGTCGTGCTCCCGGACGATCTTCTGCCGCTCCAGGGCCGCCAGGCGGCGCAGCTGCATCTCCAGGATGGCGTTGGCCTGGATCTCGTCGATCTCCAGGAGGTCCATCAGGCCGCCGCGCGCGATCTCGACGGTCTCACTGCGCCGGATCAGCGCGATGACCTCGTCGATGGCGTCCAGCGCCTTGAGCAGGCCGCGCAGGATGTGCGCCCGCTCCTCCGCCTTGCGCAGCCTGAAGCGCGTACGGCGGACGATGACCTCGATCTGGTGGTTCACCCAGTGGCGGATGAACGCGTCCAGCGACAGGGTGCGCGGCACGCCGTCGACCAGGGCCAGCATGTTGGCGCCGAAGTTGGTCTGGAGGTCGGTGTGCTTGTACAGGTTGTTCAGGACGACCTTGGCGACCGCGTCCCGCTTGAGGACGATCACCAGGCGCTGGCCGGTGCGGGACGACGTCTCGTCGCGGACGTCGGCGATGCCGCCGACCTTGCCGTCCTTCACCAGGTCGGCGATCTTCTGCGCGAGGTTGTCCGGGTTGACCTGGTAGGGCAGCTCCGTGACCACCAGGCACTGGCGGTTCTGGATCTCCTCGACCTCGACGACCGCGCGCATGGTGATCGAGCCGCGCCCGGTGCGGTAGGCCTCCTCGATGCCCTTGCGGCCCACCACCAGCGCGCCGGTCGGGAAGTCGGGGCCCTTGATGCGCTCGATGAGCGCGTCGAGCAGCTCCTCGTGCGAGGCCTCGTAGTTCTCCAGGTACCACTGGGCGCCGGCCGCGACCTCGCGCAGGTTGTGCGGCGGGATGTTGGTCGCCATGCCGACCGCGATGCCCGCCGAGCCGTTGATCAGCAGGTTCGGGAAGCGGGCGGGCAGGACGGTCGGCTCCTGGGAGCGGCCGTCGTAGTTGTCCGTGAAGTCGACGGTCTCCTCGTCGATGTCGCGGACCATCTCCATCGACAGCGGCGCCATCTTGCACTCGGTGTAGCGCATGGCCGCCGCCGGGTCGTTGCCCGGCGAGCCGAAGTTGCCGTTGGAGTCGACGAGCGGCATCCGCATCGACCAGGGCTGGGCAAGGCGGACCAGCGCGTCGTAGATGGAGCTGTCGCCGTGCGGGTGGTAGTTGCCCATGACGTCGCCGACGACGCGGGCGCACTTGTAGAAGCCGCGCTCGGGGCGGTAGCCGCCGTCGTACATGGCGTACAGCACGCGGCGGTGCACGGGCTTGAGGCCGTCGCGGACGTCGGGCAGCGCGCGCGAGACGATGACGGACATCGCGTAGTCGAGGTACGAGCGCTGCATCTCCGTCTCGAGCCCGACGGGCTCGACACGCATCGCCAGGGCGTCACCCTCGGGCGTGGTCACAGGAGTGTTCTCGTCGGTCATTGCTGGTGAAGATCCTTCCTGGTGCGGTCAGCTGAGACCGACTCAGATGTCGAGGAAGCGGACGTCCTTGGCGTTGCGCTGGATGAACGCGCGCCGGGCCTCGACGTCCTCGCCCATCAGCACCGAGAACAGGTCGTCGGCCTGGGCGGCGTCGTCGAGCGTGACCTGGCCGAGCACCCGGTGCTCCTGGTCCATGGTCGTGATGCGCAGCTCCTCGGCGTTCATCTCGCCGAGGCCCTTGAAGCGCTGGACCGAGTCCTCGCGGATGCGCTTGCCGGCCTGGCGGCCCATCTCGATCAGCGCGTCGCGCTCGCGGTCGGAGTACGCGTACTCGAAGTCGTCCCGACCCCACTTGATCTTGTACAGCGGCGGGCGGGACAGGTACACGTGCCCCGACTCGACCAGCGGCCGCATGAAGCGGAACAGGAAGGTCAGCAGCAGGGTGTTGATGTGCTGGCCGTCGACGTCGGCGTCCGCCATCAGGATGATCTTGTGATAGCGGAGCTTCTCGATGTCGAAGTCCTCGTGCACGCCGGTGCCGAACGCGGAGATCATCGCCTGGATCTCCTGGTTCTGGAGGATCCGGTCGATGCGCGCCTTCTCGACGTTGAGGATCTTGCCGCGGATCGGGAGGATCGCCTGGTACTGCGGGTTCCGGCCGGACTTGGCGGAGCCGCCGGCGGAGTCGCCCTCGACGATGAAGATCTCGCACTTGGTCGGGTCGTTCGACTGGCAGTCGGACAGCTTGCCCGGCAGTGACGCCGTCTCCAGCAGGCCCTTGCGGCGCGTCAGGTCGCGGGCCTTGCGGGCCGCCACGCGCGCGTGGGCCGCCTGGATGCCCTTGCGGATGATGTCCGCGGCCTCGTTGGGGTTGCGGTCCAGCCAGTCCGTCAGGTGCTCGTAGACGACCTTCTGGACGAAGGTCTTCACCTCGGTGTTGCCCAGCTTCGTCTTGGTCTGGCCCTCGAACTGCGGCTCCGCCAGCTTGACCGAGATGATCGCGGTCAGACCCTCGCGGATGTCGTCACCCGTGAGGTTGTCGTCCTTCTCGCGCAGCAGCTTCTTGTCCCGCGCGTACTTGTTGATCAGCGAGGTGAGCGCCGCGCGGAAGCCCTCCTCGTGGGTGCCGCCCTCGTGCGTGTGGATGATGTTGGCGAAGGAGTACACGCCCTCCGTGTAGCCGCCGTTCCACTGCATGGCGACCTCGAGGGACAGGCTCTTGTCCTTGTCCTCGGCCTCCAGGTCGATCACGGTGGGGTGCACCAGCTCTCCCTTGCGGGAGTTGAGGTACGTCACGAAGTCGACGATGCCGCCCTCGTAGTGGTACGAGACGCTCTTGTCCTCGTGCTTCTCGTCCTCGCCCGCCTCGTCCGCACCGGCGGTGGCCTTCGCCGACTCGCGCTCGTCGGTGAGGTTGATCTTCAGGCCCTTGTTGAGGAAGGCCATCTCCTGGAAGCGCCGGGAGAGCGTCTCGAAGGAGTAGTCCGTGGTCTCGAAGATGTCGCCGTCGGCCCAGAAGGTGACCGACGTACCGGTCTCCTCGGTGGCCTCGTGCCGGGCCAGCGCCGCCGTGGGGACGCCCAGCTTGTACTCCTGCGTCCAGCGGTGGCCGTCGGTCTTGACCTCCACCGCGACCCGCGTGGAAAGGGCGTTGACGACGGAGACACCCACGCCGTGCAGACCGCCGGAGACCGCGTAGCCGCCGCCGCCGAACTTGCCGCCCGCGTGCAGCACGGTCAGCACGACCTCGACGGCGGGCTTCCCCTCGGAGGGGACGATGCCCACCGGGATGCCGCGGCCGTTGTCGACGACCCGGACTCCGCCGTCGGCGAGGATCGTCACGTCGATCGTGTCCGCGTGACCGGCCAGCGCCTCGTCGACGGAGTTGTCCACGACCTCCTGCACCAGGTGGTGCAGGCCCCGCTCACCGGTCGAACCGATGTACATACCGGGTCGCTTGCGGACCGCGTCCAGACCCTCGAGGACGGTGATGGCACTGGCGTCGTACGACGCGGAGGCATCGCCGTGCGGGGTGCTCACCGCGTCGTTCACGCCGGTGTCGGTGGACGGGTTGTTCTCGTTGGGGTTGCCGGAATCGGCCACGAAGCGCCCTTTCTGGCACAGCACGAGCCGGGCTCGTCGGCAGGTTGCCGGAGCGGCTGCGGCATGTTGCGTTGGTAAGCCTTGATCAGCGTTGCTCAGCTAGTCCCGGACGGTCCCCACGATCGGGGCGGGATTCTCTCTCATTCTACCGGTACCACTGACACTGATGGGGGTTTGCCGGTACCTGAGTCCGCATGTGCCGCCCTGAACGAGGCTCGTCCGACTCCCGATATGCGGATGGGGGCCTCAAGAGGCTCACAACGGCACTCAGCGCTTCGAGCCGTCAACCCTTTGCTACTTGGGAGTCAGATCCCGCTCCGGGGCCCCGCGCGGGGGTACGGCAGAGCACGCCCCGGTCGTTCCGTCCGACCGGCGGCGCCGTTTTTTGTGAGGTACATCACGCGTCCCTGACGGGGTGCCAGACCGCCCCCGGATCACCCGTAGGTGTCGCCCGGACCCTGGCTTCCCGGCGCCCGCAACGGCCCGTAGCGCCGGCCCGGACCAGCCGGACCACCGGGTCCGAGGACCTTGATCAGCCGCACCGACCCGTGCCCGAGGTCCTCGTTGATACGGGCCACCAGCGTCGGCGCCAGCAGCCGCAGGTTCGTCGCCCACGCCGTCGAGTCGCAGCGCACCACCAGCACCCGCTCGTCCTCGTCGTAGCGCTCCGGCACGCAGTGCTTCGCCACGTCCTCGCCGACGATCTGCGGCCAGCGGCCCATCACCCCGCCCACCGCGGCCGGTGTCTCCCAGCCGCGCTCGGTGATCAGCCGGTTGATCGCGGAACCCAGCGCCATGGGGTCACGGCCGTCGGCCCGCGCCCCGGAGCGCAGGCCCCCGCGCCGCGCCTGCTTCTTCTGCTGGGCCGCGTCCCCACGCGCGCGTGCCGCCTCCCGCGCCGCCCTGAGGGCCACCCGCGCGAGGTCGACGCCGGACGGCTCCCGGCCGCCCTTCCCGGGGGTCTCGGGGGCTTTCCCGGGGTCGCCCGAAGGACGTCCGGGGGGCGGCTCGTCGGCGCTCATACGCGCTCCACCGTCCCCTCCGCCACCGTGAACCGCGCCCCCGCCAGCACATGCGGTACGTCGTCGTCGACCGCGGCCGTCACCAGCACCTGCTCCCCGGGCGCCACCAGCTCGGCCAGCCGCTCCCGGCGCCGCGCGTCCAGCTCGGCGAAGACGTCGTCCAGCACCAGCACCGGCTCGTTGCCCTCCGCCCGCAACAGGTCGAACGAGGCCAGCCGCAGCGCCAGCGCGTACGACCACGACTCGCCGTGGGAGGCGTAGCCCTTGGCGGGCAGGGAACCGAGCTTCAGCAGCAGGTCGTCCCGGTGCGGGCCGACCAGGGTGACGCCCCGCTCGATCTCCTGCTTGCGCGCCTCGGCGAGTGCCGCCATCAGCTGCTCGTACAGGTCCTCGCGCGTGTGCGCCTCGCCGGGCGCCGACGGCTTGTACTCCAGGGCGAGCGGGCCGCCGCCCGGGGCCAGCTGCTCGTAGGCCTTGTCGGCCAGCGGCTGCACGGCCGCGATCAGGTCCAGGCGCTGGGCGAGCAGTTCGGCGCCCACGCGCGCGAGGTGCTGGTCCCAGACGTCGAGCGTGGACAGGTCCAGCGTGCGGCCGCCGTGCCGGCGGGCCAGCGCGGCCGACTTCAGCAGGGTGTTGCGCTGCTTGAGGACCCGGTCGTAGTCGGAGCGCACCCCGGCCATCCGCGGGGAACGGGCGGTGATCAGCTCGTCCAGGAACCGGCGCCGCTCGCCGGGGTCGCCCTTGACCAGGGCGAGGTCCTCGGGCGCGAACAGCACGGTGCGCACGATGCCGAGCACGTCACGCGGTCTGACCTGCGAGGACCGGTTGATGCGGGCGCGGTTGGCCCTGCCCGGGTTCAGCTCCAGCTCGATCAGCTGCTGCCGCTCGCCCTGCCGGACCTGGGCCCGGACGACGGCCCGCTCGGCGCCCATGCGGACCAGCGGGGCGTCGGAGGAGACCCGGTGGCTGCCGAGGGTGGCGAGGTAGCCGACCGCCTCGACCAGGTTCGTCTTGCCCTGCCCGTTCGGGCCGACGAACGCGGTGACGCCCGGGTCCAGGGGCACCTCGACCCGGGCGTACGAACGGAAGTCGGCCAGCGACAGATGCGTGACGTGCATGGTCGTGCGCCGACCTCCCCAACTGGTGGTGCCTACTTCTTCTCTACCGCGTGGCCGCCGAACTGGTTGCGCAGCGCGGCGATCATCTTCATCTGCGGCGAGTCGTCCTGCCGGGACGCGAACCGCGCGAAGAGGGAGGCCGTGATCGCGGGCAGCGGCACCGCGTTGTCGATCGCCGCCTCCACAGTCCAGCGTCCCTCACCGGAGTCCTGTGCATAACCCCGGAGCCCGTCCAGGTGCTCGTCGTCGTCGAGCGCGTTGACGGCCAGGTCGAGCAGCCAGGAGCGGATCACCGTGCCCTCCTGCCAGGAGCGGAAGACCTCGCGGACGTTCTCCACGGAGTCGACCTTCTCCAGCAGCTCCCAGCCCTCGGCGTAGGCCTGCATCATCGCGTACTCGATGCCGTTGTGGACCATCTTCGCGAAGTGGCCCGCGCCCACCTTGCCGGCGTGCACGGCACCGAAGTCGCCCTCCGGCTTGAGGGCGTCGAAGACCGGCTGCACCTTGGCGACGTTCTCCGCGTCGCCGCCGTACATCAGCGCGTAGCCGTTCTCCAGGCCCCACACGCCGCCGGAGACGCCGCAGTCGACGAAGCCTATGCCCTTGGCCGCCAGCTCCCCGGCGTGCTTCTCGTCGTCCGTCCAGCGGCTGTTGCCGCCGTCCACGACGACGTCACCGGGCTCCAGCAGCTCGCCGAGCCGGTCGACGGTGGCCTGGGTGGCCTCGCCCGCCGGGATCATCACCCACACCACGCGCGGTGCGCTGAGCTTGCCCACAAGCTCTTCCAGGCTGTGGACGTCGGCGAAATCCGGATTGCGGTCGTATCCGACGACGGTGTGGCCCGCGCGGCGGATCCGCTCGCGCATGTTGCCGCCCATCTTGCCGAGGCCGACGAGACCGAGCTCCATCAGTTGCGTTCCTTAGGTGTGCGAGGTGGCAAGGCGGCACCTCCGAACCCGCCGGATGGGTGCCGCGGCACTTTCGTACCCGCGTCGACCCTAAACCCGGATGCCCGTGCACAGCTGTGGGCATACGCGCTCAGACGTATGCCCCCACCTGCGGGTTCGCCCACACCCTGTGGACGGCGACCGACGGTGCGGCGGCCTTGTTCAGCCGCTCAGCCGCTCAGCCGCACCGGCATGATCAGGTACTTGTAGGCCTCGTCCGCCTCGGCGTCCACCGCGGGCTTGCCGCTGAGCAGGGCCGGCTTCGTGGAGGTCGTGAAGGACAGCTGGGCGACCGGGGAGTCGATGGCGCTCAGACCGTCCAGCAGGAAGGTCGGGTTGAAGGCGATCGAGATGTCGTCACCCTCCAGCTGGGCGTCGACCCTTTCCACAGCCTGTGCGTCGTCGCTCGAGCCGGCCTCCAGGATGAGCACGCCCTGCTCGAAGCTGAGCCGCACCGGGGTGTTGCGCTCGGCGACCAGGGCCACGCGCTTGACGGCCTCCACGAAGGGGGCGGTCTCGATCACCGCGACGCTGTTGAACTCCGTCGGGAAGAGCGTCTTGTACTTCGGGAGGTCGCCCTCCAGCAGACGCGTCGTCGTCCGGCGGCCCGCGCCCTCGAAACCGATCAGACCCTCGCCCGCACCCGAGCCGGACAGCGCCAGGATCACCTGGTCACCGCTGGTCAGCGCCTTGGCGGTGTCCTGGAGCGTCTTGGCGGGCACCAGGGCGACCGCGGAGATGTCCGGGTTCTCCGGCTTCCACAGGAACTCGCGGACCGCGAAGCGGTAGCGGTCGGTGGAGGCCAGCGTCACCGAGTCGCCCTCGATCTCGATGCGCACACCGGTCAGGACGGGCAGCGTGTCGTCGCGGCCCGCGGCGATGGCCACCTGCTGCACGGCCGACGCGAAGACCTCGCCGGGAACCGTGCCGGTCGCCTCCGGCATCTGCGGCAGCGCCGGGTACTCCTCCACCGGCAGGGTGTGGAGGGTGAACCGCGAGGAGCCGCAGACCACCGTCGCCCGTACACCGTCTGTGGAAATCTCCACCGGCCGGTTGGGGAGGGCGCGGGAGATGTCCGCGAGCAGCCGGCCCGAGACGAGGACGGTGCCCTCCTCCTCGATCTCCGCCTCCACGGACACGCGCGCCGAGACCTCGTAGTCGAAGCTGGACAGGCTCAGCTGCCCCTCCTCGGCCTTCAGCAGCAGGCCCGCGAGGACCGGCGCCGGCGGACGGGCCGGGAGGCTGCGGGCCGCCCAGGCCACTGCCTCCGCGAGTACGTCGCGTTCCACCCGGATCTTCACTGTTGCCGCCTCCTGCTGTTGCCGGCGCTGCTCGCCCTGCTTCGCCTTCGTCGTCTGACCGGTGTCGTCCGCCGCTGTGAGGGGCAGAACACCGGGGACCAGTCTGACGCACCCCACTGACAGTAGGTGCCGTTCGGGGTCAAGTCGTGACGAGGGGCGGTCGGGCTCGAGAGGGCGAGTTGTGCACAGGTCCCGCTTCGAAACGGATTCCGCTCTCTCTCTAGTCGTCAGTAGTAGTAGGGCCTGTGGATACCGTGGATAACCTCGTTTGCCCAGGTCAGACCGGGAATTTTGTCCACGGGGCCTGTGGGCGGAGCCGGTGGACAACCGGGCCCTTCTGTGGAGAACGGAAAGTTCTGCACACACCGTGCACAGGGAGAGGCGACTTCTCCCCAGCGCCGTCCCCAGCTTTACCCACGTTTCCCACAGCCCCATCAGGCAGCCTGGTGTGACGGCTTTCACTCGACGCGGTGACAGGGCGCGTCACGTTGCCGAACAGTGGACAGGCATGTGGAGAAGCCGGGGATCGCTGGGGACAACCCCGTCCTTCCTGTGGGTTGCCCGTGGACAACTGGATGCACAGGCTGTGGATCATTTCTTTGTCCACAGCCTGTGGAGATCCTTCGTCCACGAATCCACAGGGAGCTGACCTGCCCTGATGATCTCTCACCAGCCTGGCCTGTGGACAGGATCGGGACAACTTCCCAGTCCCCAAGGTGTGGACGGAAAAAAGTGGCCGAATCTGTGGAGGACGCCCGTAACCCGGCAGGTATTCGAACAGTGGTCAGGACAGCAGTGCGGGTCCGCGGACACGCGAAGGGCGCCCCCGGGTGTCCAGGAGCGCCCTCGTGGCCCGTGGCCGGCGGTCGTCAGCCGTTCTTGATGCGGTTGGTCAGCTCGGTCACCTGGTTGTAGATCGAGCGCCGCTCGGCCATCAGATTGCGGATCTTGCGGTCGGCGTGCATCACCGTGGTGTGGTCCCGGCCGCCGAACAGCGCGCCGATCTTCGGCAGCGAGAGGTCCGTCAGCTCGCGGCACAAGTACATGGCGATCTGCCGGGCCGTCACGAGCGCCCGCCCGCGCGAGGTGCCGCACAGGTCCTCGACGGTGAGGCCGAAGTAGTCCGCGGTCGCGCCCATGATGGCCGTGGACGTGATCTCGGGGGCCGAGTCCTCGCCGCCCGGGATCAGGTCCTTGAGGACGATCTCGGTGAGGCCCAGGTCCACCGGCTGCCGGTTGAGCGACGCGAACGCCGTCACCCGGATCAGCGCTCCCTCCAGCTCGCGGATGTTGCGCGAGATCCGGGAGGCGATGAACTCCAGGACCTCCGGCGGGGCGTTGAGCTGCTCCTGGACCGCCTTCTTGCGCAGGATCGCGATGCGCGTCTCCAGCTCGGGCGGCTGGACGTCGGTGGTCAGGCCCCACTCGAAACGGTTCCGCAGCCGGTCCTCCAGCGTCACCAGCTGCCGGGGCGGCCGGTCCGAGGACAGCACGATCTGCTTGTTGGCGTTGTGGAGGGTGTTGAAGGTGTGGAAGAACTCCTCCTGCGTCGACTCCTTGTCCGCGAGGAACTGGATGTCGTCGACGAGCAGGATGTCCATCTCGCGGTAGCGCTTGCGGAAGCTGTCGCCCTTGCCGTCGCGGATGGAGTTGATGAACTCGTTGGTGAACTCCTCCGAGCTGACGTAGCGCACGCGCGTGCCCGGGTAGAGGCTGCGCGCGTAGTGCCCGATGGCATGCAGGAGGTGGGTCTTGCCGAGTCCCGACTCCCCGTAGATGAAGAGGGGGTTGTAGGCCTTGGCGGGCGCTTCGGCGACGGCGACGGCCGCCGCGTGGGCGAACCGGTTGGAAGCGCCGATGACGAAGGTGTCGAAGAGGTACTTCGGGTTCAGGCGCGCGGTCGGCTCGCCGGGGCCGGTCGCCGGCGCGGGCTGCGCGGCCAGCGGTCCGGGCGCCCCGGTGGCGGGTCCGGGGCCGACGGGGCCGCCGCGGTGGACGTGTCCGGAACCGGCCGGGGGATCGGGCAGCTCGCGGCGCGGGCCGCGCTGCTCGTAGTCGCCACGGGGCTTGTCGTAGTCGCCCCGTGACTGCTCGTACTCGCCGCGCTGGCTGTCGTAGGGGGCGCGCTCGGGGGGCTGCGGCCGGTAGTCCTGCTGGTACGAGGGGTGAGGTTCGTGGGGGTACGGCGGGGGCGGCGGCTCCTGGCCGTAGGGCTCCTGGCCGTACGGCTCCTGCGACGGGGACGCGTAGGGGCCGCGTTCCGGGAAGCCGAGGCGCTGCTGCTGCCAGCCGTAGTCGTCCTGCTGGCTGGGGCGCGGCCAGGAACCGGGCTCGGGGCGCTGGTACTCCTGCGGGTAGGCGGGCCGCGCGGTGGGGAGCTGGTCGGCGCGGTTGCGGCCGTATCCCTCGTACTCGTCCCGGTCGCGGTACTCCTCGCGGCCGCCCTGTCCGGGAGCGGGAAGCTCTGGCTCCTCGTAACGGGGCTGGGGGCGTGAGGGCGGCGGCTGCGGAGCGGGGGCGGTGGGGCCGGCGGGGTCGCCCGCGGTGTCGTCGACGGTGATCGCGATGCGGATCGGGCGCCCGCACTCACGGGTCAGGGTCTCGCTGACGATCGGCGCGAGGCGGCCCTCCAGTACGCCCTTCGCAAATTCGTTCGGTACGGCGAGCAGGGCGGTGTCGGCGACCAGCGCGAGCGGCTGGCAGCGGCGGATCCAGTGCTCGTCCTTCGACTCGACGCCCTGCCCGCGGCCCTCTCCGAGAAGTTGCTCCAATACGCGTGGCCACACTGCGGCAAGATCGGCAGGTACGTCAGCCACAGGGCACGCTCTCTCACGAGTCCCTCGAAGGTGTGATTCGGGGACGGGTCGGGATGAAACTCGGGTGGGGCAGGGATAAGGGAACGAATCGGAGTCCAGTCACGGTAGTCAGCGCGACGGGTAGGGTTCAAGTTGTTGTCCCCAGCCTGTGGACAAGTGTCTCCCGGTCACCGCTGGTTTGACCGAATGGCGCAGTCGCACGTACCGTAACCAGGTCGAGTTGTCGATGGCTGCTGCCGCCTGCCTCCGATGGGCACAGGTCACGTCCAAGGTGATCGAAAAGCGGTGCACTCGGGCGTAACGCGAGCTACTCGTGGGCGCACGGTGACAGCCAGGACGGCACCCCGCCAACACCCGAATCTTTCTGGAGCCCCCGAGTGAGCAAGCGCACCTTCCAGCCGAACAACCGTCGCCGCGCGAAGACCCACGGCTTCCGGCTGCGTATGCGTACCCGTGCCGGCCGCGCGATCCTCGCGACCCGCCGTAGCAAGGGCCGCGCCCGTCTGTCCGCCTGATCCCGGTCAGGTCATGACATCGTGCTGCCCACCGCGAACCGGCTGAGGCGGCGCGAGGACTTCGCGACCGCGGTTCGACGAGGCCGCCGGGCCGGCCGCCCGGCCCTCGTCGTCCACCTTCGAAGCGGTGCCACGGACCCGCACGCGCCTGGGGAGAGCGCTCCCCCGACACGTGCGGGTTTCGTCGTGAGCAAAGCCGTGGGCGGTGCGGTCGTGCGCAACAAGGTGAAGCGCAGGCTTCGCCATCTGATGCGCGACCGGATCGACCTGTTGCCCCCCGGTAGCCTGGTAGTCGTACGAGCGCTGCCCGGTGCGGGTGACGCCGACCATGCACAGCTGGCCCGAGACCTGGACGCCGCCCTGGCGCGGCTACTGGGAGGGGGCGCGCGATGAAGTACCCGCTGCTGGCTCTGATCAAGCTCTACCAGTGGACGATCAGTCCGCTGCTGGGGCCGGTGTGCAAGTACTACCCGTCGTGCTCCCACTACGGCTACACGGCCATCGACCGGCACGGAGCCGTCAAGGGCACGGCGCTCACCGCCTGGCGCATCCTGCGGTGCAATCCGTGGTCGCTGGGCGGCGTGGACCATGTTCCGCCGCGCAAGCGTCCGCGGTGGCACGAAATGCTGCGTGCCGCCTGGCGGGCACGCAAGGGCGGGACCTCCGCCGCCGAACCGGCCACCGAAGGACGGCCTGCTCACCCGAGCCAGTCCGAGCCTTCGAGCCCGGCCGCAGAGACCTCGCCCCATGCCCAAGGAGCATGATTAGTGGACACGATTGCCAGCCTCTTCAGCTTCATCACCTGGCCCGTCTCCTGGGTCATCGTCCAGTTCCACACGGTGTACGGGGCGATCTTCGGACCTGACACCGGATGGGCCTGGGGCCTGTCCATCGTGTCCCTGGTGATCCTCATCCGCATCTGCCTGATCCCGCTCTTCGTGAAGCAGATCAAGGCGACGCGCGGGATGCAGACGCTCCAGCCGGAGATGAAGAAGATCCAGGAGCGCTACAAGAACGACAAGCAGCGTCAGTCCGAAGAGATGATGAAGCTGTACAAGGAGACGGGTACCAACCCGCTCTCCTCGTGCCTTCCCATCCTGGCGCAGTCCCCGTTCTTCTTCGCCCTGTACCACGTGCTCAACGGCATCGCCTCCGGCGACACCATCGGCGCGGTCAACCAGGACCTGCTCGAGAGCGCGCAGAAGGCGCACATCTTCGGGGCCCCGCTGGCCTCCAAGTTCTTCAGCAGCGAGAGCGACGTCACCGCCCTCAGCGCCTCCCTGACCGACGTCCGCGTGGTCACCGCGATCATGATCGTGCTGATGTCGGCCTCGCAGTTCTTCACCCAGCGCCAGCTGATGACGAAGAACGTCGACACCACGGTGAAGACGCCGTTCATGCAGCAGCAGAAGATGCTGATGTACGTCTTCCCCGTCATGTTCGCCGTCTTCGGTGTCAACTTCCCCGTCGGTGTCCTCGTCTACTGGCTGACCACGAACGTGTGGACCATGGGCCAGCAGATGTACGTGATCCGCAACAACCCGACGCCCGGCTCCAAGGCTCAGGCCTCCTACCTGGAGCGGCTGCACAAGAGCGTCACCGAGCACGGCAAGACCCGTCGCCGGGGCGAGAAGGCCATCGTGAAGGCCATCGTCGCCAAGGGCCGGGACCGCAACGAGGCCGAGCGGAAGTTCATCAACGGTCTGAACAAGGCGGGCCTGGCGGCTCAGGCCGACGGCAACGTGGTGAAGAGCGACACCGCCGTGGCCGCCCAGAGCGCGGACGGCTCGACCGTGGCCACCGCCGCTCAGCCCAAGCGTCAGCAGCCCAAGCGGCAGAGCAAGTCCCAGCGCCAGGCCAAGCCCGCCGGCGAGGCCGAGTCGAAGACGTCGCTGACCAAGTCGGACGAGCCGCAGGACGCCAAGCCGGCCGGAGAGCAGGACGCCAAGCCTGCCGCCGGCGCCAAGAAGCCGGCTCAGAAGTCCGGCGGTGGTGGCCGCAGCAAGGCCCAGTCCGGACAGCGCAAGGGCCCGCAGCGGCCCAAGTCCCCGTCGAAGAAGTAAGAAGGAGTCCATCCCGTGACGGAAGGCACCACCTCCGCCGCCGCCGAGGGTGCAGACACCCTCACCCGCCTCGAGCAGGAGGGCGAGATCGCCGCGGACTATCTGGAGGGTCTGCTCGACATCGCCGATCTCGACGGTGACATCGACATGGACGTCGAGGCCGACCGTGCCTCCGTCTCGATCATCAGCGACAGCAAGAGCAGGGACCTGGAGAAGCTGGTCGGCCGGGACGGTGAGGTGCTGGAGGCTCTACAGGAGCTCACGCGTCTGGCCGTGCACCGGGAGACCGGCGACCGCAGCCGGCTGATGCTCGACATCTCCGGTTACCGGGCGGGCAAGCGCGCCGAGCTGTCCGAGCTGGGCGCCAAGGCCGCGGCCGAGGTCAAGAGCAGTGGCGAATCCGTGCGGATGCAGCCGATGACGCCCTTCGAGCGCAAGGTCGTGCACGACGCGGTCAAGGCCGCGGGGCTGCGCAGTGAGTCCGAAGGCGAGGAGCCGGAGCGCTTCGTCGTCGTGCTTCCCGCCTGATCGGTCCTCTCGTTCTCCGGCCCCGTCTGTTGCGCAGGCGGGGCCGAATTTTGTCAGCCTGATAGTTCTGGTGGTTCTGGCACCGGTGCCCTTGGCGCCGGTGCCGTACGGAAGGACGGTCCCCGTGTCGGAGGCAGCGGAGCTTCCCCCTGTACCCGAGCAGGCACGTGAGGTGTTCGGTGATCGCTACGCGGACGCGGTCCGCTACGCGGAACTGCTCGCCGAGGCGGGGGTGAAGCGCGGCCTGATCGGTCCGCGTGAAGTGCCCCGCCTCTGGGAGCGGCATCTGCTGAACTGCGCGGTGCTCTCCGAGGTCGTGCCCGAGGGAGTGACGGTGTGCGACGTCGGCTCCGGCGCCGGCCTGCCCGGGATCCCGCTGGCGCTCGTGCGGGAAGACCTGAAGATCACCCTTCTCGAGCCGCTGCTGCGCCGTACGAACTTCCTGACCGAGGTCGTGGAGCTGCTGGGCCTGGACCATGTCACCGTCGTGCGGGGCCGAGCCGAGGAGGTCATGGGCAAGCTGCCGCCGGTGCACGTGGTCACCGCCCGTGCCGTCGCTCCGCTGGACCGCCTCGCCACCTGGGGTATTCCGCTGCTGCGCCCGTACGGCGAGATGCTCGCCCTCAAGGGCGATACGGCCGAGGAAGAGCTGAAGGCGGCGACCGCGGCGCTGAGCAAACTCGGTGCGGAGGAGACATCCATCCTGCACGTCGGGGACGGTGTCGTGGATCCCCTGTCCACCGTGGTGCGGGTCGAGGTCGGTGAGAGTCCCGGTGGTGTGCGCTTCGCGGCCAAGCGAGCCAAGGCCGCTCGGACCGGACGGACACGCCGCCGCCGCGGCTAGTCCCGAAGGCCCGCCGTACTCCACACAAGCTGCCCTGCTCGCGTGTGACGGAGTGTCGCGGCAGTTAGGCGTGGGCTGCGCTGCATCGTGTTTCACGTGAAACGTCGCTCACTGCTGCACGGCATCATCAGCCGCGGCCGCGCCGCGGCCGACCCCCGCGACCGAAAGCCTCTCGGGTCGCTCGGAGAGGACACGGAGTTGTCCACAGAGGTGGATTTCTCCACAGAAGACCAGGCCTCACTGGTTCATGACCCCGAAGGCATGGGAGGCTCTGTTCATAGCGAGCCTGAAGTCGAGGAGAGTGAATCCTTGCGGTCCGACGCCAATATCGCGGGACCGATGACCGATCCGGTCCCCGGTCCCCGTACCGAGTCGATGGGAGCGGATGTTTCACGTGAAACACCGCCTCCGATGGACGACACTCCGATCGGTCGTGCTGCCCAACTTGCCGTGGAGGCTCTGGGCCGCGCCGGCGAGGGGCTGCCGCGACCCGAGCAGACCCGGGTCATGGTCGTAGCCAACCAGAAGGGCGGAGTGGGCAAGACGACGACGACCGTCAACCTTGCCGCCTCACTCGCCCTGCACGGTGCGAGAGTCCTGGTCGTCGACCTCGACCCGCAGGGCAACGCCTCCACCGCGCTGGGCATCGACCATCACGCCGATGTCCCCTCCATCTACGACGTGCTGGTCGAGAGCCGTCCGCTCTCCGAAGTGGTCCAGCCGGTCCCCGATGTAGAGGGCCTCTTCTGCGCACCCGCCACGATCGATCTCGCCGGTGCGGAGATCGAACTGGTCTCGCTGGTCGCACGCGAGAGTCGTCTCCAGCGGGCGATCACGGCATACGAACAGCCGCTGGACTACATCCTCATCGACTGCCCGCCCTCCCTGGGCCTGCTGACGGTCAACGCGCTCGTCGCGGGCCAGGAGGTCCTGATCCCCATCCAGTGTGAGTACTACGCGCTGGAGGGACTGGGCCAACTGCTGCGCAACGTCGACCTGGTGCGGGGACATCTCAATCCCACGCTGCATGTGTCGACCATCCTCCTCACCATGTACGACGGACGGACGCGGCTCGCGTCACAGGTCGCGGACGAGGTGCGCAGCCACTTCGGCGAGGAGGTGCTGCGGACGAGCATTCCCCGCTCGGTCCGTATTTCCGAGGCCCCGAGCTACGGGCAGACGGTACTGACCTACGATCCAGGATCAAGTGGAGCCCTCTCCTACCTGGAGGCGGCCCGTGAGATCGCGCTGAGGGGCGTGGGCGTCAACTACGACGCGACCCACGCTCATCTCGGCGCTCAGAATGACCCGAGCATGGTGGAGGGGATCCAGTGAGTGAGCGACGGAGGGGGTTGGGCCGTGGTCTGGGCGCACTGATCCCCAACGCCCCGACCGAGAAGTCGGTTGCCTCGGCGGCGTTGGGAACCGCGGCCTCCGCGTCTCCCGGGACCATGCCGCTGCTGCCGAGCGAGCGCGGGGTGGCTGCGGCGAAGGTGGCCACGCTGCCGCATGTTTCACGTGAAACGGAGGAGCCGACCGCACCGTACGGTGCCGAGGGCCTGCGGGCGCCGCTGGGGGCGCACTTTGCCGAGGTCCCCCTCGACGCCATCACGCCGAACCCGAAGCAGCCGCGCAAGGACTTCGACGACGACGCACTGGCCGAACTCGTCACCTCCATCAGGGAGGTCGGTCTCCTCCAGCCGGTCGTCGTACGGCCGACGGAGCCCGGGCGCTATGAGCTCATCATGGGTGAGCGGCGCTTCCGTGCCTGCCGAGAGCTGGAGCTGGACGCCATCCCGGCGATCGTTCGGGCGACGGAGGACGAGAAGCTCCTTCTGGACGCGCTCCTGGAGAACCTGCACCGCGCTCAGCTGAACCCGCTGGAGGAGGCCTTCGCCTACGACCAGCTGCTGAAGGACTTCAACTGCACGCACGACCAGCTGGCGGACCGCATCGGTCGCTCCCGCCCGCAGGTGTCCAACACACTGCGTCTGCTGAAGCTTTCACCGAAGGTGCAGAACCGGGTGGCCGCAGGCGTCCTCTCCGCGGGGCACGCCCGAGCCTTGCTGTCCGTCGACGACCCGGAGGAGCAGGACCGGCTCGCACATCGCATCGTGGCCGAAGGGCTCTCGGTGCGGTCGGTCGAGGAGATCGTGACCCTGATGGGGTCCCGGCCGCAGAAGCCGCAGCGCGCGAAGGGCCCGAGGGCCGGCTCGCTGGTGTCCCCGGCGCTCTCGGACCTGGCAACGCGGCTCTCGGACCGCTTCGAGACGCGCGTGAAGGTCGACCTGGGACAGAAGAAGGGCAAGATCACCGTCGAGTTCGCTTCCATGGACGATCTCGAGCGGATCCTCGGAAGTCTCGCTCCGGGTGAGGGCCCCGTACTACAGAAGGGCCTCCTGGAGGACGGAGACGAGGACGGGGAAGCCGAGTCCTGATCGGCTGTCCTGAGGGCGGGCCGCGTCCGGTGCATACCGGAACACGGCCCGCCCTTTGCTTTGCCTCGGTGTCGGGGCCACCGCATCGTGGATACGATGCGATCGGGATGGCGTTGTCACCTGGGCAGTACCTGGCAGTACCTGGCAGTACCTCTTCGAGAGGAAGGCAGGGGCCATGAGATCGATGAGCCGCACTGAACTGGTGAGCGCGGGCCTGGGGCTGGGCGCGGTCGGCGGGTTCATCGGCAGCATGCTCAGGGAACGGAGCGCGCTGACAGCCGCCCGCGACGCGGCAGGGGAAGGAAGCGAGGAACAGCCTTCATGGGGCGCCGGCTCGTACCGCTCACGCTGGACAACCTTCAGGACCTTCCCCAGCGCTGTCGCTCGTGCGTCTTCTGGGAACTGGACCCCGTCAGTGGCGAGGCCGCGGTAAAGGCGGGTACGCCGGACCTGGAGAAGGAGTCCTGGATTTCCGCCGTTCTGCTGGACTGGGGGTCGTGCGGCCGGGTGGTCTATGTCGATGACGTGCCGGTGGGCTTCGTTCTCTACGCACCGCCTGCGTATGTGCCGCGCTCGACGGCTTTCCCCACCAGTCCGGTCTCCTCCGACGCGGTGCAGCTGATGACCGCGTTCGTGATGCCGGGGTACCAGGGGCAGGGACTGGGTCGGGTGATGGTCCAGACGGTCGCCAAAGATCTCCTGCGCCGTGGCTTCAAGGCGATCGAGGCGTTCGGGGACGCCCGATGGAAGGAGCCCGCCTGTGTCCTGCCGGCGGACCATCTCCTGGCGGTGGGGTTCAAGACGGTCCGGCCGCATGCCCGGCACCCGCGACTGAGGCTGGATCTGAGGTCGACGCTGTCCTGGAAGGAAGACGTCGAAATGGCGCTGGACCGCCTGCTCGGCGCCGTTCAGAAGGAGCCCGTGTTGCGTCCGCTGTAGTGACGGCACCAGGACGGCACCGGAGAGACCGGAGAGTGCAGTAAGCCGAATGGGCCGACCCGTCCGGGTCGGCCCATTCGTGTTTCACGTGAAACGTCGAGCGGCGATCGTCAGCCGTCGATGAAGTCCGCGAGGTCGCGGACGATCGCGGCCTTCGGCTTCGCACCGACGATGGTCTTGGCGACCTCGCCACCCTGGTAGACGTTCAGGGTCGGGATGGACATGACGCCGTACTTGGCGGCCGTGCCCGGGTTCTCGTCGATGTTCAGCTTGACGATCTCGATCTTGTCGCCGTACTCCGCGGCGATCGCTTCGAGGGACGGCGCGATCTGGCGGCACGGACCGCACCAGGCGGCCCAGAAGTCCACCAGGACGGGCTTGTCGTTCTTGAGAACGTCCTGCTCGAAGGAGTCGTCGGTTACATGCTTCAGGGTGCCGGCCACGGCGGGCTCCTTAAGGGGTTGGTGCGGGGATGGGATGGTCAGACGGCGGTCTTCTCGGGCTCCGCCTTGTCCTCGTCGCTGAGGGCGGCGAGGAAGCGCTCGGCGTCGAGAGCGGCGGAACAACCGGTGCCCGCGGCGGTGATCGCCTGGCGGTAGGTGTGGTCGACCACGTCACCGGCGCCGAAGACACCCGTCAGGTTGGTGCGAGTCGAAGGCGCTTCGACCTTCAGATAGCCCTCCGGGTCCAGGTCGAGCTGGCCCTTGAAGAGCTCGGTGCGGGGGTCGTGGCCGATCGCGATGAACAGGCCGGTCACCGGCAGATCGGAGAGTTCGCCGGTCTTGACGTTGCGCAGCTTCAGGCCCGCAAGCTTCTGCTCGCCCTGAACCTCGGCGACCTCGCTGTCCCACACGAACGAGATCTTGGGGTCGGCGAAGGCACGCTCCTGCATGGCCTTGGAGGCGCGCAGGGTGTCCCGGCGGTGGACGATCGTCACGGACTTCGCGAAGCGGGAGAGGAACGTGGCCTCCTCCATCGCGGTGTCACCGCCGCCGATCACGGCGATGTCCTGGTCCTTGAAGAAGAAGCCGTCGCAGGTCGCGCACCAGGAGACGCCGCGGCCGGAGAGAGCGTCCTCGTTGGGCAGGCCGAGCTTGCGGTGCTGAGAACCGGTGGTGACGATCACGGCCTTGGCCCGGTGGACCGTGCCCGCGGTGTCGGTGACGGTCTTGATCTCGCCGCTGAGGTCCACGGCCACGACGTCGTCCGGGATCAGCTCGGCACCGAAGCGCTCCGCCTGGGCCCGCATGTTGTCCATGAGCTCGGGGCCCATGATGCCGTCCTGGAAGCCGGGGTAGTTCTCCACCTCGGTGGTGTTCATCAGCGCTCCGCCCGCGGTGACGGCACCCTCGAACACCAGCGGCTTCAGGGACGCTCGCGCGGTGTAGAGCGCCGCCGTGTAGCCGGCGGGCCCGGAGCCGATGATGATCACGTTTCGGACGTCGCTCACGGCTTCATTCCTCGTCTCTGGACTGCGTCTTCAGGGCCGGGTGGAGCTGCACTCGGAACTCTCACCCCACCTAACGGATCCTACGGGGCGCGCATTCCCGCTGTGCCCGGGCGCACGGCGGCAGGGACCGGCCCGCCCGATGAGGCTACGAAGGGACCGCTACGAACGCGCGTAGGAGTGCTGGAGAAGGATCTTGGCCTTGCCCACCGCGGGCTGATCCACGCACGCCGACTCGACGATGTAGGCGGTGACCCGGGTGTCATGGGTGGCGTCGGGCAGCACCACCAGCAGGACTTCCTTGCCCTTGTAGACGCCGGGCTCAGCGGCGATCACGGCGTCGTCACGACCGATGCCCTGGCGGATGCACTCGGGCACGGTCGGCTGCTTGAAGACGTGGTTCTCGGCGGTCTCGCCACCGTTCTCGGACTCCATGCCGAAGCTGCGCGGGGTGCGGGACCCGTTCTCGGCGCTGCCGTCCGCGACCAGGTTGGTGACCTTGTCCTTGAGCCGACCCTCGGAGAAGGTGTCCGCGAGCGCGGTCTGCTGTTCGCTGGCGGTGTTGCCGGAGGAGCCCTCCTCGGTGAGGGAGGAGACGACGACCGATCCGAGTCCAATGGCAGCAGCGGCGGCCACGGCGCCGAGGACGGCGATCCTTCGCCGCCCGCCTCGACGGCGTTCCTTGCGGCCGGGACCCGTGGAGGCGGGGCGGGCGTGCCCGGCGGGCCGGTCGACGGGTGTCGATGTTTCACGTGAAACACGTGTGCCGTCGGCGACGGCCGGCGGCGATTCGGCTGCCAGGGCAGCGTCGATACGGGCGGCCACGTCGTCCGGCATGGGCGCCGGAGCGGGCAGGGTACCGAGCAGTCCCTGGATCTCCGTCAGTGAGGCGTAGACGTCCGCGCAGAGCTCGCAGCCTTCCAGGTGCTGCCGTACTTCGGTGGTCCGCGAGGCCGGGAGGAGGCCTTCGGTGAGGTCGGCGATCTCCGCGACGTCCGGGTGCCCGGTCCTGTCTGTCGTCGACGACGTCACGCTCGTCCACCTCCGCCCTTCACTGCGGTTGAATCGCCCGGTCCCGCTTCCGACGGTCCCGCTGCGGGTGGGACGGATGCCCCCTGCGTCCGGTTCCGTTCCGGGCCGGGCTTCCTGCTCTCTCCGCTGCCGTCCGGACGCAGGTGGGTGAGCAGCGGAAGAAGCCTGGCTCTGCCCCGGGCACAACGACTTTTGATCGTTCCGGCCGGTACGTCGAGGATGCGGGCGGCCTCCGCTACGGGGTAGCCCTGCATGTCGACCAGCACGAGGGCGGCCCGCTGGTCGGCCGGCAGGGTGCCCAGGGCCTCCAGCAGCTGGCGGTGGAGATCGTTGCGCTCGGCGGGGGCGGAGGCAGACTCGTGCGGCTCCAGCAGCTGCTCCAGGCGCTCGGTGTCGTCGACGGGCGCGGTCTTCCGCGAGGCCGCCTTGCGGGCGCGGTCGAGACAGGCGTTCACCGTGATCCGGTGCAGCCAGGTGGTGACGGCGGCCTGACCGCGGAAGGTGTGGGCGGCCCGGTAGGCGGAGACGAGGGCGTCCTGGACGGCGTCGGCGGCCTCCTCGCGGTCCCCCAGCGTCCGCAGGGCCACCGCCCAGAGACGGTCGCGGTGACGGCGTACGAGCTCACCGAAGGCGTCGGGGTCGCCCTCGACGTGGCGGGCGAGGAGGCTCTGATCGCTGATGCCGTCGTACGCGGTGCCATCTGCCATCGGCCTCCTCCCCCTTTCCTCGAAGGGCCCTCAGCCCTTGAAGGTCACGTCGGTGATCGCCTGCTTGTACCCGGCGCCGCTGTAGCCGTCGGACGGCGCGTTCGGGACGTCGGTCATCCACAGCAGGACGTACCGCGTCTTGACGGGCTTCGACGCCTTCGCCGTGAGCGAGGAACCGGTCGTGGTGGCGCTGGCGATCTCGGTCATGCCGTCGACTCCCGTCGAGGGCGACAGTGAATCGGTGGCGTAGAAGTGCACGGTCGTGTGATCGCCGGTGTACCGGAGGCCTATCGACGCCGTCGAGACGTCCTGCGGCGAGCCGAGGTCGTAGACGATGCCGACGCCGGGCTTGTACGGCGCGAGCTTCGGACCGTCCGTGTACTTCTTCGTGCGCCAGAAGGTGGATGCGTCGCCGTCATAGGTCTTGGCCGCGTCCTCGGGCGCCTGGGCACTGCCACTGGCCACGTACTCCTGGGCTGCCTGCACACTGAGCGGCTTGGCAGGCTTGGTCTGCCCGTCGTTCTTGTCGTTGCCGTCCACCGTCTGGGTCTGGTTCGGGTCGTCGGCCTTGCCGCCCCGTTCCATGAGGGCGTCCGCGAGCTGCCAGCTGCCGAGGCCGAGTGCGGCGATCAGCAGGGCCGAGACGCCCCACTTCAGGGCCTTGCCGGTACGGCTCTGTAGCGGGGGCGGCGGCGTCGGCACGGGCTGGGTGACACCGGGGTGCGGGGCCGGGCGGCCGTACCCGCCCTGCTGGTAGGCCGTGCGCTGGTACTGCGGCGGTGCGGTGTACGCCGGCTCCGGCGGGCGGATGCGCGGCATCTCGCCGATCGCCTTCACCAGTTCCTCCGGCGTGGTGCACGGCGCCTCGTGGCGGGAAGCGGTGGCGCCGTCGTTGGCGAGCGCCCGCATCGCCAGTTCGGACAGGCCGCGGTGGACGCCGGCGCGTACCTGGTCCGGGGGGATCAGCCCGATGTCCTTGGGCAGGCCCGCCAGGCCGTGCGCGTCGCTCTCGTACGGCCAGCGCTGGGTGAGCGCGGCGTACAGGAGGGCGCCGATGGCCTCGGTGTCGGTGCGCTGCGGCGTGTCGGAACTGATGCCGCGCAGCGCGGCGTTGACGGCGAGCCCGCGGATCCGCCACTGGCCCGTCGAGGTGCGCAGCACCGCGTTGGGGCTCAGGCGCAGATGGGCGAGGCCCTCGCGGTGGGCGGCCGCCATGGCCGAGGCGACCTGACTGACCATCTGGTAGGCGTCGTACACCTCCAGCGGTCCGGAGGCGAGGAGGGCGGTCAGTTCGGTGGCGTCGGGGAGCCACTCGTGCACGACGTAGACGAGGTCGTTGTCCTCGACGGCGTCCAGGACCTGGACGAAGCGGGGGTCGCCGAGCAGGGCGGAGGAGCGTGCCGCGGCCAGCACGGACCGGGCTCGCGCGTGGTCCGCGGGGAGGAGGTGGACGCCGACGGCGCGGCGCAGCTTCTCGTCGACGGCCCGCCAACTGCTGAAGCCGTCCAGACGGGTGACGCATTCCTCGAGGCGGTAGCGTCTGGCGAGCTTGTGCCCGCTGTGCAGTTCGGGAGGCGAGGCCTTGCCGGATTCCTCGCTCGTGGTCCCCTGTGCCTCGTCGCTGTCCGTGTCCCGCTCCCGGTTGTTGGCCACCCCGTCGGCCGTGGACTGGTCCGCCTGTGCGGTCAGCGGCTCATCGCCGCTGTTGTCTGCCACGTCGACGGCAGCTGTGCTCCGTTCCGCCACCGTCGTTCCTGCCTCCCCATTCCATGCGCGTCGGCCGACTTCCGATCCGCGCGTCCGACGCCGAACCCAATTGTGCCCACAGTCCGCCGCTATGCACGACACACGGCGGCGGACGATGGTTGTGCGCCTACCCCGGGTCTCAGCGTCCCAGGCGTCCGCGCACCATGCCGACCAGAGAGTTGACTTCCTCGATGCGCATGCGGCGGGCGGCGACGAAGAAGACACCGAACAGGAGCACTCCACCGGCCAGCAGCGCCGCGAACGATCCCACGACGCCCTGGCCGAGCGCGCGGCTGATCGCGTAGCAGGCGGCGCCGCTGAGCAGGGCCGCCGGTACGGACGCGATGCACAGTCTGGCGTAGGTCCGCAGCACCCGGGCGCCGTCCAGGTCCCCGCCCAGCCGCTTGCGCAGCCTGCGCCAGGCGATGCCCACGCCGATCACATAGGCCAGGCCGTAGGAGGCCGCCATGCCGACCACCGCCCAGCGGGAGGGCAGCAGCAGGTAACACAGGCCCGAGGCGGCGGCGTTGACGACGGCCACGATGACGGTGTTGTAGAAGGGCGTCCGGGTGTCCTCGTAGGCGTAGAAGGCGCGCAGGACGACGTACTGCACGGAGTACGGGATGAGGCCGAGGCCGAAGGCCATCAGCATGTAGCCCATGTTGGTGGCTTCGCTGGTGCCCGAGGAGCCGAACATGAGCGTGCACATCGGGATGCCGAGTGCGACGAGGCCGAAGGAGACGGGAACGATGGCCACGGCTGTCGTGCGCAGGCCCTGGGAGATGTCGTCCCGGACCGCTCCCCCGTCCTCCTCGGACGCCGAGCGGGAGATCCGGGGCAGCAGGGCAGCCATCAGCGAGACGGTGATGATGGCCTGCGGCAGGCCCCAAATCAGTTGTGCGTTGGCGTAGGCCGCGAAGCCGGTGCCGTCGACGGGCGAGGCTTTGCCCGCAGCGGTGGAGAGCTGGATGACGATCATGGCGCCCGCCTGGTTGGCCAGGACGAACAGGACCGTCCACTTGGCGAGGGTGATGGCCTTGCCCAGGCCGTGTCCCCTCCAGTCGAAGCGCAGCCGGAGCCGGAAACCCGTCTCCCGAAGGTACGGGATCATGGCCAGGGACTGCACGATGAGTCCCAGCAGCACTCCGATGCCGAGCAGACGCTCGCCCTCCGGCGGGATGCTCGTCACCTTCATGCCCGAGGTTTCCGCGGTGCCGTAGACCCAGATGAACAGGCCGAGGGTCACGATGATGACGATGTTGTTCAGGACCGGGGTCCACATCATCGCGCCGAACCTGCCCCGGGCGTTGAGGACCTGCCCCATCACCACGTGCAGGCCCATGAAGAAGATGGACGGCAGGAAGTAGCGGACGAAGGTGATACCGACCTCGTTGGCGGCCGGGTCACTGGCGACGGGGTTGGACAGGAGCCGGATCAGCAGGGGCGCGGCGAAGACCGTGATCACCGTCAGCGCGCCCAGCGCGACCATGACGAGGGTCAGGAGGCGGTTGGCGAAGGCCTCGCCCCCGTCCTCGTCGTCTTTCATGGCGCGGACGAGCTGTGGAACGAAGACCGAGTTGAGGCCGCCGCCGACGGTGAGGATGTAGATCATCGTGGGCAGCTGGTAGGCGACCTGGAAGGTGTCGCCGAGCAGACCGACGCCCAGAGCCGAGACGATCAGCGCCGACCGGATGAACCCGGTCAGCCGCGACACCATCGTGCCCGCCGCCATCACGGCGCTCGACTTCAGCAGGCCCCCGGCGCGCCCGCCCTTCTTGGGCGCGGCGGCCGCGGGGGCGGGCTCGGGCTCCTGGAGGGGAGCCTCGGCTGCCTCGGGCGTGGGGGCCACCGCGTACTGGCCCGGTGCGGGCGCCGCGTGCTGCCCGGGTGCCGGAGCGTTCCCGTACTGGCCCTGCGCCGGGGCGTGGCCGCCGTACTGACCGTGCGAGGGAGCCGCGCCGCCGTACTGGCCGTGCGCCGGAGCCGGGTCGCCGTACTGGCCGTGGGCCGGAGCGTTCCCGTACGGGTCGGGCCCCTGGTGCCCGCCGTACTGTCCCGGAGCGGGTGTCGTGCCGTACTGCCCCGGGTTCGCCGCCCCGCCGTACGGCCCCGGCGGCGGGGCCGGTGCGGGCACGGCCGCCTGGTCGTCGTAGGAAGGGTGGCCGCCGCCCTGCTGCTGGTCGCGGAAGAGGTGCGCGAAGGCGTCCGGCTCGTGACGCTGGTCGCCGGACTGGCCGACCAGGTCGTCGACGCCCACGAACTGGGTGGTCCGGGGGTCGTCGCCGTACGGCAGGTACTGCGTCGGGCCCTCCGGTTCGGGGGCCGGGGTCGGAGCCCAGACGCGGGGGTCGGGGGCGTAGGGCGACTGCGAGGGCTGGGAGTACAGCGGCTGCTGCGGCGGGTAGGTGCCCGGGGGCGGCGGAGGGTGCGCGGCGCGGTCGTAGAGCGCCTCGGAGACCGGGTCCTGGGCGGAGAGGTCCTGTGCCCGGTAGGGATCCTGGTCGTAGGCGTCCTGGAGGTACATGTCCGCGGGCTGCTGCGGCGGCGGCGTCTGTCCTGGGTCCGGCGGCGGGCCCTGGGGGTGACCCGAGCCGTCCACGGCCTGACCGCGGTCACCGTCGTACGGCGCGTTCATGGTTACCCCACCTCATCGTCCCGGGCCGACCGGCCACGACATCCTCAACGGTCCACTCTCTCACCCGTGCCGGACGGGTCGGTGCTTTCCGCTGCGGTGTCCGGTGTCGGGTCACTCGGCTGCTCCGGGTCGCCTGCCCGGGCCGGTGCCTCGGACTCCTCCGTGAGACGTCCCTCGGGGCGCTCCGGGTTCTCCGGGTCGTTCTCGGAGTTCTCCGACGCCTCCGACGCCTCCGACGCCTCCGACGCCTCAGGCTCCTCGGAGTCGCTCTCCCCGCCCTGCGCGGCGGCGCGGGCAGCGGCCCGCTTGCGCTGGGTGTACATCCGGAAACCGGCGAGGACGAGCAGCAGGACGCCGCCGCCGATGACGAGCATCACGGTGGCGGTGATCTCGGTGACCTTCACGTCGAAGGTCACGGGCTCGCCGTACGGGCGCCCGTCCTGCGTGTACAGCTGGGCGATCACCGTGGCCCGGCCGTTGGCGTTGGCCGACGTGGTGAACTTCACCGACTGGCTGTGGCCGCCGGAGACCGAGATCGGCTGCTCCTCGTAGCGGGCGCCGTCGATCTCGAGGCGGGTCGGGTTCGTCGAGGTGAGCCGCAGGACCAGGGGACCGACGTCCTGCACCAGGTTGTTCTGCACCGTGACCGGGATGGTGGCGCTGCGGCCGGAGAGCTTCGTCTCCGACTTGTCGATCAGTCTGACCCGGCCGGCCAGCCCGTCGAGGTACGACTTCACTCCGGCGCGGAACGACTCCGCCTCGGCGGCCCTGCCCCGCCACGACACGGACATCTCCCGGTTCAGGGCGCGTCCGAAGGGCGTCACCACCCGGGACGGGTCCGAGAGCACGACCTTGAAGCCGTCCAGCGCGTCCTGCGTCTGCGCGCTCTCCACGAAGGCCGACCGCGGCAGCTCCTTCTTGCGCAGCGCCGAAGGATAGGAGGAAGTCCCCGGAACCTTGGTGGTGGCGTCCGGGTCGGGCTTGGCCGACGAGGCCGCCGCCAGCTTCTGGGACTGGGACCAGGTGCCGCTCTGGAGCGCCCGCAGCGCCTCGGCCATCGCGCGTGCCTGGCTTCCGGACGGCGTGCGCTGGGGAGCGATGACGACGCTGCGCTGTTTGTCGGTCTGGAGACTCAGGCCCAGGCTCTGGGCGAGGAAGCGCTGCACGGCGAGCGTGGACGCCGACGCGTTCGTCAGGTCGCCCTCGAACGCCGTGGACAGCCGGGCGTCCGCCACGACGGCCGTGGTGCCCCCGCCGATGGGGCGGGCCGCGGACGGTGTGTACGGCAGACCGTTGGTCTCCTGGAGGCTGTCGCTGCGGGCGATCACCTTGTCGGCGCCGGCGGAGGTGGCGACCTTGACGATCGACCGGTCGACGGCGCCGTCCACGGGCCAGGCGAAGTCGGTATTCGGCTTCATGTGGAGGATCGGCTCGACGGTGTTGTCAACGACGTCCGTCGCGTCCTTGAGCTGACGCAGCGAGCCGGTGACGTCGGTGCCGTTGTGGGCCAGGGACGCCAGGTCGGGGTCGGCGAAGGGGAGGGCGACGACCTCCTTGTCGGCCACCGCGTCCTGCAGCTCGGCCAGCCACTGCTTGGCGACCGCCTGGTGGGTGCCGGCGGTGGTCTTCTTCCCGTCCCGCACGCGGTAGCTGCCCGTCATCGCGTCGACGGAGGCCAGCAGGTCCGGATCGACCACCCAGGTGACGTCGAGGTCCTTGCCCAGCGTCACCATCTGGTTCAGGCGGCCGCCGGGGGAGATCTCCTTCGCCAGGTCGTTGTTGAGGAAGACCGGGGTCTGCTCCTCGTTCGGCCCCGTTTCGGCGGCCATGTGCGTCGTCGAGACGAGGGGCCACAGCGCCGTGGTCTTGGTCCTGGTGCCTGCCTCGTCGGGCTGCCACGGCAGGAAGGTCCGCTGGATGCCGAGGATCTGCTCCCAGGGCTGCGCGGACGTCTCACCGGACAGCGAGACGGCGAATTCGTAGACGCCGTCGTTGCCGAGGTTCAGATCGTCGACCGGCACGGAGATGTTGAAGTGCTCGGCGACACCGGGGGTGAGCTTGGAGAACTTCTCGGTGTACTTGTTGTCGATCTCCGGGGCGATGGAGCCCTGGAGGTCGTCGCTGTCCTTGGCGATCGCGTCGACCGACGAGCGGGTGTCGACCGGTGGGCCCACACGCAGGCCCACGTGCGCGTCGGTCACGGTCCGCTTGCCCTTGTTGGTGACGGTGCCCGACACGGTCACCGTGTCCCCGTCCGTGGGCGCGGAGGGCGTGAGCGAGTCCACAGCCACGGCCACCGAGCCCGAGTCGGAGTCGGCGAGGGCGGCGGTCGCCTCTTCGGCGTGCGCCGAGCCGGCGGCGGGCAGCTGGACCAGGCCGGCCAGCAGCGGCGCCCCGGCGAGCAGTGCCGTGGTGCGCCGCAGCCACCGGCGGGCAGGTGAGGCACTGGTCCCCTGGAAGTCTGCCGCCTCGGCCACGCGCTCGCCCGTCCCTCGTCGTGATCAGTGGTCGTCGGAATGTGCGTCCACGCATGGTAACGATGTGCGGCGAGGGGAAGTGCCGCGGAGTACGCCACAAGATCCGCGGCCGGGCCGGGCTTCCCGCTATGTATGCCTATAGAGGGAGCGGTACGGAAGTGGGGGATTCGGTGCGGGATCAATCGGGGCGGCTGTCTCCGCCCCGGCCACGTACCCTGTTCTGTTGTGCCGAACGCCAACGAAGTCAGCCCCAACGCCCTGAGCCAGGAGCAGCACCGCACGGTGAGCGAGCCGCTGCGGATCGCCCCTGTCGCCGACGATCTCGCCCGCCGTTTTCAGGAGGCCGGGTTCTCTCTCGCCCTGGTCGGCGGCTCGGTCCGGGACGCCTTGCTCGGGCGGCTCGGCAACGACCTGGACTTCACGACCGACGCCCGCCCCCAGGACGTATTGAAGATCATGCGACCCTGGGCCGACGCGGTCTGGGAGGTCGGGATCGCCTTCGGCACGGTCGGTGGGCAGAAGGACGGCTGGCAGATCGAGGTGACCACCTACCGGTCGGAGGCGTACGACCGCACCTCGCGCAAGCCGGAAGTGTCCTACGGCGACTCCATCGACGAGGACCTCGTCCGACGTGATTTCACGGTGAACGCGATGGCCGTGGCGCTTCCGGAGAAGGCGTTCATCGACCCGCACGGTGGACTCGACGACCTCGCGGCCGGTGTGCTGCGCACCCCCGGGACTCCCGAGGACTCGTTCTCGGACGACCCGCTCCGGATGATGCGGGCCGCGCGCTTCGCCGCGCAGCTCGACTTCGAGGTGGCACCCGAGGTCGTCAAGGCCATGCACGACATGGCCGGGCGCATCGACATCGTCTCGGCCGAGCGGGTCCGGGACGAGCTGAACAAGCTCATCCTCTCCTCGCACCCGCGCAAGGGTCTGAGCCTGCTGGTGGAGACCGGCCTCGCCGAGCGGGTGCTGCCCGAGCTGCCGGCCCTGCGGCTGGAGCGGGACGAGCACCACCGGCACAAAGACGTCTACGACCACACGCTCATCGTCCTGGAGCAGGCGATGGCGCTGGAGAGCGAGGGGCCCGACCTGACCCTTCGCCTGGCAGCCCTGCTCCACGACATCGGCAAGCCGCGCACCCGCCGCTTCGAGAAGGACGGCAGGGTCTCGTTCCACCACCACGAGGTGGTCGGGGCGAAGATGACGAAGAAGCGCATGCTCGCGCTCAAGTACTCCAACGAACTGGTGAAGGACGTCTCGCGCCTGGTCGAGCTGCACCTGCGCTTCCATGGCTACGGCACGGGCGAGTGGACGGACTCCGCGGTTCGTCGTTATGTCCGGGACGCGGGCCCGCTGCTCGACCGTCTCCACAAGCTGACGCGGTCGGACTGCACGACGCGCAACAAGCGCAAGGCGACGGCTCTCTCCCGCGCCTACGACGGCCTGGAGGAGCGGATCGGGCAGCTTCAGGAGCAGGAGGAGCTGGACGCGATCCGCCCGGACCTGGACGGCAACCAGATCATGGAGATCCTCGGTATCCGTCCCGGGCCGGCCGTGGGGCAGGCGTACAAGCACCTTTTGGAGCTTCGCCTGGAGAACGGGCCGATGGAGTACGACGCGGCGGTGGCGGCGCTCAAGGAGTGGTGGGCCCAGCACCCGGAGAACGCATGAGAACGGGCGGCACGTTTCACGTGAAACGTGCCGCCCGCCGGGTCATGTTTCACGTGAAACATGACCGTGAACCAGCAGGGGAGGGAACTCCCCTTCTCACGCCTCGCCGAGGCAGAGCAGGAACTCTTCACCGTCGCCGGTCTCGGCGTAGAAGCCGGTGGCTCCGTCGACCTTCCGGCACTCCGTCTCGGCGGTCACCGACGTGAAGTGGCCCTTCACCTTCGAGAGGACCTTGCCCTCGGCCTCCGAGGAAGAGCAGTCCACGACCTCCATGCGGTCCGAGGACGACGACGCGGACTTCAGGCAGTCACCCACGCCGGCCTGGTCGGCGTCGTCCCGGCTGGCGATGTAACCGCCGACCGCGACACCCACGACGACCACCGCGATGACGATGTTCTTGATCACCTTGAAGCTCGGCTTGCGGCGGGCGGGCTGCGGCGGCACCGGGGCGTACGGCGCACCCTGCTGCGGGAAACCGGGCTGCCCGGGCTGGCCGGCCTGCTGCGGGAAGCCCGGCTGCCCCTGGGCGTAGGGGTTCTGTCCCTGGGGCTGCTGCGGGGCCTGCGGCTGGTTCTGCGCGAACGGGTTGCCCTGAGGCGGCGGCTGGGTGGTCACTGGGGGTCCCCCTGAAATAGGTGCGTGTCGCGGACATGCCGCGAGATAAGACGCACGTAAGCTACCGGGTCCCACGGACAACTCTGTAGTCGAGTGAGGCTCTGTGTCACTGATGTGACACTTACCGGCTCTCAAACCGGGCCATAGCCACCGCAACCACTCCGTAGATCGCGGAGACGGTCACGACCAGCGGTACCGATCGGCCGTCAGGCGGCAGCATGAGCGCGGCCACTCCGGCCGCTCCGACGAAGGCCACGTTGAACAGCACGTCGTAGACGGAGAAGATCCGGCCCCGGAAGGTGTCGTCGACGGAGGACTGCACGACCGTGTCGGTCGCGATCTTCGCCCCCTGTGTCGTCAGGCCCAGCACGAACGCGGCGGCGAGCAGGGGCGCCGTGGTGAACGGCAGGCCCAGCGCCGGCACCAGCACGGTGGCGACCGCCGCACAGACGGCCATCCAGCGACCGGGCCCCAGCCGTCCCGCCGCCCAGGGAGTGAGCACCGCCGCCGCGAAGAAGCCGGCTCCGGAGACGCCCAGCGCCAGCCCCAGCAGGGCCAGCCCCTCCTCCGTCTCCGAGGTCAGGGAGTACCGGCACAGCATCAGCAGCATGACCAGCAGGGCGCCGTAGCAGAACCGCATCAGCGTCATGCCGGCCAGCGCCCAGGCCGCTTCCCGGCGGGCGGGCGCGGCGAGATGACGTACGCCCGCCACCAGGTCGCGCGCGGTGCCGGTGAGCGCCGAGGCGACGGTGGGCGGCACCCGTGCCGGGTCCGGGCCGAGCAGCACCACGGCGATCCGGAGCGACGCCAGCGCCCCGCACAGGTAGAGGCCGGCGCCGAGCAGCACCACGGCGGCGTCGGAGTCCGAGACCACGAGGCGCACGACGAACGCGAGGCCGCCGCCCGCGGTGGCGACCAGGGTGCCGGCCGTCGGGGAGAGCGAGTTGGCGATCACCAGGCGTTCGGCGTCGACGACCCGGGGCAGCGCGGCGGACAGGCCCGCGAGGACGAAGCGGTTGACGGCCGTGACACAGAGGGCCGAGACGTAGAAGAGCCAGTCGGGGACGGAAGCGATCATCAGTACCGCGGTCACCGAGGCCAGGACGGCACGCAGCAGGTTGCCGTACAGGAAGACCTGGCGGCGGCGCCAGCGGTCCAGCAGCACACCCGCGAAGGGGCCCACCAGGGAGTACGGCAGCAGCAGCACCGCCATCGCGGAGGCGATCGCGGCGGGCGAGGTCTGCTTCTCCGGGGAGAAGACGACGTAGGTGGCGAGCGCGACCTGGTAGACACCGTCGGCGCCCTGGGAGAGCAGGCGAACGGCGAGCAGGTGCCGAAACCCCTTCAGACGCAGCAGGATGCGCAGGTCACGGACGACGGCCATGGGGCACAGCCTCACATACGGGAAAGGTCCCCGGGTCACGCGACCCGGGGACCTCGGCAGACCGGGGTCAGCGGCTTCTCAGCGCTCGACCTCGCCCGCAATGAACTTCTCGACGTTGGCGCGGGCCTCGTCGTCGAAGTACTGGACCGGCGGGGACTTCATGAAGTAGCTCGACGCCGACAGGATCGGGCCGCCGATGCCGCGGTCCTTGGCGATCTTCGCGGCGCGCAGCGCGTCGATGATGACACCGGCCGAGTTCGGGGAGTCCCAGACCTCGAGCTTGTACTCCAGGTTCAGCGGGACGTCGCCGAAGGCGCGGCCCTCGAGGCGGACGTAGGCCCACTTGCGGTCGTCCAGCCAGGCGACGTAGTCGGACGGGCCGATGTGGACGTTGTCCGCACCCAGGTCGCGGTCGGGGATCTGGGAGGTGACGGCCTGCGTCTTGGAGATCTTCTTGGACTCCAGGCGCTCGCGCTCGAGCATGTTCTTGAAGTCCATGTTGCCGCCGACGTTCAGCTGCATCGTGCGGTCCAGGACGACGCCCCGGTCCTCGAACAGCTTCGCCATGACGCGGTGCGTGATGGTGGCGCCGACCTGCGACTTGATGTCGTCGCCGACGATCGGGACGCCCGCCTCGGTGAACTTGTCCGCCCACTCCTTGGTGCCGGCGATGAAGACCGGGAGGGCGTTGACGAAGGCGACCTTGGCGTCGATGGCGCACTGGGCGTAGAACTTCGCCGCGACCTCGGAACCGACGGGCAGGTAGCAGACCAGAACGTCGACCTGCTTGTCCTTGAGGACCTGGACGACGTCGACCGGCGCCTCGGCGGACTCCTCGATGGTCTGGCGGTAGTACTTGCCGAGACCGTCGTGCGTGTGGCCGCGCTGGACCTGGACGCCGCTGTTCGGCACGTCGCAGATCTTGATGGTGTTGTTCTCGGAGGCGCCGATGGCGTCCGCGAGGTCCAGGCCGACCTTCTTGGCGTCCACGTCGAAGGCGGCGACGAACTCGATGTCACTGACGTGGTAGTCGCCGAACTGGACGTGCATCAGGCCGGGGACCTTGGCCGCCGGGTCGGCGTCCTTGTAGTACTCGACGCCCTGCACCAGCGATGCGGCGCAGTTGCCCACACCGACGATGGCTACGCGAACCGAACCCATTCCGGTTGCTCCCTGTGTGTACGAGTGAGGCCCTGACTGGGCGCTCACGTGGCGGTGTCGCCGGGCGTATCCGGCCGGGGGTCGTCCCCCGGCCGGGGCAGGCCGCCCGTCGCTCCAGATGTCGTGTCCTGTTGAGCGGTCCCCTCGGCGGCGGAACCCCTCAGGTCCCGCCCCGCCCGCTCGCTCTCGATGAGCTCGTTCAGCCAGCGCACTTCGCGCTCCACGGACTCCATTCCGTGGCGCTGAAGCTCAAGCGTGTAGTCGTCGAGTCGCTCCCGGGTGCGGGCCAGGGAGGCCCGCATCTTCTCCAGGCGCTCCTCCAGCCGGCTGCGCCGGCCCTCGAGCACGCGCATGCGTACGTCTCGCGACGTCTGGCCGAAGAACGCGAAGCGAGCGGCGAAGGTCTCGTCCTCGTACGCGTCCGGGCCCGTCTGGGAGAGGAGCTGCTCGAAGTGTTCCTTGCCGTCGGCCGTCAACCGGTAAACGATCTTGGCGCGGCGTCCCGTGAGGGAAGCGGCGGCCTCGCCGACGTTCCCCGGTTCCTCGATCAACCAGCCGTTGGCGACCAGCGTCTTGAGGCAGGGGTAGAGCGTCCCGTAGCTGAACGCCCGGAACACACCCAGTGACGTGTTGAGCCGTTTACGCAGCTCATAGCCGTGCATCGGGGACTCGCGGAGCAGGCCGAGTACGGCGAACTCGAGGATGCCGGATCTCCGGCTCATCGTCGCCTCCTCTCGCCTTATGCCGCGCTGATGTATCGACTCGATACATCAGCACGATAGAACGCCCTTCTGCGTGCGACAAGAGGGGAACTGGTGAACGGGATCACATCACGGTTTCATCGCGAGCAAGTTGCCTGATTTGAGGTGAACTTCGGGCCGCGGGGGTTTTGGCGGTGCGTAGTGTGTGCGCCATGCAGACCACCGGGAACCGAGTGACGTCTGGGGGCGTCCCTGTCCCCGGTGCAGTACGGGTGAATGCGGGAGGGGCCGCATCCGTACTTCGGGGGGACCGGAAACCAGCCGCCTTTACCAGGCGCGCAAAGGTGCGCCTGCCCGAGGAGTAGTCGTTCGATGAGCGAGCACCGTCGCAAACCGCCGCAGCCGCAGGGAGGCGGACGTGCCGCGGCCCGACGCGGTCAGTCCGGCTCGTCCTCCGGCCGCCGAGCGGCACCGCGAGGCGCCACAGAGTCGCCGTCCGGCTCTTATGGTCCGGAGAACGAGGAGCCTGCGTACGGCAGCCGCGCCGAGGCCCGGCGCGCGGCACAGCGGAGCGGGGGTGGCCGTCGCAGAGCGGCCGAGCCCGGCCGCGGCCGGCGAGGGGCACCCGGCGGCCCGGCAGGACCCGGACGGGGACGCGCCGCAGCGCCCGGCAAGAAGCGCATGATCGACTACCCGCGTCACGACAGGGACGGCTGGCAGCGCTGGGTGCCGTCCTGGCGGCTCGTCTCCGGTCTGTGCATCGCCTTCTTCGGCTGCCTGGTCGGTGCCGCCGGCCTCGCGTACGCCATGGTGAGCATCCCGGTCATCGACGAGAGCGCCACCGCGCAGAACAACGTCTACTACTGGGCCGACAACACCCAGATGGTGGCCACGGGCGGTGACCGCAACCGCCAGAGCGTCGATCTCTCGCAGATCCCGAAGGCGATGCGCAACGCCGTCATCTCGCAGGAGAACAAGACGTTCTACTCCGACAGCGGCATCGATCCCAAGGGCATCGCCCGCGCCGTGTTCAACATGGCCAAGGGCGGTGACACGCAGGGTGGCTCCACCATCACCCAGCAGTACGTGAAGAACGCGATGCTGAACGACCAGTCGCAGACGATCTCCCGGAAGGTCAAGGAGATCTTCGTCTCGATCAAGGTCGGTACCGACGTCTCCAAGGACGACATCCTCGAGGGCTATCTGAACTCCGCCTACTACGGTCGCGGCGCCTACGGCATCCAGGCGGCCGCACGGGCGTACTTCAACGTCGACGCCGTCGACCTCAACCCGGGACAGTGCGCCTTCCTGTCGGCGGTGCTCAAGGGCGCCACCTACTACGACCCGGCGGGCTCGGTGTCGATCGACCCGACGGGGGCCACGCCGGAAGCCAACCAGAAGCGTGCCCTCTCCCAGATGCAGGACACCCTCGACAAGATGGTGGAGTACAAGCATCTGAGTCAGACGGAACGGGCCAAGTACACCGAACTCCCCACCACGCAGAACCCGCAGTCGAACGCGAACCTGGGCGGCCAGATCGGCTATCTCGTCAGGCTCGCCAAGTCCTCGGTGCTCAAGAGCGGCAAGGTGACGGAGCAGCAGCTGGAGAAGGGCGGCTACTCCATCTACACGACCTTCGACAAGAAGAAGGTCGACGAGATGGAGAAGGCGGTCCAGAAGGTCTACAAGGAGAAGATCGACCCCAAGAAGCGGCCCGAGACGGACACCCACGTCCAGTTCGGCGGGGCGTCCATCGACACCCGGACCGGGGCGATCAAGGCCATCTACGGCGGTGAGGACGCCACCAAGCACTTCACCAACAACGCCGACGTGACCGGTGCCCAGGTCGGTTCGACCTTCAAGCCGTTCGTGCTCTCGGCGGCGATGAAGTGGGGCGTGCGCGACCCGGACCTCGGTCCGGTCCAGGCCCAGGACGAGCGCACCGTCGTCTCTCCGAAGAGTCTCTACAGCGGCAAGAATAAACTCAAGATCAACAACTACGACGGGTCAATCTGGGAGAACGAGGACGGCGAGCAGTGGCGTCAGGAGAACGACGGTCAGGACGACGTCGGTGACCCGCCGGACTACAAGATCGACCTCCGTGAGGCGATGCGGGAGTCGGTGAACTCCGCCTATGTGCAGCTCGGCATGGACGTCGGCCTGGACAAGGTGAAGGAGGCCGCCGTCGACGCCGGGATCCTGGAGGACAGTCTGACGGGCTCCAGCTTCCCGTCCTTCTCCCTCGGCATCTCGGACCCCAGCGCCATCCGCATGGCGGGCGCGTACGCCACCTTCGCGGAAAGCGGCAAGCAGCGTGAGCCGTACTCCGTCACGAAGGTGACGAACAAGAACGGAACGATCTACACGCACAAGGTCGAGGACAAGCAGGCCTTCACCGCGAAGGTCGCCGACAACGTCACGGACGTCCTGAAGACGGTCGTCGACAAGGGCACGGGCACCAACGCCAAGCTCCCCGGCCGCGAGGTGGCGGGCAAGACCGGTACCACCGACGGCAACAAGTCCGCCTGGTTCGTCGGCTACACCCCGCAGCTGTCGACCGCCATCAGCATGTACCGCTACCCGGACGACGAGACCATCAAGGACCGCACGTTCCTGGAGATGTACGGAACGGGTGGCGAGAAGAAGATCCACGGTGCCTCCTTCCCGTCCACGATCTGGCAGGACTACATGTCGGACGCGGTCAAGGGCATGAAGGTGGAGAAGTTCCCGGAGCCGGAGCCCATCGGCGAGGTCATCAACGACGCGCCGTCGCCGACCCCGACGCCCTCCCCCTCTCCCTCTGCTTCCGAGACCGAGGAGACCAGCCCGTCGCCGTCGCCGTCGCCCAGTGACACAGGGCCCAGCCCGTCGCCTTCCGAGACCGAGACCTGCGGCGTCTGGGGATGGAACTGCGAAAACGAGAGCAATGGTGGCAACGGCAACGGGGGCACCGGACCAGGCGGCTCCGAGGGCAGCGAATCACCCTCACCATCGGCCAGCGAAACGGAGGGAGACGGCGACAGCAACGGAAACAGCCGTGGAAACTCCATCTTGGGTCCGAATGGCTAGCTAGTCCCGAAGCTGCCGAGAATGGGTGTTTCACGTGAAACACCCGCAAGTTTCACGTGAAACAGGGGCCGCCGCATCCACGAGGGTGCGGCGGCCCCCGCGTGTTCCCAGGTGCGTACGGCAGGATGTGCCCCATGCCCAGTGCAGAATCGACGCCAGCGAGCGTGCACGAGCCTGACCCGGTGCGGCCGACCAGGGAGGACACGGTCGCCGCAGCCGGCAGCGAGCTGATCGGCGGGCCGCTGGGCCGACGTGCCCTGCTCGGCACGTCCTGGTGGACCCCCGTGCGGGTGATCGCACTCGTCGCGATCGGCATGTTCGCCCTAGGACTGATCCAGAAGGCACCCTGCTACAACGGCGCCTGGTTCTTCGGAGCCAGCTCCCAGTACACGCACGCGTGCTACTCGGACATCCCGCACCTCTACCAGGGACGCGGATTCGTCGACGGGCTCGTGCCGTACTTCGACAAGCTCCCCGGCGACATGGAGTACCTGGAGTACCCCGTGCTGACCGGCCTGTTCATGGAGGTCGCGTCCTGGCTGACGCCGGGCAGCGGCACCATCCAGGACCAGGAGCAGTGGTACTGGATGGTCAACGCCGGGATGCTCATGGTCTGTGCGGCCGTCATCGCCGTCTGCGTGACCCGCACGCACCGCCGGCGCCCCTGGGACGGTCTGCTGGTCGCCCTGGCTCCTGCCTTCGCGCTGACCGCCACCGTCAACTGGGACCTCCTGGCGGTCGCCCTGACGGCCGCCGCCGTCCTCATGTGGTCCCGGAAGCGCCCGTTGGCCTTCGGTGTCCTGCTGGGCCTCGCCACGGCCGCCAAGCTCTACCCCTTCCTGATCCTCGGCCCCCTGCTCGTCCTGTGCTGGCGCGCGGGCAGATGGCGGGCGTTCGGAACAGCGCTGGGAGGTGCGGCCGGCGCCTGGATCGTGGTGAACCTGCCGGTGATGCTCTTCGCCTTCGACGGCTGGTCGAAGTTCTACACGTTCAGCCAGGAACGCGGTGTGGACTTCGGGTCGTTCTGGCTGATCCTCGGGCAGAACTCCGACAACCCGCTCAGCACCGAGACCGTGAACACCCTCGCCACGCTTCTCATGCTGCTGTGCTGCGGCGCCGTCGCGGCACTCACGCTGATCGCCCCCCGGCGGCCGCGGTTCGCCCAGCTCGCCTTCCTCATCGTCGCGGCGTTCATCCTCACCAACAAGGTCTACTCACCGCAGTACGTGCTCTGGCTGGTGCCGCTGGCCGCGCTGGCCCGGCCGAAGTGGCGGGACTTCCTGATCTGGCAGGCGTGCGAGGTGGCGTACTTCCTCGGCATCTGGATGTACCTCGCGTACACGACCAGCGGCGACGCCCACAAGGGTCTGCCGACGGACGGCTACCACTGGGCCATCGGCCTGCACCTGCTGGGCACGCTGTTCTTCTGCGCCATGGTGGTGCGCGACATCCTGATGCCGGACCGGGACCCCGTCCGGCGGACGGGCGACGACGACCCGTCGGGCGGAGTGCTGGACGGCGCGGAGGACGTCTTCGTCCTGGGCCCCGCGGCTCGGGCCGAACAGCCCGCGGCCCACTTCGACGTACCTCAGGTGCAGTGGGGCAAGGGCCATCAGCCGGACGGGTCGCTCTGAGTGAACGCGTGACAGGCCGTCCACGAGGATCACGAACACCTCGTGGACGGCCTTGTCGCGGTACGGCCTGCTCGCTAGCGATCCAGGATGCGGTCGAACTGCGTGGTGGTGTGCCGCAGATGGGCCACCAGCTCGTCTCCGACCTTGGGTTCCGAGGCGTCCGAGGGAACGAACAGGATCGACACCTGCATGTGCGGCGGCTCCGCGAACCAGCGCTGCTTCCCGCTCCAGACGAACGGCGAGAGGTTCCGGTTGACCGTGGCGAGGCCGGCCCGGGCGACGCCCTTGGCGCGCGGCATGACGCCGTGCAGCGCCTTCGGGGCCTCCAGCCCCACCCCGTGCGACGTACCGCCCGCCACGACCACCAGGAAGCCGTCCGAGGCCGCCTTCTGCTGCCGGTAGCCGAAACGCTCGCCCTTGGCGACGCGCGTGACGTCCAGCACGGCGCCGCGGTACTCGGTGGCCTCGTGGTCCCCCAGCCACAGCCGGGTGCCGATCCGGGCGCGGAAGCGGGTCTGCGGGAACTGCTGCTGGAGCCGGGCCAGCTCGTCGGCCTTGAGATGGCTGACGAACATGGTGTGCAGCGGCAGCCGGGCAGCGCGCAGCCGGTCCATCCAGCCGATGACCTCCTCGACGGCGTCCGAGCCGTCGGTGCGGTCCAGCGGCAGGTGGATGGCGAAGCCCTCCAGCCGGACGTTCTCTATGGCGGCGTGCAGCTGCGGCAGGTCCTGCTCGCTGATGCCGTGCCGCTTCATCGAGGACATCACCTCGATGACCACGCGCGCACCCACCAGGCCGTACACGCCGTCGATGGAGGACACCGAGCGCACGACCCGGTCGGGCAGCGGTACGGGCTCCTCGCCGCGCCGGTACGGCGTCAGGACCAGCAGGTCACCACCGAAGAAGTCCTTGATGCGGGCGGCCTCGTAAGTGGTGCCGACGGCCAGCACGTCGGAGCCCAGCCGCGTCGCCTCCTCCGCCAGGCGCTCGTGACCGAATCCGTAGCCGTTGCCCTTGCAGACCGGGACCAGCCCGGGGAACTGCTCCTGCACGTGCTTGTGGTGCGCCCGCCAGCGCGCGGTGTCGACGTAGAGCGTGAGCGCCATGGCCGGACCTGGAACCTTTCTCGTGGCTGTCAGAGATGCGGATCGGGGATGGGCGGTGCGTCAGCGGCGCGACATGTAGATGTCGAGCGCCTTGTGGAGCAGCTTGTTCAGCGGGAAGTCCCACTCGCCGAGGTACTCGGCCGCCTGGCCGCCCGTACCCACCTTGAACTGGATCAGACCGAAGAGGTGGTCGCTCTCGTCCAGGGAGTCGGAGATGCCGCGCAGGTCGTAGACGGTGGCGCCCAGCGCGTAGGAGTCGCGGAGCATGGCCCACTGCATGGCGTTGGACGGCCGGACCTCGCGGCCGATGTTGTCGGAGGCGCCGTAGGAGTACCAGACGTGCCCGCCGACGACCAGCATGGTCGCCGCCGACAGGTTCACCCCGTTGTGCCGGGCGAAGTAGAGCCGCATGCGGTTGGGGTCCTCGTTGTTGAGGGCCGCCCACATGCGCTGGAAGTACGAGAGCGGGCGCGGCCGGAAGTGGTCGCGCACGGCCGTGATCTCGTACAGGCGCTGCCACTCCTCGAGATCGTGGTAGCCGCCCTGGACGACCTCGACACCGGCCTTCTCGGCCTTCTTGATGTTGCGGCGCCACAGCTGGTTGAAGTTCTTGTGGACCTCTTCCAGGGAGCGGTTGGCCAGCGGCACCTGGAAGACGTAGCGGGGCTGCACGTCGCCGAAGCCGGCGCCGCCGTCCTCGCCCTGCTGCCAGCCCATGCGGCGCAGCTTGTCGGCCACCTCGAAGGCGCGCGGCTCGATGTGGTCCGCCTCTATGTCCCGCAGGCGCTTGACGTCGGGGTCCTGGATGCCCTTCTTGATGGACGTCGCGTCCCAGCGCCGGATGATCACCGGCGGGCCCATCTTCACCGAGAAGGCGCCCTGCTGCTTGAGGTGCGCCAGCATCGGCTCCATCCAGTCCTGGAGGTTCGGCGCGAACCAGTTGATGACCGGACCCTCGGGGAGGTAGGCGAGGTAGCGCTTGATCTTGGGCAGCTGCCGGTAGAGGACGAGGCCCACGCCGACCAGCTCACCGGTCCGGTCGTCGAACCAGCCGAGGTTCTCCGAGCGCCATTCCGCCTTGACGTCCGCCCATGCCGGGACCTGCATGTGACTCGCCGCCGGCAGGCTCTGGATGTAGGCCAGATGCTGCTCGCGACTGATGGTCCTCAGGGTCAGGCTCATTCGGGGCGCTCCTCGGGCTGGTGTGTCCCCATGGGTACAGGGGCTCCGGCTCTCGCGCGAAGCCTACTGCGCCCTGTGAGCGCCCCGTCCGGCGTACGGCCGGAAGGGCTTGGCCGACGGGCGTCCCGCCGGAGGGATCAGCCGACGAGCCCTCCGTGGTAGATGCCGAAGAACAGACCGAGTGCGGAGGCGCCGAGTCCCAGAATCAGCCCGAAGCGCTCCCGGGTCGTCTCGGAGAGGTATTGACCGTATCCGCCGGTCAGGACACCGAGCAGCCCCGCCCAGGAGGTCAGGACGTGCAGCCCGCGGAAGCTCGCGGTGGCCAGGGCGAGCACGCCCAGCACCACGGTCACGGCCAGGAGCGCGTCCTGGAGGGGGTGTCGTTTGCCGTCGGTGGCCAGCAGGCCGGTCCGGGGCCTGGCGGGTCGCATGATCTGTGCCATGGAGAACCTCCTGCCGGGGCAGTGTGTTTTAGCCCTCACATCCCTGACTACCGATTGTGTCCCCTCGGGGCCGGATTTCAACCGCAAGGCGACGGCCGGGTACGCTGTACCTTCCGCACCGGTGTCTGTTGCCGGCCCCGGCCCGGGCCGCCTCCTCGGAGGAGGCCCGATTGTCAGTGGGTCCTGGTTTACTCGTTGATGCCGGTGCGAACGCATCGCAACCCTCCTGCCACGGAACGACCGTGGCCGCTGAGTCCAAAGGAGGTGGGTTCCACATGCGTCACTACGAGGTGATGGTCATCCTCGACCCCGATCTCGAGGAGCGTTCTGTCTCCCCGCTGATCGAGAACTTCCTCTCTGTCGTCCGTGACGGCGGCGGAAAGGTCGAGAAGGTCGACACCTGGGGCCGTCGTCGTCTCTCGTACGAGATCAAGAAGAAGCCCGAGGGCATCTACTCGGTCATCGACCTGCAGGCCGAGCCTGCGGTCGTCAAGGAGCTCGACCGCCAGATGAACCTGAACGAGTCGGTCCTCCGGACCAAGGTCCTCCGTCCCGAGATGCACTGAGCTTCCCCGCTCAGCTGATCCCGGGATTCGAGTAGCAGCAACCAAGCAGCCAGAGCAGCAAACCCGCCGAGAGGTTCCCCATGGCAGGCGAGACCGTCATCACGGTCGTCGGCAATCTTGTCGACGACCCCGAGCTGCGCTTCACCCCGTCCGGTGCGGCCGTCGCGAAGTTCCGCGTCGCGTCGACCCCCCGCACCTTCGACCGCCAGACGAACGAGTGGAAGGACGGCGAGAGCCTCTTCCTCACCTGCTCGGTCTGGCGTCAGGCGGCGGAGAACGTCGCCGAGTCGCTCCAGCGAGGCATGCGCGTCATCGTGCAGGGCCGGCTGAAGCAGCGGTCCTACGAGGACCGTGAGGGCGTCAAGCGCACGGTCTACGAGCTGGACGTCGACGAGGTCGGCGCCAGCCTGCGCAGCGCCACGGCCAAGGTCACCAAGACCTCGGGCCAGGGCGGCCGCGGAGGCCAGGGCGGCTACGGCGGCGGTGGCGGCGGCGGCCAGGGTGGCGGCGGCTGGGGCGGCGGCCCCGGTGGCGGCCAGCAGGGCGGCGGCGCTCCGGCCGACGACCCCTGGGCGACCGGTGCTCCCGCCGGTGGCCAGCAGGGTGGTGGCGGCCAGGGTGGCGGCGGCTGGGGCGGTGGCTCCGGCGGCGGTGGCGGCTACTCGGACGAGCCCCCCTTCTAAGGGACGGGCTCTACCCACACTTCTTGATCACACAGGAGAAACATCATGGCTAAGCCGCCTGTGCGCAAGCCGAAGAAGAAGGTCTGCGCATTCTGCAAGGACAAGGTCACGTACGTGGACTACAAGGACACGAACATGCTGCGGAAGTTCATTTCCGACCGCGGCAAGATCCGTGCCCGCCGCGTGACCGGCAACTGCACCCAGCACCAGCGTGACGTCGCCACGGCCGTGAAGAACAGCCGTGAGATGGCGCTGCTGCCCTACACCTCCACCGCGCGATAAGGGAAGGGTGACCGAAACATGAAGATCATCCTCACCCACGAGGTCTCCGGCCTCGGTGCCGCGGGCGACGTCGTCGACGTCAAGGACGGTTACGCTCGCAACTACCTGATCCCGCGGAAGTTCGCTATCCGCTGGACCAAGGGTGGCGAGAAGGACGTCGAGCAGATCCGTCGTGCTCGCAAGATCCACGAGATCCAGACCATCGAGCAGGCCAACCAGGTGAAGGCCCAGCTCGAGGGTGTGAAGGTCCGTCTGGCCGTTCGCTCCGGCGACGCCGGTCGTCTCTTCGGTTCCGTCACGCCGGCCGACGTCGCTTCGGCGATCAAGGCCGCCGGTGGCCCCGAGGTCGACAAGCGCCGCATCGAGCTGGGCTCGCCGATCAAGACCCTGGGCGCCCACGAGACGTCCGTGCGTCTGCACCCCGAGGTTGACGCCAAGGTCAGCATCGAGGTTGTCGCTGCCTGAGCATTGCTCTCGCTGAAGCGATGAGAAGGGCCGCACCTCCCGTCTGGGGGCTGCGGCCCTTCTTCGTGGGCGTGAGCGTGGGAGCAGTAGTGGGCGTGGGGCTGAGTGCGGGCGAGCCATGTTTCACGTGAAACGTCGCGTTTCGCCGTTTCACGTGAAACGGTCAGCGCGTCGCGCCGGTGACGATCCAGCGTCCCGATCGGGTGCGCAGCCACAGCGTCACCAGGCGCATCGCCATCATCAGCGTCATGGCCGCCCACAGGGCAGTGAGACCGCCACCGAACGTCGGGACGAGAAGTGCCGCCGGAGTGAAGACCGCCAGGGTCAGCAGCATGGCCCAGGCCAGGTAGGGGCCGTCGCCCGCACCCATGAGGACACCGTCCAGGACGTAGACCACGCCGCAGATCGGCTGTGCGACGGCCACGATCAGCAGCGCGGGCAACGCGGCGTCCTTGACGGTGGAATCGCCGGTGAACAGGGGCAGGAACGCCGGACGGGACAGCACCACGAGCAGACCCAGTACGACGCCGACGGCGACACCCCACTCCACCATCCGGCGGCAGGCCTCGCGCGCTCCCTGGGCGTCGTCCGCGCCCAGATAGCGGCCGATGATGGCCTGCCCGGCGATGGCGATGGCATCGAGCGCGAAGGCGAGCAGGCTCCACAGGGACAGGACGATCTGATGCGCGGCGATGTCGGCGTCCCCGAGGCGGGCTGCCACGGCCGTCGCGATCATGAGAATCGCCCGCAAGGACAGTGTGCGCACGAGCAGCGGCATCCCGGCCTGAGCGGAAGCCCTGATCCCGGCCAGGTCCGGACGCAGGGAGGCGCCGTGTCGTCGGGCTCCGCGGATGACCACCCACAGATAGACCGCGGCCATGCCGCACTGAGCGATGACGGTGCCCCAGGCGGAGCCCGCGATGCCGAGTCCGGCGCCGTAGACGAGCACGACATTGAGGACGGCATTGGCGATGAAGCCGGCGACGGCCACGTAGAGGGGGGTCCGGGTGTTCTGCAGTCCCCTCAGTACACCGGTCGAGGCGAGCACCACGAGCATGGCGGGGATGCCGAGGGCGGAGATCCGCAGATAGGTCGTGGCATAGGGGGCCGCGGTGTCGGAGGCGCCGAAGAGTTCCACGAGCGAGGGGGCGGTGGGCAGCACGACCGCTATGACGGCGGCGCCGAGCAGCAGGGCGAGCCAGATGCCGTCCATCCCCTGGCGGATCGCTGCTTGCAGGTCGCCCGCGCCGACGCGCCGGGAGACGGCCGCGGTGGTCGCATAGGCAAGGAAGACGAAGACGCTGACGGCGGTGGTGAGCAGGGCCGAGGCGATGCCGAGTCCGGCGAGCTGAGCGGTTCCGAGATGGCCGACGATGGCACTGTCGGCCATGACGAAAAGGGGCTCGGCGACGAGTGCGCCGAAGGCCGGGACTGCCAGCGCGACGATCTCTCGGTCGTGCCGGCGCCGGTCGGTCCGGGTACGCACGGGGGCCTGTGTCATGAGCACTAATCTAATCGTCCACAGGTAAGAGATGCAAAGCTTTTGTGACCCTTACCTCTGCTCTCGCCCCGTGCACTTCTGGGCACGGTTCGAAAGGATCTTGGTCCGAGTGGGGAAGTTTTTCTTCTGCACAGGCGGTGGACGGCAAACATGCAGGTCAGGGGCGCTTACCGGGGAGGGATGCGGGCTTGTTCACAGGGCTGTCCACCGGGTCGTGCACAGGTTTGGCGGAGTTCTCCACAGCATCTGGCCAGTCGTCCACATGGCCTGTGGATAACCAGATTGGCTGACGGTGCCCGCGGGCCTACGGTTATCCGGCGCCCGCTCCGTCCGTCGGCCGGTGAACCGTCACAAAACCGACGCGCCAGAACCGGAGTTGGGCGTCTTATTTGTCAGTGCCGTGCCGTAGAAATGAGGGGCACGGCGAGGTCCGCTCGGCGGACGGGAGGAGGTGGCTCGGTGAGCATTTCCGAGCCCTTGGACGACCCGTGGGCCGACAGCGGCCCCAGTGATCGTCTGCCTGCTTCCCGCCGTCGCGGTGAGGGTGGCAGAAGCCGGGACGAGCAGCACGAGCGGGGCTCGGACAACGGGTGGGACGGCGGGGGCGCCGCGTTCGAGCGGGTGCCGCCGCAGGACCTGGACGCCGAGCAGTCCGTCCTGGGCGGGATGCTCCTGTCCAAGGACGCCATCGCCGACGTCGTCGAGATCCTCAAGGGCCACGACTTCTACAAGCCGGCCCACGAGACGGTCTACCAGGCCATCCTCGACGTCTACGCCAAGGGCGAGCCGGCCGACCCCATCACGATCGCCGCCGAACTCACCAAGCGCGGTGAGATCAACAAGGTCGGCGGCGCCTCCTATCTGCACACCCTCGTCCAGACCGTGCCGACGGCCGCGAACGCCGCGTACTACGCGGAGATCGTGCACGAGCGGGCGGTCCTGCGCCGCCTGGTGGAGGCCGGGACCCGCATCACCCAGATGGGATACGCGGCCGACGACGACGTCGACGAGATCGTCAACCGCGCCCAGGCCGAGATCTACGCCGTCACCGAGCAGCGCACCAGTGAGGACTACCTGCCGCTCGGCGACATCATGGAGGGCGCGCTCGACGAGATCGAGGCGATCGGCTCGCGCAGCGGCGAGATGACCGGTGTGCCGACGGGCTTCACCGACTTCGATTCGCTGACCAACGGTCTGCACCCCGGGCAGATGGTCGTCATCGCCGCACGTCCCGCGATGGGCAAGTCGACCCTCGCACTGGACTTCGCGCGGGCCGCCTCCATCAAGAACAACCTGCCGAGCGTCATCTTCTCCCTCGAAATGGGACGCAACGAGATCGCGATGCGGCTGCTGTCCGCCGAGGCCCGCGTCGCGCTGCACCACATGCGGTCGGGCACGATGACCGACGACGACTGGACCCGGCTGGCGCGCCGGATGCCCGACGTGTCGGCCGCGCCGCTCTACATCGACGACTCCCCGAACCTGTCGATGATGGAGATCCGCGCCAAGTGCCGTCGCCTCAAACAGCGCAACGACCTCAAGCTGGTCGTCATCGACTACCTCCAGCTGATGCAGTCCGGCGGTTCCAAGCGCGCCGAGAGCCGCCAGCAGGAGGTCTCCGACATGTCCCGAAACCTCAAGCTTCTGGCGAAGGAGCTGGAGATCCCGGTGATCGCGCTCTCCCAGCTGAACCGCGGTCCCGAGCAGCGCACCGACAAGAAGCCCATGGTCTCCGACCTGCGTGAGTCCGGCTCCATCGAGCAGGACGCGGACATGGTCATCCTGCTGCACCGTGAGGACGCCTACGAGAAGGAGTCCCCGCGCGCGGGTGAGGCGGACCTGATCGTGGCCAAGCACCGCAACGGCCCGACGGCGACCATCACGGTCGCCTTCCAGGGCCACTACTCACGCTTCGTGGACATGGCACAGACCTGACCCACGGCCAGGTGGGTCCACTCCCCGGCCGGAGACGGTGCCGGGGGGAAACCGGCTCGACGTGCGGTGTGCGGACCGGTGGACTGGGCCCATGACGACACCTCAGGAAGAGTTGTTCCCCACCACCCGCCGGGCGCTGACGCACCGGATCGCCGTGGCCCAGGCCGAAGGGCGTACGCCGTCGCTCGTCGCGGCGGTGGTCCGGGGCGGGCGGACCGTGTGGCACGGTGCGCGGACCTCGGTCGACGGGCACGGGCCGGACGAGAACGTGCAGTACCGGATCGGCTCGATCACCAAGACCTTCACCGCAGTCCTGGTTCTTCGGCTGCGCGACGAGGGCGTCCTCGGCCTGGGGGATCCGCTGGAGAAGCATCTGCCCGGCACCGGGGCGGGGGAGGCCACGATCGCCGAGCTGCTCGCACACTCGGGCGGGCTGGCCGCCGAGTCACCGGCGCCCTGGTGGGAGCGGACGCCGGGTTCGCTGCGTCCCGAGCTCGCCGATGTACTGGGCGAACAGCCGCTCCTGCACCCGGTGGGCCGCCGCCACCACTACTCCAACCCGGGTTACACCCTGCTCGGTGCGCTGGTCGAGAAGCTGCGTGGCGCTTCGTGGGAGGAAGTGCTGCAACGGGAGGTGCTGGACCCGCTGGGCCTGGAGCGTACGGCCACCCGGCCCAGTGCCCCGCATGCCGGTGGCTGGGCGGTGCATCCCTGGGCCGATGTGATGCTGGCGGAGCCCGCCGAGGATCTCGGGCGGATGGCCCCGGCCGGCCAGCTCTGGTCCACCACCGGGGACCTGGCGCGGTTCGCCGTCTTTCTGACGCAGGGGGACGACAAGGTGCTGGGGGCGGAGACCGTGCGGGAGATGCGGGCGCCGGCCGCACCGGTCGAGGCCGGGGACGTGGTGGACGGCGCGGCGTACGGGCTGGGGTTGCAGCTCCAGCACCGGGACGGTCGGCTGCTCGTGGGGCACTCCGGTTCCCTGCCGGGCTTTCTGGCCAATCTCACCATCGGCGTGGAGGACGACGTGGCCGCGGTCGCCCTGACCAACTGCACCTCCGGGCCCCTGCTCGCCGGGGTCGGGGCCGACCTCGTGCGCATCGTCGCCGAGGCCGAACCCCGGATCCCCGAACCGTGGCGGCCACTGCGCGAGGTTGATGCCTCCGTCCTGGAGTTGGCGGGGCAGTGGTACTGGGGCACGCACGCCTTCGCCCTGCGGCTGACCCCCGACGGAGGGGTCTCCTTGGGGCCGCTGTCGGGGCAAGGGCGCCGCTCGCGTTTCCGGGCGAACGGTGACGGCAGCTGGACGGGACTCGAGGGGTACTACGCGGGCGAGTCGCTGCGAGCGGTGCGGCGCCCGGACGGATCCGTGAGCCATCTGGACCTCGGGTCCTTTGTCTTCACGCGTCAGCCGTACGACGAGGGTGCCGCCGTCCCGGGCGGAGTGGACCCGCAGGGATGGCGGGGGATCGGCTAGGAGTTGTCGGGCATGGAAGCGGCCCTGTTTCACGTGAAACAGGGCCGTGCTGTCGAGGTCGGGTGAGGGAACCCGGGCGCCGGCGGCGCGTCCTCAGAGCTGGAGTTTGAAGCCTGTGTGCGAGGCCATGAAGCCGAGGCGCTCGTAGAAGCGGTGGGCGTCGGTACGGGTCTTGTCGGAGGTGAGCTGCACCAGATTGCAGTCCTGCCGCCGGGACTCGTCGATCGCCCACTCGATCAGCTGGGTGCCCAGCCCGCTGCCGCGTTCGGCGCCGTGGATGCGTACGCCTTCGATGATCGAACGGGTGGCGCCGCGGCGGGACAGCCCCGGGACGATCGTCAGCTGGAGCGTGCCGACGACACGGTCGTCGCGGACGGCCACCATCAGACGCTGATTCGGGTCCGTCGTGAGTCGTTCGAACGCTGCCAGGTACGGCCCCAGGTCGTCCGGTGATTCGCGCTGTGCGCCCAGCGGGTCGTCGGCCAGCATCGCGACGACCGCCGGGATGTCCTCGGCGGTGGCGGGGCGTATGTCGAGATCTCCCATGCCTGCACTCTAGAACCGGTCAGGCCGGTACCGGTGTCTTCAGGGTCTCCACCGCCCGGACCAGCGGGGCCAGGTCGGGGTTGGTCGCTGCCTCGTCGAGGGCCTCGCGCAGGGCGGCGTCATTGGTGGGCCGTGCCTCGTTCAGCAGGTGCAGGCCCGTCGCGGTGACGTTGGTGTAGATGCCGCGCCGGTCGGTGGGACACAGGTAGCGCTCGAGCAGACCACGGTCCTCGAGCCGGGTGACCAGCCGGGTGGTCGCGCTCTGACTCAGGACGACGGCGTCGGCGACCTGCTTCATCTGCAGATGTCCACCGTCGCCGTCGTGCTGCCGGCTGAGGACGTCGAGCAGGGAGTACTCACGGACGCTCAGATCGTGCCCGGTCTGCAGAGCGCGCTCGATGTGTGCCTCGATCCTCCCGTGCAGCAGGGAGAGTGCGCACCAGCCCTGGGAGAGGGCGATGAGCGCGGGGTCCGTCGCTGTCATGTGGTTCCTCCGTCCAGGAGCGGCTGAGACCAGGATAGACCAGCCGCGCGATTGTCAGCGTTTGCGGATAGCCCGCGCATGCAATTATTGTGGGCGAACGTAAAGCGCTCCTGCAATCACCTGGAAGGTGTACCCCTCCATGCCTCTCGCGCTTCTGGCCCTCGCGATCGGGGCCTTCGGGATCGGAACGACGGAGTTCGTGATCATGGGCTTGCTGCCCGAGGTCGCGAACGACTACGGGGTCTCCATCCCCACCGCCGGCTACCTGGTGACCGGATACGCGCTCGGCGTGATGTTCGGCGCCCCGCTGATGACCGTGCTCGGCACCAAGGTCCCGCGCAAGCGGATGCTGATGCTGCTGATGGGCCTGTTCATCGTCGGCAACCTGATCTCCGCCCTCGCCCCCGCCTTCTCCGTCATGCTGATCGGCCGCGTGGTCGCCTCGCTCGCCCACGGCGCCTTCTTCGGCATCGGATCGGTCGTCGCGGCCGGTCTGGTCGCTCCGCACAAGAAGGCCGGTGCCATCGCGATGATGTTCACCGGCCTGACCGTCGCCAATGTCGTCGGCGTCCCGCTGGGCACGCTGATCGGGCAGTCCGCCGGCTGGCGCGTCACCTTCGCCGTCGTCGCCGCGCTCGGAGTCGTCGGGCTGGCCGGAGTCGCCAAGCTGGTCCCCGACGTGCCCAGGGCCGAGGGCGTGCGGCTGCGTCACGAAATGGCCGCGTTCAAGAACGTGCAGGTCCTGCTCGCGATGGCCATGACGGTCCTCGGCTTCGGCGGGGTCTTCGCGGCCATCACCTACATCGCGCCGATGATGACCCATGTCGCGGGCTTCGCCGACGGTTCGGTCACCTGGCTGCTGGTCCTCTTCGGCCTCGGCATGGTGGGCGGCAACCTCGTCGGCGGCCGGTTCGCCGACCGCGCCCTGATGCCCATGCTGTACATCTCCCTGGGCGCACTGTCCGTCGTGCTCGCCCTCTTCACCCTCACCGCGCACGACAAGATCGCGTCCGCCGTGACCGTCGTCCTGATCGGGGCCCTGGGCTTCGCCACCGTCCCTCCGCTGCAGAAGCGCGTTCTGGACCACGCCCACGGTGCCCCGACGCTGGCCTCCGCGGTGAACATCGGTGCCTTCAACCTCGGCAACGCGCTCTCCGCCTGGCTCGGCGGCGTCGTCATCGCGGCGGGCTTCGGATACACCGCTCCCAACTGGGTCGGCGCCGTGCTCGCCGCCGCCGCTCTGCTCCTCGCCGTCGTCTCGGCCGCCCTGGAACGGCGCGGCAGTGCTCCCGGCGCGGTCGTCGCGGATTCCGTACCCGCCGAGCGGCGGGCCGCCGTCCACCACTGAACGACACACCCAGGGCCGCGGAGTGCGGGGCCAGGGCCGTCCCCGCACCCTGCGGCCACCAGCGCCTCGGCGACCGCCGAGGCACCGCACCGCCTCAACCACCACCACCTCAGCAACCTCAACCATCACCACCTCAGCAACCTCAGCAACCACCACCTCAGCAACCCAGGAGAAAGACTCATGAGCACCACCGCTGTCGCCCCCCTGACGATCCAGGACGCCGAAGAGCTTGTCACCGCGGCCCACCGCGCCGCCGAGGCGGCGGGAGTGACCGTCAGCGTCACGGTCCTCGACGCCGGCGGCCACCTGCTCGCCTTCCGGCGCGACGACCGCGCCGTGCTGATCTCCGGAGAGACCAGCACGCGCAAGGCCTACACGGCGCTCCAGCTGAACGCTCCCACCGCCGACCTCGTCGACGCCGTGCAGCCCGGGGGCCTCTTCCATACCCTGCCCACGGCCCTCGACCGGCCGCTGCTGTTCATCGCGGGCGGTGTGCCCGTGCACCGGGAGGGCCGGCTGATCGGCGCCATCGGGGTGGGCGGCGGCGCACCCGAGCAGGACCACGGTTTCGCCACGGCCGCCGTACGGGTGCTCGCCTGACCCGGGCCCGACGCCGACGGCACCGGCCGCCCCGGAGTCAGCCCGCCGCCACCGTCAGCGGCGCGAACCGCCGGGTCCAGTCCCCGGGCAACTCGGTGATCCCGTAGGTCATGACCGCGTTGGGGGCGACCCGGGAGAGGCCGCGCTCCTCCACCCAGGCCAGCAGGTCCTCGTGCCGTACGTCGATGTCGGTGCGCAGCGGGCGGTCGGTGCGGGCGGCGAGCGAGCCGATCAGGGCCTTGGCCGTCTCGGTGTCGCGGGCGATCAGCGGGCCCACGACGTGGGTGTCCATGTTCGGCCAGGCCGCCGCGTACCCGGTGATCCGGCCGTCCTCCTCGGCGACGCGCAGCTGGTCGGCGAAGGCGGGCAGCCGGGTGACGATGTGGGTGCGGTCCTCGCCGAACACCTCCCCGTCGAGCCGGAGGATCGTGGGAAGGTCCTCGGCGGTGGCCGCACGAGTGGCCGTCCTCGGTTCCGGCCCGCCCGGCACGAAACGGCCGCGGACCATCTCCGCCCCGCCCGTCACCTTGAAGCCGAGCTCCTCGTAGAGCGGCCGGCCGTAGGGCGTCGCGTGCAGGGTCAGCGGAACGGGGCCCAGGCCGGAGACGACGTGGCGCATCAGGCGCCGTCCCACACCCTGGCGGGAGTACCGCTCGGCGACCAGCACCATGCCGATGGCGGCAAGCGCGGGGCGCTCCTGCGGGCCGTACTCGGTGACGGTGCAGGCGGCGACGAGACCGCCGCCGGGGTCGTCGATGCCGTACCCCTTTCCGGCCGTGAGCAGGAACCCCCACTTGTGCTCCTCGCGCGGCCACCCCCGGTCCTCGGACAGGTCGGCGCAGGCGGTGAGGTCGCGGAGCGTCAGACGGCGGATCGGAGCAGAGGCGAGGAAAGGTGTCGGCACGCAGGTCAGGCTGTCCGACGGTGGCCGTCCGCGTCCACCTCTTTCCGGTGCAACCTGCGGGCTTTCGGCCACGGCGGTTCAGCCGAGGTCAGGGGCGTGCAGGGCGCGCACCCCCTCGATGTTGCCGTCCAGGTAGTGCCGCAGCGACAGCGGTACGAGGTGGACGGAGGCGATCCCGACCCGGGTGAACGGCACTCTGACGATCTCGTACTCGCCGGCGGGCTCGTCGATCTCGGGACCGTGCCGCAGAGACGGATCCATGGATTCCAGGTGGCATACGAAGAAGTGCTGCACCTTCACGCCGGTCGCGCCGCCGTCCTCGCCGATGTGCTCGACGGTGTCCACGAAGCAGGGCACCACATCGCTGATCTTGGCGCCGAGTTCCTCGTACACCTCGCGGTGCAGGGCGTCCACGACGGTGGTGTCGTCCGGCTCGACCCCGCCGCCGGGAGTGACCCAGTACGGATCGACGCCGGGCTTGGTCCGCTTGATCAGGATCAGATGGTCGCCGTCCAGCAGGACGGCGCGAGCGGTGCGCTTGACCACGGGTCGGACGGTCATGGGAGGAATGTGGCCCGGCTGGTTCCACGTGAAACATCGTGACGCGGTCGTGGTGGAGAGGCCGCCGGCTCAGTTCCAGCCGGCGGCGGCGCGCAGCAACCACTCGTGGGCCCGGGCGATGTGCGGCAGCACCAGCGTGCCGGTCCGCACCGCCAGGAAGTACGTCCGCAGCGGCGGCACGGGCGGATCGTGCAGGGCGACGACGTCCCCGCGCTCCAGCGCCTCGGCGCACAGATAGCGGGGCAGGACGGCGAGCCCCGCGCCCGCGACCACGCAGGCGAGAACCGCACGCAGGTCGGGGGCGACGACCGTGGCCGGGGCGGACGGTCGGTCGTCGAAGACGGAGGCCCAGTAGCGGGCGACGAAGGGCAGTGACTCGTGCACTTCGACCACGGGGACGTTCTTGAGTGCGGGCGCGTCGGTGTCGCGGAGTTTCTCGACACCCGCACGCTCCGCCCAGTGCGGCGCGGCGACCAGGACGTGCACCTCGTCGCAGAGCGCAGTCGCCGTGAGCAGGGGGCCGCGGGGACGAGCCGTGCCGATGGCCAGATCATGATGCCCGGCGGCCAGGCCTTCCAGGGTCTCCTCGGCGTTCCCGAAGGAGGCGCGCAGGGCAAGGGCGCGGCCGTCCTCGCCGGTGAGTCCGGCCAGCGTGGGCAGCGCCCGCTCGGCGGTGAACTCGGGCGGTCCGGCCAGATGCAGGGTCCGCAGGGAGGAGTCGTCCGTCAGCCCGCTCTCGGCGATCTCCATCAGGGCGTCGAGATGCGGTGCGGTCTTGTGGGCGAGTTCGTCGCCGATGGTCGTCGGGGTCACGCCGCGGGCCTGCCGGAGGAACAGCGGGCGGCCGAGCTGCCGCTCCAGCGTGCGGATCTGCGAGGTGACGGCGGGCTGGGAGAGGCCGAGCAGAGCAGCCGCGCGGGTGAAGGAACCGGCCCGGTGCACGGTGACGAAGGTGCGCAGCAAGGCCAGATCCACGGAAACCCGTCCCCTCTTCTGTTCTTCTCCGGCTCCCGACCGTCCCCAACTATAAATATGTCGATAGGTCTCTGTCGTTACTGTGATTGGACACTGACACTGAGTCAACTAGCCTTGGTCGCGCGGTTCTTCGCGCGCGGAACCGGAGGACGGTCCGAGCCACGAGGGGGGAGGCTCGGACCGTCCGTGCGCCGGCGTCAGTCCGCCGATTCGTCCAGTGCGCGCAGCAGGTCCGCCACCAGGTCGTCCGGGTCCTCCGCACCGACCGAGAGCCGGATGAAGCCCTCCGGCACCGCGTCGCCGCCCCAGCGTCCGCGCCGCTCCGCCGTGGACCGCACCCCGCCGAAGCTGGTCGCGCCCTCGACGAGCCGGAGCGCTTCGAGAAAGCGATCGGCACGCGCGCGCGAGGGCAGCGTGAAGGAGACGACGCAGCCGTAGCGCAGCATCTGCTGCGAGGCGATCTTGTGGGACGGGTCGTCGGGCAGCCCGGGGTACCGCAGGCCGGTGATCCCGGGCCGCGTCCGGAGCGCTTCGGCCACCCTGAGCGCGGTGGCGTCCTGCCGGTCCACGCGCAGCTGGAGGGTGGCGATCGAGCGGTGCGCGAGCCAGGCCTCCATGGGGCCGGGAATCGCACCGACGATCTTGCGCCAGCGCCGTACGGCGGCCATCGCCCCGGTGTCGTGGCCGGCCACGTAGCCGAGGAGGACGTCGCCGTGGCCGGTGAGCTGCTTGGTGCCGCTCGCCACCGAGAAGTCGGCGCCGAGCTCCAGCGGGCGCTGCCCGAGCGGTGTGGCGAGCGTGTTGTCGACGGCCACCAGGGCACCGCGCGCGTGCGCCGCCTCGACGAGCCGCCGTACGTCGCACACGTCGAGCCCCGGGTTCGACGGCGTCTCGATCCACAGCAGCTTCGCCCCGTCCAGCACGTCGAGCTGGGCGTCCTGGCCGGTCGGCGCGGTGCGCACCTCGATGCCGTACGCCTCCAGCTGGGCGCGGACCAGCGGCAGCGCCTGGTAGCCGTCGTCGGGCAGGACGGCCGTGTCGCCGGCGCGCAGCTGCGAGAAGAGCACGGAGGAGATCGCGGCCATGCCGGAGGCGAAGACGAGGGTCTCCACGTCGGACCGCCCGGGCGCCTCCAGCTCGCCGATGGCGCGCTCCAGGTGGGTCCAGGTCGGGTTCTCGTCGCGCCCGTAGGTGTACGGACCGGTCGGGTCGCCCGGCAGGTGGAAGTGGGCGGCGAACACCGGGCCGGGCAGGGTGGGCTCGTGCTTGACGGGTTCGGGCAGCCCGGCCCGCACCGCGCGGGTGCCGTCACCGGGTCCGGAAGCGGACCTCTCCGTGCCCGCTCCGGCCCCGCCGTTCGTAGCGGAATCGCTCATGCCGCCCGTCCTTCCACTTGCTCGCGTACCGCGGCGAGCAGTCCGGTGCTCGCCGCCTCCACCATCTCAAGGCATTCCTCGAAGCCGTCCCGGCCCCCGTAGTACGGGTCCGGGACATCCAGGTCACCGCCCTCGGCGACGGGGTCGTACGACCGCAGCAGGCGCACCTTGGCCGCGTCCCGCTCCGTGGGGGCGAGACGCCGCAGGGCCCTCAGGTGCCCGGCGTCGAGGGCGACGACCAGGTCGAGACGGGAGAACCAGGACTGCTGGAACTGCCGGGCCGTGTGGTCGAGACCGTAACCGTGCTCCGCCAGGACGGCCACCGTGCGCGGGTCCGCGCCCTCACCCTCGTGCCAGCCGCCGGTCCCGGCGCTGTCGGCCTCGACGAGGCCGTCGAGTCCGGCGTCCGCCACGCGCGCGCGGAAGACGGCCTCGGCGATCGGGGAGCGGCAGATGTTGCCCGTGCACACGAAACAGACGCGGTAGGTCATCGGGATCAGTCCCCGTCGGGCAGGAACGCGTTCAGCGCCCAGGAGACGATCGAGACGATCAGACCGCCCAGGACGGCGGTCCAGAACCCGTCGACGTGGAAACTCACGTCGAGCTTGTCGGCCACCCACGACGTGAGCAACAGCATCAGCGCGTTGACCACCAGCGTGAACAGGCCGAGGGTCAGGATGAACAGCGGGAAGGTCAGCACCTGCACGATCGGCTTCACGACCAGGTTGACCAGGCCGAAGACCAGGGCGACCACAATCAGGGTGAGAGCCTTCTCCCCGGTGCTGCCGCCGGTCAGGGTGATTTTGTCGAGCAGCCACACGGCGACGGCGAGGGCCCCGGCGTTGGCGATCGTCTTGACTAGGAAATTCTTCATGTGTCTGATCGTGGCAGACGCGATCGGACACGAACGGCGAGGCAGGGGCGGACGAGGCGATGAAGGCATTCCGGCTGGACGAACTGGAGGCGGAGCGCGCCGCCAACGACGGGGCCTACCTGCAGTTCCTGCGGGAGCGGAACATGTCGGTCGGTCTGTACGCCCTCGACGCGGGGACGACCGACCCGCAGCAGCCGCACGCGCAGGACGAGGTGTACTTCGTGGTGAGCGGACGGGCCGCGATCACCGTGGGCATGGAGACCACCCAGGTGGCCCGTGGCAGCGTGGTCTACGTGCCGGCCGGGGTCGCCCACAAGTTCCACCACATCAGCGAGGACCTGCGGGTTCTGGTGGTGTTCTCTCCGCCGGAGAGCTGAGACCCGACCTCCGGGTTCCCTAGGGGATCGGTCAGGGGGAGACAAGGGATGCCAGGCCCCTGCCGTGGCGCTCGCGGCTCTAGCATCGAGTGCAGGACATCAGAGGATTCCCCGGAACTTCCCGGGGCTCCCCGAAAGGTGAGGGCAAGGGCGATGCGAGAGATCTTCACGGGACTGCCGTGGTGGGTGAAGTGGATCGCGGTGCCGGTCATCGCCCTGGTCGTGTTCGGCGGGCTGATCGCCAGCGTGGTCGGGTTCGTGATCGGACTGCTGTTCAAGCTGCTGGTCTTCGTCGCGCTCGTCGGCGGACTGATCTACGTCGTACGCAAGTTCATGTCGAGCTCGTCGTCACGCAGCGACTGGTGAGAGCCGTGGGACACCGGTGGCGGTAACAGGAACCACCGGTTCCCTCGGGCGAGGGAAGTTTCCCGGACGGACCGTCGGTGAGCGGTGACCGACGGTTAGAGTCCGGAACTCCACGCGGGGGCGACCTCGCGAACGGCGTACACCCCCACCCGTGTTCTCCGCACGGCTGCCACCTCGCATTCCGGGAGTGACCCTTGGCCACGGCTGACACCGCAATCGCTCAGCTGCACGCCCTTCCCGTGCAGCCCTGCCCGACGCCTCGGACACCCTCCGCGTCGGTCTCCGCCGACCCGCCGTCCGCGACTCTGATCGGCTCGGTGCAGCGCGCCATGCGCCTGCTCGAACGTGTCGCCGAGCACGAGTACGGAGCCCCCGCCAAACAACTGGCCCGCGAGACGGGGCTGGCCCTGCCCACGGCGTACCACCTGCTGCGCACCCTGGTGCACGAGGGCTATCTGCGCCGGGAGAAGGGGCTGTTCTTCCTCGGCGGCGCCGCCGAGCGGCTGAGCAGCAGCGGGGCCGAGCAGAAACGTCGCAGCACGGTGGTCGACACCATGGCGCGCTGGCGCGACGCGATCGGCGTCCCCGTGTACTACGCCATGTACCGGGACGGCGAGATCGAGGTCATGTGCGTCTCCGACACCCCGGGCACTCCGGCGGTCGAGGAGTGGGCCGACTTCCGCGAGACGGGACACGCCCACGCCATCGGGCAGTGCCTGCTGTCCCAGCTCGACGAGGACGCCCGCCGCGACCATCTGGACCGCTATCCGGTGCGGCCCCTCACGCCCTATACGGTGCGTGACGGCCACAGCCTGCTGAAGCGGCTGGAACGCATGCCCCGGATGACGCCGGTGACCGAGCGCCAGGGGTACGCGCTGGGGACGGTCTGCGCGGCGATCCCGATCACCGTCGGCACCACGGCCGCCACGATGGCCATCTCACTGCCCCTCCACCAGGCGGACCGGCTGCTGCCCGCGGCACGGCGTCTCCAGCACGAGGTGGGGCGCCGTCTGGGCTCGCTCGCCCTCTCTATCAGTATCTGAAAACTCACTCCTTGTGATCTGGTGTGTACGTTGAGCAAGATGCCACCAGTGTTAGAGGTTTGATTCCCGGACAGTCGACGGCGAATGACGGGGTAGGCGAATGGGCGAGTCCGTACAGGCAGAGGTCATGATGAGCTTTCTCGTGTCCGAGGAGCTCTCTTTCCGCATCCCGGTGGAACTGCGCTACGAGACCCGGGATCCCTATGCCGTACGCCTGACCTTCCATCTGCCCGGAGACGCGCCGGTGACCTGGGCCTTCGGCCGGGAGTTGCTGGTCGACGGGGTGGGCCGGCCGTGCGGCGACGGCGACGTGCGCATCGCACCGGTCGACCCCGAGCCGCTGGCCGAAGTGCTGATCCGCCTTCAGGTCGGCGGCGACCATGCGCTGTTCCGCTCCTCGGCCGCCCCCCTGGTGGCCTTCCTCGACCGCACCGACAAGCTGGTGCCTCTGGGCCAGGAGGGTGCGCTCGCCGACTTCGACAGCCACCTCGACGAAGCCCTGGACCGCATCCTCGCGGAGGAACAGAGCGCGGGCTGAACCGTTACGCCAGTACCGCGGCGACGGCGTAACGCTTCGTCGGGCAGGGCCCTCAGCGCTTACGGCGACGGCCCCGCCCGCCGCGTGCCGGCGCTCCCGCACCCGCTGCCGCCCCCTGGGCCTGGGCCGGTCGGTCCGCCGACACGACCAGGGCGGCGAGGGCCGTGGTGACCGGCACGGACGCCACCAGACCGATCGATCCGACCAGCGTCCGCACGATCTCCTCCGCGACCAGTTCGCTGTTGGCGACCGTCCCCACACCGCTCTGCGCGATCGAGAACAGCAGCAGCAGGGGCAGCGCCGCGCCCGCGTAGGCGAGGACGAGCGTGTTCACGACCGAGGCGATGTGGTCGCGGCCGATACGGATGCCCGCGCGGTACAGACCGCGCCAGCCCATCGTCGGGTTGGCCTCGTGCAGTTCCCAGACCGCCGACGTCTGCGTGACCGTCACGTCGTCGAGGACACCGAGCGAACCGATGATGACCCCGGCGAGGAGCAGACCGCTCATGTCGATCGACGGGTACAGGCCATGGATGAGGCCGGTGTTGTCGTCCGTGTTGCCGGTGAGCGCGGCCCAGCCGATGAAGAGCGACCCGAGCACACCGATCAGCAACAGCGAGATCAGGGTGCCGAGCACCGCCACGGACGTGCGGGCCGACAGCCCGTGGCACAGGTACAACGCGATCAGCATGATGGCGCTGGACCCGATCACCGCCACGACGAGTGGGTTAGAGCCTTGCAGGATGGCGGGGAGGATGAAGAAGTTCAGCAGCAGGAAGCTGATGGCCAGCGAGACCAGTGCCATCAGGCCGCGCAGCCGTCCGACCACCACGACGGCGAGGGCGAAGATGCCCGCGAGCAGGGCCAGGGGGAGCCGGCGGTTGATGTCGGTCACCGAGTACTGAAGGTCCCTGGGTGCGGAGGGCTCGTAGGCGACCACCACCTTCTGACCCTCGTGCAACTGCCGTGACTGGTCCGGCTGCACGATCTCCTCGAACGTACGGCCCTTGTCGTCGCCGGTGTCGACCCGGATGGTCGCCCGCTTGCACTCGCCCTGCGCCTGCTGCACCGCGGAGGAACCCTCGGCGGTGGACGTGTCGCCGGTCGGGGTACCGCCCGAGGCGTTGACGGACTGGCAGCTCAGCTCGACCACCTTGGTCACGGTGGCCTGCTGCGTCTGCCGGTCGAAGCCGACTCCGGTGCGCTCGTGCGACGGTGCGCCGCCCGGCCACAGCACCGCGAGTCCGACCACCACGGCCGCCGCGAAGGGGATCAGGACCGCGGCGATGACCTTCCGCAGATGCCGGGAGACGGGGGCCGCCGGTCCGTGACCGTGCGAGTGCCCGTGACCGCCGCCCGCCCCGTGTCCGCCGCCCCCACCGTGTCCGCCACCCGCCCCGGGCCCGTGTCCCGTGCCGTGTCCGTGATCCGCCTCATGTCTGCCGTCGCTCGTGCCGTGAGCGTCGTCGGGGACGTGGCCGGCTGCCCGGCCGTCGCCCTCTTCGGCGTTCGGTCCGCGGCCGGGCCGGCGCGGGGGGAAGGAGGGATGCTGCGGTGTGGTCACCGCCCGATCATCGCAAGAACGAGGGGGGCCCTCTGTTCACCGCGCCCGAATGGGCGCTAGCGTGGAGGCACCTTTGTACACGCGGGAGCTCGGAGCACCGGGCTGAGAGGGCGCTGACCTCCGTCCCAGCGATGTTTCACGGGAAACGTCACCGAAGCCGAGTGACGTATCCCACGAAGCGCCGCCGGACGGAATCCGCTGCGTCGACCGCCGAACCTGTTACCGGGTAATGCCGGCGTAGGGAGTAGGTCTCATGACCATCAAGGACGCACGCACGCCTGCCTCCGCGCAGAACTCCGCACAGAACCCCACGCAGGACTCCGCCCAGGAGGGCACCGCGGAGACTGCGGAGGCCGGGAAGTCCATCGGCTGGCACAAGGCGTACATCGAGGGCTCGCGCCCCGATCTGCGGGTGCCGGTCCGTCAGGTGCACCTCACCAACGGCCAGTCCGTCACGCTGTACGACACCTCGGGTCCGTACACCGATCCACTGGTCGACACCGATGTTCGCAGGGGCCTCGCGCCACTGCGGGAGAACTGGATCATCGCCCGCGGCGACACCGAGGAGTACGCGGGCCGTCCCGTCCGCCCCGAGGACGACGGGATCAAGCACACCTCGCCGCGCGGCGGCCTGCGCAACCTCGACGCCGTCTTCCCCGGGCGCCCGCGGCAGCCCCGCCGGGGCCGGGACGGCAAGGCCGTGACACAGCTCGCGTACGCACGCCGGGGCGAGATCACGCCGGAGATGGAGTACGTGGCCGTCCGGGAGAACGTCGACCCGGAGGTGGTCCGCGAGGAGATCGCGGCGGGGCGTGCCGTGCTGCCCGCCAACGTCAACCACCCGGAGATCGAGCCGATGATCATCGGCAAGCGGTTCCTGGTGAAGGTCAACGCCAACATCGGCAACTCGGCGGTGACGTCCTCCATCGAGGAGGAGGTCGACAAGATGACCTGGGCGACCCGGTGGGGCGCCGACACGGTCATGGACCTCTCCACCGGCCGCAACATCCACACCACCCGCGAGTGGGTCCTGCGCAACTCCCCCGTCCCCATCGGGACCGTGCCGCTCTACCAGGCCCTGGAGAAGGTCGACGGCCGGGCCGAGGAGCTGACCTGGGAGATCTACAAGGACACCGTGATCGAACAGGCTGAGCAGGGGGTGGACTACATGACGGTCCACGCCGGTGTGCGCCTGGCGTACGTACCCCTGACCGCGAACCGCAAGACCGGCATCGTCTCGCGCGGCGGCTCGATCATGGCGGCGTGGTGCCTGGCGCACCACAAGGAGTCGTTCCTCTACGAGAACTTCGAGGAACTCTGCGAGATCCTCGCCGCCTACGACGTCACCTACTCCCTCGGCGACGGTCTGCGTCCGGGGTCGATCGCGGATGCCAACGACGAGGCGCAGTTCGCCGAGTTGCGCACCCTCGGGGAACTCAACCGGATCGCCAAGCGTTGCAACGTACAGACCATGATCGAGGGCCCGGGACATGTCCCGATGCACAAGATCAAGGAGAACATCGACCTTCAGCAGGAGATCTGCGATGAAGCTCCGTTCTATACGCTCGGCCCGCTGACGACGGACGTCGCGCCGGCGTACGACCACATCACCTCCGGCATCGGTGCCGCGATGATCGCCTGGTGGGGCACGGCCATGCTCTGCTACGTCACGCCCAAGGAACATCTGGGCCTGCCCAACCGTGACGACGTCAAGACCGGCGTCATCACCTACAAGATCGCCGCCCATGCCGCCGACCTCGCCAAGGGTCACCCGGGTGCACAGGAGTGGGACGACGCGCTGTCGGACGCCCGGTTCGAATTCCGGTGGGAGGACCAGTTCAACCTGGCCCTCGACCCGGACACGGCGCGGGAGTTCCACGACGAGACCCTGCCGGCCGAGCCCGCCAAGACGGCCCACTTCTGTTCCATGTGCGGGCCCAAGTTCTGCTCGATGAAGATCTCCCAGGACATCCGCCGGGAGCACGGGGGCAGCAAGGGCGAGATCGAGGAGGGCATGGCGCAGAAGTCGAAGGAGTTCGCGGCGGCGGGCAACCGCGTGTACCTGCCGATCGCGGACTGAGCGCACCGGCGCGGGGAGGGGGACAGGCCGCAGGGTCCGCCCTCTCCCCCCGGCGGGGCGTCGCTCGGCAGACTGGTCGCATGACAGCCACCTCCCTGAGCAAGGGTGCCAACGTCCCCGTCGACTCCCCCGCGGTGCGCGTCGAACTCGTGTGGTCCGCCGGGCCGGGCGTTCCGGAGGTCGACGCCTCCGCGCTGCTGCTCACCTCGGCCGGACGGGTGCGCGACGACGGCGACTTCGTCTTCTACAACCAGCCCCGCCACACGTCCGGCGCGGTGCGGCACCTGGGCAAGCAGGTCGGCCCCGGTGCGGACGCGGGGGTCACGAGCGATGCCGTCGAGGTGGATCTGCGGTCGGTGGAGACGGCGGTCGAGCGCATCGTCCTGTGTGCCTCGGCGGACGGCGGGACGTTCGGCCGGGTCCCGGGGCTGTCGCTGCGGGTGCTGGACGCGGCCACCGGCACCGGGCTGGCCCGGTTCGACATCACGGCCGGGCCGGAGACCGCGCTGGTCGGCGGTGAGCTGTACCGGCGCCAGGGGAGCTGGAAGTTCCGTGCGGTCGGACAGGGATACGCGGCCGGACTCGCGGGGCTGGCCACCGACTTCGGCATCACCGTGGACGACGACGCTCCCCCGGCGGCGACCGCGACCCCGGCGGTGACCGCGGCCCCGGCCACCACCCCGCCGACGGCTCGCCCGGTGCCGCCCCCGCCGCCGACGGCCGCCGTACCGCCCGTACCGCCCGCACCCCCAGTGCCGCCGACGCCGACGCCGTCACCTGCCCCGGTGCCGGCCGCCACCGGCCCCCGTCTCACCAAGGGCGAGGACCGCCTGCCCGTGGACATGCGCAAGCGGCTGTCCCTGCGTAAGGAGCAGGTCGCCGTCAGCCTGAGCAAGCACGGGGCGGCCGGGGTCACGGCGCGCGTCGTCCTCGTACTGGACGCCTCCGGGTCCATGTCCCTGCTCTACTCCAAGGGCGTCGTCGCGGACGTCGTGGAGCGGATGGCCGCCGTCGCCGCGCAGTTGGACGACGACGGGGAGATGCAGGCCTGGACCTTCGCCTCCAACCCGGCGCGCCTGCCGGACCTGCGTCTGGGCGAGCTGCCCGAGTGGCTGCGGCTGCACGTGCGCGTGGGGGAGATCAGTCTGTTCCGGCGGGGCCGGAAGAAGGGCCTGCACCCCGAGCAGGTCGACATGCGGGCGGTCGGCATCCAGAACGAGGAGCAGAAGGTGATCGCCGAGGTCCGGGCCTTCGTCCGGGAGAACCCGGCACCGGTCCCGACCCTGGTGCTGTTCTTCTCCGACGGCGGTGTCTACCGCAACGCCGAGATCGAGCGGGAGCTGCGGGAGGCCGTGGAGGAACCGGTCTTCTGGCAGTTCGTGGGGCTCGGGCGCGCCAACTACGGGGTGCTGGAGCGGTTCGACACCCTGCCGGGCCGTCGCGTCGACAACGTCGGGTTCTTCGCCGTCGACGACATCGGCACCGTACCGGACCCGGAGCTGTACGACCGTCTGCTGTCCGAGTTCCCGTCCTGGATCACTGCCGCCGGCCGGGCGGGCATCCTCTGAGTCGCTGCCCGCCCGTGCCGGTGGCTACTCGGGCCGGTGTTCCGGGCCACCGAAGTCCGGGCTGCTGTAGTCCGGACTCGAGTAGCTCGGACGCGGGCCCGCGTCGGGGCCGCCGTCGGGGCTGGTGAACCCGGGGCGGCCGTACCCCAGGTGCGGCATGCGGCTGCTGCTCGGGGCCGTCGGTTCCGTGCGGTGCAGTGCCGCCGTACCCGATTCGCCGAGCGCCTCCCGCAGGAAGGGCAGGATGCCCCGTTCCAGCAGGGCCTCGTGCCAGGCATCCCTGGCCCGGGCCACCTCCTCGTCGCGGGCGCTGTAGAAGCCGGACTCGGCCGAGGGGCGGTTGCGCAGTGCGGTGAGCAGCAGCCCCACCGCGGCGACGAGGATCGCCACCGCGGTCACGGCGCCGAACACCCATCCGGTGGTGAGCATGGTCTGCGCGAAGGTCTGCCCCGGGTCGAGCATCTTCAGCAGGTAGCCGACCAGCAGGAATATCGCCGCGGCGGTGCCGGCCAGGACCGGTGCCAGGACGGCGACGACGGCGACGGCCCCCGCACCGGTCGCCTCGGCCATCTCGCCCATGGTGGCGGCGAGTCCCCCCGCACCCGAGCCCTGCTCCTGGGAGCCGGATTCGCGGGTGGCGGAGGACGGGCCCGAGGGCGCCGGGTGGCGCAGCTCCTCGCGGACCTTCACGTAGTGCTGGTACTCGGTCGTGGCCGCCGCCGTGATGAGGGCGGTGGCGTTGAGTGCCATGGTGCGCAGTTGTTCGGAGTTGAGCCGCTGTCCGACAGCGGCCAGCTCCGGGCGGTGTGGTGCGGAGCGCAGCGCCTCGTCGAGGATCCGCTCGTACTCTTGGCGGTCCTCGTTCGGCAGGTGCTGCGGAACGCTGTTCATGTGCATCCCCCGATGCTCCGTAGGGCTTGGGGCTCGCATGCCAACGAGCCGTCGGGCAGAAACGGAGGGGAGCCTGCTACGGATAAGCCGATGGTAGAGCGGTGACGGTGGAGGGTGACAGGGGGTTTCCAGAAATTGAGTGCCGGTCCGTACGGACGGCACCGCCGCGAAAGCCGTCCGGCGAACCGTCAGACATCCAGTGGAAGTTGCTGGACCAGCAGCTTTCCGGCCATGGTCACGCCGCCGTCCATCGCGATGGCCAGTCCGTCCGCGTAGACGTGCGGGCCCTCGACCACGGTACGGGTGTCGTCCTCGCCGTCCTCGGAGCCGACTTCACCCAGCAGGTAGGGGATGGGGCTGTGGCCGTGAACGATCCGGGTGCCGCCGTACGTATCCAGGAGTGAGCGCACGGCGTCGGCGCCGCCCTCGTCGCGGAAGGAGAAGCGCTTGGTGAACTTGCGGAACAGGTCCCACACCTCCTCCGCGTCGTTGCGCGTGATCGTCTCGCGGACGGTGTCGTTGACCTCTTCGATGGAGCGGCCGTAGTCGAGGTAGGTGGTGGCGTCCGAGTGGACCAGGAGGTGGTCGTCGACCTCCTCCATGGCGTCGAGGCGGGCCATCCACTGGAGGTGGTGGTCCTGGAGGCGGTCCATGTCGGTCTTCTGGCCGCCGTTCAGCAGCCAGGCGGCCTGGAAGGTGGCGGTGCCCGCGCCGGAGTTGACGGGCGTGTCGCCGAACCGCTTGGCGCCGAGCAGCAGCAGTTCGTGGTTGCCCATCAGCGCCTTGCAGTAGCCCCCGGCCGCGGCCGCCTCGGCGGACAGCCGCATCACCAGGTCGATGACGCCGATGCCGTCCGGGCCGCGGTCGGTGAAGTCGCCGAGGAACCACAGCCGGGAGGTGCCCGCGCACCACTGGCCGGCGTCGTCGACGAGGCCCTTCTCGCGCAGGGCGGCCAACAGCTCGTCGAGGTAGCCGTGCACGTCGCCGACGACGAACAGGGGACCCTGGCCGGTGGCCGGCTGCTGCACCGCGGCCGGTGCGGGGTCGACCGCGACCTGGACCGTGTCACCCCGACGGATGATCGGCAGATCGCGCTGAGTGGGCGTGTAGCCCTCGGGCAGGGCCTCCTCGGGCCCCTCCTCGGCGGGCGGCGCCGGCTCGCTCGCGTGCGCGCCGGGGGCAGCGTACGGAGCGGTCTCGTGGACGTACGCGGGTACCCGGAAGTCGCGCACCGTCGCCGTCCGCTCCACCTCGGGTCCCTGACCGGCCCCCTGAGTCATCGACCCCTCCACCATCGCGCCGCATCTGCACCGCTTCGGACTGCCTGGTCGCAGCGGCCCGCGGTGTGTGGGCCCATCATAGGAATGCGGATCGCGCTGTGTGATGACCCAGGGGTGGTGAATCAGGACAGGACACTGGTTCACTGCGGCTTTCGCCCCGATTGGGCCTGGCTTCGCCCGTCCGCAACCGGGGCTCGGCAGTGTTCCGGATGTGCCGCGTGTGGCTGCGCCGCCCCGTTTCGCCGCCCCGTTTCGCCACCCGTCCTCGGCCGCTTCCGCCGTCGTCCGCCGTCTTCTGCCGTCGTCCGTCTGCGGCTGCCTCCGCCGTCGTCCCCCGGCTCCGCCGTCGCCCGTCCGCGGCCGCCTCCGGCTCCGCCGTCGTCCGTCGCCGCCACGGGGTGCGCCACCGGGTCGTGCGTGCGGTCGCGACCCGGTGGCGCACCCCGTCCGCCCTACTCGCGCTCCGGCGACCGCGGCGGGCTGACGGTCGTGCGCGGCGGGCGCCGCTGCGACGACGTGCGCACGATCAGCTCGGTCGGTATCACCTGCTCGACCGGCTGGTCGGAGTGCAGCCCCTCGATGGCGTCGATGAGGACCTGGATCACCGCGGTGCCGATGCGGCGGGGTTTCAGCGACAGGGTGGTGATGGGGGGCTCGGTGCTGGCGTACACGGTGGACTCGCTGCAACAGACCAGCAGCAGGTCCTCGGGGACGCGCAGTCCGTAGCGGCGGGCGGCGGCGAGGAGGTCGGTGCCGTTCGGGTCGAAGAGGCCGTAGACGGCGTCGGGCCGGTCCGGACGGGCGAGCAGCCGGTCGGCGGCGACCGCGCCGGCACACGGGTCGTGCGCCGGGTAGGCCTCGTAGACCGGGTCCTGGCCGACGCGTTCGCACCAGCGCAGGTAGGCGGTGGTCGACAGATGGGTGTACGTGTCGGTCGTGGTGCCGGTGAGCAGGCCGATCCTGCGGGCGCCGGCGTCGGCGAGGTGGTCGAGGATGCCGAGTACGGCCGCCTCGTGGTCGTTGTCGACCCAGGCGGTGACCGGCAGCGAGCCGGCCGGGCGGCCGTCGGAGACGACGGGTAGACCCTGCCGGACCAGTTCGCTGACGACCGGGTCGTGGTCGGAGGGGTCGATGACGACCGTGCCGTCGAGCGCGACGTTGGACCACACGTCGTGCCGGGAGGTCGCCGGGAGGATGACGAGGGCGTAGCCGCGGGCGAGCGCGGCGGAGGTGGCGGCGCGCGCCATCTCGGCGAAGTACGCGAACTCGGTGAAGGTGAAAGGTTCATCCCCGTACGTCGTCACGGTCAGGCCGATGAGTCCGGACTTGCCGGTGCGGAGCGTGCGGGCGGCGGCCGAGGGCCGGTAGCCCAGTCGGTCGGCGACCTCGCGCACATGGCGCCGGGTGGCATCCGGGAGTCGGCCCTTGCCGTTGAGGGCGTCGGAGACGGTAGTGATGGATACTCCGGCGGCGGCGGCCACGTCCCTGATGCCCGCCCGGCCCGGCCGGCTGCCTCGACGTGAGGTTTCCGCGCGGCTCACCTGGTGCTTCCCTGCTGCTGTCATGGCGAGCCGATAGTAGGGCTCATGGGGTGGGGTAGTGCGGACGCATATGCACGCGTTGACAGTCACGTTTCTGCATGATCATAAACGGCGAACAGCCTTGGAAACCAAGCCAGTTGGGTCCACTCATCCCATTACCTGACGTGTTGACCAGTGAGGGCCTGCGGGGTGGCGGATGTTGCGAAGAGGTCTCAACTCACCTGCACGAGGGATGCGCGCCACGGCGCGAGCCACCGGCGCGTAGATATATGTGCGGCGCGCCCCCCGAATCGTGCGCCTTCGTGCCCTGATGCCCTTGATGCCAATGTGACGGACGAGGTCTGCTCCCCCCTATACGCAGCGGCGGCGAATCCTCATAAGGTGAGAAGTATTCGATGCCGGTGGTGGTGACGAGGAGGACTGCGGTGAGCGAGAAGAGCCCCAAGCTGCGCGCCGAGCTGGAGGGGATTCCCACCTACAAGCCGGGCAAGCCCGCCGCGGCCGACGGCCCGGTGGCCTACAAGCTGTCCTCCAACGAGAACCCCTATCCGCCGCTGCCGGGGGTGATGGAGACGGTGACGGCCGCCGCGGGCTCCTTCAACCGGTACCCGGACATGGCCTGCACGTCGCTGATGGCCGAGCTGTCGGACCGCTTCGGGGTGCCCCTGGCCCACCTGGCGACCGGCACCGGGTCGGTCGGCGTGGCCCAGCAGCTGATCCAGGCGACCTCGGGCCCCGGCGACGAGGTGATCTACGCCTGGCGCTCCTTCGAGGCCTACCCGATCATCACGCAGATCAGCGGCGCAACGTCCGTGCAGGTACCGCTGACGCCGGGCGAGGTGCACGACCTGGACGCGATGGCGGACGCGATCACCGACCGGACCCGGCTGATCTTCGTCTGCAACCCCAACAACCCCACGGGCACGGTGGTGCGGCGGGCCGAGCTGGAGCGCTTCCTGGACCGGGTGCCGAGCGACGTGCTGGTGGTCCTCGACGAGGCCTACCGCGAGTTCATCCGCGACGCCGAGGTCCCCGACGGCGTCGAGTTCTACCGCGAGCGGCCCAACGTGTGCGTCCTGCGCACCTTCTCCAAGGCCTACGGCCTGGCGGGACTGCGGGTCGGCTTCGCGATCGCCCACGAGCCGGTGGCGGCGGCGCTGCGCAAGACGGCGGTGCCCTTCGGGGTCAGCCAGATCGCCCAGGAGGCGGCGATCGCCTCGCTGCGCGCGGAGGACGAGCTGATCGGCCGGGTCGGCTCGCTGGTGTGCGAGCGGACCCGGGTCGTCGACGCGCTGCGCGCGCAGGGCTGGACGGTGCCGGAGACCCAGGCCAACTTCGTCTGGCTGCGGCTGGGGGAGCGCACGCTCGCCTTCGCGGAGGCCTGTGAGCAGGCCGGCGTGGTCATCCGCCCCTTCGCGGGTGAGGGTGTGCGCGTGACGGTCGGGGAGAGCGAGGCGAACGACATCTTCCTGAAGGTGTCGGAGGACTTCCGCAAGGAGCTGTAGCCCCCGGCGGGGCGGGTCAGACCGCGCCCCGGGAGGCGAAGCGTGGGACGACGGGGCGACGGAGCGCGGGACGACCAAGCGCGGGACGGCAGGTGCCGTCCCGCGCTTTCGCATGCCGCGGGAGCTTCTCCCGCCCGTGGATTCAACGGTTCGTTGAAGAACTGGCAGAGGGGTTGACGTCACAGGGGACCCCCCTTCCGCTGTCGAAAAGCAGTAGGTCATAATTGCTTGTGAATGTGAACGCGTTCACAAGCGTGTCCCGATTGCGCCCGCGTTGGGTGTGACAAACGCGCTCAAACCGCCGCTGACCACGGCGGTGTGGCGAGGTGAGGAGAGTGACGACGTGGACATGGCTCTGGCGCCGGAGACACTGGCGCGATGGCAGTTCGGCATCACGACCGTCTACCACTTCCTGTTCGTCCCGCTGACGATCTCGCTGGCCGCGCTGACGGCCGGACTACAGACCGCCTGGGTCCGCACGGAGAAGGAGAAGTACCTCAGGGCGACCAAGTTCTGGGGCAAGCTCTTCCTGATCAACATCGCGATGGGGGTCGTCACCGGCATCGTGCAGGAGTTCCAGTTCGGCATGAACTGGTCGGACTACTCCCGCTTCGTGGGTGATGTCTTCGGCGCTCCGCTCGCCTTCGAGGCACTGATCGCCTTCTTCTTCGAGTCCACCTTCATCGGCCTGTGGATCTTCGGCTGGGACAAGCTGCCCAAGAAGATCCACCTGGCCTGCATCTGGATGGTCTCGATCGGCACCCTGCTCTCGGCCTACTTCATCCTGGCCGCCAACTCCTGGATGCAGCACCCCGTCGGCTACCGGATCAACGAGGAGAAGGGCCGCGCCGAACTCACCGACTTCTGGCAGGTCCTCACCCAGAACACCACCCTCAACCAGGTGTTCCACAGCTTCTCGGCGGCCTTCCTCACCGGCGGCGCCTTCATGGTCGGCATCGCCGCCTTCCACCTGATGCGCAAGAAGCACATCCCGGTGATGCGGACCTCGCTCCGGCTCGGTTTGGTGACCCTGGCGGTCGGCGGCCTGCTCACCGCGGTCAGCGGCGACACCCTGGGCAAGGTCATGTACGAGCAGCAGCCGATGAAGATGGCCGCCGCCGAGGCCCTGTGGGACGGCGAGAAGCCGGCGCCCTTCTCGGTGTTCGCCTACGGGGACGTCGACAAGGGGCACAACAAGGTCGCCCTGGAGATCCCCGGCCTGCTCTCCTTCCTCGCCCACAGCGACTTCGAGTCCTACGTGCCCGGCATCAACGACACCAACAAGGCCCTCCAGGAGCAGTTCGGGCCCGGTGACTACAAGCCCATCGTCCCCGTCGCCTACTGGGGCTTCCGCTGGATGATCGGCTTCGGCATGGCGTCCTTCTCCCTCGGCCTGCTCGGCCTGTGGCTGACCCGGAAGCGGTTCCTGCTGCCACCGGCCCTGCGCACCGGGGAGGACGAGGTCCCGCACCTGGTGCTGCTGAAGAAGCCGCTCGGGGCGAGGCTCACCCGGATGTACTGGCTGCTGGCGCTGTGGACGATGGCGTTCCCGCTGATCGCCAACTCCTGGGGCTGGATCTTCACCGAGATGGGCCGCCAGCCCTGGGTCGTCTACGGCGTCATGCAGACGCGCGACGCGGTCTCCCCCGGTGTCTCCACCGCCGAGGTCCTCATCTCGATGTCCGTCTTCACCCTGCTGTACGCCGTCCTGGCCGTCATCGAGGTCAAGCTCCTGGCGAAGTACGTGAAGGCGGGGCCGCCCGAGCTGACCGAGGCCGACCTCAATCCGCCCACGAAGATCGGCGGCGATCTCCGTGACGCCGACAAGCCGATGGCCTTCTCGTACTAGGCCGAGGGAGCTGCACAGTCATGGAACTGCACGACGTCTGGTTCGTTCTGATCGCCGTCCTGTGGACCGGCTACTTCTTCCTGGAGGGCTTCGACTTCGGGGTCGGTGTCCTGACCAAGCTGCTCGCCCGGGACCGGGCCGAGAAGCGGGTGCTGATCAACACCATCGGCCCCGTGTGGGACGGCAACGAGGTCTGGCTGCTCACGGCCGGCGGTGCCACCTTCGCCGCTTTCCCCGAGTGGTACGCCACGCTCTTCTCCGGGTTCTACCTCCCCCTGCTGGTCATCCTGGTCTGCCTGATCGTCCGCGGGGTCGCCTTCGAGTACCGCGTGAAGCGGCCCGAGGAGAAGTGGCAGCGCAACTGGGAGACGGCGATCTTCTGGACCTCGCTGATCCCCGCGTTCCTGTGGGGCGTGGCCTTCGGCAACATCGTCCACGGTGTGAAGATCGACCGGGACCTGGAGTACGTCGGCTCGGTCTGGGACCTGCTCAACCCGTACGCCCTCCTCGGCGGTCTGGTGACGCTGACGCTGTTCACCTTCCACGGGACGGTGTTCACCGCGCTCAAGACCGTCGGTGAGATCCGGGAGCGGGCGCGGACCCTGGCGCTGCGGGTCGGCCTGGTCACGGCCGTGCTGGCCCTGGCCTTCCTGCTCTGGACGCAAGTCCACAGCGGGGACGCCAAGAGCCTGGTCGCCCTCGTGGTGGCCGTCGCCGCCCTGATCGCGGCGCTGGCGGCGAACCAGGCCGGACGTGAGGGCTGGGCGTTCGCCCTGTCCGGCGTCACCATCGTGGCCGCCGTGGCGATGCTCTTCCTGACGCTCTTCCCGAACGTCATGCCGTCCACGTTGAACGCGGACTGGAGCCTCACCGTCACCAACGCCTCGTCCAGTGCCTACACGTTGAAGATCATGACCTGGCTGGCCGTGATCGCCACGCCCGTCGTCCTGCTCTACCAGGGCTGGACGTACTGGGTGTTCCGCAAGCGCATCGGCACCCAGCACCTCGCCGACGCCGCGCACTGAGTCCAACGGGATGCGGTTTCACCGCGTTTCACGTGAAACACAGTGAAACCGCATCCCCGGGGCAGGAGGGCCTGTTTCACGTGAAACCCATCGATCCACGTCTTCTGCGGTACGCCCGCGCCACCCGGTTCTTCCTGGCAGCGGTCGTCGCCCTGGGTGCCGTCGGGGCCGGTTTGCTCGTCGCGCAGGCGATGCTCATCGCCGAGGTGGTGGTCGGCGCCTTCCAGCAGGGCACTCCGGTCGCCGGGCTCCGTACTCCCCTCCTGCTGCTGGTGGCCGTCGCCTGCGGCCGGGCGCTGGTCGGCTGGCTCACCGAACTGGCCGCGCACCGGGCGAGCGCGGCGGTGAAGTCGGAGTTGCGGGGCCGGCTCCTGGAACGGGCCACCGCCCTCGGCCCCGGCTGGCTGGGCGGGCAACGGACCGGCTCGCTGATCGCCCTCGCCACCCGGGGCGTCGACGCCCTGGACGACTACTTCTCGCGCTATCTGCCGCAACTGGGCCTCGCGGTGGTCGTGCCGGTGGCGGTGCTGGCCCGCATCGTCACCGAGGACTGGGTCTCGGCGGCCATCATCGTCGGCACCCTGCCGCTCATCCCGATCTTCATGATGCTGATCGGCTGGGCCACGCAGTCCCGGATGGACCGCCAGTGGCGGCTGCTGTCGCGGCTGTCCGGACACTTCCTGGACGTGGTCGCCGGGCTGCCCACACTGAAGGTCTTCGGCCGGGCCAAGGCACAGGCCGAGTCGATCAAACGCATCACCGGCGAGTACCGGCGGGCGACCCTGCGGACCCTGCGGATCGCCTTCCTGTCGTCCTTCGCGCTGGAACTGCTGGCCACGCTGTCCGTCGCACTCGTCGCCGTCACCATCGGCATGCGTCTGGTCCACGGCGACATGGCCCTGTACGACGGCCTGGTCGTGCTGATCCTCGCGCCCGAGGCCTATCTGCCGTTGCGCCAGGTGGGGGCGCAGTACCACGCGGCGGCCGAGGGCCTCGCCGCGGCCGAGGACATCTTCTCGGTGCTGGAGCATCCCGTACCGGCGTCGGGGACCGGGCCGGTTCCGGCGGAGGGCGCGCTGGCCTTCGAGGACGTGACGGTCCGCTACCCGGCTCGCGTCGCGGCGGCCGTCACGGACGTGAACCTCACCGTCGAGCCCGGGGAGACGGTCGCGCTCGTCGGCCCCAGCGGGGCGGGCAAGTCGACCCTCCTGCATGCCCTTCTCGGCTTCGTCTCCCCGGCCGGCGGACGGGTCCTGGTCGGAGGAGCCGACCTCGCCTCCCTCGACCGGGCGCAGTGGCACGCCCGCGTCGCGTGGGTGCCGCAGCACCCGCACCTGTACGCCGGCACCATCGCGGAGAACGTACGGCTGGCCCGGCCCGACGCCGATGACACCGCCGTCCGCCGGGCCCTGCGGGACGCGGGCGCCCTGGAGTTCGTGGATGCGCTGCCCGCGGGCACGGCGACCGTCCTCGGGGAGGACGGAACCGGCCTGTCCGCCGGACAGCGGCAGCGGCTGGCGCTGGCCCGCGCGTTTCTCGCGGACCGGCCGGTGCTGCTGCTCGACGAGCCGACGGCGGCCCTGGACGGGGCCACCGAGGCCGAGGTCGTGGACGCCGTGCGCAGGCTGGCCAAGGGGCGGACGGTCCTGCTGGTGGTGCACCGCCCGGCGCTGCTGGAGGTGGCCGACCGCGTGGTGCGGCTGGACACCCCGGCAACCGTCGCCGCACCCGGCGACAGCAGCGTGCTGCCGGCCACCGCGGAGGCGAGCCCCCGCTCTCCCGCTCCGGGTTCCTTCGACGAGCCGGCCGCCGGGGCCGCTCAGCCCGTCGAGTCCGCTGCGCAGGCGCGCGGGGGCGTGCTGTCCCGGGTCCGTGCCATGTCCGCCGCGCGGCGCGGGCGGCTCACTCTCGCGCTGCTGCTCAGCTCTCTGGCGCTCGGCAGCGCCGTCGGTCTGATGGCGACCTCCGGTTACCTCATCTCGCGGGCCTCCGAGCAGCCGCCGGTGCTGTACCTGATGGTGGCCGTGACGGCGACGCGCGCCTTCGGCATCGGGCGGGCCGTGTTCCGCTACGCGGAGCGGCTCACCTCGCACGACGCCGTGCTGCGGATGCTGGCCGACACGCGGGTCGCCGTGTACCGGCGGCTGGAGCGGCTGGCCCCCGCGGGGCTGCACCGCAGCCGCCGGGGCGACCTGCTGTCCCGGCTCGTCGCCGACGTCGGCGCCTTGCAGGACTACTGGCTGCGCTGGCTGCTGCCCGCCGGCAGCGCGTTGTTCGTCTCCGCCGCGTCGGTCGGCTTCACCGCCTGGCTGCTGCCGGAGGCGGGCGCCGTGCTCGCGGTCGGCCTGCTCGCGGCCGGTGTCGGCGTTCCACTGGTCACCGCGGCCGTGGCCCGGCGGGCCGAGCGGCGGCTCGCCCCCGCCCGGGGCGTGCTCGCCACCCGGGTGTCGGACCTGCTCACCGGCACCGCCGAGCTGACCGTCGCCGGTGCCCTGCCCGGTCGTGCCGCCGAGGCGCGGCGGGCCGACGGCACCCTCACCCGGATCGCCTCGCGGGCCGCGACCGCCACCGCGCTGGGCGACGGGCTCACCGCGCTCGTCTCCGGCCTGACCGTCGCGGGCGCCGCCCTCGTCGGGGCCCAGGCGGTCGCCGACGGCCGGCTCGCCGGGGTGGCCGTGGCCGTCGTCGTCCTGACCCCGCTGGCCGCCTTCGAGGCCGTACTCGGACTGCCGCTCGCCGTGCAGTACCGGCAGCGCGTGCGCAGGAGCGCCGAGCGCGTGTACGAGGTGCTCGACGCCCCGGAGCCGGTGCGGGAGCCGGAGGTGCCCCGGCAGGCGCCCGCGTCTCCGTTCCCGATGGTCCTCAAGGGGCTGGCCGCGCGCCACGCCGGGCAGGACAGGGACGCGCTGGCCGGGGTGGACCTGACGCTGGCGCAGGGGCGCCGCATCGCCGTGGTCGGACCGTCCGGGTCCGGCAAGACGACCCTGGCCCAGGTGCTGCTGCGCTTCCTCGACCCGGACGCGGGCTCCTACACGCTGGCCGGTGTCGACGCCTACGCCCTGGCCGGCGACGACGTACGGCGGCTCGTCGGACTGTGCGCCCAGGACGCGCACCTCTTCGACAGCTCGGTCCGGGAGAACCTGCTCCTGGCCAGGAAGGACGCCACCGAGGGCGAACTGCGCGACGCGCTGGCGCGGGCCCGGCTGCTGGAGTGGGCCGACGGCCTGCCCGACGGCTTGGACACGTTGGTCGGGGAACACGGGGCCCGGTTGTCCGGTGGCCAGCGCCAGCGGCTCGCCCTGGCCCGGGCGCTGCTCGCCGACTTCCCCGTCCTGGTGCTCGACGAGCCCGCCGAGCACCTCGACCTGCCGACCGCAGACGCGCTCACCGCCGATCTGCTGGCCGCCACCGAGGGCCGCACGAGCCTGCTGATCACTCACCGGCTGGCGGGACTGGGGGCCGTGGACGAGGTGATCGTGCTGGACCGGGGCCGGGTCGTGCAGCGCGGTACGTACGCGGAGCTGGTGGCCGTACCGGGGCCGCTGCGGGAGATGGCCGGACGGGAGGCGGCGGCGGAACTGCTCGTGGGAGCGCCGTGACCGGCCGCCCGGCGGCCGCTCGGTCATGAGCTCACGAAAAGTTTCCGGTAATCCGACTTTCCTGAACAAAAAGGTCTCATTAGGCTCGGGTCATGTCCCCAGCCCCGCCTCCCGGCTCCCCGCCGCCCCGTGAGGGGGCCTCGGCCGAACTCCTGGCACGGGTGCCGAAACTGCTGGACGCGATGCGCTCCGTCGGCGGTGGACTGGGCCTGCACTCCACGCTGAACCGGATCTGCGAGACGGCCGCCGGCCTGGCACACGCCCGGTACGCGGCCATCGGCGTCGTCGACGAGGACGGCGAGGGTCTCGCCGACTTCGTCCACCACGGCCTCGACGAAGCGACCGTCCGGCGCGTCGGCCACCTGCCCGACGGTCACAAGGGCCTGCTCGGCGCGCTCATCCGCGATCCCGAGCCGGTCCGGCTGACCGACCTGACCGCGGACCCCCGCTCGTGCGGCTTTCCCGAGCACCACCCGCCGATGCGCAGCTTCCTGGGAGTTCCCATCCGTGTGCAGGGCGAGATCTTCGGCAACCTCTACGTGACCGACAAGCACGCGGGTGAGCCCTTCAACGACTACGACCTCGCCATGGTCCGGGTCCTGGCCACGGAGGCCGGTATCGCCATCGGCAACGCGCGACTGTACGAGGCGGCCCAGCAGCGGGAGCGGTGGATCGACGGATCGGTCGCCGTCACCACCGCCCTGCTGGCCGGCGGCGACACCGACGACGCTTTGCAGATCGTCGCCGAGCAGGCCCGCCGCGTCTCCGGGGCGGCCGCCGGAATCGTGCTGCTGCCGGCCGCCGGCGGCGGCCTGGAGATCGTGGCCGTGGACGCGCCGGGCCCCACGAACGCCCTGGGCGCGGTCGTTCCGCCGGACAACGCCGTCGTGGCGGAACTGCTCGCCGGACGAACCGTGTTCGTGGACGACGCCGGCACCGACCCCCGCCTGTCCGACGGGCCGGTGCGCTGCTACGGGCCGGTCATGCTGTTGCCGCTGTGCAGGGACGGGAAGGTCCTCGGGTGCCTCGTCATGCCCCGTGCCCGGGGCGCGGGCCCGTTCACCCGGACCGAGCGCGCGCTCGGCGACCGGTTCGCCGCGCAGGCGGCACTGGCGCTCACCATGGCCGAGGCCCAGCGCGACCGGGAACGGCTCGCCGTGTACGAGGACCGGGACCGGATCGCCCGGGACCTGCACGACCTCGTCATCCAGCGGCTGTTCGCGACCGGGATGATGCTGGAGAGCGCGCAGCGCAGGTCGGCGGTGCCCGAGGTGCGCGACGGAGTGGGCGGGGCCGTCGACGAACTCGACGTCACCATCCAGGAGATCCGCTCGGCGATCTTCGCCTTGCGACAGCCGGCCGAGGCGCCCACGGGGCTGCGCACCCGGGTCCTGCGCGAGATCACCATGGCCGCCGTCCCCCTGGGCTTCACGCCCGGGCACCGCTTCGTCGGCCCGGTCGACACCGCCGTCGGCGAACTGACCGGCAAGAACCTCATCGCCGCGCTGCGCGAGACGCTGTCCAACGCCTTCCGGCACGCCCACGCCGACCGCATCGAGGTGGTCGTGGACGCGACCGCGACCCTGCCGGACGGCCGGCCGGGCGTCCGGCTGACCGTCGCGGACGACGGGGTCGGTGTCCCCGAGGGCGGCCGGCGCAGCGGCCTGCACAACCTGGAGCGCCGCGCCGAGAGCGTGGGCGGCGCCAGCCGGCTCGGGCCGGGCATCGGGGCGGACGGCCGTGGCACGACGGTGCGGTGGGAAGCGCCGTACTGAGCGCAGCCGACGCCGTGTTGCCCCGTGTGCACTAGCCGCACTGAGCCGTGTGCAGCAACGGGTCCCCCACTCGTACGACGCGAACGCGACCGCGGGGGCCGCGCGGGTCCACGATCGCTGACATGCGCTCATCCCGCCGCCGTCCGCTGCTCGTTCCGGTGTTGCTGTGCGCGCTGGCCGTGCTCGCGGCCCGCCCCACCGACGGCATGGACGGGGACGGCGGATCCGGCAGCGGTCTCGCCCCGCAGGTGGTGCGCCTGTACGAGGAGGCGGCGAAGGCGACCCGCACGTACGAGGACGGGCGGCGCGAGGCGGAGGCGCAGCGGTCGAAGGCCCTGGAGTACGAGCGGCGGCTCGACGGGCAGCGGCGGAAGATCGACGCCATGCGCGAGGACCTGGGGCGCATCGCCCGTGCCCAGTACCGCGACGGCGGTGGGCTCCCGCTCACCGCGCGGATGCTCCTCGCCGACGACCCCGAAGAGCTGATGCGGGGGCAGCGGGCGGTCTCCCGCGCGAACGGCGCCGTGGACAGGGCCATCGGCGCGAACCTGCGGGCCGAGGCCCGGCTCGCCGCGGAGGAAGCCAAGGCGCAGGCGGCCTGGCGGGCGCTGGAGAAGCGCAACGCCGGCCTGGTGAAGCTGAAGAAGAAGATCGAGAACAAGCTGGAGGCGGCCCGGTCGCAGTTGGAGGGACAGGCGGACTCCTCCGTCGCGGCCGGATCGTGCCCCGGCGCCGTCCGCCTCGACCAGCCGGACGTACCCGCCGGCCCGAGCTGGATGGCCCCGGTCGAGACCTACGAACTGTCGGCGTCCTTCGGCAGCGGCGGATCGCGGTGGGCGCACCGGCACACCGGCCAGGACTTCGCGGTGCCGGTCGGGACACCGGTGCGCTCGGTCGGTACGGGCCGCGTCGTGCAGGTGTCCTGCGGCGGGGCCTTCGGCATCCAGGTCGTCATCGAACACGCGGGCGGCTACTACACCCAGTACGCCCACCTCGCCGCCGTCGCCGTCGACCAGGGGGACCGGGTCGAGCCCGGGCAGTGGATCGGCCAGTCCGGCAGCACCGGCAACTCCACCGGCCCCCACCTGCACTTCGAGGTGCGGGTCACCCCGGAGATGGGCTCGGCGCTGGATCCGGTGCCGTGGCTGTCGCAGCGCGGGGTGGCGCTGTGACGGCACCGGATGTGCCGCGGGACCGGGCGCCCCGCGGCGGCGGACGTCAGGGCAGGTCCGCCAGCATCCGCTCGATGACGACCGCCACGCCGTCGTCGTTGTTGGCGACCGTCCGCCCGGAGGCGGCGGCGATCACGTCCGGGTGCGCGTTGCCCATCGCGTACGACCGTCCCGCCCAGGTGAGCATCTCGACGTCGTTCGGCATGTCGCCGAAGGCCACGACCTCCTCGTGCGAGATGCCCCGCTCGGCGCAGCACAGGGCGAGCGTGCTGGCCTTGGAGACGTCGGGACCGCTGATCTCCAGCAGGGCGCTGGGACTGGACCGGGTGACGTTGGCGCGGTCGCCGATGGCGAGGCGGGCCAGCGTGAGGAAGCCGTCGGGGTCCAGCTCCGGATGGTAGGCGAGGATCTTGAGGACGGGCTCGGCGGCGGCGCGACCGCCCGGCGCCAGGATCTCCTCGGCGGGCAGGAGGTCGTCGGGGACCTCCATGTGCAGCTTCGGGTAGGCCGGTTCCTGGTGGAAGCCGTACGTCTGCTCGACCGCGTAGACCGTGCCGGGCGCCGCCTCCCGCAGCAGCCGTACGGCGTCCAGCGCGTTCTCCCGCGGCAACTCGCGGACCTTCACGAACCGGTGCTTGCCGGGGCCGCCGTGCAGGTCGACCACGGCGGCGCCGTTGCCGCAGATGGCGAGGCCGTGCCCGTGGACATGGGCGCTGACGACGTCCATCCAGCGGGCGGGGCGGCCGGTGACGAAGAAGACCTCGATGCCCGCCTTCTCCGCCGCGGCCAGCGCGGCGACCGTGCGCGGAGAGACGGACTTGTCGTCGCGCAGCAGGGTGCCGTCGAGGTCGGTGGCGATGAGCCGCGGGCGAGTGGCGGCGGCCGGGGGCTCGGGCTGTCGGGTCGCTGAGGTCACCCGGTCATTGTCACGCATATGCGTGCACGGCCGTGCACGGGTCCGCACATATGTGAGCTACGGCGCTCATGCCCGCTCCCGGCCCCCGCTCGCTTCCACGCCCTCACTCACCCTCGCTCGATCCAGGCACCTCACTCCTTGAGCTGCGCCAGTGCCTCCATCGCGATCCGCTCGAAGATCTTCTCGTCCGCGGCGAAGTCCGAATCGGGGATCGGCCAGTGGACGACGAGTTCGGTGAAGCCCAGGTCCCGGTGGCGTCCGGCGAAGTCCACGAACGCGTCCACGGACTCCAGCGGGCGACCGCGCTCCGGGGTGAAGCCGGTGAGCAGGACCCTGTCCAGCTCACCGGCATCGCGGCCGATGGCGGCGCAGGCGTCGGCCAGCCGGTCGCCCTGCTGCCGCAGCGCCCGGGCCGACTGCTCGGGGGTGCCGTTCTCGAACAGCTTCGGGTCACCGGTCGTCACCCACGCCTGGCCGTGGCGGGCGGCGAGCGCCAGACCTCGTGGGCCGGTCGCGGCCACCGCGAAGGGCAGCCGGGGCCGCTGTACACAGCCCGGGATGTTGCGTGCCTCGTGCGCCGAGTAGAAGTCGCCCTCGTACGACACGGCGTCCTCGGTCAGCAGCCGGTCGAGCAGGGGGAGGAACTCGCCGAACCGGTCGGCCCGCTCCCGCGGCGTCCAGGGCTCCTGGCCCAGCGCCGTGGCGTCGAAGCCGGTGCCGCCCGCTCCTATGCCGAGGGTGATCCGCCCGCCCGAGATGTCGTCGAGGGAGATCAGCTCCTTGGCGAGCGTCACCGGGTGCCGGAAGTTCGGCGAGGTGACCAGGGTGCCCAGACGCAGCCGCTCGGTCACGGCCGCGGCGGCGGTGAGGGTCGGCACGGCACCGAACCACGGTCCATCCCGGAAGCTGCGCCAGGAGAGGTGGTCGTAGGTGTACGCGGTATGGAAGCCGAGTTGCTCGGCGCGCGTCCAGGCCGAACGGCCGCCTTCGTGCCAGCGGCGGTACGGAAGGATCACGGTGCTCAGACGCAGACTCATGCCACCGAGCCTATGCGGCCCTGGTCGGTTTCACGTGAAACAGCATGAGGCGTCACCGTACGCGACCGCTCAGCCACGGGGTGAGGAGCAGCATCGACACGTGCTCCTTGTGCGCCCGGTCGCCCGGCAGCGGCACGATCAGGCGGTATCCGGGTGGGAACCGGCGCCCATGCACGTAGGCGAGGCCCCCGAAGACGGAGCGCAGGAACGCGGGCACGTCATCGCGTTCCACGTCGGGGAACTCCACGTTCTCGACGGTGATCAGGGCATCGCCCTCGTGGAAGAGCCGGACGCTCACCCGGGGAACGCCGCCGAATTCGACGAACGCCTCGTGCGGGAGGGAACCGTCGGCGTCAGTGGTCACCCCCACGCCCGCGGCCATGCGGCGGGAGGTCTGGTCGGCGCCGATGTCGTCGGTGACCTCGATCTCCACCGCGTACTCCTCGGCGACGGCACGGAGGGCGGTGACGGCGGACTGGGTGGTGGGCAGGTGCTCCATGCCTTCGATCATGCGGGGTCAGTGCGGAGCGGGAAAGCGCAGATAGCGGGACGGGACGTGCTGCGTCAGCCAGACCCCGTTCGCACTGACGCGGAAGACGTGACCGTCGCGGTGCATGGCGGCGGCGTCCACCGGGAGCACGACCGGCCGGCCGCGGCGGGCTCCCACCCGGGTCGCGGTCTCGCGGTCCGGCGAGAGATGCACGTCGTGCCGGTTCATCGGCCGTAGGCCCTCGGCGCGGATGGCCTCCAGGTGCCGGGCCACGGTCCCGTGGTAGAGGTACGGCGGCGGGGTCGCCGCCGGCAGCTGGAGATCCACGTCGATGCTGTGGCCCTGGCTGGCCCGGATACGGGCGCCCTCGACGGCGAAGCGCCGCTTGTCGTTGGTGGCGACGACGTCGTCGAGCTCTTCACGGGTGAAGCGGAAGCCGTGCTCGGCCGCGGCGGCGATGAGCGTGTCGATCTCGACCCAGCCGCCCTCGTCGAGCGTGAGCCCGATCCTCTCCGGCTGGTGGCGCAGATGCTTCGACAGGTACTTGGACACCTTCACCGAGCGTTCCTGTTGCATGCCACCAGCCTGCACGGTGAGACGGGCATCACGCGATCGATTTTGCCGCCGAGGTTTGATCCACAGTCAAGTGCAGTTATCCACAGGCTGGTTGGGTGTTCCTGTGGAAACTACAGAGGCGGATTCACCCGGGCGAGGCGGCGCAGTACGCGTGGCGCGAAGCGGGACATCAGGTGAGCGCCGCGCGCCTCCGGCGTCACCGGGACCACCGCCCTGTTGCGCACGACCGCCTCCAGGACGGCGTCCGCCACCTTCTCCGGCGGGTAGTTGCGCGCCCCGTACAGCCGGGCGGTGCGCTGCTGCCGGCGCTGCTCCTCCCCGGCGTCCACACCCACGAAGTGCGCGGTGGCGGTGATGTTGGTGTTGACCAGGCCGGGGCAGATCGCCGTGACGCCGATCCCCTGATCGGCCAGTTCGGCACGCAGGCACTCGCTCAGCATCAGCACGGCCGCCTTGGAGGTGCCGTAGGCGGGCAGCGCCCTGGAGGGCTGGAAGGCGGCGGCCGACGCGGTGTTGACGATGTGGCCGCCCTGCCCGCGCTCGGCCATCTGCCGGCCGAACAGCCGGCAACCGTGGATCACACCCCACAGGTTGACGTCGAGAACCTTCTTCCAGTCCTCCGGCGTGGTGTCGAAGAACGAGCCCGACAGGCCGATCCCGGCATTGTTCACGAGCACGTCCACGACGCCGTACTCGGCGGCGACCCGGGCCGCCAGCTTCTCCATGGCCTGCTCGTCGGAGACGTCGACGGTTTCCGCCCAGGCGTCCGGCGCACCGATCAGCCGGGACCGCTCCGCGGTCCGGGCGGCGGCCTCGGCGTCCCGGTCGACGGCCACCACGCGCGCGCCGGCCTCGGCGAACGCGAACGCCGTCGCCCGCCCGATGCCGTTGCCCGCACCGGTGACCAGGACCAGCTGCCCGCCGAAGCGGTCGGCGTACTTGCCCTTCGCTCCGCTCCCGGAGCGGCCGTCCTCGGTGGCGGTGACGAACTGCGTGATCCAGTCCGCCAGCCGGTCCGGCCGGGTGCGCGGCACCCAGTGCTTCGCGGGCAGCGTGCGCCGGGTGAGCCGCGGCGCCCACAGCTCCAGCCCGTCGTAGAGCCGCTCCGACAGGAACGCGTCACCCAGGGGCGTGATGAGCTGCACGGGCACGTGCGCGTAGGCGTCCTCGCGCGGCCTGCGCAACCGGGGCCGCACGTTGTCCCGGTACAGCCACGCCCCGTGGGCCGCGTCCGAGGGGAGGGAGGCGGTCGGGTAGTCGCCGCCGGGCACCTTCTCGACGCGCTCCAGGATGCCCGGCCAGCGCTTGCCGAGGGGGCCGCGCCAGGCCAGCTCCGGGAGGACGGGGGTGTGCAGCAGGTAGACGTACCAGGATTTGGCGCCCTGGCCGAGGAGCTGTCCGACCCGGCGCGGGGTGGGCCGCCTGAGGCGCTTGTTGATCCAGTGCCCGAAGTGGTCAAGGGAAGGCCCGGACATCGAGGTGAAGGAGGCGATGCGGCCCTCGGTGCGCTTGACCGTGATGAACTCCCAGGACTGCACCGAGCCCCAGTCGTGGCCCACCAGGTGCACCGGACGGCCCGGGCTGACCGCGTCGGCCACGGCCAGGAAGTCGTCCGTCAGTTTCTCCAGCGTGAACCCGCCCCGCAGCGGGCTCGGCGCGGTGGACCGGCCGTGGCCGCGGACGTCGTAGAGGACCACGTGGAAGGCGTCGGCCAGGCGGGCGGCGACCTCGGACCAGACCTCCTTGCTGTCCGGGTAGCCGTGCACCAGGACGACCGTGGGCCGCCGCGGATCGCCCAGCTCCGCCACGCACAGCTCGACCCCGCCCGTGCGCACCCAGCGCTCCCGCGCACCGTTCAGCACCGTCATGTCCCCTCCGTCCAGTCCGTCCAGAGCCGCACTTGCCCACACTCGACAAAACGAGCGCGGGGGGACCCCGACGGCAGATCGTCGTCCAGCCAGAAGCCGCTCACCTCGGGATCCGCGGAGTCGGTCACGACCCGGATCTCCTCGAACACGACCCGGATCTCCTCGAACTTCGCGCCCGTACCCGGGAAACCGGGATGGGGTTCGACCGCCCACAGCCCCGGGCGGGGCGGGCGGCGACGGCCTCGGCGCAGTCGTGGGCGAGTCGCCGCACCTTGCGGAATCCGCGCAGTTCCGCGCGGAGCCCGGCCACCGCCGTCGTCGTGCCACCCATGCCGTGCCACCCCCGTTCCGCCGCTCCGCCGCTCCGGCGCGGTGCGCGCCGCTCGTGCCATTCGCCGGCGGACCGTGCCGTTCATCCGCCGACCGTGCTACTCGCCCGTAACGTGACGTCGCCGAATCTCCCAGTTGTTAGACCCAACGTCAATAGGGCGGTCGGAACCGCCTCGGAAGGCCGCTCCGTGGCTCTCAGGTACGGCGTCCCCTACGGGCCCGTACTACTCGAGTCGGACGCGAAGACGGCTCTGCGGTCTGACGACCGCAGTGGCGGGCGTCACTACTGTCATGGATGTGACTGTGATCGCGACCGAAAGCCTGAGCAAGCGGTTCCCCCGGGTGACCGCGCTCGACCGGCTCTCCGTGGACGTCGGACCCGGTGTGACCGGACTCGTCGGTGCCAACGGCGCCGGCAAATCCACCCTGATCAAGATCCTGCTGGGTCTGTCTCCCGCCACCGAGGGCCGGGCCGAAGTGCTCGGACTCGATGTCGCCACCAAGGGCGCCGACATCCGCGAGCGGGTCGGCTACATGCCGGAGCACGACTGCCTGCCACCCGACGTCTCGGCCACCGAGTTCGTCGTCCACATGGCACGCATGTCCGGCCTGCCGCCCACCGCCGCTCGCGAGCGCACGGCCGACACCCTGCGTCACGTCGGCCTGTACGAGGAGCGCTACCGCCCCATCGGCGGCTACTCGACGGGCATGAAGCAGCGCGTGAAGCTCGCGCAGGCCCTCGTGCACGACCCGCAGCTGGTCTTCCTCGACGAGCCGACCAACGGCCTCGACCCGGTCGGCCGCGACGAGATGCTCGGCCTCATCCGCCGCATCCACACCGACTTCGGCATCTCCGTCCTGGTCACCTCGCACCTGCTGGGCGAGCTGGAACGCACCTGCGACCACGTCGTCGTCGTGGACGGCGGCAAGCTGCTGCGCTCCAGCTCCACCACGGACTTCACCCAGACCACGACGACCCTCGCGATCGAGGTCACCGACACCGACGAGCACCCCGACGGCACCCGCGCGGTGCGCGACGCGCTCGACGCGCGCGGAGTCACCGTCCAGGACGGCAGCGGCCTGCCCGGCGCCGGCCACGTCCTGCTGCTCACCTCGGCGGGTGAGGAGACCTACGACCTGGTCCGCGACGTCATAGCCGACCTCGGCCTCGGCCTGGTCCGCATGGAGCAGCGCCGGCACCACATCTCGGAGGTCTTCACCGACAGCGACGCAGAACGGAAGGAGGCGGTCGGCCATGGCAGCTGAACAGCCCGCAGCCACGGTGCCGGGTGACCAGACCCGCATCCACAACATCGGCTACCGCAGCTACGACGGCCCCCGCCTCGGCCGCGCCTACGCCCGCCGCTCGCTGTACTCGCAGTCCCTGCGCGGCGCCTACGGCCTCGGCCGCTCGGCCAAGTCGAAGGTGCTGCCGATGCTGCTGTTCGTGGTGATGTGCCTCCCGGCGGGCATCATGGTCGCCGTCGCGGTCGCCACCAAGGCCAACGACCTGCCCGTGGACTACACGCGCTACGCGGTCGTCCTGCAAGCCGTCATCAGCCTCTACGTCGCGGCCCAGGCCCCGCAGTCCGTCTCGCGCGACCTGCGCTTCAAGACCGTGCCGCTGTATTTCTCCCGGCCGATCGAGACCGCCGACTACGTCCGCGCCAAGTACGCGTCGATGGCCTCCGCCCTGTTCATCCTCACCGCCGCACCGCTGCTGGTGCTCTACGTGGGTGCGCTGCTCGCCAAACTCGACTTCGCGGACCAGACCAAGGGGTTCGCCCAGGGACTGGTCTCCGTGGCACTGCTCTCCCTGCTCTTCGCCGGCCTCGGCCTGGTCGTGGCCTCGGTCACCCCGCGCCGCGGCTTCGGCATCGCGGCCGTCATCGCCGTCCTGACCATCACCTACGGTGCGGTCTCCACGCTCCAGGCCATCGCGGACGTCCAGAGCAGCTCCGCAGCCGTCGCCTGGATCGGCCTGTTCTCGCCGATCACCCTCATCGACGGAGTGCAGTCCGCCTTCCTGGGCGCCACCTCGGCCTTCCCCGGCGGGGACGGACCGGGCAACGGCGTGGGCGCCGTCTACGTCCTCGTCACCCTCGGCCTGATCGCCGGCTGCTACGGCCTGCTGATGCGCCGCTACAAGAAGGTGGGACTGTGACCACGCTGAACATCGACCACGTCTCCCGCTGGTTCGGCAACGTGGTCGCCGTCAACGACATCACCATGACGATCGGCCCCGGCGTCACCGGCCTGCTCGGCCCGAACGGCGCGGGAAAGTCCACCCTCATCAACATGATGGGCGGCTTCCTCGCCCCCTCCACCGGCAGCGTCACCCTCGACGGCCAGCCGGTCTGGCGCAACGAGAGCATCTACCAGCACATTGGCATCGTCCCCGAGCGGGAGGCGATGTACGACTTCCTCACCGGCCGCGAGTTCGTTCTCGCCAACGCCGAGCTGCACGGCCTGGGTGCCAAGGCGGCCGACGAGGCCCTCGCCACCGTGGAGATGGCCTACGCGCAGGACCGCAAGATCGCCACGTACTCCAAGGGCATGCGCCAGCGGGTGAAGATGGCCTCCGCCCTCGTCCACCAGCCGTCGCTGCTCCTGCTCGACGAGCCGTTCAACGGCATGGACCCCCGTCAGCGCATGCAGCTGATGGACCTGCTGCGGCGCATGGGCGACGAGGGCCGCACCGTGCTGTTCTCCTCGCACATCCTCGAAGAGGTCGAACAGCTCGCCTGGCACATCGAGGTCATCGTCGCCGGACGCCACGCGGCCAGCGGCGACTTCCGCAAGATCCGCCGCCTGATGACCGACCGGCCCCACCGCTACCTGGTGCGCTCCAGCGACGACCGGGCCCTCGCGGCGGCGCTGATCGCCGACCCGTCGACGTCCGGCATCGAGGTCGACCTCGCCGAGGGCGCCCTGCGCATCCAGGCCGTCGACTTCGGCCGGTTCACGGCCCTGCTGCCGAAGGTCGCCCGCGACCACGGCATCCGGCTGCTCACGGTCTCGCCGTCCGACGAGTCCCTCGAGTCCGTCTTCTCGTATCTCGTCGCGGCGTAGGAGGCCGAAGAATGTACGACCCCACAGTCGCCCGGCTCACCTACCGGGCCCTGCTCGGCCGCCGCCGGGCCCTCATCCTGGGCGTGCTCCCGCTGCTGCTGCTCGTCATCGCCGTCGCGGTGCGCGCGCTCGCCGGAGTCGACGACCAGACCGCCACGGACGTGCTGGGCGGCTTCGCCCTCGCCACCATGGTGCCGATCATCGGCGTCATCGCCGGCACCGGTGCCATCGGCCCCGAGATCGACGACGGCTCGGTGGTGTACCTGCTGTCCAAGCCGATCAAGCGACCGACGATCATCTTCACCAAGCTGATCGTCGCCATAGCCGTGACGATGGTCTTCTCCGCCGTGCCCACGCTGCTCGCCGGCCTGATCCTCAACGGCAACGGCCAGCAGGTCGCCGTCGCGTTCACCGTCGCCGCGCTCGTCGCCTCCATCGCCTACGCCGCGCTGTTCCTGCTGCTGGGCACCGTGTCCCGGCACGCCGTGGTCTTCGGGCTCGTCTACGCCCTGGTCTGGGAGGCGCTGTTCGGCTCCCTGGTGCCGGGCGCCCGCACGCTGAGCGTCCAGCAGTGGTCGCTGGCGGTGGCCCAGAAGGTCGCCGACGGGAACCTGGTGACCTCCGACGTCGGCCTGCCGACCGCGACGGTGCTGCTCGCCGTGGTGACCGTGCTCGCCACCTGGTACGCCGGCCAGAAGCTGCGGTCGCTGACGCTCGCCGGGGAGGAGTGACCGCGAGCCGTCGGTAACGCGGCGTACGTCCCCTTTTAATCGGTGGCGCCCGGCTTCCGGTGACGGCACTGTGGGGGATGCACGAGGCCGGACGGCGACGGTGCATCGGGAGGCCGCTTCGAGCACGCGGGATGCCTCGCGTGGGCCGACCGACGGGGACGCCGGCGCCGTCCGGACCGTGCGCTGTCAGGGCCGGGCAGCAGAGCCGCGGGCCTGCCTCAGGCCGCCAGGCGCTCCAGCACCACCGCGATGCCGTCCTCGTCGTTGGAGGACGTCACCTCGTCGGCCACCGCCTTCAGCTCCTCGTGGGCGTTGGCCATCGCCACGCCCCGGGCCGCCCAGCCGAACATCGGGATGTCGTTGGGCATGTCACCGAAGGCGATCGTGTCAGCCGCCTTCAGACCGAGCCGACGGGCCGCCAGCGACAGACCCGTGGCCTTGGACAGCCCCAGGGGCAGCAGCTCGACGACGCCCGCGCCGGCCATGACGACGGTGACGAAGCCGCCCGCGGCGCGTCGGGCCGCCTCGGCCAGTTCGTCGTCGGACAGGGTCGGGTGCTGGATGTAGATCTTGTTCAGCGGCGCCGACCACAGGTCCGAGGCGTCGGTGAACGGCACGGCCGGCAGGTCGCCCCCGACCGCGTATCCCGGGCCGACCAGCACGTCGCCCTCCAGGCCGTCCCGGCTGGCCGCCAGGTACAGCGGGCCGGTCTCCGCCTCGATCTTGGCCAGAGCCACCCCGGCCAGCTGCCGGTCCAGGGTCACGGAGGTCAGCAGCCGGTGCTCCCCGGCGTGGTAGACCTGCGCGCCCTGACCGCAGACGGCCAGTCCCTCGTAGCCGAGGTCGTCCAGGATGTGCCGGGTCCACGGCACCGCCCGCCCGGTGACCACGATGTGGGCGGCGCCCGCAGCGGTGGCCGCGGCGAGCGCGTCACGGGTGCGCCGCGAGATCGTGTCGTCGCCGCGCAGCAGTGTGCCGTCGAGGTCGGTGGCGATCAGCCGGTAGGGGAAGCCCCCGGCGGATCCGCTGCCGGGGACCGTGGCGGTGCCGGTGTCAGTCACTTGGCCACCGGCTCCAGGACCTCCCGGCCGCCCAGGTACGGGCGCAGCACCTCGGGCACCCGGACCGAACCGTCGGCCTGCTGGTGGTTCTCCAGGATCGCCACGATCGTGCGCGGTACGGCGCACAGGGTGCCGTTGAGCGTGGCCAGCGGACGCACCTTCTTGCCCTCGCGGACGCGGATCGACAGCCGGCGGGACTGGAACTCGGTGCAGTCCGAGGTCGAGGTCAGCTCGCGGTACTTGCCCTGCGTCGGGATCCACGCCTCGCAGTCGTACTTGCGCGCGGCCGAGGAGCCCAGGTCGGCCGAGGCCACGTCGATCACCCGGAACGGCAGCTCCAGCGACGTCAGCCACTGCTTCTCCCACTCCAGCAGCCGCTGGTGCTCGGCCTGCGAGTCCTCGGGCAGGACGTAGGAGAACATCTCGACCTTGTCGAACTGATGCACGCGGAAGATGCCCCGGGTGTCCTTGCCGTGCGAGCCCGCCTCGCGGCGGAAGCAGGGCGAGAAGCCGGCGTAGCGCAGCGGCAGCCGGTCGGCGTCCAGGATCTCGTCCATGTGGTACGCGGCGAGCGGCACCTCGGAGGTGCCGACCAGGTACAGGTCGTCCTTGTCGAGGTGGTAGACGTCCTGGGCGGCCTGGCCGAGGAAGCCGGTGCCGGCCATCGACTGCGGCCGCACCAGCGCCGGGGTCAGCATCGGCGTGAAGCCGGCCGCCGTGGCCTGCGCGATCGCCGCGTTGACCAGGGCCAGCTCCAGCAGGGCGCCCACACCGGTCAGGAAGTAGAAGCGCGAGCCGGAGACCTTCGCGCCGCGCTCCACGTCGATGGCGCCGAGCAGCTGGCCCAGCTCCAGGTGGTCCCTGGGCTCGAAGCCCTCGGCGGCGAAGTCGCGGTGCGTGCCGTGCGTCTCCAGCGTGACGAAGTCCTCCTCACCGCCGACGGGAACGTCGGGGTGGACGAGGTTGCCGAGCCGCTGGAGCAGCTGCTGGGTCTCGGCGTCGGCCGCGTCACGCTCGGTGTCGGCGGCCTTGACGTCGGTCTTCAGCTGCTCGGCCCGCTTGAGGAGCTCGGCCTTCTCGTCGCCGGTGGCCTTGCCGATGAGCTTGCCGAGGCCCTTCTGCTCGGCGCGCAGCTCGTCGAAGCGGACGCCGGACGACCTGCGCCGTTCGTCGGCGGACAGGAGGGAGTCGACGAGCGCGACGTCCTCTCCACGGGCGCGCTGCGACGCGCGCACACGGTCGGGGTCCTCACGGAGCAGGCGAAGGTCAATCACGCGGTCAAGGCTACCGGTGCGTGGTGTCGGGTCTCGACCCACTATTGCCGTACGCGGTCCGGACACCCCGTTCGACTGGTCAATGGAGTGGTGCGGAATGCCCGGATCGAGGCGCCGGGTGGGCGTCGGGTTGACCGGATTTCCTTGTGCAGAACGGGACTTGAGGCGTGACTGTCCACAGGAATCCACAGCCCGGAAAAGTTATCCACAGGGTGTGCGAAAGATCTGTGGATGCACGGAAGTGATCCTTCCCAATTCTTGGAGGCGGGCTGCCCAAACCCTTCATGCCCGCACTTTCGAGTGGAAACGGGGCACTGGGTGTCACTCCGGAGGATGGGGTGCAAGAAACAGGTGGACGAAGGGTGACCTGGACACCTGTGGGCGAAGAGAGGTGCCGTAGGGGGATATGTCGACCAAATGCCGCTTCGTTGTCGACTTGTCCCCAGGTCGAGAAGCGGACCTGTGGATAACTTCTGTGGACAACGAAAATCGGCAGATAGGCCCGGTGGTCAGAACCGGCCGTCCTGGCAGCGGGCCACCCAGTCCGCCGCCGCCACGAACGCCTCGTCCGAGGTTCCCGGCCGCAGAGCGTCCACGTCGGCGGGCTCGACCTCCGCGCGGGGGTACGACCCGAGGTAGCGCACCTGGAGGCAGGTCCGCTTCAGGCCCATCAGCGCGTCGGCCACCCGGCGGTCGGAGATGTGCCCCTCGGCATCGATGCAGAAGCAGTAGTTGCCGATACCGGCACCGGTGGGCCGGGATTGCAGCAGCATCAGGTTGATGCCCCGGGTGGCGAACTCGCCCAGCAGATCGCGCAGGCCGCCGGGGTGGTCGTCGCGCTGCCAGAGCACGACGGACGTCTTGTCCGCCCCGGTCGGTGCCGCGGGCCGGGCCGGGCGGCCCACCAGCACGAAGCGCGTCTGGGCGTTCTCCGCGTCGTGGATGTCGGCCTCCAGCACCTCCAGGCCGTAGCGCTCCGCGGCGAACTCACCGGCGAAGGCGGCGTCGTACCGGCCCTCCTGCACCAGACGGGCGCCGTCCGCGTTGGAGGCGGCCGATTCCCAGGCGACGTCCGGGAGGTGCGCCTTGATCCAGTTGCGGACCTGGGGCTGTGCGGCCGGGTGGGCCGTGACCGTCTTGATGTCCGACAGCTTGGTGCCGGGCCGGACCAGCAGCGCGAAGGTGATGGAGAGCAGCACCTCGCGGTAGATCATCAGCGGCTGCCCGGCGACCAGCTCGTCGAGGGTGGTGGTGATGCCGCCCTCGACGGAGTTCTCGATCGGCACGAACGCGGCCTCGGCCTCGCCGGTGCGGACCGCGTCGAGCGCGGACTGCACGGAGACGTACGGGACCAGTTCCCGGGTCGCCGTCTCCGGGAGGGTGCGCAGAGCGACTTCGGTGAAGGTGCCTTCAGGGCCGAGATACGCGTAACTGGCTGACATGTCCTCACCCTAATGGGCCCGGGGGCACCCGGCTCACGCGTCTCGCACAAGCCCCTCCCGGGGGTGACGCGTCGCCGGTTTCACCCCTCCAGCAGCCGCTGCCCCACGTACTCTCCCTCCGCCGCCCCGCCCGGCACCGCGAACAGCCCGCTCGCCTCGTGACGGATGAACTGGGACAGCGCGTCGCCCCGGTCCAGCTTGCGCTGCACCGGTACGAAGCCCCGCAGCGGATCGGCCTGCCAGCAGATGAAGAGCAGCCCGGCGTCCGGCACGCCGTCGGCGTCGAAGCCGTCGTGGTACGAGAACGGGCGGCGGACCATGGCCGCGCCGCCGTTCTGGTCGGGCCGGGTGATCCGGGCGTGGGCGTTGATCGGGACGACGAGCTTCCCGGCGGCGTCCGTCTTCTCCAGGTCCATCTCCGTCGTCTCGGTGGCTCCGTTCCCTCCGGACAGCGGTGCCCCGTCGGACTTGCGGCGCCCGATGACCTCCTCCTGGGCCTTGAGGGACAGCTCCTCCCAGTCGTCGAGGAGCATGCGGATGCGGCGTACGACGACGTAGGAGCCGTTCGCCATCCAGGCCGGCCCGCCCGTGCCGGACCCGGGTTCCTCCGGCACGAAGATCCGCTCGGCGAAGTCGGCCTCCGCGGGCTTCGGGTTGCGGGTGCCGTCGACCTGGCCCATGAGGTTGCGGGCGGTCATGGGATGGGCGGTGGCGCCGGGCGAGCGGTTGAAGCCGTTCATCTGCCAGCGGATGCGGGCGGCCGTCCCGGCGTCCCGCTGGACCGCGCGCAGGGCGTGGAAGGCCACGAGGGCGTCGTCGGCGCCGATCTGCACCCACAGGTCGCCGTTGCTGCGGTTCTTGTCCAGGTGGTCGGAGGAGAAGTCGGGGAGCGGATCGAGGGCGACCGGGCGCTGCTTGTCGAGGCCGGTCCGGCCGAAGAAGCTGTGCCCGAACCCGAAGGTGACGGTCAGCGAGGAGGGCCCGGCGTCCCGGGCCACGTCCGTGTCCCGGGTTCCGGCCGGTTCGCCCGCCATCAGCCGCCGGGCCGTTTCCGACCAGCGGCGCAGCAGCGCGGCGGCCTCCTTGCGGCCGGCCCCGGCCGCGAGGTCGAAGGCGATGAGATGGCCGCGGGCCTGCATCGGGGTGGTGATGCCGGGCTGATGTTTCCCGTGAAACATCGCCTGCTCGCCACCGAGCGAGGTGAGGGGCGTGGCGGCGGAGGAGGGCGCGGAGGCGTAGCCCGCGGCGGCCCCCGCCGTACCGAGGACGAGCCCGGTGGCACCCGCGGTGCCGAGCAGTCGCCGTCGCGAGATGCCCTCGGGGGCGGTGGCGTTCCCAGGGACCTCGGGGTCCGAGGGGCTCGCCTGGTTGGACTGGTCAGGCATGGTGCGGTTCAGCCGATCTGCGTGTTCTTGGAGATGGTGACCTGGTCGATGTCGGAGGTGCGCACGGTGACGGCGACCTCCCAGTCGCCGGCCATCGGTATCTGTACTCCGCTCGCCGACCAGTGCCCGGTGGTGATGTGGTCGGGGGCGACGGGCAGGGGCCCGATGTCCCTGGCCTTCTGGGTGAGGGCCACCTTCACCTCGGGGATGTCGAAGGCGGTCCCGTCCGGGCGCTCGACGTAGAGGTGCAGGTCGTTGGCGCCGACCCGGGCGGGGTCGAGTTCGACGCGTACGACGCCCTTGCCGTTCTGGCTCCCGGTGTCGAAGGGCATGTCCAGGGTGACCGCGCCCGTGGCGGGTGCGGAGTTGCCGACGGAGGACGTGCCGGCGGCCTTGGCCTCCTCCTCGGTGCGGCCCGGCTCGGTCTGGGTCAGGACGGTGGTCACCACGAGCAGGACGACGGCGATGCCCGCCTCGGCGAGCACGGAGCGCCGCAGTCCGAACCGGTTCGGGTCGGCGTCCCGTTGCCGCTTCTGCCGGGCGGCGTCCACGGCCGCGCGCTGCCGGGCGAGCTGTGCGGCCCGCGGGGAGCCGCCGGTGCCCTTCGCGGTGCCGGACGCCTTCTCGGCGACCTTCGCGTTTCCGGAGGCCTCCGTGCCGGCGTTCGCGGACGCTTTCGAGGCCGCCTTCGTGGACGCGTTCGCGGACGTGTTTCCGGATGCCTTCGAGGCCGCCTTGGTGGACGCGTTTCCGGAGGTCTTCGTGGACGCCTTCGTGCCGGCCTTCGTGGACGCCTTCCCGGCCCCCTTCTCCGCGCGCCGGGCGGCCGAAGCACCCGCGGCGGGTGTCGCCGCCGCCAGCTGTGCCGTCCACCGGCGCGAGAAGTAGGCGACGCCGACGAGTACCGCCACGAGCCCGATCTTCACCAGGAGCAGCTGTCCGTAGCGGGTGTCGGTGAAGGCCGTCCAGGAGCCGAGCTGGCGCCAGGACTGGTACGTGCCGGTCACCACCAGCGTGATCACGCTGGTGAAGGCGACGCGCGAGAACCGGCTCACGGCGAGGCCGGGGACCGGCGTGTCCGCCGGGCCGCGGTACAGGGCGACGAGCAGCGCGGTCAGTCCGCCGAGCCAGGTGGCGACGGCGATCAGGTGGACGACGTCGACCGGCATGGCGAGACCGGCCTGGAGGCCGACGGAGGCGTGCTCGGACATCGCCCAGGTCGCCGCGAGGCCCACCGCCACGACGCTGCCGCCGACCGCGAGCCCGAAGGTGAGGTCCCGCTTCTCCTCGTCCTTCCGTTTGTCGTACGCGCCGAAGAGCACGGCGATGAACAGCGCGGCCGCCGCCAGCAGCAGCAGCCGGGAGACCAGCGCCGCTCCGGCCTTGGTTTGCAGCACCTCGCCGAGCAGGCCGAGGTCGAAGACGTCGGCGACCTTCCCGGAACCGGTGTAGGAGCCGCGCAGCAGGAGGAGCAGGAGGGTGGCGGCGGTCAGCGAGAGCCAGCCGGAGACGACGAACCGCTGCACGACACGCACCCCGGAGCCGCGCGGCCAGCAGGCGAGCACGAAGGCGGCGCCGCCCACCAGCACGGCGAACCCGGCGTACGACACGTACCGCCCGACGCCGTACAGCCCGCCGACGAAGCCGCCGCCGGCTCCCTGCCCGGAGACGGTGACCGAGGTCTCGGAGGGGGCGCCGACGGAGAAGGTGTAGGCGCCGGAGACCGGGTGGCTGTCGGCGGAGACGACCTGGTAGGTCACCGTGTAGGTGCCGTCGGGCAGCCCGGCGTGCAGTTTCACGGAGTACGTCGTGCCGCCCGTGCCGGACGGCTTGCCGTCGTCGACGCGTTTGCCCTTGGGGTCGAGCACGCGCAGCGAGTCGTCGTCCATGGAGACCGACTCGGAGAAGGTGAGCGACACCTGGGCCGGAGCCTTGTCGACCACCGCCCCCTCCCGGGGGTCGCTGCCGGTCAGCGCGGCGTGCGCGGAGGCCGGTCCGGCGCCGGCCAGCAGCGCGCAGGCCGCGGCCAGGAGCAGCAGCACCAGGGTCCGGACGCGCGGGGCGATGGTCTGCGTCAAGGTGGTCCCTCCCTCAGTGTCCGGAGTCTTCGGAGTGCCCGGAGTGTCCGGCGGTGGGCTGGTAGGTGGCCGCCTTCACGGGCAACGTGACCGCGACGGGGCCGGAGTGGGCGAAGTGCAGTTCGACGGTGACGGACTGTCCCTGCTTCGGCTGCTGCTTCAGCTTCTCGAACATCAGGTGGTTTCCGCCGCTCTTGAACACGAGTTGACCGTGCGCGGGGACCTCGAGGCGGTCGACCTCCTTCATGGTCCCGTCGACGGTCTCGTGCACGGTGACCTCGCCGGCCCCGCTGGTGACGGAGGTCAGTTCGTCCGCGGCACCGCCCTCGTTGGTGATCGTGAGGAATCCGGCCGCCATCGAGTCGGAGACCGGCTGCGGTATGTAGGCGGCGTCGACCGAGAGTTCGGCGCCGGAGGAGGCGGAGTCGGACCCGGAGTCCGAGCCGCCGCACCCCGCCAGGGCCAGGGCGCCGATCACCGCGACGGCGGCCAGGGCGGGACGGCGCCGCACGGGACCTCCCGCCGGGCGCCGCACGGGTTTTCCGGCCCGGCGCCTCACGGGTTCTCCCCCTTGATGAGCTTGGGCAGGTCCTTGGTGTAGTCGTCGACCGTGGCGTCCTCGCCGTACAGGACGTAGCCCGCGTCGGACTTCGGGGAGAAGGCGACGACCTGGGTGCCGTGGGTCGAGACGATCTTGCCGTCCTTGTCCTTGGTCGGCGGGTCGATCGAGATGCCGAGGGTGCGGGCACCGGCCTGGATGGTGTCGAACTCGCCGGTCAGGCCGACGATCTGCGAGTCGATGCCCTTGAGCCACTTGCCGAGCGCGGCCGGGGTGTCGCGCTCCGGGTCGGTGCTGACGAACACGACGCGGAGCTTGTCCTGCTCCGCCTGGGAGAGCTGCTTCTTGGCCACGGCGATGTTGTTCATGGTCAGCGGGCAGACGTCGGGGCAGTGGGTGTAGCCGAAGTAGATCAGCGTGGGCCTGCCCGCGGTCTGCTCGCGGAGGTCGTACTTCTTGCCCTGGGTGTCGGTGAGGACCAGGTCGGGCTTCTCGAAGGGCTTGTCGAGGACGGTGGCGGCCTGCTGGCTGTTGTCCTCGGAGACCACGGTCACGGGCTTGTCGCTGTCGGCGCCGCTGCCGCAGGCGGACAGCGTCAGAGCGGCGGCGGCGAGCAGGGCGGCCATGGCGAACGTCTTCTTGCGCATAGAAAAATGTCCCAGATGTGAGGTGCTCCGGTGCGCGCCGGGGCCCGTCGGAGGTCCGACGGGCGGTGTCCGGCGCGCACCGGACGAGAGGATGCGCCGACGAGGGGTGCCGGCGCACCGGCACGGCGTTGTTACGCCGCCGTGCCGGAGTCGCGCCGGCGGCCGGCCAGCACGCCGTACCCGACGCCCGCCGCGCCGACGACGATGCCGACGATGCCGAGGACCCGGGCGGTGGTGTCACTCCCGTCGCCCGAGCCGGAGTCCGACGCCGAGGCGTCGGCGGCCGTGTTCTGCGCGTCCGCCCCGGTGTCCTCGGCCTTCGCGTCCGAGGAGCCCGCCGCGCCGTGGGCGTCGTCCTCGGCGGCGGCCAGCTGGAGCACGGGCGCCGGGGTCTCGGGCTCCTCCTGGCCCTCCTGCGGCACCTCGATCCAGCGCACGACCTCCTTGTTGGAGTACGTCTGGATCGCCTTGAACACCAGCTGGTCGGTGTCCTCGGGCAGGGCGCCGATGGAGACCGGGAACTTCTGGAAGTAGCCGGGCTCGACGCCCTTGCCGTCGGCGGTCCAGGTCACCTTGGTGACCACCTCGGTGATCTGCTTGCCGTGCGACTCCAGCGGCTTGGCCGGCTTGGCCTTGGTGACCACGGCCTTCCAGCCGGGAACCGGCTGCGGCATGACGGATGCCAGCGGGTGGTCGGTCGGGAAGCTGACCTCCAGCTTGGTGGTGGAGGCGTTGTCACGCTCGTTGGGGACCTTGAAGTCGACGACCGCGTAGCCGCCCTTGGCGGCCGTGCCCTCCGGCTGCACGCTGACGTGCGCGAAGGCGGGGGCGGACAGGGCGAGGACGGCGATGCCGGAGACGGCGCCGGCGGCGGCGATACGGGAAGCCTTCATGGACGGAGTGCTCCGCTTCGTGTGGACACCGGTGCCGAGCAGCCGGTGCCGAGTGACAGGAGGGATGCGCGCACACGCGCGCGTGCCGCACGACGGCGGCCCCTCCCGAAGCGGGACGGCGGTCGCGTCGTGTCAGGCGGCGAGGGCGAACGCGTCACTCGGCGGGCCGCGCCGGACGACCGTGTGCTGGAGCGCGGTGGTACGGGGCCGGGGCGGCACCCACAGGGCGGGCCGCGGCGGACGCGGACCCGTACCGGGGGCGCCGGCCAGCCCGGCGTGCAGGGCGCGCACCAGGGAGAGCGCCGCGCGCAGGGCGCGTACGAACGCCGCCTCGGCCATGGACTGGGCCGAGTGCGCCGACAGTTCGACGAGCCGGGCCAGGGCCAGGTCCCCGCGCCGCAGCAGCCAGCCGGCGGCCAGGGCCGCGAGGACGTGGCCGAGCAGCATCGGCAGCGACGGCAGCAGCGAGGCGGAGGTACCGGCGGTGGCCAGCGCGTCGGCCGGGTGGTGCGCCGCGCCGGTGGTGACGTCCGGGGCGATCCGCGCGTCGGTGAGGATGCGCTCGGCCTGGGCCGGGCTGATCGCCGCCGCGGTGGTCCCGCAGACCAGCCGTGCGGCCTGCTGGACCAGGGAGGCGTCGGACAGCGCGCCCGCCCCGCCGCCGGACGCGGCGGCCGTACTGGACGCGGTGGCCGCGGCGGTGCCGTGCTGGCCGAGACCGAACAAGGCGTGCAGCGCGGTCTGTCCGGCGGTGAGCAGCATCGCGATGCCGGGCAGTGAGCGCCGGCGGCCGGCGAGCGGCACGGCGACCAGGACCGCCCCGAGGAATCCCGCGCCCAGCGACCACAGCGGAACGGTGGCGCAGGAGGCCAGGGTGTGCCCCGCCGCGGCCAGCACGACACAGACCGCGGCGAACACCGCGGCCCGCAGGATCCGGAGATCGTGTCCGGAGCGCGCCGTTGGCGGGTGGGGGGCAGTCATGGCGGGCTCATCATCGCACCCGCGGCCGGGGTGCCGTACGGCAGGTCCGCAAGATGCCGTACGACCGGAAGACGAGGTACGGGGCGGAAGGTCACCCTCTGGTACGAGTCGCCCCGCATACACCGGTCGCCGAGGGCGACACATCCGCCAGATGAGCGGTGTCACGGGCGCGACGCGCTTACGCCCGGGTGTCAGGGGCAATACGTATCGGTATGTCGAGCCGCGGCCGGGAGGCTGGAGCATGAGCATCTGGTGGTCACTCCATTTGCGGCGCGAGGCTGCGAGCGTGCCCCTGGCCCGCCGGCTGCTGATCGGCACCATGGAGACCGCGGGCGTCGACCCCGACATCTCCTTCGACCTCTCCGTCGCCCTGAGCGAGGCCTGCGCGAACGCCGTCGAGCACGGCGGCGACGACGGGTCCGGCGGTCCCGGCGAGGCGTACCGCGTCACCGCCTACCTGGACGGCGAGCGGTGCCGGATCGAGGTCGCCGACGCGGGCCCCGGGTTTCCCGCTCACGCCCCGGGCGGGCCGCACGGCGTGACCCGCCCGGCGCCCCCGGAGGCGGAGAGCGGTCGCGGCCTGTGTCTCATCCGGGAGCTGGCCGACCACGTCCACATCGGCAGCACGCCGGGACGGGCCGGGGCCGTCGTGAGCTTCGACAAGGTCCTCAAGTGGCGGGAGAACGCTCCGCTGGTGGCGGTCTGACGACAGTCCCGGCCGGCAGCCCCCGGCAGGCCCGGTCGGCAGGCCCGGACACGCCGACGGCCGGGCACCCGCACGGGTGCGCGGCCGTCGTACGGCAGGTGGGGGTCAGCCCTTCAGCGCCGCCATCCACTCCTCGACCTCGTCCGACCGGCGCGGCAACCCGGCGGACAGGTTCCGGTTGCCGTCGGCGGTGACGAGGATGTCGTCCTCGATGCGCACGCCGATGCCCCGGTACTCCTCGGGCACGGTCAGGTCGTCGGCCTGGAAGTACAGGCCCGGCTCGACGGTGAGCACCATGCCGGGCTCCAGCGTGCCGTCGACGTACGACTCCACGCGCGCCGCGGCGCAGTCGTGGACGTCCAGGCCGAGCATGTGCCCGGTGCCGTGCAGCGTCCAGCGGCGCTGAAGGCCCAGCTCGAGGACCCGCTCGACGGGGCCCTCGACCAGACCCCACTCGACCAGCCGCTCGGCCAGCACGCGCTGGGACGCGTCGTGGAAGTCGCGGTACTTGGCGCCGGGCTGCACCGCCGCGATCCCGGCCTCCTGGGCGTCGTACACGGCGTCGTAGATCTTCTTCTGGAGCTCGCTGTACGTGCCGTTGATCGGCAGCGTGCGCGTCACGTCGGCGGTGTAGTACGTGTGCGTCTCCACGCCCGCGTCCAGCAGCAGCAGGTCGCCGGAGCGGACCGGGCCGTCGTTGCGGACCCAGTGCAGGGTGCAGGCGTGCGGGCCGGCGGCGCAGATGGAGCCGTAGCCGACGTCGTTGCCCTCGACGCGCGCGCGGAGGAAGAAGGTGCCCTCGATGTAGCGCTCGCTGGTCGCTTCGGCCTTGTCGAGGACCTTCACGACGTCCTCGAAGCCGCGCACGGTGGAGTCGACGGCCTTCTGAAGCTCGCCGATCTCGAACTCGTCCTTGACCAGGCGGGCCTCGGAGAGGAAGACGCGCAGTTCCTCGTCGCGCTCGGCGGTGACCTTGTCCGTCAGGGCCGCCTCGATGCCGGCGTCGTAGCCGCGCACGACGCGCACCGGGCCGGTGGCCTCGCGCAGGGCGTCGGCCAGCTCGCGGACGTCGGAGGCGGGGATGCCGTACAGCTTTCCGGCCTCGGTGAGGGAGTGGCGGCGGCCGACCCAGAGCTCGCCCATGCCGTTCAGCCAGAACTCGCCGTTCTCCCGGTCCGAGCGCGGCAGGAGGTAGAGCGTCGCGGTGTGGCCGTCGCCCTCGGGCTCCAGGACCAGGACGCCGTCCTCGGTCTGGTTGCCGGTCAGGTACGTGTACTCGACCGAGGCGCGGAAGGGGTACTCCGTGTCGTTGGAGCGGGTCTTCAGGTTGCCGGCGGGGATCACCAGGCGCTCGCCGGGGAAGCGGGCGGACAGGGCGGCGCGGCGGGCGGCGGTCTCGGCGGCCTGGGCGATCGGCTCCAGGTCGCGCAGCTCCGTGTCGGCCCAGCCGGACTTCATGTTCTCGGCCAGCTCGTCGGACACGCCCGGGTACAGGCCGTTCTTGCGCTGCTTGATCGGCTCCTCGGTCTCGTCCGGGTTCTCCGGGTTCTCCGGGGTGAGCTCCTCCGCCACGGTCATCCTCCTCGATACGGCACTGGACCACCCCCATCGTACGGTCGTACGGAAGGGGGCCCAGGGGCGAAGGACCTGTTACGCCGGTGCACTACCGTCCGTTATGCGGGGCGTGCGGGGCGTCAGTGACCGTTATTCGAACCTGACCGCCAGCAGGACGACGTCCTCCTCGGAGTGCGCCTCCGGCTTCCCGTCGGGCAGCACGGTGCGCAGGACGTGCTCGACGACCGCCTCCGGGTCCTGCCGTGCGGCCCGGGGGACACCGGCCGCCGCAGCGTGCAGCCGGGCGAAGGCGCGGTCGGCCGGGTCGCCGGTGCGGTGCAGCAGCCCGTCGGTGTACAGCAGGACCGTCTCTCCCGGCTCGGCCTGTAGCTCCACGCTGGGCGCCTCCCAGCAGGCGAGCATGCCGAGCGGCGCGGAGACGGAGGTCTCGACGAACTCCGTGCGCCGCTGCCCGATCAGCAGGGGCGGGCTGTGCCCGGCGCCGGCCAGGGTGATCCGGCGCAGCGCGGGCTCGCAGTAGCCGAACAGCGCGGTGGCCGAGCGGGCCGGTTCGGTCAGCCGCAGCAGCAGCTCCAGGTCGGACAGGACGGCGACGGGGTCCTCGCCCTCCATCACGGCGTACGCGCGCAGCGAGGCACGCAGCCGACCCATCGCGGCGACCGCGCTGGGCCCCGACCCGGTGACCGATCCGACGGAGAGGCCGAGCGCGGCGTCCGGCAGCGGCAGGGCGTCGTACCAGTCGCCCCCGCCCGCCGGACCGGTGCGGTGCCGGACGGCGAGCTGCACGCCGGGCACCCGGGGCAGGCGGGAGGGCAGCAGCTCCTCGGTCATCGTCGCCATGGAGGCGCGGGTGCGCTCGACCTCCAGGAGACGCGCCAGGTGCCCGGTGGCGTACCGGACGTACAGGCCGGCGAGGTGGCGCTGCCGTTCACCCGGTTCGGCGGGTTCGTCGTAGAGCCAGACGGCGGCGCCGAGGCGCCCGGTGCCCTCGGCGGACAGGGGGAGCGCGTAGCTGGCGGCGTAGCCGAGGCGGGCGGCGACCTCGCGGTGGCGGGGGTCGAGGGCCTTCTCGGCGAGCAGGTCCGGTTCCGCGATGCCGTCCTCCGCGACCGGCAGCCCGTCCAGGATCCGCCCGTACGACAGGGAGCTGCGGGGCACCGTCTCGATGTGGCCGAGGTCGGCGCGGGCGAGACCGAGGCCGACGGTGCTGGTGGGGCCGAGTCCGTCGGCCGGTTCCAGCACGACGAGTCCGCGCCGGGCGCCGACCAGAGCGGCTCCGGCGCGCAGTACTTCCTGGAGGCCGTCGGCGAGGGTGTCCGTGCGGACCAGGCGTTCGGTCAGTTCGTGCAGGGTCGTGAGGTCCGAGACCCAGCCGGCGAGCCGGTCCTGGAGCAGGGCCCCGGGGGCACAGGGTGTGCCCGAGGCGTCCGTGACGGTCGCGGCGTCCGTCGTGGGGGGCTCGGCCGCCTGGGGGGTGCCCGTGGCGGCGGACGCGACAGTGTGTGCGGGGGACGGAACCGTTGAATCGATTCCGGCCACTTTCGCAGGGTGCGGGGCGTTCATGGCGTCCGGCCTTCCGACCGGCGCTTACTGCTCAAAAGCATCGCAAACCCCCATGTCATTCTGCGCCGCTAGCAGTGTCTCCACATGTACACGCACTCGTAAGGGGATGTCCAGCATTGTCCTGCCGGGATTCCTGGTGTCCGTGGGGTGTGAGCGGCCTTCCTCTCGACCTCTTGCGTAAAAGCGAAATTGGCTTGAAACTGCCCCAGAGGACGCCTTGTTGCGGTCGACTGGGGGTGCTTCACGGAGCGTCACAGCGGTCGTGATGGGTACGTACTCGGAGAAAGCCGGGGGTGGTTGGGGGCCACCGGGAACCTGGCGACGGACCCGGGCGTCCTATCCACCGACGACCGTGCCCCATCCTCCCGTGGCGGAGGCGGAGAGAAATACGCGCGACGGCAAAACGCCAGACTTCGCCACCCCCGCGCCACGCCTTGCTTTTGATAGACGCAGTGGCCGGTACCGTCACGGACGCAGTCAGTGCTCGACCCACAGGGGTTTCCCTTGCCCTTGGCGGAGGCGTGCCCCGGGGGGACGTTTCTCGGCAGGGGTGTGATGCGCCACCAGCAACGCACAGCGAAGTGATCGACACATGGTGTGAAGAGACCACGGTGTTGCCAGGCGTGCAACGGAAAGGAACGAGCGCTCATGCGCGAGATCCTCGGAAGGCGACGCAGGCTCCTGTCCCAGCACGACGACGGGCGGCCTGAGCTGATCGGCGCGGCCCTCACCTACGCGGCACAATGGCAGTGGCCCGTACTCCCGGGCGCGGTGGCGGATCCGCGGGCGCGGTCGCGCTGCGGCTGTCCGGACCCCGAGTGCACGGTGCCGGGCGCGCACCCCTTCGACCCCGGTCTCCTCGCGGCGACCACCGACGCGCGCATGGTGCGCTGGTGGTGGACCAACCGGCCGACCGCGCCGATCGTCATGGCCACCGGAGGCGGTGCCCCGTGTGCCGTCTCCCTGCCCGCCCTGCCGGCCGCCCACGCCCTCGCCGCGCTCGACCGCGCCGCGCTGCGGCTCGGCCCGGTCGTCGCCTCGCCCACCCGCTGGTCGCTGCTGGTCAGGCCGTACTCCCTGGAGCAGTTGGGTGAGCTGCTCTACGCCAAGGACTTCGTCCCCGGCTCGCTGCGCTTCCACGGCGAGGGCGGCTACCTCGCGCTGCCCCCGTCGGAGACCGGGGACGGTGCCGTCCGCTGGGAGCGGGCGCCGCTGCCCGGCTCCGCCTCGCCCTGGGTGCCCGACGTGGAGGCCGTGGTGGACGCGGTGGTCGACGCCCTCACTCGTACGGGTGTGAGCGCGCCCGAGTTGTAGGGGGTGTCGGCGCGGGCGGAAGTCCGCGCCCGCCCCCGGTGGTTATCGTCCGACCATGCCGCTTCACGCAGGGGAGCACCGCGCCGTCGGGCCGCGCCGCGCCCGGTCACGCCGCGCCGGGTCACGACGGGGCGGGTCACGTCGCACCGGGTCACGCCGCGGTGCGCCGGACCGTCGGCGGATCCGTCTGTACGGGCTCGCGGGCGTCGTGGTGTGCGCGGTCGTACTGCCGTTCGCGGTGGCGTCCGCGGGGCCCTCGGGCGACGCGGACGCCGAGGTTTCGACGGCCGTGCCGCTGCTCGCGCGGGGCGGTGACGACAAGGCGGCCTCGCCCTCGGTCGCGTCCTCAGTCGCGTCCTCGGCCTCCGTCCCCTCCTCGGCCGCCGCCGAAGCCGCTTCCGGGGCGGCCCGTTCACCGCTGCCGCCCGGCCCCGCCCTGGCCGCGCGCTGCGGCCCCGAACTCACCTCGCCCGCGGGCGTCGAGGCGCAGACCTGTGTCCTGAACCGGGGGGCGGAGACCTGGGCGCGGACCTACTACCGCAACGCCACCGGCGGCCCGCTCGAATCCGTACTGAGCCTCATGGGACCCGACGGACGCAGCGTGCGGACGAGCTGTGCGGTGAGCGTCGAGGACGCGCCGGGCACCTGCGAGACACCGCCGGAGGACACCGGGGACGCGAACAGGGGCGGGCTGGAGGGGTACACCGCGGTCGCGGAGTTCGCCCGCCGGGCCGGGTACGGGCCGCTGCTGCTGCGCGCCGGGAGCGGTGGGGCCGGTGCGGGCGGCGACAGCGGGCACGGCGACGCCAAAAGCCTTGTGGGTACGGGGAGTTGACCGGCGACTGCGGCGCGTGCGCGATCTGGCGCATGGAAAGACCCGGTTGCTGGCGACGGGGGATGCACCAGCAACCGGGCTACTGGAACGGTAACAAGAGATCGGCGGTTAGCAAATTCGATCTCTTGCTTTCCGGTCACCGACTGGCCTGTCCGCACCGGGAGTTGTGACCGGAGTCACCCGTCCACGAGCCGCCGCTCCGGCTGACCGGTCGGTCAGCCGGGGGCGGCCCGCACTGCTGTGCGTCAGCTGAGGGTGACCTGCCGGTTGGTGAGGCCGCCGCGTGCCCGGCGCTCGTCGTGCGTGAGGGGAGCGTCCGTGGCCAGGGCCTCGGCGAGCCGCTCGGCGAACTCCGCGGCCGGCTTCTCGATGTCCTGCGCGGTGATCTCGCTCGGCAGGTCCCACACCGGCACGGTGAGTCCGTGGGCGCGGAAGGAGCCGACGAGGCGGGTGCCTTCGCCGAGGGACGACCGGCCCGCGGCGTGCAGCCGGGCAAGAGCGTCCAGAAGCCGCTCCTCGTCGTGCGGCATGACCCAGCGCAGGTGGTTCTTGTCCGGAGTCTCGCACCAGTAGGCGGCGTCGACGCCCTGTAGCCGGACGGTGGGAATCGCCGCGGCGTTGGCCCGCTCCAGGGAGGCGGTGACGTCCGGCGTGGCGTTCTCCGGGTCCGGGACCCAGAACTCGAAGCCCGAGTGCACCTCCGGCTCGAACGCGCCCTCGGGCGCGAGCAGGTCCTGCAATCGCGGGCCGTCGGCCGGCGCGCGGCGGCCCTGCACCGGGGTGCCCGGGTCGGCGGTCAGTGCCCGCGCGAGGGTGTCGGCGAGGTCGCGGCTGATGTCGCCCGACGCCGTGTCGTTCTGTAGGCCGAGGAGGACCGAGCCGTCGTCGCGGCGCAGGGCCGGCCAGGCCATCGGCAGCACCGTGGCCAGCGTGACGGAGGGGACGCCCTCGGGCAGGCCGTCCCGCAGGGTCAGCCCGACCGTGGCCGCCGGCACCAGCTCCCGCAGCGCCACCCAGTCGCACTCGCCGGGCAGCCCCTCGAACGGGCGCTGCACCAGCGCGGTCGTGGCCTGTGCGGCGGTCCGGCCGTGGCAGGCCTTGTACCGGCGGCCGCTGCCGCAGGGGCAGGGCTCGCGGGCACCGACGACCGGGACCTCGGCATCGTCGAGCTGGGGCCGCTTGGCCTTCGTCTGGGGTCGCTTCTTGGCCATCGTGGGTGTCTCCCGGTTACGGCTCTACTCGTACGGGCGCGAGCCTAGCCGTTCCCACCCCGCCCGTCGGGACCCTGTGGACGACGGGCCGCCTGTGGACAACTCGCGGTGCCGCCCGGCTCGGTGGCGGCCACAGGGCTGGCGCGGGGCTGTCGCGGGGCTGCCGCGGCCGTGCGGGTTGGCGCGGTCCGGGTGCCCGGGAGGTCGGCCCAGTGGTCGTGAGGATCGGCCGGGTGGGCCTTGTAGGGATCGCCGGTGGGCGTCGTACGGATCACCGGGTGGGCGTCGTACGGATCGCCGGGTGGGCGTCGTACGGATCGCCAGGTGGGCGCCGTAGGGATCGCCCGGGGCGCGTCGGCCGCGTCGGCCGGGTCGGCCGCACCCTCGCGTCGGACCCGGTTCAGCCCAGGTCCTCGAAGGCGTCCGCGAAGTCCAGGCCGGGGATCTCCGACACCGCCGGTGCCGAGATCCGGGTGGCGAAGTCGTCGCGCCGGTGTCCGGCGTCCGGGTCGTGCACGTCGTCGTGGACGACGACCCAGACCGTGACCTCACCGCGGGCGTCGTCCCGTACGCCCCAGTCGTCGGCGAGCGCCGCGATGATGTTCAGCCCGCGGCCGCCGTGCGCGGTGACCGAGGGGGTCGCCGGAGCCGGGCGGGTCGGGCCGCCGCCGTCCGTGACCTCCACCAGCAACCGGCCGCCCGGGTCCACCTGCCACGCGGCCCGGACGTCGCCGTCCCCGGCCAGGGCGTCGCCCAGCGGTCGGCCGTGCTTGCACGCATTGCTCAGCAATTCGGAAAGGACCAGTACAGCGTCGTCGATGACCGATTCCGCCACTCCGCCTCTGCGCAACTGATCACGCATGCGGTGTCTCGCTTCCCCCACGCCCGCAGGGCCATGGGGCACGGCCATGCTCGACGACGTGGGCACCTCCTGTGCCACCACCAACGCCACCCCCGAGACCTCCTTCGCCCCACGCCACGGTGTGGATGCCCCATCGCCCTGAGCCGGAAACCGGCCGGTCCCCGCACGGTGACGCATTCGACACGGTCGAACACGTACCGAACGCGCCGGTGCACTCCCCGTAGTCGCATGGCTGGATCTGGTCGGTGTGGCCGAGAACGGAGAATGGGGCAGCCGGGCCGCCGGGTCAAGGGCCGGGGACGAATCAGCGGCCCAGGTGGTCCAGTACCGCGCGCGGCCGGTTGGTGATGATGGCGTCCATGCCCAGGTCGGAGCAGAGATCCACGTCGGCGGCCTCGTTCACTGTCCACACGTGCACCTGGTGACCGGCCCGCTTCAGGCGCTCGATGTACGCGGGGTGATTGCGCACGATCCGGATCGAGGGGCCCGCGATCCGGACACCCGCGGGCAGTCGCCCGTCCCGCAGCCGGGGCGAGACGAACTGCATCAGGTAGACCGTCGGCAGCGTCGGCGACGCGGCCCGCACCCGGTGCAGCGACCGGGCCGAGAAGCTCATCACGCGCACCGGGGACTCCTCGGCCGAGGCCGGGGCGTCGAGTCCGAACCGCTTCAGGAGCAGCAGCAGCCGCTCCTCCACCTGCCCCGCCCAGCGCGTCGGGTGCTTGGTCTCGATGGCCAGCTCGACGCGCCGCCCCGCGTCGGCGACCAGTTGCAGCAACCGCTCCAGGGTCAGGACGGAGGTCTCCTCCCGGTCCTCGGGCCGGTGCTCCCAGTCGGGCTGCTCGTCGCGCGTGCGCCAGAACTCCCGGGTCCGGCGGGCGCCGAAGTCCAGCGCGGCGAGGTCGGCGAGCTCCAGCGCCGACACCGCGCCGCGGCCGTTCGACGTACGGTTGACGCGCCAGTCGTGGACGCAGACCAGGTGGCCGTCGGCGGTCAGGCGCACATCGCACTCCAGGGCGTCCGCCCCGTCCTCGATCGCCTTCCGGTACGCGGCCAGGGTGTGCTCGGGGGCGTCCTCGGAGGCGCCCCGGTGGGCGACGACCTGAATCCGGTGCTGTCGTGCGTGGGTCACCGCGTCATGGTGCCACCGTGGGCGGGTAGACGTGCCATCGGCGGAAACGGCAACGTGTCCGTTTAGTCTTGGATGACCTGTGTAAAGGACGGTCGGGGACCCACAGCTACCGCTTATGGTGCTCTGACGGCCCGTGGGAAAAGCTGATGGCATACAAAATCACCAGCACATCCGCATCGCGCCGGACCGTGGAGCAGCGCGGGAGCGTCGCTGAGCGCGACCAGGGTGAGCGACCAACAGCCGTGGAACTAGGAGAGAAGCTGTGAGCACCGAGAACGAGGGCACCGCGGTACCCCCGGCCCCGTCCGCACCTCCCGTGCCGGTGGATGCTCCCGCTGCCTCCGCCCAGCCTCCCGCGCCGCCCTCCCCGGACCAGGCACCCGCCGCCACTCCCGAGGCCGCGGCGGCTCCCCCCGCCCAGGCCCCGGCGGCGCCGCAGGACGCGTCGCCGCACAGCCACCAGGCACCCCAGGGCGGCGGTGCGGTCCCGCAGGGCTCCACGGCTCCCGACGCCTCGTGGCCCCCGCCCGCGCCGCCGGGCACCCCGGCCGCCCAGGCTCCGACGGCCGCCCAGACCCCGACGTACGGCGGAAGCGGCCCCAACGGCACCGGCAGCGACTTCGGCAACGACTTCGGCAACGGCAACGGCTACGGCTATGGCAGCGGCCCCGGCAACAGCAATGGCTACGGCGGCGGTTTCGGTGAAGGTCCCGGTGACGGGGCCGGTGGCGGAGCGGGCGGCTGGGGTGCCTCGTACCAGCAGCCCGCGCCGAAGCCGGGCCGCGGGCGGGGCGGTCTGGTCGCCGGTGTCCTGATCGCCGCGCTGGTCGCGGGCGGTCTGGGCGGCGGTCTCGGCTACACCCTGGCCAAGAACAACGACGGGGGCGGTTCCACCACGGTCTCCGCCTCCGACACCGGTGGCTCCGTCAAGCGCGACGCGGGCACCGTCGCCGGTGTGGCCGGCAAGGCGCTGCCGAGCACGGTCACCATCCAGGCCGAGGGAAGCAACGGCGAGGGCGGCACCGGCACCGGGTTCGTCTTCGACAAGGAAGGCCACATCGTCACCAACAACCACGTGGTGGCGGAGGCGGTCGACGGCGGCAAGCTCAGCGCGACCTTCCCCAACGGCAAGAAGTACGACGCCGAGGTGGTCGGCCACGCCCAGGGCTACGACGTCGCGGTCATCAAGCTCGAGAACGCCCCCTCGGACCTGAACCCCCTCCCCCTCGGCGACTCCGACAAGGTCGCCGTGGGCGACTCGACGATCGCCATCGGCGCCCCCTTCGGCCTGTCCAACACGGTGACCACGGGCATCATCAGCGCCAAGAACCGCCCCGTGGCCTCCAGCGACGGCAGCGCCGACAGCAAGGCGTCCTACATGAGCGCCCTGCAGACCGACGCGTCGATCAACCCGGGCAACTCCGGCGGCCCGCTGCTGGATGCGCAGGGCAACGTCATCGGCATCAACTCCGCGATCCAGTCGAGCAGCAACGGCAGCTTCGGCACCGGCCAGGCCGGCTCCATCGGCCTGGGCTTCGCGATCCCGGTCAACCAGGCGAAGTTCGTCGCCCAGCAGCTGATCAAGACCGGCAAGCCGGTGTACGCGAAGATCGGTGCCTCCGTCTCCCTGGAGGAGACGACGAACGGCGCCAAGCTCACCGAGCAGGGCGTGGGCGGTTCCGACCCGGTCGAGAAGGGCGGCCCCGCCGCCGACGCGGGCCTCAAGCCCGGTGACGTCATCACCAAGCTCGACGACCGGGTGATCGACAGCGGTCCGACCCTGATCGGCGAGATCTGGACCCACAAGCCCGGCGACGAGGTCACCGTCACCTACGAGCGCGGCGGCAAGCAGCACACGACCGAGGTCACCCTGGGCTCGAAGCTCGGCGACGACTGATCCTCGCTGCCGCGCCCGTCGGGACGCCTGGCGGCATGCCCGTCAGGACGCCCGTCAGGACGCACGTCAGGAACGGCCCACTTCGCCACCGGGGACAGCCCGGTGGCGAAGTGCGTTCGGGGAGGCGGGGATCCCGACTCGGGCCACCGGTTCAGATGTTCAGATGACGACGACCCGGCGCCCGCGCGTGTGACCGGCCTGGCTGTCGACGTGCGCGGCCGCGGCCTCGGTGAGCGCGTACGACTTCTCGACCGGGATGTGCAGCTTCCCCCGCGCGATCAGGTCGACGGCCTCGGCGAGCGCCGCCGGCACGCTCCCGGCCACACCGGAGAAGCGGACGCCGAACTCGGGCGCCCCGAGGTCGGCGATGCTGACGACCTTCTCCGGCGCCCCGGCCAGCTCGACCAACTCGCGGATCACCCCCGAGCCGGCCAGATCGAGAGCGGCGTCGACCTCGCCGAGCCGCCGCACCCGCTCGACCCAGCCTTCGCCGTACGTCGTGGCGACGGCACCGAGTCCGCGCAGGTACTCCTGGTTGGCGGCACCGGCCGTACCGATCACCCTGATGCCCCGGTCGCGGGCGATTTGCAGCACCGCCGACCCGACTCCTCCCGATGCCCCGCTGACCAGCAGCGTCTGCCCCGGCCGCACGCCGACCTCGCGAAGGATGCGCAGCGCGGTCTCCACCACGGAGGGGTACCCGGCGGCTTCCTCGAAGGTCAGCCCCTCGGGCATCCGCGCCCAGGCCCCGAGCACGGCGAACTCGGCGTAGGTGTCGGATCCCTCCCCGAAGACCCGGTCCCCGACCTCGACCCCGGTGACCCCCTCGCCGACCTCGTCCACCACTCCGGCGGCGTCCAGCCCGACCCCGGAGGGCAACTCGATCGGGTGGGCCCCCAGCACCTGCCCTTCCCTGACCCGCCAGTCGACGGGATTCACGCCCGCCGCCCGCACGGCGATGCGTATGCGGCCGGGCCCGGCGTGGGGCTCCTCGGCGTCGACCAACTTCAGAACGTCCGGACCGCCGAACTCGGCGAAGCTCACTTTCCTCATGCCGCCGAACGTAGCACTAACGGATAGTGTTTCATAACGGTTATTGTTTTGTACCTGCTAGCCTGCGGCTCATGACCGTGCAGCAGTCGGGTCGCCGTGAGCGCAAGAAGGCCGCGACCCGCCAGAAGATCGCCGACACCGCGCTGCGGCTCTTCCTGGAACGCGGATACGACGCGGTGGGCATCCGTGACGTGGCCGCCGAGGCCGACGTGGCCGTCACCACGCTCTTCTCCCACTTCGCCTCGAAAGAGGCCCTGGTCTTCGAGCAGGACGAGGACTTCGAGCACCGCCTCACGCGCGCGGTCACCGACCGCGCCCCGCACGAGCCGCTCATCCCCGCGCTGCGCCGCGAGGTCCTGGCCCTGGTCCGGCACTGCACCGCGGACAGCGCCGCCCCGATCTGGCGCATGATCGACGGGTCTCCCGCCCTGCGGAAGTACGACGAGTCGGTCCGCCTGCGCCACGCGGAAGCCCTGGCCACGGCCATCGCCGCCGACCCCGCCCTGACCCGGAGCGAAACCGTCGCCCGCACCCTCGCGAGGTTCGTGATCGACGCCTACTCCCTGTCCCGCGAGTCCCCCGATCCCGAGGCCGCCCTAGACGAGATCTTCCCGATGATCGAGGCCGCCTGGGCCGCGGCCCGCCCTCCACACCCCACGTGACCCCCGCCCGCCGGACGGGGCCGGTAGGCTGTACCCGCTCCGCCCCAGGCGGGACGGCGCGGGGGTGGGTTGCCCGAGCGGCCTAAGGGAACGGTCTTGAAAACCGTCGTGGCGCGAGTCACCGTGGGTTCAAATCCCACACCCACCGCAGGTGTTGACGGCCCCTGACCAGGTACGACGGTCAGGGGCCGTCGCCGTACGCGCTACCCGCCGAACCCCGCCGTTCCCCGCGACTTCCCGGCCGTTCGGGCACGGAAGGGGCACGGCTGGGGCATGCTCTGAGGGGCCTGCCGCCTGGGGCGTGCCCGGTCGATCTTTAAGCCTCGGGGTTGATTTCCCAGTCGGAGTTGGGCCCGGGGTAAATCAGGCTTTGGTGACCGTCATCGAACATCACCAGGTACGGCGGTTCGCCGTTCTGCCCTTTCACCTCGCGATCTCACCGTCCGCTGAGGCGCCCGACTGGCTGCGCATTCGGATTCTGTCGCCGACAGTTGCTTGCATGAGTCGGGCTCCGTTCTTCGGTCGCGTTGTCGGACCGTGCCAGGGGAGAGCGGGCGCTCGTCCGTCCGCAAGGTACGTGGGGGCTCCATCAGCATGCGGGGCTTCAACGCTCGTTGCCTGGTGGCGCGGGTCAGAACTCGCCCGGGTGAGTGACGGCGGTCTACCGCGTGAGCGACCTACCGGCCACGCCGTCACCTACGCGCGGCTGATCGGAATCCCGTACAAGATCTCGTAGTGCGCGGTGGGCACCACGATGTCCGCCGTCTCGACGGGCCGGCCCTGGCCGTTCGATGTGGCGGGCGAAGCGCTACTGCAAGCGATGGCACCAGTGCCTGCACTACGGCGCGCTCGTGGTGGGTGCCTTGTTCTCTTGAACGATCGCGCGGTGCAATGGTCGGCTGACCAGGCGTTGCCTGGTGGTCGGTGGTCGGTGGTCGCAGAACGGTTTCGTCGTTCCGGCTGTGACAGGGCTGTGACCGGAGGTGTGGCTTCCGCCACGGTCGGAATGGGGTGGGGCTGGTGGGGTGGGGCGATGCGAATCCCCCCGTTCCGCTTGTCGTTGGCGGTATCCAGTGCTCTTGTGGCCGGTCTCGTGCTGGGTGGCTGCGGGACGCAGACCGCCGCCTCGGAGGCGGGCGGCGATGAGGAGACGAAGGGGCCTTGTGCGGGCGCTCCCACCGGTGGCGGGGTTTCCGGCGGCACCGCCGGCAGCGGTGCCGAGCGGGACGGGGTTCGGGTCGTCGGGGTGGTGGAGCGGGCCGGGGCCCGGGAAAGCGCGTCGCCCAGCGGGCGGGCGAGTGAGCGGCCCGGGGTGTCGGTCACGGCGGACAGCCTGCCGGGGTTCGGGGCATCGGCGGGGCCGTGTGTCGTCCAGTACGACGTGACCAACCCGGAGTCCGAGCCGTTCACGTACACCATCACCTTCTCCCTGATGGACGAGCAGGGCCGGGCGATGTCCAACGTCGAGGAGAGGGTCGCGTCCGTGGGGGCGGGGAAGACCGTGCGGCGGACTCTCGAGCCCGGGACGTACGCGGGCGGCGGGGCCGTCGACGCCGGGCGGGTGCGGATTCTCGACGTGGAGCGGGTGCCCTCCGACGAGGCTCCGGTGCCCGCCGGTACGTGTCCGGCGTCCGGGCTGCGGCTGACCGCCGACCAGGGTGACGCGGCCATGGGGCTGCGTGTCGTGGGCCTCCACCTGGAGAACTGCGGGAGCCGCACGTACTCCCTGGAGGGGTATCCCGTACTGCAGTTGCTCGATGCGGAGCACCAGGCGGTGGACGGGGTCGAGATCCTGCGCGGTACCGAGGGCATCCCGATGGCGGGCGGGGACGGCGGGGCGCCCCGGCCGGTGACGCTGCGGCCCGGCGAGGCCGCCGTGTCGGGGCTGGCGTGGCGCAACACCACCGAGTTCGGCGAGGCGGTGACCGTGCCCTACGTCAGGGTCCGGGCCGAGGCCGGTTCCGACCCCGTGATGGTCGCGCCGCACCTCGACCTCGGCACCACCGGTGAACTCGGTGTCCGGGCGTGGCGGAAGGACGAGAGCGGAACGGGGGCCGGGCGGCCCGGCTCCTAGCATCCGGCGGGCGGGTTCCGGGGCCTGGCTGACGGATTGTGGGGCCCGGCTGACGGGTCCCGCAGTTCGTAGTCCAGGGCCAGGGCCGCCCAGTCGACGTCGAGCAGGGCGGGGTCCGTGTCGTACGGGTCCGGGATCCGGGTCGTCGGCTGGAACCAGATGACGGTCAGGCCGGAGCGGTAGGCGACGGGGTCGTTGGCGGGGGTCAGCGGCATCGAGGAGAAACGGCCGACGCAGGCGACGCGCGGCAGTGTCTCGACCGGGCCGAACGCGCCCGCGTACTGGTCCGGGTATGCGCGCGGCGGCGGGATCAGGTGGACCGGCACGGTGGGGGACATCCGGGCGGCGGTGTGCAGGAGGGCCCGGATGCGCAGGTCGTTGACGGGGCGGCACGGGTAGCTCTCCGACATCGCGTCGTAGGTCGGGGTCAGGCGAAGTTCGGTCAGGTCGACGTTGCGGCCGCAGGTCAGGACGATCCGGGTCAGCGACAGTGTCGGCACTCTGGGACGGTCGTGCATCGGCGTCTTTCGGTTTCGTGCCGGGTGGGGCAGGCACCCAGGTGGCCGGGGAGGGAGGGGAAAGGAGAGAGGGGGAGGCGGTGACGTGGAGCGTTGGCCGGTCATCTGGGGCGTCGGGCGGTCGCGTGGGGGCGTCGGCCCGGCCTGCGGTGCGCCTGCCGCTCGGTCACGCGGGGTGTTCGCCGTTCGGTCGTGCGGGGCGCCGCCCGGCCGGTCACTCGGGGCGTTCGCCAGCCGGTCATGCGGGGTGTCCGCCGGTCATGCGGGCCGCCGACGCGATCGTCGCGCGGGCCTCGCGTTCGGTCAGGCCGGTGGTCCGGGCGGCGTCCAGCAGGGCGGGCAGCAGGGCCGCGGCGATGCCGTTCTCGTAGGCGCGGCAGGCCGCCCAGAAGAGGCGGGTGTTGCGCTGGCCGCGGTGCGCAGCGAGGACGAACTGGACCAGGCCCCGGCCGTCGCCGCCCGTCGTTCCGGCCCTCGCACGCCGCACGGGGGGCGGCAGCAGCAGGCGCAGGAGGGCGGGCGGGCAAGGGGCCGGGGCTAGGTGGGCCGTGCCGTTGGCGGTGGTGTAGGCGCCGTGCCGGGTGCGGGAGCCGGGGCCGACCAGGTAGCCGCCGGCGCCCCGGACGTCGATCCCGGGGGCGAGGCGGCCGGCCGAGTTGGGGACGACGTGGTCGGGCGGGCCGGTCAGCCAGAGGTGGCGGCCTCCGCTCGGGGTCAGGACGACGACCGTGGGCGGGATCGTGAACAGGTGGCGCAGGGCCAGTTCGCGCAGGGCGGCCGAGGAGTCCGTCTCCGGCTTCGTGTCCAGGTCGATGCCGATCAGGTGGTGCGGCGGCAGGCCGCAGGCGATGCCGTAGCCGGTGGCCCAGGGCGCGGCGGCGAAGAGCGCGCGGACGCGGGCCGGGTCGGTGGAGGCGTCGTGGACGCCGTGGCCGAAGCGGCCGCACTCGCCGTGGCAGGTGAACGGCTCCGCCGTCGGGGCGTCGCGGTGGGGGGAGCGCAGGGCGGGGAGCTTGGTCCGGGCCAGCGGGATGACGGCCAGCCCGCGTTCCGCGGCTGACAGGGCGTGTGCGAGGGCCAGCGTCGTGGCCTGCCGGTCGGTGGTGGCCATGGGTCTATGTTCGTACGTATGTTCGAGAAAGGGAAGGGCGGGGGTGCGACACGCCGGGGAGGCGGGGGCGGCGGGAAAAAGTGGCGGAACGCTTCACCCCTTGCGGGGCTTGAGGGGGAGTCGTCCGTGCTGTCCCGTGGTGGGGCGGAAGGGCAGCAAAGGGGTTTATCGACTTGTCCTCACGCTTGAGGGCGAATCAGGGCTTCCGGGGTGGTTCGCCGGGGATTCGGTGGGCAATTCTGATCACGCGACGTCGTGCACAGCGTCGAGGCGGTCGGCCAACTGCCTTGGCATAAGCCCTAGTTCACATACTTCTCGCGTTGTCGGCTGGAAGCCGGTGCGCACTTGTTCTGGAGGAACAACATGGCAAGCATCCGTACCGCCCGTGTCGTCGCCGCCGTCGTCGCCCTTCCGCTCGCCGCCGCGCTCTTCGGCGGGGTGGCGACGGCGGACAACGGCGCCTTCGCGGACGACGGATCGAGCGCGACCGCCGCCAGCGCCAACGCCGGCATCCTCGGCAGCGGTGTCGGCGACGACAACAACGGCAACTCGTCCACCACGCAGCAGCAGGCCGTCGGCTCGGGGGCCTCGAACCAGAGCAACACCGCGCAGGTGGACGGCTCCGCCTTCACGTCGATCAACCAGGGCAACGACAACGTGGCCGTCACCTTCTCGCCGCTGTGGTGGTGAGCTGAGGGGCCGGCGCGGGTGCGCTGCCGCGGCCGGCCCCTCGGTTCCTTGTGCGGGATTGCTTCATGGGGTCGCAGTGCGTCCGGGCGGCGGTACTTCGGTACCGTCGCCCGGCCGTTTTCGGGTGGCGGGTGCTTCGGTACTGTCGTCCGGCCGTTTTCGGGTGGTGGTGCTTCGGTATCGTCGTCCGGCCGTTTCCGGGCGGCGGTGCTCCGGCACCGGAAGGGCCCGGTCTCGCGGAGACCCGCAGGGGTCATCCCGCAGTACCTCTCCTCCCCCACTCCACCTACAGGAGGTGGGGCCACCACCACCCCTACAACCTGAGGCGGACTCTGCTTCGGGACCTGCGGCCGATCCGCCGGGCACCCCCTCGCTCATAGCGTTGAGACATGACCACACCCGTCTGCACCAGCGCTTCGAACGCCGCCACAGCCATGGCGCCGGCCACGGCGAGGGCCGCCGCGCCGGCCACGGCCACCGCACGGACGCAGACCTTTCCGTACCCGTCGTTCTCGTCCTACGTGAAGGCCCGCCAGCCGGTGTTGCTGCGTACCGCCCGGTCGCTCACCGCGAACCCGAGTGACGCGGAGGACCTGCTCCAGACCGCGCTCACCAAGACGTACGTGGCCTGGGAGCGCATCGAGGACCACCGCGCCCTGGACGGCTATGTGCGCCGGGCGCTGCTGAACACCCGGACTTCGCAGTGGCGCAAGCGCAAGGTCGACGAGTTCGCCTGCGACGAGCTGCCCGAACCCGAGCCGGTGCCCGGCGGTGACGACCCGGCCGAGCGGCAGGCCCTGCACGACGCGATGTGGCGGGCGATCATGAAGCTGCCCGCGCGGCAGCGCGCGATGGTCGTCCTCAGGTACTACGAGGACCTCAGCGAGGCCCAGACGGCCGAAGTGCTCGGAGTTTCCGTGGGCACCGTGAAGTCGGCGGTCTCCCGGGCCCTCGGCAAGCTCCGCGAGGATCCTGAGCTGGGGTTCGTCCGGTAATGAGCCGGTACGTGAACCCCCGGTCGGGTCGCGCGGGCGGACCCGCCCACTGATCGATCACCCGGGAGTAGTGACATACCGCGCGGTATGTGCGCAGAATCAGCGCAACCCTTACCGCCGCGTAGGCAATGTCGCCCCGGGAGGACACCGTGCTGAGCACGATGCAGGACGTACCGCTGCTGATATCGAGGATCCTGACCCACGGGTCGACCATCCACGGCAGCTCGCAGGTGACCACCTGGACCGGTGAGGACGAGCCGCACCGCCGCTCCTTCGCCGAGATCGGCGCCCGCGCCGCCCAGCTGGCGCACGCACTGCGCGAGGACCTCGCCGTCGGCGACGACGAACGCGTGGCGACCCTGATGTGGAACAACGCCGAGCACGTCGAGGCCTACTTCGCGATCCCCTCCATGGGCGCGGTCCTCCACACCCTCAACCTCCGCCTCCCGCCCGAGCAGCTGGCCTGGATCGTGAACCACGCCGCCGACCGGGTGGTGATCGCCAACGGATCGCTGCTGCCGCTGCTCGCCCCGCTGCTGCCGCACCTCAAGACGGTCGAGCACGTCGTCGTGAGCGGGCCGGGCGACCGCTCCCTGCTGGCCGAGGCGTCCGTCCGGGTGCACGAGTACGAGGACCTGATCGCCGGGAAGCCGACGTCCTACGACTGGCCCGAGCTGGACGAGCGGGCCGCGGCCGCCATGTGCTACACCTCCGGCACCACCGGCGACCCCAAGGGCGTGGTCTACAGCCACCGCTCCGTCTACCTGCACTCCATGCAGGTCAACATGACCCAGTCGATGGGCCTGACCGACCAGGACACCTCACTGGTCGTGGTCCCGCAGTTCCACGTCAACGCCTGGGGACTGCCGCACGCCACCTTCATGACCGGCGTGAACATGCTGATGCCGGACCGCTTCCTTCAGCCCGCGCCCCTCGCCGCGATGATCGAGGGGGAGCGGCCGACGCACGCCGCCGCCGTCCCCACCATCTGGCAGGGCCTGCTCGCCGAGCTGACCGCCAAGCCCCGCGACGTCTCCTCCCTCACCCAGGTCACCATCGGCGGCTCGGCCTGTCCCCCCTCGCTGATGGAGGCGTTCGACGCGCTCGGCATGCGGGTCTGCCACGCCTGGGGCATGACGGAGACCTCACCGCTCGGCACGGTCGCCCGGCCGCCGGCCCACGCCGTCGGGACGCCGGACGAGTTCGCCTACCGCCTCACCCAGGGCCGTTTCCCGGCCGGCGTCGAGGCCCGCCTCACCGGTCCCGGCGGCGAGCGCCTGCCCTGGGACGGCGAGTCCGCCGGTGAGCTGGAGGTGCGCGGCAACTGGATCGCCGGTGCCTACTACAACGGTCCCGGCGTCGAGCCGCTGCGTCCCGAGGACAAGTTCAGCGAGGACGGCTGGCTGAAGACGGGCGACGTCGGCACGATCTCCCCCGACGGCTTCCTCACCCTCACCGACCGGGCCAAGGACGTCATCAAGTCCGGCGGCGAGTGGATCTCCTCCGTGGAGCTGGAGAACGCGCTCATGTCCCACCCGGACGTCGCCGAGGCCGCCGTCGTCGCCGTTCCGGACGACAAGTGGGGCGAGCGTCCGCTGGCCACCGTCGTCCTCAGGGAGGGGGCCGGCGTCGACTTCGCCGCCCTGCGCACCTTCCTCGCCGAGGACGGCAAGATCGCCAAGTGGCAGCTCCCGGAGCGCTGGACGGTCATCGAGACGGTGCCGAAGACGAGTGTCGGCAAGTTCGACAAGAAGGTGCTGCGCCGGCAGTACGCCGACGGCGGTCTCGACGTCACCCGGCTCTGACCGGGGCGAACCCGACGAAGCCCGCCCCCCGACGATGCCCGCCCCTCGACGATGCCGGGCGGCGGGCGTCACGGCCTCCATCCCTCCCGGCGCCCCCTGAGGCCTCACCGCACCGGGCGTACGGCCGTGGCTGCCGCCTCGCACCGGCGTGCGGTCGTAGCTCCGCCCCGCACCGGGGCGTACGGCCGTGGCCGCCCCCCCGGCACCGGGCGTACGGCCGGCGCGGGGCGCCTCACCGCACCCGGCGTACAGCCGTGGCGGTGCGTCTCACCGCGCCCGGCGTACGGCCGTGGCCGTCCACCCCAGCACCAGCCAGGCCCCCGCCACCGCGCACACGCCGCCCCAGCCCCAGTGGCCGAAGGCGGGCCCCGCGAGGGCCGAGGCCAGCGCGCCGCCCGCGAAACCGGCGACGACGTACGCCGTGTTGGCGGTGGCCGGTGCCGAGGTGGTGGTCAGGGCCAGCGTCTGGTTGGCGACGTGGGAGGCGACCAGGGCGGCGTGCACCAGGACGGCCGCCGCGCACAGGGCCGCCATCGCCTGGCCGCCCAGCCAGAACAGCGGTACCGAAAGGGCGGCCAGCCCGTACGCGGACCGTACGACCTTCGCGGCGCCGAACCGGTCGACCAGGCCGCCGGCGAGCGGCGCGACGACACTCGCCGCCAGCCCGAACAGGCCGAACAGCCCGGCCGCGGCGGTGGTCATGCCGTACCCCTCGTCCTCCGTGAGCAGCAGCGCGAGCGAGGTCCACAGGGCGCTCCAGGCGCCGTACATCCCCGCCTGTCGCACGCACGCCCGCCACAGGTCGGGCGAGCGGCGCACCAGGCCGGGTATCGCGACGAGCCCCGCGAACAGCGGGCCCCGCCGCTGCCGCCGCTCCACGGGCAGGATGTACGCGGTCGCCAGCCCCAGTACGGCGGTCAGGACGGCGGCGCCCACGAACACCGCGCGCCAGCCGAAGGCCTGCCCGGCGAGACCGCCGAGCACCCGGGCCGCGACGACGCCGGTGAACAGGCCCGCGATGACGGCGGCGACGTGCCGGGCCCGGCGGTCGGCGGGGGCGCGCTCGGCGACCAGCGGGACGAGCAGCTGCGGTACGACGGTCGCGGCCGAGGCGACCAGGACGGCGCCCGCGAGTGCGCCGGTCCCGGCCGACGCGGCGGCGGCGAGCAGGGCGGCCGTGGCGACCAGCGAGAGGCCGGCGACCAGCCGGCGCCGGTTCACGCTGTCCCCGAGCGGGGCGAAGAAGAGCAGGCCGGCCGCATAGCCCAGCTGCGCGACCGAGGCGAGCCAGGCGACCGCCGACGGGGTGGAGCCCATGTCGTGCGCGATGAGGGGGAGCAGCGGCGCCGCGAGGTAGATGTTGGCGGCCGTCACGGCGGTGCACAGCGCGATCAGGGGGAGGAAGAGGCGGGCGGCGGCCCCGGACGGGCCGGTCCCGGGCGCCGTGCGCGCGGGCGGATGCACGGGACCGGGTTCGAGCCCGGCCTGCGGGGTGGTTGCGGAAGCGGACGGCGATGACGGCATGAGCGGAGCGACCCCTTCGAGCGACGCACACAAGTAACTAACTGGTTGGTTGGGAGTAACTCCGGGAGTCTGGCCCCCATTCCCCAAGCCTGTCAACCAAACAGTTGGTTACCTCCCCGCCCCGCTACCCTTGCCCCATGGCAGCAAGGGACCCCGAGGCCACCAAGGCCCGGATCTTCGAGGCGGCGGTGGCGGAGTTCGCCCGCCACGGCATCGCCGGCGCGCGCATCGACCGCATCGCGGCCGAGGCAAAGGCCAACAAGCAGCTGATCTACGCCTACTACGGCAACAAGGGCGAGCTGTTCGCGTCCGTCCTCGAGAAGAAGATGCTCGACCTCGCGATCTCCGTCCCCGTCGACCCGGACGACATCGAGGGCTGGATAGACCGACTGCTGGACTACCACGCCGCCCACCCCGAGCTGCTGCGCCTGCTCTTCTGGGAGGGCATGGAGTACGGCACCGCCGAGCTGCCCCACGAGGCGGAACGCCAGGCGCACTACGCCCGCAAGGTCGCCGCCGTGCGGGACGGCCAGGAGCGCGGCGTGATCACCGACGCCATCCCGGCGCCGGACCTTCTGTTCCTGCTGGTCGCCATGGCGAACTGGGCGGTCGTCGTGCCGCAGATGAAACGCATCCTGGTCGGCGGCGGGGACGGCGACGCCGACCGGTTGCGCGACTCGATCAAGCAGGCGGCCCGGCGGATCGTCGACCGCTGACCCGGAGGGCGTCGTCGGCCGGTGCCGCCGCGGACACCGGACGTCAGTTGGTCCCGATCCGCGAGAGCAGCTCGACGATCCGGGACTGCACCTCACCGCTGGTGGAACGCTCCGCCAGGAACAGCACCGTCTCGCCCGAGGCCAGCCGCGGCAGGTCGTCCTGGTCGACGGCGGCGGTGTAGACGACCAGCGGGGTGCGGTTGAGCTGCCCGTTGGCACGCAGCCAGTCGACGATCCCGGCGGACCCCTGCTGACCCCGCTGCACCCGCATCAGGTCCATCACGACCAGGTTCGGCCGGAACTGCCCGGCCAGCGTCACCGCGTCGGCGTCGCTCGCCGCCCGTGCCACCTGCATCCCGCGCCGCTCCAGCGTCGAGGTCAGCGCCAGCGCGATCTCCGCGTGCTCCTCGATCAGCAGCACGCGCGGCGGGTGCTGCTCGCTGTCGCGGGGCGCGAGCGCCTTCAGCAGGACGGCCGGATCGGCACCGTAGGCGGCGTCCCGCGAGGCCTGTCCGAGTCCGGCCGTGACCAGCACCGGCACCTCGGCCGCCACCGCCGCCTGCCGCAGCGACTGGAGCGCCGTACGGGTGATCGGCCCGGTCAGCGGGTCCACGAACAGGGCGGCCGGGAACGCCGCGATCTGCGCGTCGACCTCCTCGCGCGAGTGCACGATCACCGGCCGGTAGCCGCGGTCGCTGAGCGCCTGCTGCGTGGAGACGTCCGGCGCGGGCCACACGAGCAGCCGGCGCGGATTGTCCAGCGGCTCCGGCGGCAGCTCGTCGTCCATCGGCTGCGGACGCGGCGGGTCGGCCACCTCGACGGCCCCGCCGGGCCCGTCCAGCGGCTCCGGCCCCTCGGCGGCGTTCCGGTCCGGCGCCCCTATGGCGTACGACCGTCCGGCACCCTCGGTGACGGGCGCGAGCCGTCCTTGACCGCCGGCCAGGGACGGCTGCTCCTGGGACTGCGGCGGAACCTGCTGCTTCGGCTGCCCGGTGGGCGGCTGCGCGGTGCGGGGCGGCGTGCTCGGCGGCTGCTCGGCGGGCGGGTGCGGGCGGGCCGGCTGCTCCGCGCGGGGCACGGCCGGGTCGGGCGGCGTGCCCAGCTTGCGGCGCCGGCCGCCGCCGCCCGGCTGGTGCGGGGCGGGGGTGGCCGACGGCTGCTGCACCTGGACCGCCTGCCGGTTGAACGGCAGCCCCTGGCCCAGGGTCCGCACGCTGATCGCCCGTCCCTGCGTCGAGTTGGGGTCGACGGGCGCCGACGCCTCGGCGGGCAGCGGCTGCGCCGCGCGCGGAGCGGGCGCGTTCTCGGGCGGCAGCGGCGTACCCCGGCTCGGCGTGGAAGCGGGAACGCCCTGCGGGGCGGCAGGGGCGGCCGGGGCGGCCGGGACGGAAGGGGCCGCCGGGGCCGCAGGCGCGGGGGTGCCCGGCGGTACGGGGGTGCCCGCACCCTGGGTGTCCCCGGCGGCCGGCCACGGCTGCGCCGCGGGGGCGGGTCGACCGACGGCCGCGGGGGCCGCGGTGCCGGGGCGGGCGGCGTCGGCGCCGGGCTCGGCGGTCCGGGGTGCCCGCGCCTCGTCGCGGGCGGCGCCCGGGGCGGGCGCGGGGGCTCCGTGCACCGGCGGCGCACCGTGCACCGGCGGCGCTCCGTGCACCGGCGGCGCACCTTGCACCGGGATGCTCTGCGCGGGCGCGCTCTGCGTCGGAACCGGCGCCGGTTCGTCGGCCGCGCGGGCGGCTCCGGCGCGGCGGCGGCGTCCCGTGGGCGCCTCGGCCGGGTGGGGCTGCGGCGGCGTGTGGTCCGCCGCCTGGTCGTGCGGTACGGCGTCGTGCCGGCCCTCGTCGGTCCGGGCGTCACCGGGAGCGGTGGGACCGGGCAGCTGGACCCGACCGGGTTCTCCTTGCCCCTGTGCCTGACCGTGCGTCTGTGCCTGTGCCTGGACCTGTGCCTGCGCCTGGACTTGCCCCTGCGCCTGGACCTGCGCCTGCGCCTGGACCTGTCCCTGTCCCAGGACGGGTGCCTGTACCGGTGCCTGGACCTGTCCCTGCGCGTGACCGAGTGCCGTCGCCTCCGCCGCCTCGTCGGACGGACGGTCGACCTCGGCGGGCGGCAGGGCGAACACCTGGCGCGGAGCCGCCTCCTGCGCCGCGGCGCGCTCGTTGGCCGAGGCCAGGGCACGGCGTCGGCGCCCCGTCGGCCGGTCCGCGTCCGCGGGGTCCGACTCGCCGGCCTGCACGGGCAGCGCCGGGGGCAGCGCGTGCTGCTCGCCGCCGTCCTGCCCGCCCCGGCGTCCGCTGGGCGCGGGCACGCCCTGCGGCGGTACGGTCCCGCCCAGACCGGTGTTGGACGCGGCGGCCCCGCCACCGTGTTCGCCGGCCATGACGACGGCACCCTCGGACACCCCGCCGGGCTCCCCCTGGGGCACTCCGGTGACCTCGGCGCCCGCACCCTCCGCGGGCCGTCCGCGCCGGCGCCCGGTACCACCGGCCCCGGCGCCTTCGCCGGGCCCTGCCTGCGCGGGGCCGGACTGCGCCGGCACGGGCAGCGGAGCCGACGGATCGCCCTGCCCCGGCTGCGGAGTCCCTGCCCCGGCGCCCGCCTCGCTCCCGGCCTGGGCCGCACGTCGCCTGCGCCGCCCGGTCGGTGCGGCGTTCTCCGCCTCGGGCCCGGTACCGCCCTCGCCCGGCGCCCCGGGGACCCCGCTCTCCAGGAACGCGTCGACGGAGGCACGGCGCGCCCGCCGCCGCCCGCCCCCGGGAGCCGGCTCGCGTACGGCCACCGCGGTCTCCGCGCCCGCGACACCGGCCGCGCCGGCCTGGGCGTCCGGTGCGGCGGGCGCGAGCTGGGCGAGCTCGGTGCCCGGGACCGCGACGGCACCCGCCCCGCCCCCGATCGGCACCTCGAGCACGTACGCGCTGCCGCTCATGCCCGGCACCTCGTGTGTCTGAAGTACGCCGCCGTGCGCCCGCACGATCCCGCGGACGATCGGCTCGTGCACCGGGTCTCCCCCGGCGTACGGCCCGCGCACCTCGATGCGCACGACCTCGCCGCGCTGCGCCGCCGCGACCACGACGGTGTTGTCCAGGTACCCGCCCGTCGCCGACACGGGCGAGTTGCCGGTGGCGTCGACGCCCGCGACGTCCGCGACGAGGTGCGCGAGCGCGGTGGCCAGCAGCCGGGCGTCGACCTCGGCCTCGATCGGCGGCGCGTGCACGGCGAACTGGACCCGCCCCGGCCCGATCAGCTCCACGGCCCCGTCGACACCCGCGGCGACGACGGCGTCGAGCATCACCTTCGTACGGGCGACCTGTTCGGTGCCGACGTCGAGGCGCTGGTAGCCGAGGACGTTGTCGATGAGGGTGGTGATGCGCGAGTAGCCGGCCGACAGGTGGTGCAGCACCTGGTTGGCCTCGGGCCACAACTGGCCGGCGTCGTCCGACGCCAGCGCGGCCAGCTCCCGGCGCAGTTCGTCCAGGGGGCCGCGCAGGGAGTCGCCGAGGAGGGTGAGCAGCTGCTCGTGCCGTCCGGCGATCGCCTCGTACCGGTCCTTCTCCCGCTCACCGAGGGCGGCGTAGCGGTCGGCGTCCGCGGCGATCTCCTCCGCGTGCTTCTCCTGGAGCTCCTCCAGCTCGGCGACGTGCCGCTGCCGCAGCGCGGTCAGCTCGGCGGCGTGCTCCTCGGCGAGCCGCTCCAGTTCCTCGGCGTGCCGCCGCTCCGCCTCCTCGTGCTCCTTGACGAGGGCGTCGTAGGGGCGCCGGTCGGTGAAGGTCATCACGGCGCCGACGAGCTGGTCGCCGTCGCGCACGGGCGCGGTCGTCAGGTCGACCGGCAGCTGGTCCCCGCTCTTGGCGAACACCACCTGCCCGCGCACCCGGTGCTTGCGTCCGGAGCGCAGGGTGTCGGCGAGCGGGGACTCGTCGTACGGGAAGGGCGAGCCGTCGGCGCGCGAGTGCAGGACGAGGGTGTGCAGCTCCCGGCCGCCCAGTTCACCGGCGCGGTAGCCCAGGATCTGGGCGGCGGCCGGGTTGACGAGGACGATCCGCCCGTCGGTGTCGGTGCCCACGACGCCCTCGGAGGCGGCCCGCAGGATCATCTCGGTCTGCCGCTGTGAACGGGCCAGCTCGGCCTCGGTGTCGACGGTGCCGGAGAGGTCGCGGACGACCAGCATCAGCAGCTCGTCGCCGGTGTAGCCGTAGGTGTCGTAGGCCTGCTGGCCGGTCTCCAGGTTGGCGCTGGTGACCTCGACGGGGAACTCGGAGCCGTCGGTGCGCCGCGCGACCATCCGCGTCGGCTTGGTGCGAGCCCGCGGATCGATGTGGTCGGGGCGCCGCATGGAGCCGGGGATGAGCCGCGAGTCGAACTGCGGCAGCAGGTCGAGCAGCCCGCGCCCGACCAGCGCGGTGCCCGGCGTCTCGAACGCCTCCAGCGCGATGGTGTTCGCGTTGACCACGGTGCCGTTGGCGTTGACCAGGACCAACGCGTCCGGCAGCGCGTCCAGTATGGCTGCGAGGCGAGCAGCGCCTCGGGATGGCCTGCTGCTCACGAGACGCTTCCCTCCTGTTACCGCACTTGCCGACCGCCTGGGCCATCTTGCCAATCGGCCCGCAGCGTGTCACGCGAGGGAGTCTAAGGGTTGGGGCCCGCCGGGCGGCGTGGGATGGGACGGAGGTCGCACGAGGAAGTGACGTAGAACGTGTGACCGGTGACCGTCGGGCCGAGCCCGTGCCGTCGTCCGTCCCCTAGGGCCGGGCCTGGTTTCCGAGGTCGGGCAGCAGCGGCACCATGCGGTCCCAGCGGGAGATCTCGCAGCCGTCGCGGCGGTCGTACGTCGCGTCGACGGGGCGCCCGGCCCAGGTGCCGGTGACGTGCGCGGTGGCGGGGCCGCCGTACTGCATGGTGCAGGCGCTGCCCTCGGGCACCGGCGCGAAGACCTCCTGCCCCCACCGGGTGTCGCCGTCGACGACGGCGCAGGCGCCCGCCGCGTCGGGATGGTCGCCGGCGGCGGGGTGGCAGTACAGCTCGTAGGTGCCGTCCATGCCCGGGCCGGCGTCGCGGACGGTGACCGTGAGGTGGTCGCCGTCCGGAGCGCCGGGACCGGCGGCCGCGGCCGAGGGCACGGCGCAGACGGAGGCGAGGGCGGCTGCCGACAGGGCGGCGGCGCCGAGGAGGCGGGCGGCGGGGGTGCGGGTGACCTGGAACATGACCTGACCAACGCGCGGGCCGCCCGGACGTTGCGCGACGGGCCGCGGACTACGCCGTAAGGGCTTTGCTCTGCGGCCCGCCCGCCTAGTACCGTAGGGGCCGATTGGTGACAGCGCGCTCAACTGTGTCATCATCGGCACGCGCCACTCGCGCTCGCACGCGAGGTGGTGATGTTGTCTGGAGGCGTCGCCTAGTCCGGTCTATGGCGCCGCACTGCTAATGCGGTTTGGGGCTTACACCCCATCGAGGGTTCAAATCCCTCCGCCTCCGCACGATCACGGAAGCCCCGGCCCGCACGGCCGGGGCTTCCGCGTTTGCCGACGGCCCGCCCAGACAGGTGTTTGCCCAGGTCACAAGGGGTGCGGCCAATGGATTTCACATGACGGCGGCAGTCATGTAATGTTCTTCCTGTCGCCGCGAACGGGCCGGAAGGAACGGGAGCGGCGGTAAAACTGAACAAGACAAGCACTCGTAGCTTAACGGATAGAGCATCTGACTACGGATCAGAAGGTTGCAGGTTCGAATCCTGCCGAGTGCACACAGGTTGAAGGCCCCGGAGCAATCCGGGGCCTTTGGCGTTTCACGGCCGTCGTTTCACGGCCGTCGTTTCATCGCCGTACAGCAGCGAAGTACGGCACACAGACGCGATCCGCCTTCAGCCACCGCCGTCGGTTCGGACCTGGAACCTGGTGAGGGCAAAGATGATGAAGAGGTCGAGTGCCATCACGGGGATGGCCCACAGTGGGTAATAGGGGACGAACATGAACTGGGTGATCAGGCTGATGCCCGCCACCGCCGCACCGGCCCCGCGCCCCCAGCTCTTGTTCGTCACGACTCCCATGCCGGCGATGACGAGTGCCAGCCCGACCACGATGTGGATCCAGCCCCAGGCGGTCAGGTCGAACCGGTAGGCGTACTGGGAGGCGGCGAACAAGTTGTCTCTCGCGATGCCGGATGCCCCCATGAGAATGCTGAGCGGCCCGCTGAGCATCATCACGGCGCCGGCGAAGACGGACGCGCCGCTGAGCCCTCCGCTGTCGCCCGGCCCGCCACGCCCTCGCCGTGTCTCGCTCGGTATCGCTGCCATGGTCGCCACCTTCCTGTACTGCGGCACGGTCGCCGACGCACGACGCTGCGGCGCCGGCGACGCTCCACTGCCAGGATCACCGCGATCCTTCGGTATCGCGACTGCAACCAGTCGTGAGGACCCGTTCGTGGGCAGCACGACGGACCGGGAGCAGTTCGCGCAGGGGCGGGCCGCCGCGCAGGCACCACAGGGCGATGACCGGGTCGCAGATCGCGCAGCCCAGGGACGAGTCGTGGGCGAAGGGCAGGATCGGGTTGCCCTTCAGGTGGTGGACGACGTCCCACGCGGTGTGCAGCAGCCAGCCGATGCCGATGAACGTCCAGGACGTCAGGCCCCGGTAGGCGACGTACAGCATGAGCGCGCCGAACGGGAGCTCCCAGGCGCCCAGGCCGCCGCCCGAGAAGTAGACGCCCCCGGCCCCGGCGATGCCGAGGGCGTTCAGGGGCCGGCGGTGCGGGTCCGGGACCAGGGACAGCAGCAGGACGACGAGGAGGCCGATGCCGATCGGCATGACGTACGGGAGGAGGCCGGCGGGGTTCATGCGGGCACGCTATGCAGGGCACGGGTGGTGTCCCAGGGGCGTGAGTGACAGGTTCCGACGGATTGTCGCCGGGGGTCTCGACGGCCACGGGCCCCGGGAGTCGGGCGACACGGCCGAGGCGGCGGCCGACCGGACGTGAGTACGGCCCGCAACTGTGTCTAGGGTGTGCCCATGTTGAGAGGACCAGTCTTCATATCCGACCGGACGATATCCGACCGGCCGAGCCTCGACGGAGGCCCACGGTGAACAAGCCGCTGAGGGCCGTGGCGATCTTCTGCGGGCTGCTGGTGCTCGGTCTGCTGATCCGCGCGAACTGGCTGCAGTACGTCCGGGCTCCGGAGCTGGCCTCCGACACCAAGAACCGGCGGGTGCAGATCGAGCAGTTCGCCACCCCGCGCGGTGACATCGTCGTCGGCGGCCGGGCCGTCACCGGGTCCAAGGAGACCGAGAGCACCGACCTCAAGTACAAGCGCACTTACGCCGACGGTCCGATGTACGCGCCGGTGACCGGGTACGCGTCGCAGGCGCAGGGCATGACGCTGCTGGAGAAGACCTACGACTCCATTCTGACCGGCAAGGACGACCGGCTGGCCTTCCAGCGGTTCGCCGACGTCGTCAGCGGTGAGGGGCGGCGGCCCGGCTCGGTGGTCACCACCATCGACCCGAAGGCGCAGAAGGCCGCCTGGGACGGGCTGACCGACCTTAAGGGCGCCCGGGGGGCCGTGGTCGCGCTCGACCCGCAGACCGGCAAGGTGCTGGCGATGGTCTCGGCGCCCTCCTACGACCCGTCCACGTTCGCGGGCAGCACCTTCAAGGAGTCCGACCGCTTCGTCGCGCTGGACAAGAAGAAGAACAAGCCGCTGGCCAACCGCGCGCTGCGGGAGACCTACCCGCCGGGCTCCACGTTCAAGATCCTCACCGCGGCCGCCGCGCTGGAGCACAACGTCGTCACCGACGTCGACGCCCGCACGGACGCCGTCTCCCCGTACCCGCTGCCGCAGTCCAGCAACAAGATCGGCAGCGAGGCCGGTGACGCGGTCTGCAACAAGGCCTCGATGAAGACCGCGATGCAGTACTCCTGCAACAACGTCTTCCTCGACGCCGCCTCCAAGCTGGGGCAGGACAAGATGCGCGAGACGGCCGAGAAGTTCGGCTTCAACGAGGACGTCTACTCCGACGACTTCGGCGACCTGCTCGCCACCAAGAGCCTCTACCCCGAGGACCTCGACAAGCCCGGCACCGCGCTCACCGGCATGGGACAGGGCAGCCTCACCAGTACGCCGATGCAGATGGCCCTGGTCACCGCCGGGATCGCCAACGACGGAAAGGTGATGCAGCCCTACGTCGTCGACGAGGTCAAGGGCCCCGACCTCGACACCCTGGAGAAGACCGAGCCGGCGGTGATGAGCGAGGCGGTCTCCGCCGAGACCGCGCAGAAGGTCCAGGAGATGATGGAGTTCACCGCCAAGGAGGGCAGCGCCCGCCGCGCCCAGATCGACGGCATCACGGTCGGCGGCAAGACCGGTACCGCGCAGCGCGGTGTCAACGTCGACGACGAGGTGCCGTACGGCTGGTTCGTGTCCTACGGCAAGAAGGACGACGGGTCCTCCGTCGCGGTGGCCGTGTTCATCGACCCGACCGACATGGACATCTCCCGCGAGGACATCTCCGGTGGCGGGCTCGGCGCGCCCATCGCCAAGAGCGTCATGAAGGCGGTCCTGAAGTCGTGACGCCGTCGGGGGCGGCGGCGCGTCACGCCTTGGCCGTGTCGTACGCCCCCCGGGCCCGCTCGACGGCCGTCATCCGGCGCTCCGTCCAGCGCGCGAGGTCCCGGACCTGTTCGGCGGCCTCGCGGCCGAGTTCGGTGAGGGAGTAGTCCACGCGGGGCGGGATCACGGGCCTGGCGTCCCGGTACACCAGGCCGTCGCGCTCCAGGGTCCGCAGGGTCTGGGTCAGCATCTTCTCGCTGACCGAGCCGATCTCCCGGCGCAGTTCGCCGAAGCGGTAGGGGCGGTCGAGCAGGGCGATCAGGGCGAGGGTGCCCCAGCGGCTGGTGACGTGCTCCATGAGCAGGCGCTCGGGGCACATCGGTTCACTTTCTGCCATGGTCATACGGTACGTCCGGGCGGGCGCTCACCATGAGTGAGTGCCCGCCCGTTGTCAGTGGTGCCCTCTACTGTCGGTGGGGATGGCACAGGCATGGAAGTGCGCGGGGCTGCGGTGGTCGGCGGACGGTCCCGTGCTGACGTGGGTCGGGGGCCGGCGCAGTGTGCTGGCGCGGGGGAAGCGGGTGGCCTTCGGGGTCGCCGAGGGGGGTGTGCGGACGTGTGTGGGAGCACGGGGGAACGCGTGTCCGGTGCGGGCCGGTGTGCCGGGGCGGAGCACGGGGGCGCGGTGCGAGGAGTGCGCGCGCCTGGACCGGGCCCACTCCGTGGCCGCCGACACCATGGCCGACGATCCGCGGCCGTACCGGGTCTATCTGGCGTGGTTCGGTCCCGGCCTCGTCAAGGTGGGGATCACCGCATACGAACGGGGGTCCGCCCGGCTGCTCGAGCAGGGGGCCGTGTGCTTCAGCTGGCTGGGGTGCGGTCCGCTGATGGCCGCGCGCCGGACCGAGGAGCTGCTGCGGGCCGCGCTGGGCGTGCCCGACCGCATCCCGTACGCCCACAAGCGCGCCGTCCGGGCGGCCCTGCCCGAGTCCGCGGCGGAGCGGGCGGCCGAGATCGCCGGGCTGCACGCGCGGGCGGTGGCGCTCGGCGGCTGGCCCGAGGCGCTGACGCCGGAGCCGTTCCATGGCGTCGACCACGCGGCCGTGTTCGGGATCGATGGGGCGGAGCGCGGGTCTGCCGCCGTGGCGGAGGTGGCCGAGCTGGTGGCGGGCGGGGCGATCGGGGGCGAGCTGGTGGCCGCCGCCGGGCCGGATCTGCATCTGGCGACGGAGCGCGGGGTCGTCGTGCTCGACACCCGGCTGATGACGGGGTGGGAGCTGCTGGCGGCGGAGGGCGAGCCCTGCGCGGTGCCCGTGCGTGAGTTGAGACGAGCGGCCGGGGTGCAGGAGGGCCTGTTCTGACCTCGCCTCGCCTCGCGGTGCCGCGCCTCGCGGAGGGCCCGGCCCCGTCGTCCTCTTGTTCGGGGGGAGTGCGGAGCGCCATCGTGGGCGTATGAGTGATCACGAAGCCGGGCAGGTCCGCCGGTTCTGGGAGGGGCTCGGGCTGCCCGGGCTGGTCGACGTGCACACGCACTTCATGCCCGAGCGGGTGCTGCGCAAGGTCTGGGCCTACTTCGACGCCCTCGGACCGCTGACCGGCGGGGTCGAGTGGCCGATCACCTACCGGCAGGAGGAGGACGAACGCGCGGAGCTGCTGCGCGCGTTCGGGGTGCGGGCCTTCACCGCCATGCTCTACCCGCACAAGGCGGGCATGGCCCAGTGGCTGAACGACTGGGCGGTGGACTTCGCCCGCCGCACCCCCGACTGCCTGCACACCTCCACCCTCTTCCCCGAGCCGGGCGTCGAGACGTATGTCCGCCGGGCCGTCGAGGCCGGGGCGCGGGTCTTCAAGGCGCATGTGCAGGTGGGGGCGTACGACCCGGCCGACGAGCTGCTCGACCCGGCGTGGGGCGTGCTCGCCGAGGCGGGGGTCCCGGTCGTCGTCCACTGCGGTTCGGGCCCGGCGCCCGGCAAGCACACCGGGCCCGAGCCGATCGCCCGGGTCCTGGCACGCCACCCGCGGCTGCGGCTGGTCGTCGCGCACCTCGGGATGCCCGAGTACGAGGACTTCCTGGACCTCGCCGAGCGGTACGGGGAGGTGCGGCTGGACACGACCATGGCGTTCACCGACTTCAGCGAGCGCCTCGCGCCCTTCCCGCGCCGGGCGCTGCCCCGGCTTGCCGACCTGGGCGACCGGGTGCTGCTCGGCACCGACTTCCCCAACATCCCCTATCCCTACCTGCACCAGCTGCACGCCCTGGAGCGGCTGGAGTTGGGGGACGCGTGGCTGCGCGGGGTGTGCCACGACAACGCGGCCCGGCTGTTCGGGCTGCCGGGCATCCGGGAGGACCAGGGCAGCTGACGCGCGGGCTCAGAGCGGGGCGACGAAGACGTGCGCGGCGCTGCGTGCCGGGAGCCGGGCGGTGGGGTCGCCGCTGCCGACCGTCACGCCGCCGGGCCAGGGCCGGACGCTCACCACCGCGCCCGGCCGCACCCCGGCCCGCCGCAGGGCGGACAGCAGGCCGGGGTCGGCCTGGACCGGCTCCCCGATGCGCCGGACGACCGCGCCGGCGCCGTCCGGCCCGGGGCGCAGGTCACCGAGGCTGACCGTGCTCCCGGCGGGCGGCCGGCGCGGGCCGGCCCCGTCCGTCCCGCCCAGCTCCTCCAGGCCCGGGATCGGGTTGCCGTAGGGCGACTCGGTCGGGTGCCGCAGCAGCCGCAGCAGGCGGCGTTCGACGGCCTCGCTCATCACGTGCTCCCAGCGGCAGGCCTCGGCGTGGACCTGCTCCCACTCCAGGCCGATCACGTCGACGAGCAGGCACTCCGCGAGCCGGTGCTTGCGCATCACGCGGGTGGCCAGCCGCCTGCCCGTGTCGGTCAGCTCCAGGCGCCGGTCGGCGGCGATCCGCAGCAGTCCGTCGCGTTCCATGCGGGCGACGGTCTGGCTCACGGTGGGGCCGCTCTGGTCCAGGTGCTCGGCGATCCGGGCGCGCAACGGGACCACGCCCTCCTCCTCCAGCTCCAGGACGGTGCGGAGGTACATCTCCGTGGTGTCGATGAGTCTGGACACGGGGTGGGTCAGGCGCGGGTCTCGGCGGTGGCGGTCAGGACCGCGCGGCCGAGGATGTGCCCGGCCATGGTGAAGCCGAGGACGGCCGGGGTGGCGTCGGCCGGGACGCCGATCGACTCGACGTCGAGGGCGTGCACCACGACGAAGTACCGGTGCGGACCGTGCCCGGCCGGCGGGGCGGCGCCGATGTAGCGGGCGGCGCGGGCGTCATTGGGGAGCTGGAAGGCGCCCTCGGGCAGGCCCGAGCCGGTGTCGTCGCCGGCGCCCTCGGGCAGCTCGGTGACGGCGGCGGGGATGTCTGCGACCGCCCAGTGCCAGAAGCCGGACCCGGTGGGGGCGTCGGGGTCGTAGACGGTGACGGCGTAGCTCCTGGTGCCTTCCGGCGCGCCGCTCCACGACAACTGCGGGGAGAGGTCCTTGCCGCCGGGGACGCCGGAGGAGTGCTGGGCGTCCGGCCAGCGGGCGCCGTCGGTGACGGTGGTGCTGGTGAGGGTGAAGGAGACCGCCTCGGGGAGGCGGGCGAACGGGTTGTTGGCGCTCATCGCGTCGTTCCTTTCGGGCAGGCCGGGCCCCTGCGGGCCGGGTCGGGCCGAGCCGGTGCTGTGAGGTGCGGCCGTGTCGGCCACTGCAATCGACCATAACACTGATAATCGATTATTCAAGGGATCGTCTATGCTGCCCCCATGACTCAGACCGGCCCCACCGCGCCACCGCCACCGCCCTCGTCGCCCCCGCCGCCTCCCTCGTCGTCCCCGCCGACGGGCAAGCGGATGCTCTCCGAGCAGGTCTACGCACGCCTGCGGGACGCGATCATGCGCGGCGATCACGCGCCCGGCGCCGCCCTCAAGCCGCAGGACCTCGCCAGGGAGCAGGGCGTGAGCCTGGCCGTGGTGCGCGAGGCCCTCGTGCGGGTGGTCGGCGACGGGCTCGCCGACCGGCTGCCCAACCGCGGCTTCGCCGTCCCGGCCTACTCCGACCGCCGCTGGCAGGAGATCGCGGAGGCCCGCCGCACCATCGAGCCGGTCCTGCTGCGCATGTCCGTCGAGCGCGGCGACGTCGACTGGGAGGCCCGGGTGCGCGCCGCCCACCACCGGCTGTCCCGCACGCCCCCGTACACACCGGACGAGGGCGAGTACTACAGCGAGGCGTGGTCCGAGGCGCACCGGCTCTTCCACCGCGCCCTGATGGAGGGCTGCGGCAACCCCGTACTGCTGGAGACCTTCGACCGGCTGTGGACGGCGAGCGAACTGGCCCGACGCTGGTCCACGCACCGCAATCCCGGCCGGGACGGCGTCGAGGAGCACCGCCGGCTGGAGGAGGCGGCGCTCGCCCGTGACGCCGACACCGCGGTGAAAGTGCTGGTCAGGCACCTCACCCTCACGGCGGAAGGGCTGACCGGGGAAGCCTGAAGGGGACCCCCGGGCGGGGGCCCGACGGCGTGCCCGAACGGCGCCTGTGGGTTTCTCAGAGAAATCACAGCTTGGGGAAAGGGCCTTCTCAGAGCGCCCCGACATCGTGTCCGCCATGACCACGACCTCGCCCCAGGGGCGCACCGAACTGCTGAGGCCGGACGGGAGCCCCGTCCGGGTGCTTGTAGTGGACGACGAGCAGTCCATCACCGAGCTGCTGTCCATGGCCCTGCGCTACGAGGGCTGGCAGATCCGCAGCGCGGGTGACGGCCACGGTGCCGTCCGGACCGCGCGCGACTTCCGGCCCGACGCCGTCGTACTGGACATGATGCTGCCCGACATGGACGGCCTGAGCGTGCTGGGCCGGCTGCGCCGCGACCTGCCGGACGTGCCGGTGCTCTTCCTGACCGCCAAGGACGCCGTGGAGGACCGGATCGCCGGCCTGACCGCGGGCGGCGACGACTACGTCACCAAGCCGTTCAGCCTGGAGGAGGTCGTGGCCCGGCTGCGCGGACTGATCCGCCGCTCCGGTGCCGCCGACCGGCGCTCCGACTCCGTACTCGTCGTCGGCGACCTGACCCTCGACGAGGACAGCCACGAGGTCACCCGCGGCGGCGACGGCATCCACCTCACCGCCACCGAGTTCGAACTGCTGCGCTTCCTCATGCGCAACCCGCGCCGGGTGCTGAGCAAGGCGCAGATCCTGGACCGCGTGTGGTCCTACGACTTCGGCGGCCAGGCCAACGTCGTGGAGCTGTACATCTCCTACCTGCGCCGGAAGATCGACGCGGGCCGCGAGCCGATGATCCACACCCGGCGCGGCGCCGGATACCTGATCAAGCCCGCGGTGTCATGAGCCGGCGGCGACGACCGCGGCCGCGGACCCTGCGGACGCGGCTCGTCGTCGCGTCCGTGGCGCTGATCGCGGTGGTGTGCGCGGTGATCGGCACGGTGACGACGGTGGCGCTGCGCTCCCACCTGTACGAGCAGCTGGACGGGCAGGTGCGCGAGGTCGCGGCCCGGGTCTCCGGCTTCGGGCCGCCGGGCGAACGGGGGCCCGGCGGCGGGGTGAAGCAGCGGATGGACCTCGACGAGTTCGTCACGCACGGCGGACCGCAGCCGCGCGACACGATCGTCGCCGAGACGCGGGACGGTGCCGTCGTCGACGCCAAGTACGGCGAGAAGGACGACGAGAGCACGGATCCCAGCGGGACGACGGCGGTCTCCCTGGACGACGCCCAGCGCACCGCGCTGGCCACCGTCCCCCAGGACGGCGGGGCGCACACCGTCGAGATCCCCGGCCTCGGCGACTACCGCGTCGAGTACCACGACGGCTACTACGCCGCCCTGCCCACCGACGACGTCACCGAGACCATCAGCACCCTGATCCTCGTGGAGGCCAGCGTCACCGCCGCCGGTCTCGTCGCCGCCTCCCTCGCCGGGGCCGTCATCGTCGGCGTCGCCACCCGTCCCCTGCGCCGGGTCGCCGCCACCGCGACCCGGGTCTCCGAACTCCCGCTGCACGCGGGCGAGGTGAACCTCGACGAACGGGTCCCGGAGTCCGAGTGCGACCCGCACACCGAGGTCGGCCGGGTCGGCTCCGCGCTCAACCGCATGCTGAACCACGTCCACGGCGCGCTGCACGCCCGCCAGCAGAGCGAGACGCGGGTACGGCAGTTCGTCGCCGACGCCAGCCACGAGCTGCGCACCCCGCTCGCCTCCATCCGCGGCTACGCCGAGCTCACCCGCCGGGGACGCGAGCAGGTCGGCCCCGACACCCGGCACGCGCTGGGCCGCATCGAGTCCGAGGCCGGCCGTATGACCCTGCTGGTCGAGGACCTGCTGCTGCTCGCCCGCCTGGATGCCGGGCGCCCGCTGGAATTCGGGCCGACCGACCTCGTACCGCTCGTCGTGGACACCGTCAGCGATGCCCGCGCGGCCGGTCTCGGCCACACCTGGCGGCTCGACCTGCCCGACGAACCGGCCCTGGTGCGGGCGGACCCGGCCCGGCTCCAGCAGGTGCTGGTCAACCTGCTGGGCAACGCCCGCAGCCACACCCCGCCGGGTACGACCGTCACCGCGCGCGTGCGGCGCGACGGCCCGTGGCTGTGCGTGGACGTGGCGGACAACGGACCGGGCATCCCGGCCGAGTTGCTGCCGCGCGTCTTCGAACGCTTCGCACGCGGGGACTCCGCGCGGTCCCGCGCGACCGGCTCGACGGGCCTCGGACTCGCCATCGTGCAGGCCGTGACGACCGCGCACGGCGGTGGCGTGACGGTCGACAGCGCGCCGGGCCGGACGGTCTTCACCGTTTGTCTGCCCGCCGCGCACGACCGGCGGCTGCCCGCGGCGCACGACCGGCGGCTGCCCGCGGCGCACAGCCGGGACCTGTCCGCGGCGCACGACCGTTCGGATGCACCGGTGCGCTCACAGGCACAGCACAGTCTCACCACACGGGTGCGACAGGGGAGTTGAGAAGAGTCGTTCCCATGCGAACCGACTCTTCTCCCGGCTCCCTGCCGGCGCGGGAGCACCTCCCGGCCGCAGGAGCCGGTACGCCTGTCCTGGACGTAGTGGTCCCCGTCTACAACGAGGAGAAGGACCTCGGGCCGTGCGTCCGGAGACTGCACGAGCACCTCACCCGGACGTTCCCGTACGCCTTCCGCATCACGGTCGCGGACAACGCCTCCACGGACGGCACCCCGCAGGCCGCGGCCCGGCTGGCGGCCGACCTCGCGGCGGTCCGGTCGGTCCGGCTGGAGCAGAAGGGGCGCGGCCGGGCCCTCAGGACCGTCTGGTCGGCCTCGGACGCCCCGGTCCTCGCCTACATGGACGTCGACCTCTCCACCGACCTCAACGCGCTGCTGCCCCTGGTGGCACCGCTGATCTCCGGCCACTCGGACCTCGCCATCGGCTCCCGGCTGGCCCGCAGCTCGCGGGTGGTGCGCGGCGCCAAACGGGAGTTCATCTCCCGCGGCTACAACCTCATCCTGCGCGGTTCCCTCCAGGCCCGCTTCTCCGACGCCCAGTGCGGCTTCAAGGCGATCCGCCGGGACGTGGCCCAGGTGCTGCTGCCGCTGGTGGAGGACACCGGCTGGTTCTTCGACACCGAGATGCTGGTGCTCGCCGAGCGCGCCGGGTGCCGGATCCACGAGGTGCCGGTCGACTGGGTCGACGACCCGGACTCCACCGTGCACATCGTGCGGACGGCGACCGAGGACCTCAAGGGCGTGTGGCGGGTCGGCAAGGCCCTGGCCACCGGGTCGCTGCCGCTGGACCGGCTGGCCCGTCCCTTCGGCGACGACCCGCGCGACCGCGACCTGACCGGCGTACCGCAGGAGCTGGCCCGGCAACTCGTCGGCTTCTGCGTGGTAGGCGCCCTGTCCACCCTCGTCTACCTGCTGCTCTACAGCGGCTTCCGCCACTTCGCCGGCTCCCAGCTCGCCAACGCGCTCGCGCTGCTGGTCTCGGCGGTCGCCAACACCGCCGCCAACCGGCGGCTGACCTTCGGGGTGCGGGGCCGGGGCGGCGCCGTGCGGCACCAGGCGCAGGGGCTGGTCGTCTTCGGCATCGGCCTGGCGCTGACCAGCGGTTCGCTGGCCGCCCTGAGCGCGGCGACGAGCGACCCCGACCACTCCACCGAGCTGGCGGTGCTGATCGCCGCCAACCTGGCGGCCACCGTGCTGCGCTTCCTGCTCTTCCGCGCCTGGGTGTTCCCGGACGCGCCGCCCGCGGCCCCCTGCCCGGACCACCGCCCTTCCGAACCCCATCTCCCGGACCCGCAGCGCACCTGGAGCGACGCCCGATGACGACGCACTACGACCCCACCGCGCCCGCCGGCGGCACACCCACCCCGGCCGGCATGGACGCGGGTCCTCCGTCCACCGCGCCGCCGGCCCACCGGCAGCCCCGGCACCCGCTGGGCTCCCGGCTCGGCCGGGTGTGGCGCGGCCGCCCCGAGGACCCGCGCTGGGTGCGCCCCGCCCTCCTCGGCCTCCTGCTGGCCACCGCGCTGCTCTACCTCTACAACCTGAGCGCCTCCGGCTGGGCCAACTCCTTCTACTCGGCGGCCGTACAGGCGGGCAGCCAGTCCTGGAAGGCGTTCTTCTTCGGCTCGCTCGACGCTGGCAACGCCATCACCGTCGACAAGCCCCCGGCGGCGCTGTGGCCGATGGCGCTGGCGGTGCGGATCTTCGGCCTCTCCTCCTGGTCGATCCTCGTGCCCGAGGTGCTCATGGGGGTGGGTACGGTCGCCGTCGTGTACGCGGCCGTCCGCCGCCGCTTCAGCCCCGCGGCGGGACTGATCGCGGGCGCCGTGCTCGCGCTCACCCCGGTCGCGGCGCTGATGTTCCGGTTCAACAACCCGGACGCGCTTCTCGCCCTGCTGATGTCCGTCGCCTGCTACCTCGTCGTACGGGCGCTGGAGGACGGCCGGACCAAGTGGCTGGTGTGGGCGGGCGCCGCGATCGGCTTCGCGTTCCTGGCGAAGACCCTCCAGGCCTTCCTGATCCTGCCCGCCCTCGCCCTGGTCTACGGCGTCTGCGCACCGGTGCGGCTCAGGAGGCGCCTCGGGCAGCTCGCGCTGGCGACCGCCGCGATCGTCGTCTCCGGCGGCTGGTGGGTCGCGGTCGTCGAACTGTGGCCGGCGTCGTCCCGCCCGTACATCGGCGGCTCGCAGAACAACAGCTTCCTGGAACTGACCTTCGGCTACAACGGCCTCGGCCGCCTCAACGGCGAGGAGACCGGCAGCGTCGGCGGCGGGGGCGGCCCCGGCGGCGGGAGCGGCGGCCAGTGGGGCGAGACCGGCTGGGACCGGATGTTCAACTCCGAGATCGGCGGGCAGATCTCCTGGCTGCTGCCGGCCGCCCTGATCCTCCTCGCCGCGGGCCTCCTCGCCACGCGCCGCGCGGCCCGCACGGACACCGCACGGGCGTCCCTCCTGGTCTGGGGCGGCTCGCTGCTGATGACCACGGCCGTCTTCAGCTACATGGCCGGCATCTTCCACCAGTACTACACGGTGGCCCTCGCGCCGTACCTGGCGGCCGTGATCGGCATGGGCGCCGCGACGCTGTGGGAACGCCGCGCGCGGCCCTGGGCGTCGCTCGCCCTCGCCGCCGCCGTCACGGCGAGCGCGGCCTGGGGCTACGTTCTGCTCAACCGCACCCCCGACTACCTCCCCTGGCTGAGGGTGCCGGTCCTGGTCGGCGGCCTGGTCGCCGCGCTCGGGCTGGTCTTCGCGGGCCGGCTGGGGCGGCGGACCGCCCTCGCGGCGGCGGGGCTCGGCCTCGTGGCGTCGCTGGCGGCGCCCACCGCGTACACGCTGAGCACCGTGCGGGAAGGGCACAGCGGCTCCATCGTCACGGCCGGTCCGGCCGGCGCGAGCATGGGCGGCGGCCCCGGCGGTGGCGGTGGCCGGGGCGGCGGCTTCCCGGGCGGCGGGAACGCACCCGGGCAGGGGCAGGGGCAGGGCCAGGGCGGTCCGGCCGGCGGCGGCTTCCCCGGCGGCGGCACCGCGCCGGGCGCCGGGGGCAGCAACCAGAACGGCCAGACGCCGAACGGCCAGAACGGCCAGAACGGCCAGGCGGGGCAGATGCCGAACGGCCAGAACGGCGGCCCGACCGGCGAAGGCGGCCGCATGGGCGCGGGCGGTGGCGGCGGCATGGGCGGCCTGCTCAACGGCGCCGAAGTCGGCGCGGAGGCGAAGAAGCTGCTGGAGACCGACGCCGACGCGTACACCTGGGCCGCCGCCGCGATCGGCTCCCAGAACGCCGCGAGCTACCAACTCGGCACTGGAGCCCCGGTGATGGCCATCGGCGGCTTCAACGGCACCGACCCGTCGCCGACCCTGGCCCAGTTCAAGAAGTACGTGGCGGACGGCCGGATCCACTACTTCATCGGTGGCGGCGCGGGAGGCGGCATGGGCGGCGACTCCGGTGCCGCGTCCCGGATCACCGCCTGGGTCGAGGCCAACTTCAAGGAGGTCACGGCCGGCTCGGCCACCTTCTACGACCTGACGTCGCCGACGAGCTGAGGTCGCAGACGACCTGACGTCGCAGACGGCCCGACCGCCGTCCCGGACGGGAGAGCGTTGTACAGCGTAGAGGACTCTCCTATACGCTGTACAACATGACGACGTCACCCCAGGAATCCGCCAAGGACCGGGAGCGCGAACCCGCGCCCCCGGTCCAGGGCCATCCGCAGCGCTGGCTGATCCTCGGTGTCATCAGCCTCGCCCAGCTCACGGTGGTCCTGGACAACACCGTGCTGAACGTGGCCATCCCCTCGCTCACCGACGAGCTGGGCGCGGCCACCTCGGACATCCAGTGGATGATCAACGCCTACTCGCTCGTCCAGTCCGGCCTGCTGCTCACCGCGGGCAGCGCGGCCGACCGGTACGGCCGCAAGAAGATGCTGGCCACCGGTCTGGCCCTGTTCGGAATCGGGTCGCTGGCGGCCGGACTCGCGGACACCACCGGCCAGTTGATCGCGGCGCGGGCCGGCATGGGCGTCGGCGGCGCCCTGCTGCTGACCACCACGCTGGCCGTGGTCATGCAGATCTTCGCGCCCGCCGAGCACGCCAAGGCCATCGGCATCTGGAGTGCGGTCAGCGCGCTCGGCTTCGCCTGCGGACCGCTGATCGGCGGCTTCGTGCTGGACCACTTCTGGTGGGGTGCGATCTTCCTGATCAACCTGCCGGTGGTGGCCCTCGGCCTGGTCGCGGTCGTGACCCTGGTCCCGGAGTCGAAGAACCGGCAGGGCGACCGGCCCGACCTGCTCGGCGCCGTCCTGTCCACGATCGGCATGGCCGCGCTGGTGTACGCGATCATCTCCGGCCCGGAGTACGGCTGGACGTCGGGCCGGGTCCTGGCGACCGCCGCCGTCGCCGTGGGGGTGCTCGCCCTCTTCGCCCACTGGGAGAGCCGCGTCCCGTACCCGATGCTCGACCTCAGCTTCTTCCGCGACCAGCGGTTCACCGGTGCGGTGGCCGGTCTCGTGCTGATCACCTTCGGCATGGGCGGTGCGCTGTTCCTGCTCACCCAGCACCTGCAATTCGTCCTCGGGTACGGCCCGCTCGAGGCGGGGCTGCGGACCGCGCCGCTGGCCCTGACGGTGGTGCTGCTGAACTTCTCCGGGGTGGCGGCCAAGTGGCTGGCCAGGCTGGGCACACCGGTGGCGGTGCTGCTGAGCATGGTGCTGATGTCGGCGGGCCTGGTGTCGATCGCCACGCTGACCGGGGAGGGCTACGCCGGGACGCTGCTGGGGCTGGTGCTGATCGGCGTGGGGTGCGCGCTCGGCAATCCGGCCATGGCCCATGCGCTGATGAGCGCGATACCGCCGGCCAAGGCGGGGGTCGGCGCGGGCGTCAACGGCACGCTGGCCGAGTTCGGCAACGGGCTGGGCGTGGCCGTCCTCGGGGCGGTGCTGAACTCCCGGTTCGCGGCGCTGACGCCGGTCGCGGCGACGTCGTTGCCGGCGGCGTTGGCCTCGGCGCGGGGGGAGGGGGAGCGGGGCCGGGTCCTCGACGCGTTCTCCTCCGGAGTGGAGGGCAGTCAGTTGGTGGGAGCGGCGGCGGTGTTGCTGGGCGGGGTGGTGGCGGCGGTGTTGTTGCGGCGGGCGGAGCGGGCAGACTCGGGGGTTGTGAGCGCCTGAGGGCGCGGGCGGCCTGCTCGCGACGCGGCGGGTCGACCGCGGCTGCTCGCGCTCACCTGGCGGAGCCGCACCATGATGGGGTCCCGCGCCCCGGTGGGGCGCTTCGCCGACCGGTGTGTGAGGAGTCGAGGAGAGGTGCGCATGGCGAAGGCAGGGCGGGAAGGGCCGCGGGACAGTGTGTGGCTGTCGGGGGAGGCGCGGCGCGGTGGGCGCCGTGGGGGGCAGCCGTCCGGGCTCGACCGGGACAGGATCACCCGGGCCACCGTCCGGCTGCTGGACGCCGAGGGCCTGACGGGGTTTTCCATGCGCCGCCTGGCCGCCGAGCTGAACGTCACGGCGATGTCCGTGTACTGGTACGTCGACACCAAGGACCAACTGCTCGAACTCGCCCTGGACGCCGTCTTCGGCGAGCTGCGCCACCCGGACCCGGGCGCCGGCCTCGACTGGCGCGCGGAGCTGCGTGCCCTGGCCCGGGAGAACCGGGCGCTGCTGGTGCGCCACCCCTGGTCGTCCCGGCTGGTCGGCACCTACCTCAACATCGGACCGCACTCGCTGGCGTTCTCCCGGTCGGTGCAGCGCGTCGTGGGCCGCAGCGGGCTGCCCGCGCATCGCCTGACCGGCGCCATCTCCGCGGTCTTCCAGTTCGTCTACGGCTACGGCACCATCGAGGGCCGCTTCCTCGCCCGGGTGGCGGAGACCGGCCTGAGTCCCGAGGAGTACTACGAGGACTCGATGAGCGCCGTGACCGAGGTGCCGGACACGGCAGGTGTCATCGAGAACGCCCAGGACATCATGGCGGCCCGGGGCGGCGACACCGTCGCGGAGATGCTGGACCGGGACTTCGAGTTCGCCCTCGACCTGCTGGTCGCAGGCATCGACGCGATGGCCGACGCACCCTGACCCCACCCGGACCGCACCGGTCCCACGCCCACAGCAGCCCGCCCGGCCGAGGCGACGTTCAGCCGCACGCCTCGGCGCACGGCGGCCGGCCGTCGCCGCTCGGCCGTACGTCCCCGTGGGACCGGCGCTCGGGGTATGCCCGCCCGACGCGGCGTTCGGCCGCACACCTGGCCGATGGGGCTGGGCCATACGGCCGACCGCGGCACTCAGCCGTACGCCCCGGCACGCTGCGACACTCAGCCGTACGCCCCGGCACGCTGCGGCACTCAGCCGTACGCCCCGGCACGCTGCGGCACTCAGCCGTACGCCCCGGCACGCTGCGGCACTCAGCCGTACGCCCCGGCATGCTGCGGCGCTCAGCCGTAAGCCGCCCGGCCCACGGCGCTCGGCCGCAGACGTCGGCCGACGGCGCTGAGCCGCTGAGCCCGCGCGGCGTTTCCGGGCGGCCGCCGCGGGCCCCCGGGGCCTAGGGGGTGTCGTTTGGATCTTGCCGGGGTCGCGGGGTCTGGCACGCACATCTGCGGCGTTGTCGTCGGTTGCCAACTCCCCCACGCTCGGCTTCGCTCGCGCGGGGGGACCCCCATCGCGTTGTCGCCCTCCTCCGCCTTGCAGCTGCACGCACCAGACCCCGCTCGGGTTGGCCACAAGGCACCGCCGGCCGCGGCCGGCCTGATCCAAACGACACCCCCTAGTCGTCCGCCGACAGCCGCGCCGGGAAGCCGCCCGTCGCCACCGGGCCCCACTTCTCCGGCGTGACCCGGATGATGGACTTGCCCTGCTTGACCATGGCCTGCCGGTACTCGTCCCAGTCGGGGTGCTCGCCGGAGATGTTGCGGAAGTACTCCACGAGCGGCTCGACGGAGTCGGGCGCGTCGACGACCTCCGCGGTGCCGTCGACCTGCACCCACGGGCCGTTCCACTCGTCGCTGAGCACGATGAGGCTGACCCGGGGGTCGCGGCGCGCGTTGCGGGTCTTGGCCCGTTCGGGGTAGGTCGAGACGACGATCCGCCCGGCGTCGTCGACCCCGCAGGTCAGCGGCGACCCCTGCGGGCTGCCGTCGGCCCGCCGGGTCAGCAGGATCGCCCGGTGCCGGGGGCGTACGAAGTCCAGCAACTCGGCCAGGGAGACGCGGGTGTTCGTCGCGATGTTCGGTGCCATGGCGCCAGCCTAGGACGCGGCCGCGCGCTACGGTCGCAGCGCCTCCGCGAGGTTGTCGTGGACCGGCACGTCGCGGCGCAGGCCGGAGAGCTCCAGGACCCGGCTCGGTACGCCCTTCGGGGCGGCCACCACGCGCAGCAGGGTGCGCTCGGGCAGCCGGCGGCGCACGGCGGCGATCAGGCGGACACCCTGGGAGTCCATGAAACGGGTCGCGGAGAGGTCGAGCACGAGCAGGCGCAGTCCGTCGGAGCGCTGCTCCACGGCGGTCGTGATCAGGGGCAGCAGCCCCGAGGCGTTGCAGAAGTCGATCTCGCTGGGCATCGCGAGCACGGCGCAGCCGGGTGGCTCACACGGCCCACACGGCTCGCAGGGCTGGGGGAGGAAGGTCACAGCACTCACCTGACAGACGTCCGTCGGGCTTCCGGCCGGGCCGCTTCCTGACCCGGCTCCCATTCCACCACGCGGCGGGGCGGCGCGGAAGGCGCACCGCTCGCCGGCCGCCGGGCCGCCCGGACCGTCGGCCGAGCGTCACCGGCACGCAACCGAGCAGCTAAAGTGCTGTTCGTCCTGTGCTCGCAGTCGGGAATGTGCTGCGGAGCTCTCCTGCGCACGGCCGTGAGGCCGCGCTTGCCGAAGAGGTTCGTGGTGGCTGCGTCCGAATTTACTGATTTGCCGCGTTTTCCGGTGGGTTTCGAGCTGGCCGAGGCCCTGACCGCGGCGGCTCGCGAACTGCACGGGACGGGCACCCCGGACGACACCATGCACACCGCCGTCACCCTGGCGGTACGCCTGCTGCCCGACGCCGAGCACGCGGACATCTCGGAGATCCAGCGCGGCGGCCGGCTGCGCTCCCTGGCCTGGACCGACGAGACCGTGCGGTTCGCCGCCGAGCCCCGGCAGGGCGGCCACACCCCGCACCCGGACTGGGAGCGCCTGTGGACCACCCCCGTGGTGCGGACGGACGACAGCGAGGCCGACGGCGGCGGCAACGTCCTGTCCGGGCGCGGCCTGCGTTCGGCGCTGTCCCTGCGGCTGCGCGCCGACCGGCGCCGGCTGACGGTGCTGACCGCGTACGCCCGCAAGCCGCAGGCCTTCGGCGAGGACGCCACCCGCATCGGGCGGCTGTTCACCGCGCACGTCACCCTCGCCCTGGACTCGGCGACCGTGCGCGCGCAGCTCACCGAGGCGATGCGCACCCGGGACCTGATCGGCCAGGCCACCGGCATCCTGATGGAGCGCCTGGACATCGACGCGGCCGGTGCCTTCGAGTCCCTCGTGAAGGCCTCCCAGCGGGAGAACGTGAAGCTGCGCGACCTGGCCCGCCGCATCGTCGACGCCAACTCCGGCGCGGGCGGCAGAGGCGTGACCGAGAGGTAACGGGACATCCGTACGGTCATGACCCCGCAGACGACCGGCCCGGGTACGGGCGCGAACCCGGACACGCTCGATCACGCCATGGCGCGCGTCCAGGGCCTCGACACCCTGCTGCGCGATCTGACCGACCGGGCGGTCGTGCAGGTGCCCGGTGCCGTGGCCTGCTCGGTCACCGTGCGCCGCGCCGACCGGCTGATGACCCTGGCGGGCAGCACCGGCCTGCCCAGCGGCCTGGACCTGCGCCAGTACGAGAACGGCTCGGGCCCCTGCGTGGACGCCGCCGAGACGGGGGACGCGCAGTACTCCCCCGACCTGGCCGCCGAGACCCGCTGGCCCGCGTACACGGAGTACGCGCTGGCCACCGGGGTGCGCTGCGTGCTGGCGCTGCCGCTGCCCGTCGAGGGCGAGACGGGCGCCGCGCTCAACCTCTACGGCATCGAGCCCGCCTCGCTGGCCCGCGGACGGGAGGCGGCCCGCGCCTTCGCGGAGCGGGCCGCGGACGCGGTGAACGAGGCCCTGCGCATCGAACGGCGGCAGGCCTCGGCGGCCGACGTGCGCACCGCCCTGATCTCCCGCAGCGTCATAGACCAGGCGGTGGGCATGCTCATGGCCCGGGAGCGCATCGACGCCCACCGGGCCCTGGAGCGGCTGCGCCGGGCCTCGCAGGACCGGAACGTCAAGCTCCGGGACCTGTGCGCCCAGGTGGTGTCCCGGGCGTCCGGCGACGCCTCACACGGCGGGCAGTGACTCCCCCTGCACCGCCTGGATGTCCAGCTCGACCCTGAGCGTCGTGCCGATGGCGGCGATGCCGGCCTGGACGACCTGGTTGTAGTTCATGGCGAAGTCCTCGCGGTGCAGTTCCGCCGTCGCGCGGAACGCCGCCCGGGTGCCGCCCCAGGGGTCGGCGCCGGTGCCGAGGTAGGCCAGGTCCAGGTCGACCTCGCGGACCACCCCGTGCAGGGACAGCTCACCGTGGACGGTCCAGCGGTCCGGGCCGGCCTCGCTCACGCCGGTGGAGCGGTAGGTGATCTCCGGGTGGCGCTCGACGTCCAGGAAGTCGGCCGAGCGCAGGTGGGTGTCGCGCATGCCGTTGCCGGTGTCGATGGAGGCCGCCTTGATCACCGCCTCCACCCGGGACTTGGTGACGTCGTCCGGCGCGATCTCGACGGTGGCGGCGAAGTCGGTGAAACGCCCGCGCACGCTGGAGATGCCCAGGTGCTGCGCGACGGCGGCCACGCTGGAGTGCGCCGGGTCGACGGTCCACGGTCCCGGCGGCGGCAGTTCGGTGCCGCCCTGGCGGGCCAGCGTCACCGTGCCGACCTCGGCCCGGCCGCTCGCGGTGACGATCGCGCTGGAGGCGGCCGGCGCGTAGCCGACCGCGGTGACGATGACGGTGTACGCCCCCGGCGTCAGCGCGGTGGTGTCCCGCACGGCCCCCTCGGTGTCCGCCTCGGCGCGCAGCACCTGCGCGCCGGTCATGTCGGTCACCGTGACGACCGCGTGCGACACGGCCCATCCGTCCCGCGTTCGGATCCTCGCGGTCAGTCCCATCCCGTTTTCTCCCTGCAAAGACTCAGAAAGTGGTCGTAAAGAAACCGGCCCGTGGTGGGCGGGCGCACCTCCGCTCAGAGCGCGCACGCCACCACGGGCCGGGGTTCTGCTACTCGCCGGGGTGGGCGAGCTCGATGTCGTGGCCGTCGGCACCGGGGCCGGCGACCGTCAGGGCGGTGGCCACCGGCGGGTAGCCGGTCGCGATGACGGTGTACTCACCGGCGTCCAGGTCGGTGAAGGCGTACGCCCCGTCCGCCCCGGTGGTGGCCGTGCCGACCACGTTGCCCGCCGCGTCCACCAGGGTGACCCGGGCGTCGGCCAGCGGACCGTGCGGGGCCCGCACGACGCCCTGGACCTGGGCCCCGGCCTGGAGATCGACCTCGACGCGGGTGACGCCGGTGCCCCCGACCTCCAGGGGCAGGGCGCGGGGCCGGTAGCCGGCGGCGTTGACCGCGACGGTCACCGTGCCCGGCACCAGCTCGGTGAAGGCGAACTCGCCCGCCTCACCGGTGGCGGCGCTGGCCAGCAGGTCGCCGCGCACGTCGGTGACGATCACCATGGCGTCCTTGACCGGCTGCCCGCTCTCCTCGGCCCGCACCAGGCCGGTGAGCCCGCTGGTGCCGCTGAGCAGGATGTCGTAGGCGACCGGCTCGTCGTTGACGACGATGGTGGAGGCCTGCGGCTGGAAGCCGTCGGCGGAGGCGATCAGCACGTACGACCCGGCGCTCGGCGCGTCGACGGCGTAGGAGCCGTCGGCCTGGGCGACGGACCGGCCGAGCTGCCGGCCGGCCAGCGAGATCAGCGTGACCGCTGCCTGCGGGACCGGGGCGGACTCGGCGCCGCGGACGAAGCCGCGCACCGCGATGCCGCCGGAGACGGGGGCCTGCGGTTCACCGGAGCCGGTCGTCGTGGCGACGGCGGCCAGCCGCTGCGTGGCGGCCGGGGAGGCCGCGGTGTCCGAGACGGCGGAGGTGGCCGACGTGGCCGGGTCACCGGACGGCGCGGCGGACACGGCCGCCATCGCCCCGGCCGGAACCGGCTCGGCGGCGACGCGGACGGCCTCCGCGGGGGTGCCCGCCACCGGCGGCGCGGCCTCGGCCGAGGCCTCCGACGCCTGGGCGAGGGCGCCCTTGGTGCGCAGCGGGACCTCCTTGATGAACAGCGTCACCAGGAAGGCGAGCAGGGCGATCGGGGCGACGATCAGGAAGATGTCCGCGATGCCGTGCCCGTAGGCGCTCTCCAGCCATTCCCGGATGCCGGGGGGCAGCAGGTCCATGTCGGGGATGGCGCCGCTGCCGGAGGCCTTGGCGGCCGCCGCCTGCTCCTGCGGGCTGAGCGAACCGATGGTGTCCGAGGCGTAGTGGCTGATCCGGGTCGACATCACGGAGCCGAGCACCGAGACGCCCACCGCGCCGCCGAGGGAGCGGAAGAAGGTGACCGTGGAGGACGCGGCACCCAGGTCGCTCGGGTCCACCTGGTTCTGCGTGCAGAGCACCAGGTTCTGCATCATCATGCCGACGCCGAGACCCATCAGCGCCATGAAGATCGCGATGTGCCAGTAGGGGGTGTCGTAGCGCATGGTGCCGAGCAGGCCCAGGCCCGCGGTCAGCAGCACACCGCCGGCCAGCAGCCAGCCCTTCCACTTGCCGGTCTTGGTGATGACCTGACCGGAGACCGTGGACGAGACGAACAGACCGCCGATCATCGGGATCGTCATGACACCCGACATGGTCGGGGACTTGTCCCGGGCCAGCTGGAAGTACTGGCTGAAGTAGACGGTGCCCGCGAACATCGCGATACCGACGAACAGCGAGGCCAGCGAGGCCAGCGTGATGGTGCGGTTCCTGAACAGGCGCAGCGGGATGATCGGCTCGCTGGCCTTCGACTCCACGAGGAGGAAGATCAGCGTCAGCACGATCGCGCCGCCGACCATGGCGCCGGTCTGCCACGACATCCAGGAGTACTTGTCGTCGGCGAAGGTGACCCAGACGAGCAGCAGGCAGACGGCCGCGGTGACGAAGAAGGCGCCGGCCCAGTCGACCTTGACCTTCCGCTTGAGCACCGGCAGGTGCAGCGTCTTTTGCAGCACGATCAGCGCGATGATCGCGAAGGGCACGCCGACGTAGAGGCACCAGCGCCAGCCGAGCCAGCTGGTGTCGGTGATGACGCCGCCGAGCAGCGGACCGCCGACGGTGGCGACCGCGAAGGTGGCGCCGAGGTAGCCGGAGTAGCGCCCGCGCTCGCGCGGGGAGATCATCGCGGCCATGATGATCTGCGCCAGGGCGGACAGACCGCCGGCGCCCAGGCCCTGAATGCCTCGCGCGGTGATCAGCATCCCGGGGTTCTGCGCCAGACCGGCCACGACGGAGCCGATGACGTAGACGAGCAGGGCTATCTGGACCAGGGCCTTCTTGCTGAACAGATCCGCGAGCTTGCCCCACAGGGGGGTGGAGGCGGTCATCGTCAGCAGCGAGGCCGTGACGACCCAGGTGTAGGCGCTCTGGCCGCCGCCGAGGTCCCCGATGATCTCGGGCAGCGCGTTGGTGACGATGGTCGAGGACAGAATCGCGCAGAACATGCCGAGCAGCAGCCCGGACAATGCCTCCATGATCTGCCGGTGCGTCATCGGAGCGTCTCCGGAGGAGCCTCCCCCGTGCTTGGCATGAGCCCGCACACCGGCTGGTGTGGTCGTTGCCATGGACTTCCTTTACTTACGTGGTGATCGCGGGTGTACGGGTGGACTGTGCGTCCCCGGACAGTGCGGGAGGCCGGGCCGCGGGGGCCCGGCAGTCGTCGAAGCTGGCCCTGAGGCGGGCCATGAGCCGGGAGAGCTGGCCGACCTCGTCGTCGGACCAGTCGCTCAGGCGGTGGGAGAGCAGCTGGGTGGTCCGCTCGGCGATCTCGTCGAGCTGGTCCTGCCCGGCGGGCGTCAGGCGCAGGATGCGCGAGCGCTTGTCCGCGGGGTCGGGAAGGCGTTCGATCCAGCCCCGCTCGGCGCCGTGGGCGACGTGGCGGCTGGTCACCGACATGTCCACCGCGAGCAGCTCCGCGAGCTTGCTCATGCGCATGTCCCCGTGGCGGCCGAGCAGGGTCAGTACGGCGACGGACCCGCCGGGACAGTCGGACGGCAGCAGCCGCCCCATCTCCCGCTTCACGGCGCCGAAGGCGCTGAACTGGCGGATCAGCTCCTCGTACTGCGCCTTCTCGGCCATGCGCACCTCCCGATTCGTTGCTTAGGGCAACCATAAGATCCGTTAGTTGCTACAGGCAAACAAAAATGGTCGGTGTGGCATAAAAAGTTGGCAAAGGCAAGTATTGCGAAAGTAAATGCGCAGGTGATAAGGGGTGGACCGGGTCAAGGGCACTCGGTGGCCCCGCACTTGGGCCGCACCCGCGGATTCGCTAGTGTCTCGGCCCATGGCTAACACCCAGGGCCCCCAGGGCAATAACGACCCCGCAGGCAGCACCCAGATGTTCCGCGCGTTCGTCGACGACGCCCCGCAGGGCCGGCAGGCGGCGGCCCCCGCCGCCTCCTCCTCCGGGCCCCGCGTCGGCCTGATCGTCGGCATCGTGGCCGCCGTGATCGTCGTCGCGGCCGTGGCCTGGCTGGCGCTCGGCTAGGACGGCACGGGCACCGGGCCGCCGCGGCCGGTACCGGAACACACGAAGGCGACCGCCGCGGCACCCCCGAGGTGCCACGGCGGTCGCCGTGCTGTCGTACGGACTCTCCCGCGGCGCGGGCTCAGTCGGAGATGAGCCCCTCGCGCAGCTGCGACAGGGTCCGGGTGAGCAGCCGGGAGACGTGCATCTGCGAGATGCCGACCTCCTCGCCGATCTGCGACTGGGTCATGTTGGCGAAGAAGCGCAGCATGATGATCCGCCGCTCCCGGGGCGGCAGCTTGGCCAGCAGCGGCTTGAGGGACTCGCGGTACTCCACGCCCTCCAGCGCCGTGTCCTCGTAGCCCAGGCGGTCCGCGAGGGAGCCCTCGCCGCCGTCGTCCTCCGGGGCCGGGGAGTCCAGCGAGGAGGCGGTGTAGGCGTTGCCGACCGCGAGGCCGTCGACGACGTCCTCCTCGGACACGCCGAGGACGGCGGCCAGCTCACCCACGGTCGGGGAGCGGTCCAGCTTCTGGGACAGCTCGTCGCTGGCCTTCGTCAGGGCCAGCCGCAGCTCCTGGAGCCGGCGCGGGACGCGCACCGACCACGAGGTGTCGCGGAAGAACCGCTTGATCTCGCCGACCACGGTCGGCATGGCGAACGTCGGGAACTCGACACCCCGCTCGCAGTCGAAGCGGTCGATCGCCTTGATCAGGCCGATGGTGCCGACCTGGACGATGTCCTCCATCGGCTCGTTGCGGGAGCGGAACCGGGCGGCGGCGTAGCGCACCAGCGGGAGGTTGAGCTCGATCAGGGTGTCCCGGACGTAGGCACGCTCGGGGCTGTCCGCGTCGAGGGCGGCGAGCCGCAGGAACAGGGAGCGGGACAGGGTGCGGGTGTCGATGGCCTCGGTGGCCGGGAGGGCCTGGGCCGGCACGGCGTCGAGGTCCGGCACGGCGTCGCCGGCCTGAGTGCCGTCGACGGAGCCGACGGAGTCGATGGGGCCGACGGGCTCGACGGAGGCGAGGGCCTCGATCGAGTCGGGCGCGGTCTCGCTCTCCGCGAGCGCGAGCACCTTCGAGCTGCCCTGTTCTGCGGACATGCCACCCCCTTTGGGTCGCGGGACGGTCGCGGCACACGCTCCCACGCCGGGAACGCAGCCTTCACCTGAATACCGGAGCCGAAGCCCCGGCAAACGCGTCTCCGGCAGAATGTCACATGTCGGCAACGCGCTGTAGTGACATGTCGACATCCGAGATGCGAATACCCCCTGGAAACAGGGGGTCTGATGGCCTTTCAGCCCGATTCCGTCCGCAACGGCCCTGGTGAGCGATTCGCTCTCCCCGGTGACCCCTCGCTCGCGCTTTCGACTCCGCCCGGAGTCCCGCCCGAGCTTACGCGTCGATCCGGTTCGCGGACCTCAACCGCTGGAAACTACGCGCCAGTAGCCGCGACACGTGCATCTGGGAGACACCGAGTTCGGCGCTGATCTGAGACTGCGTGAGGTTGCTGTAGTAGCGCAGCAGCAGGATCCGCTGCTCCCGCTCGGGGAGCTGGACGAGCAGATGGCGCACCAGGTCCCGGTGTTCGACCCCGTCCAGTGCCGGGTCCTCGTAGCCGAGCCGGTCGAGCAGTCCGGGCAGCCCGTCGCCCTCCTGGGCGGCCTCCAGCGAGGTGGCGTGGTACGACCGTCCCGCCTCGATGCAGGACAGCACCTCCTCCTCGGTGATGCGCAGCCGCTCGGCGATCTCGGCGGTGGTCGGGGAGCGTCCGAAGGCGGTGGTGAGGTCCTCGGTGGCGCTGTTGACCTGCACCCACAGCTCGTGCAGCCGGCGCGGCACGTGCACCGTGCGGACGTTGTCGCGGAAGTACCGCTTGATCTCCCCGACCACCGTGGGCATCGCGAACGTCGGGAACTGCACGCCGCGTTCCGGGTCGAAGCGGTCGATGGCGTTGATGAGCCCGATGGTGCCGACCTGGACGACGTCCTCCATCGGCTCGTTGCGGGAGCGGAACCGGGCGGCCGCGTAGCGCACCAGCGGGAGGTTGGCCTCGATGAGCGCCGCGCGCACCCGGTCGTGCTCCGGTGTGCCCGGGGTGAGGCCCTTCAGCTCGCCGAACAGCACCTGGGTCAGGGCCCGGGTGTCGGCGCCCCGGCTGCGCTGCGGCGCGGGAGCCTCCTGGGCCTGGGCGGGCGGCGCGGGCGGTGCTTGAGGCGCAGTACTGGCCGGCACGGTCAACTCCACCTCGTGATCTGTCAACTCTTCCGTCAACTCATCCGTCAAAAGCGGTCATAGCATCACAAGACATGTCCACTGTGTGCAAGCACCGCATAAGGTCGTGTTGAGTGAACGCGGAAAGGCCCCGCACCGGGCAGGTACGGGGCCGGGCCGGGGTCCGCGGCGTGCTGCGGACCCGCGGTCGTACTAGAACTCGTAGTCGGCGATCACCCAGGTGGCGAACTCCCGCCACAGCGCGACGCCCGCCTGGTGCGCCGGGTGTTCGAGATACCGCTTGAGCGCGTCCGCGTCGTCCACCGCCGAGTTGATGGCGAAGTCGTAGGCGATGGGCCGGTCGCTGATGTTCCAGGCGCACTCCCAGAAGCGGAGGTCGTCGATCTGGCCGCCGAGCGCCCGGAAGGCCTCGACGCCGGCCACGACGCGCGGGTCGTCGCGCCCGACGCCGTCGTTCAGCTTGAACAGCACGAGGTGGCGGATCATCACTCTCCTCCGTTGGCGGCCCAGGTCATGAAGTCGCCCACGGCGCCCGCCGCGTCCGATATGCCCTGGAAACCTATCTGTACGTAGTCGGCTGCCTTGGCCGGATCAGTGATGATCACGTACAGCACGAAGACCACGACCACATAGACGGCGATCTTCTTCGAGTTCACCGCCACCGCGGCCTCCCCTGTCCCTTCGACCCACGCCTTTCGGTCGCTCATGATCGCACGAAGGGCCCCGTCTTTCGACGGGGCCCTTCCAAAGCGGTAGCGGAGGGATTTGAACCCTCGGTGACTTGCGCCACACTCGCTTTCGAGGCGAGCTCCTTCGGCCGCTCGGACACGCTACCGAGGGAGACTTTACAGCACGCGGCGGCATGCTCCGAAATCGGTATCGCGGCCGACGAACAGCCGTCCGGACGCCGGGTCAGCGGTCGCGGAAGAAGTCCGTGAGCAGCCGGGCGCAGTCGTCCGCGAGCACGCCCTCGATCACCTCGGGACGGTGGTTGAGGCGCCGGTCGCGCACCACGTCCCACAGCGACCCGGCCGCCCCCGCCTTGTCGTCGCGGGCGCCGTAGACCACGCGGTCCACCCGGGACTGGACGAGCGCGCCCGCGCACATCGTGCAGGGCTCCAGGGTGACGACGAGCGTGCAGCCCGACAGCCGCCACTCTCCCAGTTCCCCCGCGGCCCGCCGGATCGCGAGGACCTCGGCGTGGGCCGTCGGATCCCCGGTGGCCTCGCGTTCGTTGTGCCCGGCGGAGAGCACGGTGCGGCCGTCCGGCGCCAGCACGACGGCGCCGACGGGCACGTCCCCGCCCTCCGCCGCCCGCCCGGCCTCGACCAGGGCGAGCCGCATCGCGGCCCGCCACCGGTCGCGCACCGGATCGGGCGGTGTCCCCCCGGGACCCTCCTCGGCCGGCGCGGTCAGCGGACGGTCTCCAGGACGTCCAGCGCGCCGAGGGCCTCGGCGATCTCGCCGACCGCGTCCCCGGACATCGAGCGCAGTTCCTTCTCGCTCACGCCGAGGTCGTCGAGGACCTCGGCGTCGCCGACGGGTCCGTGCGGCACGGCCTCGCCCGAGCCGGCGGCCGCGTCGGAGCCGCCGCCGCCGTCCTCGTCCTCCTCGTCGTCGGACTCGCCGTCCTCCGTGCCGTCGAGGTCGAGGGCGTCGAGGTCGTCGCCGTCGTCCCCCGGTTCCCGGCCGAGCAGTTCGTCGGTGAGCAGGATCTCGCCGTAGCTGCTGCGCGCGGCCGCGGCGGCGTCCGAGACGTAGATACGGGGGTCCTCCTCACCGTCCACCCGGACGACTCCGAACCACGCGTCCTCCTGCTCGATCAGCACGAGCACCGTGTCCTCGTCGGGAGAGGCCTCCCGGGCCAGGTCGGCAAGATCCGACAGGGTTTCCACATCGTCGAGCTCCGTGTCGCTCGCTTCCCACCCGTCTTCGGTGCGCGCGAGCAGTGCGGCGAAGTACACCGTGACTCTCCCACTGGTCCTAGGCGTGCCGGTTGGGGATCCCCCCGGCGGAGGCTACGGGCGGGGGAGCGGTGCTCCGAGCCCCACCCACTCGGAATCGTGGCAGAAACAAGGCACTCAGGGGACGTCTTCGGCGCCCTGTGTCCGGCTGTTTTGACCGGCGTCCCGGAAGGTGCGTACCCGGGCAGCCGCCCAGCAGCGTTCTCGTCGCCGCCACGTGCGGATCGTACGCGGATTCTCGCGGTCCCCGCGTACGTCCGTCACCACCAACGTCGGCGCGGCGCGCGATCTTCCCCGCCCGGGTCAGGAAGTCGTCCCGGGCGGCAGGACCGCGGAGGAACTACCAGCGGAAGGTGCGCATGCGCATCGCGTGCCGCAGCCGGGCGGTCTTGGCGCGGCGCGGCTGCACGCGGTCCCGCAGCTGCCGGGCCTCCGCCAGATCGCGCAGGAACTGCGCCCGGCGCCGCCGCCGCTCGGCCTCACGCTCCCCGTCCGGCTCCGCACCCGGCTCGGCCCCGCGTCCCGCACCCCGGTCCGTGCCGGGGGACGGCGTGTCGTGGAAGTCCCGGTCAGCCACAGTCTCACCACCCAGCGTCCGTCCCTCCCACCTTCCCCCGACCGGGCGGTTTGACGCCCGCGAACGAGTGGAGCCCGTGTCCGGCCCTTGCCCCGGGGCGCGGGGACGCCGCCCCCACGGGGCCCGGTTACTGTGGTGAGCATGCGTCTCCACGTCGTCGACCACCCCCTGGTCGCCCACAAGCTCACCACGCTGCGCGACCAGCGCACCGACTCCGCGACCTTCCGCCGCCTCGCCGACGAGCTGGTCACCCTGCTCGCCTACGAGGCCACGCGCGACGTGCGCACCGAACAGGTCGACATCCACACGCCGGTCTCGAGGACCACCGGCGTCAAGCTCTCCCACCCGCGCCCGCTGGTGGTGCCGATCCTGCGTGCCGGCCTCGGCATGCTCGACGGCATGGTCCGCCTGCTGCCGACCGCGGAGGTCGGCTTCCTCGGCATGATCCGCAACGAGGAGACGCTCCAGGCGTCCACCTACGCCACCCGCATGCCGGAGGACCTCTCCGGGCGCCAGGTGTACGTCCTGGACCCGATGCTGGCCACCGGCGGGACCCTGGTCGCGTCCATCCGGGAGCTGATCAAGCGCGGCGCCGACGACGTGACGGCCGTGGTGCTGCTCGCCGCCCCCGAGGGCGTCGAGCTGATGGAGCGCGAGCTGGCCGGGACCCCGGTGACGGTCGTGACGGCCTCGGTCGACGAGCGGCTCAACGAGCAGGGCTACATCGTCCCGGGCCTCGGCGACGCGGGCGACCGCATGTACGGAGCAGCCGAGTAGAGGTACGGCCCGGACTCAGCAGCTCTTCTTCTCCGCGGCGGGCGTCGACCGCGGCGCGGCCAGCTCGGCCAGCGCCGTGTCGGCGTCCGCGCGCTTCGCGAGCCCCTTGAAGCCGTTGCCGATGATGAGGTCGACGGTGGCACCCTTGCGGGCCGCGTCGGTGCGGTGCACGGCGCCGGGAAGCTGCGTGCCGAGCACCGGCAGCGCACTCTTCGGGGAAGCGGCCGGCCCGAGCAGGAGCCCCGTGCCGGTGACCTTCTTGTCGTACTCCTTGGGCGCGTTGCTCACCTCGCCCACCCGGAAGCCGCGCTTCTTCAGCTCGTCGGCGGTCTTCTGCGCCAGCCCGCTGCGGGTGGTCGCGTTGAGCACGTTGACGGTGACCTGCCCGGGCTTCGGCAGCACCGCGGCCGCCGGCGAGGCGCTCGCCCGCGCGGTGGTGACACAGCCCGCGGCACCGGCCGCCGAGGCCTTGTCGCCGCCGGTGAAGACGTCGACGAGCTGGAGCGTGCCCCAGCCCAGCACGCCGAGAACGGTGACGGAGGCGACGGCGACGAACGCGAGCCGCCCACGTCGCCGGGCCGGGCGCATCCGCGGGTACTTGTCCCCCGTGATCTTGTACTGGCCACCCATGCCGGGAGGAGTCAGCATGCTCATGGGCGCAGCGTAGTGCGCCGGGGCGATGATGCCTATTAGATGATCAGTCGACGTTCCGAGGTTCGGCGCAAGGCAACCCGAAAGGGTCAAGCGGAAGCCCCGCCGGGGTGCCGTCGCACGCTCGTCAGTCGAGTTCGAGCACCCGGGCGTGCAGCACCTGGCGCTGCTGTAGCGCGGCCCGCACCGCCCGGTGCAGACCGTCCTCCAGATACAGGTCGCCCTGCCACTTCACCACGTGCGCGAAGAGGTCGCCGTAGAAGGTGGAGTCCTCGGCCAGGAGCGTTTCCAGGTCGAGCTGGCCCTTGGTCGTCACGAGCTGATCGAGGCGGACCGGGCGCGGAGCGACGTCCGCCCACTGCCGGGTGCTTTCCCGGCCGTGGTCGGGGTACGGCCGGCCGTTTCCGATGCGCTTGAAGATCACACGGAAAGCCTACCGGCCCGGAGGTTGCGGGCGCAGCCATGGCGCCGTAGTGCGGCGCCGGAAAAGACGCCGTAAACCGGATCAATCGGCCCTCCGCCGACGGCGGAGACGGTGCGTGCCCGCCCCCGCCGCCCGGTCGCTCCCGTCAGCCGCGCCTCCGTTCCCGCGCGGGCAGCCGTCGTTCCTCGGCTTCCTGCGGTGCGGTGACCGGCTTGGGCGTACGGCGGGCGGCCTCGGCGCGCAGGAGGGCGCGCAGGACGGCGTAGGGGTCGTGGGGCATGACGGTTCCTCGTTCCTCGCGTGTGGTTCCTGTCCGCGGGGGACCGGCGGTCGGGCCGGTCCGGCACGGTCAGCAGCGCAGAACGACGGAACGCGGGCCGCCGGGAGGAGCGGCGGCCCGCCCGGTACGGGCGTCGCACCGAAGGGGTGCCCGGCGGTCCGGCCGGACGGACGGCGGGGCAGGCCGCAGCACGGCGGCACGGCGGCCGCTCCGGGCCGCGACGCGCAGTGCGGAGTCGAGATGGTCGTACTCCGCCGCCGCACCGGCCGCCACCGTCACCGGTGCCGCCTGGACCGTCACGTGCGTGCAGGGCACCAGCAGGGCGAGCACCAGCACCAGGACCCGCAGCCAGGCGGCGTGGCGCGGGGCGGCGTGCGGTGCGGTTCTCATCCCAGTCGTGTCCCCGCCCGGGGTACGCCGTCCATCGCACCGGGGACGAGAACCGCCCGCTCGGCGTAGGCCGGGCCGCTCACAGGGCGTGCGGGACCTGACGCGCCCGCCCTCGCAGCCGCACCGCCGTGACGATCTCCACGACGCCGACGACGACCAGCCACCACCCGCCGACCAGCATGAGGACGGTGGCCGACTCGACCGGCGAGTCGATCAGCACGATGCCGGCGACGACGGTGACGGCACCGAGGAAGATCTGCCAGCCGCGGGCCGGCATCGCCGGGTCGTGCGCGGCGGCCACGATCTGCGTGACGCCGCGGAACAGCCAGCCGATGCCGATCCAGAGCGCGAGCAGCAGCACCGACTGCAGGGGGCCGCGGAAGCAGAAGAGGCCCAGCAGGATCGACACCGCGCCGCTGATGAAGGCCAGCACGCGCAGGGAGGTCCGCCGGTGCGTACCGAAGGCGGCGGCCAGTTGGAGGACGCCGCTGATGACGAGGTACAGGCCGAAGAGCACGCCGGCGGCGAGCAGCGAGGCGCCGGGCCAGACGAGCACCAGTACGCCGAGGACCAGGGAGGCGACACCGGTGAACAGCACGGTCTGCCAGGCGGCGCGGGACAGGAGGTGCAGCGGCCCCTCGAAGGCCGGCTCGGGCTCCGGCTCCTGCCGTCCGGAGGCCGTCCCGTGCGGCGTCCCGTGCGGCGTCCCGTGCCGGGCGTGCACCCCGCGGTCGTCGTACGGTGTCCCGCCGGGGGAGCCACTAGGTGGTTCGGTCATGCCCCATGCTCCGAGCAGGCGGGACGTGGATGCCAGCTGGATTGGGCCACGGGGCTGATGTGATCCGGGGTTCCCTCGTTGCCCGGGGCGGGTGTGGGCGCGGGGGTGGGTCGCGTGGCCCGGCGCTGCCGGGGTGCCGCCGCGCCCACCCGTGCCGCCTGGGGGTACCTCCCAGGCCGTTCAGGCACTGGGGGAGGCACGACTGCCCGCGGTTGCGGGGGCGACTGCCCGCGGCGACGGCGACGCCCGCAGCCGGGGGCGGATGGCGACGCGGCGGGAAAGCCGCGTACGGCGGGAAGGGGACGTGTCGGGGGGTGTTCGCCCGCAGCGGTTGGCGCGTCAACGCCGGGAAGATCTGTGGCCAACCGATTCCGCGCCGTTCCGAGGACGAACACCCCCCGGCGCGGCCCCGACCCACCCACCGGACGCACCGCGCTACGCGCACCCCCACCGAACCCGCACAGGCGCCGCAGGCATCGCGCGCACCCCACCACCCCCACAGGCGCCGCAGGCACTGCGCACCCCCACCGAATCGGCAGGGGCGCCGCAGGCACCGCACCCCCACCACCTTCTACTTGCCCGAGGCCTTCGCCGCCTTGGCCGCCGCCTTCATCTCCTGCTTGTGCGCGCGCACCTTGGTCAGCGACTCCGGCCCCCTGATGTCCGCGACCGACCGGAACGAGTCGGGCTCCCCGTACGCCCCCGCGGCCTCCCGCCACCCCTCGGGACGCACGCCGAGCTGCTTCCCGAGCAGCGCGAGGAAGATCTGGGCCTTCTGCTTGCCGAACCCCGGCAGTTCCTCCAGCCGCTTCAGCAGCTCCTTCCCGGTGGCCACCCCCCGCCAGACGGCCTCGGCGTCACCGTCGTACGTCTCGACGAGGTACCGGCACAGCTGCTGCACCCGCCCCGCCATCGAGCCGGGATACCGATGGACGGCCGGCTTGTCGGACAGCAGCGCGGCGAACCCCTCGGGGTCGTACGCGGCGATGTCGTGCGCGTCCAGATCCTCCGCCCCCATGCGCCGGGCGATGGTCGAGGGGCCCTTGAACGCCCACTCCATCGGCACTTGCTGGTCCAGCAGCATGCCGACCAGCGCGGCGAGCGGGCTGCGCCCGAGGAGTTCATCGGCCTCGGGGTCCTGGGCGAGGTGAAGTGTGACGTCCATGGTCCCGATGATCGCGCGTACGGGCTCAGGTCGCGCGCCAGTACCCCAGCGCGTTCACCCGCTGCTTCGGCACGCCCAGCTCCTTGCGGACGTACGACGAGAGCGCCCGCGTCGTCGCCGTGTCGCAGGCGATCCAGACGAACGGCTCCGGGACGGCCCCCAGCAGCTCCGGCAGCTCCTCCTTCACCCGGGCGACCAGCTGCGCCCCCGCGTCCCCCCGCGTGACCGTGCGGACCTCGTGCCGCCCGGGCTCGGTACGGAAGGGCAGGCCCTCGTCCGTGTCGCCCTCGAACCAGACGGTCGCGGGCACCGACCCCAGCGCGTCGGAGCCCAGCAGGGAGTTGAGCGCGGGCAGGGACGCCGGGTCCGCGACCGCGAAGACACGGGAGGGCAGGGGCTGCGGCACCTCGAACCCGGTGCCCTGGACCGTCGCCTCGATCGTGTCACCCGGCTTCGCCGCCCGCGCCCAGTCGCTCGCGCACCCCTCGTGCAGGGCGAACTCCATCGCGAAGGTCCCGGCCGCCGGGTCCGGATCGACCAGCGTGTACCCCCGCTGGTGCGGTTTGCCCGCGTTGTCGAACCAGAGGCGCACCCACATCGTGGGGTGGGCGCCGGTCACCGCCAGCATGCCGCCGTCGCTCAGCCGCAACCGCCGGTAGTGCGGGGTCACGTCCTCGGCGCCCGTCACGGTGAACTCGAAGTCCTTCGCGCGCATCAGCTTGAGGACCGCGCCCTCCCAGCCCCGCCCCTGCCCCATGTTTCCTTCACCTTTCACGTACTATTTGGCCACGACAGACAAACTTAGGTGAGCCTAACCTAAAGGAAAGTAGAGGCACAGGGGTGAGCGCCGAGACCTACCGCGACGCCTGGGGAATCCCGCACCTGCGCGCGGACACCCCGCACGAACTGGCCCGCGCCCAGGGCCAGGTGACCGCCCGCGACCGCGCCTGGCAACTGGAGGTCGAGCGGCACCGCGCCCAGGGCACCTCCGCGTCCTTCCTCGGCCCCGAGGCCCTCTCCTGGGACCGCCTCGCCCGCCGCGCCCGCCTCGCGGACACCGCCCGCCGCTGCTTCACCGCCCTGGAGCGGAAGGACCCGGAGACGGCGGCCTGGGTGCGGGCGTACGTCGACGGAGTGAACGAAGGACTCACCGAGACCGGGCAGCCGTCCCCCGGGCAGCCGACCCGCACGCACCCGAACCCCGGGCAGCCGCCCCGTAGGCACCCCGCCCCCGAGTTCGCCCGCACCGGCCTCGCCCCGGGCCACTGGGACCCCTGGACCCCGCTCGGCGTCTGGCTCGCCACGCACATCCTCTTCGCGGGCTTCCCCGCCAAACTCTGGCGCGAGCACGTCGCCACGCACCTCGGCCCGGACGCCGTGGCCCTCTTCGCCGCCGACGGCCCCGGCACCGCGGGCAGCAACGGCTGGCTGGTGAGCGGCGAGCGGACCACGACGGGACACGCACTGATCGCGGGCGACCCGCACCGCTTCATCGAGGATCCCGGTGTCTACCAGCAGATCCACCTGTCCTGCCCGGAGTTCGACGTCGTCGGCCTCGCCGTGCCCGGCGTCCCCGGGGTCGCGCACTTCGGCCACACCGGCACGGTCGCCTGGGCCATCACCAACGCGATGGCCGACTACCAGGACCTGTACCGCGAACGCCTGCGCCGCACCGGCGCGGGCGTCGAGGCGCTCGGCCCGGACGGCACCTGGCACCGCGCCGCCCGCCACACGGAGACGATCCACGTCGCCGGGGAGGACACGGTGGAGGTCGAGATCATCGAGACCGACCGCGGCCCCGTGATCGCGCGCGGCCCCGAGGGCCTCGACGACGGCACCCCGGCCGCCCTCAGCCTGCGCTACCCGCCCCGGGTCACCGCCGACCTCGGCTTCGGCGCCCTGCTGCCGCTGCTGCGGGCCCGCCGGGTCGCCGACGTGGACCGCGCCCTGGACGGCTGGGCCGAGCCGGTCAACGTGGTGCAGGCCGCCGACACGGAGGGCGGCCTGCTGCACCGGGTCGCGGGCCGCGTCCCCGTGCGCCCCGCCGCGAACGGCCTCCGTCCGGTGCCCGCCTGGGAGCCCGGCCACGAGTGGACCGGCTGGCACACCCCGCCCCGCGCCGGGCTCACCGGGGGCGTCGCCGTGATGGCCAACCAGCGCGGCCCGTCCACCCCCCTGGGCGTCGAGTTCGCCGCACCGCACCGCGCCGACCGCATCGCCGCCCTGCTCGCGGGCAAGGAGCGCTGGTCGGCCTCCGACATGCCCACGATCCACACGGACACCCACCTGGCCTCGGCAACCCCGCTCCTGGACCACCTCGCGGCCCTGACCACCGCGACCACCGAAACCATTGGAACCACCGAAACCACCGAAACCACCGCGACCACCGCGCCCCCATTGACCCCCTTGACCCCCGAGGCAGCAGCCCTCCGCGACCGCCTCCTCGCCTGGGACCGGCGCATGGACGCCGACAGCGCCGACGCGGCGGTGTACGCGGCCCTGCGCTCGGCGGTCGTACGGCGGCTGGCGGCGCACCCGGCCCTGGCGCCCGCCGCCGTCGCGCCCGCGTACCCCGAGGTGCTGCAACCGTGGCTCGCGCTGGTGCCGCGCGTCGCGTACGCCCTCGAACACCTCCTGCGCGCGGAGGACCTGTACGGCATCGACCGCGCGGCGACCGTACGCGCGGCGCTGGAGGAGATCGCCGCGCGGCCGCCCGCCGGCCCGTGGGGCGACACCCACCGACTGGCCCCCTGGCGCGCGCTGCCGGACGCCGCCACCGCTCACGGCGACGAACCCGGCCTCTCCGGCGACCACGACTGCGTCCTGTGCACGTCCCCCGTCCCCGGCCTCACCGACCGCGCCGCACGCGGCCCGGCCGCCCGGTACGTCTGGGACCTGGCCGACCGCGGGAACAGCCGCTGGGTGGTGCCGCACGGTGCCTCGGGCATCCCGGACTCGCCCCACCACCGCGACCAGCAGCCCCTGTGGCTCGACGGGGAACTCGCCCCGGTGGTCACCGACTTCGACCGGCTCACGAAGGAATCCGATGACTGACCCGTACACCTCCCGCACCCCCGTCCACGAACAGCGCCTGGACGGCTTCGGCACCGTCCGCGTCCTCCCCCTGGACCCCGCCGCGGACGCCGCGGTGCTCCACGGCTGGGTGAGCGAGGAGCGGGCCGCCTTCTGGGGCATGAACGGCCTGACGCGCGACCAGGTCACCGACGTGTACGCGCACATGGCCACGCTGGACACCCACCACGCCTTCCTGGTCGTCAAGGACGGCGAGCCGGTGGCCCTTCTCCAGACCTACGACCCCGCGGCCGACCGGGTGAGCGAGTGCTACGACACCGAGCCGGGCGACATCGGCGTCCACCTGCTCCTCGCGCCCGCCGGAACCGGGGGCGCGCGCCCCGGCTGGACCGCCGCGCTGTCGGGCGCCCTCATGGCGTACGTGCTGCTGGGCCTGGACCGGACGCGGATCGTGGTCGACCCGGACGTGGACAACGCGAAGGCGATCGCCCGCTTCCTGAAGCAGGGCTTCACCGCCGGTCCCGCGGTCGTCCTGCCCGAGGTCGACCTGCCGGACGTGTACCTGCCCGAGAAGAAGGCGCAACTTGCCTTCCTCCGCCGGGAGGTAGCGTTCGCGGGGTGACTTCCGCGCCGACCGCCGAAGACCTGATCGCGCACTACGGACTGGAGCCGATCCCCCGCGAGGGCGGCCTGTTCCGGCGCACCTGGGCCGGGCCCGAGCGCCCGGACGGCCGCCCCGCCGGGTCCGCCATCGTCGCCCTGCTCACCGCGCGGCCGGGCGACCACTCCGCGCTGCACCGCCTGCCCACCGACGAGGTCTGGCACTTCTACCTCGGCGACCCGCTGGAGCTGCTGCTCCTCGCCCCGGACGGCAGCGCCCGCACGGCGGTGCTGGGACCGGACGTCCTCGGCGGACAGCACGTCCAGTTCACGGTCCCGGCCGGCACCTGGATGGGCGGCCGGGTGGCCGCGGGCGGCGCGTGGTCGCTCTTCGGCTGCACGATGGCGCCCGGGTTCACCTACGGGGACTATGAGCACGGCGATGCCGCGGACCTCACGGCGCGCTACCCGGCGCAGGCCGCGCGCATCATGGCACTGTGCCGCCCATGAGCCCTGCCCCGGCCCCCTCGCCGCCTCTCCTCGACGGTCAGGTCGCCCTGGTCACCGGCGCGGGCGGCGGCATCGGCCGGGGGATCGCGCTGCGCCTGGCCGAGGAGGGCGCCGCGGTGGCGCTGCACTGCCGTACGGCGGTGGCGGCGGCGCGGGAGGTGGCGGAACGCATCCGGGACGGCGGCGGACGCGCCACGGTCCTGCGCGCCGACCTGACCGACGAGGACGCCTGCCGGCGCCTGGTCGGGGAGGCCGCCGACTGGGCCGGCGGACGGCTCACCGCGCTGGTCAACAACGCGGGCGTGCAGCCGCTGCGGGAACTGCCCGGCATGACGGCGGCCGAGTGGCGGGCGGTGGTGGACACCAACCTCACCGGCGTCTTCGCCTGCACGCAGGCCGCCGCCGAGGTCATGGGGGCCCAGGACGGCGGCGGCACGGTCACCCACATCGCCTCCATCGAGGCGGGCGCCCCCGCTCCCGCGCACGCGCACTACAGCGCCTCGAAGGCGGCGGTCGTGATGCACGCCCGGTCGGCGGCACTGGAGTACGGCCCGTGGGGCGTCCGGGTGAACTCCGTGTCCCCCGGCCTCATCGACCGCGAGGGACTCGCCGACGCCTGGCCGGAGGGCGTACGGCGATGGCGGCGGGCGGCGCCGACGGGACGGCTCGGGCGCCCGGAGGACGTGGGCGACGCGTGCGTGTTCCTCGCCTCACGGCTGGCGTCCTGGGTGACCGGCCACGACCTGGTGGTGGACGGCGGGGTGACGGCACGCCCGTCTTGGTGAGGAGCCGCCGGTCGCGCCACTGAGCGCGGCGGCCTCCGCGTCCGTACGTATCCCCGAGGCAGTGGGCCCCGACGACGGAGATGCGACGTGAGGTGTGGTGACGGTGCGCACGCGGGAGACCGGGGACGAGGGACCGGACGGAACCGGAACCGGAACCGGCGACGGAGCCACCACGACCGACTGCACGGAAGCGACCCGCGTCGACGGGAAGGGGGCCGCGAGCCGGAACGGCGCCAAGCCCCGCGGAGTCGGCAGGACCCGAGGGACGCAACCGGGCATCGAGGCCGCGGACGCCCACCCCGAAGCCGGGACCGGCGGGACCTCCCGGAGTGCCGGGGCCACCCGGACTTCCCGGGACGCGGGGGCCGCCCGGACCTCCCAGGTCGCCGGGACCTCCCGAGCCCCCCGGGACGCTGGCACCGCCGGGGAGTCCGGCGGCTGGTGCTGCTGGGCGCCGTGCTGGTCCTGCTCCTCCTCGGTGGCGCCGGACCGGCGTCCGCCCACGCCGCCCTCAGCTCCACCGACCCCGGGGACGGAGCCGTCCTCCAGCGGGCCCCCGGCCACGTCACGCTGACCTTCAGCGAGTCCGTCGGCCTGCGCGACGACTCCTTCCGCGTCCTGGACCCGGGCGGCCACCGCGTCCGCACCGGGGCGACCGGGCACGCGGACGGCAGGTCCGACACGGCCAGGGTCGCGCTGCCGGGCGGACTGGGGGAGGGCACGTACACCGTGGCCTGGCGGGTGGTGTCCGCCGACAGCCACCCCGTGTCGGGCGCCTTCACCTTCTCCGTGGGCAAGCCGTCGCAGACGACCGCGTCCGTGGACACCGGCCCCGCCGAGAACCCGCTGACCGCGACCCTCCACAAGCTCGCCCGCTATCTCGCCTACCTCGCCGCCACCCTGCTCATCGGCACCGCCGCCTTCGTCGCCCTCTGCCGCCCGCCGGACCCGGCCCCGCTGCGCCGCCCGCTGCTGGCGGGCTGGTGGACCCTGCTGGCGGCCACCGTCGCACTGCTGGTGCTGCGCGCCCCGTACGAGGCGGGGACGGGCCCGGTGTCGGCCCTGGACGCCGACGCGCTCGCCGGCACCCTCACCGCGCGCCCCGGCGTGCTGCTGCTGATCAGGCTGGCGCTGCTGGCACCGGCCGCGCTGTACGTCGTCCGGGTGTCCGGCGAGTCCCGCGTGTCCGGCGCGTCCGGCGCGTCCCGCGCACCCCGCGCACCCCGCGCGGACCGGCACCGGCCGCACAGCCCCCTCGTCGCCGCGGCGGGCGCCGCCCTGGCCGTCGGCCTCGCCCTGACCTGGGCCGCGGCCGAGCACGCCTCGGCCGGTATCCAGGTGCCGGTGGCGATGACGTCCTCCGTCCTGCATCTGCTGGCCACCGCGGTCTGGCTGGGCGGTCTCGTGGCCCTGCTCACCACCCTGCGCGCCTCGCGGCCCGCCCCGGACGCCGCCACCGTCGCCCGCTTCTCCCGGACGGCCTTCGCCGCCGTGACCGTCCTGGTCGTCACCGGCGTCTACCAGTCCTGGCGCGGCCTCGGTTCCTGGGAGGCGCTCACCGGGTCGACGTACGGCAGGCTGCTGCTGGCGAAGGTGGTCCTGGTGGCCGTCCTGCTGGCCGCGGCGGCGGTGTCCCGCAGGTGGACGGCGGCGCTGCCGACGGCACCGGCCGCCGTACGCGAGCCCGACCGCGTGCACGAGCGCGTGCCGCAACCGGTGGGCGGCCCACCACCGGAGGCACCGCGGCCCCCGCACCCGCCCGGTGCGGACACCGCCCCGGGCGCCGCCGCCCCGGTCACCGGTACCGGATCAGGTACCGGAGGAACCGTCCCCCCGGGAACCGTCGACACCGGGACCGGCGACACGGAGACCGGCGACGCAGGGACCGCCGGCCACGGAGCCCCCGGACCGGAGTCCGCCGTCCGGCGCGGCCTGTACCGGTCCGTCCTCGTCGAGGCCGTCGTCGCCGCCGTCGTGCTGGGGGTCACCACCGTGCTCACCGCCACCCCGCCCGGCCGCTCCGCGGAGGAGGCGGCGCGGACGGCCGTACCGGCGGGCGGTGTGCTGCCCGCGTCCGTCACCACGATCCCGTTCGAGATCGGCACGGCCGGCCGCGGCACGGTCCAGATCACCCTGGACCCCGGCCGCACCGGCGACAACGCCGTCCAGGCCGTCGTCTTCGGCCCCGACGGCAGCCTGGCCGCCGTACCCGAACTGCGTCTCTCCTTCACCCTCCCCGACCAGGACGTCGGCCCCCTGGAGGCGGACCTGGTCGACCGCGGCGGGTACTGGAGCGCCAACACCGTCACCCTGCCCCTCCCGGGCACCTGGACGATGAAGGCGACGGTCCGGGTGTCGGAGACCGACCAGGTGAGCGAGACCCGACGGATACGGGTGGAGCGGTAGGCGCCGGCCACCGCGTCCGGGCCGACGGCGCTGCCGGAGTACGGAAGCCTCGCCCCTCCTTCACTGCCGTCCCGCCTCGTTGCCTGCCGGGTTCCAGTGGGCGGAAACTCGCAGGGCAAAGGGGGTGGGGCGATGACGCCGAGGGCGACGGCACCACCGGGGGCGACACCGCCGGGGACGAGACCACCGCGGGCGCGGGCCACAGGCGCCCCGCGAGGCGGGCGGCCGCCGGGCCGGGCACGCCGCACGGGCGTACTGCTCATCCTGCTGTCCCTGGCCGCGGCGGCGGCCTGCTGCCTCGCGTTCTCCTGGTGGCTCCCCTCCGACGGCGAGCGCTACCAGGACTACCGCAGGGCCGAGCCGTGCTCGTCCGGTGCGATGGCGCGGGGGGACACCGACTGCCTGAGCACCTGGCACCTCACCGTGGAGAAGACGGTGAACAGGACCGCCGGCAAGGAATCGGTCCACGACGCGACCCTCACCTACGAGGACTCCTGGCGGGGAACCGTGCACTTCAACGGTTCCGGACCGTTCCTGGAGCGGCTCGAGTCCGGTGACCGGGTCACGGCCACCGCCTGGCGCGGCGAAATCATGGTCCTCGACAGGGACGGGGTGCGGCAGGACACGCTGGAGGCGCCCCGCGACGAACTCCAGATGAACGCCGCCCTCGGCGTGCTCGCCGGGCTCCTCGCGGCCCAGTGCCTCGCGTTCGGCGCGATACGCCTGGCCAGGCCCCTGGACCCCGAGCCCTACACCTGGGAGCCGTACGGCAGGAGGCTGCTCTTCACCGTGGTCGGCGTGTGCTTCGGCGTGGGCCTGCCGGCGGCGTGGGCCGACGTCCCGTGGTGGACGGTGCCGCTCGCCGCCGTACCTCTGGCGATGTGCGCGGCGCTGTGGCTCCGCCTACGTTTGCGCCTGCGCCTGCGCGGCTAGGGGTGGAGGACCACCTTGGTGTAGCCCTCGATCCGCTTGTCGAACTTGTCGTAGCCGGACGGTGCCTGGTCCAGCGGCAGCTCGTGGGAGACGACGAAGCTGGGTGTGGCCCTGCCCTCGATGATCATGTCCCGCAGGTAGCGGTTGTAGCGCTTGACGTTGCACTGCCCCGTCCCCACCCGCAGCCCCTTCTCGAAGAGCTTGCCGATCGCCACGAGGAGCATGCCCTGCTTGGCCTGCTCGTCCGGACCGCCCGGGTCGGCCGGGACGTAGAGCCCGGGCACGCCCAGCGCCCCGGTGGGCCTGACCGTGTTGACCAGTGAGTTCAGCACGGTCGCCGGTTCCTCCTCGCCGGTCCCGCCCGCCGTCGCCTGGTAGCCCACGGCGTCCACGCCCTTGTCCGTGCCGGCCCCCTCGGTCTGCTCCTTGATCTGCTCGACCGGGTCCCCCGCGGAGAAGTCGACGGGCACCGCGCCGATCTCCTCGGCCTTCCGCAGCCGCTCCGGGACGCGGTCGACGACGAAGACCTTCTTCGCGCCGCGCAGCAGCGCCGAGTAGGCGGCCATGAGCCCGACCGGACCCGCCCCGTACACGGCGACGCTCTCGCCGGGCCGGACACCGGCGAGTTCGCAACCGTGGTAGCCGGTGGGGAAGATGTCGGCGAGCAGGACGAAGTCGGTCTCGTGCGCGTCGCCCTCGGGCAGCTTCAGGCAGTTGAAGTCGGCGTACGGGACGCGCAGGTACTCGGCCTGGCCGCCCTGCCAGGGCCCCATGGACACATAGCCGTACGCACCGCCCGCGAAGCCGGGATTCACGGTCGTGCAGTACCCCGTGAATCCCTCGGCGCAGTTGGTGCAGAAGCCGCAGGCGACGTTGAAGGGCATGACCACGCGGTCGCCCTTCTTCAGCCCGGTGACGCCCTCACCGACCTGGTCGACGATCCCCATGTTCTCGTGACCGAAGACGATGCCGGGCTCCGCGGCGGTGCGTCCCTCGTACATGTGCAGGTCGGACCCGCAGATGGCGGTCGAGGTGACGCGCACGACCACGTCGTTCGGATGCTGGACGCGTGGTTTCTCGACCTCTTCGACCGCAACAGAGAACGGTCCCTTGTACACGACGGCCTTCATGATCCGGACCTCCGTCCGCCCGTCGAATCACCCGTGACCCATCTCTCATGGTTCTCCGGTCGATGTGATGGGGCAAGTCGGTAATCTCGGGATGATTGAGACGCCGTGCAGTCCACTGAGAAGGAGGCCACCGGGTGTCAGCGCAACGACTGGGGACTCTGCTGGTTCCCGTGCCGGGCCTGTCCGGCACCACCTACCCGCCCGGGACGACGGTGACCGTCCGCGGCCGGGGAGCGACCGTCGATGCCTTCGTCAAGGGGGACTGGCTCCCCCTGTCGTGGTGGGAGTTCTCCGACGGACTCCGTGAGGACATCGCCGACCGCTGACGCCCGGCCGGCTCGGAACGGCACCCTCTGGGCCCCTCGCTCAGGAGGGCTCCTCGGTGGCCGGTCCTTCCTCCGCCTCGCTCAGCCTGGCCTTGAGTACGGGGCTGACGAGCAGGTCGTACACGAGGACACCGACCACCCCGCCGATGAGGGGGCCGACGATCGGGATCCACCAGTAGCCGCTGAACCACTCGAAGGTGCCCGGCAGGGCGATGTCCCCCCATCCTTCGAAGAAGGTGAACAGCCGGGGGCCGAAGTCGCGGGCCGGATTGATCGCGTACCCGGCGTTGGTGCCGAAGGCGAGGCCGATGGCGACGACCACCAGTCCGATGAGGAACGGGTGGAGGTTGGACATCGGAGCCGTGTTGCGGGTGTCGATGAGCGCGCAGATCAACAGGAGCAGCACCCCGGTGCCCACGATCTGGTCGAGCAGCGGACCCCACCAGGAGTCTCCGAAGTACTCGGCGGGGAACGTGGCGAAGATCGAGTACGTGTTCAGCGAGGTCTCCCGCGTCTCGCCCGCCTTGGCGATGGCCGCGTCGATCGCCCACCGGTAGCAGGCGTACACGAGCGCGGCGGCGACGAAGGCGCCCACGACCTGGGCGAGCCAGTAGGGCAGGACCTTCCGCCACGGGAAGTCCCGCCGGACCGCGAACCCCAGGGTCACCGCGGGGTTCAGGTGCGCGCCGCTGATGCCGCCGGCCACGTAGACGCCGAACACGACGGCCAGGCCCCATCCCCACGAGATGATGAGCCAGTTGGCGGGCCCGAAGTCCGCGGTCTGCCGTCCCGAGCCCGGCAGTCCCGCGACCGCGACGGCCACCGAACCGATGCCGAACAGGATCAGGACGAACGTCCCCAGGAACTCGGCACACATCTCACCGCCGAGGCCCTTTCGATAACCGCGTCGATGAACCATGCGTTCGGCCACCGGCCCTCCTTCACTGGAATGGAACAGACCAAACCGCTCCATACCCGAAAGACGACCGCCCGGACGCGCAACCGGGTCGGTGCACCCTGACGGCGCGCGAGATTCCCCTCTCTGGAGCAACGCCGCACGGTCACCGCCGAGCCGGCGCACCCCACGCCGAAGGGCCCCGCAGCAAGCTGCGGGGCCCTTCGACATCGTGCCCGGTGAGGCACTGGCGGAGGATACGAGATTCGAACTCGTGAGGGGTTGCCCCCAACACGCTTTCCAAGCGTGCGCCCTAGGCCTCTAGGCGAATCCTCCGCCGAGAACATTACATGACGCCGGGGAGTGCTTGCGAACTCGTTCTGAGGCCCCCACATCGGGTAACGTGTGGCCCAGCCCCTCACGCGGCGCTATCTGACTGAACTCCCCCAGGGCCGGAAGGCAGCAAGGGTAGGTCGGCTCTGGCGGGTGCGTGGGGGGCGTCTCCTTTGCGGGCGGTCCGGTTGTCGGTGGGCGCCTATAACCTCGTATGCGTGTCGTCTCTCGCGCTCTACCGCCGTTACCGCCCGGAGTCCTTCGCCGAGGTCATCGGGCAGGGGCATGTCACCGACCCGCTTCAGCAGGCGCTGCGGAACAACCGGGTCAATCACGCGTACCTGTTCAGCGGTCCGCGCGGCTGCGGCAAGACGACCAGCGCCCGCATCCTGGCGCGCTGCCTGAACTGCGAGCAGGGCCCGACGCCGACGCCGTGCGGCGAGTGCCAGTCCTGCCGCGACCTCGCGAGGAACGGACCGGGGTCGATCGACGTCATCGAGATCGACGCCGCGTCGCACGGTGGTGTGGACGACGCCCGTGACCTGCGCGAGAAGGCCTTCTTCGGGCCCGCCTCCAGCCGGTACAAGATCTACATCATCGACGAGGCCCACATGGTCTCCCCGCAGGGCTTCAACGCCCTGCTGAAGGTCGTCGAGGAGCCCCCGGAGCACCTCAAGTTCATCTTCGCCACCACCGAGCCCGAGAAGGTCATCGGGACCATCCGGTCGCGGACCCACCACTACCCCTTCCGGCTCGTGCCGCCCGGCACCCTGCGCGACTACCTCGCCGACGTGTGCGGCCGCGAGGGGATCGCGGTCGAGGAGGGCGTGCTCCCGCTCGTGGTGCGGGCCGGCGCCGGATCCGTGCGTGACTCCATGTCCGTCATGGACCAGCTGCTCGCGGGCGCCGGTGAAGACGGTGTGACGTACGACATGACGACCGCCCTCCTCGGCTACACGGACGGCTCGCTGCTCGACTCCGTCGTCGAGGCCTTCGTCTCGGGGGACGGCTCCGCCGCCTTCGGGGTCGTGGACCGAGTGATCGAGGGGGGCAACGACCCGCGGCGGTTCGTCACCGACCTGCTGGAGCGCCTCCGCGACCTGGTGATCCTCGCCGCCGTGCCCGACGCCGCGGAGAAGGGGCTCATCGACGCCCCCGCCGACGTCGTCGAGCGGATGCAGGCACAGGCCCGGTCCTTCGGCGCCGCCGAGCTGAGCCGCGCCGCCGACATCGTCAACGAGGGGCTGACCGAGATGCGCGGCGCCCACTCGCCGCGCCTCCAGATGGAGCTGATCTGCGCGCGCGTGCTGCTGCCCGCCGCGTACGGCGACGAGCGGTCCGTGATGGCCCGGCTGGACCGGATCGAGCGCGGGGTGCAGTTCTCGGCCGGTGCGGGCGCGCCCGCCATGGGGTACGTGCCCGGGCCCGAGGCACACGCCGGTGCGGCGAGTGCCGCGCCCGCCACGGCTCCGGTCGCGCCGGGCGGGGGGCCCGCCGCGGCCCGTGCGGCGGTACGGGGGCAGGGCGCCGGTGCCCCGGCGGGTGCGCCGGGCGGCGGCCCGTACGGCGACGTGGCTGCCGGTGGCGGTGCCAGTTCCGGGGGCGGTGCCAGTTCTGGCAGCGGTTCCGGTTCCGGTTCCGACGCTGGTGGATCTGCCGCCGACGGTGGGCACCCGCAGGCTGCGGCTCCTTCCGCCGCTCCCGCGCCTGCCACGCCCTCCCCTGCCGCGCCTTCACCCGCCGCGCCCTCACCCGCCGCAGCGCCGCCCGCCGCCGCCCCCGGCTCGGCGCCCGGGCCCGGTGCCTGGCCGACCGCGGCTCCCGCGGGTGGCGGGCGCCGTCCCGGCGGATGGCCCACGGCGGCCCCGGCGGGCGGTGGACAGTCCCGGACTCCGGCCCCCTCCGGGCCCGGCTCCGGTCCCACTGCCGGCCCCGCCGCGACGCCGGCTCCGGCTCCCGCGCCGGCCGCCCCCGGCCCCGCGCCCACCTCTCCGCCGCCGGGTGCCTCCGGGGTCGACCCCCGCTCGCTCTGGCCCAACATCCTGGAAGCCGTCAAGAACCGCCGCCGGTTCACCTGGATCCTGCTCAGCCAGAACGCCCAGGTCACCGGCTTCGACGGCACCTCCCTGCAACTCGGCTTCGTCAACGCCGGTGCCCGGGACAACTTCGTGAGCAGCGGCAGCGAGGACGTGCTGCGGCAGGCACTGGCCGAGCAGTTCAACGTGCAGTGGAAGATCGACGCGGTCGTCGACCCCTCCGGCGGCGGCTCCGCGCCCCCGCCCGCTGCCGGTCCCTCCGGCGGTTTCGGCGGCTCCGGGGGCGGTGGCTTCGGTGGCGGAGGCGGTGGTGGCGGCGGTTTCGGCGGGGGCGCGCCCGCCCCGCGGCCGTCGTCGCCCGCGTCCACGCCCGCCGCGCCGTCTCAGGCCCCCGCACCGGCCCCGGCGCCCGCGCCCCGGCCCTCGGCGCCCGAGCCGCCCCCGGTCTCCCCCGAGGACGACACCCCCGAGGACGACGACCCGGACCTCGACGAGTCGGCGCTGTCCGGCAAGGAGCTGCTGGTGCGCGAGCTGGGCGCCACGGTGGTCGAGGAGATCGCGAACGAGTAGCCCCGCCGTCTGGAGGAAGGCACAAGTCCCCGCGCCCCGTCCGTTCGGAAGCCCGCACAAACCGCACCGGCCCGTTCCCATTAGGCTTCACCCCGTGAAGGTCCTTGTCATCGGCGGCGGTGCCCGCGAACACGCCCTGTGCCGTTCCCTGTCCCTCGACCCCGACGTCACCGCGCTGCACTGCGCACCCGGCAACGCCGGTATCGCCGAGGTCGCCGAACTGCACCAGGTCGACGCCCTCGACGGCGCGGCCGTCACCGCGCTGGCCACCCGGCTCGGCGCCGAGCTGGTCGTCGTAGGACCCGAGGCGCCCCTGGTCGCCGGGGTCGCCGACGCCGTCCGCGAGGCGGGCATCCCGGTCTTCGGCCCGTCGGCGGAGGCCGCCCGGCTGGAGGGCTCCAAGGCCTTCGCCAAGGACGTGATGGCCGGTGCGGGCGTGCCCACCGCCCGCTCCTACGTCTGCACGAACCCCGCCGAGGTCGACGCGGCCCTCGACGCCTTCGGCGCGCCCTACGTCGTCAAGGACGACGGGCTGGCCGCGGGCAAGGGCGTCGTCGTCACCGACGACGTCGAGGCGGCCCGCGCGCACGCGAACGCCTGCGAACGCGTCGTCATCGAGGAGTTCCTGGACGGACCCGAGGTCTCCCTCTTCGCCGTCACCGACGGCGAGAACGTCCGCCCGCTCCAGCCCGCCCAGGACTTCAAGCGCGCCCTCGACGGCGACGAGGGTCCGAACACCGGCGGCATGGGCGCGTACTCGCCGCTGCCCTGGGCCGACCCGAAGCTGGTCGACGAGGTCGTGCAGAGCGTGCTCCAGCCGACCGTCGACGAGATGCGCCGCCGCGGGACCCCGTTCTCCGGGCTGCTGTACGCCGGGCTCGCGATCACCTCGCGCGGTGTGCGCGTGATCGAGTTCAACGCCCGTTTCGGCGACCCCGAGACCCAGGTCGTGCTGGCCCGCCTCAGGACCCCGCTCGCCGGTCTGCTGATGGCCGCCGCCACCGGCAACCTCGCCGACCTCGAGCCCCTGCGCTGGAGCGACGAGGCGGCCGTCACCGTGGTCGTCGCCTCGCACAACTACCCCGGCACCCCGCGCACCGGCGACCCGATCACCGGCCTCGACGCGGTGGCCGCCGAGGACGCCCCGCACGCCTACGTGCTGCACGCCGGCACCCGCACCGAGGGCGACGCCGTCGTCAGCGCCGGGGGCCGCGTCCTGTCCGTCACGGCCACCGGCACCGACCTCACCGAGGCCCGCGACCGTGCCTACCGGGCCGTCGCCCGCATCGGTCTCGACGGCTCGCAGCACCGCACCGACATCGCGGCGAAGGCGGCGGGCGCGTAACCACCCTTCCGCCTCCCGGTCACCGAACCAGCCGCGCTCCCCGGTCAACCGGTCACCGAACCCGCTCCCCGGGCACCGAACCCGACAGGCCCCGGCTCCGTCTCAGGAGCCGGGGCCTGACCTTTGCTGTCCGTCCCCACCTTTCCCCAAAGCCATTCCATCGGGTGACCGATGGGCCATACGGCTGACGGGGCCGAGGGCCCCAACTATGGTGCCGCGCAAGCATTCCGGCACTTGGCCCACCGGCATTGCGATGTCAGTGCCGGGTGCCACAGTGGGTGGAGTGAGCAGGATCCGAAGAGCAGAAGAGCAGCAGGTCGGTCCAGGACAGACAGGACGGACAGGACAGCGATGAGGGGGTGAGGTCCGGCCGTGACCGGTATCGGTGGTGGTGTGGAAATGGGCGCGCAGGCCGCGCGGTCGCGGGCACTGGCGGTGCTGCGGGTCCGCAGCCGCGCACTGGCCGTGGCGCTGCTGCCCGCTGCCGCCGCCGTGATCCTCCTCGTCGGCGGCTCCACCGGGCACCTGGCGGGCGGCGGCTGGGACGTCCTGCGCCGGGCCGTCTGCGTCCTCGCGGTGTTCGTGCTGCTGGCCGCCGCCGGGGTAGCCCTGGTCGTGGCCCGCTCCCGGCCCGCCGTCACCCCCACCGTCACGGTCGCCGAGGAGTCCGCGCCCGACCTCTACCGGATGGTGCGTGACCTGGCCGACCGGCTGGACGTCCCCGCCCCGTCCGCGATAGCGCTCACCCCGGACTGCGACAGCTGGCTGGAGGACCGCACCCACCCGGCCCACGGCCCGCCGCCCGCCGAGAAGCACCACGACGACCTGGCAGGGCCGGGAGGACCCGCCCACCGCCGGAGCGCGACCGCGCCCGTCCTGGTCATCGGCTCACCGTTCCTGTGGTGGATGCGGGTGGGCGAGCTGCGCGCCGTCCTCGCCCCGGTCGTCGCCGGCACGGGGCCCTCGGCGCACCCCGACATAGCCGCGGCCCGGCGCTTCATACGGGGCCTGGACGCCGCCGTGGCGGTGGCCTCGGCGGGCCGGCGCGACCCGTTGTCCCGGGTGGCGTGCGCGGGCCTCGGCTGGGTGTCCCGGCTTCTGCTGCGCAGCTGCCGGGGGCACGCGGCCGAGATGGAGCGCGGAGTCGCGGCCGCGGCCGCCGAGCGTGCACAGGCTGTGGACTACGGTCTGCGGATCGTCGCGCAGGAGCAGGTCGGGCTCGCCTACGCGGGCTGGGACCGGCTGCTCACCCGGGTGGCGCTGCCCGCCTGGCGGATGGGCCGCTGGCCCTCGCGGCTGGACGTCGGTGTCGTCGCGGCCCTCACGGAGCTGTCCCGCCGGGACCGCCTGGCCGAGGGCTTCGCCTCCCGCCTGGGGGAGCGTCCGGCCTGTGACCTGCTGGAGGAGCCCGGGGTGATGGACGAGGCGGTCTCGCTCCTCGCCGCGCGCCTCTTCCACGGCGGGCCGGCCGAGAGGGGCCCGGACTGGTCGCCGGTGGGCTGGGAGGAGTATCCCGAGGAGGTCGTGGACCGGACCTGGCGCACGGACGCCGCCCGCCTGCACCGGGTGCTGGACACCCTGGGAGTCCGCCGCGCCGCCGAGGGCGCCGCGCCGGGCACGGACGGCCCGACCCTGGCCCGCGTCCTGGACCACCTCACCACCCCGGACGCCGCGAGCACGGCCACGGCCCCCCTCACCGCCGGGTCCGACACCCGCGCCGCCACCGAACCCGGAAGCGGCCCGGACACGGCCACCTCGCCGACCGACCCCGACACCCCCACCGACGCCCCGCAGCCCGCGTACGGCGACCCCGACGCCTCGCAGCCCGCGTTCGGCGATCACGGCCCCTCGCGTCCGCCGCTCGATGCCTCCGATGCCCCGCAGCCCGCGTACGGCGACCCCGACGCCACGCAACCGCCGTACGACGACCACGTCACCCCCGTGCCCCCCGCCCCCCTCACCACCCCCGCCCCCGCCCCCGCCGCCGACAACGACGTGGACGACGAGGACGATCTCGCCGGCACCACCGCCCGTGGTGCTGCCCTGGCCGCCGGGCTCACGGCTCAGCTGGCCCGCGAGGAGGCCGCGGCGCGGCCCGTCGGAGCCCGGGCGCTGTCCGCCGCCGCCCCGGGACCGGCGGCCGGCCCCGACGCCGCGCTCTGGGACGACCGCGCGCTCCCCCTGCTGCCGTTGCAGCCGCCGCGCACCGGGCGCGAGATCCTCACCGCGCACATCACGGCGATGGTGTGCTGCGCGGCGATGGACACCGCCGGCGCGGCCCCCGCGCTCGACTGGCTCGACGGGCCGTCGCTCCTGTTCGACGGCGCCCGCGCCGCGGACCTCGCGCCCAGCGTGCTCAGCCTCGTCGAGACCGGCGACCCGGGCCCACTGCGTGCCTGGATGACCGAGCTGGGCATACGGCCGGAGAAGCCGGTGCGCCTGGTCTGACTCCCGGAGCGCGGAGCGCCTCCGTCCGCCCCTCAGCCCGCCTCCGTCCCCGTCCGTGCCGTGCCCGCACCCCGCGAGCCCTGCACCCCGGCGAATCGGACTGTCTCATTCCACTTTCGGCCAGTTCGCAACGAACAGTGACAGCCCGCGTGCGAAATGTGATGTGCTGGGACCGATCGCGCACATGGCAAAGGCGTTCGTCATACGCACGACCACGGGGGCACGAGGGAGGGGACTGTCCCATGGGGCCCGAGCAGATCCGCCGTTGGGAGTCGGGAGCACTCGCGCACGCCGTGACGGACCCCTTCGGACAGGGGCCGGTCCCCTGGCTGCGCGGCGGCGAGACGTACTTCGGCGACACCGGCCAGGTGGTCGCCTGGTACGCGGACCAGGACAGCACACGCACCGGCACCGGCACCGGAGCCGGCGTAGGCACCGGCACCGGCGGCGGCCCCCGCGCCGCGGACGACGTCCGCCGCCAGATCAAGGGCTTCACCGCGACGGGCGCCGCCGCCCCGGGTGAGGCCATCGACTTCCACATCACCCTCGACCCGCCGCAGGAGTTCAGCGTCGACGTCTACCGGATCGGGCACTACGGCGGTGACGGCGCCGCCAAGATCACCACGAGCCCCCGCCTGTCCGGCATCGTCCAGCCCCCGCCGCTCACCGCCGACCGCACGGTCTCCTGCCACCACTGGTGGCTGTCGTGGCGGTTGCAGATCCCGTCGTACTGGAACATCGGCGCGTACGTCGCGGTGCTCACCACCGCCGACGGCTACCGCTCCCACGTGCCCTTCACGGTCCGCGACGACCACCCCGCCGACCTGCTCCTCCTCCTGCCGGACGTCACCTGGCAGGCGTACAACCTCTATCCGGAGGACGGCCGCACCGGTGCCAGCCTCTACCACGCCTGGGACGAGGAGGGCCGGCTCCTCGGCGAGGCGGACGCCGCGACGACCGTCTCCTTCGACCGCCCGTACGCGGGCGCCGGGCTGCCCCTCCACGTCGGTCACGCCTACGACTTCATCCGCTTCGCCGAGCGCTACGGCTACGACCTCGCCTACGCCGACGCCCGCGACCTGCACTCCGGCCGCGTCGACCCGGCCCGTTACCGGGGGCTGGTCTTCCCCGGCCACGACGAGTACTGGTCCGCTCCCATGCGCCGCACCGCGGAACTCGCCCGCGACCGGGGTACGTCCCTCGTCTTCCTCTCCGCCAACACCATGTACTGGCAGATCGAGCTGGCTTCCTCCCCGTCCGGTGTCCCCGACCGGCTGCTGACCTGCCGTAAACGCAAGGGGCCCGGCCGCCCCGCGCTGTGGCGGGAGATCGATCGCCCCGAGCAGCAGCTGCTCGGCATCCAGTACGCCGGCCGCGTCCCCGAACCGCACCCGTTGATCGTCCGCAACGCCGGTCACTGGCTCTGGGAGGCCACCGGAGCGCACGAGGGCGACGCGATCGAGGACCTGGTGGCGGGCGAGGCCGACCGCTACTTCCCGCGCACCGCCCTTCCCGAGCACGACGAGCGGGTCCTGCTCGCCCACTCCCCGTACGCCGACGTGGACGGCGTCCGGCGCCACCAGGAGACGTCGCTGTACCGGGCGCCGTCGGGTGCCTGGGTCTTCGCGTCCGGCACGTTCGCCTGGTCCCCGGCCCTGGACCGCCCCGGCCACGTCGACCCGCGCGTCCAGCGCGCCACGGCCAACCTCCTCGACCGCATCTGCAAACGGGACTGACACGCGCGCACGAGACCGACCCGCCGTCCACCGCGCCTCCGACATACGGGAGAATCGGACCATTGGACAGAACCACGGGGAGGAACCGTGTCCGGATTCGTTGAAAAGCCCGAACCGATCCAGGTTCCGGGTCTGGTGCACCTGCACACCGGCAAGGTGCGCGAGCTGTACCGGAACGAGGCGGGCGACCTCGTGATGGTCGCCAGCGACCGCATCTCCGCCTACGACTGGGTGCTGCCGACCGAGATCCCCGACAAGGGCCGGGTCCTCACCCAGCTCTCCCTGTGGTGGTTCGACCAGCTCGCCGACCTGGCCCCGAACCACGTGCTGAGCACCGAGCTGCCCCCCGGCGCCCCCGCCGACTGGGAGGGCCGCGCCCTGGTCTGCAAGTCGCTGCGGATGGTCCCGGTGGAGTGCGTGGCCCGCGGCTACCTCACCGGCTCCGGCCTGGTGGAGTACGACGAGACCCGCACCGTCTGCGGCCTCGCCCTGCCCGAGGGACTCGTCGACGGCTCGGAGCTGCCCGCCCCGATCTTCACCCCGGCCACCAAGGCCGAGGTCGGCGAGCACGACGAGAACGTCTCCTACGAGGAGGTCGCCCGCCAGGTCGGCGCCGACACCGCCGCCGCCCTGCGCCAGGCCACCCTCGCCGTCTACTCCCGCGCCCGGGACATCGCCCGCGAGCGCGGCATCGTCCTCGCGGACACCAAGTTCGAGTTCGGCTTCGACGGGGACGACCTGGTCCTCGCCGACGAGGTCCTCACCCCGGACTCCTCCCGCTTCTGGCCGGCCGACCGGTGGCAGCCGGGCCGCGCGCAGCCGTCGTACGACAAGCAGTTCGTGCGGGACTGGCTGACCTCGGCGGAGTCCGGCTGGGACCGGAAGAGCGAGCAGCCCCCGCCGCCGCTGCCGCGGCAGGTCGTGGACGCCACCCGCGCCAAGTACGTGGAGGCGTACGAGCTGCTGACCGGCCAGAGCTGGTCGTAGCGGCGGCGGCCGCGAAGGCCGCGGAAGGCCGCACACGAAGAAGCCCCCGGCCTGAGCCGGGGGCTTCTCATCTGGAGCGAACGACGAGGTTCGAACTCGCGACCTCAACCTTGGCAAGGTTGCGCTCTACCAACTGAGCTACGTTCGCACTGCGTGCCGCGGATTTCTCCGTGGCGCGACAGCCACTATACCCAACCGCGCTCCCTCGCGAGCCGCACCGCCGCGTGCCGGTTCTCCGCACCGAGCTTGCTCGCGGCCGAGGACAGGTAGTTCCGTACGGTTCCCTCGGCGAGCGCGGCCCGCTCGGCGATCTCCGCGACGGGCGCCCCGTCGGCGGCGTGCTCCAGCACCTCGGCCTCGCGCGCGGTCAGCGGCGAGTCCCCGGCGGAGATCGCGTCGGCGGCCAACTCGGGGTCGACGTAACGGTTTCCGGCGTGCACGGTGCGGATCAGCTCGGCGAGCCGCTGGGCGCTGACCGTCTTGGGGACGAACCCGCGCACCCCCGCCGCCAGGGCCCGCTTCAGATGGCCGGGGCGCCCGTGACTGGTCACGATCAGCACCTTGCAGGCGGGCAGTTCGGCCCGCAGCGATGTGGCGACCTTCACACCGTCGGCGCCGGGCATCTGGAGATCCAGTACGGCGACGTCCGGCGCGTGCGCCCGGGCCATCGCCAGGGCCTCGGGCCCGGTGGCCGCCTCGGCGACGACGACCAGGTCGTCCTCCAGGGACAGCAGCGCCGCCAGGGCCCCGCGGATGAGGTGCTCGTCGTCGGCGAGCAGAACGCGCACGGTCGTCGTCACGACGCGGCCCCCAGCGCGGCTCCGGCAGCGGCGGCCGGCAGCGGCACCTCGGCCGTCAGCCGGAAGGCACCCCTGCCGACGGGCCCCGCCTCCAGCGTCCCGTCCACCGCGGAGAGCCGCTCGCGCAGCCCCGAGAGCCCGGAGCCGCCCGGGCCCGTCGGGGGGCCGTCCCCCGTCGTCTCCGCCACGCCGTCGTTCTCCACCGTCAGCACTACACGCCCCTCCGACATCCGCACCGTCACCGCGACCTTCTTCGCGTCCCCGTGCCGCAGCACGTTCGTGGTCGCCTCCCGCACCACCCAGCCGAGCGCCGACTGCACCTCGGCGGGCAGACCGGCCGTCTCACCGGTGACCTCCGAGACGATGCCCGCCGCCGCGAGCACGCCCCGGGCGCCGGCCAGTTCGACCTCCAGGGCGGCCTCCCGGTAGCCGCGCACGACGTCCCGGACTTCGCGCTGCGACTCCTGGGCGATGCGCTGCACCTCGATCATCTGCTCCACCGCCTCGGGCCGCCCGCGCAGGGACAGCTGGACCGACAGTTCGCTCTTGAGCGCGATCACCGCCAGGTTCCGCCCCATCACGTCGTGCAGGTCCCGGCCGAACCGCAGCCGCTCCTCGGCGACGGCGAGCCTGGCCCGGGTCTCCTTGGCGTCGTCGAGCGCGTAGACCGCCTTGAGCAGCCACAGGGAGAAGTTCGAAGTGACGGCGAGGAGCCCGCCGGTCACCAGCACCAGGCCGGCCAGCACGACCGACGCGAGGGCGGGCATCTCCAGCGGGAACGTGATGAGCCCCGCGCCCAGCGCGAAGGCTCCGACGGTGGCTGCCCGGCGCCGCCGGCCCCGTACCCCGGTGGCGGTGACACCGGCGCCGTAGAGCATGACCCCGCCGTAGACCGAGCCCGCCGCGGTCTCCACCTCGCCGGCCGGTCCGCGCTCCGCGATCCCGACCGCCGTGATCGCGACCACGGCGGTGACGGCGATCAGCGTCCACATCAGCCGCACGGGCTGCGGGCGGCGGCCGAGCGTCCAGTCCAGGGCCCGGGAGGAGACCAGTACACAGACGGCGGCGTGCGCCGTGACCAGCAAGCACAGCACGGTGGCGAGTCCGGCGCCGGTCCGGCCGTAGGCGGTCACTCCCAGCGCCAGGACCTCGACGACCCCGAAGAAGTGGAAGGACCACCGCGTGTACGTCTCCACCTTCTCCGGCGTGCTCTTGATCCGCCACCATCCGCCCGGCCTGCGCATCCGTCCGCCGCTCCCACTCACCTCGTACGTCCTCGCACGTCCCTGTACGTCAGTGCCGCGGCTCCCAACGGAACCACCGCCGTACAGCAAACACCGCGAGCACGGTCCAGGCCACCGCCGTCGCCAGTGCGCCGAGCGCGTCGGCCGCCGACAGGTCGCCGGTCCAGCCGCCGCGGACCAGGGTGATGACGGGCGTCAGCGGCAGCAGCTCGCACACCGATGCCAGCCGGTCCGGCATCATCTCCAGCGGGAAGAACAGGCCGGAGCCGAGCATCGAGACGAACATGAACGGCAGCGGTGTGACCTGCGCGCTCTCCCCGGTCCTGGTGAAACTCGCGGTGACCGCGGCGAGCGCGGCGCACATCACCAGGCCGAGCAGCAGCCCGACGACGGCCAGGTGGACGGCGGACGGCGCGGACAGGTCGAGCAGCGCCGCACAGCCCGCCGCGAGCAGCAGGGACTGCACCAGCCCGCTGAGGACGGCCGGCAGCGCGGACCCGCTGAGGATCTCCACGTCCCGCAGCTCACCGGTGCGCAGCCGCTTGAGGACGAGTTCCTCGCGCCGGACGACGAAGACGCCGACGAGGGCCGAGTAGACGGCGAACAGCAGGGAGAAGCCGATCGCGGCGGGCAGCACGAGCGTGCCGGTGGTCAGCCCGGCTCCGGCGAGGTCCATCTCCTTGGCCCCCGCCCGCACGCTGAACGGCAGCACGAGCGGCACGAACAGCGCGGCGAAGACGGTGCCCTTGTTCCGCCCGAGCAGGGTCAGTTCGGCGCGGGCGAGGGCGGTCATGCGGCCCATCGGCGTGGTGGTCGCGGTCCCGGCGCGCTTGGTGCGGGCCGGTGCGTCGGTGGCGCTCATGCCGCGTACTCCTTCTCCGTCGTGGTGGGGGACGTCCTCGCGGACACCTCCTTGGCGATGCTGAGGAAGGCCTCCTCGAGGGACGCCGAGCGCACGTCCAGGCGGCGCAGCTCCACCCCGGCCTGTCCGGCCCACACCAGCAGGCCGGTGGCCGCGTGCTGGAGTTCCCGGGTGCGCAGCTTCACCATGCGGCCGTCGGTCTCGTGGTCGCTCACGCCCAGTTCGGCGAGCGGCGGCAGGTCGCCGACGAAGTAGCCGTCGGGCAGTTCGAAGGAGATGTGGGACGGCTGTGCGGCGGTCACCTCGGCCGGGGTGCCGGTGGCGGCGATCCGGCCGTCGTGCATGATCGCGAGCCGGTCGGCGAGGTGCTCGGCCTCCTCCAGGTAGTGCGTGGTCAGCAGCACCGTCGTGCCCTGGTCGCGCAGCGCCCCCACCAACTCCCAGGTGTCCCGGCGGCCTTCGGCGTCCAGGCCGGTGCTGGGTTCGTCGAGGAAGAGCACCTCGGGGTCGCCGAGCAGCGCGAGCGCCAGGTCGAGGCGGCGCCGCTGGCCCCCGGACAGCTGCTTCACGCGGGTGTCGGACTTCGCCTCCAGACCGACCAGCGCCAGCACCTCGGCCGGCGGCCGGGCGCCACTCACGCACGCCGCCCACATCCGCGCCGTCTCGGCGACCGTCAGCTCGGAGGGGAAGCCGCCCTCCTGGAGCATGACCCCGGTGCGGGGACGCACGGCGGCCCGCTCGGTGTACGGGTCGTGCCCGAGGATCCGCACCCGTCCGCCGGCCGGGGCGGCGAGCCCCTCCAGGAGCTCGACCGTCGACGTCTTGCCGGCGCCGTTGGTGCCGAGCAGCGCGAAGACCTCACCGCGGCGCACGGAGAAGTCGATTCCGCGCACGGCCTCGAACCCGCCCCCGTACACACGCCGAAGGTCGGTGACCTCAATCACGTGTTCGTGCTCGTTCGTTTGCATGCTTCAAGCATTCCGGCGCACCGGGCGGGACGACAGTGCGAGCCGTCATCACCGGACATGACAAATGTCAGAGCCGTCGGGGCCCCGGGACCGGGCACACGAAAAGACCCCGGCCCTAGGGACCGGGGTCTGATTCCCGAGCGGACGACGAGGCTCGAACTCGCGACCTCAACCTTGGCAAGGTTGCGCTCTACCAACTGAGCTACGTCCGCAGTTGCTCCCGATCGGCGGTTCACCGATCGGTGCGAGCACCAGCCTACCTGATCCAATCGAGTGGCCGGTACGGCGATGCAGAGCGGGTGACAGGAATTGCACACTGCGCCTTCCCCCTGGAAGGGGGATGTTCTACTACTGAACTACACCCGCGTGTCCGTGAGCCGGGCCTTTCGGCCTCGCCCCTCGGCGTGCTCCAGACTTTAGCTGATCACCCGGGGTGCCGCGCAAGTCGGTTGCCGCGAGGGGCGGCTGAGCGGCCGTCGGCCCCTCCGGGCCGGGGGCGGCTCACTGCGCCTCGGCGAACGCCTCGTACACCTTCTTCGGGATCCGGCCCCGCGCGGGCACGTCCATCTTGTGCGCCTGGGCCCAGGCGCGGACCGCCGCCGGGTCGGGGGCGACCTCCGTCTGCCGGTAGGCCCTGCCGGACCGGGAGCGCTTGCGGCCGGCCGAGACGTACGGCTCGAGCGACTTGCGCAGTTTCCGGGCATTGGCTTCGTTCAGGTCGATCTCGTACATCCGGCCGTCGACTCCGAAGGCGATCGTCTCCGCCGCTTCCGAGCCGTCGATGTCGTCAAAGAGAGTGACCACGACACGCTGCGCCACGAATATCGGTCCCTTCGTGCGGCATCTCCGCGATGACGTGCCAGAACGTGTCCGGACGCCGAGGTGATGCCGACTGTTCGCCTGTTATTGGGCAAAGTATCGGCTAATGACATTTCATTTGTACAGTGCCCGGCATTGCAATGGGAAGACCGACTAAATCTGCCCGCGTGTCCCCCGGGCAATAGGTGTCGGCGATCGATCCCAGATCTTTCCCGAAGCTTTTCTCGACCGCCCCCTCCCGATGCCGAAGCGTGACTGGGCTCACGTAGTTTCCTCCAAGGCTACGCGCGTAGAAATTTTGTACGGGTAGTCTGAAGGAACCTGCTCAGCACCACACACCGGGAGTGCCAGTGGCACGCGTCGTAGTCGACGTCATGCTCAAGCCGGAGATCCTCGACCCCCAGGGCCAGGCGGTGCAGCGCGCACTGCCGCGACTGGGTTTCGAAGGGATCTCGGACGTCCGCCAGGGAAAGCGATTCGAACTGGAAGTGGACGGGCCCGTCGACGACGCCGCCCTCGCCCGCATCCATGATCTTGCGGAATCCTTCCTCGCCAACACCGTGATCGAGGACTTCACCGTCAAGGTCGAGTCCGAAGACGTAGTCGCGGGAGCGGCGAAGTGACCGCTCGTATTGGCGTCGTCACTTTCCCCGGCTCTCTCGACGACCGGGACACGCAGCGCGCCATCCGCGTCGCCGGCGCCGAACCCGTCGCCCTCTGGCACAAGGACAAGGACCTCAAGCAGGTCGACGCCGTGGTGCTGTGCGGCGGTTTCTCGTACGGCGATTATCTGCGCGCCGGCGCCATCGCGCGCTTCTCGCCGGTGATGGACACCGTCATCGACCAGGCGAAGGCCGGGCTGCCGGTGCTGGGCATCTGCAACGGCTTCCAGATCCTCACCGAGGCCCACCTGCTGCCGGGCGGCATGCTGGGCAACGACCACCTGCACTTCATCTGCCGCGACCAGAAGCTGCGGGTGGAGAACGCGGACACCTCCTGGACCAGCGACTACACCGCCGGCCAGGAGATCCACATCCCGCTGAAGAACATGGACGGCCGCTACGTCGCCGACCGGCGCACGCTGGACGAGCTGGAGGCCGAGGGGCGGGTGGCCTTCCGCTACCTGGACATGAACCCCAACGGCTCGCTCAACGACATCGCCGGCATCACCAACGCCGCCGGGAACGTCGTCGGCCTCATGCCGCATCCCGAGCACGCCGTCGAGTCGCTGATCGGTACGGGCCGTACCGACGGCCTGCCGTTCTTCACCTCGATCCTCAAGAAGCTGGTCAACGCATGAGCCGGACGCCTCTGGACACGGTCGAGCACGCGACCGCGACCCCCGACGTCGAGCTGCCCTGGGCCGAGCTGGGCCTGAAGAAGGACGAGTACGAGCGGGTCGTCGAGATCCTCGGCCGCCGCCCCACCGGGGCGGAGCTGGCCATGTACTCCGTCATGTGGTCCGAGCACTGCTCGTACAAGAGCAGCAAGGTCCACCTGCGCCAGTTCGGCGAGAAGGCACCCCAGTCCGACGCCATGCTCGTCGGCATCGGCGAGAACGCCGGTGTCGTCGACGTCGGCCAGGGCTACGCGGTCACCTTCAAGGTCGAGTCGCACAACCACCCGTCGTACGTGGAGCCCTACCAGGGCGCCGCGACCGGCGTCGGCGGCATCGTGCGCGACATCATCGCGATGGGCGCGCGTCCCGTGGCGGTCGTGGACCCGCTCCGCTTCGGCGCCGCGGACCACCCCGACACCAAGCGCGTCCTGCCGGGCGTCGTCGCCGGCATCGGCGGCTACGGCAACTGCCTGGGCCTGCCCAACATCGGCGGCGAGGTCGTCTTCGACGCCTGCTACCAGGGCAACCCGCTGGTCAACGCCGGTGCCATCGGTGTCATGCGGCACGAGGACATCCACCTCGCGAAGGCGTCCGGCGCGGGCAACAAGGTCATCCTGTACGGCGCCCGCACCGGCGGCGACGGCATCGGCGGCGCGTCGATCCTGGCGAGCGAGACCTTCGACGACGCCAAGCCGTCCAAGCGCCCCGCCGTCCAGGTCGGCGACCCCTTCCAGGAGAAGCTCCTCATCGAGTGCACCCTGGAGGCGTTCGCCGAGAAGCTGGTCGTTGGCATCCAGGACCTGGGAGCGGCGGGCCTGTCCTGCGCGACCAGCGAACTGGCGTCGAACGGCTCCGGCGGCATGCGCGTCACCCTGGACGACGTACCGCTGCGCGACTCGACCCTCTCGCCCGAGGAAATCCTCATGAGCGAGTCGCAGGAGCGCATGTGCGCGGTCGTCGAGCCGGAGAAGGTCGACCGCTTCCTGGAGATCTGCGAGAAGTGGGACGTCATCGCCACCGTCATCGGTGAGGTCACCGACGGCGACCGGCTGGAGATCTTCTGGCACGGCGGCAAGATCGTCGACGTCGACCCGCGCACCGTCGCCCACGACGGCCCGGTCTACGAGCGCCCCTACGCCCGCCCCGACTGGCAGGACGCCCTCCAGGCCGACGACGCGAACAAGCTGCCCCGGCCGGGCACGTCCGACGAGCTGAAGGACCAGGTCCTCAAGCTGGTCGGCTCGCCCAACCAGGCGTCCAAGCAGTGGATCACCCAGCAGTACGACCACTTCGTACAGGGCAACACGGTCCTCGCCCAGCCCGAGGACTCCGGCATGATCCGCGTGGACGAGGAGAGCGGCCTCGGCGTCGCCATCGCCACCGACGGCAACGGCCGGTACGCCAAGCTCGACCCGTACACGGGCGCGCAGCTGGCGCTGGCGGAGGCCTACCGCAACGTGGCCACCACCGGCGCGAAGCCGCTGGCGGTCTCCGACTGCCTGAACTTCGGCTCGCCGGAGGACCCGGCGGTCATGTGGCAGTTCGCGGAGGCCGTGCGCGGCCTGGCCGACGGCTGCCTCCAGCTCGGCACCCCGGTGACCGGCGGCAACGTCTCGCTCTACAACCAGACCGGCGAGGCGGCCATCCACCCGACCCCGGTGGTCGCGGTCCTCGGCGTCATCGACGACGTGGCCCGCCGCACGCCGGTCGCCTTCCAGGAGGACGGCCAGCTGCTCTACCTGCTGGGCGACACCCGTGAGGAGTTCGGCGGCTCGGCCTGGTCCCAGGTGATCCACGACCACCTCGGCGGCCTGCCCCCGAAGGTCGACCTGGAGCGCGAGCGCCTGCTCGGCGAGATCCTGATCTCCGCCTCCCGCGACGGCATGATCGACTCCGCGCACGACCTGTCCGACGGCGGTCTGGTCCAGGCGGTCGTCGAGTCGGCGCTGCTGGGCGGCAAGGGCGCGCGGCTGGTCGTACCGGACGGGCTGGACGCCTTCACCTTCCTGTTCTCGGAGTCGGCGGGCCGTGCGGTCGTCGCGGTCCCGCGCTCGGAGGAGGTCCGGTTCAACGACATGTGCGGCGCCCGCGGCCTGCCGGTCACCCGCATCGGCGTGGTCGACGGCGACGCGGTCGAGGTCCAGGGCGAGTTCACCCTCTCCCTGACCGACCTGCGCGAGGCGCACGAGAGCACGATCCCGGGGCTGCTGGCGTAGCGGTCGCAGCTCCCTGAACGTCTGAGGTCCCGTCCGGTTCCGGGCGGGACCTCGTCGTCTCAGCGCACGTAGTTCTTGAGGATCTCCGTGTCGAGCTCGATGCCGACGGGGTCGGGGAGGACCGCGGTCTCCCCGAAATCCGTCAGGCGGATGTCGCGATAGCCACCGACCCGCCGGTCCGGGCGGCTGTGCACCGTGACCGTGCAGGCGTCCCGGTCGATCAGGAGATAGACGGGGATGCCCGCCTGCCCGTACGCGGCAGGCTTCTCGTGCCGGTCACGCCGGTCCGTGTCCGAGTCGTACGACGTGACTTCGACGACCATGAGGGCGCCGTCCGGCTCGGCCCATTCGCCGTGTCCCGCGAAGTGGGCCTCTGGCGCGAGCACGGCGTCCGGTCGCGCCCTGCTCTGCCGGTAGGCGTCGACCCGTAGCCCTTGTGTTTGGTACAGGTCCAGGTCGGGCCGCGTCTGCATACAGCGTTTGGCCAGCCAGGACACGATGCTGTTGTGGTCCCCGTCCGTCACCGGCTTGACCCCGATCCGTCCGTCGATGAACTCCAACGTGACGGTCTCGGGAGCGGCGGAAGCGATCGTTTCGAACTCGTCCACCGACATCTGAGACGTGTGCTCGGCCATAACCGTCATGTTGCACCTCCTTCCAGGCGCGGACCAGTGTTTCCAGGGCCGCGGTCCTCCCGGGCCGCCTTTCGCGACCAGACACACGTACGGGTGACGCTTGCGCGGAATTACGTAGCTACGTAATGTCGTACTCGTGGAGCAACTGGAGCAACGCGTGGCCGACCTCGAGCGGCGCCTCGCCGCCCTGGAGGCCGCCGACCGGTCGGCCCCCGGGCCCAAGGAGGGCGACCTCTGGGCCCTGGAAGGACTGAAGGAGCAGCTGGCGGAACTGAAGGCCGCGGCCGGAGGTGTCCTGTTCACCGGCTCCGTCCGGCTGCCGACCGGGGAGCTGTACGCCTGGCAGCACGGCGCGCTGACCGACGGGCTGATGGACGCCGACTGGGCCGAGTCGGCCGACGTGTTCGCGGCCCTCGGGCATCCCGTGCGGCTGCGGCTGCTGCGGGAGGTGCTCGGGGGCCGGCGCACCGCCGCCGAGCTGGCCGAGCTGGATGGGATGGGCACGACCGGCCAGATCTACCACCACCTGCGCCAGCTCACCGGCGCCGGCTGGCTGCACACCACCGGCCGGGGCCGCCACGAGGTGCCGCCGGGGCGGGTCGTACCGCTGCTGGTGGCGCTGTCGACCGCGCGGAACTGACCGAGGCCCCAACCGGCGGGACCGTCACGAGCAAGGGGGAACGAACGATGTCCGTACGCAAGCTCGCCATGATCGCCTTCAGGGTGCTCCAACTGGTCTTCCTGGCCCTGGTGGTCGTCGGCGTCCTCTTCGACCCGGGGTATCCGTGGTGGAGCGTCTTCCTGCCGCTGGTCCTCGCCTACGTCCTGATCACGGTGGTCAACCGGTGGAACGGCGGCCCTCCGGACGCGCCCGGCAGGTCCCGCGAGCCCGTCGAGGTCGCCCCGCCCGTCACCGGCCGCTGGTCCGCGCTGAACAGCCCGGCCGACCGCACCCCGAGCCACGGCGTCCACGCCTACGGCCAGACCTTCGCCATCGACCTCGTCGCCGAGCCGCAGCCCGGCGCCCGCCCCGGCTTCCGTGCCCTGTGGCCGCTCGCCCGGCGCCCCCGCGACTTCCCGGCGTTCGGCGCCCCACTCCTCGCGGTGGCCGACGGCACGGTCGTACGCGCCGACGACGGCCAGCGCGACCACCTGAGCCGCACCTCGCTGCCGGCGCTGCTGTACCTGATGCTCGTCGAGGGCTCGGTGCGGGAGATGGCCGGCGTCCGCCGCATCGTCGGCAATCACCTCGTCCTCGACCTCGGCGACGGTGTGCACGCCCTGTACGCCCACGTCCAGCGGGGTTCCTTCACTGTCCGCGAGGGCGACCGCGTGCGCGCCGGCCAGGTCCTCGCCCGGTGCGGCAACACCGGCAACTCCACGGAGCCGCACGTCCACTTCCAGCTGATGGACGGCCCCGACCCGGACACCGCGCGGGGCGTCCCCTTCACCTGGACCGGCATCGGCGTCCCGCGCAACGGCGAGGTGTTCGACGTAACGGAACCGGTCCCCGCCTCGCCCGAGTAGACACCTGTTACGTTCGTCCGTGATCGCGGCTCCCGCGGGGGCGCCGGGGGACGGGGACGGGGGAGCGGTGCGAATACCGGACGGGGCGCGCAAGACGGTCAACGTCGTGCTGTGCCTGGCCGCCGTGGTGGCCATCGGCTGGAGCGGCCGGGAGATCTGGCTGGTGTGGAACAACCACCGGCAGATCGACGCGGCCTGCGGGGGACTCGTTCCGGCGGGCCGGGTGCTGGACCTCTCCGAAGCGGGCGGCACCATCACGCACCGGAAGCTCGACGCGGACAGCTTCGACCCGGACACGGGGATCCCGCACGACTGCGAGATCTTCAGCACGGAGGCGGGCGAACGGGCCGGCACCGACACCGGTATCCGCTGGTTCTTCACCGGCGCGATGGGTGTCCTGCCGGCCGGTCGGCCCCAGATCGCGGACGCACCGATGAACGGCCCGCTCGACATACTCAGCCGGACCACCTACCCGCCGCAGCCCCTGGGCGGCGACATCGCCGGACGCGTCACCGACTCCTCGGTCACCGTGCAACTGCCGTGCGAGAAAGGAACGGCGGACGGCGCATCCGTGCGGGCCCTGTGGGCGCGGGCCGAGCTGATGCCGCGGCGCGGCAGCCAGGTGAGCGGCCACGACCGCGACATCCTCGCCGACACGGCCGTGGAAACCGCCAACAACCTCGCCGACCGGCTCGGCTGCGCCGACCGCCTGCCGGACGCCCCGGACCACGTGCCCGCCCTGACCGCGGGGCCCGTCCCGGCGGCGCGCGCGGAGGGGACCTGCGCCTGGTACGGGAAGACCGGCCTCGCCGACCGGTCGCCCTACCCGGACGAGGTCATCGAGAGCCGCACAGACGGCCGGGTGTGGGACGAGAGCTGCGCTCTCGTCCTCTCCCTCGGCCACGCCAACAGGGTGTACGCGGAGCTGGCCGACGCGCACGACTGGCTCGACAGCCCGGACACACCGGGCGAGTGGTTCGTCTCCCTGCACACCTACACCGGCCCGGTCGCCGAGAACCTCCACCTCACCGGCACCGACGACGACGAGCCCCTGGAACCGGCGGTCCCCGGGAAGGCGGGCCGCAGCGACACGGACCCGGTCTGGTGGGCCTCCTCCGTCTGCGACGGCCGTCCCCAGGTCCACACCATGACCCTCGGCCGCCTCGGCTACGCCAAGCTGGTGGCCTCGCGGATGGAGGGGGTTTTCCGCGCCTACGTCGAGGACGTGACCACCCGCCGCCACTGCACGGACGTCGTCCTCCCCGGCCACGACACGTTCCGCGCCGACTGGGGCGATTCCTAGACGACGGTCCGGGGTGAGCCCCGGAAACGGACCGGGGTGAGCCCCGGAAACGGACTGGGGCGAGGCCCGGGAGACGGACTGGTTAGGCTCACCGCCATGCCGCCCGCCAGGAAACGCCCCCGCGCCTACGACCCCGCCCGCACCCGCACCGCCGTCCTCGCCCAGTTCGGCAACGTACGGGCGGCCGTGCGCACCCTGACGTCCGAACAGTTGGCGCTGCCGACCCGGCTCGGGGACTGGACCGTGCGGGAACTGGTCGCGCACGTCGGGATGGCGCTGACCGCCGTGGACCGGCTGCTGGGGGAGCCCGAGCCGGTGCGGCAGGACGGACGGCTGCTCGACTGGCCGTTCGCCATCGCCGCCGACGCGGACGCCATCGCCGGGACGGCCCGGCGGCTCGCCGCCGAGCACCCCGACCTCGACGCCCACCTCGCCGACGTGGAGCGGCGCTTCACCGAGCGGCTCGACACCCACCCCGGGAGCAGGCTGCTCCCCACCAGCGCGGGCGCCCTGCCGCTGGACGACTACGTCGTCACGCGGACCGTCGAGCTGGTCGTGCACACCGACGACCTCACCGCCGCGGTGCCCGGCCTCGACATCCCGTACGACCGCCAGGCGCTGGCCGCCGCGACCCGGCTGCTGGCCGACGCGCTCGCGGTGAAGGCGCCCGGTGGCTCGACGGAGGTGCGGATCCCGCCGTACGCCGTCGTGCAGTGTGTTGAAGGCCCCCGGCACACCCGGGGCACCCCGCCCAACGTCGTCGAGACCGACCCGCTGACCTGGGTGCGGCTGGCCACCGGACGGCTGACCTGGAAGGACGCCCTGGACGGGGCGAAGGTGAGCGCGAGCGGGGAGCGGGCCGACCTCGGAGCGCTGCTGCCGCTGCTGAGCTGAGCGGAGGCCGGACGGAACCGGATCTTCCCCGGCTCCGTCGAATCGGCATGTACAGGCAGAGCAGGAAGACAGGGAAGAGCACGACGACCGGTACGAGGACGACGACCGGGAAGAGTGAGAAGAGCGGACGGAATCAGCGGCGCGGTGTGGCCCTGGCCGGGGCGGCGGCCGTCGTCGCGCTGGTCCCGCTCGCCGCGGCCTGCGGCAGCGAGAAGGCCGATGGCGGCGGCAGCGGTTCCGCGGAGGCGGCCGGAGAGCGCATCACCGGCGTCCGGTGGAGCATCGACAGCGTCACCGTCGACGGCGCCACCCACCGCGCGCCGGACACGGCCCACGTACGGATCGACGACGGCGGCGAGGCCGCGGGCAGCACCGGCTGCAACAGCTTCAGCGCCCGCGCCGACGTCGAGGGCGCGGGTGGCGACCAGCGCGTCCGGCTCAGCGACGCCATGTTCACCGAGAAGGCCTGCGCCAAGACCCCCGCCGGCTTCGAGAAGTCCCTCGGCCGCGCCCTCACCGCCGGCTCGCTGACCACGGACAACGAGGGCGAGCGGCTCACCCTCACCACCGCCGACGGCGACACCGTCCGGCTCAGCAGGTCCGAGGACGCGTCCCTGTACGGCACGAAGTGGGTCGTGGACGCCCCGGGCCGGCAGGACGGGAAGGGCCGCGCCCACCTGACCTTCGACCGGGACGCGAAGACCGTCTCCGGACGGCTCCCCTGCAACCACGTGAACGCCGGGGCCACCGTCAGCGACGGGCGTATCACCCTCGGCGCCCCGTCCACCACCCGAATGATGTGCGAAGGCTCACTCATGGACGCCGAGAAGCGGCTGCTGGGCCTCTTCGACGGCAAGGTCCAGTACCGGATCGATCAAGGAACCCTCACGCTGACCAGCGAAGACGGCGCCACGGTCCGGGCCGTCGCCGACCAGTGATCCACTGATGTGGCCGCATCCCCAATTCGGACCAGTGGTCGACCTCGCCTACACTCGGAGACGTGCCACGTGGTGACGGTCGACTCAATCACGATCTGCTTCCCGGCGAGAAGGGCCCCCAGGACGCTTGCGGCGTCTTCGGTGTCTGGGCTCCGGGCGAAGAGGTCGCAAAGCTCACGTACTTCGGGCTGTACGCCCTCCAGCATCGGGGCCAGGAGTCCGCGGGAATCGCGGTCAGCAACGGCTCCCAGATCCTCGTCTTCAAGGACATGGGCCTGGTGTCCCAGGTCTTCGACGAGACCTCGCTCGGTTCGCTCCAGGGTCATATCGCGGTCGGTCACGCCCGCTACTCGACCACCGGCGCCTCCGTGTGGGAGAACGCCCAGCCGACGTTCCGTGCCACCGCGCAGGGTTCCATCGCGCTCGGGCACAACGGCAACCTGGTCAACACCGCCCAGCTCGCCGGGATGGTCGCCGACCTGCCCAAGCAGGACGGCCGCTCCACCCGGGTCGCGGCGACCAACGACACCGACCTGATCACCGCCCTGCTCGCCGGCCAGGTCGACGACGACGGCAAGCCGCTGACCGTCGAGGAGGCGGCCGGCAAGGTGCTGCCGCAGGTGCGCGGCGCCTTCTCCCTCGTCTTCATGGACGAGCACACCCTCTACGCGGCCCGCGACCCGCAGGGCATCCGCCCGCTGGTGCTGGGCCGGCTCGAGCGCGGCTGGGTGGTCGCCTCCGAGTCCGCCGCCCTCGACATCTGCGGCGCCAGCTTCGTCCGGGAGATCGAGCCGGGCGAGTTCGTCGCCATCGACGAGAACGGCCTGCGAACGTCCCGATTCGCAGAAGCGAAGCCCAAGGGCTGCGTCTTCGAATACGTGTACCTGGCCCGTCCGGACACCGACATCGCCGGCCGGAACGTGTACCTCTCCCGCGTGGAGATGGGCCGCAAGCTGGCCAAGGAAGCCCCCGCCGACGCCGACCTGGTCATAGCGACCCCGGAATCCGGCACCCCCGCCGCGATCGGGTACGCCGAGGCCTCCGGCATCCCCTTCGGCAACGGCCTGGTGAAGAACGCCTATGTCGGCCGGACCTTCATCCAGCCCTCACAGACCATTCGCCAGCTCGGCATCCGCCTGAAGCTGAATCCCCTGAAGGAAGTCATCAAGGGCAAGCGGCTGGTCGTCGTCGACGACTCCATCGTCCGCGGCAACACCCAGCGGGCCCTGGTCCGCATGCTGCGCGAGGCCGGCGCCGCCGAGATCCACATCCGGATCTCGTCCCCGCCCGTGAAGTGGCCCTGCTTCTTCGGCATCGACTTCGCCACCCGCGCCGAGCTGATCGCCAACGGCATGAGCGTCGAGGAGATCGGCACCTCGATGGGCGCCGACTCCCTGGCGTACATCTCCATCGACGGCATGATCGAGGCGACCACCATCGCCAAGCCCAACCTGTGCCGGGCCTGCTTCGACGGCGAGTACCCGATGGAGCTCCCCGACCCCGAGCTGCTCGGCAAGCAGCTCCTGGAGACCGAGCTGGCCGCCGGGCCCGCCGGTACGGCCGCCGCCGACGCCATCCGTCGCCCGTAGCCGTCCGGGTCCCCGGCTCCCTGGCTTCCCCATGGTCCCCGGCCTCCCTGCCGAACGACACGAAGGTTCTCATCGTCATGCCTGACACAACTGGTGCCAGCTACGCAGCCGCCGGCGTCGACATCGAGGCGGGCGACCGCGCCGTCGAGCTCATGAAGGAATGGGTCAAGAAGACGCGGCGCCCCGAGGTCCTCGGCGGCCTCGGCGGTTTCGCCGGCCTCTTCGACGCCTCCGCCCTCAAGAACTACGAGCGCCCCCTGCTCGCCTCCGCCACGGACGGCGTCGGCACCAAGGTCGACATCGCCCGGCAGCTCGGCGTCTACGACACCATCGGCCACGACCTGGTCGCGATGGTCATGGACGACATCGTGGTGTGCGGCGCCGAGCCGCTGTTCATGACCGACTACATCTGCGTCGGCAAGGTCCACCCCGAGCGTGTCGCCGCGATCGTCAAAGGCATCGCCGAGGGCTGTGTGCTGGCGGGATGCGCCCTGGTGGGCGGCGAGACGGCCGAGCACCCCGGGCTGCTGGGCGCGGACGACTTCGACGTCGCCGGCGCCGGTACGGGCGTCGTGGAGGCCGACCGGCTGCTCGGCCCGGATCGCATCCGTACGGGTGACGCGGTGATCGCCATGGCGTCCTCCGGTCTTCACTCGAACGGGTACTCGCTGGTCCGCCACGTCCTGCTGAACGAGGGCGGCCTGGCGCTCGACGCCCACCTGGACGGGTTCGGCCGCACCCTCGGCGAGGAGCTGCTGGAGCCGACCAAGATCTACTCCCTGGACTGCCTGGCCCTCATGCGCACCGCCGAGGTCCACGCCTTCAGCCACGTCACCGGCGGCGGACTCGCGGCCAACCTGGCCCGTGTGATCCCCGACGGCCTGCACGCCGTGGTCGACCGCTCCACCTGGACCCCGGGCGCGATCTTCGACCTCGTCGGCCGGACCGGCCGGGTGGAGCGCCTGGAGCTGGAGAAGACCCTGAACATGGGCGTGGGCATGATCGCGATCGTGTCCGAGGAGTCCACGGACGTGGCCCTGACGGCCCTCGCCGACCGCGGCGTGGACGCCTGGGTGGCCGGCGAGATCACCGACCGCGGCGAGCACGCAACGGGCGCGGAGCTCGTGGGCGACTACGCCGCCTGAGCTGCTGCGGGTGCCGCGGTCGCCGCGGCTTCCGCGGGTAGCACAGAACCCGGTCGGTGACGGAGGTCACCGACCGGGATGGTGTTCAGTGCAAGGTCAAGCGCCGCGTCGCTGTTGGGACGGGGACTGGCCGTCCTCGTCCTCGTCGTCGTCCTCATAGAGGTCGGCGTACTTTGCGTACACGTCATCGTCCTGCTCATCGTCCTCGAATGGTCCGCCGTTAGGCGGTTGTGCATTCGACGGCGATGCGCCCAGCTCCTCGGCCAGGCGGGAGAGATCAGTCCCACCGCTGTTGTACTTCAGCTGGCGGGCGACCTTCGTCTGCTTGGCCTTGGCCCGGCCGCGCCCCATGGCTCGACCCCCTCAACGACGGGGCTCGACGGCCCCAGAGTCTTGACACGCGTTCATGGTCCGGAACGGGCTCTCCGCAGAGAGACCGGTCCGTAGGGCTTCCACGGTACCTGAGCCCACGCCCATACGGTACGTCGCCCGCAGCACGTGGCCCTGCCCAGGACCCTCGAGGCGCCCCGTCCTCGCTGGTCAACCGCGATTTTAACCACCTTTCGGCGGTCGACCCGCCGGGATAAGTGAGAGTTCTCTCGAACTGCCCCCCGACGGGTACCCGTCAAACCTGCGAAGACCCTGCCGGGCCACCGCCGTACGGCGCCCGGATCAGCGCCGGGTGCGTGCCTCCGCCATCCGCTGCTCGGCGATCCGGTCGGCCGCGGCGGCCGGCGGAATACCGTCCTCCTTCGCACGTGCGAATATGGCCAGCGTGGTGTCGTAGATCTTCGCGGCCTTCGCCTTGCACCGGTCGAAGTCGAAGCCGTGCAGCTCGTCGGCGACCTGGATGACCCCGCCGGCGTTCACCACGTAGTCCGGCGCGTAGAGGATCCCGCGGTCGGCGAGGTCCTTCTCGACGCCCGGGTGGGCGAGCTGGTTGTTGGCCGCGCCGCACACCACCTTGGCGGTCAGCACCGGCACGGTGTCGTCGTTCAGCGCGCCGCCGAGCGCGCAGGGCGCGTAGATGTCCAGGTTCTCCACCCGGATCAGCGCGTCGGTGTCGGCGACGGCGACCACCGAAGGGTGCCGCTCGGTGATGCTCCGCACCACGTCCTTGCGCACGTCCGTGACGACCACGTGCGCACCCTCCGCGAGCAGGTGCTCGACCAGGTGGTGGCCGACCTTGCCGACGCCCGCGATGCCGACCGTGCGGTCGCGCAGCGTCGGGTCGCCCCACAGGTGCTGGGCGGCGGCCCGCATGCCCTGGTAGACGCCGAAGGAGGTGAGCACGGAGGAGTCGCCGGCGCCGCCGTTCTCCGGGGAACGCCCGGTCGTCCAGCGGCACTCGCGGGCCACGACGTCCATGTCGGCGACGTAGGTGCCGACGTCGCACGCGGTGACGTAGCGGCCGCCGAGTGAGGCGACGAACCGGCCGTAGGCGAGGAGCAGTTCCTCGCTCTTGATCTGCTCCGGGTCACCGATGATCACGGCCTTGCCGCCGCCGTGGTCGAGACCGGCCATGGCGTTCTTGTACGACATCCCGCGCGCGAGGTTCAGCGCGTCGGTGACGGCCTCCGCCTCGTTCGCGTACGGGTAGAAGCGGGTGCCGCCGAGCGCGGGGCCCAGGGCGGTGGAGTGGAGGGCGATGACGGCCTTGAGACCGCTGGCACGGTCCTGGCAGAGCACGACTTGCTCATGACCCCCCTGGTCCGAGTGGAACAGGGTGTGCAGTACATCAGCAGGTGCGCCGTTTACGTCGGTCACGGTGGTGACTCCTGTGTAGGTGCGGCGATGGGTGGCAGGCCCCGTGAAGGTGGCGGGGACTGTGGCACGAGATTAGAGCCTGGGCGTGCCGGCCCGCCGCACAGTGCTCAGGATCACCTCCGCACGGAGTACGGGCATGCGACGATTTGCAGAGATTCTCGCGCGTTCGTGATCCGTTTCCTCAGATTTCCGCAGGTTCTCGCAGGTTTTCGCGTCGGTGCGCGGGGGAGGGAGCAGGCGTGCCCAAGGTGTCCTCGGTGATCGTCCCGTACGCGGCGTACCTGCGCGTGTACGAGCCGCTGGCGGCCTTCCCCGACGACGAACGCGCCCACTGGACCCGTTACGCCCGCCGCCCCGACCGGCCCTCCTACCAGGACGAGCTGCGCCGCTCCCTGGCCGATCTGCTGCCCACCCCGCCGGTGGCGGTGCCGGTGCACGAGAGCGCGGACGCCTTCGTGACCGAGGTGGACGGCGTGGTCTGCGTCTGCCCGTGGCGGACCCGGCTGCGCGGCTGGCAGGCCCTGGGCGACCTGGCCGAGGACTTCCCGGAGCCGGTCCTGGACGCCCTGATCCCCCCGGTCGTGCGGCGCCAGAGCGCGCAGGACTACGAGCGCTGGCTGGAACGCAACCCGGACGCCCGCCCCTGGATCCGCACGGCCACCTGGCAGGTGCCGATCAACTGGTTCGTGCTGGTCTCGGACGCGGAGCGCGAGTACGAGGAGGGCGGCGACGAGGCGGCGACCGCGCCGGTGCTGCGCTACCGCACCCCCATGGTGCAGGCCCGCCGACGGGTGGCCCGGGGGCTGCGGGCCCTGCGGGAGGCGGTGGACGAGGGACCGCTCATCGACGGCCTGGTGGACGTGGGGCGCTGGCTGGAGGAGTTCCACCCGCGTTCCCTGGTCGAGTTGGACTACGGCGGGCTGGTGCACGCCCTGCCCGCCGGGGAGTTGGAGGCGGACCACTCGGCGGCGGACGTGGCCGAGGGGATCGAGGCACTGCGCCACGGCGACGGGGCCGCCGCGGGGGCGGCGTACGGGCGGCTGGTGGAGCGCTGGCGGGCGGTCCGGGACCGGCGCTCCGCGAACTGACGTTTGACGTACCGCCCGATGTGGGGTTTCGTCTTCCGCTCCGACACCTGTTCGGGGTGGGCTGATCCCTTGTCGACAAGGGACGTAGGTCCCGATCCGGGCGTATGCGTCAAGCGTGACGGACCGCACGTACATCACTCTTGCGCCGCTTCCCCCTCCTCATGCCAAAATAGGACAAGGAGCCCGGGGAGGGCTCCTTCCGTCCTGCTGTGGTGCACTGTGGGTGGAATCTCAGCATTGCACGCTTTGGGGGGTCTGGTGACTCCTGAGCGCCCCTGTGACTGATCGTCACAGAGGCGTGACTGTCCGCTATGGCATGGTCCATCGGCTTCCGTCGCTGATGAACACCTGGGAGGGCAATTCCATCGGTTTGGCCGACGCGGCTGGACAGATGGTGTAGTTGTAGTGCCGAGGACAAGCCGTTCGTCCTATAACCGACTCGACTCGCGTCCGCCATTTCGGGCAACGCGGGTCAAGGTGCAGAATTTAGAGGAATGAACCGAGAAGGTTCGGTTCTCCCGAGGAGGCCGCTCATGACCGCTCGCACCCCTGATGCCGAGCCGCTGCTGACCCCGGCTGAGGTCGCCACCATGTTCCGCGTCGACCCGAAGACGGTCACGCGCTGGGCGAAGGCCGGCAAGCTCACGTCGATCCGCACGCTCGGCGGGCATCGCCGCTACCGCGAAGCCGAGGTCCGCGCTCTGCTCGCGGGCATTCCGCAGCAGCGCAGCGAGGCCTGAACAACTGAATAACCGGGCATAACCGCAGGTCCCCCAACCTGTCGGGGCGCCTGGAACCACACAGCTCCAAGCGACGCCGTCCCTGCCCCAACAGTGGTGCGTCGTTGATCGCGCTGGACTCCGCCGGGTCCAGCGCGATTCTTTTTGTGCCCGGTGCCGTGTCCCGTGCCCGGTTCTGTGAGCGGGCTTGTCGGAGTCTGGGGGGCGGTGTCGGATCTGCTGTGCGAGCACCGTCGAGCTGGTGCAATTGCACATATTAAATTGATCAGTTGTAGGAGAGGCGTAAGTGCCACTGTTTCAAAAACTCATGCGGTGACACCCGTCACACCGCGCGGTGGTTGTTGGGCCGGGCGCCCGTGCGCTAAAGGAGGCGTGGCCTCCAGGAGGTCTGCGGGGCAAGGGCGTTGGGGCTCGCGGGGTCACGCCGTGGGCGCGCTCCCGTCCTCGACGCCCTCTTGACGGTCCGGCGCAGACTGTGGCGCCGGCGAGTCCAGCGCCAGTCTCAGGAGCCGGTGGCAGATCGGGCAGTGGCGCGTCACGTGACGGTACGACGACGCGGCCGACAGATGCGCGCGGAGCAGGGCCCGCGTCTCGTGCCTGACCGATGTCGCCATATGCCACCTCCAGGGGCCACACGGGGGATGTGCCCTGTCTTTGGAGTACCGAGCGAAAGTGACGCCGTCAAGGCCGCGAGAGGGCGGCTGAGAGCCGCTGAGGGCTTCTGGTGGCTTCTGGTGGCTCGAAGACGCACCAGGCGGAGGGAGTTGCCCGCAGGAGACGGTGCGCGCAAAGCAAGAGGCCCGCACCGGACGGGGTGCAGGGCAGAGGAAGGAGCCCCGCACCAGACAGTGCGGGGCTCCTTGTTGCGGTCCTGACGGCATTTACTGCGTCCGATTGCGGCTGCGCCGCGGGCGCGGCCTCCACCTGGACAGGGCAGCGAGCACTCGGTGGCCCGTGGGGGCGCACGAAGAAGGCCCCGCGTCGATTCCTCGACGCGGGGCCTTCGCTGCGGTCCTGACGGGATTTGAACCCGCGGCCTCCACCTTGACAGGGTGGCGAGCACTCCAAACTGCTCCACAGGACCAAGTTTCGCGGCGCTTTTTCTGCGTTGCGCTGCGAGAAGAGACTGTACAGGAGGGTGGGCCGCCGGTCGAACTCACCCTCCGTACGGGCTTCGTCACGGCTCCATCGAGGCCGTGTCAGGGGGCGAGCGCGTCGATGGCCTTCACGATCCGCTTGTCGGAGACGGGGTACGCCGTGCCCAGCGCGTGGGCGAAATAGCTGACCCGCAGCTCCTCGATCATCCAGCGGACGTCAAGGACCTGCTGCGGCACCGGGCGGCCCTGCGGCATCTGCTCGAGGAGCCACGCGTATTCGTCCCGCATCTCGTGGACCTTCTCCATGCGGGAGGTGTCCCGCTGCACGCCCGTCGGCATCTGTTGCAGCCGGCGGTCCGCGGCGACCAGGTAGCGCATCAGGTCGGGCAGCCGCTTGATCCCGGCCTGCGTGACGAAGCCCGGCTTCACCAGCGCGTCCAGCTGCCCGCGTACGTCCTGGAGGTTCGCCAGCAGCGCGGGGCTGCGCACGGCCTTGAGACGGCGCTCGCAGGCCTGCCAGGCCGCCAGCACCTGCTGCACCTGGCCCACCGTGCGGACGGTCGTGTCGACGATCTCCGCGCGGACCTTGTCGTAGAGCTTCCGGTACGACTCCTCGTCCCACGCCGGGCCGCCGAAGTCCGCGATCAGCTTGTCCGCCGCGGCCATGGCGCAGTCGTCGAACAGTGCCTGGATCGAACCGTGCGGGTTCGCGGACAGGTTCAGCTTCTGCTGGTTGGTCAGCTTCTCGGACGCGAACTTCGCCGGGTTGACCGGGATGTTGCGCAGGATCAGCCGCCGCGTGCCCTTCCACATCGCCTGCGCCTGCTCGGCCTCGGTGTCGAAGAGGCGGACGGAGACGGTGCCGGCCTGCGGGCCGTCGTCGACGAGCGCCGGATACGCCTTCACCGGCTGCCCGGCCCGGCGGGTCTCGAAGACCCGGGTCAGCGTGCCGATCGTCCAGTCCGTCAGCCCGGAGCGCTCCAGGGACTCGCCGCCGCTGCGCTCCGCGGTGGCCGCCGCGGCCTGCGACAGCGCCTTGCGCGCCTTCGGGCGCAGCCGGAGCTTCAGCGCCTCCAGGTCCTTGTCCTCGGCCAGTTTGCGACGGCGCTCGTCGACGATCCGGAACGTGATCTTCAGATGGTCGGGGACCTTGGACCAGTCGAAGTCCTCGGCGTCGAACGGCACCCCCACCATGCGCTTCAGCTCCCGCGCCATGGTCACGGTCAGCGGCTCCTGAAGGGGTACGGCACGGTCCAGGAACGCCTGGGCGTAGTTCGGCGCGGGCACGTAGTTGCGGCGGACCGGCTTGGGCAGGGAGCGGATCAGCTCCGTGACGACCTGCTCGCGCAGGCCCGGGATCTGCCAGTCGAAGCCCTCGTCGGTGACCTGGTTGAGCACTTGGAGCGGTACGTGCACGGTCACACCGTCGGCGTCCGCGCCCGGCTCGAACTGGTACGTCACCCGGAACTTCAACGGCCCCTGCCGCCAGGAGTCCGGGTAGTCGTCCTTGGTGACCGCCCCCGCCTTCTCGTTGATGAGCATCTCGCGCTCGAAGTCGAGGAAGTCGGGCTGCTCGTGCCGCTTGTGCTTCCACCACGAGTCGAAGTGCGCACCGGAGACGACGTGTTCGGGCACCCGCTGGTCGTAGAAGTCGTACAGCGTCTCGTCGTCGACCAGGATGTCCCGGCGCCGGGCCCGGTGCTCCAGCTCCTCTACCTCGGTCAGGAGCCTGCGGTTGTCGGCGAAGAACTTGTGGTGCGTGCGCCAGTCGCCCTCCACGAGGGCGTTGCGGATGAACAGCTCGCGGCTGATCTCGGGGTCGATCCGCCCGTAGTTCACCTTGCGCTGGGCCACGATCGGCACGCCGTACAGCGTGACCTTCTCGTACGCCATCACGGCCGCCTGGTCCTTCTCCCAGTGCGGTTCGCTGTAGGTGCGCTTGAGGAGGTGCCCGGCGAGCGGCTCCACCCACTCCGGTTCGATCTTCGCGTTGACGCGGGCCCAGAGACGGGAGGTCTCCACCAGCTCGGCGGACATCACGAAACGCGGGGGCTTCTTGAAGAGTGCCGAGCCGGGGAAGATCGCGAACTTGGCGTTGCGGGCGCCCAGGTACTCGTTCTTCCCGGTGTTCCGCCCGCCCTCCCCGCCGGCGTCCTTCACGTCCTTCATGCCGACGTGGGACAGGAGCCCGGCCAGCAGGGACACGTGCACGCGGTCGTCGGGTGCGGGGTGCTCCTCGTCGTTGAGGTGGATGCCCATCTGCTTGGCGACGGTGCGCAGCTGCGTGTAGATGTCCTGCCACTCGCGGATGCGCAGGAAGTTGAGGTACTCCTGCTTGCACATCCGGCGGAAGGACGACGAGCCGCGTTCCTTCTGCTGCTCGCGGACGTACCGCCAGAGGTTGAGGAAGGCGAGGAAGTCGCTGCTCTCGTCCTTGAACCGGGCGTGCTGCTGGTCGGCCTGCGCCTGCTTCTCCGCCGGGCGCTCCCGCGGGTCCTGGATGGACAGCGCCGCCGCTATGACCATGACCTCGCGGGCACAGCCGTTCTTGTCCGCCTCCAGCACCATCCGGGCCAGCCGCGGGTCGACGGGCAGCTGGGCGAGCTTGCGGCCGGTGTCGGTCAGCCGCTTGCGCACGTCCTTCTGCGCCGGGTCGAGCGCGCCCAGCTCCTGGAGGAGCTGCACACCGTCGCGGATGTTGCGGTGGTCCGGCGGGTCGATGAAGGGGAACTTCTCGATGTCCCCGAGGCCGGCCGCGGTCATCTGGAGGATGACGGAGGCCAGGTTCGTCCGGAGGATCTCCGCGTCCGTGAACTCCGGGCGCGCGTCGAAGTCGTCCTCGGAGTACAGCCGGATGCAGATGCCGTCGGAGGTACGGCCGCAGCGGCCCTTGCGCTGGTTGGCGCTGGCCTGCGAGATCGCCTCGATCGGCAGCCGCTGGACCTTGGTGCGGTGGCTGTAGCGGGAGATGCGGGCGAAGCCGGGGTCGATGACGTACTTGATGCCGGGCACGGTGAGGGAGGTCTCGGCGACGTTGGTCGCGAGGACGATCCGGCGCCCGGTGTGCTGCTGGAAGACGCGGTGCTGCTCGGCGTGCGAGAGCCGCGCGTACAACGGCAGTACTTCCGTGAATCTGTACTTCTTCTTCTCCAGCGCGTCGGCCGTGTCCCGGATCTCGCGCTCGCCGGAGAGGAAGACGAGGATGTCGCCCTTGCCCTCGCCCATCAGCTCCTCGACGGCGTCGGTGATCGCCGTGATCTGGTCGCGGTCGGCGTCGTCGCCGTCCTCCTCGAGGAGTGGCCGGTAGCGCACCTCCACGGGGTAGGTGCGTCCGCTGACCTCGACGATCGGGGCGTCACCGAAGTGGCGCGAGAAGCGCTCCGGGTCGATGGTCGCCGAGGTGATGACGACCTTCAGGTCCGGCCGCTTGGGCAGCAGCTGGGCGAGGTAGCCCAGCAGGAAGTCGATGTTGAGGGACCGCTCGTGGGCCTCGTCGATGATGATCGTGTCGTAGGCGCGCAGCTCGCGGTCGGTCTGGATCTCGGCGAGCAGGATGCCGTCCGTCATCAGCTTGATGAAGGTGGACTCCGGGTTCACCTGGTCGGTGAACCGCACCTTCCAGCCGACGGTCTCCCCGAGCGGGGTGTCCAGCTCGTCCGCGACCCGCTCGGCGACGGTGCGCGCGGCGATCCGGCGGGGCTGGGTGTGCCCGATCATGCCGCGGACGCCGCGGCCCAGCTCGACGCAGATCTTCGGGATCTGCGTCGTCTTGCCGGAGCCCGTCTCACCGGCGACGATCACGACCTGGTGATCACGGATGGCCGCCGCGATCTCGTCCTTCTTCTGGCTGACCGGGAGCTGCTCGGGGTAGCTGACGGCCGGCACGCGCGCCCGGCGTTCACCGATGCGCTGCTCGGCCTTGGCCACCTCCGTCTCGATCTCGGCGAGGACGGCGGCGCGGGCCTCCGGCTTACGGATCTTCCGCGCACCCTCGAGCCTGCGGCCGAGCCGGTGCGCGTCGCGCAGGGACAGCTCGGTCAGCCGGGGGGCGAGGGTGCCGAGCGCGGGGGCGGGATGCGTAGACATACGGCTTCCAGGATCTCATCCTCGGGAAAAACCTGGCGAACGCTTTTGCCGCGGCGTCCGCCTGGGCGACGACAACAAGGCCCCGATCCGAAGATCGGGGCCTTTGCTGTGGCTGGGGCCGGGGTCGAACCGGCGACCTATCGCTTTTCAGGCGATCGCTCGTACCAACTGAGCTACCCAGCCGCGAGGTTTCACGTGAAACCTCAGCGGTCCTGACGGGATTTGAACCCGCGGCCTCCACCTTGACAGGGTGGCGAGCACTCCAAACTGCTCCACAGGACCAAGCTTCGTACGACAGTGTCGCACATGTACTGCGTGCCCCCAACGGGATTCGAACCCGTGCTACCGCCTTGAAAGGGCGGCGTCCTAGGCCGCTAGACGATGAGGGCTATCGGCCCGCCTGGGCGCTTCGCAGCGCGTCGGGGACGTGAGAAGCATATGGGATGGCGGGAGGTATCGCCAAAACGGTTTACGGAGTGCTGGGGGCGGGGCGGGGCGGCGCGGGCCGGTGGGCGAAGGGCCGGCGGCGGAGGGGGAGGGGCCGGTGGCGGTGGGGGACGGGGTGGTGGCGGTCGGGGACGGGGTGGCGCCCGGCTGGTTCTCCTTCGGCAGATGGCGGCTGACCTCGGCCGTCGTCAGGCCCAGGCCGCCCAGCCGGATCTCGTCCCAGGCCTGGAGCCGCCGGGAGTCCCGGTCGAAGTAGAGGATCGACGCCTGGATGGGGTCGGGGTACTTGCCCTCGACCGCGCGCAGGCCGCTGCCGCCGGTGGAGCCCTCCACGCGCAGCCGGGTGCCGTACTTCATGACCTCCATGTCCTCGTGGTGGATGTGCCCCGCGAGGACGAGGGGCACATCGCCGTCGACCTCGCGGGCGGCCGACGGCTCGTGGGCGACGGCGATGTCCACGGGGGTGCCGGCGGCGCGCTGGTCGCGCAGGGCGGAGGCGAGACGGGCGCCGGCCAGTTCCTGGGACGCCTCGGCGCCGTCCGCCTTGGAGCGGTCGGGGGTGTACTGCGGGTCGCCCATGCCGGCGAAGCGCAGGCCCGCGACGGTCCGGGCGTGGCCGTCGTCCAGGACGTGCACGTTCTTGAGGTGCTTGAGGTACTCCTGGGTGCCGCGGGAGTCGTGGTTGCCGCGGACCCAGACGTAGGGGGCGCCGAGGTCCTCGATGGGGTCCAGGAAGCCGTTCTCCGCGGCCGTGCCGTGATCCATCGTGTCGCCGGAGTCGACGATCACGTTCACCTTGTACTGCTCCACCAGCGAGGCGATGATCTTCCAGCTCGCCGGGTTCAGATGGATGTCCGACACGTGCAGGACGCGGATCGTGGTCGGGTCGGGCTGGTACGCGGGGAGGGTCGAGGTGACGTCGTAGAGCTTGGTCACGTTGGTCACCAGGCGGGCCAGCTCCTTCTGGTAGACGTCGAACTCGGTCACGATGCTGCGCGCGTTGCCGACGAGCGAGGGCGCGGAGGAGAGCAGGCCCGAGAACTTCGGTTCCAGCACGGAGTCCGGGTTCCAGGTCGCGTACGCGGTGCCGCCGGAGGCGACCAGGACGGTGAGGGCGAGCCCCCCGGCGGCGAGGGCGCGCCGGGGGCGGCGGTAGACGGCGAGGCCGAGCGCGGTGGCGCCGGTGACCACGGCCACGCAGGAGCGGACCGCGAGGTCGAGGGTGCCGTGCTCGACATCCTGGGCGACCTCGTCCTGGAGGCCGGAGAGGCGTTCGGGGTGGTCGACGAGGGCCTGGGCGCGGGCGGGGTCCAGCTGGTCGACGTTGACGTCGAGGCGGACCGGGGCGACGTGGCTGTCGAGCTGGAGGGCGCCCAGCGGCGAGACGTTGATCTTCGTGCCGCCGGCCAGTGAGGGGCGCAGGGTCATCGTCGTGTCCATGGGCCCGACCGGAACCCGGACGTTGCCGACGACCAGCAGCCCCAGCCAGGCGCCGAGCACGACGACGGCGACGAGGCCCGCGGCGCGGGACCAGGGGCGGGAGCGGGCGGCGAGTTCGGGGGTGGCGGACGAGGGCCGGTCCCGGCGGGCGAGCCGGTCGCGGAGTCGGCGGGTGAGGACGCGCGGGGCGTTGCGGATGGGGTTCATCACCTCGGCCAGGGCGTGCGGGGCTGCGGCGGGGACGCGGGCCATTGGGGTCCCGTATGCCCGGGGCCCGGGGCGGATATGCGGGTCGTACTCCACGGTCGTACCCGACAATGGGTCCGTGCTGGAGATGACGCGCGAGGAGTTCGAGGAACTGGTCGCCGAGGCCCTGGACCGGATCCCGCCGGAGCTGACGCGGCTGATGGACAACGTCGCGGTGTTCGTGGAGGACGAACCGCCGGCGGACGATCCCGAGCTGCTCGGGCTGTACGAGGGGACGCCGCTGACGGAACGCGGGGAGTGGTACGCGGGTGTGCTGCCCGACCGGATCACCATCTACCGGGGGCCGACGCTGCGGTTCTGCGCGACGCGTGAAGAGGTCGTGGCCGAGACCGAGGTGACGGTCGTTCACGAGATCGCCCACCACTTCGGCATCGACGACGCACGGCTGCACTCCCTCGGGTACGGGTGACGCGCGCCCGGGTCCGGACGGGGAGCCTCGGGTACGCGTGACGCGCCCGGGTCAAGTCCGCCTCGCCGGGCGCGTGTCCTCTTGTGGGTGACGGGAGTTGGGCACGTCGACTCCTTGACCCCCGGAGGTGGCCGCCCGTGCGCCCCTTGTACGTACCCGTCCGTCTGGCCGCCACCGCCCTGGCCGTCGCCGCTGCCGCCGGCTGCATGAGCGTCGGCGACGAGCCCGGCGGGGGCGCCAGGCCCTCGCACTCCGCCGGGGGGCGGGGCGGCGCGGTGCCGGACGGCGGCCCCGCGGTCTCCGGCGGGAACGCCGGGTACGACGCGGCGGCGGCCGACGAGGGGCGCGGCAAGGGGAAGAAGGCCAACGGCAAGGACAAGGGCGAGGGCCGGGACGAGGGCGACGGCAAGGGGAAGGGCGGCAAGGACGGCGAGGACGGTGCCGGGTCCGCCTCGGAGCCCCCGGCCGCCCGCCCGACCGGGGCCCCGCCGCCGGACGGCGGCGACCACGACCCCGAGCCGACCCGGACGCCCCCGGCCGAGCCCACCCGGACGGCCGAGCCGGAGCCGACGCGCACCGAGGAGCCGCCCGCCTCCCCGACGCCGGACCCGACGGTGGCCGAACCGTCCTCGTCGGCGCACGAGCCTCCCGGGACCCAGCTCGAGCAGCGGGAGCCGGCTCCGGCGGCCGGGACACCGGCGTAGGACGGTGACGGACCGCCGAGTCGGACGCCGACGGACCGCCGAGCGGAGTGGCGACGGATGGCGACGGGTCGCCGAGCGGGGCAGCGACGGGCGGCGACGGGGCGCTGAGCTGGGCATGTGCTGCCGGTTTGCCTTCGGGGGTGGAGGGTGCGTATGGTGGTAGATCGTTTGATCCCATTTGCCCGGCGCCACCGCAGAGCGCGCCGTGTGGCGCGTACTCTCCCCTTGCCGTGGTGGACCGCATCGAGGCGGTCGTATTGCGAATCGCGATTCACGGAGTTGACGGGCGCGTGCCGACGAGAGACTCCGGAAGGTTTCGCATTCGCATGTCCATGACCAGTACTGACCACGTCGTCGTGCCCGGAAACGCCGAGGGCGCAGAGAACGCGCCGGAGGCCGTCGAGGCCGTAGACGCCTCCGCGACCACCGAGTCCCCGGAGGCCGTCGAGGCTCCCGAGCCGACGTTCGCCGACCTCGGTCTGCCCGAGGGCGTCGTGCGCAAGCTCGCGCAGAACGGCGTGACCACCCCCTTCCCGATCCAGGCGGCGACCATCCCGGACGCGCTGGCGGGCAAGGACATCCTCGGCCGGGGCCGCACCGGCTCCGGCAAGACCCTCTCCTTCGGTCTGCCGACCCTGGCCACGCTGGCCGGCGGCCGCACCGAGAAGCACAAGCCCCGCGCCGTCATCCTCACCCCGACCCGCGAGCTGGCCATGCAGGTGGCCGACGCGCTCCAGCCGTACGGCGACGTCATGGGCCTGAAGATGAAGGTCGTGTGCGGCGGCACCTCGATGGGCAACCAGATCTACGCCCTGGAGCGCGGCGTCGACATCCTGGTCGCCACCCCGGGCCGGCTGCGCGACATCATCAACCGCGGCGCCTGCTCCCTGGAGAACGTGCAGATCGCGGTCCTCGACGAGGCCGACCAGATGTCCGACCTGGGCTTCCTGCCCGAGGTCACCGAGCTACTCGACCAGGTCCCGGCCGGCGGCCAGCGGATGCTGTTCTCCGCCACCATGGAGAACGAGATCAAGACCCTCGTCGACCGGTACCTGAAGGACCCGGCCCTGCACGAGGTGGACGCGGCCCAGGGCGCGGTGACGACCATGTCGCACCACATCCTGGTCGTGAAGCCCAAGGACAAGGCGCCGGTCACCGCGGCCATCGCCTCCCGCAAGGGCCGCACCATCATCTTCGTCCGCACCCAGCTGGGCGCCGACCGCGTCGCCGAGCAGCTGCGCGACGCCGGTGCCAAGGCGGACGCGCTGCACGGCGGCATGACCCAGGGCGCGCGCACCCGCACACTGGCCGACTTCAAGGACGGCTACGTCAACGTCCTGGTCGCCACCGACGTCGCCGCCCGCGGCATCCACGTCGACGGCATCGACCTGGTCCTGAACGTGGACCCGGCCGGCGACCACAAGGACTACCTGCACCGCGCCGGCCGCACGGCGCGCGCCGGTCGCACCGGCACCGTCGTCTCCCTCTCCCTGCCGCACCAGCGCCGCCAGATCTTCCGGCTGATGGAGGACGCGGGCGTCGACGCCACGCGCCACATCATCCAGGGCGGCGCCGCCTTCGACCCCGAGGTCGCCGAGATCACCGGCGCCCGGTCGATGACCGAGGTCCAGGCCGAGTCCGCGGGCAACGCGGCGCAGCAGGCCGAGCGCGAGGTCGGTCAGCTCACCAAGGAGCTGGAGCGGGCCCAGCGCCGCGCCACCGAGCTGCGCGAGGAGGCGGACCGCCTGGTCGCCCGGGTCGCGCGGGAGCGCGGTGAGGACCCGGAGACGGTCCTGGCCGAGGTGGCCGCCGCACCCTCCGAGGCCGAGGTCACGCTGCCCGAGCAGCCCGGCGCCCGGGACGTGGAGAAGACGGAGCGCGGCGGCAACGACCGCGAGCGCTCGTTCGAGCGTCGCGACCACCGGCGTGACGACCGTGGTGACCGCGGCGACCGTGGTGACCGCGGCGGTCGTTCGTTCGAGCGTCGTGACGACCGGGGCG
>NZ_KZ195574.1:4587601-4622502 GCF_002188365.1 Streptomyces sp. CS113
CCGGGACGACCGCGGCGACCGCGGTGGCTTCCGCCGCGACGACCGGGGTGGCCGCTCCTTCGAGCGCCGTGACGACCGCGGCGAGCGCGGTGGGCACCGTGGCAGCGACCGTCCGTTCAACCGCGACCGTCAGGGCGACCGCCCCGGCTTCCGCTCGGGTGGTCACGACCGCCCGTACGGCCGCCGCGACGACCACCGCGGTTCGTCCTTCGGCCGCCGTGACGACAAGCCGCGCTGGAAGCGCAACGGCTGACGCCTGAGCACCTGAGACGCGCCGTGGCCCCCACCCGAGTCGGGTGGGGGCCACGGCGCTTCGCGTTGCGGTCCGGTTTCGGCCACGGAGTGACGCATGTCACGCTCCCGGCGAGGGAATTGCTGGGGGCATGACAGATGACGCCAAGGCGAGCGGGCTCTCGGACGAGGAACGGCTGGCCCAGCTCGGCTACACCCAGGTTCTGGCCCGCCGCATGTCGGCGTTCTCCAACTACGCGGTCTCCTTCACGATCATCTCGGTCCTGTCGGGCTGCCTGACCCTCTACCTCTTCGGCATGAACACGGGCGGCCCCGCCGTCATCACGTGGGGCTGGGTCGCCGTCGGCCTGATGACGCTCTTCGTCGGCCTGGCGATGGCCGAGATCTGCTCGGCGTACCCGACGTCGGCGGGCCTGTACTTCTGGGCGCACCGCCTGGCACCCCCGCGCACGGCGGCGGCCTGGGCCTGGTTCACGGGCTGGTTCAACGTACTGGGCCAGGTCGCGGTCACCGCCGGCATCGACTTCGGCGCCGCGTCCTTCCTGGGCGCCTACCTGAACCTCCAGTTCGACTTCGAGGTGACCCCGGGCCGCACGATCCTCCTCTTCGCCGCGATCCTGATCCTCCACGGCCTCCTCAACACCTTCGGCGTCCGCATCGTCGGCCTGCTGAACAGCGTGAGCGTGTGGTGGCACGTCCTCGGCGTCGCGGTCATCGTCGGCGCGCTGACCTTCGCGCCGGACCACCACCAGTCGGCGTCCTTCGTCTTCGGCGAGTTCGTGAACAACACGGGCTGGAGCAGCGGGGCGTACGTCGTCCTGATCGGCCTTCTGATGGCCCAGTACACCTTCACCGGCTACGACGCCTCCGCCCACATGACCGAGGAGACGCACGACGCGTCCACGGCCGGACCGAAGGGCATCGTCCGCTCCATCTGGACCTCCTGGATCGCGGGCTTCGTCCTCCTCCTCGGCTTCACCTTCGCCATCCAGTCCTACGACGGCGCCCTGACGTCCCCGACCGGCGCGCCGCCCGCGCAGATCCTGCTCGACGCCCTCGGCGCGACGGCCGGCAAGCTCCTCCTCCTCGTCGTGATCGGCGCCCAGCTCTTCTGCGGCATGGCCTCGGTGACGGCCAACAGCCGCATGATCTACGCCTTCTCCCGGGACGGCGCGCTCCCGTACTCCCACATCTGGCACTCGGTGAACCCGCGCACCCGCACGCCCGTCGCGGCGGTCTGGCTGGCGGCCCTGGCCGCGCTGGTCCTGGGCCTCCCGTACCTGATCAACGTCACGGCATACGCCGCGGTGACCTCGATCGCGGTCATCGGCCTCTACATCGCGTACGTCATCCCGACCCTGCTGCGCGTCCGCAAGGGCGCCGCCTTCGAACGCGGGCCGTGGCACCTGGGCCGCTGGTCGCAGGTGGTGGGCGTGGTCGCGGTGACGTGGGTCTGCGTCATCACGGTGCTGTTCATGCTGCCGCAGGTCTCCCCGGTCACCTGGGAGACCTTCAACTACGCGCCCGTCGCCGTCCTGGTCGTGCTGGGCTTCGCCGCCACCTGGTGGCTGGCCTCGGCCCGGCACTGGTTCCTCAACCCCGAACACGAACGCACCCGCGCCCGCGCCGCCGCCCGGGCGAACGCCCCCGAGCCGGTGGACCCGTAGCCCAGGGCCCCACGCCCTCCGACGCGGCCGTGACCCCGATACCCGATCGGCGCCCCGGCCGCGTCGGGCTATGCTCGGTGTGGCAACATCGCGCAACACCGCGCGGCACCCCGCCTGGGCCCTTAGCTCAATTGGCAGAGCAGTGGACTTTTAATCCATTGGTTGTGGGTTCGAGTCCCACAGGGCCTACTCGTCGGACCCCAGCTCGTCGCACGAACGGGCTGGGGTCTCAGCGCTTCATGAGGGCGAAGACTCCCCAGCCGAGGTACTCGCGGACGTAGCGCGCGTGGCGGGCGGACTCGGTGGTGAGTTCCTCCCGTACTTGGGGCGCGAGTTCGTCGTCCGGGTTCCGGTCGAGCCAGCGGCGCATGCTGAGCCACTGGGCGGCGGCGTAGCGGTCCCAGCTGTCCTGGTCGGCCAGCATCATCTGCACGACGTCGTACCCGAGTTCCTGGAACTGCTCGATCAGGTCCCCGAGCGGCAGGAAGTCGGTGACGGACGTGGCGTGGCAGGCCCGGGCGGTCTCCTCGTCCGGCGGGGTCTGCCGCCAGTACGGCTCGCCGATCAGCATCAGGCCGCCGGGGCGCAGGCTCCGGTCGAGCAGGGCGGCCGTCCCGGCGACGCCCTCGCCGATCCAGGTGGCGCCGACGCAGGCGGCCACGTCGACGGGCCGGTCCGCGACATGGCCGGCGGCGTCGCCGTGGAGGAACTCGACCCGGTCGGCGACGCCGAGTTCGGCGGCGCGAGCCCGGGCCTGCTCGGTGAAGACCGTGCTGATGTCCACCCCGGTGCCCGTGAAACCGAGGTCGCGCGCCCAGGTGCACAGCATCTCGCCCGAGCCGCTGGCCAGGTCGAGCACCCGGGTCCCGGGGGCGAGGTGGAGCGATTCGCCCAGGGCGGCGAGCTTCTGCGCGGTCATCGGATTGTGGATCCGGTGGCCGCTCTCACGGATGGTGAAGATGCGGGGGAGGTCCATGACCGTGTTCCTTTCCGTCATGCCTGTGCGGATCCGGCGTCCCGCCCGACCTGCGCGGCGGCCTGCTCCAGCTCCGTGACGCTGCCGGACATGATCGTCCGTACGTGCTCGGTGATGTGCTCCACGGGCCAGTCCCACCAGGCCACCGCGAGCAGTCGCGCGATGTCCTGCTCCGGGTGGCGCGTGCGGATCAGACGGGCCGGGTTGCCGCCGACGATGCCGTGGTCGGGCACGTCGCCCGTCACCACGGCCCCGGTGGCGACGATCGCGCCGTGGCCGATGCGGACGCCGGGCATCACGGTGGTGCCGTTGCCGAACCAGACGTCGTTGCCGACCACCGTGTCCCCGGGGTTCGGCAGGCCGGTGAGCAGGTCGAAGTGCTCGGCCCAGGAGCCGCCCATGGTGGGGAAGGGGAAGGTGGACGGGCCGTCCATGCGGTGGTTGGCGCCGTTCATGATGAAGCGGGTGCCGGTCCCCAGGGCGCAGAACTTCCCGATCACCAGCTTCTCGGGACCGTAGTGGTACAGCACGTTACGGGTCTCGAAGGCGGTCGCGTCGTCCGGATCGTCGTAGTACGAGAACTCGCCGACCTCGATCAGCGGGGACCGCACCAACGGCTTGAGCAGGACGACCCGGGGCTGCTCGGGCATCGGGTGGAGCACCGTGGGATCGGCGGGGACAGCGGGCATCGGCAAGGCGGATCCTCTCGGCGGACCACTAGTGCGACGTGTGTAGCGTTTAGAGCGTGGCACGGGCCAGTCGTGTCGATCAACCGGATAATCGATCAACCGGACAGGAGGCTGCCGATGGCGGGTTCGACGGGTTCGACGGGTTCGACGAGTTCGATGGATTCGACGGGTCCCGCGGTCGCGGCGCCCGAGCGCCGTCCTGGTGGCCGTACCGCCCGCATCCGCGCCCAGGTCCTCGACGCGGTGCGCGCCGAACTCGCCGAGACCGGTCACGAAGGACTCACCGTGGAGGGGGTCGCCGCCCGCGCGGGCGTTCACCGCACCACGGTCTACCGGCGCTGGCGCGACGTGGGCGGGCTGCTCGTCGACGTCATCGACGCCGCGGGCGAGACGGACTGGCAGCCGCCGGACACCGGCTCCCTGCGCGGCGATCTGACGGCCCTCAACCGGGAGATCCAGCAGTCCCTCGTCGTACGGCCGTCCTTCGCCGTCGCCCTGATGGCCGCGTCGTTCCACTCCGGGCGGGCCGCCCGGGCCCAGACGAGACTGTGGGCGGACCGGTACGCGCAGTGCGAGATCCTCGTGGAGCGCGCCGTCGTGCGGGGCGAACTCCCCGCACGAGCCGCAGCGGACCTGGACGCCCGGGGTCTGCTGATCGCCGCCACGGCACCGCTCTACCACCAGGTGGTCCTCCTGCGCGCCGACCCCGACCCGCTGCTCCCGGAACGGGCGGCGGAGGCCGCGGTGCTGGCGGCCGCCGCGGGCGCTTTCTCGGTCCCCCGGGACGTGGACGCGGGGCCGGGAGGCAGCCGGCCCGACGGGTAGAGTCCCCCGGCATGATCACAACTCCCCCCGGCAGCGGCCCGGTTGACTTACGGCCCCGCCTGGTCACCCCGCGCCGCCTCGGCGCCGCCGCCGTGGTCTACGGCGTGTTCGTCGCGGGCTGGTACCTGGGGCAGCCCGTGACCGCAGAGTGCCGCGTGCCCCAGGCCGTGGAGCGGCACGACCCCGCACCGTCGCCCACGCCCAGAGCTGCCTACAGCGCCGTCCCGGCGCCGTCGGCGTATCCGGACTACAGCCGGCTCGCAGACGCCCACACGGTGCGGACCCCGGTGATTCACACGCTCACGGTCACCTCCTACGCCGTCGCCTGTACCAACGACACGAGTGAACGTTCCCGCCTGCGTGCCTGGTTCGACGGCGACTGGGGGTAGGGGCCGGATGTCCGCCTGGATGACCCCGCGCCGGCTCGGCGTCGTCACCGCTCTGTACGCCGTGTTCCTGGCCGGGTGGTGGCTGGGACAGCCCGTGCGCTCCGACGGCTGCGACGAGGACGGGCCCGCCGCCGGGGCGGACGGCCGTACCGCGCCGGTGGAACCGGCCGACCCCGGCCGGTACCTCGGAAGCCTCGGGTTCCTGGACTTCGGTCTCCTCGAGTGGGCCGACGACCTGGACGGCCGCCGGGACGGCGAGTACGGCCCCGGCGACTACGGATACGAGCTGCGGTACGGGGACGGAGCCCACGTCACGTCCGGCCCGGACTACACCATCTGCTCCTACACGAAGCGCGCCCGCCTGCTCGCCTGGGTCAACGGCGACTGGGGCTGATCCGGCCGGACCGGCCGAGGGCCCGGACCAGCCACGGCTGGAAGGGCAGGTGACCGGGGACCACCTGCCAGTCGTTGACGGTCCACACCAGGCGCCAGTACCGCTCGACGAGCGGGTCGTGCCCCGCCGCGAACCGCCCGGCCATCCACGACCGCAGCTCCGGGCCGTCCGGGCGGCCGAGTACGGCGGCGAAGCGCGCCACGACGGCGTCGACGACCGGGGTGGCCTCGTCGCCCTCCGGGTCGATGCCCGCCGCCCTGGCCTCGGCCACGGTCTGCCGTACGAAGGGGATGAGTTCCGCCACCGCCCCGGGGGCCACCCCCGGCAACACGTCGTCGTCGGCGGGCGGGAGGGCCGCACGGGCCATACGCCCGCGGAACTCGTCGTCGGCGACGAGTTCGGCCAGCTCCACCCACGCGGCGAGCTGGGCGTCGGACGGTTCGTCGGGGAGTTCGGGCAGGGCGGTGCGCAGGGCGGCGACCGCGTCGCGGGCCTGTGGCGTGCCGGCCTCCAGTGCGGCGATGAAGTCGGCGACCACGCGCCGTCGTTCGTCGGAGGTGAGGCGGGTGAGCCGGTGCATGAGAACTGTCTCCTCGGGGCTGGAGCCGCGCCGGGCGACGAGCCGCAGCATGCTGTGCCGCAGCCGCAGCGCACGGATCTGTACGGCGGTGGCGTCGGCGTGCGCGGCGGCGGCCTCGGCGACGGAGAGGCCGCCGTCCAGGACGCGGCGGACCGTGGCGAGGCCGACGCCCAGCTCCCGCAGGACGCCGATGAGGTGGAGCCGGCCCAGGGCCGCGTCGTCGTAGCGGCGGTATCCGGCCGGGGTGCGGTCGGTGGGCGGCAGCAGTCCGGTGTCCGAGTAGAACCGGATCGTCCGTACGGGCACGCCGGTACGGGCCGACAGTTCACCGATCGAGTGCGGGGGCGTCGCGCCGTTCATGAGCCCACCCTGTGGTCTCCAGCCACTGGAGAGTCAAGCGGTGGGGGCTCTCCCGGGTCCGGTGTCCCGCCACCGGGGCGTCAGCCGGCGGGTTCGGCCCCCTCGGCGGGGCCGGCCGCGGTCAGGACGTCCGGGCCGAGCGCCTCGACCTGCTCGACGACCGGGTGGTCGGGTGCCGCGTCGGTGATCAGTCCGGTGACCTTGTCCCAGGGCAGGACGCGGAACCGTGAGGCGGTGCCGATCTTCTCGGACGAGGCAAGGACGTAGGTCTCGGCCGCCCGCGCGGACAGGGCGCGCTTCATCGCCGCCTCCTCGGCGTCCCCGGTGGTCAGGCCCGCTTCGGGGTGGACGCCGGTGACGCCGATCAGGCACAGGTCCGCGGAGACGTTCTGCGCCGCCTCGACGGCGGCGGCTCCGAGGGTGACGGCCGAGTGCTTGAAGACGCGGCCCCCGAGCAGGAACAACTCCGCCCGCGGATGGCCGAGCAGGGCCGCGGCGATCGTCGGGCTGTGGGTGATCACCGTGCAGTCGAGGTCCTGCGGGAGCGCGCGGGCCACGGCGAGTGCGGTCGTCCCGCCGTCGAGGATCAGCGCACCGCCCGGCCTGACCAGCCCGGCGGCGACCGTCGCGACCCGCTGCTTGCCGTCCGGCGCCACGGTCTGGCGGGCGGCGTAGTCCACGACCGCCGGCGACACGGGCAGCGCGCCGCCGTAGACCCGCTGGACCAGTCCTTCCGAGGCGAGGTCGCGCAGGTCGCGGCGGATGCTGTCCTCGGAGATCCCCAGCCGGGCGGCGACGTCCTTGGCGACGACCTTGCCCTCGCGGGCGAGCAGATCCAGCAGATGGTCGCGTCGTTCAGCAGCCAGCATGCACACTCTCTCCTGTTCTTGCACGTTTCTGCATGTATCGTAGCGCCTCATGACCGACAAGCCCACGCAGGAATCCCCGGACAAGCCCATGCTGATACTGATCGCCGGTCCCTACCGGTCCGGCACCGGCGGCGACCCCCGGGCCATGGCCGCCAACCTCGCCCGTCTCGAAGAGGCAGCCTGGCCGGTCTTCGCCGCCGGCCACCTGCCCGTGATCGGGGAGTGGATCGCCCTCCCCGTGCTCCGCTCCGCCGGGGCCGGCCCCACCGACCCCCTCGCCGACCAGGTGCTCTACCCGGCCGCCGACCGGCTGCTCGCCCACTGCGACGCCGTGCTGCGCCTGCCCGGCCGGTCCGCCGGGGCGGACCAGGACGTCGCCACCGCCCGCCGCAGGGGGCTGCCCGTCTACCACGACGCCGCCGAGATCCCCCGCCGGGAGCACCGCACCCCGCGGGAGGCCGCGTGACCGGCCGCCCGGGTGTCGACGTCCCCGACCACCGCGGCCGTACCGGCCTCGACCGGGCCGGACGCGGGCTGGACCGCAACCCCGGCGTCGTGGTCCGCGACGTCGAGCTGACCTCGGAGGGCTGGCACGTCCTGCGGCGCACCACCTTCGACTACCGACGCCGTGACGGACGGTGGGAGACACAGCGGCGCGAGACCTACGACCGCGGCAACGGCGCGGTCGTCCTGCCCTACGACACCGCCCGCGGCCGCGTCCTGCTCACCCGTCAGTTCCGTTACCCGGCCTACGTCAACGACCATCCCGACGGCATGCTGGTGGAGGCCGCCGCGGGGCTCCTCGACGCCGACGACCCGGTCGAAGCCGTACGCCGGGAAAGCGCGGAGGAACTCGGGGTGACCCTGGGGCCGCTCACCCACGTCCTGGACGCCTACATGAGCCCCGGCTCCGTCACCGAGCGGCTCCACTTCTTCGCCGCGCCCTACACCCCGGCCGACCGGACCGGGACCGGCGGCGGGGTCGAGGAGGAGGGGGAGGACATCGAGGTGCTCGAACTGCCCTTCGCCGAGGCGCTCGCCATGACTCGCGACGGACGCATCACCGACGGCAAGACCATCATGCTCGTGCAGTGGGCGGCCCTGGACGGTCCCTTCGCCCGGGAGGCCCGCGACGGGTCACCGCCGCGCCCGGCCGGCCGTCGGCCGTGAGCGGTGAGCCGAGGGGGCGGCGGCCGTCCGCGGACTACGGTGAATCGTGGCGGCACCAGCGGCGCCTAGGGTGTGCCCGCCGGACCCCGCCGCCCGTCTGCCTCCCGGAGTGCCACCCATGCCCCTCCCGCACGTCCTCCTCTCCGCCGCCGTCTCCCTCGACGGCTACCTGGACGACACCGGCCCCGAACGGCTCCTGCTGTCCGGCCCCGCCGACTTCGACCGGGTCGACGAGGTGCGGGCCTCCGTGGACGCGATCCTGGTCGGGGCCGGCACGATCCGGGCCGACAATCCGCGGCTGCTGGTGAACTCGGCCGAGCGGCGGGCGGCCCGGGTCGCGGACGGACGGGCGGAGTACCCGCTCAAGGTCACCGTCAGCGGCAGCGGCGAGCTGGACCCGGCGGCGCGGTTCTGGCACACGGGCGGGGACAAGGCGCTGCTGACCACGGACGACGGTGCCCGACGGGCCCGTGCGCTCGGGATCGCCGCCGACGTCGTGTCCCTGGGGCCGGTGCTCGACTGGACCGCGGCGCTGGAGTACCTGCACGACCGGCGGGACGTGCGGCGGCTCATGGTCGAAGGGGGCGGGACCGTCCACACCCAGCTGCTCCAGCAGGGGCTCGCCGACGAACTGCACCTCGTCCTCGCGCCGCTGTTCGTGGGGGACCCGGCCGCACCCCGGCTGTTCGGGCCCGGGGCCTACCAGGGCGGGCGGCTGCGGCTGGTGGAGTCGCGGCGGCTCGAGGACGTCGTGCTGAACCGCTACCTGCCCACCGCTCCCGGCACCGGCGACCGTGCCGCCGCCGACCGGCACTGGCTGGCGCTCGCCTGTGAGCTGGCCGAGCTGTGTCCGCCGTCGGACACCGCGTTCAGCGTGGGGGCGGTCGTGGTCGCCGCCGACGGGAGCGAGCTGGCGCGGGGGTACTCGCGGGAGGGCGGTGATCCGGTCGTGCACGCCGAGGAGGCCGCGCTCGCGAAGGTCGATCCCGGCGACCCGCGGCTCGCCCGCGCCACCGTCTACAGCAGCCTGGAGCCCTGCGCCCGCCGCGCCTCCCGGCCCACACCCTGCGCCCGGCTGATCCTCGACGCCGGGGTGCGCCGCGTCGTCACGGCCTGGCGGGAGCCGGACACCTTCGTGGCGGGAGCGGACGGCAGCGGGGTGCTCACCGCGGCGGGTGCCGCCGTCGTCGTACTGGACGAGTACGCGGAGCGGGCGAAGGCGCCCAACCGCCACCTGGAGGGGTAGGGAAACAGGGGTGAGGAGATACGGATGTGCATTCCGCCCCCGGGATGACGTACAGTGGTGAACACAACGACGCGGGGTGGAGCAGCTCGGTAGCTCGCTGGGCTCATAACCCAGAGGTCGCAGGTTCAAATCCTGTCCCCGCTACTGAAGGCCGAGGGCCGGAATCCGAAAGGGTTCCGGCCCTCGGTGCGTTTCCGTAGGTGTTCCGTGTCATCCGGTCGGCCCCTCACCGCTCGCCGCCCGCCCCCGCTCCCGGAAACCTGGAGTCCGGGACGGCAAGCGGCGCGGACGTGCCGGCGCGGACGTACGGGGCGGCGGGAGACGAGTGGTGCGGCCAGGTGACGTGGACGACGAGGGAGCGTACGCCAGAGCCGGCGGCCGACTCCCCGGCGATCCCGTGCCCGACCCGGGCCTCGGCGACGAACCGCAGCCTCCGCCGCCCCCGGCGCCACCACCACGCCGGCGGACCGGGTACGGGCGCGCCTTCGTGCACGCGCTCCCCGTGCTGCTGATCGTCGTCGCCATCCTGTACGACGTCTTCACCCCGAGGTACTTCACCGCCGGCCCCCTCTACACGGCCGCGCCCCTGGTCGCCGCACCGCTCTACTCGCGGCGCGGCACGGCGCTCACCGGCGTCGCCGTGGTCGCCGTCGTCATCGGCCTCCAGTTCGGCAAGGGCGTCATCCACTACGTCGACTCCCTGACCGAGCTGATCACCATCGCCACGGTCGCCGTGCTGGCCGTCATCGTGAACGGCCTGGTCCGGCGCAGCAGCGAGCGCCTCGTGTCGGTCCGCGAGATCGCCGAGGCCGCCCAGCGCGCCGTACTGCCCCAGCCCGCCGAGCGGATCGCGGGCTTCGAGATCGCCGTCTGCTACGAGGCCGCGCAGGCGGACGCCTTCATCGGCGGCGACCTGTACGCCGTGCAGGACAGCGCCCGCGGCGTCCGGCTCATCGTCGGGGACGTGCGCGGCAAGGGCATGGGCGCCGTGGCCGCCGTCGCCGTCGTGATCGGCGCCTTCCGCGAGGCCGCCGAGCAGGAGGCGACGCTGGAGGCGGTGGCGCAGCGCCTGGAGCGGGCGCTGGCCCGCGAGGGCACCCGGCGCGACGGACTGGACGCCTTCGAGGGCTTCACCACCGCCGTGCTCGCCGAACTCCCGCACGGCGACGGGACGGTCCGCATCGTCAACCGCGGCCATCCGCCGCCCCTGCTGCTCTACGCCGACGGCACCCTCGGGCCCCTGCCCGCCCGCGAGTCGGCGCTGCCCCTCGGCATGGGCGAGCTGGGTGTGTGGCCCGACCGCGCGGAGGAGGTCGCCTTCCCCGGCGGGGCCACGTTGCTGCTGTACACCGACGGACTGACCGAGGCCCGGGACGCGAAGGGCGAGTTCTACGATCCGCAGGCACGGCTGGCCGGCCGCGTCTTCCCGCATCCGGAGACCCTGCTCGACACCCTCGCCGAGGACGTGCGCCGGCACTCCGGGGGCGGCATGGCGGACGACATGGCACTGCTCGCCGTACGGCGGCCCCGGCGCGGCGACCATGATCATTGTCACGAGCCGTGACAGTACGACCCCCCTCCGCATAACAACTGATACACCGTCAGAAAAACCTGACGTGAAGGGGAATACTGAAGCGGGGTCAACTCGCCCGGTTTTCACCGGTCGTGAGGGGTACGTCCCGGCCGTATCCGTTAATGATCAAGAGGAACGGCTTGGAATCGGAGCCTCGCGTCTATTAACGTTCGATAACGCAGCGCGGTCGTCCCAGCCGTCACAGAAGGCGGCTCCGTGCGCACGCGCCGAATCCCGCAAGGGAACCGGGGAACCACCACATTGGGGTGAATCGGGCGTATGACGCCGTGGAGACACGGCCGTCAGACACCCGTAGGAGACCTTCCTGCTCCGAACCCGTCAGCTAACCCGGTAGGCGGAAGGAAGGAAAGGAGTACGCCCACGTGGCGTCCAACCGGCCTGCCCCCGAGGCCCCGTTCGTGCCCAGCGGGCACGGCACCGACACCTTCGGCTACGACGCCCCCCGCGCCGAAGAGGGTCCCTGGGAGGAGTGGAACCCCACCGCGGAGTCCATCCGCCCCGTGCGCGGCCGGCACCGCGTCGCCAAGCAGCGCGGCGGGCTCGCCCGCAGCTCCACCGTCCTCGGCGTCGGTGTCATAGCCGCCGTCGGCGCGGGCGGCATGGCCAGCGCGCAGACCGGCAAGCCGCCGGTGTCCATCTCGATGCCGGACCTGCCGAACGTCGGCTCGCTCATGCCCGGCGGTGACGAGGAGCCGGAGCCCGAGGGTTCCGCCACCCCGCTCAGCGGCATCACCCAGGCCGTCGCCGCCGACAGCTCCGAGGGCACCGGCACCGCCGACGCCGGCGAGTCGCTGCGGGCCCGGATCATGGCGCAGGCCGAGCAGCAGCAGGCGCAGGTCGAGACCAAGGCCGCCGCCGAGGCCCAGGCCGCCGCCGAGAAGAAGGCCGCGGAAGCCGCCGCCAAGGCGGAGAAGGAGGCCAAGGAGAAGGCCGCCGCCGCCAAGAAGAAGGCGGAGGAGGAGGCCGCGAAGAAGGCCGAGGCCGAACGGCTCGCGAAGCTGGCCAAGCAGTACACGCTGCCGACCTCCTCGTACACGATCTCCTCGACCTTCAACCAGGCCGGTTCCCTCTGGGCCTCCGGCCACCACACCGGGCTCGACTTCGCCGCCCCCACGGGCACGCTGCTCAAGGCGGTGCACAGCGGCACGATCACGTCGGCCGGCTGGGACGGGTCGTACGGCTACAAGACCGTGCTCACCCTCGACGACGGCACGGAGCTCTGGTACGCGCACCAGTCCTCCATCAACGTCAGCGTCGGCCAGAAGGTCACCACCGGTGACGTCATCGGCCGCGTCGGCGCCACCGGCAACGTCACCGGCGCCCACCTCCACCTGGAGGTCCACACCGACGGCGGCACCGGCATCGACCCGATGGCCTGGTTGCAGAGCAAGGGGCTCACGCCCTGATCCGCCGCGTCCCCGCTGCGCCCGGCCCCTGAATCGCCCCGCTGATCCCCGGCGGTCCTGACGGCAACCCCCCGACGTCAGGGCTGCCGGTTTGCGGGATCTTTGCGTGCGCGCGGGTGCGTGCCGGGATGGTCTGCTCCGACGCGGTTGTTGACTCGGTACATGACTTCTCTGCGCAAGCTCGGCTCCTCCGACCTCGAGGTCTTCCCCCTCGCCCTGGGCGGCAACGTCTTCGGCTGGACCGCCGACCGGGACGCCTCCTTCGCCGTCCTGGACGCCTACACGGCGGCCGGCGGCAACTTCGTCGACACCGCCGACTCCTACTCCGCCTGGGTCGACGGCAACAGCGGCGGCGAGTCCGAGACCGTCCTCGGCCAGTGGCTCGCGGCCCGCGGCAACCGAGACGACGTCGTCCTCGCCACCAAGGTCAGCCAGCACCCCGAGTACCCCGGCCTGTCCGCCGCGAACATCAGGGCCGCGGCCGACGCCTCGCTGCGCCGCCTGGGCACCGACCACATCGACCTCTACTACACCCACTTCGACAAGCCCGAGGTGCCGGTCGAGGAGATCATCGGCGCGCTCGACGAGCTGGTGAAGGCCGGCAAGGTGCGGTACATCGCCGCCTCCAACATCTCCGCCGAACGGCTCGCGGCGTCCCTGGAGTTCTCCGACCGCGAGGGCCTCGCCCGGTACGTCGCCCTCCAGCCGCACTACAACCTGGTCTCCCGCGACACGTACGAGGGCGAGCTGCGCGACCTCGCCGAGCAGGCCGGTCTCGCGGCCGTGCCGTACTACGCCCTCGCGGCCGGCTTCCTCACCGGCAAGTACCGGCCCGGCACGGACGTGGACAGCCCGCGGGCGGGTGGCGCGGCCAAGCACCTGGAGACGGAGCGGGGGCGCCGGGTGCTCGCCGCCCTGGACGAGATCGCCGCGGCCCACGAAGCCCCCGTCGCCACGGTCGCCCTGGCCTGGCTGGCCGCCCGGCCGACGGTGGCGGCGCCGATCGCGTCCGCGCGCACGGTGGAACAGCTGCCGGCCCTGCTGGGCGTGGCCGGGCTGAGCCTGACGGAGGACGAGATCGGACGGCTGACCCGGGCGTCCGCCTGACCGTCCGCACGGCGCGGACCTACGGCCGGTGGGGTCCGGGCGGCGCGTACGGGCCGCCCGGCGCGTGCGGGCCGTACGGCGCGGAGGGGGCGGGATACGGCGCGTGCGGTCCGTACGGCGGGTACGGCGCGTAGGGGGCGTACGGGGTGGGTGCGGGGTGCGGGGCGTACGGGGCGGATGCCGTTCGGGCGCCGTACACGCCCTGCGCCCCGCCGTCCTGCACCCCGCCGTATGGATACGCCCACGGTGGTACCGGCCGCGGCAGGGGCGGCGGCGGGGGTGCCGTGGCCCGGGCCGCGTAGTCCAGCGCCGGGCGGGCCACGCCCCGCAGGTGCCACAGGGCCTCCAGCAGCGCTCGCTCCCGCGCCGTGAAGTCGGCGCCCGCCCTGCCCCGGCGTCCGCGCCGCCGCAGGAACGCCACCGAGGTCGCGCAGGCCTCGTACCGCGCCACCGCCCGCGCTCCTTCCTTCCCCGCGTGGCGGCGGGCGTACTGCCGGGCGATGCGGCGGGCCCGCATCGACCCGAGCGCGTACGGCTCCACGGGTGTGAGCCATCCCGCCAGGACATACGCGGGCAGTTCGGCCCGTACGGTGGCCAGTTCGCGCTGCCTGGTCCAGATCACCAGCCAGGTCAGGAGGCCGAAGGACGGCACCATGAACGCCGCGTACACGGCGAAGAAGCCGTACTCGCCGAACCCGGCCGAGCCGTTCCACAGGGCGTGCATGCCCATCGCGAGCAGCAGCCCGGCCAGCGGGAGCAGGGCCCGTCGCAGGTGGTGCCGGCCGGGGGAGAGCGCGGCGATGCCGAAGCCGATGCCGGTGAGCACGGTGAACAGGGGGTGCGCGAACGGCGACATCACCACCCGCACGAAGAAGGTCGCCGCGGTGACGGAGGCGATGCCGCTGTCGCCGGTCAGCTGATCGGTGCCGAAGGCGGTGCCCAGGTACAGGATGTTCTCGGTGAAGGCGAAACCGGTGGCGGTGACCCCGGCGACGACCACGCCGTCGACGATGCCGGTGAAGTCCCGCCTGCGGAAGAGGAAGACCAGGAGGACGGCGGCGGCCTTGGCGGACTCCTCGACGACCGGGGCTATGACCGTGGCGCCCAGGGTGTCCGCGCCGGCCGGGTCGGCGGTCGCGGTCGCTATCCAGCGCGTCGCGAAACTGTTGGCGACGATCGCTATCAGCGCCGCCGCGCAGGCCCCCCAGGCGAAGCAGAAGAGCAGGTTCCGCCAGGGGCCGGGATCCACCCGGTCCAGCCAGCGGAAGGCGGCTATGAGCAGCGGCACCGGCAGCACCGCCAGGCCCAGCCCCACCAGGAACCCCTGCGTACCCGTCTGTTCGCGCACCAGGGCCAGGATCACCAGGCCGGAGAGCGCGAGCAGGGTGATCAGCGCGCCGTAACGGACCCAGGTGTGCTGCCACCAGTGCGTATGCCGGTGCGCACGGGTCGGATACGGGGGACAGGTGGCCACGGCATGGACCCTAACCGGTGGGGGGCAGCTCCTTGTGCGGTACGCGACGGAAGAGCAGGTCGTTCACCACATGACCCTTGTCCAGTCCCTGGCCCTCGAAACGGGTCAGCGGCCGGTGTTCGGGACGCGGCGCGAATCCGCCGCCGGGCACGGTGTTCTCGAAGTCGGGGTGCGCGGTGAGCACGTCGAGCATCTGCTCGGCGTACGGCTCCCAGTCGGTGGCGCAGTGCACCACGGCACCCGGCGCGAGCCGGGTCGCGGCCAGGGACAGGAACTCCGGCTGGATCAGCCGCCGCTTGTGGTGCCGCTTCTTGGGCCACGGGTCGGGGAAGTAGACGCGCAGCCCGGCGAGGGAGTCGGGGGCGAGCATCTCGCGCAGCAGGATGATCGCGTCGCCGTTGCCCACCCGGATGTTGGACAGCTCCTGCCGCTCGGCGAGGCCGAGCAGGTTGCCCTGGCCCGGGGTGTGGACGTCGACGGCGAGGATGTTGGTGTCCGGGTCGGCGGCGGCCATCCGGGCGGTGGCCTCGCCCATGCCGAAGCCGACCTCCAGGACCACGGGGCGGGCGTTGCCGAAGAGTTCGGCGAGGTCGATAACCCGCTGTCCGTCGATGTCCAGCCCCCATACCGGCCACAGCCGCTGCAATGCGTCCGCCTGCCCGGCGGTCACCCGGCTGCGCCGGGGCTGGAAGCTGCGGATCCGCCGCTCGAAGTGCGACCCGGCGGGATCGGCCTTCGGCCCGTCGGGGAATCGGGGCTCGCCCTTGGCGCGGACGTGGCGCGGGGAGGCCCCGGCCGGGGACGGCGGGGGAGCGGCTGCGGCTTCGGGGGTGTGGTGGGAGTCAGACACAATGCGTCGATTTTAGACCGCGCACGTAGTTGCGACAGCTTGTAGGTGTAGTTAGAGTCTGTAACGTCAGCGATTGGTTAGAGCGACAGTTGCAGCCGTGGGGAGAGACACCGTGATTCACCACCAGATCCGCCTTGCCATGCGACCCGACGCACCCCGGGACAAGGTCGAGGAAGCACTCGAGCTGCTCCGCAGGATGGGCCGGGAGATCGATGCCGTCGCGTACTGGACGGTCGGGCGCGACGTGGGCGGCGACTTCGACTACGGCGCGATGTTCGCCGTGGAGGACATCGAGGGGTACCGGGCCTACATGTACGCCCCGCTGCACCGGCGGGTCGACGAGATCGGGCTGCCGCTGGTGCGGGACATGGTCTCCCACGACCTGACCGACGACGAGGACCCGGCCACGGCCGACCTCATCCGGCAGATCCACGCCGAGCGCTTCGCGGGGGACCCGGCGCTCGTCGCCCTGATCGAGGGCCTCGGCTCGTACGACGGCAGCAGCGCCCCCGGGCGGGGGGCGCGGGAGGGCGGCTCGGACTAGTCCGCGTCCAGCATCGCCAGCGCTCTGCGCGCCACCTCGCGGCCGATGGGCAGGGAGGCGGTCGCCGCGGGCGACGGTGCGTTCAGCACGTGCACCGCGTGGGCGCCCTCCTTGATCAGGAAGTCGTCCACCAGCGTGCCGTCCGCGAGCACCGCCTGCGCCCGCACCCCGGCCGGGGCGGCGACCAGGTCGCCTTCCGTCACCGCGGGCAGCAGCCTGCGCACCGCCGCCGTGAACGCGCTCCTGGACAGCGACCGGCGCAGCTCGCCCGCGCCGTACCGCCAGTGCCGCCGGGCTATCCGCCACGAACCCGGCCAGGCCAGGGTCGCGCCCAGCTCACGGGGGCGCACCACGCCCCAGCCGTACCCCTCGCGCGCCAGTGCCGGCACCGCGTTCGGCCCGACGTGCACGCCTCCGTCGATCCCCCGGGTCAGATGGACCCCGAGGAACGGGAACGCCGGGTCCGGCACCGGGTACACCAGCCCCCGCACCAGCTCCGGTCGCGCCAGCTCGTAGTACTCGCCCCGGAAGGGGACGATCCGCATGCCGGGGTCGTCCCCGGTCAGCCGGGCGATCTCGTCGCAGTGCAAACCGCCGCAGTTGACCAGGACCCGGGCCCGGAGCACGTCCCCGGCACGGGTGCGGACGGCGACGCCCAGGCCGGGGCGCCGGTCGACGCGGTGCACCTCGGCGCCGTAGCGGATCTCCGCCCCGGAGGCGTGGGCGAGCTGCCGGGCCACGGCGCCGTAGTCGCAGATGCCGGTGGTGCCGACGTGTATGGCGGCCAGGCCCCGCACCTCGGGCTCGTACTCCTGGATCTGGGCGCCGCCCAGCTCGCGCACCGGTATGCCGTTCTCCCGGCCGCGCTGGACGAGGGCGTGCAGGCGGGGCAGCTCGGCGCGGTCGGTGGCGACGATCAGCTTGCCGGTGACGGCGTGGTCGATGCCGTACTCGGCGCAGAACTTGACCATCTCGGCGGCGCCCCGGACCGCGTAGCGCGCCTTGAGGGAGCCGGGGCGGTAGTAGACACCGCTGTGGATGACCCCGCTGTTGCGGCCCGTCTGGTGGCGGGCGGGGCCCGGCTCCTTCTCCAGGACCGTGACCCGGGTGCCCGGGGCGGCGCGCGTGATCGCGTACGCCGTGGACAGGCCGACGATGCCGCCGCCGATCACCAGTACATCGCAGTCGAACACTCGTGCCACCCGTTCCATCTCCCCGGTCCACCTCCCGGCTTCGATAGTGCACTGCGCCACTGACAATGCCCTCAAACCCGTCGGGGCGGGTGCCGTGCGGGCGGCGGCCCGTCAGGCCGGAGTCACCAGCAGTGGGCGGGCGCGCTCGCGCAGTTCCGCCACGCGCGGCTCGTCGCCGTACGGCTCCAGGCGGTGCAGGAGGTCCTTCACGTACTCGGTGGTGCGGGCCGAGGAGATGCGGCCGGCCACCTCGACCGCCCGCACGCCCTGCTCGCAGGCCGCGTCCAGGTTGCCGGACTCCAGCTCGGCCACCGCCGAGACGACGAGTCTGAGGCCGTGCGAGCGTACGAACTCCTCCGTCGGCTGCGACAGCGCCTGCTCGGTGAAGCGGCGGACCTGGCGTGGTGCCTTCAGGTCGCGGTAGCACTCGGCCGCGTCGGCGGCGAACCGGTCGTAGGAGTAGAAACCCAGCCACGACGGATCGCTGTCGCCGGGGCGGGCGCGCTCCAGCCAGCTCTCGGCGGCCTTCAGGGCGGCACCGGCCGCCACCGCGTCGCCCGCGCGCGCGTGGGCCCGCGCCTCCACCAGGCGGAAGAAGCTCATGGTGCGGGCCGTGGCCAGGCCGCGGTTGCGCTCCAGGGCGGCCTGGGCGAGGTCCACGCCCTCGTCGCCGAAGCCCCGGTAGGTCGCCTGGAGGGACATGGAGGCCAGCACGTAGCCGCCCAGCGGGACGTCGGCCGCCGCGCGGGCCAGGCGCAGCGCCTGGATGTAGTACCGCTGGGCCGCCTCCTGCTGGCCGGTGTCGAAGGCCATCCAGCCGGCCAGGCGGGTCAGTTCGGCCGAGGCGCCGAACAGGGCGCGGCCGACCTCGTCGGAGTAGGAGCCGAGGAGCAGCGGGGCCGCCTCGACGCGTAAGCACTCGGGGACCATCGACGAACGCCAGTCGCCGCCGCCGTACTTGGAGTCCCAGCGCCGGGCGTCCTCGGCGGCCTCGCGCAGCTTCTGCACATCACTGTGGCCGACTTTGAGCGGTGCGCCGGAGCCCTCGGCGGGGCTCGCCTCGCGCGCCACCGAGCTGTCGGCCGGGGTTATCAGCCATCGCGAGGCGGGCGTCGCGTAGGCGCTGACGGCGAACGACCCGGCGAGCGACTGCCAGATGCCGCCGCCGGTCCGGCGGCCGGCGAGGTCGAGACGGTACAGCTCTGTGGCGGACCTGACCGCCTGGCCGACGTCCCGCGGGAAGGCGAGGCCCACCTCGGGGGCGGGGTCCGCGTCCGCCAGGCCGATCTCGTGCAGCGGCACCGGGCGGCCGAGCTTCTGGCCTATGGCCGCCGCGATGAGGTGCGGCGCGGCGCCCTGGGGCACCATGCCCTTCGACACCCAGCGCGCCACCGACGTCTTGTCGTAGCGAAGTGTCAACCCGCGCTGGGCGCCGAGGTCGTTGACGCGCCGGGCGAGTCCTGCGTTGCTGATTCCCGCGAGGGCGAGAACGGCGCCGAGCTTTTCGTTCGGCCCGCGTTGCTCCCTGGACATGCGCCACCCCTCGACACAGACGGCTGCCGCGCTGGCATAACCACGCGGCATTCGTAAACCCAGCGTAGTTCGCCGCATCCCAGGCGTTAAGAGGCATTGTTCCGGATGGCGGGATTGTGGTCCGTACTCAAGTGCGGTGTATGTACGGTCTGTTGCCGCGTGCTCCCGATGTGTGGCCGTGCGCCCGTGCGTGCGCTCTTCTCCGGCCACGGCGGGAGCGATTCCATGGGCGGTGCGTGGGTCGGCCCGCTGTACTGGATCCAGCGGGCTGGGGGACGCCGCCGCCTACATCCCCGCGGGCGGCGGACCGGTCCGGGGGGCGGTTCGCGTCCCCCGGACCGCGCGCCGACGGCAATCGCCGGGCGGTGCGCGGTATGAGTACGGAGCGTGTTCGAAGCGTATTCGGAGCGTGTTCGGGTGCGACCGCGTGACGCCGATTTGGCTGAAAATCACCTCTGGTGATTTCGGGGTACTACCGCCCTCACCATGGGAGTTGAGGGCGCGTAGGGGAGCCAAAGGGCGCGTTGCGGGGGCGCATTCGCGTCGCCTCCACCTCCCTTCCGGGCAGTGCCCGAGGGGTGGTGCGAGGGAGTCGGCGTTCTCGTGCGGGTATCCGCGAGGGCGCACTGAGTGAGCCCTCGCGGCTCCGCCGACGCTCTGTCGCGCGCCCTTCATGGCAGCATGGGGAACCAGTTCGTACGGTGCACTGGTTGTCCCCAGCCTGTGGAGGCGTCGATGCGGTGGTTGGTGGGGTGGAGCAGCGCCGCCGTGGGAGCAGCCGGGATCGCCGGGGTGACGGGTTCCGCGGGGGCCACCGGCTACGACGGCGAGACCGTGCAGCCCGTGGGTGCGCAGCCGTTGTGGGGCGATCCCGATCCGCTGTGGGCGGTCGGCGACTGGCGCCCGGACGAGGTGCGCGTCGTCACCGCCGATCCGCAGACCCGGATCGCCGTCCTCGGCATCTGCGGCGCGAGTGACGAGCAGCTGCGGGTCGCCCTGTTCGCCGCGCGCGGGGGCGCGCTTCGGCATCTGACGGCGTGGCCCGGCAGCTACACCGCCGTCGTCCAGGTGGGGCGGCGGATCACCGTCTGCGGCGACCTCGCGGGCGCGCGGCCGGTGTTCCACACCCCCTGGGCCGGCGGCACCGCCTACGCGACCGCCGCGCTGCCGCTCGCCGACCTCGTCGAGGCCAACCTCGACTTCGGCCACCTCGCCGCGCTGCTCGCCACGCCCGACGTGCCGGCCGCGCTGGACGACTCCACCCCGTACGACGGCGTGAAGCGCGTTCCGCCGGGGCATGCGCTGATTCTGCGCGCCGGGGCGCGCGAGATCGCGGGGTACGAGCCGGTGGCCTCGCTGGCCGTCGCGGCGCCCGCGGCCGACCCCGACCGCGCGGTGGACGGCGTGCGGGACGCCCTGGTGGAGGCGGTGCGCACCCGGCTCGCCGCACCCCGGCACGTCCCCGGGGACGGCATCGACCCCGGGCCGGTGCCGGGCATGGGGCCCGCGGAACGCCGTGCGGCGCGCGGGATGCCCGTGCCGGGGATCGGGGCCGACCTGTCCGGCGGGCCGGCCTCGGGCACATTGGCGCTGCTGGCGGCCGGGCTGCCGGGGATGCCGGGGACCGTGCTCGGACACGGCACCGGGGCGGGGGAGCGGCTGCTGGCCGTCACCTTCAACGACCTCGCCGTCGGCGGGCAGGAGCCCGAGCTGGCGCGGGCGGGTGCGCTGGCGGCCAACCCGCGGCTGCACCACGTGGTGGTCACCGGCGGCGAGGACATGCTGCCGTTCACCGCGCTGGACGGGCCGCTGACCGACGAGCCGGGCTCCTTCCTCGTCACCGCCGCGCGGCACCGGGCGCGGCTCGCCGCGGGGAGCGCGGACCACTTCGCCGGGTACGGGGCACGGCAGGTCCTCGACGCCCATCCGGCGCGCCTCGCCGACCTGCTCATGGACCGCAAGCGGCGGCACCTGGTCCGGCCGGTCGCCGCGCTCGCCAAGGCCGACGGGTCGGTACTGGTCCCCGCGCGCGTGTACGGGGCGGCGCGGAGGCTGGCGCGCACGCCGTACCGGAGCGGTCTCGAGGTGCTCGCCGAGCGGTTGCTGCGCAGACGCTTCGACCCGCCGGGAGACGGGGCGATGGACGCCTCGATGGCCGCGCTGACCTGGGCCGGGGCGGGGCCGGCGGCGCGGTGGCTGACCGGAGAGGCGTTGGCCGAAGTATCGGTTCGCCTCCAGACGTCCTCGCAGCGGTCGGGGGTCGGGCCGGGGCAGCGTCCGGGGGACTTCCGGGCGCGGGCGGCGCTGGCGCGGCATGCTGCGGAGGTGCGGGTCCTCGAGCAGGCCGCGGAGATCCGCTTCCAGCGGCTGCACACGCCGTTCCTCGACAACCAGGTCGTCCGGGCCTGCCGTGCCCTGCCGGAGGCGCTGCGGGTGCAGCCGGGGGCGCGGGCGGCGATCCTGCGGACGGTGCTGGAGGGGGCGGGGGTGAGCGAGCTGCCGAGCGGGTGGGGGGCGCCCACCCAGGCGCTGGCGGCCTCCGCCGCGCGCACGGGGCTGCGGGTCGCCGCGGACTCCCTGCTGGGGCTGTTCGACACGCCGCTGCTCGCGCAGGCGGGGCTCGTGGAGGCGCGGGTCGTGCGCAAGGCCGTGCGGGCGGCGGCCGCGGGCGAGCCGCTGCCGCTGGACGGGCTGGCCGACCTGGTCTCGCTGGAGCTGTGGCTCGGCCGCCTGCTGGCCCGCCGCGGCACCTGCTGGACCGGCACCCCGGCCCGCCAACGCGCGGTGCCGGCGGGCATCGTGCCGCAGCGGGGGGCGCTGGGCGGGGCCGGGGCGGTCGTGCGGCGGGGGTGAGCCGGTGGGTGCGGGGTGCCTGCGGCGCCTGTGCGGGTTCGGTGGGGGTGCGCGTAGCGCGGTGCGTGGGGTGGGGGTCGGGGCCGCGCCGGGGGGTGTTCGTCCTCGGAACGGCGCGGAATCGGTTACTTGAAGAGGTGCGGGGCGTTGACGCGCCAACCGCTGCGGGCGAACACCCCCCGACACGACCCCTTCCCGCCGTACGCGGCTCTCCCGCCGCGTCGCCATCCGCCCCCGGCTGCGGGCGTCGCCGCAGCCGCGGGCCGTCACCCCCGCAGCCGCGGGCACTCGCCGTAGCCGCGGGCAGTCGTGCCGCTGGGGCGGCACGGGTGGGCGCGGCGGCACCCCGGCAGCGCCGGGCCACGCGACCCACCCCCGCGCCCACACCCACGCCGGGTGCCAAGAACCCCCGGGTGCCAAGAACACCCCGGACCACGCGCCGCACGGCACCGCGTGCCCGCACGCCGCCGGTGCGGCGACAATGAACCCCGTGCGGTACAGAATCCTGGGCGTCACCCAGACGGAGGACCACGGCACCGTCGCAAGCCCCGGCGGCGCCCGCCTACGCGCGCTGCTCACCGCCCTCGCCCTGCGCCCGGGCGACGTCGTCGCGCCCGCCACCCTGATCGACGAGGTCTGGTCGGGGGACGAGCCGCCGCAGGACGCCCCCGCCGCCCTCCAGGCACTGGTCGGCCGCCTCCGCCGTACCGTCGGCAGGGAGGCCGTCGACTCCGTCCCCGGCGGCTACCGGCTCGCGGCGACCCGCGACGACGTGGATCTGTACGTCTTCGAGCGCCTCGTACGGCAGGGCGCCACCGCCCTCGAACGCGGCGACGCCCCGACCGCCGCCCGGCACCTGGACGAGGCCCTCGCCCTCTGGCGCGGCCCCGCCCTGGCCGACCTCCCCGGCCGCGCCGCAGGCCCCGAGGCCCTGCACCTGGAGGCGACCCGCACCCGGATCGAGGCCGGCCTGCGCCTCGGCGACGCCCACGACGCCGTACCGCGGCTGCGCGAACTGACCGCCGCGCACCCGTACGACGAGCCCCTGCACGCCCTCCTCATCTCCGCCCTGCGCGCCACCGGCCGCGACGCCGACGCGCTGGCCGCCTACGAGAGCACCCGCCGCACCCTCGCCGAAGGCCTCGGCACCGAACCCGGCCCCCGACTGCGCGCCCTGCACGCCGAACTGCTCGGCGGCCCGGGTGCGGAGCGGCCCGCTCCCGAGCGGGCACGCGTCGGCCGCCGGGGCAACATCCGGCCCCGGCTGACCTCTTTCGTGGGGCGGGAGCCGGAGCTGGACGCCATCCGTTCCGAGCTGCGCGAGGTCCGTCTCGTCACCCTGACCGGGCCGGGCGGGTCCGGGAAGACCCGCCTCGCCGAGGAGGCCGCCGCCGGGCTCGATCAGGCGTGGCTGGTCGAGCTCGCCCCGCTCGACCGGCCGGAGGCGGTACCCGGTGCGGTCGTCAACGCCCTCGGGCTGCGCGAGACCATGCTGCTGGCCAGTGACCGGCCCGCCGTCCAGGACGACCCCGTCGCCCTGCTCGTCGAGTACTGCGCCCCGCGCAGCCAACTCCTGGTCCTCGACAACTGCGAACACGTCATCGACGCGGTGGCCCGGCTCGCCGAGACCCTGCTGACCCGCTGCCCGGGCCTCACCGTCCTCGCCACCAGCCGGGAACCCCTGGGCGTACCCGGCGAGTCGGTGCGTCCGGTCGAGCCGCTCACCCCCGAGCAGGCGTTTCGTCTCTTCACCGCGCGGGCGAGTGCCGTACGGCCCGACGCCGGCGTCGTACTGCGCGACGAGGAGGCCGTCACCGAGATCTGCCGGCGCCTCGACGGACTGCCGCTGGCCATCGAACTGGCGGCCGCCCGGCTGCGGCTGCTCACCCCGCGGGAGATAGCCGACCGGCTCGACGACCGCTTCCGGCTGCTGACCTCGGGCAGCCGTACCGTCCTGCCCCGCCAGCAGACGCTGCGGGCGGTCGTCGACTGGTCCTGGGACCTCCTCGACGAGGCGGAACGCACGATGCTGCGCGAACTGTCCGTCTTCGCGGGCGGCTGGGACCTCGCGGCCGCCGAGACCGTGGGCACCGGGCCCGCCGCGGAGCTGGTCGGGGCCCTGGTGGACAAGTCCCTGGTCGTCGCCGACCCGGGTGCCGAAGGCGTCGGCATGCGCTACCGCATGCTGGAGACCATCCACGAGTACGCCGAGGAACGCGCCGCCGAGGTACCGGGGGTGCGGGAAGCCGCCGAGCGGGCGCATCGCGCGTGGGCGCGCGCCCTGGCCGAGGAGGCAGACCCGCGGCTGCGGTCGGCCGGGCAACTGCCGTACATCTCCCGCCTGGAGACCGAGCACGACAACATCCGTGCGGCTCTCGACCGCTCCCTCACCGCGGGCGACGAGCCGGAGGCCGCCGCCCTCGGGCTCGCCATGGGCTGGTTCTGGTGGCTGCGCAACTACCGCCACGAAGGCGTCAGGTGGCTGGACCGGGTGCTGCGCCTCGGCGCCGCCCTGGACGCGGCGGGCGGACGGGTGCCGGAGGCGGACGTCCTCGCCCGGCGGGCGGCTGCCACGGACCCCGTCGACGCGCTGCTTGCCGCAGGGGAGGACGGTCCGCCGCATCCGCTCGGCTCGCTGCGCATGCGCGTGCGGATCATGCACATCCTCCTCACCTTCGAGACCGCGCCGAGGGCGGGGCTGCTGGACGAGCGGATGGTGCGGTACGTCCGGCGGGTGCGGGACCATTTCGCGGCCGGCGGCCCCGAGGCGGCCCGGGTGCCCGGGATCGTGTGGCCGCTGACCGCGTTCTTCGTCAGCGACTCGGGAGACGTCCGGAGTGCCATGGACGCCTCCGTCGCCAACTGCCGTGTTCACGGGGGCGAGTGGGAGATCGCCGCCAGTCTCATGTTCCGTACGCATGCCGTGGTCGACATCTCGGGCACTCCGGCGGGTATCGACGACGATCTGGCGGAGATGCGCGTGCTCAGCCGACGCGTCGGCGACCGTCTGGTGGAGACCCAGGTGTGCAGCGCCTTCGGCGAGGCCGCCATGGTGCGCGGCCACTACGAGGAGGCCAGGGCCGAGTACGCGGAGGCGCTGCGGCTCGCCGAGGAGGTGGGCGCCTTCGCGGAGGCGCCCTTCCTCATCGCCCGGCTCGCCGAGATCGCCTACCGCGAGGGGGACCACGGCACGGCCCTCGGCGTGCTCGATCAGGCCGGCGCCGCGGCGGACCGGTACGGCGTGGTCGACTCCAAGGCCTTCGTCCTGATGCTGCGGGCCGGACTCGCGGTCGTCGACGAGGAGTTCACGCGGGCCCGTGTCCTGTGGGAGGCGGCCCGCGAGGAGTGCCTGCGCGGCACGCCGCCGCCGCAGTTCCTGGCCATGCTCGGGCTGGTGGACGCACTCGTGACGGCGGGCGAGTCGGGCCCCCGGGAGGCCCTGCCGCTGCTGGCGGGCACCCTGCGGGCGGCCGTCGAGGAGCGGTGCGCCGAGCTGGTCCTCGCGACGCTGGTGGACAGCGCGGCCGGGCTGCTGAGCGATCTCGGCGACCAGGCCCGCGCGGTACGGCTGCTGGGTGCGGCCGGACACTGGCGCGGCGACCGTCCGCGCCCCATGCCGGACCGCGCGCACGCCGAACGCGCCGAAGCCGCCGCCCGCGGTGCCCTCGGCCCGCAGCGGTACGCCGCCGCACTGGCCGAGGGCGCCGTCCTCACCCCCCAGGACGTCGTCGTCGAGCTGGCGGCGGCGGTGGGGCAGCCGGTATCGCCTACGCGCAGGTGAAGCGGGACTGGGCCCAGTCCGCGAGCGCCACCGAGTCGAAGTGGCTGTGCGGCTCGGTCACCAGCCGCAGCGTCTCGCGGCCCGTGATGTCCACGTGGACCGGTACCGCGGGGTCCCCGCCCTTGACCATCCCCGAGTTCCACAGCCGGACGCCGTCGGCGTACACCGAGAAGTGGACCTTGCCCAGCTTCATCGTCAGGTCGTCGATGTCGGCCAGCGCGTCGTAGGACGAGCAGTCGCGGTTGAGGTCGATGGTGACCGAGGAGCGTCCGTGGACGGTGACGCCGTGCGTGTACCGCACGTCGTCGACGGACAGGGCGGAGCGCTGCCACACCCAGCTGCTCCCGGCCAGCCGCATCTCGGGACCGGTGCCGTCACCGCTCACGTCGTACGCCAGCTCGCTCCATTGGTACACGGTCGGGGCCGGCGGTGGAGGTGGTGGCGGCGGTGGAGGTGGTGGCGGAGGAGGTGTGGGGGTTGGGGTCGGGGTGGGCGTGGGGGTCGGCTTCGGCTTCGGCGTTGGGGTGGGTGTGGGGGTTGGCTTCGGGGTCGGGGTCGGGGTCGGTTCGGGGGCTGCGACCGGCGCGGGTGGGCGGGCCGGGCGCGGTGAGGGCGTCGGAGTGTCCGGGGCGGGCTGCGCCACCGGTGAGGAGGCGGGCGGGGCGGCCTTCGGCGGTTCCTTGCCCGGGGCGTCGTCGCCGATCAGGGCCAGGGCCAGCGCCGCCGCGGCGGCCACCGCGACCACACCGGCCGCGATACCGGCCTTCACCGGAGCGCCGAGCCCCTCGGAGGCCGCCGCACCGCCTCCGGCGCCCGCTCCGCCGGAGCTGCCGCCGCTCGCCGCGGCCGCCGCGCCCGCTGCTCCCGCCGCGCCGGCACCCGCGCCCCCGGCGATGAGTCCGGCGACCTTCGCGTACCCGGCGACACCGAACCAGCCGATGACCGCGACGGGCACCACGGCGGGAATGCCGCTCGCGACCTCCTCGATCTGGGTCGCCGCCAGCCGGCACCTGGCGCACTCCTCCAGGTGTTTGCGGAGCCCGCGTTCGGCCCGGATGCGCAGTCTGCCGCGCGCGTACGTGCCGAGCTGGTCGGCGTAGCGGGCGCACTCCTCGTCGGCGGCGAGGGCATCGCTGACATGGGCCTGGAGGTAGGCCTGCTTCAGGCCCTCGCGGGCGCGGCTGGCGAGGACGCGGGTGCCGTTGGCGTCCAGCCCGAAGAGCGTGGCCACCTCGCTCGGCGACTCGTCCTCGACCTCGGTGTGCCACAGCACGGCCTGCCATCGCTCCGGCAGCGACCGGAAGGCCCGCATGGCCATCGACTGCTCGGCCTCGTGCATGGCGCGCACGTCGGCGCCCAGCTCCAGGGTGTCGTCGTCCCCCTTCGCGGTGTGCGCGGCCTGCGCGGCGAACACCGCGAAGTCCTCGACAAGTTGCTCCCGCCCGGCCGACCTGGTCCAGCCGGCGGCGACGCGCCGGACCGCGGTGAGCAGGTAGGCGCGCACGGCGTACTCGGGTCCCGAACCGCCGCGCACCGCCTGGAGCATGCGGGCGAACACCTCGGCGGTGAGGTCGTCCGCCGTGTGGGCGTCGCGGCAGCACGTACGCGCGTACCGGCGTACCGCGTCCGCGTGGCGTCGGTACAGCTCCTCGTAGGCCGTGTCGTCGCCCGAGCGCATCCGCTCGATCAGCTCCGCGTCGGACGCCGGGAGCTCCCGCGGCGGCGGCAGGATGCCACCGTCGTACCGCTCTCGCGGCGGCGGCAGAACCGTGTCCTCGTGCAGCTCGCGCTGCGCCGGAACCCCGGCACCCGCACGGCTCCCGTCCTCGGCAGGGCCCTCGCGGCCACCGGCCTCCGCGAGGACCTCGCGGCCGGCGTCGCGGCCGCCGTCCCCGGCGGACACGTCGAGGTCGCCGTCCCGCCGGGTGCGGGCCGGGCCACCCTGGCCCGGCACCTGCGGCGGATCACCGTCCCGGGTCTCGTCGCCCCCGGCGTCAGCGGCCCGGGTGCCGCCGGTCTCGACGTCACCTGGGCCGTTCTCGCCGTCTCCGGGCGACCCGTCCCGCCTGTCAACGCTCATCGCGGAAAGCCCCCGCCAACCTGCCCAGCCAGTCCGAACACCGGGTCAGCGTGCCATATTGGCTTTTGTTCAGGACCCCCCTGTGCCGACCATCACTCGTCTGTGGGGACTTGCCGTACCGCGGTAATAACGCTCAGGCGTTCGGGGAAGGAGAAACGGGCCGTCCGACGGCGCCGCCGCAGTCTCACACCGGACGCGACCGCAGCCCCTCCAGCAGGATGTCCAGCAGCCGGGCCGAAGCCGCCGCCTGCTGGGCCGGGTCCGGCAGCGAGGGCGCCGCCGTGGCTATGACCAGCAGGACGTCCGACACCGACACGTCCGGCCGCAGCTCACCCGCCGTGCGTGCCCGCTCGACGAGCCGGCCCACGACCTCCAGGAGCGCCCCGGCCCCGTCGTCGCCCACCACGGAACCCGCGGCGGAACCGGCGGCCGAGTCCGCGGCCGGACCCGCCGCGTCCGTGAGCGATCCCGCGCCACCGGACGGCGCCCCGGTCCTCGCGGCCTCCCCGGGCACCAGGCGCAGCTCGCCGGTGCCCGGCTGTATCCGCTGCTGCGGAACCCGCGGATCACCGGCTGCCGCACCTCCGGCACCGCCGACGCCGTCGGCCTCGTCCGGCACACCGACGCGCAGCACCTGCGGCGGCAGCAGCCGTCCGGCGCCCGAGGCCACCGACGTCCGCAGGAAGCGGGACAGCGCCGACCACGGCTCGTCCTCCTGCCCGAGCGCCGTGCGCGCCTGGTCGGTCAGCCGCGCCGTCTCCTCCTCGGCTATCCGGCGCACCAGGACGTCCTTGCTGGGAAAACGCCGGTACACCGTGCCGACGCCGACCCGCGCGCGCCGGGCCACGTCCTCCATCGGCGCGCCGTACCCCAGCTCGCCGAACACCTCCCGCGCCGCGCGCAGCACGTGCTCCAGATTGCGCTGGGCGTCCACGCGCAAGGGCGCGTTGCGTGCCGCGTCGCCGCGTGCGCCGCCCGCCGGCGCGCTCATCGCACCGCCGGGCGCGACGGCCGACGCGGACGACCAATGAGAATCCTGAACATGCATAGACAATCCCCCGGTAATGACGTCTCCCCCCGGAGACACTCCCCGCCATCGAAAGCCGGAGTGCGTGGAACCGGCCCGGTTGCCGGTCCGCCCGTCGCGGACCTCATGAGCACATCCCCCCGCACACCGTGGGAAAGAACATAGTTGAGCGAGGGTCAATTCAGAAGGGGCACGTTCCGCACGGAGCAGCGCCCGTTCGGAGCACGGACCGCACACGCCCCGAACGCGCCGCTCTCCACCCCTGCACTCACCCACGCTGACCTGCACGGTCACACCGCGCCACGACGCCTCGCCCGGCTCGGCGCTCCGGCGATCTCCGGTCACACAAATTGACGAGCCTGTGGACAAACGCAAGCGTCGGGTGCGTCATGGGATGGTGAAGGAACGTGCGCGCATTCTCGTTGTCGGCGGTGGCTACGTCGGGATGTACACGGCCCTGCGGCTGCAACGGAACCTCAAGGGCGAACTTCGGCGGGGCGAGGTCGAGATCACCGTCGTCACCCCCGACCCCTACATGACGTATCAGCCGTTCCTGCCCGAGGCGGCGGCCGGTTCCATCTCCCCGCGGCACGTCGTCGTACCCCTGCGCCGCGTCCTCGGCCAGTGCGACGTCGTCGTCGGCGAGGCCGAGTCCATCGACCACACGACCCGCACCGCCACGGTCACCACCCTCGCCACCGACGAGGAGGGGACGGGCGCCCGCCGGCTCACCTACGACGAACTCGTCCTCGCCCCCGGCTCCGTCTCGCGCACCCTCCCCGTGCCCGGACTCGCGGACCACGGCGTCGGCTTCAAGACCGTCGAGGAGGCCATCGGCCTGCGCAACCACGTCCTGGAACAGCTGGACATCGCCTCCTCCACCCGCGACCCCGCCCTGCGCGACGCCGCCCTCACCTTCGTCTTCGTCGGCGGCGGCTACGCGGGCGTGGAGGCCCTCGGCGAGCTGGAGGACATGGCCCGCTACGCCGCGCGGTACTACCACAACGTCACCCCCGAGGACATGAAGTGGATCCTCGTCGAGGCCTCGGGCCGCATCCTGCCCGAGGTCGGCGAGGACCTGGGCCGCTACACGGTCACCGAACTGCGCCGCCGCAACATCGACGTACGTCTGGACACCCGCCTGGAGTCCTGCGCCGACCGCGTCGCCGTCCTCAGCGACGGCTCCCGCTTCCCGACCCGCACGGTCGTCTGGACGGCCGGCGTCAAACCGCACCCCGTCCTCGCCGCCACCGACCTGCCCCTCGACGACCGAGGCCGGCTCACCTGCACCGCCCACCTGTCGGTCGACGGCGCCCCGCACGCCTGGGCGGCCGGTGACGCCGCCGCCGTCCCCGACGTCACCGCGTCCGAACCCGGCCGGGAATGCGCCCCCAACGCCCAGCACGCCGTCCGCCAGGCCAAGGTCCTCGGCGACAACGTCACCCACGCCCTGCGCGGCGAGCCCCTCGACACGTACGCGCACAGCTACGCCGGCTCCGTCGCCTCCCTCGGCTTCCACAAGGGCGTCGCCCACGTCTACGGGCGCAAGCTCAAGGGCTACCCCGCGTGGTTCATGCACCGCGCCTACCACCTCAGCCGCGTCCCGACCGTCAACCGCAAGGCGCGCGTGCTCGCCGAATGGGTGATCGCCGGCCTCTTCAAACGGGAGATCGTCTCCCTGGGTTCACTCGAACATCCGCGGGCGGAGTTCGAACTCGCGGCCGGTGGAAAGCCTTCTCAGGAGCCTCCGCACAACCCGAAGGGGTCGTCCTGACCGGACTCAGGAACTCCCCCGGCGACTGGGGCGTCTGACGGATGTCGGCCGGGCGGGCACCCTGCCAGACTGGTCCACCACCGCGGGCGCGCCGCCGCTCGCCCCAGCGCGGCCCCCGGGGCCCGGGCCGCCCCGGCCCGCCCCGGTCCCCGGCCGCCGACAACTACACGAGGCAAGGATTCGTGAACTTCACGCGCTGGAGCGCCCGACTCCCCGGAACACAGCGCCGCGCCGCCGCGCGGACCGACACGGCCCTCGCCGCGGACCGGCGGGCGGACGGCTCCGTACCCGCGGCCCGCGCCGAGCAGGCGACCGACGAGGACCCGCCTACCCCCGACGTCCCCAGCGTCGACGAACTGCCCGTACGCGACGTCCTCGACCGCGTCCCGGCCCTCGTCGCCCTCCTCCACGGCCCCGAGCACCGCCTCGCCTACGTCAACGACGCCTACGTCGCCGCCTTCGGCAGCCGCGACCTCGGCGCCCGCGCCCGCGACGCCCTCCCCGAGCTGGACGAGCCGGGCCTCTTCCCCCTCCTGGACCAGGTCCAGCGCAGCGGCAGACCCCGCACCCTCAAGTCCCGCAAGGCCCCGGACGGCCGCTCGTACACCTTCACCTGCACCCCGGTCACCGCGGAGCACCACGGCGACGGCCGCGGAGTGCTCGTCTTCGCGACCGACGTCACCGACCACGCCGAGGCCGCCGGCCGCCTGCGCGCGAGCGAACGCAGCCAGCGCGAGACCGCCGTCACCCTCCAGCGCTCCCTCCTCCCGCAGAAGCTCGAGGAGCCCGACGACCTGCGCGTCGCCGCCACCTACCACCCCGGCGGCACCGAGGCCGCGGTCGGCGGCGACTGGTACGACGTGATCACCCTCGGCGGCGGCCGCACCGCCCTCGTCATCGGCGACGTCATGGGGCGCGGCGTCCGCGCGGCGGCCGTCATGGGCCAGCTCCGTACGGCGGTGAGGGCCTACGCCCGCCTCGACCTGCCCCCGCACGAGGTGCTCCAGCTCCTCGACGGCCTCGCCGCCGAGATCGACGCCAACCAGATCGCCACCTGCGTCTACGCCATCCACGACCCGAACGAGGGACGGCTGGTCTACGCCTCCGCCGGCCACCTGCCCATCCTGGTGCGCGACGAGAACGGCACCGTGCAGCGCGCCGACGAACCCACCGGCCCGCCACTCGGCACCGGCGGCTGGATCCACACGTCCGGCTCGATCGCCCTGCCCCCCGGCTCCACGGCCGTCCTCTACACCGACGGCCTGGTCGAACGCCGCGACGAGGACCTCGACGAGGGCATCGCCGCCCTGGAGCGCGCCCTGTCCGGCGCGGGCGGCACCCCGCAGGTGGTCTGCGACCGCCTGATCCGCTCGGCGGGCGTCACCCCCGACCACGACGACGACGTCGCCGTCCTGGTCCTCCAGCACCCCGCCCGCAAGGGCGCCGAGGCCGAGCTGTTCCGCAACGCCGCCCTGGAACTGCTCGGCGGGGTGGAAGCGGCACCACGCGCGCGTGCCTTCGCCTCCGGCGTCCTCACCAGCTGGCGCTTCCCCGCCGACCTGCACGACCTCGGCGTCCTGGCCACCAGCGAACTGGTCGCCAACTCCCTCCAGCACGGCACGCCGCCGATGCGGCTGCGTCTGCGCCGCACGGACCGCCGTCTGATCATCGAGGTGACCGACGGCGACGACCACCTGCCCCGACGCCGCCGCGCGGAGCCGGGGGACGAGTCCGGCCGGGGCATCGCCATCGTCGCGACGATCGCCTCCAGCTGGGGGTCCCGGCGCACCCCGGGCGGCGGCAAGGCGGTCTGGTGCGAGTTCGTCCTGCAAAAGCCCTGACCCGACGCCGGAGGCGGCAGGAACACCCCGGTGGGGTGGGCGGCACCCCGGCCCCGGCCCCGGCCGCCCGCCCGGTCACGCCTCCGCGACGACCACCGCGTCGGCCGGCGCCCCGCCCTGCGTGACCACCCGGCTCCTGGCCAGCGACGGCTGGTTCTGTACGTCCGTGAGCTGCCGCCCCAGCCGCACCGCCAGCACCGTGATGCCCAGCGAGAACAACAGGAACGCCACGATGTACGGCGCGTGCAGCGAAGCCCCCAGCGGCCCGCCCACCGCGGGACCGATCGCCAGCGCCAGCTGCTTCACCAGGGCGAAGGCGGAGTTGTACTGCCCGGCGAGCCCGGTCGGCGCGAGATCCGCCACCAGCGGCGCCAGCGTCGGCGACAGCATCGCCTCACCCAGCCCGAACAGCGCGTACGTCGAGATGAACGCGGCCGTGGCCATCGTCTGGCTGCCGTGCCCCAGCCCGGCGTACCCGGCCACGGCCCACGCCACGGCCCAGATCAGCCCCACGGACGCGATCACGCGCGAGCGCTTGCGCCGCTCCACGAACTTCAGCACCGCGAACTGCGCGACCACGATCATCAGCGTGTTCGCCGCCAGCGCCGTCCCCAGCGCGGACGTGGTGATCCCGGCCGCCTCGACGCCGTAGGCGCTCAGCCCCGACTCGAACTGCCCGTAGCAGGCGAAGAACAGCACGAAGCCCAGCACGCACAGCTGCACCATGGCCCGGTTGCCGAGCAGCTGCTTCCAGCTTCCGCCGCCCGTCTGTCCGGGCGCCGCCTCGATCCGCGGCGCGCGCGGCACCCGCACCGTGGCCATGACGGCGACCAGCACCAGGAACATCGCCGCCTCGATCGCGAACAGCAGCGTGAAGGACGACGCGCTCGTGGTGTCGACCAGGTGGCCGCCGATGAGCCCGCCGACGCCGAGCCCCAGGTTCTGCAAGAAGAACTGCATGGCGAACGCCCGTGACCGGGTCTCGGTCGTGGAGCAGTCCACGATCATCGTCGCGAGCGCCGGCTGCATCACGGCCTGCCCGGCACCGAGGGCGGCGGCGGACACCAGCACCGTGCCCGCGGAGGCGGACAGTCCGAGGCTCATCGCGCCCAGCGCGGCGGTGACCAGGGCGACCAGCAGTACCGGCAGCGGGCCGCGCCGGACGATGGCCCGTCCGGCGAACGGCAGCACGATCAGCGCGGCCACGGCGAAGACGGCGAGCACGAGGCCCGCCGTGACAGAACCAAGGCCCCGTACCTGCGCCACATAGACGTACAGGTAGGGGACCGTGAAGCCGAGTCCGAACGCGCTGAGTGCGTTGCCCACGTGAATCCGGCGCATCGCCGCGCCCATTGCCCTGGTCACGTTCACCCTCTCTTGATCTCTCGGGATCGATCGCTCCAGCCGTTAGAGCTGAAGACTTAGAAGCTAAAGTTCGAAGCTAAAGAGTACATAACGAAGGACTTCAAAGCAAAGGAGTCGCATGCCATACTGCGGCCATGGGCGACACCTCCGGCGCCGGCGAGCCGACACTCGAAGAGCAGATCGCCGCCTACCAGCGCGAATTCCAGGACCTCGACCCCCAGGTCGAGAAGATCGTCTCGGCGCTCTCCCGCCTCAACCGCCGCATGAACGTCGCGTACGGCCGGCAGACCGCCGAGCTGGGCATCAGCAACACGGACTGGGAGGTGCTGAAGGCCCTCGTACTCTCCGGCTCCCCCTACCGCCTCGGCCCCGGCGACCTCGCCAAGCGCCTCGGCCTCACCCCGGCCGCGATGACCCACCGCATCGACCGCATGGTGACGGAGGGCCTGGTCACCCGGGAGCGCGACGAGACCAACCGGGTGCGCGTGATCGTGGCCCTCACGGCGGAAGGACGCGAGAAGTGGCTGGAGGCCATGCGCCTCGCCACCGTCTTCGAGGAGGACCTGCTCCAGGACCTCTCCGCCGACGACCGCACCGCGCTCGGCGACGTGCTCACCCGTCTCCTGCGCAGGGTGGAGCACGCGCAGCCGGACGCCGGTGGCCGGCTCAGCGACCTCGATTAAAGATCTTGACAGCGGTGCTTGACAGTCTCCTGCGGGATCCGTAAGGTTCTTCGGGTTGCCACGGGACCGTAACGGTTCTGCGGCAGCACCTCCCGCCGCAGCAGCGGCAACCAAACCACCAGCACGATCCCCGAGCGGGAATGACTTCGGCGCGCCCGAATTCAATTCCGCCGGACACTCGTCGCCCCGATCGACCCCGATTGGGAATCGCCGAGAGGGTCCGCTAAGGTTTGAGACGTCGGAACGGCCCAACAGCCGGGACGACAACCCCTTCTGACGGGGAATCAGGGTCCGAAAGGATCTGATAGAGTCGGAACCGCCGGAAAGGGAAACGCGAAAGCGGGAACCTGGAAAGCACCGAGGAAATCGGATCAGAAAG
>NZ_KZ195574.1:4623653-4624546 GCF_002188365.1 Streptomyces sp. CS113
TCGTGACTGCGTGCCTTTTGAAGAATGAGCCTGCGAGTTTGCGGTGTGTTGCGAGGTTAACCCGGGTGGGGAAGCCGTAGCGAAAGCGAGTCCGAATAGGGCGTTTTAGTAGCACGCTCAAGACCCGAAGCGGAGTGATCTAGCCATGGGCAGGTTGAAGCGGCTGTAAGAGGTCGTGGAGGACCGAACCCACCAGGGTTGAAAACCTGGGGGATGACCTGTGGTTAGGGGTGAAAGGCCAATCAAACTCCGTGATAGCTGGTTCTCCCCGAAATGCATTTAGGTGCAGCGTCGTGTGTTTCTTGCCGGAGGTAGAGCACTGGATAGGCGATGGGCCCTACCGGGTTACTGACCTTAGCCAAACTCCGAATGCCGGTAAGTGAGAGCGCGGCAGTGAGACTGTGGGGGATAAGCTCCATGGTCGAGAGGGAAACAGCCCAGAGCATCGACTAAGGCCCCTAAGCGTACGCTAAGTGGGAAAGGATGTGGAGTCGCACAGACAACCAGGAGGTTGGCTTAGAAGCAGCCACCCTTGAAAGAGTGCGTAATAGCTCACTGGTCTAGTGATTCCGCGCCGACAATGTAGCGGGGCTCAAGCGTACCGCCGAAGTCGTGTCATTGCAGCAATACGGCCAACGCCGGCTGTGATGGGTAGGGGAGCGTCGTGTGCCGGGTGAAGCAGCCGCGGAAGCGAGTTGTGGACGGTTCACGAGTGAGAATGCAGGCATGAGTAGCGATACAAACGTGAGAAACGTTTGCGCCGATTGACTAAGGGTTCCTGGGTCAAGCTGATCTGCCCAGGGTAAGTCGGGACCTAAGGCGAGGCCGACAGGCGTAGTCGATGGATAACCGGTTGATATTCCGGTACCCGCTGTGAAGCGTCAAACATCGAA
>NZ_KZ195574.1:4624979-4715417 GCF_002188365.1 Streptomyces sp. CS113
TGTTCTACCCCCGGTTGTTCTGCCCGCGGTTCCTTAACCCACCAGCTTTGTCTCGTAGGCCAGGATGACGGCCTGGACACGGTCCCTCGAACCCGTCTTGGCCAGGATGCGGCCCACGTGGGTCTTCACCGTCGACTCTGCGAGGTGGAGGCGCTCGGCTATCTCGGTGTTGGTCCAGCCCTGGCCCATGACCCGCAGGATCTCGGTCTCCCGGTCGGTGAGTGGGGTCAAGCGTGCGTCGGGCGAACCGCTCGGCTGGGGCTGTGTGGCGGCCGGGAGGTGGTGGACGTATGCGTCGAGGAGCCGGCGGGTCAGGCTCGGGGCGACCACGGCGTCGCCCGTGGCCACCGCGCGGATGCCGGACAGGAGCTCCTCGGGCTGGGCGTCCTTGACGAGGAAGCCGGAGGCGCCGGCGCGCAGGCCGGAGTAGGCGTACTCGTCCAGGTCGAACGTGGTGAGGATGAGGACGCGGGTGCGGCCGCCGGCCTCGACGATGCGACGGGTCGCCTCGATGCCGTCCAGGCCGGGCATGCGGACGTCCATGAGGACGACGTCGGGGTGGAGGTCGGCCGTCATCCGGGTCGCTTCGGCGCCGTTGGCCGCCTCGCCCACGACCGTCATGTCGTCCTGGCTCTCCAGGAGCATGCGGAAGCCGAACCGCTGGAGGGGCTGGTCGTCGGCGATGAGGACGGTGGTCACTGCGGGGATTCCTCCGGTAGGTGCAGATGGACGCGCCAGCCCCGTTCGGGGGAGGGGCGTGGGCCGGCCTCAAGTGTGCCCCCGTACAGGGAGGTTCGTTCGCGCATCCCGGGCAGTCCGCGGCCGCCGGAGAGGGCGGGGGACGGGAGCGGACTCGCTCGGCCCGTGTCGGTGACGGTGAGGCTGACGGCGCCGCCCGCCTCGTAGGCGAGGTCGATGTGGGCGCTGGCGTCGGGGCCGGCGTGTTTGAGGGTGTTGGTGAGGGCTTCCTGGATGACGCGGTAGAGCGTGAGCTGGCGGCCCTCGGCGAGTACGGGCTCCCCCTTGATGCTGGTGCGGACGGGGAGGCCGGCCCGGCGGACGCCGTCGAGGAGGCGGTCGAGGTCGGTGAGGGCGGGCTGCGGAGCCAGTTCGGGTGTCGCGTCGGCGCCGTCCTGGTCGTCGTCGCGCAGGACGTCCAGGAGGCGGCGGAGTTCGCCGAGGGCCTGGCGGCTGGTCGTGCCGATGGCGTCGAGGGCCTGGGCGGCCCGGTCGGGGGACTTGGCGGCGGCGTACCGGCCACCGTCGGCGAGGCCGGTGATGACGGAGAGGTTGTGGCCGATGATGTCGTGCATCTCCCGGGCGATGCGGGCGCGTTCGGCCGCTGCGGCGAGCCGGACCTGCTGGTGGCGTTCCGTCTCCAGGCGGTGGGCGCGGTCCTCGAGGGCCTCGGTGTAGTTGCGGCGGGTGCGGACCGTGATGCCGATGAGCGCCGCCACCGCGACGGACATCAGCTGGGCGCCGATCTGCTGTTCCCAGGTGGGCTGGTCGCCGTAGCGGATGGCCGAGACGGCAACCGGGGTGAGCACGAGAAGGGCGGCCCAGGAGAGGGTGCGCAGGGACAGCCGCAGGGCGATGTGAAAGACGACGAGCAGTTGGAGCAGGGCGGCCTGGAGGATGGCGCCGGTCCAGGCGTTGAGGAGGGCGACCGGGGCCATGGTGAGCAGCACCGCCGCAGGGTGCGAGCGGCGCCACAGGAGCGGCACCGTGAAGCCCAGGCTCAGGGCGAGCAGCAGTCCGGTGGGGACGTCCAGGTCGTGCGCGACGTAGCGCCGGCCGCCGTTGAGGTAGGCGCTGAGGTCGATGAGGGCGGCGACCAGCCAGAAGCCGGTCAGGTGCAGGTCCCACACGAGTGGACGGCGGCGGTCGAAGCGACGCACGCGCTGGGTGAACCGCTGGATGTACTCGGTGAGGGGTTCGGCGACTCGGTCCTCCGGTGCGGGCCGGGCGGCGTCCACGTGGTCCATCCGACCATCGTCGGGGGTGCGGCGGCGGGAGGCGTCGTTCCGGAGGCCGTATATGAGGTGAGGAGCGTAGTACCCGGGTATTACGGTGGCCCGCATGAGTGCCTCGGTCCCCGGTGACTACGTGATCCGCTCGATACGCGCCGACGAGTGGCCGGCGGTGAAGGAGCTGCGGCTGCGGGCGCTGCGGGATCCGCTCGCGGACCTCGCCTACTTGGACACGTACGACGCCGCGGCCGCGCGGCCGGACTCCTTCTGGAAGGAGCGGGCGGCCATGGGAGGCGAGGGGGCTTTTGGTGCGCAGCAGCTCGTTGCCGTGGGTCCCGGCGGGCTGTGGCTCGGCACGCTGACCGTGATCGTGGAGGAGGCCGGGACGACGGACTGGGCCGGGTTCCCGGTGGAGCGGCGGCAGGGGCACGTCGTCGGGGTGTTCGTACGGCCCGAGTGGCGGGGGAGCGGGCTGACGAAGGCGCTGTTCGACGCCGGTCTCGAGTGGGCCTGGGCGAGCGGTCTGGAGCGGGTGCGGCTCATCGTGCATCCGGACAACGGGCGGGCGCGGGGCGCCTACGGCAAGGCCGGGTTCGTGCCGAGCGGGCGGACGGTGCCGCTGGCGGGCGGGCCGGGCGACCACGAGTTGGAGTACGTGATCGAGCGCTGACGCCGACGCCTGCCGGCGCTAGACCGGCAGTTCGTCGTGGGGCCAGCGGGCGCGGCCCTGTTCGCGGGAGCGGAGCAGGGCCAGGGTCGGCATGCCGATGTCCGTGCCGGTGGCCAGCAGCTCCGGGAGCTGGGGAAGCGGGGCCACGGCCGCGACGTCGTCCAGGACGAGCGTCATTGGTGGGTCGAGGCGACCGGAGGATGACCGTTCGGCCATGCGCCGGCCGCGCTCGACCACGCTGGAGACGAGCGCCGTCAGCAGCGGCATCGCGCCCGGGCTCGTGCGGGGGTCCTCAATGGATTCACCCACCACGTAAAGGGTGCCCTGTTCGTGGACGAAGGAATCCAAGGCGAGGGCATCATTTCGGTTGGGAGTGCAGGCCTCGCGGATATTGACCGTGGAGAGCGCGGCCAGGGCCCGGGCGGTGAGCTGCTGGGCCATGTCCCGGCGCTCGGGGTGGGCGGTGAGGGACCCTTCGAGTTCGCCCGCGGAACCGGGGGCGGCCTTGGGGTGGGTGCGCAGGATGCGGACGGCGTCCTGGACCTGGAGACCCTGGGCCCAGCGGTGGACGTGCCGGACGGTGCGGCCGTCGATGGCGGCGGCGTGGAGGTAGCTGCGCAGCAGCAGTTCGGCCGTGTCGCCGACCGCCTGGTCGAGGCGGGCGGTGGGGCGGACCGGTGCGAGCAGGGCGGCGGCCCTGGCGGTGGCCGTCGGTCGGTCCTCGCAGCCCGCGGTGGGGGACCAGTGGAAGCGGGCGGGGGTGTCGCAGAGGTGGTTCGGGTCGTAGAGGTGGGTGGGGCCGAGTTTGGCGCGGGCGTCCTTGGTCTCCGCCCAGAGGGCGGGGTTGGAGGTGATGACGAGGGCGGCGCCTTCCGCGTCCCGCAGGGCGCCGGTTGCGGTCTCGTGGTGGCTGGCCCTGGGGCCGTAGTGCACCGCGCCTTCGGCACGGTTGGCCTCCCACCCGCCCATCCGTTTCCCGGTGAGCGGAGAAGCCGAGGGGCGGTCGGTCTCCTGGGCCGGAGTGTGCGGAGTCACGGGGGCCGGCTGCGGCCCCCTCGGGGTGGGTACCTCGTGCACCGGCATCTCCTGGACCGGCATCTCCTGGACCGGGGCCTCCTGCGTCTCCTGCGTCTCCTGTGCCACCGGGGTCCGCGCCGGTGCGGGCGCCGGTGTCTGCACCCCGCGCCGTCGCTGCCGTACCGCTCGCCACCGTGCCAGCGTGCCCATCACGAACACCGTCAGCACCACCAGCACCATCAGCTGGCCGATGAACAGGCCCCAGAACAGCCCGTACCCGGAGAGTGCCGTGCGCGGGGCGTCCGGCCAGGCGCCGGGGATGTCGTGGGGCTCCGCGATCAGCTGACGCATGGCCTGCGGGGTGCCGGTGAAGCTGATGCCGTCGGGCCAGGCGCCGTGGGCGAACAGGGCGGACAGGCCGGTCGCCGTCCAGACCAGCAGGGTCATGCCGAGCAGGAAGGCCAGTATGCCGATCAGCAGGCCGTCGGGGATGCCGCCCTGGGCCGGCCGCTGGTCGCGGCGGTCGTCCGGTCTCATGCGTCCGGTGCCTCTCCTCGTCCCGCTGTCCTGCTGTGTCCTGCTCTGTCGTGCGCTGCCGTGCTCTGTCCTGCTGTTCTACTGCTTCTACGCCACCGTCGATTCCGACGAGTCGCCGATGTGCTGCTCCATGAAAGCCGCCGCCCGTTCCTCCGCCTCCAGCTCCGCGGCGCGCAGGGCGTCGTCGGTCAGGTGGTCGGCGGAGGACTCGGTCATCGCGCGGTCGGTGAAGACCAGGGGGCGTTCGGTCTCGGTGATCAGGTGTTTGACCACTTGGACGTTGCCGTTGACGTCCCACACCGCGATGCCGGGGGTCAGGGACGGGATGATCTCCACCGCCCAGCGGGGCAGGCCGAGGACGCGCCCGGTGGCCCGTGCCTCGTCGGCCTTCTGGGCGTAGATGGTGCGGGTGGAGGCCATTTTGAGGATGGCGGCGGCTTCTCTGGCCGCCGCCCCGTCGACGACGTCGGACAGGTGGTGCACCACCGCCACGAAGGACAGGCCGAGCCGGCGCCCGAACTTCAGCAGCCGCTGGAACAGCTGCGCCACGAACGGGCTGTTGATGATGTGCCAGGCCTCCTCGACCAGGAAGATGCGCTTCTTCCGGTCGGGGCGGATCCAGGTGTGCTCCAGCCAGACGCCCACGATGGCCATGAGGATGGGCATGGCGATGGAGTTGCGGTCGATGTGGGAGAGGTCGAAGACGATCAGCGGGGCGTCGAGGTCGATGCCGACCGTCGTCGGGCCGTCGAACATGCCGCGCAGGTCGCCGTCGACGAGCCGGTCGAGGACCAGTGCGACGTCCAGGCCCCAGGCCCGTACGTCGTCTATGGCGACGTTCATCGCCTCGGCGGACTCCGGCTCGGGGTGGCGGAGCCGCTCGACGATGTCGGTGAGGACCGGCTGGCGTTCGACGATGGTCTCGTTGACGTAGGCGTGCGCGACCTTGAGTGCGAAGCCGGAGCGCTCGTCCAGGCCGTGGCCCATGGCGACCTCGATGATCGTCCGGAGCAGCGCCAGCTGTCCCGTCGTGGTGATCGCCGGGTCGAGGGGGTTGAGGCGGATGCCGTGGTCCAGGGCGGCCATCGGGTCGAGGCGGATGGGAGTTATGCCCAGCTCCTCGGCGATGAGGTTCCACTCGCCGACACCGTCCTCGCCCTGGGCGTCCAGGACGACGACCTGGCGGTCGCGGAAGCGTAGCTGGCGCAGGACGTACGTCTTCTCGAGGGCCGACTTGCCGTTACCGGACTCCCCGAGCACCAGCCAGTGCGGGGCGGGGAGCTGCTGGCCGTAGAGCTGGAAGGGGTCGTAGATGTAGCCCTTGCCGGAGTAGACCTCGCGGCCGATGATCACGCCGGAGTCGCCGAGGCCGGGGGCGGCCGTGGGCAGGTAGACCGCCTGGGCCTGGCCGGTGGACGTGCGGACGGGGAGGCGGGTCGTCTCCACCTTCCCGAAGAGGAAGGACGTGAAGGCGTCGGTGAGGACGGTCAGCGGGTCCCGCATCAGGCTCAGCCCCTACCTTCGGATGCCGGTGGCGAACGGAAGAGTGTTCACGAAGGCGCGATGGTGCTCACGGTCGCACCACTCCAGTTTCAGGTACGACTTTCCGGCCGACGCCCTTATCGTCCGCTTGTCGCGGGCCAGGGCCTCGGGGGTGCGGGAGGAGACGGTGATGTAGCCGACCAGGTTGACGCCCGCCGCGCCGCTGGCCAGGTCCTCGCCGCGCTGGTCGAGACGGCCGTGGGCGGCGATGTCGCGGGGGTCCACGGTCCGGTTCATCTTGGCGGCGCGGGACGCCTCGGCGTCGTCGTTCGTCTTCTCGGTCAGCATGCGCTCGATGGCGACCTCGGTGGGTTCGAGGTCCATCGTGACGGCGACGGTGCGGATCACGTCCGGGGTGTGGACGAGGAGGGGCGCCAGGAAGTTGACGCCCACCGGCGTCATCGGCCACTCCTTGACCCAGGCGGTGGCGTGGCACCAGGGGGCGCGGGTGGCGGACTCGCGGGTCTTGGCCTGGAGGTAGGTGGGCTCCATGGCGTCCAGCTCGGCCGGCCAGGCGTTGCGCTTGGTCATCGCCTGGATGTGGTCGATGGGGTGGTCCGGGTCGTACATGGCGTGGATCAGGGAGGCGAGCCGGCCCTGGCCCAGCGGCTGGCGCACGCGGATGTCGGCTTCCTGGAGGCGGGAGCAGATGTCGGTCAGCTCGCGCGCCATCACGACCGCGAGACCGGCGTCCCGATCCAGCTTGCGGCCCGTGTGCGGGCGGGCGGCGCGGGCCATGGTGTGTGCCTCGGCGGCCAGCTCGCGGTTGTAGTGCATGCAGGCGATCAGGTACGCGCGGTGTTGCTCGCTGCTGGTGGACACCATCGACTGGAGCTGGTCGTACGACTGCTGGAGCCACGGCGGCGCCTTGTCGTCACCGCGCTGGGTGACGTCCTTGGCGTGCGCGTCGGGGTCGGCCGGGAGGGTGCGGGCGAGCATCTGGATGCGGGTGACGAAGCCGTCGCCGTTGGCCACGTGCTTGAGCAGGGTGCCGAAGCGGTCGACGAGGGCTTCCTGGTCCTCGGAGTCGCGCAGGCCGACGCCGGGTCCCTCGATCTCGATGGCGGCCGTCACTGTCTTGCGGTCGGCGTGCAGCAGTACGGCGATCTCGTCCGGCCCGAAGGGCGCCGCCAGCCAGGAGATGCGGCCGATGCCGGGCGGCGGACCGACCTCGATCTCGCGGCCGTCGATCCTGGTACCGGCCTCGATGGCACCGGAGCGGTAGGTGGTGCCCCTGCGGAGCGTGCGCTTGTAGCTGCGGTTGATCTCGAACCACCGGTAGAAGGTCCGGTGGTTGTACGGCACGTAGACCGCCGCGAGCGCGAGCATCGGGAAGCCGACGAGCAGCACGATGCGCAGGGACAGGACGGGGACGAGCAGCCCGCACATCATGCCGAGGAACGCGCCCGCGACGATCAGCGCGATCTCTCCGGTCTCGCGGTTGCGGCCGACGATCGCGTTCGGCCGGGCGCGGCCGATCAGATACGTACGGCGGGGCGTGACCGCATGGGACATGTGGGACTCGGTCGTCAACGCCCGTCACCTCCTGTGCTCTTGCTGTTGCGGGTGTTGCTTGCGTGCGGTGTGTTCACCGGGCTGCCGGAGCGCGGTGCGGGTGCGGCGGAGGGGACATTTCCGCCGCCGCCGTTCGAGGGGCGCGAGCTGTGCGCGGCGACTCCGCCGGAGGCGGGGTTCGAGGGGCGGGCGGCCGCGGAGGACGCGGACTGTCCGCCTCCGCCGTCGCCGTTGTTGCGGCTGCTGTGGGTTCTGATGCCCTGGGCGACGAGGTTGGCCGGGGAGCTGATCACGGCCGCGGCCTTGCCCTCGGCGCCCTGCATGATGCGGTTGTTGCGGCCGTTGGCGATCTCGTCGCCGAAGCCGGGGACGAAGCGGTAGATCATCGCCGAGGCGAAGATCGCGAGCAGGATGATGGCGAGGCCGGACACGATGGCGGCCACGGAGTCGGGACCGTCCTCCGTGGTCAGCGCGCCGGCCAGGCCCAGCACGATCACGATCACGGGCTTCACCATGATCACGGCGATCATGATGCCGGCCCAGCGGCGGACGTGGCCCCACAGGTTCTTGTCGACCAGGCCGGCGTAGACGACGACGCCGAGCAGGGCGCCGACGTAGAGCAGGACGGCCCGCAGGTACAGCTCCAGGTAGAGGACGCCGGCGGCGATGATCGACACGAACGACACCAGGATCAGCATGATCGGGCCGCCGCCGATGTCGTTGCCCTGCTTCAGTGCCTGGGAGAACGTGCCGAAGAACGTGTCCGTCTGGTCGCCGGTGCCCTTGGCCAGGACGTCGGTCACGGCGTCGGTGGCCGACACGACCGTGTACAGGATCAACGGCGTGAAGGCCGACGCCAGGACGGTGAGCCACAGGAACCCGACGGCCTCGGAGAGCGCGGTGGTGAGCGGGACGCCGCGCACGGCACGCTTGGCGACCGCCAGCAGCCAGAGGACCAGCGTGAGGATCGTCGACGCGGCGAAGACGATGCCGTACTGCTTGAGGAACGTGTCGTTCGTGAAGTCGACGTCGGCGGTGTTCTTCACGGCGTCGCTGAGCGTGTCGACGGTCCAGGCGGCGGCGTCGGCGCAGCCCTTGGCCAGGGAGGAGAGGGGGTCGAGGGTGTTGGGCAGCGTGTCGGGGGTGCCGCCACCACCACCGGATCCGCCGCCTTCGCCTCGTTCGCAGTAGTCCTTGGCGGGGCCCACGATGAGGTCGCAGTTGTCGTCCGACGGGGTCGGCGACGGCGTGGGTGCGGCGGCGGCCCGCGTGGCGAGCAACACGAGCATGGCCGGTACGGCGGTCAAGGCAGCGGCGGCCTTGAGTACGCGACGCTGGTCAGCGGGCATACGTGAACCCTCCGTACTCCTGGACGGCCTTGGACATCTCGTCGGCGCTGGAAGCCTTGTTGTCACCCGGCACCGGCGCCGGGCCGTCCTTCTGGGAGAAGGACTCGACCTTCCAGTCGTTGTCCACCCAGCGCAGTTGCAGGTTCATGGTGAACCAGTCGCTGCTGACGGGGGTGGTGGTCTTCTCACCCGCTGTGCCGAACACTCCCGTGCACCAGACGTCCACGGTCGCGCTCGTGTCGGAGTACTGCGTGGTCTTCGTTCCGATCGGCATCGTGCGCGAGACGTAGGTGTTGCCACCCGTGGCGTTGCCGTTCTTGTCCAGGCCGATGGTGCCGAGGAACTCCTGGCTGTAGACCTTGTCGAACTTGGCGGCGAGAGCGGCCTGCTTGTCGGCCACGAAGACCTGCCGCACGATCTCGTCCCGTCTGGCCGGTTTGAGAATGTCGGCCGATACGAGAGTGACCGCGTAGTTCGCCGCCGCGCTCTGTGCCCCTTGTTCGTCGTGGGCGAAGCCCGACTGGACGGGGCGCGTTCCCGAGGGGGCCGTCGCCGATGTCTTCGGCTTGTCCCCGTCGCCGCCCTCCGAGGATGCGGAATCGTCTCCTCCACGGTTCGCGAAGGCGATCGCGGCGATGAGCAGCACGACGACGCCGACCACGGTGACCAGGCTCCGCGAGGAGGAGCGGCCGCCGCGCCGGGGGCCGCCGTCCTCCTCCGGCAGCCGGAGCCGGGTCTGACCGGCGCCGCCGTAATCGCCGGACGAGTGGTGATCGTCTCCGAGACTCATGCCGCGTACGCCCCCTCGACGTCGGGTCGGCCGTGTACGTACGACGGTAGCCGTGCTGGTTCCCGCTCGGGCGCGGTGTTATGACTCGACATCAGGGAAACGCAACCTCAGCCGGTTGGCACGACGGGCGGGTGGGGTGAAGGGGGAGGAATCGGTGTGCGCCGGGCTACACGGCCATCCCGTACACGATGGTGAAGAGGGTGCCGAGCGAGCCGATGATGAACACGCCCGTCAGTCCGGCGATGATGAGGCCCTTGCCCTGCTCGGCGCTGAAGGTGTCCCTCAGGGCCGTGGCGCCGATGCGCTGCTTGGCGGCACCCCAGATGGCGATGCCGAGGCAGAGCAGAATGGCGACGGCCATGACGACCTGGACCATCGTCTTCGCCTCGGTCCCCAGCGCACCGAAGGGGCCCCAGTCCGGAGCGATCCCCCCGATGATGGTGTTGATGTCTCCCTCGTCGGCCGCAAAGAGCATGTAAGTCACCGCCCCTGTTGGGTAGTTCCGCGCCCTCTGCGGACATGCAGAGGTCAAGCCTCATTGTCGCCGACAATGGCACCGTCGCATGTCGACTTGGCGTCATTGATTGGCGGGTTTCGTACGAATAGCTTGCCACCGGTCCGCGCCGGGCCCTGCCGGGTGGTGCGGACCGGTGTGCAAAGAGTCGTATGGTCACTCTGTGTATCACGTGAGGTTACACCGGGCAATGATGCGGGGCGCAACCTGTTACGTGGTTGCGTCGTTGGACCCTTCTGTGTCGTGATCGGATCGGCCCGGCGTCACGGTGTGTGACCGACTGTCAGATGGTCCGACATGGCCGGGAAACGTCACTGAACCGCCCGCCCATGGGGGATGGTTGGACCATGCGCAAGATGTGGGTCGGTGCGGGTGTCGCGGTCGCCTCGGGGATGGGCTTCGTGATGCTGCTCGTCGTCGGTGTCTACCTCGTCGCCGGGAACCTGGCCGGCGGCGCGGGCGGCGGGGCCAAAAAGCTCGCCAAGGGGAGCGTGCCCGCGGCGTACCAGCCCATCGTGCAGAAGTGGGGCAACCTCTGCCCCGCCATCAACCCCGCGCTGCTCGCCGCCCAGTTGTACCAGGAGAGCGGGTTCAACCCGCAGGCACGGAGCGCGGCGGCGGCGCAGGGGATAGCGCAGTTCATCCCCGGGACGTGGGCCACCCACGGCATCGACGGGGACGGCGACGGGGACCGGGACGTGTGGGACCCGGCGGACGCGATTCCGTCGGCGGCGTCGTACGACTGCTCCCTCGCCTCGTACGTGAAGGACGTGCCCGGCGATCCGACCGAGAACATGCTGGCCTCCTACAATGCGGGGGCCTACGCGGTGATCAAGTATCAGGGTGTGCCGCCGTACAAGGAGACGCAGAACTACGTCAAGGTGATCACGACCCTGGAGAAGAGCTTCGCCGCGCCCACCAGCCGTGTCGATCCGTCCGAGCAGGCCGCCGGAGCCATCGCCTACGCGCAGAAGAAGCTCGGGACGCTGTATCTGTGGGGCGGGAACGGGACACCCGAGCAGGGCGGGCGGTTCGACTGCTCGGGGCTGACCAAGGCGGCGTACGAGAGCGTGGGGATCAAGCTGCCGCGCGTCGCCAACGACCAGTACAACGCGGGGCCGCACCCCGGGCGGGACGAGCTGCTCCCCGGGGACCTGGTGTTCTTCTCGGACGACCTCACCAACTCCCGGGCCATCCGGCACGTGGGCATCTACGTGGGCGGCGGGTACATGATCGACGCGCCGCGGACGGGCGCCGTGATCCGGTTCGACCCGATCGACACCCCCGACTACTTCGGGGCCACCCGGGTGACCGAGGATGGCGCGAAAGCGCTGCCCACCACGGTGTGAATGGAAAGGTGTGGACCCAGCGTGAAACCCTGCCCTGAGCTGCAGTGACGTGTCTCTCTTCGATAACGTCTGCGTGATCATTCAGTGGAGTGTGGAACGTATCAACGGGGACCGTGCGTTCCTGTTGACGTACAGCTGACCACGGGGGTGGCAGAAGAGGCGCGCGTTCGGTGCGCCGGAGGACATGACGAAGGGGCCGCAGCACCATGGCTGGACTCGCCGAATCCGGGTCGAACCCCGACGTCGAGCTGCTCTACGACATCAACGGCCTGGCCAAGGACGCGCCGCACTGGTTCGACCGGGTCATGGAGTTCGTCGGTGAGTACGGACTGCTGTTCGCGATCGTGCTGCTGGTGCTGTGGTGCTGGTGGGGTGTGCGCCGGCGGGGCGGCGAGGACGCCGCCTCGAGCGTCGCGGCCCTCGTGTGGGCGCCGCTCGCGGCCGGGGTCGCGGTACTCGTCAACGTGCCGATACGGGGGTTCGTCGAACGGCCGCGGCCCTTCAAGTCGCATGACGGGCTCGAAGTGCTCGTGGAGGGGAAGAACGACTTCTCCTTCGTGAGCGACCACGCCACGCTCTGCATGGCCCTGGCGGTCGGACTGTTCGTCGCCAACCGGAAGTTCGGGATCGTCGCGATCGTGCTGGCCCTGTTCGGCGGCTTCGCCCGGGTCTACATGGGCGTGCACTACCCGACCGACGTCGTGGGCGGGTTCGCGCTCGGTACGGCCGTCGCGCTGCTGCTGTCGCCGGTCGCCATGGCCCTGCTGACGCCGCTGACCCGGGCCGTCGAGCGTTCGCCCCGGGTGGGGTGGCTGGTCAGCGCGCGAGGGCGGGCGGGTGCCGCCGGGCGCGGTGCGGTGATCCCCGGGGCGCGCAAGGAGAGTGCCTCCGAGGCGTCGGGCGAGCGGGATCTCGCCGCCTGACGCTCACTCACAGTGCCTGCGGGCAGGTGAAGACGCGGTCCGGGTCGTACTGGTGCTTCAGCCGCGCCAGGCGCGGGGCCGCGTCTCCGTAGTAGGCCTTCCGCCAGTCCTTAAGGGCCGGGTCCGTGTAGTTCTGGTAGGCGGCGCCCGAGACGTACGGGCGCATCGCGCCGTAGGCGGAATCCAGCCAGGACTGCGGCGCCCTTCCGCTCGTGCCCGGCCGCCACGAGACGAGGTACTGGGCCAGCATCCGGGAGCGCCGGTGCACGAACGCGGTGGCCGTCGGGGCGACGCGGTTCACGGCGCCGCCGAGCGCGGTGAACGCGATGCTGCCGGCGCCGCCGCGCACCTGCGGGAGCTGCGCGAGCAGCGCCTTGACGCCGGCCGGCGGGATCGGGCGGTCGAAGAAGTCCGAGCGGGCCGCGTACGTCTCGCGGCCGAGCGAGCCCTCCGGCGAGTGGCCGGGCGCGGAGCCCGGGAGGTGGCAGCGGGCGTCGGTCGAGAACGACGAGCAGCCCGCGTACATCTCCATCGACTCCTCGTACGTACGGCGCTTGAGGGAGACGTGGCTCGCGGACGCGCCGATGCGGTCGGCGAGGCGGTCGACGGCGTTCTGGAGTTCGCCGTAGGTGCCGAGGGAGAAGGCCGAGACCGACAGGGTGGGGGTGTGGCCGGGGGCCGCGGCCAGGTGGAGGGAGGACCAGATCTCGTCGGGCTGGCCGGGACCCCACTCCTGCCAGGCGCGGACGACCGCGGCCGCCTTCCGCCAGGGCCAGGTCAGGTACGCCGATACGGCTCTGGGGGCGGGGTGGGTGCGGAAGTGGAACTCCGTGACGATGCCGAAGTTGCCGTTGCCCGCGCCGCGCAGGGCCCAGAAGAGGTCCTTGTGGTCGCCCGTCGCGTCGGCGGTGATCTCCTTGCCGTCGGCCGTGATCAGGGTGGCCCGGGTGAGGCTGTCGCAGGTCAGGCCGTAGGCGCGGGAGACGACGCCGTGGCCGCCGCCGAGGGTGAGGCCGGAGATGCCGACGGTGGGGCAGGAGCCGGCCGGGACGGTCACGTCCTTCGCGGCGAGGGCGCGGTAGACGTCGATGAGCTTGGCGCCGGCGCCGACGACCGCCTCGCCGGCGGAGGCGCGGACGCGGTTCAGCGTCGAGACGTCGATGATCAGGCGGCCGTCGCCGGAGGACCATCCGGCGTAGGAGTGGCCGCCGTTGCGGATCGCCACGGGGATGGCATGGGCGCGGGCGTAGGAGAGGGCGGTGCGGATGTCGTCGGGGTGGGCGGCGTAGGCGACGGCGGTGGGTTTCAGGGTGTCGAAGCGGGTGTTGTAGAGCTGGTGGGCCGTTTTCCAGGTGCGGTCGCCGGGGCGGATCAGTGGGCCGTCCAGGGACTTGGCGAGGGCGGCCCAGCTGGCGGGGGCCTTGGGCGTGGGGGCTTTGGGGGTGGGGGTCGCGCTGTTGCCGATGTTGGCTGTGCGTGTGGTCGTGGCTCCGGTCGCTTTGGCGTCGGTGCCTGTGGACCGGTCCTTGCCTGTGCAGGCGGTGGTGGCTGCCGCCAGGGCGGTGGCTGTGGTGGTGGTGAGGAATGTGCGCCGGTGCATGTCGCCTCCGCGTCCCGTGGGGGGTCTTGAGGGGAGACGGGGGTACGGGGGCCGGGGTTCCCCGGGCGTCGGCTGCACGGGTGCACGGGTGCACGGGTGCACGGGTGCACGGGTGCACGGGTGTACGGGTGTACGGCGTGGGTGTCGGCCGGGGTGGGGTGCCTGCCGCGCCGGGCGATGGCCCGCAGTCAGGGGGCGGTGGTGTGGGTCTGGGCGTCGGTGCGGGCCTGGCTTCTGGCCCTGCGGGCCGGGCCTCGCCAGCCGCAGGTGCAGCGGGCCAGGCAGAAGGGGCCTTGTTCGACCGTTGTCGTGAGGTGTTCCGGGGCGTCCCCGGGGGCTTCGAGACCGTCCTGCTGCGCCACGCCCACAACGTTACCGGGGTCGCCTGCCCCTCGTTAAGCGGGACGGCAGGGGGTCCGGAACGGGCGTGACGGCGTGGGACAGCGGGTGGCGATGGTCGGGCGGGAGCGGGAGCTGCGGAGTTGGAGGGCGGGCGGCGTTCTCGCCCTCGCCGGCGGTGTGGTCTGCCTCTGTCTGACCGGTGCCGGGTGCTCCGGCCGGGGAGCCGCGGTCCAGGGGGCGGACGGCGGGGACCCGGTCGCCGTGCTGCACCGGGCCGCCGACCGGCTGGTGGCCGCCGGGAGCGCCAAGACGCGTACCTCGATGCAGATGGCCAGCGGCGGGACGCGGGTGACCATCCGGGGCGAGGGTGTGTACGACTTCGAGGAGCGGCTCGGGCAGCTGAAGGTGCGGCTGCCCCAGGACCCGGCGGGAGCCAGCGAGCACCGGCCGATCACCGAGCTGCTCGCCCCGGGGGCCCTGTTCATGAAGAACCGGGGCGCGGGGGTCCCGGACGACAAGTGGGTGCGGGTGGCGACCGACTCGCTGTCCGACGGGAACCTGGTGACCGGCGGGGCGACGGATCCGTTCGCCGCCGCCGAGGTGCTGCGGGGGACGCGGACGGCGACGTTCGTGGGGCGCACGGAACTGGCCGGGATCGAGGTGCGGCACTTCCGGGGGACCGCCGATCTCGCGCGGGCGGCACGCGGTGCCTCCGACGGCAACAGGAAGGCGCTGGCCGCGGCGGCCGAGGGGTTCGCCACCGCCGAGGTGCCCTTCGACGCCTACCTCGACGACGAGGGCCGTATCCGCAAGGTCCGGCACCGCTTCAGCTTCGCCAACGGGCGCCAGGACGGCACCGGCATCGTGGACGTCGCCTCGACGACGCTGCTCTACGACTTCGGCGCCGCCGTCCGCGTACGGTTGCCCGAGGAGCAGGACATCTACGCCGGCAAGATCGCCGCCGAGCCCGCCGAGCCCGCCGAGCCCGCCGAGCCGGGCGGCACGGGTGGTCCCGGAGAGGGCTCCGGTGCGGTGGTCGACGGCAAGGACTAGCCCTTCCGTGCCATGCGCGGTGTGTAGGCCGCTCCCTACTCTAGGAAGTCGGTGACGGCAGAGACGAGGTGACGCGTGTGGCTCCGGTCGGCGGTACGGCGGTTCAGGACCACGTGGCCCTCGCCGAGATCGAGCTGTGCGGCGAGCTGATCATCGCGGCGTCGGCCGCCCGGGAGCGGCTCAGCATGGAGAGCATCGACGAGGTGCTGCGCGTCGCCGAGGAGCGGTCACGTACGCAGTAGGCGGCCGATGGCCTTCGTCGCCTCTTCCACCTTCGCGTCGATCTCGGTGCCGCCCTTGAGGGCCGCGTCGGCGACGCAGTGGCGCAGGTGCTCCTCCAGCAGTTGCAGCGCGAAGGATTGCAGGGCCTTCGTGGAGGCGGAGACCTGGGTCAGTATGTCGATGCAGTAGACGTCCTCGTCGACCATTCGTTGCAGGCCGCGGATCTGGCCCTCGATCCGGCGCAGGCGTTTGAGGTGCTCGTCCTTCTGCTTGTGGTAGCCGTGCACGCCGCGGTCGTGGTCGGTCACGATGTCCGTGCCGTCCGTCTCGGCCCGGTGCGGCGTCTGGTCCACGGCGGGGGAGGGCGCACCCGCGCCGGCCTCGGTGGTCGTCATCGCGTCCTCCAATTACGGACATATACCCCTGGTGGGTATATGGTAACGAACTTTCCCGGGTAGGGGGCCCTTGCCGGAGCGGCCGACGTCGCCCCCCTGCTCATCACTCTGCCTGATGGGCGACACTGGTGGACGGCCGATAGCAGTGGCCGGATGATGCGCCTAGCATCAGCCTGACCGAAACCGATGCACCCCGAGGACCCCACGTGCGCTTTCGTCTGACCCCCAGGGAGACGAGCTTCTACGACATGTTCGCCGCTTCCGCGGACAACATCGTCACGGGCTCCAAGCTCCTGATGGAACTGCTCGGGGCGGACGCATCCGCCCGGGCCGAGATCGCAGAGCGTATGCGGGCCGCCGAACACGCGGGTGACGACGCCACGCACGCGATCTTCCACCAGCTGAACTCCTCGTTCATCACGCCCTTCGACCGCGAGGACATCTACAACCTCGCCTCCTCCCTCGACGACATCATGGACTTCATGGAGGAGGCCGTCGACCTGGTCGTCCTCTACAACGTCGAGGAACTTCCCAAGGGTGTCGAGCAGCAGATCGAGGTGCTGGCACGGGCTGCCGAGCTGACCGCCGAGGCCATGCCGAACCTGCGGACCATGGACAACCTCACCGAGTACTGGATCGAGGTCAACCGGCTGGAGAACCAGGCCGACCAGATCCACCGCAAGCTGCTCGCGCACCTCTTCAACGGCAAGTACGAGGCCATCGAGGTGCTGAAGCTGAAGCAGATCGTGGACGTGCTGGAGGAAGCGGCCGACGCGTTCGAGCACGTGGCGAACACGGTGGAGACCATCGCCGTCAAGGAGTCCTGAGCCGTTCATGGACACCTTTGCTCTGGTCGTGACCATCGGGGTCGCGCTCTTCTTCACCTACACCAACGGTTTCCACGATTCGGCCAACGCGATCGCCACCTCCGTGTCGACGCGTGCGCTGACGCCGCGGGCGGCGCTCGCCATGGCCGCGGTCATGAACCTGGCCGGCGCGTTCATGGGATCCGGGGTCGCCAAGACGGTCAGTGAGGGGGTCATCGAGACCCCCGAGGGTTCGAAGGGGATGGGCATCCTCTTCGCGGCGCTCGTGGGCGCCATCGTCTGGAACCTCATCACCTGGTACTTCGGGCTGCCCTCGTCGTCGTCGCACGCGCTGTTCGGCGGCATGGTCGGCGCGGCGCTGGCCGGGAGCACGACCGTGTACTGGCACGGGGTCGTCGACAAGATCGTCATCCCGATGTTCGTGTCGCCGGTGATCGGCCTGCTCGCCGGTTACCTGGTGATGACCGCGATCATGTGGATCTTCCGGCGGGCCAACCCGCACAAGGCGAAGCGCGGCTTCCGCATCGCGCAGACCGTCTCGGCGGCGGGCATGGCGCTGGGACACGGCCTTCAGGACGCGCAGAAGACCATGGGCATCGTGGTGATGGCGCTGGTCATCGCTGACGTCGAGGACTACGGCGACCCGATTCCGGTGTGGGTGAAGCTCGCCTGCGCGCTGATGCTGTCCGCGGGGACGTACGCCGGTGGCTGGCGGATCATGCGGACGCTGGGACGGAAGATCATCGAGCTGGACCCGCCGCAGGGGTTCGCCGCGGAGACGACGGGCGCGTCGATCATGTTCGGGTCGGCGTTCATCTTCCACGCGCCGATCTCCACGACGCACGTGATCACCTCGGCGATCATGGGTGTGGGAGCGACGAAGCGGGTCAACGCCGTGCGGTGGGGGGTCGCGAAGAACATCATCATGGGGTGGTTCATCACGATGCCGGCCGCCGCGGTGGTGGCCGCGGTGTCGTTCTGGATCGTGAACCTGGCGTTCCTGTAGCGGGTTCCCGCAGCAGGCGCCCCCGTACGGCGATGGGCCCGCCCCCGGAATCCGGGGGCGGGCCCTTGTGCTCCTCGCGGTGGCACCGCCATGCAGCACCGCGAGGGGTCCGGTGGGGCGGGGCCGGTCTAGCCGAAGCGGCCGGAGATGTAGTCCTCCGTGGCCTGGACCGACGGGTTGGAGAAGATCCGCTCCGTCTCGTCGATCTCGATCAGCTTGCCGGGCTGGCCGACCGCCGCCAGGTTGAAGAACGCCGTACGGTCCGAGACGCGCGCCGCCTGCTGCATGTTGTGCGTCACGATGACGATCGTGAAGCGCTCCTTCAGCTCGCCGATCAGGTCCTCGATGGCGAGGGTGGAGATCGGGTCCAGGGCGGAGCAGGGCTCGTCCATGAGGAGCACGTTGGGCTCGACCGCGATGGCGCGGGCGATGCACAGGCGCTGCTGCTGGCCGCCGGAGAGGCCGGAGCCCGGCTTGTTCAGGCGGTCCTTGACCTCGTTCCAGAGGTTGGCGCCGCGCAGCGACTTCTCGACGACGTCGTCCAGCTGGGACTTCTTGTACTTGCCGTTCAGGCGCAGGCCCGCCGCCACGTTGTCGTAGACCGACATCGTCGGGAACGGGTTCGGGCGCTGGAAGACCATGCCGACCTCGCGGCGCACGGCCACCGGGTCGATGCCCGTGCCGTAGAGGTTCTCGTCGTCCAGCATCACCTTGCCGTCGACGCGGCCGCCCGGGGTGACCTCGTGCATGCGGTTGAGCGTGCGCAGGAAGGTGGACTTGCCGCAGCCGGAGGGGCCGATGAAGGCCGTCACGGAGCGGGGCTCGACGGTCATCGAGATGTCCTCGATGGCCAGGAAGGAGCCGTAGTAGGCGTTGAGGCCGCTGACATCTATGCGCTTGGCCATGGGTATCACTGCTTCTTTCGGGTCCGGTCGCGGACGGTGCTTCTGCGGGTCGCGTCAGCGACCGGTCTTCGGGGCCTTCCAGCGGGCGATGCCGCGGGCCGCGAGGTTGAGGATCATGATGAACGCGATCAGCGTCAGGGCCGCCGCCCAGGCACGGTCGTAGGCCGCGTCGGAGCCCGCGCCGTACTGGAGGTAGATGTACATCGGCAGCGACTCCTGCGGATCCTGGAAGGGATTCGCGTTGATGAAGTCGGTGCCCCAGACCAGCAGCAGTACGGGGGCCGTCTCGCCGGTGATGCGGGCGACGGCCAGCATCACGCCGGTGACGATGCCGCCGATCGAGGTCGGCAGGACCACCTTGAGGATCGTGCGCCACTTCGGCACGCCCAGGGCGAGGGACGCCTCGCGCAGCTCGTTCGGGACGAGCTTGAGCATCTCCTCGGTGGAGCGGACGACCACCGGGATCATCAGGATGCACAGGGCGAACGAGCCGGCCACGCCGGACGGCCCCATGTCCAGGATCAGCACCCACAGGCTGAGCACGAACAGGCCCGCGACGATGGACGGGATGCCCGTCATGACGTCCACGAAGAAGGTGACGGCCTTGGCGAGCCGGCCCCGGCCGTACTCGACCAGGTAGATCGCGGTGAGCACGCCGACCGGCACGGAGAACAGCGTGGCGAGGCCGACCTGCTCCAGGGTGCCGAGGATGGCGTGGTAGATGCCGCCGCCGGGCTCGCTGTCGCCGACGACGCCCATCGAGTGGGTCAGGAAGTAGCCGTCGAGGACCTTTACGCCCTGCTTCACGGTCTCCCAGATCAGGGAGAGCAGCGGGATCAGGGCCAGCAGGAAGGCGACCCAGACCATGCTGGTCGCGACCCGGTCCTTGGCCTGCCGGCCGCCCTCGACGCGCGCCGAGATGCCGTACGAACCGGCGACGAAGAGGACCGCGGCGATCAGGGCCCACTGGATGCTGCTGTTGAGCCCGGCGGCGGTGCTGATGCCGAGGCCGAGGAGGACCGAGCCGGCCGCGACCGCCCACGGGAACCACTTGGGCAGGGTGGCGGCGCGCAGGGAGCTGCGGTTCTTGGGGGCGGGGGTCAGGGTTGCGTTGCTCATGCGTTGGCCCCCGAGTACTCCTCGCGGCGGGCGATGATCATGCGGGCGCCGCCGTTGACCAGCAGGGTGATGACGAACAGGACCAGACCGGAGGCGATCAGGGCGTCGCGGCCCATCTGGGTGGCCTCGTTGAACTTGCTGGCGATGTTCTGGGCGAAGGTGCCGCCGCCCGGGTCGAGCAGGCTCGGGGTGATGTCGAAGGTCGGGGAGAGCACCATGGCCACGGCCATCGTCTCGCCGAGCGCGCGCCCGAGGCCGAGCATCGAGGCGGAGATGACGCCGGAGCGGCCGAAGGGCAGCACCGACATCCGGATGACCTCCCAGCGCGTGGCGCCGAGGGCCAGGGCGGCCTCCTCGTGCATGCGCGGGACCTGCCGGAAGACCTCACGGCTGACGTTGGTGATGATCGGAAGGATCATGATCGCCAGCAGGATGCCCACGGTGAGCAGCGAGCGTCCCGCGCCGCCGTTCCACTCGAAGATCCCGGTCCAGCCGAGGTACTCGTCGAGCCAGCCGTAGAGGCCGTTCAGGTGCGGCACGAGGACGAGCGCGCCCCACAGGCCGTAGACGATCGAGGGCACGGCGGCGAGCAGGTCGATCACGTAGCCGATCAGACCGCCCAGCTTGCGCGGGGCGTAGTGCGTGATGAACAGCGCGATGCCGACCGAGATCGGGACGGCGATGGCCATGGCGATGATCGACGACACGACGGTGCCGTAGGCCAGGACCGCGATGCCGAACTCCGGCGGGCTGCCGGTCGGGTTCCATTCGAAGCTGGTGAAGAAGTTCGCCTCGTCCTCGCCGATGGCGAGGACGGCGCGGTAGGTCAGGAAGGCCGCGATGGCGGCCATGATGACCAGCACGAGGATGCCGGACCCGCGGGAGAGACCGACGAATATCCGGTCGCCGGGGCGGCTGACGCCGCGGCCGGCGCGCTTGCTCCCGGCGGCGGGCGGCTGGGGGGTGCGGGAGGGGGCTGGCTTCTGGGTGGTGTCCGTTGTTATGTCCATCGGGTTCTCCGGTCTGCGGAGCCGCCGTGGTCGGCGGCTCGGGCGGAGCCCCGGTCAAGGGCTCCTGGCGGCGGTGCACCGGACGGTGCGGTCCGGCCTCCGGCGGGGGCGCTGTCGGTCCCGGGAGGGGACGCTGTCGGCTCCGCGTGGCGGCCGGACCGCACTCGGGTCAGCTCAGGCCCGAGATGGTCTCGCGGACCTTGGTGATGATCTCGGTGGGCATCGGGGCGTAGCCGGCGTCCGCCAGCAGGCCCTGGCCGTCCTCCGAGGCCATGTAGTTCAGGAAGGACTTGGTGGCGGGCAGGGTGTCGGCCTTGTTGCCCTTGTCGCAGGCGATCTCGTACGTCACCAGGACCAGCGGGTAGGCGCCGGCGGCGTCCGGGGTGTAGTCCAGCTCCAGGGCCAGGTCCTTGCCGGTGCCGACGACCTTGGCCGCGCCGATGGCGGCGGTGGCGTTGTCGACGGTGGCCTTGACCGGCTCGGCGGCCGCGGTCTTGACGTCGACGGTCTTGATGCCGTCCTTGGCGTAGGACAGCTCGAAGTACGAGATGGCGCCGGGGGTCCCCTTCACCTGGCCGGCCAGACCGGCCGAGCCCTGCGCGGACTGGCCGCCCTTGGCCTCCCAGGACTTGCCGCCCTCGTACTTCCAGTCGTCGGGCGCGGCGGCCTTCAGGTACTTGGTGAAGTTGTCCGTGGTGCCGGACTCGTCCGAGCGGTGGAAGGCCTGGATCTTCAGGTCCGGAAGCTTGGCGTCGGGGTTGAGCTTCTTGATCGCCTCGTCGTTCCAGTTGGTGATCTTGCTGTCGAAGATCTTGGCCATCGTCGGGGCGTCCAGGACGAGCGAGTCGACGCCCGTGACGTTGAAGCCGACCGCGATCGGGCCGCCGACCATCGGCAGGTCGATGGCCTGGCCGTCCTTGCAGACCTTCTTCGAGGCCTCGATCTCCTCCGGCTTCAGCGCGGAGTCCGAACCGGCGAACGCGGTCTGGCCCTGCGTGAAGGCGGTGATGCCCGCGCCCGAACCGGTCGGGTTGTAGTTGATCTGCACGCCGTTGCAGGCGGCGACGTACTGCTTGACCCAGGCGTCGATGGCGTTCTTCTGGGCGGACGAGCCGGAGGCCTGGAGCTGGCCCTTGGCGTCGTCGCACTTGATGTTGCTGTTGGCGGCGGCGGAGCTGGAGTCGCTGCCGCTGTTGCCGCCGGTGTCGTCCGAGCCGCACGCCGTGAGGGCCAGGGCGCCGGAGACGGCGAGAGCACCGAGAGCGAGGGCCCGCCGGTTCATGCGCTGAAGCTTCACTGAGGGAGTTCCTTCCAGGAGCCGCCGTCCTGAATTCGGCGGCGTGCGAGGAGTGGTAAGGCCGAAATTAGGCAGATGAGATGAAGGCGCCGAAGGGCGTAAATGAACGCCGGGTGAACCCCTGAGGACGGTGCGGTGAGGTCACGGAACGCTTACGTCAAGGACACGGGGCGGTTCCGAGGGGGGTCAGGCCGTCCCGGGTGCGCCGGGTGTGCCGGGTGCTGCGGGTGCTGCGGGTGCGCCGGGTGCGCCGGGCGCTCCGGGCAGGCGCGTCGCCAGCAGCGCGTCCACGAGGGCCCGGTCCCGGGGCTGGGTGAGGCGGGCGCGGGCCGCCTCCGGGGTCAGCCACAGGATGCGGTCGACCTCGTCGGAGGGGGCGAAGGCGCCGGTGGTGGCCGCGGCGGCCCAGTAGCGGACCTCCTTGGGGCGGCCGTTCGCGAGGTAGCGCACGCCGGGCAGCTCGGCGCCCGGCTCGGCGGCGTACCCCGTCTCCTCCGCGACCTCGCGCAGGGCGCCCGCGAGCGGGGTCTCACCCGGCTTGAGCTTGCCCTTCGGGTGCGACCAGTCGTCGTACTTCGGGCGGTGCACGAGGCACAGCTCCAGGCCGGGGGAGGCGGTCGAGCCGGGGGGCGCGGTCGAGCCGGGGGGCGCGGTCGAGGGCGCGGGGCGCCACAGGACGCAGCCGGCCGCCCGGACCGTGGTGTCGTCGTCCGCGGGGCTCACGGCGCACACGCCTCCCGTCGTCCTGCGGCCGCTCCTACGGCAGCCTGATCGGTTCCTTGCGCCAGCTGTGCTGGAACGCGTACCGCGCCGCCTCCACCTCATGCCGCTGGTCGGCGTGGAGCACGCCCAGCGCGTACGCCGTCGCCGGGGCGATGCGCGGGGTACGGGCCGCCTGGGCGGCGGCCGCGGCGGCCTCAGCGGCGTCGCGGTGGCGGTTGAGGGCCTCGCCCGCGGCCAGGAGGCGCACGTCCACGCGGTCGTCCGCGTCCCCGGCCTCCGCGCCGGCCAGCGCCTCCAGGGCGTAGCGGTGCAGGCGCAGCAGCAGGCGGACCTGGTGCCAGGGGGCGTCCTGGGGGTGCGGGGCGGGGTCCGGGGAGAGCCCGTGGACCAGCGCCTCGGCGTTGTACGGGCTGCCCGCGGTGACCAGCGGGAGGGCGGCCACGGCGTCGGTGAGGCGCTCCCGCGCGGCGGTGGCCAGGGGGCGCAGGTCGACGGGTGCGGCGTCGGGGCCGGGGCCGGCGGCGGCAGCGGCCGCGCGGCCCGTCCTGCTCAGCGGGACCTCGCTGGCCAGTAAGGCGACCTTGTCGGCGACGGCGTGGAAGCGGCTGCTGCCCAGCGCCTGGAGGGCGGCGGAGTGCGCCCGGGTGCGGGCCAGGGTCAGCTGCCGGTCGAGCAGCGCGCCCGCCTTGGCCGCGCCCACCGTGAGGTTGCCGCGGTTCGCGGACGCCGGGTGGGCGGCGGCGGGCACGGCGGGCACCCCGGACCCGCCCGGTGGCACGGTCGCCGTGACGGCGGCCCGGCCCACCGGCCGCGGGGCCGGGAACGCCGTGGAGCCGGAGAGCCGGTGCAGGGCCTGGAGCAGGCGTTCCAGGCGCGACGCGTACGCGTGCTCCATCGCCAGCGTGCCGGACAGCCAGGCAAGCTCGGGGCGCATCTCCTCCGCCCAGTCGGCGTCCAGCAGCGGCTGGAAGGTGTGCAGGGTGGCGCTGATGCGGCGGGCGGCGCGGCGCAGGGCGCGGGCCGCGTCCACGTCGTCCGCGGGCGGGGGCGCCTGGTCCGGGCCGCCGTGGGTGCCGTTCGCGCCCGCGTGCGTGCCGGGTCCCGTTCTTGTGCCCGCGCCCGCGTGCGTGCCGGCTCCCGTTCTTGTGCCCGCGCCCGTCCTGGCTCCCGCGCCCGTTCCGGCTCCGGCTCCGCCTCCCGTCCCCGTTGCCGGTGCGGTTCCCGCGGCCGTTCCCGACTCCCGGTGCCGGCGCAGTGCGCGCAGGAACTCCGTGGCCTGGGCGCGCAGGTAGCCCACGAGTGCGTCGGTGTCCGCCTCGGCACGCGGGCCCGCACCGGCGTCCCCGCGCGCGGTCGCGCTCGTACCCGAGGTCGCGCTCGTACCCGCGCCCGCGCTCGTGGGGTGCGGCGGTGGGGCGGTCGCCGCGGGCTGGGTCGGGTCAAGGTGTCGCTGTGCCACGCCGGCGCCTCCGGGCGTCTATGAGCATCTCCTGGATGTTGCGCAGGGGCTGGCCGTCCGCGTCGGTCGCGTGCCGGGTCCACTCGCCGTCCGGACCGAGGTGCCAGGAGGCGGTGGTGTCGGACATGCCGTTCTCGAGGAGCCGGTTCAGGGCCGCCCGGTGGGCCGGGTCGGTGACCCGGACGAGGGCCTCTATCCGGCGGTCGAGGTTGCGGTGCATCATGTCGGCGCTGCCGAGCCACACCTCGGGCTCCCCGCCGTTGCCGAAGGCGAAGACCCGGGAGTGCTCCAGGAAGCGGCCGAGGACGGAGCGGACCCGGATGTTCTCCGACAGGCCCGGCACCCCCGGGCGCAGCGCGCAGATGCCGCGCACCCACACGTCGACCGGCACCCCGGCCTGGGACGCCCGGTAGCAGGCGTCGACCACGGCCTCGTCGACCATCGAATTGACCTTGATGCGGACGTGGGCGGGGCGGCCGGCGCGGTGGTGCTGGATCTCCTTGTGGATGCGGGAGACCAGGCCGTCGCGCAGCGACTTGGGCGCGACGAGCAGACGGCGGTAGGTCTCGCGCCGGGAGTAGCCGGAAAGGCGGTTGAACAGGTCGGAGAGGTCCGCGCCGACCTGCGGGTCCGAGGTGAGCAGGCCCAGGTCCTCGTAGAGGCGGGCGGTCTTCGGGTGGTAGTTGCCGGTGCCGACGTGGCTGTAGCGGCGCAGGGTCTCGCCCTCCTGCCGTACGACCAGGGAGAGCTTGCAGTGCGTCTTCAGGCCCACCAGGCCGTAGACGACGTGGCAGCCGGACTCCTCCAGCTTGCGGGCCCACTTGATGTTGGCGGACTCGTCGAAGCGGGCCTTGATCTCGACCAGGACGAGGACCTGCTTGCCGGACTCGGCCGCCTCGATGAGGGCGTCGACTATGGGGGAGTCGCCGGACGTCCGGTACAGCGTCTGCTTGATCGCCAGGACGTCCGGGTCGGTGGCGGCCTGCTCCAGGAACGCCTGCACGGAGGTGGAGAAGGAGTCGTACGGGTGGTGCAGCAGGACGTCCTTGGTGCGCAGGGCGGCGAAGATGTCCGGCGCCGACGCCGACTCCACCTCGGCCAGGTCGCGGTGGGTGCCGGCGACGAACTTCGGGTACTTCAGCTCGGGCCGGTCGATGCTGTGGATGCGGAAGAGGCCGGTGAGGTCCAGGGGGCCGGGCAGCGGGTAGACCTCGGCCTCGCCGATCTTCAGCTCGCGCACGAGGAGGTCCAGGACCTCGCGGTCGACGGACTCCTCGACCTCCAGGCGGACGGGCGGGCCGAGGCGCCGCCGCATCAGCTCCTTCTCCAGGGCCTGGAGCAGGTTCTCCGCGTCGTCCTCCTCCACCTCCAGGTCCTCGTTGCGGGTGAGGCGGAAGGTGTGGTGCTCCAGGACCTCCATGCCCGGGAACAGCTCTTCCAGGTGGGCGGCGATGACGTCCTCGACGGGGACGTAGCGGCCCGGGGAGGCCTCCAGGAAGCGGGAGAGCAGCGGCGGGACCTTGACGCGGGCGAAGTGGCGGTGGCCCGTGACGGGGTTGCGGACGACGACCGCGAGGTTGAGGGAGAGGCCCGAGATGTACGGGAAGGGGTGGGCCGGGTCGACCGCGAGGGGGGTGAGGACCGGGAAGATCCGGTGCCGGAAGAGGGTGAACAGGCGGGCCTGCTCCTTCTCGGCCAGCTCGCTCCAGCGGACCAGGTGGATGCCCTCCTCGGCGAGCGCCGGGGCGACGTCCTCGTGGAAGCAGGCGGCGTGCCGGGCCATCAGCTCGCGGGAGCGGGCCCAGATCATGTCCAGCACCTCGCGGGGCTGGAGGCCGGAGGCGGAGCGGGTGGCGACGCCGGTCGCGATGCGGCGCTTGAGGCCGGCGACGCGGACCATGAAGAACTCGTCCAGGTTGCTGGCGAAGATCGCGAGGAAGTTGGCCCGCTCCAGCAGGGGCGTGTTCGGGTCCTCGGCGAGTTCGAGCACGCGTTCGTTGAACGCGAGCCAGCTGCGCTCGCGGTCCAGGAAGCGGCCCTGCGGGAGCCGGGCGCCGCCGTCCTGGGACTCCTCCGACTCCTCGTACGCGTCGAGATCGGCGTCGATGTCCGGCTCCAGGCCGGAGACCGTGGCGGCCACGGTGTCCGGGCGGTGCGCCGCGATGGAGCCCACGGAGGGCTGCGTGTGCTGGACCTCTGCCTGGCTGTTCGGCTGCCTCATGAACCCATTCTTCCGCGCCGCGCGCGAGTCAGGCGCGTCGGAGGGCCCCCAGGGCCCGGAAGGATGTGGCTCGGTCGGCTTCATTCGGTGAGCCTCGCAAGGCTGTCTGAATCGATGGTTACGGGGACATGACGTGCGGGATAGCGGCGGGCCTCCGAAAGGTCGCCGGAAAGGCGGGGGAAAGGCGGGGAAAGGCGGGGGAAGGGCGGGGGAAGGGCGGCGGGGAAAGGCGCCGGGGCCGCTCTGAGATCGTGTGAACCGATCGGCGGGGCTCGTGCGATGAGGAGATGTGAGCGAAACGAGAAGCGACGGGGAGCTGCTGCGGGCCGTCGTGGTCGATGCCGACCGCCGGGCCTTCGAGGAGCTGTACCGCCGGTACGCACCCTGGCTGACCGCCCGCATGCGCAGCCGCTGCGCCGACGCCGCCGTGGTCGACGACGTGGTGCAGGAGACCTTCCTCGCGGTGTGGCGCGGCAGCGCGCGCTACCGGGAGGAAGGGGACGTGGCGGGGTGGCTGTGGCGGATCGGGTCGCGGCGGCTGATCGACGTGCTGCGCGGCGAGGGTGCGCGCGGACGGCTGCGGCAGGCGCTGGCGCGGCTGCGGCACCGGGACGAGGTCTCGGCGGAGGAGCGCGTCCTCGCCGGGGTCGAGCACGGAGACCTCGCCGGCGCGCTCGTACGGCTCTCGCCGGAGCTGCGCGCGGTGCTCCAGGCCACCGTCGTCGACGGGCTGACCACCCGTGAGGCGGCCGTCCTGCTCGGCATCCCGCCGGGCACGGTCAAGACGCGGGCGATGCGGGCCCGCCGGCAGCTGCGGGAGGCACTGGCATGAGAATCGAGGAGAACCGTCCCCGGGACGCCTGGCACGTGGACGAGGACGACCTGCGGGCCTACGCCCGGGGAGAGCTGGCGGCGCCCGCCCTCTGGTCCGCCGACACCCATCTGACCTCCTGCGCCACCTGCCGGGGCGTCCTCGCCGAGGTGAGCGACGCCGCCGCGCTGGACGCGGGGTGGGCGCGGCTCGACGCCGAGCTGGACGCCCCCCGGCCGGCCCTGCTCGAGCGCCTGCTGGTGCGGTGCGGCGTGGGCGACGGCACCGCGAGGCTGCTCGCGGCCACCCCCATACTGCGCCGGTCCTGGTTCGGCGCGCTCGCCGCCGTGCTGGTCACGACCTTCCTCGTGGCCGTCGCGGCCGGTGCCGCCGGCCGGCCCACCCTGTTCCTGGTCTGCGCCCCGCTGCTGCCGCTGGTCTCCGTGGCGCTCGCCTACGGGCCTGTCCTGGACCCCACGCACGAGATGGCCGTCGTCTCGCCGATGCACGGCTTCCGGCTGCTGATGATCCGTACGGTCGCCGTGCTCGTGGTGGCGCTCGGGGTGGGCGGACTGGCCAGCCTCGCCCTGCCCGGGTTCGGACCGGCCGCTCTGGCCTGGCTGCTGCCCGGGCTCGCCCTCACCACGACCGGCCTCGCGCTGACGCCGCGGCTGGGTCCGGTGATGGCGCCGTCCGTGCTCGTGTGCGCCTGGTCGGCCGTGCTGCTGGCCGCGGACGCGGCCCGCGCGTCCACGGACGGCCCGCTGGCCCCGTTCACCGCGGCCGGACAGGGCGTGTCCGGGTGTGTGGCGGCACTGGGCGCCGGGCTGCTGTTCCTGCTCCGCGACCGGTTCGACGTCTCCACGCGCGGCATCGCGTGACCCCCTCGTGAGCCTCTCGTGAGCCCCTCCTTCTTCTTGACCCTTCTCCCGTACGGAAGTGCCGTATGACCTCCATGACCCCCACCGTCTCCGCGTCCGGGCTCAGCCTCCACTACGGGCGCACCCGCGCCCTCGACGACGTGTCACTGCGGCTGTCCCCCGGCGTCACCGGGCTGCTCGGGCCCAACGGCGCCGGGAAGACGACGCTGCTGCGCGTGCTCGCCACCGCCGTGCCCGCGGACCGGGGGGCCTTCACCGTCCTCGGGCACGACCCCGGGAGTGCGCGCGGCCGGCAGGAGGTGCGGCGGCGGCTCGGCTATCTGCCGCAGACGCCCGGTTTCCACCCGGACTTCACCGCCTTCGAGTTCGTCGACTACGTGGCGATCCTCAAAGAGCTGGCGGACCGCCGGGAGCGGCACCGCGAGGTGCGGCGGGTACTGGAGGAGGTTGACCTCGGGGACGTGCGCGGGCGCCGGATGAAGAAGCTGTCCGGCGGCATGCGGCAGCGGGTCGCGCTCGCCGCCGCGCTGGTGGGCGACCCGGGGTTCCTGGTGCTGGACGAGCCGACCGTCGGTCTCGACCCCGAGCAGCGGATGCGGTTCAGGGAGCTGATCGCCGGAGCGGGGGAGGGACGGACCGTGCTGCTGTCCACCCACCAGACGGAGGACGTGGCGATGCTCTGCCACCGCGTGATCGTCATGGCGGCCGGGGCGGTGCGGTTCGACGGGACTCCGGCCGAGCTGACGGCCCGGGCCGCCGGGCGGGTGTGGAACAGCACGGAGAAGGACCCCGGCGCCAAGGCCGGCTGGCGCACCGGCACCGGTTCCTTCCGGAACGTGGGCGATCCGCCTCCCGGTGCCGAGCCCGCCGAGCCCACCCTGGAGGACGGCTACCTGCTCGTCCTCGACGGCGCGGACACGGAGGTGGCGGCGTGAGCGCCGTACTGGTGGAGGAGTCCGCGCCCGTCCGGGCGCCGCTCCGGGGCCGCGGGGTGCGGGCCGTGCTCGCGCTGGCCCGCTTCGAGGCCCGCAGGCTGCTGCTGAGCGTCCCCGTCCTCATCGCCTTCGCGGCGTACGTCGCGTGGATCGTCTGGCGCACCAGGACCTCCTGGGACGGCAGCCCCGCCCTCCAGGACGCCGACCGCGCCACCCAGTCCATGCCGATGCTCGTCGGCCTGGCCGTCCTGCTGTACGCCAACTACGCGGTCGTCCGCTCCGAACGGCGCGGCACCGAGCCGCACTTCTCGATACTGGTGTTGCAGCCCTGGCGCCGTACGGCCGCCCACGCGCTGTCCGTCGTGCCGGCAGCCCTGCTCACCGCCGTGTGTGTGGCCGGTCAGTTCACCTGGGAGGCGCTCAAGCCGGGCGCGATCGGACACGGTTCGCCGGCCGAGCTGGCCGTGGGACCGTTGACGGTGCTGGTGTTCGGGGTGCTCGGGGTGCTGCTCGGCCGGCTGGCCCGGCGGTGGGCGTTGGCCGCGCCGCTGCTGGTGGTGGGGCTGCTGTTCGCGTTCGTGCTCGGTGCCGCGCCCGGCGCCACGGACGGGCGGTCCTGGCTGGCACCGGTCGTCTCCGAGATCGGCCCGGACACCCTGCCCTCCGAACTGCTGGGCCGGCCCGCCGCCTGGCACGCCCTGTACCTGGCGGGCCTCGCCCTGTGTGTCGCCCTCCTCGCGGTGGTCGTCGCCGGCGGACGCGGTGCGGCCGTCCGGACGGGGCTCGCCCTCGGCCTCGCGGCCGCGGTGACGGGCGGGGTGCTCCAGGCAGGGGGCGCGACGCCGTCGCCTGAGCTGACCGCGGCCCGTGAGCGTGCCTCGGTGCGGCCCGAACTGACCTGCGCCGAGCACGGCCGGTCGAGGTACTGCGCCTTCCCCGAGTGGGGGCCGCGCACCGATGCCTGGGCCGGGGTCGCGGACCACGTCCAGTCCCTGGCGGGCGGCTCCGCGCACGACCAGCCGCTGGTCGTACGGCAGCGGATCGACGCCCGGTACGGGCTGGGCGCCGACACCGCGATCCCCGCGTCGACCGAGCCGCACCGGGTCACCGTGGGCACCGCCTGGGGCGGCAACCGGGTCCCCGAGTTCTCCAGCGCCGTCGCCGCCGTCCTCGTCGCGGGCACGGAGGCGGCGGGGAGCGAGATCTGCGACGGGCGGATGGTCACCGTCATGTGGCTCTCCCTGAGCTGGCAGGACGACCCGATGGCCGCGCTGCGCCGGGTCCGCCTGGACGACAGCGTGCAGGGCTCCGCGATCGTCCTGTCGCCCACCAACCCGCTGAGCATGACCGAGGGTCAGACCGATGTCGTACGGCACCTGCTGGAGAAGCCGCCCGCCGGTGTCGGCGCCCGGGTGAAGGCGCACTGGGCCGAGCTGACCGCGCCGGGCGTCACGACCGCCCGCGCCGCCGAGCTGCTGGGCGTGGCCGCACCGGAGAAGGCGGACTCGTGCGAGGACTGACGGCGGTCCGAGGAGTGACGCCGGACCTGGTCGGCCCGGTGTGGCGCACGCTTCCGTGGCGGGCGCTGGCGGCGGCGGGGACCCTGGGCCTGCTGGTCGCCGCCACCCCCCTCGTCACCGGGGGCGAACCGGCGCCCTGGCAGGCGCTGTTGCTGCTGCGGAGCGTCGCCCTGATCGGCGCGCTGGGCCTGACCTTCCTGCTGGACGACCCGGCCCGCCACCTCACCGCGCCCCTGCCCGTCCCCAGGCCCGTGCGGCAGGCGCTGCGGGTGGTCCTGGTCGCGCCCGTCGCCGCCCTGTGGTGGACGGCCGTACTGCTCCTGTCCCCTTCGGCGTCCCGGCCTCCGGTCGGCGAGGTCACCCTGGAGGCGGTGGCGGTGGGCGTCCTTGCCCTCGCCGCGGCCGCCCTGGCGGTACGGCTGACGGACGAGGCGCGTCCGGGGCCGTTCGTCGCGGCGGCCCTGCTGCTCACGGCCGTCCTCGCGCCCCTCCTCGCACCCGAGGGGTGGGCCCTGTTCGCCCAGGCCGACGACCCGCGCTGGTCCGCCGCGCACGTCCGCTGGGCGGTGCTGACGGCGGTGGCGGCCGGGGTGGGGGCACTGTGCGGGCCGGAGCCCCTGGGACGCGGGGCGCGACGGACGAGATCCGCCGACGGGACGGGGTGATGCCGGGGCGGGGGCCGCGGCCTGCGCCTCAGCCGGGCGGGCAGCGGCCTGAGCCTCACTCGGGCGGGGCGGGGACAGCGGTCTGCGCCTCCGCCGGGCGGGGGAGCGGTCTGCACCTCCGCCGGGCGGGACAGCGGCAGCGGCCTGCGCGTTACCTCTTACCTCGCGCTCAGTGAGTGTTTGAGATCTCTGGTCGAGTGGTTCGGGGATCTGGATGCTGGGAGTTATGGCGTCCGGTGGAATGGTTCGAAGGTATTGCCGAGAATGTGGGGCATCGCTGCCGCCGACGAAGTCGGCGGCAGCGATGTTCTGTTCGGGTGCGTGCAGGTCACGGCGGTGGCGAGCCCTTGAACAGGCCCACCGGCGGGTGGCGGCGATGCAGCGGGGGGACATTGCGAAGTGCCCGGTCTGCGGCCGTGAGTGGACGGTGGGGGTTGAACATCGGCGGTCGGCAGTGTTCTGTTCGTCGCGGTGCCGCACCCGTGCCTGGCGGGATAGGGCGTCGCGGGATTCCGTCACGGTGACGCCATAGCCGAACGCGGCTGCCGCACCATCAGGCCCACCCGCCCAGCACGGGGTTGTACCGTCTCGTGAACGCGCCTCGCGCGCCCTGCCTTCGCGCCTGCCGCCCCGGGAGCATGCGGCTCCATTCTGGTCGTGACCTGGGATGATACGTGTTCGTGCCGTCACTGTCCGGTGGTTGGCCCTGCCCGGGAACGAGGTGGTGGAGGCAGCATGTCGGATCGGGTCGGGAACGTCTCACGGACGCGTTACGAACAGCTCGTCGCCGAGGCAAGGGAACTGGTCGCGCAGGTCGCGAAGGCCCAGTTCGGCCTCGGGGACAAGGCCCTGGAGATCGAGCCGATGCGCCCCGTGGGCGGATCGATGGCCAAGGGCACGGAGGAGCTGTTCACGGTCGAGGAGTCGCTGCAGATGTTCGCCGATGACATCGGGGTGGCCCTGTCCACGGTGATGGACTGGCGGTGGGTCTCCTCACGCTGGCCGGCCGGCAAGCGCAAGGACGGCGTTTCCTGGACCGTTCACAAGATCCTGGCGTCGATCCCGGAGGAGGCCGAGCGGTGGGTCGCCATCGAGGACGCCCCTTTCAATTCCCGTTCGGGCAAGCGGCAGTGGACCACGGACGGGGCGAAACGCCTGGTCGGGCAACAGGTCGACCGGCCGGTGACTGTCGAGGAGAAGGTCCGCGCTGTGAGGGACCTGACCCGGGACGATGAGGTCGCGGTGAAGGTCACGGCCAGTCTGCTGAGCAGGCCCGAGACCGCGTCGGCCCTTCCGGCCGCCGACCGGGTCCGCGTCGTGAAGGAACTCACGCGGGATGACGAGGTGGCCACCCACGTCACCTCCGAGCTGCTGCAACGCCCCCGCGTCGCCCGCCAGACGATGCGCAACGACGACACCCGCTTCACCGTCAACCGGGCCCAGTTCGACAACTCCGAAGAGACCCGCGAGAAGATCCGCGACCGCGTCCCGGCGGTCCGCCAGATCGAGCACACCATCGAATACCTGGACCTGGTCGGCTCCTGCCACCAGTACGTCGCCACCCTGGGCCGGCTGGTCCCGCGCATGCGGGACCAGGAGTTCACCGAGGACGAACGCGAAACGATCCGGCGCGGGATCGCAAAGGTCCGTGGGGCTGCGGACTGGCTGGAGGCCGCGATCGACAGCGGCCAGTTCACCCTGGACGAGCAACTCGCCCAGCTCCTCAAGGGCGAGTGACGTCATGCCCGGCCGCCGCCGCGGCGGACAAGCCCAGCCACTGAGCGAGCACTACGGCGACCTGGTCCGCGTCGCCCTGATGGAAGCACGACCGGCCGGCCTGCAGACCAAGCAGCTGGTCGCCGCAACCCGCCTCACCCCCTCCCAGGTCGCCCGCGGAGTGCGCCACCTGCGCGACGTCGGCGCCGCCGAGCACCTGACCCCGATCATCTGGCGCCGCAAGGACGGCTACCTGTTCTCCGACGAGCCCGCCGACTGGATCGAATACGAGAAGAAGCAGTTCCGTCTCGTGCTCGGCCGGCTCACCCGGTTGATCACGGGCACGCTCGATCCGCACCTGGCCCGCCACCCCGACGACGAATGGGCCCAGCTGGCATCCGCCCAGCTCACCGGCGTCCGCGCGACCCTTGCCCAGCTCACCAAATAGACCGAGCCGAGAACGCGATGCCCCTTACCTCACGACAGCGCCGCTACCCCTCCGACACCACCGTCGCGGAATGGGCCCTGATCGAACCGCTGCTGCCCGTCCCGGCCTGCCGGACCAAGACGGGCGGCCGGCCGGAGAAGTGGCACCGCCGCGAAATCGTCGACGCCATCCGCTACGTCGTCGACAACGGCATCAAGTGGCGGGCCCTGCCCGCCGACTATCCGCCCTGGCAGACGGTCTACTACCACTTCGCCCGCTGGCACCGGGCCGGGGTCGTGGCGTTCCTGCGTGACCAGCTCCGCCGCCAGATCCGCACTGGCCAGGGGCGATGCCCCTGGCCAGTGACGCTGATCGTGGACTCGCAGTCCGTCAAAGGAGCCGAGACCGTCTCCAAGGCCACCCGCGGCTTCGACGCGGGCAAAAAGATCAACGGACGCAAGAGACACATCGCCGTCGACACCCTCGGACTTCCAGTGATGATCACGGTGACGCCCGCCGACACCACCGACCGGGACGCGGCCCGCGAACTCCTCTGGCGCTTGCGCGTCATGCAGCCCCAAATCACCCAGATCTGGGCCGACTCCGCCTACGTCGGCCAGCTCACCACCTGGTCCGACGACTTCCTGAACATGACCCTCAAGACAGTCTCCCGGCCCCGCGGCGCGAAGGGCTTCGTGGTCCTGCCCCGACGCTGGAAAGTCGAGCGAACCCTGGGGTGGCATGAAAGCCCGGCGAAATGTCCGCGACTACGAGCGACTTCCACAACACTCAGAAGCCCATCTGACCTGGGCACTCATTACACTGATGACGCGCAGGCTCACCCGCAAAGGTTCCCGGCCGAACTGGTCCAGGAAGCGGTGAGGCTGTCCATCATGGCGTCGATGTCCCCTCCACCACAGGAAGGACACGACGCTGACGCCAGAACCGATGAACAGCTACCGCAGCACTCAGCACCGCCCCCGTCCAGACGAACCCCGCTGCCACCGCGGCGGGGAACGCAACGATCAGACCCGCACCGGGCGGCATCACCGTCATCTGCACAGCAGCTCCGACAGGGACGACCAAAGCGGCGATCAATCCGGTCCAGCCCGGGCGTCTGATCAGGGCGCCAACCAAACCGAGAATCAGTCCCGCTGGAACTCCGAAGACCAACCAAGCAATCATGTCGGTCCCTGCGTCCCACAGATAAAGATCCACAACGTAGTACGAGACTGTCGCGCACGTCAGCGCCACAACCCCACATGAAGCCCCTCGGCTTCGTGTCCCGGCCATCCAGCCCACCGCCACCGCCAGCGCAGCCCACGCCCATCCAGCGTCAAGCAGAAGACTGAGCACTCTGCTGGTGTCCCCCAGAACACTCCCAGTGACGCGGGCCCCGATCTCCCCATAGGGAGAAGACAGGACATTGGTGACGGATGTGAGCGCCCCGAACACCAATCCAGCCGCGACCGCCCCCAGCATGACCTTCATGCCGGCAGCCTAGCCCCGCTCACTCGATCAAGCTTTCCAAACAGTCACTCAGGTCTCCGTGCGGTACATCAGGTCTGTCTCGTGGGTGGTGAATCCGAGGCGCTCGTAGACGGCCACCGCCGCCTTGTTGTCGGCGTCGACGTACAGCATCGCCGTGGGCAGGCCCTGCTCCTCCAGGTGCCGCAGGCCGATCGTGGTGAGGGCCTTGCCCAGGCCGCCGCCCTGGGTGTCGGGGCGGATGCCGAGGACGTACACCTCGCCGAGCCCCTCCTCGGCGTGCACCTTGGTCCAGTGGAAGCCGATCAGCTCGCCGTCCCGCTCGGCGAGGAAGAACCCCGCCGGGTCGAACCACGGCTCGGCCTTGCGGTCGTCGAGGTCGCGCTGGGTGAGCGAGCCCTGTTCGGGGTGGTGGGCGAAGGCGGCCGCGTTCACGGCGAGCCAGGCCGCGTCGTCCCGGCCGGGCACGAAGGTGCGGACGCTCACGCCCTCCGGCAGGCGCGGCTCCGGCAGGTCAAGCCCGGCCAACGGACGGCGCATCTGCCGCAGTTCGCGGAAGAGGGAGAGCCCGAGCACCTGCGCGAGATGCCGGGCGGCGGAGTGACCGCCGTGCGCCCAGACCCGCAGCCGCTTGCCGGAGGCGGCGAGCAGCGCGGAGCCCAGGGCCCGCCCGTGTCCCTGGCCCCGGTGCGAGGGGTGGACGACCAGCTCGGCGGCCGGCGGCTCGACCGGGTCGGTGCCCTCCAGCTGGGCGTAGCCGACGAGTTCGCCGTCGCCGACGGTGAGCAGAAGATGTGCGACGCCCTCCCGCGCGGGGCCGCGCAGTTGCAGCCGCCCCTGTTCGGACACGGCATGCTGCCCGTCGTTCCGGGCCGCCTCGGTGAGCAGGGCGAGGACGGCGTCGGTCTGCTCCGGCGTGAGTTCGGCGAGGGTCTCGATCGAGCGGGGGCGGCCGGGCCGCACGGTGTCGTCGCTGGTCATGAGTACGAGGGTAAGGGGCGGGCGGCGCAAAGCGGCGGCAGCGGACGGGGAGGAGGAAGGGGGTGAAGTTAAACCAGGCTGTAACCCGGAAGCCCCTGTCGCGCTACGCGCGTTGACTCTAGGCTGCTGCGCCGACGAGCCGTCGCCTCAGCGGCTCGCGCCACGCACACCCACAGGGGGGCGCATGCCAGTCACAGCACAGCCGCACCAGCCGCGTCGCAGACGCCGTACGAGCCGTCTCCTCGTCGCCGCCGCCACCGTCGTCACCGCCGGGGCGCTCGCCGCGGCGACGCTCCCTGCCTCGGCGAGTGCGGGCGGGAACGACCGCGGCCACGGACCCGGCCACGGTCACGGCCAGGGCCGTTACCAGGACGTCCAGCTCCTCTCCTTCAACGACCTGCACGGCAACCTGGAGCCGCCCGCCGGTTCCTCCGGCCGGGTCACCGAGGTCCAGCCGGACGGCACGACGAAGACGATCGACGCGGGCGGCGTGGAGTACCTGGCCACCCACCTGCGCGAGGCCCGCAAGGGCAACCGGTACTCCATCACCGCCGCGGGCGGCGACATGGTCGGCGCCTCCCCCCTGCTGTCCGGTCTCTTCCACGACGAGCCGACCGTCGAGGCGCTGAACAAGCTCGACCTGGACGTGACGAGCGTCGGCAACCACGAGTTCGACGAGGGCGCCAAGGAGCTGGCCCGGCTCCAGAACGGCGGCTGTCACCCCACCGAGGGCTGTTACACGGACAAGGAGTTCAAGGGCGCCGACTACCCGTACCTGGCGGCCAACGTCCTGGACGAGAAGACCGGGAAGCCCCTCCTCAAGCCCTACTGGGTGTGGAAGCAGCGGGGCGTCAAGGTCGGCTTCATCGGCGTGACCCTGGAGGGCACCCCGGACATCGTCTCGGCGGAGGGCGTGAAAGGCCTGAAGTTCAAGGACGAGGTCGAGACGATCAACAAGTACGCCAAGGAGCTCCAGCGCCAGGGCGTGAAGTCGATCGTCGCGCTCATCCACGAGGGCGGCTTCCCCGCCTCGTCCTCCTACAACTACGACTGCGACTCGCCGGGCGCCGGCGACGGCATCTCCGGCCCGATCGTCGACATCGCCAAGAACATCACCCCGCAGGTCGACGCACTGGTCACCGGCCACACCCACAACGCGTACGTCTGCACGATCCCGGACCCGGCGGGCAACCCCCGCATGGTCACCTCGGCCTCCTCCTTCGGCCGCCTGTACACGGACACCACGCTGACGTACGACCGCGCCACGGGTGACATCGCCCGTACGTCGGTGAAGTCGGCGAACCACGTCGTCACCCGTGACGTTCCGAAGGCGCCCGACATGACCCGGCTGATCGGCAAGTGGAGCGCCCTGGCCGCCCCGATCGGCAACCGCGCCATCGGCTACGTCTCCGCCGACATCAACCGCGACGGCACCGAGTCCCCGCTGGGCGACCTGATCGCCGACGCGCAGTTCGCGTACGGCAAGGCGCAGGACCCGGAGACCGACCTGGCGCTGATGAACCCGGGCGGCATCCGCGCCCCGATCACCTACACGGCCTCCGGCGCCGAGGGCGACGGTGTCGTCACCTATGCCGAGGGCTTCACGGTGCAGCCCTTCGCCAACACGGTGAACCTCAAGGACTACACGGGCGCCCAGCTCGTCCAGGTCCTCAAGGAGCAGGTGAGCGGCCCGAACGAGGCGGCCCCGAAGATCCTCCAGGTCTCGTCCGGCCTCACCTACACCCTGGATCTGACCAAGTCGGGCGCGGACCGCGTCGTCACGGACTCCATCCGGCTGAACGGCGCTGCCATCGACGAGAACGCCACCTACCGCGTCGCGTCCAACAGCTTCCTCGCGGGCGGCGGCGACGGCTTCACCACGCTGGGCGAGGGCACGAACGAACTCGTCGGCGCGGACGACCTGGCGGCCTTCGAGCAGTACCTGACGGCCAACTCCTCGGCGACGGCCCCGATCGCGCCCCCGGCGGCGGACCGGATCACGGTCGTGGAGTAGGCGACGGCCGGCTGCTCCGGGCAGGGGCCCGGCACGTCCGACGGTCGAGGGACCGCGGGCGTGCCGGGCCCCTTGTCGTCGGGGGACGGGGCCGGAGTCAAGCGGCGGGTGCGGCGTGAGCACCTTCGGGTGACGGGCGGCGACAGAAACGGTTCACTGCTTTGTGGCGTGAGTATGGTGGGGCCATGGCAGAGAATACGACCATTCAGGTGTCGCGCCGGGCCCGCGACCACCTCGCGCAGGTCGCCAAGGAGCGGGGCATGACCCTCGGCCAGCTGGTCGAGCAGCTGGCCTCGGAGCAGCCGACGGCGGAGCAGATCGCGGAACGGGTGGCGGCCACCCGCGCGGTCCTGCGCGAACGGCTCGGCTGCACGCTCAGCGACGAGGAGTTCGACGACGGACCGAACGTGCTGGCCAACATCTACGCGATGGCCGCGGAGAAGACCCGGGCTCTCCGGGAGGACGCCGCGTGATCATTCTCGACGCGGACGCGGCCCTTGCCCTCGCGCAGGGTCACGAGGCACTCCACCGCCTTGCTGACAACGTCGCGCACACGCCGGGTGACTGGCTGCACCTCCCGGCGCTGTGCCTCATGAAGGCGGAGGAGCGGCAGGCCAACGTCGGGAGTTCCTTGCTGGCACTTCCCGGGCTGCACATTGATCCGTTCGGCCAGACCGCGGCCGTAACGGTCGGCGGGATGGTGCGTGACGGCTGGGGCGGCGCCGATACGTGTCACGCGTTGTACGTGGCGACGCCGCATCTGGACTCGGGGGGCATGTCGATCATTCTGACGGGCCGGGAGGACCTCTACCCCCCGGGGTTCCTCACCGTCGACATCGATGCCCCCGGCATGCTCGGCTTCCACTGACGCCGCTCAGGCGTCGAAACGCTCCCGTGCTCCCTCGATGTGGCCGAGGTGGCGCTGGGTCCAGTCGCAGATCGCGTCGACCGTGGCGCGCAGGGCGCGGCCCGGCTCGGTGAGGGTGTACTCGACCTTCGGCGGCACGGTCGGATGCACGGTGCGGTCGACCAGGCCGTTGCGCTCCAGCATCCGCAGGTTCTGGGTGAGCATCTTGTGGCTGACGCCCTCGACCTCGGCGCGCACCTCGCTGAAGCGCAGGGTGCGCTCGCCGAGCGCCTCGATGATCAGGAGCGCCCACTTGTTGGCGACGTCCGAGAAGATCTCCCGCGCCAGCGAGTCCGCGCGCCGCAGGTCCGCGTCCGCGGGCAGGCCGTTGAGCAGTTGCTTGGTCACCATCAGGTACCCCAGTCACCGAAAAGTGCGTTCTTCCAGTTCATCCCTCACTCTCCTACGGTTCCCGAGTAACCACAAGAGAGTGGACCTGACGGAAGGGCGAGCCATGACCATCCACGACGTCTTCCGGTTCGATGTGCCGGCCGAGGACGACTTCGGCTACTGGCACCGCCCGGCCGGCACGGTCCTGGGCGTGACCGAGCTGACCCTGCCCGGTCAGGTCGTCGAGATCGGCTTCGTCATCGATCTCCGGCTGCCTGCCTGAGGTCTCCCTCCGGCGGCGGTACCGGCGCCCCCGGCAGCCGGATCGTGGCGGTGGTCCCACCGCCGTCGGCCGGGGTCAGGCTCACCGTGCCGCCCGCCTGCTGCACCGTCCGCGCCACGATGGACAGGCCCAGGCCGGAGCCGGGCAGGGCGCGGGCGCTCGGGGAGCGCCAGAAGCGGTCGAAGACGTGCGGGAGTTCGTCGGCGGAGACGCCGGGGCCGTGGTCGCGGACGGTGAGGACGCCGTCGGCGAGGCGGACGTGGAGGGTGCCGCCGTCCGGGCTGAACTTCACCGCGTTGTCCAGGATGTTGACGACCGCGCGTTCCAGGGCGGCGGGTTCCGCCCGTACGTACCAGGGGTGGACGTCGGCGTCGATCGCCAGCTCCGGTCCGCGCAGCCGGGCGCGGCGCAGCGCCGACTCGACGACGTCGTGCCAGGCGAGGATGCGGGTGCGGCCCTCGTGCTGGCCGGTGTCGGGGCGGGAGAGTTCCTGGAGGTCGCCGATGAGCGCGGCCAGTTCCGTCATCTGGGCCTTCACCGAAGCGAGCAGTGCCTTGCGGTCGGCCTCCGGGATCGGGCGGCCCGTCTCCTCGCTGCGGGTGAGCAGCTCGATGTTGGTGCGCAGGGAGGTGAGCGGGGTGCGCAGTTCGTGGCCCGCGTCGGCGATGAGCTGCTGCTGGAGGTCGCGGGAGCTGGCCAGGGACGAGGTCATGCTGTTGAAGGACCGCGACAGCCGCGCGATCTCGTCGTCGCTGTCGTCCTCGACGGGGATGCGGACGGTGAGGTCCTCGGTGCGGGCGACGTGTTCGACGGCCTCGGTGAGTTCGTCGACGGGACGCAGGCCGGTGCGAGCCACCCACAGCCCGGCGGCGCCGGCCCCGACGACGCCCACCCCGGCGACGACCACGAGGACGAGAGCGAGGTTGCTCAGGGAGCTGTTCACCTCGTTCAGCGGACGGGCGGCGGAGACGGCCACGCCGCTCAGGTCGGGCACGGTGTACGTGAAGACGCGGTACTGGGAGCCGTCGGACCCGGTGGCGTCGTGCAGCGCGTCGGAGGACCCGCCCTCGGCCACAGCATGGTCGGCGTCGCTGAGCGGGACCTCCTCCGTGCCGATGATGAGGCAGCTTCCGCCCTGCCGGTCCACCAGCTGCACGGACGAGCCAAAGGGGTTCTGTTCGTGTGTGACGGGGTCGTGGGCACACAGGCCGGTGCGCAGGTTGAGGTACTGGCTCACCTGGTTCCTGTCCATGCGGTTCGCCTTGAGGGCCTCGTCCAGCGAGCTGACCAGCACGCTCTTGACCACGAACCAGCAGGCGACCGCCGCCGCCGCCACCGCGAACGCCACCGCCGCCGCCACCAGCAGGGACAGCCGCGCCCGGAGGGGCAGGGTGCGGATCCGGCGGGCGAGGGAGGTCACTCCGCGCCGCCCTGCCGCAGGACGTAGCCGACGCCGCGGACGGTGTGGACCAGGCGCGGCTCGCCGCCCGCCTCGGTCTTGCGGCGCAGGTACATGACGTACACGTCGAGGGAGTTCGACGACGGTTCGAAGTCGAAGCCCCAGACGGCCTTCAGGATCTGCTCCCGGGTGAGGACCTGGCGCGGATGCGCCATGAACATCTCGAGCAGGGTGAACTCCGTGCGGGTCAGCTCGACCGGGCGTCCGGCGCGCGTGACCTCCCGGGTCGCCAGGTCCATGGTCAGGTCGGCGAAGCCCAGCGTGTCGTCGTCCTCGGCGGTGGCCTCCACGGCCGCCGCGTAGGAGCTGCGGCGCAGCAGCGCGCGGATGCGGGCGAACAGCTCGTCCAGCTCGAAGGGCTTGACCAGGTAGTCGTCCGCTCCCGCGTCCAGGCCGGTCACCCGGTCGCCGACGGTGTCGCGGGCCGTCAGCATGAGGATGGGCGTCAGGTCGCCCGCGCCGCGGATGCGGCGGGCGGCGGTCAGGCCGTCCATGCGGGGCATCTGGATGTCCAGCACGACGAGGTCGGGCCGGTAGGCCGCCGCCTTCTCCAGCGCGTCGGCGCCGTCGACGGCGACCTCGGTGTCGTACCCCTCGAAGGCGAGGCTGCGCTGGAGGGCCTCGCGGACCGCCGGCTCGTCGTCGACGATCAGGATGCGCTGGATCTCGCGGTCGCGGTCGGCGTCTGCGGGGCTCATGGGCTCGGGTCCTCGGATGCGGTCGGGTACGGGTACGGGGTGTCAACGCCTTCAGCGTCGCACGTCTTCGCGCCCGCTCGGCTGCTCGTCAATGGCTCGTCAGTTGCTCGCGCCCGCCCGCAGCTCGGGCAGGTCGGCCTTGACCGTGTTGATCGGGATGGCGAAGCCGAGGCCCACGCTGCCCGCGCTCGCGGAGGACTCGGTCGCCGAGTACATCGCGGAGTTGATGCCGATGATGTTGCCGTTCATGTCGATCAGCGCGCCGCCGGAGTTGCCCGGGTTGAGGGAGGCGTCGGTCTGGATCGCCTTGTACGTCGTCGTGGACGAGCCGGTGTCGCCGTTGAACTGCTGCCCGCCGAACTCGAACGGCCACTGGCCGCCCTGCCGCTGCTGCTGTTGCTGCTGGCCCTCGTCCGTCGAGACGGTCACGTCCCGGTCGAGGGCGGAGACGATGCCGCTGGTCACGGTGCCGGTCAGGCCCTCGGGGGAGCCGATGGCGACGACCTGGTCGCCGACCCCGATGCCGTCGGAGTCGCCGAGGGTGGCGGCCTTCAGGCCGGAGGCGTTCTCCAGCTTGATCAGCGCGAGGTCCTTCTTGCTGTCGGTGCCGACGACCTCGGCGGTGTACTGCTTGCCGTCGTTCGTCGTCACCTTGACGGAGGAGGCACCGGCGACGACGTGGTTGTTGGTGATGATCTCGCCGTCGTCGGTGATGATCACGCCGGAGCCGGTGGAGGACCCGGCGTTCGAGGTGGCGTTGATCTCGACGATGCTCGGGCTGACCGCCTTCGCGACGCCGGAGACCGTGCCCTTCTGGCTGGAGGGCACCACGTTGGTGCTGGTCGAGCTGGAGGCGACGGTGTCGCTGCCGGTCAGCTCCTGGATGCCGTACGCCGTGCCGCCGCCGACGGCCGCCGCGACGATCGCCACGGCCACCAGCAGGGCGGCGGGGCCGCGCCGCCGGGCCGGGCGTCCGGTGTGCGGCGGCTCGGGCAGGGGCTGCGCGGTGTGGTTCCCGGGCGGCTGCGCCGGCGGGGGCGGCCACTCCGGGCTGACGGGAGAGGAGGCGTGCTGGGGGGTTCCCTGGTACGGGTTCGCGTGCTCGTACTCGCCGTTGTGGCGGAGGCTCTCGGTCATGTTCATGAGCTTCCCGCCCCCGTATGAGAGCGGCCTGAGTGCTGCCTGAGAAGCCCGGCAGAACCTCGTATGCCCGATATAAAGGCCTCGGCGGAGCGACTACGCGCAGCCGCAGGACTGCCGTACCACCAGCTGCGACGGGAACACCTTCAGCCGCTCGCGGCGGGAGCCCGCCACCCGCAGGCCGTCGTCCAGGACCAGGTCCACGGCGGCGCGCGCCATCGCCGACCGGTCCGAGGCGACCGTGGTCAGCGGCGGATCGGCGAGGTCCGCCTCCTTGATGTCGTCGAACCCGGCCACCGCCAGTTCGCCGGGGACGTCGATGCGCAGCTCGCGGGCCGCGCGCAGCAGGCCGATCGCCTGGTCGTCGGTGGAGCAGAAGATCGCGGGCGGGCGCTGCGGCCCGGAGAGCAGCTCCAGGCCCACGCGGTACGCGTCGTAGCGGTTGTACGGCGCCTCGAAGAGCCGGCCCTCGGTGGAGAGACCGGCCTCCTTCATGGCGCGCTTCCAGCCCTCGACGTGGTCGGAGACCGGGTCGCCGACGGACGGGGTCTCGGCGGTGCCGCCCATGCAGGCGACGTACGCGTACCCGTGCTCCAGCAGATGGCGTACGGCGAGCTGGGCGCCGCCCAGGTCGTCGGTGACGACGGCGACGTCGTCGATGGCCTCGGGGCGCTCGTGCAGCAGGACCACCCGGGCGTCCCAGGCGTCGATCTCGGCGGCGGCGTTGTCGTTCAGCGCGTGGCTGACCAGGATCAGGCCGGAGACCCGCATACCGAGGAAGGCGCGCAGGTAGTGGACCTCGCGCTCGCCGACGTAGTCGCTGTTGCCGACGAGCACCATTTTGCCGCGCTCGGAGGCGGCCCACTCGACCGCGTGTGCCATCTCCGCGAAGAACGGCTGGCGCGCGTCCGGCACGATCAGGCCTATGAGGTCCGTGCGCCGCGATGCCATCGCCTGGGCGACCCGGTCCGGGCGGTACCCCAGTTCCTTGATCGCGGCGAGGACACGCTCGCGCGTGGCCGGGGCGACCGGCCGGGGTCCGTTGTTGATGACGTAGCTGACGACGGCGGTGGAAGTCCCCGCCAGTCGCGCCACATCATCCCGAGTCACCTTGGCCACGCGCGGAGTCTACGCGGATGGACCCGCTCCGGGCAGGGAGTATCACACCTTGGATGACCTTGCGCCCGCCGCCTCGTCCGTCTCGGCGGCCGCCTGTCCGGGCGCCTCTGCCTTCTCCGCCTTCTCGGTCCTCTCGGCCTTCTCGGCTTTCTCGCCCTTCTCGGGCTTCTCCGGCGTCACGAAGCGGTAGCCCACGTTGCGGACGGTGCCGATCAGCGACTCGTGCTCGGGGCCGAGCTTGGCGCGCAGCCGCCGTACGTGCACGTCGACCGTGCGGGTGCCGCCGAAGTAGTCGTAGCCCCACACCTCCTGGAGCAGCTGCGCGCGGGTGAACACGCGGCCCGGGTGCTGGGCGAGGTACTTCAGCAGCTCGAACTCCTTGAAGGTCAGGTCCAGGACCCGGCCCTTCAGCTTCGCGGAGTACGTCGCCTCGTCCACCGACAGGTCGCCGTTGCGGATCTCCATGGGGGAGTCGTCGCCGCCGAGCTGCTGGCGTCCCGTGGCCAGCCGCAGCCGCGCCTCGACCTCCGCCGGACCGGCGGTGTCGAGCAGTACGTCGTCGATGCCCCAGTCGGCGGTGACGGCGGCGAGCCCGCCCTCGGTGACGATGAGGACCAGCGGACAGCTGAGGCCCGTGGAGCGCAGCAGCTGGCACAGGCTGCGGATCTGGGGGAGGTCGCGGCGGCCGTCGACGAGGATGACGTCGGCGCCGGGGGTGTCGACGAGGGCGGGGCCCTCGGCGGGGGCGACGCGCACGTTGTGCAGCAGCAGGCCGAGGGCGGGGAGCACCTCCGTCGACGGCTGGAGGGCGTTGGTCAGGAGCAGCAGAGAACTCATCGCGCCCCACCTGCCTGGGACGGTTTGTGGTCGTGCCCGGTTCGCTCGCCCATAACGTCTGGTTCCTCCTGGGTCCCTGCGAGGACGTTTGCGGCACTGCTTCTTACTGGTGGCGTCCGGGAGGTGAACGCCGGGCGCCCGCCCGGCATCGCTCCCGAAAGCACGAAAGGACCCGGGGGCTACGTTGCCCGAGTCCTCTGCCCAGCAGAATAGCCGACATGAGCAACCGACCGCCGGGTCATGTGGCGCGTTCCACCCGTGGTCCAGCCAATCGTCCGCATCCCGAGACGCCCCGGGGAGCGCCGCGCCGCACACCCGCGCGCACCTTCCTCCGTACGGCCGACGGCGTCTCCATCGACGCCGTGTACGAGCCGGGACCGACCGGACGTGACCCCTCTGACCTGGTGTTCGTCGTCGCGCACGGGTTCACGGGCGACGCCGACCGGCCGCACGTGCGGCGGATCGCGGAGGCGTTCGCGCGGCACGGCGCCGTGGTCACGTTCTCCTTCCGGGGCCACGGCGCGTCCGGCGGGCGGTCCACCGTCGGCGACCGCGAGGTGCTCGACCTGGCCGCGGCGGTCGAGTGGGCGCGCGGCTTCGGGCACGCGCGCGTGGTGACCGTCGGCTTCTCCATGGGCGGCTCGGTGGTCCTGCGGCACGCCGCGCTGTACGCCGCCGACGACGGGGCGGGCACGGACGCCGTCGTGTCGGTCAGCTCCCCCGCCCGCTGGTACTACCGGGGCACGGCGCCCATGCGCCGGCTGCACTGGCTGGTGATGCGCCCCGCCGGGCGCCTGGTGGGCCGCTACGGCCTGCGCACCCGGATCCACCACCGCGACTGGGACCCGGTGCCGCTGTCGCCGGTGGAGGCGGTGCCCCGGATCGCGCCGAGGCCGCTGCTCGTGGTGCACGGCGACCGGGACGGCTACTTCCCCCTCGACCACCCCCGGATGCTGGCCGAGGCCGCCGGTGACCACGGCGAACTCTGGCTGGAGCCCGGCATGGGCCACGCCGAGAACGCCTCCGGCGAGGATCTGCTGGACCGCATCGGCGACTGGGCGGTGGCCCGGGCGGGCTAGCCTGACGTTGTTCATCGCCGACGACGAAGGAACCAGATGGCAAAGGTCACGGTGCGCTACTGGGCCGCCGCGAAGGCCGCCGCGGGGGTGGCCGAGGAGCCGTACGACGCGGCGACGCTCGCCGACGCGCTCGGCGCGGTCCGCGAGCGCCACCCCGGCGAACTCACGCGCGTGCTGCTGCGCTGCTCGTTCCTCGTCGACGGCGACCCCGTGGGCACCCGCGGGCATGAGACGGTACGGCTGGCCGACGGCGGCACGGTCGAGGTGCTCCCGCCGTTCGCAGGAGGGTGAGCGATGACCGACCAGCCGCAGCAGCCGTACGGGCAGCAGCCGTACGAGGGACACGACGCGCAGGCGTGGCCAGGGCAGCAGCCGTACCAGTCGTACCAGGGCTACGGGGAGCAGCCGGATCCGAACGCGGACCCGTACACGCAGCAGTGGCAGGGGCAGACCTGGGAGACGCAGGTGCAGCCGCCGGTCTCCGCGGAGGAGACGGCGTACCTGCCGCCGCACGCCCAGCCACAGCCCCAGTCACAGCCCCAGCCTGAGCCGTACTCGGACCCATACCCGTACCCGTCGCAGGGCTACGGGCAGCCGCAGCCGTACCAGCCGCAGGCGTACGCGCCCCAGCCGCAGCCGCAGCCGTACGAGCCGCCCCCGGCCCCCGTGCCCGCGGCCTCCTCCGCCTCCCCGTCCCCCGCCGCCTCCCCGTCCGCCTCCGCCTCCGACGACCCCGGCTACGGTCCGGCGACCGTGGCCGGGAACACGCGGATCACGGACGCGCAGCGGGCCCGCGCCGAGGGGCGGTCGCCGATCATCGACCCGGGCATGCAGCCGGCCGGGCTCACCGCGCTGCTCGGGCTGCTGCTGTCCGGCGCGGCGGCGCTCGGCACGTACGCCCTGCTCGTCCCGCTCGTCGTCCTCCAGGCCGTCACCGCGGCGGGCTGGTTCCGGCTGAACGGCATGTGGCCCGCCCGGCAGGGCATCGCGCTGGGCTTCCTGGGCGCGCTCGCCGCCGACGCGGCGCTGCTGGTGTCGGACCGCTCCCCGGCGGCGATCCTCGGCACGCTCGGGGTGTGGGTGCTGCTCTCCCTGGTCCTGCAACTGCGCTCGCACGCCGACCCGGACGAGCGGATGTACGGCCTGATGGCGACCATCGCGGCGGCGGCCCTGGCCGTCGTCGCGGGCGGGTACCTCGCCGCCGACGCGGACGCGGTGACGGTCGGCGGGATCGCGGTGGCCGTGGCCGCCGTGGCCCGTGCGCTGCCGCTGCCGACCCCGGCGTCCGTGGTCGTCGCGCTGCTCGCGGCGGCCGGGGCGGGGATCGCGGTCGGCTCGGTGACGGACTTCGGGGCGTCGGGTGCGCTGCTCGGCGCGGGTGCGGCGGTCTGTGCGCTGATCGGCCTGCGGGTGGCGGCCTACGACTACCCCTCCCGCTTCGTCCACTTCACGGCGGGCGTGGCCCTGCCGCTGGCGGCGGCGGCCCCGGCCGTGTACCTGCTGGGCCGGGCCCTGGCCTGAGCCCGGCGGCGCCCCCTGTCACGGGTGCCGGCACCCCCTGTCACAGCTGTTCGACAAAACCCGGGGGGTGCCACCGGCCCGCGTTACGCTCGCGCTGGACGGCCGCCGGTCGTCGGGTCCGCCGCCGCCGAGCGTCCAGGGTTGGGGAAACACCGCATGCGCGCACTGCGAATACTGTTGATCGTCGTCGTGATCCTGGGCGGCCTCTTCGTGATCGCCGACCGTGTCGCCGTCAACTTCGCCGAGGACGAGGCGGCGGACAAGCTGCGCAGCACCGAGAACCTGGCCGCGACGCCGGACGTCTCCATCAACGGCTTCCCCTTCCTCACCCAGGTCGCCGGCGGTGAACTGGACGACGTGGAGATCGGCATCGACGACTACGAGGCGTCCACCGGCAACGCGAGCGAGAAGATCCGCATCGCCCACCTGCGCGCGCACATGAAGGGCGTCGAGTTCTCCGGCGACTACAGCTCCGCCACCGCGGCCACCGCCACCGGCACCGCGACCGTCGGCTACGACGAACTGATGAAGGCCACCACGTCCGAGCCCACGGAGATCGCGCCCGGCATCGACGCCAAGGTCATCGGCCTCTCCGACGGCGGCAACGGGAAGATCAAGGTGACGCTCCAGGCCACGGTCCTCGGGGTCGAGGTGCCCGAGCCGGTCGAGGTGCTCAGCTCGGTCAAGGTCAAGGACGACGACGTCGAGGTCGTCGCCGACGGCCTGCCGGAGATCGGCGGCAGGCAGCTCGCCGAGTCCCGGATCCGCGCCATCACGGACTTCCAGCAGACCATCGACGAGCTGCCGGGCGGCATCAAGCTCGACAAGGTCGAGGCGGCGAAGGACGGCGTCGAGATCACGGTGAAGGGTTCGAACGTCAAGCTGGCCGGGTAGGACGAAGGCCGGTGCCACCCGGGGCCGGGGCCGGGACGGTCGACGTCCGACACGTGAGACGACGCTGTCCGTACCGCAGATGCGTGGACACCCGCCCCCGCCCCGTCCCCACCCCGGCGACCCTCCGTGCCGGACGGGAGAGCCATTGGATCCCACATTCCGGACGATCGTGTCTCATCATGCGACACATCGGTGACATGACCCGCTCTCGATCCCTACGATCGGGACTCATGAAGCGACAGGCGGACCTCACGAAGCGGCGGGCAGTGGACCTGTGCCGCGTTGCCGCCATGCTCTGTCGCACCTCCTGAGGCGGACGGCGACGCCGCCGTCCGTGTCCCCCCTCATCCTCGCCCCGCTCCGTCGTGGCCACCCGCGCGCACCGCGGCACGGCCCGAGCGCGCACCCACTCCCACCGCACGCCCCGCCGCACCTGCCCCGGAGGAGAAAACATGAGCCGCAGCGACGTCCTGGTCGACGCCGACTGGCTTCAGGACCACCTGGACGACACCGACATCGCGATCGTCGAGGTGGACGAGGACACGTCCGCCTACGAGAAGAACCACATCAAGAACGCGATCCGGATCGACTGGACCCAGGACCTCCAGGACCCGGTCCGCCGCGACTTCGTCGACCAGGAGGGCTTCGAGAAGCTCCTGTCGGCCAAGGGCATCGCCAACGACACGCTGGTGGTCCTCTACGGCGGCAACAACAACTGGTTCGCGTCGTACGCCTACTGGTACTTCAAGCTCTACGGCCACGAGAACGTCAAGCTCCTCGACGGCGGCCGCAAGAAGTGGGAGCTGGACGCCCGCGAGCTGGTCCCCGGCGACGAGGTGCCGCAGCGCGCCGCCACCGACTACAAGGCCAAGCCGCAGAACACCGCGATCCGCGCCTTCCGCGACGACGTCGTCAAGGCGATCGGCGCGCAGAATCTGGTCGACGTCCGTTCGCCCGACGAGTTCTCCGGCAAGCTGCTCGCCCCGGCCCACCTCCCGCAGGAGCAGTCGCAGCGTCCGGGCCACGTCCCGTCCGCCCGCAACATCCCGTGGTCGAAGAACGCCAACGACGACGGCACCTTCAAGTCGGACGACGAGCTGAAGCAGCTCTACACCGACGAGCAGGTCGACCTGGCGAAGGACACCATCGCCTACTGCCGCATCGGTGAGCGCTCGGCCCTGACCTGGTTCGTCCTGCACGAGCTGCTGGGCGTGGAGAACGTCAAGAACTACGACGGCTCCTGGACCGAGTACGGCTCCCTGGTCGGCGTGCCGATCGAGCTCGGCGCCAACAAGTAAGCCCGCCCCCTCTCAACCCCTCAGGAGTACGACATGTGCGGAGCGAAGGCCGGCGGCCCCGACGCCTCGACGATCAAGCCCGGTGAGACCACCATCCAGGGTCAGGTGACCCGCGACGGCGAGCCGGTGACGGGCTACGTCCGTCTGCTGGACGCCACCGGCGAGTTCACGGCGGAGGTCCCGACCTCCGCGACGGGCCAGTTCCGCTTCTACGCGGCCGAGGGCACCTGGACCGTACGCGCACTCGTTCCGGGCGGCACCGCCGACCGCACGGTCGTCGCCCAGCAGGGCGGTCTTGCGGAGATCGCGATCGCCGTCTGACGGCGGCAACGGCCGAAGGGGCCGCACCCACCGGGTTGGACGCCTGGGGTGCGGCCCCTTCGGCGTGTCCGGACGGGCGGTCCGGACCTACGCTGGAGACATGTACGCGCGGCGGCGGCACGTCTACTTCGCCATGATGGGGACCTGCATCGTCCTCTTCGTCCTGGCCTGGGGAGTCGTGCGCCTCTGGTCCGTCCCGGCGGCCGTCGGCCTGTGCGTGTTCACCATGCTCATCCCCCCGGTGGCCGCGATGGTCGCCAACCGGCGCGGCCCGGACGACCGCTGGTGGGACGACCCGTCGGGCGACGCCCAGTCCGACGAGTGGTGGGACGAACTGGACGGCAAGAAACGCCCCTGACGAGAAACGCCACCGACGAGAAACGCCACCGACGAGAAGTGGTGCCCCTGACGAGAAGCGCCGCTGCCGCCGAGCGCCGTTAACGGGTGTCGTCCCCGGCGCCGAGGAGGCTGTGCAGGCAGCGCACCGCCAGGTCGGCGGGGGAGTCGGGGCCCTCGGTCGCGGCCTCGGTGCCGGACCAGGTCTCCAGGGCGATCCGGATGGCGTCGGTGGCCGCGGCGGCGACCAGCCGCACCTCCAGCGGGTCCCGGCGGCCGTCCGCCAGCCGGGCGATCACCGGAACGAGCAGCTCCTCCGACTCCTGGTTCACGCGGTACCAGACCGCCCGCAGCGCGGGATCGTCCGCGGCGGCGCGCAGCAGCCCCCGGGTGCGCAGCAGCGCCTCGACGGCCTGCGGATCCGGCGTCGCCAGCGCCTGCTCGACGGCACCGCGCAGGGCGGGACCGAGCGCGCTGCCCGGCGGCGCCTCGGCGAGCAGCGCCCGCCAGCGGTCGGCGCCGTCCGTGAGAAGGGGGCCGACGGCGTCCTGCTTGGAGCGGAAGTACCGGTAGAAGGTCCGCAGCGCGACCCCCGCCCGCCGGGCGATCTCCTCGGCCGTCGTGACCTCCGGGCCCTGGGTGGCGAAGAGCTCGGCCGCCGCATGCGCGATGTCGAGCTGGGTGGCGGCCTTGCGGCGCTCGGTCAGCGTCGGGGGCGGTGGCGGCTCGGTGCTCACCCGAGAAGCGTACGGCCTGCGACCACCCAGCGGCATGGCGTGACGTCGTGGCAAAACGTGCCACCTAGGCGTACGGTGACGGGCATGAACTACTTGAACCGTTACGAAGGCCGTCGCGCCCTGGTCACCGGCGGCGGCTCGGGCATAGGCCAGGCCACCGTGCTGCGTCTCCTCGCCGAGGGCGGCACCGTCGTCGCGGCGGACGTCAGCGAGCCGGGCCTGAAGGACACCGCGGAGCAGGCCGGGGCCCACGCGGACCGGCTCACCACGCTCGTCGTCGACATCGCCGACGAGACCTCGGTGCGCGAGGGGGTCCGCGCCGCGACGGACGCGCTGGGCGGCCTCGACGTCCTGGTCAACGCGGCCGGCATCCTGCGCTCCTCGCACACCACGGAGACCAGCCTCGCGGACTTCACCCGGGTCCTGACGGTGAACCTCGTCGGCACCTTCCTGGTGATCCGCGAGGCGATCCCCGCGCTGCTGGAGGGCCGGGACGCGGCGGTGGTCAACTTCAGCTCGACCTCGGCGGTGTTCGCGCACCCGTACATGGCGGCCTACGCGGCGAGCAAGGGCGGCATCCAGTCCATGACCCACGCCCTGGCCGCCGAGTACGCGGGACGCGGCATCCGCTTCACCGCCGTCCAGCCCGGCTCCATCTCCTCGGGCATGACGGACGGCAGCGGGGTCAGCGGGCAGAGCGTCGGTCCCGGGCTGCCCGAGGACGCCGACATGGCCCTGTTCGCGAAGCTCTCCCCCGCCCTCGGCCGGGGTTTCGCCGGTCCGGAGACGGTGGCGTCGGTCGTCGCGATGCTGGCCTCGGAGGACGGCCGGTTCATCACGGGCACCGAGGTCCGCGTCGACGGCGGCACCCACTTCTGAGGGCGCCCGCCCCCGGAATCCCAGAAAGGAGAACACGCACCATGCACGACCTGACCGGCAAGAACGTGATCATCACCGGCGGCGCCCGAGGCCTCGGCGCGGAAGCCGCGAGGCAGGCGGTCGCCGCCGGGGCGCACGTCCTGATCACCGACGTGCTGGACGACGAGGGCGAGAACGCCGCCCGCGAACTCGGCGACCGCGCCCGCTTCCTGCACCACGACGTGACCTCCGAGGAGGACTGGCGGCGGGTCGCCGACTTCGCCGTCACCGAGTTCGGCGCGCTGCACGGCCTGGTGAACAACGCCGGGATCTCGACCGGTACGCCGCTGGAGTCGGAGTCCGTCGAGCGCTTCCGCGCGGTCCTCGACGTCAACCTCACCGGCGTCTTCATCGGCATGAAGACCGTGGTCCCCGCGCTGCGGGAGGCCGGCGGCGGATCGATCGTCAACATCTCGTCCGCGGCCGGCCTGATGGGCCTCGCCCTCACGGCCGGCTACGGCGCCTCCAAGTGGGGCGTACGCGGGCTCACGAAGATCGGCGCCGTGGAGTGGGGCACCGCCCGCGTGCGCGTGAACTCCGTGCACCCGGGGATGACGTACACCCCGATGACCGCGGCCACCGGCATCGAGCGGGGCGAGGGCAAGTACCCCAACACGCCCATGGGCCGGGTCGGCGAGGCCGACGAGATCGCCGGCGCGGTCGTCTTCCTGCTCTCGGACGCCGCGTCCTACGTCACCGGCGCCGAACTCGCGGTGGACGGCGGCTGGACCACCGGGCCGACCGTGGCGTACGTCATGGGGCAGTGAGCGCCGCCGCCGTCAGCGAGGTCAGTGCCGTCGGCGCAGTCAGTGCCGTCAGCGACGTCAGTAGACGAGGGCCTGCGTGTCGTCGGCCAGTGCCTCCTGCACGAAGACCTGTGCCCCCGCGATGCGCACGCCCTCGATGACGTCCTTCTCGGTGAGGTCGCGCCGGGCCGCGCACTGGGTGCACAGCGTCACCCGGCCGCCCGCCAGCAGCGAGTCCAGCAGGTCGGGCAGCGGCGCGGCGTGCGGCAGCTCGAACTCGGCCGCGCGCCCCGGCACCGCGAACCACGCGGACTCCCCGGTCAGCCACAGCGACACGTCGACCCCGCTGGCCACCGCCACCGCCGCCACGGTGAACGCCTGCGAGCACCGTTCGGGCGCGTCCGCCCCCGCCGTCACCTTGATCACGAGTTTCTTGGCCATGGCCGAATCGTAATCAACGCCGCCACAACCCCGGTGCCGGGCTGCGGGTCTCCTGTGCGCACGTTTGATCGAATGCGTCATGCACGTTCTGTGGGGGGACGTCTTGGAAGAGAAAACGGAACCGGAAACGGAGCCGGAAACGGAACCGGAAACGGAACCGGGGCCGGAGCCGGAAAGGGAACCGGTACCGGAGACGGAACCGCGAACGGAGGGCCCGGCGCCGGCCGCCGGGACGGTGCCGGCGCCACGGCCGCGTCGGCGCGGCCGCACCACCGCGCTCATCTGCACCGCCGCCGTACTCGGGCTGGTCGCCGGCGTCTGCGCCGGCTACCTCGTGCAGGCCGACCGGGAACCGACGGAGCTGCCGTCGTTGGCCCGGCCCCTGGCCGCGCCCGGCAAGGGCGAGGTGCCGCAGCGGCTGCCCGCCGCACAGGACCGCAGGGTGCGGACCGACGGCGACCTGCGCGACCTGCTGCTGGAGAAGCCGCGTGACGCCGAGGCCCTCGAGTGGCCGGAGGGCGAGGACGGCTGGATGGACCTCGCCATGTACGCGGAGACCTATCAGCATCCGGGCGAGCAGTTCGACGCGCTGCTCCAGGACGAGTTCCGCCGGGCGGCCGTCGGCGGTTGGTACGTCGAAGGCTCCTACGTGGTGAGCATCCGGTTGATCCAGTTCCGCCAGGAGGAGGTTCTGGTGGCGGGGGAGAAGATCGCCGGGTCGAAGTACTGGGCGGCGGCGGAGGAGGACACCGACAGCTGGCCCGTCCCGGGGACCGGGGACGGGCGGGCGTACGTCCACGGGCTGCCCACCAGCGAGGCGGGAGAGCCGCCGATGTACTCCGCGGAGGCGCACGCCCGGCGGGGTGACGTGGTCATGGAGATCTGGATCAACGGCGACAAGCGGATCAGCAAGAAGACGATCCTGGACCTGGCCGAGCGGCAGATGGAGCGCCTGTGAACGAGAACCGGAACGGCGAGCCGGCGCTCCCGGCCCCCGCCGCCCCCGAGCCACCGCATCCCGTCCCCGAGCCCGGCGACTCCACCGGTCCGAACGAGGCCGATACGCCCGTGGAGCCCGACGCGGTTGACGCGGTCGACGCGCGGCCCGGGCGTGGCCGGCGTCTCGCGGTGGTCGGCAGCGCGCTCGTGCTGGCGGCCGTCACCGTCGTGGGCGCCGGGTACACCGCTGTGACCGTGAGGGACGCCGACCGCGGCCCGGGCGCCCCCGCCCTGGCGCTCCCCAAGGCCGCGCCGGAGAAGAAGGCGGAACAGGCACCGGCCCCGGCGGCCGGAGCCGCCGGCCTGGCCAAGGCCCTCGTGCCGTACCGGAGCGACGCCTGGTCGCGCGGCCCGGACCTCGGGGAGTTCGGCTCGGACGCCACGCTGAGCGGCGCCCAGGCCACCGCCCTGCGCAAGGAGTCGCTGACCGGCCTGCCCCGCTCCGAGCGCAAGGAGCTGGAGAAGGCGATCGACCGCCGGCACATCACCGGCATGGCGATGCGGAACTACGCCGGTGGCGGCCACTTCACCGACGACGGGCAGACGGGCACGGCCACGGTGTCGATCGTGCTCTCGCGGATGGGGAACCGGTCGGCGGTCCGTGACATGGCGACGCGTCAGAACGAGTTCTTCGCGGCGATGGACGTCTTCCGCGAGGGCCCGCGCATCAAGGGTCACAAGGACGCCAGGTGCTTCCGTCTGTCCGCGGAGTCCGACCAGGAACTCGACATGGTGTTCTGCGCCGCCCACGAGGGAGACGTGCTGGTCACCGTCACCGCCGACAGCGTGCGACCGCTCGACACCGAGAGCTTCACCGAGCTGGTGACCGAACAGCTCGACCGCATCGCCGATCCCGGGGAGTCCGTATGACCGAGCAGACCGCCCCGCCGGCGCCCGCCCTCCCGCCGGTGCCGGACACCCCGCCGCCCACGCCCCCGGCCACGGAGCCGGAGCCGGCGCCGGCGCCGGAGAAGCGGGACCGCCGCGTGCTGCGCGCCGTGCTGCGCTGGAGCGCGGCCGTCGCCGTGTTCGCGGTCGTCGGGTCGGCGACGGCGTACGGCGTCACCCGCGTGGAGCGCACGGACATGCCCGGCCTGGCGACCGACTCGGACGGACGGTGGGACTACCCGGCGCTCACCGCCGCACCGCTGCCGTCCGGCAGCCCGGGACCGTTCGCCGAGGAGAACACGGCGGGCGCCCACTACGCCGACCTGCGCGACCTGGTCCTGCCGGCCCCCGAGGGCGCGAAGGCGGACAAGGCGCTGCGCGGAAAGGACGGCTGGCTGCCCACCGACGTCTTCCTCCGGGAGTACCAGGTGGAGGCGGACCGGGACTCCCTGCGGCGGACGCTGGTCGACACGGGACTGCGGCACATCGCCGCCCGCGGCTGGACCACGCCGGACGGCACCCGGACGCGGATCTACCTGCTGCACTTCGACACCGCGGCCGTTGTGGACGAACTCCAGGCCGTCCGTATGGCGCCCGCCCTCGACCCGGCCTTCGCGGTGCGGGGCGAGGACCTGTCCGTGTCCGGCGAGACCTTCCCCGACGAGAGGCTTCCGGACAAGGCCCGGTTCGACGACGTCAGGTACAGCTTCTACGTCGAGCCCGAGCCGTACGGCGCCGAACAGGTACGCCAGGCCTACCTCGGCGTCGGTGACGTGCTGGCCGTCGTCCTTCAGAGCCGTAAGGGCGGCGCCCGGGTGGTGCCCTTCCAGCAGACCGTCGTTTTGCAGAGCCAACTGCTGCACTGATCCGCCGGGCGGGCCCCGCGGGGCCCGTGCGCTCGGCGTCACACCGCGAAGGTGATCGTCACCAGCAGCGTCGCGACGCACAGGACGGTCAGCAGGCCGCTGACGGTGGCACCGGCCGGCCTGGCCCGCCGCCGGGACCGGGCCTTGTGCTTCGGCGCGGGCCTCGGCGGGTGACCCGGATGGAAGGGCGGCATCGCGAAGCCGGGAGAGAGGGGAGCGCGGTCCCGCCGGGGCGCGAGCCGCTGGGCCCGCCGGCACTCCTCGTAGGGCAGTCCGCCGTCGTACGTCATCCCTCGTGCTCCTTGCGCTGGTGCTGGCGCAGCAGGACGTTCGCGTCCGACACCGCGCTGTGGTCGAACGCCGCCCGTGCGGTCTCCCGCCGGTCGGCCAGCCAGGCACAGGCCTCGCAGCCCGGCACCGGCAGCGGCGGCCGCTCCAGCTCGGCAGGGGCCGGGGGCGTGGCGAGGGTGCGGTCGTTCGCGGCGCGCAGGCTCGCCCCGAGGCGCTCGCGGTCGGTCGCCGGGCGCAGTACGGGCGGCTCCGCCTCCCACTCCCGGCCGCCGCCGAGCGGTCGGAGCAGCACGCGCGCCCCGCTGCGGCCCCGGTACTCACCGACCTTCGCGGCGGCGGTGTCGTAGAGCACGGTGCCGGGCTCGTAGGTGGCCGGTTCTGTTCTCACGGGTCCGCTCCCTTACGTCAACGTCTGTACGGAATGCGACAGTTGCCCTACTCTGCGTAGTGGTGGGCAGTACGAGCATGACCCACGGCGGGGGTCGCCAAGCCCGGAACGGCCGCTAGTGCCACAAGGGGCGCTCCAAATTCCACAAATTCCACAGCCGGGAGGGGTGCGGTGCCGCAGCGGAGGGCGATCACGGGTCGCAGTCAGGAGCCGAGGGCGCGGTTCGCGGAGGAGCTGCGGCTGCTGCGCAACGGGCGGGGCGTGTCCCTGCGGGGCGTCGCGGAGGTGGTGGGCTGGGACGCGTCCCAGTTCGGGAAGATGGAGCACGGCCACACGCTGGGCGGCCCGGAGATCGTGGAGGCGCTGGACCAGTACTACGGCACGGGCGGAATGCTGCTCACGCTGTGGGAGCTGGCGGTGGCGGATCCCACGCAGTTCAAGGAGCGGTACCGGCGGTACATGGTCCTTGAGGCCGAGGCGGTGAGTATGTGGCAGTACTCGCCGAGCGTCGTGCCGGGCCTGCTCCAGACGCCGGAGTACGCGGCGGAGCTGCTCAGCCAGGGCGGACTGACGGGTGTGGAGCTGGACAAGCAGGTGGCGGCGCGCATGGGTCGCCGGGAGCCACTGCTGGCCGAGGGCGGGCCACAGTTCCGGGCCCTGCTCTCCGAGGCAGCGCTGCGCAGCCCGATGAGCACGCCCGCCGAGTGGCAGGCGCAGTTACGTCATCTCCTGGTGATGGGAGGCCGTGCCAACGTCATCGTCCAGGTGCAACTGCTGGCGGCCGGGCTGCACGGGCTGCCCAATACCGACGCCATGTTCCTGCGCGGCACCAGCGGCCGGACCGTGGCTTGGGTGGAGACCGGCTACTCAGGCGAACTGGTGCAAGAAACACAGGCCGTTGATCTGCTCCAGCTCCGATACGATCGGGTGCGCGATATGGCCCTGTCACCGGGGGCGTCGCGGGAGTTCATCGAGCGGATGCTGGAGGAAGCGCCATGCGAGCCATCGATCTGAGCACGATCACCTGGCGCAAGAGCAGCTACAGCAACCCGGACGGCGGCAACTGCGTAGAGGTCGCCGCGGGCCTCCCCTCCCTGGTCCCGGTCCGGGACAGCAAGGACCCCGCCCGCGGAGCCCTCCTCTTCGCCGCCCCCGCGTGGGCCGCCTTCCTGGACGGAGTCCGGCGAGAAGAGGCGGGGCGGGCCGCGTAAGCTGAGGCCGGCCCTGTTTATGCCCCCCGCTCAAGGAGCACCCCGTGGAGATCTTCTTCGAAGCCCTGCTGGTCCTGGTCTGCGTCGGCGTTCTCGCCTTCGCCGGTCTGACCGTGAAGAAGCTGTACCAGGGCCAGCGCTGATCACCGACGCCAGGAAGTACCGCTCATGATCGAGATCCCGTCCGACCTGCACAAGGACCTCGTCCCCCTCGTCTTCCTGCTGGGTGACTGGGCCGGCGCGGGCGTGCACGACTTCCCCGGTGCCGAGAAGTGCAACTTCGGCCAGGAGGTCTCCTTCACCCACGACGGCCGGGACTTCCTGGAGTACCAGTCCCACACCTGGGTGCTGGACAACGACGGCAACAAGGTCCGCCCGCTGGAGTCCGAGCACGGCTTCTGGCGCATCGACGCCAACCGCAAGGTCGAGGTGACGATGACCCGCGACGACGGCGTCATCGAGATCTGGTACGGCGAGCTGGCCGACCAGAAGCCCCAGATCGACCTGGTCACGGACGCCGTCGCCCGCACCGCGGCATCGAGGCCCTACACCGGCGGCAAGCGGCTGTACGGCTACGTCAAGAGCGACCTGATGTGGGTCGGCGAGAAGCAGACCCCCGAGGTCGAGCTGCGCCCGTACATGTCGGCGCACCTGAAGAAGGTCGTCACCCCGGAGGACGTCGAGCGCTGGGCCAAGGCCCTGCCGGACGACATGCCGGACGACGGGATCGCTTTCTTCAAGTAGTCCTAGACTCGTGGTGTGGTGAGCACCGACTGGAAGAGCGACCTCAGGCAGCGCGGCTACCGGCTGACGCCCCAGCGGCAGCTGGTGCTCGAAGCCGTCGACACGCTGGAGCATGCGACCCCGGACGACATCCTCGGCGAGGTGCGCAAGACGGCGTCGGGGATCAACATCTCCACCGTGTACCGCACGCTGGAGCTGCTGGAGGAGCTGGGGCTGGTCAGCCACGCCCACCTCGGGCACGGTGCGCCCACCTACCACCTGGCCGACCGGCACCACCACATCCACCTGGTCTGCCGGGACTGCACCAACGTGATCGAGGCCGATCTGTCGGTCGCCGCCGACTTCACCGCCAAGCTGCGCGAGCAGTTCGGCTTCGACACCGACATGAAGCACTTCGCGATCTTCGGCCGGTGCGAGAGCTGTTCCCTGAAGGGTTCAACTACCGAGTCGTAAGCGAGTCGTAGGCTGGGCGTATGAAGAGCCCTCTGCTGTCCCTGCCCGGCGCCGTTCCCGCCGAGGGTGTGGACGAAGGCGTCGCCGCCCACTACGGCGACCTGTTCCGCGAGCAGCGTGCCCTCGCCGACGGCACCGGCTTCGTCGACCTCTCCCACCGCGGTGTCGTCACCGTCACGGGCGACGACCGGCTGAGCTGGCTGCACCTGCTGCTCACCCAGCACGTCAGCGACCTGCCGACCGGCCAGGCCACCGAGGCGCTGATCCTCTCCGCGAACGGCCACATCGAACACGCCCTGTACCTCGTCGACGACGGCACGACCGTCTGGGCCCACGTCGAGCCCGGCAGCCAGGAGGCGCTGATCGCCTACCTGGAGTCGATGAAGTTCTTCTACCGGGTCGAGGTCGCCGACCGCACGGCCGACACCGCGGTCGTGCACCTGCCGGCCGGTTCGATCGCCCGGGCTCCCGACTCCGCCGTCGTCCGCGAGACGCCGTACGGGCGTGATCTCTTCCTGCCGCGGGAGGAGCTGGAGGCGTTCGCCGCCGAGTCCGGGCCCGCGGCCGGGATCCTCGCGCACGAGGCGCTGCGGGTCGAGCAGCACCGCCCGCGCCTCGGCTTCGAGACCGACCACCGGACCATCCCGCACGAGCTGGGCTGGATCGGTACGGCCGTGCACCTCCAGAAGGGCTGCTACCGGGGGCAGGAGACCGTCGCCCGGGTGCAGAACCTCGGCAAGCCGCCGCGCCGGCTGGTGTTCCTGCACCTGGACGGCAGCGAGGTCCACCTGCCGCCGAACGGGGCGGAGATCCGCCTCGCGGACGACGGGCCCGACGGCCGGAAGGTCGGTTTCGTCACCACGTCCGTGCGCCACCACGAGCTGGGCCCGGTCGCCCTCGCCCTGGTGAAGCGGAACGTGCCGGTGGACGCCCGGCTGATGGCCGAGGAGACCGCGGCCGCCCAGGAGACCGTCGTCGAGCCCTGACGGGCGGGGCTCAGACCTCCACGAGGATCGTGAACGGGCCGTCGTTCGTCAGGGACACCCGCATCTGCGCGCCGAAACGTCCCGTCGCCACCGTCGCGCCCAGCGCGCGCAGCTGGGCGACGACCTCGTCGACCAGCGGTTCGGCGACGTCGCCGGGGGCGGCGGCGTTCCAGGTGGGGCGGCGGCCCTTGCGGGCGTCGCCATAAAGAGTGAACTGGCTGATCACCAGCAGCGGGGCGTCGAGGTCGCTGCACGACTTCTCGTCGTGCAGGATCCGCACCGACCAGAGCTTGCGGGCCAGCTGCGCCGCCTTCTCCTTGGTGTCGTCGTGGGTGACGCCCACCAGGACGCACAGGCCCTCGCCGTCGATCGCGCCCACCGTCTCGCCGTCCACGACGACGCTCGCGCCGTCCACCCTCTGCACCACTGCACGCATCCCGCAATGATGCCGTGCGCCCCTAGGGTGGGGAGGGGCGGGGCCGTACGGGGTTTTTATCGCTGCGAACCCCCCATCTGGGGCCGATCGGGGCCGATCGGGGGCACTCGGTCACATAGCGGCCACTTGGGGTGGCACGATGCTCCCAGAACGCCGGGCGAGGGGACGGTTGAGGCGCATGAGCACACCGAGTACGGGGCGGTCGTTCGGGACTGCCGCGTTGACATGTCCGAGTGGACGGGGCGGTTCGACCGGTCCGGGTGGCCCGGTTGGTCTGGAGGCGCCCCGGGCGCCCCTCCAGCGCACGGACAGCCCCGAGCTGCCGGCGAACCCGCCGGCTGACCCCCCGCAGCGGGATCTGACCGTCCTGAGCCTGCCGGAGCTGCGCACGCTGCGCCGGGACGCCCAGCGCGAGGAGGCCGACCTCAGCTACGTACGGCGGCTGCTGCAAGGCCGTATCGACATCCTGCGCGCGGAGCTGGCGGGGCGCGGGACGGCCTCGTCGTCGTCCGTGGTCACCACCGCGGCGACCGGTTCGGTGGTGGAGCGGCTGTCGGAGATCCTCGCCGACGCGCCCGCCCGGCACCGCTCCTCGGCCCGGCACGTGACGCTGGCCACCCCGCGCAGTGAGGAGTGCAGGCGGCTGGCCGCGGAGATGATGGGCGAGGTGGAGCTGTCCGACCTGACGGCCCGCACCGACGTCGAGCTGACCGCCGGCATGGGGCGGCTCGTGCGCTACGAGCAGCAGGTCTCCCGGAGCCGGCAGCGGCTCCAGCGCACGGCGGACGGGTGCAGCGCGGAGATCGCACGCCGGTACCGTGAAGGGGAAGCACAAGTCGACGACCTGCTCGTGTGACACGGGGGCGGCCAGCCGCGCCGCCCTCCGGGGCCTGGTGATCCCGGGCCGTCGCCGCGGGAGGTCGCCCGTTCCGGAAGGCCACCGCCGATGCCCGCGCCCCAGCCGTCGCAGCCGTCACCAACGCCGCAGCCGTCGCAGCCGTCACAGACATCGCAGCGGTCACAGTCGCAGCGGTCGCAGCCGTCACAGACGCCGCAGTCGACGCATGCGGACCAGGCCGCGCCCGCGCCCACGTCCGCCCTGTCGCCCGTCGTGCCGCCCGTCCTCGCCGAGGTCGTCCGGTCCGGCTTCGTCGAGGGGCGGCACCGGGGCAGCCTGGTGGTGCTGGGCGCCGACGGGGCGGTGGAGCTGGCGCTGGGCGAGGTGACGGCGCCGGTCTTCCCGCGCTCCTCCAACAAGCCGATGCAGGCGGCCGGCGTGCTGCGGGCGGGCCTCGACCTCGCGGGGGAGCGGCTGGCGCTGGCCGCCGCGAGCCACTCCGGAGAACCGTTTCACCGGGACCTGGTCCGCAAGATGCTGGACGAGTACGGCCTGGACCCGGCGCTGCTCCAGTGCCCGCCCGACCTGCCGCTGGACGCCGAGGAGCGGGACACGTACCTGGCGTCGGGCGCCGTGCCCGACCGCGTCACCATGAACTGCTCCGGCAAGCACACCGCGATGCTGGCGGTCTGCGCGCAGCAGGGCTGGCCGCTGGAGACCTACCTCGACCCGGAGCACCCGCTCCAGCGGATCATCCACAGGGTTGTGGAGGACGCGGCGGGCGAGCCGGTCGCCGCGGTCGGCACCGACGGGTGCGGGGCGCCGCTGATGGCGATCAGCCTGGTCGGGCTGGCCCGCGCCTTCCGCTCCTTCGTCGCCGCCGAGCCCGGTTCGGCCGAGCGCCGGGTCGCCGACGCGATGCGCGCCCACCCCGAGTACGTGGCCGGCAGCCGCCGCGCCGACACCTGGCTGATGCGGGAGGTGCCGGGCACGCTCTCCAAGATGGGCGCGGAGGCTGTCCAGGCGGTGGCCCTGCCGGACGGCCGCGCCCTCGCCTTCAAGATCGAGGACGGCGCCACCCGGGCGCTGGGCCCGGTGCTGGCCCGCGCCCTGGCGCTGCTGGGCGTGGACGCGCCGGTCGTCGAGCGCATCCGGCGCGCGCCCCTGCTGGGCGGCGGCCGGGAGGTGGGGGAGATCCGGGCGGCCTTCTGACGTCCGGCGCCTGCGGGGTCCGCGGGATCTTCCTGCGGCGCCTGCGCAGCCGCCCTGCGGAGCCGCCCTGCGGGGCCTGCGGCGCCTGCGGGGCGCCCTGTTAATCCCGCGACGCAGCCGGGTGGGCGATCTACGGTGAGCGTATGAGCCGCCGCACCGAGATAGACGTACGTCCCATCACCGAGGCCGAGTTCCCCGACTGGAACCGGGCCCTGAACACGGGTTTCCTGCGGCCGCCCGCCGTGGCCGAGGAGCAGCTGGATGCTCGCCGCAACGAGTTCGTGCCCGGCCGGTCGCTCGGCGCCTTCGACGGCGACCGGTGCGTGGCGACCTTCCGGTCCTTCGACCAGGAGCTGACGGCCGTCGGGGCCGGCACCGTCCGGGCCGACGCGATCTCCAACGTCACCGTCACCGCGACCCACCGGCGCCGCGGCCTGCTCACCCGGATGATGGCGCAGGACCTGGCCGCGGCGAAGGAGCGCGGGGACGTCGTCGCGACCCTGATCGCGGCGGAGTACCGGATCTACGGCCGGTACGGCTTCGGCCCCGGCACCACCATGACCGAGTGGACGGTCGACGTCCCCCGCGCCGGTCTGGACCCGCGCTGGGCGGCCCCGGAGGACGGCGGCCGGATCGACCTCGTGGACGGCGCCGACGTACGGCGGCTCGGACCCGGGCTGCACGAGCGGCTGCGCCGGACCCAGCCCGGAGCGGTCAGCCGGACCGAGATGTGGTGGCGTTACCGGACCGGTGTCGTCGACTGGAACGGCTCCCCGTGGACCGAGCCCTGCTACGCCGTGTACCGCTCGGCGGACGGCGAGGTCGAGGGCATGGCGTCCTACCGCACCGACGACCGCTGGGGCGACGCCAAGCAGCCGCTGAACACGGCGACCGTGGACTGGCTGCTCGCCGTGACCCCGGCCGCCGAGCGGGCGCTGTGGCACTACCTGTGCTCGATCGACTGGGTCCAGACGGTGAAGAGCGGCTGGCGCTCCCCGGACGACCTGCTCCCGGACCTCCTGCCGGACCCGCGCGCGGCCCGCATCACCACGCAGGCCGACTGGCTGTGGGTGCGGGTCCTGGACGTCGCGCGGGCGCTCACGGCACGGACGTACGAGGGGCAGGGATCGGCGGTGCTGGAGGTGGTGGACCGGGCGGGGCTGACCGGCGGGCGGTGGCGGCTGGAGGCGGGACCGGACGGGGCGTCCTGCGTGCCGACCACCGAGAGCGCCCATCTCGTGCTCGACGTGGCGGAGCTGGGGGCGCTGTGGCTGGGCGACGCCTCGGCCGTACGGCTGGCCGCGCTCGGCCGGGTGCGGGAAGAACGAGCGGGCGCCGCCCGTGTGGTCGACGCCCTGCTGCGTACGTCCGGGCGGCCTTGGTGCCCGGACATGTTCTGAGGTGACTCCCTTCCTCCGGTGACGGTGGACGTGCGCATCCGTAGCGCGGGTTCTTCGACGTGCTTTTCGACGTGCTCTTCAGTTGTGGTTGTGGTTGTTGTGCTGGTCGTGCCTGTTGTGCGTGGTGCCACTGATCGGCCGGGCTCCCGGCTCCCCTCCGGAAGGGGGCCCGGCCGTCAGTACGTCGGTTCAGCCGGACTGGGCGAGCAGCATCACGAGGATCACCGCACCCACACCGCCGATCATGGTGTTCTTCGCCTTGATGCCGATGGACAGCGCGACGAACGCGATGATGCCCATCGGCCCGTACTTCCATTGCACGAGCTGCTCGAACCCGATGGCCAGAGCCGCGACGACGATGGCGATGAGCGGCATGGTGGACCCCCTGTCACCGTGGTGGCCAACCCCCGTAAGGCTCGACCACGTTGCTCAAGTTGGCTGCCAACTTCACTGTACTTATCTCCGCTTGGACGCGTCTCATAACCACCTTTCCGTGAACTGCCCAAAGATGGCGAGAAGTTGTAGGGTTTGGTCGTGGAGCCGGAACGCGCCCCCGTCAACGGGCGGAAGAGACCGCAGCGGCCACAGACAACACACCGAGAGGTGGCCGACGAGCTGCGCGCCCGGATCAGGTCCGGTCGGCTGCGGCCGGGCCAGCGCATGCCCACGCAGGCCCAGTTGGCCGACGAGTTCGGCGTGGAGCGCGGCACCGTCCGCCAGGCCCTGCGCATCCTTCAGTCGGAACGTCTGCTCACCAATGTGTCCAAGGGGAGCCCCGCGACCGTCACGTCCGACCTGTACGGCTCCCGGGCGGGCGGCCGGGCGGAGCCGATGCCCACGACCGTGGCCCTTGCCTCCCGGATCGCGGCGGCCTTCGCCGCCGAGCACGTCGAGATCGACGCGCTCTGCCTGACCTCCGTCTCCCTCACCCTCGCCATCGGCGAACCGCTGCGCCAGATCCACGCGGGGCGATTGAAACCGGCCAAGGTCGACGTCCGGGTCCTGCTGCCCAGCAGCGCCATCGACCTGGCCTTCCCGGTGGCGGTCTCGGGCGGCGCGGCGGCCGGCCCGGTGCACGAGCGGTGGCTGGCGATGCGCAACGCCCAGGGCCAGGTGCTCCAGCACAACCTGCTGAGCCTGCGCGCCACGCACGGCATAGACGTGCGCGTCTCCTTCCGGGCGCTGCCCTTCACCCCGCCCGTGAAGCTGTACGTGCTCAACGGCAGCGAGGCCCTCTTCGCGTACTACACCCTCAGCCGGCGCGAGCAGGAGATCGACCACGAGCCGCTGGAGATGTACGACGCGGAGGGCATCCGCTCGACGCTGTTCGCCTTCGACCAGGGCGGTGACCTGCGCGACGGCGTGTTCGTGAAGCAGTCCCGGCTGTGGTTCGACGCGCTGTGGGAGACGATCAGCTCGGAGCTGGTGCTCACGACCTGACCGCCCCGGTCACAGCGCGGGACCCGCGACCAGGAGGGCCAGCAGCACCGCTCCGGCGGAGCTGACGGAGGGGCTCTTGGCCTTGATGCCTATGGTGAGCAGGAGCAGGCCGACGATGCCGGTGGCACCGTACTTCCACTGGACGATCTGCTCGAAGGCGATGACGAAGACCGCGGAGACCAGGGTGAGGACGGGCATGGTCTTCCCCCCTTCGGGAAGTTCGCGAGGTTCGGGAGGTTCGGGAGGTACTTCGTTCCGGGAGGTAAACTTCCACCAACCTGGCGAAGTTGGCAACCAACTCTCCCTATGTTGTCCCCACTTGGCTACTACCTATAAACAAGTTTCAAACAACTCCCTATAGGTAGGTCGAAGTTGTAGCGTTTGGTCGTGACTCAGGAGAACGTGTCCGTGAACGGCAGCAGAAGGCTCTCGTCCCAGGAGATCGCCGAGGTCCTGCGGGAGCGGATCCGCCAGGGAGACCTCAAGGCGGGCGACCGCCTGCCCACCCAGGCCGAGCTGGCCGACGAGTTCGGCGTGGAGCGCGGCACCGTCCGCCAGGCCCTGCGCGCGCTCCAGGAGGACGGCCTGCTCACCAACGTCAGCAAGGGCAGCCCGCCCCGCATCGCCGAGCCCGCCGCGCCGCGGGCCGACCCGCAGCCGACGATGGTGGCGCTCGGGCCGCGCCTGGCGGAGGCGTTCGCGGCGCCGCGCGTGCGGGTCGACGTCGTGTGCCACACCTCGGAGACGCTGATGCTGGCCCTCAGCGAGCCGCTCCGCCTGATCCACGAGGGCCGCATCCGCCCCGAGGCGATCGACTTCCGCGTCCTGATGCCCTCCCGCGACATCGACCTCGCCTTCCCCGTCCTGGTCGAGGACGAGGAGGACGACCCGGTCCACCAGCGCTGGCTCCAGATGCGCAACGCCCAGGCGCGCGTCCTCCAGCACAACCTGCACGCCGTACGCTCCACCCACCGCGTGGACGTGCGCATCGCCTTCCGCGCCCTGCCGTTCACCCCGCCGATGAAGCTGTACCTGCTCAACGGCGAGGAGGCCCTCTTCGGCTACTACATGCTGACCCGGCGCGAGGAGGAGTACGAGAGCCGGACGCTCCAGATGTACGACGCGCTCGGCTCCCAGTCGCTGCTGTTCTCGTTCCTGAAGCGGACCGGGCACCGGGACGCGGTGTTCGTGGACGAATCGCAGAAGTGGTTCGACGCCCTCTGGGAAACCATCACCACGGACATGACACTCTCCTAGTGACTTCCGATACGGATCAGACGGAACCGGTGGGCGAGTGGGCCGGCCGGGACGAGCAGTCCGAGGCCCTGCGGGACCTGGTCGTGGGCGCCCGCGTCGTCCTGTGGGACTTCGACGGCCCCATCTGCCGGCTGTTCGCGGGCTACTCGGCCGACCGGGTGGCGGGCGAACTGGTGGACTGGCTGGAGCGGCTGGGCCTCAGGGACCTGCTCACCCAGGAGGAGCAGGTCCACCCGGACCCGCACGCCCTGCTGGCGGCGGTCGACCGCAGACACCGGCAGAGCGACCTGGTCGCCGAGTTCGAGGAACGGCTGACCCGGGAGGAACTGCGCGCCGTGCCCACCGCGTGGCCGACCGCGTACGCGGACGCCCTGATCCGCACCTGGTCCGCCCTCGGCGTCGGCCTCGCGGTCACCACCAACAACGCGCCCCGCGTGGTGAGCGAGTACCTGGCGACCCGGGACCTCCTGGGCTGCTTCTCCCCCCACATCTACGGCCGCACCGGGGACCCCCACCGGCTCAAACCCGACCCCTACTGCCTCAACCGCGCCCTCAGCGCGATGGGCACCGCCCCCGGGCGGGCCCTGATGGTCGGCGACTCCGCCTCCGACGTGACCGCCGCCCGAAGGGCCGGAGTGCCCTTCCTGGGCTACGGCCACAACGAACGAAAGACGAAGCTCCTCCGGGACGCCGGCGCGGAAACGGTTGTCCACTCCCTGGAGCCGGTGCTGCGCCTGCTGTGGGCCGGCAGCGCGCCCGCGCCCGCTTGAGCTTGGGAACACCTTCGTCACGCGGCCCTGAGCAAGGGGTCGCAGGCGCTACTCTCCGGCCATGCACCGTCTGCCACACCGGGCGCGCCAAGCGCTCGTGCACCACCTCGTGGAGTCGCGGAGACTCCGTGGGAGGGGTGAGGTGCTCACCGGGCACCACAACATCAATTACGTCCGGCGCTCGGGCCTGCTGCTGGCGCTGCTGTTGGGCGCCGTGCCGTTCACCCGGTTCAAGTACCGCGTGCCACTGCGGGCGGTGGAGGTGGTGCCGCGCATCTGGCCCAGAGAGGCGGAGGTGCTCGGTGTCGTCTGCCGCCATCTGCGCGAGGTTCCGCCCTGCCTCGCCGACCTCGGGGGCGGCTCCGTGCACGGCTACCGGGCGGGACGGGTGCTCGGCGACAGCGGTTCCGCCGACCGGGTGGGCGAGGAACTCATGCGTTCCTTCGCGTCGTTCTTCGTCCGTACCGCGAGTGTCCCCGTGGCGGAACTGCCGCCCCGGCCCGAGGGCTGGCCGCAGGACGGGGACACGCAGGGCTTCCTGGACTGGCTGGTCCGCTTCACGGAGCGGCAGGTGCACCGGCCGAACCGGGACCGCTTCGGCGCGCTCTTCGACGCCGTCGGTGTACCGGAGGACGCGATGGCGCGTTTCGCCGCCCGGTACCGCTGCCGGACAGCACGCCCTTTCCGGCTCCTGCACACGGACGTCCACCGGGCCAACGTCGTGGTCCGGGGCAAGCGCCTCGCGGTGATCGACTGGGAACTGGCCATACTCGGCGACCCGCTGCACGACCTCGCGACCCACCTCGTGCGCATGGCGTACGGGAAGGAGGAGCAGGGACGCATGGTGGAGCTGTGGGCCGAGGCGATGGCGGAGGCCGGATTCACCGACCTCACCGCCGGGCTGCACGAGGACCTGCCCGTCTACGTCGCGTTCGAGTACGCGCAGTCGGTGTTCCCCGACGTCATGCGCGCGGCGCTCGACCTTCCCGAGGACGCGCGTACGGAACACTTCCGGACCGCCGCGGACCGGGTGGAGCGGGCCGTGCGGCGGGCCCGTGAGCCGCTGCGACTGGTCGACGTACCGGGCCGGGAGCAGGTGGGTGAGGCTCTGCGGGCCTGGCACTCCACGTCACGTTGAGCAGTCCCCGACCTCTTCCTGTTCGTCCTGGCAGCGGTCACCATAACCTGGAGCGCTCGAACTCACGGGTTTGTAGGGGGACTTGGTGCCTGAGGGCAGATCATCGCTGAGCAGCAGAATGGCGGCGCTCTGGGGCCGTGCCGAGGCGACGCTGACCAAGGGGCTGCTCCTGGCGGTCTTCTTCGTCGGCCTCGTGGCCCAGTTCGCCAAACCCGTGGGAGACGCGCTGGAGGGCAAGACCTATATCGGCGGAGCACTGCTGAGCATCGTGGGGTATGTGCTCTACGCCGAGGTGCTCCGGCTGAACGCGGCGCGCGACACCGAGCGGGAGGAGCTGCGGCAGCTCCACGAGGCCGTCCGCCGCCTGAGCGGTGAGATCCAGGAGCTGACCGCGCGACTGGGCCCCCAGGCGGGCGACGGCGCCACGATGGACCTGTTGATCGAGGAGTGCGCCCAGGCGGTCCTGCGGGGCGGTGAGACACACTTGTCGGGCATGTGCTTCACCGGGGAGACCTTCGTCGACCCGCTGCGCAGGGTGCTGGAGGACCTGCCGCCCGATCCCTCCAGATCCGTGTCCGTGCGCATCCTGGTGCCCGACTTCACCCGTCCGACCGGAGTCCCCGGGCTGGTGCGGAACGTGGATGGCAAGCTGGCGGACGCGCCGGGGTTCCGGCGGCACCTGACCGGGAAGATCGCAGGCTACGCACAGGACCTGAGGACGACCCGGGGCAGGATGCTCAACAAGAATCAGGGCACGCTGTCGGTCGAGTTCCGAGCGGTGCACATGTCGCCCTTCCTCAAGCTCTACGCCATCGGCAACGACGTGGTGTACGAGGGGATCTACGACGCGCTCGAGGTGCGTCCCGACGAGTACGGTGCTTCCGTACCCGCCCCGCGACCGGGGCACGACGACGGGCAGTTGCTCGACCTCATCGGCCGCGGATCGCTGCTGACCCGCTGGAGCCGGTACGACGGCGAACCGGCGGGGGGTCTCGTCCGGCGCAGGTGCGATTTCTTCGACACCCTCTGGGACGCGGCGAAGCGCCTGGAACCGGAGCCTGCCCCGAGCGGAAGCGGTGCGTAGGCTCGCCCCATGAACGCCCCCGGTCTGCGCGAGCGCAAGAAGCAGCGGATGTTCCGGACGCTGTCGGACGTCGCCGTCGAGCTCTTCCTGGAGAAGGGCTTCGACGCGGTGTCCGTCGCGGAGGTGGCGGCCGCGGCCGAGGTCTCCAAGCCGACGCTCTTCCGGTACTTCCCGGCCAAGGAGGACCTGGTCCTCCACCGGATCGCCGACCACGAGGACGAGGCGGCCCGGGTGGCGGCGGCGGGGCTGCCCGCGCCGGTCGACGCGCTGCGGCGGCACTTCCTGGCGGGGCTGGAACGGTGCGACCCGGTGACCGGGCTCAACGACCACCCCGCCGTACTCGCCTTCCACCGGCTGCTCTACGGCACCCCCGCCCTGGTCGCCCGGATGCACACCCAGCTGGAGCGGTCCGAGGCCGCGCTCGCCGAGGTGCTCGGCGGTGATCTGGAGGCCAGGCTGGCGGCGGGGCAGATCATCGCCGTGCAGCGGGTCCTCGCGCTGGACAACTGGCGGCGGATCGCCGCCGGGGAGCGGGTGGAGGACGTGCGGGGCGACGCGGTGGCGGCGGCGGAGCGGGCGTTCGCCGGGCTGGCGAGGGGGTTGCCGAGGGGGCTGGCGAGGGGGGTGGCGTCGGGGGAGTGACCGGCGCCAGTCGGTTCGACGCGGTCGGCACCTGCGGAGCCGTACGCGTGTTCCGCCCCTGCGGACCCGTACGCGTGTTCCGCCCCCGCGGTCTCGTATCCGCGTTCCGCCCCCGCCGTCCCGCCCCCGCGGTCCGCTCAGGCGCCCGCGCCGCCGTCGACCGGGACGATCGCGCCGGTCACCCACGAGGCGCGGTCGCTGAGCAGCCACGCGGCCACCTCGGCGATCTCCCGGGGCTCGGCCATCCGGCCCAGCGGGGTCGACGCGTTGATGCGCTCGACGACGCCGGGGGTCGCCGCCTCCCACGCCTCGATCATCTCCGTGGCGGTGCCGCCCGGCGTGATGCCGTTCACCCGGATGCGGTCGGCGGCCCAGCTCACCGCGGCGGTCTCGGTGAGGCTGTTCAGCGCGCGCTTCATGGCCCCGTACGCGGGCAGGGCCGGGTTCGCGCGGCGGCTGCCGATGCTCGACGTGTTGACGATCGCCCCGCCACCGCCGCGTCGCATGAGCGCGGCCTCGGCGTTCATCGCGGTCCAGTGCGAGCGGAAGTTCACGGCGAACTGCGTGTCGACGTCCTCGTCGCTCGTCGTGTCGAGCGGACCGGGCCGCTGAATCGCCGCGCCGTTGTTGAAGGCGCCGTCGAGCCGGCCGTGCAGGTTCTCCACGTGGCCGACGGCGGCGCGGATGCTCGCGGGATCGGCGAGGTCCAGGGCGACGGCGTCGGCGACACCGCCGTCGGCGCGGATCTCCTTCACCACGCGGTCGAGGGCATCCGTACCGCGGGCGGCGAGCACGACGGAGGCGCCCTCGGCGGCGAAGAGCCGGGCCGCGGCCGCACCGATGCCGCGGCTGGCACCGGTGAGGAACAGGACCTTGCCGGTGAGCAGGCCGACGGGTGCGCTGCGGACGGTGTGCGTGCTGCGCGGCGCGTTCGCGTCGTTCACACCATTTACGACGTTCGCGTCGCTCATCTTGTTCGTGTCGTTCATGTCGTTCATGTCGTTCGTCATGGTGGACAGCGTCCGGCCCGCCGCCGGGCGGATACAGGCACAGGCTGTACCAGGCACACGTCACCGCGCGGCGTGCAGACTCGGGGTATGGACGACAAGAAGGAGCTCGGGGCGTTCCTCCGCAGCCGCCGCGAGCGGCTCCGGCCGGAGGACGTCGGCCTCCCCTCGGGCCCGCGGCGCCGGACACCGGGTCTTCGCCGCGAGGAGGTGGCGGTCCTCGCGCACATCTCCACCGAGTACTACGTCCGGCTCGAACAGGGCAGGGCGCCGCGGCCGTCGGGCGAGGTCCTCGCCGGGATCGCGGGCGCCCTGCGGCTCACGGACGCCGAGTCCGACCACCTCCACGTCCTCGCGGGCACCGCGCCGAGCCGTACCGGACTGCACCGGCGCGACGTCCGCCCGAGCATCCTCGCGCTCATCGGGCGGCTGCCGCAGACGGCCGCCTTCGTGGTCTCCGCCGCGTACGACGTGCTCGCGTGGAACGGCCTCGCCGCCGCGCTCATGGCGGACTTCGGTGAACTCGCCCCCAGGGACCGCAATCTGGCGCGCTGGGCGTTCCTCGGTGCCACGCACACCGGCACGGTGCTGTACGAGAGTCACCAGGCCGCGGACTTCCGGCTGCACGTCGTGATGGGACTGCGGTCCGCGCTCGCCCGGTACCCGTCGGACCCCGCGGTGCGGGAACTCGTCGACGAACTGGCCGACGCCAGTCCCGAGTTCAGCCGCCTCTGGGAGCGGCACGACGTCCAGGCCGCGCCGACGCTCACGAAGACCTTCCGGCACCCGGTCGTCGGGGAGGTCACCGTCGACTGCGACTCGCTCGTCCTCGACGACCGCGACCAGCGCCTCGTCCTCTACTCCGCGCCGGCGGGATCACCGGACGCCGAGGCCCTGGCGCTGCTGGACGTACTGGGGGGCCGGGCGGACGGGCACCTCAGCGCCGCGGCCCGACCGTGAGGCCGTCCAGGGTGAGGTCGAGCAGGCGCTCCGCCTGCGGCCGGTGCTCGGCACCCGCCGAGGCGAGGGCGATGCCCTCCAGGGCGGCGCTGACGTCGGCGGGGCGGATGTCGGTGCGGATCGCCCCGGCGGCCGTGCAGGCGTCCATGAGCGACGCGATGGCGGCCTGGATCATCTCCCGGCTGTGCCCGTACGGATTGCTCCCCGTCGCGGCGATGGCGCGCAGGGCGTCGATCATGCCGTACTTGGCGGTCACGTAGTCCAGGAAGAGGCGGGTCCAGGCGCGCAGCGCCTCCAAGGGCGGCTCCGCCGCCAGCAGGGTGGGGACCGCGTCGCACAGTTGCGCCACCTCGTTGCGGTAGACGGCCTCGACCAGCGCCTCCCGGGTGGGGAAGTTGCGGTACAGCGTGGCGCTGCCCACCCCCGCCTCCTTGGCGACGCGGTCCATGTGGGCGTCGAGACCCTCCGTCGTGAACACGCGTACCGCCGCCGTGAGGATCTTCTCCCGGTTGCGCCGTGCGTCGGCCCGCAACGGCCGCTGCGCTCCCTCGGGCATGTGCGCCTCCCGTCCTCTCCCGAGTACTCCACTTGTTAAATGGGGACGTCCCCACTTAGTCTCGGAAGAGCTAAGTGGAAGTGCCCCCACTTCCGCCGCAGTCCACTGTAGGTCAACGCGCCGAGCGCCGGCCTGCGTACACCGCTTTACGGAAGGACCCGCCATGTCGGGCATCAAGGGCAAGGTCGTCGCGCTCACCGGAGCCAGCAGCGGTATCGGGGAGGCGACGGCGGTCCATCTCGCGGAACGGGGCGCCCTCCTCGTGCTCGGAGCCCGGCGGGAGGAGCGGCTGAAGGTCGTGGTCGACCGGATCACCGAGCGGGGCGGAACGGCCGTCGGGTGCGTCGTCGACGTGCGGCGCCGCGAGGACCTCCTGCGTCTGACCGGCGCGGCGGTCGACCGCTTCGGCCGGCTCGACGTCCTGGTCTCCAACGCGGGCACCATGGCGATCTCGCCCTTCGACGCCCTGCGGCAGGACGACTGGGACGACATGGTCGCCACCCACGTCACGGGCCTGCTGAACGGCATCGGGGCGGCGCTGCCGGTCTTCCGGCGGCAGCGCTCGGGGCAGTTCGTCAACGTCGCCTCCACCGCCGCCTACGTCGTGAAGTCGCCCCAGGCCGTGTACGCGGCCACGAAGGCGGCGGTGAAGGTGCTGACCGAAGGGCTGCGCCAGGAGTCCGGCCCCGACCTGCGCGTCACCCTCGTCTCGCCGGGCTTCACCCACACGGAGGGTGTGGGCAAGGGGGCGAGCCCGGAAGCGGCGGCGGAGCTGGTCCGGCAGCGCGACGAGATCGCCATGCCGCCCTCGGCCGTCGCCTCCGCCATCGGTTACGCGATCGAGCAGCCGGACGGCGTCGACGTCGGCGAGATCGTCATCCGCCCCACGGCCCAGGCCTGACGGTCCAGGTCTGACGGTCCGCGTCTGACGGGGCGGGCCTGACGTCCAGGTCTGACGGGGCGGGCCTGACGGCCCAGGCCTGACGGGGCGGGCCTGACCGGGCGGGCGCCCACTGGGATGCCGCCCCGCCCGCTTCCTGACCGAGTAAAAAATGTAACTCGGTAATGTCATTCCGGTAGGCTTGCCGGAATGACGTCGACCGACACCGCCCTCCAGCGCGCCCTCGACCGCGAACGCGCCCACCACGAACACTGCCGGACCGTCCTCGCCGCGATGGTCGAAGGCGCCCGGGAACACGTCGTCACCGGCGAGGACGTCTCCGCCTCCGGTGCCGACGCCGAGGTCCTCGGGTACCGGCTGCGCAGCCGGGCCAAGGAGATGCGCGAACTCCCCGCGGGCCCGCTGTTCTTCGGCCGGCTCGACTTCGCCGAGGGGGCGGAGACCGGGCGGGCGCTGCACATCGGGCGGCTGCGGATCACCGAGCACCCGGCCGCCCCGCCCCTCGTCGTCGACTGGCGTGCCCCCGTCTCCCGCGCCTTCTACCAGGCCACCGCGAGCGACCCCCGCGGCGTGGCCGTCCGCCGCCGCTTCGGCTGGGCACCCGGCAGCCGAGGCGAGAGCGCCGACCTCACCGGCATGGAGGACGAGCACCTCGGCCGGGGCGAGTCCCGGGCCAGCGCCATCGTCGCGCGGGAGATCGAACGGCCCCGCGTCGGGCCCATGCGGGACATCGCCGCCACCATCCAGCCCGAGCAGGACGACCTGGTCCGCGCCGGCCTCGGCACCACCGTCTGCGTCCAGGGCGCCCCGGGCACCGGCAAGACCGCCGTCGGCCTGCACCGGGCCGCCTACCTGCTCTACACCCACCCGCAGCGCATCAAGCGGGGCGGCCTGCTGATCCTCGGCCCCAACCCGACCTTCCTCTCCTACATCGCCGAGGTGCTCCCCGCCCTCGGCGAGAGCGGCGTACGGCAGTCCACGCTCGCCCAGGAGATCGCCCGGCACCCCGTCACCCGCACCGACGACGTGCGGGCCGCCGCGCTCAAGCACGACGCCCGGACGGCCGAGGTGCTGCGCCGTGCCCTCTACGCGCGCGTGGACCCCGGCGCCGCGGTCGACCTCGCCGTGCCGGACGGCTCCTACCGCTGGCGCGTCCCGGCCGAGGCGCTTGCCCGCGTCGTCGCCGACGTACGGCGGGAGCAGCCGCCGTACACCGTCGGGCGCGAGCGGGTCAGGGCGCGGATCGTGCGGTACCTCCAGGAGCGGGCCGAACGGCGCGCCGGGCCGCGGACCAACGCCTGGCTGCGCCGGGTCGAGCGGTCCCGCCCGGTCGGCGCGGCCCTCGACGCCTTATGGCCCCGGGTGCGCCCGGAGGAGGTCCTCGCCCCGCTGCTCGGCGACCCGGCCGAGCTGGCGGGGGCGGCCGACGGTGTACTGGACGACGAGGAGCAGCAGGCCCTGCTGTGGACGGGGCGGCCGCCGCGGTCCTGGAAGTCGGCGCGCTGGTCCGCCGCCGACCTGCTCCTCCTGGACGAGGTCGCCGGGCTCCTCGAACATCCCGAGGGCTACGGCCACGTCGTCGTGGACGAGGCCCAGGACCTCTCCCCGATGGAGTGCCGGGCCATCGCCCGCCGGTCCGCCTTCGGTTCGCTCACCGTCCTCGGCGACCTGGCCCAGGGGACCACGCCGTGGGCCGCGCGGTCCTGGCGTACCGTGCTCGCCCACCTGGGCCGCCCGGACGCGGCCGTGGTGCCGCTGACCACCGGATTCCGGGTGCCGAAGGAGGTGGTCGGCCTCGCCAACCGGCTGCTGGAGCGGCTCGACGTGGACGTGCCCCCGGCCCGCTCACTGCGCGGCGACGGCGAGCTGACGCTGCGCGAGGCCGCGCCCGGCGCCGTGCCGGAGGCGGTCGTGGACGCCGTACGGCGGGCACTCGCCCGGGAGGGGTCGGTGGGTGTCGTCGCCGCCGACCCGGACGTGCCCGGGCTGCGGGCGGCGCTCGACGCGGCCGGCATCGCGGCGGCCGGACCCGACGCGCTGGGCGCCCGGGTCGCCGTCGTACCGGCGAGCGTGGTCAAGGGCCTGGAGTACGACCACGTCGTCGCCGTCGAACCGGCGGCGATCGCCGCGGCGGAGGGGCCCGGAGGGCGGGGCCTGCACCGGCTGTACGTGGTGCTCACCCGCGCGGTGTCCCGCCTCGACGTGGTGCACGCGCGGCCCCTGCCCTTCTGACGTGCGCCTCAGCCCGGTCGACGCCAGCTCGACTCCAGGCCAATACCTTCTCGGCCGTCACCCGACGCCAGGTCAGTGCCTTCTCGGCTTCCGCCCGCCTCCAGGCCGGTGCCCGCTCGACTCCCGGTCAGCGCCCGGTGATCACGTCCGCGACACGCGTGTACCCGTCGGAGCCGTGCCCCCGCGCGACGACCCGGCGGGCCTGCCCCTCGATCACCCGCATCAGGCTCGCGTCGATGCCGTGCGCCTCGGCGGCGTGGACGACGTGCGTCATGGTCGAGACGGCCGAGGTGATCGGGTTGATCGCGCCCGAGTACGTGTCGGCGGCGAACTCCGTGAACAGCGGCGGCAGGATCGCGGCGATGCCCTGCGCGAACGGCGCGAGTTCCGCGCCGGTGACGCCCTCCGCCCGGGCCACCGCGAGGGCGTGCACGTAGCCCGCCATCGCCGTCCAGAAGATGTCGAGCAGCGCGATGTCGTAGGCCGCCGCCCGCCCGGGGTCCGCACCCAGGTGGGTGTGGGTGCCGCCGAGCGCCGCCAGGACCGGCCGGTGCTCCTCGTACAGCTCTTCGGGGCCGCTGTGCAGGAACACCGCGTCGTCCGTGCCGATGGTCGGGGCGGGAGTCATGATCGCGCCGTCCAGGTAGCGGACGCCGTGCCGGGCGGCCCACTCGGCCGTGTCCCGGGCGCGGCCGGGGATGTCGGCGCTCAGGTTCACCAGCGTCCGGCCCTTGAGCGCGGCGGTGACGGCCTCCTCGCGCAGTACGGCGTCCGAGGCGTCGTAGTTCACCACGCAGACCACCGTCAGCGGCGAGGCGGCGACCGCCTCCTCGGCCGATGCGGCGGCGACCGCGCCCGCCGCCACCAGCTCGGCGTCCCGCCCCGGCGTACGGTTCCAGACGGTGGTGGCCACCCCCGCGGCCACGAACGCGGCGGCCAGCGCCCGGCCCATCGGACCCAGGCCGACGACGGTGACGGCCGAGGGCCGGTCGGTGTGTGCGGACATGCTTCAACTCCCGTAACGTGAAGAACAATTGCTGATGAATGGGGGCACCTCATGGCACACCGGCGCCACGATCCGAACGTCTGCGGAGTGACCGCCGCGATCGCCGTGATCGAGGGCAAGTGGAAGACCACGCTGCTGTGGCTGCTGGAATCCGGCCCGCACCGGCCAGCCGAACTGCGCCGGAAGGCGCCGGGACTCACCGAGAAGGTGCTGACCCAGGCACTGCGCGAGATGGAGGCGGACGGCCTGGTGGACCGACGGGTGTACGACGTGCTGCCGCTGCGCACCGAGTACTCGCTGACCGCGTTCGGCCGCGATCTCGCCGAGGCCCTTTCCCCCCTCTCCGACTGGGGCCACCGCCGCCTGGACCGGCTGACGGAACCGGAGCCCGCCGCCCGCACGCCTTCCTGACGCCCGCCTGCACCCTCAGTCTCGGACGGGCACGGCGCGTTGCCCAGTACGCACAAAAAAGTGGGTACGGCCGTCCCGTCCCAGGTAAGTAGGGGCAGGGCGAGGTTCTGAACTGGTCGGTGGCAGAGCATCCCTCGTGGAATGCGACGCGGGCCCACCGCGACCGCCTCGACCGGTGGCCGGATCCGGCATAGGGCTTCAGCAACCGGTCGAGTGCGCGTCTCATCGATCACGGCGAGGGTGGTGCTTCCTGAGCTGGGCCTCGTCAGGACGGTGAGACGCCTGCTTCCAGGATTCGCAGTGAAGGCAGCAGTTTCCGGTGTCACCGCCGCACTGTCGCCCGTCATCGACGTCAGGCAACAACCCGCAGGTCAGGTTCGATGTCAGTGGTGCCTGTCAGGCTCGGCCCATCCACGGCCCGGAAGGCACCGGAAGGCAGACGATGACCGACGCAGCCACCCCCAAGCACTATGCACTCCGGTGGAACAACGACACGCGCCCGACCCCGCCCGCCGTCGGTGGCGAAAGGGAGACCCTGGACGCAGTCCTGGACTGGCACCGGGCAACCTTCGAGCTCAAGTGCGCTGGCCTGACCGCGGAACAGCTGTCCGAGCGGGCGGTGCCGCCCTCCGGCCTGTCCCTGCATGGCATGGTGCGGCATCTGGCCGGCGTCGAGCGCTGGTGGTTCCGCATCCAGTTCGCCGGCGAGGACGTTCCGATGCTCTATTACTCTGACGATGACCCCGACCAGGACTTCGACAGCCTGGAAGGTGACGTCGAGGAAGCATTCGCCGTCTGGCGGACGGAGTGCGAGCGTTCCAGGCAGATCACGGCCGCTGCCGCATCGCTGGATGAAACAGGGATCCGCAAGAGGACCGGCGAGCCGATCTCACTGCGAGGGATCATGGTGGACATGATCGCTGAGTACGCGCGTCACAACGGCCACGCCGATCTCCTGCGCGAGTGCATCGGGATGTGACCCGGCAGGGAAAGCCGTCCACCCGTGAGAGTTGACGGGTACTGATTCCACAGAATGATGTGGCTGCCCCGGCCCTCGGTCGGAGCGGAGTTCTGAGACGGGACAGGAGCTCGGAGCGCGCGCCTGGGGTCCGGCGGGGCGCACTATTGCAAGCAGGTGCTTGCAATAGTTAGCGCGTGGGGGCATGCTGGAGGCATGGCATCGCTCAACGTCGGCAATCTCGGTGAGTACCTGCGCGAGCAGCGGCGCAACGCGCAGCTGTCGTTGCGGCAGCTCGCCGACGCCGCGGGCGTTTCCAACCCGTACCTGAGCCAGATCGAGCGCGGGCTGCGCAAGCCGAGCGCGGAGGTGCTCCAGCAGGTCGCCAAGGCGCTGCGGATCTCCGCCGAGACGCTGTACGTCCGCGCGGGGATCCTCGACGCGGAGCGGGACCGGGACGACGTGGAGACGCGTGCGGTCATCCTCGCCGACCCCTCGTTGAACGAGCGGCAGAAGCAGGTGCTGCTCCAGGTCTACGAGTCCTTCCGCAAGGAGAACGGGTTCGGGGCCGACGTGGACGCCGATGCGGACGCGGACGCGGATTCGGGTACCGGCGCGGATGTCGATGGCGATGCCACTGTCAACGGGGCGGAAACAGTAAAAAACCCTCATTCATAAGCAATTCCGGAGGACCATCACCATGGCCATCACCGACGACCTGCGCAAGACCTTCAGCGATCCCACCCCGCTCTACTTCGCCGCGGGCACCGCCGACCTCGCCTTCCAGCAGGCCAGGAAGGTGCCGGTGCTGGTGGAGCAGCTGCGCGCGGAGGCCCCGGCGCGGATCGACGCCGTACGCAACACCGACCCGAAGGCCGTTCAGGAGAAGGCGACGGCCCGCGTCAAGGAGACCCAGGGCAGCCTCCAGGCCAAGGCCAACGAGCTCTTCGGCTCTCTCGACGCCGACTTCAAGAAGCTCGGCGAGACCGCCCAGGACCTCGCGCTGCGTTCCGTCGGCGTCGCCGCCGAGTACGCCGTCAAGGCCCGGGAGACCTACGAGAAGGTCGCCGAGCGCGGCGAGCACGCGGTGCGCACCTGGCGCGGCCAGGCCGCCGACGGCATCGAGGACCTGGCCGAGGACGTGGAGGACTTCGCCGTGGCCGTCGAGCCGGCCAAGCCCGCCCCGGCCAAGCCCGCGGCCGCCAAGCCCGCGAGCGCCAAGTCGGAGCCGGTCCGGGTCACCGAGAACAGGACCGCGGCGGCGAAGAAGACGCCCGCCCCGCGCAAGGCCCCGGCGAAGAAGTCCACCACCGCCAAGAAGACGACGCCGCCCGCCAAGTAGTGCGGCGCGTCACGAGTGGGGAGCGGCCGGGCACCCTTGGGGTGTCCGGCTCGTTCTGCGGGTACGGTGACCGCGTAATGAAGAACCGAGTCTGGTGGTGGACGTTGTGCTGATGCAGGGGTTCGCGAACTTCCTGGGGCTGCTGAACATCGCCCTGATGGTTTTCACCGGCTTCGCGTTGATCGACGCCGCCACGCGTCGCGAGGACGCCTACCGCGCGGCGGACAAGAAGACCAAGCCGTTCTGGTTGATCATCCTCGGACTCGCCTTCGTGGTGAGCCTGATCTTCCCGATCCTGTCGTTCCTGCCGATCATCGGCCTGATCGCGGCGATCGTGTACATGGTCGACGTACGGCCCGCCCTGCGCGGCCTGTCCGGCGGCGGCCGCAACAGCCGCCGCGGCTCCAGCAGCGACGGCCCGTACGGCCCGTACAACGGCGGACGCTGACCCCGTACGACGGTCAGCCCCCGCGCCGGGTCACCGGGACCGGGCGGCTCAGGCCGTCCGGTCCAGCAGGACCACCGCGACGTCGTCGGCCAGTTCGCCGCCGTTGAGTTCGCGGACCTCGTTGACGGCAGCCCGCAGCAGTTCCTCGCCCCGCAGCCCCTCGGCGCGCTGGCGGCGGACCATCTCCACCATGCCGTCCTGGCCGAGCCGCTCCCGGCCCTCGCCGACGTGGCCCTCGATCAGACCGTCGGTGTAGAGCATCAGGCTCCACTCGGCGCCCAGCTCCACCTGCATCCGCGGCCAGCGGGCGCCCGGCAGCAGTCCCAGCGCCGGGCCGTTGTTGTCGTACGGCAGCAGACGCGCGGGCACGCCCGGGGCGGCGATCAGCGGGGACGGGTGCCCGGCCAGGCACAGGCCCGCGCGGCGGCCGTCCGGGGAAATGTCCACGGCGCACAGCGTCGCGAAGATCTCGTCGTCGGAGCGCTCGTGCTCCAGCACCTGCTGGAGCGTGCCCAGCAGCTCGTCGCCGCAGAGCCCCGCCAGCGTCAGCGCCCGCCAGGCGATCCGCAGCTCCACGCCGAGCGCCGCCTCGTCCGGGCCGTGCCCGCAGACGTCGCCGATCATGGCGTGCACGGTGCCGTCCGGCGTGCGGACGACGTCGTAGAAGTCGCCGCCGAGCAGCGCGCGCGAGCGGCCCGGACGGTAGCGGGCGGCGAAGCGCAGCGGGGAGCCGGCCAGCAGCGGGGTGGGCAGCAGACCGCGCTCCAGACGGCGGTTCTCCTGGGCCCGCACCCGGCCCTCGGCCAGCCGCCGCTCCGCCGAGTCGGACCGCTTGCGCTCGACGGCGTAGCGGATCGCCCGGCTCAGCAGGCGGCCGTCCAGCTCGTCGCGGAACAGGTAGTCCTGCGCGCCGACGGCCACGGCCTCGGCGCCGCGCTCGGCGTCGCTGGAGGAGGTGAGCGCGAGCACGGCGTGCCGGGGCGCGAGCTCCAGGACGTGCCGGAGCACCGCCAGCTCGTCGTGGTCCTCGGTGTCACCGCCGCCGCCGCCGTTGCCGTTGCCGTTGGCATTGCCACCGCCGTCGGCGCTCGTGCGGGCCGGGGCGGGGGCCGACAGGGCGAGGTCCAGCAGGATGCAGTGGACGTCGTCGGTCAGCAGCCGCCCGGCCTCGGTGAGGTTGCGCGCGGTGCGGACGCGGATCGGCTTGCCGGCCTGGTCGAGCAGGTCGGGCACGATCGGCGAACCGGCCGGGTCGTCCTCGATCAGCAGCACGGTGAGGTTCGTGGGGACCGCGCTCCGCGTCAGGTCGGTGTGCGTCCGCCCGGCGCCGGTGGCGGTACGGCTGTCCGTGCCGGTGGCGGCAGGGCTGTCCGTGCCGGTGCCGGTGCCGGTGCCGGTGGCGGTGGCGGTGCCTGTGCTTGGGTCGGGGCTGGTGTCCGTGGGCTTCTCGCGCTTCTCCGTGGGGTTCTCTCGCCTGGTGGTGGGGTTCTCGGCCGGGTGCGTCCCGGGCGGGGCCTGTTCCTTGGAAGGGCCGCTGTCCGGGGACGCGGCGGGCGCCTGACCACACTCCACGGCCGGGATCGCCCTCTGCCGCGGTACGGGTACGGGCATCGTCTTGGTTTCCTTCCCTCCCCCCGAGGGCATGGCGGGGCGAGGGACCTCGACCCACCGACGGGGACCATAGCGGGTGACCGCACCGCTGCGGAATGGTCCAGAACACGTCGGGCGGCCATCGGCCACTGTCATATGCCGCGTAATCGCCCGCAGTTGGACACGTCGGCCCGGGACCTGGGATGACGAACGTCACGCGGGGCGGGGCGCCGGGCGTGGACTGGGTCACGTGGCCCGTCTCACGCGCCCGGAGCGTGGCGCGTGGCCCGTCTCACCCCTTGGGCGTGGCGGCCTGCTCCGGGGCGGTGTCCGGCCGGACCACGCCGAGGATCGGCATCGAACCCGCGCCCGCGACGGTGATCGCACGCCCCGGTCGCGGCGCGTGCACCATGGAGCCGTCGCCGACGTACATGCCGACGTGGCTGGCGTCGTCGAAGTAGATGATCAGGTCGCCGGGGCGCATGTCCTCGACGTCGACGTGCCTGAGCTGCTTCCACTGCTGCTGCGAGGTGCGGGGGATCGTCTGCCCGGCCCACACCCAGGCCTGCGAGGTCAGGCCGGAGCAGTCGTAGGACGTCGGGCCCTCGGCGCCCCACTGGTACGGCTTTCCGAGCTGGGCGGTGGCGTACTCGACCGCCTTGCGGCCCCGCCCGGTCGCCTCGGTGTCGAGGTCCTCGAGGATGCCGGAGTCGAGCCAGGCGGTCTGCGCCTTGGCCTGTGCCTCCCGCTCCAGCCGGGCGAGGCGCTCCTTCTCCTCCGTCTCCAGCTCGGTCTCCAGCTTCTCGGCCGCCGCGATCTGCTTCTCGATCTTCTTCTGGGCGGTGGCCTTGGCCTTGCGGTTCGCCTCCAGCTCCTTGAAGCGGGCGGAGGCGTCGGCCGCGTAGGTCTTCAGGTCCTCCTGGGTGCGGGTCAGCTCGCCGAGCAGGCCCTTGGTGGCCCGGTGGCCCTGGATCACCCGGCCGGTGCCGTCGAGGAAGTCCTCCGGGTCGTCGCTCAGCACCAGCTTGGCCCCGTCGGGCAGGCCGCCGGTGCGGTACTGGGCGCGGGCCGCGGCTCCGGCGCGCTCCTTGAGGCCGTCCAGCTTCTCCTGGCCCTTCACGATCTTCTTGGCCAGCTCGACGATCTCGGCGTTCTGCTTCTCGGCCTTCTCCTCGGCGGCGTTGTACTCCTCCGTGGCCGAGGCCGCCGCGCGGTAGAGCTTGTCGAGCTTCTTGCGTACGGCCTCCAGGTCCTTGCCGGGCGTGGCGGCCGGGGCGCCTGCCGGCGTCGACGCCGACGGTGAGGCCGAGGGTGAGGCCGAGGGGTCCGGGTCCGCGAACGCCGTGCCCGGCGCCGCCAGCACGGTGATCGCGCAGACCACGGTCACGGCAGCGGTCGTCAAGCCACGCTTTCCCGTACGCATACCTCGCCCCCAAGCTGATTAACCGTCAGTAACATAGCCCGCTCGGGGGATCGTGCCATGCCGGCGCGAAAAGCGACAGAGGCCGTGCTTTGCTCCTGGTTCCGCTCCATTGCTTCCCTCGACCGCGCTGCTCGACCGCTCCCCGGGTGTGTGACGAACGCCGCACGGAGATCGTTCCCGGGGTCGCGGTCGTCCGCGGCCGTCCCGGGCCGCTCTCAGGCCGCCCCGGCAGCGCCCGGCCGTCTCCGACCTCCTCCGCCCGTCCCCGGTCGCCCCGGGCACGCAGGCCGTCCCCCGACCGCCCCCGATCGCCCCGTCGGGTTCACGCGCGGGGCGCCAACGCCTCCCACCGCACCGTCACTTCGCCCTGCCGCCACCGCACCGGCCCGTCCGTCACCGGCCAGTCGGCCGTCAGGTCCCGTACGGCCCGGATCCAGCGCTGCCGCGCGCCGTAGGAGGCGTACGGCGCGGCGGCGGCCCAGGCGCGGTCGAAGTCGCGCAGGAAGGCGTGCACGGGCTCGCCGGGGACATTGCGGTGGATGAGCGCCTTCGGCAGCCGTTCGGCCAGGTCGGAGGGGTGGTCCAGCGAGCCGAGCCGGGTGGCGAAGGTGACCGTGCGCGGCCCCTCGGGACCGAGCGCCACCCATACGTGCCGGCGCCCGATCTCGTCGCACGTCCCCTCGACCAGGAGCCCGCCGCGCGAGGACTCCGACGCCGGTGCGAGCCGTGCGCACAGCCGCCGCCAGACGGCCGCCACCTCGCCCTCGTCGTACTGGCGCAACACGTTCGCCGCGCGGATCAGCAGCGGTGGCCGGGACACGGGGACCTCGAAGCCGCCGTGCCGGAAATCGAGCCCCGCGCGCGCGTACGGCCGGGCCGCCGCCACCCGCGCCGGGTCGATCTCGACGCCCACCACGCGCGCGTGCGGCGCGACCGTGCGCAGACGGAGCAGCAGCTCGACGGCCGTCCAGGGGGCCGCGCCGTAGCCGAGGTCGACGGCGACGGGCTCGGCGGCGCGGCGCAGTTCGGCGCCGTGCACGGCCGCGATCCAGCGGTCCATGCGGCGCAGACGGTTGGGGTTCGTCGTCCCGCGCGTGACCGTGCCCACGGGGCGGGTGGCGGTGGCGCGGGGTGGCATGCCTACGAGGGTATGCGGCCGAGGTCGAGGCCGAGGTCGAGGCTGTGCGGCAGGTGGCGGGTGGCAGGTGGCTGGCGGCAGACGGCCGGCGGCAGACGGCCGGCGGCAGACGGCCGTGCGGCGGGCGGCCGGCCGTGCGGCATTCGTCCACCGGATGGTGGTACCCGCACACCACGGCAGGGCGCCGCCGCCACCGACTCGGGTGGGGGGACCCGAGGAGCCCTCGAACGGTTGAGCGATCGGCGGTAATGATTCGGCAAAGGTCCGAAAGACGGAATGGAGCGCTGCCCATTCGGTGTTCCCACCCCTTGGAGGGCATCGCAGGCCCTTCGACCGGCATGCCCGCAGCGAGGAGGAACGGCTCGTGAGCCAGTACGTCAGCAGGCTCGGGCGTCGCTCACCGGCGGCCTCCCCGCGGCTCCGGCTCCTGCGCAGGCCCCGCCGGGTCGCCATGCTGTCCGTGCACACCTCACCGCTCCACCAGCCCGGCACCGGCGACGCCGGAGGCATGAACGTCTACATCGTGGAGCTGGCCCAGCGCCTCGCCGAGATCAACATCGAGGTCGAGATCTTCACCCGGGCGACCACCGCCGCCCTGCCGCCCGCCGTCGAGCTGGCCCCCGGCGTCCTGGTCCGGCACGTCGACGCGGGCCCGTACGAGGGACTGGCCAAGGAGGACCTGCCCGCCCAGCTCTGCGCCTTCACCCACGGCGTGATGCAGGCCTGGGCCGGACACCGCCCCGGCCACTACGACCTCGTGCACTCCCACTACTGGCTCTCTGGCCACGTCGGCTGGCTCGCCGCCCAGCGCTGGGGCGCGCCCCTGGTGCACGCCATGCACACCATGGCCAAGGTCAAGAACGCCAACCTGGCCGACGGCGACACCCCCGAACCGGCCGCCCGCGTCATCGGGGAGACCCAGATCGTCGCCGCCTCCGACCGGCTGATCGCCAACACGGCCGAGGAGGCCGACGAACTCGTCCGGCACTACGCCGCCGACCCCGACAAGGTCGCCGTCGTCCACCCCGGCGTGAACCTCGACCGGTTCCGCCCCTTCCCCAAGGGCTCCGTGCCCGGCCCGGGACAGCACGGCAACGCCCGCGCCGCCGCCCGCGCCCGCCTCGGCCTGCCCCAGGACGCGCTGATCCCGCTGTTCGCGGGCCGCATACAGCCCCTGAAGGCGCCGGACGTGCTGCTGCGCGCCGTCGCCGTGCTCCTCGACCAGTGCCCCGACCTGCGCGCCCGCATCGTCGTCCCCGTCGTCGGCGGACCCAGCGGCAGCGGCCTCGCCAAGCCGGAGGGCCTGCAAAAACTCGCCGCGCGGCTCGGCATCGCCGATGTCGTGCGCTTCCGCCCGCCGGTCGGCCAGGAGCAGCTCGCCGACTGGTTCCGGGCCGCGTCCGTCCTCGTCATGCCGTCCTACAGCGAGTCCTTTGGGCTCGTCGCCATAGAGGCCCAGGCGGCCGGTACGCCGGTGCTGGCCGCCGCGGTGGGCGGGCTCCCGGTCGCGGTGCGCGACGGACACACCGGGCGCCTCGTCGACGGCCACGATCCCGCCGCGTACGCGCGCGTGCTGCGCGATTTCGCCGAGAACCCCGAGCTGACGCCCCGCATGGGCGACGCCGCCGCCCGGCACGCCCAGTCCTTCGGCTGGGACAGCGCCGCCGCCACCACCGCCGACGTCTACACGGCCGCGATCCAGTCGCACCGCCGTCGCGTACGCTCGCTCCATGGCTGAGGCACCACAGCAGAAGGCAGCGCAGGTCCTCGAGGCGGCGCTGAAGGACGCCGACCTGGAGTGGGAGAGCCCCGAGCCCGGCAACTACGTCGTCAAGCTCCCCGGCACCCGCAAGCTCTCGACGACGGTCTCCCTCCTCGTGGGCCGGCACTCGCTCTCGCTGAACGCCTTCGTCATCCGTCACCCCGACGAGAACGAACCGGCCGTCCACCGCTGGCTGCTGGAGCGCAACCTCAAGCTCTACGGCGTCGGTTACGCCGTCGACCGCCTCGGCGACGTCTACGTCACCGCGAAACTCCCCCTGGCCGCCGTCACCCCCGACGCGATCGACGGCCTCCTCGGCCAGGTCCTGGAGGCCGCCGACGGCGCCTTCAACACCCTGCTGGAGCTGGGCTTCGCCTCCGCCATCCGCAAGGAGTACGAGTGGCGGACCTCGCGCGGCGAGTCGACGCGCAACCTGGAGGCGTTCCAGCACCTGATCGAGCGCTCCGGCGACTGACGGGGCGCTGTGGGACGGCTGACGGGGCGCCGTGGGACGGCTGACGGGGGCGGCGTGGGACGGCTGACCGGGCGCTTTGGGAGGGCTGACCGGCGTCAGGTCCGGGCGCCGCTGGCCCGGTACCGCCCCGGCGTGACCCCCACCAACCGCTTGAAGTGCCGCGTCAGGTGGGCCTGGTCGTAGAAGCCGGTGGCGCCCGCCACCTCCGCCGGGGCGGCACCGGCCAGCAGCAGCCGCCGCGCCCGGTCGACCCGGCGGGACATCAGGTACTGGTGCGGCGCGATGCCGTACGCGCCGCTGAACGCCCGTACGAGGTGCGCCGGATGCGCGGGTACGAGTGCGGCCGCCTCGTCCAGCCCGATCCCCGGGACGACCCGCTCGTCGAGCAGCTCCCGCAGCCGCCGGGCGAGTACGGGATCCCGCCGGGCGCCGGGTGCGCCGGTCCCGGGCCGCAGGTGCGCGTGCAGCCGGTCGCCGATGAGGGTCAGCCGGCTCTCGGCCTCCAGCTCGTCCCCGGGCAGCGCGAGCGCGGCGTGCAGCTGTCCGACCCGCCGCCGCAGCACCGGGTCGCGCAGGTCGGGCGCGTCCACCGCCGGTCCGATCAGCTCGTCGCCCAGCCGGGAGGCGTCCAGGTACAGGACGCGCTTGCGGAAGCCGTCCGGGGTCGCCGGGGAGCCGTTGTGCGGCACGTGCGGCGGCAGCAGCGACACCGTGTCGTGCGGGGTGCCGTGCTCGTGCCGGTCCAGGTCGTACCGTACGGCGCCGTCGTCGACGATGAGCAGCGTCCAGGCGTCGTGGACGTGCATCGGATAGGCGTACTCGGTGTAGTGGGCGTGGAAGACCTCGACGACGCCCGGGACGCGGGGCCGCCAGGCGGAGACGTTCCGCTGGTCCTTCGTTCGGCCGCCCATGCAAAAAACGTACAAGACCGGGCGGGGTGCGGGTCGGCAGTCTCACCGTATGAGCACGCACGAAGCAGCCCCCGAGACTCCCAAGGCTCCCGAGGCCGAGACCCCCGTCCGCTTCGACACCAAGATCGCCGTACTGCTGCGCGAGGACCTGGAGACCTGGCAGCGCCTCAACGTCACGGCGTTCCTGGTCAGCGGCCTGGGCAAGCAGTTCCCCGAGGTGATCGGGGAGCCGTACGAGGATGCGGACGCCGTCGGCTACCTGCCGATGTTCCGCCAGCCGGTGCTGGTCTTCGAGGGCACGAAGGAGACGCTGACGACCGCCCACGCGCGTGCGCTGTCGCGCGCCCTGCCCCGGGCCCTCTTCACCTCCGACCTCTTCACCACGGGCAACGACCGCGACAACCGCGCGGCGGTACGGGCGGTGGCGACGGCGGACCTGGACCTGGTGGGCCTCGCGGTGTACGGCCCGAAGAACGCGGTGGACAAGGTGCTGAAGGGTGCGCGGATGCATCCGTGACGGGACGCATCCGCGAGCGAGCGGCGGGACCGGACGGCGGCGCTCGGGATCAGACGGCGCTGGTGTCGGCCCGGGGCGCGGCAGCGGCGGACACGTCCCGTGCCACCGGCGCCCCGTTGCTGTCGCTGTCGCTGTCGCTGTTGCTGTCGCCGTCGTCCGACAGGCCCCGCATGAGCCCCCAGTACCCGGCCGCCGCCACGGTGCCGACGACCGCGCAGATGCCCCACAGCCACTCGGCGCCCCAGTGGTCGATGACGAACCCGGACATCAGGGGGGCGACGAGGGCGGCGACCGCCCACGACATGGTGTACATGCCCTGGTAGCGCCCGCGTCCGTGCACGGGCGACAGCCGGACGACGAGCCCGGTCTGGGTCGGCGCGTTGACGACCTCGGCCAGCGTCCACACGCACACGGTGAGGGCGAACACCGCGACCGACCCGGCGAAGGCGGTGAGCCCGAACCCGTACCCGGCCAGCAACGCCGAGCCGACGAGCAGCAGCCGCGGATCACGGTGCTGGATGAACCGCGTGACGGGAATCTGCAGTACGACGATCAGGATGCCGTTGACGGCGATGGCCAGCCCGAAGTCCGCGGGCGTGAACCCGGCCTCGCCCATGGCGACGGGCATCCCGACGTAGGCCTGCTGGAAGACCAGGGCGATGAGGAAGGACAGCCCGACGACACTCATGTACCGCCCGTCGCGCAGCACGGTCCACAGGGAGACGGCCGCGTCCTTGCCCGGGACGTCGTCCAAGGCCGTCTCCTGCTGGGGCCGGGACTCGGGCAGCTTCACGAAGACGAGGACGGCGCAGACGAGCGTCATCCCGGCCTCGATCATGAACCCGGCGAGATAGCTGACCTCGGCGATGAATCCGGCCGCCATGGAGGAGATCGCGAAGCCGAGGTTGATCGCCCAGTAGTTGAGCGAGAACGCCCGGATACGGTCCTCGGGCCGCACGATGTCCGCCATCATCGCCTGCACCGCGGGCCGGGAGGCATTGCTGGCCATGCCGACCAGGAAGGCGACGGCGGCGATGGCCACGGGGTCCCGCATGAAGCCGAGCAGCGCGACGGACAGCGCGGTGGAGACCTGCGCCACCAGCAGCGTCGGCCGCCGCCCGAGCCGGTCGGTCATCACTCCGGCGCCCAGTGAGGAGATGACCCCGCCGAGCCCGTGCAGGGCGGCGACCAGACCGGCGTACGAGGCGGAGTAGCCGCGGTCGATGGTGAGGTACAGCGCCATGAAGGTGGCGACGAAGGCACCGAGCCGGTTGACCAGTGTGCTGGTCCACAGCCACCAGAACTCGCGGGGGAGCCCGGAGACGGTCTCGCGTGCGGCACGTCTGAGTCCGGTGAGTCCGGCGACTGACATGGGTCCCCCGAGGTGGCTGAGATCGATGTAAGCGGCTGAAGCGGTAAGCACAACTTACAAACGGCACTCTCGCGGAAGCCATCCAATTAACACTTCCCGTCAACCGTCCGCCCACCGGGCGCACGCGCGGGGGATCAGGGCCTTGGATTACGCTCGGGAGCATGGCCGACGCACCGTACAAGCTGATCCTCCTCCGCCACGGCGAGAGCGAGTGGAACGAGAAGAACCTGTTCACCGGCTGGGTGGACGTCAACCTCACCCCGAAGGGCGAGAAGGAGGCGACGCGCGGCGGCGAGCTGCTCAAGGACGCCGGCCTGCTGCCCGACGTGGTCCACACGTCCGTCCAGAAGCGCGCGATCCGCACGGCCCAGCTCGCGCTGGAGGCCGCCGACCGCCACTGGATCCCGGTCCACCGCCACTGGCGCCTGAACGAGCGCCACTACGGCGCCCTCCAGGGCAAGGACAAGGCCCAGACCCTCGCCGAGTTCGGCGAGGAGCAGTTCATGCTGTGGCGCCGGTCCTACGACACCCCGCCGCCCGCGCTGGACCGCGACGCCGAGTACTCCCAGTTCTCCGACCCGCGTTACGCGATGCTCCCGCCGGAGCTGCGCCCGCAGACGGAGTGCCTGAAGGACGTCGTCGGCCGGATGCTCCCGTACTGGTTCGACGCGATCGTCCCCGACCTCCTCACCGGCCGCACGGTCCTGGTCGCCGCCCACGGCAACTCGCTCCGCGCCCTGGTCAAGCACCTCGACGGCATCTCCGACGCCGACATCGCGGGCCTGAACATCCCGACGGGCATCCCCCTGTCCTACGAACTGGACGCCGAGTTCAAGCCCCTGAACCCGGGCGGCACGTACCTGGACCCGGACGCGGCCGCGGCAGCGATCGAGGCCGTGAAGAACCAGGGCAAGAAGAAGTAATTGGAGCTGAAGAAGCCTCCTACCTGCTGGTTTGCTGGCAGGAGGGGGCTTCTTTATGCTCGCGGGCCGTGTCTGGGCCGTCAGATGCGACGACGCGAGCGACGGACGCGGATGTCAAAGGCGATCAGCAGTGCCACCGGGACGGCGATCTGGGCGGGCGTATCGGCGTAGAAGGGGTGACCCGACACGGCCGCGCCGACCAAGCAGAACGGCAGATCGCGGAGGCAGACATCGATGGTCAGTCCGAATTGTGGCATGCTTGTGTTCTCCAACGTCTTCAGGAGCTCTTCGCAGGGTTTTCGAACACGGATGGAGATGGGGCCGCCTCCGCGCCAACGGAGGCGGCCTTTCCGATCCGCGAGCAGAACTTACCCACGGATCACTTGGCCGTCAAAATCGTTGGCGGATACCCCCAGGGGGAACGCGTCGATAATCCCGAATCCCTGGGCACCCGAGCCATCCTAAGCGCATGCGAGGGGCACTGCGGCGGAGTCTTCGATATTCGGCCAGTGGCTCGTGCGGCCGCTCCGCAGGGCATTCCACCCGCAGAGCAGCCACCCAGGCGACCAACCGGCGGGTGGGGCGACCTGACTGGCCGGAGGTCAT
>NZ_KZ195574.1:4715442-4755906 GCF_002188365.1 Streptomyces sp. CS113
GGTGTCCGTGATTTGACTCCCGCGATTTGCTGTCCGTGATTTGGTTTCTGGTGTCGGTTCACGTGTGGTGATTCAAAATGCTGTCCCCCGTGGGCTCCCGATTCGAACGTTGAGTCAGGCAAAGACAGAGGCCACGACCTTGCGGGTGCGCTCCTGGCTGGACGGCATGAGGTGTGCGTACACGCGGAGGGTCAGGCCCGGGTCCGAGTGGCCGAGGTACTTGGCGAGGGCCTTGATGTTCTCGCCCGCGTCCAGGAGCACCGAGGCGTAGACGTGGCGGAGCGCGTGCATGCCGTTCTCGCGTGACTCCGCGTACGGCCGGCCCTGCTTGGGCACGGGGATGACGCCGACCGCGGCTAGCGCCCGCTTCCACACCTCCTCGTTGAGCGACGTCCGCCAGACGTGCTTGCCGCGCGGCCCGGTGAAGAGCAGTCGCTTAGTGACCGGAGGGCCGTCGGCCACCTTCCACGGCAAGGTGATCTCGACCGGCGGGAACTCCTTCATGTGCGCTCGGAGCGCATCGGCGACCGGCCCCGGAAGCGGCACGTCCCGGAGCCTGCCGCCCATGGGCAGGGCGAACACCGCCTTGCTGCGGCTCAGTTTCAGTTGCTGGACCACGTGGAGCGTGTCCGAGCCGAAGTCGATCGCATCGACGGCGACGCCGAGGATCTCCCCCTGGCGGAGCCCGCAGCCGGCGCCCAGGTCGACCATCGCGGGGAAGCGCTCGGGCATGGAGGCCCGGACGCCGAAGACCCGCTCGGGCGTCCAGGGAACGACGCGCTTGTGGTCGACGGTCGGCGGCCGGACCGAACGGGCCGCGCACGGGTTCCGGGGCAGGTGGCCGTCGTCCACGGCCGCGCTCAGCACCGCGCACGTTGCAGTAGATCGTCCGGGCGTACGACCCCCGGATGCCGCTCTCCTGCAACTGCCGTACCCAGTCGCGGATGTGCGCCGGCTGGAAGGAGTCGAACGGACGTGTGCCGAGGTAGGGGAAGGCGGGCAGCCGGAGTTGCGACTCTATCGAGGCTTGGGTGTTCGGGTCGGCGCCCTGTGTGGCGACCCAGCGCTCGGCGTACTGCTGGAAGGTGATTCGGGCGGCGCGCGGGTCGATGTACTGCCCGCGCGCCATGTCAGCCTCGATGTGCGCGAGCCACTGGTCGGCAAGCCGCTTCTGTCTGTCGGGGAAGCTCTTGGACTTCTCCGTACCGTCTGGCCCGACGTACCGGTAGCGGAGTCCCGAGCCGTAGCGCTCGCTCTTGACCTTCCGGACCTTCCCGTCCGGGCCCGTCTCGGTCCGATACCACCGGTCTTGGACGTGCCCGGACGTCAGGCGGCAACTCCCTCGCGCTGCGCGTCCACCCAGGCCCGTACGTCCTCCGGGTCGAAACGCAGGTGCCGACCGACCCGGAAGCCGCGCGGTCCGGTGCGCTTGCGGCGCCACTGGTAGACCGTCTCGACGCTGGGCAGGTCGAACCCCGCACGACCAGATCGTGGGGCGTGAGGTAGCGCGAGGGCAGGGTGTGCGGTGCGGCGACCGTGCCCGCCACGGTGAGGCGTTGGTCCGCCACGGGTGGGTTCTCCTTCCGTTCCGGGGGTGGGTTCGAGGGAGGCAGCGAGCCAGGCTTCGGCGTCGGAGAGGTCGGTTCTGGCGAAGGCCCAGTGCGCGAGGACGTACGTCGTCTCGGGCCCGGTGTCGGTGGTGGCCGCCTTGCGCGGCGCCATACGGCGCGGACGTCGCGGAGGGCGCCGAGGGTGGTGGAGTGGCGGCGGGACTTGGTAGAGAAGTGGCCGCGGAAGCCGAGCATGTGGGCCCAGGCGTGCAGGCGGAGGGGTTCTCTACTGGTTCAAGGCGGCTCGCTCCGCTCACCGCGCGCGGCCCGGCCCCCGGTCGGGCCTGCGCTCCTGTCTCCGCCCCGCTACAGCCCAGCCGACGCCCGTGCCGCGCTCTCATCAAGCAACCGCTTGACCTCAGAGAAACCGCACACCACAGCTAGGGCGGCCTCGTATGCTGGCGGTGCCATTGAGAGGCACACCGGAGGGGCGCGAGTGAAAAGCGAAATCCGCAACAGCGACATTACGGCACTCTTCTCGCGGGTAAATAAGCGAGCCTACGACAAATACCTCCGTCGCGTCCGCCTAGTAAAGCTCCGTGGATTCGAGAATCGGGAAATCAATTTCGACTTTCCAGTGACAGCCCTTGTGGGGCCAAACGGCTCTGGAAAGACCACAATCTTGGGGGCAGCCGCCTTGATTCACCAAGGCGTAGTTCCCCGACGGTTCTTCGCCAAGAGTGGCAAGTACGACGAGAGCATGAAGAACTGGAGGGTTGAATACGAAATTCTCGACAAACGCGAAATGAGCAGCACCACCATCAGTCGCACGGCGAGCTACCTCAAGGCGAAGTGGAATCGAGACGCGGTCGATCGCGACGTATTGATTTTTGGCGTAAGCAGAACACTCCCCGCTAGCGAGCGAAAGGAGCTTTCCCGATTCATCGGATCGGGCTTCCAGGGGTTCTCCGAGGATCAATTGACGGCCCCGGTCATTCAAGCGGTGGAAGCGATCCTGGGCAAGGACGCCGCGGCATATCTCCGCGTCAATTCAGGCGAGGGAGATCTTTCCATCTTCGCTTCTCAGGAAACGGACGAAACTGCTGGCTACTCCGAATTTCACTTCGGCGCAGGCGAGGCCAGCGTAATACGAATCGTGTCCCAGATCGAAGCGGCACAGAATCACGCGTTGATCCTCGTAGAAGAGATTGAGAACGGGTTGCACCCTGTCGCGACGCGACGACTCGTCGAATACTTCATTGGCGTCGCTAAGCGGAAGTCCGTCCAGGTGATTTTTACAACTCACTCCAACGATGCTCTTATACCCCTCCCGAACGAGGCTGTGTGGGTCGCATACAGGGGGGAAGTGAAACAGGGGAAATTGGACGTTGCCTCACTGCGAGCATTGACCGGTCAAATCAACGCCCGGGTTGCAGTATTTACTGAAGATCGATTTGACGAGATTGTCGCCGACATCACCTTGCGCACCTACTGTCAGAAACACGGTCTCGACCGCTCTGGGATCGAAATTCACAAGCTTGGTGGTGCTGCACCTGCGAGAGATCACACCCGATTCCATAACGCTAGCCCAGCACGTAGGTTCTTTGCGGTTGCCCTACTGGACGGAGATAAGAGGAAAGAGGACGGTTTCGAGCCGAAACGAATAATGATTACCGCATCCGAAGACGACGCAGATACTTTCTCGGATTTGTCTTTCATTCCTGGAGAAAGTGACCCGGAAGAGCTGATTATTGATCGTATTTTGACCGGCCTGAAAGAGATTCCAACCCTTCTGGGTAAGCTGACGATCTCACTGCACTTGGATAGTTTCATGCAGGAGCAGGTGCGGCAGTCCGTAGTGCAGAGGTCCTACACTAATGGCGACCGCCATAATATTTTTCGCCAAATTGGAGAAGATTTGGACTTTCTCAGTGAAGAGCTGGTTCAGCGGGCATTTATTACAACATGGGCCTACGCCTATCCCGGCGACATTGATGAAATGTGGGATCCAATCCGCTCGCTCTTGGTGAAACGGATTTAGCCTGCTGTCTCGGCGATCGCGACTTCTCAGCCTGTGAGCTTTCCACTGTCGACACGGGCCAAGGCTTCCGCTGGTCGACGAACGTCGGTTACGTGGCTGAGGCCGAGTGCAGCGAGGCATGCGCGCGCCTGGTCGGTCGACGCACCCACCGTCGTGGCTGACTGTCGTCGGCTGAGGTTCGAACGGGGTGCCGTCTCTGGGCCGTCCGAGGGCGCTCAACAGTCACCGACAGCGACCAACGATGACCACCACGCACGCAGGGGCACCGCCCCCGACCTGCAAAAACCCAGCTTGCCAAGATCACCGGCAAGACCCAGGGCAAGAGGAAGTAGGCCGACCTCAGCCGGCCCCTGTCTGCCGTTACTCGACAGGGCGGGGGCCGACTGGCGTATCGGGGCGGCGCTCGTGCGGGCGGTCGTGTCAGGGCGGTGGCCAGGTGTTGGCCATCTCGAAGGAGACCACCGTTCCGCCGAAGCGGCTGGGGCCGGCGTGCCAGGAGTCGGCGACGGAGTCGACCAGCAGTAGTCCGCGCCCGTGCGCGTCGTTGGCCTCGGGGTGCCTGAGCCGCACGCTCTCCGGGAGCCCCGGGTTGTGCACCTCGACCCGGAACGACGCCTCCACACGGAACCACTCGACCCGGACGAGCCAGGGTGCGTCCGACGTGCCGTGGACGACGGCATTGGTCACCAGCTCGGAGAGCAGCAGGACGCAGTCGTCGATCGAGCACGTCAGCTGGTAGGGAGTGACGAACTTTCGGAACCAGCGTCTGGCCCGGGGCACGGACTCGGCGACGGGATGCAAGGTCATCGCGCCGAGGCGCGGCGACTCCGCACACGGAAAGCGGTCGATCGCGTAGGCCACCCGTACTCACTCCCCGCCACTGAGTTCGCGATGGGGGCGATGCCGCCGCCGTCTGACGAGGCCCCGCCTGTCCATGCCGACGAACGTCCGAGTCGACGCTCTCGCCGCTGCCAACGCGGCAGCCGAAGGACCGATCCCGTACGACGCCATACAACACCCCTCATTCAGGAAGTCATTCGCGACATCTCTAGACATGTACTGTGGCCAACATCTCTAGAGACGTCAAGTCCCCCATTCGGTAGCGCTCTTGAGGAGATCGAGTGGCTACTCGGAGCGAGCGAGCCACAGACCTGTGGCCTAAGGTGTCTAGAGAAGGAGAGGAGGCCCACGGGATGGCCAATACCGGAGACGACCGACGGCCCAAGTACCAGCGGATCGCCGACATGCTGCGCGAATCGATCCGGTCGGGCGAGTACGGTCCCGGTGATCGGCTCCCGGGGGAGAACGACCTCATGGCCACGCACGGCGTGGCTCGTATGACGGCCCGCCAGGCGTTGAGCGTCCTCCGGGACGAAGGCGTCGCCGAGGCCCGCAAGGGCGCCGGCGTGTTCGTCCGGGAGTTCCGCCCGCTTCGGCGCCGGGGCATCCAGCGTCTGGCCCAGCAGCAATGGGGCAACGGCAGGTCCATCTGGTCGGCCGACATCGAGAACCGCTCACTCGATGTGGACCAGGTCGCGGTGTCCGAGGAAGCCGCGCCCGACGTCGTCGCCGCGGTCCTGGACCTGGCCGACGGGGAGACGGTGTGCGTACGGCGCCGGCGCTTCGTTCTGGATGGCAAGCCGGTCCTGCTTGCGACGAGCTACTTGCCAGCCGCCCTGGTCGCCGGGTCCGCGATCACTCAGGAGGACACCGGGAAGGGCGGGACGTACGCCCGGCTCGCCGAACTCGGCCACGGGCCGGTGCACTTCCGTGAGGAGATCCGCTCACGCATGCCCTCGAAGGGCGAGGCCGACCAGTTGGGCATGGCCGCGGGCACCCCGGTCATCGTCATCTGCCGCACCGCGTTCACGGACGAGGGCCGCGCCGTCGAGGTCAACGAAATGAAGCTGGACGCCGCCTCGTACGTCCTGGAGTACGACTTCGACGCGTAGGCCGGGCGGTCTCGCCCCACGGCACGACGCCGACTCCGAGTCTGAGGAGTGCCTGAGGAGTGCTTGAGAGCGCCGGCGGGTGCTGGTGGGGCCAAGGGCCTCGTGGCTGTGCGGAACCAGATCGTTCGGTTCCGCACAGCCACGAGGCCCTCGCCGTGCCGGGGCCGTTACTGGTGCGTGGTCAGGAACGGTAGGAGGACGGCGGCCATCTCGTCCGGTACTTCCTCCGCGAGGTCGTGGCCGGCGTCGAAGACGTGGCCGGTGACGTCGTGGGCCATGAGCCGCATCTGGGACTCGTTGCGGTCGCCGATGAAGGCGGATCCGCCCAGTGCCAGGACCGGGATGTCCAGCTTCTTCTGTGCGGACTGCCGGTTCTGTTCCGCGTCGACGAGCATGGCCCGGTAGATGGAGAGCATCGCGCGGATGCCGCCGGGCATGGAGTAGCAGCGCACGTATTCGTCGAGCGCGTCGGGGGTGGCGGTGTCGGGCCGGCTGCGCTCGTACTTGATCATGTAGGTGATCAGCTCGCGCTCGTGTCCGCTGATCAGCATCTCGGGTACGTCGGGCTGGAAGTAGAAGCCCAGGTGCCACAGGTGCATGCCGCTGGAGACGTTCTCGGGGGTGAGGGCCGTGTGGTCCTCGAAGCCGAATCCGGGGAACAGTGCCTCGGCGAACACGAGAGCCGTGACGTGATCGCGGTGGCGGGCGGCGAGTTGGTAGCCGATCACCGCTCCCCAGTCCTCACCCACCACGGCGTAGCTCCGGTGGCCGAGGTGGTTCATCAGTTCGGCGATGTCGTCGCTCATGGTCGCGGAGTCGTAGCCGTCCGACGGCCGGGCGGAGTCGCCGAGACCGCGGAGGTCCGGCACGACGACGGTGTAGTGGGGCGTCAGCTTGGGAAGGAGGTGGCGCCAGTGGTAGCTGGTCTTGGGTACGCCGTGCAGGAGCACCACCGCGGGGCCGGACCCGGCTGTGCGGTAGTGGATACTCGTGCCGTTCACGGCTGCTCGGCCCGTGCGGACGGGCGTTCCTTCGTGGTCGAGCATCATGTTGTTCTTCCTCGATCTTCTTGGTGTGCGCGGCGATGCGGGCGTCAGCGGGCTTGTGCGGGGTCGACTAGGAGCGTCAGGCGGCTCGGTCCGGGGCCGTCCGCGGTTGTCCGGGCAGCGGAACGGCCGGCGGAGTGGCCGGCGGGATGGTTGGCGGGGCGCAGGGTGAGGTTTTCCGGGTAGAGGCGGCCCAGCAGGGCCAGTACGACGAGGTCGTCCTGAGCGGTGGCGTCCAGGGTGACGTCGCCGCTCTGCGTCCACACCAGTCCCGGCGCGCGCAGCGCGGACCAGGCGTCGGCGGTGCCGGACGCGTCCCCTGCTGCGGGGCTCTCACGATGGGCGAAGCGGTGGCCGCGCAGGGCTTGGCCGAGGTCGACGTGGGCGGTGGTGCCGTCGTGGGTGACCTCGATGCGGGCGGTGCGGGTCCCGTCGATGACCGGCGTGGTGACCGGACGGGCGGCGAGCGGGCCCGATGTGGTGCGGGCGGGCGCCAGGTCCTCGACCCGGGTGCGGGGTGCGGCGTAGTAGTCCTGTACCTCGGCGACGTACGTGGCGGTTTCACCGGCGGACGGGTCGGGGCGCCAGGTCAGCAGGTGCCGGGGCGCGGTCAGGGGCGGCTGGTCGAGGACGGCGGGGAGGGCGGTGCCGCCACCCGCCTCGAAGCCGTAGCCGGCCGGACCGGAGGTGCCGGTGACGACGTTGCGGGCGAAGGCCACGATGCTGGTGTGCCGGATCTGCCGCACGAGGAGTTCGGTGAGGAACGCGTCGCGGGGCGGTTCGGTGTGCCGCAGTCCGGCCGGGGTGGTCAGGAGCGGGACCTCCTGCCAGTTGGTGAAGGGCAGCAGGGCGTCGCGCAGCAGGACGATCTGGTGCAGCCACTCGTTGTAGAGCTGCATCGAGACCGGTCCACCGCGACGTCCGAGGAGCAGATCGGCTGCGGGTGGGGTGAGCAGGTGGCCGTAGCAGTGGCTGCGGACGACCAGCGGGCCGGCGGGCAGCGGCACCGGATCGGTGAGCAGCCTTTCCAGCGCCTCGGTCGACCAGGAGGCGAGCTCCCGGCCGATCGTCTCGGCCTGCGCGCCCAGTTCGCGCGCTGCCGAGGCGCTGTCCGGGCCGAGGAACAGCGGGAGGGCGGTCTCCCGGGTGCCGAGGGCGAGGGTGGCGTGGATCTGACCCTCCAGCACCTCGATGTCGGCGCTGGTGAGGGCGTTGTCGTCGATGATGCCCTGGAGCAGCGGTTCGGTGGCGGTGAAGAACGCGCGGGCGGTCAGGGTGGTGCCGGCCGCGGGGAAGGTGTTCCAGCGGCTTCCGCCGAGAGCGGGCCTACTCGGGATGGCGGGCGTACCGGGGGTGGCGGGCGCACTCGGGGTGGCGGGTGTACCCGGGATGGCGGGCGTACCCGGGGTGGATGCGTGGGGCATGGGTCCTCCGAGGTCTTCGGTCAGGGTGCGAGCGGGGCGGGGGCGCCGGATCTCGGGTCCGGGCGGGCACCGCGAGGTGCGTTTTTTTCTGGATCGCCTGTTACAGATTGCGGGCATGAAAAAGTCAGTCGAGGGCGGCCAGCGCGACCTCCACGAGGGGTTCGAGGGTGCGGACGTCCGGCGTGATCTTCGCGGAGACCAGCAGTCCGTTGAGGAAGGTGACGAGGAAAGCGGCGAGGGCGTACGGGTCGTGCCGCTTCGCGATCTCGCCCCGCTCCGCCGCGACCCGCAGTACGTCAGCGAGCGCGTCCCGGCTGGCGTCCTGCATGTCGCGTACGGTGCGCTGGGTCGCCGCGTCCTCCGGCAGGCGCTCGCAGGCGGCATTGACCGCCAGGCAGCCCCGGCCGTCGTCCTTCACGGCGATCCGGACCCGCTCGACCAGCATCGCGCGGATCGCCGACCGGGCGTCCGCCCCCTCCTCCAGGCTGCGCAGGGCGGCCGCCGCGAGCGTGGTGCGGTAGTGCTCCAGCGCTGCCCGGTACAGGCCGCCCTTGTCGCCGAACGCGGCATACAGGGACCCCTGGCCGATCCCCAGGTGCCCGGTCAGGTCGCGCACCGAGGTGGCCTCGTAGCCGCGCGTCCAGAACAGCTCCATGGCGCGGCTCACCGCCGCCTCGGTGTCGAACTCCCGGGTTCTTGCCATGACCTCACCGTAACCTATCTGGATCGTTCGCCCAAGAAAGGAGGCTCCGGCGTGTGCTTGGCGGAGCGGGGGCGGAGAGGGTGCGGAAGGTAGCCGAGCGTGATTCGCTGGTATACGCAACTGCACACTCACGATGCGAGGACGGATCCCATGAGTGCAGGTGGAGAGACTCGCGCCCGACTCCAGCAGATGCGCGACAAGGCCCAGGAGTTGAAGGCCGCCTCGGAACGGACCGGCGACCCTGGCGAGCGCAAGAGGCTCCAGGAGAAGGCGCGACGGCTACAGAGCCAGAGTGAAGAGGAAAGCATGGAGCGGGGCGGGGACATCTACCCCGCGGAGTGAAGCCCCGGCCCCGGCCCCGGCACCGGCACCGGCCCCGCCCAGGCCTCGGCACTACGGCGTTCGGTGGGCTACGTTGTGCAGCTATGACTACCGGGACGGCTTCGCGCCACACACGGATTGGTGACCCGGTGCTCCTCTGAGCGCCGCGCGGGCTCCGCCTCCGTCGGGTTGATCACAGGCACCACACATCAACCACGACAGGAGAGAGTCCATGCCTGAGGCCATGACCGAGTCCATGACCACCAAGACGCTGCATATTCCCACCGCGGACGGACAGTCCGACGCGTTCGCCGCCCTCCCCGGGGGCGGCGGGCCGTACCCGGGGGTACTGATGTACGCGGACGGCTTCGGGATCCGGCCCGCGCTGCGGGAGCTGGCCCGCGAACTGGCCGGGCACGGGTTCTACGTACTCGTCCCCAACTTCTTCTACCGGCACGGCCCGGCACCGGTCATCGAGCTTCCCGAGCGCATCGGAGAAGCGGAGCGACCCGCGGTCTTCGCCGAGCTGATGCCCTTGATCGAGGCGCACACCGCGGAACGCACTCTGAGGGACGCCGACGCCTACCTCGCGTTCCTCACCGCTCAGCCCGAGGTTGGCGCCGGGCCGGTCGCGGTGACCGGCTACTGCATCGGCGGCCTCCTGGCGACGTGTACCGCCGTGGCCCACCCGGGGCAGGTGGCCGCCCTCGCCGCGTTCCACGCGCCCGTGGGAGCCGACGGGCTCGACAGCCTCGCCGAGCTCACCGCCGAGGTCCATTTCGGTCACGCCGAGGGCGATTTGACGCCCGAGGGGCTCGACGGGCTCAACCAGGCCATGGACGCCGCCGGTGTCGGCTACACCTCCGAGATCTATCCCGGCACCGTCCACGGCTTCACGATGTCCGACACCGATGCCTTCGACCCCGCCGCATCGCAACTGCACTGGGACCGACTGCTGTCCCTGCTCGACCGCACCCTGACCGAGCGCTGAGCCTCCGGCCGGGGAGCGGGTGAGGCCGTCGCCGTGGGCTCGGTCGGGGAGCCGGGTCCGACGGTCCGACGGTGCCGTGATCGCGCGTAGTGCCGCCAGGTGGCCCTGATACGCGGCTCGGCCCTGCCGCTGGAGTGGCAAGCGAAGAGTCCGCAGGTCAGGGCCGCGGAGGCACCGCTGTCGAGCAGAACGTCAGTGCCCGGCGGGCGGCCCGCCGGAGTCGTCCTGCTCGACGACCGCGTACCCGGGCACGGACGGCCACCGCACCGTCAGCACCACGGACTCCTCCTCCGCGTACCAGGAGTGGTCGACGCCCCTGCCCCACACGACGTAGTCGCCCTGCTCGGCGAGGACGACGCTGCGGCCGGGGAACTCCACCCGGAAGCGTCCGCTGACGAGGACCTGCAAGGCGGTCCGTTCCTCGCCGGTGACCCAGTGGGCGCGCTCGTCGCCCCGCGGATGGACGCCCCATTTGATCTCCAGTGCCTCACTGTGGCGGGGGTCGGCGGGGTCCTTGAAGTGCCCCAGCAACCACCCCCGGTCCAGTGCCGCGTCCTTGCCCGCGTTGCCCACGTACACGCCGTCCGTCATGGTTCCGGAAGCTAGCAGTGGCAAATCCTTCGCCTCCGGCCGACCCTCCGGGTACGGTCACCAGCGCGTTCGTATCCCGTGCCGCCCACGTCGAGAGCAGGTTCGTTCATGGCATGTCGGATCAGTGAGCTGGTGCTCGGTTGTCGTGACCCCGAGGCGCTGGCGCGCTTCTGGTGCGAGGTGCTGGACTTCGTCGTGCTCGACAGTGAGGACAACGAGTACGTCGAGATCGGGCCGCGGGAAGGGTTCGGCGGGCCGCAGCCCACGATCGTCCTCAGCCGCCGGGACGAGCCGGAGCCCGGCAAGGCCCGGCTGCACATCGACGTGAACGCCACCGACCGGGACCAGGACGCCGAGCTGGAACGCCTCCTGGAGCTCGGGGCGCGCCCGGCCGACGTCGGGCAGACCGGCGAGGAGTCGTGGCACGTCCTCGCCGATCCCGAGGGCAATGAGTTCTGCCTGCTCAAGACCCGCCTCGGGCCCCTGTGAGCCGTCGGCTCGTCAGACCGGTTCCACCGGGAGCCACAGTTCCGTCGTCGCCGTCGTGAAGTCGTCCGCGCGGTCCAGGACGGCGACGATCGACGGGCCGGGGCGCAGGCGCCACGGGTTGGAGGGGAACCACTCGGACGCGGTGGCCGCCCAGGTGGTCTGGAGGGCGTCCGGGTAGGGGCCCGAGCTGCGGAAGACCGCCCAGGTGCCCGCGGGGACCTCGATGGCGTCGAGGTCGTCCGGGGCCGGGGTGACGGCGGTGACCGCGACGCCGTGGAGGTAGGTCAGTTCGGTGCCCTCCGGGCTGTCCTGGGCCAGGTCGTCGCTGACCTGGAGCAGTCCTGCCGGGTCCGTGTCGCCGAGGGACTTCAGGCGGGCGTGGGCCTCCTGGGGGAGGGCGGCGACGTGCTGCTGGATGTGCGGGTTGACGCCCTCGTGGATGAGCGGGACGCGGGTCGCGTGGCCGATCAGGCGGAAGGCGGGGCGGTCGGTGAAGCGGGTGTCCATGGGGGTGTTCCCTTCGACGGTCAGGCGGAACCTGAGCTGCGGTTGTGTCCGAAGGGGGCCTCCGTCGCGGCGTACGTCGCGCGGGGCGGCGCCGTGGACCGTCCGGAACGCGCGTCCGAACGCCTCCGTGGAGCCGTATCCGTACCGGACGGCGATGCCCAGCAGGTCGTCCCCGCCCCGTACGACGTCGGCGGCGGCCACCGTCATGCGGCGCCGGCGGACGTACTCCGACAGCGGCATGCCCGCCAGCGACGAGAACATCCGGCGCAAGTGGTACTCGGTCGTGCCGAGCGTCGCCGCCAGCGCGGGGACGTCCGGTTCCTCGCCGAGGTGGTCCTCGACCAGGTCGACCAGGTGGTTCAGTGCCGAGATCATGCGGCCTCCCTTCGGCATCCACCGTGGCAGGGGGCACCGTCGCGGCGCCCGATCGCTGCGGTTCGGTGCGGTCGGGGTCTGCCCTCCCGGGTCAGGGGCCGGGCAGCTCCGCCTGACCCGGGTGGGTGCGGAGTCCGTCGAGGATGATCACCAGATAGCGGCGCCACAGCTGTGACGGCTGCCCGGCGGGCAGCGCCATCACCGCGTCGATCATCGCCGCGATCGGCGCGAGGTCGGCCTCGGTGACCCCGGCGCGCAGCGCGCCCTCGGTGCGGGCCCGGGCCAGGAGGTGCTCGCAGTGCGCGGTGATCGCCTGCCGTGCTTTGGTGAGACCGGCACCCTCCACGGTGCCCTGGCGCATCAGTTCACGCAGCCCGCGGTTGTGTGCCGCCCGTGCCAGCGCCTTCTCCAGGAAGCCGGCCAGGGCGCCGAAGGCGTCGTCCGCGTCCCGGGCCTGCCGCGCCATCGCCGCGATCTCGTCGAGTTCCTCGGCGTAGACCGCCTCGGCCAGCGCCTGCTTGTCGGGGTACTTCCGGTAGACGGTGCCCACTCCGAGCCCGGCGTGGTGCGCGACGTCGTTGAGTGTGGCGTGCAGTCCGCGGACGGCGAAGACCTCCCGGCCGGCGCGGAGGATGCGCCGACGGTTCAGCTCCGCGTCGCGCCTGAGCGGACGTGCCGTTGACGCGGCCGGTGCCGTCCCTCCTGCCGCGCCGGCCTCCCCGGCCCCTCGCTCCCCGCTCACGCAGGCCCCTTCCGCCGTCTTGACCGGACACAATCGGATACATCCTATCCGCTTCGTGGTAGCGTCCTGACGACGGTAAGCGGATATCCACTATCCACATGTGGCTGAGGAGCTGGCGATGCAGACCGTGGTCATCACCGGAGGCACCGACGGGCTCGGCAAGGGGCTCGCGCTGCACTACCTGCGCCAGGGGGCGCGGGTGATCGCCGTGGGCAGTACGCCCGCCAAGGGCGAAGCCCTGCTGGCCGAGGCGGCGGCGCTGTCCGCCGACGGCCGTGCCGTCTTCGTGCCCTGCGACCTCACCTCGGTCCGGGCCGCCCGCGCACTGGTCACCACGATCGAGGACACCTGTCCCTCGGTCGACAAGCTCGTCCTCTGCGCCCAGCGGTACCGGCTCTTCGGGCCCCGTGCCGTCACCCCCGAGGGGTTCGAGCACAGCTTCGCGCTCGCCTACCTGAGCCGGTACGTCCTCAGCCACGGACTGCGCCACGCGCTGGAGTCCGCCCCGCGGCCGGTCATCATGAACGTCGGCACCCCCGGCACCCCGCTGGGCCGGATCCGCTGGGACGATCTACAGCTGGAGACCGGGTACAGCGGGACCAGGGCCACGCTCCAGTCCTTCCGCGCCAACGACCTGCTCGGCGTCGCCTTCGGCGCCGTCCATCCCGAAACACCGGTCCGCTACGTCGGGTACAACCCCGGGGTCGTGGCGACCGGGATGCCCGAGCATCTGCCACAGCCCCTGCGGACTCTCACCAAGGCGTCCTTCGCCCTGTTCGCCGCCTCCGTGGCCAAGGCGGTCGCCCCCATGGTCCGCCTCCTGGACGAACCCCCGGTCGAACCGTTCACCGCCTACCGCACCACACGCCGGCTCTCCCTGAAGGGAGCCTCCTTCGACCAGGACGCCGCGCTGCGCCTGCACCGTCTCACCGCGGACGCGGTCGACCCGGCGCGGCGGCCACCGGCGGCCGGCCCGGCCACGTGAACGCGTACCGGAGCGGGGCAGGCGCCCGTGGGGCAGGCGCCTGTGGGTGGCGCGGTCAGTTCGCCGTCGTCAGGCGGGCGCGGTCGCCCCGGCGGCCCCGCAGGGTCTGCCACACCGCACCCAGGGCCAGCGACTGGACCAGCGCCGAGAGGACGATGCCGCCGATGAAGAACCACGTCGGGGCCTCGCCGCCCCAGCCCGCCTCGCCGAGCCAGGCCACGAAGCCGAAGGCCGGGAAGGTGAACAGGGCCGGCCAGACCCAGACGAGAGAGGCGTCGGGGCCGGTCGCGAAGAGGGGCTCCGCCGCGGCGACGGCCATCGCGCCGCCGACCAGGGCGAGGTAGAGCGCCGAGACCCGGTTGGCGACGGTCAGGCGGGTCAGGGTGCGTATGCGGCTGGTGGCGTTCGTCATCGGGATCGGGCTCCCCGTGCTCGTCGTCTGCTTCGTCCGGCTTCCTGTCTCCAGGGTCGGGCGGGAGCGGTTCCGGAGCCTGAGTACCCGTACTCAAGTCGTACGACGCGACACTCACGGGTGGTCGTCAGCGGTCGTCAGCGGTGGCCGCGTGGCCACGGGCAGGCGCCGCCGGCAGTGGTCATCAGCGGTGGCCGTACGGCGGCCGGGGCTGCCGGCCGCCGCCGTTCCGTCGCCGCGTCAGCCGCACTGGCAGGGGCTGCCCGACTGGCAGCCGCAGCCGCAGCCCGAACCGCAGCCGCAGGCGGCGATCAGCGGGAGGCTGCGGATCTCGGCGGGCTGCTCGGTGGGGCGTTCCTGTGCGGGGTCGGGCTTCGTGCTGGGGGAATCGGCCATGGTTCCTCCTGGAAGCGGTGCCTGGGGCCCTGGTGCCCGGGTCCATTGCACGCCCGAACGGCCGTCGCATCAACGGCGCACGGAAGCGAACGCGCGCCCCGTCGCGCCGTTGACGCGCCCGGGATTCGGGCCCTCAGGCCCCCTCGACCTGGGTCGCCGGCTGGATGTCCGACTGGAGGTCGTCCGCGTGCTCGCCGGTGACCAGGTAGACCACCCGCTTGGCGACCGAGACCGCGTGGTCGGCGAAGCGCTCGTAGTAGCGGCCCAGCAGCGTCACGTCGACCGCCGTCTCGATGCCGTGCTTCCAGCGGTCGTCCATCAGGTGCTGGAAGAGGGCGCGGTGCAGGAGGTCCATCGCGTCGTCGTCCTGCTCCAGCTGGAGGGCCAGGTCGACGTCCTTGGTGATGATCACCTCGGCGGCCTTCGCCATCAGGCGCTGCGCGAGCTGGCCCATCTCCAGGATGGTGGCGTGCAGGTCGTGCGGCACCGCACGCTCCGGGTAGCGCAGCCGGGCCAGCTTGGCCACGTGCTGGGCCAGGTCGCCCGAACGCTCCAGGTCGGCCGACATCCGCAGCGAGGTCACGACGATGCGCAGGTCGGTGGCGACCGGCTGCTGCCGGGCCAGCAGGGTTATCGCCCGGGCCTCCAGCTCGTGCTGGAGGTCGTCGACCCGCTGGTCCGCCTCGATGACGGCCTCGGCCAGCTTCAGGTCGGAGTCGAGGATCGCGGTCGTGGCGCGTCCGATGGCCGACCCGACCAGCCGGGCCATCTCCACCAGACCGTCACCGATCGAATCAAGTTCCTCGTGGTACGCGTCCCGCATCAGGATTCCCTCTCGTACGTCCGTTTCGGGGGCTCGAAGACGGCCTCGCGCCCCTCGCCGTGCCCCCACGCTTACACGTTCCGGCCTGTACGCGTCCGTTTCCGGCACCCCAAATGAACCGTCCCTGGCTCCAAGGTGAACTCTGGGCGACGAGTGTTCGAGGTCGCACTCCGATGGCTGGGGCGGGACGGTTCGGCGTGCCTAACCTGGAGACATGGACGTGAACGCGGCGGTCGCCGCAGTGGCGGCGATCGCCGGAGTACTCACCGGCGTCATCGCCGTACTGGCGTTCCGCTGGAGCGAGCGGGAGCAGAAGCGCCCCACGCGCACCTCTCTCCACACGGACCCCGTGCTGCCGCCGGGTGTCGACACGGTCCTTTCCGTGCTGCGCTCCTCCGCCGTGGTCCTCGACGAGGCCGACGCGGTGGTCAAGGCCAGCTCGGCGGCGTACGCCCTCGGCCTGGTCCGGGGCGGCAAGCTCGCCGTCGAGCCGATGCTGCTGATGGCCAGGGACACCCGGCGGGACGGAGAGATACGGCAGGTCGAGCTGGACCTGCCCCGGCGCGGGACCGGGCGGGGGGAGGCCCTCGCCGTCTCCGCACGCGTTGCGCCCCTCGGGTCGCGGCTGGTGCTGCTGCTGGTCGAGGACCTCACCGAGGCCCGCCGCATCGAGGCCGTACGGCGCGACTTCGTCGCCAACGTGAGCCACGAGCTGAAGACGCCGGTCGGGGCGCTCTCCCTGCTGTCCGAGGCCGTGATGGACGCCTCCGACGACCCGGAGGCCGTGGAGCGGTTCGCCGGGCGCATGCAGATCGAGGCGACCCGGCTCACCAACCTCGTCCAGGAACTCATCGACCTCTCCCGGGTCCAGAACGACGACCCCCTCGACGACGCCGAGCCCGTCCGGGTGGACGAGCTGGTCGCCGAGGCCATCGACCGCTGCCGGCACGCGGCCGGCACCAAGCAGATCACCATGGCCGCCGGAGGAACGGCGGATCTGCACGTACGCGGCAACCGCGGCCAGCTCGCCGCCGCCCTCGGCAACCTCGTCGAGAACGCCGTCAACTACTCGCCGGCCCGCACCCGCGTCGGCATAGCCGCCCGCCGCGTCGCCGCCACCGGCGGCGACCTGATCGAGATCGCCGTGACCGACCAGGGCATCGGTATCTCGGAGAAGGACAAGGAGCGCGTCTTCGAGCGCTTCTACCGCGTCGACCCGGCCCGCTCCCGGGCCACCGGAGGCACCGGTCTGGGTCTCGCGATCGTCAAGCACGTGGTCGCCTCGCACGGCGGGGAGGTCACGGTGTGGAGCGCCGAAGGCCAGGGCTCCACCTTCACCCTGCGGCTGCCGGAGGCGGGCCTCGCCCGCGACCGCGCGCGGCAGCGCCCCGACCGCGCCGGGCTCAGCGACGAGACCGAGCGGCCGTCCTCACCCGCACCATCGCCGCATACCCCCCATACGTCCGCGTACGAAACGTTTCCCGCCCCGGAGGTCCTTCCGTGACCCGTGTGCTCGTCGTCGAGGACGAGGAGTCCTTCTCCGACGCCCTGTCGTACATGCTCCGCAAGGAGGGCTTCGAGGTCGCCATCGCGACCACCGGCCCCGACGGACTTGACGAGTTCGAGCGCAACGGCGCCGACCTCGTGCTCCTCGACCTGATGCTGCCCGGCCTGCCGGGCACCGAGGTCTGCCGCCAGCTGCGCGGCCGCTCCAACGTCCCCGTGATCATGGTGACGGCCAAGGACAGCGAGATCGACAAGGTCGTCGGGCTGGAGATAGGGGCCGACGACTACGTCACCAAGCCCTTCTCCTCCCGCGAGCTGGTCGCCCGCATTCGTGCCGTACTGCGCCGGCGCGGCGAGCCGGAGGAGGTCGCCCCGGCCGCCCTGGAGGCCGGTCCCGTCCGCATGGACGTCGACCGGCACGTGGTGACCGTCGGCGGCACCAAGGTCGACCTGCCGCTGAAGGAGTTCGACCTGCTGGAGATGCTGCTGCGCAACGCGGGCCGCGTGCTGACCCGCATGCAGCTCATCGACCGGGTGTGGGGCGCCGACTACGTCGGTGACACCAAGACCCTCGACGTCCACGTCAAGCGGCTGCGCGCCAAGATCGAGCCCGACCCGGGCGCGCCGCGGTACCTGGTGACGGTGCGCGGGCTGGGCTACAAGTTCGAGCCGTAGGCCGGCCCACCGGCCGGGTGACCGGACCGGACACGACCGAAGGGCGGGACCTCACGGAGAGGTCCCGCCCTTCGGTCGTACGTGCCGGTCATACGCGCCGGTCATACGCGCCGGTCGTACGCGGCGCGTCCGTGCGGTACGGCGCTCAGTGACCGGCTTCGGAGCCGGTACCGGTACCGGTGCCCGCGTCGGTGCCGGCCTCGGTCCCGGTGCCGGTGCCAGTGCCGTTCGCCTCGCCGGAGGACTCACCGGTGGGCTCGCCCGCCCCGGCCGTCCCGCCGTCCGCCGGGGTGCCCGAGGACTCCCCGTCGGCCGGCTCGCCGGAGGTCTCGGCGGAGGCCTCCCCGGAGGGCTGCGCGGAGGCGCCCGGGGCCGCCGGGGTCTCGCTCGGGCCCCACTCGGAGAAGTAGCTCTCGGCCGGGACCACGAACGCGCGCAGGCTCACCGCGCCGGTCTCGCTGAAGGTGAAGGTGATCTTCTGCGCGTTGCCGTCCCGGATCGCCTCGCGGCTGCTGGGCAGGACGGCGGCGGCGTTGTCCTTGCCGCCCAGGATCAGGCGGCCGCCGGCCGGGACGGTCAGGTCGCCCTTCTCGCCCTTGGCGGGCTTCAGCTCGGCGGACTTGTCGGTTCCGGCCACGGTGACGGACTCGAGGGTCTGGTCCTTGTCGCCGCCGTTGAACAGGGTGGCGGAGACCACGGCCGGGCCGGTCGACTCCAGGTCGGGCTGGGTGATGACGACAGCGTTCTGGATCTTGATGTCGCCGACGGACGTCGCAGCGTTGTCCGGCTTGATCTCCAGCGTCTGGGCGTTGTGACCGGCGCCGCACGCGGCGAGCGAGGCGATCGAGAACGCGATGGCGGCGGCGGCGAGGGCACCGCGTCGAAGGCTGCTGCTCACGGCGGCGGCAACTCCTTGGACTCGAGCGGGGTGGCGGCAACGGATAAAGCCGCCCTAAGTGGCTGTCAGCGGCCTTAGGCTACCGAGCCGTTCTCGGGCCGCCGCACCCGACCCTCCCCGAAGCCGCCCGGCTTCGCTCGGCAGGCGGTAGGCCCCGGACGCTCCGGAGGGCCGTTTAGCGGCTCGTACTCGTCCGACATTCAGCTATGAAGCCCTCCGCCATACAGGTTGCGGATCGGCACGCGAAATTTCCGTGAAGGAATGCGCGGGCGGCCCGGAATTGATCACCGGCGGGCCGGCCGGAGCGCCTCGTGATCAATTCCGGATTCGTCCGGAACCCCGTCACGGTCACCGAACGGAGTAGCGGAAGTCGCACGCATGGAACCGGACATATCGGGATCTTCGGGCGGGTGGCGAGGGCTCCGGATGTGTGTGACGTGCGTGTTTCGCCCGGCCTGGAGAGCCGCTCCGACCTGCGAATACTTTCTTCCGCCGGCCCGGCGCAGCACGTTCCTGTCGCTGTTGTCAAGCCCCGAGATATGCCCTGACCTGCGAAAACGCCATTCAGAAGACGCCGTTTCCGTGTTACCCTGGATAGCCACGGAAGGGGTACCTGTCACATGACGTTCAAGGTTGGCGACACCGTGGTCTATCCCCATCACGGGGCCGCGCTGATCGAGGCTATCGAAACTCGCCAGATCAAAGGCGTGGACAAGACCTACTTGGTGCTGAAGGTCGCCCAGGGCGACCTGACGGTACGTGTGCCAGCGGACAATGCGGAGTTCGTCGGCGTGCGTGATGTGGTCGGTCAGGACGGGCTGGACCGGGTCTTCGAAGTACTGCGCGCGCCGTACGCCGAAGAGCCCACGAACTGGTCGCGTCGTTACAAGGCAAACCTGGAGAAGCTCGCCTCCGGCGACGTCATCAAGGTCGCGGAAGTCGTGCGCGATCTGTGGCGCCGGGAGCGTGAGCGCGGACTCTCCGCAGGTGAGAAGCGCATGCTCGCCAAGGCCCGCCAGATCCTGGTGAGCGAGCTGGCTCTCGCGGAGAACACCAACGAGGACAAGGCGGAGGCCCTGCTCGACGAGGTGCTCGCCTCCTGATCCGACTGGATCCGAGGCGAGGCGCAGACCGTCAGCCACTCGGTTCAGCGCACTGAAATGCCGCGGTGCCCGATGACATCCTTGCTGTCGCCGGGCGCTGCGGCATGTTCGTACCCGGACACGGTTTCCGGCATCCGGACGTCCGGATGCCATGATCCTCGTACGCTCATCCCGGGAGGTTTCCCCGGGTCCTGGCGTGCCGGGCCCGGGCTGCTGGCTCGACCAGGGTCACGGAAGGGTCCGGTCAAGGCATCGCGCCCGGCACGGTGAGGCCATACCCAACTAGGTCGAGCACACAAACCTGACAGGAACCGATGTCTGACGAATCGCGTCCCTCACCCACCGAGACGTCTGCCGTGGACCGTCCGCATGCCAGGACCGCCGCCGTAATTCCGGCCGCGGGCCGGGGCGTACGGCTCGGCCCGGGCGCCCCCAAGGCCCTGCGCGCGCTGGGCGGCACGCCCATGCTCATCCACGCGGTCCGGGCGATGGCCGCCTCCAACGGGGTCTCCCTCGTCGTGGTCGTCGCCCCGCCCGACGGCGCGGGGGAGGTCAAGAGCCTCCTCGACACGCACTCGCTGCCCGAGCGGACCGACTTCGTCGTGGTGCCCGGGGGCGAGACCCGGCAGGAGTCGGTACGGCTCGGTCTGGACGCGCTGCCGCCCGAGTACGACATCGTCCTGGTGCACGACGCGGCCCGGCCGCTGGTGCCGGTGGACACGGTGGACGCCGTGATCGACGCCGTACGGGAGGGCGCGCCCGCCGTGGTGCCGGCGGTGCCGCTCGCCGACACCGTCAAGCAGGTCGAGCCCGCGGCGGTGCCGGGGGAGCCGGAGCCGGTGGTGGCGACGCCGGAGCGGGCGCGGCTGCGTGCCGTGCAGACCCCGCAGGGCTTCGACCGCGCGACGCTGGTGCGGGCCCACGGGACGGTGACCGACGACGTCACCGACGATGCGAGCATGGTCGAGCAGCTGGGGCTCGCGGTGGTGGTGGTGCCGGGGCACGAGGAGGCGTTCAAGGTGACGCGCCCGCTCGACCTGGTGCTCGCGGAGGCGGTACTGGCGCGCAGGAGGCTGAACGATGGGTTCTGAGGGTTCCGGTACGGGCGAGCCGCCACTGCTGCCGCAGGTAGGGATCGGCACGGACATCCACGCCTTCGAGGACGGGCGCGAGCTGTGGTGCGCCGGGCTGAAGTGGGAGGGCGAGGGGACCGGGCTCGCCGGGCATTCCGACGCGGACGTCGTCGCGCACGCGGCGTGCAACGCGCTGTTCTCCGCGGCGGGGGCCGGGGACCTGGGGCAGCACTTCGGCACCGGGCGGCCGGAGTGGTCCGGGGCGTCCGGGGTGACGCTGCTGACGGAGGCGGCGCGGATCGTGCGGGCGCGGGGGTTCCGGATCGGGAACGTCGCCGTGCAGGTGGTCGGGGCGCGGCCGAAGATCGGCAAGCGGCGGGACGAGGCGGAGGCGGTGCTCTCCGCGGCGGTGGGGGCGCCGGTGTCCGTGTCGGGGGCGACGACGGACGGACTGGGGTTCCCGGGGCGAGGGGAGGGGCTGATGGCGGTGGCCACGGCGTTGGTCGTGCGGGTGTCTTAGAGCGCGGGGGTGGGCACCCCGCGCTGCCCTGCCGTGCGGGGCTCCGCCCCTGGACCCCGCCTGTGCCCACCCGCCAACCGACTCGGTCGGGAAAGAGGCGGGGCAGCAACGCCGACTCCGTGCCCCTGGCACTGCTCGGCGCCTACTACCCTGGACACGTGACTATTCGCCTGTACGACACCAGCGCCCGGCAGATCCGTGACTTCGCCCCCCTCACGCCGGGCTGTGTCTCGATCTACCTGTGTGGCGCCACCGTGCAGGCCGCCCCGCACATCGGGCACATCCGGTCGGGGCTGAACTTCGACATCATGCGCCGCTGGTTCGCCTACCGCGGCTACGACGTCACGTTCATCCGCAACGTCACCGACATCGACGACAAGATCATCAGGAAGGCGGCCGAGCAGAACCGCCCCTGGTGGTCCATCGGGTACGAGAACGAGCGGGCGTTCAACGACGCCTACGCCGCCCTCGGCTGCCTGCCGCCCACCTACGAGCCGCGCGCCACCGGGCACATCACCGAGATGGTCGAGATGATGCGCGGCCTCATCGAGCGCGGCCACGCCTACGAGGCCGACGGCAACGTCTACTTCGACGTACGGTCCCTGCCCGGGTACCTCTCCCTCTCCAACCAGGACCTCGACGACCTGCGCCAGCCCTCCGAGGACGGCGAGACCGGCAAGCGGGACCTGCGCGACTTCGCCATGTGGAAGGCGGCCAAGCCCGGAGAGCCCAGCTGGGAGACGCCGTGGGGGCGGGGCCGGCCCGGCTGGCACCTGGAATGCTCCGCGATGGCGCACAAGTACCTGGGCGAGGAGTTCGACATCCATGGTGGCGGGATCGACCTGATCTTCCCGCACCACGAGAACGAGATCGCCCAGGCCAAGGGGTTCGGCGACGCCTTCGCCCGGTACTGGGTGCACAATGCCTGGGTCACCATGAGCGGCGAGAAGATGTCCAAGTCGCTGGGCAACAGCGTGCTGGTGAGCGAGATGGTGAAGGCGTGGCGGCCGGTCGTGCTGCGCTACTACCTGGGCACCCCGCACTACCGCTCCACCATCGAGTACAGCGAGGAGTCCCTGCGCGAGGCCGAGTCGGCGTACGCGCGGATCGAGGGCTTCGTGCAGCGGGTGACGGAGCTGGCCGGTCATGCCGTCGAGCCGGCCGCCGAGGTGCCGCCCGCCTTCGCCGAGGCGATGGACGACGACCTGGGCGTCCCGCAGGCGCTCGCGATCGTGCACACCACCGTCCGGCAGGGCAACAGCGCGCTGGCCGCCGACGACAAGGACGCCGCCGTCGCCCGGCTCGCCGAGGTGCGGGCCATGCTCGGCGTGCTCGGCCTGGACCCGCTGGACGCGCAGTGGGCGGGGGAGCAGGAGCAGGGCGAGGACCTGCGGCACGTCGTCGACAGCCTCGTACGGCTCGTGCTCGACCAGCGCGAGGGTGCGCGGGCGCGCAAGGACTGGGCCACCGCCGACGCCATCCGCGACCAGCTCGGGCAGTCCGGACTGGTCATCGAGGACAGCCCGCAGGGACCCCGCTGGAGCCTCGGCTCCCGCTGACCCGGGCCCGGAATCGCAGATCAGCTGTAGATCGATTGTGCCGCCCGGCCCTCCGGGCGGCACACTGCATAAGACGCACGTACGACGCACACTCCCGTAGAGAGCGGAGACAGGTACTGATGGCCGCGAACAACCGCCGCATGTCCGGCAAGAAGGGCGCGCAGGTCGGCAGCGGCGGCAAGCGACGCCGGGGCCTGGAAGGCAAGGGGCCGACGCCCCCCGCCGAGATGCGCAAGGGGCACGCCAAGCAGCGCGCCGCCAACGCCAAGGCGCGCCGCGCCACCGGCGGCCGCCCGCAGCAGCGGCGCGGCGGCGGCCGTTCGACGTCCGAGCTGGTCGTCGGCCGCAACCCGGTCTACGAGGCACTGCGCGAGGGCGTGCCCGCCTCCACGCTCTACGTCCAGCAGTTCATCGACAACGACGAGCGGGTGCGCGAGGCGCTCCAGCTCGCCGCCGAGCGCGGTGGCATCAACCTCATGGAGGCGCCGCGTCCCGAGCTGGACCGGATGACCAACGGGCTCAACCACCAGGGTCTCGTGCTCCAGGTGCCGCCGTACGAGTACGCGCACCCCGAGGACCTGGTCGCCGCCGCCCACGACGAGGGCGCGGACCCGCTGATCGTCGCCCTCGACGGGGTGACCGACCCGCGCAACCTCGGCGCGGTCGTCCGGTCTGTCTCCGCCTTCGGCGGCCACGGCGTCGTCGTGCCCGAGCGGCGCGCGGCCGGCATGACGGCGGGCGCCTGGAAGACGTCCGCCGGTACGGCCGCCCGTACGCCGGTGGCGCGCGCCACCAACCTCACGCGGGCGCTGGAGTCGTACCAGAAGGCCGGCATCACGGTCGTCGGCCTCGCCGCCGACGGCGAGGCCGAACTCGGCGACCTGGCGGCCCTCGACGGTCCCGTCGTCATCGTCGTCGGCAGCGAGGGCAAGGGCCTGTCCCGACTGGTCGGCGAAACCTGCGACTTCCGGGTCCGGATCCCGATGCCGGGCGGGGCGGAGTCGCTGAACGCCGGTGTGGCGGCGGGGATCGTGCTGTACGAGGTGGCGCGCCGGCGAGGCTGAACGCGCGTTCGCCGTATAGCCCGTACGGGGTGTTCGAGGCTGTCCGGACATGCTTGACGCGGTCCGGACAGATCGGGGCGGTCAAGGCAGTGTCCTAACGACACATCACTCGGTTAGATGAGTGTGGACACCAGAACACCCCGCACACCCACGGGGGACCGCTCGTCGGGATACGACGACGCTCCCGCGCTGAGCATGGTGAAGGTGCCGAGCGATCCGGCCCAGGTCATCGTCAACCACGCGAGCTTCCGCGTGCAGTTCGGTGCCTCCGCCCGGCGGACCCAGTCCCCGCGGATCGCGCGGCACCTGAGCGCCACCCAGGACACCGCCCGCATGCCCGCCGCCCCGGCCGCGGGCCGTCGCCGCGCCGTCGTGTGGAGCGGGCGGTCCGACCCGGACGACACCGGTGCGCACCGGCTGCTCCAGGCGGTGCGGGCGGGAGCCGGTCACCACGCCGAGGACCCGGCCGCGGCCCGTTCCGCCGACGTCCCGGCCGACGCCGGAGCCACGCAGGTCATCCCCCGGGTCGACCTCGACGGCGGGCCCCTGGACTACGACGACGGCCCCGCCACCCAGACGCTCGAGACCCCCCTCGTCGGCGCCCAGCGCGGCCCGCTCCCCGACGGCACCCGGCTGCTGCCCGCGATGCGCACCGTCGGCAGCGCCTACGACGAGCCGGCCTACGACGAATCCGCCTACGGCCCGCAGGACTTCGGGACCGGAACCGACGGATACGACGACGGGTACGGCCCCGACGGCTACGGCGACGACACCGGCACCGACCGGCCGCGCGGCAGGCGCCGCACCGACGATCCGGCACGGCACGCCTACTTCCCCGGCCGCCGGATGAACCTCGGCGTCGTCCTGCTGCCGCTGCGCGTCTTCCTCGGCTTCATCTCCATCTACGCCGGCATGGGCAAGCTCTGCGACCCCGTCTACTTCGACGGCGGCGAACGCGGCTCCATGGTCAAGTGGCTCAACACCCTGCACCCCTGGGACGTCGCCGAGCCGCTGCGCCAGTTCGCCCTCGCCCACCCCGTGGGGGCCGGGCTGGTCATCGCCTTCCTCCAGGTGCTGGTGGGCGTCCTGACCGTGCTCGGCTGCTGGCAGCGCGTGGCCGCCGTCATCGGAGCCGGCCTGTCCGCGGCGCTCCTGGTCACCGTCAGCTGGAAGAGCGTCCCGGTCTACGACGCGCCCGACATCATCTACCTCGCCGCCTGGTCCCCGCTGATCATCGCCGGGGCGCCCGTCTACTCCGTGGACGGCAGGCTCGCGGGCAGCGCCTGGCGCCGGCTCGGCCCCCGCTCCGACATCTGGGACCTGCGCCGCTACGTCCTGCGCCGCGGCGCCGTCATCACCTTCCTGGTCGCCGGTGTCACCCTGCTCGTCGGCTCCGTCCTCGGCGGTGCCGTCCGGGACGCCGACCGCGTGGTCGTGCCCGGCCCCGGCGAGGCCCCGCGCAACGAGCTGCCCGGCTCCCCGCTCCCGCAGGAGCCCGGCACCCGCAAGCCGAAGACCACCTCCCCGGAGGCCTCCGCGTCCCCCACCCAGGGCGCCACCAGCGGCGCGTCCGCCCCCGCCGAGGACTCCGCGACCACCCCGGGCGCGACCCGCGACAGTAACGGCACCTCCACCGGCGGCGGTACGCCGAGCCAGACCCAGGGCACCACGGGCGGCCAGGCCCCGCCGCGGCAGTCCACCCCGGCGGACCAGGCGCCGAGCACCACGGCCGGACCGACCGCGGGCGGCACCACGAGCGGCGGCGGCAGTGGCGGCTCCACCGGCTCCACCGGCAGCGGTGACGGCGGCGGCTCGTCGTCCACCGGAGAGCCGGGCGGCCGCCTGGTGGGCGGCCTCCTGGGCTAGCACCGGCCCGCCGCACCCCATACGCCGGCCGGGCCCCGCACCTCGTGTGCGGGGCCCGGCCGGCGTCGTCGTGGTGGAGCCCTCAGCGGCCGCGCAGCGCCGCCAGTTCCCGGGCCGCCTCCGTCAGGTCCTTCGCGGTGTCGATCGCGCGCCAGTAGGAGCCCTGTGGGATCGGGAAGCCGGCCAGGCGGCGTTCGCGGGCCAGCCGGGGGAAGGTGGTGCGCTCGTGGTCGCCGCGCTCCGGGAGCATCGTGGCGAACTCCGGCGAGAAGACGTAGACACCCGCATTGATCTCGAAGGTCGACGGCGGGGCCTCGATGAAGTCGGTGATGTGACCGAAGCCGTCCGTCTGCACGGCGCCCCACGGCAGCCGGGGGCGGGCCAGGGCGAGGGTCGCGACGGCGTCCCGCTCGGCGTGGAAGTCGGCCATGTCGCGCAGCGAGAAACGGGTCCAGATGTCGCCGTTGGTGGCGTACCAGGACCGGTCGGGGTGCGGCAGGTGGGCGGCGGCGTACCTGAGGCCGCCGCCGCGGCCGAGCGGCTCGGGCTCCACGACAGTGGTGACGGAAAGCGGCAGGTCGGCGTCGTCCAGCCACTTCTGGAGCACCTCGGCCAGATGGCCGCAGGAGACCACGACGTCGGTGACGCCCTCCTCGGCGAGCCAGGCGAGCTGATGGCCGATGATCGGAGTCCCCGTGCCCGGGATCTCGACCATCGGCTTGGGCCGGTCGTCGGTGTAGGGGCGCAGCCGGGAACCCTGTCCGCCGGCCAGGACGACGGCTTGAACGGGGCGGCGGGACGCGGCGCTCGGATCGGTCATGCCCGAACTGTACGCGGCGCCCCTGCCGCCTCCGGAGGGCGCTCAGCCGTGCGCGGCCAGGACGCCCGAGGCGAAGGCGGTGTCGCAGACCGGGCGGGCGTAGGACTGGGCGCGGGTCGGGCCGTAGACCTTCACCGCGGCGCGGCCGAGGGCGCGGGCGATCGTCGCGCAGTGGTCGGCCAGCGACGGGCGCTCGTTCACCGCCTGCTGGAGGTGGGTGAGGGCGACGCCCGGGTCCTCCTCCTGCAACTCGGTCAGCAGCCGGTCGCGCAGCACCTCGTGCGGGGCGCGGGCGGCGCGGGCGGCGGAGGCCTTGGCGGAGGACGCCTCCGACGCGGCGAGCACCGAGTCCGAGGGATCCCCGGACCAGTTGACGCGGGTGACCGCGAGAGTCCCGGAGAGCACCAGGACGACGGGCAGGACGAAGGCGAGAGAGCGGCCGATCCGGCGGGCGGGGCCCCGGCCGCGTCGCGTCTGTCGGGTGGTGGAGTGCTTCACGGAGTGCTTCACGCGAGTGAGGGTAGCGCCCGGTAATGATTTGGCGACATTTAGTCACCCCTTCGGGGGATGATGAGCCGCCTTCGGCGCGGTAGAGGGTTGACGAACACGGGTCGAAACGTCCGGTGTGCCGGGGTATTTGTCGACAACGAAAAGAGCCCCGCAGCAGGCCGCGGGGCTCTTTTCGTCAACGCGGGTGAAATCACCCGGTCGCGTGGTTTCTCAGCGGGGGGTTTCGCGGGCGGATCACCCGCGAAACCGCGCTCAGTCGGTGAGGCGCTCGCCCGTGGAGGACGAGAACACGTGGATCTCGCCCGGACGCGGCACGACGTGGACGGTCGAGCCCTTCTCCGGCACCGCGCGGCTGCTGACGCGGACCACGAGGTCCTTCGTCTCGCCGCCGACCTCGACCGTGCCGTAGATGTAGCCGTCGGCGCCGGTCTCCTCCACGACGTTCACCGAGACCGCGAGGCCGGCCGGGGCGTCCGCCGAGTCCTTCGACAGGGTCTTGGCCGCGCCGCCGTTCAGCTCCGCCACGTCGAAGTGCTCCGGGCGGACGCCGACGGTGACCGTGCGGTCGCCCTTGTCGGAGGCGGCCTTCAGGGCGTCGCGGTTGACCGGGACGACGCTGTTGCCGAACTTCACGCCGCCGTCGGTGATCGGGACCTCGACCAGGTTCATGGCCGGGGAGCCGATGAAGCCGGCGACGAAGAGGTTCGCGGGCTTGTCGTACATGTTCCGCGGGGAGTCGACCTGCTGGAGCAGACCGTCCTTGAGGACCGCCACCCGGTCGCCCATCGTCATGGCCTCGACCTGGTCGTGGGTGACGTAGACGGTGGTGATGCCCAGGCGGCGCTGGAGCGAGGCGATCTGCGTACGGGTGGAGACGCGGAGCTTGGCGTCCAGGTTGGACAGCGGCTCGTCCATGAGGAACACCTGCGGCTCACGCACGATCGCGCGGCCCATCGCCACACGCTGGCGCTGACCGCCGGAGAGCGCCTTCGGCTTGCGGTCCAGGTACTCGGTGAGGTCGAGGATCTTCGCGGCCTCCTCGACCTTCTGCCGGATCTCCGCCTTGTTGACGCCGGCGATCTTCAGGGCGAAGCCCATGTTGTCGGCGACCGACATGTGCGGGTACAGCGCGTAGTTCTGGAACACCATGGCGATGTCCCGGTCCTTCGGCGGCAGGTGCGTCACGTCGCGGTCGCCGATGCGGATGGCGCCGCCGTTCACGTCCTCGAGCCCCGCGAGCATCCGGAGCGAGGTGGACTTGCCACAACCGGACGGGCCGACCAGGACGAGGAACTCGCCGTCCGCGATGTCGATGTCGAGACCGTCGACGGCGGGCTTCGTGGAACCCGGGTACACACGGGTCGCCTTGTCGAACGTAACAGTGGCCATGGTGAAAGGGCCCCCTTCTACCGGCAGGAACGTGCCGGACGATCCGTTGTAGGAAGGTGGTGGTGTAGTCCACGCGGGTGAAGCTGAGCAGGACGGTACCCGGCGTTCACCTGATCTGTCAGTAGCTGGGGGTCGGTGAATTTCGCCGAAACTTTCGAATCACATCGTTCACCGGCTCTGTGTACAGTGGTGCAGCCTGCGCGCGCCCGTCGCGCGCCCGCCTCCTTAGCTCAGCTGGTCAGAGCGCCGCTCTTGTAAAGCGAAGGTCGTCGGTTCGAATCCGACAGGGGGCTCCGCACCCGGCACACCGACGCCCCCGCGATCACGGATCGCGGGGGCTTCGGTGTGTGGTGCGGGTCACTTGCCCTGCGGCAGGGGCTCCGCCTCGCAGACCGTGCCGGGTCCCGGGAGCGTGCCGGACAGCAGGTAGGCGTTGACGGCGTCCTGGACGCAGCCGTTGCCGCTGTCGTAGGCGCCGTGGCCCTCGCCGTCGTACGTCAGCTCGACGCCCACGCCCTTGCCGAGGCGCTCCGCCATGCGGGCCGCGCCCGCGTACGGGGTGGCGGGGTCGCCGGTGTTGCCGACGAGCAGGACGGGGGGCGCGCCCGGCGCGCCGACCTCAGGGTGCCGGGCGGCCCCGGGGACCGGCCAGCCGTCGCAGGACAGGGCACTCCAGGCGAGGCCGGGGCCGAAGAGGGGGGAGGCCTCGAGGAAGTCCGGCAGGCGGGACAGGACGTCCGCGACGGTGTAGCGGCTGCTGGAGTCGTCGCAGGTGATGGCCCGGAAGGCGGCGTCCTCGTTGCTCTCCTCGGGGGTCGTGCCGTCGCTGCTGCCGTCGTCCGTGTCGCCGCCCCTGCCGTGCTGGCCCAGGGCTTCGGCGAGGTCGCGCAGGACCTCGCCATTGTCGTCGGCGACGGCTTCCAGGCCGACGCGGAGCGCGGGCCAGTAGTCCTGCCGGTAGAGCGCGCCGCTGATGGCGTCGACGAGGGCGTCGCCGTCGAGTTCGCCGTCGCCGGAGGTGGGCAGGGGGGTGTCGTCCAGGGCCGCTTCGAGGCCGACGACGAGGTCCACGATGTCCTCGGCGTCGTCGCCGAGCGCGCAGCCCTGGCGGGCGCACCAGGTGGCGAAGTGCTCGAAGGCGAGCTGGAAGCCGCCGGCCTGGGCGAGGGCCTGCTCCATCAGGTCGTGGGTGGGGTCGACGACGCCGTCCAGTACGGCGCGGCCGACGTGCTCGGGGAACAAGTGGGCGTAGACGCCGCCGAGTTCGGTGCCGTAGGAGATGCCGAAGTAGTGCAGTTTCTCGTCGCCGAGGACCTGGCGCATCAGCTCCATGTCCTGGGCGGCCTGGGTGGTGCCGACGTGGGCGAGGACGTCGCCGGAATTCTGCTCGCAGGCGGCCGCCGTCTCCCGGTTGAAGCGGACGAGCGCGTTGGTCTCGTCGCCGCCGTCGTCGGGGGTGTTGTCGATCTCCTCCTCGCTGGGGAGGCCGGCGTCCAGGCAGCGCACGCCGCCGCTGTTGCCGACGCCGCGCGGGTCGAAGCTCACGAGGTCATAGCGGGCGCGGAGCTTCTCGTAGTCGGGGGCGAGACCGGGGAGGGTGGCGACGCCGGAGCCGCCGGGGCCGCCGAAGTTGAACAGCAGGGAGCCGATCCGGTCGTCCGGGTCGCCGCTCGTGCGGGCGCGGATCAGCGCGAGGTCCATGGACTCGCCGGAGGGGTTCTTCCAGTCCAACGGCGTGCGCAGGGTGGCGCACTGCCACCGGGTGCCGTCGGGGAGTGCGCCGGGGGCTTCGCCACCGCCCTGGATGGGCGCGGGGGCGGGGCAGTCCTTCCAGGCCGGGGACTGCTCGCGCAGGCTGGTCAGGGCCTGCGCGTCGGTGGTGGCGCCGCCGGTGCCGCCGTGCCGGTCGCCGTCCTGGCCCGTGGGCGCGCAGGCGGCCAGGGAGGAGGCGAGCAGGGTGGCCGCGGACAGCAGGACGGCGGTGGATATCGCTCGTGCTGGGGGCATGGCCTCAGCCTCCGGTGGCCCGGAGGGGGGCGCATGGTGTGGCGTCCGTTCGGGTGGGGCCCCACCGGTCGGCGACGGTGCGCGGCGGTGGGGCCCCCGGCCCGGGTCAGGAGGAGCGGTTGGCGCTGGACGGGCCGAAGAACTCGATCTCGGAGATGGCCACCTGCTTCTTCGCGGACGCCGCGTGGGCGGACTCGATGGTGAAGCGGACCTTGGTGACCTCGCCGACGCGGAACGGGCGTCGCTGGCCGCCGGCGCCCTGGTCCAGGGTGAGGTCGCGGGTCTTGATCGAGCCGTCCTTCATGGTGATCGTCGCCTTGACGCGGTGCGGCAGGGCTGACTCCCGCAGCTTGTCGGCGCGGGTGGAGACACCGGGGGTGATGATCACGTCGAGGAGCCGGGTCGGCTCGGTGAAGCTGGCCTCGACCCACTCGCCCTGGCCGGACTGCACGATGCCCGGGCCCCACCAGGTGTTGCTGAGCTTGTCGATGAGCAGCTCCGGCTTGTGGCCGGGGAAGGAGCGCGAGGCCTTGATGCCGTCCGGGGAGACGGGGGCGCGCTTGGCGAAGTGGTCGCGGGTGTTCTGCACCCCGTCGGGGATGTACATGAAGCCGAGCACGGCCAGGGTGGCCACGACGGCGACGGTGATCCAGGTGCCGATGCGGTCGAAGACGCGGCGCAGGCGGGGGCGGTCGCCGGCCCACGGGGTCTCCTGACGCCGTCCGCCGAAGAGCCGGCGCCACCAGGGGGCCCGCACGGCGGCCTGGTCGCCGCTCGCGACCAGGGGCATGGCGCAGCGGGCGCAGTAGTGCCGGTCGGGCCGGTTGGGCGTGGAACACCAGGGGCAGGGCGGGCCGTTGGCGACGTCCGGCTGGTGGCCGGGGGCGCGCACCTGCGGCCGGTCCGCGTCGGGGCGGCCGGGCAGGACGGGGGCGACGGCGGGGGGCGCCGCCGGGGCCGGGGCCTCGGGGTCGGCGACCGGGACGAGGAGGGAGCGGGCCCGGTCCGACATGGTGTCGGTGAGCGCGTTCGGGGCGGGCGCGGAGGCGGCTGCGGAGGGCACCGGGGCGGTGGGGGCGGTCTCGTCGGTGGCGGGCGCCGGGCGGGCGGCGCCTTCCGGAGCGTCGTCCGGCCCCGCGGCACCTCCCGCGGCACCTCCCGCGGGGCCCGTGCCCTGCGCGTCCCCGGTGGCGGCCGCGGCGTCGGCGGCCGCGGCGTCGGCGGCCGGGGTGTCCGCGGCCGCGGTGCCCGCGGCGCCTGCCGGGCGGCGCGGCTGGGGCAGCGTCGGGTTGTCCCCGAGGGCGCCGGCCGGCTCGTCGGCGGTGCCCGCGGCGGGTGCCGCGGCCGGGCGGTCGGTGCGGGCGGGGGGCACGCCCGCCCCGGCGAAGGCGTCGAAGCCGGGGCGCTGGTCGGACGTGGCGGCCGCGGGCTGCGCGGTGCGGGCGGCACCGGCCTGGTCCCAGCTGAGTACGGCGCCGCACGCGTCGCAGAAGGACTGGCCCGGTTCCGCGCGGGTTCCGCACTCGGCGCAGTTCTGCGTGGTCATCTCTCCGGGGTCCTTTCGGAGGCGGTCACTTCGACCGTGTAGGGCATGTGGGCGGGGCGGGCGGCGGCGACGAGGGCGTCCAGCCGGTGGACGTCGACGGGCCTGGGTTCGGGCAGCCGGAGGGCGACGTGCAGCTGCGGGCGGGGCCGGCCGGGGAACGGGCCGAGCGGCCGGGCGTTCCACACGGCGCCGCCGCTCTCGGTGATCTCCGGGGCGACCCCGAAGGCGAGCCGGACGGTCTCGGACAGGCCCTGGAGCGTGCCGCGTACGCGGTGCAGCCGGGCGGCGGCGGCGACGGCGGCGCGCAGCATGGGTTCGGCCTCGGTGCCGTCGGTCTCCGCGCCGACCCAGGTGCCGAGCCACTGCGCGAAGTCCGCCGGGGTGAGGGCGGGGTCGAAGTAGGTGTCCAGGCAGTCCAGGACGTTCAGGATGGGTGCCAGGACGTCGTCGAGCCCGGCGACGAAGCGCAGCGCGAGGTCGTCGTCGGCGAAGACGGCCGGCAGCATCGACGCGATGGGCAGCGACGAGCCGAGTCCGTCGACGGAGCCCCGTTGCGAGGCGGACTTCACGCGCTGTCCCCGATCACGCGGACCCGGTGGTCGTAGGAGAAGACCAGGGCGGGCGCGTCGAGGTCGATGCGGTTGGTGGGGTCGCCGCGCTTGCCGGTGAGGGGGTCGGCCGGGTGCAGGACGACCTCGTCGACGAGTTCGACGCCGGGGACCCGCTGGAGGACGGCGAACAGCTCACCGGTCTGCACGGGGCGTCCGAAGGGCCAGCCCTTGCCGTCGGAGCCGCCGGTGAGCGGGTCGAGGTGGCGGTAGAGGGCGTCGTGGGCCTGCCGGCGCACCCGGTCGGCGTCGACGTCGCGGAAGGCGTGGACGGTGGCGACGACGGTGACGCCCTGGTAGTAGGGCGGCCCGACGGCGAGCCGGGTGCCGATCAGGCGGCGTTCGTCGAGGTGGCGGGTGATGCGGTTCAGGAGGGCGTCACTGGGGACGAGTTGCTCGAAGCGCAGGCGTCCGCCGGGGTCCGGGACGGCCTGGGGGACGACGAGGACGCGGACGGCGTGGGCGCCGTACTCGTTCTCCGCGCCCTCCAGGCAGGTGATGCGGGCGGTCTCGGGGGCGGCGCGGCGGGCGAGTTCCTCGTAGTCGCGCAGCGTGACGGCGCGTTCCTGGGCGCGCAGGGTGATGGGGGCCCGCAGCTTGGCCTCCTCGATGGTCTCGCCGTCGACGCCGCCGAGCGCGGCCTCGCGGTTGACGACCTCGGAGACGTACGGGATGGAGGTGCGCAGCACCTGTACGGCGCCGCGGGCCACGTTGCCCGCCCGGCCCCCGCCGGTGCGGTAGCGGCGGGCGCGGATGACGGCGCCCTTGGGCGGGACGACTCCGTACTGGCGCAGGGCGCCGTCGGCCTCGCGGACGGCGGGGCCGAAGGCGATCTCGCCGGTGGTGGCGTCGACGGTGATGTGGTGGTCGTCGGGGTGGGAGCCGGCGAAGTGCGGGACGACCTGCCAGTCCTGCCAGCCGTCGTCGGCGGCGGTCTGGAGCAGGACGGACGGCTCACCGGCGACGACGGGTGCGTGTTCGAGCCGCAGCCGCTGGCCGGGCAGGCCGGTGGACTCGCCGAGGGGCTCGTCGAGGATGGTCTCGGCGTGGATGGAGCCGGTGGTGCCGCCGATCGTGTAGGCCTCGGCGGAACGGATGGTCGGCGAGGTGGTGTAGAAGGGCTGGCCGGTCAGCGGTTCGGTGACCCGGCAGCGGATCCAGCCGGCCTCGTGGCCGCCGTTGCGGGACAGGACGTGCCCGCCGGGTATGTGCAGCACCACGTCACCGGGCCGGTTGAGACCGCCGGTGCCGTCGCGGTCGACCTCGCAGGGCTGCCAGCCGTCCTCGGTCCAGGCCTCCCACACCAGCGGCGGCTGGCGCGGGTCGACACCGACGCCGTCGACGCGGCTGTCGAGTTCGAGGGCGAGCGCGCAGTCCGGGACGGCGGCGCTGAGGCCGATGAGCATGCAGTCGCCGGGGTTGGGTGCCTCCGCGAAGCACAGCACGTCCTTGCTCTCGGCGAGGTCCGTGGTGCGGTCGCTGACGGCCTCGCCGCTGACCTGGGTCACCAGGCGGCTCATCGTGCACGGGACGATGCGCAGGTCCTGCTCGGTGGCGAACACGACGGCCTCGTCGCGTTCGGTGCGCAGGGTGGCGACCTCGGTGCCGACCGGGACGAGGATCGCGTCCTCCTGCGGCGCGGAGAGCCAGAAGGTGACGTCCGTGCGCGCGGCCGACGGCGGGAAGAGCGTGATGCCGACCAGGTCCAGGAAGGCCAGGTGGTTCTTGTCCGGGACCCGGTTGAGCCGGTAGACGATCTGGTCGGCCATGTGGGCCACCGTCTCGACGAGCGTGACACCCGGGTCCGAGACGTTGTGGTCGGTCCACTCCGGGGCGCGCTGCTGGATGTAGCGCTTGGCATCGTCGACGAACTGCTGGAAGCGGCGGTCGTCGAGGTTGGGAGAGGGCAGGGGCATCAGCGGTCGCTTTCGGGAGAGCCCGGGAGACCGGCCGGAGCGTCGGGGAGGTCGGGCTCGTCGTGGGAGGGGATGACGTAGAACGGGAACACGAGGCTGCGCGGGTTGTTGGTGCCGCGGATCGAGTAACGGACGTCGATGAAGAGGACGTTCTGCTCCTCGCCGGTGGTGACGTCGACGTCGTGGACCTCGATGCGTGGTTCCCAGCGGTCCAGGGTGACATAGACCTCGTGCTGGATGCGGCCCGCCGTCTGCTCGTTGACGGGGGCGAAGACGAGGTCGTGGATGGCGCAGCCGAACTCGGGGCGCATCGGCCGCTCTCCGGGCGCGGTGGCGAGGATGAGCCGCATGGCCTCCTCCACCTCCTGCTCGCCGCTGACGAGGGCGATCCCGCCGGTGGGCCCGATCCGCAGGGGGAACGACCAGCCGGAGCCGACGAACTGTTCGGCCATCAGAGAGCAACCTGCCTTCCTCGGAAACGCTTCGTCACAGGCCCGGCACGGGGACGGTCGCGACCTTGAAGATGGGGGTCTTGACCTCGAAGGTTGCGCCGATGACCCTCGTCATGACGGAGTTGATCTGCACGTTGACGGTGCCGGAGATGGTCGTCGCGGCCCCGGCGCTCAGCGTCGCGGCGCCGCCCGCCCCCAGGTTCAGGGCGCCTCCCGCGTTGACTCCGACCACGCCCCCGCTGCGCATGTTGATCATGCTGCCGCCCTGGATGCTGAGGGGGCCGCCGCTCTTGATGGTCAGGGACCGTCTGGCGCTGAGCGACAGGTCCGTGCCCGCGTCCACCGACACCGAGCGGCTGCCGGTGATGCTGACGGAGCCCTTGCTGTCGACGGTGATCTCGGTCTTGGTGCGGTCGAGGTTGATGGTCAGCTTGTCGTTGCCGCTGGCGATCCGCACGCCCTGCTTGCGCCCGCCGGTGCGCTGGCTGAGCAGGTCGACGCGGTTGCCCTGGCGGTCGGACAGGGTGTGCCGCACGGCCTTTTTCTTCAGGCCGTCGTGCAGCGGCACGTCGCTCTTGGTCGGCACGTCCCGGCCGTTGTAGAGGCCGCCGATCACGAACGGGTGGTCCAGCGCCCCCCGGTCGAAGGCGACCAGGACCTCGTCGCCGACGTCCATGGGGAAGATGCCGCCGCCCGCCACGCCGCCCATCTGGACGCTGCGCGTCCAGTCGCTGACGTAGGTGTCGTCCAGCCATGGGAACTGCAACTTGACCCTGCCCTGCTTGAGGGGGTCCTGCACGTCGGTGACGATGGCGTTGGCGACGCTGGGCAGCCGGGCGGCGCTCGCCGGGTCCGCGCTCCCGCCGCCGCCCGAGGCGAGCCCGTACAGGGAACGCCACTGGCGTCCGCTGACCGTGATCCAGGACTCGTAGGGGACGCCGTCGCCGAAGTGGTGGCGTACCGAGGTGACGGTGTACTTGCCCTCGAAGGGGGTGCCGACGTCGGCGAGGGCGACGGGGACGCCGGGCCGCAGGTCGGGGTGGCCCTTGGCGGCGACCTCCAGCTCGGCGAAGGAGGCGGTGACGTCGGAGGCGAGGGCCTTCGCGGCGTTCTGGACCTCGTCCTGCTTGTCGTACGGGTTGGCCGTCTCGACGAGTTTGCCGGGCTTGAACTTGCCGGCGGCCGTGCCGGGCGTCCACTTGATGTTGATGCCGGGGTCGGTGGTGGCCGGCGCGGTCTCGGTGATCTTCTTCTTGGTGGTGACGTTCCAGCCGCGCGACTCGACCTTGCCGATCTGGTCGGCGGCGGTGACGGCGGCCCGCAGCCGCAGGATGTCGTGCTCGGCCTGGAGGACGAAGGTGCTCTGGTCGCCGTCCGTGTTCGGCGAGGGCGCGCCGGCCGACGGCTTCGGCGTGACGAACCGGAACTTCCCCTTGGAGTCCAGGTACATGATCATCTTGTTCTCGTCGGCGAGCCGGGCGAGGAAGTCCCAGTCGGTGACGTTGGACTGGGAGATGAACGCGTAGGTGCCCTTGGTCGCCTGGATGCGGCCGATGGAGACGCCGTCCATCGCCACGAGCTTGCGGGCGATGTCGGAGGCCTTCTGGTTGCGGTACGCGGCCACGCGGCGCTGGCGCATCAGCCGGTGCCCGTAGTCGTAGCCGCGGATGACGGTGAAGCTGCCGGTGCCGTCGTAGTCGGCCTCCAGGCCGGTGACCTCACCGGTGAGCAGCGGGTTGCCCTTGCCCTCGCCGTCGGCGATCGGCGTGATGACGACCTTGGTGCCGAACTGCACGTTCAGGTCGCCGAGGAGCTTGTGGTGGGGGTCGCGGAAGGTGAGCCGGAACGCCGCGGGCACGTTGACGCCCTGGTCGACCCAGCCGTCGGTGAGCATCGGGGCGACGGTGTCGGACAGCGGGGCGCCACCGATCTTCACCTCGACGATGCTGGAGAAGGCGGGACGCACCATCAGTGAGGCACCTCCTCGGTGGCCGGCAGGATGAGTTCGGTACCGGTCGGCAGGCGGGACGGGTCGTCGATGCCGTTGGCCTCGGCGATCACCCGCCAGGCGTTGGCGCTGCCGTACTCGCTCCAGGCCAGCGACTGGAGCGAGTCCCCCGCGACGACCCGGTGCACGCGCTGGGCGGTGAGGGCGCCGGAGGTCGGGTTCTGCCTCGGCGTCGGGCCGGGAATCTCCACCAGGGCCATCTGGCAGGTGGCGCGGATGGGCACGCCGGCGGTGCCGAAGAGCGTGTACTGGGTCTCGATGGAGGCGACGTAGGCGTTGAACCGGGCCGTGGAGAACGAGCCCCACTCGAAGATCACCCAGGGCGGGGAGGGCTGCTTGGCGGCCAGGCTCTTGGCGGTGACCTCGCAGCAGATCAGCAGCGACTCGACCTTCTTCATGACGGTGTTGCCGCCGGGCTTCATCGAGGAGTCCAGGAAGATCTCCAGGGTCATCTCCCGCGGCTCGGCACCCATGAACTGCGGCTTCGCGGCCTTCCGCACGGCCGCCGTCGGGGTCGACTTCCACTGGGAGCGCTGACTGATCGACAGCTGCGCCGGGTTGAACTCGAACGGGAACCGCTTGATCAGCGCACCGGGCGAGGTGGACTTGCCGGTGGGCGGCTCGTGGATGGCGAGATTGGCGCGTACGAGGCTCTTGCCGGCGCCCTTGCTGCTCTTGGCCATGGTTCTTCCTCTCTGCTCCGCGGCGCCGTCAGTCCGTGAACCCGTGGTGGGCGATCTCCAGCACCTCGTTGGCCACGGACGCGCTGCCGGGGTCGAGGCTGGGGCCCTGCCAGCTGACGGGCAGGACGTCGATCAGCCCCCAGCGGGCGACCAGCGACCCGTCCGCGCGCAGGGCGGAGATCTGAGCCGTGGGCCGCTGGATGCCGGTCTGCACGGACGAGATCCACTTGGCGACCTTCGCCGTGTCCGGGGTGAGCGGGCGGGTCAGCCGGATGTTGGAGTAGGTGACGCGCGTGGGCAGCTGCCAGACGAAGCCGTTGTTGCCGCCCTCCTGGCGCTGTTCCACCTCCACCTGGGTCGACAGGCCCTCGCACCCGTTGAAGTAGCCGAGGCTCTCGCCGTCGATGGCGAGGCTGAACCAGATGGAAGAGCCCGGGTCCTTACGGGACATCGGGGGTCGACCTTTCTTGTCGGGGAACGATGGCGGGCGGCGTGGCCCTCGGTGCGGTCCGGCCGTCCGGCGGGGCCGGTGCGGTCCGGTCAGCGCGGGTCGCGGAGTCTGCCGATCCGTTCGCGGTCCATACGCAGTTCGGTGCGGACGAGACGGGTGACGCGGCCGATGATCCGGTGCACCAGTTCGTCGAGCTGGAAGTCGGTGAGTTCCCGCGGGTCGAACCCGCCTTCGGGGACCGCCGCGTACGCGGGCGGCGGATCCTCGGGAGGCCGTGCGCCCCCGCTCGCCTCGTACGAGGGCGGTGGGTCGTCGTACGGCGGCGGCGGGTCGTTCGGGGCGGGCCGGGACGCCGGGGGGTCCAGCCGGGTCAGGTTGTCCACCACGGTGGCGGCCGTGTGGGAGGCCAGGGCCGCGGTGGTGTGTCCGGCGCGACGGGAACGGCGGAAGGAGAACCGCTGGACCGGCGGCATGCCTGCGGGCGCGGCGCCGGTCGGGGCGTCGGACGGGCCGAGGGTGCCCGGCGCGGTGTCCGCGGGCGCGGCCTGCGGGGCGACGGGCAGCGCGGGCGCGGCGGCCGACGGCCGGGGCGGCGTGAGCGGGGCCACCGGGAGCGGGGCTCCGGTGGCGGCGCCGGGGGACACGGGCTTGCGCAGGGGCACGGCCCGGGCGGGCGCGCGCTGCACGACGGGGGGCGGGGGCCCGTCGCCGCCGGGCAGCGGCGGAGGCGTGAGGGACGGCACCGCCGGGGGCGCCGTCATGGCCGCGAAGGGGGGCATGCCGGGCAGGGCGGAGGTGGCGGGCGTGGTCACGGCGGCGAAGGGGGGCGTGCCGGTGGCCGCGGTCGTCGTGACGGGAGGTGCCGCGGGCGCGACGGACCGGGCGGTGGCCCGCTGGACCGGCGGTCGCGGTGCGCCGCCCTCGGTCGCGGAGGGCAGCGGCGCCGGGGGCCGGGTGGTGAGCGACGTGGTGTCGGGCGGCGGCGCGGAGAGGGGCGCGCCGAGCGGAGAACGACGCGCGGGCCCCGCGGGCGGTCCCGCCGGGGCGGTGGACGCCGGTGCCGGTGCCTGTGCCTGTGCCTGTGCCGACGGCTGCGCCGCCGTCGGTGCCGGTGTCGCGGTCGGACGTACGGCGCCGACCGGGCCGGACGAGGTGGGCGCGCCGAGCCCCGGACGCCGCCCGGCCGCGCTGCGCTGCACGGGGGCCGACGGGGTGACCGTCTTGCCGGTCTCCGGCCGGGACAGCGGTATGGCGGGGGTGGGCGAAGTGGGCGCGGTAGGCGCGTTGACGGTGGTCGCGGGGGTCGGTCCGGTCGGTGCCGACGGCACTGCCGGTGCGGCCGGGGGCCGCCGCGCGCCGCCCGGTTGAGCCCCGGACGGCTGCACGGGGCGCGACGGCTGGGCGGCCGACACCCGGCGCTGGACGGGGGGTTGCCGGCCGTCCGAGGCGGCGGGATCGCCGGTGCCGGTGCTGGTGGGGTGTGCGGCGGGCGGTGCCGCCGGGGCGCCGCCGGGCGCCGGGGCCGGGGTGGTCCGGGCCGGAGTCGCTGCCGTGGGCCCCTCGGCCGCGGACACGGCTCGCTGGACCGGGGGACCGGCGGGGGTGGCTCCCGGCGTGGGCGAGGGCGACGGCGAGGGTGCCGCCGCGCCGCCAGTCGCCGGGCCGGTGGCGCGCTGGGACTCCGCCCGGCGCACCGGGGCGGCCCCGCCCCGCGCCGGGTCCGAGGTGGTGCCGGACGCGGGCGTGGCGGGCCGCACGGGAGCGCGGGACCCCGACTCGGGCTGCGGCACGGCGCGTTGCACCGGGGCACCGGCCGTCGTGTCCTTTGGCGAACCGGTCCGGCGGTCACCTGCGGGGGCGGGCCGGTCGGGCCGTGCGGTGGCTCGGTGGCCGCCGGGTGTGTCGTTGCCCGCCGGGGGAGGCGTGCCGCCGTCCGTGCGGCGCACGGCACGCTGCACCGGAGGCGTCGGGGCCGCGGCACCGCTGCCCATCGGGGCGCTGGACGCGGGCCCGTTGCCCGCGGCGCCGGCCGGCGGAGGGCTGGACGGCTGTGCGGCGGCGCGCTGGACCGGGGGTGTGCCGGACGGGGAGTCGCTGCTTGCCGGTGCGGGGGGCGTCGGGCTGCTGCCGCCGGACGGGCGGGCGGTGGGCGTGGTGCCGATGTCCGGTGCGGTCGCCGCCGGGTTGCCGCCGCCGTGTGGTGCGGGGGCTCGCCGTACCGGGTCCGCCGCGGTGCCGCTGTCGGCCGGTGCGGCCGCCGGGCTGTTGCTGCCGGGCTGGGCCGGGGAGCCGGACGGGCGGGTGGCGGCGCGCTGGACGGGGGGTGTGCCGGGTGCGGTGCCGCTGTTGGCCGGTGCGGGGGGCGTCGGATTGCCAGCGCCGGTCGGTCGTGTGGTGGCCCGCTGGACGGGCGTGGTGCTGTCGCCCGGTGCGGTGGCTGCCGGGGTGCCGCCGCCGGGCTG
>NZ_KZ195574.1:4755931-5248021 GCF_002188365.1 Streptomyces sp. CS113
CCGGGTGCCGCGTCCTGCCGGCGCGTCGGCCGGAGTGGGGCCGGACGGCCGTACGGCGGTGCGCTGGACCGGCGGTGTGCCGGACCCGGCACCGCTGTTCGCCGGAGCCGGAGCCGGGGTCGCCGGGGCGCCGCCGTCGGGCCGCCGTACCGGGGACGCCGGTGCCGTCGCGCCGCCGGACGTGCCGGGGGCCGGTGTGGTCCCGGGCGCGGACACCGCCCGCTGCGCGGGTGCACCGGTCGGTGCGGGCGCCGGGGTGCCGGAACCGCGGGCCGGGGAGGCGCCCCCGGCCGGTGCCGAGCCGGGGTCCGCCCGGTCGGCGTCCGCCGACGAGGGCGCCGTACCGGAAGAAGCCGTGCCGGACGACGCCGTGCGGGAAGAAGTCGTACCGGAAGAAGCCGTGCCGGAAGAAGCCGTGCCGGAAGAAGCCGTGCCGGACGTTGCCGGGGCGGTGCCCGTCGTCCGGCGGCTGGCCGGCAACGCACGGCGCTGCACGGCCGGTGATCCGGACGGGGCCTTGGTCAGCGACTGCCGCGGAAGCGGAGCCGCGGGCGGCGCCGGTACCGGGGTCACCCGGACGCCGCGGGAGGCCGGGGCCGGCGTGCTCGCGGGCACGGCGGGCGACGCCGTCCCGGCGGAACGCGCCCGCTGGACCGGCGCGGCCGGGGACGTGGCCGACGGCGCGGCCGCCGTCGGCGCGGGGCCCGGCGCAGCCGACACACCCGGCCTGCCCGGCGTACCCGACGCACCACCGCGTGCCCTCGGGGCGGCACCCGTGGGAGTGGTCGGCGCCGTGGCCGGGGACGGTGCGTCCGCCGGTATCGCGCGCAGCGGCGCGACCGGCATCCGCTGCACCGGCGGTGCCCCGGCCGGGCGGGCCAGGGGCGTGGGGGAGGCCTGACGGGCCGACGCGTCGAAGGCGCCGGACAGCAGGCTCTCGCCGGCCGCCGGGTTGAGCACCCCCGGGGACGGCGCCCGGGTGAACGACGGGTCCTGCCAGGTCGGGAGGCGGCCGCCGAAAGCGGCGTCCGCCACCCCCGTACGGTCCGCGCCCGTGGCGCGCTGGATCGGCGGCAGGCCCGTCCAGGCGGCGACGGCCACGGGTGCGGGGCCGGACGCGGCCGCCGGACTCCCGCCCGCGCCCGGGTCCGGACGCGAGCCGGTGTCCGCGGGCGGACCCGTCCCGGTGGACGGGCCCGCCGCCGATGCCGCGCTCCCGCCCCCGTTCCCGTTACCTCCGCCGTCGTCGCGACGGCCCCGCAGCCGGTCCAGGAGTCCCACCGATCAGCCCTCCGCCGTGCCTCGCGTCACGAGGGACGCGATCTGGTCCGTGTACCGGCGGCGGTCCTGGTGTTCCAGGTCCAGGATCGCCTCCAGGCTCCAGTGGAAGTGGTAGGCGACGTACGCGATCTCCTCGTGCAGCCGGTCGGTCGCGTACGTCACGATTCCCCCAGGCGGCTCCCGCCGAGTTCCACCTCGAAGGGCTCCGAGCAGTGCGGGCACTCCACGGCCGCCCGGGTGTGCCCCTCCGCGTTGATCTGCCGGTAGAAGTCCTGGAGGAACGCCAGGTCGGAGGCGAACATGTTCTCCACGACGCCGTCGTGCACCATCGCCAGCGTGCCCAGCCGGGTGATGACCCGGCCGAGCAGCACCACCGACAGGTACGCCGGGTTCTCCTGCACCCGCACGTCGCGCAGCGGGATCAGCTCGTCCCGCGCCGTCGACAGGCGCATCACACCGTCCCGGTGCACCGTGCCCGACTCGTCGACGTACCCGCGCGGCAGCTCGAAGGGGAACTCGGTCTGCATCTGCTGCCTCGGGGCGGTGTCGACGGGGGGCCCGGCGGGAGGGCCGGCCGGAGAACCGGCCGGCGCCTCCGTGGGCGCGGCGGCGGGAGCCGAACGGGGGAAGTCCGCTCCCGCCGCCGCGTTCTGGGGTGCCGCGGCGGGTGCCTTGGCGGTGCTGCGGCGCATTACTCGACGACCAGTTCTTCGAACACGATGGTGATGGTCTCGGTGAGCGCGTTGGTGTCACCCGCCTTCAGGGTGCCCGCCACGACCTTGCTGCACCAGGCGTTGCGCAGGTTCCAGCGCTTGACCGGGTTGTCCTCGTAGTCCATCACGATGATCGTGGCGTTCTTGCGGGCGGTGGCCATCCGGCCCGCCATGGAGTCGTTGATCCACTGGGTGAACACCGACGACTGGCTCATACCGCGTTCGACCTGGACCGAGCCGTCCTTGGCCACGCCCGGCATCAGGGTGACGTTGTTGCGGCCGGTCGTGCCCTGGTTCTGCTGGTACCTGATGACGTCCTGCTCGATCTGAAGGTTGGAGACCGAGTTGAGGTACTCGACCATCACACCGTCGATCTGGATGCCGAAATTCGGTGCGACGAGTACGTCTTCGGGTTTGGGGAGAGACATGGGTTCGCTGTCCTTCTAGAGGATGTGGGACAAGGGCGGGGGCGCGGTCCGCCTACTCGTCCAGTTCGCCGCCGCCGCTGGAGAACTGGGCGAGCCGGAAGATGACGAACTCGGCGGGCTTGACCGGCGCGATGCCGATCTCGCAGACGACCCGGCCGAGGTCGACGGACTCCGGCGGGTTGGTCTCCTCGTCGCACTTGACGTAGTAGGCCTGGTCGGGGCTCTGGCCGAAGAGGGCGCCGTTGCGCCACTCGTTGACCAGGAACGCGGAGACGTTGCGGCGGATGCGGGCCCAGAGGTTGTGGTCGTTCGGCTCGAACACCACCCACTGGGTGCCGATCAGGATCGACTCCTCCAGGTAGTTGAAGTACCTGCGGATGTTCAGGTAGCGCCACGCCGGGTCGGAGGAGAGGGTGCGGGCACCCCAGACGCGGATGCCGCGGCCGGGGAAGGAGCGGATGCAGTTGACGCCGATCGGGTTGAGCAGGTCCTGCTCGCCGCGGGTGATCTGAAGCTCCAGGTCGACGGCGCCGCGGACGACCTCGTTGGCGGGGGCCTTGTGCACGCCGCGCTCGGAGTCGTTGCGGGCCCAGATGCCGGCGACGTGGCCGCTCGGCGGGACCAGGCGGGACTGGCCGGTGGCCGGGTCGAAGGACTTGATCCAGGGGTAGTACAGGGCGGCGTACTTGGAGTCGTAGCCAGCCGTCTCCTGGCGCCAGACGCGGATCTGGCGGGCGTTCTGGTTCGGCGGCGGGTCGATGATGGCGACGCGGTCGCCCATCAGCTCGCAGTGGGCTATGAGACCGAGCTGGACGGCCTTGACGGCCTCCAGGTCGATCGCACCGCGCTGGTAGGCGGCCATCAGGTCGGGCACCGCGACCATGGAGATCTCGTCGATCGCCTCCAGGCCGCCGAAGCCGGTGCGGTCCGAGGAGTCGCCGAGGTACTGGGCGGGGCCGGGGTGCGCGCTCTCTGCCTGCCCGGCCGGGACGGCGGGGGCGGCGGACGGCGGCGCGGGCAGCGTCAGGGTCTGGTTCTCCGGCCGGACCAGCTGCGCGGACGGCGCGGCCTCGGTCACGGTGATGAGCTTGGAGCGCTCCTTGACCTGGGTGACGACGTAGGAGCGGTTGCCCTTCTTGGCGCTCACGTCGAAGGTCTCGACCGGCTTGTCGCCGTCCTTGACGATCAGCTTGAAGCGCTCGGCGGGGCCCTCGCCCTCGGGGTCGGCGACCTCGACGGTCAGCGGGCCGGTCTGGCCCTCGCCGGTGGCGGTCACCGCGAACGTGCCGAGCTGCTTGGGCTCGGCGGCGGGCAGCGCCTTGGCGGTGCTGCCGGTGACGGCGGCGGGCGCGGCCGCGCCGTTCACCGCGCCGTCGGCGACGGCGTCCTCGGCCGAACCGCCGACCCGGACGACGTAGGCGGCGGAGCCGCCGTTGTTGAAGAACCCGTAGACGGAGTGCGCGAGGTAGTACCCGCCGGTGAAGTCACCGAAGGCCGCGACGTACTGCGTCCAGTTGGTCACCAGCGTGGGCTCGTTCAGCGGGCCGGTCGGGGCGAGACCGACGAAGGCCGCCACCGACGTGCCCACTCCCTCGATCGGGCGCGAGCCGCTGGCCACCTCCTCGACGTAGACGCCGGGCGACAGGTAGGACGGCATGCTCTGCTCTCCTCGGGGTACGAGACAGGACGCCCCTCAGCCTCACGCGCGCGTTGCCGACGCCGAAACGTCCCCGGGTGCCGGAGCAGGGGCATGTTCCTTGCCCCCGGTCGTGCCCGTTGGGGCAGACTCCCGCCCATTCCCGGCACTTCCCCCCGAGGACCCCTGGCGTACGCCCGGCGTTTCTGATTCAACGTCTTGTGTCGACTGTCAGTTCGCCAGGATGTCATCTTGCGATCAAGCCCCGTTCCGGGGCGCGCCGTCCCGCCGCACCGGGGCGCTGCCCCGCCCGCTGCGGGGACGGTGACGGGGTGTCAGGAGGGGATCGTCCGTGTCGGACCGCTTGAACCAGACGCAGAGACACCGCCCGGCCGAGGCCGCCCCGGCGCGGTCCCGCCCGCAGGGACGCCCGCAGCCGCCCCTGGCGTCGCTACAGGCCGCGGCGGGGAACCGGGCCGTGACCTCGGCGATCCAGCGCGGGTCCGGTACGGCGATCCAGCGCGCGGTAGGTACGCCGATCCAGCGCGCGCCCGGCACGGCACAGCTCCCCAAGGCCCCGGCACCGGAACGGGCGGCCTCATCGACGCCGGACGACCTGCGGATCACACCGGTCACGGAGACCGAGCGGCCGGCCGACGGGACGCGGCGGGTGGAGGAGGCGACCACCGAGCGGCAGGCGGCCGTGGACGAGGTGGCGGACCAGAAGGCCAAGGTCTCGGACGCCTCGAAGGCCCGGGCCGACGCCGCCGCCGACGTGCGGACCTGGTCCGGGACGGCGATCGAGGCCCGCAAGAAAGAGACGGCAGCCCGGAACAGGGCCGACGAGCTCGAGGGGGAGATCGGGACCGCGCAGCGGGGGGAGCAGGCCGCGCTCGGCGCGGCACGGGACCGGACGGGCGAGGCGAAGCTCGCGGCGAAGAGGCAGCAAAGATCCCTCCAGGCGGCCGGGAGGCACGGCGAGACCGAGGAGAAGAAGGCCGCGGCGGCCAAGGAAGTACTCGATCAGGCCGATGAGTTCGCGAAGGAGGCCGACGCCGCCGAGCAGCGGCGGAAGGACGCCCAGGACCTGGTGGACGCGCTCTCCGCAAGGATCGCGGACGCCCGGAGGGGCCAGGCGGAGGCCGAGGAAAGGGTGCGTCGGTTCTCGCGTCGGGCGGAGGAGGCCGCGGCGCAGCTGAAGGCCGCCGACGAGACGGCGCGCAGGGCGGGGGAAGCCGAGGACAGGGCGCAGGAGCAGGCGGCCGAGGCCGATGCGGAGGCGCAATCCGAGGAGCAGTTCGCGGCGGCCATGAGGAAGCGGACCGTCGAGCTGGCCCAGGCGCTGAAGGGCGTGAAGGCGGCCCGGGAAGAGGCGCAGGGGAGGCGCGAAGAGGCCGCGGGAGCCGGTGCGCCGCTGCAGCAGGCGAACGACGACCAGGAGGAGGCCGCCCGGCTCCGGGACGAGGCGAACGAGGCCGCGAGGGAAGCCGCGGACCTGGCGGCGAAGCTGGACCGCAAGGCCAGGGCCGCGCAGGAGGCGCGCGAGACCGCCGAGCGTGCCGCGGCCGGGCACGAGAAGACCGCGCAGGACGCACAGGACAAGGCCAGGGAGGCCCAGACCGAAGCGGCCGGGTACGCGAGGACCGCGGGGGAGAAGCAGACGGAGCACGCGGCCGCCCTCACCGAGGTGACCCGCCTCGGGCGGGAGGCGGCCGAGGCCCGGCAGCGGGCGGCGGCCGCGGCGCAGGGGCAGCTGCGCCAAGGGACGGCCGAAACCGAGGCGAGGACGGCACTGGCCGCGGCGAAGGAGACCGAGAAGAAGGCCGCGGAGAAGAAGGCGGACGAGAAGGCGGCCGAGAAGAAGGCGGCGGACGAGAAGACGGCCGAGGAGAAGACGGGCGAGGCCTCGTCCAGCGGTGTCGGGCGCGCGGTCGACGGTACCGGGCAGGCGGTCAAGAAGGCCTCCGCCAAGACCAAGCCGTGGGCCGACGTCCCCGACACGCTGGTGCTGCGCGGCAGTGCGCCGCCCGCGGCGACGGTCCAGTCGGCATCGATGAAGCAAGGGGACCACGCGACGGCGCACGACACCGTGATCCAGCAGAACGTCGAGAACCCGATCAACCTCGTCAGCGACGTGACCGGGGCCGTGAACGACATCGCGGCGATCAAGGACGCGTCCGCCAAGCGCAAGGAGTCGGGCCCGGCTTCCCATGCGCACCGAAAGAACTACGTGGGCAAGCCCCTCGGGCTGGCGAGCAGCTCCCAGATGGCCGCCAACGACGTCCTCAAGATCGCCAACACGGGTACGAAGACCGCCGGAGACCTGGCGGGGACGGCCGCGCTCGCGGACGCCAGCGGTGCCCTCACCATCTCGTTCTCGGCCATACACGTGGGCCGCGACAGCATGGTCATCAAGAACACCCACGCCCAGCGCAAGGAGCTGAAGGACCACTTCAGCGACGTAGCCGCGAAGCGCGACCGGAAACTCCAGGACGTACTGGGCGACCTGGGGACGGCCACCGACGAGCTGGCCCAGGCGTCGTCCAGGCTGGGGGACTCGGCGGACGGCGCGGACACGGCGGTCCTGGCCGCCGTCGAGGAACGGCGGACCCGCGTCGAGAGCCTCAGGACAGAGGTGCGGGAGCAGATGGCCAGCGCACGGGAATACGTGGTGCACAAGAAGAAGTGGAAGCTGGGGCACCGCTTCGCCAACCTGACGGGCAACCTCGCGCGCATCGCAGCCGGTGCCGTGGCGATCGCCGCCGCCACGGGCGCGGTCACGGGCGGTATCGCTCCTGGCGTCGCGGGCGGTCTGACGGCGGGGTTCCTGGGCGGCCTCGCCGCCAAGAAGGGCGTGAAGAAGGCCAACAAGCGCTACATCTCGGTACGCCAGCCGGACCGGTACGCCCGCACCACGCCGGCCCAGGAGGGAACCGAGGAGCCGAAGGCCCCCGAGACGGACGAGGCGCCGAGGATGTCCAAGGACGGCACGAGCAGGAGGGGCAGGAGGCGCGACGCGTGGAAGGAGGCGGCCATGGTGACGCACTCCATCCCGCAGGGGAAGCGGCAGCTCAGGGCACAGGAGATCTACGCGGTCGCAGCCGGGCCGGCCGTTCCCGCGGGCAGGAACGTTCCCAAGGACATCCGCGACGAGGCACGTGAGTTCCTCAAGGCACTCAAGTGCGGACCGGATGACCACAAGCAGGAGGAAGAGGACTGGCTGGCGTCGCTCAACGACCCCGGGCAGCAGAAGGAATGGGAAGAGGCGATCGCCAAACAGCTCAGCTCGCTCTGAGCGTCAATCGCTGATTGTTGTGTGCCGTGTGCCGTGTGCCGTGTGCCGTGTGCCGTGTCCTGACGCGGCCCCGGGGGCCGTTGCCCCCGGGGTTGCCCGCGGAGACCTGTCGGCGGCAGGCGAAGCTGCGGTAAGGCTGAGGGTCACACGTCCGGTGTCGAAGGGAGCGCATGGTGCGCGCGCACGAGGAAGCCGCCGACCAGCTGGCCGCCCGGGGCGGCCGCACCCCGCACCGGGCCGCGCCCGCGCCCACCGCCGGAGTCAGCGGGGCGCCGATGACCCCGGCGACGGTCTTGGCGCTTCAGGGCTCGGCCGGCAACGCCGCCGTCCAGCGGGTCGTCGCCCGGGACACGCACCAGCACGGCCCCGGCTGCGGGCACACCGTCCAGCGCCGCACCGACCCGGAAGCGCACCAGCACGGCGCGGGCTGCGGGCACGACGGGATCGACGACCGGAGCCCGGAGGGGCAGCACCAGCTCCTGAAGGAGGCCAAGGAGTCGCCCAGTTCGTCGCTTCCCGGGAGCTTCCTCGACAAGGCGGTGCCGTTCTACGACAACCCCGCCCTCGTCGGCGCCCGCATGTACACGGGCCCGGTCGCTCAGCGCGCGACGGCGGCCATGGGGGCCGAGGCCATGACGATCGGGATGGACGTGTTCCTCGGCCCGTCCGCCATCGGCAACGAGGAGATCCTCGCCCACGAGGCCAGCCACCTCGACAAGAACAGCCGGGGCATCACGGAGACGGGCAGCGGGAGCGGCGGCAGCCCCGCCGTCACCGACCCGGGGCAGAGTTCCGAGGTCGCGGCGGTGAACGACGGCGCGGCCTTCAAGGCCGGGCACACCGCCGCCCCGTCCGTCGTCGCCCAGCGAGCGGTGGCGCACGACGTGGAGGACGCGGACTAGTCCCGCTCACCCCGTGAACGGCCCTTTAGGGCAACGCAATGTGCCCTGCCGAGACCTGACGCCGGATCGGGCCACCCGTAGCGTCGGCGTGTGAGCCTGTGGACTTCGCTGGAGCCCGCGTCCGCGACTGTGGACCCCGGCAGTAGTACGCGTGTGCGCCTGAGGGTGCGTAATACCGGTGACGTGGTGGACGAGTACCGGTTCGAGCCAGTGGGGGATGTGGCTCCCTGGACGACGGTGGAGCCGCAGACGTTGCGGTTGTATCCGGGGACGACGGGGTCGGTGGAGCTGACGTTCGCTCCGCCGCGTACGCCGGATGCGGTGGCGGGGCCGAATCCGTATGCGGTGCGGATTCTGCCGACGGAGCATCCGGACGCGGTGACGGTTCCGGAGGGGAACCTGACGATCACGGCGTTCACCGAGGTGCGGGCGGAGTTGGTGCCGCCGACGGTGAAGGGCCGGTTCCGGGGTCGGCCGCGCCTCGCGGTGGACAACCTCGGCAACACCAAGGTGACCGCGTCGATCGCGGGCAGTGATCATGGTGATCATCTGTCGTACGAGGTGCGGCCGGGGAATGTGCAGATCGAGCCGGGTCGTGCGGCGTTCGTGGAGACGACGCTGAAGCCGAAGCAGATCATCTGGTTCGGCGCGAAGGAGGAACGGCCCTACACGCTGGCGGTGCGCCGGTCCGGGGTGGACCCGACCGAGATCGAGGGCACCTACGTCCAGCGCGGGTTCCTGCCGCGCTGGCTGGCGACGTTCTTCGGGATCTTTCTGGCGTTGGCGATCGCGTTCGTGATGATCTGGATCGCGTACAAGCCGCAGGTCCGTACGAGTGCGACCGAGCAGACCGAGCAGGCGGGTGCCGCCCTCATGCCCAGCCCGAGTGCGACGCCTGAGGCACTGCCCAGCAGCGCCGAGTCCGCGCCCGTCGAGCAGCCGCAGGTGCAGCAACCGCCGGCCGCGCAGGAGTCGGAGAAGAGCGACGGCGGCGACGGCGGCGACAAGGGCGGCGGCGGCGGAGGAGGCGGCGGCGGTGAGTCCAAGAAGCCCAAGCCGCCCGTGCGTACCGCGGCCACGGCCGTGAAGGAGGTCGCCGCCCGCAGTGAGGGCCGGCACATCTGCTACCGCGCCTACGTGGCCGACCAGGGCTGGCAGGCCCCGGTCTGCGACGGTGCCGAGGCCGGCACGGTCGGCAAGAACCTCCCGATCAAGGCCCTGAACATCGCCGTGTCCGGGACCAAGGGCGTGACGGGCAACGGGGCCCATGTGGTCGAGGCGTGGCTCAACGGCAGCAAGTGGGAGAGCGCCCCCGACAAGACCGACATGTACCTGGGCAGCACCAAGGAGGCGGTCTCGCCGATGGAGGGGTTCACCCTCAAGACCGTCGAAGGCACCGTCTGCCCCAACACCCACGTCAAGGACAAGGGCTGGCAGCAGCAGGGCTGCACCGAGCCCGGGAACTGGCGGTACTTCGGCAGCAACATGGAGAACGACCGACTCCAGCTGGAGGCGGTTCGCATCACGGTCTGACGGCGTATGCAAGGGCAACCGCCTTTGCCCTTGCGACTCCTGACGTCCGGGTAAGGCTCCGCGTAGCGTCGGCGTGTGAGCCTTTGGACTTCCCTGGAGCCCGCGTCCGCCACCGTCGACCCCGGCAGCAGCACGCGTGTGCGCCTGCGGGTCCGCAACACCGGTGATGTCGTTGACGAGTACCGGTTCGAGCCAGTGGGGGATGTGGCTCCCTGGACGACGGTGGAGCCGCAGACGTTGCGGTTGTATCCGGGGACGACGGGGTCGGTGGAGCTGACGTTCGCTCCGCCGCGGACGCCGGATGCGGTGGCGGGGCCGAATCCTTATGCGGTGCGGATTCTGCCGACGGAGCATCCGGACGCGGTGACGGTTCCGGAGGGGAACCTGACGATCACGGCGTTCACCGAGGTGCGGGCGGAGTTGGTGCCGCCGACGGTGAAGGGCCGGTTCCGGGGGCGGCCGCGCCTCGCGGTGGACAATCTCGGCAATACGAAGGTGACGGCTTCGGTCGCGGGCAGTGATCACGGTGATCATCTGTCGTACGAGGTGCGGCCGGGGAATGTGCAGATCGAGCCGGGTCGTGCGGCGTTCGTGGAGACGACGCTGAAGCCGAAGCAGATCATCTGGTTCGGCGCGAAGGAGGAACGGCCCTACACGCTGGCGGTGCGCCGGTCCGGGGTGGACCCGACCGAGATCGAGGGGACGTATGTCCAGCGCGGCTTCCTGCCGCGCTGGCTGGCGACGTTCTTCGGGATCTTTCTGGCGTTGGCGATCGCGTTCGTGATGATCTGGATCGCGTACAAGCCGCAGGTCCGTACGAGTGCGACCGAGCAGACCGAGCAGGCCGGTGCCGCTCTCGTGCCCAGCCCGAGTGCGACGCCGGAGGCGCTGCCCAGCAGTGCCGAGTCCGCGCCCGAAGCGGAGCCCGAGCAGCCGGCCTCCGAGGAGCCCGAGAACGACGGCGCTGGCGGCGGTGCCGGTGGCGGAGGCGGCGGCGGGGGCGGGGAGTCCAAGAAGCCCGCGAAGAAGCCGGACGTGGTCCCCGCCATGAACATCATGCTGCGCAACGCCACCACCCACATGTGCGCCGACATCCCCGGACGGGACAAGGGCAAGGTCAACGGGATCGTCCAGCAGGCCAACTGCCACGAAGAGGGCGACAACGAGTACTGGAACCTCGAGGTCAAGTACGAGAACGGCGGACCCAACGGGGTCAAGCTCTTCCAGATCCGCAACGTCACGGACCAGCTGTGCATGGACCTGGGTGAATACGGCGCCCGCCCGGAGGGCACGGGGATCGCCGAGTTCCACTGCGACGGCACCAAGGCGGACAACCAGCTGTGGTGGATCGACAAGCAGGCGAGCGGGAACTACTGGATCCGCAACTTCGCCAGTGCCCACAAATGCCTGAACGTGAAGGGCCAGAACGGCGGCACCGAGACCCCGCTGAACATCGCCACCTGCACCAACACCGACGACCAGGAGTGGCAGATCATCCGCCCGTCGAAGGACTGAGACAGGGTCCGAAAAGTCGTACGATCAGGTACCTCGGGGCAGCGAGTACTGCCCCGAGTGCCGCTGACGGGCGCGGAGTTGACCCGTAGCGTCGGCGTGTGAGCCTGTGGACTTCCCTGGAGCCCGCGTCCGCGACTGTGGACCCCGGCAGTAGTACGCGTGTGCGCCTGAGGGTGCGTAATACCGGTGATGTCGTCGACGAGTACCGGTTCGAGCCGGTCGGGGATGTGGCTCCCTGGACGACGGTGGAGCCGCAGACGTTGCGGTTGTATCCGGGGACGACGGGCACGGTGGAGCTGACGTTCGCTCCGCCCCGCACCCCCGACGCGGTGGCGGGACCCAATCCCTATGCGGTGCGGATTCTGCCGACGGAGCATCCGGACGCGGTGACGGTTCCGGAGGGGAACCTGACGATCACGGCGTTCACCGAGGTGCGGGCGGAGTTGGTGCCGCCGACGGTGAAGGGCCGGTTCCGGGGTCGGCCGCGCCTCGCGGTGGACAACCTCGGCAACACCAAGGTGACCGCGTCGATCGCGGGCAGTGATCATGGTGATCATCTGTCGTACGAGGTGCGGCCGGGGAATGTGCAGATCGAGCCGGGTCGTGCGGCGTTCGTGGAGACGACGCTGAAGCCGAAGCAGATCATCTGGTTCGGCGCGAAGGAGGAACGGCCCTACACGCTGGCGGTACGCCGGTCCGGGGTGGACCCGACCGAGATCGAGGGCACCTACGTCCAGCGCGGGTTCCTGCCGCGCTGGCTCGCTACGTTCTTCGGGATCTTCCTCGCGTTGGCGATCGCGTTCGTGATGATCTGGATCGCGTACAAGCCGCAGGTCCGTACGAGTGCGACCGAGCAGACCGAGCAGGCGGGTGCCGCCCTCATGCCCAGCCCGAGTGCGACGCCTGAGGCGCTGCCCAGCAGCGCCGAGTCCGCGCCCGTCGAGCAGCCGCAGGTGCAGCAGCCGCCGGCCGCGCAGGAGTCGGAGAAGAGCGACGGCGGCGACGGCGGCGACAAGGGCGGCGGCGGCGGTGGCGGCGAGTCGAAGAAGCCCAAGCCGGCTGTGCAGCCGGTGGTCCCCGCCAAGAACATCCTGCTGCGGAACACCACCAGCAACATGTGCGCCGAACTCCCCGGTCGGGAGAAGGGCGCGCTCGACGGGCCCGTTCAGCAGGCCGTCTGCGACGACACCGACGGGGACAACCAGATCTGGGACCTCGAAGTGAAGTACGCGAAGGGCGGCCCCGGTGGGGCGGCGCTCTTCCAGATCCGGAACATCAAGGACAAGTTCTGCATGGACCTGCCCTACCACGGTGCCGCTGCCGTGGGGACGCCCGTCACCGAGTTCACCTGCGACAGCACCACCTCGACCGACAACCAGCTCTGGTGGATCGACAAGCAGGAGAGCGGGGACTACTGGATCCGCAACTTCTCCAGCAACCAGAAGTGCCTCGGCGTCGAGGGCGCGAACGGCGGTGCCCTCTTCTCCAAGATGGTGCTCGACAATTGCAGCAACGTCGACGACCAGGAGTGGAAGATCATCCACCCGAACAGGGGCTGACGGCTAGGGCGGTCCCGGCGGCGGTCACCAGCCGCCTTCGCCCGGGACCAGCCTCCCGGCCTTGCGGTACTCGCGGCGGGCGCCCTCCAGGAGGTCGTCCGCCGTCACCATGTCGTCGCGTCCGGCGGCGAGGTACGCGGCCGTGACGACCGCGCTGCGGATCGACCCGCCGGCCAGCTCGAAGTCCCGGGCCAGCACCCCCGGGTCGATGCCGTCGGAGGACGGGACCCGGGACAGGCTGTGCCGCCACAGGGCCAGGCGCTGCTCGACGTCCGGGAACGGGAAGTCGACGACCAGGTCCAGCCGGCGGGTGAACGCCTCGTCGATGTTGGCGCGCAGGTTGGTGGTGAGCAGGGCGATGCCGTCGAAGGACTCCAGCCGCTGGAGCAGGTAGGCGCTCTCCATGTTGGCGTACTTGTCGTGGGCGTCCTTGACCTCGGAGCGCTTGCCGAAGACGGCGTCGGCCTCGTCGAAGAGGAGTACGGCGTCGGTGCGGTCGGCCTCCGTGAAGATCCGCTCCAGGTTCTTCTCGGTCTCGCCGACGTACTTGTCGACGACCGACGACAGCTGGACCACGTACAGGTCGAGGCCCAGGTCGGCGGCGACCACCTCGGCCGACAGGGTCTTGCCGGTGCCGGACTCGCCCGCGAACAGGCCGAGGACGCCCCGGCCCCGGCCGCCGCCCGCGCTGAGCCGCCAGTCGCCCAGGACCCGGTCGCGGTGCCGGGCGCGCAGGGCCAGCTCGCGGAGCTGCACCAGGGGCTTGTCGGGCAGCACCAGGTCCTGCCAGTCCACGTCCGGCCGGATGCGGCGGGCGTGGCTCTCCAGCCCGGACGCCGACTGCCGCCGGGCGGCCAGCCGGACGTGCTCGGCGCCGACCGGGGTGCCGTCGAAGGCGGCGAGGGCCTGGGCGGTGTGCGCGGCCCGCTGGATGCGGTCGCCGCCGAGCCGGTACGGGGCGACGGCCGTGGCCAGGTCGAACCCGTCGGCGTCGGTGCCCAGCGCGGCCCGCCAGACGGCCACGCCACCGGCCCGGCGGCCCGGGGCGTCCAGGACGAGCGGGTCGGCCGGCGCCCAGTGCGGGTCGTAGGGGCGCGGGTCCGTCATGAGGACGGTCACGCCGGTCGCGGCGGTCAGCGCCCGCACCAGCGGGCCCGGCTTCTCGGGCAGGCCCGACACCACGATCGCCCGGCCGTCGAGGCGGGCCTCGCGCAGCAGCGCGGGCACGTGGTCCTCGGGGTCGGTGCAGCGCAGCGCGTCGACGCCCGCGGCGGCCAGGACGGTGGAGAGGGCGGCCAGGCCGTCGCCCTCGCGCGGTTCGCGCAGATAGGCGGTGAGCGGGCCGTCCTTCAGCCGGGCGGCCAGGCGCCGGACGAAGACGTCGGCGTCGGCGTCGCCGCCCGCGGCGGGCAGCGGGTCCGGCATGGGGAGCAGCAGGCCGAGGAGCGCGGCGTCCGGGGTGTCGTCGCCCAGGAGATGACCGACGAGCCGGTCCGGGACGCGCAGCGAACGGGTCAGGAAGGGGCGCTCGGGTTCCTCCAACTCCAGCAGGCCGAGCGCGCGCAGCGGGGCCGAGGCGTGGAACCTGGCCCGCGCCGTCGCCAGGTGCGCGGGCACCCCGCACAGGTCGAGGGCGAGGCCCACGGTGGCGCGGCGGCGGCTCACGTCGTTGTTGAGGTAGCCGTAGAGCGGCTCGAACGTGCGGTCGACGTCGGGGGCGAGGGCGACGAGCAGGGCGGCGGTGTCCAGCTCGGTCAGCCCCGTCCGCCCGGCCAGCCGGGCCAGCCGGTCCCCGGGACCGGCCGGAGCGCCGACGGGGACGGCCGGGGCCGCGGGCTCCGGGTCGGCGTCGGCGGACGGCCAGGTGCGCAGCAGGTGGTGGACGGCCTCGTCCGGCAGGTACAGGCCGCGCAGCGGGTCGTCGGCCGTGGGGTCGTCGGCGGTGCGGTGCTCGACCAGCGAGGCCACCCGGTCCCGCAGGACGGCGAGCCGGTCGAGCAGCGCCCGGCCGGAGCCACCGGAGCCACCGGACTCGCCGGGCGGTGCGGTGGCCGGTGTGCCGGCGGCAGAGCCGGTGACGGGAGCGTGGGTGCGGCTCTGGCTCTGGCTCTGGCTCTGGGTCTGGCTCTGGGGCTGAGGCTGGGGCTGAGGCTGGGGCTGGGTGTTCGCGGTCGTCACTGTCGTCACTGTCGTTTCGTGCGGCCGTCCGTCACGGCCTTGCGGGCCGCGCGGGCCGCCACCACCTGGTGCGGCCGGTGCGAGCGGCCCTCGGACATCGGCGGGTCGCCCTCGATGCCGCCGACCCGGACCGTCGCGCCCTCGGTGACCGGGGGCCCGGCGTCGTACTCGGGGAAGGACGGGAAGGGCACGGTGAGCACCAGGTCGAGAGACGGCTTCAGCTCGCCGCCCAGGGCGGACCAGATCTCGGCGAGGGAACGGGACTCGGTCTGGGCGCCGGCCACCGTCATCGGCATCGGGAGCCCCATCGCACCGAGTGCGCCGGGTAGTTCGTAGGGGGGGAGTTGCTCGCGGGGCAGCAGGGTCGCCAGTACGGCGGACAGCAGTCGGTGTTCGTCCTGCGGGGTCTTCGTCCAGGCGGTCACCAGGTACGACAGCCGGAACCAGCGGGGCGGCTGACGGCGCTTGACGACGATCTCGTCCTGGTCGCGCACCGCCACATGGCCGCGGTGCCGCCGGCTCACGTCCTCGCGGATGTCGTACAAGTAGGCGTTGACCACGGGCGCGTTGCGCCGGGCCGCCCAGTCACGGGTGGGTGCCTCGAAGGCCACGTCGATGCCCGAGTCCGTCAGGGCCCCGCCCTTGAGGAGGGACTTGAGGACCTCGTCCACCTCGTGGATCACGCTCGCGCTCCTGCCCTGGCCGCACTCGACTCCGCACGGCCCGCACACTGCCGCCACCGGTCACCGGCGCCTGTCACCGATGCCCTCACCGATCGTTCCTCCGGGTCCGTCCGGCCGCACGCGTCCCGGGGACGACGGACGGGCAGGAAGCCCTGCCCGTACGGACCGAAGGGTCCGCCCTCGATTGCCCGTTCGGTCAGATGTAGCCTTCCCGCAGGGCATAGGCCACTGCATGGGCGCGGTTGCGCAGATGGAGCCGTGTGGTGAGCCCGTGCATGACGTTCTTGACGGTGCGTTCGGAGTAGGACAACTTGCCGGCGATCTCTCCGGTGTCGAGACCCTCGGCGACCAGCCGCAGGACGTCCACCTCTCGGGGTGCGAGGCCCAGCGAGGGGGCGCCGGGGCGGCCCGCCGCGCCCCGGTGCAGCGTGCCGACCTGGCTGATGAGCCGGCCCAGCAGGTCCGCGGGCAGGTCGCCGTCGCCGCGCGAGGCGGCCAGGACGGCCTGCACCAGCCGGTGGGCGGTGGCCTCGTGCCGCCAGACGATGGCGCCGACGCCGCACTCGACGACGTCGAGCAGTTCGCTCTCGCGGATCGCGCCGATCACCAGCACGGCCCGCGCGCCCTCGCTGCGCACGATCCGGCGCAGCCGGGTGAGCGCCGCGTCGTCGAGCGCGTCCTCGATGAGCAGGGCCACCGTGCCGGGCCCCGACTCCTCGCGCAGGTCGATCTCCGGGTGCCGGCGCAACTGGCTGACCGCGCCCTCGCGGCTGATCGGGTCCGGAGCGGACACCGCCACCGGGACACGGCGGTCGACGACACCGGTCGCCTTGCCGGGTCCGTGGGCCGCGGCCGCGGAGCTGGTGGACGCCATGGATGTGGTGGTGTTCCGGGGTGAGTTGAGCAACCGTTTCCCCCCTCTTCACGTGCCCGCCGTCCGGCACAGGCCAGTAGCGGATGTGCGTGTTCCACACTTATGGGACTGCTGGGACTTCGCAATCGTGGAGCACCACGAGGCACACCACGAGACCAGCGCGCCGGCCCCGGGCCACCGTGACCCGCGCCACTTCGCACCACCGTTCTCCGCAGTCGTTCGTCTCACACACCGGGGGAGCACCATCCACCACAGGAGGCACCGATGACCGGACCGCTCCGTGAACGCGACGACGCCCACACGCTGCTGGCGGCCGAGATCGAGCGCGCACGGGCCGGTACCGGCCGCCTCGTCCTGCTGCGCGGCGCCACCGGCACCGGACGCACCGCCGTACTGGAGACCGCCGCCCGGCACGCCGAGGACCGCGGTCTGCGGGTGCTGCGCGTGCGCTGCTCGCCCGAGGACACCTCGGTGCCCTTCGCCATGGTCCTCCACCTCCTCGGTCCGGTACCGGAGTTCACCGACACGACGCCCGGCAGCGACGACCGGGGCAGCGCGGCCCGGCTGTGGCGGCTGCTGCGCGGGTACGCGGCCGACGGCCCGGTGCTGGTGGCCGTCGACGACGTCCACCTCGCCGACGACTCCTCCCGCCGCTGGCTGACGGAGGCGGCCAGGCACGTCGACCGATTACCGGTACTGCTGGTCGCCACCGAGCGCAGCCAGTACGACGTCGAACCGCGGCCCGCCGGACTCACCCAGGCGCTGTCGCCGTCCCTGGTGCGCACCCACACCCTCGCCCCGCTCAGCGACGCGGCGGCGGCCGGGCTGGTCCGCGACGCCTTCCCGGAGGCGTCCCCGGCCTGGACGCGGGAGGTCGTCCTGGCCGGCGCGGGCAGCCCGCTGCTCCTGCACGCCCTGCTGGACGACCTCGGCGGCACCCCGCACCCCGACGGCCTCCCGCCCGTGCCGGACACGTGCGCCGCGCTGTACCCGGGGTCGTACCCGGCCGCCGTCTCCTGGTGGCTGAAGAGCGCGGGTCCCGCGACGGCCGACGCGGCCCGCTGCCTCGCCGCCCTGGAGCAGGCCTGGCCCGCGGGCCCACCGGACGGCCGGGGCGCGCTCCGGCATGCCGTCCCGCACCCGCGGACGCCGTCGCCGGATGCGGCGTACCGGCAGCCGCTGCCGTCGGACGGCGTGTACCGGCCGGCGTCGCCGTTGGGTGGTGCGTACGCGCAGGTGTCGTCGTCGGACGCGGGGTACCGGCAGGCGTCGTTGGGCGGCGCGTACCCCCAGGCGTCGTCGCCGGACGCGGCGTACCGCCAGCCGCTGCCGTCGGACGCGGCGTACCGGCAGGCACCGCCGTCGGACGGCGTGTACCGGCTGGCGTCGCCGTTGGGCACCACGTATCCGCCCGCGCCGTCGCCGGATGCCGGGTACCGGCAGCCGCTGCCGTCGGACGGCGTGTACCGGCCGGCGCCGCCGTTGGGGGGTGCGTACCCCCAGGCGTCGCCGTCGCCGTCGGCGGATGCCGGCTACCGGCAGGCACCGCCGTCGGACGGCGCGTACCCGCAGGCGTCGCCGTTCGACACCGCGCGCCGGCATCCCCACGAGGCACCGGCGGCGCGTTCGCGCCGGCCCCGGGACATCGCGCCGGGCTGCCGGGACGTGTGGAGCGCGGACGTGAGGGGCGGCGCGGATCCGGGGCCTGTGGGCCGCGCCGGCCTCGGCCCGGATGCCCCGGAGCACGGTCCCTATCCGCACCCTGACGAGCCCGCCGGACCCGCGGACGGGTCGCCGTACCGCCCGTACCCGGTCCACGACCCCTACGACGGACGGCCTGCGGCCGGGCCCGGCGCCGCGTACGGCCGTACCGACCCGCCCGCGTACGCGCCGCACCGGACGGCATCGTCGCGTACCCCGTACTCGCCCCCGCCCGCGCCGCAGGGGTCGGCCGGTGACCCGGTCGACGTGCTCGCCGAGGCGGCCGGGGCCGATCCCGCGCGGATCGAGGGCTGGCTCGCCGCCATGACACGGCTCGGGCTGCTGCGCCCCGACGCGGGCGGCCGCCCCCGCTACGCCCACCCGCTGCTGCGCGACGCCGTGCTGACCGGCTGGCCCCGGCCGCGCCGCGAGGCCGTGCACCGGGCGGCGGCGGAGGCGATGCTGCGCCGCGGCGACCGGGTCGAGGCGGTCGCCCGGCATCTGCTGCGCACCCCGGCCGTCGGCCGGTCCTGGGCGCTGCGCGTCCTGCGCGACGCGGTGACCGTGGCCGTGCACGACGCGCGGCCCGGCGACGCAGTCCGCTACCTGCGCCGGGCGCTGGACGAGCCGCTGACCGACGACCTCAGGCAACGGCTGCTGACCGAACTGGGCTCCCTGGAGTACGCGTCGGCCGACACCCCGGCCGCCATCGCGCGGCTCGCCGAGGCCCAGCACCTGCCGGCCGACCCGCGCAACCGGGTGCGTACGGCAGTCGCCCTCGGCACCGCACTGGCCGGCCGCGGCGAGATCCGTACCGCGATGGAGGTGCTGCGCCGCACCGAGGGCCGGCTGTCCGAGCACCCGGGCCTGGCCCGCACCGTGCAGACCGCCACCGCGCTGCTGTCCGACGAGGACCTCGCGACCCGGCAGGAGGTGTACCGGTGGCTGTCCGAGACCGGCCGGGTCTCCCCGGAACTGGTCGGCACCGCCGGACAGGCCCTGCTGGTGCGGTACGCGGCGACCGCCGCGCTGATCTCCGCCGACGAGGCGATGGCCCGGGTACGGGACCTGCTCGCGCAGCCCACCGACCCGCTCGCCGAGCCCTTCCTGCTCGGCACCGCCGCCGCGGTCGCCCAGTGGGCCGACGAACTCGACGAGGCCGAACGGCTCGTGGAACGCGGGCTGGCCGGCCAGCACCCGGCCCTGCTGCACCCGATGCAGCACGCGCTGCTCAACACCCGCGCCGACATCGTTGCCTCCCGCGGCGACCACGCCCGGGTGCTCGCCCTCGCCGCCGACCCCGGGCCGGGGACCGGCCCCACCAACCGGGACGCGCACGCCCTGATGGCTCTCGTCCACACCGGCCGCACCGACGAGGCACTGCGCCACGCCGACCGCTTCGACCTGCGCGAGGCCCCGGAGAACTGGGAGCTGAACCGCTACCTGTACGCCCGGGGCGTCCTGCGCGCCGCCACCGGCGACCCGGCGGGTGCCCTGCACGACTTCCTGGAGTGCGGGCGGCGCCAGGCGGCCCGCGAGGTGATCAGCCCCGTCGTCACCCCGTGGCGGACCGCCGTCGCCGAGTGCCGGCTGGCGCTGGGCGGCGGCCCCGAGGCGCTGGCCCTGGCGACGGAGGAACTGCGGCTGGCCCGGGTGTGGGGCACCCCGCGCACCGTGGGCCGTGCCCTGCGCGTGCTGGGCACCGCGACCGGCGGACGCCGCGGCCTGGAACTGGCCGAGGAGGCCGTACGGATCCTGCGGGACGCGCCCGCCGACACCGACACGGAGCTGATCCCCGCGCTGCTCGCCCAGGGCCGCCAGCTCCTCGACGCGGGCGAACGCGGACGCGCCCGGGCCCGGCTCCGCGAGGCGGCGGAACTGGCCGAACGCAAGGGCGCCCTGCGCTGGCTCACCCTGGCCGGGCAGGCCCTGCGCGAGGGCGGCGCGCGGAGCCCGGTGGCCTCCCGCACCGGCGCCGACGCCCTGACCGGCAGCGAGCGCCGGATCGCCGAACTGGCCGCCGACGGCCGCACCAACACCGAGATCGCCGACCTGCTGCACCTCGCCCGGCGCACCGTGGAGACCCACCTGACCAGCACCTACCGCAAGCTGCGGATACGGCGCAGGACGGAACTGCCGGGCGCGCTGACGCGCGGCGGACGCCGGGAACGGGAGCCGCACCCCGATGCCCGCGGCTGAGGACCGCGGGTGACCCGCGCGGTCCTCACAGGGCGCGCAGCAGCCGCCCGATCTCCAGCTGCTCCGTCTCCAGCGGGTCGCCGTCCTCGACGTTCCACAGGCTGTTCTGGAGCACGCGGCCGAGGCACCAAGCGCGGGCCCGTTCCCGGTCGAGGCCGAGGACGTCGGTCATGGCGTCGAAACGCCACCGGGTCTCGTCCGGGTCGTAGCGGTTGTCCAGGGCGGGCAGCAGGTCGAACGCGGGGTCGCCGGCCAGCGGCTTGGGGTCGATGGCCAGCCAGGGCGCGCGGCCCGCGGCGAGGACGTTCTCGTAGTGCAGGTCCCAGTGCAGCAGCCGGTCGCCCGGCTCGTCGGCGACCTCGCGCACGGCCGCCGCGCAGTCGGCGACCAGCCGCCGGTCGGCCGGGTCCGGGATGCGTTCCAGGGTGCCGGGCGTCCGCTCCAGCATGCCCCGCGCGATGTCCCCGAGGCGGCGCATCCCGGGCGGTGCGGGCGTCGCGGTGAGGTGGGCCAGCAGCCGGGCGATGACCTGGACGGCCTCGCGGGAGTCCTCGACGTGGCTGAGCATCCGGCCGGAGTCCAGGCGCTCCAGGAGCATGGTCCCGGTGGCCGGGTCGTGGTCGAGGAGCCGGACCGCGCCGTCCCCGGCCCACGCCCGCAGCGCCAGCGGCTCGCCCTCGGTCTCGGCGTCGAGGATCTGGAGCTTCAGCGCGGCCTCGGTGCCGTCGCCGCGCACGACCGGCAGCACCAGCGCCGCCCACCCGTGCATCGAGGGCCCGTCGAGCCGCAGCTCCCACCGCTCGAGGAACCCGGCCGCCAGCGCGGGCAGCCCCGCGACGAAGGCCCGCCCGGCCTCCCCGTTGTACTTCGCCTGCGCGGCCGCGAGCCCCTCGGGTACGTCGATCACATCGCCGGACGCTACCGGTGAGCGGGGCCCGCGGTCACCCGGATTTCCCCTCAGCGCACCGGTTCCGGCACCGTCCGGTCCGCCGGCACCCCGTGCTTGGGCGCCTTCGCCGTCACCATCACCCCCGCGACCAGCCCCGCCAGGAGCATGATCCCGGCGGCCACCCAGATGGCGACCGTGTACCCGTGCACGATGCCCTCCCGCACGATCAGCTCCCGCTGGGAGGGATCGGTGAGGTGCGACGCGATCCACGACGCGCTCGTGCTGGTCGCGATGGTGTTGAGCAGCGCCGTGCCGATCGAGCCGCCCACCTGCTGCGAGGTGTTGACCGTCGCGGAGGTCACGCCGGAGTCCTTCGGGGCGACCCCGGCGGTGGCCGTGGAGAACACCGGCATGAAGGTCAGGCCCATGCCGAGGCCCATCAGGAGGAGCGCCGGGAGGATCTCGGAGGCGTACTCCGAGCGCACGGTCATCTGCGTGAGGATCACCATGCCGCCGGAGGCGAGGAGCATGCCGGGGACCATCAGCATGCGCGGGCCCACGTGCGGCAGCAGCCGGGCCGAGATCTGGGTGGAGCCCACGACGATCGCGGCGGTCAGCGGCAGGAAAGCCAGGCCGGTCTTCACGGGGGAGTAGCCGAGGATGCCCTGGAGGTAGTACGTCATGAACAGGAACAGCCCGAACATGCCGATGACCGCCAGCATCATCGTCAGGAAGCAGCCGGCGCGGTTGCGTTCCCGGATGACGTGCAGCGGCAGCAGGGGCGTGGGCGCCCGGGTCTGCCACCACACGAAGGCGGCCAGCAGGACCACGGCCAGGGCGAACAGGGCCAGCACCAGCGGGTCGGTCCAGCCGCGCGGCTGGGCCTCGCTGAAGCCGTAGACGAGGGCGACGAGGCCGCCGCAGCCGAGGACGACGCCGGGCACGTCGAGCCGGGCGTCGGCGTGGCCGGGCCGGTCGTGCAGCAGCGCGAACGCGCCGATCACCGCGAGGACGGCGATGGGGACGTTGACGTACAGGCACCAGCGCCAGTTCAGGTACTCGGTGAGCACGCCGCCGACGATGAAGCCGATCGCGGAACCGCTGCCGGCCAGCGCGCCGTAGATGCCGAAGGCCTTCCCGCGTTCCTTCGGGTCGGTGAAGGTCGTCGTCAGCAGCGACAGCGCGGACGGCGCGAGGACGGCGGCGAAGACGCCCTGGAGGGCGCGGGCGCCGAAGAGCATCGCCGAGGTCGTGGCGGCGCCGCCGATCGCGGAGGCGGCGGCGAAGCCGATCAGGCCGATGACGAAGGTGCGTTTGCGACCCACCAGGTCCGCGACGCGCCCGCCGAGCAGCAGCAGGCCGCCGAAGGCGAGGGTGTACGCGGTGATCACCCACTGCCGGTCGGCGTCGGAGATGTCCAGGTCGCGCTGGGCCGAGGGCAGCGCGATGTTCACGATCGTCGCGTCGAGGACGACCATCAGCTGGGCCAGGGCGATCACCACCAGCCCCCACCAGCGGTGGGGGTCGGCCTCCGCGGGCGCGGCGGGACCACCTGTCCGGGAGCCACTCATCTGGCCAGAAGACCATGATTCGGGACGTATCGCATCCCGTTGCGCGGGCCGCGGTATGCGCGGTCGTACCGCGGCGTGCGCGGCCGTACCGCGGGCATGCGCCGCCGCACCAGTCCGCGCCGGCGCCCGCCGGTCACGGCTCCAGGACGACCTTCCCGGTGGTCCCCCGGTTTTCCAGGGCGCGGTGCGCGGCCGCGGCCTCGGCGAGCGGGAAACGCCGCACGGCCGGGACGAGCCGGCCCCCGGCGGCCTCGGCGAGGGCGCGCAGTTCGAGGGTGCGTACCGGATCGGCGCCACCGGCCCGCTGCATCATCGCCGGGCCCAGCACCTGCTCGGAGACGCCGTCGACGAGGTAGGGCGTGCCGTCGTGCAGGCCCTCGCCCGACCAGCCGAAGACCAGGTGCCGGCCGCCGGGCCCGAGCAGGGCGACGGCCTCGCGCGCCACGTCACCGCCGACGCCGTCGAAGACGACGGTGGCCTCCCGGCCGCCCAGGTGGGCGCGGACCTTGGCCGGCCACCCGGGTTCCCGGTAGTCGACGGCGAGATCGGCGCCGTTCGCGGCGACGAGTGCCGTCTTCTCCGGGCCGCCGGCCAGGCCGACCACCGTGGCGCCCGCGTTCTTCGCGTACTGCACCAGCAGGGTGCCGATGCCGCCCGCGGCGGCCGGGACCACGGCCACCGAGCCGGGGCCCAGCTCGGCGAACTGCACGATGCCCATCGTCGTACGTCCGGTGCCGATCATGGCCACGGCCTGGGCGAAGTCCAGGTTCGCGGGGATCTCGTGGACGCGGGCGAGGTCGGTGACGGCGAGTTCGGCGTAGCCCCCGGGGGCGAAGCCGAGGTGGGCCACCACGCGCCTGCCCAGCCAGCTCTCCGGGGTGCCGTCGCCCAGGGCGTCGACGATTCCCGCCACCTCGCGGCCGGGGACCGTGGGCAGTTCGGGAAGGGCCGGCGCGGGGCCCCGCATGCCCTCGCGCAGGGCGGTGTCCAGGAGGTGGACGCCCGCCGCGCGGACGGCGACGCGCACCTGGCCGGGGCCCGGCACCGGGTCCTCGACCTCGTCCAGGACGAGGTTCTCGGCCGCGCCGAAGGCGTGCAGACGGATGGCGTGCATGGCGGAACCCCCAGAGTGAGAAACGGAGCTGCTGCGCCCCCCACCCAACGACCTCAAGCGTGCTTGAGGTCAAGCTCGCGCCGGCCGAGGGCGAGGGAGACCGCCGTCAGGGCGCTGTTGAAGGAGACCTCGGAGAGCAGACCGGGCGAGGCGACCTGGTCACCGGCGAGGTAGACGCCGTCGCCCCGGTCGACGGCCGGCCGGTCGCGCCAGGTGGTGCCGGGCAGGTCGACGGCGCCGGTACGGCCGTTCGCGACCGCCTCGCGCCGCCAGGTGACCCGCTCGCGCCAGCCGGGGAAACCGAGGTCGAGCAACTGCTCGGCCCGTGCGGTGCCGTCGGCCTTCGACTCGTCGGGCGCGAGGGGGATCTGTCCCTGGATCAGCTGCTCGCCCGCCGGCGCGAGCGTGCGGTCCTGCGCCGTGAACCGCTCGATCCACCCCGGCGCGTCCAGGTCGGAGACGGCGAAGGCGTCGCCGCGCCGGGTGCGTACGGCCAGGTCGACCAGGGTGGTGCGGCCGCTCGGCCAGGTCAGCGAGGAGTCGTCCAGCAGGCGGCGGGCCGCGTCGAGGGAGGTGGCGACGATGACGGGGGTGTCGGTGGGCAGCGTGTCCACGCGGGAGACCGTCTCCATCCGGACCCCGAGGTTCCAGGCCAGGGCGGCCATCCGCTCCACGACCTCGCCCCAGCCGCCGCGCGGATAGTGCGCCTCGGGCGGCAGCTTGGCGGCCCGGCGCAGCCGTTCCTGCACGAAGGCCGCGGACAGCGAGCCCGGATCGTGGTGGAAGAGGGCGACCGCGCAGTAGTGGGCGGCGGCCCGGGCCCCCTCCTCGCCCGCGACCCCGGTCGCCCAGGTCAGGAAGTCGACGTCGGCCGGCGCCGGCCCGACACCCCGGCGCAGCAGCTTCAGCATGGCGAACGGCGGGGTGCGGCGCAGCGCTCCCTTGTGGCGCAGCCGCAGCCGGGCCGCCTCCAGCGGCGGGATGGGCGCGAGCGGACCGATCAGGTCGCGCCGGCGCAGCCACGCCCAGTGCGGGCCGCCGTTGTAGAGGGCGTGCGGGCCGTCGTTGGTCCGGTAGGGGCCGTCGGCCGTCCGGGCCCGTCCGCCGAGTGTGTGGTGGGCCTCGTGGACGGTGACCTCGGCGCCCGCCTCGGCGGCGGTGATGGCCGCGGTCAGTCCGGCGAAGCCGCCGCCGATGACGGTGATGCGATGCATGACTCGGGTTCTCCCTCGGATCGGGGTCGCGGTCGGGGTCGCCGTGCGCGGCGCCTGTCTGCCCGTACGACGTGCCCGGGGGTGCCGGATGTGACATGCGGCCGGAAGAAGGGCGACGCCCGAGGGATCGCCGCAGGTCGGAGCAGGTTGTCAGTGGCGGGGTGCAGCATGGGGCCATGGCGAGGAGAGTGGCGGGGACGGCGGGCGGGCGCGGCGCGGCGACGGTACGAGCGGCCAGACGCCCCCAGCTGCGCCTGCCGCCCCTCACGCCGTACGAGGACGGCGGCGGACTGGAGCCGGACGGGGACTACGACGCGCTGGAGTTCCGGGAGGCGGACCTCACCGGCCAGGACGGCGCGGGCGCCCGCTTCATGGACTGCGCGCTGACGGGCTGCGCGCTGGACGAGGCGTCGCTGCGCGCCGCCCGGCTGCTCGACACCCGCCTCACCGGCGTCCGGGGCGTCGGCACGAACCTCGCGGAGGCGACCCTGCGCGACGTGGAGCTGCTCGACGGCCGCCTCGGCGGCACCCAGCTGCACGGCGCCGTCCTGGAACGGGTCGTGATCCGCGGCGGCAAGATCGACTACCTCAATCTGCGCCGGGCCCGCCTCAAGGACGTCGTCTTCGAGAGCTGCGTCCTGGTCGAGCCGGACTTCGGGGGCGCCCGCCTGGAGCGGGTCGAGTTCGTGGACTGCGCCCTCAAGCAGGCGGACCTCAGCGCGGCCACCCTCACCGACGTCGACCTGCGCGGCGCCGCCCCCCTGGAGCTCTCCCGCGGCGTGGACCGCCTCTCGGGCGCGGTGATCAGCCCCACCCAGCTCCTCGACCTGGCCCCGGTGCTCGCGGCGGAGCTGGGGGTGCGGGTGGTGGCGGAGGAGTAGGGCGGGTCCGGCGGATCACGCGTGGGCGCGTGCTCCGGTGAGGGCCCGCTGCCTGAGGTCGCCGAACAACACCGTCGTGGTGGCGGCCAGGACGTCGTCCCTGGCGACGGTCCGCCGGTCTCCCGTGCGGGTGGACAGGGCCCCGAGGACATCCTTGGGGAACGGGGGCGCGGCCGCTTCGTCCGGCGTCCCCAGGACGACCGTGCCGAAGCGTTTGACCCCGCCCTCGCGGACAACCACGGCCGCGCCCCGGGCGAGGTCCGTCAGGAACACGCTCGCGATGCCGTCCAGGTCGCGGACCACCGCCGGGACGGCCCTCGCACCCCGGCTCCGCAGCAGCCTCCTGACCCCGGCCTCGAACCTGTGGGCACCGGCCACGGCACTCGGGGTGCGCGTCCCCCTGCGCTCACGAAGGGGGACGAGGACACCGTCGGCGTCGTACAGGTCACCGGTCCGGCATCGGAACGTCGGGCTGTGGACGTACCACGTGCCCCCCACCTCCAGCTCGACGTCGCGGTCGGTCGCCGAGATCAGGTCCCCGGGTATCAGCTTCTTCCGGGACTGCTCCGCCGCCGCCCTCCTCGCGCCGTCGATGATCTCCGTCAGCACGGTCCGCGTGACCGACGCGGCGGCCCACGCGGCGGACCGGGAGACGTGCAGCGGGGTCACGTCCCTGAACACGGCTCTGACGAGGGGCGGCTTGAACGGCGGGGCGGCCGTGACCGGGGCGGTCTCGGGACCCCTGCGCCCGGGGCGTGCGGGCTGTGCGGTCATCGGAAGGGACACTCCCTGCTGTCTAGTCGGAGGGCATCCGCGGGAAGCGGGCCTGGAGGGACCAGACGGCCGGGTTGTCCGCCAGGTCCTCGTGCAGGTCGGTGAGGTCGGCGAGCAGGTCGTGCAGGAAGTCCCGGGCCTCCCGGCGCAGTTCGGCGTGGGAGAAGGACAGCGGGGGTTCGTCCGCCGGCAGCCACTCCGCCTCGATGTCGACCCAGCCGAAGCGGCGCTCGAAGAGCAGGCGGTCGGTGGACTCGGTGAAGTCCAGCTCCGCCCGCTGCGGCCGGGCGGCCCGGGAGCCCGCCGGGTCCCGGTCGACGTGCTCCACGATGTCGCACAGCGCCCAGGCGAAGTCGAGCACCGGCACCCATCCCCAGGCTGTGGACAACTCCCGGTCCGCCTTGGTGTCGGCGAGGTACACGTCCCCGCAGAACAGGTCGTGCCGCAGGGCGTGGACGTCCGCGCGCCGGTAGTCCGTCTGCGGCGGGTCCGGGAAGCGGGTGGAGAGGGCGTAGCCGATGTCGAGCACGCAGGAGATGGTGTCATGGACCCCGAACGGGCCACGCGCCGCGAGCCCGGTCAGTCCGGTGACGTGGCCCGGCGGACCGCGTCGCGGAGCAGGGCGCGACGGCGTTCGTGCACGTCGTCGGGCTCGTCGGCGGTCGCCGCGTAGACGTTGCTGACCGGGGACCAGGCCATGGACATGGCGATGACGAGGGCCAGCACGTCGAACGGCTCGCCCGGCCGCACCCGGCCCGCCGCCTGCGCCTCGGCGATCGCCCGCAGCTTGGCGTCGTCGCGGCGGTCGGCGTCGTCGACCAGGTGCCCCGCCGGACGCCGCTCCAGCCGCGCCCAGGTGGCCAGCCGGATGAGGTCGGGACGGCGCAGGTACTCGTCGTAGAGGCGCACCGCCCAGTCCGCGAGGTCGTCGGCGTCGATCGGCACGACGTTCACGATGCGGTCCAGCGAGCCGAAGAAGATCGCGTCGAACAGCCCGTCCTTGCTGCCGAAGTACGCGTACAGCTGCGCCTTGTTGGTGCGGGCGGCGGCCACGATCCGCTCGACGCGCGCCCCGGCGATCCCGTGTTCGGCGAACTCCCGGGTCGCGACGTCCAGGATGCGCCGGTGGGTGGCGGCTCCGCGCGAGGTCAGGGGCTGGTCGGGGGTGCGGTCGGGGGTGTGGTCGGGCATCTCCGCAGAATAGCCCACGCCCAAACAGAACAGTTGGTTTGCCTGATGCCGCGAGGGCGCCTAGGCTCGGACAAGAAATAGACCGAACAGTCTGTCTAATGAGTCGGAGAGAGTCATGAGGACCACCGTGGGCTGGCAGGCGACCGGGCCGACGCTGCGCCGGGCACCCCTGGAACGGCGCGACCTGCGCCCGGACGACCTCGCCGTCCGGGTCGACTACTGCGGCGTCTGCCACACGGACCTGCACGCGGTCCGGGCCGGGGCCACCGACGGGAGCGGCCCGCGGCCCCTCGTCCCGGGGCACGAGTTCACGGGCGTGGTGACCGAGACCGGCACCGGGGTCACCCGCTTCCGGGCCGGAGACCCGGTCGCGGTCGGCAACATCGTCGACTCCTGCGGCACCTGCGCCATGTGCCGCGCGGGACAGGAGAACTTCTGCCACGCCTTCCCCACCCTGACCTACGGCGGCACCGACCGCGTCGACGGATCGACCACCCTCGGCGGCTGGAGCCGCGAGTACGTGCTCGGCGAGCGGTTCGCGTACGCCCTCCCCGCCGGCCTGGACCCGGCGGCCGCGGCACCGCTCCTGTGCGCGGGGATCACCGTCTGGGAGCCCCTGCGCGCCCTCGGCGCCGGACCCGGCACCCGCGTCGCCGTGGCCGGTCTCGGCGGACTCGGCCACCTCGCCGTGAAGTTCGCCGTCGCGCTCGGCGCCGACACCTCGGTGATCAGCCGGTCACCGGACAAGGCCGAGGACGCCCGCCGCCTGGGCGCCCGCGGGTTCGTCGTCTCCACGGACCCCGAGCAGCCGGCCGCCGCCCGCGACCGGTTCGACATCGTCGTCGACACCGTCTCCGCCCCGCACGACCTCGGCCCCTACCTCCGCCTGGTCGCCGTGGACGGCACGCTCAGCCAGCTCGGGTACCTCGGACCGGTCACCCTGGAGACCCTCGACCTGCTCATCGGCCGCAAGAAGCTCAGCTCGGCCGGCAGCGGCGGCCGGAAGGGCACCGCCGAGATGCTGGCCTTCTGCGCCGCGCACGGCATCACCGCCGACGTCGAACTCCTCCCCTCCGCCCGTGTGAACGAGGCCCTCGACCGCCTGGACCGGGGCGACGTCCGCCACCGCTTCGTCCTCGACCTCTCCGACCTCGACCGCCCCGGCCCGGACCGCCCCGGGCCGGGCCCGACGGCCGGATAGGTTGCCGGGGTGATCCTCACCCCGCTCGCCCTCACCCCCGACCACGACATCCCGGGCCCCGTGCTCACCGAACTGACCGCCCTCTACGCCTCCCACCGCGCCTTCCACGCGCTCAGCGGCGACTTCCCCGACCCGGACGACATCCGCCCGGAGCAGGTGGCGGCCGCGCTCGCCGATGAACTGGCGCGGCCCGGCGCCGAGGTGCTGCTGGCCAGGGACGCGGGCCGGCTGGCCGGGGTCGCCGTGACGCTCGCCCGGCACCCCGACCCGACCGACCCGGACCCGTGGATCGGGCTGCTGATGGTGGACGCGGGGCTGACCCGGCGGGGACACGGCAGCCGGCTCGCGTCCCTGATCGAGGACCACTTCCGCGCCACGGGCCGCACCGCCGTACGGCTCGCCGTCCTCGACGGCAACACCGCCGCCCTCGCCTTCTGGACCGCCCTCGGCTATCAGGTCCTGGACCACCGCCGCGACCTCGGGGCCGACCGCCCGTGCACGGTGCTGCGCAAGGAACTGCCCAGCGACAAGCCGCGCACCCCGCGCCGCGCCGCCCGCGTCGCCGTGCTCGACCCCGCGGGCGCCGTCTTCCTCCTGCGCTACGACAACGTCGAGGTCGGCGTGCACTGGGCGATGCCCGGCGGCGGCCTGGAGGCGGACGAGAACCCCCGCGAGGGCGCCCTGCGCGAGGTGCGCGAGGAGACGGGCTGGACCGACCTGGAGCCGGGGCCCCTGCTCTGCACCTGGGAACACGACTTCACCCACCTGAGCGTCGGCCCGGTCCGCCAGTACGAGCACGTCTACGTCGCCCACGGCCCCCGCCGCGAGCCGACCGGCCCCGACCTCGCCGCCGCGCACGCCGCCGACGGCATCCTCACCTGGCGCTGGTGGAGCCGGGCCGAACTGGCCGCGGCGACCGAGCCGCTCTGGCCGCCGGACCTGGCCCTGCTGCTCGACACCTTCGGGGGCGACGAGGGGTGAGACGGCCGGGGACCGGCGGGCGGCTCAGGGGGAGTCCGGCCGGCCGTCCCCGCGCAGCCAGTCCGCCCAGATCTCCGAGAAGTCCTCGTCCGGCGCCGACTTCTCCACGTACGCCGTGAAGTCCCCGGTGTCCGCGTTGCCGTGGCGGTGGGCGGCGGCCCAGCCGTGCAGCAGGTCCCAGAAGGCCTCGTCGCCGACCGTCCGACGGATCTTGTGCAGGACCATCGCGCCCCGCTGGTAGACCGGGCTGTCGGAGATGTGCGCCGCGTCGGGCGGGTCCGCGGGCGGGAACGCCCAGATCGAGTCGTTCGCCTCCTCGTCGTCGTAGTACGTCCCGTCGTAGAGCGCGTCGAAGGTCTCCTGGGCGGAGTCGCCGCCGTGGTCCTCCTCCCACAGCCACTCCGCGTAGGTGGCGAAGCCCTCGTTGAGCCACATGTCCCGCCAGGTCTTCGGGCTGACGGAGTTCCCGTACCACTGGTGGGCGAGTTCGTGGACGAGCAGGACGATGTCCGGGGCGCCGGGGAAGTAGGGCCGGTTCTGGGTCTCCAGGGCGTACCCGGCGTCCTCGTCCCGGTCGACGATCGCGCCGGTGGAGGAGAAGGGGTAGGGCCCGAAGTTCTCCTGCGCCCAGTCCATGACCTCGGGGATCCGCTTCAGGACCGTCCGGCTCGCGTCGGCCTGCGTCGGGTCGACGGCCGTGTAGACCGGCAGGCCGTCGTCCGTGGTGGAGCGGTCGGTCTCCCACTCGCCGACGGCGACGGTGACGACATGGCTCGCCATCGGCTCGGAGGTGTGCCAGGTGAACGTCGTCCGTCCGTCCCGGGTCCGTTCGTCGCGCAACTCGCCGTTGGAGACCACGCCGAGGCCCTCCGGCACGGTCATCGCGAGGTCGTACGTCGCCTTGTCGGAAGGGTGGTGGCTGCCGGGGAACCAGGCCATCGAGCCCGTCGGCTCACCCAGCCCGACCGCGCCGTCGGCGGTGGGCAGCCAGCCCTCCTCGGAGTCGTCCGGGTCGGTGATCGTCTCCGGCTCGCCGGAGTAGCGGACCGTCACGCGGAACGTCTCCCCGTCGTTCAGCTCCTCGGCCGGGCGGACGGTCAGCTCCTGTCCGGCCCGGTTGAAGCGGGCCTCCCGGCCCTCGACCGTGACCTCCTCGACGTCCAGGCCCTCGAGGTCGAGGTCGAAGGCGGACAGGTCCCGCGTCGCGCGGGCGGTGATCGTCGCGCTGCCGGCGAGGTGCCCGGAGTCGGCGTCGGTGTCGGGGTCGTAGTCCAGGGTCAGGTCGTAGTGGCCGATGTCGTAGCCGCCGTTGCCCGCCTTGGGGAAGTACGGGTCGCGCACGCCCGAGCCGCCGGGGGTGCCGTCGACCGCGCCGCCGCCACTGCACGCCGCGAGGGCGAGGACGGTGGCGGCGGCTACGAGCAGACGGGGGGTGGGGGTGCGCACCACGTGATCCTATGGGGCGTTTCACGTGAAACGCCCGTTGGGGCCGCCTGTTGGGGCCGCCCGGGGGGACCCGTTGCCGGGTCCCTGACCCTCGCTCAGTTCAGCGTCGCGGCACCGGCCCGGGCGAACTTCTCGTCCAGGGTGCCGGACGGCGCGCCCGCGACACCGATGCCGGCGATCGGTGCCTTGCCCGCCGAGACCGGGACGCCGCCGCCGAGGAACAGCGTGCCCGGGATGTCCTTCAGGTTCGGGGCGTTCTCCAGACGGCCCTCCAGCTCGCTGGTCGGGGCGTTCCAGGAGACGGCCGTGTACGCCTTCTTCTCGGCCGACTCGTAGGACTGCGGACCGGCGCCGTCACCGCGCAGGGTGAGGATGGTGTTGCCGTTGCGGTCGACGACCGCGACCGTGACCCGCTGGCCCTCCTTCTCGGCGGCGTTCAGCGCGGCCTGCGCGGCCTCGGTGGCGGCGTCGATGGTCAGGTGCGTGGAGGTGGTGGTGTCGCGCTTGCCGGCCGCGGCGGGGGCGGCGGACACCGCGCCGTCCCGGGCGGCCTCGGGCGCGGAGGCGTTCGCGGCCACCGTGCCGAAGGTGCCGGCGGCGACGGCGGCGAGCACGGCACCGCCGGTGGCGAGACGGGCGCGGCGGGAGAAGGTCTTCTTCATGGTGGTCTGCTCCTCGCAGGAGTGAGGGGGTCGGGCTCGTGCTCTCCACCCTCCGTGCCGCACCGGTGGTGCACGGTCGCCGTTCCGGCTGCTCGTGGGCGACGGAACGGGCGACGGCGGGGTCGTCCGATCGGTTGACCCACAAGGTCTCCGAAGGGGGCACCATGGGAGTGTTCGCGCAGCTCAGCGGTCTCCTGCGGCACGTTGGAGGGCAGCGCGGCAGCAGAGCCGGGGCCCAAGGAGGCGGGTGAGGGATGCCGAAGCCGTACGACCATCCGGACACCCGGTGGCTGGGGGCCGTCATGCACGTGGCGTTCTTCCTGCTGCTCGGCGGTGCCCTGGCCCGCTTCCTGCTCCGCCACCCCGGCGAGCCCCGCACCCCGTGGATCCTCGCCCTGTCCCTCGCGCTTGCCGTGCTGCACCTGCTCGGGCCGGTCCTGAACGGGCCCGAGCCGTCCGGCCCCGCCGTCCCGCCCGCCCGGTGGCGCCTGGCCTGGCTGGGTGCGGTCGTCGTGGTGTGGATGGTGCTGGTGGTGCTGGCGCCCAGCTTCGCCTGGTGCGCGGTGCCCCTCTTCTACACCGGCCTGCGCACCCTGCCCGCCCGGGCGGCGCTCGTCCTGGTCAGCGTCCTGACCGTGTTCGTCGTCGCCGCGCAGTTGCGGCTCGCCGGGGGCTTCGACCCCAACCTGCTGCTCGCCCCGCCCGCGGTCGCCGCCCTCGCCGCGGCCGTCTTCCTGCACACCGAACGGCAGGCGGCCCGGCAGCGCGCCCTGATCGACGACCTGATCCGCACCCGCCGCGAACTCGCCGCCTCCGAACGCCGCGCGGGCACCCTCGCCGAGCGCCAGCGGCTCTCCATGGAGATCCACGACAGTCTCGCCCAGGGCCTGTCCAGCCAGCGGATGCTGCTCCAGGCCGCCGAGCGGGTCTGGGAGTCCGACCCGGGCAAGGCCCGCACCCACGTCCGGGGCGCCGCCTCCGTCGCCGAGCACAACCTGGCCGAGGCCCGCCGCTTCGTCCACGACCTGGCCCCGGCCGACCTCGCCCGCGGCGCCGGCCTGGAGGCGGCGCTGCGGGCCCTGGCCGCGCGGGAGTCCGGCGACCACCTCACCGTCCGCGTCCACGTCGACGACGGCGCCCGCGTCCCGCCGCTGCCCGACCGCGTCCAGTCGGCCCTGCTGCGCATCGCCCAGGGTGCGCTGGCCAACGTCCGGGAGCACGCGGGCGCCGCCGGCGCCGTGCTCAGCCTCACCCTCCTCGACGACGAGGTCGTCCTGGACGTCACCGACGACGGGCACGGCTTCGACCCGGCGGAGCCGTCCGAGGACCCGGCCGGGCTGCGCGGACACGGACTGCCCGCCATGCACGCCCGGTTGCGCCAGCTCGGTGGCACCCTGACCGTCGAGTCCGCACCCGGCGAGGGCACCGTCCTGTCCGCCGCCGTGCCCCTGGACCCGCCCCGAACCGACCCGGCCGCACCGGCCGACCCGCAGGAGGCCCCCCGATGACCCATCCGGCAGACGGCGGGCCCGCCCCCGTGCGCATCCTGGTCTGCGACGACCACGTCGTCGTACGCGCCGGGCTGCTCGCCCTGCTCGACAGCGCCCCCGGCATCGAGGTGGTCGGCGAGGCGGGCACCGGCGAGGAGGCGCTCGCGCTCGCCGCACGGCTGGCGCCCGACGTCGTCCTGATGGACCTTCAGCTCGGCGCGGGCATCGACGGCGTGGAGACCACCCGCCGCCTCACCGCGGGCACGCCCACCCCGGGCACCGGCCGCGCGCCGTACGTCCTCGTCCTGACCACGTACGACACCGACGCCGACATCACCCGCGCCATCGAGGCGGGCGCCACCGGCTACCTGCTGAAGGCCGAACGCCCCGAGGAGCTGTTCGCCGCCATCCACGCCGCCGCCCAGGGCCGTACGGCGCTGTCCGAACCGGTCGCGGGCCGGGTCATGGCCGGCCTGCGCAGGCCGCGCCCCGCCCTCACCGGCCGCGAGCGCGACATCCTGGCCCAGCTCGCCACCGGTCTCGGCAACCGGGAGATCGCCCGCGCCCTGTTCATCAGCGAGGCCACGGTGAAGACGCATCTGCGCCGCATCTACGACAAGCTCGGCGTCGAGACCCGCGCGGGCGCGGTCGCGGTGGCGAAGGAGCAGCGCCTGCTGCCGTGAGAGGACGCACGCAGGCCCCCCGGCCGGACGTCCGGGGGGCCTGCGTACGGATCAGACGGGCGGTGAACGTCAGACGTTCACGCCGAAGTCCTGGGCGATGCCCACCAGGCCCGAGGCGTAGCCCTGGCCGACGGCGCGGAACTTCCACTCGGCGCCGTTGCGGTACAGCTCGCCGAAGACCATGGCGGTCTCGGTGGCCGCGTCCTCGGACAGGTCGTAGCGGGCGATCTCGGCGCCGCCGGCCTGGTTGAGGATGCGGATGTAGGCGTTGCGCACCTGGCCGAAGTTCTGCGAGCGGTTCTCGGCGTCGTAGATCGAGACCGGGAAGACGATCTTCTCGATGTCGGCCGGCAGACCCGCCAGGTTGACGTTGATCGCCTCGTCGTCGCCGGCGCCCTCGCCGGTGCGGTTGTCACCGGTGTGGACGATCGTGTTGTCCGGCGTCTGCTTGTTGTTGAAGAAGACGAAGTGGGCGTCGGAGTAGACCTTGCCCTGCGTGTTGACCGCGATCGCGGAGGCGTCGAGGTCGAAGTCGGTGCCGGTGGTGGTGCGGACGTCCCAGCCGAGCCCCACGGTGACTTCGGTCAGGCCCGGAGCCTCCTTGGTGAGCGAGACGTTGCCACCCTTGGACAGGCTTACAGCCATTGTTGGGAGTCCCTTCCCTCGTTTACGTACGGCAAGAAAGCTACAGCTACCACCATGAACGACGAGAGGGGTCCACAAGGTTCCACCTCTCTTTACTTTCTTTACCGAGACCGGGATCGAGACCGAGACCGGGATTGGGACCGAGACCGGACCTGGGCGGGTCCGGGATATTCGGGTGACGTGGGCCGTCCGGGGACGGGAACATGGAAGGCATGTCCGGTCCCCATGTCATCCGCGGCTCCGTCTCCCTGCCCGAGGCCGAGCTGGTCTGGCGTTTCTCGCGCTCCTCGGGGCCCGGCGGACAGCACGTCAACACCACGGACACGGCGGTGGAGCTGCGCTTCGACCTGGCGCGCACCGAGGCCCTGCCCGAGGTGTGGAAGCAGCGGGCGCTCCAGCGGCTGGCCGGGCGCCTGTCCGACGGGGTCGTCACCGTCCGCGCCTCCGAGCACCGCTCCCAGTGGCGCAACCGCGAGACCGCCGCCGTACGCCTGGCCGCCCTCCTCGCCGAGGCCACCGCACCCCCGCCCAGGCCCCGCAGGCCGACCCGCATCCCGCGCGGCATCAACGAACGCCGGCTGCGGGAGAAGAAGCAGCGCTCGCAGACCAAGCGGGGGCGCTCCGCGCGGGACTGGGACTGACCACGCGTCAGTGCCGGTCCAGTGCCAGCACGCCGACCGTCTCCTCCTCGGCCTTCTCCCCGTTCGGACGGAAGCCGAGGCCCAGGTAGAAGTTCTCGGGACCGTGCTCGCCGGGGTGCCAGGTCACGAAGCACTCCGTGCCGCCCCGGCGCCGGATCTCGGCGGCCACCGACTCCACGGCGAAGCGGCCGTATCCCCGGCCCTGCTCCGCGGCGGCGATGTTCAGGCGCCACAGACCGGAGCGCAGCGCGCGGCCGTCGTCGTACCAGTCGACGCCGAAGAAGCCCATGAGGAAGCCGACGGGGCGGCCGCCGTCGAGGATCAGCCGCGGCCAGGCCTTCTCACCGTAGACGTACGCCTCGGCGAGGGACTTCACGACCGGGGAGACGGCGAACTCCTGGTCGGGCCGTACCCGTATCGCGAGGGCGGCCTCGATGTTCGCGGGAGTGATCGGCTCGAGTCGGAGCCCGGCGCTGGTCGTCATGCGCGCACCCTAGGCGGGACGCGAGGGCGCGGGCGAGCGCATGGCCCGCTCAGCCCAGCTGCCGGTACCGGCCCCGGAAGTACGCCAGCGGGCCGCCGTCCGCGCTGGGCAGCGCCGCGGTCAGGACCCGGCCGATCACCAGGGTGTGGTCGCCGGCCGGCACCCGGCGCTCGGTGCGGCACTCCAGGGTCGCCAGGGCGCCGCCCGCCAGGGGCGCCCCGGTCGCCTCGCCCCGCACGTACGGGATGTCCGCGAACAGGAGGCGGTCGCTGACCCGGCCCTTCATGGCGAAGCGGCCCGCGATGTGCCGCTGGCTCTCGGCGAGGACGGAGACCGCCCACAGCGGCTGCTCGTCCAGCAGGTCGTCCATGCGGGAGCCCTCGCGCAGGCTGACCAGGACCAGGGGCGGGTCCAGGGAGACCGACATGAAGGCGGTCGCCGTCATCCCGACGTCCTCGCCGCCCGGCGCCAGCGGGTCGTCGGGGTCCAGCGGCGGCTCCTGCGCGGTCACCAGGACCACGCCCGAGGCCAGCCGGGACATGGCGGCACGGAACTCCTCGTTGCTCACCCCCTCAGCATGCCCGGAGGCGGCCGAGGTCAAGGGGGACGCGGGGGTCGCGGGAGACCCGGGATACGTGAGAGACGGAGTGTTCGGCACCCCGTCACGCTAATGTCCGGTGCGTGGGCGGGGCATCGGACCCCGGTCCCGAACGGGACCTAGGACCAAGGAAGGAGACGTGCGCATTCCTTGGGACTTTGCGATCGGTAAACGCACCGGGAACCCGCGGAAAACCCAGAAATCCCCACTCAATTGTTCATGTTTCGCTGTGACTTGAGTCACAAGGAGCGGTAATTGTTGACCCTGTGTACCGAGTGCGGAGCGCACTGTGATTCAGTGGCGGGGAACCTGCAAGGGCACCATCAGTAAAGGCGCCGAAGAGAACCCTTGATTCACTGCGAGGTCTCGGGGGGAGGGCGAGCATGGAGACCGACTCGGAGCCCTATGTCCGCCTGGCGTCCCTGCGCCAGCTGCATCAGGCCATGGCCGACATGAACAAGGCCCGCAGTCTGGCCGACACCCTGCAAGCCGTCGCCGACGGCGTCGTCCAGGCCCTCGGGTACGAGCTGGCGTGCGTCAACCTGGTCGGTCCCGACGGCGACCTCGTCGTCGCCGCCTTCGCCGGCAACCAGGCCGCCGAGGCGCTCATCACCGGCCGCTCCGGCTCCCGCGAGTCCTGGGACCGCCGCCTGAACATGGGCGAGCAGTGGGGCGACCTGATCTTCATACCCCACACCGAGGGCTGGGTTCTCGACGACGACGACGTCCCGCAGTGGTACACCGACGGGCCCGCGCCCCGCTTCGAGGACGAGTGGCACCCCTCGGACCGGCTCTTCGCCCCGATGTACGCGCCCGGCCCGCAGGGCGGCGGCAGCAGCGGCGAGCTGATCGGCGTCCTGTCCGTGGACCGGCCGCGCAACGGCCGCCGTCCCGGCGCCTGGGGCCGCGAGGCTTTGCAGATGTACGCGTTCCAGGCCGCCATCGCGATCAGCAACGCCCGGCTCCGCTCCAACATGCAGCGCGCCCTGGTCCGCCTGGAGCGCGACCAGCAGGCGCTCAGGGCCAGCGAGGAGAGCTTCCGGCAGGCCTTCGAGTACGCCCCCTCCGGCATGGCCATCGCCGAGATGGGCGGCGACCAGCACGGCCGCATCCTGCGCACCAACGACGCGCTCTGCCGGCTGCTGGGCCGCCGCGCCTCCTCGATGCGCCGCTACGCCTTCTCCGACCTGGTGCACCCCGAGGACATCGGCACCCTGCTGCGCACCTCCGCCGAGGGCGGCCGGGCCGAGCTGCGCCTGGGCCGCCGCGACGGCACCTACGTCTGGGTCTCGCTGCGCAACAGCGTCGTCGCCGACGCCGCCGACGGGCCGCGCTTCCTGCTGACCCACGTCGAGGACATAGAGGAGCGCAAGCGCCGCGAGCTCCAGCTCGCCCACCGCGCCTCCCACGACTCCCTCACCGGCCTGCCGAACAGCGCCGAGCTGCGCTCCCGCCTCGCCGCCCGGCTGTGCCAGCGCCCGCAGTCCCCGCACGCGGCCGTGGCCGACGCCATGGACGCCGCCTACGGGCACTCCGCCGTGTTCGACTCCGGCGGCCACACCTTCGACTTCTCCGCCGCCGCCGAGCCCTACGGCGCCTTCGACCACCACGTGCACGCCGTGGCCCCCGAGGACGGGCGCGACGACGGCACCAAGGGGCTCGCGGTCCTCTTCTGCGACCTGGACGGCTTCAAGTCGATCAACGACCGGTTCGGGCACAACGCGGGCGACGCCGTACTGATCGAGGTCGCCCGGCGGCTCAGCGGCGGCGTCCGCGACGGCGACACGGTGGCCCGGCTGGGCGGCGACGAGTTCGTGATCCTCGCCAACGGGCTCGGCCGGGCCGACGCCCAGGACCTCGCCGTACGGCTGCGGGGCGAGATCATCCAGCCGATCCGGGCCGAGGGCCGGGCCGTCCGGGTGGGCGCCAGCTTCGGCATCGGCTGGGCGCACTGCGGCATGACGGCGGACGAGGTGTTGAAGTCGGCTGACGAACGGATGTACGTCGAGAAACGATCTCGTCCCAAACAGCACCGCCGAGCCGGATGATCAGCAGGTCAGCGCGTCGATGCGGTCTGAGTCACCCTTTCGGGTCAGTGGATGGGGGTCCCCCCGTTCGAGCAAATTCGAGAATGGGGGAGGGTAGGCTCGCCATCTCGACCCGTACCGCACCACGCACCGCATCTGGTTAGGAGACCTAGGGATGACGCCCGGCAACAACGGCGCGAGCACGCCCGAGGACGACGACCCCTTCGGCTACCTCTACGCCGACGGGCAGGCCAACGGGGCCCAGCCGCCGTCCGGTGGCTACGGCTACCCGAACTCGGTCAACCGGGTGCGACCCGTCGGCACACGGCAGTACGGCGCACCGCAGGGCCAGGGCGCGCAGACCGCCGCCTACGGCCAGGCCGCCCCGCCCCAGCAGGGCGCCTACGGTCAGCCGCAGGGCGCGTACGGGCAGCCGAACGCGCACTATGCCGCGCCGGAGACCTTCCCCGGCACCGGCGGCCCGGGGGGCCCGCAGCAGCCGTCGGGACGCGGCGGGGGCGGCGGACGCCGCGGCCCGAACACCAAGGGCCTGCTGATCGGCGCGGTGGCGGTCGTCGCCGCGGTGGTCATCGGCATCGCCGTGGCCATGACGAGCAGCGGCTCCGACGACGACAAGGGCGGCAACGAGGCGGGCGGCGACCCGTCGCCGACCCAGTCCCAGAGCACCGGTCCCAGCCCCTCCGCGAGCGACGGCGCCGACGAGGAGGCCGAGCTGCCCGCGACCGACGCGAAGGCGCTCCAGCTGTCGCCTGGCATGGGGACCGCCTCGGACTTCAAGGGCGCGGAGTCGGACGGCGGCGCCTACGTCACGGGCTTCAACCAGGTCGGCGCGAAGGCCACCTGGACCGTCGACGGCATCGAGAAGGCCGGCGGCTACCGGCTGAACGTGCGCTACGGCATTCCGGGCAAGGACGCCGACGCGACCCTGGTCATCAACGGCAAGACCTCCGAACGCCCGCTGAACATGAAGAACTTCGGCGGCACGCCCGAGGGCGACTGGGAAAAGGGCTGGCAGACCACCTGGGCCAACGTGAACCTGACCAAGGGCACCAACACGATCGAGCTGGCGTGCGCCGAGGGCAACAAGTGCGACTTCGTCCTCGACAAGCTCTCGATCTCGTCCGAGTGACCGGGCGGCCCGGGTAACCGCACCCGGGCCCCGCGCTCAGGCCGCGCCCGCGCTCAGGCCGGGCCCGCGCTCAGGCCGCGCCCGCCTCCGCCGTCACCGCGACCCCGCGCCCGAGCAGCTCCTCGTACGCCGCCCGGTCGAACTCGCCCGCCACCGGCGCCAGCACCGTCGCCGCCGACAGGGCGACCGCGCGGGCCAGCCGGTCCGGCCACGGCAGGTGTTCCACCAGGCCGGAGAGCAGGCCCGCCACCGCGGAGTCGCCCGCGCCCGTCGGGTTGCCCCGGACGTGGGCCGGCGGGGCGGCGCGCCAGCGACCCTCCGGAGTCACCGCCAGCAGCCCCTCGGCGCCCAGCGAGGCGACCACCGAGCGGGCACCGCGGCGCCGGGCGGCCTGCGCGGCCCGCAGCGGCTCGTGCGAACCGGTCAGCTCGGCCAGCTCGTCGGCGTTCGGCTTGATCAGGTCCGGGCGGGCGGCAAGACCCCGCCGCAGCGGCTCCCCGCTGGTGTCCAGCAGCACCGGCACGCCCGCGGCCCGCGCGGCCCGCACCAGCCCGCCGTACGCGCCCACCGGGACCCCCGGCGGCAGGCTGCCGCACAGCGCCACCGCGGCGGCGCCGGTCAGCAGATCCTCGTACGTCTCCTGGAAGGCGCTCCACTCGGCGGGCGCCACGGCCGGGCCCGGCTCGTTGAGCTGGGTGGTGTCGCCGGTGCGCTCGTCGACGACCGCGACGGTGCGCCGCGTCGCCCCCGCGACCGGGACCAGCGCGTCGGTCACCCCGCGCACGCCGGCCAGCCCCGTGCGCACGACGCCCCCGGTCGTGCCGCCCGCGAAGCCGGTGACCGTCACCTCGTGCCCGAGGGCCGCCAGCACCCGGGCCACGTTCAGTCCCTTGCCGCCGGGCCGCTCGGTCACCTCGGTCACCCGGTGGGAGGCGTGCGGCCGGAGGCCCTGGACGCGGTAGGTGATGTCGAGCGCGGTGTTGAGAGTGACGGTGAGGATCACCGTGCCGACCTCCCCCGATCGTGTGCGGCTGGGTGTGCCCGCGGAGCTGTGGCCCACGACACGATCATGCCAAACGGCGGGCGGTCGGCCCAGTCCCCGGGTCCGACCGGTGACGGCCGGGCCCGGAGCGGTCCCACAGCGGACTCGGGGACGGATCAGCCCAGTTGGGGATCGACCACCCAGGCGCCCCGGCGCATCACGCCCACCACGTCGAAGGCGTCGTCCAGGACCACCAGGTCGGCGTCCTTGCCCGGTTCCAGGGAGCCGATCCGGTCGTCCAGGCCGAGCAGCCGCGCCGGGTTGGCGGAGATCGCGGCGACGACGTCGCCGACGGGCAGCCGGTCCACCGTCACCGCCCGCTTGAAGGCGCGGTCCAGGGTGAGCGTCGAGCCCGCGATCGAGCCGCCCTCCACCAGCCGGGCCACGCCGTCGGCGACCTCGACGTCCATCGGGCCGAGCCGGTAGCGGCCGTCGCCGAAGCCGGCCGCGTCCATCGCGTCGGTGATGAACGCGACCCGGGCGGCACCCGCGTGGTGGAAGGCCAGCTGGAGCGCGGCCGGGTGCAGGTGCGTGCCGTCGTTGATCAGCTCGACGGTGATCCGCTTGTCCTCGAGCAGCGCCGTGATCGGACCCGGCGCGCGGTGACCGACCGGGGGCATCGCGTTGAACAGGTGCGTGGCGACGGTGGCGCCCGCGTCGACGGCCTGCACGGTCTGCTCGTACGTCGCGTCGGTGTGCCCGACGGCCGCGATCACGCCGTGCTCGACCAGCAGCCGTACGGAGTCCAGACCGCCCGGCAGCTCGGTCGCCAGCGTCATCATCTTCGCGTGGCCGTGCGCGGCGTCGACCAGCTTGCGCACCTCGGCCGGGTCCGGGTCGCGCAGCAGCTGCTCGTCGTGCGCGCCCTTGCGGCACGGGGAGATGAACGGCCCCTCGAAGTGGATGCCGGCGATGTCGCCCTGCTGGGCCAGCTCGGCGAGCACCCCGGCCCGCCGGGCGAGGAAGTCCAGGTCGCCGGTGACGGCGGAGGCGACCGTCGTGGTGGTGCCGTGCCTGCGGTGGGTCTCGACGCCCTTGAGGATCTCCTCGGGCGTACCGCTGGTGAAGGAGGCGCCGCCGCCGCCGTGGTTGTGGATGTCGACGAAGCCGGGGACCACCCAGTGGCCCGCCACGTCGACGACCTCGGCCCGCGGGGGAGCCGTGTCCGCGATCCGCGTGCCGTCGACGCACACGCGGCCGTCGTCCACGGTCCCGGTGGGCAGTACCACCCGGGCACCGGCGAGAACCTTGCTTGGGGCCATCAGGTGGTTACCTCCGGGGGAGTCGCGGCCGTGGCGGCCGGGGAAGCTGGCGGAGCCGTGGCGGCCGTAGCGGTCGCGGCAGCGGTGTCGAGCAGGTCCCAGGCCATCAGCCCGGCACCCAGGCAACCGGCGGTGTCCCCGAGTGCGGCGGGGACGATCTCCGGCAGTTTCTGGAAGGTGACGCGCCGCCGGACGGCGTCCCGCAGCGGTGAGAACAAGGTTTCCCCCGCCTCGGCGAGGCCGCCACCGATGATCAGGACGCGTGGGTCCAGCAGGGTGAGCGCGGTGACGAGTCCGTCGGCGAGCGCGTCCACGGCGTCCCGCCACACGGCGAGCGCGCGGGCGTCCCCCGACTCGACGGCCTTGGCGCAGTCGGCCGCGTCCGCCCCGGGGTCGCCGCAGGCCTCGGCCCACGCCTGGCTGACCGCCGACGCGGACGCGAACCGCTCCAGGCAGCCGCGCTGCCCGCACGGACAGGGGGTGCCGCCGGGGCGCACGACGATGTGGCCGATCTCGCCCGCGAAGCCGTGGGCGCCCGCCTCGACGCGGCCGTCGATGCCGATGGCGCCCGCTATCCCGGTGCCCAGCGGCACGAACAGGAACCGGTCGGCGCCCTGTCCGGCACCGATCCGGCCCTCGGCGAGGCCGCCGGTGCGCACGTCGTGGCCGAGGGCGACCGGAATGGAGCCGAGCCGCTCGCCGAGCAGCGTCCGCAGCGGTACGTCGCGCCAGCCGAGGTTGGCCGCGTACACGGCGACGCCCCGCTCGGCGTCGACGATCCCGGGGACGGCGACACCGGCGGCGCCGGCCGGCTCGCCGAACCGGTCCGCGCCGTAGGCGCGCAGCTCGGCGGCGAAGTCCAGGATGCCCGCGACGACCGCCTCGGGTCCGCGCTCGCGGCCGGTGGCCCGGCGCGCCTGGTGCAGCAGCTCGCCCCCAGGCCCCGCCAGGGCGGCCTTCATCCCGGTGCCGCCCACATCGAGGGCGATGACATGTCTCACGGGGACAGTGTGGCCCGTACACCCGGGAGAGGTCTAGTCCACTGCGGTGGTGTAGACCTTAATCCGGTAAGCGAACGCGCGAACGAGCAGTCAGGGTTGGGGAACAGGGTGCAGCGGCGTAGGACAGGAACGATCGCGGTGGTGTCCGCACTGGGCATGACGGCGGTCCTCGGCGGCTGCGGTCTCACCGGCGACTCCGACGGGGTGACCCTGAAGCTCGTCGCCGCCGACTACGGCGACAGCAAGGACAACAGCTCCCAGAAGTACTGGGACGAGCTGGTCAAGTCCTACGAGGCCAAGAACCCCGACGTGCGGGTCGACGTCACCGTCTACTCCTGGAACGACGTCGACCGCAAGGTCCGCGAGATGGTCGAGGCGGGCAAGGCGCCCGACATGGCGCAGATCGGCGCCTACTCCGACTACGCGGACAAGGACCTGCTCTACCGGGCCGACGACGTCCTCTCCATCCCGGTCCAGGCCGACTTCGTCTCCCAGCTGGCCGGCGCCGGCCAGGTCAACGGCGTGCAGTACGGCCTGCCCTTCGCGGCCTCCACCCGCGTGCTCTTCTACAACAAGACCCTCTTCGACAAGGCCGGTGTCCAGCCGCCCGAGTCCTGGGACGACCTGGCCGAGGCCGCCGAGGCGCTCAAGGACAAGGGCGTGAAGTACCCGTACGCCCTGCCGCTGGGCCCCGAGGAGGCGCCGGCCGAGACGATGCAGTGGATGCTCAGCGGCGGGGGCGGCTACACCGACGACGTCGGCACCTACTCCGTCGACTCGCCGCAGAACGTCACCACCTTCACCTGGCTGCGGGACGAGCTGGTCGGCAAGGGCCTCACCGGGCCCGTCGCCCCCGGCAAGCTCAACCGCGCCGACGCCTTCGAAGCCTTCGCCAACGGCGACGTGGGGATGCTCAACGGGCACCCCTCGCTGATGAAGACGGCCTCCGCCAAGGGCGTGAAGTACGGCATGGTCACCACGCCGGGCATCGACGGCGAGAGCAAGAACACCCTCGGCGTCTCCGACTGGATGACGGCCTTCAAGAAGAACGGCCACCAGGACGAGGTCGGCGACTTCCTCGACTTCGTCTACAGCGAGGAGAACGTCCTCGACTTCTCCCGCGAATACGGACTGCTCCCGGTGACCACGTCGGCCTCCCAGACGATGAGCACCGCGGCCGAGGACAAGAACCTCAAGCCGTTCCTGGACGAACTGCTGCTCTCCCAGCTGTACCCGGTGGGCAAGACGTCCTGGGCCTCGGTCAGCGCGGACGTCAAGAAGCACATCGGCGAGGCGGTCGCCTCCGGCGGCAGCCCCAAGGGCGTCCTCGGCCAGATCCAGGCGACGGCGATGCGGGCGGGCAGCGCGGAGTAGAGGCTCTCCACCGGCCCCGGCCCCGGCCCCGGCCCCGGCCCCGGCCGCGTTGTCGGTGGCGGGCGGTACGGTGCCGTACATGGACCTGGAAGAGCCGGCCGAGCGGGAGCGCCGCATCCTCGCGCTGGAGCGCCGCGGCTTCTCCGGCCCCGGCGCCAAGGAGCGCGCCGTCCGCGAGGAGCTGGGCCTGGCCCCCGTCCGCTACTACCAGCTCCTCAACGCCCTCCTCGACGACCCCCGCGCCCTGGCGTTCGACCCGGTGACGGTCAACCGCCTGCGCCGCATCCGCGAGTCCCGCCGCGCGGAGCGGTGAGGTTGCCTTCGGCGCCGGCGGGATAGGTTCGCGGTATGGGCAGCCACCAGGACACCATCCGAGACGACTCCCCGCACTCCCTGCCGACGCCCGCCACCGCGGCCGGACGAGAGGGGCTCGACGCGCTCCTCGCGCAGCCCGGCCGCGCGGTGGTCGCGCTCGACTTCGACGGCACGCTCGCCCCGATCGTGCCCGACCCCGACCGGGCGCGCGCCCACCCGGACGCCGTACCGGCGCTCGCGGCCCTGGCCCCGAAGGTCGCCTCGATCGCCGTGATCACCGGCCGCCCCGCCGAGGTCGCCGTCCACCACGGCGGCTTCGCGGGCGTCCCCGGCCTGGACCGCCTCGTCGTCCTCGGCCACTACGGCGCCGAGCGCTGGGACGCCGCCACCGGCACTCTCACCACACCCGAACCGCACCCCGGCGTCGGCGCCGTCCGCGCCGAGCTGCCGGGGCTGCTGGAGCGGTCCGGGGCGGCGCAGGGCACCTGGACCGAGGACAAGGGGCACGCGGTCGCCGTCCACACCCGCCGCGCCCCCGACCCGCAGGCCGCCTTCGACGCCCTGCGCGCCCCCCTCGCCGACCTGGCCTCCCGGCACGGCCTGATCGTCGAACCCGGCCGCATGGTCCTGGAGCTGCGCCCACCCGGCATGGACAAGGGCGCGGCCCTGCGCGCGTACGTCCACTCCCTCGACGCCGCCTGCGTCCTCTTCGCCGGCGACGACCTCGGCGACCTCCCGGCCTACGCGGCCGTCGACACCCTCCGTGCCGAGGGCACCCCGGGACTCCTGGTGTGCAGCGGCAGCGACGAGGTGACGGAACTGAGGAAGCGCGCGGACGTGGAGGTGCCCGGCCCGGCCGGCGTGGTGGCCCTGCTGGCGGCCCTCGCGCACCGGCTGGGCTGAGACAACGTCACGGACGGTTCCCCCGCCTGTCACAGCCGTGTCCGGACGCCGCGGGCGGGGCAACCCGGCCCGCGGCCCCCCGCTCTTGCACGCCGTAAGGCCGCCCAGTGGGGCCCAAGGCCCAGGACCGTGGAGGAACCCGTCATGACCGCTCGGAAGACCCCGATGCTCGCCCTCGCCGCCCTGGCCCTCGGCCTGGCGCTCACCGCCTGCGGCAACGGCGGCGACGGCGGCGGCCCCTACGACGCCCTCGCCTCGGACTCCCCCACCGCCACCGCGCCGAGCACCGCCCGGACCCCCACCGCCGACGAGGGGACCACCACCGGCGGCACGTCCTCGGACACCCCGGACACCCCGGACGCCACGCAGCCGGACCAGGGTGCGGGAAAGAAGTGCACGGACCAGCGGAACTACGCCGGTGACCCGCGGTCGAACGCGGAGATCAACTCGATCGGCGCGGAGACCGGAACCTGCCCGCCGGTCCAGTCGGGCGGCACGCCGTCCGGCACCCCGAAGCAGGACGGGGTGAAGTGCACGGACCAGCTCGACTACGCCGGTGACCCGCGGCCGAACGCCGAGATCAACTCGATCGGCGAGGACACCGGCACCTGCCCGCCGGTCCAGGCCCGGTAGCCCCGCCCGTCAGCCCCGCAGCGCGTCCAGCTGCTCCAGGAACCACCGGGCCGGGGGCAGCGCGGTGCCGGCGGCCGCCAGCCGCTTCGAGCGCTCGGCCCGCTCCCCGGCCGGCAGGACGAGCGCCTCGTGCAGCGCGTCCGCCGTCCCGACCACGTCGTACGGGTTCACCACCACCGCGTCCTCGCCCAGCTCCTCGTACGCCCCCGCCTCCCGCGACAGCACCAGCGCGCACCCCGTGTCGGAGACGACCGGCACCTCCCTCGCGACGAGGTTCATCCCGTCCCGCACGGGGTTGACGAGCGCCACGTCCGCCAGCCGGTACGCCGCCAGCGACCGGGCGAAGTCGTCCTTCAGGTTCAGCACGACCGGCGTCCAGCCCGGCGTGCCGAACTCCTCGTTGACGGCCTCCGCGACCCGCCGCACCTCGGCGGTGTAGTCCCGGTACACGGCGAGGTCCTGCCGCGAGGGGTAGGCGAACGCGACGTGCACGACCCGCTCGCGCCACTCGGGCCGCCCCGCCAGCAGCTCCCGGTAGGCCAGCAGCCCCCGCACGATGTTCTTGGACAGCTCGGTCCGGTCCACCCGCACGATCGTGCGGCGCCCCTGGCCGATCTGCTCCCGCAGCTCCGCCATCCGCTCCTCGACATCGGCCTCGTGCGACCGCTTGCGCAGGAAGTCGCCGTCGGCGCCGAGCCCGTGCACGCCGATCTCCGTGCCGCCGAGCCCGCCGACCACGGCGTCGCAGCAGGCGCTGAACGCGTCGGCCCAGCGCCGGGTGAGGAAGCCGAGCCGGTCGGCGCCCAGCATCCCGCGCAGCACCTGCTCGGCGATGTCGTCCGGCAGCAGCCGGAAGTAGTCGACCGGGGCCCACGGCGTGTGCGAGAAGTGCCCGATCCTGAGGTCGGGCCGCAGCTCGCGCAGCATCCCCGGCACCAGCGTCAGGTGGTAGTCCTGCACGATCGCGACCGCGCCCTCGGCCGCCTCCTCGGCCAGCGCCTCCGCGAAGGCCCGGTTGTACGCCTCGTAGGAGGCCCACTGCCGCCGGAACTCCGCGTCGAAGACGGGCTCCAGAGGCGTCTGGTAGAGCATGTGGTGCACGAACCACAGCACGCTGTTGGCGATCCCGTTGTACGCGTCCGCGTGCACGTCGGCCGGTACGTCCAGCATCCGCACGCCGTCCTCGCCGACCCCGCGCCGCACCGCCTCGCGGTCGCCGTCGCCCAGCGCCGAGCACACCCACAGCGCGCCGGCGTCGGGCCCGATGGCCGACAGCCCCGAGACCAGCCCGCCCCCGCCCCGTTTGGCGTGCAGCGACCCGTCCTCCCGCACCTCGTACGAGACGGGCCCCCGGTTGGAGGCGACCAGCACCTGAGCAGCACCGAACCTAGAAGCCATGGCCTCAACCTAGCCCGACCCCTCGAACCTCAAACGTTCCCCGGTGTCACCCCGACGGCGATTCGGTCACGCGTCTTGTGTGAAAAGTGTGAACAGGTTGAGGATGTGCGGTGCACATTTCAACTTCTTGGGGGGTGGGCGCACCATGCCCATACGCACACGGCACCGGCGCACGAGCAGACTCGCGGGCACGGCGGCACTGATCGCGGCCTTCGCGCTGGCCCTGGCCGGCTGCGGGGACGGCGACGCGAGCAGCACGGCGGACGAGACTCCCGCGAAGGCCGCGGCCTCCGCCACCGGCACGGCCACGCCGAGCAGCAGTCCCACTCCCGAGGCGTCCCCCGGCACCGAGTCCCCGACTCCCACCCCGACTCCCACCCCGACCGCCGTCACGCTGCCGGACCTCACCGGCGGCAGCATCGGGGCGGCCGTCAGCGCGGCCGAGAAGGCACACGTCGGCTACACCGTGCGCCTCCAGGGCACCGGACAGCGGGCCTCCTCCTGGGGCAGCGGCGAGAAGGTCTGCGAGCAGAGCGGCGGCTCCGGTGCCGTGACGTTCACCGTTCCGCGTGACGGCCGTGACTGCGCCGGCCGCCTGCTGCACACTCCCGAGCCGACCCCCGAGCCGTCGAAGACCCGGGACGGCGGCACGGGCGGCACCACCGGTGGCGGCACCGGGGGCGGCGGCAGCGGTACCTGCGAGCTGAAGAGCCCGGCCGGCAACTGCTACGCCGACGGCCAGTTCTGCGCCAAGAAGCACCGGGGTCTGAGCACCCACGGCCGCGGCGGCGAGTACCTGACCTGCGAGCCGGACTCCGCCGGCCGGTGGCGCTGGTCGGACGGCGTCCCCGGCTGAGGCCCGGAGGTCAGGCCACCCGCCGGGTCGCGTACTCCGTGATCTCCGTCATCGGGGGGCGTTCCTCGGTGTCCACGGCGTAGGTGTGCGGCTCGAAGCCGTCGACGCCGCGTTCGAACTGGGTGAGGGCCGGCCGGACCAGGTGGCCGCGGGCCAGCCGGAGCTGGGCGGTGCGGTAGATCGCGGCGGCCATCCGGCCCAGGGCCCGGCCGTCCTGGTGGCGGTGGACGCGGACCCCCACGTCGACCTGCGCGAGCGCGTCCAGGCCCACCAGGTGCAGGGCGTCCACCAGCATGCCCAGCTCGACGCCGTAGCCGACCGGGAAGGGGAGCCGTTCCAGCAGGGAGCGGCGGGCCGCGTACTCGCCGCCCAGCGGCTGGACGAAGCCGGCCAGCTGCGGCCAGTGCATGTTGAGCAGCGGGCGGGCCATCAGCTCCGTGACCCGGCCGCCCTGGCCGGGGGCGGTGCCGAGCGGCCGGTCGTACATGGCCTTGACCAGGTGCACGTCCGGGTCGGTGAGCAGCGGGCCCACGATCCCGGAGACGAAGTCGGCCGAGAACTCGCGCAGGTCGGCGTCGACGAAGCAGACGATGTCCCCGCCGGTGACCAGCAGCGAACGCCACAGCACCTCGCCCTTGCCGGGCACGGCGGGGATGCGGGGCAGGATCGCGTCCCGGTGGACGACGCGCGCGCCGGCCGCCGCGGCCACCTCCGACGTGCGGTCGCTCGACCCGGAGTCCACGACCACGATCTCGTCGACCAGCGGGACCCCGAGCACCAGCTCCCGCCGGATCACCGCGACGATGTCGCCGACCGTCGCCTCCTCGTCCAGGGCGGGGAGCACCACGCTGACCGACTGCCCGGTGGCGTGCTTGGCGGACAGAAGGTGCTGGACCGGCCGGTCCCCGGCGGCCCAGGAGCGTGCGTCCAGCCAGCGCTCGACTTCTTCCAGCACGTCCCGAGGTCTCCTTCGTGATCCGTTGTGATCCATCTCGCGGTACGGACGACTATCTCAACCGTCCTGGCCTTCGGTTACAGTCTTGAACAACGCGTGGGACCACCGCATGCCGGGGTCGCCGCGTGTACCAGCGAAACAACTTCACACCGCTCATCCAGAGGGGCAGAGGGATACGGCCCGATGAAGCCCCGGCAACCCTCCAGTCGGTTCTTGTCACACGGACGTGGCGAGGCTCCCGGCTAGGGAAGGTGCCAAATCCGTCTCACGGCGAGATGCGTCGTGAGGAAGATGAGGAGAAAGGGCCTCGCCTCCATGGCTGTGCAGACTGCCGAAACCTCCACGAACCCCACCGACGCCGCCGTCGACCTCGGCCCCGCCGCCGCGCTGAGCTGCCGGGAGTGCGGCCACCGGGTTCCGCTCGGACCGGTCTTCGCCTGCGAAGAGTGTTTCGGCCCCCTCGAGATCGCCTACGACTTCTCCGCCTACGACAGTGAAGAGCTGCGCAAGCGGATCGAAGCGGGCCCCGCGAACATCTGGCGCTACGCCCCCCTGCTGCCCGTCCCGGCCGACGTCGCGACCAAGCCGAACATCAACCCCGGCTGGACCAAGCTCGTCAAGGCCGACAACCTCGCCCGCGAGCTGGGCGTCACCGGCGGGCTCTACGTCAAGGACGACTCCGGCAACCCCACGCACTCCTTCAAGGACCGCGTCGTCGCCCAGGCCATCGAGGCCGCCCGCGCCTTCGGCTTCACCACCCTGTCCTGCTCCTCCACCGGCAACCTCGCCGGGGCCGTCGGCGCCGCCGCCGCCCGGGCCGGCTTCCGCTCCTGCGTGTTCATCCCGCACGACCTGGAGCAGGGCAAGGTCGTCATGGCCGCCGTCTACGGCGGTGAGCTGGTCGGCATCGAGGGCAACTACGACGACGTGAACCGCTTCTGCTCCGAGCTGATCGGCGACCCGGCCGGCGAGGGCTGGGGCTTCGTCAACGTCAACCTGCGGCCGTACTACGCCGAGGGTTCCAAGACCCTCGCGTACGAGATCTGCGAGCAGCTCGGCTGGCAGCTGCCCGACCAGATCGTCGTGCCGATCGCCTCCGGCTCCCAGCTGACGAAGATCGACAAGGGGCTGAAGGAGCTGATCGAGCTGGGCCTGGTCGAGGACAAGCCCTACAAGATCTTCGGCGCGCAGGCCGAGGGCTGCTCGCCGGTCTCCACCGCGTACAAGGCCGGGCACGACGTGGTCCGCCCGCAGAAGCCCAACACCATCGCCAAGTCGCTGGCCATCGGCAACCCGGCCGACGGCCCCTATGTCCTCGACATCGCCCGCCGTACCGGCGGCGCCGTGGAGGACGTGACCGACGAGCAGGTCGTGGACGCGATCAAGCTGCTCGCCCGCACGGAGGGCATCTTCGCGGAGACGGCGGGCGGCGTGACGGTCGGCGTCACCAAGAAGCTGATCGAGAACGGCGTCCTCGACCCCTCGCTCACCACCGTCGTCCTGAACACCGGCGACGGCCTGAAGACCCTCGACGCGGTGGCCGGCACCGGCCTCACCGCCACCATCCGCCCGAACCTGGACTCCTTCCGAGAGGCTGGCCTCGCATGAGCGTGACCGTTCGCATCCCGACCATCCTGCGCACCTACACCGGCGGCAAGGCCGAGGTGAGCGCCGACGGGGCCAACCTCGGGGAGGTCATCTCCGACCTGGAGAAGAACCACACCGGCATCGCCGCCCGCGTCCTGGACGACCAGGGCAAGCTGCGCCGCTTCGTCAACGTCTACGTCAACGACGACGACGTCCGCTTCGAGCAGGGTCTGGAGACGGCGACGCCGGACGGCGCGGGCGTCTCGATCATCCCGGCGGTGGCCGGCGGCTGACGCGGTCACCGATGCGGGACTGATCCACCGCAGATACACCTTGTAGTGCGTATTGCCCTCTCCGTAAGAGAAACGGAGGGGGCAATTCCATGTGGTTGAGCGCGGTAGAGTTGGGGAACGCGCTCCCGATCAGCACAACGGGAACCGTTAATTCCTGCCGCCCGCCCGACAAGAAGCAGCCAAAGTGCGAGCGTATTTCGCGGCTTTTGTTCCCTTTGCGTGACCCGACTTGACCCGAATTCAGGCGAATTCTCGCCACATTCCGGACCGGGTGCGTCCAGATTTCTCGTCCGATTGACCTGTTGCAGACGGCAGTTGGACAGATACATTCAGCCGCGGTCGACGCGTTCCGGCGCACGCCCCCAGTCGTGAGGGGGCGAGGTCTGACCCGGATTCGCGAAGTGCGGATCTGTGCAAGGGCCAGTAATAGGGGAGTTAGGCATGGCTCAGGGCACCGTCAAGTGGTTCAACGCGGAGAAGGGGTACGGCTTCATCGCGGTCGACGGTGGTGCGGATGTTTTCGTCCACTACAGCGCGATTCAGATGGACGGCTACCGCACCCTCGAAGAAGGCCAGCGGGTCGAGTTCGAGATCTCGCAGGGTCAGAAGGGCCCGCAGGCCGACATGGTTCGCCTCAGCGCCTGAGACGCGCGGCCACCGCAGCACCCGGTCTTCATCCGAAGGGCCCGTACCTCCTGGGTACGGGCCCTTCGGCCTGCCCGGACGTCCCTCGTCCCCTTGTTCGCGGGTGGCTGACGGCGGGGCCCGATCCCCGAGAGGCGCTTGCACTCGATGGGGGCGAGTGCTAATCATTGGCGTTAGCACTCTGAAGGTGAGAGTGACAACGAAGGACCGGGTCGGTGAGGCCCGCGGGCCGGGTGGGGAAGGAACCACGCGGTCGGCGAGCCGTCCGTCGCGGGCGCGGGCGCGGTCCGAAGGAATCACCCCCAGTCCTGGAGGGACCACTTCACATGGCCAAGATCATCGCGTTCGACGAGGAGGCGCGGCGCGGCCTCGAGCGCGGCATGAACCAGCTCGCGGACGCCGTCAAGGTGACGCTCGGCCCCAAGGGCCGCAACGTCGTCCTCGAGAAGAAGTGGGGCGCCCCCACGATCACCAACGATGGTGTCTCCATCGCCAAGGAGATCGAGCTCGAGGACCCGTACGAGAAGATCGGCGCCGAGCTGGTCAAGGAAGTCGCCAAGAAGACGGACGACGTCGCCGGTGACGGTACGACCACCGCGACCGTCCTCGCCCAGGCCCTGGTCAAGGAAGGCCTGCGCAACGTCGCCGCCGGCGCCAACCCGATGGCCCTCAAGCGCGGTATCGAGAAGGCCGTCGAGGCCGTCTCCGCCGCCCTGCTCGAGCAGGCCAAGGATGTCGAGACCAAGGAGCAGATCGCCTCCACGGCCTCCATCTCCGCCGCCGACACCCAGATCGGCGAGCTCATCGCCGAGGCCATGGACAAGGTCGGCAAGGAAGGCGTCATCACCGTCGAGGAGTCCCAGACCTTCGGTCTGGAGCTGGAGCTCACCGAGGGTATGCGCTTCGACAAGGGCTACATCTCGGCGTACTTCGCCACCGACATGGAGCGTATGGAGGCGTCGCTCGACGACCCGTACATCCTGATCGCCAACTCCAAGATCGGCAACGTCAAGGACCTGCTGCCGCTCCTGGAGAAGGTCATGCAGTCGGGCAAGCCGCTGCTGATCATCGCCGAGGACGTCGAGGGCGAGGCCCTGTCGACCCTGGTCGTCAACAAGATCCGCGGCACCTTCAAGTCCGTCGCCGTCAAGGCCCCGGGCTTCGGCGACCGCCGCAAGGCCATGCTCGGCGACATCGCCATCCTCACGGGCGGCGAGGTCATCTCCGAGGAGGTCGGCCTCAAGCTCGAGAACGCCACGCTGGACCTGCTGGGCAGCGCGCGCAAGGTCGTCATCACCAAGGACGAGACCACGATCGTGGACGGCGCCGGCTCGGCCGACCAGGTCCAGGGCCGGGTCAACCAGATCCGCGCCGAGATCGAGAACAGCGACTCGGACTACGACCGCGAGAAGCTCCAGGAGCGCCTGGCGAAGCTGGCCGGCGGCGTGGCCGTCATCAAGGCCGGTGCCGCCACCGAGGTCGAGCTCAAGGAGCGCAAGCACCGCATCGAGGACGCCGTTCGCAACGCGAAGGCGGCCGTCGAGGAGGGCATCGTCGCCGGTGGTGGCGTGGCCCTGCTCCAGGCCTCCCAGGTCTTCGAGAAGCTGGAGCTGACGGGTGACGAGGCGACCGGCGCCAACGCCGTGAAGCTCGCCCTTGAGGCCCCGCTGAAGCAGATCGCCGTCAACGGCGGTCTCGAGGGCGGCGTCGTCGTGGAGAAGGTCCGCAACCTGACCGTCGGCCACGGCCTGAACGCCGCCTCCGGTGAGTACGTCGACATGATCGCCGAGGGCATCATCGACCCGGCGAAGGTGACCCGCTCTGCCCTGCAGAACGCCGCCTCCATCGCCGCGCTGTTCCTCACCACCGAGGCCGTCATCGCCGACAAGCCCGAGAAGGCCGCTCCGGCGGGCGCCCCGGGCGGCATGCCGGGCGGTGACATGGACTTCTGATCGACCGGTTCCGGTTGATCGACCGTCCAGCACGGACCGAGGGCGGCACTCCCCGCGAGGGGGGTGCCGCCCTCGGGCGTGTCCGGCCCCCGCCCACCGCTCGCCCCTTCCGCCCCTCACTCCTTCCGCTGTGGCCCGGGTCACATCGGGGCGCCGGGCGGAATGGTCCGGCGGGGCCGGCCCGTTCCCGTTGGAGTGCGATGAATGCGCGCGCACATACCGACTGGTACCCCATCCCAGGAGCCCCCACGTGACCGTCACCCCCGCCGAGGCCACCCACCGTGCCGCCCAACTGCTCGCCCGCCCGGCCACCATCAACGGCCTCACCGTGCCCAACCGCATCGCGATGGCGCCGATGACCCGGATGTTCTCCCCCGGCGGCGTCCCCGGCGAGGACGTGGTGTCGTACTACTCCCGTCGCGCCGCCGCCGGTGTCGGACTGATCGTCACCGAGGGCACCTACGTCGGCCACGACTCGGCCGGGCAGAGCGACCGCGTCCCGCGCTTCCACGGCGAGGAGCAGCTCGCCGGGTGGGCGAAGGTCGCCGAGGCGGTGCACGCGGCGGGCGGCACGATCGTGCCGCAGCTGTGGCACATCGGCATGGTCCGCAAGGCCGGGGACCAGCCCTTCCCGGAGGCCCCCGCCGTCGGCCCGTCCGGCCTGCGCATCGGCGAGGACGAGCCCACCGGCACCGCGATGACCCAGCGCGACCTGGACGACGTCATCGGCGCCTTCGCCGAGTCCGCCGCGGCCGCCGAGCGCATCGGCTTCGACGGCGTGGAGATCCACGGCGCCCACGGCTACCTCGTCGACCAGTTCCTGTGGTCCGGCACCAACCGCCGCACCGACGCCTACGGCGGCGACCCCGTCGCCCGGACCAGGTTCGCCGCCGAGATCGTGGCCGCCGTACGGGAGACGGTCTCCGCCGACTTCCCCGTGATCTTCCGCTACTCCCAGTGGAAGCAGGACGTCTACGGCGCCCGCCTCGCCCAGACCCCCCAGGAGCTGGAGGCCATCCTGGCCCCGCTTGCCTCGGCCGGTGTCGACGCCTTCCACGCCTCCACCCGCCGCTACTGGCTCCCGGAGTTCGAGGACTCGGACCTCAACCTCGCCGGCTGGACCAAGAAGCTCACCGGCAGGACCGCCATCACCGTCGGCTCGGTCGGCCTCGACGGCGACTTCACCAAGGCCTTCCAGGGCGAGGGCGCCCCCGTCGGCAGCCTCGACAACCTCCTCGACCGCCTGGAGCGCGACGAGTTCGACCTGGTCGCCGTCGGCCGCGCGCTGCTCCACGACCCGCGGTGGGCCGAGAAGGTCCTCGACGGACGCTTCGACGAACTCGCCCCGTACGACGCGGCATCGCTGAAGACCCTCAGCTGAGCGCGGTGCGCACCACGGCGTAGGGTCCGGAGGATGACGATCCCTGGACCTGCCGAGTCAGTGGAACCCGTGGTGCGCACCTCCTCCGGCGCGGTGCGCGGCCGGACCGAGGACGGCCTGACCGTCTTCCGCGGCATCCCCTTCGCCCAGCCCCCGGTGGGGGACGCCCGCTTCGCCGCCCCGCGCCGCCCCCGCCCCTGGGACGGCATACGCGACGCATACGCCTTCGGCCCGCCGCCCCCGCAGGACCTCGGAGTCGCGGGCACCGCCGGCTCCTCGGACGCCCCCGGGGGCGACGACTGGCTGACGGCCAACGTCTGGACGCCCGCCCCCGACCCGGCCGCCCACCGCCCGGTCATGGTCTGGATCCACGGCGGCGCCTACAAGATGGGCCATTCCGGCAGCCCCGCCTACGACGCCCGCCGCATAGCCGCCGACGGCGACCTCGTCGTCGTCACCCTCAACTACCGCCTCGGCATGGAGGGATTCGCCCACATCGAGGGCGCCCCCGCCAACCGCGGCCTGCTCGACCAGATCGCGGCGCTGGTCTGGGTGCAGGAGAACATTGCCGCGTTCGGCGGGGACCCCGACCAGGTCACGATCTTCGGCGAGTCGGCCGGCGCCGGTTCCGTGGCCGCCCTGCTCGCCATGCCCCGCGCGGCCGGTCTCTTCCGGCGGGCCGTCGCCCAGAGCGTGCCGGGCACGTTCTTCTCCACCGCACTCGCCGCCGACATCGGCACCGCCCTCGCCGCCGAGCTGGGCCTGCGCCCGACCGTCGAAGACCTCGCGGACCTCACTCCGGACCAGCTCGTCAAGGCGGGCCAGGCCCTCGCCCCGAAGATGCCGGGCAACGTCCCCCGCTGGGGCCAGGCCGCGCCCACGGTCACCCCGTACGCGCCCGTCGTGGACGGCGAGTTCCTCCCCGTCACGCCCTGGCAGGCGCTCGCCGCCGGCGCGGCCCGCGACGTCGAGCTGATCGCCGGTCACAACCGGGACGAGAACCGCCTGTTCACCGCCATGGCGGGCAAGCTGGGCGAGATCGGCGAGGACCGCGCGAGCGCCGCGCTGCGTCTGTACGCCCCGGGCGGCGAGGCCGCCTACCGCGCCGCGTTCCCGGACGCGTCGGCCAACGACCTCTACGAACGCGTCCAGACCGACTGGCTGTTCGCCATGCCGTCCCTGCACCTGGCCGAGGCCCACCTCGCGGGCGGCGGCCGGTCCCACGTCTACGAACTCACCTGGCCCGCCCCCGCCTTCGACGGCGCCCTGGGCGCCTGCCACGCCCTGGACATCCCGCTCCTCTTCGGCACCTTCCAGGCGGACCTGGGGCTGCTCCAGTTCGGCGGCACGGAGCCGTCCCCGGAGGCGCTGGCCCTGTCGTCCGGCTTCCGCGCCGCCTGGACGGCCTTCGCCCGCACCGGCGACCCGGGCTGGCCCGCGTACGACACGCGGCAGCGCCTGGTGCGGGTCTTCGACGCCGAGTCGGCCGTCGCGCCCTATCCGGAGGAGATCTCCCGCCGCCTGTGGGAAGGGTACGAGTTCGCGCCGCTGCCGTTGGTGGACCCGAAGGCGTGATCTTCCGGGGACTCCCGCTGGGCCTGTTCGCCGTCCCGGTCGTCGTCGGCGGGTACGCGGACGTACGAGCAGCGGAGGGCTACCGGGCCGGGGGCCGGTGGCCGGCGTACGGCGCAGCCGGGTTGGCCGCGGTCACCACCCACCTCGGCCAGAGACGCCGCGCCTGATCTCGTCGACGAAGACCGACCATGCCTCGGCCTGGAAGCGGAGGGTTGGGCCGACGGGGTTCTTCGAGTCCCGGACCGGGACGACGGTGGGGATGCCGGTGGCGACTTCGAGGCAGTCGCCACCGTCTCCTGCGCTGTAGCTGGACTTGCGCCAAGTGGCCTCAGGAGTGCTGTTCATGCTCGTAAGTCTGCGCCACCGACTGAATCAGGACCAGCGAGTCGGGTGGAGACAGAGCGGTGGCCTGGAGGAGGCTGAACGTCAGGTTGTGCCGGGCGACAGTGAGGGGATCGTCCAGCAGCGCGCCCATGTCCAGTCCCTCGACGAAGCAGAGAGTAGGCGCGTCAGCGAACTCCATGAGCTTCAGAGAGCCGCCCATCGCGGCATGTGTTCCGGCGCTGAACGGCAGAACTTGCACGATGATCCGATGCCTGGCCGCCAGTTCCGCTACATGACGCAAGGTCTCCGCCATGGTCGCACTGCCGCCGACCGGACGACGGAGCGCGGCTTCGTCAAGCACCACCCACAACAGCGGGGTTGTTGGATTGTTCAGCAGCCGCGCTCGCTCCATCCGGATGGCCACCAGTTGTTCGACCTCGGCGTCGGACGCCATGGGTCGATACGTGCGGAACAGCGCCTCGGCGTAGCCCGGGGTCTGCAAGAGGCCCGGAACCAGAAGCGGCAGGTAGTGCCTGATCGTGGTAGCGACAGCCTCCGCCTCCGCCGCCTGGGCGAAGTGCTCCGGATACTTGGACTTGGCCGACGCCCCGCAGTTCCGCCGGAAGAAATCCTCCGTGCCGAGGACGTCGTCCAGCAGGCGGGCGTACTCCGGCTGCATCCGGCGCGTGCCGGACTCCAGTTGGCCGATGAAGGAGCCGCTGACGAACAGCCGCGCGCCCAGTTCCTCCTGGCTCAGGCCGGACTTCTCGCGGGCGTGGCGCAACTCGGCGCCGAGGAGGGCGCGGGGGGACGAGGACGGGTCGAGGTCTTTCGGTCCTGGCATGGTGACGGAACTCCCGGTCGCACAGCAGGGATTGTTGGAGCGCCCTGTATGGCCAGGTTAGGAGCGCAACGGACACGCTGTGTCGCGAATCACGAACTCAGCGTGGAGGTGAGGAAGGGTGCGGTCGACCGAAGAAGTCGTCGAGTCCCTGCGGCAGGCCCTCGTGGGCGCCGGTGTCGTCCTGCCGTCCCTGTGCGTCGATCCGGTGACCGGCGCGAGTGACGAGCCGTTCGCCCTGGTCGACCTGGGGCGGTGCAACGTACGGGTCGCGGAGCGGCTGGCGTCGGTGGTGCGGGGCGAGCGGCCGGCCGTCGGCACGCATGCCGTGGACGCGAGGGACGGGCGCGTTGGGGAGGTGATGGGGCACGTGGGCGGCCATGTGCAGTTGAGGCCGGTCGCGGGGGGCCGGGAGTGGGACTGCCCGCAGGCGTCGGTGGCCGTGGCGCGGCCGGAGGAGGTGCTGAAGGCGCGGCTGCGCAGGACGAACCGCGAGAGTGCGCACCCCTGAGGGCGTCGCCGTCCGCGTGGTTCAATGACCGCATGGGGGAGGACCGTGTGTCTCTGGGACCGCTGGAACTGACCGACGGCCGTTGGGGGGTCGGGGACGCCACGCAGGCCGGCGCCCACTGGGTGGAGTTCCGCCCGGAAGGGCTGCACCAGCGCGAGCCGGGCTCCGAGGGGCAGTTGGTGCCGTGGTCCAGGATCATGAACGGCATCAGGATCACCTGGGGCAAGCACCCCTGGAACACGAACACCAGGGGCCAGTACACGCTGAGGGGCATGGTCGCCTCGCGTGACGGCGGCTGGTTGCACATGACGCTGCGCCACCCCTATGAGGACCACCAGCTGCGCTTCGATCAGCACACCCGCCCCTACCGGGCGGTCGACGCGCTCCGGCTGGAAGCCCTGTTGCGGCAGCTCACCGATGACGGGACGCTCCAGCTCCTCGGCGACCCGGACTGGGTGGGGCGTGCCGCGGCGCACCTGGCCGGCGGGGAGAACCGCCGGGTCACCGGCCGTTCGCTGCGGCAGGCGGTCACGGAGGCCCTGGCGGCGGCCGGTCCGGTCGGCGCCTGACGGATCACGCGGGCGGCCAGGTGCGCAGGGCCGTGTCGGCCACCCGCTGGAGGTCCTCCCGGGTGGCGCCGCCGGTGGCCTGTACGGAGATGCCGTTGGCGAAGGTCATGAGGTACCGGGCGAGGTGCAGGGGGTCCGTGCCGGGCGGCAGGTCGCCGTCGTCGACGGCCTGCCGGAACCGGTCGCGGAGTTGGCCGACGCCCCCTTCACGCCAGTCGGCGAGCAGGTCGCGGGCGGTGCGTCCGGTCTCGCCGGCGGCGAGTGAGCCCTGGACGCCCAGGCAGCCGGACGGGCAGTCGGGGCGGGTGCTGACCTGGACGGCACCCCTCAGGAACGCGGTCGCCACCTCGCGGGCGGTCGGCTCCCGCAGGGCGCGGGCGACGTAGGAGGCGGGGCCCTCCTCGTAGCGTTCGAGCGCCTTGCGGAACAGGTCCTCCTTGTTGCCGAAGGCCGCGTACATGCTGGTGCGGGTGATGCCCATGGCGCCGGTCAGGTCGGTGAGGCTGGCGCCCTCGTAGCCCTGCTCCCAGAAGACCCGCATGGCCTTCTCCAGCGCCTCGTCGGCGTCGAATCCCCTCGGCCGGCCGATCGACCCCTTCTGTCGCGTCTCCATGGCCTCAGTCTACTCCTTCCGTATCGATCGGTACGGATGTGCTACGGTCGATTTCAGTACCGATCGGTACGGAATCTCTGGAGGTCTTTGACCATGGGACAGCTCGAAGGCAGGACGGCCGTCGTCACCGGCGGCGGCACGGGGATCGGCCTGGCCAGTGCGGTGCGGCTGGCGGACGAGGGCGCGCACGTGTTCATCACCGGGCGGCGCAAGACCGCGCTGGACGCGGCCGTGGAGATCATCGGTGCGGAGCGGGTCACGGCGGTGGCCGGTGACGTCTCGGACCCGGCCGACCTGGACCGGCTCTACGACGCGGTCCGCGCCCGCGGCCGGGGGCTCGACGTGGTCTTCGCCAACGCGGCGACCGCGTCCCTCGTGCCGCTGGCGGAGATCACCGCGGAGCGGTACGAGGAGATCTTCGGCGTCAACGTGCGGGGCACCCTCTTCACCGTGCAGAAGGCGCTGCCGCTGCTCAACGACGGCGCCTCGGTGATCCTCAACGCCTCCACCGCCGCCGACAACGGCGCGGAGGCGTTCAGCCTGTACGCCGCCTCCAAGGCCGCCGTCCGGACCTTCGCGCGGGGCTGGGCCAACGAACTCAAGGGCCGGGGCGTGCGGGTCAACGCGATCTCACCCGGCCCGGTCGACACCCCCGGGATCACCAACCTCTTCGGCGAGTCGAACGCGCCCACCGTCCACACGAAGCTCGCCGGGGACACCGCCATCGGCCGGATGGGGCGCCCCGAGGAGGTCGCCGCCGTGGTGGCCTTCCTCGCCTCGGACCAGAGCAGCTTCGTCCTCGGCGCCAACTGGTACGTCGACGGCGGCGAGAACCAGATCTGACCCGGCGGGCGGGAGCGGGCGTTCAGCCCCCGGCCGGTCCCTGCGGCATCACGATGCGGTCGACCGCCGCCGTCACCAGGCGGTCCCGCTCCTCCTCGGTGAACACGTCCGGCAGCGTGAGCCGTTCGACGATCAGCCAGTTCAGGGCGAGCATGAGCAGCTTGACGGCCATGGCGTCGCCGGGGAGGCCGGACGCCTCGTGGTGGGCGACGTTGGCGGCGACGTCCTCGCGGACGCGTTCGGTCAGCACCGCGCGCAGCTCGGGGCGCCGGGTGGCCTCCAGGCGCAGTTCGAGCAGGGCGAGGTAGCCGGTGCGGAACCCGGCGACCCGGTCGACCAGTTCGCGCATCAGCCGCACGTAGGTGTCACGGTCGCGAGGGGCCGTGCGCTGGCGTGCGAGGGCGGCCTCGCCCGGGTGCAGCCGCTCGTAGACGCGGGCGCCCGCCTGGGTGAGGAGGTCGTCGCGGTTGGCGAAGTAGTTGGACGCGGTGCCGGGCGGGACGGCGGCCTCCGTGTCCACCGCCCGGAAGGTCAGGCCCCGGGCGCCCTGCGCGGCCAGTACCTCGATCGCCGCGTCGACGAGGGCGGCGCGCCGCTGGTCGTTGCGTCTCACCACGTCAGAAGCCGCCCATCGGCTCGATGTCCACCCGTACCGGCGTGCCCCACACCCGCAGCACCTCGTAGTCCGTGAACTCGTGGACGAGCCGGTACGCCATCGCCGCGTGCGGTCCGCGCAGTTGGGCCGCGATGTACAGCTCGGCCTCGCGGCGGTCGCGGCGCGGGGTGCCGCACAGCTGCCACGTCTGGCCGGTCCACTGCTCGGGCAGCCAGCGCTGCTGGGGCTGCGGCCGGTCGCCCCGGACGCCGTAGCGGGACTGGACCGGCTCGGCGGGCCGGGCCGGCAGCGGTCCGCCGCTGTACTCGGCGCGGCGGGCCGTGCGCCGGCGGGTCTCGCACAGCAGGCACAGGTCGGGGGCGGCACTGTCGACCGGCCCGTTCGGGTGCTCCGGGCAGCGGGTGCTGGGGGCCGTCGTGGTGACGCTCTCCTCCAGCTGGTCCAGCGCACGCTTCAGGTCCGCGCGGACCTCGTGCAGCTTGGCCTCCGGGGTGTCGGTGGTCAGGGCCTCGCCGTGCTCACCGAGGAGGCGCAGGGCGCGGCCCAGGGCGGTCAGCTGGGCGTGGTTCATGTCCTTCAGAATCGCACACGGCGCGGACCGCCCCGGGCCCCCGGCCGACCGGAGGCGGCGCGGCCGGTCAGCCGAGCGCCGCCGCCAGCGCCGCCCGCAGGTGGCCGCCGGACTCCGCCAGCAGCCGGGCGGCCGTCGGGCCGTCCACGTCGGCCAGCAGGACCAGGATCGCGTTCTTGACCTCGCCGTCGGTCGCGGTCAGGGCCCGCTCGATGTCGTCGTCGGCGGCCCCGGTGGCGAGCGCGACGATACGGCGCGAGCGGGCCCGCAGCTTCTCGTTGGAGGCGCGGACGTCCACCATCAGGTTCCCGTACGTCTTGCCGAGCCGGATCATCGTGATCGTCGACAGCATGTTCAGGACCAGCTTCTGCGCCGTGCCCGCCTTCAGCCGCGTCGAGCCGGTGAGCAGCTCGGGCCCGGTGACCACCTCGATGCCGTGCTCGGCGGCGGCGGCCAGGGCGCTGTCCCGGTTGCAGGCGAGGCCGACGGTCAGGGCACCGAGCGAGCGGGCGTACTCGACGGCGCCGACGGCGTACGGGGTGCGGCCGGAGGCGGAGACGCCGACCACCGTGTCGTCGGCGGTCAGCGCGAGGGCCTCCAGGTCGGCGCGGGCCAGCTCGGGGGAGTCCTCGGCGCCCTCGACGGAGGTCACCATGGCGTCCGGGCCGCCCGCGATCAGGCCGACGACCTGCCCGGGGGCGGTGTTGAAGGTGGGCGGGCACTCGGAGGCGTCCAGCACGCCGAGCCGTCCGGCGGTACCGGCGCCCGCGTAGACCAGCCGCCCGCCGCGCGCCATGCGGACGGCCACGGCCTCGATCGCGGCGGCGATCTCCGGCAGCCGCTCGGCGACGGCGGCGGCCACGGTGGCGTCCTCGCCGTTCATCAGCCGCGCGATGTCGAGTGTGTCCAATTGGTCGATCTCGGCCAGCTCCGGCCGGAACGCCTCGGTCGTCAACGTCTCCAACTGGGAACGCAGATTGGGGTGATGGGGGGTGGAGGTCATCAGGATGCAGCCCTTTTCAGCTTACGGTGGCTGTAGATACCCAGGGGCGCGGGGAACTGCGCGACCAGCCACACTCGGCCCGCAGCCGCCTACAATGATCAAGCCCTACGGTCCCCCGCCCCCGCGCGGAGCGCCCCGTGCCGATGCGCCAACGCCTCGTAAGACGCCGCCAAAGCCGGCGCGGCCGACTCGTAGATCCGCTGCGCCACTCCCACGAACAGGCAGTCCACCACCAGCAGCTGGCTGGTCCGGGACGACATCGCCGCCGGCCGCAGCTCGCTCTCCCGGGCGGTGGACGTGGTCAGCACGTGGTCGGCGTACTGGGTGACGGAGCTGTCGGGGCGCCCGGTGACGGCGATGGTCGTCGCGCCCCGTTCGAAGGCGACCCGCAGCGGTTCGATGACGTCCCCGGTCGAGCCGGAGTGCGTGATGGCCACGGCCACGTCCCCCGCGCGCAGCTGCACCGCGTTGGTGACGGCGAGGTGCGGGTCGCCCGGCGCGTGGGCTATGAGCCCTATGCGCAGCATCTTCTGGGTGAGATCCTGGGCGACCAGGTTGGAGGCGCCGATGCCGTACACGTCGGTGCGCCGGGCGGCGGCCAGTGCGGCGACGGCCGCGCCGAGCTGGACGGTGTCCAGACCGGCGGCCGTGTCCGCGAGGGTCTGCTGCTCGTCGTAGGCCAGCTTGGCGACCACGTCGGCGATCGGGTCGTCGACCGCGATGTCCGTCGTGATGGCGGGCGCGCGGCCGGACTGCTGCTGGGCGGCGAGCCCGGCGAGGGCGAGGCGCAGGTCCCGGTAGCCGGGGTAGCCGAGCAGCCGGGCGGTGCGGACGACGGTCGCCTCGCTGGTGCCGGTCAGCTCGGCCAGGCCGGTGACCGTGAGGGCCGCGCAGCCGGCCGGGTCGCCCGCGACGGCCTCGGCGACCCGCTGCATGGACCGGGTCATCGACGGCGCCAGGGTGCGGACCTTGGCCGCGAGGGCGGCGGGCGCGGGCGGCGCGGGTGGCGCGCTCCCGCCTCCGGCGGCGCGGCGGCTCCCGGAGGCGTTCGCGAAAGTTTCCTTCACTTCATCGGTCACTCATGAAAGATATTTTCGTTTCGGTCCGCGGGTCAAGAGTGCGCACAATGGGTGCATGAACCCCATCAGCCCCCTGGAGCAGGCCCTGCATGCCGCACGCGCCCTCGTGCTCGCCGACCTGGTGGCGGGCGAGGTCGCCGAACCGGACGTCGTCTCGCTGGTCGAGGAGTCCGTCGTGCAGCGGCGCTGGTGGGTCGAGCAGTGGCCCGAGGGCGCGGAGTTCGTCGCCGGGCTGGTCGCGCAGGACGTGCAGGACGCCCTGCTGGAGCGGTACGGCCGCTGGCCGCTGTGCCCGGTGTGCGGCACCGGCGACCCGCACGCGCTGGACGTCGAGCCGGAGCTGGGCCCCGACCCGCACTGGGTGTGCGGCAAGGCCGGCGTGAAGGTCGCGGCCGTCGGCTCGCTGGGCGCGGCCGCCGGCGGCGCCTCCTCATGAGGACCCTCCGATGACCCTCTACATCGACCCGCCGACCTGGCCGGGCCACGGCCGTCTCTGGTCCCACCTGGTCAGCGACGTCTCCTACGCCGAACTGCACGCCTTCGCCGAGGCCCTGGGCGTGCCGCGCCGCGCCTTCGAACGCGACCACTACGACCTGCCCGCCCACCGGTACACCGACGCGGTGTCCGCCGGCGCGCTGGAGGTCAGCAGCCGCGAGGTGGTCCGGCTGCTGCACGGGGCGGGACTGCGCCGCCGCAAGGGGGCCGCCCGTACCGCCCCGGGTGCTCAGCCGCGCAGCTCGTAGGCGAACTGCCCGGCGCGCTCGCCGCCCTCGCCGCCCTCACCGGTCCCACCGGTCGCACCGGTCGCACCGGTCTCGGCGAAGTCCCCGGCGACCCGGGTGAACCCGGCGCGGACGATGACCGCCTGCGACGCCGTGTTCTCCGGCTCGGTCGTCGCGCGCACGGACGTCACCGTCTCCCGCCCCAGCGCCCACGCGGACAGCGCGCGCAGTGCCTCGGTCGCGTAGCCGTTGCCCCGGGCCGCCTCGACGAGGTCGTAGCCGATCTCCACCCGGCCCTCCTCGTCCGGCACCCCGTGGAAGCCGATCCCGCCGACGGCGCGCCCGTCCTCGCGCCGGACGAGGACGAAGACCCCCCACACCGGGCGGTGGACCCCCGTCTCGTAGGCCTTCACCAGCATGCCCGCGGCGTCCCGGGTGCCCTGGAAGGGCCCGCCGTCGACCCAGGCGAAGCCGCCGTCGCCGCCCGCGGCGAGGTCGGTGGCGGCGGCCGGCGTGAGGCCCTGGAGGGTGAGCCGCTCGGCCGGGATCACCAGGTTGTTGCGCCAGCGCCACTCGGTGACCGGGGCGCGTCCGGGCAGGTCGCCGCGGCCGGTGGCCCACAGCAGGGTGCGCCAGGGGTCGGCGTCGGGCCGCACGTGCGGGAAGAGCCGGGCGAGGAGGTCCGCGCAGCGCTCGGCGGGCGGTTCGTAGGTCAGTCCGAGACCTTCGGCGATGTCGTGCGTGTGCAGGAACACCTCGGTGATCCCCATCGCGGCGAAGCCCTCGCGGTCCGCGCTGCGGAAGGGGTACGGGTGGAAGGCCCGGACCTCGCGCGGGGTGGTGCGGACGGCGGCGGCGAGCAGCGCGCCGGTCGTCTCGATCACCTGGAGGACGCCCTCGTTGTCGGCGGGGTCCAGGCCGTCGTCGCCGCCGTCCAGGGTGATCTCGAACGGCACGTACGCCTCGGTGGCGCGTCCGGCGAGCTGCCCGGCGTAGGCGATGAGGTCGCTGGCGACGTGCTCCGCCGTGTACCGGCAGTCCCATGCGAGCCGTCCGGCCCGTGTCGCGCGCCAGTCCCGGTCCGTCGCCGTCCGCAGCAGCGCCACGGCGCCCGCGACGGCCTCCTCCACCTGATCCCCGCCCATGCTTCGCATGCCGGGCAGGCTAGACGTCCGGGGTGTCCGGCAGCGACAGCATTTCCAGCTCGCCGGTGAGGTTGTGGCGGGCGGTCGCCTCCCACTCCCGCCGTCCGTACGGGGTGTGGAACAGGACGGGCAGGTCGAGGAGTTGGCGCAGGACCGCGGCCCGGCCCTCGCGGAACGCCTCGTTCGGCACGAAGTGGTACTCCTCGCGCACGGCCGCCGTGTACGCCGCGTACGCCGACGGCGGCGAGGCGAGGATCGCCAGGTCCGCGTCGCACAAAACCTGCCCGTCGCGGTCGTCGGCGGCCGGGGCGTGCGTCACGGTGAGCCGCACCAGCCGGGCCACCTCGGCGGTCCGCGCCGCCGGCACCCCGGCCTCGGGCAGGGCGCGTTCGGCGAGCCGGGCCGAGCGCTCCTCGTTCTCGGACCGGTCCGGCCGGTAGACGGCGTCGTGGAACCACGCGGCGAGCCGCACCACGTCCGCGTCGTCGGCGTGCTGGGCCAGTACGTCGACGTGGTCCAGGACCGCCGTGAGGTGCGCCAGGGTGTGGTAGCGCCGCTGGGGCTCCTGCCAGCGGGCGAGCAGATCGTCGGCGTACGGCGCGGGGTCGGGACCGGGGACGGCGGCGGCGCGCGTGCCGGGGGCGGCGCCGGGCGCGGCGCCGGGCGAGGTACCGGAGGCGGCGCCGGGGGCGGTGGCTCCCGCCAGGGCGCGGGCGAAGCGGGAGCGCAGGGCGTCGAGGTCGGCCATGGGCGCATTCTTCCAGATAATGTTCGTGATAGCTTCTAACCGAAGTGCTCGCGTTCCCGGCGGGTGGCCGGGCGAACTCGAAAGGCGGCGGGCGGACCATGCCGGAGGCGCGCACCAGCACCCCGCGCGAGCGGTACCGCACCCAGGTGCGCGCGGAGATCAAGGAACACGCGTGGGAGCAGATCGCCACGGCGGGCGCCTCCGCGCTCTCCCTCAACGCGATCGCCAAGCGGATGGGCATGAGCGGCCCCGCGCTCTACCGCTACTTCGACGGCCGCGACGAGCTGATCACGGAACTCATCCGGGACGCCTACCGCAGCCAGGCCGACGCCTTCCGGGCGGCCGCCGAGGCCGGTGCCGACCTGGCCGGTCTCGCGCACGCCCTGCGCGCCTGGGCACTGGACGACCCGCAGCGCTACTTCCTCATCTTCGGCACCCCCGTCCCCGGCTACCGGGCGCCCGACGACATCACCGGGATCGCCGCCGAGACCATGGCGGTCATCGTCGACGCCTGTGCCGCGCTGCCGTCCGGACCGGCGCCGCAGGGCGCCGCCGGCGCGTTCGACGCACACCTGGAGGCCCACCGGCACTGGGCGGGCGACCGCCCGGTGCCCTCCGCCGCGCTCCGCCGGGCCCTGTCCTTCTGGTCCCGGCTGCACGGCGTCCTGTCGCTGGAACTCGCCGGCCAGTTCACCGGCATGGGATTCGACCCCGCACTTCTCTACGCGGCCGAACTGGAGGACCTGCTCGGGCCCTAACGTGGAGCCATGACGACTCCCGCAGACCTGCGCGACGTACGCGACCCCGAGCTGCCCGGCCGACTGCTGACCCTCGAACGCGACGCACTGGTGCCCCTGCTGCGCTCCCGCGCGGACGCGGACTTCGCACTGCCGGTGGTCGCGTGTCCGGGCTGGACCGTGCGCGACGTGCTGGCGCACTGCTCCAGCGCCCTGATCCGGGTGGTGGAGCGACGCTTCGAGAAGGGCGTCTTCTCGCCCGAGTCCAACGACCGCGACATCGCCGAACGCGCCGACTGGAGCAACGCCCGGGTCGTCGACGAACTGGAACGGGGCATGACCGAGGCGGGCCCGGTGATCGCCCGGTCGGACGGCCGGCTGGACGCCGTCGCCCTGGGCGAGTGGGTGCACGCCGGTGACGTACGGGTGACCCTCGGCGAGCCGGGGGCGTACGCGGGGCGCGGGCTGCCGGAGGCGCTCGCGCTGCTCGGCGCGATCACCCGGGCGCGCGGTCACGTGCCGCTCCACGCCGACCTGGACGACCTCGACGAGCCGCTGAAGCTGGGCGAGGCGAGCGGCGAGCGGCCGCCGGGCCGGTACATCGGCGACGGTCCCACCCTGCTGCGGCTCTACGCGGGCCGACCCCTGGACGGCGCGGCGGCGTACGAGCTGGCCGGGGTGGAGGCGGCGGAGCTGAACATCTTCGGCGACTGAGCGGCGGCGCGGGACCCCGGGCCTGCCGTTGGGGCGTAGTCTTGGATTGGACTAGACCTGTAGCAGGCCGACGAATGGGGTCCCATGAGCAAGCGTGCAGTCCTGGAGGTGATCGCCCTCGACGTCGAGGACGCGGTCGCCGCCCAGGCCGGAGGCGCGGATCGCCTCGAACTGGTCACCGACATGGCGGCCGACGGACTCACCCCGTCGGCCGCGACCGTCGCCGCGATCCGTGCCGCCGTCGACATCGACGTACGGGTGATGCTCCGGCTCGCGGACGGGTTCGCCGCCGGGGACGTCGAGCGTCTGGCACGCGTCGCCGACGAGATGCGGGAGGCCGGGGCCACGCAGTTCGTACTGGGGTTCCTCGACGCGGAGGGCGACGTGGACCTCGGCGCGGTGGAGCGGATCGCCGAGGTGCTGGACGGGTGCCGGTGGACCTTCCACCGCGCGATCGACCGCGCCGCGAACCGCGACGCGCTGCGCAAGCAGCTCGCGGACTTCCCCGGCCTGGACACCTATCTGACGGCCGGGGCGGCCGGTGGCGTGGACGACGGCCTGACCGTGCTGCTCGCGGAGGCGCGGCGGCGGGGGGAGCCGGGGTACGAGCAGCAGCTGCTGGTCGGCGGCGGACTGCGGCTCGACCACGTGCCGGGTCTGCTGGACGCGGGGATCGACGGCTTCCACATCGGCGGCGCGGCGCGGCCCTCCGGGTGGGCGGGGGCGGTGTCGGCGGACGCGGTGTTGGAGTGGCGGCGGGTGCTCGGGGGATGAGCGGTGCACCTGGGCTGGTGCTCGCCGGGGGGGTGGGGACGCAGCCCGGCGTGGCGGGGTGCCTCCCCCAGTGCCTGAACGGCCTGGGAGGTACCCCCACCGCCCACCCGTGCCGCCCCAGCGGCACGACTGCCCGCAGCGGCGGCGGGCGACTGCCCGCAGCTACGCCAGTTGCGGTGGCAGGCCCGTCGTGTGGGTCACGATGAGGCCCGAGACCGCTCGGGTCAGGGCCACGTACAGGCGGCGCAGCCCCGTCCGTTCGTCCGGCTCGCCGTCGACCACCGCCTGCGGCTCGTCCAGGACCACGTAGTCGTACTCCAGGCCCTTGGCCAGCGAGGCCGGGACCAGGGTCAGGCGGGTGGCGTGGGTGGTCTCCTCGCCGGGGCCCACATGGCCGATCCCGGCCGCCGCCAGGGCCGCCGCCAGCTCCGGCACCCGCGCGTCCGCGGCGATCAGGCCGACCGAGCCCTCCCGCTCCAGCAGCTCACGGCAGGCCGCCACCACGTCGGCCGCCCCGTCCGGGGCCGTACGGATGTCGAAGAAGCCCGGGTTCTCGCGGATCGACGCGACCGGCGTCAGCCCCGGCGCGATGTGCGGCAGCAGCCGGGAGGCGTACGCGATGACGTCCGTCGGCACGCGGAAACCGGCCGTCAGCTCCTCGACCACCGCCTCGCCCTTGCCCAGGTGCCCCAGCGCCTGGGCCCAGCTCCGGGTCGCCCACGGCGTCGTGCCCTGCGCCAGGTCGCCCAGCACGGTCGCCGAGCCGGTGGTGCAGCGCCGGCCCACCGCGCGGTACTGCATGGGGGACAGGTCCTGCGCCTCGTCCAGGACCACGTGCCCGAGCGAGTGGGTGCGCTCGATCAGGTCGGTCGCCTCGTCGATCAGCACGGCGTCGGCCGGTGACCACTTCGCGGACTTCACCGAGCGGGCCGGCTTCACCCACAGCACCGCCTTCCGCTCGTCCTCGGTCAGGACCCCCTCGGCGTGCTCGGCGAGGAAGTCCGCGTCGGTGAGCAGCCGCAGCACCAGCTTCGCCGGGTCGACCTGCGGCCAGACCGACTTCACCAGCGCCTTCACGGCCGCGTTGCGCGCCACCGCGTTCTGCACCCGGTCGTCCGGCGCCTCGCCCGCCCGCTCCATCTGCACCAGCACCGCGTGCGCGATCCGCTGCGGCAGCGCCTCGCGGGCGGCGCCGTAGCGGATGTCCCGGGCGAGCAGCTCGCGGACGATCTCCTCCAGCTCGTGCACCGGCACCCGCCAGCGGCGCGAGCCGCGCACCACGACGACGCCCTCGGCGGGCGGAGTGACATGGGAGTAGAGGGCCCGGCGCAGCACTTCCGCCATCCGGGCGTCGCCCTTGATCACCGCCGTCGCCGCCTCGTCCGTGCCGCGCACCTCGACGTGGGCGACCAGGTCGTCCACGGTGGCCTGGCGCACCGTCAGCTCGCCGAGCGCCGGCAGCACCTGCTCGATGTAGTGCAGGAAGGACCGGTTCGGGCCGATGACCAGCGTGCCCGTGCGGGCCAGGCGCTCGCGGTGCGCGTACAGGAGGTAGGCGACGCGGTGCAGGCCGACGGCGGTCTTCCCGGTGCCGGGGCCGCCCTGCACGCAGACCGAGCCGGCCAGCCCGGCGCGCACGATCTCGTCCTGCTCGGGCTGGATCGTCGCCACGATGTCCCGCATCGGTCCGACGCGGGGCCGCTCGATCTCCTGCTGGAGCAGCCTGCTGGTGGTCGCGGCCTCGGCCGGGTCGAGGAGGTGCTCGTCCTCGTACGCGGTCAGGTCGCCGCCGGTGTAGCCGAAGCGGCGGCGCAGCGAGACGTCCTGCGGGTCCTTCTTCGACGCGCGGTAGAACGGCTGGGAGACCGGCGCCCGCCAGTCGATCACCATCGGGTCGCCGTCCGCGTCGTGCACGTGCCGCCGCCCGACGTAGAAGCGTTCCCCTTCCCCGCCCTCCGCCTGCTCGGCGCCCGGGGCGTGCAGGTAGTCGAGCCGGCCGAAGAACAGCGGGGTCTCGCTGAGGTCCGCGAGCGCCTTGATGCGCTGCTCGATCTGCGCCTCCAGCACCGCGGCGTTGACCCAGTTCGCGGTCACGTCGGTGATGTCGAGGGACTCGACGTCCTCGCGCATGGCGCGCAGCGCGGAGCGGGACGCGGCGAGGTGGGAGCGCTCTTTGGAGAGGGGGTCGTCGTGGCCGGGCGTGGACAAGGGGGTGCCTCCGGATGACCTGCGGTGTGGTGGGCGCGCTGTCGGCGCGCGACGAACCGACCGGTTTCCGTCCGGACGGCGGCCTTCCGTGGGGAGGCGGGCAAGAGCGGAGATTCTAGGGGAGCGGGGGTGGCGCGGGCCAACCGTTTTTCGCGGTCCCGGGACCGACCCGTGGTCGACCCCTAGGGGATCACGTCATCCGCGCTGGGGGATGCGCTCCCTCCAGGGTCGTAGCCGAGGCGGGCGGGGATTGGGTCCGCAGACCGATGCCGGTCGGGGGTGGGCGGTCGCACCATGGAGACATGAGCGCAGCAACCATCTCCCCCGCCCCGGCACCGGGCCGCGCGTCCGGTGCCACGCCCGTGGCCGGCAGCCACCGGCACCGGCTCGGTGACACCCTGCGCGCCGTCAGGGTGTTCGCGGGCGCCGCCTTCGACGTCGTCGTCCTCGGCGAGTACGGCGAGGAGGCCGGCGTCCGCCGCCGCTGAGCGTCAGCCGAGGACCTCGTCCGCGTCCATGATCCGGTAGGCGTAGCCCTGTTCCGCCAGGAAGCGCTGGCGGTGGGCGGCGAAGTCCTGGTCGAGGGTGTCGCGGGCGACGACCGAGTAGAAGTGCGCCTGGTGGCCGTCGGCCTTCGGCCGCAGCACCCGGCCCAGGCGCTGGGCCTCCTCCTGCCGCGAGCCGAACGTGCCCGACACCTGGATGGCGACCGTCGCCTCCGGCAGGTCGATCGAGAAGTTCGCGACCTTCGACACGACGAGCACGCTGATCTCGCCCTGCCGGAAGGACTCGAAGAGTTTCTCCCGCTGGGCGTTGGACGTCTCGCCCTTGATGACCGGCGCGCCCAGGTGCTCGCCCAGCTCGTCCAGCTGGTCGATGTACTGGCCGATGACGAGGATCTGCTGTCCGGCGAACCGCCGCACGATCGCCTCCGTCACCTTCCGCTTGGTGTCGGTCGTCGCGCAGAAGCGGTACTTCTCCTCCGCCTCGGCGGTGGCGTACGCGAGCCGCTCCGAGTCGGTGAGGTTGACCCGGACCTCCACGCAGTCGGCGGGCGCGATGTAGCCCTGCGCCTCGATCTCCTTCCACGGCGCGTCGAACCGCTTCGGCCCGATCAGGGAGAACACGTCCGACTCGCGGCCGTCCTCCCGCACCAGGGTCGCGGTCAGGCCGAGCCGGCGCCGGGCCTGGAGGTCGGCGGTGAACTTGAAAACCGGCGCGGGCAGCAGGTGCACCTCGTCGTAGACGATCAGCCCCCAGTCCCGGGAGTCGAACAGCTCCAGGTGCGGGTAGACGCCCTTCCGCCGGGTGGTCAGCACCTGGTACGTGGCGATGGTGACCGGCCGGATCTCCTTGCGGGTGCCGCTGTACTCGCCGATCTCGTCCTCGGTCAGCGAGGTGCGCTTGACCAGCTCGTGCTTCCACTGCCGGGCGGAGACGGTGTTGGTGACCAGGATCAGCGTCGTCGACCTGGCCTGCGCCATCGCACCCGCGCCGACCAGCGTCTTGCCCGCGCCGCAGGGGAGCACGACGACACCGCTGCCGCCGTGCCAGAAGTTCTCCACCGCCTGCTTCTGGTACGGGCGCAGCGCCCATCCGTCCTCGGCCAGGTCGATCGGGTGCGCCTCGCCGTCGACGTACCCGGCGAGGTCCTCGGCCGGCCAGCCCAGCTTCAGCAGCGTCTGCTTGATCTGCCCGCGCTCGGAGGGGTGCACGGCCACCGTGTCGGCGTCGATGCGGGTGCCGACCAGCGGCGCGATCCGCTTCGACTTCAGGACCTCCTCGAGGACCGGCCGGTCGGTGGTCGTCAGGACCAGGCCGTGCGCCGGGTGCTTGGAGAGGGTGAGGCGGCCGTAGCGGTCCATCGTCTCGGCGATGTCGACCAGCAGCGCGTGCGGCACCGGGTAGCGGCTGTACTCGACGAGGGCGTCCACGACCTGCTCGGCGTCGTGGCCCGCCGCCCGCGCGTTCCACAGGCCCAGCGGGGTCACCCGGTAGGTGTGGATGTGCTCCGGCGCCCGCTCCAGTTCGGCGAACGGCGCGATGGCCCGACGGCAGTCGGCGGCCTGCTCGTGGTCGACTTCCAGGAGCAGGGTCTTGTCGGACTGGACGATCAGCGGACCATTCACGGGCGGCACCCTTTCGCGTGCGTACGGCCGGACGACGGCTCGGCCAAACGTCAAGTGTGCCTGATCGCGGCGCGGGGCCTACAGGAGAGCGATGCTGATGTTGTTGATGAGCGGCCCCTCCACCGCCGCGGCCTTCGGCGCGAGCGCCCCGAACAGCGCCGCCGCGGTGATCAGGGCGGCGACGGAGACGGCGACGGCGGAGCGGGCGGTGGAACGGTCGGGACCGGGGGCGGGGGTCTTGCCGCGCATGGGGGGCCTTTCGGGGTTCTCGGCGAAGGTCTCGGCGGGGGTGGCGGGCCGGGCCCGGAAGGGCTGGGGGTCCGGCCCGCCGGAGGATGGCGGAAGGGGGACGGTCAGAGGGTGAGGCCCCCACCGAGGTCGATGCCGACGGCGGCGGCCTCGGCGGCGAACGCCGCGATCAGTGCCGCGGTGGAGGTCAGGACGGTGGCGACACGGCGAACGGCAGTACGCATCGGGTTCTTCCTTTCGGTTGGTTTGCAGGGCACCCGGTGGCTGCCCGACCGCCCGTGACCCGATGCGGAATATGAAAAAAGCTCCCTCTCAGGTGCGAATCACCCGGCGTGGCGTGCATGAACCACCGCGTACACCCGAAAGTGCGCCGCGCGTCGTACACGGGGGCCGTACACGTGTCTCGTAACGCGTGTGCCGTACGCGTGTCTCGTACGTCGGTGCCGTACGCCGGTTCAGCCCGCGTCGTCCGCCAGCTCGGCCACGCCCGTGACCCGGTGCAGCGGGTAGGTGCGCACCTCGTCCGCCGTGTGGTCGTACGCCGTGACGAAGCCGCCCTCGACCCGGATCGGCGCGATCACGCGCTGGCTGGCGGCGCCCTCGGCGTTCACGTAGCCGATCCACAGCGCCTCGCCGGTCAGGACCGCCGCCTGCATCGTGGCCAGCGTCTCGGCCGCGCCCGTGCGGGGCAGCGTGCCGCCCGGCGCTCCGCCCCCGCCGCCGTTCCCCTCGTCGCCGGGGCCCGGCTTGCGCGGGGTCGTGGAGGCGAGGTCACCGGCGCGCACGGCGCGGAGCGCCGCCGCCAGGAGTGTGTCGTCGGGCGCCGGCGGACCGTCCGGGACCGGCTCGGGGGCGGCCCGCGGCGGGGTGCGGCGGGAGTCCGCGCGGGCGATCAGCACGTCGCCCGCGGCGGACTCGGCGGCCGGCGCGAACCCGATCGCGCGCAGCCCCTCGAGCAGCGCCGCCGGGTCGGCCTGCGCGGCCAGCACGGTGGGCGCGAGACGGCGCAGGCCGAGGGCGGCGGCCCGCTTGTCGGCGAGGATCTCGTCCAGCGTCGCGTCGTCGTCGCAGCGCACGTACGCCGAGGCCGCGCCGACCCGCAGCCGCCCGTGCCGCCGGGCCACGTCGTCGATCAGGTACGTCAGGGGCTGCGGCACCGGCGTACGGGAGTGCCGGGCGAGGAACGCGTGCAGGTCGGCGGCGCTCCGGCCGGCGTCCAGCGCCCGGCGTACCGAACCCGGCGTGAACCGGTAGACCGTCGCCCCGCCCTTGGACTCCACGTCCGCGAGCACCCCCAGCACGTCGGCCAGCTCCGGCTCCAGCGGCCCCGGCGCCACCGCCGTCAGGTCGGCCTGGAGCAGCACGTGGTCCAGCGGTTCGGGGAAGAGCGGGGCGAGCAGCCGGGCGGCGGTCGCGGTGGCCGCGGCCCGTTCGGCGGGGCTCGGGGGAGCGGACACCGGGGGCGTGCGGTGGTGGTGGACGGGGAGCTTGTCGCCCGGACCCTCCGGTCCCCCAGGCCCCTTGGCCGCCGGGCGGGGTGCCTCGGGCGCGCCGATCAGGGCCCGCCCCGGTGCCGCGAGGGCGCCGCGCCCGGTGACGCCCAGCAGCTCGGCCTCGGACAGCGTCCACCGGGCGATCCGGCTGCGCAGGTCGTCGTCCCGCGCCTCGCCGGACCCGGTCTCCCGCTCCTGCCGCGGGCCGCGCAGCGGGCGCTCCCAGCGCAGCCGGGCCAGCACCGACTCCGCGACGGGCGAGGCGCCCTCGGGCAGCCCCGCCAGCAGGGCCAGCACCCGGTGCCGCACCTCCGGCGCCGCCGAGCGGTCCAGGTTCGGGCCCAGCGCCGAGAGCGTGCGGTCCTTCGCGTCCCGCCCGCCGACCACGCCCGGCGTCCGGGTGGCCGTCAGCCACGTCCCGGCGAGCCGCGCCCAGCGCTCGGCGGGCGGCAGCTCGCGCCACTCGTCGTACGCCGGGGTCGCCGCGTACCGCTCGTCGGCCTCCCCGTCGGAGGCGATCAGACCGGCACCGTAGGCCAGTTCGACCCAGAAGGCGGCGACCGGCTCGGGCAGGTCCAGGGCGACGGCGGTCCGCTTCAGGTCGCGCACGCTCAGACCGCCGGCCCGCAGTACCGACGGGCCGCCCTCGTCCCACTCCTTCAGCAGCTCGTCGACGGTCGCCAGCGCCGCCAGGGCCTGCCCGGCCGCGGTGGCGTCCACCACCTGTGGACGGTGCGTGGCGGCCGCCTCCACCGGCGGCGGCACCGGCTCGGGCGCGCGGTGCGCCCGGCCCGCGCGCAGGTGCAGGGCGACCTCGCGGGGCAGCACGACCGTGCCGGGCGCGGTCGGCAGCAGCAGGCCGCGGTCCAGGAGTGCGCGCAGGTGCGCGGCGGGGTCGTGGGTGACCTGGCCGTACGGCGGCCCCCACACCAGCCGGTCCAGCACCTCCCGGGACTCCGCGGGCAGCGCCGCCAGGAGCGCGGCCATCCGCCGCCGGTCGGCGAACAGGGCGCCGAGCGCGGACACGGCGGAGACCGAGTCGTGGGTCGAGGGCAGTCCGGCGGCGGCGAGGATCTCCTGGATCCGGCCCGGGGACATGCCCGCCGTCGCCTCCCGCACGGTGGGGCCGAGCCCCGTCGGGGACGGGTGCTGCGGGGAGGGCGCGAGCAGCTCTCGGGCGGTGCGCACCAGCCGCAGCCGGTCGTCGGCGCCCCACACCAGCGCCTGTTCGCGCAGCAGGGCGGCGGCCCGGGGCAGCGCGGCGGCGACGGCCGGGTCCTCCTCGTCACCGGCCATCAGGCCGAGCAGTTCGCCGTACGACGCCGGGTCCGGCGCCACGGCCAGCGCCTCGGCCGTCTGGAGCGTGAACCGGTCGAGGCGCTCCAGTGCCCGCACCACGGAGGCGCGGGTGCCGGCGCGGGTGGCGAGCTGGGTGAGGTCCGTCGGCACGGGCGTGATGAGGTCGGGGCGACTGCGCAGGAGGGCGGCCAGCGAGACGTCGTCCCTGACGCGGAGCGCTTCCGCGAGGGACCGGGGGGCCGCGGACTTCTCCTCGGTGCTCATCCGGCCCACGTTAGCGGGTGGGTCGGACGGCGGGGGTGCGCGTGCGCCGGTGCGGTGCCGTCGGCCGGGCGGGGAGGATTCGGTACCTTCGTCCGACGGGGTACGACAGGGCACGACGGAGTACCACAACGCACCGCCCCGGAGGGGAACGTGGGGATCGAGAGCGACCAGGTCGTCTTCGAGTATCTGAGCCGCGTCGGCGACGTGGCCCAGCAGCGGCAGCTGCCGTCGGCCACCCGGATGCGCCTGGTGTCGGAGCTGCGCAACGAGATCGACCGGCACCGGGCGAAGACCACCGTGGACAGCCCCGCCGCGGTGCGCCGCATCCTGGACCGGCTCGGCGAACCCGACGACATCGTCACCGCGGCGGGCGGCACCGGCACCGGCGCCGTACGGCAGCAGGGCGCGGCGCCGTCGCCCACCGCCGTGCCCGAGCAGCGGGACACCGGGCCTCGCGCCACCCCGCGGCGCAAGGGCCGGCGCCGCCCCGTGCCGGAAGCCCCGGCCGCGCCGGAGGCCGCCGTGCCGCCCCACCTGGCGGGCGCGCGGGAACTGGGGGACGTCGGTGAGGGCCAACCCGACTGGTGGCGCGTCGACGACGGCCCCTTCGCCGGCGGGGGCCTCGGCGACAGCGTGCCCGGGTTCACCGGCGGCGTCGAGATCCCGGAGCTGCTCAGGCGACCGCCGGGCCCGGCGGACGAGGCGGAGCGGCCGGACACCCCCACCGGGAAGACGCCGGACGCCGCGGCCCCGGCGCAGGCCGACGACCCGGCGGCCGGAACAGGGGGCCGGGGCAAGGTCCGCCGGCTGCCCCGCGTGTGGCCCGAGGGCGGCTGGAACAACCCGCTCCTGCTGCTCGCCGCGGCCCTGCTGCTCGTCGGCGCCGTGCTCGGCAGCCTCGTCCCCCTCGGCCTGGGCTGGCTGATCGCCTACCTCTCCCGCCGGCTGACCCCGGCCGAGTCGAAGTGGGCCGTCCTGGGCCTGCCCGGCACGGTCGTCGCCGCGGGCGTGGTCTGGCTCTGGGGCCGCACCGAGGGCCGCTGGGGCGACCCGGTCGCCGAGGGCCACATGAACGACGCGATCGCCGACACCTGGCCCTGGGTCCTGCGCACCGCCGCCGTCGCCACCGCCCTCTACCTCCTCTGGCGCTCCCGCCGCCCACGCGGCTGACGGGGCCCTTCGGCAGCCGAGTCGTTCGTGACTGCCCGCGCCACGTCCGTCGCCCCCTCCCCGAGTCCGTGGCCCCGGATGCTCGGCGGGGCGCGTCACGGTGGCCGCACCAGGGGGCTCCGCCCCCTGGACCCCCGGCCTGTGCCCACTCACCACCCGACTCGGTGGGCTGAAAAGAGAACGCCCGGGGCGACGGTACGACCCGGGGCGGAAGGCGGCGCCCGCCCTGGGTCCCGGCCCCGGGAGGGCACGGACGACCCGGGGGCTGCCGGCGACGGCACCCCGGGCGACGGCCCCCTGGGGACACGAACGGCCCGGGGCCGAAGGACGCGGCGCCCCTGGGTCCCGGCCCCCGCCCGACCGCCCGGCGCCCGACGGAGCCCGCGGCCGGCCGGGCCCGTCGGGCGCCCGGCACAATGGGGGGCATGGCTTCCACGAACCGTCCCGCGCCCACCGTCGGTTTCGACCTCGACATGACGCTGATCGACTCGCGGCCCGGCATCCGTGCCTGCTACCTCGAACTGAGCGCGCGCACCGGGACGTACGTGGACGCCGACCTGGCCGTCACCCGGCTCGGGCCGCCGCTGGCCGAGGAGCTGGCGAACTGGTTCCCGGCCGGGGAGATCGAGGCCGTCGCCGACCTGTACCGGGAGATCTACCCGGAGTACGCGATCGAGCCGACGCTCGCGCTGCCCGGCGCCCGCGAGGCCGTCGCCGCCGTGCGCGAGGCGGGCGGCCGGGCGATCGTCGTCACCGCGAAGTACGAGCCGAACGCGAAGCTGCACCTCGCGCACCTCGGCATCGAGCCGGACGCCGTCATCGGCGGCCTGTGGGCCGAGCAGAAGGCCGTCGCGCTGCGCGAGCACGACGCGGACGTCTACGTCGGCGACCACGTCGGCGACGTCCGCGGCGCCCGCGCCGCCGGGGCCCGCTCGGTGGCCGTGGCCAGCGGACCGTGCGACGCCGGGGAGCTGCGCGCGGCGGGCGCCGACGTGGTCCTCGCCGACCTCACCGCGCTCCCGGAGTGGCTCGCGGCCTACCGGGACGGCGAGGGCGACGCCGAGGGGCTCGACGCGGCGCGCGCCTGACGCCGCCCGGCGGCGATCGACCGGAGCACCCCGGCACCGGCGACCAGGAAGCCCACTCCCATCAGCATGCTCAGTCCGAACATGTAGGTGGGAAACGGCGTCGTGCCCAGCAGCAGCGGGGCCACCGTGACCAGAGTGGCCACGGCGCCGACGAAGAAGACGATCGCACCGGCGCGGATCAGTCGGTCACCGGGCGCGGCGGAATTCATTTGGGTTTGTTCACGCACCCGACCAGGGTAGTTCCCAGGCCTGGAGAACAGCCGGGGGACGTCTTGTCACCCGTCCGATCACCATTAGCCTGGGTACCGGCGGGTCAGGACGACCCGCCCGAGTGCTATCAAGAGCCGTTTCCGAGCACATTTCCGAGCAGTTTCCGACGAGTACGAGGACGAGGACAGACGTGCCTACCGGCAAGGTCAAGTGGTTCAACAGCGAGAAGGGCTTCGGCTTTCTCTCCCGCGACGACGGCGGTGACGTCTTCGTCCATTCCTCGGTCCTCCCCGCCGGAGTCGAGAGCCTGAAGCCGGGACAGCGCGTCGAGTTCGGCGTCGTCGCCGGACAGCGCGGGGACCAGGCCCTGTCGCTCGCCCTGCTCGACCCGGCCCCCTCGGTCGCGGCCGCGCAGCGCAAGAAGCCGGACGAGCTGGCCTCCATCGTGCAGGACCTGACGACGCTCCTGGAGAACATCACGCCGATGCTGGAGCGCGGCCGCTACCCCGAGAAGACCGCGGGCAAGAAGATCGCCGGGCTGCTCCGCGCGGTCGCGGACCAGCTCGACGTCTGATCCCCCAGGGCCCGGCCGTCCTACGGGAACGCCAGCGCGTCCGGGCCGAGGGCCGGTACGAGTCCCTCGGCCGCCGCGCGGGTCAGCAGGCCCCGGATCGCCGCGTAGCCGTCCTCGCCGAGGTCGGCGGTGAACTCGTTGACGTACAGCCCGATGTGCTGGTCGGCGACGGCCGGGTCCATCTCCTGCGCGTGCTCCATGACGTACGGCCGGGAAGCCTCCGGGTCGTCCCAGGCCGCGCGGACCGAGGCGCGCACCGCGTCCGCGAGCCGGGTCAGCGTCGGCTCGCCCAGCGAGCGCCTGGCGATGATCGCGCCGAGCGGGATCGGCAGCCCGGTGGTGTGCTCCCAGTGCTCGCCCATGTCGGCGAGCTTGTGCAGCCCGTAGTTCTGGTACGTGAAGCGCGCCTCGTGGATCACCAGTCCCGCGTCGACCTTCCCGTCCCGCACGGCCGGCATGATCTCGTGGAAGGGCATGACGACGATCTCGCCCACCCCGCCGGGCACGGTGTCCGCCGCCCACAGCCGGAACAGCAGATAGGCCGTCGACGTCTCGCTGGGCACCGCCACCGTGCGCCCGCGCAGGTCCGCGTCCGCCTCCCGGGTCAGCACCAGCGGCCCGCAGCCCCGGCCCAGCGCGCCGCCGCACGGCAGCAGGGCCCAGTCGTCGAGGACGTACGGCAGCACGGCGTACGACACCTTCAGCACGTCGGACTCGCCGCGCTCGGCCATGCCGTTGGTGACGTCGATGTCCGCGAAGGTCACGTCGAGGGAGGGGGCGCCCGGCACGCGGCCGTGGGCCAGGGCGTCGAAGACGAAGGTGTCGTTCGGGCAGGGGGAGTACGCGATCCGCAGGGGCGCGGCGGCGTCAGCAGTCATGTCGGTCATGTTCGTTCCAACTCGTGAGGGCGGGGGCGAGCTTCCCGAAGGCGTCCGTCAGTGCCGCGAGTGCCTCGCCGATGCGCCAGGCGGCGCGGTCGCGCGGACCGACCGGGTTGGAGACCGCGCGCAGTTCCAGCACCGGCACGCCGTGCGCGGCGGCGGCCTCGGCGACACCGAAACCCTCCATCGCCTCGGCCAGGGCCGCCGGGTGGCGGGCCCGCAGCAGCGCGGCGCGTTCCGCGGTACCGGTGACGGTGGAACCGGTCAGGACGGTGCCGGGCCGGGCCCCGGTCGCCGCGGCGACGGCGCGGACCAGCGGGGCCGGCGGCAGGTGGGTGACGGTGCCGAAGCCGAGGTCGGTGACCGGCAGGAAGCCGTCGGCGGTCTCGGCGCCCAGGTCGGCCGCGGTGATCGCGTCGGCGACCACGAGCGAGCCGACGGGCGCGTCCGGGGCGAAGCCGCCGCCGATGCCGGCCGACACGACCAGGTCGTAGGGCGTGCCGTCGAGGGCCGCGGCGGTCAGCGCGGCGGCCGTGGAGGCGGCGGCGCGGCCCGGGCCCACCCCGGCGGCCAGCAGGTCCCAGCCGTCCGGCAGCCGGTGCAGGACGATGCCCGGACGGGGCACCTCGGCGCCCGGCGCCGGGAACGCCCGAGCCACCGCGTCCCGTTCGACGGGGACCGCGGTGGCCACGAGAAGGTGCACGGAGGACGTGGGCGGTCAGTCCTTCTTCAGCTTGAAGACCCACACACCGGTGATGTTCTGGCTGCCGTCCTTGCCGTCCCGGGCCGCGACGGCGACGTTCGTCGAGTTGCCCTGGGCGCCGTACTGCGCGTTGAAGAACACGCTGCCCGGCACGGTGCGGTAGGTCTTGTCGCTGTCCTCGACCAGCTGCTGACCGTTCATCAGGATCGTCCAGTGCTTGTCGGCGACGTCCGGGTCGACGCCGAACCGCACGGTCTCGTCCTGGTCGACCGTGATGGTCTTCGCGTCCTTGTCCTGGAGGCACTTGTCGATCTCGTCGGCCGAAAGGGTCTCGCCCTCTCCGCCGCAGGTGGCCTCCGAGCTGACCGAGTCACTGCCGACCGTGATCGTCGCGATCGGGGTCGGCTCGTCACAGGCGGACAGCAGGAGAAGTCCGGCGGACACGGCGCCTACGGCGGCGACGGCGCGGCGGCGTCGCACAACGCGATGTCCGAGAGCGGCGGTGCCGCGGGGCAACGTGGTCATGGCCGAAGGCTATACGGCGCTCCGGGCCCGTCCCCCACCTGGGTACGGCGTGGCGTGGTCACGCCACCCTCGGCCGAGTCCGGCCCCCGTGCCGGGCCGAGTCGAGCAGACCCCGTACGGTCGTCAGCCATCCGGCGGCGATGATCGCGGCGCCCACCGACAGGCCCAGCGTGCCGTTGAGCGGCAGCACGATGCCCACCGCGCCGCCGAGCACCCAGGAGACCTGGAGCAGCGTCTCCGAGCGCGCGAACGCCGACGTGCGCACCAGTTCCGGCACGTCCCGCTGGATCAGCGCGTCCAGGGACAGCTTGGCCAGCGCCTGCGCGAAGCCGGCGACCGCCGCCAGGCACGCCACCAGGAAGGCGCTGAAGAACACCGCGGCGACCACCGCGGCGCCCAGCACGATCGCCACCACCGTCACGATGATCACCTCCGGCGCCCGGGACCGCAGCCACGCCCCGACCGCCGTGCCCAGCGCGTTGCCCGCGCCGGCCGCGACGCCCACGATCCCCAGCGACACCGCGGCGCTCTGGCCGGTCATCGGGTGCACCCGCAGCAGGAACGCCAGGAAGAAGATCAGGAAGCCGGTCAGACAGCGGATGCCGGCGTTGGCGGCCAGCGCGTGCGTCACCGCCGGACCCACCGTGCGCAGCCCCGGACGCTTGCCCCGCTTGCGCAGCGGCCCCGGCAGGTGCTCCTCGTCCGCGGCGAGCAGCGCCCGGTCCTCGCCGCGCGCGGAGTCCACCTTCCGCGGCAGCGTGAACGACAGCACGGTGCCCGCCACGAAGATCACGAAGGCGCCGTACAGCGGCCACCGCGGCCCCACCTGCTGGAGCCCCGCACCGATCGGCGCGGCCACGCCGGTGGCCAGCAGCCCGCACAGCGTGACCCGCGAGTTCGCCTTCACCAGGGAGACCTTGGGCGGCAGCAGCCGCGGCACCACCGCGCTCCTGACCACCCCGTACGCCTTCGAGGCGACCAGCACGCCCAGTGCGGCGGGGTACAGCTCGATGCCGCCGGTGACGACCGCGCCGGACAGCACCAGCGCGAGGACCGCGCGGGCGCCCATCGCGGTCGCCATCGCGGCGCGCCGGCCGTGCGGCAGCCGGTCCAGGAGCGGGCCGATCACCGGCGCGAGGAGCGTGAACGGCGCCATGGTGATCGCCAGGTACAGCGCGACCCGCCCGCGCGCCTCGTCGGTGGGGACGGAGAAGAAGACGGTGGAGGCCAGCGAGACGGTGATCATCACGTCCCCGGCGCCGTTCACCCCGTGCAGTTCGATCAGCTTGCCGAGGCCCGACTCGCCCGCGCCGTGCGCGTGCGTCGCCCGCCGGATGCCGCGCGCCGTACCGGTCACCGGCAGGCGCAGCGCCCGGCCGACCGCACGGAACCGGGAGCCGGGACCGTGCCGCCGGCTCCCGCGCTTGAACTCCGTCCGTGCGGCTGCCACCCCGTCATAGTGCCCCGAGAGCGGCCCCTGTAGCGTCGATACGGCACGTATGGCGGTGATCGAGTCGGGTGACCCGGGCGCCGGCACCGCCCGGACGCGCCGGACCGTACCCCGCCGAAACCTCCGTCGGTGTAGGCCCAGGGCACATGAACAGGTAGCGTGCGTAGCGCGCCGTGGCGAACGTTCTCGGCCGCGCGCCGTACGGCCATCCCGCAGAATGGATGACGTAGGTGCGCCCGAGCGCGATCGGGCGCGGACGTCGACGCGGTCCACAGGTCCGCTCCGTCCGCCCCTCGCACACAGCGGCGCACTCGTGAGACGGCGTATGGAGAGAAGCGATACCTGTGAGCGCAGCGACAACGCGAAGCCGCACCCCTGACCGCCTGTGCGCCGAGGCCCTCGACCTCGCCCGCGCCGCAGCCGAGGAGGCCGCCGCACCAGGCGTCGTCGGCGAGCACGAGGGCATGGTGTCGGAGGGCGACCGGGTCGTCACGCACTACTTCGCCTGCAAGGAGCTCGGGTACCGGGGCTGGCGCTGGGCCGTGACGGTGGCCCGCGCCTCCCGCGCCAAGATCGTCACGGTGGACGAGGCGGTGCTGCTGCCCGGCCCCGACGCGCTGCTCGCCCCCGAGTGGGTGCCGTGGAGCGAGCGGCTGCGCCCCGGCGACATGGGCCCCGGCGACCTGCTGCCCACCGACGCGGACGACCTGCGCCTCGAGCCCGGCTGGACCGGCGAGGACGAGCCGCCGCCGAACTCGGCCGTCTCCCACGAGATGGCCGACCTGGTCGAGGCCGAGGACGCCGAGGTGACCGCCGGGCCGCCCGCCGAGCTGTCCACCGTCCCGGCCCGCGGCACGATCTCGGCGGTCGCCGAGGAGCTGGGCCTGCGCCGTACCCGGGTGCTCTCCCGGTACGGCCTGCACGTCGCCGCCGATCGCTGGGAGGACGGCTACGGCCCCAAGACCGCGATGGCCCAGGCGGCCCCCGCCTCCTGCGTCAGCTGCGGCTTCCTCGCCCGGATCGGCGGCTCGCTCGGGCAGGCCTTCGGGGTGTGCGCCAACGAGTTCTCCCCGGCCGACGGGCACGTCGTGTCGCTGGCCTACGGGTGCGGCGGGCACTCCGAGGCCGCGGTCATGCCGAAGCCGCCGCGGGTGGCTCCGCCGGTGATCGACGAGACGCGGGTGGATCCGTTCCCGCTGCGGCCGGCCGCGGATTCCGGTTCGGTGCCGGTGGCCGAGGACCAGGCGGCGGCGGAGCTGGGGCACTCGTAGCGCGGGTGCGTTCTTCGGCGCGGGTGCGTCGTGGCCGAGTTCCCTGGGGGGCTGCGCCCCCAGACCCCGCTTCGGCCTTGACGGCCTCGTCCTCAAACTCCCCCAGAGGGGGCACCCCCAGGACGGGCTGGTTGGGCGGTACCTTCGTGGTCCGTCGATGAGGAGAGTCACCGTGAGCATGTTCGTACGGCCTGCCGCCGAGGGTGCCGATCCGTTCGGGACGGCACGGCTGCGGCGCGGGGTGCTGGACGCCTGGGCGACGAGCCCGGCCCGGTTCCGTGAGGACGCCAACGCGGAGGAGGACCTCGTCCTCGGCGGCTACCGCGACCGGCTGGTCGTCGAACTCGCGCAGAACGCCGCCGACGCGGCCGCACGGGCGGGCGTGCCCGGACGGCTCCGGCTCACCCTGCGCGACGGCGTCCTCGTCGCCGCCAACACCGGCGCCCCGCTCGACGCGACCGGCGTCGAGTCGCTGTCCACCCTGCGCGCCTCCGCGAAGCGGGACGCGGCAGAGGGCTCGGTCGGCCGGTTCGGGGTCGGCTTCGCCGCCGTCCTGGCCGTCACCGACGAGCCCGCCGTCGTCGGCCGGCACGGCGGGGTGCGCTGGTCCCTGGCCGAGGCCCGCGACCTGGCCGCCGACACCGCCCGGCACAGCCCCGGCCTGGGCGACGAGATCCGGCGGCGCGACGGGCACGTCCCGCTGCTGCGGCTGCCGTTCCCCGCCGAGGGCAGCGCCCCCGCCCCCTACGACACGGCCGTCATCCTGCCGCTGCGCGACACGGCCGCCGCCGACCTCGCCGAACGGCTCCTGCACGGTGTGGACGACGCCCTGCTGCTCGCCCTGCCGGGCCTGGCGGAGGTGGTGATCGAGGCGGGCGACGAGGTACGCACCCTGGCCCGCCGCGCCGAGGACTCCCTCACCGTCGTGGAGGACTCCCGGGAAGGCGTCACCCGCTGGCGCACCGCCGCCGCACACGGCCCGCTCACCCCCGACCTCCTCGCCGACCGGCCCGTGGAGGAGCGGCTGCGCCCCCACTGGTCCGTGACCTGGGCGGTGCCCGTCGACGCCGACGGCGCCCCCGAACGCCCCCGCACCAGTCCGGTGGTCCACGCGCCCACCCCCAGCGACGAGCCGCTCGGCGTGCCCGCCCTGCTCATCGCGTCCTTCCCGCTGGACGCCACCCGGCGGCACACCGCCCCGGGACCGCTGACCGACTTCCTGACGGAACGGGCCGCCGACGCCTACGCCGGGCTGCTCGCCGACTGGCGCCCGGTCGCCGTCGGCCTCATCGACCTGGTGCCCGGCGCGCTGGGCCGGGGCGAACTGGACGGCGCGCTGCGGCAGGCGATCCTCGACCGGCTGCCCCGCACCTCCTTCCTGCCGCCCGCCCTGCCCTCCGGGGGCCGGGACGCGGAGGACGACCTTCCGGAGTCCCTGCGGCCCCGTGACGCCGAGGTGGTGGAGGGCGCGGGCGCCGACACGGTGCGGGTGCTGGCGGAGGTGCTGCCGACCCTGCTGCCCGCCGGTCTGGAACGCCGCGCCGAACTGCGCACGCTGGGCGTGGCCCGGGTGCCGCTGACCGACGCGATCGACCGGCTGGCGGGGCTGGAGAAGGCCCCCGCCTGGTGGCGCAGCCTCTACGACAGCCTCGCCGGGGTCGACCCGGACCGGCTGTCCGGGCTGCCCGTGCCCCTTGCGGACGGGCGGACGACCATCGGGCCCCGGCAGGTGCTGCTGCCCTCCCCGGACGCCGCCTCCCTCGACCCGGAGGTCCTCACCCGCCTCGGCCTCAAGGTCGCCCACCCGGACGCCGCGCACCCGCTCCTGGAGAAGCTCGGCGCCCTCCCGGCCACCCCGCGCGCCGTGCTCACCACCCCGCAGGTGAGGGCCGCCGTCGCCGCCTCCCTGGACGACGAGGGCGGCGTCGACTGGGAGGAGGACGCCCTCGACGCCGAGGAACTGGCCGACACCGTCCTCGGCCTGGTCCAGGGCGCCGGACTCGACGCCGGGGACGAGCCCTGGCTGGGTGCCCTCGCCCTGCCCGACGAGGACGGCGAACTCTCCCCGGCGGGCGAACTCGTCTTCCCCGGCGGCCCGTTCGCCCAGGTCATGCGCGAGGACGAACTCGCCGCCGTGGACGCGGAACTCGCCGAGAAGTGGGGGCCGGACCCGCTGGCCGCCTGCGGCGTGCTCGTCACCTTCGCCCTGGTCCGCGCCACCGACGTCGTCCTGGACCCCGACGAACTGGAGCCCCGCGAGGGAGACTTCGCCGAGCCCGACGACGCGGGGCTGCTCGACGCCGTGGACGTGTGGGGCGAGGACGTCCTCGACCGCTTCCCGGACAGCCCCGTCCCGCCGGTCGCCACCGAGATCGTCGCCGTGCGCGACCTCGACCTCGTGGACGACGACCACTGGCCCGAGGCCCTCGCCCTGCTGTCCCGGCCGCCGCTGCGCGACGCGCTGGTCGAGCCCGTGCGCGTCCTGCTGCCCGACGGCACCCACGAGGTCGTACGGCCGTACACCGCGTGGTGGCTGCGCGGGCACCCGGTGCTCGGCGGACGCCGCCCGGCCGGTCTGCGCGCGGCGGGCGGCGACCCGCTGCTGCGGGGCCTGTACGACGAGGCCGACGCGACCGGCTTCGAGGACGAGCAGGTACTGAGGGCGCTGGGCGTGCGCACCTCGGTCGCGGCCCTCCTCGACGAGCCCGGCGGCGCGGCCGAACTCCTGGACCGCCTCGCCGACCCCGACCGCCCCGTCACGGCCGCCCAACTGCACGCCCTCTACGGCGCGCTGGCCGACCTGGACCCGGAGCAGGTCACCCTGCCGGACGAGGTGCGGGCCGTGGTCGACGGCGAGGTGCGCGTGGTGGACGCCGCCGACGCCGTCGTGGTCGACTCGCCCGACCTGCTGCCGTTCACCTCCGGCGTCCCGCTGCTGCCGGTCCGCCCGGCCCGCGCCGCCGAACTGGCCGAGCTGTTCCAGGTACGGCGACTGAGCGAGTCGGTCACCGGCCGCGTCGACTCCGAGGGCAGCGAGCACGACGTACCGGAGCCGGTGCGGGTGCTGCTCGGGGCGCGGACCCCGGTGTCGTACGTGGAGCACGACGAACTGGTCGTCGACGGCGTGGAGATCGACTGGCGCCTCACGGACGACGGGGCGCTGCACGCCGCGACCCTGGAGGGCGTGGCGGCCGGCCTGGCCTGGGCGGCGGGCGAGTGGCCCCGCCGCTTCGAGGTGGCCGCCCTCCTGGAGGACGAGTCGAGGACGGACGAGCTGGCAAGGGACCGCTGGTTCGACTAGGGGAGGCGCAACGCGCCCCAAAGGGGCGCGGGGCAGTGTTCGATATGCGGCTCCGCCGCGTGGGCGCGACCAGCCACAACGGCGCAGCAGTCGGCAACGAATCCGCAACCGTCACACCGGAAACCGCCGGTCCACCCACCTCCAGGTGAACTCCAGAACGCCGGCCGCAGCCACCGCAATGCCGACGGCAGTCCAAGGCATCGTCACCCCCACCAGCTTCAACGCGAAGAAGTCCTGCAACCACGGCACCACCAGCACGATCAGGAAGCCCAGCCCCATCGCCGCCACCAGCAGCACCCGCCACCAGGTGTAGGGGCGGGCGATGATCGCCAGCACCCACATCGAGATCAGGAACAGCGTCAGCGTCGCCGCGCTGGTCTCCGCGTCCAGCGCGTTCGGGCCGGTGTAGTGCTGCCGTGCGACCAGGTACGTCACGAAGGTCGCCGCGCCCGCCACCACCCCGCCCGGGATCGCGTACCGCATCACGCGCCGGACGAAGTGGGGCCTGGCCCGCTCCTTGTTGGGGGCCAGGGCCAGGAAGAAGGCGGGGACGCCGATGGTGAGCGTCGAGAGCAGGGTGAGGTGGCGGGGCAGGAACGGGTACTCCACCTGGGAGCAGACCACCAGGATCGCCAGGAGCACCGAGTAGACGGTCTTGACCAGGAACAGGGTCGCCACGCGCGTGATGTTGCCGATCACGCGGCGGCCCTCGGCCACCACCGACGGCAGCGTGGCGAAGCTGTTGTTGAGCAACACGATCTGCGCGACCGCCCGGGTCGCCTCCGAGCCGGAGCCCATCGCCACGCCGATGTCGGCGTCCTTGAGCGCGAGGACGTCGTTGACGCCGTCGCCGGTCATCGCGACCGTGTGCCCGCGTGACTGGAGGGCGCCCACCATGTCCCGCTTCTGCTGCGGGGTGACCCGCCCGAACACGGTGCCCTCGTCCAGCGCGCCCGCCATCTCCTCCCGCTCGGCGGGCAGCCGGCGCGCGTCCACGGTGGCCCCGGACAGCCCGAGCTTCGCGGCCACCGCGCCGACCGACACCGCGTTGTCCCCGGAGATGACCTTGGCGCGCACGTCCTGGTCGGCGAAGTAGCGCAGGGTGTCGGCGGCGTCCGGGCGCAGCCGCTGTTCCAGGACGACCAGGGCGGTGGGCGTCACCCCCCGGGCCACTCCGGGGTCGTCCAGCCCCCGGTCGGTGCGGGCCAGCAGCAGCACCCGCAGGCCCTGCTCGTTGAGCCGCCCGGTCTCGGCGAGCGCCGGGTCGTCCTCGGCCAGCAGCACGTCCGGGGCGCCCAGCAGCCAGGTACGGGAGACGCCGTCGCCCTCGTCGAAGGTGGCGCCGCTGTACTTGCGGGCGGAGGAGAAGGGCAGCGCCCCCGTGGACCGCCACGCCCCGGCGGCCCCGTCGACCGGGTAGGTGTCGATGATCGCCTGGAGGGAGGCGTTGGGACGCGGGTCGGACGCGCCGAGCGCGCCGAGCACGGTGCGGACGTGTCCCTCGTCGGCGCCGTCGAGCAGGCGCAGGCCGGTGACGTCCATGCCGCCCTCGGTGAGGGTGCCGGTCTTGTCCAGGCAGACGGTGTCGACCCGGGCCAGCCCCTCGATCGCGGGCAGCTCCTGCACGAGGCACTGCTTGCGGCCGAGCCGGACGACGCCGATCGCGAAGGCGACCGAGGTGAGCAGGACCAGGCCCTCCGGGACCATGGGCACGATGCCGCCGACGGTGCGCGCGATCGAGTCGTCCAGCTCATTGTCCTTGGCGAGCAGCTGGCTGAGGATCAGGCCGATCGCGGTCGGGACCATCATCCACGTGACGTACTTGAGGATCGTGGAGATGCCGGAGCGCAGCTCGGACTGGACCAGCGTGAAGCGGGACGCCTCCTCGGCGAGCTGCGCCGCGTACGCCTCGCGCCCCACCTTGGTGGCCCGGAAGGCGCCGCCGCCCGCGACCACGAAGCTGCCCGACATGACCTGGTCGCCGGGCTGCTTGACCACCGGGTCGGCCTCGCCGGTCAGCAGCGACTCGTCGATCTCCAGCCCGTCCGCCTCGACGCACACCCCGTCGACGACGGCCTTGTCGCCGGGCCCGATCTCGATGACGTCGTCCAGCACGATCTCGGACGTGCTGATCTCGGCGGGCTTCCCGTCCCGGCGCACCGTGGGCCGGACCTCGCCGATCACGGCCAGCGAGTCCAGGGTTTTCTTCGCCCGCCACTCCTGGATGATGCCGATGCCGGTGTTGGCGAGGATCACGAAGCCGAACAGGCTGTCCTGGATCGGCGCGACGATCAGCATGATCACCCAGAGCACGCCGATGATCGCGTTGAACCGGGTGAAGACGTTGGCGCGGACGATGTCGGCCAGGGACCGGCTGCTGCGCACCGGCACGTCGTTGACCTGGCCGCGGGCGAGCCGTTCGGCGACCCCGGCCGCCGTGAGTCCGGTCGCGGGCGAGGAGGTGTCCACGGCGTGCGCGGGGTGCGCGGGGTGCGCGGGATCGCGTCTGTCCGCGTCGAGATGCGTCATGCATTCGACGGTACGTGCGGTTTTACGGCTTCACCCACCGAGTGCGGAGAAGATCCGACCTGGGTACGAGACGCACCGGCGCGGTGTGCTGCCCAGGTACTACTTCCGGGCCTCGGCGGCGTCCCGCTTGATCGCGGCGTCGCGCCCCCGGACGTACCAGATGCCGATCAGGCCGAGGCCGGCGCCGGCCAGGCAGGTCCACACCCACCAGGTGTGCCCGTGGTCCTCGAACCAGCCGTAGAAGGGCAGCTGCACCAGGAAGAGGACGAACCAGAGGATGGTGCCGCCGACGATGGTCGGGACCACGGGGCCCTCCAGGGGCTCCGGCGCCTCGTGCGTGGGTGTCCACTTCGTCATGCGTACAGCTTACGAGGAGCGTGCGAACGGGTTGACGGCGCGGCGCCACGCGGTGAGCGAACCGGTCTACGCGCGGAGATAGCGATCAGGGGCTCATACGTTCATACTGAACCCGTTTGTCTCTGACCGCTTTCATTCGTAGAAAACACCAATAGGAACACCGACAAGGCCGTGGGGGAACCTGTTGGTGATGAGGTCCCCGCATGTCCACCTCGGCCTCCGCCAAGGTCCCCCCGTCCCCCGAGTCGCCGGAAGACCGGCGTCCCCCGCAGAACGGTCTCGACCGTTACTTCAAGATCTCCGAGCGCGGCAGCACCCTGCCCCGTGAGATCCGCGGCGGCTTCGCCACCTTCTTCGCGATGGCCTACATCATCGTGCTGAACCCGATCATCCTGGGCAGCGCGAAGGACATGTACGGCAACCAGCTCGACAACGGCCAGCTGGTCACCGCCACCGCCCTGACGGCCGCCTTCACCACCCTCCTGATGGGCGTCATCGGCAACGTGCCGATCGCGCTCGCCGCCGGTCTCGGCGTGAACTCCGTCGTCGCCCTCCAGCTCGCCCCGCGGATGTCCTGGCCAGACGCCATGGGCATGGTGGTGCTGGCCGGTTTCATCGTCATGCTGCTGGTCGCCACCGGTCTGCGGGAGCGCGTGATGAACGCGGTGCCCTACGGGCTGCGCAAGGCGATCTCCATCGGTATCGGCCTGTTCGTCATGATCGTCGGCCTCGTCGACTCCGGTTTCATCACCCGGATGCCCGACGCCGCGCAGACCACCGTCCCGCTCCAGCTGGGCGTGGGCGGCCACCTGCACGGCTGGCCGGTGCTGGTCTTCGTCCTCGGCGTGCTGCTGACCCTCGCGCTGATCGTCCGCAAGACCCCGGGCGCCATCCTGATCTCCATCGTCGTGATGACGGTCCTCGCGGTGATCATCAACGCGGTCACCGACATCCCGTCCTGGGGCCTGACCACCCCGGAGTGGCCCGGCAACCCCGTCGCCACGCCCGACTTCGGGCTGGTCGGCGAGGTCAGCCTGTTCGGCGGGTTCGACAAGGTCGGCGTCCTGACCGGCGTGCTCTTCGTCTTCACGGTGCTGCTGTCGTGCTTCTTCGACGCGATGGGCACGATCATGGGCGTCGGCGACGAGGCGAAGCTGACCGACGGCGAGGGCCAGATGCCGGGCATCAACAAGGTCCTGTTCGTCGACGGCGTCGCGGTCGCCGCGGGCGGTGCCAGCTCCGCCTCCGCCACCACCTGCTTCGTGGAGTCCACGGCGGGCGTCGGCGAGGGCGCCCGCACCGGCTTCGCCAACATCGTCACCGGCGCGCTGTTCGCCCTGGCGCTGTTCCTCACGCCGATCGCCACCATGGTCCCGTCGCAGGCGGCGACCCCGGCGCTGATCGCGGTCGGCTTCCTGATCCTGGCCGGTTCGATCAGGGAGATCGACTGGTCCGACTTCACCATCGCCATCCCGGCCTTCGTGACGATGCTGATGATGCCGTTCACCTACTCGATCACCAACGGCATCGGCATGGGCTTCATCACCTTCTCGGTGCTGCGCCTGGCGGCCGGACGGGGCCGCGAGGTGCCGGTGGCGATGCACGTGGTGTCGGCGGTCTTCGTCTTCTACTACCTGATGCCGGCCTTGGGCCTGACCTGATCCTCCGGGGTCACGGCACCCCGTAGAACCGTTCCGTCTCCTCCACGGCGGACTGGAACCGCTCGTCGAAGTCATCGCGGATGAGCGTCCGGACGACATAGTCCTGGACGCTCATTCCTCTTTTGGCCGCATGGCCCCGGAGCCGGTCGAGCAGCTCCCCGTCTATCCGCAGGCTGAGCACGCTGGTCCCCATGAGCACGAGGGTCGCCCCGGTCGGCCGGGTGATGCCTCCATTTCCGGAAACGACTCACTCGTACGGGTGAACTGCGGGTTTCAGTGGTGGGCGTCACGGGCAGTCGGCGGTCGTGCGGTGGTATTTCGCGAGACTAATGAGTTAGGCTAAGGAACATGCCGGACCTCAAGCATGGCGACGACGCCGCCGCCGTGAACTCCCTGCGCTCCGCCGTGATGCGGTTGTCCCGTCGACTCAAGCACCAGCGGGTCGACGAGTCGCTCAGCCCCACCGAGATGTCGGTGCTGGGCACCCTGGGCCTGTGCGGCAGTGCGACCCCGGGCGAGCTGGCCCGCAAGGAACACGTCCAGCCGCCCTCGATGACCCGCATCGTGGCGCTGCTCGAGGCCAAGGGCCTGGTCCGGCTGGAGCCGCACCCCGAGGACCGGCGCCAGAAGGTCGTGACGCAGACCGAGCAGGCCGTGGTGATGCTCGAGGAGAGCCGCCGCAAGCGGAACGCGTTCCTGGCCACGCTGGTCGAGGGGCTCGACGAGGACGAGTGGGCGAAACTGCGCGCCGCCGCCCCCGTGCTGGAGAAGCTCGCACACAAGTAAGGCAGTTCTCGCGAGGAGGCGAACCTTTTGAGTACGGGATCCGGAGCAGCTTCCGCCCCCGCACCTGACGGCCACGACAACCCGACCACCACCACCCCCGACGCCCCTCGCAGGACGTCGATGTTCGCCTCCCTCAAGGTCAGGAACTACCGCCTGTTCTTCATGGGCCAGGTCGTCTCCAACATCGGCACCTGGATGCAGCGCATCGCCCAGGACTGGCTGGTGCTCAGCCTCACCGGCTCCTCGGCCGCCGTCGGCATCACCACCGCCCTGCAATTCCTGCCCATGCTGCTCTTCGGCCTCTACGGCGGCGTCCTCGTCGACCGGCTGCCCAAGCGGCCCACGCTGCTCGTCACCCAGTCCGCGATGGCCCTGACCGCGCTCGCCCTCGCCGTCCTCACCCTGAGCGGCCACGTCCAGGTCTGGCACGTCTACGTCGCCGCCTTCGCGATGGGCCTGGCCACCGTCATGGACAACCCGGCGCGCCAGACCTTCGTCTCCGAGCTGGTCGGCCGCGACCAGTTGCAGAACGCGGTCAGCATGAACTCGGCCAACTTCCAGTCCGCCCGGCTCGTCGGCCCCGCCGTCGCCGGTCTGATGATCACCGGGGTGGGCACCGGCTGGGCGTTCCTCGCCAACGGCCTGTCCTTCGTCGCGCCGCTCAGCTGCCTGCTGCTGATGCGCGCCCGCGAGCTGCACACCGTCCAGCCCGCCCCGCGCGGCAAGGGCCAGCTGCGCGAGGGCCTGCACTACGTCGCCGGCCGCCCCGAGCTGATCTGGACCATCGTGCTGGTCGGGTTCATCGGCACCTTCGGCTTCAACTTCCCGGTCTTCCTGTCCGCCTTCGCCGACGACGTCTTCGACGCGGGTGCCGGGGCCTACAGCCTCTTCAACACCCTCATGGCCGTCGGCTCGCTGGCCGGCGCGCTGCTCGCCGCCCGCCGCGGCACGGCCCGCCTCCGCGTCCTGATCGCGGCGGCGCTCGGCTTCGGCGCCCTGGAGATCGTGGCCTCGGCCGCGCCCGAGCTGTGGCTGTTCGCGCTGCTCATGGTCCCGATCGGGGTCTTCAGCATGACCGTCAACGTCACCGCCAACACCAGCATCCAGATGTCCACCGACCCGGCCATGCGGGGCCGCGTGATGGCCCTGTACATGATGGTCTTCCTCGGCGGCTCCCCGGTCGGCGCCCCGATCGTCGGCTGGGTCACCGACACCTACGGCGCCCGGGCCGGCTTCGCCGCGGGCGGCGCGGTGGCCGCCACCGCCGCGCTGGTCATCGGCCTGGTCCTGGCCCGCGTCGGCAACCTGCGCCTGTCGGTCGGCTGGCACCGCGGCCACCCGCAGGTCCGCTTCGTCCCGCGGGAGCGCCGGGAGGCACTGGCACCGGCGGCGTAGGCCGTCTCCGGCGCCCGGTCAGTCGCGGGGGAAGTCGTCGGTCTCGAGAGTGAGGCCGACGACGGTGCCGGTCAGGTCGACGTCCTCGCCGAAACCGAAGCTGACGGCGGCGTGATACTTGCCGTCCTTGGGGAGGGTGTGGAGGTGCCACTCCCGCGCGTAGGGGTCCACGATGAGATACACGGGGACGTCGGCGGCGGCATAGGCGTCCTTCTTGGGACCGTGGTCGTTGCCCGCCGTGCTCCGGGAGATGACCTCGGCGACGAACTCGACGTCCTCGGGGCGCCAGTGGCCCTTGTCGTCCTTCCGGGCCCCTTCTGCCAGGGCTACGACGTCGGACGCGAAGCCGTTGAGATACCCCGGGTAGTCCATGCGCACGTCGGACTTCACGCGCTTGCGCGGATACTTGGTGCGCAGCTGGTCATAGATGTCCGCGATGATGTCCCAGTGGGTGTCCCGCTGCGGCGTCATGAAGATGTGACCCCCGACGATCTCGGTCTTGTATCCCTCGGGGACGGGCATCTTCTCGAGCCACTCGAACATGACGTCCAGAGTCAGCTCGGCGCTCTCTTCGGCCATCTCGATCCTGTCGTCAAGGACGGTCATCGTGGCGCTCCTCCCCGGCTGCCCCCGACGCGAGTGCAGCCGCGCAGTACAACGATACGCACGGTGACCAGGACACGCGCGGACGCACACGTGTTCCCCGGGGGGAGACTGTCCGGCATGAGACTGTTCGCCGCCGTGCTGCCGCCCGAGGACGTCACCGCCGCGCTCGCCGGCGAGGTGGCCGCGCTGCGCGGGCTGCCCGGCGCGGACGGGCTGCGCTGGACCGGGCGTCCCGGGTGGCACCTGACCCTCGCCTTCTACGGCGAGGTCGACGACGACGTCGTCCCCGACCTGTCGGCCCGCCTGGAGCGCGCGGCCCGCCGCACGGCGCCCTTCGAGCTGGCGCTGCGCGGCGGCGGCCAGTTCGGGCGCGGGCGGGCGCTGTGGGCGGGCGCCGAGGGCGGCCTGGCGACCCTGCGGCTGCTGGCCGACCGGGCCGAGTCGGCGGGACGCAGGGCGGGCGTCGAAATGGGCGAGCACCGGCGCTACCAGCCCCACCTGACGCTGGCCCGCAGCAGGCAGGCGTGCGACCTCCGCCCCTACGTCGAGGCGCTGGCCGGCTTCACCGGCCCCACCTGGACCGTGACCGACCTGGCACTGGTCCGCAGCAACCTGCCGGAGTCGGGCGTGCCGGGCGAGCAGCCCCGTTACGAGGCGGTCGCCCGCAGCCCGCTCGGCGCGTCCGGTTAGGCTCGGGGACGTGGAACCGAAGACCCGTAACCGGATCATGGCCGGTGTGCTCGTGCTGATGCTCGTCGTGGTGGCGGTGGCGGCGGCCCTCGGCTGACCTGCCGACGGGGCGGCCGCCGCCCCGCTCACCGCCTCACCCCGCTACCAGGCGAAGGCCTCCGGAGAGGGGCCCGGCCCCGGGAAGACCTCGTCGAGCCCGGCCAGCAGCTCGTCCGACAGCTCCAGCTCCACGGCCCTGAGCGCCGACGCGAGCTGCTCGGCGGTGCGCGGACCCACGATCGGACCGGTCACGCCGGGCCGGGTCAGCAGCCAGGCCAGCGCCGCCTCGCCCGGTTCGACGCCGTGCTTGTCGAGCAGGTCCTCGTAGGCCTGGATCTGCGCCCGCTTCGCGGGGTCGGCCAGGGCGTCGGCCGCGCGCCCCGAGGCCCGGCGCCCGCCCTGGACCTCCTTCTTGATGACCCCGCCGAGCAGCCCGCCGTGCAGCGGCGACCACGGGATGACGCCCAGGCCGTACTCCTGCGCGGCCGGGATCACCTCCATCTCGGCGCGCCGCTCGGCCAGGTTGTACAGGCACTGCTCGCTGACCAGCCCGATGGTCCCGCCGCGCCGGGCGGCGGTCTCGTTGGCCTGGGCGATCTTGTACCCGGGGAAGTTCGACGACCCGGCGTACAGCACCTTGCCCTGCTGGACCAGGGTGTCGATCGCCTGCCAGATCTCGTCGAAGCCGGTGGCGCGGTCGATGTGGTGGAACTGGTAGAGGTCGATGTGGTCGGTCTGGAGCCGCTTGAGGCTGGCATCGACCGCACGCCGGATGTTCACGGCGGACAGCTTGTCGTGGTTGGGCCACGCCTCGCCGTCGGCGCCCATGTTGCCGTACACCTTGGTGGCGATGACGGTCTTGTCGCGCCGGTCGCCGCCCTGGGCGAACCAGTTGCCGATGATCTCCTCGGTGCGGCCCTTGTTCTCGCCCCAGCCGTACACGTTGGCGGTGTCGAAGAAGTTGATGCCGGCGTCCAGCGCCGCGTCCATGATGGCGTGGCTGTCGGTCTCGTCGGTCTGCGGACCGAAGTTCATGGTGCCGAGGACGAGCCGGCTGACCTTGAGTCCCGTGCGTCCGAGCTGCGTGTACTTCATGGTCCCCAAGCCAACGACTTGGAGTGCGCTCCAGGCAAGCGGGCAGGTCCGGTCAGTCGCGGGGGAAGTCCGCGGTGGGGAGCGTGAGGCCGAGGACGGTGTCGGTGAGGTCCAGGTCCTGCCCGAAGGCGAGCCGGAACTCGGCCGTGTAGTCCCCGTCCTTAGGCTGTGAGAAGACGTGGCAGCGCCCCTGGTAGGGGTCGGCGATGAGGTAGAGGGGGACCTCGGCTGCGGCGTAGGCGAGCTTTTTGGGGCCGTAGTCGTTGACGGCGGTGCCCTGGGAGATGACCTCGGCCACGAACTCGACATCCTGGTAGCGCCAGTGGCCCGTTCCGTCCGGCTCCGCTCCGTCGCGAAGTTTGGCGACGTCCGGGCAGAAGCCGTTCTCATGGCCGGGGAAGTCGATGCGAACGTCCGAGAAGATCTTGACGTCCTTGCCGAACTTGTCGTCGACGGCTCGTGCGATGCGGAAGATGATCGCCCAATGCGTGTCCCGCTGCGGTGTCATATGAACGTTGCCCTCGACGATCTCGACCCTGAATCCTTCGGGGACGGGCATCCGCTCCAGCCGCTCGAACCACTCGTCCAAGCGCTTGGTGTTGGCGTCGGCCATGTCGATCCTGTCGTCAAGGACGGTCATCGTGGCGCTCCTGCCCGGCTGTCCCACGGGCGGGAGCAGCCGCGCGGTACAACGATACGCACGGCGACCAGGGCACGGGAGGACGCGCATATGCCAGAGCGGGACCGGGACCGCACCGATCACCTCGTCGCCCTCGTCCGGCGTCACCTCGACGAGGACGGCGACGTGCTCGGCGTCTACGCGCACGGCTCGGCCACCCTCGGCGGGCTGCGCCCGTACAGCGACCTCGATCTCCTCGTCGTCCTGGCGCGTCCGACGACCTACGGGCAACGCGAAGGGATCACCAGGGAGTTGCTCGGGGTGTCCGGCGGTGAAGGGCGTCCCGTCGAGCTGATCGCCGTCGTGCGGGACGAGGTCCGGCCCTGGCGGTACCCGCCCCGCCGGGAGTACCTGTACGGCGAGTGGCTGCGCGACGCCTACGAACGCGGCACCGTCCCGGAGCCGGAGGACGACCCCGACCTCGCCCCGCTCCTGACCATGGTGCTGCGCGCCGACGCCCCGCTGTACGGCCCGCCGTCCGCGACCCTGCTCGATCCCGTGCCGCTCGGCGACCTGCGCCGGGCGATCGCCGCCGGGGTGCCGGAGCTGCTGGCCGGCTGGAGTCGGACACGCGCAACGTGCTGCTCACCCTCGCGCGGGTCTGGAGCACGCTCGTCACCGGTGACATCCGGTCCAAGGACGCGGCGGCGGACTGGGCCCTGGGGCGGCTGCCCGCCCCGTACCGGCCGCCGCTTGCCCACGCGCGCGCCGTCTACCTCGGGCACGAGACGGAGAACTGGAACGGCCGGGCCGTGCGGTCCTGCGCCGGCCGGCTGGTCCGGGAGATCCGGGCGGCCTACGCGGCGGGGGAGTAGGGCCCGCCCAGCCCCCACTCCTCGTCCATCGCCGCCGCGAACGCCTCCGCGATCCGGTGCTCGCCGCTCCCGTTGGGGTGCGTGCCGTCGTAGGTGTCCGTGTGGAAGTCGTACGCCGCCGGCGACGGGACGAACAGCAGAGGGGAGCGCGGGTCGTCGAGGTCGGTGAGGGTCTTGGCGAGGAGTTCGTTGAAGTGGGCGACCTGCTCGGCGAAGGTGTCGTCCGCGTCCACCCGGATGTTGTGCAGCACCGGCATCACGGCCACGCGCACGCGTGGGTTGGCCGAGCGCGCGTTCGCCACGAAGACGCGGACGTTGTCGTTGGTCTGCTCGGCGTTGGTGTAGAAGCCCAGGTCGATCAGGCCCAGCGAGACCAGGAGGACGTCCGCTCGGCAGGCCCGCACCGTCTCCTCGATCAGCGGGGCCATGTGGTGCCAGCCCTCGCCCCAGCCGGCCAGGTGGGCGCGGGGGAAGTCGGGCTCGGCGTAGGCGTACGAGGTGGGTGCGTCCGTCACCTGGTCGTGGAGGCTCTCGCGCGGGCCGACGAAGGTGAAGGGGCGGCCGTAGGAGTCGCGCAGGTGCTGCCACAGCCGGTAGCGCCACGTGTGTTCGCCGGCGCTTCCGATCGTCATGGAGTCACCGACGAACATGAACCTGAGCATCCGCTCATCATGGACGATCGGCCCGACCGGCGCGATGTGAGCCCGACCACGCAGGGTGACCGACGGGGTGACCGGCGACGTGAACGCCCGCGCGGGATGGCAGGCTTGGCGCATGCGCCGACCCTTCGCCCTCCTCGCCTCGGCCCTTCTCGTGGGCGCGTTCGCCGTGCCCGCCTCAGCGGCGGACGGGGGCGACGCGCCCGCCGGGAGCGACGGGTTCACGATCAAGGACCCGCGCATCACCGAGTCCAGCGGCCTCGCCGCGTCCCGCCTGCACCCCGGCGTCTACTGGACGCACAACGACCAGGACACCGGGCCCTACCTCTACGCCGTGGACGGCGCCACCGGCGAGACCGTCGCCCGCGTCGCGCTGTCCGGCGTCGGCACGCCCCGGGACGTCGAGGCGATCGCCATCGGGCCCGGCAACAAGATCTTCGTCGGCGACATCGGCGACAACGACGGCGTGACCTGGCCGTACGTGTGGATCTACGAGCTGCCCGAGCCGACCGAGCTGAAGGACCAGACCGTCAAGGCGACGCAGTACGTGGTGAAGTACGCCGACGGTTCGCGCGACGCCGAGTCGATGCTGGTCCACCCGAAGACTGGCCGGGTCTACCTCATCGACAAGCACGAGGACGGCGGGCACCTGTACGAGGGCCCGGCGAAGCTGTCGTCCTCCGGCGCCAACGTCTTCAAGCCCACCGTGCCCGTGGACCTGTGGGCGACGGACGCCGCGTTCTCCCCGGACGGCGAGCAGCTCGCCGTGCGCGGCTATCTCGGGGGCATCTGGTACGACTGGAACGGCGGGAAGATCCAGCGCCAGGACCGGATCAGCGTGCCCCTGGGGCAGGGCGAGTCCGCCACCTACACCATCGACGGCAAGAAGCTGCTGCTCGGCATGGAGGGGGCGAACAGCCCCGTGAAGGCGGAGGACGTGCCGGGCAAGGGCGGCGGTTCCGGCGGCGGTTCCGACGCCTCGGGCGGGGGCTCCGACGGGTCCGACGGCCCGGGCGGGACCACGCTCAAGGTCGGCGCGGTCGGGCTGCTCGTCGCGCTCGCGGCCCTGCTCGGCCTACGCCGGGTCTTCCGCCGCCGCTGAGTCGTCCGCCGGGGCGGGGGCGTCCCCCGCGGCCCGGGCGTCGGTGGCTTGGGCGTCGGCGGCCCGGCGTGCGGTCACCAGTACCTCCAGCCCGTCCAGGATGCGCTGGAGCCCGAACTCGAAGTGGTCGAAGCCGGTGCCGAAGGCGTCCTCGGAGAGGGAGGACAGCACGGGGTAGCGCCCGCTGCTCATGGCCTTCACCAGCGCCGGCTCCTGGGCCTGCCAGAACTCCGCGTCCGTCAGTCCGGAGCTGCGCTCGGCCTCCCGCTCGTACACCTGCGTGCGGGCGGCCCCGACGACGTACCCGTCGACCATGACGATCACCGAGACCAGCTCGGGGTCGGTCAGGCCCATCGGCTTGATCCGGGCGAGCACCCTCTCCATGCCGTCCAGGGCGGCCGGGCCGAGGATCGGGCGGGACTGGTTGACCTCCAGCAGCCAGGTGTGGCGGCGGTAGAGGGCGAGCGTGGCGTGGCCGAGGCCCTCCAGCGCCGCACGCCAGCCGCCGTCGCCGAGGTCGGCGGGGTTCTCGGACGGGCGCTGCACGCGGTCCAGCATCAGGTCGAGCAGCTCGCCCTTGCCCGGGACGTAGCGGTACAGGGACATCGTGCCGGTGCCCAGCTCGGTGGCGATCCGGCGCATCGAGACGGCGCCGAGACCGTCCCGGTCCGCGACCTCGACGGCGGCCTCCACGATCCGCTCCAGCGTCAGGCCCGGCCTCGGGCCCCGGCTGGGGCGCCGGCCGGTGTCCCACAACAGGTCGAGGGTGCGGCCGATGTCGCCGCTGCCGCTGGTGTCCGTGCCGCTCGCCATGGGGTCAGTTTAAGTCCGCGCCGGAAAACTGGGTACGGCGTACGCGCAATCGGGTACGGTGTACTCAGTTGGGAAGGGAAAGGGGGCTGGGACCCATGAGCGACACGTACGCGGTACGGGCCGAGGGGCTGGAGAAGAGGTACGGCGACAAACGCGCCCTGGACGGCTTCGACCTGGCCGTCCGCGAGGGCACCGTGCACGGCCTGCTGGGGCCGAACGGCGCGGGCAAGACCACGGCCGTGCGCATCCTGTCCACGCTGATCCGGCTGGACGGCGGACGGGCCGAGGTGGCGGGCCTCGACCTCGCCCGGCAGGCCCGTGAGGTGCGGGCGCGGATCGGCCTCACCGGCCAGTACGCGGCCGTGGACGAGGTGCTCACCGGCCGGCAGAACCTGGAGATGTTCGGCCGCCTGTTCCACCTGGGCGGCAGGCGGGCCCGGGCCCGCGCGGTCGAGCTGCTGGAGCGGTTCGACCTGACCGACGCCGCCGACCGGGGCGTGGGCAAGTACAGCGGCGGCATGCGGCGCCGCCTCGACCTCGCCGCGTCGATGATCCTCGCCCCGTCCGTGCTGTTCCTGGACGAGCCGACGACGGGCCTCGACCCGCGCAGCCGCGGCGAGGTCTGGGAGTCGGTCCGGGCGCTGGTGGCGGGCGGCACGACGGTCCTGCTGACCACGCAGTACCTGGAGGAGGCCGACAAGCTCGCCTCCCGCATCACCGTCATCGACCGGGGCCGGGCCATCGCCGACGACACCCCGGACGGGCTGAAGAACCTGGTCGGCGGCGACCGGATCGAGGTCGTGGTCGCGGACCGGACCGAGATCCCGCGGGTGGTGAAGACGGTCGCCCGGGTCTGCAAGGGCGAACCCGAGGTCCAGGACGAGGCGCTGCGCGTGCACGCCCCGGTCACCGACCGGGTGGCGGCCCTGACCGAGGTGGCGCGCACCCTCCAGGACGAGGGCGTCGCCGTGGAGGACATCGGACTGCGCAGGCCGAGCCTCGACGACGTGTTCCTGCGCCTGACCGGCCACCGTACGGGCGCGGAGGACGCGCGGGACGCGCAGAGCCCGGCGAAGGAGGCGGTGGCGGCATGAGCGCCCTCGACCTGCACGCCGACCCGGCGACGGCCCCGCGCGAGCGCGGGAGGCTGTACTGGCTGCTCGCCGACTGCGGCAACATCGTCCGCCGCGGCCTGACCCACTACCAGCGCCAGCCCGTCAACATCGCCTGGCAGCTGGGCTTCCCGATCCTGTCCGTCCTCCTCTACGGCTATGTCTTCGGCAGCGCGATGACCGTGCCCGGCGGCGGGGACTACAAGGACTTCCTGATGCCGGGCATGTTCGCGATGACCATGGCGTTCGGCTTCATCAACACCGCGACCGTGGTGGTGTACGACTCCACGAAGGGGGTCATCGACCGGTTCCGCTCCATGCCGATGTCGTCCTCGGCGGTGGTCGCGGGGCGCGGGGTGACCGATCTGGTCGTCGCCTGCGCGGAGTTGGCCATCATGATGCTGACTGCGATGGCCATGGGCTGGCGTCCGGACGGCGGCTGGGGCTTCCTGGCCGCGTTCGGACTGCTGCTGTGGCTGCGGTTCGCGCTGATCTGGATCGGCGTGTGGCTGGGCCTGCTGGTCCCCAACCCGGAGGCGGCGGGCGGCCTGTTCGCCGTGGCCTTCCCGCTGACGATGATCTCCAGCATCTTCGTCGCCCCGCAGCTCATGCCCGACTGGCTGGGCTGGGTGGCCGCGTGGAACCCGATCTCGTCCACGGCGGCGGCCGCCCGCGACCTGTTCGGCACGCCGGTCGGCGGCGGCGACTCGTGGGTCGAGCAGCACGCGCTGCTGATGGCGGGCGTGTGGCCGGTGATCCTGACGGCGGTCTTCCTGCCGCTGGCGGTGCGGAGGTTCCAGCGGCTGGGCCGGTAGTCGGCGGCTGGGCGGGGCCGGGGTGAAGAGCGGGGGTGGAGACCGGGGAACCGGGAGATCTCCACCCCCGGCTCCACCCATGGGTCCAGGTGCTGAGCGCCTGGTCGGAGCAGCCTTGAGGGCATGACAACGACTGAGTGGATCACCGACATCGCCCTCGTCCTGGTCGTCTTCCGGCAGCTGCGAGAAGACCGGCTCGACCGCAAGACGTTCCTGATCCCGCTGGGGATCGTGGCCTTCGTGGCGTACTCCTACCTGGACTCCGTCCCGACCGGCGGCAACGACCTGGTGCTGATCGGGGCCCTGACGGCCGTGGGCGCGGCGCTCGGCGTCGCGGGCGGTGTCTACACCCGGATCAGGGCGCTCGGCGGGCAGCTCATGATCAAGGCCGGTGCCGTGTCGGCGATCCTGTGGGTGCTGGGCATGGGCGCCCGCATGGGCTTCCAGGTCTGGGTCGAGCACGGCGGCGGTGCCGACGACGTCGCCCGCTTCAGCATCGCCCACCACATCACGGGCGACCAGGCCTGGGTGACGGCGTTCGTGCTGATGGCGGTCACCGAGGTGGTCACGCGGGTGGGCACGATCTACGTACGCAGCCGGGCCCGGGCCGGGGCCGTCGCCGGGGCTCCCGCCGCGCCCGTCCTCGACCGTACGGCCTGACCGTGCGCTATGTTCGGCCGGTGTCCGCCACCGAGTTCCCTCCGCCCCCGTCCCCGGGGGCGGACCCGCGACCGGTCCCCGGTCAGGACCCGCGGCCGGTCCCCGGTCAGGACCCGCGGCCGGTCCCCGGTCAGGATCCGCGGGTGCAGTGGGGCCTGAGCCTCGCGGTGGTCGCCGTGGGAGCGCTGACGATCCGGCCCATGGGATTCAGCGGCCAGGGCCTGGCGGTGACCGTCCTCTTCGTGCTCAACTCCGCGGCACTGCTCGCGCGGGCCGTCCCCGAGCACCGGGTCCCCCCGCGTCTGGCGCTCACCTGGCTCGCCCTCGGCATCGCCGCGGCGGCGGCCCTGATCGGCGTCAGCGACAGCGGTACGAGCTACCTGTTCGCCTACTTCCTCGCCGGGCACATCGGATACCGCCTCGACACCGGGCGGGCCCTCACCCTCGCGGCGGCGTGCTCCCTGCTCTGCGCCGCCGTCCTCCACTTCCACCTCGGTCCGGGAGACCCGGAGCTGCCCTGGCTGCTCGGCCTCACTACCGGCGTCCCGGTGGTGGTCGGCATCCTCAACCGCACCCAGCGCCGGGCCGTACGGTCGGCACTCTCGGCCGCCGAGGCGGCGGAACGCGCCGCCCGCGCCGAGGCCCGCACCGCCGTCCTCACCGAGCGCGGCCGGATCGCCCGGGACGTGCACGACGTCCTGGCGCACTCCCTCGCCGGGATCAACATGCAGCTGGAGCTGGCCGACGCGCTGCTCGACACCGGTGACCTGGACAAGGTCAGGGAGGCCACCGCCAAGGCCCACGGCCTGGTCAAGGAGAGTCTGAAGCAGGCGCAGTGGACCGTGCACGCGTTGCGCGAGGACGCGCTGCCGCTGCTGGAGAGCCTGACGGCGATGGCCGAATCCGCGGGCCACCGCGACGCCGTGACGGTCACGGGCACCGTCCGCGAGCCGTCGGCCCAGGTGACCCAGGGCCTCCTGCGGATCGCCCAGGAGGCCCTGACCAACGCGGCCCGGCACGCTCCCGGCGCACGGGCCGAGGTGGAGCTGGCGTTCACCGCCGCGTCGATCACACTGAGGGTCCGCAACCGGCCCGCCACCCGTGCGGTGACCCCGGGCGCGGGCAGCGGGATGGGGCTGATCGGCATGCGCGAGCGCGTCGCCCTGCTGGGCGGGAGCGTCAGCGTGGGGCCGGTCACCGAGGGGCAGGACCAGGGCGGCTGGCAGGTGGAAGCGGTGATTCCGGGATGAGCGAACCGACTGAGGGACCGGCGCGGTTGAGGGTGATCGTCGCCGACGACCAGGCCGCCGTGCGGGAGCCGCTCGCCGCGGTGCTCGGGCTGGCCCCGGACATCGAGGTCGTCGCGGCGGCCGCGGACGGCGGCGAGGTGCTGGCGGCGGTGGCGGCGGGCCCCGTCGACGTGGTGCTGATGGACCTGCGGATGCCGGTGATGGACGGCATCGAGACCACCCGCCGCCTGACCGAGGAGCACCCGGAGGTGGCGGTGGTCGTCCTGACCACCTTCGCCGACGACGAGTCGATCCTGGGCGCGCTCGGCGCGGGAGCCCGCGGCTACCTCACCAAGAACGCGGGACGCCAGGACATCACCCGGGCCATCCGGGCCGCCGGCGCGGGCCAGTCCGTCCTCGACCGCGAGGTCCAGGACCGCCTGCTCGCCACGGCCAGGGCGAAGGCGGCGCCCGCCCCCGGCGGGACGGCCGGGCAGCCCCTGCCGGACGACCTCACCCCCCGCGAACGCGAGGTCCTCACCCTGATCGGCCAGGGCCTGTCCAACCGCGGCATCGCCGAGCGGCTCTACATCAGCGAGGCCACGGTCAAGACCCACATCAACAACCTGTTCGCCAAGACCCACATCCGCGACCGCGCCGACGCGGTACGGCGCGCCATCGCGGCGGGGCTGGCCTGAGAAACGTATCCGCGTGAGCCGCGGTCAGGTCCGGCGGTGGGCGACCGCCTTGAAGAACGTGTAGCAGAACACCCCGTCGGGTTCGGCCGTACGCCGCAGGGCGGCGATGCCCGCGTCGAAGGTGGCCGGATCGATCAGCTCCGCCGCGACGGCGGGCTCCCGGACACCGGAGATCATCGCGGTGAAGGTGCGTCTGGTGAAGCTGTCGGCCAGTTCGGGCCGGCTGCCGTCGACATAGACGGTGCGAGGGGTGACGGTGATGTCCGACCAGTCCGCCTCGTGCAGCAGGGGGAAGAGCCGCCGGCCGACGAGGGCGTCGCCGCCGGCGTGGCGTTGCAGGGTCACCTGGCACGCGATGGCCGCGCGCGCGGCTTCGTCGTCCGGATGGAAGTAGGCCGATCCGTGGTCGCCCTCGATGACCGTGATCGTGCCGCCGGGCCGGACGAGGCGCCGCAGCCGTTCCAGCGCGTCGACCGGAGCGGGCAGGTGCTCGAGCAGGAAGCACACGAAGACGTGGTCGAAGGACGCCTCGGCGAACCCTCCCTCTGGTTCGGGGAGGTCGAACACGTTCTTCGCGGCGAACTCGACGTTCGTCAGCCCCGCGGCGGCGACGCGACGCGAGGCCGACTCCAGCGAGTCCGGGGCGATGTCGCAGGACACGAAGTGCGCGTGCGGGCTCCGCGACGCCAGGGTGGTGGTCTGGGCACCTACGCCGCACCCCATCTCCAGGACCCGTTCGCCGGGCCGGAAGCGGGTGCCGCCGTGGAGCAGTTCGACCAGGGCGTCCGCCTGGTCCGCGAGACGCGTGCTCTCCTCGGGACGGTAGCCGTGCACATACTGCTCGAACATCGTCATGTTCTCGATCACCTTCATCAATTGGTCCGGTTCCGGGCTCCCGAGCGCCGCCACGAGCCGGTCGCGGAGCCGGCTTCGCCGTTCGAGGTCCTCCTCGACGTCGTCGAGGTGGGCACGCAGGGTCGCCGCCGGGTCCGGATCCTCGTGGTCCAGCAACGCGGCGATCCGGCGAAGCTCCAGACCGGTCCGACGCAAGGCCAGCGCCCGGTAGAGACGCGTGACGTGTGCGGGGCCGTAACGGCGATGGCCGCTCGGCGTACGCTCGGGACACACCACCCCCAGGGCGTCCCAGTGCCGCAGCACCCGCACCGACACCCCGGACGCGAGCGCCAGTTCGCCCACTGTCCACCACGTCCCGTCGTCGTCCACGACGGCAACGCTAGGTCCTCACACGGTGTCAGCTTCAAGCGGCGCGGTGCTGTCCACGGCCGGTGCGCGTCGCCGGGCGGGGCCTGTGGTGCGGGTCGCCGACCAAAGCCTGCGGATACGCGAAGGGCGCCCGGCGGATGATCCGCCGGGCGCCCTTCGTCGTCGAGCCGGTGGGACGGTTACAGCTTCTCGATGACGTGGTCGACGCACTTGGTGAGTGCCTCGACGTCCGCCGGGTCGATCGCCGGGAACATCGCGACGCGGAGCTGGTTGCGGCCGAGCTTGCGGTACGGCTCGGTGTCGACGATGCCGTTGGCGCGCAGCACCTTGGCGACGGCGGCGGCGTCGATGTCGTCGGAGAAGTCGATCGTGCCGATGACCTGCGAGCGCTTGGCCGGGTCCGAGACGAACGGGGTGGCGTACTTGGACTCGTCGGCCCACGTGTACAGGCGGGACGAGGAGTCCTTGGTGCGGGCCGTGGTGAAGTCCAGGCCGCCCTGGCCGTTCATCCAGTCCAGCTGCTCGCCGAGGAGGAACAGGGTGGCCAGCGCCGGGGTGTTGTACGTCTGGTTCTTGCGGGAGTTGTCGATCGCCGTGGGGAGCGAGAAGAACTCCGGGACGTGGCGGCCGGACGCGTGCACGCGCTCGGCGCGCTCGATCGCGGCCGGGGAGAACACGCCGATCCACAGGCCGCCGTCGGAGGCGAAGGACTTCTGCGGGGCGAAGTAGTAGACGTCGGTCTCGGCGATGTCCACCGGGAGGCCGCCCGCCCCCGACGTCGCGTCGACCAGGACGAGGGCGCCCTCGTCGGCACCGGCCACGCGCTTGATCGGCATGGCGACACCGGTCGAGGTCTCGTTGTGCGTGAGGCCGTAGACGTCCACGCCGGCCTCGGCGCGCGCCTCGGGGTGGGTGCCCGGGTCGGCGGAGACCACGGTCGGCTCGGCCAGCCACGGGGCGAGCTTCGCGGCCTTGGCGAACTTGGAGGAGAACTCGCCGAAGCTCAGGTGCTGCGACTTGTTCTCGATCAGGCCGTGCGTCGCGACGTCCCAGAACGCGGTGGAGCCGCCGTTGCCGAGGATCACCTCGTAGCCGTCGGGGAGCCGGAACAGCTCGCGGATGCCCTCACGGACCTTGCCGACCAGGTTCTTGACGGGCGCCTGGCGGTGGGAGGTGCCGAGCAGGGACGTACCGGTGGCGGCCAGGGCGTCCAGCGCCTCCACCCGCACCTTGGAGGGACCCGCGCCGAAACGACCGTCCGCGGGCTTCATGTCAGCAGGAATCTGGATCTCAGCCACGTGCCGGAGGGTATCCCGTCGGCCAAACCGGGCGAAGCCATGTCCGTCCGATGAGACGAGATCTCCGCCGTGCGGACCTGTACGGAACCACGAGAGCCCATGCTGGAGGGCATGACCGATCTGGAGGCAGCACTGCGCAGGGCCGTCCGCGGCGAGGTCGGGTTCGACACCACGTCCCGGGCGCTGACCACCATGGACGCCTCGAACTACCGGCGGGTTCCGCTCGGGGTGGTCGCGCCCAGGGACGCCGACGACGTGGCCGCCGTACTGGAGGTGTGCCGGGAGCGAGAGGTGCCGGTCGTGGCGCGGGGCGGCGGGACGTCGATCGCCGGTCAGGCGACGGGCACGGGCGTGGTGCTGGACTTCACCCGGCACATGAACCGGCTGGTCGCGCTCGACCCGCAGGCGCGTACCGCCGTCGTCCAGCCGGGGCTGGTCCTGGACCGACTCCAGGACGCCGCCGCGCCGCACGGCCTGCGCTTCGGCCCCGACCCCTCCACCCACGGCCGCTGCACGCTCGGCGGCATGATCGGCAACAATTCCTGCGGCTCCCACTCGGTGGCGTGGGGCACGACGGCGGACAGCGTGCGCGAGCTGTCCGTGCTCACCGCGCGGGGACGGCGGCTGCGGCTCGGCCAGGAGTGGGCCGGGGCGCCGGAAGGCCTGCGCGACCTCGTCGACGGCGACCTCGCCCGCCTGCGCACCGGCTTCCCCGACCTGCCCCGCCGTATCTCCGGCTACGCGCTGGACGCCCTGCTCCCGGAGCGGGGCGCGGACGTGGCCCGCTCCTTCTGCGGCTCCGAGGGCACGCTGGGCGTGCTGACCGAGGCGGTCGTCGGGCTGGTCGAGTCGCCCCGCGCACGTGCGCTGGCGGTGCTGGGCTACGCCGACGAGGCGGGCGCGGCGGAGGCGGCGGCCGGACTGCTGCCGCTCGGCCCGCTCACGGTGGAGGGCATGGCGGTGGACCTGGTGCCGTCCACGGAGGGGCTGCCGAGGGGCGGCGCCTGGCTGTTCGTGGAGACCGGCGGCGACACGGAGGCGGAGGCGCGGGCGCGCGCGGAGGCGGTCGTCCGGGCGGCGGACGTCGTGGACGCCCTCGTCGTCACCGACCCGGGCGGGCAGCGGGCGCTGTGGCGGATCCGGGAGGACGCCAGCGGTACGGCGACCAGGATGCCGGACGGTTCGGAGGCGTGGCCGGGGTGGGAGGACTGCGCCGTGCCGCCGGCCCGGCTGGGCGGCTATCTGCGGGACTTCCGGCGCCTCATGTCCGCGCACGGCCTGCGCGGCACGCCGTACGGGCACTTCGGCGACGGCTGCATCCACGTACGCATCGACTTCGACCTGCTGTCGGACGCCGGAGTCGCCCGCTTCCGCCGCTTCTCCGAGGAACTGGCCGACGTGGTCGTGGCGCACGGCGGTTCGCTGTCCGGGGAGCACGGGGACGGACAGGCGCGGGCCGAGCTGCTGCCGAGGATGTACGGCGCGGAGACGGTCGCCCTCTTCGAGCGCGCGAAGGCCCTCTGGGACCCGGACGACCTCCTCAACCCGGGGATGCTGGTCCGCCCGGCGCCGCTCGACACCAACCTCCGCTTCGCCGTCCTGCCGCGCGAGCCGGTGGACGTGGCGTTCGGCTACCCGTCCGACGGCGGCGACTTCTCGGCGGCGGTGCGCCGCTGCGTGGGGGTCGCCAAGTGCCGTACGACGTCGGCGCCGGGCGCGGGCGTGATGTGCCCGTCCTTCCGGGCGACGGGGGAGGAGGAGCACTCCACGCGGGGCCGCGCCCGCCTGCTGCACGAGATGCTCGCCGGTGAACTGGTCACGGACGGCTGGCGGTCGACGGAGGTCCGGGACGCCCTGGACCTGTGCCTGTCCTGCAAGGGCTGCCGCTCCGACTGCCCGGTCGGGGTCGACATGGCCACGTACAAGGCGGAGTTCCTGCACCACCACTACGCCGGGCGCCGCCGCCCCGCCGCCCACTACGCGATGGGATGGCTGCCGGTGTGGCTGCGCTGGGCGGCCCGGGTGCGGGCGGCACCGGTCGTCAACGCGCTCGCGTCGGTACGGCCGTTGACGGCCGTGGCGAAGCGGCTCGGCGGGATCGCGGGGCAGCGGGAGGTGCCGCGGCTGGCGCGGGAGCCCTTCAGCAGGTGGTGGCGGAGGCGGGGAGGGCGGCCGGCCGCGGGCGGGGGTCCGGGCGGGGACCTGGTGGTCCTGTGGCCTGACACCTTCACCGAGCACCTCGCGCCCTCCGTCGGCCGGGCGGCCGTACGAGTGCTGGAGGCGGCGGGGCTGCGGGTCGCGCTGCCGCCGACGCTGCGGGGACGTGCGGTGGTCGGGGACGGTACGTCGCGGTCGGCCCTGGCGCTGCTGACGGCCCGCCGGGGCGGCCGGGTCTGCTGCGGCCTGACGTACGTCTCCACCGGCCAACTCGACCGGGCACGGGCGGTGATGCGGCGCACCCTGGACCTGATGGCCCCGGTGCTGGAGACGTCCGCGCCGGTCGTCGTCCTGGAGCCGAGCTGCGCCGCCGCCCTGCGCACGGACCTGCCCGAGCTGCTGCACGACGACCCGCGCGCGGCCCGGCTCGCGGCGCGGGTGCTGACCTTCGCGGAAGCGCTGGAGCGCCACGCCCCCCACTGGACACCGCCCGCCGTGAACCTTCCGGCGGTCGGCCAGACCCACTGCCACCAGCACGCGGTCCTGGGTGACGCGGCCGACCGGCGCCTGCGCGCGTCGGCGGGCCTGACCGGTGAGCTGAGCGGCGGCTGCTGCGGCCTCGCCGGCAACTTCGGCTTCGAGGCCGGCCACTACGAGGTGTCGGCCGCGTGCGCCGAGGACCAGCTCCTCCCGGCGGTGCGCGAGGCCCCGGACGGCGCGGTGGTCCTGGCGGACGGCTTCTCCTGCCGGACCCAGCTGGAGCAGCTGGCGGGGGTGCGGGGGCGGCATCTGGCGGAGGTGCTGGCGGAGGGATTGGCGGAGGGGCTGGAGTGACGGTCCCGGCGGGGCCCGTTGCGGCCCCCGCTACGGCTGGTGGAAGCCGACCTCGGGGTGGGACGGCGTGGGGCCGTGGAGGAGGGGCTGGGGGATGTTCCGGAGGTGGAGGTCGAAGAAGGCGCCGACGTAGTCGCGGGTGATGTACCAGCCCCGCTCGCCCGAGAGCGGCACCTCCGGATCGGGCAGCCTCAGCTGCTCCGCCAGCCAGGGGATGTCGGTGAAGGAGAAGTGCCCGGCCCCCGCCACGGTCAGCCAGCGTTTCCAGCCGTGCAGGCGGTCGTAGGTGCCGGCCCAGTCGCTCGCGGTGTTGCCGGGACCGTGGACGGCCTCGGCGCCGATCATCATGAACGGGCGCCTGCCGATGCGGTGTCCCGCGTCCGGCACGAAGAAGCCCCCGTCCAGGTTGACCCCCGCCCGTACCCGGCGGTCGGCCGCCATCGTGGCCAGGGCGGCCGCTCCGCCGATCGAATGCCCGGCGACTCCGATACGGCCCGGGTCGATCATGCGCGCCAGTGCCCCCGCTCTCCGGCGGTCGGTCAACTCGTCGATCACGAAGGAGAGGTCCGCGGCCCGGCCCCGCACGACCGTCGCCTCGTCGACGTCGACGCCGACCCGGTCGCAGGCCACGCACGGCGGGACCCGGCCGCCGGGGAACTCCGTCCCGACGGACTCGTAGGCATGGTCCACCGCGGCGACGACGTAACCGCGGGCGGCCACTTCCCCGGCGAGCGCGGTGAGCGTGGTGCGCGGCATCGAGAAGCCGGGGGACAGCAGTACGAGGGGGAAGCGCCCCGGCGCAGGGGGCGCGTCGGCCTGCGCGTGCGTCAGCGTCCCCGCGACCGTCGCGGCCGGCACGACCCCGGCCAACCCCTTGAGCTCCAGGAGCCGCCGCGCCTCGCTCTCGGTCATGTACGCCGCCGGGTGCCCGCCGGACGGGCGCGCCGGGTAGGACACGGACACCATCAGCTCCCGGCCCCGCGCCGTCGGCACCCAGGGGTCGCCGCGGTGCCGGTCGACGAGGTGCAGGGTGCGCCGGCCCACGGGGTGGGGGCCGGTGAGCGGGGGCAACTCCAGGGCCGCGGCGGGCACCGACGACGCGGGGGCCGCGCCCAGGAGGGGCACGGACAGGGCTCCGCCGAGGAGCGCGGTCAGGACGGTTCGGCGCGAGGTGCGCGGTCTGCTGTCGGTCATGCAGCCGAAGCTAGACGCCGGGCACCGCGCAACGCGTCGGCTCACAGCGGTAGTTGGACGTACGACCGGAGACTGATCCCGTAGGCCCGGGGTGCCACCGTGGGATCACTCCGATCCCCGGAGCCTCGACGCGGCTCGGCGCTCACCGACCGGGGCCCTGGTGCGGCACGCCTGCCTCGGTGACGGTCACCGCGGCCCTTGCCGGACCGCTGCGCAGCCTCAGCCGTCCAGCCCGGCTTCCCACTTGCGCCGGCGCAGCACGTAGTCGCTGAAGAGGTGCCGGCTCCGGTCGAGCAGGTCACCCACCTCCGCGTCGCCGCCCCGCCCGTCCGGCAGCGGATGCCATCGCTGCACCGACTGTCCGGCCCAGGTGCGCAGCTTCACATCCGGATCCTCGAACAGACCGACCGCCGCCCGCAGCGCCACGACGCCGCCGCGCGCGTCGAGCAGCCGGAACGCGCCGACGCGGACGTGCCGCGGCCGCTCGGCGCCGGTGCGCTCCAGGAGCCAGTCGGCGGGCAGTTCCTTCGCCGAGGGCAGCAGGGCGGCGGCGGCCTCGCGGACGACCCCGGCGGCGGGATCGTCGAGGAGGGGCCGCAACTGCTCCGTGTCCGCGCAGTCCAGTGCCCGCAGCCCTGCCACCGCTCGCGCCCGTACCCCGGCCGACGGGTGCACGAGCAGGGGCCGCAGCAGCCCGGCGTCCGCGCGCTCCCCGCACTCGGCCAGCCCGATGACCGCACCGGGCGGCAACGCGGGGTCGTCCGCCGCCGTGCACCGCTCCCGGTACCAGGCCGCCGGATCACCTCCCCGTTGCCGGACGACGTAGCGGGCGCAGGCACGCACGAGCGCGGAACGGTCGCTGAGGAACCGCTCGGCCTGCTCCGACCGCCCCGCCCGTCTCAGCGCGGTGACGCCGGCCGAACGGGTACGCGGGTTGCGTGCGGACAGCAGGGGAGGCAGCACACCCGCGTAGGCGTCCTCGCCCTCCGGAGCCGCGAGCGCCGCCGTGGCACACAGGTCCTGGACCACGGTGTCCTGGTCCCGGGCGGCGGCGCGGGCCAGCTCGGCGGGACGGAGCAGGCGGCCCTCGATCGCCAGCCGGTACGCGAACCGCCGGACGACGCGGTCGGGGTCGGTGAAGAGAGCGGCGAGCTGCCCGCGGGATGCCTGGCGCAGGACCCGGCCGAGCACCTCGACGCCGAAGGCGCCTCGGTCGCGGCGGCCGACACGGAGGATGAGCGGCGCGAGGCCGAGGGCGGAGTCCGCGTCGAGGGTCCGGCGCAGCAACTGCCGGGCGGGCTCGCGCACCGGCTCGACCCAATCGGCGCAGCGGATCACGACCAACGGCAGCAGACCGGGGTGGCGGACCGACTCGCGCAGCGCCTCCTGGCGAATCCGCCCGTCGCGGTGGCAGAGGGCGAGCGCGAGCCGCGACTCACCGAGCCGAGCCGGTGCGGCGGGCAGCGGCGTGGCGTGCTCCCACTCCGGCAGGAACTCCGGGCGGTACCAGGCCACCTCGCGCACTCCCGCGTCCAGCGCGAGCCAGTCACCGGGGTCGGCGACATCAAGCACGCTCCGCAGCGGCGCGCCTCCCCCGAGCCGTACCGCTGCCGCGGCCCCGGCCTCGACGTCCTCAAGCATTCCCGCCCCTCCAGCAGTCGTACGAGGCGATCGTAGGAGCCGGGGTTCGGGCCGGGCGCGTGAATTACGGCCGGTGCGGGTCCGATGGCTCGCCGTCGGGCGGGCCGTGGCAGGGCACCGGTCCGTCTGATGGCTCGCCGTCGGCGGGCTCGCATCCGTCGGCTGTCGGGCGTGGCCCGCCCTAGGCGCCGGAACCGTGTGCGGCGGCCCACGCGTGATCGTTCGTATGGACGGCTCGGGTGATCAGGAGAAAGCCGCGCGGCGACGGATCGGCAGGCGGCCCCGGGTGATCGCGGGCGGTGCGGCCGTCGTCGCGTTGGCGGTCGCCGCGGGGTTGGTGATCGCTGACGACGGGCCCGCCGGCATCGCCGCGCCGTACGGCTGCGGGACCGGCGGCGCCCGCGGCACCGCGGCGCCCGCCTCCGGCCGGCCCGCTGCGGAAGGCGCCGCCGACTTCGACGGGGACGGGCATCCCGACCTGGCCCTCGGGTCGGGAGGGAGTGTGCCGGGCGGGTCCGGCGGGGGGAGTATCGAGGTCGCCTACGGGGCGGGGGACGGGACGGGGATCGCCCGGTGCCAGTACCTGACGCAGGACGACCCGGGGATACCGGGCGGCAACCGCGACGAGGCCTACTTCGGGACGGACGTCGTGGCCCGCGACTTCGACGGGGACGGGTACACCGACCTCGCCGCCTCCGTCTTCGACTGGAAGCCGAGCGTGATCATCGTGTGGGGCTCCGGGGACGGGCTGAAGCGCGCGACCCGGGTACCCGGCACGGACGTCAGCCACGTCGCCTGGGACAACGACCCGATCCTGGACGAGCAGCTCGCCGCCGGGGACTTCGACGGGGACGGGCATCCCGATCTCGTCTTCGGGCTCGGTTCCGACAAGGGGCTGCTCAAGGGGCCCTTCGGCCGGGACGGCACGCCCGCCGGGACCGGCCGCGTGCCCGCCCCGCGCCGGCCCGGCCCCGACGTCGGCAACGCGAACTACGGCGATCTCGTCGCCGGGGACCTGGACGGCGACGGCAGCGACGACCTGGTGAGCTTCCACGCCGCCGACCCGGACCCCGAGGCGCCCTGGGCCGAGCTGAACCGGCCCGTGACCTACCTGCGCGGCGGCCGGGCCGGCTTCACCCAGCCTGAGGGCACCCGCCTCCCCGACGCGGGCGAGGGGGCGATCGGTGACGTGGACGGTGACGGCTACGGCGACCTGGTCCTCAGCCCCCGGGGCGGCGGCGCGAGCCGCAGTTCGGTGACCGTGGTGTACGGGTCGCAGGACGGGCCGGGGGCGCGCACGAACACCGTCGACCGGGACACCGCCGGCGTGCCCGGTGAGGAACCCCAGGACGAGGACGCCGTCTTCACCAGCCTGGACACCGGGGACGTCGACGGCGACGGGTACGCGGACGTGGTCGCCGGGGCTCCCCGGTGGGACATCTACGGCGAACCGGGGCCCGAGCAGGTGCTGTTCCTGGCGGGCGGCCCGGACGGGCTCAGCGGTGCGGGCGCCCGGCTGTTCGACGGGGCCGACCTCGGTGCCGCGCCCGGCGGGGCCGCCGACTTCGGCAGCGCGGTGGGCCTCACCGACCTGGACGGCGACGGACACGCCGACCTGGTGGCGACCGCGCCGGGTAGCGACACGGTCGACGGTGTAGCCCATCTGCTGCGCGGCACCGCGGACGGTCCGTCCGGCACCGGTGTCACCCGGCTGTCCGGGGACGCCTTCGACGACACCGACGGGCTGGGCCTGTTGCTGGGCGGTGGCGAGATCGCCCACTAGGAGCCACCAGGGACCACCAGGGACCACTAGGGACCACCCGGGACCACCGGACCGCCAGGCCCGCAAGGCCCGCAAGGCCCACCAGGAGGCGTCACTTCCGCCAGAACAGGTGGTGCGTCACGCCGCTCGGGCTGGGCACGACGTCCTGGTGGAACCGGTCGAGCAGCTCGTCGGGGGACTCCCACAGCCGGGCCCCGGAGCCGAGCTTCGTCGGCGCGACCACCACATGCAGGGTGTCGACGAGGCCGGCGTCGAGGAACCGCCGGATGACCGTGGCCCCGCCGCCGAGCCGGACGTCCCGGCCCTGCGCCGCCTCCTTCGCCCGGGCGAGCACGGCGGCCGGTTCGCCGCCGACGAAGTGGAACGTGGTGTCGGAGAGCGTGAACGACGGGCGCTCGTGGTGCGTCATGACGAACACCGGCGTCTGGAACGGGGGCTCGTCGCCCCACCACCCCCGCCACGTGTGGTCCTGCCAGGGCCCGCGCTGCGGCCCGAACTTGTTGCGGCCCATGATCTCGGCGCCGATGTTGCGCGCGTAGTCCCGGGTGAAGTAGTCGTCCAGCCCGCGGCTGCCCCGCCCGGAGGGGCCGACGGGCGGGTGGTCGGTGGCGAAGGCCCAGGCGAGCAGCTTCCCGGGATCGGCGTGGCCGAAGGGCCTCTCGAGGCTCTGGCCCTCGCCGGCGCCGAAACCGTCGCTCGAGACGGTGAAGTTCTGGACTCGCAGCAACTGGGTCATGTGTCTCCTTCTCCTTCTGCTTCGCGCTCTCTGATCATGTGGGGACAGGACCATGCAGGACAGAAACCGACCTACATGGTTCGTAACGTGGTCCTCGACCGACGGAGCAGGAACACCGGAAGGCGGAAACCCCATGCCGACCTGCTGGAGACGCTGGCCAAGCACCGGCACTTCCTGCGCCTCACCACCCGTGACCTCACCGACGAGCAGGCCGGGCTGCGGACCACCGTCAGCGAGCTGTGCCTGGGCGGTCTGATCAAGCACGTCACCGCGACCGAGCGGAACTGGACCGCCTTCATCGTGGACGGTCCCTCCGCGATGGGCGACTTCTCGGCCATGACCGAGGCCGACTTCGCCCGGCGGGCCGACGAGTTCAGGATGCTGCCCGGCGAGACGCTGGCCGGTGTGCTGGACGACTACGCGGAGGTGGCCCGCCGGACCGAGGAGCTGATCGCCGCCCTGCCCGACCTGGGCGCCGCGCACCCCCTGCCGAAGGCGCCGTGGTTCGAGGCCGACACCGAGTGGTCGGCGCGCCGGGTGCTGATGCACATCGTCGCCGAGACCGCTCAGCACGCCGGCCACGCCGACATCGTCCGGGAGTCCCTGGACGGAGCCAAGAGCATGGGGTGACCGGTCACTTCACGAAGCGGTACTTCAGGTGGGTGGCCAGGGGGGTCTCGACGACCCTGACCTGTGTCAGGTCGCGGCGCCCCGCCCCCAGCCCCTCGAAGAGGCGCAGTCCGTCGCCGAGGAGCGTGGGCACCACGTGGAGCTGGAGTTCGTCGACGAGCCCGGCGGCGAGGTACTGCCGCACCGTGTCCGCGCCGCCCCCGATGTCCACGTTCCGGCCCCCGGCGGCGGCCCTGGCCTGCTCCAGGGCACTGCGGATGCCGTCGGTGACGAAGGTGAACGTGGTGCCGCCCTCCTTCACCAGGGTGGGGCGGGGGCGGTGGGTGAGCACGAAGACCGGGGTGCGGAAGGGCGGGTTGTCGCCCCAGAACGCCTCGCCCGTGTCGTACATCATCCGCCCCATGACCACGGCTCCGGTGGCGTCGAACCACTCCCGCACCAGCTCCGAGTCGCGGTTCTCGTCCCCGCCGGTCATGCCCTGGCGCTCCCGCCAGCTCGCCAGGGTGTGGATCCAGTCGAAGATCGGCTCGCCGCCGTCGCCGGCCGGGTTGTCGAGGGTGACGTTCGGACCGGCGACGTAGCCGTCCAGGGTGATGGCCAGGTCCGCGGTGACGGTCGCGGTCATGAGGGTGCCTCCTCGGGCGGGGTGTACTGCCTCGGGCGGGGTGTACTGCCTTCACCCCTGCGTCGATCGGGCACCGCCGATGTCGACACCCCCGGGGAGCCGATTTCAGGGCGCCGTCTCGCCCCGCACCAGCGGGCGGCACACCGGCTGGACGTCCTCGGGTAGCTCGTCCGGGCGGCACCAGCGGGCCTCCAGGATCTCGAACGGGTCCAGGCGCAGCTCGCCGCCCAGGAGCCGGGCCTCGTACGCCACCTCCAGGCGGGTGCGCAGGCCGCTGTTCAGCATGACCAGCCGGCCCGCCGCCACCTCGAGGCCGGTCTCCTCCCTGACCTCCCGGACGACGGTCTGCCGGAAGTCCTCGCCCTTGTGCGCGAAGCCGCTGGGCAGCCCCCACTGGCGGCCCGGCGCCCACATCCGGTGCTTCAGCATCAGGACCCGGCCCTCGTCGTCCCGCACGACGCCGGTCACGCCGACCACGAACTTGGCGTTCACCAGCCACATCAGGCGGCTCTGGACGGGGCGCAGCAGGCGCCAGAGGCGGGTCAGGAGACGTCTCACCCGGTGGACGGTACCCGCTGGGTGCGCGGCCGGGGCAGGGCGGTCCCGGCTCACCCGGCGGACGTGCGTTGACAGCCGTACCCCCCGGCCCTGACAGTTGCGTAAAAGTGCTACGTGCCTGACAGAGTCCATTACTCTGGACCGTGCAGTGCAGCATACTGAACGAAGTCCACCCGCACACCGCCCCGGAGCCCCCGTGAGTACCCCAAGCGCCACCCCCGGCACCTCGTCCCCGGCCGCCGCCGCGCCCGCCGTCGGTCACGCGTCCGTGCCGGGCGGTGGGCCGGACGGCGGACCGGGTGACGCTCCGGGTGGGCGGTTCGGCGCCCTCGGCCCGGTCGGCCTGGTCCTGGCCGGCGGCATCTCCGTGCAGTTCGGTGCCGCGCTGGCGGTGAGCCTGATGCCGCGGGCCGGGGCGCTCGGCGTGGTGACCCTGCGGCTGGCCGTGGCCGCCGTCGTCATGCTCCTGGTCTGCCGGCCCCGGCTGCGTGGCCACTCCCGGGCCGACTGGGGCACGGTCGTCGTCTTCGGCATCGCCATGGCCGGCATGAACGGCCTCTTCTACCAGGCCGTCGACCGCATCCCGCTCGGCCCCGCCGTCACCCTGGAGGTGCTCGGCCCGCTCGCCCTGTCCGTGTTCGCCTCCCGCCGCGCGGTCAACCTGGTCTGGGCCGCGCTCGCCCTGGCCGGCGTCTTCCTGCTGGGCGGCGGCGGCTTCGACGACCTCGACCCGGCCGGTGCCGCCTTCGCCCTGGCGGCGGGCGCCATGTGGGCGGCGTACATCGTCTTCAGCGCCCGCACCGGACGCCGCTTCCCGCAGGCCGACGGGCTGGCCCTGGCGATGGCGGTCGGCGCGCTGCTGTTCCTGCCGCTCGGCGTCGTCGAGTCGGGGACGAAGCTGATCGACCCGGTGACGCTCGCACTGGGCGCCGGGGTCGCCCTGCTCTCCTCCGTCCTGCCCTACACCCTCGAACTCCTCGCCCTGCGCCGCCTGCCCGCCCCGACCTTCGCCATCCTCATGAGCCTGGAGCCCGCCATCGCCGCGGCGGCCGGCTTCCTCATCCTCGACCAGGCCCTGTCCGCCACCCAGTCCGCCGCCATCGCGCTGGTCATCGCGGCCAGCATGGGCGCGGTACGGACCCAGGTGGGGCGCCGGCGGCGGAAGGCGCTCCCCGAGTCGCCGTGACCGCCGGGTGGCGGCCCCGGCGCGTGGGGCCGCCACCCGCACCACATAGGCTGCGTACCTGGTCAGCTCATCGGGATCACGGGGAGGGAACCGATGAATCACACGGCCGAGGTCTTCCAGCCCTTGCAGGACGACGATCCGCGCACGGTGGCCGGTTACCGTCTCGCGGCCCGGCTCGGCGCGGGCGGGATGGGACGGGTCTACCTGTCGCACACCCGGGGCGGCCGCCCCGTGGCCATCAAGGTCGTACGGTCGGAACTGGCCGACGACCCGATCTTCCGGCGGCGTTTCGGCCGGGAGATCAAGGCCGCCCGCAGGGTGAAGGGCGCCTATACCGCCGAACTGATCGACGCCGACCCGGACGGCACCCCGCCCTGGCTGGCCACGCTGTACGTCCCCGGCCCCCCGCTCTCGGCCGCCGTCGCCCGGCGCGGGCCGCTGCCGGTGCCCGCGGTGCTGTGGCTGATGGCGGGCGTCGCCGAGGCGTTGCAGGCCATCCACGACGCGGGGATCGTGCACCGGGACCTCAAGCCGGCCAACGTACTGCTGGCCGCCGACGGCCCGCGCGTCATCGACTTCGGCATCTCGCTCGCCACCGACAGCACCGCGCACACCGTCACGGGCACCACCATCGGCACACCCCAGTACATGGCCCCGGAACAGGCCTCCGGGAGTGACGTCACGGCGGCCACCGACGTCTTCTCGCTCGGGCAGACGGCCGCCTTCGCCGCGCTGGGCAAGCCCCTGTACGGCGACGGCCCGGCCGCCACCGTGCTGTACCGGATCGTCCACTCCGAGCCCGACCTGTCCGGGCTGCCCGAGCGCCTGCGCGGCCTGCTCGGCCGGTGCCTGGCCGCCGACCCCGAGGAGCGCGCCACCCCCACGGAGATCGTCGAGTGGTGCCGCCGGGAACTGGGCCGGGACGGCGGGGAGGAGGCCGGTCCGGCCGTGTGGCGGGAGATCGCCGGGCCGCCGGTGGCGGTGCCGCCGCCGGTCGCGGCCACCGGACCGGCGACCGCCGCGGCCGCGGTCGCGGCCCCGGGCCCCACCGCGGTGCACACGGCGCCGTGGACCGCCCCGCAGGGGGCCGTCCCGGCGCCCTGGCCGGGCGGCGCCGGACCGTGGGGGCCGACCGTGCCGCAGCGGCCCACCGGGCCGGAGGAGCGCAAGCGCCGCAGGAGACGTGCCGCCCTGATCACGGCCGCCGCCGTCGTCGCGTGCGGTCTGGTGATCGCGGCGGGCACGGCACTCCTGGACGCGGCCGGACGAAATTTCGACCGGGCCCGGGACGCGGCCGCGTCGGCGGCGGCGTCCGAGTCCGCGTCCGGTACGCCCCGCCCGCAGGCGAAGGGGTCGGCCCCGGCCGGGGAGGCCGCCGCGTCGTCGACCGGGCCGGGGGCCGGCTCGTCCGCCGGCGCGACCGGCGGCTCCGCCGTCGGGACGCCGCCGCGGGCCCACGCCCACGGCGCCTTGCTGGTGAACGCCGACAACTCGATCAGCCTCACCGAAGGCACAATGCGCAAGGACCGCAAGGGGGACGTCCGCTTCGACTGCGCGAATGCGAGCTGTGCCCTGGAGAGCGACACCAGCGTCTTCACGATGCTGTTCGGTGACCCGGGCGCCACGTACGAGGAGTGCCGCGACATGACCGGTGGAGACGCCGTCCACCGCCTCCCGCTGGCCGCAGCCTCCGCCGGCCAGGAGATCTGCGTCAGGCGGGACAACGGAGACATCGCCCTGTTCGTCGTCCAGGTGAAATCGACCGCCTTGCCGGAGGCCGCCTTCATCACCATGGACACAACCGTTTGGCCGGCCGAGAAGAACTGAGACCGCGCGGGTCTGAAACCGAGCTCGCCAAGCCCCCCCGGGGGCGATCCGTTCGTTCGCCAAATCATGCAAGCATGCTTGATTGTTAATCCCCGCCCTGCCATGCTCCTCCCCACACCGCCCCGCACACCGCCGTGCCCGAGGGGAGCGCCCCGTGTCCGACCCGACGCCCGTGATCGACGACCTGCGCGAGGAGAGCGAGGAACTCGACGCGCTGGTGACCAAGTTGACTCCCGAGGAGTGGCGGCTGGCCACCCCGGCGCCCGGCTGGACGATCGCCCACCAGATCGCGCACCTGAACTGGACCGACCGGGCCGCCCTGGTCGCCGTCACCGACGAGGACGGGTTCAAGGGGCTGATCGAACAGGCCCTCGCCGCACCCGACCGGTACGTCGACGACGGCGCCGAGGAGGGGGCGGCGCAGGACCCCGCCGCGCTGCTGTCCGCCTGGCGGCACGACCGCACCGCGCTCGACGAGGCACTGCGCGCCGCCGCCCCCGGTGCACGCTTCCCCTGGTACGGCCCGCCCATGGCCACCGCCTCCATGGCCACCGCCCGCCTGATGGAGACGTGGGCCCACGGGCTCGACATCGCGGCGGCCCTCGGCGTGTCCCGACCGCCCACCGACCGCCTGCGCCATGTCGCCCGCATCGGCGTCCGCGCCCGGGACTTCGCCTACGCCGCCCACGGGCTCACCCCGCCCGCGGAGCAGTTCCGCGTCGAACTCACCGGCCCCGGCGGCGACCTGTGGACGTACGGCCCCGAGGACGCCCCCCAGCGCGTGACCGGCCCCGCGTTCGACTTCTGCCTCCTCGCCACCCAGCGCGCCCACCGCACCGACCTCGCCCTCACCGCCGAGGGCCCGGACGCCGACCGCTGGCTGGACATCGCCCAGGCCTTCGCCGGACCGCCGGGAGCCGGACGCCCGCCGGGAGCCGGACGCCCGCCGGGAGCCGGACGCCCGCCGGGAGCCGGACGCCCGCCGAAGGGGGAGGCCCGGTGAGCGTGCTCCGCGTCGGCAACGCCTCCGGCTTCTACGGCGACCGCTTCTCCGCCATGCGCGAGATGCTCACCGGCGGCGAGCTGGACGTCCTCACCGGTGACTACCTCGCCGAGCTGACCATGCTCATCCTCGGCCGCGACCGGCTGAAGGACCCGGAGGGCGGGTACGCCCGCACCTTCCTGCGGCAGTTGGAGGAGTGCCTCGGCCTCGCCCACGAGCGGGGAGTGCGCATCGTCGCCAACGCGGGCGGCCTCAACCCGGCCGGACTCGCCGACGCCGTACGGGCACTGGCCGACCGCCTCGGCCTCCCCGTCCGCGTCGCACACGTCGAGGGCGACGACCTCGGCGCCGCCCACCCGGGAGCGCTGGCCGCGCACGCCTACCTCGGCGGCTTCGGCATCGCCGCGTGCCTGCGGGCCGGCGCGGACGTGGTCGTCACGGGCCGCGTCACCGACGCCGCTCTGGTCACCGGGCCCGCCGCCGCGCACTTCGGCTGGGGGCCGACGGAGTACGACCGGCTCGCGGGCGCGGTCGTCGCCGGGCACCTGCTGGAGTGCGGGGCGCAGGCGACCGGCGGCAACTACGCCTTCTTCCGGGACGGCGACGTACGGCGCCCCGGCTTCCCGCTCGCCGAACTGCACGCCGACGGCACCTCGGTCGTCACCAAGCACGACGGCACCGGCGGTTTCGTCGACGTCGGCACGGTCACCGCCCAGCTGCTGTACGAGACGGGCGGCGCCCGGTACGCCGGACCCGACGTCACCGCCCGGCTGGACACCGTACGGCTCGGCCAGGAGGGCCCCGACCGCGTCCGGGTCGAGGGCGTGCGCGGCGAGGCACCGCCGCCCACCCTCAAGGTCGGCCTCAACCGCCTCGGCGGCTTCCGCAACGAGGTCGCCTTCGTCCTCACCGGCCTGGACGTCGAGGCCAAGGCCGACCTGGTCCGGGCGCAGATGGAACCGGCCCTCGGCAAGATCGCCGACGTCCGCTGGGACCTGGTCCGCACCGACCGGCCCGACGCCCCCACCGAGGAGACGGCCAGCGCCCTGCTGCGGCTCGTCGTCCGGGACGCCGACCAGCAGGTGGTGGGGAGGGCGTTGAGCGGCGCGGCGATCGAACTCGCCCTCGCCGGCTACCCCGGGTTCCATGTGCTCGCACCCCCCGGGAAGGGCGCGCCCTACGGGGTCTTCGAGGATGTGTACGTCCCCCATGGGGCCGTGGACCATGTGGCCGTCCTCCATGACGGGCGGCGCGTGAGTGTGCCACCACCACGGCCACCGGCCCAGGACAGCGTCGTACCCGCACATGTGCCGGAACCACCCCTGCCGCAGCCGCTCCCGCCCGGCCCCGTCCGCCGCGCCCCCCTCGGCCTCGTCGCCGGTGCGCGCAGCGGCGACAAGGGCGGCGACGCCAACGTCGGCGTGTGGGCGCGGACCGACGACGCCTGGCGCTGGCTCGCCCACGAGCTGACCGCCGACCGGTTCCGCGAGCTGATCCCCGAGGCCCGCGACCTGCCCGTCACCCGGCACCAGCTGCCGAACCTGCGCGCCCTCAACTTCGTCGTCGAGGGCATCCTCGGCGAGGGCGTCGCCGCGCAGGCCCGCTTCGACCCGCAGGCCAAGGCGCTCGGCGAATGGCTGCGCGCCCGGCACCTGGACATCCCGGAGAGCCTGCTGTGACCGCCCCGCCGTACACCCCCGCCCCGGAGGTACTGCCGTGACCGTCCTCGCCTCCGCCCTGGACCCCACCGACGCCGACCACCGCGCGCACCGCGCGGCCATGCTCGCCAAACTCGCCGACCTGGACGCCGAACACGCCAAGGCCCTCGCGGGCGGCGGCGAGAAGTACGTCGCCCGGCACCGCAAGCGCGGCAAGCTCCTCGCCCGCGAGCGCATCGAACTGCTCCTCGACCCCGACACGCCCTTCCTGGAGCTGTCGCCGCTCGCGGCCTGGGGCAGCGAGTCCCCCGGATACACCGTCGGCGCCTCCCTCGTCACCGGCATCGGCGTCGTCGAGGGCGTCGAGTGCCTGATCACCGCCAACGACCCGACCGTGCGCGGCGGCGCCAGCAACCCCTGGTCGCTGAAGAAGGCCCTGCGCGCCAACGACATCGCCCTCGCCAACCGGCTGCCCTGCATCAGCCTCGTCGAGTCCGGGGGCGCCGACCTGCCCTCCCAGAAGGAGATCTTCATCCCCGGCGGAGCGATCTTCCGCGACCTCACCCGGCTGTCGGCGGCCGGCATCCCGACCATCGCGGTCGTCTTCGGCAACTCGACCGCCGGGGGCGCCTACATCCCCGGCATGTCCGACCACGTGATCATGGTCAAGGAGCGGGCCAAGGTGTTCCTCGGCGGGCCGCCGCTGGTGAAGATGGCCACCGGCGAGGAGAGCGACGACGAGTCGCTGGGCGGCGCCGAGATGCACGCCCGCACCTCCGGCCTCGCCGACCACTTCGCCGTCGACGAGCCCGACGCCCTGCGCCAGGCCCGCCGCGTCGTCGCGCGCCTGAACCACCGCAAGGCCTACGCCGATCCGCCGCTCGCCGAGCCGCCCAAGTACGACCCCGAGGAACTCCTCGGCATCGTCCCCGGCGACCTGCGCACGCCCTTCGACCCGCGCGAGGTGATCGCCCGGATCGTCGACGCCTCCGACTTCGACGAGTTCAAGCCCCTGTACGGGACGAGCCTGACCACCGGCTGGGCGAGCCTGCACGGCTACCCGGTCGGCATCCTCGCCAACGCCCAAGGGGTCCTGTTCAGCCAGGAGTCGCAGAAGGCGGCCCAGTTCATCCAGCTCGCCAACCAGCGCGACATCCCGCTGCTCTTCCTCCACAACACCACCGGCTACATGGTCGGCAGGGAGTACGAGCAGGGCGGCATCATCAAGCACGGCGCCATGATGATCAACGCGGTCTCCAACTCCCGCGTCCCCCACCTGTCCGTCCTCCTGGGCGCCTCCTACGGCGCCGGGCACTACGGCATGTGCGGCCGCGCCTACGACCCCCGCTTCCTCTTCGCCTGGCCCAGCGCCAAGTCCGCCGTCATGGGCCCCCAGCAGCTCGCCGGCGTCCTGTCCATCGTCGCCCGCCAGTCCGCCGCCGCGAAGGGGCAGCCGTACGACGACGAGGGCGACGCCGCCCTGCGCGCCATGGTCGAGCAGCAGATCGAGTCCGAGTCGCTGCCCATGTTCCTGTCCGGGCGGCTCTACGACGACGGCGTCATCGACCCGCGCGACACCCGCACCGTCCTCGGCCTGTGCCTGTCCGCCGTGCACACCGCCCCCTACGAGGGCGCGCGCGGCGGCTTCGGCGTCTTCCGGATGTGAGGAACCACGTGATTGCTTCCGTACTGGTCGCCAACCGGGGCGAGATCGCCTGCCGCGTCTTCCATACCTGCCGCGAGGCGGGCATCCGCACCGTCGCCGTGCACTCGGACGCCGACGCGAACGCCCTCCACACGCGCGTGGCCGACGCCGCCGTACGCCTGCCGGGGTCGACGCCCGCCGAGACCTATCTGCGCGGCGAGGCGATCGTGAAGGCCGCCCTCGCCGCCGGAGCCGACGCCGTCCACCCCGGCTACGGCTTCCTCTCCGAGAACGCCGGCTTCGCGCGCGCCGTGCGGGACGCGGGGCTGGTGTGGATCGGACCGCCGCCCGAGGCCATCGAGGCGATGGCGTCCAAGACCCGCGCCAAGGAACTGCTGGGCATCGCGCCGCTCACCGACGTCACCGAGGCCGACCTGCCGGTGCTGGTGAAGGCGGCGGCGGGCGGCGGCGGACGCGGCATGCGCGTCGTACGGGACCTCGCCGACCTCGACGCCGCACTGACCGCCGCCCGCGCGGAGGCCACGAGCGCCTTCGGCGACGGCGAGGTCTTCGCCGAGCCCTACCTGGAGAACGGCCGCCACGTCGAGGTGCAGATCCTCGCCGACACCCACGGCACGGTGTGGGCGCTCGGCACCCGCGACTGCTCCCTTCAGCGCCGCCACCAGAAGGTGATCGAGGAGGCCCCGGCGCCCGGCCTGGCCCCCGAACTCACCGCCGAACTCCACGACCTCGCCGTACGCGCCGCCCGCGCCGTCGACTACGTCGGCGCCGGAACCGTCGAGTTCCTCGTCGCCGACGGCACCGCGCACTTCCTGGAGATGAACACCCGCCTCCAGGTCGAACACCCGGTCACGGAGGCGGTCTTCGGCATCGACCTCGTCGCCCTCCAGCTCCGCGTCGCCGAAGGACACGCCCTCGAGAGCGACCCTCCACGCGCGCGCGGACACGCCGTCGAGGCCCGCCTGTACGCCGAGGACCCGGCCCACGGCTGGGCCCCGCAGACCGGCCGCCTGCACCGCCTCGCCGTCCCGGACGGCATCCGCCTGGACACCGGCTACACCGACGGCGACGACATCGGCGTCCACTACGACGCGATGCTCGCCAAGGCGGTCGCCCACGCGCCCACGCGCGCGGAAGCCGTCCGCCGCCTCGCCGGTGCCCTGGAACGGGCGGCGGTCCACGGCCCGGCCACCAACCGCGACCTGCTCGTCCGCTCCCTGCGCCACGAGGAGTTCACCTCCGGCCACATGGACACGGGCTTCTACGACCGCCACCTGGCCGACCTGACGCGGCCCGCCCCCGACCCCCTCGCCCCGCTCGCCGCCGCCCTGTCCGACGCGGCCGTCCACGGGGGCCGCTTCGGCGGCTGGCGCAACCTGCCCTCGCAACCGCAGGTCAGGCGCTACGCCGTGGCGGGCGAGGAACACGAGGTCCGCTACCACCACACCCGCACCGGCCTCACCGCCGAGGGCGTCCGTGTCGTCCAGGCCGGCCCCGACCGGGTCGTCCTCGAAACGGACGGCGTGCAACGCCCCTTCGACATCGCCCGCTACGGCGACCAGATCCACGTCAACGCCACACGTCTCACCGCCCTGCCCCGCTTCCCCGACCCCACCACCCAGCACGCCCCCGGCTCCCTCCTGGCCCCCATGCCGGGCACGGTCGTCCGCGTCGCGGAGGGCCTGACCGAGGGCACCACCGTCCAGGCGGGCCAGCCCTTGCTGTGGCTGGAGGCCATGAAGATGGAACACCGGATCACGGCCCCCGCCACGGGAACACTCACCGCGCTGAACGCCGAGCCGGGCAGGCAAGTGGAGGTCGGCGCCCTCTTGGCCGTAGTGGAGGGAGACGCCGGTCAGGGGGCGGGGCTGCATTGAATATGCGGCTCCGCCGCGTGAGCGCGAGTAACCACGACGAAGTCCGCACCCGAAGGAGCACAGAGATGACCCCCCTCCTCGAATCCGAAGAGCACAAGTCCCTCCGCGAAGCGGTCGCGGCCTTCGCCACCACCCACCCCCACACCACCAACGCCGAGGACAACACCCGCCTCTGGCAAGCCGCGGCCAAGCTCGGCTACATCGGCGTCAACCTGCCGGAGGCATACGGCGGAGGAGGTGCCGGCATCACCGAACTCTCCCTCGTCCTCGAGGAGCTGGGCGCCGCCGGCAACCCGCTGCTCATGATGATCGTCTCTCCGGCGATCTGCGGCACCGTCATCGCCCGCTTCGGCACCGAGGAGCAGAAGTGCGAGTGGCTCCCGCCCCTCGCCGACGGCACCCGCCTCATGGCCTTCGGCATCACCGAACCCGACGCCGGCTCCAACAGCCACCGCATCACCACCACCGCCCGCCGCGACGCGGCCACGGGCGACTGGATCCTCACCGGCCGCAAGGTCTTCGTCTCCGGCGTCGACCTCGCCGACGCCACCCTGATCGTCGGCCGCACCGAAGACGCCCGCACCGGCAAACTCAAGCCCTGCCTGTTCATCGTCCCCCGCGACACCCCCGGCTTCGAGCGCCGCCCCATCGACATGGAACTCAACGCCGTGGAGCGGCAGTTCGAGCTGACCCTCGACGACGTACGGCTGCCCGCCGACGCCCTGGTCGGCGACGAGGACGCGGGCCTCCTCCAGCTCTTCGCCGGCCTCAACCCCGAGCGCGTGATGACGGCCGCCTTCGCGATCGGCATGGGCCGCCACGCCCTCGCCAAGGCGGTCGAGTACGCCCGCGAACGCACCGTCTGGAGGACCCCCATCGGCGCCCACCAGGCCATCGCACACCCCCTCGCCCAGGCGCACATCGACCTCGAACTGGCCCGTCTGATGATGCAGAAGGCGGCCCACCTCTACGACGCGGGCGACGACGTGGGCGCGGGCGAGGCCGCCAACATGGCCAAGTACGCGGCCGGGGAGGCCTGTGTGAAGGCCGTCGACCAGGCCGTGCACACCCTCGGCGGCAACGGCCTCACCCGCGAGTTCGGGCTGGCCCGGCTGATAACGGCCTCGCGCGTGGCCCGGATCGCCCCCGTGAGCCGGGAGATGATCCTCAACTACGTCTCCCACCAGACCCTGGGCCTGCCCAAGTCGTACTAGGCCAGTACTAGGCCCGTACGAGGCCGCTATCCAGCCCGCGTTGGAGGAACCGTGTTCCGCAGCGAGTACGCAGACGTCCAGCCCGTCGACCTGCCCATCCACGACGCCGTGCTCGGCGGGGCCGCCGCCTTCGGGAGCACCCCGGCGCTGATCGACGGCACCGACGGCACCACCCTGACCTACGAGCAGGTGGACCGGTTCCACCGGCGCGTCGCCGCCGCCCTCGCCGAGACCGGCGTACGCAAGGGCGACGTCCTCGCCCTGCACAGCCCCAACACCGTCGCCTTCCCACTGGCCTTCTACGCCGCCACCCGCGCGGGCGCCTCCGTCACCACCGTGCACCCGCTCGCCACCGCCGAGGAGTTCGCCAAGCAGCTGAAGGACAGCGCGGCCCGCTGGATCGTCACCGTCTCGCCGCTGCTGTCCACCGCCCGCCGGGCCGCCGAACTCGCGGGCGGCGTCCAGGAGATCCTGGTCTGCGACAGCGCGCCCGGCCACCGCTCACTCGTCGACATGCTGGCCTCGACCGCGCCCGAACCGGCCGTCGCGATCGACCCGGCCGAGGACGTCGCCGCCCTGCCGTACTCCTCGGGCACCACCGGCACCCCCAAGGGCGTCATGCTCACCCACCGGCAGATCGCCACCAACCTCGCCCAGCTCGAACCGTCGATGCCGTCCGCGCCCGGCGACCGCGTCCTCGCCGTACTGCCGTTCTTCCACATCTACGGCCTGACCGCGCTGATGAACGCCCCGCTCCGGCTCGGCGCCACCGTCGTGGTCCTGCCCCGCTTCGACCTGGAGCAGTTCCTCGCCGCCATCCAGAACCACCGCATCACCAGCCTGTACGTCGCCCCGCCGATCGTGCTGGCCCTCGCCAAGCACCCCCTGGTCGCCGACTACGACCTCTCCTCGCTGAAATACGTCGTCAGCGCCGCCGCCCCGCTGGACGCGCGCCTCGCCGCCGCCTGCTCGCGGCGGCTCGGCCTGCCGCCCGTCGGCCAGGCCTACGGCATGACGGAACTGTCCCCGGGCACCCACGTCGTCCCGCTGGACGCCATGACCGACGCGCCGCCCGGCACCGTCGGCAAGCTGATCGCCGGTACCGAGATGCGCATCGTCTCCCTCACCGACCCCGGCAAGGACCTGCCCGCCGACGAGTCCGGGGAGATCCTCATCCGCGGCCCCCAGATCATGAAGGGCTACCTGGGCCGGCCCGACGCCACCGCCGCCATGATCGACGGCGACGGCTGGCTGCACACCGGAGACGTCGGGCACGTCGACGCCGACGGCTGGCTGTTCGTCGTCGACCGGGTCAAGGAACTGATCAAGTACAAGGGCTTCCAGGTGGCCCCCGCCGAACTCGAGGCCCTCCTGCTCACCCACCCCGGCGTCGCCGACACGGCCGTCATCGGCGAGTACAACGACGACGGCAACGAAGTGCCGCACGCCTTCGTCGTACGCCAGCCGGCCGCACCCGGCCTCGCGGAGGGCGAGATCATGATGTACGTCGCCGAACGCGTCGCCCCCTACAAACGCGTCCGCAAGGTCACCTTCGTCGACGCCGTCCCGCGCGCCGCGTCCGGCAAGATCCTGCGCCGCGAGCTGAAGGAGCGGCCGTGACCCCGACCGCCCACGTCGACCGCACGCGCGCGCGGGGCGTCGAGACCCTCACCCTCGACTCCCCGCACAACCGCAACGCCCTGTCCGCCGCCCTCGTCGACGGCCTGGCCGCCGCCCTCACCGCGGCGGGCGGCGACCCCGGCGTCCGCGCGGTCGTCCTCACCCACACCGGCACCACCTTCAGCGCCGGCGCCGACCTGCGCGACCCGCCCGACCCGGACGCCCTGGTCGGTCTCTTCCGGCGGATCATCGAGCTGCCGAAACCGGTGATCGCCCGGGTCGCCGGGCACGTCCGCGCCGGCGGCCTCGGCCTGGTCGCCGCCTGCGACATCGCCGCGGCGTCCACCGAGTCGACCTTCGCCTTCACCGAGGTCCGCATCGGCGTGGCACCCGCCGTGATCTCCCTGACCCTGCTGCCCCGCGCCGACCCCCGCGCCCTCGCCCGCTACTACCTCACCGGCGAGCGCTTCGACGCCGCCGAGGCCGCCCGGACCGGCCTGGTCACGACGGCAGGCGACGACGTGGACGCCGTACTGGAACCCGTCCTCGACGGTGTGCGCCGTGCCGCACCGCAGGGTCTGGCCGAGACGAAACGGCTGCTCACGGCTAGGGTGCTGGAGGCCTTCGACCGGGACGCGGCCGACCTGACCGCGCTCTCGGCCCGACTGTTCGCCTCCCCGCAGGCCCGCGAGGGGATGACGGCCTTCCTCGAACGACGGGATCCGGAATGGGCGGTGTGAGCGGCGCCGTGGGCGCGGCCGAGCGTGCGGAGCGCGTCCCCAAGCAGGACCGCAGCCGGGCCACCCGGCAGCGGCTCCTGGAAGCCGCCGTGGCCTGCCTCGCCGAACGCGGCTGGGCCGGGTCCACCGTCTCCGTCGTCGCCGAGCACGCCGGAGTCTCCCGCGGCGCCGCCCAGCACCACTTCCCGACCCGCGAGGACCTCTTCACGGCGGCCGTCGAGTACGTCGCCGAGGAGCGCTCCGTGGCGCTGCGCGCCCTGTTCCCCGAGGGGGCCGCCGCCGACGACCGGCGCGCGGTGGTCGCCGCCCTCGTCGACCTCTACACCGGCCCGCTCTTCCGTGCCGCCCTGCACCTGTGGGTGGCCGCCTCCAACGAGGAGCAGCTGCGCGGCCGGGTCACCGAGCTGGAGGCCCGCGTCGGCCGCGAGAGCCACCGCATCGCCGTCGACCTCCTGGGCGCCGACGAAACCCGCCCCGGCGCCCGCGAAACGGTCCAGGGCCTCCTCGACATGGCCCGCGGCCTGGGCCTGGCCAACCTCCTCACCGACGACGGGGCACGGCGGGAGAGGGTGGTGGAGCAGTGGGCGCGGCTGCTGGACGCGGCGCTGGCGCGGTGACCGGCGTCCGGCACCGGGGCACTGTCGGTGCCTGCCGCTACCGTCTCGGCCATGGGTGACTACTTCCAGACGATCGTCGACCTCGACGCCGACGAGGCGGGGGCGGCGGAACTCGCCGAGCGCGCGGTCGCGTGGCTGGTGAGCGAGGGTATCGTCCTCGCCGACCGTGAGGTCTGCGTCCTTGGGCAGCCCCTCGGACACCCGCCCGGACCCCACTGGAGCCGGGCGGTGGCCGACGACGACCCTGACGGGGAACCGTTCGACGGGCTCGCCGTGCACACCGGCCCCACCGTCTTCGACAGCGGCCAGGACGAGCCCGAGGCCGTCACCTGCCCCCGCTGCCGGACCACCACGGACCTGTCGGACGAGGGCGAGGAGGAAGACGAGGGGGAGGGCGTCTGGCCCCGCTTCTCGGAGGCGATCACCGACTGGCAGGACACCGGGCACGCCGACGTGACCTGTCCCGCCTGCGCCCGCGACGTCCCGCTGAGCGAGTGGCTCTGGACCGACGACCGGCTGGCGGTCGGCCGTCTCGGCCTGGAGTTCTGGAACTGGCCCGAACTCGGCGACGACTTCCGGGCCCGTCTGGCCGCCGTCCTCGACGGCCACCGCACGGCGTACCTCTGGGGCAAGTTGTAGGCGCGGCGCCGGAACCCGTCACGGGCTCAGCCGCTCCACCCGCCAGCCCCCGCCGCTCTCCGCCACGTACCGCAGCCGGTCGTGCAGCCGGTTCTCCCGGCCCTGCCAGAACTCCACCGCCTCCGGCACCACCCGGAACCCGCCCCAGTGCGGCGGCACCGGCACCTGCTCGCCCTCCGGATAGCGCGCGGCCAGCTCCGCGTACGCAGCGTCCAGCGCACGGCGGTCCGCCACCACCGAGGACTGGACGCTCGCCCAGGCGCCCAGCTGGGAGCCGTGCGGCCGGGTCCGGAAGTACGCGGCGGTCTCGTCCCGCCCGGTGCGGCGGGCGACGCCCGTGACCACGACCTGCCGGGCCATCGGATGCCAGGGGAACAGCAGTGAGACGTACGGGTTCGCGTCCAGCTCGCGCGCCTTGCGGGAGTCGTAGTTGGTGTAGAAGACGAACCCCTGCTCGTCGAAGTGCTTGAGCAGCACCGTGCGGGAGCTGGGCCGCCCCTCCGCGTCCGCCGTGGAGACCACCATGGCGTTCGGCTCGAACAGCCCGCCGTCGGTCGCGGCCTGCTTGAACCAGCGCGCGAACTGCTCGACGGGCGTCGCGGCCAGCCCGGTCTCGGACAGTCCCTCGGCCCGGTACTGCTTGCGCATCGAGGCGAGATCGAAGGGCACCGGGTCGGCGGCGGGGACGGCGGAATCGGCTTCGCGATCGGTCACGCCGCCCATCCTGCCGCATCCGCTCCGCCACCCGGCCGGGGGTGGCACCCAGTGCCGCACCCACTCCCCAAACGTGGCACCCGGGGATATGGTTCTTGGTCCCGCTCCGGCCGGATGACCGACGGCCGTACGGGGCATCACAGGGGTGACCGCCGGGACCGCGAGTCGGGGACACGACCGTGGATCCATGGAGGCGCCGCACCGTCTCCGCCCAGGTCGCCGTACACCACTGATCACGAGGAGCCGCCTGATGTCCGACTTCGTACCCGGGCTAGAGGGAGTCGTCGCGTTCGAGACGGAGATCGCCGAACCCGACAAGGAGGGCGGCGCCCTTCGCTACCGCGGCGTCGACATCGAGGACCTGGTCGGCCACGTATCCTTCGGCAACGTCTGGGGCCTGCTCGTCGACGGAGCCTTCAACCCCGGTCTGCCGCCCGCCGAGCCCTTCCCCATCCCCGTGCACTCCGGCGACATCAGGGTCGACGTCCAGTCCGCCCTCGCCATGCTCGCCCCCGCCTGGGGCCTCAAACCGCTGCTGGACATCGACGCCGCCCAGGCCCGCGACGACCTCGCCCGCGCCGCCGTCATGGCCCTGTCCTACGTCGCCCAGTCCGCGCGCGGCCAGAGCCTGCCCATGGTCCCGCAGCGCGAGATCGACAAGGCGCAGTCGGTCGTCGAACGCTTCATGATCCGCTGGCGCGGTGAGCCCGACCCCAAGCACGTCGCCGCCGTCGACGCCTACTGGACCTCCGCGGCCGAGCACGGCATGAACGCCTCCACCTTTACCGCCCGCGTCATCGCCTCCACCGGCGCGGACGTCGCCGCCGCCCTCTCCGGGGCCGTGGGCGCCATGTCAGGACCGCTGCACGGCGGCGCCCCCTCGCGCGTCCTGCACATGATCGAGGAGATCGAGCGCACCGGCGACGCCGAGGCCTACGTCAAGAAGACCCTCGACGCGGGCGAACGCCTCATGGGCTTCGGCCACCGCGTCTACCGCGCCGAGGACCCGCGCGCCCGCGTCCTGCGCCGCACCGCCCGCGAACTGGGCGCCCCGCGCTACGAGGTCGCCGAGGCCCTGGAGAAGGCCGCCCTCGCCGAGCTGCACGCGCGCCGCCCCGACCGGGTGCTGGCCACCAACGTCGAGTTCTGGGCCGCCATCATGCTGGACTTCGCGGAGGTCCCGGCCCCCATGTTCACCTCGATGTTCACCTGCGCCCGCACCGCCGGCTGGTCCGCGCACATCCTGGAGCAGAAGCGCACCGGCCGCCTGGTCCGCCCCTCCGCCCGCTACGTGGGCCCGGGCACCCGCGACCCGCGCGAGATCGAGGGCTACGCCGACATCGCGGGCTGACCGTCCCTGAAACGCAGGCGACCCGCGAGTCTGGTTCCTCCGTGGAGGAGCCGGCCGGACGTACCGGCGACTCGCGGGTCGGGTGACTGCTTGGGATTGGGCCGGCTGCACGCGTCTGTCACGCGCTGGTCCGGCGCCGCACTCCGTGTGGTGCCGGGCCGCTAGCCCGCAGCCACCTCACGCGTCCGGATGTCATACATCTGCCGAACCACCTCCCTTCTGTGTACGGACCACCCTAAGAACCGGTCGGCCGCCGATCAATCGAATTTACGGATGGATTCGTCGTCGATCTTCCATGGACGCGTCTTCGCTGCTCACCTACGGTTTCGCCCATGACGAAACGAGTGGGGGAGCCGCCGGTCAGGCGGGCGGTGGTCAGCGGGTCGGCCTTCGAGGAGCGGATCGGGTACGCCCGGGCCGTCGTCGACGGGGACCGGGTGCACGTGTCGGGGACGACCGGGTTCGACTACGCGTCGATGACGATCTCCGGGGACGTGGTGGAGCAGGCCGAGCAGTGCCTGCGGAACATCGGCGCCGCGCTGGCCGAGGCGGGGTGCACGTTCGCGGACGTGGTGCGGGTGCGCTACCTGCTGCCCGCGCGGGAGGACTTCGAGCCGTGCTGGCCCGTGCTGCGGCGGACGTTCGAACCGGTGCGGCCGGCCGCGACGATGATGGTGTGCGGGCTCGCGGACGAGCGGATGCGCATCGAGATCGAGGTGGACGCGCGGCGCGGCACGGTCGCGGCCGGTCCCGGCTCGGCGCTGCGGATCGGGTCGGTGGACGGGGACGCCATGGTGGAGGAGTGGCGGCACGTGCACAACGTGATCGTGCCGCCGGCCGCCATGACCCCCGACGAGGCCCGGGACCGCGCCGGCCGCAACCGCCTGGCCAACGCCTACCTCGGGGACGTCCTCGTCGGCTGCTCCACCGTGCGGCCGCCCGCGGGCGGGGAGCGGGTGGCGACCGTGATCGCGCGGGTGCTGCCGGCGTACCGGGGACGCGGGATCGGCACGGCGCTCTACGAGGAGGGGCTCGCGCACGCGCGCGAACTGGACGCCGGGGCGGTGGAGACCGTGGTGCTGGCGGCCAACGCCGACGGGTTGCGGTTCGCCGCGGCGCGTGGGTTCGTGGAGAAGGAGCGGTACGTGCTCGACGGCGAGCGCGACGAGTGGGTCGACCTGAGGCTCGCCGCCACCGCGGCCTGATCCGTCCTGCCCCGTCATGACAGGGGCGTATGCCGAGTTTCCGCAGTACAACGATTTCCGCGAACTTGCGGGAACCCGGTGTGTGCTGCATCACGTTCGAGTTGAATGAAGGCCAGTGAGCGAACCGACGTACGGTACGGCGGACGCAGCCTGCAGGGGGTCCAGGTGAGTGCTTCGCGGCGGAGTGGGACCACCGACGAGCTGGGTCCGGACGAGCCGGAGCAGCCCGAGCGGGACGGCGCGGACCTGCTGGCCGCGCTCCTCGACGGCATGGACGCGGCCCTGTGCGCCTTCGACGCGGACGGCGTCGTGACCCATTGGAACCGCGAGGCGGAGCGGATCCTGGGCTGGAGCGCGGCCGAGGCCGTGGGACGGCACGGCTTCGCCGGGTGGGCCGTGCGCAGCGCGGACGCCGGGGAGGTGGAGGACCGGCTGCTGTCGGCCATGGGGGCACCGGGACGCCAGGTGCACGAGTTCGCCCTGCTGACCAAGGACGGCGGCCGGGTCCTGGTGCGCACCCAGTCCGCGTCGGTGCGCGGTCCCGACGGCAGGCCCGCCGGGGTGTACTGCGCGTTCAGCGAGGTGCACGCGCAGATCGACCTGGAGCGGTCCATCGCGCTGAGCGAGGCCCTGCTGGAGGACGCCAGCTGGGGTGTCGTCCTGGTCGACGCGGACCTGCGGCCCGCCGTCGTCAACGCGCACGCGGCACGGGCGCTCGGCGCCGGGCGCACCTCCGTCCTGGGGCGGCCGCTCGGCGATCTGCTCGCCCAGGGCGTCGAGGAGCTGGAGAACGCACTGACGCACGTCCTGGCCGAGGGCGCGCCGCCCGGGCCCGCCGAGGTGTGGGTGAGCCTGCGTACGCCGGAGGGCGAGCGCCGCCGGTGCTGGCGCAGCGGGTTCGTGCGGCTGGCCTCGCCGCTCGCGGAGGAGCCGGTGCCGCTGGGCGTCGGCTGGCTCTTCCAGGACGTCACGGAGACGAAGCAGGGCGAGCAGGAGGCGGCGCTGCTGCGCTTCCGGGCCAACCAGCTGCACCGGGCGGCGCGTGCCGCGGCCGAGTGCGAGGACCCGGCGGAGGCCGCGACCGTCCACCTGGACTTCGCGCTGGCCGGGTTCGCCGACCACGCCCTGATCGACCGGGTGGTGGGCGGGGCCGCCTCGGACACCGACGAGGCGGAGCCGGTGCGGCTGGTGCGGGTCGCGGCCACCCCGTCCGGCGCGCCGGGACCCAGCGTGCCGTCCGGGACGTCCGGGATGCCGGTGCGCTACGGCGAGGGGCACCCCGCCGTGCAGTGCGTGGAGCGGGCGGGCTCGGTGCGGGCCAGCGCCGGGGTGCGCGCGGTGCCGGCCGAGCAGGTGCGCCGGTGGGCCACGGCCCGCCAGTGGCCCGAGGACACGGTGCACGGCCTGTGCGCGGTGCTGCGCAGCCGCGGCCGCACGCTCGGCGTCGTCACGTTCCTGCGGGGCGCGGGCCGCAGCGCCTTCGAGCGGCCGGACGCGATGTACGCCGAGGACGTGGCGGTCCGGATCGCGACCGCGCTGGACCTGGCCGACGCGATGGGGCGGTCGTAGCCGCGCCGGCCGGGGTGGGCCCTTGGGCTCAGCGGCGGTAGAAGATGCGGTCCCGGTACTGCTCCAGTACCCGGCCGTTCCATTCGTGGCCGCCGTCCACGTTGCCCGAGCGCAGCAGCGGGGGCTCGATGCCGTGGTCGGCGAGTGCGGCGGCCGCGGTGGCCGTCATGGCCTGCATGAGGGCGCTGGTGACGACCGTGGAGGCGGGCGCGAAGGGCGCCGGGACGGTGTCCAGGGTGAGTTCCGCGTCCCCGACGGCGATCTTGGAGTCCAGTACGACGTCGCAGTGGTCCTTGAGGAACGTCCCGGAGACGTGCCGCGAGGTCGTCTCGGAGGCGTAGGCCACCGAGGTCACGCCGATGACGCGGACCCCGAGGGCGCGGGCGTTCAGGGCCATCTCCACGGGCAGGGCGTTGCGCCCGGAGAGCGAGATGATCACCAGGGCGTCGCCCGCGCGCAGCGGGGAGGAGTCCAGCACGGCGCTCGCGAGGCCGTCGACGCGTTCCAGGGCGGAGCCGAGCGTGGCCGGCATCACGTCGACGCCGACGACGCCGGGTACGGCGAGCAGGTTCATCAGGGCGAGTCCGCCGGCCCGGTACACCACGTCCTGGGCGGCGAGGGAGGAGTGGCCGGCGCCGAAGGCGAAGAGCCGGCCGCCGTCGCGCACGGTGTCGGCGAGCAGCGTGCCGGCCGCCTCGATGCTGTCCGCCTCCTCGTCCCGGACGCGTCGCAGAAGGTCGATCGCCGCGTCGAGGAACTGGCCGGCCGGCTTGTGATCGCTCATGCGGGACCCCTTCGATGTGGCTGCGTCGCGGATCACGGTGCGGTCTGGACCAGCGCGGTGTCAATACGGCGTCACCCCGGCGCGGAGGCCGTGGGCGGACCGCGCCGGGCCCCACTTCTCGCGGCGAGGCACGGTTGTCGGTGGTATGCGTCAGAATTGGTGCAGGGCCAGCGCACGCGCCGGTGGGCCGTAGCCTCCGGCAATCTCACCGAGGGGCATGTATGTCCGGACTGATCGACACCACGGAGATGTACCTCCGCACCATCCTGGAGCTGGAGGAGGAAGGTGTGGTCCCGATGCGCGCCCGGATCGCCGAGCGGCTCGACCAGAGCGGTCCCACGGTCAGCCAGACGGTGGCGCGGATGGAGCGCGACGGGCTGGTGTCCGTGGCGGCGGACCGCCATCTGGAGCTGACCGAGGAGGGCAGGCGGCTGGCCACCCGCGTGATGCGCAAGCACCGGCTCGCCGAGTGTCTGCTCGTCGACGTGATCGGCCTGGAGTGGGAGCAGGTGCACGCGGAGGCGTGTCGCTGGGAGCACGTGATGAGCGAGGCGGTCGAGCGCCGGGTGCTGGAGCTGCTGCGGCACCCGACCGAGTCGCCGTACGGGAACCCGATCCCGGGCCTGGAGGAGCTGGGCGAGACGGACGGGGCCGACCCGTTCCTGGACGAGGGCATGGTGTCCCTGGCCGACCTCGACCCGGGGATCGAGGGCAAGACGGTCGTCGTGCGCCGTATCGGCGAGCCGATCCAGACGGACGCCCAGCTGATGTACACGCTGCGCCGGGCCGGGGTGCAGCCCGGTTCGGTGGTGAGCGTGACCGAGTCGGCGGGCGGCGTGCTGGTGGGCAGCGGTGGCGAGGCCGCCGAGCTGGAGTCGGACACCGCCTCCCACGTGTTCGTCGCCAAGCGCTGATCCGCCCCGGGGGGCCGACGCGCGGGTCCCGTCCGATTCGGGTCCCAGTGGGCCGAATCGCAGCGGTCGGACGCCGCGCGTGCAAGGCTGTGGCGTGAGGCAGAGGACGTGAGGGGCTCTTGGCCGTGGCTGACAGCGATGTCACCCGGGCCGGAGAGGGGGAGGGGCGTGCCGGAGAGACGGAGAGGGCCCCGGCGCCGTGTGGCGCCGGGGCCTGTCCTCCCCTGTGCTGACCTGGAGCCCCGAGCTCTCAAGGTCAATCCCCTCGGACCGTTTTCCCCGAGCGGTCCGCCTCCCGTTGAAGATCTCCCCTGGGCGGCGGCGATCAATCCCTGAGCGGTGTCACTCGAATGAGGGGTGTTGCTCGGCGGGACGGCTCTTTCGAATGGGTATTCGATAAAATCGGTACCCTGCACGGCGGCAGGCAGGACACGGTTCACAGGACCGGCCCCGGCTCGCGAGGGCGGGCGGGTCCGAGCGGAGCTTGGGGGTGCCAGGACCAATGGCGCGGCGCATCGACGTGACCGGCGCGGGCGGCGTACGCCTCGCGGCCTGGGAGTTCGGCGACCCTCCCAAGACCGACCGGGCGCACGCCCCGGCCCCGACCCCGTCCCCGTCGCCCTCCTCGTTCCCCTCGGCTTCCGGTGGCGGAGACCTGCCCGGCGTGCTCTTATTGCACGGCCTGATGGGACGTGCCTCGCACTGGGCCCCCACCGCCCGCTGGCTCTCCGCCCGGCACCGGGCCGTCGCCCTCGACCAGCGCGGCCACGGCCGCAGCGACAAGCCCCCGCGGGCCTCCTACACCAGGGACGCCTACGTCGAGGACGCCGAGGCCGCCCTGGAGCAGCTCGGCCTCGGCCCGGCCGTCCTCATCGGCCACGCCATGGGCGCGCTGACCGCCTGGCAGCTGGCCGCCAAACGCCCCGACCTGGTCCGCGGTCTGATCATCTGCGACATGCGGGCCTCCGCCCTCGGCGCCGCCTCCCAGCACACCTGGACCGAATGGTTCCGCGCCTGGCCGGTCCCCTTCGCCACGCTCGCCGACGTCCGCAAGTGGTTCGGCGAGGACGACCCGTGGGTGGAGCGCCCGAACCGGGCCCGCGGCGAGTTCTACGCCGAGGTGATGGCCGAGTCCCCGGACGGCTGGCGCCCCGTCTTCGAGCCGGAGCAGATGCTGCGCTCCCGCGAGACCTGGGTCTACGACGCCCACTGGGAGGAGCTGGCCCAGGTGCGCTGCCCCACCCTGGTCGTGCGCGGCCTCGACGGCGAGCTGGGCCGCGCCGAGGCCCAGGAGATGGTCCGCGTCCTGCCGAACGGCCAGTACGCGGAGGTCGCCGACGCCGGCCACCTCGTCCACTACGACCAGCCGGAGGCGTGGCGGACGGCCATCGAACCGTTCCTGAACACCCTCGGGGACGCCTGACCGGCGAGGCCCGCCTGCCCGCCCCGGCCGGCCTGCCCCGGCCTGCCCGCTCGCGCCGCTTGAGCGACCGCCCGCCGCCTGCCGTCAGGGCTCCGTGGCGCGCCCCCCGCCCGCCGCGGCGCGCGCCCGCCGCGCCGCCCGTCCGCCGTGGTCCGCAACCGCCGACCGTGCCGCAACCGCCGACCGTGCCGCGACCGTCGGCGGTGCCGGCCGCCGACCGGGCACCGCCCGCTCCCGGGCCGTCGGACGGCGGATCGAACCGTTCCTGAACACCCGCGGGCCGCCAGACGGCCCCGCCCGCTGTCCGACACCTGCGCGCCCGCCCGGCCGCCGCCTGCCTGGCCGTTGTCCGCGCGGCAGCCGCCTGCCGTCCGGGCCCCGTGGCGTGCCGCCCGTCCGCCGTGGTCCGCGACCGCCGACCGTGCCGCGACCGTCGGCGGTGTCCACTCACCGACCGTGTGCCGCCCGTCGCCGGGCGGCCGGTTCGTCAGCCCTTGCTGACCGCCGTGAGGATCTCCGGCAGCCGGTCCGCCGTGCGCGGCGCGGCCAGCCGCAGGCCCAGCAGCGTCAGCGCCGCGCCGTACACCGCGCCGACCGGCAGCAGCACCCAGCCCAGGTCCCCGGCGCCCGCGCTCACGTTCAGCCAGATCGTCAGCGCGATGACCGGCGCGCACAGCAGCGCCGCGCCGATCATGCCGCCGAAGATGGACACCCAGGCCAGCCCGACCTGACCGGGCGCGACGTTCTTGTACCCCTCCTGCGGGATGGAGTACGGGAACCGCGCCGACGTCCACGCGCCGGTCGCCAGCATCGCCCCGAGCAGCGCGAAGGACAGACCGAGCGCCTCGGGCAGCGTCCGCCAGTCGTCGAGCATCGCGGTGGTCAGCACCGTGACGAGGGTGGCGTACGGCAGCGTGATCAGCAGCAGCGCCAGCGCGCGGGCCCGCAGCTCGACGTAGGCGTCCCGGGTCGAGGAGATCGTCATCGCGACCATCCAGAACGCGGACGTGTCCTGCCCGAACTGGTTGTACATCTGGATGCCGAGCATCCCGGCGGCGAAGCAGGCGAAGTAGACCGAGCCGGTGCCCTGCCAGGCGTTGAACACCGGCACGATCAGACCGATGGCCAGCGACGTCACCCACGCCGCCTTGGTCTTCGGGTCGCGCCACACATAGCGCAGGGTCCGCTCCATGGTGGTGCCCGTACGGCCGGCGGGCAGCCACCGGGCGGGCCCGGCCGGGCCGCGCTCGCGCACCGCCTTGGCGTCGCCCTGGAGCGTGGAGCCGTCGGGCGTCGTCATCAGCCGCGTCAGGTGGCGGGCCCACACCCGCAGCAGCAGCCCCAGCGCCGCGGCCGTCAGCGCCAGCTGGGCCAGTGCGACGCCGTACGACCCGTCGCTCGCCGCGTCCATCGCGCCGACCGCCGACGCGGGCGGCACCCAGCGCACCACGTCGGCCACCGGGTCCAGCTCGCCCAGCCCCGACGATCCCAGCCGCTGCGCACCGAAGTTGACCAGCTGCGCGCCGACCGCGACGACCAGCCCGCTCAGCACCGCGAGATCGCGGCCCTTGCGGCTGGTCAGCAGCCGTACGTTGGCGGCGGCGACGGCCCGCGCCAGGGTCACGCACACCAGCAGGGCGAGGACCGCGCCGACGACCCCGACGGCGTACGCCGCCCCGCCGTGCGCGACCGCGACCACCGAGCCGGCGAACACGCAGAGCGTGAACAGCGGCCCGATGCCCACCAGCGAGGACGTGAGCAGGGCCCGCACCAGGGGACCGGGCCGCAGCGGCAGCATCACCAGCCGGGTCGGGTCGAGCGTCTCGTCGCCGCCGGGGAAGAACAGCGGCATCACCGCCCAGCCCAGGGCGAGCACCGCGGCGAGCAGGACGCCCAGCGAGTCCGCGTGCGCGTACCCGCGCAGGGCGATCAGGCCGATCAGCTGGAGCGCGGCGAAGAGCAGCACGACGACGAGGGAGGCGAGGTAGGCGGCCCGCCGCCCGCCGGACTGCCGCAGCCCGTTGCGCAGGAGCGACAGCTTCAGCCGTACGAAGACGGGCGTGATGGACGCGCCGGACGGGGCCGGTGAGCCCGGCGAGCCGGACGGGACCGGCGCGGCCGGTGTGGTCGGCGCGCTCATCGGGACCCGCCGCCCAGCCAGTCCAGGTCCGACCCGGCGTTCCGGCCCTGCGCACCGACGAGTTCGAGGAACGCCTCCTGCAACGAGGCCGCCTCGCCGCGCACCTCGGCGAGCGTCCCGGTGGCACGGATGCGGCCCGCCGCCATGACGGCCACCCAGTCGCACAGCGACTCCACCAGCTCCATGACGTGGGAGGAGAAGACGACGGTGGCGCCGGAGGCGGTGTAGCGCTCCAGGACGCCCCGGATGGTCTGCGCGGAGACCGGGTCGACGCCCTCGAACGGCTCGTCCAGGAAGAGCACTTCGGGGTTGTGCAGCAGCGCGGCGGCGAGCCCGATCTTCTTGCGCATGCCGGTCGAGTAGTCGACGACCAGCTTGTGCTGGGCCCCCGCCAGGTCGAGTACGTCCAGCAGCTGGGTGGCCCGCTTGTCGACCTCCTCGCCGGGCAGCCCGCGCAACCGGCCGGTGTAGCCGAGCAGTTCCCGCCCCGACAGCCGCTCGAACAGCCGCAGCCCCTCGGGCAGCACCCCGATCCTGGCCTTCACCTCGACCGGATCGCGCCACACGTCGTGCCCCACGACCTCGACCGACCCCTGGTCCGGCCGCAGCAGCCCGGTCACCATGGAGAGCGTGGTGGTCTTCCCGGCCCCGTTGGGCCCGACCAGCCCGATGAACTTCCCGGCCGGCAGCTCCAGATCGATCCCACCCACGGCCACCTGCTGCCCGAACCGCTTCCAGAGCCCCTGAACCCGCACCGCGCTGCTACTCACCACATCTCCCTCCGTCGAGTTGAAGCCTACGGGGGAGCAACGCCGGTAAAGGGGCGCGGGGAACTGCGCGACAAGCCACGCTCGGCCGGTACCCGCCGAATCACAGCACCCGGCACGTGAATAGGCGCCCCTAACGATCCCGCCCGCACGCATACGCCAACGGCGAGATCAACTCCTCCACATCCGGCAACCACCGATTCACCGCGGTCGGCCGGCAGGCCCACTGCACCGCACCCCACGACCCGAACCGCGTCGGCGGCGCCGCCACGTACGAGCCCTCCCCGAGCACGCCCAGGTCCAAGACCCGGGGCGCCCACCCCAACCGCCGCACCAGGTCCGGCACCTTCACCCCGGCCCCGGGAAGAACGAAGAACCGCATCCGCCGGTCCGGCGCCAGCGTCACCGGCCCCAGCGTCAGCTCCATCCGCTGCATCCGCGCCAGCGCCAGGAACCCGGCGGTCTCGGGCACGTCGATCGCGTCGAACGTCCGCCCCGTGGGCAGCAGGATCGACGCCGTCTGCTGCTTCTGCCACATCCGCCGGGCGCCGGTCGCGCTGCCCGTCGCCTGCGCCGCCCAGTCCTCGCGCGCCGGGTGCGCGCCCGGGGCGGCGCACGCCGGGTCGCCGCAGGAGCAGCGCTGCGCCCCGTCGACGGGCACCAGCCAGGTGCCGGGAAACACGTCCCAGTGACGCTCCTCGGCGTAGCGAACGGCGGTCTCCAGCAGCGAGGTGCCGCGCTGCTGCGGGATCTGGGCGGCTTCGGTGCCGGGGATGGTCTCTTCCACGTGGATCTCAACTCCCGTGCCCACCGGGGGTTACGGGCGCCGTGCGCGCCGGGGAGGTGCGTCGGCGCCGCATTCGGGGCGCATGGGTGCATACCTGGGGGCGCGCAGGAGGATTCACCGCGGGAGCTGGGTAGCCAGCACTGGGGCCGGCACCGGCCGTTACCCCGGCAATCCTCGTAAGCATCGCAAGCTTCGCAAGTCTCGCATTGTCGGCACATCGACTGGGCATTGATCTTCACGGCCGGATCCGTCGCTTCTCGTCCAACGATCCGCCGGGACAGCATCGAGACCGCATGAGACCGCATGGGGGTTACGCCATGGCCGCAAGGCCTCTCGTCGCGCGGCAGCCGAACGAACGACTGCAAGCGCTCATTCAGGAAGCGGGCTGCTCGAACGCGGGCCTCGCCCGCCGGGTCAACGTGTGCGGGGTCGAGCACGGTCTCGACCTGCGGTACGACAAGACCTCCGTGGCCCGCTGGCTGCGCGGCCAGCAACCGCGGGGCCGGGCACCGGCGATCATCGCCGAGGCGCTCGGACGCAAGCTCGGCCGCACGGTCACGATCGACGAGATCGGCATGGCCAACGGCAAGAACCTCGCGTCCGGCGTCGGCCTCCAGTTCTCGCCGACGGTACTGGGGGCCATCGAGCAGGTCTGCGAGCTGTGGCGCAGCGACGTGGGGCGCCGGGACTTCCTGTCCGGGTCCTCCGTCGCGGCCTCCGCACTCGTCGAGCCCAGCCGGGACTGGCTGATTTCCGCCCCCGACCCGCAGGTGTCGCGATCGGCCGGGCCGCGGGTGGGCCAGTCCGACGTGGCCGCCGTACGGGCGATGACGCAGGCCCTGGTGGACCTGGACCACCAGTACGGCAGCGGGCACGTGCGGCCCGTCCTCGTGCACTACCTGAACAGCGTCGTCTCGGGACTGCTGGCCGGCTCCTACCGGGAGGCGGTCGGCCGGGACCTGTTCGCCACGGTCGCGCGCCTGACCGAACTGGCCGGATACATGGCCGTCGACACCGGCCAACCGGGCCTCGCCCAGCGGTACTACATCCAGTCGCTGCGGCTCGCCCAGGCGGCCGGGGACCGCGGCTACGGCGGATACGTCCTGGCCGCCTCCATGAGCCACCTCGCCGCGCAGCTCGGAAACCCGCGTGAGATCGCCCAGTTGGCGCGGGCCGCGCAGGAGGGCGCACGGGGGCGGGTGACGCCGCGCGCGGAGGCGATGTTCCACGCCGCCGAGGCCCGCGGGCACGCGCTCCTCGGCGACGTGCGCGCCGCCCACGAGGCGGCCGGGCGGGCGGTCGGCGCGATGGAGTCGGCCGATCCGGCCTCCGGCGACGACCCGGTGTGGATCAGCCACTTCGACGAGGCCTATCTCGCCGACGAGTTGGCGCACTGTCACCGCGACCTCGGCCAGGCGGACGCGGCCGCCCGCTACGCCCGGCAGTCCCTGGACGGGCACCCCGCGTCACGGGCGCGCAGGCGGGCCATCGGCCATGTGCTGTTGGCCACGGCGCAGGTGCAGCAGCGGGAGATCGAACAGGCCTGCCACACGGCGACGAAGGCGGTGGAACTGCTGGAGACGCTGCGCTCGAACCGGGGCGCCGAGTACCTGGACGACTTCCAGGCCCGCCTCGAGCCGTACCGGGAGGAAGCCGTGGTCAGGGAGTTCGGTGCCCGGCTCGACCTCCAGGCCGCCGCGTGAACGGACGGGGCGCGGATGAGTGAACACGCGTGAAACTCCGCCGCGGTGAGCGGGCATGGACATCAACAGCGCACCGCGGCCTGGTTTTGTTACTGCTGTCACAGGGAAGGAGTTGACGCCCCGGGCGGCGTGGCAGTGGGCTCGGGGGACCCGGTAGCGTGAGCCGACGATTCCGAAGGTCCCCCATTCGTAGGAGTCCCGGTGACGCAGAGTGGACAGGGCGAGGAGCCCTCGCCGCGGCAAGCGCGCGAAGGCATCGTGCTGCCCTCGGACGGCGGCGAGCCCTTGCTGCCCGGTCTGGCCGGTGCTCCCGTCGGCCCGCAGGCCGGTGGCCCGGCGCCCGCCTCGGCGCCGCCCGGCGGCCAGGCCTGGGACCGGCCCTGGGGCCCCGACCAGCAGCAGAGCCCGTCCTCCGGCCAGGGCTGGCCCACCCCGCCCGGCGCCGAGCCGTGGGGCGCCGCGGAGACCCCGCAGCAGTCCGCTCCGCCGTCGACGCAGGCCTGGCCGCCCGCGCAGGGCACCCCGGCACCGGCCCCCGGCGCCCTGCCGCCGCAGGCCGGCCCCGGCCCGCTGCCGCCGGAGGGCGCGCAGCCGTCGTCGTACGGGGCACCGGTCGGCGACCAGTCCTACGGCGCGCAGCCGCCGTACGGGCACCAGCAGCCCCAGCACCACCAGCCCCAGCACCACCAACCGCAGCATCACCAGCCCCAGCACCACCAGCCCCCGCAGTATCCGCAGCACGGCGGGGGTGTCGCGCCGCTGCCGCCCGCCGACGAGGGCGCGACCCAGTACATACCGCACATACCGCCGGCCGGACCGCCCGCCGACGAGGGGGCCACCCAGTACCTGCCGCCGGTTCCGCCCGCGGGGCCGGGCGCGCTGCCTCCGGAGAGACCCGCGCAGCCGCACGCCGCGGAGTCGACGCAGTACCTCGGCCAGGCTCCGCACTACGCCGCGCAGCCCGCGGCCGGGCACCAGCCCCCGCCCGCCGCACCCGCGCCGCACCCCGACGCCGAGGCCACGCAGTACATCGCGCCCGTGCCCGGCGGCCCCGCCGGCGCCCCGTTCGGCGCCGCACCCGGCACCGACGAGGGGCGTCAGCCGCCCGCCGAGTTCGACAACCTCTTCCGCGGCGCTCCCGGTGCCGACGGCCCGGCCTCGGCCACCCAGCAGATGCCCCGCTTCGACGAGCCGCAGGCGCCGTACCCGTCCGGCCGGCCCGGGTACGTCCCGCAGGGCCCGGGCGGCGGCGGTGGCGGCGGCAGGCGGCGCGGGAACGACGACGGCGGCGGCCGCGGCGGCCGCTCCGGCTCCCGGCTGCCGCTCCTCGCGGCCGTCGGCGTGGGCATCGTCGTCGTCGGGGTCGGCGCCGGCGCGATGATGGCCGGCGGGGGAGAGGACGAGGACAAGGGCGGCAACCAGACGGTGTCCGCCACGGCCCCCGCCTCCGAGTCCGCGTCCGCCCCGGCCTCGCCGTCCGTCGACCCGGCCCGGCAGCAGGCCGTCGAGCTGGACAAGCTGCTCGCCGACAGCGGCACCGGCCGCACCACGGTGATCAACGCCGTGGGCGACGTGAAGACCTGCGACAACCTGTCCCAGGCGGCCAAGGACCTGCGCGAGGCCGCCAAGCAGCGCACCGGGCTGGTCGACAGCCTCGCCAAGCTGTCCGTGGACAAGCTGCCCGGGCACACGGAGCTGACCACCGCGCTCAACAAGGCGTGGCAGGCCTCCGCGTCGGCCGACAACCACTACGCGGCCTGGGCCGACCGGACGGCCGGCAAGAAGGGCTGCAAGAAGGGCAAGGCCGCCACCCAGCCCTCGGCGGCCAACCGGGAGAGCGGCACGGCCAGCAAGGAGAAGGCCAAGGCCGCCAAGCTCTGGAACGCCATCGCCGCCAAGTACGGCCTGACCGAACGCCAGCCGACCCAGCTCTGAGCCTGCGCCGCGGGGTCCGGCCCCCCGGCGGCCGGCCGGGCCCCGGGCCACGTCCGCCGTCAGACAGGCCCTAGGCCACGTCCGCGTTCTGCAGGGTGCGGGTGGTGTCCACCGCGCCCCGGCGGGCCGAGACCAGGCGGCCGTCCCGGACGACCTGGAGGGTGACGTCGGCGTTGACCAGGCGCGGGAAGCCGACCGAGGCCAGCTTGTCGGCGAACGTCCACCGCAGGTCGGGGGTGAGCCCGCCCGTGCCCACCTGGAGTCCGTCGTCGAGGGCCCGGCGTACGGTGTCGGCGCTCACCTCGCCGTCGCCGAGCGACTCGACGACCTTCTTGAGCACGGTGTACGCGATCCAGGTCGTCTGCACCCCGGCGTCGGCCGCGTCGACGTCGTTGTTCCCGAACGCCTGCTCCTTGATCAGCTTCTTCAGCCCGTCCCAGGCCGGGTCGCCCACCGACGGGTACCAGCCGGTGACGTACGCCCCCTCGTAGGGCCCGGCGGCCCCGCCGCTCGCGTTGATCGTCGTCTGGTCGACACTGCCGAGCACGGTCGCGGTCCGCACGTCGGGGTGGTCCTCGCTCGCGCGCCGGAAGGAGTCCATGAAGGTGCCGGTCCGGTCCCCGAGGACGGGCACCACGCAGCCCGGCTCGCCCCGGCCGGTGCCCTCCCGCGCCAGCGCCCGCCCGGACTGGTCGTCGTACGAGGTGGCGTCCTCCGCCGCCCGCTGGTCGTGGGCCCGCTCGTGCCCGCCGGAGCTCAGCCCCGAGTCCAGCAGCGCGGGCAGCTGGTCGCCCGCGATCGTGTCGGGGCGGACCAGCGTCACCGGCCCGCAGGCATCGGCGAGCGCGCTGCCGAGCCCCGCGAGCAGCGCCGGCTGGCCCCCGTTGACCGGGTACGACAGCGGACTGGTGAACTCCGTGTTGGTGAGGCCGTAGCCGCCGATGTACGGGATGCGGGCGCCCTCGAGGACGGGGAAGAACGAGTCGGCGTACTGGCTGTAGGAGCCCACGACGGCGACCGCGTTCTCCTTGACGGCACGGCGGGCGCACTTCGCGGCGGCCACCCTGTCGTTGTGGTCGTTGCAGGTCAGCACGTTGAGCTTGCGGCCGTCGAGGCCGCCCTGGGAGTTGACCCAGCGGGCGTAGGCCTGGGCGAGGGCGGGCATGCCGGGCTTGTTGGTCGCGCCGGTGTCCTGCGGCGCCCAGGTCATGACGGTGATCGGGCCGTCGCCCCCGGAGCCCCCCGTGGCACCGGGGACGACCCCGCAGCCGGCGGCGAGTGACGCGCACGCCACCAGCGCGCCCGCGGACAGGACGCCGGTGCGGGTGGCCCGGGAACGGCCGCGGAGGCCGCCGGGGAGAGTGCTGCGGATGGGTCGCCTGCCGGTCATGTACCCGCACGATTCCGTCACGGGGCCAACCTGGGAGTGACCTGCGGTCAACGCGTGGTGACGCCGAGGTGAATTGCGGGCGCCGCGGGGAGGCGGGACGGAGGAACGTAGGATCGACGATCGTGCAAGGTTCGGAGAACTCTTCCCGTCGCGGCCGTCGCTCCTCCACCATGGGCGGCATGCCACTCAACGACATGCCGTGGTGGCGCTGGCGCAGTCAGGTGCGCTCCGCGCTGCACATGCTCTCCGCCCCCGCCTTCCAGCGGGACGTCTGGCTGGCCGGCGTCGACGGCTACGGGGACGTCACCGACGCCGTGTACCGCCTGGTGGAGGACACCTGGCTGGACCACTGGTCGGCCGAGAAGTACGTGGGCACGGTCTTCCGCGACTCGCAGGAGGCGGCGCTGGTCGACACCGCCGTGCTGCGGGTCCTGCGGATCATGCACCAGGTGGGACCGGACGCGCCGGTGACCGCGTACCTGGAGCACGCGGACTGGCCGGAGGCGGTGCGGGCGGCGCGCGACGCGCACGTACGGCTGGCCACCAGTGACGGCGAGGACCCGGAGGCGGAGCCGCGCACGCTCGAGGTGCTGCACATCCTGACCCGGTCCGCCTGACGGGACGGCACGCGGTCCGGGGGGCCGGATATGGGACCCTGTGCTGCATGAACGCGCAGTCCTCCGCCGCCGTCCCCTCGGCCGACGCCCCGGCCGACCAGTACGTCCTCACCCTGTCCTGCCCCGACAAGCAGGGCATCGTGCACGCCGTCTCGAGCTACCTGTTCATGACCGGCTGCAACATCGAGGACAGCCAGCAGTTCGGGGACCACGACACGGGTCTGTTCTTCATGCGGGTCCACTTCTCGGCCGGTGAGCCGGTGACCGTGGACAAGCTGCGCGCCAGCTTCACCGCGATCGGCGACGCCTTCCACATGGACTGGCAGATCAACCGGGCCGACGCGAAGATGCGCATCGTGCTCATGGTGAGCAGGTTCGGGCACTGCCTCAACGACCTGCTCTTCCGCGCCCGGATCGGCGCGCTGCCCGTGGAGATCGCCGCCGTGGTGTCCAACCACACCGACTTCGCGGAACTGGTGGGGTCCTACGACATCCCCTTCCATCACATCCCCGTGACGAAGGACACCAAGCCGGAGGCCGAGGCCCGGGTCCTGGAGATCGTGCGCGAGGAGAACGTCGAACTGGTCGTCCTGGCCCGCTACATGCAGGTCCTCTCGGACGACCTGTGCAAGGCGCTCAGCGGCCGGATCATCAACATCCACCACTCCTTCCTGCCGAGCTTCAAGGGCGCGAAGCCGTACCACCAGGCGCACGCGCGGGGCGTGAAGCTGATCGGTGCGACCGCGCACTATGTGACGGCCGACCTCGACGAGGGGCCGATCATCGAGCAGGAGGTCGAGCGCGTCGGCCACGACGTCACGCCGGACCAGCTGGTGGCGGTCGGGCGGGACGTGGAGTGCCAGGCGCTGGCGCGGGCCGTGAAGTGGCATGCGGAGCGGAGGATTCTGCTCAACGGCCGCCGGACGGTGGTGTTCGCCTAGCGGGACGGGGGTTCGGGTTCGCGGGCGACTGCGCGAGCAACCACCCACCATCCGCAGCCGCCCGCGTTTCCGCAGCCGCCCGCGCTTCCGCAGGCGCCCCCTACAACCGGCTCAAGCTCGCCGCAGCGAACAGCACGTCCCGGATCGCCTCCCGGTCCCCGACCTGACCCGCAGCCGCCTCCGCCGGAGGCACATGGCCCGCCGCCAGCCGGCAGAACTCCACACCGTCCAGGGCGACATGGGCCACCTCGTGGTCGGCGGAGCCCACCGCGCCCGGGGAGTCCAGCGGGATGAGCCACTCGCCGCCGCCCGAACCCTCGATCTCCAGCCGCAGGCTCCGTCCCGGCTCGCCCGCGGCGACCAGGTGCGGGCGGTCGCCGGGCGCGGCCAGACCGGCCCGGCGGCGGGCCGCGAGGACACCCGGCAGCATCCGGGCCGCGAGGTCGATCATGCCGTTGAGATGGCGCGCGGACGGCGGCTCGTACGGATAGTCCACCGCCTCGGCGATGTCCTCCGCGTGCACCCAGCACTCGAACGCCCGGTCCAGCATCGCGTCCCGCAACGGCAGCTCGAAGTCGCCGTACGAGACCGGCATCCCGCCCGCGTCGCCGGTGAACGCCACCGTCCGGACGATGCTGTGGCTCTGCGCCCGCCAGGGCGCCCGCACCGCCCGGGTCGGCGGGTAGTGCGAGGCCCGCCAGTACGCCTCGGTGCGGGCGGCCGGTGTCCGGGTGGGCGCGGTGATGTCCCCCAGCGGGTCGTCGAGGCCCAGGGGGACGGCGACCGTGCCGTCGACCGTGAGCAGGTGGGCGATGACCCCGGCGACGGTGGTACGGCGGCTCGCGGTGTCGTCGCCGTCGAACCAGCGCAGCCGGACCGGGGCGTGCCACTCGGCGTCCCCGAAGTCCTGGAGCAGCGCGTCGAGGCGGGCCGTCTCGGCGTCGTAGGGCGCGGCCCACTCGGGCACCGGGATGCGGGGCGGGCGCCGCTCCAGGCACCCCTCCAGGACCCGGGTGCGCAGGGCGGGGTCCAGATCGAGGCTCTCCGGGCGCTGGAGCAGCGTGACGGCCTCGCGCAGCCGCAGCGCCTCCTCGGCGCAGGCCTCGCACTGCCCGAGATGGTCCTCGACGGCCGCCGCCTCCTGCGCCGAGCAGGCGGCCAGCGCCCACGCGCCCAGCAGCGACGTCAGCACCTGGTGATCCAACACGACCGGCGCCGCCTCGGGCAGCGCGCGCCCGCCGTCCTCGACGGAGGCACGGGGCGGCGGAATCCGCGCCCCGGTGCCGGGGCCCGCCGCGTCGTCCCCGTACCGGTCGTGTCCGCCGCGTCCGCCGTGCCCGTCGTGTGTGCCGTGCCCGTCGTCCTCGTCGTACTCCTTCATGCCGCACCCCCGTACTCGGGCGGAGCCCCGGGCGGGTGCGGGGCGGTGCCGGCGTCGCGGGCCGTGGACAGCAACTGGAGGCCCAGGCGGAGGCGGCGGCGGGCCTCGTCCTCCGTGACGCCGAGGTCGGCGGCGGTCTGGCGGTAGTCACGGCGCTGGAAATAGGCCAGCTCCAGTGCGGCGCGCAGCGGAGCCGGCATGGACTGGACGATGTAGTCGGCGCGGGCGGCGACCGAGGCGTGCCGCACCTTGGTCTCCAGCTCCTCCGCGGTGCCCGGACCGCCCCGGACGAGGGCCGCGGTCTCGGTGGCGCGCAGCCGCTGGACGGCGAAACGGTGGGTGAGCGTGGCGATCCAGGTGCGCAGCGGGCCCTGCCGGGGATCGTAGGCGTCGGGGTGCTCCCAGACGTGCGCGAAGACGTCGCGCGTGAGGTGGTCGGCGGCCCGCTCGTCGTCGAGCACGCGGTGCGCCAGACCGTGCACCAGCGAGGCGAACCGGTCGTACAGCTCGCCCAGGGCGGCGGCCTCGCCGCGTGCGAGCCGCTGCTGCATCTTGCGGTCCCAGCGCAGTGGTGCGTCCCTCTTCGCCATGCGGTCCCTCCACCCCCTCCTCGGTCCCAGCCTGCGGCCGCCCTCTCCCCGAATGTAGTCGGCACGTCCGACAGCGCACGCCCCTTTGTTCCAATGCGCGCCCCCGGCCGGCCGGAGGTGATATGTGCCTCCACTACCCTCTATCGTGCGACCGAATTCGATCGAACAGGATCGAAACCGTCTGAAACAAGCCACTTCCGACCGGTCCCCGTTTCCGCCGCGGCGTTTGCGGGAACGGCCGGTGGGCAGGCGCGCCGCCAAGAAGCGTAGGCATGGCTTCCGTTTCGGGTGAATCCGAAGGTTCCAGACGTTCCGGCGAATGAAGGGCATGGTGGTGACGTTCAACGTGACCGGCGGCGAGCGGGGCCAGTGGGCCGTGCTCCAGGTGTCGGGCGAACTGGACCTGGTGACGTCACCGGTGCTGCGGCAGCGCGTGCACGACGAGGTGGCCGAGGGGCGGCACAGCCTCGTCCTGGACCTCTCCGACGTGCTGTTCTGCGATTCCAGCGGGGTCGGCGTCCTCATCGCGTCCCGGCGGCTCATCCGCTCCTGCCAGGGCAGGCTGCGCCTGATACTGCCCGCCCAGGGCGCCGTCGACGGCTCCCACGTCAACCGGGTCCTCGGCGCGCTCGGGGTGCGCCGGCTCTTCGACTGCCACCCCGACCTGGCCTCGGCGACCGGCGACGAGCCGCGGCCCCTGTCCGCGTAGACCGCCCGGGTCCGCGCAGGCCGCCCGACGGCGTACGCTCCCGGCGGGACGTACCCCCGAACACCGACGTGAGGCGGCCGGAGAGAACCATGGTCAACAGCGAGTACGAGCGCAGGATCGCCGCGCGGTTCACCACCTTCGACCAGGACGGCAACGGCCACATCGACCGTTCCGACTTCAGCGGGGCGGCCAAGGCCCTGCTCGCCGAGTTCGGCGTCGCCGCCCGCTCCGACAAGGGCCAGTCCCTGTACGGCGGTGCCGAGGCGCTCTGGCAGGGTCTGGCCGGCATCGCCGACCGGGACGGCGACCAGCGCATCACCCGTGCGGAATTCGTCACCGGAGCGGTCAAGCGGCTGCGGGACAAGCCGGACCGCTTCGCCGAGATCGCCCGCCCCTTCCTGCACGCCGCCCTCGACGTCGCCGACACCGACGGTGACGGGGCGGCCACCGTCGCGGACACCGCGCGGGCGCTGACCGCGTTCGGCGTGCCGGAGGACCTCGCCCGGTCGGCCGCCGCCGCGCTCGACACGGACGGCGACGGCAAGGTGGGGGAGGCGGAGATCGTCCCGGCCTTCGCCCGCTACTTCACCGTGCCCGAGTGACGCGAGCCGGGTAAGGCGTGCGCTGGTAAGGCGTGCCCGAGTGACGCGTGCCCGGGTGACGCGTGCCGGGGTGACGCGTCCCGCAGCACCGTGCGCCCCGGTGTCGCGGATCGTGGCAGAACGGCGTCACGCAGCGTTGATACCCGGTCGTGTCCGCCGAGTCGGCCGTTACGGCCCGGAGTCGGTGCCACACTCCGGTACCTTGTGTGGGATGCGAGTGCTCCCGAGCGCCAGCCGTGCCGGAGTTGCCCCTGGGGCGGCTCCGGAACCGGCGGTGTGCGCCCTGCCCCGCAGGGTGCGCGGGCCGTCGGCCGCCGCCTGTTCGACTCCCCGGAATGTGCGTCGCACAGTATGCCGCACGCGTACTCCTTCGCGCTGGAATATGCCCGAAGCGCTTGTTGGCGTGACTGTACGTCAACCATGCTGGCCCACAAGGGATGCACGTTCCGTGATCCCTGCCCCGGCCGTTGTTCTGGCCATGCTGGAAATGGCTACGATCGTGGCCCTCATGAGGCGCGAGCCTTTGTGTCCGCCGGTTCGGATGGTGTGAGCGGTGCAGGTGCTTCAAGTGCAGCTGGAGGTCCGTCCAGACCCCTCGGAAGTGGGGCGTGCCCGGCGGTGGGCGCGTTCCCGGCTCGCCGGATCGGGGATACGGGCCGATGAACCACTCGCCGAGACGCTGGTCCTGCTCGTCTCCGAACTCGTCACCAACGCCGTGGTGCACACCGGGCGTTCGGCGGTGCTGCGGCTGGTGCTGCCGGGTGCGGTGACCGAGGAGACCGAGGAGGCCACCGTCCGCCTCGAAGTGGACGACGCCAGCGACCGGGCCCCCGTGCCCCGTTGCGCGGGCGGTGAGGCGACGGGCGGCCGGGGCCTCGCCCTCGTGGACGGCCTCGCCGACCGCTGGGGCTGGAGCCGGGAGGGCACCGGCAAGCGCATCTGGTGCGAACTGGACCGGTGCGCCGCGGGCGAGGAGACCCCGCCGGCCTGCGGGAGCGGCGGCGGCGCGGTGGCGTACGAGGGATTCGCGTACGAAGTGGTGTAACGGCCGTGCGCCGGGGTGTGCTTCCGTGCGCGTCCCCGGTGAAACGGGACACAAGTGCTGAAACCTCCCCGCCGGTTGACGGATCGTGACCGCTTCCTCACGCTTGTAGGCAACGATTCGCCGCGAGGGGACGACGAGGGCTCGGTGACGGAGCCCTCGGCGAGCGTGGGTCGTGTCGGCGGCGGTTCCCTCGGGGGCGACGGGAGCCGGGCGGGAGCGCCGGAGTCGGGTGGCGGCGCGCGATGCCGTGCTCGGGGCGGACAACGCCGCGCCGCCGGCCGACGACTGCGGGACCGGTCCCGCCCGTCATCCACAGGCTGTGGACAACTCCGCGCGGAAGGTCCGCCGGTATCCGGTCGGTGTGACCCCGAGCGCGGCCTGCAAGTGCTGCCGCATCGACTGGGCGGTGCCGAACCCGGCCTCCTGGGCGACCTGGTCGACCGAGAGCGCGGTGGATTCCAGCAGGTGCCGGGCCCGTTCGACCCGCTGCCGGGTGAGCCACTGGCCCGGACTGACGCCGACCTCCTCGCGGAAACGCCGGGTGAAGGTGCGGACCGACATCGACTCCTGGGCGGCCATGTCCCGCAGCTGGATCGGCTCGTGCAGGCGGCCGAGCGCCCAGGCGCGGGCGGCCGTCGTGGACGACTGCTGCGGATCGGGCACCGGCCGCTCGATGTACTGCGCCTGCCCGCCGTCCCGGTGCGGCGGTACGACGGTGCGCCGGGCCACCTCGTTGGCGACGGCGGTGCCGTGGTCCCGGCGCACGATGTGCACGCACAGGTCGATCCCGGCCGCGACCCCGGCCGAGGTGAGGACGTCGCCGTCGTCGACGAACAGCACGTCGGCGTCCACCCGCACCTTCGGGAACAGTCGCTGGAAGTGCTCGGCGGAGGCCCAGTGCGTGGTCGCCGGGCGGCCGTCCAGACACCCGGCGGCGGCCAGCACGAACCCGCCCGTGCAGATCGCCACCAGCCGGGTGCCGGGCCGCACGAGGGCCAGCGCGGCGGCCAGCTCCCCGGTCAGCACGCCCTGTTCGTAGACGGGGCCCAGCTCGTAGGAGGCGGGGATCACAACGGTGTCGGCGGTGGCCAGGGCCTCGGGGCCGTTGCCGACCAGGATCTCGAAGTCGGCGTCCGTGGCGACCGGGCCCGGCGGGCGGACCGAGCAGGTCACGACCTCGTACAGCGGGCGCTTGTGCTCGTCGCGGGCGAGGCCGAAGATGCGCTGCGCGATGCCCAGCTCGAAGGGGAGCACGCCGTCGAGGGCGAGGACGGCGACCCGGTGCGGGCGGTCCGCGGGGGCGGGGGTGTCGGAGGCCATGGCCCGATCCTAGCGAACGCTGTCCTTCGGGCCACTCGCTCGGACGGAAGCCGTTGCGGAGACTCTCCGACGTGACCCAGACAACCGACACCACCGCAGGACCCGAGGACATGCGGGAGCCGGCCCGCCGCCGGCGCGTGCACCGCGCCTGGTGGGTCGCCGCCGTCACCTTCGTGACGATCATCGGAGCCGCCGCCTTCCGCTCGCTGCCCGGCATCCTCATCGACCCGCTCCACCAGGAGTTCGGCTGGTCGCGCGGCACGATCGGCGCCGCCGTCTCGGTCAACCTCGCGCTGTACGGGCTGACCGCGCCGTTCGCCGCCGCGCTGATGGACCGCTTCGGCATCCGGCGGGTGGTGGCCGTCGCCCTGCTGGTGATCGCGCTCGGCTCGGGCCTGACCGTGTGGATGGACTCCGCCTGGCAGCTCATCCTGTGCTGGGGCCTGCTGGTCGGCCTCGGCTCCGGCTCGATGGCCCTGGCCTTCGCCGCCACCGTCACCAACCGCTGGTTCACCGAGCGGCGCGGCCTGGTCACCGGCGTCCTCACCGCCGCCTCCGCCTCCGGACAGCTGATCTTCCTGCCGCTGCTGTCCTGGATCGTCGAGACGTACGACTGGCGCCCGGCGGCCGTCACCGTCGCGCTGGCCGCCCTGGCCGTCGTCCCCTTCGTCTGGCTCCTCCTGCGCGACCACCCGGCCGACGTCGGTCAAAAGCCGTACGGCGCACGGGAGTTCGTGCCCAAGCCCGCGCCCGTCCCCGGCGCCGCCCGCCGCGCCCTCACGGTGCTGTTCTCCGCCGTCCGCACCGGCCCGTTCTGGCTGCTGGCCGGCACCTTCGCGATCTGCGGCGCCTCCACCAACGGCCTGATCCAGACCCACTTCGTGCCCGCCGCCCACGACCACGGCATGCCGATCACCGCCGCCGCCTCGCTGCTCGCCGTCATCGGCGTGTTCGACGTGGTCGGCACGATCGCCTCCGGCTGGTTCACCGACCGCTTCGAACCGCGCCGCCTGCTCGCCGTCTACTACGCCCTGCGCGGCGTCTCCCTCCTCTTCCTCCCCATGCTGCTCGCGCCGAGCGTCCACCCGCCGATGGTCTTCTTCATCGTCTTCTACGGCCTCGACTGGGTCGCCACCGTCCCGCCCACCCTCGCCCTGTGCCGCGAGCACTACGGCGACGACAGCGCGATCGTTTTCGGCTGGGTGCTGGCCTCCCACCAGGTGGGCGCCGCCCTCGTCGCCTTCCTCGGCGGCGTCGCCCGCGACCACTTCGGCTCCTACGACGTGGTGTGGATCGCCTCCGGCGCCCTGTGCGCGGCGGCGGCCCTGATGGCCCTGGTGATCCGACGGCGGCCTGCTCCGGTGGCCGTCCTGTCCTGAGCGAGTCGTAGGCTCCCGGGGCATGGGGTGGGGAACAGGGCCGGCGGTGGCCGGACGCGGGCGCCCGACGTGGTCGAACGACGAGTGGAACGTGGCGGCGGCGCTGTGCGCGACGCAACTGCCGCTGGTGTGGCTGGCGTGGTTGTTCTTCGTGGGGGCGGGGCAGGACGACTACGGGCGCGGCGGGGGCGCCTTCGGTGTCCTCTGCGTCCCGCTGATCCTGCCGCTCCTCGGAGTCGTGCACTCCAGCGTGCAGGTCATGCCCGCGGCGACGCTGGCCCGTCTCCTCACGCGCCGCCTGCGCGGTCCCGCATGGGCGTGGCACGTGGGGATGTCCGTGCTGGTCGGAGTGGGCTGGGCCGGGTTGGGGCACGGGGTGTGGGACTGGTCGCTCCGCGACACGCTGCCGTGGTTCGCGGGTGCCGGGGTCCTGCCCGTGCTGTTCCTCGCCCCACTGTGCCGACGGGCGTGGGGCGGGTGGAGGCTCTGGTTCCGCATGGCCGGTGTCTGCGTCGTCCTCTTCGCCGTCGGCGGGCTGGGCGTGGCGGCCCTGGCCGACGACTACGAGCCCCCCGCGCTCTCCGCCGGGCAGCTCGCCGGGGACTGGCGCGGAGACCACGGGGCGGTCCTGCGGCTGGCCCCGGGCGGCCGGGCCGAGCTGACCCGGGTCCCGGCCCAACCCGACTTCGAAGCGGACCGGGACTACACCAGGTGCGACGGCACGGGCACCTGGACCCGCGAGCGGCACGGCGACCGCGAGGGCGTCCTGGTGCGCCTCGACGGAGCGTGCGGCGAGGAGACGCACTGGACGATCGGCGGCACCGGTCGGGTGCCCGAGCTGTTCGTGCTGTTCGGCGACCCGGACGCCGGTGACCTGCTGATCCTCACCCGAAATTAGCCCGGCAGGCGCGACACCCGGCCCGCCTGCCTCTTCGCCACCGCCCGGGCGATTCGCTCCGCGTCGATCGCCAGCTCCCGCAGCATGCCGCTGATCGGGTTGGTGAACCCCGTGAAGTACAGACCGGCGGCGCCGGACGGCGTGCGGCCGCCGTGCGCGAGCGGCCGCCCCGTGCCGTCGAGGACGCCGAGGTGTCCGACCAGCCCCTCCAGGCCGCGCCGGTACCCCGTGGCCGCGATCACCGCGTCCGGGGCGATGCAGGTGCCGTCGGCCAGCAGGACCTTGCCGTCCTCGAAGCCGTCCATCGCGGCGACGACCTCCACCCGGCCGGAGCGCACCGCGTCGATCAGGCCCACGTCCTGCACCGGGATGGCACCCTCGGCCACCCGGCTGTAGAGCCCGGTGCCGGGACGCGGCAGCCCCTGCGCCGCCAGGTCGGGCACGCTGATCCGGGCGAGCGGCCGGGCCAGCCGGTCCACCAGCGCGACCGGCAGCCGCCGGCACAGGATGCCGGTGTACTGGGCGGCCCACCCGGCGGTCGAGCGGCGGACGATGTGCGGCGCCGTGCGCACCGCGAGCCGGACCCGGGCGGCCCCGCCCTCCGCCAGGTCCACGGCGATCTCGGCGCCGGTGTTGCCCACCCCGACCACCAGGACGTCCCGGCCGGCGTACGGGGCCGGGGCGCGGTACTCGGCGGCGTGCCGGAACTCGCCGGTGTAGGTGTCCCGGCCGGGCCAGTCCGGCACGCGCGGGGTGTGGTTGTAGCCGGTGGCGACCACCACCGCGGCGCCGGTCAGCTCCCGGCCGCCGGAGGCGTGCAGCAGCCACCCGGCGCCGTCGGGCGCGCGCTCGACGCGGAAGACCTCGACGCCGGTGACGATCTCCAGCTGGTGGTACTCGGCGTACTTCTCCAGGTACCGCACCACGTCGTCCCGGGCCACCCACCGTCCGAAGCGGCGCGGGATCGGCAGGCCGGGCAGCGCCGACAGGCGGCGGGTGGTGTGCAGCCGCAGCCGGTCGTAGTGGCGCCGCCAGGAGGAGCCGACGCGGTCGGCCCGTTCCAGGACGACGGCCCGCAGTCCGCGGGCGCGCAGCGCGTGGGCGACGGCGAGACCGCCGGGACCGGCGCCTATGACGTACACGGGTCGGCCCGCGGGGTGGGCGGGCCGCTGCGGTGCAGCGGACGCTGTGGAGTCGGCCATGCGGCGAGCGTAATCGCGCCCTCGCTTGATGGGTCTCGGTCAAGACCGGAATCGGTTGCGGATCGGTCACGACTGGTCCCGGTCGGCTTGAATGGCCCGATGGCCCACACACGCATGTACACCCTCGACCCCTCCCTCTCCCGCACCGAACCGCGCGGACACGGTCTGCGCCTGCGCGCCTGGGACGCGGGCTCGGACGACGACGCCCACACGTGGCTGCGGGGCTGCACGGACCCCGAGTTCCAGCGCTGGAACACCCCGCTCAAGCTGTGGACCGACCTCGCCGGAGCCCGCGAGTCGCTGCGCGGGCGGGCGCGGGACGCGGCGGACGGCAGGTCGGCGTCGTTCCGGATCACGGACGAGGAGAGCGGTACGACGCTGGGGCACATCGGGCTCAACGAGATCAGCCGGCAGATGAAGGTGGCCCGGGTCGGCTACTGGGTGCTCCCCGAGGCCCGGGGCCGGGGCGTCGCCACCCGCGCCCTGCTCCTCGCCTCCCGCTGGTCCTACGCCGAACTCGGCCTGCACCGCCTGGAACTGGGCCACGCCGTCGGCCACGACGCCTCCTGCCGGGTCGCCGAGCGCAGCGGCTACCGCGCCGAGGGGACCCTGCGCGAGGCGATGTTCGAGGCCGGCCGCCACGACGCGTTCCGGGACGTACACCTGCACGCGCGGCTGGCGACGGACGAGGAGCCCACCCCGCCCGCCCCGCCCGGCGTGCGGTGAGCGCCGTTCACGGCCACAGCAGCCGCCGGTCCCAACCGCCGTCCGCCGCCCGCCGATAGGCCAGCCGTACATGGCGCCGGCGGGCCTCGCCCTGGAAGAACTCCACCTCGGCGGGGCGCAGCCGGTACAGCGTCCAGGACGCGACCGGGGCGTCCGGCTCCCGCTCGGCCCGCTCCCAGGCCGCCTGCGAGGCACGGGCCAGTTCCGCCGGCGAGTCCAGCTCGGCGCTCTGCCGCCCGGTGAGCGCGGCGGCCAGTGCGCCCCTCGACCGGGCGTGCAGGTCGGCCCGTGCCTGTTCGGCCGGGGCGACGGCGACCGGCCCGCGCAGCCGCACCTGGCGGCCCAGCACCGGCCAGTAGAAGACGAGGGCGGCGTACGGGCGGGCGGCGAGGTGGCGGCCCTTGCGGCTGTCGGCGTGGGTGGCGAAGGCCCAGCCGTCCGCGTCCGCGCCGTGCAGCATCACGATGCGCGCGTCCGGCAGGCCCTCGGCGTCCGCCGTCGCCAGCGACACCGTGTGCGGCTCGCGCTCACCGGCCGCGACCGCCTCGGCGAACCACCGGGTGAACAGCTCCAGCGGGTCGCCGGGCGCGTCCGCCGGGTCGAGGGGCGGCAGCTCGGTGACCGCGGGGTCCCACACCCGCAGCGTCCGCAGCAACTCGTGGAGATCGGTTCCCATGCCTGCCCGGGCTCAGACCGAGCCGAGGTCGGAGGAGACCCAGCGTTCGGGGCGCATCCGGACGATGACCTGCTCGCCGTGGTTCGCCGAGGCGAAGGCGACGTACCCGTCGACCTTGTCGGCCGGGAGGTAGCGCGCGGAGATCTCCCGCAGGTCCTCCTCGGTCGCGGTGACCGTCTCGACGACCGGCCCCTCCACCGACACGTAGCGGATGGTGGGCTCCAGCCGGTCGACCATCAGCGAGAACCGGCCCGCCTTGCTGATCAGCCGGTTCTTCCGGCTGTCGAGGCCCGTCATGATCCACACCTCGCCGCCGGGCTCGTACTGGTACCAGATCGGCACGGTCAGCGGGGCGCGGCCCGCCTCCGCGTCGACCGCGAGCGCGGCGATGTGCGGCTCGGCCAGGAACGTCTCACGCTCTTCGCGGGTCAGGGCCACGGGGGGTCTCCTCCAGCGGATGCGGATGATGCGGATGCGGTGCGGGCACAGGTACAGGTACAGATGCGGGTGCTGATACAGGTGCCGGTGCCGGTACGGAGCACAACGTCGGCCGGGAGGGCGGTTGTTCCCCGTGCGGGGCCGTCGCGGGGCTGAACTTCGAGGCGCTGGACATCGTGCCGGTACGGCCGGGGGCCGGGGCACGGTCGCCGAGTTCGAGCGGGCGGCCGACGGGGCGGCGAAGGGGCTGGAGGTCTGGGGCTCCGCGGCGCGGAGATGACAGGCTGCCGCGCGGCGTACTTACTTCGCGGGCTTCTTTCCGGTGATGCCGAGATACGTCAACAGGGCGAGGTGCGGCTTGAGTTCCGCCTGTTTCACACCCCAGGAAGAGAAACCTTTCTGGTGCGAGGCGGCGGCCGCGAGCATGACGACCAGTGACCCGGCGATCGCCGCGGGGTTCACGTCCTTGTCGACCTTGCCCTTTGCCTGGAGATCGGCGACGGAATCCGTCAGGGGGGAATTCACCGAGTTCAGGATCTTCATGCGGATTCTGGCGAAACGCTTGTCGCCCTCCGCCGCGCCGAGATCGATCACACGGAGAATCGCGTCGTTCTTGCGCCAGAACTCCAGGAATCCGTCGACGAGTTCCTGTGCCGTCTGCCAGCCGGCCTTGCCGACCCACGAGCGGTCCGCCGCCAGTTCGGCCAGCGAGGAACTCTCGGCGGCCATACGGTCGGCGATCTCCAGCACCGCGCCCTCGACGTCCGGGAAGTACTGGTAGAAGGTCGCGGGCGACGTGCCCGCCTTGCGGGCGACATCGATGACTTTGACATCGCGATAGGGGGAGGAGTTGAGCATTTCGCTGAGGCAGTCGAGCAGTTTCTGCCGGGTCGCCTGCCCACGTCGACCGGCCACGCGGCCGTCGACGGTACGCACTTGTCCTGTCATGCCGTCAGCTTACCGACGGGTGATCCGAGCGCGATTCGGCCGACTGCAAATGGGGTGCGGAAGCGCGGAAGGACCGTGTGCCTGGTCTGCGCGGTGCGGGTGACGCGGCTACTTTTGAGGGCATGGCCGAAAACGGGGCATTCGAGAAGAGGCCGTCGAAGTCGCCGGCCCGTCCGTCCGCCCGCCGCGAGGGAATCCCCTGCTGGGTGGACGCACAGCTCTCCGACGTGGAGGCGGGCAGGCGCTTCTACGGCGAGCTGTTCGGCTGGACCTTCCAGGAGGAGGCGGCGGAGGAGGAGCCCGGGGGGAGCCTCTACCGGGCGCCGGCGGAGTCCGTACGGGCGTGCCTGGACGGTGAGCCCGTCGCCGCGCTGGTCCGCAAGACCGACGGCCGGATGCCCACCGTGTGGTCCGTGTACTTCCACACCCCCGACGCCACCGCCCTGGCCGCGCGGATCCGGGCGGGCGGCGGCCAGATCGTCACCCCGCCCCACCCGGTCGGCGACCTGGGCACCGCCGCGCTCGCCGCCGACCCCGACGGCGCGGTCTTCGGGCTCTGGCAGCCGGGCCGCCGCGGCGGCTTCGGGCGCCGGCACGAGCCGGGCACCTTCGCCTGGGCCGAGCTGTACACCCGGGACACGGACGCCGCCAACACCTTCTACGGCGACCTGTTCCCCGAGGCGCTCTTCGGGCCGGACGCGGCCCCCGACTTCGGCCGCGCCCGGGTCTCGGACGTCTTCCCCGCCGAGATGCCGCCGCACTTCCTCGTCCACTTCCTGGTCGAGGACGTGGACGAGGCCCTCGCCGCGGTCGCCCGGCTCGGCGGCCGGGTGCGGGTGCCGCCCTTCGGGACGTCGTACGGGCGGGTGGCCGTGGTCTCGGACGGTCAGGGAGCGTCGTTCGCGCTGCTGCGCCGCTGAACGGACCCGGAAGGGCCTCCCGAGGGCCCTTTGCCCGGAATCAGGCAAGACACCCCGATTGTCGCCAGGTTCGCCACCAGCGCCTCGGACAGGAAGAATCGGGGTGCGTGGCGCCACGGAGGTGCGGTGGTGAGACGCTGCACTTCGGTCGCGTACATATGTGGGTGGCGCGGCCCGTACGGGGAGGTGGCAGGCAAGTGGTGGATCAGCTGACGCAGCACGATCCGCGGCGGATCGGGCCGTTCGAGGTGCTGGGCCGGCTCGGCGCCGGCGGCATGGGGCTGGTCTATCTCGCGCGCTCGGCGTCCGGGCGGCGCGTGGCGATCAAGACGGTGCGCACGGAACTGGCGGAGGACCAGCTGTTCCGCGTCCGCTTCACCCGCGAGGTGGAGGCGGCCCGCGCGGTCTCGGGCTTCTACACGGCGGCCGTGGTCGACGCCGACCCGCGCGCCGCGGTGCCGTGGCTGGCCACCGCCTACGTCCCCGCCCCCTCCCTCGAGGAGATAGTGAACGAGTGCGGGCCGCTGCCGGCCCAGGCGGTGCGCTGGCTGGCCGCGGGCGTCGCGGAGGCGCTCCAGTCGATCCACGGCGCGGGGCTGGTCCACCGCGACCTGAAGCCCTCCAACGTCCTCGTCGTCGAGGACGGCCCCCGCGTGATCGACTTCGGCATCGCGTCCGGCGTCTCGAACACCCGGCTGACCATGACGAACGTCGCCGTCGGAACCCCCGCCTACATGTCCCCGGAGCAGGCGAAGGACTCCCGCAGCGTCACCGGCGCCAGCGACGTGTTCTCGCTCGGCTCGATGCTGGTCTTCGCCGCCACCGGGCACCCGCCCTTCCACGGCGCCAACCCGGTCGAGACGGTCTTCATGCTGCTGCGCGAGGGCCCCGACCTGGAAGGCCTGCCCGACGAGCTGCGCCCGCTCATCGAGTCCTGCATGCAGATGGAGGCCACCGGCCGCCCCAACCCGGCCGACCTCCAGTCCCAGCTCGCCCCGCACCTCTTCGGCTCCGGCTCCGACGACAGCGGTACGGCGTCGGCGTGGCTGCCCGAGCGGGCCGTGGGCCTGATCGAGGGGCGCCGCAACGGCCGCCCCGCCGCCAAGCCGGCCACCACGGCCGGCGGCCGCGGACCGGGCCACTCCGGCGCCCGCGGGCCCGCCCACGCGCCTCCGCTGCCGCCCCCGCCCGCGCACGACCCCGTCGTACCGGCGCCGCCCGCGCACGTCCCGGCGGTACCCGCACCCGTCGGCGCCCCCGACGGCGGGCCGGTCCGGCTGCCCGGCGCCGCGGTGCCCATCGGCCCCGGCCCGCGCGTCGCCGACATGCGCGCCGCCGCCGTCGCCGCGCCGCCGCCGGAGTCCGCCCTCGCCGCGTCCTGGTCCCGCCCGCGCACCGGCGTCAACGGCGCCGACCCCGCCGTACCGGCCCCGTCGTCGCCCGCGCCCCCGGAGGCCTCGCCGGCCGGGTGGCGCCCCTGGCGGTTCCGGATGTCCAACGACGTCTGGGGCACGCCGCGGGTCGCCGAGGACCTGGTCTACGTCACCTCCTTCGAGGTGCACGCCCTGGACGTGGCCACCGGACGGCGCCGCTTCAAGACCCGGGACGTCGCCTGGTCGATGGCGGTCGCCGACGGCCGCATCCACGCCTCCGACGGACCGACCCTCTTCGCCCTGGACGCCCGCGAGGGCGCCGACCTCTGGCGCGTCCAGACGGACGCCTGGGTGTACTCGCTCCAGGCCGACCGCGGCACCGTCCTCACGGCCACCCGCGGCGGCGGCGTCCAGGCCTGGGAGGCGTCGACCGGCCAGAAGCTGTGGGAGGTCACCGGCGCCCAGACCGACTTCGAGTCCCCGGAGGCGGGCGCCGCGCTGCACGACGGCACGGCGTACGTCTGGCAGGACGCCCGGCTGCGCGCCCTGGACGCCCGCAGCGGCGACGAGAGATGGTCGTACCCGATCGGCGACGCGGCCTCCTGCGGCGGCGTCCCGGTCCGCATCGGCCAGGCCCCCGACGGCTACGTGTACGTCGCGGCCGGCACCCGGGTGCTCGCCCTGGAGGTCGCCTCCGGCCACGTCCGCTGGCACTTCGAGGCCCCCGCGGTCTTCCTCGCCCCGCCCACCTTCGTGCCGGGCCCGGCCGTGACCGGCGGCGGCGTCTACCTGGCCGACTACCTCGGCACCGTCTACGCCCTCGACGCCACCGACGGCCGCGACCGCTGGCGCATCGCCACCGAGGCCCGCTCCTCGACCGACCCGGTCCTGGTCGCCGCCGGTCACGTCCACGTGGGCAGCGGCAAGGGCCTGTACACGCTGGACGCGGTCACCGGCACCCCCAAGTGGCGCTTCCAGGCGGGCGGCGACATCGTGGGCGCGCCCGCGGTCGCCGAGGGCCGCATCCACTTCGGCTCGTCCGACCACCTGCTGTACACGCTGAAGGCCGACGACGGCCGCCTGCGCTGGAAGCTCGCCACCGGCGGCGAGATCACCGGCTCGCCGGTCGTCCGCGACGGCATCGTGTACGCGTGCAGCAAGGACCGCTGCGTGTACGCGCTGGACGCGGAGAAGGGCACGGGGACGGCGCGCACGACGTGAGGGTCCGGGTGGCGCCGGGCCCCGTACGGCGCGTGAGGGGCCGTGCCCGGGTGGTGACGTGTCCGTGACATCCGCGCACTAGCGTGATCTTCATGACGACACGGGGGCGTGCACTCAGATACACGGCGGTCTCGGCACTGGTGGTCCTCGGCCTGACCGGCTTCTCGACCGGCCGCCACGGCCACGGAGGCGACGGCTCGGGCGGCGGTTGCAGCAGCTCCGGCCAGGACCACGACAGCTCGTCGTCCACGTCGGGCGGCGGCGACGCGCACAAGGACGACGACACCTACGGCAGCGGCGGCAGCGGCCACCACGACTACGACGACGACACCTACGGCGACGACACGGGCGGCGGCGGCTCCGACGGCGCCGAGGCCGCCACCCTGATGCTGGTGACCTGCGCCAGTGCGTCCCAGTCGTGGGCCACCGTCGAGGTCACCAACCCGAACGCCGCCGAGTACACGTTCCCCGTCACGGTCCTCTTCAAGGACGCGGACGGCACGACGCTCACCGAAGGCAGCGAGGAGGTCACCGTCCCCGCGGACGGTGTGGCCGCGGTCCGCGTCCCCTTCGACGGCGCCACGGCCCCGGACCACTGCGAACTGGACCACACCGTGACGGCGCCGCTGTGACCCCGGCGAACGGCGGCCCGCACATCGACGCGACGCTGGTCCGGCGGCTGGTCGACACGCAGTTCCCGCAGTGGTCGGGACTTCCGCTGACGCGGCTGGAGCCGGCCGGTTCCGACCACGTGATCCACCGGCTCGGCGACGCGCTGACGGTCCGGCTGCCCCGCCACGCGGGTGCCGTCGGGCAGGCGGCGAAGGAGTTCCGGTGGCTCCCCAGGCTCGCCCCGCACCTTCCCCTGGCCGTTCCGCGACCCGTGGCGGTGGGCGAGCCCGGCTTCGGGTATCCGTGGCCGTGGGCGGTGTCCCGCTGGCTGGACGGCGAGGTGGCGACCGTGGAGGCGCTGGCCGACTCCGCCGAGGCCGCCGTCCGGCTGGCCGGCTTCCTGACCGCCTTGCAGCGGTTCGAGGCTCCCGGCGGCGAGGCGGGGGACGACCTCGCCGGCCGCCCGCTGTCCGAGCGGGACCGCGCGACGCGGGAGGCGATCGCGCGCACCGCGGGCGAGTTCGACGCGGCGGACCTCACGGCCCTGTGGGACGAGGCGTCGCACGCCCCCGGCTGGGACCGTCCGCCGGTCTGGTTCCACGGCGACTTCCACACCGGGAACCTGCTGACCGTGGACGGCCGGCTCAGCGCCGTCATCGACTTCGAGGGGCTCGGCAGGGGCGACCCGGCCCGCGACCTGATGATCGCCTTCACCCTGATGTCGCCCGCGAGCCGCGCCGTCTTCCGCGACGCGCTCGGCGTGGACGACGCCACCTGGACCCGGGGGCGCGGCTGGGCCCTGGCCACCGGCCTGAACGCGTACGTCGCCCACGCCGCCGCCAGTCCCCGGGTCGCCGCGCAGACCACCCGGCAGATCACCCAGGCCCTTCTCGGCTGACGCCGGACACACGGCGGCCGCGGCGGCTCCCCTCCGCGCCGCCGCGGCCGATCCCCGTGTGGAGGAAGGTCTACTTGCCGTCGCCGTCCAGGTCCAGGGCGGGCGGGGCCGGCATGGGGTTCTCCATCGTCCGGACGTCGGGCTTGGCCGGTCCGCTGGGCATGGGGTTCTCCAGCGTGGTGACGGCCCCGTCCTTCGGCGGCGCGGGCATGGGGTTCTCGAGAGTCGTGATGTTCTCGTCGGTGGCCGCCTCGCCCGTGGCCGTGGCCTTCGTGTCCTTCTGGTTCTCGCTCATGGGCTTGGTCCCTCCGCTGTAACGACATGTGGCGAACGCCCGCCCGGGGGCTCCCCCGTGGGCCGCCGGACGGGCGTTCGGAGCCGCACCATAACTGGTCGCGCTCCGCGTCAGACCGTCTGCCCCCCGACGCGACGGTGTGACGGGTACGACGATGCCGGGGGGCGATAAACGAATGCTGAACGCCCGTCGTACGCGGCCGGTTCAGGCGGCCGAGGCGGGCCTGAGCAGGGCTCTCGCCTCGCTCGCCTCCTCGGCGCCCTCCTGCTCGTACAGCCGCAGGGCCTTGCTCCAGCAGGCCTTGGCCCGGTCCGTCTGCTCCAGGCCGGACAGGGCACGGCCCAACAGGGTCAGGACGTTGCCCTGCATGCGGTCGCCGCCGATGCAGCCGAGCGCGAGGGCCTGTTCGGCGTGCTGGGCGGCCTGTGCGGGACGCTGCGCCGCGAGGTGGACCTCGGCGATGCGGTAGTTGGTGGTGCCCTCCCACAGCCGCTGCCGGTGCGCGGTGAAGATCGTCAGGGCCTCGGAGAAGTGCCCGAGGGCCTCCGTGTGCCGGTCGGCCCGGTTGAGGGCGATGCCCAGCGCGTAGTGGCTGTTGGCGAGGCGCACGGTCCTGCCGAACTCGGCGTGCGCGTCCAGTCCCCGCCTCGCGAAGTCGACGGCCTGCGCGACGTCCCCGGCCCCCAGGTGGGCCCGCGAGAGGTTGCACAGGGCCGTCGCCTCCGGAGGGCGGTTGGCCAGGGCCCGGTATCCCTCGATGGCCCGCTCGAAGAACGGCTTGCTGTCGGTGTGCCGCCCCTGGTGCAGGCAGATGAGCCCGAGGCTGTTGGCGACCCAGCTCACCGCGACGGCGTCGTCGACCGACTCCGCGAGCCGCATGGCCAGCCGCGACTCCTCCTCCGCCTGCGGGATGCGGCCGCTCACCAGCAGGACGTCGGTGAGCACCGTCCGGGCCCGGCCCTCGGCCAGGGTGTCGCCGGCCGCGCGCGTGGCCTCGCACATCCCCCTGGCCGTGGTCTCGTACTGGTGGGAGTTGGCACCGGACTCGGTGAGGTCCTTGGCGGCCCACAGCAGGTCGACGGCGCGCCGCAGCCGCGACGACTCGGCCGCCTGCCGCACGCACGCCAGCAGCGGCGCCGCCTCGGTGTACAGCCAGTCGAGCGCGGCCGATCCCTCGGTGAACGTCAGCCCCGGGTACACCGTCGGCTCCAGGCCGTCCACCAACCGGTCCCCGGGCCGCTCGATCGCGTACACCCCCGCGGCCGTCGCCAGGTAGAAGTCCAGCAGCCGCGACAGCGCCGCACCCCGCTCGCTCGGCGGGTCCTCGTCCCGTTCCGCGCACGCACGCGCGTAGAGGCGGACCAGATCGTGGAAGCGGTAGCGGCCCGGGGCCGCCGATTCGAGCAGGGAGGTGTCGACCAGGGACTCCAGGAGGTCCTCGGTGTCCTCCGCCGGGAGGTCCAGGACGGCCGCCGCCGCCGCGAGGGAGATGTCGGGGCCGTCGGCCAGGCCCAGCAGGCGGAAGGCGCGGGCCTGGGCCGGTTCCAGCTGGCCGTAGCCCAGTTCGAAGGTGGCCTCGACGGCCTGGTCGCCCGCCTGCAACTCGTCCAGCCGGCGTCGCTCGTCCGCCAGCTTCGCGGCGAGGACCGAGACGGTCCAGGTGCGGCGGGCGGCCAGCCGGGAGGCGGCGATGCGGATCGCCAACGGCAGGAAGCCGCAGGCGCCGACCACGTCCAGCGCAGCCTCCCGCTCCGAGGCGACCCGCTCCTCGCCCACGATCTTCGTGAAGAGGGCCAGCGCCTCCTCGGGCGACATCACGTCCAGGTCGACCAGGTGAGCCCCGGCCAGGTCCACCATCCGCACCCGGGCCGTGACCAGTGCCGCGCAGCCGTCCGTGCCGGGCAGCAGGGGCCGCACCTGGGCGGCGTCGCGGGCGTTGTCCAGCAGGACGAGGACCCGGCGGCCGTCGAGGACGGAGCGGTAGAGGGCGGCGCGCTCCGCCAGGGAGTCGGGGATGGCCGAGTCGGCCGTGCCGAGGGCCCGCAGGAAGGAGCCCAGCACCGTCTCCGGCTCCGCGGGCCGGGCGCCCGCGCCCTGGAGGTCGACGTAGAGCTGCCCGTCCGGGAAGGCGGCCCGCGCCCGGTGGGCGACGTGCACCGCCAGGGTCGTCTTGCCGACGCCGCCGATGCCGGCCAGCGCCGAGACCGCCATCACGCGGCCCGCCGTCGTCTCCCCGGACGCCGCGGACAGTACGTCGCTCAGCTCCCGGACGAAGGCCGCGCGGCCGGTGAAGTCGGCGACCGTGGCCGGGAGTTGCGCCGGACGGACGGTGGCCGTCGCGGTCTCCTCGGCCGGTGCGGGGGGCTCGGCCAGGCCCGGGTCGGCCTGGAGGATGCGCTGCTGGAGTTCCTGGAGGCCGGGGCGCGGGTCGACGCCCAGCTCGTCGGCGAGCAGCCGGCGGGTGTCCGCGTAGACGGCGAGGGCCTCCGCCTGGCGGCCGCTGCGGTACAGGGCCAGCATCAGCAGCTCGCGCAGGCGTTCACGCAGCGGGTGGGCCGCCGTGAGCGCCGTCAGTTCCGAGACCGCCTCCGCGTGGCAGCCCTGTTCGAGGTCCATGTCGAGGCGGGTCTCCAGGAGTTGGAGCCGCCACTCGTCGAGGCGGACGCGCTGCGTCTGGGCGTAGGGTCCGGGCACGCCGGCCAGTACCTCGCCGTCCCACAGGTCCAGCGCCCGGCGCAGCAGGTCACGGGCGTGGCACAGGTCCCCGGCGCTCCTGGCCTTCTCGGCCGCGGCGGCCAGGTCCTGGGCCCGCGCCAGGTCCAGCGCCCCTTCGGCCAGGCCCCGTACGGCGTACCCGCCGGACTCGCTGACCAGCACCCCGGGGTCGAGGACCTTGCGCAGCCGGGACGCGTACGTCCGCACCGCCGCCAGCGCCTGCGACGGCGGTTCCTCGCCCCACAGGGCGTCGATCAGCTCGGCCGCCGTGGCCGTACGGCCCTCGCGCAGCAGCAGGGCGGCCAGCAGCGCGCGCTGCTGCGGGGAGCCGGTGGTCAGCGTCTCCCCGCCGCGCCAGGCGCGCACCGGCCCGAGCACCCCGAAGCGCAGCGCGCCCGATTCCTCACCTTCCGCCGGGAATCCGGGACGCCGCTGCTCCGGAACCCGCGGTCCACCGTCCATGCCGTCCCCCTAGACATCCTGAGCAACCAGGTCAGTTTGCCTTGTTCATGCCGACCACGTCAGCCGTGGGAGACGCCGATCACAGGTTCTTCATCAGCTTCCCTACCCGTGCCCCTCCAGCTCCACCCGTACCGTCAGATGCGCCGTGCCGACTCCCATCGCCCGAACCGCCATGCTGTTGAAGCGGGGCAGGCGGCGCAGGCGGGCCAACGGGTCGTCGTCGGGCAGGAGATGGGCCGTCCCCGCGTACCAGCGGCCCCGGACGCGCACCCGTACCCGCGGGTCGGCCCTGATGTTGCGGATGTACTGCGAGCGCTCGCCGAACTCCGAGACCAGCCAGAACGAGTCGCCCTCCCGGCGGCCGCCCACCGGTGTGCGGCGGGGGCGACCGGAGACGCGGCCGGTGGTCTCCAGGAGGGTCTGGCCGGGCAGCCGGCGCACGACGGCGTTCAGCCGGCGCTGGACGGCCGTGACGGTCCGGTACTTCCGCTCGGGGTTCGGCGGTTTCGGCATCGTGCGTGCACGCTCCCGTCTCGCTCGACGGCTCCGCGGCGGGTCCCGGAGCCCGGTGGCCCCTGGAGCCTAACTGCCCAGGAAGACGGGGTTGGTGAACGCGGCCAGCGCGCCCGGCAGCGGACCCGCCGCCGCCTCGTGCCGGACCTCGGCCCGTACGTAGGCCGCGTACGAGGCGGTCGTGCGCCACTCGACGGCGCCCGTGCCGGACACCGGCAGCGGATCGCCGGTGAACAGCACGCCCTGGTCGGTGACGAACCGGACCGTGCAGCGCGGGGCGCCCGTCACCTCGAGGCGGACGGTGACCGGGGTGTCGCGGTCCACGCGCAGCCGCTCGCCGATCCCGGCGTGCTCGCCCCGGCCGCCGGACGCGGTGAAGGACAGCGACACCTTCGACGACTCGGCGACGTACGACCGCCCGGCCCGGATGCCCTCCTGGATCGCCTCGCGGGTCAGGTCGTCGGCGAGGACGACGGTCTGCGGGCGGCCGATCACGTCGGGGGAGCGGTGGGAGTCGCTGCTGCCCATCGCCGGGATCCAGTCCCGCCGCCCGTCGCGCACCGAGGCGACCAGCATGCCGTCCCAGTCGGCCAGCGCCACCTCGTCGTCGGGCGTGTAGGCGCCGTTCCACACCTCGACCGCGTCCGCCTCCCCGAACCCGAACTTCCAGTTGCAGCCGATGCAGGTGGCGTGCGGATGGGCCGGTACGACCAGGCCCCCGGCGCGGCGGATCTGCCGGGCGAACCGGCCGAAGCGGTTGTCGCGGGCCCGGTAGCGCCAGTCGACGAAGGTGCCGGGATCGGTGCCGAGGGCGACGACGTGGCCGTTGCGGGTCGTCACCTCCTCGCCCAGCAGGATCAGCAGGTCGTCCCCGGCGTGCTCGGCCCAGTGCGCGTGCGCCGAGTGCGTGTTGTGCTCGGAGGAGTTGATGAAGTCCAGCCCCGCCGCCCGCGCCAGCCCGGCGATCTCGGCGAGGGTGTAGCGGCCGTCGGAGTACTCGGAGTGCAGGTGGCAGTCGCCCCGGTACCAGGCCCGGCCCCGCCCCCGGGCCCGCTCGGGCGGGTAGACCGGCCGCGGGGTCTCGTCCTGCTCGCCGTGGGTCAGCGTGATCGTGAGCTCGTACGACAGGCCCTGCGGGGCCACCGTGTACGGGCCGAGCGCGATGTGCCAGGTGCCCGCCCGCACCGGCCCCGGGACATAGCCGGGGGTGGCGTCGTCCGCGCGGACGAAGAACTCCGTGCGCGCCCCGCCCGACCAGCCGCGGAAGCCCCGGCCGCCCAGCTCGGTGCCCCGCTCGTCGAAGAGGCCGATGTCGAGCGCGTTGCCCTGGGTGCCGGCCGGGACGGTGGGCCGGTCGTAGGTGTAGGCGACGTGGATCTCGCGCACTCCGCGGGGGACTTCGACCGGGACGTACACGAAGTCGGGGGAGCCGGGCGGCAGGGTGCCGCGCACCGTTCCGGTCCGCCGTTCCCGGGGTGCCGCCGAGGCGAAGCTCACGCTTCCCAAGGTAAGCGCGGCGGCGGCTCCCGTCACGAACACCGCGCGTCTGCCGATCCCGGAGCGGTCGTGCCCGTGGTCCTGAGCGTCGTCGTGCCCGTGGTCGTCCTCGCACATGCTGCTGCTCCCAGTGTCGTCGGTGACATGACATTCGTGACATGGCATCGGTGGTGCAGGGGGTGGTGCGTGCAACCCTCGTATTGAGCCGTGAACTCCCGGGCAAGGAAAGGGGTTCGGCGCATGGAGCGCCGGGAACCGTGCGGTGGGCGGCCGGACGGGACGCCCGGCGTGATCACGCCGCTCGTATGCTCGAAGGATGACGACTTCCGCGACCTCCGGAACCGGACCCGCCGACCCCACCGGCCCCACCGAGAACTCCATGCGTCGCGCCCTCAAACGCGCCCGGGACGGTGTCGCGCTCGACGTGGCCGAGGCCGCCGTGCTGCTCCAGGCGCGCGGCGGGCACCTCGACGCCCTCACGGCGTCCGCCGCCCGGGTCCGGGACGCGGGCCTGGAGGCGGCCGGACGGCCCGGCGTCATCACGTACTCGAAGAGCGTCTTCGTCCCGCTGACCCGGTTGTGCCGGGACAAGTGCCACTACTGCACCTTCGTCACGGTCCCCGGCAAGCTGCGCCGGGCGGGCCACGGGATGTTCATGTCACCGGACGAGGTGCTCGACATCGCGCGCAAGGGCGCCGCCCTCGGCTGCAAGGAAGCCCTCATCACCCTCGGCGACAAGCCCGAGGAGCGCTGGCCGGAGGCCAGGGAGTGGCTGGACGCGCACGGGTACGACGACACGATCGCCTACGTCCGCGCGATCTCGATCCGCATCCTGGAGGAGACGGGGCTGCTCCCGCACCTCAACCCGGGCGTCATGACCTGGACGGACTTCCAGCGGCTCAAGCCCGTCGCGCCCTCCATGGGCATGATGCTGGAGACCACCGCGACCCGCCTGTGGTCCGAGCCCGGCGGCCCGCACCACGGCTCCCCGGACAAGGAGCCCGCCGTACGGCTGCGCGTCCTGGAGGACGCCGGGCGCTCCTCGGTGCCCTTCACCTCCGGCCTCCTCATCGGCATCGGCGAGACGTACGAGGAGCGGGCCGAGTCCCTCTTCGCGCTGCGCAAGGTCTCCCGCGCCTACCACGGCATCCAGGAACTGATCATCCAGAACTTCCGCGCCAAGCCCGACACGGCGATGCGCGGCATGCCGGACGCCGAACTGGACGAGCTGGTCGCCACGGTCGCCGTCGCCCGGCACATCATGGGCCCGTCCGCCTGCCTCCAGGCCCCGCCGAACCTGGTGGACGCGGAGTACGAGCGGCTGATCGGCGCCGGCATCGACGACTGGGGCGGCGTCTCCCCGCTCACCATCGACCACGTCAACCCCGAGCGCCCCTGGCCGCAGATCGACGAACTCGCCGCGAAGTCCCGGACCGCCGGGTTCGAGCTGCGGGAACGGCTCTGCGTGTACCCGGAGTTCGTGCGGCGCGGCGAGCCCTGGCTCGACCCCCGCCTGCGCCCGCACGTGGCGGCCCTCGCCGACCCGGAGACCGGCCTGGCCCGCGAGGACGCGACGGTCGAGGGCCACCCGTGGCAGGAGCCGGACGAGGCGTTCACCGCCACCGGCCGCACCGACCTGCACGCGACCATCGACACCGAGGGCCGTACCTCGGACCGCCGCGACGACTTCGACGAGGTGTACGGCGACTGGGGCGCCCTGCGCGAGGCCGCCGCCCCCGGCATGGCCCCCGAGCGCATCGACACCGACGTACGCGCCGCGCTGGCCACGGCGGCCGACGACCCCACGCGGCTCACGGACGACGAGGCGCTCGCCCTGCTGCACGCCGACGGGCCGGCGCTGGACGCCCTGTGTTCCGTCGCGGACGACGTGCGCAGGTCGGTGGTCGGCGACGACGTGACGTACATCGTCACGCGGAACATCAACTTCACCAACGTCTGCTACACCGGCTGCCGGTTCTGCGCCTTCGCCCAGCGCCGTACGGACGCCGACGCCTACACGCTCTCCCTGGACCAGGTCGCCGACCGCGCCCAGCAGGCCTGGGAGGTGGGCGCGGTGGAGGTCTGCATGCAGGGCGGCATCCACCCCGACCTGCCCGGCACGGCGTACTTCGACATCGCGCGAGCGGTCAAGGAGCGCGTGCCCGGCATGCACGTGCACGCCTTCTCACCGATGGAGGTCGTCAACGGCGCGACCCGCACCGGGATGTCGATCCGCGAGTGGCTGGGCGCGGCCAAGGAGGCGGGCCTGGACTCGATCCCGGGCACGGCGGCCGAGATCCTCGACGACGAGGTCCGCTGGATCCTCACCAAGGGCAAGCTGCCCACGGCCACCTGGATCGAGGTCGTCGAGACCGCCCACGAGCTGGGCATCCGCTCCTCCTCCACGATGATGTACGGCCACGTCGACCAGCCCCGCCACTGGCTCGGCCACCTGCGCACGCTCGCCGCGATCCAGCAGCGCACGGGCGGCTTCACGGAGTTCGTCACGCTCCCCTTCATCCACACCAACGCGCCGGTGTACCTGGCGGGCATCGCGCGGCCCGGCCCCACCCTCCGGGACAACCGCGCGGTGACCGCGATGGCCCGGCTGCTCCTGCACCCGCACATCCCCAACATCCAGACAAGCTGGGTGAAACTGGGCACGGAGGGTGCGGCGGAGATGCTCCGCTCCGGCGCCAACGACCTGGGCGGCACCCTCATGGAGGAGACGATCTCCCGCATGGCCGGCTCGTCCTACGGGTCGTACAAGTCGGTCAAGGACCTGATCGCGGTCGCGGACGCGGCGGGCCGCCCGGCGAAGCCGCGCACCACGCTCTACGGCCCGGTCCCCGAGGAGCGGCAGCGGGCGGCGCGGGACTCGGACGGGCACCTGCCGCAGCTGCTGCCGGTCCTGGACTGAGGAGCGCGGGCGCGCAGTACGATGATCGGGCCCCCGGTGTGTGGTGTCGGGGTTCTCGTAGCTGAGGAGATGCGTGCCCGTGCCTGCCCGACTTCCCTCATGGGCGTGGGTCTCCGGTCTGACCGTCGGGGCGATAGCGGCGGTGAGCGTCCTGGCCGTACAGGCGGACCAGGGCCCCCACCCCACCGCCGCGGCGACGAAGCCGAAGCCGTCGGCGTCGGCGGACGCGCACCCCACGCCGAAGGAGACCGCGCCGGCCCCGGTGCCGGAGGGCTCCGGCACCGGGCGGCGCGTCGTCTACTCGGTCGGCCAGGACCGGGTGTGGCTGGTCGACGCCAGCGACGCCACCCGGCGGTCGTTCAAGGTCTGGCCGGGCACGGTCGACCCCGACCCCGGCAAGTACAGCGTCGGCTCCCGCAGCCAGGACCCCACGACGGGCTCCGACGGCGTGCGGATCGAGCAGATCATGTACTTCACCCAGGAGGACGGCGTCTGGGTCGCCTTCTCCAACGCCGTGGACGGCTCGTCGCCGCCACCGCCCGTCGACGGGATCAAGACGGGCGGCATACGGCTGCCCAAGGCGGACGGCGACGCACTGTGGGAGTTCGGCACGTCCGGCACCACGGTCACCGTGGTCGCGTAGGTCGCGTAGGGCACTGTGGTCGCGCAGGTCACTGCGGGTGCGTGGCCTCCTTCTCGCCGGACGGCAGGTGCGCCACGATCAGCACGACGCCGCTGAACAGCAGCACCCGCGTCGCCGCGTCCAGCCCGTTCCAGTCCTCCGACTGCCACATCGCGAACCACTCCCCGCCGATCGCGAGGAACCCGGCGCCGAAGAGCAGCATCAGCATGAGCGTGCCGTAGGTGGTGAAGCGCCGCGCGGGAGCATGCTGCCGGCGTATCCAGAGCCACGTCGCCCAGATCAGCACCAGCGCGGCCGCGGTCTCCCACACGATGATCGCCACGTAGGCGGTGTCCTGAAGGCCCTTGCTCGTGATCGCCCGCCACATCAGGTCGTCGTCCTTGAACGTCGTGTCCATCGCGAGGACGTGACGCACGTACTGCTGGTTGTTGTCGAAGTCGGTGATGTTCCCGAGGGCCACCAGGGCGATGTAGAGGGCGAGGACCGCGGTGAGCACGGTGGAGGCGAGTAAAAGGGTGCTGCGGGGGTTCTTGGTCATGGCAGCACTATGGCGAAGCCGGGGGCCCGGCGAGTGGGTAGGGCCCGGAACGTGATCTCTCCGCAGCGTTCCGCCGGCGAACTGCCGGGCGACCCGCGTCGGTTGAGCCTGGCATACCGGACGTGGCAGTTCGTCGGCTCGGCGGGGGGGGGGGGGGCCTCGACGCGCTCACCGGCGCCTGGCGCGAGTCGCTCCGCCGCTGACCGCCGCGCGACCGTTCACGTCCCGCGGCTCACACGGCCACCCCCAGGACGAGCGCCGCGGTGTTGAGCGACAGGTACCCGACGGGGAAGGCGATGTTGTGGAAGACCCGGGCGCGGACGTGTGCGGCGACCGCGCCGACGAAGAAGAGGACGAGGCCGGCCGCCGCCGCGGTCCCGAGCGCCCCGGCGCCCAGCAGGCCGACGAGGAGGCCGGCGGCGCCGGCCGCCTTGAGAGCGGCCAGCCACGGGAGCCACGACGCGGGGACCCCCACCTCGGCCGAGTTGGCGAGGACGAACCGGGCCCGCAGCAGGTCCGCGACGGCGATCGAGGCGTCGGCGACGATCGCGGCGACGCAGACGGCCACGTAGGCGGTGAACACGGTCTTCCCCCTTCCGGTGACAAGCTCGTTGGCAAGCTGGTTCCAGCCTCATCGGCGCCCACCGCGACGTCCAATACCTGCTTCTATAACCTGGTGGAATGGATGTCGACACCCGATTGCTGCGGTACTTCGCGGCCGTGGCGGAGGAAGGCAGCCTGACCCGGGCGGCCCAGCGGCTGTACGTCTCCCAGCCCGCGCTGACCAAGCAGATCCGGCAGCTGGAGTCCGCCCTGGGGGTGCCCCTCTTCACCCGCTCGCGCAGCGGCATGGCCCTCACCGGGCCGGGCCGGACGCTCGCGGCGCGGGTGCCCGGTCTCCTCGCCGGGTGGGAGGCGGCCCTGCGCGAGACGAGGTCCGCGGCGCGCCGGGCGGACCGGATCCTGCGGGTCGGCTTCCTGGCCAGCGCAGCCAACGAGGCGACCCAGCCGATCATCGCCGAGTTCGCCCGGCGCCGTCCCGACTGGCGGGCCGAGATGCGGCAGGCCGCGTGGTCCAACCCGTCCGCGGGGCTCGCCGACTCGGACGTCGACGTCGCCCTGGTGCGGCTGCCGTTCCCCGGGCAGGAGACGCTGCGGGTGGTCGAGCTGTTCAGCGAGCCCCGCTGCGTGGCACTCCCCGAGACCCACCCGCTGGCCGGGCGCGAGACGATCGACTTCCGCGAACTGTGGGACGAGCCCTTCGTGGCCGCCCCGCCCGAGACGGGACCCTGGCGCGCGTACTGGCTGGCCGCCGACGAGCGCGACGGCCACCCGGTACGCGTCGGTGCGGTCACCGAGCAGCCCGACGACTGGCTCACCGCGATCGCCAACGGCTACGGCGTCGCGCTCGCGCCCGAGTCGGCGGCCCGCTTCTACACCCGCCCCGGCGTGGTCCACCGTCCCGTCACCGGGATCGGTCCCAGCCGGGTCGCGGTCGCCTGGGCCCCCGCCGACGACGCCGACCCGGTCGTCCGGGACTTCGTCCGCTGCTGCCGCGAGGTGTGCGCGGGCGCGTGAACGTTTCCACACTGTTCCGACCCTGACCGACCACTTCTGTTCGCATACAGTGCTGGACGTCGTACGTACGGACAGTGGTGTGGACAGTGCCCAGGGGAGGTCCAGGTGAGCGGGACAGCCGGCGCCGTCTGGGGGCGTGCCGAGCAGCAGGACTTCCGCAGCCGGGTGCGCGGGACGCTGCTCGGCGTGGCCGTAGGCGACGCCCTGGGCGCCCCCGTCGCCCCCCTCGCCCTCGACGCGATCCGCGAGGCCCACGGCGCGGAAGGGCTGTCCGACCTGGCCCCCGCCTACGGCCGGCGCGGCGCCGTCACCCACCTCACCCAGCTCACCCTGTTCTCCGTGGACGGACTGATCCGGGCCCAGGTACGGCGCGACACCGGCGCCTGGCACCCGCCGACCGACCTGCACCGGGCCTACCGGCGCTGGGCCGCCACCCAGCGCGACTGGGGGCCCGACCTGCGGCGCAAGGACGACGGCTGGCTGGCCCACGAGGAGTGGCTGTACGTGCGCCGGGACGCCCCGCGCTCGCTGCTGCTCGGGCTCGGCGACGAGACGATGGGCACGCCCGAGGCGCCGAAGAACCCCGACGAGCGCGGCCCGGAGGCCGCCGCCCGCTCGGCGCCGTTCGGGCTCCTGGTCGGCTGGGAGCCGCAGCTGGTCGCCCAGCTCGCCGTGGAGTGCGCGGCGCAGACCCACGGCCACCCCACCGGCTGCCTGGCGGCGGGCGCGTACGCCGTGATCGTGCACGGGCTGGCCCGCGGCGAGAGCCTGGACGCCGCCGTGCAGCGGGCCCTGGCGCTGCTCGTGCCCCGGCCCGGGCACGAACCCGTCACGACCGCCCTTCAGCATGCGCTGGGCGCCGTACGGCAGGGGCTGCCGACCCCGGCGCGGGTGACCGGACTGATCGGCGCGGGCACGGCCGAGGGCCTGCTCGCCGCCGCCGTGTACTGCGCCCTCGTCGGCGAGGACGTACGGCACGGGCTGCGGCTGGCCGTCAACCACGACGGCCCCTCGGCGGCGACCGGCGCCCTGACGGGCGGCCTGCTCGGCGCCCTGCACGGCGAGACGGCCCTGCCCCCGGCCTGGCTGGCCGAACTGGAGGGCCGCCCGACCGTCCTGGAACTCGCCGACGACTTCGCCATGGAGATGACCCAGGGCCCCGCCCTCCACGGCCCGGCGGGCTCGTCCCCCGGCTGGCTGACGCGGTACCCGCGCGGCTAGCGACGCAGGGGCACGAGGACGGGGCACGACGCCAGGTCACGAGGACGGTCACGTTTCGAGAAGCGGTGGCGTGCGGGCCGCGGCTAGCGTGGCGGCCATGGACATCAGCATTCACACCACGGTCCTTCCGCACGACGACCCGGACGCGTCCCTGGCCTTCTACCGGGACGTCCTCGGCTTCGAGGTCCGCAAGGACGTCGGCAACGGCACGATGCGCTGGATCACGGTCGGACCGGCCGACCAGCCGGACATCTCGCTGCTCCTGGCGCCGCCCGCCGTGGACCCCGGCATCACCGACACCGAGCGCCGCACCATCGCCGAGATGATGGCCAAGGGCACCTACGGGTGGATCCTCCTGGCCACCGAGGACCTCGACGGCACCTTCGCGAAGGTGCGCGCCGGCAACGCCGAGATCGTCCAGGAGCCGACCGAGCAGCCGTACGGCATCCGGGACTGCGCCTTCCGGGACCCGGCGGGCAACCAGATCCGCATCCAGGAACTGCGCTGAAGCGGGTGTAGACGGGTGTCCGGCCGGTGACCACGCACCGTGGCCACCGGCCGGACACCGGTCGTGCGCCGTCCGGATGGGGGCTCAGTCGCCCACCCGGCTGCGCCCCACCGCGTCGTCCACCCCGCCCGCGGGCGCCGGGATCGCGGCCGCCGCGCCGGAGGCGTCGCCGTCCCCGTCCGTGTTGACGCGCTCGATGATCGCCAGCCGCTCCGGGGTGTCCTCCGGCTTGAGGTAGCCGACCAGGACGTACAGCACCAGCGAGACCGCCAGCGGTACGGAGACCTGGTACTCCAGCGGCACCCCGCCGTCCACGCTCCAGTTGATCGGGTAGTTGACCAGCCAGAACGCGACCAGGCCCAGACCCCAGCTGGTGAGCGCCGCCGTCGGGCCCGAGCGGCGGAAGGGCCGCAGCAGACCGAGCATCATCGGGATCGCGATCGGGCCCATCAGCCCGGCGACCCACTTGATCACGACGGTGATGATGTCCTTGAACGTCGGCGAGTCGACCTGCGTCGCCACCGCCATCGAAAGACCGAGGAAGATCACCGTCGTCAGCCGGGCCGCCAGCAGCCCGGACCGCCGCCCCCAGCCGCGCGCCCGCTTGGACAGCACCGGCGCCACGTCACGGGTGAACACGGCCGCGATGGCGTTCGCGTCCGAGGAGCACATGGCCATGGTGTGCGAGAAGAAGCCGACGATGACCAGCCCGAGCAGCCCGTGCGGCAGCAGCTGCTCGGTCATCAGGGCGTAGGAGTCGGAACCGTCCGCCTTCTGCGACTCCACCAGCAGCGGCGACATCCACATCGGGAAGAACAGCACCAGCGGCCAGACCAGCCACAGCACCGCCGACAGCCGCGCCCCCCGCGTCGCCTCGCGGGCGTTGGCCGTGGCCATGTAGCGCTGGGCCTGGTTGAGCATGCCGCCGTTGTACTCGAAGAGCTTGATGAAGAGGAAGGCCAGCAGGAACACCGTCCCGTATGGGCCGACCAGCGGTTTTCCATGGCCCTGGAGGGCGGGCTCGTCCCAGACGCCGAAGAAGCCGCCGTGGTCGCCGAGCTTCATGACGACGGCCACGAACATCGCGACACCGGCCAGCAGCTGGATGATGAACTGGCCCAGCTCCGTCAGCGCGTCCGCCCACAGGCCGCCGATCGTGCAGTAGATGCCCGTGATGACGCCGGTGATCAGGATGCCCTGGTTGAGCGTGATGCCGGTGAAGACCGACAGGAGCGTGGCGATGGCCGCCCACTTCGCGGCCACGTCGACGATCTTCAGCAGCATCCCGGACCAGGCCAGCGCCTGCTGGGTGGGCAGGTTGTACCGGTTCTTGAGGTACTCGAGCGGCGAGGCGACGTGCAGCCGTGAGCGCAGCCGGTTGATGCGCGGCGCGAACAGCTTGGAGCCGATGGCGACGCCGAGCGCGATGGGGAAGGACCACGTCACGAAGGACGTGACGCCGTAGGTGTAGGCGATGCCGGCGTAGCCGGTGAACATCACCGCGCTGTAGCCCGACATGTGGTGCGAGATGCCGGACAGCCACCACGGCATCTTGCCGCCGGCCGTGAAGAAGTCGCTGACGTCGTCCACGCGTTTGTGCGACCAGACGCCGATCGCCACCATGACGGCGAAGTAGCCGATGAGCACGGACCAGTCGAGACCGTTCATGTGCCCCCTTCCGGGGTCCGCCTTGTGAACTCCGCTCAGCCGGTTGGCACTTCGCACGAGCGGGGTAGGGGCGTGGCAGGCCGCGAAGTGCCCGCTCATCGTGGGTGCGACGACGCGGGCACGACAAGGAAGCGGAAGGTCAAGAGGGAGTAAAAAGGTTCGGCTTGCTGACCTGCGTTCACCTACATGAACGAACGGGGGCGGCCCGCAGGGGCCGCCCGGTCCGCTACTTCAGCTCGTCGGGGCACGGCGTGCCCCGCTTCAGCCCGTACGGCGCCGACAGCCGGTACGTGCCCGCCTCGGGCGCGACGAGCGTCGTCCACACGTCGCCGTCGGCGGTCTCCTCGGTCTCCGTCAGACAGCCGTTGACGTTGTCGTACGTCTTCGGCGTGCCCTCCGGGGCGTCCTGGGAGGCCTCCGTCTCCTGGGGCGGCTCGAGCTTGTTGCCCTCCTCGTCGACGAGGCTCAGCCACGGCGAGTACGGCATCCGGATCAGGATGCGGCCGGGCTCCTTCACGTCGATGGTCCACTCGTCCTGCTCGGCCCGCTGGACGACGGCGTCGGGCTCGGCCAGCGGCGTCGGGTCGAGCACCTGGAACAGCTGCCAGTTGGCGTCGCCCCACACCTGCTTCAGGTACGGCAGGCCCCGTTGCAGCAGCTCCCGCTCGCGCTTGCCGCCGTCGCCGTCCGGCTCGCCCTTGGGCAGCACCACGTAGTGCACCGCCCAGCGCTTCAGCCACTCGTGGTAGTTCGCCGAGTTGAGCGTGTCGTCGTAGAAGAGCGGGTTGCGCTCCATGTCCGCCTGGCGGGTCCAGCCGCGGGCCAGGTTCACGTACGGCGCGAGCGCCGAGGCCTCCCGGTGGGAGCGGGCCGGCACGGCCTCCACCCGGCCCCGCCCCGCGCCGACCTCCTGTAGCTCGTTGACGAGCGGCGCCAGCTCGCGCGCCCAGGAGGCGGCGGGCGTGGTGTGGACGATGTCGTCGGCCGACTTGAAGCCGATCCAGCCCACGAAGCCGACGATCGAGACCACCAGCGCGTACCACTTGCGCGACTTCACCGCGGTGAACGGCAGCGCCGCCACCAGCGCCACCCCGGCGAAGAGCATCGGCAGCCGCGTGATGTTGGAGCCGATCTGCGAGCTGATCAGCCAGACCAGCAGCACGGACAGGCCGTAGACCGCCGACGTGATCCGCACCGTCTTCCAGGTGCTCGGCACCAGCCAGTAGATCAGGCCCGCGTACGCGATTGGCAGCACCGCCGAGCCGAACCCCATCGGCTGCGTGCCGGAGAAGGGGAACAGCACGGCCGACAGCGCGACGACCACGCTCGGGGCCACGCCCAGCGCCCAGGCCCCCGGACGGCGCTTCTGGAGGAACAGGGCGACCGCCACCAGGCCCACGAACAGACCCGAGACCGGCGAGGCCATGGTGGACAGCGCGGCCAGCGGCGCCGCGCACAGCCCCTTGGCCCAGCGCTCGTGCCGCCAGCGGTAGGGCCAGCAGAACACCGCGGCCACCGCGCCCAGACCGAACATCATGCCGAGCCCGAACGTCACCCGCCCCGACGCCGCGTTGCCCAGCAGCGCGAACAGCCCCGCCAGCGACGCCCACAGCGGATTGCGGACCACCCGGCTGCGGATCAGGACCATCGTCAGCAGCCCGGCCGACACCGTCCCCGCGATCATCATCGTGGTGCGCACGCCGAGCACCGACATCAGGTACGGCGAGATCACGCTGTACGACACCGGGTGCATGCCGCCGTACCAGGCGAGGTTGTACGCCGAGGCCGGGTGACGGCCGACGAACTCGGCCCACGCGTCCTGCGCCGCCAGGTCGCCGCCGCTGTTCGCGAACGTGAAGAACCACACTATGTGGAGCACCCCGGCCAGGGCGGTCACGGACAGCACCGGGTGGCGCAGCATGCGCTCGCGCAGGGCGAGGAAGGCGGCGTTCACCGCGGAGGGCGCTTCCGGCTCGGCGGGCGGCCGCTGCCCGGAAGGCCGGGTCTCACCGTCGTCCCTGCGGGGCGCGGGTACGCGTGGTCGCGGGCCGGCTCCCGAACCCGGATCGGCGTCGTCGGCGCGTGTCGGCTCCGCAGTGGCCACCTGAAGGCACTCCCCGTGTCCCGTCTTCTTCTTTGGGCCGTGTCCCGTTCCCGCGACCGGCGACTGCCCCGTTTGGCGACGCTAGCACGCGGCCCCGCACCGTTGCCTCCTCCCTTTCGGCACCTGGGAGGACGCCCACGCCCCCGCGGCCGGGTGACCGCGGGGGCGTGCGGGTGCGGGGCGTCGCCCCGGCCCGGCCGGGGCCGGTCGTCAGCCCAGGCGGGTCAGCTTGTCCGACAGGCCGGGCTCGGCGAGGTCGTCCCGCAGGGCCACCGGCACCTTCACCGCGCCGCTGGTGCCGCCGTCGCCGACCGTGAGGGTGCCGACCTTGGTACCGGCCTTCGCGGTGTGCGGCACCTCGTCCGCGTCGAACGTCAGCTTCACGGTCAGTCCGCCCCAGCCGACGGCCTTGACGTCCTTCGTGGCGACGACCGGCGTGCGGCCGCCGAGGCCGTCGTCGACGTACCCGACGACGGTCCCCTTCTTCAGGATCGTCGACGACTTCAGGATGTCCTGCGCGGCCCGGATCAGCTTGTCGCTGGAGTCCAGCGCGGCACCGAGGATGGTGTTGTCCGCGCCGCCCGCCGGCTGGCGCACCACGGCACCGACGATCGTCTTCGTCTCGCCGCCGACCTCCTTCTTCGCCGCGAAGACGAGGTTGCCGAGGGCGGAGGTGGTGGTGCCGGTCTTGATGCCGACGACGTCGTTGTGGCCGACCAGGTGGTTCCAGTTGGAGTGGTTGACACCCTTGTAGTCGTCGTACGACATCATCGCGGCGACCTCGCGGAACGCGGGCTCCTTCATCGCCTCCTTGGCCAGCTTCACCTGGTCCACGGCCGTGCTCACCGTCGTGTTGTTCAGCCCCGACGGGTCGGTGTACGTCGTGTTGGTCATGCCGAGGTCCTTCGCTGCGGCGTTCATCTTCTCCACGAACGCCTTCTCGGACCCCGCGTCCCAGCGGGCGAGCAGCCGCGCCACGTTGTTCGCGGACGCGATCAAGATGCTCTCCAGGGCCTCGCGCTGGGAGATCGAGTCGCCCTCGAACACGTTGACCGTCGACTCCTGACCGGCCTGCGACTGCTCCTCCGCCGCCTGGTCGATCTTGATCTTCGGGCCCTCGGCGCCGCTCTTCAGCGGGTGGTCGCGCAGGATGACGTACGCGGTCATGACCTTGGCCACGCTCGCGATCGGCACCGGCTTCTGGTCGCCGGACGAGCCGAAGGTGCCGATGCCCTGCACGTCGAGCGCGGCCTGCCCGCTGGACGGCCACGGGATCTCCGGCTTGCCGCCGTCGAACGTGAAGCTGTCCTGCGCCGTGAGGTCGAGCGTGGGCACGGGCAGCGGGCGCATCGCCTGCACGACGCCGAAGACGATCAGCAGCAGGACCACCAGCGGCGTCCAGATCTTGACCCGGCGCACCGTCGTGCGCAGCGGCGTCTCCGGCGGCGGCGGGGTGTTCGTCAGCTCCGCCAGCAGGTCCAGCGGCGGCTTGGGCGGCAGCGGCTGCTGCGTGGTCCGGTCGGGCCCGACGTGCGACCTGGCGGCGGTGACCCCGGTACGGGGTGCCTGCGACGCCTTGGGCGCGGCGGCCGGGGGCGTGGCGCCCTGCGGCGTCCCGGGGGTCTCCGGGGCGCGCGGGGGCTTGCGGTTCGCGGGGTCGTCCGGATTCCGCAACGCCACGAACTTGCTGGTCCGCTCGGCGTCGTCCCCGGGGCCGGGCTTCTCCGCCTTCCCGGCCTTCCTGGACGCGGCGGCGGCATCGCCCAGCTTCAGCGTGGTCGTCGGCTGATCCACGGCGGGCCCACTGATCCGCGGCGCCTTGAACACGGCGGTGGGCTGATCGACCGGCGGCTCGCCGTCGTCGCCGTCGCTACGGCCCTGGTCGTCGCCGTCGCCATGGCCCTGGTCGTCGCCGTCGCTACGGCCCTGGTCGTCGCCGTCGCTACGGCCCTGGTCGTCGCCCTCACGCCCGGACGGCGCCTTCGCCCCGCTGCCGGACTCCGGCTTCACTTCCGGGTCGGCGTCCGAGACGGGCTTCGGGGCAGGGTCCGCGTCGTCACCGGAGCCGGGGTCCGCGTTGTCACCGGAGCCCGGCTCCGCGTCCGCGTCGGACACCGGCGCCGAGCCCGAGGCCGCCTCGGGACCGGAACCGGAGCCGGAACCGGAGCCGGAGGCCGTGCCCGCGTCCGGGTCGGCGTCCGAGTCCGGCCCCGCGTCCGTGCCGGACTCCGGGCCGGAGCCGGAGGTCCGGTCCGTGTCCGAGGCGGCGTCGGCACCCGAGCCCGGGTCGGAGCCGTCGCCCGGGCCGGGGGCCGGGGCCGCGTCCGGGTCCGGGTCTGCGCCTGCGTCGGCGGTCGTGTCCGCGTCGGAGTCGGTGGCCGAGTCGGAGGTGGTGTTCATGGCGTCGTCGGAGTCCTCGGCCGGGGCCGTGCCGGAGTCGGGCGCCCCGGCGGTCTGCGGATCGGCCCCGGTGTCCTCGGCGCGCGCGGCCGGGTCGGCCCGCTCGCCGTCCCGTGCGGGCTCCTCCGCGTCCCGCGCGCCCTCGACCCGTGCGTTGGCGGCGGCTCGCTCGTCCGCGGTGGCCACCCAGGCCGCGACGGCGTCCCGCAGCCGGCCGTCGGTGCCCGTGACGGGCTCCTCGGGCTCCTCCGGGGTGGCCGACGGCGTGTCGGGCGCCCCGGGCGCCGCGGCGTCCGCGGCACCGCCGGAGGCATCCGCCTCCGTCTCGCGGACCGACAGCACGCGGGTCGCCGTGTCGACGCCCCCGCGGGACCCGGCACCGGTGCCCGCGGAGCGCTTCGCGTCCTCCCGTGCCACCGCCAGCCGCGGATCACGCCGCTCGCTCGCCTCGGTCCTGGCTTCGGGAACCGGACCCGCGCTCCCCGACGTCGGTTCTTCCGACGACTCGCGCTGCTTCGAACTGTCGGGGGACTCGCCCGCCACCGATGCCTCCTCCATGCGCCGCACGTCCAGTGCGCGCTACCGAACCCGTACCGAAACCATTTACCAGTGTCCTGTGCACGGGTGGAACCCACGCGGAAGACGAGAACGACATACCTACTGGTTCCACTACGAAGCGGTCACGCACCCTCGACAGACCAATGTGAGAGGGGTCACCCTGTCTGTCATCCACGCGGGGAGGCATGGATGGGCAGGAGCCGCAGAACACTTCCGGAGGAGCTTCTGCTGCTGGCGTTGGACCCGACCACGGGTACCACCGCACAGCCGCAGTCGCTCGACCTCGGTCTGGCCGGAGCACAGCTGGTGGAGCTGGCGCTGGCCGGACGGATAGCCCCAGACGGGGATCGTATCGCCGTGGTGGCCCCACGGCCGACAGGAGATCCAACACTCGACTGCGCGTTGGAGTTGCTGCGAAGGCGTGGCGCTCCCGTACGGGCGGTCAACTGGATTGGCGGACCCCGCCTGGGGCTGCGCCAGACCTATCTTTCGCATCTGGAGCGATGCGGCATGGTGCATGCCGTGGAGGGCCAGATGTGCGGGGTGCTGCCGACGACTCGCTACCAGGCGACCGACACGGCGATCAGCAGGGAGATCAAGGCACGCCTCGACTCGGCGATCCGCACCGGCGTCCCGCCGGACCCGCGGACCGCGGCGCTCGCCGCGCTGGCCCACGCGGTCGGACTCGGCAAGCACCTCTACCCGGGCAACGAAGGACGCTCGTCGCGGTCCCGGCTGCGGGACCTCATCAGGCACGACCCCATGGGCGGTCTGGTGGCGCACGCGGTGATGGACGTCCAGAACGGCGCTGCGGCACAGCCACGCCGCAGTCCGGCCCCGGCCGGCCGCCAGGCCCCGGGACCGGGTGCCAGGCCCGCCCCGGAACCCGCCCGCGGTGTTCCGGCGCAACCGCGCCACGGATCCATGGCGCGGGCGGTGGCCCACTAGCCCGACGAGCACACCGCACCGTACGGCAGCACCGCCGTACGACAGCACCACAGCACCGCCGTACGACAGCACCGCCGCACCGCCAGTCCCCAAGCCCGGTCACGGGAGCCGCAGGTCCGCGCGGGCCGGCGGAACCGACCGCGCGTCCGGCCCACCCGGACCGCGGAAAGGTTCCGCCGCCCCGCGCGGCCGCATGCGGGGGTGGTGTTCCGAACTGGCGTGTACGCGGCGCATATCGACCGTTTCCCAGCGGTAGAAAGCACCTTGGTGGCAGTCTGCTCAGCAGCAGATACGCAAAGTGGCAAGCATGAGTCACGCAGCCGGAGGTGCACGTCCCGTGGCGTCGAGTGTCAATCCCACCGTAAGGCGGCGTCGGCTGGGCCAGGAGCTGCGCCGGCTCCGTGAGCTCAAGGGCATGACGGCCGAGGAGGTCGCCGAGCGGCTGCTGGTCTCGCAGTCGAAGATCAGCCGCCTGGAGAACGGCCGGCGCAGCATCAGCCAGCGGGACGTCCGCGACCTGTGCGGGGTGTACGAGGTCGAGGACCAGCGGATCGTCGACTCGCTGATGCAGATGGCGAAGGACTCGCGCCAGCAGGGCTGGTGGCACGCCTTCGGGGACATCCCGTACAGCGTCTACATCGGCCTGGAGACCGACGCGGAGTCGCTGCGGACCTACGAACCCCAGATCATCACCGGCCTGTTGCAGACCCGGCCCTACGCCGAGGCCCTCATCCAGGGCGCGTTGCCCGAGACGTCCGTCGCCGACGTGGAGAAACGGGTGCAGGTCCGCATACGGCGGCAGGAGCGCATCTCCGCCGACCACAACCCGCTGCGGCTGTGGGTCGTCCTCGACGAGGCCTGCCTGCGCCGGACGGTGGGCAGCAGGCAGGTGATGCGGGAGCAGCTGGAGCACGTCGCCGAGATGTCGCAGCGGCCGCACATCACCGTGCAGGTGCTGCCCTTCGACGTCGGCGCGCACCCGGGCATCAACGGCCAGTACTCCATCCTGGAGTTCGCCGACACGGCCGACTCCAGCGTGGTGTACATCGAGGGCGTGACCAGCGACCTGTACCTGGAAAAGGCGCCGGACGTGCAGAAGTACACGGTGATGTACGAGCACCTGCGGGCCCAGGCCCTGAACGTGGAGCAGTCGCGGCAGCGCATCGAGGACGTGGCGAAGGAGTACGCACGCTGAGGGGTGCGGCATGCTACACCTCTGCCGCGATGTACAGGAAGACTCGCCTGGAATATGCCATCCGGACGAGTGAATGGCTGCTCCGTACGGGAAAGCCAGCGAGTAGCGTCGATCACGCCAAAGATCACACGTCATTGGCGTAAACCACACCCGCGACTCGCCATCGGAGCAGACATGGCAATTCTTCAGGGCGCCCAGGAATCGTGGACCAAGTCCTCCTACTCCGGAGGAAACGGCGCGTGCGTCGAGGTCCGGTCACCGATCGTGGCGGCGCTCGCCGTCCGCGACTCCAAGGTGACCGGCGGGCCGGTCCTCGCGTTCCCCGCCGACGCGTGGACCGCCTTCGTGACGTCGGTCAAGGAGTAGCGCCGCCGCGCATCACCCGCCGGGACCACCGACGGAGCCCTCTCGACCAGTTCGCCGACCTTGCCGAGAGGGCGCCCGTCACCTCACCTCACCTCACCGGGAACGCCACGTCGCACACCGGGTCCTCGGGGCCCGCGGCGTCCCAGTCGGCGAAGTACACCTCCCGGCACGGCCCCGTCACCGTCAGCCCCTGCGCGGCGATCCACTCCTCCACCGCCCCGAAGGCGGCCAGGATCTGCGGATACGCCACCTGGGCCTTGGTGATCCGGGTGTAGGCCAGCCGCCCGGCGGGCTCCACCCGCACCCGCGTCTGCCGGGCCCGTCCCCGCTCCTCGCTCCAGGCCCGCGCCGCCGCCTCGTCGGCGACCGGCACGCAGGACTCGGCCGGGCCGTCGCTCTCCGCCGACACGTCCGAGTGGTAGGCGACGAACGGTGCCGCCGTCACACCCCCGCAGTCCCGGGCCGCCTCCTCCAGCCGCCCCAGTGAGGCACCGATCCACGCCGGCAGCTCGTGCGCCAGCAGGTGCCTGGTCTCGCTGATCACCACCTGCTCGGGCACGTCCACCGTCTCGACCACGAACTTTCCGTACACGTCGGAATCCCTTTCCGTCAGCCGTCCACGGAGGTAGTCGACGAGCGTGCGCTGCCCGGCCACCCGGGCCTCCACGTCCGCCCAGTAGACGTCGAGCAGACCGGCGGCCCGGTCGCCGTCCGCGTGGACCACCTCGGCGATCCGCGCGAGCGGCATGTCCAGCCGGCGCAACAGGGCCACGAGGCGGGCGCGTTCGACCTGCCCGGCGCGGTAGTACCGGTAGCCCGTGGTCTCGTCCACGTGGGCGGGCGCCAGCAGACCCAGCCGGTCGTACAGCCGCAGGGCCTTGGCCGACAGCCGGGCCCGCGCGGCGAACGCGCCGATGGTCAGCAACTCGTCGTCCACGCCGTCGCCCACGTAGTCGTCCACGCCGTTGTCCACGTCGTCGTCCTCCGTCACCGGGCGGCCGTTCCGCCCGGTGACGAGGACACTGGGGCTTGTCCCAGGGGCAAGGTCAACCGGCGAGGCGCTCCTCCACGGCCGCCACGACCTCGGCCGCCTCCGGCTCGGTCTGCGGCGAGAAGCGCGCGGCGACCTTGCCGTCCCGCCCGATCAGGAACTTCTCGAAGTTCCAGCGGATGTCCCCGCTGTGCCCCTCGGCGTCCGCGAAACCGGTCAGCCGGTCGTACAGCGGATGCCGGCCCGCCCCGTTGACCTCGACCTTCTCGGTCATCGGGAAGGTGACCCCGTACGTCGCCGAGCAGAACTCGGCGATCTCGTCGGCGCTGCCCGGCTCCTGGCCCATGAACTGGTTGCAGGGCACGCCCAGCACGGTGAACCCCTGCTCCGCGTACCGCTCGTGCAGGCGCTCCAGGCCGGCGTACTGCGGGGTGAGCCCGCACTTGGAGGCCACGTTGACCACCAGTACGACCCGCCCGGCGTACTGGCTCAGGTCCGCCGTCCCGCCCTGGAGGGCGCCGATCTCGACGTCGAGGGGAAGGCTGTCGTCGTTGCGCGTGTTCGGTGAGGTCGTCATGCACCGGATGCTAGTCCGGCTCCCCACCCGCCCCGCCGCCCGCCTCGACGAGCACCTCCCCGGCCGGTGTCCGCGAGTACAGCACCGAGCGGCCCGCGCGCCGCCGTTCCACCAGCCCCGCGTCGAGCAGCACCCGCAGATGCCGGCCGACCGACCCGAGGCCCTGCCCGGTCACGCCGACCAGCTGGCTGGTGCTCATGGGCGTGCCGAGCAGCGCCAGGACGCCCGCGCGGGCCGGGCCGAGCAGCGCGCCGAGGGCGGCGGGCACGCGCCGGGCACCGTCGTCCGCGAGGGTGCCCGCGCACGGGTAGACCAGCGCGTACCGCTCGGGCTCCTGCCACGACACCCAGCCGTACCGCTGCGGCGTGATCGGCACGAGGAGCAACTCCGCCCCGGACAGCTCGCGCGGCGGGTACGGCCTCAGGTTGATCTGGAGCCGGTTGTCGCCCAGCCAGCGCGTGCCGGGCCGCAGGGCGTCCAGCACCGTCGCCCAGCCGCCCCGGCTCACCTGCGCGGTCCGCGCCACGACGTCCGCCTCCAGGACCCGGCGGCGCCGCTCCCAGTCCGGCCGCACCGCCTCCGCCCAGACCTCCTCGAGCAGCGCCGCGGCCAGCTCCGGCAGGTCGTCACGGTCCAGGGCGGCCGGGAGCGGGCCCCCGACGGCGACCGCCAGACCGGCGCGGGCCACGTCGGGGCGGGCCGCCCGGATCCGCGCCACGCCCTCCTCGAAGCTGAGGCCCTCGACCGGGACGGGGGTGAGGAAGTCGGCGTTCCATCCCCGGCCGAGACCCGCGTCGACGAGCAGCGCGGTCACCGGGTCGGCCGCCATCCGGCGCAGATGGGCGGGCCGGTGGGTGTCGAGCCACGCCCGTTCGCCGGGATGTCCGGCCACCCCGGCGTGCAGCAGCTTCAGGCAGGCGAGGGTCTCGTCGAGCGGCGACACGACGAAACGGCTCCGGGCGAGCGTGTCGGCGTTGACCTCCCACCAGCCCATGCGGCCCCCTCTCCCGTCACCTTTCGCGTCCGGGCGAAACATTAACGGCCGGTCCGACGCCCACCCGAGACTCCCCGCATGCCAGACACGAGCCGCAGAAGCTACGCGGACCTCTTCCGCACCCCGGAGTTCAGCCCCCTCTTCCTCTCCTCCGCCGCCAACCTCGGCGCCCAGACGGTCAGCGGCCTCGCGCTCGGCACGCTGGTGTTCCGCGCGACGAACTCGCCGCTGCTCTCCGCGGTCAGCATGTTCGGCCCCGCCCTCGCCCAGATGCTCGGCGCCACGTTCTTCCTCTCCGGCGCCGACCGGCTGCCCCCGCGGGCGACGCTGGCGGGCCTCTCGCTCGCCTTCGCCGCCGTCACCGCGGCGCTCGCGCTGCCCGGCCTGCCGATAGCGGGCGTGCTCGGCCTCGTCCTCCTCAAGGGGCTGATCGCCTCCGTCGGCGGCGGGGTCCGCTGGGGCCTGCTGACCGAGATCCTGGCCAAGGACGGCTACCTGGCGGGGCGTTCGCTCTTCAACATGATGAACGGCGTCCTACAGATCGCCGGCTACGCGGCCGGGGGCGTCCTGGTGACCGTGCTGTCCCCGCGTGTGTGCCTGCTGCTCGCCGCCGGTCTGTACGCCACGGCCGCCGCGGTCGCCCTGCGGCTCACCCGCCGCCCGCCACGCACCGCCGGCCGCCCCTCCGTACGGGCCACCTGGCGGGCCAACTCCCTGCTGTGGTCCGCCCGTCCGCGCCGCCACGTGTACCTGGCCCTGTGGATCCCCAACGGCCTCGTCGTCGGCTGCGAGTCGCTGTTCGTCTCCTACGACCCGAGCGCCGCGGGCACGCTGTTCGCCTGCGGCGCGCTGGGCATGCTCGCCGGGGACGTGACGGTCGGGCGGCTGCTGCCTCCCCGGCTGCGCCCGCGCCTCGGCATCCCGCTCCTGGCCCTGCTGGCGGCCCCGTACCTGGTCCTCTTCCTGCGCCCGCCGCTGCCGTTGGCGGCCGTACTGATCGCCCTGGCGTCGGTGGGCTTCGGCGCGAGTCTGGTGCAGCAGGAGCGCCTGGTCGCCCTGACCCCCGACGAGCTGTCCGGGCACGCCCTCGGCCTGCACTCCGCGGGGATGCTCACCATGCAGGGCGTCGCCGCGGTCCTGGCCGGCACGGTGGCCCAGTTCACCTCCCCGGCGACGGCCATGTCGGTGATGGCGCTCGCCTCGCTGACGGTGACGCTCACCCTGACGCTGGTGAGCCGCCGGTCCGCGCCCGACGGCGGGCTGCTGCCGACCCGGGCGGCGGTACGGTCGGCGTGAGGTGCGACCGTGTGCGTGCCGACCGTGTGCGGCCGGCCGCTGTGACGTGCCGGCCGGTGTGACGTGCCGGCCGGTGTGACGTGCCGGTCCGGCGGGCGCGACTCGGCCTCGATTGGGTTAAGGAGCGCCCGGGAACACCTGCGCGCTCCGGCCCTTGCCTAGGGTGTGAGGCTGGGGAGGGCGCCTGCGGACAGGGAGAGGGCGGCTCTTGAGCGCTGCGACACCGGAGTAGTCATGACCGTCGAGAAGCCGCCGTCCGGTTCCGCGGCGGTGCTGTCCTGGATGCCCGTCGCCGCCATGGCCGTGGTCGCCGCCGTCGACCTCACGATGGGACCCGGAGTGGGGCTGCTGCCGCTGGTGTCGCTGGGCCCGGCCTTCGCCGGACTGGTCGGCGGCTGGCGGCGCACCGCGGTGATCGGCCTGGTCGCGCTGCTGCTCTGCGTCGGCCTCGGCCTGTACAACGGGCTCTTCGACCGCCCTCGCGGCTACACGGCCATGCTGTCGGTGGCCGGGGTGACCGGCGTCGGCCTCGCGGCGGCCGTGATGCGCTCGCGCCGCGAGGCGGAGCTGGCCAGTGTCCGCTCGATCGCGGAGGTGGCCCAGCGGGTGCTGCTGCGCCCGGTGCCGCTGACCGCGGGCCCGCTGCGCGCGGCCGTCTCCTACACCTCGGCACTCGCCGAAGCCCGGATCGGCGGCGACCTGTACGAGGTGGTCGCCTCCCCGCACGGCGTCCGCGTGATCGTGGGCGACGTGCAGGGCAAGGGCCTGGCCGCGGTGGAGACCGCGGCCCGGGTCCTCGGCACCTTCCGGGAGGCGGCGTACGACGAGAAGGACCTGGTCAAACTCGGCGAACGGCTGGAGCGCAGCGTCGCCCGGGAGCTGGAGGACGAGAAGTTCGTGACGGCGATCCTCGCCGAGATCGGCCACGACCACCAGGTCGTCCTCCTGAACTACGGCCATCCGGCGCCGCTGCTCGTCCACGGCGACGGCACCGCCGACTTCCCGGAGCCGCCCGCGTACGCCCTCCCGCTGGGCCTGGCCGCGCACGGTGGCCCCGGCCCCGACCCCTTTCCGGTGCCCTTCCGCCCCGGCGACCAACTGCTCCTCTACACCGACGGCGTCACCGAGGCCCGGGACGAGCGGGGCGGCTTCTACCCGCTCGCCGAGCGCACCCGCTTCCTGGAGGACCCCGACGTCCACCGCGCCCTGGAGGCCCTGCGGGAGGACCTGGTACGGCACGCGGCAGGCCCCCACCACGACGACGCGGCGATGCTGCTGCTGCGCTACGAGGGCGGGGACGGCGAGGCCCCGGGCGCTCCGAACGCCCCGAGCGTCCCGCACACCCCGGCGTGACCGCGTGACGGAGTGACGGCGGTCAGGCGTGGCGCGCTCCGGCCGACGCCATGCCGAGCCAGGTGTGCGGGTTGCCCTCCCAGCACCAGCCGAGCTTCGGGGCGCGCTTGCTGATCCAGACCGCCGGGACCCGGCGGTCGCCGCACCGTGAACCGCCCAGCGAGAAGCACTTGTTCTTGACCAGGACCTCCGGGACGTGGGTCAGCAGGGCGACGCCCTCCTCGACGGTGAGCGGCGTGCGCCCCCGCTCCGCGACGGTGGCCAGCGCGTCGCCCGGCACGACCCCGCAGAACTCCTCCCCGCGCTCGACGTCGAACAGCAGGTGGACGCCGTCGGGTCCGGGCGGCCGGGCCGGTTCGGTGGCGACGAACCGTGCCAGGGAACCCGGTTCGAAGCTGCGGTCGACGAACCCGGGCAGCCGGCCGCCGTGCAGCGTGGTCAGCGGCATGGTCCGCTCGACCGGGGCGAGTTCCCGTCCGACGACCAGGACGAAGGGCACCCGGCCGGTGACCGCGGGCTCGTGTCCCGCGTACGCCGCGGAGTCCGCGCGGGCCACGGCCGCCGCCCGCAGCGGCGCCACCAGTTCGGCGAACCGCTCCGGGGTGCTCCCGGACAGCGCGGGGTAGCCGAGCGCGACGAGGGTGGCGACCTGCCGGTCGAACTCGGCGGCGGCGTCGAAGGCGGGGGAGTGCGTCGAGTCGGTCAAGCGGGTGCTTCCTTCCGTACGGTGTCGCGCGCGGGCTTCCTTGCGGCCTTCGGCGGTCAGGGGCGCTCCTTCATCGCGACGGCCTCGACCTCGGCCGGGGTGCCCGACATGATGGTCCGCACATGGCGGGTGACCAGCTCGACCGGCCAGTCCCACCACGCGGCCCGTTGCAGCCGCGCGACGTCCTCGGCGTCGTACCGGGTCCGGATCGGCCGGGCCGGACTGCCGCCGACCACGGTGTACGGCGGTACGTCGGCGGTGACGAGCGACCCGGCGGCGACGATCGCGCCGTCGCCGATGCGCACCCCGGGCATGACGGTGGCGCCGTACCCGAACCACACGTCGTTGCCGACGACGGTGTCGCCGCGGCTGGGCATGCCGGTGACCAGGTCGAGCGTGGCCTCGCCCCAGGCACCGCCGAACATGGTGAAGGGGAAGGTCGACACGCCCATGGTGGGGTGCTCGGCCCCGGCCATCAGGAACCGCGTGCCGGTGGCGATCGCGCAGTACTTGCCGATGATCAACCGCTCGGGGCCGTAGGCGTAGAGCACGTTGCGGGTCTCGAAGGCGGTGGCGTCGTCGGGATCGTCGTAGTAGGTGAAGTCGCCCACCTGGATGCGCTCGTCCGTGACGAGCGGCTTGAGGAGGACGACCCGCGGATGCCGCGCGAGGGGGTGCAGCACCCCGGGGTCGGGAACAGCGCCCGCGGCGGGCGTCGGGTCGGGCGTGGGACCGGTCAGGACGGGACCTCGATTCTGGCCAGGGAACCGGTTTCCAGGGCGCACCACAGGGCGCCGCCGTGTACGGCGATGCCGTGCGGTTCGCTGTCGGCACGGGAGAGCGGGTAGGAGCCGAGGCGGCCGTCGACGGTGATCCGGCCGACCCGTCCGGTGCCCCACTCGGTGAACCAGAGCGCGCCGTCGGGACCCGCCGTCACCGCGTGCGGCCGGGCCCCCGGGTCGGCGAGCGGGTACTCGGTGATGTCGCCGGCCACGGTGATCCGGCCGATCCGCCCGGCCCCGATCTCGGTGAACCACAGGGCGCCGTCGGGCCCCGCGGCGATGCCCACCGGTGCGGCGCCCTCCGTCGGCAGCGGGTACGCGGTGCCGTGGCCGTCCGTGGTCAGCCGCCCGACGGCGTTGCCCTGGTTGAGCGTGCACCACAGGGCGCCGTCCGGACCGGCCGTGACGGCGGACGGGAAGGCGCCGGGCGCCGCGTACTCGCTGACCTCGCCGTCGACCGTGACACGCCCGACGCGGTCGGCCGCGGAGAGCGTGAACCACATGGCCCCGTCCGGACCGGCCGTGATCCCGAACGGTCCGCCCTCGAGGGTGAGGGGCGCGAAGGAGGAGTAGTCGCCGTCCGGGGTGATCCGGCCGATGCGGTGCGTGCGGTACTCGGTGAACCACAGGGCGCCGTCGGGTCCCGGCGCGATCACGGTCGGCCCGTCACCGACCGGATGGACGGCGACCCGCCCGTCGTCCGGGTCCCTGCGGGCGACGGCGCCCCGGTGGACGAGCGTGAACCACAAGGCGCCGTCCGGTCCCTCGGCGAGCGCGTAGGGGCCGGCCTCCGCGTCGCTCACGGTGAACTCCCGTACGGAGTCGGTGTCGTGCCTCTCGTTGGATTCATTCATCGGGCGTAACCTTACGCAGAGGGTATTCTGACTGTCAATATAAAAATACTACGAAGGTAAGTTTTGCTCATGGATTCGAACGACACTCCGGTGGCTCCGGTGGCACCGATGCCGGGCCTGCGCGAGGCAAAGAAGCGCGAGACGCGGCAGCTGATCTCCGACCACGCCACCCGGCTCTTCATCGAGCGCGGCTTCGACCGCACGACGATCGCCGAGATCGCCGACGCCGCCCGGGTCGCCAAGAAGACGGTGACGAACTACTTCCCGCGCAAGGAGGATCTGGCCCTGGACCACCAGGAGGAGTTCGTCGCCACCCTGGCCGCCACCGTGACGGCACGCGGAACCGGCGAAACGCCCCTGGCGGCCCTGCGCCACGCCTTCCTGGCGTCCGTGGCGGCCCAGGACCCGGTCGCGGGCTTCGCCGGCCCGGCCTTCACCCGCATGATCGCCGACAGCCCCACCCTCACCTCGTGTCTGCGCGGCCTGCACGACCGGCGGGAGGAGGCGCTGACCGCGGCCCTGGCCGACACGACGGACACCCCGCCCGACGACATCACGCCGCGTACGGCCGCGGCCCTGCTCGGCGGGGTCCACCGCGTCCTGTTCACCCGCATCCAGGAGCTGACCCTGGCCGGGCGCGCCAACCCCGAGATCGCCGAGGTGCTGGCACGGGAGGCACCCCGGGCCTTCGACCTGCTGACCCCGTCCCTCGCGGAGTACGGGCGCCGCGCCTAGGAGGCGCGCCGCGCCCACCGGGCACTGCCCGGGCGTGCGGGCGCCGCCCGGACCGTGAGGGCGCCGCACGGCCGTGAGGGCGTCGTACCAGCGTGAGGGCGCCGTCCCGGTGTGCGGTTGCTGCCCGGCGTGCGGGTGCGGGCCCTGTCGCGCGGACGCGGCCGGGCATGCGGATGCGCGGCCACCGGGGCGGGCGCAGACTGGCCGGGTGAGCGGAACGCACCCGAAGCGGGACGTGAGCAGGCCCGGTGCCGGTCGCCGCGCCCCCTCCCAGTCGCTGGCGCTCGCCGCCATGATGTTCGCGGTGGCGATGACGTTCATCGACCAGACGATCGTCTCGATCGCGGCCCCCGACATCGTCTCCGAACTCGGCCTGTCGGCCTCGGGCATGCAGTGGGTGGTCAACGCCTACCTGCTGTCCCTGGCCGCCTTCTTCGCCCTGGGCGGCCGCCTGGCCGACCTGTGGGGCCCGCGCCGCGTGGTCCTGCTCGGCACCCTGGTCTTCGTCCTCTCCTCGGTCCTGTGCGGCTGCGTGCCCTCCGGTGACTACGCGCTGACCTGGCTCATCGTCTTCCGGGCCACCCAGGGCCTGGGCGCCGCGCTGCTCTTCCCGGCCGCGCTCGCCGTGGTCGTCGCCGTGTTCCCGGTCGAGCGCCGGGGCCGCGCGCTCGCCCTCTTCTTCGGCCTCACCGGCGCCCTGACCGCCGTAGGCCCGCTGCTCGGCGGCTGGCTCACGGCCTGGACCTGGCGGGCGATCTTCTGGGTCAACGTCCCCGTGGCGATCGCGGCGCTGGTCCTGACCGCGCTGGCCGGCATCCCCGACCGCCGGCGCGACGAGTCGCTGGACGTGAAGGGCGCCCTCCTGATCGTCGCCGGCATGGGCCTCAGCGTGCTCGGCTTCCAGCAGTCGGCGGCCTGGGGCTGGGACGACGCGGCGACCTGGGCCTGCATCGCGGGCGGCCTGGCGGTCCTCTACGTCTTCTGCCGCTACGAACTGCGCACCCGCCACCCCCTGGTCAACCTCGCCGTCTTCCGCGACCGCGCCTTCACCGTGGACGCGCTGGTGCTCTTCTTCGCCATGCTGGCGTTCGTCCCGCTGTTCTTCTTCGCCTCGGTCTACGCCCAGGTCTCGCTCAGCGCCTCACCCAACCAGGCCGCCCTGTACCTGCTGTACTTCTTCGCCGGGTTCGCCCTCGCCTCCCAATGGGGCGGCCGCATCCTCGACAAGCGGGGCGCCAGACCCGCGATGCGCATCGGCTGCGCGCTGGGCGCCGTCGGCTTCGCCCTGTGGGCCGGCAAGCTGACCGACCTGTCCATGCACGACCAGTGGCCCTACGCCGCCCTCGCCGGCGCGGGCATCGGCTTCGTCCTGGCGCCCGCGTCGACGGACGCCGTCAACCGCTCGATCGACTCCTCGTACGGCGAGGTCACCGGCATCACCCAGACCGTCCGCAACTACGCGGCCAGCGTCGGCCTGGCCGTCTTCGGCACCCTCCTGACGCACTCCATGACCGACCGGGTCGAGGAGACCCTCGCCGAGCGCGGAGTACCGCCCGACGCACGGCACTCCATGGCCCGGGACGTCACGGAGGCGGTCACCGGCAACGCGGACGCCCGCACCCCGACGGGCGACGGCCCCGCCCAGACGGCCATGCGGGACGCGATGCCCGCCGTCCGCCTCGACTTCGCCGAGGCCAACCAGTGGGTCTTCTACGGCATGGCCGTCGCCCTCGCGGTCGGCTACTTCTGCGCGCTGCGGCACCCGGGCGGCCGGGCAGTCGACCTGAACTCCCCTGGGCGGAAGCCCGGTTCGCGCCCGCCTGCCCCTTCCGGTCCGGTCAGCGGCCCTGCCGGTGACGGGAGTTAAGGCGGGCGGCCTGGCGTGTGAGGTGGTCGCGTTCGGCGAGGTCGGGGGCCTTGTGGGCCGCCTCGGCGTACAGCCGGGCCGCCGTGTCCAGGTCGCCGTCGCGCTCGTGCAGGTAGGCGGCCACCGCGGTGTGCCGGGGCAGCGCGTCGTCCAGCGCGGCGAGTTCCGCCAGCCCGGCGCGCGGCCCGTCGGCCTCCCCGACGGCGACCGCGCGGTTGAGCCGGACGACGGGGTTGTCGGTCAGGCGGGAGAGTTCGTCGTACCACTCCACGATCTGCACCCAGTCGGTCTCCCCGGCGGTGGGCGCGTCGGCGTGCAGGGCGGCGATGGCGGCCTGGGCCTGGAACTCGCCCAGCCGGTCCCGGGCGAGCGCCGCCTGGAGGATCCGCACCCCCTCGGCGATGGACGCGGTGTCCCACCGGCCGCGGTCCTGCTCGGCGAGCGGCACGAGACTGCCGTCGGGCGCGGTGCGGGCGGCTCGGCGGGCGTGGTGGAGCAGCATCAGCGCCAGCAGCCCCGCCACCTCCGGGTGGTCGACCGAGGCCGCGAGCTGCCGGGTGAGCCGGATGGCCTCGGCGGCGAGGTCGACGTCACCGGAGTACCCCTCGTTGAAGACCAGGTAGAGCACGCGCAGCACGGTGGCGACATCGCCGGGCCGGTCGAACCGGACACCGGAGACGGTGCGCTTGGCCCGGCTGATCCGCTGCGCCATCGTCGCCTCGGGCACCAGGTAGGCCCGGGCGATCTGCCGGGTGGTCAGCCCGCCGACGGCGCGCAGGGTGAGCGCGACGGCGGAGGACGGCGTCAGCGAGGGGTGCGCGCACAGGAAGTAGAGCTGGAGCGTGTCGTCCACGTCGGATGCGGGACCGGGCGCCGATTCCTCCTCCACGCGGTCCTCGCGCCGGCGGCGGGCGGTGTCGGCGCGGGTCGCGTCGAGGAACCGCCGCCAGGCCACGGTGACCAGCCACCCCTTGGGATCCCGCGGCGGATCGTCCGGCCAGCCGCGGACCGCCTCGACCAGCGCGTCCTGGACCGCGTCCTCGGCCGCCGCGAAGTCGGCTCCGCGGCGGACGAGGACGGTCAGCACACCGGGCGTGAGGCTCCTGATCAGGGCCTCGTCCATCGGCGGGGTCACTCCGTGACGGTCGGGGGCGCGACCAGGAACGGCCGCAGCTCCAGCCACTCGTGGATCGGCTCCCCGCCCGCACCCGGGGCGGCGGACAGCTCCCCGGCCAGCTCGACGGCGCGCTCGTAGCTGTCGACGTCGATCACCATCCAGCCGGCGATGAGGTCCTTGGTCTCGGCGAACGGCCCGTCGGTGACCGGCGGCTTCCCCTCACCGTCGTACCGGACCCAGGCCCCCTCGGGGGCGAGCGCCTGCCCGTCGACGAACTCGCCCGTCTTCTCCAGCCGGTCCGCGAAGTCCTGCATGTACTGCATGTGGGCCGAGATCTCCTCCGGCGTCCACTGGTCCATCGGCGCGGAGTTGACCGGCTCCGGGGCGCCCCGGTAGTGCTTGAGCAGCAGGTACTTGGCCATGATGCGTCTCCTAGGTGCTGGTGCGGCCCATTGTGGCCGCCTTCACCCCTGGGACGGAGCGGGACGCGCGTTCTCGACACGGCGGGACGGCCGGACGGAATTTTTTCTGGAACCTCTCCTCGGCCCCCAGCCCCCAACCCGCAGCCCCTAACTCTCAGCCCTCTGCCGGGGCCGGTGCCGAGACCTCTCTCAGCACCCCTTCCACGCCGTGCAGGAAGGTTTCGGACACCAGCTCCGGGTCGAAGAGGCACCCGGCCGCCATCGCACCGTCCCGGAGCATGACGAGGTGCCGCCCGGCGGCATCGACGGGGACGCCGCCGTCGCCGACCCGAGCCAGCAGCTCCGTGACGGTGTCCAGGAACCACTGCCGGTGAGCCAGGACCGCCTGGTGCACGGGGTGCGCGGGGTCGGGGTACTCGGCCACGGCGTTGAGGAAGGCGCAGCCGCGGAAGCCGGGGGAGCGGATCCCGTCGACGATGGACCGGGCGACGGCCCTGACCTGCCCGGCTGCCGAGGCAGTACTGCCCACGGCTGCGGCCACCTGCCCGCGGATCCCCTGGTCGGCCTGGTCGAGGTAGGCGAGGACGAGGTCCTCCTTGCCCGCGAAGTGCCGGTACAGCGTGGCCCGGGTGACGTGCGCCTCCGCGGTGATGCGGTCGATGCCGACGGAATGGATCCCCTCGGCGTAGAAGATCTTCGTGGCGGTGCCGAGCAACCGGGCTCGCGCTTCGGAGGTGGGGCGGGCTGCTGCGCTCGGACTCATGCGACCACCGTATCAAGGTGGTGAGGTAGAACGTTCGGTCTTGACAACGGCGACGGGAGGCCGTTGACTGCGGGAAGAGAGAGACCGAACGTTCTACCTCATCGCACGTCTCCGCAAGTTCGTGCACGTCTCCGCACGTCACCGCACGTCTCCGCACGTGCTCACCGCATCTCTCGTCGCACGCCGCATCGCACCGAAAGGCACTCCCGTGGACACCGTCGTCGCCGCACCGCCCGCCACCACCGTCCCCGTCACCCTCCGGAAGCTGTACTTCCTCCGCTTCGCGTTCGCCGCCGTGTGGGCCGCGCTGCTCTTCGCCACCGCCGACACGCTGGGCCCGCTGAGCACGACGCTGCTGCTGGTCTATCCGCTGTTCGACGTGGCGGCCGCGGTCGTCGACGTCCGGTCGGCGAAGGCCAACGGCGGCCCGGTCACGCCCCTGTACGCGAACATCGCGATCAGTACCCTGACGGTGCTCGCCCTCGCCCTCGCGGCGACCTCGGGCATCCCGGCCGTCCTGCGGGTCTGGGGCGCGTGGGCCGTCACCGCGGGCATCGTCCAGCTCGTCGCGGGCGCCGTCCGCCGCCACCTGGGCGGTCAGTGGCCGATGATCGTCAGCGGCGCCATCTCGACGCTCGCCGGCCTCTCCTTCGTCACGCAGGCCGGCGCCGAGGACCCGTCGCTGGGCAGCCTCGCGGGATACGCCTTCCTTGGCGGCGTCTTCTTCCTGGTCTCCGCCCTCCGCCTGGGCCGCGGGGCTCGCCGCCCGGCCTGAGGGGAGGCGGTGCGACCGCCGCGGCGGGCACGGAGGTGACGGCCTGACGGCGGAGCGCGGATATCCGGGGTTGTCCGGCAGAGGGTCGCCCAGGAAGATCGTCGTTCGTGCGCATCGACGAACTCAACGCCTACGAACGCCGGTTGTGGGAGGCCTTCCCGCAGGGCCGCAGCCTCGACGTGTCCGAGGCCCCGGCACCACCGGCCCCGGCGAACACGGCGGGTGAGGGGAGCCATGGAAGCCCTGGAAGCCCTGGGAACTCGACGGCTCCGACGGCTGCGGCGGACCCTACGAGCTCGAGGATCTCAACGAGCCCTACGGGCCCTACGGACCCGGTGATCCGGTCCGACACCATCGCGGCCCTGCTGCTGGGAGCGCACGCCGAGCCCACCCCCGGCGACCGCCCCGCCCTGCGTCTGACCGGTGCGCACGTCACGGGCCGCCTGGACCTCAGGTTCGCCGAGATCGCGGCACCGGTCCTCCTGACCGACTGCCGCTTCGACGAGGCACCGCTGCTTCAGGGTGCCCGGACCCGCCAGTTGGTCATGACCGACTGCACCCTGCCCGGACTGGTGGCCGACACGGCGCAGATCGACGGGCGCCTGGTCGTCTCCCACTGCCGCCTGACGGGCCCGCTGATCCTCAACCGCGCGCAGATCAACGGAGACCTGGACCTGCGTGACACGACGGTCGGCTACCCCGAGGGCGAGGCCATATCGGCCATACACGCCCAGGTGGGCGGCGACGCCCTGTGCACGAACCTGGCCGTCGAGGGGACGTTCCGGCTCTCCGGCGCCTCGATAGACGGCGAGTTCGACCTGGAGGGCGCCACGCTCCGCGCCCCCGGCGCCTATGCCCTGGACGCGTACCACGTCCGTATCGCCGAGGACTTCACCTGCCACCCCGGCTTCAGCGCCGAGGGCCGGGTCATCCTCACCGGCGCCACCGTCGCGGCGGCCGTCGGCTTCTGCGGGGCCCGGCTGAGCAACCCGGGCGACATCGCCCTGGAGGCGGTGGACGTCACGATCGACCGCAACTTCGACCTGGGCCTCGGGCTCACGGTCGACGGCGCGGTGACACTCGACGGCACCAGCGTGGGTACGGAACTGAGCTTCCGCGACGCCCAACTGACCCGCAAGGACGGCACCGCCCTGTCCCTGCGGGCGACCCAGGCCCGCGAAACGGACCTCCGCACCCGCCGGCCGATCGACGGAGTGGTCGACGCCCGCAACGCCCGACTGGGCACGCTGTACGACGCCCCGGACACCTGGCCCGCCGACCTCCGCCTGGCCGACGCGACGTACGAGGCCCTCGCGCTTCCGCTCCCCGCCGCGGAACGCGTCCGCTGGATCCGCCGCACGACCGGCGGCTACCTCCCCCAGCCGTACGAGCAACTGGCGGCGGCCTACCGGCGTCTCGGCCACGAGGACGAAGCCCGCACGGTCCTGCTGGCCAAACAGCGCCACCGGCGTGCCACCCTCCCCGCGCACACCCGCCTCTGGGGCCACGCCCAGGACCTGTCCGTCGGCTACGGCTACCGCCCCCTCCGCGCCGGCCTGTGGCTCCTCGCCCTGCTCGCCTGCGGCTCCCTCTACTTCGCCCTGCACACCCCGGCCCCCCTCGACCCGGGCAAGGCGCCCCCCTTCAACGCCGTCTTCTACACCCTCGACCTCCTCGTCCCGATCATCACCTTCGGCCAGGAGAACGCCTTCGCCCCGCACGACACCGGCCAGTGGCTGTCCTACGCCCTGATCGCCGCCGGCTGGATCCTGGCCACGACGGTCACGGCGGGCATCTCCCGCGCGGTAACCCGGCAGTGACCGGGCGCCCGTTCGACTACCGTCCTCAGCATGGCGCTCAACGAGATCACTAGAGCCGCGATCCTCGCCTCCGTTGCGGAGTACGACCGACTCGGCCCGGACGCGTTCCTGCACCGGTACGGATTCGGCCCCTCCCGCACGTATCTACTCAGGATCGACGGCAAGGAGTACGACTCGAAGGCAGTGGTGGGCGTGGCGCACGGCCACCTGCCCGGCCGCGAGCCCCTGGGCAGCGACGAGTTCTCCGGCGGCAAGGACCACGCCGCCAAGCTGCTGAGGAACCTCGGCTTCGAGGTCGTGGTCCGCGCGGCGAACTGATCCCCGACGCCCCGCCGGCGGACGCCGGTCGTGGCCTGGAAACGCCTCCCGCGCGCCCACCCGGCGGGGCAGGATGAAAGTGCTCCCATCGACGGGGGATGGGGCACCGCGCACGCCTGCCGTGGACTCGCCATCCTGGTGCGTGCGATCACCGGTGTCCCATGAATGACGGCCAGGCCTGTATGGCCGTAAAACGCGTGGGTGTCGGGCCGGAGCCCGAAGCTCCGTGACCAGGAAGGAACCCTGCGCATGGCGAGCGCAACCGACCCGTGAGGGCGGGGCCGCTGCTAGGCCTTGTATCAGGCGGTCTCCTGGTACCCGTCACAGTGGCCTATCCATGGATCGGCGTGATCGCGGTCCTCACCCCCCTCACCCTCTTGTGCTGCGTGGTCCTGCCCGGCGTGTGGTCCGCCAGCCCGTCCCGCCGCCGTGACGCCCGCGTCATGGCCGAGCTGCTGCTCGGCGCCCCCAGGCGGAGACGCCCGTGACCACCCAACACCGGTGCCGCGCACCTCCGGCCCTGACGTCCCGACCCTCGCCGCCGCGCCCAGGCAGGGTCAGAAGCATCACCGCGTGCATCGCAGACGGGCGCCCGGCTGATCACTGCGCGGGCGCAATCACCGGGGCCTACGGGCTCGAAGGCGCGAGCGACGGGTACGCCGAGTTGCCGCGGCCCCCGAAGCCCTCGACCAGCTGCGTGCCAACCTGCGCATCAATGACCACCAGGCCAAAGACCCCGGACCATGACCGGTCCGGGGCCTTTGCGCTTGTGCCCCCGGCAGGTTCGAACCTGCGACACCCGCTTTTGGAGAGCGGTTGTTGGGCCCTGAGCGAGGGAGGACCGCTGCTGACGACCGCTGCGGACAGCAGGGTACGACCGCCCCCGTCCACCGTTGTTGATATCAGCCCTGGATGTCAGACCGGCCTGACATCCTGCGCCCGTGACAATGACCTGGGCCGACTTCTGGGCACTTGTAGCCACCCTGAACGGCGAAGCAACTGAAGAGAACTGCCAGCACCTCGCCGAGGAGCTGAGCCGCCGTCCCGTCTCCGACGTCGTCGGCTTCGCGGAACGGCATGCCGAGGCGCTCTCCCGTCTGGATCAGGAAAAGTTCGGCACTCTACCGGTGGTCGACCTGACGGCGCGGTTCGGCAGCCCATTCCCGGAATCGTCCGACGGCTTCCTGTATGCGCGTTGCGCTGTGGTGGCCGCGGGGCAAGCCGTGTGGGAGAGCGTCTTCTTCGACGTCGACAAGTTCGCCCCGTACACCTCAAGCGAGCGCGACGGCGAGTGGCTGCTGTACGTGCCGGACAAGGCGTACGAGCTGGCCACAGGCGAGGATTGGGACCGCCAAACCCGGTACTGCTTCGAGAGCTACTCCAACCGGGACGGTTGGCCAGCCCTGCGGGACTGAGTCCAGCTAGCGGTTGATCGGGATCTCGTAGACGATCTCGCAGTGCGCGGCGGGCACCACGATGTCCGCCGTTTCGACGGGCCGTCCCTGGTCGCTGTAGTACGTCCGCCGGATGTGCGTGACGAGTGCGGCTTTCTGGATGCCGAGGAGTGACGCCTCCTCGGCGGTTGCCTGCCTGGGCTCGGGCTGCTCGACGGCATGGCTGACGGTGATGCCGATGGCGGCCATCCGATTCACGACGCCTGCCCCGGCGTGCGGTCCTCCTTCGGGGAGGACGACGAGAGTGCCGGCGGTGAGGTCGTACGGCTCCCAACTGGTCGAGAGCTGCACGGGTCTGCCGTCGGCCAGGAACTCGTACGCGGTCCGGACGCACAGCTCGCCCTCGGCGATCCCGAGTCGGGCGGCGATCTCCGCCGGGGCCGGCACCTTGGCGTCGGTCCTGCTCTCCCAGTCGCCCTGCCTGCCGACGGCCTTCATGCCGGCCCGGAACGGCGACTCTTCGGGCTGCTCGCGCGCCGATGACCGCACCACGCGCACGCGCTGCCGGGGCTCGGCGACATAGGTGCCTGAACCGGCCCGGCCCTCCAGCACGCCTTGGGAGATCAGCAGCTCCTGAGCCCTGCGGACGACGTTCTCGCCTACGCCGCACTCCTGGCCGATCTGCGCGCGGGAGGGAAGCCGGTCCCCCGATTCCCACACGTGCTCCGCGATCCGCTGCCGTAGCTCGTCGGCGATGCGGAGATAGGGCGGCTGCTCAAGCATATGGAAAATCTAGTCCACTAGCTCTAATCCAGTTAACTAGCTTCACTCAAAGTGTTCGCCGTGTGGCGGAGGCTTCCCTGTGCCCGCTTCGCGAGTGAGCGCGGGGGCCATCGCTGCTCGGTTATCGGCGGTCGGGCTCACCACGCGCGTGGAGGAGCGCGACCGGTGCACGTCGGACCGGTCGAATCGGACCCGGTGAACGGCTCCCGTCTGAGTCCGCCCTGGCCGACCGGTACAAGGTCAGCACGGCCACACTGCGAAGCGCCCTCGCCGTACTCCAGGGAGAAGGCCTCGTCGAGAAGATCCACGGCAAGGGCAACTTCGTCCGCCACCCGCTGCGCAAGGTCACGTATGTCGGTGGGTGGGGGACGCTGGATCCTCGAACTGCCGCAGACGTGGACCTGCGCATGACGGTCCGCACTACGGTGCTGCCCGCGCGGGGGCACCCGACCGCGCTTCTGAAGGTGGATGACGGAAGCCCACTGACCGAATTCCTCCGACTCAGCTACGAGGGAGAGTCCCCACACAGCCTGGCCCGCGTCTACGTACCGCGAGACCTGACACCAACCAAGGCGCTCGGCGACCGGTCCTCAAGGGCGTGAGCGGAAGCCAGCTTCTCTGTGCCGAACCCGCCGCCGGCCGAGGTCCACGAGACGGTGTCCGCCCGACTCCCGACGCCAGATGAAGCATCAACCCTGCGGATCAACACAGCCTTGGCCGTCCTCGCGATCACCCGCGTTGCGGCAGACAACACCGGGCGAGTCATTGAGGCGGCACTACTCGTGTTCCCTGGGGATCGTGTCGACGCCGTCTTCAGCACCCACCACGTGATCGAAGAAAGGCAGGCGCACAGATGACGCCGCAGAACGAACTACGACTCCTCCCGTGGTCGGGCCCGGACGGCAAGCCCTGCTACCTGAGCACCGATGACAACGGCGGCTACATGTCCCGCCTGGCAGACAACATCGAAGCGGTACAGCTCGGGATGGCAACGGATCTCCTGGAGCGGGTCGCGGGAGTCCTCGGCGACCAGGACGCCGGCCGCGATGACCTGCGGCTCATGCTGACCGAAGTGACCCGAGCCCTGCGAGACGTGGTCCGCGTGGCAACCAGCCGCGGTCACCTCCTGGCGGTGAGCGAACTCCAGTCTTAAAGGACACGGTCAAGGCGGCGTCCCTGAGGTAGCCCTCCTGTCAGTGCTCAGAGGCCCACGGCATCTGAACAGTTCAGATGCCGTGGGCCTCTGTCGTTGCCGGTCAGTGTCGGGTGACCGTGGACGGCCGGGACGGCCCAGGATCCGCCCTCGGCTTCCATCAGCCAAAAGGACGCGACCTCTTCGTCCCGAAGCAACTTAGGTGAGGGCGAGGCCATGGCCTGACGTGCCTCTCACATGCTGCAACGGTCCGCAGGCGTCCGCGCTTGTCCGTCGCGGTTCGACTGCGTTGTCGCGCAGTTAGACACTCGCCCGGGAAGCGAACCACCTGGAACGGCGCTGCGCGGGTTCGACGTGAAGCCTGCTCCTCGCGTCAGATGGCTGTGTCATCAGGGCACGAGAAACCGTGCTCCTCACGGGTGGTCGTGCGCGTACCGGCCGTCTGAACCATAGGGGCGGAGGTCTGTGTTGTACGCACACGAGGTGATCCTGAACGAGATCGCACAGGGGCTCAGACCGATGGCCGAGGGCGTCGAGTGGTTCGAGAGCCTCTCAGAGGACGACCAACGCAAGATCCTGCACGCACTGGTGCTGTTCTGCGGGCAGGCCCGCGCCTGCGAGGAGGACGTGCCGGAGAGCATCGAGCGTTCCGGCATCCGCCGCACCCACACACCGGCGGTGATGCTCACGAAGTGGCGCTTCGGAATGGAAGCACTTCCGGCCTACGAACTCACCAAGTCCTTCCGCCTGCTAGTTGCCCTCTTCACTATCGCAGACACCCGCCGGAGGACGTTGCATTGCGCCGGAGGGTGTGGTCATGAGTGGCACAACCTGTCGGGTCCGCCGCGGGATGCAACCTATATGTCTTCTTGCCCTGGGTCTTGCCGGGGATCTTGGTGAGCTGGGTTCTTGCTGGTCAGAGGCGGTGGGCTCGTGCGCCTGGTGGTCGTCGTTGTTCGTCATTGGCCACTGTCGAGCAACCTCGGGCGGCCCAGGGACGGCCCAGCCTCACGGGGGACCCACCAGCACTACGACTCCTTGATCAGCCGCTCCCCGTGCATCTTGGCGGCTCGCCTCCAGTCGCATGCCGAGCAACGCTCGAGGTATGCGTATGGGGAGGCGTCCATCGCATCGACCTCCGGCATGCGCTTGAAGTTCCGGCGGTTATGCACGCGTCCACACGGACGGTCCGCGGAGTGGTAGATCGTCAATTCAGGACCTGGAGTGATTCGCACCAGGCAGGGGAGCTTGGCGCTAGTGTCTCCTAGCTGGGCGATCTCCCTGTCGATCTTCACAAGCTCAATGTCAAGAGTGCGCTCTAGCTGCTGCGTCTTCTTGCGGTGATCATCGAGAATCTTGAGCTTGCGGAGCCGGAGCGCCTGGACCTGATCAGCGAACGACACGAGCTTTCACCCTTCCCTACGAAGTGCTAGGCGGTAGGAACACTTCTTAATGCCTGGACTCGGGGAGACTCCTTGGTGCGTAGCCCGTCCGTGGGTAGTTCGGCACATACCCACACGCTGCCGCTGCTCGTTGCGCTAGGGACGTGACGCATCGCCACGCCTCTTGCGCTGCGTCCGCACCCTCAGCTTGGGAAGCTGCGAGCGTTGGCGACCGGTTCAGGTGCTGACCAGGGCGAACAGCCATAGCGCGGCCTCGCCGGTTGCGGCTGCTTTCACCGTGATTCCCCACCCCGCTCGATCTGGTGCGCTTGTGGTGCGGGTTCTTGCCATCTGCGGCCCGGCAGCGCCGGAGTCCTGGCCGAGCCCCAGCTTCGCCCTTCCGTGCCACCCACTCAGTGGCGCATCCCAGCCGCGAGTGCTGCCAGCGCCGCAAGCACGGTCAGTGTCGCGGCGAACGCTGTGCCGGCGCGGCGCAAAGCCTCGGGAAGGGAGACGCCGTCCAGCCAAGCCAGAAGCCCTGCCAAGACGGCAACGAGAGCCGCCATCAGCCCCGAGGCGAGCACCACGAGGATGAACAAGCTCAGTACGCCAGCAGTTGAGTTCATGGGACTCCTCCAATGCGGCAGGTGCGGTTGCATGGGGGAAGTTGGACCAAAGAGCGTGCAGGAGTGTTCACGCTGAACGATGATGAACACATCGGTACGCCGGAGTGGAGTGGGGTGGGCGACACGACGAGTCGAACGGCAGTCGGCATCACACAGAAGCACGCCCTTGCGCAGCTAGCCGGTGAGTTCAAGCGTCTTCGAGCAGAACGGCGCATGACTGTCGCGGCCTTGGCGGGTAGAGCCGCCTTGGGGCGGACTACTGTGAGTAAAGCGCTGAACGGGGCCACCGTTCCGACTGAAGAGACTGTCATCGCTCTGGCTCGGGAGCTCGGTGCTGCCCCTGAGCCGCTGCTCGAACTACGCCGTGCGGCGCTGCCTCGTGCTGATGCGCTCGATCCCGCGGTGCGGGGCGAAACTTGGGATGCGACCCTTGATGCTCCAAAGGGCGAGACGGCGTTTGAGAGGCAGTACTGTCGGTATGTTGACAACCGATGGGGGAAACTGTCTGTCATCGGGTTAGATGCGGCTCGTCCGGAGCGATCATCGTGGCCCCTAGATGTCGCCTATTTGGGATTGAGCCTCGGGGAATCAAATACAAGGCCGCTCTCTCAAGACTCAAATAGAGCAACGAAGCGGCCAGCGACAGGAATACACGTCGAACAAGGATTTGCCGACCGAACGCGAATCCTGATACGCGGATTGGCGGGGTGCGGAAAGACCACTTTGCTGCAATGGCTCGCCGTCAGCGCCGCACGCGGAAACTTTCCCGAAAGCCTGTCTCACCTAAATGATCGCGTTCCCTTTCTTCTGCGTCTAAGAACTCTAACGCGTGCCGGTGGTCTTCCGGCGCCAAGCGGCTACCTGGCGTCAACTGGATGCCAATTGGCTGATGGTCAGCCGCAAGGCTGGGTCGACGACATCTTGACGCAAGGCCGAGGCCTCATTCTGGTTGATGGGATCGACGAAGTTGCTCAAGATCGTAGGGATGAAACGCGGGCATGGTTGCAAGAGCTGCTGGCATGCTATCCCGATAACTTCTTCGCAGTAACCACTCGCCCCAACGCCGTTCGTGAGGGGTGGCTCTCGGAATTTGAGTTCAGTGAACTCACCATTCAGTCTATGACTCCAAAAGAGGTGGCAGTCTTTATTGATCGATGGCACGCGGCGGCTTCGGCGAATGCCTCAAGTGAAGAGGAAAAAATACAGCTGGGTCTACTTAAGGAAAAGCTGAGGGATTCAGTTCGAGCGCAGCGTGGACTGGCGCAGATGACCACCTCTCCTTTGCTATCGGCTTTGGCTTGCGCGCTTCATAGAGACCGGCACGGCCATCTCCCGAACGGACGAATGGAGCTTTACGAGGCCGCACTCAGCATGCTGTTGTATCGCCGCGATAGAGAGCGGCAGATTAAAACTGGAGGAATCAGCCTAAGCGAACGTCAGAGCTTCCGCCTATTGCAGCGGTTGGCATACTGGATGGTAGATAACGGGCAAGACGAAATGAGCCGATATGATGCCGTGCATCACATCGCAGATGCTCTACCTTCCATGCCTGAAGTTGCTTGTCAAGGATCTGCTGAGCAGATTCTTGAACATCTTATTGAGCGCAGCGGAATCTTACGCGCGCCTGACGATGACACCGTTGACTTCGTGCATCGAACTTTTCAGGATTATCTAGCCGCCAAACTAGCTGTCGAAAGGAGAAATTTCGGCGTCTTGGCAAATAATGCGCATGACGATCGCTGGGAAGATGTTATTCGCATGGCAGTAGCTCACGCTAGTCCCGCAGATGCGCAACAACTGCTGCGGAGGTTGATTTCCCGTGGAGATCGGAATACCTCCAACGCGGATGTGCGGCATCGACTGCACCTGCTGGCTGCCGCCAGCCTTGACTACGCTGCCGAGCTGGATCCCGAGACCCGAAATGAAGTGCGCTCACGCGCTGCAGCCGTTCTTCCCCCGCGTAACGCGGATGAGGCTGCGAGGCTAGCTAGAGTTGGCCCAGTAATTCTGGACCTCCTCCCAGGACCCGAAAATCTAAAAGGTCCCGAAGCCGCGGCAGTCGTTCACACGGCAGGACTTTTGGGCGGCGATCAGTCTCTGACGCTATTGAAACGCTACCGGCAGTGCACGAAGGGCGAAGTGCCTTTCTATCTGCAGCTCCATTGGAATCGACACGATATTGCCGAGTATGCGCGCGAGGTGCTCTCTCACGCCGATCTGGATTATCTGACGGTCAGTACGCCTGAACAGATTGCCGAATTGCACAGGATCAAGATTCCCCCTTCAGTTACATTCCAAGGTGACTTTACGGCAGAACAAATTGCGGCAGTGCCAGATGCAAAGCGTATTTCATCTCTGGATATCGGCTATAACTCCGAGCTGAGCGACATGCAGTTTATAGGTGCATATCCGCGAACTCGGCGGCTTACATTGGATATATGTAAAGGGCTTGACGATCTGTCTGCGCTGAATGATTCCAGTGTGAAATCCTTGAGTATCTGGAAGTCCGATCCCGACTCTCTGAGGAGCCTAGTATTCCTCAGAGGCTTGGCAGAGTTCAGGATTAATTCGCATGGTCAATTTGAGAGTCTCCGTGACTTCATGCCACTCTCCGAGTTGACCTCCGTCTACCTCGGGCCGATGAATTGTGGATCCTTGTCCGGGGTGAGCGACTGGCCTACAATCGAAGACTTCTCGATCTATGCATATGGGCCAGTAGAAGGTTTTTCCGATCTGGTAAATCTTCCGAATCTGCGGAGCCTTGACATCCAGGGGCCCCTTGCTGCCTTAATTGCCAGCCGCGCACCAGTCATGGCCCAAGTTCAGCGACTGGTCATCTCCTACACGGAAGCTATGGATCTGCGCAGTGCGCAGGATAAGTTCCCTGGCTTGAAGGAGTTCAGGATTCTCTGTGATAAATCCCAAGTGGTTGACCTGTCGCCTCTGCGGGATGTCGGTGAATTCGTGATTCGGATTGAAGGCGCAGGAGAGGTGTGCGGCACTGATGGCTTCACGCCCCAGAGGCTAATTGAGCACTGAATTTCCTGCCCTCTGCGAGCCGCAGATACACAAGCGGTCGGCGGAGCGGCTTTGGGGTGGCGCTGCTTTGGCGCGAGTGATCATGGCCCCGTAAGCTTCCGGCGCGTCGGGCAGTCTGTGGACCTGCCCGGTAAAGCACGACGTTGGAGCCATGATCTTCGAGGCTCGAGCCAACGTGGCTCCGTAAAAGCCGTGGAGCCGACCGCCCTAGCCACGGCCTACCCCTTCTCTGGGCATCAGGTGGCTGCACGCTTTGAGCGCGGTACAGGCGCCGGGCGGGCTGGAGCGGGGCGGAGACAGGAGCGCAGGCCCGGCCGGGGGGCCGGGCCGCGCGCGGCGAGCGGAGCGAGCCGACTTGATGAAGTAGGGAAAGTCTTATCCCGCTGGGGCGAGGTGCTTGCCGTCGTGGCTTCGTACGTAGGGGCCGTTGCCGTCCAGGGCGTCCAGGAGTCTGATCGCGTAGACCTCGGCCATGCGGTCGCTGACCTCGTCGGGTGTGAGCCAGGAGACGGCCGTGGACTCGCTTGAGGTGCGTTCGGTGCCGCCGGAGGGCTTGCAGCGGAAGACCAGGGCGACGATGGCTCGGGTGGTGTTCTTGTAGACGCCGGTGAGTTCGTCTACCTCGACGTGGACGCCGGTCTCTTCCCAGACTTCGCGGGCTGCACCGGCCTCGGGGGTCTCGTTGAGTTCGAGTACGCCTCCGGGGAGTTCCCAGGTGCCGTTGTCGGCTCGGCAGCAGGAGTCCGGCTATGTCTTCATCACCCGTACCGGCCGCCAGGTCGAGCCGCGGAACGTCTACCGCTCCTTCACTCGCGTCGCCGAGTCCGCCGGCCTCCGCGTGATCCGGTTGCACGATGCTCGGCATGGCACCGCCACGCTACTCACGGCGACTGGAGTCGCGCCCCGTGTCGTGATGGAGATCCTCGGACACTCGTCGATCAGCATCACCATGGATGTCTATACGCACGTCGTGCAGGACACGCAGCGCGAGGCCATGAGTCACATGGACCGGCTGCTCAGGAAGCGGCGCCCTGATCGTGGGTGATCGCCCGCGTTGATGTCAGAAGTGGATGTCAAAGGCCACCTAGGAACGTTCCTAGGTGGCCTTCTCCCTTGTGCCCCCGGCAGGATTCGAACCTGCGACACCCGCTTTAGGAGTTCCTTAGGGACGGGGCCGTGAACTGCGGGAATGCTGACAAAACGCGCCCTGGTCAGGCAATCACAACGCCATACTTCTCACATCTTCGCGGGGCTTCCCGTGCTCATATGTGCTGAACATGTGCCGTGCTCTGGGTTGGACGCCGATCGTGGGCCGGCGTGGCATACGGTGCAGGCCGGGGCGCGCCGACGCATGCGTGGAGGCATTTTGTGGTCACCTGTGATCGCGGGCGACCGACAAGAAGGGTCCAGTCATGCGGGTGGTACTCCTGGCGGATCCGGATGCGCCGACGGAGATCGCTCAGCGTGTGGCGCGGAGACTTCCCGATCGGCTCGCCGAAAAGTCGGGCCTGGGGAGACGGTTCGACGTCGAGGTGGTCAGTGAGCCGTTCACCTCGGGGACGGAAGACCCGCCCACCTTGATGCGCCGGATGAGGGACCGCGGACGTGCGGAAAACTGGGACATCGTCGTGGGCCTCACCGATCTCCCGCTGCACTCGCATGGGCGCAAGCTCGTGGTCGATCTAAGTCATGAAGACGGCTTGGCGCTGCTGTCCCTTCCCTCGCTGGGGGGCCTGCGGCTGCAGACGAGGGCCCGGCGAGCCGTGGAGGAAGCCGTACTCAGCTTGGCGGAAGCGCGCGCCGGGGAGGGCGGGGGAGCTGGGTCGAGCCGGCTGTCGCTCGGGCCTTCCGTCGGCCGTCACGCGCCTGTCCAATCAGACCCGGTCGATGAGGAGGAATCTGCCGACCTGAGGTACGTCACCAGTGGGCCGCGCGGGTACCTCAGGGTTCTGGTCGGCATGGTTCGCGCCAACCGGCCGTGGCGGTTGGTGCCGGGCCTGTCGAAGGCCCTGGCGGCCGCACTCGCCACGGGAGCCATCGCCACGGTGAACTCCACCGTCTGGAGCCTCGCCGCGTCTCTGAGCACGCCACGCCTCGTGATCGCCATGGTCGGGTCCGTCGCGCTCATGATCGGCTGGCTGATCGTGGATGCGAACCTGTGGCATCGAACGGTGGAGGGGTCACCGGAGGCGAGGAAGCAGGCGGCCCTCTACAACATCTCGACCGTCGTGACTGTGGGTATCGGCGTGGTCGTCTGCTACGCGGGTCTCCTGGTCATCAACTTCGTCTGGGCGTTGTTCATCCTCAACGACAGGGTGTTCGCCTCCTTCACTCGAAACCCGCTGGACGCCACGGAGTACTGGACGCTGTCCTGGTTCGTCGCTTCGATCGCCACGGTGGGCGGCGCCCTCGGATCGGGCTTGGAGACCGACGAGGCGATCCGGGCAGCCGCCTACTCCAAGCGCGAGCAAGAGCGTCGCCGCATGCTGCAGAACGATCAGGACCACTAGCAAGACGCGTCTACGGGGCAACGACAGAGCCCGGAGAATTGCGCTGATAGGGCGGTGCGTTGCTGTTACGCGTAGAGGTCCACGGGGACCCGGACAGCATGCCGCCGGAACACTGGAGTTTCGCCCGGCAGGACGGCGGCACCACCGTTCCCCCTTGATTCGGGTGAACGGCCCGCAGAGGCGTGCCGGAGCCCAGTGGCCCCTCGCAGCGACTCACGGGAGTCAGGTTCTACGCCGTCTCAACCCGTCAGTGCCGTGCTCGAGCAGCGGCACCGAAAGAAGTCATCATGAAAGCAGCGGTATACGAAGGTCCGCGAACGGTCGCAGTGAAGGACGTACCGGACCCGAAGATCGAGCACCCCTGCGACATCATCGTCAAGATCACCGCTACCAACATCTGCGGTTCTGACCTGCACATGTACGAGGGCCGCACCTCGTTCGAGTCCGGCCGCACGCTGGGACACGAGAACATGGGCCAGGTCGTGGAGGTCGGCCCGGCCGTGAGCAAGGTGAAGGTCGGCGAGTACGTGGTTCTGCCTTTCAACATCGCCTGCGGCTTCTGCAAGCAGTGCGAGCGAGGGCTGACCAACTACTGCCTGACCATGCAGCCGGAACCCGCCCTCGCCGGAGCCGCCTACGGTTTCGCCGACATGGGCCCCTACCAGGGTGGCCAGGCGGAACTGCTGCGCGTCCCCTACGGTGACTTCAACGCGCTGCGCCTGGGCGAGGACGCCGCCGAGCGGCAGACCGACTACGTGATGCTCGCCGACATCTTCCCCACCGGTTACCACGCCACCGAGATGGCCCACGTCAAACCGGGTGACCAGACGATCATCTTCGGGGCGGGCCCCGTCGGGCTGATGGCGGCCTACTCCGCCGTGCTCAAGGGCGCCGGCCGTGTCTGGGTGGCCGACCATCAGCCCGACCGGCTGGGCAAGGCGGAGGAGATCGGGGCCATCCCGATCAACACCGCCGAGCAGGACGCGGCGGAGGTCGTGAAGGAGGCGACTCTCGGTCTGGGCGCCGACAACGGGTGTGAGTGCGTCGGGTACCAGGCACATGACCCCGAGGGCCACGAGGACGCCAGCCTCACCCTCAACAACCTGATCGACTCGGTCAGGTTCACGGGCGACATCGGTGTGGTGGGCGTTTACCTGCCTCAGGACCCTGGCGGCGAAGAGGCCCAAGGTGAGCTGGAGGCACAGGGCAAGGTGCCCATCGACTTCGGCATGATGTGGTTCAAGGGTCAGCACATGGGGACCGGCCAAGCGCCGGTGAAGAGGTACAACCGGGCACTGCGGGACCTGATCGCCGGCGAGAAGGCGACGCCGAGCTTCATCGTCTCCCACCAACTCAGCCTGGACGAGACCCCCACCGCCTATGAGCACTTCGACGCCCGTGACGAGGGCTGGACGAAGGTGGTGCTGCATCCCGACGGCCACGGCAACGGCCACAAGCGGTAGGGGCCCCGAGGACCGCAATCCGATGCCCACCCCCGTGCCGGCCCGACCGACGCGTGGCTAGCGGTCCGGGTCGGGGGCCGGCCCCGGCAACAGGTGACGACGCCGGGGTCTGGCGCGCCGGACCTCACGGTAGACAGCACACGTCCTGCAGGACGTGTGCGCACACCCGTCAGCAGACCAGCGCAGATGTCAGTCGGCCGCGGGTACCGAACTCCTCACCGGCCGGTGGCCTTCCGGGCCCGCGGCACGGAACAGGCTGCCCGCCTGCTCCCGGTGCTCGTGCACCAGGTGGATCGACATCGCACCCTCACCGGCCGCCGCGGCCACCCGCTTGACCGAACCGCTTCTGACGTCGCCGGCGGCGAAGACGCCGGGAAGGGTGGTCTCCAATGGCAACGGACCACGGCCGAGAACAGCCCACCGGGCCGGATCGGCCAACGGCTGGGCGTCGGCGCCGGTGAGGACGAAACCCTTCTCGTCCAGAGCCAGCACATCCCTGAGCCATTCCGTGCGCGGCCGGGCTCCGATGAACACGAACAGCGCCGCGGCTTGCAGTTCTCGCCGTCGGCCGCTCGTGTTGTCCTCCACCAGCAGCGCTTCCAGCTTTTCCGACCCGAAGACGCGTCGGACCTCGGTGTGCAGCAGTACCTCGATCTTCGGGTGCCGTTCCACTTGGTCGACGAGGTAGCGCGACATGTCCGCGTTGAGGTCGTCGCCCCGGACGAGGAGCTGGACCCTGGACGCGTGGTTCGCGAGGAACAGCGCCGCCTGTCCGGCGGAGTTCCCGCCGCCGACCACCGCGACCGGATCGGCCCGGCAGAGGCCGGCCTCGTGGACGGTCGCCGCGTAGTAGACGCTGATGCCCTCCAGACGGTCGATGCCGGGCACCTCGAGTCTGCGGTACCAGACGCCCGAAGCGAGCACCACGGCGTTCGCACGAGCCCTCGACCCGTCGGCGAAGGTGACGACGTACTCGTCGTTCTGAGGAGTGAGCCCGGTGACCTTGGCGGGCACCATGAGGCGGGCGTCGAACTTGCGGGCCTGGAGCACCGCGCGTTCGATGAGTTCGCCCCCGGAGATGCCCGACGGGAAGCCGAGGTAGTTCTCGATGCGGGACGAGGTACCGGCCTGGCCACCGGTGGCCACAGCGTCGACGACGGCGGTGGTGAGGCCGTCGGAGGCGCCGTACACGGCGGCGGCGAGTCCCGCGGGGCCCGCACCGACCACCATCACGTCGTACCGCCCTGTCTCCGGCGAAGGAGCGGGCAGCCCGATGATCCGGGCGAGTTCGGCGTTGCTCGGGTTGCGCAGCACCTGGTCGCCCTTCCAGAGGACCACCGGAGTCTCCTCGGGGCGGATCGCGAACCGACGCAGCAGCGCCTCCGCTTCTTTGTCCTTCTCCAGGTCTACCCAGCGGTGGGGCAGCCTGTTGCGGGCGGCGAACTCACGCAGCCGCAACGTGTCCGGTGAATAGCACGATCCCAGGATCCGGAAGCCCGCGCCGAGGCCGATGAGCAGATGTCTGCGGCCCAGGTATGCGCGGAGAATCAGGTCACCGAGGACGGGATCGCGGCCGACCAGGACGCGTTGCCGGTCCACCGGTACGGCCAGGATCTCGCCCGGCTCGCGCACCACGGCGGTGTCGAAGGCAGCCTGGCCCTCCAGCAATCCGAGTTCGCCCAGGAAGCGGCCGGGTCCGTGGACCGCCACCGTGCGCTCCTCGGGTCCGCCGTGGTCGTGGACGATCTCGACGGTCCCGCTGAGGATCGCGAGGAACTCCCGGAACGGCTCACCCTCGCGGTACAGCATCTCGTTCTCGGCCGTCCTGCGGCGCTCCCCGTGCGGGGTCAGGACCTGGAGCTGCTCCGGTGAGAGGCGCGGGAAAGCCCCGTACTGGTCCGGTGTCTCGCGGGGTCCACCCTGCCCGTGCTCGGCGCTGCTCATCAGACCATCGCCTCGTGGACGTAGCACCAGCGCCAGTTCTCCCCGGGCTCGAAGGACTGCACGACGGGGTGACCGACGCCGGCCGCGTGGCGACTGGCGTGCTTGAGGGGCGAGGAGTCGCAGCAGCCGACGTGCCCGCAGGTGAGGCAGAGCCGCAGGTGCACCCACGGGGAGTGGACCCTGAGGCACTCCTCGCATCCTTCCGGGGTACGCGGACTCACGGGACGCACCATCGCCAGGTGCGGGTCGGGGATCGTAACCATGAGGGGGTGCTCCTTCCTGGGCAGTGGCTCTCCTTCGCGGCTGTGCGCGGCAGCGCGCCGAGCGTCTACGGCAGCACGGAGGCCAGTGACTTCGGCAGTCCGGACTTGAGGTGGTTCCACTCGCCTTCGCTCACGTGGCGTTCCAGAACCTCCAGCACGGTGTGCACGACTCGTTCGACGCCACCGTCGACCGCGTAGGGAAACTCGTCCCGCACGCGCTGGAGGAACTCCTCGCCGCTGAGTTTCACCGGTGTCTCGGACGGCTTCCAGCCGTCGTAGTAGACGCCTCGGATCAAAGTGGGCAGCTGCGCCCCGAAGTGCGCGGCCCCGTCGACGGAGAGGCGGTCCCGTAGCCGGTGCAGGACGGCGCGCAGTGCGGCGTACGACTGCTTACGGCGCTCTTTGGGCCAGCCGTTGGCTTCCTCGATCTCCCTGAGGAGCCGGTTCGCCTTGTCCACCATGGTGTCGAAAGAGGAAAATCCTGTCTCGGTCATGACCGGGCTCCCTTCGCTCCCGGCGGGCCGGCGGTGCCGGACCGCGGTCCCGCACCGCCGGGCTCCCGGGTCAGCGATCGCCGCTCTCGCCGCTCTCGGTGATCTGGATGTGACGGGGCTTGGCGACCTCCGCCTTGGGGACGGTGACCGTGAGTACACCGGCCGACATCTCCGCTGTGACCTTTTCGGTGTCCACCTCGCCCGGCAGCCGCAGCCGGTACTCGAAGGCACCGGTTCGGCGGGCGCGGCGGCGCAGGACGCCGCTGCGCTCCTTTTCCTTGATCTCTCCGGTGACCACCAGTTCCTGTCCGTTGGCCTCGACGTGGATGTCCTTGCTCTTGACGCCAGGAAGTTCGATCTCGACCTCGAAGGCGTCATCGGTCTCCGTGACGTCCGCGAGGGGGGTCCAGGCGGCTGCGGGCGCGGCCGCCCCGCCCACCGTCGATTCGAGCAGTCCGCTCATCTGGTTGAGCAGTTCGTCGAATTCCGTCAGTGGATTACGGGCCCACCCGAGAGGCCGCTCTGCTGTCGCGCCACCGCGGTGGCTGCGGACGGGCATGTTCATCACCGATCACCTCCGCTTTCTCGTCGGTCCGGTCGGCCTGCCATGGCCTGGTCGACCCAATCCCGGAGGACGTGCGCGGGTGCCGCGCCGGCCTGCCGGGCGACCGTCTCGCCCCGGTCCAGGACAAGCAGTGTGGGCACCGCCTGCACCTCGAACCGTTGGCTGAGCAGTGGGTTCTTGTCGACGTCGACCTTGACGAGCTTGATCCGTCCGGCAAGGTCGCGAGCCACTTGTTCGAGGGCGGGGCTGACCATGCGGCAGGGGCCGCACCAGGTCGCCCAGAGATCGACGACGACGGGCACCGTGGCCTGCTCGACGACCTCGCGGAAGTCGCCGTCGCCCGCGTCGACGATCCAGGGCAGGTACTGCTTGCAGTGACCGCACCTGGGGCGTCCCTCGGCGGTCACGGGAATCCGGTTCTCGCGCCCGCAGTGCGGGCAGGTCACCGTCGTCGTCCGGCTGGTGTTCACGCGGCCCTCGCTTCCCGGGCGGCGGCCTCCCGCTGGTCGTAGGTGACCACCAGCTCTCCGTTCTCGGTGTCCACGCGGACCGTCGCGCCGTCCCGGACGTCGCCGCGCAGAAGGGCGCGCCCGACCAGTGTCTCCACCTCGTGGGAGATGTAACGCCGCAGCGGGCGCGCTCCGTACACCGGGTCGTAGCCCTGATGGGCGATCGCCTCACGCGCCTGATCGGTGAGTTCGACCTCGATGCGGCGCTCGGCGAGCCGCTGTCGCAGTTCGTCGAACTGCAGCTCCACGATCCGCTCGATCTGGCGCTCGCCGAGCGGCTTGAACAGCACGATGTCGTCCACGCGGTTGAGGAACTCCGGGCGGAAGTGCCCGCGCAGTTCGCCCATGACCAGGGCGCGGGCGTCCGGCTTGATCTCACCCTCGGCCGTGACGCCGTCCAGGAGGTGCTCGGAGCCGATGTTGGACGTCATGATGATCACGGTGTTGCGGAAGTCGACGGTACGGCCCTGGGCGTCGGTGATGCGGCCGTCGTCGAGGACCTGCAGCAGCGTGTTGAAGACATCGGTGTGCGCCTTCTCGATCTCGTCGAACAGCACAACGGAGTACGGCTTGCGGCGTACGGCCTCGGTGAGCTGGCCGCCCTCCTCGTAGCCGACGTATCCGGGCGGTGCGCCCATGAGCCGGCTGACGGTGTGCCGTTCCTGGTACTCGCTCATGTCGAGGCGGACCATGTTCTCCTCGGAGTCGAACAGGGCCCGGGCGAGGGTCTTGGCCAGCTCGGTCTTCCCCACGCCGGTGGGGCCGAGGAAGACGAACGACCCGATGGGGCGGCGCGGGTCGCGGATGCCGGAGCGGGCGCGGATGATGGCGTCGGCGACGAGCTTGACGGCCTCGTCCTGGCCGATGACGCGCTCGCGCAGGATCTCGTCGAGACGCAGCAGTTTCTCCCGTTCCCCCTCCTGGAGACGGGCGACGGGAATGCCGGTCCAGGCGGCGACGATCTCGGCGATCTCCTCCTCGGTGACGACCTCGCGCAGCAGCCGGTTCTCCCCTTGCTTGGAGGCCAGCTGCTCCTCCTCGGCGGCGAGCCGGCGCTCCAGGTCCTGGAGGCGGCCGTAGCGGAGTTCGGCGGCGCGGTTGAGGTCGTAGGCGCGTTCGGCCTCCTCCGCCTCGTGGCGGACCTGCTCCAGTTCCTGGCGCAGTTCCTGCACGCGGCGGATCGCCTGCCGTTCGGCCTCCCACTGGGCGTGTTTGGCGTCGGCCTCGCCGCGCAGGTCGGCCAGCTCCCTGCGCAGTTCCTCCAGGCGGGCTTCGCTGGCGGGGTCGGTCTCCTTGGACAGGGCCGCCTCCTCGATCTCCAGACGGGTGACCCGGCGGGTGATCTCGTCGAGTTCGGCGGGCATCGAGTCGATCTCGGTACGCAGCCGGGCGCATGCCTCGTCGACGAGGTCGATGGCCTTGTCGGGCAGGAACCGGTCGGTGATGTAGCGGTGGCTCAGGGTGGCCGCGGAGACCAGCGCGGTGTCCTGGATCTTGACGCCGTGGAAGACCTCCAGGCGTTCCCGCAGCCCGCGCAGGATGGAGATCGTGTCCTCGACGCTGGGTTCGTCCACCAGGACCTGCTGGAAGCGGCGTTCGAGGGCGGCGTCCTTCTCGATGTGCCGGCGGTACTCGTCGAGTGTGGTCGCGCCGATCATGTGCAGTTCGCCGCGGGCGAGCATCGGCTTGAGCATGTTGCCCGCGTCCATGGCCCCTTCGGCGGCGCCGGCGCCGACGACGGTGTGCAGTTCGTCGACGAAGAGCAGGATGTTTCCCTCGGCGGCCTTGACCTCGCTGAGCACGGCCTTCAGGCGTTCCTCGAACTCGCCGCGGTACTTGGCGCCGGCGACCAGGGAGCCCATGTCGAGGGCGAAGACGATCTTGTCGCGGAGTCCTTCGGGTACGTCTCCGCGGACGATGCGCTGGGCGAGGCCCTCGACGATGGCGGTCTTGCCGACGCCGGGGTCGCCGATCAGGACGGGGTTGTTCTTGGACTTGCGGCTGAGTATCTGGGTGACGCGGCGGATCTCGGAGTCCCGGCCGATGACCGGGTCGAGCCTGCCGTCCCTGGCCTCGGCCACGAGATCCCGGCCGTACTTCTCCAGGGCCTCGTAGGCCACTTCCGGGTTGGCGGAGGTGACGCGCTGGTTGCCGCGCACCTGGGTGAGCGCGCCCAGGAACGAGTCCGTCGTGATGCCGGCCCGGCCGAGCAGTCGTCCGGCGGCGGTCGAGGAGCCCTCCCCGGCCAGGGCGAGCAGGAGGTGTTCCACGGACACGTACTCGTCCTTGAGGCGCTTGGCCTCCTGTTCGGCGGTGTCGAGCAGGCCGGCGAGGCGCTGAGTGACGAAGACCTGGCCGGGCGCCGCGCCGGGGCCGGTGACCCGGGGGCGGCGGGAGAGTTCGTCGCGCACGGCCTCGCGCAGTTCCTTCGGCTCGGCTCCCGCCTGCTGCAGCAACCGCGGGATCAGACCGTCCTCCTGGTCGAGAAGCGCGAGCAGCAGGTGTTCCCCGTCGACCTCGGTCTGTCCCATGCGGGCGGCCGCGGTCTGGGCCTCCTGGAGGGCTTCCTGGGATTTCTGGGTGAGACGGTTCATGTCCATGGGGGTGTTTCACTCCTCGTGCCGCGGACGCGCAGGGCGGACTCGAGCAGACTGATGCGGTCGAGCAGGTCGAGCACCAGGCCGATGGCCGCGTAGTTGAGGCAGAGTCCGGCGCGCAGCCGCTGGATGCGGGCGAGTACCGCCGGGGCCGTGGGATCGAACACCAGCTGTCCCGCGGCGTCGCGTTCGGCGTCGACCAGCCCCAGGGCGACGAACCGGCGGACGAGATCGGGGTGGAGGCCCGAGCGGCGGGCCACGGCGTCCAAGGAGAGCCTCGGTGCGGGCACGAGTGCGAACCGGACGGCCGTGGAGGCGGTCACGTCGGCGGGCGTCCGGACCGGGCGGTCGCCCAGCCCGGTCCGGACGGGGCCTGCCGCTCTCTCGGGTCGGTCTTTCATCGTGTCCTCCTGGGGTCGAAGGAAGAGGTGGCGGCGAGCTCCTCGAACAGTTCGCGCTCCCGGTCGCCGAGGGTGGACGGCACCATGACACGGACTTCGGCGTACAGGTCGCCGCCGGCACCGCGGGGATTGGGCATGCCCTCGCCGCGCAGTCGCAGCCGCCGGCCGCTGGACGAGCCCGCGGGCACCGTGACCTTGGCCGTGCCACCGCCGGGGGTGGGCACCGGCACGGTCGCGCCCAGCGCCGCCTCCCAGGGGGCCACCGGGAGCTGCACGTGCACGTCGCGGCCTTCCAGCCGGAACCGGGGATGGGGCTGGAGACGCACCCTCAGGTACAGGTCGCCTCCCGGGGCGTCGCCGCTGCCCCGGCCGCCCTCGCCGGCCAGCCGGATGCGCTGCCCGTCGGTGACGCCCGGCGGCACGTCGACGTCGTACCGCCGCGGCTGCCCGCCGGGGCCGGCGAGCGTGACGGTGCGGCGGCCGCCCCTGTACGCCTCCTCGACGGTGAGCGGCAGCTCGGCCTCCTGGTCGGCTCCCGGTACACCGCCGGGGGCCGCGCCCGCGCCGAAAAGCGAACCGAGCAGATCCTCGATGTCGACACCCTCCCCCGCGAAGTCGTCGCCGAAGCCGGTGGCGTACCGGACGCGGGGGCCGCCCGTGCCCGCGGGCCCCCGGGCGCGGAACCCGCCACCCGCTCCGGCCGCGACCCGTTCGTCGAAGTCTTCGGGGATCTTGCGGAAGTCCTCGCCGAAGCGGTCGTACCGGGCCCGGGTCTTCGGATCCGAGAGGACGCTGTACGCCTCGTTGAGGTCCTTGAAGCGTTCCTCCGCTCCCGGATCCTTGTTGACGTCGGGGTGGTACCTGCGGGCGAGCTTGCGGTACGCCTGCTGGATCTCGTCCTGGCTCGCGGTCCGCGACACGCCCAGCACCTCGTAGAAGTCCCGTGCCATGACCCGTCACTCCCGCTTCGCGACCGTCACGGCGGCGGGCCTGAGCTGCGTTTCACCGTCGCCGTAGCCGGGGCGCAGCACCTCGACGACGGTGCCCGGTGCGGCGTCGGGGTCCTGGACGACGCCGACGACCTCGTGCCGGGCCGGGTCGAAGGCGACACCGATCTCCGCGTGCCGCGGGTAGCCCAGCAGTTCGAGGACGTTCACCGCCTGGTCCCGGACCGCCCGGATGCCCTCCACGATCGCGCCGGGGGCGGTACCGGCGTGGTTCAGGGCGAGTTCGAGGTTGTCGATGACGGGGAGGAAAGCCGCTGCGGTGCGGGACCGTTCCGCGGCCCGTTCCCGTTCCAGCTCCCTGGCGTGGCGCTTGCGGAGGTTGTCGAGGTCGGCGAGCGCGCGCCGCCAGCGGTCTTCGAGTTCCTGGACCGCGGTCGCATATTCGTCGTCGGCGGGCTCGGGGCCGGCGGTGTCGGATTCCGACGCGTCGTGCGCCGCTTCCTGCCCGGGCGCCGGGTCCGGACGCGGCACATCCCCGTGAGGCGGACGTCCGGCTTCCGGAGCCGACTCGGCCGGGTCCGACGCGGCGCGGTCGGGTTCGTTCGGCTGGGTGGGCATGGCGTGCCTCAGTCCTTGTCGAACTCGGCGTCGATGACGTCGTCGTCACCGCCACCGGCGGGACCACCGTCGGCGGTGTCTTGGCCGGGCCCGCCCGCGGCGGTGGCGCTCTGCTGGGCAGCCGCCAGCCCGGCCAGCACCTGCTGGAGTTCGGAGGTCAGCGGCCGTACGCGCTCCACGCCCGCCTCCTCCTTGACCGCCGCCCGAGCATCGGACACGAGCATCTCGGCGCGTGCCTTCTCGTGCGCCGGGGCGGCGTCGCCCAGCTCGGCGAGGCGCTTCTCGACCTGGTAGGTGACCGCGTCCAGCTCGTTGCGGGCGTCGACGGCCTCGCGGAGTGCCTGGTCCTCGCCCTGGTTGCGCTCGGCCTCCTGGACCATCCGTTCGACCTCACCGCGGTCCAGGTTCGAACTCTCGCTGATGGTGATGCCCTGTTCCTTGCCAGTGTCCCGGTCGCGGGCCTTGACCTCGAGGATGCCGTTGGCGTCGATGTCGAAGGTGACCTCGATCTGCGGTTCGCCCCGCGGCGCCTGCCGGATGTCGGTGAGCTGGAACCGGCCCAGCACCCGGTTGTCGGCGGCCCGCTCGCGCTCGCCCTGGAGAACCACCACGTCGACGGCCGGCTGGTTGTCCTCGGCGGTGGAGAAGGTCTCGCTGCGGCGTACCGGGATGGTGGTGTTCCGTTCGATGATCTTCGTCATCACGCCGCCACGTGTCTCCACCCCGAGCGACAGGGGCGTGACGTCGAGCAGCAGGACGTCCTTGACCTCGCCCTTGAGCACCCCGGCCTGGATCGCGGCGCCCAGGGCCACGACCTCGTCGGGGTTCACGCTCATGTTGGGATCCTTGCCGCCGGTCAGCCGGCGCACCAGGGCCTGGACGGCGGGGATACGGGTGGAACCGCCGACGAGGATGACCTCGTCGATGTCGCTCTCGCCGACCTTGGCATCAGCCATGGCCTGCTGGACGGGGCCCAGGCACCGCTCCACCAGGTCGCTGGTGATCTGCTCGAACGTGGAGCGCATCACCGAGTCGGTGAGGTGCTTGGGACCCGAGGCGTCGGCAGTGATGAACGGCAGGCTGACCTGCGTCTGCGTCACCGAACTCAGCTCTGTCTTGGCCTTCTCCGCCGCCTCGAAAAGCCGCTGCAGTGCCTGCGGGTCCTTGCGCAGATCGACGCCGTTCTCCTTCTGGAAGTCGTCCGCGAGGTGATCCACCAGACGCCGGTCGAAGTCGTCACCGCCCAGGTGGCTGTCGCCGGCGGTGGACCGTACCTCCACTACGCCGTCGCCGACGTCGAGGATGCTCACGTCGAAGGTGCCGCCGCCCAGGTCGAAGACCAGCACCGTCTCGTGCTGCTTCTTGTCCATGCCGTAAGCGAGGGCGGCCGCCGTCGGCTCGTTGATGATCCGCAGCACCTCCAGTCCCGCGATCCGCCCGGCGTCCTTGGTGGCGGTGCGCTGGGCGTCGTTGAAGTAGGCGGGCACCGTGATGACCGCCTCGGTCACCCGCTCGCCCAGCTGCCTGGAGGCGTCGTCGGCGAGTTTGCGCAGTACCTGCGCGCTGATCTCCTCGGGCGCGTACAGCTTGTCGCCCACCTTGAAGCGGGCCGCCCCGCCGTCGCCCTCGACGACGTCGTACGCGACCGCTCTGGCCTCGTCGGAGATCTCGTCGAAGTGCCGGCCGATGAACCTCTTGGCCGAGTAGATGGTGCCCTTCGGGTTGAGGATGGCCTGGCGACGGGCCAGCTGGCCCACCAGGCGCTCACCGGTGTCGGTGAAGGCCACCACGGACGGTGTCGTGCGGTTGCCCTCGTTGTTGGGCACGACGGACGGTTCGCCGCCCTCCCACACGGCGATCACCGAGTTGGTGGTGCCCAGATCGATGCCCACTGCCTTGGCCATGAGGATCTCCTCCTGCTGCGGCGGCCCGCGCCGACTCTCCGGATCACGTTGGTTCACTTACGACCGGAACCTCCTGGCCCGCAGGGCGGGCTCCTCGGTCAGCGCCCAGCTCTTCCCGTCGGTGGGGGCGGAGGTTCTCGGACATACCCCAGGGTGGTGAGACGAGAAGGGGCACGCCTGCTCCTGGCGAGTCGAGATTGCCCGCGGCCGTTCGCACTGTCGGCACAAGACGGTGCAAGTCGTGCATCTCGCATGAGTCGGCTTGCGGACGGGTACCCGTCCGCTCGTCCACCGACCGCTCGGGCGGACGGAGCCATCCCATGGCCGGCAGCCGGGTGCAGGATCCGTACTCCAGCGGCCCCGACCGGGAGAACGATCTCCCACGGGGCGGAGTCGGGCTGACTCCCGCGGCCGCCCCGGCGGCGGCCCGGCCACCATCGCCCGGCCAGTTCGACCGTGCCCTCAACCACTTGGCGGCGCTCTCCTACGCTCTGCTCGACACCCTGGACGAAGCCGAGATCCTCGGGCTGGCCATGGCCCACGTGGAGGCCATAGGGGCCTACAGAGCCGAAGCCGGATTCGTCGAAAGGGGTGGTGATCTGTTTCCGGCTCCGGCCAACGGGCGGAATCACTCCTCGGCGGTGGACCAGAGAGTACGGGAGCTGGCCGGCCAGGACGGGCCGGTGACCGTAACCGACAGGCCCTGGGGCCGCGCCCTCGGGCTGCACGGGCTGGAGCGACTCCACGGCTACCTTGTGGTGACGTCCGATTCCGAGCCCACCGAGGCAGAACGATTCCTGCTGGCCACGCTCGTCCGGCACACCGCCGCCGCTCTCTCGCTCGCTTTTGCACACCGCCGCCTGCGTGACCAGGCTGTGGAGCTCCACCGGGTGAGGGAGGAACGCACCGCCCTTCAGCGACAGCTCATCTCCGTTGTGGCCGAGCAGCGGTACCAGCGGGCCGTTGACACGCTCATCACCGATGTCGCCGCGGCGGGCGGCGGCGAGGAAGCCGTCACGCGGGCGCTCCACGGCCTCACCGGACTCCCCGCGCTGGTCGAGGACCGTTTCGGTCGGTTGAGGTCCTGGAGCGGCCCCAGCCGGCCCGACCCCTATCCGGAACCGGACCCCGTGCGTCAGGACGAGATGCTGCACGCCGTCGCACGGGAGGCCGGGCCGGTACGGATAGAGGACCGGCTGATCACCCTGGTCCGCCCGCACGGCGAGATCCTGGGCGTGCTCGCCTTGATCGATGCCGGAGGCGAGGCGGATGAGCACACCGTGCTCGCGCTGGAACACGCCGCCACGTCACTCGCCCTTGAGCTGGCGCACCTGCGCAATCTTGCCGAAGTCGAGCTGGGACTGCGCCGCGAGCTGGCCGACGACCTCCTGGCCGGGACGGACACGGCGAGCGCCTACGCCCGGTCCGAGGCGATCGGCCACGACCTGCACCGCAGCCACTACATCGTCGTGGTGCAGTGGTCGAACCGCACGGCGGATGACTCCTTCGCGGAGACCGTGGGCCGGGCGGCCACCGCCCAGGGCATGCGCTCGCTGCTGACCCGGCGCTCCGATCACGTGGTCCTGGTCGCCGACGCCAGGCCGCGCGCCCAGGCGCTGTACGAGGCGCTCGCCGTGGAGACGGGGACACATTCAGGGGTCATCGGGGTGAGCGCTCCGTGCGACTCCCCGAACGGCATCCCCCGGGGTTACCAGGAGGCGCAGCGTGCCCTGGAGGTGCGCCTCCACTCCCGGGAGGGCCACGGCACGACGTTCTTCGACGACCTCGGTCTCTACCGCATCCTCGGCCCCGGCAACGACTACCAGCAGTTGGAGGCGTTCGTCCACGAGTGGATCGGGCAGCTCATCTACTACGACTCCCGGCACCACGCGACCATGGTGGACACCCTGACCCGGTACTTCGACTGCGGCGGCAACTACGACGAGACCGCCGCGTCCCTCGCGATCCACCGAAGCACGCTGCGCTATCGGCTCCAGCGAATCCGTGACATCAGCGGCAACGACCTCGCGAACGTCGAGGACCGGCTCAACCTCCAGGTGGCGACCCGCGTATGGAAGATCGTGCTGGGTGGATCCGGCTGACTGGGGAGACGCCACGCTCCTCGACGCCGAAACCCTCACCCACCCCCGCGGGCGGGCGTTGATCCGTCACTCTCCGAAGCCAGAGCCGCCCGCACCCGTTGCTCCTCGCGAGCAGAGCCGACGTCCCGTTCCAGGGGTGTGCGGCTCACGGCTGTCGCGAGGTTGTCCAGGGCCTTCTTCTGCAGTTCCGCACCGCGTCGCAGGACCGGGCTGCGGTCCCCAGCGGCGCTCTCCCGAGTGTCGAGCGCCTCCGCCACGCGTCCCCAGTCCAGGTTCCTGTGCTCGCGCATGTCTTCTGCCGCCTGGGCGGTATTCGCTTCCAGAGCCTCGGCGAACCTTTCCACCTCGGGGTCAGGACGACTGTCGGCCCCCGGGAGGTGGCTCTCCATGAGCATCGTCGCTCGGTCGAACCCCTTGAGCGCCTCCTGCGCCTCCTCCGCCTCGCGGGACGTCAGGCCCCTGGGACGGACGGGTTCTTGTCTCGCCTGGTCATAGGCTTCCTGCCATGCGGCACGTGCCTGCCGGCTCGCCAGCAGGGCCCCGCGCATGTCGGCGCGATGCTCCCGGGTCGGTTCGGCGTAGCCGCGGAGCACCGCCGCCGCGTAGCGGCCGTTTGCGGCGAGCCAGTCCGCGAGCCGACCCGGGAGCCGGGGAGTCTCCCACGCGGGGAACACTACGTACGCCAGCATTGCCAAGGCCCCGCCGATCAAGGTGAGCACCACCCGTTCCGGGACCGTCTGCTCCCACGCATGGCCCCCCATGCCGAGCAGGAAGACGACGTACGCGGCGGTGAAGCACTGGGAATACGCGTAGCCGGTACGGAGCAGCGTGTACGACAGGGCCGCCGACACCACCGCGAGCGCGCCGAACACCTGGGCGTCCGGGCCAAGGGCCCGCACCATCCCGGTGGCGAGGGCCACGCCCGCCAGGGTCCCTGCGAGGCGGCCCACCGCACGCGCGTACGTCCGGTGGAAGTCCGGCCGCATGACCATGACCGAGGCGATGGGCGCCCAATACCCGTGGCCCACGGGCAGCGGGGAAGCGATGAGATAACCGAGCGGGGCCACCGCCGCCAGGCGGACGGCGTGCCGGAACACGGGTGAGTCGCGGCGCAGCTCACGGCGGACCGCCCGGACGACAACAGGGAGCAGTCGGAACAAGGTCGGGCGCACCAGGAACTGAGCGCTCGCGGGGCCGGATGACGCAGGCGCCTTCTCGTGCGCGCCGACGCCCCCGGCGACCTCCAACGTCTCGGCGAGCAGCTTCACGAGCTCTTCGGCGGCCTGCCGGGCATGGCCCTCCAGCACCTCGCCCTGCCCGTCGAGGCGCAGGACGTCCGCGCTCCGGGGCGGAACCCCGGCGGAAGTGCCGCGGCGGATCGAACGCGCGGCCGCGTCCAGCACGTCGGCGGCCGCATTGAGCAGCTCCCGTACGCGGTCCCGCCCGGGTCCCTCCCCCGGGGCGCCGACGTCCGGGTCGGCGAGCGCGGCGACGACCGGCACAATGCGCTCGGCGAGGCCCCGGGGGCCGTGGAGGACGGGGGGCCGGGTGCGGGCCTGCGACGGCGTCACGGCGGCCGCGTCCCGGGCCGTCATCAGGGGCTCCGGGTCGAACGGGGCAGCCGGGTCGTCTTGCAGCCGACGGGCATAGTCGGCCACGGCGGCCAGCGCGTCGGCGAGCGCGTCGCGATGCGCCCCCCACCGCCGGATCGGGAACAGCAGGATCAGCACGGCCTGCACCATGCCGCCGAGCGCGATGACGCCGGCGTGTTCCAGGGCCAGCCCGACGCTCGTGGGCAGAGTGACGGTCACCAACATGCTGCCGACCGTCGTCGCTGCCACGATCCCAGCGGTCGATCCGAGGGCCCACGCCATCCCTGCGGCAAAGGCCCATACGGCCAGCAGCGGGAGGAACGTCGCGAGCCGCCCCGCCGCCAGGTAGCCCACGAAGGTACTCAGCGCCAAGCCCGCGCCCGCGCCGAGCGCGATCACCTTGCGCGGACGCCAGGTGCGCTGGAAGGTGGCCGTACCCGCGGAGAAGGCCCCGAGGGCGGCGGACGCGGCGAACGCGGGCGAGACCAGCCACAGCGCGGGCCCGACGACCAGCGCCACCCCCGCAGCCGTGCGCAGCGCGAGCAGCGGCTCCAGCCGGGTCTCCTCGATCGTGAGCCCGGAACGCATCACCTCCCCGAAGGTCCGAAGCCACCTCACGGCGTGGGCCCGGCCGGAACGCCCTGCCGGGGCTCGACGGCTTGGTCGAGGTGGACCACCCGGGCGGGCGAGACTGCCGCAGGGCCCAAGGACGACCACCGGTCGGCGACGTATGTCCGACTCGGACGCCGGCTAGTCATCGTGGGCGTCCTGGAGTCTGTGGCGACGTTCCTGTTCGCGCTTGGAGTAGGCGGCTGCCCGGATGGCCTCGTCGCTCTCCAAGCCTGATCCCAGCGCGCCCCCCACGGTGGCGACCGACGCGACGAACCAGGACAGCGTCAGGTACTCCGTGGCGTGCAGCGGGGATCGCGTCATGGAAGCGAACACCTGGTCGTTGAGGATGAACAGGGCCCACACCAAGTTGATGACCATCAGACCCACGTAGCAGACGAGAGCCCCGATACCCACGGTCACGACCGTCGAGGCGTTGTAGAGCCTGGCCCTCTGCCTCGCCTCCAGTGAGCCTTCTGTTGATCGATGCCACAGTTCTCCGTCCACGATCAGCCAGCCCGTCATGAGCCCGACGGACCCGACCATGGCGATCACGAGGCGCGGCGCGCTCAGGGCCTCGGCAAGGCTCCAGGTGGTGGAGTCGAGGGTGGCGATGGCCCCGGTGGCGAGTGCTGCGGCCAGGGCTTTCGACAAGCCCGTCACCAACCGCCACGGCCGGTTGGCGCGGACCATACCGACGAGTACCCGCAGGTAACCGCGCGGTCCGCTGACGACGTATCGGAGATCGTCGGCTTCCGTCTCACCGATCGGGCCCGGATGAACAGGCTCGAGCCGATCGTCCGGAGGCGGGGACGGCTGACCTCGCGGAAGTCCTTCGGCCGCCGTGGTCTGTGGACCCGCCAGGCCGAGCACGGCTTCTTCGACGGCCCGCCGGGCCCTCGAATGCAGCCGCAGGCCCCCCAGCGAAGGAAGAGAGAGCAGCGCCAAGCCGTGCTCGTGATTCAGATCCACAGCGAGCCTGCGACCATGGGCGTGCAGCGGAAGGTCGGTGAGGGCCACGACGATGTCCCAGTCCTCCGCACTCCCGCGGTCCATGATCCGGCGCATCAAGGTGGGCGGGTCCTCCGTCCCCGAGGTGAACGGCTCACTGACCACCTCGACGACGAACCGCCGCCCCTGGCCCGACTTGTCGGCGAGCCGAGTGGAAAGTGTCCGGGCCATGCGCTGCGCGATCTCCGTCGGCGTGTACGGATCCGCCAGGAGAGCCACGACCGTAACGCCGTGAGACGACACCCGCATGACAGGAACCTCCTCGTCGGCCGCCCCGCGACCCCAAGTTCCCGCAGACGCGTCCGGGGTAACGCCGACGCCGCCTGCTCCTGCCCGCCGTACCGCCGGCCTGCGCAGGCGACAGCGCTGGGCCCCGCCCGGTGTCGTAACGGCTGGTGGGCGGGATGAACCGCGTCAGCCGGCCCCGGCTGCTGCCCACCCGGCTCTCCCGCCCCGCACGTCCGTCCGACAACCCCGGCGATCGGGAGGCATGGACCTGGCAGGGCGAGACAACGAGCCTGATTCGGCCCGGCATGCGCATGCGTTCACGCGCTCCCGTCGGCCAGGCTGGCTGGACAGCCCACGGGTCGGGAATCAGCCGTCCCCCGCAGCCGGAGGTTGCGTCATGACAGTGATGTCCATCGCCAGATTCGAGAGGTTCTTTCGCGCGGCCGCAGGGCTGAACGTCGACAAGAACGATCTCAAGCGCTACAGCGACTTCGTCGACGCCAAGCTCTACGATCTGCTGACCGTCGCCCAGGCCACGGCCAAGGCCAACGGGCGCGACATCATCCGTACCTGTGACCTGCCGATCACGAAGGGCTTGCAGGAGAGCATTCACCGCTTCCGGAAGATCGACCAGGAGGTGGAGATCAAACCGATCCTGGAGCAGCTCGCCACCCATCCCGCTCTGGACCGCACGCCCGATGAGGAGACCGAGGCGGCCTATCCCGACATCGTGGGCGGCCTCAGCCTCGCCCTTGGCCAGAGCTTCAAGATCCTCCACCCCGACCTGAAGAACCCCCAGACCCAGCACTGGGACGAGGCCCGAGCCGTCTTCGACCTCCTGCTGTGAGCGGCGACCGGAACAGGCGGCGCGGGCCACGGCCGGGACTGCCCGTGGTCCTTGACCGGTACCGCCGAGGCGACGGCTTGGCGGAGCACGTTGTCCGGCTGGCGCCGTGTTGCCGTACGTGAACTCCGCCCAGGCCGGCCTCACCGGCCAAGGAGCGAGGGGGCCGACCGCTACCGCGGGGAGTAAGCGCTGGCGGTGCTTGCCTCGGGCTGTTGCCGCCGTATCTGGGGCAGGGCCCGCCCAGCCAGGGGAAACGCCAGCTCAGGGCCACACCGAGCAGTACGGCCCGTGTGCCGCCTCGTGCGGCCGATATGAGACGTCCTGCCACTTGTGCAGCGATTGAAGGCGGCGGGGCGTTGACCTGGGTATTTTCGATAGAATCCGCGTTGACCTGCGGAAAGTCGTCCCGGTAGTTCTCGCGGGTTAACGCCGTTTCCTGGGCTCATGTGCCCTGGATGTGCCCTCGAAAGTGATCGGCTGGCCACGGGGCAGGTGCCGCGGTGTGGCTTGCGGGGCGGCAGTCCGCGGTCGTCAGCAGCCCGCGCGAGGGCTGGACGAAGCTATGCACCACCCCCCCCGGGCCAAGCTGCCTAATCGCCGAGGGCGCGAGCTCCAGCGGAGAGGGCTGCGGCTTCGTCGGTTGGTGGAGGCCCAGTTGAGGGACCGGTCCGTGGATCATCTGTACCAAGTGGCCATGGACGCGTCATAATGGCGCGATGGGGCTTTCGTTACCTGACCCGAAGGGTCACCAGCGGGACGTCGTCTTCCTGAACGAACGCGGTCACTGCGTCGTTCTGGGCACGGCGGGCAGCGGCAAGACGACGATGGCGGTCCATCGGGCTCATTATCTGGCCACGGCCCCGGGTATCGGAGGCCGCACGCTGTTGGTCACCTTCAACAAGGCTCTCGTAACCTACCTCAGGGGTATGAGCGCCGCGTCTACGAACCTGCAGATCGAGACCTACCACACCTTCGCGCGTGGCTATCTCGCGCATCGCACCAAAGCGCCGGTGCGCATATGCAAGTCCAAGAAGCAAATGGTTGAGCGGGCGCTGGGGGAGGCTCGTGAGCGCCACCCCTCCCGGGCCGTGATTCACCGTCCGCTCGATTTCTTCCTGGATGAGCTGCATTGGATGGTCGGGCACGGCATAGTCGACCAGCAGACGTATGTGGAAGGCCGTGCTCGTCGGGTTGGCCGGGGCAGGCCACTTCAGCAACCCGATCGTGAAGTCGTCTTCGAGGTCTACCAACGGTACGTACAGTTGCGTGCCGAAGCCGGGTACGAGTACGACTTCGACAACATGGCGTCGACGGTCCTGGGCGCCCTGAAGGTTGATCCCACCAAGCGGCTTTACCGGCATGTCGTCGTCGATGAGGGCCAGGATTTTACACCCGAGATGATTCGAAGCCTGGCAGCGGCCATTCCTAGCGACGGATCACTGACTTTCTTCGGCGATTACGCGCAGCAGATCTACGGGAGCCGGATGTCCTGGCGTGCCCTGGGCCTTCATGTGTCAAATGTCGTGGAGTTCGCCCACAACTATCGCAACAGCCGTCAGGTCGCCCAACTCGCCCAGTCCCTTTCGGATATGCCGCACTTCAAGGATGACGTCGATCTGGTCCAGCCGACCGGTGCGGCGGCCGACGGCCCGAAACCCACCATCCTGGAGACCGCGGGCAAGGAAGAACAGCTCGTTCAGGCGGCGAGCAACGCCCTGGCGCTGGGCGCGGACCGCCAGGTCGCCATTCTTATGCGCACCCGGGTCCACGAGGACAAACTCAGATCTCTCCTCGATCGAGGTCGTGTCCCCATTCAGCGCCTGCACCGTGAGCTTGCGCGGTGGACGGACGAGCCGGGGGTGTTTTACGGGACCTACTCTGCGGCGAAGGGCTTCGAGTTCGACTCGGTGATCCTCCCATTCTGTGATGCGGACGAGTTGCCGAAACCGAGTGAGGTGGAGGCTCACGGCCTCGACGAGGCCAAGGCGCGCGAGGCCCGGCAGTTGTACGTAGCCATCACCCGGGCTCGTACAGACCTCATCATGCTGCACTCAAGCAAGCTGACCGGTCTGCTGCCGCAGGAGATGTCTGACCTGTACGTGCGGGTGAGCTTGTGAGTGACGTCCTTGAGCAGGCCCGGGCCCGCGGTATCACCCGTCTGTGCCATCTCACCAAGTCGGCCAACCTGTCCCATATCCTCGAAACCCGGCAGATACGTCCCGTGGCCACTCTGCAGACAGCTGCGGACGCCTTTCGGCCTGCCGATACCCAGCGCCTGGACGGCGCACTGGAGTTCACCTTCCTGAGCGTGGAGTATCCGAACACCTGGTACCTGGCCCAGGCAGCGAGCCGGGACCGCCATTTTCAGGACTGGGTGGTTCTCACGCTGGACGTCGACCTGCTCGCCACTTCCGGCGCACGCTTCTGTCCCTACAACTCCGCACGAGACAGGAGCGCCGGCGCCCGGCTGGGTGCCGACGGCTTCAATGCCATGTTCGCGCCCACGGTGACCGGCAAGGTGACTCTGCGGCGAGAAAGTGGGCACCCGTCTTGGTGGCCTACGGACGACCAGGCAGAGATACAGATACCCGGGATCATCCCACTGTCCGCCGTACGTTCTGTCATCGTCCGGGACGAGAAGCAGGCAGAGCTGGAGCACTTCAGACATGCCCAGTTCGGGATGGCGGTTCTGCTGCCACCTCTGGTTGTCGCTCCCATGCTCTTCGACAAGTACGTCCTGAGCCGCTCGGTGCGCTCCGGCAATCGGCCACCGGAGAGCCCGTACATCTCCCGAACAACTCTGGCAGAGTGAACACGTGAACGCTGAGCTTCACCCATGGACCGACAGAGCCTGCGGCATGCTGCTAGGAGCAGCCGTCGGGGACGCCATGGGCTGGCCCTACGAGCGGCGGGACCGGACTCGCTCACTTCCGCCACTCAGCCAGGTCGCGGGTCGGTTTTTCGCCTGGCAGCGAACGGCAAGCAGCCGTTTCCGCCCGATCCTTGAGGACATCGGACCAGGCGAGTACAGCGACGACACACAGATGCTCATCGCCGTGGCTCGTGCTCGCCTCACCGCAGGAGACGACTGGCTTACCTGGTTGCAACGAGTCGAGTGGCCCTTCCTCCTCGATTACGAACGTGGTGCCGGGGCCAGCGTCAAGCGTGCCTGCCGCGCCTGGGAGAAGCATGAATCGGCCTGGGGCAAGAGGGCCGACGACCAGGAAAAGTACTTCAGTAGCGGGGCCAACGGCGCGGCCATGCGCATCGCGCCGCACGTCATAGTCCACCACGAGGGTTCCTTCGGCGACCTGGCGCACGACGTGGTCCGCGACGCCGCGACGACACACGGGCACCCGCGAGCCCTGCTGGGTGCCTTGGTGCATGCCTATGCCCTGTGGACCAGTTTGCGGCAACCTGCGCCATTGGCTTACGGCTGGCTCGTCGAAGCAACACTGGACGGTCTGAAGGACTGGCGGGAACCGGTGTGGCAGGGGCTGGACAGAAACTGGTTGGATGCCGCTGCGAAGGCGTTCCCCGGCGGCTACGAACAAGGCTGGGATGACGCCGTGCGGGAGGTGGAGGATCTCCTCACCAGCGCACGGTCCTCACTGAACAGCGGCGCGCTGAGTGCGCCCTCCGCCTTTCTCGAGCAACACGGCCTCACTCGGCCGAAGACGCGTGGGTCGGGGACGTTGTGCGCGGTGGCAGCCATTTACCTCGCGGCCCGTTCGGCCGCCAGCCCGGAGCGTGGCATCGGTGTCCCCGCGCGCCAGGAGGGCGCGGACACGGACACACTGGCATCTATGGCCGCCAGCCTGCTCGGCGCAGGTCTGGGCCAGGAATGGCTGGGCTCGTTCGGGCGAACTGTTCAGGATGCGGCCCTGCTCGTCACGCTGGCCGAGAATCTGCTCACTCCTGTCTCTCCGATCCTGTCCCTGCCTTCTCGCGCCGCGGCTGGCGAAGCTCGGTCGCGGTTCATCGAGAAGCTCGACAAGGCTGACAGCCGAGCTGATCTGCTGCTCCCGGACCGGCGCCAAGCACGCGTGGTCGCAGCTGGCACCCTGACGTCCGGCAAGTGGACGGCGCGACGTACACATATCGTCACCACGGACGGTCAGAACCTTTTCTTTATCCGCGGGATCCAGCGGGCGGAAGCGGAATCGGAAGGTGTCGAGGAAGCCCCTCGTACCGATGCGGAGCTGGCTGACGAGCATCGATCGGTCTGGCCACCGAACCAGGTCCGGCTCCAAGGTGCCTATCTGCCCGTCGCCGACATCGGACGCGTGACGGCGGCCATGTCCGCCCTCGGTTTGAGCGCGCACCGCCGCGGAAGCGACTGGGTCTCTTATGAGAATCTCGTGATCAGGCAGGCACACACCAGCAAAGTCGCTACGGGCGTTCCAGGCGTCCAACTTCGGGTTGCCATCGACGATGTCCAAGCGGCTTGGGAGCGTCTGCGCAGGCTGGGGTTCGACGGAGCAGTGCAACGTGAGGGCGGCGCCCTCTGGGCACAGATCGACCCGTACCTGATCGTCGCCGTCAACAACGCCGAGCCGCCCGCTCGCCCAACCCTGCAGTAGACCCGGCCGGGACGCGATGGGTTGCTTTGCCACGTCAGTTCAAGGCGAGCCCACGGAAGGTGTTGCGAACCTCGGTCAACGGGCCACGTTCCCTTGTGTAGTAGAGCTTGTTGGTCAGGAGTACCGCCCAGCGGCACTTGGTGGGGGAAATCCACATGCCTGTGCCGGTGAAGCCGTAGTGGACCCAGACGCCTTCGTCGGCGGTCGTGCCGGGAGCGGGGTGCCAGAACAGGCCGCGAGCAGGTTGGAGCCGGCCCGTCTGGATTGTCAGGGAGCGGGTGATCCATTCGCTCCCGAAACCAGCCCGGAACTGGGAAGCGGCAGGGGCGAGCATGTACCGGAGGAAGGCGGCGAGGTCGTCGAGGACGGTGAAGGCGCCGGCGATGCCGCAGACGCCGCCCAGAAGGCGGGCAGAGAAGTCGTGGGCGACTCCCTTGAGGTGGGTGTCGGTGTCCTGGTCGAGTTCGGTGGGTGCGCAGCGGGCGGCGAGGTCGGCGGGCAGGGGGCCGAAGCGGGTGCCGGTCATGCCCAGCGGATGCCAGGTGCGGGCGGTGGCCAGCTGGTCCAAGGGGCTGCCGGAGAGGTGTTCGGCGAGGTAGCCGAGGATGAGGGCGGCTCGGTCGGTGTACTCGACGGCTTCGCCGGGTGCCCGGTGGAGTGCCTCGTGCAGTACTCCGCGGCGGATGTCGTCCGGGTTGGTGCCGTAGAGGTTCTTCAGCTGGGCTCGCAGTGGGACGCCGGCGGTGTGCGTCAGCAGATGCCGGGCGGTGACGGCTCCGAGTGGGTGCCCGGTGATCTCCTGCCAGAAGCTGCCGAGCGGCTGGTCGAGGTCGAGGGTTCCGTCCTCGTACAGGGCGCCGACGGAGGACCAGACAGCCAGGATCTTGGTGAGGCTGGCGGCGTCGAAGACGGTGTCGGTGCGCATCGGCACGTCCGGCTCGTCGGGGTCGAGGACGCCGGTGGTGCCCTGGGCGAGGGTGCCGGTGGCGTCGCCGAGGGCCCATACGGCGCCCGGGTACACCTTGTCGCGGACCCCCTCGTCGAGTAGGGCTTCGATGCGGTCATGCTCGTACGTCATGGTCTCCCTCTTCGCCGGGGTATCCCGTCGGACAGCGTAGTGACGTTCGCAGAGCGGTTCGGGTAGTGACGTGTCGGGACGTCTGACGGTCGGTTCAGGTGAGCTGTCGGCCGAGGTCGGTCAGGGATCGTGCGGTTGCCGAGAGGGGGTAGCGTGCCGCATTGGCGTAGCCCGCCTGGCGCAGGGCGGACAGCAACCCAGGGGTCTTCATCAGCCGGTCGAGATCCCGTGCGAGTGCGGCGGAGTGGGTGAAGTCGGTGGTCATACCGGAAGCGGCGAGCGCCTCGCTGAGGCCGGGGACAGGCTGGTAAAGGACGGGCAGTCCGCACGCTTGGGCTTCCAGTGCGACCAGTCCCATGGCTTCCAGGATGGTGGACGGCATGACCAGTACGTCGTGTTCGGTGAAGGCTTTCCACAGCTGTGGGCGGCGCAGCCAGCCGAGGTAGCGGACTCGTACGCCGGCGCGTTGCAGCAGCGGGGCCAGTGCGTGGAACTGGGCTCTGGGCGCGGCGACGCTCAGCTCGACACCGGGGACGGGAGCCAGGCTCTTGATCAGGGTCTCGCCACCCTTTTCGGTGGTCAGGCGTCCTGCGTACAGGAGCCGCAGGTGGCTGGTGGAGGTGCGTGCCGGCCGGGCGGGCGGTGCGGTGAGCAGGTGGTCGGGGATGCCCCAGGGGATGTGGGTGATCTTGCGGCGTTCGATCTGTGGGGCGAGCTTGAGGAGGCGGTCGGCCATTGCGTTGGTCGGGACCACGATGGCGTCGGCGGCCCTGGCTGTCTCGCGCAGCACCTGGAGCTGGTCTCGGTGGGTCTCGGCGAAGATCAGGTCCGTGCCGTGGACGAGGGCGATCCGGGGATGCGCGGGCAGAGCGCGGATGAGGGCAGGAGTGGCGCCGAATGCGAGGTGCTGCAAGTGGAGGACGCTGATCTGTGTGGGATCGAGCGTGGCTGTAAGTGCTCTGCGCAGGGTGGCGACGTAGCGGCTGAAGGCCGTTCCTTCCAGGCATTTGCCTGCTACGGGGAGCACGTTGAGTCCGGCGGGTGGACGAGGAGCGTGACCAGGTGGTGCGAGCATGAAGGCGCGGGCCGGGATGAGGGGTTGTCGTCCGGTGTAGAGGTCGAGGAAGAGCTCGATGCTGCCGCCGGGGCTTCCGACGGGGAGGTCCAGGAAGGTGGCGGCCATCGGGCCGGTGGCCGAGCGAGCGTTCACCGCGCTCCTCCGTCGATCTCCTCGTAGAGGCGCGAGATGTCGATGCCTTCCGTGGACGCGTACTTGGCAGGCTGCTGCTGGTAGCTGGCCGGGGTGCCGAAGGTGGTGAGGAAGACGAGCTTGCCGAAGGTCATGCCCGGATACACGCGCACCGGTCGCGTGGCGCGGATCTCCAGCGTCCAGCGGATCGCATGGCCCTGGTGTCCGAGCGGAGCCGAGACGTGAACCCAGATGCCCAGGGACCCGGTGGTGCGGTCGCCATTCAGTAGCTGCGCGTACGTCTCCGAACCGGTCCGCTCCAGCGTGATGCCGAGGTAGAGCAGGCCAGGGCGCAGCACGAGGCCGGTGTCGGGGATGGGCTGCTCGGTGAAGGCGGTGGGGGTTGCGGCGTCGAGGTTGCCGTCGCAGACGCGGATCGTTTCGCCGAGCCGCCAGTCGTAGGCGTTGGGGGAGAGGCGGCTGGGCTCGTACGGGTCGATGGTGATCTCGTCGGCCTGGACGGCGGCGGCGATGGCGGGGCCGGTGAGGATCACGATGCCACCGCCCGGAGTCGGGCGAGGTCTCGCCAGTAGGCGGAAGGCTGCGGTCCTGCGGCGGCCTGGTACTTGCCGCGGTAGAGGTCGATGGCGCCGGTGGAGACGAAGAACATGATCTGCCCGATCGCCATGCCGGCATACACGCGCAGCGGTCGGATCGGGGTGAGCATGAGCGTCCACTGGCCGTGGAAGCCGATGTCGCCGATGGGGGCGGTGATCTCGACGAACAGGCCGAGACGTCCGACGGAGGAGCGACCGAAAAGCAGTGGCACGAAGGTGTCGGAGCCGACCTCTTCGAGGGTGTGGCCGAGGTAGAGCTCGCCTGGCTGGAGGATGTGCCCGTCCGAGCCAATGCTGGTTGCGTTTGTGGGGTTGGGCCGGTGTGGGTCCAGGACCGTGCTCGTGTAGGTGATCAGGGTGGGGCCCAGACGCACGTTGTAGCTGTTGGGGTTGACCTGGTCGGCGGCGAACGGGGTGATGCGGAGGCGGCCGTCGTGAGCGGCAGCGGTGATCTCCGGGCCGGTGAGGATCATTAGCTGCTTCCTTCCGCGGTGACAGGAGCGGTGATGATGAGGACGTGCTGGACGGCCTGGTCCAGGCGCAGGCCGGCCTCATATGTGCGTCCGCCGAGGTAGGTGTCGGCGAGGTAGTCGGTGGTCAGCACGGTGGTGATGGCGTCCGGCAGGGGATCGGGGGCCGTGACGAGCGGGCCGGTCTGGGCGGTCAGACCTGACAGCAGGCCACGGAGGCCGCTGCGTGCCGGCTCAGGTACGTGGGCGTGCACCAGCTGGTTGGCGAACGGCTCGATGGAGAGCAGGTCGCCCTGGGTGAGTGTGTCGCAGAGCGGGACCGCACGTAGTGCCGTCTCGTTGAGGATGACCGCGTCTGCCCCGAGTGCCGTACGCAGGCGGGCGGTGAGCTCCACGAGCAGGCTGCGCCGGTCGAGGGGCTGGTGGCGGTACGCCGGACTGATCGGGCCGAGGACGGCGGCCAGCTGCTGCTTGACGTTTTCGATGAGGGAGCACAGATCCGCAAGCTCCATGGGAAAGCGGCTCGGGGCCCGATTCGAGGAGGATGTAGTGCCGGCACCCCATCCCGTGCCTACGGGTGTCGCGATCGCATAGCCGTCGGCGAGTTCCCGACCCTTGGCGACCAGGGTGCCGTCGACTCGGACCGGTCCGTACTGATCGCTGTGGCAGTGCCCGGCGAAGACCACGTCGAGGAACGGGCAGGCCGCCGCGAGTTTCCGGTCCTCGTCGAAGCCGGAATGGCTGAGCAGGACCCAGCTGTCCACCTCGTGGTGGGCGAGAATCACCTCGCGCAGGGACTGCAGGGGATCGGTGACGCATTGGCCGACTCGCTGGGCAGCCGGGATCGAGTGGAAGGCTTGCCGGCCGATCACAGCGGTTAAGCCGACGCGCCGTCCATCGATGTCGGCGATGTACAGGCGGCGGAACAGAGCGTCGCCGGTGTTGGCATCCACGGCATTGGCGCAGACAGTGCGCCGGTGAAGGTCGGGTTCGAAGTAGTGGGGCCAGCCGTGGTTGCCGGGGGCCAGCACGTCGTACAGCCTGAGCAGGATCCCCCGCTCGATCGTGCCGCGGGCGAGGCGGTAGTACCCGCTGCCTTCGAAGAAGTCGCCGCAGTCCACGATGAGGGAAGTCGGCCGCAGCGAGTGGAGGTGGGTCAGGAACGGCGCGGCGTTGTCGAAGGCGGAGTGGACGTCCGTTGTGGCAACGATCTGGCGCAGGTTGCGCCCGTCGGTGGTCATGGGGTGACCTCGCAGATGTCGGCGCCCAGGGTGTGGAGCTTGCCGGGCAGGTCGGCGTGGCCGCGGCGGAGCTGGTCGAGACCGCCAAGGGTGGTGACGCCCTGGGCGGTGAGGCCGGCGACCATGAGGGCGGATCCGGTTCGGATGTCGGTGGCCTCCACGCCCGTCCCGGTCAGCCGTTGAGGACCGGTAAGGCGGCACTCGGTGGGGGAGATCTCCTCGATGTCCGCCCCGAGGCGGGCCAACTGCGGCAGAAGATTGCCGTGGCGACCTGGGTTGATGGCGTCGGCGAACAGGTGGGTACCGGGTAGGCCGAGGGCCAGTGCCATGAGTGGCGGTTCGAAGTCGGCGTCCAAGCCGCCCGGGCTGAGCGAGGCGGTGGCCCGTAAGGGGCGGCTGGCCAAGCGGCCGTCCTGGGCGTTCACGGTGAGGGTGTCCGCCTCGCTGACGGTGGAGATGCCCAGTCGGTGCAGGGCAGCCACGAGGGGGCCCAGGTCGTCGGCTCGCGCGCCTCGGATGCGCGCGCTTCCGCCGGTGGTGGCGACTGCACAGGCGAGTGTCCCTGCCTCCACCTTGTCTCCCGGCACTACCCATGCGGCGTCGCTCGGTGCCGAGGGGGGCGGCGAGAGGGCGAGCAGGCGCTCGCCGGCCCGGGTTTCCCATCCCGCCGCCTGCAGGGCCTCCAGCACGTACAGCACTTCCGGCGAGAGATTGGGCTCGCCCAGCCGCAGAGGCCGGCCGGTGGTGACGGCTCGAAGCAGGGCGGCCACGGTCGCCCCGCGCGAGCGGAACGGCAGCACCAGGGACACGGTGCCATAGCGACGTCTGGCGGCCTCGACGCGATATCCGGAGTCACCCAAGACACTTCGGTCGCCGAATGCCTCGTACACCTTGAAGTGCAGATCCATCCCGCGTGCGCCGATCCGGCAGCCTCCCGGCCACGGCAGCCGTGCCTCTCCGTGCCGGGCGAGCAGGGCCGGCACCAGGTAGTACGAGGCACGGATACGCGCGGCCTGGGGCAGGTGGGGGCGCACGGGCTGGTTTTCAGTCGGCAGAATCACCGCCGCAGTCGGCTTCCCGACCGGCTGCGCTACATGCCAGCCCGACTCTTGGAGCAGCGCGAGCATAATCTGCACGTCCGTGTTGGCAGGGATGTTGTTCAGCCGCACCGGACAGCCGAGGGCAGCCGCGGCGGCCACCAGCGGGAGCGCCGCGTTCTTGGAGCCGTCGACAGTCACAGTGCCGGTGAGCGGTGGGCCCGGACGAACGGCGATCACCTCGGCGGCCACGCCGGGGACGCGAGTGGTCGTCATCAGCAACTCCTCTGTGCAACAAGGGGGGACACGATCGGATGGTCCGGATTGGTGGGCAGTGCGATCTCGGCCCAGCAGCACTTCCCGACCGCCGTCGGCTCGACGCCGTATCGATCCGCGAGCGCGGCCACGAGGAACAGACCTCGGCCGCTCTCGCTACACGGATCCGGGAGACCCGGCCGGGGCAGTTCCGGGCAGTCGTCGCAGACTTCGATCCGCAGTGACTGCTCGTCGAGACGGACGGACAGGGAAACCGGGCCGGCTTCGGCATGCCGGACCGCGTTGGTGACGAACTCACTGATCACGAGCTCGGCGGTGTGCACCACCTCGTTGCCCAGCACCGTGTCCCAGCCCTCTATCGCGTCCACGGCCCGGTGCCGGGCGGCGGTGACCGCGGTCGGTGTGGCGGATACGGAGAGTGCGAACTGGTGCGCTTTCACGAGCTGCCTCCAGGGTCGGTGCGGCTGCTCCAGGCAACCGCTCCGGAGACAAGCGGGACCATGCCGTGTGCCGGGGCCGCATCACTTATGCAGGAGCTGCATCGCGGCCAATCGATGCTCGGTTACGCTCGGTTGAGCAGGCAGGATCGGCGACGGCAGAAGGGGCCGTGGCGCAGATGGCCGACGCACAGAGTGAAGCCGGACGGATCGGCGAAGTCATCCGTCAGGCACGCGTATTACAGCGGCGCTCGCAGAAGGACGTTGCCACCGCATTGGGCTACCACCAGTCGAAGGTGAGCCGCCTGGAGAACGGCAGGGGCACGGAGGACGTGCGCGTGCTGCGCGAGATCGCGAAGGTACTGGACATCCCACCGCAACGCCTCGGCCTCGCCGCTGCCCCCGACGCCAGCCCCAGCGATCCCGGAACCGAGGACATGCACCGCCGCACCTTCCTTGCCGCGAGCGTCGCCGCGCTCGCGGCAACGCCGACGCCAACCATGGCGCACCACGACCTGATCCAGGTCCTGCTGCCGGGACCGAACCCCGCCGCCACCGGTGACTCCTCCGGTATCGACGAGCTGCGGGAGCGAGCGCGGACCGTGCGCTGGCTGTTCTGCACGTGCGACTACGCGAAACTGGAGCAGGCCCTGCCGGGCCTGATCGCCGACCTGCGCCAGGTCGCCGGCGGCTCCTCCGGTTCGGCGGAGGCATCCGGGTTGCTCGCGACCACCTACCAGACGTCGGTGAGCCTGTTGCTGAAGCGAGCCGACCAGGGCAACGCCTGGCTCGCGGCCGGCCGGGCCATGGCCGAGGCGGAAAGGTCCGGGGACCCTGTCGTCCTCGCCGCCAGCGTCCGCGTTCACGCTCACGTGCTCGTACGGGAGAAGCACACAGCCCAAGCCGTGAACATGGTGCGCCACACCGTCGACCAGCTCAGCGGCTCCTACGACCGACGCTCGCCCCGATACCTGGCAGCGGTCGGCCTGCTGCTGCTCCGCGGAGCAACCGCCGCCAGCAGAAACGGCGACCGCGAAACCACCCGCGACTTCCTCACCGAGGCCAAAGAGGTGGCCCGCTACGTCGCATTCGACAGGCCGGACGCCTGGGCGAACTTCAGCCCGACCAACGTAGCCCTGCACGAGATCAGCGCGGCTGTCTCATTCGGCGACGCCGGAATCGCCCTCCAAACCGCTCGCCCCCTCATGCGGCGGCACATCCCCGTCCCCGAGCGACGGGCCGCGCTCTGGGTGGAGGCCGCCCGCGCCTACAGTCAGCAGGGCAGACTCGCCGACGGCTACCAGGCCCTGCGCATCGCCGAGAGCTGCGCGGCACAGGACGTCCGCCGCCCGGCCGTACGCGAACTGGTTGCCGACATGGCAGCCCGTGACCGTCGCCGGGCGCTGCCCGAGCTCCACCACTTCAGCCGCCAACTGGGAGTGCCCGCGTGAGTGACCAGCACGACAAGCCGTTGCTCCAGATCGTGGTCTGCGCGGCCGGGGTCGCCGCCGACGTCGGCCGGCTGATCACGGCAGCACAGGAACGGCACTGGGACGTCGGCGTCGTTGCCACCCCGCAAGGAGTCGGCTTCCTTGATACGGAGGCGGTCGAGGCCCAGACCGGCCGCCCCGTTCGCTCGGCCTGGCGGTCACCGGGTGAGCCACGCCCGAGCCGGCCTGCGGATGCGATCGCGGTCGCCCCGGCCACCTTCAACACGGTCAACAAGTGGGCCGCCGGGATCTCCGACAACCTCGCGCTGGGCATCCTGTGCGAGGCGCCCGCCATGGGGGTACCGGTCGCCGTGCTGCCTTACCTGAACTCCGCCCAGGCCGCTCACCCTGCATACCGACGGAGTCTGGACCTGCTGCGCGAGATGGGTGTCTTGGTCGGCTCCTACGAGCCTCACCGGCCGAAGGCGGGCGGCGGGGCCGACCGCTACCGCTGGGAGGAAGTGCTGGAGCTGCTTGCCCCGAGGCTGTCCGCGCGGTCGTGATCAGCGCCGATGTGCTCGCGGCTGCGGGAGCGAGACGGTGGTTGCCTCGTGGGCCGGAGTGCTGGGTGTCCCATCGGGCCGTGCTGCGCTGCGGGCCTGTGCTGCACGGGCGCGTGCGTTGGGCGTCGGCCGTGCGCTGAAGCGTTGAACTCGCCATGCCAACGTCCCTGCGGGGGAGCGGGCGTCATCCAGGGCACGTTGGTCGGCGGCCTGCCTGAGGAGGCGCTCAGGGTCGTACCCAAGCGCTTCCGCTTCGGCGAGTGCGGCAGTGAGGGCAGCAATCGAGGGATCTGCCAGGACGTGCTCCGAGTGCTCGGGGACGGCCCGACGGATGTGGTGGACGTGCGGGTCCACAGTCGGTTGTGGCGGTCGGCGTCGGATGAGGGCGGTCAGGGGAGCGGTTGCTGCCTGGTCGTAGGCGGCTTGTAGGTGGAGCAGGGTCTGCTGGGCGGCGGTGACCTGCTGGTCGTAGTGGCGGAGCTGATGCCAGCGGGTGGCCGCGATGGTGACGAGGATCGCGGCATCGAGGAGCATCGCCAGCGCCGTACCGTCGCTTGGTGCGGGCTCGCGGAGCATCGCACGTGTGGCGCTTCGCAGGGCACGGGCGTGGTGGTGTTCGGCCTGGATGCGGGAGCGTGTGGCGCGCTCGAAGGCGGAAGCGGCTTCACGGAGCTGGGCGCGAATGGGCGCGGGAGCGAGGAGGGGCAGGACGTCCAGGGCTTCACCGAAGGCGGCGAGGTGGGCCTGGGAGGCTCCATCGTCGTGACCGGTGAGGTGGTGGGGGATGCGCTCGGTGGCGGCGGTGGCCTGGTGCCAAGGGTTGGGAGAGCGAGGAGAGCGCTTGCTCGGCTGGTTGGTGGGTTGCGGGTCGGTAGCCTCCAGGCGTGCTCGGATCCTGGGGAGGGACAGGTCCGGAGCGAGTGTGGAGCCGGAGTACCAGATGGGTTCCTTGCTGGCGGTGAGGTTATCTTCGCTGGCGACCTTGTAGCCGCGTACGTCGCCGGAGGGGAAGTACACGGCTTCGACCAACACACCTTCGGTGTGGCTGAGCAGGCGGATGAACTCCTCGGTGCTGGTGGAGGCGGCCACGGCAGTGCGGACGATGGTGCGCAGGCGTTCACGAGCCGACTTGCCTCGGCCTTGGCGGTGTGCCTTTTCCTGCTCGGCGCGAGTGGAGCGTCTGGCGGCGGTGCGGTCTCCGCGAACGACTTGAAGAAGTCCGTACTCCTTCTCGATGGCGGCGAGTTCGCGGTCGGCGGTGAGGTAGTCGTTCCAGTGGCGTGCGGGGCGGAGGTCGCCGCGGACCTTGGTGGCGGCGATGTGGATGTGGTCGGGGGCGTGGCGGACGGCGACCCAGCGGCAGCCGTCCGGGTCGTCTTGTGGCGCGATGCCGGCGGCGGCCACGACGCGGCGGGCTATGTTGGCCCACTCCTCGTCGCTGAGGTGGCGGTCGGTTGTGGCGGCGCGGAGGGAGCAGTGCCAGACGTGCCGCTCGGGTGCGCGGCCGAGTCGGCGGGCTTGCTTGACGCGGAGGTCGAGGTCAGCCACGAGAAGCCGCTTCGTGGCGGTGAAGTCGTCCGTGCGGCCGGGGTCGGGGGCGAAGCCGTCCCAGGAGGCGACGAGGTGGGGGTCGCTGTGGTCTCTGGCCTTCTTGGTGTCGAACAGGTACCGGATCAGGCCAGCCGTGTCCTTTCCGCTGCTGATCTTGGCGATCATCGGGCGGCCTTGTTGGTGACGGCCTGGTTCGCAGCTGCGGCGATCTCGCTGATGGCTGCTCGGACCGCGCCGAGGGTGCGTTCGACCTGGGCGAGGGCGGCGGTGTCCCCAGAGTGTGGATGACCGCCGGAGTTGAGCTTCCGGGCGATCTGATTGGTGTTGTTGCCGATCTTGGCGACCTGCTCGCGCAGGGCGGTCAGCTCGTCGATGTAGTCGTCCAGCGGGGTGCGCTGGCCGGGCAGGGCGAGATCGCCGTGGAGGTGGGCCATGACGACGGCGCCGACGTAGTGGGCGCCGGCGATGTTGAGCGACCGGGCCTTGGCGAGGATGGCGCTCTTCTCTTCGACGCTGTAGCGCACGTCGACGCGCTCCTTGCGCTGGGTGTCTTTGCGCCTGCGGCGGCGGGCGATGCGGTGCAGGGCGGCGGTTTCGGCGGCACGAGGCAGAACGACGGGGGTGGCCTGGATGCGTTGTCCTTCCTCGGGTGCCCCCTGGCGCCCGTGGGTCTCCGCCACCCCCGGGGCGGAACTCCCGTTGGACCGCCCCTTGGACGGTCCAACGGCATACCTTGCTGGCTGGGTGACGCTTGTGGTCATCTCCCGCTGTCCGGCGGGCAGCTCACGTCGGGCTTCGTGCATCGGGGCAGTCCTTACTAGGAGTCGGCGGACGGGATGTGCCTGGGGTGGTCGGCTCCGCCCTTTGTCCACTCGCTGAGCAGCGCGATGACGGGAGGTACCGACCGGTCAGCGCGCTAGGAGACGCGCTCGGGCGCACGGTCGAGTTCGGCCTGCAGGCGGCGGGTGATCTCGGCGAGGCGGTCTTTACCGACGGGGTAGCCCTGAGCCCGGATCGCCGCTTCGACGTGGCGGCGGGATATACGTCCTTGGCGTCCCAGAGGCGCGGCGCGGCCGAGAGCCAGGAGCGTCTCCGTGGAAACGCTGGGATGCCGACCCTTGATCGGGCTGTGGGGCTGACGCGCCTCAGCCACTTCGGCCGGAGGGTCCGCCACGTCCGCGATGTCCTCCGCCACAACTTCAGGCCGTGCTTGTGCCGCGTTCTTCGAGGCATCGGCCGTGTCGGTGTTCAGAGCGGGCCGCAACACGTTCTCGACGTGAGTGTGGCGCTGAGCACTGACCGGTTCAGTCGAGTGCTGTCCGGTGGGGTGGCGGCGTATGACGAGATCCAGGTGGACGGCTCCGGCGAGCGCGAGCGGGGCGATGGCCGACAGGGCGCCGACGGTGACGTCGTCCAGGTGGAGCCCGGCGGCGTCGCTCTCCTGGTTGAGACGGACTGCGTGCAGTGCGTTCGCCCAGATGCTCGTGATGGTGGCGATGCCGACGAGGGCCCAGACGTAGAGGCGGGCGCGCCAGGGGGCGGCGCGTAGGATGAGCAGGGCTGCGACGCCGATGGCGATGAACCCGTCGATCACGAGGGGGAAGGCGTACGTCAGCATTCCGCGGATGTGGATGGCCACTGCCATCTGCCGCAGGGCGTCGTACGAGAGGGCGAAGCCGATCGTGCCGACCAGAGCGACTCCCAGGCGGATCGCGGCGGTCATCATCGGTGCTGGGGTCGCGGTGGTGCGTACAGGCAAGCGGGTGCTCCAAGCGGGGAGGGCTGGTGGGCGGCGAGGTGGCGGATCCGTCGCACCCGTCGCACGGCTGGTCAGAGCAGGTACGGGTGATCGTCGTGGTACGAGACGACTCGTCGCAGCGACGACACCCGTCACGGGGTTGACCTGCGATGCGACGGGTGCGACGGGTCTTTACGGGTGCGGACCCGGCTCCATCGGCGTGCTCTCGTCACCGCTCTTGGAGGCGGACCCTTCCGGGCAGTACCGCGCCCAGGCGTCGGTGAAGCGGAGGCGTGCGAAGCCCTTGGCCTGCCTGCCGCCCTCGAAGCGGAGGGTGGCGGCCTTGATGTCGAAGTCCTTCAAGAGGAGTCCAAGATGGCGTGGGCTGAGGCCGGTGGTGCCGTACTCGGCCCACGGAGCCTCCTGGTCCTTGAGAAGCTCCTCCAGCAGGTCCCGGGTGCGCATGATGTCCGGGTCGCCGCAGCGGGCGAAGGCGCGCCGGATGTCCTGCAGCAGGCGGGTCTTGAGGTTGGACTCGTCGTCCTTGTCCGCCTCGGCGGCGCACATGGCCACACAGGCAGCGCGCGCGTCCTCGGGCCAGGTACCGCCGGCCAGCTGCGCGACGATCACGAGCGGTTCCCAGGTGTCCGCCGCGCGGTCCTGCACCGGCATCCGCGGTACCAGGTCCTCGGCGCTGTCCAGGAGCGGACGGAGCCACGCCTCCAAGCGGTCCCGCACAGCGTGCAAGGCTGGGATGTCGCGGCGGGAGCGGAACTGTTCGACGCGCTCTCCGTCCTTGCGGCGCTGCATGCGGATCACCACCGCCCGGTCCATGACCGTGTCCGGCAGGGCACCGATGCCGGCCAGCGCGGCCATGGCGAAGGTGGGGAACTTCCGCGTCTTGTGCTCGGGACCGGAGATCCGCAGGGCGGGCCGGTTGCGCTGGTGGCCGGCGTTGAGCAGGCCGCGCAGTTCCTCGTTCTTCTCTGCGGCCTTGATGCTGCCGAAGATGGTGTCGGCCTCGTCCACCAGCAGAGTGGGCGGGTCGTCACCGATGGCACGGAAGACGACAGCCGGGCTGGTGTTCACGGTGATCAGCGGGTCGTGCGCCGTCTCCGTGATCACGTCCAGCAGGCGGGACTTGCCGCACCGCTTCGCTGGGCCGACCACCGCCAGGCGCGGAGCGTGCTGCAGCGCGGGCTGGATGTGCGTGGCCGCCACCCACAGCGTGACGGCGGTCAGCGCGTCACCGTTGGGCAGGATCACGTACCGGGCGATCGCCGCCCGGAGCTCGTCGAGCAGTGCTGCGCCCTCGTTGGCGCTGTACGGCTGGTCACCCCCGGAGGGCGGGGGCTCGGTCGCATCGCCCTGGCCGGGGACGGCCACGGGTGGCCAAGGCAGAGGGCTGGCGGGTGCGGTGGGGGTCGGAGAGGTCGTAGATTCATCCACAGGCGTTCCTCCCTGGTGGGCCGGACGGGCAAGGTCCGGATTCACCGAGACAGATCGTTTTCTGGCAAGGGGCGATGAGGGCAGGGACCGCGCGGCTCCCGGCGGTGGCTCGCCGGGAGCCGCTTCGCTTTCCCTGTGGGGCGGTCTCAGACGGCGAGGTCGTACGCGGCCTGGGCGTTGAGCCAGGCGTCCACCTCGGCCCAGCGGTAGCGCAGGTGGCGGCCGACCTTGTGCACGTTCGGGCCGATGCCCCGGTACTTCCACTGGTAGAGCGTCTTCACCGGCACCCCGAGGTACTCGGCAACTTCCGCCGGGGCGGCCAGGGGGCCGCGTCGGTTGGCGTCGACGACGGTGTGGGCAGGGCGGGGGGAAAGGCGCGGCATAGGACTCCTTTTTCGGTTTCGGACAACTGCGTGGACAACACAGCCACACCCTGGGCGGAGAAGTCCAGAGTTGGTTCTAGAAGGCTCCAGAAGTTCCCGTTGGTGAGCACGGGAGGCAATACCGTAAGGGTGAATTGGCGGTTGACCAAAAAGTCGGCGCCAGGGTGACAGGCTGTTCGTAAGCCCAGGTGATGGTCCATCGTCGATGGATGCAGTCAGCTACACTGCGCTCGCTTTCCGGCGAGCGCAATCTGCAGCGGAGCCCTCTGGGTGTCGCGTGTGAGGCATTAGTCGGGGCGGTCGTTGATTCGGCGGGGCGCGACTTCTGTAGGGTTTAAGAACCAACTATTGCCAAAAAGGTCGGCCGCACGTTACAGCTACGTGTTATGGCAACTCGACCCATAGAAATCGGCCCTGCCGGTCTCCATACCGCCCAGGCGATAGAGCACGTGCGCCTCAACCGCGGCCTCACTCAGCAGCAACTCGCGGCTGGCTGTGCGGCTCTGGGGCGCCCGATGACCAACACCGCTCTCAGCCGTACGGAACGCGCCCGCCGCCGTTGTGACGTCGACGACCTCGTGGTGATCGCTGCCGTGCTCGGGGTTCCTCCGACGGCCCTGCTTCTTCCGTTCGCCTCTTCACCCGGTACCGATCGGGAGGGACGCTAGTTGGCCCGCGTCTGGATCGAGGACCGCATCGGTCACGCGGCTTACGCGCGTGCGGTGACCGAAGCCAAGCGAGTGGGGCGCACCCCACCTGGGCGCTACCGGGTTCGCTGGTATGGCCCGGACGGCAAGCCGAAGATGAAGACCTTGGCCCGCAAGGTCGATGCCGACGCCGAGCGATTGAAGGTGGAGTCGCGTCTCAACGACGGCTCCTACCGCGACCCGGCTGCCGCGCGCGCCAAGTTCGCTGAGGTGGCGGACTCATGGCTTGCCGCCCAGATTCACTTGAAGCGTTCCACGCGCAACCGGTATCGGGGCGTTCTGGACGTCCATGTGATCCCCAGGTGGGGCACCACCTCCCTCGACCGTATCCATTTCGAGGACATCGCCGAGTGGCTGGCGGACCTGCTCTCCGGCCAGGCGACGGGTGGCCGGAAGCTAAGCCCGCGATCGGTCCGCAAGGCATATGTGGTGCTGAGTCGTGTCCTCGGCTACGCGGTCAAGGCCCGCCGCCTGGCCGTGAATCCCGCCCTCGGGGTGCCCCTGCCGAAGCCGGCTCCGACCGACCACGTGTACCTCGACGACATGCAGGTCGAGGCACTGGCGAACGCGGCAGATGCCTACCGGGTGTTCATCCAGCTCTTGGCCTACACCGGTCTGCGGTGGGGCGAAGCGTCGGCGTTGAAGGTGGGCCGTGTGGACCTGGCTGCCTGCAGGGCCCACATCGTCGAGGCGTACGTCGAGGACAACGGCAAGCTCTACCTCGACACCCCCAAGAACCACGAGCGCCGATCCGTGCCGATCCCGCGCTTCCTTGCCGAGGAGCTGAAGCCCCACGTCGAGAAACGGGACGATGAGGAGTTGCTCTTCACGGCCCCCCAGGGCGGCCCCCTACGAGCACGCAACTTCCGTCAGCGGTTCTTCGCGCCGGCGGTCGTTCGGGCCGGGCTGGGGCATCTCAGGGTCACCCCGCACAAGCTGCGACACACGGCAGCCTCGCTGGCCATCGCCAGTGGCGCGGACGTCAACGTCGTTCAGACGATGCTGGGTCACAAGTCGGCGACTCTGACCCTGGACACGTACGGACACCTCTTCCCGGACCGCCTGGACGAGGTGTCGAAGAAGATGCACAAGCGGCGCTCCAAGCAGTTGGCCAAGGCGAAGGCCAAGCTGGAGAAGGCGGAGCGGAAGGCCCGAGAGGCCGCAGTAGCGGTGGCCGTTCTGGAGGAGGACTCCGCGTGATGTGTGTCTGATCCGTGCTGGGAAACCGCGGTCAAGGGCGTCGTTCGTCGCTCCGTGCGGTGGCGCGGCGCACTCCGGACTGTCTTCGATTCAGGTCAGCCGCGGCCGGAAAGCCTTCGCCCGTGCGCGGTCGACGGCCTCTGCGGTCGCATCGCCGGCCAGCTGCTCGATCTCGTGGGGTACCTCCCGTTGGTCAAGCACGAAGAGCCTGCCGTCGACGAGTCGAGTGGCCACCTTCCAGCCGAGACGTCCTCCGGCCTCCCGAGCGGCTCGTCGAAGGTCTTTGAGTTCACCCATCTCGGTAAGGTCCTCGCGGCCGAGAACCAGCTGGCCGTAGTAGCCCTCGTACATGGGGTTCAGGCCGGCGCGCATCAACGTCTCCAGCCGGTCGACCAGCTTCTCGTACCGGCGTCGGGCCAGCTCGTCCTCTGAGGGCATCTCGCACAGCTCCCCACCTCTGCCCGCAGCCGCGTGTGTGCCATATGTGTGCCGCGAGTACGAAGGCCCTCCCGTCCGATGGACGGAAGGGCCTCTGACCAGGTGTTTCTCTGTGCCCCCGGCAGGATTCGAACCTGCGACACCCGCTTTAGGAGAGCGGTGCTCTATCCCCTGAGCTACGAAGGCGTGCCGTCGCTGAGCGGCGGTGCCAACAGGTTAGCGGATCGGGGGCCGGGGTGGAGGCGGAGGTGGGCGCCGGGCCCGGGGTGGGGGGTCAGGTCAGGGGGACGTGGACGAAGCGGCCCGCCACCGACAGGTCCGCCTCGACGTGGGTGGCCGTTCGGGACAGCTCCGGGAGGATGTCCGTCCGGCAGGCCGCTGCCGTGCGGCGGGCCGCGTGCATCGCGACGTTGACGGCCGCCACCACCCTGCCCGTGCGGTCGCGCACCGGGACCGCGAGGGAGCGCAGGCCGGCCTCCAGCTCCTCGTCGACCAGGGCGTAACCCTGCGTCCGCGCCTCGGGGAGGGCCAGCAGGACGTGGCCCAGGGCCGTCGCCCGGGCCGGGAGGCGGGCGCCGACCGTGACGCGGGCGCTCAGGACACGCGTGGTGGACGCCCGGGCCGTGTACTGGATCTCCTCGCCCGATTCCGACAGGACGGCCAGCGACGTCGACTCGTGGACGCGGTCGGCCAGAGCGGTCAGGTGGGGCTGGGCGATCTCGGGGAGCGACGTGCGGGAGAGGGGAGGGAAGCCGAGAGACAGGACCCGGGGAGTGAGGGTGAAGGTGTGGTCGGGGGCCGGGGCCAGCAGGCCCTCGTGGCCGAGGGTGATGAGCGCTCGGCGGGCGGTCGCGCGGGCCAGGCCGGTCGCCTGCGCGACCTGGGTCAGGGTCAGCGCCGAGCGGTCCTCGCCGAAGGCCGTCAGTACGGTCAGGCCGCGGGCGAGGGACTCCACGAACTCCCGGCCCAGTTCCTGTTTCGACGCTCCCGTCCAGGTGGCCAGGCCCGCCCGGGGCGGTCCTGGTTCCGGCGGCGGGGCGGTGCGCAGGTCGTCCTCCATCGCCGCGACCGCCGCGCGCAGGCGGGGGAGCAGGGCCGTCCGCAGGTCCGCTGCCGTGTGGCGGCTCGTGTGGCTCACCACGCTCGCCACGCAGGCCACCCGACCGGTGCCTGGGTCCCGTACCGGGACCGAGAGCGCCACCAGGCCCGGTTCGATGAGCTGGTCGTCCAGTGCGTAGTCGTCCGCTGCCGCCCTCGCCGTACGGAGGGTGAAGTCCTCGTCGGGAGTGACGTGTTCGCTGGGTGGTACGGCGGGGAAGGTGTGGTCCGCCGGGTCTGCCGCCCGGCGGCTCCGCCAGCGGTGCCAGTCCGGGTCCGTCCACTCCGTGGCGAAGAGGGGCCCCGGGGCCGTGCGTTCGGCCGGGAGCAGGTCGCCGATGCGGAAACTCAGGGACATGGCGCGGCGGCGGGTGGCCTGGTGGATGAAGCGGATGCCGTCCCGGTCGCCGACCGCCAGCGACACCGACTCGTCCAGTTCGTCGGCCAGTTCGTCCGCGCGCGTAGAGAGCAGGGCGGGGAGGCGGAGGGCGGCCAGATAGGCGTTGCCCAGTTCCATCAGGCGGGGGGCCAGGGTCACGTCGCGGCCGTCCAGGCGGACGTATCCCATGCGGGCGAGGGTCGCGGTGAGGCGGTCGACCGTGGAGCGGGCCAGGCCCGTGGTCTTCTCCAGGGCGCTGAGGCTGAGGGTGCCGCCGGGCGCCTCGGTCAGCCGGCGGAGCACGGCGATGCCGCGGAGGAGTGGTGCGACCGCCTCGGCCGGTGCGATTGCCTTTACCGGTGCGACTGCCTTCGCCGGCGCTGTCGTCCCAGCCGGTGCGACCGCCTCGGCCGGTGCGACTGCCTCGGACGACTCCTTCGTCCTGGCCGGTGCGGTCGTCTCGGCCGGTGCCCCCGTGTCCGGCGCGGTGGCGCTCCCGTCCCGGGCCCCGTCGGTCCCGTCGCGGGAGGCGTCGTGCGTGGTGTGGGCGGGCATCGGCTCTCCGGTACGGCGATCACGGCAGGGCGCCTACGGTAGCCCGATCCCCGGGCAAGTCGGTCCCGCCCGGTGCCCCCCTTCGGTTCTGCGGCCGCTCTCTGCGCCCTCTCCGCCCCAGCCTCACTTCCGGGTGACCCGTACCCGGACCTCTCCCTTCGCGTCCTTCTTTTCCGACACCTTGATCGTGACGCCTTTGCGCGGGTCCTTGAAGGTCTCGCCCGAGGTGAAGGCGGCGTCCGAGAGTTCGGCGTGGACGTTGGGGCTGCGGGTGCAGCCGCCGCTGTCGCGCCGGGAGTCGTAGACCCGTACCGGGCCCATGCCGGTGTCGACGTCCGCGTCGACCTTGTAGATCAGTACGCCGGGCCGGCACACCGTCTCGTCGTTGCCCTCGCGGGTGCGCAGTTCGACCGCGTAGCCGGACGTGCCGCTCAGCGGGAGGACCACCAGCTTGTCGCCGCCCTTGCGGGCCAGCGGGGTGAGCGTGTACTCCGTCGTCCCCGGCGTGGAGGCGCAGTGCACCTGGGACGGGTCGAGCCAGCCCAGCTTCCACTTGTGCCAGCCGAGGAGATCGTTGTTGGCGCCCCAGTCCTCGCTCATGATGTCCCAGTGGCCGACGGATCCTCCGCCCTCCTGGGTGTAGAGGTCCGGGAGGCCGAAGACGTGGCCGTTCTCGTGGGGGAGCACGCGGTAGCCGGTCTCGTCGTAGGAGCCGGAACCGTCGTCCTGGCGGGAGTAGACGAAGGAGGCGTTGGCCACCGGGACGCCGTCGGCGACCGGGGCCTCCTGGTTCCCGGCGAAGGTCACGGACAGGACCGTGTCGAGGGCGGAGGGGCCCGCGTTCGGGGTGACCAGGACGTTCAGGAGGTCGTACGAGCGGAAGTCGACCTTCGGGTCGGCCGCCGCCACCAGGTCCTGGACCAGCTTGCGGTAGCCGGGTTCGAAGGGGGCGCCGCGTTCTATCCCGTACTGCGCGAAGGACTTGGGCATCCGCAGCCAGTCCCGGATCGGGGTCTCGGGGTGGTAGTCGAGGCGGCCGTAGCTGCTGGTGCGGAACCACTCCTCGGTCTGCGGGAAGAACTCCGCGTACCGGTCGAGCGCCTTGCCCTCACCGGGCGCGTCGGAGAAGTCGATCATCAGGTTGAGGGCGCGGACGGTGCCGGTCGAGCGGGCGTAGCCGGTGGAGGTGGGCACGCCCTCGGACATCTGGATCTCGGCGCCGCCGCTGATCATGCAGGGGCCGTGCGCGGAGGAGCGGGAGAGGGCGGCGGGGCCGGGGCCCGCGGTCGAGGTGCCGGGGGCGAGCCGGCCGGTGCCGGCCGAGGTGCTGAGCGCGAGGGTCAGGACGGCGACGGTCCCGGCCGCGGCCAGTCTGCGCGGGCGTATGCGACGGCTCGGCGGCTGCGCCTGCGGCGGCTGCATGCGGACCTCCCCGGCCACGGCAGCCGCCCGACACCGGCTGCACCCTTGCGCTCACCCTGTGCCGAGGGATGGGCGGGCGCGCGCTGGAGAGGCCGATCGTGGGTTTCTCGCCGGTAGCCGCCGACCGGGGGACGGGTCCGCACCCGGTGTGACTCAGGTCACCGGAAAGTTCTTCGGGAGTGGGAAATAACCGGGGATCGTTTCCCCGTTTAGACCTGTGTCCGAGCGAAACGGGGATTCCCTCCCCGGATCGTGAACCCAGTCGTCACACCCGTGACCGACACCCTCACTGACACCACAGACACCACAGACACAACAGATGCCAAGGCATCACAGGCACACAGGCACACAAGCAGACGCCGAAGACAACGAAGGAGTACGCCGTGCAGACCGCGATTCCCGATCAGCGCAAGGTGGCCCGGCCCCGCGCCGATGCTCTGCGCAACCGGGAGCGGATCGTCCTCGCCGCCCGCGAGATGTTCGTCGAGCACGGGCCGGACGTGCCGCTCGACGACGTCGCCCGCCGGGCCGGCGTCGGCAACGCCACGGTGTACCGCAACTTCCCCGACCGTGACGCCCTCGTCCGCGAGGTCGTCTGCTCGGTCATGGACCGTACGGCACGGGCGGCAGAGCTGGCCCTCGCGGAGACCGGTGACGCGTTCGAGGCGCTGGAGCGCTTCGTGCACGCCTCCGCCGACGAGCGGATCAGCGCCCTGTGTCCCATGGTGGCCAGCACCTTCGACCAGCACCACCCCGATCTGGAGGCGGCGCGCGGACGGGTCGAGCGGCTCGTCGCCGAGGTCATGGACCGGGCGAAGGCGGCCGGTCAGCTCCGCGACGACGTGGACGTGGGCGATCTGATGATCGCCGCGGCCCAGCTCAGCCGGCCCCCGGCCGGTACGGGGTGCGTGAGCGCCGACCGGTTCGTCCATCGCCATTTGCAGCTGTTCCTGGACGGGCTGCGGGCTCCCGCCCGCTCCGTCCTCCCGGGTGCGGCCGTGACTCTGGAGGACCTGCGCCGGCCCTGCGACCAGTAGTTCAGCGACCAGTAGTTCACGTTCAGCGACCAGTGGTTCAGCCAGTTGCGCTGGTTGCCTCTCCATCAGTTCCGTCTCCGCCAGATCCGCCAGATTCGTCAGGTCTGTCAGATTCATCAGATCTGTCGGATCCGTCAGATCCATCAGTTCCGTCACCGGGGCCGAGTCGTCAGCGATGTCGCTGACGGCGGGCCGTCGGCGTGGCTTCAGTCGTCCCTTTTCTCGTCTTTTTCCGTCACGAAGTCCGAAGTGGGTATCCCCATGTCTCAATCAGCCGTCAAGGCATCCGGCGTCGCAGACGCCCCGGACGCCGGTCGCTGGAAAGCGCTCGTCTTCATCGCGCTCGCCCAGCTGATGGTGGTCCTCGACGCCACCATCGTGAACATCGCCCTCCCCTCCGCACAGCAGGACCTCGGCATCTCCGACGGCAACCGGCAGTGGGTCGTCACGGCCTACGCCCTCGCCTTCGGCGGTCTGCTGCTGTTCGGCGGCCGGATAGCCGACCTGTGGGGCCGCAAGCGCACCTTCGTCCTCGGTCTGGCCGGCTTCGCCGTCGCCTCCGCGCTGGGCGGCGCGGCCACCAACGAGGCGATGATGTTCGGCTCCCGCGCCCTCCAGGGCGTCTTCGGTGCCCTGCTCGCGCCCGCCGCGCTCTCCCTGCTCGCCGTGATGTTCACGGACGCCAAGGAGCGTGCCAAGGCGTTCGGCATCTACGGTGCGATCGCCGGTGGTGGTGGCGCCGTGGGTCTGATCCTCGGCGGGTTCCTCACCGAGTACCTGAACTGGCGCTGGACGTTCTTCGTCAACATCCCGTTCGCGATCGTCGCCGCGGCCGGTGCGTACCTCGTCATCCGTGAGCCCAAGGGCGGCCGCAACCGCTCGCCGCTCGACATTCCCGGCGTCATCCTGTCCACCCTCGGACTGGTCGCGCTCGTCTACGGCTTCACCCGCGCCGAGTCCAACGGCTGGAGCGACGCCGTGACGATCGGCATGTTCGTCGGCTCGGCCGTGCTGCTGCTGGCCTTCGTGCTCGTCGAGTCCCGGGTCAAGGCCCCGCTGCTGCCGCTGCGCGTGATCACGGAGCGCAACCGGGGCGGGATCTACCTGTCGCTGGGTCTGGCCATCATCGCGATGTTCGGCCTGTTCCTCTTCCTGACCTACTACCTGCAAATCGTGAAGGGCTACACGCCGGTGAAGACCGGCTTCGCGTTCCTGCCGATGATCGCGGGCATGATCACGGGCTCCACCCAGATCGGCACCCGCCTGATGACCCGGGTCGCGCCCCGGCTGCTGATGGGCCCCGGCTTCCTGGTCGCCGCCGTCGGCATGCTGTTCCTGACCCAGCTCGAGGTCGACACCTCCTACGCCGCGGTGCTGCTGCCCGGCATGCTCCTGCTCGGCCTCGGCATGGGTACGGCGTTCATGCCGGCCATGTCCCTGGCCACCATGGGCGTGGAGCCGCGGGACGCGGGTGTCGCCTCCGCGATGGTCAACACCTCGCAGCAGGTGGGCGGTGCGATCGGTACGGCGCTGCTGAACACGATCGCCGCCTCCGCCACCACGTCCTACATCGCCGACCACATGGGCGGCGCGGCCTCCCGGTCCCAGCAGCAGCTGGTCCAGCTGGAGGGCCAGGTGCAGGGCTACACCAGCGCGATCTGGTTCGCCGTCGGCATCCTGGTCGTGGCGGCTGCGATCGCCCTGACCTTCGTCAACGCCGGGCGGCCGGGCGGCGGCGCCGTCACCGGTTCCGGTGCGGGCGACGAGGCCGAGGACGAGCTGCGGGTGCCGGTCGTCGCCCACTGACGACCGCTCCGATACCCGCTCGGGCCCCTGTTCCACCCGTGCGTACGGGGAGGGGACGCCTCGTACGCACGGTTCCCCCGGACCTGCCCCGGCCGCGCGCTCAGCGCAGCCAGGGCAGGTCCGCACCCGCTTCGCTCGGCTGAAGTCCCTCGGCGACGATCCGCATGATCTCGCCGAGGGACTTCTGCTGTTCGGGGGTGAGCCGGTCGAAGACCGCCTGGCGTACGGCGTTCACATGGCCGGGGGCGGTCCGGCGCAGCACCTCGTATCCCTCGTCCGTGAGGATGGTGAACTGGCCGCGCTTGTCGGAGGGGCAGTCCTCGCGGCGGACCCAGCCGTTCTTCTCCAGGCGGGCCACCGCGTGCGAGAGCCGGGAGCGGGTGATCTTCGCGTACTTGGCCAGCTCCGTCATCCGCAACCGCCGGCGCGGTGACTCGGCCAGCTTGACCAGCAGGCCGTAGTAGACGTGCGGCATGCCCGCGTCGCGCTGGAGCTGCCGGTCGAGGTGGTCCTCGAGGAGGGTGGCGGCCTCGATGTAGGAGCGCCAGACCAGCTGCTCCTCGGCGGTGAGCCAACGGGGTTCGTCGTTCATGCGTCCCACTGTACGAGACGGTTTCTTGAACGTTAAACAAAGTCGGCGTACATTGTTGGCAAGTAGAGATTGAGAGTTCAAGTATTGGAGTAGACATGGCCGCCGCCGTCCGGGAGCGCATGCCCGCCCTCTACCTCAGCCACGGTGCCCCGCCGCTCGCCGACGACCCCGTCTGGCCCGGCGAACTGGCGGCGTGGGCCGCAGGCCTGCCGCGCCCGAAGGCGGTCCTCGTCGTCTCCGCCCACTGGGAGGAGGCCCCGCTCGCCCTCGGCGCCACCCGGACCGTCCCCCTCGTCTACGACTTCTGGGGCTTCCCGGAGCACTACTACCAGGTGCGCTACGCGGCGCCCGGCGCGCCCGCGCTCGCCGAGTCCGTACGCAAGCTGCTGCGCGCCCCCGGCACGCCCGTGCAGGACGTCCCCGACCGCGGCCTCGACCACGGCGCCTACGTCCCGCTGGTCGAGATGTACCCCGGCGCCGACATCCCGGTCCTCCAGGTCTCCATGCCGACCCTGGACCCGGCACGGCTCATGGAGATCGGCCGCAGGCTCGCGCCGCTGCGCGACGAGGGCGTGCTGATCATCGGCTCCGGCTTCTTCACCCACAACCTCGCCGCACTGCGCCAGGGCGGCATCCCCTCCTGGTCCGCGGAGTTCGACGACTGGGGCCGGCGCGCGCTGGAGGGCGGGGACGTGGACGGGCTGCTCGACTTCGCCCACAAGTCCCCGGCGGGACGGCTCGCCCACCCGCGCACCGAGCACTTCGCACCCCTGTTCGTGACCATGGGCGCGGCGGACGCGGCCGGTGAACTGGACACGCGGCAGTCGGTGATCGACGGGTTCTGGATGGGGCTGGCGAAGCGGTCGGTGCAGTTCGGCTGACCGCCCGGACGGCCGCGAGGGAGCGGCGGGCCTAGAGCGGCTTCTCGTACCAGGCCACGTCCCAGTACCGCCCGAACTTGCGGCCCACCTCCCGGTACGTGCCGACGTGCCGGAAGCCGAAGCGGGCGTGCAGTCGCTCCGACGCCTCGTTGGGCTGGGCGATGCCCGCGTAGGCCCGGTGCAGGTCCTCGCCGGCCAGCGCGTCGAAGAGGGACGTGTAGAGGAGCGAGCCGATGCCGCGGCCGCCGGCCCCGGGAGCGACGTAGACGGTGGTCTCCACCGAGGTCGCGTAGGCGGGCTTCGCCCGGTAGGGGCTGGATGTGGCGTACCCCAGAATCTCCTGTGAGTCCGCGTCCGTGGCAACCCTCAGCCGGTGCGGGCCGTCTTCAGGGTGGGAGAGCAGCCAGGGGCGGCGCTCTTCCGGGGTGAACGGCTCGGTGTCGAACGTGATGGGCGTCTCACGCACGTAGTGGTTGTAGAGGGTGGTGAGGGCCTTGAGATCGGCCTCGACTCCCGGTCTGACCTGGACCTCCGCGGCTCCCGACGGCATCGCCCCTCCTCGTGTGGCGGCACAGGGTACTGCATGATCAGAAAAATCGAGGGGCGGGTTGGGAATTCTGTCCGGATTCCAGTCGTTGTTTCCATCGGATGCAGGGCACCCGAGGAGAGTCCCGAGAGGGGCTGGAGACAACGGAGACAACCCCGCAAGGCGCCCGGCGTCCACCGGACCACCCGCTGAACCACCATCGCAAGGGAGCACGCATGGCAACCCGTGCCGTCGCCCGTCGTAAGTCCGCCACCGGCGAGACCTCCGGCTCGGCAACCAGCGTCCGCGCGAACGGCGGCGAGCTCGCCGACCGCGATCTGGTCGGCATGTACCTCGACGAGATCGCCCGGACACCGCTGCTCGACGCCGCCAAGGAGGTCGAGCTGTCCCAGACCATCGAGGCGGGTGTGTTCGCGCGGCAGGTCCTCGAAGGGTACGAGGAGACCGGGGCGGACGCCACCCGTGAGGAGCTCCAGGCCCTGATCGACGAGGGCGAGCGGGCGAAGGACGTCTTCATCCGCTCCAACCTCCGCCTGGTCGTCGCGGTCGCCCGCCGCTACCCGCGCAGCGGTCTGCCGCTCCTCGACCTGATCCAGGAGGGCAACGCCGGCCTGGTCCGCGCGGTCGAGAAGTTCGACTACCGCAAGGGCTTCAAGTTCTCGACGTACGCGACCTGGTGGATCCGGCAGGCCATCACCCGTTCCATCGCCGACCAGTCGCGCACCATCCGGCTCCCCGTCCACCTGGTGGAGGAGCTGGGCCGGATCCGGCGCGTGCAGCGCGAGTTCAACCGCGAGCACGGCCGCGAGCCGGAGCCCGCGGAGATCGCGGCCGAGCTGGGCTCGACGCCGGAGCGCGTCACCGACGTGCTCGACTGGGCCCGCGACCCGGTCTCGCTGAACATGTCGGTGGACGACGAGGGCGAGACCCAGTTCGGCGACCTGCTGGAGGACACCTCCGCCGTGTCGCCCGAGCAGTCGGTGCTGACCCTGCTGCGCAGCGAGGAGCTGGACGGCCTCATCGGCCGCCTGGACCCGCGCACGGCCTCCATCATCAAGATGCGGTACGGCATCGACGACGGCCGCGAGCGCACCCTGACCGAGGTCGGCAAGGAGCACGGCCTCACCCGTGAGCGCATCCGGCAGATCGAGAAGCACGCCCTGCTGGAGCTGAAGAAGCTGGCCCGCGACACCGGCTTCGAAGCGGCGGCGTAGGGCGGCGGCGCAGGACGGTGGGGGCGGCGGCCGACGGTGCGGCCCGGCCGCCGCGTGACGCGGGGGCGTGACGTGGCGGATGGGGCGCACGCCGGTGGTCGAACCCCGCGCAAACATGGCTGTACAACGCTGCTTCAACTCGCGGAGGCCGGGAACAAGACGTTCGGGCCCGTTGGACCGGGGCCGGGAGACGGCCTCGCACCGCTCCTCCGCGGCAGCACCACCGCAGCACACACAGGACCACGTCCCGACGCACTCCCCCCGGCGCCGGGACTTCCCGAGCCGGGCTCGGCGCCCCTCCCCCCGGGGCGCCGCAGCCCGGCTCCTTCTCGTGCGGGACCGGGCCGGCCGTGAGCCGGGGCAGGGTGGAGAGGCGGGCCACCCCGAACCTGAACCCCGGGGTGGCCCGCCGGATGGCAGATTCTGCCACAGCGGCATAGCCTGCCGAAGTGAGCACCACAGTTCCAGCCCTCCCCGACCCCGGACCGGGACCGATCGGCTCGGGTGAGCCGGTCTCCCTGACGGAGCGGCGCAAGGCCGAGACCCGGATGGAGATCGCCCGCGCGGCGGCCCGCCTCTTCGCCGGCCAGGGCCTGCGGGCCACCCGGGCCGAGGACATCGCCCGGGCGGCGGGCGTCGCCCCGCGCACCTTCTACCGCTACTTCGCGGCCAAGGAGGAGGCGATCGCCCCGCTCTACGCCCTGGGCGCCGAACGCTGGGTACGGGCGGTGCGCGAGGCCCCGGCCGAACTGTCCCCGCCCGCGGCCCTGGAACACGCCGTACGGCACACCCTGACGCCCGGCGCCGGTGTGTCGGCGCCCTCGTGGGAGTGGGCCCGCGCGCTGATCCGCCTGGCCGAGAGCAGTCCGGCGCTGCGCAAGGTGTGGGCGGAGGTGTGCCACTCCACGGAGCGGTGGCTGGTGGAGGCGCTGGCCGCGCGGATGGCCGGGGGCGACGACAACGTTGCCGCCCGGCTGGCCGCCTCCCCCCGGCTGCACTTCGCGGCCGCCGTCGCGGGCGCCGCCGTGCGCGTCGCGGCGGAGCACTGGGCGTCGTCGTCCTCCCGGGAGACGCGCAGCCCCCTGGACCAGGCACTGCTGAACCTGGCGGTGCTGCGGGAGTTCACCTGGGAGGACGACCCCACGGGTCAGGGGTGAAGGGGGTGGAGGGGGGTGAGGGCGCGGGTCGGTGAACGGCAATGGCGGCCCCGGCCTCCGGCTCTCGGCCTCCGGCCTCCGGCTCCCGGCCCCGGCCGTCCGTCCCCCGGCCGTCCGTCCCCCCGGCCTCCGTCCCCTGGCCGTCCGTCCCCCGGTCCCTCGGCCCTCCGTCCCCCGGCCTCCGGCCTCCGTCCCCGGCCCCTCGGCCCCCCCGTGCCGGTCAGTCCGGTCCCGTCGCGCGTGACAGGCGGGCGCCCAGTTCCCGTACGCAGTCGACCAGTTCCGCCGGTTCCCGGACCCGGAACTCCAGGCCGGTCGTCGCCAGGCGGACCGCGATCCACTCCACCGAGCCGGAGACGGTCGCCCGCACCACGCACGACGTGCAACCGTCCACCGCCTCGGGCGTTCCCATCCAGTGCGGCAGCAGCGGCGCGACGGCCTCGGCCGGGGCGTGGAAGACGACCGCGATCTCGTAGGAGTCGTTGCGGCGCTGCATCGAGTGCCGCAGGTACTCGGCCGCGTCCCCGGTCGGCAGCTCCCGCGGAGCGAACCGCGCCCCCGTGGCGAAGGGCTCGCTCACCCGGTCGACCCGGAAGGTCCGCCAGTCGTCCCGGTCGAGGTCGTAGGCGACCAGGTACCAGCGCCGCCCCGTCGACACCAGCCGGTACGGCTCCGTCACGCGCCGCGACTCGGTGCCGTCCGCCGCGCGGTAGGCGAACCGCAGCCGCTCGTGCCCGGCCACCGTCGAGGCCATCACGGTCAGTGTCTCGGGTGCGATGTTCGGCCCGTCCCCGCTGGTCAGCGGCGTGGTCGCGGACTGGAGGGTGGTGACCCGGTGCCGCAGCCGGGACGGCAGCACCTGCTCCAGCTTGGCCAGGGCCCGCACCGACGCCTCGTCCAGGCCCTCGACCGCGTGTCCCGCGCCCGCCCGCAGCCCGACCGCGATGGCCACCGCCTCCTCGTCGTCGAGGACCAGCGGCGGCATCGCCTTGCCCGCCACCAGCCGGTAGCCGCCGTCGGCGCCCATCGTCGCCTGGACCGGGTAGCCCAGTTCGCGCAGGCGGTCGATGTCCCGCCGGACCGTGCGCCGGGAGACCCCGAGCCGGTCGGCCAGCTCGCCGCCGGGCCATTCGCGGGGCGTCTGAAGGAGCGAGAGGAGCGTCAGCAGCCGGGCTGGAGTGTCCGTCGTCATGCCTTCGAGGATGCCGCAGATATAGGACACGATCCGACCTACTGGCCTCCTAGGTTCCTTCCATGACCTCCAAGCAGAGCCCGGACCAGGCTCCCGTCCCGCCTGTCCCACCCGTCGTGCCCGCTGTGCCCGCCGCGCCCGCCGCAGGCGACCGGCGTCGCTGGTTCGCCCTCGCGATCGTGATGACCGCGGCGTTCATGGACCTGGTGGACGTCACCATCGTCAACATCGCCATCCCCTCGATCCAGCAGGACGAGGGCGCCTCGTTCAGCCAGATCCAGTGGATCACCGCCGGGTACGCCCTGGCCTTCGCGGCCGGTCTGATCACCGGCGGGCGGCTCGGTGACATCCACGGCCGCAAGCGGGTCTTCCTCGTCGGCATCGGCGGCTTCACCCTGGCCTCGGCGCTGTGCGGCCTCGCCGTGAACCCGGAGATGCTGGTCGCCTCCCGCATCCTCCAGGGCGGCATGGCGGCGCTGATGGTGCCGCAGGTCCTGTCGATCGTGCACGCCACCTTCCCGGCGCACGAACGCGGCAAGGTCTTCGGCCTGTTCGGCGCGATCGTCGGCCTCGGGGCCGTGTCCGGTCCGCTGCTGGGCGCCCTGCTCACCGAGTGGAACCTGTTCGGGCTCGAATGGCGGCCCATCTTCCTCATCAACCTGCCCGTCGGCATCGCGGGCCTCGTCCTCGGCAGCCGCTTCATCACGGAGTCGAAGGCGCCGCGCGCGCTCCGGCTGGACCTGGTGGGGGTCGCGCTGGTCACCCTGGGCCTGCTGATGCTGATCTACCCGCTCACCCGGGGCGAGGAGCTGGGCTGGCCGCTGTGGGGACACCTGTCGATGGCCGGCTCGCTCGTGGTCCTCGCGGCCCTGGTCGCCTACGAGCGGCGCAAGAGCGCGCGGGACGGTTCGCCGCTGGTGGAGCTGTCGCTGTTCAAGGTCAAGAGCTTCGCAGCCGGCATCGCCGTGCAGACCGTCTTCGGGGTCGGTCTCGGCGTCTTCTTCCTGGTCTGGACGCTGTACATGCAGGTGGGCCTCGGCTGGACCCCGCTGCGGGCCGGGCTGACCGGCGTACCGTTCTCGATTGCCGTGTCCACGGCCGCCGGCATCTCGGTGCAGAAGCTCGTCCCGAGGTTCGGGCGCAAGGTGCTCCAGGCGGGCGCGCTGGTGATGGCGGCCGGAGTGCTCCTCTACATCTGGGAGTCCGGGCGCTACGGGCTCGCCATCACCTCCTGGCAGATGGCGCTGCCGCTGGCCGTGATGGGCCTCGGCATGGGACTGATCGTCGCGCCGCTGACCGACGCGGTGCTCTCCCAGGTGCCGCGCGAGCACGCCGGGTCGGCGTCGGGCCTCATCAACACCGTGCAGCAGATGGGCAACGCGCTCGGACTCGGGCTGGTGTCGGTGGTTTTCTTCGGCACGATGAGCGACCGCCTCACCCCCGCCCGCGTCGGCCCCGCCTACGTGGACGCCTTCCAGCACGCGCTGGGGTGGGTGGCCGGGGTGCTGGCCGTCATCTTCCTGCTGATGTTCGCGCTGCCCCGGCGGCCGGCCCAGCACGTGGAAGGCGGCCCGGCCGAGGACCGGGCGGAGGAGAAGGAGCCCGCGCTGGTCTGAGCGCGGACGCGCGACGGGACGGTGGACAGGGGCGGGTCCGGCAGGAAGGTGCCGGACCCGCCCTCCCTCATGTCAATGCCCGTTCATGCCTGCTTGTGTCCGAATGCTTCTGTCTCCTGTTTACATTCCGGACAACCGGGCGTAGCCTCCGAGCGAAACCACAGGTTCGGGCACGGGTCGGAGGTGAACGGTCATGTACGCACCGGAGCGGCAGCAGGAGATCCTCCGGCTCGCCCGGGACGGCGGCCGGGTGGACGTGGTGTCGTTGGCCGAGGAGTTCCAGGTGACGGCGGAGACCATCCGCCGCGACCTCAAGGCACTCGACCGCGCCGGTCTGCTCCGCCGGGTGCACGGCGGCGCGATCCCCGCCGGGCGGCTCGACTTCGAACCGGACCTCGCCGAGCGGGAGTCCACCGCCGCCGACGAGAAGGACCGCATCGCCCGGGCCGCCCTCGCCGAACTGCCGGCCGAGGGCACGCTGATCCTCGACGCCGGTTCCACGGTGGCCCGCATGGCGGCGGCGATCCCGCCGGAGGCCGCGCTGACCGTGGTCACCCACAGCCTGCCCATCGCGGCCCGCCTCGCCGACCACCCCGGCATCCAGCTCCACCTGGTCGGAGGGCGCGTGCGGCACCGTACGCGGGCCGCCGTGGACGCCTGGGCGCTGCGCGCGTACGGCGAGATCCGCGCCGACGTGGCCGTGGTGGCGGCCAACGGGTTCTCCGTGGAGCACGGACTGACCACCCCCGACCTCGCCGAGGCCGCCGTCAAGCGGGCCGCGCTGACCGCCGCCCGGCGCGTGGTGCTGCTCGCCGACTCCTCCAAGTACGCCCAGGAGCACTTCGCCCGCTTCGGCGCCCTGGACGACGTGGACCTGCTGATCACCGACACCGGACTGACCCCCGAGGACGCGGGCGACATCGAGCGCGCCGGCACGGAAGTAGTACGCGCATGATCCTGACCGTCACCCCCAACCCGTCGCTGGACCGCACCTACGAGGTGCCCTCCCTCGACCGCGGCGAGGTCGTCCGCGCCACCGGCGAGCGGGTCGACCCCGGCGGCAAGGGCGTGAACGTCTCGCGCGCGGTGACCGCCGCCGGGCAGCGCACCGTCGCGGTGCTGCCGCTGGGCGGGGCGCCGGGCGCGCTCGTCGCCGACCTGCTCGACGCGCAGGGCATCGAGGTCGCGCCGGTGCCGATCACCGGGCCCACCCGGTCCAACATCGCGCTCGCCGAGGCCGACGGCGTCCTGACGAAGATCAACGCGCCGGGTCCCGAACTCTCCCCGGCCGAACGGGAACTGCTCCTGGAGACGGTGCGGCGCCAGTCGCCCGGCGCGGACTGGATCGCCTGCTGCGGCAGCCTGCCCCGCGGGCTCGCCCCGTCCTGGTACGCCGACCTGGTCGCCCGGGCGCACGCCGCCGGGGTCCGCATCGCCCTGGACACCTCGGGACCGGCTCTGCTGCGGGCGCTGCGCGAGCGGCCCGACGTGGTCAAGCCGAACGCCGAGGAGCTGGCCGAGGCCGTCGGACGTCCGCTGGCCACGGTCGGTGACGCCGTGAAGGCCGCGGAGGAGCTGCGGGAGCTGGGCGCCCGTTCCGTGCTCGCCAGCCTGGGCGCCGACGGGCAGCTGCTCGTGGACGACGCGGGCACCTGGTTCGGCACCGCCCGGGTGGACGCCGTACGCAGCAACGTCGGCGCCGGGGACTCCTCCCTCGCCGGTTTCCTCGTCGCCGGCGGGTCGGGGCCCGGCGCCCTCGCCTCGGCCGTCGCGCACGGTGCCGCCGCCGTCCAGCTGCCGGGCAGCGTGATGCCGACGCCGTACGACCTGGACCCGGCGGCCGTGACGGTCACGGCCGAGGTGCCGGTGAACCGCGTACTGAAGGAGCCGGCGTCATGATCACCGGCCTCGCCCACGACCCGTCCCACGGCTCCCTCCCCGGAGCGGTCCCCGGCCCCCACCGCCGTGCCCCCGGCCCCCACCGCTTTGCCTCCGGCCCTCACCGCTGTGCCCCCGGCCCTGACCGCTGGGCCTTCATGCCCCACCGCTGTGCCCCCGGCCCGCACCGCTGGGCCTTCGTCCCCCTCCCCGCCCCCGCCCCTCACCCCACGTTCCGGGCGATACGCGAGCTAAGGAGCCCGCGATGAGCGACATGATCACCGCGGATCTGGTCGACCTCGACCTGTCCGCCGACACCAAGGAAGCGGCGGCGCGTGCCCTCGCGGAGCGGATGGCGGCCCTGGGCCGGGTGACCGACCTGGAGGGCTTCCTCGCCGACGTGGCCGCCCGCGAGGCGCAGATGCCGACCGGCCTCGACGGTGGCATCGGCATCCCGCACTGCCGCAGCGAGCACGTCACCGAGCCGACGCTCGCCTTCGGGCGCAGCGCGGCCGGCGTCGACTTCGGGGCGGCGGACGGACCGGCCGACCTGATCTTCCTGATCGCCGCTCCGGCGGGCGCCGACGACGCCCACCTGACGATTCTCTCCTCGCTGGCCCGGCAGCTGATGAACGCCGAGTTCACCACCGCGCTGCGCTCGGCGGGCGACGCGGCGGCCGCCGCCGCGCTGATCCGCGGCGAGGAGCCGGCCGGCGCGGACGCCGGTGCCGGGGACAGGGACGGTGCCGGGAACAGGGACAGGGACAGGGACGGGGACGGGGACGGTGCCGGGGCCGAGGGTGGCTCCGAGGCCGGTTCCGTGGGCGGCCAGGACTCCGTGGCGGTCCCGGCGGCGGCCTCCGCCGGGGCCGCCACGGTCGGCAGCGACGAGACACCGCGGCCCGCCGAGCCCGCGCGCCCGTTCCGGATCGTTGCCGTCACCTCCTGCCCCACCGGCATCGCGCACACCTACATGGCGGCCGAGTCGCTGGAGAACGCGGGCCGCGAGGAGGGCGTCGAAGTCGTCGTCGAGACCCAGGGCTCGGCCGGGTTCACCCGGCTCGACCCGGCGGTGATCGCGGCGGCGGACGGCGTGATCCTCGCCCACGACGTGGCCGTGCGCGAGAAGGACCGCTTCGCCGGGAAACCGACCGTCGACACCGGCGTGAAGGCGGCCATCAACCGGCCCGGCGAGCTGATCGGCGAGGTCCGCGACAAGGCGGCCCGCGGCGAGTTCACGGCGGCCGCCGCGGACGGCCCGGCCGGTTCCGGCGCGGCGACACCCGTCGAACGCGGCGGCGAGTCCGGCGAGGGGTACGGCACCAAGCTCCGCAAGTGGCTGATGTCCGGCGTCAGTTACATGGTCCCGTTCGTCGCCGCGGGCGGCCTGCTGATCGCCCTGGGCTTCGCGATCGGCGGCTACGAGATCAACAAGGCGCCCTCCGTGATGGACCACTTCACGTGGACCCAGGCGGACAGCTGGGCGGCGCTGCTCTTCCAGATCGGCGGCGTGGCCTTCGCCTTCCTCGTCCCCGTGCTGGCCGGCTACATCGCCTACGGCATGGCCGACCGGCCGGGCCTGGTCCCCGGCTTCGTCGGCGGCTCGATCGCGCTCACCATCAACGCGGGCTTCCTCGGCGGTCTGGCGGCCGGTCTGATCTCCGGTGCGGTGGTGCTGGCGATCCAGCGGGTACCGATACCGAAGGCGCTGCGCGGCATCATGCCGGTGGTGGTGATCCCGCTGGTCTCGGCGGCGGTCGTCGGGTTCCTGATGTTCGTCGTGATCGGCAAGCCCATCGCGTCCGCGCAGAAGGGGATGACCGACTGGCTCAACGGTCTGTCCGGCGCCAACGCGGTCCTGCTCGGCGCGCTGCTCGGCCTGATGATGTGCTTCGACCTCGGCGGCCCCGTCAACAAGGTCGCCTACACCTTCGCCACCGCGGGCATCGCGGTCGCCAGCCCCAGCGACTCGGCGATGAAGATCATGGCGGCGGTGATGGCGGCCGGCATGGTCCCGCCGCTGGCGATGGCCCTGGCCACCACGGTCCGCGGCCGGCTCTTCAACGCCGCCGAGCGCGAGAACGGCAAGGCCGCCTGGGTGCTGGGCGCCTCCTTCATCTCCGAGGGCGCGATCCCGTTCGCCGCGGCCGACCCGCTGCGCGTCATCCCGTCCTCGATGGTGGGCGGCGCGATCACCGGCGCCCTGTCGATGGCCTTCGGGGCGACCCTGCGCGCCCCGCACGGCGGCGTCTTCGTGGTCCCGCTGATCGGCAACCCGCTGCTCTACCTCGTCGCCATCGCGGCCGGTGTCTGTGTCACCACGGCCCTGGTGATCGTCCTCAAGGGGCTGCGCAAGCCGGTGACGGGCACGTCGGCCCAGGGTCCCGGCGGGGGCGCGGACCCGTCGGCCCCGACGCCCGGAGCCAAGCAGCCGGTGGCCGCGTAGGAGGCGGCGGGGGAGCGGGGGAGCGGGGCGCGCTACGGGGAGACCTGTGCCGCGCGCCGCTCCATGGCCCGGCGGGCCGTGTCCTCGCTGTCGTACACCTCGCACATGTGGCGTCCGTCCGGCGTGGCCGTGTGCTCGACCTCCCACAGGGAGACCTCCGCGCCGTCGCGCAGCAGGAACGCGTGCTCGTAGAGCGAGAAGCCGATCCGGGCGCGGCCCGCCCGGCCGGGACCGCCGAAAGCCTGGATGATCTGGTGCCCGCACGCCGTCGTCAGCCGGTCGGCGAGGTCCGCGTCGGGCCGGTCCGCGTTCTCCGCGCGGCGCAGCAGCCGGCGGGCGTGGTCCGCGGAGGCGTCGGGGACGTAGACATGGCGCGGGGCGGGCACGGGCGACAGCTGCACCTGAACCTGCACCGGCAGCTCGAAATCGGGGGTGTCGGGCGGCAGGGCCAGCCGGGAGCCGGCGGTACGCAGCTCCTCCTCGTCGACGTAGACCTCGTGCTGCGGCTCGCCGCCCGGGGTGGTGTTGTGGACCAGCTCCCAGAGTGTGAGCGCCGAACCGTCGGCGAGCAGCCAGGTGTGCCGGTACGTCTCGCGGTGCAGCCCCGCGCTGTGGTGCGCGGAGTGCAGGGAACCGTCGTGCGCCAGCGCGCAGTCCAGTCGCCGTATCGTCTCGTCGGGCAGCTCGAACGAGTTCAGGGCGCGTCCGAGCAGCCGCATGAGGTGCTCCTCCGGAGACTCGGGCGACTCGGGTGGTTCGTACGCTGCCGTCTCGTACGGAACGCTCAAGGTTTCTCCCGGCGTTGCTGCATGTCACCTTGTGGGTGCATACCGTAGCCCCTCGGTCGGACATCATGTCCGGGAACCGAGAAAACGTACGCACGAAAAACGTGGGGGCCGCGCGAAAAGTTTCCGCGCGGCCCGACGAACCGTCAAAAAACCCTGCTCACCGGCGGATCAGGCCGCGCTTTGGGCGGTCCACTCGCTCCAGGGCATGTTCCAGCCGTTGAGGCCGTTGTCCGGCGCGACGGTGTCGTCCGGGGAGTTCTTGACGATCACGACGTCCCCGACGAGCGAGTTGTCGTAGAACCACTTGCCCGGGGTGTCGCCCTGCGCGCCCTGGGCGTCCGCCAGTCCGACGCAGCCGTGGCTGGTGCCCTGGGAGCCGAAGGGCGGATTGCCGCGGTTGTACCAGTAGTTGCCGTGGATGAAGGTGCCGGACTGGCTCAGCCGCATCGCGTGCGGCACGTCCGGGATGTCGTACTCGCCGCCGAACCCGACCGTCGACCCGTTCATCCGCGTCTGCTCGGACTTCTCCGAGATCACCATCTGCCCGTTGTACGTCGGGTTCGCGGCGCTGCCCGCCGAGATCGGCACCGACTTGAGCGTCTTGCCGTCGCGCACCACCGTCATGGTCTGCGTGTTCGCGTCCACCGTGGAGACCTGCGCGCGGCCCACGGTGAAGGTGACGGTCTTCTTCTGCACGCCGTAGACGCCGTTCGCGCCCTCCACGCCGTCCAGGTCGATCTTCATCGTGACCTTGGAGCCGGCCTTCCAGTACTCCTGGGGTCGGAAGTCGAGCCGCTGCCCGCCGAACCAGTGCCCGACCACCTTCTGCCCGCTGCTGGAGGTGACCTCGATGCGCGACTGCACGCTCTTTTTGTCGGTGATCGCCTTGTCGAACGTGAACGACACCGGCATCCCCACCCCGACGGTGCTGCCGCCGTCCGGGGTGTACGTGCCGACGAAGCTGTTGTCCGAGGAGACGGTCGTGAAGACCGAGTCGGCGGCGGCCGTGCGGCCGTTGTCGTCCTTCGCCTGCGCCGTGATGCGGTACTTCGTGCCCCGCTCCAGCTGCTCCTTGGGCTTCCAGGTGCCGCCGTCGCCGGACACCGCGCCCGGTACGGCGGCACCCGTCTCCGCGACGGTCATCCTCACCTCGGTCAGCGTGCCGTCGCTGACCTTCACACCGGTCGAGTTGATCGAGGCGCCGGTCGAGCCGTCCTTGGCCGAGATCACGAGCTTGGCGACCGAGGTGTCGGCTCCCCCGGCACCGCCCTTGCCGTCCTTCTTGTCGTCGGCACTGGCGCTTCCGCCGCAGGCGGTGAGGGTGAGGGCGCCGACCACCAGGGCGGCACAGGCCCCCAGTACGCGCCGCGTGGCTATGTCCGGCGTTGTCACGGGCTGCTCCAGGTTCGGGTGTTGTGCGGTGTTCCGCTTCAGCCGTGTAGAGGGCTCCGGTGGCCCCTGGGGTTCCCACCCGGCCGCCGGGAACGCCGACACGTGACAAAACCCGGACAATCGCAACGCCGCCGGGTCAACTGCCCCCGTACAGCTGCCCGTACGACGGCCAGGCCCCGCCCGGACCGTCCACCGGCTCGGCGGCCCGGACCGCGCGCACGATCGCGCGCGTCACCACGTCCGCGCCCGCCGCCAGCACCTCGTTCAGCGCGAGCGGCTGCCCGGCGTCCAGCGGCCGCTCCCCGGTCGCCAGGGCGAACACCGTGTCCCCGTCGCTGAGCAGGTGCACGGGCCGTACGGCGCGGGCGATGCCGTCGTGCGCGGTGCCGGCCAGCTTCTGCGCCTGCGCCTTGGACAGGCCGGCGTCGGTCGCGACCACGGCGAGCGTGGTGTTCAGCGGCGGCATCGCGTTCCTCGCCGCGACCTCGGCCAGCTGCCGCCCCGCGGCCTCGTGCACGTCCGGCGCCGGATACTCCACCCGCCCGCCGCGGAACAACTCCCCGTACAGCACCCCCGTCTCCGGGTCCGTCACCGAACCCGCCGCGTTGGCCACCACCAGCGCCGCCACCGTGACCCCGGAGTCCAGCACGGTGCTCGCGGTGCCCACGCCGCCCTTGAGGGTGCCGACCACGGCACCCGTGCCCGCCCCGACGCACCCCTCGGCCACCTCGCCGCCCGGCGCGCTCGCGTACGCCGCCTCCGCCGCCGCGTAGCCGGTGGACGCGTCCGGCCTGGCCCGGAAGTCGCCGCCGCGCCCCAGGTCGAAGACGCAGGCCGCGGGCACCACCGGCACCACGTGCGCCGGGTCGGGACCGACCCGTACCCCGCGCCCCCGCTCCTCCAGCCAGGCCATCACGCCCGAGGCCGCGTCGAGCCCGTAGGCGCTGCCGCCGGTCAGCACCACCGCCTGGACCTTCTGCACGAGGTTGCGCGGATCGAGGGCGTCGGTCTCCTTGGTGCCGGGACCGCCGCCGCGCACATCGACACCGGCGACCGCCCCGCCCTCCGGCGCGAGCACCACCGTCGTCCCCGTCAGCCACCCGTCCCCGGTCCGCGTCGCGTGCCCCACCAGCAGACCGGCGACATCCGTCAATGCGTCAACTGTCATACCGCCAGTCTCGTCCAGCCACCGGCGACGGCACGGGAGCCGCCTGAGGCCCGGCAAATATTGGCCAGCCCGGGCAGGCCCGGGCGGACCCCGGTGGACCCCGGCGGGCCCCGGCAGGCCCGGGCGGACCCCGGTGGACCCCGGCGGGCCCGGGCGGATCTTGGCGGGCCCAGGCGGTTTCCGGCGGGGCTGCGGCCGGGTCTCAGGCCGCCGGTGCCGTCGTGCGCCGCTCCCGCTCGGTGCGCCACGCGGTCAGCGACACCCCGGCCGCCACGGTCAGGGCCAGGACGATCCCCGCGACGAGCACCGCCTGGCCGCCCAGGAAGGTGCAGCCGAGCACCAGGAGCGCGGCCACCGGCAGCACCAGCTGCTCGGCGAGGCCCACCTTGAAGTGCCGCGCGTGCAACGCCCACACCGTGAGCAGGAACACCGCCGTCGGCAGGGTCACCGCGGCGGACGCCGCGAGCGTGGAGATGTGCGCCTTGCCCACGGCCTGCTCCACCGCCACCTCCAGCCCCGCCCCGATCGCCGCCGCCGAGGCGAACACCAGATAGTGGCCGTAACCCCACAGGAAGGACTGTCTGCTGGACTTGAGGTAGCTGTGGACGGGCACGACGAAGTAGATCCACCAGGCCGCGAAGACGATCAGCAGTCCACCGGCCGCGATCGGGAGCACCTCGCCCAGCGCGTCGTTCTCCTCGATGCCGGACTTCACCGCGACCGTGGCCGCGGCGATGGTCTCCCCGAGCACGATGATCGTGAGCAGCCCGTACCGCTCGGAGATGTGGTGCGGATGCCAGGACGACGGGTGCTTGCGCTCGGCGATCGCCGGCACGCACAGCTCCAGCACCACCATCACCAGGAACAGCCAGCCGCGGCTGCCCTCCGGCAGGAACAGCAGCCCCAGCCAGCCGATCTGGCAGAGCAGCACACCGGCCGAGTAGGTCCGGGCCATGGTGCTCTCCGGCGTCGCGGCGGACCGGCTCGCCCTGAGCCACTGCGCCGCCATGGCGACCCGCATGATCACGTAGCCGATGACGACGGCCACCCAGTCCTGGTCCTCGAAGGCCCGGGACACCCCCGCCGCCAGGACCAGCACGCCGGCGATCTGGACCAGCGTCACGACCCGGTAGAGGACGTCGTCGTTGTCGTACGCCGAGGCGAACCAGGTGAAGTTCATCCACGCCCACCAGATGGCGAAGAAGACCATCGCGTAGTTGAGGACACCCTCGCCGGCATGTCCCTCCGCGACGGCGTGCACCAGCTGGACGCCCGCCTGGGCGATGGCCACGACGAAGCAGAGGTCGAAGAAGAGCTCCAGCGGCGTGGCGACGCGGTGCTGTTCGTGCCGGTGGCGGGCCTTGAGCCGGCGCACCGGAGGGTGGTCTTCGGGCTGCGGCCCGGAAGGCGCGCTCGCGGAGGAGTAACTGGACATCATGGCTCCCAGCACAGCAGAGACGTGGAGGTGCTTGCACACGGGCCCCGCCGCCGGGAGGGGCGGGGCGCAGGGGACGCCGCCCATGGAGCGAGCCGTACCCTGGGAGCATGAGTACCACCCCCGACCCCGAGACCCCGGCCCCCCGGCCCGCGCTGGTCTTCGACGACCCGCTGGACCAGCAGAGCTCGGACGACACCGACCGCGGCTGGGGCGAGCGGCCCGAGGGCGACAGCGCGGGCGACCTCAAGCGCTTCCTCGACGAGAAGCCGCCCCACCACCTGTGAGCCGCGGGGCCGAGCCCTACGTGCGGTCGTGCCCCGAACCGCGCTGGGCGACCAGCGCGTCGCGGATCTCCTTGAGCACCTCCAGCTCGGAGACCTCGATGACCTCCTCGGCGCTCTCCTTCGCCTTGCGGCGGGCCTCCTGCCGCGCCAGGTACTTCGACATGGGCAGCACCATCAGGAAGTAGACGACGGCCGCCGTGATCAGGAACGTGAGGGTGGCACCCAGCACCGAGCCCCACAGGATCCTGACGCCCGTCGCGCTGTCGCCGGTCCCGGTGCACGGGCCCTTGAGGCAGGAGCTGTAACTGTCCAGGCTCTGCGTGCCGAACGCCCCGACCAACGGGTTGATGACCCCGTCCACCACCGAGTTGACGATCTTGGTGAAGGCGGCGCCGATGACGACCGCCACCGCCAGGTCGATGACGTTGCCGCGCATCAGGAAGGCCTTGAAGCCCTGCCAGACGCTCGGCTCGTTCTTCTCGCTCACGGTGGGAGCACTCCTCGCTTGAACAGGTGCAGGAACCAAACGCTCCGCAACCTACGACAGCGTTGGGCCGTCCTGTCCAATCCGATCCCTCGAACGAGGGACTTGACCGGCTCAGCACAGAGTCACCGCCAACCGCTCCGTGGTACCCGCGCCGACCAGCCGGTGCGCGGTGGCGCGCGGCACCGAGACGACGACCAGCGCCCCGCCCGCCGCCAGGTCCGCCTCGGGCTCCGGCACCTTCGTCACCCGCACACCGCGCGCGATCACGGAGGCGTCGCCCGTACCGCCCGCGCCGGTCGCGACGACGTCGACCCGGTCGCCCGGCCTGAGCAGCCGCACCGTACCCGCGTCGGCGATGCGCACCGGGGCCGCCACCAGCCGGGTGCCGTGGCGTTCGCCCACCGGATCGGCCACCGGGTGTCCTCGAGCCCGCCGCGCGTCCGGCCCGCCGGACCCCGGATGCGGGCCCGCCGCCACCAGCGCGGCGGCGGTGACGGCGAGCCCGGCGGCCAGGGCGCGCCGCCGGTGCGCCACGAGCCGGTGCAGGGCACGGCGCCCGCCGCGCACCCGCACCGGCGCGAAGTGCGGCACCTCGCAGGTGGGCGGCGCGTCGGTGCCGGGCGGAAGCGGGGACGGGAACGCCGAGGGTGAGGGGAACGAGGAAGAGGGCGAGGGGGAGGGGAACGAGGAAGAGGAAGAGGGGAACGAGGGGGAGGGGGAGGAGGACGCGGGAAGGGAAGGCAGGGCGGGACGGAACACGGTGACCACCACCTGGGACGAGGGACCGGCTTGCGCTCCCACGATGAGCCTTTTCGCCCGGCCCCGCCGGAGCCCGTGCACTACCGACCGGTTGTGGAAAACTCCCTCACCGGAACGAGCCGTTCCGATGCCCCGCCCCCAGCGCACCCCCTACGGCAGCGCGATCCCCGGGTCCATCCCGCCCAGCGCCGCCCCGCACGGGCAGTCCCGCTCGCCGGTGGCGGGCAACGCGGCCACCGCGTCGAACAGGACGCCCCGCAGCCGGTCGACGTTCGCCGCGAACACCCGCAGCACCTCCTCGTGCGAGACGCCCTCGCCGCTCTCCGCACCGGCGTCGAGGTCGGTCACCAGGGTCAGCGAGGTGTAGCAGAGCTCCAGCTCGCGGGCGAGAGCCGCCTCCGGGTGGCCGGTCATGCCCACCACCGACCAGCCCTGCGCCCGGTGCCACAGGGACTCCGCGCGGGTCCCGAAGCGGGGCCCCTCGACCACGACCAGGGTGCCGCCGTCCACGGGCTCCCACCCCCGCCCCCGGGCCGCCTTCAACGCGGCGGCCCGTCCGGTGGGGCAGTACGGGTCGGCCAGCGACACGTGCACCACGTTGGGCACCGTGCCCTCGGGCAGCGGCAGCCCGTCGAAATAGGTCGACGGGCGGGACTGCGTGCGGTCGACGAACTGGTCCGGCACCAGCAGCGTCCCCGGCCCGTACTCGGGGCGCAGACCGCCGACGGCGCACGGGCCGAAGACCTGGCGCGCACCCACCGAGCGCAGCGCCCACAGATTGGCGCGGTAGTTGATCCGGTGCGGCGGCAGATGGTGGCCGCGGCCGTGCCGGGGGAGGAAAGCGACCCGCCGGCCGGCGACCTCGCCGACGAAGAGGGAGTCGCTGGGCGGTCCGTAGGGGGTGTCCACCCGGACCTCGGTGACGTCGTCGAGGAACGAGTAGAACCCGGAGCCCCCGATCACGCCGATCTCGGCACGCACGCCCTCGGCCTGTGTGTTCTCGGCCCGCACCTGCTCGGCCTGCACCTGCTCGGCCGTCACCTTGTTCGCCATGCCCGCACCCTAACCGGCCCGCACCACGCCGAGGACCCCGTCGTCGGACGACGACAGGGTCTCGTAAGGAACGGTGTCCCGCGCGGGCGGTGAGAAGCGGCTGCTACGCGGCGGTGGAGCCGGCGGAGGAACTGCCGGAGCCCGAGGAGGACGACGACGAGGACGAGGACGACGAGCCCGAGTCCGACGACGAAGAAGCCGACGACGAGGCCGCCTTCGAGGACGACGACGCCGGCGAGCTGCTCGACGAGCTGCCGCGGCTGTCGTTGCGGTAGAAGCCGGAACCCTTGAAGACGATGCCTACGGCCGAGAACACCTTCTTCAGGCGGCCCTGGCAGTTCGGGCACTCGGTGAGGGCGTCGTCGGTGAACTTCTGCACCGCCTCGAGGCCCTCGCCGCACTCGGTGCACTGGTACTGGTACGTCGGCACTGTCTTCCTCCTGGCACTCTCACTCGATGAGTGCTAACGACGGTCTATAGTGACCTATTCCTCGGGATCAGTCCACTGTGGCGGGCGCGCGGTGACCGACACCACGTGCGACCGTGCGGCCGTGGGGCCGGGTCGCCAGCCGCGAGCGCAGCGCCACCAGGACCACCAGCGCCAGGACCGTGCCGCCCATCGGCACCAGGAATCCGGCGCCGCCCCACCAGCGGTCCTCCAGCTGTCCGGCGACGGTCACGGCCGCCGCCTGGCCCAGCGCGACGGCGCCGGTCAGCCAGGTGAAGGCCTCGGTACGGGCGCCCGCCGGGACCAGGCCCTCGACCAGGGTGTACCCGGTGACGATGGCGGGCGCGATGCACATGCCGACCAGCAGGCCGAGACCGGCCAGCACGAGTACCGAGTGCGCGGCCCACAGGCCGGACGCGGTCAGTGCGAGGGCGGCGTAGCCGACCAGGAGGCGCCGCTGCGGGGCCACCTTCCAGGCGATGGCGCCGCAGGCCAGGCCGGAGATCATGTTGCCCGCCGCGAAGACGCCGTACAGGACGCCGTTCAGACCGGGCTCGCCGATCGACTCGGTGAACGCCGCCAGCGACACCTGCATGCCGCCGAAGACGGAACCGATGCCCAGGAAGACGACGATCAGCACGCGCACGCCGGGGACGCGCAGCGCGGAAACGTGCTCCACGCGCGCGTGGCCGCCGTCGGCGCCACCCACGACGGGCTGGGTGCTCTTCCGCGCGGCGAACAGCAGACCGCCCACCAGGGTGAGCGCGGCCTCCGTGACCAGGCCCGCCGCCGGGTCGACGGCGGTGCACAGGGCGGTGGCCAGCAGGGGACCGAGGACGAAGGTCAGCTCGTCGGTGACGGACTCGAAGGCGGCCGCCGTGCTCAGCAGCGGGGAGTCCTTGAGCCGCGCGGCCCAGCGGGCCCGCACCATGGGCCCGACCTGCGGCACCGACGCACCGGTGGGCACCGCCGCGAGGAACAGCGCCCACAGGGGCGCGTCCGCGAGCGCGAGGGCGGTCAGGGTCAGGCCGGCCGCCGCGTGCACGAGCACGCCGGGCAGCAGGACGGCGCGCTGCCCGTAGCGGTCGGCGAGCCGGCCGCTGTACGGGGCGAACACGGCCATGGAGACGCCGGTGACGGCCGCGGCGGCGCCCGCGACGCCGTAGGAGCCGGTGGTGTGCTGCACCAGCAGCACGATGGAGAGCGTGAGCATGGCGAACGGCTGGCGTGCCGCGAAGCCGGGGAGCAGGAACGTCCAGGCGCCGCGGGTGCGCAGCAGCTGCCCGTATCCCGGACGGGTGACCGTGGATGCCACGGCCCGTGCCTTTCTGCCGCCTGGTAGCGCGGTCCCGGTGCGTGATGTGGTCGTACGGGAGCGCCGAGAGCTGTCCACTTGCGCGGACTGCGGTAGATGCCGGAGCCCGCGTGGATGAGGGGGCGATCCGGCCGCCATACGGTCGCGCCAGCTCTGCTTCAGACAGAGGTGGTTCGATCAGGTGCGGCCTTCATCGTACAGGGAGTGCGACGGGCGCGGCCTGTGAAAGGGGGCACCCCACGCACGGTCACCTGCGATTGCGGCGGCCTGTGAAAGAGGCTCCCTTCGCACGGTCACCTGCGATTGCGGCGGGCGGCCTCGGTGCCCGCGGTGCCCAGCCAGCCGGCCAGCTTGCCGCCGTGGCCGACCGCGCGCAGCCGCGCCTCGGCGGCGTCCCGGACCGGGTCCGTGGCGACCACCAGGAGTTCGTCGCCGCGGCGCAGCCCCGTGGTCGGCAGCGGTACGAAGGACGTCCCGTCGCGGACGACCAGGGTGACGGCGGCCCCGGTGGGCAGCCGCAGCTCGTTGACCTCGACGCCGTGCATCTTCGAACCCTCGGGGATCGTCACCGACAGCAGGTGCCCGCGCAGCCGCTCCAGCGGCGCCGACTCGATGCCGAGGTCGGCCGCCTCGTCCCCCGTGCCCAGGTGCAGCTTCCGGGCCAGCCACGGCAGCGTCGGACCCTGCACCAGGGTGTAGACGACGACCAGCACGAAGACGATGTTGAAGATGCGGTGGCTGCCCGCGACGCCCTCCACCATGGGGATCGTCGCCAGGATGATGGGCACCGCGCCGCGCAGCCCGGCCCACGACATCAGGGCCTGCTCCTGCCACGGCACCCGGAAGGGCACCAGGCACAGCACGACGCTCAGCGGGCGCGCCACCATGGTGAGCACCAGCCCGATGACCAGGGCGGGCAGGATGTCGTCGCCCAGCTCGTGCGGGGTGACCAGCAGGCCGAGCAGCACGAACATGCCGATCTGGGCGAGCCAGCCCAGCCCGTCGGCGAACCCCCGGGTGGCGGGCCAGTGCGGCAGCCGTGCGTTGCCCATGACCATCGAGGCGAGGTAGACGGCCAGGAATCCGCTGCCGTGGACCATCGCGCCGGCCGCGTAGGCCGCGATGGCGATCGACATCACGGCGATGGGGTAGAGGCCGGAGGCGGGCAGTGCCACGTGCTTCAGCCCCCACGACCCCAGCCAGCCGACCGCGAGTCCGATGGCCGCGCCGATGGCCAGCTCCAGGGCGATCTCGCCGATGAGCACGTACCAGTGCTCGATCGGACCGGCCGTGGAGAAGGCGACCACGAGGATGACCACCGGGGCGTCGTTGAAGCCGGACTCGGCCTCCAGCGTGCCCGTTATCCGCTTGGGCAGCGGAATCCGGCGCAGCACGGAGAAGACGGCCGCGGCGTCCGTGGAGGAGACCACGGCTCCGACGATCAGTGCCTGCCGCCACTCGAGACCGGTCAGGTAGTGCGCGCCCGCCGCGGTCACGCCGACGCTCACCGCCACTCCGCCCAGGGCCAGCGCGGAGGCGGCCGGCAGGGCCGGTTTCGCCTCTTTCCACTTCGTGCCGAGTCCGCCCTCGGCCAGGATCACGACGAGGGCCCCGTAGCCGATGACCTGGACCAGTTCGGCGTTGTCGAACTTGATGTCGCCGATGCCGTCCTGGCCCATGGCGACGCCGATCGCCAGGTAGACGAGCAGGCTGGGGAGCCCGCTGCGCGAGGAGATCCGGACCGCCGCCACGGCGATGAGCAGGACGAGCGAGCAGACGAGCAGGAGCTGGTTGAGGTGGTGGACAGTCAGCGGCCGTTCCCTTCCCTGGCGCACAGCATGGATCACAGCGCGGGTGAGCGCGCGCTCGGCGCGCGAGGCGTACCCCGGCGGTGCACCGGCGCACCACCCCATGGCACACGAATCCGGCATGCTCTGCGGGCAACTACTTCGTTACCTTACCTAACTCTTGACGCTTTCTTGACGCTGGTCCTGGCAAGATCGAACGCCCGTGCGTCCCTGTACCCGACTCCGCGTCAAGGCGGAGCCGGGCCTGCGCCTAGAGTTGCTCCAGCGTTCGGCGTTCCGCGCCGGGCGCTCAGTACGAAGCACAGCCCGCCCCTGCCGCTCGTGTTAGGACAGCAAGGACAGCGATGCCCCCCACCACCACCGCCTCCACGGGTCAGCAGCCCGGCACGTCCGGCAGGAAGAAGGGGCGCAAGGGGCGCAAGGGCCGCAAGGGCCGCCTGCTCGTCCTCGTGCTGGTCCTGGCCCTCATCGGCGGCCTCGCCTACGGGGCGTACTGGTCGATCAGCACCGTCCGCGCGTCCTTCCCGCAGACCAAGGGCTCGATCTCGCTGAAAGGCCTGTCGGGACCGGTCGACGTCAAGCGCGACGGGTACGGCATCCCGCAGATCTACGCCTCCACCGAGGAGGACCTGTTCATGGCGCAGGGCTACGTCCAGGCGCAGGACCGGTTCTACGAGATGGACGTCCGCCGGCACATGACCGCCGGGCGCCTGTCGGAGATGTTCGGCAAGGGGCAGATCGACAACGACGAGTTCCTGCGCACCCTGGGCTGGCACCGGGTGGCGAAGAAGGAGTACGACGAGAAGCTGTCGGACTCCACCAAGAAGTACCTCCAGGCCTATTCCAAGGGCGTCAACGCCTACCTGAAGGGCAAGGACGGCGCGGACATCTCCCTGGAGTACGCGGCTCTCGGCTTCACCAACGACTACAAGCCCCAGGAGTGGACCCCGGTCGACTCGGTGGCCTGGCTGAAGGCGATGGCCTGGGACCTGCGCGGCAACATGCAGGACGAGGTCGACCGCGCGCTGATGACCAGCCGCCTGGGCCCCAAGCAGATCGCCGACCTGTACCCGGCCTACCCGTACGACCGCAACAAGGCGATCGTCCAGGAGGGCCAGTACGACGAGCTCACCCAGACGTTCGACGGCGGCGACGGCGGTTCGTCGGGCAGCGGTGACAGCGACGGCACCGGCACAGGGACGGGGACGGGCACGGGCACGGGCACCGGCACGGGTACAGGAACCGGGACGGGAACCGGTACGGGGACCGGCTCCGGAAGTGCCCTTCAGGGCCAGCTGGCCGGCCTCCAGGAAGTCCTGGACGACGTCCCCACCGCCGTCGGCGTGAACGGCAACGGCATCGGCTCCAACTCCTGGGTCGTCTCCGGCAAGCACACCATCACCGGCAAGCCGCTGCTGGCCAACGACCCGCACCTGTCGCCGTCCCTGCCGTCCGTCTGGTACCAGATGGGCCTGCACTGCCGCACCGTCTCCGACAAGTGCCGCTACGACGTGGCCGGCTACACCTTCGCGGGCATGCCCGGCGTGGTCGTCGGCCACAACCAGGAGATTGCCTGGGGCCTGACCAACTCCGGCGCCGACGTCACCGACCTCTACCTGGAGAAGATCACCGGCGAGGGCTACCAGTACGACGGCAAGGTGGTCCCCTTTGAGACGCGTGAGGAGACCATCAAGGTCGCCGGCGGCGACTCCAAGAAGATCGTCGTCCGCGAGACCAACAACGGACCCCTGCTCTCCGACCGCGACGACGAACTGGTGAAGACCGGCAAGAAGGCCACCGTCGACAGCGCCGCCCCCGACCGAGGCGACGGCTACGGCGTCGCCCTGCGCTGGACCGCGCTGGAGGCGGGCACCAGCATGGACGCCGTCTTCGCGATCGACCGGGCGCAGAACTGGGACGACTTCCGTGAGGCCGCCACCCTGTTCGACGTGCCCTCGCAGAACCTGGTCTACGCCGACAGCGAGCACATCGGCTACACGCTGCCCGGCCGGATCCCGGTGCGCGCCGAGGGCCACGACGGCTCGGTCCCGGCGCCGGGCTGGAGCTCCAAGTACCGCTGGACCGGCGAGTACATCGACCAGGACGAGCTGCCCTACGAGTACGACCCGGAGCGCGGCTACATCGTGACGGCCAATCAGGCCGTCGTCGACGAGGACAAGTACCCGTACACGCTCACCACGGACTGGGGCTACGGCGCCCGCAGCCAGCGCATCACCTCCCTGATCGAGCAGAAGATCAAGGACGGCGGCAAGATCTCCACGGACGACATGCGCCAGATGCAGCTGGACAACAGCAGCGAGATGGCCAAGCTGCTCGTGCCCCAGCTGCTGAAGATCGACATCGCCGACAAGGACGTCCGCGAGGCGCAGAAGCTGCTGGAGGGCTGGGACTACACCCAGGACGCCGACTCGGCCGCCGCCGCGTACTTCAACGCGGTCTGGCGCAACATCCTCAAGCTCGCCTTCGGCAACAAGCTGCCCAAGGAGCTGCGGGTCGAGGGCCAGTGCCTGTGGGTCGACCCGGTCAACACCACCGGCCCCGCGGACGAGACCAACAAGGTCCGCGAGTGCGGCCAGCGCGAGGCCGGCCAGGCGCAGCCGGACGGCGGCGACCGCTGGTTCGAGGTGGTCCGCACGCTGCTGGAGAAGCCCAAGAGCGACTGGTGGACGACGCCCGCCAACGGCACCCGCAAGGGCGCCGACCACAACCGCGACGACCTGTTCAAGCGCGCCATGATCGACGCCCGCTGGGAGCTGACCGCCAAGCTCGGCAAGGACATCGACACCTGGAACTGGGGCCGGCTGCACCGCCTGTTCCTGAAGAACCAGACCCTGGGCACCGAGGGCCCCGGCTTCCTGAAGTACGCCCTCAACCGCGGCCCCTGGAAGCTCAGCGGCGGCGAGGCGGCGGTCAACGCCTCCGGCTGGAACGCGGCCGGCGGCTACGGGGTGATCTGGGTGCCGTCCATGCGGATGGTGGTCAACCTCGGGGACCTCGACAAGTCCCGCTGGATCAACCTCACCGGCGCCTCCGGACACGCCTACAGCGCCCACTACACCGACCAGACCGACAAGTGGGCCAACGGCGAACTGCTGCCGTGGTCCTTCTCGAAGAAGGCCGTCGACGAGAGCACGAGCGACACGCTGGTGCTCAAGCCGTAGCCGCCCCGCACCCGTCGCACGAGAACGGCCTCCACGCGCGCGTGGAGGCCGTTTCCCGTCATTCCCGTCATTCCCGCCTCCCCGGCGTCAGCGGAATCTGCGCACCGCCGACGGCGTCACCACCGCGTCCACCGGCCGGTCGTGCGGCTCCGCGGGGACGTGCGCGACGACTTCGCGGTCGTACAGCAGCACCAGCAGCGCGGGACGCGCGCCCGCCGCCGCCAGCCGCGCCAGCACCCGGTCGTACGAGCCGCCGCCGCGCCCCAGGCGCAGGCCCCGGCCGTCCACCGCGACCCCCGGCAGCAGCACGACGTCCGCCCGCGTCACCGCGTCCGGCCCCAGCCGCTCACCGGCGGGCTCGACCAGCTCCATCCGCCCGCCGTGCCGCACGCGCGCGAGGGAGCCCTCCCCGGTGTACTCGCCCCAGTCCAGGTCGTTGTCCGGCAGCAGCGCGGGCAGCAGCACGCGCACACCCCGCGCGCGCAGCGCGTCCAGGAGCGCGAGGGTGCCCGGCTCGGCGCCCACCGAGACGTACGCCGCCACGGCGCGCGCCCCCGTCACCTCCGGCAGCCCGAGCGCCCGCCCGGCCAGCGCCTCGGCGGCTTCCCGCACGTCGTCCGGCGTCAACCTGTTCCTCGCCGCGAGGAAAGACCGCCGCAACGTCCGCTTGTCAGGTTCGTCCACAGGGCCTGGATGAGACATCGGTGACTCCCGTACCGCGCTAATGCGCTCATATGAGCGCCTATGATCCCGAGTCACAGATTCTCCCTATAGGCACCGGATATGGTGGCGCGCATGACTCAGTCCCACCCCAGGATCAGCAAGGCTGTCATCCCAGCAGCCGGTCTCGGTACCCGGTTCCTGCCGGCCACCAAGGCCACTCCCAAGGAGATGCTGCCGGTCGTCGACAAGCCGGCGATCCAGTACGTGGTCGAAGAGGCCGTGGCCGCGGGCCTCGGCGACGTCCTCATGGTCACGGGCCGCAACAAGCGCCCCCTGGAAGACCACTTCGACCGCAACTACGAACTGGAGTCCGCCCTCCAGAAGAAGGGCGACGCGGGCCGCCTGGCCAAGGTCCAGGAGTCCAGCGACCTCGCGATGATGCACTACGTCCGCCAGGGCGACCCCAAGGGCCTCGGCCACGCCGTACTGTGCGCCGCCCCGCACGTCGGCCACGAGCCCTTCGCGGTCCTGCTCGGCGACGACCTGATCGACCCGCGCGACCCGCTGCTCCAGCGCATGATCGACGTCCAGGAGCAGTACGGCGGCAGTGTGATCGCCCTCATGGAGGTCGCGCCGGAGCAGATCCACCTCTACGGCTGCGCGGCCGTGGAGAGCACCGAGGACAGCGACGTCGTCAAGGTCGGCGGACTGGTCGAGAAGCCCGACGCGGCCGACGCCCCGTCCAACTACGCCATCATCGGCCGTTACGTCCTCGACCCGCACATCTTCGACATACTCCGCAAGACCGAGCCCGGCCGCGGCAACGAGATCCAGTTGACCGACGCCCTCCAGCGGCTCGCCGAGGACGAGTCCGTGGGCGGCCCGGTGCACGGCGTGGTCTTCAAGGGCCGCCGCTATGACACCGGTGACCGCGGCGACTACCTGCGTGCCATTGTCAGACTCGCATGCGAACGTGAAGACCTGGGCCCGGACTTCCGGACCTGGCTTCGCAGTTACGTAGCCGAGGAGATGTAAGGACGTTGAGCAGCAGCGCACACCGTGACACCGGCCACGACCACGCCGCGGGCCCCGGCCCGGACCGGCTGTGGTCGGTGCAGGACCACTTGGACGACGTCCTGTCCACCGTCCGCCCCCTGGACCCGATCGAGCTGAACCTGCTCGACGCCCAGGGGTGCGTCCTGGTCGACGACATCGCGGTGCCGCTGTCCCTGCCGCCGTTCGACAACAGCTCCATGGACGGGTACGCGGTGCGGGTCACCGACGTCGCCGGTGCCAGCGAGGAGTTCCCCGCCGTCCTGGAGGTCGTCGGGGACGTCGCCGCCGGCCAGACCGACCCGGTCGCCGTGGGCCCCGGCCAGGCCGCCCGGATCATGACCGGCGCCCCGCTCCCGCCCGGCGCGGAGGCCGTCGTCCCCGTGGAGTGGACCGACGGCGGGCTCGGCGAGGGCCACGTGGCCGGAATGCGCGCCCGCAGCCTGGCCCCGGAGGGCGCCGAGGGACACGTCCACGTGTACCGGCCGGCCGGAGAACGCGCGCACGTCCGGGCGCGGGGCAGCGACGTCCGCTCCGGCGACCGCGCCCTGGCGGCCGGTACGGTCCTCGGTCCCCCGCAGATCGGCCTGCTCGCCGCGATCGGCCGGGGCACGGTCCGGGTGCGCCCGCGCCCGCGCGTGGTGGTGCTCTCCACCGGCAGCGAACTCGTGCAGCCCGACGAGCAGCTGGCGTCCGGTCAGATCTACGACTCCAACAGCTTCGCCCTCACCGCGGCCGCCCGGGACGCCGGTGCCATCGCCTACCGGGTGGGCGCGGTCGCCGACGACGCCGAGACGCTGCGGTCCACCATCGAGGACCAACTGGTGCGCGCCGACCTGATGGTCACCACCGGCGGCGTGAGCGTCGGGGCGTACGACGTGGTCAAGGAGGCGCTGGCGCACGTCGGCGACGAGGACGAGCCGGGCGGCGGCGTGGACTTCCGCAAGCTCGCCATGCAGCCCGGCAAGCCCCAGGGCTTCGGGTCCATCGGCCCCGACCACACCCCGCTGCTCGCCCTGCCGGGCAACCCGGTCTCGTCGTATGTCTCCTTCGAGCTGTTCGTGCGCCCCGCGATCCGCACCCTCATGGGCCTGCCCGACGTGCACCGCCCGACGGTCACCGCGTCCCTGACCGCGGACAAGGCGCTGTCCTCGCCGAAGGGCCGCCGGCAGTTCCTGCGGGGCAGCCACGCCGGCGGATCGGTCACCCCGGTCGGCGGCTCCGGCTCCCACCTCGTGGCCGCCCTCGCGCACGCGAACGCGCTGATCGTCGTCCCCGAGGACACCGAGTCCGTCGAGCCCGGCACCCAGGTCGAGGTGGTCCTGCTCGGCTGAGCGGGCCCCGATGGCGGTACCGTGTCGCGCACAGCAGGCCCACGCCCCGCACCGCGCCGGGCCACGACCGGGAGCGCCACACGAGCATGAGTACGCAGGACCGACCGCCGAGCAGCGGACAGGACCCGCAAGGCCGGCTGACACACATCGACGAGGCGGGCGCCGCCCGGATGGTCGACGTCTCCGGCAAGGACGTGACCGCCCGCACCGCCCGCGCCACTGGACGCGTCCTCGTCGCGCCCCGCGTGGTCGAGCTGCTGCGCGGCGAGGGCGTGCCGAAGGGCGACGCCCTGGCCACCGCCCGGATCGCGGGCATCATGGGCGCCAAACGCACCCCCGACCTGATTCCCTTGTGCCACCCGTTGGCCCTCTCCGGTGTGAAACTGGACCTGTCGGTCGCGGACGACGCCGTGGAGATCACCGCCACGGTGCGCACGACGGATCGCACGGGCGTCGAGATGGAGGCGCTCACCGCGGTCTCCGTCGCCGCGCTCACCGTGGTCGACATGGTCAAGGCGGTCGACAAGGGAGCGGTCATCACGGACGTGCGGGTGGAGCAGAAGACGGGCGGCAAGTCCGGCGACTGGACCAGGTCATGACGCCGGACGACGGCGCGGGAGGAGCCCTCCCCGGGCCGTACGCCGCCCTGGTCGTCACGGCGTCCAACCGGGCCGCCGCCGGTGTCTACGAGGACAAGGGCGGACCGCTGATCGCCGAGGGCCTGCGCCGCTTCGGCTTCGCCGTCGACGGCCCGCAGGTCGTCCCCGACGGCGACCCCGTCGAAGCCGCCCTCCGCGCGGGCGCCGCAGCGGGCTACGACGTGATCGTCACCACCGGCGGCACCGGCATCTCGCCGACCGACCGCACCCCCGAGGCGACCCGGGCGGTGATCGACCACGAGGTGCCGGGCATCGCGGAGGCCATCCGGGCCTACGGCCGGGACAAGGTGCCGACCGCGGCGCTGTCCAGGGGGCTGGCCGGAGTGGCGGACCGGACGCTGATCGTCAACCTGCCGGGCTCCTCGGGCGGGGTGAAGGACGGCCTCGCCGTGCTGGAGCCGCTGCTGAAGCACGCCGTGGACCAGCTGCGCGGCGGCGACCACCCGAGATCCTCCAGCGGGGGTGCGAGCTGAACAGCCCGTCCTGGCCCGCCGAGCTGAGGGACGGCGACATCGTCCTGAGGCCGATAAGGCTGCGCGACCAGCGGTCCTGGCGCGAGGTCAACCGGCGCAACCGGGACTGGCTGCGCCCCTGGGAGGCCACCATCCCGCCGCCCGGACCCGGCGGCCCGATCGCGCACCGGCCGACCTACCGCCAGATGGTGCGGCACCTGCGCTCCGAGGCCCACGCGGGCCGGATGCTGCCCTTCGTCATCGAGTACCAGGGGCGGCTGGTCGGCCAGTTGACGGTGGCCGGCATCACCTGGGGCTCGATGTGCTCGGGGCACGTCGGTTACTGGGTGGACGAGGCGGTGGCCGGCCGCGGGGTGATGCCGACGGCCGTGGCGATGGCCGTGGACCACTGTTTCCGCACCGTCGGGCTGCACCGCGTCGAGGTCTGCATTCGCCCCGAGAACGCGCCCAGCCGCCGGGTCGTGGAGAAACTCGGATTCCGCGAGGAGGGCCTCAGGCCGCGATATCTGCACATCGACGGAGCCTGGCGGGACCACCTCGTCTTCGCGCTCACCGCGGAAGAGGTTCCCGAGGGCATGCTGCGGCGATGGCACCGGTCACGGCACCGCGGCACCCCGAGCGCCGGAAACACCGGCACCCCGGGCAACCCCGGCACGGCCGGCAACCCCGGTAATTGAATAAACGTTCGAAATTGATCGGGTCGCGACCATCCGGAAGCGGATAATTTCGCGGCCCTGGCAGTCGGCTGATCGGATCAGTCGCAAGAAAAGTTCGAAATATCAGCCAGATCGTGCGACACACCGGCTCAATTGGCGGATGGCCTCACGCAAACCCCTCTACCGTGTGAGGCGTGAGCAGCAGCGGCCTCATCTACGCAGTCATCGTCGGGGCCTGGGCCGCCTACTTGGTGCCGATGTGGCTCCGTAGGCAGGACGAGCTGAACGAGGCCCGTCCGACGGAACGCTTCAGCACCGCCATCCGGCTCCTGTCCGGACGGGCGGGCATGGAGCGCCGGTACGCCAAGGACCTGCGGTCGCGCTCCGCCGACGAGGCGGAGCCCGACGCCGACGCTCCGGACGCCGTCACCGACTCGGTGGACGTCCGGGCCTTCGCCGTGTCCAGGACCCGACGGCACACCCGGCCGGTCCCGCCGCGACAGGCGGCGCAGCGGCCCGACCCGGCCCGTCCGCAGCCGGCCGGACCCGAGCACGGCCCGAGACCCGGACCGTCCCCGGAACAGGGCGACCCGGCAGGCTCCGGCGCGGCACCGGCACGCGCACGGGTGCCGCAGGCCCGCCGCGCACCGGCCTCCTCGGGGGCGGCCGCGGCGCGGGCGCGGCGCAGCAAGGCGCTCGCACGCCGTCGGCGTACGACCGTGATGCTGTTCCTGGCCTTCACGCTCGGCTCGGTCGTCGCGGCGGTCGGCGGGCTCGCCTTCCTGTGGGCGCCCGCAGTGCCCGCGGTGCTGCTCAGCGCCTACATCGCCCACCTGCGCGCACAGGAGCGGCGCCGCTTCGCGTTCCAGATGGACCGCCGCCAGGCCGAGGCCGCCGCACAGCGACTGCGTGACCGCGACCCCCGCCCCCGCCGGCGCGGGCCCGCCCCCTCCGCCCCCGGCACCGTCGGCGACCTCGACGCCGAGGAGCCGGACGACGGACCCGAGGCGGAGCCCGGCGCCGGAATGTCGGCGCTGGCCGCGGACCGGCGGGCGCTGGTCGAGCAGACCGACCACGCCGAGTGGGTCGACCAGCAGCGGGAACGCCGCGGGCGTCCGCAGGGCGACAGCTGGGACCCGGTCCCGGTCCCCCTGCCCACCTACGTGACCGCCCCGGTCGCCCCCCGCGCCACCCCGGACGTGGACCTCGCGGCGCCGGACGCGTGGAGCTCGGCCCGCTCCAGCACCGTCGCGCCGGACCAGGAGGACACCGCTCCCGCCGCCCGGACCCCTGGCGCGGACCGGGACCGCCCGGCGGCCGCATCGGCCGAGGAGCGGCCGGAGACGCCGGGCCGCAGCGACGCACGCCGCGCCGCGTCGGCCCGCCGGGCCAGGGAGCGGGGCCGCACGCCGCTCTTCGACCAGTACGAGGACGGCGACCGCCCGCGGGCGGCGAACGAGTAGCCGTAAGGGATTTTTGAGCAGGCCGGGCGGGGTGCTAGAGTTTCACTCGTTGCAAGGGCCTGTGGCGCAGTCCGGTAGCGCACCTCGTTCGCATCGAGGGGGCCAGGGGTTCAAATCCCCTCAGGTCCACGCACATTGACGAAGGTCCCGTCCGATCATCACGATCGGGCGGGACCTTCGCCGTTTCCCGGTCCGAGCCTCCGGGCCGCCGAGACGCACCCGTGATCATGTACAACGCAACCATCTCCGTTCCCGGCGGGTCACCTGTGTGCGGTGTCGTGCACCCGCGCCGTCTTGTCGTCTGGGGAACGGAAGAAACACACCATGAGAACTGGCTCCCTGCGCTCGCCCTGGGTGCGTGCGGCCGTGGCCGGGGCGGCCGCCGCCGGGCTCGCCGCGGCCGGACTGGCCGGCGTCGCGCACGCGGCGGACGAGCAGGCACCGCTGCCCGTCACGATCACCGGACCGGACAAGGTGGATCTGGCGCTCGACGGAGCCGAGGGCGAACCCGGGCAGCCGCAGATCGAACTCGGGCTCACCGGCCCGGGGGAGCATGACCCGGACAGCGGCACGGACCCCGAGCCGATCCCCAACAGCGGCTACCGGGTCACCATCGACGCCACCGCGCTCAAGGGCTTCGCCGAGGTCGGCCTGCCGGAGTCCTGCGACGTCGACGGCCTGATCGCGGTCTGCGAGGGCAGCAGCCTCTACCCCGGCGCCCTCTACAACCCGTCCTGGGACATCCGGCTCGACCTGCGGGACACCGCCGAGGCCGGCGACTACGGCAAGATCAAGGTCACCGGCAAGGGCGAGGGCCTGGAGTTCAACAAGCACACCGTCGACGTGCTCGTCGGCGGCCCGGAGCTGCTGAAGAAGAAGCTCCCCGCCGAACCCGAGGGCTTCCGCCCCGGCGACACCTACGACGCCCCGCTCGGCTTCCGCAACGTCGGCAGCATGGCGGCCCACGGCGTCGTGCTCCGCTTCACCGGCAGCCGCGGCCTGTCCTTCCCCGACGCGTACGACAACTGCTCGTACGCCGAGGAGAGCAAGGACGACTTGATCCGCTACCGCCACGTCGCCCTGTGCACCTTCGAGGGCGAGTTCCTGCCCGGCGCGGCCTACGAACTGAGCGAACCGGTCCGGGTGCGGACCGCCGACTTCGCGCTCGGCGACATCTTCGGCTACAGCTTCGACGCGGTCGGCGCCAAGGGGGCCGGTGCACTGCGGGCGGGCGCCGACCACCGGCAGGGCTCCGGCAGCACGCTCACCCTGAAGCCGGTCAAGGGCGGTCAGAGCGGCGACTACACCAAGTACGCCGAGATCGACCTGCCCTTGCAGAACACGTACGACCTCGACCTCACCGGCGCCCGCGTCGCGGCCGAGCAGGGCGAGACCGTCACCGTCGACGTCGGCCTGAGCAACCACGGGCCCGCCTGGCTCGGAGGGCTGCGCTCGGGCGGCGAGCCGATCGGCTTCAGCGTGCGGATCCCCGAGGGCGCCAGCGTCGTCGACAGCCCGTGCAGCCCCGTGAATGACGAGTCGCCCTCCGAGTACCTGTGCTTCGCCGACACCCCGTTCCTGGAGGACGAGGCGCGCACCTTCCCCTTCGAGCTGCGCATCGACAAGGTCGTCCCGGGCGCCAAGGGCGAGATCGCGCTGCCCGAGCGCGACAACCCGTGGGAGGGCGACCCGTCCAACGACACCGGCTGGATCGTGCTGAACGGCACGGGTGACGAGGAGACGCCGGGCGACAGCGGCGGCGGCACCGGCGGCTCGGACTCCACGGGCGGCACGGACACCACCGGCGGTTCGCAGACGACGGGCGGCACCGGCACGACCGGCGGCTCCGACCCGGCCGGGGGGACCACCGGCGGCACCACCACCGCGGGGACCGGGACCACCGGGGGCACCGGGACCACCGGGGGCAGCGGAGGCACGACCGGCGGGCAGTCGCCCCAGGGCGGCGGGGGCGGACTGCTGGCCTCCACCGGCTCCACCGCGCTGCTCGCCTCCGCGGGCGCGGCGCTGGCACTCGCCGCGGGCGGCGTCCTGGTCGTCGTCTCACGCCGTCGCAGGGCGGGCGGCACGGCCTGACGGCAGCGAGCGGGCCTTACGGCAGCCGGACGGCCTTACGGCAGCCGTAAGGCATCACGGGGTCCGGAGGGCCTTCGCGTAGCAGAGGCTCTCCTCGTGGAAGCGGTAGTAGCCGAACTTCCCGCAGGGCTCGTAGCCGCTGGACGTGTACAGGGCCACGGCCTCCGGCTGCTTCGTACCGGTCTCCAGCACCATCCGGGTCCGGCCCGCCGCACGGGCGTCCTCCTCCAGGGCGGCCAGGATGCGGCGGGCCAGCCCGCGCCCGCGCACCTGCTCGATCACGAACATCCGCTTCAGCTCGGCGTCCCCGTCGAGATTGCCCTCGTCGTTGGCGTCCTGACTGCGCCAGCCGCCGGAGGCGACCGGGACGTCGTTCTCGTCGTACGCGATCAGGTACTGGCCGTTCGGCGGCGCGAAGTCCGACGGGTCCAGGTGCGTGGCGTCGCCGCCGTCGCCGTAGCGGACGTCGTACTCGGCCTGGACCTCGTCGTTGAGCTTCACGGCGTCGGGGTGGTCGAAGGGGACCCGGCGTATGTTCATGCTTCCTACCGTATATCGATGCGTATCCGGAGCGGGACACCGTCCAGTGTGCCGGTATCGTGCCCTGGTGCTCACCGTGACCTCCGTGAACGTGAACGGTCTGCGCGCCGCCGCGAAGAAGGGCTTCGTGGAGTGGCTCGCCGACACCTCCGCCGACGTGCTGTGCCTCCAGGAGGTGCGGGCCGAATCCCACCAACTGCCGGAACACGTCCGTACGCCCGAGGGCTGGTACGTGACGCACGCCCCCGCCGCCGCCAAGGGCCGCGCCGGCGTCTCCCTCTACACGCGTCGTGAACCCGACGCCGTCCGCGTCGGTTTCGGCTCGGCCGAGTTCGACGCCAGTGGCCGCTACGTCGAGGCCGACCTGCCCGGTGTGACGGTCGCCTCGCTCTACCTGCCCTCCGGCGAGGTCGGCACCGAGCGCCAGGACGAGAAGGTCCGCTTCATGGGCGAGTTCCTCGCGTACCTCAAGGAGTTGCGCGAGCGGTCCGCCGCCGAGGGGCGCGAGGTGGTCGTCTGCGGCGACTGGAACATCGCCCACCGCGAGGCCGACCTGAAGAACTGGCGCGCCAACAAGAAGAACTCCGGGTTCCTGCCGGAGGAGCGGGAGTGGCTGAGCCGCGTCCTCGACCCGGCCGAGGGCGGGTACGTGGACGTCGTGCGCTCCCTGCACCCGGACGTCGAGGGACCGTACTCGTGGTGGTCGTACCGGGGGCGGGCCTTCGACAACGACAGCGGATGGCGGATCGACCTGCACGCCGCCACTCCGGGCCTGGCCGCCAGGGCCCTCAAGGGCCACGTCGAGCGGGCCGCCACGCATGCCGAGCGCTGGTCGGACCACGCGCCGGTCACGGTGGTCTACGGCTCCTGACGGCCCTGACGCCCCTGACGGCTCCTGACGTCCTGTCTGCCCTGACGGTCCGCGGGAGGGCTACTCCGACCCCTTCCGCATCCGCCGGTCCAGCGCCAGCGACAGTTCCGCCTCCACCACGCTGCGGGCCAGCGGGCGCAGGCGGGGGAGGTCCGGTTCGGGGGCGTGGCGCAGTATCAGGTCGGTGAAGAGTTCGGCGAGGGCGTCGGCGTGTTCGCGGACGAGGGCGCCGGCCTGGAGGACCTCGCCGAGCGGGATGCCCTCGCGCACCAGGGCGGAGGAGACCTCGAGCAGGCGGTGGCTGATGTGGACGAGTTCGTCGCCGTCGGTGCCGAGGTAGCCCAGCTCCATCGCGGCGGCCAGGTTCTCCGGGGTGACCTCGCCCTCGAAGCGGGCGGCGAGTTCCTCGGGGGTGAGGCGGACCGGGGTCTCCTCGGTGGGTTCGCCGAGGCCGAGCAGGTCGCCGACGTCGCGGCCGTGGTCGAAGGCGTCGGCCAGTTCCGCGATGCCGTTGAGGGTGTGGCCGCGTTCCAGGAGGGCCGCGATCGTGCGCAGGCGGGCCAGGTGGTGGTCGTCGTACCAGGCGATGCGGCCCTCGCGGCGGGGCGGCGGGATCAGTTTGCGTTCGCGGTAGAAGCGCAGGGTGCGCACCGTGATGCCGGCCAGCCGGGCCAGGTCCTCCATGCGGTATTCGCGCTTCTCGGTCACGGCACCGACCTTATGGCGTACCCCCGGTAACTTTCCTGCGCCCGACCCCTACCCATGAGTACGGAGCTGCTCTACGCTCCCATTGCGCCAGTGTTCACTGGCACGGTTCCAAGTGGTTCCAAGTGGTTCCGAACGGTTCCAGACGGTCCAGGCAAGCGTGGAGGCTCCGGGATGGCCGAGCACGAGCAGGTTCACGAACACGTACGGGTGGCGGTGATCGGGTCCGGCTTCGGCGGGCTCGGGGCCGCGGTGCGGCTGCGGCGCGAAGGGATCACCGATTTCGTCGTACTGGAACGGTCCGGCAGCGTCGGCGGCACCTGGCGGGACAACAGCTACCCCGGCTGCGCCTGCGACGTGCCGTCCCACCTGTACTCCTTCTCCTTCGCACCCAACCCGGAGTGGCCCCGCACCTTCTCCGGGCAGGAGCACATCCGCGCCTACCTGGAGCACGTCACCGACACCTTCGGGCTGCGCCCCCACCTCCGCTTCGACTCGGAGGTGAAGCGGATGGCGTGGGACGCCGAGGAGATGCGGTGGGAGATCGAGACCGTGCGCGGCACCCTCACCGCCGACGTCGTCGTCTCCGCGACCGGTCCGCTGTCCGACCCCAAGACGCCGGACGTCCCCGGGCTCGACTCCTTCCCCGGCAAGGTCTTCCACTCCGCCCGCTGGGACCACGACTACGACCTCACCGGCAAGCGCGTCGCCATGATCGGCACCGGCGCCTCCGCCATCCAGATCGTGCCGGCCGTCCAGCCGAAGGTGGGCCGGCTCACCCTCTTCCAGCGCACCCCGGCCTGGGTGATGCCCCGCATGGACCGGGCCATCAGCGGCGCCGAACGCGCCCTGCACCGGGCGGTGCCCGCCACCACCAAGCTGCGCCGCGGGGTGCTGTGGGGCATCCGGGAACTCCAGGTGCAGGCGTTCACCAAGCACCCGAACGAGCTGGGCTTCGTCGAGCAGATCGCCAAGCGCAACATGGGCGCCGCCATCAAGGACCCGGTCCTGCGCGCCAAGCTCACCCCCGACTACCGCATCGGCTGCAAGCGGATCCTGCTGTCCAGCACCTACTACCCGGCGCTCGCCGAGCCCAATGTGGACGTGGTCGCGAGCGGGCTCAGCGAGGTGCGCGGGTCGACGCTCGTCGCCGCCGACGGCACCGAGGCCGAGGCGGACGCGATCATCTTCGGCACCGGCTTCCACGTCACCGACATGCCCATCGCCGAGCGGGTCGTGGGCGCGGACGGGCGGACGCTCGCCGAGACCTGGAAGGGCGGCATGGAGGCGCTGCGCGGCGGCACGGCGGCCGGCTTCCCCAACTTCATGACGGTCATCGGGCCCAACACCGGCCTCGGGAACTCGTCCATGATCCTGATGATCGAGTCCCAGCTGAACTACATGGCCGACTACCTGCGCCAGCTGAACGTCCTCGGCGGCCGCACCGCCCTCGACCCGCGCCCCGCCGCCGTGCGCAACTGGAACCACCGCGTGCAGGAGCGCATGAAGCGCACGGTGTGGAACACCGGCGGCTGCACCAGCTGGTACCTGGACGCCAGCGGCCGCAACACCACCGTCTGGCCCGGTACGACCGCCGAGTTCCGGCGCGCGACGCGGCGCGTGGACCTCGCGGAGTACCAGGTGCTGCGCCCGGCCCCCGGGAAGACCACGGCGACGGCCGCCGGTGCGGACGCCGGCGCGGACGCGGAGGTGAGCGCGTGAGTCGCCTGCTCCACGTCGCCGACGGGCCGTACGCGCCGCCCGTGCCCGCCCACGAGCTGACCGTCACCGCCGCCGACGGCGCCCGGATACACGTGGAGGTGCACGGACCCGAGAACGCGCCCGCGGTCGTCCTCGCGCACGGCTGGTGCTGCTCCACCGCCTTCTGGGCGGCGCAGATCCGCGAACTGGCCGCCGACCACCGGGTGATCGCCTACGACCAGCGCGGCCACGGGCGCAGCCCGGCCAACCCGGCGTACGGCACCGAGCCGCTCGCGGACGACCTCGAAGCCGTACTGGAGGCCACCCTCGCGCCGGGTGAGCGGGCCGTGATCGCCGGGCACTCCATGGGCGGGATGACGCTGATGGCCGCGGCGACCCGTCCCGCGGTGCGCGAGCACGCGGCGGCCGCCCTGCTGTGCAGCACGGGCAGCGCGCGGCTGGTGGCGTCCGCCACCGTGGTGCCGATGCGGGCGGGCCGGGTGCGCACCTGGCTGACCCGGCGGATCCTCGGTTCCCGGGCGCCGCTCGGACCGGTCACACCGCTCGCCCGCCGGGTCCTCAAGTACGGGACGATGGGCCCTGGTTCGGCCGCGCACATGGTCGACGCCTGCGCCCGGATCGTGCACGCCTGTCCGAGCCGGGTGCGGCACGGCTGGTCCCAGGTGCTGGACCTGCTCGACCTCGACCACGGGGTACGGGAGTTGCGCATGCCGGTGGAGGTCGTGGTCGGTACGGCGGACCGGCTGACGCCGCCCGTGCACGCCCGCGCGCTGGCCGCCGCGCTGCCCGACTGCGTGGGCTTCACGGAGCTCCCGGGGCTCGGCCACATGACGCCGGTGGAGGCGCCGGACCTGGTCACCGGCAAGATACGGGCGCTCGCCGCCACCCACATACCCAGCGCACGCGGTGAGCGTGCCGTACCCGTCGAGGAGAGCGCATGAGCAGGGTGAGCCTGGAAGGACGCGTCGCCGTCGTCACCGGAGCCGCGCGGGGCGTCGGGGAGCTGATGGCCCGCAAGCTGTCCGCGCGCGGGGTGAAGGTGGCGCTGGTCGGCCTGGAGCCGGACGAACTCAAGCAGGTCTCCGCCCGGTTGCACAGCGACAGCGACCACTGGCACGCCGACGTCACCGACCACGAGGCGATGGCCCGGGTGGCGGCGGAGGTGAAGGATCGTTTCGGGAAGATCGACATCGTCGTCGCCAACGCGGGCGTCGCCACCGGCGGCCCCTTCGTCGACTCCGACCCGGAGTCCTGGCGGCGGGTCATCGAGGTCAACCTGATCGGTTCGGCCGTCACCGCCCGCGCCTTCCTGCCCGCGCTGCTGGAGAGCCGCGGCTACCTGCTCCAGATCGCGTCGCTGGCCGCCCTCACCCCCGCCCCGATGATGAGCGCCTACTGCGCCTCCAAGTCCGGTGTCGAGGCGTACGCGCACAGCCTGCGCGGCGAGGTCGGGCACCGGGGCGTGAAGGTCGGCGTCGGCTATCTGTCCTGGACCGACACCGACATGGTGCGCGGCGCCGACCAGGACGACGTCATGCGGGAGTTGCGGCAGCGGCTGCCCTGGCCGACCAACAAGACCTACCCGCTGGGCCCGGCCGTCGACCGGCTCGTGGAGGGCGTCGAGCGGCGCTCCGCGCACGTCTACGGGCAGTGGTGGCTGCGCGGCATGCAGGGTGTGCGCGGCTACCTGCCGGCGGTCATCGGCACCGTCGGGCAGCGCGAGATGCGGCGCTTCGGCGACCGGCTGAACGGCAGGCGGATCGGCCTGGTCGGGGCCGGTGGGGCGGCCGACGAACACCGTCCGACCAGCACGACTACGGTCCGTAAGTGATCGACATGCGCACGGTCACCGCTCATGTGAATCTGATCGAGCGCCCGGCCGAACCGGTCGGGCCCGATCACCACAGGAGTGAACCCACATGGGTATGAAGGACCAGTTCCAGGACAAGGCCGAGCGCATGCAGCAGCAGGGCAAGCAGCGGGCCGAGCAGGCGCGGGACCAGTTCCAGAACCGCGACCGCCGTCGCGACGAGGACGAGATCGACCCGTCCTCCCCGGCCTCGCGCCGCCGCGAGTCGGAGCACCAGAACCCGTCCTCGCGCCGTCGCGACGAGGACGAGCGGCTCCAGGACAGCTTCGACGCCTGACGCGCCGCCGCTGAAGTGAGAGGGCGCCCTCCCCGGTCGATCCGGGTGGGCGCCCTTTCCCGTGCCACCAGCGGTTTCACGGAGCTTTCTACTCCCTCGGCGGCAGCGGCGGACGCGAGCGGTCCGGTACGGCGTCGTAACCGGGCGGAACGGCCGGCGGGTTGGTCTCCAGCAGCTCCAACGCCAGCCGCACCGCCTCGTCCAGGACCGGGTAGCGGCCCTCGGCCCAGTCCAGCGGGGTGCGCAGGGCCTCGACGTCGGGGGCGACGCCGTAGTTCTCCACGGACCAGCCGTAGGCGTCGAACCAGGCCGCGTTCATCGGCACCGTGATCACCGTGCCGTCGCCGAGCCGGTGCCGGCCGGTCATGCCGACCACGCCGCCCCAGGTGCGCTGCCCGACCACGGGGCCGAGCCGCAGCAGCTTGAACGCGGCCGTGATCATGTCGCCGTCGGAGGACGTCGCCTCGTCGGCGACCGCGACGACCGGGCCGCGCGGGGCGTTGGAGGTGTACGACACCGGCTGGGCGTCCCGGGTCAGGTCCCAGCCCAGGATGGTCCGGGTCAGTTTCTCGATGACCAGCTCGCTGATGTGCCCGCCCGCGTTGCCGCGCACGTCCACGATCAGCGCGGGCCGGGACACCTCCATGCGCAGGTCGCGGTTGAACTGCGCCCAGCCGGAGCCGCCCATGTCGGGGATGTGCAGGTAGCCGCACCGGCCGCCGCTCAACTCCCGCACCACCTCGCGGCGCTTGGCCACCCAGTCCTGGTAGCGCAGGGGGCGTTCGTCGACGAGCGGGACGACGGCCACCCGGCGGGAGGGCCCCCGGCACCCCTCGCCGGGCGCGAAGGTCAGCTCCACCGTCGTACCGCCCGCGCCCGCGAGCAGCGGGGACGGGCCGAGGACCGGGTCGACCGGGCGGCCGTCGACGTGGGTCAGGACGGCCCCGTCGCGGATGCCGGTGCCGGCCAGCGGGGAGCGGGCCTTGGAGTCGGAGGAGTCGCCCGGCAGGATGCGTTTGGCGACCCATTGCCCGTCCCGGCAGACGATGTTGGCGCCGAGCAGGCCCTGCCAGCGCTGGTAGTGCGCCGGTCCCTCGTTGCGCCGGGCGGCGACCACGTAGGCGTGCGAGGTGCCCAGCTCGCCCAGCACCTCGCGCAGCAGGTCGGCGAACTCGTCGGGGGAGGCTACCCGTTCGAGCAGCGGGCGGTACTGGTCGAGGACCGCGTCCCAGTCGATGCCGCACATCCCCGGGTCCCAGAAGTAGGCGCGGATCAGGCGGCCCGCCTCGTCGTACGCCTGGTGCCACTCGGCGGCCGGGTCGACCTCGTGCAGGATGCGGCGCAGGTCGATCCAGGTGGTGGAGTCGCCGTCGCCGACCTCGGTCGCCGGTACGGCGCGCAGGTCGCCCTCGTCGAGCACGACCAGGCGGCTGCCGTCGCCGCTGACCCGGAACCAGTCGAGGTGGTCGACCAGTTCCGACTTCTTCGCCTTGGCCAGGTTGAAGTGCTCCAGCGTGGGGCGCTCGCTCGGGTCGGCCGGGTTGGCGAAGGTCTCGCCGAGCGCGCCGGAGATCGGCCAGCGCAGCCAGACCAGGCCGCCGCCCGCGACCGGTTCCAGCGCCGAGTACTTGGAGGCGGTGACCGGGAACGGCGTCACCCGGTTCTCCAGACCCTCGACCTCGACGGTGACCGCGCCGCCCTCGCCGGGCTCGTCCGCCAGCGGGTCCAGGCCCCCGGCCGCGGGGCGGCCCTCGGGGTTGAGGGCGAAGGGGGAGGGGGTCGCCGAGGACAGCGGCACCAGGTAGGGGCGGCAGCCCAGCGGGAAGGACAGGTCGCCGGTGTGCACGTCGTACACCGGGTCGAAGCCGCGCCAGGACAGGAAGGCGAGGTAGCGGCCGTCCCGGGTGAACACCGGGTTCTCGTCCTCGAAGCGGCCGTTGGTGACGTCGACGACGAGGGTGCCCTCCGGGCCGTCGATCCGGGCCATCTTGATCTGCCGCAGGGTGCGCCCGATGCCGGGGTGCGACCAGGTGAGCCAGGCCCCGTCGGGGGAGAAGGCGAGGTCGCGCACGGGGCCGTTGACGGAGCGGATCAACTCGGTGACCCGGCCTCCGGCGGTGCCGGGGGTCCCGGGGTGCCCCGGCGTCACGGTGTCCCCGGCGTCGGCGTCGCCCGCGCTGTCGCCGGTTGCGGTGTTGTTTCCCGGGGCGCCGTCTGCCGCGGCGCCGTCGGTTGCGGTGTTGCTTCCCTGCGTGCCGTCTGCCGCGGTGCCGTCGGTCGCGGAGTCGCCTCCCTGCGTGCCGTCTCCCGCGTCGGTCGGCGGCGTGCCGGTGTCCCGGGCGTCGGTGCCCTCGGTTGCGGCGTCCGGGGTGGTGCCCGCCCGGGCGGCCGTCCCCGCCGCGTCCTCGCCCCCCGCGTCCGCCGGATCGCCGACGTCCCCCGCGTCCGCCGGATACCCGGCGTCCCCCGAATCCGCCGGATACCCGGCGTCCCCCGTGTCCAGGGCCAGTGCCATCTCCGTGTCCGGTTCCGCGACGTCGAGGATCAGCAGCCGTCCGTCGTGCGCGGCGACGGCGAGCCGGTCGCCCGCCGGGTCCGAGACCAGCTCCAGGACCCGGCCGAGACGTCCGGAGGCCAGCCGCCGGGTCGCGCGGCCGCCGGTCGCCCGGGGCAGGTGGGCGATCTCGACGGCGTCCTCGCCCTCCGCGTCCGTCACGTACGCGATCCGGCCGCTCTCCCCGAGCATCTCCGGCAGCCGCACCCGTACCCCCGGGGTGTCGGCGATGGTGCGGGCCGGGCCGTCCCGGTGGGTGAGCCAGTACAGGCTGCCGCGTACGACGACGGCGCTCGCGCGGCCCGTCTCGTCGACGGACACGCCGCCCACGTGCTGGGCCGCGGGCACCTGGTACGTACGCCGGCCCGCGCGCGGACCGCTCAGCCGCACGTCGAGCCGGCGCGGTGCCGAGCCGGGCGCGAGGTCGTCGACGATCCACAGGTCGCCCGCGCACTGGTACACCACCCGGGTGCCGTCGCTCGCGGCGTTGCGGGCGTAGAACGCGTCGTGGTCGGTGTGGCGGCGCAGGCCGGTGCCGTCGGGCGCGCAGGAGTAGAGGTTGCCCACGCCCTCGTGGTCGGAGAGGAAGGCGATCCGGCCGCCGACGAACATGGGGGCGGCGAGGTGCCCGCCGAGGCCGGGCAGGAGCCGCTCGCCGTGCAGCCACAGCCGGCCCGTGGCACCGCCCCGGTAGCGCTTCCAGGCGGCCGGCTCGTGCGGCGGGGTGCCGGTCAGGAGCAGGGTCCGGCGTTCGCCGTCGAGGTCGGCCGCCTGGATGTCGGTGACCGGGCCCCAGGGCAGTTTGCGCCCGGGGTCGCCGTCGGGGGTGACCTTGTAGGCCCAGGTGAGGTGCGAGAAGGGCTCGCCGTGCGAGGCGACGGCGAGGACGGCGGTGGTGCCGTCGGGATCGGGCGGCGACCAGCCGCAGACCCGGGTGTCGAAGCCGCCCCAGTGGGTGAGCTGCCGTCCGGGGCCGCCGTCCACCGGCACGAGGTGGACCTCCGGCACCAGACTGCGCCAGCTGGTGTACGCGATGTGCCGGCCGTCGGGGGAGAAGCGCGGCGGACCGGCCTTGGTGCGGTCGACGGTGAGCCGCCAGGCCCGGCCCGGACCGTCGAGGGACGCGAGCCAGAGGTCGTCCTCGGCCACGAAGCACAGGTGGTCGCCACTGAGGTGCGGAAGGCGCAGATAACTCACCCACCCCATGCTTTTCCGGGCGCCGGGTACCGGCAACTTATGCGCTGCCGACAACCGTGACCCACAACACGAACGAAACCGTTTCGTTTCGCTAGGTGGTGGGGTACATTCGTGGTGTACGAAACGGTGCCGTTCGGGCCCACTGGGGCCGGGCGGAACGGGAAGGAGTGAGCGAGATGACCGAGGTCGCCACCGCGCGCCGCAGTCGGATCACTCCCGAGCGCGAGGCCGAGCTGTACGAGGCCGTGCTCGACCTGCTCCGCGAAGTCGGTTACGACGCCCTCACCATGGACGCCGTGGCCGCCCGCACCCGGTCCAGCAAGGCGACGCTCTACCGCCAGTGGGGCGGCAAGCCGGAGCTGGTGGTCAAGGCCATCCGGCACAACAAGCCCGGCGAGATCGGCGACGTCGACACCGGGTCGCTCCGCGGCGACCTGCACGCCCTGATGGCCCGTGAGGACGACTGTGCCATGGAGCAGAACTCCGCGCTGATGCGCGGCGTCGCCATGGCACTGCACCAGAACCCGGACCTCCGCCAGGCGTTCCGGGAACAGCTCATCGAACCGGAGATGGTCGAGTTCCGGCGGGTGCTGCAACGCGCCGTGGACCGCGGTGAGATCAGACCCGACTGTCCGGCGCTGGACTTCCTCGTGCACATGATGGTCGGCGGATTCGCCACCCGCACGCTGCTGGACGACCAGCCGCCGACCCAGGCGTTCCTCACCTCCTACATCGACGCCGTGATCCTCCCCGCTTTCGGCGTTCCGTCCCACTGACACGTCCCCGCACCCCGGAGACGTCCGAGTCCCCCCGAGCACTGCTTGAGCCCCACCTGACGTAACCGCTCACGTCGTCGGGCCGATCCCCCTGCCCTGAGAACCCACGACCTGACCGGGAGTACGCCCTCGTGGCCACGTTCCTCTACAAACTCGGCCGGCTCGCCTTCCGCCGACGGCACTTCGTCGCCCTGATCTGGGTGGCCCTGCTGACGCTCGCCGGCGTCGGCGCGGCCAGCGCCCCGCCCGCCGGCAACTCCTCCTTCTCCATCCCGGGAACGGAGGCCCAGAAGGCTTTCGACCTGCTGGAACAGCGCTTCCCCGGCCAGAGCGCCGACGGGGCGACCGCACGCGTCGTCTTCAAGGCGCCCGCCGGCGAGAAGATGACGGACGCCGGAAACAAGGCGACCGTCGAGAAGACCGTCGACGAACTGGCGGACGGCTCCGAGGTCGCCTCGGTCGCCGACCCCTACACGGGCGACGCCGTCAGCAAGGACGGCACCATCGCCTACGCCTCGGTGAAGTACGACGTCTCCGGCATGGAGCTGGAGGAGTCCACCAAGGACGCCCTGGAGGACGCCGCCCAGCAGGCGCGCGACGCCGGGCTGACCGTCGAGATCGGCGGTGACGCGCTCCAGGCCGTCCCGGAGACCGGCGCCACCGAGGTCATCGGCATCGCGGTCGCCGCCGTCGTCCTGGTCATCACCTTCGGCTCGCTGGTCGCGGCCGGGCTGCCGCTGCTCACCGCCCTGATCGGCGTGGGCATCGGCGTCTCCTCGATCACCGCGCTGGCGAGCGCGCTCGAACTGGGCTCGACCACCTCGATCCTGGCCATGATGATCGGCCTCGCGGTCGGCATCGACTACGCCCTGTTCATCGTCTCCCGCTACCGCGCCGAACTCGCCGAGGGGCGCGAACGCGAGGAGGCCGCCGGACGGGCCGTCGGCACCGCGGGCTCGGCGGTCGTCTTCGCCGGCCTCACCGTCGTCATCGCCCTGGTGGGTCTCGCGGTCGTCAACATCCCGATGCTCACCAAGATGGGCATCGCGGCGGCCGGCACCGTCGCCATCGCGGTCCTGATCGCGCTCACGATGATCCCCGCGCTGCTCGGCTACGCCGGCCGCCGGGTCAAGCCCGCCGGCGCGAAGGGCAGGCTGCTCGGCCGCTCCCGCAAGAACGGGGAGCAGCCGGATGCGCCGGCCGGCCCGCCGAAGGCCAACCTGGGCACCCGCTGGGCGAGCTTCGTCGTCCGCCGCCCGCTCGCCGTCCTCCTCCTGGGCGTCATCGGCCTCGGCGCCGCCGCCGTCCCCGCGGCCTCCCTGGAGCTGGGCCTGCCCGACGACGGCTCCCAGCCGACGTCCACGACCCAGCGCCGCGCCTACGACCTGCTCTCCGAGGGCTTCGGCCCCGGCTTCAACGGCCCCCTGATGGTCGTGGTCGACGCGAAGGGCAGCGACGCACCCAAGGACGCCTTCACCGACGTCGAGCAGCAGATCAAGGGCCTCGACGGCGTCGTGGCGGTGACCCCGCCGCAGCCCAACAAGGGCGGCGACACCGCGACGATCACCGTGGTCCCGGACTCCAAGCCGTCCTCCGTGCAGACCGAGGACCTGGTGCACGCCATCCGGGACGCGGGCGGCGACATCGAGGCGAAGACCGGCGCCGAGACCCTGGTCACCGGCTCGACGGCGATGAACATCGACGTCAGCGAGAAGCTCAACGACGCGCTGGTGCCGTACCTGGTCCTGGTCGTCGGCCTGGCCTTCCTCCTCCTGATCGTGGTCTTCCGCTCGATCCTGGTCCCGCTGAAGGCGGCCCTCGGCTTCCTGCTCTCCGTCATGGCGGCGCTCGGCGCGGTCGTCGCGGTCTTCCAGTGGGGCTGGCTGTCCGGACTGATGGGCGTCGAGGAGACCGGACCGGTCATGTCGATGATGCCGATCTTCATGGTCGGCGTGGTCTTCGGCCTCGCGATGGACTACGAGGTCTTCCTGGTCACCCGCATGCGGGAGGCCTACGTCCACGGCGAGAAGCCGAACCAGGCGATCGTCACCGGCTTCAAGCACGGCGCCCGGGTCGTCACCGCCGCGGCCGTGATCATGATGGCGGTCTTCGCGGGCTTCATCGGCTCCAGCGAGTCCATGGTCAAGATGATCGGCTTCGGCCTCGCGATCGCCGTCTTCTTCGACGCGTTCGTGGTCCGCATGGCCATCGTCCCGGCGGTCCTCGCCCTGCTCGGCAAGAGGGCCTGGTGGCTGCCGAAGTGGCTGGACCGCGCGCTGCCCAACGTGGACGTCGAGGGCGAGGGCCTGCGCACGGCCGCCGAGCGCGGCACCGGCCCCGACGAGGACCGGGAGCTGGTGCGCACCTGACCCGCCGCGTCCGCCGCTGACCGGAGGACGACGACAGACCAGCCGGTGAGGGCTCCGTGGGGACGGGGCTGCCCTCACCGGCTTCCTCCGTCCCGGGGCCCCGTCGGCCCCGCAACCCGGTCGCCTGTGGGCTACACGTACCGCTACGGTGCGGTCCATGACGACGACCGACGACGCCTTCGACTCCGCCGACGCCTCCGCCGCCACCTCCGCGGCCCACCCCCGCTTCGCCGCCGCCCTCGGCGAACTCGGCCTCGGCGACCTGGCCGGACGGGCGCGGCGCTTCCCGGAGGCCACGCGCACCGCCACCGAGGCCGCGGCCGCCATCGGGTGCGAGCTGAGCCAGATCTGCAAGTCGCTCATCTTCGCCGCGGACGGCGTGCCCGTACTCGTCCTCATGGACGGTGCCTCCCGCGTCGACCTGGACCTGGTCCGCGACGCCCTCGGCGCCCAGAAGGTCACCCGGGCCAAGGCCGACGTCGTACGGGAGACCACCGGGTACGCGATCGGCGGCGTGCCGCCCTTCGGGCACCGGACCAGGACCCGGGTGCTGGCCGACCGGTCCCTGCTCGCCCACGACGTCGTCTGGGCCGCCGCCGGAACCCCGTACGCCGTCTTCCCGATGGAGCCCAAGGACCTCGTCGCCGCCGCCGGCGCCGCCCTCGTGGACGTGCGCGAGCGCTCCGAGTGACGCCGCTGGTCACCGCCGCGGTCCTGCTCGCGGCGGTCACCCACGCCAGCTGGAACGCCATCGCCCACCGGATCACCGACAAGCCGACCGGGTTCGCGCTGATCTCCGGCGGCGGGATGCTCATCGGCCTCGCGCTGCTGCCGTTCACCGCGTTCCCGGCGGCCGGGGCCTGGCCGTACCTGCTGGTCTCCGCCGCCGTCCACATCGCGTACTACGCCCTGCTCATGCGGTCCTTCCGGCTGGGCGACTTCGGGCAGGCCTACCCGATCGCCCGCGGCAGCGCGCCGCTGCTGGTCACCGTCCTCGCCGCCGTCTTCGCCCACGAGGTGCCGGACGGCTGGGCGACCGGGGGCGTCCTGGTCTCCTGCGCGGGGCTGACCGGCGTCGCCCTGTGGGGGCTGCGCGGCCGCCGGCCGGACTGGGCGGCCATCGGCGCCGCCCTGGCGACCGGCGTGACCATCGCCGCGTACACGGTCGTCGACGGCCTCGGCGTACGCGCCTCCGGGTCCTCCCTCGGCTACATCGCCTGGCTGATGGCCGTACAGGGGACGGTCCTGCCCGCGTACTTCCTGTACCGGCACCGCGCCGGGGCCTGGGCGCTGCTGCGGCCGCACGCGGGCCTCGGACTGGTCGGCGCGGCGCTGTCCGTCACCGCCTACGCCCTGGTCCTGTGGGCGCAGACCCGCGCCGAACTCGCGCCCATCGCCGCCCTGCGCGAGTCGTCAGTCAACCCTTCCTAATGCGGTAATAACTTCGCTGGCCGGAAGGGTTGGATGAGGTCATCTACGTGTCCTGTGGCACCGTGCGGCACGAGCAAAGGCACCTCAATCGGTGATCACCCGGTTCCTCCTGCATCGGCCGCGGGCTGTGTCCGCCTCGCTAGTGGAAGCGCGACCGAGTGAAGTGCGCCGCCGCCGTAACGACCGTGCGGAAGGTAGGCCGACGCAGGCCAGACCGGAGTGTGCCCTGAGTTCCTGCCGATGCGCTCCTGCGCAATGTCACCAACTCGTCAAGGCAGTAGCATCACGCTGTTACCGCGGCCTGGCCCAGTAGGCTACATGCACTCACGCCCCAACCAAGGATGACAAGTGCAAGACACCGCAGACGTCACTCGTCGACTCTGGGCCCTGTGCGGGGTGCTCCGGAACGACGGCATCACGTACCACGAGTACCTTAACGAGCTGACTTATCTCTTGTTTCTGAAGCTCGCGAAAGAGCTGGGGGTGGAAAAGGCTATCCCCACGAAGGTTGGCTGGGAGAAGCTCAGCAGCACCCCCGAGGCCGAGAAACTCGACTTCTATAAGGAGTCACTCAAGCTTCTTGGGCAAGCTCGCAACGAGACTGTGAAAGATATCTTCTCCGGAGCTAATACGGCAATCAGCTCACCTACCTCGCTAGCTCAATTGGTGCAGGCTATCGACGACATCGATTGGTACAGGGCCCGCCAAAATGGTATCGGTGACGTGTATGAAGGTCTAATCGAGAAGAATGCCCAAGAATCGAGATACGGAGCTGGACAATACTTCACTCCTCGACCGGTAGTGGAAGCCATTGTTCAAGCTTGTCGCCCCACGCCGAATGACAGCGTTTTCGATCCAGCTGCCGGCACAGGCGGATTTCTGATCGCCGCCGGTCTGCATGCGCGTGAAGCGAACGGAAGTAGCCCACGGCTCGCCGGGATAGAGCTGGTCAGCGATGTCCGCAAACTGGGGTTGATGAATCTAATTCTCCATGACCTGCAAGGCGAGGTCATACTGGGTGACGCCCTGAATCAACCGCCGCGTAAGCAGGGATTCTCCCTCTGCCTAACTAATCCTCCGTTTGGCGTGAAAGGCAGCCTCACTAAAGAACAAAACGATTTGCTCGACTTCCCCACCGGAAACAAGCAGCTCGCGTTTCTGCAGCACGCCTATAAGAACCTTGCCCCCAACGGTCGTGCAGCGATCGTCGTTCCCGACAACGTGTTGTTTGAAGAAGGGGTAGCGACGTCTGTTCGGTCTAAATTGGTGCAGGACTTCAGACTCCACACGGTACTGAGATTGCCGACTGGGATTTTCTACGCCACCGGCGTTCGCACCTCGGTTCTTTTCTTCTGCGCCGACGGAACTACATCAAAAACCTGGTTCTATGATCTCCGTGAAGGGCAGGCTTCTTTCGGCAAAAGGCGTCAATTCACCAGTGATGATCTGCAAGACTTCATTGATTGCTACGGCCCTGACGCACTGGGCAGAAGCGAGCGCCGGGAAACCCCCCGGTTCCGCTCTATGAGCTTGTCTGACTTGGCTGCGAATAACTACCGCCTGGATGTTATGACGTCACCGTCGGATACATCGCACACCAACGCCGTAACAGTAGAAAGAATGCTGGAATCGACTCGCAGCATGACCGACGAGCTGGATGCCGTTCAGTCTAATATTCAGGAGATCGAGAAGCTCTTGATGTCCTTCGCCCAGAACGCCGATGGCGCCGACGACGCTGAACTCTCATGATCGACCCACGTACCTTTCCTTCGTCTTGGGAGTTCTGCTCCGTCGGGGAAGCCGGCGACGCTATTGTTGGGCAGCAGCGATCGCCGGAAACGACGCATGGAACCGACCTCCTTCCTTACCTGAGAGTCGCCAACGTTCACGATGACGCACTTGATCTAAACGACTTGGCTACCATGCGCTTCGCAGACTCGGCCAAGGAGAGGTATCGCCTCCGAGAAGGAGACGTGCTCCTGTGCGAGGGGCAGAGTCGAGAGCTTGTCGGGCGGGCTGCCCTATACCGCGGGGAACCAGAGGAAATCTACTTCCAGAACACAGTTATCAGGTTTCGGTCGCATAGCGAGATCCTTCCCGAGTTCGCGCTCATCGTGTTCCGGGCATATCAGTATTCGGGTGTGTTCTCGGAAGTTTCAAAGTCGACCACAAACATCGCCCACCTAGGTTTGAGTAGGTTTAAGTCGCTGCCATTTCCTGTCCCCTCGCGGGCAATTCAGGAAGCCATCGTCGATACAGCTCGGTCCGTCCAGTCTTCGATTGATGCCTCGCTGAGCGGGTTGGCTAGCCTAACCCATACAGCTCAACAAATGCCTGCCGATATGCGTGACCTGGTCCTACTTGGTGACCGCCCGATAGGGGATCCGGGAACTATAGACAGCAACCTATCCTGCAGATGGCTCTTGGCTGCAGATATAGTGCAGCCAGAGTCGCCGATCGTCTATGGAATCCATCAGCCGGGTCCTGAGGTAGATGATGGAAGCGGTGTGCCTTATATCCGAGGGCAGGATTTGAGAGACGGTTACATCGCAACTGGCAAATTGAAACACACGTCGACAGATATTGCTGAGCAGTATTCCCGCGCTCAGCTAGCGACGGGAGATGTGCTACTGGGCATCATTCGCAGTCTTCGCGTAGCCATCGTGCCCGAAGAACTGGATGGCGCGCACATCACCCAGGGAACAGCCCGCATTCGCCCGGGCAAGGATGTCGACAGTTCGTATCTGGCTCATTGGCTGCGAAGCGGTGCGGCTCAATCTTGGTTCCGTAGTCGCCTCAGGGGAATCAACATGCCTAGGTTGAACCTGCGGGACGTACAGCTGCTTCCTGTACCAATTAGGGCTCTAGAAGAGCAAGTTGAATTGGCTCAGCTTCTAGACGTTGCAAGCGAGGGGCTCGAACAGGTAGTCGAAGACGCAACGGCTTCGACAAGACGCCTACGTATGTTGGAACGAGATGCAGCAATTTCATGCGCGTATGGGACGGTGGCACACGCTATCACTAAACAAGTGGCGCCAGATGGACAACGAGGTATTGCTCAACTCGCTATGTCAAGAATTAAGGCTATCTCAACTATGGCAGACACGACGCCCAAACCTCGCAAGCGTTCCCCATCTAAATCCACAGCTCGCAAGAAGGTAACACTTCAGTCGAGCGCAGATTCGGCACGGTTGCTTGCTGTCCTCAGTCAAGCGGCTGGGCCTATGACGCCGGAGGATCTTTTCCGGGATTTGGAACTCGAAGATGCGGCTATCGATAGTTTCTTTGTAGTTCTACGGAAGCTATCACAGGCGGGAGAGATCGCGATCGAACGTCCCAACGATAGTGACGTTCACATCGAGAGGATTGGCTGAATGAGGATTTTGAGCTTTGAGGTTGACAGCTTCAAAAACCTCAAAGACTTTTCCATCTCGCTGGATCGTGAATCTCCGGTCTCTGTTCTCGTGGGAAGGAATGGCGCAGGAAAATCTAACTTCCTTGAGGCCCTCACTATCGTTTTTAGAGACCTCGATTTGGGTTGGCCTCCCACGTTTTCATATCGATTGAAATATGAGGTAAGCGGCCAGGAAGTAACCGTAAGGTCTGAGCCAGCCTCAGGGCAAGCCGAGTACAAACTTGAATGCACGGTGGATGGGAAACCCATATCGCTCGCCAAGTTCGTCGGCGCAGCAGGTGTGGCCTATAGGCCGACGCATGTCTTCGGGTATTATTCGGGGCCGAGTAACCGACTTGAAGAACACTTTGTAGCTCACCAAGAGCGTTTCTACAAGGATCTGCTAGCTGGAATTGACCGCCCTTTGCGGCCACTTTTCTATGCCAGAAATGTGCATTCGAATTTCGTCTTACTTTCGTTCTTTCTCGACGAAGATCCGACAGTTCGGCAACTGTTGCGTGATCAATTGGGTATCGAAGAGCTCGATTCAGTCCTCTTTGAAATGCAGAGACCTTCGTGGGGAAACAAAGGGAGGGGAGGGGACCCTCGTTTCTGGAGGGCCAGGGGAACGGTGCGAGCGCTTTTGGATCGCCTGTATGCACTGTCTCTTGCTCCTACGAGGCTGAATCGGAAGGTGCGCACTGGACTAGGTGGTCGCCTGTCTGAATCCGAGCATCTGTTTCTGTACCTAGAAAGTCTCGAAAAATCTCGCGAGCTCGCGTCCGCCTACTCAAGCAACAGTGATTTCTTCAAGGCGCTTGAGAGCACATATATCTCAGAACTGATCTATGACGTTCGTATTCGTGTAAGAACAAGTAGATCCGATACGCCTTTGACGTTTAGAGAGTTGAGTGAAGGCGAACAGCAATTACTGCTTGTGCTCGGCTTGATGCGTTTCACGCGCGAGGAGGAGTCCCTGTTTCTTCTCGACGAACCTGATACCCATCTCAATCCTGCTTGGAGTGTCAGATATAGGCAGTTCCTCAGCGAAGTAGGGGCACTCGACGAGGGCTGTCACGTTTTAATGGCCACCCACGACCCGCTCGTTGTGGCCGGCCTTCTCAAGAACGAGGTTCGTATTCTGGAGAGAGAGGCCAACGGTCGCATATCGGCCGTTGAGCCATTGGAACATCCTCGTGGAATGGGAGTTGGAAGTCTGCTAACCAGCGATATTTACGGGCTCCGGTCTCAGCTGGATCTCGAAACACTCACGCGCCTAGACCGCAAGAGAGACCTCGCATCTCGGGTTGGCTCGCTCAGTGAGTCTGAAGCGGACGAACTGAATCAGCTCGGCCATGAGCTGAGCGATCTTGGTCTGCTGATGGAGAATCGCGATCCTGAGTTCCAGGAGTATCTTCGAGCTAAGGCGGATGTGCGAGAGCCTGAGAATTCGATCGTTTTGACTCGGCAAGAGATTGAAGACAATAGGGAAGCTGCAGCCGCTCTCTTGAAGGAAATGACTTCAGAAGAATAGCGGGGGACGAAGGGGGAGGCAATGATTTTCATTGACATTCAGGAAATCATCTCAATGCTGGATGAGGGCTGGAAGAAGGAAGCTCAGGCTGTAGCGAAAAAGCTTAGCGAAGCGCAGAATGCCACTGATAGGAAGGCGATAATAGGAGACCATGAAGACCTTTGGCGGCAGTTGAAGGCAAAGCTTGCTCAGTTCGGTCATGATAAATGCTGGTACTGTGAGACGTTCAGTTATAGGTCTGATAATGCCGTTGACCACTTCAGGCCCAAATCGCGAGTCTACGAAGATAAGAGCCACCCTGGGTATTGGTGGCTGGCTTTCTCTGCGGCGAACTATCGATTTGCGTGCACCTTTTGTAATAGCCGTCGGCATGATGTCGGGGGGACATCCGGCGGTAAACACGATCATTTTCCGCTCGTTGATGGCTCGGCGAGGGCTGCCGACCCCTACACGCCGTTGTCGGTTGAGAATCCGTTGCTTTTGGATCCCTGCTGGAAGTCGGACGTCGCGGCGTTCTGGTTCGATGAAACTGGCGAGGTTAGCGTGAACCCATCCTTCAAGGCAATGGATGAGAATGCTGAAGAAAAGGTGCAGGCATCGCGGCATTTCTACCATCTAGACCAAGTCGCGCTGGTCGAAGCAAGGCGGCGAGTGTACCTGAAAGTACGGCACCTTTGCGGCCAAGCTGACGACTCATTTCTCAGCTGGAAAAAGACCAAAGATCACTCTGCAAAAATGGCCTTTAGGGAGGCCATGAATGCTATAGCACGTATGCGAGATCGGACCGCTGAACACTCGGCGGTTGCCCATTGCGCAATCCGTGGACTCAGACACAGCAGTATTTCTGCCAGCCTCTCCTACGACTCCGCAGCGTGATCGGGATCCCCAGAGGGTAGGGGGAGTCGGGCTCGTTCGCCTTGCGCCACCCCTGTCTGTACCTTCAAGGTCGTGTCCGGCGTGAATGGGTTGGTCACCCTGATACGCACGTCGGTTGATCGCGCGCGACTAGGGGAGCTGGTACGGGCATGGCGGGTGACGCAGCTCGATCGGAAGAGGGGTTCACGTCGGCGAGGGCTACGCGGGTGATGGTTGCCGCGTGCCGGGCTGCGGGGCTCGATGACAGAGGCGCAGAGCTGATCCGTCTCGGTGAGAACGCGTTGTTCCGGCTGGCTTCGGCGCCAGTCATCGTGCGGGTGGCGCGAGGGAAGGAGTATTTGCCCAAAGCGCGCGTGGAAGTGGGTGTGTCGCGGTGGTTCGGGAGGGAAGGGTTTCCTGCTGCTCGTATCGTTGAGGATCTTGAACAGCCCCTCTTGATTGAGGGCCATCCGGTGACGTTCTGGCATCTGATCGTTGAGGGAGAACGCAAGGCTACGTATGGGGAGTTGGGCGGTGTCCTGCGGGAGATGCACTCCATGACCGTGCCGGGCGGGCTTCTACTGCCGTCGTACGACCCCTTCGACAAGCAGGCATTGAGGCTTGATCGGGCGGTGATCCCCGACGATGACAAGGTGTTCTTGCGGAAGCGCTGGCGTGAACTGCGAGACAAGTACGCTGAGCTGCGGTTCGAGTCAGCCAAGGGGCCGGTGCACGGGGACGCCCATGTGCAGAACCTCATGGTGGACGACCAGGGCCGCGTGATCCTGATCGACTTCGAGATGTTCTGCTACGACCATCCTGAGTGGGATCTCATGGTTACGGCTGTGGAGCACCACAGTCTTGGCTGGCAGACCCACGAGCAGTACGCCGACTTCGTGGCCGCGTACGGGCGTGACCTGTACGACTGGCCGGGTTACGAGACGCTGCGCAGGATTCAAGAGTTCGGCATGACAACGTGGCTCATGCAGAACGTCCAAGAGGACGAGAAAACCGCGGCCGAGTACTGCCGGCGCATCGCCGCTCTGCGGAACGAGGATGCGCCGCGGGACTGGCGGCCCTGGTGACCGCTACTCGTCGTCCTCTTCCAAGCGGTCGAGCGCATCGCGTACCTTCTCGCTGAAGGCGACCACAGCGGCGTTCGTCGCGTGCACACTGACCTCGCTCTGGAAGTCGGTCACATAGCGCTGAAACCGCGTGGACTGGAGGGAGTCGCCGCCGTCGACTGCGAGGCTGGCGGTGGTGACGGCGGCCTCCAACTCGCCATTCAATAACTGACTTTGGGCGAGCACCATGCGGCAGAACCCGAGCGTGCGGGCGTACTTCGGGTCGGTACCGTCTACGGCCCGTTGCGCCTGCTCGACGGCTTCGCGGCGCATCCTGAGGTCGCGGAAGCAGTGGCAGAGTTCGCCCATGAGTTCCGCTGAGTCGAAGTAGCCCAGCCATGCCGGGTCTTCTCCGGTGTCCGCGCGCTCGAAGTGGCGTTCCGCTTCGTTCATGGCGCGTCCGGCTGCGATTCGGTCGCCTGCGTTGGACAGGGCCCGCGCTTCCATAGCGGCGTAGTTCGCCATGGCACGTGGGGTGGCTCTGCCTTTGGCTCCCTCGACGGCGGCTCGGGCAAGTTGGATGGCCTGGGCGTGGTGGCCGAGGTAGTTGGCCTGGTGGCTGAGGTTGCCGAGGATGCGGGCGCCGAACATGCGGTCGTCGATGACCTGGGATAGGCGCAAAGTGGAGGTCAGGTAGCGGTGGGCGAGTCGGTGGTTGCCGGTGTCGTACGCGGTCCATGCGAGGAGCTGGGACACTTCGGCGGCTGCGCCGTAGAGTGCGGCGCCTACCTTCTGGCTGTAGCTCGCGCTGAGCAGGGGGAGGACTTCGTGCCGGAAGTAGTGGCGTAAGGCGCGGTGGCCGTGGCCGCCTCCGTACTTGAAATCGAGCTGCATGAACATGTCCGCTGCGTCTCGGATTGCTCGGACGTCGCGCATGCCGATTCTCTGGTGTGCCGGCCTGTCGGCCTGGATGCCGTCGGGCCTACTGATCATCCACGACAGGACGGTGGAACTCAGGTCCGCGTCGGCGATGATCAGACCTCCATCGTCCGATGTGTCTTCGGCGCGTTCCTGGGCTAGTCCGTCGAGCATGGACAGCGCGTCGGGGACAGTGCTCGGGTAACCGACAGATTCCGGGGTGGGTTGCTTCGCGTGATCGAAGAATCCGAGATCGCCGGGCGTGACGCGACGGTTCAGCTTGGCACTGAGGACATCAGCCATGATCACTGCCGTCTGAGGCTGGATGCCTGCACCGTCGCGCCAACGCTGGACGGCGACGTGAGTGGTTCCCAGGGGCACGCCGCGTTGTGTTGCGGCGTCCTTCATTCGTTTCGCAAGGCCCTTGTTGGAGACCTGCGCTTCGTTCATGACGGCGACCAGTTGCGCGTTCGGCTCTCGGCTCATGCTCCCCTGCCAACCCGAGAAATGACGGCGAGTGGTCATCGTGTCACAACGTGAGGGGATGGGGGGTTCATTGGCGAACCCCCGCGAACTTTGCCGGTGTTCATCTGAACCCCCCGGTGGACACTCCCGGTCAGACGCCGTTCGCCGTGTACTGGCTTTCACGTAGCAAGTGGTCCGGGAAGGGGCCGCCGAAGCTGACAAGGGGACGCCATGGACGCGAGAAAAACGCGGCAGCGCGAGCACGTGGGTGCGGAGATCGAGGCGTTCGCCCATTGGTTCGCGAAGCCTGATCTCTCCGCCGGGCACTTCCTGACCGTGACCCTCTTTGCGGAGGCAGCCGACTCGGCTCGCGTGGCGCGAGACATGACGGCCGTGTTCCTGCGGGGCGCAGGTGCGGATGCCATGGTGGACGACGCTCGGTTGATCGTTTCGGAGCTGGTCGGCAACGTGGTGAACCACGTGGTGCCGGAACCTGCTCTGGCTCAGCCTGGCGGGTCCCGTCGTATGGACATGAGCTTCAAGCTGTGGCCGAAGTGGCTCTTCATCGGAGTCACGGACGAGGACTCGACGCCGCCGCTCCTCCCTGTGGGAGATGTCTTCTCGCCTGGGCTGATGGGTGAGCTGTCAGAGGCAGTGCTGCCTGACAGCGGCCGGGGGCTGCTGATCGTTCAGCGGCTGGCGTCCGCTGTCTGGTGGACGCCGGGAGAACGCGGCGGCAAAACGGTGTGGTGCCGCATGGATGTGACCCAAGGAGTAGACGCCGGCTCACCTCGTTGATCTCCGGGCCGTCGCCTCCGGAACACTCCTTCGCGATCAGGAGCGGAGCGACGGCCCGGACACCGGCCGGAGTCTGACCTCTCCGGCCCATGGGGCGCGGTCCTTTGCGAACTGTCTACCGGGTTCCCCGCCCGGCCAAGGGACCGCGCTTCACAACCTCATACCGAGACCGGACCACCCCCGCGCCTGGCAGCAACCGGGGTGGTCCGGGAGGGGACACAGCGTTCCCCGGTGCCCGATGGTACCGGGGTCGCTGTGCTGTCTACACGCCCCGGGCCACAAAGAGTTGACGATCCGTCGGTTAAGCGGATGGGAGTGGCCAAGTGACTGGCGCGGGTGAGGATTGGCTTCGTGACGGCCTCGACGACATCACGGACGTGGAGTCGGCTCTGTGGGTGCGTGGGGTCGATTACGTCGAGGGCTGGCGGTCGGCGCGTGAGTCTGCGGATCGGCTGAATCGTGCGCTCTTGGGCGCGGGCTTCGAGTTGTCCGCGGTGCGGGCTGTGGCGTCTGCGGACGAGACGGGGCGCGGTGTGGTGCGCCTGGCGGGCTGGCCGGAGGCGGCGGATCGGCTCGCCGTGCTCCTGGAGGTGCTGGCTGACCGCGACGGCGGTGCGCGGTGATGGGCGCCGTGGCGGGTGAACGGTGCAGGTGGGCACGTCGTCCGGTGGAGAGACTTTGGGCGGGAGCTGCCATGGGGCGAGTGAACAGGGGGCCTTACGCTCGCCCGGCGAATCGGGCAGGCACTGGTTCTGCCCGCGTTTGTGCCCGATGGGCCCCCTGTTCTTCGAGGCTCGCCCCATGGTGGCTGCCTAAAGTCTCGGAGCCCGGCGACCCCCAGCCCACCACGCCCCGGCTTCCGGCGGCCGGTCGTCCCCCGGACTCCCTGGGCGGGCTGCGGTGTGGGGCGTCGGCCGACCGGACGGGACCGGCGGTCACGCCGCACGCCCGGCCGGGGCGTCCGGGCGCCCCGGCGCGCCGCAGGCGCGCCCTTGAGGAAGTGAAGGTGGTTTCGACCGATCATCGTTGCCGGTCAGGTCTGGCGGCGTCGGGTGGGTTGCTTGTCGGCGGTGATCCGGTAGGCGGCTTCGGCGCGGTCGGCTCCGATGCGGAGTTCTTCGAGGATCAGCGGGCGGTCGTCGGTGCCGTGCGTGATGCGGGACAGGTGCAAGATCGGGGTCGCGTCCAGGAGCTGGAGCGTGGCGCGCTCGTCGGGCACTGGCATGCGGGCGCGTACCGTCTCCGACCACCACAACTTGTGCCCTGCCTTAGCAAGCGCGGCGTATGCCGCTGCCGGCTGCTGGCCAGGCTCCTTGGCGAGTGCCGGCACGCTCTCGGCGACCTCGAAGGGGATCAGCGTCCGGTGAATCGCCCGGGTGCCCGTGGCGGCGTCTGTCAGGAGACGGTCACAGCCGAACAGTTCCTCTTCCTCGCCCAGACCGAGGAGTCGCCCAGTCGCGTTCGTCGTGCGGGTGCGGTACGCGCTCGGTTCCTCGGCCTCGTCCCAAATGTCGCCACCGGGCATGACGAACTGGCCGGCCGGAGCATGGCTGATGCGGCGATCCAAGCTGAGGGCGGGATGTCCGTCGAAGCGTACGAAGCTGCCCTTGCCGTGCCGGACGTCGATCAGCCCTTCTGCGCGCAGGGCAGCGATGGCGTTGCGGACGGTGGGGCGGGAGACCTGGTAGCGGGCCATGAGCTGGGCTTCGGACGGCAGCAGGGACTCGGGGGCGAACTCGCCCGAGAGGATCGCTTCACGGATGGCGGCGGCCACCTGTTGGTAGAGGGCTCCGGGGCGCTGGATCTCCGTCATCTCGGCATCTCCGGTTCGGTGTCGTAAGCACGTCGCACGCGCGACATCACTCGTCAGCATAAGTAATTGCGCTCTCGCCGTACAGAACTTCATAGTCATAACTCGTAAGGACAAGTGACGTCCGAATGTGTCGGGCGTCCTCGACGGCCAGGGAGGCCACACCACATGCAGTCCATTCCCGTGGACACGACGCGGCTCGGCGTACTGCGCTGCGCCATCGCGCCGGAAGCAAAGCTCAGCAACCCCGAGACACAGGAGGTGAAGAAGGACCGGGACGGCAACCCGGTCTACACCGTCGCCGTCACCGTGCGGCAGGACCGGCGGCGGATCTCCGTCATCGAGATCGCCGTGAGCGGCGAGCCCAAGGGCATCCAGGAAGGCCAGATCATCAAGGTCACCGGCCTGACCGCGTTCGCCTGGGCGATGGGCGACCGGCACGGCATCAGCTTCCGCGCCGACGCCATCACCCCCGTACCCGCCACCGCGACGGCGCACGGCAAGGGCGGTGACGCCTGATGGGACCCATTCTTCTTGCCCTCGTCCTCGCTGTGCTGGCGTGGCTGCTGGTTGTCGGTGACCTGGTGCGCCGGCATCGTCCGGCCTGGCACTGGTACCTGACTGGGTACCCGGCGGCGGCCTGGCGAGTGGTGTTCACCTGGCGTCGGGTCGCCCTGCTCAACGACCTCGCCGTATCCCGCCTCCCCGCGCGGACGCTGGTCGGGCATCTGCTGGTCAAGGGCGACCCGGTGCGGCCGGTGGCTCCGCGGATCTCGTTCCCGCGTGCCACCCGCTTGGGGCTGAGCGTGGTGGTGCGGCTGCACGCGGGCCAGACTCCGGCCACGTACATGCAGGCGGCTGACGCCCTGGTCCACGCGTGGAAGGTTCACGCCGTGCGGGTGACCTCGCCGGAACGCGGCCTGGTGCTGCTGACCGCCACGGCGACAGACCCGCTCCTGAGGCCCGGGTTAGCCAGTGCCCCGGCGGAACTGCTCTCCGCGCTCATCGGTGCGCTGGAGACGGGCGGGGCGTGGGTGATGAACCTGCGCCTGGTCCCGCACTGGCTCATCGCCGGGGCCACCCGCTCGGGCAAATCGACCCTGCTCGCCCGGGTCATCACCCAGCTCGCCCCCCAACCCGTCGCCATGGTCGGCATCGACTGCAAGGGCGGCATGGAACTCGGCCTCTTCGCCGCACGGCTCAGCGCGCTCGCCACATCGAGGCGCGAAGCGGTCGCCGTACTGACGGCCCTCGTGGTCGACATGCAGGACCGCATGAGCGCCTGCCGGACCGCCGGAGTGCGCTCGATCTGGGAGCTGCCGGACAAGCTCCGCCCGGTGCCGGTCGTGGTCCTGGTGGACGAGATCGCGGAGCTGTTCCTGTCCGACGGCACCCGGCAGAGCAAGGCGGAAGCAGAGCAGTGCTCCACGCTCCTGCTGAGGCTGGCGCAGCTCGGTGCCGCGCTCGGTCTGCACCTGGTGGTGGCCGGCCAACGTGTCGGATCCGACCTCGGCCCCGGCGTCACTGCCCTGCGTGCCCAGCTCGGCGGCCGGATCTGCCACCGCGTCAACGATCCCGGCACGGCAGAGATGACGTTGGGCGACCTCAACAAGGACGCCGTAGCGGTCGCGCAAGCGATCACGGCTCAGGAACGCGGGGTGGCCGTGTGCACCGGCCCGGATGGGGGCTGGTCCCGTGCCCGCTCTCACCTCACCCCGACGGATGAGGCCGTGGCGACGGCCCGGAAGCACTCCGGCATGACCCCTGATCTGCCCGCGATAGAGCGCGCCCTGGTGGCGCTGGATGGAGACGGCAAGTGATTAGCGAAGGTACGGCGTTCACGTTCGCGGTGGTCTTCGGGATCATCACCGTCCTCCTCGTCCGCTCCCGCGACGTACGCGGCTGGGAAGCGGTCTGCGTCGGCCTCTTCGGCCTCTACCTCGGACAGACCCCCGTCCTGTTCACCGTCCACGGCTTCGTCACGTGGGCCGTCAGCGGCTTCTCCCACACCTGAGAGACAAGGACCCCTCCATGACGATGCGCCGCGTGAGGTGCACCCACTGCAAGGGCGACGGAGCCCGCAAGACCTGGACCGGACGACTGCGCCGCTGTCGCGTCTGCCGGGGCAGCGGAACCATCCGCTGACCAACGACCCCCACGACTCAGCACCCGATCAGGAGTGATCCCCATGACGGATGACGCGCCACCACCCATCACCCGTGCCGCTGCGGCGGCCCACCCCGGAAGGTCACCACCATCACCCCGCACCCCACCACCCCGGCTGACCGGCGCGCCGCCCTCGACCACGCGGCGCGCCTGCGTCACCTCCCCGAAGCAGACCGAGACGCCCTCCACATCGCCCAAGACCCCGACTTCCCTCGCTGGCTGCAACAGATCACCGCCACCGGCGGCTGCGCCCACCCCGTCCACCTCTCCGGCCACACCACCACCCTGGACGGCACAACCGGCGAAATCCTCCACCACTACGACACCCGCAACGAACCCGGCGAACGCCTCCTGGTCCGCTGCCGCAACCGACGGTCAACCGTGTGCCCCGCCTGCTCCCGGCTCCACGCGGGCGACACCTTCCACCTCGTCCGCGCCGGTCTCACGGGCGGCAAGAACGTTCCCGCCACCGTGCGCACGCGGCCGCGCCTCTTCGTCACCCTGACCGCCCCCTCCTTCGGACCCGTCCACCGCGCAGGCACGACATGCCGCCCTCGCCGTGACGGCGGCGCCTGCGAGCACGGCCGTCCCCTCGGCTGCCACACCGTCCACGTCCCCGACGCTCCCGCTGTCGGACAACCCCTCTGCCCGGACTGCTACGACTACACCGCTCACGTCCTGTGGCACGCGCACGCCTCCAAGCTGTGGGACCGGTTCGTCATCGACGTCCGGCGGCGCCTCGCCTCCTCGGCGGGCATCGTGCAATCCCGCTTCGCCCGCCACGCCCGACTGTCCTTCGCGCGCATCGCCGAGTACCAGAAGCGGGCGGCCGTCCACGTACATGCCGTGGTCCGCCTCGACGGCCCCGACGGCCCCACCGACGATCCCCCGGCCTGGGGCACAACGGATCGGCTCACCCGCGCCGTGCACGCCTCCGCCCAGCGCGTGACCGTCCGCACCCCCTACAGCCCAGCCGTCGGCGAACTGGAACTGGCCTGGGGCACGCAGACCGACGTGCGCGTCCTGCACGCCGACGGTGACGGGCCCGACGATGACGCCGTGGCCGCCTACGTCGCCAAGTACGTGACCAAAGGAACCGACGAGACAGGCGCCGGCACCGACCACAAAGTCACCACCTGCGCCGACATTGACACGGCCCCCGTCAGCCGACACGTCCGCACCCTCATGCACACCTGCTGGAACCTCGGCGGCCTCCCCGAATACGCACCCCTGCGCCTGCGCACCTGGACCCACACCCTCGGCTACCGGGGCCACATCCTCACCAAATCCCGCGCCTACTCCACCACCTACGCCGCACTACGCGCCGAACGCGCCCACCACCTCGGCCACACCGACACCCCCGACGCCATCACGGATGCGCACTGGCGCTACATCGGCTCTGGCCACACCCCCGGCGCCGCCCTCATCGCAGCCGGAGTCGCAGAGGACACTGCCACGAACCGCGAGATCGCTCGCGAAGTGTGTGAGGTGTCCCGGTGACGAGACGCCAAAGTGAGCAGTGGCGTCGGGCGGTTGAACGCCAGGCGGCCAAGTTCCCCACCCGCGTAGGCCCCAAGAGCGCGGCGCGACTCGCACGGCTCCTGAGTCCGTCTCCGAGGTAGTCAGCAAGCCGAGGGCCCCTTGATCGTTACGTACCTGCTCTGGCGAGGTAGCGGCATGCGTGGCGCTGTGTGCGGCGCCTCGGAAGGTCTACCGGCGTGTGGTCTGAGCGATTGATAGGTGGCAACTTTCACCAAATCTCAGCCGGACACTTTCACGGCAAGCGGTCTGCAAACTATTTTGGTGAGACCGCAGATTCAATTTCGCGGTAGTCTGCGAACGTCGTCCACGAACTTTTGTGGATGGGAACGACCAGAAGCCCCGCCCTCCCGCCGGTTGCAGCCGACGGACAGCGAGGAGCGAGGCTCTGGCCCGGTGGACACGAGGCCCTGGTTAAGCAGAGATGCTCAACTGGGGTCTACGTGCGTCAAACCCACGGACAGTGCTCGAAGAGCCACGCGATCACGAGGACAACCTCACAGCTCGCGCACACACGTTCTGAGGAGACGTGCGACCGTACGTGTTTCTGCCACCGGCCCTTCAGCTTCTTCAGGTCGCCCTTGATCCGCTTCAAGACCGGTTTCCCTTCTACGGGGTGCGGGGGAGTGCTCCACCCGCTCGCCGAAGGCCGATGTCCGGGCCTCCGGCCGGAAGGAACGGACTCTGTGCCTCGAAGGGAGTATGCAGACAATACAGGGAGGTTAAGAGCCTGAGCGTCAAACGGGATCAACTTCTCAGGTCTAGGCGTAAGTTGTGGCTGGTCAGTGCCACTTCGGGATGCCCGAGACGTTTCGCCATCGCATAAACGGAGGGTCAGCGACCACCACATCCGGCGCTGACAGAGCCGTGAACGGCCCCTACGTCATGGACCTGTTCGCAGGTCATGGCTGTATGGCGGTGACGTCCGAGCAATGCCACTAGTCCAGCGGGTTCGGCTTGATGTCCACCCTGTCTGTGTCGAACCCTCGGCCTCTTCTTGTCGGTGAACGGACGAATACGGCGGCGAACAGGAAGCGGTAGATCGCGTTCATGCGTGCGTAGTCGTCCGCCGTTTCCAACCTCGCCCAGTTGGCCTCGGCCTCCGGGCCGGCGATGCCCTCCAAGACCGCGACGGGCCGCTTCACGGTCTTGCGCTGCCGATCCTTCATCCGCTTGACGATCGGCGCGCGCATCGACTGGAAGTCGGCGGTCGTGAAGTCGTCGTCGTTGAGCCACAGCTCCTTCAGCTCCCGCAGCTTCTCCCGGTCCTTCTCGTCAGCGATGACGTCTGCCTCGGGGCGCGTGGTCGTGGCGGGCTCGTAGCCGGAGGTGTCCAGCCTGGTCAGGACACTGATTGCCACATCGCGAACGAAGTCTTCGAGCGGACCGGCCGAGATGGAGCGATTGCACTTCTGCTGGTCGGTGTTGTCGGAGCGGGTGCACCGGTAGTAGGCGTACCTGCCGCTGTTCGTGCCGCCCATGCGGGCGCCGCACGTGCACGTGGCGACTCCGCGCAGGAGGTAGTTGCGAACCGGGCGCTTCTTCGTCTCCTGGTGCTGCTGGGCGCGGTACTCCCTGAGCCGCTGCACCTCGTCCCACTGCCCGCGGTCGATGATGGCGGGCCACGTCCCGACGGCCACTTCCTCGCCCAGGTGGAAGCGCAGTCCGGCCACGAAGTGGGACGACAACAGATGCCGCACGTTCTCGGGGTTCCACGCTTTGCCCTTTGACGTGGGGATGCATCGTGCTACGAGATCCTGAGCTATGCCGAGCGGCGATTCTCCGTCCAGGTATCGGCGGTAGACCTCACGGACGATCTCTGCCTCTTCCTCGACTATCGCGCGGCCGTCGCGGGTGTAGCCGTAGGGTCGGTTGCCCACGTGTGGCCGGCCTTCGCGGGCGTGGTCCTTCAGGGCGTCCTTGAGGCGGCGGGACGAGTCGTCGGAGGAGCGGCATGCGTGGGCGACCTCGATGCGGAGGATGAAGCGGTCATCGGGGTCCGAGAGATCGCGGCGGTTCGCCTCGCCGTGGAGCAGGACGCGCTTGTCGTCGGCGATGGAGAGCAGCTCTTCGAGGTCCTTGGGCTGCCGCATGAGGCGGTCGGGGTGGTAGACGATGACGTGCCGGATCTCCCCGGCCTCCATCGCCCTCAGCATCGCTTCCCAACCGGGGCGCTTCCGGTCGCGCTGCCATGCCGAGCGATTGTTGTCGATGTAGACGTGTGTGGGCTCGATGCGGAGCTGGAGGCGTTCGGCGATGTCCCGGCAGATCCGTTCCTGCCGGTCGACGCCGGTCTGGTCCTCGTCCCTGGTGTGGGAGATGCGGCAGTAGATCGCTGCGGGCTCGCCCGGCGTGATGGCGGCCCTCGCTAACTTGGGTCGGGTCATGTCAATCACTGTATGAGCCGGGTATGACATCCATCCTGGTCGGCGCCGCGATAGGAGCCCTGTTCTTCAAGGAGCGGTTCGGCGCGCCCCGGATCGCGGCGGCGGGCCTCCTGGTCGTCGGGATCGGGCTGATGCTGCACACGGGATAACCGCAGTGGTGCGCCCCGCCGCGGACAGGCGCACCCTGGAAGAAGGTGTTCCGGAGGTGATCGTCATGATGCACACCACAGTGGGATGGCATGTCGAGCTGGAGTTTGTGGAGGACGACCAGCACACGCGGGCGGTCGCGATGGTGCGGCTCCCCGACGGCACCGAGGTCCGCGCGCACGGCCACGCCAGCCGGCACCGGGTCGACTCCCGGCAGCCACGGGTCGGTGAGGAGGTCGCGGGCGCCCGGGCGTTGAACGAGCTGGCGATGCAGCTGCTCACCAAGGCGCACGACGAGATCGACGCGGCGTCCGGGCGGACCTCGCACCCCATCCACGTCTGAGCCCGTGACGGGCTGCCCGTCGGCCGGGCCGGGCGCTAGCCGAGCGACGCGCGCACCGCCCGTACCAGCGCCTGCGCCCGCGGGTCCGCCGTCACGGTCTTGCGGAAGCCGTTGGTGACGTAGCCCAGGGCGATGCCCGCCTCCGGGTCGGCGAAACCCAGGGAGCCGCCGCGGCCCGGGTGGCCGAAGGATCCGGGGCCCAGGAACGGGGACGCGCTGCCGTGCAGCATGAAGCCGAGGCCGAACCGCGTGCCCACGACCAGGACCCGGTCCGGACCGGCGGACTCCTCGGCGCGGGCCAGCTCCATGGTCGCCGGGTCGAACAGCCGCACACCGCGCGTCACGCCGTCGACCTCGCCGATCAGCGCCGCGTAGAAGCGGGCCAGGCCGTCGGCCGTCGCGATGCCGTTGGCGGCCGGGAGCGCGGCCGCGCGGTACACCGGGTCGTTCTGGTCGGGGAACGGGGTGATCGCGGCGAAGGCGCGGCGGGTGAGGGAGTCCGGGTTGTCGTAGGCCTCGGTGACGGAGCGCTTGGGGCGCAGCCGCGGGCCGGTGCCGGGACTCGACGGCTCCGGCTCGTCGAGGCGCCCGACGCGCCCGGCCCGGCCCGCCGCCTCCTCCGCCGGGGGCAGCCCCACCCACAGGTCCAGGCCCAGCGGACCGGCGATCTCGTCCGCGATCCACTGCCCGGCGCCCCGCCCGCCGCTCACCCGGCGGACCAGCTCGTCCAGCAGCCAGCCGTAGGTCAGCGCGTGGTAGCCGTGGTCGGTGCCGGGTTCCCACACGGGCGCCTGCGCGGCGACGGCGGCGGGCCCCCGCAGCGGGTCCAGGGCGTCCTCGGGGGTCAGCGGGCGGTCCAGGACCGGCAGTCCGGCCCGGTGGTTCAGCACGTGCCGGACCCGTACCCGCTCCTTGCCGTGCGCCTTGAACTCCGGCCAGTACTCGCCCACCGGCGCGTCCAGGTCCAGCTCCCCGCGCCGGTGCAGCAGCAGCGGTACGGCGGCGGCGACGCCCTTGGTCGCCGAGCGGACCACCTGGGCGGTGCCCCGGCGCCACGGCTCGGTGCCGGTGGTGCCGTCGACGTCCCTGGTGCCGCCCCACAGGTCGACGACCTTGCGCCCGTCCCGGTAGACGGCGACGGCGGCGCCCCGCTCACCGAGCGCGCTGAAGTTCCGTGCGAACGCGTCCCGCACCGGCTCGAAGCCCTCGGCCACCGTGCCGTGCACGTTCACGTCCACGCCCGCGTCCCCATCCACTTTCCGTGTCCCTTCCGTTCGCCCGTGACAGTGGGTGCAACCACCACCGACCGTCCGCGATTCCTCACCCGCTCGCCGACACCGACCGCGGATCGAAGCCGAAGGGCAGTTCCAGGCGGTGGGCGCGCATCAGGCCGTCGTCGGACAGCAGGTCCGCGGTCGGTCCGTCCGCCGCGATCACCCCGTCGCTGAGGATCAGGGCGCGGGGGCACAGCTCCAGGGCGTAGGGCAGGTCGTGGGTGACCATCAGGACCGTGACGTCCAGAGAGCGCAGGATGTCGGCGAGTTCGCGCCGGGAGGCCGGGTCGAGGTTGGACGAGGGCTCGTCGAGGACCAGGATCTCCGGCTCCATGGCGAGCACCGTCGCCACCGCCACCCGGCGCCGCTGGCCGAACGAGAGGTGGTGCGGCGGCCGGTCCTTGAACTCCGCCATGCCCACCAGCGCGAGCGCCCGGTCCACGCACGCCTCCAGCTCGGCGCCCTTGACCCCGGCGGCCGCAGGCCCGAAGGCCACGTCCTCGCGCACGGTCGGCATGAAGAGCTGGTCGTCGGGGTCCTGGAAGACGATGCCGACCCGGCGCCGGATCTCGGCCAGGTTCCGCTTGTCCACCGGCAGCCCGGCGACCGTGACCGTACCGGTGCCGCCGGTGAGGATGCCGTTGAGGTGGAGGACGAGGGTGGTCTTGCCCGCACCGTTCGGCCCGAGCAGCGCGACGCGTTCGCCGCGCGCGACCGAGAAGTCCACGCCGAACAGGGCCTGGTGCCCGTCGGGGTAGGCGAAGGCGAGGCCGGAGACGTCGAGGGAGGCGGGCGCGTCGGGCAGGGGGTCGGCCGCGGGGCCTGTCACGGGGTCGGCCGCAGGGCCGGTCACGGGGTCGGTCACAGAGTCCATCCCAGCAGACACACGACCAGCGCCGCACACGGGAGGGCCAGCGCGTACGACCACTGCGCCCGGGACGCGGTCACCTCGTCGATGACCGGCATCGAACCGGCGTACCCGCGGCTGACCATGGCCAGGTGGACGCGTTCGCCGCGTTCGTAGGAGCGGATGAACAGCGCTCCCGCCGACTTGGCGAGCACGCCCCAGTGCCGTACGCCGCTCGCCTCGAAGCCCCGCGACTGGCGGGCGATGCGCATCCGCCGCATCTCGTCCGCGATCACGTCGCCGTACCGGATCATGAACGAGGCGATCTGCACGAGCAGCGGGGGCAGTTTCAGCCGCTGGAGGCCGAGGAGGAGTTCCCGCAGCTCGGTCGTGGAGGCGAGGAGTACGGAGGCGGCGACGCCCAGGGTGCCCTTGGCCAGGACGTTCCAGGCGCCCCACAGGCCGTTGACGCTCAGCGACAGGCCGAGCACGTCGACCCGCTCGCCCTCCGCCACGAACGGCATGAGCACCGCGAACGCGACGAACGGCACCTCGATCAGCAGCCGCCTGAGCAGGAAGCCGGGCGGCATGCGGGCCGCGTAGGCCACCGCCGCGAGCAGCAGCGCGTACAGGCCGAAGGCCCACATCGCCTCGCGCGGCGTCGACACCACGACGACCACGAAGGCGAAGGCCGCGGCGAGCTTGGTGTGCGGCGGCAGGCCGTGCACGGGGGAGTGCCCGTGCCGGTAGAGCTTGTGGGCGTGTCCGGCGCCCACGTCAGACGGTCGTTTCCGTGGTGGTCGGGGAGGTGTCCGCGCTGCGGCGCCTGCGCACCGCCCAGAACACGGCGCTGCCCGCGACGACGGTGACGCCGACGCCGATCACGCCCGCGAGGCCGCCCGAGACGCGGGCGTTGGTGATGTCCTTGACCCCGTAGTCGGCGAGCGGGGAGTCGGCGGCCGCGTGGTCCTCGGCCTTCTCGTCGATGCCCTTGTCGGAGGCGACCTTCTCCAGGCCGTCGGGGTTGGCGGAGGCGTAGAAGCTGACGAAGCCGGCCAGGACCAGGGAGGCGACGAGACCGGTGATCCACACCTTGCGGTGCGAACGGGCGGCGACGGGCACGGGGGCGGGCTCCGCGTCCGAGGCGTCGGGGACGTCGACCAGCTCGCCGTTCACCCGCAGCTTGAGCCGCTGCCGCAGCCCGCGCGCCCCGTACACCAGGTCCGGGCGTACGGCGATGACGGCGCCGACGGTCAGCGCGGTGATCGCGGCCTCGCCGATGCCGATCAGCACGTGCACGCCGATCATCGCGGTGGCGACCTTGCCGATGGAGACGTCGGTGGTGCCGCCGATCCAGTACAGGAGCGTGAAGGCGAGGGCGGCGGCCGGGACGGAGACGAGCGCGGCGACGAAGGAGGCCGCGGTGACCGAGCGGCGGGTGCGCGGCAGCACCTTCACCAGGCCCCGGAACAGGGCGTACGCGACGACCGTGGTGACGATCGCCATGTCGGTGATGTTCACGCCGAGCGCGGTCAGACCGCCGTCGGCGAAGAGGATGCCCTGCATGAGCAGGACGACGGACACGCACAAGACCCCGGTGTAGGGCCCGACCAGGATGGCGGCCAGCGCGCCGCCGAGCAGATGCCCGCTGGTCCCGGCCGCGACCGGGAAGTTCAGCATCTGCACGGCGAAGATGAACGCCGCGACCAGCCCGGCCAGCGGCGCCGTCCGCTCGTCCAGTTCCCGGCGCGCGCCGCGCAGGCTGACCGCGATGGCGCCGGCGGCGACGACTCCGGTCACGGCGGAGGTCGGGGCGTTGATGAATCCGTCAGGTACATGCACGGTCCGATGATAAGGACCAGTTGCAACTCGTTCGCAAGAGCGAGGTAAAGGCTGATGTAAAGGTCGATCTCACATGTGATATCCGGCTCACAGGGCGTGCGCCGGGAAATATGGGACATTGGAGTGGGGGTGGACCCACAGCTTCAACAAAGGTGGCAGAGCGTAAGGGGCGACCCCATGTCCGTAGTCGAAGAGTACGCACGAGCCCACATCCTGACGGACGGGGACCTCCCCGACGAGGACGACGGCGGAGCGATACCCGTCGTCCTGCGCTACGACCCCCAGCTCGACCCCTCGAAGGTGTGCGTCGCCCTGCCCGGGAAGGGCGGTCGTGCGTCCCGCGCCCGCGAGTGGACCTTCTCCCGCGCGCTGCTGGAGCAGGGCCTGCGCGCGCCCGCCGGGAGCGGTGAGGTGCGGGTGTGGCCGTGCGGACGGGTGCAGGCCGTGGTCGAGTTCCACTCCCCGCAGGGCTGCTCGGTGGTCCAGTTCGAGAACAAGGCCCTCATCCGCTTCCTGCGCCGCACCTACGCGGAGACCGCACAGCCGGTGGCCCACTGAACCGTGTCCCGGCAGACGGCGGGTGTCAGCCGCCCGCCTTGAGCAGCGCCGCGACGATCGGGCCCGCCGTGTCGCCGCCGTGCCCGCCCTGCTGGACGACGCCCGCCGCCGCCAGATCGCCCCGGTACGCGGTGAACCAGCCGTTGGGCTTCTCCTGGCCGTCGACCTCCGCCGAGCCGGTCTTCGCGCCGACGTCACCGCTCACGCCGGCCATCGCCTCCGCGGCGGTGCCGTGGGCCGCCGTGTAGGCCATCAGCTCGCGCAGCGCGCCGAGCGTCTCGCCCGACATCGTGCGCGAGGCCGTGGCGAGTGCCCGCCCGTCGACCGACGGGGCGACCAGGTACGGCTGGTGGAAGGAGCCCGACTTCACGGTCGCCGACACCGACGCCATGTTGAGCGGGTTCATCCGCACCCCGCCCTGGCCGATGAGCGAGGCGCCCATCTGGGCCTTGCTCTGCACCGGCACCCGGCCGTCGAAGGTGGACACACCGACCGACCAGTTGTTCATGGACAGGCCGAAGACCTCCTTGGCCTGCCTGGTCAGGTCGTCGTCCTTCAGCTCGGGGGCCTGGCTGATGAAGGCGGTGTTGCAGGAGCGGGCGAAACTCGCCTTGAAGGTGCCGTCCTTGATCTCGAACTTGTCGTCGTTCTGGAACTTCCACCCGCCGTAGCTGAAGAACTTGGGGCACGGGTGCTTCTCGTTCACCGACGCCAGGTCCTTCTCCAGCAGCATCGAGGCCGTGATGACCTTCATGGTGGAGCCGGGGGCGAGCGAGCCGAGGAAGGCGGTGTTGAAGCCGTGCCCGCCGTTGGCGACCGCGAGGACCTCGCCGGTGGAGGCGCGCAGCAGCACCACCGACGCGCCCTTCTTGCCGTCCACCTGCTTCTCGGCGGCCGCCTGGAGGGCTGGGTCGAGCGTCGTCTTCAGGGTGCCGGGGGTGCCCTTGCTCAGTTCCAGCAGCGTCTTGTCGGCGACTTCGCTGGCCCCGGACTCCTTCGACCCCTTGCCGTCCTTGCCGTCACCGGCCGCCTCGCCGCGCACCACGCGCAGTTCGACGCCGGGGGTGCCGCCGGACTTCTTGCCGTACTTGTCGCGCAGCCCGTCCAGGACGGTGCCGAGGGACGGGTACTTCGCGGCGGTGATCTCCGCGCCGTTCCGGTCCAGCGCCTTGACCGGCGGGTCGCCGGCCTTCCCGGTGACCAGCTTGTCCCCGTCCCGCAACTCCGGGTGCACGACGGCCGCGTGCCAGTCGACGCGGGGCTCGCCGTCGCCCTCCCGGCGGACGACGGTCAGCGCGCTGTCGTACGCCAGCGGCTCGGCCGCCTTCTCGTAGGCGACGGTGGCCTTGACGGAGAAGGGGACCTTCTCCCCGGCCGGGGTGCCCGGGGTGAAGGTGGCGTCCTTGATGCGGGCGTCCTTGGTGTAGCCGGTGAGCAGCCCCTTGGCGGCCTCGGCGTCGTCGGTCGCGGCGGCCGCGGCGGCCACGTCGCCCTGCTGCCAGGCGGTCAGGAACCGCTGGGCGGCCGAGGTGACCTCACTCGCCGTCAGCGGGCCCGACTTCACCTTCTCCGCGGCCGCCGCGGACTTGGTCCGGGCGTCGTCGTCGCCGGCCCCGCCCCCGCCGTACACCGCGTAGGCACCGAATCCGGCACCGGCCACGACCACCGCGGCCACACTGCCGATCACGGCGGGTTTCGTCCTGCGCCGCTCGGTGGCGGCGCCCCTTCTGCTGCCCACTGCGTCCCGTTCCTCGGTGCGTTCGGTGCCGGATGCTGCTTACGACCGCGACCACAGTAGGGGCATCACGGCCGCCGGTCGGCGTCAGCCGCCGACTCGTAGCACATCTGCGACGATCGGCCCGGCCGCGTCGCCGCCGTGACCGCCCTCCTCGGTCATGGCCGCCGCCGCGATGTCGTTCCGGAACCCGGTGAACCAGCTGTTGGAGACGGCCTGCCCGTCGACCTCCGCCGACCCGGTCTTGGCGCCGATGTCGCCGCCGAGCCCGGACATGGCGTTGACGGCGGTGCCCTGGGTGGCGGTGAGCCGCATCATCTGCTTGAGCTGGGAGGCGGTGCCCTGCGGCAGCCCCTTGGCGGTGGCCGGCTCCCGGTCGTCCAGGTCGAACGGCACCAGGTACGGCTGGCGGAACTCACCGGTGATGGCGGTCGCCGTCACGGAGGCCATGTTCAGCGGGTTCAGCTGGACCTGGCCCTGCCCGATGGCGTTGGCCGCGCGGTCCGGCCCGCCGGAGGCGGGGACGCTCCCGTCGAACGAGACGATGCCGGTCTGCCAGTTGTCCTGCCCGAGCCCGAAGCGCTCCTGGGCTTCCTCGGTCAACGAGGAGTCGGTGAGCGGCTTCTCGTCGACGAGCTTGATGAAACCGGTGTTGCAGGAGCGCATGAAGGTGTTGGCGAGCGTGGCGCTCTCGTTGGGCTTCATGTTGGTCAGGTTCTTGAAGGTCTGACTCTGCCAGGTCGCCGTGTCGGGGCAGGGCGCCGGGCCGTTCATCGAGGTCACGCCGTTGTCGATGAGCATGGCCGCGGTGATGATCTTCATGGTGGAACCGGGGGCGACCCGCCCCTGGAACGCGGCGTTGAACCCGTCCTGACGGTTGTTCGCCACGGCCAGCACTTCCCCGGTGCTGGGCTTCACGGCGACCACGGAGGACTCGCCGTACCGCTTCACCGCCTTCTCGGCCGCCGCCTGGACGCTCGCGCTGAGCGTGGTCTCGAGCTTGCCGGGCTTGCCCTCGGTCAGCGTCAGCAGCGGGGTGTCCGGCGCGTCCGCGGTCGAGTGCCGCACCGCCAGCTCGACGCCGGGGGTGCCGCCGGCCTTCGCGCCGTACCGCTCCCGCAGCGTGGCGAGGACGGGGCCGAGCGAGGGGTACTTCTCCTTCGTCAGCACGGTGCCGTTGCGCCCGACGGCCTGGATCTGCGGGGTCGCCGACTCCTCGGTGACCAGCGTGTCCCCGTCCTTCAGGCTGGGATGGACGACGGACGGCTCCCAGTCCACCAGCGCCCGCCCGCTGGTCTCCCCGCGCACCACGGTCAGCGTGCTCTTGTAGCTGAGCGGCTTCGTCGTCCCCTCGTACGACACCTTCGCCTTCACCGTGAACGGCACGGAGGTGCCGGTCGCCGTGCCCGGCGTGATCTCGACGCCGCCGATGTGCGCGTCCTCGCCGTAGGCGGTCAGCAGTGTCCCGGCGATCGAGGCGTTGTTGGTGTACGAGGCGGCGGTCGTCACGTCGCCCTTCTCCCAGGCCGTGAAGAACTTCTCGGAGGTCTCCGCGACCTCGTCCCCGTCCGGCGGCCCGCTCTTGGCCTCCGAGGACCCGGAGCCCCCGTCCCCGTCCAGCGCCGACACCACGTTGTAGGCGCCGTACCCGGCACCGCCCACCATCACGGCGAACACCCCGCCTATGACGGCGACCTTGACCCCCCTGCCCATCGGCAGTCCCCTCCCCGTCAGATCTTCCGCCCGCCTTCTTGAACGCGTTCAGAAGTAGTTGTAGGTGCACTCTAAGCGCAGGGGGTGAACGGTGGTACGGGTGTTTCCGATTGGTGGCCTAAAGGAGACCCGGGGGGACGGCCGTCGGTCCCGAGGACTGGAACGGGCGCCAGGTTCGGCTCCCGTCCCGCAACGACGACCATGAGGGCGCGGCCGGCGCCGCGCCCCCCGGTACTGCGTCTGCCCGGCTAGACCCACGTATCGAGCCACATCCGCGCTCTCCACTCCTCCATCGGGATCGCCGTGCCCGTGTACAGGGGCCAGAAATAGATGAAGTTCCAGGCGATGAGGAGGACCAGGACGCCCGCTCCCGTCGCGCCCGCGACTCTGCGGGTGTCGGTGCAGCCGGGGCGGCCGATGATCGCACCCAGGAGCATGGCCACCGCGAGGCAGAGGAAGGGGAGGAAGACGACGGCGTAGAAGAGGAAGATCGTGCGCTCCTGGTACATGAACCAGGGGAGGTAACCGGCGACCACGCCGCAGGCGATGGCGCCCGCGCGCCAGTCGCGGCGGAAGAGCCAGCGCCACAGGACGTACAGCAGGGCGAAGCAGCCCACCCACCACAGGAGGGGCGTGCCGAGCGCCAGGACCTCGCGGGCGCACTTCTCGCCCGCGTCGACCGGGCAGCCGTCCGAGCCCGCCGACGGGGACTCGTAGAAGTAGGAGACCGGGCGGCCCAGGACGATCCAGCTCCAGGGGTTCGACTGGTAGGTGTGCGGCGACGTCAGGTGGGTGTGGAACTCGAGGACCTGGGTCTCGTAGTGCCACAGGCTGCGCCACCAGTCGGGGAAGAGCCACGACCAGGAGCTGTTCGCGCCGTCCTTCGTCGCCCAGTCGCGGTAGTAGCCGCCGGTGCCGTCGGAGGGGGAGAGGATCCAGCCGAGCCAGGAGAGGAGGTACGTGGCCAGGGCCACCGGGACCGTGGAGAGGAAGGCCCAGCCCAGGTCGCGGCGGAGCACCGCGCGGTAGGGGTGGTGGGCGCCCGCGACGCGGCGGGAGCCGACGTCCCACAGGACGGCCATCACGCAGAAGGCCGCCATGATGTAGAGGCCGTTCCACTTGGTGGCCGCCGCCAGGCCCAGCATCAGGCCCGCTGCCAGGCGCCACGGGCGCCGGCCGAGGCCGAGGGTCTCCGCGACGTGCGCGTCGGGGCGGACGCGGCCGTCCTCGTCCACCGGGAGCGCGGCGGCGAGTCTCGCACGGGCCCTGTCGCGGTCGACGACCAGGCAGCCGAAGGCGGCCAGCACGAAGAACATCAGCACGCCGTCCAGCAGCGCGGTGCGGCTCATCACGAAGTGCAGGCCGTCCAGCGCCATCAGGGCGCCCGCCAGGCAGCCGAGGAACGTCGAGCGGAACAGGCGGCGCCCGATCCGGCACAGCAGCAGCACCGACAGGGTGCCGAGCAGCGCCGTCATGAAGCGCCAGCCGAAGGGGTCGAAGCCGAACAGCAGTTCGCCGAGGCCGATGACGTACTTGCCGACCGGCGGGTGGACGACGTACGCCGCGTCGGTGGGGATCGGGACGTCGCCGCCCGAGTTCAGGATGAGGTCGTTGGCGTTCTTGTCCCAGTTGACCTCGAAGCCGCGGTGGATCAGCGCCCACGCGTCCTTGGCGTAGTACGTCTCGTCGAATATCACCGCCTTCGGGCTGCCCAGGTTCCAGAACCGCAGCACGCCCGCGAGCAGCGCCACCAGCAGCGGCCCGCCCCACGCCGACCAGCGGACCATCCGGTCGGCGAGCGGCTTCGACAGGCCCAGGAACGCCCACAGGCGCGGGCTCGGGCTCGTGTACGGCGGCACCAGCCGGTCGCGGACGTCACCGGCCGCGGGCCCCGCCGGGTAGCCGAAGCGGCGCAGCCGCTGCTGCCAGGTGGGCCGCTCGTCGTGCGGGGCCTGGTCGTGCAGGGTGTCCGTGGAGGACGCGGTACTGGTCACCGCGCCATCGTAGGGAACCGCGCTGTGCACGTCCCGTGCATGGCCCTCCCGGGCGCGGATACGTTCCCCTCCGGGACGACCGGCCGGGAGGACTGCGGGAGGACTGGGAGGATGGGGGCGTGACTGGAACCCTTGTACTCGCGGGCACTCCCATCGGCGACGTCCAGGACGCCCCGCCCCGGCTCGCCGCGGAACTGGCCGGCGCGGACGTCGTCGCCGCCGAGGACACCCGGCGGCTGCGCCGGCTCACCCAGGCGCTCGGCGTCGCCCCCGCGGGGCGTGTCGTGTCGTACTTCGAGGGCAACGAGTCCGCCCGTACGCCCGAGCTGGTGGAGGAGCTGGCCGGCGGGGCGCGGGTGCTGCTGGTCACCGACGCCGGGATGCCGTCGGTGTCCGACCCCGGGTACCGGCTGGTCGCCGCGGCCGTCGAGCGCGGGGTGCGCGTCACCGCCGTCCCCGGGCCGTCCGCCGTGCTGACCGCGCTCGCTCTGTCGGGGCTGCCGGTCGACCGGTTCTGCTTCGAGGGCTTCCTGCCCCGCAAGGCCGGCGAGCGGCTGACCCGGCTGCGCGAGGTCGCCGGGGAGCGGCGGACCCTGGTCTACTTCGAGGCCCCGCACCGCCTCGACGACACCCTCGCCGCCATGGCCGAGGTCTTCGGCACCGACCGGCGGGCCGCCGTCTGCCGGGAGCTGACCAAGACGTACGAGGAGGTCAAGCGCGGGGGGCTCGGTGAGCTGGCCGCGTGGGCCGGTGAAGGGGTGCGGGGGGAGATCACCGTCGTCGTGGAGGGAGCACCGGAGAAGGGGGCCGAGGAGGTCGGCGCCGAGGAGCTGGTGCGGCGGGTGCGGGTGCGCGAGGAGGCGGGGGAGCGGCGCAAGGAGGCGATCGCCGCGGTGGCCGCCCAGGTGGGCGTGCCCAAGCGGGAGGTGTTCGACGCGGTGGTGGCGGCGAAGAACGCGGCGAAGAACGCGGGGAGCTGAGGGGAACGGAAGGGCTCGGCTTGACCCGGGCCGCCCCGGCTTTGACCCGGGCCGCCTCGCCCTTGACCTGAAGCGCCCCGCCCTTGACCCGCCCCTGACCTGGCGGGCACTCCTGCCAAGGGCAGCCCAAATCGGCTCAAACACTCGGCAGCGCCTGGTGCTTTCCCGCTGGTGGAGGAGTCCACTGGAGGAAGGAACCGAACGAACCGAAGGAGCCGGGATGAGCATGAGTGAGAGCACCGTGCGGACCCGAGTGCGTGCCGGTGCCACCGCCGTCGTCCACGAGTCGTACTCCTTCGCCTGCATGCGCTGCGGGCACGGCTGGGAACAGTCGTTCGAGATCGAGCACCACACGGACACCGACGGCCACGCGTTCGTGCTCTACGTCGCGGACGGCCGCGTCGTGCCCTCCCCGCTGACCCGGCCGACCTGCGCGACCTGTGACAGCCACGTCGTACGCATCCTGCGCCCGGGCCGGGTCGCCTCCGCCCGCGGCACCGCCCACGGCATCCACCGGGTGCCCCCGGCGGGCCCCCTGGAGGTGCCGCCGGTGCCCGGAGCGGGCGTGCCCGAGGCGCCGGGGCCGGGAGCGCCGGGACTGTCCGGCGAACGCCGGCACTGGCACCTGGCCGACCTGCTGCACGCGCTCCACCTCCACCGCAGGGCCGCCTGACCGGCACTCCGGGCGCGCGGGCGCTTCCGTAGGATCGGGGCATGTCTTCGAACGCCCCGGGACGGTCCGACAAGCACACCGCGCCTCCGCTGCCCGAGCCCCTGCGGGTGCCGGTCGCCGACTCGCACACCCACCTCGACATGCAGTCCGGCACGGTCGAGGAGGCGCTCGCCAAGGCCGCGTCGGTCGGCGTCACCACCGTCGTCCAGGTCGGATGCGACCTCGCGGGGTCCCGCTGGGCGGCCGAGACGGCGGCGGCGCACGACGCCGTCCACGCCACCGTCGCCCTGCACCCGAACGAGGCGCCCCGCATCGTGCACGGGGACCCCGACGGCTGGTCCCGGCAGGGCGCACGGCAGCCCGGCGGTGACGCGGCCCTCGACGACGCCCTCGCGGAGATCGACCGGCTCGCGGCGCTCCCGCAGGTCAAGGGCGTCGGCGAGACGGGCCTCGACTACTTCCGCACCGGCCCCGAGGGCAAGGAAGCCCAGGAGCGGTCCTTCCGCGCCCACATCGAGATCGCCAAGCGGCACGGCAAGACCCTCGTCATCCACGACCGCGACGCCCACACCGACGTCCTGCGCGTCCTCAAGGAGGAGGGCGCCCCCGAGCGCACCGTCTTCCACTGCTACTCCGGCGACGCCGAGATGGCCGAGATCTGCGCCCGCGCCGGGTACTACATGTCCTTCGCCGGCAACGTCACCTTCAAGAACGCCCAGAACCTGCGCGACGCCCTCGCCGTGGCCCCGCCCGAGCTGCTCCTGGTGGAGACCGACGCGCCGTTCCTGACGCCGGCGCCCTACCGGGGGCGGCCGAACGCGCCCTACCTGGTGCCGGTCACGGTGCGTGCCATGGCGGACGTACGGGGCGTCGACGAGGACACCCTGGCGACCGCCCTCGCCGCGAACACGGCCCGCGCCTTCGGCTACTGACACGCTGAGTAGCCGCGTCGCTTGGGAGAGTGACCGGCGCTCCGCTAGGTTCTGGGGGCCCGATCGGGACCCCTGGAGCGTGTGGGCGTGAGCAGAACGCAGTTCGAGCCGGCAGAGGCGTACGAGTACGTCGCACCGTACGACGACCTCGCACCGTACGACGTGCACAGCGCGCCGACCCTGCCGTACGGGTACGGGGGCGGGTACGACGACCCGTACCGGCCCGCGCCGCCGCCCGGCCACGAACCGACCGTGCCCGTGGTGCCCCGGCAGGACGACGGGCGGGCCGAGCGCCGGCGCCGGGCGCGGGGCGCGGGGCGTGCGGATACCTCCCTGCGCAGGCTGCTGCCGCGCGCCCTGGTCGTGGCGTTCCTCGCGGGCGGCACCACCGCCTTCGTCGCCAAGGACAAGGCGGTCGAGCTGACCGTCGACGGCACCCCGCGCACGCTGCACACCTTCGCCGACGACGTGACCGAGCTGCTCGCCGAGGAAGGCGTCCAGGTGGGCGCCCACGACGTGATCGAACCCGCCCCCGGCGACCCGCTGACCAGCGGCGAGGACGTCACCGTCCGTTACGGACGGCCCGTGCTGCTGACCCTCGACGGCCACCGGCGCCAGGTGTGGACGACGGCGCGGACGGTGCAGGGCGCGCTGCGGCAGCTCGGCGTACGGACACAGGGCGCCCACCTGTCCACCGAGCCCTCCCGGCGCATCGGCCGCGAGGGACTCGCCCTGGTGGTGCGCACCGAGCGGGTGGTGACCGTGATGGCGGACGGCCGGACCCGCACCGTCCGCACCAACGCCGCGACCGTGCGGGAGGTCGTCGAGGAGGCCGGCGTCTCCCTGCACGGCGAGGACACCACCTCCGTCCCCGCGAACGGCTTCCCGCGCGACGGGCAGACCGTCACCGTGCTGCGGATCACCGGGTCCCAGGAGGTCCGCGAGGACCCGATCCCCTTCGACGAGCGACGGACCGAGGACGCCTCCCTCTTCCGGGGCGCCGAGGTCGTCCAGCAGGCGGGCCGGCCCGGACTGCGCCGCACCACGTACGCGCTGCGCACCGTCAACGGCGTCCGGCAGAAACCGCGCCGCCTGCGCACGGAGGTGGTCCGCGAGCCCAGCCCGCGGATCGTCCGGGTCGGCACCCGGCCCCGGCCGGCCTCCGTCCACGGCGCCGACCACCTGAACTGGCAGGGCCTGGCCGCCTGCGAGTCGGGCGGCCGCGCGGACGCCGTCGACCCGTCCGGGACGTACGGCGGCCTCTACCAGTTCGACTCCGCCACCTGGCACGACCTCGGCGGCGAGGGCCGGCCCGAGGACGCGTCGGCCGCGGAGCAGACCTACCGCGCGCAGAAGCTGTACGTACGCAGCGGCACCAGCGCCTGGCCGCACTGCGGCGCCCGCCTACGGGACTGAGCCCGCCCGGCCCCCGGCCGAGGGACCGACCGAGACCGCCGCCCCCGGCCGCGCGGCGACCGGGACCGCCGTCCCCGGCTTCGGGACCGAGACCATCCGGCGCCCGGCTGCGGGGGATGTGGCCCCGGCGACTGCTGGAATGAGTCCACCGGCCCCGGCTGCGGGACAGAGGCCCGTGCCTGGCTGCCGAACAAGTCCCCGGCGCCCGGCCGCGGCGGCCGGGTCCGCCCGCCCCGGCCGCGGGGACCGAGGCCGGGTCCGCCCGACCCGGCCGCGCGGACCGAGGTCGGTCACGCCCCCGGCTACCCTTGCGGGGTGAGCAGCCCCACCCCCGACGCCCTCCTGGGTCCCGCCGACGTCCGTGAACTCGCGGCCGCCCTCGGCGTACGCCCCACCAAGCAGCGCGGCCAGAACTTCGTCATCGACGCGAACACGGTCCGCCGCATCGTCCGCACCGCCGAGGTACGCCCCGACGACGTGGTGGTCGAGGTGGGACCGGGTCTCGGCTCGCTCACCCTGGCCCTGCTGGAGGCCGCCGACCGGGTCACCGCCGTCGAGATCGACGACGTCCTCGCCGGTGCCCTGCCCGCCACCGTCGCCGCCCGCATGCCGGAGCGCGCCGACCGGTTCGCGCTCGTGCACTCCGACGCGATGCACGTCACCGAGCTGCCGGGCCCCGCCCCGACCGCCCTGGTCGCGAACCTTCCGTACAACGTCGCCGTGCCCGTCCTGCTCCACATGCTCGACACCTTCCCGACCATCGAGCGGACCCTCGTCATGGTGCAGAAGGAGGTCGCCGACCGGCTGGCCGCCGGACCCGGCTCGAAGGTCTACGGCGTGCCGTCCGTGAAGGCGAACTGGTACGCGGAGGTCAAGCGGGCCGGGTCCATCGGCCGCAACGTCTTCTGGCCCGCGCCCAACGTCGACAGCGGGCTCGTGTCACTCGTCCGGCGCAGCGAGCCGCTGAAGACCACCGCGTCCAAGGCCGAGGTCTTCGCCGTCGTCGACGCCGCGTTCGCCCAGCGCCGCAAGACCCTGCGGGCCGCGCTCGCCGGGTGGGCGGGGTCCGCCGCGGCCGCCGAGGCCGCACTCGTCGGTGCGGGCGTGTCGCCGCAGGCGCGCGGAGAGGCCCTGACCGTGGAAGAGTTCGCGCGTATCGCCGAACACAAGGAGTGACGAGCAAGTGAGCGTGACGGTCCGCGTCCCCGCCAAGGTCAACGTCCAGCTCGCGGTCGGCGCCGCCCGCCCCGACGGCTTCCACGACCTGGCCAACGTCTTCCTCGCCGTCTCCCTGTACGACGAGATCACCGCCACCCCGGACGCCGACGGGCTCCGCGTCACCTGCGAGGGGCCGGACGCCGACCAGGTCCCGCTCGACCGCACCAACCTCGCCGCCCGTGCGGCACTCGCCCTCGCCGAGCGGTACGGCCGCGCACCCGACGTCCACCTCCACATCGCCAAGGACATCCCCGTCGCCGGCGGCATGGCGGGCGGCAGCGCCGACGGCGCGGGCGCGCTGCTCGCCTGCGACGCCCTGTGGGGCACCGGCGCCTCCCGGGAGGAACTGCTCGACATCTGCGCCGAGCTGGGCAGCGACGTGCCGTTCAGCCTGGTCGGCGGGGCGGCACTCGGCACCGGGCGCGGTGAGAAGCTGACCGAGCTGGAGGTGGGCGGCGACTTCCACTGGGTGTTCGCGCTCGCCGCGCGGGGACTGCCGACGCCGGCCGTCTTCCGCGAGTTCGACCGGCTGGCGGAGGGCCGGGACATTCCGGAACCGGTCGCCGACCAGGCGGTGCTCGACGCCCTCGCGAAGGGCGACGCCGCCGCGCTCGCGGTCGCCGTCACCAACGACCTCCAGCCCGCGGCGCTCTCCCTCTACCCGGAACTGGGCGACACCCTCGCGGCGGGCCGGGCGGCCGGGGGCCTGGCGGCACTGGTCTCGGGCTCCGGCCCGACGACGGCCTTCCTCGCGACCGACGCGAAGTCGGCCTCCGACATCGCGGGCGTGCTCCGGGCCTCGGGGACCTGCCGCGACGTGCGTACGGCGGTGGGCGCGGCGGCGGGGGCCACGGTCCTGGACTGAGGCCCGCGCGGTCCCGGACCGAGGCCCGCGGCGAGGGGGCACGGTCCCGGACCGAGGCGCGCGGCGGCCGGACTACCCTGGAGGGTCGAGCGATCCCCCAGGCAGGAGAGAAATGGCCGTCAATCTGGTCAATGTCGAGAACGTCAGCAAGGTGTACGGCACCCGTGCACTCCTCGACGGCGTGTCCCTCGGCGTCTCCGAGGGGGACCGCATCGGCGTCGTCGGGCGCAACGGCGACGGCAAGACGACCATGATCCGGATGCTGGCCAGGCTGGAGGAACCCGACACCGGGCGGGTCACCCACTCCGGCGGACTGCGGCTCGGCGTGCTCACCCAGCACGACTCCCTCGACCCCGCCGCCACCGTCCGGCACGAGGTCATCGGCGACCTGGCCGACCACGAGTGGGCGGGCAGCGCCAAGATCCGCGACGTGCTGACCGGGCTGTTCGGCGGGCTCGACATGCCGGGCTTCCCGCAGGGGCTCGACACCGTCATCGGGCCGCTGTCCGGCGGCGAGCGGCGCCGGATCGCGCTGGCCAAGCTGCTCATCGAGGAGCAGGACCTGATCGTCCTCGACGAGCCCACCAACCACCTCGACGTCGAGGGCATCGCCTGGCTCGCGCAGCACCTGCGCGAGCGGCGCTCCGCCCTCGTCTGCGTCACCCACGACCGGTGGTTCCTCGACCAGGTCTGCACCCGCATGTGGGACGTGCAGAAGGGCGACGTCTACGAGTACGAGGGCGGCTACTCCGACTACGTCTTCGCCCGCGCCGAACGCGAGCGCATCGCCGCCACCGAGGAGACCAAGCGGCAGAACCTGGTCCGCAAGGAGCTGGCCTGGCTGCGGCGCGGCGCGCCCGCCCGCACCTCCAAGCCCCGCTTCCGCGTCGAGGCCGCCAACGAGCTGATCGCCGACGTGCCGCCGCCGCGGGACAGCAGCGAGCTGATGAAGTTCGCCTCCTCCCGGCTCGGCAAGACCGTGTTCGACCTGGAGGACATCACCGTCCAGGCCGGCCCCAAGGTGCTGCTCAAGCACGTCACCTGGCAGCTCGGCCCCGGCGACCGCATCGGCCTGGTCGGCGTCAACGGCGCCGGCAAGACCTCCCTGCTGCGCGCCCTCGCCGACGCCGCCCGCAGCGACGGCGAACAGCAGCCCGCGGCCGGACAGGTGCGGGTCGGCAGGACCGTCAAGCTGGCGTACCTGTCGCAGGAGGTCGCCGAACTCGACCCCGACTGGCGGGTGCTGGAGGCAGTGCAGCGCGTCCGGGAGCGCGTCGACCTCGGCAAGGGGCGGGAGATGACCGCGGGGCAGCTCTGCGAGACCTTCGGCTTCGGCAAGGAGAAGCAGTGGACGCCGGTCGGGGACCTGTCCGGCGGTGAGCGGCGGCGGCTCCAGCTGCTGCGCCTCCTCATGGACGAGCCCAACGTCCTCTTCCTCGACGAGCCCACCAACGACCTCGACATCGAGACCCTGACCCAGCTGGAGGACGTCCTCGACGGCTGGCCCGGCTCCATGATCGTCATCTCTCACGACCGGTTCTTCGTCGAGCGCACCACCGACCGGGTCTTCGCCCTGCTCGGCGACGGCGCGCTGCGCATGCTGCCGCGCGGCATCGACGAGTACCTGGAGCGACGGCAGCGGATGGAGGAGGCCGCCGGGTCGAGCGCCCCGGCCGTGGCGGCCAGGCCCGCCGCCGCCGTGCCCGAGAAGAGCGCCGCCGACGTGCGCGCCGCCAAGAAGGAGCTCCAGAAGATCGAGCGGCAGCTGGACAAGGTCTCCGAGAAGGAGACCAAGCTGCACGCCCAAATCGCCGAGAACGCCACGGACTTCGCGAAGGTGGCCGAGCTGGACACCGAGTTGCGCGAGCTGACGGGGCAGCGCGACGAGCTGGAGCTGCGCTGGCTGGAACTGGCCGAGGACGCCTGAGCGACCGCGTGCGCCGGGCGCGCGGGCGATGTAAAGGGCGCGTGAAGGCGCGTAACAGAGGCATCACGGGCCGGTCCTCCCTTGGGAACAGGGGCGGACGCGGCCCGGTGGCCGGTTGGCGGCGGGTGATAGAAAGGCCGTCCGAGGACTGTCCCAGGGCGGTCCGAGGCCAGTGGAACCATCGCCGTAGACGACTCCGGGGCCAGCGCGTGACCCGGGGCGTGGCTAAAAATCAGTGAGTAATAAGGGGGAACGCGCTGATGAGCCAGCCGCCGAATCAGCCGCCGCAGCCGGGTGGCTTCGGAGCACCGCAGGACCCACCGCCGGGAGGCTTCGGGGCACCGACCCCGCCGCCCCCGCAGGGCCCGCCGCCCGGTCCGCCGCCGCAGCAGCCGGGCTACGGCTATCCGCAGCAGCCCGGCCAGCCGGGCCAGCCCGGGCCCTACGGTCAGCAGCCCGGACCGTACAACTCCGGCCCGTACGCCCAGCCGCAGCAGCCGGGACCTTACGGCCAGCAGCCCGGCTACGGCTACCCGCAGCAGCAGTACCCCGGCGCTCCCGGCGTCCCCGGTACGCCGCCGCCCGGCGGCCCCGGCTCGCGCAACCCCTTCAAGGGCAAGCCCGCCCTCGCCGTCGGAGCGGCCGTCGCGGCCCTGCTCGTCATCGGCGGCAGCGTGTGGGCGGTCACCGCGAGCGGCGGTGACGACGAGAAGGACAAGAAGCCCGTCGTCGCCAAGACCGACGACCCCAAGCCCTCCGGCTCCAAGGGCGGCGCTCCGGTCAACCCCGGTGACGGCAGCGGCGACGGCGGCGAGGACCCCGAGAACCTCAACGAGGGCCGCCAGGCCGGCGAGTCCAAGGTGCTCTGGTACAAGGAGGCGCCCGACGCCCCCGGCTCCGGCGCGGACGCCGACGGCATGTGGATCACCGGCAAGGCCGCGGTGAAGGCTGCGTACAAGCAGGTCTTCGCCTACAACGTCGGCGACGGCAAGCCCGCCTGGGACCCGATCGCCTTCCCGGAGAAGATCTGCTCGGTCACCCCGGAGAAGACCGCCGCCGACAAGATCGTCGTTGCCTACATGAGTGGCTCCAGCGACCGCGCCAAGTGCAACAAGCTCCAGGAGATCGACCTCGCCACCGGCGAGAAGGGCTGGTCCGAGGAGGTCGCCGACGGCGACCTGTTCGACTCCACGCTCTCCCTCGAACTCTCGCTCAGCGGCGACATCATGATGGTCGGCCGCTCCCAGTCCGGCACCGCGTACGACGTGCGGAGCGGCAAGAAGCTGTACGAGAAGAAAAAGTACGGCGACGCCTGCTTCCCCGCCGGGTTCGCGGGCAGCGCGAACAAGCTCGTCCAGGTCGCCTCCTGCGGCGCCGGCGGCAACAACGCGCACGACGAGCTCCAGGGCCTCGACCCGAAGACCGGCAAGGTCCTGTGGACCTACAAGTACGAGAAGAACTGGCGGATCGCCCGCGCCTACTCCGTCGACCCGCTGGTCGTCTACGCCACCAACGAGGACAAGAAGGTCTGGAACATCTCCAGCTTCACCTCCGGCGGCAAGGTCCAGGAACAGGTCGGCGTCGACGAGGACTTCGCCCCCGAGTGCGGCTGGGCCATCCTCGAGCGCGACCTCCAGGGCTGCACGGGCGTGGCGGTCGCCGGGGGCACGCTCTACCTGCCGACCGAGGCGACCAGCGGCGCCAACGAGATCGTCGCGATCAACCTCGCCACCGGCAAGGAGAAGTGGCGCACCAAGTCCCCCGCGGACGAGTCGATGATGCCGATGAAGGTCGAGGGCGACCAGCTCATCGCGTACGTCCAGCCGTCCTACGACGCGGGCGGGCAGGTCGTGTCCATCCCGACCGGCGGCAGCAGCCACAAGCCGGCGAAGCTGATGCAGAACCCGCAGGGCGTCGCGGACATCGAGAACAGCTTCTACTCCAAGGACATCGACTGGGTCGACGGGCGGTTCTACATCGCCAGCACCCGCCTGACCGGGAACGACGAGTCGAAGGAGAAGTTGATGCTCGCCTACGGCAAGTGACCTCTTCTCCGGCCCCCTCGCCGGCCTTTTCGCCGGCCGATTCCCCGGCCGCGTGTCTGCGGCCCGTTCCGTCCCCGTCGTCTCCGCTCTTCGAGGTGCTCACGTCATGACCCAGCCGCCGCCCCCGCCGCCCAACCAGCCCCCGCAGGGGGGCGGTTTCGGCCCGCCGCAGAACCAGCCGCCGCAGCAGCCGGGCTACGGCTATCCGCAGACGCCGCCGCAGGCGCCCGCGGCTCCGCCCACGCCGCCGGCGGGGCCGCCGCCGCAGCAGCCGGGGTACGGGTATCCGCAGACGCCGCCGCAGGGACAGCCGCAGCCCGGGTACGGCTATCCCGGTCAGCAGCCGGGGCAGCCGGGGCAGCCGGGGCAGCCGGGGCAGCCGGGCCAGCCCGGGCCTTATGGGCAGCCGACGCCTGCCTACGGTCAGCCCGGCCAGCCCGGATACGGATACCAGCAGCCGGCCACCATGCCCATGCAGCCGCAGGCCACGGGCGCCGGCGGGGGACGGAAGATCAACGCGCAGGTCGCGATCATCGTGGCCGCCGTCGTCGCGATCGCGCTGATCATCGGCGGCGGGGTCTGGTACGCCGGTTCCTCCGACGACGGGGGCAAGGACGACACCGCGGGCTCCAGCGGCGGCACGGGCGGCGACGGCGGTACGGACCAGAAGGGCGGCGACGGCGGCAAGACCTCCGGCGCCCAGGAGAAGGCGCCCGCCGACCCGGCCGCCAAGGTGCTCTTCCAGGTGCCCATGCCCGCGGTGAGCAAGGAGGACGACAGCGTCGTCGTCTCCGGCTCGTGGCTCACCGACAAGGTGTACGCCAAGAGCGGCATCGCCGAGGTCAACGGGTACGACCCCGACAAGGGCAGCAAGAAGTGGACGATCAAGCTGGCCGGCCCCGTGTGCGCCGTCACCCGGCACGTCACCGACGACAACAAGACGGTGATCGTCCACCAGCCCGCCATGCCGACCAAGGCGGAGCCCTCGCACGGGTGCACCCAGGTCGCGGTCCTCGACCTGGACGCCGGGAAGAAGGTCTGGACGAAGACCGCCGGTGACGGGCCGATCTCCTTCGACAACGTCACGATCAGCGGTGACACCGTCGCCGCGGGCAGCACCGACGGCGGCGTCGCCTTCGACCTCGCCAAGGGCGACGTCCTCTGGTCCCCGAAGACCACCGACACCTGCTACGACGCGGGCTACGGCGGCGGCGAGAAGCTGGTCGCGGTGCGCAAGTGCGGGTCGTACGACGCCCGCCAGCTGAACATCCAGACCATCGACCCGAAGAGCGGGAAGGTGATCACCGAGTACAAGATGGCCAAGGGCATCGAGTACGCGGGCATCGTGTCGACGGATCCGCTGGTCGTGGCCGCCGACGTCGGCGACTCCGCCGGGGACGGCAGCGGCATCTCGGACTTCTTCTCCATCGACAACAAGACCGGCAAGCTGCTCACCCGCATCTCGGCGCCCGGCGACCAGTTCGCGGCCCGCTGCGACAGCATCACCAAGATCGAGAGCTGCAACGGGCTCGCGGCCGGCAACGGCAAGCTCTACATCGCCACCGAGGAGCACGAGGGCGGCGGCGAGTCGTACAGCCGGGCCAACGAGGTCGTCGCCTTCGACCTGGCCACCGGCAAGCAGACCGGCCAGCGCGCGGACTCCGGCGACGACTACACGATCACCCCGCTGCGCATGGACGGCGGCAACGTGATCGCCTACAAGCGCCCGCCGTACGACAAGGGCGGCCAGGTCGTGAGCATCGACGGCGCGACGTTCAAGCAGACGGTGCTGCTGGAGAACCCGGCGACGGAGGCGGTGCGGGACGTGGAGTCGAGCATGTCGCCGGACTACTCCGAGCTGCTCTACTCGCAGGGGCACCTGTACATGTCGCAGGTGTACGCCAGCAAGCCGACCAGCGCGGACGAGAAGGAGTACCTGGCGATCGGGTTCGGCACCAGCGGCTGACGCCGTTGCCCTCTTCCTCGCCGTCGCCCTCTCCCTCGCCCGGGTGACCGTACCGGCCCCGTCCCTGTTCCAGGGGCGGGGCTGGGTGTGTTGTGGGGCGCGTTGCGCGGGAATCCGGCGCTCCGGGGCGGTTCTCGCCGGTAGGGGCAGCGCGAGCGCTGGCTAGCGTGTAGCTTCCGGGAGCATGCCGGGCATGCCGGGGGCATGGGTGCCGGGACTGGGTGCCGGGGACTGGGTGACTGGGGGGTTGCTCCATGGGAGTACGGCTCATGGTGGTCGACGATCACCGATTGCTCGCCGAGGCGCTGGCCTCGGCGCTGAAGCTGCGGGGGCACCGGGTGCTGGCGGCGGCGGCGCCCGCCGCGGGGGCGGCGGAGTTGGTGATCAGCCGGGCGCCCGAGGTGTGCCTGCTGGGGACGGCGGCGCCGGCCGAGCCGGGGATCTTCGACCCGGTGGTGCGGATCAAGCGGGAGCGGCCGCAGGTGGCGGTGCTGGTGCTGGGGCCGGTGCCGAGCCCTCGCGGCATCGCGGCGGCGTTCGCGGCGGGGGCGTCGGGGTACGTGCGGCACGACGAGCGCATAGAGGGCGTCGAGCGGGCGATCATGAAGGCGCGGGCGGGGGAGGCGGCGGTGGCGCCGGCGTTGTTGCAGGGGGCCTTCGGTGAGCTGCTGAATCCCGCCGCGCAGCCCGACGACGAGGGGCAGCGGCTGCTCCAGATGCTCACGCCTCGGGAGGTGGAGGTGCTGGTGCGGGTCGCGGACGGCGAGGACACGCGGCTGATCGCGGCGGGGATGGGGATCGCTCCGTCTACGGCGCGTACGCATGTCCAGCGGGTGCTGATGAAGCTGGGTGTCGGGTCGCGGCTGGAGGCGGCGGCGCTGGCGGCGCGGACGGGGTTGCTGGACCGGGCGGGTGCCTCCGGCGGCTGAGCGGGGTGCCTGCGGCGCCTGTGCGGGGGTGGTGGGGGTGCGCGTGATGCCTGCGGCGCCTGTGCGGGTTCGGTGGGGGTGCGCGTAGCGCGGTGCGTTCGGGTGGGGGTCGGGGCCGCGCCGGGGGGTGTTCGTCCTCGGAACGGCGCGGAATCGGTTGGCCACAGATCTTTCCGGCGTTGACGCGCCAACCGCTGCGGGCGAACACCCCCCGACACGTCCCCTTCCCGCCGTACGCGGCTGCGGGCCGTCGCCCCGTCGCCGCGGGCAGTCGTGCCTCCCCCAGTGCCTGAACGGCCTGGGAGGTACCCCCAGGCGGCACGGGTGGGCGCGGCGGCACCCCGCAGCGCCGGGCCGCGCTCCCCACCCCCGCGTCCACATCCGCGCCGGGGGCGGGGGACGCCGGACCACTGCCCGGCGTCACCGGCCGACCGTCACTCCTTCCCGGCCTCCTCCACCGGAGGTGTCGGCGGTGCCGTCGGCCGCAGCTTCAGCCAGACCAGGAAGAAGAGCCCGAGGACCAGCATCCCGATCCCGGTCCAGAGGTTGATGTTCACCCCCTGCGCCTTGTCGATGTCGTCGTCGGACGCCGCGAATCCCGCGATCGTCACGATGACGCCGTAGATCACGAACAGCCCGCCGATGATCCGCCGGATGTCGAACAGCCGCGCGGCGGTGACGGACTTGGTCTCCAGCTCGGAGACCTCGTCCTGGACGTTCTTGTCGGAGTAGGAATCAGACATGCTCTCTCAATCCTCCCGCGATCAGAACGAGAACGGGATGTAGCAGGCGGCGGCCAGGACGACCGCCCCCCAGCCCAGCAGCGCCGGCTTGCGGTACCACGCGTCGTCGCCCTTGGCGGGCGCCTCCGACATACCGGGGGAGGTGGTGCCGTAGACCAGGCCCTGCAACTCGGTGACCGGCTTGGGCTTCGTGAACAGGGACACGGCGACCATGACCACCGCACCGGCGACGAAGCCCGCGATCGCGGAGACGAAGTTGGCGCCCTGGTCGGAGGGGATATCGATGATGCCCTGCTTGTAGATGACGAAGTAGTTCACCATCGCGGCCGTCGTGCCCGCGATCAGGCCCCAGAAGCCGGACTTCATGGACGCCCGCTTCCAGAACATGCCGATGATGAAGACGACGAACATCGGCACGTTGAAGAAGGAGAAGAGCGTCTGGAGGTAGCTCATGATGTTGGAGAAGGACGAGGCCAGGAACGCCGTGCCGATGGAGGCCAGGACGCCGATCACCGTGATCAGGCGGCCGAAGCGGACGTAGTAGCCGTCCTCCCGGTCCTTCACCACGTACTTCTGCCAGATGTCGGTGGTGAAGACGGTGTTGAAGGAGGAGATGTTGGCCGCCATGCCGGCCATGAAGGCGGCCAGCAGACCGGTCACCGCGATGCCGAGGACGCCGTTGGGCAGCAGCTGCTGCATCAGGTACGGGATCGCGTCGTTGTACTGGAGGTCCGAGCCGGGGGTGCCGATCTTCGGGACGAGGACCGCGGCGACCAGGCCCGGGATCATGACCACGAAGACGATGAAGATCTTCGGGAAGGCCGCGATCAGGGGCGTGCGCTGGGCCGCCGAGAGGTTCTTCGCGGACAGGGCGCGCTGCACCTCGGCGAAGTTCGTCGTCCAGTAGCCGAAGGAGAGGACGAAGCCGAGGCCCAGGACGATGGTCAGCCAGTTGGCGCCCAGCGGGTTCTCGCTGCCGATGCCCGTGCCGCCCCACGCCGTCATGAAGTCGGAGCCGTGGGACTTGGAGAGGGAGTCGGACAGGCCGTCCCAGCCGCCGACCTTCTTCAGGCCCAGGATGGTGATCGGGATGAGGCCGGCCAGGATCACGAAGAACTGGAGGACCTCGTTGTAGATGGCCGAGGAGAGGCCGCCCAGGGTGATGTACGCCAGGACGAAGAAGCCGGCCACCACGATGGCCACCCACTCCGGCCAGCCGAGCAGTGCCTCGACGACGATCGCGAGGGCGTAGAGGTTCACGCCGGCGATCAGGATGGCGGCGATGGCGAACAGGGCCGAGCTGAGGAGGTGGGAGGCCTTGTCGAAGCGCAGGAGGAGGAACTCCGGGACCGAGCGGACCTTCGAGCCGTAGTAGAACGGCATCATCACCAGGCCGAGGAAGACCATCGCCGGGATGGCGCCGATCCAGTACCAGTGGGTCGTGTAGACGCCGTACTGGGCGCTGTTGGCGGCCATGCCGAGGATCTCGGTGGCGCCCAGGTTGGCCGCGACGAAGGCCAGGCCGGTGACCCAGGCGGGCAGGGAACGGCCGGACAGGAAGAAGTCCAGGCTGGTCTTGACCGAGCGGCGGGCGGCGAAGCCGATGCCCAGGACGACCACGAAGTAGATCCCGAGGATCGTGTAGTCGAGCCAGTTGGTGGGGAGTCGAAGCTCTGCGGCTAGGTATGTGGAGCTTGTGGGGGTCTGCATTGAGCACTCGCTTCGTTCGCGAACTGATCCGGAGCGGAACCTACGCCTCCGCGTTCAGTAATTGAACACTTCTGGTGATGAACTTTGTTTGATTGTGATGTGGCACCAGGGTTGGTGGGTTGTGATGTGTTATGTTTGATTGTGTTGGATGACTGGTGACTGTCATGGGTGGGTGCAGAGGAGTGCGGCAGTGAAGAAGACCTCGACCCGGCTGGCCGACGGCCGTGAGCTGGTCTACTACGACCTGCGCGACGACACCGTGCGCGACGCCGTGGACCGCCGTCCGCTGGAGCGGACCGTCACCACGTCCGAGGTGCGCCGCGATCCGCTGCTCGGTGACTCGGTCGCCGTCGCCTCGCACCGCCAGGGGCGCACCTACCATCCGCCGGCCGACCAGTGCCCGCTGTGCCCGTCGGACGGGGAGCGGCTGAGCGAGATCCCGGACTCGTCCTACGACGTGGTGGTCTTCGAGAATCGGTTCCCCTCGCTGGCCGGCGACTCCGGGCGCTGCGAGGTCGTCTGCTTCACTTCCGACCACGACGCCTCCTTCGCCGACCTGAGCGAGGAGCAGGCCCGGCTCGTGCTGGACGCCTGGACGGACCGCACCTCCGAGCTGTCCCATCTGCCCTCCGTTGAACAGGTGTTCTGCTTCGAGAACCGGGGCGCCGAGATCGGGGTGACGCTGGGTCACCCGCACGGGCAGATCTACGCCTACCCGTTCACCACCCCCCGCACCGCCCTGATGCTCCGTTCACTCGCCGCCCACAAGGACGCGACGGGCGGGGAGAACCTGTTCGACGCCGTGCTGGACGAGGAGCTGGCCGGTGAGCGGGTCGTCCTGGAGAGTGAAGAGTGGGTGGCCTTCGTGCCGTACGCGGCGCACTGGCCGTACGAGGTGCACCTGTATCCGAAGCGGCGGGTGCCCGATCTGCTCGCTCTGGACGAGGCGGCGCGCACAGAATTCCCCAAGGTCTATCTGGAACTGTTGAGGCGCTTCGACCGGATCTTCGGTGAGACGGAGCCTCCGACGCCGTACATCGCGGCCTGGCACCAGGCGCCGTTCGGGCAGCTGGAGGAGTTCGAGGGCGTGACGCGGGACGACTTCGCGCTGCACCTGGAGCTTTTCACCATTCGCCGTACGTCCGGCAAGCTGAAGTTCCTCGCGGGCTCCGAGTCCGGCATGAACGTGTTCATCAACGACGTGCCCCCGGAGCGCGCGGCCGAGCGACTGCGAGAGGTAGCGAGTTCATGAGCGGGAAGTACCTGGTGACAGGTGGTGCGGGGTACGTCGGCAGCGTCGTCGCCCAGCATCTGGTGGAGGCGGGGCACGAGGTCGTCGTGCTCGACAATCTGTCGACCGGCTTCCGCGAGGGCGTGCCGGCCGGTGCCTCGTTCGTCGAGGGCGACATCCGCGACGCCGCCAAGTGGCTGGACGCCTCGTTCGACGGCGTGCTGCACTTCGCCGCCTTCTCGCAGGTCGGCGAGTCGGTCGTGAAGCCCGAGAAGTACTGGGACAACAACGTCGGCGGGACCATGGCGCTGCTGGAGGCCATGCGGGGCGCGGGCGTGCGGCGGCTGGTCTTCTCGTCCACGGCCGCCACGTACGGCGAGCCCGAGCAGGTGCCGATCGTCGAGTCCGCGCCGACGAAGCCCACGAACCCGTACGGCGCCTCGAAGCTGGCCGTCGACCACATGATCACCGGTGAGGCGGCCGCCCACGGGCTGGGTGCGGTCTCGCTGCGGTACTTCAACGTCGCGGGCGCGTACGGGGAGTACGGCGAGCGCCACGACCCCGAGTCGCATCTGATTCCGCTGGTCCTCCAGGTGGCGCAGGGCCGGCGGGAGGCGATCTCCGTCTTCGGCGACGACTATCCGACGCCGGACGGCACCTGCGTGCGCGACTACATCCACGTCGCCGACCTGGCCGAGGCCCACCTGCTGGCCGTGGCGGCCGCCACCCCCGGCGAGCACCTCATCTGCAACCTGGGCAACGGCAACGGCTTCTCCGTCCGCGAGGTCGTGGAGACCGTGCGGCGGGTGACGGGCCATCCGATCCCCGAGGTGGTCGCCCCGCGCCGGGGCGGCGACCCGGCGGTCCTGGTGGCGTCGGCGGAGACCGCCCGGGAGAAACTGGGCTGGAACCCGTCCCGCGCGGACCTCGCGGGGATCGTGTCGGACGCGTGGGAGTTCGCGCAGCGGCGCGCGGGCTAGTACTTACCGCAGTTACCGGAAGGGCGAGGGGTCAGGGCATGGGCGAGGCTGTCGCGGGGACCGTCGGCGAACGGTTCCGGGAGCTGTACGGGGCGGACCCGGAGGGGGTGTGGGCGGCGCCGGGCCGGGTGAACCTCATCGGCGAACACACCGACTACAACGACGGCTTCGTGATGCCCTTCGCCCTGCCGCACCAGGCCGTCGCCGCGGTGTCCCGGCGCGAGGACGGCGTCCTGCGCCTGCACTCGGCGGACGTCGACGCCGGCCCGGTCGAGCTGCGCGTCGCCGATCTGGCCCCCGGCTCGGACAAGTCCTGGACCGCGTACCCCTCGGGCGTCGTCTGGGCGCTGCGCGAGGCGGGCCACGAGCTGACCGGCGCCGACGTCCACCTGGCCTCGACGGTCCCGGCGGGCGCGGGGCTCTCGTCCTCGGCGGCCCTGGAGGTCGTCGTGGCACTGGCGTTGAACGACCTGTACGACCTCGGCCTGCGCGGCTGGCAGCTGGCCCGGCTGTGCCAGCGCGCGGAGAACGTCTACGTCGGCGCCCCCGTCGGCATCATGGACCAGACGGCCTCCGCCTGCTGCGAGGCGGGTTACGCCCTGTTCCTCGACACCCGCGACCTCTCCCAGCGCCAGATCCCCTTCGACCTCGCCGCCGAGGGGATGCGCCTGCTGGTCGTCGACACCCGGGTCAAGCACTCCCACAGCGAGGGCGAGTACGGCAAGCGCCGGGCCGGCTGCGAGAAGGGCGCCGCGCTGCTGGGCGTCGACGCGCTGCGCGACGTGCCCTACGCCGACCTCGACGCGGCGCTGGAGCGGCTGGGCGACGAGGAGGAGGTGCGCCGCCTGGTCCGGCACGTGGTGACCGAGGACGAGCGGGTCGAGCGGGTGGTCTCGCTGCTGGAGTCCGGCGACACCCGCGCCATCGGTCCCGTCCTGGTCGAGGGACACGCCTCGCTGCGCGACGACTTCCGCATCTCCTGCCCCGAGCTGGACCTGGTCGTGGAGACGGCCCTCGCCTCCGGCGCCCTCGGCGCCCGGATGACCGGCGGCGGCTTCGGCGGCTCGGCGATCGTCCTGGCGGAGGCCGGCGACGTGGACGCCGTCACCAAGGCGGTCGAGGACGCCTTCGCGGCGGCGGGCTTCCGGGCGCCGCGGGTGTTCGAGGCGGTGCCCTCGGCGGGGGCGCGGCGGCTGGTCTGAGCCGGTCAGCCGAGCCGCTTCACCAGGGTGTACTCCGTGAGCCCCGGCGGATAGTCGGGGATCACGCACATGACGTCGTAGCCGCGTTTGGTGTAGAAGCCCGGGGCCTGGAAGTCCCAGGTCTCCACGCGGGCGGCGGCGCAGCCGCGTTCGGCGCGGGCGGTGCGTTCCGCCTCGTCGAGGAGGGCGGAGCCGAGGCCCGCGCCCCGGTGGCCGCCGTCCACCCACAGGTAGGTCACGTGCAGCCAGGTCGCCCAGGTGTGGCCGACCAGGCCGCCCGCCAGGCCGCCGGACCCGTCCAGGACCCAGACGTGCAGCGGGAATTCGCGTTCGTGAGGGGTTCCGCGCAGGGAGCGCAGGACGGAGGAGGCCGCCGTGTTCGTCTCCCGCAGGCGGGTGCGCAGCAGATCGCGCCGTTCCTTGTCGACTTCTGTCACAAGACGAAACATGCGGCTCACCATAAACGTGCCGCCGAGTCAGTTCTGCAAATAGCCTTCCGCTCCCGGCGCCCGTCCGTACTCTGATGAGCAGCACCGGTGGGGGCCGGTGCCGTTCAGGGGGCGAGACAGCCGGGTACGACACCCGGGGCGGGGGTAGCGGTTACCGGACGGCGGCGGCCGTGCGGCTGCGGCGACCCGTCCCGGCGTACCGAGCACAACAGCACAGCTGGATGCGGGGCCCTGGGCGTCGTACCCGTGCCGGTGCCGTCATCCGAGGACGGACAGACGATGGGTATCCCCTGCTCCTGGCGGAGCTCGGGGGAGGGGGTTTCGTGGTTCGTATCCGAGTCCTGGTCGTCGACGACCATCGCATCTTCGCCGAGTCGCTCGCGGCCGCCCTGGCCGCCGAGCCCGACGTCGACGTCTCCGCGGCCGGCAGCGGTCCGGCCGCACTGCGCTGCCTGGACCGGGCCGCCTCCGAGGGCCGGCGGTTCGACGTGCTGCTCGTCGACGCCGACCTGGGCGGCCACGTCCCCGGCACCCGGCCCGCCGCGCCCGTGCGAAGCGGCGACGAGGACGGGCTGGTGGACGGGATCTCCCTGGTCACCGGGGTGCGGTCGGGGCAGCCGGGCGTACGGATCGTCGTCCTCGCCGAGAAGGACGACCCCCGGCGGGCGGCCCTCGCCCTGGGGGCCGGGGCGTCCGGGTGGGTGGCCAAGGACTGCTCCCTGTCCCGGCTGCTCAGCGTCATCCGGGGCGTCCTGCGCGACGAGACGCATCTGCCGCCCGCCCTGCTCACCGGCGTCCTGCGCGAGCTGACCGCGGCCCGCAAGCACCGCACCGAGAGCGAACTGCTGGTGGAGTCGCTCACCCCGCGCGAGCGCGAGGTGCTGCGCTGCATGGTCGCCGGGCTCGGCCGCAAGGCGGTCGCGGAGCGGCTGTACCTGTCCCCGCACACGGTGCGCACCCACATGCAGAACGTGCTGGGCAAGCTGGGCGTCCACTCCACCCTGGCCGCCGTCGCCCTGGCGCGCAGGGCCGGGGTGGGGCCCGCCGACCTAACCGGGGATGTTGTCGAACGGGGCGGTCAGCTGGCGTAGCAGGGCCGCCAGTTCGGTGCGCTGGGCGCGGGACAGCTCACCGAGGATCGCGCGCTCCTGGGCCAGCAGACCCGCCAGCGACTGGTCGGCGCGGTCCCGGCCCTCGTCGGTGAGCCGGACCAGGACGCCGCGCCGGTCGCTGGGGTCGGGCAGGCGCTCCACCAGGCCCTTCTTGGCCAGCCGGTCGATCCGGTTGGTCATCGTGCCCGAGGTGACCAGGGTCTGGGTGAGGAGCTGTCCCGGTGAGAGCTGGTACGGCGTGCCCGCGCGGCGCAGCGCCGTCAGTACGTCGAACTCCCACGGCTCGAGATGGTGTTCGGAGAAGGCCAGCCGGCGTGCGCGGTCCAGGTGCCGGGCGAGCCTGCTGACGCGGCTCAGCACCTCGAGCGGTTCCACGTCGAGGTCCGGGCGCTCCCGGCGCCACGCTGCGACCAGCCGATCGACCTCGTCCTCCATGACGATCAGTGTAGTGGTTGTGTCGACGTGAAGTCTCTTGATGTCGACTCTCTCGCTGCTGACTGTCTTGACGTCGAGATACTTTCGGGTGACGCTGGGTACTCGTCCCGCACGGACACCCTCTGGAGGCTCCATGCCCGCCACCGCCCCCACCTGGGACCCCGCCCAGTACCTGCGCCACGCCGGGCACCGCGCCCGCCCCTTCACCGACCTCCTCGCCCGGATCCCGGACCTCCCCGCGGACGCGCCCCGCATCGCCGACCTCGGCTGCGGACCCGGCAACGCCACCGTCCTGCTCACCGACCGCTGGCCCACCGCCCACGTCACCGGCTACGACCACTCGCCCCCGATGCTCGAACGGGCCCGGCAGTACGCCGGCCCGACCCCCGGCGGCGGCCACCTCGACTTCGCCCCCGCCGACGCCCGCACCTGGACCCCCGACGAGCCCTTCGACCTCCTCGTCAGCAACGCCACCCTCCAGTGGGTCCCCGGCCACGCCGACCGCTTCCCCGACTGGATCGACCGCCTCGCCCCCGGCGGCACCCTCGCCCTCCAGGTGCCCGGCAACTTCGACGCCCCCAGCCACCGCCTGATGCGCGAGCTGGCAGGCTCCCGGCGCTGGCGGGACCGCCTCGCCGGCGTCCTGCGCCACGACGACGCCGTCCTCACCCCCCAGGGCTACCTGGCCCGCCTGACCGCCGCCGGCTGCACCGCCGACGTGTGGGAGACGACGTACGTCCACCTGCTGTCCGGCGACGACGCCGTCCTCGACTGGGTGAAGGGGACGGGACTGCGGCCCGTACTGGACGCCCTCGACGACGACCCGGCCGCACGGGACGCGTTCGTCGAGGAGTACCGGGCGGTCCTGCGCGCCGCCTACCCCGCCGAGGCGCACGGCACCCCCTTCCCCTTCCGCCGCGTCTTCGCCGTCGCCCACAAGCCCGCGGGGACGGCGGGGACGGCCGGTACGGCAGGGGAGGCAGGCCGGTGATCACCGGCCTCGACCATGTGCAGCTCGCCGCGCCGCCCGGCGCCGAGGACGTGCTGCGCGCCTTCTACGCCGGCGTCCTCGGCATGACCGAGATCCCCAAACCGCCCGTGCTCGCCGCCCGCGGCGGCTGCTGGTTCCAGGCGGGCACCGTTCAGCTCCACCTGGGCGTCGAGACGACCGGCTTCCGGCCCGCCCGCAAGGCCCACCCCGGGCTGCGGGTCACCGGGATCGACGCGTACGCCGCCCGTCTGGAGGCCCACGGCACGCCCGTCACCTGGAACGACGACCTGCCCGGCCACCGGCGCTTCCACTGCGCCGACCCGGTCGGCAACCGCCTGGAGTTCCTGGAGCCGGACCCACCCGCCCACCGGTGACCACCCGTGCACCGGTGACCACCCGGCCGGGGCTCACACCACGCCGTCCGCGGCGAGCGCGTCGATCTCCCCCTCCGACAGGCCGAGGCCGCCCAGTACCGCCCGGGTGTGCTCGCCCAGCGCCGGGACCGCCTCCATGCGCGGCGCCCGACCGGTCGGTCCCGGCGGTGCCATCGCCGGTACGGGACCGGCCGGGGTGGGCACCTCGTGCAGGCGCCCGCGCGCGGCCAGCTGCGGGTGGTCCCACACGTCGGTGAGCGTGTTCACCCGGGCGTTGGCCACCGGCACCGCGTCGAGCAGCGCGATCGCCTCGGCGCTGGTCAGCTCCGCGAACCGCGCCGAGATCACCGCACCCAGCTCCTCCCGGTGCGCGTCGCGGTCCGCGTTGGTGACGTAGTGCGGATGCCCGGCCAGCTCCGGACGGCCCAGGAAGCCCGCACAGAAGCCGTGCCACTCGCGCTCGTTCTGCACCGCCGTCATCACGACCTTCCCGTCGCCCGCCGTGAACGGGCCGTACGGATAGATCGTCGCGTGCGCGGCACCCGCCCGGGGAGGCGGCGGCGCGCCGTCGAAGGAGTAGTACAGCGGAAACCCCAGCCACTCCACGGTGGCCTCCAGCATCGACACGTCCAGGTGCGCACCCCGCCCCGTACGGCCCCGCTCGAGCAGCGCGGCCAGGATCGAGCTGTACGCGTACATCCCGGCGGCGATGTCCGACACCGGGATCCCCGCCTTGGCCATGCCGTCCGGCGTGCCCGTGACCGACAGCAGCCCCGCCTCGGACTGCACCAGCAGGTCGTACGCCTTGCGGTCGGCGTAGGGGCCCGGCGCGCCGTAGCCGGAGACGTCGCACACGATCAGCCCCGGATGCGCCGCCCGCAGCTCCCGCGCGCCCAGTCCGGCGCGGGCCGTAGCGCCCGGCGCCAGGTTCTGCAGGAAGACGTCGGCGTCCGCGACCAGCCGGCGCAGCAGCTCCAGGCCCCGCGGGTCCTTGAAGTCCAGGGTGACGGACTCCTTGTTGCGGTTGACCCACACGAAGTGCGAACTCAGACCCCGCACCCGGGAGTCGTACGCCCGGGCGAAGTCCCCCGTCCCCGGCCGCTCCACCTTGATCACCCGCGCGCCGAGGTCGGCGAGCTGGCGGCTGGCGTAGGGAGCGGCGATCGCCTGCTCCAGCGAGACGACGGTGACGCCGCGCAGTGGCTGCATGTGTCCTGCCCCTCGCGGACCTGGCTCTTGCGGACCTGGCTCTTGCGGACCTTGCTCTTGCGGACCTTGCTCTCGCGGACCTAGCTCTTGCGGTGCCCTATCAAGCGCGGCTTGGGCTCCAGACCGTCCAGGCCGTGCCAGGCCAGGTTGACCAGGTGCGCCGCCACCTCCGCCTTCTTCGGGCGGCGCACGTCCAGCCACCACTGACCGGTCAGCGCCACCATGCCGACCAGCGCCTGCGCGTACAGCGGGGCCAGCTTGGCGTCGAAGCCGCGGTTCTTGAACTCGCGGCCCAGGATGTCCTCCACCTGGGTGGCGATGTCCGAGATGAGGGAGGCGAAGGTGCCCGTCGACTGCGGGATGGGGGAGTCGCGGACCAGGATGCGGAAGCCGTCCGTGTACTCCTCGATGTAGTCCAGGAGCGCGAAGGCCGCCTGCTCGCACAGCTCACGCGGATGGCCCGCCGTCAGGGAGCCGGTCACCATGTCGAGCAGCCGCCGCATCTCGCGGTCCACGACCACCGCGTACAGGCCCTCCTTGCCGCCGAAGTGCTCGTACACCACCGGCTTGGACACCCCGGCCTTCGCCGCGATCTCCTCCACCGAGGTGCCCTCGAAACCCTTCGCCGCGAAGAGGGTGCGGCCGATCTCCAGCAACTGCTGGCGGCGCTCGGCACCGGTCATCCGGGTGCGACGCGCTCGCCGCGGCTTCTCGTTGCTTGGGGTGCTGCTGGAGTCGGTCGCCACGGCGTCAATCATGCCGCCTTCGCCGTCTCCTTCCGGCGGCGGGCACCGTCCTGATCCGTGTTGCGGCGCGAATCGATACGCGAGCGTGACGGCCAGCGCACGTCGTACGCCCACCCGAGCTGCTCGAACCAGCGGATCAGCCGGGCACTCGAGTCGAGCTGGCCGCGCATCACCCCGTGCCGCGCCGAGGTCGGGTCCGCGTGGTGCAGGTTGTGCCAGGACTCGCCGCAGGACAGGATCGCCAGCCACCACACGTTGCCCGAGCGGTCGCGGGACTTGAAGGGGCGCTTGCCCACGGCGTGGCAGATGGAGTTGATCGACCACGTCACGTGGTGCAGCAGGGCCACCCGCACGAGTGAACCCCAGAAGAACCCGGTGAACGCACCCCACCAGGACATCGTCACCAGCCCGCCGATCAGCGCGGGCAGCGCCAGGGACACCACGGTCCACAGGATGAACTGCCGGGAGACCGCCCGCAGCGCGGGGTCCTTGATCAGGTCCGGTGCGTACTTCTCCTGCGGCGTCTGCTCCTCGTCGAACATCCAGGCGATGTGGGCCCACCACAGGCCCTTGATCAGGGCGGGCACCGTCTCGCCGTACCGCCACGGCGAGTGCGGGTCGCCCTCGTCGTCGGAGAACTTGTGGTGCTTGCGGTGGTCGGCCACCCAGCGCACCAGCGGCCCCTCGACCGCCATCGAACCCGCGATCGCCAAGGCGATCTTCAACGGCCGTTTCGCCTTGAAGGAACCGTGGGTGAAGTGGCGGTGGAAGCCGATCGTGATGCCGTGGCAGCCCAGGAAGTAGAAGAAGACCAGCAGCCCCAGGTCCAGCCAGCTCACGCCCCAGCCCCAGGCCAGTGGCACCGCCGCCACCAGCGCGAGGAACGGAAGGGTGATGAACAGCAGCAGCGTGATCTGCTCGATCGACCGCTTCTGCTCACCGCCCAGCGTGGCGGAGGGAGCCGCGGCGGCGTCGGCCGGCTGCGGAGCGTCTGGGATCACATCGGAACTCGTGGTCATGCGCGTCCCCTGGGGGGTCGAGGGTGGGGTCGTGTGGTGTGGCCGGTGCCGGGCCGCGGAACCATGCACGGTTTTCCTACGGTTCCGTAACCTACGGCGACGTAAGTATGGCAGTGCGTGGCCGCGCGGCAAGAGCCCCAGAGCCTGCGCGTCCGGGCCGACACCTATCCTGGGAGTCGGTCGGACAGCGCGGTCCGCTCTGATTACTTCCCGGACGTCCGGCCCGGTAAGCGGCGCCCGCCGCGCGAGACGGCCGTACGGGTTCCCTCCCAGACGAGCTTCAACACTGCAAGGAGCCGCACCTGTGAGCAGTGCCGACGACCAGACCACCACGACGACCAGCAGCGAGCTGCGCGCCGACATCCGCCGCCTGGGTGATCTCCTCGGGGAGACCCTCGTCCGGCAGGAGGGCCCCGAGCTGCTGGAACTCGTCGAGAAGGTACGCCGACTCACCCGCGAGGACGGCGAGGCCGCCGCCGAACTGCTGCGCGGCACGGAACTGGAGACCGCCGCCAAGCTCGTCCGCGCCTTCTCCACCTACTTCCACCTCGCCAACGTCACCGAACAGGTCCACCGCGGCCGCGAACTGGGCGCCAAGCGCGCCGCCGAGGGCGGACTGCTCGCCCGTACGGCCGACCGGCTCAAGGACGCCGACCCCGAGCACCTGCGCGAGACGGTCCGCAACCTCAACGTGCGCCCCGTGTTCACCGCGCACCCCACCGAGGCCGCCCGCCGCTCCGTCCTCAACAAGCTGCGCCGCATCGCCGCCCTCCTGGACACCCCGGTCAACGAGGCCGACCGGCGCCGCCTCGACACCCGCCTCGCCGAGAACATCGACCTCGTCTGGCAGACCGACGAACTCCGCGTCGTCCGCCCCGAGCCCGCCGACGAGGCCCGCAACGCCATCTACTACCTCGACGAGCTGCACCTGGGCGCCGTCGGCGACGTCCTGGAGGACCTGACGGCGGAGCTGGAGCGGGCCGGCGTCACGCTCCCCGACGACACCCGCCCCCTCACCTTCGGCACCTGGATCGGCGGCGACCGCGACGGCAACCCCAACGTCACCCCCCAGGTGACCTGGGACGTCCTCATCCTCCAGCACGAACACGGCATCAACGACGCCCTGGAGATGATCGACGAGCTGCGCGGCTTCCTCTCCAACTCCATCCGCTACGCCGGCGCCACCGAGGAACTGCTCGCCTCCCTCCAGGCCGACCTGGAACGCCTCCCCGAGATCAGCCCCCGCTACAAGCGCCTCAACGCCGAGGAGCCCTACCGGCTCAAGGCCACCTGCATCCGGCAGAAGCTGGAGAACACCAAGCAGCGCCTCGCCAAGGGCACCCCCCACGAGGACGGCCGCGACTACCTCGGCACCGCCCAGCTCATCGACGACCTGCGCATCGTCCAGACCTCCCTGCGCGAGCACCGCGGCGGCCTCTTCGCCGACGGACGCCTCGCCCGCACCATCCGCACCCTGGCCGCCTTCGGCCTCCAGCTCGCCACCATGGACGTCCGCGAACACGCCGACGCCCACCACCACGCCCTCGGCCAGCTCTTCGACCGGCTCGGCGAGGAGTCCTGGCGCTACGCCGACATGCCCCGCGAGTACCGCACCAAGCTCCTCGCCAAGGAGCTGCGCTCCCGCAGGCCCCTGGCCCCCACCCCGGCGCCCGTCGACGCGCCCGGCGAGAAGACCCTCGGCGTCTTCCAGACCGTCCGCCGCGCCCTGGAGGTCTTCGGCCCCGAGGTCATCGAGTCCTACATCATCTCCATGTGCCAGGGCGCCGACGACGTCTTCGCCGCGGCCGTACTCGCCCGCGAGGCCGGACTGATCGACCTGCACGCCGGCTGGGCCAAGATCGGCATCGTGCCGCTCCTGGAGACCACCGACGAGCTGAAGGCCGCCGACACCATCCTGGAGGACCTGCTCGCCGACCCCTCCTACCGGCGGCTGGTCGCCCTGCGCGGCGACGTCCAGGAGGTCATGCTCGGCTACTCCGACTCCTCCAAGTTCGGCGGCATCACCACCAGCCAGTGGGAGATCCACCGCGCCCAGCGCCGGCTGCGCGACGTCGCCCACCGCTACGGCGTACGGCTGCGCCTCTTCCACGGCCGCGGCGGCACCGTCGGCCGCGGCGGCGGCCCCACCCACGACGCCATCCTCGCCCAGCCCTGGGGCACCCTGGAGGGCGAGATCAAGGTCACCGAGCAGGGCGAGGTCATCTCCGACAAGTACCTCATCCCGGCCCTCGCCCGGGAGAACCTGGAGCTGACCGTCGCGGCCACCCTCCAGGCCTCCGCCCTGCACACCGCGCCCCGCCAGTCCGACGAGGCCCTCGCCCGCTGGGACGCCGCGATGGACGTCGTCTCCGACGCCGCCCACACCGCCTACCGGCACCTCGTCGAGGACCCCGACCTGCCGACCTACTTCCTGGCCTCCACCCCGGTCGACCAGCTCGCCGACCTGCACCTGGGCTCGCGGCCCTCCCGCCGCCCCGGCTCGGGCGTCTCGCTCGACGGACTGCGCGCCATCCCGTGGGTGTTCGGCTGGACCCAGTCCCGGCAGATCGTCCCCGGCTGGTACGGCGTCGGCTCCGGCCTCAAGGCCCTGCGCGAGGCCGGCCTGGACACCGTCCTCGACGAGATGCACCAGCAGTGGCACTTCTTCCGCAACTTCATCTCCAACGTGGAGATGACGCTGGCCAAGACCGACCTGCGCATCGCCCAGCACTACGTCGACACCCTCGTCCCCGACGAGCTGAAGCACGTCTTCGACACCATCAAGGCCGAGCACGAGCTGACGGTCCGCGAGGTCCTGCGCGTCACCGGAGAGACGGAACTCCTCGACGCCGACCCGGTCCTCAAGCAGACCTTCGCCATCCGCGACGCCTACCTCGACCCCATCTCCTACCTCCAGGTCGCCCTCCTCGGCCGCCAGCGCGAGGCGGCAACCGCGGGCGAGGAAGTCGACCCGCTGCTCGCCCGGGCCCTCCTCCTCACGGTCAACGGCGTAGCAGCAGGCCTCCGCAACACCGGCTGACACCCTGCCCGCAGCTGCGGGCAGTCGTGCCGCCCCCGTTGCCCCTGCGGGCAGTCGTGCCGCTGGGGCGGCACGGGTGGGCGCGGGCAGCACCCCGCCAGCGCCGGGCAGCGCGACCTGCCTGCGCGTCCACCCCGACACCCCGCACGTGAAAACACCGGTGCCCCGAGCTCGTCCAGAGCCCGGGGCACCCTCACGTCGTACGGAAACAACTCACACCGCGAAGAACGCCGCCGTCAGCAGCACAACCCCCACCCCCGCCATCCCCCAAGCAACCCGCGTCCGCCGCAACCCCCCGGCCACCACCACCGACGCCAGCAACAACGCCCCACCCAGCGGAACCCACGCGTACAGCACCCCGGCCGGCCCCGACCGCACCGCCTCGCCACTGCCGGGCTTCAACACCACGCTGTACGTCCGCCCCTTGGCCACCGCGACCGAGTCCTCGATCACGACCCGCTCCCGCGCCTGCGACCCCGCCGACACCGGCGAGTACGGCCCACTGCACGAGCCCCCGCCGCACCGCGTCACCTCGACCGTGCCCTGCTCCCGCCCCTTGGTCAGCAGCACGTGCTGCGCCGTACCCCACGACGCCCACACCCCCGCGATCAGGATCAGCGCCGCGACCGCACCCATCGACGCGACCCGTCCGAACCGCAGCAGGACGGCGGACGCCGAGGACGCGGAGGAGGCCTGACGGGCACGAGCGGCGGCGGCAGAGGCAGGCATGGCCGGGATCATTGGCCATACCTACGCACCCGGTCAACTCACCCGCGCGCCATCCACGGACAAGTCAGGAGTTGTACGCGCTCTGCGCCCGCTCCAGACCCTCGATCACCAGAGCCTCCACCGCGTCCGCCGCCCGGTCGACGAAGTAGTCCAGCTCCTTGCGCTCCGTCGACGAGAAGTCCCGCAGCACGAAATCCGCCACCGGCATCCGCCCCGGCGGCCGCCCGATCCCGAACCGCACCCGGTGGTAGTCCGCGCCCAGCGACTTCGTGATCGACTTCAGGCCGTTGTGCCCGTTGTCCCCGCCGCCCAGCTTCAGCCGCAGCACGCCGTAGTCGATGTCCAACTCGTCGTGCACCGCCACGATGTTGCCGACCGGAACCTTGTAGAAGTCCCGCAGCGCCGTCACCGGACCGCCCGACACGTTCATGAACGACATCGGCTTCGCCAGGATCACCCGCCGGTTCGCCGGCCCCGGCGGACCGATCCGCCCCTCGACCACCTGCGCCTGCGCCTTGCCGTGCCGCTTGAAGCGCGCCCCGATCCGCTCCGCCAGCAGGTCCGCCACCATGAAACCGACGTTGTGCCGGTTCGAGGCGTACTCGGGGCCCGGATTGCCGAGGCCCGCCACCAGCCACGGAGCGCCCGCGTCCGTCGTCACGTCCATGTCTCCTTCGTGTCCCTCGTACCGTCCGTACCCGTCCACACATACGCGTCGGCCGCTGCCCCGCACGGGAACAGCGGCCGACCACACGATGACCGTCGGGGAGGATCAGGCCTCCGCGGCCGCCTCGCCCTCGCCCTCACCCTCGGCCGGGGCCTCCTCCGCCTGCGCGGACAGGACCTGAAGCACCACGGTGTCGCCGTCCACGTCCAGCTTCACGCCGGACGGCAGCGCGATGTCCTTGGCGTGGATCGAGGCACCGGCCTCCAGACCCGCCACCGACACGGTGACCTGCTGCGGGATGTGCGTGGCCTCGGCCTCGACCGGCAGCGCGTCCAGGACGTACTCCAGCAGGAAGCCGCCGGGGGCCAGCTCGCCCTCGGCCTGCACCGGGATCTCGACCGACACGGTCTCGCCGCGCTTCACCAGCTGAAGGTCGACGTGCTCCAGGAAGCCCTTGATCGGGTCACGCTGCACGGACTTCGGGATCGCCAGCTCGTTGGTCTTGCCGTCGATGTCCAGCGCGATCAGCACGTTCGACGTACGCAGCGCCAGCAGCAGCTCGTGACCCGGCAGGGTCAGGTGCAGCGGGTCGGAACCGTGACCGTACAGAACACCGGGAACCTTGTTGTCACGGCGGATACGACGCGCGGCACCCTTGCCGAACTCGGTACGCGTCTCGGCGGTGAGCTTCACCTCGGACATGATCACTCCTCGTGGAAATCAGGAACGGACGTGGTCACCCGGCCACGAACGGCCTGCTACGAAGAGCGCGTCGATAACGGAGCGCCACACCCGCGAACACGGGTACGGCCTCCCTCGCCGAGCAACTTCAGCAGTCTACTCGGAGAGGAAGGCCGTACCCAAAACGATCAACAGGCGGCACCGGCGCATGCAGAACGGTTACTGCACAAGGCTCACTGCTCGTCGAACAGGCTTGTCACCGAACCGTCCTCGAACACCTCACGCACCGCACGCGCGATCGTCGGCGCGATCGACAGCACCGTGATCTTGTCCAGCTCCAGCTCACTCGCCGACGGCAGCGTGTTCGTGAACACGAACTCGCTCACCTTCGAGTTCTTCAGCCGGTCCGCCGCCGGACCCGACAGCACGCCGTGCGTCGCCGTCACGATGACGTCCTCCGCACCGTGCGCGAACAACGCGTCCGCCGCCGCGCAGATCGTGCCGCCCGTGTCGATCATGTCGTCCACCAGGACGCAGATACGCCCCTTCACGTCACCCACGACCTCGTGCACCGTGACCTGGTTCGCCACGTCCTTGTCACGCCGCTTGTGCACGATCGCCAGCGGCGCGCCCAGCCGGTCGCACCACCGGTCCGCCACCCGCACCCGGCCCGCGTCCGGCGACACCACCGTCAGCTTCGAACGGTCCACCTTCGCACCCACGTAGTCCGCCAGCAGCGGCAGCGCGAACAGGTGGTCCACCGGACCGTCGAAGAAGCCCTGGATCTGGTCCGTGTGCAGATCCACGGCCAGAATCCGGTCCGCACCCGCGGTCTTCATCAGGTCCGCGATCAGACGCGCCGAGATCGGTTCACGTCCACGGTGCTTCTTGTCCTGCCGCGCGTAACCGTAGAACGGCACGATCACGGTGATGGAGCGGGCCGACGCGCGCTTCAACGCGTCGATCATGATCAACTGCTCCATGACCCACTTGTTGATGGGAGCCGTGTGGCTCTGGATCAGGAAACAGTCCGCACCACGCGCCGACTCCTGATACCGCACATAGATCTCACCGTTGGCGAAGTCGAAGGCCTTCGTCGGGACGACCCCGACACCCAGCTGCTGGGCGACCTCCTCGGCAAGCTCGGGGTGTGCGCGGCCGGAGAAGAACATCATCTTCTTCTCGCCGGTCGTCTTGATCCCGGTCACAGCACTTTCTCCTCAGAGGTTCGCAGCTGAGCTCATGGGCGCTCTCCCGACTGGCCGCGGGGGCGTCTCAGCTGGTGGGGTGCGGATGTGCACTTATCACGGTACGCCGTGTTCGACGCGCCGGTTTCCGGTCAGTCTTCGCCGCCCGCCTCGCGGGACACCGCCTCGGCCGCCTTCGCCGCCGCGCTCCCCGGACGCTTCCGGGCCACCCAACCCTCGATATTCCGCTGCTGGCCACGGGCCACGGCCAGCGAACCGGGCGGCACATCCTTCGTGATCACCGAGCCGGCGGCGGTGTAGGCACCGTCCCCGACCGTGACGGGAGCCACAAACATGTTGTCCGAACCCGTACGGCAGTGCGAGCCGATCGTCGTGTGGTGCTTGTCCTGACCGTCGTAGTTCACGAACACGCTCGCCGCACCGATGTTCGTGAAGTCGCCGACCGTCGCGTCACCCATGTAGGAGAGGTGCGGGACCTTCGTCCCCTCACCGATCGACGAGTTCTTCGCCTCGACGAACGTACCGATCTTCGACTTCAGCCCGAGCCGGGTACCCGGCCGCAGATACGCGTACGGACCCACGGACGCCTGCGGGCCCACATGCGCCCCGTTGGCCACCGTGTTGTCCACCCGCGCCCCCGCGTCCACCCGGGTGTCCGTCAGCCGGGTGTTCGGCCCGACCTCGCATCCCTCGGCCAGATGCGTCGAACCGTGCAACTGCGTACCCGGGTGGAGGACCACGTCCTGCTCGAACGTCACCGTCACGTCCACCCACGTCGTCGCCGGATCCACCACCGTCACACCGGCCAGCATCGCCCCGGTCAGCAGCCGGTCGTTCAGGATCCGGCGCGCCTCGGCGAGCTGCACGCGGTTGTTGATCCCCGCGATCTCCCGGTGGTCACCCGCCACCGACGCGCCCACCCGGTGCCCCGCCTCGCGCAGGATCCCGAGCACGTCCGTCAGGTACTCCTCGCCCTGGCTGTTGTCCGTACGCACCTTGCCCAGCGCGTCCGCGAGCAACTGCCCGTCGAAGGCGAACACACCCGAGTTGATCTCCCGGATCGCCCGCTGCGACTCCGACGCGTCCTTGTGCTCCACGATCGCCGTGACGGCACCCGAGGCCCCGTCCCGCACGATCCGGCCGTACCCCGTCGCGTCCGGCACCTCGGCCGTCAGCACCGTCACGGCGTTCCCGTCGGCGGTGTGCGTGGCCGCGAGCGCCCTCAGCGTCTCGCCGGTGAGGAGGGGAGTGTCGCCGCAGACGACCACGACGACCCCGTCCACGGCACCGCCCAGCGCCTCCAGACCCATCCGCACGGCGTGCCCGGTGCCGTTCTGCTGCTCCTGGACGGCGGTGCGTACGTCGGGGGCGACCTCGGCGAGGTGCGCGGTGACCTTCTCGCGGGCGTGCCCGACGACGGCGACCAGGTTCTCGGGGTCCAGCTCACCGGCGGCGGCGAGCACGTGCCCGACGAGGGACCGGCCGCACAGCTCGTGCAGGACCTTGGGTGTGGCCGACTTCATACGGGTGCCCTCACCCGCTGCGAGAACGACGACGGCTGCCGGGCGAATGGCGCTCACGGGATGCCCTTCGGCTGTTGAGGAGGTGGGGACATCCGCAGGATACCGGGGCGGTTTGTGGGGGACATGAGTGCGGGCCCCGACGGTCATGTCAGGGCCCGAACAAGAGCTCCCCCATCAGGATTTGAACCTGAACTTAAGGGACCAAAACCCTCAGTGCTGCCTGATTACACCATGGGGGATGAAACTCGACTGAACCGGACATTCGGTTAAGTCGCCGAGTCGGCACCCAACACTATGCCGTACCAAGAGCCTTCGATGCGACGGTACAGGTCGGCGCTCTTGAGGACTTTGATCGCGAGGCATCCGCGGCAGGAGTCTCCTGCGTTCTCGCGCACCGTCTTGGGGTTGTGGCGCTTGAGAGCCGTCTTCCCGTAGGAGTTGCGGTCCGCTTGGACGACGTCTGCCCAGTGGGCCTCCGCTGGGGGCGGTTCCCCCTTCACCAGTTCGAGGGATATCGCGTCGTATCGTTTGTCGAAAGTCACCGGAAAAGGGGCGGTCGGCGCCCGTAGGCTGGAGCCATGACCACGACGGGGGAAGACCACGTACCGGCCCGGGGTGGGCCTTGGTGGTGGGACAGGCGGCGCGGCGCGGTGCTCGATGTGAGCCTCGGAGTCGTGTCCGCGCTGGAGTGCGGGGCGGAGGGGGTTCCGTTCGCGCGGGACGCCGGGATTCCGTTGGCGATGGGGGTGGTGTTCGGGCTGCTGGCCGGCTCGGTGCTGGTGGTGCGGCGGAAGTGGCCGATCGCCGTGGTGCTGGTGGCGCTCGCCGTCACGCCGGCCGAGATGGGTTTCCTGATGGGGGTCGTCGGTCTGTACACGCTGGCGGCGTCGGAGTTGCCGCGGCGGATCATCGGGGCCCTGGCCGGGATGACGTTCCTGGGGACGCTGGTCGTGACGTTCGTGCGGCTGGGGCAGGACATGGCGCGGGACGGTCTGGAGCTGGGGGACTGGTTCCTGCCGTTCGCGTCGATCGCGACGTCCTTGGGGATGACCGCGCCGCCGTTGCTGCTGGGCCTGTACGTGGGGCAGCGGCGTCGGCTGATGGAGAGTCTGCGGGAGCGGGCGGACAGCCTGGAGCGTGAGTTGCAGCTGCTCGCGGAGCGGGCGGAGGAGCGTGCGGAGTGGGCGCGCGGTGAGGAGCGGACCCGGATCGCGCGGGAGATGCACGACGTGGTGGCGCATCGGGTGAGTCTGATGGTGGTGCATGCGGCGGCGTTGCAGGCGGTGGCGCGGAAGGATCCGGAGAAGGCGGTGAAGAACGCGGCTCTGGTGGGGGACATGGGGCGGCAGGCGCTGACGGAGTTGCGGGAGATGCTCGGGGTGCTGCGCAGTGGTGGGGACGGTGCGCGGGCGGAGCGGGCGTCGGTGCCGTTGGCGGCGGTCGGGGTGGCTGCCGCGGCGGCGGCTTCGCGGGCGGCGGAGGACGGGGAGTCGTCGGACGGGCCGTGCCTGTCGGAGCTGGACGAGTTGATCGGGCAGTCGGAGGCGGCCGGGATGGCCGTGGATCTGTCGGTGGAGGGGGAGGTGCGGTTGTATGCGGCGGAGGTGGAGTCGACGGCGTTCCGGGTGGTGCAGGAGGCGTTGACGAACGTGCACAAGCACGCGGCGGGCGCGAAGACGTATGTGCGGCTGGCGCACCGGGTGTCGGAGATCGCGATGCAGGTGGAGAACGATCCGCCGCCGGAGGCTTCGGCGGCGTCGTCGGCGCGGTTGCCGTCGGGGGGCAATGGGCTGGTGGGGATGAAGGAGCGGGTGGCCGCGCTGGGCGGGGTGTTCGTGTCGGGGCCGACCGACGCGGGGGGTTTTCGGGTGTCGGCGGTGATTCCGGCGTCGTAGCCGTGCGGCTGGGCCGCCGTGGTCGCGCCGTGCCGCGGGGTCGCCGTCCTGCTGTGCCGTCGTTCCGCTTGCCGTCGTGCTGCCGTGCCGTCGTGCCGTCGTGCTGCCGTGGTCGCGCCGTGCCGCTGTTGTGCCCGTCGCGTCAGCCGGTGACGGTGAGCCGGGCCGGCTGGGTGCCGGCGACAAGGGTGGCGAGGGCGGTGTCGATGGTGGGGCCGAGGTACCAGTCGCCGGTGTGGTCGAGGGCGTAGACGCGGCCTTCGGCGTCGATGGCGATGAGGGCCTGGCTGTCGGTTTCGGTGCCGAGCGGGCAGGTGTGGGTGTCGAGGGCGCGGCCGAGGTCGCCGAGGGTGCGGGCCATGTGGAGGCCGTGCAGCGGGTCGAGGTGGAGGGTGGCGGGGGCGAGCTGGCGGCCGGGTCCGGTGGGTGCGATGTGGAGGCCGCCGAATTCGGCCCAGGCCTCGACGGCGGCGGGGAAGACGGTGTGGCGGTGGCCTGCGGGTGAGGTGTGGTCGCGCAGGGTGTCGGCCCAGATCTCGGCCTGCTTGATGTCCCAGCGTCCGGGTTGCCAGCCGGCGTCGCGCAGTGCGGCGTCGACGGGGACGGGGAAGCGGGTGGTGGAGGTGCGGTCGGCTTGCATCGGCCCTTGGTTCGTGTCGGTCGGCTGGTTCGGCTCGATCTGTTCGAGCTGCTCGGTCAGTCCTTCTCCGTCGCGGGGTCGACGACGCGGACGCCGAAGTGGGCGCTGAGGGCGGTGCAGGCGCGGCACGGGGCGGCGAAGGCGCCGTGGAGGGGGTCGCCGTCCTCGCGGATGCGGCGGGTGGTGAGTTTGGCGTGTTTGAGCGCTTTGCGGGCTTCGCCGTTGGTCATGGGTTTGCGTGCGGCGCGTTTGCTGCGGGCGGCGTCGGCGGTGGCCAGATGGCGTGAGATGAGGATCGTCTCGGCGCAGCGGCCGGTGTAGCGGTCTCGTTGGCCGCTGGTGAGGGTGTCGAGGAAGTCCTGTACGAGGTGGTGCAGGGCGGGGGGAGTGTCGGCGCGTGTGGCGGTGCCGGTGAGGGTGGTGCCGCGTACGGAGAGGGCGGCGGCGACGGTCGGGAGTATGCCGTCGCGGCGGTGCCGGAGGATGGGGGTCTGCTGGGCGTCGGTGCTGCTCCAGCCGATGCGGGGGTCGCCGCGGCGGGGGTCGCCGGACCGCCCGGTGTCGGGTCCCGTCTGTGTCGCACTCATGATCGTCTTCCCCTCCTGAGCATCCCCCCGAAGGTCACAGAGTGCCAAATCGGGTGGCTGCTGCGGAAGCTGGGGCGGGGCGACACGCCCGGGTATGGGCGGTGGGTCACGGGAGGGTGACGGCTGGTCACGGAAGTGGGGGTCTCGGGTGCCGGGTGCGGGGTCCGGTGCCGGTGACCCCTCTTGCCGTACCGCATAGGCTGTCGGCACCGCGCTCGCACGCGGTGCATCCAGACAGTGCAGGCAGATCAGACGGATCTGGCAGCAGACAGACGCCGCAGGGGGCAACCGCCATGACGACAGGTCGGCTCGGGCAAGCAGCCGCGCCGCCGAACGCGGCCTATGCCGGGCAGGTCGTGCATTTCCCGGATCCGGTGCGGGCGGCACGTCACCCGAGAGGGGTACGGGTGGACGCGGGTGGTTACCCCGACTTCTCGCCGTACGCGCGTGCGATCGCGGAGATCGCGGATCCGCCGGAGGGGTTCGGGGTCGACGAGTTGCGGCTGACGGACTACGTGTCGGCGAACGCGGCTCTGTCGGCGTCGGGGCACGAGCTGTGGGACACCGTGCCGGCGGTGGCGACGCCGCACGGCTGGACGTGGCACCACGTGGCGGGTTCGCGGCGGATGGAGCTGGTGCCGGTCGAGGTGAAGGCGCTGCTGCGGCACCACGGTGGGATCTCGACGGCGGTGGTGGACCAGGGCAAGCGCGGTACGCGGCCGTTGCAGGAGACGCGTCCGGCGCACTTCGGTCTGCCGAAGTCGGGTGTGGCGGTCACGGAGCAGCAGGTGCAGGGGGTCGAGGAGGACCTCGGGTACCGGCTGCCGGGTGCGTACCGGTCGTTCCTGAAGGCGGCGGGCGGGTGTGCGCCGGTGGGTACGGCGCTCGACGCGGAGCTGGGGCTGCTGGTGGACCAGCCGTTCTTCACGGTGCGTGAGGAGGCGGCGGTCAACGACCTGGTCTATGTGAACAAGTGTCTGCGGGACCACCTGACGAAGGACTATCTGGGCGTCGCGTTCGTCCAGGGCGGTCTGCTCGCGGTGAAGGTGAAGGGCGAGCGGATCGGTTCGGTGTGGTTCTGCGCCTACGACGACGTGCGGGACGTGGATCCGTCGTGGCCGCCGGCGGATCGGGTGGAGCGGCTGCTGCTGCCCTGCGGTGCGGATTTCGACGCGTTCCTGTCGCGCTTGGCGGGTTCTCCGCCGGAGCTGGAGACGGTGGCGAATCTGATGGTGGACGGCGGTTTCGCGCGTGCGGTGCCCGTGTCGGCGTCGGTAGGGGAGTGAGCTGGCGATGGTGACGTTCGCGCAGGCGCAGGAGCGCGCGGAGGAGTGGGTCAACGGCGAGTTGCCGGCGTACCAGCACCGGGAGGTGCGGGTGCGGGAGTTCGACCTCGGATTCGTGGTGTGGGCCGAGGACCGGGTGGACGGGCCGCGTTCGGACGGGGGTGCGCAGCGGCTGGTGATCGCCCGGGACAGTGGCGAGGCGACGCTGTGGCCCTCGCTCCCGGTGGGCGAGGTGATCCGCCGGTACGAGGAGGAGTACGGCCGTCCCGACGAGGCGGAGGCGGCGGCTCCGGCGCCCGCGGCGCGGGTGGACCTGAACCAGACGTCGTTCTTGTTGAGTCCGCCGGAGTGGTTGCAGGAGGCGGCGGACCGGATCGGCATTCCGGATCGCCGGCGGGGCGACGAGGGGGGCGGTGACACCGGAGGTGCCGGGGGTGCGGGGACCGCGCTGCCCGGGACGCAGGCCGGGGTGCCGTCGGCGCCCGCGGCGCCGGCGTCCGCGTCCCCGGCCGCGTCGGCGGGTGGCTCGTCCGGGGCCGGGAGCGGCGCCGCGTGGCCGGCCGCGGGCGCCGATGGCTCCGGGACGGGCGCCGGTGGCTCCGGTGCGGGCGCGGGTGCGTCCGGTGCGTCCGGTGCGCCGAGTGCGCCGGGTGTCCCGAGCGCGCCGGGTGCGCCTGCCGGGGCGACGCCCTGGGCGGGGACGGACACCAACGCGGACGCCGGTGAGGACCGTTCCGTGCCGCTGCCCCAGACCGTGTTCGCGCCGCCGCTGAGCGGTACCGACGACGACACGCCGCCGCCGTCCACGACGCCGGACGCCAAGACGGCGCTGATGTCGGGCGGCAGCCGGCTTCCGCCGACGGCGCTCTCGCCGGCGATCGGCGACCCGAACGCGTCCGGTGCGCCTGGTGTGCCCGGTATGCCGGGTGCGCCCGCGGGTGCGGGCGCGGGGACGCCGCCGCCCTCGGCCCCGGTACCGCCCGCTGCCCCGCCCGCGGCTCCGGTACCGCCCGTGGCCGGGCCGTCCGCCGGTTCGGGGGCGTTCGCCGCGCCGTCCGGGCCGCTCGCGTCGAACGCCGGGGACATCGCCGACGCCGCGACCAGCAAGGCGACGCCTCCGCCCCGCCGTGGCGGTGGTGCGTCCACGCCGCCTCCGCCGAGCGCGCCGGGTGTGCCGGGTGCGCGTCCGGGGAGCACGCCCCCGCCGCCGGGGACTCCCGCGCCGGGTGCCCCGGCCGGTGGCTACGTGCCGACGCAGCTGGTGTCGTCCCTCGGCCCGGAGGGTCCCGAGGGCCCGGGAGGTCCCGGTGGTCCGGGGACCCCGCCGCCGCCCAGTGCTCCGGGCACCCCGCCGCCTCCGGGCGGTGCGGGCGCGCCGGGTACGCCGCCTCCGCCGAGTGCGCCTGGTGCGCCTGGCGCGCCCGGTGTGCCGGGTGGGACGCCGCCGGGCGGGATGCACCACGCCGCCACGATGCTGGCCGACCCGGGCCGGACGGGCGGCGGTGCCCCGCAGCCTCCCGGTCCGCCCGGCCCGCCGAACCCGCCCGGTCCGCCCGGGCCTCCCGGTGCGCCCGCGGCTCCGGGGGCTCCTGGGGCTCCCGGCGCGCCCGGTGCGCCGTCCGGGCCGGGTACGCCGCCGCCCCCTCCGGCCGCGCCCGGTGCGCCGGGGCCGCAGGGGTCCGCGGGCGGTGCGGGCGGTGCCGTGCACCACGCGCAGACCGTGCTGGCCGCGCCCTCCCTGGGCGGTCCCGGCGGCATCGGCGCGCCTCCGCCGCCGCCCGGTGCCGTACCGCCGCCGCCCGGGCAGCCCGTGCCCGGTCCGCCGCCGGCGTACGGCTATCCGCCGCAGCCCGCCGGTCTGCCGACCGTCGGCCCCGGCTACCAGGCCGTACTGCGCTACCGGGCCCAGGACGGGTCCGAGCAGCAGCTGATCCGGCGTTCCGCGCCGGGGACGCCGCACCCGGAGTGGCAGATCTTCCACGAGCTGCGTGCCATGAACGTGCCGCCGGACCAGGTGCTGGAGCTGCACACCGAGCTGGAGTCCTGCGAGCTGCCGGGCGCGTACTGCGCGCGGATGATCCGGGAGCAGTGGCCGCAGGCGCGGATCACCTCGATCGCGCCGTACGGCCTGGACCACGCGAGCCGGCAGCAGGGCATGCGGCAACTGCTGGCGCACCAGGGCGAGCTGCACCAGGTGGCCGACGGGCCCGCGCGGCCCGCGCCGGTGCGTGCTCCGCTGCCGCAGGTGCAGCCGGCGCCGCCGGTTCCGCCGGAGGCCGTCGGGCAGGAGCTGGCCGGCGCGTTCGGTCCGGGTGTCTTCCGGTTCGAGCAGGCGGCGGTGTCCCGGCAGGGGGTGCCGCCGGTCGTGGCGCACACGCTGGTGGCCGCGGGGCTGCCGATGGACATGGGCCCGTTCTTCTGGGCGCAGGCCCAGCCGGGGCGCCCGGTGCCGACGCTGGCGGAGCTGGCGGCCGAGCGCGGGGTGCAGCCGGCCTCGGACGCGGGGTCGTACCTCGTCGTGGGCAGCGACTTCGGCCGGGCGATCTGTGTGCAGTACGGGACGGCGGCCATCGTGGCGGTTCCGGTGGAGGCGGGTCCGGGCGGTGCGCCCGTGCCGCCGCAGTTCGTGAACTCGGGGCTGCCGGAGTTCGCCCGCTGCCTGGCGCTGCTGGGCCGGATGTGGCGGCTCAGGTTCGGTCTGAACCAGGAGCAGGCGGGCCGCTGGACGGTGGACTTCCAGGCGCAGTTGGCCGCGCTGGACCCGGCGGCGCTCGGGTCGCCGGAGAGCTGGTGGTCGGTGCTGCTGGAGCAGATGTGGGACGGGCTGCTGTGAGGCGCCGGCGCCGCTGACGTACCCGACGGGCGGGGCCCGGTCGACCTGCGGGACGGCCGGTCCCCGCCCTTCGTGTGCGGTGTGTCGCATTATGAGGGCTTACTTCCGATCCATAAAGTCGGTTAAGTCCATTTAGTGCGGCAGGTTCACCACAGGGGTGTGATGAGCATGAGCAGCGCCTCGGCGTCTCCCCACGGCTTCGTGACCGTACGCGGGCGCGAGCGCGGCTACCGTCCCGAGCAGGTGGAGGAGCGTGTCGCGGCCCTGTCCGAGGACCGCGACGCGGCCTGGGAGCGGGCCGCCCGGCTCACCGTGCTGGCCCGGGAGATGGAGGAGGACCTGGAGGACCTGCGGGACGTGGTCGCACAGCTCACCGCGCAGGACTACCAGGCGTTGGGGGAGCGCGCGCGGAAGTTGTTCCGGCTCGGCGAGGAGGAGGCCGAGGCGGTGCGGGAGGGGGCGCGGAGTGCGGCGGACGGCTTGATGGAGGACGCGAGGGCGTACGCGGCCGCAGTGCGGGACGCGGCGCAGGCGCATGCCGACGCCGTACGCGCGGAGGCGGACGAACGGGCCCGGCAGCGGCTGCTCGCGGCGCGCGCGGAGGCCGACGAGGCGCGGATCGGGGCGCGGCGCGAGGTGCGGGCGGCGCGGGCCGAGGCACTCTCCGCGCTGCGCGAGATGCGCAGGCGCACCGCCGGAATGCTCGCCGAGCAGAGCCGGGAGCTGGCCGAGCGGGCGGCCGCCGCCGAGCGGGCCGAGGAGGAGCGGGCGCGGACCCTGGACGCCCGTCACGAGGAGTCGGTGGCCCGTGCCGAGCAGGAGGTGCGCGCCGCGGAACAGGAGCTGGCGGACGCCGGAGAGGCGGCCGGGCGGCGGCAGGAGGAGGCCCGGGCCCGGGCGGCCGAGGTGGTCGCCGAGGCCCGGGTGCGTCAGGAGCGGATCGCCCGCGACACGGAACGGGTGCTGCGCGAGCACGGGGAGCGGTGGGACGAACTCCAGGCCCACATGGCCTCGGTGCGCAGCAACCTCCATTCGCTGACGGGGCGTGCGGTGGAGTGACACCGGGGACCCTTGCGCCGGGGGCTCGCCGTCAGTCTCCTCTGCGGACCGCCCCCGCCAGGATCCAGCCCTCCACCGCCTCGTAGTGCCGGCGCTGCTCCTGCGCCTTGCGCCGGCCGGAGAGCATCGTGCCGAGCCAGCCGCAGGCGAAGCCCAGCGGGATGGAGACCAGGCCGGTCGTGGTGAACGGGAACCAGTTGAAGTCGGCCTCGGGGAAGGCGGAGACCGGGGAGCCGGAGACGAGGTTGGTGCCCGGCATCAGCAGCAGTACGGCCAGCGAACCCCCGATCAGGGTGCAGAGCAGTCCGGCGCGGGTGTAGCGGCGCCAGAAGAGGCCGTAGACCAGGGCGGGGGCGATGGCCGAGGCGCCCAGGCAGAAGGACAGGGTCACCAGCGGCTGGAGGCTGCGGTGCTGGACGAGGGTGGCCAGGGCGATCGCGGGGACGCCGACGGCCAGGGCGGAGACGCGGGCCAGGGTCATCTCGCGGCGCGGTGACATCTCCTGCACGCGGGTGGCGAAGACGTCGTGGGCCAGGGAGTTGGCGCAGGCGAGGATCATGCCGCCGACGGAGGCGAGCAGGGTGAGGAAGACGGCCGTGGTGACGGTGGTGAAGAGGAACGTTTCCGCGGTGGAGACCCGCGCGCCGAAGGCGGCCTGCGACCCCAGCAGGTAGGCGGTGTTGCCCTGCGGGTCGATCCCGGCGATGACCGACCGCCCCACCAGCGCCGTCGCACCGAAGCCGATCACCGTGACGACCAGCACGAACAGCGCCACTGAGGAGACCGCCCAGGACATCGAGCGGCGTACCTGGCGGGCGGAGGAGGCGGTGTACATGCGCATGGTGACGTGCGGGAGGCAGGCGCCGCCGAGGACGACGGTGAGCTGCGAGGAGATCATGTCCGCGTCCGGGTGGGGTCCGCCCGCGAACTGGAGCCCGGAGTTCAGGAACGCCGCTCCCGCGCCGCTGTTGTCCGCCGCCGCGTCGAACAGCGCGCCCGGGTCCCAGTCGAAGCGGTGCAGGATCAGTGCGGCGACCACCAGGCCCGAGCCGAGCAGCATCACGATCTTGAGGATCTGGATGAGGGCGGTGCCCTTCATGCCGCCGATCGCCGCGTAACCGATCATCAGCACGCCCAGGCCGATGATGCAGCCGGTCTCCAGCGCCGCGCCGGAGAAGCCGAGGACGAACGCGAGCAGCTGGCCGGTGCCCGCGAGCTGCACCAGCATCAGCGGCAGCAGCGCCGCGAGGGTCACGGCGCAGGCCGTCACGCGGACGGCGCGCCCCGGCATCCGGCGGGCGAGCGCGTCGCCCATCGTGAACCGGCCCGCGTTGCGCAGCGGTTCGGCCAGCAGGAACATCAGCAGCATCAGGGACAGCGCGGTGCTGAGCGCCAGCACGACGCCGTCGTGGCCGAAGAGGGCGATGACACCGCCCGTGCCGAGCACGGAGGCCGCCGAGATGTAGTCGCCGGCGATCGCGAGGCCGTTGCGCATCGGGGACAGGGAGCCGTACCCGGTGTAGAACTCGTCGAGGTCGTCCCGGTCGGGGCCGGTCATCACGCACAGCAGCAGCGTGACGGTGGCGACGGCGGTGAAGCCGACCAGGGACATCGTCTGGGCGTTGCCGCTGAACTCCGTCACCGTCCCGCCTCCCGCCGGGCGTCCAGTGCGGCCTCCTGGCGGATGCGGTCCGCGAGCGGATCGACGCGGCGCCGGGCGGTGTACTCGTACAGCGCGATCGCCAGCCAGGTGACGGGGAGTTGGGCCAGCGCGAGCAGCAGCCCGGTGGGCAGTCCGGCGACGGCGGTGCCGGTCATCAGCCCGGGCGCGTACGCGGACAGGACCAGGAACAGCGTGAAGTAGCCGAGCGCGGTGAGCGTCGCGGTGCGCCGCTGCCAGCGGTAGGCGCCGCGCAGGATCCGCAGGTCGCTGTGGTGCCCCAGCGGGTCCCGGCGGGGCGCGCGGTGGGGCGCGCGGTGGGGCGCGCGGTGGGTGTGGGACCTCGGGGGGTACGAGGGTGGTGGCGGTGGTGGTGGGTGGTGCCGGTGCGACGGGGACGGGTCGTAGGTCATCCCGGTTCTCCTTGCGCGGCTTGGGTCCGAGCGGCGGACCGCAGGAGGTGGGGGGTGGGGAGCCACGCACGTTACTCGCGGGTTAGGCGGCACGCTGCGTTTTGGCCGAACTGGTCGGTCGGTATGTGCGCGTGCCCAAGGGGCTGGGTGCCCGCGTGCCCAAGTGGCTGGGGTGGTCGCTTGCTCCTGACGCCGCGTGAGGGCGGACGCTCGATGCGTCTGAGGGTGGAGGCCGACCCTGAGGTCCGCTCCACCGAAGGGTGGACTGCCCCTAGGGGTACCTCCGTACTAGGGGTCGGGGAGGGTTCGTACCGACGGAGGACGAGACGGGCCGGGTGGCGTCCTTAGTCTGGCTTTACACCGCTGGGGGGCGGTGAACCGGAGCCACGGGGGTGGGGTTTTCCTCAGTAGAAGACTGCGCTGAACACCAGCGCGGTCGACCCCCGGTTCCGGCCAGACTCTTCGAGACAGCAGCGCGGCACCCGCAGGGCAGCACCCGCAGGACAGCACCCACACCACGACGGTCGGGGCACCGGCGGCTCACTCGATGACCGACATAGGAGACTTGACATGACATCGGCCGTAAGTATTCCCACGCACGGGAGCACTGGAGGGCGTACGGCCGTTGCCGCGCGAGCGCGGCAGGTCGTGAAGGCCTACGGATCGGGCGAGACCCGGGTGGTCGCCCTCGACCACGTGGACGTGGACATCGCGCGCGGCCAGTTCACCGCGATCATGGGCCCCTCGGGGTCCGGCAAGTCCACACTGATGCACTGCCTGGCCGGCCTCGACACGGTGACCAGCGGCAGCATCTACCTGGACGAGACCGAGATCACCGGCCTGAAGGACAAGAAGCTCACGCAGCTGCGCCGGGACCGGATCGGCTTCATCTTCCAGGCGTTCAACCTGCTCCCGACGCTCAACGCGATCGAGAACATCACGCTGCCCATGGACATCGCCGGCCGCAAGTACGACCGCGCGTGGCTGGACCGCGTCGTGGAGACCGTGGGGCTCGCCGGGCGGCTCAAGCACCGGCCCACCCAGCTCTCCGGCGGCCAGCAGCAGCGGGTCGCGGTGGCGCGGGCCCTGGCCGCCCGCCCCGAGATCATCTTCGGTGACGAGCCGACCGGGAACCTGGACTCGCGCGCGGGTGCCGAAGTGCTCGGCTTCCTGCGCCGTTCGGTCACCGAACTGGGCCAGACCATCGTGATGGTCACCCACGACCCGGTGGCTGCCAGCTACGCGGACCGGGTGCTGTACCTCGCCGACGGCCGGATCGTGGACGAGATGTACCAGCCCACCGCCGAAGCCGTCCTCGACCGCATGAAGGACTTCGACGCGCGGGGGCGCACGTCATGACCGTCGTGAAGACCTCGATGCGCAACTTCTTCGCGCACAAGGGCCGCATGGCGCTCTCGGCGGTGGCGGTGCTGCTGTCGGTGGCGTTCGTGTGCGGCACCCTGGTGTTCACCGACACGATGAACACCACCTTCGACAAGCTCTTCGCCACCACCTCGTCCGACGTGACGGTGTCCCCGAAGGACGCCAAGGCCGAGGACACCCCGCAGAGCGGGGTGCCCGAGTCGCTGCCGGCGTCCACACTGGAGAAGATCCGCTCGGTCGACGGCGTGGAGTCCGTCGAGGGCTCGGTCGCCTCGATGAACGTGACCGTCGTCAACGCCGACAACGACAACGTGGGGGCCACCAGCGGCGCCCCGACCATCGCCGGGAACTGGACCAAGAACGACCTGCGGTCCATGGAGATCACCTCGGGCCACGCCCCGCGCGGCCCGACCGAGGCGATGGTCGACTCCGACACCGCCGACAAGCACGACCTGAAGATCGGCGACGAGCTGCGCACCATCGCGCAGACCGGCGACTTCAAGGCGAAGATCGTCGGTATCGCCTCCTTCACCGTGACCAACCCCGGTGCCGCGGTCGTCTACTTCGACACCCCCACCGCCCAGCGTGAACTGCTCGGCGGCGCGGACCGGTTCAGCCAGTTCAACGTCACCGCCGCGTCCGGTGTCACCGACGCGCAGCTCAAGGGGAACGTCTCCCAGGCGCTGGGCGACGGCACGTTCAAGATCCAGACGGCCAAGGAGGCGTCCGACGAGGGCCGCGAGGATGTCGGCGAGTTCATGAACGTCATCAAGTACGCCATGCTCGGCTTCGCCGGGATCGCGTTCCTGGTCGGCATCTTCCTGATCATCAACACCTTCTCCATGCTGGTCGCCCAGCGCACCCGCGAGATCGGCCTGATGCGGGCCATCGGCTCCTCCCGCCGGCAGGTCAACCGCTCGGTGCTGGTCGAAGCGCTCCTCCTCGGCGTCGTCGGCTCGGTCCTCGGCGTCGCGGCCGGTGTCGGCATCGCCATCGGCCTGATGAAGCTGATGTCTGCGGCGGGCATGAACCTGTCCACCGACGACCTGACCATCAAGACGGCGACCCCGGTGACCGGCCTCATCCTCGGCGTCGTGGTCACCGTCCTGGCCGCCTACCTGCCCGCCCGCCGGGCCGGCAAGATCTCCCCGATGGCCGCCCTGCGCGACGCCGGTACGCCGGCCGACGCCAAGGCCGGCTGGATACGCGGCCTGATCGGCCTGGTGCTCACCGGCGCCGGCGTCGCCGCCCTGCTCACGGCCGCCTCCGCCGACAAGGCGACCGACGGTTCGATGATGCTCGGCGCGGGCATCGTGCTCTCCCTCATCGGCTTCGTCGTCATCGGTCCGCTGCTGGCCGGCTTCGTGGTGCGGGTGATCAGCGCGGTGCTGCTGCGGGCCTTCGGCCCCGTGGGCCGCCTGGCCGAGCGCAACGCCCTGCGCAACCCGCGCCGCACCGGAGCCACCGGCGCCGCCCTGATGATCGGCCTCGCGCTGGTCGCCTGCCTGTCCGTCGTCGGCTCCTCCATGGTCGCCTCGGCCACCAGCGAGCTGGACAAGACGGTCGGCGCCGACTTCATCGTCCAGGGCAACCAGCGGATCGTGCCGCAGGCCGAGAAGGCCATGACCGACACGCCCGGCCTGGAGCACGTCACCCGCTACAAGGTGCTCGACGCCACGCTGACCTCGCCCGACGGCAAGACGGACGACGACGGCATCACGGCCGCCGACCCGACCTACGCCGAGGACGTGCGCCGCGCGACGACGGAGGGCAAGCTCTCCGCCGCCTACGGCACCGACGCGATGTCGGTCGGTTCGGACTACGCCGCCAAGCACGGTGTGCACGTCGGCGACACCCTCTCCGTCGCCTTCAAGGGCGGCGAGACCGCGAAGCTGAAGGTCGCCGCGATCACCAGCGACGACGTGGCCATCGACCAGGGCGCCCGGTACATCAGCATCGAGACGATGCGGAAGTACCTGCCGGCCGAGAATGTCCCGCCGAACATGATCATGTTCGCCAAGGCGGAGGACGGCCAGTCCGACCAGGCCTACGCCGCGCTGAAGAAGTCGCTGGACGCCTACCCGCAGTACCAGGTGGCCGACCAGACCGACTACAAGCAGGAGCTGAAGGACCAGATCGGCCAGCTGCTGAACATGGTGTACGGCCTGCTCGCCCTGGCGATCATCGTCGCCGTCCTCGGCGTGGTGAACACCCTGGCGCTGTCGGTGGTCGAGCGGACTCGGGAGATCGGCCTGATGCGGGCCATCGGCCTCTCCCGCCGCCAGCTGCGCCGCATGATCCGCATGGAGTCCGTCGTCATCGCCCTCTTCGGTGCCCTGCTCGGCCTCGGCCTGGGCATGGGCTGGGGCGCCACGGCCCAGAGGCTGCTCGCCCTGGAGGGTCTGAACGTCCTGGACATTCCCTGGCCGACGATCATCGGGGTCTTCATCGGCTCGGCCTTCGTGGGCCTGTTCGCCGCCCTGGTCCCGGCCTTCCGGGCAGGCCGCATGAACGTCCTGAACGCCATCGCGACGGAGTAGCACCCGACCCGAGAGGCCCGAGGGGCCCGAGAGCCACCGCACACGGGGGTTGCGGGGGAGGACCCGGCGCCGACGTCCCAGAGGGACGAAGGCGCCGGGCCCTTTCGCACCCGAGGCCAGAGCGCCGCGTTCTCCGCTCCCTTCCCTCCCCGGGTCGTCCGTCAGGTTTGCGGTCGGGGCGGTCAGGGTTTCCGTCCCCGAGTCGTTCGTCACTCCTGGGGCCGGGGGCGGTCACGGCTTGCGCCCCCGAGCCAGCCGTCTCTCACGTTTGAGGCCGGGGCGGTCGCGGATTCCGTCCCCGAGTCGTCCGTCACCCCAGGCGTTCGCTTTTCAGCCGACCGAGTCGGGTGGTGGGGTGGGCGCAGGGGCGGGGGTCCAGGGGGCGGAGCCCCCTGGTACGGCAACGGGGGTGCCGGCCCACCACCTACCCGGCGTCATCCACAGCTCCGACGCCGCCGCGCAGACCGACGTAACCTGGACACCCCCGGCCCTTGCGGAGTCGGGTTACTCGTGTTGTCCCACCCCAGGACGGAAGCGCCCCTTCAATGAGCCTGCACGGTCTGCTCGACGCCGTCGTCAAGGACACCGCCCTCGCGGAAGCGATCTCGGCGGCCGCAGACGGCAACCGCATGCACGTCGACCTGGTCGGCCCCCCCGCCGCCCGCCCCTTCGCGATCGCCGCCCTGGCCCGCGAGACGGGCCGCCCGGTGCTGGCGGTGACGGCGACGGGACGCGAGGCGGAGGACCTGGCGGCGGCGCTGCGCTCCCTGCTGCCGCCCGAGGGCATCGTGGAGTACCCGTCCTGGGAGACCCTCCCGCACGAGCGGCTCAGCCCCCGCAGCGACACCGTCGGCCGCCGCCTCGCCGTCCTGCGGCGCCTGGCCCACCCCCGGCCCGACGACCCCGAGACCGGCCCGGTCTCCGTCGTCGTCGCCCCCGTGCGCTCCGTGCTCCAGCCGCAGGTCAAGGGGCTCGGCGACCTGGAGCCGGTGGCCCTGCGCAGCGGGCAGAGCGCCGACCTCGAGGAGGTCGTCCAAGCGCTCGCGGCAGCGGCGTACGCGCGGGTCGAGCTGGTCGAGAAGCGCGGCGAGTTCGCCGTGCGCGGCGGCATCCTGGACGTCTTCCCGCCGACCGAGGAGCATCCGCTCCGGGTCGAGTTCTGGGGCGACGACGTCGAGGAGATCCGGTACTTCAAGGTCGCCGACCAGCGTTCCCTGGAGGTCGCCGAACACGGCCTGTGGGCCCCGCCCTGCCGCGAGCTGCTGCTGACCCAGGACGTGCGCGAGCGGGCCGCCGCCCTCGCCGAGGAACACCCGGAGCTGGGCGAACTGCTCGGGAAGATCGCCGAGGGCATCGCCGTGGAGGGCATGGAGTCCCTGGCCCCGGTCCTCGTGGACGACATGGAGCTGCTCCTGGACGTGCTGCCCCAGGGCTCGATGTCCTTGGTCTGCGACCCGGAGCGGGTGCGCACCCGGGCCGCCGACCTGGTGGCGACGTCGCAGGAGTTCCTCCAGGCCTCCTGGGCGGCCACGGCGGGCGGCGGCGAGGCGCCGATCGACGTCGACGCGGCCTCCCTGTGGTCCATCGCCGACGTCCGGGAGCGGGCCCGCGAGCTGGGCATGATGTGGTGGTCGGTGTCGCCGTTCGCCGCCGACGACGCGCTGGACGACGCCGACACCCTCAAGCTCGGCATGCACGCCCCCGAGACCTACCGGGGCGACACCGCCAGGGCGCTGGCCGACACCAAGGGCTGGCTCGCCGACGGCTGGCGCGCGGTCTACGTCACCGAGGCGCACGGCCCCGCGTCCCGCACCGTCGAGGTCCTCGGCGGCGAGGGCATCGCGGCCCGCCTGGACCACGACCTGGACACGCTCAGCCCCTCCGTCGTGCACGTCTCCTGCGGGTCCGTCGAGCACGGCTTCGTCGACCCGGCCCTCAAGCTGGCCGTGCTCACCGAGACCGACCTGACCGGCCAGAAGGCCGCCGGGCGCGAGGGCGCCCGGATGCCCGCCCGGCGTCGCAAGACCATCGACCCGCTCACCCTGGAGACGGGCGACTACATCGTCCACGAGCAGCACGGCGTCGGCCGCTACATCGAGATGGTGCAGCGCACCGTCCAGGGCGCCACCCGCGAGTACCTGGTCGTGGAGTACGCCCCCGCCAAGCGCGGCCAGCCCGGCGACCGGCTGTACATCCCCACCGACCAGCTGGAGCAGATCACCAAGTACGTCGGCGGCGAGGCCCCCACCCTGCACCGCCTCGGCGGCGCCGACTGGACCAAGACCAAGGCCCGCGCCAAGAAGGCGGTCAAGGAGATCGCCGCCGACCTGATCAAGCTCTACAGCGCGCGGATGGCGGCGCCCGGCCACGCGTTCGGCGCGGACACCCCCTGGCAGCGCGAGCTGGAGGACGCCTTCCCCTACGCGGAGACCCCGGACCAGCTCACCACCATCGCCGAGGTCAAGGACGACATGGAGAAGACGGTCCCGATGGACCGCCTGATCTGCGGAGACGTCGGCTACGGCAAGACGGAGATCGCGGTCCGCGCCGCCTTCAAGGCCGTTCAGGACGGCAAGCAGGTCGCCGTGCTGGTCCCCACCACCCTGCTGGTGCAGCAGCACTTCGGGACGTTCAGCGAGCGCTACGCCCAGTTCCCGGTGAGCGTGAAGGCGCTGTCCCGCTTCCAGAGCGACACCGAGTCGAAGGCGACCCTGGAGGGGCTGCGCGAGGGCTCGGTGGACATCGTCATCGGCACCCACCGCCTGTTCTCCTCCGAGACGAAGTTCAAGGACCTCGGCCTGGTCATCGTCGACGAGGAGCAGCGCTTCGGCGTCGAGCACAAGGAGCAGCTCAAGAAGCTGCGCGCCAACGTCGACGTGCTCACCATGTCCGCGACCCCCATCCCGCGCACCCTGGAGATGGCGGTCACCGGCATCCGCGAGATGTCCACGATCACCACCCCGCCGGAGGAGCGGCACCCGGTGCTGACCTTCGTCGGCCCCTACGAGCACAAGCAGATCGGCGCCGCCATCCGCCGCGAGCTGCTGCGCGAGGGCCAGGTCTTCTACATCCACAACCGCGTCGAGTCCATCGACCGCGCGGCGGCCAAGCTCCGCGAGATTGTCCCCGAGGCGCGCATCGCCACCGCCCACGGCCAGATGTCGGAGCAGGCCCTGGAGCAGGTCGTCGTCGACTTCTGGGAGAAGAAGTTCGACGTGCTGGTCTCCACGACCATCGTCGAGTCCGGCATCGACATCTCCAACGCCAACACCCTCATCGTCGAGCGCGGCGACAACTTCGGCCTCAGCCAGCTCCACCAGCTGCGCGGCCGGGTCGGGCGCGGCCGCGAGCGCGGTTACGCCTACTTCCTGTACCCGCCTGAGAAGCCCCTGACGGAGACCGCGCACGAGCGGCTCGCCACCATCGCCCAGCACACCGAGATGGGCGCGGGCATGTACGTGGCGATGAAGGACCTGGAGATCCGCGGCGCGGGCAACCTGCTCGGCGGCGAGCAGTCCGGCCACATCGCCGGCGTCGGCTTCGACCTGTACGTACGCATGGTCGGCGAGGCCGTCGCCGACTACCGGGCCTCCCTGGAGGGCGGTGTGGAGGAGGAGCCGCCGCTGGAGGTCAAGATCGAGCTGCCCGTCGACGCGCACGTCCCGCACGACTACGCCCCCGGCGAGCGGCTGCGCCTCCAGGCGTACCGGTCCATCGCCTCCGCCAACAGCGAGGAGGACATCAGGGCCGTACGCGAGGAACTCGTCGACCGGTACGGCAAGCTGCCCGAGCCGGTGGAGAACCTGCTGCTGGTCGCGGGCCTGCGCATGCTCGCGCGGGCGTGCGCCGTCGGCGAGATCGTGCTCCAGGGCACCAACATCCGGTTCGCGCCGGTGGAGTTGCGCGAGTCCCAGGAGCTGAGGCTCAAGCGGCTCTACCCCGGCAGCGTCATCAAGCCGGGCACGCACCAGGTGCTGGTACCGCGCCCCAAGACCGCGAAGGTGGGCGGCAAGCCGCTGGTCGGGCGGGAACTGCTCGGCTGGGTGGGCGAGTTCCTCACCTCGATCCTGGGGTCGTAGCAGCCGAAGCCCCGGCCCGGCCGCGAAGGGGCCGTTCAGCCGCGGCCCGGCCGCGGAGGCGCGCCCCCGGTGGCCTGTTCAGCCGCGGCCCGGCCACCCAGGCGCGCCGCCGGTGGCCCGTCCAGCCGCCCGCGGTCCGAACGCGTCGACGCCGTCCACGGGGACAGTTCCGTGGACGGCGTCGACGTGTCGGGTTGCGGGGAGCGGCTACTGCTGCTCCCGGCCGCCGCCCTGCTCGCGCCCGAAGCCCATCTTGCCCTCGGCCTGCTGCTGCGCGGCGTCGACCTGCTTCTCGTACTTGCCGCCGGTCCTCTGGTTGACCTGGCGTTCGGCGGCGTCGGACATCTTCCTTGACTTGTCCTTGTCCTTGCCGGCCATGCTCTTCATCTTGTCGAGGATGCCCATGCAGAGCTCCTTCCGAGACGTGACTCACTGTCGACCGTACGACAGATATGTCTCGTGTGCCCACTAACGCCCACCTAAGGCACCGTATGGTCAGGACCGCTCCCTCGCTACGGTGGTTGCCGCGAACGGCAAGGGGAGGGGCGCGCATGAGGCGGCACGACAGGATCCGTACCGGATGGGCCGCGGGGGCGGCCCTCGCCCTGGCCCTGGTGACCGGCTGCGAAGGTCTGGAGGCGGACGGCGGCGCCCCCGCCTCGGGCGGCGGCGCCGAGGCCCCCGCCGCCGGCCACGCCGTCAGCCCGCTGGACAACCCGGACGGCACGGCACCGGGTCTCGCCCCGGTCGCGGGCGACGGTCCGCGGGCGACGGCCCGCAAGCTGATCGACGGTCTGCGGACCAAGGGGCGCGGCCCGAAGACGGGCTACGACCGCGACGAGTTCGGCTACGCCTGGATGGACACCGCCGACGGCGTCCCGCTCGCCCGCAACGGCTGCGACACCCGCAACGACCTGCTCAAACGCGACGGCCAGGAGGTCCGCTTCAAGTCCGGCTCGGACTGCGTGGTCATCGCGATGACACTGGACGACCCGTACACCGGGACGAGCATCGACTGGCGCAAGCAGAAGGCGAGCGAGGTCCAGATCGACCACGTCGTGCCGCTGTCCTACAGCTGGCAGATGGGCTCCTCGCGCTGGCCGGAGAACAAACGCGAGCAGCTGGCCAACGACCCGCTCAACCTCCTCCCCGTCGAGGGCCGTGCCAACTCCGCCAAGCGCGACTCCGGGCCGGCCACCTGGCTGCCGCCCGCCAAGTCGGTCCGGTGCGCGTACGCCGTCCGCTTCGCCCAGGTCGCCGTCAAGTACGAGCTGGCGGTGACCGAGGCGGACCGGGCGATGATGTCGAAGCAGTGTCAGGGCTGACGCGGCTACGGCGCCGGTGTCGTCAGTGCCGCGAGGGCGGGGCGGAGCAGCGCCGCGATCCGGTCGGCCGAGGCCTCCCGCAGGGGTGACAGACCGAGCAGCTGGTGTCCGACGGAGACGCCCAGCAGGGTGCTGACGACCAGCGCCGCGCGCAGTTCCGGGTCCGCGTCCGCGGGCAGGGCGGCGCCGATGCCGTCGATCTGCCGGCCGAGCGCCGCCCGGGCGTGGTCGGCCGCCGCCGGGTCGGTGAGCATGGAGCGCATCATCGCCAGCGTCCCCTCGGGCAGGCCGCCGAGCTTGAGACCGAGCGTGGCCAGCAGCTGATCGACGAGTGTGTCGGGGCCCGCGTCCGGCGGCGGCGCGGGTGCCGCCCGTACGGCCGCGGTGAACAGCTCCCGCTTCGAGCCGAAGTACTGCATGACCAGGGCCGGGTCGACGCCCGCCGAGGTCGCCACGGCGCGGATGGTGGTGCGGTCGAAGCCCCGCTCGGCGAACAGCTCCCGGGCGCCGTTGAGGATGCGGGCCTCGGTCGCTCGGCGGCGGTCTGCGCGGGACTGGTGGGGCGTGGGCACTGGTCCACTCTACCGCCGTTCGCTCAACACTTGTTGACCGAACCGGTGTGCGGCTCTACGGTGGTTGGGTCAACAGTTGTTGAGTGAGTGGAGTGGTCATCATGGCGCCTTCGGACGCGCCCGCTGTTCGCACCCCGCGCGAGGTGCTGGCCCGCTACTACCGGGCCATGCTCGACAAGTCCGCGGACGACCTCGCCGATCTGTACGCCGTGGACGCGGTGCACGAGTTTCCGTTCACCGCGCCCGGCTTCCCCGGGCACTTCGAGGGGCGCGAGGCCGTCCGGTCCGGGTACCGCGCCGCCTGGGGCGCCAGCCCCGCCCGGGTGGAGGAGGTCAGGGAGGTCGCGGTCCACGAGACCGCCCGTCCCGGAGTGATCGTCGCCGAGCACGTCGTCGTGGGGGCGGTGCCTCCCGCGCGCACCGGGTTCACCGTCCCCGGCCTCCTCGTGCTCCACGTGCGCGACGGGCTGATCGCCCGGGCCCGCGACTACGTGGACGGCTTCGGGGTCGCCGCGGCCCGGGGGTGAAGGACCCGGCTCCTGCGGCTCAGGTGGCCATCCCGTCCAGGTCGTCCAGGCCGTCCAGGTCGATGACCTCACCGGAGGGGGCCTTGGCGGGCACCGGCTCGTTGAACCCGGTGAGGGAGAGGGAGAAGGACTCCTGCCCGGACCCGTTCACCACGCGCAGCAGGAACGGCTTGCCCTCCGTGGCGACGTACAGCGTGGTGCGGTGCGAGCCGGTCGTCTCGTGCAGGGTGATCGCCGGGGCGCCGTCGACGGTGGTGACCTTGCCGCGGGTCAGCTTTGCCCCTGTGTCGTCACCGCCTTCCCCGCCGTCGTCCAGCAGCATGTCCAGGTCGCAGAAACCGGTCATCGCCTTCGCGTCCGGTCCGTCGGCGGGCATGCTCGTCCACCGTCCGGCCAGCAGGGCCGCCAGAGCGTCGTTGCCGGCCTGCGGCTCGCCCTTGTCCAGGGTCCGCAGGAACTGCTTGTCGAACTTGACGTAGAGGGTGTCGCCGGTCCTGATCAACTCGATCTCGCCCTGGCCGTCCACGCCCATCGTCCCGGTGCATCCGCCCTTCCGGTCCAGGGCGACGTCGAGATTCAGGGAGCCGCCGCTCTCCTCGTCCGGGACACTGCCGGTCAAGTGCAGTGAGCGTGCCCCGGTGGTGGCTATCCGGGCCTGCTCGGAGATCTCCTCGCCGGTCAGCCCGGCGAACGGCTCGTCCGATGCCGATGCCGACGCCGATGCGGACGCCTCCGCCGGAGCCGCGGTCGAGCCGGGCGCGGAGGCGGCAGGCGACGCGGTCGCCGACCCGCCGGACGCCGCGGACCGGGCGGCCCCGTCGGACGCGCCGTCGCCCCCCTGGTCCGACTGGCAGCCGGTCAGGCAGGCGGTGGCGCCCGCGGCGAGCAGGAGAGCGGTGAGTGCGGTACGGCGCGCGCGACGGCGCATGGTGGATCCCCCCAGGGATTCTTGGTGAAGAGTGCGCCCGGTACGGCGCTCAGAACTGGCCGTTGCCGAGCAGTTCGCCGTCGGCATCGTAGATCGTGACGAGGCCGTTCTCGCTGTCCTTCCAGTCGGCGAACGCGGAGGCGATGAGCTTGGCCGGGGCCGTGCCCTCGCCCATGATGCCGCCGGTGAAGTCGGTGTAGACGTCGGCGGCGTCGAGGATGTCGTTCTGCTCGTCGGCGCCCTGCACCTTGGTGACGTGGGAGACGGCGTCCTTCTCCTTGGGCGTCCCGTTCTTCTGCACGAACGCCTTGAACTGCTCGGCCTGGGACGCCTTTTCCTCGGCCTTGTCCTCGGCGGGCTTCGCGTCGGACGCGCCGTCCGTCTTCGCGCCGTCCGCCTTCTCGCCGCCCGCCTTCTCGCCCGCGCTCGCCGAGGTCCGGTTGTCGCTCTTGGCCTCGCCGTCCCCGTCGCCCGCGTTCGCCGACAGCGCGCCGATGACGGCGATCCCCACCACGGCACCCAGCGCGATCTTGGTCTTCATCCCCATGACGTCAGTCCTCTCCCCAGAGACAGATCGGTCGACCGTGAACCGAAGCCCGTCGCCTCGGCCGGTCCGATGCGTCAATAAGACCAGAGCTTGTGAACCGAGTCAACACGGTTCACGTGGAGTGGTCAGTACACGATGTGAATCGGGCTGGGCCTCGCCGCATCGGTAGGATCGGCATCACACACCAGGACGAGGGGGCCCGACCGTGCAGGACAACGGGACAGAGGTGACCGCCGCCGGGATCGCCCGGCTCGCCGGCGTTGGCCGGGCCGCCGTCAGCAACTGGCGCCGCCGCCACGCGGACTTCCCCAGACCGGTCGGCGGCACCGAGACCAGCCCGTCCTTCGCCCTCGCCGACGTCGAGGCCTGGCTGCGCGCCCAGGGAAAACTCGCCGAGGTCCCCCCACGTGAACGCGTCTGGCAGCAACTCGCCGGCCACCCCGAGGGACCGGCCGCCGCCCTGGTGCACGCCGGCTGCGCCCTCCTGCTCGTCCACGACCGCCCGACCCTCTGGCTGGAGGCGAGCGCCGGCTCCGACGAACGCCTCGCCGATCTGCTGCCCGCCGCCCTCGACCAGGTACTCGACGCCCGCTTCGGTCCCGGCCCCGAGCGTGCCGTCACCACCCCGGCCGGCCCCAGCCTGCTCCCCTCCGCACCGCTCCTGCGCGGCGCCGCGGAACTCGCCGCCGGACCGGGCGCCCGCAAGGCCTACGAGTTCCTGCTCGGCCGGCACCTCGACGCCAACCCGCGGCAGTACACCCTCACCCCGGACCCCCTCGCCGAGCTGATGGCGGAACTCGCGGGCCCCGCCCGCACGGTCCTCGACCCCGCCTGCGGCACCGGAACCCTGCTCCGCGCGGCCACCGCCGCCGGCACCGCCCGGCCCGGTCAGGAGCTGTACGGCCAGGACAGCGACCCCGTACTGGCCGCGCTCACCGCGCTGCGGCTCGCCCTGAGCACGGACGCCGCCGTGCGGATCGCCGCGGGAGACAGCCTGCGCGCGGACGCCCGCCCCGGCCTGCGCGCCGACGCCGCGCTGTGCCATCCGCCGTTCAACGAGCGCAACTGGGGGCACGACGAACTCGCCTACGACCCCCGCTGGGAGTACGGCTTCCCGGCCCGCACCGAGTCCGAACTGGCCTGGGTGCAGCACGCTCTGGCCGGGGTCAGGGACGGCGGCACCGTCGTCGTCCTCATGCCGCCCGCCGCGGCCTCCCGCCGCTCCGGCCGCCGGGTCCGCGCCGACCTGCTGCGCCGGGGCGCACTGCGCGCCGTGATCGCTCTGCCGGCCGGCGCGGCACCCCCGTACAACCTGCCCCTGCACCTGTGGGTGCTGCGCCGGCCCGAGCGGGCGCCCGCACAGCCCGGGCTCCTGCTCGCGGACACCGGGCAGTTCGCCGGTGAGGGGCGCGGCGGACCGGACTGGCGGTCCGTGCGGGAGGCCGTGCTCGACGCCTGGAGCGACTTCGACCGCACCGGACGGCTCGACGGACGGCCGGGGCCGGCCCGCTGTCTGCCCGTCATCGAACTCCTCGACGACGACGTCGACCTGGCCCCCGCCCGCCACCTGCCGCCCCCCGGCGCCACCGGCGACACCGGACGGCTCACGGAGGTGCGCGAACGCCTGGACGACACCCTGCGGCTGACCGCGGAACTGACCCCCGAGCCCCCCTCCGCCAAGAGCGCCGCGCCCCGCCGTCCGCTCACCACCGTCGGCGAACTCGCCCGCGGCGGCGCCCTCACCCTGCGCACCGGGACGAACGGCGGCCACGCGCGCGTACCCCTGCTCACCGACCACGACGTCCTCACCGGCACCGGCCCCTCCGGCACCCTCCCGGAGGCCGACGAGGAACCCGTCCTGACCGAACCCGGTGACGTGGTCGTGCCCGTCCTCGGCGGCGGCTCCGTCGCGCGCGTGATCGACGACGCCACGGCGGGCGCCGCGCTGGGGCGCAACCTCGTGCTTCTGCGCCCGGACCCCACCGCCCTCGACCCCTGGTTCCTCGCCGGGTTCCTGCGCGGCACCGCCAACCACCGGCGGGCCAGCAGCCACGCCTCCACCGCCACCCGTCTCGACGTGCGGCGCCTCCAGCTGCCGCGGCTGCCCCTCGACGCCCAGCGCGGCTACGGCGACCGCTTCCGCGCCCTCGACGAGTTCGAGCGCGCGCTGCGGCTCGCGGGCCGCCTGGGGGAGCAGTTGGTGCGCGGCATGTACGACGGGCTCACCGACGGCACGGTCGCCCCGGCTGAGCCGCCCGCGCGGGCCGAGTGACCAGGACGACAACGGTTCGGTACAACCCGGGGCCCGTTGTCCGTGTCGGCCTATACGCTCGACTCCGCACCGGTCGCCCGGCGCACGTCCGTCTCGTCAGGTCCCCAGGAGAAGTCATGCACGGCCACGGCTATGCGCCGCCACCGCCGCCGCGCCGCCCCCGGACCGCGGTGCTGGTCCTGCTGCGCGTCTTCTTCGTGGCCCTGGCCCTGCTGAGCATCGGGTTCCTCGCCTGGATATCGACGCTGTACGCGGCCGTCGTGAGCCGGCGGCCGCGCGACTGGTGGGTCTTCGCCGCGACCGCCGCCGCCCTGGTGGTCAGCTTCTGCTTCCTGGCCACCGACGACACCGACGACTTCAGCACCCCGGCCGGCACCACCGGAATGATCATCCTGCTGGTCAACGCCTGCGCCTGCGCCGGGTACTTCCTCTACGCGGACATCCGCCACCACCGGCGGCCGCCCCACCCCGGCCACCTCGTCCCGATGCCGCCGCCACCGGCGGCCGGATACGGACACCCGCAGCCCTCGTACCCCTACACCCCGGCCCCCTCCCCGGCCCCGGCACCCGCTCCCGCGCCCGTGCAGGCGCCGGTCCCGCCGTACCAGGCCCCACCGCCGCAGCACCACCCGGCGCCCGCCCGCATCGACCAGGTCCGCGCCGAACTCGACGAGCTCAGCGACTACCTGCGCAACCACGACGGCCGCGACGGCGGCCACCAGGGCGGACGGTGACCGTGTCGGCGGGACGCGTCGTCGCCGGCCGGTACGAGCTGTCCACGCTCATCGGCCAGGGCGGCATGGGACAGGTCTGGACGGCCTACGACCGGCGCCTGGACCGGCGCGTGGCGGTGAAGCTGCTGCGCCCCGACAAGGTGGCCGGAGCGGAGGCCGACGAACTGCGCCGCCGGTTCGTGCGCGAGTGCCGGATCACCGCACAGGTCGACCACCCCGGCCTGGTCACGGTGCACGACGCGGGCAGCGAGGGCGAGGAGCTGTTCCTCGTCATGCAGTACGTCGACGGCGCCGACCTCTCCGACCACCTCGCCGAGCACGAGCCCTACCCCTGGCAGTGGTCCGTCGCCGTCGCCGCGCAACTGTGCGCCGTACTCAGCGCCGTGCACGCCGTGCCGATCGTCCACCGCGACCTCAAGCCGCGCAACGTCATGGTCAAGCAGGACGGCACCGTCACCGTCCTCGACCTCGGCGTCGCCTCCGTCATGGACGCCGACACCACCCGCCTCACCCACACCGGCACCCCCATCGGCTCGCCCGCCTACATGGCACCCGAGCAGGCCATGGGCGGCGCCGTCGGCCCGTACACCGACCTCTACGCACTCGGCGTACTCCTGCACGAACTGCTCAGCGGCGACGTGCCGTTCGCCGGGTCGACGGCCCTCGGCGTCCTGCACCGGCACCTGTACGAGCCCCCGCTGCCCGTGCGCCGCATCCGCCCGGAGATCCCCGAGGCACTCGAAGCCCTGGTCCTGCGCCTGCTGGCCAAGGACCCGCAGCACCGCCCCGACTCCGCGCAGGAGGTCTACGAGCACCTCGCGCTGCTGCTGCCCGCCCGCGGCATGCCCACCGGCGGCCCCCTGGACCCCACCCGGCCCTTCGTGCGCCCGCACGCCCCCTGGCCCGACCGCGCCCGCACCCCGGCGCCGCAGCCGGCGCCCGTACCGGCCGCCGCCGAGGCCGAGAAGCCGGACGTCGCACGCGCCGTCGACGACGTCAAGCGCCTGCTCGGCGAGGGCCGCATCACCCAGGCCGTCGACATCCTCGGCGGGATCCTGCCCGCCGCCGCCGAGCAGCACGGCGAACGCTCCCCGGTCGTGCGCACCCTGCGCAAGCAGTACGCGGCGACCCTCATGGACGACGGCCAGTACCGGCGCGCCCTGCCCGAACTGCGCCGCCTCGCCGACGAACGCGCCGCCGAGGCCGGCCAGGCCGACCCGCAGTCCCTGCGCCACCGCTACGACGCCGCCCAGTGCCTGGAACAGCTCGGCGAACCGGCCGCCGCCCTCGCCGAGTACCGGGCGCTGCTGCCGTACTACGAGAACCAGTACGTCGCCGGCGACCCCGACCTCGCCCACGACGTGCGCCGCCGCATCGGCCACCTGCTGCTCGCCCTCGGCGACCGCGCCGCCGCCCACGACACGCTGGTCCGGCTGCTGCACGACGTGGAGCGCGTCCACGGTCCCGGCCACCCGCTCGCCGCCGACATCCGGCGCACGCTCCAGTGGCTGGGCCGGATGCACGGCTGACCACCGCCGCCACGCGGGCCGGGCCCGAGGCGGTGCCCGAAGTCCTGATGAATCGTTGGTCCAATGGGTTGGCCAGAGCCGGGCCACTGCCTAACATCGATCATCGCAAGACTTTGTGCACCGTCGCACAATCTCCAAACGGGAGGTTCCCTTGCACCGCCGCAGCCGCCGTCGCCCCGCGCTTCTCCTCACCGCCGCGATCGCCGCAGCGGCACCCCTGCTCACCGCCTGCGGCAGCGACGCGCATCCGGGCGCGGCGGCCGTCGTCGGCGACCAGCGGATCACCGTCGCCCAGCTGGAGAACCGCGTCGACGAGGTGCGCGAGGCCCAGCGCGCCGCCGTCCCGGACGACACCCAGTACCAGCAGGTCGTCGCCCGCACCGGCACCCTCACCCGCGACACCCTGCACGGCATGGTCCTCGACCGGGTCCTGCACCGCGCTGCCCAGGACGCCGGTGTGACCGTCAGCCGCAAGGAGGTGCAGGACATGCGCGGCGAGCTGGAGGGGCAGGCCGGCGGCCCCGAGCAGCTGGAGACCGTCTGGCTCCAGCAGTACGGCGTCGCCCCCGACCGCCTCGACGACAACCTCTCCGTGCAGATCGAGGCCCAGAAGCTCGCCCAGAGCCTCGGCACCGACACCAGCAGGCCCGAGTTCTGGCAGGCCCTGTCCGACGCCTCCAAGAAGCTCGACGTCGATCTCAACCCGCGCTACGGCACCTGGGACGTCCAGAAGAGCAGCCGCGTCGACACCCGGACGCCCTGGGTGCGGGAGATCACCGCGGCGGGGTCCCAGCAGCCGGCGTAACGCCCCTGAGCAGCGGCGATACGGCCCCCTGTGGACAACTCGGGGGGCCGTCGGCCGGGTGCGTTAGGTTCGGGGAGTGAACGCAACCACCGCCGGTCCGACCGCCCCCGACCAGGGCCGCATCGTCCTGCTCACCACCAGCCACCGCGTCGCCCCCGGCCTGCTGTCCTGGCCCGCCTGGCAGGCCCTGCGCACCGCCGACCGCGTCCTGTGCGCCGACGGAGCCCACCCGCAGCTGCCGTACCTGCGCGAGGCGGGCGTCCCGGTCGACGAGGCGGCCCCGACCGCCGAGGAGCTGGTGGACGCCTGCGCCGGCGGCCGCACCGCGGTGGTCGTCGCGACCGGCGAGGGCGACCCCGCGCTCACCGACGGCCTGGCCCGCCTCGCCGGCTCCGGCCGCGTCGCGATGCCCGACCTCGAACTGCTTCCCGCCTCCTACGACCTTCCGGGCGCCCGCCTCCTCGACCTCGTCCAGGTCATGGACCGCATCCGCCTCGAATGCCCCTGGTCCTCGCAGCGCACCCACAAGGGCCTGGCCAAGTACGCCATCGAGGAGGCGTACGAGCTCGTCGAGGCCATCGAGGACGGCGACCGCGACGAGCTGCGGGAGGAGCTGGGCGACGTGCTGCTCCAGGTCGTCTTCCACGCCCGCATCGCCGAGGAGGACCCCGACGCGCCGTTCTCCGTCGACGACGTGGCCGGCACCATCGTCGACAAGCTCGTCCACCGCCACCCGCACGTCTTCGGCGACGAGACGGCCGACACCCCCGAGGAGGTCCGGGAGCACTGGCTGCGCACCAAGGCCGCCGAGAAGCAGCGCACCTCGGTCACCGAGGGCGTCCCCCTCGGCCAGCCCGGCCTCGCCCTCGCCGCCAAGCTCCACTCCCGCGTCCGCACCGCCGGCCTCGACGTCCCGCTGCCCGCCGGCAAGGACATCGGCTACGAACTCCTCGCCCTCGCCGCCCGCGCCGAGGCCGAGGGCACCGACCCCGAGGCGGCCCTGAGAGCGGCGGCCCGCGCCTACCGGGACGCGATCCGGGCGGTCGAGGGATGACCGGCCGCCCAGCCGTCCCCGGCCCTGCCTCCGGCCCCGCCCCCGAGCTGTTCACCTGGGAGTTCGCCAGCGACCCCTACCCCGCCTACGCCTGGCTGCGCGAACACGCCCCCGTGCACCGCACCCGGCTGCCCAGCGGAGTGGAGGCCTGGCTGGTCACCCGGTACGCCGACGCCAAGCAGGCCCTCGCCGACCCGCGGCTCTCCAAGAACCCGGCCCACCACGACGAGCCCGCGCACGCCAAGGGCAAGACCGGCATTCCGGGGGAGCGGAAGGCCGAGCTGATGACCCATCTGCTGAACATCGACCCGCCCGACCACACCCGGCTGCGGCGGCTGGTCAGCAAGGCGTTCACCCCGCGTCGCGTGGCCGAGTTCGCGCCCCGGGTGCAGGAGCTGGCCGACGGTCTCATCGACCGGTTCGCGGACACCGGCTCCGCCGACCTGATCCACGATTTCGCCTTCCCGCTGCCCATCTACGCCATCTGCGACCTGCTCGGCGTCCCCCGCGAGGACCAGGACGACTTCCGGGACTGGGCGGGCATGATGATCCGTCACCAAGGGGGCCCGCGGGGCGGTGTAGCCCGGTCGGTGAAGAAGATGCGCGGCTACCTCGCCGACCTCATCCACCGCAAGCGGGCCGCGCTGCCACCCGAGCCCGCCCCCGGCGAGGACCTCATCTCCGGCCTGATCCGCGCCTCCGACCACGGTGAGCACCTCACCGAGAACGAGGCCGCGGCCATGGCCTTCATCCTGCTCTTCGCAGGGTTCGAGACCACGGTCAACCTCGTGGGCAACGGCACGTACGCCCTGCTCACCCACCCCGAGCAGCGGGAGCGGCTCCAGACCTCCCTGGCCGCCGGGGAGCGCGGCCTGCTGGAGACCGGCGTCGAGGAACTCCTGCGCTACGACGGCCCGGTGGAGCTGGCCACCTGGCGCTTCGCCACCCGGCCGCTGACCATCGGCGGACAGGACGTCGCGGCGGGCGACCCCGTCCTCGTCGTGCTGGCCGCCGCCGACCGGGACCCGGAGCGGTTCACCGACCCGGACACCCTGGACCTCGCCCGCCGCGACAGCCAGCACCTCGGGTACGGCCACGGCATCCACTACTGCCTCGGCGCCCCGCTCGCCCGGCTGGAGGGGCAGACGGCGCTGGCCACGCTGCTGACCCGGCTGCCGGACCTCCGCCTGGCCGCGGACCCGGCCGAACTCCGGTGGCGCGGCGGCCTCATCATGCGAGGTCTGCGCACCTTGCCCGTCTCGTTCACCCCGCCCGCGTCATCGGCCGGCAACGGTCCGTCGCCGACGCAAAAGTGACACGCGCTCAACTCTGTGATCTTCACGTGATCTGCGCGGCATGAACTTGTGACAAGTGATGATCTCCCTATACGTTCACGGATCAACGTGGTGTCGAGCGTCATCCGCCGCGTGGTCCCCGTCGTCTTGTGAAAGGTCGTCGCATGCTCTCCGGGAACGGTCGTCACCGCCGCCCCCGCCAGGCACCCGCTCTGGTCGTCGCCGCCGGAGTGACCGGCTCTGCCATCGCGATTCCGCTGCTCGGCGCGACCGGCGCCCACGCGGCCGGCTCGGCGGCCTGGGACCAGGTGGCCGAGTGCGAGACCGGCGGCGCCTGGAGCCAGAACAGCGGCAACGGCTACTACGGCGGCCTGCAACTGTCCCAGGAGGCCTGGGAGCAGTACGGCGGCCTGGACTACGCCCCCAGTGCCGACCGGGCCAGTCGTTCCCAGCAGATAAGAATCGCCGAGAAGATGCACGCGGACCAGGGCATCGCCGCCTGGCCGACCTGCGGTCTGCTCGCCGGCCTGGGCAACGACTCCGGGGTCGCGGGCGGCGGCTCGGACGCGGCCGGTGACGGGGCGTCGGAGGGTACGGACGCCTCGGGGGAGACGGACACCACCAAGTCGTCCAAAACGCCCACGACCACCAAAACGCCCGAATCGACCGGCTCGTCCGGTGCGGCCGACACGTCGGAGTCGACGTCCGGAGCGTCCTCTTCGTCCCCTTCGCCCTCTTCTTCTGCCTCTTCCTCGGCGTCGCCTGACGCCTCGTCCGAGGGTGCGGACCAAACCGCCAAGCCGGACACTTCGGCCGAATCCGACCCCTCCGTCAGCGCCGAACCGCAGGGCACCGAGGGCTCGTCCGGCTCCGGCAAGCACCGCGGCGGCAGTGCGGACGAGGGTGCGACGGGAGAGGGCCGTACGGACTCGGCGACGGGCCGGCACGCCTCGCGCGACGGTGACGAGCGGGAGGCCGGGGACGGCCGTTACGTCGTCCGCACCGGCGACACTCTCTGGGCCATCGCCGACTCCCTTGAGGTCGACGGCGGGTGGCACGCGCTGTACGCCGACAACGAGACCGTCGTCGGCGCCGACCCCGACCACATCCTGCCCGGTCAGACGCTCACGGTCACGGGCGAATCGGGCGAAAAGTAGGGGGAGTTCGCGTCACGGTTAGAGACTGTATGTCCCTTTTGGATCTCGTGAGAGATAGGTCTCAGAAGCCGTGATCGTCTTTGAAAATCCGCGGAGCGCGTGTCTACGGTCATGACCGCTCGCCACCGCGGGCCCCGACAGCCGCAACGCCGAATCCTGCCAGCGGCCGTACGGGAACAGTCGTCGCGTCAAGCGCCGAAGGCAGGAGCGGGGGACCCAAGGTAAGTGCCGCACCGGGCAGTTGAGCCGGAGCGGCTAGGGGTGGAGCCGAGTTCCGCGAGGAACCCGGCCGGGCAACTCAACCGGCCCGAACCCGACAGCTCACCTCGCAGGCGTCGGTGAGGGGATCAACCATGCTGTTTTCCGGCAAGGGCAAGCACCGTCGTCCGTCCAAGGCCACCCGCGTCATCGCCGTCGCCGGCGTCACCGGTGCCGCCGTCGCCGCCCCGCTGATGGCGGCCGGCAACGCCTCCGCCGCCACCGCGTCCGAGTGGGACGCCGTCGCCCAGTGCGAGTCCGGCGGCAACTGGTCCATCAACACCGGCAACGGTTACTACGGCGGTCTGCAGTTCTCCGCCTCCACCTGGGCCGCCTACGGCGGTACGCAGTACGCCTCCACCGCCGACCAGGCGAGCAAGTCCCAGCAGATCCAGATCGCCGAGAAGGTGCTCGCGGGCCAGGGCAAGGGTGCCTGGCCGGTCTGCGGCACCGGCCTGTCGGGCGCCGCGTACACCGGCGGCGGCTCCGAGGACAGCGGTTCCGGCAGCTCCGAGAGCTCGCAGAGCCAGAGCGGCGGCTCCACCGCCGAGCGCTCCACCGAGCAGAAGGCCTCCCGCTCCTCCGAGCGTCCGGCCGCCGAGCCGAAGGCCGAGAAGCCCGCCAAGAAGACCGTCACCACCCCGACCGGCAAGAAGGTCGAGAAGGGCGACGGCGAGTACAAGGTCGTCAAGGGCGACACCCTCAGCTCGATCGCCGACGAGCACGACGTCAAGGGCGGCTGGGCCAAGCTGTTCAAGCTGAACGACGACATCGTCGACGACGCCGACCTGATCTACCCGGGCCAGCAGCTGCACCTGAAGTAAGCGGCGGCGGCCCCCGCGACTCCCGCCCCGGTGCGTGTTCCCCCGTACGCACCGGGGCGGGATTTTCACATTCCGCCTTTGTTCCGTTCGGAAACAATTTACTCTCGGTTCTGTCCAGCGGGTGGGCGATCGGCTGGCCGATCGCCCGGAGCCGGTTAGGCTCGGTCCCGCAGAGCCGCCGCGGGTCCCGCGGGACCCGCGCGTCACACCGAAGCGTCACATTGAAGAAGGAGATGCTCGTGCCGTCCATCGACGTCGTCGTAGCCCGGGAAATCCTGGACTCCCGAGGCAACCCCACGGTCGAGGTCGAGGTCGGCCTCGACGACGGCAGCACGGGTCGTGCCGCCGTTCCGTCCGGCGCCTCCACCGGTGCCTTCGAGGCCATCGAACTCCGCGACGGCGACGCGAGCCGTTACCTCGGCAAGGGCGTCGAGAAGGCCGTGCTCGCCGTCATCGAGCAGATCGGCCCGGAGCTGGTCGGCTACGACGCCACCGAGCAGCGCCTGATCGACCAGGCCATGTTCGACCTGGACGCCACCGACAACAAGGGCTCGCTCGGCGCCAACGCCATCCTCGGCGTCTCCCTCGCCGTCGCCCACGCCGCCTCCGAGGCCAGCGACCTGCCGCTGTTCCGCTACCTGGGCGGCCCGAACGCGCACCTGCTGCCGGTGCCGATGATGAACATCCTGAACGGCGGCTCGCACGCCGACTCCAACGTGGACATCCAGGAGTTCATGATCGCCCCGATCGGCGCGGAGTCCTTCTCCGAGGCCCTGCGCTGGGGCGCCGAGGTCTACCACACCCTCAAGAAGGTCCTGAAGAAGAAGGGCCTGGCCACCGGCCTCGGCGACGAGGGCGGCTTCGCCCCGAACCTCGGCTCCAACCGCGAGGCCCTCGACCTCATCCTGGAGGCGGTCAAGGAGGCCGGCTACACCCCCGGCGAGCAGATCGCCCTCGCGCTCGACGTCGCCGCGTCCGAGTTCTACAAGGACGGCTCCTACACCTTCGAGGGCAAGGAGCGCACCGCCGCCGAGATGACCGAGTACTACGCCGAGCTGGTCGAGGCGTACCCGCTGGTCTCCATCGAGGACCCGCTGTTCGAGGACGACTGGGACGGCTGGAAGACCATCACCGCCAAGCTCGGCGACAAGGTCCAGCTCGTCGGCGACGACCTGTTCGTCACCAACCCGGAGCGCCTGGCCCGCGGCATCGAGGAGAACTCGGCCAACGCCCTGCTGGTCAAGGTCAACCAGATCGGTTCGCTGACCGAGACCCTGGACGCCGTCGAGCTGGCCCAGCGCAACGGCTTCAAGTGCATGATGTCCCACCGCTCCGGCGAGACCGAGGACGTCACCATCGCCGACCTGGCCGTCGCCACCAACTGCGGCCAGATCAAGACCGGCGCCCCGGCCCGCTCCGAGCGCGTCGCCAAGTACAACCAGCTGCTGCGCATCGAGGAGATCCTCGACGACGCCGCGGTGTACGCCGGCCGCAGCGCCTTCCCCCGCTTCAAGGGCTGAGCGCCACCCGGTAAGGCCCCGTAAGAGGCAGCGTCGTACGTACGTCCCCGTACTCGGTCCCGTACCGTGTGCGGGGACGTACGCACGTAGCACGGACCACGCGCGCAGGACGACGCACGAAGACGGAGGCGGCACATGGCGGTGAAGGACCGGGACCGTTTCTCCACCGCGACCAGGATCCGGATCATCGGGGAGCAGACCGCGGCCCGGGTCTACCGCTCGCAGACCAAGCGCCAGGCCCGGCGCTCCCGGCTGACCGGCCGGGCCGCGCTGCTCGCGATGGTGCTCTGCTCGCTCGTGGTGGCGCTCGCCTACCCGATACGGCAGTACGTCGCCCAGCGCGCCGAGATCGCCGATCTCCGGCGGGAGCAGCGGGAGACCCGGCAGCGGGTCGAGGACCTGCGCGACCTCAAGGCACGCTGGCAGGACGACGCCTACGCCGAGCAGCAGGTCCGGCTGCGGCTGCACTACGTGATGCCGGGGGAGACGGGGTTCGTCGTCGTCGACCCGGACGCCGCCAAGCAGGCCCGTGCCGAGGCCGGCGCCGCCGACCGCCCCTGGTACCGGAACGTGTGGGACGGGGTCGACAAGGCCGACGCCGCCGCCCGCCGGCAGTGAACCGGCCGCGCCGACCGGACCGGCGGCGCAGACCGCTCCGGCAGTGACTCAACAGGAAGACCAGCAGAAGACAGTCATGCAGACTCCCCCGCCGACCACCCCGCGCACCGAGCCGACCGACGCGGACGTGGCGGCCTTCAAGCAGCAGCTCGGCCGCCCTCCGCGCGGTCTGCGCGCCATCGCCCACCGCTGCCCGTGCGGGCAGCCCGACGTGGTGGAGACGGCGCCGCGGCTGCCCGACGGCACGCCCTTCCCCACGCTGTACTACCTGACGTGCCCGAAGGCGGCCTCCGCCATCGGCACGCTGGAGGCGAACGGCGTGATGAAGGAGATGACCGAGCGCCTGGCCACCGACCCGGAGCTGGCGGCCGCCTACCGCGCGGCGCACGAGGACTACGTCCGGCGCCGCGACGAGATCGAGGAGCTGACCGGCTTCCCGAGCGCCGGCGGCATGCCGGACCGGGTGAAGTGCCTGCACGTGCTGGTCGCCCACTCGCTGGCGGCCGGCCCCGGCGTCAACCCGCTGGGCGACGAGGCGATCGCGATGCTGCCCGAGTGGTGGCGCAAGGGCCCGTGCGTGACGCCCACCGACCAGAGCGGCCAGAGCGGCCAGAGCGGCCAGGAGGACGCCCAGTGACCCGGGTCGCCGCCGTCGACTGCGGTACGAACTCCATCCGGCTCCTGGTGGCCGACGCCACCGTGTCCGACAGCGCCTCCGGCGCGGGGGCCACGGCCGAGCTGACCGACCTGGACCGCCGTATGACCATCGTGCGGCTCGGCCAGGGCGTCGACCGCACCGGACGGCTGGCGCCCGAGGCGCTGGAGCGGACCTTCGCCGCCTGCCGGGAGTACGCCGGGATCATCAAGGCGCACGGCGCCGAGCGGCTGCGCTTCGTGGCCACCTCCGCCTCCCGCGACGCGGAGAACCGGGACGACTTCGTGCGCGGCGTGCTGGACATCCTGGGTGTGGAGCCGGAGGTCATCTCGGGCGACCAGGAGGCCGAGTTCTCCTTCACCGGCGCCACCCGGGAGCTGGCGGGGCGGGACCATCTGGACAAGCCGTACCTGGTCGTCGACATCGGCGGCGGCTCCACCGAGTTCGTCGTCGGCGACGACCGCGTGCGCGCCGCCCGCTCCGTGGACGTCGGCTGCGTGCGGATGACCGAGCGGCACCTGGTGCGCGACGGCGCGGTGACCGACCCGCCCACCGCGGAGCAGGTCGCCGCGATGCGGGCCGACATCGAGGCGGCCCTGGACCTGGCCGAGCGGACGGTGCCGCTGCGCGAGGCGCGCACGCTGGTGGGTCTCGCGGGGTCGGTGACGTCGGTGTCCGCGATCGCGCAGGAGCTGCCGGAGTACGACTCGGCCGCCATCCACCACTCCCGTGTCTCCCGCGACCGGGTCCGGGAGATCACCGACTGGCTGCTGGCCTCCACCCACGCCGAGCGCGCGGCGGTCCCCTCCCTGCACCCGGGCCGGGTCGACGTGATCGCGGCCGGGGCCCTGACGCTGCTGGCGATCATGGAGCGGACGGGCGCGGAGGAGGTCGTCGTGAGCGAGCACGACATCCTCGACGGGATCGCCTGGTCGATCGCGTAGCCCCCTCGCGCGGGCGGCGCGGCGCTCTGCGGTGGGCGCGCGGTAGTGGTCTGAGCAGGACGGACGACGATTGAGCGGGTGCCGGGGGGCCCGGCGGGGCCCCTCGGCGAGACCCCGCCGGGAAAGTTCGTGAAGTTCTTCACAAGGAATTGGGCCCTGACGGACGACAAAAGCGCGTGCGTTGACCCTTTTGGGGTTTCAACTGCCCTTTGAACGTGTTCAGGTCGGTGTCGCGAAGGGGTCCCACAGGGCCCTCGCGGACCGGTGGTCCACCGTCCCGGAGGCGCGGAGGTGCAGCTCACGCGGCATTGACAACGGGGTGCCCTACACGCTGGTTCCTCCGGCCGCCATGATCTCCGTCACGTCGGCGGCGGATAGTAGCACAGCCTCCACCGAACCTTGTGAAGGGGCGCACGAACCACCCCCCTCAGCCGGGTGGATACTCGATGGCATGAGCACCACGGAGCGTCCCAGGATCCTCGTAGTAGGCGGTGGGTACGTAGGCCTGTACGCAGCTCGACGCATCCAGAAGAAGATGCGTTACGGCGAGGCGACCGTCACCGTCGTCGACCCGCGGTCGTACATGACCTACCAGCCCTTCCTCCCCGAAGCCGCCGCCGGCAGCATCTCCCCGCGGCACGTCGTCGTCCCCCTGCGGCGCGTGCTTCCGAAGGCGGAGGTCCTCACCGGCCGGGTCACCACCATCGACCAGGACCGCAAGGTCGCCACGATCGCCCCCCTGGTGGGCGAGGCGTACGAGCTGCCCTTCGACTACCTGGTCATCGCGATGGGCGCGGTCTCCCGCACCTTCCCGATCCCCGGCCTCGCCGAGCAGGGCATCGGCATGAAGGGCATCGAGGAGTCCATCGGCCTGCGCAACCACGTCCTGGAGCAGCTGGACAAGGCCGACTCCACCACCGACGAGGAGATCCGCCGCAAGGCGCTCACCTTCGTCTTCGTCGGCGGCGGCTTCGCCGGCGCGGAGACCATCGGTGAGGTCGAGGACATGGCCCGCGACGCGGCCAAGTACTACAACAACGTCTCCCGCGAGGACATGCGCTTCATCCTCGTGGACGCCGCCGACAAGATCCTCCCCGAGGTCGGCCCCAAGCTCGGCCAGTACGGCAAGGAGCACCTCGAGGGACGCGGTGTCGAGGTCTACCTGTCCACCTCCATGGACTCCTGCGTCGACGGCCACGTGGTGCTGAAGAACGGGCTGGAGGTCGACTCCAACACCATCGTGTGGACGGCCGGCGTCAAGCCCAACCCGGCGCTGGCCCGCTTCGGCCTGCCGCTCGGCCCCCGAGGCCACGTCGACACCCAGGCGACCCTCCAGGTCCAGGGCACCGACTACATCTGGGCCGCGGGCGACAACGCCCAGGTGCCGGACCTCGTCGGCCGCAAGGCGGGCAACGAGAACGCCTGGTGCCCGCCGAACGCCCAGCACGCGCTGCGCCAGGCCAAGGTCCTCGGCGACAACGTGATCTCCGGCATGCGGGGCTTCCCGCAGAAGGAGTACAGCCACGCCAACAAGGGCGCGGTGGCGGGCCTCGGCCTGCACAAGGGCGTCGCGATGATCGTCATGGGCAAGATGAAGATCAAGCTCAAGGGCCGCCTCGCCTGGTACATGCACCGCGGCTACCACGGCATGGCGATGCCGACCTTCAACCGCAAGATCCGCGTCTTCGCGGACTGGACGCTCGGCATGTTCCTCAAGCGCGAGGTCGTCTCCCTCGGCGCGATGGAGACCCCGCGCGAGGAGTTCTACGAGGCCGCCAAGCCGACCCCGAAGCCCGCCGCGGCGAAGGCCGCCGACCAGGGCGAGAAGGCCGCGAAGCAGGAGAAGACCGAGGCCAAGGCCTCCTGACCTCCCGCCGCTCCCGGCCGCAGCAGTACTCAGCAGTACCCCCGAAGGGGCCGTCCGCCATCCGTGGTGCGGGCGGCCCCTTCGTGCTGCGTGCGTGCTGCGTGCGTGCCGCGTGCGTGCCGCGTGCGTGCCGCGCCGCCCGGGCGACAAGGCCGTTGGTGTGTACAGCTATTTTGCCGAGTCGTAACGCGCGCCGGGGACTGTACGGCGGGCTCCCAGGTGTTTACGTGGTGTTGGACATTCCGGGATCGCTCGTCACGGAGGACGCCATGGCTGACGCCGCGCTGCGGCTGCAGAACCTCTTCGAACAGTTGCTGGGAGCACCTCTCCCGGTGCGCATCCGCGCCTGGGACGGTTCGCAGGCGGGTCCGCCGGGCGCGCCGACCCTCGTCGTCCGCAACCGCAGGGCCCTGCGCCGCCTGCTGTTCAAACCGGGCGAACTGGGCCTGGCCCGCGCCTGGGTGGCCGGCGACATCGACGTCGACGGAGACCTCTACACCGCCCTCGGCCTGATGGCCGGCCTCATCTGGGAGCGCGGCGAGGACGCCCGCGGACTGGTCGAGGCGCTGCGCGACCCGGAGGTCCGGGCCGCCGTACGCGGTCTGGTGAAGCTCGCCGGCCCGCCGCTGCCGCCCGCCCCGCCGCCCGAGGAGGTCCGCCGGGCCCGCGGCCACCTGCACACCAAGCGCAGCGACAAGCGGGCCATCAGCCACCACTACGACGTCGGCAACGACTTCTACGAACTCGTCCTCGGCCCCTCCATGGTGTACTCCTGCGCCTACTGGCCCGCCCCGCCGGCCGAGGGCGGCACGCTGGAGGACGCCCAGCGCGACAAGCTCGAACTCGTCAGCCGCAAGCTGGACCTGAGCCCCGGTCAGCGCCTCCTCGACGTCGGCTGCGGCTGGGGCTCCATGGCGATCCACGCGGCCCGCGAGCACGGCGTGAGCGTCGTCGGCGTGACCCTCTCCCAGGAGCAGGCCGCCTACGCCCGCAAGCGCGTCGCCGACGAGGGCCTCACCGACCGGGTGGAGATCCGCGTCCAGGACTACCGGGACGTCGCGGACGGGCCGTACGACGCCATCTCCTCCATCGGCATGGCCGAACACGTCGGCGCTGAGCGCTACCTGGAGTACGCCACCGACCTGCACCGGCTCCTCAAGCCCGGCGGACGGCTGCTGAACCACCAGATCGCCCGCCGCCCCCAGCGGGACGAGTCCGCCTACAGCGTCGACGCGTTCATCGACGCCTATGTCTTCCCCGACGGCGAACTGGCCCCCGTCGGCACCACCGTCACCCAGCTGGAACGCGCCGGGTTCGAGGTGCGCGACGTGGAGTCGATCCGCGAGCACTACGCGCTCACGCTGCGCCGCTGGGTCGCCAACCTGGAGTCCGACTGGGCGACGGCCACCCGCCTCGTCAGCCCCGGCCGCGCCCGGGTCTGGCAGCTGTACATGGCCGCCTCCGCGCTCGCCTTCGAGCGCAACCGGATCGGCGTCAACCAGGTCCTCGCCGTGAAGACGCCCGACTCGGGCGCCTCCGGGATGCCGTTGCGGGCCCGCGTGTGGGGCGCGCCCGGCCAGGCCTGACCCGCACGACCCGAAGGGCCGGACCCCCGTGCGGGGAGCCCGGCCCTTCGGTGTTCCGCGGCGCGGCGGGGTCACTCGGCCTTGATCGCGTTCAGCATGTTCAGGCGGGCGGCGTTGCGGGCCGGCCACATCGCGGCCAGGACGCCCACCAGGCCGGCCAGCACCACGAAGATCCCGATCCGGTCCCAGGGCAGGACCAGTGCGTAGCCCGGGATCTCCTCGGCGACGGTCTCGCCGATCGCCCAGCCGAGGAACGTGCCGAGACCGATGCCGACCACCGCGCCGAACACCGAGATGACGACGGCCTCCAGCCGCACCATCCGCTTCACCCGGCGCCGGTCCAGACCGATCGCGCGCAGCATGCCGATCTCCTGCTGCCGTTCGAAGACGGACATCGCGAGGGTGTTGACGACGCCGAGCACCGCGATGATCAGGGCCATCGCCAGCAGGCCGTACATGACGTTCAGCAGGGTGTTGATGGCGCCGCCGAACTCGTCGCGGATGTCCTGCCGGTCCATCACGGTGATCGCGGGGTTGTCGCCGAGCGCGTCGACGAGGACCTTCTCGTTCGCCGCGGACTGGCCGCCGTCGACCTTCACGAAGATCTGCCGGATCGACGGCTTCGCCTCGTGCCGGTCCACGACCTTCCGGTCGACGAGGACGGGCGAGAGGAACTCGCTGTCCTTGTAGACGGCGCCGACCGTCAGCGTCGCCTTCTCGTCGTCGTCGAAGGTGACCGGGACGGTGTCGCCGGGCTTCCAGCCCCTGTTCTCGGCCGTCTTCTCGGCGACCGCGATCCGGCCCTCGGCGAGCGAGCCCGCGCTGCCGCTGACGACGTCGACGTTCAGGACCTTCTCGATGTCGCCCGGGGTGACGGCGGAGGCGGACACGTACTCGCCGTCGACCCGGAAGTAGGCGTCCTGCTGCGGCGACACCGCGGACACGCCGTCGGCCTTCTCCAGTGCGGCCAGCGCGGACCGGTCGAGGTCGCCGCCGTTGGCCATCGAGACCATGTAGTCGGCCTTGATGTTGTCCGTGGTCATCTTGTCGATGGCCGTGCCGACCGTGACGCCGAGCACCGACAGGCCGGTCACCAGGGTCAGTCCGATCGCCAGCGCCGAAGCGGTGGCGCCGGTGCGGCGCGGGTTGCGGACCGCGTTCTGGCCGGCCAGCTTGCCGGCCACCCCGAACGGCCCGGCGAGCAGCGGACGGACGAGAGCGATCACGGGCCGGGACAGCAGCGGGATCAGGACGATCACGCCGATCAGGGCGAGGAACGCGCCCGCGCCGATGTACATCCGGCCGTCGTCGCCGCCGGTCGAGGCGCCCGCCACGATGCCCGCCGCACCGGCGGCGGTGATGGCCGCTCCGATGGAGTTGCGCACCACCAGCGACTTGGTGGTGGCCACCGCGTGGACGCTGTTCATGGCCGCCACCGGCGGGATCTTCGCGGCCCGGCGGCCGGGCAGCCAGGCGGCGAACACCGTGATCAGCACGCCCACCGCGAACGCCGCGACCACCGGCGTGGCGGACAGGACCAGCGGACCGTCCGGCATCTTCATGTCGGCCGCGGCCATGCCGGAGCGCAGCCCGACGGCCAGACCGACGCCGAGGGCGAAGCCGACGGCCGAGGCCACCAGGCCCACCAGCGCGGCCTCGGCCAGCACCGAGCGGGTGATCTGCCTGCGGGACGCGCCGACGGCGCGCATCAGGGCGATCTCCTTGGTGCGCTGGGCGACCAGCATCGTGAAGGTGTTGGAGATCAGGAAGATGCCGACGAACAGCGCGATGCCGGCGAAGCCGAGCAGGACCTGCTTGAGGTTGCCCAGGCCCTGTTCGATCTGGTCGGCCTGCTCGTCGGCGAGCGCCTTGCCGGTCCGGGCCTCGGCGCTGTCCGGCAGCAGCGGCTCGACCGCGGCCAGGACCTTGGCGTCGTCGGCGCCGGGGGCCGCGGTGACGGTGGCGTCCTCGAAGTAGCCCGGGGCGAGGTACTGCTTCTGGGCGACGGCGGTGTCGAACAGGACGAGGCTGCCGCCCGCGTTGACGGCGCCGTCCTCGGTGGTGAACACACCGCTGAGGGTGTACTCCTTCACCGGGCCGTTGGTCGCGACGCGCACCCGGTCGCCGACCTGGTACTCGCCCTTGGCGGCGGACTCCTCGTCCAGGGCGATCTGGCCGTCCTTCACCGGGCCCGAGCCGTCGGTGAAGGTGTAGGCGGCGTCCTTGCCGTCCTTGCCGGGGGCGAAGTTGGAGCCCTTGTTGGACCAGCCGACGCCGATGAGCTTCCCGTCGGGGTCGGCGACACCGGCGAAGCCCTCCACGCGGCCGTAGACCCCGGCGACGCCGTCCACGGCGGAGATCTTGTCGAGGACCTCGCCGGAGAGGCCGGGCTCCACCTTGGGGTCGTCCGGGTCGGCGTGCGAGGTGACGGCGACGGCGACGTCGTCGTAGCTCTTCGCCGACTGGTTGCGGAAGGCGTTGGAGAGGGTGTCGGCGAAGACCAGGGTGCCCGACACGAACGCCACGCCGAGCATCACGGCGAGCACGGTCATCAACAGCCTGGCCTTGTGCGCGAAGACGTTGCGCAAGGCGGTACGGAACATGGGGGTCTTCTCTGTCCAGACGTACGGGCGTACGGGGTACGGGGCGGGGGCGGACGGGTCGCGGACGGGGGCGCGGACCAGGTGCAGAGGGGTGCGCGGACGGGCGGACGGCGCGGACGGGGAACGTCAGCTGGTGCGGCCCTTGGCGTCGAACCGCTTCATGCGGTCGAGCACCGAGTCGGCCGTCGGCCCGTACACCTCGTCGACGATGCGTCCGTCCGCGAGGAAGACCACCCGGTCCGCGTAGGCGGCGGCCACCGGGTCGTGGGTCACCATCACCACGGTCTGGCCCAGTTCCCGCACCGAGTTGCGCAGGAAGCCCAGCACCTCGGCGCCGGAGCGGGAGTCGAGGTTTCCGGTCGGCTCGTCACCGAAGATGATCTCCGGGCGGGAGGCCAGCGCCCGCGCCACGGCGACCCGCTGCTGCTGCCCGCCGGAGAGCTGGGCGGGCCGGTGCCCGAGGCGTCCGGACAGCCCGACCATCTCGATCACGGAGTCCACCCACTGCTTGTCCGGCTTGCGGCCCGCGATGTCCATCGGGAGGGTGATGTTCTCCAGCGCGGTCAGCGTCGGCAGCAGGTTGAACGCCTGGAAGATGAAGCCGATCTTGTCCCGGCGCAACTTGGTGAGCTGCTTGTCCTTGAGCGAGCCCAGCTCGGTCTCGCCGATGCGCACCGAGCCGGACGAGAAGGTGTCCAGGCCCGCGACGCAGTGCATCAGCGTGGACTTGCCGGAGCCGGAGGGGCCCATGATCGCGGTGAGCTCGGCCTGGCGGAAGTCGATGGAGACCCGGTCCAGGGCGACCACCTGGGTCTCGCCCTGGCCGTAGATCTTGGAAAGCTCCGTGGCGCGCGCGGCCACGAGGGTGGACCGGTCGGCGATGGGTGCGGTGGTCACGGGAAGGGCGCTCCTGTCGGTACGGCGGGTGCGGCCGGCACGGTGCGTGCGGTGGGCACGGCCTGTGCGGTGGGCACGGCGGGTGCGGCCGGCACGGTGTGTGCTCGGGGACTTCATCCATCGTCCCGGCCGAACGGCGCCGTGTAGTCAGCCGCTGTTCCGGTTCAGGGGGGCGACTTCGGTCGGACGGGGCGGGCCGGTGTCATACCTGCGGATGACGGCCGACCCCGACGGCACCGGCGACGTGCCCGGGGAGCGGGGGGTGGCGCGGGGGTGGTGCGGGGGCGGCGCGGGAACAGGGCGGGCGCCCTCGTCGTGACGGTGAAATCCCGTCATTCCGCATACGGCGCGGAGCGTCGCACGCAAGGCTGTTGGCATGTGCTGATGGCCTGACCCCCACATCTGATGGACCCTCAGGCATCAATAAAATAAGACAACATCGGTCGTCCCGCCCGAGGCCCGGGAGGTGCGTCCCGATAGGCTCAAGGCGCGCGACGCGGAGCCCATGGCCTGCCCGGATGGTGGAATGCAGACACGGCGAGCTTAAACCTCGCTGCCCCTTCGAGGGCGTGCCGGTTCAAGTCCGGCTCCGGGCACCATCAACATCACTGTCACGCTGCGTGACCATCGGCGAAGGTTTCACGGGGCAAGCCATTGCTCCGGTCCGTGACTGGTTGCGACTCCGTGGCCCGTGTTTCCATGTCCGGATGAACATCGACGGCCCCGGGGCGCCCGACGGGCGACCGAGCCCCTGGGTCCGGCAGAGGGCCGATGGCGATGCCGAGGAGTGCGTGCGGGTCCTCGCGGAGGTCCACGCGCGCGACGGCTATCCGGTGAACTGGCCGGACCAGCCCGGCGAGTGGCTGTCACGCGGCTCCCTGCTGGGCTCCTGGGTTGCCGAACTCGAAGGCGGCCTGGTCGGGCATGTCGGTCTGTCGCAAGGCGGCGAAGGCGATCTGGCCCCGACGCTGTGGAGCGAGCGGAACGGCGCGACGGCGGGTACGACCGCCGTGGTCAGCAGGCTGTTCGTCGCCCCGTGGGCGAGGGGACGCCGGATCGGCGCACTGCTGGTCGGCCGGGCGGTGGCGGAAGCGCGGCGTCGCGGCCTGCATCCGGTGCTCGACGTCGTCGCATCCGATACCGCGGCGGCAGCCCTGTACGAGCGGCTGGGCTGGGAGCTGATGGCCACCGTCGAGCAGCAGTGGAGCCCGCACCAGACGGTGGCCGTCCGCTGTTACGCGGCACCATCGTGACGTCTGTGCCTGATCGGCCGGTGCGAGACCGGTCTGCCATGCCCATGCGGCGATGCCCACACGGTCCACGACTCCACCCCCGACCGGCGACGGGACGCCGTACATCAACCGAAGTACGGGTACGCGCCATGGGGGGAGGAGGGCCGGCTCTCGTCGTTTCGGGCGTCCTCGAACCCACATGATCGGGTGCGGGGAGATCCGGGGCGGTTCCGCGATCAGTTGTGCTCTTCGTCGATGGTGACGGCGACGCCGTCCTCGACCTGGACGGCGACGGCGACGCCGCCCTTCTTGGCCGCGGCTTCGAGGTCTTCCTCGGTGCAGGGCGTGACGGTCTGCGCGTCACCGCAGATCCAGCCGGCGCCGTTGATGACGGTGTCGGTGGCGGTGAAGAACGCACGCTCGTCACCGTCGCGGCTGAGGGTGTACTTGCCCGGGGCCAGGTAGCCGAGCGTGCCCGAGAAGAGCCCTGACCTCTCGCCCTCTCCCATGCCGTTGCCGTTGCCGTTGCCACTGTCGGTGTGGTCCTCGATGATGCTGACGGCCACTCCGTCCTTGACGTCCACCGTCGCTCCGAACCCCTGCTTGGCCGCGGCCTCGAGCTCTTCCTCGGTGCACGGCGTGGCGGCCTGGCCGTCCGCGTCACCGCAGATCTTGCCCGCGCCCTCGATGTCGGTGTCCTCGGCGGTGAAGAACGCCTGCTCCGCACCGTTGGCGTCCGTGACGGTGTACTTGCCGGGGGCGAGGTAGGCGACCGTGCCGGTCCACTTGCCCGACACCATGCCGCTCTTCGAGCCCTTCGAGACCGACTGGGCCTGGCCGCCGGTACCGGTACCGGTACCACCGTCGTCGGACTTCCCCTTGGCGGCCGAGTCCGAGGCCGTGGCCCCGGTCGACTTGCCGCCGTCCTCGGTGGCCCCTCCCTGACAGGCGGTCAGCAGCATCGTCGTGGCCACCAGGGCTGCGGCGGCGAGGACGGACTTGCGGCGGTGAGTGCGAAGCATGGTGGGTCTCCCCCTGGTGTGATGGTGATGGCCGGATTGGTCGTTCCGGCCGGCTCTCTGCCTTGCCGATCACCATCCTGAACGTCGCGGTGACCTGCGGGAAGCGCGGTTACCGTGCCATGACACTCCTGTCGTGATCGCGGGACGAGCAGTTACGGTCGCCGAGGGCGGCGACCAGGAGGACGAAGCAGCTGCCCGGCCCGCTCATGCGCAGGGTGCGCACGAGCAAGGTGGCCAGGACGGCGACGGTCGAGAGCACCCCCACCATGACCCACACGTCTCCGGCGGCCCCCCGGGGGCGGCGGGGGCGGCGGGGGCGGACCGGGAGGGCTCTCCCCTGAGGATGTCCGGTTCGCCCGTTGACAGTGGCGCGCGGGAGGCCGAGACTCGGCGCAGTTGATGGTGAAGGAATTTTCACCACGCGAACAAACGGCAACGCGACAAGGCGACAACGCGACGCGGACAACTGCCGGCTCGAGCAAGGCAACGACGCCGATCGAAGGGAACGACCGATGCGCACCACCGTCGGCATCATCGGGGCAGGCCCCGCCGGGCTCCTGCTCGCCCGGCTGCTCCACAACGCCGGGATCGACTCGGTCGTCCTGGAGAGCCGCGACCGTGCCTACGTCGAGCGCAGGCAGCGCGCCGGGATCCTGGAGCAGGGCACGGTGGACGTACTGCGCGAGGCCGGGGCCGGGGAGCGGATGGACCGCGAGGGGCTGCGCCACGACGGCATCGAGCTGCGGTTCGCCCGGCGCCGCCACCGCGTCGACTTCCCCGCGCTCACCGGCGGCAGGTCCGTCATGGTCTACGCCCAGACCGAGGTCTGCAAGGACCTCATCGCCCTCCAGCTCAAGGAGGGCGGCCCGCTGATGTTCGAGACCGAGGCGCTGGCCGTGGAGGGCGCCGACACGGAACGGCCGCGGGTCCGCTTCCGCCGCGAGGGTGTCGAGGACGTCCTGGAGTGCGACTACGTCGTCGGCTGCGACGGCTACTGGGGCGTGGCCCGGAGCGCGGTCCCGGACGGGCGCACCTTCGAACGGACGTATCCCTTCGGCTGGCTCGGCATCCTCGCCGACGTCGCCCCCTCGCACGACGAGCTGGTCTACGCCCGCCACGACCGCGGCTTCGCCCTGCTGTCCATGCGCTCCCCGTCCGTCTCCCGCCTCTACCTCCAGGTCCCCGCGGACACGGACGCCGACAGCTGGAGCGACGAGCGGATCTGGGACGAGCTGGAGCGCCGCTTCGAGACCGACGACGACTGGAGCCTGCGGCGCGGCCCCATCACCCAGAAGTCGGTCACGCCGATGCGGTCCTACGTCCACGAGCCCATGCGGCACGGCCGGCTCTTCCTGGCCGGCGACGCCGCGCACATCGTGCCGCCCACCGGCGCCAAGGGCCTCAACCTCGCCGTCGGGGACGTCGTCACCTTCGCCCGCGCGCTGACCCACCGCACGGCGACCGGCTCCGACGACCTCCTCGACGCCTACTCCGCGACCTGCCTGCGCCGCGTCTGGCAGGCCGAGCGGTTCTCGTACGACATGACGACCCTGCTGCACACCGCCCCGGGCGCCACCCCCTTCGAGGACCGGCTCCAGCTGGCCCGCCTCGACCGGATCGCCTCTTCCCGCGCCGCCGAGACCGACCTCGCCGAGGCCTACACCGGGTTCCCGATCGGGTGAGCGGGGGCCGGGCGGCCCGGGCACCCCGGCCGTGAGGGGAATCACTGATCGGCGTAGCGTGTTGAGTCGCAAGGCGAGGGAAAGATCCTCCCCAAGCAGTAGGGTCATTCCTTTGCCGTTCTATTACTCTTGAGCCAAGGCTGCGCCGTGTGGCCATGGAGGAGTGAAATGAGGAGCAGAAACCCGGTCTTCTCGCGACGGGGGTTCAGCCGCGACAACGGCTACGCGGGCTTCAACGCCGCGCCGCAGGCCGGGGGACCCGCCGTCGCCACGCAGGCCAACCCGTACGCGCAGGGCACCCAGGGCAACCCGTACGCCCAGCAGCCCGCCGGCAACCCGTACGCGCAGAACCCGTACGCCCAGCCGGACCAGCAGTTCGGCGCGCCGCCGCAGGCGCCCGCCACCGCCGGCCGGATGACGATGGACGACGTCGTCATCCGCACGGCGAGCACGCTCGGCGTGCTCGTGGTGACGGCCGCGCTCGCGTGGGCGCTGCTGCCGGTGGACGACGCCAACATCAGCCGCTCGTACGGCATCGGTATCGGTGCCGCGCTGATCGGCATGGTCCTGGCGCTCGTCCAGTCGTTCAAGCGCAAGCCCACGCCGGCGCTGATCCTGTCCTACGCGGCGTTCGAGGGTGTCTTCCTCGGCGTCGTCTCCAGCGTCGTCGACAACCGCATCGCGGACGGCGCGGCGATGCAGGCCGTGATCGGCACGATGGCGGTCTTCGCCGGTGTGCTGATCGCCTACAAGGCGGGCTGGATCCGCGTCAACCGACGCTTCTACGGCTTCGTCATGGCGGCCGCGCTCGGCTTCGTCTTCCTGATGATGGTGAACCTGCTGTTCGCCGTCTTCGGCGGCGGTGACGGCCTCGGCTTCCGCAGCGGTGCGCTCGGTGTCGTCTTCGGCATCGTCGGCATCATCCTCGGTGCCTGCTTCCTCGCCCTCGACTTCAAGCAGGTCGAGGACGGGCTGGCCTACGGCGCCCCGCGCGAGGAGGCCTGGTTCGCCGCTTTCGGCCTCACGCTGACGCTGGTCTGGATCTACCTGGAGTTCCTGCGCCTGATCGCGATCTTGAACAGCAACGACTAGGAGCACCCAGCAGAGGAAGGGCCCCGGGCTTCGTGCCCGGGGCCCTTCGTCGTCGTGGGGCCGGCGCGCCTGCTCACCGCAGGTTGCGCGCGGCCCTTCTCAGGTCGTACTCGTGGACGATCGCCTTCGCGTGGCCGTACGCGAGGTTGTGTTCGTGGCGGAGCCAGCTGACCTTCTCCTCGAAGCGGAAGAGGGCGGGGCCGTCCTCGACGGCGCGCAGCCAGTCGGAGATCTCACGGCCGGTGCACTGGGGGATACGGGCGAGCAGGTTGCGATGGGTCTCCTCGGAGAAGACTTGGGACATCGGCGCCTCCGGGCGAAAGGGGATGTAAGCCGGTCCTTCAGGTCACCGTGCCTGAGCGTTCGCCCGTTGGCAACAGTCCCGGACGGCCGCGTACGCTCGCGCCGTGGTTGATACGACGCCTTTGACCCGTGCCGTGGACGACTTCGCCGACCGGCTGCGGGCCGCCCCGCAGAGCAGGCTCCAGCGCGGCGCCGCCGCCGAGGCGCTGGAGCTGGCCAGGGAGTTGGCCCGGCGGGCCCAGCTCGTGGAGGAACCCGGGGCCGAGCCCCGGCAGATGCCGGACGCGGGCATGTTCGCCGCCGCCGACCAGATCGCCGTCGCCGCACACGACTTGGCCCTCGTACTGGAGGACGAGGGCCAGGTGGAAGAAGCGGCGGCGCTGGTGGAGGAGGCGCGCAAACGGGCCGGGGTCTGACGCGGCCGGCGGGACCCGCCCGACCGGCGGGACCGGCGGAACCGGCGTGACCGGCGTGACCGGCGGGACTACAGGGACGCGATGACGCGGTCCGCCAGGATGTAGACGTTCTCCTCGCCGCAGGCGAAGGTCAGCGTGTAGGCGCCGGAGATGCCGGAGCCGCCGAGGAGGTACGGCGTCTGGCCCGCGCCCAGCGCGGCGGCCAGGCGCTCCGCGGTCTCGCGGTGCCCCGGGGTCATGCACAGGGTGGTGCCGTCGGCGAAGACGTACACGTCGAGGGTGCCCAGCGGACCCGGCCGGACGTCCGCCAGCGCGACGCTCGACCCGGCCAGCTCCTCCAGGGTCGCCACGGTGCGGTCGTGGTCGTTGACGGCCGGGGACGGGTTCGGCACGAAGTCCGGGTGCGAGGGGTGCCGGCGGCGGGCGGCGGCCAGCTCGGCGGACTCCCCGGGACCGGTGTGGCCCGCGTCCTGCGCGGACGGCTCGTCGGTGTCCGCGACCGGCTCGGTCACCGGCTCCAGGCCCACCAGGTCCGCCTGGCGGGGCAGGAACAGCTCACTGTCGGAGAGGCCGAGCAGCAGGGGTGCGTCGGAGGCGTCGCGGGTCTCCTGGGCGGCCCAGAAGGCCCGCGCCTCGGCGAGTTCCCGCTCGCGCTCCTCGGCGAGCGCCTCCGCGACGGCGGCGCGTATCTCCTCGGCATCGGCGGTGGTGCGGGCGGCGGGCACCCGGCCCCGCGTGGCGGTGGCCCGGCTCTCGGCCAGCTCGGCGCGCAAGGCGGTCACCTGCCGGCGCAGCACCAGGATGCTGCGCAGGACGGCGACGCCCACGGCGCCGGTGGCGGCCGTGGTGAGCAGCAGGGCGATCGGCATGGCGCTCACTGACGTACTCCCGGTTCAAAGTCGACCCCCGACTTCCTACATCAGCTTGAAGGGAGGACTAACCGTCTGTCAGTGCGTAACGTCACGAAACGGACAGGACTTTGGGCCCGGACGGGGCGGGTGGGACGGGTCTGACCTGCGTAAATCCAGGGGGCGAGAGAGGTAGGTCACATCCTGGGGGAGTTTGGGTCACAAAACGGCCCAGAACCCTGCGGTGAACAGGCTCCCGGGCCGCCTCGTCACGCTGGGTCCGCCGGGCGCTACTGACGGTCCCTCAGTGCCCTCGGTGACGGCCCTCGGCGGGGGTCAGCTCAGGCGCTCGATGACCATGGCCATGCCCTGGCCGCCGCCGACGCACATGGTCTCCAGACCGAACTGCTTGTCGTGCGTCTGGAGGGAGTTGATCAGCGTGCCGGTGATGCGGGCGCCGGTCATGCCGAAGGGGTGGCCGACGGCGATGGCGCCGCCGTTGACGTTCAGCTTCTCCAGCGGGATGCCCAGGTCCCGGTAGGACGGGATGACCTGCGCGGCGAACGCCTCGTTGATCTCGACCAGGTCGATGTCGCCGACGGACAGTCCGGCGCGGGAGAGCGCCTGCTTGCTGGCCTCGACCGGGCCGAGGCCCATGATCTCGGGGGAGAGGCCGGAGACGCCGGTGGAGACGATGCGGGCCAGCGGCGTCAGGCCCAGCTCGCGGGCCTTGGTGTCGCTCATGATCACCAGGGCGGCGGCGCCGTCGTTGAGCGGGCAGCAGTTGCCGGCGGTGACCAGGCCGTCGGGGCGGAAGACGGGCTTGAGGCCCGCCACGCCCTCCAGGGTGACGCCGGCGCGGGGGCCGTCGTCCTTCGAGACGACCGTGCCGTCGGGCAGCGTGACCGGGGTGATCTCGCGCTCCCAGAAGCCGTTCTTGATGGCTTCCTCGGCGAGGTTCTGCGACCGGACGCCGAACTCGTCCATGTCCTGCCGGGTGATGCCCTTGGCGCGGGCGAGGTTCTCCGCGGTCTGGCCCATCGCGATGTACGGGTCGGGGACGAGGCCGTCCTCGCGCGGGTCGTGCCAGGTGGTGCCCTCCTGCTGGGCGACCTCGGCGGTGCGGGCCTCGGCCTCGGCGAACAGCGGGTTGCGGGTGTCCGGCAGGCTGTCCGAGTTGCCCTTGGCGAACCGGGAGACCATCTCGACGCCGGCCGAGATGAAGACGTCGCCCTCACCGGCCTTGATGGCGTGCAGGGCCATGCGGGAGGTCTGAAGCGACGAGGAGCAGTACCGGGTGACGGTGCAGCCGGGCAGGTGGTCCATGCCCATCTCGACGGCGACGATCCGGCCGAGGTTGTTGCCCTGCTCGCCGCCGGGCAGGCCGCAGCCGAGCATCAGGTCGTCGATGTCCCGCGGGTCCAGCTCGGGGACCTTCGCGAGGGCCGCCTGGATGATCGTGGCGGCCAGGTCGTCGGGGCGCAGGTCCTTGAGGGAGCCCTTGAAGGCGCGGCCGATGGGGGAACGGGCGGCAGAGACGATCACGGCTTCGGGCATCACGGCTCCAGTGGCGAGGCGAAGTAATCGGGCGGCTGCTGGGGAAGTTACCCGGCCGTATGGCCCGGGTCACGCCTGCGGCGGTGTGACATGGACCGCAACTGTCTAAGCGCTTGCTTGGCGCCTGCCTCCCTCCTCCCTCCCTCCCTCCTCCCTCCGTAGCTGCGGGCAGTCGTGCCTCCCCCCGTGCCTGAACCGCCTGGGTGGTACCCCCAGGCGGCACGGGTGGGCGCAGCGGCACCGGGCGGGCGCCCGGTCGGCGCCCCGCCGCTACCCGGCCTGCCCCGACGGTGAAGGCGTGGGCTCCGCCTCCGACACCCGGCGCCGCCTCCGGCGCTTCAGCAGCGCCCAAGGCCCCCGGGGACCCCGGGGCCCCGTGGGCATCGCGGCGGCGACCTCCGTGCCCGCCTCGGACGCCGCCTCCGCCGCCGCACGCGCCACCGGCAGGAAACCCTCGCGGCGCAGCGCGTCCGGGTGCTCCTCCTCGGCCGGCCACAGGCCCAGCGCGGCACACACCGACGGCAGTACCGCCATCGCGGCCGTGGCGTACCCCTCGGCGGACGGGTGGTAGTTGTCGGGGCCGAACAGCTCCCGCGGGTTCTGCGCGAACTCCGGGCCCAGCAGATCGCCCAGCGACACCGTGCGCCCGCCCTGCTCGACGACGCCGATGGTCTGCGCCGCCGCCAGCTGCCGCGAGGCCCGCCGGGCCAGCCAGCGCAGCGGTTGCCGCACCCGCTCGATCGTGCCCAGGTCCGGGCAGGTGCCGACCACCACCTCCGCGCCGGCCGTGCGCAGCCGCCGTACCGCCCCCGCCAGGTGCCGCACCGAGCGGGTCGCCGGCATCCGGTGGGTGACGTCGTTGGCGCCGACCATGATCACGCAGATGTCCGGCACCCGGTCCGGGTCCGCGAGCACCAGCGCCACCTGCCGGTCCAGGTCGTCCGAGCACGCCCCCGGCTGCGCGACCGACCCCAGCCGCACCGGCCGCTCCGCCACCGCCGCCAGCCCCGACGCCAGGAGCGCGCCCGGCGTCTGCCCGGCCCGGTGGACGCCCTGGCCGGCGGCCGTGGAGTCGCCCAGCATCACCAGCCGCAGCGGTGGGTCACCGGCCGTGGGCAGGGTGCCGCCGTACAGCCCCTGCGCGTTCGGCACCCGGGTCGGCGGGCCCACGCCCACCCGGCGTCTGGCCAGCTGCACCTCCGCCACCACCAGACCGACCGCCGCCGCCCCCGCCAGCCCGATACCGCCGCCGCCGTATGCCGCGCCGGCCGCGATCCGCCGGGCCACCCTCGCCCTCGACATGCTCGTCATGCGTCGCCGCCACCTCCTCAACCCGTACACCCACTCCTTGCCCCGTACGGACGGTCGCCCAATCTCAACGCAGGGTGAACGACCGTCACGGGGCGTCCGCAGGTCCGCAGGCCATAGGCTGGCGGGACCGATATCGACCCTTCCTTTGCGGCATCCGGAGACCACGGTGCAATTCCACGACTCGATGATCAGCCTCGTCGGCAACACCCCGCTGGTGCGGCTCAACAACGTGACCAAGGGGATCAGGGCCACCGTCCTGGCCAAGGTGGAGTACTTCAACCCGGGCGGCTCGGTGAAGGACCGCATCGCCCTGCGCATGATCGAGGCCGCGGAGAAGAGCGGAGAACTGCGGCCGGGCGGCACCATCGTCGAGCCGACCAGCGGCAACACCGGCGTCGGTCTCGCCATCGTGGCCCAGCAGAAGGGCTACAAGTGCATCTTCGTCTGCCCCGACAAGGTGTCCACCGACAAGATCAACGTCCTGCGCGCGTACGGCGCCGAGGTCGTCGTCTGCCCGACCGCGGTCGACCCCGAGCACCCCGACTCGTACTACAACGTCTCCGACCGGCTGGTCCGCGAGACGCCGGGCGCCTGGAAGCCGGACCAGTACTCCAACCCGAACAACCCGCTCTCGCACTACCACTCCACGGGCCCCGAGCTGTGGGAGCAGACCGAGGGGAGGATCACCCACTTCGTGGCCGGCGTCGGCACCGGCGGCACCATCTCCGGCACCGGCCGGTACCTGAAGGACGCCAGTGACGGCGCGGTCAAGGTGATCGGCGCCGACCCCGAGGGCTCCGTCTACTCCGGCGGCTCCGGGCGCCCCTACCTGGTCGAGGGCGTCGGCGAGGACTTCTGGCCGACGGCGTACGACCGCGAGGTCGCCGACGAGATCGTCGCCGTCTCCGACAAGGACTCCTTCCAGATGACCCGCCGCCTCGCCAAGGAGGAGGGACTGCTGGTGGGCGGCTCCTGCGGCATGGCGGTCGTCGCGGCCCTCGAGGTGGCGGCGCGGCTCGGCGAGGACGACGTGGTGGTCGTGCTGCTGCCGGACAGCGGGCGCGGCTACCTCAGCAAGATCTTCAACGACGAGTGGATGGCCGACTACGGCTTCCTGGAGGACGCCGGGCCCAGCGCCCGCGTCGCCGAGGTGCTGAACCACAAGGAGGGCGGCCACATCCCCTCCCTCGTCCACATGCACCCGGACGAGACCGTCGGCCAGGCCATCGACGTGCTGCGCGAGTACGGCGTCTCGCAGATGCCGATCGTCAAGCCCGGCGCCGGCCACCCGGACGTGATGGCCGCCGAGGTCGTCGGCTCGGTCGTGGAGCGCGAGCTCCTTGACGCGCTGTTCGCCAAGCGCGCCTCGCTGGAGGACCCGCTGGAGAAGCACATGTCCGCCCCGCTGCCCCAGGTCGGCTCCGGCGAGCCCGTCGCGGACCTGATGTCGGTGCTCGGCGGCGCCGACGCGGCGATCGTCCTCGTCGAGGGCAAGCCGACCGGTGTGGTGAGCCGGCAGGACCTGCTGTCCTTCCTCGCCAAGGGCAAGTAGAGGTCGCCGGGTACGGGCAGCAGGGCAGGCGGGACCCGCGATCCGGCTGGTGATCTTCGTGGACTTCGCGGAAGTGGTACGCGCACGTCATGTGCGCGCAGCAGTCGCTTAACACGGGACCGGCAGAGTAAGGGATGTCGGCAGGGACGGGTGGAGGTACCTCCCAGGCGTGCAGCCCTGGGGGAGGCTCCCCGGTTCCGCCGGCGCCGAACGGCGTCACGGACCTTCCGGAGCGGCTCCCGGACCTCCTACGACGCCACGGACGCGCCGCCCCGGCCGAGAGGCCCGGCACCGCGCGCGTCCCCCGCGGGGACCGCCGTCGTCCCGCCCCCCAGCGATGGGGGTGCGGCGGTCCCCGCGCAGTCTTCCCCCTTTGCCCGGTCTCCCCGGGCGGCGTGCTGTGCTCAGTCCTCCCAGCCGTCGTCCCGCTCGGCGCGGCGGCGGCGGTGCCCGAACAGGCCGGGATTGGTGCGGGCGACCTGGACGACGTTGACGCCGACGATGCCCGCCCAGGCGACCAGCATCCCGGGCAGGTTCGCGACCCCGCCCCCGATCGCGGACAGCGGGATCGCGAGCACCAGCGAGACGATGCCGAAGCCGAAGCGCTCGCCGAAGGAGTCCGTGGGCCGCGGCGACCGGCTGTCCCGGGCCGCCGTCATCTGCTGCTCGGCGAGCTGCCGGCGCACCCGGCGCTCCACCGCCCCGTCGATGCGCTGGTCGACCTTCTCCAGGAACGAGTCGACCAGGGCGGACTCGTACTCCTCGCCGAGCTCCCTGCGGGTCCGCAGGGTGGCGTCGAGTTCCTTCTTCAGGTCGGCGTCGCGTGCGTCCATTCCCGTCATGCGACCCACGGTAGGGATCCGGGGCGCCGTCGGCACTGGGGACAACCCCCGTTTCCGGCGGGGGCGGGCCGGTAGGGGTCGGCCTGCGGCGCCGCCTCGCTGTATAAAGGTATGCAGAAGTCGGGGCGCGTGAATAGGTCGAGGGGGCCACGTCATGAACGGGACCGGCGGCACCAGCGGGGCGAGCGGGACCGACGGTCCGGCCGCGCGGTTGCAGACGCTCTTCGAGGGGCACCGGCTGACGCCGACCCAGCGGCGCATCGCGCACAGCATGGTGCGCCGCGCTTCCGACGTGCCCTTCCTGTCGAGCGTGGAGCTGGCCGAGCTGGCGGGGGTCAGCCAGCCGTCCGTGACCCGCTTCGCCGTCGCCCTCGGCTTCGACGGCTACCCGGCGCTCCGCCGTCACCTGCGCGAGGTCGCGCCCGCGGAGCCGGTCGCGGACACCGGTGCCGTCAACGAGTACCAGCAGGCCGTGGCGGCCGAGATCGAGAACCTGCGGCACCTCGCGGAGGTGCTGGCCGATCCGGGACCGGTGCGGGAGGCGGGCCGCCTGCTCGCCGGGAGCCGGCCGCTGCCGGTGCTCGGACTGCGGGCCGCCGCCGCCCAGGCGCACGGCTTCGCCTACTTCGCCGCCAAGGTCCACCCGGACGTCCGGCTCCTCGGCGAGGGCGGCACGATGCTCCGCGACCGCATCGACGCCGCCGTCCGGGCCGGGGCGGACACGCTGCTCTGCTTCGCCCTGCCCCGGCACCCGCGCGAGGTCGTCGAGGCGCTGGCCCATGCCAAGGAGGCGGGGCTCACCGTGGTGACGGTCGCCGACTCCGCCTTCGCGCCGGTCGCCAAGGTGTCCGACCTGCTGCTGCCCGCCGCCGTCGGCACCGGGCTCGCCTTCGACACCGCCTGCGCGCCGATGCTGCTCGGCCGGGTGCTGCTCGAGGCGATGTGCGACGACCTGCCGGACGCGCAGGCCCGGCTGGAGGAGTTCGACGCCAAGGCCGTGGCGCGGGGACTGTTCGTGGACTGACCCGATCGGCCCGGCTGACCCGATCGGCCCGACTGGCCCGGCCGGCCCGGGAGCATCCCCGAGGTGGCCCGGCCGACCAGGGAGCACCCCCGAGGTGACCCGGACGGCGGACGGGTTCTCAGAATCGTCTCAGCTTGCCCCGTTACAGTGCGGCGCCTGACACACCCTTCAGACGCATCGCACGCATCGCACCGGACGCATCGTCCGGGCCGGACGGAACAGGAGGCGGGACGTGGCGCGCGGAGGACAGGTGGGGCTGGCTCGGGTCGCCGTCGTCGTACGGGCGGGCGCCGCACCCTTGTGGTGGCTGGGCGTTTTCGCGGCGGGCATCGGCGTGCTGGTGCCGGGGCTCACCGGACGCCGGATCGGGGTGCTGGCCGGTGCCGCGCTCTTCATCGTCGCCACGGCCGTCGTGGCGTGGGTGCGCCGACGGCGCTACACCGCCCTTTCCGGCTCGGCCGCCCGCGCGGGCAAGCACGACGTGCTCCAGGACCGCGGGGTCACCGTGCGCAACTGGCGCCGGGGCCACCGCTGGTGGCTGCTCCTCGCCTTCCTCGCCGCCCTCGGCAGCGCCTTCGCCGTGCCCGCCGCGGGTGGGCTGCTGCTGGCCGGCTGCGGCGCCGGGCTGTGGCTCAAGTCCGCCTGGCTCGGCCGCCGCGAAGAGTCCGGCAACGCCCTGCTGTGGGTCCGCGTGGACTGGCTCGCCGCCAACGCCGGCCGCCCCGCGGGCAAGGCGGTCAAGGCCTACCGCAGCACGGGCATCGCGGCGGGCGACGCGGCACCGGGTGGAGCGCGCCGGAAGACGCCGGCGACGGTCTGAGCGCGACCGACCACGACGACGACCGCGCGCTCCCGTCTGCGCCGACGTCCAGCAGTCCTACTGCGGGGCCCCCGACCGGGGGCCCCGCACTCGTATGCGCGCCGCACGGACACGACCCTGTTGACTAGCTCTATTCAGGAGGTGAGGATATGAATATCCGTAGCAACAATCCGCCGGGAGCAAGCCACCAGGAGGCAGACCATGTCCGGACCTCGTCCTGTCCGAGCGCCACGCGGTACCGAGCCGAGCGCCCTGGGCTGGCAGCAGGAGGCCGCCCTGCGGATGCTGCAGAACAACCTCGACCCGGAGGTCGCCGAGCACCCCGACAAGCTCGTCGTCTACGGCGGCACGGGCAAGGCGGCCCGCGACTGGCGCTCCTTCGACGCCATGGTCCGCACCCTGCGGACCCTCAAGCAGGACGAGACGATGCTCGTCCAGTCCGGCCGCCCGGTCGGCGTCATGCAGACCCACGAGTGGGCCCCGCGCGTCCTCATCGCCAACTCCAACCTCGTCGGCGACTGGGCCAACTGGGAGGAGTTCCGCCGCCTGGAGGCCCTCGGCCTGACCATGTACGGGCAGATGACCGCCGGCTCCTGGATCTACATCGGCACCCAGGGCATCCTCCAGGGCACCTACGAGACCTTCGCCGCCGTCGCCGCCAAGAAGTTCGGCGGCACGCTGGCGGGGACCATCACCCTCACCGCCGGCCTCGGCGGCATGGGCGGCGCCCAGCCCCTCGCGGTCACCATGAACGACGGCGTCGTCATCTGCGTCGACTGCGACCCGCGCGCCATCGAGCGCCGCATCGAGCACCGCTACCTCGACGTCAAGGCCGACTCCCTCGACCACGCCCTCCAGCTGGCCACCGAGGCACGGGACCGGCGCAAGCCGCTGTCCATCGGCGTCCTCGGCAACGCCGCCGAGCTGGTCCCGCAGCTGCTCGCCATGGGCGCCCCGATCGACATCGTCACCGACCAGACCTCGGCCCACGACCCGCTGGCCTACCTGCCCACCGGCATCGCCTTCGAGGACATGGCCGACGCCGCCGCCAAGGACCCGGCCGGCTTCACCACCCGGGCCCGCGAGTCCATGGCCCGGCACGTCGAGGCCATGGTCGGCTTCCAGGACGCCGGTGCCGAGGTCTTCGACTACGGCAACTCCATCCGCGGCGAGGCCCAGCTCGCCGGATACGACCGGGCCTTCGCCTTCCCCGGCTTCGTCCCCGCCTACATCCGCCCGCTGTTCTGCGAGGGCAAGGGCCCCTTCCGCTGGGCCGCCCTGTCCGGCGACCCCGCCGACATCGCCAAGACCGACAAGGCGATCCTCGACCTCTTCCCGGAGAACGAGTCGCTGGCCCGCTGGATCAAGATGGCGGGGGAGCGGGTCCACTTCCAGGGCCTGCCCGCCCGCATCTGCTGGCTCGGCTACGGCGAGCGCGACAAGGCCGGTGAGCGGTTCAACGACATGGTCGCGAGCGGCGAGCTGGCCGCCCCGATCGTCATCGGCCGCGACCACCTCGACTGCGGCTCCGTCGCCTCCCCGTACCGCGAGACCGAGGCCATGCTCGACGGCTCCGACGCCATCGCCGACTGGCCGCTGCTCAACGCCATGGTCAACGTGGCCTCCGGCGCCTCCTGGGTCTCCCTCCACCACGGCGGCGGCGTCGGCATGGGCCGCTCCATCCACGCCGGGCAGGTCACCGTCGCCGACGGCACCCCGCTCGCCGGGGAGAAGATCCGCCGGGTCCTCACCAACGACCCCGGCATGGGCGTCATCCGGCACGTCGACGCCGGGTACGACATCGCCGAGTCCGTCGCCGCGGAGCGGGGCGTGCGGGTGCCCATGCGCGAGGGTGACGTGACGCACGAGGATGACGTGACGCACGAGGGTGACGGCGCGTGAGTTTCCACAGCATGTGGGCGGAGCTGCTGCCGGTCGGCCGCAGCTCCGCCTCCGGCGGCTACCGGCGCTACGCCTGGACCGGCGCCGACACCGACTGCCGGACCTGGTTCCGGGAGCAGGCCGAGGCACGCGGACTCGCCCACGAGACCGACCGCAACGGCAACCAGTGGGCCTGGCTCGGCGACCCGGCGGCCGGGAACGCCGTCGTCACCGGGTCCCACCTGGACTCCGTGCCCGACGGCGGCGCCTTCGACGGCCCGCTCGGCGTCGTCTCCGCCTTCGCCGCCCTGGACGAACTGCGCGAGCGGGGAGCGCGGCCCACCCGGCCGCTGGGCATCGTCAACTTCGGCGACGAGGAGGGCGCCCGCTTCGGCCTCGCCTGCGTCGGCTCCCGGCTCACCGCCGGCGCGCTCACCGTCGAGCAGGCCCACCGCCTCACCGACGGCGACGGCATCACCCTCCCGCAGGCCATGGAAACCGCCGGGTACGACCCGGACACCCTCGGCCCCGACCCCGAACGGCTCGCCCGCATCGGCGCCTTCGTCGAACTCCACGTCGAGCAGGGCCGGGCCCTCGACTTGTCCGGCGACCAGATCGGCATCGCTTCCGCCATCTGGCCGCACGGACGCTGGCGGTTCGACTTCCGGGGCGAGGCCAACCACGCCGGCACCACCCGCCTCGCCGACCGGCACGACCCGATGCTGTCGTACGCCGAGACCGTCCTCGCCGCCCGCCGCGAGGCCGAACGCGCCGGTGCCGTCGCCACCTTCGGCAAGATCGGCGTCGAACCCAACGGCGTCAACGCCATCCCCTCCCTGGTGCGCGGCTGGCTCGACTCCCGCGCCGCCGACCAGGAGAGCCTGGACACCGTGGTCACCGGCATCGAGGAGGCCGCCCGCGAGTACGCCGCCGCGCACGGCGTGGACCTCGACGTGGTCCGCGAGTCCTTCACGCCGGTCGTCGACTTCGACCACGCCCTGCGCGACGAACTCGCCCGCATCCTGGGCACGGAGACGGAGCTGAAGGTGCCCGTCCTCGGCACCGGCGCCGGACACGACGCCGGAATCCTCTCCGACCGCATCCCGACCGCCATGCTGTTCGTGCGCAACCCCACCGGCGTCTCGCACTCCCCGGCCGAGTACGCCGCCGAGGACGACTGCGTGGCCGGGGTGAACGCACTCGCCGACGTACTGGAAGGGCTGGCCTGCACGTGACCTCCTCCGAGCGGACCCGCACGTACTGGCTGGAACACGCGTGGCTCGGCACCCATGTCGAACCGGGTGTCGCTCTGGACGTCCGGGACGGCCGCATCACCGCCGTTCACCAGGGCGTCGCCACCCCGCCGCCCGGCGCCGAGATCCTGCGCGGACTGACCCTGCCGGGGCTGGCGAACGCGCACTCGCACGCCTTCCACCGCGCCCTGCGCGGCACCGTCCAGGTCGGCTCCGGCACCTTCTGGACCTGGCGCGAGGTGATGTACTCCGTCGCCGACCGGCTGACCCCGGACACCTACCACGCCCTCGCCCGCGCCGTGTACGCCGAGATGGCGCTGGCCGGCATCACCGCCGTCGGCGAGTTCCACTACGTGCACCACGCGCCCGGCGGCACCCCCTACGCCGACCCCAACGCGATGGGCGAGGCCCTGATCGAGGCCGCCGCCGAAGCCGGTGTCCGCATCACCCTCCTCGACACCTGCTACCTGTCCTCCGGCTTCGGCGACCCCCCGGGCACCCACCAGCTGCGTTTCTCCGACGGCACGGCTCAGGCCTGGGCCGAACGCTGTTCAGTTCTCAAGGAACGGGATCACGCACGGATCGGGGCCGCGATCCACTCCGTACGGGCCGTGCCCGCGGACCAGTTGGCGACGGTGGCGCGGTGGGCCGAGGAGCGGCGGGCCCCGCTGCATGTGCACCTGTCCGAGCAGACCGCCGAGAACGACGCCTGCCGCCGGGCCCACGGATGCACCCCGACCCGCCTCCTCGCCGACCACGGCGTGCTCGGACCCCGAACCACCGGCGTCCACAACACCCACCTGACCGACGAGGACATCGCCCTGCTCGGCGACAGCCGCACCGGCACCTGCATGTGCCCCACCACGGAACGGGACCTCGCCGACGGCATCGGACCCGCACCCGCCCTCCAGCGGGCGGGCTCGGCCCTCTCCCTCGGCTCGGACAGCCACGCCGTCGTCGACCTGCTGGAAGAGGCGCGCGCCATGGAGCTGAACGAGCGGCTGCGCACCCGCACCCGCGGCCACTGGACCGCCGCCGCCCTGCTGCGCGCCGCCTCCGCCGACGGCCACGCCGCCCTCGGCTGGAACGACACCGGCCGCATCGAGGCCGGAGCCCGCGCCGACCTCGCCACGATCGCGCTGGACTCGGTCAGGACGGCGGGGCCACTGCCCAGGCTCGGCGCCGAGACGGCCGTATTCGCCGCGACGGCAGCGGACGTACGGCACACGGTCGTGGGCGGACGGCACGTCGTACGCGACGGGGCGCACGCCCTCGTACCGGATGTGCCGCAGGCCCTGGCGCGGGCCGTCGAAGCCCTGCGCGCCTGACCACCGGCGCCCGCCCGCGGCCCGCCCCACGCCCCAGCCCCCACGAGGACACCAGGGACCCCATGAGCAGCAGCACCGTCATCACCAACATCGCCGCACTCGTCACCAACGACCCCTCCCTCGGCGACCACTCCCCGCTCGGTCTGGTCTGGGACGCGGCCGTCGTCATCGAGGGCGAACGGGTCGCGTGGACCGGTGAATCAAGCAAAGCACCCGCCACTGACAATCGGGTCGACGCCGCCGGCCGGGCGGTCCTCCCCGGCTTCGTGGACTCCCACTCCCACCTCCTCTTCGCGGGCGACCGCACCGAGGAGTTCAACGCCCGTATGTCCGGCCGCCCCTACAGCGCGGGCGGCATCCGCACCACCGTCGCCGCCACCCGGGCCGCGAGCGACGCGGAACTGGAGGCCGGTCTCACCCGCTACCTCGCCGAGGCCCTGCGCCAGGGCACCACCACCTTCGAGACCAAGTCCGGCTACGGCCTGACCACCGAAGACGAGTCCCGCGCCCTGCGCGTCGCCGCCCGCCACACCGACGAGGTCACCTTCCTCGGCGCCCACATCGTCGCCCCCGAACTCGCCGACGACCCCGCCGCCTACGTCGACCTGGTCACCGGCGACATGCTCGACGCCTGCGCCCCGCACGCCCGCTGGATCGACGTGTTCTGCGAGAAGGGCGCCTTCGACGGCGACCAGGCCCGCGCCATCCTCACCGCGGGCAGGGCGAAGGGCCTGCACCCCCGCATCCACGCCAACCAGCTCTCCTACGGCCCCGGCGTCCGGCTCGCCGTCGAACTCGACGCCGCCAGCGCCGACCACTGCACCCACCTCACCGACGCCGACGTCGACGCCCTCGCGGGCAGCCGCACGGTCGCGACCCTCCTCCCCGGGGCCGAGTTCTCCACCCGCGCCCAGTGGCCGGACGCCCGGCGCCTGATCGACGCCGGTGCCACGGTGGCCCTCTCCACCGACTGCAACCCCGGCTCCTCCTTCACGTCCTCCGTGCCCTTCTGTATCGCGCTCGCGGTACGGGACATGGGGATGACGCCGGACGAGGCGGTCTGGTCGGCCACCGCGGGCGGCGCCGCGGCCCTGCGCCGCGACGACGTCGGCCGGCTCGTCCCGGGCGCGTACGCCGACCTGACGCTCCTGGACGCCCCGAGCCACGTCCACCTGGCCTACCGGCCGGGGGTGCCGCTGGTCGCGGGGGTGTGGCGGCGGGGAGTGCGTAGGGTGTGAGCAGCATGTGAGCCGGACGGCGGGGGAGCGGGGAACGGATGGCCAAGTACTGGTGGACGCCGTTCCTGGTGAACGTGCTGCTCGGCATTCCGGGCGTCGTGCCGTTCTGGCTCGTGTGGTACCTGGTGGCCAACTGGCCACTGGCCGAACTCGGCTGGACCGTGCGCGAGCCGACGGAGAACGACGGCATGGCGCTCTGGCTGGTGATCGTCGTCCCCGTGGTGGCGCTCTTCGCGCTGCTCTGGTGGCTGGTCAACGCGCCGCTGCGGCGCCGGACGTCCCTGGCGCCGCGCACGTACTGGCTCCTGAGCGGGCTCGCCCCGCTGCTGCCGACGGCGGCACTGATCGCCAACTCCCCCTGAGCCGGGCGGCGGTCCGACTGAGCCGGGCGGCGGTCCGAGCGGAGGCGGCAGCCCGAAGGGGGGCGGCCCGGCTTCGGACCACCCCCCTTGAGGGCAAGCGACACCCGGTCAGGGCCTGACGACTACTCCTCGACCGTGAGCCCCTTGCGCAGTCGTACGAGGGTCCGCGACAGCAGACGCGAGACGTGCATCTGGGAGATCCCCAGCTCCTCGCCGATCTCCGACTGGGTCATGCCGGCGACGAAACGCAGGGAGAGGATCTTCCGGTCCCGGGCGGGCAGCTCGGCGATCAGCGGCTTCAGCGACTCGACGTACTCGATGCCCTCGAGCCCGTGGTCCTCGTAGCCGATGCGGTCGGCGAGCGCGCCCTCCGCGTCGTCCTCCTCGGGCTGGGCGTCCAGCGAGGAGGCGGTGTAGGCGTTGGACGCCGCCATGCCCTCGACGACCTCGTCCTTGGACAGGCCCAGGTGCTCGGCCAGCTCGGTCACCGTGGGGGCGCGGTCGAGGCGCTGGGCCAGCTCGTCGCCGGCCTTCGCCAGGTCGAGCCGCAGCTCCTGGAGCCGGCGCGGAACGCGCACGGACCACGAGGTGTCACGGAAGAAGCGCTTGATCTCGCCGATGATGGTCGGCATCGCGAACGTGGGGAACTCCACACCGCGCGACAGCTCGAAGCGGTCGATCGCCTTGATCAGGCCGATGGTGCCGACCTGGATGATGTCCTCCATCGGCTCGCTGCGCGAGCGGAAGCGGGAGGCGGCGAACTTGACCAGCGCGAGGTTCAGCTCGACGAGCGTGTTGCGTACGTACGCGTGCTCGTGCGTGCCTTCCTCCAGCGACTCCAGCCGCTCGAAGAGGGTCTTGGACAGGGCCCTGGCGTCCGCCGGAGCGACCTCGTCGTACGCGGGGATGTCCGGAAGCCCGGCGAGGGCGTCGTCGTGGCCGACGACGGCGTCGTGGTGCTCGATGGGATCCAGATGTTCCGGAGGGAGTGTCGACGTCGCTTGGTGGGTACGCGATCCGTCGAGCCGGGGTGACATGATGTCCTCCATCGTTCTCGGCATACGGCTGCCGAAGCCAAATACGTGCACTGCGGTGTGCGGCGCCTCCAAAGCCGGCCGTGTCGGTTTACGTGTCTTACTAGCCCTACCGGGTTTACCGAGCTGACCGCAAGTGTGTTCTGTGCGGGTATGTCCGTTTGTGTGCGGTTGTTCGGGTGTCGGAGTGCGGCGGGAAGGCGTAGTGTTCGAGGGCGTCAGCAAGCAGTCACGACCTCGGGAGAGAGAAACGGCATGGACCGCGGGACGGTCGGCAGTGCCCAGTCGGGCCGGCTTCTGGTCGAAGTACGGGAAGAGGGCCCCAGTGCCGTCGTGACACCGGCGGGTGAGCTGGATCACCACACCGCCGATCTGTTGCGCGAGCCGCTGGAGGACTGTCTCGCCAAGGGATTCAACCGGCTCGTCGTGGACTGCTCACGGCTGGAGTTCTGCGACTCCACGGGGCTCAACGTCCTGCTCGGAGCGAGGTTGAAGGCGGAGGCCGCGGGGGGCGGAGTGCATTTGGTGGCCATGCAGCCGGTGGTGGCGCGCGTGTTCGAGATCACGGGGGCCGAAGCGGTCTTCACCCTTCATGACACGCTTGCGGCCGCCCTGGCCGACGCGTCCGACTGAGCCGTCCTTGTCCGGCCGGCGGAGGGGCGCGTGCGCATCCCGGGACGGGTGTTTTCGCCCCGCGGCGGGTTTCGTGCGCGATACAGGGGTGTTCGTACGGCCCGGTCGGGCAGGAGAGACCCTGAACCGGCTGTCTACGACTTTGCTGTGTACGACTTTGAAATGTGAACTGGTGAATCGGTGAGGTGAAGCGCTGATGAGCACCACCCGGCCCTATTCGCCGGGCGACCGCGGTCCGGAGCCCGGCGGCGCTTCCGGGGTGCCGCCGTCCGCGCCCGCCGCCGTGCCCGGGGAGAGTGGCGGGCGGCAGGCCCGCAGGCTGAGCTTCGAGGACGCGAGCGGGGTCGTCCCGCTGGCCCGTGACTTCACCCGCGAGGCGCTGTACGCCTGGGGCTGGCTGCCGTCCGCCACCGCGGACCAGCGGGCCGCCGCCGAGGATGTCCTGCTCGTGGTCTCCGAGCTGGTGACCAACGCGTGTCTCCATGCGGAGGGCCCGGACGAGCTGTCGATCACCTGCGAGAAGAAGGTGATCCGGCTGGAGGTCTCCGACCGCGGTACGGGGCAGCCGGCGCCGCGGACCCCGCACCGCGCGGGGCGTCCCGGCGGTCACGGGATGTTCATCGTGCAGCGGCTGTGCCTGGACTGGGGCGTCGTGCGGACGCCGGGGGTCGCGGGCAAGCGGGTGTGGGCGGAGCTGGGGGCCCCGGCGTAGGCCTGCGGCGCTTGTGCGGGTCTTTTTGCCCACCCGCCCACCCGTCTCGGTCGGCCAAGAGGTCGCCGCCCCCGGGGCTCCGCCCCGGACCCCGTTGCAGGCCCCGCCCCCTGCACCCCACTCTGGGTCACGCCCCCGCCCGCGCGGGGACTGCGTCCCCTGCACCCCGCTTTGCGGCTCCGCCTGAGACCCCGGTGAGGGGCTCCGTCTCCTGTACCCCTCTCAGGCGCCCTGCCTGATGCCCCGGCGGTGGCTCCGCTCCTGCACCCTTGCCTGAGCCGCGCAGCCCGCACGCGGCGGGGACTGCGTCTTCCTGCACCCGCCCGAGGCCCCCGCCTGAGGCTCCGGCGGGGGCCTCGGCCCCTGTGCCCCTCTCAGGCGCTCCGCCTCGGGGCCCGGCGGGGACTGCGTCTCCTGCACCGTTCTCGGGGCCCCGCCTGATGCCCCCGCGGCGGCTCCGTCTCCCGCACCCTTGCCTGAGCCGCGCAGCCCGCACACGGCGGGGACTGTGTTCCCCGCACCCCTGCCTGAGCCGCGCAGCCCGCGCGCGGCGGGGGTCGCGTCTCCTGCGCGGGGTTCGTCGTTGTTCGGGTGCGGTCGTGGTTCGGTTCCCGGTGTCGTGAAGGCGGGAGGGCCGCCTCATCCGGGTCGGATGAGGCGGCCCTCCGTGCGGGACGGGTGTTCGCCGGGGTCAGCGGACGTCGCCCATGAGTTCCCTGACGCGCTTGCGGTACATCCAGATCGCGATGCCCGCGACCACCGCGAGGGTCGCCTCCGCGGCGACGATGCCCGTCTTGTTGAGGTCGACCCCGGCGATGGAGAGCAGGCCGGTCGTGGCGTCACCGGCGGTGACGGCCAGGAACCAGACGCCCATCATCTGCGAGGCGTACTTCACCGGCGCCATCTTCGTCGTCACCGACAGGCCGACCGGGGAGAGCATCAGCTCACCGCAGGTCTGGACGAAGTAGATCGCCACCAGCCACATCGCCGCCGCCTTGTGGCCGCCCTCCGCGATGCCCAGCGGGGCCAGGAAGAGGAAGAAGGACGCGCCGACCAGCACCAGACCGCCGCAGAACTTGACGACCGTGCTCGGCTCCTTGCCGCGGCGGTTCAGCGCCAGCCACAGCGTGGCGAAGACCGGGGCCAGGGCCATGATGATGACCGGGTTGACCGACTGGTACCAGGAGACCGGGAAGTCCCAGCCGAAGACGCTGTTGTTCGCCGAGGAGTCGGCGAAGAGCGACAGGGTCGAGCCGCCCTGGTCGTAGATCATCCAGAACACGGCGGCGGCGACGAAGAACCAGATGTACGCCGACATCTTGGACTGCTCGGCGCGGTCCAGGGACTTGTCGCGCTTGATGTTGGTCAGCACCAGCACCGGGATGATCACGCCGAGCAGGGTCAGCGGGACCAGGATCCAGTTCAGGGTGTAGTGGCCGGAGAAGCCGACGATCGCGTAGAAGACGACGGCCAGCGCGGCCCAGAACGCGGCCTTGCGCAGCGTCGAGGTCTTCTCCTCGACGGACAGCGGCTTCGGGACCGCGCTGGAGTGCGGGGCCAGGTGGCGGCTGCCGATGAGGAACTGGAGCACGCCCAGGCCCATGCCGACCGCGGCGAGCGCGAAGCCCAGGTGCCAGTTGACGTTCTCGCCGATGGTGCCGATGGTCAGCGGCGCGGCGAAGGCACCGAGGTTGATGCCCATGTAGAAGACGGTGAAGCCACCGTCGCGGCGCGGGTCGTCGGGGCCGTCGTAGAGCTGGCCGACCATCGTGGAGATGTTGGCCTTCAGCAGACCCGAGCCGATCGCGACCAGACCGAGGCCCGCGTAGAACGTGCCGGAGGACGGCAGCGCCAGCGTGAGGTGGCCGAGCATGATCACGCCGCCAGCGATGGCGACGGTCTTGCGCGGGCCCCAGACGCGGTCGCCGAACCAGCCGCCCGGCATCGTGAGCAGGTACACCAGCGAGAGGTACACGGAGTAGATCGCGGTCGCGGTGCCGGCGCCGAGGCCGAGACCACCCGGGGCGACGAGGTACAGCGGGAGCAGAGCCCTCATGCCGTAGTAGGAGAACCTCTCCCACATCTCGGTCATGAAGAGTGTGGCCAGTCCGCGGGGGTGGCCGAAGAAGGTCTTCTCGGTGCCGGGGGTGCCCGGGGTGACCGAGTCCTTCGTCAGGCTGGACGCCATGGTCGATCCTTGCTGGTCGGGACGCGCTCATGAGGCGATGCGCGCCCGGTGGGGGGCGGCCGGCACCGGCGGCCTTCCCGCCCGTCCCACGCCTGAGGGATTCCGCTCCGGATTGCGAAGCGGTGGGCGGCGGCCACCGGGATCCACGCCTCCGCGCGCGTCAGTGCACGCGACGAGGCCCGGCCCCAGGTCATTCCTTTCAAGGCCGGCCGTGAGGGCCGGCCCGCACACAAAAGAGACCTTCAGCGTCGAACTGTCGCCAAAGGTCCGCTGGGTGCTACAGGCGCTGATTCACCATACGGCAGGACACTGCCCGGTATGGAAGGACTTGAGACGCGGATCACAGGTGATTGTGGAACCGCGAACGATCTTTCGAAGGTTCTACCCAGGATGGCACCCCACAGCCGCAGGTTCGGCCGCGGGGGTGGTGGGGCGGGGCGGGCCCTCGGGGCGATCTTGCCCCGGGCGTTGCTCCGAGCGGTCTACCATCAGCCCATGACCCGTGTACTGCTCGCCGAGGACGACGCGTCCATCTCGGAGCCGCTGGCCCGCGCACTGCGCAGGGAAGGGTACGAGGTCGAGGTGCGTGAGGACGGACCCACCGCACTGGACGCCGGGCTGCAAGGCGGCATCGACCTGGTCGTGCTGGACCTGGGCCTGCCGGGGATGGACGGGCTGGAGGTCGCCCGCCGGCTGCGGTCCGAGGGCCACGCCGTGCCGATCCTGATCCTGACCGCCCGCGCCGACGAGGTGGACACCGTGGTCGGCCTGGACGCGGGCGCCGACGACTACGTCACCAAGCCCTTCCGTCTCGCCGAGCTGCTCGCCCGGGTCCGGGCCCTGCTGCGGCGCGGCGCCGTCGAGCCCCCGCAGCCGCCCGCCACCCACGGCGTGCGCATCGACGTCGAGTCGCACCGGGCCTGGATGGGCGAGGAGGAGCTCCAGCTCACCGCGAAGGAGTTCGACCTGCTGCGGGTCCTGGTGCGCGACGCCGGCCGGGTCGTCACCCGCGACCAGCTGATGCGCGAGGTGTGGGACACCACGTGGTGGTCGTCGACCAAGACCCTCGACATGCACATCTCCTGGCTGCGCAAGAAGCTGGGGGACGACGCGGCCAACCCCCGTTACATCGCCACCGTGCGCGGGGTGGGCTTCCGTTTCGAGAAGAACTGAGCGAGCCCCGAGGGGGCCTCGCGGGTAAGAGGACATGCGCCGTCGACTGATCCAGTCCACGCTCGCCGTGGTGCTCGTCGTGATCGCCGTCTTCGGCGTCTCCCTCGTCATCGTCGAGACCCGGACCATCAGCAGCACCGCCCAGGAGCGGGTCGACCTGGAGGCGGTGCGGCTGGCCAGCATCGTCGACAGTCGGCTGATCGGCACCGGCTCCGTGGACGAGCGGTTCCTGCGCGAGCAGATCCGCGACGCCCGCTACGCCGTGATCCGCATCCCCGGCGAACCGGTCATCGAGGTCGGCAGCAAGCCGTCCGGAGACGTGCTCCAGGGCAAGGCCACCGGTGAGGAGGGCGAGACGGTCCTCGTCGAGGAGCCCAGCTCCTCGGTCACCCGGGAGGTCGGGCGGACCCTGCTGATCATCGGCCTGGTGGCGCTGCTCGCGGTGATCGCCGCCGTACTGCTGGCGATCCGGCAGGCCAACCGCCTCGCCTCCCCGCTCACCGACCTCGCCGAGACCGCCGAACGCCTCGGCTCCGGCGACCCGCGCCCCCGGCACAAGCGCTACGGCGTCCCCGAGCTGGACCGGGTCGCGGACGTGCTGGACTCCTCCGCGGAGCGCATCGCCCGGATGCTCACCGCCGAGCGGCGGCTGGCCGCGGACGCCTCGCACCAGCTGCGTACGCCGCTGACCGCGCTGTCGATGCGGCTGGAAGAGATCACCCTCACCGACGAGCCGGAGACGGTGAAGGAGGAGGCGACGATCGCGCTGTCGCAGGTGGAGCGGCTGACCGACGTCGTGGACCGGCTGCTCACCAACTCCCGCGACCCGCGCAGCGGCTCCGCCGTCACCTTCGAGCTGGACGACGTCATCCAGCAGCAGATCGCCGAGTGGCGCCCGGCCTACCGGAGTGAGGGCCGGGCCATCGTCAGCTCCGGCAAGCGCCATCTGACGGCCGTGGGCACCCCGGGCGCCGTGGCGCAGGTGCTGGCCGCGCTGATCGAGAACTCCCTGATGCACGGCGGCGGCACGGTGGCCCTGCGGACCCGGGTGACCGGCAACCAGGCCGTGGTCGAGGTCACCGACGAGGGTCCCGGCGTCCCGGGCGACCTGGGGGCGCGGATCTTCGAGCGCGCGATCAGCGGACGCAATTCGACCGGCATCGGCCTCGCCGTCGCCCGCGACCTGGCCGAGGCGGACGGCGGCCGCCTGGAGCTGCTCCAGGGGCGCCCACCGGTCTTCGGACTGTTCCTGTCCCGTACGCCGCCCTCGAAGAAGTCCGCGGGGGACGGCGACCCGACGGTGCGCTGAGCGCGCCCGGGTGAGGAGAACCGGTCAGCGGCGGCCGGCGGGGGCGCCGTCCGCGCGGGGGACCGCGGTCGGGTGCTCGTGCTCCAGGAAGGTCTCCGCCTGCGTCAGCGGCTCACGGGCGGGCAGCGCGCGGAAGACCCAGCTGCGGTACGACCAGAAGCGGAACAGCGTGCCGATGCCGATGCCGAGGAACTTGAAGATGTTGCTCTGCAACGGGCTGTCCCAGCCGAACCCGTAGGTCGCGGTGTAGAGCACGCCGTTCTCGATCACCAGCCCGACCGCGCTGAACAGCAGGAACAGCGACATCTCGCGGGTCCGGCCGCTCTTGTCGCGGTCGCGGTACGTGAAGTAGCGGAAGCCCACGTAGTTGAAGGCGATCGCGACGACCGTGGCGATGATGCTGGCCCGCACCACCTGGAGGTCGGTCGTGTGCCGTACGAAGTTGAAGACGAGGAGGTTGACCAGCACACCCGCCCCGCCCACGGCGCCGAACTTCACGACCTCCCGCACGAGCCGGCCGATCCGCTCCCGCATTCCGGCACGGGACGCGTCGGGCGCGGAGGGAGCCGGGTGAGCACCCGAGGAACCATGTCCCATGGTCGTGCAGGCCCCCGTCCAGGGTTGGCGTCAATCCGTTCATGCTAACCACCCGGACGCGCGATCTTCCTGCGGACGGACGCACGGGAGTCGGAACGGGCGCCTGGACCGGCCGGAAACGGCCGGTAAACAGGTGGGCTCCGCGCGGCCGATACGCTAGGGGTGTGACGTTCCCCGTAGTCGGCATGGTCGGCGGTGGCCAGCTCGCTCGTATGACACACGAGGCGGGCATCCCGTTGGGCATCAGGTTCAAGCTTCTCAGTGACACTCCTCAGGACTCTGCGGCGCAGGTCGTGAACGAAGTCGTCGTCGGCGACTATCGCGATCTGGACACGTTGCGCGAGTTCGCGCGCGGCTGTGACGTGATCACCTTCGATCACGAACACGTGCCGACCGGGCACCTCAAGGCCCTGGAGGCGGACGGCATCCCCGTCCGCCCCGGTCCCGAGGCGCTCGTGCACGCCCAGGACAAGGGCGTGATGCGCGCGAAGCTCGTCGCGATCGGCGTGCCCTGCCCGCGGCACCGGATCGTGCGCGATCCGGCCGACGTGGCCGCCTTCGCGGCGGAAGGCGTCGCGGAAGGCGCCGCCGGGGGCGACGGCTTCCCCGTCGTCCTCAAGACGGTCCGCGGCGGATACGACGGCAAGGGCGTGTGGGTCGTGGACTCTGTCGAGGAGGCGGCCGAGCCCTTCCGCGCGGGAGTGCCCGTGCTGGCGGAGGAGAAGGTCGACTTCGTCCGCGAGCTGGCCGCCAACGTGGTCCGCTCCCCGCACGGCCAGGCGGTGGCCTACCCCGTCGTCGAGTCCCAGCAGGTGAACGGCGTCTGCGACACGGTGATCGCCCCGGCGCCCGACCTCGACGAGGCGCTGGCCCTGCGCGCCGAGGAGATGGCGCTCGGCATCGCCAAGGAGCTGGGCGTCGTCGGCCACCTCGCCGTCGAGCTGTTCCAGACCCGCGACGGCCGCGTCCTCGTCAACGAACTGGCGATGCGCCCGCACAACTCCGGCCACTGGACGATGGACGGCGCGATCACCTCGCAGTTCGCCAACCACGTCCGCGCCGTCCTCGACCTCCCGCTCGGCGACCCGCGTCCGCGCGCCAAGTGGACGGTCATGGTCAACGTCCTCGGCGGCGACTACCCGGACATGTACTCGGCGTACCTGCACTGCATGGCCCGCGACCCGCAGCTCAAGATCCACATGTACGGCAAGGACGTGAAGCCCGGCCGCAAGGTCGGCCACGTCAACACCTACGGCGACGACCTGGACGACGTGCTGGAGCGCGCCCGTCACGCTGCCGGCTACCTGAGAGGGACGATCACCGAATGAGCCAGGCCAGCCCGGCCAGTCCAGTCGTCGGCATCGTCATGGGGTCGGACAGCGACTGGCCCGTCATGGAGGCAGCCGCCAAGGCCCTCGACGAGTTCGAGATCCCCTACGAGGTCGACGTCGTCTCCGCGCACCGCATGCCGCACGAGATGATCGCGTACGGCGAGCAGGCCGCCGGACGGGGCCTGAAGGCGATCGTTGCCGGGGCCGGGGGCGCCGCCCACCTGCCCGGCATGCTCGCCTCCGTCACCCCGCTGCCGGTCATCGGCGTCCCGGTGCCGCTGAAGTACCTGGACGGCATGGACAGCCTGCTGTCCATCGTGCAGATGCCGGCCGGTGTTCCCGTCGCCACCGTCTCCGTGGGCGGCGCCCGCAACGCCGGTCTGCTGGCCGCCCGCATCCTCGCCGCCCACGACGAGGAGCTGCTCGGCCGGATGCGCGACTTCCAGCAGGAGCTGAACGACCAGGCCACCGAGAAGGGCAAGCGACTGCGCAACAAGGTCGCGGGCTCGGCGGCCGGCTTCGGATTCGGAAAGTGACGGAGGGGACGCGGATGACCTCGCTGGACCGGGCCCGGGAACTGCTGCGCGAGTTCCCGGTCGTCGACGGGCACAACGACCTGCCCTGGGCGCTGCGCGAACAGGTCCGCTACGACCTCGACGCCCGCGACATCGCCGCCGACCAGTCCGCCCACCTGCACACCGACCTGGCGCGGCTGCGCTCCGGCGGCGTCGGCGCGCAGTACTGGTCGGTGTACGTCCGCTCCGACCTGCCGGGCGCGGTCACGGCGACGCTGGAGCAGATCGACTGCGTACGGCGGCTGATCGACCGCCACTCCGGCGAGCTGCGGGCCGCGCTGACCGCCGCCGACATGGAGGCGGCCCGCGCCGAGGGCCGGATCGCCTCCCTCATGGGCGCCGAGGGCGGCCACTCCATCGACGATTCGCTGGCCACGCTCCGCGCCCTGTACGCGCTCGGCGTGCGCTACATGACCCTCACCCACAACGACAACGTCGCGTGGGCGGACTCGGCGACCGACGAGCCCCGCGCCGGCGGCCTGTCGGCCTTCGGCCGCGAGGTCGTGCGGGAGATGAACCGCGAGGGCATGCTGGTCGACCTCTCGCACGTCGCGGCGACGACGATGCGCGACGCGCTGGACACCTCCACCGCGCCGGTGATCTTCTCGCACTCGTCCGCCCGCGCGGTCTGCGACCACCCGCGCAACATCCCGGACGACGTCCTGGAGCGGCTGCCCGCGAACGGCGGCATGGCGATGGTGACGTTCGTGCCGAAGTTCGTGCTCCAGGCGGCCGTGGACTGGACCGCCGAGGCCGACGAGAACATGCGCGCGCACGGCTTCCACCACCTCGACTCCAGCCCCGAGGCGATGAAGGTGCACGCCGCCTTCGAGGAGCGCGTCCCCCGTCCCGTCGCCACCGTGTCGACGGTCGCCGACCACCTCGACCACATGCGCGAGGTCGCCGGCGTCGACCACCTGGGCATCGGCGGCGACTACGACGGCACGCCCTTCACCCCGGACGGGCTCGGCGACGTCTCCGGCTACCCGAACCTGATCGCCGAACTGCTCGACCGCGGCTGGTCCCAGTCCGACCTGGCCAAGCTGACCTGGAAGAACGCGGTCCGCGTGCTCGACGCGGCCGAGGACGTGGCCCGCGGGCTTCAGGCGACGCGGGGACCGTCCAACGCCTCGCTGGAGGAGCTGGACGGCTGAGCCGTCGTCTCGTCGAGGGCGGGGTAGTCGGTGTATCCGGTCGCCCCGCCCACGTACATCAGGTACCGGTCCCGCACCGGGTTCAGCGGCGCCCCGAGCCGCAGCCGCGCGACCAGGTCGGGGTTGGCGAGGAACGGCCGGCCCAGCGCGATCAGATCGGCCCCGGCGGCCAGCAGCCGCGCGGAGGCCCGACGCACGGCGTCCGTGGTGAGGGTGTCGCCCAGGACCGGATTGGCGATCAGCACGCCGGGCCATCCGGCGCGGAGCCGCCCGAACAGCGGGGCGCCGGGGTCGGCGTGCACGAGGTGCAGGTAGGCGAGGCCCAGCCCGCCGAGACGCTCCACCAGGGCCGGATACAGCGCGTCGGTCTCGCCCTCCGCGATGCCGTTGACGGTGCTGGCGGGGGAGACCCGCAGCCCGACCCGCTCGGCGCCGATCTCGGCGGCGACGGCCTCCGTCACCTCGGCCGCGAACCGGATCCGGGCGGCGACGGAACCGCCGTAGCCGTCGGTGCGCAGGTTGGTGTTGGCGGCCAGGAACTGGTGCAGCAGGTGGCCGTTGGCGGAGTGCACCTCCACCCCCTCGAACCCGGCGTCGAGCGCGTTGCGCGCCGCCCGTGCGAAGTCGGCGACGGTGGTCAGGATGTCCTCGGAGCTCATCTCCCTGGGGACGACGGCCGGCCGGTGCCCGCCGGGCGTGAAGATGGTCCCGGGCAGCGGCACCGGTGACGGCGCGACCGGCGTCAGCCCGCTCGTCGCCGGATGCCCGACCCGCCCGCCGTGCTGGAGCTGGAGGAACATCCGGCCGCCCGCCTCCCGCACGGCCTCGGTGACCCGCCGCCAGCCCGCCACGTGCCGGGCGCTGTGTACCGCGGTGATGTCGGGATAGGTCTGCCCGACCGCGTTCGGCGTCGCGGCCTCGGCGACGATCAGCCCGGCGGTCGCGCGCTGGGCGTAGTACGTGGCCATGAGCGGGGTCGGAGTGCCGTCGGCCTCGGCCCGGTTGCGGGTGAGCGGGGCCATCACGAGACGGTTGGGAAGCGTGAGCGGGCCGAGCGGGGCGGACGCGAAGAGGTCTGTTGTGTGCGACATGCTCGTACGCTAAAACTTGACACCAGTGTCAGAATCAAGTCCGGCGTCGAGAGGTACGGGAATGCGGATCGGTGCACTGGCCCGGCGCACGGGCGTCAGCGAACGCTCGCTGCGCTACTACGAGAAGCAGGGACTGCTCGCGGCCGAGCGCACGCCCGGCGGGCACCGCGAGTACCCGGAAGCGGCCGTCGACCGGGTCGTCCGGATCCAGGAGCTGTACGCGGCCGGGCTATGCAGCAGCAAGATCGCCGAGCTGCTGCCCTGCATGCGGGACGGGGACGGCGGTCCCTCGGCCGTCGCCACCCCGAGGCTGGTCGCCGACCTCACCGCGGAGCGCGCCCGCATCGACCGGATGATCTCCGACCTGCTCCGTTCCCGGGACACCCTCGACGAGGTGATCGACGCGGCCGGGGGCTGAGCCGCGTACCCCCGAACGCTCCACCCACCAGGAAGCCCTTTCCCCGCCGTGCGACGGTGGCCGTACCTCACGACGACCGTACGGAGCCCGTCATGGCAGACCTCCAGGACGACCTGCACCCCGGTACCGAGGCCGGTGGGCTCGACGACCTGCCCGTGCCGCTCGCCGCGGAGGCCTTTCCGCCGGAGCCCTACGCGCCCGTGTCCGACCCCGACGACGAGCCGCTGACCCGGGCGCTCGCCGTGCTGGCCGCCCACCCCGTCGCCGACGGATGCAGCGGCCTGCCCTGGGCCCTCAAGCACCTGCCCTGGTACGACCTGGAGCTGGGCGAGAGCGCCGTCGACACCGACGTGCCGCGGCTGCGCGAGGGGCACGTGGGTGCGCTGCTGTGGTCGCTGCACCTGCCCGAGTCCCTCGACGGGGAGCACGCGGTCGGCGCCACGCTGGAGCAGCTCGACCTGGTCAAGACGGTCGTACGGGCCCACCCGGAGGGGCTGCGCCTGGCCTACGACGCGGGGCAGGCCATCGACGCCCGCAACTGCGGCCGGATCGCCGTGCTGCCCGGCCCCGCGGGCGCCGCCGCCCTCGGCGACTGCCTCGGCATCCTGCGCTCCCTGCACGCCCTCGGCCTGCGCGCCCTGACGCTGTCCGGGGTGAGCTGGGCGAGCGAGGCGGGACTGACCCGCTTCGGCGAGGAGGTCGTCCGGGAGATGAACCGCCTCGGTGTCGTCGCCGACCTCTCCGGCGCCTCCACGGAGACCATCCGCCGTACCTTCGCGGTGTCCAAGGCGCCGGCGCTGTGCACCCGCTCCGCCGCCCGCGCGCTGCGCCCGCACCCCGCCAACCTCCCCGACGACCTGCTGGTGGAGCTGGGCGCGGCCGGCGGTCTGTGCATGGTGCCGCTGACCGCCGAGCAGACCGGCCCGACCGTCCGGGACGTCGCCGACCACCTCGACCACGTTCGCACGGTGGCCGGGCCGCAGAGCGTCGGCCTGTCCGGCACCTACGACACCGGCACCGCCCACCCGCTGGAGCTGGGCGACCCCTCCTGCTACCCCCGGCTCATCGCCGAACTGCTCCGACGCGGCTGGGACGAGGCCGACGTGGCCCTGCTGACCTGGGGCAACGTCCAGCGCGTGCTGCGCGCCGCAGCCTTCACCGCCAAGGCGGCCCAGCTGCGCCGCGAGCCGTCCACGGCGACCATCGCCGACCTGGACGGGTAGTCAGCGAGAGCGGGGGCCCGCGCGAGCGTCAGGTGTGCTCGATCCGGCACAGGCAGAACGGATGCCCCGCCGGATCGGCGTACACCATGAAACCCTTCTCCTCCCGGTCCTCCAGGTCCAGCGGCCGGGCGCCCAGCGCGAGCACCTTCTCGTGCGCGGCGTCCATCTCCGCCCAGGTCGCCCCGCCGTCGAAGTCGAGGTGGAACTGCTGGGCGTTGCGGTCGGAGCGCGGCCACTCGGGCGGGGTGAGGTCCGGCGCACGCTGGAAGGACAGGCGGGGACCGCCGGGCACCTGGAGGACGACCCAGTCCGGGTCCGCCTCGTCGGGTGTGCCGCCGCCGACCGCCGCGTAGAAGCGGGCCAGCTCACGGGGCTCGGGGCAGTCGACGACGACGGAACGGAAACGTGCCGCGGGTGCCATACGGGTACCTCCCGGGATCGGCGGGGCGGATCGGCGGACCGGCGCTCAGCAGGCGCAGAGGCAGAACGGGTGCCCGGCCGGGTCGGCGTAAACCCGGAACGTACGGGTGCGGTCCTCCGCGTCCAGCGGACGCGCGCCCAGCTCCAGCACCGCCTTCTCCGCCGCGTCCAGGTCCGGGACGGTCAGGTCGAGGTGGAACTGCTGCGAGTCGTCGGGGGCGGGCCACTTCGGCGGCACGAACCCGGGGGCGGCCTGGAACGCCAGCGCCCGTCCGTCCGGCAGCCTCAGGTCGACCCAGTCGCCCTCGCCCTCGACGGTGCCGCCGAGCACGTCGGCGTAGAAACGGGCCAGGGCACGGGGATCGGGACAGTCCAGGACGACGACGCCCAGTTCGGCGACAGCCATGACTTCCTCCTTGAAGCACGCGGTCTGCGGTTACCTGCAAGGGGCGAGTAACCGGTAACGGTTACTGCATGCTGCCGTATTGGAGGTAACGTCGCAAGCATGAGTGAGAGATCGCCCGCGCCGGGCGGCCTGGGCCTGGTCGAGACCCTGGTGAACACGCTGGATGTCGAGACGGGCGCCGACTCGCTGGACACCGAGGAGGGCCGGGCGCGGCTCGGTCTGGCGCAGGACGACGTACCCGCGGCCCGCGAGCTGCGCGAGTCCCTGCGCGCGACCCTGCTCGCGCACGCTGGGCACCCGCCGCACCGCACGGTGACCCCGCTGGGCGAGCTGCTGGCCGCCGCCCCGCTGGTCGTCACCGTCGACCCGGCCGACGGCTCCGCCACCCTCGCACCGGCCCGGGAGGGCTCCCTGACCGCCCGGGTCGCCGCCGCCGTCGCCGAGGCGCTGGTGGCAGGCACCTGGAGCCGCTTCAAGGCGTGCGAGGCCGCCGACTGCCACTGGGCGTACTACGACCGCAGCCCGGCCGGACGCGGCCGCTGGTGCTCCATGCAGGTGTGCGGGGCCCGCGCCAAGATGCGCCGGTACCGGGCCAAGGAGTCGTAAACACCGTCCGTTTCACCGGTCGTCCGCCGCGCCCTGCGGCAGAATGCGGACGGACGCCGGTTCGGCCGACTGAGCCTCGGCCGAACCGGCGTCACCCGTGCCGTCCTGGGCGCACTAGGCGGTCGGGCGGCCCATCGCCCGGTACGTCCAGCCGGCCTTGCGCCACAGCGTCGGGTCCAGGGCGTTGCGCCCGTCCAGGATCACCCGGGCCGCCGCCGCCTCGCCCAGCGCCTCCGGGTCCAGCTCGCGGAACTCCCGCCACTCGGTGAGGTGCAGGACCACGTCCGCGCCCCGCACCGCCTCCAGGGCCGAGTCGGCGTAGCCGAGGGTCGGGAAGAGTCGCCGGGCGTTCGCCATGCCCTTGGGGTCGTACACGGTCACCTGGGCGCCCTGGAGGTGCACCTGCCCGGCGACGTTCAGCGCGGGGGAGTCGCGCACGTCGTCCGAGTCCGGCTTGAAGGTCGCGCCGAGCACCGCGATCCGCTTGCCGAGGAAGGGGCCGCCGCCCAGCGCCTGCCGGGTCAGCTCCACCATCTGGCCGCGCTGGCGCATGTTGATCGAGTCGATCTCGCGCAGGAAGGTCAGCGCCTGGTCGGCGCCCAGCTCACCGGCTCGGGCCATGAAGGCGCGGATGTCCTTCGGCAGGCAGCCGCCGCCGAAGCCGATCCCGGCCCGCAGGAACTTCTTGCCGATCCGGTCGTCGTACCCGATCGCCTCCGCCAGCTTGGCGACGTCGCCGCCGGCCGCCTCGCAGACCTCCGCCATCGCGTTGATGAAGGAGATCTTGGTGGCGAGGAAGGAGTTCGCGGCGGTCTTCACCAGCTCGGCCGTCGGGAAATCCGTGACGACGAACGGCGAGCCCTCCGCGATCGGCGTCGCGTACACCTCGCGCAGCAGCCGCTCGGCCCGCTCGCTGCGCACGCCGACCACGAGCCGGTCGGGGTGCAGGGTGTCCTCGACGGCGAAGCCCTCGCGCAGGAACTCCGGGTTCCAGGCCAGCTCGGCCTCGTCGCCCGCCGGCGCGTGCTCGGCCAGGTAGGCGGCCAGCCGGTCGGCGGAGCCCACCGGCACGGTCGACTTGCCGACGACCAGCGCCGGGCCGGTGAGGTGCGGCGCCAGCGAGGCCAGCGCGGAGTCGACGTACGACATGTCGCAGGCGTACTCGCCGTGCTTCTGCGGGGTGTTCACGCACAGGAAGTGCACGTCGCCGAAGGCCGCGGCCTCGGCGAAGTCGGTGGTGAAGCGCAGCCGCCCGCTGGCGCCCTCGATGCCGACCACGTGCTTGCGCAGCAGCTCCTGGAGACCCGGCTCGTACATCGGGACCTCGCCCCGCTGGAGCGTCTCGATCTTCTCGGGCACCACGTCGAGACCCAGCACCTCGAAACCCAGCTCGGCCATGGCCGCCGCGTGGGTGGCGCCGAGATAGCCGGTACCGATCACGGTGATCTTCAGGGCCATGGGTGCTCCAGAGGTGTACGGCACGGGTCGCGCCCGAGCATATCCGGGACGCGGCGAAGGCCCTCCGGTCGGCTGTCGTCAAGCTCACCTATCCACCGGCCCGGCCGGGGCTCTAAAATTTGGGTTACTTAACGGTAGTTAGCGTGCCCAGCATCACAGCGTTTTGGAGCGTGAGACACCTTGGCCGGATCGGCTGACTTCGACCTGTACCGCCCGTCCGAGGAGCACGACATGCTCCGGGACGCCGTCCGCTCGCTGGCCGAGGCGAAGATCGCGCCGTACGCCGCAGCGGTGGACGAGGAGGCCCGCTTCCCGCAGGAGGCCCTGGACGCCCTCACCGCGAACGACCTGCACGCGGTGCACGTCCCCGAGGAGTACGGCGGCGCGGGCGCCGACGCGCTCGCCACGGTGATCGTCATCGAGGAGGTCGCCCGCGCCTGCGCCAGCTCCTCCCTCATCCCGGCGGTCAACAAGCTCGGCTCGCTGCCGGTGATCCTCTCCGGCTCCGAGGAGCTGAAGAAGAAGTACATGACCCCGCTCGCCAAGGGCGACGGCATGTTCTCCTACTGCCTCTCCGAGCCCGACGCGGGCTCCGACGCGGCCGGCATGAAGACCAAGGCCGTGCGCGACGGCGACTTCTGGGTGCTCAACGGCGTCAAGCGCTGGATCACCAACGCGGGCGTCAGCGAGTACTACACGGTGATGGCCGTCACCGACCCCGACAAGCGCTCCAAGGGCATCTCCGCCTTCGTCGTGGAGAAGTCCGACGAGGGCGTCTCCTTCGGCGCCCCGGAGAAGAAGCTCGGCATCAAGGGCTCCCCGACCCGCGAGGTCTACCTCGACAACGTCCGCATCCCCGCCGACCGCATGATCGGCGCGGAGGGCACCGGCTTCGCCACCGCCATGAAGACGCTGGACCACACCCGCATCACCATCGCCGCCCAGGCCCTCGGCATCGCCCAGGGCGCCCTCGACTACGCCAAGGGCTACGTCAAGGAGCGCAAGCAGTTCGGCAAGCCGATCGCCGACTTCCAGGGCATCCAGTTCATGCTCGCCGACATGGCCATGAAGATCGAGGCCGCCCGTCAGCTGACGTACGCGGCGGCCGCCAAGTCCCAGCGCGGGGACAGCGACCTCACCTTCCAGGGGGCCGCCGCCAAGTGCTTCGCCTCCGACGTGGCCATGGAGGTCACCACGGACGCCGTCCAGCTGCTCGGCGGCTACGGCTACACCCGTGACTACCCGGTGGAGCGCATGATGCGCGACGCCAAGATCACGCAGATCTACGAGGGCACCAACCAGGTCCAGCGCATCGTCATGGCGCGCAACCTGCCGTAGCGGCCGCGGTCCGTTCGGCGAGGGGCGTCCGCGGGCCGGGCGCCCCTCGCTCGTCTGATCGATTGTCAGTGGTGGATGAGACGGTGGATCCATCGAGTCGGGAGGCCGCCGAGCGGTCGACGGCAATCGGCAGTCGGTAAGAGGGGGATCCGCCATGTCCAAGAGCCAGAACTACATCAACCACGTCGCTCTCGTCCTGGACGCCAGTTCGTCCATGCGCCGCCTGAGCCACAAGGTGGTCGAGGTCGCCGACCAGCAGATCGCCTACCTGGCCCGCCGGTCGCAGGAGCTGGACCAGGAGACCCGCGTCACGGTGTACGTCTTCGCCGACCAGGTGGAGTGCGTCATCTACGACAAGGACGTGCTGCGGATGCCGTCGCTGAAGCAGATGTACCGGGTCGGCGGCATGACGGCGCTGCTGGCGGCCACGCTCAAGTCGCAGCGGGAGCTGGCGCAGACCGCCCAGCTGTACGGCGACCACAGCTTCCTGACGTTCGTCCTCACGGACGGCCAGGAGAACGTGAGCCACCGCTGCCCGGACGCCCCCGCCCGGGACCCCCGCGCACTGGTCGAGGGCGTGTCCACGATGATCGAGACCCAGGCGGACAACTGGACGCTGGCCGTGCTCGTGCCGGACCAGATGGGCAAGCGCGAGGCCATGCAGTACGGCTTCCCCAAGGACAACATCGCCATCTGGGACGCCACCAGCACCCAGGGCCTGGAGGAGGCCGGACAGGTCATCCAGGAGGCCACCGAGAAGTTCATGGTGGGTCGCACCAAGGGCATCCGCGGGTCGCGGGCCGTGTTCTCCACCGGCGCGGACGCCGTCAACAAGGAGACGATCAAGGCGGCCGGCCTCACCCCGGTGGAGGCGTCGGCGTACGCGCTGATCGACGTGACCCGCGACGTGCCGATCCGGGACTGGGTCGTCGAGCGCGGGCACACCTACCGCACCGGCGGTGCGTTCTACCAGCTGAGCAAGTCGGAGAAGGTCCAGCCGAAGAAGCAGATATCGGTGCTGGAGAAGAAGACGGACCGGGTGTACACGGGGCCCGAGGCCCGCGCCCTGCTCGGCCTGCCGGACGTCGAGGTCCGCATCAGGCCCGACCACAACGACGACTTCACGATCTTCGTGCAGAGCACGAGCGTGAACCGGAAGCTCGTGGCGAACACCCGGCTCCTGCTCATGCTCTGACCTCGCCGGCGCCCAGGTCGGCGCCGCGGCCGGGGGTCAGTCCTGGTACCCCTCCGCCACCCGCCGCTCGCGCAGTTCCATGATCGCGCGGCGGCGGGCCAGGCGGTGGGTGCGGCGGATCTGGGCCTCCTGGTAGCGCCGCTTGTCCTTCTCGGTCTCGGGGAGGACCGGCGGCACCGTGCGCGGCTTGCCGTCGGCGTCCACGGCGGCGAAGACCAGATAGGCCGAGCCGACCTGGGTGGCCGGGGCGGACTCGTTCCAGCGCTCGGCCATCACCCGGACACCCACCTCCATGGAGCTGCGGCCGGTCCAGTTGACCTGTGCCTTCACATGGACGAGGTCGCCGACGCGGACCGGTTCGAGGAACGCCATCTCGTCCATGGACGCGGTGACGGCGGGCCCGCCGGAGTGCCGTCCGGCCACGGCGCCCGCCGCGTCGTCGACGAGCTTCATGATCACACCGCCGTGCACCGTGCCCAGAAGGTTGGTGTCGCTGTGGGTCATGATGTGGCTGAGCGTGGTGCGGGAGGCCGAGGTCGGCTTGCCCGGGATCTCCGGGGGCGCCGACGGCGCGGCCGAGGCCTGTTCTGCCTGGTCTGTCATGCCCTCCACCTTATGCCGGGGCTACACCGACGTGGTTTTGTGTCGGGTTCGCAACAGCACTGCCCTGATTTTCCGACGAACCTTGTAACCCCCGCAGTGCGGGCCTGCACACTGGTGCGCATGAATGATTGGCCCGAGGGATGGTCCGGTGACAACCGCGGCAGCGGATACGGACGCGGCAGCGCGAGCGCACGGCCGGAGAGCGCCCGCGTGATGCGCCAGGTCCGCCGCGGCGCGACACCGCCGCCCGGCCCGGGCCCGTCGGCCCCGCCGTACGGCGCCGGGGTGCCCCAGCAGCCGTCGTACTCCGACGGCCAGGGACACGGCGGCGACGGGTACGACAGCGGCTACAACACCGGCCAGGTCTACGGCGGCGGTGGCGGCGGCCAGGGCCCCGGCCGACAGGTCCGGGACCGGCCCGCGCCGAACTGGCGCCGCCGGATCAAGTGGACCGCCATCACGGTGGTGACCGTGCTGGTCGTCACCACCGTCGGCACCTACTTCTGGGCCGACTCCAAGCTCCACCGCGACGTCGACCTGTCCAAGGTCATCGAGCGGCCCGAGGCGGGCGAGGGCACCAACTACCTGATCGTCGGTTCCGACAGCCGCGAGGGCATGACCGACGAGCAGAAGAAGGACCTGCACACCGGCTCCGCCGAGGGCAAGCGCACCGACTCCATGATGATCCTGCACACCGGGGACAACGGGTCGACGCTGATCTCCCTGCCCCGTGACTCGGACGTGGAGATCCCGAGCTTCGTCGGCTCCGAGTCCGGCAAGAAGTACCCGGGCACCGGCCGGCACACCAAGCTGAACGCCGCCTACGCCGAGGACGGCCCCGAGCTGCTGGTGCGCACCATCGAGCACAACACCGGGCTGCGCCTGGACCACTACGTGGAGATCGGCTTCGCCGGCTTCGCGAACATCGTGGACGCGGTCGGCGGCGTCGAGATGGACATCCCGCAGGACATCAAGGACAAGAAGTCCGGCGCCGACTTCCAGAAGGGCAAGCAGACCCTGAACGGCGAGGAGGCCCTCGCCTTCGTCCGCACCCGGTACGCGCTGGCCGGCTCCGACCTGGACCGCACCAAGAACCAGCAGAAGTTCCTGTCGGCACTGGCGAGCCAGGTGGCCACCCCGTCGACGGTCCTCAACCCCTTCAAGCTCTACCCGACCATGGGCGCCGGTCTGGACTCCCTCATCGTCGACAAGGACATGGGCCTGTTCGACCTGGCGAGCATGTTCTGGGCGATGAAGAGCGTCAGCGGCGGCGAGGGCACCTCGATGAACATGCCGATCTCGGGCAGCGTCGGCGGCAACCTCAAGTGGGACGACGCCAAGGTCAAGAAGCTCGTCGAGGAGCTGAAGAACGACGAGAAGGTCACCGTCTCCGGCAACTGAGCGGGGGGCCGGCCGGCCCCGGCCCCTCACTGGTCGCCGCAGACCACCTCGTCGCCCCGCACCACCGTGCCCGACTCCTGCGGCGGGTCGGCCGGCCGTACCTTCGCCACCTTCTCGAAGTCGGCGCCCGCGATCACCTTCAGCGTGGCGCCCTGCCCCTTGACCGGCTTCAGCTCGCTGCCGGGCAGCGCGGCGGCCAGCGACTTCGCCGACTGGTCCCAGCGCGGGTCGTAGGCGACGACGGTCCGCTCGACCGCCCGGTCCCTGGCATTGCGCGGGGCCTTGGTGGTGCGGAACCCGGTCGCGGCCAGCGCGTCGTCCACCCGCTTGCCGAGCCCGGAGGTGCGGGTGCCGTTCTCCACCTGCACGCGGATCTGCTTCGGGTCCACCGGGACCCGCACCGGCGCCGGGCCCTTCGGCCTCGGTTTCGGCGCGGCCAGCGGCTTGTCCTCGCGCAGGGCGTCGAAGAGCCGCTCGGACTTCGCCGGGTCCCACTTCAGGGTCGAACCGACGCCCTTGACCGCGTAGCCCATCTGCCCGATCGGCACGGTGGTGAACTCGGAGGACGACGGCGAGAAGTTCCGCATCGCCCGCCCGAGCGTCAGCAGCTCGTCGGTGCCGAAGCCCTGGTCGGCCCGGACCGAGCCGAGCACGGCCCGGGTGACGTCGCGGAACTTCAGCGGATTCAGCAGGATCCCCGAGGAGGTGGCCCGCTCGATCAGGGCGGCCAGGAAGCGCTGCTGGCGCTTCATCCGGCTCAGGTCCGAGGCGCCGTCGAGGTGCCGGGCCCGCACGTACTGCAACGCCTGCCCGCCCTTCAGGGTGTGGGTGCCGGCCGGCAGGTCGAGTCCGGTGTAGCTGTCCTTGAGCGGCTGGACCGTGCAGATTTTCACACCGCCGAGGATGTCCACGGTCTTCATGAAGCTGGTGAAGTCGACCTCCAGATAGTGGTCGATCTTCACCCGGGTCATGTTCTCCACGGTGCGGATCGTCAACTGCGCGCCGCCCTCGGCGTAGGCCGCGTTCAGCTTGAGCGGGTGCCCCTTGTGGTGCTCACCGGTGGTGCGGTCGGTGTGGCCGGGCGTCTCGGCGTACGAGTCGCGCGGCAGGCTGACCACGCTCGCGCGCTCCCGGTCCTCCGAGATGTGCACGATCATGATGGTGTCGGTGCAGTGGCAGGGGGCGCCGCCCAGCCGGTACTTGCGCCGCTCCTCCTCGGTGATCTCGTCCCGGCCGTCGGTGCCGACCATCAGGACGTTCATGCCGTCGCCCGCCCGCGGCCGGTTCTTCATGTCCTTGAACGCGTCGAACCGCGAGATGTCCGAGTCCAGACCCGAGAGCACCGCGTGCCCGATCCCGGCCGAGGCGAGCACCACCACCGACAGCGCGGTCACCGTCCGCATGGCCCAGCGCGGCTTCCTCCGCCGTACGGGGGGCCTCGGCAAGCGCCCGGACGGACGAGCGCCGCCGCGCTGCGGCGGGGGGCCGCCCCGGTCGGTCGAGGCCGGGACCCGGGACGAGCGGGGCGGCGTGGGCAAGGGAACACCTCCGCGGGGACGGGGCCCTGGGCGTGGAGCGTGAGGCCGTACGTGGGATTCGTGAGCACCGTAGGCCCATACGATCTGCTGCCCGGGGCTGTGACCCCCGCGGCGCGCACCCGTGTCCCCCGTTCGCGGTAACGTGAGCACCGATGAACGCCAAGTCCGACGTGCGGCTGCCCGCCGTTTCCGTGATCATGCCCGTCCTCAACGAGGAGCGGCACCTGCGCGGCGCCGTCCGCGCCATCCTCGCCCAGGAGTACGCCGGCGAGATGGAGGTCGTGATCGCCGTCGGTCCCTCCACGGACCGTACGGAAGAGATCGCCGCCGAACTCGTCCGCGAGGACCCCCGGGTCCACACCGTGCCGAACCCCACCGGCCGTACGCCCGCCGCGCTGAACGCCGCGATCAAGGCGTCCCGCCACCCGGTGGTCGTCCGCGTCGACGGCCACGGCATGCTCTCGCCGAACTACATCTCCACGGCCGTCCGGCTCCTGGAGGAGACCGGCGCGCAGAACGTCGGCGGCATCATGCACGCCGAGGGCGAGAACGCCTGGGAGGACGCCGTCGCCGCCGCGATGACGTCGAAGATCGGCGTGGGCAACGCCGCGTTCCACACCGGTGGACAGGCGGCGCCCGCCGAGACCGTCTACCTCGGCGTGTTCCGCCGCGAGGCGCTGGAGCGGCAGGGCGGCTACAACGAGGAGTTCATCCGCGCCCAGGACTGGGAGCTGAACTTCCGCATCCGCGAGGCCGGCGGCCTGATCTGGTTCTCGCCGGAACTGCGGGTGTCCTACCGCCCCCGGCCGAGCATGCGGGCGCTGGCCAAGCAGTACAAGGACTACGGCCGCTGGCGGCACGTCGTCGCGCGCTACCACGCCGGCTCCATCAACCTGCGCTATCTCGCCCCGCCGACCGCCGTGTGCGCCATCGCGGCCGGTGTCGTGGTGGGCGCCGCGCTGACCCCCTGGGGCTTCGTCGTGCCCGGCGCCTACCTGGCGGCGATCGTGGCCGGCTCGCTGCCCGCCGGGAAGGGGCTCGGGCTGAAGGCGCGGGCGCAGATACCGGTGGCGCTGGCGACCATGCACATGTCGTGGGGCTGGGGCTTCCTGACCAGCCCGAAGTCGCTGGCCAGGAAGGTCATCGCGTCCCGGCGCCCGGCGGTCCGGGCGGACGCGGGGGCCACGGACGCCACGGACGCCACGGACGCCACGGACGCCGCCGGTACTCGCTGACGTCGTCCGTCAGGACCAGGTGAACGCCGGGTTCACGTGCATGCAGGCGCTGTCGTCCGCACCGTTGAGGGCCTCGGCCGACTCCGGGGTCCGGTCGTCGCTCTCGGGCGCCTTGTACGCCGTGCCCTGGCGCCAGTCGGCGCCCACGACGAGCGTGACGCCGGAGACGTCCGTCGACCGCTTCACGGAACTCGCCGGGATCCCCAGGGACTTGGCGACCCGCCGGGCGTCGCCCTCCAGGTCGGCGCTCGGGTAGCGGATCACCGTACGGTCCTCGCTCGGCAGCACCGACGGGTCCGCGACCGCCTTCGTGAAGCCCCGGTCCACCAGGAGTCCGGTGACCGTGTTCGCGCGCCCGGGGGCCGTGCCCAGCTCGTCGGTGCGGGTTCCGTTGCGGACCTGCACCGCGATCGCGTCGTCGGGCGCGGCCGGGTCGGCCGGGGGCTCCGGCTCCGCGGGCTTCTTCTTCGCGTCCCTGCCGTCCAGCGCGATGTCCTCGCGCACCAGCCGGAACAGCTGCTCCGCGTCCTCGGTCGGCTCCACGCGGGCGCCGACGTACCGGTTGGGCATCGTCGTCATGGTGATGCGCTCGGGCTTCACCCGGCGCAGCTCGTTGCTGAGGTCGTACAGCTTCTTGACGGAGTCCAGGCCCGGGTCGACGGTGAGCGCCGCGGTGGCCTCCTCGGCGAGCCTGCGCAGCTTGTTGGGGCTGCTGAGGGTCGCGTTCTCGCGCAGTACCCGGACCATCGAGTTCAGGTACATGTGCTGGGCCTTGGCCCGTGCCAGGTCGCTGCCGTCCTCGAAGCCGTACCGGGTGCGCAGCCACTGAAGGGCCTGTTCGCCCTTGACCGGGTGCGTGCCCTTCGCCAGCTTCAGACCGGAGCCGTGGCCCCCGCTGTCGCGCGAGTGGATGTTGGCGTCCACGCAGACCGGGACGCCGCCGACGGCGTCCGCCATCGAGACCACGCCCGCGAAGTCGACCATCACGAAGTGGTCGATGTGGATGCCGGTCAGCTCCTGCCAGGTGGCCACCGCGCAGCCGGGACCGCCGTGGCCGAGGCTCTGGTTGGTCATCACCCGGCCCTCGCTCGCCGGGTAGACCTCACCGTCGTCCGGGTTGGTGCACTTGGGTATCTCCAGCAGGGTGTCGCGCGGCATGCTGACCACCGACATGTTGCTGCGGTCGGCGGACAGGTGCACCAGCATCTGCACGTCCGCCAGCGGCGTGGCGCCGAACGTCTCGCGGGCGCCGCCCAGGTGCTGGTTCTCCTTGCTGTCCCGGGCGTCCGAGCCGATGACGAGGATGTTCAGCGGGGTCTGCCCGGCCGCGTTCGGCGTCGGCGCGGCGACCTTGCTGTCGCCCAGGTTCAGGGCGTCCTGCTTGATGTTGTCGTTGAGGTGCTCGTAGTAGAGGTACCCCGCCCCGGCCGTGCCGGCCAGGACCACGGCGAGCACCACGGCGGTCCAGCGCAGGACCCGCCGCCGCCCGCGCGGACGGGGGGCGTCGGGCCCGCCTTCGGTGCCCCCGACACCGTTGTCGCCGTCCCCCCGGACGGCCTTCTCACGCTCGGGGGCGTCTGTCGCGCCCTCTTGCGTGTCCTCCCCCTGCACACTGCTCCGCGTCACTTCCGCGTCCCTCCCCGCCCCCGGGCCACCGCATGGGCCCGTCGCCGCCCTGTGAGACGTACGACAGGCCCCTCAGGTCAACTGGCGCACAGCTTCTGGTCGGCCGTGGACTCGGTGTCCAGGTCCGGCTTCTTGACGGAACCGTCGAGTTTGACGCCGGCGCCCTTGAAGTCCTTGCCGAGGGTGAGGGTCATGGTGGGCAGCCCCTGGGCGTTGGTGACGCTCTTGCCGGGCTTCATGGCGGCGCCGGTCAGGCCGAGGATCTCGGCGAGGGCGCGGGCCTGGTCGGCCTGGTCGGGGGCGTACTCCAGGGTGGTCTTCGCCAGGTCGGCGGGGGCGTTGCCCGCGTTCTCGGACTTGGAGACCCCGGCCTGGGTCTGGAGGTAGGCCAGTTCCTGCTGGGCGCTGCCGGCGGGGGCGCCGCCGTTCATGACGCGGACGCGGACCTCGCCGGGCTCGGACTTCTCGCCCTTGAGCCGGGCGGCGACGGCGGCCTTCTCCTTCTTCTGCTTCTGCTCGACCTCGGTGAAGGAGATGTCGTTCTTGATCATGTCGAAGACCTGGGGGCCCTTCGCCTCGTTCACGACCACCGTCGCCTTGACCTTCTCGGCCGGGTTGTCGATCACCGGCACCGTGGTGAAGGTGATGTTCTTCGTCGGCACCTTCTTCAGCTCCAGGGCCATGTCCTTGAGCGTGCCCACCTTGCCGATGGCGCTGTCCACGGTGAGGGCCTTGGTCGCGGCCTCGGCGAGCTTCACCAGCTTGGTGGGGCTGGTGAGGGTGTCGCTGGAGGACATCTTGCGCATGAGCGAGCCCAGGAACTGCTGCTGCACCTTGATGCGGTCCAGGTCGCCCTCGTTGCCGAAGGCGTGCCGGGTGCGGACGAAGGCCAGGGCCTGCTCGCCCTCGACCGTGGACTCGCCCGCGGGCAGCTTGAGATGGGACTTCGGGTCGTCCACGGCGTGCTCCACGCACACGTCGACCCCGTCGACCGCGGTGGTCAGCGTCTTGACCGCGTTGAAGTCGGCCATCATGAAGTGGTGCGGCTGGATGCCGGTCACCGCCTTCACCGTGCGCATCGTGCAGCCCGCGTCCCGGCCGAGGTCGCCGAGGCTCTGGTTGAAGCGGACGCCGGAGGAGCCGGGGACGACCTTCTTCGTCCCGTCCTCCTGCGTGGTCTCGCAGTCGGGGATGTCGACGATCAGGTCGCGGGGGATGCTGAGGGCGGTGGCGTTGGAGCGGTCCTTGGAGACGTGCAGCAGGATGTTGGTGTCCGCGTGCCCGACGCTGCCCTTGTCGCCGTAGCCCTCGTTGCCCTCACCGGTGCGCTTGTCGGTGCCGATGATGAGGATGTTGAAGGCCTCGTCCTTCTTGAAGCTGCTGCTTCCGGCGGTGCCCACGTCCGTCGTCGAGACGTTCCCCTCGAGGTGCTTGAGGTAGACGTAGCCGCCCACACCGGCCACCAGGACGACGAAGGCCATGCTGCCGCCGGTCCACAGCAGCACCCGCTTGCCCCGGGACTTCTTCTTCTCCGGCCGCCGTCCGCGCCGCCCGGGCACCGGCGCCTCGGGCTCCGCACGCCGCCGCCGCTGCGGCGGCACCTCACGGCCCGGAGCGGTCGTACGGCGTCCCGGCGTACGGGGCCCCGCCGTACGGGGCCCGGGGACGGACGACTCCGGTGAGGAGGGCGACAGCCGCAGTTCGTACTCACCGGTCCGCGGATTCAGCACCCACTGGTCTGCGGGGTCGACGTCGTCTGCCCGCCCACGTCCTTGCGCGTCCACGGTCTCCCAATCCTCCGTCGGGGGCCACGCGGCACCTTCCCCTGAAGGCGCACGGTAAAGAGTCAACAAGTGCACGACGCCAGGGAGGACCTCGCGGCAGGGGGCACTGGAGCGCTCACACTATCCGCCCGGTTCGGCGTCGAACGAAACCGGTGTCACGATCGTCACCCCTACAACAGGGCATTCCCTCCTATTTTCGTGAACTCCTACCATCGATACGGCTTGTAGACGTCCATGCACTTGCTGGTGTCCGAGCCGTTGAGGGCGTCGCTCGTCTCCGGCAGGTCTCCTGCCTCGGGCGTCTTCTGCTTCGGGTAGGACGTGCCGTCGCGCCAGTCAGCTCCCACGACGAGAGTGATCCCGGACACGTCCGCGGACTTGCGCACCGCGTTCGCCGGTATCCCCATCGCGTCGGCGACACGGCGCGCGTCGCCCGCCAACTCGTCGCTCGGGTACCGGACCACGGTGCGCTCCTCGGAGAGCGCGGCCGAGGTGTCCTTCGCCGCCTTGGCGAAGCCCTTCTCCACCAGCGCACCGGCGATCTCGCCGGCCCGGCCGGTGACCGGGCCGAGGGTGGCCGAGCGGGTGGCGTTCTGGACCAGGACGCCGATCTCGGAGTCGGCGGCGGGCTCGTCGGAGGGTCGGCCGGTGCCGTCCTGCCCGGTGGCGCCGTCTCCGGCGGTGCCCTTGCCGTCGGCCTCGCCCGTGCCCTTCTTCTTCGTGCCCTTGTCGTCGAAGGACACGTCGTCGCGGAGCATCGCCCACATCGTGTCGGCGTCGGTGGCCGGCAGCAGGTGGTTCTTGTCCTCGGGATCCTCGACGGTGGGGATCGTCGTCATGGTGATGCGGTCCGTGGGCACCGTCTTGAGCTGCATGCCGAGGTCGTACAGCTTCTTGACGGTGCCGATCTCCTCGGAGACCGTCAGCGACTTCGTGGCGGCCTCGGCCAGGCCCATCAGCCGGCCGGCGTCCGTGAAGACGTTCTGGCTCTTCAGCGTGCGGATCATCGAGTTCATGTACATGTGCTGGGCCCGGGCCCGCAGCGGGTCGCTGCCCCAGGCGTGCCGGGTGCGCAGCCACTTGAGCGCGTCCTCGCCCTTGACCTTGTGCGAGCCCTTGGTCATCTTCAGGCCCGAGCCGCCGGGCACGCCGGGCAGCGGGCGGTCGTGCACGTTCTGGTTCACGCACACCTCGACCCCGCCGACGGCGTCCGCCATCGACACCACGCCCGCGAAGTCGATCGTCATCCAGTGGTCGATGTAGACCCCGGTGAGGTTCTCCCAGGTGGCCAGGGTGCAGCCGGCGCCGCCGCGGGCCAGCGAGGTGTTGATGATGGCGTTGGTCGCCGGGAACTTCTCGCCGGTGTCGGAGTCCTTGCAGGCCGGGATGTCGACCCGGGTGTCCCGGGGGATGCTCACCACCGCCGCGCTCTTGCGGTCGGCGGCCAGGTGGATCAGCATCTGCACGTCGGCCAGCGGCGGGTTGTCCCGGTGGTTCTTGCCGCCGCCCAGTGCCACGTTGGCGTCGGAGGCGCGGCTGTCGGAACCGAGCAGCAGGATGTTCAGGGGCGTCTGCCCGGCCGCGTTCGGCTCGGCCTTGTGCGCCTTGGAGTCGCCGCTGCTGCGCTCGCCCTTGTCGATGTTGCCGTTCAGGTGCTGGTAGTAGAGGTATCCGGCGCCGGCCGTGCCGAGTATCAGCACCGCGAGGGTCGTCGCGGACCAGCGCAGCGCCCGGTGCCGCCGCCCGCCGGTGCGCCGTCGCCCGGAGCGCCTGCCGTTGCCGCCGCCGTGGCCTCCCGGGCCGCCCCGCCCGGCCGGGCCCGCGTCGTCCTGGTGCCGGCCGCCGCGTCCGGCTCGCCTGCCGCGGGTGTGGCGGACCGGGTCGGGTCGCGTGTCCTCCCCGCGCACACTGCTCTGCGTCATGCCTCTCCCACCCTCGGACCGCGAACGTGCTCCCGCACGCGACCTGTTCGCACAGTTGGACGTACGAAGCAGTGCGTTGGCTGTACGACGTCCGGTGGTTTGTTCGCGGTAGGACCGGTCGACCGATGGACTGTCGTACTGTCAGACGGGATCCGGGCCCCTCAGGTCACTTCGCGCACTCGACCTTGTCCGCGGTGGACTTCTGGAGGTCCTCCGGCGCCTTCGCGGAGGTGGCGTCGAGCTTGACGCCGGCGCCCTTGAAGTCCTTGCCGAGGGTGAGGGTCATGGCGGGCAGCCCCTGGGCGTTGGTGACGCTCTCGCCGGGCTTCATGGCGGCGCCGGTCAGGCCGAGGATCTCGGCGAGGGCGCGGGCCTGGTCGGCCTGGTCGGGGGCGTACTCCAGGGTGGTCTTCGCCAGGTCGGCGGGGGCGTTGCCCGCGTTCTCGGACTTGGTGACGCCCGCCTCGTTCTGGAGGTAGGTCAGCTCCCGCCCCGCGCTGCCGGACGAGGCGCCGCCGTTGAGGACGCGCACGCGGATCTCGGAGGGCTCGGACTTCTCGCCCTCGAGGCGGGCGGCGACCGCGGCGTCCTCCTTCTCCTTCTTCTCCTTCTCCTTCTTCTTGACCTCGGTGAAGGAGACGTCGTTCTTGACCATGTCGAAGACCTGCTGGGCGGGTCCGTCCTTGAGGACGACGGTCACCGGCGTCTTCTCGGCCGGGTTGTCCTTCACCGGGACCGTGGCGAAGGTCAGGTTCTTGGTGTCGAGCTTGCCCAGCTCGAGACCGAGGTCCTTCAGCTTGCCGATGCTCTTCAGCTTGGCGTCGACGGTCAGCGCCTCGGTGCCCGCCTCGGCCAGCTTCACCATCTTCGTCGGGCTGGTGAGCGTGTCGTTGGACTTCAGCTTGCGCATCAGCGAGCCGAGGAACTGCTGCTGGATCTCGATACGGCTCAGGTCGCCGCCGAAGCCGACGGAGTGCCGGGTGCGGACGAAGGCGAGGGCCTGCTCGCCCTCGACGCTGTGCTTGCCCGCCGGCAGGTTCAGGTGCGAGTCCGGGTCGTCGATGTCCTTCGCCAGACAGACCTCGACGCCGCCGACCGCCGAGGTCAGGGTCTTGACCGCGTTGAAGTCGGCCACCATGAAGTTGTCCGGTGTCACGCCGGTCAGCTCGGTGACGGTCCGCATGGTGCAACTCGGCGTACGGCCGCCCTGGCCGAGGCTGGTGTTGAAACGGACACCGGAGGAGCCGGGGATGACCTTCGTACTCCCGTCCTCCTGCGTGGTGGGGCAGTCGGGGACGTCGACGATCAGGTCGCGGGGGATGCTGAGGGCGGTGGCGTTGGAGCGGTCCTTGGAGACGTGCAGCAGGATCGTGGTGTCGGCGTGGCCGGCGCTGCCTTTGTCGCCGTAGCCGTCGTTGCCGGAGCCGGTGCGCTTGTCGGTGCCGATCAGCAGGATGTTGATGGCCTGGTCCTTCTGGAACCCGCCGGTGCTCGCGCCGTCGTCGGGGAGGGCCTCGATGTTGTCGTTGAGGTGCTGGAGGTAGAGGTATCCGGCGGTGCCGACGGCGAGGATGACGAACGCCATCGTGCCGCCGGTCCACAGCAGGACCTTCTTGCCCCTCGACTTCTTCTTCGCCGGCCGCCGGCGGCCGCGCCGTCCCGGCGGCGGCTCCTCGGGCGCGGCGCGGCGCCTGCGGGGTGCGGGGACCTCGGGTGCCGGGGCCGGCGAGGGTGCCGGTGACGAGGCCCGGCGCGGGCCCGGGATCGGCGACTGCGGTGCGGAAGAGGGCAGTCGCAGTTCGTAGTCGCCGGTTTCCGGATTGAGTACCCACTGGTCTGCGGGGTCGATGTCCTCCGCCCGCCCACGGCCTTGCGCGTCCACGATTGTCCGAATCCTCCGTCGGGGCCACGCGGCGCCCTCCCCTCCGGGCGCCCGGTCTCGCTCACGTCAGTTCAGTGCGTGGCCAGGGCAGAACTCCGCGGCCGGGCACACCGGATCGCTCACACTAACCGGACCGTTCCGTGCACGGCGACGGCAGTAACGCATTCCACGAACCTTACAACTGGGCAATCCGGCGCATTTCTCGGACAATTCTCCGCGCGTACCCGCCCGCCTTGCGTACGGGTGGCCCCTTCTTGGAATGCGCTTTACTCGCAGACGTCTTCGTCGGCGGTGTTCCCGCTGAACGTCGGCGCCGGAGAATCGGCGTCACCGGGTTCGCCGGAATTCGTCGTACCGCCCGCGGAGTCCTGCCGGGAGGCCATGACCGCCACCGGCTCGTCCGTCCGCAGCCGGGTGAAGAGCTTCTCGGCGTCGGGCTGCACGAGCTGGTCGCGATTGGCGTCGCCCGCGTACGACTCCCGGGGGACGGTCAGGAATTGGACGCGTTCGGTGGGAATCCCGCGCAGGCCGCGCACAAGGTCGTACAAACCACGCAGACTCGCCAGATCCGGGTCCGTGGTGAGCGACGACGTGGCGGCGTCCAGAACGGGGTACAGCTTCACCGGATTCAGCAGGACGTCATTGCTCTGCACCTTGTTCACGAGCGCGCCCAGAAAGCGCTGCTGCCGGTCCATCCGGTCGGTGTCGCTGCCGTCGCCGAGCGACTTCCGCGCCCGCACGTAGCCGAGCGCCTGCTCCCCGTCGAGCGTCACCCGGCCCGCCGGCAGTTTCAGCTTGGCGTCCTTGTCGTCGACCGGTTTGCGCAGGCACACCTCGACGCCGTCGAGCGCGTCGACCATCTCCTTGAAACCCGCGAAGTCCACGACCACGTGGTGGTCGATCCGGATGCCGGTCAGCTTCTCCACGGTACGGATCGAGCACGCCGAACCGCCCGCCGCGAAGGCGTAGTTGAACTGCTGAAGTGCCGGTTCGGTGAGTGAGCCGTCCGGGCGGTGGCAGCCGGGGACGTCCACCATGAGGTCGCGGGGGAGGGAGACCGCGGTGACGCTGTCCCGGCCCGCGGACAGGTGCAGCAGGATCGTGGTGTCCGACCGCTCGGTGCCGGAGTCCCGCCCGTAGCGCGCGTTGCCGTCCCCGGAACGCGAGTCCGACCCGATCAGCAGGATGTTCTGCGCGCCGCGCACCTGCGAGGTGGGCCGCTCCTTCTCGTACCGGGCGAGTTCGGCCGCGGCCGCCTCGTCCGCCGTGATGTTGCCGCTCAGCTTGGCGTACACCGCCCACCCGACGCCCACCGCGCCCCCGGCCAGCGCGACGACCACAATCCCGGCGATCCCCAGCCGCCGCCTGCGCCGCCGCCGCTTCAGCCCGGCCCCGCTCGCGGACGCCCCGCGCCCCAGGTCCCCGCGGGAGGCCGCAGTACCCGCGTCATCACCCACGCCCGCCTCCGTCCACACCCGCACGCTGGTACGACCATGCCCCGTGGCCCCACGAAGCGCAGCACGCAGCTAGGCCGAACGGGGCCGGCCCTTCGCAAGTCGCGGGCGCGCACCGCGTCCCCACCCGGCTGCGGGCATGCGTGCCTCGCCCAGTGCCTGAGCGGCCTGGGTGGTACCCCCAGGGCGGCACGGGTGGGCGGTGGGGGCACCTCCCGCTCGAGCGAAGCCGAGAGTGGGGGAGGCACCCCGTCAGCGCCGGGCCGCGCCCTCACCCCGCGCCGACACCGACGCCGGACACGGGCAGGCCCCCGGTCACCGACTCGCCGGCGTCACCGCGATGCCGGGCACGGGCAGGCCCCGGTCACCGACTCGCCGGCGTCACCGCGACGCCGGTTCACTCACCCCCGGCACATACTCACCGCGCCGTCGCCGAGACCCGCTCCGCCTCGATCCGCTGATCCACCACACCCGCCCCCGCCAGCTCCAGATGCCGGCACAGCACCACCGACCCCCCACTCGCCAGCGGCCCGTACAACCCCGCGCTCAACCCCTCCCACGTGTCGTACGGCAACCCCGACAGAATCCGCGCCCCCGGCCCCGTGAGCCCCAGCCCCGACGCCTCCGCCCGAGCCCGCTCCACGACCTCCGCCCCGCTGAACTCCCGCCCGGCCACGATCAGCGCAGGCGCCTCCGGGTCCACCGGTGCGTACGGCACGAACCGGTCCCCCTGCCCCGGCACCTCCACCGCGTAATCGGCGAAGCCCTCCGGCGGTGCCGGCACGAACCGTCCCCCGAGCGGCCGCAGCGCCAGCGCGATCCGCGCGCCCGAGCACGCCCGCGCCGCCGCCAGCGACTCCGGCTCGGGCCCGCTCACGACCACGTCCGCGGCCCCCGCGTCGCCCGCCGCGTCGGCGACGGCACCCACGGACGCGCACGCCAGCAGCCACACCGCCGTCTGCCAGTGCGCGGGCAGCAGCAGCGCCACCCGGTCGCCGGGTTCGACGGACAGTTCGTCCTGGAGCAGGTTCGCGGTCTTGGCCACCCAATTGGCGAAGGTGGCCACGGACAGTTCGACGCGTTCGCCCGTGGCGTCGTCGTAGAAGGTCACCAGGGGGCGTCCCGGGTCCGCGGCGAGCGCGGAACTCAGCAGGTCGGCAGGGGTGCGGTCGGTCGCGTTCACCCGCGCAAGCGTACGCGGGCCGGGCCACGCGCATCGAGCCCGCGGTGTGCCGCACCGCCACCGGATCGGGCGAAGCCACCCTACGGCCCGTCAGATCCCAAATGGACATATTCAGATAGGTATGACCAGTATCAGGGGCATGCGTGGATTCCTAGCTTCCTCGACCGGTGTCACGTGCGCGGCGGCCCTGGCCCTCCCGCTCGCCCCGCCCGCGGCATCCGCCACCTCCTCCGCCCCACCCGTGACGAGTCCGGCCGTACGGCCCGAGGCGCACGCCCCCGGCCGCACCCAGTCGCTGCGGCTCACCCCCCTCGCACGCGACCGCGCCCCCGGCGCGGCCGAACAGGGCCTGCGCCGCCGGGACGTACGGCGGTTCTCGCTCGTCGGCGTCGTCTGGGACAGTCCGGCCACCGAACTCCACGGCCGCGTCGAGGTCCGCACCCGCGCCACCGCCACCGGCACCTGGTCCGGCTGGCAGGAGTTGGAGACCCACAACGCCGACCACGCCGCCGACCCCGGCACCCCGGAGAGCGCCTCGGGCCGGGTCCGCGGCGCCACCGCACCGCTGTGGGTGGGCGAGTCCGACGGCGTCGAGGTGCGGGTACGGGCGCAGGACGCGTCCGGTGCCGCACGGTCCGCCCCGGCCGCCGCGCCGCTCCCCACCGGTCTGCGCCTCGAACTCGTCGACCCCGGCGAGGCCGCGCCCCCGCCGGCGAACCGCGCGCGGAGCGAGGCGGAACCCTCGGTGCTCCCCGCAATCCCCGCACTCCCCGCTCGCCGCGCCCTCGCGGCGGGGCAGCGGGCCGAGCCGCATGTCGGCTCCCGTCCGGCCATCACCACGCGCCGCGGCTGGGGCGCCGACGAGAAGCTGCGCGAGAAGGGGTTCGTGTACACGAAGAAGGTCAAGACGGCCTTCGTGCACCACTCGGCCACCGGCAACAACTACCGCTGCTCGCAGGCGCCGTCGGTCATCCGCAGTATCTACCGCTACCACGTCAACAGCACCGGCTGGCGTGATCTCGGCTACAACTTCCTCGTCGACAAGTGCGGAAACATCTACGAGGGCCGCGCCGGAGGCGTGTCCAAGCCGGTGCTGGGCGCGCACACCCTGGGGTTCAACGCCAACAGCATGGGGATCGCCGTGCTGGGCACGTACAGCTCGAAGAAGCCGTCGTCGGCCGCGCTGAAGGCGATCGCCCGGCTCACCGCGTGGAAGGTCGGGCTCTACGGCATGAATCCGCGCGGGAAGACATACCTCAAGTCCGGGGGTGGCAACCTCTACCGCAAGGGCAGGAAAGTACGACTGAACGTCATCTCCGGTCATCGTGACGGCTTCGCCACGAGCTGCCCCGGCACACAGCTCTACGCCAAGCTCGGCACGGCCCGTTCGAGGGCGGCGGCGTACCAGGGGCGCTGAGGCAGGCCGCCGCGAGGCCATCGAAGGCACCACGGAACGGTCTGCATACACTGGCCCGCCGAAAGACAGTTCGGCCGGTCCCGGCAGGAAGCAGAGACGACAGGTGACAGAAGCGATCCTCCTGGTCGGCGGCAAGGGCACGCGGCTGCGCCCGCTCACGGTGAACACGCCCAAGCCCATGGTCCGGGCTGCCGGAGTGCCGTTCCTCACGCACCAGCTGGCACGGGCCAAGGCGGCCGGCGTCGAGCACATCGTGCTGGCGACGAGCTACCTGGCCGAGGTCTTCGAGCCGTACTTCGGCGACGGCTCGGCGCTGGGCCTGCACCTCGAGTACGTCACGGAGGAGGAGCCGCTCGGCACCGGCGGCGCCATCCGCAACGTGGCGTCCCGGCTGCACTCGGGACCCGACGAGCCGGTGCTGATCTTCAACGGCGACATCCTGACCGGCCTGGACATCGGCGCCCTGGTCCGCACCCACGAGACGACCGGCGCGGACGTCTCCCTGCACCTGACGCAGGTGACCGACCCGAGGGCGTACGGCCTGGTCCCCACGGACGACACGGGGCGGGTGCTCGCCTTCCTGGAGAAGCCCCAGACCCCCGAGGAGATCGTCACCGACCAGATCAACGCGGGGGCGTACGTCTTCCGCCGCTCCGTCATCGACACCATCCCGGCGGGGCGCCCGGTCTCGGTCGAGCGCGAGACCTTCCCGGAGCTGCTCGCCGCGGGCGTGCACCTCCAGGGCATGGTCGACTCCACGTACTGGCTGGACCTCGGCACCCCGGCGGCCTTCGTCCGGGGCTCGGCCGACCTGGTACTGGGCCGCGCCCCGTCCCCGGCCGTACCGGGCCGCTGCGGCGACCGCCTCGTCCTGCCGACGGCACGGGTCGCCCCCGACGCCAAGCTGTCCGGCGGCACCGTGGTCGGCGAGGGCGCCTTCGTGGCGGAGGGGGTGCGCGTCTTCGGCAGCACGATCCTGCCGGGCGCCGTCATCGAGCCGGGGGCCGTCGTCACCGACTCCCTCATCGGCGTCCGCGCCCGCGTCGGCACCCGGTCGGTCCTCACCGACACGGTCATCGGCGACGGCGCGGTCGTCGGCGCCGACAACGAACTCCGCTCCGGCGCCCGCATCTGGTGCGACGCCCACATCCCCCCGGCATCCCTCCGCTTCTCCCCGGACGCCTCGTAGCAGCGCGCCGAGAGTGGGGGAGCAGCCGAGAGTGGGGGAGGCACCCCGAAACACCGGGCCGTGCACTCACCCCGTCGGCACCCACCCCGCCCGCACCCACGCCGGGCAAGCCGCATGCACTGGGCCGGCGGACCGACGTCAGAGCCGCTCGATCCCCCGCGGAGCCATCCGCGGCGCCCGCCTCCCCGGCACCCGCCCGCTCAACAACACCAGCCGGGCCGCCCGGTGCCGCTGACCCGCGTACGGCTCCAGCAACCGCAGCATCTCCGCGTCATCCGCATACCGGTCCCCGCCCAGCGCGAACCCCACGATCCCCGGCAGATGCAGATCGCCCACCGTCACCGCGTCCGGCGCCCCATGACTGCGCTGCACGGTCTCCGCGGACGTCCACGGCCCGATCCCGGAGACGAGCTCCAGCCGTTCCCGCGCCGCCGCCGGCTCCATCCCCGACGCCTCCTCCAGCCGCGCGGCGACCCGCACGGCCCGCAGGATCGTCGACGCCCGCTTGTTGTCCACCCCGGCCAGATGCCACTCCCAGGACGGGATCAGCGCCCACGTCCGCGCCGCCGGCATCACGCACATCCGCCCGGGCGCGGGCCCCGGCGCCGGCTCCCCGAACCTCCGTACCAGCAGCCGCCACGCCTGGTACGCCTCCAGCGTCGTGACCTTCTGCTCCAGGACCGACGGGATCAGCGACTCCAGCACCAGCCCGGTCCGCGCCAGCCGCAGCCCCGGCCGCCGATGGGCGGTCACCGCCAGCAGCCGGTGCCGCGGCACGAACGCCGTCGGGTCGTCCTCGGCGCCCAGCAGCCGCGGCAACTCCTCCAGCAGCCACTCGGCCCCCGGTCCCCAGGCCTCGCCGCGTACCTCGCCACCGCGTGCGGCGACCCGCAGCGTGCCCGGTCCGGCGGGCGTCCGGCTGGCCCGCCACACCGACCCGTCCGGCATCGTCCGGAACGTCGGATCGCCCGGCCCGCGCCGCAGCGGACCGAGCACCAGCCCCAGGTCCAGCGGTCCGTCCGGCACCCACGCCCGTACCCGGCCCGGCGCGAGCGCCTGCCGGGGCACCCCGTCGCGCACGGCGGCGCGCGGGGACCGGGGAGCGAAACGTCCAGCCACGAGTGAGGTCCTTGGGCGAAGGGGGAAAAGAAGCGGGGAGAGAGAAAGGGAGAGAGATGGGAGAGGGAGAGTGAAGCCCCTACGAGGGTAGAGGGCTCACCGCACCTCGATGAACGCCTCCGCGTCCCGCTCCGGCCGGGCCTTCGGCTCCTCGGCGGGATGGCCGACCGCCACCGCCCCCATCGGGTCCCAGTCGCCCGGCAGCCCCAGCACCTCCCGCACGACGTCCCGGCAGAACATCGTCGAGGACACCCACGCGGAACCCAACCGCTCCCCGGCGAGCGCGACGAGCAGGTTCTGCACGCCCGCGCCGGTGGCGACCACGAACATCTCCCGCTCGGCCCCGTCCCGCCGCGCGTCCCCGTAGGTGTGCGAGCCGTCCATGACCAGGCACGGGACGACGAGGTAGGGCGCGTTGCGCAGCACGTCGCCGCGCCGGACGCGCTTGGCGACGGACTCCTCGCTCTTGCCGTCGCGCCGCAGGTCCGCGATCCAGGCGTCCCGCATCGCGTCGAGGAGCCGGGTGCGGGAGTCCTCGGACTCCAGGAGCACGAACCGCCACGGCGTCGTGTGGTGCGGCGCCGGCGCGGTCACCGCCGCCGCCACCGCCCGGCGTACGGCGCCGGGGTCGACCGGCTCGTCCGTGAAGGCCCGTACCGTACGCCGCTGGGTGACCGCCTGCCGGACCGCCTCCGAGGTGCCGAGGCGGAACATGTCGTCGCGCGCGTCGCGCACCATCGCCCGCGCGCCCTCGCCGTCGTCCTCGGCGACCACCTGCGGCAGCCCGCGCACGACGGCGACGGGCAGGCCGGCGGCCTTGCCCTTGACCAGGTCGCCCGCGGCGGCCAGCTCGTCCGCGGTGGCGACGACGGTGGCGCCGAGCGGATTGCCGTGCGCGTCCGTGCCGCCGCGCAGGTCGTCGAGGACGCGGATGCCCGCGGCGCCGACCGCCACGTCGGTCAGCCCGGCCCGCCAGGGGCGCCCGAACGTGTCCGTGACGACCACGCCGACGTCCACGCCCAGCGTGTCGCGGAGTCCCTCGCGGATGCCGCGCGCGGAGGCGTCGGGGTCCTCGGGGAGCAGCAGCACCGTCCCGGGCGGAGTGTTGGAGGCGTCGACGCCGGCCGCCGCCATGACCAGGCCCTGGCGGTTCTCCACGATGCGCAGCGGGCCGCGCCGGGCCACCACCCGTACGGTCTCCGCGTCGATCGCGGCCTCCCGGTCGGCGGCCTCGACGACCCGGCCCTCCGCCTTGGAGACGATCTTGGAGGTGACGAGCAGCACGTCCCCGTCGGCCAGGGCGTGCCCGGTGGCCGCGATCAGCTTGGCCAGGTCGTCGCCGGGGCGTACCTCGGGCAGGCCGGGCAGGGCCCACACCCGGTAGCCGGTGCCGCGGCCGGGGGCGTCGTCGTGTGCCTCGTCGCTCATGCCTCCCGCACCTCCTCGGCCAGTGTCAGCGCCTCCCGGGCCATCTGCGCCGTCGCGTCGAGGTCGGTCATCATCAGCGGTACGGCGCGGCAGAGGATCCCGGCGGCCTTCACGCGGGTGACGGAGTCGGCGTCGACCGTGTCGACCAGCCAGCCGTCGAGCAGACCCGAGCCGTAGTGCTCGGCGACCGCGGCGGCCGTGGACTCCACGCCGACCGCGGCGAGCACCTTGTCGGCCATCCCGCGCACGGGCGCGTCCCCGACGATGGGGGACAGGCCCACCACCGGCACCCCGGCGTCGGCGATCGCCTCGCGGATGCCGGGCACGGCGAGGATCGTGCCGACGGAGACGACCGGGTTGGAGGGCGGGAAGAGGATGACGTCCGCCTCGGCGATGGCCTCCAGGACGCCGGGGGCGGGCTTGGACTGCTCGGCGCCGACCGGCACGACCGCCTCGGCGGGCACGGAGGCGCGCAGCCGCACCCAGTACTCCTGGAAGTGGACCGCCTTGCGCTCCCCGTCCAGCTCGACCGCGACGTGCGTCTCCACGCGGTCGTCGGTCATCGGGATCAGCCGCACGCCGGGCTTCCAGCGGTCGCAGAGCGCCTCGGTCACCGCGCTGAGCGGAAAGCCCGCGGTGATCATCTGCGTCCGCACGATGTGCGTGGCGAAGTCGCGGTCGCCGAGGCCGAACCACTCGGGGCCGACGCCGTACGCCGCCAGTTCCTCCTTGAGGTGGAAGGTCTCGTCGGCCCTTCCCCAGCCCTGCTCCTCGTTGATGCCGCCGCCGAGCGTGTACATCACCGTGTCGAGGTCCGGGCAGACCTTCAGCCCGAAGAGGTGGATGTCGTCCCCGGTGTTGCCGATGACCGTGATGTCCGCGTCCGGCGCGGCCTGCTGGAGACCACGCAGGAACCGGGCACCGCCGATGCCGCCTGCCAGAACCACAATGCGCATGGCCCCAGTCTTGCAGGCGGGTACGACAGTGCGTCAGCCAGTCGTCAGCGCGCCGGTGCGGCGCCGGCGCCGGTGTCCGCGTCCTCGGCCGCGGCGGCGGCCGAGCACTGCGGGGAGTGCATGGGCATCTCGGTCAGGCCCGGGTAGTAGACGTGCAGGCTGACCGCGGGCTCCAGCGCGTCGTTGACCACCTCGTGCACGTACCCCGGCGCGAACACCCGCTGCGTACCGGCGTCCACCGCGTGCGTGCCCCGCTCGGTGTGCTCGGTGAGGGTGCCGTCCAGGACCGTCCACACACCGGAGGAGGGGCCGTGGTCGTGGCGGCCGCTGCCCTGTCCCGGGAGCCAGGACAGCAGCCAGACCTCGTACCCGGGCCCGGTGCGCAGCCGGTGGTACCAGCGTGTCGTCGCGTCGTACCGCACGAGGTGCTGCCACGCGCGGCGGTCGGCGGCCAGGGAGCGGAGGAGACCGGCGAACTCGGCGACGGTGGCCGGGTGCTCGCGCGGAGCCTGGAGGAGATGGGGAACTTCGAGGATGTCGCCCGCGATCTGGAGATCGCTGTCGCTGTTCATGGGTGCGGTGGTCCCTCGGCGGATGAGTGCGGCGGAGCGGAGCGAATGACGAAGGAACGCCCTGGTGGGGCGGGGCGGAGCAGTCGAGTCGCGTGGACTCGGGGACAGCCGGAGCGCGGTTGGCTCAACAGCTGGAACAGCGGCAACAGCTACAGCGAGCGCGGGCAGCACCGTGGGACCCGGCGGTGCGGGTCGAGGTGGGCGCCAAGTTCGCGAGCATGCCCCCAAGGACAGCGGTTCACACCAGCACTGTCAACTCGATGCCCGTTATGTGGGACATGTTTCACCTCATCCGGTTGATCGCGCTGGCGAAAGGTTTGCTCAGACGGCTTCCGGGACACATGGCGCACAAGCCGGGCGCACAACCCCCGTTGCGATCCCGTGATCCGAATGTGATCAGGTTCGCTTCGGCGCGTGTATCGGAACGGGATCGAACGCCTGGGCGTCCTTCCTGGTGCAGGTGTGAATCGGGACGGGTGTCCTGGCGGACCTCTTTGGGATGTCAAGGTTTATGGCGATTTGAACACTTACTGCATGGCCTTGGTTCCGCAGAGTGAATAAGAGGCCCAATAGCAGATCTCGGCTTGACTCGCCCGGAGCAGCACACTTGTAATTTCACTCGTGTCGTTCAGCCGGAATCGGTAACGGCTAGATCACGGGGACGCGAAAGACAGACGAGGGGCGCACATGACCGAGCTGGTGCAGCAACTGCTGGTCGACGACGCGGACGAGGAGCTCGGCTGGCAGGAGCGCGCACTGTGCGCCCAGACCGACCCCGAGTCCTTCTTCCCCGAGAAGGGCGGCTCCACCCGCGAGGCCAAGAAGGTCTGCCTCGCCTGTGAGGTCCGCTCCGAATGCCTCGAGTACGCCCTTGCCAACGACGAGCGCTTCGGCATCTGGGGCGGCCTGTCCGAGCGGGAGCGCCGCCGGCTGAAGAAGGCGGCGGTCTGACGGCGGTCCGACGGCGGTCCGAGGGTCGCGGCCCGACGGCGGTCCGACGGCCGCGGACTGACGGGGCGGCAGAAACGGCCCGAACAGCGGGAACGGCCCGTAGCCGGTGGGTTGTCCACAGGCGGCGGGCCGCCCCTGTGTCCAGCCGATAGTGTGGGCGCTCGTCCGAGACGCCCCGCCATTTCCAACAGGCACGGGCGTCCACCGCAGTCCACCGAACCGGGGCCCGTACCTCGATGTCCGTGCAGAGTCACACGGCAGCCCAGCACGATCCCGCTGCCACACCTGAGTTCCCGCGTCACGTGGTGACCGCGGTCCTCGTCGCCCATGACGGAGCCCGCTGGCTGCCCGACGCGCTCGCCGGGCTGCTCGGCCAGGAGCGCCCCGTCCAGTACGCCGTGGCCGCCGACACCGGCAGCGCCGACGACTCCTCCCGGCTGGTCGCCGAGGCCCTCGGCGACGACCGCGTGCTCCACCTCGCCCGGCGCACCGGCTTCGGCCAGGCCGTCGAGGAGGCCGCCCGCACCGTCCCGGTCCTCACCCCCGAGGACCTGCCGTACCTGAGGCGGCCCAGCGGCTGGGACCCCGTCACCCGCTCCTGGCGCGACGACGCCTACGACATGCCGGAGCTGCCCCACGGCGAACCGGTCCAGTGGCTGTGGCTGCTGCACGACGACTGCGCCCCCGAGCCCGAGGCCCTCGCCCAGCTGCTGCGCGTCGTGGACACCGAGTACGAACTCGGCCGCGACGACGTCGCCGTGGTGGGTCCCAAACTCCGCGGCTGGTACGACCGCAGGCAGTTGCTGGAGGTCGGCGTCTCCATCGCCAACTCCGGCCGCCGCTGGACCGGTCTGGACCGCCGCGAGCAGGACCAGGGCCAGCACGACCACGTCAGGACCGTGCTGTCGGTGTCCACCGCCGGCATGCTGATCCGGCGCGACGTCTTCGAACGGCTCGGCGGATTCGACCGCCGGCTGCCCCTGATGCGCGACGACGTCGACCTGTGCTGGCGCGCCCACGCCGCCGGACTGCGCGTCCTCGTCGCCCCGGAGGCGGTCGTCCGCCACGCCGAGGCGGCCTCGCGCGAGCGCCGCGCCGTGGACTGCGCGGGCCGCACCACCGCCTCACCGCACAAGGTGGACAAGGCCGGCGCCGTCCACACCCTCCTCGTCAACGTCCGCACCGCCGCCCTGCCCTGGGTGCTGCTGCGCGTCGTCCTCGGCACGCTGCTGCGGACCGTCGCCTACCTCGTCGGCAAGGTGCCCGGCCAGGCCCTCGACGAGATCCGGGGCCTGCTGGGCGTCCTGCTGCGACCCGAGCGGATCGTCGCGGGCCGACGCGAACGCGGTCGCCCGCAGGTCGAGAAGGACGAACTGCGGCCCCTGTTCCCGCCCCCGGGCGCGACCGTCCGGGCCACCGTCGAGCAGGTCGCGGGCGACCTCTTCGGCAGCGCCGACGCCGAGGCCGCCGGGGGCGCAGGTCGGCACGGCGGGGGCATCGAGTCCGGACCGGGCGGCGACGACGCCGACTTCCTGGAGATCGAGCAGTTCGCCCGCCTCAAGCGCATCGCCCGCAAACCCGGCCCGGTGCTCTTCCTGGTGCTGCTGCTCGTCTCGCTGGCCGCCTGCCGCGCGCTCCTCGGCGGCGGCGCCCTGGCGGGCGGCGCGCTGCTGCCGGCACCGTCCGGCGCGGGCGAGCTGTGGTCGCGGTACGCGGACGCCTGGCACACCGTCGGCACCGGCGGTACCGCCTCCGCGCCGCCCTATCTCGCGATCGTCGCCACGTTCGCCTCCGTGCTGCTCGGCTCCACCGGACTCGCCGTCACCCTGCTGCTGGTCTGCTCCGTGCCCCTGGCGGGCGCCACCGCGTACTTCGCCTCCCGCCCGCTGGTCCCGTCCCGGCTGCTGCGCGCCTGGGCCGCCGTCGCCTACGCCTTCCTGCCCGCCGCCACCGGCGCGCTCGCCGGCGGCCGCATCGGCACCGCCGTCCTCGCCGTACTGCTGCCGCTCGTCGCACGCGCGGGCGTCGCGGCGTCCGGCCTGACGAGCTCCTCCGGCGCCCGCGGCAGCTGGCGCGCCACCTGGGCGTACGCCCTGCTGCTGACGATCACCACCGCCTTCACGCCCGTCGTGTGGCCCGTCGCGCTCGTCCTCGGCATCGGCGTCCTCGCCCTGCGGCGCGGCGAGATCACGGCGTACGGGCCGCGCTTCGTCGCCCAGCTCGGCACCCCGCTGCTGCTGCTCGCCCCCTGGTCGCTGTCGCTGCTGCCGTTCGGTTTCTTCGACGAGGCCGGACTCGAGTACGGCTCTTCGGCCGCCTCCGCCCTCGACCTGCTCGGCGCCAGCCCCGGCGGACCCGGCACGGTGGGCGGGCTGTTCCTCGTCGGCGTCGTCCTGGCCGCGCTGGCCGCCCTGCTGCGCTCCGAGCGGCAGGCGGCCGTCCGGACGGCCTGGGCCGTCGCCCTGGTGGCCCTGGTCTTCGCGGTCCTGTCCAACCGCTCCGCCTGGGCCGGGCCCGCCACCCTCGTGTACGGCATCGCCCTGCTGTCCGCCGCGACCCTCGGCGCCGACGGGGCCCGCTTCCGGGTCGCCGAGCAGAGCTTCGGCTGGCGCCAGCCCGTCGCCGCCCTGATCGCCCTCGCCTCGGCCCTCGGCCCGCTGATCGCCGCCGCCGGCTGGGTGTTCGGCGGCGCCGACGGCCCCGTGGAGCGGCGCGACCCCGTCCAGGTGCCCGCGTTCGTCGCCGAGGAGAGCCACACCCGCGACCAGGCCCGCACCCTCGTCCTCGACAGCGACTCCGCCGCGCACGTGGGCTACATGCTGGTCCGCGGCTCCGGCGCCCGCCTCGGCGACGGCGAACTGGCCTCCGGGGACGGCGGGAACAGCACCCTCGACAAGGTCGTCGCCAACCTCGTGGCAGGTTCCGGCGCCGACCAGGCCGACCAGCTGGGCGGGTTCGCCGTGCGCTACGTGCTCGTGCACAAGGGCGCACCCCGCGAGGTCACCCGTGTCCTGGACGCCACGCCCGGACTGAGCAGGCTCAGCCAGCAGGACGGCAGCGGACTGTGGCGGGTGGACCAGGAGGTCGCGCGCGCGACCGTCGTGTCCGGCGACACGTCCGGTGCCGGCACGTCCGGTGGCGGCGAGCCCGAGCCCGTGGCGGCCGGACCCGTGGAGATCCACACCGACATCAAGGCGGGCGCCGAGGGCCGTGTGCTGCGCCTCGCCGACACCGCCGCCGAGGGCTGGACGGCCACCCTGGACGGCAAGCCGCTGACGCGCACCACGGTCGACGGCTGGGCGCAGGGCTTCGAACTCCCCGCCTCCGGCGGACGGCTGGACGTCACCTACGACGCCCCGTTCACCCACACGGCCTGGCTGTGGGCCCAGGGACTCCTCGGTGTGGTCCTGGTCGTCCTCGCCCTGCCCGGCAGGCGCCGCGACGTCGACGACGACCTGCCCGACGAACCGCTCGTCGCCGCCCAGCCCGTGGAGGGCGAAGGACGCCGGGCGCGGCGACTGCGGGCCCAGGCCGAGGCCGAGGCGGAGGCCGCCGCCGGGACGGACGCACCGGCGGAGCCGGGCCCCGAGACCGCGGGAGACGCCGCCGAGGTGCCCGCGCCGCCCACGGCACCCCCGGTGCCGGTCCCGCAGCAGCCGGCGTACGGAGAATGGGACGCGCCGGCGCCCACCGGCGCCGAGTACGGCTCCTACGACGGCGGCTACGGCGGCGAGCAGTACCAGGGCGGCCAGCAGTACCAGGGCGCCCAGGAGTACCAGGACGCCCAGCAGTACGACTCGGGCGCGTACGGACAGCAGCCGTACCAGGCGGCGGACCCGTACCAGCCGGACGCGTACCAGGGCGGTCACGGCGGCCAGGGCGCGCAGTACGGGGCCGGCCAGTACGACCCCTACGCCTACGGCGATCCGGCACAGGCTCAGGAGGGCGGCTACGACCCCGCCTTCGGCCAGGCGTACGGCCAGGGCGGATACGACACGCCGTACGACCCTTCCCAGCCCCAGCAGCCCCACGGCACGGGCAGTGAGCGTCCCGACGGGAGCCAGCAGTGAAGCGCACGACCCTGTCCCTGATCGCCTGTGCGACGGCGCTCGCCGCAGTCACCGGTTTCGCGGCGGTGTCCGCCCCCGACGGCTCCGGCACGGACACCGCGGCACCGGCCGCCCGGCTGCCCGTGGAGCGCACCAGCCTGCTGTGTCCCGCGCCCAGCACCTCCGACCTCGCCGAGACCGCGTACACGTCCTTCACCCCCGTCACGAAGGGCGCGGACGAGAAGGGCGACGCGCAACTCACGACGGCGGAGACGGCCGCCGACGGCGGCAAGGACGAGAAGGACGGCAAGGACGGCAAGGACGACAAGGACGAGAAGCCGGTCGTCCAGCCCAAGGCGCCCGGCACACCCGCCGCCGGGGAGACCACCGGCGCCGACACCCCCGCGCTGATCGGCACCGCCGAGGGCGGCACCGCGCCGGGCTGGACGGTCCAGCAGACCACCGAGGTCGCCGCCGGGACGGGCCGCGGGTTGCAGGGCGTCAACTGCACCGCCCCGGACACGGAGTTCTGGTTCCCGGGCGCCAGCACGGTGACCGGCCGCACGGACTACGTGCACCTGACCAACCCCGACGACTCGGCGGCCGTCGTCGACATCGAGCTGTACGGCAAGGACGGTGCCCTCAAGTCCACGGTGGGGGAGGGGGTCACGGTGCCGCCGCACACCAGCGAGTCCCTCCTGCTGTCCACGCTCAGCGAGGTGAAGGAGACCGACCTGACCGTGCACGTCGGTGTGCGCAGCGGACGGGTCGGCGCCGCGGTGCAGGCCCTGGACGACAAGACCGGCGGCGACTGGCTGACCGCGGCCGCGGACCCGGCGAGCGAGCTGGTGCTGCCGGGCATCCCGAAGGACGCCACCGCCGTACGCCTGGTGCTGTTCACGCCCGGCGGCACCGACGCCGACCTGAAGGTGCGGCTCGCCTCGCCGTCCGGCCTGATCACGCCCGCCGGGCACGAGACGGTGCACGTCAAGGCCGGTATGACGACCGGCGTCGACCTCGGCGAGGTCACGCGCGGCGAGGCGGGTTCACTGGTGCTGACGCCGACAGACGGAGCCGTACCGGTCGTGGCCGCGGTCCGGGTCGTGCGGGGCAAGGGCGACGAGCAGGAGTCGGCGTTCGTCCCGGCCTCCGACCCGGTCGGGGCGCGCGCGACGGTCGCGGACAACCGTGCCAAGAGCACGACCCTGGCCCTGTCCGCGCCCGGCGAGGCCGCGAAGGTCAAGGTCACCGCGTCGGCGGGCACCGAAGGCGGCACGCCTGCGACCAAGACGTACACGATCAAGGCCGGCACCACCCAGAACGTCGACGCGCCGGTGCCCGCCGGACTCAAGGGCTCCTACGCGCTGACCGTCGAGACCGTCTCGGGCGGCCCGGTCCACGCGTCCCGCATCCTGACGGGTTCGGACGACGACGTGGCGGCCTTCACCGTCCAGACCCTCCCCGACGACCGGGGCATGGTCTCGGTGCCGAACGCGGACGAGGACCTGACGGTGCTGCAGAAGTAGCGCAGGGGCGGCGCGGGAGGAGCGGCGGCGGGCCCGGCCCCCGCCGCTCAGTCCTCCCCGTACCGCGGATCCACCGTCTCCGGCGTCAGCCCCAGCAGCTCCGCGACCTGTTCGACGACGACCTCGTGCACCAGCAGCGCGCGCTCGTCCCGCCCCTTGGTCCGGATCTCCACCGGCCGCCGGTACACCACGACCCGCCCACGCCGCCCGTCCCGCGAGGGCACCGTGCCCCCGAGCGGGACCGCCTCGTCGTTCCACGCCTCCCCGGCCGCGGGCGCGCGCGGCACGTCGAGGACGAGGAAGTCGATGTCGGCGAGCTGCGGCCACCGCCGCTCCAGGCGCTCCACGGAGTCCTGCACCAGGTCCGCGAACACCTCGCCACGGCTCGCGGCGAGCGGCACCTGCGGGGGCGCGACCGGACCGCGCATGCCCCGACCGTGGCGATCACGACGGCGGGGTCCTGGGCGGCCGGCATCACGGGGCGTCACGGGGTTGTCCATCACTGGTGAAGGGTAGTCCCCGCCGAGGCGGCGTGCCCGACCGCGGGCGCACCGCGGGCGGCGTGGCGGCGCCCCGCTCCACTTGTCGCCGGATGACCATTCCAGCCAAGGTTGGGCTCGATTCCGTATCCCTCCGCGACCGCGCAACTCAAGGCAAATGTCGTTGTTTGTATCGGGTCATGACCGCCTCCCGCGTCGCGCGGGCCCCTCCGGACCGGCGTCCGCGCAGGTCAAAGGGGCCTGTTCTACAAGGCCCTTAGGCCGTTTCACGCCACGACACGGGGGTGTGACCTGGTGGAGAGTCGTCGCGGCCCGCTCAAGAGTGCGGTACCGTCCAACATCGTGAGCCCTGTACGTCGCTGTTCGCGCACCGCCTGCGGCCGTCCCGCCGTCGCGACGCTGACGTACGTCTACGCCGACTCGACCGCGGTCCTCGGCCCGCTCGCCACCTACGCCGAACCCCACTGCTACGACCTGTGCGCCGAGCACTCCGAGCGCCTCACCGCCCCCCGCGGCTGGGAGGTCGTCCGCCTGCTCGACGGTTCCGCCCCGGCCCGCCCCAGCGGCGACGACCTGGAGGCGCTCGCCAACGCGGTGCGCGAGGCGGCCCGGCCCCAGGAGCGGGCGGCCGAGGCCGGGGGAGCACGGACGGCGGACCCCATGGAGGTCGCGCGCCGCGGCCACCTGCGCGTGCTGCGCTCGCCGGACAACTGAGTCCCGTCCGAGGGGTTCTCGCCCGTCACGCGTCGTGTCCCCGGTCACATCCGTTGCTGCACACCCATTGACGCCTCGTTGTCGCGGACACGACCATTCCGGAAGCCGCGAGAAATCGCTTTCGCATGGCGGAATCCGGGGAGGCGTGCGTGTACGTGCAGGAGCTGGAACCCGTCGCCGGTTCACTCGGCCTGTCGGCCCTGGTGGCGGCCCTGCCACTGGTGATCGTCCTCGTCCTGCTGGGCGGCGTCCGCATGAAGGCGCACCTCGCGGGCCTCATCGGCCTCCTCGCCGCCGTACTGGTCGCCTGGCTCGCCTACGGCATGCCGCTGGACCAGACGGCCTCCAGCGCCGTCCAGGGAGCGGTTTTCGGCCTCTTCCCCATCCTGTGGATCGTCGTGAACGCCCTGTGGGTCTACCGGATGACCGTCCGCACCCGGCACTTCGACATCCTGCGCCGCTCCTTCGGCCGGCTGTCCGACGACCCCCGCATCCAGGCCCTCGTCGTCGCCTTCTGCTTCGGCGCCCTCCTGGAGGCCCTCGCCGGGTTCGGGGCGCCCGTCGCGATCTGCTCGGTCATGCTCGTCGCCCTCGGCTTCGACCCCGTGCGCGCCGCCGTGGTGTCCCTGGTCGCCAACACCGCGCCGGTCGCCTTCGGCGCGATGGGCACCCCGGTGGTGACGCTGGCCCAGGTCACCGGGCTGCCCCTGGACGACGTCGCCTCCGTCGTGGGCCGCCAGACGCCGCTGCTGGCCCTCGTCGTACCGGTGCTGCTCGTCGCCCTGGTGGACGGGCGGCGCGGACTGCGCGAGACCTGGATTCCCGCGCTGGCCTGCGGGGTCGCCTTCGCCGTCGCCCAGTTCGTCGCCTCCAACTACATCTCCGCCCAGCTCGCCGACATCGCCGCCGCCCTGGTCGGCGCCGGCGCGCTGGTCGCCGTACCGCACTCCCGCAGGCCCGCCGCCGAGCCGGTACGGGCGTCCGTACTGACCGGCGTACGCAGCGAGGAACTCGACGAGGAGGACTCCGCCCGGGAGGTGGTGCGCGCCTACGCGCCGTACGCGCTGATCGTCGCCGTCTTCTCCGTGGCGCAGATCCCGGCGGTCAAGGACTGGCTGGCCAAGGCCACGCAGTCCTACGACTGGCCGTTCCTGGACGTGCTCGACCCCGAGGGCAAGCCGGTCGGCGGCAACGTCTTCTCCTGGCCGATCGTCTCCACCGGCGGCACGCTCGTGCTGTTCGCCGGGCTGGCCACGGCCGTGGTCCTCGGCGTGCACGCGCGCGTGGCGGTCAAGGAGTGGCTCGCGACCGTGCACGAACTGCGCTTCGCGATCCTCACCGTCACCTCGGTCCTCGCGCTCGCCTACGTCATGAACCTCTCCGGGCAGGCCGCCACCATCGGTTACTTCGTCGCCGCGGCCGGTGCCGGACTCGCCTTCCTCTCCCCGGTGCTCGGCTGGTTCGGCGTCGCCGTCTCCGGCTCCGACACCTCGGCCAACGCCCTCTTCGGCGCCCTCCAGGTGACCGCCGCGCGGGAGTCCGGCCTCTCGCCCGAACTGCTGGCCGCCGCCAACAGCTCCGGCGGCGTCCTCGGCAAGATGATCTCCCCGCAGAACCTCACCATCGCCTGCGCCGCCGTCGGACTCGCGGGGCGCGAGGGAGACCTGCTGCGCAAAGTGCTGCCGTGGAGCCTCGGCCTGCTGCTGGTCATGTGCCTGATCGTGGTCGGCCAGTCCACCGCGGTCCTGGGCTGGATGCTGCCCTGACGCTGTCTGACCTCCGGGAACCTTCCGGGCGGCCCGTCGGTCCCTACGGGTAGTTTGTGGGCTCCGACAGGACTTTCAGGAAGGTTGGCCGTGGCTGCTGATCTGTCGCAGATCGTGAAGGCGTACGACGTGCGCGGTGTCGTCCCGGACCAGTGGGACGAGTCGCTGGCCGAGCTGTTCGGCGCGGCCTTCGTCGAGCTGACCGGCGCGGGCGCCGTCGTGGTCGGCCACGACATGCGGCCCTCGTCTCCGGGCCTGTCCGGTGCCTTCGCGCGCGGCGCGGCGGCCCGCGGCGCCGACGTGACCGAGATCGGCCTGTGCTCCACCGACCAGCTGTACTACGCCTCCGGCGCACTCGACCTGCCGGGCGCCATGTTCACGGCCTCGCACAACCCCGCGCGGTACAACGGCATCAAGCTGTGCCGCGCGGGCGCCGCCCCGGTCGGCCAGGACACCGGTCTCGCCGAGATCCGCGCCCTGGTGGAGCGCTGGAGCGAGGCGGGCGCCCCCGAGCCGGCCGCCCGTCCCGGCACCGTGACCCGGCGCGACACCCTCGACGACTACGCGGCCCACCTGCGCTCCCTGGTCGACCTCACCGGCATCCGGCCCCTCAAGGTCGTCGTCGACGCGGGCAACGGCATGGGCGGCCACACCGTCCCCACGGTCTTCGCCGGCCTGCCCCTCGACCTGGTGCCGATGTACTTCGAACTGGACGGCACCTTCCCCAACCACGAGGCCAACCCGCTCGACCCGGCCAACCTCGTCGACCTCCAGCGGCGCGTCCGTGAGGAGGACGCCGACCTCGGCCTCGCCTTCGACGGGGACGCCGACCGCTGCTTCGTCGTCGACCAGGACGGCGAGCCGGTCTCTCCGTCCGCCGTCACCGCCCTGGTGGCCGCCCGCGAACTGGCCCGCAACGGCGGCAGGGGCACCGTCATCCACAACCTGATCACCTCCTGGTCCGTCCCCGAGGTCGTCCGGGAGAACGGCGGCACCCCGGAACGCACGCGCGTGGGCCACTCCTTCATCAAGGCCGAGATGGCCAGGACCGGCGCCATCTTCGGCGGCGAGCACTCCGCGCACTACTACTTCCGGGACTTCTGGAACGCCGACACCGGCATGCTGGCCGCCCTCCACGTCCTCGCCGCCCTCGGCGAGCAGGACGGCCCGCTGTCCGCCCTGGTCGCCGCCTACGACCGCTACACCGGCTCCGGCGAGATCAACTCCACCGTCGACGACCAGCAGGCCCGCCTCGCCGCGATCCGGGCCGCGTACGAGGGCCGCGACGACGTCACCGTGGACGACCTCGACGGCCTCACCGTCACCTCGGCCGACTGGTGGTTCAACGTCCGCCCCTCCAACACCGAGCCGCTGCTCCGCCTCAACGCGGAGGCCCGCGACGAGGCGACGATGACGAAGGTGCGCGACGAAGCCTTGGCGATCATCCGCGCCTAGCCGCCGACGGGCAGCCGTGCCGCCCCCCCCCCCCGCCGCTGCGGGCAGTCGTGCCGCTGGGGCGATGGGGGTGCCCCCGCTCGAGCGAAGCCGAGAGCGGGGGAGGGTGGGCGCGGCGGCACACCCCGCAAGCGCCGGGCCGCGCGGCCGTCTCCCCAGCACCGACGCCGGGTTCAAGGTGGGCCACCCGCACGGGCCCCGCCCCGGCGGTACCCTGACCAGCACATCCACACACGCCCCCACCGCCCCCGAAGGGAACCCCCATGCCGCTCGAAGCCGGCCTCCTGGAGATCCTCGCCTGCCCGGCCTGCCACGCCCCCCTCAAGGAGCAGGACGCGGAACTGATCTGCACCGGCCAGGACTGCGGCCTGGCCTACCCGGTGCGCGACGGCATCCCCGTCCTCCTCGTCGACGAGGCCCGCCGCCCCGAGTAACCGCCGCCCAGGCCACCGGCAACCCGGCGACGACCCCGCGCACCCGCGCATCCGAACGAACGCCCCGGCGATCGGAGACCTGCCGCCATGCTCGACGAATCGCTCCTCGACGCCCCGGAGCGCCTCACCGAGGCCGACCGCCGCGGCCTGCTCCGCGGCGCCGCCGAGGCCGGTGCCCGCGTCCGCACCGCCGCCCGGCACGCCGCCGAGGCCGGCGTCGGCAACCTCAAGCCGGACGGCCGCCCCCGCGCCGTACTGATCGCGGGGCCCGGCGCCGCCGCCACCCACGCCGCCGACCTCCTCGGCACCCTCGCCGGGGCGGGCAGCCCCGTCACCCGCCTCGCCCCCACCGGCGTCGCCCCCGCGGCGGGCGCCCTGCGCTGGGAACTGCCCGGCTGGGCCGGCTCCGTGGACCTCCTGCTGATCGCCACCCCCGACGGCGCCGAGCCGGGCCTGTCCCTGCTCGCCGAACAGGCCTACCGCCGGGGCTGCACGGTCGTCGCCGTCGCCCCCGCGGGCTCCCCGCTCAACGACGCGGTGAGCGCCTCCCGGGGCCTGTTCATCCCGATGGCGACCGCCCCCTACGACCACGACGAGCCCCTCGCCGGTGCCGCCCCCGGCGTCCTGTGGGCGCTGCTCACCCCCCTCCTCGCGCTGCTGGACCGCACCGGCCTGCTGGAGGCGCCGCCCGAGGCCGTCGCCAAGGTCGCCGACCGGCTCGACCGCGTCGCGGAACGCTGCGGGCCCGCCATCGTGACCTACAGCAACCCCGCCAAGACCCTGGCGTCCGAGCTGGCCGAATCCCTCCCCGTCGTCTGGACCGAGGGCACCTCCGCCGGACCCGCCGGCCGCCGCTTCGCCGCCGCCCTCGCCGAACTGTCCGGCACCCCCGCGGTCGTCGCCGACCTGCCCGAGGCGCTCGCCGCGCACAGCGCCCTGCTCGCCGGCCGCCTCGCCGCCGGCGCCGACCCCGACGACTTCTTCCGCGACCGCGTCGAGGAGCCGGCCGCCCTGCACGCGCGCGTGGTACTCCTTCGCGACCGCCCCATCGGCGGCCTCACCGCCGCCCCCAACGCCCGTGACCTGGCCCTCGGCCACGACACGCCGATCAGCGAGCTGGAGCCGGAGGAGGGCGGCGAACTCGAGACCCTCGCCGAACTGATCGCCATCACGGATTTCGCCGCCGTCTACCTGGCGCTCGCCTCGGGGGCCTGACCCCGGCGCACCATCGCCCCCGCACCCGCACGCACCGGCAGAGAGAGCTCATGGACCGCCTCGACAACACCGTCCGCCCCTACGCCTGGGGTTCCACCACCGCGATCCCGACCCTGCTCGGGACCGAGCCGACCGGCGAACCGCAGGCGGAGATGTGGATGGGCGCCCACCCCGGCGCCCCCTCCCGCACCGGTCGGGGCACCCTCGCCGAGGTCGTCGACGCGGACCCCGAGAAGGAACTGGGCGCCGCCTCCGTGGCCAGGTTCGGCCCCCGGCTGCCCTTCCTCCTCAAGCTCCTCGCGGCCGGCGCCCCGCTCTCCCTCCAGGTCCACCCCGACCTCGCCCAGGCCAGGGCCGGTTACGAGGACGAGGAGCGCCGCGGCGTCCCCCTGGACGCCCCGCACCGCAACTACAAGGACGCCAACCACAAGCCCGAACTGATCTGCGCCCTCACCGAGTTCGACGGCCTGTGCGGCTTCCGCGCCCCGGCCGACACGGCCGACCTGCTCGACGGCCTCGGCGTCGCCTCCCTCAAGCCGTACGTCGACCTGCTGCGCGCCCACCCCGAGGACGCCGCCCTGCGCGAGGTCCTCACCGCGATCCTCACGGCCGACCCCGAGGAGATGTCCCACACCGTCACCGAGACCGCGGCCGCCTGCGACCGCCTCGGCGGCGCCTACCGGCCGTACGCCGACATCGCCCACCACTACCCGGGCGACCCCGGCGTCCTCGCCGCGATGCTTCTCAACCACGTCCGGCTCCAGCCCGGCGAGGCCCTGTACCTCGGCGCCGGCATCCCGCACGCCTACCTGAACGGCCTGGGCGTCGAGATCATGGCCAACTCCGACAACGTCCTGCGCTGCGGGCTCACCCCCAAGCACGTCGACGTCCCCGAACTCCTGCGCATCGTCCGCTTCGAGGCGGGCGACCCCGGCATCCTGCGCCCCGAAGCCTCCCCCGACGGCGAAGAGGTCTACGACACCCCGATCGACGAGTTCCGCCTGAGCCGCTACGTCCTGCCCGAGGGCGCCGGCGCCCACGACCTGACCCTGCCCACCCCGCAGATCCTGCTCTGCACGGCGGGTACCGTACGGGCCGGCGAACACGAACTCGCCCCCGGCCGCTCCGTCTTCGTCCCCGCGCACGAAAAGGCCGAAGTGTCCGGAAGCGGCACGCTCTTCCGGGCCACCGTGCGCGTCTGATCCGGGTCTGAGGGGCGTACGACGGGGCATCCGGCACGTCGGGGCCCGCGCGGGCTGCAACAATGGCGCACCGCAAAGGCAGGGCAAAGCCGGCCACAGACGAAGGCGAAGGGACAACGCGACACATGAGCGCGTCAGGCGGTACCAGGGCGATCGTGGCGGCACTGCTCGCCAACCTCTCGATCGCGGTGGCGAAATTCGTGGCGTTCCTCTTCAGCGGATCGTCGTCGATGCTCGCCGAGTCCGTGCACTCCCTCGCCGACTCCGGCAACCAGGGCCTGCTGCTCCTGGGCGGCAAGCGCGCCCAGCGCGAGGCCACCCCGCAACACCCCTTCGGTTACGGCCGCGAGCGCTACATCTACGCCTTCCTCGTCTCCATCGTGCTCTTCTCGGTCGGCGGCATGTTCGCCGTCTACGAGGGCTACGAGAAGATCAAGCACCCCCACGAGATCGAGCACTGGTACTGGCCGGTGGGCGTCCTGGTCTTCGCGATCATCGCCGAGGCCTTTTCCTTCCGGACCGCCATCAAGGAGTCCAACCCCCTGCGCGGCAAGAGGTCCTGGAAGGAGTTCGTCCGCCACGCCAAGGCACCGGAGTTGCCGGTCGTCCTGCTTGAGGACCTCGGCGCCCTGGTCGGCCTGATCCTCGCCCTCGGCGGCGTCGGCCTCGCCCTGCTCACCGGCGACGGCGTCTGGGACGGCATCGGCACCCTGTGCATCGGCGTCCTGCTCATCCTGATCGCGCTCGTCCTCGCGGTCGAGACCAAGTCCCTGCTGCTCGGCGAGTCCGCGGGCATCGAGGCGGTCCAGCAGATCGAGTCCGCGATCGTCGCCGGTGACACGGTCACCGGCGTCATCCACATGCGCACGCTCCACCTGGGCCCCGAGGAACTCCTCGTCGCCGCCAAGATCGCCGTCCGCCACGACGGCACGGCCACCGAGATCGCCTCCGCGATCGACGCCGCCGAGTCACGCATCCGCGAGGCGGTCCCGATCGCCCGCGTCATCTACCTGGAACCGGACATCTACAGCGAGTCCGAGGCCGCCAAGGGCCCCGATCCCGAGGCCACCCCCGGCGGCCCGAGCACCCCGCCGGCCGCCCACTGACCGACGGGCCCACCGCCGTCCTCACCCTGCGTGAACGTCCGGAAGTGTTCGGAGGCGGACTGGGGACGGTGGGTGCCCGCGGTGTAGCTTGGGACGGAGCCAGACGTCGCTGCTGATGGCGGTCGGGCGGTCCAGGACGGACCGGCCGAGGGAGAGAGGGCCTCCGACGGACTGCGCTGCGCGTACGCGGGCATGCCTGTGTCCTCTTCTGGGCACCCCTGTGTCCGCCGCCGCGCAGGTCAGCCGTACCCACCTCGACCCAACCCGAGGAGCAGCCCGTTATGACGACTGTCGACAACCGACAGGACTTCAAGGTCGCCGACCTCTCCCTGGCCGCGTTCGGCCGCAAGGAGATCACCCTCGCCGAGCACGAGATGCCGGGCCTGATGGCGATCCGCAAGGAGTACGCCGCAGCCCAGCCGCTCGCCGGCGCCCGCGTCACCGGCTCCCTGCACATGACCGTGCAGACCGCCGTGCTCATCGAGACCCTGGTCGCCCTGGGCGCCGAGGTCCGCTGGGCCTCCTGCAACATCTTCTCCACCCAGGACCACGCGGCCGCTGCCATCGCCGTCGGCCCGAACGGCACCCCGGACAACCCGCAGGGCGTTCCGGTCTTCGCCTGGAAGGGCGAGACCCTGGAGGAGTACTGGTGGTGCACGGAGCAGGCGCTGACCTGGCCGAACACCCCCACCGGTGGCCCGAACATGATCCTGGACGACGGCGGTGACGCCACCCTCCTCGTCCACAAGGGCGTCGAGTACGAGAAGGACGGCAAGGTCCCCTCGGTCGACACCGCCGAGTCCGACGAGCACCGCGTCATCCTCGAACTCCTCACCCGCACGGTCAGCGAGACCCCGCAGAAGTGGACCCAGCTGGCGTCCGAGATCCGCGGTGTGACCGAGGAGACCACGACCGGTGTCCACCGCCTGTACGAGATGCACCGGGACGGCACCCTGCTGTTCCCGGCGATCAACGTCAACGACGCGGTGACGAAGTCGAAGTTCGACAACAAGTACGGCTGCCGGCACTCCCTGATCGACGGCATCAACCGTGCCACCGACGTGCTGATCGGTGGCAAGACCGCCGTCGTCTGCGGCTACGGTGATGTCGGTAAGGGTTGTGCGGAGTCGCTGCGCGGGCAGGGCGCCCGGGTGATCATCACGGAGATCGACCCGATCTGCGCCCTTCAGGCGGCGATGGACGGCTTCCAGGTCACCACGCTGGACGAGGTCGTCGACCAGGCCGACATCTTCGTCACCACGACCGGCAACAAGGACATCATCATGGCCGCAGACATGGCCAGGATGAAGCACCAGGCGATCATCGGCAACATCGGCCACTTCGACAACGAGATCGACATGGCCGGCCTCGCCAGGACCCCCGGCATCGTCAAGGACGAGGTCAAGCCGCAGGTCCACACCTGGACTTACCCCGACGGCAAGGTCCTCATCGTCCTGTCCGAGGGCCGCCTGCTGAACCTGGGCAACGCCACCGGTCACCCGTCGTTCGTGATGTCCAACTCGTTCGCGGACCAGACCCTGGCCCAGATCGAGCTGTTCACCAAGCCCGACGAGTACCCGACCGACGTCTACGTGCTGCCCAAGCACCTGGACGAGAAGGTCGCCCGGCTCCACCTGGACTCCCTCGGCGTCAAGCTGACCACGCTCCGCCCGGAGCAGGCCGACTACATCGGCGTCAAGGTCGAGGGCCCCTACAAGGCGGACCACTACCGCTACTGAGTCACCGGTTCCTCCGAGGCAGGCCCCCGCACCCCCGTGCCGGGGGCCTGCCCCATTGGCGCCACATCCGCATCAGCGGCCGGACCAGCCCGTCACCACCCAGGACACCCATGCCCCGCGGCCGATATTCGCTCCACGATCCGCACGATCACACCCCCCTCGCGGAAGAACACTTCCAATGCGCCCCCGGCCCCTCCGGCTGGCGCTACGTCTCCCGGCTGACCACGCCCACCGGCGCCGACCACGGGTCCGTCGACCTCGCCCTGGACGAACTCGGCCGCCCCATCCGACTCGAACTCCACGCCGCCGACTGGCAGGTGCGCGGCGCCGCCATCGACGGCGTCACCTGGGTCCGTACCGACCCCACCGGAATCCACGCCACCGAAGGCAATGCGCGCGCTCACGCCTTCACCGGCACGTCCCCCGCCTTCCTCGTCGCCGTGACCCGCCTCCTGCGCCTCACCCCCTCCGCTTCAGCCACCCGCGTACGCCTCGTCGCCCTCACCGACCCGGTCCTCGCCCCCCGCACCGTGGACCAGTCATGGGCCTTGCTGAACAGAGAAGCACACGCCACTGACAACGGCCCTCTCACCGTGGACGAATACCAGGTCACAGCCCTGGACACGGGCGAGCAGTACTCCGTGCACATCACCGGCGACGTCGTACTCGCGGCCCCCGGGGTCGAGCTGGAGGACCTGGAGACACCACCCTCCGTGTTCCCGTGAAAGGCGCCGGACGGGACACGCCTACGCCGGCGGCACGAACCCGGTCCCGGGCCGGCCCTCCGACGCCACGTCCCGCGGCACCCCGGGGCGGTCACCCGGTGACGGCGGGGGAGGCGGCGCAGTCGGCGGGACGGACGGCGCAGGAGGCTGGGCGGCCGCCGCAGGAGCCGCAGGAGCCCCCGGCGCCCCCGGTACCGATCCGACGGCCCAGTCAGCCCCCGCAGTGCCACCGAACGCCCGCCGGGCCTCCCTGGCCTGCCGCTCCTGCAACACCGCCGCCAGATAGGCGGGCGGCGGAACCTCCCGAGGCACCGGAGCACCCGTGCGGGCCGCGACATCACCGGCGAGCCGTTCGGCCATGGCCCAGCCGACGCGCGGATCCAGCTGCCCCGTCCGCGCCAGGTACTGACGGACGGCGAGCCACAGATCGTCGGGCACCGCGGACAGGTCGAGCCCCGAGAACCGCCCCGCCAGCCAGGGCGGAGGCGGCGGTATGAAGGCCGCCGACGAGAACGGCACCCTCTCCCGCACGACCAGCGTGCCGGCGAACACGTCACCGAGCCGACGCCCACGCGCCGACACCAGCGAGGCGATACAGGCGATCACCCCGAACGTCATCAGGATCTCGATCACCCCGATCAAGCCACGTACCAGTGCGTGCCGGAACCGGACCGGCCCGCCGTCGTCCCGCACCACCCGCAGCCCGCACGCCATCTTCCCGAGCGACCGCCCATGGCTCAGCGTCTCCACGGCGATCGGCCCGCCCACCAGGACGAGGACGAAGCTCGCGATCGTCAGCGCGGTTTGCGCCGCCCCGTCCAGCGACGAGGTGGACGCCACCAGCGCGATGGTGACCGCCACGTAGACGGCCACGGCCACCACCAGGTCGAGCAGGACGGCCAGCGCCCTGCTGGGCAGCCGCGCGGGACGCAGCTCCAGCGCCACCGCCTCGCCCGTCACCAGCTCGCTCACGCCCGCCGCCCTTCCCCTATATGCCCCCGTCCCCGCCAGTCTGCCAAGCTGAGGGCGCACCGCGCCGCAGTACGACAAGCTGATCCACGACGAGCCGCCGACGATAGCCGAGGAGCAGGCACACCGATGGACCTCGACGTCTTCGTCTCCGCCCACCGCGCGGAGTGGGACCGCCTCGACGCCCTCCTCCGGCGCAGGCGTCGGCTGACCGGCTCCGAGACCGACGAACTCGTCGCCCTCTACCAGCGCACGGCCACCCACCTGTCCCTGATTCAGTCCAGCGCACCCGACCCGCAGCTGACCGGACGGCTGAGCCAACTGGTGGCACGCGCGCGCAGTGCCGTGACGGGTACCCGGCGCGCCTCCTGGCGCGACGTCACACGCTTCCTGACCCAGCAGTTCCCGGCGGCCGTCTACCGGGCCCGCCACTGGTGGGTCCCCACCGCCCTCCTGTCGACCGCGGTCGCGGCCCTCCTGGGCTGGTGGATCGGCACCCACCCGGAGGTGCAGTCCACCATCGCCGCGCCGAGCGAACTGCGCGAGCTGACCCGCCCCGGCGGCCAGTACGAGACGTACTACTCGAGCAACCCGGCGGCCTCGTTCGCCGCACAGGTCTGGACGAACAACGCCTGGGCCGCCGCGCTCTGCCTCATCCTGGGCGTTTTCCTGGGGCTGCCCGTCATCTGGATCCTCTTCCAGAACATGCTCAACCTCGGCGTGGGCTTCGGTCTGATGTCGTCGGCCGGCCGCCTCGACACCTTCCTCGGCCTGGTCCTGCCCCACGGCCTGCTGGAACTGACAGCGGTGTTCGTCGCCGCGGGCACCGGAATGCGCCTGGGCTGGACCGTCATCGACCCCGGGCCCCGTACCCGCCGCATCGCTCTCGCCGAAGAGGGCAGGGCCGCCCTCGGCATGGCGATCGGCCTGGCCCTCGTCCTCTTCGTGTCCGGCGCCATCGAAGGCTTCGTCACCCCGTCCGGCCTGCCCACATGGGCGCGGATCACCATCGGCGTCGTCGCCGAGCTGGCCTTCCTCGCCTACGTCTACGTCCTGGGCGGCCGTGCCGCTCGCGCCGGCGACACGGGCGACGTCGAGGCAGCCGAACGCAGCGCCACTGTGCCAACGGCCGCCTGATGTGCATCCAGCCCCGGTGAGCTGCTAGTGTCCTCTTCGTTCCCGCCCGAGCCGTTGACACGGAGCGAGCGGGGAGGTAGATTCGAACAGTTGCCTGGAGACGGGTTCACCCCAGAGGGCAACAGTGAACATCTATCAGCTTCCCCGAATCACTGAATTCGATGAAGCACTCTCCCGATGAATCGGAAACGAACGGCCGGCAAGACCGGCTCGAAACTTCTGATAAAGTCGGAACCGCCGGAAAGGGAAACGCGAAAGCGGGAACCTGGAAAGCACCGAGGAAATCGGATCGGAAAG
>NZ_KZ195574.1:5248548-5249441 GCF_002188365.1 Streptomyces sp. CS113
TCGTGACTGCGTGCCTTTTGAAGAATGAGCCTGCGAGTTTGCGGTGTGTTGCGAGGTTAACCCGGGTGGGGAAGCCGTAGCGAAAGCGAGTCCGAATAGGGCGTTTTAGTAGCACGCTCAAGACCCGAAGCGGAGTGATCTAGCCATGGGCAGGTTGAAGCGGCTGTAAGAGGTCGTGGAGGACCGAACCCACCAGGGTTGAAAACCTGGGGGATGACCTGTGGTTAGGGGTGAAAGGCCAATCAAACTCCGTGATAGCTGGTTCTCCCCGAAATGCATTTAGGTGCAGCGTCGTGTGTTTCTTGCCGGAGGTAGAGCACTGGATAGGCGATGGGCCCTACCGGGTTACTGACCTTAGCCAAACTCCGAATGCCGGTAAGTGAGAGCGCGGCAGTGAGACTGTGGGGGATAAGCTCCATGGTCGAGAGGGAAACAGCCCAGAGCATCGACTAAGGCCCCTAAGCGTACGCTAAGTGGGAAAGGATGTGGAGTCGCACAGACAACCAGGAGGTTGGCTTAGAAGCAGCCACCCTTGAAAGAGTGCGTAATAGCTCACTGGTCTAGTGATTCCGCGCCGACAATGTAGCGGGGCTCAAGCGTACCGCCGAAGTCGTGTCATTGCAGCAATACGGCCAACGCCGGCTGTGATGGGTAGGGGAGCGTCGTGTGCCGGGTGAAGCAGCCGCGGAAGCGAGTTGTGGACGGTTCACGAGTGAGAATGCAGGCATGAGTAGCGATACAAACGTGAGAAACGTTTGCGCCGATTGACTAAGGGTTCCTGGGTCAAGCTGATCTGCCCAGGGTAAGTCGGGACCTAAGGCGAGGCCGACAGGCGTAGTCGATGGATAACCGGTTGATATTCCGGTACCCGCTGTGAAGCGTCAAACATCGAA
>NZ_KZ195574.1:5249688-6717457 GCF_002188365.1 Streptomyces sp. CS113
CGTTTAGGGGTCGGCTGAATCAAGGGTGGTTGAACCGATATTGGGCGGGGCCTACGGGCCCCGCCCTTCTTACAGCCGGCCTGCTGCTTTGAGTTCCAGGTAGGCGTCTGCGAGTGCTGGAGGAAGTTCGTCCGGGGTCGCGTCGACGACCGTCACGCCGTGCCGGCGTAGTTGGTCGGCGATGTGGCGGCGCTCCGACTGGGCCTGTGCGGCCGCCGCGGCCTCGTAGACGGCGTCCGTGTGGCCGCGGGCTTGGGCCATCCGTGAGACGTGCGGGTCGGACACCGAGGCCACGAGAACCGTGTGGCGCTGGGTCAGCTGTGGCAGGACGGGGAGCAGTCCCTCTTCGATCGGGGCGGCGTCGAGCGTCGTGAACAGCACGATCAGGGAGCGGCGGGGAGCCGACCGGAGCGTGGTCGCCGCAAGACCGCGCGCGTCTGTTTCCACCAGCTCCGGTTCCACGGTGGCCATGGCGTTGACCAGGGACGGAAGGACGTCACCAGCGGTGCGGCCCTGGAGCAGGGCGCGTACGCGGCGGTCGTAGGCGAGGAGGTCGACGCGGTCGCCCGCGCGGGAGGCCAGCGCGGCCAGGAGCAGGGCGGCGTCCATGGCGGCGTCTAGGCGAGGGGCGTCTCCCACGCGGCCGGCCGAGGTACGGCCGGTGTCGAGGACGAGCAGGATGTGCCGGTCGCGCTCGGGGCGCCAGGTGCGTACGGCGACGGTGGAGTGGCGGGCTGTCGCGCGCCAGTCGATGGAGCGGGTGTCGTCGCCGGGGACGTACTCGCGCAGGCTGTCGAACTCCGTGCCCTCGCCGCGGGTGAGGACGCTGGTGCGGCCGTCGAGTTCGCGGAGCCGGGACAGCTTGGAGGGGAGGTGCTTGCGGCTGGTGAACGGAGGGAGGACGCGTACCGTCCAGGGGACCCGGTGGGTGCCCTGGCGGGTGAGGAGGCCCAGGGGGCCGTAGGACCGGATCGTGACGCGGTCCGCGTGGCGGTCGCCGCGGCGGGTGGGGCGCAGGCGCGTGGTCACGCGGCGGCGTTCCCCGGCGGGCACGGTCAGGCTGTGGCGGGAGGCCGCGGTCTCGGTGCCGGGCTGCCAGCTGCTGGGCGGCCAGGCGTCGCGCAGGCGGGCACGGAGCGGGCGGCCCGACGGGTTGGTGACCGTCAGGGTGACGTCGGCGGTCTCGCCCAGGCGGGCGGAGGCGTCGCCGGAGCGGGTCAGGCCGAGGCGCCGTACGGGGGCGGCCAGGGCGAAGTCGCAGGCGCAGGCGACGGCCAGCGGTGCGTTGACCGCGAGGATGCCCGTCCAGCTCGGGTCCCAGACGCCGACGGGGACGGAGGCCAGGGCCGCGATGAGCGCGGCGCGTCCGGTGAGAGCCATCAGCGGGGAACGGGGACGTGGGCGAGGATCGCGTTGATGACCGAGTCCGCGGTGACGCCCTCCATCTCGGCCTCCGGGCGCAGTTGGACGCGGTGGCGGAGGGTGGGCAGGGCCAGGGCCTTCACGTCGTCGGGCGTGACGTAGTCGCGGCCGGTGAGCCAGGCCCACGCGCGGGAGGTCGACAGCAGGGCCGTGGCTCCGCGTGGGGAGACGCCGAGGGTGAGGGACGGCGACGCACGGGTGGCGCGGCAGATGTCGACGACGTAGGCGGTGATCTCCGGGGAGACGGTCGTCTTGGCGGCCTCCGCGCGGGCGGCCTCCAGGTCGGCGGCGTTCGCGGCGGGGCGTACGCCGGCGGCGCGCAGGTCGCGCGGGTTGAAGCCGGCCGCGTGGCGGGTGAGGACGTCGATCTCGTCCTGGCGGGTGGGGAGCGGGACGGTGAGCTTGAGGAGGAAGCGGTCGAGCTGGGCTTCCGGGAGCGGATAGGTGCCCTCGTACTCGACCGGGTTCTGGGTGGCCGCGACGAGGAAGGGCTCGGGGAGCGGGCGGGGCGTGCCGTCCACCGTGACCTGGCGTTCCTCCATGGCTTCGAGGAGGGACGACTGGGTCTTCGGGGGCGTGCGGTTGATCTCGTCGGCGAGGAGGAGGTTGGTGAAGACCGGGCCGGGCTGGAAGGAGAACTCGGTGGTGCGGGCGTCGTAGACCAGGGAGCCGGTGACGTCGCTCGGCATCAGGTCGGGGGTGAACTGGACGCGTTTGGTGTCGAGTTCGGTGGCCGCGGCGAGGGTGCGGACGAGGAGGGTCTTGGCGACTCCGGGGACGCCTTCGAGGAGGACGTGGCCGCGGCAGAGCAGGGCTACGACGAGACCGGTGACGGCGGCGTCCTGGCCGACCACGGCCTTGGCGATCTCGGCGCGCAGGGCTTCGAGGGCGGCGCGGGCGTTGCCCGGGGCCGCGCTCTGCCCGGCGTTGTCAGTGGTCGGGTCCATCATGGACGGCGTACCTCTCTTTCGAGGGCGTCGAGTTGGTCGGCGAGTGCGATGAGGGCCGCGTCGTCGCCGGGCGGCGGGCCGAAGAGGAGGGTGTGCAGGGTCTGTCCGTCGCCGGGTGCGCCGTGGAGATGGGCAGCCAGGGCGGGCAGCAGGGACTCGGGTGTGTGCGCCTGGGTGACGGGGACGCCTACGAGAGGGGCGAGGCGGGTGCGGGTGGCGGAGCGAAGAGCGGTGGCGGCGCGGTCGCGGGCGTTCGCCTTGCGGTAGAGGCGGGCGCGGCCTTCGACGGTTTCGGAGGCGCGGATCGCGACGGGGAGTTTCTCGGGCACCAGGGGGCCGAGTCGGCGTGCCCGCCACAGGGCGGCGAGGGTGGCGGCGATGAAGAGCTGAAGGGTGCCCCAGAGCCAGCCGGACGGGAGCAGGTCGAAGAAGCTGCGTTCGTCGTCCGGGTCCGGGAGGTCGGAGAGGGAGGGGAGGTACCAGACCAGGTGGTCGCGGGAGCCGAGGAGTTGGAGGGCGAGCGAGGCGTTGCCGTGCTCGTCGAGGTGGTTGTTGAAGAGGATGTCGCGGGCGCCGAGGACGACGGTGTCTCCCGGGGTGCCCTCCGCGGGCGCCGTCGTGGACGGTTCGGGGACGCGCAGGAGGGTGGCCAGGCGCCGGCTGGGGTAGCAGGCGTCGGCTTCGAGGTGGGTGCTGTAGCGGATGCCTCCCGTGTCTGCGGTGCCCGCGCGCCGTGCGGCGGGCAGGTCGCAGGCGGGGGCCAGCGTCGAGTCGAGGCTGAGCGCGGGGTCGGCGGTGACGCCGGGAACGAGGCGTTCGACGGCAGCGCCGCCGGGGGCGACCAGGACGGTGCGGCCACCGGAGCCGGACATCGCCGAGTGCAGTCCCGTCTGCTGGCGTTCCGTCAGGAGGTCGGGCACGGCCACCAGCAGGGTGGTGTCCGGGCCGGCCGCGGCCCGCGCCTCGTCCAGGGTGGTGACCACGCGCGTGGAGACCCCCCGGTCGGCGAGGAGTTCGGCGACGGCGCGGCTGCCGTAGGGATCGGCGGAGCGCGGGTCGAGTTCTCCGTGCCGGGCGTCGGAGCGGACGACCGCGATGGCGACGGCGCCGACGAGCAGCAGGACGAGGGCGAGCGCGATGCCCCGCGCGCGGGTCCACAGTTGGCGGGCGGTGGGCGAGGCCGCGGTGGTGGGGAGCGTGGCCTCGGTGGTCATTCGGCGGCTCCCCGGCGGGTGTCCCGGTCCGCGTTCCCCGTGGGGCTGCCGGCCGTGCTGCTCGCCAGGTGCGGCTTGCTGCGGTCCAGGTCGTGGTCGAGTTCGGTGAGGCGTCGGTACGACTCCTCGCTGCCGGGCCGGCCGCCGTACGCGACGTCGTCGAAGTCCCGGGCGGCGGTGCGCAGCCGGTCCCGGTGCGCGGGTAGGGCGAGGCCCGCCTCGGTGGCCGCCTCGTCGGCGGTGCGGCCGGGGCGGATGTCGAGCAGGGCGCGTTCCTCGAGGGCGCGGACGACGGCCCGCATGCGTTCCTGGACGGCCTGGCTCCAGTGTCCCTGGGCGGCGTGTGCCTGGGCGGCGGCGCGGTGGTCGGCGGCGCTGCGGGGGCGGTCGTCGAAGAGGGCGGGGGCGGAGACGGCACTGCGGCGGGGGGTGCCCAGGCGCCACCAGAGGGCGCCCAGCACCGCCACGACGGCCAGGATGACGACGACCAGGCCGAGCGTCCCGCCGGGAGTCGCGGTGGACGCCGTGCTGAACAGCTCTCCGATCCAGTCCCAGAAGGCGTTCAGGGCCCGCTGGAACCAGCTGGGGTCGTTCTCGTGGTACATGCCTTTGGACAGTTCTCGCCGCGCTGCCTCCCGCGCGGGGTCGCGCGGGATCGTCACCGGCGGTTCGTCGCCGGAGCGCGACACCGTTCGTAGGGCGGCGCGTGACAGCACCTCGGTGACGGCTCCCCCCGCCGGACTCACCCCGTCAGCTCCCCGGGACGGCGCCGGAGCCGCTGGAGCCCTGGGCGCCGGCGGCTCGGGACAGTTCGAGGTCGAGGGCCTCGCGGCGGATGCGCTGGTCGATGTACAGCAGTACGGTCACGCCCGCCGTGATCGGGAAGGTGATCATGGAGCCGATCACCGAGCCGATGCCGCTGACGACGAGGAACGTCCAGCCGAGGTCGCCGGTGCCGTCCAGGAAGCCGCCGACGCCGTCGCCGCCGAGGGTCGCGGCGAGGAAGGCGAAGGGGATCACGATGATCGACGCGACGACGTTGGCGATGACCGTGGCGAGCAGCTGGATGCCGAAGACGCGCCACCAGGAGCCGCGCACCAGCTTCACCGAGCGGCCCATCGCCTTCTTGATGCCCTGCTTCTCCAGCATGAGCGCGGGGGACGCCAGGGAGAAGCGGACCATGAGCCAGATCGCGACGACACCGCCCGCCAGGAAGCCCAGGGCGGTCAGGGCGACCCCGGCCTCGCCGCCCGCGGTGGCGGTGACGAGGAGACCGGGTGTCATACCGGCCGTCACGAGTCCGGCGACGATGAGCAGCAGCAGGAGGATCAGCCCGAACAGCTTCAGCACCTGGGGGCGGGCGTCGCGCCAGGCCTCGCCGGTGGTCACGGGCCTGCCGAGTACGGCGCGGCTGGTGACGGTGGTGAGCAGGGCCGTGGCCAGCACGGTGCCGATCAGGGAGATCAGGAAGACGACGCCGGAGTTGATCGTGGTCTCGGCGAGCGCGTCGCCGAGTTCGCTCAGGGTGGCGTCGGGGTCGTTGAGGGCCTCGGCGCCGGAGTCGTCCAGGACCAGGCCCTGGAGCAGTACGACGACGATCTCCGTGAGGATGGCGACGGTCAGGGAGATACCGAGGACGGTGCGCCAGTAGGTGCGCATGGTGGAGACGGCGCCGTCGAGGATCTCGCCCACACCGAGCGGGCGGAGCGGGATCACGCCGGGCTTGGCCGCGGGCGGGGGACCGCCCCAGCCGCCTCCCCAGCCGCCGGGGCCACCGGGGGCGCCGTAGCCTCCGTAGCCCCCGCGCGGGCCGCCGTAGCCTCCGTAGCCGCCTCCGGGAGGTCCGGGGGGCGGTGTGCCCCAGCCCGGGCCCGGTGGCGGCGGAGGCGGGGCCTGGCCCTGGTCCGCGGGGCCGGTGGGCGCGGACCACTGGGCCGGGGGCGGCTGCTCCTTGGACCACTTCGTGCCGGGGCTCGTCGGTTCCGCACCCGGCCGGTCCGCGGGCGGCGCGGGCTGATCGGGGCCGGCGGGGCGGTCGGCGGGTCCGGCGGGGCCGGACGCGCCGGGCTCGTGCCCGTCGGACGGGGCGGATCCGGGCGAAGCCCAGCCCGGAGTGTCGTTCATCGTGGCTCCTTCACGGTGCCCGCGCGGGGTCGCGGCGGCAGGTTGGCAGCCATCGTGCCATGGGGGCGTCGGGTGCGGACCGGGCGCGGTAGGGGCTCGGCACCTTCAATTGTCCGACGTACAGGGGGCAGACTGACCGCATGGCTGATCAGGGCGCGCGAAACGGCGAGGACAAGCGGCCGACCGGGATACCGGTCCTCCGTTGGGAGGAACCCCCCGAGGGCCCGGTGCTGGTGCTGCTCGACCAGACCAGGCTGCCGGCCGAGGAGATCGAGCTGGTGTGCACGGATCCGGCCGCGCTGGTGGAGGCGATCCGCTCGCTCGCCGTGCGCGGGGCACCGCTGCTGGGCATCGCGGGCGCCTACGGGATCGCGCTCGCCGCCGTGCGCGGCTTCGAGGTCGAGGAGGCCGCGGCGGCGCTGGCGGGGGCCCGGCCCACCGCCGTGAACCTCGCCGTCGGAGTGCGGCGGGCGCAGGGCGCCCACCAGGAGGCGCTCGCCAGGACCGGTGACACCCGGCAGGCGGCCGCGGCGGCGCTGGCCGCGGCGCGGGCGCTGCACCGGGAGGATGCCGAGGCCAGCGCCCGGATGGCCGCGCACGGGCTGGCGCTGCTCGACGAGCTGCTGCCCGCCGGGGGGCACCGCGTCCTCACGCACTGCAACACCGGTTCGCTGGTGTCGGGCGGTGAGGGGACCGCCTTCGCGGTGGCGCTCGCGGCGCACCGGTCGGGGCGGCTGCGGCGCCTGTGGGTGGACGAAACGCGTCCCTTGCTGCAAGGTGCTCGCCTGACGGCATACGAGGCGGCCCGCAACGACATGGCGTACACCTTGCTCACCGACAACGCGGCGGGTTCGCTGTTCGCGGCGGGTGAGGTGGACGCGGTGCTGATCGGCGCGGACCGCATCGCGGCCGACGGTTCGGTGGCGAACAAGGTGGGGAGCTATCCGCTCGCGGTGCTCGCGCGCTACCACCATGTGCCGTTCATCGTGGTGGCGCCGGTCACGACGGTGGATCCGGACACGCCGGACGGGGCGTCCATCGAAGTGGAGCAGCGCCCCGGATATGAGGTGACCGAGGTCACAGCACCCCAGGTGCCGGTGGCTGGAGCGGGAGGCGGGATTCCGGTGGCACCCCTGGGGACCCAGGCGTACAACCCGGCGTTCGATGTGACTCCGCCCGAATTGGTGACGGCGATCGTCACCGAGGAGGGCGTGGTTTCGCCCGTGACGGCCGAGGCCCTGGCCGTGCTGTGTGCCAGGTCACGCCAGGTAACGATTAGCTAATGGGATGATGTCGTTTATGAAGGGACGAGTCCTTGTCGTCGACGACGACACCGCACTGGCCGAGATGCTCGGCATTGTGCTGCGTGGTGAGGGTTTTGAGCCATCTTTCGTAGCCGACGGCGACAAGGCGCTGGCCGCCTTCCGGGAGACCAAGCCCGACCTGGTACTGCTCGACCTGATGCTGCCCGGCCGGGACGGCATCGAGGTGTGCCGCCTGATCAGGGCGGAGTCGGGTGTGCCGATCGTGATGCTGACGGCGAAGAGTGACACCGTCGACGTCGTGGTGGGCCTGGAGTCGGGCGCCGACGACTACATCGTGAAGCCGTTCAAGCCGAAGGAGCTGGTGGCCCGCATCAGGGCACGCCTGCGGCGGTCGGAGGAGCCGGCGCCGGAACAGCTCGCCATAGGCGACCTGGTCATCGACGTGGCCGGTCACTCTGTGAAGCGGGACGGGCAGTCGATCGCGCTGACCCCGCTGGAGTTCGACCTGCTGGTGGCGCTGGCCCGCAAGCCGTGGCAGGTGTTCACGCGCGAGGTGCTCCTCGAGCAGGTCTGGGGCTACCGGCACGCCGCCGACACCCGCCTGGTCAACGTGCACGTCCAGCGGCTGCGCTCCAAGGTCGAGAAGGACCCGGAGAAGCCGGAGATCGTGGTGACCGTCCGCGGCGTCGGCTACAAGGCCGGACCGAGCTGACATGGCCAGGGACAGTGCCGCTTCGGCGCCCGGGTCCGGGGCCCGCGCCGGACGGCCTGTCGGCCACCGGAGCGCCGGCTCCCGCCTCTTCGGCCGGGTGCTGGAGGGCGGGCTGCTGCACGGCGGGGTGCAGGGCAGCCCGGTGCTCCGACTGTTCATGCGCTGGGTGCGCCGTCCGCTGCTGCCGGTCATGCGGCTATGGCGGCGCAACATCCAGCTCAAGGTCGTCGCCACCACCCTGCTGATGTCGCTGGGCGTGGTGCTGCTGCTCGGTTTCGTGGTGATCGGGCAGGTCCGCAACGGGCTGCTGGACGCCAAGGTCAAGGCCTCCCAGAGCCAGGCCACCGGTGGTTTCACGGCGGCCAAGCAGAAGGCCGAGGAGGCGGCGAGCACCAACGGCGACGACGGCGCCCCCGCGGACGGGCGTCCCTCGCAGAACGTCATCCAGTGGATGAGCGAGCTGGTGAAATCGCTCTCCAGCGGCGGCCAGAGCGCCTTCGACGTGGTCACCCTCCCCATGGGCGGGGAGAGCGGCAGCGGACGCGGTCCGCGTGCCTCCGGATCGGTCGACTGGGCGGTCAGCGTCCCCGAGGACCTGCGGCAGCGGATCGACGGCGACACCGCGGCCGCCCAGAGCTACACCCGGATCGTCTACAACTCCGACCAGGCGTCCCAGCCCGGACTGGTCATCGGCAAGCAGGTCAACGACCCGAACGGCGAGCCGTACCAGCTGTACTACCTCTTCCCGCTCACCCAGGAGGAGAAGTCCCTCAGCCTGGTCAGGGGCACCCTGGCGACGGCCGGGCTCTTCGTCGTCGTGCTGCTGGGGGCCATCGCCTGGCTTGTGGTGCGCCAGGTCGTCACGCCCGTACGGATGGCGGCGAGCATCGCCGAGCGGCTGTCGGCCGGGCGGCTCCAGGAACGGATGAAGGTCACCGGCGAGGACGACATCGCCCGGCTCGGCGAGGCCTTCAACAAGATGGCGCAGAACCTCCAGCTCAAGATCAGCCAGCTGGAGGACCTGTCCCGGATGCAGCGGCGGTTCGTCTCCGACGTGTCGCACGAACTGCGCACTCCCCTGACCACCGTGCGGATGGCGGCCGACGTCATCCACGACGCGCGCGTGGACTTCGATCCGGTGACCGCGCGGTCGGCGGAACTGCTCGCCGACCAGCTGGACCGGTTCGAGACGCTGCTGGCCGACCTGCTGGAGATCAGCCGCTTCGACGCGGGCGCCGCGGCGCTGGAGGCGGAGCCGATAGACCTCAGGGAGGTCGTACGGCGCGTCGTCAGCGGTGCGGAGCCGCTCGCCGAGCGCAAGGGCACGGAGATACGCGTCGCCGGCGACCAGCAGCCCGTCGTCGCCGAGGCGGACGCCCGGCGCGTGGAACGCGTGCTGCGCAACCTCGTCGTCAACGCCGTCGAGCACGGCGAGGGCCGGGACGTCGTCGTCAAGCTCGCCGCGGCCGGGGGCGCGGTCGCCGTCGCGGTGCGCGACTACGGCGTCGGACTCAAGCCGGGCGAGGCCACCCGGGTCTTCAGCCGCTTCTGGCGGGCCGACCCGGCACGCGCGCGTACCACCGGCGGTACGGGGCTGGGCCTGTCGATCGCCCTGGAGGACGCGCGGCTGCACGGCGGCTGGCTGCAAGCCTGGGGGGAGCCCGGTGGCGGCTCGCAGTTCCGGCTGACGCTGCCCAGGACCGCGGACGAGCCGCTCAGGGGTTCGCCGATACCGCTGGAGCCGACGGACTCGCGCCGCAACCGCGGGCTCAACGACGCGGGCCTCGCCGATCCGGCGGTGGCCCACGGCACGGACCGGTCGGTCGGCGTTCCGGCGCAGGTGTCGGCCGGGCAGGCCGCCGCGGTGTCCGCGCGGGGGCCGATAACACCCCGGCAGGCCACGGTGGCCCCCACGGCCGATCCGACGGCACTGCCGGGCAACGGCGCGCGCGTGGTGCCCCGGCCCGTGTCGGGCGCCCGGAGACAGGACGGCGGGCCGGCACCGCAGGCGGCGGACCGCCCGGACGCCGGTCCTGAGGACTCGAGCAGGCAAGGGGAGGCATCTCGTGGGCGCTGACCGCGGGAGGGGCGGTCGGCGCGGGCCGGTCCGCGTGGTGGCGTACGCCGTCGGGGGTGTCGTACTGCTGGCCGGATGTGCGGCCATGCCCGACAGCGGGGACCTCCGGGGTGTGGAGTCCACGCCCCGGCAGGACCCGCAGGTACGGGTGTTCGCGATGCCGCCGCAGGAGGACGCTCCGCCCTCCGACATCGTGCAGGGCTTCCTGGAGGCGCTGACCAGCGACGACCCGCACTACGAGACGGCGCGCAAGTACCTGACCGGTGACGCCGCGAAGAACTGGCGGCCGGACGAGTCGGCGACGGTGCTGGCGGGCGGGCCCGGAACGGAGTCCGACCACTCGGGCAACCGCGAGGACGCCAACGACTACTCGATGACCCTGACCGGCACCAGGGTGGCGACGGTGGACGCGCAGCAGTCCTACGCGCCGGCCGACGGCGCGTACCGCGAGTCGGTGCACCTCAGCCGGGACGGCAAGACCAAGCAGTGGCGCATCGACGTGCTGCCGCAGGGCGTCGTCATGGGCAAGTCCGACTTCCAGCGCAACTACATGTCGGTCAACCGGTACTACTTCGCCTCGAACACCGCGGTGCGCGCGGCCGCCGAGAACGAACCGGTCCGGGAGCCGGCCGCCGTCGCCGATCCCGTCTACGTGCGCCGGCGCGTGGATCCGATGACCCAGGTGGTGCGTTCCCTGCTGAGCGGGCCGACGAGCCTGCTGGGCCCCGTGGTCAGGTCCAGCTTCCCGACCGGGACGGCGCTGGCGAAGAACGCCGGCGCGCTGGCGCCCGACGACCGCAGCAAGCTGACCGTGCCGCTGAACGACAAGGCGGCCCGGGCCGGCGCGGAAAAGTGCGACGAGATGGCCGCGCAGCTCCTCTTCACATTGCAGAACCTCACCCCGGCGGTGGAGGAGGTCGAGCTGCGTTCGGGCGGTGAGAAGCTGTGCTCGCTCTCCGAGGACCGGGCCGAGACGGTGGCGACGCGCGGCTCGGGACAGCGGCCCGACTACCTGTACTTCGTCGACGAGAAGGACCGGCTGGTGCGGATCGCCGCCGGCAGCAACGGGACCCGGGCCGAACCCGTGCCCGGCCCGCTGGGCGAGGGCAACCGTGCCCTGCGGTCGGTGGCGGTCGCGCGCGACGAGCACAGCGCGGCCGGGATCGGTCTCGACAACAAGTCGCTGTACGTCGGTTCGCTGGTATCGGGCGGTTCGCTCGGCGACCCCGTGCTGAGCAGCCAGGGCAAGTCGGAGACGGACCGGCTGACCCCGCCCAGCTGGGACACGCAGGGCGACCTGTGGATCGCCGACCGCAACCCGGCCGATCCGCGGCTGCTGCTGCTGGAGGACGGCGCGGGCGATCCGGTGGAGGTGCGCACGCCGGGCCTCGACGGGCGCGTCCAGGCCGTGCGGGTGGCCGCCGACGGGGTGCGGATCGCGCTGGTCGTGGAGAAGGACGACAAGCGGTCGCTGCTCATCGGACGGATCGAACGGGACGGGAAGGCCGGCGAGCCGCCCGCGGTCACCGTGCTGGAACTGCGCTCCGCGACGCCCGAGCTGGAGGAGGTCACGGCCATGTCCTGGGCGGGCGACGCCCGGCTCGTGGTGGTCGGGCGCGAGCGCGGAGGCGTGCAGCAGATCGGCTACGTCCAGGTCGACGGCTCGACGCCGGAGGCATCGGTGCCCGCGGCGCTGACCGGCGTCAAGGAGATCGCCGCGACCGAGGACGAGCGGCTGCCGCTGGTGGCGTACTCGGAGGACCTCATCGTGCGGCTGCCGTCCGGGCTCCAGTGGCAGAAGGTGACGGAGGGGACCGCGCCGGTCTATCCGGGGTGAGGCGTCCGGCCCTGCCGTGACCGACCGGGTTTTCCACAGGAGGCGGGCCAGGTTTTCCACAGGCCTGGCAGGGCTCCGCACACGTGGGCACAGTGGTGGCCATGCGGGGATTGCGGACAGTGCGGGAATGGTGGACGGACCTCACGGACCTGGTGCTGCCGGCCGAGTGCGGCGGCTGCGGCAGGGCACGCGAGGTGCTGTGCCCCCGGTGCCGTACGGCGTTGAGCGGTGACCCGCCGTGCCGGGTGCGTCCGCATCCGGAGCCGCCGGGCCTGCCTCCGGTGCACGCGGCCGCGCCGTACGCGGACGAGGTGCGGGCGGCGCTGCTGGCCCACAAGGAACGGGGCGTGCTGGCCCTCGCGGGCCCGCTCGGCGCGGCACTGGCGGGAGCGGTGCGGGCGGGGCTCCGGGAGACGTGGACGGTCACGGGCGGAGCGGGTGCCTCCGACGTGGGCGGCATACGACGCGTGCCGGAGCCGGGGCCGGGTCCGGTGCTGCTGGTGCCCGTGCCGTCGGCACGGGGCGCGGTGCGGACGCGCGGGCACGACCCGGCGCGGCGGATCGCCCTCGTCGCGGCGGGCGAACTGCGGCGCACCGGGGTGTCGGCCCGGGTGACGGCGGTGCTGCGACAGCGGTACGCCGTGGCCGACCAGTCGGGCCTCGACGCGCGTCGGCGGCTGGCCAACCTCGCGGGCGCGCTGGCGGTGGCGCCGGGCGGTGGCGGGCTGCTGCGCGGCGGGCCGGTCGTCCTGGTCGACGACCTGATGACGACGGGGGCGTCGCTGGCCGAGGCGGCGCGGGCGGTGCGCGCGGCGCGGACCACCGCCGTTGAGTCGGGGACCGGGCCCGGCACGTACGGGACGGCGAGATCGGCTGTGTATCCGGCGGCGGCAGGGGAAGGCAGAGAGGAACGGAAGACCGGGCCCCGAATGGCGGGTCCGCATGGAGGCGGTGGCGTGATCAGTGAGGCGATCCGCGCGGCAGTGGTCGCGGCTTCACCGGATTCCTTCGAAATAAACCGGAACTGACTGGGAACTTACGTCGTTGCAGGTAATGAGCGAGTCAATTCACCGGAACGGAGGTACGCCGCGGTAGAGGGTGACGACATCCGTCCGGGCGAGATATGTTCGGTTGTGAGGCAAAGCCGCAGGCCACACCTCTCAAATCCGAATGCCGTGCTGCGGGTTTCATCGTCATCACCCGCACCGGTGGAGTGGAGATCCCGCCCGCGGGGGAGGAGGTGGACGTCACCGAGTCCGAGGTTTCGGGATGGACCGGAACCTGGTGCGAAAGGGAGATGCTCCGCCGTCGAAGCGGAGCGATCCGGGAACGGAGTTCTGCGTGGACATCGTCGTCAAGGGCCGCAAGACCGAGGTGCCCGAGCGGTTCCGGAAGCACGTGGCCGAGAAGCTGAAGCTGGAGAAGATCCAGAAGCTCGATGGCAAGGTGATCAGCCTCGACGTCGAGGTGTCCAAGGAGCCGAACCCCCGGCAGGCGGACCGCTGTGACCGAGTGGAGATCACGCTCCGCTCCCGCGGTCCGGTGATCCGGGCGGAGGCGGCGGCGAGCGACCCCTACGCGGCGCTCGACCTGGCGGCGGAGAAGCTCGGCGCACGGCTGCGCAAGCAGCACGACAAGCGCTTCTCGCGCCGCGGCGCACGTCGGATCTCGGCGGCCGAGGTCGCCGACCACGTACCCGGCGCGGCGACGCTCAACGGGAACGGCGACGTCGTCCCGACGGAGAAGCAGGACGGCGTACCCACCAAGAAGATCGGCTCGCTGGAGGTCCAGGGCGACGGCCCGCTCGTCGTCCGGGAGAAGACCCACGTGGCCGCACCGATGTCCCTCGACCAGGCGCTCTACGAGATGGAGCTGGTCGGGCACGACTTCTACCTGTTCGTCGATTCCGAGACGAAGGAGCCCAGCGTCGTCTACCGGCGGCACGCCTACGACTACGGCGTGATCCACCTGACCACGGACACGATGGTCACCCAGGCGCATGCCCCCGACGCGGGGGACGCGCTCGGCGGCTGACCCGCCCCGCCGGGTGACGGACGCCGGTGCCCCTGGAGCGCGTGTGCGCCCCCAGGGGCACCGGCGTGCGACGGTGCGCGAGGGTGTGCGACCCCAACGCTGCCCGTTCGGTCACCCCGCTGTCGGCCGGGCATGGAATCATGGCGGCAACGGCCCAACCGGTGGGTTGTTGCTCTGGGTTGGCGATGGCTCAGGACCACGTGCCACAGCCTTCAGGGGGAGGAACGATGGCGGACAGTTTCGGACCGATGCGGGGCGCGGGCGTCGACCACGGGATCGACGACGGGGCATCCGGCATGGGCCCGGACGCGGACGCGGGCTCCGCACGCGAGGAGCCGATCAGGGTGCTGGTCGTGGACGACCACGCCCTCTTCCGCCGCGGCCTGGAGATCGTGCTGGCGGCCGAGGAGGACATCCAGGTCGTCGGAGAGGCCGGGGACGGCGCCGAGGCCGTGGAGAAGGCCGCCGATCTGCTGCCGGACATCATCCTGATGGATGTGCGGATGCCCAAGCGGGGCGGTATCGAGGCCTGCACCTCCATCAAGGAGGTGGCCCCCAGCGCAAAGATCATCATGCTGACGATCAGCGACGAGGAGGCCGACCTCTACGACGCGATCAAGGCGGGCGCCACCGGTTATCTCCTCAAGGAGATCTCGACGGACGAGGTGGCCACCGCCATTCGCGCGGTGGCCGACGGGCAGTCCCAGATCAGTCCCTCCATGGCGTCGAAACTGCTCACCGAGTTCAAGTCGATGATCCAGCGCACCGACGAACGGCGACTGGTGCCCGCGCCACGGCTCACGGACCGCGAGCTGGAGGTCCTCAAACTCGTCGCCACGGGAATGAACAACCGCGACATCGCGAAGGAACTGTTCATTTCCGAGAACACCGTGAAGAACCACGTGCGCAACATCCTGGAGAAGCTACAGCTGCACTCCAGGATGGAGGCCGTGGTGTACGCGATGCGGGAGAAGATCCTCGAGATCCGGTGAGCCGCGCCGCCGAGCCGGTGACGCACCGGTTCCCGGTCAGGCGAGCAGCCGGGCCAGCTCCCGGGTGAGGGGTTCGCGCAGCTCCGGTGTCCCGACCCGCTCCACCCGTACGTCCGTGCAGTCCACCCAGCTCGCCGCCTCGACCAGCGCCTGGGCCACCGCCGGGGCCGCCTTCGGGCCGTCCAGCGTGACCTGCTTGGCGACCAGGGTGCGCCCCTCGCGGGCCGGGTCCACCCGGCCGACGAGCCGGCCGCCCGCCAGGACCGGCATCGCGAAGTAGCCGTGGACCCGCTTCTGCTTGGGCACGTAGGCCTCCAGGCGATGGGTGAAGCCGAAGATCCGCTCCGTGCGCGCCCGCTCCCAGATGAGGGAGTCGAAGGGCGAGAGCAGCGTCGTGCGGTGACGGCCGCGCGGGGGAGTCTCCAGGGCCGCCGGGTCCGCCCAGGCCGGCCGGCCCCAGCCCTGCACCGTGACCGGCACCAGGCCCGAGTCGGCGATCACGGCGTCGACCTGCTCGGCCTTGAGACGGTGGTAGTCCGCGATGTCCGCGCGCGTCCCGACGCCCAGGGACTGCCCGGCCAGCCGGACCAGGCGGCGCAGGCACTCGGTGTCGTCCAGGTCGTCGTGGCGCAGGGCGGCCGGGACCGCGCGCTCGGCCAGGTCGTACACCCGCTTCCAGCCGCGGCGCTCCACGCACACCACCTCGCCGTACATGAGCGCGCGCTCGACGGCGACCTTCGTGCCCGACCAGTCCCACCACTCGCTGGTCTTCTTCGCGCCGCCCAGGTCCGTGGCGGTGAGGGGGCCCTCGGTGCGGAGCTGCTTGACGACGCGGTCGTAGTCGCCGTCGGGGAGGTGGTGGTTCCAGTGCGGGCGGTCGCGGAACGCGCGGCGGCGGAAGGCGAAGTGGGGCCACTCCTCGATGGGGAGGATGCAGGCGGCGTGGGACCAGTACTCGAAGGCGTGGGTGTCCGTCCAGTACGCGTCGTCCACGGTCCGGCGGCCGACCGCGCCCAGGCGGGCGTACGGGACGAGTTCGTGGGAGCGGGCGAGGACCGAGATGGTGTCGAGCTGCACCGCGCCCAGGTGACGGAGGACGCCGCGGACGCCCGCGCGGCGGTCGGGGGCGCCGAGGAAGCCCTGTGCGCGGAGGGCGAGGCGGCGGGCCTCGTCTGCGGACAGTTCCGTGGCGGGGGGCGGGAGGGTCGTCATACGTCCGCACGATAGGGGGTGGGTCTGACAGTGGGGTGGGATGCGGTGGTCGGGGGGCAGGGGCGGGTGGCAGTCGGTGCCCGGCGTGGGTGCGGGGCGCCGCGGCAGGTGCCGCTGCGCCCACCCGTGCCGCCCGGGGGTACCTCCCAGGCCGTCCAGGCACTGAGGAGGGGCGACTGCCCGCGACTGCCCAGCCACGCGGCTACGTCTGTGCCGGCAAGTAAGGGGACGTCGACGGGAGGGAGAGGTCCGAGGGGAGGAGGGAGCCGATCCAGGAGTCGCGGCGTACGCCCTTGTTGTTGACCGCGGAGCGCAACGTGCCCTCCATGGTGTAGCCCGCGCGTCGGGCCACCGCGCGGGAGGCCTCGTTGCCGACCTCGGCGCGCCACTCCAGGCGGTCGACGGCCCGCTCGGTGAAGGCCCAGCGGGAGACGGCGACGGCGGCCTCGGTGACGTAGCCCCGGCCGCGGTGCTCCTTGGTGCCCCAGAACCCGATCTCGCCGACGCCCAGGGAGATCATCGTGATGCCGAGCACCCCCACCAGGTCCCCTGCGGGGAGGAAGAGACCGAAGGTGAACATCGAGTCGTTCGCCCAGCCCTCGGGGACCATCTGCTCCGCGAAGCCCCGCGCGTGCTCCGGGAGGTAGGGGGAGGGGATCGTCGTCCAATGCTGGATGTCGGGGTCCTGGCAGGCGGCGTACACGGCGTCGATGTCCTGCGGGCCGACCGTGCGCAGGACGAGGCGGTCGGTGGTCAGAGTGACGGGTTCCATCGGCCGATTCTGCTCGGAGCCCGGTGGTGGTGCCAAGGTTTTACCGTCCGCGGACAACCCGTCACCCAGCGTGGGATTCGACGGATCGTGCGGCACCATCCGCGGGGCCCGGACGTTGAAAGGGGTGACAGCAGACAGGGATGCTGGATGGAAGGAGTGGACGGTCCCCGTTACAGCAGGCCTCCCGGCGCGCCGGGGTCCTCGCATACGATGGCCGTTGCCCGATCCGTCACAGGAAACCGACCGTCCCAGGCCCGACCGGCAAGGAGACCAACCCCCGTGTCCGTCCTCTCGAAGCTCATGCGTGCAGGCGAAGGCAAGATCCTGCGCAAGCTGCACCGCATCGCGGACCAGGTCAACTCCATCGAAGAGGACTTCGCTGACCTCTCCGACGCCGAGCTGCGGGCCCTCACCGACGAGTACAAGCAGCGCTACGCCGACGGTGAGAGCCTTGACGACCTGCTGCCCGAAGCCTTCGCCACCGTCCGCGAGGCCGCCAAGCGCGTGCTGGGCCAGCGCCACTACGACGTGCAGATCATGGGCGGCGCCGCCCTGCACATGGGATACGTCGCCGAGATGAAGACCGGTGAGGGCAAGACCCTCGTCGGCACGCTGCCCGCGTACCTCAACGCCCTGTCCGGCGAGGGCGTGCACATCGTCACGGTCAACGACTACCTGGCCGAGCGCGACTCCGAGATGATGGGCCGCGTCCACAAGTTCCTCGGCCTGAACGTCGGCTGCATCCTCGCCAACCAGACGCCGGCCCAGCGCCGCGAGATGTACGCCTGCGACATCACCTACGGCACGAACAACGAGTTCGGCTTCGACTACCTGCGCGACAACATGGCGTGGTCCAAGGACGAGCTCGTCCAGCGCGGTCACAACTTCGCCATCGTCGACGAGGTCGACTCCATCCTCGTCGACGAGGCCCGTACGCCGCTGATCATCTCCGGCCCGGCCGACCAGGCCACCAAGTGGTACGGCGACTTCGCCAAGCTGGTCACCCGCCTGAAGAAGGGCGAGGCCGGCAACACCCTCAAGGGCATCGAGGAGACCGGCGACTACGAGGTCGACGAGAAGAAGCGCACCGTCGCCATCCACGAGTCGGGCGTCGCCAAGGTCGAGGACTGGCTGGGCATCGACAACCTCTACGAGTCGGTGAACACCCCGCTGGTCGGCTACCTGAACAACGCCATCAAGGCGAAGGAACTGTTCAAGAAGGACAAGGACTACGTCGTCCTCGACGGCGAAGTCATGATCGTCGACGAGCACACCGGCCGTATCCTCGCCGGCCGCCGCTACAACGAGGGCATGCACCAGGCGATCGAGGCGAAGGAAGGGGTGGACATCAAGGACGAGAACCAGACGCTCGCCACGATCACCCTCCAGAACTTCTTCCGCCTCTACAAGCGCCACGACCACGACGGCAAGGAACAGCCCGGTCTGTCCGGCATGACCGGTACGGCGATGACCGAGGCCGCCGAGTTCCACCAGATCTACAAGCTCGGCGTGGTGCCCATCCCGACCAACCGCCCCATGGTGCGCAAGGACCAGTCCGACCTGATCTACCGCACCGAGGTCGCCAAGTTCGAGGCCGTCGTCGACGACATCGAGGAGAAGCACCGCAAGGGCCAGCCGATCCTCGTCGGCACCACCTCGGTCGAGAAGTCCGAGTACCTCTCGCAGCAGCTCAGCAAGCGCGGCGTCCAGCACGAGGTGCTCAACGCCAAGCAGCACGACCGGGAGGCGACGATCGTCGCCCAGGCGGGTCGCAAGGGCTCCGTGACGGTGGCCACGAACATGGCCGGCCGCGGTACGGACATCAAGCTCGGCGGCAACCCCGAGGACCTCGCCGAGGCGGAGCTGCGCCAGCGCGGCCTCGACCCCGAGGAGCACATCGAGGAGTGGGCCGCGGCCCTGCCCGCCGCGCTCGAGCGGGCCGAGCAGGCGGTCAAGGCCGAGTTCGAAGAGGTCAAGGAGCTGGGCGGCCTCTACGTCCTGGGCACCGAGCGGCACGAGTCGCGGCGCATCGACAACCAGCTGCGCGGTCGTTCCGGCCGTCAGGGCGACCCGGGCGAGTCCCGCTTCTACCTCTCCCTGGGCGACGACCTGATGCGGCTGTTCAAGGCCCAGATGGTCGAGCGCGTGATGTCCATGGCGAACGTGCCGGACGACGTGCCGATCGAGAACAAGATGGTCACGCGCGCGATCGCGTCCGCCCAGTCGCAGGTCGAGACGCAGAACTTCGAGACCCGTAAGAACGTCCTGAAGTACGACGAGGTCCTCAACCGCCAGCGTGAGGTCATCTACGGCGAGCGTCGCCGCGTTCTGGAGGGCGAGGACCTCCAGGAGCAGATCCAGCACTTCATGAACGACACGATCGACGCCTACGTGCAGGCGGAGACCGCCGAGGGCTTCCCGGAGGACTGGGACCTCGACCGGCTGTGGGGCGCCTTCAAGCAGCTCTACCCGGTGAAGGTCACCGTCGAGGAGCTGGAGGAGGCGGCCGGCGACCGGGCCGGCCTGACCGCCGACTACATCGCGGAGTCCATCAAGGACGACGTCATGGAGCAGTACGAGGCACGGGAGAAGCAGCTCGGCTCCGAGATCATGCGCGAGCTGGAGCGCCGGGTCGTGCTGTCGGTCCTGGACCGCAAGTGGCGCGAGCACCTCTACGAGATGGACTACCTCCAGGAGGGCATCGGCCTGCGCGCGATGGCGCAGAAGGACCCGCTGGTCGAGTACCAGCGCGAGGGCTTCGACATGTTCCAGGCCATGATGGAGGGCATCAAGGAGGAGTCCGTCGGCTACCTGTTCAACCTGGAGGTCCAGGTCGAGCAGCAGGTCGAGGAGGTCCCCGTCGAGGACGCGGCGCCGTCGCTCGACAAGGGCGTGCAGGACGCGGTCCCGGCCCAGGCGGGCGCCCGTCCGGAGATCCGGGCCAAGGGCCTCGACGCGCCGCAGCGCCGGGACCTGCATTTCTCCGCGCCGACCGTGGACGGCGAGGGCGGTGTCGTCGAGGGCGAGTTCACCGACGGCGAGCCCGCGCAGGGCCAGTCCGACGGGCTCACGCGCGCGGAGCGCCGCAAGCAGGCCAAGGGCGGGCGGCGCCGCAAGAAGTGACGGCGCGGCGCCCGTGCGTGGGCGCCGTGGAGGTGGGAAGGGCCGGTCACCTCGGGTGACCGGCCCTTCGGCCTGTTCCAAGACCGTGTTCCGGCAGGCCGGCCGCGGCGGACGGTCAGTCGTCGTCCGCACGCGTCCGTCGGGGGCCGCCCACCTCCACCGCCGTGCAGCGCCAGCGCAGGTCCCGGCCCTGCTCCAGGCGGAACGCCAGGGCACGCAGCCGGTCGCCCGCGCCGATGCGCGCGAAGACCTCCAGGGCGCCCGGCCGGGGCTCGAAGTAGCCGATGTCGCGGACGACGGGCGAGGTGCCGCGGGTGCGCAGCGGGCCGCGTTCGGCGAGGTGGGCCAGGTCGTCGTAGGCACGGCCGACGGTGTGGCGGAGCATCGAGTGGACGGGGCGCCGTCCGCTGAGGACGCCGAGCAGGAGCTCGGCGAAGTGGTCGGTGGGGCGCAGCTGCGGGACGGGCCGGCGAGGCGTCTGAGCGGGGACGACAGGCGCCGTGTAGGGCCGGACGGCCCGGCCAGGTCCCGCCGTGGGCGGGCGGGTGTCCGCCGGGCGCGTACGCGACCGCTGGGACCGGCCCGGAGCCCCTGGCGGCCGCCCCCCGGACGCCGCGGCCCGCCCCGCACGCTCCCCCGGCCTGCGGGGCGGCACACCACCGCTCGCCCGCGGCGGGGCCCCGCCGGGTTCGCCGGACGGCGTGGCTCCCGGGCCGTACGACGGAGCGGTTCCGGGGGCGTGGGGCGATGAGGCCACCGGGCCGTACGACAGCGCGGCCCCCGCGTCGTACGACGGTGTGGACGCCGGGGCGTAGGAGGACAGGGCGCCCGGGTCGGCGTGGGGCGGGGTGGTTCGCGGGCCGTGGGGCGGCTTCGGTGGGGTGGGAGGGAATACGGGGGCGGTGGGGCGGGGCTGGGTTCGGGTCATGACCTTGCGCATGGGGGTCCCCGTTTCGGCGGCCCGGGTGATACCGGGCGGTAACTTCGCGGTCGGGGATCTTGTACGGGGCGGAGGGGCGGCACGGCAAGACGCCGGTGGTCGGGTCGCGAGGGTCGGGAGGTTCACCTATCAGAGTGATGCGGGGGTGCGGAGAGGCCGGGACTGCGGAGTGGGGCGGGTGAATTCCGGGACCGGGGTGGACGCGTCGGAGGCCACGGGTGGGGACTCGAAAGGGGACACCCGCACGTATCCTGAAGGCTCTCCCCGGGTCGCCGAGAGCTCCGACGGCGCCCCCCCCCGGCGTCCCCGACCACGAAAGCGGCAGACTCATGCGCGTCTACGTCCCCCTGACCCTGTCCGGCCTCGCCGAGGCGCACCGGGCGGGGGAGCTGGGGACCGGACCGCTCGTCGCCTACGCCGTCACGCCCGCGCTGCGCGAGTGGTACCTGTCGGACGACATCGAGGAGCTGGAGTACGCCGCCCTCAACCGGGCCGCCCTGGCCTCGCTGCGGCTGCTGGCGGCCGATCCGGCCACGGCACGGCGCAGGGTCGTGGTCGCCGCCGACGTACCCGACGGCGCCGCCGCGGCCGGCCCCGACCGGGGGCTCGATCCGGCGGCGCTGGGCGAGGTGCGGGTCGCCGGGCCGCTGCCGCTGGCCAAGGCGGCCGCGGTGCACGTCGACTCCGCCGACGCGGAGGCCGACGTGAGCGCCGCGGCCGAGGCCCTCGCTGCGGCGGACGGCGGGGACGACGACGCCCGGTTCGTCGTGGACGGCGCGGAGGACCACGAGCTGCTCTGGTACGCGACGCAGGAGCTTCCGAACCTGGTGTGATCAGGCACGTCACCTCTCGATGTCCCGATTGTCAGTGGCGGCGGGTACGTTTTCGGGCATGGGGATGCAGACGGGCGCACACATCGTGTGGGACTGGAACGGCACGCTGTTCCACGACAACGACGCGATCATCGGGGCGACGAACGCGGCGTTCGCCGAGCTGGGGCTGGCGCCGATCACACTGGAGCGGTACCGGGCGCTGTACTGCGTGCCGGTGCCGAAGTTCTACGAGCGGCTGCTGGGCCGGCTGCCCACCGACGCCGAGTGGGCGGTCATGGACGCGACCTTCCAGCGCCACTACAGCGTGCACCGGAGCCGGTGCACGCTCGCGGACGGCGCCACGGAGCTGCTCGCCCGGTGGCGGTCGGCGGGGCGCAGCCAGTCGATCCTCAGCATGTACGGCCATGACGAGCTGGTGCCCCTGGTCAAGGGCCTCGGCATCGAGGCCCACTTCATACGCGTCGACGGACGGACCGGGCCGTCCGGGGGCAGCAAGGCCGAGCACATGGTGCGGCACCTCGCGCAGCTGGAGCTGTCCGGGGTGGCGCCCGCTCGCACGGTGGTGATCGGCGACGCCGCGGACGACGCGGTGGCGGCGCGCCACGTGGGTGCGGGGGCGGTGCTGTACACCGGGGGGTCGCACAGCCGGGCCAGCCTGGAGGGGGTCGGGGTGCCGGTGGTGGACACGCTCGGGGAGGCCGTGGCGGTGGCGGAGCGGCTGGCGGGATGACACACCGCCGTCCGGTGCGGGACTCCTGCCCGCCGCCCGTGCTGCACGCCGGTGCGGGGCCCGTGCCCGCCGCCCCTTCATAGCTGTGCGGAACGTCCAAGTTGTGGGCCCGGTTTTGTACACATGCGGCTCATGACGGGGAGCCCGTGGAGGGCGATAGCCTTGTGGGCGTGATCAGCGCGATAGTTCGCGGGGGCACTGGTGCCCCTGCCCTGCGCCCGGCACCCGCGGACGACATCCGTGGCCGGGCGGCGGTCGCTGATCCTCGCGGGCGGGACGGGGCATCGAAGACCCCCGGGACGGCGCCGCGCACTCCCCGGACGGTGACGGCGAGAGCGAAGTCACACCCGGTGGGAGCGGCGACATTGGCTGATATGCCCCCGCTCCTCTCATCTTGCGGCATAGCGTCGGAGCAGACCGGACACCCCGTGTCCCGACGTCATGCCGGAAGGCAGGAGACCGTACTTCCTTCTACGTCACGCAACGGCGCGCGACAGGAGTCAGAGGACAATGCAGACCAAGCTGGACGAAGCCAAGGCCGAGCTGCTCGAAAGGGCTGCGCGGGTAGCTGAGAACAGCCCGGTCGGGGGGCACCTACCGACCGGGACGACGGGCGAGGGAACTCCGGGCACCCCGGACGGCCCGGACGGCGCCCCGGACTACGCATCCGTGTTCGCGTTCCTCCAGCGCTACTACCGGCACACCGCCCCGGAGGACCTCGCCGACCGCGACCCGGTCGACGTCTTCGGAGCCGCCGTCTCGCACTACCGGCTGGCCGAGAACCGCCCGCAGGGCACGGCGAACGTCCGGGTGCACACCCCGACGGTCGAGGAGAACGGCTGGACGTGCAGCCACTCCGTCGTCGAGGTGGTCACCGACGACATGCCCTTCCTCGTCGACTCCGTGACCAACGAGCTGACCCGCCAGGGCCGCGGCATCCACGTCGTCGTCCACCCGCAGATCGTGGTGCGGCGCGACATCGCCGGCAAGCTCGTCGAGGTGCTGGCCGGTCGGCCCGCCGCCGACCTGCCGCACGACGCGCACGTCGAGTCCTGGATCCACGTCGAGATCGACCGCGAGACCGACCGCGGCGACCTGAAGCAGATCACCGCCGACCTGCTGCGCGTCCTGAACGACGTCCGCGAGACCGTCGAGGACTGGGGCAAGATGCGGGACGCTGCCGTCCGCATCGCGGACCAGCTGTCGACCGAGGCGACCCCCGAGGACCTTCCCGCGCGTGAGCTGGAGGAGGCCCGCGAGCTGCTGCGCTGGCTGGCCGACGACCACTTCACCTTCCTCGGCTACCGCGAGTACCAGCTGCGCGAGGACGACTCCCTCGCCGCCGTCGCCGGGACCGGCCTCGGCATCCTGCGCTCCGACCCGCACCACGCGACCGACGAGAGCCACCCCGTCAGCCCCTCCTTCGAGCGGCTGCCCGCCGACGCCCGGGCCAAGGCCCGCGAGCACCGGCTGCTGGTGCTGACCAAGGCGAACAGCCGGGCCACCGTGCACCGGCCCTCGTACCTCGACTACGTCGGCGTCAAGAAGTTCGACGAGAACGGCAACGTCGTCGGCGAGCGGCGCTTCCTCGGCCTGTTCTCCTCCGCCGCCTACACCGAGTCCGTCCGCCGGGTGCCGGTGGTGCGGCGCAAGGTGGAGGAGGTGCTGGAGCGGGCCGGCTTCTCGCCCAACAGCCACGACGGCCGGGACCTGCTGCAAATCCTGGAGACGTACCCGCGCGACGAGATGTTCCAGACCTCCGTGGAGGAGCTGGAGCCGATCGTCACCAGCGTGCTCTACCTCCAGGAGCGGCGCCGCCTGCGCCTCTACCTGCGCCAGGACGAGTACGGGCGCTACTACTCGGCCCTCGTCTACCTCCCCCGCGACCGCTACACCACCGGTGTCCGGCTGCGGATCATCGACATCCTCAAGGAGGAGCTCGGCGGCACCAGCGTCGACTTCACGGCCTGGAACACCGAGTCGATCCTGTCCCGGCTGCACTTCGTGGTCCGGGTCCCGCAGGGCACCGAGCTGCCGCACCTGTCCGACGCCGACAAGGAGCGCGTCGAGGCCCGACTGGTCGAGGCCGCCCGCTCCTGGGCCGACGGCTTCGGCGAGGCGCTGACCGCCGAGTTCGGCGAGGAACGCGCCGCGGAGCTGCTGCGCCACTACGGGTCCGCCTTCCCCGAGGGCTACAAGGCCGACCACGGCCCGCGCTCCGCCGTCGCCGACCTCGGCCACCTGGAGCAGCTCGACGAGGAGAAGACCTTCGCGCTGAGCCTGTACGAGCCGGTCGGCGCCGCGCCCGAGGAACGGCGCTTCAAGATCTACCAGAAGGGAGGCTCGGTCTCCCTGTCCGCCGTGCTGCCGGTGCTCAGCCGGCTCGGCGTCGAGGTCACCGACGAGCGGCCGTACGAGCTGCGCTGCGCGGACCGCACCACGGCCTGGATCTACGACTTCGGCCTGCGCATGCCCAAGGCCCCGGCCGGCGGCGCCGACTACCTCGGCGACGACGCCCGCGAGCGGGTCCAGGACGCCTTCGCCGCCACCTGGACCGGCAAGGCGGAGAACGACGGCTTCAACGCCCTCGTGCTCAGTGCCGGACTGACCTGGCGCGAGGCGATGGTGCTGCGCGCGTACGCCAAGTACCTGCGGCAGGCCGGTTCGACCTTCAGCCAGGACTACATGGAGGACACCCTCCGCAACAACGTCCACACCACGCGGCTGCTGATCAACCTGTTCGAGGCGCGGATGGCGCCGGAGCGGCAGCGGGCCGGGCGGGAGATCGTCGACGCCCTGCTCGAAGAGGTCGACGCCGCCCTGGACCAGGTGGCGAGCCTCGACGAGGACCGGATCCTGCGGTCCTTCCTCACCGTCATCAAGGCCACGCTGCGGACGAACTTCTTCCAGGAGGCGGCGGGCGGCAAGCCGCACGACTACGTCTCCATGAAGTTCGACCCGCAGGCCATCCCCGACCTCCCGGCGCCGCGCCCGGCGTTCGAGATCTGGGTGTACTCGCCGCGCGTCGAGGGCGTGCACCTGCGCTTCGGCAAGGTCGCCCGCGGCGGTCTGCGCTGGTCGGACCGGAGGGAGGACTTCCGCACCGAGATCCTCGGCCTGGTCAAGGCGCAGATGGTGAAGAACACCGTCATCGTGCCGGTCGGCGCCAAGGGCGGCTTCGTCGCCAAGCAACTGCCCGACCCGAGCGTCGACCGCGACGCGTGGCTGGCGGAGGGCATCGCCAGCTACAAGACGTTCATCTCGGCGCTGCTCGACATCACCGACAACATGGTGGCCGGCGAGGTCGTGCACCCCGCCGACGTCGTCCGGCACGACGAGGACGACACCTACCTCGTCGTCGCCGCCGACAAGGGCACCGCGAAGTTCTCCGACATCGCCAACGAGGTCGCCGAGTCCTACAACTTCTGGCTCGGCGACGCCTTCGCCTCCGGCGGCAGCGCGGGCTACGACCACAAGGGCATGGGCATCACCGCCCGCGGCGCCTGGGAGTCCGTCAAGCGGCACTTCCGGGAGCTGGGCGTGGACACCCAGACCCAGGACTTCACGGTCGTCGGCATCGGCGACATGTCCGGCGACGTGTTCGGCAACGGCATGCTGCTCAGCGAGCACATCCGCCTGGTCGCCGCCTTCGACCACCGGCACATCTTCATCGACCCGACGCCGGAGGCGGCCACCTCGTACGCCGAGCGCCGCCGGCTGTTCGAGCTGCCCCGCTCCTCCTGGGAGGACTACGACACCGGGCTGCTCTCGGCGGGCGGTGGCATCTTCCCGCGCACGGCCAAGTCCATCCCGGTCAACGCGCACATCCGCGAGGCCCTCGGCATCGAGGCGGGCATCACCAAGATGACCCCGGCCGAGCTGATGAAGGCGATCCTCAGCTCCCCGGTGGACCTGCTGTGGAACGGCGGCATCGGCACGTACGTCAAGGCGTCCACGGAGTCCAACGCGGACGTCGGCGACAAGGGCAACGACGCCATCCGCGTCGACGGCAAGGACCTGCGGGTCCAGGTCGTCGGCGAGGGCGGCAACCTCGGCCTGACCCAGCTGGGCCGGATCGAGTTCGCGTTGCAGGGCGGCCGGATCAACACCGACGCCATCGACAACAGCGCGGGCGTGGACACCTCCGACCACGAGGTGAATATCAAGATCCTGCTCAACGGTCTCGTCAAGGACGGCGACATGACCGTCAAGCAGCGCAACAAGCTGCTCGCCCAGATGACCGACGAGGTCGGCGCGCTGGTCCTGCGCAACAACTACGCGCAGAACACGGCGATCGCCAACGCGCTCGCCCAGTCCAGGGACATGCTCCACGCCCAGCAGCGCTTCATGCGGCATCTGGTCAGGGAGGGCCACCTCAACCGGGCCCTGGAGTTCCTGCCCACCGACCGCCAGATCCGGGAGCGGCTGAGCAGCGGACACGGGCTGACCGGCCCGGAGACGGCCGTGCTGCTGGCGTACACGAAGATCACGGTCGCCGAGGAGCTGCTGCACACCTCGCTGCCGGACGACCCGTACCTCAAGGGTCTGCTGCACGCCTACTTCCCGACGGCGCTGCGCGAGCAGTTCGCCGAGCAGGTCGACAGCCACCCGCTGCGTCGCGAGATCACGACGACCGTCCTGGTCAACGACACGGTCAACACGGGCGGTACGACGTATCTGCACCGGATGCGCGAGGAGACCGGCGCGTCGCTGGAGGAGATCGTGCGGGCGCAGACCGTGGCCCGGGCGATCTTCAGCGCCTCCCCGGTGTGGGACGCGGTGGAGGCCCTGGACACCAAGGTCGACGCCGCCGTCCAGACCCGGATCCGGCTGCACTCGCGCCGGCTGGTCGAGCGCGGCACGCGCTGGCTGCTCAACAACCGGCCGCAGCCGCTGGAGCTGGCCGAGACGGTGGAGTTCTTCGCCGAACGGGTCGAGCAGGTGTGGTCGCAGCTGCCGAAGCTGCTGCGCGGCGCGGACGCGGAGTGGTACCAGCACATCCACGACGAGCTGACCGCTGCCGGAGTGCCGGACGAGCCGGCCACGCGGGTGGCCGGGTTCTCCTCGGCCTTCGCGACGCTGGACATCGTGTCGGTGGCCGACCGCATGGGCAAGGAGCCGCTGGACGTCGCCGAGGTGTACTACGACCTCGCCGACCGGCTGGGTGTCACCCAGCTGATGGACCGGATCAGCGACCTGCCCCGGGACGACCGCTGGCAGTCCATGGCCCGTGCGGCGATCCGCGAGGACCTGTACGCGGCGCACGCGGCGCTGACCGCGGATGTCCTGGCGGTGGGCAACGGGTCGTCCACGCCGGAGCAGCGGTTCAAGGCATGGGAGGAGAAGAACGCGGCGATTCTCGGGCGGGCGCGGACGACGCTGGAGGAGATCCGGTCGTCGGACGCGTTTGATCTGTCCAATCTGTCGGTGGCCATGCGGACGATGCGGACGTTGCTGCGCACGCATTCGTAGGCGGTTGCGGTGGTTGCGCCGCTCGCTGTGTGAGGCGCCCCGGGCCGGGTTCGGTCCGGGGCGCCCTGGCGTGTGCGGCGGGGTGGGGGCCGGGCGGGGGTGGGTGCGCAGCCCGGCGCTGGCGGGGTGCCGCTGCGCCCACCCGTGCCGCCCCAGCGGCACGACTGCCCGCAGCTACGGCGGCACGACTGCCCGCAGCTACGGCGGCTGCGACTGCCCGCAGTCAAGTCAGCGGAGGACGTTGGACACCAGGCGGGCTGCTCTTCGGGTTTTCGGGGTGGACAGGCGGCGGGCGGCAGGGCCGAGGATCCTGGCCGTCGTGCCCACTGGCTGCCAGGTGATCTGGAGGCGGCCCGGGTTGTGGCCCTCCGGGCGGAGGGTGACTCGGTGGGGGGTGAGGCCGGCGCGGTGGGGGACGCGGGCCGTGAGGGGCGGGAAGCTCAGCGGCGCCAGGAGGATCCCCGTGTGGGTGCGGCCCCGGTGGCGGAGGCGGAGCACGGGATGGCGGGTGCCGGCGAAGCCGTGGAGCGGGAGACGGGCCGCCGCCAGGTCCAGGCGGACGCGGCCCTCGAAGAGGCCGGGGCCGACGGGTGACAGGCGGAAGGGGACCGTCAGGCGCCGGCGGCCCGGGGAGAGGTGGAGCACCGCGCGCTGGGGCCCGACGGGGAGGCGCAGGGCCGGGTCGTAGGTGCGCACGGTGAGGTCGACCGACGCGCCGGGGCCACGCGTGATCTCCGTGATCTCGTGCCGCAGCAGGGCGGTGAAGAACGGGCGGGTGTCCAGTTCGAGGTCGGTCAGGTCCAGCTCCCGCCGGGCCTCGGCGGAGGCCGGGACCTCCTCGCCCCAGTACACGCGGCCGCTCTCCTCGTCCGGCGTCACCCGGCGCGGCGCCACGTCGTGGCCGAGGCCGCGGGCCGCCGTGCGGACGTCGGACAGGCGCCGGTCGCGCAGCAGCCGCAGGACGACCCGTTCGGCGCGGGGCAGCCGGGCGTAGGCGCCGTCGGCGAGCGTGTCGAGGTAGGGGTTCATCAGGTCCGCGAAGGAGGCCAGCCAGGTGTCGTCCCGGTAGGGGAGGTCACCGGCGTACATCCGGAAGTCGTGCTTGAGGAACTTGAAGTCCTTGTCCTCGCGCAGCCCCTCGTGTCCGCTCTCGGCCAGGAAGGCGTCGATGAGGCGCTGTACGTGGACGCGGTCGCGGACGTTGGTGAGCTTGTGCCGCTGGTTGGAGATGGAGGCGGCGTCGGAGGCGGCGTACGGGGCTATGTACCAGCGGTAGACCGGCTCGGGGACGACGGTGAAGGTCTTGGCCAGGCAGTACGCCTGCGCCGAGAAGAGCTGGTCCTCGTAGTGGATGCCCTCGGGGAAGCGCAGGCCGTGCCGGTCGAGGAAGGCGCGGGCGTACATCTTGCTGGTGGAGAGGTGCTCGAAGAACAGTCGCGGGTCGGCCTCGATGCCGTCCAGGGTGCGGCGCTCGGCGACCAGGTGCGGCATCCAGGTCGTCCGGCTTCCGCCGTCCACGCGGACGCGGTGCACGGCGCCCATCGCGAAGTCCAGGTCGCGTTCGCGGTGGGCGGCGAGCAGGACCTCGACGGCGCGTTCGGGCAGTTCGTCGTCGCTGTCCAGGAACATCAGGTAGGGCGCCCGGGCGATCTCCAGGGCGCGGTTGCGCGGGGCGCTGCACCCGCCGCTGTTCTCGGGCAGCCGCAGGTACACGATCCGCGGGTCGTGCGCGGCCAGTTCGCGGGCCACCTGCTCGGTCGCGTCGGTCGAGTGGTCGTCGCTGATGACCACCTCGATGTTCGCGTGGGTCTGGCGCAGCACGGACGCGACCGCGCGGGGCAGGCGCTGGGCGTCGTTGTAGACGATGACCGTGACGGTGACGTCCGGGACGCTGAACGGAAGGACCGTGGCCGTGGCCGGGCTCGTGGTGGCTGTCCTCATGACGCGCAGGCCTCCTCGGGGCTCGGGGCCGGGGTGCGGTCCTCGACCGGCAGGACCGGGGGCAGGGTCCGTTCGTCCTCGCCGAGGAAGACCCGGCGTACGACGCGTTCGGCGGCGTGGCCGTCGTCGTACTCGCAGAACCGGCGCCGGAAGGCGGCCCGTGCCTTCGTGGCGCGCTCGTCGTGCCAGGCGTCGGTGGTGAGGATCTCCGTCAGCTCCGCCTGGGTGCGGGCGACCGGGCCGGGGGCCTCGGCCATCAGGTCGAAGTAGACGCCGCGGGTGGTGCGGTAGGTCTCCCAGTCGTCGGCGTGGATGACGATCGGGCGGTCGAGGTTGGCGTAGTCGAACATGATCGACGAGTAGTCGGTGACCAGCGCGTCGGCGGCCAGGCACAGTTCCTCGACGGGTTCGTAGGCGGAGACGTCGACGAGGCGGCCGGTGCGGCGCAGGCCCGCCAGCGGTGCGGAGGAGCCGTACGGGGAGGACGCACCGTCGTAGAAGTAGTGGGCACGCACCAGCAGAACCGTTTCTTCACCGAGCCGGTCCGCGAGGGCGGCGAGGTCGAGGCGCGGGGTCCAGCCGGCCTCGTAGTCGCGGTGGGTGGGCGCGTAGAGGACCGCGCGGCGGCCGGGCGCGATACCGAGGCGCTCGCGGGCCGCGCGGACCTCGGCGGGGCCGGCGGTGTAGTACACGTCGTTGCGCGGATAGCCGTGGTCGAGGGAGACGTGGCGGGACGGGTAGGCCCGCTGCCACATGCGCGTGGAGTGGCTGTTGGCGGAGACGCTGAAGTCCCACTTGTCGACGCGTTCCAGGAGGGCCTGGAAGTCCAGGCCGTGGGCGGCGGCGGGGTACGGCAGCTGGTCCACGCCCATGCGCTTGAGCGGGGTGCCGTGGTGGGTCTGGAGGTGGACGGTGCCGGGGCGTTTGACCACCGCGTCCGGGAAGTTGACGTTGTTGACCAGGTACTTGGCGCGGGCCAGCACCTCCCAGTAGCGGCGGGTGCCGGGCACGACGTGGTCGGTGCCGGGCGGCAGCAGGGCGGCGCCCGCGGCGCTGACCACCCACACGGGGTGGACGCTCGGGGCGAGTTCGGCGAGCTTGGCGGCGATCGCGGCCGGGTTGCAGGCCACCCCGCGGTTCCAGTACGCGGAGAAGACCGCGAGGTGCGGGTCGACCGGGCGGGCCAGGGCGCCGCGGTACTGGAGGGTGCGCAGCCGGGTCCCGGCCCGGCGCCTGCCGGTGCGCGCGGCGGAGCGCACCCCGCGGCGGGCGTGGCTGGCGGTCTGGAGGGCGCGGTACTTGCCGTAGGCGTCCTCCTCGAGGAGCGACCGGCGTACGCCCTCCAGACCGGCCGGGCGCCGGAGCCCCTCGGGGCGGTGGCGCCGGGCGGTCACGGACGCCCGGTGGAAGAACTCCCGCGCCACGTCGTCCGGCATCCCGGCGCGGGCGAAGGTGCGCAGGCAGTCGCGGATCATCAGGTCGTACAGGACGCCGTGGACGGCGGGCCGGTCGGCGGTGAGGCCGAGGAGCGCCTCGTAGCGGTCGACCAGCGCGTACCGGTCGGCCGGCGTGGGCGGCGGGAGGCTCTCGGGGCGCAGCCGGCGGTCTTCGTAGGCCGGGTGCGGCAGGCAGGCGACGCGGTCGGCGAGCAGCAGCGCGGCGTATGCGGCGAAGGGCTCGTCCTCGGTGGTCAGGAGCCGTTCACGGGCCCGCCAGAAGCCGGCGCGCACGGCGCGGTTGCCGAGCAGCGGGGTCAGCCGGAGCAGCGCCGCGCGGTCGTCGAGGGCGAGGTCGGCGCGGCCCGCGCGGGCGAGGCGGGGGCCGTCGGGGGAGGGCAGGCCGGAGGCCCGCCAGGAGCTGCGGACGTGGTCGAGGAGCAGGACGTCCACGGTGTCGGGCAGGCCGCCGACGCGCTCGGCGACGGCGGGTGCGGCGCCGACGGGCAGCCCGTCCTTGGCGTGCACGAAGTGCAGCCACCTGCCCCGTGCCCGGGCCGCCCCCGCCGAGCGGCCCGCGGCGTCGCCGGCCCCGTCCGGCAGGGGCAGCACCGTGAAGGCGGGGGCGTGCCGCTCGGCGACCTCCCGCGCCCAGTCCCCGGCGGCGGCGACGATCACCTCGACGCCGGTCAGGGGGTGGGCGTCCAGGGAGTCGAGGAGGTCGGGCAGGTGGTCCTGGACGTTGCGGCCGTGGACGACGACGCTGAGGGCGGGGGCCGTCTCGGCGAACGGATCGGGGGCCGTCTCGGCGAACGGGTCGGGGACCGTCTCGGGCATCGCGGGGACTCCTTCGCCTCGGCCTTCGCTTGGTCGCTCCCGGAGCACTCCTGTGGGTCGTTTTCTATTCGGTCATAGTGACATCGATCGGGCAAAAGGATGAATCGGGAGGGCGGTGAGTGGGCCTTCCGGGGGACGGGGCGCTCAGGCGGCCGCCTTGGCCTTGGCGGCGGGCTTGGGCGCCGCCTTGGGCTTCGCCCCGCGGTCCGGACCGCCGGTGAACTTCTCGTACTCCTTCAGGACCTCCTCCGTCGGCCCGTCCATGCGCAGCTCGCCGCGCTCCAGCCACAGCACCCGGTCGCAGGTGTCGCGGATGGACTTGTTGCTGTGGCTGACCAGGAACACCGTGCCGGCGTGCTGCCGCAGCTCCCTGATGCGTTCCTCGGAGCGCTTCTGGAAGGAGCGGTCGCCGGTGGCCAGGGCCTCGTCGACGAGGAGGACGTCGTGGTCCTTGGCGGCGGCGATGGAGAACCGCAGCCGGGCCGCCATGCCGGAGGAGTACGTGCGCATCGGCAGGGTGATGAAGTCGCCCTTCTCGTTGATCCCCGAGAAGTCGACGATCTCCTGGTACCGCTCCTTGACCTGCGCGCGGGACATGCCCATCGCCAGGCCGCCGAGGTACACGTTGCGCTCGCCGGTGAGGTCGTTCATCAGGGCGGCGTTGACGCCGAGCAGGGAGGGCTGCCCGTCGGTGTAGATCCGGCCGTTCTCCACCGGGAGCAGGCCGGCGACCGCCTTGAGCAGCGTCGACTTGCCCGAACCGTTGGTGCCTATCAGGCCGATGGCCTCGCCGCGGTACGCCACGAAGGACACGTTCTTCACGGCGTGCACCCGGCGTACTCCGGCGGCCTTCTCGGTCTTCTTGCGGCGCAGGATGCGGTTGAGGGCGGCGGTCGCGGAGCCGCGGCCGGCCCCGGTGCCGTTGACCCGGTAGACGATGTCGACGCCGTCGGCGACGACGGTGGGCACGCGCTCGGCGGGGGTGCTGTCGGCGAGCGTGCTGTCAGCGGGGGTGTTGTCAGCGGGGGTGTCAGCCACGACCGTACGTCTCCTCGGCCTTCCAGAAGTAGATGAAGCCGCCGATCCCGGCGACCAGGGCCCAGCCCACCGCGAGCGCCCACACGTGGGGCGGCAGCTGGCCCCCGCCGAAACTGTCGATCAGCGCGAAGCGCATCAGGTCGATGTAGACGACGGCGGGGTTGAGCTGGAGGGCGGTGCCCACCCAGGACGGCAGGCCGCTGTCCGGGCCGGTCATGTGGTGGATGCTGAACATGACGCCCGAGGCGTACATCCAGGTGCGCAGCAGGAACGGCATCAGCTGGGCCATGTCGGGGATCTTCGACCCCACCCGGGCCATGACCATCGCCACGCCCGCGTTGAACAGGAACTGGAGCACCAGCGCCGGGACCGCGAGCACCCAGGACGGGGCGGGCGGCACACCGAAGGCCAGCAGGATCACGACCAGCGCCGCCATCGAGAACAGCAGCTGCTGGAGCTGCTGGAGGCAGAACGACACCGGCAGCGCCGCCCGCGGGAAGTGCAGGGCGCGCACGAGGCCGAGGTTGCCGGAGATGGCCCGGGTGCCCGCCATGATCGAACTCTGCGTGAACGTCCACACGAACACGCCGGTGACCAGGAACGGGACGAAGTCCTCCACGCCGCGGCTGGTGTTCATCAGCATGCCGAAGATGAAGTAGTACACGGCCGCGTTGAGCAGGGGCGTCATCACCTGCCAGACCTGGCCCAGCTTGGCCTGGCTGTACTGGGCGGTGAGCTTGGCGGTGGAGAAGGCGCCGATGAAGTGCCGGCGCGCCCACAGCTGACGGACGTACTGGGGCAGGGAGGGGCGGGCACCGCTGACCGACAGCCCGTGCCGGGCGGCGAGCGCCGCGAGGTCGTGGTCGGCTCCGGCGGGGCCGGGCGCGGTGGCGGTGGTGGTGGCGGGGGCGGCCTGGGCCGATGCCCGGGTCGGGGGTGGGGGGTCGAGGACCTGGCTCACATCCGGTGCTTTCGCTCGGGGGAGGGGGCGAGAGGGCGACGCCCGTCGTTCACCTGGGTGACCGTGTGTGTTCACTTACGTCGGGACGGCACCGTATCGTCGTAACGTGAGCGTAGGGCGTGGCGACGCCGGAACGCAACCGTTTCGTCGTGACGCCCTATGCTTGGCCCGCATGACGACCAACGCCGCCGCCGACGAGCCGACGCCGCGCCCGCGCCGCCGGGCCCCCGCGGGGGCGGCGGTGCTCCGCGAGGACGTGACGGAGGCCATCCGGGCGGCGGTCTTCGAGGAACTGGCGGCGGTCGGCTACGCCCGGATGTCCATCGAGGGCATCGCGCGCCGCGCGGGCGTCGGCAAGACCGCCGTCTACCGGCGCTGGCGCTCCAAGCTGCACCTGGTGCTCGACCTCGTCTCCGCCCTCGCCGTACAGGGCCTGCCCGCGCCGGACACCGGTTCCCTGGAGGGCGACCTGCGGCTGCTGTACGAGGTGACCTCCCGCGCCCTGCGCCACCCGGTGGCCTCGCAGGTCATCCCCGACCTCCAGGCGGAGGCGGCCCGCAACCCGGACATCGCCGAGGCGCTTCAGAAGACCCTGCGGGAGGGCCAGGACGGCGTTGCCAGCCGGATCCTCGCGGCGGCGGCCGAACGCGGCGAACTCGATCCCGCCCTCGACACCGACCTCGCCCTCGACCTGATCTCGGGTCCGCTGTACTGGCGCGCGGTGGTCGTCCGCAGCCCGAAGCTGCCGAAGGGGTACCTGGGATCGCTGGCCCGCGCCACGGCGGAGGGCCTGAAGGCGCTCTGAGCAGCGCCGGAGCGCGGATGTCAGTGCCGCCTGCCAAGCTGCGCCCATGACACGTACACCGTCCGTGGAACCTTCAGAAGCTGTGGAACCCGCCGCGCTCGTGCGGGAGTTCTGGGCCCGCATGCAGGCCCGCGACTGGGAGGGTCTCGGCGCGCTGCTCGCCGCCGACCTGGTGGTGGAGTGGCCGGTCAGCGCGGAGCGGATCGAGGGCCGCGCCGACTTCGTGAGCGTCAACGCGGAGTATCCGGAGGGCTGGTCGATCGAGGTGATACGCGTCGTGGCCGAGGGCGGGACCGTGGTCTCGGAGGTGGAGGTCCCGCACGAGTCGATGGGCGTCCACCGGGCCGTGTCCTTGTGGACCGTCCGGGACGGGCGGATCACCGGCGGCCGCGAGTACTGGTCGGCGCTGGGCTCGGACCCGTCGCCGCAGTGGCGGGCGCGCTTCGTGCGACCGCTGTAGGCGCCGCGCCCGCCTCACCAGCCGGTGAGCCGGACCACCTGCGCCGCGATGTCCGGCACCGCCCGGCCGTCGGTCGGCACCCGCACCGTGCCCACCGGAGCCTCCTCGGCGAGCCGCCGCCCCGCGCGCAGGCTCCGCTCGATGTGGACGCCGAGCTGCGACCCCCCCTCGCGTACGGCGAGCCGTTGCCGCACGGTGGCCTCGTCGGCGGTCAGCAGCACACAGGTGACCCTGACCTCGTCCCCGCCCATGGCCCGCCCGATCATCGGCGCCTCGAGGATGCTCACGGTGTTGGTGTAGATCAGCCGGCGCTGTCCGAGCGCCGCGTAATTCGCCCACACCGCGGCGATGTTCCGCTCGGTGATCGCCGTACGGTGCGGGTCGCCGTCCGGCGCGGGGTGGATCTGGTCCATGCCGTCCCCCTCGATCAGACAGTGCGCCGTTCCGGCCCGCCGCAGCAGCGCGGACACCTCCCAGCCGACGGTGCTCTTGCCGACGCCCGAGCCGCCGCCGATGAGTAACAGGTCGTAGGTACTGCCTTCTTGGTCCATGTCGGCAGTGTGCGTCGTCACCGGGGCCGCGTGCGCGCGAACGCGGCTTCCGGGCGAGCGCCGGGCCGCACCCGGCGACGTACGATCGGGCGGTGACGACCACCTACCTGTGGCGGGGAGACGTCGACAACGGCTCCCTGAACGCACTGCACGCCGAAGCCTTCGGCCACCCGGTCGAAGAGACCGACTGGCGCGCCCAGTTGGAGCGGCACAGCCTTGGCTGGGTCTGCGCGCATCAGGACGGCTCGCTGGTCGGCTTCGTCAACGTCGCCTGGGACGGCGGAGCGCACGCCTTCCTCTCGGACACGGCGGTGGCCCGGCACCTCCGGTCGCGCGGCGTCGGCGCTCGACTCGTTGCGGTCGCCGCCGAGGGGGCCCGCGCGGCGGGCTGCGAGTGGCTGCACGTCGACTTCGAGGACCACCTGCGCGCGTTTTACTTCGACGCCTGCGGTTTCAAGGAGACGACGGCCGGCCTCGTCGCCCTGTGACGCGCCACCGGACGGCACACTGGCCCCATGATCCCGACAGATCCCAAGGCCACCCTCCACTTCTACCTCCAGTCCGCCCGCGACGCGCTGCTCTGGAAGCTCGAAGGGCTCTCGGAGTACGACATACGGCGACCGGCGACGCCGACCGGTACCAATCTGCTCGGGCTGGTGAAGCACGCCACCACCGTGGAGCTGGGCTATCTCGGTGAGGTCTTCGGGCGGCCGTCGGGGGAGCGGTTGCCCTGGATGGAGGAGGGCGCCGAGGCCGACGCGGACATGTGGGTCACCGCCGACGAGTCACGCGAGTACGTCGTCGGGGTGTATCGCCGGGCGTGGGCCCACGCGGACGCGACGATCGACGCGCTGGCGCTGGACACGGTCGGCAAGGTGCCGTGGTGGCCGGCGGGCGAGGACGAGGTGACGTTGCAGCACGCCGTGATCCGAGTGATCGCGGACACCCAGCGGCACGCCGGTCACGCCGACATCGTCCGGGAGTTGACGGACGGCGCCGTGGGGATGCGCGAGGACAACGTAGGGGTGCCGGAAGGGGATGCCGCGTGGTGGGAGGCGTACCGGGACCGGATCGAGCACGCCGCTCGGGAAGCCGGCCGCCGGGGGACGCCGGACCAGCCCCGATGAGGCGGGCGTGGGCGGGCCCGGTGCTGCTGCTGATCGCCGGAGTGGGGGCCGCGGCCGGGCCGTTCGTGCAGGGGCGTGCCGGGACGGGTGCCGTGCTGCTGCTGGTGTTCGTGCTGCTGGCGGGGCTGACCTCGCCGCTGGTGTTCCCCAGGTCGATCGGGGCGTCGGAGGCGCGGCGGCGCAGTGCCGTCGACGGGCGGCCGGTCGTCTTCTGGCGGCCGGGGTGTGCGTACTGCATGCGGTTGCGCATCCGGCTGGGGCGGAAGGCGCGGCGGTTGCACTGGGTCGACATCTGGCGGGACGAGGCCGGGGCGGAGCTGGTGCGCGGGGCCAACGACGGCAACGAGACCGTGCCCACGCTGCTCGTGGCGGGCCGGACGTACACCAATCCCGATCCGGCGTGGGTGCGTGAGCAGGTCTCCTCGTCCCGCTGACCGGCGTCAGTCCCGGGCCGCCTCCGGGTGGAGCCGTACCCAGCCGGCCCAGGCGGAGCCGATCATGTCCTCGACGTCGTACTTGGCCTTCCAGCCCAGCTCGACGGCGGCGCGGTCGGCCGAGGCGACGACGCGGGCCGGGTCGCCGGGGCGGCGGGGCGTGACCGTCGGGGCTTTGTCGTAGCCGGTGAGGGCGTTGATGCGGTCGATCATCTCGCGGACGGAGACGCCCTCGCCCCGGCCGATGTTGAGGGTGAGGGCACGGCCCGGGGAGGACCGCAGGGCGCGGGCCGCCGCCACGTGGGCCTCGGCCAGGTCGACGACGTGGATGTAGTCGCGCACGCAGGTGCCGTCCGGCGTCGCGTAGTCGTCGCCGAAGATCCGGGGGGCCGCGGACTCCGTCAGCTTCTCGAAGACCATCGGGACCAGGTTGTAGACGCCGGTGTCGGCCAGCTCCGGGCTCGCCGCGCCCGCCACGTTGAAGTAGCGCAGGGACGCCGTGGCCAGACCGGAGGCCTTGCCGGTGGCCCGGACCAGCCACTCGCCGGCCAGCTTGGTCTCGCCGTACGGCGACATCGGGACGCAGGGCGTCTCCTCGGTCACCAGGTCGACGTCGGGCATGCCGTACACGGCGGCGGAGGAGGAGAAGACGAAGGACGGGACCTCGGCCTTCGTGACCGCGTCCAGCAGGACGCGCAGGCCCTCCACGTTCTCCCGGTAGTAGTGCAGGGGCAGGTCCACCGACTCGCCGACCTGCTTCTTGGCGGCCAGGTGCACCACGCCGGTGACGGAGTGGTCGGCCAGGGCGCGGGCCACGCGCTCGCCGTCCAGGACCGAGCCCACCACCAGGGGGACGCCGTCGGGCACGCGCTCGGCGATGCCCGTGGACAGGTCGTCGTAGACCACGGCCTTCTCGCCCGCTTCGGTCATCGCCCGTACGACGTGCGCCCCGATGTATCCGGCGCCGCCGGTGATCAGCCAGGTCATTCGGCCGTCCCCTTCGTTCAGTGGTCCTTGGTAGCCATGATCCGTCATCGCGGCGCCGGCCGGGCGCCCGCACCCGTCAGGACGGTCCCGGGGCCGGATCGGTGCCGTAGGCGTCCAGCGCCGCCGTGAGCCGGTCGAGGCGGGCGTGCAGGTCCTGGACCTCGGCGAGGTCCAGGCCGGTCGCCGCGGAGATCCGGCGCGGCACCTCGACGGCCCGCTCGCGCAGCGCCGCGCCCTCGCCGGTCAGCCGCACCTCCACCGAGCGCTCGTCGCGCACGCTGCGCTCACGGCGGACCAGACCGGCCGCCTCCAGCCGCTTGAGCAGCGGGGACAGCGTGCCGGAGTCGAGCCGCAGGTGCTCGCCGAGCTTCTTCACCGGCAGCTCGCCGTGTTCCCACAGCACCAGCATGACCAGGTACTGCGAGTAGGTGAGCCCCAGATCCTTGAGGACGACGCGGTAGACGCTGCCGAAGGCGCGCGACGCGGCGTGCAGGGAGAAGCAGATCTGCTGGTCCAGGCGGAGCCAGTCGGTTGCGGGCGTGGTCATGCGTTCCAGGGTAGCCGACAGCACCTTGTTCCCAATCTAGTTGCGCATTATTAAGTTGCGCACAACTGGATTGAGTGCTCTACTTGTCGATGTCAGCACGCAGCCCCTCCTGAAAGGGACGGTTCTCCCATGGACGCGCTCTACACCGCCGCCGCCACCGCCACCCACGGTCGCGACGGCCGCACCGTCAGCTCCGACGGCAAGATCGACCTCGAGCTCGGCATCCCCGTCGAGATGGGCGGCAACGGAGAGGGCACCAACCCCGAGCAGCTGTTCGCCGCCGGGTACGCCGCCTGCTTCGGCAGCGCCCTCGGCGTGGTCGGCCGGGCCGCGAAGGTCGACGTCAGCGACGCCGCGGTGACCGCCGAGGTCGGCATCGGCAAGCAGGGCGAGGGCTTCGCGCTCGCCGTCACCCTCCGGGTCGAGCTGCCCGAGGGCCTCGACGAGGAGACCGGCCGCAAGCTGGTCGAGCAGGCCCACCAGGTCTGCCCCTACTCCAACGCCACCCGCGGCAACATCCCGGTCGACCTCGTCATCGAGTAGTCCTCCCGGGGCCGTCAGCCGACCCGCGCCAGTACCTCGCCCGTCCGTTCGCTCCACGCCACCACCACCGCCTCCTCGGGCACCGGGTGCCAGCGGGTCAGCAGCAGCCAGCGGACGTGGTGGCGGCGGGCGACGGCGGTGCGCTCGGCGCGGGTCGAGTCCGGCGCGAGGTACGCCTCGACGTCGGCCACCCGCCGCCGGCGCTCCCGCTCGTCCAGCGCCGGGTCCGGCCAGGCCGGCGCCGCGAGGTTCGGCCCGTACCCGGCGATGGCGTGCCCGGCGTAGTAGCCGTCGGTGATCACGACCTCGCCGGGCCCGATGTGCCGGGCCGCCCACGCGTACGTCGGCCAGTTCGGCGGCTGCTCGAAGCCCACCGGGTCCAGCGCGCGCGGCACCACCGCCCCCGCGTGCACCGTGAGGAAGCCGAGCAGCGCCCCGGCCGTCGCCGTCCAGCCCAGCGCCGCCCGCCACCGCCCCCACGGCCGGGGTGCCGCCAGCTCCACCGCCAGGGCGAACTGGAGCGGCACCAGCGTGAGCCCGAGGATCCGGCCGTAGGTGTAGTGGCCGCTGAACCAGCCGTACGCCACCGCCGCGCAGTCCAGCGCGAACATCAGCACCAGCGGGTCCCGGGCCGAGCGCCGCCCGCGCGCCCACAGGGCCGGCAGGCCCAGCAGGGCCAGCCAGAACTCGCCGGGCAGGTGGAGGTAGAGGACCCGGTGCATCGCGTCCACGCTGCCGTCGCCGGCCAGCGCGAACACGTCGAAGTACGGCCACAGGGCCGCCGCACCCACCGCCACGGCGCCCGTCAGCGCCCACCGTCCCGCGACCGGCCCGCGCCACCCGCGCTGCCAGCCGGCCACCAGCGCCACCGCGCCGAGCACCGCCGCCACCGAGGTGATCGGGTGGACGAGGAGGATCAGGGCGTAGAGGGCGCCGAGCCCCGCGTATCCGGGCAGGCCGCGCAGTCCGCTCGGCCCCACGTACCGCACCCGGCGCGTGTCCCGCGCCCGCGCGCCGGTCAGTGCCCAGGCCCAGAAGGTGAGCCCGATCGCGAACGTCGACGGGTAGCCGAGGTTGCCCGTCATCGACATCAGCCCGAGGTACCCGCTCCACCAGGCCCGCTCGGTGCCCCACAGCAGCGTCATCGCGCCCAGCGCGAGCACCGGCGCCCACGGCCGCGGGGTCAGCACCCGCACGAAGCGGCCGATGCCGGTCAGCAGCACCAGCAGGTTCAGCGGCCCGGCGAGCCGCACCACCTCCCAGCCGCCCAGCCCGGTCAGCCCGGCGAACGCGCCCTGGGCCACCGCGTACGGCGAGTAGTACGCGCTGCCCGCACCCGGCAGGTCGGCCATCGGATGCCGGGGGTGGAGGAGGTTCTCCTTCAGGCGCTCGACGACGGCCGCGTGCTGCCCGGCGTCGCAGCACAGAGGTACCGCCCAGTACGCCAGCGTCATCACGAGGAAGAAGAGGAAGCCGGCGGCCTGGTAAGGGCTGGGACGCCAGACGCGTCCGCCGCGCAGCGCCGTCGCGCCGCGCACCGGGCGCCGGACGAGGACGCCGGCGCTCACGAAGCAGCGGGAGTATGGGGCATTCGGGACATTTGGCGTATGTTCCCGGTGGGGTCGCCCCCGTCAATCCCTCAGCGGCCCAAGTCACCCGGGTAGCCGATGCTCAGCCGACCGCGCCCGCCCGGTCCGGCTGTCCCTGCGCCGGCAGCGGCACCCGGCCGCCCCGCACCGCGGGCGCCAGCAGCAGCGGCACCCCCACCACCGGCAGCAGCCACGCCAGCACGATCAGCCGCTCGCCCCAGATGTTGATGTCCGGGTGCCCGGCCTGGGTGAGGATGCCGGTGCACGCCGCCGCGACCAGGAAGCCGCCGACCGCGCCCCCGCGCCGCAGCGCACCCCACGCCCCGGCGGCCAGCGCCGCCGCGAACAGCGGCTGCCACGCCTGCCTGCGCAGCCACTCCACCCAGAAGTTGCCCTGCAACTGCCAGAACTCCGGCCACGGGTGCTCCCGGTCGGGGCGGTTGAAGTGGTCGGTGAGCAGGTCCTGGAGGCTGTCCGCCTCGGACGGGTAGTGCAGCAGCCGCGCCAGCAGCAGGGTCGCGGCCGCGCCGGCCAGGCCCACGGCCGCGAGCGCCAGCACGTCCCGGGACGCCGGGCCGCCCCGCCCCCGCAGCCGCCGACGCCGCCGCCGGTACCGCCGCAGGGCGATCACCCCGCCGGCCGCCGCCAGGCACAGGCCGAGGAACAGCGCCTGGGAGTGCTTGACCGTGAACAGGGCGGTCAGCGAGCCGGCGACCACCGCAAGGCCGGTCCGGTGCCGCCCCGCCCGCAGCACCAGTGCGCAGCCCCAGACCGCCGCCAGGGTCAGCGCCATCAGCAGGCCCTCGGTCATCGGGCGCATCGCGGTCGTCCCGCACGGCAGCGCGTAGTACAGCGCCTGCCCGGCCAGGGCGAGCGGCACCGGCACGGACAGGGTCCGCAGGATCAGGAAGACCAGGACGCCGCCCGCGCCCGCGATCACGACCCCCGCCGCCCACAGGCCCCACGTCACCCCGAAGGCCAGGACGAACGGCACCAGGAACGCCGGATAGCCCGGCCGCGCCTCGAAGATCGCCATGAAGCGCTCCGACATGTACGGCACCGTGTGCCCGCCGGTCTGCCCGGCCGCCAGCCGCGGCCGGACCACCGCCCACTCCTGCTCCCGGCACTCGGCCAGCACCTCGCCGGTGGGATCGGGGCGGTGGAAGCGGACCACGTGCACGCTCTGGCCCCGGCGGGCCCGCTCCGCCCGGCTCGCGCACACGTAGTCGATGGTGGCGGTCGCCGCCGCGTGCTTGCTCTCCCCGGTCAGACTCAGGGCGTACGACAGGTAGTTCCTGGTGTCGGGCGTGTCCCGGCCGGTGACGTTCGCCAGCTGGAGCACGGCGAACACGGCGGCCAGGAGCAGCACGCCCATAAGCGGGCGGCGGGGTCTCATGTGGAGGGCAGCAGGTCGCGTCCGGAGGGGACGGCGCGGGCACCGGGGACACCGGACGGCTCCGGGGCGGGCATCCGCTCGCCGAGCAGCAGCGTCCGCACCACCCGCTCGGCGGCCCTCCCGTCCTCGTACTCGCAGTACCGGGCCCGGAAGGACGCCCGCAGCCGGGCCGCCTCCTCGTCCCGCCACGCCCCCGACGCCAGCAGCCACGCCAGCTCCCGGTAGGAGCGCGAGACGTGCCCGGGTGCCTCCTCGGTGATGTCGAAGTACGTGCCGCGGGTCGCCGTGTACGGGCCCCAGTCGTCGGCGTGGACCAGGATCGGCCGGTCCAGGAGGGCGTAGTCGAACATCAGGGCGGAGTAGTCGGTGATCAGCAGGTCGGAGGCGAGCATCAGGTCCTCCACGTGCGGTTCGTCCGTCGCGTCGATCAGCACGCCCCGCCGGTGCAGCTCCGCGAGGCCGAGGCCCCGCGCCGGGCCGGTGGCCAGCGACGGGTGCAGCCGCACCACCAGGGTGTGGCCCTCGCCGAGGTCGGCGGCGAGCCGGGCCACGTCGAGGCGTTCGACGAGCCCGCCGCGCCGGTACTCGCGGCGGGTCGGCGCGTACAGCACGACGGTGCGGTCCTCGGGGACGCCGAGCCGCTCGCGGACCCGGCGGCCGTCCTCGGGACCGGCGTTGACCAGGACGTCGTTGCGCGGGCTGCCGGTGCGCGCGGAGGTGAAGTGGCAGGGGTAGGCCCGCTCCCAGATCCGCTCCGCGTACCGGCCCGCGACCAGGCTGTGGTCCCAGCGGTCGGCCCGGCGCAGCATCTGCGGCACGTCCAGGCCGTGCCGGGCGCCGGGCCTGCCCAGCAGGTCGACGCCCATGTACTTGAGCGGGGTGCCCTGGTGGGTGTGGATGTGGACGCTGCCGTCCCGCTTGGCCACCGTGCCGGGCCAGTTGACGTTGTTGACGAGGAACGCGGCCCGTTCGGTCACCCGGCGGTAGGCGGCACTGCCCAGGATCACGTGCTCGGTGCCCGGCGGCAGCAGGGCGGGGTCCGCCGCGCACTCCTCGTCCCGCACCACCCACACCCCGCGCAGGTGCGGCGCGAGTTCGCGGGCCGCGCGGTGGATCGCGGCGGGGTCGCCGAGCACGCCCCGGTGGGAGAACGCCGAGTACACGACGAGGTCGGGGTCCACGCGACGGCGGGGGAGCGCGGCGGCGACCCGGCGGGCCCGGCCCGCGACCGCGCCCCGCGCCTGCCGGGTCCGGCGTTCCGCCTCCCGCGCGGCCCTCCCGGTCTGCCGGCGCAGCCGGTAGGCGGCGTACGACCCCTCCAGCACCCGCAGTTCGGCCGGGACCGACGCGCCTTCCGGCCGGTACGCGCGGAACATCTCGGCGGTGCGGTGGAAGAACTCCGCCCGGTCGGACGGCGGCAGCCGGTCCGGCTTGGACAGGATGTCCAGGCAGTGCTCGCCCATCTTGGCGTGCAGGAACGGCCGCCACCGGGCCGCCAGTGCGGGGCGGGCGTCGAGGAAGGCGAAGACCCGCTCGTACTGCGCGTGGACGTCGAAGTGCTTGCGGCTGGTGGTGGACAGGATGTTGCCCTGGCGGCGCTGCCGGTAGTTCAGGCAGATCCGGTCCAGGGCGGCGATCCGCTCCGCGCTGAACATGACCGGGAAGGTCCAGGGCGTGTCCTCGTAGTAGCCGGGCGGGAAGGTGAAGCCCTCCCGTTCGACGAAGTCGCGCCGGTAGACCTTGTTCCACACCACCATCAGCAGGTCGAGGATCTCGGGGTGCCCGGCCGCCGTGAACGTGCCGTCGCCCGCCTCCGCGAGCACCCGGGCCAGGACATTGCGCCGGGTGCCGCCCCACCAGTAGGTGCGCGCGTAGTCGAAGACCAGCACGTCCGGATCGTCCGTCTCCGCGAGCCGGTCGGCCATGGCGCGCAGGGCGCCCGGAGTGAGGGTGTCGTCGCTGTCGAGGAAGAAGAGGTAGTCGCCGGTGGCGTGCGGCATCCCGGCGTTGCGGGCCCGGCCGAGGCCCACGTTCTCCTCCAGGTGCAGCACCCGCACCCGCTCGTCGCGGGCCGCGTACTCGTCCAGGATCGCCCCCGAACCGTCCGGGGAGCAGTCGTCGACGGCGATCACCTCGATGTCCCGGAAGGACTGGTCCAGGACCGAGTCGAGGCACTCGCGCAGGAAGCCCTGCACCTTGAAGCAGGGGACGATGACGCTGAAGCGGGGCACGGCGGGGTCAGCTCCTTACGAGGGTGGCGGCGGCGGGGGCCGGGACGCGCTCCGCGAGCGGGATCACCGGCGGCAGCGCCTCGGGCGGCTCGCCCAGCAGCACCCGGCGCACCACGCGCTCGGCGGCCCGGCCGTCGTCGAACGCGCAGAACCGCTCCCGGAAGGCCGCCCGCAGCGCCGTCGACTCCGGGCCCGCGTGGGTGCCGTCGGCGAACACGCGGGCCAGTTCCTCCGGGGTGCGTGCCACCGGTCCCGGGGGCGCCGCCATCAGGTCGAAGTAGACGCCGCGGGTCTCCCGGTAGACGTCCCAGTCCTCGGCGTACACGACGATCGGGCGGTCCAGGTTGGCGTAGTCGAACATGATGGACGAGTAGTCGGTGACCAGCGCGTCCGCGGCCAGGCAGACGTCCTCGGAGGAGCGGTGCGCGGTCACGTCGATGATCCGGCCGGTGCGTTCGCGGCTCCCGCCCCGGTCGTAGAAGTAGTGGGCGCGCAGCAGCACCACGACGTCCTCGCCGGCCGCCTCGCAGAACGCCTCCAGGTCCAGGCCGCCCGCGCCGAAGCCGGTCTCCCAGTCCCGGTGCGTGGGCGCGTACAGGACCGCCGTCTTCCCCTCCGGGACGCCCAGTTCGCGCCGGACGCGGGCCACGTCCTCGGCGGTCGCCGCGCAGTAGACGTCGTTGCGCGGATAGCCGTACTCCAGGTGCTCGTAGGAGCCCGGGAAGGCGCGCTCCCACATCTGGGTGGAGTGCCGGTTCGCGGACAGGTTGAAGTCCCAGCGGTCCACCCGGGCGAGGAGCTTGGTGAAGCTGCCGGTGGCCGCCGCCACCACCGGGTACGTCGACTGGTCCACGCCCATCGTCTTCAGCGGCGTGCCGTGCTGCGTCTGCACGTGCACGCTGCCGGGGCGCTTGACGACGCCCTCGGCGAAGTTGGCGTTGTTCACCAGGTACTTCGCGCGGGCCAGCACCTCCCAGTACCGCCGGCCGCCGATGACGGCGTGGTCGACGCCCTCGGGCACGGTGTGCGCCTGGTCGGGCTCCACCAGGAACACCGACCGCAGGTGCGGGGCGAGTTCGCGGGCCTTGGCGTGGATCGCGGCCGGGTTGCAGGCGTAGCCGCGGCCCCAGTAGGCGCAGTACACGACGAGGTTCGCATCCAGCGGGCGGCGCAGCTGACGGCGGTAGCGCAGACGGGTGCGCAGCCCGCGCGGCCACGGCAGGCGGCGCAGCAGGCCGCTCGCGCCCCGGTTGGCGGCGCGCAGCGCGCGGAAGCCGGTGTACGACCCGGACGCCAGCAGCCGGTGCTGCACGCCGAGCCGTCCGCCCGGCGGCCGGAAGCCCGCGGGGCGGTGGCGCCGGTAGAGGCGGCTCGCCCGGCGGTAGAAGGCACGCCGCCCCCGGCCGGTCAGGCGCCGGGGATGGGCGGCCGTCTTCAGGACCGCCGCGAAGAGCTGCTCGAACAGCGGGCCGCGCCGCTCGGCCGGCAGGCCCAGCTCGGCGGCGTGCGTGAGCGCCAGTTCGACCTGGTCGAGCAGGTCGGCGTGGTGCTCGCCGGGCAGGTTCAGCCGGTTGCCCTGGCGCCGCACCCGGTGCCGTACGACCACCTCGCGCAGCACCGCGACCCGCTCGGCGCGCGCCGCGACCCGGGCGCCGAAGCCGACGTCCGTGTAGTGCCCGGCGGGGAAGTCGAGGCGGCGCTCGGTGAGGAAGGTACGGCGGTGCACCGCGCTCCAGGCGGGCAGGTGCACACCGGTCAGCTGCGGGGCGCTTTCGGGGGCGAAGGCGCCGTCCGGGGCCTTGGCGAGCAGCGGGGCGGCCGGGTTGGTGGCCTCGCCCTCCCACCAGGGCACGCGCTCGTACTCGACGTACAGGACGTCGACGCCGCCGGTGTCCGCGAGGCGTGCGTCGAGGGCCGCCAGCGCGCCCGGCACCAGGACGTCGTCGCCGTCGAGGAACAGCAGGTAGGCGCCGGTCGCCGCCCGCATCCCGGCGTTGCGGGCCCCGGCGAGACCGGCGGACGGCGGCGCGTGCACGGGCGTCACCCGGGAGTCCCGCACGGCGTGCTCCCCGGCGACGTCGGCGGCGCTGCCGTCCGGGCCGTCGCAGACGGGGATCAGCTCGAAGTCGCCGAAGGACTGGCCGAGGACCGAGTCCAGTGCCTGGGAGAGCCGCCCCGCGACCCCATGGGACGGGACGATGATGCTGAAGCGGGGCATACTGCTCTTTCTCTTCGTTCGCTCGCCGGACGGGGGCCCGGGGGCTCCCGATGGACAAACGGTGTTCAGAGGCTGTCGGTGACGGTGCGGGGGCCCGCGGGTTGCGGCACCGTGGCCAGCGGGGTGCGGGCGAGGGCGGCCGCGGCCGAGGGCGCGGGGCGGCGCTCGGCGAGCGGGACGACCGGCGGCAGGTCCGTCTCGCCCAGGACGACCCGGCGCACGACGCGTTCGGCGGCCCGGCCGTCGTCGTAGGGGCAGAACCGCTCGCGGAAGGCGGCCCGCAGCCGCGCCGACCGGGCGCCGTGCCACTCGCCGCTCGCGAACAGGCCGATCAGCTCGTCCTCGTCCCGCGCGATCGCGCCCGGCGGGAAGGACCGCAGGTCGACGTAGGTGCCGCGGGCCGCCTCGTACGCCTCCGCCTCGTACGCGTGGATCACGATCGGGCGGTCCAGGCCCGCGTAGTCGACCATCAGGGACGAGTAGTCGGTGACCAGGGCGTCCGAGGCCAGGCACAGCGACTCGACGTGCGGATGGTCGCCGACGTCCAGCACCCGGCCGCCGGACGCGGCGAGGGGGCCGCAGTGGCGGGGGTGGGCGCGGGCCAGCACCGTGAAGCGCGGGCCGAGGCGGCGCACGACGCGCTCCAGGTCCAGGGCGGCGCGCTGGGTGCGCCGGTAGTCGCGGTGGGTGGGTGCGTACAGGATCGCGACCGTGCCCTCGGGGATGCCGAGGGTCTCGCGCAGCCGGGCCACGTCCGCGGCCGTCGCCCGCTGGAGGACGTCGGTGCGCGGCTGGCCGCACTCCAGGGTGGTCCAGCCGCCCGGGTGGACGCGTTCCCAGGTCAGGGTGGAGTGGCGGTTGGCGGAGACCACGTAGTCCCAGGAGCCGGCCTCGCGCAGCAGCGCGGCGAAGTCGGTGCCCCGGGCGGCGGCCGGGCGCTCCTGGAGGTCCAGGCCCATGTGCTTGAGGGGGGTCCCGGCCTGCGTCTGGACGAGGACCTGCCCCCGGCGCCTGACCAGGCCCGCGTCGAAGGCGGCGTCGCACACCAGGTAGCGGGAGCGGGCCAGGGCGGTCCAGTGGGCGGCCGTACCCGGGGCCAGGCGGCGGGTGCCGGGCGGGACGGTGTGGTGGTGCACCCGGTCGGCGGCCCACGCCGTGCGCACGTGCGGCGCGACGCGGCGGAACGCCTCCTCCAGCGCGCCCGGGTCGCGGCCGTACCCCCGGTGCCCCTCGACGGCGAAGACGGCGCGGTCGGCGCGGAGCGGGAGGCAGCGCTGGACGCGGTAGTGCAGGCGCAGGAGCCCGGCCCGGGCGGCGCGCGCCAGCCTCGTGCCGGCCCTCGCGGCACGGCGGCGCAGGGCCGACGCCAGCCGCAGCGCGCCGTAGGTGCGGCGCAGGCCGAGGCGGAGCAGGGCGTGGCGCAGGCGGACGGGCAGCGGGGCCCGGGCGCCGGGGACCCGGTAGCGGCGGCAGTGGACGCGGGCCCGGCGCAGGAACTCGGCGCGCAGGGAACGCGGGAGGCGGTCGGGGCGGGTGTACACCGTCGTCAGGTGGTCGGCCATGCGGCGGTACAGGACCGGCCGCCAGCGGGCCAGCTCCTCGCGCGACTCCGGGTGCGTCTCCATGCGGGCCTCGAGGAACGCGAAGACGCGGTCGTACTGGGCGAAGACGTCCAGGTGCCGCTCGCCGGGCGTGCCCAGGATGCTGCCCCGCCGGCGCTGCCGGTAGTGGACGCAGACCCGGTCCAGGGTGGCGACGGAGCCCGCCGTCATCAGGACCGGGTACGTCCACGGCGTGTCCTCGTAGTAGCCCGGCGGGAAGGCGAAGCCCTCGCGCACGGCGAACTCCCGCCGCACCGCCTTGTTCCAGGCCACCATCAGCAGCCTCAGCAGCCCCGGCCGGTCGGCGAGCCGGAACGGCGCCGGGCCCTGCTCGGTGAGGTGCGCGGCCGCCTGGTTGCGGACGGTCTCGCCGGTCCAGTACGTGCGCGCGTAGTCGTAGACCAGGACGTCCGGCTCGCCCGTCTCCTTGATCCGGTCGGCGATGCCGCGCAGCGCGTGCGGGACGAGGGTGTCGTCGCCGTCGAGGAAGACCAGGTAGTCGCCGCCCGCCCGTTCCATCCCGGCGTTGCGGGCGGGGCCCAGGCCCTCGTTGCGCGGCAGGCGTACGACGCGGACGCGCGGGTCGAGGGCCGCGAACTCGTCGGCGATCGCGCCGCAGGCGTCCGGCGAGCAGTCGTCGACCACGATCAGTTCGAAGTCCGGGTACGACTGGGCCAGCACCGACTCCAGGCACGCGTGCAGATACGCCTGCACCTGGTACGCGGGAACGATGACACTGAACCTGGGCACGGGGACATCCATCGGTCGGCGGGATCGGTGCGGGCGTTCGGCCCGGCAACGGCCGGTGAAGCGGCTTGGTTACGGTCCCCGGGGCATTCGGGGGACGTTGTGCCCGTACGGATGAGGGGGCGGGCCGGTGACCGGCCCGCCCCCTCACGAGTGGTGTCGCGGCGGCTACTTGACGGCGCCCGCCATGACGCCGGAGACGAACTGCCGCTGGAACGCGAAGAACACGGCCAGCGGGATCACCATGGAGATGAACGCGCCCGGCGCCAGCACGTCGATGTTGTTGCCGAACTGCCGTACCTGGGTCTGCAGGGCGACCGTGATCGGCTGGCTCCCGGAGTCCGAGAAGATCAGCGCGACCAGCATGTCGTTCCACACCCACAGGAACTGGAAGATGCCCAGGCTCGCGATCGCGGGCCCGCCGAGCGGCATCACCACCCGTGCGAACAGCCGCAGTTCACCCGCGCCGTCCAGCCGGGCCGCCTCCAGCAGCTCCCGCGGGATCTCCGCGAAGAAGTTCCGCAGCAGGAACACCGCGAACGGCAGACCGAAACCGACGTGGAAGAGGATCACGCCGAGCATCGACCCGAACAGGCCGATCTTGCCGAAGAGTTCGGCGATCGGGATCAGGGCGACCTGCACGGGCACGACGAGCAGCCCGACCACGGCCAGGAACCACCAGTCGCGGCCCGGGAACTCCATCCACGCGAAGGCGTAGCCGGCCAGCGCCCCGATGACCACGACCAGGACGGTCGCGGGGACGGTGATCAGCGCCGTGTTGAGGAGGGACGAGGTGATGTCGCCGTTCTTGAGCAGCTCCTCGTAGCTCCGGAAGGTGAGCTGCGACGGCTCGGTGAAGACCTTCCACCAGCCGCTCGCCGCCATGTCCTCGGGCGTGCGCAGCGAGGACAGCAGCAGCCCGATCGTCGGGACCAGCCAGAACAGGCCCACCACGATCAGGAACACCCGCACGAGTCCGCCGCTGACGGCCTCGGCGAGCCGGGACCCGAGCGGTTGCCTGGCCTTGACGACCGTCTCGGGCGGCTGTGTCGCCGCCGGGATGACGGAACCCGCGTCCGCGGTCATCGCCGCACCTCCCGCCTCAGTCGCCGTACGTTGAACCACATCACCGGGATGACCAGGAGCAGCAGGAACACCGCGATGGCGCTGGCGACGCCCGGCTGGTCCGAGGCGAAGCCCTTGCGGTACAGCTCCAGGGCGAGCACGTTCGCGTCGTCCTGGGAGGAGCCCGGGGCGATGATGAAGACCAGGTCGAAGACCTTCAGCACGTTGATCATCAGGGTGACCGCCACGACCGCGAGGACCGGGGCGAGCAGCGGCACCGTGACCCGTCGGAAGACCTGCCACTCGTTGGCGCCGTCCACCCGGGCGGCCTCCAGCAGCTCCCGGGGCATCCCGGCCAGTCCCGCCGCGATCAGCACCATCGCGAAGCCCGCCCACATCCACACGTACGATCCGATGATCGCCGGGGTGACCAGGGAGGGGCCGAGCCAGTTCAGGCCGTTGTACGGCTCCTTGAAGTTGTCGGCGGGCAGTCTGAGCAGCGCCCCGTCGGCCGCCGCGGGCAGCGTGAACGTGCCGTCCCCGGCCGCCGTGGCCGACGCGACGACCTCGCCGTCCTTGACCGCCTCGATCTTCATCCCGGCGTAGCCCAGCTCGGCCGCGTCGACGCCGCCGAGCTTGCCGACGCCCTTGCCGCGGGTGAAGTCCTGCCAGGTGGTGCCGGTGACCTTCCCGTCCGCGGGCTCGGCGGTCGCGGCCTTCCGCGCGCCGTCGGGCATCAGGTCGGGGGCGACGCCCACCAGCGGCAGGACGACCGGGGTGCCCGCGCTGACCGGCTGCTTCGTGATGAACGCGCCGCCGCCCGCGGGCTTCAGCGGCGAGTCGCGGCCCGGGTGCGCCTTCGGGAACGCCGACGACTCGGCGAACGTGTCGTGCACTCCGACCCACACCGCGTTGGCGACGCCCTTGTCCGGGTCCTGGTCGTACACCAGCCGGAAGATGATGCCGGCCGCGAGCATCGAGATGGCCATCGGCATGAAGACGACCAGCTTGAACGCCGTGCCCCAGCGGATGCGTTCGGTCAGCACCGCGAAGATCAGGCCCAGCGCGGTGGCGACCGTCGGCGCGAACACCACCCAGATGACGTTGTTCTTCAGGGCGGTGCGGATGCCGTCGTCGGTGAACAGCGTCTCGTAATTGTCGAACCCGGCGAAGGAGTCGCCGGACTGGTCGTAGAAGCTGCGGATCAGCGAGTACCCGATCGGGTAGACCACGAGCGCGCCGAGCAGCACCAGCGCGGGCAGCAGGAACAGCGCCGCCACGGACTTCCGGGTGCCGGTCACGCTCTTGCGCGACGTGGGTGCCTTGGGGGCGGCGGGGACCGGTGGGCCCTCGGGGGCCGGTCCGGTCCCCGCCGCCGTGGCCGACGTCATGGCGTCAGCCCCCGTAGGCGGCGGCCGCGTCCGCCTCCAGCTTCGCCTGGGCGCCCGCGACGTCCTTCGGGTTCTTCAGGAAGTCCTGGAGCGTCTTCCACTCGCCCTTGCCGGGGGTGCCGCCGAAGGCCTGCGGGGCCTGGTCGGACATGTCGAAGCGGAAGTCGTCACCGGCCGCGATCAGCGCGTCGGCGATCTTCTTCTGCACCTCGTTCGGATACACCGAGGAGTCGATGCTCTTGTTGGGCGAGAGGAACCCGCCGAGCTTCGCCTGGATCGCCGCCGCGTCCGGCGAGGCCAGCCAGGTGGCCAGCGCCTGGGCCGCCTTCGAGTCCTTCAGGATCACGGCCGCGTCGCCACCGGACACCACGGGCGCGGCGTCGCCCACGGCCGGGAACGGGAACACCTTCGCGTCCGTGCCGATCTCCGCCTTGGTCTCGCCGATGTTGACCTGGGCGAAGTCCCCCTCGTAGACCATGCCGGCCTTGGGCTGGTCGCCGCCGGTGAAGGTCTGCGTCACCGAGGCCGGGAACTCCGTCTGGAGCGCGCCGGACGCGCCGCCCGCGACGAAGTCCTTCTTGCCCCAGATCTCCGCGAGGGTGGTGAGGGCCTCCTTGACGGACGGGTCCGTCCACTTGATCTCGTGCCGGGCGAGCTGGTCGTACTTTTCCGGGCCCGCCTGTGAGAGGTAGACGTTCTCGAACCAGTCGGTGAGCGTCCAGCCGTCCGCGCCGCCCACGGAGAACGGGGTGACGCCCGAGTCGTAGACCATCTGGGCCGTGTTGAGCAGCTCGTCCCAGGTCTTGGGCTCGGCGGCGCCCGCGTTCTCGAAGACCTGCGCGTTGTACCAGATCAGCGACTTGTTGGCGGCCTTGTAGTACACGCCGTACTGCTTGCCGCCGACCTTGCCGATGTCCTGCCAGCCCGGCGAGTAGTTCTCGCCCAGCTCCTTGGTCGCCTCGGCGCCCAGCGGCTTGGCCCAGCCCTTGTCCACGGCCTGCTTGATGGCGCCGGGCTGCGGGAGCATCGCCACGTCCGGCGGGGCGCCGCCGGCGATCTTCGACCCGAGGAAGTTGATGATCGGGTCCTGGGCGGGCACGAAGGTCACCTTGGCGCCGGTGCGCTTCTCGAACTCGGTGAGGACCTGCTTGAAGTTCTTCTGCTCGGTGCCCGTCCAGACGGCGGCGACCTCCAGGCTCTCGCCGTCCAGCTTCGGAAGGGTGACGGAGGAGGCCGGTGCCTTGGTGCCGCCGTCCTTGTCGCCGCTGTCGCCGCCGCCGTTGTCGTCGTCGCCGCCGCAGGCGGTGAGCGAGAGGGCGAGTGCCGCCACGGCGAGGGTGGCGGCGACGCGGGTGGTCCTCTTGACGGTGCTGCCTGTCCGGATGGTGCTGCTCGTGCGCATCACTGCCCCGTTCTTCGTTCGTCGTCGAACGCTCGGCGCTGTTCCGTGCGCTCTGGTGTACGCCAGGGGGGTGAGGGCGGCAAGGGCGCGTCCGCTGTCAAGCGGGGTTTCGTGACCGCGTCGTGACCGTGATCAGGCACCGGCGTCGGCGCGGGCCTCCCGGGCGCCGCCGCCCGGCGGGTCAGGCGCCGGGATCGACTTCGGGGTGCGTGAACCGCACGGGCTTGCCCAGCGACCGGGCGTAGGTGATTTCGGCCCGGGTGCTGTCTCCGATGTGGTCGCCGACCACGAGCACCTCGTCGGCGAGCCTGATCTTCGCCCGGTGCAGAGCCGCGAGCCGGGCCTTCAGCGCGTCGGCCCCGCCGGGACCGGACCGCGGTCCGTGCGGCGACCTCGTGTCGAAAGCCGGCTTGACGACGATCCTGCCGGCGCCGGTCTCGCGCAGATCGGCCTCGGTCATCTCGGTCATGAAACGGGTGGAGCCGCAGATCACGACGATGCGCGGGAGGTTCAACCGCTTCTTCGCCTCGGCGAGTTTCGCCTCGGGCGTGAACGGATGCGGGAAGGACACCGGTTCCTCCTGACGGTGTGGTCCAAGGGGTGCCCGGGGAGGCCCATCGACGCGGCCCCGAGCCGGTGCCCCACGCGCGTCACAGGAGTGAGGGGACCTCCGCCGCCGAGACCTCCCGGGCCGCCCGCTCCAGCGCGCTGGCCAGGAGGGCCAGATCGGTGGGGCCGTTGCCCAGTTCGCGTACGGGCCGGCGGGCGGGCGGGTCGCCCATGCGGTGCCACTCCAGGGGGACCACCGTGGGGCGCAGGGTTGCCGTGCGCGGGATGCGGCCGGTGACGCGGCCGCCCTGGAAGACGGTGGTGCGCCCGTCGGGGCGGGCCAGCCTGCCGCGTCCGGGCGCCGGTTCGTCCGGGCCCGGCACCGGTGTGTCCAGGGTGACGCGCAGGGTCGCGCGCAGGACGGGCTCCGTACGGTCGGTGCGGCCGCCGGGCGCGGTCGCGGCCACCAGGTGCACGCCGAGCCGCTCGCCCTCCCGCGCGACGGCCTCCAGCGCCCGCATCACCGAACCCGCCGCGGGCCGGCCGGGGGAACCGAGCGGGGGCGCGACGAGCGCGTCGAGGTCGTCGACGACCACGACCAGGCGGGGGAGCGGCGGGACGGGCCCCGTGCGGCGTTTGGCGGCGGGCCGCAGCCGGAGGGTGGAGCTGGGCGGGGACTCGACGTCCCCGGAGTCGGAGCCCGGCGCGGGCCCCGCCGCGGTCGGTGTGCGCTGGGTGACCAGCCGGCCCGACACCTCGCGTCCCGTGTGCCACGCGGCGAAGTCGGAGCGCCCGAGCAGCTCGGCGCGCCGCTTCAGCTCCGCGCTCAGTGACTGCGCGAACTCCCGCATCCGTACGGGGTCGTTGGCGGTGAGGTGGGTGGTGACGTGCGGTACGTCCGTGCATACGCGCAGGCCCTCGCCGTGGGCGCCGCCCGAACTCACGCTGTCGCGGCCGTCCATGAGGACGACGCCGAGCCGGTCGGGGCGCTCGGCGGAGGCGAGCGCGGCGACGAGCGCCCGCAGCAGCTCGGTGCGGCCGCTGCCGGGCGGCCCCTCGATCAGCAGGTGCGGACCCTCGGCGGCCAGGTCGACCGGGACGGGGCCGCGCGGACCGGCGCCCAGCACCGCCTGCGCGCGTCCTCCGAGCGACTCCGTGTCGTCGGCAGCGGCGGCCCAGCGGGCCATCAGGGAGGCCGGGGTGGCGCGGGCCAGGCCCAGCTCGTCGAGGAGCCGGGCCGTCCGGGGGAGTGGGGCGGACACGCGTGCGTGGTGCTCGCCGCCGCCCGCGGCGCTGTCCGTGCGCAGCGGGGCCAGGGCGCGCGCGAACCGCTCGGCCCAGGGCAGGGAGACGGCGTCCACCGTGCCGAGGGTGCCGTGACCGACCGGACCGGAGGGAGCGGCCGGACCGGAGGGAGCGGCCGGGGTGCCCGCGCCCGCGTGGGTGTGGGTGCCCGTGCGGGCGACGCGCAGCAGGCGCAGGGTCGTCGCCACGTCGCCGCTGAGCAGTGCCACGGCGCCGCACTCCCGGAACACCGGGGACACCGCGCAGGCCGCCTCGTAGGTCCGCGTCACCGGGGAGGTCGGGGAGGCGGCGGCCGTCTCGGCGAGGCACACCACGTGGACACCGGCCCGCGGCCCCTCATGGGCCAGCCGCGCCACCGCCTCGCGCACGTCGGCGCCGCCGGGGTCGCCGTCCACGACGACCACCGTGTACGGCCCGGTGAAGCCGCCGGACGGGTCGGCTCCCGCGTCGGGCCGTGCCCAGGAGGGCTGCGGGCGGGCCGCGCCCGCGGTGACGGCCGGGCCCGCCGTCGCCGCCGTCGCCGCCGGGTCCTCGGGCGTGCCGTGGGGGCGCGTCCCGGACCCGGCTTCGTCCGCGAGGTGGTCGTCCAGGCGGCGGAGGAGTTCGAAGGCGCGGGCCGTGGCCTGTTCGCGGTCGTGGGCGAGCAGCAGGCGGCAGTCCTGGCCGTGCCCCGGACGCACCTGCGGCAGCCAGCCCAGCCAGGACCACTCGGCCGTCCGCTCGGCGAGCGGACGGGAACGGTCCGCGCTGATCAGCACGATCTCCAGGGTGTCCGCGGAGTGCAGCGCGGCAAGCTGCGCCAGCACCGACCGGGCCAGCCCGGTGAGCCGCTCCCGCGGGCCCGCGAGGCCGAGCGCACCCACCTCGCGCAGGTCGGCGGTCACCGGCACCGCGGGCAGCGGGGCGTCACCGCCCGGCGCCACCCGGTCGGCCGTACCGAGCCGCACGGTGAGCGCCTCCGGGTGGCCAGGGCCGCGCTCCCACAGCCGCGGCCCCGGTCCCAGCGCGGTCAGCAGCAGCGACGCGGGGTCCGGCCAGGTCTCCGGGGCGCGGGAGGTGCCGGACGGGGACGCCGGTGCCGGTCCGCTCCCCGCCTCGTCGGGCGCGTGCGCGCCGGACACGGTGGCCTCCGGAGCGGTTCCGCGCCCGCCGGTCAGCCGCCGCGCCCACGCTCCTATCCCACCGCGCCTGCGCACCTCCTGCGGCACGTCGGTACCGCGCAGGGGAGTCCCCTTGCGTCCGGAGCGCGCGCCCGGAGCGTCGCCCCGGCCGGTGCCGCGCTCCCGGCCTGTGCCGCGCTCCCGGCCGGTACGGCCGTCCGGGCCGACGCCGCCGTCCGGGCCGAGGGAGCCGTCCTGGCCGAGGGTGCCTTCCTGGCCGGAGTCGGGGCCGGGGGCCGCCGCACCGGCCGCGCCCGTACGGGACACCCCGGTGCCGCCCGCGCCCGCGCGGGGAGCGCCCCGACCGTCCGTGTCCGAACCGGGCACGCCCCGGCCGCGGGCCCGGGGGGCGGGAGCGCCGTACGCGCCGGGCCCGGCCCCGTCGGTGCGGTAGGTGCCGGCGCCGGGTGTGTCGGTACGGGCCGCGTCCGGTGCGGAAGCCCCCGCGTCGTACCGGTCCTGGCCGCGCGGGCGCCGGTCGCGTGCCCGGGAGGCGGGTGCGTCGTAGTCGCCGGGGCCGGTGCCGCCGGGACGGGGTGTGCTCGGGCCCGCTGTGTCGGTGCCGGGCGTGCCGGGGGCCGCGCCGTACGGGTCCTGGCCGGGGGTGTGCCGGCCGCGTGCCCGGGGGGCGGGTGCGTCGTGCACGTCCGCGTCGGCGCCGCCGGTCGCGTACGTCCCGGCGCCCCGTGCGCCGCCGTGCGTCTCGCCCCCGGCGGGCGACTGCCGGGGCAGTCCCGCCGTGGGGCCGGTGCCGTGGCTCTCGATGCGGGGCGCGCCGCCCTGGCCGGGGACCTGCGGCGGCTCGACGGGCACCCGGCCCGTCTCGTACCCGGAGGTGCCGTACGCGTGGTGGGTGCGGCCGCGGGGCCGGGGCGTGCCGTCCGGCCCCGTGCCGTGGGGTGCGGTGTCCGGGGCGGCGCCGTCCGCCGCGGCCGTCCCGTGTCCGCCTCCACCGCCCGCACCCGTCACCCGGGCGAATCCCGTCGGTCCGTCCGGTCCGGTCGGTCCGGTCGGTCGGCCCCCGGGGGCGCGGACCGGGCCCGTCGCGCGGGAGCGGCCGTCCGCGTCGCGCACCTGCCCCTCGGCCCCGTCGGCCACGCGCGCGTGGGCCACCGTGTCACCCTCCGCGCCGCCCGACGCGGGCGTCCGGTGCCCGGACAGCCGTACGTGGCCCTCCCCGTCCGGGGTCGTCGCCACCCGCACCTCCGCCGCCGGCGGCACCGGCACCAGCCGCAGGGCCGACTCGCCGATCCGCAGCAGCGCGCCCGGCGGGAAGCGGACCGGGCGGTCGCCCACGCGGGCGCCGTCCAGGGTGGTGCCGTTGGTGGAGCCGAGGTCGGCGACGGAGACGCGGGCGTCGGGACCGACGGTCACGGCGCAGTGCATCCGGGAGACGTCCGGGTCGTCGAGCGCGACGTCGGCGTCGGCGGAGCGGCCGAGCCGGATCTGGCCGCCGTGCAGCAGGTGGACGCCGCCCGCGTCGGGGCCCGCGACCACATGGAGCTGGGCGGGGACGTCGGCCGGCTCGGTGTGCGGGTCGGGCTCGCCGGGGGCGCCCAGGCAGAGCACGGCGCCGTCGATCAGCGGGGGCTCGCCCAGGGTGCTGCGCTGGGCGTCGAGGCGCTGCGCCCCGGCGTACAGCACCACCTGGCCGGAGCCAGGGCCCTCGCCGGGGAGCGCGGCGGCCAGCGCGGAGGCGACCGCGGCCAGGGCGGTGCCCGCCGGTGCGGTGACGAGTACGTCACACCGCGCGGCACGGGCCCCCACCGCCTCCGGAGCAGCCGAAGCATGCGGGCCCAGCGGGTCTACGACGGTCAGCCGGATCTGCATCGCCGTAAGCGGTCCCTTCGCGCGGGCGCCCGCACGCCGGGACAGAAGCCGTCACCGCGGTCCCCCACCGCGGACTTCCCCCACCGTCACACGAGCACGTCGGCCAGTACTGCACGCATCCTCGCACCTGCCACTGACAACGCGCCCGTCCTCCTCCGTCAAATGATCTTGATTGGTCGGCTCTGCCCCCAAAAATGCCTGACGGGTGCCCTGCGGATGATCGAATGCCGTCCGCTTGAGATCGGTCACGTGCGGGCAGCGGCAACCAAGGGACCGGGTCGAGCGTCTTTCCTTCGAACGTGGCCCGGGGGGCGGCACTAGAGTTGGGTCCGACTGGGACCGACTGGGTCTGGGACAGCGACTGGGTCTGTAACAGTGGGTCCGAACAGCCAGCAAGCAACTAGGAGCGCATGACGTGCGGCCGGTAGGCAGCAAGTACCTCCTCGAGGAGCCCCTCGGCCGCGGTGCCACGGGCACCGTCTGGCGTGCGCGCCAGCGCGAGACCGCGGGCGCCGAGGCGGCCGTGGCCGGACAGCCCGGCGAGACCGTCGCGATCAAGGTCCTCAAGGAAGAGCTCGCGAGCGACGCCGACATCGTGATGCGCTTCCTGCGCGAGCGCTCCGTCCTGCTCCGGCTCACCCACCCCAACATCGTCCGGGTCCGCGACCTGGTCGTCGAGGGCGAGCTGCTGGCCCTCGTCATGGACCTCATCGACGGCCCCGACCTGCACCGCTATCTGCGCGAAAACGGGCCGCTCACCCCGGTTGCCGCGGCTCTGCTCACCGCGCAGATCGCCGACGCGCTCGCCGCCAGCCACGCCGACGGCGTCGTCCACCGCGACCTGAAGCCGGCCAACGTCCTGCTGAAGCAGACCGGCGGCGAGATGCACCCGATGCTCACCGACTTCGGCATCGCCCGCCTCGCCGACTCGCCCGGCCTCACCCGCACCCACGAGTTCGTCGGCACGCCCGCGTACATCGCGCCGGAGTCCGCCGAGGGCCGCCCGCAGACCTCCGCCGTCGACGTGTACGGCGCCGGCATCCTGCTGTACGAGCTGGTCACCGGCCGCCCCCCGTTCGGCGGGGGCTCCGCCCTCGAGGTGCTGCACCAGCACCTGAGCGCCGAACCGCGCCGCCCCTCCACCGTGCCCGACCCGCTGTGGACGGTCATCGAGCGCTGCCTGCGCAAGAACCCCGACGACCGCCCCAGCGCCGAGAACCTCGCCCGCGGCCTGCGCGTCGTCGCCGAGGGCATCGGCGTGCACGCGAACAGCGCGCAGATCGGCGCCGCGGAGAACGTGGGCGCGCTCCTGGCCCCCGACCCGGCTCCCGCCCAGGTCCCCGGCACTCCCGACGCGGCCTACGACCCGAACGGCGCGACCAGTGTGCTGCCGCACACCGGGGGCCCGGCGGGCGCCGCCGACCCCACCGCCGTCCTGCCGAACACCGGCGCCCCCGACCCGACCGCCGTCATGCCGCCGGTGCCCCCGGGACAGCCGGGCGCCCCGGGACAGGGCGGTCCCGAGGACCCGCACCCCTGGCAGAACCAGCTGCGCGCCGCCCGCGACCGCAACGAGCAGACGCAGGTCCAGTACCTCGACCCGAACCAGGACCCGCTGCGCCGCCGCCCCCAGCGGCAGGTCTCCCGCCCGCCGCAGCAGCCCCGCCAGGCCCCGCAGGGCCCGCCGCCCCAGCAGCCCGGCTACGGCTATCCGCAGCAGCAGCAGCAGCAGCCGCAGCGGTACGCCACCCCCCAGCCCCAGCAGCCGCAGCGGTACGCCCCGCCGCCCGCGCCCGAGCCGCAGCCGCCCCGGCGCGAGCCCAGGCCGCCGCGGCAGCGCAGCGCCAACCCCATGCGCATCCCGGGCCTGGGCTGCCTCAAGGGGTGCCTGGTCACGATCGTCGTCCTGTTCGTGGCCGGCTGGCTCGTGTGGGAGCTGAGCCCGTTGCAGGACTGGATCGGCACCGGCAAGGGCTACTGGGACCAGCTCACCGACTGGTTCACCACCGTCACCGACTGGATCGGGGACCTGGGCGGCTCCGGCGGAGGCTGAGTCTGGAGACTTGTCGACATCCGGAGGGTGATTTCCGCCTCCGCGGTGAAGGCCGGCTCCTCGGACGCGTACTTTTAGGCGCAACACGCGTCGGTAGGAGCAGTCTTGGCACGGAAGATCGGCAGCCGGTACACCGCCCACCAGATCCTCGGACGGGGCAGCGCCGGCACGGTGTGGCTGGGCGAGGGTCCCGACGGACCCGTCGCGATCAAGCTGCTGCGCGAGGACCTGGCGTCCGACCAGGAACTCGTCTCGCGCTTCGTCCAGGAGCGCACCGCCCTGCTCGGCCTGGAGCACCCGCACATCGTCTCCGTGCGCGACCTGGTCGTCGACGGCAACGACCTCGCGCTGGTCATGGACCTGGTCCGCGGCACCGACCTGCGCACCCGCCTCGACCGGGAGCGGCGCCTGGCGCCCGAGGCCGCGGTCGCCGTCGTGGCCGACGTGGCCGACGGACTGGCCGCCGCACACGCCTCCGGAGTCGTGCACCGCGACGTCAAGCCCGAGAACGTACTGCTCGACATGCAGGGCCCGCTCGGCCCCGGCGGCTCGCACCCGGCGCTGCTGACGGACTTCGGGGTGGCCAAGCTCATCGACACCCCGCGGCGCACCCGCGCCACGAAGATCATCGGCACGCCCGACTACCTGGCCCCGGAGATCGTCGAGGGCCTGCCGCCGCGCGCGGCGGTCGACATCTACGCCCTGGCCACCGTGCTCTACGAGCTGCTCGCCGGCTTCACGCCGTTCGGCGGCGGCCACCCCGGCGCGGTGCTGCGCCGCCACGTGACCGAGACCGTCGTCCCGCTCCCCGGCATCCCCGACGAGCTGTGGCAGCTCCTCGTCCAGTGCCTCGCCAAGGCCCCGGCCTCCCGGCTGCGCGCCTCCGAGCTGAGCGCCCGGCTGCGCGAGCTGCTGCCGATGCTCGCCGGAATGGCCCCGCTGGACGTGGACGAGCCCGACGCCGAGCAGCAGGAGGACGACCCCGACGAGTCCCCGGCCTCCCCGGCGGCCCCGGCGTCGGCCGGGCAGCCCGTACGGCGCCGGGGAGCGGTGCCGCTGGTGCCGGGGGCCAAGCCGGCCGACTCCAACCGCGACACCCACACGTCGATGCGGGTGCCCGCCCCGGACGAGCTGGCCGGCGGCGCCCGCGGCACCGCCCGCGCCCCGCGCGCCGCGGGCGCCCCGCGCCCCGGCTCGGCCCGCAACCGCGCCACCGCGCGGCGGCGCAGGATCGCGGTGGGCGCGGGCGCCCTCGCCCTGGTGGCGGCGATCGGCGTCGGCACGTGGCTGGCCACGGGCGGCGACGAGGACGGCGGCGGCCCCCAGGACACGCGGAACTCGGCCCCGGCCGCTCCCTGAGGCGCGGGCCCCCGCGGGCGCCCGCGCCCGCACCCGCACCCGTCCGGCGTGGACCGGTGGACGGAGCCGTTACGCTGGATGCGTGGCAGTCGTCGATGTATCCGAAGAGCTGAAGTCCCTCTCCTCGACCATGGAGTCGATCGAGGCCGTCCTGGACCTCGACAGGCTGAGGGCAGACATCGCCGTGCTCGAGGAGCAGGCGGCCGCTCCCTCCCTGTGGGACGACCCGGAGGCGGCGCAGAAGATCACCAGCAAGCTCTCGCACCTCCAGGCCGAGGTGCGCAAGGCCGAGGCCCTGCGCGGCCGGATCGACGATCTCGGCGTGCTCTTCGAGATGGCCGAGGAGGAGGACGACCCGGACACCCGTGCCGAGGCCGAGTCCGAGCTCGCGGCCGTCCGCAAGGCGCTGGACGAGATGGAGGTCCGCACCCTGCTCTCCGGCGAGTACGACGCGCGCGAGGCGCTCGTCAACATCCGCGCCGAGGCGGGTGGCGTGGACGCCGCCGACTTCGCCGAGAAGCTCCAGCGCATGTACCTGCGCTGGGCCGAGCAGCACGGCTACAAGACCGAGGTCTACGAGACGTCGTACGCGGAGGAGGCCGGCATCAAGTCGACCACCTTCGCCGTGCAGTCGCCCTACGCCTACGGCACCCTCTCCGTCGAGCAGGGCACGCACCGGCTGGTGCGGATCTCGCCCTTCGACAACCAGGGGCGCCGCCAGACCTCCTTCGCGGGCGTCGAGATCCTCCCCGTGGTCGAGCAGACCGACCACATCGAGATCGACGAGTCCGAGCTGCGGGTGGACGTGTACCGGTCCTCCGGCCCCGGCGGCCAGGGCGTCAACACCACCGACTCGGCGGTGCGCCTCACCCACATCCCCACCGGCATCGTCGTCTCCTGCCAGAACGAGCGCTCCCAGATCCAGAACAAGGCCACCGCCATGAACGTCCTCCAGGCCAAGCTCCTGGAGCGGCGCCGCCAGGAGGAGCAGGCCAAGATGGACGCCCTCAAGGGCGACGGGGGCAACTCCTGGGGCAACCAGATGCGTTCGTACGTGCTGCACCCGTACCAGATGGTCAAGGACCTGCGCACGGAGCACGAAGTGGGCAACCCCGAGGCCGTGTTCAACGGCGAGATCGACGGTTTCCTGGAGGCCGGCATTCGCTGGCGCAAGCAGCGGGAGAAGTAACGCGAAGCGGAGTCACCGCTTTGTCGACAAGGCAACTGCCGCCGTTCCGGCGGCGGTTGCCTTTTGTCTGCCCCCTGTTCGCCGGTGATGTCTGGGTTTTGCATCACAGTCACACCCATTGTGTCCGGCATACGTCCCGTACCCGGACATCGCGTACGCAATGGCCTTGACGTTGCTTTGAACATTCGGAATGGTGAGGCGCGGCATGCGTATTTCTGGGGCGCATGTGAACCGGGGGGCTCGAGCACACATGCAGCCACCCCCGTCGATCACGGCCCCCGAGTGCGGCCTCAACGACTAAAACGGCTACTGGGGGTAGCAACTACATGACGAAGAAGACGCGCATCCGTGTCGCGCGCATAGCGGCCGGCGCCGTGATCGCGGCCGGTGCCTCCCTGACCGCCGCGGGTGCCGCCTCGGCGCTCGACATCGGCGTGAGCGCCGGCGCGGGCAGCGACGGTGTCGGCCTCGGCGTCAGCGTTCAGGGCGGCGAGGAGGACGGCGGCACGACCGAGGGCTCCATCGTCGGCGTGACCGAGGGCACCTCGCAGGGCACGTCCGAGGGCACCTCGGAGGGCACGTCCGAGGGCACTTCTGAGGGCACCTCGGAAGGGACGTCCGAGGGCACCTCCGAGGGGACGTCGGTGGGCACGTCCGAGGGCACTTCTGAGGGCACCTCCGAGGGCACCTCGGTGGGTACTTCTGAGGGCACCTCCGAGGGCACCTCCACCGGCACGTCCGAGGGCGGCGACAACGGCGGCACCGGCGACAACGGTGGCAACGGCGACAACGGTGGCAACGGCGACAACGGTGGCAACGGCGACAACGGCGGCACCGGGGACAACGGCGGCGCCGGTGACAACGGCGGCAACGGTGACAACGGCGGTTCCGGCAACAACGGCGGTTCCGGCAACGGTGGCGGTTCCGGCAACAACGGTGGCGGCGGTAACTCCGGTGGCACCGGCGGCGGCGACAACACCACCCCCGACGGCGGCGGCAACGACAACGTCGCTCAGGAGGAGGGTTCCTCCGCGCTGACCGACACCGGCGAGGAGGCCCCGGCCTCCGACACCGCCGCCCAGGGCAACGGTGAGGAGCTCGCCGAGACCGGCGCCGCGGAGACCACGTTCCTGCTGGTCGGCGCCGCGACGATGATCGCCGGAGGCATCGGCTTCCGCTTCCTGCCGCGCCTGATGAACGGCCGCGGCGCAGCTGCCTGACGGTAGCCGTCCGCGCACGTACCGCGCACGCGGAAGGAGGGGCCCGGAGCGACTTCGCTCCGGGCCCCTCCCACGTCTTCCGCCACTCTCCGTGCCCTCGTACGTGCCCGTCCGTGTCCTGGCGGCCCCCAGGGCCCCTCCAGGGCCGTCAGGCGGTCTGGTGGGCCAGCAGGGCCACCGCCGCGATCAGCACCGCCAGCAGCGCGATCAGCGTCGTCGGGTTCAGCCCCGCGAGGAAGTTGCCCCCCTGCTCCTGCTGAAGCCGCTCGCGGTTGGCCCGGCACACCGGGCACCTGCCCTCACTCACGGGCGCCGCGCAGTTCGCGCACACCAACCGGTCGTACGTCATGCGCTCGCCCTCCTTGCCACCGGCTCTGTTCGGAAGAACGCCCGCAAGGACACGAACGTTCCCCTTCCACTGTGCCAGGTTCCGTGGGGCCCCGCGCGCCCTCCTGCGGGGACAAAACACGCAAGTGATGCGCAACCCCGACCGGTGACTGCGGTCGGCTCCCCGGTTCGCGTATGGTCACGCACATCTACCCCCGGCGACCCGTGGTGCATCCGTGATCCGATTCGACAACGTCTCCAAGGTCTACCCCAAACAGAGCCACCCAGCCCTCAGGGACGTCTCCCTGGAGGTCGAGAAGGGCGAGTTCGTCTTCCTCGTGGGGTCCTCCGGCTCCGGAAAGTCCACCTTCCTGCGGCTGATCCTCCGCGAGGAGCGGTGCAGCCACGGACAGGTGCACGTCCTCGGGAAGGACCTCGCCCGCCTGTCCAACTGGAAGGTGCCGCAGATGCGGCGCCAGCTGGGGACGGTGTTCCAGGACTTCCGCCTGCTGCCGAACAAGACGGTCGGCGAGAACGTCGCCTTCGCCCAGGAGGTCATCGGCAAGTCCCGCGGCGAGATCCGCAAGTCCGTGCCGCAGGTCCTCGACCTCGTCGGACTCGGCGGCAAGGAGGACCGCAGGCCCGGCGAGCTGTCCGGCGGTGAGCAGCAGCGCGTCGCCATCGCGCGGGCCTTCGTCAACCGGCCCAAGCTGCTGATCGCCGACGAGCCCACGGGCAACCTCGACCCGCAGACCTCGGTCGGCATCATGAAGCTGCTCGACCGGATCAACCGGACGGGCACCACCGTGGTGATGGCCACGCACGACCAGAACATCGTGGACCAGATGCGCAAGCGCGTCATCGAGCTGGAGAAGGGCCGCCTCGTCCGTGACCAGGCACGCGGTGTCTACGGCTACCAGCACTGACGAGCCACGGACGACGAGGAACGGAAAGGCTTAACGAGACGCCATGCGCGCCCAGTTCGTAGTCTCGGAGATCGGAGTCGGTCTTCGCCGCAATCTGACGATGACCTTCGCGGTCATCGTCTCGGTCGCCCTGTCCCTGGCCCTGTTCGGCGGTTCGCTGCTGATGAGCGACCAGGTCAACAACATGAAGGGCTACTGGTACGACAAGGTCAACGTCTCGGTCTTCCTCTGCAACAAGAGCGACGCCGAGTCCGACCCCAACTGCGCCAAGGGCGCGGTGACCGAGGACCAGAAGAAGCAGATCATGTCCGACCTCGACGAGATGGCCGTCGTCGAGAAGGTGACCTACGAGTCGCAGGACGAGGCGTACAAGCACTACAAGGAGCAGTTCGGCGACTCGCCGCTGGCCAGCTCCCTCACGCCGGACCAGATGCAGGAGTCGTACCGGATCAAGCTGAAGGACCCGGAGAAGTACCAGGTCATCGCGACCGCCTTCGACGGCCGGGACGGCGTGCAGTCCGTGCAGGACCAGAAGGGCATCCTGGACAACCTCTTCGGCCTGCTCAACGGCATGAACTGGGCCGCCCGCGCGGTGATGGCCCTGATGCTCGTGGTCGCCCTGATGCTGATCGTCAACACCGTGCGCGTCTCGGCGTTCAGCCGGCGCCGCGAGACCGGCATCATGCGCCTGGTCGGCGCCTCGGGCTTCTACATCCAGGCGCCGTTCATCATGGAGGCGGCGGTCGCCGGTCTGATCGGCGGTGGTGTCGCCTGCGGCTTCCTGGTGATCGCCAGGTACTTCATCATCGACCACGGACTCGCCCTGTCCGAGAAGCTGAATCTGATCAACTTCATCGGCTGGGACGCCGTCCTGACGAAGCTGCCGCTCATCCTGGCCACGAGCCTGCTGATGCCCGCGTTGGCCGCGTTCTTCGCGTTGCGCAAGTACCTGAAGGTGTGACACATACCAAGGGGGCCGCGCGGTCAAGGGACCGTGCGGCCCTTACGCGTTGTCCTAGACTCACCGGCATGTCAGGCCGTGACCCGTTCTGTCAGCCCCGCCGCGTACGCCACGGGGCCGCCCTGACCTTGGTGTTCGCCAGCGTGCTCGTCGCGGGCGCGGCCTCGGGCTCGCTGCCCGGGACGGACCGGAAGTCCGAGCCCGGCACCGCCCGTTCGGCCACCCCGGCCGGCCGGCAGGCCCCGCACGACGACGTCGCCCGCGCGGCGGCCGAGGCCATGGCCGACGGCAAGTCCCCCGTGGAGGCCGCCGAACGCGCGGTCTCCCGCAGCGGCGACCGCTGGGGCGCCGTCTACTCCCAGGGCGAGTACGAGGAGTTGGAGAACGCCCTCGACGGCCGGTACACCGGCGTCGGGCTCTCCGCGCGCCGCGAACGGGACGGCCGTATCCAGGTGACCAAGGTGCGCTCCGGCTCGCCCGCCGCCGACGCCGGGATCCGCGAGGGCGACCGCCTGCGCAGCGTCGACGGCGAGCGGGTCGACGGGCGGCCCGTCACCGAGGTCGTCGCCATACTCCGCGGCGACGCCGAACCGGAGCCCGCCGGCACCGCCGTCCGGCTGGGCCTGGAGCGCGGCACGCGCGCGTGGACCGAGACCGTACGCCGCGCCCGGCTCTCCACGGACCCCGTGACCGTCCGCACGCTCGCCGACGGCCTCACCGTCGTCAAGGTCGCCTCCTTCACCAAGGGCGTCGGCGAGCAGGTGCGCGAGGCCGTGGCGCGGGTGCCGTCCGGCGCCGGGGTCGTCCTCGACCTGCGCGGCAACTCCGGCGGCCTGGTCACCGAGGCCGTCACCGCCGCCGCCGCCTTCCTCGACGGCGGCCTGGTCGCCACCTACGACGTCGACGGCGACCAGCGGGCCCTGCACGCCGAACCCGGCGCCGACACCACCAGACCCCTGGTCGCGCTCGTCGACGGCGGCACGATGAGCGCGGCCGAGCTGCTCACCGGGGCCCTCCAGGACCGCGGCCGGGCGGTCGTCCTGGGCTCCCGCACCTTCGGCAAGGGCTCGGTGCAGATGCCGAGCCGGCTGCCCGGCGGCTCGGTGGCCGAGCTGACCGTCGGGCACTACCGCACCCCCTCCGGACGCGGCGTCGACGGCACCGGCATCACGCCCGACCTGGAGGTGGACCCGACGGACCCGGCCGCCCTCGCGCGGGCCCGGACGGTATTGAGCGGGCTCGGGCCGACCGCGTAATCCGCTTTCCGCCAGGCCCCTGCGTAGTGCCAAAATGGACCGCACTATGGCTAAGGAAAAAGGGCGCAAGCTGATCGCGCAGAACAAGAAGGCGCGGCACGACTACCAGATCCTCGACACCTACGAGGCCGGCCTCGTGCTGTCCGGTACCGAGGTGAAGTCGCTGCGCCAGGGACGGGCCTCGCTGGCCGACGGCTTCGTGCAGCTGGACGGTCACGAGGCGTGGCTGCACAACGTGCACGTGCCGGAGTACAGCCAGGGCACCTGGACCAACCACAGTGCGCGCCGCAAGCGGAAGCTGCTGCTGCACCGGGTGGAGATCGACAAGCTGGAGTCGAAGTCGCAGGAGACCGGTCACACGATCGTGCCCCTGGCGCTCTACTTCAAGGACGGGCGGGCCAAGGTCGAGATCGCGCTGGCGCGCGGCAAGAAGGAGTACGACAAGCGGCAGACCCTCCGCGAGAAGCAGGACCGCCGCGAGGCGGAGCGGACGATCTCTGCGATCCGGCGCAAGCAGCGGGCCTGAGCCCGCCGGAATAGGCTGGCACCTGTACGCGTTGGTCACGTACGATGGTGCCTGCACCCCACAGAGGGTGCGCGCCCCTCTTCGGAGGACTTGAAAAATCAACATGGGGATGATCGGTTTCGACAGCGGCTGTCGAAGCAGGGGAAGCGTGTCGAGGAAGCGGCCATGATCTCGTAAACCACAGGCCGAAAAAATAATCGCCAACACCAAGCGCGATTCCTCCCAGCAGGCCTTCGCCCTCGCTGCCTGATCTCAGGTAGCGAAGCGAGCCTCCTACTAAGGGAGTGTCAGCCCGGGGCTGTTCCCGACCCGGATCCTGGCATCAGCTAGGGGACTAAACCTTGATCCCGGTCACGGGGTGAAGAGGGAAACCAAACAGTGACTGAGCCCGTCGGAGACTTGTCCGCGTGATCTCCGGGGCTGAGAAAATCGAAGCGGACTGCACACGGAGAAGCCCTGATTCCGCACCGTTGGACGCGGGTTCGATTCCCGCCATCTCCACATTCCCAGGGAACCCCCTGGGTCACCGGCCACGTGCCGGGGACCCGGGGGGTTCCTGCGTTCACAGCGATCTCCGGGCCGGCAGCAGGGTCAGGAGGAGGGCCGCTGCCGCCGCGGTGACCGGTACGCCGTAGGCCGCGGTGGGGGAGACGTGCTCCACCGTCCAGCCGCCCGCCGCGCTGCCGCAGGCGATGCCGCCGAGCAGGCCGGTCACCGCGAGGGTCATGCCCTCGTTCAGGCGGCCCTCCGGGGTGCGGTGCTGGACCAGCGTCATCGTGGTCACCATCGTCGGCGCCGTCGCCATCCCGCCGACCAGCAGCGTCAGCGCCAGCAGCGGCAGGGAGCCGCTGAGCGAGGCCGCCAGGAGCGGCAGCGTCAGCAGGGCGGTCATCGCGGCCACGCACCACGGCAGGCGGTGCTCGGCCGGTCCGGCGGGCTTGATCACGCCGTAGAGCAGACCCGCCGCGCAGGAACCGGCCGCCTGGAGGGCGAGGACCACGCCGGCCGCCGCGCGGTGTCCCTGTGCGTCCGCGAAGGCGATGGTGACGACCTCCATGGCGCCGAACACACCGCCCATCGCCAGGCACACCACCAGCAGCGGCGGGATGCCCGGAGCCCGGAGGGGTGCCTTCGCCGTCGGGCGCGGGAGGGCCGGGGGCTCGGTCGAACGCCGGGCGGTGAACAGCAGCATGCCGGTCACCAGCAGCACCACGCCCACCAGCGTGCCCGCCTCCGGGAACAGCGCCGTGCACAGGAACGCCGCGAGGACCGGCCCGAGCATGAAGCACAGTTCGTCCGTGGCCTGTTCGAAGGAGTTCGCGGTGTGCAGCGCGTCGGCGTCTCCCTTGAGCAGGTGGGCCCAGCGGGCCCGGGCCATGCCGCCGGTGTTGGGCGTGGTCGCGGTCGCGGCGTAGGCGGCGAACAGCGTCCAGGCGGGCGCCCCGTGCCGCACGCACAGCAGCAGCGCGACCGAGCCCAGCGCGGCGAACAGCGTGGCGGGTACGGCGACCCTGGCCTGGCCGTACCGGTCCACGAGCCGCGCGGTCCACGGGGCGACCAGCGCCGTCGCCGCCAGCCCGGTCGCGGTGACGGCGCCGGCCAGGGCGTACGAACCACGGGTGCCGGCGATCATCACGACGGCGCTGACGCTGAACATGCCCATGGGCAGCCGGGCGATGAGATTCCCGGTCGTGAAGGCGCGTGCGCCCGGAGTGGCCAGGAGGCGCTGGTACGGGCCGGGCGGCCGGCGGCCGGTGCGGGGGCGGAAGTCGGCCGCGACCAGGGTGTCGGCGGTGACGGCCAGGAAGGGAGCGGGGTGCGGGGGACGGGACGGGCGCGCTGGAGTCGGTTGCGGCATGCGTCCACCGTCGCCCGGGGGTGATCAGGAGGTCCAACACCTTCTCCGTGGCCATTCACGCATCGGCGTTGTAAATTCGCCGGATGCCCGGACCCGCCCACCTCGATCCCCGTCTCCTGCGCGCCTTCGTCGCCGTCGCCGAGGAGCTGCACTTCACCCGGGCCGCCGCCCGGCTCTACGTCGCCCAGCAGGCCCTCAGCAGGGATGTGCGGCGCCTGGAAAGGGAGTTGGGTGCCGAGCTGTTCGTCCGGACCACCCGGCAGGTGACGCCGACGGCCGACGGCGAGCGGCTGCTGCCGTACGCCCGCCGGGTCCTCCAGGCGCAGGACGACCTGCTGGCCGCCTTCGGGCAGGCGCGCCCGCTGCTGGTCGACCTGAACTCCCCGGGCCTGGTCACCGGCCGCCTGGTCCTGGAACGGGCCCGTGCGCTCGCGCCGGAGCAGGAGCTGATGGCGCGTTACGAGAGCGGACTGACGTACGCCGCCGGTGAACTGGTCGCGGGCCGCCTCGACGCCTCCTTCGGCCGGTTCGCGGGACTGCCCGCCGCCCTGCGGGCCGGGCTCGCCCACCAGCCGGTGCGCCTGGAGCCGATGGCGGTCGTCCTGCCCGAGGACCATCCGCTGGCCCGGCTGCCCGAGGTGCCGCTCTCCGCGCTCGCCGGAGAGGCCGTGTACGCCGGGGCCGGCAACCCGCGTACGCCGGAGTGGACCGAGCTCGCGCACCGTCTGTTCGAGGGCCGCGGCATCGACGTGGCGTCCCCGGCGCCGCTGGCGGTCGGCGAGGAGGAGTTCCAGCGCATCATGGACAAGACGCGCAATCCGATCCTGGCCGTGGAGAGTTTTCCGGCCATGGCTTCGACCGTGGTGCGCCCTCTCGTCGACCCCGTGCCGCTGTCGCCGGTCTCGCTCGTCTGGCGAAAGGGACTGGTGCATCCCGCGCTCGACGCGCTGCGCCGGGCGGCGTCGCAGGTCGCGACCGAAAAGGGTTGGCTGGAGGGTCTCGGCGGGGGGTGGATTCCGGCCGCCGACGCCGCTGTGATGTCCGTCCACAAGTGACACGCGGCAACCACACATCCTCCGCGTGCGCTACATTCTTTGCCTGAGCACGGTGTGATACAGGGGGCGCTCGAACCTGGTGGGGGCCGGTTCGGCCGACGAGTGCTCGGAGTCGTATGCGCACCCGGAAGTGTTCCGTGGGGGGAAGTGCGCGCGCGTGAAGAATTGGCAAAAAGACGCCCAACCGGAGTGGCCCGAGGTCGAGTCCGGGGTTCGTGAAAACTCGGAGGCCGGACGAGATGCTGATGCCACCGCGGTGCTGTCCCCCACCCGCTCCCTCCCGTCGGCCGGGGAGCCCCCGATGAGCGCGCCGGGTTCGGGGTGGTTCGGCGACTCCGGTGCGGCCCCGCGCGGCCGCGAGAGCTCCGACGCCGGCCGGACGGAGGCCCCGGACTCCCGAATAGGCGGCGGCGCCCCCCGCCAGCAGGGCCCGAACCCGCTGGTCCGGGGGCGCATAACCTGGGGCACGACCCACGCGTCGGCCGGGGCGAACCCCGGCAACCCCGCCGCGAGGCCCAACCCCTCCGGCACACCTCCCCAGACCCCCCGCATGCCCGAAAACGGCCACCCCGGCGCCTCGGGCCCCGGCATCGGTACCGGCCCCGGCGGTGGTGTCGTCCCTGACTTCGACCGGACGGCTGTTCTTCCGCCGACGGGCCCCGGCAGTGGTGTCGTCCCCGACTTCGACCGGACGGCTGTTCTTCCGCCGACGGGCCCCGGCGGCGGTGTCGTCCCCGACTTCGACCGGACGGCTGTTCTCCCGCCGACCGGCCCCGGCGGTGGTGTCGTCCCTGACTTCGACCGGACCGCCGTTCTCCCGCCGACCGGTGCCGGTGCCCCGATGGGGGCCACCCGCGCCTTCCCCGCGTCCGGTGCCGGTGCCGGTGCCGGTGCCGGTTCCGGTCCCGCGCCCGTGCTCCCGTCCGGGCCCGCCACCGCCGCGCTCCGCGATCCCTGGCAGGAGACGCCGGACACGGACGGCGACGCCGGAGCCGCCGCCGGGCACACGCACGACCCGCACGAGGTCACCGTGCAGCTCGATGCCGTCCACCTCGGTGACGGCGTGCTGCTGCGGGCCGACGGCGGGCACCGCAAGAGCGGCCCGGAGCCCTCCGACGGGCCCGTCTTCGTCGACGCGTCCGGCCGCCGCAGCCGCCTGTACCGCCGCCTCGGCATCCTGGTCGCCGTCGCCTGCGCGGTCTACGCCGTCGTCATCGTCTCCACGCTGCTCTCCGGCAACTCCGACGCGCCGTGGATGCCCGCACCCGGTCAGGAGGAGGGCGCACCGGCCGGTCAGGTCGACACCACCCCGGCGCCCTCGCAGTCCGCGCAGCCCTCGGACACCGGCCCCGCCGCCCCGCAGGCCACCCCCTCGGCCGGTGTCGGCGCGACGACCGAACCGGGCGTCGACGCACCCGCGTCCGGCACGTCCGGCGTGACGGGCGGCGCCACGGGGCAGCCCGGCACGAGCGTCGGCCCCCAGTCCTCGGCGCCCGGGACCGACCAGAACCCGGGCGGTGGCGGCGCGACCGGTCCGAATCCGACCCAGTCGACACAGGTTCCGCCCTCCGACACCACGGACCCGTCCTCCCCGACGGGCGGCGGCGACACCGGCGTCGACCCGACCGAGCCCACCGGCGGCTCCACCACCGGCACCGACCCGGGCGCGGACGGCACCAACGCCAACGGCGCGGGCGACCCGGACCCCCTCGCGGGTCAGAACGGCACACCCGTCGTGGTCGCCGGCCCGGCCGACACCTCCACGTCCCCTCACCTGTCCCCGGAGAACACCCTCTGATGGCATCCCGCACCCGCCGTCACGGGGCCGCACGCAGCGCCCGTGAGGGCTCCCGCCGTCGTGTGCCCTTGCGCCTGCTGCTCCCGCTGCTCGTCCTGGTCGCCCTGGTGGCGATGCTCATGCTCCGCGGATACGTGCACAGCGAGATCCTCGCCGACCACCGCGTCCAGCCGCCCGCCGCCACCGACAAGGTGCCGCAGAAGATCCTCGAGGGCGGCCCGGTCATCGACGTGCGCGGCGGCCGCACCGAGAGCCTGAGCGTGCCCGACCACCGCCTCGTCCTCACCTTCGACGACGGCCCGGACCCGACCTGGACGCCGCGGGTGCTGGACGTGCTGAAGAAGCACGACGCGCACGCGGTCTTCTTCGTCACCGGCACCATGGCCTCCCGCTACCCGGACCTGGTCCAGCGCATGGTCGACGAGGGCCACGAGGTGGGCCTGCACACCTTCAACCACCCCGACCTCTCCTTCCAGTCCAAGAAGCGCATCGACTGGGAGCTGTCGCAGAACCAGCTGGCGCTCACCGGCGCGGCCGGGGTCCGCACCTCGCTGTTCCGGCCGCCGTACTCCTCCTTCGCCGACGCCATGGACAACAAGTCCTGGCCGGTCACCGAGTACATCGGCAGCCGCGGCTACATCACCGTCGTCAACAACACGGACAGCGAGGACTGGAAGAAGCCCGGCGTCGACGAGATCATCCGCCGCGCCACTCCGCACGGCGGCAAGGGCGCCATCGTCCTGATGCACGACTCCGGCGGCGACCGCCACCAGACCGTGCAGGCCCTGGACCGGTTCCTGCCCGACCTGAAGAAGAAGGGCTACGAGTTCGCCAACCTCACCGAGGCCCTGGACGCCCCCAGCGCCATGACCCCGGTGACCGGCGCCGACCTGTGGAAGGGCCGGGCCTGGGTCTTCCTCGTCCAGGCCTCGGAGAAGCTCACCGACGTCCTGGTGGTGGGCCTGGCGATCATCGGCACCCTGGTCATCGGACGCTTCGTCCTGATGCTGCTGCTGTCCGGCGTCCACGCCCGCCGGGTGCGCCGCAGACGCTTCCGCTGGGGTCCGGCGGTCACCGAACCGGTCACGGTGCTGGTCCCGGCGTACAACGAGGCCAAGTGCATCGAGAACACGGTCCGTTCCCTGGTGGCCAGCGACCACCCGGTCGAGGTCATCGTCGTCGACGACGGCTCCAGCGACGGCACCGCACGCATCGTGGAGGGGCTCGGCCTGCCCGGCGTCCGGGTGATCCGGCAGCTCAACGCGGGCAAGCCGGCCGCGCTCAACCGGGGCCTGGCCAACGCCCGGTACGACATCGTCGTGATGATGGACGGCGACACCGTCTTCGAACCCTCCACCGTCCGCGAACTCGTCCAGCCCTTCGGCGACCCCAAGGTGGGCGCGGTGGCGGGCAACGCCAAGGTCGGCAACAAGGACAGCCTCATCGGCGCCTGGCAGCACATCGAGTACGTGATGGGCTTCAACCTGGACCGCCGGATGTACGACGTCCTGGGCTGCATGCCGACCATCCCGGGCGCGGTCGGCGCCTTCCGCCGCTCCGCCCTGGAGCCCATCGGCGGCATGAGCGACGACACGCTCGCCGAGGACACCGACGTCACGATGGCGCTGCACCGGGCCGGCTGGCGGGTCGTCTACGCCGAGAACGCCCGCGCCTGGACCGAGGCCCCGGAGTCCGTCGGCCAGTTGTGGTCCCAGCGCTACCGCTGGTCGTACGGCACCATGCAGGCGATCTGGAAGCACCGCCGCGCGGTGATCGAGAAGGGTCCCTCGGGCCGCTTCGGCCGCGTGGGCCTGCCCTTCGTCTCCCTGTTCATGGTGCTGGCCCCGCTGCTGGCCCCGCTGATCGACGTCTTCCTGATCTACGGCCTCGTCTTCGGACCCACCGAGAAGACGATCGTGGCGTGGCTCGGCGTCCTGGCCATCCAGGCGGTGTGCGCGGCCTACGCCTTCCGGCTGGACCGGGAGAAGCTGACGCCGCTCATCTCGCTGCCCCTCCAGCAGATCCTGTACCGCCAGATCATGTACGTGGTGCTCCTCCAGTCCTGGATCACGGCGCTCACCGGCGGCCGGCTGCGCTGGCAGAAGCTGCGGCGCAGCGGCGGGGTCTCCGCGCCGCCGCCCGGCGCCGACGGCGTGCCGCCCCAGCGGCGGTCCGGCGCCATGGACGGGAGGCCGGTGCGTTGACCACCCCGCCGTACGACCCGGCGCGGCCGGCCCCCGCGGCCGCCCTGCCCGACCCGTCCCTGCCCGAGACGTCCCTACTCGATCCATCCCTGCCTGGTCCGACCCGGAGCGCCCCGCACATGACCGCACCACCCCTCCAGCCGCCCGTCGGCGCGGACACCGCCGTACCGGCGGCGCCCCAGCAGAAGCAGGCGCGGCGTGCTCCCGTGCGCGACCGGTACTTCGACCTGCTGCGGGCGGTGGCCCTCTTCCGGGTGGTCCTCTACCACCTGATGGGCTGGGCCTGGCTGCCGGTGGTGTTCCCGTCCATGGGCGTCATGTTCGCCCTCGCGGGCAACCTGATGGCCCGCAGCCTCAAGCGGCCGGCCGTCCAGGTCGTCCGCAGCCGTATGCGCCGCCTGCTGCCGCCGCTCTGGCTGCTGGGCGTCGTGGGCGTGACCGGCATGGTGCTGCAAGGCTGGGGACCGAACGAGGACGGGCACCCGGGCTGGTGGTGGTTCCACCTGCTCTACTGGATCCTGCCGCTGAGCGACCCGCCCTTCGCCGAGAGCGTGCCGGGCATCCACGGCATCCTGGGCGCGGACTGGGCCGCGGAACTCGGCGGGCCGCTGTGGTACATCCGCGCCTACCTCTGGTACGTCCTGCTCTCCCCGGTCCTGCTGCGCGCCCTGCGCGCCCTGCCGTGGCTGACGATCCTCGCGCCCCTCGTCCTGTCGGCCGCCTTCCAGTTCGGCTACCTGAACCTGCCGGGCGAGCGCTTCCCGTCCGCGCTCACGGACTTCAGCACCTTCGGGGCCTGCTGGATCCTCGGCATGGCCCACCAGGAAGGCATCCTGAAACGGCTGCCGCGCTACGTCGTGCCCTCGGTCGCTCCCGTGATCGCCGCACTGGGACTCTGGTACGCCTTCAGAGAGGGCTTCAAGACCGGGTACGACCTGGACTCCATCCCCTTCGCGCAGGCCGTCTGGTCCTTCGCCACGGTCCTGCTGCTCCTGCACGTCAGCCCGTCGTGGACCGAGTGGCCGCGCCGGCTGCGCCGCTGGGACCGGCTGATCACGCTGCTCAACTCCCGCGCGGTGACGATCTACCTGTGGCACAACGTCTGCATCCTGATCGCGGCCACGCTGTGGGACCAGTTGTGGGGCTTCGACGTCATGAACGAGAACGTCCCGTGGCTGCTGGAGAGCCCGTGGCCGGTCCTGGCCATCGCCTGGCTGCTCATCGGGAGCTGCATCGTCTGGTTCGGCTGGATGGAGGACGTGGCCGCCAAGCGCAGGCCCCAGCTCTGGCCGGACGGCGGCAAACGCACGCCGGCGAAGCAGCCGAGGGCCCGCGCCGCGCACCGGGGCTGACCCCGCGACCGGGGCGGACCCCGCACCGGGGCTGACGGCTGTCGGCCCTCCGTGCGAGACTGCCCCGGTTGCGGAAGTGAACAGGGTGGCGTGAGCCGGTCAGGGGGAGCAGCGGGATGAGCAAGCGGCAGACGCAGAAGATGTTGCAGCTGATGGCGAGCGGGGAGCCGGTCCAGCTCACCAGCCGGATGTCGTCCGTGAAGAAACTCGCCAAGCTCGCCTTCGTCGCCCAGCAGTTCGGCTACGAGTACGCGGACGTGCGCCAGAGCGGCGGGAACAACGCCGCGCTCACCATGCTGCTCGTCCCCGACCCGAGCCCGCAGGCCCGCACCCGGGCCGCGCAGAACTGGGCGCAGTACCCGAACGCCGGCGACGGCGTGTCGCTGCCGCCGCTCGTGCCGGACGCCTTCGAACTCCTCAAGGCCCGGATCAACTTCGACCTCACCGGCAAGAACGCCCAGAAGAACATGGGCTACGGCGCGCTCGGCGGCACCGTCGCGTGCGTGGTCATCGCCTTCCGCGAGGGCGGCTCGTCCGACGACTTCGTCCTCTCCGGCATCATCTGGCTGGTCCTCATGGCGGCCCTGGGCCTCGGCTTCCTCGTCACCCGCAAGCGCAACGCCAAGTTCGCGGCCCGGTTGCAGGCGGCCGGGTTCATGCCGGTGGCCGACGAGACCGGGCGGGTGCGCTACCTGCCGCCCGGCGGGCAGCTGCCGGGCCACGGGAACCCGTTCGGTGCAGCGCCCGGCGGCTACGGACAGCCGGCCCCCGGCCCGTACGGCGCCCAGCCGCCGCAGCAGCAGCCGTACGGCGGGATGCCGCAGGCCCCGCAGCCGTACGCCCCGCAGCCCGGCCCGCAGGCCCATCAGCCCTACGCGCCACCGCAGCCGTACGCCCAGCCGCAGCAGGCACCGCAGCCGTACGCCCAGCCGCAGCAGGCACCGCAGCCGTACGCCCCGCCGCAGCAGCCGTACGCGCCGCAGGGCCAGCAGCCGTACCCGCCGCAGGGGTACCCGCAGCAGAACCCGCACTGGCAGCCCCAGCCCCCGCAGGGCTGACCGCTGACCGCTGACCGCGATCTCTCACGCCGTCCCCGCGCCGGGTGAGAGCAACGTTCCCTCCCGGTCATCCACAGCCCCACCGGCGCGAAACGCGTGCTGCCTAGCGTCGGCGCCACCGAGCTGTGGAGCACCGTGGAGGCGCTATGAAAGCCCGTGGCGGACGCTGGATCGAGCACTGGGATCCGGAGAACGAGACCTTCTGGAAGGAGACGGGGCGGCGAACGGCCCGGCGGAACCTGTTCTTCTCCGTGCTCTCCGAGCACATCGGGTTCTCCGTCTGGACGCTGTGGTCCGTGCTGGTGCTCTTCATGGGCCCGGAGTACGGGCTGTCACCGGCCGACAAGTTCCTGCTGACGTCCGTGGTGACCCTGGTCGGCGCCGTCGTGCGGGTGCCCTACACCTTCGCCGTCGCGGTCTTCGGCGGCCGCAACTGGACGATCGTCTCGGCGAGCCTGCTCCTGGTCCCGACGCTCGCGGCCTTCGTGGTGATGGAGCCCGGGACGTCCTTCTCGACCTTCCTGCTGGTCGGGCTGCTGGCCGGGATCGGAGGCGGCAACTTCGCCTCGTCCATGACCAACATCAACGCCTTCTTCCCGCTCAGGGAGAAGGGGTGGGCACTGGGCCTCAACGCCGGCGGCGGGAACATCGGTGTGCCGGTCATCCAGCTCGTCGCGCTCGCGATCATCGGGGCGAGCGGCGGGCCCCGGGTGCTGCTCGGCATCTACATCCCGCTGATCATCGTCGCCGGCGTCCTCGCCGCGCGCTTCATGGACAACCTCACCACCGTGAAGAACGACACCGGAGCCGCCAAGGACGCGGCCCGGGACGCCCACACCTGGATCATGTCGGTGCTGTACGTCGGCACCTTCGGCTCGTTCATCGGCTACAGCTTCGCCTTCGGACAGGTGCTGACGACCCAGTTCGGGCGGACGCCGCTCCAGGCCGCGTACCTCACGTTCATCGGCCCCCTGCTCGGTTCCCTCGTCCGTCCGCTGGGCGGCAGGCTCGCCGACCGGTACGGCGGTTCGAGGATCACCCTGTGGAACTTCGTCGCCATGGCCGCGGCCACGGGGGTGCTCGTCCTGGCCAGTATGGAGAAGTCGCTGGCGCTGTTCGTGACCGTGTTCGTGGCGCTGTTCGCGCTCAGCGGGCTCGGCAACGGCTCGACGTTCAAGATGATCCCGGGCATCTTCCACTCCAAGGCGCTGGCCCGCGGACTGACGGGGGAGGAGGCCGTACGGCACGGACGGCGCCTGTCGGGTGCGTCGATGGGGCTGATCGGTGCGGTGGGCGGCCTCGGGGGCGTCGGGATCAACCTCGCCTTCCGCCAGTCCTTCCTGTCCTCCGGATCGGGAACCGGTGCCTTCGTCGCCTTCCTGGCCTGCTACGCCGTGTGCATCGTGGTCACCTGGGCGGTATACCTCCGCCGGCCCGCCGTGCGCGGCGAGACCGGGGCGTCGGCGGCGAAGGCGGAGGCACGGCTCGGCTATGCCGAGGTGTGACGTAACACTGGTGACATGAAGCGGAACCGAGCCCGTCACGCACGGTTGACAGGCTCGGTCGTCCGCGTGACTGGGCACGTGGGTGGGAACGGATCGGAGCGCGGCGAGCGATGGACGACGTAAGCGAGGTGGGCGGCGTGGGCGAGGTGGACGACGGACCGCGGCGATCCGACCACGGCCCGCTGGCCGGGTTCACCGTGGGCGTGACCGCCGCCCGCCGGGCCGACGAACTGGGCGCGCTGCTCCAGCGGCGCGGCGCCGCCGTCCTGCACGCACCCGCGCTGCGGATCGTGCCGCTGGCCGACGACGGCGAGCTGATGGCCGCGACCAAGCGCATCGTCGACCAGGCACCGGACGTCGTCGTCGCCACCACCGCCATCGGGTTCCGGGGCTGGGTGGAGGCCGCCGACGGCTGGGGGCTCGGCGAGACCCTGCTGGAGCGGCTGCGCACGGTGGAGCTGCTGGCGCGCGGGCCCAAGGTCAAGGGCGCGGTACGGGCCGCGGGCCTGACGGAGCGGTGGTCACCCGCCTCGGAGTCCATGGCCGAGGTCCTGGACCGGCTCCTGGAGCAGGGCGTGGAGGGCCGCCGGATCGCCGTACAACTGCACGGTGAACCGCTGCCGGGGTTCGTGGAGGCGCTGCGGGAGGGCGGCGCCGAGGTGGTGGGCGTGCCCGTGTACCGGTGGCTGCCGCCGGAGGACCTCGGCCCGGTGGACCGGCTGCTGGACGCCGCGGTCTCGCGGGGCGTGGACGCCGTGACCTTCACCAGCGCGCCCGCCGCGGTCTCGCTGCTGGGCCGGGCCGAGGAGCGGGGCCAGCTGCCGGAGCTGCTCGCCGCGTTCGGCCACGACGTGCTGCCCGCCTGCGTCGGCCCGGTCACCGCGGTGCCGCTCCAGGCGCACGGCGTCGACACGGTCCAGCCCGAGCGCTTCCGGCTCGGCCCCCTCGTCCAGCTGCTGTGCCAGGAACTCCCGGCCCGGGCGCGTGCCCTGCCGGCCGCCGGGCACCGCCTGGAGATCCGTGGACACGCGGTGCTCGTCGACGGGGAGCTGCGGACCGTGCCGCCCGCCGGCATGTCCCTGCTGCGCGCCCTCGCCCGGCGGCCCGGCTGGGTCGTGCCCCGCGCGGAGCTGCTGCGCGCGCTGCCGGGCACCGGCCGCGACGAGCACGCCGTCGAGACGGCCATGGCCCGCCTCCGCACGTCCCTCGGCACCCCGAAGCTGATCCAGACGGTGGTGAAACGCGGCTACCGCCTCGCCCTGGACCCGCCCACGGACGCCAAGTACACGACCGACTGACCCCCGCACGGCACGGCCCCCTCCAGGTCCGATGCGGTGCGACGGCACGTGCGCCGGTCCCGGGAGGCCACGGGTGTCCGTCGGTGCCCGGTGCTCAGTGGCCGGTCGGGTGGGGTGTGGTGTGGGGCGCCGTGGGCTGCCAAGCCCGTGGCCAGGCACGCCGTCGCCAGCGTCGAGAGCACGGCGCGTACGACGTTCCAGGCCACCCACGGGTCCTCGAACCGCTCGCGCAGCGCCGCCGGGTCGCCGGGGCGGGCCAGGGCGTCGTTGAGGGGGATGTTGCCGACCACGGTGACCAGGAAGGCGAGCGCGTACGCCGTCGCGCCCGCCCAGACCCACCAGCTGCCCGGCGTCCGGCGCGATTGCCACCCCGCGACACCCGCGAGGACGAGCGCGCCCATGAAGGCCGACAGGAACACCGGGTTCTGGATCACCTCGTTGACGTCGCGCATCACGTCGACGTACACCCGGTCGTCGCTGCGCGCCAGCGCCGGCATCACCGCGCAGGCGAAGACGTAGAAGGTGCCTGCCATCAGTCCCGCGGCGACCGTGGCCGCGACCAGTACTCCACCGGCGGTGCGGGACCGCCGTTCCCCGTTGGTGTTCGTCATGCGTCCAGTCAACGGGCCCGGCCGTGCGCCGGACATGGCCCGGGCGCGCGGGCGCATGCGCAAGCGTCCACGCGGGAGCGGTACGGGGGGTTCCGGGCGCGGGTGCGGGCAGGCACTGTAGAGGGGAGCGGTCCGCGCGCGGCCCGCGCGGTCTCCCTGCTCCCCTTTCCGGGCCCGTGCCTGAGCGGGCAAGCCCTAGGCGGTGACAGGAACATGGCACTGGGTACGGCCATCGACCCGTACGAGCTGCGGTTCGACACCGGGCGGATCTGTCTGGACCTCATCGCCACCACCCACCCCGTGGAACGCCTCGGCTCCGTCGACGCCCTGCGCGCCTGGATCTGCGGCTCCGGAATCGTCCCGCCCGGCACCCCGCTGGGGCACGCCGATCCCTCCTGGCTGAGCGGCTTCCACGAACTGCGCGCCGAGACCGCCAGGCTGGTGCGGAGCCGGCCGGTGTCCCGCAACCCCCGCCACGCCCTCGCCCTCGCCCGCGTCAACGAACTCGCCCTCGCCGCACCGCCCGCCCCCCGCGCGGTGCCCGGCGAGGACGGCGCACTGGTGCGGGAGCTGACCGGCCCGCCGCGGTGCGCCGCGCTGCTCGGCGCCCTCGCCCGGGACGCCGTGGAACTGCTCACCGACCCCGTCGCACGGGCGGGCCTGAGGCAGTGCGCGGGCGACAACTGCCCCATCGTGTACGTGGACACCTCCCGCGGCCGCCGCCGGCGCTGGTGCTCCAGCGAGGTCTGCGGCAACCGCGAACGCGTCGCACGGCACCGCCGCCGCGCCGCCCTCGCCCGGTAAGTACCCGTAGCGTCCCTCGCGCCCCGTTCGTCACACCGCCTCCGGGAAATCTTTCATCTCGGTTTGAACACGCCGCACTTCGCGTCCGTACCGGATGGGCGAGCGACCGACTGGGGGATCCCCCGGACACCGGAGGTGGGCGTGCGCAAGGATTCCGTCGTGGCCAACGAACGTGGTGCGAGGGCCCGACATCGCATGTCGCAGTCGTCCTCGGAGCCCGACGAGGAGCTGATGCGCGCGCTGTACCGCGAGCACGCCGGCCCCTTGCTGGCCTACGTGCTGCGGCTGGTCGCGGGGGACCGCCAGCGCGCCGAGGACGTCGTCCAGGAGACGCTCATCCGTGCCTGGAAGAACGCCGGTCAGCTCAACCGTGCGACCGGATCGGTACGCCCCTGGCTGGTGACGGTCGCGCGTCGCATCGTCATCGACGGCCACCGCAGCCGGCAGGCCCGGCCGCAGGAGGTCGATCCGTCGCCGCTGGAGGTCATCCCCGCGGAGGACGAGATCGACAAGGCGCTGTGGCTGATGACGCTGTCGGACGCGCTCGACGACCTGACCCCGGCCCACCGGGAGGTCCTCGTCGAGACGTACTTCAAGGGGCGTACCGTCAATGAGGCGGCGCAGACACTGGGCATACCCAGCGGCACCGTTCGCTCCCGGGTGTTCTACGCCCTGCGTTCGATGAAGCTGGCTCTGGAGGAGCGGGGGGTGACGGCGTGATGAGCGGCTACGGGGGAGTTCAGGGATTCGGCGGGGGATTCGGCCCGGGGGACACGGGTAGTTCTGTCCCCATGCAGGGATCACCGGCGCCGAACGAGCACGAGACCGTCGGTGCCTACGCCCTCGGGATCCTCGACGACGCCGAGGCGACGGCCTTCGAGGCCCACCTCGCCACCTGCGAGTGGTGCGCCCAGCAGCTCGACGAGCTGGCCGGCATGGAGCCGATGATGGCGGCGCTCGCGGACCTGCCGGGCACCGGTACGCCCGCGATCGCCGAGTCGCTCACCGCGAAGCCCAGCCCGCGGCTCTCGGAGAAGCTCGTCGACGAGGTCGCCGAACGCCGCGCGAGCAAGCGCCGCCGCAACTTCTACCTGGTGGGCACCGCGGCCGCGCTGATCATCGGCGGCCCGTTCGCCGCCGTGGCGACCACGGGCGGCGGCGGTGGCGACGACGGAGGCGGCGGCCGCAAGACCGAGGCGACGCGGCAGGCCGCGAGCCCGGCCGAGGCCGCCTTCGCCGCCATGCCGGACCGGGTCACCGCCACCGACCCGGCCACGCAGGTCAGCGCCACCGTGGCGCTGGAGAAGAAGGCCTGGGGCACCGAGACGGTGCTGGAGCTGAAGAACCTCAAGGGCCCCCAGAAGTGCTCCCTGATCGCCGTCGGCAAGAACGGCGAGCGGGAGACGCTCACCTCCTGGACGGTCCCCGACTGGGGTTACGGCATACCGGGCGCCACCACCGACAAGGGCAAGAAGCCGCTCTACGTGCACGGCGGAGCCGCCTTCGAACCCAACCAGATCTCCCACTTCGAGGTCACGACCTTCGACGGGAAGCGACTGGTGGAGGTCGACGCGTAGCGCCGGCGCCAGGCGCGGCGTAGCTTCCCGGGCCCCCTTCGCGTATTTTTGACGGCTGCCCAGCACGTCAGAAGGGGGCCCGGTGGCCGCACAGGCTCAGCAGGATTCGGCGGTCGACTCGGAGCACGACCCGGCACGAAGGGACTCCGCGCGGGAGGACTCCGTACGGGACCGAGAGATCGACGTGGAACAGGCACACCTCGACCGGGTGTACCGGCGCCTCGAGGAGAAGATCCACGAGGCGGAGTTCCTCATGCACGACGCCGCCCAGCGCGGCCACGTCGGCACGCCCGGCGCCCTGGCCGAGCGCGACGCGCAGGTCTTCCGGGCCGGCATCCACCTCAACCGCCTGAACAACGAGTTCGAGGACTTCCTGTTCGGCCGCATCGACCTGCTCCTCGGCAAGGACGGCAAGAAGGGCCCGGACGGCGCGTACACGGCGGTCGAACCCGCCGAGGGCGCCCTCGGACCCGACAACACCGCCGACATCGCCGAGACCCTGCACATCGGCCGGATCGGCGTCCTGGACGAGGACTACGCGCCGCTGGTCATCGACTGGCGGGCGCCCGCCGCCGCCCCCTTCTACCGGTCCACGCCGGTGGACCCGGGCCGGGTCGTGCGCCGCCGGGTGATCCGCTCCAAGGGGCGGCGCGTCCTCGGCGTCGAGGACGACCTGATGCGCCCCGAGGTCACCGCCCGGCTGGACGGCGAGGAGCTGGCCGTCGTCGGCGACGGCGCCCTGATGGCCGCCCTCGGACAGGCCCGCACCCACTCCATGCGGGACATCGTGGCCTCCATCCAGGCCGAGCAGGACCGGGTGATCCGCGCCCCCGCCGCCTCCGTGACCTACGTCGAGGGCGGCCCCGGCACCGGCAAGACCGCCGTCGCCCTGCACCGCGCCGCCTACCTGCTCTACCAGGACCGGCGCCGGTACGCGGGCGGCATCCTCATCGTCTCGCCGACACCGCTGCTCGTGGCGTACACCGAGGGCGTGCTGCCCTCCCTCGGCGAGGAGGGCCAGGTCGCCATCCGCGCGATCGGCTCCCTGGTCGACGGCGCGGAGGCCACGCTGTACGACTCCCCGGCCACCGCCCGCGCCAAGGGCTCCTCGCGCATGCTGAGGGTGCTGCGCAAGGCCGCGCGCGGCGCGCTGGAACCGGCCGACTCGCCGACCCGGCTCAGGGTCGTCGCCTTCGGCCGCCGCCTCGAACTGGAGGCCGAGGAGCTGGCCGGCATCCGCCGCACCGTCCTCGGCGGCACCGCGCCCGTCAACCTGCTGCGCCCCCGTGCCCGCCGGCTGCTCCTGGACGCCCTGTGGGAGCGGTCCGGCGCCGGCGCCCGGCACAGCGACCCCGAGCTGGCCGCCGAGCTGCGCTCCTCCTTCGACGAGGACGTCAGCTCCGAGGACTCCTTCACCGCCTTCCTCGACGCCTGGTGGCCCGAGCTGACCCCGGGCGCCGTGCTGGCGGCCATGGCGGACGAGCGCCGCCTGGGCCGCTGGGCGCGGCGCGTGCTCAACCCGGGCGAGGTCCGCAAGGTGGCCCGCTCGCTGCGGCGCGAGGGCCACTCCGTGCACGACATCGCCCTGCTCGACGAGCTCCAGGCGATCGTCGGCACCCCGGCCCGCCCCCGCAAGCGGCGCGAGCAGGACCCGCTGGACCAGCTCACCGGCCTGGAGGAGCTGATGCCGCAGCGCGAGGAGACCCAGTGGGAGCGCGCCGAGCGCCTCGCCCAGGAACGCACCGAGTACGCCCACGTCATCGTCGACGAGGCGCAGGACCTCACCCCCATGCAGTGGCGGATGGTCGGCCGCCGCGGCCGGCACGCCACCTGGACCGTCGTCGGCGACCCCGCCCAGTCCTCCTGGTCCGACCCCGACGAGGCGGCCGCCGCCCGTGACGAGGCCCTGGGCAGCCGCCCGCGCCGCCGCTTCGAGCTGACCGTGAACTACCGCAACCCGGCCGAGATCGCCGAGCTGGCCGCGAAGGTCCTCGCCCTGGCCATGCCCGGTTCGCAGTCCCCGTCGGCCGTGCGCTCGACCGGCGTGCGGCCGCGCTTCGCGGTGGTGGCGGAATCCCTCGCCCGGACGGCCCGCGCGGAGGCGGCCCGGCTGCTCGGCCTGGTCGACGGCACCGTCGGCGTCGTGGTCGCCATGAACCGGCGCGAGGAGGCCCGGCGCTGGCTGGCGGGGCTCGGCGACCGGGTGGTGGCGCTGGGCAGCCTGGAGGCCAAGGGCCTGGAGTACGACGCCACGGTGGTCGTCTCCCCGGCCGAGATCGCCGACGAGTCGCCCGCCGGACTGCGGGTGCTGTACGTCGCCCTGACCCGGGCCACCCAGCAGCTGACGGTCGTCTCGTCCGAGCGGGACGAGCCGGACGCCTCGGGGGTGCCGGACCTGCTGCGCGACTGAGCGCCGGGCCGGGGGAGCGGCCCCGGAACGAGCGAAGGGCCCGCGCCGTCGGCGCGGGCCCTTCGCTCTCGTTCAAGTGGCACCGACCCGCCATGCTCGCCTCGCGGCAAGTGGTCGCTCGTAGCGACGAAGGTTGGGCCCGGGGGCTTGGATCGAGCCGGTGCCACGTCCAAGGTAACAAACGATCCCCGCAAGACAATTCCCGTCCCGCGGGTTCCTTCGGCGACCGGGTCGCGTCCGCCGCGCGTCTTCCGCCGGCCCCTTCCCCCGACGGGCTACTTCTCGTATGGTGGAAGTCGTTTTCCGAAATCCGGGTGAACAAAAAGTTCGCAATCCGGGGCGGCTACCGCGTACCCAGCGGTAGGTGCGACGATCGGACGGCACAACCCAGTTACACGGTGAAAGCAGAGGAAGTCGGCCATGGCAACGGCGCCCAGCGTCTCCTACTCGATGACGGTCCGACTGGAGGTGCCCGCGGGCGGAACCGCCGTCTCGCAGCTCACCACAGCGGTGGAGTCCGCCGGCGGTTCGGTCACCGGCCTCGACGTCACGGCCTCCGGCCACGACAAGCTCCGGATCGACGTCACCATCGCGGCCGGCTCGACCTCCCACGCCGACGAGATCGTGGAGCAGCTGCGCGGCATCGAGGGCGTCAGCCTCGGCAAGGTCTCCGACCGTACCTTCCTCATGCACCTCGGCGGCAAGATCGAGATGGCGTCGAAGCACCCCATCCGCAACCGCGACGACCTGTCCATGATCTACACGCCGGGCGTGGCGCGCGTCTGCATGGCGATCGCCGAGAACCCCGAGGACGCCCGGCGCCTGACCATCAAGCGCAACTCGGTTGCGGTCGTGACGGACGGCTCCGCCGTGCTCGGCCTCGGCAACATCGGCCCGAAGGCCGCGCTGCCGGTGATGGAGGGCAAGGCGGCCCTGTTCAAGCGGTTCGCCGGCATCGATGCCTGGCCGATCTGCCTGGACACCCAGGACACCGACGCGATCGTCGAGATCGTCAAGGCCATCGCCCCCGGCTTCGCCGGCATCAACCTGGAGGACATCTCCGCGCCCCGCTGCTTCGAGATCGAGGCCCGGCTGCGCGAGGCGCTGGACATCCCGGTCTTCCACGACGACCAGCACGGCACCGCCATCGTCGTGCTCGCCGCGCTGACCAACGCCCTGCGCGTGGTCGACAAGCCCATCGAGAACGTACGGGTCGTCATGTCCGGCGCCGGCGCGGCCGGTACGGCCATCCTCAAGCTGCTGCTCGCCGCCGGGGTCAAGAACGCCGTCGTCGCCGACATCCACGGCGTCGTGCACACGGGCCGCGCCGACCTGGTGGACGCCGCGCCCGAGTCCGCCCTGCGCTGGATCGCCGACAACACCAACCCCGAGGGCCTCACCGGCACCCTCAAGGAGGCCGTGCACGGCGCGGACGTCTTCATCGGCGTCTCCGCCCCCAACGTCCTCGACGGGGACGACGTGGCCGCCATGGCGGACGGCGCGATCGTGTTCGCGCTCGCGAACCCCGATCCCGAGGTGGACCCGGCGATCGCCCGCGAGACGGCCGCGGTCGTCGCCACCGGCCGCAGCGACTTCCCGAACCAGATCAACAACGTGCTGGTCTTCCCCGGTGTCTTCCGCGGCCTGCTGGACGCCCAGTCCCGCACCGTCAACACCGAGATGATGCTCGCGGCCGCACACGCCCTCGCGGACGTGGTGACCGAGGACGAGATCAACCCGAACTACATCATCCCCAGCGTCTTCAACGACAAGGTCGCCGGAGCCGTCGCGGGCGCCGTGCGGGAGGCGGCGAAGGCCGCCGGAGTGGTGGCGTAGGTTCCCCCGCCCGGGGAAGGCGACCTGTGGCGTGGTGGTGAGGATCACCACGGCGGGCCGCCGCTCCGGCGCGTCGCGGGATGTCGGGCCTCGCATCGCCCTCTAGGGTTGCGCAAGGCTCAGGCCCTCTCGGCGTGTGACTCCCAAGGGTGTTCTCACGACTCCTGGGGGTGCCGGATTGGCTTTACCGCCGCAGGTGGAGGCAGGATGCCTCCCTGGGCGCGAGGGTCTGACGACCGACCCGGGTCCGGGGAATGTCAGAGGGCCCTGGCAGCATCGGCATCGCTGTGCCCAACATGCGGCTCCGCCGCGTGGCACGCCTCAACGGCAAGAAGAACACGGGAGTAACAACATGAACCGCAGTGAGCTGGTGGCCGCGCTGGCCGACCGCGCCGAGGTGACCCGCAAGGACGCCGACGCCGTGCTGGCCGCGTTCGCCGAGGTTGTCGGCGACATCGTCTCCAAGGGCGACGAGAAGGTCACCGTCCCCGGCTTCCTGACCTTCGAGCGCACCCACCGTGCCGCTCGCACCGCCCGCAACCCGCAGACCGGCGAGCCGATCCAGATCCCGGCCGGCTACAGCGTCAAGGTCTCCGCGGGTTCCAAGCTCAAGGAAGCCGCCAAGGGTAAGTAAGCGCTCCGCTTGGAGTGCCGGGGACTGTGCGGATCGTTCGTTCGGGGTGCGGTCGTTTCGCGGCTGCGGGCCCGTTGTGGCTGGTCGCGCAGTTCCCCGCGCCCCTTTGGGGCGTTCGACGTAACGCCGATGGGGCGGTCACCCGAGATCGGGTGCCCGCCCCATCGGCGTTTCCGCGAGGTGTCTAGCCGAGGGCCTTGCCCGGGAGTTCCACCTTCGCGCCCAGCTCCACGAGCTTGTCCATGAAGTTCTCGTAGCCGCGGTTGATCAGGTCGATGCCGTGGACCCGGGAGGTGCCCTGGGCCGCGAGGGCGGCGATCAGGTACGAGAAGCCGCCGCGCAGGTCGGGGATGACCAGGTCGGCGCCCTCCAGCTTGGTCGGTCCGGAGACCACGGCCGAGTGCAGGAAGTTGCGCTGGCCGAAGCGGCAGTCGGAGCCGCCGAGGCACTCGCGGTAGAGCTGGATGTGGGCACCCATCTGGTTGAGCGCGGAGGTGAATCCCAGCCGGGACTCGTAGACCGTCTCGTGGACGATGGACAGGCCCGTGGCCTGCGTCAGGGCGACCACCAGGGGCTGCTGCCAGTCCGTCTGGAAGCCGGGGTGCACGTCCGTCTCCAGGGCGATGGACTTCAGCCGCCCGCCCGGGTGCCAGAAGCGGATGCCCTCGTCGTCGATCTCGAACGCGCCGCCCACCTTCCGGAAGGTGTTCAGGAACGTCATCATCGAGCGCTGCTGGGCCCCGCGGACGTAGACGTTGCCCTCGGTGGCCAGCGCCGCGGAGGCCCAGGAGGCCGCCTCCAGGCGGTCCGAGAGGGCACGGTGGGTGTAGCCGCCCAGCTCGTCCACACCGGTGATGCGGATGGTGCGGTCGGTGTCCATGGCGATGATCGCGCCCATTTTCTGCAGGACGCAGATCAGGTCCTCGATCTCCGGCTCCACGGCCGCGTTGGACAGCTCCGTGACGCCCTCGGCGAGGACGGCGGTCAGCAGCACCTGCTCGGTCGCGCCGACGGACGGGTACGGCAGCCGGATCTTGGTGCCGCGCAGCCGCTGCGGAGCCTCCAGGTACTGGCCGTCCGCCCGCTTCTCGATCTTCGCGCCGAACTGGCGCAGCACCTCGAAGTGGAAGTCGATGGGCCGGCCGCCGATGTCGCAGCCGCCCAGGCCCGGGATGAAGGCGTGCCCGAGGCGGTGCAGCAGCGGGCCGCAGAACAGGATGGGGATGCGCGACGAACCCGCGTGGGCATCGATGTCGGCGACGTTCGCGCTCTCCACGTGGGAGGGGTCGAGGACCAGCTCGCCGGGCTCCTCACCCGGGCGGACGGTCACCCCGTGCAGTTGAAGCAGTCCGCGTACGACCCGCACGTCGCGGATGTCCGGCACGTTGCGCAGCCGGCTCGGCGCACTGCCCAGCAGGGCGGCCACCATCGCCTTCGGCACGAGGTTCTTCGCACCGCGGACCCGGATCTCGCCCTCCAGCGGGGTCCCGCCGTGGACAAGCAGTACGTCATCAGCGCCGTTGACGGTCATGAATCTCGCGTTCCGTGGGGTTGGGCAGGGGCCAGAAGGGAAAGGGTAATCGTCTTGTACCCCCCTTCCATGCGCCTGTGCACGGTCCGGCAACGTCATGGATTTGTCACAACACGCGGTGTTCCCCGGCGCGTACGGGGGGTCACGACCGAGGGGCGTGCGCGGGTGCGTGTTCACCCCCGTGCCCCCGATTGCCTCCCCACGGGAGGGGAACATGCGGGATCATGTCTGGCATGACCGAGGTGTCCTCGCTCACGGGGCGGCTGCTCGTGGCAACGCCTGCCCTGGCGGACCCGAACTTCGAGCGTGCGGTGGTGCTCCTCCTCGACCACGACGAGGAGGGCTCCCTCGGCGTCGTCCTCAACCGCCCCACGCCGGTCGACGTGGGCGACATCCTGGAGGACTGGGCGGACCTGACCGGCGAGCCCGGCGTCGTCTTCCAGGGCGGCCCGGTGTCCCTCGACTCGGCCCTCGGCGTCGCCGTCGTCCCCGGCGGGGCGTCCGGCGAGCGGGCGCCGCTGGGCTGGCGGCGGGTGCACGGCGCGATCGGCCTGGTGGACCTGGAGGCACCGCCGGAGCTGCTGGCGTCCGCCGTGGGCGCCCTGCGGATCTTCGCCGGGTACGCGGGCTGGGGACCCGGCCAGCTGGAGGACGAGCTGACCGAGGGCGCCTGGTACGTGGTCGAGTCCGAGCCCGGCGACGTCTCCTCGCCGTTTCCGGAGAGACTCTGGCGCGAGGTGCTGCGCCGCCAGCGGGGCGACCTGGCGATGGTGGCGACGTATCCGGACGACCCGTCGCTCAACTGAAGCGTGTGAGCTTCAGTACCCTTGGCGGTTATGAGCACTCTCGAGCCCGAGCGCGGGACAGGTACGGGAACCCTCGTCGAACCGACGCCGCAGACGTCCCACGGCGACGGCGATCACGAGCGCTTCGCGCATTACGTCCAGAAGGACAAGATCATGGCGAGCGCCCTCGACGGCACCCCCGTCGTGGCGCTGTGCGGCAAGGTCTGGGTACCGGGCCGCGACCCCAAGAAGTACCCCGTCTGCCCCATGTGCAAGGAGATCTACGAGTCCATGAGCGGCGGCGGGGACGAGGGCAAGGGCGGCGACAAGAAGTAGCGCCCCGGTCCGTACGGACCTCATAGGCAGTCCCGAAGGCCCCCGGAGTGTGCCCGCGCGCACTCCGGGGGCCTTCGTGCGTCGGGCTGATTAACAAAGAGGTTTACGAATTGGTTCAGACCTCTTGTGGACAGGTTCATGTCTCCCTACGCTCCTGGGTGTTGTGCAGAGCGAAACCGTCATTGCATATGTTGCAACGCACGCCCGGAGGAAAGACTCCATGAAGCTCGCCCCCCGCCTGGCCGTACTGCTGGCCGCGGCCGTCGTCGCCGCGACCGCCTGCGCACCCCAGACGTCCGACAACTCCTCCTCCGGCAAGGACGAGAAGAGCGGCACGCTGCGCGTCTGGCTGTTCCAGGAGGTCAACAACAAGCCGAAGGAAAAGGTCGTCGACGCGGTCCTCGCCGACTTCCGCAAGGCGCACGAGGACACGAAGGTCACCGTGGAGTACATCCCGGTCGAGACCCGTGCCCAGCGCATCAAGGCCGCCTTCAACGACCCGAAGAGCGCCCCCGACGTCATCGAGTTCGGCAACACCGACACCGCCGGCTACGTCAAGGACGGCGGACTCGCCGACCTCACGAAGGAGTTCGCGGCCTGGGACGAGGCCAAGGACGCCGACCCCACCGCCCGCCAGTCGGTCACCGTGGACGGAAAGGTCTACGGCGCCCCCTACTTCGTCGGCGTCCGCGCCCTCTACTACCGCACCGACGTCTTCGACGAGCTCGGTCTCGAACCCCCCAAGTCGCTGGCGGAGCTGGCGTCCACCGCCAAGAAGGTGCACGCCGCGAAGCCCGGCCTCTACGGCATCGCGGTCGGCGGCGCCTACACCTACGGCGCGATGCCGTTCATCTGGGCCAACGGCGGCGAACTCGCCACCGGCAAGGGCGGCTCGTACGCCTCCGCGATCGACAGCGCCGCGGCCCGCAAGGGCATCGAGGCGTACACGTCCCTGTTCGGGGACGGCAACTGCCCCGCCGCCAAGTGCGCCGGCATGGGCGGCAACGACACCGTCACCGCCTTCGCCGCCGGCAAGGCGGCCATGGCCATCGGCGGCGACTTCAGCCACCAGGCCGTGGAGGCCGGCGCGGCGAAGGGCAAGTACGCGGTCGTGCCGCTGCCGGGCGTCGAATCCGGCTCCATCGCCCCGGCCTTCGCGGGCGGCAACAACGTCGGCGTCCTGAAGAGCACCTCGCACCGCACCCTCGCCGTCGACCTGATGAAGCGGCTCGCGTCGAAGAAGGCGCAGGCCGACCTCTTCGACGCGATGGGCTTCCTGCCGACCTTCACGGACGTGCGGCAGCAGGTGGCGGCCAAGGAGCCGTTCGTGAAGCCGTTCGTCGACACGCTCGCCGCGGGCACGAAGTTCGTCCCGGCCTCGCCCGCGTGGGCGACGATCGACTCCTCGCAGGTGCTGCCGACGATGTTCCAGGAGGTGGTCAGCGGCAAGAAGGACGTGGACGCTGCCGCTGGGGACGCGGCGCGGAAGATGGACGACGCGTTTGGCTCCGCCGGATGACGGGTTCGCCTGTGAGCTCGGGGGGCGTTGTTCGTGGGCGGGTGCGCGTTCGTCGTGGCTTGTCGCGCCGTTCCCCGCGCCCCTTCGGGCGCTCGTCCGCCACCCCCTGGATCTATCTCGCCCCCGCTCTTGTCGTCCTCGGTGGGTTGCTGGTCTACCCCGTTTATCAGCTCGGGCTGATCTCCTTTCTGGAGTACACGCAGGCCCAGGTCAGTGGTGGGGAGCCGGCGACCTTCCAGGGGTTCGGGAACTACGCCGAGTTGTTCGGGGACAGTGAGTTCTGGCGGGTGCTGCTCGCCACCGTGCTGTTCGCCGCCGCCTGTGTGGTGTCCACGCTGGCCGTCGGGTGTGCGCTCGCCGTGCTGCTCACGCGGGTGCGGGCCGTGCCCAGGCTGGCGTTGATGCTGGCGGGGCTGGGCGCTTGGGCGACTCCGGCGGTGACCGGGTCCACGGTCTGGCTGCTGCTGTTCGACCCGGACTTCGGGCCCGTCAACCGGATGCTGGGGATCGGCGACCACTCCTGGACGTACGGGCGCTACAGCGCCTTCCTGCTCGTCCTGCTCGAAGTCGTCTGGTGCTCCTTCCCGTTCGTCATGGTGACCGTCTACGCCGGGATCCGGGCCGTACCGGCCGAGGTGCTGGAGGCCGCCTCGCTCGACGGGGCCTCGCAGTGGCGGATCTGGCGCTCGGTGCTCGCGCCGATGCTCCGGCCGATCCTGGTCGTCGTCACCATCCAGTCGGTCATCTGGGACTTCAAGGTCTTCACCCAGATCTACGTCATGACCAACGGCGGTGGCATCGCCGGCCAGAACATGGTCCTGAACGTCTACGCCTACCAGAAGGCCTTCGCGTCCTCGCAGTACAGCCTCGGCTCCGCCATCGGCGTGGTCATGCTGCTGATCCTGCTCGCGGTGACGCTGGTCTACCTGCGGCTGCTGCGCCGCCAGGGGGAGGAGCTGTGAATCTTCTGCGCGCGCAGGTGCGCCGTCCGTGGCGGCTCGCGGCCGAGGTGTCCGCGCTGCTCATCGCGGTGGTGGTCGCCTTCCCGCTGTACTGGATGGTGCTGAGCGCCTTCAAACCGGCCGGGGAGATCGAGTCGAGCGAGCCCCGGCCCTGGACGCTGACCCCCTCGCTGGATTCCTTCCGGCGGGTGTTCGAACAGCAGGAATTCGGCCGGTACTTTCTCAACAGCCTGATCGTGGCGGGTTGTGTGGTGATCGCCTCGGCGCTGATCGCGTTCCTCGCGGCGACCGCGGTGACGCGTTTCCGGTTCCGATTCCGGACCACCCTGCTGATCATGTTCCTGGTGGCCCAGATGGTGCCCGTGGAAGCGCTCACGATCCCGCTGTTCTTCCTCATGCGGGACTTCGGCCAGCTGAACACGCTGGGCTCGCTGATCCTGCCCCACATCGCCTTCTCGCTGCCCTTCGCGATCTGGATGCTGCGGGGCTTCGTGAAAGCCGTGCCGGAGGCCCTGGAGGAGGCCGCCTACATCGACGGCGCGAGCCGGACGCGCTTTCTGTGGCAGATCCTTTTCCCGCTGGTCCTGCCGGGTCTCGTGGCCACCAGCGTCTTCTCCTTCATCTCGACCTGGAACGACTTCCTGTTCGCCAAGTCGTTCATCATCAGTGACACCTCCCAGTCGACGCTGCCGATGGCGCTGCTGGTCTTCTACAAGCCGGACGATCCCGACTGGGGCGGCGTCATGGCCGCGTCCACGGTGATGACGATTCCGGTGCTGGTCTTCTTCGTACTCGTACAACGACGACTCGTCTCCGGCCTCGGCGGAGCGGTGAAGGACTGACGACGTGACCGACCCGACGCACTCGACCGACGTGATTCCCCAGCCGCGTCAAGTGGCGACCCAGGACGCCTTCTTCGACCTCGGCCCGGACACCCGGCTGGTGGCCGGCGAAGGCGCCGGGCCCACCGAACGCTGGCTGCGCGCCACACTGGGCGCCGCCACCGGCCTGCCGCTGGCGCCCGGGGCGGGGAGCGGCGGCGTCGTCCGGCTGGCCCTCGACGGCGAACTGGCCGACGAGGGCTACCGCCTCGACGTCGCACCGGAGGGCGTGCACCTCACCGGCGGCGGTCCGGCCGGCCTCTTCTGGGGCGCCCAGACGCTGCGCCAGCTGCTCGGCCCGGACGCCTTCCGGCGCGCCCCGCTGCCCGACCGCCGGTGGCGGCTGCCGCTGGGCCGCATCGAGGACGCGCCCCGCTTCGGCTGGCGCGGGCTGATGCTGGACGTCTCCCGGCACTTCATGCCGAAGGACGGCGTCCTGCGCTATCTGGACCTGATGGCCGCCCACAAACTCAACGTCCTGCACTTCCACCTGACCGACGACCAGGGCTGGCGCATCGAGATCAAACGCCATCCGAAGCTCACCGAGACCGGCTCCTGGCGGTCGCGCACCAAATTCGGCCACCGGGCCTCGCCGCTGTGGGAGGACAAGCCCCACGGCGGTTACTACACCCAGGAGGACATCCGGGAGATCGTCGCCTACGCCGCCGCACGGCACATCACCGTCGTCCCCGAAATCGACGTACCCGGGCACTCGCAGGCCGCCATCGCCGCCTATCCGGAACTCGGCAACACCGATGTGATCGACACCACCGCCCTGTCCGTCTGGGACACCTGGGGCGTCTGCCCGAACGTGCTCAACCCCACCGAGAACACCCTGCGCTTCTACGAGGGCGTGTTCGAGGAACTCCTGGAGCTGTTCCCCTCGGAGTTCGTCCACATCGGCGGCGACGAATGCCCCAAGGACCAGTGGCGGGCCTCCGCCACCGCCCAGGCGCGGATCGCCGAACTCGGCCTCGCCGGCGAGGACGAACTCCAGTCCTGGTTCATCCAGCACTTCGACACCTGGCTCACCGCACGCGGACGCCGGCTCATCGGCTGGGACGAGATCCTGGAGGGCGGACTCGCCAAGGGCGCGGCCGTGTCCTCCTGGCGCGGTTACGCGGGCGGGATCGCCGCCGCGCGCGCGGGGCACGACGTCGTGATGTGCCCCGAGCAGCAGGTGTACCTGAACTTCCGGGAGGACGGCGGCGAGGACGAACCCGTGCCGATCGCCTTCGTGCGCACCCTGGAGGACGTCTACCGGTTCGAACCGGTTCCGGCCGAGCTGACCCCTCAGGAGTCCGGCCACGTGATCGGCACCCAGGCGAACCTGTGGACCGAGGTGACGGAGAACCAGGAGCGGGTGGACTACCAGCTCTTCCCGCGGCTCGCCGCCTTCGCCGAGGTCGCCTGGAGCGCCCTGCCCGCCCCCGCCGACCGGGACTACGCCGCCTTCGAGCGGCGGATGGCCACCCACTACCGGCGACTCGACGCCCTGGGCGTCGGCTATCGCCCGCCCGCCGGTCCGCACCCCTGGCAGCGGCGGCCCGGAGTGCTCGGCCGGCCGATGGACGGGCCGCCGCCCAACAAGTGAGCAAGCAAGGGAAACGCCCCTAAACGTCACCGAAGAGTGGCAACTCGTGCGCATCGCGCGTAACTCCGATCGTCGGAGATCCCGTGCGAAAACGGACCGTCTCCCCGACCGGGTGGGTGAACGCCTCCTGGCGGACCCCTGCGTTCGGGCCCTGCAAAGATGTGCCAGAGTTGCCACGTCCGCCCTGTCAGGTCGTACCGTACGGCCACATGGGCGGGACCAGGTGGGACAGCGGGAAGGGGCAGTCGGTTTGACCACGCACGCACCGCAGGCGGCGCAGGCCGTCACGCTGCCCACGACACTGGACGAGGCCGTGGCGGCGCTCACCGCGATGCCCGCGGCCGTTCCGGTGGCGGGCGGCACCGACCTGATGGCGGCCGTCAACTCCGGCCAGCTCAGGCCCGCCGCGCTGGTGGGCCTCGGCCGGATCAGCGAGATCCGCGGCTGGCAGTACCAGGACGGGCACGCGCTGCTCGGCGCGGGCCTCACCCACGCCCGCATGGGCCGCCCCGACTTCGCCGCGCTCATCCCGGCGCTCGCCGCCGCCGCGCGGGCCGCCGGACCGCCGCAGATCCGCAACGCCGGCACCCTCGGCGGCAACATCGCCTCGGCCGCCCCCACCGGGGACGCGCTGCCGGTGCTGGCCGCCCTGGAGGCGACGCTGATCATCGCGGGCCCGGACGGCGCCCGCCGGGAGATGCCGGTCTCGCACCTGCTGGCGGGCATGGAGATGCTCCGCGCGGGAGAACTCATCGGCTACGTGCGCGTGCCGCTGCTGCACGCGCCGCAGGTCTTCCTGAAGGCGACCGGCCGCACCGGACCCGGCCGCGCGACGGCCTCCGTGGCACTGGTCCTCGACCCCGCCCGGCGCGGCGTGCGCTGCGCGGTGGGCGCCATCGCGCCGATGCCGCTGCGGCCCCTGGAGGCCGAGCAGTGGGTGGCCTCGCTCATCGACTGGGACAACGGCCGCGCCGTCGTCCCGGAGGCGCTGCAAGGGTTCGGCGAGTACGTCGCCGCGGCCTGCATCCCCGACGCGGCCCCGGACGAGGACGGTTCCGTGGCGCAGCTTCCGCCCGCCGTACTGCACCTGCGGCGCACCGTCGCCGCGCTGGCCCGACGAGCACTGGGGAGGGCACTGTCGTGACCGACGACCAGTACGGCGACCAGTACGGCGACGAGTACGGCGATCAGCACGGCGAGGGGCACACGGGGAGCGCCCCCTCGGGCGGCGGACGCTGGGACCCACTGCCCCAGGGCGACTACGACGACGGCGCCACCGCCTTCGTGAAGCTCCCCGAGGGCGGCGTGGACGCGCTCCTCGCCTCCGCCGAGAGCCCGCTCGCCGCGCCCGGACACGGCTACGTGCCGCCCCAGATCACGGTCACGCCCGCCACCACCGCGGGCACCGATCCGGCCGCCACCGGCTCCTGGGCGGTGCCGTCGGCCCCGTCCGCGCCCGTGGACGGCACCCAGTGGCAGGCCCCGGACGCCGGTCAGGACCCCGCCGCCCACCAGGGGTACGGCGACTACGCGGCCCAGCAGGACCCGTACGGCGGGGCGGCGCCCTACGACGTGAACGCCGGTCAGGACGACCGGTTCGGCTACCGGCCGGGCGCCACCGCGCAGTGGGACTTCTCGCAGGCGACGCAGGGCTCGCAGATGTCGCAGACGCCGCAGGCGTCGCAGGCCGAGACGGAGGCCGCGGCGGCCGGGTCCGCGCCGGGCCACGACGTGACCGGGCAGTGGTCCATCCCCGTGGCCGACGGCGACCTGCCGGACGAGTCGGGCGAGTTCACCACCTCGTCCCTGGCCGAGCAGTGGGGCACTGGCGCTCCGGCCACCCTTCCCGGCGGCGCCCCCGCACCCTGGGCGACGCAGCCGGCGGGCCAGCCGTGGGGCGAGGACACGGCCCAGCCCCGGCCCGCCGAAGACCCGGGCACCCCGTCGGCACGGCCCGCCGGCCGGCCGTGGGGCGAAGGCGCCGTACCCACCGCACCCGCCGACGAGGAACGGCCCGCGGCAGACGCGCACGGGCCCGGACACGGCTCGACCGGGACCGGACACGAGCACGGGCCCGCTCCCGCCCTCGGCGAGCACGGCCCCGACGCCCCTGCCGGTCCGCACGACCCGCACCCGACCGCCCCTGCGCACGGCCCCGGTCCCGGCGTGAGCGGGCCCGCCACCGACCACGGCTCCGGCTCCGCCGTCGGCGAGCACGGCCCCGACGCCGCTGTCGGCCCGCACGGCGAGCACCCGACCGCCCCCGCGCACGGGCCCGGTCCCGGCGTGGACGGGCCCGGACACGGCCCGTCCGCCGGCGGACACGAGCGCGGGCACGGGCCCGTCTCCGGTGTCGTTGGTGCCGGTGCGGACCGCGGATCGGACTCCGCCGCCGACGCGCACGGACTGAACCCGACCGCGTCCGCGGACGCGTCGGGCCACGACGCCGGTGCCGGCGCGAGCCCGGACGGCTCCCGCCCCGCCGACGGCCCGTACGCACACGGGCCCGCGCCCGCAGCCGCCGCCGGTCCCGCCGTACCGGTGACCGACGGGCCCCGTGGGGCCGAGGAGGCCGCTGAGGGCCCGGCAGGGCGCTCGGCGGGTCCCGCCGGGGAGGCGAGCGCCGGGTCCCACCCGGAGGGCGCTGAAGCGCCCGTGGCGGGCGCGGCACCGGGCACCGGCCGGGAGCGCGCGTCCGATCCCGTCCAGGAGCACGGACAGGCACCCGCGGCAGAACCGCGGCCGGAGTCTCCGACCGGCCCCCCAAGCGGCGCGGCCGAGGAGTCCGGTCCGGCCGGTCACGGCACCGGGCCGGACGACGCGGCCGACACCCGTACCGTCGCCGACGGGGCCGAGACCGACGCGGGCGCCACCGAGGCCGGTCACGACGGCGCCCGGGATCCGTCCGCCCCCGCCGGCCCGCGGGAGGAGCATCCCCTCGCCTCCTACGTGCTGCGCGTCAACGGCGCCGACCGGCCCGTCACCGACGCCTGGATCGGCGAGTCGCTGCTGTACGTGCTGCGTGAACGGCTCGGCCTCGCCGGTGCCAAGGACGGCTGCTCGCAGGGCGAGTGCGGCGCCTGCAACGTGCAGGTCGACGGGCGTCTCGTCGCCTCCTGCCTGGTCCCGTCCGTGACCGCGGCGGGCAGCGAGGTGCGCACCGTCGAGGGCCTGGCCGCCGACGGGCAGCCCTCGGACGTGCAGCGGGCGCTCGCCCGGCGCGGCGCGGTGCAGTGCGGCTTCTGCGTGCCGGGCATGGCGATGACCGTGCACAACCTCCTGGAGGGCAACCCGGCCCCGACCGAGCTGGAGGCCCGCCAGGCGCTGTGCGGCAACCTGTGCCGCTGCTCCGGCTACCGGGGCGTCCTGGAGGCCGTCCAGGAGGTCGTGGCCGAACGCGAGGCGCACGCCGACGCCGAGGCGCAGGCGGGCGCCGACGCCGAGGAACCCCGCATCCCGCACCAGGCCGGGCCCGGCGCGGGCGGCGTCAACCCGGCGGCGTTCGACTCCCCGCCACCGCCCGGCGCGCAGGCCGCGCCGGGACCGCACGACCAGCCGCCGTACGGCGACCACGGCGACCACGGCACCCACGGCCGGGACGGAGGCCACGCGTGAGCAACGACGCCGCTACTGCGGAGGCCGAGGGAACCGCCGAGGCGGCGACCCCGGTCCCCGAGCCGATCCCGCACGGCCTCGGCGCCTCCCTGCCGCCGGCCGACGCCCGCGCCAAGACCGAGGGCACCTTCCCCTACGCCGCCGACCTGTGGGCCGAGGGCCTGCTGTGGGCGGCCGTGCTGCGCTCACCGCACCCGCACGCGCGCATCGTGTCCATCGACACCACCCACGCGCGCGAGATGCCCGGCGTCCGGGCCGTCGTCACGCACGAGGACGTCCCCGGCACCCCGCTGCACGGCCGCGGCGGCCACGCCGACCGGCCGGTCTTCGCCTCCGAGGTCGTACGCCACCACGGCGAGCCGCTCGCCGCCGTCGCCGCCGACCACCCGGACACCGCGCGGATGGCCGCCGCCGCGGTCATCGTCGAGTACGAGGTGCTCGACCCGGTCACCGACCCGGAGCAGGCCTTCGAGGCCGAGCCGCTGCACCCCGACGGCAACCTGATCCGGCACATCCCGCTGCGCCACGGCGACCCGGAGGCGGCCGGCGAGATCGTCGTCGAGGGTCTGTACCGCATCGGCCGTCAGGACCCGGCGCCCATAGGGGCCGAGGCGGGTCTGGCGGTACCGCGTCCCGACGGCGGCGTGGAGCTGTACCTGGCCTCCACCGACCCGCACGGCGACCGCGACACCGCCGCCGCCTGCTACGGCCTGCCGCCCGAACAGGTGAAGATCGTGGTCACCGGGGTGCCGGGCGCCACCGCCGACCGCGAGGACCAGGGCTTCCAGCTGCCGCTCGGCCTGCTGGCGCTGAAGACCGGCTGCCCGGTGAAGCTGACCGCCACGCGCGAGGAGTCCTTCCTCGGCCACACCCACCGCCACCCCACCCTCCTGCGCTACCGCCACCACGCGGACGCCGAGGGCCGGGTCGTCAAGGTCGAGGCGCAGATCCTGCTCGACGCGGGCGCCTACGCGGACACCTCCTCCGACGCCCTGGCCGCCGCGGTCGCCTTCGCCTGCGGCCCCTACGTCGTCCCGAACGCCTTCATCGAGGGCTGGGCGGTGCGCACCAACAACCCGCCCTCCGGCCATGTGCGCGGCGAGGGCGCCATGCAGGTGTGCGCCGCGTACGAGGCGCAGATGGACAAGGTCGCCAAGAAGCTCGGCCTGGACCCGGCCGAGGTGCGGCTGCGCAACGTCCTGGCCACCGGCGACGTGCTGCCCACCGGCCAGACCGTCACCTGCCCGGCGCCGGTGGCCGAACTCCTCCAGGCGGTCCGCGACTTCCCGCTCCCCGCGCTGCCCAAGGACACGCCCGAGGACGAGTGGCTGCTGCCCGGCGGTCCCGAGGGCGCGGGCGAACCGGGCGCGGTGCGCCGGGGCGTGGGCTACGGCATCGGCATGGTGCACATGCTGGGCGCCGAGGGCGCGGACGAGGTCTCCACGGCCACCGTGAAGGTCCAGAACGGCGTGGCGACCGTTCTGTGCGCGGCCGTCGAGACCGGCCAGGGCTTCAGCACGCTGGCCCGGCAGATCGTGCAGGACACCCTCGGCGTCGACGAGGTGCAGGTGGCGCCCGTCGACACCGACCAGCCCCCGGCCGGCCCGGGCTGCCGCGGCCGGCACACCTGGGTGTCGGGCGGCGCGGTGGAGCGGGCGGCCAAGATGGTCCGCACCCAGCTCCTCCAGCCGCTGGCGCACCAGTTCGGCATGTCCACGGAGCTGCTCCAGATCGCCGACGGCAAGATCACCTCGTACGACGGCGTCCTGTCGACGACGGTCGCCGAAGCGCTGGACGGCAAGGAACTGTGGGCCACCGCCCAGTGCCGCCCGCACCCGACCGAGCCGCTGGACGAGGCCGGGCAGGGCGACGCGTTCGTCGGCATGGCCTTCTGCGCGATCCGCGCGGTCGTGGACGTGGACATCGAGATCGGCTCGGTACGGGTCGTGGAGCTGGCCGTCGCCCAGGACGTCGGGCGGGTCCTGAACCCGGCCCAGCTCACCGCCCGGATCGAGGCGGGCGTCACCCAGGGCGTCGGCATCGCGCTCACGGAGAACCTCCGCACCCCGCGCGGCCTGATCCGCCACCCCGACCTCACCGGCTACGCCCTGCCGACCGCGCTGGACGCCCCGGACATCCGCATCGTGAAGCTCGTGGAGGAGCGGGACGTGGTCGCCCCCTTCGGCGCCAAGGCCGTCAGCGCGGCCCCGGTGGTGGCCTCCCCGGCGGCCGTCGCCTCCGCGGTGCGCGCGGCCACGGGACGCCCGGTGAACCGCCTCCCGATCCGCCCGCAGGCGGCGGTGGCCACCGGTCACTGAGCGGACGTCGCGCCGCTCGCGCGCCTGAGGCAACGCGGGAGGCGCCGGGCGCGTCCTACGGGGCGAACGGGGTCCGTGCGCAGGGGCGTTGTCAGTGGTGGCGCGTAGTCTCCGAAGGAGTGCGAACGGCGGCCGTCGGCACACGGACGGCCCGACAACTCGGGGGAGACATGCACGCGATCACCGGCGGTACGACGACGATGCGGGACGCGGCGACGGACGTCCGCACGCCGCCCCCCTCACTGGTCTCCCGGGTCCGCCTCGCGACGTCCGTGGAGGACCCGTCGTGGACCCGCGGCGCCTCCCGGCGGCCCCAGGGGACCGCCGAGCGCCCGTCGCTGTGGAACACGTCCACCCTGATGAGCTGCCTGCTCCTGGCCGTAACCCACCGCGCGGAGCCGGGGTCCTCTCGGGACCTGCCGCCCCGCTTCCTGGACCGGGAGTTCGGCCGTCACCGGGTGACGCGCTTCGAGGACATCGACTTCCCGAGGGCCCTCGTCCACCGGCCCACCCGCCGCTTCCTGCGCGACACGGGCCTGCCCGAGGACGCCCGTCCCTTCCGGCTGGACGCGGACGACCTGCCGCTGCCGACGCTCGCGGAGTACCGCGAGGAGCACCCGGACCTCCCGGCCCCGCCCGGCGCGGACCGTCTGGTGCGGCTGGGCCGGCTGACGGACGGCGCACACGTGGTCGTCGACGGCACGACGGGCACCGTCCTGACCTGGAGGACCCCCGACGGCACCCTCCACCCCCTGGTGGCGGACGTCTCCGCCCTCGCCCTCACCCTCTGGGCACTGCGCAGGGCGGGCCGGCTGGAGGCCGCGGACCGGCGGTAGCCCGCGATCGCGCGGACGCGCTCGGCCGCCGCCCGGTCCCCGTCGCGGGCGTCGTGGGCCCAGCGGCGGATCCGGTGCGGGTCGATGTGGGCCCGTGCGTACTGGTCGGGCCGGTGGAGGCCGTGGCGGGATTCGAACCCGCGTAACTCGCTTTGCAGGCGAGCCCCTGGGCCACTCGGGCACACGGCCGGGTCGGTGACTCGGTGCCTCGACGGTAGGCCGGGGAGCGCGCGGTGCTCAAGGGAACCGGGCGGGCCGCAACACGACTGCCATACGCCGTTCATGAACGCCCACCGAGCCCAACGGGCCGCGCGTGCGGGCCATCGGCGGCACCCGGGAGCGGAAGCCGGGATCACCTCCGGCCGCAGGCGTCCTGCCCTGGTCCGCTCGCCGACCCGCACGCCGCCCGGTTCACACCTCGCCGTCCGCCGACCGTGGCAGGTACGCGCGGTTGTCCTCGATGAGGTGGTCCAGCGCGTCTCTGGCGGCGACGGGGCCGTCGATGTCCTCGGACAGCCGGGCTCGCTCGCATTCCATGATCTCCAGTGCCTGCCGCGCCCTGACCTCGCTCGGCTCGGCCATGCAGGGCACCATCTCGGCGAGGTCCCGCTGGACACGCCTTCTTCGCCTCCGAGAACTACCGGACGCTGGTCAACCCGGACGAAGCGCGCTTCATCGACATGGGCTCCGTGGCCGTGATGGTCACCGAGGAGAAAGAGGTCATCTGACGGACCGCCGCGACGGGCGGGTACGCACGCGACTCCCGGCTCCTCCTCCCGGTCGGGACGCCCTCGGCGGCTCGCCGGCCTCCGTGCCGTGACCGACGGGTCGTACGACCAAGGTCCCGGTCCCGGCCCGTCTCCCGACAGGGGTCACAGTGGGCTGTGGCCCTTACTCTGGCGACCATGACCGTCCCTGAGCCCCGCGACACCGATGTCGCCGTCCCCGCCAAACCCGCCCTCGCCCCCGCCGCGCCCGTCGAGACCGTGCTGAGCCGCGCCTACCGGGCGCTGAGCATCGGCATCGTCTCCGTCATCGTGCTGATCGCCTTCGAGGCGACGGCGGTCGGCACGGCGATGCCGGTGGCGGCGCGGGAGCTGGACGGGGTGTCGCTGTACGCGTTCGCGTTCTCGGGGTACTTCACGACCAGCCTGTTCGGGATGGTGCTCTCCGGGCAGTGGTCGGACCGGCGCGGGCCGCTGGCCCCGCTGACGACCGGCATCGCCTCCTTCGCGGCCGGGCTCGCGCTGTCCGGGACGGCGGGCACGATGTGGCTGTTCATCCTCGGGCGGGCCGTACAGGGGCTCGGCGGCGGCCTCGTGATCGTCGCGCTGTACGTCGTCGTGGGGCGGGCCTACCCGGAGCGGCTGCGGCCCGCGATCATGGCGGCGTTCGCGGCGGGCTGGGTGGTCCCGTCCGTCGTCGGTCCGCTGGCCTCCGGCGCCGTGACCGAGCACCTCGGCTGGCGCTGGGTGTTCGTCGGCATCCCGGTGCTGGTCGTCGTCCCGCTGGCCCTCGCGCTGCCGCAGATACGCAGCCGGGCGTCCGGCCCCGTCGGGGGAGGGAACGCCCCCGCCTCCTTCGACCGCCGCCGGATCCGCCTCGCCCTCGCCATCTCGCTGGGCGCGGGCCTGCTCCAGTACGCCGCCCAGGACCTGCGCCCGATCGCCCTGCTCCCGGGAGCCGTGGGCGTCGCGTTGCTCGTCCCCGCCGTCCTCGGCCTGCTGCCGCGCGGCACCTACCGGGCGGTGCGCGGCCTGCCCTCCGTGGTCCTGCTGCGCGGGGTGGCCGCGGGGGCCTTCATCGCCGCCGAGTCCTTCGTCCCGCTGATGCTGGTCACGCAGCGGGGGCTCAGCCCGACGCTGGCCGGACTCTCCCTGGCGGCCGGCGGAGCGACCTGGGCCGGGGGCTCGTGGCTCCAGTCCCGGCCGCGCCTGGAACCGTACCGGGAGCGTCTGATGGCCCTCGGCATGCTCCTGGTCGCGGCGGCCATCACCACGGCCCCCAGCGTGCTGATCGACGCCGTCCCCGCCTGGACGGTGGCCGTCGCCTGGGCCTTCGGCTGCTTCGGCATGGGCCTGGTGATCTCCTCCACCAGCGTGCTCCTGCTCAAGCTCTCCGCCCCCGAGGAGGCCGGCACCAACTCCGCCGCGCTCCAGATCTCCGACGGCCTCTCCAACGTCGTCCTGCTGTCGGCCGGCGGCGCGGCCTTCGCGGCGCTCGGCGGCGGCACGGTCAGCCACACGGCCACCGAGGCGACCGGCTCCCACCCGGCGGCCTTCGCGGCGGTGTTCCTGCCCATGGCGGCGGTGGCCCTGGCGGGGGCATGGGTGGCGACCCGGATACGGGAGCGGTGAGGCCCGCCCGCGTCCGCGGGGACACCGGGGCCGCTGTGACGTCCGTCCCACCCGGGGGTGACCCGCCCCCGTGCGCACGGTGATCGCCGCGGACCGCCGGTAGGGTGGCCCGGTTGTCATACGTGGCCGAGCCGCTCTACCCCCCTTCGGAGACCGTGACTACCACCGCCAGCTCCAGCACCTCGCACCACCTGTCCCCGGCCTTCCCCGGCCGTGCCCCCTGGGGCACCGCCGGCAAGCTGCGGGCCTGGCAGCAGGGGGCGATGGAGAAGTACCTCCAGGACCAGCCCCGGGACTTCCTGGCCGTCGCCACCCCCGGCGCCGGAAAGACGACCTTCGCGCTGACGCTGGCGTCCTGGCTGCTGCACCACCACGTCGTGCAGCAGGTGACCGTCGTCGCGCCGACCGAGCACCTGAAGAAGCAGTGGGCCGAGGCCGCGGCGCGGATAGGGATCAAGCTCGACCCCGAGTACAGCGCGGGCCCGCTCAGCCGCGAGTACCAGGGCATCGCCATCACCTACGCGGGCGTCGGCGTACGCCCCATGCTGCACCGCAACCGCGTCGAGCAGCGCAAGACCCTCGTCATCCTCGACGAGATCCACCACGCCGGCGACTCCAAGTCCTGGGGCGAGGCGTGCCTGGAGGCCTTCGAGCCCGCCACCCGGCGCCTCGCGCTCACCGGCACGCCCTTCCGCTCCGACACCAACCCCATCCCCTTCGTGGCGTACGAGGAGGGCAACGACGGCATCCGCCGCTCCGCCGCCGACTACACCTACGGGTACGGCTCCGCGCTCGCCGACGGTGTCGTGCGCCCCGTCATCTTCATGAGCTACAGCGGCAACATGCGCTGGCGGACGAAGGCGGGCGACGAGATCGCCGCACGGCTGGGCGAGCCCATGACCAAGGACGCGGTCAGCCAGGCCTGGCGCACCGCGCTCGACCCGCGCGGCGACTGGATGCCCGCCGTGCTGCGCGCCGCCGACCAGCGGCTCACCGAGGTCAGGAAGGCCATCCCGGACGCCGGTGCGCTCGTCATCGCCGCCGACCAGGACTCCGCCCGCGCCTACGCCAAGCTGATCCGGGAGATCACCGGCGACAAGGCCACGGTCGTGCTGTCCGACGACGCCGGGGCCTCGAAGAACATCGACACCTTCAGCCAGGGCACCGACCGCTGGATGGTCGCCGTCCGCATGGTGTCCGAGGGCGTCGACGTGCCCCGCCTCGCGGTCGGCGTCTACGCCACGACGATCTCCACCCCCCTGTTCTTCGCCCAGGCGGTGGGCCGCTTCGTGCGGTCCCGCCGCCGCGGCGAGACCGCCTCCGTCTTCCTCCCCACCGTGCCCGACCTGCTCACCTTCGCCAACGAGATGGAGCGCGAGCGGGACCACGTCCTCGACAAGCCCAAGAAGGAGGGCGAGGAGGACCCCTACGCCGAGTCCGAGAAGGAGATGGACGAGGCCAACCGGGAACAGGACGAGGACACCGGCGAGCAGGAGCAGTTCGCCTTCGAGGCGCTGGAGTCGGAGGCCACCTTCGACCGGGTCATGTACAACGGCGCCGAGTTCGGGATGCAGGCCCACCCCGGCAGCGAGGAGGAGCAGGACTACCTCGGCATCCCGGGCCTGCTGGAGCCCGACCAGGTGCAGATGCTCCTCCAGAAGCGGCAGGCCCGGCAGATCGCGCACAGCCGCAGGAAGCCCGACGAGGAGGCCGACCTGCTCGAACTGCCCGCCGAGCGGCGCCCGGTGGTCTCCCACAAGGAACTGATGGAGCTGCGCAAGCAGCTCAACACCATGGTCGGCGCCTACGTCCACCAGAGCGGCAAGCCGCACGGCGTGATCCACACCGAACTGCGCCGCGTGTGCGGCGGCCCGCCCAGCGCCGAGGCGACCGGCGGCCAGCTGCGCCAGCGCATCGCCAAGGTGCAGGAGTGGGCGACGCGGATGAAGTGACGCGGTGGGGTGCGGTGCGGCACCGGAGGCGCGCGCCGTCTGCGGTGCGGCACCGGGGGCGCGCGCCCGCGGTGCGCAACCGGGGGCGCGCGCAGTACGTACCGGGACAAACACCGGCAGTCGATAACGGTTGGCGCCCGGATTCTGGACGGAGCCTTCCGCTGAGCGGACCTGGTCGTTACTGTCCCGCTACGCACACGCCCCGTGGCAGCGCCGCCGCGGAGCGCAGCCGTGAAGCGACTGGGCCCGGGACAAGGCCGGGCCGTCAGCCGATCGGCGGCCTCTGAAGCGCGTCACTGACGGGACTCGGTGACGCACACCCGCGAGGAGGGCCGCCGACCTCACCACTAAGGAGTGGGCGTCGTGACCGCGGAGACCTCTCAGACGCTCGACAGGGGCCTGCGGGTCCTCAAACTGCTGGCCGACACGGACCACGGCCTGACCGTCACCGAGCTGTCCCACAAACTGGGCGTCAACCGGACGGTCGTGTACCGGTTGCTCGCCACGCTGGAGCAGCACGCACTCGTACGCCGCGACCTGGGCGGCCGGGCCCGCGTCGGCCTCGGCGTACTGGGCCTGGGCCGCCAGGTGCACCCCCTGGTCCGCGAGGCCGCGATGCCGGCCCTGCGCGCGCTGGCCGAGGACATAGGGGCGACGGCCCACCTGACCCTGGTGGACGGCGCCGAGGCGCTGGCCGTCGCGGTCGTGGAACCGACCTGGACCGACTACCACGTCGCCTACCGCGCGGGCTTCCGCCACCCCCTGGAACGGGGCGCCGCCGGCAAGGCCATCCTGGCCGCCCGCCGGCCGCCCCAGCCCCCCGACGAGGACACGGACGCCCCCGGCTACACCCTGACCCACGGCGAACTGGAGGCCGGCGCCTGCGGCGCGGCGGCGCCCCTGCTCGGCGTGACGGGGGTGGAGGGCAGCGTCGGCGTGGTGATGCTGGCGGACGTCGTCCCCGAACGGGTCGGCGAACGCGTGATGCACGCGGCCCGCGAGGTGGCGGAGGCGCTTCGGTGACGCCCCGCCGCGCACGCCGCCGTCAGTGAGCCCGGTGCGAGCCACGGAGCCGCCCGCCGCCCGCCGCCTTTCGGCCGGGCACCCGTGCCTTGTAAGTTCACGTGTGCGTACGGGTGGTTGCTGGTGCGGCGCGTGAGTTGACGGGGGTTGCGGGGATGGTGGGCCACAGGCCGAGTGACTGGCATGTCCTGGACCTGGACAAGGACCCGACTCCGGGGGATCCGCAGCGGGTGCGGACGCTCGCGAAGACGTTGCACGACTTCGCCGACGACGTGTCGGAGGCGTTGCGTCTGGTGAAGGGGATGGCGGGGGAGTCGACGCTCGCGCAGTGGGCGGGGAAGTCGGCGGCGGTCTTCAAGGAGGAGTTCGACGGGGTTCCCAAGAACCTGAGGAAGCTGGAGAAGTCGTACGGGTTGTGCGCTGACGCGCTCGCGGACTTCTGGCCGAAGCTGGAGCGGGCGCAGGCGCTGGCGGACCGGGCGCTCGTCAAGGCGCGCGAGGCCCGCCAGGATCTGTCCTCGGCGCAGTCGAAGCTGTCCTCGGCGGATTCGTGGGTGACGCGGGCGTCGAAGGAGGCGGACAAGTACAAGGACGATCCGACGGGCAGCAAGTCGGACGCGGACAAGCCGGACGAGGCGAAGGTCCGGGCCGCCACCCGGGACGTCCAGCACGCCAGGACCGCGCATGCCAACGCCCAGTCGGCCGTGAACGACGCGCAGAGTGCGCTGGACGCGGCGAAGAAGATGGCCGAGGACGCGCGCAGGATGCGTGAGGACGCGGCGCGGGAGGCCAAGGGCAAGATCGACGAGGCGTCCGACGCCGGGATCCAGAACCGGTCGTGGTGGGAGGAGGTCGGGGACTGGGTCTCCGACAACTGGGACAGCATCGTCGCGGTCTGCAAGGTCGTCGTCGCGGTCGTCGGCGTCATCGCGATGATCATCGGCGGTCCGATCCTGGGCGCGATCGTCCTGGTCGCCGCCCTCGTCGTCCTCGCCGACACGCTCTACAAATACAGCAAGGGCCAAGCGTCCTTGTGGGACGTAGGGTTCGCGGCTCTGGAATGCATACCCGGCATGAAGGGCCTGACCACCCTCGGCGGACTAGCCAAGGGACTCAAGGGCGGCATGGCGGCCGTGAAGGGGATCAAGGGCGGCCTCAAGGGCATGGGCCTGGCCCTGCGTGGCCTGGGCAAGAACGCCCGCGGCATGGTCACCGACGGAGTCAAGGGCGCGTACGACCGCGCCAGGACCCTGGTGCGTTCGAAGGGCAGTGACCCCGTCGACATGGCCACCGGCGCCATGTATCTGCCGCAGACGGATGTGGAGCTGCCCGGGCTGCTGCCCCTGGCGTTCACCCGGCGGGTCGCCTCCGACTACCGCTGCGGCTGGTGGTTCGGACCGACCTGGGCCTCCACCGTCGACCAGCGCCTGGAAGTCGACGAAGAGGGCGTCGTCCTCGTCACCGAGGACGGTCTGCTCCTCACCTATCCCCACCCGCAGGGGCCGGACGTGGCCGTGATGCCCGACTCCGGGCCCCGTCGGCCGCTGACCCGCAAGGACGACGGCGGCTACCGCATCGACGACCCGCTCACGGGTCGCACCCACCACTTCGCACGTCCCACCGCCGACGGCATCGCGCTCGTCGCCCGGATCACCGACCGCAACCAGCACACGATCAGCTTCGACCACGACGCATACGGCACGCCTCTCGCGATACGCCACTCCGGCGGCTATCACCTCAAGCTCACCACCGAGGAAGGACGTGTCACGGCCCTCAGCCTCGTGGCGGAGGACGGCACGGACATCGTCGTCAAGCGCTACGACTACGCCGATGACAACCTCGCCGCGGTGACCAACTCCTCCGGCATGCCGCTCCGGTTCACCTACGACGAGCGGGCGCGCGTCACGTCGTGGACCGACACCAACGAACGCCGCTATCTGTACGAGTACGACGACCGGGATCGCTGCGTCATGGAGGGCGGCGAGGCCGGACACATCGCGATCAGCCTCGACTACGACGGTGCCGACCCCGCCTGGCCCGACTGCCGCGTGACCACTCTGCGCACGGCCGACGGGTCCGTCTCCCGGTTCGTCGTGGATGACGGCTGCCTGGTGGTGGCCGAGGTCGACCCGATGGGTGGCACGGTCACCACCAGCTATGACCCGCACCAGCACGTCACCTCGACCACGGACCAACTCGGCTGCACCACGACCTTCGTGAACGACGAGTCGGGCCGGCCGGTCGTGGTGACGCGACCGGACGGTTCCGTCGTTCACATCACCTACGAGGGCGGCGGCTCTCCCACCGAGATCAACCTGCCGGACGGTTCCTCCTGGCGGTACACCCAGGACGAACGCGGCAACGTCACAGCCGTCACCGACCCGCTCGGTGCGACGGCCCACTTCGTACGCCGGCGGGACGGCGCCATCGTCGAAGCCCGGGACTCGGCGGGGCGGGAATCCCGTTTCGAGAACAACGCGGCCGGCCTGCCGCTGTCGGTGACCGACGGCCTCGGCCACACGACTCGGTACGCGTACAGCGCCTTCGGCCGGACCAGCTCGGTGACCAACGCACTGGGCCACGAAACGCGCCTGGACTGGACCGTTGAGGGGCGACTCGCCAGGCGGACCTATCCGGACGGGACGCGGGAGCACTGGGAGTACGACGGCGAAGGCAACTGTGTCCGTCACATCGACGCCCTCGGTCAGGTGAGCACGTTCGAGTACACCCACTTCGACCGGCTCAGCGCCCGCACCGGCCCGGGGGGCGAGCGGTACGCCTTCACGCACGACGCCGAGCTCCGGCTGACCGGCGTGACCAACCCGCAGGGACTGACCTGGGAGTACGCCTACGATGCCGCCGGTCGGCTCCTCGCGGAATCCGACTTCGACGGCCGCGTCACCCGCTACACGTACGACGCGGCGGGCCGCCTCGCCGGGCGGACCAACGCGCTGGGGCAGCACACCCGCTACGACCGGGACGACCTCGGACAGATCAGCGCCAAGCACGTGCAGGGCGTGACCACCGCGTACACGTATACGTCGAACGGCTCGCTGACCAGCGCCGTCAACGCGGACAGCAGTCTGTACGTCGAGCACGACGCGATGGGCCGGCGGATCAGGGAGACCGTCGACGGCCGAACCATCACCTTCTCCTACGACTCCGCCGGAAACCGCACCCTGCGCGTCACCCCCACGGGCGTCCGCAGCGGATGGGAGTACGACATCGCGGGCCGTCCCGCCCAGCTGACGACGGCAGGGCACACCGTCGACTTCTCCCACGACGCGGCGGACCGGGAAGTCGTCCGCCGCGTCGACGGCACGCTCGCCCTCACCCGCGGCTACGACAGTCTCGACCGGCTGACCGCGCTGGGCTGCACGGCCCCAGGCGACCGCCTGGTGGCGGAGCGCTCCTACACCTACCGGTCCGACGGCCATCTCACCGCCGTACAGGATGCCCGCGGCGGCGACCGCGGCTTCGACCTGGACGTCCACGGCCGAGTCACGGCCGTGCGCGCGACCGGCTGGAGCGAGCGCTATGTCTACGACTCCGCCGGCAACCAGACCGAGGCCGAATGGCCGGTGCCGGTTCCCGCCCAGGAGGCCGTCGGGCCGCGCACGTACACCGGCACGAGGCTGACGCGGGCCGGAGGGGTTCATTACGAGTACGACGCCCTGGGCCGCGTCGTCGTGCGCCGTAAGACGCGCCTCTCCCGGAAGCCCGATGTCTGGCGGTACGAATGGGACGCCGAGGACCGTCTTGCGGCAGTAGTCGCACCGGACGGCAGCCGCTGGCGCTACACCTACGACCCCCTGGGCAGACGCACCGCGAAACTCCGGCTGGGAGCCGACGGGGACACCGTCGTCGAACGGACGCTTTTCACCTGGGACGGCAACACTCTCTGCGAACAGAGCACCGAGCAAGGTGATACGGGCAGCAGGGCCACGCTCACCTGGGACCACGACGGGCTCTCTCCGGTGAGTCAGACCGAGCGCCTCTGGAGTGCCGACGCACCTCAGGACAGTGTCGACGAGCGCTTCTTCGCCATCGTCACCGACCTGGTCGGCACTCCGACGGAGCTGATCTCGCCGGACGGAGAGATCGCCTGGTACACCCGGTCGACGCTCTGGGGAACAACGGCTTGGAACCGCGACGCGACCGCGTACACCCCCCTGCGTTTTCCCGGCCAGTACCACGATGCGGAGACCGGCCTCCATTACAACCATCACCGGCACTACGACCCCGAGAGCGGCCGTTACACCAGCCCTGACCCGCTCGGTCTGCTGCCCGCGCCCAACCCGGTGACCTACGTCCACAACCCGCACACCTGGTCGGACCCGCTGGGGCTCGCCCCGCTGTGCCATCAGCACGGCGGCGACACGGGCAGTCCCGACGGCCTGGGTCTCCTCCCCGGGCCGGCGCCCCGGCACGCGGCGGACATGCTGGACAAGGTCAACGCCAGACCCGGAGGCATCGGGAAGGTCGACGGCTACCATGGCAACGCGAACTGGGGTAACAACAAGTCCGCCCTGCCCGGCGGAAAGTACAAGGAATGGGACGTCAACGCCAAGGTCGACCTCCCACAGTGCAGTGCGCCGGGCTGTGGAAAGGAGATCAGAGGTCCTGAGCGTCTGCTGACTCCGAAGGACGGGCCCGGACCCGCCTACTACACGCCAGACCACTACGGGACCTTCTACTACGTCGGTGAGTTCACAGGGTGATGCGACACATGGCTTCCTTCGACATCACGAGCACCTCGGAGCCCTGGGTTGTTTTCGCACCCCACGGGTCGGCCGTCGTTCAGGAGCAACTTTCCCGACTGGAGGGAAACGGCGGGCGCTGCTACTCCTTCGACGCCCATCGGCTTCTGAGCGAGCAGGGAATCCACCAGTCCTTCGCGGAGACCTTTCGTTTCCCCGGTTATTACGGACACAACTGGGACGCCTTGGTGGACTGCCTGGACGACCTGTGCGGAGAGGTCACGGGAGGCGTTGGCGTGGCAGGCGTGATCCAGGAGGCGGACCGGCTCCTGGAGGCGGATCATTTCCCCCTCTTCGTGTCCGTCCTCTGCCAGGGCGCCGACCGGGCGAACTCATCCGTCGACCTCGACGGGTTTCCGCTGGACCGCCCCGCCATTTCCGAGCACTTCGTTTTCGAGTTCCGCGACTTCGACCCCGGCAAGGTGCGGCGCCGGGTGGAGCAAAGGGATCTGATCGTCACCGAGGGGGACGGCTTCGTGGCGGCCTCCCTCGACCCCGAGGAATGGCATTGAACGGCGCCGACCCGCACGGGTGGGCGGGCCTGCCCGCAGCATGGGAGCCGACGGGCTCACGTTAGATTGACTTCGTGCTCTCTCGTCTCACGCGTCCCCAGTTCCTCGCCGTCTGCGGTCTGCCCGTCGTGGCGCTGCTCGCGGCCGCCGTGTTCGCGCCGTTGCCGTTCTCCGTGGCGCAGCCGGGGCTGACGGCCGACGTGCTGGGGGAGAACCAGGGGGCCGAGGTGATCACGATCAGCGGCGCGCCGACGCACGAGACCAGCGGGCAGCTGCGGATGACGACGATCGAGGCGACCGGGCCGGACGCGAGCATCCACCTGGGGGACGTGCTCGGCAGCTGGTTCGACACCGACCGGGCCGTGATGCCGCGTGACGCCGTCTACCCGAGCGGCGACGACGTGAGCGAGATCGAGCAGTACAACCAGGAGCAGATGAAGGAGTCCCAGGACTCCGCCACCGCGGCCGCGCTGCGGTACCTGCGGATGGACCAGGACGACGTGGACGTCGAGCTCCGCCTGGAGGACGTCGGCGGGCCCAGCGCCGGGCTGCTGTTCTCGCTCGGCATCGTCGACAAGCTCGGCGCCGGCGACCTCACCGGGGGCAAGGTCGTCGCGGGTACCGGGACCATCACCGACGGCGGCAAGGTCGGCGCCGTCGGCGGGGTGCCGCTCAAGACACAGGCCGCCCGGCGGGACGGGGCCACCGTCTTCCTGGTGCCGAAGGCGGAGTGCTCGGACGCGCAGGCCGAGCTGCCGAAGGGGCTGCGGCTGATCCCGGTGACGACGCTCGAGGGCGCGGTCGACTCGCTGAAGGCGCTGGAGAGCGGCAAGGGCAGCGTCCCCGCCTGCTGAGCGGACCGGCCCCTACCCCTCCTTCACGAAGCCCTTCTCCTTCATCCAGTCCAGCGCCACCTGGTGCGGGTCCTCGCCGTCCACGTCGACCTTCGCGTTCAGGGTCTGCGCCACGTCGTTGGTCAGCGCCTTCGTGACCGGGTCCAGGACCGACGCGATCGCCGGCCACTTCTTCAGGGTGGCCGTGCGGACCATGGGCGCCGCGTTGTAGTTCGGGAAGAACTTCTTGTCGTCCTCCATCACCACCAGGTTCATGGACTTGATCCGCCCGTCGGTGGTGTACACCTCGCCGTAGGTGCAGGCGCCCTTCGCGGTCTGGGTGTAGATGATGCCGGTGTCCATCTGGGTGATGTTCCCGGCGGGCGGCGACATGCCGTACGCCTTCTCCAGGCCCGGCAGGCCGTCCGCGCGGTTGGCGAACTCGCCCTCCACGCACAGCGTCACCGCACCCGGGTCCGACTTCGACAGGGCGGTGACCTCCGAGAGGGTCTTCGTCCGGTACTTCTTGTAGTTCGCCTGGTTCATCGCCAGCGCGTACGTGTTGTTCAGGCGGGCCGGCTCCAGCCACGTCAGGCCCTTCTTCGCGTCGGCCTCCTTCACCGCCTTCCACTGCTGCTCCGGGTCGGGGATCGGCTTGCTGTTGCCCAGGTACGTGATCCAGGCGGTGCCCGTGTACTCGTAGGTGGCGTCGGCGTCGCCGTTCTCGACCGCCGCGCGGGTGCCGACCGAGCCCTGGATGCCGGTGCGGTCGAGTACCTCCGCCCCGGCCGCCTCGAAGGCGATGCCCATGATCGCGCCGAGGACCAGTTGCTCGGTGAACTCCTTCGAGGTGACCGTGAGATCGGCCCCCTCCAGCGGCTTCCCCCTGCCGATGGTGCCCGGCTCCACGTCGTCGACCATCGGGGAGCCGCTGGTCAGACCGCAGCCGGCGGAGGCGGAAAGGAGTGCGGCGGCCAGCACCCAGCACGTGCGCCGTCTCATGTGCCCACCTCCAGGCCCCGCGGCCGCAGCAGCAGCTCCGCCAGCGAGGCCAGCCAGTCCACCAGCAGGGCGAGGGCGACGGTGAGGATCGAGCCCAGCACCAGCACCGGCATCCGCTGACTGGTGATGCCGGTGGTGATCAGCACGCCCAGGCCACCGCCGCCGCCGAAGGTCGCCAGCGTCGCCGTACCGACGTTCAGGACCAGGGCCGTGCGCACACCGGCCAGGATGAGCGGGACGGCCAGGGGGAGTTCCACCCGGGCGAGGACGCCCAGCGGGGACATGCCGATGCCGCGGGCCGCCTCCAGGAGCGTCGGGTCGTTGGCCTTCAGACCGGCGATGGTGTTGGAGAGCACGGGCAGGACGGCGTAGATGATGATGCCGATCAGGGCGGCCCGGCGGCCGATGCCCAGCCAGATCACCAGCAGCGCCAGCAGGCCGATCGCCGGCGTCGCCTGGCCCATGTTGGCGAAGGCCATCGCGACCGGAGTGGCCTTGCGGAACGCCTTGCGGGTGAGCAGGATGCCCAGCGGGATCGCGATGATCAGCACGAAGAAGGTGGAGATCACCGTGAGCTGGACGTGCTGCCACAGGGCCTTGGTGACCTGGCCGTTGCCGAGGGCGTTGCGGCTGAGCGCGTCCAGGTCCGCCTGCCGGTACCACAGCCAGGTCGCCAGCAGTACGGCGATCAGGACGACGGGCAGGAAGGTCAGCTTGCGCCAGCCGACCCGGGGGCCCGCCGCCACCGGGGGCGGCGGGGGAGCCCCGCCCTCCTCCTCGTCCCGCTCGTCCCGGTCGTCCCGGAAGGCGAGCCCCTTGACCTCGTGCTCGCCCGCGGGGCGGCGGCCGGGCAGGGGCCGGGAGGAGCCGCTCACGCGCGGCCTCCGACCTCGCCGAAGCCCTCCTGCTCGGTGTGCGTCTGGGTGGCCCGGGTCTCCTCCAGGTCGTGCTGGTGCTCCAGCGCGTCCAGCCGGTCGGCCTCCAGCAGTTCGTGCACGGAGTTCATCAGCGTCTCCATGTCCACGACGCCCTCGTACGCGCCGCGCCGCCCGGTGACCGCGACCCGCCCCGCGTTGTCGGTGAGCACCGCCTCCAGCGCGTCCCGCAGCGTCGCGTCCCGGGTCACCGTGTCGTGGACCAGCGTCCCGGCCCGCGCCAGCGAGCCCCTGGCCCGCATCAGGTCGCCGCGCCGCAGCCACTTGTAGGGGCGCCCGCGCCGGTCCAGGAGCAGGATCTCGTTGGTGCCCGACTCCCGCAGCCGGTCGAAGATGTGCTGGAGCGGGTCCTCCACGGTCACCGTCGGGTAGTCCGTGATGCCCACGTCCCGCACCCGGGTCAGGTTCAGGCGCTTGAGGGCCGCGCCCGCGCCGACGAAGCCGGAGACGAAGTCGTCCGCCGGGTTGGTGAGGATGGCCTCCGGGGTGTCGAACTGCGCGATGTGGGAGCGTTCGCGCAGCACCGCGATCCGGTCGCCCAGCTTGATCGCCTCGTCGAAGTCGTGGGTGACGAAGACGATCGTCTTGTGCAGTTCGTGCTGGAGGCGGATCAGCTCGTCCTGGAGGTGGTCCCGGGTGATCGGGTCGACCGCGCCGAACGGCTCGTCCATCAGCAGCACCGGCGGGTCGGCCGCCAGCGCCCGCGCCACGCCCACCCGCTGCTGCTGGCCGCCGGAGAGCTGGCGCGGATAGCGGCCGTGGAACTCCCCGGCGTCCAGGCCGACCAGGTCCAGCATCTCCTCCACCCGCGACCTGATCCGGGCCTTCGACCAGCCGATCATCTTCGGTACCAGCGCGATGTTCTGGGCGACGGTCATGTGCGGGAAGAGACCGGAGGACTGGATCGCGTAGCCGACCTTGCGGCGCAGCTTCACCGGGTCGATGTCGGTGACGTCCTCGCCGTTGATGCGGATGCGGCCGCCGCTGGGCTCGATCAGCCGGTTGATCATCTTCAGGGTGGTGGACTTCCCGCAGCCCGAGGGGCCCACGAAGATGACCGTCTCCCCGGCCTTGATCTCCATCGACACGTTCTCGACGGCGGGCTGCGCATTGCCCGGGTAGCGCTTGGTGAGGGCCTCCAGCTCGATGGTCGCGCCGGTGGCGCCGCCGGACGCCTCGCCGCGGCCGTCGTCGGCGACGGAACCGGACACGGAAGTCTCAGACACGGATCCCCCTCGGAATGGTCAGCCGTCCCAGCAGCACGTACGCCGCGTCGAACAGCAGGGCCAGGACGATGATCCCGAGCGTGCCCGCGAGGACCTGGTTGAGCGCGTTCTTGCTGCCCAGCGAGGCGATCCCGCGGAAGATCTCGTTGCCCAGGCCCGGCCCCGAGGCGTAGGCGGCGATCGCCGCGATGCCCATCAGCATCTGCGTGGAGACCCGGATGCCGGTCAGGATCGGCGGCCACGCCAGCGGCAGCTCCACCCGCAGCAGCCGGGCCGGCCGCGACATCCCGATGCCCTTGGCGGCGTCCACCAGCGCCGGGTCGACGCCGCGCAGGCCCACGATCGAGTTCCGCACGATCGGCAGCAGCCCGTACAGGGTCAGCGCGGTCACCGTCGGCGGCACGCCGAGACCGACGATCGGGATCAGCAGACCGATCATGGCCAGCGACGGGATGGTGAGGATGGTCGACGTGGTCAGGGTCGCCAGGTTCCCCGCCCAGTCGCTGCGGTAGGTGAGGACGCCGATCAGCACCCCGATCAGGGTCGCCACGACCATGCACTGGAAGACCGCGCTGGCGTGCTGGTAGGCGTCGGCGAGCAGCTGCTGGTGGCGACTGCCCAGGAAGTCCCAGAAGTTCACGTCCGCTCACCTCCGGGATCGGGCCCGCCTCAGTCGTGTCCGCCGCTGTCCTCGGCCGCCTGCTCCACCAGCGGGATGATCCGCAGCGGAACGGGGTTCTCCATGACGATCGCCGTGGCGGCCCGGACGATGCCATCAAAACCGACAACCCGGTCGATCACCCGCTGGAGATCGGCGTTCGAGCGGGCCACCAGACGGCACAGCATGTCCCCGGTACCGGTCGTGGTGTGCAGCTCCAGCACCTCCGGCACGGTCGCCAAGTGCGCCCGTACATCGGCTCCTTGGCCCTGCCGGATCTCCAGCGTGGCGAACGCGGTGACCGGGTAGCCGAGGGCCGCCGGGTCCACCTCCGGACCGAATCCGCGGATGACTCCGTTCGACTGAAGCCGGTCGAGCCGCGCCTGCGCCGTGCCGCGCGCCACGCCGAGCCGCCGGGACATCTCCAGCACCCCGATCCGCGGCTCCCGCGCCAGCAGCCCGATGATCCGCCCGTCCAGCCGGTCGATCCCCTTGCCCGCCACAGCCACACCCTCCCCGCTGGTCATCCTGTACAGATCGCCTGCACCGACCGGCGTATCACTGGGCAGGTTGCCCAGTGAAGACGCAAACTATTGCGCACCTTGCGGACAGGGGAGAACCTGCGGCTATGACGCAGACCACACACCACACTCCCGACACCGCCCGGCAGGCCGACCCCTTCCCGGTCAAGGGAATGGACGCGGTCGTCTTCGCCGTGGGCAACGCCAAGCAGGCCGCGCACTACTACTCCACCGCCTTCGGCATGAAGCTGGTCGCCTACTCCGGACCGGAGAACGGCAGCCGGGAGACCGCGAGCTACGTCCTGGAGAGCGGCTCCGCCCGCTTCGTGTTCACCTCGGTGATCAAGCCCTCGACCGACTGGGGCACCTTCCTCGCCCAGCACGTCGCCGAGCACGGCGACGGCGTCGTCGACCTCGCCATCGAGGTGCCGGACGCGCGCGCCGCCCACGCCTACGCCGTCGAGCACGGCGCCCGCTCGCTCGCCGAGCCGCACGAGGTCAAGGACGAGCACGGCACCGTCGTCCTCGCCGCCATCGCCACCTACGGCGAGACCCGGCACACCCTCGTCGAGCGCACCGGCTACGACGGCCCGTACCTGCCCGGGTACGTCGCCGCCAAGCCGATGGTCGCCCCGCCCGAGCAGCGCGTCTTCCAGGCCGTGGACCACTGCGTCGGCAACGTCGAACTCGGCCGCATGAACGAGTGGGTCGGCTTCTACAACAAGGTCATGGGCTTCACGAACATGAAGGAGTTCGTGGGCGACGACATCGCCACCGAGTACAGCGCGCTGATGTCGAAGGTCGTGGCCGACGGCACCCTCAAGGTCAAGTTCCCGATCAACGAGCCCGCCGTCGCCAAGAAGAAGTCCCAGATCGACGAGTACCTGGAGTTCTACGGCGGCGCCGGCGTCCAGCACATCGCGCTGAACACCAACGACATCGTGGCGACCGTCCGCGCGATGAAGGCGGCCGGCGTCGAGTTCCTGGACACCCCCGACTCGTACTACGACACGCTCGGCGAGTGGGCCGGCGAGACCCGGGTGCCGGTCGACATCCTGCGCGAGCTGAAGATCCTCGTCGACCGCGACGAGGACGGCTACCTGCTGCAAATCTTCACCAAGCCGGTCCAGGACCGGCCGACCGTCTTCTTCGAGATGATCGAGCGCCACGGCTCCATGGGCTTCGGCAAGGGCAACTTCAAGGCCCTGTTCGAGGCGATCGAGCGCGAGCAGGAGAAGCGCGGCAACCTCTGACCCACCCCCTAGGCGGGCGGGCCCTCCACCGGGGGCTCGCCCAGCTCCGCCAGCGCCCGCTTCGCCTCCGGCACCCGCAGCGGCGAGAAGTACGGGTTGATCGTCAGCGCCTCCCCGAGGTGCCGCCGCGCGGGCCCGTGCCGCCCCAGCTCCTTCTCGATCACCCCCCGGTGGAACACGTACAGCGCGCTGCGCACCCCGCCGCCCTTGTCGCCGTCGGTCGCGAGCGTCGCGAACTCCAGCGCCTCCTCGTCCGCACCGGTGCGGTGCAGCGCCCAGCCCAGCGCGTCGGCGACCGCCGTCCCCGGCTGCCGGCCCCACTCCGCCCGCAGCCGCTCCACCGCCGCCGCCGGATCCCCGTGGTCGGCGTCGAGCCGCCCCAGCACCAGCTGCTCGTCGGCCCCGGCCGCCTCGGCCTCCCGCGCCCGCTCCCGCAGCAGGTCGTACTCCACCCGCGCCGCCTGCCCGAGGCCCAGCGACTCGTACAGCTCGCCCAGCTCCAGCGCGTACTCGGGGCTGGGCCGCTTGGCCAGCGCCGCCTGGTACGCGGACAGCGCCTCCGTCGTCCGGCCCAGCGCCGCCAGCGCCCGGCCCTGCCCGGCCTGCGCGGCCCGCTGGTCGGGATCGGTGCGCAGCGCCTCCTGGAAGAAGCGCAGCGCCTCCGCCCGCTCCCCGCGCTCGAACGCCAGCCGCCCGGCCTGCTCCAGGTACGCCGCCCGCTCCGCCGGTGCCTCGGCCGCCGCCGCGGCGTCCGAGATCCGGGCCGCCGCGTCCTCCCGCCAGCCCCGGTCCCGGTAGACGCCCGCCGCCAGCGCCCCCGCCGCCGCAGCGTCCGGGCGCAGCTCCATCACCTTGTCCAGGGCCCGGCCGACGCCCTTGTCGTCGCCGAGCCCGGAGTACGCGCCGATCAGCACCGCGTGCGCGGTCCACCGCTTCGGCGCCGCCCGCACCGCGCTCTCGCCCCACTTCTTCGCCGTGGGGAAGTCCCGGCGGGCCACCGCCAGCGCCGCGAGCCCCTCCAGGGCCTGCGGGTTGCGCTCCGGTCCCGTCCTCAGCGAGGTGCGCAGCGCCTTCTCGGCCTTCGGCCAGTTCGCGCCGTCCGCCGTACGGCGGCCCTGCTCGACGTAGGCCGCGCCGAGCACCGCCCACGACGCCCCGTCCAGCGGGTGCGCCCGCAGATGGGTCTCCCGGTCGCCGATCAGCGCGGCCAGGTCCGGCAGCGCCGCGGGCACACCGCTGGTGACCGCCCCGCGCGCCAGCGCCGCCGGACCCGGCGCGGGCGGGGGAGCGTCACCGGCCTCCCAGGGGAGCAGCACCAGGACCCCGCCGAGCACGGCGGCCCCGGCGACGGACGCGATCAGCACCCGGCGCCCGCGGCGCGGCCGCCGCCCGGGTGCCGGTGCCTCGCCCTGTCCCCGCCGGGTGAGCCTCTCCATGACCTCCATGGCGCTCACTGTGCGCCCATACGACGATCACACCGGGCAGGTGACGGGTGCCGCCCGCGGGGTTCACACCGATGGCCGTGGATGCGAGCCTGTGATCATGAGCCGTATCGAAGCGCCTCGCGACGAAGACGACGCAGCCGCGGCGGTCGACAGCACCCCCGGCAGCACTCCAGGCAGCCCCGCCGGCGATCGGAGCACTCTCGTCGACCGGCTGCTGGCCGGTCTGCCCGCCGGGTCCGTCCTCACCGACCCCGACGTCACGGCCTCCTACGCCAACGACATGGCGAGCTTCTGCCCGGCCGGCGCCCCCGCCGCGGTCGTCCTGCCGCGCACCGTGGAGGACGTCCAGCACGTCATGCGCACCGCCACCGAGCTGCGCGTCCCGGTGGTCCCGCAGGGCGCCCGCACCGGCCTGTCCGGCGCGGCCAACGCCACCGACGGCTGCGTGGTCCTCTCCCTGACGAAGATGGACCGCATCCTGGAGATCAACCCGGTCGACCGCGTCGCCGTCGTCGAACCGGGCGTCGTCAACGCCGTGCTTTCCCGCGCGGTGAACGAACACGGCCTCTACTACCCGCCGGACCCCTCCAGCTGGGAGATGTGCACCATCGGCGGCAACATCGGCACCGCCTCGGGCGGCCTGTGCTGCGTCAAGTACGGGGTGACCGCCGAGTACGTCCTCGGCCTGGACGTCGTCCTCGCCGACGGCCGCCTGATGTCCACCGGGCGCCGCACCGCCAAGGGCGTCGCCGGGTACGACCTCACCCGGCTCTTCGTGGGCTCCGAGGGCTCCCTCGGCATCGTCGTGAAGGCGGTCCTCGGACTGCGTCCCCAGCCGCCCGAGCAGCTGGTGCTGGCCGCCGAGTTCGCCTCCGCGTCCGCCGCCTGCGACGCGATCTGCCGGATCATGGAAGGGGGCCACGTCCCCTCCCTCCTCGAACTGATGGACCGTACGACCGTCAAGGCGGTCAACGACCTCGCCCACATGGGCCTGCCGGAGACCACCGAGGCACTCCTGCTCGCCGCCTTCGACACCACCGACCCGGCCGCCGACCTCGCCGCCGTCGGCGCGCTGTGCGAGGCCGCGGGCGCCACCCAGGTGGTCCCGGCCGAGGACGCGGCCGAGTCCGAACTCCTCCTCCAGGCCAGGCGCCTGGCCCTCACCGCCCTCGAAGCCGTCAAGGGCACCACGATGATCGACGACGTGTGCGTGCCCCGCTCCCGGCTCGGCGAGATGCTGGAGGGCATCGATCGCGTCGCCGCGAAGTACGGCCTCACCATCGGGGTCTGCGCCCACGCGGGCGACGGCAACACCCACCCCACCGTCTGCTTCGACGCCCAGGACCCCGACGAGTCCCGGCGGGCCCGCGAGTCCTTCGACGAGATCATGGCGCTCGGACTGGAGCTCGGCGGCACCATCACCGGCGAGCACGGTGTGGGCGTCCTGAAGAAGGAGTGGCTGGCGCGGGAGATCGGCCCGGTGGGCCTGGAGATGCAGCGGGCCGTCAAACAGGTCTTCGACCCGCTGGGCATCCTCAACCCGGGCAAGCTCTTCTGACCGCCGCCGCTCCTCACCGGGCGAGCAGCTCGGCCAGCCCGTCGTCGATCCCGAGCTGCGCGCCCTCGGTCCCGGGCGGCACCGTCCGCAGGGTCCGCTCCAGCCAGGCCGACACCTGCGGCGTGGGCGCCTCCAGGAGGGCGTCGCCGTCCGGGCTGCTCAGCGCGATCAGCACGACGCTGCGGCCCTCCGCCTTCGACGGCCACACCCGCACGTCCCCGTGCCCGGACGGCCGGAAGACGCCCTCCACCAGGAGGTCGCGGGCGAACGTCCAGTGCACCGGGTGGCCGGAGTCGATGTGGAAGGTGATGTGCACGGCGTAGGGGTCGTCGGTGTGGTAGACGAGCCGGGCCGGCACCGGGATGCCGTGCTCGGGCGACAGGATGAGCCGCAGCTCCAGTTCGCGTTCCACGACGGTGGGGCCGGCGGGGTTGGTGTACATGGCGGGTTCCTCTCCCGGATCTCGTGCGGTCCTTTCCCGGGGAGACCGGCCGGGGGCCGGAGCATTACGCGCGTTCGGGGAAATATTTTTCGCGCGCGCCGGGCCGGGGCGCGGCCCGGATGTGAAGGTCCCGGCACGAGGTTGCCCGGAAAGGGGTGGGTACGGCGGGACCGGCGGTGCGGATTGCGCCCGTCTGATAGATGTTGAGGCCCCCCTATCAACCCCCGAGCAGATACGGGACGACGGACATGAGCGCCCCAACCCCGGCCCCCGGCGACGACAGGCCCCGCGAAGGGTATTACCCGGACCCGTCCATTCCCGGATACGTCCGGTACTGGAACGGCGCCTCCTGGGTGGCGGGCACCAGCCGCCCCGCCCCCAAGGACGGCGAGCCGCTCGCACCTCCGCCCGGCGCACGGCCCTCCGTCGAGGAGACCGGGCCGCACTTCTTCGACGAGGACCCGGTCGAGGAAGACCCGCCGCCCGCCGCCGCGTCCCAGCACGGCAGCCGCCCCGAGTCCGCCACCGCCTGGGGCGCCGACCGGGCCGGCCGGCCCGGCGGTCCCGCCGACGCCCCGGAGCAGCGCGTCGCCTGGCCCGGCCCGGCGCGGGGCGCGGACCCGCGCGTCCCGCACGCCCGGCAGGCGGCGCCCCCGGCCGACGGGGCCGCGGGCTCCGGCACGGCAGCGGGGTCCACCGCGGCGCCGGGCACGGGGGCGGGCTCAGCGGGGCCGGCGGGACAGGCGGGGCCGGCGGGCGGTGACGGGCCCGCGCCGGACGCCGCGGCCGCGTCCGGTGCGGCGCGGCAGGACGCCTCGGCGGGCGCCGCGTCCGGCGAGGCGGAGGCCCAGGCAGGCAACACCTTCGTCTTCCGCCGGCCCGCGGCGGGCCGGCCGGACGCCCCCGCCGCCGCGGAGGACGAGGGCACGATGACCTTCCGCGCGGTCACCCCTCGCACGGGCACGCGCCCCGGGGGTCCTGGTGCTTCCGGTGCCGGTTCGTCCGGTCCCGGTCCTCTTCCCGGCTCGGGTTCCGGGTCCGGTCCTGTTCCCGGCTCGGGTTCGGGCTCCGGTCCTGCTCCCGGCTCTGGTCATGGCGCCGGCCCCGGTGCCGGTTCCGGTGCCGGTTCCGGACCCGGTTTCGGTGCCGGCAAGGCCGCCGCCGCCCGGGCCGCCGCCGCGCAGGCTCCCCCGACGCCCGCCGCCCCGGCGGTGCCCCACCAGGCACCCCCGCCGCAGCCCTCCGCCTCCGCGCCGGTCGCGGCGGGCGGTCCCGGCGGCGGCCAGACCTCCTGGGCGCAGCAGGTGCACCGGCTGGCCGGGGCGGGCGGGGACGAGCAGCCCGTCGCACCGTGGAAGCCGCCGGTCGAGGACGTGTTCCAGGCCGCCGCCCGGCGCCAGGCGGCGGCCCGGCCCGCCGGTCTCGGCAGGCGGCTGGCCGCCCGGCTGATCGACACGGTCGTCCTCGCGGGCGTCACCGCCGTCGCCGCCGTACCGCTCGGCCTCAAGGCGGTCGACCACGTCAACGACAAGATCGACGAGGCCAAGCTCTCCGGCGAGACCGTCACGGTCTGGCTGCTGGACGGCACGACGTCCACGTACCTGGGCATCGTGCTCGCCGTCCTGCTGCTCTTCGGCGTGGCCTACGAGGCGCTGCCCACCGCCAAGTGGGGCCGCACGCTGGGCAAGAAGCTGCTCGGCCTGGAGGTACGGGACATCGAGGCGCACGAGCCGCCGTCCTTCGGCGCGGCCCTGCGCCGCTGGCTGGTCTACAGCGTCCCGGGCCTCCTGGCCGTCGGCGTGGTCGGCGTCGCCTGGTGCCTGTTCGACCGCCCGTGGCACCAGTGCTGGCACGACAAGGCCGCCGGCACGTTTGTCGCGGGCTAGCTGGGCAGGGGGCGGGGAGCGGGGGGTTCGTTTTCGGCTGCGGGTGCGTTGTGGTTGCTCGCGCAGTTCCCCGCGCCCCCTTTCAGGGGCGTTCAGTGCACGTACCTCAAGGGGCGCGGGGAACTGCGCGACCAGCCCCCACGCATCCGCACTCGCCGACGCACCGTCATACCCCGCCCGGACGGCGTCGGACCACGCACCCGCACTACTCCGGACGGCCGCTCGCCGGATGCGAGGAGATGGACTCCGGGTTCGACTCGGGACATGAGCAGCGAACCGCCCCCCGGCTCCGGCGGGCAGCAGCCGCCGGACGACGACCCGCTGAGGAAGAACCCCTACGACAACCCGCCTCCGCCCCCGCCCCCCGGCGGAGGTGGCCCTCACGGCAGCCCCCCGCCCCCCGGCGGCGGAGGTCCCTACGGTGGGCCTCCTCCCGGCGGCGGTCCCTACGGCGGTGACCCGTACGGCGGTGGCGGCCGCCCCGGCGACCCGCTGGCCGGGATGCCCCCGCTCGCCGACAGCGGACGCCGCACGCTCGCGCGGATCATCGACATGATCCTGGTGGGCATCGTGGTCTGGTTGCTCAGCTGGGCCTTCAACGTCCAGGAGTACACGGTGGACGGCGACGACGTCTCCGTCGGCAAGTCCTTCGGGCAGTCCGTGATCGCCGCCGTGCTCTACATCGCGTACGACACCTACATGATCACGAGGACGGGCCAGACCCTGGGCAAGAAGTGGCTCGGGATGCGGGTGGCCAACCTGGACAACGGGGCGACGCCCGCGGTGCAGACGTCGCTGATCCGTGCCCTGGTGCTGTGGATCCCGTTCGCGTTCTGCTGTGCCTGCGTGTGGACGATCATCGCGGGTGGCTGGAGCTTCTTCGACAAGCCCTACAAGCAGGGCCTGCACGACAAGGCGGCCAAGACGGTCGTGGTCAGCACCCGTTGACGGACGCGGGCGCTCAGGCGGCCCTCCCGCGCGTCGCCTCGCCCGCACCCGCGGAGACCCGGGCCCCCGTGGGCACCCGCACCGGCTCCCGGTGCGCGGTGAGGCGCTGGGCCGGCACGGCGGTCACCGCGCGCGTCCTGGGCTGGGGGACCGTCATGGCGACCAGCAGCCCGAGGGCGAGGGCCGCGACGGCGATGAGGGCGACTCCGGGGCCCGAACTCGTCTGCGACAGCAGCAGCATGGCGAGTGTCGAGAAGATCACGGTGCACGTACCGTAGGCGAACTGTGCGGCAGTCGGACGGGGCATGGCCATCGTGTCCTCGGAAGGCAATCATGGGGGCTAGACAGGCTGTCGGCCTGGCTTTCCGCCGGTCTCCGGGCGTTCCGCCAAGCGACTCTAACCCGCTGTGTGCCCGAGCGGAACCAGTACTAAGCCCGACCTAACCGGCACGGCCGATGCACGGGGGGCGCACGGATTCATGACGTCCGGGAAGTGGACGGTCCCGCGCGCCCGTCGGGCCGTGCGGAGCCCGCCGTACCGGGCGAAGGTCACGATCCGGTGTCCGCAAAGCGAACGGCGACTCCGCATAGTGCACTTGTTCTGCTCAAGTCAAGGTCTGTCTTTTCCGTCGAACCTCTAGTCAAATGTCGTCACTTGACTACACGCGTTGATCACGTGTGCGCGGACTATGCACTGTCCTAGGTCCCCCATCCGCGCGCGTGCACGCGGGGGAGGAACTCAAGTGACCAGAAGATCCTGGACGTTCAGAACGGCGGCGACCACCGTCGCACTCGCCGCCGCGACCGCCACGCTCTCGGCGGCCGGTGTGGCGCAGGCGGACTCGCCGTCCCGGCCCGAGGCCGTGAACCGCCACGACCCCAGCCCGGACAAGACCGCGCGCTCCCACGACCTCAAGGGCCCCCTGAGCGACACTCAGGCCGCCCAGCGGGAGGAGGCGCTCAAGCAGGTCATATCCGGCAACGCGTCGGTGAAGAAGAAGGACGGCTCCAACGTCGTCCAGCTGAAGAGCAAGAAGGGCGACGCCAAGTACGTCGAGCTGGGCCGGGAGAAGACCGACAAGATCTTCACCATCCTGGTCGAGTTCGGCGACAAGGTCGACAGCCGCTACGGCGGCACCCCCGGTCCGCTGCACAACCAGATAGCCAAGCCGAACCGCAAGACGGACAACTCCACGGCCTGGCAGGAGGACTACGACCAGGAGCACTTCCAGGACCTGTACTTCGGTTCCGGCAAGGGCGTCAACTCGGTCAAGACCTACTACGAGAAGCAGTCCTCCGGCCGCTACTCGGTCGACGGCGAGGTCTCCGACTGGGTCAAGGTCCCCTACAACGAGGCCCGCTACGGCTCCAACAAGTGCGACCCCGACAACTGCGCCTGGTACGCGGTGCAGGACGGCGTCACCGCCTGGGTCGCCGACCAGAAGGCGGCCGGCCGCACCGACGCCCAGATCAAGTCCCAGCTGACCCAGTACGACCAGTGGGACCGCTACGACTTCGACGGCGACGGCGACTTCAACGAGCCCGACGGCTACATCGACCACTTCCAGATCGTGCACGCCGGCGAGGACGAGTCCGCGGGCGGCGGCGCGCAGGGCGAGGACGCGATCTGGGCCCACCGCTGGTACGCCTTCGGCACCGACGCCGGCGCCACCGGCCCCGCCGACAACAAGCTCGGCGGCACCCAGATCGGCGACTCCGGCATCTGGGTCGGCGACTACACCATCCAGCCGGAGAACGGCGGACTCGGCGTCTACGCGCACGAGTACGGCCACGACCTCGGCCTGCCGGACCACTACGACACGGCCGGCGGCGACAACTCCACCGGCTTCTGGACGCTGATGTCGTCCGGCTCCTGGCTGGGCACCGGCCGCAACGAGATCGGCGACCTGCCCGGCGACATGAACGCCTGGGACAAGCTCCAGCTGGGCTGGCTGAACTACGACACCGCCAAGGCGGGCGTCAACTCCTGGCACAAGCTGGGCCTGGCCGAGTACAACACCAAGCACAAGCAGGGCCTGGTCGTCGAGCTGCCGAAGGAGAAGGTCACCACCGAGATCGTGACCCCCGCCGAGGGCGAGACCCAGTGGTGGAGCGGCAGCGGCAACGACCTCAAGAACACCCTGAGCCGCAGCGTCGACCTCACCGGCAAGTCGGCAGCCTCCCTCACCCTGGACGGCTGGTACGACATCGAGGCCGACTACGACTTCCTCTACACCGAGGTGTCCACCGACGGCGGCGCCAACTGGACCGCGATCGACGGCACCTTCGACGGGCAGCCGATCCAGCGCGACGGCAGTGACAAGCCCGCCCTGAGCGCCACCGTGGACGCCTACGGCAAGCTGGTCTACCCGCTGGACGCCTACGCCGGCAAGAAGATCGACCTGCGCTTCCGCTACCAGACCGACGGCGGCCTGGCCATGAAGGGCTTCACCGCCGACGAGATCGCGGTGACGGCCGACGGCGAGACCCTCTTCTCCGACAACGCGGAGACCGAGGACGCCGCGTGGACGGCGAACGGCTTCACCCGCAAGGGCGCGTCCTTCACCAAGGAGTACGCGCAGTACTACATCGCCGAGAACCGGCAGTACGTGTCGTACGACAAGACGCTGAAGACCGGCCCGTACAACTTCGGCTTCTCGGAGCGCCCGAACTGGGTCGAGCACTACGCGTACCAGAACGGCCTGCTGATCTGGAAGTGGGACACCTCCCAGGCTGACAACAACACCAGCCAGCACCCGGGCAAGGGCCTGGTCCTGCCGATCGACTCGCACCCGACCGCGCTGAAGTGGAAGGACGGCACGGTCATGCGCAACCGCTTCCAGGCGTACGACTCGCCGTTCAGCCTCTACCGCACGGACGGCATGACACTGCACAAGGCGGACGTCGCGAAGTACGTCCCGGGCTCGAAGGGCGTCTCGGTCTTCAACGACCGCACGAACGACTACTACGACCCGGCGAACCCGACCGGCGGTGTCAAGATCACTGACACCAACACGAAGATCAAGATCCTGGAGGAGGCCAAGAACGGCTCGACGATCGAGCTCGAGGTTGGCCCCGCAGGCAGGTAAATAGCATCTGCCCAGGTCAGAGCATGATCGGCGGTGACCCCCTGGCGGGTCGCCGCCGATCCGTGTTTAGGTGCGTCCTGTGGTTCTCTTATTGACACCGGGCCCGGTACCCGGACCGACCCAGGCTGACTCGGGGGTATGACCGCATGGCCGCAGGAGGCTTCTGCAAGCTGCCGAACGGCACGGTGGTGGTGGCACTGAACCTGCCCAGCCCCGCCCCGTCGAGCGGCGGCAGCGTGCGTTTTCTCGTCCACGCCCAGAACCGGGCGCGCGCCCTGACCAGGCTGCGCAACCTGGGGCTGCGCAGCGTCTACCTGCGGGGCAACGCGGCCCCGCCGACGCCGGACGAGGTCACCGCGGTCCTGCACCACCCGGACGGGCTGATATGGCGCACGGCACCGGTGGCGGGCACGGTCGGCGGCCCCGACCTGGTCCAGGAGCTGTGGCACCCGATCCGCGCCCTGCTCAGACGCCCGACCGCTCAGACGTAGGAGCCCCCGGGGGCTACTGCACGACCGGCTTCCCGGACAGCTCCACGCCCGCCTCCCGCAGCTCCTCCAGCGCCCGCTCCGTGGTCTCCACGGCCACGCCGGCGGTCAGGTCGAGCAGCACCTGCGTACGGAAGCCCTCGCGGGCGGCGTCCAGGGCGGTGGCCCGCACGCAGTGGTCGGTGGCGATGCCCACCACGTCGACCTCGTCGATCTCGCGGGTGCGCAGCCACTCGGCGAGGCCCGTGCCGTTCTCGTCGGCGCCCTCGAAGCCGCTGTAGGCGGCCGCGTACGCCCCCTTGTCGAAGACGGCGTCTATCGCGCCGGAGGCGACGGCGGGGGCGAAGTTCGGGTGGAAGCCGACCCCCTCGGTACCGGCGACGCAGTGCGCCGGCCAGGAGTGGACGTAGTCCGGGTTGTCGGCGAAGTGGCCGCCCGGTGCGACGTGGTGGTCCCGGGTGGCCACCACGTGGCGGTAGCCGGCGGGCGCCTGCCCGATCAGCTCGGTGATGGCGGCGGCCACGTCGGCACCGCCGGACACGGCGAGGCTGCCCCCTTCGCAGAAGTCGTTCTGCACGTCTACGACGATCAAGGCGCGGCGCATGGTCGGTGTCCTTCGGCTTGGTCGGCTGTGGGTCGGGAGGGTCGGCGGGAGCGGGTGTGGCCGGACGGACGGGGCTGATTCGGCCCTTGTGGGGCCGCACCAGCTTTAGCTACCCGAGCCTCACTGTGCGTACTCCGTCGGAATGACGGGTTCCCCACGGGAGAGCTGGGTGGCGGACAGCGGGAGGTTGGCGCGGGCGGCGGCGTGCCGGTCCCGGGCGGCGTCCAGCGGCTCGCGGGCGACGACCTCGCCGCCCTTGACCAGCTCGACCAGGAGCTGCCGGTCGGCCAGCGCGTCGGGCACCGGCCCGGTGCCCACCACCTCGGCCTCGGCGTGCCCGTCCGCGTCCAGGCGCCGCGCGGCCCACTTGCGGCCGCCGACGGAGGTCTTGCCGCCGCTGGACTTCTTGGCCACCGGCACCAGCGGCGCCCCCTGCGCGCCGGACTCGGCGCGGGCGACCAGCTTGTAGACCATCGAGGCCGTCGGGTGCCCGGAGCCGGTGACCAGCTGGGTGCCGACGCCGTAGGCGTCCACGGGCGCCGCCGCCAGCGAGGCGATGGCGTACTCGTCCAGGTCCGAGGTCACCACGATCTTCGTGTCCGTCGCGCCCAGCTCGTCGAGCTGCTGGCGCACCCGGTGGGCGACGAGCAGCAGGTCGCCGGAGTCGATGCGTACCGCGCCCAGCTCGGGCCCGGCGACCTCCACGGCCGTGCGGACGGCCTCGGCGACGTCGTAGGTGTCCACCAGGAGCGTGGTGTCCCGGCCCAGCGCGTCGACCTGGGCGCGGAAGGCGTCCCGCTCGTTGTCGTGCAGCAGGGTGAAGGCGTGGGCGGAGGTGCCGACGGTGGGGATGTGGTAGCGGAAGCCCGCGGCCAGGTCCGAGGTGGTGGCGAAACCGCCGACGTAGGCCGAGCGGGCGGCGGCCACGGCGGCCAGCTCGTGGGTGCGGCGGGCGCCCATCTCGATCAGCGGCCGGTCCCCGGCGGCGGAGGACATGCGGGAGGCGGCGGCGGCGATCGCCGAGTCGTGGTTGAGGATGGAGAGGATCACCGTCTCCAGCAGCACGCACTCGCCGAAGGTGCCCTCGACCCGCATGATCGGCGAGCCGGGGAAGTACACCTCGCCCTCGGGGTAGCCCCAGATGTCGCCGCTGAACCGGTACTGGGCTAGCCAGTCCAGGGTCTCCTCGTCGACGATGTCCTGCTCGCGCAGGAAGCGCAGCACGTCCGCGTCGAAGCGGAAGTTTTCCACCGCGTCCAGCACTCGCCCGGTGCCCGCCACCACGCCGTAGCGGCGGCCGTCCGGCAGCCGCCGGGTGAAGACCTCGAACACGCTGCGCCGCCCGGCCGTACCGGCCTTCAGGGCGGCCCGCAGCATGGTCAGCTCGTACTGGTCCGTGAAGAGCGCCGTCGAGGGGACGTCCACCGGCAGCCCAAGGTCCGCTGTGTTCATAGGCTGGATCGTACCCCCATTTCGTCACTCTGACGATTTCGATGTCCGTCCGGCCCTGGTGACACCCGCCACAGGCCCGTTTGTGCGGGTGCCCCCCTGTGGTGGCAGCATGGGCTGTGTGACGGCAGCCGCACCCATGGAGATCGAGAAGACCGAGCCGACGGAGGAGGTCTTCGCCGTACCCGAGCCCGACGTGCCCTGGGTGACGATCGTCCACAACGATCCCGTCAACCTCATGAGCTACGTGACGTACGTCTTCCAGTCGTACTTCGGCTACTCCAAGGACAAGGCCACCAAGCTCATGATGGATGTCCACCACAAGGGCCGGGCGGTCGTCTCCAGCGGCAGCCGGGAGGAGATGGAACGGGACGTACAGGCCATGCACGGCTACGGCCTGTGGGCCACCCTCCAGCAGGACCGGAAATGAGCCCGGAAACGACCCATGCCCGCCCGCAGGACGGAAGCAGCTGAATCGCCTTCATGCCCGGACAATTCGAACCGCTCCCCGGCGGCGGCGCGGCCGTCGCGCTCGACGACGTCGAGATCTCCATCATCCGCTCGCTGGCCGTGCAGCTCCTGGAGCTGATCGGCCCGGGGCCCGCCGAGGACGCCTCCGACGACCCGCTCGCCGAGCTGTTCGCCGAGGGCCCGAGCGAGCCGCCCTCCGACCCGGTGCTGCGCCGCCTGTTCCCGGACGCCTACGGCGACCCCGAGGGCGCCCCGCAGGCCCAGGAGGCCGAGGAGCAGCGGGCGCACTCCGCGGAGTTCCGCCGCTACACCGAGAACGACCTGCGGGCCGGCAAGCGGGACAACGCGCTGGCCGTGGTGCGCACCCTGGACGCCCTCTCCTCCGCGTCGGCGGGCGAGGAGGGCGCGGTGCTGAAGCTGTCGCCCGAGGAGTCCCAGCAGTGGCTGCGCGCCCTGAACGACCTGCGCCTGGCGATCGGCTCCCGCCTGGAGATCGCCGACGAGGACGACACCGACCTGCTCTACCGGCTCCCGGACGAGGACCCGCGCAAGCCGATGGTGATGGCCTACCTGTGGCTCGGCGGGCTCCAGGAGTCGCTCGTCGCGACCCTTATGCCCTGACCGATACCGTTTGGTCACTCTCCGTGTCCGCTCAGCGGGACCTCAAATCCGGATAACGATCCCGTCAAAGCCGCGCCTCCTTTGTCCCGGAGGTGCGGCTTTCGTCCGCTTCTCCCTGTGTGACACGTCACAGGCCGCCCCTGTGATCAGCGCCGCCGCCGTGGTAAATCTTCACGACCGCCCGGCGAACACCACCCGAATGTTCGGCCGGGTGCGCCACCGAGCCGGCAGACCGCCGGCCAGGCACCGAGCGGGATGTGAGGCCCGCTCAGCTCCATCATCCGGGGGGATCGAGACCCGATCCGAGGCCGACAGAAGGTCCGGATCGGCATGGAGAAAGGCGCACCACACATGACCTCTGCGCAGGTCGACACGGACAAGGCCCCCGAAGAGGGCTACGAGCGCGGTCTCAACAGCCGCCAGGTCCAGATGATCGCGATCGGCGGCGCCATCGGCGTCGGTCTCTTCCTGGGCGCCGGGGCCAACATCGCCAAGGCCGGCCCCAGCATCATCCTCATGTACGCCCTCGCGGGCGTGATCATCTTCTTCATCATGCGGGCGCTCGGCGAGCTGCTCCTCTACCGACCCGTCTCCGGCTCCTTCGCCGAGTACTCGCGCGAGTTCCTCGGTCCCTTCTTCGGTTACTTCACCGGCTGGACGTACTGGCTGATGTGGGTGGTCACCGGCATGGCGGAACTCACCGCCGCCGCCATCTACATCCACTACTGGTTCCCGGACATCCCGCAATGGGTCTCGGCCCTGGTCTTCCTGGTGCTGCTGTTCGTGGCCAACCTGATCTCGGTGAAGCTGTTCGGCGAGATCGAGTTCTGGTTCTCGATGGTCAAGGTCACCGCCATCATCGGCATGATCGTGATCGGCATCGGTGTGCTCACCCTCGGCTTCAGCCAGGCCGGCGACACCGCCGCCGTCTCCAACCTGTGGGAGTTCGACGGCTTCTTCCCCAAGGGCATCGGCTCGTCCCTGATGACCCTCCAGGGCGTCATGTTCGCCTACCTCGCCGTCGAGCTGGTCGGCGTCACCGCCGGTGAGTCCGAGAACCCGGAGAAGACCCTCCCCAAGGCGATCAACACCCTGCCCTGGCGCATCGCCCTCTTCTACGTCGGCGCCCTCACCGTCATCCTGGCGGTGGTCAAGTGGACCGAGTTCGCCGAGGGCGTCAGCCCCTTCGTGGAGGCCTTCGCGGTCATCGGCATCCCGGCCGGCGCCGGCATCGTCAACTTCGTCGTGCTCACCGCCGCCCTGTCCTCCTGCAACTCCGGCATGTATTCCACGGGCCGGATGCTGCGCACCCTCGCGGACAACGGCGAGGCGCCCAGGATCTTCAACAAGCTGTCCTCGACGAAGACCCCGGCCATCGGCATCGCCGTCTCCGTCGTCTTCATGGCCATCGGCGTCGTCCTGAACTACCTCGTCCCGGAGAAGGCCTTCGGCTACGTCACCTCCGTCGCCACCGCCGCCGGCATCTGGACCTGGCTGATGATCCTGATCAGCCACGTGCTGTACCGCCGCAAGGTCGTCGCGGGCCGCCTGCCCGCCTCCTCCTTCCCGGCGCCGGGCGGCTCGGTCTGCTCCTACATCGCCATCGCCTTCCTGCTCTTCGTGACCTGCCTCATCGCCTACGACGCCGACGCCCGCGTCTGCCTGTACGTGATGGCCGGCTGGGCCGCCGCCCTCGGCATCGGCTGGGCGGTGCTCAAGAGCCGCAACCCACAGATCACCGAGCGGCCCGGCGAGCCGGAGTTCGAGAAGATCGGCTGACGGCCCCACCGAACGCCGCTGACCAGCGCCTTCGGGCGCACCCCAGGACATCCGGCCAACGGGGACGCTCGTGGCCTCCCCTATGGCCACCGCTCAGGATGTCCGGCATGTGGGCTCCTCCGTACCACCCACCGGTACGGGGGAGCCCGTCTGCTTATCCTGGCCGCATGCTGACCATCACCCAGGCCCTGTACGACCAGATCGTCGCCCACGCACGCGAGGACCACCCCGACGAGGCGTGCGGCGTGGTGGCCGGTCCCGTCGGCGAGGGCCGCCCCGAGCGGTTCGTCCCCATGCTCAACGCCGCCCGCTCGCCCACCTTCTACGAGTTCGACTCGCAGGACCTCCTCAAGCTGTACCGCGAGATGGACGACCGCGACGAGGAGCCGGTGGTCATCTACCACTCCCACACCGCCACCGAGGCCCACCCCTCCCGCACCGACATCAGCTACGCCAACGAGCCCGGGGCCCACTACGTTCTCGTCTCCACCGCGGACACCGACGGCGCCGGCGAGTTCCAGTTCCGGTCGTTCCGCATCGTGGAAGGCGAGGTCACGGAGGAGGAGGTCAAGGTCGTAGAGGCGTACTGATCTCGCACCTCGGACGAAAAGGGTCCATCAGGTGAGATCACACTCCGGAAGCCGGACCGGGAATCGATACGATGAGCCCATGGTTCTTCTCGACGTGAGCGACAAGGCGCCGGGCACGCTGCTCGTGGCGCGGCTGCACGTCGACCTGTGCAGGCTGAAAAGCGCCATCTGTTGATCTTCCTTGCCGCCGTACGGCCGTGAGCCGCGGCGTGCTGACGTGTGCCGCCGCGCGCCCCACGAACCCACGACAAACTTCCGACAGGAGCACTCAGCCATGGCCATCGAGGTCCGCATCCCGACCATCCTCCGCCAGTACACCGACGGCCAGAAGGCGGTGGAGGGCGCCGGGAACACCCTCGCCGAGCTCTTCTCCGACCTCGAGACCCGGCACACGGGCATCCAGGCCCGCATCGTCGAGGGTGAGCAGCTGCGCCGCTTCGTCAACGTCTACCTGAACGACGAGGATGTCCGCTTCCTCGACGGCATCGACACCAAGCTGTCCGACGGCGACAGCATCACGATCCTGCCGGCCGTGGCCGGCGGCATGGCCTGATCGCCGATGCGCTACGACTCCCCGCTGGCCGCGGTGGGCAACACCCCCCTGGTGCGCCTGCCGCGGCTGTCGCCGTCCGACGACGTCCGCATCTGGGCCAAGCTGGAGGACCGCAACCCGACCGGCTCGATCAAGGACCGCCCCGCGCTCCACATGATCGAGCAGGCGGAGAAGGACGGCCGCCTCACCAAGGGCTGCACCATCCTGGAGCCGACCAGCGGCAACACCGGCATCTCCTTGGCCATGGCCGCCCGGCTCAAGGGCTACCGCATCGTCTGCGTGATGCCCGAGAACACCTCCCAGGAGCGCCGGGACCTGCTCACCATGTGGGGCGCGGAGATCATCTCCTCCCCGGCCGCCGGCGGCTCGAACACCGCCGTACGGGTCGCCAAGGAGCTCTCCGCCGAGCACCCGGACTGGGTGATGCTCTACCAGTACGGCAACCCCGACAACGCGGGCGCCCACTACGCCGGCACCGGCCCGGAGATCCTCGCCGACCTGCCCTCCATCACCCACTTCGTGGCCGGACTCGGCACCACCGGCACCCTGATGGGCGTCGGCCGCTACCTGCGCGAGCACAAGCCGGACGTGAGGATCGTCGCCGCCGAGCCGCGCTACGACGACCTGGTCTACGGCCTGCGCAACCTCGACGAGGGCTTCGTGCCCGAGCTGTACGACGCCTCCGTCCTCACCACCCGCTTCTCGGTGGGCTCCGCCGACGCCGTCACCCGCACCCGCGAGCTGCTCCAGCAGGAGGGCATCTTCGCGGGCGTCTCCACCGGCGCCGCCCTGCACGCCGCGATCGGCGTCGGGAAGAAGGCGGTCACGGCGGGGGAGAGCGCCGACATCGTGTTCGTCGTCGCCGACGGCGGCTGGAAGTACCTGTCCACCGGCGTCTACACCGCCGAGACGACCGAGGCGGCCATCGAGACCCTCCACGGCCAGCTCTGGGCCTGACGGCCCCACCCGGCGAACCGCCCCGCGACGTACGCGTCGCGGGGCGCTTCAGTTCTCGGGACCTCGTCCGCCCGGCCCGTCCCGCCCGTCCGGCCGGTCCGGCCCGTCCGGGGGACGCCGCCCGCGGCGACGAGGCCGCCGGCCCCGGCCCCAGCCGTCGACGACCGTGGCGACGAGCGCGAGCAGCACCACCGCCGCGAAGACGAGCCACCAGGACGTGTCCATACCGACGACGGTACCGGCGCGCGCCGCGACCGCGCGCCCCTTCCAGGTCCCCGCACGCCCCGCTTCCAGCCGAACCGGTGATCCCGCAGGTGAGTTCGCCCACAACGGCCCCTGGCGGAGGAGCGACCGCAGGTTTTGCGCCTTACGCTCGACGGACCGCACGACCCCCGTCTCTCCACACGCGCCAGCGGAGGTTTCTGCTTCATGAAGCTCACCGTCGTCGGCTGCTCGGGGTCGTTCCCGTCCGCGGAATCGGCCTGCTCGAGCTACCTCGTCGAGGCCGACGGCTTCCGGCTGCTTCTCGACATGGGCAACGGTGCCCTCGGCGAGTTGCAGCGCCACTGCGGTCTCTACGACCTCGACGCGATCTTCCTCAGCCATCTGCACGCCGACCACTGCATCGACATGTGCGCCTATTTCGTGGCGCGCTACTACCGGCACGACGGCGGCCGCTGCGCCCCGCTCCCGGTCTACGGACCCGAGGGCACCGAGCACCGGCTGACCACCGCCTACGCCGACACCCCCTCGGCCTCCTCCATGAGCGAGGTGTTCGACTTCCACACGGTCAAGCCGTCCACCTTCGAGGTCGGCCCGTTCACCGTGCACACCGAGCGCGTCGCCCACCCCGTGGAGGCCTACGCCATCCGCGTCGAGCACGGCGGCCGCTCACTGACGTACTCCGGCGACACGGGCGTCACCCCGGTGCTGGACGAACTCGCCCGCGACACCGACCTGTTCCTGTGCGAGGCCGCCTTCACGCACGGCAAGGAGGACATCCCCGACCTCCACCTCAACGGACGCGAGGCGGGCGAGAGCGCGGCGCGGGCCGGTGCCCGGCGCCTGGTGCTCACCCACATCCCCCCGTGGACCGACCCCGCGGTCAACCTGGCCGACGCCCGCGAGGCGTACGACGGGGCGGTGGGGGTCGCCACGGCGGGCGCGGTGTACGAGATCTGAGCCCGCGGCAGCCCCGGCAGCCACGACAGCCACGACAGCCGCGAGAGCCCCGACACGGCAGGAAGGCCCCGGAACCTTCGCGGTTCCGGGGCCTTCGTCACGCCGTACGGCCGGGGCTCACGCCTTGGTGAGGTCCTCGACCTCCTCCTCGGGCTCGCGGCCCGGGGTCTTCAGGTTGAACTTGACGATCGCGAAGCGGAACGTCACGTAGTAGATCGCCGCGAACACCAGACCGATCGGGATGATCAGCCATGGCTTGGTGGCGAGGTGCCAGTTCAGCGCGTAGTCGATGAAACCGGCCGAGAAGTTGAACCCGGCGTGCACACCCAGGCCCCACGTGATCGCCATCGAGATCGCGGTGAGCACCGCGTGCAGCACGTACAGGACCGGCGCGATGAACATGAACGAGAACTCGATCGGCTCGGTCACACCGGTCACGAACGAGGTCGCGGCCAGGGAGACCATCATGCCGAGGACGGCCTTGCGGCGCTCCGGGCGGGCGGTGTGCGCCATGGCCAGGGCGGCGGCCGGCAGACCGAACATCATGATCGGGAAGAAGCCCGCCTGGAAGATGCCGGCGGAGGGGTCACCGGCCAGGAAGCGGGTGATGTCACCGTGCACGACGTCGCCGGCGGAGTTGGTGAAGTCACCGAGCTGGAACCAGGCCACCGTGTTCACGAACTGGTGCATGCCGACCGGGATCAGCGCGCGGTTCACACCACCGAAGAGGGCCGCGCCGCCGGAGCCGAGGCCGGTCATCCACTCGCCGAAGTTCGAGATGCCGTCGCCGATGGGCTCCCAGACCAGACCGAAGAAGACACCCACGACGATGCCGACGAAGGCCATGATGATCGGCACCAGGCGACGGCCGTTGAAGAAGCCGAGCCAGTCCACCAGCTTCTTGCGGTGGTACCGCTGCCACAGCACGGCGGCGAGCAGACCCATGATGATGCCGCCGAGCACCCCCGGGTCGTTGTAGGTCGCGGCGACGTCCGCGCCGTCCTTGACCACCGCCTCGGTGACCGGGAAGGCCTCGAGCACCTTGCTGTAGACGAGGAAGCCGACCACCGCGGCCAGCGCGGTCGAGCCGTCGGCCTTCTTGGCGAAGCCGATGGCCACGCCTATGCAGAACAGGATCGGCAGCGAGCCGGTGAGGGCACCGCCCGCGTTGTTGAAGACGGCGGCGACCTTGTCCCAGCCGAGGCCGTCCGCGCCGAAGATGTCCGGCTGACCGAGACGGACCATGATGCCCGCCGCCGGAAGAACGGCGATCGGGAGCTGGAGGCTGCGTCCTACCTTTTGCAGCCCCTGGAAAAGACCGGATCCCCGCTTCTTTGCGGGGGCCGCCGTGTCGGTGGCGGTGCTCATGCTTCCTCCATCGGGTGGTGGTCTACACCACTCAGTGGTGTAGACCTGTTGTAGCACGATGAAGGCGGCGTAAGGAACCCGTGATTCCGCGACCGGACCGCTACGCGCAGTACCGGGTCAAGTCCCCTGCTCACACACGCGAGAGGGCGCAGCGAAAGGCCCCCGGACCAAGGGTCCGGGGGCCTTCGCGAGACCACCCTCAAAGGGTACGTGAGGACGCGTGCGGTCCTACACCTTGGTGACGTCCTCCACGTCTTCCTCGGGCTCCCGGCCCGGCGTCTTCAGATCGAACTTCGTGATCGCGAACCGGAAGACCGCGTAGTACACCACCGCGAAGCACAGCCCGATCGGAATGATCAGCCACGGCTTCGTCGCCAGGTTCCAGTTGATGACGTAGTCGATCAGCCCCGCCGAGAAGCTGAACCCGTCCTTCACCCCCAGCGCCCACGTCACCGCCATCGACACCCCCGTCAGCACCGCGTGCGCCGCGTACAGCAGCGGAGCGATGAACAGGAACGAGTACTCCAGCGGCTCGGTGATCCCCGTCACGAACGAGGTCAGCCCCACCGACAGCATCAGGCCGCCGACCTCCTTGCGCCGGTGCGGCTTGGCGCAGTGCGTGATCGCCAGCGCCGCCGCCGGCAGCGCGAACATCATGATCGGGAAGAAGCCGGTCGTGAACTGACCCGCGTCCGGATCGCCCGCCAGGAACATGTTGATGTCACCGTGCACCACCGTGCCGTCCGGCTTCGTGTACGAGCCGAACTGGAACCACATCGGCACGTTCAGGAACTGATGCAGACCGATCACCAGCAACGCCCGGTTCGCCAGACCGAACACACCCGCGCCCCACGCGCCGATCCCGGTCATCCAGTCGCTGAAGCTCTCCAGCGCGTCACCGATCGGCGGCCACACCCACAGGCACAGCGCCGCGAACACGATCGCCACGAACGCCATGATGATCGGCACCAGCCGGCGGCCGTTGAAGAAGCCCAGCCAGTCCACCAGCTTCGTACGGTGGAAGCGCCGCCAGAAGTACGCCGTCAGCAACCCCATCACGATGCCGCCGAAGACACCGGGGTTCTGGAAGACGAACGCCGTCACCTCGCCCGACCCGTCGGTCACCTGGCAACCGATCTGCGGGACCACCTTCGACCCCTCCGGACAGTCCTCCGGAAACTGCCGCAGCACGTTGTAGTAGACGAGGAACCCCGCCACCGCGGCGAGCGCCGTCGAACCGTCCGCCTTCTTCGCCATCCCGATGGCCACGCCCACACAGAACAGCAGCGGCAGCCCCAACGACCCGTCGAGCAGCGCGCCGCCCGCGCCCGTCATCACCTTCGAGACGTTCGTCCAGCCGAGACCGTCGTCCCCGAACACGTCCGGCTGCCCCAGCCGGTTGAGAATGCCGGCGGCGGGCAGGACCGCGATGGGCAACTGAAGAGAGCGACCCATCTTCTGCAACCCTTGGAACGCCGTGTTCCAGCGGGCGCGAGCGGGACTGACCGCGTTGTCGGCACTCATCCGGTCTCCATCCGGTCGCCGGTACACTGGTGTAGACCAGTTGACAGACGGCACCGCCGTCGTGACGCCATCATTCGGTACACACCGCATGACCGCTCGCGAAGCTGGGCCAACTGTGGGTTACTGCGACAAAGCGGTCCGGATCAGGGAGAACGAACATGGCCAGCAAGGCTGAGAAGATCGTCGCCGGCCTCGGCGGCATCGAGAACATCGACGAGATCGAAGGCTGCATCACCCGACTCCGCACCGAGGTCAACGACCCCGCGCTGGTCAACGAAGCCGCCCTCAAGGCCGCCGGCGCCCACGGCGTCGTCAAGATGGGCACCGCCATCCAGGTCGTCATCGGCACCGACGCCGACCCGATCGCGGCGGAGATCGAAGACATGATGTGAGCCACCGGCTCACCGGCAAGGGGCCTTTCCCACTCCGGGACAGGCCCCTTCCCCATGGGCCGCTAGGCTCACCCGCATGTCACGAATCGACGGCCGCACCCCCCAGCAGCTCCGCCCCGTCACCATCGAACGCGGCTGGAGCAAGCACGCCGAAGGCTCCGTCCTCGTCTCCTTCGGCGACACCAAGGTCCTCTGCAACGCCTCGGTCACCGAAGGCGTCCCGCGCTGGCGCAAGGGCAGCGGCGAAGGCTGGGTCACCGCCGAGTACGCCATGCTCCCCCGCGCCACCAACACCCGCGGCGACCGCGAGTCCGTCAAGGGCCGCATCGGCGGCCGCACCCACGAGATCAGCCGCCTCATCGGCCGGTCCCTGCGCGCCGTCATCGACTACAAGGCGCTCGGCGAGAACACCGTCGTCCTGGACTGCGACGTCCTCCAGGCCGACGGCGGCACCCGCACCGCCGCCATCACCGGCGCCTACGTCGCCCTCGCCGACGCCATCGGCTGGGCCCAGGGCCGCAAGCTGATCAAGGCCAACCGCAAGCCGCTCACCGGCACCGTCTCCGCCGTCTCCGTCGGCATCGTCGGCGGCACCCCGCTCCTCGACCTCCGCTACGAGGAGGACGTCCGCGCCGACACCGACATGAACGTCGTCTGCACCGGCGACGGCCGCTTCGTCGAGGTCCAGGGCACCGCCGAGGCCGAGCCCTTCGCCCGCGACGAACTCAACACCCTGCTCGACCTCGCCGCCGCCGGCTGCACGGAACTGGCCGAACTCCAGCGCAAGGCACTCGAGACGGTCCTCGAACGCTGAAGACCCGCGCAAGGCAAAGGGAGAACCAAAAACGCCTCAAGGAAAGGCGGCCGCACACGCAACTCGGCCGCTCGACGGCGCGTCCCTAGCAGTACAGCACCACGGGCGTACGGCAGCAGTCCTTGCCGTACGCCCGACGCCGCACCGCACACGGGCCGCCCGGCCCTGTCCCAAGGGGAGGACCGAGACCCATGGCCGCGAGCCGCCACCGCAGCCTTCGCCGCACCGCCACCGCCGTCGCCACCGCGGCGACCATCGCCCTGACGGCCGGCCTCACCACCGGCTGCGACGCCGTCGACAAGGCCCTCGACTGCGTACGCACGGCCGACGCGATAGCCGACAGCGTCACCGAACTCCAGCAGGCCGTGGAGAACGCGGACGACCCCACCCAGTGGGAGGAGTCCCTGAACTCCATCGACAAGAACCTCGACAAGATCGGCGACCAGACCGACAATACCGACGTCAACAAGGCCGTCGACGACCTCGGCAAGGCCGTCGACAACGTCCGCACCTCGGTCGAGAACGGCGACGAGACCCCCGACCTCAGCCCCGTCACCGACGCGGCGGGCGAACTGACGAAGGTCTGCACGCCGTAGGGGGAAGGGCGGGGAAGGACACGGAGGTCCGGAATACTGACCCCATGACCCGCCTCATCCTCGCCACCCGCAACGCCGGGAAGATCACCGAACTGAGGGCCATCCTCGCCGACGCGGGCCTGCCCCACGACCTCGTCGGCGCGGACGCCTACCCGCACATCCCCGACGTCAAGGAAACCGGCGTCACCTTCGCCGAGAACGCCCTCCTCAAGGCCCACTCCCTCGCACAGGCCACCGGCCTGCCCGCCGTCGCCGACGACTCCGGCCTCTGCGTCGACGTCCTGAACGGCGCCCCCGGCATCTTCTCCGCCCGCTGGGCCGGCCGCCACGGCGACGACAAGGCCAACCTCGACCTCCTCCTCGCCCAGATCGGCGACATCGCCGACGAACACCGGGGCGCGTACTTCGCCTGCGCAGCGGCCCTGGCCCTGCCCGACGGCACGGAGCGAGTGGTCGAGGGCCAGCTGCGCGGCACCCTCCGCCACGCCCCCGCCGGCACGGGCGGCTTCGGCTACGACCCGATCCTCCAGCCGGACGGCGAGACGCGAACGTGCGCGGAACTGACGGCGGCGGAAAAGAACGCGATCAGCCACCGCGGCAAGGCGTTCCGGGCGCTGGTGCCGGTGGTGCGGGAGCTGCTGGGCTGAGAGCCACGGAGGGGACCGCCTGTGGGGCGGCCCCCTCCTCATGTGTGCGGCCGGTGGGACTCGAACCCACACGGGTGTGAACCCACTGGGACCTAAACCCAGCATGACTGCCAATTCCATCACGGCCGCTCAAAAACGGTCATCATGCTCGACGAGCGGCATTCAGTGTACGGGGAGAACGGGTCACCCTGCGAGGGGCGCCCTGTCTTTCCGGCGACACCAGGTCTCTGTCAGGGCGTGGCAGTTGGGGCAGAGGTACCGCAGGTTCTCCCGACGGTTGTCCCGCCAGTTGCCATTGACGTGGTCGATCTGAAGGGTGATCGGTCGATCGAGCCATTCGCCGGTGTTGCCGCAGGTCTCGCAGGAGTGCGGAATGCCGATCTCGCCCAGGGCTCTGTGCAGTTGGGCCCTGTTGGTTCGGCCGGCATGAGACGGGAGAACGATCAGCACTCGGTCAGCGACAGGAGCTGGGGCGGGTGGCTCTGCTCGTCCCCAGGACCTGCGCTCGAAATGACTGGTGTCGATACTCAGGCGCCCGACCGCCCGTCGGACTCGGCGATGGTTGACGTCACTGACCTCCAGACCGAGGCTGCGCATGACCTCGGCGTAGCTCGTGCAACGCGGAACGAGCTCCCGGAGCTGATCTTCGGGAACATGTAGCCGCTGGTGAGAGAAGTGACTCGTGTCGATGCCCTGGGCGCTCATCATGCGACGCAGTGCGGCTCGCGAGCGACTGTCATCCGGTACGCCCAGCTCACGTGCGACGGCCCGCACGCTGGTCGCCGTTGCCGCCGCGGTACGAAGGGCTGCGTTTGACGAAGTGGCTCGTGTCCAGCCCGTATCCGTTGACCTTTTCCTGGAGCACCCTTCGCTGACCGCCGCTCACCTTGAGGCCGAGTCGCCGCATCAGATCTGTCCAGTTCCGGGCCGCGCCAACGGCCTCCTCCAGCCGCTCCCGGCTGTACGCGCTTGCCACCATCGGATCCCCTCCGTTTCCGGCCGCGCGTTCGCAGCCTCGTACGGAGTAACGAACCGGTTATCGGACAGTCACGTACGGCATGCGGAAGGGCCCGTACCGGATCTCGTCGATGTCGGCACGGGCCCCGCCGGAAGGGACTCAGATGCCCAGGTCCTTGATGATCTTGGCCACGTGGCCCGTCGCGCGGACGTTGTACAGGGCGCGTTCGACCTTGCCCTGTTCGTCGACGACGATCGTGGAGCGGATGACGCCCATGTAGGTCTTGCCGTAGTTCTTCTTCTCGCCGAAGGCGCCGTACGCGTCGAGGACCTTCTTGTCCGGGTCGGCGAGGAGGGTGACCTTCAGGGACTCGGCCTCGCGGAACTTGGCCAGCTTCTCCGGCTTGTCGGGGGAGATGCCGATGACGTCGTACCCGGCGCCGGTCAGCAGCTCCAGGTTGTCCGTGAAGTCGCAGGCCTGCTTCGTGCAGCCGGGGGTAAGCGCGGCAGGGTAGAAGTAGACGATGACCTTGCGGCCCTGGTGGTCGGACAGGGACACCTCGTTGCCGTCGGCGTCCGGGAGGGTGAAGGCGGGGGCCGTGTCCCCGGGCTGGAGTCGCTCGCTCATCGATCCAGCGTAACGGGGGTCCTGACAGTGCGGAGAAGCAAGTAGCTGACAGACTGTCCGGGACAGCTCAGAGCGGACTTCGGAGGCGTACGGTGGCGGACACGTCGGACATCAGGACCCCGGCGCAGATCGAGGCGGACATCAAGCGCCGTCGCGAGGTGCTGGCCGAGACGCTCGACGAGCTCGGGATGCGGGTGCACCCGAAGACGATCGTCGACGATGCGAAGGCCAAGGTCGCCTCCAGCGTCGATCACACCCTCGGCCGGGCGTACGTCCAGGTCAATCGGGTGGTGAGCGACGTGAAGGCGCGGTTCGTGGACGAGACGGGCGCCCCGCGGCTGGAGCGGGTGGTGCCGGTCGCGCTGGTGGCGGTCGGGGTCGTGGGGCTGCTCGCCCTGGGCGGCACCCGGCGGCGGAAGCGCTGAGCGGGGGCAGGTAGGTTCAGGGCGTGAGCGCCAAGAGAAACGAGCAGGGCCCCCAGGACGACAAGCTGCCCATCCGGATGCTGCACGACCGTGTGCTCGTGCGGCAGGACACCGGTGAGGGCGAGCGGCGTTCCGGGGGCGGCATCCTGATCCCCGCGACGGCGGCCGTCGGCAAGCGGCTGGCCTGGGCCGAGGTGGTCGCGGTCGGGCAGAACGTACGGACCGTGGAGCCGGGCGACCGGGTGCTGTACGACCCGGAGGACCGTGCCGAGGTCGAGGTGCGGGGTGTGGGCTACGTGCTCATGCGCGAGCGCGATCTGCACGCCGTGGCGGCGGACCGGTTCGAGGGGTCGGAGGACTCCACCGGGCTGTACCTCTGAATCGCGGGTCAGGGTCGGACTTCAGGGGCTGGTGATCAAGGTCACCAGCCCCTTTCCCCTGTCTTTGCTACCTTGGGAAGCACCCCGACGAGACGCGCCGTACCGGGCTGAAGGCAAAGACGACGCACCACCGTTCAGTTCGTTCACGGAGGTGCCTGTCATGGCGTGGGTTCTGTTGTTCGTCGCCGGTCTGCTCGAGGTCGGCTGGTCGATCGGGATGAAGTACACCGACGGTTTCACGCGGCTGTGGCCGAGCGTGTTCACCGGTGCCGGGATCGTCGCGAGCATGATGCTGCTGTCGTACGCCGCGCGGACGCTGCCCATCGGTACCGCCTACGGCGTGTGGGTGGGGATCGGCGCGGCCGGGGCGGCGGTGCTCGGCATGGTGGTGCTGGGCGAGCCGGCGACCGCCGCCCGGATCTTCTTCATCTGTCTGCTGCTGGTCGCCGTCGTGGGTCTTAAGGCGACCTCCGGTCACTGACGCCCGGGGGTGACGGGGATGCCGGGGAAGCCGGTGTTCGAGTCCCCGCCGCTCGCGCCGTCGGTGTCCCCGCCGCCCGGCCCCGTGCCGCCGTTCGAGGAGTCGTCGCCGCCCGAGTCGCCGCCGCCCGTGGGGCCGGGCTCGGTGCTGGGGCCGCCGGTGGACGGGGTGCCGCCGCCGGTCGACGGGGGGTCGGACTCGGTGCCGCCGCCGTCGCCGGGCGCCGTGCTGCTGCCGCCGGAGTCGCCGGGGGTCGCGGAGCCGGAGCCGTCCTCGTCGCCGGTGGAGTCCTCGTCCGCCTCGCCGCTGCCGCTCTCCTCGCCGTCGCCCGGTACGTCCGAGGCGTCGCTGGACGGGGGCGCGGTGACGTCGGCGCCGTCCTGGAGCCGGAGGTCGAAGTCGCTGACCGGTTCGCCCTCCAGGGCGTTGCGGGTGTACTGGCTCCAGATCTCGGCGGGGGCGCCGCCGCCGTTGATACGGGCCAGGCCCATGGCGCCGTACAGGGGCTTGTGGGCGGCGGTCTTCGGGTCCTGGCCCATGACCGCGACGACGGTGGCCAGGTCGGGGGTGTAGCCGGCGAACCAGGCGGCCGTGTCCTCCTCGGCGGTGCCGGTCTTGCCGGCGGCGGGGCGGCCGGCGGCCTGGGCGGCGGTGGCGGTGCCGTTCTGGACGACGCTGCGCAGGACGGACGTGGTGGTGTCGGCGGCCTCCCGGCTGACGGCCTGGTGCTCGCGCCGTTCGGGCAGCTCGACCTCCTGCTTGCCGTCCTTCACGACCTTCTCGACGAAGGTGTACGTGCCGTGCCTGCCGTGGTTGGCGAGGGTGGCGTAGGCCTCCGCCATGTCGAGGGGGCTGGCGGTGGCGACGCCGAGGGCGATGGAGGGGGAGGGGGTCAGCTCGGGGGTGTTCTTGGAGAGGCCGAGGTCGATCGCGGTCTGCTGGACCTTGTCCGAGCCGACGTCGACGGCCATCTGGGCGTAGACGGCGTTGATGGACTTGTCGGTGGCCTCGCGGACGGTGACGTGGCCGTAGTCGCGGTGGTCCTCGTTCTCGGGGGCGTAGCGGCCGCCGCTCCAGCCCTGGACGGGGCGTTCGCTGGTGCCGTCGTAGCGCGTGTTCGGGTTGATCGTCTGGCCGCTCTGCGTCTCGGAGTGGTTCTCGACGGCGGAGGTGAACACGAAGGGCTTGAAGGTGGAGCCGACCTGGAAGTCGCGGCGGACGGCGTTGGGTGTGTACTGCTTGACGTAGTCGATGCCGTTGTACATCGCGACGACCTTGCCGGTCTTCGGTTCGACGGAGGCGCCGCCCGCGCGGACGTAGGTGTCGACCTTGCGTTCCTTCTTGTCCAGCTGGGACATCAGCTTGTCGTCGACGGCCTTGACGAAGGCGTCCTGCTTGTCCTTCTGGAGGGTGGTGGTGATGCGGTAGCCGCCGCGGCCCAGTTCCTCCTCGTCGACGATGCCGTTCTCGATCAGGTACTTCTTGACGATGTTGACGACGTAGCCGCGCTGTCCGGACATGCCGGTGGAGACGGTGGACTGCTTGGGCTTGGGGAACTTCGCGGCGGCCCGGTCGGAGGCGCTGAGCCAGCCCTTGTCGACCATGCCGTTCATGACGTAGTTCCAGCGGGCCTCGGCGGCGGGCCGGTTCTCGGGGTGGGCGACGACGTCGTACTGGCTGGGGGCGTTGAGCAGGGAGGCGAGGTAGGCGCCCTGGGCGGCGGTGAGGTCCTTGGCGTCGACGCCGAAGTAGGCCTGGGCGGCGGCCTGGATGCCGTAGGCGCCGCGGCCGAAGAAGCTGGTGTTGAGGTAGCCCTCGAGGATCTCGTTCTTGCTCTTCTCCCGGTCGAGCTTGATCGAGATGAAGAACTCCTTCACCTTGCGGGTGACGGTCTGCTCCTGGGCCAGGTAGTAGTTCTTGACGTACTGCTGGGTGATCGTGGAGCCGGACTGCTTGCCCTTGCCGGTGGCGGTGTTCCAGCCGGCCCGGACCATCGCCCCGGGGTCGATGGCGGACTCGGTGTAGAAGTCGCGGTCCTCGGCGGCGAGGACGGCGTGCTGGGCGTCCTTGGAGATGCGGGCGAGTGAGACGCTCTCGCGGTTGACCTCGCCGTCGCGGGCGAGGACGCTGCCGTCGGCGTACAGGTAGACGTTGGACTGCTTGGTGGCGAGCGCGTTGGCGGCGGGGATCTGCACGAGGTGGTAGCCGAGGAAGAAGCCGCCGACGATCAGCAGGAGGCCGACGACGACGGTGCTCAGCGCGATGCGCCAGGTCGGGATCAGGCGGCGCCATCCGGTGCGCTTGGGCCGCTTGGGCTTCTTCGCCTTCCCGGACGTGCCGGGTGTGCCGGGTGCTCCCGGCTGTCCGGTCTGCCCGTCGCCGGCCGCCTGTGGCTCCCTCTTGGCCCAGCCCGGGTGCGGCTGCTGCGGCTGCGGCTCGTCGCTCATCTCGTGCACGGACTCCTGTTTCGCTTCTGCTTCGCTTCGTACGGTTTTCAGAACGTCTGAGTTTCTTCTGAACAAGACTCTCGCACCGGGCGTTCCGTTCCCACTCGACGGCACACCGGTGAAATTCCGTGGCACGGGTCCCCGCGGTCGCACTAGGCTCCTGCGCTTTGGTGCCGGTCGGACGGGGAGGGCAGTGCGTGTGGGCTCGGGGCGGTTGTACGTGGCCGTCGCGGCGGGTGGATTCCGACGGTACGCGACGTATCGGGCGGCGACCGCCGCCGGGGTGTTCACCAACACGGTCTTCGGGCTGATCCTGGTGTACACCTATCTGGCCCTGTGGGACGAGAAACCGCAGCTCGGCGGGTACGACCAGGCGCAGGCCGTGACCTTCGTGTGGCTGGGGCAGGCGCTGCTGGCGGCGCTGGCGATCGGCGGCGGCGGGTTCGAGGACGAGTTGATGGAGCGCATCCGTTCGGGTGATGTCGCCGTCGACCTGTACCGCCCGGCCGATCTCCAGCTGTGGTGGCTGGCGGCGGACGTGGGCCGGGCGCTGTTCCAGTTGCTGGGCCGGGGCGTGGTGCCGTTCGTGTTCGGGGCGCTGTTCTTCCCGGTGGCGCTGCCGCGGGAGGTGTCCGTGTGGGCGGCGTTCCTGGTGACGCTGCTGCTGGCGATGCTGGTGGGTTTCGCGCTGCGCTATCTGGTGGCGCTCTCGGCGTTCTGGCTGCTCGACGGCACGGGGGTGACGCAGATGGCGTGGCTGGCGGGGCTGTTCTGCTCGGGGATGCTGCTGCCGCTGAACGTCTTCCCGGGGGCGCTCGGCGAGGTGGTGCGGGCGCTGCCGTGGTCGTCGCTGCTCCAGGCGCCGGCGGACGTGCTGCTCGGCGAGGCGGATCCGCTGGGGACGTATCTCTTCCAGGCGTCCTGGGCGGTGGCGCTGCTGGCGCTGGGCCGGCTGGTGCAGTCGGCGGCGACGCGGCGGGTGGTGGTCCAGGGTGGCTGAGACGACCGAAGCGTCCGAGGTGACCGAGGCGACCGAGGCGGCCGGGATGGCTGGGGCGGGGGTGCGGCGCGGGCGGGTCGTCGAGGGGGTGCGCGCGTACGGGCTGATCGCCGGGATGTGGATCAGGTCGACGATGGCGTACCGGACGTCGTTCGCGCTGACGACGTTCGGGAACTTCGCGATGACCGCGCTGGACTTCGTGGCGATCCTGCTGATGTTCTCCCGGGTCGACGCGCTGGGCGGCTGGCCGCTGCCCGAGGTGGCGTTCCTGTACGGGCTGTCGGCGGTGTCCTTCGGGCTGGCCGACCTGGCGATCGGCTCGATGGAGCGGCTGGGCCGCCGGGTGCGGGACGGCACGCTGGACACGCTGCTGGTGCGTCCGGTGCCGGTGCTGGCGCAGGTGGCGGCGGACCGGTTCGGGCTGCGCCGTCTCGGCCGGGTGGTGCAGGGGCTGCTGGTGCTCGGGTACGCGCTGACGGTCGTCGACGTCGACTGGACGGCGGCGAAGCTGCTGCTGGTGCCGGTGGCGCTGGTCAGCGGGGCGGGGATCTTCTGCGCGGTGTTCGTGGCGGCGGCGGCGTTCCAGTTCGTGGCGCAGGACGCCTCGGAGGTGTCCAACGCCTTCACCTACGGCGGTACGACGATGCTTCAGTACCCGCCTGCGGTGTTCGCGCTCGACCTGGTGCGCGGGGCGACGTTCGTGGTGCCGCTGGCGTTCGTGAACTGGCTGCCGGCGAGCTTCGTGCTGGAGCGGCCGTACCCGCTGGACCTGCCCGGGTGGGTGGCGTTCACGCCGCCGCTGGTGGCCGCGGCCTGCTGCGCGCTGGCGGGGCTGGCCTGGCGGGCGGGCCTGCGTTCGTACCGGAGTACGGGGAGCTGACGGAGATGGCGGAGCCGACGGAGATGGCGGAACCGACGGAGCTGACGGAGAGGGCGGAGATGGCGGAGACGGCGGAGACGACGCGGTCGGACAGCGCGGCCGGGGCTCGGACCTCGCCCTTCATCGAGCTGGACGGCGTCGAGAAGGTCTTCGACGTGCGCAAGAAGACCGGCTTCCTGAAGCGGGAGCGGCGGCAGGTGCGCGCCGTGGACGGGCTGTCGTTCACGGTGGCGCGCGGCGAGATGGTCGGCTACATCGGCCCGAACGGCGCCGGGAAGTCGACGACGATCAAGATGCTCACCGGCATCCTGACGCCCAGCGGCGGCCGGCTGCGGGTGGCCGGCATCGACCCGTCCCGGGAGCGGACCCGGCTGGCGCACCGCATCGGGGTGGTCTTCGGGCAGCGGACGACGCTGTGGTGGGACCTGCCGCTGATCGACTCCTACCGGCTGATGCACCGCATGTACCGCATCCCGGACGCCCGTTACCGCGAGAACCTGGACCGCTGCGTGGAACTCCTGCGGCTTCAGGAGCTGCTGGACGTGCCGGTGCGGCAACTCTCGCTCGGCCAGCGGATGCGCGGCGACATCGCGGCGGCGCTGCTGCACGATCCGGAGGTGCTGTACCTGGACGAGCCGACGATCGGCCTGGACGTGGTCTCCAAGGCCAAGGTGCGGGGATTTTTGCGGGACTTGAACGCCGAGCGCGGCACGACGGTGCTGCTGACCACGCACGACCTCCAGGACATCGAGCAGCTGTGCTCGCGCGTGATGGTCATCGACCACGGACGGCTGATGTACGACGGCCCCCTGGACGGTCTGCACGAGGCGGGGGAGAGCGAACGCACCCTGGTGGTGGACCTGGAACGGGAGTTGCCGCCGATCCGGGCGCCGGAGCCGGCGCGGGTGGTGCGGGTGGAGGGGCCGCGGCAGTGGCTGGCGTTCCCCGCGTCGGCGTCGGCGGCCGGGCTGGTGGCGCGGATCGCGGCGGAGTACCCGCTGGTGGACCTGTCGGTGCGGGAGCCGGACATCGAGTCGGTGATCGCGAAGATGTACGCGGAACGCGCGGGCGCGTAGTGCCGGGCGCGGCGACCTCGTAGGCTGCTGTACATGACCGACGACGCCCCGGAACTCCGCGCCTCCGACGCCGACCGTGAACGAGTCGCCGAGGTCCTGCGCGACGCCCTCGCCGAGGGCCGGCTGGACATGACCGAGTTCGAGGAGCGGCTGGACGCCACCTACAAGGCCCGCACCTACGGGGAGCTGGCGCCGATCACCCGGGACCTGCCGGTCGGCGAGGTGGCCGCGGCGCCGCGGGTGTCGATGACCAAGGAGCCCGAGCGCAGCGGCGGCTGGGCGGGCCGGATCACCGGCGGCGAGGGCTCGTCGACCTGGGCGGTCGCCGTGATGTCCGGCTTCCAGCGCAAGGGGCGCTGGACGGTGCCGAGGCGGTTCAACTCCTTCGCGTTCTGGGGCGGCGGCGACATCGACCTGCGCGAGGCCGACTTCGCGGCCGGCGAGGTCGTGATCAACTGCGTCGCGATCATGGGCGGGATGAACGTGATCGTGCCGCCGGGTGTCGAGGTGATCGTCCGCGGCATCGGCATCATGGGCGGCTTCGACCACCGCGAGGAGGGCGTCCCCGGTGACCCGGGCGCCCCGCGCGTGATCGTGACGGGCTTCGCCTTCTGGGGCGGCGTCGGCGTCGAGCGCAAGGTGACGCGGGCGGAGCGGCAGCGGCTGAAGGAGGAGCGCCGGCAGGAGAAGCTGGAGCGCAGGGCCGCGCAGCGGGAGCTGAGCTCCTCGGACCGGGACGACGCGGCGGCCGCGCACCGCAGGATGCTGGACGACCACCGGGACATGGTGCGCGAGCACCGCGACGCCCGCCGCGAGGACCGCGAGCTGCGCCGCGAGGACCGCGACCGCCGCAGGCGGGGCGAGGACTGAACGGAGCGCGGGCGGCGCGAGGACTGAACGGGGTGCGGGCAGCGCCTCCCGGCGTCCCGGGCGGTGACCCGTGGCTTCCCGGTCGGCGCCCCCGGCTTCCCGGGTGGTCCGGCTACGCCGCCACCGGCGCCGCGCCCTTCAGCAGGTCCAGGTCGAGGACCTGGCCCATGCGCGCGTACCCCTTGTCGCTGGGGTGCAGGTGGTCGCCGCTGTCGTAGTCGGAGCGCAGGCTGCGCGGGTCGTAGGGGTCGCGCAGCGCCTTGTCGAAGTCGACGACCGCGTCGAAGACCCGGCCGGAGCGGATCTCCTCGTTGATCTCCTGCCGCATCGTCTCGCGGGCCTTGGTGTGACCGCGGTGGCCGCCGAACGGCATGATCGTCGCGCCCACGACCCGCAGCCCCCGGGCGTGCGCCCGGTCGACGAGGGTGCGCAGGCCGGTGAGGATGCCGTCGCGGTCGGCCAGTTCCGGGCTGTTCAGGATGTCGTTGACGCCGAGGACGATGACGACGGCCTTGACGTTGGTGCGCTCCAGCACGTCGCGTTCGAAGCGGCTCAGTCCGCTCGGGTTGTCGGCCGGGCGGCCCGACCTGCTGGTCAGGATCCGGTTGCCGCTGATGCCCTCGTTCACGACGCTGTAGCGGGGCGCGTCCCGGTCGGTGCCGGCCGCCCCGTGCAGGCGGGCGGCGAGGATGTCGGTCCAGCGGTGGTTGGCGTCGGTCTCGGAACCGAGGCCGTCGGTGATCGAGTCGCCGAACGCCACCAGGGTGCCGTCGGCCTCGTGGCTCAGCACGTCCAGCGCGGTCAGGTAGCGCCAGTACGGCGTGGGGGTGGTGTACGCGACGGCGGTGACGTCGGCCGTGCGGTCGCCGTCGGCGAGGTAGCTGGTCTGCCGGGCCTGCGGGTGGTAGGTCACCGGCCCGGAGGGGACCGGGGAGTACGTGGTGACCAGGACGTTCGCCCCGTACGGGATGGCGATGCGGGCGATGTCGCTCATCACCTGGCCGCCCGCCGGGATGATCACCCGGGTGCTGCCGCCGAAGGTCAGCCGGCGCATGGTGTCGGCGATCGCGGCGGCCGTGTCGGGCCCGGCGGCCAGGGCGATCGAGGCGTGCGTGACGGTCAGCGGCGACTGCCCGTACAGGTTGGACAGGGTGATCCGCGCGCTGGTGCCGCCGACCGAGGTGTGCACGACGTTGCGCACGGAGCGGCCCGCCATGCCGGTCGTCTCGGTGCCCGGTTCGGCCGCGGCCGGTGCGGTGGCCCAGGCGCCCACCCAGGCGCCCGTGGAGGCGGGGGCGGCGTCACCGCGCGGGAGACGGCCTCCGGCCTGAAGAGTGTGCCCCCTGATGCCGTCGTCCGCGGACGCTCCGGCGTATATGGCCGCGGAGATCGCCACTATCAGGGTGACGATCGCCGCGAGCAGGGCACGGTGCTTGGTGGGAGGCGCCCCCGCACCTCCGTCACGACCCCGGGTCATGCTGTTCTGTTCTCCTCGGGCGAGGGGAGCCCCGAGGCTCCGGTCCGATGACCCCATGATGCGTCATGGGCGGAGGAAAGGCCGCAGAAGCCCCGGGCGTTCCCCCTCCGGGGACAGACGCCGGGAACTTGTGTTCCGTTCCGGGAGTCGGTCAGGAAGGGACAATGTGTGAGGGACGTATCAGCGAACGGTGGAGTGGATGGAACGCACGAAGGCGGAACTTCCTGAAGGTGCGGGGGGTACGGGTGGTTCCGGGGGTGCCGGGGAGGGCGCGGCGGCGGCTGCCGGTGGCGGGGCCGCGGGTGCGGTCCGCGACCGCGCGATGACGTCCTTCAGCCCCGCCGACGAGGAGAAGCGCCGCGGCGTGCGCCGGATGAAGCTGACCGCCACCGGTCTGCTGCTCTTCGTCGCCGTGGTCTACGTCCTGGCCGAGTGGGCCTCGCACCGGGGCGCGGGCGCCTGGGCGGGCTATGTGTCGGCCGCCGCCGAGGCCGGTATGGTCGGCGCGCTCGCGGACTGGTTCGCGGTCACCGCGCTCTTCCGCCACCCGCTCGGCATCCCCATCCCGCACACCGCGATCATCCCGAAGAAGAAGGACCAGCTCGGCGTCTCGCTGGGCGAGTTCGTCGGGGAGAACTTCCTCTCCGAGGCCGTCGTGCGCCAGCGGCTGCGCGCCGTCGGCATCGGCAGCCGCCTCGGTGCCTGGCTCGCCGTGCCCGAACACGCCGACCGGGTGACGGCCGAGCTGTCCGCCGCGCTGCGCGGGGCCCTCACCGTGCTGCGGGACTCCGACGTCCAGGCGGTGGTCGGCGAGGCGATCACGCGCCGGGCCGACGCCCAGGAGATCGCGCCCGGCATCGGCAAGATGCTGGACCGGGTCGTCTCCGACGGCGGTCACAAGCGCGCCGTGGACCTGATCGTCTCCCGCGCCCACGACTGGCTGATCCTGCACGGCGACTCCGTGATGGACGCCGTCCAGGGCGGGGCGCCCGGCTGGACCCCCCGGTTCGTGGACCGGAAGATCGGCGACCGGGTCTACAAGGAGCTGCTGCGCTTCGTCACCGAGATGCGCGACATGCCCGCCCACCCGGCGCGCGGCGCCCTGGACCGCTTCCTCACCGACTTCGCCGCCGACCTCCAGTCCGACACGGAGACCCGGGCGCGGGTGGAGCGGCTGAAGACCGAGGTGCTGGGGCGCGGCGAGGTCCAGGACCTGATCGCGTCCGCCTGGACGGCCGTACGGTCCATGATCGTCTCGGCGGCGGAGGACGAGCGCAGCGAACTGCGCCTCAGGGTCCGCGCCTCGCTGCTGTCCCTGGGTTCCCGGATGGCCTCCGACGCCAAGCTTCAGGCCAAGGTCGACGGCTGGGTGGAGGGCGCCGCGGTGTACGTGGTGACCACCTACCGCAAGGAGATCACCTCCCTGATCACCGACACGGTGGCGGGCTGGGACGCCGAGCACACCACGAAGAAGATCGAGGCGAACATCGGCCGCGACCTCCAGTTCATCCGCATCAACGGCACGGTGGTCGGCTCGCTGGCCGGGCTGCTGATCTACACGATCTCCCGCATCCTGGGGGCGTAGCCTCCCGGCGCGGCGGGCGTGTTCTCTCCGGCGTCGGGCACACGTGAGGCGTTCGCTCGACGGAGAGCCGCCGGAGGGGTGCCATGACAGCAGAAGCGTCGTCGTCGGGCTCGGTGCCCGCCTCCACCGGGACGGTCACCACGGCCGTCCCCGCCCGCCTGGACCGGCTGCCGTGGTCGCGCTGGCACTGGATGATCGTGATCGGACTGGGCACCGTCTGGATCCTGGACGGCCTGGAAGTGACGATCGTCGGCAACGTCGCCGGGCGCATCGCCGAGGACGGCAGCGGCCTGGACATCAGCTCCGCCCAGATCACCGGCCTGGCCGCCGCCCTGTACGTGGCGGGTGCCTGCTCCGGGGCGCTGTTCTTCGGCTGGCTGACCGACCGGCACGGCCGCAAGAAGCTGTTCATGATCACGCTGGTGGTCTATCTGGCGGCGACCGCGCTGACCGCGGTCTCCTTCGAGTCCTGGTGGTTCTTCCTCTTCCGCTTCCTCACCGGTTTCGGCATCGGCGGCGAGTACGCGGCGATCAACTCGGCGATCGACGAGCTGATCCCCTCCACCTACCGGGGCCGGGTCGACCTCATCATCAACGGCAGCTACTGGCTGGGCGCGATCGGCGGCGCCCTGCTGTCGATCGTGATGCTGGACACCGACATCTTCGCCAAGGACCTCGGCTGGCGGCTCAGCTTCGCCCTGGGTGTGGTCCTGGGCCTGGTGGTGCTGCTGGTGCGGCGGCACGTGCCGGAGAGCCCACGCTGGCAGTTCATCCACGGCCAGGGCGAGAAGGCGGACGCCCTCGTCTCCTCCGTCGAACGGGAGATCGAGCAGGAGAAGGGCGAGAAGCTGCCGCCGCCGGCCGGCGAGATCACCATCCACCAGCGCAAGTCCATCGGCTTCGGCCTGATCGCCAAGACCGTCTTCCGCCGCTACCCGCGCCGCGCGGTCCTCGGCCTGTCCCTCTTCATCGGCCAGGCCTTCCTCTACAACGCGATCACCTTCGGCTTCGGCACCATCCTCATCACCTTCTTCGACGTGCCGACCGGCAGCACCGGCTACTACTTCGCCGTGATCGCCGCGGGCAACTTCTGCGGCCCGCTGCTCCTCGGCCACCTCTTCGACACCGTCGGCCGCCGGATCATGATCTCCAGCACCTATCTGATCTCCGGCATCCTGCTCTTCGGCACGGCCTGGCTCTTCGACCGGGGCTCGCTCACGGCGACGACCATGACGGCCTGCTGGTGCGTGGTGCTGTTCTTCGCCTCGGCGGGCGCCTCCAGCGCGTACCTGACCGTCTCCGAGATCTTCCCGATGGAGACCCGCGCCATGGCCATCGCCTTCTTCTACGCCCTCGGCACCGCCGCCGGCGGTATCAGCGGCCCGCTGCTCTTCGCCGACCTGACCGAGTCCGGCGTGGTCGGCGACACGGTCCTGGCCTTCCAGATCGGCGCCGGGCTGATGTGCGCGGCCGGTCTGGTCGCCGCGTTCCTCGCGGTGAAGGCGGAACGCCGCTCGCTGGAGGACATCGCGGAACCGCTGTCGACGGCGGCACCCGATGCGCCCGGAACGGCGGGTCCGGGCGCCGGGACCGCGTAGCGTCGCACACGTCGACCCGACCCGACCGGTACGGGCGCCAGACGTCGAGGAGCCCCGATGAGCATCCGCAGGATCGTCCCCAACATCCACGTCGAGGCCGAGGAGCAGTGGAACACCAGCCGCGAGTTCTACGGCCTGCTCGGCTTCGAGGAGGTGATGGACATGGGCTGGGTGACGACCCTGGCCTCCCCGTCCAACCCCACCGCCCAGATCAGCCTCTTCACCGAGGAGCGCACCGCGCCCGTCGTCCCCGACCTGAGCGTCGAGGTCGAGGACGTCGACGCGGTCTACGACCAGGTGGTCGCCTCGGGCGCCGAGATCGTACGGGAGCCGCGGGACGAGGACTGGGGCGTACGGCGCTTCTTCGTGCGCGACCCGAACGGCCGGGTGATCAACGTGCTCACCCACCACTCCTGACCCGCACCGCCGGCGGTCAGGCGCGCCGGTCGGCGACCGCCCACGAGACCAGGGCCACCGCGCCCGCCGTACCGAACACGGCGGGCCAGGCGCCCACCTTCTTGGCCAGCGGGTGCGACCCGGCGAACCCGGCGACGTACGCCGCCGTCAGCGCGCCCGCGGCCCGCCCGCCGGCCCGGGCCCGCCACTGCTGTGCCGCGGCGGCCCCGGCGACGGCCAGCACGGCCCCGCCGAGCTGCCGCTTCTTCGTCCAGCGGGCCACTCCGTACCCGCCGACGAGACCGCTCGCGGCGACCACCGCGCTGGGAACCTTCGCCATCTGTGCCTCCTGCTCCGCGCCCGGCCGGACCGGCTCCGGCCGTACCGACTTGTCGGGACCGAGGCTAATCCCCGCCTCTTTCGGCCGAACACCGAGCCCTGATCGTGACACTTGCGGGTATGCGCTCCGTTGGGGAGACGAGCAGGGAGACGAGCCACCCCCGGAGGAGACCGATGACCACCCAGCGCCCCGGCACCTACGGCCCGGCCCGCCCCCGGACGGTCACGGTGGACGGCGCCCGCCTCGCCTGCTGGGAGTCGGGACCACCGGACGCCGAGCCCGTACTGCTCCTGCACGGCTACCCCGCCGACCACCGCAGCTGGCGCCACCAGGTGCCGCCGCTGTCGGTCCGGTACCGGGTCATCACGCCGGACCTCCTCGGCTGGGGCGCCTCCGACCGCCCCCTGCACCTGTCCTTCGACTACGACACGGAGGTCGCCCGGCTCGGCCGGCTCCTCGACGCGCTGGAGCTGGACTCGGTGAACCTGGCCGGCCACGACTACGGCGGCTTCCTCGCCGTCGGCTTCACCGAGGACCACCCCGGCCGGGTCCGCAGGCTGGCGCTCCTCAACAGCCGCGCGCACGCCACCTTCACCCCCCGCTGGTACGCCGTCTTCAGCCTGCTCGGCCTCCTCGGAAGCAGGCCCCTGCTCCGCCGCCCGGCGCTGCACCTGCCGTACGCCGCCCTGCACCGCCGGTCCTTCGCGCCGCTGGTGCGCGCCGGGCACCTCGACCCGCACCTCCTGGACGGCTACGTCGACTGGATGGCCACGCCCGAGGGCCGCCGCTGGCTGCTCCACTACTTCGGCCAGTACCGCACCCCGGCCCGCCCCGGACTGCGCCGCCGCCTGCGCGACATCACCTGCCCGACGGCGGTCGTCTGGGGCCGCGCGGACCCCTACCTGAGCCCGGCGATCGCCACCGAGCTGGCCGGGACCGTGCCCCGCGCCGAGCTGACGATGCTGGACGACGCCGGCCACTGGGTGATGGACGAACGCCCCGACGCCGTGACCCGGGCACTGGGCCGGCTGCTGGAACGCACGACCGCCGGCGGGTGAGACGCAGGTCACAAGCGGGTCGCGCACCGGCCTGTCACATCGCGCCGCCGGCATCCGTCGTAGCGGTGTACGGCCAAGGGGCCGGACAAGCGACGACGGAGGACCCACCATGGAAGCGCGTCTCAACCTCTTCAGCAACCCGCTCGCCGGCAAGCTGCTGCGGCACATCAACTCCGCCGGCAAGGCCGTCGGCGACTCGGCGCTGCCGGCCGCGACCCAGGAACTGGTCAAGATCCGCGCCAGCCAGATCAACGGCTGCGGCTTCTGCCTCGACATGCACACCAAGGACGCCGCGGAGGCCGGGGAGACCTCGCTGCGCCTGAACCTGATCGCCGCCTGGCGGGAGGCCAAGGTGTTCACCGACGCCGAGCGCGCCGCCCTGGAACTCACCGAGCAGGGCACCCGCATCGCGGACGCCTCCGGCGGCGTCACCGACGAGGCCTGGGCGAACGCGGCGAAGCACTACGACGAGGAGCAGCTCATCGCCCTCGTCGGACTGATCGCCGTCATCAACACCTACAACCGCCTGAACGTGATCACCCAGCAGCCGGCCGGGGACTACCGGCCGGGGATGTTCGGCTGACGCCTGCACCCCCGCGCCGGCCCCCCCCCGCGCCGTCGTGCCCGGCCGCCCGGTCCCGTCGCCCGCCGCTCAGCCGGCGTGCAGCAGGACCGGGAGCCGCTGGTGGCCGTTGCTGATCAGCGAGGGCACCGGCGGCAGCTCCTCGGCCGGATCGGCGAGGCGGATGTCCGGGAAGCGGCCGAAGAGGCTCTCCAGCGCGAGGGTCACCTCCATGCGGGCCAGCGGTGCGCCCAGGCAGAAGTGGACGCCGTGACCGAAGGCGAGGTGCTCCTTGAGCGTGCGGGTCGCGTCGAAGGTGTCGGCGTCCTCGTGCCAGCCGGGGTGGCGGTTGGCGGCGGCGTACGAGGCGAGGATCGCCTCCCCGCGGGCGATGGTCCGCCCGTCCGGCAGGGCGACGTCCGTGACCGCGTACCGCAGCGGCAGGTGCTTGACCGCCGGTTCGTGGCGCAGCGTCTCCTCCACCACGTCCCCCCAGGTGACTTCGCCCTTGCGGACCAGCGCGAGCTGGTCGGGGCGGGTCAGCAGGGTGTGCACGGCCTGGTCGATGACGTTGACGGTGGTCTCGTACCCGGCGCTGATCATCAGCAGCAGGGTGTCGCGCAGCTCCTCGGGGGAGAGGCGGTCGCCGTCCCCCTCGTCGTCCCGCGCGGCGATGAGCAGGGACGTCATGTCGTCGCCCGGGGTGGCGCGCTTGGCCGCGATGAGCTGGTCGAGGACCTCGTACAGGCGCGCGGTGTTGGCCTGCGCCTCGGCCTGGTCCAGGGTGGTGTCGAAGACGCCGTCCACCAGGGCGCGGAAGCCGTCGCGCCGGTCCTCGGGCACGCCCATCAGATGACCGATCACCGCGATGGGCAGCGGATAGGCCAGCTCCTGGCGCAGATCCACCGGCTCGCCGGCGGGCAGCTGCGCGAGCCGGTCGACGAGCCCGGTCACCATGCCCTCGACGGCCGGCCGCATCGCGTCGACACGGCGGGCGCTGAAGGCGGGCGCCACCAGCCGGCGCAGCTTGCGGTGGTCCGGCCCGTACGCGGTGAACATGTTCTCCACCGCCACCCACAGGGCCAGCGGCCAGGTGCCGACCACCTCGCCGAAGGCGGGCCAGTGCGCCCGGGCGTCCTTGGAGACGGCGGGGCTGGTCAGGAGCTGTTTCAGGAGGACGGGGTCGCTGACCGACCAGGCCTGGACCCCGAGGACGTCCACCCGGGTGGCCGGGCCGCCCTCCCGCAGGGCGCGGTGCTCGGCGTGGTGATCGGCGCCGGTGGGGTCGAGGACGAGGACGGGCTGCTGGGTCGCCATGACCTGGCTCCTTAGTGTGCGGCGGGTTGCGCGGCGGGGAAGGTGACGGGCAGGGATTCGAGGGCGCGGTGGAACGGGCCCGGGCGCCAGGTCAGTTCGTCGAGGGGGCGGGCCAGGTCCGTCTCCGGCAGCGCGTCCAGCAGGTGGGTGACCGCGGTCTCGGCGATGAGGTAGGCGTGCGAGCGGGCGGGGCAGGTGTGCGGGCCGATGCTCCAGGCCAGGTGGGCGCGGTTGCCGGCGCTCTGTCCCTGGGGCACGCCCTCGGTGAGGGCCGGGTCGTTGTTCGCGGCCGCCATCGAGATCACCACCGGCTGGTCGGCCGGCAGCAGCACGCCCTCCACGTCGACGGGGTACGGGGGATAGGAGATGCAGTAGTTGGCCATCGGCGGGTCGGTGTAGAGGACGGCGTCGAGCGCGTCGCGCACCGTGGACAGACCGGCGTGCAGGTCCGCGGAGAACTCCTCGTCGGTGAGGATCTTCAGGATCGTGTTGCTGATCAGGTTGGTCATGGGTTCGATCCCGGCGCCGTAGAGCGTGACGAGCTGATGGCTCATCTCCTCGTCGCTCAGCTCGACGGGGTGCAGGGCCAGCCGGGAGGTGATGTCGTCGCCCGGGTGGGTCCGGCGCAGGGTCACGAGGTCGGACACGGCCTGCGCGAGGATCACGTTGCCCTGATCGGCGTTGGTGGTGTCGAAGATCTTCGCCATGCCGTCGGCGATGCGCTGCCCGATCTCGTCCGGGCAGCCCAGCAGCGCGCTCAGCACCCGGAAGGCGATGGGGAAGGAGTACTGGGTGAGCAGGTCCGCCGAGCCGGTGGCGCGGAACCCGTCGATGGCGCCGTCGGCGACCTGCTCGACCAGGGCGCGCAGCCCGTGCTGGTCGACCTGGTCGATGGCGTGGGTGTTCGCCGCCCGGTAGCGGGCGTGCTCGGCGCCGCCCGAGCGCAGCGCGTTGGGCCGCCACTCCATCATCGGCCGCACCGGGCAGGTCGCCGGGATCAGCTTCTCCCAGGCCCGCGGGTCGGCCGGGAAGTGCAGCGGGTCGTTCAGGATGCGGCGGGCCTGGTAGTAGCCGATCACCAGGGTCGCGGGCACGCCGGGCGCCAGGTCCACCGGGACCAGCGGACCGTGGGTGCGGCGCATGCGCCGGTAGGCGGCGTGCGGGTCGGCGGCGAACTCCGGGGCGTACAGGGCGATCCGGCCCGACGGACCGGCCGGTGCGGTCTCGGCGGAGGGCAGCGTCATCGGCGGGTCTCCAGGAGGGCGGCTGAACGGTGCTCGGAGAGGTACTCCGTGAGCGTGATCAGGGCGTGCAGGGAGGAGGTGCGGTCGCGGGCGTCGCAGTGCGTCAGCGGGGTGGCCGGGTCCAGGGCCAGCGCCTCGCGCAGCTCGGCCTCCGGGTAGGCGGGCGCGCCGGGGAAGGTGTTGATGGCGACGGCGTACGGGATGCCCGCGCCGTCCAGCAGACCGAGGGCGTCGTGGGAGGCGTCGAGGTCGCGGGTGTCGGCCAGGACCAGGCAGCCGAGGGCGCCCTCGGCCAGGTCCTCCCACAGCGGCTGGAAGCGGGACTGCCCGGGCAGCCCGAACAGGTACAGCGCGATCCGCCCGCCCGCCATGTGGATGCGGCCGAAGTCCATCGCCACGGTGGTCGTCGTCTTGTGCGGGGTGCCGCGCAGGTCGTCCACGCCGGCGCTGGCCTGCGTGATCGGCTCCTCCATCCGCAGCGGCCGCACCTCCGAGACGCTGCCGATCAGCGTCGTCTTGCCGACGCCGAAGCCGCCCGCGACCACGATCTTGGCCGACCGGGTCACCGTGGCGGGGACGTAGGTGACGGCCCGGTCAGACGAGGGAGCGAAGTCCACGGAGTACCTCCTGCAGCAGGTCGAAGTCGGGCTGGTCGTCGATCGCGGCGACCGGGCTGGAGAGGTGGCCGGAGTCCATCAGCGAGGAGACGAGGATGCGCACCGTGGAGGGCGGCAGCTCCAGCGCGGCGGCGATGTCGGCGACGGCCAGGCCGCCGTCCGCGCCGGCGAACAGCCGCATCACCCGGCGGGCGTCCGGGCCGAGGGTGTCGGTGGGACCGGTCGCGGCGATGACCACGCTCTCCAGGCGCACGTCCTCGCGCGCGCGGATCCGGCCCTGGGTGCGGACGTAGGGCCGGACCATGTCGGGATCGCGCCGCGGCCCGCTCATACCGGTGAGCCGCCGTCCGCTACGGGCACGCGCTCCTCCGTGGCCAGCTCGTGCCCCACCCGGGTGGCGAGCCGCACCATGTGGTGCGAGATCAGCCCGACGTCGGCGTCGGGGCCGGTCGTGCACACCGACAGCATGGTGTTCTTCGCGGCGGTCGTCGTCAGGCCGATGCAGCCGACCGACTCGATCAGCAGCTGCCGCATCCCCGCGCCGCCGGTGAACTCGTCCCAGGCCTTGCCCGCCGCGCGCAGCGCCGCCGTCAGCGCGGCGAACTTCTCCCCGTCGTCCTGGCCGATCGTCTGCGTACGGGCCTTCAGCAGCCCGTCGCTGCTCATCAGCACGGCGTACCGGACGCCCTCGACGCTGCCGAGTTCCTGGTCCAGCAGCCAGCCCAGGCTGTTGGTGTGTGTGTCTTGCACGATCAGAGTCCTTCGTCGTCAGCGGCGTCGTGGGGGGTGGTGCGGGCGGCGCTGTGGCCGGCGGTACGGGTGGCGTCGGCGGCGGCCGGCGAGGGCTGCTCCCCTTCCCGGCCGCGGCGGGTGCCGGCCGCCCAGGCGGCGGCGACGGCGGGACGGCCGGGCTCGGTGTCGTCGGGGGCGGCGGGACGGCGCGCGGGGGCGGGCGCGGTGGAGCGCCGGCGGACGGTCAGGCCGCTGGCGGTGGTGGCCGAGGGGGCGGCCGCGGCGGGCGGGGCGAGGGGCTCGGGCACCGGCTCGACGGCGGGCGTGAGGGACGCGGCGGGCGCGGGGGGCGCCGTTGGCGTCGCGGGCATCGCGGGCATCGCGGGCGTCGCGGGCGCCGGGGAGGGCGTGGACGCGCCCTGCTCGTCGGCCCGCTCCTCGCCCCGCCCTTCGGCCCGTTCCATGATCCGGTCCGTCCCCTGCGCGGCGGTCGTCGGCGCCGCCGCCCGGGACACCGCCTGCGGCACCGGCTGGGCCGACCCCGGGTCGACGATCAGGTTCTTCGGCAGGACGACCATGGCCCGGGTCCCCTGGTAGATGTTGGGCGCGGTCAGTTCGACGCGGAAGCCGTAGCTCTCCGCCAGCAGGGACGCCACGCGCAACCCGGTCTGGGGGTGGGCGCCCAGCCGCGTGATGTCGTCGCGCTGTTCGCCGGACATCACGTCGCTGGCCCACAGCAGCCGCTCGTCGTCCATGCGCAGTCCGGCGTCGTCCACGATCAGGAAGCAGGCGTGGTGCCCCTGCTCCAGCGAGACGTGGACACTGGCGGCGGGCGGCGAGTAGCGCAGCGCGTTGTCCAGCAGCACGGCGAGCGCGTGCACGACGGCCTCCACGGCGCGGCCCTCGACCACCACCGACCCCATCTCGGGGTGCTTGATCCGCTCGTACCCCTCGATCCGGCCCATGGCCGCCCGCACGATGTCGGTCAACGTGGTGGCGGGCCAGCGCCGGGACAGCTTGTCCCCGGCGAGTACGGAGTACCCCGACGCGGTGAGCAGCATCTGCTGCGCGAGGTGGTCGATCTCCACGAGCGTGGCGTACGCCTCGTCCGAGATGTGCCGCCGTACGCCCTGGCTGACGGCCCGGCCCAGCCGCGCCGACCGGGCCACGACGTTGTTGGCGAAGCCGCGCACGGCGGCCCGGGCCACGCCGACGGACTCGCGCCGCACCTGGGCGATCTGCCGCTCCGTGTCCTGCCGCACCAGGTCGGCGGCGTGCGCCGTGGCCCGCTCGGCGGCCGCCCGCTCCTGCGCCCTCGCGTCCCCCACCGCCGCGGCCACCGCGCCGGGTACGGCACGCAGCCGCTCGGCGAGCGGCGTCCCGTCGAGCTGCGCCGGTACGGGCAGCCCGCCCGCGGGGCCCGCGTCGTCCTGCCCGCTCTTCGCCGCCGCCGGGATCACGGTGGCCGCGAGGTGTCCCACGCACTGCTCGGCCGCGACGAGTTGCAGGGTGAGCCGGTCGGCGTGCTCGCGCAGCTGCTCGGCCCGGCGCCGGGCCTGCTCCCCCTTGCGCCGGAAGTACCACGCGGCCCCGACTGCGGCCACCGCCAGCACGGCGGTGGCGGTCACTATCAGTTCAGTCATCTGGTCCTCACGGATCGGAAGCCGTCGATCGGGCTCTCAGCGGGCCGGAGCGGACCGGTGTCTTCCGCGGCCACCCCGTGCTGCGGAGTCAGCAGCGCTGCGGAGGACGGCGAAGGCGCACGACATGGATCTCCCGGGAACACGCGAGGGCCGGTACGAAGCAGGGGGCGCGCCGGTGACGCGGACTCGAAACGGCACGGGACCGCGTATCCCGAGGCGCCTCGAACTCCCGTATCCACGACCGGCGTTCGACGTTCGGGAAGGGACCCTACCGCTTGTGCTCAGGTCGTGCTCACGCGTTGTGTCGGTCTCGTGACGACGACCGGGAAGCGTCGGGGGTTTGACGCGAAAAATGCGCCGATGACGCCCGAACTCCTTTGGCCGAAAAGGTAGTTGGTCTGCCGGGCGGCGCACTGGTAGAGGCCGGTCACGGGCTCCGGCGGGGACTCAGCCGCCGTCGGCGAGGCGCTTCAGCCACTCGCCCAGCAGCCGCTGCTCCGCCTCGCTGAGCGCCGTCTGCTCGGGGAGGGTGGCGCGCAGCGCGCGGGCGGCGCCCGCAGGACCGGCGTCCCGCACGGCCGGGCGCTCGTGGGTGACGGCGGCGACCATGGACTCGCGCAGGGTGGTGAACAGGGCCGGGTCGCGCCGGTCCTCGGGCAGGGACAGCCAGGTGAGCACCGCGCCGCGGGCCGTGGCGTGGATGATCTGGGCCGCCAGCTCCTCATCCACGCGGAGCCATCCGCCGGCCGCGAGCCGCCGCATGCGGCCCATCAGGATCTCCATGCCGGTCTTGAAGGCGGCCGAACCCGTCCGCGCGGGTTCGGTGTACATCAGCGTGTACAGCGCGGGATTGGCCAGACCGAACTCGACCGCCAGGTCCCAGCCGTCCCGCAGGTCCTCGATGGGGTCCCGCGGGTCGGGATCGACGTGCTTGGCGGCGAGGAAGCTCGCGAAGCCGTGCTCGGCGACCGCGTCGAGCAGCCCGTCCTTGTCGCCGAACAGCCGGTAGATGGCCGGCGGTTGCAGTCCCGCCGCCTCGGCGACCGCGCGGGTGGTGACGGCGTCGCGGCCGCCGCGCGTCAGCAGACCGATGGCGGCCTCGATGACCCGCTGCCGGGTCCGGTCGGAACGAGAGGACATGTATCAACGATATCGCAGCCGTGTACTCATCGGAATTATCGGTGTTACCGTGAAAGTGCTTCCACTGGAAACACTTCCGGCGGAGCAACGGAAACACACCCATGAGCACCCGTGTGCGCAAGCGCCCGAGCACTGGAGCGAGCCATGATCATCGTGACCGGAGCCACCGGACAGCTGGGCCGTCGGATCGTCGGACACCTGCTCACCCGCGTGCCCGCGGAACAGGTCGGCGTCAGCGTCCGCGACCCCGGCAGTCCGCGGGCGCGGACCTTCGCCGGCCAGGGGGTGCGGGTGCGCGGGGGCGACTTCGCGGACGCCGAGAGCCTCGCCCACGCCTTCGAGGGCGCCTCCCAGGTCCTCGTCGTCTCCGTGGACAAACTCGGCGAGGAGTGCGTCAAGCAGCACCGCACCGCGATCGAGGCGGCCGTCACGGCGGGTGCCCGCCGCGTCCTCTACACCAGCCAGATGGGCGCCGGTGCGGCCTCCCACTTCCAGGCCTGCCGCGACCACGCCGCCACCGAGGAGATCCTGCGCGGCTGCGGAGTCCCCTTCACGTCGCTGCGCAACGGCTTCTACGCCGCCAGCGCGACGCGCTTCCTCGACCACGCCCGGGAGACCGGCGAGATCCTGCTCCCCGCGGACGGCCCGGTCGCCTGGACCACGCACGCCGACCTCGCCGAGGCGGCCGCCGCCGTCCTGGCCGACGAGGGCCGCTTCGAGGGTCCCACCCCGCCCCTCACCGCCTCGCGGGCCCTGACCTTCGACGACATCGCGGCCCTGGCGTCCGAGGTGACGGGCCGGCGGTTCACGAGGAGCACCGCCCCCGAGGCCGCCTTCCGCGACCGGTTGGTGGCCCAGGGCGTTCCCGCGCCCTACGCCGACCAGTTCCTGGGCATCTTCGCCGCCGCCCGCGCCGGCGAGTTCGCCACGGCCGACCCGGCGCTCGCCGCGCTGCTGGGCCGGGAGCCGGCCGGCATGCGGGAGGTGCTGGGCGAGGCGCTGCGGGAGGCGCCGGGCGAGCAGCCGTCCGACGGCTGAGCGGGCCGGCGACCCGGCTGACCGGGGCGGCTGACCGGGCTGCCCGGCTGACTGGCCCGGCTGACCGGGGCAGCCGAGCGGGGCGGCCGAGCGGGGCGGCCGAGCGGGCCGGGGGCAGGGGGCCCGCATCGCCTGCTTTCCCCCTGCTCCCGCCCCGCCGCGTCCTCAACTGGAGGCGAGCTGGTCCGTGATCTCCTTGATCCAGTCGGCTTTCTTCGCCGGTTGCCTGAGGCTTTCCTCCCACTCGTCCCGTTCCATCTTGTGGTCCGTGTGACCGGCCTTGATCAGGGTCAGCAATTGCAGGGCGGAGGCGCGCAGGGCGGGATCGGTGTTCTCACGCGAGACCATGTTGTAGATCTTGTGCGCCGCCAGCTGGCGCTTGTACCTCGTGATCTTCTTCCAGAACTTCATGGCGTGCAGCAGCGAGTCCCCGGCGTCCTTGGCCGTCGGTATCGGCTCGCCCTCCGGCGTGTACAGCTCGGGGTGGTGGGCCTCCTGGAAGCGTCCGTAGGCCGCACTGCCTCCCTTGTAGGCGGCGGTGGTGAGGACGAGGCCCGCCCCTACCGCGGCAGTGATCCAGCCCGCGGGGTTGGACGCCAGGGCCCCGGTGGCGACGATGGCCACGGTGGCGATGCCGCCCGCGCCCTTGAGGCCCTCGCCCATGACGCCGCCCCCCATTTCCTTGACCGCCTGGCTGACCTTCCTGCTCTTCGCGAGATTCGTGGCGAAGTTCAGGTCCTCCAGGTCCCGCGCGTGACTGAGGAAGTCGGCCTTGGCCCGGGCCTCGACCAGGGCCACCTGCTCGTACGCGGCCCCGGCGGCCCTGATGCCCGCCGCCCACTGATCCTCCGTACGGCCCTCGCGGTCGTTCCTCGCCCGCTCCACGGCCTCGCGGGCGAAACGGGCGTTGAGCTCGGCGGTGTTGGCCTCGGCCTCCAGTCGGAGCAGCCGCTGGGAGTGGGCTGCGTTGGCCTTCTTGAGCCGGCTCAGACCGTGGATCTTCTCGAGCGCACCCTTGGACTTGAAAGCGGCCCGGACGCTCTTGGCCACACCGGCGACGCCGCTGAGCACACCGCTCGCCTCGGCGGAGGCCGCGGTGCTTGCCACCCCCTGCAACTTGACCGCTTCCTTGGCGATGGTGCCGGCGTTGGCGCCCGTACTGGCGACGCTCATGCCCGCGTCGGTCGCCTTGGTCTTCCCCTTCTTGTGCGCGTTGTGGTAGCCGGCCCCGCTGCCCTTGCTCAGGGCCGTCCTCAGGTTCCTGAACGAATCCGCGACGCTGGCTCCGAAGGACAGGAGTTCCGTGACAGCGCTCAGCGATGCGCCGGAGACCCCCGTCGCGGAGGCGTCGTGCTTCAGGGCTTCGGCGCCCGTCCCGCCGCCGGTGTCCGGCTTCGGGGCGTTGGCGGTCATCTCGGTGGCCTCCTGGCCGAGGCCCGCGGCGGTCGGGGCCTGGACACCCTTGGCCAGGGCGTCCGTGGGATCGAGGAGCCGCTTCCCCTGGTCCGCGTTCTCGGCGACCGCCTTCAGGCGATCACTCCTGACCTCCGCTCTGGTGTCGGCGGCGGCGCGTTCCTCGGAGCGGCGTGCTTCCTCCTCCTCGGCGGGAGGCGCCACCGTCTCGGAGGGAGGAGCCACCGTCTCGGAGGGAGGCGCACCCGTCTCGGCGGGCGGTGCCGCTTCCTCGGTGGCGGTCGTGCCGATGCGTTCCCAGGGACCGGTGCCGACCTCCACGTGTCGGAGGCCGGATTCGGAGCCGCGTCGGGTGAGGTCGGCGGGCTCGGGCCGGATGTCGAGGTCCGAGCCGCGACGCGTGCGGCCCGACGGGGCGAAGCGGGCCGCGAGTTCGGCGAGGCGTGCGTCCCTGGCCGCGCGTTCCTCGGGGGTGAGCGTCACCGCCTCGACGGCGGAGTGTGCCTCTTCCTCCTCTTCGACGGCGGTGTGCGCCGCCGCGGCTTCTTCCTCGAGACGGCGGCGCCGCTCCTCTTCGGCGGCTGCCGCTTCCGCCGCGCGGCGCAGCCGGTCTTCCTCGGCCGCTGCCGCTTCGGCCGCCGCGATACGCTCCCGGGCCTTGGCCGCCGCCGCTTCCGCTCCCGCGCGCCGGCGTCGCTCGATCTCCGCCGCTTCCGCCGCGACTGCTTCCGCCTCTTCACGCAGCCGCGCCGCTTTGGCCGCGGCTTCCCCTGCCACCTTCTTCGCCGTGGTGCGGTTCCGCGCGGTCGCCGCGGTCGCTTCCGCCCCCGCGCGCACGCGCCGCCGGGTCTCCGCCGCTTCCTCGGCTGCCGCCTTCTCCTCGGCGGCGCGCCGCGCGGCGGCGGCCTGCTCCCGCAGGGCGGGGTCGGCCTCCATGCCCCGGGTGCCGGCCTCGGAGCCGCGCCGGGCGGGACCGGCGGGGCCGGGCCGGGTGTCGGTGTCGGAGCCGCGCCGGGTGCGGCCCGAGGGAGGGAACCGGGCCGCGAGGGCGGTGCGCCGCGCGGTGGTGGCCTGCTCCCGCAGGGCCGGGTCGACCTCCATGCCCTGGGTGCCGGAGTCGGAGCCGCGCCGGGTGCGGCCGGCGGGGTCGCGCCGGTCGCCGGGCGCCGAACCGGGGCGGGCCGCGTCGGCTCCAGGGGCCCGTTCCAGGCTCCTGCCCCGGGCGCGCTGCACCGTGGCGGCCGCCGCCTGGTTGCCGGCGCTGGACTGGAGGCCGAGGAAGGCCTGCTCCGCCGAGGTCCGGGACCCGGAAGAACGTCCCGTCCGGCCTTCCTCCCGACGCTCCCGGGCCGATGCGAGGGCGGCTGCGGAGGACCGTTCGGAGGTGCGGTGGACAGGGGCGCTCATGGACATACCTCTCCTGCGGCCGGACCGGGCCACGCGAAGGTAGCCAGGCACGGCGAACAGCAGGGGTGCGGCGGGGAAACACTCCGCGGACGGAGCGGAACACATCGGCGGCCGGCCCGCGGGCGCCGGACGCGACGGCGACGCGAGGACATCTCACCGCTTCTGCTCGGATCGCTCCCGTGTGGTCCCTCTCACACCGAAATGGGCCATCGAAACGCTGCCGTTCCGTTACGGCGGGCGTAAGCTGGATAGCGATACGAAACGGTTTCGTTTCGACTTGAACGTCTCCCGAACCAAGGACTGGAGTACGTCCCCATGTCCCAAGTGACAGCAGAGTCGGCCGCGCCCCCGGCCCGCAAGCCCGGCGCCCCGGCAGACGGAGCCTCGTCAGGGCGCCGCTGGTGGATCCTCGCCATGATCGGGCTCGCCCAGCTCATGGTCGTACTGGACGCGACCATCGTGAACATCGCCCTGCCGTCCGCCCAGGCCGACCTCGGCTTCTCCGACGGCAACCGCACCTGGATCGTCACCGCCTACTCCCTGGCCTTCGGCAGCCTCCTGCTGCTGGGCGGCCGGATCGCCGACCTGTTCGGCCGCAAGCCGGCCTTCCTGGTGGGCGTCGCCGGATTCGCGGTGGCCTCCGCGATAGCCGGCGCCGCCACGAACTTCGAGGTGCTCGTCACCGGCCGCGCGCTGCAAGGCCTGTTCGGCGCCCTGCTGGCCCCGGCCGCGCTCTCCCTCCTCACCACCACGTTCACGGACGCCAGGGAACGGGCGAAGGCCTTCGGCATCTTCGGTGCCATCGCGGGCTCCGGCGCGGCCGTCGGCCTGCTGCTGGGCGGCGTGCTCACCGAGTACCTGAACTGGCGCTGGACCCTGTACGTCAACCTCTTCATCGCGGCGGCCGCGATCGTCGGCGGCTGGCTGCTGCTCCAGAACACCGAGCGCGAGCGCGGCGCCAAGCTCGACGTCCCCGGCACCGTGCTGGTCACCGCGGGCCTGTTCGGCATCGTCTACGGGTTCTCCAACGCCGAGTCGCACGACTGGAGCTCGCCGCTGTCCTGGGGCTTCCTGGCCGCCGGTGCCGTACTGCTGGCCGTGTTCGCCTGGTGGCAGACCAGGGCCGCGCACCCGCTGCTGCCGCTGCGCGTGCTCCTGGACCGCGACCGCGGCGCGTCCTTCGTGTCCATGCTGGTCGCCAGCGCCGGAATGTTCGGCGTGTTCCTGTTCCTCACCTACTACCTCCAGCTCACCCTGGGCTTCTCCGCGATCCAGACCGGACTGGCGTTCCTGCCCATGGTGGCGACGCTGATGCTGTCGGCGACGCTGTCCACCACCTTCATCCTGTCGTTCGTCGGACCGAAGATCGTCGTCCCCGTGGGCATGGCGCTCGCGGCCGGCGGCATGTTCTGGCTGACGGCCCTGGGCCTGGACAGCTCGTACGCCGCCAACGTCCTGCCGCCGCTCCTGGTCTCCGGCCTCGGCATCGGCCTGATCATGGCCCCGGCCATGAGCCTCGCGACCAGCGGAGTGGCCACCGAGGACGCCGGAGTCGCCGGCGCCTCCGTCAACACGATGCAGCAGATCGGCGGTTCCATCGGCACGCCCCTGCTCAACACCCTCGCCGCCAGTGCCGCCACGTCCTACCTCGTCGGCCGCAACCCCGCCGACAAGCTGGTCCAGGCCCAGGCGTCGATGGAGTCCTACTCCACGAGCTTCCTGTGGTCGGCCGCCTTCTTCGCCGCGGGCGGGCTGATCGCGGCGCTGCTCTACCGCCCCGGCGTCCCCGCGGCGGCGGACCCCGACGCCGCCCCCACCGTCCACATGTAAGCGGCATGTGGAGGCTCGCACCCACCTGTGGGGACGGGGCGGATGCGAGCGGCGGGCCCGGTACTCGGCGAGTACCGGGCCCGTTCTCGTGCGGGCGGCGCGTCTGCCGTCCGCCCCGCCCGCCGCTCAGCGAGCGCGGCCCGGCCCGTCCGACGGCCGCCACTCCCGCCTGAGCAGCCCGAACACCCAGGAGTCGGACACCTCGCCGTCCACGACGCAGTCCTCCCGCAACGTGCCCTCACGCACGAAGCCCATCTTCTCCAGCACCCGGGCGGACGCCGCGTTGCGCGTGTCGGCCTCGGCCCGCACCCGGTTCAGGTCCAGCGTGTCGAACGCCCACCGCAGCAGGGCGTGCGCGGCCTCCGTCGCGTAGCCGTGGCCCCACATCGCCTCGTGGAGGCAGTAACCCAGCGACGCGCTGCGGTGGACCGGGTTCCACTCGACCAGGCAGACCCAGCCGACGAACGCCCCGTCGGATGCCCGCTCGACGGCCACCCGCACGCCGGTGCCCTCCTTTGCCATCGTCCGGCACACCGAGAGGAAACGGTCGGCACGGGCCCGGTCGGTCCAGGGCGGGGAGTCCCAGTAGCGCATCACGTGCGCGCTGCTGTGCATGGCGTGGAGGAAGTCCGCATCGGCTTCGGTGAAGGGCCGCAGCCGCAGGCGTGCGGTGCTCAGGGCGGGAGTGGCCAGCGTCATGGCCGTCATCCTGCGCCCTCATGGGGCGGGCGGGACACCGCTTTTCCGCCCGGCGCCTCCAGTTCCTCGCCTCGCCGGAGTCCCGGCCTGCCGCCCGCGTCCCGGCTAGCCGGCCGAGTCCCGGCCTGCCGCCGGAGTCCCGGCCTGCCGCCGGAGTCCTAAGGTGGTCCCTCATGGAGCGCCCCACCGATGCCCTGCCGTTGCCGGAGTTGCTGTGCGTCGCCGACGCCGTGCGGGTCTCGCAGGTCAAGTGGTAGCCGCCCCGCTCCGATGCGGCAAGGAGGGTCGGCACGGGCGTACGGTCACCGAGCCCACTCGTACGCGTGGTCAGCGACGAACTCGGCGAACGTACGCGGCGGACGGCCGGTCAGTTCGAGCACCGCGGTGCTGACCCGGTCTTCGCGTCCCTCCTTGATTCCGCGCTCGACGGCGGCAAGGGCGGCAGCGAACTCGGCCGGCATTCCGGAGGCACGGTAGGCGGCAGCCTGTTCCTCCTCCGTGACGGGCTCCACGCGAACCCGTCGGCCGGTCCGCGCGGTGATGATCCGCGCGGCCTGTGGATAGCTCATCCCGTGCGGCCCGGTGATCAGGTAGTCGCTTCGAGCCGCCACCCCCGGGTCGGCCAGCAGCGCGGCGGCGCCGGCCGCGATGTCCCGAGCGTCGACCCACCCCAGTCTGCCGTCACCGGCAGCGGTGCGGATCTCACCGTGCCGATGGATGCGCTCGGCCAGCGGGTGCGGGCGCAGGAAGTTCTGCATGAAGCCGGACGCGCGCAGTACGACACCTCCGGGCCGGTCCCGGACCCGCGCGGCCAGCTCCGCGGCGCCGGGTGCGTTCGGCAGCACAATGGCCGAGCCGAGCAGCACGAGACGCCGGACACCGGCCCGCTGCGCCTGGTGCAGGAAGGGCTCGACCAGCGGCAGCGGGTCCACACTCTCCACCGGCGGAAGCAGGAAGACCCGGTCCGTCCCGTCGAGCGCGGGGCCGAACGTGGTCGGGTCGTTCCAGTCGAAGCGGACTGCGTCGGGATCGGCCGCGGCCGGGTTCCGGCCGGCGACCCGTGTCCGCACACCGGCGCCGCGGAGCGCCCGCACCAGCGCCCCGCCCGTCCTGCCGGTCCCTCCGGTCACGAGCACCGCGGACATCAGGTGTTCTGCCGTTCGAGCGAGTCGATCAGTCCGGCGAGGCCCCCGGCGGCGGCCGCCGCCGACAGCGGGCTCCAGTAGTCCCGGTACAGAGTGATCAGCCCGTCGCGGACCGTGAGAACCACGATGTAGTCCAGGCGGTAGGGCTGGGAAGTGGCCACGGTGAGGCCGGTGGCCGTCCACTCCACCACGACGGTGTCCGCCTGATCCGTCGGCCGCACGGTCAGCGCGGCCACCTCCTTCATGTCCATCAGATCCGGATAGCGGGCGAGGTAGGCACGCACCTCCTCACGTCCGCGCAGCACACGAGGGGAGTTCCCGGCCGCGAAAGGGAATTCGGCGATTCCGTCAGGCGCCCACAGCTCTGCCACGGCATTCATGTCCTTGGCCGCGATCAGATCGATCATGCGGCGGAAAACTTCCTCAGGGGTCCTGGTCACCGTTTCTCCTCGTGGTCGACAAACCGGCCGGACCACCATGCACAGCGCACTCGCCGGCGTGGAACGGACGGCCGAGCCCCGGACCGGCAGTGCGAGGCTCGGCCGTCCCCTCCCGTGGCAGCATGGAGCGGTGAGCAGCCAGGAACTCGCGGATTTCCTCCGCCGCCGCCGCGAGAGCCTGCGGCCGGAAGACGTGCGGGCCGAAGCGGCACTTCCACCTGGCCGACGCGCCCGTCGCACACCCGGCCTGCGCCGCGAAGAGGTGGCCGCCCTGGCGCAGGTGTCGGTGAGCTACTACGAACGACTGGAACGGGCACGGGCACCCCGGCCCTCCCTCCAGGTGCTGTCCGCGCTGGCGACGGCACTCCAGCTCACTGAAGCAGAGCGCGACCATCTGGCCCGCCTGGCCGGACAAGTGCTGCCGGCGGGCAACGACGGCGCGCCGCAGGACGTACCCGCGGACGCCCGGCAGTTGCTCGACCGACTCGACGGCATCCCCGCCTACGTCGTCAACGACCGGCAGGACATCGTCGCCTGGAACGCGGCAGCCGCGGCTCTGATCACCGACTTCTCTCGTCTCACCCCCGACGAGCGCAACCTCACGCGCCTCTCGACGAGATTCCGTGACACCCTCTGCAACGCCGCCCCCGGTTCCGAGCCCGGTTTCGCTCAGCAGGTGGCCGCACAATTGCGCGCGGCCCGCGTTGTGCACCCCACGGACAACGCGCTCGCGGCGCTGATCAACGAATTCGCAACCCACGATCCGGAATTCGCGAACAGCTGGCGGAATCACGCTGTGCGCCCCATACCCAGCGTGCGAAAGAACCTCCACCACCCCACACTGGGCGAGCTGGAGATCGACCGGCACACGCTCGCTCTGCCCGGCTCGGGTTTCTCCTTCGTGATGTACACGGCAGAAGCAGGCAGCCCCAGCGCCACCGCGCTGAAGAGCCTCTGACCACGTCGACGAAGTGCGGCACCCCGCCGACGGTGGCCGTCCGCGCGTCCGGTACGGCACGGTGGCCGAGGAGGCGCTGGCGGAAGGCCTCCCCGGCCGCGCCCGTCATCCGCTCCGGTGCGTGCCGCACCGACCGGGCACCGCACCCCGTGCAGCCCCGCGAACTGCTACCAGCGCGCTCCGCCCCCTGCTCGGCGACCGGCTCGAAGCAGGTGACTTCCGAGCGCCCCCTCGTACGGGAGGCGGCGCGTGCCTACTCGCAGAACTGCTCCAGGGTCGTCTGACCGAACCTGGCGAACGCCGCACGCGTTCCCTCGCCGGCGATACCGTCGATCTTGCCGGTGTACTTCCAGCCGCCGTGCTTGAGGAAGTACTGGAGTCCCTTGATCGTTGCCGGGCCGACGACGCCGTCGGTGGCGAGATTCTGGTCCCAGCTCCTGTTGAGGAAGCCCTGCATCGCCTTCCAGCTCTCGGGGCCGAGGTATCCGTCCACGTCGATGTCGACGTAGACCGAGGTGTTGAGGAAGCACTGGACGCCGTAGGCCTGGGTCTTGGTGAGGCCGAGGTTGTTGTACGCGGCCACCGCCGCGGGCGAGGCCGCGACCGCGGACCCCGGGGCGGGTGCGGGGTCCGCCATGGCCGGGCCCGCGGTCGCGAGGCCGCCGGCGGCGATACCGACCGCGGCGGCGACACCGACCAGTGTCTTGGTGAGAGCTCGCATGCTGTGCTCCTCGCTATGACGTGCGCTAGGAGAAGCCGACCCCATCGGCCGGCTCCGCAACGAGACTGCGGGCCCGGCGGGATGCCCGGCCACCGGCGACGCGGAAGTGACCCCGTCCCGAGACGTCCCACACGATGACCTGCGCGGATGCCGACCACCGGGTCCCTGCGGCGGGACCGCGACGACAGGGGGACGGCCGGGGTCGCGTCCGGGCGGGGTCGGCGGCAGGAACGGGGCCCCTGACGGCTGGTGCAGAATGAGACCGGGAGACAGGGACCGGGCCCGAGGTCCGGGACGCGAGTGGGGGAAGCGTGTCGCGCTGGAAGGAACTGCCCGCAGAACTGCATCCGCAGGTACACCAGTTGATCGTGCGTCTGCGCAGGCTGAAGGACCACAGCGAACTGAGCACGCGGCGACTGGCGGTGAAGACCGGATACAGCGCCAAGTCGTGGCAGCGTTATCTGAACGGCAGGTCCCTGCCGCCCCTGGAAGCCGTCGAGGCGATGGCCCGCATCGGCGGTGAGGATCCGGCCCGGCTGCTGGTGATGCACGAGATCGCCGCCCAACGCTGGGCGGAGGGCCGGACGGCCGGCGCGGGCACCCCCGAGGACTCCTCCGCGACACCGGAACCCACCCCCACCGAGCGGCAGCCGTACGGGCGCGTCCTGCGCGTCGCGGTCGCGGCGGGAGCGGTGGTCACGGTGCTGTCCGTCTCCGTGGCCCTCCTGCTGGCCGTTCGGCTCACCGAGGCCCGCGCCCAGCTCGCGCGCGACCGCGGCGACGCCGAAGTCACCACTCCGGCCACCGTGTCGGAGACCCTGGTGCCGGTCATCTACACCTGCCGGCTGGAGCAGCGTGACGCCCGCTGGTACGCGGGCCTGAGCCGCACCACGGACCTCCTCCTGTCCAACACCCAGGTGGGGCTCGAAGTGGCCGAGGCCCAGTGCCTGCTGCGCCGGGCGGGCACCGAGCCGGGAGAGATCGACGGCATCTTCGGCCCGAAGACGCGGCGCGCGGTCGAACGCATGCAGAAGCAGAACGGACTGATCGTGAACGGAGTCATCGACCCGCCCACCTGGCAGGCCCTTCGGGAGGTGGCTCCCAAGTGACCTCGGAACACACGCGGCTGGTGGCGGCGCTGCGGGAATCGCGGGCCCGCGCGGGCCTGAGCCTGGCGGCGCTGGCGGAGCGCACGCCGTACAGCAAGTCCTCCTGGGAGCGCTACCTCAACGGCAAGAGCCTGCCCCCGCGCCAGGCCGTACGGGACCTGTGCCGGCTCGCGAACGAACCCGACGGGCGACTGCTCGCGCTGTGGGAGATCGCCGAGTCGCACTGGAGCGGACGCGCGGTGGCCCCCGCGTCCGCCTCTGCCCCGGACGAGTCGCCACGGCCGCGTCCCCAGGAGCCGCCGCCCGACGGGACCCGGCGGTGGCGACTCGGCCGCAGCAGGCTCCTGGTGGTGCTGGCGGCGGCGTACACGGTGATCGTCGGCGGTGTCGCCGCTCTGCTGTTCCTCCTGCTGCCGGACTCGGAGGCGCGCGAGGCCGAGTCGCTGCCGGCCTCCGTGCCGTTCTCCTTCGCTCCCCTGTGCCAGGGAGCCGCCTGCGAGGGCCAGGACCCGATGCGCCTGATCTGCGGCGTCGGCCCCGACACCCTCGCCTCGTACCGCACGGCCACCGGCGCCCGCGTCGAACTGCGCCACAGCGAGAAGTGCGGTGCGAGCTGGGCCCGGACCTGGGCCACCGAGATCGGCGACCGGGTGGACGTCACGGCGGGCGGCCCGACCCACGACGTGCGCATCAGGAACGAGGACGACGCGGCGACCTTCGTCTACACCGAGATGACCGAGGTCCACCTCGGCAGCACCGTACGGGCCTGCTTCCGGCCCGCGTCGGCCGACGGCGAACGGGAGTGCTTCGAGGCCCGCGTGGGCGAGCCCACCACCACGGCCGACCCGCCCTCACCCCGGTGAACGGGCTCCGGTGCCCCGCCGACCACTCCCGATAGTCTTCGCTCGGAGACCCGTTGTTGGGACTCTCGGGGGCCTTGCCCAGGCGGTGCAGCGCCATGATGCCCGCCGGTGGCATTGAGGTCTGTCGGGGTGACCAGGCCGTACCCGCCTCGGTCGGTCAGGCGGACGGCTGCGAGCCGTGGCGTACTGAGTCGACGAACAGACGCCAACTGCTCAGCCGCACGTCCAGTGTGGGGCCATCGGCGCACTTGGAGTCGCGTATCAACGCGCCGTGTGGGACGTACGCGCACTCAACGCATTCAGTGCCGCTCCCCCCGCTGTGCGAGGACTTGAACCAGCGGGGCTCCGGGCTGGCTGCTATCAAGACTCACTCCTTGCTGACCCGGTCGATGAGTTCGACCGAGGACTCGAGGTCGAGCGCCCGGGCGCTGAGGTAGTCGAAGGCCAACCTATATCGCTCCAGTTCCTCCGGCTTCTCCATGAACACGCCGCCGCCGAGGAGGTCCACATAGACAACGTCCAGCTCACGGGCTTGGCCGCGAAGTGTGACGAAGCTTCCGACTGCGGCGGCATGTGCTCCCAAGGAGAACGGAAGAACCTGAATGGTGATGTGCGGTCGCTCCGCGCAGGCCAACAGGTGGGTGAGTTGCTCGCGCATGACGTCACGGCCTCCGACCCGGCGTCGGACAGCGGCTTCGTCGATCACGCACCAGATATGCGGAGGCTCCTCGCGCTCCAGCAACTCCTGGCGCTTCATGCGGATGTCGACCATGTGCTGGACTTCGCGTTCGTCGCACTGCACCTCTGAAGCGCGATGAACCGCCTCCGCGTAGGCGCGTGTTTGGAGGAGCCCCGGGACGTACATGCACGCGTAGTGGTCCTCGCGTACGACCTCGTCTTCCAAGGTCAACATCAGGTTCATGGAGTCGGGAATGGGGTCGGCGAGTGATCGCCACCATCCTTGGATCCTGGCGCCCTTCGCCAACTCCACGAGAGCGAGGCGCTCTTCGTCCGTTGCGGAGTACTCACGGCACAGGGCGTCCACGGCCGGCCACTTGACCGTGCCCTCCTTCGTCTCGTAGCGGCTCAACGTCGCCTTCAAGATGCCGACGCGGGACCCTGCCTCCTCGAGTGTCAGTCCCTTGCGTAGGTGCGGGCTCTTCGACGCGCTCTGCGGATCCACCTGGAGTACTGGGGGCTGCGTGAGCTGACGGATGGTGCCGAACTCTGCGTAGGTGAACTCGTCGCCAATGTGATCAAGCACGTCGGACCGGCGACGCCGACCACGCTGGTCGTTTCACTCGGGAGCTCCCACCTGCGCATCGAGGTGCACGATCCCGATGCTCGCGCCCTGCCGACGCTCACGTGCGCGACCCTCGATACGGAGACGGGTCGGGGGATGATGCTGGTCGACGCCGTGAGTGATCGCTGGGGCGTGGAGCTCACCGGTGATCGCAAAATCACCTGGTGCGAGTTCCGCCTGGACGCCGCCCGGGTCGATCGGCAGAGCATGCCGATGCCGCGGCTGGCGCGAGCCGCGGACGTACTGAGTCTTTACGACGGTTCGCAGTCGGCGCAGGAGTCCGTTGATCCCGGCCGGTTGGTGACGGCTACGGCGGAAGATGCGGCGATCAACGCCATTGCCGATCTGCTCCACTGGTTCCACGCGCACGGATGGGACGTGGACGACGCGCTCGACCGGGCGCAGTCGCACTTCGAGGCGGAGTGCGAAGTGCGACTGTCCTGAGTCGTTCCGGGCCAGGACCGACGTACCCGTGGATCAACTCGCCTGGATCGCCGCCGAGTAGGACCACACATCGGCGGGGAGCGGGTGATCGAGGTGCCAGGTGATCGCCATCGGCTTGCTGCCGGTGTGCTCCACGTACGTTGCCGGGCCCAGAAGCATCCACGGCTGGGATTTGCCCGTGTCCGTGGTCGCGTAGCGGCGCATGAACAGCAGGACGTGGGAGCCGCGCCCGGCGTGCTGCTGGTAGCGCTTGCCCGTGGCGGAATCGGGGGAAATCGCGTTCTGGGACTCCCAGTGGAAGAGGTGCGGGCTGATCGCGTAGTCCTTGTACCGGACGGTGGGCGAGAAGTCCTTCTCGTCCTTCTCCAGCGTGATCAGCAGCGCGTCCGTCTGGAACTCTTCCGCCCACTGCACGCCCTGGGCGAAGGATCTCGGCATCTGTCCACCGAACCGGGCGACGCCGAGCGCGGCCAGTATCTCCGACCGGTTGTACGAGCTGTGGACCTTCAGCGGTACAGGGCCGAGGTCGTCGGACAGCGGGATCGGGACATGGTCGGCGCGGTCGATGACGTAGGACAGCACCTGCCGAAGTTCATCCCTCAGGGCTTGCTGCGGGCGCAGCGTCGCGAGCCCCTCCGGATAGCCGGTGAACCCGCCCGCGTTGTCCCACAGGTTGAAGAACAGCATGCGGGCGTAGGCCTGGCCGGTCCGGTCGAGTTCCTCGTACGGAGGGGCGTCGTCCGCCAAAAGGCTCAGATACGCTCGCGCACGCTCGGGATCGTCCACGTGCAGGAACGCGTGGACTCGCTTGAGCAGGGCTTCCTCGCCCGGCGTAGCCGGTTCGGCGACCAGGCCGGCACGACGCAGCACGAGCGTCCAGGAGTTGCCGTTCTTGTAGAGCTCCTTGATTTCTCTGCGGCTCTCTCGGAGGTAGTCGGCGAGGAGAGGAGTGCTGTACTCCTTGACCTCCTTCACCAGCGTCTTCACCGTGGCGGCCAATTGCGTCCTGATGTTGTCGAGGACCAGGCTCTTGGCCTTGCCCTCCAGGATGATCTGGCAGCCCGACGGCAACTGCGGAAAGCCGCGCTCGATGTGCTCGACCAGCCGGTTGCGCGACAGGTTGGTCATGGCCCGGAACTGCTCCTCGAAGCGGAACTCCGCTCGGTGCTGTCCGATGAAGTCCAGGACCGTGAGGACCGGCTTCGTGTCGGTACGCCGTAGCCCCCGGCCCAGCTGTTGGAGGAAGACGGTGGCGCTGTTGGTGGGCCGCAGCAAGAGGAGGGTGTCCACGTCCGGGATGTCGAGACCCTCGTTGAACAGGTCCACCGAGAAGATGACCTGGAGCTTGCCGTCCTGGAGGTCACGCAGCGCTTGAGCGCGCACCTCGGATGGCGAGTCGCTGTCCAGGGCCGCAGCCTGGAAACCGGCCTTGCGGAAGTAGTCGGCCATGAAATGGGCGTGCGCCTTGGTGACGCAGAAGCCGAGCGCCCGCATGGTGCCGGGGTCGGAGAGCTTGTCCCGGACCTGCTTGACGATGATGCGCGCTCGCGCGTCGTTGCCGGTCAGCAGGTTGCCGAGCTCTTGATCGGCGTACGAGCCCTTTTGCCAGCCGAGATTCGTGAGATCGGTCCCGTCAGGGATGCCGAAGTAGTGGAAAGGAGACAGCAGGTCGTTCTCCAGGGCTTCCCAGAGCCTCATCTCGGCGGCGATGCGGCCGTCGAAGAATTCGTCCTGGACGTTGAGCCCGTCCATCCGCTCCGGGGTGGCGGTGAGTCCCAGCAGTTCCTTCGGCGTGAAGTGTTCGATCACTCGGCGGTACGTACCGGCCGTGGCGTGGTGGAATTCGTCGATGACGATGACGTCGAAGTGGTCTGGCGCGAGCTGCTCCAGCCTCTGGACGTTGAGCGATTGGACGCTGGCGAAGACGTGGGTCCACTCCTGTGGATCGGCCCCGCCGTACAGCAACTCGCCGAACGAGGCGTCGTCCAGCACTTCGCGATACGTACGCAAGGACTGTTTGAGGATCTCCTTGCGATGCGCCACGAACAGCAGCCTCGGTCGACCGGAGGCCGCCCGATTGCTCAGATCGCGGTAGTCCAGGGCGGCCATCACGGTCTTCCCCGTGCCGGTCGCCGCGACCAGCAGGTTGCGGTGCCGCCCGCGGATCTCGCGCTCTGCGCTGAGGCGCTCCAGCATGTCCCGCTGGTGCGGGAAGGGGTGCACCTGAAGACCGGAAAGGTTGATCTTCAGGTCTGTGGTCGACGCCGTCCCACCCGCCTGGGCAAGCGCCGCGTCGAGGCGCTTGCCGTCCTCGTCCGGGTCGTACGTCTCGAACGCCGCGTCGTTCCAGTACGCCTCGAAGGTGGCCTCGAACTTCTCCATCACCGCCGGTGTGGCCACCGACGACAGTCGTACGTTCCATTCCAGGCCGTCGAGCAGTGCCGCACGGGAGAGGTTCGAACTGCCGACGTACGCCGTGTCGAATCCGGTTCCGCGTCGGAACAGCCACGCCTTGGCGTGCAGCCGGGTCGAGCGGGTCTCGTAGTTCACCTTCACGGTGGCGCCGAATTCGCGCACGAGCCGGTCGAGCGCGCGCCGGTCCGTGGCGCCCATGTAGGTCGTGGTGATGATACGGATCGGGACGCCCCGCTCCTTGGCCGCGAGGAGTGAGTCCTCCAGCACGCGGATGCCATACCACTTCACGAAGGCACAGAGCAGATCGATCCGATCCGCAGTGGCCAACTCGGCCCGCAACTCCGAGCCCAGGTTCAGGTCCTCGGGGGAGTTGGTGAGAAGCGAGGTCTCGGAGAGGGGCGTGAGCGGACGGATCGCATAGGCGCCCGGTGCCTCCTGTTCCGCCAGAGCCAGCAACTGCCGCGGGCCCTCGACGATGGCGCTGACGGGCTCGGCGCCGCCTTGCCCACCGACCTCTGCCGCCAGGGACTCGAGGACGCGGTTGGCGAAGGGAACTCGGTGTTCGGGCCGGAGTTGGCTGAGGTGGTGGGCCACCATGGCACCGACGTGGCGAGCCAGCACATGCGGTGACGATTCTGCGCCGACCTCGGCGTCGATGGCCTTCCAGCCCGCGGCCTCAAGACGCTCCAGCTCGCCACGTACGCGATCCGTGACCAGTTGCTCGTAGACCCCCGCGACCGGCTGCTCCCGACTCCCCGGCTGCTCCACCCCGACCCCTTTCCCCACCATGTTGTTGTGGATGCAGTTCTAGCAGCAGGCACTGACACGAGGGGTGGGACGACCGGCGGAAGCGGTCCCTTCAAAGCGCTCCCGGGGTGAACTCTCGTCGGTCACGGCGCGCGTTGATAACCTGCCGCGATGGACGAGGTGTTGGACGAGGGGCCGTTCTTCCACGGTACGAAGGCCGATCTGCGGGTCGGCGATCACCTCACCGCCGGTTTCCCTTCGAACTACCGGCCCGAGATCGTGATGAACCACGTCTACTTCACCGCCTTGCGTGACGGCGCGGGGCTCGCCGCCGAGCTTGCCGCCGGGGACGGGGAGCCGCGGGTGTATGCCGTCGAGCCGACCGGGGAGTTCGAGAACGACCCGAACGTGACCGACAAGAAGTTCCCCGGCAATCCCACTCGCTCCTACCGCAGCACGCAGCCGCTCCGGATCGTCGGCGAAGTCACTGACTGGACGCGGCAGACGCCTGAAGCCCTCCAGATGTGGCGGGACCGGCTGGCCGCGATGAATCAGGAGGGGCGGGCCGAGATCATCAACTGAGGTGCATGGGCGAGGCGTGAACACTCCACCGGGAAGTGTTCACGCCTCGCCGCGTCGGTGCCCCGGCAGTGGGTGCGGGCGGGCGGATGCGCTCAGCTCCGCGCCCCGCCCGCCAGGAACCCCGTCAGTCCGTCGAGCAGCATGTTGCTGCCCTGTTCCGCGCCGTCCCGCTCCGCCGCCGTGTCGCAGGTCTGGTGGAGGGTGATCACGGTGTTGCGCGGGCCCTGCTCCGCCAGTTCGACGGTCATCGCCGCCGGGTCCGGGCGGCCCGGGACGTCCATGCCGACGGTCAGCCGGCGGGGCTCGGCGACCTCGATGTAGGACCCGGTCAACGGGAACTCCGCGCCGTCCGGGGTGCGCATCGTGGCCTTCCAGGCGCCGCCGGGGCGGACGTCCATCTCCACGGAGCCGGGGACGGCGTAGGCCCACTGGGCGTACTGGTCGGGGATGGTCCAGGCCTGCCAGACCTGGGAGGCGGGGGCGTCCAGGGTGCGGGTGAGGGTGTAGGAGAAGCCGTTCTCGGCCGCGGTGGGCGTCTGCTCGGTGCTCATGGCGTGTGTCTCCTCGGGTCGGCTCGCCCGAAGCACTGCGTTCCGCGTCGGGCTCTCGTACCTATGGACGCCCGGCGGTCCCCGAACTCATCGGTCCGTCGCGACGGTTTACCGCACACCGTGGCACTCGCCGTACGGCCGCTCCGAGCCGCACCAGCACGCCGCCCCGCGCTGCGGCGGCCACGCCACCGCGAGTCCGCGGGCCGCCAGTGTCGTCGCGTACTGCGGGAGCAGGGTCGGGTCGGCCGGGGACGCGCCCTCCGACGCCGCGAACGCCTCGTAGGACGGGACCGTGCCCGGGACCACGCCCAGGTTCGGGGTGCCCGACGCCGCCAGCTCGCGCAGGGCCGCCTCTATCGACGCCAGGTGCTCCTCGTAGGAGGGGTACTCGGAGGACAGGGCCGGATACGCCTCGATCAGTTCCGCCAGTTCTCCCGCCGGCCAGTGGAGCATGGCCACCGGGAAGGGGCGGGACAGGGCCTCGCGGTAGGCGCCCAGCTCGGCGCGCAGGCGGGAGATCTCCGCCTCCAGGTCCGCCGGGTCGTCCGAGCCCAGGGACCAGACGCGCTTCGGGTCGTGCAGCTCGTCCAGGGAGACCGGCATGGTGTGGAGGGTGTCGGCCAGCGCGTCCCACTCGTCGTGGGGCAGGCCCAGCATGCGGCGGACGCGGTGGCGGCCGTAGAGGAGGGGGTGGGTGGTGTACGGGGGCTCCGGCACGTCCGTCAGGAGCAGGCGGGCCCCCTCCGTGAACGTCTCGTGCGCCGCCTCCAGCTCGTCGTGGGACTCCAGGGCCTCCGCCACGATCACCCAGGGGGCCGGGTCCCGCGGCGACGCCGCGCGCACGCCGTCGATGATCGCCCTGGCCTCCGCCTCGTGGTCGTACTCCCACAGGTTCGACGCCTTCAGGGCGCGGACCAGGGACGGGTTGTCCAGGGAGGCGGAGGCGCCGGAGGACAGCAGGCGGTCGTACAGCTTGGTCGCGGCGGGGCGGTCGCCGGACAGTTCCAGGTGGGCCGCCGCGCGCAGCAGCAGGGCCTCGGCGTCCTCGGGGTAGAGGCCGGCGGTCCGTTCCAGGCGGGCCGCCTCGGCGGCGTGGTCGACGTTTTCGGCGGGCGTGTCGGGGCGCATGGGGGACACCGTACTGCCGAGAGGTGACGAGGGTCAGCCACCCCGGGGGCGGAGGAGGGGAGCGGGTCGAGGGAGGGCGTCAGGTCCGGGGCGTGCCGGTCAGTGCCGTTCCCGCAGCGTCCCCACCGCGACCGCCGCCGCCACGGCCAGCCCCGCCGACACCCACAGCGCGGCGTCCGTGCCCGCCCCGGGGCTCCCCGCCGACGTCGCGATGGCGATCGTCAGGGCGACCCCGGCGCACGAGCCGATGTAGCGGAACGTCTGCTGCGCGCCCGAGCCCATCGCCGCGCGGGCCGCCGGTACCGACTCCACCGCGAGCAGCGGCAGCGCGGCGTTCAGCAGGCCACTGCCTACGCCCGCCACGACCAGGCCGGGCAGCAGCCGGGGCCAGGAGCCCGCGCCGACCGCGCCGAGCATGGTCAGGACGCCGGCCGCGTGCAGGGCGAAACCGACGGCCAACTGGTGGCGTGCGGAGACACGGTGGGCGATGCGGCGGGCCTGGAGGGCCACCGCGAAGGCGAGACCGGCCCAGAGCAGGGAGAGCAGGGCCGTGTCCATCGGGGACAGGCCGAGCGCCCGCTGGAGCACCGTCGGCAGGAAGCTGAAGAAGCCGATCACCGACAGGCCCGTGAACAGGCCGCCCGCCGAGGACGCCAGGAAGAGCGGGCGGCGCAGCAGCGACAGGTCGATCATCGGAGTGGCCGCGCGGCGCTCCAGTACGACGAACAGGGCACCCAGGAGCACGGCCGCCGCCAGCAGCAGGCCCACCGGTGCGCGCAGCCACCCCTCGCGCCCCAGCGTCAGCGCCGCCACCAGCGCGACCAGCGCCGGTCCGAACGTCAACGCCCCGGCGAGGTCCGGCCGGCCCTCCCGCGGGGAGCGCGACTCCGACAGGGACCGCGCGCCCAGTCCGGCCACCACCAGCGCGGCGGCGCCCAGCACGCCGTGCGCCGGCCGCCAGTCGGGGAACGCCCCGACGAGTACGGGGCCCACGGCTATCCCGCCGCTGACGAAGGCACCCCACACGCCGGTCGCGCGCAGCCGCCCCGCCGGGGTCGGGAAGGCGTGCACGAGCAGGCCGAGGCTGCTGGCCAGCAGCGCCGCGCTCGCCGCGCCCTGCGCGATCCGGGCCAGGGTGAACAGCCAGGTCGTGGACGCGAAGGCGCCCAGGACGGTGGTCACGCCGAGGGCCAGCGTGCCGGAGACGAACAGCCGGCGGCGCCCGTAGTCGTCGGCCAGGCTGCCGGCCACCAGGAGCAGGGCGGCCAGGCCCAGCGGAGTGCCGTTCAGCAGCCAGGCCTGGGCGGACAGCGAGGTGTGCAGGTCGGCGGCCGTCTCGGGGAGCGTGACCAGCGGTGCGGTGTACGTCATCAGCGCCACCGCGGTCGCGGCGCTGGTCAGCGCGAGGGTGCGGCCGGGGTGCGGGGGCGGCGAGGCCCGTTCCGCGGTGGCGGCCGGGGGTGCCGGTGTCGCGGTGGTCGGGGAATCCGTGCCGGTGTCGGTCATGGCTGCCTGTCCGCTCCGCTCGGGGGTGGTGGGGTCGGTCCGGTTGATTCGGTTGGCTCAGCTGGTTCGGTCGGTTCGGTCAATGAACTGACTCGGGCGACTCAACCTAGCACTATCAGTTCGGTGAATGAACCGAGTGTCGGAAAGTGGCTACAGTGGAGCCCATGGCACTGGGCAAGGACTACGCGACGCAGGAGTGCTCGATCGCCCGCGCGCTGGAGGTCGTCGGCGAGCGGTGGACGCTGCTGGTGATCCGCGACGCGCTGTACGGCGTGCGGCGGTACAACGACTTCCTCGTCCACCTCGGCATCCCGCGCGCCGTCCTGGCCAACCGCCTCCAGGCGCTCACCGCCGAGGGGATCCTGGAGAAGCGCAGGTACCAGGAGTCGCCGCCCCGGGACGAGTACGTCGTCACCGAGCGCGGCATCGCCCTGTGGCCCGCCCTGCGGGCGCTCGGCCTCTGGGGGCGCGAGCAGCTCGGCGGCGAGCCGATGCGCACCTTCTGGCACGCCGACTGCGGCACCGAACTCAGCCCCTACGGCGCCTGCCCCGCCTGCGGGGCCCTCGTCGCCGTCCGCGACATCGACATGCGGCCGGGCCCCGGGCTCGACCCCGACCCGGCGGACCCGGTCAGCCGTGCGCTGCTCGGTCCGCGGCGGCTGCTCCAGCCGATCGAGACCGAGCAGCAGGGGTCCGCACAGCGTGGTCCCGCATGAATAGTCGTCCTGTATAACTGGGGCAAACGCGCGTACGAGAGGGGGAGTGGCCGATGATCCGGGAACGGGCCGTTCCGCGCTCTCTCCTCGTCCTGCTGCTGGTCCTCCTGCCCGTCGCGCTCGTCGACGTGGGCAGCCTCTCCGCCACCGTCGCGCTCGCCGCGACCGCCGCGGTCGGTTCCGCGCTCGCCGTGTGCGCCGTCATCGCCGCCCGCTGCGCGCCCGCCGTGCCGCCCACCCGGGTGCGTACGGCCATCAGGGACCGGGACCTGCGGACGGCCTTCCTGCCGCAACGCGACCCCGACGCGCCCGGCCGCCGCCGGCCCCGAGCGCCCGGACACGCCCTCCCGGCGACCACCGCGTAGGGCCCGGCTCCTTCTCCGCACTTGGCCCCGCGCGGGTCGTGTCGTCATGCCGCCGCACCTCATCCCGGCACGACGAGACCCCCGGAGGGTTCATCCGCCCATGTCCGTTTTCGCCAGCCTGGTCGAGCACCTCGCCGACCTGCTCCAGCCCCTGTTCGGCGCCTCGGCCGCGGCCGCCGCCATCGTCCTGTTCACCGCCCTCGTACGGCTCCTCGTGCACCCCCTCTCCCGGGCCGCCGCCCGCGGGCAGAAGGCGCGCACCGAACTCCAGCCGCGGATCGCCGAGCTGCGCCGCAAGCACGCGAAGAACCCCGAGAAGCTCCAGCGGGCCGTGCTCGAACTGCACGCCGAGGAGAAGGTGTCCCCGCTGTCGGGCTGCCTGCCCAGCCTGTGCCAGATCCCCGCCTTCTTCCTGCTCTACCACCTCTTCTCCAGCTCGACGATCGGCGGCGAGGTCAACCGGCTCCTCTCCCACCGGCTCCTGTCCGCCCCGCTCGGTGGGCGGTGGGCCGACACCTTCGGGGACGGCGGTCCCCTCGGCGGGACCGGGCTCGTGTACGTGGCCCTGTTCGCGGTCGTCGCCGCGGTCGCCACCTTCAGCTACCGGCTCACCCGGCGGACGATGGCCGACCGGCCGGTCCTGCCCGCCGGTGACGGCCAGGCCGTACCGGGGGTCGGCGCGATCACCAGGGTCATGCCGTTCATGTCCTTCTTCACCCTCGTCACCGTGGCCGTGGTGCCGCTGGCCGCCGCGCTGTACGTCGTCACCAGTACGGCGTGGAGCGCCGTCGAGCGGGCCGTGCTCTACCGCTGAGCGGGCCCGTAGGGGTCCGGCCGCGGCGCGCGTGGCTACGGTCCAGTACGTGAACGGGGTCTTGCGGAGTGGAACCCGGCCTTGGACGATCGACCAGTCCTCCGATGGCTGCCGCGGTACTGCCGCACTCAGGTCGCGCCGCATCGGGCGGGCTGCCCGCGATCGAGGAGTTGGGGATCATGAAGCTGTTGCGAGTCGGTACGGCGGGGTCCGAGCGGCCCGCGCTGCTCGACGCCGACGGGACCCTGCGAGACCTGTCGGGCGTCGTGGCGGACATCGACGGCGAGCTGCTCGCCGACGAGGGGGCGCTCGGCCGGATACGGTCCGCCGCCGCGGCCGGTGAACTGCCCGCCCTGGACGGCACCGGGCTGCGCGTCGGACCGCCGGTGGGACGCATCGGCAAGATCGTGTGCATCGGGCTGAACTACCACGACCACGCCCGCGAGACCGGGGCCGAGCCGCCCGCCGAGCCGGTCGTGTTCTTCAAAGCGCCGGACACGGTGGTCGGGCCGCACGACACGGTGCTCGTGCCGCGCGGTTCCACCAAGACCGACTGGGAGGTGGAGCTGGCGGTCGTCATCGGGCGTACGGCCCGCTACCTGGAGTCGGCGGAGGAGGGGCTCGCGTGTGTCGCCGGATACGCGGTCGCGCACGACGTGTCCGAGCGGGAGTTCCAGATCGAGCGCGGCGGGACCTGGGACAAGGGCAAGAACTGCGAGACGTTCAACCCGCTGGGCCCGTGGCTGGTGACCGCCGACGAGGTGCCCGACCCGCAGCGGCTGTCGCTGCGGCTGTGGGTGAACGGCGAGTTGAAGCAGGACGGGACGACCGCGGAGCAGATCTTCCCGGTCGGGGAGGTCGTGCGGTACGTGAGCCGGTTCATGGTGCTGCGGCCCGGTGACGTCATCAACACCGGGACGCCGGCGGGCGTGGCGATGGGGCAGCCCGAGCCGAAGCCGTATCTGCGGGCCGGGGACGTGGTCGAGCTGGAGGTCGAGAGGCTGGGGCGGCAGCGGCAGGAACTTAAGGGGGCCTGAGCGCGGGGCCCGTCGGCGCCGGTGCAGCGGCCGGTGCCGGGTGGCCCGCCCGCGGCCGGGTAGCGCACCGCGGCCGGGCGGTGCGGGCGGCGGGCGGTGCGTCGACGGCGAGACAGGTGGGGGCCCAAGTCCGGGTCCGTTCGTGTGACCGTAGTCCGCTGTAGTCCGCTGTCGTCCGCCGTCATCCGACACTCGAATGGTGTCCGGGGGACGCGGGCGCCCACGGGGAAGCCTGTGGGCGACGACGTGCGCGAGGGCGACGGCGGCGGCCACTGCGGCTACGGCGGTGACGACGGGCCCGACGGCGGCTGCGGGCAGGACGACGGCGACGGCACGGCTCCGGTCACGGGGCCGACTGGCGGCGCCGCGACCCGGACCCCGCACCACACCGGCCGCGAGGACCTCACCCCGTGGCCGGCGTTCGCGCGTTCACTCGCGCCCGCCGTCACGCCAGCAGCGCGGCGAGCCTGCGCCAGCCCTCCCGCGGGAGGCGGGTCATGTCGTCCTCCACCAGCTGGAGGGCGACGTGGTCCGCGCCCGCGTCGTGGAAGGCGTCGATGCGGGCACGGACCGCGGCCTCGTCGCCCCAGGCGAAGACGGCGTCGATGAGGCGGTCGCTGCCGCCGCCGGTCACGTCGTCGTCCGTGAAGCCGAGGTTGAGGAAGTTCTTCGTGTAGTTCGGCAGCTTCAGGTACATGGCCAGGTAGGCGCGGGCCGTCGCGCGGGCGCGGGACGGGTCCGGGTCGAGGACGACCTTGAACTCCGGGGCCAGCAGCGGGCCGTCGCCGAGCCGCTCGCGGGCCTGCGCGGTGTGCTCGGGCGTGACCAGGTACGGGATGGCGCCCGCCGCCCGGTCCCGGGACAGGTCCAGCATCTTCGGGCCGAGCGCGGCCAGCACCCGGTGACCGGAGCGCATCCCGGCCCGGTCCAGGTCGTCCAGGTAGCCGACCATCGTCGAGTACGGGCGGCGGTACCCCTCCGCCATCGGGGCGTGGCTGACCCCGAGGCCGAGTACGAAGCGGCCCGGGTGGGACACCTCCAGCTCGGCGAAGCCCGCCGCCGCCTCGGACGCCTTGTGCTCCCAGATGCTCTGGATGCTGGTGCCGACCACGATCCGCTCGGTCGCCGAGATCAGCGGCGCGGCGTACCGGGCGGCGGTGTTGCCGCCGAGCCACAGGGCGCCGAAGCCGAGCTGCTCCAACTCGGCGACCGCCTCGGTGCGTTCGGCCGCGCCCTCCGGGTCCTCGGAGCGGAACCCGCCGCTCCAGACGCCGTACCGTCCGACCGATTCCTTCAGCGAAACCGTCGCCTCGTTCATCGTTTGCGATCCCTCCGGTGGGCACCGTGATCATCTGCGTGTCTGCCAGACAACCACGGGTACCCACCGCCGATTCCCCGACCACGCCCACCCGGGGCCGGTCGGGCTACTCGCCCAGGAACCGCTCCAGCGCCTCGACGACCAGCCGGTGATCCTCCACCTGCGGCAGCCCGGACACCGTCACGGCGCCGACGACGCCGACCCCGGCGACGGTGAGGGGGAAGGAGCCGCCGTGCGCCGCGTACGTGCCGGGGTCGAGCCGGGAGGACTCCTCGAAGGTCGTGCCCTTGGCCCGGAACCGCGAGCCGACCAGGTACGACGCCGCGCCGTACCGCTCCACGACGCGGCGCTTGCGGGCGATCCAGGCGTCGTTGTCGGGGGTGGAGCCGGGCAGCGCGGCGTGGAAGAGCTGCTGTCCGGCGCGGTGGATGTCGATGGCGACCGGGGCCTCGCGCTCCCGGGCCAGCTCGACCAGCAGGGAGCCCAGCGCCCACGCGTCGTCGTGGGTGAACCGGCGGAAGACCAGGCGGCGTTCCTGCTCCTCCAGCTCCGCGACGGTGGGAGGCGTCGGTGCCGTGCTCACAGGGACACCACCACTCCGTCGCGGGCGGACCGGCGGGCCGCCTCCAGTACGTCCAGGGCGGCGGCCGCCTCCAGCGCGTCCACCGGGTTCGGGCCGCCCTCGCGCAGGGCCTTCGCCACGGCCGCGTAGTACGCGGGGTAGTCGCCCGCGTCGGTCCGCGCCACCTGTCCGCCACCGGTCAGCGGGGAGTCCCCGGCGCCGACGCGGCCCCACAGCGACTCGTCCTCCTCGCCCCAGCCGGGGCCCGGCCGCTTGCCCTCGCGCAGCGCCGCCTCCTGCGGGTCGAGGCCGTGCTTGACGTAGCCCGCCGTCGAGCCGAGCACCCGGAAGCGGGGGCCGAGCTGGGCGGCGGTGGAGGAGACGTACAGGTGGGAGCGGACGCCGTTCGCGTGCGTGAGCGCGAGGAACGTGTCGTCGTCGGCCGCCGCGCCGGCCCGCCGGACCACGGACTCGGCGTACACCTGCGTGACCGGGCCGAACAGGACGAGGGCCTGGTCGACGACATGGCTGCCGAGGTCGTACAGCAGGCCGCCGATCTCCGCCGGGTCGCCGGACTCGCGCCAGCCGCCCTTCGGCTGCGGTCGCCAGCGCTCGAAGCGGGACTCGAAGCGCCACACCTCGCCCAGCGCGTCCTCGGCGAGGAGGCGGCGCAGGGTGAGGAAGTCGTTGTCCCAGCGGCGGTTCTGGAAGACGGAGAGCAGCAGGCCGCGCTCTCCGGCCAGCGCCGCCAGCGCGCGCGCCTCGGCCGCCGTGCCCGCCACCGGCTTGTCCACCACGACCGGCAGACCGGCCTCCAGGGCGCGTGTCGCGAGCGGTACGTGCGTCTTGTTCGGGGAGGCGACGACGACCAGGTCCAGCTCGGCGGCCCGGTCGAACAGCTCGTCGGGCGTGTCGACGGTGCGCACGTCCGGGAACTCGGCGCGGGCCTGCCGCTGCCGCTCCGGGTTCGAGGTGACGACCGTGTCCAGGGCCAGGCCCTCGGTGGCGGCGATCAGCGGGGCGTGGAAGACGGAACCCGCGAGGCCGTAGCCGACGAGGCCGACGCGCAGAGGGGGATTGCCGGGAGGAGTACCAGTCATGCCCTCCACTTTCGCAACGGTGTTGCCAAAGTGCAAGCGCCGGGGACAATGGTGGGCGTGAACAGGAGCAACGGCGCAGGAGCGGGGACCGGCGGCGGCATGCGGGGCGCGGCGGGCGGCGCCAACCTGCGCGCCCTGCGCAGCCACAACACCGCCCTGGTGCTCGACCTGCTGCGCACCGCCGGCGGCGAGGGCATCAGCCGGCTGGAACTCGCCGAGCGCACCGGCCTCACCCCGCAGGCGGTCAGCAAGATCACCGCCCGGCTCCGGGGCGAGGGCCTGGCCGCCGAGGCCGGACGCCGCGCGTCCACCGGCGGCAAGCCGCGCACGGTACTGCGCCTGGTGCCCGGGGCGGGCCACGCCCTCGGCGTCCACCTGGACCGCGACGAGCTGCGGGCGGTGCTGGTCGACCTCGACGGCACGGTGGTGGCGGAACGGCGCTCACCCCTGGACCTGGGCGCGGGGGCGGAGACCGTACTGGAGGAGGTGGCACGGGCGGCGGAGGAGCTCGCGACGGAGGGGCTGGGCGGGCCCCCCGGCGCGGACGGCCCGCGGCCTCCCACCGCGAAGGGACAGGCACCTGCCGCAGGGGAGGACGTGCGGTCACCGGGCGGGGGCGGGGGCGGGGCGCGAGCGGACGCTGTGGACGGTCGTGGTTCGTGGGCGGGGGCCGGTTCGCGGGCTTCGGCCTCGGAGGGGCTGGAGCCGCCGGTGCCGGGGGAGCGGTTCCCGGTGGGGTCGGAGCATGCCGCAGGGGAGGACGTGCGGTCACCGGGCGGGGGCGGGGCGCGAGCGGGTGTGGACGGTCGTGGATCGTGGGCCGGCGACGGTTCGCGGGCTTCCGTTCCGGAGGGGCTGGAGCCGCCAGTCACCGGGGAGCGGCTGCCGGTGGGGCCGGCACCTGCCGCCGGGGAGGGCGTGAGGTCGCCCGGCGGTGTTCTCGCCGCCGCTCCCACCCTGCTCGGGCTCGGTGTCGCGCTGCCCGGGCCGCTGGACCACGTCCGCGGTGTGCTGCACCGGGTCACCGGCTTCCCGGGATGGGACGGCTACCCGCTGCGGGACGCGCTGGAGCGGCGGCTGGGCGTGCCGGTCGTCGTCGACAAGGACACCAACGCGGCGGCCCTCGGCCTCGCGGTCGGCGGAGCGGGCGGCCGGGCGGGTGACGCGGGCGCCGTGGGCGCCGTGGGCGGGTCCTTCGCGTACCTGCACCTCGGTACCGGACTCGGCGCCGGTCTCGTCTTCGGCGGCGGTGTGCACCGGGGTGCCAGGACCGGCGCCGGGGAGTTCGGCCACCAGGTAGTCCAGCTCGACGGGCCGCCCTGCACCTGCGGCGCCCGGGGCTGCATCGAGGCCCTGTGCCTGGCCGCCGTCGCCCGCGGGGACCTCGCGGAGGCGGCGAGGGTGCTCGGCACGGGTGCCGCGAACCTCGCCGGGCTGCTCGACATCGACCTGGTGCTGCTGGGCGGCCGCACCGTCGCCGCCGCGCCCGAGGCCTTCGTCCACGGCGTCCGCGCGGTCCTCGAGGCCCGCGCCCGCCGCGAGGGCGGCCACGACGGCCCCGTACCGGTACGCCTCGCACCGGCCGGGACCCGCGGCGTGGCGGAGGGCGCGGCCCAACTCCTCCTCGCCCCGCTGTTCGGCCGGGGCGAGGGCGGCTGACCGGGCGCCGGTGGGTTCCCGGCGCGTCACCCGCGTCTGCGAACATCCCTGCGTGGACTATCCGAACGACCAGGCCCCGGGCGCCCCCGTCCGCTCCGGGATTCCCGAGCACGGGCGTGTGCCGAAGTACTACGCCGTCAAGGCGCGGATCGACCGGCTCGTCGGTGAGCTGGGGGAGGGGAGCGCCATCCCCACCGAGCGGGACCTGTCCGAGCGCTACGAGGTCGCCCGCGAGACCGTGCGGCAGGCCCTGCGGGAACTCGTGCTGGAGGGCAAGCTGCGCCGGCAGGGGCGCGGCACCGTGGTCGCGGGGCCGAAGCTGGCCCAGCCGCTGTCCCTCGCCAGCTACACCGAGGGCGTCCGGCGCCAGGGGCGCACCCCCGGCCGTGCGCTCGTCACCCTCGACCGCTTCCCGTGTCCCGACGCGCTCGCCGCCGAGACCGGCCTCACGCGCGGGGAGCCCGTCTGGCACCTGGAGCGCGTGCTGCTCGCCGACGACGAGCGGGTCGGGCTGGAGAGCACCTACGTCGCCGTGGCCCGCATCCCCGACCTGGACACCGCCTTCGACCCGGACTCGTCCTTCTACGCCCACCTCGCCGAGCAGGGCATCGCCTTCGGGGACGCCGACGAACGCATCGAGACCGTGCTCGCCACCCCGCGCGAGGCCCTTCTCATCGGTACCCCGCCGGCCCTCCCGATGCTGCTCATCCACCGCGTCTCCCGGGACACCGGGGGCCGCCCGCTGGAGCGGGTGCGCACGCTCTACCGGGGCGACCGCTTCTCCTTCACGGCCCGTCTGCACGGCTGAGGACGGCGGCTGAGGGCGGCGGCAGAGGGCGACTGAGGGCGGCCGGGGGCGGCTGGGAAACGCCCTCGCCTTCCGCCCGGAGTCGTAACGAAAAGATAACGGGTCTAGCCCAAACGTGATGACCAGTTCACGCTCTCGTTGTCAGCCGGATTCCTCCGGTTCCCCGATGCCAAGGAGCGTGGCGGTCGTGAGAGTGATAGTCGTCGGAGCCGGCGTGGTGGGCACCATGCACGCCTGGCACGCAGTGAAGCGCGGCCACGAGGTCGTACAGATCGAGCGCGAGACCGAGGCGCGCGGCGCCTCGCTGCGCAATTTCGGCCAGATCTGGGTCAGTGGCCGCGCGGGCGGTGAGGAGCTGGAAACCGCGCTGCGGGCCCGGGAGCTGTGGGAGGAGATCGGCGGCCGGATACCGGCCCTCGGCTTCCGCCCGAACGGCTCCCTGACCCCCTTGCGGGGCGACCTGGAGCTGGCCGTCGCCGAGGCGGCCGTCGCCCGCCCGGACGCCGCCGCCCGCGGGCACAAGCTGCTCACCGCCGGTGAGGCCCGCGCCCTGAACCCGGCCCTGCGCGGCGCGTTCGACGCCGCGCTGCACTGCGAGCGGGACGCGGCGGTCGAACCGCGCACCGCCCAGCTCGCCCTGCGCGCCGAGCTGCTGAAGTCCCCGCGCTACACCTTCCTGCCCGGCCGCGAGGTCCGCGACGTCGTCGGCGAGCACGGCGTCCGCGACGACCACGGCGACACGCACACCGGCGACGTCGTCGTCCTGTGCACCGGCGCCTGGCTCGGCGGCCTCGTGCGCGAACTGGCCGGCCCCGAGCTGCCCGTGCGCCGGGTGCGGCTCCAGATGATGCAGACCGACCCGCTCGGTGAACCGCTCACCACCTCGGTCGCCGACGCCGACAGCTTCCGCTACTACCCCGCGTACGGCTCGCCCGCCCTGGACGAGCTGAACGCCCGGCAGCCGCAGCCGGCCACCGCCGCCGAGCACCGGATGCAGCTGCTGATGGTCCAGCGCGCCGACGGCGGTCTGACCATCGGCGACACCCACGAGTACGAGCACCCCTTCGCCTTCGACACCGTCGAGGACCCCTACGAGCACCTCACCGGCGTCGTCGAGTCCCTCCTGGGCCGCCCGCTGCCGCGCGTCCGCCGCCGCTGGGCCGGGGTGTACGCGCAGTGCACCGACAAGAGCCGCGTCGTGCACCGGCAGCGGGTGCGCGACGGCGTGTGGCTGGTCACCGGGCCCGGCGGGCGCGGCATGACCTGCTCACCCGCGATAGCCGAGACCACCGCGAACGAACTGGGCTGGTGAACTGATGACCACGACCTCCCCCGACCACCGCATCCGCCTGGTCGTCCTCGACATGGCCGGCACCACCGTCGCCGACGGCGGCCTCGTCGAGCGCGCCTTCGACACCGCCGCCCGCGAACTCGGCGTCGAGCCCGGCACCGCCGACCACGCCGACAAGCTCGCCTACGTCCGCGCCACCATGGGCGAGTCCAAGATCTCCGTCTTCCGGCACCTGTTCGGCGACGAGGACCGCGCCCAGCGGGCCAACACCGCCTTCGAGAAGGCGTACGGCGAACTCGTCGACGGCGGCCTGATCGCCCCCGTCCCCGGCGCCCGCGAGGCCGTCGAGGAACTGGCCGCCGACGGCCGCACCGTCGTCCTCACCACCGGCTTCGCCCGCGTCACCCAGGACGCCATCCTCGACGCGCTCGGCTGGCGCGACCTGGTGCCGCTCACCCTGTGCCCCGCCGACGCGGGCGGGCGCGGACGGCCGTACCCGGACATGGTGCTGGCGGCCTTCCTGCGCACCGGCGCCGCCGACGACGTACGCCAGGTCGCCGTCGTCGGCGACACCTCGTACGACGTGCTCAGCGGCGTACGGGCCGGTGCGGGCCTGGTCGCCGGAGTGCGCACCGGGGCCCACGGCGACGACGCCTTCCGCGAGGCGGGCGCCGCCCACGTGCTGGACTCCGTCGCCGGCCTGCCCGCCCTCCTACGGGGAGCAGCCGGCTGATGAGCACCACAAGCAGCGGCATCCGCTTCGACTCGGTCACCGTCGCCTACGACGGCAACGTCGTCCTGGACGCTCTCGACCTCACCGTCGGACCGGGCGAGGTCATGGCGCTGCTCGGGCCGTCCGGATCCGGCAAGACCACCGCGCTGCGGGCGGTCGCCGGGTTCGTACGGCCCGCCTCCGGGCGGGTGTTCCTCGGCGACCGCGACGTCACCGGACTGCCCCCGCACCGGCGCGGTATCGGCATGGTCGTCCAGCAGTACGCCCTGTTCCCGCACATGCGGGTGGCGGACAACGTCGCCTTCGGACTGAAGGCCCGCAAGGTGGCCAAGGCCGAGATCCGGGACCGGGTGTCCGAGGCGCTGGAGATGACCGGCATGGGCGCCTACGCCCGCCGCCACCCCCGGGAGCTGTCCGGCGGCCAGCAGCAGCGCGTCGCCATCGCCCGCGCGCTCGCCATCCGGCCGGACGTCCTGCTCCTCGACGAGCCGCTGTCCGCCCTCGACGCCCAGCTCCGCTCCGGCATGCTCGCCGAACTGGCCCGCCTGCACCGCGAACTGCCCGACGTGTCGATCCTCTACGTCACCCACGACCAGGTCGAGGCGCTCACCCTCGCCGACCGGATCGCCGTGATGGACCGGGCCCGCCTCCAGGCCTGCGGCACCCCGCGCGAGCTGTACCGGGCACCGGCCAACGCGTTCACGGCGTCCTTCGTCGGCAACGCCAACCTGCTGCCGGTGACCGTCCGCGCCGGGGGAGTGTCCTTCGGGGACGCGGAGATCACGGTGGACACGGGGGGTGTCGCGCGGGGCGCGTCGGCCACCTTGTGCGTACGCCCGCACCTCGTCGGGCTCGGCGACGGCCCCAACCGGATCACCGGCACGGTGCGGGAGATCCAGTGGCGGGGCGCCACCCACCGCCTCTACGTCGAGGTGGACGGTCACCGCGTCATGGCCGACCTGCGCGAGCTCAAGGCCCCGCCGGCGCACGGGGAGCCGGTGAGCCTGCACTTCGCCCCCGAGGACGCGGTCCTGCTGCCCGCGGGGGTGAGCGCCGGTGAGGACTAGAACGGCATACCTGTGGGCCCTGCCGCCCGTGGCCCTGCTCGCCCTCTTCTTCCTGTACCCCCTCGCCCTCGTCGTCCAGCAGTCCCTCCAGCCCGACACCGGCGGCACCTCGCTCCAGCCCTACGCGGACGTCTTCGCGTCGACCGCCTTCCGCGAGGCGCTGTGGACCACCGTGTGGCTGGCGGTGGCGGCCACCGTCGGCTGCCTGGTGCTCGGCTTCGTCCTCGCGCTGGTCATCGCCTTCGTGCCGTTCCCCGGGGCGAAGGCGGTGGCCCGCTTCATCGACGTCTTCCTGTCCTTCCCGTCCTTCCTGATCACGCTCGCCCTGCTGTTCGTCTACGGCACCGTCGGCATGGCCAACGGCGCCTGGACCGACGTGACGGGCGCGGCCGAGGGGCCGTTCCAGTTCCTCACCACGCCCTGGGGCGTGCTCCTCGCGGAGATCACGTACTTCACGCCGTTCGTGATGCGCCCGCTGCTCGCCGCCTTCTCGCAGCTCGACACCGGGCAGCTGGAGGCCGCCAGTTCGCTGGGCGCCCGCGCGCCGCGCATCGTCCGGCAGGTCGTCCTCCCCGAGGCGCTGCCCGCCCTCGCGGCCGGCGGCAGCCTGGTCCTGGTGCTCTGCCTGAACGAGTTCGGCATCGTCCTGTTCACCGGTGCCAAGGGCGTCACGACCCTGCCGACCCTCGTCTACGGCAAGGCCATCCTGGAGTCCGACTACCCGGGCGCCTGCGTGGTCGCCGTCGTCAACGTCCTGATCTCCGTGGGCCTCTACGGCCTCTACCGGGTGGTGAGCCGCCGTGCTGGTGCATAGCCGGGCGGCGAGGTGGGCCGTGTGGGCCCTCTTCCTCGTCCTCTTCCTGCCCCTGTTCGCCCTTCCGCTCCTCGTGGTCCTCGGCGCCTCCTTCGCCACGAACTGGTCCAGCGTCCTGCCCTCCGGCTTCACCACCGCCCACTACGAGGCGGCCACCCGCGGCGAGGCCCTGGAGGCGCTCACCACCAGCCTGGTCACCGCCACCACCGCGAGCCTGCTCGCCCTCGCGGCCGGCACCTGGGCCGCCCTCGCCGCCGCGGCGCTGAGGCAGCGGTACCGCAAGGCGCTCGACGCCCTGTTCGTCCTGCCCCTCGCCGTGCCCTCGGTCGTCGTGGGCCTCGCCACCCTGGTCGCCTTCTCCCAGCCGCCGATGCTGCTCAACGGCACCCGCTGGATCGTGATCATCGCGCACTCCGTCCTGGTCACCGCCTTCGCCCACCAGTCCGTGTCCGCCGCCCTCGCCCGCCTCGACCCGGCCTACGAGCAGGCCGCCGCGTCCCTGGGCGCCGCACCGGCGTACGTCCTGTGGCGGGTGAAGCTGCCCCTGCTGCTGCCGTCCCTGACCGCCGCCGCCGGACTCTGCTTCGCCCTGTCCATGGGCGAGCTGAGCGCCACGATGATGCTCTACCCGCCCGACTGGACCCCGCTGCCCGTCCTGATCTACGCGGCCACCGACCGCGGCGCCCTGTTCACCGGCTCCGCCGTCGCCGTGGTCCTCATGACCGCCACCCTGCTGGTGCTGCTCGCCGTCTCCCGGATCCGCACCAGAGCCTCCTACCGCTGAACCAGCCCCGCCCCGACCCGCAAGGAGTCCACCTCGCCATGCCCAGGAACGCCCTCAAGCCGCTCGCCGCCCTCGCCGCCGCCACCGCCCTCGCCGCCCCGCTGACCGCCTGCTCCGGCACCTCCGCCGCCTCCGACGAGAACGTCGTCACCGTCTACAGCGCCGACGGCCTCAAGGGCGAGAACGGCGACGGCTGGTACGACCAGGTGTTCAAGGACTTCGAGAAGGAGACCGGCATCAAGGTCGAGTACGTCGAAGGCGGCTCCGGCGAGATGGTGCAACGCACCGTCCGCGAGAAGCGCAACCCGCAGGCCGACGTCCTCGTCACCCTCCCGCCCTTCATCCAGCAGGCCGACACCAAGGGCCTGCTCCAGAAGTACGCCCCGAAGGGCGCCGACCGGGTCAGCGGCGCCGACAAGGCCGCGAACGGCACCTGGACCGCCGTCGTCAACAACTACTTCGGCTTCGTCCACAACACCAAGGAGCTGAAGCAGGCCCCCGCCACCTGGGAGGACCTGCTCGACCCGAAGTACAAGAACAAGCTCCAGTACTCCACCCCCGGCGTCGCCGGCGACGGCACCGCCGTCCTCATCAAGGCCATGCACGACTTCGGCGGCGAGCAGCCCGCCATGGAGTACCTGGAGAAGCTCCAGGCCAACAACGTCGGCCCGTCCGCCTCCACCGGCAAGCTCGCCCCCAAGGTCGACAAGGGCGAACTGCTCGTCGCCAACGGCGACGTGCAGATGAACTACGCCCAGTCCCAGTCCATGCCGAACCTCGGCATCTGGTTCCCGGCCCGCGAGGGCGGCAAGCCCACCACCTTCGCCCTGCCGTACGCCGCCGGCCTGGTCACCGACGCCCCGCACAGCGAGAACGGCAAGAGGCTCCTCGACTACCTGCTGGGGCAGAAGGCGCAGGCCCAGGTCAGCAAGATCGGCGGCGGCTTCGCGGCCCGCCAGGACGTCAAGGCCACCGACGCCAACGCCATCGCCCTCACCAAGCTGATGGACGGCGTGGAGGTCTTCGAGTCCGACTGGAACGACATCGAGAAGAACCTCACCTCCTACATCGACGCCTGGAAGGAGGCGACGGGCAGCTGAGCCCCGGGCCCGTGGGCGCTGCCGGGACGACCGGTGGACGAGACGGCCGTTCCCTCAAGATCCTGCGCTGTCTAGGCTGGAGCGCACGCAGGACCGCGCAGGCAGGAGACCCGCACATGGCAGACCGCAAGCCCATCGAGTCGTGGCTCACCGACATGGACGGCGTCCTCATCCACGAGGGGGTGCCGATCCCCGGCGCCGACGCCTTCATCAAGAGGCTCCGCGAGTCCGGCAAGCCCTTCCTGGTCCTCACCAACAACTCGATCTACACCCCGCGCGACCTGCACGCCCGGCTGCGCCGCATGGGCCTGGAGGTGCCGATCGAGTCCATCTGGACCTCGGCGCTGGCCACCGCCCAGTTCCTGGAGGACCAGCGGCCCGGCGGTTCGGCGTACGTCATCGGCGAGGCCGGGCTGACCACGGCCCTGCACGACATCGGCTACATCCTCACCGACCACGACCCCGACTACGTGGTCCTCGGCGAGACCCGCACCTACTCCTTCGAGGCCATGACGAAGGCGGTGCGCCTGATCAACGCGGGCGCCCGCTTCATCTGCACCAACCCCGACGAGACCGGCCCCTCCACCGAGGGGCCGCTCCCGGCGACCGGCGCGGTGGCCGCCCTGATCACCAAGGCGACCGGCAAGCAGCCGTACTTCGCCGGCAAGCCCAACCCGCTGATGATGCGCACCGGCCTCAACGCGATCGGCGCGCACTCCGAGACCAGCGCGATGATCGGCGACCGCATGGACACCGACGTGCTGGCCGGCATCGAGGCCGGGATGCAGACCTTCCTCGTCCTCACCGGCCTCACCCGGCCCGAGCAGGTCGAGGACTTCCCCTACCGCCCCTCCCAGGTGGTCGACTCCATCGCGGACCTCGTCGAACGGGTCTGAAACGCGGACCCTCCCCGCGTGACCCGAACGGCGTAGCCCGGCCCCGCGCGGGATGCGGGGGCGGGGTGCGCGGGGCAGCCTCCAGGTAACTGGAGGTACACGATGGGCTCACTGAAAGTCACTCTCTGTGCCGGGGCCGCGCTGGCCGCCGCGCTGTGCGCACCGGCGGCCCACGCCTACGCGGCGGACGGCGGCGGCGTCTCCGTGGCACCGTCCTCGCCCGCCCCGGGCACCGACGTCACGCTCCGCGTGCCCGACTGCACCGAGAAGACGGCCGTGGCCGTGTCCGCGGCCTTCGAGTCGGACGTACGGCTCGGCCTGGCCGCGGGTGACGGCGTCCTCGTCGGCTCCACCCGGGTCCGCACCAGCGTGCAGGCCGGTGCCTACGCCGTACAGGTCACCTGCGGCGACCACGCCCGCAAGGGCACCATCACCGTCGAGGACAACCGGCGCCCGGACGCCCGGCCCACCGCGCCCGCCTCGCCCGTCGCCCCGGTCGACGCGGGCGGCGGCGGCACCGCCGGGCTGGCCGCCGCCGGCGGCGGGGAGCAGGCCCGCTCCGCGCCCCCCGGCACGGCGCACACCGTGACCGGCCTGGTGCTCGCGGGCATCGCCGCCGTCGCCGTGGCGCTGCGCAGCGCCCGCAGCCGGAGCCGCGGGACGGACTGACCATGTCCGAACAGGACCCACGCGACCCGGCACCCCGCACCGCGCCCGGCACCGCACCGACCGCCCTTCCCGGCGGCCGCCTGGTGACCGGCATCGCCTGGGCGGTGCTGCTCCTCGGGCTGTGGCTGTGGGGCCGCGAGGCCACCGACGTGCGCGAGGGCATATCCCGGCCCGCCACCGGCGACATGGCGGCGGCCGGCCGGCCCCCCGACATCCCCCTGCCCCCGGCCCACGCACCGCTCGGCGCGGCCCCGCCCCAGCGGCTCGACGTCCCCGGACTCGGCATCGACGCCCCCGTCGTGGCCCGCGGCCTCGACGGCAAGGGCGCCATCGAACCACCGCCCTTCGACCAGCCCGGCGCCGTCGGCTGGTACGCGGTCGGCGTCACCCCCGGAGCGGCCGGCACCGCCCTGATGGTCGGCCACGTCGACACCGAGACCCGGCCCGCCGTCTTCTACGAACTGAGCACCCTGGAACCCGGCGAGACGATCCGGGTGGTCCGCGACGACGCCGAGGTCGCCGAGTTCACCGTCGACGACGTCCAGGTCCTCACCCGCGACGGCTTCGACGCCCAGCAGGCCTACGGGCCCCGCGAGACGGAACGCGCCGAACTCCGCCTCATCACCTGCGGCGGCACCTTCGACCACACGACCGACACCTACACGGCCAACGTCGTCGTCTCCGCCTACCTGACCGGAACCGCCTCCTAGCACAGACCCCGGGCCCCCACCCGGGAACCGCATGGGCCCAGGCGGCGTATGTCAGGATTGAGCCTCGGAACAGTGCACCCAGGGGGGTTGGATGTACGGCAGCAAGCCGGCCGGAAACATGTCCAGGAGGCGGGCTGCGTCGACCGCGGCGCTGGGGGCGGCGGCGCTGCTGCTCGCGGGCTGCTCCTCGTCCGGCGACGGCGGGGACGACAAGGGCGCCGGCGCCGGGATCACGCAACAGCCCAAGGAGACCGACCCGTTCTGGGTCAACCCCGACGGCACCGCGGCCCGGCAGGTCGCGTCGCTGACCGAGTCGGGCAAGAAGGACCAGGCCGAACAGATCCGCAAGATCGCCCAGCAGCCGACCGGCGAGTGGATCAGCCCGGAGAACCCCGAGGAGCAGGCCCGCGGCTTCACCGAGGCCGCCGACGAGGCCGGCCGCACCGCGCTGCTCGTCCTCTACAACATCCCGCACCGCGACTGCGGCCAGTACTCGGGCGGCGGCGCCGCCGACGGCGACGCCTACCGCTCCTTCGTCGACGGCGTGGCCGAGGGCATCGGCGACCGTGCCGCCACCGTCGTCCTGGAACCGGACGCGGTGCTGCACCTCGTCGACGGCTGCACCCCGCAGGGGTTCCACGAGGAGCGCTACGACCTCCTCAAGGGCGCGATCGCCAAGCTCGGCGCCCTGAAGAACACCAAGGTCTACCTGGACGCGGGCAACGCCGGCTGGGGCCACCCCGACCAGATCTTCGACCCCCTGAAGCGGGCCGGCATCGACCAGGCCGACGGCTTCTCGGTCAACGTGTCGAACTTCTACACCACCGAGGACTCCCTCGCCTACGGCAAGCAGCTCTCCGCCAAGGTGGGCGGCAAGCCCTTCGTCATCGACACCAGCCGCAACGGCAACGGCCCCTACACCGAGGGCGCCCCCGACGAACGCTGGTGCAACCCCCCGGGCCGCGCCCTCGGTGAGACCCCGACGACGAAGACGGCCGACCCGCTGGTCGACGCCTACCTGTGGGTCAAGCGCCCCGGGGAGTCCGACGGCGAATGCAAGGGCGGCCCGAAGGCGGGGCAGTGGTACCCCGAGTACGCCCTGAAACTGGCGCAGGGATAGCCGCCCCGGGGGTGCGGGAGCGCTACGGAACCCGCACCCACTCCGCCTTCGAAGGCGGGGAGCGCTACGGAACCCGCACCCACTCCGCCTTGCTCGGCGTCCCCTCCCCGTCCGTCACGAACATCATGTACCACCCCGACTGCACCAGGTTCTTGCCCTCCGGCACCGTCACCGTCAGCTTGTCCCCGTCCGCCGTGAAGTCCAGCGCGATGGACCGCTGATCCACGTCCGTGACGTGGGTCGACGCGCTCGGCCGGATCAACCGCACCTTCTTGACCGTCGACGCCGCACGCGAGGTGAACGTCCCCGACTCGCCGCGCGCGATGGTCTGCGGGCCGCCGGACAGGTCCGGCCGCGAGTCCCGGTACAGGTACGGCGGCGTGTAGATCTCCACGCGCTGCTCGAACTTGCCCGGCTTGGTGTTGGCCTTGTCGGCGTAGAGCGAGTCCGAGCCGAAGAACATCAGCCGCCCGTCGGGCAGCAGGATGGACCCGGAGTGGTAGTTGCGTCCCACCAGCGGGTCGGCGACCTGCTCGAACTCGTTCGTGTCGGGGTGGTACAGCCGCGCCTGGAGGACGTTGGAGTCGCCGCGGCCCCGGTAGTCCTCAGAGCCGCCGGAGACCAGCACGCTGTCGTCGGGCAGGATCGAGGCCTGCGGATAGCGCGTGCCCTTCTCCAGTGACGGCCCGTCGACGAACTTCGGGTCGTCCGCCTTGAGATCGGCGATCCGGGTCTTCTCGCTGGACAGCTTGGACTCGCCGACCCCGCCGCCGCCGATCACCATGTACTTCTCGTCCTGCGCGGGCGGCAGCAGCACCGTGTTCGCCGTCTCCAGCATGTTCGCGTCGCTCATGCCGGGCACCTTGGTGAACTTGTTGGTCTCCACGTCCCAGATGCCCGGGGTGCGGCCCACGTCGTCGGGGCCGTACCCCGCGTTCGCGCCCGAGTAGAAGACCTTGCCGTTCTGCATCAGGAACAGCGCCGGGTACGTCGGGAACTGGCGGACCTTGTCGGTGTAGGTCCACTTCTTGGTCTCCGGGTCGTAGACCTCGTTCTTGCCCGGGACCAGCTGGCCGATGTCGTCGAGGCCGGAGACGCTGAGGATCTTGCCGTCGCCCAGGGTGGTGAGCGTCGGGTACCAGCGGGCCTCGTGCATCGGGTCGACCTTGATGTACTTCTCGGCGACCGGGTCGAACTCGAAGGCGTCCCGGATGCCCTGGAAGTCCTTCTTGTCGAGGGCGAGCTTCTGCGCGATGCCGTACGTGTTGCGGGCGTCGGCGCCGGACAGGCCCTGGACGCGGTAGTTGTCCTCGGTGCCCGTCTCGTACCTGCTGCCGCTCTTCTGCGCCTCGACGTAGATCCGGCCCAGGCCGGGGTCGTTGCGCAGGAACTCGCCGGTCGCCGGGTCGAAGACCTTCTCGGCGCGGGGCACCAGGACCGGGTCCTTGGAGACGAAGGTCTTGCCGTTCTCCTTGCCGGTGAACCTGGTGCCGGCCGGGAGGGTGATCGGCTTGTCCGGGTTCTCGTTGTGGACGACCATCAGGCCGCCGGCCTTGGTGACGTCGCCCTTGAGCTTCTCGTACCGCTTGGTGCCGCCCGCGATCAGCAGGTTGCCGTTGGCGAGCTGGGTGTGGCCGGTGCAGAACAGGTCGGTGGGCGTCGGCACCTTCTTGATGGTGCCCTTGACGGGGTCCCAGATCCGGGTGTCGTACTGCTTGTCGTCGGAGTTGTCCTGGTTGTTGCCGGACCCGGCGACCATCAGCACCTTGCCGGTGCGCAGCAGGGCCGCGTGGATGGTGTTCTGCCGGTACTTCTCGGGAAACTCGATGATCTCCCACTTGCCGTTGGCGGCCTTGTACTCCGGCTGGTTGATCTTGTACTGGTGGTATTTCTCGGTTCCGAAGCGGTAGAGCCACGGCCCGTTCATCCCGGCCAGCGCTACTACCACCGCCGTACCTATCGCGAAGCGACGGGCGCGGCGGCGGCCGGCACGGTCTTTCATTCCTTACGTCCCCCAAGTCCACCAAGGGCGATCTGCATGGTCTGGTCGTCGCCCCCGTCGGCGGAGGCGGCCCAGTTGGGCTTGTGCTGCGGTGCGTGCGCCGCGTGTCGTCCGTGCGGCTGCTGCTGCGGCTGCTGCGGCGGGACCCGCGGTTCGGGCTCCGCAGCCGCGACCGGCGGTCGCTTCTTCGCCTTCCTCAGCTCGTGGCGCCAGGCGAACATCGGCGACGCGGTGATCAGCAGCGCGAAGGTCGCCCAGATGATCATCGCGGGGTGCGAGTGGCCGTAGACGAAGCCCGCGGTGATCGAGCCGGCGAAGATCACGATGAAGTACCAGTGGTACCGGAACGTCCCGAACAGGGTGTCCGGGCTGGCCGAGTCGCCCTTCGGGGTCACCACGAACTTGCTCTTGCGGCGCAGCACGGAGTCGATGAGCGCCTTCGCGTACAGCGGCGCCGACAGCGCGGACATGACCATGCCGGCCACACCGCCGGAGCCCTCCGGCTCGTGCGGCGAGACGTTGTGGCGGCGGTTCCAGACGTACAGGCCGATCTGGAGCGCCGAGGCGTTGCCGTAGAGCATCAGCCAGACCGCCGGGTCGATGTTGACGCCGGAGGCGCCCAGGCCCAGGAACAGGCAGCAGCTCAGCGCCGCCAGGATCCAGTTGAGGGCCGACATCGGGTAAAAGATGATCATCATCGTGTAGTTGAAGAGCTTGCTCGGCGGCAGCGAGTACCAGCCCTTCCAGTACTGCTTGAGGATCGTCTCGTACGTCCCGCGCGACCAGCGCATCTGCTGGGTGAAGAAGTCCGTCCAGGCGTTGGGGCCCTCGCCGACCGCGAGCACGTCAGGCGTGTAGACCGAGCGCCACTTGCGGCCGGTGGCCGGGTTCTTGTGGCGGTGCATCTCGAAGCCGGTCGCCATGTCCTCGGTGATCGAGTCGTACAGGCCGCCGATCTGCTTGAGCGCCCTGATGCGCACCGCGTTGGAGGTGCCCACGAACATCGGTCCGCCGTAGCGGTTGCCGGCGCGCTGGATCAGCGCGTGGAAGAGGAACTGCTGCGACTCGGCGGCCTTGGTGATCGGGTTGTCGTAGTTGCCGTAGACCTGCGGGCCGATGACGAAGCCGACGTCGGGGTCGCGGAAGAAGCCGAGCATCCGCTCCAGGTAGTTGGGCAGCGGCACGTGGTCGGTGTCGACGGAGGCGAAGAAGTCGTAGTCGTCGCCGTGCGCCTCGAGCCAGGCGTTGTAGTTGCCGTGCTTCGTCTTGGCGCGGTGCGGGCCCTTCTTCCGGTTCCACTTCGCGACGCCCTTGCGGGAGAAGTGGTGCACGCCCAGGCGCGCGCACACCTCCTTCACCTCCGGGTCGTCGCCCTCGTCGAGGAGCCAGACGTGCATCAGACCGCGGTGGCGGATCTTCACGGCCGCCTCCAGGGTCTTCGTCACCATCTCCAGCGGCTCCTTGCCGGGCACGAAGGAGGTGAGGAAGGCGACCCTGGTGCCCGTCTCGGGCACCACCGGGACCGGGTCGCGGGCGACCAGGGTGGCGTGCGCGTTCGACAACACGTTCAGGCAGCGGAACAGCTCGATCAGGCCGATCGCCACGAGCATCACGATGTCGAGCGCGGGCAGCCAGTCGAAGGCCACGTAGTCGCGCTCGGTCCAGTGCTCCGGCTGGAGCAGCCAGACCAGCAGCACCACCGAGAGCAGCGGGGCGGCGGCCAGCATCAGGGCGACCCGGAGGCGGTGCGGCTCCTGCGAGATCAGTGAGCGGTACTGCACCCGGTAGGGCTTGTTCGGGTCGGGCTGGGTGAGGGGGCCCGCGAGGCGGCTGTAGTGCTCGTAGTCGTACTTCGGCAGCGTCTTCTGTATCCGGCGGAACGAACCGGTGTTCCAGTTCCGGTGCCCGGGCACCCTGAGCTGGGTGGTCTGGGACGGGTCGTGGTCTGGCCCGGCGCCCGTCGGCGTCGACGTCATGAGTCATTCCCCCCACACGCGGGTCATGCGTGTTTCGTCGCTTCCTTCGCCCGCACCGGTCCCCCTCGACCGTCACGGACGTATCAGTGGTGGGTCACAGTCACCACGGCATGCACACCTTATATAGACATGGAATGGTGACCCCCGGTTGCATGATGCCCCCCTCGGCATCCCCTCGGCATCCGGCCCCGGACCGGACCAGGGTTCTACGGCGTTCGTCATGATCGCAAGACGTCCCGGCACCGGATACGCCGAAGGCCCCCCGTGTGATACGGAGGGCCTTCGACCGTCGGTGCGCCGCCAGGGACTCGAACCCCGGACCCGCTGATTAAGAGTCAGCTGCTCTAACCAACTGAGCTAGCGGCGCCTGCTGACCTGCACAACTCTACCCGACGCCGGCCGGTGCTCCGGACCACCGCCCCGGCCCCCGCGGGGCCGCCGTCCCGGCCGGGTACATCATTCGGACCGTCAACATGCGCGTACCGGGGACAGTTGCGAAACTGACCGACATGGACCGAAGTGCACCGCCGCGGACCTGTCCACCGGGAGTGTGAGGGGAATCGCATGGAGACTCCCGTATTCGAGGAGATCGAGCCCGCGAGCGACTGCGACTGCGCCGGCTGCCGTCACTGGCGGCGCGTGCTGCCGCACTCCCCGGCGGGCCGCGCGCTCGCCCATCCGGCGGCGTACCGCACGCTGGTCGCGGCCACCGCCGCCGCTTCGGCCGGCGCCGTGTCCGCCCTCGGCGCGGGCCAGGCGGCGGCGCTCCCCGCGGCCGCCCACGCACCCCAGCGGCCGGGCGTTCCCGCGGCCGCGGCCGACGAGCCCGGCACCCCGCAGGGCCCCCGGGCTCCGCTGCACGGTGCGGCCGGCCGGCCCGCGGCGCCCCCGGCCGGTGCGCAACCGGCCGCGGTCACCCGTACGGAGATCATCGACCGGGCCAAGACCTGGGTGGCCGCGAAGGTCCCGTACAGCATGACCGCCTACTGGTCCGACGGTTACCGGCAGGACTGCTCGGGCTTCGTGTCGATGGCCTGGAAGCTGCCCGCCAACGAGTGGACCGGAAGCCTCGCCACCGTCGCCGACCGCATCACCAAGGAGGAGCTGGCGCCCGGCGACATCCTGCTCTTCCACAACGCGTCCGACCCCCAGGAGGGCTCCCACGTGGTGATCTTCGGCGGCTGGACGGACGGCACGCACACCGCCTACACGGCGTACGAGCAGACCCCGCCGCACACCCGCAGGCTCGACACGCCCTACGCCTACTGGAACAACTCCGCCAAGTACCTGCCGTACCGCTACAAGGGGGTCACGGCGGGCAAGGCGAGCACGGCCGGCGCCGGGGAGACGGTGCCCGAAGCCGCGGGCCCCGCCTCCCACGGGGTGGCCGGTTACCCCGGACGGGCGATGTTCGGACCGGGCGCGGACAACCCGTACGTCACCCGGCTGGGCAGGCAGCTGGTGCGCAAGGGGTTCGGCACGCACTACACGAAGGGGCCGGGTCCGCGCTGGGGCGAGGCGGACCGGCGGGGCGTCCAGGCCTTCCAGCGCGCCCAGGGCTGGCGCGGCGGAGCGGCCGACGGGCACCCGGGCCCGGAGACCTGGCGGCGGCTCTTCTCCTGACCGCACCCGGGGTGATCACCCGTTCATGACGCGTCTGGCGCGGAGGCTGGAGCACGCATGAGTACGACATCGTCGACGAACCCGGAGACCACGGCGACGGCACCGGAGGAGCCCGCGGCGGCCACCGGTCAGCGGTCCGCCCGGCTCATCCACAACGAGGCCACCACCGAGATCCCGGTCCATCTGCTGTTCCGCGACGACCCCGACCCGGCGCCGGTGGCGGTGCGGCCCGCGGTCGTCGCACGGCGCCAGGTGCCCGGGGAGCGGACGGGGGAGTGGCGGAGCACACGGCGCCCGGTCGCCGCGCGACCGCGGCCCGCGCCCCGCGTCGACCCGGAACTGACGGAACGTCCGGCCCGGGTGCTGCCCGGCGCCGCGGGCGTGGCCGCGGGTCTGTGCGGTGCCGCCGGGTGCGCGGCCACCTCCTGGTGGGCCGGTCTCGTGCCGCCGCTCGCGGCCCAGGCGCTGGGGCTGCCGGTGTCCGCGGGTGCCGGACTCGGCCCCGCGCAGTGGGCGGCGTACGCGGCGGCGGGGGCGGTGGGGATGTTCGGGTTCGGCGGGCTCGCCCGGGGCCGGACCGGACGGGCCTGGGTGCTCGGACTGTTCGGCCGCTACCGGGGGACGGTGCGGCGCACCGGCCTGATGTGGGTGAACCCGCTGCTGCTGCGCCGCCGGGTGGACGTGCGGCTGCGGCACTGGCGCAGCGAGCCGATGCCCGCGGCGGACGGCAACGGGGTCGCGCTCAGGGCGGTGACGCTGGTGGTGTGGCGGGTGCGGGACACCGCGAAGGCCACGCTGGGCGTCGAGGACCACGAGACGTATCTGCGCGAGTGCGTCGAGGCGGCGCTGGCCCGGGTTCCGGTGGAGCCGCTCGGCACGGTGCGCAGCTCGGCGGACGTGGCCGGCGACACGCTGACCCGGCTGGTGGCGGCGGACGCGGCGCCGGTCGGCCTGGAGGTGTTCTCGGTGCGGCCGGTCCGGGTGGAGTACGCCCCCGAGGTCGCGGCCGCGATGCACCGGCGCCGGATCGCCGCGCTGGACGCCGCGCAGCGGGCGAGCGTGCTCACCTCGGTCGTGGACTCGGTGGAGGACACGGTGACCCGGCTGACCATGCGCGGGCTGGTCGAACTGGACGACTACGAGCGCAAGGTGCTGGTGAAGGACCTCACCGTGGCGTTCTGCGCGGGGCGCGGGGACACGGGGGCGTGACCCGTACGGCGGCCCGGCGTGGGCGGGCAGCGCGTTCCGTCTTTGGTATGGACATGTTCAACGTACGGCAATAATCTGAACTTGGTCTAGACCTGCACGGCTCACTGAACTTCCCCTGAACTTCCCCACACGTCACAGGGAGCAGCAGTATGCGCACAAGGACCAAGTTGTACGCGGCCGCGCTGGGCATGGCGACCACCGGAGCCCTCGTGCTCTCGTCCGGCGGCGCCAGCGGTCACGGCTACACCGACCTGCCCGTCAGCCGGCAGAAGGTTTGCCAGAACGGCACGGTCGGCGGCTGCGGCGCCATCCAGTGGGAGCCGCAGAGCGTCGAGGGGCCCAAGGGCTTCCCGGCCTCCGGGCCGGCCGACGGAAAGATCTGTTCCGCGGGCCACGGGTCGTTCGCCGCGCTCGACAGCCCCAAGCAGCCGAACGGCCAGGCGTGGCCTACCACCAGGGTGAACGGCGGGCAGAGCTACACCTTCCGCTGGCAGTTCACCGCCCGGCACGCCACGACCGACTTCAAGTACTACGTCACCAAGCCGGGCTGGAACCAGAACCACAACCTAGCCCGGTCCGACCTCAACCTCACCCCGTTCTTCACGGTGCCCTACGGCGGCAAGCAGCCCCCGGCCACCCTCTCCCACAGCGGCACGCTGCCGTCCGGGCTGAGCGGGCACCACGTGATCCTCGCGGTGTGGACGGTCCACGACACGGGCAACGCGTTCTACGCGTGCTCGGACGTCACCTTCTGAACGGGGCCCTGCGAACGGACCCCCGAACGTGCGAAGGGCCCCCTCGCCGGAGCGAGGGGGCCCTTCCGCTGTGCGCCGCCAGGGACTCGAACCCCGGACCCGCTGATTAAGAGTCAGCTGCTCTAACCAACTGAGCTAGCGGCGCATGACTCCCGCCGTCCGCTTTCCGCGGTCGGCGACGACGAAAATACTACCCGGTCCCGGGCCGTGCTCGTGACCAGTCGCGGACCGGCCGTCGGGCGGACCCTAGATCGCCAGGGACAGGAGCACCGGTGCCGCGCTCCGGTTCAGCTCGTCCGCGGCCCGGCGCAGCCGGTGCGCGTGCTCGACCGGGAGCGACAGGGCCAGGCAGCCCACGGCGGAACCGGCGGTGATCGGGACGGCCGCGCAGACCGTGCCCACCGCGTACTCCTGGAGGTCGAGGACGGGCACGGTGGCCGGCTGCGACTCCAGCCGGGACAGCAGCAGCTTGTCGCTGGTGATCGTCCGCGAGGTCAGGCGGGCCATCCGGTGCCGGGCCAGGTGGTCGCGGCGGCCCGCGTGGTCCAGCTGGGTCAGCAGGGACTTGCCCACCGCGGTGGCGTGCGCCGAGACGCGGAAGTCCACCCACTCGTTCACCCGGGGCGCGGCCGGGCTGTCGGCGTACTGGGTGACGCTGACCTCGCCGTCGACGTACCGGCTGATGTAGACGGCGGCGCCCACCGAGTCGCGCAGCCGGTCCAGGGTGCGCTGGAGCTTCTCGCGCAGCGCCTGCTCGCGGCCGTGGGCCGAGCCGAGGCGGGTCAGTGCCTCCCCGGTGACGTACGCGCCGTCGGCGGTCTGCTCGACGTACGCCTCGCGGCGCAGCATGCGCAGGAGCGTGGTCAGGCGCTCCGGGTCGATGCCGCTCTCGCGGGCGATCTCGGTGTCGGTGACACCGGAGGTGTGCCGCGTCACCGTCTCCAGGACGCGCAGGGCGTCCTGGGCCGAGTGGTGCGGCGCGGTCGGCCTGTGCTGCAGCGCCACGGTGGTCTCCCCCTGCGCTCGCTGGTGCATCCCTGCGTTCACGATAGCCGCCAAGACGCCTCTCGTGAGGGGGTGTTGACCGGATTTCGGGGCCCCCATCTGCGGCGCAGGCCCACTGGCATATGCCGTCGGCCTGCCCCAACGTTCCGACCTCGGGCGTTGGGGCAGGCGCGTCGCGCAATTACAGGACCGCGCTCAGGAACTCCCGCGTCCGGTCGTGCTCCGGCTCGCTGAAGATCTTCTCCGGCGGGCCGGCCTCGATGACCCGGCCCGAGTCGAACATCAGGACCTGGTCCGAGATGTCCCGGGCGAAGTTCATCTCGTGGGTCACGCAGAGCATGGTGATGTCCGTGCTGCGGGCGATGTCCCGCAGCAGGTCCAGGACGCCCGCGACCAGCTCCGGGTCGAGCGCCGAGGTCACCTCGTCGAGCAACAGCACCTTCGGGCGCATCGCCAGCGCCCGGGCTATCGCCACCCGCTGCTGCTGGCCGCCGGAGAGCTGGGCGGGATGGGCGTCGCACTTGTCGGCCAGGCCCACCAGGTCCAGCAGGCCCTTGGCCCGCTCCACCGCCTCGTCCTTGGACATGCCGAGCACGGTGACCGGCGCCTCGGTGATGTTGCGCAGCACCGTCATGTTCGGGAACAGGTTGAACTGCTGGAAGACCATCCCGATCTGCTTGCGCACCTCGCGGCGCTGCTTCTCGGGGGCCGGGAACAGCTGCTGCCCGTCCACGGTGATCGTGCCCTCGTCGGGCTTGAGCAGCGTCATCAGCAGCCGCAGGATCGTCGTCTTGCCCGAACCGGACGGCCCGATCAGCGTGACGTGCTTGCCGGCGTCCACGGAGAAGTCCAGGTGGTCGAGGACGGTGTTGTCCCCGAACCGCTTGGTGACCTGCTCCAGGCGGATCAGCTCACCGCCGCTCTGCTCCGGGCTCTTCTCGGGGTTGGGGAGGATGTCAGTGGACAAGGCGTCGCTCCAGGGCTCGCAGGGCAAGGGAGGCCAGGTAGGAGATGATGATGAAGGCCACACCGATCACCGTCAGGGGCTCGGTGAACTGGAAGTTCTGCTGCGAGAACAGCCGGGCCTCGCCGAGCATCTCCAGCACCGTGATCGCCATCAGCAGCGGCGTGTCCTTGAGCATGGAGATCACGTAGTTGCCGAGGGCGGGCACCACCCGGCGGATCGCCTGCGGCAGGATGACCGCCGTCCAGGTCCGCCGCAGGGGCAGGTTCAGCGCCGTCGCGGCCTCCCACTGGCCGACCGGCACGCCCTCGATGCCGGCCCGGTAGACCTGCATCGTGTACGTCGAGTAGTGCAGGCCGATGGCGACCACACCGGTGGTGAGCGCCGAGAACGTGATGTTCCACTCGGGCAGCACGTAGAAGAGGAAGAACAGCTGCACCAGCAGCGGGGTGTTCCGGACGAACTCGGTGACCACCCCGACCGGCCAGGTCACCCAGCGGCTCGGCACCCGCATCAGCAGCGCCCACACCAGGCCGAGGCCGAAGGAGACCAGCGAGCCGAGGACCAGGATTTGCAGGGTGACCAGCAGGCCGTCCCAGAAGTGCGGCATGAAGTCGGAGACCGCGCTCCAGTCCCATTTCACGACACACCACTTCCCTCAGGCACCCGCACGGCCGCCGTCTTCTTCTTCGGCGCCTTGCCGACGCCCGCCTTGAGCTTCTTCTCCAGGCCGCGCATCACCCGCGTGAGCAGGAAGGCGATCACGAAGTAGATCAGCAGGATGTACGTGTAGATCTCCGCGCTCTCCTGGAGCGCCAGCCGCACCAGGTTGCCGCTGAAGGCCAGGTCGCCCATGCCCATGATCGAGACCAGGGCGGTGCCCTTGAGCAGCTCGATCAGCAGGTTGGAGAAGGGCGGGATCATCTCCGGCACCGCCTGCGGCAGCAGGATCAGCTTCATCCGCTGCCAGGGCGTGAAGCTGAGCGCGATGCCGCCCTCCTTCTGCGCCGGGTCGACCGCGGCCAGCGCGCCGCGCACGATCTCGGAGCCGTACGCCCCGTAGGTCAGGCCGAGCGCCAGCGTGCCCGCCCACATCGGCACCAGCTGCCAGCCGAACGCTGGCGGCAGCACGAAGAAGACCCAGAAGATCATCACCAGTGCCGAGGTCCCGCGGAACACCTCGGTGTAGAAGCCCGCGAGGAAGCGGACGATCCACAGCCGGTGGGTGCGCGCGATACCGGCCACGAAGGAGACGGCCGTCGCCAGCAACGCGCTGAAGAAGAGCAGCTGGATGGTGACCCAGACGCCCTGGAGTACGAGTTCCCACAGTCCCGAGGTCATCCGCCGCAGAGCTCCTTCGCGGTCAGATCCGTCATCTCTTCCTCGGTGAAACCGAAGGGCTTGAGGATCCGCAGCAGTTCGCCGCTCTTCTTGAGCTTCTGCAACTCGACGTTGAAGGCGTCCCGCAGGTTGGTCTCGTCCGGACGGAAGGCGAAGCCGCCGCCGTCGACGTGGGGCTTGCCGCCGACGAGCGGTGCGAAGGGCTCGGTCGCCTCCGCCTTGCTCGACTTCTTCACCACCTCGCGCACGGTCAGCGCCGTGCCCGCGAAGACGTCCACGCGCCCGGACTCGACGGCGTTGAGTCCGGCCACCTGGTCGGGGACGATCAGGATGTCGTCCTCCTTGTACCCGTGCTCCACCGCGTAGGCGATCTCGGCGTAGCCGGTGCCGGTCGCGAACTTGGCCTTCTTCTTGACGACGTCCCGGTAGTTGTGCAGCCCGAGCGGATTGCCCTTGCGCACGATGTACGCGTCGAGCATCTGGTAGTCGGGGTCGGAGAAGATGACCTGCTCGCAGCGGTCGGCGTTGATGTACATCCCGGCCGCCACGACGTCGAACTGCTGGGACGCCAGCCCCGGGATGAGGGAGCCGAACTCCGTCGGCACGGGCTGCACCCGGTCCACTCCGAGCCGCTTGAAGATGACCTTCGCCAGCTCCGGGGCCTCGCCGGTCAAGTCGCCGTTCTTGTCGATGTACCCGAAGGGGATCTCGCCGGCGATGCCGAGCCGGGCGACGCCCTGGGCCCTCAGCCGCCCGAGCAGGTCTCCCCCCTCGACGTCGGACGCGGTGGCCACCCGCGAGCAGCCGGCCGCCCCCAGTGCGCCGAGCGCCGCGACCCCCGCGAGCAGCGACCGGCGAGTGGGCCCGGCTGTCCTGGACCTTTGGTCGGATATACCCCTTGGTGGGGTTCTGTGTGGTGGAGCCATGGGCGCGCAGCTACCCGAAGGGGGGCAGGTTATGCCGATCTTTTTCAGTCCGATACATCGGCCCGGCGCCCTTGACCGCGGGGCCGCGGGGCACTGCCATGGAGGGCATGGCTGATCGCTACATCGAAGTCTCGCTGGTCAAGCGCGGAATCACCTGCACGGCCCAACTGCTCGACGACCGGGCCCCGATCACCTGCGCGGCCGTCTGGGACGCGCTCCCCCTCGGCGGCGACGTGTACCACGCCAAATACGCCCGCAACGAGATCTACGCCCTTTTCCCGCCCTTCGCGGCATCCGAACCCCCGCTGGAGAATCTGACGGTAACGCCCATTCCGGGCGATCTGTGCTATTTCGCCTTCGCGGGTGCCGAGTTGGGCACGAAGGCGTACGGCTACGACCGCGAGGTCCGCCCCGGCACCACCCTCGTCGACCTCGCCCTCTTCTACGAGCGCAACAACCTGCTCCTCAACGGCGACGTCGGCTGGGTCCCCGGCACCGTCTGGGGCCGCATCACCGAGGGCCTGGACGCCATGGCGGAGGCCTGCAACGACCTGTGGCGCACGGGCGCGGCGGGAGAGACGCTCAGTTTCCGCCGGGCTTCGTAACTGCGGGCGGCCGCCCCAGCCTGCGGGCAGTCGTGCCGCTGGGGCGGCACGGGTGGGCGCAGCGCACCCGGCCGGCGCCGGCCCGCGTCTCCCACCCGCGCCCACACCCACGCCGGTCACTACTGGACCGACGTACCCGCCACCCCCGCCTCAAACAGCGCATGCGCAGCCCGCAGCACCAGATCGTCCCGATGCCGAGCCGCAACGACCTGCACCCCCACAGGCAACCCGTCCCCGTCCACCCCCACCGGCACGGTCGCGGCAGGCTGCTGCGTGAGGTTGAACGGATACGTGAACGGCGTCCACCCCGTCCACCGCCGCTGCCCCGACCCCTTCGGCACCTCCACCCCCGCCTCGAACGCAGTGATCGGCAGCGTCGGCGTCACCAGCAGGTCGTACGCCTGGTGGAAGACGCCCATCCGCCGCCCCAGTTCCATCCGCACGTCCACCGCAGCCAGATAGTCCAGCGCCGAGTACCGCGCCCCCGCCCCCACGATCTCCCGCAGCCCCGGGTCCAGCAGCTCCCGCTGCCCCGCCCGCAGATGCTGCACCACCCGCGCCGCCCCGCTGAACCACAGGGCGTGGAAGGCGTCCACCGGGTCCGTGAAGTCCGGGTCGGCCTCCGTCACGTACGCACCGAGGCCCGCCAGCCGCTCCACCGCCCGCCGGACCGCCCCGGCCACCGCGGGACGCACCGCCACCTGCCCGCCGAGCGAGGGCGAGTACGCCACCCGCAGCCCCCGCACCCCGCCCGACAGGGCCTCGGTGTACGCCCCGGGGGCCGGGCCCAGCGCCGACCAGTCCCGGGCGTCCGGGGTGCCGATGACGTCCAGCAGCAGCGCCGCGTCCGCCGCGTCCCGGGTCATCGGACCGACGTGCGCGAGGGTGCCGAACGCGCTCGCCGGGTACAGCGGCACCCGGCCGTACGTCGGTTTCAGGCCGAAGATGCCGCAGAAGGACGCCGGGATGCGCACACTGCCGCCGCCGTCGGTGCCCAGCGCCAGCGGCCCCGCCCCGAGCGCCACGGCCGCCGCCGCGCCCCCGCTGGAACCGCCCGCGGTGCGGGAGGGATCGTGCGGGTTCCGCGTCACGCCGGACAGGGGCGAGTCCGTCACGCCCTTCCAGCCGAACTCCGGCGTCGTGGTCTTGCCGACGAACACCGCGCCGTGCTCGCGCAGCCGCGCCACGGACGGCGCGTCCTCGTCCCAGGGGCCGTCCGGGGAGACGGCCCGCGATCCGCGCAGGGTCGGCTGACCACGCGTCAGCAGGATGTCCTTCACCGTGACCGGCACCCCGTCCAGCCGCCCGCACGGCTCCCCGCGGCGCCACCGCTCCTCGGCCCGCCGGGCCTGGTTCAGCGCCTCTTCACCGGTCAGCCGGACGAAGGCGTTCACCTCCGGCTGGATCCGTTCGGCCCGGTCCAGGACCGCCCGGGTCGCCTCCACGGGGCTGAACACGCCCTTGCGGTAGCCGTCGACGAGCTGTACGGCGGTCAGCTCGGTGAGGTCGGTCATGCGGCACCCTCCCGCGGGTCGGTGACGTCGGCGACGTCAGTGTCCGGGCACGTATCCACGCTCTTTGTCGACCACGTTGGCCAGCGGTCCGCCCGCCGCCCAGCTCTCGAACAACTCCACGAACTGCGCGCCCAGTTCGTCCCGCCAGCCGATCGTGTCCCCGCTCATGTGCGGCGAGACGATCAGCTCCGGCACCTCCCACAGGGCGCTGTCCGGCGCCAGGGGCTCGTGGCTCAGCACGTCCAGGGCGGCGCCCGCGATCCGGCGCGCGGTCAGTGCCTCGACCAGGTCGTCCTCGACGACCAGCGGCCCCCGCCCCACGTTCACGAACCGGGCGGAGGGCCTCATCAGGGCGAACCGCCGGGCGTCGAACATGCCGCGGGTGTCGTCGGTGAGCGGCGCCGCCGCCACCACCCAGTCGGCCCCGGCCAGCAGCCGGTCCAGGTCCTGTGGGCCGTGCACTCCGGGGCGCGCGGCGCGGCCGACCAGCGCGGTGGTGATGCCGAGCGCCTCCAGGGTGCTCACGACCGCCCGGCCGATCGGGCCGGAGCCCACCACGCAGGCGCGGGTTCCGGCCACCCGCATCGACTCGCGGTGCCGCCAGGTCCGCTCGCCCTGGAGGCGCAGCGTCGTGGGCAGGTCCTTGGCCATCGCCAGCACGAGCGCGGCGACGTACTCGGCGATCGGCCGGTCGAAGACACCGCGGGCGTTGGTCACCACCGTGTCCGACTCGGCCAGCTCCGGGCACATCAGATGGTCCACCCCGGCGCTCGCCGTGTGTACCCAGCGCGGGCGCGGGCCGCCGCCCGGCCATGCCTCGCGCACCGCGTGCGAGGCGAAGTCCCACACCAGCAGGACGTCGGCGTGCGGCAGCCGCTCGGCCAGCGTCGCCGCGTCAGCGTGCTCGATCCTGGCCCGGCCGGTCAGCCGGCCCAGCCGGGGGAGCGGCTCGGCGTCCAGGACGAGGAGGGTCGGCAGGGAGGTCGGCGCGGGCGTGGCAGCGGGCGCGGACGGGGGCGGGGACGTGGTCATCGGCGGCCTGTCTCCGGTCGGTGGAAGCGGGGGCGGTTCAGGTGTTGACGCGGAAGTTAACCGGCTGTTGACCTGGGAGTGATGCGAGCGGATTGACCACGCTCGCACCGGAACCTACCTTCGTCAACACGGCCGTTCATAACGGTGCGTTGCCCTCTCCTTCCTCAGTGTGAGGCCGGTGCGTGCCATGGACATCTCCTTTCTCGGCGGACCAGCTCCGCAACGCGGGGTCGGCGTGGTCGCCCCGTTCGACTTCGCACTCGATCGCGAGCTGTGGCGATGGGTGCCCGACGACGTGTCACTGCACATGACACGGACCCCCTTCGTGCCCGTCGAGGTCAGTCTGGACCTCGCCCGGATGGTCAGCGAGCACGAGACCCTCGGCGAGGCGGTGCGCACCCTCAACGCCATCGCGCCCGAGGTCGTCGCCTACGCCTGCACCTCGGGCAGCTTCGTCGGCGGGATCGCCGGGGAGCGCGCCATGTGCGAGGCGATGACCTGGGCGGGCGCGGTCCCGTCCGTCACCACCTCCGGCGCACTGCTCGACGCGCTGACCGAGCTGGGCGTACGCCGGGTCGCGCTGGTGACGCCGTACACCGTGTCCGTGACCCGGGCGCTGGAGGCGTACGTCGCCGAGGCCGGGGTCGCCGTCACCGGCTGCGCCTTCATGGGGCTGACCCGGCACATCTGGAAGGTCCCCTACCGCGACGTGGCGGGCATGGCCCGCCAGGCCGTGCCCGCGCCGGGAGCCGCGGACGCCCTGTTCATCTCCTGCACCAACCTCCCCACCTACGACGTCATCCCGCAGCTGGAGGCCGAGCTGCGGATCCCGGTGATCTCGGCCAACCAAGTGACGATGTGGGCGGCCCTGCGCCGACTGGGTACCCCTGCGGTGGGGCCGTACCAGGCGCTGACCGATCCGGCCGCGCGCCTCGGCCCCGCGGCGGCGGGTGCGGCCGGTCCCGCGGTGGTGGGACCGGCCGGTCCCGTCGACCCCGCGGTGGCGGGCCCGGTCGGTCCCGCGGCCGCGGACATGCCGGGCGTCGCTGACGGCCCGGACACGGAACAGCAGCAGGAAGGGTGGACATGACAGCACTGGGATTCCTGTACCCGGGCCACTCCGGCGAGGACGACTACCCACGCATCGAGCAGCTCCTGGGCAGCGACATCCGGGTGGACCTGGTGCACACGGACATCGGCGAGGACGCCCACCGGGTGGACGCGCTCCTCGAGATGGGCTCGCCGCGGCGGCTGGAGGCGGGCGTGGCCGAGCTGCGGCTGGCCGGCGCCGACGCCGTGGTGTGGGCCTGCACCAGCGGCAGCTTCGTGCACGGCTGGGACGGCGCCCACGAACAGGTGCGCGCCCTGGCCCAGGCGGCGGGCCTGCCGGCCTCGTCCACCTCCTTCGCCTTCGTGCACGCGGCGAAGGAGATCGGGGTGCGGCGGGTGTCGATCGGCGCGACCTACCCGGACGACGTGGCGCGGCTCTTCGCGGACTTCCTCGGCGCCGCCGGCATCGAGGTGGCCGACGTCGTCAGCTCGGGCATCATCACGGCGGCGGAGGTCGGCACCTGGAGCGAGGAGGAGGTGCTGGCGCTGGCCCGCGCGGCCGACCGCCCGGACGCCGAGGCGGTGCTCCTGCCGGACACGGCGCTGCACACGGCGGCCCACCTCCCGGCCCTGGAGAAGGAACTGGGCAAGCCGGTCCTCACCGCGAACCAGGTCACCGTCTGGGAGGGCCTGCGCCTGGCCGACCGCCGGGTCAACGCGCCGGAGCTGGGCGCGCTGTTCACGCGGGAGCCCGTGGTGCAGGCCTGAGGCAGGTCCGCGCCGGGTCGTGGCAGACCCGCGACACGGAAGAACCCCGGTCCCGCGTGAGCGGAACCGGGGTTCTCGTCGAGCGCTGGGCAGGCCTTGCACCTGCATTTCCCCACGGGAAGTGGGGCGTCTTTCCTTGGACCACCAACGCAGTGCCCGCTGCGGGGAGTTGGCCCCCGTGATCAGGCAAGATGATCGTACCGCAGGTCCGGGCGGGACGCACATCGAGCGCCACCTGTCCATGTAGATGGACGTCGATCGTGATACTGAACATCGGACGACGCGTCTGAACCCTTGTCAGCTCTCGACCGCCCCCCTATTCTCACGCCGAGAAAGCGCTTTCCGCCATGGTGTGATTGACATGATCACGACATGGCTTTCCGTTCCGGCATGTGAAGGCGAATGGGGAGACCGAGGATGAGACGACCAGTCGCGCTGCGACTCCAAGCGGCACTGGGCACGCTGGCCCTCGCGGCCGCGGCCGGTGTGGTGCTGGCGATGCCCGAGGCGGCGGCAGCGGCCGGCGGTGCCACCGGCTACGCGACCCAGAACGGCGGCACGACCGGCGGCGCGGGCGGGCAGACCGTGCGGGCCACCACCGGAACCGCGATCCACCAGGCCCTGTGCGGCCGGGCCAGCAGCAGCACCCCGATCACCATCGAGGTCGAGGGCACCATCAACCACGGCAACACCACCAAGGTGTCCGGCGACAGTTGCAGCACCGCGGCCGACAAGATCGAGCTGAAGCAGGTCAGCAACATCACGATCGTCGGGGTCGGCGGCGGTGCCGTCTTCGACCAGCTGGGCATCCACATCCGGGAGTCCAGCAACATCGTCATCCAGAACGTGACCGTACGGAACGTCAAGAAGTCCGGCTCGCCCACCTCCAACGGCGGCGACGCCATCGGCATGGAGAGCGACGTCCGCAACGTCTGGGTCGACCACACCACCCTGGAGGCCTCGGGCGGGGAGTCGGAGGGCTACGACGGCCTCTTCGACATGAAGGACAACACCCAGTACGTGACCCTGTCCTACAGCACCCTGCGCAACTCCGGCCGCGGCGGCCTGATCGGCTCCAGCGAGTCCGACCGCTCCAACGGCTACGTCACCTTCCACCACAACCTGTACGAGAACATCGACTCCCGGGCGCCCCTGCTGCGCGGCGGAATCGCCCACATGTACAACAACCACTACAAGAGCCTGAACGAGTCCGGCATCAACTCCCGGGCCGGCGCCAAGGCCAAGGTGGACAACAACTACTTCGAGGACTCCAAGGACGTCCTCGGCACCTTCTACACCGACCAGGCCGGCACCTGGCAGGTCAGCGGCAACATCTACGACAACGTCAGCTGGTCCGAGCCCGGCGAGGACAACAACCCGGCCGGCCCCGACCCGCGGTCCACCACCACGGTGTCCGTCCCGTACTCCTTCACCCCCGACGACGCCTCCTGCGTGCCGTCCGTGGTGAGCGCCACCGCGGGCGCCGACAAGGGCCTGAAGGTGTCGGACGGCAGCTGCACGCCGCAGAGCCCGGACCCGACGGACCCGGACCCGACCGATCCGGACCCGACCGACCCGGACCCGACGGACCCCGACCCGACCGATCCGCCGAGCGGGACCAACCTGAGCCTCGGCGCCGGCTCCGACGGCTCGTCCAAGGCGAGCGGCACCAGCTACGGCAACGTGCGCGACGGTGACCTCGGCACGTACTGGTCCCCGGCCGGTACGACCGGCTCCATCTCCGTCAAGTGGTCCTCCGCCACCACCGTCGCCAAGGTCACCATCCGGGAGGCGGCCGGCTCCGAGGGCACCGTCGGCTCCTACCGCGTCGTCGACCACGGCACCGGCGCCGTCCTGGCCTCCGGCAGCGGAGCGGGCGTGATCGGCTTCTCCCCGGTCTCGCTGGAGAAGATCACCTTCGAGATCACCGGCGCCTCGGGCACCCCGAAGATCGCCGAGTTCGAGACATACGCGGGCTGACGCGCCCCGGCGGGCGGGGTGTGACCGGATCGCGGCTCCGGGCACACCCCGCCCTCTTGCGCGGGCGCGGGACAATGGACGGTGGCCCACTCCACCGGAGTGCCCCCGCACCCGGGGACGGGCCGTCGTCCCGTACGAGGAGGAGAAGACATGGCGGAGCCCACGCCGCGTCGGCACGAACCGCGGCTACGCCCCGCGCCCCTGCTCTTCGAGCCGGCGGAGGCGGCCGCCGATCCCGAGCATTTCTTCGACCTCGAGTCGATCGACGACCCCCGCGCCCTGCTGGAGCGGGCCACCGAGCTGACCCACGCGTTCCGCGCCGCGGCGGACCGGGCCATGGAGTTCCAGGCGGTCGCCGCGGCGCAGCTGGCCGATCCGCGGCGGTTCGACCGGCTGACGACCGCCGACATCGCCGAGCGTGCCGAGTGGACCGAGGACTACGCCAAGAAGATGGTGGAGTTCGGCCGGGACCTGATGCGCGGCGAACCGGCCGACTGAACCGGCGACTGAGCCGGCGGCCGAGCGGCCGGGCCGACCGGCCGGGCCGACCGGCCGGGCCGAGTAGCCGGGGCGCATATGCCAGGGGGGTGGACAAGATACTCGCCCCTCCGCCGTCGTGTCCCGGTTTCCGGTAACCCGGCGGAGCGGGATCCTCACGCCCGGTAGACCTGTGCGGTATGAGCAGCACACGCAACGCCACGCCCCACGTCTCGGACGTCACCTCGGACGGCGCCGCCTGGCTGGCCTCGGCGGGCGCGTACCCGCGCAGCACGCTCTCGCTCTGGGAGGAGCGCCCCGACGCCCCGGTCGTCCTGCCCTGCGGGTCCGCCTTCGACGTGGTGAGCGCCCCCGCGATCTTCGGCCGCCGGATGCTGGACCGGCTGTGGGACGACGGCCCGGGTTCGGGCCCGGTGGCGGAGTTCCGCGGCCGGATGCTGCTGTTCGCCGCACCGGGCACCGCCCAGCGGCTGCCGTCGCTGCTGGACTGGGAGGAGTGGAGCGCCCGCGGCCGGGAGGGCGGCCGTGCGGACGAGGTGCCGCCGCTGCTGTGCCACGGCGCCGGGGACGCGGTGACCGTACCGGCCCCCGCGGGTGCGCCCGCGCGCTCCGGGTCCCGCTGGCTGGTGGCCCCGGACACCCGCCAGCCGTGGCTGCCCGGCCCGGAGATCATGCTCTGGGCGGCGGTACGGGCGGCCCGCGCGGCGGTGCGGATTTCGATTTTTCCTCCCGCCGACCAGGGTGCTAAGGTCTACGACGTCAGCAGGCGCCGCTAGCTCAGTTGGTTAGAGCAGCTGACTCTTAATCAGCGGGTCCGGGGTTCGAGTCCCTGGCGGCGCACGTTGGCGATGGCGAGGCGTGTTCGCGGAAAACGCGAACCTCCTCGCCATCGTTGTTTTTGCGCGGCTTCGCCGCGCGTTGTGGGGGCTTCGCCACCCACACCCCCATGCGTGGTGGGCCGGGGATGCCAGGGTCGCCCGTTGCCGGTGCGGGCCGGGGGTATCTGGTGGCCCGTTGTCAGTGTGGGCGGGGATGTCTGGGTGGCCCCGGGTGGGGGGCTCAGCCGGGGTTGATTCTTACCGTCCAGGCGCCCGACTCCGTGCGGTTCTCCACCTCCACCCGTACGTGGTCGCCGGGCACCGTGAAGCTCTCGCCCAGGGCCACCGGGGCGTCGGCGAGCGGGGGGTAGACCGAGTCGGCCCAGCAGGCCTCGGTGTCCGGGTGGGCGTCGATCACCTCGATCGGCCCGCCGCCCGACTCCGCCCCGGTGTGCACCCGGTACACCAGCACCCCCGCCCGGCAGGAGGTGACGTCGTTGCCGACCGGCGTACGCACCTCGAAGGCGAGTGCGCTGCCCGCGCCGGTGCGCACCACCGCCAGCTTCGTGCCCCGCCCGAGGCCGAAGGCCGGTGCGCCGGCGGCGCCCGTCACCACCACCCCGGGCCCCGCCCCCAGCGGCTCCAGCGTCAGCCGGGTCGGCTCGCTGCCCCGCACGCAGGCCACCTGCCGGGGGTGCAGCCAGCCCAGCTTCCACTTGTGCCAGGCGAACAGGTCGGGGGCGAGTCCGAACTGGCTGCCCATCAGGTCCCAGTCGCCGACGTGCGTGTCCCAGTCGCCGTCGTCGTCCACCGGCCGGTGGTACAGGTCGGGCAGGTCGAAGACGTGCCCCGTCTCGTGGGCCAGGACCAGCCGGTCCGGCGGATGGTTCTCGAAGACCGTGACGACCCGCCGGATGTCGGTGCCGTCCGCCCGCATGGGGGTGTCCAGGTTGACGACCTTCGTGGCGTCGGAGTCCACCCCGGGCGCGTCCGGGTCCGCGACGAAGTAGACGACGTCGTACCGGGAGAAGTCGACGTGCCGGTCGGCCGCGGCCAGCGCGTCGCGCAGATAGGCGGCCCGGTGCTCCGGGCTCCAGTCGCGCCGTATGGCGTACGACGTCGACGGGCTCGGCATCCGGATCCAGTCCCGCAGCGGGTGCGGGCGGAGCGTGAAGGCGCCGTAGGAGGCGCGCCGGAAGAAGTCCCCGGTGGCGGGGAAGTGGTCGGCGGCCAGTTCGGCCGGGGCCGTCAGCGGCTGGGAGTCGGGGAAGGACAGGAAGACCATCACCGCGTCCAGGGCGCGGGCGGGCCGCGGATAGGCGGCGTTCCAGGTGTCCACGCCCTCGGAGTGGTGCACGTCGGTGCGCTGGAGCGCGCAGGGCTCCGGGGAGAAGGGCTCGGCGACCGAGGGCGCGGTGATCAGGGACGTCGCGGCGAGCGCCGACATCGTGGTGCACACCGCGGCGGTGCTGCGCAGCCTGGTCCGGGTCGCCCGAGCCGTGCCCGCCGCCCGGCGGCCCGCGCCGAGCCCCGCGAGGGCCTCCCGGGGAAGTCGCCTCAGGGGGAGCTGGCGCGGCACATGAACCTCCGGACGCGGTCGACGGGACACCGCACCCAGCTTGTGCATGATTGTCGTATTGCGCCCTGTTCGCCTGCACCGGATGGGTGAGCCGGCCGGGATTTCGCCGGAGTTCTCCCGGGCGACATCGCGAAGACACTCACGGAACGTCACAACTGGTCGGAGGCGTAACGGACCCGTCCAGGTGTGAGCAGAAACGATCTGCCTCAGGGGTCGCTCGGTCCCGAACGCGGAACGGCGGCTGGAAGGGCCCGGTGTCAGCCTCTATGATCGGCACACTTTCCTGCACGAACAGAGCACGAACAGAGATCGAGGCACTGCGGGAGCGAGCGGTGAACGGAACCTCCGAAGGGCCGGCGCCCGCGGCAGACCTCGGCCCGGCGGTCACAGAGAGTGACGACGACCTGGCTCCTCGTACCGGGTCCACCGGTCGTACGGGGCCCCCGGCCTACCGGTCGGTGTTCGCCACGGCCCCGCTCGCCATGGCCGTCGTCGACGCCGAGGGCCTGGTCGTCAGCGCCAACGACTCGCTGGGCACCCTGCTCGGCACCGACCCGGCCGCACTGGCCGGCGGCGTGGCGGCCGACCTCGTCGACCTCGCCTCCGACGCCGGCACCTGGCACGCCTACCGCGAGGTGCTGCGCGGCCACCGGTCCCGGCTGCGCTGCACCCGACGGCTGAAGCGGGCCGACGGCCACTCCCTGTGGGCGCAGGTGACGGTCGAACCGCTGGCCGATACCGGGGACTCCGGGGACTCCGGGGACTCCGGTGACGGGGTCGCCCCGGGGCTGCTGCTCTCCGTCGCCGACGTCAGCGCCCGGCGCGAACTCCAGGCCCGGCTGCGGCACCTCCAGATGCACGACCCGGTGACCCGGCTGCCCAACCGCGCGCTGTTCTTCGAACGCCTGACGGCCGCGCTGGAGGCGGAGTCGTACGAGCACGGCGGCACCGGCCGGATCGGCGTGTGCTACCTGGACCTGGACGGCTTCAAGGCCGTCAACGACACCCACGGCCACCGGGTCGGCGACCGGCTCCTGGCCGCCGTGGCCGAACGGCTGACCAGGTGCGCGGAGGAGGCCGCCCACGCCCGGTCGGGCGCCCCGCTGGTGGCCCGGCTCGGCGGCGACGAGTTCGCCCTCCTGGTGGAGGACTCCACCGGCACCGACCAGCTCGCCGACCTGGCCGGGGCGGTCCTGGCGGCCCTCCAGCCGCCGTTCGAGCTGTCCGACCGCCGCCTGTCGGTCACCGCCTCGGTCGGCGTCGTCGAACGCCACACCGCCGGGACCACCCCCACCGCGCTGATGCAGGCCGCCGACACCACCCTGTACTGGGCCAAGGCCGACGGCCGGGCCCGCTGGACCCTCTTCGACCCCGAGCGCAACGCCAACCGCATGACCCGCCAGGCGCTGGCCGCCACGCTCCGGCCCGCCATCGAACGCGGCGAGTTCGCCCTGGAGTACCAGCCGCTGGTCGGCATGGAGGACGGCCGGGTGCGGGGCGTCGAGGCGCTCATCCGCTGGAATCATCCTCAGTTCGGCGTACTGGCGCCGAATCGGTTCATCGCACTGGCTGAGGAGGATGGCTCGATCGTTCCCCTCGGCCGCTGGATCCTGCGCACCGCCTGCCACCAGGCCCGCCGCTGGCAGCTGGCCCATCCGGACGAGCCGCCGATCTTCGTCAGCGTCAACGTCGCGGTCCGCCAGGTCTGGGACTCCGACCTGGTGGCGGACGTCGCCCGCACCCTGGAGGAGACGGGCCTGGCGCCCCATCTCCTCCAGCTGGAGCTGACGGAGTCGGCGGTGATGGGCTCGGCCGGGCGCCCGCTCCAGGTCCTCAAGGCGCTCAGCGACATGGGCGTGCACATCGCCATCGACGACTTCGGCACCGGCTACTCGAACCTGGCCTACCTCAGCCGGCTGCCGGTCTCGGTGCTGAAGCTGGACGGCGCGTTCGTCCGGGGCTTCCAGTACGCGGCCGTGTCCGACGCGGGGTCCGGCGAGGTGGCCAACCCGGCCGACGAGGTCATCGTCGAGGCGATGGTCCAGCTCGCCCACCGCCTCGGCCTGACCGTCACCGCCGAGTGCGTGGAGACCTCGGACCAGGCGACCCGGCTGCGCCGCATCGGCTGCGACACCGGCCAGGGCTGGCTCTACTCCCGGCCGGTGGCACCGGACCGCATCTCCGCGCTGCTGGGCCACGCGGGGCCCGGCGGCCCCGCCGGGGTTCAGGCGGGCGTCGGCAACCCGTAGGCGTCGGCGATCAGCTCGTAGGAGCGCAGGCGTACGTCGCCGCCGTGGGCGTTGGCGGTGAGCATCAGCTCGTCGGCACCGGTGCGCTTTTGCAGGTCGTCGAGGCCGGCCCGGACCTCGTCGGCGGTGCCGTGGATGACGTTGGCGTTCCAGGACTGGACGAAGTCCTGCTCCATGGGGCTGAAGTCGTACGCCTCGGCCTCCTCCGGCGTCGGCACCAGCCCCGGGCGCCCGGTGCGCAGCCGCACCATGTTCAGCGCGGCCGCCAGCACCTGCCTGCGGGCCTCCTTCTCGTCGTCGGTGGCGAGCGCGGAGACGCCGATGAGGGCGTACGGCGCGTCCAGGACGGCGGACGGCCGGAAGGACTCCCGGTACAGGTCGAGCGCGGGGATCGTGTTCTGCGCCGAGAAGTGGTGGGCGAAGGCGAAGGGCAGCCCGAGGGTGCCGGCCAGCCGCGCGCTGAACCCGGAGGAACCGAGCAGCCACACCGGCGGCCGGTGCGCCGACTGCACGCCTCCCGGCGAGGTGGCCTGCACCGGCCCCGGCACGGCGTGGATACGGGCGTAGGGGTGCCCGTCCGGGAAGTCGTCGTCCAGGAACCGGATCAGCTCGGCGAGCTGCTGCGGGAAGTCGTCGGCGCCCTCGTTCAGCCGGTCGGTGCGGCGCAGGGCGGCGGCGGTGGCCCCGTCCGTGCCGGGCGCCCGGCCGAGACCGAGGTCGACCCGCCCCGGCGCCATGGCCTCCAGCGTCCCGAACTGCTCCGCGATGACGAGCGGCGCGTGGTTGGGCAGCATGACGCCGCCGGACCCGAGCCGGATGCGGTCGGTGTGGGCCGCCAGGTGGGCGAGGATCACCGCGGGCGAGGACGAGGCGACGCCGGGCATCGAGTGGTGCTCGGCGACCCAGTACCGCTGGAAACCGCGTGCCTCGGCGAGCCGCACGATGTCCACGCCGGTCCGCAGCGCGTCGGTGGCGGTCCGGCCGGCCCCGACGGTCACCAGGTCCAGTACGGAGAGGGGGACGGGAGCGGTGCCGTGGGCGGTGCCCCGGATCTCCTCGGCGGCGTCTTCGGGCATGGTGGGGTGCCTCCTGTGCTTGACGTGCTCGTACGGGTCGCTTCGCGACGTAACAGGAGGGGGTCTCCGGTTATTCCCCGCTGTTTAGGACCCACGTGAATCCCTGCCGCCGGTTCGATCACGGCGGCCCAGGGTTTGGGGTCATCTGGCGCAAGGATCCGAGTGAGGTATGGGAGACGCGATCAGTGCAATGCTCACCTCGGTGCCACTGGTGGCGCTCGCGCAGGCCGCCGGGATCGGGCCGTCGATGCCGAACCCGGACGGCACCCGCTCCGACATGAACGGCGACTTCCGCTCCCTGGGCTGCGCCAACCTCCTCGGCGGCCTGTTCCAGGCCCTGCCCTCCGGCGGGTCGATGTCCCGCACCGGCGTCACCGTCTCCGCCGGAGCCCGCACCCGCTGCGCCGGAGTCATCTCCGGTGCCTCCCCCGACACCCGCCTCACCGTCGCCGGACCCAAGGCCGCCCTCGTCGCCACCCTCCTCAAGCCCGCGAGCGCGCCCCCACTCGTCCAGGCCGGGAAGATCACGCTCGACGGCGACGAAACCGTCCTGCACACGCTCGCCGGCCTTCTCGACGACTTCGACCCCGACTTCCCCGTCGTCACCCCATGAGACTCGCCCCGTGTGGGAAGCCCTGATCAGCGGGTCACGCGGTGGCGGAGGAGGATGACATTCCGGCCGAAGGTGCGGGACTCGACGAGTTCGAGGTTCACCCGGCGTCCGTGGTGCGGGAAGAACGGGGTGCCGCCGCCGACCAGCACCGGGTGGACCATGGTCCGGTACTCGTCGATCAGGCCGGCGTCCGCGGCCTCGGCGGCGAGGGCCGCGCCGCCGAGGGCGATGTCGCCCTCGCCGGGTTCCGCCCGCCAGCGCCCGATCTCCTCCGCCAGGGTGCCGGAGGCCAGGCGGGTGTTGGTGCCCCGTACCGTCGGCAGCGTCCGGGAGAACACCACCTTCGGCAGTGCCTTCCACAGCGCGGCCCACTCCAGCTCCGCGGCGCCGAGCGGCTCGTCCTGCCCGGCGGTCTCCCAGTACAGCATCGTCTCGTACAGCCGCCGCCCCAGCAGGTGGACGCCGGCCTCGCGGATCTCGTCGGTCCAGTACTGGAAGACGGCCTCGTCCGGGTCGCTCCAGTCGATGTCGCCGTTCGCGTCGACGATGCAGCCGTCGAGGGACACGTTCATCGAATAGGTCACGCTGCGCATCGCAAGCCTCCTCGGTAGCCGCTCCGGTCCGACGGTACGGCCATGTACGGGCGGCCGCCGGTCAGTCGGCGGCGTTCGCCGCTCGCACCTGCGTTCCCGGTGCCGGTACCGCCTCGGTGTGCCGGCGCCGGCGCGCCTGTACCCGCTCGACGGCCACCGCCGAGGCGCAGAGCAGTGCCGTGAGCACGGAGAAGGCGAAGAAGACCGTGGTGTCGGCCCAGACGGTCGCGCCGATGCCGACGAGGAGCGTGGGCGTGATGAGCGCGCCGTAGGCGAGCAGGTAGAACATCGACATGACGGCCCCGCGCCGTTCGGCGGGGATGCCGGCGGTGAGGTGGCGCAGGGAGCCGCCGAAGGCGAGCCCGTACGCGGCGCCCTGGAGGGCGACGGTGACGACGATGACGACGGCGTTGCCGGTCGCGAAGCCCGCCACTCCGGCCAGCATGAGCACGGCGAGCGCGGAGTCGCCGACGAGTGCCACCGTGCGAGCCGGACGGCGGGCACTGAGGATCTGTGTGCAGGCGGCGGCGAGGGTCACGGCCGCGATGACGACACCGCCGAAGAACGGGCCGTCCACGTTCGCGGCGTCGGCGGCGATCGCGGGTTCCAGTGAGAAGCAGACCCCGAGGACGGCCCAGGCGGCACCGGCGCCGATCACGGAGAAGGTGAAGCGTCCGCGTATCTCCTTGGGCACGTGCGGACGCGGGATCCCCAGGGGCGCCGTACCGGGCGAGGGGTGCGGTTCGCGCATCACCCAGAGGAGGACGAGCAGCACGAGGCCGATCAGCGCGTCGGTGAGGTAGGGCAGGAGCAGGGGGTGGAAGCCGGTCTGGGCGAGGGCGGCGGTGCCGAGTGCGGCGGCGGCGATGCCGACGTTGAAGGCGATGGCGGTGAGCGTCCCGCTGCGCGCCGCCCGCTCGGGGCTCACGTCCAGCAGGGCGGCTCCGCCGACGACCACGATCGCGCCGATGCCCAGGCCGTTGAGCATCCGGGCCACGACGAGGTACGCGGGTCCCGCGGCCAGCACGAAGACGGCGAGCCCGGCGAGCAGCAGCAGGACGGCGACGAGGAGGACGGGCCGGCGGCCGTAGCGGTCGGACAGGGCGCCGGACAGCAGGATCGCGACGACCGCGACGGCCCCGTACGCGGCGAAGACGACGGTGGTGAGAACGGGCGGGTAGTCCCACTTCTCGGCGTACAGGGAGTAGAGCGGTGAGGGGATGGCGGACGTCGCCTGCCCGAGCATGAGCAGGACGAGGAGGGCCGGGTAGCTCCATGACTGGGGGCGGCGGCCCTGGGAGAGTTCCCGCACGAGGACTCCAGGGGAGAGGGGAAGTAGGATGTGCGTCGTACTTCGAGGATGCTAAGGAGAAGTATGATGCTCGTCAAACTTGGGGGTGTCTGATGCCGCCCTGGGAGATCCCCTCGGACCAGCTGCCGCCCGTCGCCGCGGTCCAGAAACTGCTGCGCGCGCTCGCCGATCCCGTACGCCTGGAAATGGTGCGCCGTCTGGCGGCGGACCCGGCCGGCGAAGCGCCCTGCTCGGACCTCTACGAGGGACTGAACAAGTCCACCGCGACCCACCACTTCAAGATCCTGGTGGAAGCGGGCGCCTTCCATCCGGTCATGGTCGGCCCCTCCCGGGGCCACCGCCTGCGGCGGGACGCCTTGCAGGAGGCGGCACCCGGTCTGCTGGACGCGCTGATGGGGGCGCTGGCCCGGGAGCACTGACCCCCGGGCGGGACGGTCGCGTGTCTCTGGGCCGGACGGTCGCGTGTCTCTGGGCCGGACGCCCGCGGGTCAGTCGCGCGACTGACCCGGGGTCGTCGAAGGTCCGGCCAGCGTCCACGAGGCCAGCAGGCTCAGCGCCTCGGCGGACGCCGAGCGGGGTTCGGCGGTGTAGAGGAACAGCGTGGTGTCGCTGTCGCCGGGGAGCGAAAGGGTTTCGTACTCCACGGTGAGTTCGCCGACCAAGGGGTGCAGCAGCCGCTTGGAGCCGTGGGTGCGCTGGTGCACGCGGTGCTGCTGCCACCAGCGGTCGAAGTCGTCGCTGCGCTCCCTCAGCTCCGTGACGAGCGCCTCGGTGGCCTGCCGGTCCGAGGCGCGGACCGCGTCCAGGCGCAGGTTCTCCACCGCGGCGCGGGCCTGGACGTCCCAGTCGACGAACAGGTCGCGCGCGTCCTCGTCGAGGAACAGCCAGCGGGTGTAGTTGCGCTCGACGGCCGGCATGGCGTCGAAGTCCGCGAACAGGGCTCTGGCCATCCGGTTCGCCCCCAGGACGGCGGACTGCCGCCCCAGGACGAGCGCGGGGGTGGCGGTGTCCAGGGAATCCAGCAGCCGATGGAGCCCGGGGCGCAGACGCTGCACGCTCGGCGTGCGCGACGGGGGGCTGGTGGCGGCGATGCCGACGAGGTCCTTGAGATGGGCGAGGCTCGCCGCGTCCAGTCCCAGGGCGTGCCCGATGGCCTCGACCACGGCGGGCGACGGGTTGCCGGAGCGGCCCTGTTCGAGGCGCGCGTAGTAGTCGGCGGACACGCCGGCCAGGCGGGCGACCTCCTCCCGCCGAAGGCCGGGCACGCGCCGGACGCGGTCGTCCGGCGGCAGTCCGGCCTGCTCGGGATCGCACTGGGCGCGGCAGCGCCTGAGGAAGTCCGCGAGCTCTCGGTTGGTGCGGGTCATAGGAGCAGTCTGTCCCGCGTGGAACGACGACGGGCCCGCCAAAGGGGGTCTGCCGGTCCTACCCCCGCGCGGCCTAGGGCGAACAGGGCCCGCCATGGCCCTCGGCACCGCTCCCGCGCGGTCCACGATCGAATCAGCGCCGGATCGGCAGCCCGGTCCGGCATCCCGTCGCGCACCCCATGGAAGAGGACACCCATGTCTGCCCCCACCACCCCCACGGCTCCTGCCACCCCCACGGCTCCCACCACCTGGTTCGTCACCGGCGCCTCCCGCGGGCTGGGCCTCGAACTGGTCCGGCAGCTGCTCGCCCGGGGCGGCAACGTGACCGCCACCACCCGCTCCGCCGAGCGCCTGCGGGCCGCGCTGGGGAGCGCGGCCGACACCAGCCGGCTCCTCGCGCTGACCGTGGACCTGACGGACGAGAGCCAGGTCCGCAGCGCCGTGGAGCGGACCACCGAGCGATTCGGCCGGCTGGACGTCGTCGTCAACAACGCGGGCTACGGCCACCTCGCGGCCGTCGAGGAGACCACCGACGAGGCCGTACGAGACATGCTGGACGTCCAGGTCGTCGGGGTGTGGAACGTGCTGCGCGCGGCGCTGCCCGTCCTGCGTGAGCAGCGGGCGGGCCGGGTCGTCAACGTGTCCTCGATCCTGGGTCTGACCACGATGCCCGGCTGGGCCCTGTACTGCGCGGGCAAGTTCGCGCTCGAAGGGCTGAGCGAGGCGCTCGCCGCCGAGGTCGCGGACTTCGGCATCGAGGTCACCCTCGTCGAGCCCGGCTACTTCCGCACGTCCTTCCTCGGCTCGGACTCCCTGAGCCTGCCCGGCGCGACCACGGAGCACTACCCGGCGGTGCGGGCCATGGTCGAGGACCACCTCGCGCTGCACGGCCGCCAGCTCGGGGACCCGGTCAAGGGCGCCGCCGCCATCATCGAGCGCGCCGGTCTCGAAGGCGGCCCCCTGCGTCAGCTGCTGGGCTCGGACGCGCACGCCTTCGCCACCGCGAAGGTCGACGCCCTGCGGGCCAACCTCGACGCCACCGCCGCCTCCGCCCCCGGCACCGACTTCCCCGCGGCCTGAACCGGGCGCTTCAGGCGGCGAGGCCGGCCGCGAGCCGGTCCGCGACGGTGCGGGGCTCGCGGCCGAGGAGGTCGGCCAGCAGCGGCCCGGTGCCGGCGAAGCGGCCCGCGCGCGCCGCCTGGTACCAGGTGAGCATGAACCGGGCCAGCTGCTCCGGCACACCGGCCGCGGCCTGGTCGGCGACCCACCGTTCGTCGTCCAGGACGAGGCGCTCGATGCGGCGGCCGGTGAGGCCGGAGGCGATCGCGGCGACGTCGTCGAAGGTGACGGCGGCCGGCGCCGTGAGGTCGACCGGTCCGTCGAGGGTCCGGTCACCGGCGAGGACGGCCGCGGTGGCCTCGGCGATGTCGTCACGGTCGGTGTAGGGCACGGGGCCGTCCTGCGGCTGGGCGATCGCGCCGGTCCGCTGCCACGGTCCGAGTACCTGGTCGAGCGGGCCGTAGGCGCCGTTGCGCAGCGCGGTCCAGGCGATGCCGGAGTCGGCGAGGATCGCCTCCGTGGCGATGTGCAGGTCCGACGGCGGGTACGGGTTGCCGGGGACGGCGCCCTGCTGGCTCGTGTAGACGATGCGCCGGACGCCGGCCGCGACCGCGGCTTCGACGGCATTGCGATGCAGGCCGACGATGTCGGCGGCCGGGTCGTTGCCGGACACCAGAAGGACCTGTTCGGCACCGGCGAAGGAGTCGCGCAGCGCGGCCGGGTCCTCGTAGGAGCCCTGCCGCACGCGCACGCCGCGGTCGGCGAGGTGCCGCGCCCTGGCGGTGTCGCGGACGCTGACGCCGATCTCGTCGGCGGGTACGCGCCCGAGGAGGTACTCGACGGTGGCGCCGCCCAGCCCACCGGTGGCGCCGGTGACAACGATCATGTTTCTGGCCTTCCCGTAAGTTGACCACATGGGTCACTTTCGCTCCGCCGACGACCGTAGGTAAGCTGACTCGGCGAGTCAAGTTGTGTCGGTGGAGACAGGAAGAGACGGTGAGGACCATGGCCGGTGCGGTGCCTCCGGGACCCCGGCTGCGTGCCGACGCCCGGCGCAATTCCGAGCAGATCCGCGCCGCCGCGATCGGCGCCTTCCAGGGGCAGGGCCTGACGGTGCCGCTGGAGGAGGTCGCCAGGGCGGCGGGGGTGAGCAAGGCCACGATCTTCAACCGGTTCGGCGGGCGGGTCGGCCTCATCGAGGCCGTCATCGAGGAGGTCGTCGCCCGTGAGCTGTTCGCCCTCATCGACCGCACGCGGACCGTCGACGACGCCGGCGAGCGGATCGCGTACTACCTCACCGCGATCCGTGACCTCCAGTACCGCCAGCCCGCCTTCAACGACGTCCTGTTGCAGACCTATCCGCACTCGCCGCAGCTCATGGAGATCTGCCGGGCCGGGAGCGTGGCCAACGAGGAGTTCGTCGCGGCGGCGCGCGCCCGCGGTGCGCTGCGGCCGGAGTTCACGGCGGGCGACCTCCACGCACTCGTCCTCGACAACGCCCTCGCCCTCAAGCACGGCGAGCGGCCGCCCCGGGACGACTACGACCGCCGCACGACGTACCTCCTGGACGGCATCCGCGGGCGCTCGCCCGGCGGGTTCTAGGGGGTGTCGTTTGGATCAGGCCGGCCGCGGCCGACGGTGCCTTGTGGCCGACCCGAGCGGGGTCTGGTGCGTGCAGCTGCAAGGCGGAGGAGGGCGACAACGCGGAGCGTTGGCAACCGACGACAACGCCGCAGATGTGCGTGCCAGACCCCGCGACCCCGGCAAGATCCAAACGACACCCCCTAGTCGACCGGCGCGACCCGGATCAGGTTGCCGTCCGGGTCCGTGATGGCGAAGGTGCGGCCGAAGGGCTCGTCGTGGGGTTCCTCCACCACCGTGACGCCCTTGGCGACCCACTCGGCGTGCAGTGCGTCGATGGCGGCCGAGGAGCCCGGGACCATGAGGCCGACCTCCGAGGTGCGCGGGGTCTGCGGGGTGAGCCGGTCCGCGCGGCCGCTCCAGAGGGCGAAGAGGACGCCGGGGGCGACTTCGAAGGGGACGTAGCGCGGTGTCGTCACGACCGGCTCGATGGCGAACAGGCCGGAGTAGAAGGCGGTCGCGCGCTCGACGTCGGTGACGTAGACGAGGAAGAGGTTGGGTGCGGACATGGGTATCGGCTCCTTCCGAGCGGGCCGTTCGGCCGCTGGTGAAAGCCTCGCCTGAGAACATGACAGGGGTTGTCGTGTTCGGGCCTTCGGGTCTTCGGGTCTTCGGGCCTTCGGATGAGGGAGCTGTCGCATGAGCCGGCCGCAGCGCTTGATCGAGCTTCTCGCGGCCCTCCAGGCACGTCCGCGGACCACCGCCGAGGCGCTGGCCGAGGAGCTGGGGGTGTCGACGAGGACGGTCCTGCGGGACGTCCGGGCGCTGGTCGACGCCGGGATTCCCGTCGTCACCGAGCGGGGCAAGTACGGCGGCATCAGCCTGCTCCCCGGTGACCAGGCCGACCTGTCGAAACTGACGAGGGGCGAGGCGGACCTGCTGCGGGCCGTCGGGCTCGACCTCGACCGGGCCCGTCAGCTCGGCGGTGAGGCGGCCGCCCGGTCGGCGCTGCGCAAGCTCACGCCCCGTCGGGCCCTGCCGCCCGTCCGGGACGACCTGCCGCTCGCGCTGACCGATGTGATCGCGATCGACAACCGGCCCTGGTTCGAGGATGCCGCGCCCCTGCCCGACGTCGCGGGGCTGGTGCGGGACGTGCGTACGGGGCGGCGGCTGCGGATCGTCTACCGCAGGAGCGGGGACGCCGCCGCACGTGAACTCGTGGTCGACCCCTACGGGCTGGTCCAGCGGGGCGGGCGCTGGTACCTCGTGGCCGACCGGGACGGGCGGCCCCGGATGTTCGCGCTCACCCGGCTTCGGCGCTGGGCCGTGCTCGACGGCGCGCGCCGCCTGCGCGCCGGTGCCGATCTCGCGGGTGTCGCCCGGGAGTTGGGTGAGGCCCTGGAGAGCGAGGAGCATGTCGTGGTCACGGCGCGCGTCGACGTCGTGAGCCTCGACCTCGCCCGGCGGATCCTGGGCGCCCGGCTCAGGACGGTGGGTGAGCCGGGGGAGGACGGGCGGGCCGAGGTGACCGTGGCGTACGGCGGGCTCGACGGGGTGCGGCAACTGCTCCAGTTCGGCGAGCACATCGAGGTCGTCGCCCCGGAGTCCGCGCGGCGACTGGTCGGACGGCTGGCGGCCATAATCGTTCGTGCGCACGCTGCCGACGGTCCTCGACCCGGTCCATGAACGTGAGGCCGGGCCGGGGCCTGCGTGCGGGCCGTGCACTACCGCGGCATGCCCGACCACGACACCCTGACGTCACCGGCATCCTGATGGGCTGAGGCGGCATCGCGTCAGGGCCGCCAGGCCACCCGGTGTTCCGCGAGATGCGCCAGCACCGCGTGGTTCGCCTCCCAGCCGTCGGGGAACTTCACCAGCGTCCCCAACTGGACCGGTTCCGTCGACGGGTAGTCGTCCAGCAGGTCGCCGACGCCCTCGCGGCAGACCACGACGCACGCGTGCCGGTGCCGGGAGGCCAGGACGCACAGGCGGCCGGTCTCCAGGTGGAAGGCGGTGGCGTCGGGGCGGCCGGAGAGCGGGTGCAGGACGACCGTGACGTCGTACTCGCGGCCCTGGAGGCGGTTGGCCGTGTCGACGGTCACGTCGTGCACCCCGAGGTCGGCCAGCGCCGCACGGACCGCCGCCGCCTGGTCCCGGTGCGCGGTGCCCACGGCGATGCGGGCGGCCGTCAAAGGTGCGGGATCCGGGGAGCGCTCGGAGGTCGCCCGGCCCTCCCGGTCGAGGAGGCGCCGGACCACCGCCGCCACCGCCCGCACCGCCTCCGGGTCGGTGCGCGGGGTGTGCCGGGCGGGCAGCTCCAGCAGGCCCCAGCCGGAGGCGGCGGCCTCGTCGATCACCCGGTCGGGGCCCGAGCCGTCCGACGGCACCGCGAAGGCCAGGCGCCGGTCGCCGTGGTCCGTGCCGCTGCGGAACCGCGTGTACGGGTAGAAGGCGTCGGAGACCAGCCGGGCCGCCGACGCCGGGAGCCGCCAGGACACCGGGAGGCGGTGCTGGGGCAGGCCCGGGTTGTGGGCGAGGAGGGTCGTCACGGCCGAGGACGACGGGTCGTAGGCCAGGCCCGCCCACTGCTCGCTGCCCACCGTCGCGAACGGGTCCAGCTGGCCCGGGTCGCCTACGAACAGCGCCCGCTCGAAGAGCCCGGCGACCGCGAGCAGGGAGTCCGAGCGCATCTGGTACGCCTCGTCGACGATCGCGTGCCGCCACGGCTCGTCCACCGTGACGTGCGCCCACTTCGCCGCCGTCGACAGGACGACGGCCTGCCCGGCGAGGTCGGCCGCCTTCGCCGACTTGCGGACGTTCTCCAGCGCGTCGAGCGCCTTGTCGTACGGGTCGGCGTCACTGCTGTGCAGGCGGCCCACCGGGAGGTCCGGATTCTTCTCGGCCAGGCGCAGCACCAGGTCGTCGACCTGGGCGTTGGTCTGCGCCACCACCATCAGGGGGCGGCCGGACTCGGCCAGCTCCAGCGCCGCCCGCACCACGAGCGTGGACTTGCCGGCGCCGGGCGGGGAGTCGACGACGACACCGCGCTCCGTGCCGTGCAGGGTGTCGCGCAGGATCGCCGCGGTGGCGCGGGCGGCCTCGGCGCCCGGGTCGAAGGCCGCGGCGGCGGGAGCGGCGAGGGCCTCGGCGGTCACAGCACGTCCTCCTCGGTCTGGGCGTCGGCGGCCTCCGGCACGGCGGCCGCCTCACCCGGCGGGCCGCCGTGGGTCCACGGCGTCTGCTCCGGGTCGGGGAGCTTCGCACCGCCCCGCTGCTCGTGCTCGAACAGCGTGAAGCAGACCAGGTCGCCCTTCTCCGGCACCGACCCCGCCTCGGGCTCCTTGCCCCGGCCCATCTTGTCCATGATCCGCAGGACCAGCGTGCCGTCGTCGGCCCCCGTACCGGTCCCGTCGTCGGTGCCGTCGGTGCCGTCGGTGCCGTCGGTGCCGTCGGTGGCCGCGAGGCCGACGTACTCGGCCGTCTGGGGCCTGCCGCCCAGTGAGCGGTAGACCTTCACCCGCTCGCCCAGGTGCGGGCGGTCGTCCGTGCGCACCGTGACCAGCGGGCGCGGACTGGGCCGCTTGCTCTCGCTGTACGCCATCACCACGTCGACGACCTCGCCCGCGAACGCCTCCCCGGACAGCCGCCGCCCGGCCATCACCAGCGGATCGTCCAGCGCCTCCTGGGCCTCCAGACGGGCCTGCTCGCGCTCGCGCGTGGCCAGCTTGTTCGCCGCGGTCACGGCGTCGTCGCGGCGCGGCTGCGGGGGCTCGCCGGCCAGGATGCGGTCGCGGTGGGACGTGAACGACCAGCGGTCGCGGGTCCAGCGCTCCTCGGCGTGCGCCCCCTCGGGCAGCTCCCGCAGCAGGTCGATGCCCCGCCACACCGCGTCCCAGGTGGGCCGGGTACGGCTGTCGACCAGCGCGCGGATCTCCCGCTCGGCGGCGGTGAGCGCGCCGAGCCGCTCGTCGGCCTCCAGGCCGTCCTCGGCGGCGGCCAGCGCGGTGCGGGCGCGGTGGTGGCGCTCGATGGCGGGGGCGAGCAGCTTGTTGTCGAAGGCCGGGTCGGTCGCCGGGCCCGCGGGCGGGCACAGCAGCTGGCCGTCGGCGTCGCGGGCCAGCTCGGCCCGGCGGGCGGCCTCCGCGCCGGTCAGGGCGGGCTCCCGCGAGAACTCCGGCGCGATCCACGCGAGCAGGGCCCCCAGGTGCTGGTCCTCCAGCGTGGACTGCCCGGTCGCCCAGTGCCGGCCCAGCAGGTCGGTCATGGCGAGCAGGAGGGAGGAGCCGGGCACGCGGGCCCGCTCGCCGTAGTGGGTCAGCCACCGGCCGAGCAGCGGCACCCGGGGCGGCGCGGGGTGCGGGGTCTGCGGGTCCTGCTCCGCCGTACGCCGAAAGCGCATGGACCGGCCCAGCAGCCGTACGAAGTCGACGCCCGCGCGGCTGGGCACGATCAGCTGCGCGGCGTCGGCGCACAGGTCGACCTCGACCTTGACCCGCTTGCCCGTCTGCGGGTCGGTCTCGGTGCGCTCGGCGGCCTCGACGCTCTCCGCGTACGCCTCGACGTACGGCAGCACGATGTCGGCCAGCTCGGCCAGGAACGCGAAGCGCAGGTCGCGGTCGCGGGGCTGCGGCACGACCAGCAGGTGCGGCGCGTCCCGGTCGGTGCCGACCAGCGCGCCGAGCGGGGCCCCGGCCTCACCGGCGGTGGTCAGCGGCACGAAGACCAGCGGACGGTCGGACAGGTGCCGGTGCCGGACGGTGGCGGCGGGCTGGGCCCGGCCGGTGCGCACGGCCTCCAGCCGGGCGAGCGTGGTGATCAGCGACACGCGGACACCTCGCCGACGCCGGTCCCGGTTCCGGCACCGCTGCCGTGGCCCGCCGCTCCGGCGGTCCCCGCACCGGCCGTCGCCAGTGCCTCCGCACGCAGCCGGGCCGCCCTGCGCAGCGCGGCCACCGCCGGGTCGTCCGGATCACCGGCCTCCCCGCGGGCCGCGGCCAGCACGTCCTCGACCGTGGCGAGACCGCCCAGCTCGGCCCGCACCGGGCGGCCCAGACAGGTGACCGCACCCGCCTCGCGGGACCCGGCACGGCAGTGGAAGGCCAGCTCGCACGCGGACAGGCACTCCGGCGCGTACGCCGCCGGGACCGCCTCGACCGCCGCAGCCAGCTCCTCGGCCGGCAGCCCGGGGGAGAAGCAGACGCCCTCCGGGAGCGCGTCGGCGATGTCCTCGACGCGGGTCAGCCGGGCGAGCTGGCGGTCGGTGACGGCGCGCTGCTTGCGCACGTCGACGGCGGACGCGGTGGGCAGGTTGGAGAAGTCCTTGGGGCAGACCAGCAGCACCCGGTGGCGCACGCGCGGGGCCGGGTCGAGCCGGGCGGCGACCCGCTCCAGCGCCAGCACGTACACCGCGGCCTGCCGGGCGGCGGCGCCCACCTTCGCCGGGTCGGCGGCGCCGTCCAGCATGGGGAAGGACTTGATCTCGACGACCGTCCAGCTGCCGTCCGGATGCACCACCACGGCGTCCGGCTCCAGGAAGGCGGGCGAACCGGCGACGTCGAGGGCGAGCATCGGATGGTCCAGCAGCGTCCACGCGCCGGGCGTGCCGGCGGCCTCGCGCAGGGCCAGGGCCGTGCGCGCCGTACGGCCCTCGGGTCCGGTCGCCGACAGGTCGGGCACCTCCACCCGGGCCTCGGCGGGCGGTTCGGCAGCGCGGTCCAGCCTCTCGTGCACGAGCCGCAGCAACTCGGCGCCGCCGTCCGCCTTGACCTTCGCCTCGAACGCGTTGCCCCGCGTGAGGGCGAACTGCGACTGCCCGAAGGCCGACGGCGAGCCCAGCGCACTGGCCAGGGCGGCCTTGTCCACCCCCGCGCCGTCGAGGATCGCGCGCCGGCGGCACCCCGGGTTGGCGGCGAGGGCGGCCAGGGCCCGGGCGTCCAGCGCCTTGGCCGGTACGTCGGGACCGCGCAGCTCAGCGAGTCGGTGCCGGAGTCTCGTCCCCGGCGTCCGAGGGGGCGGGGTCCGGCTCGGCCCCTGCTGGGAACCGCTGCTCGCGCTGCCGTGGAAATCGCTCACCCGCGGAAGTCTGGCATCCACCACTGACAATCGCGGAACCCGCGTCGTCCCGGGCGGAGTCGGGGGTGGACGCGGAGGCGCCCGCGGAGTCGGCCGCGGCCGGTGTGAAACGGGCCGCGAGCCGGGTCCGCGCCCGCTCCGCGGTCCGCAGCACGAACGGCGTCAGCAACAGCCCCGCGCCCATCACGGCCGCACCGGCGACTGCGTCCAGGAAGTAGTGGTTCGCGGTGCCCATGACGACGATCGTGGTCACCAGCGGGTAGACGACACCCGCCACCTTGGCCGTGCGCGTGCCGCCGTGGCGCCACAGCATCACCCCGCACCACAGCGCCCAGCCCACGTGCAGGCTCGGCATCGCCGCGTACTGGTTGGTCATCCCGCCCAGGCCCCGTGGGGCGCTCGCCTCGCCGCCCCACCAGCCGTACGAGCTGTACTGGGCCATGGTGTCGACGAACCCGTGACCGGCGTCCAGCAGCCGGGGCGGGCAGGTCGGCAGCAGGGTGAAGCCGATGAGACCGATGAACGTGGACGTCATCAGCCAGGTGCGGGCGGCCCGGTAGCGCACCGCGCGGGAGCGGAAGAGCCAGACCAGGATCGCCGGGGTGACCACGTAGTGCAGCGACGCGTACCAGAAGTCCGCCGGTACGCCGATCCACGGCTCGCGCGTGAAGAGGCGGTTGAGGGGGTGCTCCGCGTTGAGGTGGAGCGCCTTCTCGATGTCCAGGATGGCCAGGCCGTGGTCGACGGCGTCGGAGACGTCGCCCCGGACGAGCAGGCGCCCCGCGCTGTAGCAGGCGTAGACGAGGACGATGAGCGGCAGCTCGGTCCACCAGCGCAGCCGAGGGTGCGGGGCCGCCTCGGTGCCCGGTGTCTCGGTGTGCCGCAATCCGATCGCCCTCCCCCTTCTCACGCTTCTCACTTCTCGCTCACCCGTACGCCCGGACGGACACGGGCGAGCCACTTTACGGCCTCGCCGCGACGGCCCCGCCAAGCGCCCTCGGACCGGATAGACGCGGGCACCGCCCCTCGGGTTGCCCGCACGGACAGTACGGGATGATGGAGAGGTCCCCTCAGACATTTCTCCCGGAAGGGCCCCTTCATGGCACCGCGCATCCTGCTGGCACGCCACGGACAGACGGAGTGGTCGCTGTCCGGCAGACACACCGGCAGGACCGACGTGCCGCTCCTGGAGGAGGGCCGGCGCGGCGCGAAGCTGCTGGGCGAGCGGCTGCACCGGGTGCCGCTGGACGGGCTGCCCGGCGTGGAGGTGCGGACCAGTCCGCTGGTGCGGGCCAGTGAGACCTGCGAGCTGGCCGGCTTCGGCGAGCGCGCACGCGCGTGGGACACGCTCCAGGAGTGGGACTACGGGGCGTACGAGGGCATGACGCCGGAGCAGATCCAGGCCGTGCGGCCCGGGTGGCTGATCTGGCGGGACGGGGTCCCGGAGGGGGAGGGTGTGGCGGATGTCACCGCGCGCGCGGACGAGGTGGTGGCGTGGGCGCGGGAGGCGGAGCGGGACGTGCTCGTCTTCGCCCACGGGCACATCCTGCGGGCGATCGGGGCCCGGTGGCTGGGGCTGCCGGTGGCCTTCGGCGCGCGGATACGGCTGAACCCGACGTCGCTGTCGGTGCTGGGGTGGGCGTACGGGGAGCCGGCGGTGGAGAGCTGGAACGACCTGGGGCACCTGGTCGGCTGACGGCCGGGCCGAGAGTGGGGGAGGCACCCCGCCACGCCGGGTTGCGCACCCACCCCACGGAACCCCGCGATCGATGTCACGCCGGTCGCGGCAGCGCTCCGTGGCGGTCCAGGAAGGCGGAGACGTCCGCCGCCCGGCGGTGGGGGAGGAGCACCCGGGCCGTGCCCGCCAGCATCGTGTGGATGCGGGAGGACTGGACCTCGCCCAGCAGGTCCAGGCACCGCATGCCCGCCCCCGCCGCTTCGTCGGGGCGGCCCCCGCGGGCCAGGTCGTCCGCCAGCTCCGCCGAGTACAGCGCGAGGTTCCGGGTGAAGTGCGGGTCCTGGAGATCGCCCGCCCGCCGCGCGTGCCGTGCGGCCCGCGGCCAGTCGCCCAGGGTCGACCAGCACTGCGCCTCGAGCCCCTCCAGCTCGGCCTCGCCGTAGAAGCTCATCCACTCGGGGTCGGCGTCCGAGGGGCCCCGTTGGAAGAAGGTCTGCGCGCGGACCAGCGCCTGCTCGCAGCCGACCCGGTCCGCGAGCCCCGCCCAGCCGCCCGCCTCGCGCAGCGCGAGCAGGGACATCAGCCGGGCCGAGCCCAGCGGGCGGGCGGCGCGCTGCGCGGCCTGGGCCGCCCGTACCGCCTCGCGCGGGCGGCCGGCGTCGCGGGCCAGGAACGCCATGTTGCAGAAGGCGTGCGCCTCCAGGCCCGCGTCGCCGTTCATCCGGGCGGTGGCCAGAGCCTCGGCGTAGTGGGAGCGCGCGTCGTCGAAGCGCCCCGAGTCGTGCGCCAGCCAGCCGACGGAGATCGCCAGTTCACCGGCGCCCGTGTAGAGCCGGTCCGCGGTCGCCTGCCGGGACGCGCCGGCGTCCAGGAGCGCGTACGCGGTGCGCAGTGGGGCCGCCGCGCGCCGGTAGAGGCCGTCCGCGCCGTGCCGGTCGTCGAGCAGCCGGATCCGGCGGACGGCTTCTTCGAGGGCGCCGGCCTCGCCCGTCCCGGCCCGGCGCGCGACGCGCTCGGCCGCCGCGGCGTCGAAGGCGAGTCCCAGGGGGCCCAGCGAGGCGGCGGCCACCGTGGCTCCGCTCGTCATGAATGCGCGACGCAGCACGTCGCTCTCCTCGGTGTTGTCGTGCGTCTCGTACAGGTGGTGCGGGTGGTGCGTGTCGTGCTGGTCGTGCGGGTCGTGCGGGTCTCGCGTGTCATACGTCTCATACGGCGCACCCGCCCCTCGCGACTCACCCGTGGAGCGCGCCTGGCGTCCGCGCACCGACGAGCGGGGCACGAACCCCAGGTCGGTGAGCGTGCGGCCGGGGAACATGTGCAGGAACACCCGCTCGTACGCGTAGTTGGGGCAGCGGATCTCGCCCGCCTCGACCCGGCCGACGTAGCGCGCGTCGCAGCTGACCCGCTCGCCGATCTCGCGCGCGGCCCGGCGGACCGCCGCCGCGAACTCCGCCGGGGAGCGCTTGCCGCGCAACCGCCTGAAGGCGAGGTTCGGCCGCGGTGGCCGTTCGGGCTGGGCGGAGGTCACCGTTGACGACGCCATGGCCGGGTCCTCTCGTGCGAACCGTCGAACCATGCCGGGAAAAGGGGCGAGCAACGCTGGCGGCCCTGTTTCCGGCGAGCAAGAACGTACCGGCTGTGACGGATCGGCCACGCGCTGTTTGGCTACAAACCGGATATCTCATCCACGATCTGCCATGAAGTGCCATCCTTTGCGGCGGCCTTGGCCGTAGCCGTTGACGGACCGCCGCGTTGAACCGGGTGGACCGGGAGGCCCCCGACTCCCGAGCCGCTCGTCCGAGGAGGAGTTCCGTGGTGGAGGCCGGGATGGACACCAGTGTCAGCGTTCCCCCCTGCGACGCCTGTGACGTCGTCACCGTGCCGGCCCGGCAGGGTCTGGAGGCGGTCGACATCCTGAGGCGGGGAGCCGGTGAGGGGGTGGGCCCGGTCATCCACGACGACGGCTGCGACACCCTGGGCTTCCTGGTGCCGCCGGGCACCGCCGCCGCCTGGGACGTGCCGGGCAGCACCTGCACGGAGACGGACGGCCGCGGACTGAGCATCGTCCCGGCGCCCGAGCCGCCCGTGGAGGGCTCCGACTGGCTGCTGCCGCCCGGCGAGGCGGACCTGGCGACCGACCCCGCCGTCCTGCGGGCCGCGCTGGGCGAGGCGGCCCGGCTGATCAGGGCCGCGGACAGCTGCCGCTGAGCACCGCCGGTCCCGGTCCGGCGACGGACCGGGACAATGGACCGATGGGAAAGTCCAGGAACGCCCGCCGCGGGCGCGCTGCCGCCGAAACCGTCGTCGAGGACGTCGACGGAGGGCGCGCCGAGCTGGTGCCCGACCGGGACCGGCCCCGGGCCCGGACGCTGCTGATCGACGGCGCCCCGCAGTCGCACGTCGACCTCGACGACCCGGCGTACCTGTCCTTCGAGTACCAGCGCCGCATCGGCCATGTCATCGACCTGGCCGCCCCGCCGGGCCGGCCCGTGCACGCCGTGCACCTCGGCGGCGGCGCCCTCACCCTGGCCCGCTACGTGGCCGCCACCCGCCCCCGCTCCACCCAGCAGGTCGTCGAGCGCGACGCCGCCCTCGTCCAGCTGGTCCGCCGGGAGCTTCCCCTCGACCCCGTCGCGCGGATCCGGGTGCGCTCCACCGACGCCCGCGCCGGTCTCGCCAAGGTGCCCGACGGCTGGGCGGACCTGGTCGTCGCGGACGTCTTCGCCGGCGCCCGCACACCGGCCCACCTGACCTCCACCGAGTTCCTCGACGAAGTGCGGCGCGCGCTCGCGCCCGGCGGGGTCTACACAGCCAACCTCGCCGACGGCCCGCCGCTGGCCCACCTGCGCGGCCAGATCGCCACCGCCGCCGCCCGGTTCGCCGAACTCGCGCTCGTCGCCGACCCGGCCGTACTGCGCGGCAAACGCTTCGGCAACGCGATCCTGGTCGCCGCCGACCGCCCGCTGCCGGTCGCCGAACTCACCCGCAGGGCCGCCTCCGACGCACACTCCGCGCGCGTGGAACACGGCCGCGCGCTCACCGACTTCACCGGGGGCGCCCCGCCGGTGACGGACGCGGCGGCGGTGGACTCGCCCGCGCCGCCGGAGTCCGTCTTCGAGTAGGTCTCCGCCAACTGCCGAGCGCGGCGGTTCAGTAGCTGCCGATCTCCACCCGCGGCGGCCCGTCGTGCCAGGTGCAGAACACCGACACCCGGTCGGCGCCCGAGGTGAACTCCACCCGGATCCACGACTCCGTCTTCCACACCTGCATCGACCAGCCCGCGCCCGGTGTCGCCGACACCAGGGACGCGGACGACGTGCCGAGGTCGAAGACCGCGCGACCCCCGTCGGTGTCGTAACTCCTGACCCGGCCGGACGTGTCGGGTGCCGGGCTCGCCGGGTCCGCGGGCGGGGTGCTGGACGGCGCGGTGCGCGACGGGGCGGGGCCGGGCTCGCGGGACGTGCGGCTCGGCGTCGGCGACGCGCTGTCCGACGGCGACGGCGAGGGCGACGGCCGGCTGGTGGACGACGCCAGGGAATCCCCGGCGTCGCTCTCCCCGCCGTCGCTCTCCCCGTCCCGCACGCTCGCGTCGGCCGCCGTGATCGGCAGCGCCCGCGGCGCGTCGTAGGCCGTGCCCGCCATCACCGTGTGCACGCCCCACCAGGACAGCGTGACCGCCGCGCCGGTGGCGAGCAGCCAGGCGATCACGTGGACGAGTCCTCTGCGCATCGCGGCCATACTGCCTCACCCGCCCCGTGCGTGTCGCCCGAAAGCGGTGTGACGCGGGTCGGGGCGGAGTTGTCCACAGGCCCCGACCGGGTCGGTCCGTATGGCGTACGGTGCCGCCCATGGCAAGTGTGCTCGTGGTCGAGGACGACCAGTTCGTACGCTCGGCGCTCATCCGGCAGCTGACCGACGCCTCGCACACCGTGCGCAGCGTGGGCACGGCACTGGAGGCGCTGCGCGAGGTCGCCCATTTCCGGTTCGACGTGGTGATCCTGGACCTCGGACTGCCCGACCTGGACGGCTCCGAGGCACTGAAGATGCTGCGCGGCATCACCGACGTGCCGGTGATCGTCGCCACCGCCCGGGACGACGAGGCGGAGACGGTACGGCTGTTGAACGCGGGCGCGGACGACTACCTCACCAAGCCGTTCTCCGTGGAGCACCTGTCGGCCCGGATGGCGGCCGTCCTGCGCCGTGCCCGCGGCGGTGCCCCCGAGGCGGCGGCGCCCACCGTCCTGCGGGTCGGCGGCCTCACCGTCGACCCGCTGCGCCGCCAGGCCGAACTGGACGGCGCGGCCCTCGACCTGACCCGCCGCGAGTTCGACCTGCTCGCCTTCCTGGCCGGCCGCCCCGGGGTCGTCGTCCCCCGCAAGGAGCTGCTCGCCGAGGTCTGGCAGCAGTCCTACGGAGACGACCAGACCATCGACGTCCACCTGTCCTGGCTGCGCCGCAAACTGGGCGAGACCGCGGCCCGGCCGCGCTATCTGCACACCCTGCGCGGCGTCGGCGTGAAGCTGGAGCCACCACGACTGGAGCCACCACGATGAGATGGGCCCTGGTCAAGGTCTCGCTGGCGGTCACCGTGATGGTCGTGGTCGCCTTCGCCGTCCCCCTCGGACTCGTCATCCGGGAGATGGCCCGCGACCGCGCCTTCTCCAACGCCGAACGGGAGGCCGCCGCCGTCGCCCCGGCCCTGTCCATCACCACCGACCGCGAGCAGTTGGAACGCGTCGTCGCCTCGGCCGGTTCGGACGCCGGGATGGCCGTGCACATACCGGCGCCCGGGGACCGGAGCGAGGGCGCCACCGACATCGGGCGGCAGCGCGCCACCGACGAGGACATCGCCGCCGTACGGCGGATGGGACGGGCCTCCACCACCGAGGTGGGCGGCGGTTCCACCCTGCTCCAGCCGGTCGCGCTCAGCTCCGGCCAGATCGCCGTCGTCGAGGTGTACGTCCCCGAGTCCGAGGTGACCAACGGCGTCGGCACGGCCTGGGCGGTGCTGGCCGCGGTCGGCGCCGCCCTGATCGTCGGCTCGGTCGCGGTCGCCGACCGGCTGGGCGTACGGATGGTGCAGCCCGCGCGGCGCCTGGTCGACGGCGCGCACGAGCTGGGGGAGGGCAAGCTGGGCGCGCGGGTGCCCGTGGAGGGGCCGGACGAACTGCGGCGCGCGGCCGTCGCGTTCAACTCCATGGCCGACCAGGTCGTCCAGCTCCTCGCCAACGAACGGGAGCTGGCCGCCGACCTGTCCCATCGTCTGCGCACCCCGCTGACCGTGCTGCGCCTCAACGCGGCTTCGCTCGGCGACGGCCCGGCCGCGGAGCAGACCAGGGCCGCCGTCGAGCAGCTGGAGCGCGAGGTCGACACGATCATCCGCACCGCCCGGGACGCCAAGCCGCAGACCGCCGCCGCCGGACCGGGCGCCGGGTGCGACGCGGCCGAGGTGGTCCGGGAGCGGATGGGGTTCTGGTCGGCGCTCGCCGAGGACGAGGGTCGCAAGTGGCGGGTGGCCGGCGCCGACCGGCCGGTGCGCATACCCGTGGCCCGCGCCGACCTGACCGCCTCCCTCGACGCGCTGCTCGGCAACGTCTTCCGGCACACCCCGGAGGGCACCGCCTTCGCCGTCGACCTGCACAACGGCGAGGACGCGGTGATCGTGCTGGTCTCCGACGCGGGCACCGGGATAGCCGACCCCGAGGCGGCCATGGCCCGCGGCCGGGGTTCGGGCACCGACGGCTCGACCGGGCTCGGCCTGGACATCGTGCGCCGGATGGCGGAGTCGACCGGCGGCGACGTGCGCATCGGCTCCTCCGTGCTGGGCGGCACCGAGGTGCGGATCTGGATCCAGCTGGACGGCCGGACGGCGCCCGTGCGGCGCGGACACCGGGGGACGGTACGCCGACGACGGCAGCGCCGTGCGCAGACGCAGACGCAGACGCAGACGCCGACGCCGACGTCGGCGGTCCGGGCCGGGCGCGAGCACTGACCGGCCACCACCATTAATCGGCCCCGATCCCTTCCTTAAGCCCACCCTAAGATCGCCAACGCCCGCCCGGATCAGGCTCTTTGCCCGTTTCCGGGTCGCTAGCGTGCTGCTCACCCCCACCCCGCCCCCGCACCTCCCGCGCGGGGGCACCGTGAACAGCGAAGGCAGGCACGTGATGCGCACGCACCGACGCAAGGTCAGTGGCAGGAACAAGGCGATCGGCGCCCTCGTCGCGGCGGCCGTGGCCGGTGGCGGGGCGCTGCTGTTCACCAGCACCGCCCAGGCCGCCCCGGTCGGCGCCGTGTACACGAAGACCAGCGAGTGGTCGACGGGCTACACCGCCCAGTACGTCGTCACCAACAACAGCGGCGCGGCGAAGGCGGACTGGACCCTGGAGTTCGACCTGCCCTCCGGCGCGAAGCTCGGCTCCCTGTGGAACGCCGAGTCGAAGGTCGGCGGACAGCACGTCACCGTGACGCCGCCCGCCTGGGACACGGACGGGCTGAAGGCCGGCGAGTCCGTCACGGTGGGCTTCGTCGTCAACGGCACCGCCGACCCGACCGGTTGCCTCGTCGACGACGCCGCCTGCTCGACCGACGGCGGCGCCACCCCCGAGCCCAGCGGCCGCCCCACCGAGCCCCCGGCCCCCACGCCCACGCCGACCCCCACGGCAACCGACAGCACGGAGCCGACGCCGACCCCGACCGGCACAGCCCCGGCGCCCACCGGCACCCCCGGCAACGGCACCGACGCGGGCGCCGGCTTCGCGCCGTACGTCGACACCTCCCTCTACCCGGCCTTCGACCTGCTCGCGCACGCCGAGGCGACCGGCGTCAAGGAGTACAACCTCGCCTTCGTCACCGACGGCGGCGGCTGCACCCCGAAGTGGGGCGGCGTCACCGACCTCGGCAGCGACGCCGTCGCGCACCAGATAGGCGACCTGCGCGCGAAGGGCGGCGACGTCCGGGTCTCCTTCGGCGGCGCCTCCGGCTCCGAACTGGGCACGACCTGCACGTCGGCCGACGCGCTGGCGGCGGCGTACGGCAAGGTCGTCGACGCCTACGGGCTCACCAAGGTCGACTTCGACGTCGAGGGCGGCGCACTGCCCGACACGGCCGCCAACACCCGCCGCGCCCAGGCGATCGCCGCGCTCCAGAAGGAGCACCCCGGCCTGGACGTCTCCTTCACCCTCCCGGTGATGCCCGAGGGCCTCACCCAGGCGGGCGTCGACCTCCTCGCCGACGCGAAGAAGAACGGCGTGGACATCGGCGCCGTCAACATCATGGCGATGGACTACGGCCCCGCGTACAGCGGCGACATGGGCACCTACGCCGAGCAGGCCGCCACCGCCACCCAGGCCCAGGTCAAGGGCGTCCTCGGCCGGTCCGACGCGGACGCCTGGAAGACGGTCGCCGTCACCCCGATGATCGGCGTCAACGACGTCGCCAGCGAGGTCTTCCAGGTCGACGACGCCACCCAGCTGGTGGAGTTCGCCCGGTCCAAGGGCCTGGGCGCCCTGTCCATGTGGTCCGCGACCCGCGACAAGGCCTGCCCCGGCGGCCCGAAGCCCTCGGCCGACGCCACGTGCAGCTCCGTGGACCAGGAGCCGAACGCCTTCGCCAAGGCGTTCGCCGCCTACGAGTAGGCCGGGCTCCCTCCCCGTAGGGCCGGGCCCCACACCGGCCCTACGAGCGGGGCGCGGCATCCCCCCGTGGGATGCCGCGCCCCGCTTCAGTCCCCCGTTTCGCTCCCCGGAGGGGTTACCCGACCGCGTCCAGCGGCGGCAGCGTCCCCGTGCGGGCCGCCCGGCCGTACCACAGGGCGCTCGACTTCGGGGTGCGCTGCTGGGAGGCGTAGTCGACGTACACCGCGCCGAAGCGCTTCTCGTAGCCGTACGCCCACTCGAAGTTGTCCAGCAGGGACCACAGGTAGTAGCCCCGGACGTCGGCGCCGTCGGCGATGGCCTGCCGGACCGCGGCGAGGTGGCCGTTCAGGTACGCGACGCGGTCGGGATCGTGCACCGAGCCGTCCGCGCCGGGCTTGTCGTCGTAGGCCGCGCCGTTCTCGCTGATGTACAGCGGCATGCCGGGAGCCTCGCGGTTGTACCGCATGATCAGCTCGTGCAGGCCGGTCGGGTCGACGCTCCAGCCCATCTCGGTGCGCTCGCCCGGCGGCTGGTGGAACGCCACGTCGTCCGCCGCGGGCCACGGCGAGTGGTCGCTCGCGCCGTGGCCGTCGGCGCGCGGCGCACGCGAGTCGGCGTCGGCTGCCGACACCACCGTGGGCGTGTAGTAGTTGAGGCAGATCGCGTCGATCGGCTGGCGGATCTGGCCCAGGTCGCCGTCCTGGACGTAGGACCAGTCCGTCACCGGCGCGGTGGCCTCCAGGAGCGACTGCGGGTAGGCGCCGTGCAGGATCGGGCCGTGGAAGATCCCGCCGGACAGGTCGTCGATCTTCCGGGCCGCCGCCAGGTCGGCCGGGGTCTGCGAGAGCGGCCGTACAACGGACGTGTTGAGGCTGATCGCCACCGAGTTGCGGGCCGGCATCACCGAACGCAGCGCGACCGTGCCCAGGCCGTGCGCCAGGTTCAGGTGGTGCGCGGCGCGCAGCGCGGCCGCCGGGTCGGTGCGGCCGGGGGCGTGCACCCCGGAGGCGTAGCCCAGGAAGGCGGCGCACCACGGCTCGTTCAGCGTGATCCACTGCTCCACCCGGTCGCCGAGCGCCTCGCCGACGATCTGCGCGTACTCGGCGAACCGGTAGGCCGTGTCGCGCTCGGGCCAGCCGCCCGCGTCCTCCAGCTCCTGCGGCAGGTCCCAGTGGTAGAGGGTGACGGCCGGCTTGATCCCGGCGGCCAGCAGCTCGTCCACCAGGCGGCGGTAGAAGTCCAGGCCGCGCTGGACGGCGGGGCCGCGGCCGGTCGGCTGCACCCGGGTCCAGGAGACCGAGAAGCGGTAGCCGCCGAGGCCCAGGTCCTTCATCAGCGCCACGTCGTCGCGGTAGCGGTGGTAGTGGTCGACAGCGACGTCCCCGGTGTCCCCGCCGGCCGTCTTCCCGGGCGTGTGGCTGAAGGTGTCCCAGATCGAGGGGGTGCGGCCGTCCTCCCGCACCGCGCCCTCGATCTGGTACGCCGAGGTGGCGGCGCCCCAGAGGAAGGCGGGGGGGAAGGTCACCGGGGTCGCCGGCGTTGCGGACTCAGGCATGGAAGCGCTCCCATTGCGGGTCGTGGCAGGTCGGTTCGTGGACGACCGACACGTGGAGGTACGAGGGGGGAAGGCGGGGCCGGGACTGCGGTGGCCCGGCCCCCGGGACGGCGGTCATCCCTTGACGGCGCCCTGCATGATGCCGCCCACGATCTGCTTGCCGAAGATCGCGAACACCAGCAGCAGCGGCAGCGTGCCGAGCAGCGCGCCGGCCATGATCAGGGACTGGTCCGGGGTGTAGCCGCGGCCCAGTCCGGCGAGGGCGACCTGCACGGTCGGACTGCCGTTCTGCGTCAGCACCAGGAACGGCCACAGGAAGTCGTTCCAGGACTGCACGAACATCAGCATGCCGAGCACGGCCATCGCGGGGCGCGCCGCCGGGAACACCACGTGCCAGATCACCCGCCAGCTGCTGGCGCCGTCCACGCGCGCGGCCTCGATGATCTCGTCGGGCAGCGCCTGGAGCAGGTACTGCCGCATGAAGAACACGCCGAACGCGTTCACCAGGGACGGCAGGATCACCGCCTGGAGCTGGTCGGACCAGTCCAGCTTCGCGACCATCATGTACAGCGGGATGATGCTCAGCTGGGGCGGCACCATCATCGTGCCGATGACGATCAGCATCAGCGCGTTGCGGCCGCGGAAGCGCAGCTTGGCGAAGGCGAACCCGGCGATCGTCGACAGGAAGACGATCGTGAACGCCGAGATCCCGGCCACGATGGTGGTGTTGAGGAACGCCTCGCCGAGGTTGGCGTCGTTCCAGGCGATCTCCAGCTTGTCGAACAGGTTGCCGCCGAACCAGAAGGGCGGCGGCGTCTGGGCGAGGCGCTGGTTGTCGCGCGAGGCGGCGATCGCCGTCCACACCAGGGGGAACAGCGAGCCGATGGTGAACAGGGCGAGGATGATGTAGGCGATCGGCCCCGCGTGCAGGTGTCCGCCGGCCCGGGAGGACTTGGAGCCTCGTCGGCCCTTGCCCTTGCGGGGCGGCTCGGGTGCCGCGTCGGCCGGGGGTTTCGTCATGGTCGTCGTCACGGCCGGTTCTCCTTAACTACTGGCGCGCAGCCGGCGCGAGATGACGGCGTTGAGGACCCCGATCACGATCAGGATCAGGAACATCGCCCAGGCGATCGCGGAGGCGCGGCCCAGGTGCTGGTTGACCCAGCCCTGCTCGTACAGGTACAGGCCGAGCGTCTGGAACTGGTGCTGGGAACCGCCCGAGGCACCCTTGTTCGCGTCGAACAGCAGCGGCTCGCCGAAGACCTGCGAGGCGCCGATGGTCGACACGACGACCGTGAACAGGATCGTCGGACGCAGCGAGGGCAGCGTGACGTGGATGAACTGCCGCCAGCGGCTCGCGCCGTCCAGCGCCGCCGACTCGTACAGGTCCTGCGGGATCGCCTGCATCGCGGCCAGGTAGATCAGCGCGTTGTAGCCGGTCCAGCGCCAGATGACGATCGAGGACACGGCGAACTTCGACGCCCACGAGCCGTTCTGCCAGTCGATCTTGTCCAGGCCCACCAGGTCGAGGGCCCAGTTGATCATGCCGTAGTCGCGGCCGAAGAGCAGGACGAAGACCAGCGAGGCCGCCGCGATCGACGTCGCGTACGGCGCCAGCATCACGACCCGGTAGAAGGTCGAGGCGCGCAGCTTGTAGTTGAGGATGTGCGCCAGGCCCATCGCCATCAGCAGCTGCGGCACCGTGGAGATGATGCCGATCCACAGCGTGTTCTTCGCGGCGTTCCAGAAGAACTCGTCGTCGAAGATGCGGGTGTAGTTGTCCAGGCCCGTCCACTTCATGTCGGTGGGCGCGGTCAGCTCCACCGTGTGCAGCGAGGCCCAGCCGGTGTAGATCAGCGGGAACAGGCCGAAGGCGACGAAGAGCAGGAAGAACGGCGAGACGAACGCGTACGGGCTCCAGCGGATGTCCCGCTGCCAGCGGCGGGAGAGCTTGGCCCGCTTCTTGCGGTCCGCCTCCGCGGACGCCCTGCCGCCGGGCGGGCGGCCCGGGGCCGCGCCCCCCTTGACGGGGGACGCGGCGGTGTCGTGCCGGGTGGTCATTCCGGTCACTTCTCCAGGTTGTTGTCGATGGTCTTCACGGCGTTGTCCCAGGCTTCCTTGGCGGACTTGCCCTGGGTGACGAGGATGACGCCGTTGTCCGTCAGACCCTGCTGGACGATCTGGTCCTTCGGGCCGATCACCTGGGTCGGGATCTGCTCGGCGGCCTTGGCGAACAGCTCGCCGATCGGCGCGTCACCGGTCATGTCGTTCTTGCCGCCGGTCACCTGGGGAAGCTTGTACGCGGCGGGCGCGCTCGGGAAGCTGCCCATCTTGGAGAAGAGCTTGGCCTGCTGCTCGGGCGCGGTCAGCCAGGTCACCAGCTTCTGCGCCTCCTTCACGTGCTTGCCGCCCTTGGGCACACCCAGGAAGGTGCCGCCCCAGTTGCCGGCCTTGGGGGCCTGGGCGACGTCCCACTTGCCGGCGGAGTCCGGCTGGGACTTGGCCTTGATGGTGCCGAGCATCCACGGCGGGCAGGCGACGGTGGCGAACAGGCTGTTGGAGATGGTCTGGTCCCAGGCCGGCTGGAACTGGGTCTGCGACTGGACCAGTCCCTTCTCGGCCGCCTCGGCGGTCAGGTCGAAGGCGTCCTTGACGGCCGGGTTGGTCTTGTAGATGACCTTGCCGGAGGAGTCGTAGAACTTCTCGTCCTCACTGCTGAGGACGGCGTTGATCAGGCCGCCGGGGGAGTCCATGAAGTAGGTGTCCTTGCCGGCACCCTTCTTGTACTTCTCACCGGCCTCGATGAACTTGTTCCAGTCCCCGGCCCACAGCTTGGAGACCTCTTCGCGGTCGGTCGGCAGGCCGGCCTTCTCGAACAGGTCCTTGCGGTAGCAGATGGCCATCGGGCCGATGTCGGTGCCCAGACCGATCGTGGCGCCGTCCTTGGTGGTGGCCTGCTGCCACTTCCAGTCGAGCCAGTTGCTCTTCTGGACACCCGCGGCCTTGGACATGTCCTCGAACTTGTCCGCCTGGGTGGCGACGACCTCGGCGATGTTGCCGACCTCTATCGCCTGCACGTCCTGGAGGCCGCTGTTGGTGGTGAGGTGGTTGACCAGAGCGGGGTAGTAGTTCTCGTTCCGCTCGGTGACGTTCTCCTCGATGTTGATGTCCGGGTTGAGCTTCTCGTACTCCTCGTAGAGACCGGCCTCCTTGAAGCCCATCGTCCCGAACAGACCGAGGGTGATGGTGGTCTTGCCGCTGCTGTCGCCCGACGACGAGCTGTCCTCGTCGTTCCCGTCGTCGGCACAGCCGGCCAGCAGCCCGGCGCCCAGCGACGCGATGGCCGCCATGACCACCACCCTGCGGGCCGATCCTCTGCGTGCTGCTCGCATTGCGTCCTCCTGTTGCCCTGACGTGCCGACCCCCCGGCCAACTACATGGTTGGACTCGCTGCTTCATGTGTTTCGTTCGTCGCTGCGGCTCGGGCGGGGAACGTGCGGGATGTGTAAGTGCCAGGTAGTGTGGGAGCGCTCCCACAAGTGATGTGTTGAAGAGTCGTCGGTCCGGGCGGGGGTGTCAAGGGAACGGACGCGACGAATTGCGTTCAGTTATCGGCCTGTTAACTGGACGTTGCGAGCGACGCGGAGACACCCCCGTACCGCGCGGGGAGGGGCCGGAGTCGGTCAGTACACCCGACCGGCCTGTTAAATTCCAGGCCAGCCGCAGAGTGCGGGGGTGACGACGGGAGGCGGAGCCGATGGCAAGCCACGGAGTGCGTGGTCGGAGCGGTGGCCGGCCCACCCTCGAAGAGGTCGCGGCCCGCGCGGGCGTGGGCCGCGGCACGGTCTCCCGCGTGATCAACGGCTCGCCGCGGGTCAGCGACGCGACCCGGGCGGCCGTCGAGGCGGCGGTCGCGGAACTCGGTTACGTCCCGAACACGGCGGCCCGCGCGCTGGCGGCCAACCGCACCGACGCGATCGCCCTCGTGGTGCCGGAGCCGGAGACCCGGTTCTTCGCGGAGCCGTACTTCTCGGACATGCTGAAGGGCGTCGGCTCGGAGCTGTCCGACACCGAGATGCAGCTCCTGCTGATATTCGCGGGCAGCGACCGGGAGCGGGAGCGGCTCGCCCAGTACCTCGCGGCGCACCGGGTGGACGGCGTCCTGCTGGTCTCGGTGCACGCCGACGACCCGCTGCCGGACCTGCTGACCCAGCTGGAGATCCCCGCGGTGATCAGCGGCCCGCGCTCGGCCGCCGAACCGCTGGCGTCCGTGGACTCGGACAACTACGGCGGCGCCCGGTCGGCCGTCGAGCACCTGCTGTCCCGGGGCCGCGGCCGCATCGCCCACATCACCGGTCACCTCGCCGTCTACGGCGCCCAGCGACGCGTCGACGGCTACCGCGACGCCCTGCGGGAGGCGGGCCACGAGGTGGACGAGGCGCTGATCGAGCCGGGCGACTTCACCGAGGACGGCGGGCGCCGCGCGATGGCCGAGCTGCTGCGCCGCCACCCCGACATCGACGCGGTCTTCGCCGCCTCCGACGTCACCGCGGCGGGCGCCGGCCAGGTCCTGCGCGAGGCGGGCCGGCGCATCCCGGACGACGTGGCGCTGGTCGGCTACGACGACTCGGCCATCGCCCGCCACATGGAGCCGCCGCTCACCAGCGTGCGCCAGCCCATCGAGGAGATGGGCCGCGCCATGATCGACCTGCTCCTGACCGAGATCGCCGACCGCCGCCCGGCCGTCTCACGGGGCCTGGAACGGCACCAGGTGGTGCTGGCGACGGAGCTGGTGGAGCGCAGGTCGTCCTGACGCCGGTACGGGGGCCGCGTGCCGGGGGGCGCGGCCCCGGCCGGTGCCCCGTGCGCGTGTGGTGAGTGCTCTCACGCAATCAGCCGGTGGCTCTCGCGAGAGCCACCGGCTGATTACTCAGGGTGAGTGACGGGACTTGAACCCGCGGCATCCTGGACCACAACCAGGTGCTCTACCAGCTGAGCTACACCCACCAAGGCCGGTGCTCGAATCCCGCGTGGCGGGGTTTCCCGACCGGCTGAGAAAAAGTGTACAGGGTCCGAAGGGGTGCTCGCGCCCGGCTTTCCGGAGGGCGCCGCCCGGCGGGCCCGCGCCCCTAACCGGCGGACACGACGTGCTTCGCGGCGATCGCCCTGGCCGTGTCGGAGTCGGGGCCGGGCTGCGGGACGAAGACCGCCTCCCGGTAGTAGCGCAGTTCGGCGATGGACTCGCGGATGTCGGCGAGCGCCCGGTGGTTGCCGTTCTTCTCGGGGCTGTTGAAGTACGCCCGCGGGTACCAGCGGCGGGCCAGCTCCTTGATCGAGGAGACGTCGACGATCCGGTAGTGGAGGTAGCCCTCCAGCGTCGCCATGTCCCGCAACAGGAAGCCGCGGTCGGTGCCGACCGAGTTGCCGCACAGCGGGGCCTTGCCGGGCTCCTTCACGTGCTCGCGCACGTACGCCAGGACCTGGGCCTCGGCGTCCGCCAGGGTCGTGCCCCCGTCCAGCTCCGCGAGCAGCCCGGACGCGGTGTGCATCTCGCGCACCACCTCCGGCATCGTCTCCAGGGCCCGCTCCGGCGGGCGGATGACGATGTCGACGCCCTCGCCGAGGATGTTCAGCTCGGAGTCGGTGACGAGGGCGGCAACCTCGATGAGCGCGTCGTCGGACAGCGAGAGGCCGGTCATCTCGCAGTCGATCCACACCATGCGATCGTTCATGCGGGCCACTGTACGGGGGGCGCCTGTTTATGTGGCCCCCGGCGTCCGTGCTGGACCTGCCGGGGGCTGCCGCCCCCAGGCCCCCGCTTCGGCCCTGAACGGGCCTCGTCCTCAAACGCCGGACGGGCTGGAACAGCCCGTCCGGCGTTTTGAGTGCCGCGTCACCTCACCTCACGGTGCGCTGCGCTGCCCCGGCACGCTCGCCGCGCCCGCCGGCATCGGGGTGGCGGTGCGGCGGGTCTGGAACGGGACCGCGTTCTCCGGGGTGAGGGCGGCCGGCGGGTCGGACGGGGGGAGGGGCCGGGAGGCTCCGGCGGTGGTGTCCGGGTCCGGCTGGCGGTCGCCCTGGGGGCGGCGGGCCCGGTAGGCCGCCCGGTAGGCGGCCGGGGACGAGCCCAGTTGGCGGCGGAAGTGGCCGCGCAGGGCGACCGGCGAGCGGAAGCCGCAGCGGCCCGCGACCTCGTCCACCGAGTAGTCCGACGTCTCCAGGAGCCGCTGCGCCTGGAGCACCCGCTGGGTGATCAGCCACTGGAGCGGGGCGCTGCCCGTCAGCGAGCGGAACCTGCGGTCGAAGGTGCGGCGGCTCATGTAGGCGCGCGCGGCCAGCGTCTCCACGTCGAACTGCTCGTGGAGGTGCTCCAGCGCCCAGGCGACGACCTCGGCGAGCGGGTCGGCGCCGATCTCCTCCGGTAAAGACCTGTCGAGGTAGCGCTCCTGGCCGCCGCTGCGGCGCGGCGGGACCACCAGCCGGCGGGCCAGCGCGCCGGCCGCCTCGTTGCCGTGGTCCGAGCGCACGATGTGCAGGCACAGGTCGATCCCGGCCGCGGTGCCCGCGGACGTCAGCACGTCGCCGTCGTCCACGAACAGTTCGCGCGGGTCGACGTGCACCGACGGATAGCGCTTGGCCAGCGTCGGCGCGTACATCCAGTGCGTGGTGGCGGGGCGGCCGTCCAGCAGGCCGGCCGCCGCGAGGACGAAGGCACCCGTGCACAGTCCGACTATGCGGGCACCCTCCTCGTGCGCCCGGCGCAGTGCGTCCAGCGCCTCCTCCGGCGGCGGCGAGGTGATCGAGCGCCAGGCCGGCACGACGACCGTGCCCGCGCGCGAGATCGCCTCCAGCCCCTGCGGCGCGGTGAGTTCCAGGCCCCCCGTGGTCCGCAGCGGGCCCTCCTCGCCGGCGCACACCAGCAACCGGTAGCGCGGCACGCCGGCGTCCTGGCGGTCGATTCCGAACACCGACAGCGGTATGGAACTCTCGAAGATGGGGCCGCCGCTGAACAGCAGCACCGCGACGATCTCCTTGCGGCGTCGCCCGGAAAGCTTCCGGGCCGCGGCTTCCGGCGCGGCAGTGGAGTCGTGGCTCATACTGCTAAGCCCCCCTCGGTGGTCGCGGCGCCCTTCACCCTTCGGGTCTGTCGCTCCAACACGTTTCCCCTCGGTCCTGCACGAGTCCCCCGCCGTAGACGGTCAAGATCGAATCTACTGTGTCCCGCCGCGCCGAGGTGGCTGGTTCGGCACTTGGGACATTGTCGACATGGCAACTTGGCGTGAAGCAGTCGATCACGAAGCGTTGCACTCCGGGGCGCCCCTGGGAAGTGCGCCTTGTGTCAGTGGCCAATCCACGTAGGGTGCGAAGGGGTCCCGAGACCCTTTCCGTGCAGGTGGAACGGGGGTTTGGGGGTGGTGGGGGGTGCGGATGCGCCACCTTGGGAAGTTGGCTGAAAAGAAGCGGAACTGTGCGCGGAAACCGGTCAGTCGACCGGTGTGTTTTCCCCAGCGTGCCGACCACCCCTGCGAGCCCGCGGCCGGGCCGCCACCCGCTCGGAACGCCGCAGCAGCAGACGGCACACGCCGGTGACGGCGGCCAGGCCCAGGGCCGTGCCGGCAGCGCCCGCGAAGGAGGCGCCGTACCAGAGGAGCGCGACGGGGACGAGGAAGCAACTGAAAGCGGCCCAGCGGACGAGATCGGTGACGCCGTCCCGGCCGGACGGGCCGGACGTCGGTTCGGCGCGGTGGTGCGATCCTGGCACGGGTGCTCCCTGGGGTGGCGGCATGGAGATCAACGCCCGCGCGGCGCGTCGGTCACGACCGGTCACGGACAGTTGAATCCTGTGCAAACCGCCTGTACAGAGCAGCAACCATTGCGTTACGGGCGCCCTCTCGGGCATGCTCCGGTGAATCCCGCGGGGGACCCTCCGCGGGATCTGGGCGAAGGAGGCGTGCCGCCGTACCCTTGGGGGTATGGGCTTGGGAAGACCATTCCCGGACACACACCGGACACAGCTCCGCCGCACCCTGTTGTCCCCCATAGAGGATAAAAACGCCGAGACAGCCATGGCCGGTCACGAATTCTTCGAACCCGCGGACCGCAAGCGGCCCGTCGCCGAACCTACGGCGGCCGAGCCCCTGGCGGCCGACGAGCCACGCCAGTCGTGCGACCCAGCCTTCAAGCACGGCGTCGTCGTCGGCTTCGACGGCTCCACCTCCAGCGAGCGCGCTCTCGCCTACGCCATCGGCATGGCCTCCAGGCTCGGCTCCGGCCTGGTCATCGTGCATGTCGCCAACCGGCTGCCCACCACGGTGTGGGCCGGCTGCGAACCCCCGGTCTTCGTCGATGTGCCCGACCACCGCACCGAGGTGCTCGGTCTGGAGCTGGCGTGCGCGGACTACCTGGCCGAGGTGCCCTGGATCCTGGTCGAGCGCGGCGGCGACATCTGCCACGAACTCGAGGAGGTGGGGCGGGAGTACGAGGCGGACGCCATCGTCGTCGGCTCCAGCCACGGCCTGGTCGGCCGCCTCTTCGGCTCCGTCGCCGGCCGGCTCGCCAAGCGGGCGAAGCGGCCCGTGGTGGTCATTCCCTGAACAACCTCCGACGGGCCGCGCCCGGTCCGGCTACTCCACCGTCACCGACTTGGCGAGGTTGCGGGGCTTGTCGATGTCCCGGCCCAGGGCCAGGGCCGTGTGGTACGCGAGGAGCTGGAGCGGGATGCCCATGAGGATGGGGTCCAGCTCGTCCTCGTTCTTCGGGACGACGATCGTGTGGTCGGCCTTCTCCTGCTCCTGGTGGGCGACGGCGAGGATCTGACCGCTGCGGGCCTTGATCTCCTCCAGGGCCGCGCGGTTCTTCTCCAGCAGGTCGTCGTCCGGCACGATCGCGACCGTCGGCAGGGCCGGCTCGATCAGCGCGAGCGGGCCGTGCTTCAGCTCGGAGGCCGGGTAGGCCTCGGCGTGGATGTAGGAGACCTCCTTGAGCTTCAGGGAGGCCTCGCGGGCGACCGGGTAGCCCCGGACGCGGCCGATGAAGAGCATCGAGCGGGCGTCGGCGTACTGCGCGGCCAGCTTCTTGACGTCCTCCTCCTGCTTCAGCATCTCCTCGATCTGCGCGGGCAGCTTGCGCAGCCCCTCGATGATCCGCTTGCCGTCGCGGACGGAGAGGTCGCGGGTGCGGCCCAGGTGCAGGGCGAGCAGCGCGAAGGCGACGCAGGTGTTGGTGAAGCACTTGGTCGACACCACGCAGACCTCGGGGCCGGCGTGCACGTACATGCCGCCGTCGGCCTCGCGGGCGATCGCCGAGCCCACGACGTTGACGATGCCGAGGACCCGGGCGCCCTTGCGCTTGAGCTCCTGCACGGCGGCCAGCACGTCGTACGTCTCACCGGACTGGGAGACGGCGATGTACAGGGTGTCGGGGTCGACGACCGCGTTGCGGTAGCGGAACTCGGAGGCGGGCTCGGCGTCCGCGGGGATGCGGGCCAGCTCCTCGATCATCTGGGCGCCGATCTGGCCCGCGTGGTACGAGGTGCCGCAGCCCAGGATCTTCACGCGGCGCACGGCGCGCGCGTCGCGGGCGTCCAGGTTGAGGCCGCCCAGGTGCACGGTGGAGAAGCGGTCGTCGATCCGGCCGCGCAGCACGCGGTCCACGGCCTCGGCCTGCTCGTGGATCTCCTTGTGCATGTAGGTGTCGTGGCCGCCCATGTCGTAGGAGGCGGCCTCCCACTCCACGGTGGTGGGCTCCGACGTGGTGCGGGTGCCCTCGGTGGTGTAGGTGCGGAAGTCGTCGGCCTTGAGGGTGGCCATCTCGCCGTCGTCGAGCGTGACTATCTGCCGGGTGTGGGCGACCAGCGCGGCGATGTCCGAGGCGACGAACATCTCCTTCTCGCCGATGCCGAGGACGACCGGCGAGCCGTTGCGGGCGACGACGATGCGCTCGGGGAAGTCGGCGTGCATCACGGCGATGCCGTACGTGCCCTCGATGACCCGGAGGGTCTCGCGGACCTTGTCCTCCAGCTTCTCCGCCTCGGAGCGGGCGATGAGGTGGACGAGGACCTCGGTGTCGGTCTCGGAGAGGAACTCGACGCCGTCCGCCTCCAGCTTGCGGCGCAGGTCGGCGGCGTTGTCGATGATGCCGTTGTGGACGACGGCGACCTTGTTGTCGGCCGACATGTGCGGGTGGGCGTTCACGTCGGAGGGGGCGCCGTGGGTGGCCCAGCGGGTGTGGGCGATGCCGGTGGTGCCCTTGAAGCGCGCCGGGACCTTGGCCTCCAGGTCGCGCACCCGGCCCTTGGCCTTGACCATCCTCAGGCCGGCCGCCTTCGGGGAGGTCACCACGATGCCCGCCGAGTCGTACCCGCGGTACTCCAGGCGCTGGAGACCCTCCAGGAGCAGGGGGGCGACGTCACGCTTGCCGATGTATCCGACGATTCCGCACATGTATACGTAAACCTCTGTCTCTCTTCGGCCTCTCGGCCGTAGACGGGCCTTCCGGCCGCAGGCGGCCGCTCAGCCGTAGACGATGCGGCGCAGCTGACGGAGCGACAGCTCCGGCGGCGCGACCGCCCGGTATTTCAGTTCCGCCTCGATCCGCTCGAAGATCGTCGCGTTCACCAGGCCCTGGGCCTGGAGCTCGCGGTGGCGGCGACGGACGTACTCCTCGGTCGTCTCGTCGAAGTAGGCGAGCACGTCCTGGACCACGCGCAGCGCCTCGCCCCGGCTCAGCGGGGTGGACCGCGTCAGATGATCAACGAGTTCGTCGTGCACCCGGTAGATCCTGGAGTAAGAGAGGTGCTTGCGCAAGAATCCTGCCCGATATCGGGCAGGTGTAGGCGGAAGCTGTGCGGCGCGTTGACTACATGCGCTTCAGTACCGCCTGCTTCGCCAGGGTGAACTCCTCGTCCGTGAGCACCCCGGAGCGGTGCAGGTCGCCCAGCTCCCGCAGCCGGCGCAGCAGCGCGTCGTGGTCGTCCTCGGCGGCCGGTGCCGGTGCCGGTGCCCGTGGCGCGGGCGCGGGTGTGGAGGTGTCCTCGCCCGCGCGGGCGTCCTCCAGGGCCGCGCGGGCGGCCGGGTGCGGCAGGCGGGCCTGGACGGCCGCGGCCACCAGGGCCATCAGCGGGTCCTTCTTGAAGCCCCACAGCTCCACCGCGTTGGGGTCGTACTTCGGCGGCACCTTGCTCGGCGCCGCCCGCACGGTGAACCGGAGGTGGCCGTTCTCCAGGCCGACCGTCGGCTGCCACTCCACCGCGACGATGTCCGCGAGGGGCAGCGTGCGCGGACCCGCGGCCGACTTGGCGTCCTCCGCCTGCCACTTCCACTCCAGGCGCACCCGCTCCCCGTCGAAGCTCGCGACCCCGTCCCCGGCCGACACCGACAGCGGCACCGGGGGCCCCGGCAGCAGATAGGCGTCCACCGGGCCGGACGGGACCTGGTCGAGGAGCAGCGCGTTGCGCACCTCGTCCACGAAGTACTCGGCCACCCCGTACCGGTCGGACTCCACCAGGAGCTGGTACGGGTCGTGCGGCTCGGTCAGCCGGCCGCCCGCCGCGTGCAGCAACGGGTCGGCGCCGTCCCGCAGCCGCAGCCTGAGCCGCCCGGACTTCTTCCCCTGCTCGAACGATATGCCCGCCAACGCCGCGAGCGGCACGAGCAGTTCACCCAGTTCCCTGCGGAGCAGACTGACGTTCTTGTCCCGCCCCGGTGTCAGCCGCAGGGCGTCGCCGTCGAAGACCCACGTTCCGTCCTTCTGGATGATTTCCGCCATGCGGGGATTGTTTCATCGCCGCCGCGGGCGGTGATGGTGCGGGAGAGTGGTCCGCACCCGTCCCCAACCCCCCTCCTAGGACCCCTGATTGCACACCTCGCGAAGGGAGCGCACGTGAGACCTCATCGACGGCACCACAGAACGACTCCCCGCATCACCCGGCTGCTGGGATCGCTGCTGCTGGTGGCCGCGGTCGGCGCCATGACCACCGGCGCCGCCCCGGTCCGGAAGACGGCCGCGGAACCGACCCCCCTGGACCGGGTGATCCCGGCCCCCGCCTCGGTCGACCCCGGCGGCGCCCCGTACCGCATCACCCGCGGCACCCACATCGGCGTCGACGAGTCGCGCGAGGCCCGCCGTGTCGGCGACTACCTCGCGGACCTCCTGCGGCCCGCCACGGGCTACCGGCTGCCCGTCACCTCCCACGGCCACGGCGGCATCCGGCTGCGCCTGGCCGAGGGCCCGTACGGCGACGAGGGCTACCGCCTCGACAGCGGACGCTCGGGCGTCACCATCACCGCCCGCAAGGCCGCCGGGCTCTTCCACGGCGTCCAGACGCTGCGTCAGCTGCTGCCCGCGGCCGTCGAGAAGGACACCGCGCAGCCCGGCCCCTGGCTGGTCGCGGGCGGCACCGTCGAGGACACCCCGCGCTACGCCTGGCGCAGCGCCATGCTCGACGTCTCCCGGCACTTCTTCAGCGTCGACGAGGTCAAGCGCTACATCGACCGCGTCGCCCTCTACAAGTACAACAAGCTCCACCTGCACATCAGCGACGACCAGGGCTGGCGCCTCGCCATCGACTCCTGGCCGCGCCTGGCGACCTACGGCGGCTCCACCGAGGTCGGCGGCGGACCCGGCGGCTACTACACCAAGGCGGACTACCAGGAGATCGTCCGCTACGCGGCCTCCCGGCACCTGGAGGTCGTGCCCGAGATCGACATGCCCGGCCACACCAACGCCGCCCTCGCCTCCTACGCCGAGCTGAACTGCGACGGCGTGGCACCCCCGCTCTACACCGGCACCAAGGTCGGCTTCAGCACGCTGTGCGTGGACAAGGAGGTCACCTACGACTTCGTGGACGACGTCCTCGGTGAACTCGCCGCGCTCACCCCCGGCCGCTACCTGCACATCGGCGGCGACGAGGCGCACTCCACGCCGAAGGCCGACTTCGTGACGTTCATGAAGCGGGTGCAGCCGATCGTCGCCAAGTACGGCAAGACGGTCGTCGGCTGGCACCAGCTGGCCGGCGCCGAACCGGTCGAGGGTGCGCTCGTCCAGTACTGGGGCCTGGACCGCACCAGCGACGCCGAGAAGGCCGAGGTCGCCGCGGCCGCCAGGAACGGCACCGGGCTGATCCTCTCCCCGGCCGACCGGACGTACCTGGACATGAAGTACACCAAGGACACCCCGCTGGGGCTGTCCTGGGCGGGCTACGTCGAGGTGCAGCGGTCCTACGACTGGGACCCGGCCGCCTATCTGCCGGGCGCCCCGGCCGAGGCGGTCCGTGGGGTCGAGGCCCCGCTGTGGACGGAGACCCTGTCCGACCCGGACCAGCTGGACTTCATGGCCTTCCCGAGGCTGCCGGGCGTCGCCGAGCTGGGCTGGTCCCCGGCGTCGACGCACGACTGGGACACCTACAAGGTGCGGCTCGCCGAGCAGGCACCGCGCTGGGAGGCGATGGGGATCGACTACTACCGCTCGCCGCAGGTGCCCTGGACCTGACCCGGACGGCACGACGGGCACCCCGGAGGACCGTCTCCGGGGTGCCCGCCCGTCCGTGGGGCCGGTGGCTACCGGCCTGCCAGGGGGTTCTTCAGGGTGCCGACGAGCTGGAGCGCGCCGGACGGATCGGCCAGGTCCACCATCTGCCGGTTGTCGCGCAGCTGGAGCCGGTTGAGGCAGGACAGGGCGAACTCGGGCGCGAACATGTCGTACCGCTCGAACTTGTCGGCCAGCTCCGGCACCGACTCCTGGTACTCCCGGGTGACCTCCGCGACCGTCCGCCAGAAGGCGTCCTCCGTGACGATCCCCTCGCCCGCGAGGTTCGACGCCAGGAAGCGGAAGAAGCAGTCGAAGACGTCCGTGAAGATCGACAGGAGCTTCTTGTCGTCCGGCACGTCCACCGCGATGCGGGAGACCTCCGGCGGCAGCACCGCGTCCGGGTCCATCACCGCGATCTCCTCGGCGATGTCCTTGTAGACCGCCCGCCGCACCACCCCGTCCTCCAGCACGAGGATCACGTTCTCGCCGTGCGGCATGTACACCAGGTCGTAGGCGTAGAAGCTGTGCAGCAGCGGGACGTAGTAGGCCCGCAGGTAGTGCCGCAGCCACTCGGCGGGGGTGAGCCCGGACCGCTCGATCAGCGCGCCCGCGAAGGAGGCGCCCTCGTGGTCCACGTGGACCAGGGAGGCCATGGTGGCGAGCGTCTCCCCGTCCCGGAGGGACGGCACGGGGCTCTCCCGCCACAGCGCCGCCAGCATCTTGCGGTAGGGCGAGTAGCGGTCGGTGGCCCGCTCGTACTCCAGGTGCCGGTAGCCGACGGCCGCCCGCTCCCGGATGATGCTCAGCCCCGTCTCCTTCAGCACCGGGTCGCCCTCGATCAGCCGGGCGAGCCAGTCGTTGATGGCCGGGGTGGCCTCCATGTACGCCGCCGACAGACCGCGCATGAAGCCCATGTTGAGGACGGACAGGGCCGTCTTCACGTAGTGCTTCTCGGGGTGCGAGGCGTTGAAGAAGGTGCGGATGGACTGCTGGGCCAGGTACTCGTCGTCGCCCTCGCCGAGGCAGACCAGGAGCCCGCGGGCGACCTCGGCGGCGAAGGTGACGGTGAGCTTGTTCCACCACTGCCAGGGGTGGACCGGGATGAGCAGGTAGTCGGCCGGGTCCAGGCCGCGCTCGCGCAGCACGCCGTGGAAGCGGTCGACGGTGGCCGCGCCCAGTTCGTCGCGGACGAAGGACTCGTACTCGATGCCCACGCCCGCCGTGAACGCGGCCCGCGAGCGGTGCGCGGCCAGCCACACCAGCCGGACCGGGCTCGCGGTCTCGGGGGCGTACGACAGGTACTCGTGGATGCCGAAGCCGAGGCGCCCGTTGTTGGCGACGAAGCAGGGGTGGCCCTCGGTCATGCCGGTCTCGACGGCCTGGAAGCCGCTGCGGGCCAGCTCGGCGGAGGTGAGCCGCGGCTTGGTCAGCTTGTAGCAGGTGCCGGAGAGGGTGGAGGAGATCTCCTCCAGGTACACCGGGAGGATCTCGTCGCTCAGGCCCAGGGTCTGCTTCAGCTCGATGAAGAAGTCCAGCGCGGCGAGCGGAAGTTCGGCGCCGTCGCGGTGGCGGGTGATCGAGCCGGCGTCCACCTGCCAGTGGTCCAGGGCGCGGACGGTGGCGGTGAAGCGGTACGCGGTCTGGCCGTCGTCGCTGCGGACGGTGTACGTCTGCCCGCCCCCGGCGTCCGGCTCCCGCTCGGGGGTCAGCAGCCGCTCGTGGGTGAACTCGGCCAGTGCCTTGCGGACCAGGAGGCGGTTGGCCTCCTCCCAGCGTTCGGGGGACAGGTGGGCGACGGCGTCGGCGAGGCTCATGCGGACACCGCCTTCGCGAACTGCTCGCGGGTGCAGAAGCTCAGCAACGCCTTCTTCTCCGGCTTCTGGATCTCGCGCTCGGGCACGAATCCGACGGCTGCGTTCAGGGCGTGGACGGCGGTGTTGGTGACGTCCGGTTCGACGACGACCCGCCGGGTCGCCGGGTCGGCGAACAGCTCGGCCATCACGGTGGTGATCACGGCCCGGGTGAAGCCGTGCACGGGCCGGTCGGTCGGCGCGACCAGGAAGTGCATGCCGACGTCGCCCGGCTCGGGCTCGTACAGCCCGACCAGTTCGCGGTGGGCGGGGTCGTAGCGTTCCATCAGGAAGGCCGGGACGCCGTCGTGCAGGCCGAGGTGGGCCTGCTGGTGCTCGTCGGCGGCCAGCTCCATGTAGGCCCGCTCGACATCCACCAGCCGGGCGTCCTGCATCATCCAGAACGCGGACTTGGGGTGGGTGAGCCAGCCGTGCAGCAGCTCGGCGTCCGTCAGCGGGTCGACGGGGCGCAGGGTCAGTGCCCCGACGGCGGTGGTGGTGGTGCTCGAGCGGCTCATACGGCGAACTCCTGGAACGCGATCGACTGCTCGACCGGGTAGTACTCGCGTCCGAGCAGCTCCCGGACGATGCAGCTGTTGCGGTAGGCGCCCATGCCCAGGTCGGGGCTGGTGACGCTGTGCGCGTGGACCCCCGCGTTCTGTAGGAACACGCCGCTTCCCGTGACGTCGACGGCGTAGTTGCGGCCGATGTCGAAGTTGCCGCGGGAGTCGTAGCGGAGGCGGTCCCGGACGGGCTTGAGGAACTCCGGCTCGGTGTAGCGGTAGCCGGTGGCGAGGACCAGGCCCTCGGTCTCGATCTCGAAGTCCTTGCCCTGCTCCTCCTGGCGGAAGCCCAGCGTGTAGGTGCCGTCCGCGTACCGGGCCTCGGTCAGCGCCGAGTTGGTGAGCAGGCGGGTGGGGACCGGACCGGCGAGCCTCTTCTGGTAGAGCAGGTCGAAGATCTCGTTGATCAGGTCGCCGTCGATGCCCTTGAAGAGGCCCTTCTGCTCGGCCGTGAGGCGGTAGCGGGTGTCCTCGGGCAGCGCGTGGTAGTAGTCCACGTACTCCGGGGACGTCATCTCCAGGGTGAGCTTGGTGTATTCGAGGGGGAAGAACCGCGGGGAGCGGGTCACCCAGTTCAGCCGGTAGCCGTGGACGTCGATCTCGCTCAGCAGGTCCAGGTAGATCTCGGCGGCGGACTGGCCGCTGCCGACCAGCGTGATCGACTTCTTCTTCACCAGCTCCGCCCGGTGCCGCACGTACCGGGAGTTGTGGAGGAAGTCGCCGGCCAGGCCCCGGCAGGCGTCCGGGATGTGCGGCGGGGTGCCGGTACCGAGGACGAGGCGGCGGGCGCGGTAGGTGTCGCCGGAGGTGGTGGCGACGGTGTACAGCTCCTCGCGCTCGTCGTAGGTGACCTCGGTGACCGTGGTGGAGAAGCGGACGCTGCTCAGCCGGTGCGCGGCCCAGCGGCAGTAGTCGTCGTACTCGACCCGCAGGGGGTAGAAGTTCTCCCGGATGTAGAAGGAGTACAGCCGGCCCTTCTCCTTCAGGTAGTTGAGGAAGGAGTACGGCGAGGTCGGGTCGGCCAGCGTCACCAGGTCCGACATGAACGGGGTCTGGAGGTGGGCGCCGTCCAGGAACATCCCGGCATGCCACTCGAAGTCCGGCTTGGACTCCAGGAAGACGCCGTTCAGCTCCGCGACGGGCTCGGTGAGGCAGGCCAGGCCGAGGTTGAAGGGGCCGAGGCCGATGCCCACGAAGTCGTACGGGGCGCTGGCTTCAGGAAGCGCGGTCAAGGGAGTCTCCCAGGTACTGCTCGGCGTGGCCGGCGATCAGGTCGAGGACGGCGGCGATGTCGGCCGTGGTCGTCTCGGGGTTGAGCAGGGTGAACTTCAGGTAGTGGCGACCGGCCACCTTGGTGCCCGCGACCACGGCGTCGCCGGAGGCGAACAGGGCCTTGCGGGCGTACAGGTTGGCGCGGTCGATCTCGGCGGGGTCGGTGACGTCCGCCGGGATGTGGCGGAAGACCAGGGTGGACAGCGACGGCTCGACCACCACGTCGAAGCGCGGGTCGGCGGCGAGCAGTTTCCAGCCCTCGGCGGCCAGGTCGCACACCTCGTCGAAGAGTTCGCCGATGCCGTCGGCGCCCATCACGCGCAGCGTCATCCACAGCTTGAGCGCGTCGAAGCGGCGGGTGGTCTGGAGGGACTTGTCCACCTGGTTGGGGATACGTTCCTGCACCATGCGGCGCGGGTTGAGGTACTCCGCGTGATAGGTCGCGTGCCGCAGGGTGGCGGCGTCGCGGACCAGTACGGCGGAGGAACTGACCGGCTGGAAGAAGGACTTGTGGTAGTCCACGGTGACCGAGTCGGCCCGCTCGATGCCGTCGATGCGGTGCCGGTACTTCAGGGAGGCGAGCAGCCCGCAGCCGTAGGCCGCGTCGACGTGCATCCACACGCCGTACTGCTCGCACAGCCCGGCGATCTCCGGCAGCGGGTCGATCGAGCCGAAGTCGGTGGTGCCGCCGGTGGCGACGACGGCCATGGGGACCAGGCCGTCCCGCGCGCACCGCTCCAGCTCGCGGGCGAGGGCGACGGTCTGCATCCGCTTGTCGCGGTCGACCGGGACCGACACGACGGCGTCGGGGCCGAGGCCGAGCAGTTTCGCGGACTTCTTGACGCTGAAGTGGCTGACCTCGGAGGCGAAGATCCGCAGGTCGGCGAGGGATTCGGCCTTCGCCTCCTCGCGCGCCAGCAGCAGCGCCTGGAGGTTGGACTGGGTGCCGCCGGAGGTGAACACGCCGTCGGCCGCCGGGCCGAGGCCGATCCGGGCGCAGGTCCAGTCGATCAGCTTCCGCTCGATGAGCGTGCCGCCGGCCGACTGGTCCCAGGTGTCCAGGGAGGAGTTGACGGCGGAGAGCACCGCCTCGCCGAGCACGGCCGGGATGACGACCGGGCAGTTGAGGTGGGCGAGGTAGCGGGGGTGGTGGAAGTAGACGGCGTCGCGGAGGTAGACGTCCTCCAGCTCGTCGAGGACCGCGGCCGTGTCGTGCAGCGGCTTGTCGAGGTCGATCCCGTCGATGCGGGGGGAGAGGGCGTCGACCGTGACACCGGTGAACGGGCGGTCGGTGGTGGCGAGTTTGGCGGCCACCCGCTCGACTCCTTCGGTCACGGAGCGGCGGTACTGCTCCGCGGTGGTGTCGTTGAGCAGGTGCGAGCGCATGTGGGGGTCCTCCGGTGGGGACGGTCCGAGAGGGGGTGGGGAGGGCCGGAGCCCTCGCTTCGACTTAGGTGAGCCTAACCTAAGTTGAGTCGATCAAACGCGTGCCTGTGGGTGACTGCCGTCACTGTGGCCCCAGGGGCCGACGTCAGCCCTGCTCGCGGAGCTGTTCCTCCGTCAGGCCCCGGCGCCAGTAGCCGACGAAGGTGACGCGCCGCCGGTCGACGCCGCGCTCACCCACGAAGTGCCGCCGCAGTCGCTTGACGCAGCCGGACTCGCCCGCGATCCAGACGTAGGGGTGTCCGGCGGGCGGCAGTTGGGCGGCCCGGAGAGTGGCGAGGGTCGCCTCGGGCCCGCCGGCATCGTCCCCGACCAGCCAGGTGATCTCGGCGTCCGCGGCCGTCCGGAGGTCCTGCGCGTCTTCGGCGTGCGGCACCTGGAGCCAGACCCGGGCGCGGGTGCCGGCCGGCAGTGCCTCCACGATCGCGCAGGCGGCGGGTACGGCGGTCTCGTCGCCCCAGATCACCACCAGGTCGGTGTCCTCGGGCGGCCGGAAGCGGATCGCCCGGTTGTCGGCCACTGCCGGGCCGAGCACCAGCACGCGGTCGCCGGGGGCGGCGTCGGCGGCCCAGCGGGCGGCGGGGCCTGCCTGGATCCCCGAGTCCGGTTCGAGGCCGTGCAGGACGAAGTCGACGTCGATCTCGGCGGTGTGCCCGTCGGCGTCCCGGCGCAGCGCCCGCAGCGTGTACGAGCGCATCACCGCCCGCACGTCGTCCGGCAGTTCCCGCCAGCCCTGCCACCAGCCTCCCCCACTCTCGGCTTCGCTCGAGCGGGGGGACCCCCAGCCCAGTTCCACCGGCACCGCGGGCTCCGCCTGCCCCGGGTGGGGCAGGAACAGCGACAGCGACTGGTCGAGGCCGTCGGAGTGGAAGGCGCGCAGGTCGGGCCCGGCGAAGGTGACCCGGGCCAGGGACGGGCCGAGCCGCCTCGTCCGTACGACCTGGAGGGCGAAGAAACGGAACGGGGCGGCCACGGCCGTCGTCATGGAGTGCTCCGGAGGGAGAGGGGGCACGGGGCGGAGGGTCAGCCGACCTTCTTGGCGTTCTCGATCGCCTCGGCCAGGTTGTCCAGCAGGGGCGTGCACTTGTCGTAGGACAGGATCGGCTCGGGGGAGCGCGCGATGACCTGGCCGGCCTTGACCGCGGGCAGCTGCTTCCAGGTGCCCTCGCTGATGTCCGCGGGCTGGATGGTCGAGGCGCGGTCGTCCATGATGATGACGTCGGCCGGGTACTTGTCGACGTTCTCCCAGCTCAGGGACTCGAACCAGCCGCCGGTCGCCTTCTTGGCCGCCTCGGAGGGCTCCACGAAGTTCACGCCGAGGGCCTTGAAGTACTCCAGGTCCACCGAGAGGTTGGTGCCGGAGACGTAGAACAGGTCGGGGCTCGCGGAGCCGGCCAGCACCCGGATCTCGGGCCTGGCCTTGGCGGCGGCGCGCAGCCGGGCGGCGGCCTTGTCGAAGGCGGCCTTGGCGTCGGTGACCTTCTTGGCCTTCATGTCCGCGCCGAGCGACTCGGCCAGCTCCCACATGCGCTGGAGCGGCTGCGTGAGCTGACGGTCGAAGACCGAGATCGCGACGCTCGGCGCGAGCTTGGCGATCTTGTCCTTCGACTCCTCCGGGACGGACCACAGGGTGCCCGCGGTGTCGAAGGTGGTCGTGATGAGCACCTGGGGGGCGAGGGAGGCGTACTTCTCGACGTTGAGCTTGCCCCACTCGTTGCCGAGCACGGTGACCTTGTCGACGTCGAGGTCGCCGGCCTGCACGTCGGGCTTGCCGTCCTTGGTGGTGGTCGGGCCGAAGACGCCCTTGACCTGGACGCCGTAGTCGAAGAGGGCGGCGGCGACGCCGGTGAAGGCGACGATGCCCGTCGGCACCTCGTCCAGCTTCACGGTCGTGCCGCGGTCGTCCTTGAAGGACCAGGGGCCGGACTTGGCGGCGCCGCCCGACCCGTCGCCCGACCCACCGCTCTTGCCGTCGTCGTCGCCGCAGGCCGCGAGCACGGCGCCGAGGCCGAGGGCGCCGCCGGCGGCGAGGATTCCGCGGCGGGTCGGGTGGGTAGCGCTGGCGTTGGACATGGTGGTGGCTGCCTTCGAACGGTGCGGAGCGTGGTGCTCTGCGGGACAATTCGAAGGTAGGTTAGCCTAACCTCAGATCTTGTCCAGGGGTGGGGGCGGGGCGGCACCCACCCCCACCGCGCCGGGGGCTCAGCTCACCAGCCCCAACTCCCGTGCGATCAGCATCCGCTGGACCTCGCTGGTGCCCTCGCCGATCTCCAGGATCTTCGCGTCCCGCCACATGCGGGCCACCGGGTACTCGTTCATGAAGCCGTAGCCGCCGTGGATCTGGGTGGCGTCCCGGGCGTTGTCCACCGCGACCGTCGACGAGTACAGCTTCGCCAGCGCCGCCTCCTTCTTGAACGGCTCGCCCGCCACCAGCCGCGAGGCGGCGTCCCGCCAGGCCAGGCGGGCCGTGTGGGCCTTCATCTCCATGTCCGCGATCTTGAACTGGATGGCCTGGTTGGCGCCGATGGGCTTGCCGAAGGCGTGACGTTCCTTCGCGTAGGCGACCGACTCGTCCACACAGCCCTGCGCGAGCCCCGTGCCCAGCGCGGCGATGGCGACCCGGCCCTCGTCCAGGATGCGCAGGAACTGCGCGTAGCCGCGCCCCCGCTCGCCCAGCAGGTTCGCCGCCGGGACCCGGACGTCGGCGAAGGACAGCTCACGGGTGTCCGAGGCGTTCCAGCCGACCTTCGAGTACGGGGCGGCCACCGTGAAGCCGGGGGTGCCCGAGGGGACGATGATCGACGAGATCAGGGGCCTGCCGTCGGGCTTGCGGCCGGTCACCGCGGTGACCGTGACCAGGCCCGTGATGTCCGTGCCGGAGTTGGTGATGAAGCACTTGGTGCCGTTGATCACCCACTCGTCGGTGGCCTCGTCCAGGCGGGCCGTGGTCCGGGTCGCGCCCGCGTCGCTGCCGCCGTCCGGCTCGGTGAGGCCGAAGGCGCCCAGGATCTCGCCCGAGCACAGCCGGGGCAGCCACGCGCGCTTCTGCTCCTCGGTGCCGAACAGGTGCAGCGGCATCGCGCCCAGCGAGACCCCCGCCTCCAGCGTGATCGCCACCGACGAGTCGACCCGGGCCAGCTCCTCCAGGGCCACCCCGAGGGCGAAGTAGTCGCCGCCCATGCCGCCGTACTCCTCCGGGAACGGCAGCCCGAACAGGCCCATGCGGCCCATCTCGCGGACGATCTCGTACGGGAACTCGTGCCGCTCGTAGAAGTCGCCGATCTTCGGCGCCACCACGTCGTGCGCGAACTGTTCGACCGTGCGGCGCAGTTCTTCCAGTTCGGGGGAGAGCTTGTGGTCCATGGTGTTCACGACTCCTGGTGGGAGAGGGCTCGAACGGTGCGGGACGGGCTCGGCCGGCCCAGGTGCGCGGCCATCCAGACGCTTGTGGCGACCAGACGGCCGAGGTCGACCCCGGTGTCGATGCCGAGGCCCCGCAGCATCCACACGAGGTCTTCGGTGGCGAGATTGCCGGTGGCGGACTTCGCGAAGGGGCAGCCGCCCAGCCCGCCGGCGGAGGCGTCGACCGTGGTGACGCCCTGCTGGAGCGCGGCCAGCGTGTTGGCCAGGGCCTGGCCGTAGGTGTCGTGGAAGTGGACGCCCAGCGCGGACACCGGCACGCCCGCCCCGGTCAGCGCGGCGAGCAGGGCCGTGACGTGGCCCGGCGTCGCCACCCCGATGGTGTCGCCCAGGCTCAGCTCGTCGCAGCCCAGGTCCAGCAGGGCCCGGCAGACCCGCACGACCTGGGGGACGGCGACCGGGCCCTCCCACGGGTCGCCGAAGCACATCGAGAGGTAGCCCCGCACGTGGACGTCGTCGCCCTGCGCCTTCGCCCGGGACACCACCGGCTCGAACATGGCCAGCGCCTCGTCCACCGTGCGGTTGAGGTTGGCCTTGGCGAAGGACTCCGTGGCGCTGGCGAAGACCGCGACGCGGCGCGCGCCGAGCGCGAGGGCCCGGTCCAGGCCCCTCTCGTTCGGCACCAGCACCGGCAGCGCCACCGGCAGGTCGGAGACCTGCGGGTACAGCTCCTCGGCGTCCGCCAGCTGGGGGACCCACTTGGGGTGGACGAAGCTCGTCGCCTCGATCGTGGTCAGGCCCGTGCCGGCCAGCCGGCGGATGAACTCCGCCTTGACGGCCGTCGGCACGGTCGCCTTCTCGTTCTGCAGCCCGTCGCGCGCGCCGACCTCGTGGATACGGACGCGGGCGGGCAGGCCCTCGGCCGGTACGGTCATGGGCAGGCCCAGTTCCGGGGTGTTCACGCCGTCTCCTCCTTCGCGTCCGCGTCGTCGGCGGGCGTGATGACCGCGAGCACCTGGTCCATGGCGACGGTCGTGCCCGGCGCCACGTCCAGCTCGGCGACGGTGCCCGCGTGCGGGGCGGAGACGACGTGCTCCATCTTCATCGCCTCCACCACCAGCAGGCTCTGCCCGGCGCTCACCTCGTCGCCGACGGCGACCTTCACCACCGTCACCGTGCCCGGCATCGGCGCGGTCAGCGAGTCGGCGCCCGCGTGGGCGGCCCGGTCGAGGGACGCGGCGACCGGATCGTGGTCGCGCACTTGCCAGGCGTCGCCGTCGCGGCCCAGCCAGTCGGCGGCGCGGTGGAAGGTGTGCCGGACGCCGTCCAGGGTGACGGCGACGTGGTCGTCGGTGACGGTGTGGGTGCCGCGCGGGGTGTGCGTGACGGGTTCGAGTCCCGGCGCACGCAGCGGGAAGGCGACCGGTCTGGGCTCGCCCCCGGTGCGCCAGCCGTTCGGCACCGAGAACGGGTCCGTCCAGCCGTCGCCGCGCGGACGCAGCGCCTCCAGCCGTACGGCCGCCGCCGCCTCGTACACCTCCTCCGGTACGTCCGTGGCGACCAAGCCGTCGACCTCGCGCTCCACCAGACCCGTGTCCAGCTCGCCCGCCACCACCGCCGGGTGCGCCAGCAGCCGCCGCAGGAACCCGGCGTTGGTCGGCACGCCCAGGGTGACCGTCCCGGCGAGCGCCGCCCGGAGCCTGCGCAGCGCGGTCTCCCGGTCGGGGCCGTAGGCGATCACCTTGGACAGCATCGGGTCGTAGAGGCTGCCGACCTCGGTGCCCTCGCTGAGCCCGGAGTCGGTGCGCACGCCGTCGCCCTCGGGCTCGCGCAGCCGCAGCACCGTGCCGCCGGACGGGAGGAAGCCGCGGGCCGGGTCCTCGGCGCACAGCCGGGCCTCGATCGCGTGCCCCGTCAGCCGTACGTCCTCCTGCCCGAACCCGAGCGGCTCACCGGCCGCCACCCGCAGCTGCCGCTCCACCAGGTCCAGGCCGGTCACCAGCTCGGTCACCGGGTGCTCGACCTGGAGACGGGTGTTCATCTCCATGAAGTAGTACTGGGAGGGGTCGCCGCCCGGCACGATGAACTCCACCGTGCCCGCGCCCCGGTAGCCGCAGGAGCGGGCCGCCTGCACGGCCGCCTCGCCCATCGCGGCGCGGGTCGCCTCGTCCAGCAGGACGCTGGGCGCCTCCTCGATCACCTTCTGGTGCCGGCGCTGGAGCGAGCACTCGCGCTCGCCCAGGTGCACCACGTTCCCGTGGCCGTCGGCCAGCACCTGGATCTCGATGTGCCGGGGACGGTCGATCCACCGCTCCACCAGCAGCGTGTCGTCGCCGAAGGAGGCGCGGGCCTCGCGGCGTGCGGCGGCGATCTCGTCGGCCAGCACGGCCGCGTCCCGCACCAGCCGCATGCCCTTGCCGCCCCCGCCCGCCGAGGGCTTGAGCAGCACCGGGGTGCCGATCTCGCGGGCGGCGTCGGCGAGCTGCTCGTCGGTGAGCCCGCTGCCGCTGGAGCCGGGCACGACCGGCACCCCGGCCGCCTTCACCGTCTCCTTGGCGCGGATCTTGTCGCCCATCAGGGCGATCGCGTCGGCGGACGGCCCGACGAAGACCAGCCCCGCCTCCTCGCAGGCCCGCGCGAAGGCGGCGTTCTCGGCGAGGAAGCCGTACCCGGGGTGGACGGCCTGCGCGCCGGTGCGGGCGGCGGCCTCCAGCAGCCGCTCGACGGACAGATAGCTCTCCGTCGCCGGGGCCGGGCCGATCCGCACCGCCTCGTCGGCCTCCCGCACGTGCCGCGCGTCGGCGTCGGCGTCGGAGAAGACCGCCACCGAGCGCACGCCCATCGCGCGCAGGGTCCGGATGACGCGGACGGCGATCTCGCCGCGGTTGGCGACGAGCACGGTGTCGAACATGCGTGGTGTTCCGTTCGTGTTCTGCATGGGTCCCCTCCTCACATCCGGAAGACGCCGAACCGGGGCTCGCCCAGCGGCGCGTTGGCACACGCGGTCAGGGCCAGGCCCAGCACCTGCCGGGTGTCGGCGGGCTCGATCACGCCGTCGTCCCACAGGCGGGCGGTCGCGTAGTAGGCGTTGCCCTGGCGCTCGTACTGGGCGCGGACCGGCGCCTTGAAGGACTCCTCCTCCTCGGCCGGCCACTCCTCCCCGCGCGCCTCCAGCTGGTCCCGCTTGACCGTGGCCAGCACGGAGGCGGCCTGCTCGCCGCCCATCACGGAGATCTTGGCGTTGGGCCACATCCACAGGAAGCGCGGCGAATACGCCCGCCCGCACATCGAGTAGTTCCCCGCGCCGTACGAGCCGCCGACGACCACCGTCAGCTTCGGCACCCGCGTGCACGCCACCGCCGTCACCATCTTGGCGCCGTGCTTGGCGATGCCACCGGCCTCGTAGTCCCGGCCCACCATGAACCCGGAGATGTTCTGGAGGAACACCAGCGGGATGCCGCGCTGGTCGCACAGCTCGATGAAGTGGGCGCCCTTCTGCGCCGACTCGGAGAACAGGATGCCGTTGTTGGCGACGATCCCGACCGGGTGGCCGTGGATGCGGGCGAAGCCGGTGACCAGGGTCTGGCCGTACTCGGACTTGAACTCGGCGAACCGGGAGCCGTCCACCACGCGCGCGATGACCTCGCGGACGTCGTAGGGGGTGCGGGAGTCGACCGGCACCACGCCGTACAGGTCCTGCGGGTCCACCTTCGGCTCGACGGCCGCCCGCACGCCCCAGGGGAGGGTGCCGCGCTCCGGCAGGGTGGCGACGATCTGCCGCACGATGCGCAGGGCGTGCGGGTCGTCCTCGGCGAGGTGGTCGGTCACGCCGGACACCCGCGAGTGGACCTCGCCGCCGCCCAGCTCCTCCGCCGTGACCACCTCGCCGGTGGCCGCCTTCACCAGCGGCGGGCCGCCCAGGAAGATCGTGCCCTGGCCCCGGACGATGACCGCCTCGTCGCTCATCGCCGGGACGTACGCGCCGCCCGCCGTGCAGGAGCCGAGGACGGCGGCGATCTGCGGGATGCCCGCGCCCGACATCCGGGCCTGGTTGTAGAAGATCCGCCCGAAGTGCTCGCGGTCCGGGAAGACCTCGTCCTGCATGGGCAGGAAGGCGCCCCCCGAGTCCACCAGGTAGAGGCACGGCAGCCGGTTCTCCAGCGCCACCTCCTGCGCCCGCAGGTGCTTCTTCACGGTCATCGGGTAGTACGTGCCGCCCTTGACGGTCGCGTCGTTGGCGACGATCACGCACTCCCGGCCGCTGACCCGGCCGATCCCGGCGATGACGCCGGCCGCCGGGGCCGCTCCGTCGTAGAGCCCGTCGGCCGCGAGCGGCGCCAGCTCCAGGAACGGCGAACCCGGATCGAGCAGCGTGTCCACGCGGTCGCGCGGCAGCAGCTTGCCCCGCGCGGTGTGCCGGGCCCGCGCCCGCTCGCCGCCGCCCAGTCGGGCCGCCGCGAGCTTGGCGCGCAGTTCCTGAACGAGGACGGCGTGCGCCTCCTCGTTGGCCCGAAAGGCCTCCGACGCGGGATCCGCCGCCGTCGTCAGCTCCGGTGCCTCGTGCATCCTGCGGTCCCCTCACCCGATGGTCGATCGGTCGATCGGTTAATGAGCGTTAACGCATTTTCCCTTAGGTTAACGACCGCTAACCGCCCTGTCTAGAATTGGTCCCATGGCCACCAGAACCGACGCCCCCACCCGCCGCGAGCAGATCCTCAAGGAGGCCGCCCGGCTCTTCGCCGAGCGCGGTTTCCACGGGGTGGGCGTCGACGAGATAGGCGCCGCGGTCGGCATCAGCGGCCCCGGCCTGTACCGGCACTTCCCCGGCAAGGACGCGATGCTCGCCGAGCTGCTGGTCGGGATCAGCGACTCGCTGCTGACCGGCGCCAAGCGCCGGCTGGCGGAGGCGGACGGGGCGGCCGGCTCCGGGGCGGGGGCCGGCGCGGAGGGGCCCGGGGCGGTCCTCGACTCGCTCATCGAGGGGCACATCGACTTCGCGCTCGACGACCGCCCGCTCATCACCCTGCACGACCGCGAGCTGGACCGCCTGCGGGACGCCGACCGCAAGATGGTGCGCCAGTTGCAGCGGCAGTACGTCGAGCTGTGGGTCGGGGTGCTCCGGGAGGTCTACCCGGCCCTCGCCGAGCCCGCCGCCCGTTCCGCCGTCCACTCGGTCTTCGGCCTCCTGAACTCCACCCCCCACCTGGGGCGCCCCGGCTCCCTGCCCGGCCGCGCGGTGACGGCGTCGCTGCTGCACCGGATGGCGCGGGGGGCGTTCGCGGCGGTGGGGGAGGCGTAGCGGGCGCCCCCTCCGGGTGCGGGGGAGTGACGAGGGTTACCCGGGTCCCGGTCTGGACGCTCCTCCCTACTCACCGGTACCGTGAAGTCTGAGCAAGCGCTTAGATATTCGTACCCCTGGAGGTGGCGCGGTGCGCCGTACGGTGTTCAACGAGGACCACGAGGCGTTCCGGGAGACCCTCCGCGCCTTCATCGAGGCCGAGGTCGTCCCCGTCTACGACGACTGGTTCGCCGCGGGCCAGGCGCCGCGCGAGTTCTACTACAAGCTCGGCGAGTTGGGCATCTTCGGCATCAACGTGCCCGAGGAGTTCGGCGGCGCCGGCATGGACAGCCACAAGTTCGAGGCCGTCCTGTACGAGGAGACCGCCCGCGCCGGCGTCCAGTTCGGCGGCTCCGGCGTCCACGTGCTGCTCGCCCTGCCCTACATCAACATGCTGGCCACCGACGAGCAGAAGAAGCGCTACCTGCCGAAGTTCGTCACCGGCGAGGAGATGTGGGCCATCGCGATGACGGAGCCCGGCACCGGCTCCGACCTCGCGGGCATGAAGTCCACCGCCAAGCTCTCCGAGGACGGCACCCACTATGTCCTCAACGGCGCCAAGACCTTCATCACCGGCGGCGTGCACGCCGACAAGGTCATCGTCTGCGCCCGCACCGACGCGCCCACGGCCGAGGACCGCCGCCACGGCATCTCCCTGTTCGCCGTGGACACCAAGTCCGAGGGCTACTCGGTGGGCCGCAAGCTCGACAAGCTGGGCCTGCGCACCTCCGACACCGCCGAGCTGGCCTTCGTCGACGTCAAGGTCCCCGTCGAGGACCTGCTCGGCGAGGAGAACAAGGGCTTTTACTACCTCGGCCACAACCTGGCCTCCGAGCGCTGGGGCATCGCCTTCGGCGCCTACGCCCAGGCCAAGGCCGCCGTCCGGTTCGCCAAGCAGTACGTGCAGGACCGCACCGTCTTCGGCAAGCCGGTCGCCCACTTCCAGAACACCAAGTTCGAGCTGGCCGCCTGCCAGGCCGAGGTGGACGCCGCCGAGGCCGTCGTCGACCGCGCCACCGAGGCGCTGGACGCGGGCGAGCTGACCCCCGCCGAGGCCGCCAGCGCCAAGCTGTTCTGCACCGAGGTCGCGCACCGCGTCATCGACCGCTGCCTCCAGCTGCACGGCGGCTACGGCTACATGAACGAGTACCCGATCGCCCGCCTGTACGCGGACAACCGCGTCAACCGCATCTACGGCGGCACCAGCGAGATCATGAAGTCGATCATCGCGAAGAACATGGGCCTGTAGACCACAGGTCATGAGCGAAGCACTCCAGTCCCTCCTCGACCTGCTCGACCTCGAGCGGATCGAGGAGGACATCTACCGCGGCCGCTCCCGGTCCGCCGTCGTCCCCCGGGTCTTCGGCGGACAGGTGGCGGCCCAGGCCATGGTCGCCGCGGGCCGCACGGTCCCGGCGGACCGGCACGCGCACTCCCTGCACGCGTACTTCCTGCGCCCCGGCGACCCGGGCGCCCCCATCGTCTACAACGTCGACCGGCTGCGCGACGGCCGCTCCTTCACCACCCGCCGCGTCGTCGCCGTCCAGCACGGCAAGCCGATCTTCACCCTGTCGGCGTCCTTCCAGACGTACGAGGAGGGCCTGGACCACCAGGCCCCGATGCCGCCCGCCCCGGACCCGGCGACCCTCCCCACCGGCGAGGAACGGCTGCGGAGCTACCCGCACCTGCCCGCCGAGACCGTGGAGCGCTTCCTGGAGGCGCGCGCCGCCGTCGACCTGCGCTACGTGGACGACCCGCCCTTCGGCGACTTCGGCACCCCGCGCGAGCCGCACTCCCAGGTGTGGTTCCGCACCAACGGCAAACTCGCGGACGACCCCCTGCTGCACGTCGTCCTCGCCACCTACGTCTCCGACATGACCCTGCTCGACTCGGTCCTGCTCGCGCACGGCCGCGGCGGCTGGGCCGTCGGCGACGTCGTCGGAGCCTCGCTGGACCACGCCATGTGGTTCCACCGGCCCTTCCGCGCCGACGAATGGCTGCTGTACGACCAGCAGTCGCCGTCCGCGTCCGGCGGCCGGGGCCTGGGCCAGGCCCGCATCCACACCCAGGACGGGCGGCTCGCCATATCGGTCGTCCAGGAAGGCGTGGTGCGCGTCCCTCGGGAACACTGAGGGGCATGGCGGACACCGGGGACACAGCGGACGCGAAGAACGGCGGCGGCGACAGCACCTTCACGGTGCTCGTCGCCGCCTTCGCCAATCTGGGCATCGCCGTCGCCAAGGCGGTGGCCGGCGTGATCAGCGGCTCCAGCGCCATGCTGTCCGAGGCCGCGCACTCGGTCGCCGACACCGTCACCGAGGTACTGCTGCTGACCTCGCTCAAACGCAGCGTCCGCCCCGCCGACGAGGACCACCCGCTCGGCCACGGCCCCGAGCGCTACATCTGGGCGCTGCTCGCCGCCGTCGCCACCTTCGTCGGCGGCGCCGTCTTCTCCCTCTACGACGGCGTCCACACCCTCACCCACGGCGAGGACCTCGGCGACCCGCTGGTGTCGTACATCGTCCTGGCCGTCGCCTTCGTCCTGGAGGGCTACTCGCTGCGCACCGGCCTCAGGCAGGTCCGCGGCGAGGCCGCCCACCACCGGGTGTCCTTCGGCCGCTACCTGCGCCGCACCCCCGACACCGCCGTGAAGGCCGTCGTCATGGAGGACTCCGCCGCCCTGGCCGGCCTGCTGCTGGCCGCGGGCGGGCTGCTCGGCGGGCAGCTCACCGGGTCCGGCGTCTGGGACGGCGTCGCCTCGCTGTGCATCGGCGCCCTGCTGCTGTACGTCGCCTGGGTGCTGGGCCGCTCCAACGCCGAGTTCCTGGTCGGCCGCCCGCTCTCGCGCGGTGTCCGGGAGCGGATCAGGGCGGAGCTGGTGGCCGTCGAGCACATCGAGGCGGTACTGGAGCTGACCACCCTCGTGCAGGGGCCGCGGGAGGCGCTGGTCGCCGCCAAGGTCGACTTCCGGGACGTGTCGACGGCGGCCCAGATCGAGTGGGCCTGCGAACGGGCCGAGCAGCGGCTGCGTGAGGAGTTCCCGATCGTGCGCCGGGTCTACCTGGACCCGACGCCGGGCTTCGCGCAACGCCGCTCGGAGGGGCTGAACCCCTGGCCGTGAAAGCCGCGGCGGCCGAGCCGCCGGGCGGGCTACTCCAGCCCGGCCTCCGACAGCAGGTACGCCGTCATCGGGTCGTAGTAGCGCGGGCTGACCACGTGGTCGTCCAGCGGCACCGCCACCTGGAGGGTGCCCTCGGACTCGGCGAGGAAGAGGGCCGGGTCGTTGCAGTCCGCGTAGCCGACCGAGTCCACGCCGTGCTGGGCGGCGTACCCGGCCCAGCCGTGGTCGGCGACCACCAGGTCGGGCAGCGGACGGCCCTCGCGCTCCAGACCGGTCAGGATCGCCTTCATCGGCTCGCCCGAGTGCGTGTGCCACAGCGAGGCGCCGTGCTCGAGCACCGAGACGTCCGCGAACTGCTGGACGTACCCCTCCTCCGTGGTCAGCCCCTCCGGGATCACCACGATCTCGCAGCCCGCGGCCCGCAGCGCGGCGGCCGTGGCGCGGTGCACGTCGAGCAGCCCGCCGGGGTGACCGGTCGCGAACAGCACCCGCTGCCCGCCGTCGGCCGCCTTGCGCAGCCGCCCCGCCATCCGCTCCAGCGCCGAAACGGTCAGCTCGGGATCGATGGTGTCCTGCCCGTACCGGTGCTCGGGGTCGTCGTTGACACCGACCCGCTCCGCCATCACCGCGAGCACGTCCTGCTCGTCGCTCCAGCGGTCGCCCAGCTCCAGACCGAGCCAGAAGCCCCGGTCGCCGTTGGCCAGTTTCCGGTAGTGGGAGAGGTTGTTCTCGCGGGGCGTGGCGACGTCGCCCGCGATACGCGTCCTGACGAGGTGCTCGGCGAGTTCGGCGCGGCTGGGTGTCCCGGGTATCGGCATGGCTCCATTGTGGGGCAGCCGCCCGTGGGCGTCTTCGGCATGTCACCCGCTGGGACGCGGGTCACCCCGGCAGGTGCCGCAGCGCGAACCACAGTTCCATCCGCACGTCCGGGTCGTCGAGGTCGGCCTCCAGCAGGGCGGCGCAGCGGGCGATGCGCTGCCGGACGGTGTTGCGGTGCACGGACAGGGCGACGGCGGTGCGGTCCCAGCCGCCGTGCAGGGAGAGCCAGGCGCGCAGCGTCTCGGTCAGCGCCGGCACGGCGTCGATCGGCGCGAGCAGCGCCCGCGCGTGCGCCTCGGCCGCCCCGGCCGGCACGAGGCCGGCGAACGCCGGCCGTTCGGCATGCCGGACCACCGGGGCCCGGGTGGCCCCGGCCCGCGCCAGCGCCCGCGCCGCCTGCCCGTCGGCGACCGGCCACTCGGCGGGGGCGACGGGGGCGCTCACGCCGATCGTCCAGCCGGGCTGGGCGGCGGGGTGCGCCGGGCCGGCCCCCGCCCCGGACCGGGGGCCGGCCGGCACCAGGACCCGTACGACGTCCTCCGCCGCGTCGACCAGCGGCGAGCCCAGGGCCGCCCCCAGGGCCGAGGCGGAGACCCCGTCGGCGGCGCCGGTGTGCGGGCGGGCGTGCACCACGTGCCAGCGGGTGACGTCGCCGTCGCCCTCCCCGCCGCCGAGCAGCGGGGCGACCTCCTCGCGCCGGGCGCCCAGCAGCAGCCGTACGAGGGCCGAGGTGCGGGCCGCGCCCGTGCCGCTCCGGTGCTCGCCGGTGAGCAGGGAGAGCAGCACGGCGGCGATCGACGCGACGGCGTGGTCCCCGGAGTCCCGGTGCGGGGCGGCGACCCCGAGGACGAAGCCCCGCCCGGTGCCGAGCGCGTACGCGGCGAGACGGGTCCCGGCGGCCGTGTCCGTGGCGGTGCTGGAGGCGTGCCCGGTGACGAACCGGGCCAGCTCCGCCAGCGCCCGCCGCACCGTGTCCCCGGGGTCCCGCCCCGCCGCCGCGATCTCGGCGCCCTCCGGGCCGTACAGCACCGCCCGCCCCTCCAGCCGGGCGGCCAGCCGGCGCAGCACCGACGGCACCGGGTCGGGACGCGAGGCCGCGGCGGCCAGGCCCTGCTGGGCCTCCGTGATCCGGCGCAGCTCGGCCAGCCTGGCCTGCGCCATCAGCTGCCACACCGCCCGGGCCACGCCCGAGAACGTCGTGCGCGGCTCCACCTCCACCAGCGGCAGCCCGTATGCCTCGCAGGCCGCGACCAGCCCGTGCGGCACCGTGTCGTGCACCGGCGCCACCCCGAAGCCGAGCGCCGCGCCGCCCGCCGCCACGATCCGGGCGACGTAGCCGTCGAAGTCGAAGGTCTCCGGCCCGGCCGCTTCCGGAATGTGCACGCCCGCCGTCAGCAGCAGTTCACCGCCCAGCAGGTACGGGTAGGGGTCGGACATCTCCGAGGTGTGCGCCCAGTGGATCGTCACGTCCGCCGCCGGGGGCCCGGCGATCTGGCGCAGCCCCAGGTCCTCGCGGGACAGCAGCGCGGCCAGGGAGACCGGGGGAGTGGGCGGCGCGGCGGGGACGGCCGAATCCTGCACGATGGACGATTCCTCCACTCAGGTGCCCCCCACTGGATGAAACGTACACTTCGCAGTCGCTTTCCGGCCACCTAGTGTCGACCCGAACCGGAATCCCCACCGGCAGCCGCGGGTACGGGCGGATGTCCCCGCGCAGCGCCACCGGACAACCCCGTCGCACGACACGCCACCGAGAGTGCGCGAAGGAGGGCCCCTCATGGCCGTCGACTACACCGTGATCGTCGTCTACCTCGCCGGCATGCTGGCGATGGGCTGGTGGGGCATGCGCCGCGCCAAGTCCAAGAGCGAGTTCCTCGTCGCCGGACGGCGCCTCGGCCCCGGCATGTACTCCGGCACGATGGCGGCCATCGTCCTCGGCGGCGCGTCCACCATCGGCGGCGTCGGCCTCGGCTACCAGTACGGCCTCTCCGGCGCCTGGATGGTCGTCACCATCGGCCTCGGCATCCTCGCGCTGTCCGTCTTCTTCTCCGCGCGCATCGCCCGCCTGAAGGTCTACACCGTCTCCGAGATGCTCGACCTGCGCTACGGCGGCCGGGCCGGCGTCATCTCCGGCGTCGTCATGTGGGCGTACACCCTGATGCTGGCCGTCACCTCCACCATCGCCTACGCCACGATCTTCGACGTCCTCTTCGACGTGAACCGCACCCTGGCGATCGTCCTCGGCGGCTCCATCGTCGTCGCCTACTCCACGCTCGGCGGCATGTGGTCCATCACCCTCACCGACATGGTGCAGTTCGTGGTGAAGACCATCGGCGTGCTGCTCCTGCTGCTGCCCATCGCGGTCGTCAAGGCCGGCGGCTTCGGCGCGATGAAGGCCCAGCTGCCCACCGAGTACTTCGACCCGCTGGGCATCGGCGGCGAGACCATCTTCACCTACGTGCTGATCTACACCTTCGGCATGCTCATCGGTCAGGACATCTGGCAGCGCGTCTTCACCGCGGGCAGCGACCGCACCGCCAAGTGGGGCGGCACCGTCGCCGGCACCTACTGCCTCGTCTACGCGGTGGCCGGCGCCGTGATCGGTACGGCCGCCAAGGTGCTCTACCCCAAGCTCGCCAGTCCCGACGACGCCTTCGCCACCATCGTCAAGGACGAGCTGCCGATCGGCGTGCGCGGCCTGGTACTGGCCGCCGCCCTGGCCGCCGTGATGTCCACCTCCTCCGGCGCCCTCATCGCCTGCGCCACCGTCGCCAACAACGACATCTGGTCCCGGCTGCGCGGCGCGGTCCGGGGAGGGGAGCGCGCGGAGGGGCACGACGAGGTGAAGGGCAACCGCGTCTTCATCCTCGCCATGGGCGTCGCGGTGATCCTCATCTCCATCGCCCTGAACGACGTCGTCGAGGCCCTCACCGTCGCTTACAACCTCCTCGTCGGCGGCCTCCTCGTCCCCATCCTCGGCGGACTCCTGTGGAAGCGCGGCACCGCGCAGGGCGCCCTCGCCGCCGTCGCCGTCGGCGGACTCGCCGTCGTCGGCCTGATGGCGGGCTACGGCATCCTCGCCAACGAGCCCGTCTACTACGGCCTCCTGGCCTCCCTCGCCGTCTACGTCGCCGTCTCCCTGGCGACCCGCCCCACCGACGAGGCGACCCTCGCCGCCTGGCGCGAACGCCTCGCCGGCCGGGCCGGCGAACCCCACCCCGAACCGGCGGTCCCGGCTCACCAGTAGAGTCGGACAGCAGTAGTACATACGCGACGAAGCGTAAGAAGGAAGGCAGTACATGAGCAGCAACGAGACGCCCCGCGGCCCCGTCGACTCCTCCCGCGTCCCGCGGTACGCGGGCCCCGCCACCTTCGCCCGGCTGCCCCGCCTCGACGAGGTCGCGGCCGCCGATGTCGCCGTCGTGGGCGTGCCGTTCGACTCGGGCGTCTCCTACCGCCCCGGCGCCCGCTTCGGCGGCAACGCCATCCGCGAGGCCTCCCGCCTGCTGCGCCCCTACAACCCGGCCCAGGACGCCTCCCCCTTCGCGCTGGCCCAGGTCGCGGACGGCGGTGACATAGCCGTCAACCCCTTCAACATCAACGAGGCCGTCGAGACGATCGAGGCCGCCGCCGACGACCTCCTCGGCACCGGCGCCCGCCTGATGACCCTGGGTGGCGACCACACCATCGCCCTGCCGCTGCTGCGCTCCGTCGCCAGGAAGCACGGCCCGGTCGCCCTGCTCCACTTCGACGCCCACCTGGACACCTGGGACACCTACTTCGGCGCCGAGTACACGCACGGCACCCCCTTCCGCCGCGCCGTCGAGGAGGGCATCCTCGACACCTCCGCCCTCTCCCACGTCGGCACCCGCGGCCCGCTGTACGGCAAGAAGGACCTCACCGACGACGAGAAGATGGGCTTCGGCATCGTCACGTCGGCGGACGTCTACCGCCGCGGCGCCGACGAGGTCGCCGACCAGCTCAGGCAGCGCATCGGGGACCGCCCGCTGTACATCTCCATCGACATCGACTGCCTGGACCCCGCCCACGCGCCCGGCACCGGCACCCCCGAGGCCGGCGGCATGACCTCCCGCGAGCTGCTGGAGATCCTGCGCGGCCTGGCGTCCTGCAACCTGGTGTCGGCCGACGTCGTCGAGGTCGCCCCGGCCTACGACCACGCGGAGATCACGTCCGTCGCCGCGTCCCACACCGCGTACGAACTGACCACGATCATGTCCCGCCGGATCGCTCAGGAGAAGGCAGCGAAGTGACCCACGACCACGACTTGGTGCTCCGTCCGACCGCCGCCCAGACGGAGGCCGCACTGAATCCTCCTCCCGGCCGCAACGGCGGGGACCTGGTCGTGGAGACCCTGGCCGGGCTCGGCGCGACCACCGTCTTCGGCCTGCCCGGCCAGCACGCCCTCGGCATGTTCGACGCCCTGCGCCGCTCCGACCTGCGCTACATCGGCCTGCGGGTGGAGAACAACGCCGGTTTCGCCGCCGACGCGTACGGCCGCGTCACCGGCGAGGCCGCCCCGCTGCTGCTGTCCACCGGTCCGGGAGCCCTCACCTCCCTCGCCGCGCTCCAGGAGGCACGGGCGGCCTCCGCCCCCGTACTGGCGATCGGCAGCCAGGTCCCGACGGCCGGCCTGGGCGGCGGACGCCACGGCTACCTGCACGAACTCCCCGACCAGGCCGCGTCCTTCCGCGGCGTGGTGAAGTCCGTCCACACGGTCCGCACCCAGTCCCAGATCCCGTCCGCGATCGCCGAGGCGTGGACGTCGGTCCTGACCGTCCCGCACGGCCCCGTGTGGGTGGAGATCCCGCAGGACGTCCTGCTGGCCGAGACGCCGATCCCGGTCGTGACCGGCGGCGACACCTTCCCCGAGGAACTGCCCCCGCGCCCCGAACTGACCGCGGTCGCCGCCGACCTGCTGACGCGCGCGGAGCGCCCCGCGATCATCGCGGGCGGGGGAGTGGTCCGGGCGGACGCCTCCAAGAAGCTCCGCCAACTCGCGGAACGCCTCCGGGCCCCCGTCGTCACCACCTTCGGCGGCAAGGGCGCCTTCCCCTGGACGCACCCCCTCTCCCTCCAGTCCTGGCTGGAGGACCGCCACACCACGGACTTCCTGGAGGACGCGGACGTCCTCCTCGTCGTCGGCTCGGGCCTCGGCGAACTCTCCTCGAACTACCACACGTTCAAGCCCCGCGGCCGGGTGATCCAGATCGAGGCCGACCTCGGCAAACTGGAGTCGAACCACCCGGCCCTCGGCATCCACGCGGACGCCCGGCTCGCCCTCCAGGCGCTGCTGGAGACGGTGGGGGAGCGCACCGACCCGGGCGCCCCGGAGCGGGTCCGCGCCGTACTGGACCGGGTCCGCGACCGCATCGCCGCCCAGGAACTCACCCTGGAGCAGGACGTCCTGGCCGCCGTCCGCGAGGCCCTCCCGTCCGGCGCCCCGTCCTTCTGGGACATGACGATCCTGGCCTACTGGGCGTGGTCGGCCTTCGACGCCAAGGCCCCGAACACCATGCACTCCGCCCAGGGCGCCGGCGGCCTCGGCTACGGCTTCCCGGCCGCCCTGGGGGCCGCGGCCGCCGACCCCACCCACCCGGTCCTCGCGGTCTCCGGCGACGGCGGCGCCCTGTACTCCATCGCGGAACTGGCCACCGCCCGCCAGTACGACCTGAACGTCACCTGGCTGATCGTCGACGACGGCGGCTACGGCATCCTGCGCGAGTACATGACCGACGCCTTCGGCGCGCCGACGGCGACGGAGCTGACCCGCCCCGACTACGTGGCCCTGGCCGAGTCCTTCGGCGTGCCGGGCGTACGGACGTCCCCGCAGACCCTGGCGGCCGACCTCGCGAAGGCCCTGGCCGCACCGGGGCCGTCGGTGGTCGTCCTCCCGGCCGTGCTGCGGATGTTCGCGCCGACGCACACGGGATGAAACACCGTGCCGCCGACGGCCGGGGGGCCTAAGATCGGGAGCCGACCGTAGGGGGGACCGTGGATCCGGAGATCGCCGCGCTGGCGGGGACGGCGGGCACGACCGTCGTCACGCTGATGGTCACGAACGCCTGGGAATCGGCGAGGGACGGGATGGTCGCCCTGTGGCGCCGTTTCCAGCCCGCCCGAGCCGAGGGCGTCGGCGAGGAGCTGGAAGCGGGCCGCGAGGAGCTGCTCCTCGCACGGCAGGCGGGCGACGACGAGGCCGAGGCCGGGCTGACCGCCGAATGGCAGGGACGCGTACGGCGCCTGCTCCTCGCCCGCCCCGACGTCGCCGACGAACTGCGCGCCCTCCTGGACGATTTGGCGCCCTCGATGCCGGAGGAACCGGACGCGCACCACGTCCACCTGCGGGCCCGCGCGTCGGGCAGCGCCCGCATCTACCAGGCGGGCCGCGACCAGCACATCACCGAACGATGAGCGTGCCGAGCCCGATGGAGGGCCGTGCCTCGGGCAGCGCCCGGATCTACCAGAGCGGTGGCGACCAGTACATCGAGGAACACGTCCACCACCACGCCCCGGGATCGGCCCCGCTGTTCGGACATCCGTGGACGGGCCCGGCCGAACCCCGGGGGACCGCACCCGACTCCGTCCGCATGCCCCTGGTCGGTCGCGCGCCCCGGGTCCTGCGGGACCGCAGCGACCTCATGGAGCGGCTGCGGGCCGCCGTGGCCGGGCCCGGCGGCGACATCCAGGTCCTGCACGGAATGGGCGGCTGCGGCAAGACGGCCGTCGCCCAGGCCCTGTTCCACGAGGCCATACGGGACCACGGCCGCGTCGGCCTGTGGGTCAACGCCTCGGAACGCGTGTCCCTGCGCGCCGGCCTGCTCGCCGTGGCCGGTGACCGCGGTGCCACCGCCGCCGAACTGGCCGCCGCGGCCGGCGGCCGGCGCGCCGCGGCCGACCTGGTCTGGCACTACCTGGACCACTCGGCACAACCCTGGCTGCTGGTCCTCGACAACGCCGACGACCCCGCCGTCCTGGAGGAGGGCGCCTGGCTGCGCCCGAGCCCCGCGGGCACGGTGCTGGTCACCACCCGTCACGCGACCTCTGCGCTGTGGCACGCCCCGGGGGCGAGCAGTCACCGGCTCGGCGTGCTCCCTCTGGAGGACGCGGCCCTGGTCCTGTGTGACTTGGCTCCGGACGCGGGCACCCGGGAGTCCGCGCGGAAGGTCGCCCGCCGCCTGGGTTGCCTGCCCCTGGCGCTGACCCTGGCCGGCGGACATCTGGCCCATCAGCTCCTGGAGTCGTGGTCCATGGACGAGTACGACCGGAAACTGACCGAGGAGTCGACGTCCCTGGTCGACCAGGGGGCGTCCGTGACCGGCGGCGGACAGTCCCGTCACCTCGTGGGCCGCACGTGGCAGTTGTCGCTGGACAGCCTGGCGGAGGATGGCCTGCCAGAGGCGACGGCCTTGTTGCGGCTGCTGTCCTTCTGGGCGGCGGACCCCGTGCCGCTGTCCCTGCTCATGCCGGCGGCACAGGACGGGGTCGGCCTCGAACACCTCCATCCGCCGCTGGCCGCGCCCCGGGTCGAACCGGCCCTGCGCGCGCTCCTCGGCCACTCGCTGATCGAGCTGGTGGAGACGGACGGGCACCGCTGTGTGAAGGCCCACGGTGTCCTGCTGGACAGTGTCGCCGGGGACGTGCCCGACGCGGAGCGCGAACTCCTGGCGGCAGCGGCGGGCCGGCTGCTGCGGGCGGCGCTGCCGCAGGAAGGCGCCGTGTCCGGGCGGGCCCGTTCCCAGGTGCGGCTCCTGGCACCGCACGCGACCGGTCTGCTGCACCGCTGTCACCGCCACGACTTGGTGACGGCGGAATCCGTACGGCTGGCGGTCCGTCTCGCCCGGTTGGTGTACGAGGCGGGGGACTGGACCGCCGCGCTGGCCCTGGCCTCCACCGCCGCGAAGGCAGCTGCCGAGCATCTGGGGGGCGAGCACCCGGCCACCATCGAGGCGCGAGCGGGCCAGGGCACCGTCCTGTTCCGACTGGGCCGGTACGCCGAAGCCGCCGACCTGCTGCGGCCGGTCCACCAGGAGGCGCTGCGCACGCTCGGCCCCCACGACGAGCGCACCCTGGACGCGGCCTACGAACTGCAACGGGTGCTGCACCGCCTGGGCGACCTGGGGCAAGCGCGTACGCTGCTGGACAGCGTCCTGGACGGCCGCCGCCAGGCGCTCGGCGAGGACCATGTCGCCACCCTCAAGACCCGCTGCGAGCTGCTGGAACTCCGCCTCGCGCAGGACGAGTTCGGCGGTTACACGACGGCGGCCGAGGAACTGACGGGGGAGTGCGAACGCCGTCTCGGCCCCGAGCACCTGGTGACCGTGTGGGCGCGCGACGCGCTGGCGCGAGGGCTCCTGCGCTCCGGCCGGGGCGCCGAGGCCGAGCAGCTCTTCCGCCGGGTGCTGGCCGGACAACGGGCGGGGTACGGGGACGACCATCCCCTGGTCTACGGGGTGCTCATCCAGCTCAGCCGCGCCCAGTACGCGCAGGGCAACCGGGAACAGGCCGCCGAGAGCGCGCGTGAGGTGGCCGAGGGACGGGCCGCGGTCCTGGGCGAGGACCACCCCGAGACCGTCGCGGCCCGCACCTGGTACACCGAGGTCAGCGCGGCGCCGCCCGGGCCCGGCGCGTGAGCTGTGACAGTGCTGTGACGCGGAGGACCCGGTTCCACCGATAGGCGATTTATAGCGTCAAGGGGTTACTTCGACCGGAAAGGCTGTCCTTCCTTGCAGAAGACCGTTGTGCCCTCTTTTGTTGCTTCGCGCCAGTCCTCCCACCGCCGACGCGTGCTGCGCGCGGCCGTCGGCACCGTCGCCGTGACCGGCGCCGTCCTCGCCTCGGCGGTGACCGCCGTCGCCGACTCCTCTCCCACTCCGGCTCCTGCGCCCTCGGTGGCCGACGCCGAATCGCCCGGCCAGGGCCCCGTGACGCCGGTGACCTCACCGGCTCCGACGCCTTCGGTCACCGACGCCGGTTCGCCCGGTCAGGGGCCGGTGACGCCGGTGACCTCGCCGACTCCGACGCCCTCCGTCACCGACGGCGGCTCGGACGGTCAGGGGCCGGTGACGCCGGTCCGCTGCGTGGCGACGAAGACCCAGAACATAGGCGCCGGCACCGCCGCGGTCCTGTCCATCGGCCCGTCGGGGCCGTCCGTCCGCTTCCAGGGCGCGGGCGAGGACGGGTACCTGCCGGGCCTGTTCCTGGACCGCGCGCATCCGAAGCTGCCCGCGAGCGCGGGCTTCCTGGCGGAGATTCTCCAGCCCAGCAGCAGCCACCCGCAGCTGCGGACGAACATGGAGGGCGGCGGCCACCCGGCGTCGGTCACGGCGTTCCCCGGCCTGCCGGAGGGATGCAGCTTCACCTACCCGACCGACGAGTCGGGCCAGTCCGGCACGTCGGGTCAGGGGGGCGCCGTCCAGACCTCCGTCGTTCCCAAGGGCGGTGTCGCGGCGGGCTACGAGGCGTCGGACGGCGGCGACTCGCCGCTCGTGGCGATCGGCGGAGCCGCCGCGGCCGCCGGTGCCGCCGGTCTGGCCTTCGTCGCACTGCGCCGCCGCCGGTCGGCCGCCACGCGCTGAAGCGAGCCCCACCCGCGCCCTGGTCCGGTCCGCCGGACCAGGGCCTTCCAGGAGACCCGACCATGCGCCTGACCGCCGGACGTCGTGCGGCCGCGGCTCTGCTCGTCCCGCTCTTCGCCGCGGCCCTCGCCGGCTGCGGAGGTGACGGGCACGCGGCCACCCCGGCCCCGCACATCACCCCGTCCGCCACCGCCCCCGTCACCCCCGCGCCGAGCGGTACGGCCGCAGCGGCCGCGATGCCCGCCTCCGTGCCCGTGCGGGTCACCGTCCCCGCCGCCGGAGTCGACACCGGCCCCCTGCTCCGGCTCGGCCTGAACGGCGACGGCACCATCGAGGTCCCCTCCGTCGCCCAGGCCGACCGCATCGGCTGGTACGAGAAGGGCGTCACCCCCGGCGAGACCGGACCGGCCGTCCTCGTCGGCCACTTCGACACCGTGAACGGCCCGGCGGTCATGAGGGACGTGGGGAAGATCAAGCCCGGCGACACGATCGACGTCGCCCGCGCGGACGGCACCCGGGCGGTCTTCGCCGTCACCGCGCTGGAACAGGTCGACAAGGACGCCTTCCCCACCGAGAAGGTCTACGGCAGGACCGACCGCCCCGAACTGCGCCTGATCACCTGCGGCGGCGAGATCACCGACGGCCACCGCCCGGACAACGTCATCGTCTACGCCGCTCTCGTGGGCTGACCGCCTACCAGATCGACTCCACCCACTCCGGGTGGTCGACGAACGGGTTGCGGTTGTGCTGGTAGTCGTCGTAGATGACCTGGTTGCGGTGCTCCTCGAAGGCGTCCGGCGGGTCCTCGTCGTTCCACGCCTTCAGCACGGAGAGCTTGCCGATGTACGGGTTGCTGCCGTTGTCGACCTGGCCGTTGACCTCCAGGTCGGCGAAGCCGTCGCCGCCCTCGTAGCGGACCGCCATGTAGAAGATCATGCGGGCCACGTCGCCCTTGACCGCGTCGCGGGGCTCGAAGGAGTCGGCGTCGGTGAGGCTGCCGCCGCCCTCGCTGACGGCGCTGCCGCCGTTGTCGAAGTCCTTGTTGCCGCGGACGCTGTTGACCCCGACGTCCGAGGGGCGCAGGTGGTGGATGTCCGTGCCGGGTCCGGTCGAGGTGCCGAAGTCGCCGTGGGACTTGGCCCACACGTGTTCGCGGTTCCAGTCGCCGCTGTCGCCGCCGTTGAGCGACTTGCCGCGGGAGACGCCCGAGTAGAGCAGGATCACGTTGCCGCTGTTGTCCGGGTCCTCGTCGGTCGCCTTCAGCGCGTCCCAGACCGCCGAGTAGGAGAGCTTCGTCTGGTCGCTGATGATGGTGTGGAGGGACGACTTGAGGCTCGCGCCCGTCTTGCCGATCGCGTCCTTGTAGTACGTGTCGTCGTAGTCCGTGGTCGTCGTCGCCGCGGTCGTCGTCGCCGCGGTGGTCGTCGTGGTCGCCGTGGCCGGACTCGCCGTCAGGGAGGGTGCGGTGAGTCCGGCGAGGACGGCGGCCGCGGCGAGGGCGACCGCCTTCCGGCGCCGGGTGCGTATCGCGAGCATGTGGGGTGTCCGATCTACGCGTGTGGAATGGAGCGGTAGACCGAGCGTGACATGGACATGTTGGAGGTGGTGTGTACGGAACGTGTCGATTGCGTGACGGTGCCCGCACCGAGGGTCACCGCGGGTCCGGGGTCGACGGGCACGCGCTGTGTTCGGCCCGGGGGGCAGCCGTGGGTGCCGCCGGGGTCACTCGTCAGTGGCCGCCCACGGGGCGAGCTGCCGGGTGGCCGCCCACGAGGCCAGGAGTGCCACGTTGTCGGCGGTCGGTGTGCCCGCGGGCGCGGTGTACACGTTGAGGTGCAGGCCGGGTTCGGCGGGCAGTTCCAGCGACTCGACGTCCAGGTCGAACCGGCCCACCACCGGATGGCGCACCCGCTTGCGGCCGGACCGGCGCAGCCGCACGTCCTGAGCGGCCCACCGCTGCCGGAACAGCTCACTGCGCGAGGACAGTTCGCCGATCAGGGCGCTCAGCTCGTCGTCGTGCGGACGGCGGCCGGCCTCCATGCGCAGCTTCGCGGCCACGTCACCGGTGATTTCGTCGTAGTCGACGAAGAACTCCCTGGCCGCCTCGGGATTCAGATAGACGAACCGCGCCGTGTTCGCGGGCCGTCGCGGGTCGGCCAGCACCGGTGCGTACAGCGCGTGAGCGAGGTGATTCGCGGCGAGCACGTCGTACCGGCCGTTGCCGATCCAGGCCGGCGCGTCGGAGATCGCGTCGAGCACCTGCCGCAGCGTCGAGCGCACCGCCACGGCGGGCCCGGACCGGCGGGGGCCGCTGGGCGCCGCGGACCGGCGGGCGAGGTGGAACAGGTGGTCGCGCTCGGCCTCGTCGAGTCGCAACGCCGAGGCCAGCGCCTCGAGCACGCCGTCGGAGGCACCGGCGAGGCCGCCGCGCTCCATGCGTACGTAGTAGTCGACCGACACCCCCGCCAGCAGCGCCACCTCCTCGCGGCGCAGACCTTTGACCCGGCGGTTACCGCCGTAGGCGGGCAGGCCGGCCCTCTCGGGTGTGATGCGGGCGCGCCGCGAGCTGAGGAACTCCCGGATCTCGGTGCGCGGATCCCTCGTGGTCATCCCCTCACCGTAAGCCCGTCCCGGAGTCAGGGGGTACCCGATGCGGTCGTCGCGATGCCGCCGTCCACCGGGATGACGGTGCCGTTGAGGTAGGACCCGGCCCGGCCGGCGAGAAACACGGCGACACCCGCCATGTCGTCGTCGCGGCCGAGCCGGCGCAGCGGGGTCGCCGCCGCGAGCGTGTCGCCGACGGCGTCGAGCGTGGCCGCCATCATCCGCGACGGGAACACTCCCGGTGCCACCGCGTTCACCGAGACGTGCTGTGGGCCCAGTTCCCTGGCGAGCACTCGGGTGAGCTGGTGGAGTGCCGCTTTGCTACTGGCGTACGAGTAGTTGGGCGACTGGGCGACGTGGATGGCGGCGATGCTGCCGATGTTGATGATCCGCGCGGGGTCGTCGGCGGTGCCGGCCGCGCGCAGTGCCGGGAGCAGCGCCTGCACCAGCCAGAACGGCGACTTGAGGTTGAGGTCGAGCACCGTGTCCCAGGCCTCGTCCGGGAACGTCTCCAGCGGCTCGCGCCACATCGCTCCCGCGTTGTTGACCAGGATGTCCAGCCGTTCCGAGTCCGCCATGACGAGGCCGGCGAGGCGCCGGCACTCGTCGTGCCGGGACAGGTCGGCGGGGACGGCTCGGACGTCGCCGAACGCGGACAGCAGTCGCTGTGCCTCCGCGCACGTGTCCGCGTCGCGTGAGCTGATGACGACGCGGGCGCCCGCCTGGAGAAGGCCGCGCGCGATCATCATGCCGATGCCCTTGGTGCCGCCCGTGACGAGGGCGTACTTCCCGCTCAGGTCGAAAAGTGCTGCGTGAGTGGTGAATCGGTGGTCCGCCATGGGCTCCGTACCTCGCGTGTCCGTGGAGTGTTGTCGGCGCTTGCGACTCGACCAGGCTGGCAAGGGTTTCGGGCATCGGGGAGATCCTGGTGATCCGGGTACTGGGAGACCCCCCTTCCCCGGTGGCCGTGGCCGAGCTTTCGAAAAGCGGCCAACTTCCGTCCATCCCCCCGCCCTAGGGTGACCGGCATGCGCCCGAGAACCCTACGTACCGCCCTCGCCACCCTCACCGCGAGCCTCGCCGCGGCGGGCTGCCTGACCGCCGCGGGACCGGCCGCCGCCGCGCGGGAGCGGCCCCCGGCGAACGCCTGCTCGCCCGCCGTCTCCCTCACCGGCTTCACCGACGCCCTCGACAAGACGACGTACGACGGCACCTACGTCGGCAACCTCTCCGCGCTCGCCCCCGACCGGCGCGGCTCCCTGGCCGCCCTCTCCGACCGGTCGCAGCTGTTCCGGCTGGACGCGCGGACCCTTCAGCCGCGCGGTGCGGTCACGCTCGCCGACGAGAACGGCGCCGCGCTGGACGCCGAGGGGCTGGTCGCCGACCTCCCCCGCTCCCGGCCTCGCCCGAGCGGGGGGACCCCCGCCGGCACCTACCTCGTCTCCTCCGAGACGGAGCCCTCCGTCCGCCGCTACTCCCCGGCCGGCGAGCTGCTCGGCCGCCTGCCCGTGCCGGACGACCTGCGCACCGCCCCCGAGGGCCGCGGCCGGGCCAACGGGAGCTTCGAGGGGCTGACGCTGCTGCCCGGCGGCCGGACCCTGCTCGCCTCGATGGAGTACCCGCTCGACGGCGACCCCGCCGACCTGGTCCGTTTCCAGACCTGGCAGCGGACGCGGCACGGCGGCTTCCGGCTCGGTGCCCAGTACACCTACCGGACCGACCCCGGCCTCGGCGTCTCCGAGGTCACGGCGACCCCCGACGGGCGCCTCCTCGTCCTGGAGCGCGGCTTCACGGCCGGCGTCGGCAACACCGTCCGCCTCCAGCTGGCCGACCGGCCCGGCCGCGGCGGTGGCGCACTGCACAAGCGGCTCCTCGCCGACCTCGCCGACTGCCCCACCCTCGGCGCCACCGCCAAGCAGCCGCAGCCCAACCCGCTCCTCGACAACTTCGAGGGGATGGCCGTCACCGGCCGCTCCGGGGGCCGCCTCGAGGTGCTGGTCGTGAGCGACGACAACCAGAACGCCGTACAGACCACCCGCTTCCTCAGGCTCCGCGTCCGCGCCTGACCCCGGCCCCGAGGAGCCCTCGCACCCGTCCTCGATTGTTGCGCCGGGATGAAATCCCCGCTCGCAGGCGTTGGTGCCTTCCGGCAGATCAGGTGAGCAGGACGACCGACCGGAGGGCACGGCGTGGACGCGCAACGGGGATGGGTACGACGACTGGCGGGGTATGCCTGGCGCAACCCCAAGGACGTCGTCCTGGCTCTCGGTGCCTCGCTGGGCGGCATGGCCGTCATGGCCTTCGTCCCGTTGATCACCAAGGTGATCATCGACGACGTGATCGGCGACAAGACCCGGGACATGGCCGTCTGGGCCGGCCTGCTGATCGGCGCCGCGCTCGTCGTCTACGTCCTGACCTACATCCGCCGCTACTACGGCGGGCGGCTCGCCCTCGACGTCCAGCACCACCTGCGCACCGACATGTACGGGACGATCACCCGGCTCGACGGCCGGCGGCAGGACGAGCTGTCCACGGGGCAGGTGGTCGGGCGGGCGACCAGCGACCTCCAGCTGATCCAGGGCCTGCTCTTCATGCTCCCGATGACCATCGGGAACGTCCTGCTCTTCCTGATCTCCCTGGTGATCATGGCGTGGCTGTCCCTGCCGCTCACCCTGGTCGCGCTGGCCGTCGCGCCCGCCCTGTGGTTCATCGCCCGCCGCAGCCGCACCCGGCTGCACCCCGCCACCTGGTACGCGCAGGCGCAGGCGGCCGCGGTCGCCGGGGTGGTCGACGGCTCGGTGAGCGGCGTCCGCGTGGTGAAGGGCTTCGGGCAGGAGGAGCAGGAGACCGGGAAGCTCCGCGAGGTCGGGCGCAGGCTCTTCGCGGGGCGGCTGCGCACGATCAGGCTGAACGCCACCTACACCCCGGCCCTCCAGGCCGTCCCCGCGCTCGGCCAGGTCGCCATGCTCGCCCTCGGCGGCTGGCTGGCCGTCCGCGGGCACATCACCCTCGGCACCTTCGTCGCTTTCTCCACCTACCTCGCCCAGCTGGTCGGCCCGGTCCGCATGCTCGCCATGGTGCTCACCGTCGGCCAGCAGGCCCGCGCCGGCACCGAGCGCGTCCTGGAGCTGATCGACACCGAGCCGGCCATCGAGGACGGCACCAAGACCCTCCCGGCCGACGCGCCCGCGACCGTCGAGTTCGACGACGTGGCTTTCGGCTACGACACGGGCGACGGGGAGCCGCGGCCGGTCCTGGACGGGCTCTCCTTCGAGATCCGCGCCGGGGAGACCCTCGCCGTCGTCGGCTCCTCCGGCTCCGGCAAGTCCACCGTCTCGCTGCTCCTGCCGCGCTTCTACGACGTCACGCGCGGCGCCGTCCTGGTCGGCGGCCACGACGTGCGCGAACTGACCCTCGACTCGCTGCGGGCCGCCGTCGGCCTGGTGCCCGAGGACTCCTTCCTCTTCTCCGACACCGTCCGCGCCAACATCGCCTACGGCCGTCCGGACGCCACCGACGAGGAGGTCGAGGCCGCCGCGCGGGCCGCGCAGGCGCACGGGTTCATCACCGAGCTGCCCGACGGCTACGGCACGACCGTCGGCGAGCACGGGCTGACCCTCTCCGGCGGCCAGCGCCAGCGCGTCGCGCTCGCCCGGGCGATCCTCACCGACCCCCGGCTGCTGGTCCTGGACGACGCCACATCCGCCGTGGACGCCCGCGTGGAGCACGAGATCCACGAGGCGCTCAAGCAGGTCATGCGGGGCCGCACCACGCTCCTGATCGCCCACCGCCGCTCCACCCTGGGTCTCGCCGACCGCATCGCCGTCCTCGACCACGGCCGCCTCGCCGACCTCGGCACCCACGAGGAGCTCCAGGAGCGCTCCGCCCTCTACCGGCGGCTGCTCACCGACCCCGACGAGCTGGGCGGCGTCTCGCCCGGCCACACCCGCCCCGCCGAGCAGACCGAGGACACCTCCGTACGGGACGAGCTGGACGCCGAGTTCGACGCCGAGCGCGGAGTCACGCCCCGGCTGTGGACCGGCGACCGCGCGCCCAAGGACACCGCCCTCGCCGGCACCCCGGCCACCCCGGAACTGCTCGCCCAGGTCGACGCGCTGCCCCCGGCGAACGGCACCCCGGACATCGACGAGGCACAGGCGGTGCGCCCCGAGTCGTCGTACGGCCTGCGGCGCCTGCTGCACGGCTTCCGCACCCCGCTGCTGATCAGCCTCGCCCTGGTGGCCGTGGACGCGGGCATGGGCCTGCTGCTGCCGGTGCTGATCCGCAACGGCATCGACGACGGCGTCACCCAGGTCGCCCTCGGCGCGGTGTGGGCGTCCTCGCTGCTCGGCCTGGTCGCCGTCCTCGCCCAGTGGGCGGCCCAGACCGGCGAGATCCGCATGACCGGGCGGACCGGCGAGCGAATCCTGTACTCGCTCCGCCTGAAGATCTTCGCCCAGCTCCAGCGCCTCGGCCTCGACTACTACGAGCGCGAGCTGACCGGCCGGATCATGACCCGGATGACGACGGACGTGGACGCGCTGTCGACGTTCCTCCAGACCGGACTCGTCACCGCCTTCGTCTCGGTCGTCACCTTCTTCGGCATCATGGTCGCCCTGCTGGTGATCGACGTCGAACTCGCCCTGATCGTCTTCGCGACCCTGCCGCCGCTGATCATCGCCACGTACTTCTTCCGCAAGGCCAGCGTGAAGGCCTACGAACTGGCCCGCGAGCGGGTGTCCACGGTCAACGCCGACCTCCAGGAGTCGGTCGCGGGCCTCAGGATCGTGCAGGCCTTCCGGCGCGAGCACGACGGCGGACGGCGGTTCGCCGAGCGCAGCGACAGCTACCGGCAGGCCCGCATCCGCGGACAGTGGCTGATCTCCATCTACTTCCCGTTCGTGCAGCTGCTGTCGTCGGCCGCAGCCGCGGCCGTGCTGGTCGTGGGCGGCGCGCGGATCGACGACGCGACCCTCACCACCGGCGCGCTGGTGGCGTACCTGCTCTACATCGACCTGTTCTTCGCACCGGTCCAGCAGCTCTCCCAGGTCTTCGACGGCTACCAGCAGGCCTCCGTCTCGCTGGGCCGCATCCAGGAGCTGCTGCGCGAGCCCACCTCGACGCGGGCCGCCGAGAAGCCGTCCGAGGTCACCGCGCTGCGCGGCGAGATCGCCTTCGAGGACGTGCACTTCCGGTACGGCGACGACGAAGCGGCCCTCACCGGCATCGACCTGCGCATCCCCGCCGGGCAGACCGTCGCCTTCGTCGGCGAGACCGGCGCCGGCAAGTCGACCCTGGTGAAGCTGGTGGCCCGGTTCTACGACCCGACCGGCGGCCGGGTCACCGTCGACGGGCAGGATCTGCGCGCCCTCGACCTCACCTCCTACCGGCACCGCCTCGGCGTCGTCCCGCAGGAGGCGTACCTCTTCCCCGGCACCGTCCGGGACGCGATCGCCTACGGCCGTCCGGACGCCACCGACGCCCAGGTGGAGGCGGCGGCACGGGCGGTCGGCGCGCACGAGATGATCGCCACGCTCACCGGCGGCTACCTGCACGAGGTCGCCGAGCGGGGCCGCAACCTCTCCGCCGGGCAGCGGCAGCTGATCGCGCTGGCCCGCGCCGAACTCGTCGACCCCGACGTGCTGCTCCTCGACGAGGCCACGGCGGCCCTGGACCTGGCCACCGAGGCACAGGTCAACCAGGCCACCGACCGCGTCGCGGGACGCCGTACGACGCTCGTGGTCGCGCACCGGCTCACCACGGCCGCCCGCGCGGACCGGGTCGTCGTCATGGACGGCGGGCGGGTCGCCGAGGACGGCACGCACGACGAACTGCTCGCCCTCGACGGGCGGTACGCACGGCTGTGGCGGACCTTCGTCGGCGCGTCCGGACCGGAGGAGCCGGTCGGCGCACTGCACTGAGGTTTTCGCGCAACCGTGCGACACCTGTCACGCGTCCGTACATCCGTACGTCGTCAGTGATCGCCCGACGGAGGGGGACCGCAGTGGGCCGGGCCGGTGCCGCAACCCGCCGTCGGCTGGCGCTCGGCACGGCCGTGCTGAGCGCCGCCGCGCTGCTCGCCGTCGCGACGCCGCAGGAGGCACAGGCCGCCACCGGGTGCGCCGGCCGCAAGGTGCGCACCCTCCACTTCGCCACCGGCTCCGTCCTGGTCCACAGACGCGGCGGCTACGTCTGCGCCGTCACCGTCCCCAAGAAGCCGGGCACCAAGCGGCAGATGTCCGTGAGCGTGCGGGCCCGCGGCGGCCGCGCGGTGGTGGACTCGGGCCGCTTCGCCTACCGGGCCGGACCGGTGACCGTGCACGCCGGAAAGCGCTGCGTGTGGGTGACCGGCAAGGTGTCCGCGTCCTCGGTCAGCTCCGGCTGGATCCTCTGCTGACCCTGGTGCTCGCGGGAGTTGCTCCGATAGCTTCCGGCGGACATCGGTTTCACAGGGAGGGTGCATGCGCAAGGCGCTCAGATGGCTGCTGGCGTTCGTGGTGCTCATAGGCACCGTCAGCACGGCGGGGGCGGCCACCGCCGCCGAGCCGAAGGCCGTCGACATCAAGGACCGGCTGCTGTCCATACCGGGCATGAGCCTGATCGAGGAGAAGCCGTACACCGGCTACCGCTTCTTCGTCCTCAACTACACCCAGCCGGTGGACCACCGGCACCCGTCCAAGGGCACGTTCCAGCAGCGGATCACCGTGCTGCACAAGGACGTGAACCGGCCGACGGTCTTCTACACCGGCGGCTACAACGTCTCCACGAACCCGAGCCGGCGCGAGCCGACCCAGATCGTGGACGGCAACCAGGTCTCCATGGAGTACCGCTACTTCACGCCGTCCCGGCCCGCCCCGGCCGACTGGTCCAAGCTGGACATCTGGCAGGCCGCCAGCGACCAGCACCGCATCTTCAAGGCCCTGAAGCCGGTCTACTCGGAGAACTGGATCTCCACCGGCGGCTCCAAGGGCGGCATGACCGCCACCTACTACGAGCGCTTCTACCCGCGTGACATGGACGGCGTCGTCGCCTACGTCGCCCCCAACGACGTGGTGAACAAGGAGGACTCGGCCTACGACCGCTTCTTCGCCCGGGTCGGCACCGAGGAGTGCCGCGACAAGCTCAACGGCGTGCAGCGCGAGGCGCTGGTGCGCCGGGCGCCGCTGGAGAAGAAGTACGCGGCGTACGCGGCCGACAACGGCTACACCTTCGACACCATCGGCAGCCTCGACCGCGCCTACGAGGCCGTCGTCCTCGACTACGTGTGGGGCTTCTGGCAGTACAGCACCCTCGCCGACTGCGCGGACATCCCGGCCGACGCGAAGAACGCCACCGACGAGGCGATCTGGGACTCCGTCGACACGATCTCCGGCTTCTCCGCCTACACCGACCAGGGCCTGGAGACCTACACGCCGTACTACTACCAGGCGGGCACCCAGCTGGGCGCGCCGACCATCCACTTCCCGCACGTCGAGAAGAAGTACATCCGCTACGGCTACCAGCCGCCGCGCAACTTCGTGCCCCGCTCGATCCCGATGAAGTTCGAGCCGTGGGCGATGCGGGACGTCGACAACTGGGTGAAGCACAACGCCCGGCACATGCTGTTCGTGTACGGCGAGAACGACCCGTGGGGAGCCGAGCCCTTCCGCCTCGGCCACGGCGCCCGTGACTCCTACGTCATGACCGCGCCCGGCATGAACCACGGTGCGAACGTGGCCGGTCTGGTGCCCGACCAGAAGGCCCTGGCCACGGCCCGCATCCTGGACTGGGCGGACGTCGCCCCCGCCAAGGTCCAGGAGGACCCGTCGGCGGCCAGGCCGCTGGCGGCCTTCGACGCCAAGCTGGACGAGCGGGACGTCGAGCGCGAGTCGGCACTGCGCCCGTAAGGGCGGGACCGACTCCGCGAAGGCGGGCTGTGCCCGGCCGCTCACAGCGGCCGGGCACAGCCCACCGGGCGTTCGCCGCCGAGCCGGACGTACAGACCGGTCGAGGCGGGGCAGTCCGCCCGGTCGGCGACCGCCTCGACCACCTTGAACCGGGGTGCCTGCCCGGCCCCGCCGTCGCAGACGGCCTCGCGGACCCTGCCGGCGCCGATCTCGCGGACGCAGTCGCCGACGATCGTGCGCGGGCCGCCCCCGCCGCCCGGATCGCCGGGGTGCGGCGGCCGCAGCTTGCGCATGCAGGCGTACCCCCGGGGCACGGCCCCGTCGCCGTCCTCGTCGGCGGCCGGCCGCCGTTCACTGATGTGCAGGACGAAGTCGGTGGTGGCGGGGCACGGCGGACCGTTGCGCGCGCGGCCGTCCTCCCGGGCCACCACCCGGGCCGCGGCCCGCTCGCTGTCGCAGGGCACCTCGGTGGGGGCGACCGTGCCGAACGAACTGCACTCGTCGACCGCCAGGAACACCTCGCCGTACCCGGACGGCAGCGCCCGGGCCGCCGACGAGTCCGCCACCTCCCCCTGCCCCGACGGGACCTGGCAGCCCGTCAGCAGTACGGCGCACAGCAGGGCGTGCACCACCCCCGCGGCTCCTCGCTCACGCATCGCCGTCCCCCCGGATTCCCCGGTCCAGCGTGGCCCGCCGGAGCGGGCGCACGCCAGACGCGCGGGAGGCTTCGGGCCCGGTCGCCGGGAGCGCCCCCGGCGCGCGTCGTAGGCCGCGCTACGCCCGGCCGCGGCGGGACCGCGCCCCGGCTAAGACGGACCGTCACCCGGCCTACGACGGACCGCCACCCGGCCTACGGCCCTGCCTGCGACCCGGCCTACGACGCAGGCTGCGACACCGGACCGCGCCCCGGGCTACGACCGGTAGGCCAGCCCGTGCCCGAGCGGGAGGAGCACCGTGTCCGGATCCTCCGCCCGCACCACCGGCACCGGCAGCTTTCCGCGCGGCCGCACCCGCCCGGCGATCACCCGGGCCGCCGCCCGTACCTCCACGTCGGTCCAGGAGTAGGCGGCGAGGAAGGCGGGCACGCCGGGCAGCTGGGCGACGTCGTACGGGTTGCGGACGGCGACCGCCACGACCGGCCTCCCGGTCTCCAGCAGCCGCGTGACCAGGGTCCGCTGGCTGCTGCCCGCGGTCACGTTGTACGTGGCGACCACCACCGCGTCGGCGTCCCCGGCCGCCGCGACGGCGCGGTCGATCACGGCGGCGGAGGGCGCCGTGCCGGTGGACAGCGCGGTGGCCGTGAAGCCCAGCTCCGTCAGCGCGCCCGCGAGTACGCCGGTGGGCGGCCCGGTGGTGCCCGACGGCGAGGCCGGGTCGGCGCCCACCACCAGCAGCCTGCGGTGCTCGCGGCGCGAGAGCGGCAGCAGCGCCCCTTCGTTGACCAGCAGCGTGGTGCTCCGCTCGGCGATCCGGTCGGCCGCGGCCAGGTGCGCCCGGGTGCCGACGGTCCGGTCGACGTCCCGGCGGCTGGTGTACGCGTCCCGGAACAGCCCCAGCTTGGCCTTCAGCCGCAGCACCCGCAGGATCGATTCGTCGAGCCGCGCCTCGGTGAGTTCGCCCTCCCGTACGGCCGTCAGGACGGCGTTCCAGGCGAGCGGCAGGTCCGGCGGGTTGAGCAACTGGTCGACACCGGCCTTCAGGGCCAGCACCGGCACCCGCGCGTCGCCGTACTTCGTGCGTACGCCCTGCATGCCGAGGGAGTCGGTGACCACGACCCCGTCGTAGCCCAGTTCCTCGCGCAGGATGCCGGTGAGGATGGGGCGGGAGAGGGTGGCCGGGTCGCCGGAGTCGTCGAGCGCCGGGACCACGAGGTGGGCGGTCATGATCGCGTCGATGCCCGCCTCGATCGCGGCGCGGAAGGGCGGCGCGTCCAGCCTCTCCCACTGCTCCCGGCTGTGCGTGATCACCGGGAGGCCGGTGTGGCTGTCGGTGGCGGTGTCGCCGTGCCCGGGGAAGTGCTTGGCGCACGCGGCGACGCCGGAGCGCTGATACCCCGTCACCTCGGCCGCCACCAGCCCCGCCACGGCCTCGGGGTCGGCGCCGAAGGACCGTACGCCGATCACCGGGTTGGCCGGGTTGACGTTCACGTCGGCCACCGGCGAGTAGTCCTGGCGGATGCCCATGGCGTGCAGCTCGGCGCCCGCGACCCTGCCGAGGGTGCGGGCGTCGGACCGCGACCCGCCCGCGCCGACGGCCATCGCGCCCGGGAAGAGGGTCGCCGGCTCGCCCACGCGAGCCACTATCCCGTACTCCTGGTCGGTGGAGACGAGCACCGGGAGGCCGCGCGGCTGCTCCAGGGAGGCCTTCTGGATGCCGTTGGACAGGTCGGCGATCTGGTGCGGGTCGCGGGTGTTGTGCGCCCAGGCGAAGTAGATGATGCCGCCGACCCGGTACCGGGCGACCAGCTCGGCCGCGGTGCGGACGCCGATCTCCTCCATATTGGCGTCGATGTCGGCCTGGTCGGGTTCGGTGGCGGAGTGGCCGTAGACCCGCATGACGAAGAGCTGGCCGACCTTCTCCTCCAGCGTCATGCGGGAGATCAGGCCGCGCAGCTTGTCGTCGTCGGGCCTGCGGGCGTCGGCGTACGCCGTGCCGCCCCCGGCCGCGAGGGCCGCGGTGACGACCGCCGTCGCGGCGAGGACGGTACGTCTGGAGGGCTGTGCGGTGCTTCCCGTGCCGGCCGTGCTGCTGTGGTGCACGTGCGCTCCTTCCGGAGGGCTGGTGAAGGAAACTGCCAAGGAGTCACCAATATCCGGGAAGTTTCTGCCAGTCAAGGGACCGCACAGGAGTCGCCCGAAGGGAGCCGGGGCACCCGGCGGGGGCCCGAGTGCGGCCAAGCGCTCAGAAGGCGCTTGCTCCTGGGGCCCCGTCGGGCGGGCGGCCGGCGCGGGGTCAGGCGGGGGCGGCGGCCTGGCGCGGCGGGCCGGTGCGGGTCGCGATCGTCGGCCAGTGGGCGCGGAGGGTGCGGACCGTTTCCGCGATGGCCGGGCGGCGGGCCGCGCCCGTGCGCCACAGGGCGTACAGGCGGCGTACCGGCATCGGGTCGAGCGGGACCTCGACCACCCCCGCGGGCAGGGGGCCGCGCCCCAGCCGGGGGATGAGGGCGACGCCGAGGCCGGCCGCGACCAGTGCGACCAGGGTCGGGTTCTCGTCCGCCTGGTGGACGATGTCCGGCTCGTGCCCGGCGCCCCGCAGCGTGCGCATCAGCCAGTCGTGGCAGACCCGGCCGGGCGGCTGGCAGATCCACCGCTGCCCGCCCAACTCGTCCCGCCGCACGGCCGCCCGGCCCGCGAAACGGTGACCCTCGGGCACCAGCAGGTCGCACAGGTCCTCCCCGATCGAGGCCTGCTCGACCCCGGCCGGGGCCGGCAGCGGGGCGATGTCCCAGTCGTGCGCCACCACCAGGTCGACGGCCCCCTTGGCCACCAGGTCCACGGACAGGTGCGGGTCGACCTCGGTGAGCCGCGCGTCCAGCGCGGGGTGGCGAACCGCCAGGTCGGCCAGCACGGACGGCAGCAGCCCGCGCGCCGCCGACGCGAACGCGGCGATGGTCAGCCGCCCCGACGGCACCCCGCGGCGCTCCTCGAGCCGGGTCTCGGCCCGCTCCACGAGGGCCAGCAACTCCGCTGCCGTGGCCGCCAGTTGCCACGCCTCGTCGGTGAGCCGCACGCCGCGGCCCTCGCGCTCCAGCAGCACCGTCCTGGTCTCCCGCTCCAGCTTGGCGATCTGCTGCGACACGGCGGACGGTGTGAAACCCAGCGCGGCGGCGGCCGCCCCGACGGTTCCGTGCACGGACACGGCGTGCAGGGCGCGCAGCCGCTGGAGGTCGAGCATGACGGCTCCCGGGGAAAGGGACGGAGGACGATTGAACAGCGATGCTTCATCCAACCATGCAGTAATCATCGCTGGTGCTACACGGTCCGTCCGGTCGATGCTCGACGCATGCGACCTTCCCACCTCCTCCTCGCCGTGCTCGTCGCCGCCGTCTGGGGCGTGAACTTCACGGTCATCGAGATCGGCCTCGACCACTTCCCGCCGCTCCTGTTCTCCGCCCTGCGCTTCCTGGCGGCCGCGCTGCCCGCCGTCTTCCTGGTGGGCCGCCCCAAGGTGGCGTGGAAGTGGATCGCGGCGGTGGGGCTGGTGCTGGGCGTGGCCAAGTTCGGCCTGGTCTTCGTCGGCATGGACGCGGGCATGCCGGCCGGCCTGTCGTCCCTCGTCCTCCAGATCCAGGCGGTGTTCACCGCGGTGTTCGCCGCCGCGGTCCTCGCCGAACGCCCCTCCCGCGTCCAGGCCCTCGGCATGCTGGTCGCGCTGGCCGGCATCGGCGTGGCGGCGCTGGACGAGGGCACCTCGGGACCGCTGGGCGCGTTCCTGATGGTCGTCGGCGCCGCGGCGGCCTGGGGCCTGTCCAACGTCCTGACCCGCAAGGCGTCCCCGCCCGACGCGCTGAACTTCATGGTCTGGGTGTCCACCGTCCCCGTACTCCCCCTGCTGGCCCTCTCCCTGCTCACCGAGGGCCCCGCCGAGGACCTCGCGGCCCTGCGCGCCCTGGACTGGCAGGGAGCGGGCACGATCCTCTTCGTCGCCTGGGTCTCGACCGTCTTCGGCTTCGGCGCCTGGGGCTGGCTGCTGCGCCGTCACCCCGCCTCGACGGTCGCCCCGTTCTCCCTCCTGGTCCCGGTCTTCGGCATGTCGTCGGCGGCCCTCTTCCTCGGCGAGTCGGTGACCCCCCTGCGCTGGTGCGCGGCGGCCCTGCTGGTGGGCGGGGTGGCGCTGACGACGCTCACCCCCGCACGCGGACGCGGGCCGCGGCTGACCGTCCGCACCTCCCCGGAATTCGCTGGACGGCTCCCCGCTCCGGCTGAAGAATCCGTGCGGTGACGTTCACACTGAAGGGCCCGGTCCTCGAAGGCACGCTGGTACGACTGGAGCCGCTGGACCACCGGCACGCGGCCGACCTGGCGGTGGCGGCGGAGGAGGACCGCGGCACCTACGACTTCACCTCGGTACCGAGGACCGACGAGGTCGGCGCCTACATCGACGCCCACCTGGCCACCGCGGCCACCGGAAGGCTGGCACCCTACGCCCAGGTGTCCCTCGCCACCGGCCGTGCGGTCGGCGCCACCGCCTTCTGGGAGCCCCGCTCCTGGCTCACCGACGACGCGCTCGACGCCGTCGAGGTCGGCTTCACCTGGCTGGCCCGTTCCACCCAGGGCACGGGCGTCAACGCCGAGGCCAAGCTGCTGCTGTTCCGCCACGCCTTCGAGGTCTTCGGCGTGTCCCGCGTCGACCTCAAGACCGACGCCCGCAACCAGCGCTCCCGCGCCGCGATCGCGAAGACGGGCGCCCGCTTCGAGGGCGTCCTGCGCAACTGGTCCCGCTCCTGGGCGCCGGGCGAGGAGGGCCGGCTGCGCGACTCCGCGATCTACTCGATCACGGCGGCGGAGTGGCCGGGGTGCCGGGAGCGGCTGGAGCACCGGGTCCGGTCGGCTGCCGCGGCGTCCGCGCCCACGTTCACGCCGCGTCCGTGAGCAGCCGGGCGAGGTGCTCGCGCCCCTGCCCCAGCAGCTCGGGCAGCGGCGCCGCCGACTCGTACCAGCGCTTCTCGTACTCCCAGCACAGCCAGCCGTCCCAGCCGTGCCGGGACAGCACGTCCACCACCTCGGTCAGCGGCAGCACCCCCGCGCCCAACGGCAGCGGCGTGGTGTCCTCGGCGGAGGCGATGTCCTTGACCTGGACGTAGCCCAGGTGCGGGGAGAGCGCCGCGTACGTTTCGAAGGGCTGCTCCCCGCCCAGCCAGGTGTGCATCACGTCCCACAGGGCGCCGACCTGCCGGTGCCCGACCAGCCCGAGGACGCGCATCGCGTCGGCGCCCGTGCGGTGCGAGTCGTGGGTCTCCAGCAGGATGCGCACGCCCAGCTCGGCGGCGTACTCGGCGGCCGTGCCCAGCCGCCGCGCGGCCACCGCGTCGGCCTCCTCGGCGCTCTGCTCGGTCCCGCCGCCGGGGAACACCCGGACATACGGTGCGCCCAGGTCCCGGGCGAGGTCCAGCAGGCCGCGCACCTCGGCGATCACCGCCTCGTCGTCCCCGGGCGCGGCGACCCGCGCATACCCCGCGAGCCCCAGCGGCTCGACCCGGGCCGCCTTGAACTCGGCCGCCACCGCGGCCCGTTCGTCCGGACCCATGCCCGGGTGGACCGGTTCCTCCGGATGGGCGCGCAACTCGACACCGTGATAGCCGTGCGCGGCAGCGAGCCCCAGCACATCGGCCAGGGGCAGTCCGGGAACACCGAGAGTGGAGAACGCCAGCTTCATGCCCACGGAGCGTACCCGCGATCACGCGTTTTACCTGTCGACGCAGGCCGGTGAAATCGGCCCGGCCGCATGGGGGACGCCGACCGGTACCACCAGCCCGTTGGGGGTGCCCCCTCTGGGAGAGCTTGAGGACGAGGCCGTTCAGGCCGAAGGGAGGTCTGGGGGCGCAGCCCCCAGGGCGGCCACACCGACGCGGGCCCACCGTGTCAGCAACGGTCCGTTCAAGACCGCGGCCGTCCGGAGGACCCCCGTACCATCAACTCCCCCCGCACCATCGCGATTCCGCCCACCGGCGCCTCCTCCCGCCCCGTCGCGACCCGCCCCGCCCGCGCCGCCGCCTCCGCCAGCGGCAGCCGCACCGTGGTCAGCGCGGGCACCGCGTCGATGCTGAACGGCAGGTCGTCGAAGCCGGCCACGGACACGTCGTCCGGGATCCGCAGCCCCGAGTCGCGCAGCGCCGCGCACGCGCCCAGCGCGACGGAGTCGTTCGCGGCGACGACGGCGGTCAGTGTCGGGTCCCTGCGCAGCAGTTCCAGCGTGGCCTCGTACCCGGCCTGCCGGTCGTAGCGGCCGTGGACCGTCCAGCGGGGGTCCTCCTCGATGCCGTGCGCGGCGAGCGCGGTGCGGTGCCCCTCCAGCCGGTGCCGCGTCGTGGTCCGTTCCTCCGGGCCCGCGATGTAGCCGAGCCGCCGGTGGCCGAGCCCGATCAGGTGCTCGGTCAGCTCCCGGCCGCCCCCGCGGTTGTCGAAGGTGAGCGCGATCGCCCCGGTGTCCGGCGCCGGCGGCCGCCCGCACAGCACCACCCGCGTTCCGGCCTCCGTGAGCTTGCGCAGCTTGGCCGCCACGGCCGTCTGGTGGGCCTCGTCCTCCATCGCGCCGCCGGTCAGCACGACCGCCGCCGCGCGCTGGCGCTGGAGCAGCGTGAGGTAGGTCAGCTCGCGCTCCGGGGTGCCGCCGGTGTTGCAGACCACGGCGAGTCTCTCGCCGCCCGCCCGGCCGCCCGGCCCGCCGATCTCGGACTGGACGGCGCCGGCCATGATGCCGAAGAAGGGGTCGGCGATGTCGTTGACGAGGATGCCGACCAGGTCGGACGTGGCCGCCGCCAGCGCGCTCGCGGGGCCGTTGAGCACGTAGTCCAGCTCGTCGACGGCCTTGAGCACCCGCTCCCGGGTGGAGGCGGCCACCGGGTAGTTGCCGTTCAGTACGCGCGACACCGTCGCGGGGGAGACCTGGGCGCGGGCCGCCACGTCCGCCAGTGTCACCGTCATGTCCTCGTCCTCCGCATCGCGCGTGTGAGCCGAACGCCGTACCGGCTGACCTTACGGCCACCGCCCGCCGCCGTTCGCCCCCTCGAACAACTCGCCCCGGTCGCGGTCTTGTCCAGACCACCGTTCACAGGCTAGCTTCGTCCTACATAGAAAGCGCTTGCTGTACGGCTCGAACTTGATCCGGGGCTCGCGGTACGGCTCGTACGAAGGGAATGACGTGACACGCAAGACGGTGCGTATCGCCATGAACGGTGTGACCGGGCGCATGGGCTACCGCCAGCACCTCGTCCGCTCCATCCTGGCCCTGCGCGAACAGGGCGGGCTCGACCTCGGCGACGGCACCGTGCTGTGGCCGGAGCCGGTCCTGGTCGGCCGCCGCGAGCACGCGCTCAGGGCGCTGGCCGAACGCCACGGACTCGACCACGTCTCCACGGACCTGGACGCGGTCCTGGCCGACGACACCATCGACCTCTACTTCGACGCCCAGGTGACCTCGGCCCGCGAGGAGGCGATCAGGAAGGCGATCGCCGCGGGCAAGCACGTCTACACCGAGAAGCCCACCGCCACCGGCCTGGACGGCGCCCTGGAACTCGCCCGCCTGGCGAACGCGGCCGGCATCAAGCACGGCGTCGTCCAGGACAAGCTCTTCCTCCCCGGCCTGCTCAAGCTGAAGCGCCTCATCGACGGCGGCTTCTTCGGCCGGATCCTGTCGGTGCGCGGCGAGTTCGGCTACTGGGTCTTCGAGGGCGACTGGCAGGAGGCGCAGCGCCCGTCCTGGAACTACCGCACCGAGGACGGCGGCGGCATCGTCGTCGACATGTTCCCGCACTGGGAGTACGTCCTGCACGAGCTGTTCGGCCGCGTGAAGTCCGTCCAGGCCCTCACCGCCACCCACATCCCCGAGCGCTGGGACGAGAAGGGCAAGCCCTACGACGCCACCGCCGACGACGCCGCGTACGGCGTCTTCGAACTCGACGGCGGTGCGATCGCGCAGATCAACTCCTCCTGGGCGGTCCGCGTCCACCGCGACGAACTGGTCGAGTTCCAGGTCGACGGCACCGAGGGCTCCGCCGTCGCGGGACTGCGCAACTGCCGCGTGCAGCACCGCTCGGCCACCCCCAAGCCGGTCTGGAACCCGGACATCCCCGCCACCGAGGTCTTCCGCGACCAGTGGCAGGAGGTCCCGGACAACGGCGAGTTCGACAACGGCTTCAAGGCCCAGTGGGAGCTGTTCCTGCGCCACGTCTACGCCGACGCCCCCTACCACTGGGACCTGCTGGCCGGCGCCCGCGGCGTCCAGCTCGCCGAGCTGGGCCTGAAGTCCTCGGCCGAGGGCCGCCGCCTCGACGTACCGGAGATCGCGCTGTGACCCTCCACCTCCCCGACGCGCACGGCGCCCTGCGCGCCTACGAACCGCGCACCGAGCCGCTGCCGGCGCTCCGGTCGGCCCCGGGAAGCGCTTTCACCTCCCGTACGGTCTTCTCGGCCGCGCACGTCGTAGCCGACCCGTACGCCGACACCAGCCCCGACGGGCCCGCCGCCGTCGACTGGGACGCCACCCTCGCCTTCCGCCGCCACCTGTGGTCCCACGGGCTCGGCGTCGCCGAGGCGATGGACACCGCCCAGCGCGGCATGGGCCTGGACTGGGCCACAGCCGCCGAGCTGATCCGCCGCTCCGCCGCCGAGGCGAGGACGACCGGCGGCCGCATCGCCTGCGGCGTCGGCACCGACCAGCTGACCGCGACCACCGGCACCACCCTCGCCGAGGTCCGCGCGGCCTACGAGGAACAGCTCGCCGTCGTCGAGGCGTCGGGCGCCCGGGCCGTCCTCATGGCCTCCCGCGCCCTCGCCGCCACCGCCGAGGGCCCGGACGACTACCTGGAGGTCTACGGCCACCTCCTGCGCCAGGCCGCCGAACCCGTGATCCTGCACTGGCTGGGCCCGATGTTCGACCCGGCGCTGGAGGGCTACTGGGGCTCGTCCGACCTGGACGCGGCGACCGACACCTTCCTGGAGGTCATCGCCGCCCACCCCGACAAGGTCGACGGCATCAAGGTCTCCCTCCTGGACGCCCGGCGCGAGATCGACATCCGCCGCCGCCTCCCGCAGGGCGTCCGCTGCTACACCGGCGACGACTTCAACTACCCGGAGCTGATCGCGGGCGACGAACAGGGCTTCAGCCACGCCCTGCTCGGCATCTTCGACCCGCTGGGCCCGCTGGCCGCCGAGGCGGTCCGCGTCCTCGACACCGGGGACACGGACGGCTTCCGCGCCCTGCTCGACCCCACCGTGGAACTCTCCCGCCACCTCTTCCAGACCCCCACCCGCTACTACAAGACGGGCGTGGTCCTGCTGGCCTGGCTGTCCGGCCACCAGAGCCACTTCACGATGGTCGGCGGCCTCCAGTCGGCCCGCTCCCTGCCGCACCTCGCCCGCGCCTACGAACTCGCGGACGGACTCGGCCTGTTCCCGGACCCGAAGCTGGCCGAGGAACGCATGCGGAACCTGCTGAGCCTCTACGGAGTGACCCGATGAGCGACCCCGGCCTCACCCGCTTCAGCATCAACCAGATGACCGTCAAGCAGCTCTCCCTGCCCGAACTGACCGCAGCCTGCGGCGAACTGGGCATCGGCAACGTCGGCCTGTGGCGCGCCCCCGTGCAGTCCTACGGTGTCGAGGCGGCCGCCAAGCTGGTCCGCGAAGCGGGCCTGACCGTCACCACCCTGTGCCGCGGCGGCTTCCTCACGGCCGTCGACCCCGGCGAACGCGCCCGGGCCCTGGCCGACAACCGCCGCGCCGTCGACGAGGCCGCCGTCCTCGGCACCGACACCCTCGTGCTGGTCTCCGGCGGCCTCCCGGACGGCGACAAGGACCTGCGGGCCGCCCGCGAACGCATCGCGGACGCGCTGGCCGAGCTGGGCCCCTACGCCGAGCGGCACGGCGTACGCCTGGCCATCGAGCCGCTGCACCCCATGTACGCCTCGGACCGCTGCGTGGTCTCCACCCTCACCCAGGCCCTGGACCTCGCCGAACGCTTCCCGGCCCGGCAGGTCGGCGTCACCGTCGACACGTACCACATCTGGTGGGACGACCGGGCGCCCGAGCAGATCGCCCGGGCCGGCGCGGGCGGCCGTATCCACACCTTCCAGCTCGCCGACTGGACGACTCCGCTGCCCGAGGGCGTCCTCAACGGCCGCGGCCAGATCGGCGACGGCGCGATCGACATGCGGGAGTGGAAGGGGTACGTCGAGGCGGCCGGGTACACCGGCGCCATCGAGGTCGAGCTGTTCAACGAGGGGCTGTGGGCACGGGACGGGCGTGAGGTGCTCGCCGAGACGGCGGCCCGGTTCGCCGAGCACGCGGGGGACGGGGCGCCCGGAAAATAATTCCGCCGACCCGTGCAACCCTTCCGCCCTTCGGCGGGTCGTACTTGGCATCAGAACTCCCGTGGGGGTACCTGGGGGGGAATTCCCGGGGTTCTGAAGGGGAGGGGACCCCGAGGGGGCCCGGTCGTCGACCGGGCCCCCTCAAACGTGTCCCGCACCCGGGCGGACCTCAGCGCCTCAGAAGAAGACCCCGCACCGCAGCAGCACGTTGGCGTACGGCCGCGCCTCCCCGGTGCGCACGATCAGCCGCGCGCCCGCCGACAGCTCCTTGAGCCGCTCGTGCGGGACGAGTTCGAGGGCGGGGAAGAGCCCGTCGAGCAGCGCCGCGCACTCCGCGTTCGCCTCCCGGACCTCCGCCGCCGCCGTCGCGCCCTCCACGACCAGCTCGGCCAGCAGGCCGTCGAGGACCTCCGCGAAGGACGGCACCCCGGCCCGGAAGGCCAGGTCGACGACGCGCGGCCCGTCCGGCACGGGCATGCCCGCGTCGCACACCAGGACGCCGTCCCCGTGCCCGAGTTCGGCGAGGGCGCCGGAGAGGTGGCGATTGAGTATCCCGGCCTTCTTCACAGCGCCCCGGCCTCCAGTGCCTCGGCCTCGGCCGCCGTCGGGTACGACTCCTGCGCGCCCGCCTTCGTGACCGCCGCCGCGCCCACCCGGGCCGCGTACGCCGCCGCCTCGGCGAGCGACTCGCCGGTGCCGAGCCGCCAGGCCAGCGCCGCCGTGAACGCGTCGCCCGCGCCCGTGGTGTCCACCGCCGCCACCTTCACGGACGGCACCCGGACCACGCCCGCGGCGGCCGACGCGACCAGCGCGCCCTCGGCGCCCAGGGTCACGACCACCGAGCGCGGGCCCTTGGCCAGCAGGACGCGGGCCCAGTCCTCGGGCCCCTCGCCGACCAGCGCGTCCCCGAGGAGCACCTTGGCCTCGTGCTCGTTGACGATCAGCGGGTCGCAGGCGGCCAGCACCTCCTGCGGCAGCGGGCGCGGCGGCGACGGGTTCAGCACGAAGCGGCTGTCCGGCGCGAGCGAGCGGACCACCTCCACGACCGTCTCCAACGGGATCTCCAACTGGGTGGAGACCACCCGGGAGGCGTGGAAGAGGCTCGCGGCGGCGCGGACGTCGCCCGGTGCCAGCCGGCCGTTGGCGCCCGGCGAGACCACGATGCTGTTGTCCCCGGACGGGTCGACGGTGATCAGCGCGACGCCGGTCGGGGCGCCGCCCACCAGCACACCGACCGTGTCGACACCGGCCGCCCGCTGCGAGTCCAGCAGCAGCCGCCCGTAGTCGTCGTCGCCGACCCGGGCCAGCAGGGCCGTACGGGCACCGAGCCGGGCGGCGGCGACGGCCTGGTTGCCGCCCTTGCCGCCCGGGTGGACGGCCAGGTCGGAGCCGAGCACCGTCTCCCCGGCCCCCGGCCGCCGCTCGACACCGATCACCAGGTCGGCGTTGGCCGACCCGACGACCAGCAGGTCGTAGTCGTACATCAGTCGCTCTCCGATTCGAGTGATTCCCACTGGTTCCCGCCGGGTCCCGAGGACCGGTCTCAGCCCTCGAAGCCGGCCACGTTCTCCTTGGTGACGACCTTTACGGGCACCTTCACCGTCTGCTCCACCTTCTTGTCCTCGGCAGCCCGCACCGCGTTCTGTACGGCGATCCTGCCCAGTTCCTTCGGCTGCTGCGCCACGGAGGCGTACAACGTGCCGCCCTGGACCGCCTTCAGCCCGTCCGGGGTGCCGTCGAAGCCGACGACCTGGACCGACTTGCCGGCCTTGGAACCCAGCGCCTTGATCGCGCCCAGCGCCATCTCGTCGTTCTCCGCGAAGACGCCGTCGACGTCCGGGTGCGCCTGGAGCAGGTTCGTCATCACGTCCAGGCCCTTGGTGCGGTCGAAGTCCGCGGGCTGCTTGGCGACGACCTTGATGCCCGGGTACTGCTTCAGCCCGGCCGCGAAGCCCGCCCCGCGCTCCCGGCTGGCGGAGGTGCCGGCCTGGCCCTGGAGGATGACGATGGTGCCCTTGCCGCCGAGCTTCTCGGCGAGCGCCTTGGCGCCCAGCTCACCGCCCTCGACGTTGTCGGAGGCGACCAGCGCGGAGGTGTCCGCCTTGTTGACGCCGCGGTCCACGGCGATGACCGGGATGTCGTCCTTGTTCGCCGAGCGCACCGAGGGACCGGCCGCGTCGGAGTCCACCGGGTTGACGATGACCGCGGACAGGCTGCCGCTGACGAAGTTCTGGAGCTGGTTGGCCTGCTGCGAGGCGTCGTTCTGGGCGTCCGTGACCGTCAGGTCCACGCCCAGCTTCTTCGCCTCCTCCTCCGCGCCGTTCCTGATCTGCACGAAGAACGGGTTGTTCAGCGTGGACAGCGACAGCCCTATCTTCTGGTCCTTGCCGCCGGAGGAGCCGTTGTGCAGCAGCGAGGTCGCGCCGACCACGGCCACCGCGACGACGGCCGCGATCACGTACGTGAGTGCCTGCTTGCCCCGGTTGCCGCCGCCCGACGCCCCGGCCGCCGGAGTCACCGCGCCCGCCTTGCGCCGCAGCGTGTCGAAGAGCACCGCCAGCGCGATGACGACACCGATGACGACCTGCTGCCAGAACGCCGAGACGGACAGCAGGTTGAGGCCGTTGCGCAGCACCGCGAGGATCAGCGCGCCGATCAGCGTGCCGGACGCCTTGCCGGTGCCGCCCGCGAGCGAGGCGCCGCCGATGACGACGGCGGCGATGGCGTCCAGCTCGTAGCCCTGCGCGGCCTGCGGCTGCGCGGAGGAGAGCCGGGAGGCGAGCACGATGCCCGCGGCGGCGGCGAACAGACCGGAGAAGGCGTAGATGGCGAGCTTCTGCCGCTTCACCCGCAGCCCGGACAGCCGCGCGGCCTCCTCGTTGCCGCCGATGGCGTACATGGACCGGCCGATGTAGGTCCGGCCGAGGACGAACGCGGTGATCAGGCCCATCACGATCATCACCAGCACCGGCACGGGCAGCCAGCCGCCGAGCGTGTCGCCGAGGTGCGAGACCGAGTCCGGGAAGGCGATCGGCGAGCCCTGCGAGATGACCAGCGACAGACCGCGCCCCACCGACAGCATGGCGAGCGTCGCGATGAACGGCGGCAGCTTCCCGTACGAGATGAGGAAACCGTTCACCAGACCGCACGCGATGCCCGTCAGGACGGACAGCAGCACCGCGAGCACCACCGGCATCCCGGCCTCGGTGGCGCTCCAGGCCAGCACGGTGGCCGACAGCGCGGCGACCGAGCCGACCGACAGGTCGATGCCCGCCGAGACGATGACGAAGGTGACGCCGAAGGCGAGGATCGCGGTGACGGCGGCCTGGACGCCGACGTTGAGGAGATTGTCGGCGGTCAGGAAGTCCCCGGACAGCGCCGACATGGCGATGACGAGGACGATCAGCGCGGTCAGCGCGCCGTTGTCGAGCAGCAGGCGGCGCAGCCCGCCCGTGGCGCCCTGCGCGCCCGGCTTGCTCTTGAGCGTGTCAGTGGCCACGGGAGGCCTCCGTTCCGTCCGTTCCGTCGGTGTGCGGGGAGTCGCTGGTGTGCGTGCTGACGGCGAGCGCCATCACGGCGTCCTGGGTGGCCTGTTCGGCGGGGAGTTCGCCCGCGACGCGGCCCTGCGCCATGACGACCACGCGGTCGCTCATGCCGAGCACCTCCGGCAGATCGCTGGAGATCATGAGCACGGCGGCACCGGCGGCCGTCAGTTCGTTGATGAGCTGGTAGATCTCGACCTTGGCGCCGACGTCGATACCGCGCGTCGGCTCGTCGAGGATCAGCACCTTGGTGTTCGCCAGCAGCCACTTGCCGATGACGACCTTCTGCTGGTTGCCGCCGGACAGGGTGCGCACGTGCTGCCCGAGCCCGGCCATCCGCACGCCGAGCTGCCCGGCGATCCGCTCGGCCGCCGCGTGCTGCCCCTTGAGGTCGACGAGCCCGGCGCGGGCGGTGGACCGCAGCGTGACGAGACCGAGGTTCTCCTCGACGGAGGCGTCGAGCACGAGGCCCTGCCCCTTGCGGTCCTCGGGGACGAGTCCGATCCCGGCGGCCATGGCGGCGTTCACGTCGTGCCGGCGCAGCGGCGCCCCTGCGACGTGCACGGTTCCGGCGTCGTACGGATCGGCGCCGAACACCGCCCGCACCACCTCCGTCCGCCCGGCCCCGACCAGCCCCGCGATGCCGACGACCTCACCGGCCCGCACCTCGAAGCCGACGTCGTGGAAGACACCGTCCCTCGTCAGCCCCTCCACCTTGAGCAGGGGCTCACCGGCGTCGGTGCGCTCGCGCGGGTACTGCTGCTCGATGGACCGCCCGACCATGAGCCGGACCAGTTCGTCCTCCGGCGTGGAGGCGGGCACCTGCCCGACGCTCCGGCCGTCCCGGATGACGGTGACGCGGTCCCCGAGGGCGGCGATCTCCTCCAGGTGGTGGGTGATGAAGACGATGCCGACGCCGTCCTCACGCAGCCGCCGCACGATGGCGAACAGCTTCTCCACCTCGTCGGAGGTGAGCACGGCGGTCGGCTCGTCCATGATGAGCACCCGCGCGTCCAGGCTGAGCGCCTTGGCGATCTCGACCATCTGGAGCCGGGCGATGCCCAGTTCCCGCACCCGCGCCCGCGGCGAAACCTTGACCCCGACCCGCTCCAGCAGCACCTCGGCGTCCGCGTCCATCTTCTTCCGGTCGATCATGCCGAACCGGCGGGGCTGGCGCCCCAGGAAGATGTTCTCGGCGACCGTCAGGTCGGGGACGAGGTTGAACTCCTGGTAGATGGTGGCGATCCCGAGGCGCTCGGAGTCCTGCGCACCGTGGATGCGCACCTCCTCGCCACCGGCCAGGATCCGCCCGGCGTCGGGCGTGTAGGCGCCGGAGAGCATCTTGATGAGGGTGCTCTTGCCCGCGCCGTTCTCACCGAGGAGCACGTGCACCTCGCCCCGGCGCAGGTCGAAGTCGACGCTGTCGAGCGCGACCACGCCGGGGAAGGTCTTGCGGATGCCCTCGATGCGCAGCAACTCGTCCGGACTGCGGCTGCTCACGGCGTACTCCTTTGTACGGGGGACGGGGACTGTGCGGGGTCGTCGGGGGGCTCGCCGCACGAGCGGCGCACGACGAGCCGTGCCGGAAGGGTCACGGACTCACCGGCCCGCCCCGAGATCCGCTCGACGAGCGCACGTACGGCGGCCCGTCCGAGGTCGCGGGTGGGCTGGGCGATCGCGGTGACGGGCGGATCGGTGTGCACGAACCACGGGATGTCGTCGAACGCGGCGAGCCCGATGTCCTCGGGGACCCGCAGGCCGCGTGCGCGTACGGCGTCCAGCGCGCCGAGCGCCATCAGGTTGTCGGCGGCGAAGACGACCTCGGGCGGCTCGGGCAGGTCGAGGAAGCCCTCGGTGACCCGGCGCCCGCTGCCGGCCTGGAAGTCGCCCTGGCCGATGTAGGCGTCCGGGAGGGGAAGCCCGTACGCGGCGAGCGCCTCGCGGAAGGCGCCGACGCGCTCGCGTCCGGTGGTCGTGGCGGCGGGCCCGGCGATGATCGCGAGCCGCCGGTGCCCGAGCCCGTGCAGGTGCGCGACCAGGTCCCGTACGGCCGCCCGCCCGTCCGACCGGACGACGGGCACGTCCACGCCGGGGATCCACCGGTCGACGAAGACCATCGGCGTCCCGGCCCGCGCGGCGTCCAGCATGCGCGGGGAACCCCCGTCGGTGGGGGAGACGAGGAGCCCGTCGATCCGCCGGTCAAGGAGCGTGGTGACGTGGTGGTCCTGGAGGTCGGGCCGCTCGTCGGCGTTGCCGATGATGACGCTGTAGCCGAGCGCGCGGGCCTCCTCCTCGACGGAGCGGGCCAGCTCGGTGAAGTACGGGTTCATCACGTCGCTGATGACCAGGCCGAGGGTGCGGGTCTGGTCGGTGCGCAGCGACCGGGCGACGGCGTTCGGGCGGTAGCCCAGCGTCTCGACGGCGGCCAGCACGCGGGCGCGTGCGGCGGCGCTGACCGACGGGTGGCCGTTGAGCGCCCGCGAGACCGTCGCGACGGAGACACCCGCCTCGGCGGCGACGTCCTTGATGCTCGCCATCGTCGTTCCACCTCCTCGTGGAATCGATTACACGGAGGATTGGAAACGATTACACGGGCGGATTCAAGGGGTGGGACGGCGCCGATGCCGAATCGTGACCGCCGCCCCTGCGGATCCGTTCGGGACCCGGACATGCGGGAGGGCGCCGACGGCCGGATCGCCGTCGGCGCCCTCGCGAGGCCCTGAGCCGTGACGCTCAGCTCACGGCCGCCGCGAACATCCCCGCCTCGTACGAGCCGCCCTTCTGGTGCGTGATCACGGCGAGCCGGTTGGCCGCGTTGATCATGGCGACCAGGCAGATCAGCGCGGCGACCTGGTCGTCGTCGTAGTGCTTGCGCACCAGCGCCCACGTCTCGTCGGACACGCCCTCGTGCGCGTCGGCGAGCCGGGTGCCCTCCTCGGCGAGGGCCAGCGCGGCCTGCTCGGCCTCGGTGAACACCGTGGACTCGCGCCAGGCGGCGACCAGGTGCAGCCGGACCGCACTCTCCCCGGCGGCCGCGGCCTCCTTGACGTGCATGTCGATGCAGTGGCCGCAGCCGTTGATCTGGCTGGCCCGCAGCGAGACCAGTTCCTGCGTGGCCTTCGGCAGCGGCGACTCGTGCATCAGCATGCCGATGCCGGCGAAGCGCTTCGCGAACCGACCGGCGAACTCGTTCTCGAACAGATTGAATCGGGTGTCCATGATCTCGTCCTCGTCCTCGTTCTCGGTGCCTCGGTGACGCACACAAGACGCCGCCGACCCGCACCCTGTGACAGGACGCGGACGTGACCCGGGCCACCACCGCCGGGTGTCACAGAAGCCCGGCGGCCGGTGTCCCGTGCACGAGACACCGCCGGAACCGAACGAACGGGAGAAGCTGGTGACCAGCGAGAACAGCGGCGAACAGGGCGACGCCACCGAGTCCTTCGTCGCCCACCGCAACCTGCTCTTCACCGTCGCCTACGAGATGCTCGGCTCGGCCGCCGACGCCGAGGACGTGCTCCAGGAGACCTGGCTGAAGTGGGCGGGCGTCGACCTCGACACGGTGCGCGACCGCCGCGCGTACCTGGTCCGCGTCACCACCCGCCAGGCCCTGAACCGGCTGCGCACGCTCGGCCGCCGCAAGGAGTCCTACGTCGGCTCCTGGCTGCCCGAGCCGCTGCTCACCACCCCCGACGTGGCCGAGGACGTCGAGCTGGCCGACAGCGTGTCGATGGCGATGATGCTGGTCATGGAGACGCTCTCGCCCACCGAGCGGGCGGTGTTCGTCCTGCGCGAGGTGTTCGAACTCGACTACGACGAGATCGCCGAGGCCGTCGAGAAGAGCCCGGCCGCCGTCCGCCAGACCGTGCACCGGGCCCGCGCGCACGTCGCGGCACGCCGGCCGCGCGGGGCGGTGTCGGCGACCGAGTCCCAGGAAGCGCTCGCGGCCTTCCAGCGGGCGGTCGAGACGGGCGACCTCCAGGGCCTGCTCGACGTCCTCTCCCCGGACGTCGTCCTGCTCGGCGACGGCGGCGGCATCAAGCAGGCCGTGCTGCGGCCCGTCGTGGGCGCCGACAAGGTGGCCCGCCTCATGCTCGGCGGCCTGAGCAAGCTGCCCGTCGTGATGACGATGGACCCGGCCCAGGTCAACGGACACCCGGCCCTGGTCGTCCGGCTCGACGGCGAACTCGACACGGTGGTGGCGGTGCGCTTCGACGAGGGCCGCATCACGGGGCTCTACGCGGTGCGCAACCCGGAGAAGCTGTCGTACATGCGCGAGGAGGCGACCACCCTGAGCCGGTGAGCCCCCGGCTCACCGCGGTTCCGGAAGCGCCTGACCGGTCTCCAGCAGCGTCTTGAGGCTGGACATCAGGGCCGGCCAGCCGTGCTGGATCATCTCGCGGGCGGTGCTGCCGGGCTCGAATCCGTCATGGACGACGGTCAGCTTCACCGAGCCGCCGCCGAGGTCCTCGATGTCGAAGGCGACCTTCGACCGCCGCTCGGCGGAGAGCCTGGCGAGGGTCGCGTCGTCGATCCCGTTGGCCGCGGCCCATTCCGGCGTGAAGGTGTGCCAGGTGTACGACAGGCGGCGGGGCGGGTCGGACTCGAGGACGACCTGCTCGGGGTGGGCGGTCTCGGCCCCCCGCTCCCGCCACACCACGGGCGATCCGGTCGCCCAGTCGGTACCGAACTCAAGCCCCCAGTAGCGGCGCGTGAAGGCCGGGTCGGTGAGCCCCTGCCACACCTTCTCCGGGGTGCTCTTGATGTAGGTCGTGTAGACGAAGGCGTCGCTGTCCATGGCGGTGTCCTCCAGCGCGTGCTTGAGGTCGGCGAGTGCGTGCACCCGCTCGCGGTCGTAGCGGCTGATCCAGCGTTCGGCGATGGCGTTGATCGGTTCGGCGTTGAGGTAGTGCAGCTTCTCCCGGCCCCGCCGCACGGTGGTGACCAGGCGGGCCGCCTCCAGCACCGCCAGGTGCTTGCTCACCGACTGCCGGGCCATGTCCAGCCCGGCGCACAGCTCGCGCAGGCTCTGCCCGTTGCGCGCGTTCAGACTGTCCAGCAGCCGTCGCCGGCTGCCGTCGGCCAGCGCCTTGAAGACCTCGTCCATCTCCGCCCCTCTGACATGCAGCCCATTGGCTGCCTTCCACGTTAGGCAGCCAACGGGTTGCATGTCAAAGTCCACCGCCTACGCGTTTCCCGCACCCGCCGAGAGCCGCCACGGCCGCTTGCCGTCACGGTTCCAGTCCCACAGCGCGTTGACCCGGTGGTCGTGCTCGAAGCCGGTGCCGAGCGGCCCGACCCGCTCGATCGCCTCGCCGGTGCGCGGATCGTCGCGCAGGGCGAGGCCGTAGGCGGCCTCCAGGCGTACGAGCTGGTTGCCGTCGGCCAGCAGAGCGGCCAGGGCGTCGGCGACGGCGGGCGTACGGTCCCGGGAGGAGGCCAGCGCCTCCGCCACCCCGCCTCGCAGCTCCGCGTACGGCCCTTCGGCCAGGCGGACCAGCTCCTCGGCGGCGGGGGCGAGCAGGGCGTCGTCCCGCAGGCCCGCCCGGCACGCCTCCAGCCGTACGCGGGCGTCCGGGTCGCCGAGGAGGGCGAGGAGGGTCGCCCGGGCCTCGCGCGACCGGGATTCCGAGGCGTCGAGGACGGTGGTCGCGCGCAGCCGTACGCGGGGGTCCTGGTGCGCGGCGTGGCGCAGCCCGGTCGCCTCCATGCCGGGATGCTCGTACTCCGCGAAGGCCTCCAGCACCTTCGCGAGCACCGCGCCGTCCGTCTCCCGCGTCGCCCACGCGGCGAGGACCCCGCTCTCCCGCTCCGCGGACGGGGAGTCGCACGCGATGATCCCGCGCGCACGCAGGTAGTCCGCGACGAAGCGGCGGTGCGCCGGATCGGGATGGTCGCGGTGTGCCAGCGTGGCCGACAGGACTTCCTCGCAGTGGCGCCGCACGAGCGTGAGCCACACCGCCGACCAGTCCACATGCTCTTCGTCCGGTATGAGGACGGCACGGTCGATCAGCTCGCCGACCGGAGTCGGGATGCGGAACGACCACTCCAGCGAGGTCAGGATGGCGCCGTGCCCGGCCCGCACGACGAGGCCGCCGAGCGTGTACTGGTCGACCCAGTCGTAGTCGCCGTCCGTGACCCGGACCGACACCGCGGGACCTCGTGCCCCCGTCCTGTGCCGCAGCCCTTCGATCGGGCCCGTCTCGTACCAGCTCCGCGCGCGGGCGAGCAGCCGTTCACGCTCCTGTTCCGGCAGCCGCAGCCGGGGTTCCTTGCCGAGCACCGACGCGAAGACGGCCGGGGATCCGCCGTCCAGGGCCCGCCACAGCGGCGTACCCCCGTCCGGCAGCTCCCGGTCCGGATCGGCCCCGCCGTCCATCAGCGCTTCGGTGACCGGCGCGTCGTAGGCCGCGACGGCCGCGCACAGGATCGGCAGTCTCCCTTCGGGGGCCGGCGTGTTCGGATCCGCCCCTTCGTGCAGCAGGTCCCGCACGGTGTCGGCGTCACCCGACAGGGCCGCCGAGACCAGCCGGCGATCGAGTTCGCTTCCCGTCATGCGCCGAGCGTCCGGAAGATCCCCGGGCCGGGCAAGTGAATAACAGGGCCGCCCCTTTCAGGCCGCCGCCAGCTCGCACCACACGTACTTCCCCCGGTTGCCGTGTCTGGCCAGCGGATGCCATCCCCACACGTCGGCGCAGGCCCGCACGAGTGCCAGCCCCCGCCCCTCCTCCAGCTCCGTCACCCTCTCGAACCGCGCGGGCGGCTCGGGCGGTTCGGGGTCCGCGTCCCACGCCCCGATCCGCAGGGTGCCCGGCGGCGACCAGCGGATGCGGAGGGCGGCGGGGCCCTTGGTGTGCCGTACGGCGTTGGAGACCAGCTCCGTGGCGAGCAGTTCGGCGACGTCGACGAGGCGGATCAGCCCGTGCATGGTGAGGACCAGGCGGAGGGTGCGGCGGCTGATGGTGACGGCGCGCAGGTCGTTGGGGATGTAGAGGGAGTATTCCCAGGCTTCGGATTCGGACATGCGTGACTCCTCGCGGAGGGCGGTGGGGTGAGAGACGGTCCCGGTGTCCATGCCGCAGCCGTCATGGCAGGACGGGGCGGTGCGCTTCCGGTGACCCGGTGTCGCACGGTGTGCGTTGCGTCACTGACGGTAGACCTGAAAGTTTCGGCGGAGCAAGTCGGTCGCGTAATCTTCACCCCGAACGAGTCGTGTCGGCGGACGCGTTGAGGTGAGGAGCGGCCATTGCCCACGAGGCGCGAACCAACAGCGCGACAACTGCGCCTGGCGGTGGAACTGCGCAGACTGCGTGAGGCGGCCGGCCTCACCGCTCGGCGGGCGGCGGCCATGCTCGGCGTGAGTAACGTGCAGATCAGCCAGATCGAGTCCGGGTTGTCAGGGGTGAGTGAGCAGCGGCTGCGGCGTCTGGCGTCTCACTACGCCTGTGCGGACGAAGAGTTCGTCCACGCCCTCGTGGAGATGGCAACTGACCGGACACGCGGCTGGTGGGAGGAGTACCGAGGCCTGCTCCCCACGTCGTTCCTGGACCTGTCCGAACTCAACCACCACGCCACATTCCGACGTGACGTGGCAGTTCTGTACGTGCCTGGGTTGTTGCAAACGGAGGACTACGCCCGTGCGGTCTTCTCCGGGCGGGTTCCCGAACTCACCAGCGAAGAGCTTGACTTGCGGGTCCGGCATCGCATGGCGTCTCAGCAGATCACCGTTCCGTACGAGTTGGTGGTCCACGAGGCTGCTCTCCGTATCAGGGTCGGCGACCGTGCGGCCTCCAGAGCCCAACTGGCCAAGCTCCTGGAGTGCTCGACGGCAGACAACGTCACGGTGCGTGTCATCCCCTTCGACCTGGACGGCTTTGCCAGAGCTGCCAGCACCATGACGTACGTGGGCGGCGCAGTATCCAAGTTGGACACCGTGGTGCGTGACGTACCGCATGGTTCGGCTTTCATCGACTCCGAAGCCCAACTCGGGGCCTTTCGAACTCGCTTCCGTAAAGTAGAAGCCGCATCGCTCGACCCCGAACGCTCGCGTGACCTCATCAACCGGCTGTCGAAGGAGCTGTGAGGCGCATGGACAACTGGCGGAAGTCGTCGTACTCGGGTCCTGACGACGGCAACGAATGCGTGGAGATAGCCACCTCGACCACCCACGTCGCCGTCCGCGACTCCAAGGCCCCCGCCCGAGCCACCCTCACCTTCCCGCCGGAAGCCTTCGCCCCGTTTCTCGACGCTCTGAAGGAGCCCTTGGACAGGTCCTGATGCGTCGGGTCAGACGACCTGCTCGATGCGGTCGCTGTCCATCTACATCGGAGTAGACAGCCGCTCGTTCATGGTCTCGGGGTGGGCACAGGGCGTCGAGATGATTACCGGAGCCACGTCGGACCTGGCGGATGTCGTCAGAGCCGGCGTGGCGTGGGGGCAGGGCAGGAGCCTGCGGGAGCTGCAGGCTGACCTGCCCTTTCTGCACTCCAGTGAACGCGCCGAGGCACACGAACGCGGGCCGGTGGCGGTAGTAGAGCTGCAATGGCGGAAGACGCGGGCGGAGGCGACCGAAGCCCCGGATTTGTCAGGGTTCGGCGCACTGGTGGAAGCGGCTCACGCCAACCCGAGGCTGCGGCAGCTCTACGTGTACTCCAGCCACTGGACGCTTGGCTTCAGCTCCTGCACCGGTTTCCCCTTCCGGAATGAGATCGCCGTAGCCCCGGCACACAATGGCAGCCCCTACCGCGTGATGAAGCACCCGCACGCCGACACCATCGGAGAGGCCGCCACAGCCGAGGATGCCGTCGTCCTGGCGGTGTCCCATATTCCCGCCGGCCTCGGCCCGGCTGTCGCGGGATCCGCCGAACGAGATGAGTGACGCGCCTGAATCGAGGCACCGACTGTCACCGACCCCGTGACCAGTTGGCTTCCCATCAGGTGGCCACAGGCGGGGAGATCCAACTGGTTCCCCATGGGCGGCATGCCGTTTACGAAGGCTCCGGCGGTGTGGAGACTGCGGTAGCGCGAGCAGTAATCTCGCGGAAGGTAGGGAGCCCCAGGTCGACAGACTCCTGCTTCCGGGAGATCTGGGCGTCGAGTTGGGCTAGCTTCTCCTCGGCGTGGGTCAGGCTGCTCTGCAGCCCTTCGATCTCGCCGAGCCATCCTTCCCTTTCGGCTTCCAAGATCCGCGTGAGGAGGTTGTCGCGGATTTCGACAAGCCGGGGACGCTCTGTCGCGTGGACGATCAGGACGGCGCATCGGACACAAGCATGTTCATGAGCACAGTCAGTTCCGCATGCCCATCGTCGTTCCGATGTGGTCGTGACCAGCGATGACCTGGGCGATGTGAGGTGGCAGGCCGTTGAGGATGGAGTCCGTGATGAAGGGCCTGCCGGAACTGCCCGGCGGCTTGCGTCCCCTGCGCGATCTGAGCGCCGCCGACGAGACGTGATCGAGGGCGAGCAACCGTCCTCCGGCTTCTCCGGGCCAGGCGGGTCCGTATCGTAGGCACGAAGGTCGCTCACATGTTCGGGGGTTGGGTGCGCATCGCAGATCTCGCCAGATGGGACCGGGGCTTTCCGGTGAAGTACCTCCTGGTTCAGGAGGACGAAGACGGGGTGGAACAGCTCTGGGCGAGGTGCGCGGGCGTCGAAGGGATGTTCGTTGACCCGGTCCCGCCGCCACGGGAGGTCCTCACTCTTCGTGGATGTCGCCCCGATGGTCTCCTGAGCGAGGTCCTGGCCGAGCCCCACGGCTCGCTACGAGGTCTGGGCGACGTATGCGTCGAGGTCTGGGACGACGAGAAGCCCGTGCAGTGGTGGACTCTCGTCGATGCGGTCGTGGTGGCCCATCAGCCCCACTCGGTTGATCCGGCGCGGTACGACATCGTGCTCGGCACCGGCGTCAGCAGCGAGGAGAGCTTCTTCGAACTACCTGCGGCGCCGCGCTTCGAGCTCTTCGCGGGGACGACGGTCGCTGCGGCGAGTGCAGGTCGGTGCTCCGCCGTGGACGGCCTGTTCAAACCGCGAGCGGACCCGGCCCCCGTTCCTATGGAGCTGATCGGCTGCGAGCCTTCAGAGCCCCTGCTCGCGGCGCTGCGACGGCCCCGTCGGTCGGAGCGGGACTGGGGCTGCCTCCTGGTGCTGGATCGTCATGGGGCCGTGATGGCCTCCCGCACCGTGGGCCTGGCCATCACCGAAGCTCGACCGTCCGTGCTCGGCGGCACACTCGTCGACATCACCCTCACCGACGGCGGCGACGATCGGCCATCGCCGGCGGCCCGCCCGATCTGGGCAGAGTGGTACCAGGGCCCGTCGGCAGAGCCCAACCTGTGGGCGCCGTACGACTCGCAGGGCAGAGCCGCGTGGCTGGACCTCACCACCCGTGCCTGGCGGGTGCCCGCGCCCCGGCCGGACCACTCCGGCGGCGAGTACCACCTCGACGGCCGGTTCGTCACGGACGTCCCCGGGCTGCACTGCGCGATCGCCGAGGCCCTGCTCGGACCCGGCCACTACTTCGGCCGGGAGTGGAACGCGTTCAAGGACTGCCTGGGCGGTGGATTCGGAGTGACCCCGCCGTTCACCTTGACCTGGCACGACTCCGAGATCGCACGCCGCGCGCTGGCGGACGTCGTGGAGGATCCGGAGGACGGGCTCTCCTACTTCGAGGACATCGTGCGGCTCCTCGAACGGTGCGGCGTCACGGTCGTACTCCGGTGAGCCGCAGGCGCCCGAACGAGTACGACTCCGGGACAGGCCGAGCGGACGCGGGCCTGGCGGCCCGTCACCGCACGCGAAACCGACCCGCGGGAATGGCTGCGTCTCGCCTACCGTGTCGGCACGCTCACCACCCAGCTCGACGGACACCTCACCGCCGACCGGACCGTCGGACCCGTCGAGGGCGTGCCCACCTCGTCCTCGACCGACCCGGCCACAGTCGTCGGCATGATCGAGGCCCTGGACCTCTCGGCGGAGCACCGTGTCCTGGAGATCGGCACGGGCACCGGATACTCGACCGCCCTGATGTGCCGTCGGGTCGGCGAGGACAACGTCACGACGGTCGAGGTCGACCCGCAGGTGGCGGCGCGCGCCGATGCCGCCCTGGAGGCCGCCGGTTGCTCGACGTGGACGGTGACGGGTGACGGGCTCCTCGGACATCCGCCCCGGGCACCGTACGACAGGGTCATCGCCACCTGTGCGGTCCGCCGTATTCCGTACACGTGGGTCCGGCAGACGAAGCCGGGTGGCATCATCCTCAGCACTGTCGGCTCCTGGCCCTGGGGAACCGGACTGGCGAAGGTCACCGTCGGCGACGACGAGACCGCCGACGGCGTGATCGTCGGGCCCTCCTCTTTCATGCAGGCGCGTGCCCAGGCGCTGACGCCCTTGGGCGGTGACCTGTCGGCACGCACCGCGTACGCGGACGGGGAACGGCCCGCGTTCGTGTCCCCCTTCGCTCTGGAGGAGTGGATGCCGGCCTTCCTCGCCCAGCTCGCCGCACCGGGAGCCCAGTTCGTACGGGCCACCTGGAGCGACGGCGCGCCGCTGCGGTATCTCTTCGACCCGAGCGGGAGTCGTTCGCCGAGTTCTGCGCCGACGGCGACGGCTGGATCGTCCGACAGGGCGGTCCCGCGTCTCTCTGGGACGACGTCGAGCGCGCACTGATCGCCTGGCAGGACGAGGGCAGCCCGGGGATCGAGGGGGTGCGGCTCCGTGTCACCGACAGATCGCACGTCTACTGGATCGATGGCAGCCCCTCGCTGCGCTGGGAACACCGACTGGCCTGAACCCCCCCCAAGCCCGGACGGCTGCGCCGCCTTCACCTGCTTCCTCACGGTGATGACGGAGCCGGAGGGAAATCCGCCTCGCCGCTGACCCAGCACACCTCCCCGGGGCTGCCGTCGCCCCGGTCGAACTGGCAGCACGCGGCGCCGACGGCGGCGGCGAGGTCGGTGAACGTCTTCCTGATGCTCGCCGACCGCTCGAACAGGCGGCTGATGCCGGAGGTCGGCGCCCAGAACTCCAGGGCCGCGTACCCGGGGTCCAGGAAGGACCGGAACCGGACGGTCAGGTAGACGTACCCGATCCGGACCCGCCCGTTCTCCTCGGGCGGCAGTCCGTACGACTCCGCGTACGCCCGCACCGCGTCGTCCACCGGGAACATGAGGGACGTGTCCAGGTCGAGCGTCTCGCTGCCGGCGCAGTCGACCGGCTCGCTGCCGAAGCCGGACGTGAAGGGGAGGGTGACCCGCTCGCCGCCGGGCAGCGTGACGTCGAGCGGGGGCACGTCCCGGGACGGGGGCGCCAGCCCGGCCACGGCGGTCAGCGCCCCGGCGACGTTCCGCGGGCGCAGATAGACGTCGTAGCCGTAGGTCAGCCCCATGTGTCCCCCTTTTCGTAGGCGTCGGCCGTATCGCACCGCACGCGTGATCCTGCCGGACCGTGCACCGCTGTCACACCTCACCGGTACCGTCGGATCATGCCCACCCAGCCCCCCGCGGCCTCCGGCGAGCGGCGGCTCGCCACCCTCGAAGGCGTCCTGGAGCGCGTCACGTACGCCAACGAGGAGAACGGCTACACCGTCGCCCGCGTCGACACCGGCAGAGGCGCCGGTGACCTGCTGACCGTCGTCGGCGCGCTGCTCGGTGCGCAGGTGGGGGAGTCGCTGCGGATGGAGGGGCGCTGGGGGTCGCACCCCCAGTACGGCAAGCAGTTCCACGTGGAGAACTACACGACGCTGCTGCCCGCCACCGTGCAGGGCATCCGGCGCTATCTGGGGTCCGGACTGGTCAAGGGGATCGGGCCGATCTTCGCGGACCGGATCACACAGCACTTCGGGCTCGACACCCTCACCATCATCGAGGAGGAGCCCAAGCGGCTCATCGAGGTGCCCGGTCTCGGGCCCAAGCGGACCAAGAAGATCGCCGACGCCTGGGAGGAGCAGAAGGCGATCAAGGAGGTCATGCTGTTCCTCCAGACGGTCGAGGTGTCCACCTCCATCGCCGTCCGCATCTACAAGAAGTACGGGGACGCCTCGATCTCCGTCGTGAAGAACCAGCCCTACCGGCTCGCCGCCGACGTCTGGGGCATCGGCTTCCTCACCGCCGACAAGATCGCCCAGTCCGTCGGGATCCCGCACGACAGCCCGGAGCGGGTCAAGGCCGGGATGCAGTACGCGCTGTCGCAGGCCACCGACCAGGGGCACTGCTACCTCCCCGAGGAGAAGTTGATCGCCGACGCGGTGAAGCTGCTCCAGGTGGACACCGGGCTCGTCATCGAGTGCCTGGGGGAGCTGGCCGCCGAGCCGGCGGAGGACGGTGAGGACCCCGGGGTGGTGCGGGAGAAGGTGCCCCATCCCGAGGGCGGCGAGCCCGTCACCGCCGTCTACCTCGTGCCCTTCCACCGGGCCGAGCTGGCGCTCGCCGGCCAGCTGCGCCGCCTCCTGCACACGGACGAGGACCGGATGCCCGGTTTCCAGGACGTGGACTGGGACACGGCGCTCGGATGGCTGAAGCGGCGCACGGGTGCCGATCTCGCGCCCGAGCAGGAGGCCGCCGTCAAGCTCGCGCTCAGCGAGAAGGTCGCCGTGCTCACCGGCGGGCCCGGCTGCGGCAAGTCCTTCACCGTGCGGTCGATCGTGGAGCTGGCGCGGGCCAAGAAGGCGAAGGTCGTGCTCGCCGCGCCCACCGGCCGGGCCGCCAAACGGCTCGCCGAGCTGACCGGCGCCGAGGCGTCCACCGTGCACCGGCTGCTGGAGCTGAAACCCGGCGGCGACGCGGCCTACGACCGGGAGCGGCCCCTCGACGCCGACCTGGTGGTGGTGGACGAGGCGTCGATGCTGGACCTGCTCCTCGCCAACAAGCTCGCGAAAGCCGTGCCGCCCGGCGCCCATCTGCTCCTCGTCGGCGACGTCGACCAGTTGCCCAGCGTGGGGGCCGGGGAAGTGCTCCGGGACCTGCTGGCGCCCGGCAGCCCGGTCCCCGCCGTGCGCCTCACCCGGGTCTTCCGGCAGGCCCAGCAGTCCGGCGTGGTCACCAACGCGCACCGGATCAACGCCGGACAGCACCCCGTCACCGACGGGATGAAGGACTTCTTCCTCTTCGTCGAGGACGACACCGAGGAGGCGGGGCGGCTCACCGTCGACGTCGCCGCGCGGCGCATCCCCGCGAAGTTCGGGCTCGATCCGCGCCGGGACGTGCAGGTGCTGGCGCCCATGCACCGCGGACCCGCCGGCGCCGGGACGCTGAACGGACTGCTCCAGCAGGCCGTCACCCCGGGGCGCCCGGACGTGCCCGAGAAACGGTTCGGCGGCCGGGTCTTCCGGGTCGGCGACAAGGTCACCCAGATCCGCAACAATTACGAGAAGGGCGAGAACGGCGTCTTCAACGGCACCGTGGGCGTCGTCACCTCGCTCGACCCGGTGGACCAGCGCCTCACGGTGCTGACCGACGAGGACGAGGAGGTGCCGTACGACTTCGACGAACTGGACGAGCTGGCCCACGCGTACGCGGTCACCATCCACCGGTCCCAGGGCAGCGAGTACCCGGCCGTCGTGATCCCCGTGACGACCGGCGCCTGGATGATGCTCCAGCGGAACCTGCTGTACACGGCCGTCACCCGGGCGAAGAAGCTGGTCGTCCTGGTCGGCTCGCGCAAGGCGATCGGGCAGGCGGTGCGTACGGTGTCGGCCGGGAGGCGGTGTACGGCGCTCGACTTCCGGCTGGCCGGGCCCCGGCCGTGAAACCTTGCGGTAAACCTGTCCACCCGTGTGAAAAAAATGATCGATCAAACGAGTCGCAAAGGTCACACAGCACTTCCGGATGGGCCTCGGAGGGGGCAGGATGAGCAAGTTGGCGGCACTGAGTGCCGCCAATAGGCCCGATGGTCGACCCCGAGTGCACTCTCCTGAGCCAAGTGGGGGATGGTAGAGACAGTCAGGGCACCTCGAAGATGAGGCACTACGTCGGTGAGGGAAGACGTGAGCGAGCACACCAACAACTCGGTAACACTGCGGTACGGCGACGGCGAGTACACCTACCCGGTGATCGACAGCACCGTCGGTGACAAGGGCTTCGACATCGGGAAGCTCCGCGCCCAGACCGGCCTGGTGACGCTGGACAGCGGGTACGGCAACACCGCCGCCTACAAATCCGCCATCACCTATCTCGACGGCGAAGCCGGCATCCTCCGGTACCGCGGTTATCCGATCGAGCAGCTGGCCGAGCGCTCCTCCTTCGTGGAGGTGGCCTACCTGCTGATCAACGGTGAGCTGCCGACCGTCGACGAGCTGTCCGCGTTCAAGGACGAGATCACGCAGCACACCCTGCTGCACGAGGACGTCAAGAACTTCTACAAGGGCTTCCCGCGCGACGCCCACCCGATGGCCATGCTGTCCTCGGTGGTCTCGGCGCTGTCCACCTTCTATCAGGACAGCCACAACCCGTTCGACGAGCGGCAGCGCAACCTCTCCACGATCCGGCTGCTCGCGAAGCTTCCGACGATCGCGGCCTACGCGTACAAGAAGTCGATCGGCCACCCGTTCGTCTACCCGCGCAACGACCTCGGCTACGTCGAGAACTTCCTGCGCATGACGTTCTCGGTGCCGGCGCAGGAGTACGAGCTGGACCCGACGGTCGTCGCGGCGCTCGACAAGCTGCTGATCCTGCACGCGGACCACGAGCAGAACTGCTCGACCTCCACGGTCCGCCTGGTCGGCTCCTCGCAGGCGAACATGTTCGCCTCGATCTCCGCCGGCATCAACGCCCTGTGGGGCCCGCTGCACGGCGGCGCCAACCAGTCGGTGCTGGAGATGCTGGAAGGCATCCGCGACGCGGGCGGCGACGTCGACTCCTTCATCCGCAAGGTGAAGAACAAGGAGGACGGCGTCCGCCTGATGGGCTTCGGCCACCGGGTCTACAAGAACTTCGACCCGCGCGCCAAGATCATCAAGGCCGCCGCGCACGACGTCCTCTCCGCCCTCGGCAAGTCCGACGAGCTGCTGGACATCGCGCTCAAGCTGGAGGAGCACGCGCTCTCCGACGACTACTTCGTCTCGCGCAGCCTCTACCCGAACGTCGACTTCTACACCGGCCTGATCTACCGGGCCATGGGCTTCCCGACCGAGATGTTCACGGTCCTGTTCGCCCTCGGTCGCCTGCCGGGCTGGATCGCCCAGTGGCACGAGATGATCAAGGAGCCGGGTTCCCGCATCGGCCGCCCGCGCCAGATCTACACGGGCGTCGTCGAGCGCGACTTCGTCCCCGTCGAGGCGCGCTGAGCCGTAAGGCACCCCCGCAGCGCACCCGGTCGCCGCGCATCCGGTGAGTCCCGTACCGCCCCGAGTGGTACGGGACTTTTCCGTGCCCGGACCCCTGAACGGTGCCGGGACAGCAGAAGGCGCCCTGGCGCCGGTCCCCCCACGGGCCGACGATCCAGGGCGCCTTCCCATGTCCCGGTGCGGATTCCCCCCACGGGATCCGGCCGGGCGTCTGTGAGGACAGCGCCTGAATTCGCTGTGTCGTGCTGATGGTGCGTGCCGTGCTGGTGGTGCTCGTCTCGCTGGTGGTGCGTGCCGTGCGGTCTGCCGGGACAGCGCACGCCCGGGAGGGCCGCTCAAAGCTTCCCGGTGTACGTGTCCCGGCAACGCAGCTCTGGGAAAGTCCCCCAAGACATCCCCAGATGCCAGGTGGCGCCCCCCAAGACGCTGCCTGACATCGCCAACTTAGACCTTCGAACCCCTTCGATGGTTACGTTCGCATCACTGTGATCTGCGTCTCTTGCATATGTCCGTTAGGAGCGCAAGAGCCCCGTACGTCGGACGGGGATCCAGCGTAAGGAAGATGCGCGAGCCTTGTGAAGAGCTTATGTGAGGGACGTGCCGGACTCCAGAGGCGCAGACCCTCGACCTGCGTGAAATGCGGACCGGTCCGAAGCTAGCGAAAGGCGCGCAGACGGAGGCTGTTGGTGACGACGAAGACCGAGGAGAAGGCCATCGCCGCGCCCGCGATCATCGGGTTCAGCAGCCCGGCGGCGGCCAGCGGCAGCGCGGCCACGTTGTAGCCGAAGGCCCACACGAGATTGCCCTTGATGGTGGACAGGGTGCGCCGGGACAGCCGGATCGCGTCCGCCGCCACCCTGAGGTCCCCGCGCACCAGCGTCAGGTCCCCCGCCTCGATCGCCGCGTCCGTCCCCGTGCCCATCGCCAGACCCAGATCGGCGACGGCGAGCGCGGCCGCGTCGTTGACGCCGTCGCCGACCATGGCGACCGTACGGCCCTCGGACCGCAGCCGCTCCACCACCGCGACCTTCTCCTCGGGCAGCACCTCGGCGATCACCTCGTCGATGCCGACGGCCGCCGCGACCGACTCGGCCACCCGTCGGTTGTCGCCGGTCAGCAGGACGGGCGTCAGGCCCAGCCGGCGCAGCCCGGCCACCGCCTCGGCGCTGGTCTCCTTGACCGCGTCCGCCACGGCGACGACGCCGCGCGCCTCGCCGTCCCAGCCGACGAGGACGGCCGTACGGCCCCGCCGCTCGGCCTCGTCCACGGCGCGGGACACCTCGGGCGGGACGGCGTCGAAGAGGCGCCCCACGGCCACCTCACGGCCCGCCACGCGGGCCCGTACGCCCCGCCCGGGGACGTTCTCGAACCTCTCGACGCCCGGCAGCGTGCCGAGCCGCTCCTCGGCGCCGGCCGCGACGGCACGGGCCACGGGGTGCTCCGAGGCGTGCTCCACGGCCCCGGCGAGCCGCAGCAGCTCCTCCTCGCCGGTGCCCTCGGCGGCGTACACCTCGTGCAGGGTCATGCGGCCCGTGGTGACGGTGCCGGTCTTGTCCAGGACGACGGTGTCGACGCGCCGCGTGGACTCCAGCACCTCCGGGCCCTTGATGAGGATGCCGAGCTGGGCGCCGCGCCCGGTGCCGACCAGCAGCGCGGTCGGCGTGGCCAGGCCCAGTGCGCAGGGACAGGCGATGATCAGTACGGCGACGGCCGCGGTGAACGCGGCGACCGTGTCACCGGTGGTCCCCAGCCAGCCGCCGAAGGTGGCGACCGCGATCAGCAGGACGACCGGGACGAAGACCCCCGAGATCCGGTCGGCGAGGCGCTGCACCTCGGCCTTGCCGCTCTGCGCGTCCTCCACCAGCTTCGCCATCCGCGCCAGCTGGGTGTCCGCGCCGACCCGGGTCGCCTCGACGACCAGCCGGCCCCCGGCGTTCACCGTGGCCCCGGTGACGGCGTCGCCCACGGACACGTCCACCGGCACGGACTCGCCGGTGAGCAGGGAGGCGTCCACCGCCGAGGCGCCCTCGGCCACCGTGCCGTCGGTGGCGATCTTCTCGCCGGGCCGTACGACGAACCGGTCGCCCACCGCCAGGCGGGACACCGGTATGCGCACCTCGCGTCCGTCCCGCAGGACGGCGACGTCCTTGGCGCCCAGCTCCATGAGCGCCCGCAGCGCGGCGCCGGCGCGGCGCTTGGAGCGGGCCTCCAGCCAGCGGCCGAGCAGGAGGAAGGCGGTGACTCCCGCGGCGGCCTCCAGGTAGATCGCGGAGGCGCCGTCGGCGCGGGAGACGGTGAGGTCGAAGCCGTGCCGCATCCCCGGCATGCCCGCGTCCCCGAAGAACAGCGCCCACAGCGACCAGCCGAACGCCGCCAGCGTGCCGAGCGAGACCAGCGTGTCCATGGTGGCCGCGCCGTGCCGCAGATTGCTCCAGGCGGCGCGGTGGAAGGGCAGCCCGCCCCAGACCACGACGGGCGCGGCCAGGGTGAGCGAGAGCCACTGCCAGTTGTCGAACTGGAGCGCCGGGACCATCGCCAGCAGCACCACGGGCGCGGCGAGGAGGGCGGAGACCAGCAGGCGCTGACGCAGGGCGGACAGCTCCGGGTCGTCGTCGCCGTCCCCGGTGCTCGTGTCCCCGGTGCCCGCCTCGTCGGCGGACGGCTCCGGGGGCGGCGCCGGTTCCTCGGCCGTGTACCCGGTCTTCACGACGGTGGCGATCAGGTCGGCGACCCGGGTGGTCGCCGGGTAGCTGACCCGGGCCTTCTCCGTCGCGTAGTTCACCGTGGCGGTGACGCCGTCCATGCGGTTGAGCTTCTTCTCGACGCGGGCCGCGCAGGAGGCGCAGGTCATCCCGCCGATCAGTAGCTCGACCTCCGCGAGGCCGGGACCGGAATCGGCACCGGGGGCGGGGTCGGTGGCCGTCGGGGCGGTGCGGGTGTCCGCGGTGGTGCTGGTCATGGTCCGGGCTCCAGGACGGGGGCGGGGGTGCCGGGATCAGACCCGGCCGACGAGCTCGAAGCCCGCCTCGTCCACCGCGGCGCGCACGGCCGCGTCGTCGAGGGGGGCCTCGGAGACGACGGTGACCTCGCCGGTGGAGGCGACGGCCTGCACGGAACCGACGCCCGCGATCTCGGAGATCTCGCCGGACACGGCGCCCTCGCAGTGGCCGCAGCTCATTCCGCTCACCTTGTAGACGGTGGTGACGGAGCCCTGGGTGGTGTCGGTCTGGGCGGTCATGTCGTTACTCCTCGGTGGAGGGGGCGTGCGCGGGCGGGTACCCGCGGGTCCGGGCTGGACCACTCACCGTCCACTGTACCCCTAGGGGGTATGGCTTCGAATGGGTCTGCCGTGAGATGAGGGGCGAAAGGCGGAAACACCGCCACGACGTTCACGACCACCACGGTCACGGCAGTCACGACCACCACGGTCGTCGACAGTCACGACCACCACGGTCGTCGGCAGTCGCGACCACCACGGTCGTCGGCAGTCGCGACCACCACGGTCGTCGGCAGTCGCGACCACCACGGTCGTCGACAGTCGCGACCACCACGGTCACGACACTACGGAAGTGAGGGTGACGGATGCGCGCGGTCGTGTTCGAGCGGTTCGGGGAGCCGGCCGAGGCACGCGAGGTCGCCGACCCCGCGCCCGCGCCGCACGGCGTCGTGGTGCGCGTCGAGGCCACCGGGCTGTGCCGCAGCGACTGGCACGGCTGGCAGGGCCACGACCCGGACATCGTGCTGCCGCACGTGCCCGGTCACGAACTCGCCGGTGTCGTCGAGGCGGTCGGTGACCGGGTGACCGGGTGGCGGCCCGGTGACCGGGTGACCGTGCCCTTCGTCTGCGCCTGCGGGAGCTGCGGGGCGTGCGCGGCGGGGGACCAGCAGGTGTGCGAGCGCCAGACCCAGCCGGGCTTCACCCACTGGGGTTCCTTCGCCGAGTACGTGGCGCTCGACCACGCCGACGTCAACCTCGTCGCGGTGCCCGACGGCATGTCGTACGCCACGGCCGCCTCGCTCGGCTGCCGGTTCGCCACCGCGTTCCGGGCCGTGGTGCAGCAGGGGCGCGTCGCGGCGGGGGAGTGGGTCGCGGTGCACGGCTGCGGGGGCGTCGGGCTGTCCGCGGTGATGATCGCCGCGGCGGCGGGCGCGCGCGTGGTCGCCGTGGACGTGTCGGCCCGCGCGCTGGAGCTGGCGCGCGCCTTCGGCGCGGCGGAGTGCGTGGACGCCTCCCGGACGCCGGACACGGCGGCGGCCGTCCGCGACCTCACCGGCTCCGGCGCCCACCTCTCGCTGGACGCCCTCGGCTCGCCCGTCACCTGCGCCGCGTCCGTGGCCGGCCTGCGCCGCCGCGGCCGGCACGTCCAGGTCGGGCTGCTGCCCTCGGCGGACGGCACCACACCGGTGCCGATGGCCCGCGCGGTCGCCCTGGAGCTGGAGCTCCTGGGCAGCCACGGGATGGCCGCGCACACCTACCCGCCGATGCTGGAGCTGGTCCGCGCCGGCGTGCTCCGGCCCGACCTGCTGGTGACGTCCACCATCGGCCTCGAGGCGGTCCCGGCGGCCCTCGCGGCGATGGGGACGGCGCCCGGCGCCGGGGTGACGGTCATCGAGCCGTGACGGCTGCCCCGGGGCGCCCGGGGACGGAGTCGCCGTGCCGGTGCGCGGCGGGGTGCCCGCGGTGCACGGCCCACTCGTGGTCGAGGACGGCCATCAGGACCTCGTCCACCCACACCCCGTCCCGCCGCTCCACCTCGCGCCGCACGCCCTCGCGTACGAAGCCGGTCTTCTCGTAGACCCGCAGCGCCCGGTGGTTGTGGGCGTAGGCCTCCAGCTGGACGCGGTGCAGGCCGAGTTCCTCGAAGGCGTGGCCGACGATCAGCCGGGTCGCCTCGGTGCCGACGCCGCGGCCGCGTCCGCGCGGGCCGATCAGGGTGCGGAAGGTGCAGGAACGGTTCTCGGGCTCCCAGTCGTACAGCACGACCTCGCCGAGCAGTTCCCCGTCGGCGAGGTCGGTGACGGCGAGGTCCAGGCGGTCGGGCCGGGCGCCGCGGGTGCCGTACCAGTCGCGCAGCACCTGAGGGGTGAGTTCGCGCGGCGGGGAGCCGGTGAAGCGCGTGACCTCGGGATCGTTGACGATCTCCCACATGCGCTCGGCGTCCGCCTCGGTGAACGGCCGCAGCACGGTCTTGTCACCGGTCAGCAGGGGTTTGACGGAGAAGTCCATGGCCCGAACTGTGCCCCACGCCGCCGGGGGCACCGAACGGTTTTCCGGCCGCCCCTACTTGTTCCGGTTGCGCGGGCGGGACGCCACCCAGGCCCGGACCGTCTCCGCGTACCAGTACGGCTTTCCGCCCTCCACGTGGTCGGGCGGGGGCAGCAGCCCGTGCTTGCGGTACGACCGCACGGTGTCCGGCTGGACGTGGATGTGGGCCGCGATGTCCTTGTAGGACCAGAGCCTTCGGTCGGTCACTCGTTGCACCTCCCTGCGTGCGCCGCGGCGGCGGCCGGGGACGGCCGCCGGGGGGAGCCGGGCGCTCCGCTGGCGATCACCAAGCCTGTTCCGGGTGAACGACGCCGGGCGCGGGGCGGTCAGGGGCCGTTCCCGGGTGTGACGGAAGCCCCGTGCGCCCGTGACATGTGTGACCCGGAGGGCGCTTTTGTGACACGAGTGCCACACAGGCGTACGCCGTCGTTCAGGCGCGGCGCGTTGACTGTGGCGGTCGGTCGTGCTCCGCCGTACGTCCCCTCGTGCGCCCGCCGGGGGGTCCCCGGGCCGCCACCCGGATCACGTCGTCCGAATGTCCGGACAAAACATTGACAGGCCGCACGCACAGGGCTAGAAACCGGGGAGACGCAAGGGCGGGCAAGAAGGGAACGCGATGGCGCACGACCCGAGAGCACTCGGCCCGGTCGCCGGTTCCCCCACCGAACGCCTCCGGCGCGGGAAGGCGGCCTCGCCCTGGCAGGAGCGAGGCACGAGCGCCAACTCCCCGCTCGCACCGGCTCCGCGCCGGAGGTCCCCGCGTCGCGCCCCGGCGCGCACCGCCCACACTGCCCCACGTGTCTACGCGGACACCCGAACCGCAGACACAGTGTCGGGCCCGCCCGCGGCCGCGGGCTGCTGGGATGGAGTCATGGCCGCGACCGCGACCCGACCGTCGCCGGTCCCGGCCCGTGAGCTGCACGAGCAGCGCGAGCTGCACCAACGGCACGTCTGGACCCGTCGCCGCCATCTGTGAAGGAGTTCTCGGTCATGACGAACATCGTCAACCACTGGATCGGCGGCAAGACCGCCGAAGGCGCCTCGGGCACGTACGGGCCGGTGACGAACCCGGCGACCGGCGAGGTCACCACCAAGGTCGCCTTCGCCTCCGTCGACGAGGTGGACGCCGCGGTCGCCGCCGCCAAGGAGGCGTACCTGACCTGGGGTCAGTCGTCCCTGGCGCAGCGGACCTCGATCCTCTTCAAGTTCCGGGCGCTGCTGGACGCGCACCGCGACGAGATCGCCGAGCTGATCACCGCCGAGCACGGCAAGGTGCACTCCGACGCGCTCGGCGAGGTCGCGCGCGGCCTGGAGATCGTCGACCTGGCCTGCGGGATCACCGTCCAGCTCAAGGGCGAGCTGTCGACGCAGGTCGCCACGCGCGTCGACGTGTCCTCGATCCGGCAGCCGCTCGGCGTGGTCGCGGGCATCACGCCGTTCAACTTCCCGGCGATGGTGCCGCTGTGGATGTTCCCGATCGCCATCGCCTGCGGCAACACCTTCGTGCTCAAGCCGAGCGAGAAGGACCCGTCGGCCGCCGTGAAGGTCGCCGAGCTGCTCTCCGAGGCCGGTCTGCCGGACGGCGTCTTCAACGTCGTGCACGGCGACAAGGTGGCCGTGGACCGCCTTCTGGAGCACCCGGACGTCAAGGCGGTCTCCTTCGTCGGCTCCACCCCGATCGCCCGCTACATCCACACCACCGCCTCCGCCAACGGCAAGCGCGTCCAGGCGCTCGGCGGCGCCAAGAACCACATGCTGGTGCTGCCCGACGCCGACCTCGACGCCGCCGCCGACGCGGCCGTGAGCGCGGCCTACGGCTCGGCCGGCGAGCGCTGCATGGCGATCTCCGCGGTCGTCGCGGTCGGCGCCGTCGGCGACGAACTGGTCGAGAAGATCCGCGAGCGCGCCGAGAAGATCAAGATCGGCCCCGGCACCGACCCGTCCTCCGAAATGGGCCCGCTGATCACCAAGGCGCACCGCGACAAGGTCGCCTCCTACGTCGCGGGCGCGGCGGCCGAGGGCTGCGAGGTCGTCCTGGACGGCACCGGCTACACCGTCGACGGCCACGAGGACGGCCACTGGATCGGCATCTCCCTGCTCGACCGGGTGCCGACCAGCGCGAAGGCGTACCAGGACGAGATCTTCGGCCCGGTCCTGTGCGTGCTGCGCGCCGAGACGTACGAGGAGGGCGTGGCCCTCATCAACGCCTCGCCGTTCGGCAACGGCACCGCGATCTTCACCCGGGACGGCGGCGCGGCCCGCCGCTTCCAGCTGGAGATCGAGGCCGGCATGGTCGGCGTCAACGTGCCGATCCCGGTCCCGGTGGGCTACCACTCCTTCGGCGGCTGGAAGGACTCGCTCTTCGGCGACCACCACATCTACGGCAACGACGGCACGCACTTCTACACCCGCGGCAAGGTCGTCACCACCCGCTGGCCGGACCCGTCCGACGCCCCGGCGGGCGTGGACCTGGGCTTCCCGCGCAACCACTGACGCCGCGTGGACGCCCCCGGCCCGCCGAACGGCGCGGCGGACCGGGGGCGTCGGCGGGCTACTGGCCGATCGCCGCGTCCCGCTGCTTCCTGACCTGCTCGGTGAGGTCGCCGGTCTGGGCGGCGGGCGGAGCCGTGATCTTCTCGGTGGCGCCGAACTTCACGAAGTCCATGTTCACGGTCATCCCGGCGCCGGTCTGCGAGATCCGCACCGGCAGGTCCTTGCCGTCGACCCAGATGTCGCAGGTCAGCTTTCCGCCGCCGGCCTCCAGGGCGGCGAGGGCCGCCTTCTTCTCGGCCTCGGTGAGCTTGGACTTCTCGATGTGCTCCGCGCCGACGCTGCCCCGGTAGTGCGTGGCCTTCTTGCCGAGGACGGTCTCCTCACCGAGGTCCTCCACCTCCGTGGAGGCCGTCAGGTAGCGCAGCGTCGCCGTCGGGTCGGCGTTGGCCGCCATGTTGTCGGCGCCCGCCTCGCCCGCCACGGCGGAGACGTCGACGCGCATCCACTCCTTGCCCGCGATCGGGCCGTTCGGCTGGGGATCGACGTCGTAGTAGTAGGCGCCGTCGACCATCACGACCCGCGTCGTGGGGTCGTCCTGGAGGGCGCTCATCTGCGCGGCGGCGGTGTCCATCTCGACGTCCATGGCCGCGCCGTCCCCCCAGGAGTACGTGCCGTCCATGGAGATCGGCTCGCCGCCGGTCGCGTCCAGCTCGGTCGTCGTCCTGACCTCGGCAGAGCCCAGCTTCTCGGTCCGGTCGGTGGCCCGGGTGAGGGCCGCCATGATCGTGTCCGCCTTGTCCACGGCCTTGTCGGCCGTCTCCGCCGCCGTCCTCGCGCCGTCCGAGCCGCACGCGGTCGCCGCGATCATCGCGGCCGCCGTCAGCCCCACCCAGGCCGCGGTGTACTTCAGCTTCATGAGTCCCCACCCGTTGCTGCGTTCCTGTGATTCAACTGTGCGGCGGACTCTACCGGCCCCCACCGACAGCGTCCGGATACCGGACGGCGGCACGTTTTTTTGCCCCGCCCCCTACGGTTCCCGCATGCCTCAAAGGCCCGTTGCGTCAAGGGGCATGTTGCTGTTTCCGGATGTATGGACGGTGGCGAACAACGGTTTCCGTAGGTAAACACCCATTGACGCGGCGGTTTTCGTCGGGATTCCATCTGGCGTCGGGAGCGAAACAGAACCACGTACGACCCAGCCGCCGGAGGCGATAGCGCTCCCTCGCGACCCACGCCGCACGAGTCGATCGGAACCGCTCCATGACCGACACGCTCCGCCCCGCCGAGACCGCCGCCGCGCCCCCGGACGTTCCGGCACCCGCGGCCGCCCCTGTGGAGTCACGGACGCTCAAGCGCTCCATCGGGGTCGTCGGCGGCACCCTCCTGACGCTCTCGTGCGTGACCCCCGCCTCCACGCTCTTCGTGGTCGTCCCCGACCTCTTCGGCTCGCTCGGCACCGCCACCGCCCTGACCATCGCCATCGGCTCGCTGCTCTGTGTCGCCGTGGCGTTCTGCTACTCGGAGCTGGGCACGCTGGTCCCCAGCGCGGGCGGCGAGTACGCCATGGTGTCGACGATGGCCGGGCGCCTGGCGGGCTGGCTGGTCTTCGTGCTGTCCCTGCTGGTCGTCATGATCGTGCCCCCGGTGATCGCCATGGGCACCGCCGACTACCTCGAACCGGTCCTGCACCTCGACCCCTCGCTGGCGGGCGCCGGCGTCATGCTGCTCGCCACCCTCGCCGGGCTGCTCGACCTGCGCGCCAACGCCTGGATCACCGGCGTCTTCCTGGTCCTGGAGGTCATCGCCGCGGCCGTCGTCGCGGTGCTGGGCTTCACCCACGCCGAGCGCGGGCCCGGCAGCCTGGTGTCGATGGAGGTGGGCGGCACGGGCGGCGGTGCGGACCCCGTGACGGCCATGCTGGTCGTCTCCGGGCTCGCCATCGCCCTCTTCATCACGCAGGGCTTCTCCACCGCCGTCTACCTCTCCGAGGAGTTGGAGAACCCGCGCCGCAACGTCGCCCGCACGGTGCTGGCCACCCTCGCCATCTCCACCGTGATCATCCTGGTCCCGGTCGTTGCCATCACCTTCGGCGCCTCCGACCTGGCCGAACTGACCGGCGGCGACATCAGCGCCATGGTCACCGCCTGGTCCAACTCCGCCGTCGGCACCTTCGTGAGCCTGTGCGTGGCGCTCGCCATCGTCAACGCGGGCATCGTCATGGTCATCCAGAACTCGCGCGTGCTGTTCGCCTCCGCCCGCGACAAGGCCTGGCCCGCCCCGGTCAACGGACTCTTCGCCAGGCTCGGCCGGTTCGGCTCCCCGTGGGTCGCCACCCTCGCCGTCGGCGTGCCGGGCGCCGCGCTGTGCTACGTCAACCTCGACACCCTGTACGGCGTCACCGGCGTCTCCGTGACCGCGATGTACCTGCTGGTCGCGGTCGCCGCCCTGCTGTCCCGGCGCGGCGCGCACCGGCACGCGCACGCGTGGCGCATGCCCCTGTGGCCGGCGGTGCCGGTCCTGCTGATCGCGGTCCTCGCCTACGTCCTGACCCAGCAGGAGGCGAGCCACCTGCTGCTGACCGGCTCCATCGCCGCCGTCGCCACCCTGTACTGGGCGCTGTACCTGCGCCCGCGCCGCGACACCCGCTGGCTGGTGACGGTCCCGCAGGACGTCCGCGAGCCCGCCGGACCGTGACCGCCCGCGGGGCGCGACCGCCTGCGGGGGCCCCGCAGGACCCCGGCCGGCCTACCGCGCCCGTGGTACGCGCGGGCGGCCCCGTACTTCCGTGGGAGGGCCGCCGGTTCAGCCCCGGGGCGGCCTCCGCCGTCGGTGGCGGCCCGTACCGTTGACCCATGGATCTTCGACTGCCCCGCGTGCGAGGGCTGCTACGGGGGCCGCGGCGGATGCTCTCCGCCGCGGCCGCCGTCGTCGTGCTCGCCGGCGCCGGGACGTGGACGGCCGTCGCCGGTGACGACCCGGCCCCGGTGCGGCGCGCCGACCGGGTCATGGCGGTGGGCGACGGCGTGCGCCTGGACACCTCGTACTTCACGGCGGGCTCCGGCGGCCGCCGCCCGGCCGTCCTGCTGGCGCACGGCTTCGGCGGCAGCAAGGACGACGTACGGGAGCAGGCCGAGGACCTGGCGCGGGACGGGTACGCGGTCCTGACCTGGTCGGCCCGCGGCTTCGGGAAGTCCACGGGGAAGATCGGGCTGAACGCGCCGGACGGCGAGGTCGCCGACGTGTCCCGGCTGATCGACTGGCTCGCGGACCAGCCCCAGGTCGCGCTGGACGGGGACGGCGACCCGCGCGTGGGCGTCGCGGGCGGCTCCTACGGCGGCGCGGTCGCCCTGCTCGCCGCCGGGCACGACACCCGGGTGGACGCCGTCGCCCCGGCCATCACCTATTGGAACCTGGCGGACGCACTCTTCCCGAACGGCGTCTTCAAGAAGCTGTGGGCCGGCATCTTCGTCAACTCCGGCGGCGGCTGCGACCGGTTCGAGGCGGACCTGTGCCGCATGTACCAGCGGGTCGCCGAGTCCGGCACGCCCGACGCCGAGGCCGTGAAGCTCCTCGAAGCGCGCAGCCCGCAGGCGGTGGCCGAGCGGATCACGGTGCCGACGCTGCTGACGCAGGGCCAGACCGACTCCCTCTTCCCGCTCGGCCAGGCCGACGCCGCGGCGAAGGCGATCCGGGCGAACGGCGCCCCGGTGGACGTCGACTGGATCGCGGGCGGGCACGACGGCGGCGACCTGGAGAACGACCGCGTCGAGGCCCGCGTCGACGCCTGGTTCGACCGCTACCTCAAGGACGACCAGGGCGCCGGCACCGGCCCGGCCTTCCGCGTCACCCGCACCGGAGGCGTCGACTCCACCGACGGACAGGCCCAGTTGCGCGGCGCGAGCGCCGACCGGTACCCGGGTCTGGCGAACGGACAGCGCTCCGTGCCCCTGCGCGGCCGCGAGCAGCGCGTCGACAACCCGGCCGGGGCCAACCCGCCCGCCGTCTCCGCCCTCCCCGGCATCGGCGGCGCCGGCGGGCTCTCCCAGCTCTCCTCGCTCGGCGTCGGCATCTCCCTGGACTTCCCCGGCCAGTACGCCGCGTTCGAGTCCGCCCCGGTCGGCGACGACCTGCGGATCACCGGATCGCCGACGGCCACCGTGCACGTCCGCTCCACCAGCGAGGACGCCGTCCTGTTCGCCAAGGTGTACGACGTCGGACCCGGCGGCACCTCACCCGTGCTCCCCTCCCAGCTGGTCACGCCCGTCCGCGTCGAGGACGCCAAGGCCGGCAAGGACGTGACGGTCACCCTCCCGGCGGTCGACCACGAGGTGCAGAAGGGCCACCGCCTGCGCCTGGTCCTCGCCTCCACCGACCTCGGGTACGCCTCCCCGGCCGCCCCGGCGACGTACGCCGTCTCCCTCGAGGGCGACCTGTCGGTGCCGACCGCCCCCGGCGTGACGACCGCCGCCGCGCCGCTGCCCGCCTGGGTGTGGTGGCTGCCCCTGGCCGGTGCCGCCGTCGCCCTGGCCCTGCTGTGGACCGGCCGCCGCCGCACCACCGCGCCCGCACCCGACCCGGCCCTCGCCGACGTGCCCCTGGAGATCACCGGCCTGAGCAAGCGCTACGCCGGGTCCACCGAGCGGTACGCGGTGCGGGAGCTGTCGTTCCGCGTGGCGAAGGGGCAGGTGCTCGGCCTGCTCGGACCCAACGGCGCGGGCAAGACCACCACCCTGCGGATGCTGATGGGCCTGATCAAGCCGGACGACGGCGAGATCCGGGTCTTCGGCCACGCCATCCGGCCCGGCGCCCCGGTGCTGTCCCGGGTCGGCGCCTTCGTCGAGGGCGCGGGCTTCCTGCCGCACCTGTCGGGGCGGGAGAACCTGGAGCTGTACTGGCGGGCGACCGGCCGCCCGCCCGAGGACGCCCACCTGGACGAGGCCCTTCAGATCGCCGGTCTCGGCGACGCGCTCGCCCGCGCGGTGCGCACCTACTCCCAGGGCATGCGCCAGCGGCTCGCCATCGCCCAGGCCATGCTCGGCCTGCCCGACCTGCTCATCCTCGACGAGCCGACCAACGGCCTGGACCCGCCGCAGATCCGCGAGATGCGCGAGGTGATGATCCGCTACGCGGCGGCCGGGCGCACCGTGATCGTCTCCAGCCACCTGCTGGCCGAGGTCGAGCAGTCCTGCACCCACCTCGTGGTCATGGACCGGGGCCGGCTGGTCCAGGCGGGCCCGGTCGCCGAGATCATCGGCTCCGGCGACACCCTCCTGGTCGGCACCGGCCTGCCCGTGGACGAACCGCTCGTGGACAAGGTCGCCGCCCTGCCCGGCGTCGCCTCGGTCGTGCACACCGACGACGGGCTCCTGGTCCGCCTCGACCCCGGCGGCACCGCGCCCGGCCTGGTCGCCGAACTGGTGCGGCTGGAGATCCCGGTGGCGTCGGTCGGCCCGCACCGCCGCCTGGAGGACGCCTTCCTCACCCTGATCGGAGGTTCCGCATGAGCACGCCCACCAAGCCGGCCACGACCGGACCCGCGCCCGGACCGGCGTCGGCGTCCGACTCCGCGTCCGGCTACCGGGCGGGCCGGACGCTGCCCCTGCGGGTGGAGCTGGTGCGCCAGCTCAAGCGGCGCCGCACCCTGGTCATGGGCGCGATCCTCGCCGTGCTGCCGTTCGTCCTCGTCGTCGCCTTCGCGATCGGCGGCGAGCCGGAGGGCCCCGGCGACCGCATCACCCTGATGGACACCGCGACCGCCTCCGGCGCCAACTTCGCCGCCGTCAACCTGTTCGTCTCGGCGGGCTTCCTGCTGGTCGTCCCGGTCGCCCTGTTCTGCGGGGACACCGTGGCCTCCGAGGCGAGCTGGTCCTCCCTGCGCTACCTGCTCGCCGCGCCGGTGCCGCGCGCCCGGCTGCTCGCGTCCAAGCTGGCCGTCGGGCTCGGGCTGAGCCTGGCCGCGATGGTGCTGCTGCCCCTGGTGGCGCTGGCCGTGGGCACGGTCGCCTACGGCTGGGGGCCGCTGGCCATCCCCACCGGCGGCTCGCTCGCCCCGGGCACGGCCGCGCAGCGCCTGGTGGTGGTCGTGGCGTACATCTTCGTGTCCCAACTGGTCACCGCCGCGCTCGCGTTCTGGCTGTCGACCCGGACCGACGCACCGCTGGGCGCGGTCGGCGGCGCCGTCGGCCTCACCATCGTCGGCAACGTCCTGGACGCCGTGACGGCGCTCGGCCACTGGCGCGACTTCCTGCCCGCGCACTGGCAGTTCGCCTGGGCCGACGCCGTCCAGCCGAACCCTGAGTGGTCGGGCATGATCCAGGGCACGGCGGTCTCGGTCACGTACGCGCTGGTGCTGTTCGCCCTGGCCTTCCGGGGCTTCGCCCGCAAGGACATCGTGTCGTAGGCCAAGGGAGGATCACCTACCGGTCTCGGCGTCCCGCCCCCGTTCCCGCTTCGAGACACAGCCGTAACACCCCGTGCCGCACGTTTCGCCCCGCCGCCCCGTCACAGTCACGTACACCGGCGCCGAACAAGCACAGGGGGACGGACGATGAACCGGTACGGGATCCACGGGGAGCGGGGGCGACGCGGCAGCACCGCACTGCTCGCGCTGACCCTGGCGGGCGGGCTGCTGCTCACCGGCTGCGGCGGAGGGGACGACGCGTCGCACGGGGCGAAGGACACCGCGACCGACTCCCGGGGCGGCTCGGCCCCGGTGCCCGCCCCCGACCGCCCGCGCGGCGAGGGCGAGGGGGGCGAGGGGGCGAAGAACGGCGACTCCCGCGACATCGCGCCCGACCCCGACCACCTGTCCACCTTCGCCCTCGACGTCGACACCGCCTCCTACGGCTACGCCCGCCGCACCCTGTCCGAGGGCCGGCTGCCCGACCCGTCCACGGTCCGCCCGGAGGAGTTCGTCAACAGCTTCCGCCAGGACTACGAACGGCCCGACGGCGACGGCTTCTCGGTGACCGTGGACGGCGCCCGCACCGACGACGAGGACTGGTCGCTGGTCCGCGTGGGCCTGGCCACCCGCTCCGCCGAGCGGCAGGGCGAACGCCCGCCGGCCGCCCTGACCTTCGTCATCGACGTCTCCGGCTCCATGGCCGAACCCGGTCGCCTCGACCTCGCCCAGGAGGCCCTCGGCACCATGACCGACCGGCTCCGCGACGACGACTCGGTGGCGATCGTCACCTTCAGCGACGAGGCCGAGACCGTGCTGCCCATGACCCGGCTCGGTGACGACCGCGACCGCGTCCACGACGCGATCGACGAGCTGGAGCCCATGGAGTCCACCAACCTCGGCGCGGGCGTGGAGACCGGCTACGAGACCGCCGTCGAGGGCCGCCGCGAGGGCGCCACCAACCGCGTCGTCCTCGTCTCCGACGCCCTCGCCAACACCGGCGACACCGACGCGGACAGCATCCTCGAACGCGTCGCCACCGAGCGGCGCGAGCACGGCATCACCCTCTTCGGCGTCGGCGTCGGCAGCGACTACGGCGACGCCCTGATGGAACGCCTCGCCGACGAGGGCGACGGCCACACCACGTACGTCTCGAACCCGCGGGACGCCCGCGAGGTCTTCTGCGAGCAGCTTCCGCGCCACATCGAGCTGACCGCGCGCGACGCCAAGGCCCAGGTCGCCTTCGACCCGGAGACCGTCGCCGAGTTCCGCCTCGTCGGCTACGACAACCGCCGGGTCGCCGACGAGGACTTCCGCGACGACCGCGTCGACGGCGGCGAGGTCGGCCCCGGCCACACGGTCACCGCCCTGTACGCCGTCCGCACCAGGTCCGGCGCCGACGGCCACCTCGCCACGGCCACCGTCCGCTGGCTCGACCCCGACAGCCGGGACCCGCACGAGGAGTCCGGCGACGTGGAGACCGACGCCCTCGACGACTCCGTCTGGGACGCGGACCGCGGGCTGCGGGTGACGGCGACCGCGGCCTACTTCGCCGACGCGCTCCGGACCCCGGACGGCGGCTACGACCACGGCGACGACTACGGCGCCTCCCTGCCCGGGGCGCCCGGTCTCTCCGAACTGTCCGAGCGCGCCGACGGCCTGGCGGACCGCACGGAGGACGAGGACCTGCGCGACCTGGCCGAGGCGATCGAGGAGGCGAACCGGCTGGCCTGACCCGACGGGGCGGGCCCGCCCATTGACGTTTCCTTACGCGTGAGTAAGTTTACTCCGAAGTAAGTTCGCAGGAGTGCACGCGACAGCGCATCAGTCCGATCCGCGACCGGGAGCCGTCATGGGCGTACGCAGGGACCTGAAACGGGCGAGAAGGCGCGGTGACCTGGCGTCCCGCACGAGGACCGAGACCGTCGCGGACGCGCACGGCACCGTCCGCGAGGCCCGCACCGCCGCCCTCGCGCCCCGCCCCGCCGAGGGCAGCACCGCCGACATCCCGTTCACCAACGCGGCCGAGGCCCCCGACGCGGTGGTCCTGCGCCGCCAGGTGGACGGGGCCTGGCGGCCCGTCACCGCCGCCGAGTTCGCCCGCGAGGTCACCGCCGTGGCCAAGGGGCTGATCGCGGCCGGTCTGGAACCCGGCGGGCGGGTCGCCGTCATGTCCCGCACCCGCTACGAGTGGACCGTCCTGGACTTCGCGATCTGGACGGCCGGCGGCCAGACCGTCCCCGTGTACGCCACCTCCTCGGCCGACCAGGTCGAGTGGATCGTCCGCGACTCCGGCGCCCGGTACGCCGTCACCGAGACCGCCGCGAACACCGCCACCGTCCTGACCGGCACGGCCGAGCACCCCCGGCGCCCGCAGGTCTGGGAACTGGACGCCGGCGCCCTCGACGACCTCACCGCCCTCGGCCGGGGCGTGGGCGACGACGAGGTCACCAAGCGCCGCACCGCCCTCACCCCGGACACGGTCGCCACCGTCTGCTACACCTCCGGCACCACCGGCCGCCCCAAGGGCTGCGTCCTCACCCACGCCAACCTGCACGCGGAGGCCGCCAACACGGTCGAGCTGCTGCACCCCATCTTCAAGGAGGTCACCGGCCAGACCGCCTCGACCCTCCTCTTCCTGCCGCTCGCCCACATCCTGGGCCGCACCATCCAGATCTCCTGCCTGCTGGCCCGCATCGAGATCGGCCACTTCCCGAGCATCCGGCCCGACGAACTCCGCCCGGCGCTCAAATCGTTCCGCCCGACCTTCCTGGTCGGCGTCCCGTACCTGTTCGAGAAGATCCACGACACCGGCCGGGCCACCGCCGAGAAGATCGGCCGCGGCGCCTCCTTCGAACGCGCCCACCGCCTCGCCGTCCGCTTCGGCGCCGCGCACCTGGAACGCTTCCTCGGCCGGGGCAAGGGCCCCACCCTCGGCCTGTGGGCCGGCTGGGCCCTGTACGACCTGCTGGTCTACCGGCGGGTGCGCAAGGAACTGGGCGGCCGGATGCGCTACGCCATCAGCGGCGGCTCCCCGCTGGAGAGCGACCTCAACCTGTTCTTCTACGCCGCCGGAATCATGATCTACGAGGGCTACGGCCTGACCGAGACCACCGCCGCCGCCACCATCGTCCCGCCGCTCGGCCCCCGCCCCGGCACCGTCGGCCCGCCGGTCCCCGGCACCGCCGTGCGCCTCGCGGACGACGGCGAGGTACTGGTCAAGGGCGGCATCGTCTTCGGCTCCTACCGGGGCAACCCCGAGGCCACCGCCGCGGCCCTCACCGACGGCTGGTTCGCCACCGGCGACCTCGGCTCCCTCGACGCCGACGGCTACCTCACCATCACCGGCCGCAAGAAGGACCTCCTGGTCACCTCCGGCGGCAAGAACGTCTCCCCGGCCGTCCTGGAGGACCGGCTGCGCAGCCGCCCGCCCGTCGCCCAGTGCCTGGTCGTCGGCGACAACCGCCCCTTCGTCGCCGCGCTGATCACCCTGGACCCGGAGGCCGTCGCCCACTGGCTGGCGGTACGGAAGCTGCCCGCCGGCACGCCGATCTCCGAGCTGGTGCGCGACGACAGGATGCGCGCCGACGTCCAGAAGGCCGTGGACCACGCCAACGCGGCCGTCTCCCGGGCCGAGTCGATCCGGGCCTTCCGGCTGGTCGAGGGCGAGTTCACCGAGGAGAACGGGCTGCTGACCCCCTCCCTGAAGGTGAAGCGGCACGCGGCCGTCGCGGCGTACGCGGACGAGATCGAGGCGCTGTACGCGACGCCGGGAAGCTGATCCCCCGCAGGGGCGGAAGGCATGCGAAAGGGGCGGGCCGCCGATGTCCTCGGCGACCCGCCCCGGCGCTCTCGGCGCCCGCTGCCGTCAGCCCTCGCCGTTGGAGGACAGGATCGAGACGTCCTCCAGCAGGTGGGCCAGCGCACCGTCGCGCTTGGCCTGCGTGGAGTTCTCGGCACACTGCTGGTTCATGTCGTCGCCCAGGACGTTGAGGTCCTGGATCGGCACGAGACCGATGACGCTGACCGGGATGTCGCTGACCGCGATGCACGGCTTGTTGAACGAGCCCTGGATGAGTGCCATCTGCGGGCTCATGTTGCCCGTGGTCATCGAGTTGCCGAAGTACTGCGAGGCGCCGTTCCCATTGGCGGAGACGGGCCCGCTGTCGTCGCCGATCGCCATCGCCTGCGGTGCCGCGGCAGCGGAGGCGCCCATGACGGAGGCGGCGATCGCCGCGTAGGCAACTACCTTCTTGATCACTGGCCAGTCCTTTCTGAGGAAACCCCGTCCACCGGAGCTCACTGGTCAACTCCGTGAGTCCGGGCGGGTTTCTCCCGTTCACTCCGTCGGCGGACAACGGGAAATGTGTACGGGTCCGCGTTTCCCCCCGGGATTCCGGCGATTTTCGCGGTCCTTGCGAGATCCCGTGCGGGCCAACCGGGTGAACGCCCGCAACCAATCATCGCGCACCGGGTTGATGAGGCCGTAGGACAGTGCGTCGCTACGACGAAAGGAACGCGAAGTGCTCAAGAAGGCAATGGTCGCCGCGGCGGCTGCCGCTTCTGTGATCGGCATGTCGGCTGCCGCCGCTCCCCAGGCCCTGGCCATCGGGGACGACAACGGGCCGGCCGTGGCCAACGGCAACGGCGCCTCCTCGGCGTTCGGCAACTCGGCCACCGACGGCGACATGAGCCCCCAGCTGTCGCTGGTCGAGGGCACGCTGAACAAGCCGTGCCTCGGTGTCGAGGACGTCAACGTCGCCGTCATCAACCTCGTGCCGATCCAGGACATCAACGTCCTGGCGGACGACCTGAACCAGCAGTGCGCGGACAACTCCACGCAGGCCAAGCGGGACGGCGCCCTGTCGCACGTCCTCGAGGACCTGTCGGTGCTGTCGGCGAACGGCGAGGGCCGCTGAACCCAGCCCCGCCCGGTACGGGCGGCCCGCTGACTTCCGCGCGGGCCGCCCGGCCGTGAACGGGACGGGATTTCGCCGGGGAGCGGATCGACTTCGTCGCTCTCCTGGGGGAACGGCCGGACCGGATCGTGAGGCATCCGAGTGAATTTCGGGGTGTCCCACGTTCGGTAGTTTCTCCGGCCGTCAATTCCTCGTTTGCAGGCTGCAGGTCATGGTGCGAGCCGTCAATGCTGTGCTCGCGCGGTTTCGGCCGTCATTCAGGCATGACCGCAGAGAAGGGAAAGTTCATGAAGAAGAGCGCTGCTGTCGTCGCGGGCGCGATCATGGCCCTCGGCATGGCCGCCCCGGCCTTCGCCGACGCCGGCGCCGAGGGTGCCGCCGTAGGCTCCCCGGGCGTCCTGTCCGGCAATGTCGTCCAGGTTCCCGTGCACGTTCCCGTCAACGTGTGCGGCAACAGCATCAACGTCGTTGGTCTGCTGAACCCGGCGTTCGGCAACGAGTGCGAGAACGACTGACGTCGTTCCGCACCGACCGGCTGCGTCACGGCCGGCCTTGGCCAACTCGTTTGGTTCGGGGCCGGCTTTTCCCCTTTCTGCAGCCCGTCCCCCCGGAGTTTCCTCCGGCCATCTCTCATCTCTCATCTCTCCAAGCAGGAAGACAACCAGAGTGCGACAGACCCTGAGCAGGGGGATGGTCGCGGCTGCCGCCGCGACGGGCATCCTTTCCCTGTGCGGCAGCCCCGCCCTAGCCGACTCGCATGCGGACGGGGCCGCCACGAACTCGCCGGGCGCCGTGTCCGGCAACGCCCTCCAGGTCCCCGTCGACGTGCCCGTGAACGCCTGCGGCAACACCGTCGACGTGATCGCCGCCCTGAACCCGGCCTTCGGCAACGAGTGCGAGAACGCCTCGGACGAGAAGACCGACGGCAAGAGCGACGGCGGCGGGTACGGCGAGGACACCTCGGCCTCGTCCTCCACCTCGACCTCGTCGTCCGGCGGGTCCCACGCGGACGGCGCGACCGGGGGCTCGCCCGGCGCCGTGTCCGGCAACAACACGCAGATCCCGGTCGACGTGCCGGTCAACCTCTGCGGCAACACCGTCGACGTCATCGCCGCGCTGAACCCGGTCTTCGGGAACGAGTGCGAGAACGACGCCGAGGAGCCCCCCGGCTACGGCGAGGAGGAGCCGCCGCCCCCCACCACCCCGCCCGGCTACGGCGAGGAGGAGCCCCCGCCGCCCACCCACGAGGAGCCGCCGCCCTCCGGCGAGGAGGAGCCCCCGCCGCCGCCCCAGGAGGAGCACACCCCGCCGGCTCCCCAGACGGAGCAGCCGCCCGTCCTGGCCGAGACCGGCAGCGAGGGCACGCTGGGCGCCGCGGCCGCCGGTGCCGTGCTGATCGCGGGCGGAGCGATCCTCTACCGCAGGGGCCGGGCCCTCTCGGGCCGCTGAGCCCACCCCCGCTCGTCCCGTCGCCCCCGGCGGCCCTCCCCACGGGCCGCCGGGGGCGACGCGTCGTCCGGCCTCAGGGGCGGCCGGCCCGGTCCTCGTCCGGGCGGTCACAGACGCCGGTGCGGTCCGCGGCGGGGGCGGACGCCTGGCGCACGACGCGGGCGCGAGCCGGGGCCACGGAGTCGGGCCGGGCGTCGCGGACCCGCAGCGCGCGCTCCCGCAGCCGGGCGGCCACATGGCGGCCCCACAGCGCCCACAGCGCCCGGCCCGGCGCCCGGTCGTCCCGGGCGTGCCAGGCCGGCTCGCACCCCCCGCGTTCCCCGCGTTCCCCGCGTTCCCAGTGTGCCGCGCGCAGGGCGCTCAGCGGCGCGTAGTTCTCCACCACGAACACCCGCCCCGGCCGCGGTGCCCCCTGCGGCAGTGGGCGGTGGGTCAGGTCCAGGTGCAGGGCCCGTACGACGTCCAGTCCCGCGGTGTCGGCGAACAGCCGGAACTGGGCACCGGGCCGCGGGTTGAAGTCCAGCAGGTGGTAGCGGCCCGTCGTGCCGCAGCGACGGAAGTCGAGGTCGAAGACGCCCCGGTAGCCCAGCTCCGCGGTGACCCGCTCGGCGAGCGCCTGCACCCGCGGGTTCGGCGTCCAGCGGCCCACCGCCGTCAGACCGGCGCCGCGCGGCCTGGCCCGTGTCTTGCGGCCGCAACCGCCCGCCCGGACCGTGCCCGAGCGGTCGGCGTAGCCGTGGCAGAACCAGTCCCGGTCGGCGCCCGGCGGCAGGTACGCCTGGAGCAGCAGCCGGCTGCCCGCCTCCTCGGCCCGCAGGTAGAGCTCCCCGGCCTCCCGCGCCGAACGCACCAGCACCGTGCTGCGCAGCCCGCCGCCCGGGGGCACCAGCCAGGGCCGGCTCCACTTCGCCACCACCGGCAGGCCGAGCCGCCACGCCGCCCGCGCCGCCTCCGCCGGGCCGTCGGGGACCAGGGTCTCGGGGTGCGGGACGTCCAGGGACGCGCACACGGCGGCCAGTTCCGCCTTGTCGGCCACGCGTGCGGGCAGCTCTCCCGGCTGGTCGGGCAGCAGGAACGAGGGCGCCAGTTCGGTCCGCGCCCGGGCCACCGCCACGGCGCACGCGTCGTCCATCGCGATCAGCACGGCGGGCCGCGCGATCCGCGCGGCGACACGGCCCAGGGCCGCCGCGATGTCCTGCGGCGACGCGCCGGGCGGCGGGGGAGTGTGCAGCGCGGTCACGTAACGGGAGGCGCGGACGGGGCTGTGCGCGCAGTCGGCGACCACGTGCACGTCCACTCCCGCACGGCCGAGCGAACGCACGGCGCCCAGCGTGCCGTGGTGAAAGGGATTCCGGTCGGTCCGCAGCAGAACGGCGGGGACACGGGTGTCGAACAGCGACACGGGAGACTTCCTTCGTCTTCGGACCGGTTCTCGGACCGGTTCACCGGTGCGGGCGATCGCCGCACTCGAAAGCCGTAACGGCGGTGGCGTGATGGCGACTCATATGACTGGGTGTCAGTAAGTAAGCGAAATTCACGGCGAGGAAAGGAGCCGGTATGCCCGTACGGCAGTCACGGAACCGGTCCAGGCGGCCGGCAGGCGTCGCGGCGGCGGTCGCGGCGGCGGCCCTGGTGGCCGCGGCGGGCTCCACGGCCGCCGCCGAACCGACCCCGCCGGTACCCGCACCCGCGGCCCCCGCGGCCGGAGCACCGGCGGCCGGCGCTCCCGCTCCCGCGGCCGGAGCACCGGCGGCCGGAGTCCCGGCGAAGACACCCGCCTTCGGCGCCTACCTCGACTACGGCCCCCGCGGCGTGGCCCGGATGGCCGCACTGAGCCACTGGCTGGGCGGCGCCGAACTCCGCGTCGGCCACACCTACCTGCCCGGCGACCGCTGGAGCAACATCGAGGGCGCCCCCGGCTTCCTCGACGTGTGGGCCGACTGGCGCACCCGCAAGGCCGACCGGATGCTCGTCCTCAACGTGCCCATGATGGAGCGCAACGAGGAGCACGTCGACGACGACGAGGTGCGCGACCTGCTGCGCCAGGGCGCCGCCGGCCGCTTCGACCACCACTTCCGCGCCCTCGCCGAACGCCTGGTCGCCCTCAAGGTCCCGGACACGGTCCTGGTGCTGGGCTGGGAGATGAACGGCACCACCTACACCCACCGCTGCGGGCCGGACCCCGAGGCCTGGAAGACGTACTGGAACCGGATCGTCACCACCATGCGCGCGGTGCCCGGCCAGAAGTTCCGGTTCGACTTCGCGCCGAGCCGCGGCCGGGACGCCGTGCCCTGGACGCGGTGCTATCCCGGCGACGCCACCGTCGACATCGTCGGCATGGACTCCTACGACCAGCCGCGCGGCATGTCGTTCGACGAACAGGTGAAGGAGCCGTACGGGCTCCAGGCGCACGTGGACTTCGCGAAGGCGCACAACAAGCCCGTCTCCTACCCGGAATGGGGGCTGTTCCGCAACGGCGACAACGCCGCCTACATGCGGCGCATGCTCGCCTGGATGGACGAGCACAAGCCGGTGTACAACACGGTCACCGACTACTGCCCGCACGGCGTGTGGCAGTGCGACGACAACCCCCGGTCCACGGCCGTCTACCGGTCCGTGCTCTTCGGCCGCACCGACGAGCCCGAGCCGACGGTCCCTACGCCCCAGGAGACCACCCCGCCCACCGCACCGCCCGTGCCCCCGGCGCCGTCCACCGCGCCCGAGCCCCCGGCCGGCTGCTCGCCGCTGGAGCTGGGCGACTGGGTCGAGTACTGGCTCGGCGGGAAGCTGTGCATGCGCCTCGACTGGTACGCGCGCGACAAGTAGCGGCGCACCGAGGGCGCCACGAGTGCCACGGGTGCCACGGGCGCCACGGTGGCGGCGGGCCCGGTCAGCCGCCGCCACCGTCGTGCTCCTTCCGCTCCGCCCGTCGCCGCAGCAGCTCCTTGCCCCGCCGTCGTGCGGCGGCGTCGGCCAGGACCGCCGCCAGCAGCGGGGCGGTGCGGCGGCGGGCCAGCAGCAGCCGCTGGTTCGGCACCCGCTCCGGGCGCCAGTGGTGCTTGTACGGTTCGTCGCCCCGCAGCAGGCTCAGCGTGGAGCGCCCCGGGGCACGGGCGTACTCGGCGCACGCGTCCAGCAGCATCACCGCCACGTCCGCCCTCCGCTCCCGCAGCCGGGGATGCGCGCCGTACAGATAGCCTCCGGCCATCCGGTGGGACAGCAGCGTGACGTCCACGGCCACCACCTCGTCGGCCATCCGGAACTCGGTGACCACCGCGTCCCCGGTCCGCACCATCGGTGCCACCGCCCGCACCAGGTGCTCGCGGAAGCGGGGCCGCAGGTGCTCGCCGGTCACCTTCCGGCCCCGCCACTGCAACCGGTGCAGGTCGAGGAGGCGCCGCACCGCCGCGTCCGCCTCGTCGGGCAGGACGGGCCTGCTCTTGACGCCGAGCGCGTCCAGGCGGCGCAGTTGGGCCCGCACCCGCTGCCTGGCCTTGGCCGAGGGCAGCCGGGCGACCAGGCCGTCCATCGGAAGTGCGGGCAGTTCCAGGCAGAGCGAGTCCGCGAGCCGGTACCGGGGCCCGCGCCAGCGGGCGTAGAGCCGTTCGGCGGCGGCGCCCGGCCGTACCTCGCGCAGGTCGACCAGTGCGGTGCGGGCCAGCGCGGCGAGGCCCGCGGTGAGCGCGGCCTCCGCGTCCGGGCCCCGCTCGTCGTCCAGCAGGACGTCCCCGTAGTCCGAGATCGCCCCGCCCAGCGGCACCAGCGCCGGGACCGGGCTCCGTACGCACATCAGCGGCGCGGCGGCGACCAGTTCGCGGCCCTCGCGGGCCAGCACCAGCCGCAGCCGGCCGGCCGAGCCGTACGAGCGCCACCAGGAGAGCAGCCAGGCGTGGCTCTGGAACGGGGTCGCGGCGGCGCACCGGCCGTACAGCCGCCGCCACTGCGGGGCCAGCGCGGCGAAGGCGTCCTCGTCGGTGACCAGTTCGACGGTGTGGCCGGGCGGGAGAGTGCCCGGGTGCGGCGGTCCCGGGTACGCCGGGTACGCCGGGTACGTCACAGCTGTCCGCGGACGTCGGCCGCCGACGCCGGTCCCGGTACGGCCGCCGCCGCACGTCCTGGCTCCCGTGCGGTGCGGCGCGGCCGGACCAGCAGGGCGAGGCCGCCGAGGAGTCCGCCCGCGCTCGCGCCCACCAGGCCCGTCACCGGGGCGGACGCCGAGGACGCCTCGGTGGGCTCGGTGGCGCGGGCGAACTGCCGCAGCTCCACGTGGGTGTCGTCGGCGGCGGCCGCCGCGTGCCGGGTCAGCGCGCGGGCGACGGCGTTGGCCATGTCGGCGGCCTCCTCCGGGTCGGCGGAAGTGGCCGTCACCGAGACCATCGGCGCGTCCGGCGAGGTCGCGGTGCGCACGCTCCGCTCCAGCGTCGCCACCGGCACGTGGGCCCACATCTGCGCGTCCCCGAGCACCGCGAGCTGGGTGGCGACCCGGCCGTAGGCCTGCGCGAAGCCCAGCGCGGCCGCCGGGTCGGAGGCGTCCGCGGGGACGGCGACGACGTAACTCGTCGCCGTGTACTGCGGGGTGGCGACCAGGCCGTACCCGGCGCCGAGCAGCCCGCCGGCCAGGACACCGGCCGCGAGCGGGGACCAGGGCGGCAGGGAGCGCAGGCGGCGCGGGAGGTGGCGCAGGGCGGCCCGGACGCGGTCCCGCCGCGCGGGGGGCGGGGGCTCGTCGTCCGTCGCGGGCGCGGCCGGGGACTGGGTGAGGGGCTCGGTCATGCGGAACTGACTCCCTGGGATGCCGGGGACGGGGGCGAGGACGGGGGCAGCGGTCGGGTGAGGGCGGTCGCGTACACGTCCATCAGCCGGGCCGCGCTGCGGGTGACGCAGTAGTGCCGGGCCGCTTGTGGGGCGGTGCGCGTGCCGGGGACCGGGTCGTGGGACGCGCGGGTACCGGCGAGGGCGCGCGCGAACTCCTCCGCGCCGCCGACGACGCGCCGTGCCGTGGGCGCGGACCCGGAGGGCAGGTCCTCGATCGCCGGGCAGGAGGCGTACAGCACCGGCAGCCCCGACGCGAGCCCCTCCACGGCGGCCAGGCCGAAGGCCTCCTCCGGCGACGGCGACGCGAGGACGTCCATCGCGGCGGCCAGCGCGGGCAGGTCCGGGCCGGGGGAGCCGTCGGGGAGGTAGGGCCGTTCGCCGGTGAGCAGGACGCGGTCGGCGACCCCCGCCTCGCGGGCGGTGCGGCGCAGCAGGTGCTCCTGGGGGCCGCCGCCGACCAGCAGCAGCCAGCAGTCGGGCGGCAGCAGGGCGAGGGCCCGGACCAGGACGTCGAAGCGTTTGGCCGCCGTCAGCCGCCCGATGCCGCCCACGACGTACGCGCCCTCGGGCAGGCCGAGGCGGCGCCGGGTGCGCAGCCGCTGGACCGGGTCGAAGCGGAAGCGGGTCAGGTCGATGCCGTTGGGCACCACCTCGATGCGGGGTGCGGGCACGCCCCAGCGCCGCAGCCGGTCGGCGACGGTGGGGGAGACGGCGACCGTGGCGCTGCCCAGGCGCTCCCCGGCCAGGTACAGGGCGCGGACGCCCGGCGTGAGCGGGCGGCCCTCCATCTGGGAGTCGCCGAGGGAGTGTTCGGTGGCGACGACCGCGCGCACCCCGGCTAGGCGGGCGGCGAGGCGGCCGTAGAGGCAGGCGCGGTAGAGGTGGGTGTGCACGAGGTCGTAGCCGCCGGTGCGGATGAGGCGGGCCAGGCGGGGCAGCGCTGCCAGGTCGCGGTTGCCGGTCATGCCGAGGTGGACGACGTTCACGCCGTCGGCCAGCAGCCCCTCGGCGACCGGGCCCGGGTTGGTGAGCGTCACGACGTCGCAGTCCACGGGCAGGTGACGCAGGATCAGCCGCAGCTGCTGCTCGGCGCCGCCGACGCCGAGACCGGTGATGATGTGCAGGGCCTTCACGTCGGACACCTCACACTCCCGCGGCGGCCCGGCGGCGCAGGCGGTGCAGCCGTGTCTTCAGGAGCAGCCGTACGGGGGTGTCCCGCTGCCCCACGTGCACGCGCGGCACGGCGTACGGGCCGGTCAGCGGGCCGGGGTCGATGGAGCAGGCGTAGGTGTAACCGGCGGCGCGCACGGCGCCGGCGGCGCGGGCGTCGACCGTGCCGTACGGATAGCAGAAGCCGGAGACCGGCGTGCCGGTCAACTCGGCCAGCAGCGCCCGGCTTTCGGTGGTCTCGGCGGCCAGGGTGGGGTCGTCCGCCGTGGTCAGGTCGACGTGGGTGAGGCCGTGCGAGCCGATCTCGACGCCCTCGGCGGCGGCGCGGCGGATGCCGTCGGCGGTCAGCAGCGGCTTGCGCGGGCCCAGCGGGTCCCAGGCGTTGTCGCCGCCGAGCCGTCCCGGCAGTACGAAGAGGGTCGCCCCGCAGCCCCAGCGGCGCAGGCACGGCAGCGCGTGCTCGACGAAGTCGGCGTACCCGTCGTCGAAGGTCAGCCCCACCAGGTCCCGGCCGCCGCCCCGGGCGCGCTCGGCCAGCAGCTCGGCGACCGGCACGCCGCGCAGCCCGCGCCGCCGCAGCCAGCCCAGCTGCGCGTCCAGCCGGTCGGGCGTGACCGTGATGCGGTACGGGTCGTCCGAGCAGTCGCCGACCGAGTGGTACATGGCGATCCAGGGGACGGTGCCGGGGCGGGCGTCAACGGTCGTCGTGGTCGCGGAAGGGGAACCGGAAGCGGAAACGGCCATGAGGGAGCCTTCGTGTGACGGGGTGGAGGAAACGGGCGGGGCGGACCGGCGCCAGGGCGGTACCGAGCCCCCGGACGCCCAGGACCAGGCAGAGGGCGACGAAGACACCGCCGACGGTCGCGGCGCCGACGGCCAGCGGGAGGGCGGCCTGCGCGCCGTCGGCCGAGGCGCCCGACGGGCCCGACGCGCCGGTGACCCGGGCCGCGGCCAGTGCGCCCGCGCCGGTCGCGACGGCCGCCGCGAGGACCGGCCGGCCCAGGTCGCCCAGGACCCGCCGGATCCGCACCGGCACGCTGCGCGGGCCCATCCCGGCGAGCAGCAGGGCGGCGGTGACGGTGATGCCGGCGGCGTTCGCGGCGGCGATGCCGGTCACGCCCCAAGGGCCGACCGCGCGGGCGCCGACCACGGCGGTGGCGACGACCCCGACGGCCATCGCGCCGAACGGGTACCAGGAGGCGCGGCCCGCCGAGAAGTAGGAGCGGGCCAGCGCGCCCACCACGGTCTGGCCGAGCAGCCCGAGGGCGTACACGCGCATGACGCTTGCGGTCGCCGCCGTGTCGGCCGCCGTGAACGCGCCGCGCTGGAAGAGCAGGTGGATGATCTGCGGTGCGCAGGCGACGACGGTGGCCGCGCCGAGGAGCACCAGGCAGGCAGCCAGCGCCACGTCCCGCTCGACCCGGTCGCGGGCCCGCTCCGTGTCGCCGTCGGCCAGCGCGCGGGCCACCACCGGGAAGGTGACCGTGCACAGCATCAACGACAGCGTCATCGGGATCTGGGCGACCTTCTGCGCGTAGTTCAGGTGCGAGATGGCCCCGGAGGGGAGGCCCGAGGCCAGGAACCGCTCGATGAGCACCTGGGACTGGCGGCACAGGGCGAACAGCAGCACGGTGCCGAACAGGGCGAGGGCGAGGGGACGCGCACCGTCCGCGGTGCCCGGCGGCGGGCGGGTGTCCGGAGGGGGGCTCGGCGGGCGCGTGTGGGGAGGGGGGCTTGGCGGGTGCGTGCCGGGTGGGGGGCTCGGCGGGCGCGTGTCGGGTGGGGTGCCTGGTGGGTGCGTGCCGGGCGGGGTGTCTGGCGGGCGCGTGCCGTGCGCGGTGCCCGGCGCATCCGGCCCGCCGTCCCGGTGGCGCAGCCGCCCGAGCAGCGACGGCAGTTGTGCCGCCACCATCAGGACCCCGCCCACCGCGACCCCGACCGCCGCCGAGCGCACCCCCCAGCGCCCGCCGAGCACGAACATCGCCGTGATGATGCCGGTGTTGTACGCCACGTAGATCGCCGCCGGTGCCAGGAACCGGCGGTGCGCCCGCAGCGCCGCGCTGAAGTACCCGGCGAGCCCGAAGCTGACCACGCAGGTGGCGGTGAGCCGCGTGCAGTCCACGGCGAGGGCCTGGTCGGGCAGCCCCGGCGCCAGGGCCCGGACCAGCACCGGCGCGGAAACGGCGACCAGCACACCGGCCGCGGCGAAGGCCAAGGCCAGCCGGGGCAGCGTCGAGGCGACCAGCGCGCGGACCGGGTCGCCGGGGTCGCCCTGCGCGCGGCGGGCCAGGGCCAGGCTGAACATCGGGACCAGCGCGAAGGCCAGCCCGTCCTCGATGAGCAGCGTCGCCGCGAACTCGGGCACCGTCCACGCCACCAGGAAGGCGTCCGTCTCGCTCCCGGCCCCGAACAGCCGGGCCAGCGCCTGGTCCCGGGCCAGCCCGAGCACCGACCCGGCCACCGACAGCACGGCCGTGACCAGCGCGGCACGGGCGAGGAACCTGCCGGAGGACCGGCCCTCCTCGGCGGCGCCCGCGGCGTCCGGGCGCGGTGCGGTGACTCGGGTGCCGGTGCCGGTGCGGGTGCCGATACCGGTGTCGGTGCCGATACCGGTTCTGCCGGTGGAGGGCGTGGAGGGCGTGGAGGCGGCGCGGGCCGGTGGGACGGCGTCGCCGACCGTACCGTCCGCACCGCCCGTCCCCCTCGTCCCGCGCGTCGTCACCGCCCCGCCACCCCCTGCGCGCGGGAGCCGAGCGCCCACCAGGCCGCCAGGCCGAAGCACACCGCCGTCAGCACCGTCGACGGGCCGCCGATGTCGGCGTACGCGAAGTCGGTCAGCTGCCACACCAGCAGCCCGCAGGCGACGAACGCGCAGTCCGGCACCGCCCCCTGCTCCCGGCGGACGGCACGCAGCCTGCGCAGGCCCAGCACGAGCAGCGCGAGCCAGCTCCCGGCGAGGCACAGCAGCCCGGTCAACCCCTGCTCGGCCAGCACCAGCAGGTACATGTTGTGCGGGGACAGCAGCGGCTGCCTGCGGTATCCGGCCCCGGCGCCGTCGGTCTCGCTGCCCGAGGACAGCGCCAACGAGGCGTGGGTGTCACGGTGTTCGGGAAAGCCCTTCAGCCCCACGCCGGTCAGCGGCCGCTCCCGCCACATCCCGGCCGCCGCCGCCCACATCGTGTAGCGGTCGGTCACCGACTGGTCGGGGGCGTCGGTGACCTCCGTAATGCTGGCGACCCGCTCCTGGAGCATCGCCGTACCGATCCCGAAGCCGCCCACCAGCACCACCGCGGCCGCGACCACGGCCGCCCCCACCGCCAGCGCCCTGCGCACCCCCGCGAGCAGCCGCTGCACCGCGCACGTCACTGCCGTCGCGATCCACGCCCCGCGGCTGAACGACAGGGTGAGCGGCAGCAGCAGGACGAGCGCGCACCCGGCGGCGAACAGCCGCTGCCGCACCGGCGTCCGGCCCAGCGCCAGCCCCACCGCGCAGACCAGCCCCAGGGAGACCACGGTCGCCATCCCCATCACGTCCTGCGGCCCGAAGGTGCCCACCGCCCGGATTGGCTCGCCCTGGTAGGAGGCGCCGGTCGCGGTGGCGTACTGGTGCACCCCGACCGCCCCCTGCCACAGCGCCAGCCCCACCATCGACCAGGTGAGCAGCCGTACGTCGCCCCGGTCGCGGACGAGCAGCAGGACGGCGGCCGGGACCAGGACGAAGACCTGGAGGTAGCGGCCGAGACCGGCCGCCGCCGCCCCGGGCGACACGGCGCCCACCGCGGCGACGGCCAGGCCCAGCACGGGCAGCCCGAGCACCACGGCCGCCGTACGGGACAGGGGCCGCCGCCGGTCCCGCACCAGCCGCAGCGCGCAGTACAGCACCACCGGTGCGCAGACCACGTCGGCCGGATGCGCGCCGCCCCCGCCGCCCGGGGCGAGCGGCAGCGCGAGCAGCGCGACGACGGCGACCACGGCCAGCACCGGCGGCAGCCGCCGCAGCTGTACCGTCGGACTGACGGTCGGGGCGTGGGCCACCAGGTCAGCTCCCCGTGGGGCGCACGAGCGCGGCGGCCGTGCGCAGCAGGATGCAGACGTCCTGCCACAGCGACCAGTCGTCGATGTAGGCGTTGTCGAAGCGGGCCCGGTCCTCGATGGACGTGTCCCCGCGCAGCCCGTTGATCTGGGCCAGGCCCGTGATCCCGGCGGGCATCCGGTGGCGGGCCGCGTAGCCGGGGTGGGCCTGGCTGAACCGGGCCACGAAGTACGGGCGTTCGGGACGCGGGCCGACCAGGCTCATGTCGCCCCGGAAGACGTTCCACAGCTGGAGCAGCTCGTCCAGCGAGGTGCGCCGCAGGAACCGGCAGAACCACGGCATCCGGCGTTCGTCCGCCACGCTCCACCGGGTCGCCGACTCGTGCTCGTCGGCCGGACGGTGGGTGCGGAACTTCAGCAGCGTGAAGGGCCGGCCGCCCTCCCCGACCCGCTCCTGCCGGAACAGCACGCCGGGACCGCCCACCACCCGCAGTACCGCCGCACAGGCCAGCAGCAGGGGGCTCAGCAGCAGCAACAGTGCCCCGGACACCGTCACGTCCAGGACCCGCTTGCCCGCGCCGCCCGGTCGCCGCGCCGCCGGTGCCAGTCGCCGGCAGGAGAACCCGGCGATCCGGTCACCGCCGGGGCGGACGGGGGCGTCGGCGTACGCGGGGGCCTCGGCGTCCAGCTCCCACACCGTGCAGCCCGACGCGGCCAGCGCCCGCAGCAGTGCCGCCTGCCCCACCCGTACGGAGGGGTCCACGGCCAGCACGTCCCGTACGCCGTTCTGCACGACCGCCCGCCGCACCTCCTCGCCGGTGGACAGCACGGGCAGGCCCGCGGCGCCGCCCGCGTCGCCGGTGACCACGCCGACGGGGCGCACCCCGCAGCGCGGGTGGCGCAGCAGCGCCGCGGCCACGCGCTGCGCGGTCGCGGCCGGTCCGACGACGAGGGCGGCGCGGGGGCGGTTCAGCAGCGCCGTACGGTGCGTGCGGTGCACGGCGCCCCGTCCGGCGCAGCCCGTCACCGCGTGCAGCAGGAAACCGGCGCACAGGGTGCGTACGGACAGCGCGTGCGGCGGAGCGTACGCCGCGACGAGCGCCGCCAGCGCCAGCCAGACCACCGCGACCCGGGCGCACAGGGCGGGCAGGTCGTCCAGCGCGCCGGAGGTCCGCCGGGCCGGGCGCGGCCGGGGGCGCAGCAGCAGCGAGGCGGCCACCAGCAGGGCCGCGAGCAGCGGTTGGTGCGGGGTGCCGGTGAGGACCAGCGAGCCCGGCAGGGCCGCCGCGCCGTCGGTGACGAGCAGCGGCAGCGGGGAGTCCGGGCGCGGGGCGGGGCGCCGGGCGGGCAGCCGGGGGCCCGGGGCGCCGTCGCGCCGCGGCAGCACCGAGACGGGGGAGGAGCCGAGGTCGCGCGAGGGGCCGGCGGGGGAGGGGACGGTGCTTTCCGCGGTCACGGGTGGGTGGACTCCCTGCACTCGATGGGCACGACGGCGGACCGCCCCGCGGCCGCGGGCGGCTCGCCGGGGAGGAGGCGCGGTGCGGTGGGCGGTCTGCCGCGGACGCCGCCGACCGCGTCGGCGCCGCGCGCCACGGCCGCGGCCGCGGGCGTGGCCGTGGCCGCGGGCCGTACGTCGTCGGGGAAGCCATCGAGGAGGCCGCCGTCGGGAAGGTCGTCGTGCAGGTCGCCGTCGGGAAGGCCGCCGTCGGGAGGGCCGTCGAGCGGCTCGCCGTCGGGAAGTCCGTCGTCGGGGAAGCCGTCGAGCGGGTCGCCGTCGAGGAGATCGTCGTCGGGCACGCCGTCGAGGAGGTCGCGGTAGAGGGCCGCGATCGCCGCGGCCGTGTGCCGTACGTCGTGCGCGGACCGGACGTGCGCCCGCCCCCGGCGGCCGAGCGAGGCGCGCAGCGGCGCGTCGAGCAGCAGCGCGGCGGTGGCGTCGGCCAGCGCCGCGGGATCCCCGGGCGGCACCAAGCAGTGCGGCACCAGCGCGGGCGGCAGGCCCTCGCGGGCACCGTCCACGTCGGTCACCACCACCGGCCGCCCGCAGGCCATCGCCTCCAGCGGGGCCAGCGCCATGCCCTCCCAGCGCGACGGCAGGACGACCAGGTCGGCGGCCCGGTACCAGGCGGCGGCGTCGTCGACGGCCCCCGTGAACAGCACGGACGCCGGGGCCCGCGCCGCGAGCCGGGCGCGGTCCGGGCCGTCACCGACCAGGACCAGCCGGGCGTCGGGCACCCGCGCGCGCACCGACTCCCAGGCGCCCAGCAGCACGTCCTGCCCCTTCTGCCGGCACAGCCGCCCCACACAGACCACCAGCGGGGTGTCCGCGGCGACGCCGTGCCGCAGGCGCGGACCGGCCGGGTCGTCGTGGCCGTACCCGGGCACGTCGGCGGGGAAGCGGGCGAGGTCGACGCCGTTCGGGACGACGGACCAGGGCCCGCGCAGCCCGGCCCGCACCCCCCGCAGCCGTTCCGCCTCGCTCACGCACACCGTCCGCGCCGTCCACCGCCCCGACCACCGCTCCCAGCCCAGCGCGAGGCGTGCGGCGGACCCGCCGACCGCCTCGAACGACCAGGCGTGCGGCTGGAACACGGTGGGGATCCGGCCCCGTACGGCGAGCCGTCCGGCCAGACCGGCCTTCGCACTGTGCGCGTGCACCAGGTCGGGCCGTACGTCCTCGATCACGCGGCACAGCCGCCGTACCTCCGCCACCAGCGCCGGGCCCGGCGAACGGGTGGCCGGCCAGTGCCGCACGTCGGCGCCCAGCGCCCGCAGCCGGCCGGCGAGGCCCCCGGCGGGACAGGCGACCACGACCCGCAGTCCGGCGGCGAGCTGAGCCCGGGTCAGCTCCGCCACCACCCGGGCGACCCCGCCGTCCGCCGGTTGGGTGACGTGCAGAACCCGTGGCCGCGAGCCGGTCGGTGACAGGTGCATGCGCGTTTCCTCGCTCACGGAGATTGCTCGGGACGGGCGGGAACGCGCCCGGCCGCGGGGCGCCGGCCGCGACGCGGCATACGGGTGCGTCGAATGGGTCGAATGGTGCGGGACTCTAGCTGCTATCCGTACTAATACGGTGAAACCGGGTAAGTGTGTTGGATTTGTGAACGCCGGTCTTTCGCGAGATCACCCCTTTGGCGGCACAACTCGCGCTCGCGCCACGCGTTGACACTGCGCCGGGCAGCCGCCCGGATGTGTGTACAACCCCAAGGAGCACTTCTCCATGTCGCGTATCGCGAAGGGCCTGGCCCTGACCTCCGTCGCCGCCGCCGCGGTGGCGGGCACCGCCGGTGTCGCCGCCGCCGACAGCGGCGCGCAGGCCGCCGCCGCCCACTCCCCGGGCGTCCTGTCCGGCAACGTGGTGCAGGTCCCGGTCCACATCCCGGTCAACGTCTGCGGTAACACCATCGACATCATCGGTCTGCTGAACCCGGCGTTCGGCAACGAGTGCGAGAACGACTGACGTCGGCTCACCACTCTCCGTACCGGCCGTCCGTACCGCGGTTCCTCCGCGAGCGGGCGGCCGGTTCGCGTTGCCGCGCGGACGGCGGTGTGCTGCCCCGAATGGGGGGTCCGGGCGGCGACACGGCGCACGGCCCTTGACAGGGTGTCTCACCAGGTAAGACGCGGCCGGTGAGAAGGGCGGGCGGGCGCACGGGCTCGCCGCCTGCGTTGCAGAGCGCCAAGGGCGCTTCCACGGTGGGCACAACATCCGACGCACCACCGAAAGGAACCCCCATGCGTCTGCCCGCACGGCGAATCGCCACCTCCGCTCTCTGCGCCGGCCTGCTGATCGGCCTCTCCGGTCCGGCGGTGATGGCGGCCGACGGCGACTCGGTCCGGGAACGCACCCACGCGGCGTCCCACGCACCCCTCCCCGACGCGGAGGAACTGCAAAGCCAGGTCGGCAGCCTGGCCGGCCTGGGCGGAGTGCTCACGCCCGTCACCGACATGCTCAGCGCCGTCCTCAAGGCCGACAACGGCCAGCTCTCCGCCACCGACGCGGACAAGCTCTCCGCCGCCGTCAAGGACGCCCTCGCCAAGGCGGACGCCGCGGACGCGGACGCCGACGACGTGGCGACCACCCCCGGCACGACCACCCCCGGCACGACCACCCCGGCCCAGCCGCCGGCCGTCACCGCGCCGGAGGCCGGGACCGACACCCCGGTCACGCTGCCCGCGCCCGTCACGGCCCAGAGCGACGACGGCACCGCGGCCGCCACCGACCTGTCCGCCGCCGCGGAGGCCGCGCTCCAGAAGCAGATCGACGCCCTGGTGAAGGCCACCACCTCCGGCACCGCCGAACAGGTGAGCCCGGCCGTCAAGGACCTGATGACCGGCATCGTCAACGTCGTCGCCGCCACGATGGTCGGCAACGGGCTGCCCGCCGCGGACCTGGCCGGCCTGCCCGGCGTACCGACCGCGCCGGAGGCCACCACGCCTGAGGCCGCCACGCCGGAGGTCGCCGCGCCCGCGGACCCCTCCTGACACCGGGCCTCCCTCACTCCGCGTTTCCCGGGCCGTCGCACCTCCCTGCCGGAGGTGGGACGGCCCTTCGCGTGTCCGGAGATCTCATATGTCTTCCGGACGGCGGAGTTTCCGGCTCCGGCGCAGGTCGTTAGGGAGGTCGTCAGCAATACCTCCGGTGACACGGGTCGCCGAAGAAAGGAACACCATGAAGTCCCTCAAGGCCGCCGCCGTCGTCGCCGGTTCCCTGATCGCCGCCGGCTCCGCCGCGCCCGCGTTCGCCTACGACGCCTCCGACGCCGCAGCCCTCACGCCCACCAGCCTCAACGGCGCCGTGAACGCGCTGACCGCGGAGCCCATCGACATCATGCCGATCAAGCACCAGTCGGAAGGGCGGTCCGACGCGCTGGACACCGAGAACAAGGACTCCGTGCTGCACACCGTGAAGGGCGCGACCACCAAGCTGAACTCCGCGAACGGCCTGCTGGGCGGCCTCCCGCTGGGCGGCTGAGCCTCCCCGCTCCCCGCCGTACCTCCGCCCTAACTCCGCCGTACCTCCGCCTTCCGGAGCAGTCTCTCCCGCCTTCCCGAAGCCGTACCTCCCGCCTTCTCGAAAGGGACCGTGCCTGTCATGAAGCCGACCACCAGACGAACCCTGGCCGCCGTGGTCACCGGTGTGGCCGCCGCCGTGGGGGTGGCCGCGACCCCCGCCGCCGCGGCCCGCGCCGTTCCCGTGCCGGTGCCGCTGGGCGGCGCGGAGACGGCCCTCGGCATGGAACTGCCCGAGGTGGCGGGCGAGCTGCCCGTGCCGACGGCGGGCGCACCGGAGGGACCGCGGTATGTCGAGGGGCGGCTGCTGCCGGAGCGGACGCTGCCGCAGCTGCCGGTGCGCGGCGGGCTGCCCGGCGTCGACGTGCGCCAGCCGCTGCCGCACATCCTCGGCGACGACTTCGACCACGCCGGTGTCGACGCCCCCGCCGCCGAGCTGCGCACCCTGGCGCCCGGGCTGTCCCTGGACGCCCCGCTCACCGCGCCGAACCCCGAGGCCCTCGGCCTGCCGGCGCCGAAGCTTCCCGAGGTCGGTGTGCTCGCCCCGGTGGTCCAGACGGTTCCGGTGGCCGACCTGGGCGTCGGACCGGGCCGGTAACCCGCGCGGCGGCCTCGTGCGACCGGGCGGTGCTGCTCCGACTGGCCCTGCGTGCGGTGACCGAGGGGCCCGCCGTCCGGTTAGCGGTGCGGACCAACGGAACCGGACGAGGAGTGAGCCATGGCCGGCAACACGGGCGCGACGGTGAACGGCGCGACGGAGAGAGGCACGGAGCGGGCGTACGCGGCGGAGGATACGGCGAGCGGCGGGCCCTCGTCCGGTACGCGGAGGCAGGTGATGCGGGGGCTGCTCGCCCCGGCCCTCGCCGTCGGCCTGGCGCCCCTGATCGCCGCCTCTCGGCCCTCCGGAGCCGCCGAGGCCGCCGAGGCCGCGACGACCGGACCGCGACCCGCCCGCCCCGGGCACCCCGGGCCGCACGCCGTCGAGTCCGCCCAGTCCGCCGAGTCCGCCGACGGGGCCGAGAGCACCGCCTTCGACGAGACCTACCGGGGCCGGCGCATCCGCGGAGTCCGCTCCGCCGCGGGCCGGGCGGTGGGCGCCGGCACCTGGCAGGTCACCGTGGACGGCCGTCCGCTGCACCTGATGCGCCGGGCCGACGGCAGCTGGCTGAGCATGGTCGACCACTACCGGTCGTACCCCACCCCGCTTGCCGCGGCCCGCGGCGCGGTCGACGAACTCGGCCCCGGCGAGCACCTGCGCGACACCCCGTCCATCGGCCACGACCAGCACTCCGGGGGGCGGCATGGCGTACACGCGTAAGGACGTCAGCACGCTGACCCGCACCGAGAAGCGACGGTTCGTGAACGCGCTGCTGGAGATCAAACGACGCGGCGAGTACGACGAGTTCGTGCGCACCCACATCGAGTACTACGTCTCCGACGGCGAGGACGGACTGCGCACGGCGCACATGGCACCGTCCTTCCTGCCCTGGCACCGCCGGTTCCTGCTGGACCTGGAAGAGGCGCTGCGCCGGGTGGACGACGCGGTCACCGTGCCGTACTGGGACTGGACCAAGGACCGCGGCGCCAAGTCGACGCCCTGGACCGCCGACCTCCTGGGCGGCACCGGGAGGCGTTCCGACCACCGGGTCACCACCGGTCCCTTCGCCCACGCCGGGGGCAACTGGACCCTCAAGGTGAACGTCACCGACACGGAGTACCTCACCCGGGACCTGGGGCGCGCGGGCGATCCCCTCGGCCTGCCCTCGAAGAGCGACCTGGAGTGGGCGCTGGACGACCCGGCGTACGACACCTCGCCCTACGACTCCACCGTGCGCAAGGGGTTCCGCAACAAGCTGGAGGGGTGGGGGACCGGGCGGGGCGAGGTCTCCTGGCGCAACCACAACCGCGTGCACCGCTGGGTCGGCGGCGCCATGGTCGGCGGCGCCTCCGTCAACGACCCGGTGTTCTGGCTGCACCACGCCTTCGTCGACCTCCAGTGGTCGCGCTGGCAGGCCCGCCACCGCGGCGCCCGCTACCTGCCCGCCGAGCCGCCCGGCCGGGGCAGCGCGCAGCGCGGGCGGATCGTCGCCCGGCACGAGAGGCTGCCGCCGTGGGACGTGACACCGGACGAGCTGGAGGACGTCGGCCGGATCTACCGGTACGCCTGAGCGCGTCCGTCCCGGACACGGCGACACGGGGACACGGGGACGAGTTCGGGCGCGGGCCCGAGCGCGGGAGCCCGGGTACGGGGGCCCGGGTACGGGAGCCCGAGTGCGGGAAGAGCCCCGGCCGGGAAGGCCGGGGCTCCTCGGTGCCTGGGGGGACTCAGCCGCCGTAGCCGCCGCTCTTGTCGCCGTCGTCGTCGCCGTTTTCGCAGGCGTTGCCGAAGGCCGGGTTCAGCAGGCCGATCACGTCGATGGTGTTGCCGCAGAGGTTGACCGGCACGTGCACCGGGATCTGGACGACGTTGCCGGACAGGACACCGGGCGAGCCGACGGCCGCGCCCGCCGCGCCCGCGTCCGCCATGGCCATGCCGGTGCCGCTGAGCACCACGGCACCGGCGCCGAGGGCGACGCCGGCGGCCTTCGCGATGCGAGACATCACGTTCTCCTTCTGACTCGGGGAGCGCGGCGGCAGGACGCGCCGCCGCACTGCCGGTTCAACGCACCCGGTCGCGGCGGGTCACGGGGGGAATGTGTGGATCACCCTTTTTGAGCGTCCGGGGCGGGGCCGGAAAAACCGTTCTCGTGCGCCCCCGTGGGTCCACTAGCCTCCCGGCATGCCGAATGACCGATCCGACTCGCCCGTCGAGGATCCCGAGTCGTCCCAGCCGCCCCAGCAGTCGCAGCTGTCCCAGCAGCCGCAGCTGTCTCAATCGTCCCAGTCGTCACAGCCGCTCCAGCCGCTCCCGCCGCTCCAGCCGTCCCCGGACACCGGCGCGGCGGGCGGCGACGCCCGGGACGGCATGATCGTGCGGACCTTCGTCAGGGACGGCCGGCTGGTGCGTCTCCCCGCACGATGGACGCGCAAGAAGGTGGTGCTGCGGCACATCGCCGAGCAGACCTTCGTGCCCGGTGTGGAGTACCCGGAACGCACCGTCGACGAGAAGCTGCGCGCCTGGTGCGAGGACGGCGAGGTCGACCATGTGACGCTCCGGCGCCACCTGGTGGACTTCGGTCACCTGCGCCGGAGCGACGGAATCTACGCGCGCCCGGCGGACTCCGCCCGGACGGGCTCCGCCTGAGCGGCCCTACGCCGGGTTCGGTGCCGCAGGCGCCGGCACCGGCAGCCGCCGTACGGGGGAACCCGCGAGGTAGGCGGCGATCGCCTCGACGGCCTGGCCGTAGTACGTGGCGTAGTTGGCGCGCGAGACATAGCCCAGGTGGGGCGTCGCGAGCAGGCGCGGAGCGGTGCGCATCGGGTGGCCGGCGGGCAGCGGCTCGGTGTCGAAGACGTCCACGCCCGCGCCGGCGATGCGGCCCTCGTGCAGTGCGGCGAGCAGCGCCTCCTGGTCGACGATCGCCGCGCGCGAGGTGTTGACCAGGTAGGCGGTCGGCTTGAGCAGGGCCAGTTCGGCGGGGCCGAGCAGGCCGCGGGTGCGCTCGCCCAGCGCCAGGTGGACGGAGACGAAGTCGGCGGTGCTCAGGAGCTCTTCCTTGGAACGGGCCAGCTCGGCGCCGACTTCGTCGGTGCGCTCCCGGGTGAGGTTCTGGCTCCAGGCGCTCACCCGCATGCCGAAGGCCAGGCCGACCTGTGCCACCCGCCCGCCGATCTTCCCCAGGCCCAGCAGGCCGAGCCGGCGGCCGTGCAGGTCGGCGCCCACCGTCTGCTGCCAGGGGCCGCCCTCGCGCAGTCCGTTGCCCTCCTGGACGATGCCGCGGGCCAGACCCAGCAGCAGGGCCCAGGTCAGCTCGACGGGCGGGGTGGAGGAGGAGGCCGTACCGCAGACGGTGACGCCGTGCGCCTCGGCGGCGGCGTAGTCGATCACGCTGTTGCGCATGCCGGAGGCGACGAGGAGCTTCAGCCGGGGCAGCCGGGCGAGCAACGAGCCGGGGAACGGCACGCGTTCGCGCAGGGTGACCACGATGTCGGCGTCCGCGAGCGCCGCGGCGAGGGCGTCCTCGTCCGGGAAGTGGGTGGCGTAGGACACGACGTCCACGTCGTCCGCGACCGGGGACCAGTCCGCGATCTCGGTCGCCACCTGCTGGAAGTCGTCGAGTACCGCGCAGCGCAGTCGCACGTCGTCCAGTCCCTCCCCGCCCGGCAAGCGGTGGCGTCCCGGCGGGCGCCACGATCGGCAGCCGATCGTGTCACACCCGGACCGGGGCGTGTCACACCCGGACCGGGGAACGGGCCGTTGCGGTCGCTCGGGCCGTTGATCAACCCGTCAACACATGAGTGAGCGCCCCCGGCAGGACTCGAACCTGCGGCCAAGCGCTTAGAAGGCGCCTGCTCTATCCACTGAGCTACGGGGGCCTGATGTGGGGCCTCGGTCCTGGTGTCCGGCTGTGAACCGGTCCGTGACCTCGCCGGGGACAAGGATAGGGCTCCCGGCTCCATGTCCCGGATGCTTCCCCTCCGTGGCTCGATGTGGAGGTTCGGTGAAGCGATCCCGATAATCGCAGGCAGGTACGAATCGTGCATCGTTTTTGGCGCCTCGCGCATCGGGTGTTGTCCACTCGTTATGCCTGGACTGTCCTCGCGTCCCAGTAGTCCCATCCGCCCGGAGTGTCCGATCGGCGCGCAGACATGCTCATCATGCTCATATGCTTCAGAATTCCCTCAAAATTGGGCATTCTTCACATGTGGTGACCTTGGACGTACGGCCTCAGCTGCTCGACGCACTCTCCGCCCTGCGCGACCGTGTCGCGGCCGCACGCTTCCCGCTGCCCCTGGCGGGGGCCCCACGCGCGCGTGCCAACCGCGACGAACTGCTCGCCCAGCTCGACGACTACCTGATGCCCCGCCTGAAGGATCCCGAGGCGCCGCTGCTCGCCGTGGTGGGCGGATCCACCGGCGCCGGGAAGTCCACCCTGGTCAACTCCCTGGTGGGACGGCGGGTCAGCGAGGCGGGTGTGCTGCGGCCCACGACACGCACGCCGGTCCTGGTGTGCCACCCGGAGGACCATCACTGGTTCAGCGGCATGCGGGTGCTGCCCGACCTCACGCGCGTGTGGGTGCCCCACCGGGACCCCGACGACGACCTGCTGCTGCCCGGCGAGAACCCCGCGCGCGTGCTGCGGGTCGAGACCGCCGACACCCTGCCGCCCGGCATCGCCCTCCTGGACGCGCCCGACGTCGACTCCCTCGTCGCCGACAACCGCGTCCTGGCGGCCGAACTGATCTGCGCCGCCGACATCTGGGTGATGGTCACCACGGCCGCGCGGTACGCCGACGCGGTGCCCTGGCACCTGCTGCGCACCGCCAAGGAGTACGACGCCACCCTGGTCACCGTGCTCGACCGGGTGCCCCACCAGGTGGTGTCCGAGGTGTCGCGGCAGTACGGGGCGCTGCTCACCAAGGCCGGGCTCGGCGACGTCCCGCGCTTCACCGTCCCCGAACTGCCCGAGTCGGCCTGGGGCGGCGGACTGCTGCCGGCCAGCGCCGTGGCGCCGCTGCGCTCCTGGCTCGTCCACCGGGCGCAGGAACTCGACGCCCGGCACCACGCCATGGCCCGCACGGCGCACGGCATCCTGGACTCGCTCAAGTCCCGGATGCCCGAGCTGGCCGGAGCCACCGCCGCACAGTACGCCGCTGCGCTGCGGCTCACCGCCGCCGTCGACGGCGCCTACGACGATGAGCACGCGCGCGTGCGGGGGCGGTTGCAGGCGGGCGCGGTGCTCGCCGGGGACGCGCTGAAGCGCTGGCGGGCCTTCCCCCTGGACTGTTCTCCGGAAGAGCTCCTCGACTCGCTGGTGGAGAGCCTGAGCGCCCTGCTGCTGTGCGCCGTCACGGCTGCCGACGAGCGGGTCGACGAGGCCTGGCGCCACGAACCGGCGGCGGACGCCCCCGAACTCGCGGGCCACGCCCCCGCGCCGGAGAGCGCCGAGCACCGCATCGGGCTGGCCGTACGGCGCTGGCGGCGCGAGCTGGAGGAGTACGCCGAGGAGGAGGTGCGCGAGCTGGACCGGAACCTGGCACCGGACCCCGGGGTGGTGGCCGGCCTGGTCGCCACCGTGCTGCTGGGCGGGCGGCGCGCGCGTGTCGCCGGCGAGCGGCTCGCCGAGAGGATCGGCGCCCACGGCGCGCTGCGGCTGCGCGACCGGGGCGGGCGGCTGCTCGAAGAACACGTCGACCGGGTGATGCACGTCGAGCGCGAGCGCAGGCTGGCGCCGCTCGACGGTCTCGAGGTGCACCCCGAACCACAGGCAGAGCTCATCGCCGCGCTGTCCGTACTGCAGAAGGAGAGGTGACCGGTGACCGCCGTCACTGACCAGGACCCCACCGAGCACACCGAGCACACCGAGCCTGCGACGAAGGAGACGGAGCGCACGAACCGCGCCGACGGCGCGGATCACGCGGACCGTACGGACGGTGCGGACGGTACGGACCCCAGGGACCGCGCGGATCGTGCGGACCGCACGGAGCGGAGGGCTCGGGCGGATCGGGCGGAACGTGCGGCCGACGCACCGGGCTTCCGTGACGGCCGCGATGACCGGGACGGCCGTGACGACGGGGGTGGCCGGGTCGGCGGAGACGATCGGGGCGGAGGGGATGAGCAGGCTGGTAGGTATGGCCGGGATGGCCGGGCTGGCCGGGAGGGGCGAGACGGCAGAGACCGGCGGGGGGAGGATCGAGACCACGGGGACAGCCGAGGCGGGCGGGACGGTCGAGGTGGGCAGGACCGCCGAGGCGGGGAAGACCCTGCCGAGCAGGCAACCGCCCGTGAGCATGCCGCCCGTGAGCGCGTCGCGGGTGACGGCGCGGCGGGGGAGGGGGACGTGGCCGAGGACGCGGGGCGCGGAAGGCGTCTGCGGGGGCGCCGGAGCGAGCGCTCGGACAGCTCCCACGCGCGCGTACGGGACGAGACCACCGGGGCGCACCCTCGCGCGGACCGTACGGAAGGCTCGACCGGCGGGTCGGGCGGGTCGGGCGGGTCGGGCGGGTCGGCAGGTACGGGGGGGTCCGGGGACGGGGACGGCGCCTGGGGCGACGGACTGATCGCACGGCGGGTGGACGAGAACGGCGGGCCCGAGCAGTTCGCCGTCCTATCGAGCAGGCCCGCCTCCTCCTCGGCCGCGCTGATGCCGCTCGCCTACGACGGGAACCTCAGGTCGCGCCTGGACGCGCTGCGTGAACTGGTGGGGCTCTCCAGGACCCGGCTCGACAGCGGGACCCTGGCCGAGGCGGGCCGGGTCCTGGACGAGGCCGCCGCGCGGCGCAGGCTCTCCGGGCAGCACACCGTCGTCGCCATCGCGGGCGCTACCGGCAGTGGCAAGTCGCAGCTGTTCAACACCCTCGCCGGGGTGACGATCTCCGAGACCGGCGTCCGTCGGCCGACCACCGCCGCGCCCATCGCGTGCAGTTGGAGCGACGGCGCCGCCAGCCTCCTCGACCGGCTCGGCATCCCGGGCCGGCTGCGCCGCCGTCCGCTCCAGCACCCGGACTCCGAGTCGCCGCTGCGCGGACTGGTCCTGATCGACCTGCCCGACCACGACTCGGCGGCCGTGCAGCACCGTGAGCAGGTGGACCGCATCCTGGCCCTGGTCGACGCCGTCGTCTGGGTCGTCGACCCGGAGAAGTACGCGGACGCCCTGATCCACGAGCGCTACCTGCGGCCGATGGCGGGCCACGCCGAGGTCACCTTCGTCGTCCTCAACCAGGTCGACCGGCTGCCCGGGGAGGCCGCCGAGCAGGTCCTCGACGACCTGCGGCGGCTGCTCGACGAGGACGGCATCGCGCTGGGCGAGTACGGCGAACCGGGCGCCACCGTGCTCGCCCTGTCCGCGCTCACCGGGGAGGGCATCGGCGAACTGCGCGAGACGCTCGGCCAGTTCGTCGCCGAACGGCAGGCCCCGGCCCGCCGTATCGCGGCCGACGTGGACGCCGCCGCCCGGCACCTGCGCCCGGTGTACGTCACCGGGCGGCGCACCGGGCTCAGCGAGGAGGCGCGGGAGGAGTTCGCGGACCGGCTGGCCGACGCGGTGGGCGCCACCGCGGCGGGCGAGGCGGCCGAACGCGCCTGGCTGCGCCACGCCAACCGGGCGTGCGGAACCCCCTGGCTGCGGCTGTGGCGCTGGTACCACGACCGGCGCGACCCCGTCACGGGACGGCTGTCCACGCGCTCCCAGGCGGACGAGGAGGCCACGGCCCGGCAGCGCGTCGAACAGGCGGTGCGTACGGTCTCGGACCGGGCGTCGGCCGGGCTGCCGGCACCGTGGGCGCAGGCGATGCGGGAGGCGGCCGTCCGCGGCGCCCAGGGACTGCCCGAGGCCCTCGACGAACTGGCGGTGCGCGCGGGGCTGCCGCCGGGACGTCCGCCGCGGCCCGGGTGGTGGCCGGTGGCCGTCCTCGCTCAGGCGACCATGACACTGCTCCAGGTGGTGGGCGGCCTGTGGCTGCTCGGTCAGATCATCGGCATCGTGCCCCCGAACCTGGGCGTACCGGTGCTGCTGATGCTGGCCGGTATCGTCGGCGGCCCCCTCATCGAGTGGAGCTGCCGCCTCGCGGCCCGCGGACCCGCCCGGCGCTACGGCCACGAGGCGGAACGCCTGTTGCGGGAGGCGGCCGCGGGGTGCGGCCGGGCCAGGGTGCTGGATCCCCTGGCGGCCGAACTGCTGCGCTACCGCGAGGTGCGGGAACAGTACGCGCGGGTCACGGGGGCGGGGGTGGGAGTGGGGACCGCGACGAGGTAGCGGCCCGCACCCACGGTGACCACCCTTGCGGGTGGCGGAGTTCTCCACAGGCGCCGGGCCGGTCCACAGCCCCGGGCGGACCGGCCCGACGGCGGGCAATCTGGCCACCACGGCGATCGCGACGGACGCGGTCGCCCCGGCCGCCGTACGGGACAGGCCCGTGCGGGAGGGAGGACTCGCCATGAACGAGACGATGATCTGCGCGGTGGGCAACGTGGCCACCCAGCCCGTCTTCCGACACCTGGTGAACGGACCGTCGGTGCGCTTCCGGCTCGCGGTCACCTCGCGCTACTGGGACCGCGAGAAGAGCGCCTGGACGGACGGGCACACCAACTTCTTCACCGTGTGGGCCAACCGGCAGCTGGCCGCCAACGCCTCGGGGTCACTGGCGGTGGGCGACCCCGTCGTCGTGCAGGGCAGGCTGAAGGTGCGCACCGATGTGCGCGAGGGGCAGAGCCGGACCTCGGCCGACATCGACGCGGTGGCGATCGGCCACGACCTCGCCCGCGGCACGGCGGCGTTCCGGCGCACCGGCAGGGCGGAGGCGTCGGCCTCCCCGCCCCAGCCGGAACCCAACTGGGAGGTGCCGGCAGGGGAATCGCCCGGGGAGTCGCCCGGAGAATCGAGCGGCGAGCCCGCGGGTGGACCCGCGGGGGAGCAGGCGGGCGAGTCAGTGGGCGAGTCCGCGGCGCAGCCGACCGTTCCCGCCACCCCCGAACAGCGACCGGAGCCGGTCCCGGTGGGATGACACCGAGGCCCGCCAGGTACCCGCCAGGTACGCGCCCGGAGGCGACCGCGGGTGGATTTGTCGATAAGCCCTGCTCAAACACGCTCTCGGCGATAACGATTCCGATTCGGATCAGCGCGCGGGCGACGATCACCGGCAAGCCCGGTCCGGCATGTCCTTAGGATGCCGAACGAGCCTTGTGTGGCTGCTGATTCTGCTGGTGGGACCGTTCCCCCCACGCCAACGGGTCCTGCTCGAAGGGGAATTTGGTGTTTTCTTCGCTCGCTGCGCCGTCTCTGCCCGGTCGAGGGGCGGCGCGTATCGCCGCCGGGGCGCTGGCCTCCGCGCTCGCCGTCGCCGGTGTGGTCACCGGTGCGGCACCGGCCGCCGCCCAGGACGGCGCGCGTGACGGTGCACGCGGCCAGGGCGGGGCGACGGCCACGATAGGCGGCCTGAAGACGCACGGCACCGCGGTCATCCACGGCGAGGACGGCGACCATCAGGTGCCGGCCGGGCTGTTCGAGATGTCCGTCGAGGGCGGCGGCATGCTGCAAACGTACTGCGTCGACATCCAGAACCCGACGCAGAAGGACGCGAAGTACCAGGAGACCCCCTGGAGCGGGACGTCGCTGGGCACCAACAAGGACGCCGGCCGCGTCCGCTGGATCCTGGGGAACTCCTACCCGCAGGTCAACGACCTGGCCGCGCTCGCGAAGAAGGCGGGCGTCCGCGGCGGACTCACCGAGGAGGACGCGGCGGCCGGAACCCAGGTCGCCATCTGGCGCTACTCGGACGACACGGACGTCGAGGCCGTCGACCCGCAGGCCGAGCGGCTCGCCGACTACCTGGAGAAGAACGCCCGCGAGCTGGCCGAGCCCACGGCGTCCCTCACCCTCGACCCACCGGCCGTCTCGGGCCGCCCCGGTGAGCGGCTCGGCCCGGTGACGGTCCACACCAACGCGGGCGGCGCGACGGTGACACCCCCGGTGGACGCCGCAGCCAAGGGCGCCGTACGGGTCGTCGACAAGAAGGGCGAGCCCGTCACCGAGGTCGGCGACGGCACCCAGATCTTCTTCGACGTGCCCGAGGACGCGGAGGCCGGCACCGCCCAGCTGTCCGTCCAGGCGTCGACGACCGTGCCGGTCGGCCGCGCCTTCGCCTCCGAGAGCCGCAGCCAGACACAGATCCTGGCCGGTTCCAGCGAGTCGACGGTCGCGGCGACGGCGACCGCCACCTGGGCCGCCGAGGGCGCGATACCCGCCCTGTCCGCCGAGAAGAACTGCGCCGAGGGCACCCTCGACATCACCGCGCTCAACAAGGGCGACGCGCCCTTCACCTTCGAACTGCTGGACACCGAGTACACCATCGCGCCGGGCGAGACCCGGACGGTGCCGGTCCCGCTGCCGGAGGACCGCGCCTACGACTTCACGATCCGCGGCCCGGCCGGCTTCGAACAGCGCTTCACCGGCGTCCTCGACTGCCGCACCCAGAGCGCCACCCTGGCCGACACCACCCACACCCTCAGCGAACCGGTTCCCACCACGGTCGTCACCCCCTCACCCGCCCCCAACCCCAACCTCGCCGAAACCGGCAGCTCCAACGCGACCCCCCTGATCGGCGGCGCGGCCATCGGCCTCGTGGTGATCGGCGGAGCGGTCCTCCTCTTCATCCGCCGAAGGAACGAGCAGTAACGCCGAGCACGGCGAAGTCGGCGTCGGTGAGGCCCTCGGCCGGATCGACACGGTGGAGCAGGTACGGGCCGGGGTGAGCGGCCCCGACCCACTGGTGGTCCAGGGCGCCGATCTCGTCGTCGACCCAGATGAAGGGCCGGGCGTGGGCCCACTCGACCAGGGCTCGGGTCTTCCAGTGCAGCCCGCGCGGACCCGCCCGGGCAGCCGGCTCCGGCCACCCCACCACCGGCAGCCTCGGCAACCCGATACGAGGGGCGACAACCGTGTTGGCCTCCTCCATCCAACTCGTCGCCCAGACAAGCTCACAGCCCAACGCCATGAGCCGCGCCCCGACCCCGGGGTCGAGCCGGCCCAGCAGCGGATTCCCCGCGTCGTCAGGGACCGCGGCGCCGGTCGACGATCCGAAGGGGATCAGAGGACCGTCCACGTCGAGGAAGAGAAGGGGACGCTCCGTCGCACTGATCACGGCGGCACGGTAGCGCAGCACACGAAACCCCAGGTCACAGCTTCCGGCCGGAACGCGTTTCCGCCCAGGGGCGGCGGTGCGGCAAGATGGCGTGTTACTTACCACGAGGAGGCATGAAAAGGCCCCTCACCAGCAGGTTTCCCGCCAATGAGGGGCCGTCTCAGGCAGCCTGGGCCGTCTCTGGGCCGTCGTGAGCGTGACTGGCGGCCCGGTACATCGCGGAGATGGCTTTCCGGGTCCGCGTCTCGCTGGACGGCATGAGGTGCGTTCACACCCAGAGAGTGAACCCCGTGTCGCTGTGGCCGAGGTAGAGGCTCAGAGCCTTAATGCTCTCCCCGGCGTCCAGGAGGACTGAGGCGTAGAAGTGCCGGAGCGCGTGCATGCCGTGCTCGCGGGCGGCGGCGTAGCGCTTGCCCTTCTCGGGGGCCAGAATGATGCCGGCGGAGGCGAGGGCGGGCTTCCAGGACTGGTCGTTGAACGCCTGGCTCCAGATGGCTGCGCCGATACCGCTGGTGAAGAGGAACCGGTGAGTGACCTTGGGACCGGTCGGGGTCAGCCAGGGCAGGGTGACGTCCGCGGCCCGCGCGCCATGTCGGCTTCGATGTTGGTCAGCCAGGCGTCAGACGAACTCACCGGCGTTTACAAGAACACCACCCGAGGCATCGTCGCCCTGGTCTTCCGCTGCAAGCCCTCCGGCGGCACCGAACGCACCTCAAGCGAGTCCACAGCCGTCTCCTGGCTCACAACCGACGAGGTCAGCGACCGCATGACCGAGGTCTACGCGATCAGACTCCTGGACGCCCTAGATGGGGCTGGCCCTCACGTACGAAGCCACGACGGCAAGCAACTCATCCCAGCGGGATAAGACTTTCCCTACTTCATCAAGGCCCGCGCACGGCGCGGGCGCGCGCCGCCTCTACGGCGCAGCCCGCCTCCTGTCTTCGCCCCGGCTGGCCGCGCCCGGCGGCTGCGGGCATGAAATAGGGAGACACCCTCTGGGGCTGGGGCGTTCGGCTCCACGGCTTTAGGTAGATAATTTGGCGCGAGCCTCGAAGATCTTGGCCCAAAATCGGGCACTAACGGGCAGGCTCACAAACCTGTCCGATCCGCGGGCTAGCGGAATGGGCCATGATCACTCGCGCCAGATCAGCTCCAGCCCAAAGCCGCTCCGCCGACCTGGGCTGCCTGCATCAGCGATAAATCGCGAGAATATCCAGAGTCAAGGCTGGGCCGACGAGGGCGTTTTCGTCTGTTTGCTCTTGCGAGGCAGCCTGTCGGCGCTGTTTGCGGTTCATCAAAGATGCGCCGGGAATTGCAAGAAGGGAATGACTTTCGCCTTCCTTCAATTTTTTAGATACCTTGCCCAGGACGAAGACTTCACCTTCAATGGCATCCCGAATGTATTCTTTATTTAGCTTCCCGGTGATCTTAGGTCCATCATCATCTTGGTCACCCACCACGACCACGTCCGATTTCATCGCTTTACTGAAGCCGCGAATGGCGGTGGTTTCACTTTCGCCGGGGAAGCCATCGAGGTTATCGCCCATCATTGATGCCATAGGGCGAAGGGCCTCCAGCATATCCAGCATGCCATCCAGTTGATCCGGCTGGCTGAACATTTGAACGAAGGGGGGAATCTCTACCTCGCACTGCAGATGCACGAGGTCCATCACACCTAGTTCGTCGATGGACTCTCCGAGATCGGTAATGTCGCGATAACTCCATCGAGTAGCCGCCGAGTCCAGCGCGGTAACCAATCGAATGAAGCGCTGGCTAGCCGTCTCGCGTACGATCCGCTCTTCTTCGGAGCTGGACTCACCTCCCATCGCTTCACCAAACGTTGAAGAATCTACACCGGCTGCACTTAGCAGTCGCCGCCTCTTGGACTCATCGGAAAGCCCTTCCTCTACCACAGAAAGGTATTCTCCGAGCCCCCTCTCGTCCAAGTAGAGGAATCGAGGGAGGGAAGGGATGGGCATGATTATTCCATTCTCAATATTTCGTCGCTTAGGTTTGCGCGAGTTAGCTAGAGATGGCCTTGCGCCCCAGGGCTTCGAGTTCAGCACTTGCTTTAGCGCGATCTTCATCCATTACTTGGTTAGGCTCATTGCTGTAGGTGATGTAGCTGGACTGCTGATGTTGCCTAGCTGAATCGGGAAATCTAGAAGTGCAATCCAGCTCCCCTTGTGGCCGAGTTTGCATTCGACCGTGACTCTGTATTCTCTATGTTCGGGTACGAATCCAGGAAAAGGAGAGCTGAATTCTGCAAAAACTTGCTCGGCGGCCCTCCCGCCAACCACGAAGACGCTCGGAAGTCGAGGGTCGTCATTCCTCTCTGGTCTAATCCTGTCGCGAGTGGTGCTCCAGGGGAGTGTGAGCCCTTCTTGCCCTGCATCCGGGAGGGAAAGGCGCAGGTTTTGCACGATGATCGGCTTAGGGCCGGTATTGAAGAATATGAGGGGGATGCGGATCAGCGTCTTCGTTTGTGTTACAGCGGCAGCAAAAGAATGTGGGGCGTACGACTTTAGGCTGCCCTGGCGTGCGTTAAGCCACCAAAAGGAAGCGATAGTGAACAGGAGGGCGCACGCCGCTACTATTGCGGCAGCTGGAAGCGCTCCCGCGCCAGACGTATTTGATGCTGTTAGCGCGAGGGGAGTATGACAGCTGCTCGGTCCATACGGGATGGTTTCCTGGTACTTGGTCAACCGCTCATGCGGTGGGTGAGGGGTGACGCAGGCTCGCGGGACGTCGCGGCCGGATTTCCCCCTTGTGGATCTTCGTGCCCATGCCGCGAAGTAGTGACATCCAACGCTGACATCGACGACCACGAACAGCAGTACACATCGGCAGCCATGTGCAGCCCTTGTGGTCGAGGCGGACGGACACATCGCCGAGCCGAACTTGTGTAGCAGTTGTCTCCCGAAACGCACGAGCGCCCTTCCGGGCCGTCCTCGGGCCGTGGAAGGGCGCTCTACGATGGCCAACGTCGACAAATGCCGACGGCTCGGCAGCGGCTCAGGACGTTGATCGATAGGGCGACCGCAGGTCACGGCCCCCGTTGATCAGTTGTGGCTGTGCTGTGTAACGAGGAACCGTGCCCGCCCCGTGGCCGGATCGCCCTCTTGTGTCCTCTTCGTGTGCGTGTCAGACAGTTGGAGGTGGGGTGATCGGGCAGAGAGGGGGATGTCTGTATCGGGTGATCATGTGGTCGGGCCGTCGGCCTGGGCTATTGAACGGTTTGGGCAGCATGCCGGCGCGGTCACTGCTGCTGTTCCGTGTAACCGGCCAAGGCACATTCGAAGGCGCATGCCGCACACCTCGCCGCGGGGTTGAAAAGCGGAGTCCTTACGGGGCCGCCCTCGCAGGGGTGGTGCGCGAGAACCTGGCGGAGACGGCCCGGGGGCTGGGGGAGTCGGTACGGGACGTTCGCGGGTACGAGTATGCGGTGATCAATGATCACGCACTCTTCCCCTTCGGGTACGCGGACAAGTCGAAGCCTCTGGACCGTGCCCGGTTGCCCGCTAACGTGTCACCCACTCGCCGGCGGTTGTTCCAGGCGCACGGGCCGCAGCCGCCGGACGGCTCATTCGAGGTCGATGGCGGCCTGGCGACGGAGGAGTACTTAGGGCTGCACGAAGCCTTCGAGGAGCTAGGAGCCTCTACCAGGCTCGTGTGCGTGTTCTTCACCGCCGACGCAGAGAACGGGATCCACATCATCCACTGGGGAGAGGCCCACCTCGAACCGGACCGCACCTTCACCTGGCCCCACGAAGAGCAATCCCGGTCGCTCCCGTGCCGCTCGAGTGGCGAGACCGGCGCCGTCGAACGGGTGAGCTGGTCCCTGCTGGCGGAGACTTGGGTCGTTTCTGGGCCGTCCAAGGTCAGCCGACGCCGACCGGCAACGACAGAAGCCCACGGCATCCGAACTGGTCGGAGCCGTGAGCTTCTTCAGGACCGCTGGTCAGCGGAAAGGGTGATCAGTAGACCGGCTAATGATCAGTATCCGATTGGTCCGGGCTGCGCCAGATGCGCTCGGCGCAACCAGCGCTCGCAGTGAGATGTCAGCCTGTCTGGACCCACCAGATCAGCCAGGTGACAGCGGCGCCACCGAATGTGTACGCAGCGCCCTTCAGTGCGTTCATGAGAACGATGCGCATATAACGGCGGCCACGGCGGCGCCACACGGGCGTAGGGTGTGGCGGATGGCTTCCCGCGGAGGGGAGCCCGATGGGGTGCTTGTTCAACAGGTACTCCGGAAAATCCAGTGATGTGTGCTGGTGATGTCGCACCGCTCCGTCGAGGCGCCAACCACACGCGGAACGGTGCGGTCTTCCTTCGGGCCGACGCCCGAAGGAACCTCAGTGGCGGCCTCTTCCTCGTTTGTCGGCTCTCCAAGAGCGCGAGGGACGGAGGGAGGCCACAGGCCGTAAACAGGCTGTCATCGCTCGCCGGTGGCCTCCCGTCATGTCATCCAGACCCACCGAGCGGGGTGTGTCCTCCGATCCACTCATACCGTGCCAACTCATCCTCATCCAAGTAGTCCCATCGACGCCGGTAGAAGGCCCTGGCAACACGCGCCTCCAACCACTCGTCGTAGTCTTCGTCCTGGCGTAGTTGGCCGGTCTTTCGCTTGATCCTTTCGTCCTTGTCGCGGCGTTCAAGGAATGCCATTACGGCAGGGTCGCCATCTGGACACACGCACCCCCCAGACCAGAACAGTTCGGGGAATCTTCTGGCCACAATGCGGTTCAACGCGATAAGCCAGCCCGAGGAGGCCGCTTCGGTGACGTCGAGGGCGGTCAGGAGAGCCCTTAGCTGTTCCGAGGTGGGCAAGACCTGGCCAGCCAAGATCAACTGACACGTCGATCTCGGCACGCGGTGGCCATGAACAGCGGTCACCCGTTCGATCGCGCGCAGAGAAGGCTGGCCTGCCCGCGTTCGAAGCCGCGCTAGGCCTTGGCCAAGAGCTTCCGGCGTACGGATCTGTCGGAGCCGGCGTCCGCGACCTGTCCGAAGCGGACGCGCCTGCTCGATGGCCGCAGCCTTCCACAGCTGCCGAGCGCGTCGGACACGAAGCTGACGTGCGTCTTGGTCAGCGGGGTCACCAACTGCACGCGCGTAGGCTTCCACAACCTGGAGCCGAGGAAGCCGGGCGCCGGTAACCGCTTGGCTAAGCGTCGATGCCCCGCAGTAATACGGCTTGGGCCCTGTACGTCTCGCCATCTCACGGTAAGTGACGCGGGTGGCCGCCTTAAGCTCACGCAGGTATTCCACTAGCTCCCGCAGCCGTGGTCCTGCACTGCCGTCGATGCTCCTGGCGCGTCGGCCCATGGTTACAGGCCCTGGTCTGCCTCTCTGTCACCAGAGCGACGACCGACCAGCCGCTCGGCTATGATCGCGGCCAGCACCGCGAGGGGGCTCGGATCGACACAGCCAAGGCCAGCGTAAGCAGCCAGCGCTAACACAAGTACTACGACCATGATCACCGCTGGTGGTGGAGCCCACCGACCATCGGCGCAACATGCAAAAAAGAGCGTGGATGTCGCGAATGTTCCAAGACGTGCAGGTGAACTGGACATGAAGCGGCTCCAGTGTGATCAAGGGCTAACGATCCAACTGTGTTGTGGACACAGGGATTTAGGGCCATATCGGCCTCCGTCGCTGCCTCGATCGTCTCAGCCTCACAGGCTCTGGAGCTACTTCCCAGGTCGGACCGCGCTGCGGACGCCTGCACCCGACCAATCAGGCTGATCCGCTCCTCTCCTGGTCAGCCTCCCTCTCAAGGGTTTTTGATCCGATCCTGTCCAGCGCTATCCCTCTTTGCCGGCTTCCTCTGATCCGAATCTGGCTGACGCGCGGCGTACAACATTTCGTGCGTCTGACAGTCTCATGCCAGACCCGTGCCAGATCCTGCGGGGAACAACGGGGATCAACAGGGGCTGACCTCGGGGCACCCAGGGCTCCATCACCACTCCGCCCCAGGTCAGCACCACATGTGCCGCCAAAAGACACGCGCTTCCCAAACTCAGGGCGCAGTGCCGTCTTCACTGGTATCCAGGTCCTCTCTCATGCGTGCCCGGAGCGCAGCAAGGGCATCGTCGTAAGTTCGGCGACCCTCCAGGTACACGGGATCGGTGACCAGAACTCCCTCCATCACCCGATCCCGAAGGTCACGCAGGCGGCGGAAGGCATCCTCTGAAGCCTCTACGACCCGACTGGGCGCACTGATGGTCATCTGGTACCTCAAGCCGATGCACGGCCCGAACGCTTCGCGGGCCATCGTGCGGCGCGTCGAGGGTTCCATGTCCGAGTCCCGAGCCACGTTACCGCAGACGTGACGGGCTTCAGACAGGCCGGCCAGGTAGTCCCCATAAAGAGTGCGACACGTTTGCGTCTCGCGATCCAAGCGCTCCCGCTTCCACCGTTGACGGTCCAAAAGCATGGCGGATCCTGTGGCGATCACCGCGCCAACTATGGTGCTGATCAAGGCGATCCACTGCATAAACCGACTGTAGCCACGGCCACGTTGTCCGTCGGCCCCGCACCACAAGCGCACCAGATCGAGCGGGGAGTCACGGTGAAGGCCAGCGGCACCGGCGAGGGTGCAGGTCAACCATCAGCGCAGGTCAGCGCCCGAACCGCCCGCAGCTTCCCAAGCTGAGAGCGTCCGCCGCCTGCCCGGGTTCCTCGAAGAGTCAGAGAAGGTCCCGCCAGAAGAGGGACGTCGCTTGCGGGTTCCAACTTTCGTCGACCTCGCCTCGCGCCTCGTCGAACTCTTGGTGCATGTGGTCGGCCAGGTCCAAGCCGTAATAGATGACGTCGGTCTGCCACATCGAGAGCACCGGATGCCCGAAGCTTCCCCGGCCGGCAGGTAGGTACCGGTGGGCATACACGGGCACCATCACCGGCACCTCCGCCAGATGACGCCGAGCCGTACCCAGTGCCGCCGTTCCATCGGCTGGACGCTCGCCCCAACCCTCGTACCAGAACGCGTTGTGCTCAACATCGAGCAGAACACCCTCGACCGGCCAGTCGAGCTGTCGACGCACGCTGTCCAAATCGCCGCCGCGCCACGCCGGCCAGGGCCTGGACCAGGTCTGCCCGTCCTCGGGAGGGACGTTGATCGGGAGCCCGGCCGCAAGGAATGCTCGGTGATCGTCCGCGAACTCGAAGCCGTACTCGCGCTCAATGCGCGTGAACTCGGCCTCCGTCAACCCCGCCTCGAACTCATAGAGGCCCGTCTGCGCCAGGTGATGTGCGGCCTCCGCACCCAGGCGAGCTCCCTCATTACTGATCACCGCCGCACGCTAGCGCCGACCGCATCCAACCGTCACCCGGGTTATGTGCGGGCTCCGTCTCAGCTTCTGTGTCATTCAGCCCCGTTCACGGCCGTTCAGGTGAGACCACGGGGCGGCTGCAACCCACGAGCGGGCCGCTCGTGACCGCAGGTGAACGGCCCTGTGCGCGACACTGCGACGCACCAACACAGTTGGAAAGCGTGCGCCCCCGAGCAACCTCCTTGGGTCGCCGTGCGCCGCTGCGGGGAGCAGTGCGCCTTCCACAGAGGACATGTGCCCAGCAATCCTGCACTGGTCCGCACGACGGTCGAGACCGGGGGTGGGAGACGTGGCTCGTACGCAGTCCAGGTGTGGAGCGCTCACGGAGAAGGGCACTCGGTGCCGGCGGCTGGCGATGGTCGGTGCGTCGCGATGCAACCTGCACCGTGGCGAGTGGTCGTCGTACACCATCGAGAAGCGCAAGGAAGCCGAACGCAAGGCGAAGACACGCAAGCGGCGCAAGTGACCCCAGCCGGTGTGAGGTGACATCCATGGCTGACATCAACGACAGCGGACAGCGGCGGCTCCGTGCGGTCTGACACGGCCACGGCCGCCCCGCGCAGCACGGGTGGACAGGCGATCAGCACCGAACTCCTAAGGCGGTGCTCACCGCCAGCCAGCTCAGGGCAAGGCAGAGAAGCCTGCGGACTGGTTGAGGTGAAACGGCGATCCCGCGCGAGTGGGCATCCAACCCTTTCGTAGAGCGGATGCAATGGCATTGGCGACATCGGAGGGCAGGACCGGGTTTCCCAAGCCTTCAAGCAAGTTGCTGAGGTGAGGTTGGTTCGTGGTGACGACGAGAGTTGTCCCGGGACAATCAGCATGCTCCACGGCGTAAGTGCATGGCGATCAGCAGAGAGCCTGGCTGTAGGTGGGTGTGCGTCGCAGCCGCCAGCGGTAGATCGCGCCGTCGACGACTATGCGCCGCGCTCCCGTACGGCCCAGTGCCATGTATGCCCCCTCAAAGCCGGGATGCTAGCGGACCCGGCTCACGGCGGCGGCGCAAAATGTTGTCTAGGCCGTTTAAAGTCACCCGACACCAACGGCTACGACAGAAGCCCACGGCATCCGAGCTGATCAGAGCCGTGGGCTTCGTCAATCCCGCCGGTCAGCGGATCCGGTGATCAAGTAGATGGGCCTCTCGGTTCATTCACCGCCAAGAGGTGGCCGCGGCTGGTCGCGACGCGAACGACATCTCGCAGAGCTCCGGCAAGGTCCTTGGCCAGGTGGCGGAGCTCCTCAACGGCCACCTCCTGCTCGTTGATGATTTCGGAGGCGCGCTCCACAAGTTCAGCCGCCGTGCCAAGTTGAGCTGCTTTGACGTTGTCTGCGAGACGGGACAGGTAGCCGCCCTCGTCATCAGTGCTCAGGTAGCAGGGCTTTCCTTCCGGGCCCGTCCATGGGAGGAGCCTCAGTTCGTGCGGCACTGTCATGCCTGGGCCTGCCCCTCATCGTTCATCTGTTGTGTGCTGAAGACGGCATCGACCCGATCGCTTGGGAAGGCCATGAGTGTCGCTTCGACGACGCGGCCGGCGGAGTCGGTGGCGATGCGCGTGATAGAGAGGACGACCGACCCGAGGCTGATCCGGAGGGCCGATGCTTCGGCGGGGGCCGGGAGTCGGGCGCAGACCGTCTCTCTCACAGCGGCAGGCGGCGGGCCGACATGGGCGAATCTGGTGGCTGTCTCTCGGCATGTGGAGTCGTCGTCGAGGAGCACTCCGGCTGAGACCAGATCGCGGGGCACGTAGGTGCGGGCAATGCCATGCGGCGATTCCCTGTCAGCGCTGAGACAGGACAACTCCGCGATGGGGCTTCCCGTGGACATCTTCAGCAAGGCCGCCAGGTGCCCTGGGGCTTGAATGGTCGCGCTGCGGATGGTGACGCGCATGGCTGGCTCGGCGGCAGTCCACGGGTCCAGGATGCCCCAGCCGCCGACATACATGATCTTGCGGTGAGGGCGGCGGACGAAGTTGCCTTTCCCGTGGATTTTCTCGATGAGGCCTTCGCTCTGGAGCACGGCGAGGGCTCTTCGCAGAGTCGCTGTGCTGACCTTGTACCGGTCGGCGAGGTCGGCTTCGGACGGAAGGCGTTCGCTGGGCTGGATGCGGCCGGTGGTGATCTGCTGTCGGAGATCGTGGGCGATGTCGTGGTGGCGTGAGCGCATGAAGCAGGTCACCACCTTCTCAGCATTCGCACGGCGACGAGCCGGGTACGCGCGTGCATGGTCAGCAGCTCGCCCGACTCGAAGACCAGTTGCTTCGCTCCCTGGGGGAGCTGGAAGAGGTCTCGCACCCGGCAGGCATGGCCGCCCAGTTGAATGACGTCACCGCGCTGCACAGTGGTCGCGGTGATCTCGATGTTGGAGACCAGCGCGCCGCGTGGGGACCAGGCGTTCACCGCGTCACCTCCACCGGCGTGGTCAGACCCACGGTCGAATGGCACGGGCAGTCGCACCTTTCCCAGACCACCGGGATGTCGGTGGGCATTGGGTCCGGGCACGACTCGGCGCAGATGGTGTGCGTGCCGGTCCGGCAAGCGGTCGAGCGGTAGGGGGTGGGCGAGGAGCCCGTGATGTGTGGATGTCGACGAGATGGCATCAGCGGGCTCCCGTGAGTACCGACCAGGCATCCGCCGGCAGGTGAGGAGCGATGACCATCGGTCGTGCCCCGATCTTCTTTTCTGGCGCCAGCACGTAGGGGCGGACGAGTGCGACGTCCTCTCCCCTGAGCGGGGTTCGGTGGGGCGCCGCGTCGGCGGGCGTCAAGCTCGCGACGAAGATCGAGGCGGCAACGGACGTGTGGGAGGCGGGAGTGATAGGCGGGGTGCAGGAGGGCGCTGGAGGGCGGCGGTGCCTGCCTCTTGTGGAGTTCCGCGCCCTGGTGAGGGAGAAGGCACGGCGGATACGGTTGAGCACGCTGTTCAGCTCCTATCGCTGATGGCTCGGTCCCCCGGCATCGCCCGTCGTGTGGGCCGCTTTGCGTACGACCGCCCATAAGGTGCGGTCGTTCAAGCTGGTGGCGAGGAGCCCGAATCGGTCAGCCTCAGCCACCACGTCCAGGACCTCCCGCCATGACTCGGCGGAGAGCGTGTCCGGCACCTCCGCTTCCACCGACGTGTGCCGGGGGTGTTTCTCCACTCGCGCAGGAAGTCCAAGGGCGGACAGCCGGGCAGCGAGGGCCGCCGCGCTAACTCCCGAAGCGGGCACAGGGCAGCCTCCGTCATCCAGCGATCACTTTGAGTGAAGCTAGTTAACTAAATTAGAGCTAGTGGACTAGATTTTCCATATGCCTGAGCAGCCGCCCTATCTCCGCATCGCCGACGAACTCCGGCGGCGGATCGCGGAGCACCTGTGGGAGCCGGGAGACCGCCTGCCTTCCCGCGTGCAGATCGGCCAGGAGTGCGGTGTCGGTGAGAACGTGGTCCGTCGGGCGCAGGAGCTGCTGATCTCCCAAGGTGTGCTGGAGGGCCGAGCCGGGTCGGGTACCTACGTTGCCGAGCCCCGGCAGCGGGTGAGAGTGGTGAGGTCCTCGGCGCGTGAGCAGCCGAGCGGGTCGCCCTTCCGGGCCGATATGAAGGCCGTGGGTAGGCAAGGGGATTGGGAGAGCCGGACGGACGCCAAGGTGTCGGCCCCCGCAGACATCGCGGCGCGTCTCGGGATCGGCGAGGGTGAGCTGTGCGTGCGGACGGCGTACGAGGTTCTGGCGGACGGCAGGCCCGTGCAGTTGTCGACGAGTTGGGAGCCGTACGACCTCACCGCCGGCACTCTCGTTGTTCTCCCTGAGGGTGGACCGCACGCGGGAGCGGGCGTCGTGAACCGGATGGCCGCGATCGGCATCACGGTGAGCCATGCCGTCGAGCAGCCGGAGCCCAGGCAGGCGACCGCCGAAGAGGCGTCGCTACTCGGCGTCCAGAAAGCGGCCCTCGTCACGCACATCCAGCGGACGTACTACAGCGACGATGGTCGGCCCGTGGAGACAGCCGACATCGTGGTGCCCGCGGCTCACTGCGAGATCATCTACGAGATCCCGATCACCCGGTGAAGGAGCTCCGCGGAGACTCAGCAGAAAAAACTTGATCGGGTCAAGGGCCTGACCGCTCGATCAGTTCGCCGTCAGGTCCCAGGGTGTAGAAGCGTGGCGGGTCCATGTCTGCCGCGGCCCTGCGTAGTTCTGCCTCCTGTAAGGCGGAGTCGGGCCCATGCGGCTCCCTCACATGGAAGCCATGCAGTCTGATGGCATCCGCGTCGACGTCGTCAGATTCGGGTCGGCCCTCTTGGACGAAGCCGCAGAGCGCGCGCAACGCGTCCTCGCCCAGCTCCATGGGGTGGAAGGGCAGGGCATACGGCTCTTCCTCCTCGCCGGGCCAGGGGACGATGTCCGCCGGACGGTCTCCGGCCCAGTAGGGCAGTTCGAAGGGGAGCGGTTCGCCGATGTTCTCGGTGATTCCGCTGTCCGGCGAGAGGCTCAGCGAGCGGACGAGGCGTCCGTCCTCCCACACGGCGAACGTCAGCCAGTCGACGACGCTGTGCATGGCATGCAGGACGAGCCGTCGGCCGGCGCTCGCCGCCACCAGGTGTTCCGGAAGCTCGGAGGGGCTGTCGATCATCAGACTCTGGTCGCCCACGACCTCCACGCCGGGCCAGCTGGCCGCGTACACCGTCCCTTGCGGCGGGTACACGCCGTCCGAGAGGTTCGAACCCTCGCACTCATCGATCTCGCAGCCCGGATAGAGCCGCCGCAGCATGGCCTTCGTCCGTACAGGGTCAGCCGCCCCCACTTGACGCAGCATTCCCGCGGCGTCCCCGTCGGCGCACACCAGCAGTCCCGTCTTGGCTCCCACAGGCCCTCCCCAGAGCGTCGCCCTTCATGGCGGACGCACCATAGCCGCAGGGACTGACACTGGAGAGGCCTCGACCACGCGTCCGGCTGGGCCGTCTCTGGGCCGTGCGAGGGTGCCCGAGGCCGATCGGTGGCGACCGACAGTGACAGGTGAGGCTCCGGGGGCATCCAGGAAAGGCCAGGTCAGGAGCCCCGCAGGGAACGCGTTTCCGCGCAGGGGTGGCGGTGCGGCAAGATGGGGTGTATCTGACCACTGCCTGATCAAGCTGCCGGACGGTTTCTCTTGGCTGAGTACATTTACACCATGCGCAAGGCGCGCAAGGCGCACGGCGACAAGGTGATCCTTGATGACGTCACCCTGAGCTTCCTGCCCGGCGCGAAGATCGGTGTGGTCGGACCGAACGGTGCCGGTAAGTCCACCGTTCTGAAGATCATGGCGGGACTGGAGCAGCCGTCGAACGGGGACGCCTTCCTGTCCCCGGGCTACACCGTCGGGATCCTGCTTCAGGAGCCGCCGCTCAACGACGAGAAGACCGTCCTGGAGAACGTCCAGGAGGGTGTCGCCGAGGTCAAGGGCAAGCTCGACCGGTTCAACGAGATCGCCGAGCAAATGGCGACCGACTACTCGGACGCGCTGCTCGAGGAGATGGGCAAGCTCCAGGAGGAGCTCGACCACGCCAACGCCTGGGACCTCGACGCCCAGCTGGAGCAGGCCATGGACGCGCTGGGCTGCCCGCCCGGCGACTGGCCCGTGGTCAATCTGTCCGGTGGTGAGAAGCGGCGTGTGGCGCTGTGCAAGCTGCTGCTGGAGGCGCCCGACCTGCTGCTCCTCGACGAGCCGACGAACCACCTCGACGCCGAGTCCGTCAACTGGCTGGAGCAGCACCTCGCCAAGTACGAGGGCACCGTCGTGGCCGTGACCCACGACCGGTACTTCCTGGACAACGTCGCCGGCTGGATCTGCGAGGTCGACCGCGGCCGCCTGCACGGCTACGAGGGCAACTACTCCAAGTACCTGGAGACCAAGGCCACCCGCCTCAAGGTCGAGGGCCAGAAGGACGCCAAGCGGCAGAAGCGCCTCAAGGACGAGCTGGAGTGGGTGCGCTCCAACGCCAAGGGGCGGCAGGCCAAGTCCAAGGCCCGCCTCGCGCGGTACGAGGAGATGGCCGCCGAGGCCGACAAGATGCGGAAGCTGGACTTCGAGGAGATCCAGATCCCGCCGGGCCCGCGGCTCGGCAACGTCGTCGTCGAGGTGAACAACCTCAGCAAGGCCTTCGGGGAGAAGGTCCTCATCGACGATCTTTCCTTCACGCTGCCGCGCAACGGCATCGTCGGGGTCATCGGGCCCAACGGCGCGGGCAAGACCACGCTGTTCAAGATGATCCAGGGCCTGGAGGAGCCGGACTCCGGCGACATCAAGGTCGGCGACACCGTCAAGATCTCCTACGTCGACCAGAGCCGCGAGCACATCGACCCGAAGAAGACGCTGTGGGCCGTCGTCTCCGACGAGCTGGACTACATCAACGTCGGGCAGGTGGAGATGCCGTCGCGTGCCTACGTCTCCGCCTTCGGGTTCAAGGGGCCGGACCAGCAGAAGGCGGCCGGGGTCCTCTCCGGCGGCGAGCGCAACCGGCTGAACCTGGCGCTCACCCTCAAGCAGGGCGGCAACCTGCTCCTCCTCGACGAGCCGACCAACGACCTCGATGTCGAGACGCTCAGCAGCCTCGAGAACGCCCTGCTCGAGTTCCCCGGCTGCGCCGTCGTCGTCTCCCACGACCGGTGGTTCCTGGACCGGGTGGCCACGCACATCCTCGCCTACGAGGGCGAGTCCAAGTGGTTCTGGTTCGAGGGCAACTTCGAGTCGTACGAGAAGAACAAGGTCGAGCGGCTCGGCGCCGACGCCGCCCGCCCGCACCGCGCCACCTACAAGAAGCTGACCCGGGGCTGATCTTGCGGCACATCTACCGCTGCCCACTGCGCTGGGCGGACATGGACGCGTACGGCCACGTCAACAACGTGGTCTTCCTCCGCTACCTGGAGGAGGCCCGTATCGACTTCCTGTTCCGCCCGGAGAAGGACTTCAAGCAGGGGTCGGTGGTGGCGCGCCACGAGATCGACTACAAGCGGCAGCTCGTCCACCGGCACCACCCGGTCGACATCGAGCTGTGGGTCACGGAGATCAGGGCCGCCTCCTTCACCCTCACCTACGAGGTGAAGGACGGCGACGAGATCTACGTCCGCGCCTCCACGGTGATCGTGCCGTTCGACTTCGAGGGGCAGCGGCCCCGGCGGATCACCGCCGAGGAACGGGAGTTCCTCCAGGAGTACACGGACACCAAGGAGGAGGCCGTCGCCGCATGACGGTGCTCCACCTGGCCGACGAGGGGGAGGCCGCGGATCTCGCCGCCTTCCTCTCCCGGCTGCTCCACTACGACCGTTCGGCCGCGGTGCGCCTCCAGGCGGCCGGCACGGCCCTGGCCGTCTTCGGGCGGCCGCCCTCCTTCGAGGTGCTGGCCGTGCGCGCGGTACGGCTGGCCAAGCCGTACGAGAACGGGCTCGACGTCACGCTCGACGTGACCGTCTCCGCCGGTGAGCTGCTGGAGACCGTGGACGAGCAGGCGGCCACCTCCGGGGTGCCGGACGCGGTGACCGGCCCGCCCTGGGCCGGGGTGCTGCCTCCGCGCGGGGGCTGGCGGACCGAGGCGGGGCTGCCCGCACCGGACGCGCTGCGCGCGCTGGTCGCCGCGGCGGTGGCGGAGTTCCGGGCGCGTACCGAGGAACTGGCGGCCGAGGACCGTACGCGGGCCGAACTCGACCGCATCGGGCGGGACATCTGGTCCCGGACGGTCGGGGAGACCGGGCTGCCGGTACGGGCCGTGCACGCGGCCCAGTCCCTCGGGTTCCTGCGGCCCTCCGGAGCGCCGGGTTCCGGCGCGGGCGGGGGCGAGGGCGCGCCGACGCTCTTCTCCTCCGGCGCGTGGCTGCGGCTGCGCACGCCCTTCGGCTCCGTCGCGCTGCGGCGGGCGGGAACCGGGGCCCTGGGCATCAGCGTGCGCTAAGCCGTGCGGGCCGCTCTGGCCGGCCGCTCTGGCCGTGCGGGCCGGCCGGGGTGCTGGTCGGACCCTCCGGACCCTCCGGACCCTCCGGACCCTCCGAACCGTCCGGATCGCCGCTCAGTGCCCGGCCTCGCTGTCGTCTGGGCGTACGGCGATGTGGTCGGACTCCAGTTCCAGCGCGACGCGGTCGCGCATGCCGAGGGCCGCGGTGTAGTCGGCGGGCAGCTGGAGCCGGCCGGCGCGGTCGAGCATGGCGTACTCGCGGGCGACGACCCTCTCGTGGCCGGTCTCGGCGTCCACCTCGCTGCGGCGCAGCACCTCCGTGGAGGTGCGGCCGTCGCGGATGGCGACGGTGCGGCGGACCTCGCCGGCCACCGCCTGGTCGTGGGTGACGATGACGACCGTGGTGCCCAACTGCTCGTTCGCCGTGCGGAACGCGGCGAAGATCTGTTCCGCGGTGTGGGAGTCCAGCTCGCCCGTCGGCTCGTCCGCGAGCAGCACGGACGGGTCGCCCGCGAGGGCCACGGCGATGGCGACCCGCTGCTGCTGCCCGCCGGACAGCTGCCGCGGACGCCGGTCGCGGCACTCCGCGATACCCATCAGGTCCAGGAGCTCCAGCGCGCGCCGGGTGCGCGCCGCCCGGCGTCCGCCGGTGCCGGCCAGCTGCATGGGCAGCGCGACGTTCTGTGCGGCGGTCAGGTACGGCATCAGGTTCCGGGATGTCTGCTGCCACACGAAGCCGACCACCGAACGGCGGTAGGCCAGGCGGTCCTTCGCCGACATCGCGAGCAGGTCGCGCCCCGCGACCCGGGCCGCCCCGGCGGTCGGCGTGTCCAGACCGGCCAGGATGTTCATCAGCGTGGACTTGCCGCTGCCCGAGGCACCGACCAGTGCCATCAGCTCGCCCTCCCGGACCAGCAGGTCGAGCCCCTGCAAGGCCTGCACCTCCACCCCGTCCGCGCTGAAGATCCGCACCAGGCGGTCGCAGGTGATCAGGGCGTCGTGGCCGTACGCGGGCCGGTCCCGGGACGCGGTGGCGCGGTCGGCCAGGTCCGCGAGGGTGGGGTTGGTCGTCATCGGCTCTCCTCCGTGTCCGCATCCGCGTCCGTCTCCGTGTCCGCGGTCCGCCGTGTTTCCCTGGGCCGGGCCCTCACCGCGCGTCGCCCGCCCGGAGTTCCGCCACCGCTCCGCGGCGGCCCGACCACCACGCCTGGAGCGCCGCCACCCCCACCGTCAGGACCAGCACCGCCACCGCCGGGACGGCCAGCGACCACGGGTCGGCGCTCAGCTCCGCGCGCCCCGCCGGGGACGCCGTCGACGACACCGCGATGGTCGTCAGGTCGATGCCGGGGGAGAGCAGCCGTACGGCGGCCCAGCCGGTCAGGACGCCGCCCAGGGCCGCGGGCAGGGCCTGCGGGAGCGACTCCAGGACGAGCAGGCGGCGGCCCTGGGCGCGGGTGAGGCCCATGGTGCGCAGCCGGGCGAGGAGCGCGGCGCGTTCCGGTGCGGCGCTCGCCAGGGACAGCAGCAGGGCCAGCGCCGCGTAGCCGGCACCGGCGGCCACCGCGGTCGTGTAGACGCGTTCCGCGCCGGACTGCAACGGGGAGTCCACGAACCTGCCGCGCTCCTCGGACCGCAGGTGGACGGTGCCGGCGCCGTCCGCGGCCCGGCGCACCGCGCCCTCGTCCAGGCCGTCGCCGTCGCCGGTCAGCAGCAGTACGTTCGGCCGGGTGGCCGCGGCCGGCAGCCCGGCACGGTCCACGACGAGGAAGTCGTCGCCGTACACGGCGGGGGTGCGGTCGCGGACCGCGACGATCCGCAGTGTGGCGAAGCCGCCGTCGGCCAGGCGCACCTGGAAGGCGCCGTCGCCGAACCGTTCGGCGACGGTGGGGGAGGCCAGCGCGGGCAGCACCGCGTCCTCGGCGCCGTCCTCGGAGCTGTCCGGCCGTCTCAGCTCGCCCGCGGGGAACGCGCCGAGGCGCGTCCGCCCGGCCAGCGCCGCGTAGTCGCCCGGGTCCACCGCCGCGAGCGGCAGGGACTGGCGGCCGTCGGCGGTCCTGGCCCGGTAGTCGAGGCCGACCTCGGTGACCTTCCGCACCCCGGGCACCTGCCCGAGGCGGCCGGTCAGCCCGGCGGGCAGCGCGGTTTCCGCCTCCACCCGGCCGTCGGCGCCGACGGAGATCAGCGCCGCCCGGTCGCGGGCGTCGGCGACGCCGCTGAGGACCGAACCGCCGAACGCCGCCACGGTGAACGCGGTCAGCAGCGCGAGCAGCGGCAGCACGGTGGAGGCCGAGGTGCGGCCGGCCCGGGCCAGCGCGAGCGGTCCGACGGCGCCCCGCAACCGCCGGGCCGGGCGGGCCAGCGCGCGCAGGGGCAGCGGGTACAGGCGCACCAGTACCAGCGCGGCGACCACCCCGACCAGGACCGGCGCCATCGCCACCAGGCCGCCGGCGCCGTCCGCCGTCCCGCGCCGGCGCAGCAGCTCGACCGCGCCGAGCGCGAGGACCACGACGGTCAGTTCGGCGACCGTACGGCGCCGGGACGCACGCGGGGACGCCGTGTCCCGGCGGCCGTCGTGGATCCGCACGGCGTGGATCCGCACGGCGTGGTGCGCGGCGACGGCCCGCAGCGGCAGCGCCAGGCAGGCCACGGCGGTGACCGCGCCCGCGGCCCACAGCGCGGGGAGCAGCCGGGCGCCGGGCAGCGCGAGCAGGGCCGCGCCGAGGCCGAGGGCGCCCGCGGGCACGGCGACGACGGCCGTCTCGGCGAGCAGCCGCCCCGCCATGCCCCGTACGGAGGCGCCGCGGGCCCGCAGCAGGGCCAGCTCGGCGCGGCGCCGGTCGGTGGCCAGGCCGCCCGCCAGCAGCAGGACGACGACGGCGACCGTGCCCGCGCCGGACGCGGCGACGAGGACCAGCGGGCCGATGTCGCCGCGGAGTCCCTCGTACGCGGTGAAGGCGGCGTCGAGTCCGGTCGCGACGTCCGTGAGGGGGCTGATCGTCGCGTGCAGCCGCTCCAGGCCCGGACCGGACTCCAGGGAGGCCACGGCGGACGCGAGTGCGTCGACGTCGCGGCTGTGCAGGGCGTCCGGGTCGGGGGCCAGGTGCCAGTAGCGGACCGTGGGGGTCGCGCCCAGCAGCGCGGGTGCCGCCTCGGGGGCGAGCAGCAGGCCGCCGACCCAGTAGCTGGGGTTGGAGACCCCCATCGGCCCCGGCATCCGCCGCAGGGAAGGGGTGCGCAGCAGGGAGACGACGGACCAGTAGGGGCTGTCGGCCTCCTCGGGGACGACGATGCCGGTGACGCGGACGGTGAGGCCGTGGCTGCCCGGCAGGTGGATGACCGAGCCCACCTCGATGTGCAGGATGCGGGCCGTCTCCTCGGTCACCGCGGCCTGCACCTCGGCGGTCCTGACGCTCGCCTCCCCGCCGGTGACCTCGGGCAGTCGGCCGGAGCGCAGCCGGGCGTGGTCGGCGAGACCGTGCGGGGCGGCGAGGAGCATCTCCGCGGGGAGGCCGTCGGGCCGGGGGAGCCACCTGTCCGGCGACGGCAGGGGTTCGGTGGTGCGGACCCCGTAGGAGGACCGCTTCTCGTCGATGACCAGGGGAGGTCCGACCGTGTCGAGGGTGGACCGGTAGAGCTCGGCGAGGCGTTCGGGCCGGACGCTCTCCTCCGTGTGGGCCACCCCCGCGTCGAGGTCGGGCCCGGCGGTCACCAGGATGCCGCTCTCGTCGACCGGGGCCCGCTCGACGGTCTGGCGCAGACCGGCGTCCGTGTACCGGTCCAGCGCCCGGGGGAACGCGGCGGCCAGGCACGCGGTCAGCGCCACCAGCACCGCCAGCGCGACGGCGGCGCCGGGCGCGGCCCGCAGCCGGGTCCGCACCCAGGGCGCGGTCACGGGGTTCACCGACCGGTACCTCCGTCCTTGAGGGTCACCGTCGTGTCGGTGCGGCGCAGCGCCAGGGTCGCGGTGACCAGGAGCGGGACGACGGCCGTGCCGGCCAGCAGCAGGACGATGCGGTCGGCCGGCAGCGCCACGTGGACGTCCGGCACGGGGCGGGTGGCCTGCGGGGTCAGCACGGTCAGCGGGATCACCGCCCGGGTCAGGACGGCGCCCAGGGCCGCGCCGGTCAGCAGCGCCAGGCCGGTCAGCACGCCCTGCTCGGCGGCGACCGTGCGGGCCAGGCGGCGGCGTGAGGCGCCCAGGGCACGCAGCACGGAGAACTCGGTGCCGCGCTCGCGCAGCGACCCGGCCGCGCTCACCGCGAAGCCGACCGCGGCGAGCGCCACCGCCACCAGGGTCGCCGCGGCGAACGCCGCCCCGGGGCCGGCGCCGAACGGGTCGTCACGCAGCCGCTCGGCGACCTCGTCGCGCACCAGCACCCGGGCCGGGGCGGTGTCCGGGAACGCCCGCAGGCCCGCCGCCGCCTCGCCGGTCCTCCCCGGCCCGGTCCGCAGCCACCACTCGGTGGGCGCGAGGACGGCGCCGTACGCGCTTTGCAGCCGCCGGTTGACCGACGGCAGGTCGACCAGCAGGGCGCCGCCGAACTGCGCCGAGGGGGTCTCGGGACCGGTGCCCGGCAGCTCGCGCACCGAGCGGACGATCCGCACCCGGACGTCGTGGCCGCCGATCAGCACCGTGACGCGCTGCCCGGTGCGGGCGCCCGAGGAGTCGAGGAAGCGGTCGGTGGCCACGGCGGTCACCTCGGCCGCCTTCGGCTGCGCGACCCGCAGCCGCACGGTCAGGGTGGCGAGCTGCCAACCGCCGTCCGAGCGGCCCGTGAAGTACTCGACGCCGAGCGGCTCGGAGCCGAGCAGGCGGGGCTTGGACGGCGCGCTGCCCGCGTCCCCCACGGGGGGCGGCGGCGACAGCTCCGCCTTGGCCGTCCAGGCGTCCGGCAACGGCACCCGGCGTACGGTCCCGTCGGGGGCGGTGGCGGTCACCCGCCGTACCGTCAGGCGGTGTTCCTCGCCCCGGCCGCCGGGCTGGACCACCGTGAACTCGACGCCGGTCAGGGTGAGCGGTCCGGCGGAGACGTCCAGGCCGAGCGTGTGCTCCCGGCCGTCGGCGGCCAGCGATCCGGCGTCCAGCCGGTACGGGGTGCCCCAGCGGTCCTCGACGGTGACCGTCACGTCCGCCGACCGGGAGCCGCCCGTGTCCGGTCCCGTGTCCGGTCCCGCGTCCGGCCCTGTGTCCGCTCCCGTGCCAGGCCCGGTGTCCGGGACGGCGTCCGGGACGGTCAGGGTCGCGGCCAGCGCCAGCCGGGCCGTGTCCGCCGGGATCCGCGCGCCCTTCGACGGCCGGCCCGGCGCCATCCCGGACAGCAGCTCGCGCGGCGACGCGTCGGCCAGGTCCGGCCGCAGCAGCATCGACCCCGCCGCGTGCGAGGTGTCCAGCGCGAGCACCGTCGCCGTCCGGTCGCCGGACAGGGTGACCTCGGACCGGGCCGCCGGGGCGACCTCCGCCACGCCCGTGACGCCCGCGATCAGGTCGGTGCGGCCCGGTCCCGGCGTGCCCGAGGCCTGCATCCGGATCGGCGCACCCGTGCGGAAGTCGGCCTGGTCGTCCTGCGAACGGGACCACGAGGCACCCTGCCCGATCGCCATCGTGCCCAGCGCCACGGCGAGCACCAGCAGCAGCACCGGCCCCGCCCCGCGCATCGGCCGGCGGCTCAGCTGCCAGCCCGCCAGCGCCGCCGCGAGCCCGCGCCCGCTCGCCGCCCGGCGTTCCGCGAGCCGCGCCACCAGCGGCAGCAGCCGCAGCGTCAGTACCGTCCCGGCCAGCAGCGCCAGCGTGGGCGTCGCCACGAACAGCGGATCGACCCCCAGACCGCCCGCACCCGCACCCGCGCCCGCACCCGCACCCGCGCCCTCGGCCTTGCCCGTCCCGGCGGCGGAGGTCTGCCGGTCCAGCTGCCAGTAGGCGATACCGGCGATCACCAGCAGGCCCACGTCCGCGCCGGCCCGCAGCCGGCCCGGCAGCGCCCGGGGCCGTCCGCCCGCCTCCGGCGCCAGGGTCAGCGCGGGCAGTGCCACGGCCAGCGTGCACCCGAACGCCGCGACCGCCGTCACCAGCCACACCGTGCCGCTGCCGCCGGCCGCCGGTTCCCAGCCGAGCCCGATCCGGGCCAGGGCGCCCTGCCCGGCCAGCAGCCCGACCAGCGGTCCCGCCAGCAGCGGCGCGCAGATCAGCGCGGGCACCGCCAGCAGCAGCGCCTCCAGCGCCGAACCCGCCGCCAGCCGGGCCCGGGAGGCGCCGCGCGCCCGCAGCAGCCGCAGCTCGCCCGCCCGCTCCACGCTCAGCAGCCGCGCCACCAGCAGCAGGGCACCGCCCGCGAGCAGCACCAGTTGCAGCGCGATGACCAGGAGGGTGGAACGGGACACCGCCAGCGAACGGTCGAGACGCTCCAGGATCGCGGGCAGCTCCGTGGTCGCCGCGGTGGTGCCGCTGAGCACCTTCTGCTCGCGCAGCCACGCCGTGCCGTCCCGGGCCGCGTCCCCGAGGTCCCGGGTCCGTCCGCTCGTCAGCGAGGAGTAGTCCGCCGTCACCAGCCACCCGGACGACCCCGCGCCGACCCGGCCGCCGCTCAGCGCCCCGGGCGGGGCGAGCAGCGGCCCGTACGTCGTGAAGCCGCCCTCCTGGACGCCGCGCCCGGCCAGGTCGTCGAGCCGCCAGTACGGTGACCCGGCGTCGGCCGGCCGGTACAGACCGCTCACCACGACGCGGACGGCGGGACCGTCGAGCCGGTCGGTGAGCGTGAGCCGGTCGCCCGTGCCGACACCGATGCGCTCGGCGGCGGCCACCGGCACCGCCACCTCGACGGTGCCGTCGGCGTCCGCGCCATCGTTCGCGGGCATCCGGCCCTCGTCGATGCGGACCTGCGTCGGGTCGAGTGCCGCGAAGAACGTCAGGTCCGGGTCGCCGGACCGCTCGGTGGGGGGCCGCAGGGAGCCGGGCAGCGCGTACGGGCCCGAGCGCACCAGGGTCCGTACCGTGCGCGGCAGCCCGTCGAAGGTCCTCGCGGCGCCCTCGCGCACCGTGGCGTCGGCGGCCGGCCGCTGCTCGGCCGGTACGTCGGCCTTCACGATCAGCGCGGCGTCGGCCCCGGTGCGCGCGTCGGCCAGTGCGTGCCGCAGGGCCGCGTCGCCGACGGCGCCCGAGTAGGCGGTCAGGGCGGCCAGCACCGTGGTGGTCAGCAGGACCGTGAGCAGGGCCGCGGCCAGCAGCAGCCGGTGCGCGCGCGCCCGCAGCAGGACGAACCCGACGAGCCCCCCGTACCCTGCCACCCGGCCCCCCGCCGCTGTCGTGCAGACGTCTCCGGGATGCTGTCAGAGGGGAAGGCGCGGAAGTAAGCGCCTGGGACTGGGACTTGACCGGATTGTGACCGGAATCCGGCGTCGGCTGACCGGAATACGTCCGTCAGTCCGCCGGCGGCGGGATCAGCCCGGGGTGTTGATCATCGAGGCCGCCGCGTACGTCAGGTACTTCCACAGCGTCTGCTCGTGCTCCTCGGACAGGCCCAGCTCGTCCAGCGCGACCCGCATGTGCTTCAGCCAGGCGTCGTGCGCGGCCCGGTCGACGGCGAAGGGCGCGTGCCGCATCCGCAGCCGCGGGTGGCCCCGGTTGTCGCTGTACGTCGTCGGGCCGCCCCAGTACTGCATGAGGAACAGCGCGAAACGGTCCTCGGCCGGACCCAGGTCCTCCTCCGGGTACATCGGCCGCAGGATCGGGTCCTCGGCAACCCCCTCGTAGAAGCGGTGGACGAGCCGGCGGAAGGTCTCCTCCCCGCCGACCTGCTCGTAGAAGGTCTGCTCCTGAAGCGTGCCGCGCCGAATCTCATTCACGCCGTCCATGGTCTCAGACACGGGGACATAGGACTCGAGGCCTAGGACCGCTCCGGGACCCTGCCCGCCGTGCGCGCCCGGCCCGTACTGTGGAGACATGGGCGGGTACGAGGACCTGGACAGCCTCGCCGCCTCCGCGCGGGCGGAGCTGGTGCGGGAGATCGAGCTGAGCGGCGCGTGGGCGGCCGACCCGGTGTGGCGGGAGGCGTTCCGGCAGGTCCCGCGCCACCTCTTCGTGCCGTACTACTACGTCGGCGTCCGCGGCGGGTACGAACGCCGGTGGGGCGAGCACCCCGACCGCCACGCCCGCGAGCGCTGGGTGCTCGGCGCGTACGCCGACGCCCCACTGGCGACCCGGCTGCGCGACGGCGAACTGCTCTCCTCCAGCAGCCAGCCCGCGCTGATGGCGATGATGCTGGTGGAACTGGACGTGAGCGAGGGCCACCGGGTCCTGGAGATCGGCGCCGGCACCGGTTACAACGCCGCCCTGCTCGCCCACCGCCTCGGCGCCGACGACCTGGTCACCACCGTCGACCTGGACCCCGAGATCACCGAGTCGGCCCGCCGGCACCTGGACACCGCCGGGTACCACCCGGCCGTCGTCACGGGCGACGGCGCCCGCGGCGTCCCCGAGCGCGCCCCCTACGACCGGATCCTCGCCACCTGCACGCTGGCCTCGGTGCCGCGTGCCTGGCTGGCCCAGTGCCGCCCCGGCGGCCGGATCCTGACCCCGCTGGCCACCGGCCTCGTCGTCCTCACCGTCCGCGACGCCGGGCATGCCGAGGGGCGGTTCCTGCACACGCCCGCGTACTTCGTGCCGCTGCGGGGCGCGGAGCGCGCCGAGGCCGAGACGCCGGGCCTGGGCGGCGTACCGCGCCGGGCCCGGGAGGACGACCTGTTCCGCTTCCTGCTGGCGCTGAGCCGGGGCGGGCTCGATCCGCAGGAGGCGTACGCGCTGTGGGACCGCGAGGACGCCCCGCGCCGCGAGCGCTACGGCATCACCGTCAGCGGCGAACGGGCCTGGGCGTGGCTGGACGACCCCGAGGGCCCCTACGCCTGGCCGTTCGCCTGACGGCGCGTGCCGGTCGCGCCGACCCGAGCCGTCCGCCTAGCCCCGGCGGATCGTGATCGTCGTCCAGGCGCCGACGTGCACCCGGTCGCCGTCCTGGAGCGGCACCGGCACGAAGGGCTGGATCGGCTCCTCGCCGCCGTTGACCGTCGTGCCGTTCGTCGAGTTCTGGTCGACGACCGCCCAGCTGCCGTCCGGCTGCTGCACCAGCACCGCGTGCTGGTGCGAGACGCCCGGGTCCTCCGGCGGCACGGCCAGATCGATGTCCGGGGTGTCGCCGGTGGAGTGCCGGCGGCGGCCGATGGTGATCTGGTTGCCGGTGAGCGTGCGCTGCTGCTCGGGCGAGTACGCGGGCAGGTTCAGGCCCGCGGCCTCGGGGCCGGAGCGCTGCATCATCGCCATGAAGTACTCGCGGTCCGGGCCGATCGTCGCCGACCAGGTCGTCGACCGCTGCGGCTGCTGCGGGAAGCCCTGGCCGGGCGGGGCCTGGGTGGCGCCGGGCTGCGGGTAGCCGTAGCCGCCGCCCTGGGCCGGGCCCCGGCCGTTCGGACCGCCGCCCGGACCTGCCGGTCCACCCGGTCCGCCCGGTCCGGTCGACGACGGCGGGGAGAGCACCCAGTCGTCGTCACCGCCGAAGGACGGGCCGCCCTGCTGCGGGCGGTTGGTCTCCTGCGGGAAGGCGGGCGGGGCCGGCGGACCGGCCTGGTATCCCTGCGGAGCGCCACCGGGGCCACCGGGACCGCCGGGACCGCCACCGGGCGGGGGCGGGACGGGTCCGGGCGGAGGCGGCACCGGACGCGACGGGTCGCTGCCGAAACCGGGAGGGGCCGGAGGGCCGGAGGGGCCGCCCGGGCCGCCGGGGCCGCCCGGGCCGTTGAAACCACCGGGGCCACCGGGGCCACCGGGGCCGTTGGGGCCACCCGGGCCACCCGGACCGTTGGGGCCACCCGGGCCGCCGAAGCCACCGGGACCGCCAGGGCTACCCGGACCGCCCGGACCGTTGGGGCCACCCGGGCCCCCGGGACCGTTGGGGCCGCCAGGTCCGCCGAAACCGCCGGGTCCGTCAGGGCCGCCCGGTCCGCCGAAACCACCGGGACGGTTGGGTCCGTCGGGCCCGCCGAAGCCACCGGACCCACCAGGCCCACCAGGCCTGTCAGCACCTCCGGGCCCGCCGGGGCCGAAGGGGCCGCCCGGACCGCCCGTGGGGCCACCCGGGCCGCCCGGGCCGCCACCGCGACCCGACGGGTCGGCGCCGAAGGGCGGCGGGCCCGGAGGGATCGGTTCCGCGGGACGGTTCACCTGGGACGGGCGGGAGCCCTGGTAGTCGTACGCGTCACCGCCGCCGTACGACGGACCCGAGGGCGGCTGCCCGAAGTGCGGTGCGGGCGCCGGGCCGCCGGACGCCGGCGGGCGCGGGGCGGCGGGGGTGTACGAGGTGGCGGTGTTGGTCAGGAAGTTCCACCGGCACTCCTCGCAGAACGGCGCACCGCCCTCACGCGGCGTGCGGCACTGCGGGCACAACTGCGGCTCGCCACCGGGGCCTCCGGGACCGCCCGGACCGCCACCGGGAGCGCCGCCCGGCCCGCCGGGACCGCCCGGACCGGCGGGCGGCGGGAAGCCGTAACCGCCGGCGGTCGGCGGTGGCGGCGGAGGGGGCGGCACGGCACCGGCCATGCGGTGACCGCAGACCTCGCACCAGTCGTCGGAACCCGACTGGTGTCCGTTCGGGCAGGTCGGCATGTCGGAGCTTCCCTCTCTTGCGGGCGTGTCGCGCGGTTGTTGTGCGTCACTTCTTTACACGAACAGTCTTGGTCGACCGGGTCTCGAGAGTCATCTCGTCGGCCTCCTCGACCTTCGCTTTCAGTCGCACAGTACCTGCCGCCGCGTCCACTACGTCCACCACCTTCGCGAGCAGTTTCGCCGTATCGGCGTTTCCGGAGGCACCGGCGAGCTGAACCGCGCGGCCCAGTTTGGCCGTTGCTCCGTCGATGTCTCCCGCTTTGCGCAGATCGAGCCCTTGCTGGATGGCTTGTGCCAGTTCTGCCTGCCCGGTGTAGTGGGCGACTTGCGGGTTGATCGACGTGGAGGCCGTCATGTCGTCCGTCCACACGGCCCGTACGAGACCCTGCGCGCCGAGGTTCTGAACGGACCCGTCGGGCTCCGGGATGACGAGCGAGACCCGGGCGGCCAGCATCTCCTGGCCGAGGCCCGCGGCCGGTACCTCCACGCAGACGTGGTAGTCACGGGACTCGTCGCCCCAGGAACCGGTGGGGTAGTCACCGGCCCGCGGTCCCGCCTCGGTGCGGCGGCCGGTCAGCTCCTCGACCGTCGGGGCGACCTGCTTGACGAACTTCACGGTGGTGCCGACCGGGGTCCACAGCCGCAGCGCCACGTCCGCGACCTCCTTGCCCATGGCCGTCTCCATCATCTGCGTGAAGTCGGCGGCCAGGCCCGCCGGATCGGCGACGATGTCGGCGGTGCCGAGCAGGGCGGAGGCGATCCCTGTGACTTCTTTCACTTCCCAGTCGGTGCCCACGCCGCGGGCGTCGCAGGTGAAACGCCCGGCGCAGGCGTCGAGCGCGGCCTTGAGATCCTCGGGCGACTCGTGCTCGTTGCGGCCGTCGGTGAGCAGGATGCCGTGCCGGATGGCGACGTCCGCGGTGGACAGCAGCCGGTCGGCCAGCCGCAGCCAGGTGCCGATGGCGGTGCCGCCGCCCGCGCCGAGGCTGCGCAGCGCCTGCTTGGCCTGCGCCCGGGTGGTGTCGCCCGCGACGGCGAGCCGGCCACCGCCCGGGTAGACCTCCTTGGCCACGTGTGTGCCGCCGACCACGGCGAAGTGCACGCCGTCGCGCAGGGTGTCGATCGCCGCGGACGTGGCGTCGCGGGCGTTGCGCATCTTGGTCGGCGGGTAGTCCATCGAGCCGGAGCAGTCGACCATCAACGCCACGGCGGCGGACGGTCCCTGGCCGGGCGAGTACAGGTGGGGCGCGGCGACCGCGCTCCCGACCGTGCCGCCGCCGGTCGCGGTGACCGTGACGATGGCGTTGACCTCACGGCCGCCCTCGGGCAGGTACTCGTTCTGGTAGACGTCCACCGCGAACTGCGGCACGTTCGACTTCGAGAAATTGGCCATGCCGGATCGCATCCCCCTCTACGTCCCCCCAGTGGCGGGGGTCCTGGCTCGCTGGCGCGGACCGCCCCCTGCGGTCCGCGAGGCCGCCCCTCCACCCGTGACCGTGCGGGGGCCTCAGGCCGATCCTGCCCCCTGGGACGGGGCCGGGAACGGCAGGAGGGCCACTGTTACGTTGTCGTGGCCCCCGCCGTCCAGGGCGTGGCCCACCAGCACGCGGGCGCCGTGCAGCGGACGGGCGGCGGCGTCCAGGGGCACGGCCTCGGCCATCTCCTCGGCGGACTCCGCGTAGTTCCACAGGCCGTCCGTGCAGACCACGACCACACCGGGGCGGTCCGGCTTGAAGGACGCGGTGTGCGGCTCCAGTTCGTAGGCGTCGGCGCCCAGCCAGCCGGTGATCGCGTGGGCGCGCTCGTCGGCGTAGGCCTCCGCCTCGCTCATCAGACCGGCGGCGACCATCTGCGCGGCCCACGAGTCGTCCTCGGTGAGCCGGGCGGGCGGGGTGGAGCGGTCGGCCGGGACCCAGTAGACGCGGCTGTCGCCGACCCAGCCGACGACCAGCAGGCCCGCGGTGACCACGGCGCCGACCAGGGTGCAGGCGGGCGCGTTCTGGTGCGGGGCCTGCTCGAGGGCGGTGGCGGGCTCGTCGGCCAGCGCGTTGACGGCCTGCGAGGCGGCGAGGATGGCGTCGTGCATGGCCTGCTGCGGGTGCGTGCCGCGCGGCAGGGCGCCGAGCAGCGTCTCGCCGGCCGCCCGGGACGCGGCGAGGGAGGCGTCGTCGGGGCGGGTCGCCGAGGACACGCCGTCGCAGACGATCGCCACGGAGGCGGGCGCGCCGTCGGGCAGCGCGGTGCAGCCCACCGAGAACGCGTCCTCGTTGCGGTGGTGGCGCAGGCCGCGGTCGCTGACGGCGGCGATCGGCCCCGACTCCTGCTCCATGTGGTCGCGTTCGCGGGGCTGGGCGTGCCCGCAGTTCTCGCAGTAGCCGTCGTCGTCGACCCGGCCCGCGCGGCAGGCCACGCACACCTTCTCGGCCTCGGCAGGTCCGGCGGGAGCGGGCTGCCGGGAGGCCGCGGCCGGTTCGGGAGCCGGGGCCTGTCGGGGCATCTGGGCCTGTCCGGGCACCCGGGCCTGTTCGGCGGTCAGCCGCGGGTCGGGCGCCTGCAACGGGTACTCGTCGGGCTCGCCGGGCCGGTCGAACCGCACCCCGGGCGCGGGCGACCCGGCCGGGGCCACCGCCGGAGCCGCCGGAGCCGCCGGGGCCGAGGGCGGCGCCGCGGGTGGAGCGGGCGGGGGCGGCGGCAGCGGGGAGCCGCCCGAGTCGGTGCCCGGCAGTTCGGCCGCCGCGTGCACGGGGGCGGGGTGGCCGTGGCCGTCCGAGTCCCGGGCCACGGGCCAGTCCACGTCGTCCGGCGCGGGCCCCACGCCGTGGATGGCCAGGGTCGGACTGTCCTCGGGCCGCGCGGGCACGACGGACAGGTCGTATCCGCACGCACCGCAGAAACGGTCACCCGACTCGAGGGGTTCCTCGCAGCTCGGGCACTTCGGCACAGCGGCCTGCTGGGGCATCTGCGACATCAACTACACCCACGTCCGGGGGCGGTAACGATTGGCACGTTCCACCAGGTCGATCCTCTCCTCGCCGCCCCGCGCCAGCCGGGCCAGCGTGCGGTACGAACGCTCCAGGCCGAAACGCAGGCCGCGTTCGTCCAGGCCGCTGCCGAGCAGCGTCCGTCCCCCGGCGGCGGGAGGGACGGAACCCCGACCTCCGGAGAGTACCCAGTCCAGCGCGCAACCGAGGACCTCGGCCGACAGCTGCTCGCGCCGTGCCGGATCCAGACCGTACACGTCCAGGGCCTCGACCTGCCGCGCGGCGGCGATCAGGTCGTCCAGGAACCGCAGGTCGCCCGCGGCCGCGGTGCGCTGCCGCAGCCGCGCCCGTACGGCCGCCACCCGCGCCCCGGTGCAGTGGACGGACGACTCCGGCACCGACTCCAACGTCCGTACGGCACCGGCCCGGTCGCCCGCGGCCAGCTGCACCCGGGCCAGACCGAACGCCGCGCTGACATGGCTCGGGTCGGAGGACCACACCAGCCGGTAGTACTCGGCGGCGTTGTCGAGCTGCCCCAGCACCTCCGCGCACAGGCCGAGCGCCAGCTTGGGCGCGATCTCGCCGGGGAAGGCGTCGTAGATCGCGTCGAAGGCCAGCGCGGCGTCCTCGTGGGCGCCGGTCACCAGCGCGGCGAGACCGCGGTACCAGACCACCCGCCAGTCGTCGGGGCGTTCACCCTCCAGGGTCTCCAGCGCCGCCAGCGCGCCGGACGCGTCGCCGTTCTCCAGGCGGGCCCGGATCTGCCGCAGCCGGGTCTCGGTCGACGGCGCCGGGGCCGCGGCCAGCGCGGTGAGCAGCTCGGCCGGCGCGGACGCCATGAGGCCCGCCAGGAACCCCGCGTTGGGGTCGCCGGCGTCGACCCGGGGGACCGGCAGCGCCAGCGAGGCGGTGGGCGCGTCGGCGTCCTTGACCAGGCCGGCGGCCCCGGTGCCGAGACCGCCGACCGAGCTGACCGCACCCGGCAGCGAGGCGCTCGCGCCCCCGGACGCGGCCACCGGCGTACCCGGCGCCCCCGCTCCCGTAACCGCCCCCGTACCCGCGCCGAGCGGCGGGGCGTGCGCGACGGTCCCGCCCGGCGCGCCGACGGCGGGACCGGACCCGCCCGGCAGCGCGGGCGCGGGTCCCGCTCCGCCCGGCAGGGCCGCACCGGAGCCGCCCCGCCGTCCTCTCGCCGGGGGCACCCTGGCCCCCAGCCGCGACACCTCGCCGTCCAGGCGCGGGAACAGCTCCGTGTCCGTGACCCGCACCTCGGGCCCGAACAGCGTGGAGACGGCGGGCCTCGCGCGGCCCGTCTGGAGCGAGACCACCTCGCGCAGCACGCCCGTCAACTGCTCCGCCATCTCCTGCGCGGAGGCGAACCTGCGGGCCGGGTCCGGGTCGGTGGCCCGCACCAGCAGCCGGTAGAACGACTCGTACTGCCGGAAGACCTCGATGGTGTCCGGGTCGGGCAGCGAGTCCGCGTACACGGTGGTGTAGCCCTGGAAGTCGAACGACAGCACGGCGAGGGTCCGCCCGACCGTGTACAGGTCGGACGCCACCGACGGGCCGACGTCGGCGACCTCCGGGGCCTGGTAGCCCACCGTGCCGTAGATGGCCGACTCGTCGTCGTCCATGCGGCGCACCGCGCCCATGTCTATGAGCTTGAGCTGGTCCTCGGTCTGGATGGCGTTGTCGACCTTGAAGTCGCAGTACAGCAGCTTGCGGCTGTGCAGGTGGCCGAGCGCCTCCAGCGCCTCGATGCCGTACGCGCAGGCCTGCTCGACCGGCAGCGGGTCGCGGCGGCCCTGGGGGGAGCGCCGGGCGTTGGCGATCTCCTTGAGCGACTTGCCGCCGACGTACTCCATGACGATGTAGCCGTCGAGGGAGCCGGTGCGCTGGTCGAGGTGCTCGACGAAGTTGTAGATCCGCACGATGTTGGCGTGCTCGATCTCGGCGAGGAAGCGCCGCTCGGAGATCGCCGCCGCCATCGCGTCCTGGTCGCCGGTGTCCAGCAGGCCCTTGAGGACCACCCAGCGGTCGGAGACCGCCTTGTCGACGGCGAGGTAGATCCAGCCGAGGCCGCCGTGCGCGAGGCAGCCCACCACCTCGTACTGGCCGTGCACCACGTCCCCGGCCGTCAGCTTGGGCACGAACGAGTACGGGTGGCCGCACTTGGTGCAGAAGCCCTCCGTGCGGCCCGGCCGCTCGCCGCGCGAACGCCCGACCGGCGCCCCGCAGTCCGAGCGCGAGCAGAACCGCTTGCGTTCGGGCACCTCGGGGTGGTCCATCACCATCTCGCGCGGGTCGGGCCGCGGCACCGCCGGTACCTCGACGAGACCGACGCCGAGCCGTCCGCGCCCGGTGGAGGCGGCGCCCGAACCGGAGCTGCGCACCGACACCGAACGGCCCGTGGAGCGGCCCGAGACGGCCCGGGAGAGCCGCCCGGACACGGAACGCCGGGACTTCGACGACTGCGAGGACGTACGGGAGCTGCGGGCGCTGGAGCGCGAACCGCCGCCGCTGCCCGACGAACCGCGCGACCCGCGCGAACCCCGGCCCCCGCCGCCGCCCCCGGTCACGCCGGTCGGTGTCGAGCCGAGCGCGCCGCCCGCGGCGACGACCGGCGCGAGACCGCACGTGTCGCAGTACAGCTCGCCGCCGCCCATGTCCTCGTAGGTCCCGTCGCAGCCGGGACGCTGACACGTCCGCCCTGCCTCGCTCATGACGCTGCCTCCCCCTCGTCGCTCAGGTCACCGCTCATGCGCCCGGTCCCGTCCGGTCCACCGGTCCGCCCTGGCCGGGCACGCGCCGGGCGGCGCCGAGCAGTTCGGCCGCCGCGTGCTGGTAGCGCAGTACGGCCTGCTCGGCGACGCGCAGGTCGCAGGGCGCGCTCCACAGCATGCGGCGCGCCTTCTCGTACTTCTCGGCCAGCTCGGGATCCTCGGCGTGGCCCAGCCGGGCCATCTTCGCCTTGTACGCGTCGAGCCGGCCGCGCAGCTCGGCACGGACCGCGAGCGGCGCGGTGACCGCCGTCAGCGACTCCCGGGCCCGCAGCAGTTCGTCCTCCGCCTTCTCCTCCAGGGACTCCAGGAGCGGCGACAGCCGGTGCCACTGGGCGTGCCTGCGGTACTCGGCGGCCGCCGCGAGCTGCTCCTGGAGCACGATCGGCGGCCCGCCGACCACCGGCACCTCGGTCGCGGCGATCTTCGCCAGCACCTCGCCGCGCGCGGTGCGGGCCTCGGCGAGCGTGCGGTCCGCGCGCGAGAGCACGTCCCGCAGCCGCACGATCCGCTGCTCGGCGTCCTGGCGCACGGCCAGCACCGCGTCGATCTCGCGGCGCACCTCCTCGAGGGCGCGCGCCTCCCGGTCGTACACCGTGGTGTCGGGACGGCCGCCGCCCGGCGCCGAACTGCCCTGGGCGGGCGTCCAGAAGGCCAGCGGGTCGCTGACCACCTGCTCGCGCAGCCGGGTCAGGGTGCGGGTGATCCGCTCCAGGTCGTCGCCCGCCGGGTGCTCGCCCGGGCGCACGCCGACGGAGTGCGCCAGCTTGCGGGTGCGCCCCAGTTCGGCGGCGAGTAAATCGATCCGGGCGGGCAGCGCCGACCAGACCGCGTCGGCGGCGACCACCATGTCCAGGGAGGTCGCGTAGAGCTGGTTCATCCGCTCGACCAGCGTCACCAGCGAGTACCGCTCGCTGAGCCGGCCGGGGCCGCCGTGCGGGGTGGGCGCGTTGGCGGTGGCGGCCGAGCCGGCCACCGTGACGGCCTCGCCGCGCAGCAGCTCCGTCAGCTCCGCCAGGTCCTCGCGGCTGGACCAGCGGCGCCGGGAGCGGATCTCGCGGGCGGTGCGCAGCGCGCCCGTGTACGCGTCGAAGTAGGTCCACAGCAGCGTGATCGACGCCTCCGCGGCACTCCAGCGCTCGGCGGTGACGCCGGTCAGCTCGGCGCCCTCGAGGAGTCTGCGGCCCGCGTGGTCCTGGAGGGCGAGGAGCGAGGTCTCGATCGCCTCGTGCTCCGCGCCGAGCCGCGCCAGCGCACGGTCCACCTCGTCCCGGTCCATCACCGGCCCGGTGGGTCCCGTGTCGCCCATCGATCACCTCTCGCCGTCGCGGACTTGCGTGTGCCGTGCGTGTGCTCTGTCTTCTCCCGCGCCGCCGCCGGTCAGCTCGTGCGCAGGTACTGCGGGGTCGGCGGCAGCGACTTCGCCGCGTCGTCCATGGTCTCCGACAGCCACTCCTCGTACGAGTGCTGCCAGCCGCCGGCCCGGTCCGCGCGCCACTCCTCGAGGACCCGGTTGACCCGGCGTACCAGATCGTCGGCGTCCTTCTTCATCGCCACGCCGTAGTACTCGGTGGTGAAGGCGTCGCCCTTCAGCTCGACCGTCGGGTCCTGCGCGGCCTGGCTCGCGGCGAGTGCGCCGTCGGTGACGACCGCGTCGACCTCGCCGAGCTGGAGCCGCACCAGGCAGTCGAGTTGGTTGGGGACGGTGGTGCGCAGGTCGACGCCCTCGGCGAGCCTGCCGTCCTGCTGGTCCTGCTCCAGCGTGCTCAGCGCCGTCGAACCGGCCGCCGTGCAGATCTCCTTGCCGGCCAGCGTGCCGTTGTACCCGGTGATCTTCGAGGACTTGGGTGCCAGCACCTGCTGGCCGGTCCTGAAGTAGGGGGCGGAGAACGCGACGTCCTCCAGCCGGTCGCAGTTGATGGTCATCGTGCGGACCACCATGTCGACCCGGCCGTCCTGGATCGCGGGGACGCGCTGGTCGGTGGGTATCGCCTTGAACTGCACGGCGTCCTCGTCGCCGAGGATGTCCTTCGCGATCCGGTGCGCCAGGTCGATGTCGAAGCCCTCCAGTTCGGCGTCGCCGCCGCTGTTCGGGTCGCGGTAGCCCCACCGGTAGCTGTTCTGGTCGACGCCGACGACCAGTTTGCGCTTCTCGCCCTCGCGGGCGCGGATCTCGTCGATGGTGGGCCCGCCGTCCCCGGACGGGGCGAGGGTCTGCTTCTGCGGGTCCGTGCACTCCTGCGCGGCCCGCGCCTGGCTGCCGTGCGCGACACCGCGGCCGTCGTCGTCCGCACCGCCGCCGCCACCGCCCGTGCCGTGCCAGGGCACCATCGGCAGGAGCAGGGCCGCCAGCACCGCGAGGACGCAGGCGAAGGCCATCGCCCCGACACCGCCCCAGCCCTTCAGACCGGTCCGCAACCGTCCCGCACGCATCCTCACGCCCCCTCTCACGGGTCCTGCCTCCACGGGCTTCACGGGCACCCCTTCCCACCGGCCCGCCGGGCCCGTGCCCCGCCTCACCGGTACTCCGACAGCCTGCGGCCGATGCCTATGAGCGCGCCGGCCGCACCCAGCGCGGCGAGCACGCCCGCGCCCTGCGGCAGGTAGCCCATCGCGTCCAGGCCGTCGCCCGCCGCCTGCTCGAACTCCGCCTTCTCGTGCTTCAGGGCGGTGGCGAGGGCCTCGTCGACGCCGTCGAAGCACTCCACCGTGGCGCCGTCGCCGCCGATCACCAGGTTCAGCGCCTGCTGGTAGTTGCCGTTCTCGTCCTGCGTACGGGCCGAGGCGTGGCGCTTCTTCCACTCCGTCATGTTGCCGTTCGCCGTGTCGACGGGCTGTGCGCCGGACGTGTCGTCGGCGAGCCGCCCCGCCTCGGCCAGGGCCTTGCCGAGGCTGTCGATGTTCTTGCCGAAGGCCAGGTCGTAGGAGTCGTGCGTCCTGTCGCCCACCTTGGTCGTCTCGGCGCCGCGGGAGACCAGGGTCAGGTTCTCGTTGCCCCGGGCCTTGAGGGAGGCGATGCGGGCCTCGTTCAGCGCGTTGAGGGAGCGCACGCCGTGCTCGTAGGAGTCGGTCAGGTTCGACCGCGCGACGGTGTGCCCGACGGCCAGCCAGAGCAGCACCACCGCGGAGGCGGCGGTGGCGGCGACCAGGCCGTGGTTGAGGACGCGGTTGGTGCGCCGGTAGTTGCGGTGCTGGGCCCAGGCCAGCGCGGCGAGCAGGACCACGCCGAGGGCGATCGCCGCCCACGGGTAGGGCTTGGCGTCGCCGTAGTCGGCGCCCAGCCGCTGGTTCTCCTTCTTGTAGAGGTCCTCCGCCGCCGGGAGCATCTCCTTCTGCATCTTCTCGTTGGCGTAGCGCAGGTAGGCGCCGCCGACCGGGAAGCCCTGCCGGTTGTAGGTGCGGGCGCGCTCGACCAGGCCCTTGTACTCGGGCAGCAGGCGGTTGAGCTTCGCGATGGTCGTCGCCGCGGGGGACTTCGGCTCGGAGTTCGCGGCGGCCGTCACCAGCCCCTCGGCGGCCGTACGGATGCCGTTGTCGTAGCGGGTGCGGGAGTCCTCCGTCTCCTGGCCGCCGGCCAGGAAGCCGCTGGAGGCCGCGGTGTTGGCCTCGGCGAGGGAGCGGTAGATGTCGGCCGCGGCGGAGCTGAGCGGCTGGCTGCGGGTCAGCACGTCGTCGGCCGCGGTGGTCCGCGCGTTCATCTGCCAGGCGGTGACGGTGCCGAAGGCGACGACGAGCACGGCGAGCAGCGCGCCGATGATGCGCAGCCGCCCCGGCTCGGTGACCGCGGCCGCGCGCAGCCGGTCCACGCCCTCGGCGAAGGCGGTGCGCCGCGGCTCCGTCTCCGGCGGCGGTGCCGCGCTGCCCTCCGGCGGTCGATTCACTGCTGACCTCCCCCATGGTCATCCGTCGCCGCAAGTATCGCTGTCCGCACCGACATTCGCACCGGCCTTCACCCGATCTTGATGTGATCCCGGTGCACCGCACCACCCCTGCCCATGAATACGCCACGGGAACCGGTTCGGTTCCCGTGGCGGCCGTGGCGGCTCAGGCGGCGAAGTACGCGCGGGCCCGCTCCCCGGCCCCGGGCCCGGCACCCACGTGGTCGAGGCCCAGCAGCACCGCGCCCAGCACGGGCGGGGCCGTCACCACCCGGGGCACGGCCTTGGGGGCACGGGCGGCCAGCAGCTCCCGGATCCGCCCGTCGAGCAGCGGGTGCCGGGCCGCCAGCACGCTGCCGCCCAGCAGGACCGGCGCGGGTTCTTCCAGCAGGTCGAGGCGGGTCAGCGCGACCACGGCCATGGCCACCACCTCGTCGGCCTGCCGGTCCACGATCGACCGCGCGACCGGGTCGCCGCCGGCCGCCGTGGCGAACAGCACGGGGGTCAGCTCGTGCCGCCGCACCGGCTCGACCCGCCGCAGGTGCAGGGCCTCGATGAGGGCGTACATCGAGTCCAGCCCGAAGTGCGCCGGCAGTGTGCGGGCCAGCTCCGTCGGCCCGCCCCGGCCGTCCTCCGCGCGCGCGGCGTGCCACAGCGCCTCCTCGGCCAGCCCCCAGCCGCCGCCCCAGTCGCCGGAGATGCGGCCGATGGCCGGGAAGCGGGCGGTGCGGCCGTCGGGGCGCATGCCGACGCAGTTCACGCCCGCCCCGCACACGACGGCGACCCCCAGCGGCTCGGCGACGCCCGCCCGCAGGACCGCGAACGTGTCGTTGCGGACCTCGACACCCGTACCCCACGCGCGCGCGTGCAGCGCGGCGGCCAACTGCTCCTCCTCCACGGGCAGGTCGGCGTTGGCCAGGCACGCCGACACGTGGTCGACGCAGGTGACACCGGCCGCGGCGAAGGCCCGTGCCACCGCGTCCGCCAGGGCGTCCACGGCCCGCTCGACACCCACGGCCGGCGGCCGGAAGGCCCCGCCGCGGGCCGTGCCGAGGACCTCCCCGTCGGCCGCCACCACGGCCACGTCGGTCTTGCTGTTGCCCGCGTCGACGGCGAGGACACTCGCGCTCAGGCCCACGCCAGGTGCTCCCGGTTGTGCGCGATCAGCCGGTCGGTGAGCCGCTCGGCGTAGGCGTACTGACCCACGAGGGGGTGGGCGAGCAGCGCCCGGAACACCCGGTCCCGGCCGCCGCGCAGGGCCGCGTCCAGGGCCAGGTCCTCGTACGCGGTCACGTTCGCCATGAGCCCCGCGTACAGCGGGTCCACGTCCGCCACCGGCAGCGGGGCGGCGCCCTTGCCGCCCACCGCCGCCGGCACCTCGATCACCGCGTCGTCGGGCAGGAAGGGCAGCGTGCCCCGGTTGTAGGTGTTCACCACCTGGTACGGGGAGCCCGTACCGCCGAGCAGGGCGGCGGCGAGGTCGACGGCGGCCTCGGAGTAGTAGGCGCCGCCGCGCTTGGCGAGCAGCTCGGGCTTCTCGTCCAGGGCCGGGTCGCCGTACATCTCGAGGAGCTGCCGCTCCATCTCCGCGACCTCGGCGGCCCGCGACGGCTTGGTGCGCAGCTCGTCGACGACCTCGTCGTGGGCGTAGTAGTAGCGCAGGTAGTAGGAGGGGACGACGCCCAGGCGGTCCAGGAGCGGGCGGGGCAGGCGCAGGTCGGCGGCGACCGCCTCCCCGTGCTCGGCCAGCAGGCGGGGCAGCACGTCCTCGCCCTCTTGGCCGCCGAGCCGCACGCCGGTCTCCCAGGTGAGGTGGTTGAGGCCGACGTGGTCCAGGTGGACGTCGGCGGGCGTCACCCCGAGCAGCCCGGCGAACTTCCGTTGCAGTCCGATCGCCACGTTGCACAGCCCGACCGCCCGGTGCCCGGCCTGGAGCAGGGCGCGGGTGACGATGCCGACCGGGTTGGTGAAGTCGATGATCCAGGCGTCCGGGTTGGCCCGGCGCACCCGCTCGGCGATGTCCAGCACCACCGGCACGGTGCGCAGTGCCTTGGCGAGCCCGCCCGCGCCGGTCGTTTCCTGCCCGACGCAGCCGCACTCCAGCGGCCAGGTCTCGTCCTGCTGCCTGGCCGCCTGTCCGCCGACGCGCAGCTGGAGCAGTACGGCGTCGGCGCCGTCGACGGCCGCGTCCAGGTCGGAGGTGGTGACCACGCGCCCGTCGTGGCCCTGTTTGGCGAAGATGCGCCGGGCGAGGCCGCCCACCAGCTCCAGCCGGTCCGCCGCCGGGTCGACGAGGACGAGTTCCTCGACGGGCAGGGTGTCCCGCAACCGGGCGAAGCCGTCGATCAGTTCGGGCGTGTAGGTCGAACCGCCGCCGACCACGGTGAGTTTCATGCAGTCATCAACCCTTTACTCCGGTCAGTGTGACGCCCTCGACGAACGCCTTCTGCGCGAAGAAGAACACGAGGATCACGGGGGCCATGACCAGCACGGTCGCGGCCATGGTGAGGTTCCAGTCGGTGTGGTGGGCGCCCTTGAAGGACTCCAGGCCGTAGGAGAGGGTCCAGGCGCCGGGGTTCTCGGAGGCGTAGATCTGGGGGCCGAAGTAGTCGTTCCAGGCGTAGAAGAACTGGAAGAGGGCTACCGCCGCGATGCCCGGCTTCGCCATCGGCAGGACGACCTTCAGCAGGGTGCGCAGCTCCCCGCAGCCGTCGACCTTCGCCGCGTCCAGGTACTCGTCCGGGATGGTCAGAAGGAACTGGCGCAGCAGGAAGATGGAGAAGGCGTCGCCGAAGGCCATCGGGATGATCAGCGGCCACAGCGTGCCGGACAGGTCCAGCTGCTTCGCCCAGAACAGGTACATCGGGATGATGATCACCTGCGGGGGCAGCATCATCATCGAGATCACCAGCATCAGGGACAGGTGCCGCCCCCGGAAGCGGAACTTGGCCAGCGCGTACGCCACCGGGATCGAGGACGCCACGGTGAGCACGGTGCCGAGGCCCGCGTACAACAGCGTGTTCTTCCACCAGGTGAGGAAGCCGGGCGTGTCCAGGACGGCGCGGTAGTTGCCCCACTCCCAGGTGTGCGGCCACAGATCCCGGGTGAGGGCCTGCTGGTCGCTCATCAGCGAGGTGAGCACCACGAACACGAACGGCAGCGTGAAGAAGAGCGCGGCGGCCACGCCGAGGGAGTGGACGGCGATCCAGTGCAGCAGCACGCGCCGGCGGGCGGTGCGCTCCTCGGTGGGCGGCGGGCCGCCGGCCGCGGTGGGCCGGACCGGCACTCGAGCCGTCGGTACCTGGGTGGTCATCGGTCACCTGCCTGGATCAGACCGCCCCGGCGGCGCATCAGCAGCGCCGTGAACGCCATGGCGAGAGCGAACAGTACGAGCGCGACCACACAGGCGGAGCCGTAGTCGAAGCGCTGGAAGCCGAGGTTGTAGACGAGCTGGGGGAGGGTGAGGGTCGACTTGTCGGGATAGCCGGGCTCGAAGGACTGCCCGGAGCCGCCGATGATCCCGGAGGCGACCTTCCCGGCGACCAGCGGCTGCGTGTAGTACTGCATGGTCTGGATCACGCCCGTGACCACGGCGAACAGCACGATCGGCGAGATGTTCGGCAGCGTCACGAACCGGAACCGCTGCCAGGCCGAGGCCCCGTCCAGCTCGGCCGCCTCGTACTGCTCCTTCGGCACGTCGAGCAGCGCCGCCATGAAGATCACCATGAGGTCGCCCACACCCCACACGGCGAGCGCGGTCAGCGCCGGCTTGGACCAGGCGGAGTCCGTGAACCAGCCGGGCGCCGGTACTCCCAGCCCCTCCAGGACCGAGTTGACCGGCCCCGTACCGGGGTTGAGGAGGAAGACGAAGGCCAGCGTCGCGGCGACGGGCGGCGCGAGGTAGGGCAGGTAGAAGAGGGTCCGGAAGACCCCGGCGCCCGTCCTGATCTTCGTGATGAGCAGCCCGACCCCGAGCCCGAACACCACCCGGCAGGTCACCATCACCAGGACCAGCCAGAGGGTGTTGCGCAGGGCGGGCCAGAACAGCGGGTAGTCCTGGAAGACGTACGCCCAGTTCTCCAGGCCCCGGAACTCCGGGACGCCGAAGCCGTCGTACTTCATCAGCGAGAAGTACACGGTGGACACCAGGGGATAGGCGAAGAAGACGCCGAACCCGACGAGCCACGGCGACATGAAGGCCGCCGTCCGAAGCGCCGAGGAACGGCGCTTCGCGCGGAGCGTGTTGGTGGCCATGGACCGCTACTTCGCCTGCGCGATGTCGCGGTCGATCTGCGCGGCGGTCTTCTCCAGACCGGCCTTGAGGTCCTTCACCTTGCCCGACTCGTACTGGTAGCCGAAGTCCTGGAGGGTCAGCTGGTAGGTGGCGCCGTTGACGGAGGCGGGCGGGGAGTTCGACTCGGGGTGCTGGGCGATGTCCAGGAAGGTCTTGAACGCCGGATCGGTCTTCAGGTCGGGGGACTTGAGGGCCGGGAAGGTGGAGGGCACGTTGCGGATAGCGTTGGCGAAGGCGACGACGGCCCCGGTGTCGGTCGTCATGTACTTCACCAGCTCCCACGCGGCGTTCTGCTTCTTGCTCTGCGGGGCGATGCCCATGACGGTGCCGGACAGGAAGCCCTTGCCGTACTCGGCCACCTCGTCGTCGGCGACGGGCATCGGCGCGGTGCCGATCTCGAAGTCGACGCCCGCGTCCTTCGCCATGCCGAGCCGCCACTCGCCGTCCAGCTGCATGGCCACCTGGCCGGTCTGGAAGGGGTGCTTGGCGCCCCACTCGTCACCGAAGGTGTTGCGGTACTTCTCCAGCTTCTCGAAGCCGCCGAGGTCGTCGACGAGCTTCTTCTGGTACGTGAACATCTCCGCGAACGCCGGGTCCTCGGCGACGCTGGACCTGCCGTCCTGGTCGAAGTAGGCGTGGTCCCACTGGGACATGTAGTGGTCGACGACGGTCTCGTAGCCGTGGTAGTTCGGCATGAAGCCGAGCTGCTGGTACCCGTCGCCCTTGGTCTTCGTCAGCTTCTTCGCCACCTGGGCGAACTCGGACCAGGTCTTCGGCGGGGCCTTGATCCCGGCCGCCTCGAAGGCGTCCTTGTTGTAGTAGAGGCCGTAGGCGTCGCCGAGCAGGGGCAGGGCGCAGCGCGTGCCCTCGAACTGGGTGTAGTCCAGCATCGGCTTCGGGATGAGCGCGTCCAGGTCGAGCTTCGACTTCTCGACGAACGGCTTCAGGTCGAGGAAGGCGCCCGAGGAGCAGAACTTGCCGATGTTGGACGTGGTGAACGAGGACACCACGTCGGGGCCGCTCGACCCGCCCGCGCGCAGGGCCTGGTTGAGCTTGTCGTCGTTGATGTTGCCGACGACCTTCACCTTGATGTTGGGGTGCGCCTTCTCGAAGCGGTCCACGTTGGCCTGGACGGCCTTCACCTCGGCGGGCGCGCTCCAGCCGTGCCAGAAGGTGATGGTGGTCTCGGCGTTCGGGTCGTCGGAGGCGCCGGATTCGGACTGGCCGGTACAGGCGGTGGCGAGCAGGGCGAGGGAGGCGGAGGCGACGACCGCGTACGTCGCTTTTCTGGATATTCCGGTCATGGCGGGGCTCCCAGGGGCAGGGTCGGGCAGGGACGGGGCGAGGGGTGGGGCGAGCGAGTGGGTGAGGTGAGTCAGGGGCGCGGGGGCGCGGGGGTCAGCGCGAGGTGTCGAAGACCTCGTCGCGGGTGGTCGCGAGCGCGCTCTCCAGTGCGCCGCGCAGGACGGGGTGCTCGGTCACGTCACCGACGGCGAGCCGGGGCCGGGAGGCGGCCAGTTCCTCCAGCTCGTCCCGGACCAGGTCGCGCAGCGCCTCGCCGCCGGCGGTGAGCGAGGTGCCGCTGAGGACCACCAGCTCGGGGTCGAGGACCGAGACGAGGGAGGCGAGGCCGGTGGCCAGGCGGGTGGCGTAGGTCTGGAGCAGCCGGCGGTGCGGGGCGTCGTCGGCGTCGGCCCGTGCCGCGCGGGCCACCAGGGCGGCGGCGGCCTCGGTGTACGGCCCCGAGGGCACGTCGGCGACCCCCAGCTCCCGGGCCAGTCCCGGCAGGGCCTGGGAACCGGCCAGCTCCTGGAAGCCGCCGCTGCCGGTACGGCTGACCTTGCGGACCAGCGGGGCCCCCGGCACCGGCAGGAACCCGACCTCGCCGGCGCCGCCGGTCCAGCCGCGGTGCAGCCGGCCGCCGAGGACCAGGGCGGCACCCAGGCCCTCCTGGTTCCACAGCAGGACGAAGTCCTCGTGTCCCCGGGCCGCGCCGAGGCGCTGTTCGGCGACGGCGGCGAGGTTCACGTCGTTCTCGTACTCCACCGGCATCGGCAGGGCGGCGGCGAGTTCGTCCAGGAGGGCGGGGGAGTGCCAGCCGGGCAGGTGGGAGGCGTAGCGCAGCCGCCCGGTCCCCGGGTCGAAGGCGCCGGGCGTGCCGATGACGAGGCGGTGGAGGTCGCCGCGGGCGAGCCCGGCCGCCTTCACCGCGCCGTCGAGCGCGTCGGTGACCTGCTGCACGACGGGGACTGCGGGGCGGCGGCCCGGGGTGGGCAGCTCGTACCGGCCGACCGTGCGCCCGGTGGCGTCGGCGACCGCCGCCAGGAGGCGGCCCGGGGTGACGTCGAGCCCCGCGGCGTACGCGGCGGCCGGGTTCACCTCGTAGAGCTGGGCGCCGGGCCCCGGACGCCCCTCGGTCGTGCCCCCCGCCAGGACCAGCCCCGCCGCCTCCAGCCGGGCCAACAGTTGCGAGGCGGTCGGCTTCGACAGCCCGGTCAGCTTGCCGATCCGGGTCCGGGACAGCGGCCCGTGCTCCAGCAGGAGGTCGAGGGCGGCCCGGTCGTTCATGGCGCGCAGGACGCGCGGGGTGCCCGGCGTACCGGCGGTTCCTGCCATGCGTGTCCACACCTGCCTCTCGACCGCTCAGCTTTTCAGGGGCGGTGGGGGAAGTCCACCGCGTGGATCACGGGAAACGTTCCGGCGGGACGCCCGTGGCGCGTCTGTTAGGAAAGTTTCCTGTTGGCTGGAGAACGTAGGCCCGCCCGCGAGGAGCCGTCAAGAGACCGCCCCCGAGGCAACGCAGTCGTTACCTCGGGGGCGGCAAGCGCGGGGCGGGCGGGCCGGGCCGGTTACTTGCTGGTGCTGGGCGGCGGAATGGGGGAGGCCGCCATGGACTGCGGCGAGACGGTGCTCGCGTACGCCGACGGCGCCGCGACGCCCGCCGCCGGGTCGGCGAGGGCCGGGGCGCCCTCCAGCGGGACGGTGGCGCCGCCGACGATCGCGATGCCGGCCGCGTCGAAGGCCCGCTTGATGCGCCAGCGCAGCTCGCGCTCGACGGTGAGCGACTTGCCGGGCATGGTCTTCGCGGACACCCGCACCACCATCGAGTCCAGCAGGACGGAATCCAGCCCGAGGGTCTCGATCGGCCCCCAGAGCATCTCGTTCCAGGGCTCTTCCTTGCTCATCCGCTCGCCGACCGCGGAGAGGGTCTCCTTCACCTGGTCCAGGTCCTGGTCGGAGCGGACGGTCACGTCGACGCCGGCCGTGGACCAGCCCTGGGAGAGGTTGCCGATGCGCTTGACCTCGCCGTTGCGGACGTACCAGATCTCGCCGTCGACGCCGCGCAGCTTGGTCACCCGCAGCCCGACCTCGATGACCTCGCCGGAGGCCACCCCCGCGTCGATGCTGTCGCCGACGCCGTACTGGTCCTCCAGGATCATGAAGACGCCGGACAGGAAGTCGGTGACCAGGTTGCGGGCGCCGAAACCGATGGCGACGCCGGCGACACCGGCGGAGGCCAGCAGCGGCGCGAGGTTGATCTGGAAGGTGCCGAGCACCATCAGGGCGGCGGTGCCGAGGATGAGGAAGCTCGCCACCGAGCGCAGTACGGACCCGATGGCCTCCGAGCGCTGCCGGCGCCGCTCGGCGTTGACCAGCAGTCCGCTCAGCGCGGTGCCGGTCGACGACCCGGTCCTGCGGTTCATCCGCTCTATGAGCTTGGTGATCGCCCGCCGCACCACGGCGCGCAGCACCAGCGCGATCACCACGATCAGCAGCACCCGCAGTCCGATCGCGAGCCACGTCGACCAGTTCTCCTCGACCCAGCCCGCGGCGTTGGTCGCGCTCTCGTGGGCTTCCTTCAAGGAGGGCACGGTCGGGGCCGTCGGGGACGGCGACGGCGAGGGCGACGAACCGGCGGCCAGCAGGGGCGGGACGGCGGCGGACAGGGACACGGCGGAAACCTCCAGATGCGGCGGCCCGTCCTGCGCGGTCCGGTCCGAGGTCCGGTCCAAGGTCACGGAAAGGTCACCGGACGGGCAGATGCACCACACTAACGGGGCACCGGACGCGGTTCGGCCCGAAACGGGCGGGCGAGACACTGCTCACCCACGCCTGAACTGGTCACGCCCGCGGCCACCGGCGCCGTGTGGTCGAAAACACTCCCAGCCCGTTACCGGGACATGGTGGCGCTACGACCAGGCATGAGGGGAGACTGAACCAGATCGTCCCGGCGCGAGCCACGCGCCGCCGACGCCCAAGGAGGCACCCGTGCCGCATGTCCTGGTCCTCAACGCGTCGTACGAGCCACTCGGCGTCGTACCGCTCCGCCGCGCGCTCGTCCTCGTCCTGGAGAACAAGGCCGTGTGCCTCGAGGAGTCCGGCGCCTTTCTGCACAGCGCGACCGTCACCGTGCCCGCACCCAGCGTGGTCCGGCTCAAGCGGTTCGTGCGGGTGCCCTACCGGGGCCCCGTCCCGCTCACCCGCCGTGCCCTGTTCGCCCGCGACGGAGGCCGCTGCATGTACTGCGGTGCCGTCGCCACCAGCGTCGACCACGTCATCCCGCGCAGCCGCGGGGGTCTGCACGCGTGGGACAACGTGGTGGCGTCCTGCCGCCGCTGCAACCACGTCAAGGCCGACCGCCATCTGGTCGAGCTGGGCTGGCGCCTGCGCCACAAACCGGCCCCGCCCACCGGTCTGGCCTGGCGCATCATCGGCACCGGCCACCGGGACCCGCGCTGGTTGCCGTACTTGCAGCCGTACGGCGCGGAGGACGCCATGGCCCGGATCGACGGCATTTCCGCCTGACGTCCGGGCCTCCGCTTGCTTCGGCTCAGCGCACCCAGTTCTTCTTCGGCGGCGCGGCGTCCGGGGCGATCCCGACCGGCTCGGGCAACGCGGCCTCCTTGCCGGAGGGCAAGAACGCCGCCGACGGACCGCTGCTCCGGCTCGCGCCGCAGGCGTGGGCGAGGTTCGCGGGGGAGTCGGGCCGGCAGGCCGCTCAGGGGCGGCGCCACGTGAGTGTGCAGCGCCAGAAGAGGCGCCGGCGCAGCCGGGTGCCGGGCAGCACTGTGCGGGCCGCTTCGGCGATGTCGGCGAACGGCATGCCGGCGGGGCGGGTCCGGGCGGTCATCGAGGTGGGCGGGGCGGCGCTCCGGCCTTCGTTCTTGAGCCATCCGATGGCGGCATTGGGGAGGACGGCGGCCGCGCCCAGCAGGTGGTCCGTGGCGGTCCGCGGCCGGTAGAGGCCGACGACGACCAGGGTGCCGCCGGGAGCGAGGCGGCTGCGGAAGGCGTCGAGGGCCTCGGTCAACGGCAGGTGGTGGAGGGTGGCGACGCAGGTGATGACGTCGTACGGCCCTGCGGGCAGTCCCGTCGGGGCGTCCGCGACGCTGAAGGACACCGCCGTCCCCTCCGGGGTCAGTGTGCGCGCCCGCGAGGTGATCACGGGATCGGAGTCGACGCCGTGGACCTCGTCGGCGCGGGCGGCGAGCAGGCGGACCAGGTCACCGGTGCCGCAACCGACGTCCAGCGCGCTGCCGAACCGGCGGGGGAGCTGCCGCAGGATCCAGCGGTGGTAGTGGGCGTTGTGGTCCCAGGGGTGAGCGGCGTTGAACCGGTCGAGCGTCTGGACGAGGCGATGCGGCAGTGACGTCATGCGCTTCCTCACGCCGTGCGCGGAGCACCGTGTCGCAGGCCGTCGAGGAGGAGGCCGGCGATGGTCCGGGCCTCGTCCAGCCAGCCTTCCCTCACGCGCAGGGCGCAGACGCCGCCGAGGGCCCGCAGCAGGGTGGGGCCGGAGACGTCGTCGCGGACGGTGCCGGCCGCGATGCCGGCGTCGAGCAGCCGGGTGAGGGCGTCGCCCATGCGGGAGCGGGCGTCCTCGAAGACCGGTGACTCGCCGGCCATGATGCTCTCCAGTGCCACGGACATCCCCTTGCCCACAGCGGCGTGGTCGACGAGCAGCAGCAGGAAGCGGCGCAGGGCCTCCGCCGGAGCGTACTGACCCAGCAGCTGGTCGGGGGCGGCACACAGATCGTCGACCTCCTTGCGGTAGACCTCCTCGATCAGTGCGTCGCGGGTCTCGAAGTGGCGGTAGAGCGTCCCGACGGCCACCCCGGCGCTGCGCGCGATGTCCTCCACGTGCGCGTCGGTGTCGCCGTCGAGGAACGCCTCGCGGGCCGCGGCCAGCAGTGCCTCGCGGTTGCGCCGCGCGTCCCGGCGCAACGGGCGTGCTGTCGTCAACGAAACCTCCATAAGGTGAGTCCGACTCCGTTTAGGTGTACGGTTTCCGGAGTCAGGTTCACTTTACTGAGGGGATCTCCCGTGCCGAACACCGACAGGAGTCTGGACGGCCTGCGCGTGCTGGTCACCGGTGGCAGCCGCGGACTGGGCGAGGCGACCGTGCGCCGGTTCGTCTCCGCCGGCGCGACCGTGCTGACGGCCTCCCGCACCCCGCCCGCCGTGGACAGCGGCGCCACGTTCCTCGCCGCCGACCTGTCCACCGAGCAGGGCGTGGCCGACCTCGGTCGCCGCGTCGTCGAGCACGTGGGCGGTGTGGACGTACTCGTGAACAACGCCGGAGCGGCGAGCGCGCCGGCTCCGACCCTGAGCCGCTCCGACGCGTCCTGGCGGGCGGACCTGGAGATGAACCTCCTCGGCGCGGTGCGCCTGGACCGGGCTCTGGTGCCGGGGATGGTCGAGCGAGGCTCCGGCGTGGTGGTGCACGTCTCCTCGATCGCCAGCCAACTGCCCCAGCGCACCGAGGCGTCCTACGCCGCCGCCAAGGCCGCGCTGAACACCTACAGCCGTGAGCTGGCCACCGAGGTCGGTGAGCACGGCGTGCGCGTGGTGTGCGTCCTTCCCGGCTTCGTCGTCACCGACGGCGCCACCGCCCACCTGCGCCACATGGCCGAGCAGCAGGGCACGACCACCGACGAGGTCACCCGGCAGCTTGTGGACCACCTGAAGGTCCCCCTGGGCCGCCCCGGGGATCCCGAGGACGTCGCCGAGATGATCGCCTTCCTCGCCTCCGGCCGCGCGAAGTGGCTCACCGGCGCGCAGTTCCGCGTCGACGGCGGCATCCTCCCCACCGTCTGAACCGCGACCGGCAGGAAGAACGGGTCACGGACCATGCCCGTCACCCTCACTTCGCGGTCGGCGGGCAACCGTCTTCGGCGCCCGACGGGGAGGCTAGCGAGGTGTCGCGAGCACGTTCCGGAGTACGTCGTCGAGCGTGACGCGGGCCAGCTCCTGCCGCACGGTCTCCTCGATGCCCTCGTAGATGCCCTGCATCGCCGGCTGGATGCCGTGACCCACCACGCATCCCTGGTCCGGGGTGGTGCGGTGCATCGCGAACAGCGGGCCGGGTTCCACTGCCTCGTACACGTCGAGCAGGGTCATCGACCCCAGCTCGCGCGCCAGCGACCAGCCCGCGCCCACACCCCGTCGGGACTCCACGAGCCCGGACCTGCGCAGCTCGCCCAGCAGCCGCCTGATCACCACGGGGTTGGTGTTCGCGCTGGCCGCGATCTGCTCGGAGGTGGCGACCTCATGGCCCTGGCGCTGGTAGAGGCCGATCCAGGCCAGCGCGTGGGCGGCAATGGTCAACCTGCTGTTGGCGCTCATGAGTCCCTCCTCCCGGCCGCAACGCTTCATGTTACGACGACGCAGTCGTAACAACGAAGGTTGCGACAGGCTGTCGTAACAATTAGTGTTGCGACTACCTGAAGGGCCAATCAAACGAGGTGGGACGAATGGGCACATCACTCACGGGCAAGATCGCCGTGGTCACCGGGGGCAGCACCGGCATCGGATTCGCGACCGCACGCGCCTTCCGCGACGAGGGCGCCAGGGTCTTCGTCACCGGTCGCCGCAAGGACGCGCTCGAGGCCGCGACCGCCGAGCTCGGACCTGCCGTGACCGGCGTGGTCTGTGATGTCTCCGTGCCCGCGGACCTCGACGCGTTCTACGGCACGGTGCGCGACCGGGCCGGCCGCATCGACGTGCTGGTCGCCAACGCCGGCATCGGCACCGTGGCTCCGTTCGGGGAGGTGACGGAGGAACTGATCGACTCGATGTTCGCCGTCAACGTCAAGGGAACGATCTTCACCTTGCAGCAGGCGCTGCCGCTGCTCAGCTCCAACGCTTCGGTGATCCTGACGGGTTCGACCGCCTCGACACGGCCCACCCAGGGACTCGAGGTCTACGGGGCGTCGAAGGCCGCCATCCGCAACCTCGCCCGTGGCTGGGCCCTCAGCTCGCGCACGCACGGCTTCCGGGTCAACGTCGTGTCCCCGGGCGCGACGCGCACCCCCGGTCTGCTGGAGCTGCTCCCGCCCGAGGCTCTCCAGCAGGCCGAAGGCGAAGTCCCGCTCGGCCGGCTCGCCGAACCCGAGGAGATCGCCGCCCTGACGACGTTCCTCGCCTCGGACGCGTCGAGTTACGTCAATGGTGCCGAGTTCTTCGCCGACGGTGGCTACGCGCAGGTGTGACACCCGTCCGCCGCGTTCGGTCACGGCGACCGGACTCGTGTCCCGGCACCGTCACACGTACCGCAGCTCCCCCGGCCGTACCGACCGGTCCAGGAGGGGCAGGGACGTGGCCGCCGAGAGCAGGCAGGACGCGTACACCGCCGGGGCGACCAGGAGGGCCGTCCACGGGAGGGAGCCGTCGCCGGTGAGGGAGGCGTACCAGACGCCGATGGCCAGGCCCCCGGCGCCGGCCAGCAGCAGGGCGGGGGCCAGGGGGAGGGCGGTCTCCAGGAGGAGGGCGCGGTGCAGGACCGTGCGGGGGACCCCGGCGGCGACCTGGGCGGCCAGGGTCCGGCGGCGGGTGGTCAGGGACTCGGCGGTGCCCACGGCGAGGCCGGACAGGGCGATCGCCAGGGCGACGAGGACGGCCGCGCCGGTCAGGTCCAGGCCGGTCGTGTAGTACGCCATGTCGGCGGCGCGGTTCCCCGGCTCCGTGGCACGCAGGTCGGTGAGCATGGCGTGCCGGACGCAGAGGAAGGCCGTACCGGCGACCGTCACCAGCAGGACCGCGGCATGGGTGCGGGCCGGGGCCCACGGGTCGTCGCGCAGCCGTTCCGCCGCGAGGAGCGGCGCCGCCGTGCGGGCCCGCACGGCCAGCAGGCCGCCCGTGAACCGCGCCGTGGCACCGGCCAGCCACACCACACCCGCGCCCAGCGCGACCACGAGGCAGAAGACGGTCAACGGGGTGCGCCAGCCGAAGCGGTCGCCCGCGACGTGCCCCTCGTTCAGGGCGAGCGGTGCCACTGCCACCAGCACCGCCAGTCCGCTCAGGAACAGCAGCCCCGGTCCACGGCCCGTGCTCCGGGCCACCCGGCGCACCCGGCCCAGCGGCGAGGCCACCACCCGGCGCAGTGCCACCGCACCCGCCACCGCGCCCAGCGCCGGGACGCCGACCGCGACCAGGACGAAGCCCAGCCAGGTCGCGGCGGTCGGACCGCTCCACAACCGCAGTACGAACAGGACGGAGAAGACCGTCGCCACCGCCGAGCCCAGCAGACACGCCAGCCCGGTCTCCAGCGCGGCGATCCGGCGCACCTGCCCCGGGGCCGCTCCGGCCAGCCGCAGTCCGGCCAGCCGCCGGTCGCGGTGCACGGCACCGATCCGCGCGCACTGGCCGAGGAAGGCCAGCACCGGCACCAGCAGCAGGAGCAGACCGCTGATGACCCCGTCGCGGGTGCCGGAACCGGACAGCAGGCCGTGGAAGTGGGAGACGGAGTAACCGGCCGGGACCGACGCGAGCGCGACCGCCGCCAGGGCGAAGCCCGTCGCCGCCGCCGCGCCCGCCGCCGTCAGCGCGATCCGCCACCACTCCTTGCGGTCCGAGCCGTGGACGAGCTGCCGGGCCAGTCGCAGGTCGGAGGTCAGCGTGCTCACGCCGTCACCTCCAGCGGGGACACGGCGCCGTCCCGCAGCCGGACCTCGCGGTCCGCGTACGCGGCCACCTGGGCGTCGTGCGTGACCAGCAGCACCGCGGTGCCCGACTCCCGGGCCGTGTGCGCCAGCGCGGTCATCACCTCCTCGGTCGCCAGTGAGTCCAGCGCACCGGTCGGCTCGTCCGCGAACACCGCCTTCGGCCCGGTGACCAGCGCGCGGGCCAGCGCCGCCCGCTGCGCCTGCCCGCCGCTCATCTCGCCCGGCCGCAGCTCCTCCTGCCCGCGCACCCCGAACCGCTCCAGCCATGCCGCCGCCCGCGTCCGGGCCTCGGTGCGGGCGGTGCCGGCCAGGAGCAGCGGCAGCGCCACGTTGTCCAGTGCCGTCAGCTCCGGGATCAGCTGTCCGAACTGGAAGACCACGCCGAAGTCGGTGCGCCGCAGCTCGCTCAGCCGCTTCTCCGGCAGCTGGTCCAGCCGCAGGCCGCCGTACGTCACCGAACCGGCGTCCGGCCGGACGATCCCGGCCAGGCAGTGCAGCAGCGTCGACTTCCCGCTGCCGCTGGTCCCGGTGACGGCGAGGATCTCCCCGGCCCGCAGGTCGAGGGAGGCGCCGCGCAGGGCCTCGGTCCTGCCGTGCGCCTTCACCAGTTCGCGGGCCGTGAGCAGCGGCTGCGCCCCGGTGCCGTGCGAGGCCATGTGCGTGTCCCCGTGTGTCATGCCGTACGGACCTCCGTGGTCAGGGTGGTGAGCCGGGCCGCCGTCGTGGTCATCCAACGGAGGTCGGCGTCCAGGTGGGTGAGGGCGTAGTCGGCCGAGAGCACGGTCGTGAGGTCCGTGTCCGGGGCCGTCTTGAGCGCCGTGAGTTCCCGCATCCGGCCCATGTGGGCGGCGCGCTGGGCCAGCAGAAGGGCGCCCGCGTCGCCGTCGGTGAGAATCGAGACGACGACCTTGGCGAAGATCTCGTTGGTCACGAAGGGCGCGGGCGGCGCGATCTCGCCCGCCCAGCGCGCCAGTTCGCGCGCACCCTCGTCCGTGGCGCGGTACGCGGTCCGCTCGGGACCGCCGTCCGAGGCGGTGCCGTCGACCTCGGCCAGCCCGTCCCGGACCAGACGCTGGAGGGTCGTGTAGACCTGCCCGAACGCCAGCGGGCGGGCCTGGGGGAAGCGTTCGTCGTGGCGTCGCTTGAGGTCGTAACCGTGGCTCGGCCCCGAAGCGAGCAGACCCAGGAGGATGTGACGGGTGCTCATGCGGCTCAGTATTCACCGAGTACATGTACTGAGTGAATAGCTGGAGCGGGGAGTGTCGGAGCGGGGTGCGCACGCGTGACCGGTTTGGGTGATCCGTGCCCGGGTTACGTGTTTTTTTGGCCGGGTCTGTAGGCATTCAGAAGGGGGTGGGTGTGACCAGGGTCACGTTGGCGGTATTGGGGCGTCTGTCCGGCCGCGGACTGGGTAGGGGCTGGCGTAACTCGCCACAAGCGCGCTCGGCGCGACGCCTCACCCGGAGCCCGAACCAGAGCCCCAACCAGAGCCCGATCAAGAGCCCGATCACGAGCCCGAACCATCGTTCGAGCCACCGTCCGACCCAGAGCCTGATCCAAAGGAGACCCCCGTGGCTGCACTGGCACCCCTTCTGCTGCCGGCCCCCTCCAAACCCGTGGCGGAGCCGTCCACTCCCTGGGCGGAGCCCTCCGCCGCCTCCGAGACCCCGCACTACTGCGTCTTCGGCGCCACCGGCAGCTGCGCCGAGACCCCGCTGACCAGCGAACCGCCGCTGCCCGACGCCGAGCCCCTCACCAGTGAGTCGCCGTTCGCCGACGCCGTGCCGCTGACCAGCGAGTCCTCGCCCGAACTCACGGCCGACGTGCCGGAGCAGGGCGGCCCCTCCTTCGCCGTCCCGGAACCCACGAGGTCGTAGAGGAAGCAGATGCCCGCAGCCCAGCCGGCCGAGCCGCCCGCCGAGGACCTTCCCGAGGATCTGACCAGGCTCGCCGCCCTGCACGGCGTCGCCACCTCCTACCGCCCCTCCCCGGACCGCACCGTCCCGGCCTCGGCCACCGCCGTCACCCTCGCGCTGGCCGCCCTCGGCGTGGACACGAGCGGCCCCGGGGCCCTACGGGCCGCGCTCGCCGCCCGCGAGACCGAGCTGCGCGAACGGCTGCTGCCGCCCACCGTCGTCCGCTGGGCCGGCGGCGGCACCCCGGCCGCGCTGGCCGCCCTGCCCGCGGGCACCCGGCTGCGCGTCGAGACCGAGCAGGGCGAGCGCCGCGACGGGGTCGAGGGGCTCGCGCACGGGGTGCACCGGCTGACCGCCACCGCGCCCGACGGCCGTACCGCCCAGGCCCGTCTGATCGTCGCGCCCGCCCGGCTGCCCGCTCCCACCGCCCGCTCCCACGGGCTTCTCGTCCAGCTCTACTCCGTCCTCTCCCGCCGCTCCTGGGGCATGGGCGACCTCGGCGACCTCGGTGAACTCGCCGCCTGGGCCGGTCGCTCCCTCGGCGCCGGATTCGTCCAGGTCAACCCGTTGCACGCGGCCGTACCCGGCGCCCCCACCGACCCGTCGCCGTACCGGCCGTCCTCGCGCCGCTTCCCGGACCCGGTGCACCTGCGGATCGAGGACGTGCCCGAGTTCGCGTACGTCACCGACCAGCAGCGCGCCCGGACGCTGCGGGAGCGGGCCGGGCGGCTGCGCGAGGGCGTCCTGGAGAAGGACGCCCTGATCGACCGGGACGCCGTGTGGGAGCTGAAGCGCGAGGCCCTGGAACTGCTCCACGAGGTCCCCCTGGGCCCCGGCCGCCGCGCCGCCTACTGCGACTACCTCGCCGAACAGGGCACCGCCCTGGAGGACCACGCCACCTGGTGCGCGCTCGCCGAGGTCCACGGCTCGGACTGGCACCGCTGGCCGGAGGGTCTGCGCGACCCCCGCTCGGCCGACACCGACCGGGCCCGCCGCGAGCTGATGGACCGCGTCGACTTCCACTCCCGGCTCACCTGGCTCACCGACACCCAGCTCACCGCCGCCCAGCGCACCGCCCGCGAGGCCGGCATGCCGGTCGGGATCGTCCACGACCTCGCCGTCGGCGTGCACCCGCGCGGCGCCGACTCGTGGGCCCAACAGGATTACTTCGCCGCCGGGATGTCGGTGGGAGCGCCGCCCGACGCCTTCAACTCCCGCGGCCAGGACTGGGGATTGCCGCCCTGGCGCCCGGACCGCCTGGCCGCGTCCGGGTACGCGCCGTTCCGGGGACTGCTGCGCGGCCTGTTCCGGTACGCCGGGGCGCTGCGCGTCGACCACGTCATGGGCCTGTTCCGGCTCTGGTGGGTGCCCGAGGGCCGGCCGCCCACCGAGGGCACCTACGTCCACTACGACGCCGAGGCCATGCTCGCCGTCCTGGTCCTGGAGGCCCATCGGGCCGGGGCCGTCGTCATCGGCGAGGATCTGGGCACCGTGGAGCCCGGAGTGCGCGAGGCGCTGCGCGAACGCGGGGTCCTGGGCACCTCGGTGCTGTGGTTCGAACGGGACTGGACCGGCGACGGCCGCCCCCTGCCGCCCGAACGGTGGCGCGCCGACTGCCTGGCCACCGCCACCACCCACGACCTGCCGTCCACCGCCGCCCGCCTTACCGGCGAGCACGTCGAACTCCGCGACCGGCTGGGCCTGCTCACCCGCCCGCTGGAGGAAGAACGCGCCGGGGCGGCCGCGGACACCGCGGAGTGGCTCCACGTACTGACCCGGCTCGGGCTGCTGCACGGCACCGGCGGCGACACCGGGACGCCCGCCGAGGAGGCGGAGATCCAGGCCGTGCACCGCTTCCTGCTGCGCACCCCCGCCCGCATGGTCGGCATCTGGCTGCCGGACGCCGTCGGCGACCGCCGCCCGCAGAACCTGCCCGGCACCTGGGACCAGTACCCCAACTGGCGGCTGCCCGTCGCCGACGCCGAGGGCCGCCCGGTGACGCTGGAGGACCTGGCCGGCTCGCCCCGGCTGCACGCCCTGATCGACGTCGTGCGCGACCCCGCGGCAGAGGCCGTAGGAGATGCCGTACGGCGACGCGGCGGCGACCGGGACGGCTGAGCGGGGCGGCCGTGCCGGACGCCCGCGGGCCCCGTACGGGCACCCCGGGCGCGCGGGCGCGCGGACCGTTCGCTAACTTGGCACCGTGGACAAGAAGAACGCCCTGCGCGCCGGCGCCCTGGCAGCCGGTACGACGCTGATGATGCTGCTCATGTCGTCCCCCGCGCTCGCGCTGACGCGCGACGACGGCGACGACCCCGGCACCGGCCTGAGCGTCGTCGAGACGCTGGGTCTCTACGTCCTGGCCCCGATCGCCCTGTTCGCGATCATCGCGGGTCTGATCATGGTCCTGGACCGGTCCCACCCGGACCACCGGGTGTCGACCCCCGGCTCCAAGGCCAAGACCAAGGCGAAGGCGAAGGTCGGCGCGAAGGCCTGACCTCCCGCCCCCCCGCTTCACCGAGGGCGCCGCCCCACCGCACGTACGCGGAGGGGACGGCGCCCTTGTGTTCGCGCCGGCGCCCCCTACTTCTCCGTACCGGCGAGGAGGTCCCGCAGCAGGCCCGCCAGCTGACCGGCCCGTTCCGCGTCGAGGGAGGCCAGTGCCTCGGTCTGGGCGTCGAGGCCCGCGCCGACCGCCTCGTCGATCAGCTCGAGACCCCGGTCGGTGAGCGTGACTTGCAGCCCCCGGCGGTCGTGCGGGTCGGGGGAGCGGCGCAGCAGCCCGGCCCGTTCCAGCTTGTCCAGCCGCCCGGTCATGCCGCCGGTGGTGAGCATCAGCGTGGCCGAGAGCTGCCGCGGCGAGAGCGTGTACGGCTCGCCGGAGCGGCGCAGGGTCGCCAGGGCGTCGAACTCCCCGCGCGAGATGCCGAAGCGCGCGTACGCCTGCTCCATCCGGTCGCCCATGGCGCGCGCCAGCCGGAAGACCCGGCCGAACACCTCCATGCCGGCCGTGTCCAGGTCGGGCCGCACCGCCGCCCACTGGTCGATGATCACGTCGACGGGGTCCTTGCGCGGTCCGGACGGCGGGGGAGGCTGGGGCGGACGTTCAGTCATGGGACGAGTATCGGGGCGCTTCCGCTCGGCCGCAAGAAAGTAGCTTGACGCAAACTAGCTTGCCAGTAAGCTACTTTCACTCGAGCTTCTTTCGCTCCCCGAAGGGTGCCCCCATGACCGCCACCCGCCCCGCCGTCATCGCGCTCACCGCCCTCGCACCCGTCTCCTGGGGCAGCACCTACGCCGTGACCACCGAGTTCCTGCCGCCCGACCGGCCCCTGTTCACCGGGCTGATGCGGGCCCTGCCCGCCGGTCTGCTGCTGCTCGCCCTCGCCCGGGTGCTGCCGCGCGGCGCCTGGTGGGGGAAGGCGGCGGTGCTGGGCGCGCTGAACATCGGGGCCTTCTTCCCGCTGCTGTTCCTCGCCGCCTACCGGATGCCCGGCGGAATGGCCGCCGTCGTCGGCTCGGCCGGCCCGCTCCTCGTCGTCGGGCTCTCGGCCCTGCTGCTCGGGCAGCGCCCCACCGCCCGGTCCGTGCTCACCGGCGTCGTCGCCGCGTTCGGCGTCAGCCTGGTGGTGCTGGAGGCGGTCGGGGGACTGGACCCGCTCGGCGTGTCGGCGGCCGTCGCCTCCACCGCCTCCATGTCCACCGGCACCGTGCTGGCGGGGCGCTGGGGCCGCCCCGCCGGCGTCGGCCCGCTCGCCCTCACCGCCTGGCAGCTGACCGCGGGCGGCCTGCTCCTCGCCCCGCTCGCCCTCCTGGTCGAGGGGGCCCCGCCCGCCCTGGACGGCCCGGCCGTCGGCGGCTACCTCTACCTGGCGCTGGCCAACACGGCGCTGGCGTACTGGCTCTGGTTCCGCGGCATCGGCCGGCTCTCCGCCACCCAGGTCACCTTCCTCGGCCCGCTCTCGCCGCTGACCGCCGCCGTGATCGGCTGGGCGGCGCTCGGGGAGGCGCTCGGTCCGGTGCAACTGGCGGGCATGGGGCTGGCGTTCGGAGCGACCCTCGCGGGGCAGTGGGCGCCGCGCGCACGGGCGGCGGGCCCGGCGGCCGTCGCGACCGCTTCATCTTTCAGTTCTGCTTCACAGAACAGTCGGAAAGATTCGATGGACCTGACGGGTCCGGCCCTGCGACGGTAGGCCCGCCAGGCCCCCGACCGGAAAAGGACCTTCGTGGCCACAGCCGCCCGCCGCACCACCCCGCGCCCCGCCGAAGCCCCGGCGCCGACCGCCGGCCCGGCCCGGCCGACGGCGCCCGTCGCCCTCGGGCTCGCGCTCGCCGTCCTCGCCACCCTCGTCTGGTCCGGCAGCTTCGTCACCTCGCGGGCCCTGGGCGACAGCGTGCCGCCCGTCCAGCACGCGTTCTGGCGCTGGGTGGTCGCCCTCGCCGTCGTCGCCCCCTTCGGCGCCCGGCGGGCCTGGCGGCAGCGCGAGCTGGTCCGGCGCCACCTCGGCTTCGTGGCCCTCGCCTCCCTGCTCGGCGTGACCGTCTACAACACCCTCGTCAACCAGGCCGGCGTCACCACCCCCGCCGCCAACATGGGCATGATCATGGCGGCGTCCCCGGTGCTCATGGCCCTCTGCGAACGGGCGGGCGGCGTACGGCTCGGCGCCCGCCGGATCGCCGGACTGGCCGTCGCCTGCGCGGGCGTCGCGCTGCTCGTCGGAGGGGACGGGGCGGCCTTCTCGGCCGGCGACCTGTGGATGATCGCCGCCGCCTGCTGCTTCGGCTCGTACAGCGCGCTGCTGCGCCGCAGGCCCGCGGGGCTGGACGGGGCGGGGTTCCTCTTCACCACGTTCCTGTTCGGCACCGTGCTGCTGCTGCCCGCGCAGGGCGTCAGCCTCGCCGTGCAGGGCGGCTTCCGGCCGACACCGGGTACCGTCTGGCCGCTCCTGTACGTCGGCGTCGCCTCCTCCGCCGTCGCCTTTTTCGCCTGGAACAAGGCGGTCTCCCTGATCGGACCGTCCCGCGCCGGGGTCGTCTACTACCTCCAGCCGGTGTGCGTCGCCCTGCTCTCCTGGGCCCTGCTCGCCGAGCCCACCGGCTGGGCGCAGGCGGGCTGCATGGCGCTGATCCTCGGCGGCGTCGTCCTGGGCGCGGGGGCCAGCCGGTAGGCCGCCGGGTCCGCCGGTAGGTTGCCGCCATGGCCGACTGGGACCTCCGCAAGCTGCGTATCCTGCGGACGCTGCGCGAGAAGGGCACGGTGACCGCGACGGCCGAGGCGCTGCACATGACGCCGTCCGCCGTCTCCCAGCAGCTCACGAACCTCTCCAAACAGCTCGGGGTGGAGCTGCTCCAGGCGCACGGCAGAAGGGTCCGGCTGACGGACGCGGCCCGGCTGGTGCTGCGGCACGCCGAAGCGGTGTTCGAGCAACTGGAGCGCGCCGACGCCGAGTTGGCGGCCCACCTCCGGGGGGAGGCGGGCGAGGTCCGGGTCGGTGCCTTCTCCACCGCCGTCCCCGCCCTCGTCGTACCGGCCGTCACCGCGCTGCGCGCCTCCCGCCCCGGGATCGCGGTGCGGGTGCGGGAGGCCGAGGCGCAGGAGGCGTACGAGCTGCTGGCCGCCGGGGAGGTGGACCTCGCGCTGTCGCTGGCCGCGCAGGCGCCGAGCGCCGTCGACCCGCGCTTCACCCGTGTTCCGCTGCTCGCCGATCCGCTGGACGTCGCCCTGCCCGGCGACCATCCGCTGGCCCGCGTGGAGCGGCTGCGGCTGGCCGACCTCGCCGCCGAACCGTGGATCTTCGGCGGCAGCGGGCCCTGGTCCGACATCACCCGCGGCGCCTGCGCGGCCGCCGGGTTCCGGCCGCACCAGGGGCACGCGGCGGCCGGCTGGCCGGCGATCCTCGCCATGGTCGAGGCGGGCATGGGCGTCGCCCTGGTCCCGCGCATGGCGGCCGTCCCCCGGGACGGGGTGGTGATGCGCGAGCTGCGCGAGGACCGCCCCGTGCGGCACGTGGTCGCGGCCGTGCGCAGGGGCGCGCAGGAGGCCCCCGCGATCACCACCGTGCTGGCGGCCCTGCGGGCGGTGGCGGAGGCGCGTCCCTGAACACCCGCCCGAGCGCACGCGAGGGGGCGCCCGGCGCAATTCGCGCACCGGACGCCCCCTCGTACGGACTGCCTGCTCGGTGACCGCCTGCCTGGAACCGGCTCCTTGGCCGCCCCCGCGATCACCACTGTGCCGGCGGCCCTGGGGGCGGTGGCGGAGGCGCGTCACTGAACACCCGCCCGAGCGCACGCGAGGGGGCGCCCGGCGCGACGCGCGCACCGGACGCCCCCTCGTACGCGACTGACCGCGTAGTGCGGCGCGCCTACTCGGCCGCCGCCGCGTCCGCCGCCTGCGCCCGCAGGGCGCGTTCGACGCCGGAGCGGGACTCCGAGACCAGCCGGCGCAGGGCCGCGTTCGGCTCGGCGGAGGCCAGCCACGCGTCCGTGCGGTCCAGGGTCTCCTCGGACACCTGCACCGCCGGGTACAGGCCGACCGCGATCTGCTGGGCCATCTCGTGCGAGCGGGACTCCCAGACGCCCTTCAGCGCCTCGAAGTACCGCTCCGTGTACGACGCCAGCAGCTCGCGCTGGTCGGTCTGGACGAAGCCGGCGATGACCGCCTCCTGGACGGCGTTCGGCAGCTTGTCGGACTCCACGACCGACTCCCAGGCCTCCGCCTTGGCCGCCTCGGTCGGACGGGCGGCCCGCGCGGTGGCCGCGTGGCGCTCACCGGCCGCGGTCTTGTCCCGCTCGTACTCCGCGGCGATCTCCGAGCCGCCGAACCGGCCCACGGCCGCCAGCCGCTGCACGAACGCCCAGCGCAGCTCGGTGTCGACGGCCAGGCCCTCGATCGTCTGCGTGCCGTCGAGCAGCGCGTCCAGCAGATCGAGCTGCTCCGGCGTCCTGGCCGTCGCCGCGAACGCCCGCGCCCAGGCCAGCTGGTGGTCGCTGCCCGCCTCGGCGGCCCGCAGGTGGGCCAGCGTGGCCTCGGTCCAGCGGGTCAGCAGCGCCTCGCGGGCGGTGGGGGCGGCGTACTGGTCGATGGCCAGCTTCACCTGGCGGTGCAGCGACTGCACGACACCGATGTCGGACTCCTTGCCGATGCCGGACAGCACCAGCGACAGGTAGTCGCGGGTCGCCAGCTCCGCGTCCCGGGTCATGTCCCACGCCGACGCCCAGCACAGGGCGCGGGGAAGGGACTCCGCGAAGTCGCCCAGGTGCTCGGTGACCACGGCCAGCGACTGCTCGTCCAGGCGCACCTTGGCGTACGACAGGTCGTCGTCGTTCAGGAGGAGCACCGCCGGGCGGGCCTTGCCCACCAGCTGCGGCACGGCCGTCAGCTCACCGTCGACGTCCAGCTCGACGCGCTCCCCGCGCACCAGCTTGCCGGCACCGTCGAGGTCGTAGGCGCCGATCGCGATGCGGTGGGGGCGGAGGGTGGGCTCGCCCTTCGCACCCGCCGGGAGCGCCGGGGCCTCCTGGCGGATGGCGAAGGAGGTGATGACACCCTCGCCGTCCGTCTCGATCTCCGGGCGGAGCACGTTGATGCCGGCCGTCTCCAGCCACGCCTTCGACCAGGTCTTCAGGTCGCGGCCGGAGGTCTCCTCCAGCGCGCCCAGCAGGTCGGACAGGCGGGTGTTGCCGAACGCGTGCCGCTTGAAGTACGCCTGCACGCCCCGGAAGAACGCGTCCTCACCGACGTACGCCACGAGCTGCTTGAGGACGCTGGCGCCCTTGGCGTACGTGATGCCGTCGAAGTTGACGAGCACGTCGTCCAGGTCGCTGATGTCCGCCATGATCGGGTGCGTGGACGGCAGCTGGTCCTGCCGGTACGCCCAGGTCTTCATCTGGTTGGCGAACGTCGTCCACGAGTGCGGCCACTTCGACCCCGGCGCGTCGGCCTGGCAGGCGGCCTCGGCGTAGGTGGCGAACGACTCGTTCAGCCACAGGTCGTTCCACCACTCCATGGTGACCAGGTCGCCGAACCACATGTGCGCCAGCTCGTGCAGGATCGTGGCGGCGCGCACCTCGTACGCGGCGTCCGTCACCTTCGAGCGGAAGACGTACTGGTCGCGGATGGTCACCGCGCCCGCGTTCTCCATCGCGCCCGCGTTGAACTCCGGCACGAAGAGCTGGTCGTACTTCTTGAACGGGTACGCGTAGTCGAACTTCTCCTGGAACCAGTCGAAGCCCTGCCGGGTGACCTCGAAGATCGCGTCCGCGTCGAGGTGCTCGGCCAGCGAGGGACGGCAGTAGATGCCGAGCGGCACGGACTGGCCGTCCTTCTCGTACACACTGTGCACCGAGTGGTACGGGCCGACGATCAGCGCCGTGATGTACGACGAGATGCGCGGGGTCGGCTCGAACTCCCAGACGTTGTCCTTCGGCTCGGGCGTCGGCGAGTTGGAGACGACCGTCCAGCCCTCGGGGGCCTTCACGGTGAACTGGAACGTCGCCTTCAGGTCCGGCTGCTCGAAACTCGCGAAGACACGGCGCGCGTCGGGCACCTCGAACTGGGTGTACAGGTACGCCTGGTCGTCCACCGGGTCGACGAACCGGTGCAGGCCCTCGCCGGTGTTGGTGTACGCGCAGTCCGCGACCACGCGCAGGATGTTGCGTCCCGGCAGCAGGCCCGGCAGGGCGATGCGGGAGTCCTGGAACACCTCGGCGGCATCGAGGGCGTCGCCGTTCAGCGTCACCTCGTGGACCGTCGGCGCGACCAGGTCGATGAAGGACTCGCCGCCGCCTTCGGCGACGTCGAAGCGCACCGTGGTCACGGACCGGTAGGTGCCGCCCTCCTGCGCGCCGGTGAGGTCGAGATCGATCTCGTACGAGTCAACGGTCAGCAGCGTCGCCCGCTGCCGCGCCTCTTCGCGAGTCAGGTTTGTGCCAGGCACGCGGTCATCTCCTCGTTATGTGTGGGTTGCGCCATCCTTCCACGTGGCCGGGACGGAACGCGATGTCCATTTCCCGCCGGTGCCCGGCGCGCCCGCGCGCGAGCCTGGACCCATGAACGGCCACACCGCACAGCCCATCCCGCCGGGCGTCCTCGAGGAACTCCGCGCCACCGACGACGCGGGCCGCGTCCCCGCGCCCACGACCGACGACGAGGGCGGCGCCCCGCTGCGCTGCTGCCTGCGCCGCAGCCGCGCCGGTGAGCGGATCGCGCTCGTCTCCTACGCCCCGCTGCGCCGCTGGGCGGCACGGACGGGCGCCGACCCGGGCGCCTACGACGAGCAGGGGCCCGTCTTCGTCCACGCCGAGGAGTGCGCGGGACCCGACGGCGAGGGCCTCGCCTTCACCCACGCGCACCGCACCCTGCGCCGCTACTCCGCCGACGGGCACATCCTGGGCGGGCGGCTGGTCGAGGGCGCCGACGCCTTCGCGCCCGCCCTCCGGGAGGCGTTCGACGACCCGGCCGTGGCGTTCGTCCACGTCCGGGCCGTCGAGTACGGCTGCTTCCTGTACGAGGTGCGCCGCGGCTGAGACCCGCCCGGCTCAGCCGCCCGCCCCGATCCGCCACGGGCCGTCGGCCTCGATGCGCAGGAGACCGGGGGCTCGGACGGGTGCCAGTACGTCGAGGCGGCCGACCTCGTTGACGAGGAGGTCCTCCTCGTCGTCCTGCCACTCGGGGTCGTCCGAGGTGAAATAGTGCCAGACGACGAAGTTGCTCTGTCCCTGGTGGACGAAGGACAGCACGCCCGCGGAACCCTCGTACACCAGTAGGTCCGGACCCCTGCCGTTGAGGCTGTGCACCAGGCGCCGGGCATGGGCGAGCGGCAGCACCCGCAGCGTCCAGGGCGTGTCGGCGCGCACCACCAGGGACAGCGGGCGGTCCTCGGGGACGGTGGCGAACGTGCGGGCGTGCACCTCGTCCTCGTACGTCGACAGCAGATCCCGGTCGGCGCGTCCGTACGCGTCACAGGAGTCGATGTGCACCGAGATGCTGTCCCTGCACTCGATTTCGACGACCACACGGGCGCCGGGCGGCAGGTTCGGCGGGCAGGTGACGCGCTCCTTGCCCGAGGCGCGGTGCGTGAACGGCGGGAAGGAGAGCGCCAGCTCCGCCGCCAGGCGGTCGGCGGGCGGGGCCGGGAAGGACGCGGCGACCGGTGCCGGGTGCGCAGGCGCCGCGGGCGGCGGTGCCACGGGTACCGGCGCGGGGTCCTCGGCGACCGAGATGCCGAAGTCCGTGGCGAGCCCGGCCAGACCCGAGGCGTACCCCTGCCCCACCGCGCGGAACTTCCAGCCGCCGTTCCTGCGGTAGAACTCGCCGAAGACGAACGCGGTCTCCGTGGAGGCGTCCCCGATGGTGAAGGAGGCGACCTGCTGCCCGTCCGGCAGCGCGACCCGGACATCCAGGAAGGGCACCTGCCCGAACGTTCCTGCGTCGGTGGACGCGGCCACCACGACCCGGTCCATTCCGAGTTCGACGGCCGCGAGGTCCAGCCACAGCCAGTCGGCGCCCGTGCCGTCGGCCCCCTGGCCCTTGCCCAGGTGGCGCACGGCGCCCGACGGGTGCGCCGGCTGGTTGTAGAAGACGAGGTCGGCGTCCGAGCGGACCCGGCCCGTCGCGTCGAGCAGCAGGGCCGAAACGTCCACGTCCGGCACCCGGGCGCCCTGCCGCCAGGTCACCGCCACCTGGAGGGCGGCCGCGGGAACGGGCAGATTGCCGCCCTTCGTCATCACCGTCATGGCGTGATCTTCACACGATCGGCACGACCGGCGGGCCGGATTGCCACACTCCGCATCGACCGGGCGGCACACGGCAGAGGGGCGGCCACCCCGTACCGGGTGACCGCCCCCCCTGGGAAGCGGTGGACTACTTGGCGGACAGCTCCGCCGCCACCAGCTCCGCGATCTGCACCGCGTTCAGGGCCGCGCCCTTGCGCAGGTTGTCGTTGGAGACGAACAGGGCGAGGCCGTTGTCCACGGTCTCGTCCTGGCGGATCCGGCCCACGTACGACGGGTCCTGGCCGGCCGCCTCCAGCGGCGTCGGCACCTCGGTGAGCGCCACGCCGGGGGCGCCGGCCAGCAGCTCCTTGGCGCGCGCCACGCTGATCGGGCGGGCGAACCGGGCGTTGATCTGGAGGGAGTGGCCGCTGAAGACGGGCACGCGCACGCAGGTGCCGGACACCTTCAGCTCCGGGATCTCCAGGATCTTGCGGGACTCGTTGCGGAGCTTCTGCTCCTCGTCCGTCTCGTGCAGGCCGTCGTCGACGAGGGAGCCGGCCAGCGGCAGCACGTTGTACGCGATCGGCGCCACGTACTTGTCCGGCTTCGGGAACTCCACCGCCGAACCGTCGTGGGTCAGCTTGGGGGCGTCCGCGCCGACCTTCTGGACCTGCTCGAACAGCTCGTCCACGCCGGCCAGGCCGGAGCCGGACACCGCCTGGTAGGTGGCGACGACGAGGGCTTCGAGCCCCGCCTCCGCGTGCAGCGGGCGCAGCACCGGCATCGCGGCCATCGTGGTGCAGTTCGGGTTGGCGATGATGCCCTTGGGGCGGTCGGCGATCGCGTGCGGGTTCACCTCGGACACCACCAGGGGCACCTCGGGGTCGCGGCGCCAGGCGGAGGAGTTGTCGATCACGACGGGACCCTGCGAGGCGACCTTTTCGGCCAGCGCCTTGGAGGTCGCGCCGCCCGCCGAGAACAGCACGATGTCGAGCCCGGAGTAGTCGGCGGTGGCCGCGTCCTCCACCGTCACGCCGTCCAGCTCCTTGCCCGCGCTGCGCGCCGAGGCGAACAGGCGCAGCTCGGTGACCGGGAAGTCGCGCTCCGTGAGGATCCTGCGCATGACCGTGCCGACCTGACCGGTGGCTCCGACGATTCCGACCCTCACGGTGACTCCTTCTCCGTTCGTACGCGTGTCTTCACGCGCGCTTTGCTCGGCCGAGACTTTTCCATCATGGGGCGAAGCCCGGCCCGCCTGTCCAATCCTTTGCGCGATGTGCCCGCGCCTTGGGACGCCGAGGCTCGGTCCGCCCCTGCCCATCCCTTCCCGCCCCACACGACGATGTGACATACGCCTCGCGCCGAAAGGCGGCCGCCGGGGCGAACGTTTCGGGCTCCTCGCGCGTCCTAGGGGAAACGTGGCCGGGGGAGGAATGGCTTTGCTGCGCAGAAGGGCCCGCCGCGGCCAGGGGGACGACGTACGCGACGACCCCCTGGACGCGGCACAGGAACGCCGGGTGCGGGCGGTGCTCGCGCTGGGCGGGGTGCCGCAGGCGGACCTGCCGGACGGGGTGCAGCAGGTCCGCCTGCGGCTGCTGGAACGGACGGCCAGTGGCCGCGAGGCGCCCCGCGACGTGTCGGCCTGGGCGGCGGTCGTCGCCTCCAACCTGGCCATGGACTGGCACCGGGCCAGGCGCCGTCAGGACCGGCTCGGCGAACGGCTGGCCGCGCTGCGCCAGACGGAGCACCCCGGCGACGAGGACGCCAGCGTCCTGTCCCTCGCCGTCGCGCAGGGCCTGGACGAGCTGCCGGACGCCCAGCGCCAGGTCCTCGTCCTGCGCTTCTACGCCGACCTGCCGGTGCGCGGCATCGCCGAGGAGCTGGGCATCCCCGAGGGCACGGTCAAGAGCAGGCTGCACACGGCGGTACGGGCCCTGCGCGCCCGCCTGCACGAGGACGAGGTGGTGTGAGATGGCCGCCGAACAGCACCCCGGTGGGTACGACGACGGGTACGACGCGCTGATGGCCGCGATCACGGGCGAGCCGCTGCCGCCGGACGCGGGGGCGGACGCCCGGGGCGAGCACCGGTCGGCGACGGCCGACGTGGCGCTGCTGCGGGAGCAGCTGCACCTGCTCGGCGACGCCCTGGGCGAGCCCGTCCCGCAAGAGCGCCCGAAGGCGGCGGCACCACCGGCCCGGCGCCGCCGCCCCTTCCGCCTCGCCCTGGGCGTCCTCGCGGCGGCCTGCGCCGGGGTCGTCGTCACGGGCCTGGGCTGGCTGGTCGTGCAGAGCGGCAGCGGTGCCTCCGAGGACGCGGCGAGCAGCGCGGCCGACAAGTCCGCGGCGCGGCCGTCGAGCCCGGCCGCGGGCCAGGAGGCCGCCGTGGTCTTCGGCACCCCCCGCTACCTCGCCTGCGCCCGGCTGGTCGCCGAGGGCACGGTGACCGCCGCCGAACCGGTGCCGGGCACGGCGCGGCACCGGATCACCCTGCGCGTCACGCACGCCTACGCCCCCGGGGGGAGCACCGGACCGACGACGACGTTCGTCCTGGACGACGGCCTCGCCACCCTCGCCCCCGGCGACCGGGTGCTGGTCGGCGCCCTGCGGGACCGGCCCGCCGCGGACACGGTGATCACCGGCGAGCGGAACATCGCCACCGCCCGCGCCCGGATCACCGCCGTCCTCCCCGAGTCCCGCACCCTCACCTGCGACTGACCACCCGGGGCAGGCGAAAGGGGCGGGCGCCCGACCCGGCGCGCCCGCCCCCGCCGCCCGTACCGCACCGGACTACGGCACGACCTTGCCGATCCGTACGCTGCCGAGGCCCGCGACCGTGCCGCGGGCGTTGACCAGCTGGACCCGGCCGAAGAACTCGCGGCCCTCGGGGGCGGCGGCCAGCGCCGTGACGCTGCCGGAGACCGTGGCGGAGACGCCCGTGCCGAGCCTCACCGTCGCCGAGTCGTCCACCGTCACCGAGCCGAGGGTGGCGGCGAAGTACACGTCCCGGTAGTCGTACTCCGTGCTGCCCGAGGGCACCGAGTAGCCCGCGACCTCGACGGTGTACGTACCGGCGGCCGGCTTCGCGAGGGAGACCGACTCCTCCGAGTCGCCGTCGGCGGACTGGGCGACGACGGCGCCGTCCGCGCCGTAGACCGTCAGGTCCAGGTCGGCGGCCGCGTCGGAGACGCCCCCGATGGCGACGTCCAGCGACTCGGCGCCCTCGGGCACCTCGACCGTGGAGGTGGCCGTCTCACCCTGCTTGATCGTCGGGCGGGACGTCTCGGACGAGCCGAGCGGGCCGCCGACCAGCTTTCCGTCGAGCGGGGCGTACCGGTTGGTCACCGTCCAGGAGGCGTCGGCCGGGGCGCCGGCCTTGGCCTCGGGCACGGTCACGACCTCCGGGTCGAAGTCCGCGCCGAGCACGGTGACGTCCAGCTCGTAGGGGTTGTCGAGCAGCGGCGAGGTGCGCCGGGCCTCGACCTCGACCTCCCAGACGCCGGGCTGCGGGTCGGCGTACGCGCGCACGTCGGGGCGGCAGCCGTTGCCGTCGAGGTAGTTGTTGTAGCAGTACGGCGTCGAGGTGTTGTCGGACGGGACGCCGTACGGGTGGATGGAGATGAACCGGGTCTGGCTCCCGGTCTCGAGCCCGCCGATCGCCACCTCCAGCGCCTTCGCGCCCTCGGGGACGGTCACGAAGTACGACGTGGTGTCGTTGCGCTGCACCGAGCTCTTCGCGGAGAAGTCGTACGTCAGCGGGGCGGAGACGACGACCGTGGTCAGGACCTGCTTGTCGACGCCCTGGGTGCGCGGGTCGTCGACCTCCAGGATCGCGCTCTTGAGACCGGCGGAACCGGGCCGCGCCTCGACCTCGACGGTGACCGGCCGGTTCAGCGGCAGGTACACCTCGTCCCGTCCGGCGATCCGGAAGGTGTGCCCCGCGTTGTTCTCGAAGTCCAGCTCGTGCCGGACCGGCCGGTCGGCGCCGGTGGTGCGGGTGAGCGTGATCTCGTACGTCTTCTTCTGCCCGGCCTTCAGGCCGCCCTCGCGGTCGTAGAGGCCGGTGCCGTAGCCCGGGGTCTCGAGGAACTGGTCGATCGCGGTGTCGACCGGCGCCTTCACCGTGTACTCGTGGGCGCTCGCACCGCGCCGGATCGACTTCCAGGCGTCGGGGATGTTGATGAGACCCGCGCCCTCCTCGTACGCCTGCACGCCCTTGATGTGGTCGGCGGTGGAGGTCAGCGCCGTGCGCAGCTTCGCCGGGGTGAGGTCGACGCGGGCCTGCTTCGCCGCCGACAGCAGCAGCGCCGAGGCGCCCGCGGCCTGCGGGGAGGCCATCGAGGTGCCCTGGAGCATGCCGTAACCGGCGGGCAGGTCGTAGCCCGCCTCGGGGACCGGGGCGCCGGGCAGCCAGGTCTGGATGGAGTTGACCGCGGCGCCGGGCGCGGTCAGCGTCGGCGCGAAGCCGCCGTCCTCACGCGGGCCGCGCGAGGAGAACGGCATCATCTGGTACTTGGTCCGCACCGCGGAGCCGTAGTCGGCGGCCCAGGTCTCGCGGGAGATGGAGGCGCCGACCGAGATCACCTTGTCGGCGAGGCCGGGGTCGCCGATGGTGTTGGCGCCGGGGCCGTCGTTGCCCGCGGAGATGACCAGCTGCACGCCGTAGGTGTCGATGAGGCGGGTGTACAGCTCGGAGCGGGCGTTGTTGCCGTCGTTGAGGGCGGGCAGGCCGCCGATCGACATGTTGACGATGTCGACGCCGCGGTTGACGACGAGGTCGATCATGCCCTCGGTCAGCGCGACGTTGGTGCAGCCGCCGCTCCAGGTGCAGGCGCGGGACGACACGATCTGCGCGCCGGGTGCGGCACCGTCCATGCGGCCGCCGAACAGCCCGTTGGCGGCGGCGAGCCCGGCGACGTGCGTGCCGTGCTCGGACTCGATGACGCCTATGTTGACGAAGTCCGCCTTGGCGCCGGCGGAGTCGTAGACGACGTCCTTGCGGACCTCGACCACGAAGGGCTGGCGCTCGGCCACGTCCGTCTTCGGGTCGTCGGTGCCGAAGTACCCGACCTGGAAGCCGTCCTTGTAGGGCTTCATCGGGGTGTCGTCGGAGAAGTCGTGGTTGTTGTTCAGGTCGACGCGGACCGTGCCGGCCTTCGCGTCGTACAGGACGCCCCAGGAGTCGGTGGTGTCGCCGTCCCGGTTGGCGTCGCCCTTGGCGTCACCGCCGGTGGTGTACGACTCCAGGAAGGTGCTGACCCGGTACGCGCCCGCGGGCGCCGTCCAGGTCTGCCCGCCGAAGGTGAAGGTGGGCCCGGAGACCGAGGTGGTCATCGGGCGCCAGGTGCGGTCGCCGTCGACGACCGGGTCGGTGGCGGTGACCCAGTCGACGATCTTGCGCTCGCCGGTGGTGGTCTTCCGCAGCGCCGGGTGGCCGAGGTCGACGCCGGAGTCGAGGATGCCGATGGTGACGCCGCGGCCGTCCGACTTCGGGTTCTTCTCCACGAAGTCGACGGCGCCCGTCTCGAAGGACGGGTTGTACGGGTTCTTCGCCGGGGTCCGGCGGTTCGGCGCCGGGTAGGAACGGCCCTGGTGCGCGGCGCCCTTCGCCATGTCGGCGCTCGGCGTCGGGTCGTCCAGCGGAATCTCGTCGCGCAGGTCGATGCCGTGCACGGAGGAGAGCTTCGCGGCGGCCGCGATCGCCGAGTCCGCCTTGGCGGTGGGGACGGTGGCGCGTACGTAGCCCAGCTCGTCGTAGGTGCGGCCGACGGTGCCGCCGGCGACCCCGTCCAGCTCCTTCGCCACCTGCTCGGTCCGGCCCGGGGCGGTGGCGACCATCATCGTGACGTTCTTCTCGCCGTCGGCCTTCGCCTCGGCGAGCAGGTCCGCGTCGTCGGAACCGAGCTTGTCGTGGGCGGACTTGACCGAGGCGTCGACGGGAGGCGCGGTCGTCGCGGGACCGTCGGCGGCGAGTGCCGCGGGCACCGGCCCGACCGCGGCGAGCGCGGCGGCGAGGCCCGTGGCCACGGCCAGGCGGGCCGCGCGTCTCGCGCCCGGTATCGGTTCGCGCTGGGGGCTGTTGGTCATCGGCATCCCTTGGGGTGAAGGAACGAGCGGTACGGCCAAGCCCGATCGGCCTTGGCCGAGACAGTCCGGAATCCGATCCCGGACGACCGCTCAGCTTTACTCAAGGGATCACTGATTGGGGAGAGTTGTCCGGGGCGGGACGAAGGCATGGCGTACTTCCGCCATACGTCATCGGGGACACAAGGGGCGGCCCCGGACAATCCCGGGGACCCCGCGGTGCCGCCCGCCCGGCACCCCACGACACCGCACGGCACCGGTGCGGGTGAAAAGGGGCCGAATCACGTTCAACCGTCCCGGACCACGGCAACCCTCTTGCGGTCGGTGCGGTCTCTCCCGGGACCGAGCAGTACCGAGGATGGGGGAAGACATGACCGTACGTGTACGAGCCGCCCTGCTCGCGGCCACCGCCGTGGCCCTGTCGGCGGCCGTCGCGGGGCCCGCCGCGGCCGCGCCCGCCGCCACCGGCGGCCACGACGCGACCCGCCGGGCCCTCCAGGCCGCCGTCGAGGACGGCGTGCCCGGCGTCACGGCGACCGCCCGCGACCGCCGCGGCACCTGGTCCGCGACCGCCGGAGTGGGCGATCTGCGCACCGGCCAGCCGCGCTCCGAGCAGGACCGCTACCGGGTCGGCAGCATCACCAAGACCTTCGTCGCCACCGTGCTGCTCCAACTGGAGGCCGAGGGACGGCTCTCCCTCGACGACACGGTGGACCAGTGGCTGCCGGGCGTGGTCACGGGCCACGGCCACGACGGCGCCCGGATCACCCTGCGCCAGCTCCTCAACCACACCAGCGGCGTCTACAACTACACGGAGGACGAGGGATTCGCCCGCGACCACTTCCTCAAGGACGGCTTCTTCGAGCACCGCTACGACACGGTGACCCCGCGCGAACTGGTCGCCATCGCCACGGCCCACGCACCGTACTTCGCGCCCGGCACCTCCTGGACCTACTCCAACACCAACTACGTCCTGGCCGGCCTGGTGATCGAAGAGGCCACCGGCCGCCCGTACGGCGAGGAGGTGCGCCGCCGGATCATCGAGCCGCTGGACCTGCGCGCCACCTCCTTCCCCGGCACCCGCACCGGCCTGCCCCGCCCCAGCAGCCGCGCCTACTCCAAGCTGGCCGCCACCGCGACCGGTCCGGCGTACGACGTCACGCGGCTCAACCCGTCCATCGCCGGCGCGTCGGGCGAGGCCGTCTCCAGCTCGGCCGATCTGAACCGCTTCTACACCGCCCTGTTCCGCGGCAGGCTGCTGCCCGCCGGGCAGCTGGCCGAGATGACGGACACCGTCCCCGCGATGGACGGCGCCGAGTACGGCCTCGGCCTGATCAAGCGGGAGCTCGACTGCGGGGTGACGGTCTGGGGGCACGCCGGCGGCATCCACGGCTCCTCCTCGGAGGCGGTGACGACCCGGGACGGCCGGCACGCGCTCGCCTTCAACTTCAACGGCGACTGGTCCGGCGACGGCGAGGCCGTGATCGAGGCCGAGTTCTGCACCGAGTGACCGTGATCTAGCGGGGCAGCACCACGACGTACGCCGCGGGCTCCCGGTCCCCGGCCGCCATCAGCGCCGTGCGCACGACGGTCGCCTGGTGGTCCGGGCAGTCCCGCAGCTTGCGCGGGGTGACGTGCACGACGGTGATCCCCAGCCGCTCCAAGTGCTCGCGCTTGCGCGCGTGCTCCGCCCAGACGGCGTCGTCCTCCTGCTGCCGGTGCGCCCGCGTGTCCAGCTCCAGCGCCACCGCGTGCTCGGGCCAGAAGGCGTCCACGCCGCCCAGGTGGGGGCCGCCGGGCAGCCGCAGGTCGACGTTCCAGACCGGTTCGGGCAGGCCGTGCTCGCGCACCATCCGGTACAACCGCTGCTCGGCCAGCGCCCGCCCCTCGGCGACCAGCGAGTCCACGGCGTCCACCACGTGCGGGCGGCTGAGCAGCCGGGCCCGGTTCAGCTCCCGTACCACCGCGGCCGGTTCGCAGTGCCCGCCGCGCACCGCCTCCGTCAGCAGCCGGCGGACCGTGGCCGGGTCGGTCAGCTCGGCCACCGCGTCCGCCAGGGCCCGCGCCACCGGCGCCACCGGAACCCCGGTCACCTCGACGGCGGTCGGCAGGGCGGCCGTGCGGACGATGCGCGCACACCCCGTCGTGCGCAGCCGGCGCAGCCGCGGGACCAGGACGTCGATCAGGTCCAGGGACGACAGCGGGGGAGCGGCGGAGAAGCCGTGCAGCGTCAGCGCGGCCAGGCCGGTGATCATCGCCTCCGCGTACGCGGGCATCGGCGGCTGCTCCCCGCCCGGCTGGACCGGCACCGAGGCGGTCACGCCGGATGCCGTGCCGCAGGTGCGGTCCCGTGCCGCGTAGAGCAGGACCGCGTGCAGCCGCTCGTCACTGGTCGGTGGGCCGGGGTGCAGCAGGACGACGTTCGGCAGGAGCTGCTGCCAGGGGCCGCCGGGCCGGCACTGCTCGCCGGCCTGGGCGGCGGTGACACCGTGCGCCCGCAGCTGGGCGGACGTCATCAGCCGACGCCGGCCGTCGGCCAGTTCGTGGAGCGGGCGGGGGCGGGGGGAGAGCGGGGTGTTGTGCGTCATGACCGGCAATTTCCCGCGCCCGATCCGCCCCTTAACCCCTGTTACACGCCCATCGCCGAACCGGGACAAGGCCGGACTAAAGGACGGGTGTTCGGATGCCGAAACCCCTGGTCCGAAAGGGTGGGACCAGGGGTTACGGCTGCTATTGCCCGGATTCCGTAACGACGACGGAACGCTCAATCATTGGCCAGGATTTTCGGCGAAGGGCAGAGCAACGCCCCTGAGGGGCGCGGGGCCGTATCGATGTGCGGCTCCGCCGCGCGGGCGCGACAAGCCGCAACGCACCCGCACCCGCACCCGACGAACAACCGAGCCCGACAACTCACCGACCGTCGGAGGCCGCGTCACAAGCCTGCGCCCGCAAAGCCCGCGCCAGGTCGTCCCGCGCCTCCAGCACCAGCCGGCGCAGCGCCGGCGCCGCGTCCGCGTGCGCCGCCAGCCACGCGTCGGTCGCGTCCAGCGTGTCCCGGGAGTCCCGCAGCGACGGGAACAGGCCCCGGACCACGTCCATCCCGATCTGGATGGACCGCTCGGCCCACACCCGCTCGATCGCCGCGAAGTACTTCTCGCCGTACGGCGCGAGCAGCTCCCGCTGCGAGGGCTGCCCGAAGCCGGCGATGGTCGCCTCCACCAGCGCGTTCGACAGCGCGTCGGACTCCACGACCTGCGCCCACGCCTGCGCCTTCACCGCGGCCGACGGACGCGAGGCCAGGCAGCGCACCTGGTGCCGCTTGCCGGAGGCCGTGTCGTCGCGGGCCAGCTCGGCGGCCAGGACGCCCTCGTCGGCCTTGCCGTGGGCCGCCAGCGGGGCGAGGAAGACCCAGCGCAGCTCCTGGTCCACGTCCAGGCCGTCGATCTTCTCGGTGCCCTCCAGCAGCCCCCGGAGCAGCGCCAGGTCCGCCTCCTCGGACGCCACCGACGCGAAGAACCGCGCCCACGCCAGCTGCTGCTCGCTGCCCGGCGCCGCGTCCCGCAGCTCGCGCAGCGCGCCCTCGCCGAGCAGCCGCCCGCCGGTCTCCCGCCAGTCGGGCGCGGCGTAGTGCACCAGCGCCGAGCCGGTCCAGGCGTGCAGCATTTGCAGGACGCCGATGTCGGACTCGCGCCCGGCGAACCGCAGCACCAGCTCCGCGAAGTCCCGGGTGGGCAGCAGCGCGTCCCGCGTCATGTTCCACAGCGCCGACCAGCACAGGGCACGGGCCAGCGGGTCGGTCAGGGCACCCAGGTGCTCGCGCAGCGTCGCCAGCGAGGTGGCGTCGAACCGCGTCTTGCAGTACGTGAGGTCGTCGTCGTTGACCAGGACCAGCTCGGGCGCCTCGGCACCGGCCAGCTCCGCCACCACCGTGCGCGGGCCCTCGACGTCCACCTCGGCGCGCGCGTACCGCTCAAGCGCGCCCTCGGCCGTGCGCCGGTACAGGCCCACCGCGACGCGGTGCGGGCGCAGTTCGGGGTGCGATTCCGCGGCCTCCTGCACGACCGCCAGCTCGTCGACCGTGCCCGTCGCGCTCAGCAGCACCTGCGGCGTCAGCGAGTTGAGGCCGGCCGTCTGGAGCCAGGAGCGCGACCAGGCCGCCATGTCCCGGCCGCTGGTCTCCTCCAGGACCGACAGCAGATCACCCAGCCGGGTGTTGCCGTACGCGTGCCGCTTGAAGTAGCGCCGGGCGCCCTCCATGAAGGCGTCCTGCCCGACGTACGCCACCAGCTGCTTGAGCACGGAGGCGCCCTTGGCGTAGGTGATGCCGTCGAAGTTGAGCTTGGCGTCCTCCAGGTCACGGATGTCGGCCGTGATCGGGTGGGTGGAGGGGAGCTGGTCGGCGCGGTAGGCCCAGGCCTTGCGGCGGTTGGCGAAGGTGATCCAGGCGTCCTTGAAGCGGGTCGCGCCGACGTTCGCGAACGCGCCCATGAAGTCGGCGAAGGACTCCTTCAGCCACAGGTCGTCCCACCACTCCATGGTGACCAGGTCGCCGAACCACATGTGCGCCATCTCGTGCAGGATCGTGTTGGCGCGGCCCTCGTACGACGCCCGCGTCACCTTCCCGCGGAAGATGTACTCCTCCCGGAACGTCACCATCCCCGGGTTCTCCATCGCGCCGAGGTTGTACTCGGGCACGAACGCCTGGTCGTACTTCCCGAAGGGGTACGGGTAGTCGAAGTGGTCGTGGAAGAAGTCCAGCCCCTGCTTGGTGATCAGGAAGACGTCGTCCGCGTCGAAGTGCGGCGCCAGACCCTTGCGGCACAGGGCGCCGAGCGGGATCTCCAGCCGGGTGCCGTCCTCGAAGACGCGCTCGTAGGAGTCGGTCACGTAGTGGTACGGACCGGCCACGACACAGGTGATGTACGTCGAGATCGGCTTCGTCTCCGCGAACCGCCACACACTGTCGGCACGCTCACCCGCGCCGTTGGACCACACCGTCCACTCCTCGGGCGCGCGCACCTCGAAGCGGAAGGGCGCCTTGAGGTCCGGCTGCTCGAAGTTGGCGAAGACCCGGCGCGAGTCGGCCGGCTCGTACTGGGTGTACAGGTACACCTCGCCGTCCTCCGGGTCGACGAAGCGGTGCAGTCCCTCGCCGGTGCGGGAGTACGCGCACTGGGCGTCGACCACCAGCTCGTTGTCGGCGGCCAGGTCCTCCAGGGCGATCCGGGCACCGTCGAAGACCTCGCTCGGGTCGAGGTCGCGGCCGTTCAGGCTGACGGCGGTGACGCTCGGCGCGACCAGGTCGGCGAAGCTGCTCGCGCCGGGCTCGTTGCAGCGGAAGCGGATCGTGGTGACGGACCGGAACGTGCGCGGCCCCTCGCCCTGCGCGGCACCGACGGCCGAGCGCACGTCGAGGGACACCTCGTACCCGTCGACGGACAGCAGGGCGGCCCGCTCCCGGGCCTCGTCGCGGGACAGATTCTCACCGGGCACGGGCGGCACTCCCTCGGATGGTGTTCGGTATCGGTATACGTGGTGTCACGTGGTGTTCAGTATGCGGACAGCACCGATCCTGCCATGCGCCCCTGACGCACGGCAGCCGGGAATGAGTGGACCGGACGGCCGGTTGCCCGGAGAAACGCCCGTCCGCACCGCCTCATGAGGAGAGACATGTCGGAGAAGACGCCCGTCGACTTCTGGTTCGACCCCCTGTGCCCCTGGGCCTGGATGACCTCGCGCTGGGTCCTGGAGGTGGAGAAGGTCCGGGACATCGAGGTCCACTGGCACCTGATGAGCCTCGCCGTCCTCAACGAGGACAAGCTCGACGAGCTGCCCGCGGAGTACCGCGAGATGCTGGAGGTCAAGGCCTGGGGCCCGGTCCGCGTCGTCATCGCGGCCCAGCAGGAGCACGGCCGCGAGGTCCTCGGCGACCTCTACACGGCGCTCGGCACCCGCATCCACAACCGGGAGGAGGGCCCCGGCCGGGACACCGTCGCCGCGGCCCTGAAGGACGTCGGCCTGCCCGAGTCCCTCATGGACCACTGGGACGACACCCCCTACGAGCCCCAGCTGCGCGCCTCCCACAAGGAGGGCATCGACAAGGTCGGCCAGGAGGTCGGCACCCCGGTCATCGCCGTGCCCGGCGCCGACGGCGAGCAGCTCGCCTTCTTCGGCCCGGTCGTCACCCCCGCCCCCAAGGGCGAGGACGCCGCCAAGCTCTGGGACGGCACCCTGGCCGTGGCCTCCGTGCCGGGCTTCTACGAGATCAAGCGCACCCGCACCAAGGGCCCGGACTTCAGCAACCTCTGAGCAGGACACGCGTCTCCCCGCGCCCCCTCCTCGGGGACGCGGGGAAACGGGGCGGGCGGTCAGTCCTCCTCGGGCAGCGTCGCGCCGACCCACCACCGGTCCTTGCGCTGGATCCGGCGGCAGCCGTTGTACGTACAGCGGTGGTAGGCCTTGGCGACGAAGACCTCCCCGGCCGGCAGCTCGCCGAGCGCCCGCCGCGCCGCCGCCTTCTCCTCGTCCCCCTCCAGGTCGCGGAACTCGTGCATCGTGTCGCCGCAGTTCGGACACCGTACGTACGCCATGAGCGCCTCCTCGGGTGAGCGGTGGGTCACTTCCCCCGGAGGAGGCGCTCTACCCCTGCGCCCACAGGGGCCGGGTCCGGGCCGCCGTTACGCGGCGACCGGGGTGTAGTGCGAGGCGTCGCCCTCGATCGACCAGCTCTCCTTGCCCTCGATGCCCACCGGCACGGGACCGGCCAGCGTCACCCGGTGCAGCCGGCGCGGCCGGCCGTCGTAGTTGTCGACGGCGTAGTGCTGGGTGATGCGGTTGTCGAACAGCACCAGCTGGTTCTCCGACCAGCGGTGCCGCAGCACGTTCTCCGGGCGGGTGACGTAGGACTGGAGCAGTTCGAGCAGCTTGCGCGACTCGCCCACCGACAGGCCCACGATCCGCTGCGCGAACCCGCCGATGAACAGTCCGCGCTCGCCGGTCAGCGGGTGGACCCGCACCACCGGGTGGGCCGTGCGGTACGTGATCGAGGTGAACCGGGACCGGTGCGCGGCCTTCTCCGCGTCGATGTCCTCGTCCGCGACCGCGTAGTCGTAGTCGTTGGTGTGCTCCGCCCACAGGCCGTCGGCCAGCCGCCGCAGCGGCTCGGGCAGGTCGCGGTAGGCGCCCGCCGAGGACGCGATCAGCGTCTCGCCGCCGTACGGCGGGACCGTCAGGCTGCGCAGCGAGGTCGCCTGCGGCGGGTTGAGGACGAAGGTGACGTCGGTGTGCCAGTGGTTGGCCCGGCCCCGCTCGCTGTCGACCGGCAGCACGTTCGGCGCGCCGTCCACGGCGCCGACGGTCGGGTGGGCGGTGGTGAGCTCCCCGAAGGCGCGCACGAACGCCTGCTGGCCCTCGTCGTCGAGGTCCACGTCGTCGAAGACCAGCGCCTTGTGCTCGGCGAGGGCGGCCCCCAGCGCGGTGACGGTGGCCGCGTCCAGCGGCCGGGCGATGTCGACGCCGGACACCTTGGCGCCGATACGGGAGGTGATCCTGGTGATCCGCGGATCGCTCATGGCGGGTTCCTCTCTCAGATGCGGGTGAGTGCGCCCGGCGCCCCGGCCGTGGCCGGGCCGGGGACGTCGGCGACGTCGCTGACGTACTGGTTGCGGGGCCGGGGCAGGCCGTAGCGCTCGCGCAGGGTCTGCCGGGGTCCGTACGCGGTGCGCAGCAGGCCGCGCTCGCGCAGGATCGGGACGACGTGGTCCACGAAGGTCTCCAGGCCCGAGGGCAGCACCGGCGGCATGATGTTGAAGCCGTCGGCCGCGCCGCGCGTGAACCACGCCTCGATCCGGTCGGCCACCTGCTCCGGCGTCCCGGTGAAGGTCTGGTGACCGCGCCCGCCGCCGAGCCGTCCGATCAGCTGCCGCACGGTCAGGCGCTCGCGCCGGGCCAGCTCCACGATCAGCGTGTAGCGGCTCTTGGCGCCCTCGACGGCGCTCTCCGGCGGCAGGTCGTCCGGCAGCGGACCGTCCAGGTCCAGGGTGCCGGGCTCCAGCCGCAGCAGGTCCTCCAGGCGCCGTACGCCGTGCGCGGGCACGATGTGGTCGTCCAGGACCTGCTCCGCGGCGCGTGCCTCCGCCTCGGTGGACCCGATCACCGGCACGATGCCCGGCAGCACCTTGAGGTGGCCGGGGTCGCGCCCCGCGAGCCGGGTGCGGGACTTGATGTCGGCGTAGAAGGCCTGCGCGTCCCCGAGCGTCTGCTGCGCGGTGAACACCGCCTCCGCGTACCGGGCCGCGAAGACCTTGCCGTCCGTGGAGGACCCGGCCTGCACCAGCAACGGGTAGCCCTGCGGGGTGCGGGGCACGTTGAGCGCGCCCTCGACGCCGAAGTACGTCCCCTTGTGGCGCGGCGGGTGGATGCGGGCGTCGTCGCCCCACACACCGGCCGCCTTGTCGGCGAGGACCGCGTCGTCCTCCCAGCTGTCCCACAGCTTCAGCGCCACGTCCAGGAACTCGGCGGCGCGTGCGTAGCGTTCGGCGTGCGCGGGCTCGGCGTCCAGACCGAAGTTGCGGGCCGCCTCGGCCCCCGCGGTGGTGACGATGTTCCAGCCCGCCCGGCCGCCGCTGACGATGTCCAGCGAGGCGAACCTGCGGGCCAGGTTGTAGGGCGAGTTGTAGGACGTGGACGCCGTGGCGATCAGCCCGATGTGCTCGGTCGCCGTGGCCAGCGCGGTCAGCAGGGTGAGCGGTTCCAGCGCGCCGGCGGGCCGCTGCGCCAGGTTGTTCCACAGCTGCGGGCCGTCGGCCAGGAACAGCGAGTCGAACGTGCCCCGTTCGGCGGTCCGGGCCAGGTCCACGTAGTGCGCGAGGCTCACATGGGCGTACGGGTCGCTCTCCGGCAGCCGCCACGACGCCTCGTGGTGTCCGGTGTTCATCAGGAACGCGTTCAGGTGCAGGCGGCGGGTCATCAGTGGTCCTCCGTCACGCCGAGGGCGGCCAGCAGCCGCTCCCGGTACTCGCCCAGCTTCGGCTCCCGGTAGGAGCGCGGATGGGGGCGGTCGATGGTCAGGTCGAGGCCGATACGGCCGTTCTCCAGCACCAGCACCCGGTCGGCGAGCACGATCGCCTCGTCGACGTCGTGGGTGACCAGCAGCACCGTGGGCCGGTGGCGCTTCCACAGCTCCCGCAGCAGGGTGTGCATCCTGATCCGGGTCAGGGCGTCGAGCGCGCCGAACGGCTCGTCGGCGAGGAGCAGCTGCGGCTCCCGCACCAGGGCCCGGGCCAGCGCCGCCCGCTGCGCCTCGCCGCCGGACAGCTCCCCGGGCCAGGCCCGTTCGCGTCCCGCGAGACCCACCTCGGCCAGGGCGGCCCGGCCGCGCTCGGCGGCCTTGCCGCCCTCCGCGCCGAGCAGCACGTTGTCCAGCACCCGGGACCAGGGCAGCAGCCGGGAGTCCTGGAAGACCACCGACACCCGCTCCGGCGCGGACAGCCGCCCTTCGCCCTCGACGCCATGGTCCAGTCCGGCCACGGCCCGCAGCAGCGTGCTCTTGCCGGACCCGCTGTGCCCCAGCAGCGCGGTGAACTGGCCGGCGGGCAGGTCGAGATCGATGCCGTCGAGCACCGTACGGCCCTTGAACGACCTGGTCAGCCCGTGCAGCCGGACGGCCGGACGGGTCAGCCGCTCAGTGTGCGTCGCCACGACAGCACCCTCCGCTCGATCAGACGGACCACGCTGTCGGAGACCAGACCGAAGACCCCGTAGATCAGCAGACCGACGAGGATCACGTCCGTCTGGCCGTAGTTCTGGGCCTGGAACATCAGGTAGCCGAGACCGCTGGTGGCGTTGATCTGTTCCAGCACCACCAGGCCCAGCCAGGAGCCGGTGACACTGAGCCGGAGTCCCACGAAGAAGCCGGGCAGCGAGCCGGGGATGACCACCTGGCGGATGAACCGCAGCCGGGACAGCCCCTGCACCTCGGCCAGTTCGACGTAGCGGCTGTCGATGCCGGACAGCGCGGCGTGCGTGTTCAGGTACATCGGGATGTACACGACGATCGCGATGATGGCGATCTTGAAGGTCTCCCCGATGCCCAGCCACAGGATGAACAGCGGGATCAGGCCCAGCGTCGGAACGGCCCGGTTGAGCTGCACCGTCCCGTCGATCAGGGCGTCGCCCACCCGGCTGAGCCCGGCGGCCAGCGCCAGCAGCACCCCGGCGCCCAGCCCGATCGAGAACCCGATCGCCGCCCGGCGCAGCGAGGTGACGACGTCGGTGGCGAGCGTCCCGTCCGACCACAGCCGGCCGGCCGTCTCCGCCACCGTCCAGGGCGCCGGGATCGCGCCGGGGTCCAGCGTGCCGGCGGCGGACGCGGCCGTCCACAGGACGACCACCAGCAGCGGTCCGGCGAGCCGGGCGGCCGGCCACCGCTTCCCGGGCGAGAGGCGGCGGCGCCTGCGCACCTGGTGGGCGTCCTCGGCGACGGTGACCGCGCTCTCGGCGGTCGCGAGGGTGGTCACGGCGCTCACCTCCGGTACTCCGCCGTCGCGGCCCGTGCCGCGATGGCCTCGAAGCGACGGTCGAAGAGCGGCGTCACGTCGAACTCCTTCACGAAGCCGCCCTCCGCCAGCAGGTCCGCCGTCTCCTGCTCCCACGCGATCGCCTCGTCCCAGCTGGGCGAGAACAGCGGCTTGTTGGCCAGGTCGGTGACGGCCCGCGCCTGCGCGAGGGTCAGGTTCTGCGTCTTGACGTAGTACTCCTCGTTCCACCGGTCCGGGTGCTCCCACGTCCAGACGAGGCCCTTGACCCACTGCGGGATGTAGGCGGCGACGGCGGCGGCCTTCGCGCGGTCGTTCAGTACGGACTGCGGTGCCCACAGCAGGCTGAGCAGGTCGACCACGTCGGTCTCGATGGTGTGCGCGCCCTTGGACCCGTACTGGTTCAGATAGGCGGGGGCCTGGCTGTTGGCGAGCGGGGCGATGTCCACCTGCCCGGACTGGAGCGCGGTCAGGAACTGGTTGCTGGTCAGCGGCACCAGCTCCACCTGGTCGTAGGCGAGCCCGGCCTTCTTGAGCGCCCGCAGCAGCACGACGCCCTGCGCCTGCCCCTGGGAGAAGGCCAGTTTCCGGCCTTCGAAATCCGCCAGGGTGCGGATGTCGCTGCCGGGCTTCGTGGCGAACAGGTAGTTCGGTCTACGAGTGACGTTGACCGCGACGATCTTCGCCTGGAAACCCTGGTAGTAGGCCTGGATCGGCGGAATTCCCGCGTTGTTGGCGAGGTCCAGGGAGTTCGCCCGGAAGGCGTTGATGACATCGGGGCCCGCACCGATGTTCAGCCAGTCCGACACCTCGAACGGGACCTTCAGCCCGGCCAGTTCGAACTGGATCTGCTGGGTGTTCTGATAGGAGGCGATCTTCAGGCTGGTGCCCTCGGGCACCTTGTCGGCGAGCGGAGCGGTGGAGGCGCCCTTCGTCTCGGCGGCGGCACTGCCGCCGGCGCAGCCGCCGAGCCCGGCGACGGCGGCCGAGGCGCCGATCAGCGAGGTGAGGAAGTGGCGGCGGTCGAGGCCTGGGGCAGGCGGAGGGGGCATGGGAGGACTCCCTGATTCATACGGAGATTCATACGGAGATTCATACGGAGATTCATACGGGGATTCATGCGGGGATTCATGCGGGCGGGGCACGGCGGCAGCCGGGAAGACGGAAACGGCACAGCGAGGTGGTGCCGGGCAGTGCGGCATGCGGAATTCCGGCGACGGAAAAGGGAATTCACGCAGTGAGATACGCGCTCCGGGCGCGCCGGGGCGTCAGCAACAGAGGGTGCGACAGCTCATGGGGTGAATGCTTCCGGTCTTCGGTGATCCGTGTCAACATTCCGCGTCTCTGAATTAATTGGCCTCAGGTGAAGCGCCCAGCGGATCCCGGTACAGCACGTCCAGAACGACCGAGCCACCGGCGACGGCCAGCACGGAATCGGGAAAACTCGTCGGGAAGACGTCCGCCGCGCGCTCCGTGCCGACCGCCTCCCGCAACGCGGCCAGGCAGTCCTCCCGGTGCATGGCGCCGATCTCGGTCACCACCACCGTCTCCGGGTTGAGGACGTCCGCCAGCAGCCCCGCCGCCCGCCCGGTGGCCCGCGACCGCTCCAGCAGCAGCGCGGTGGCCACCGGGTCGCCCGCGTTCGCCGCGGCGAGCACGTGCCGCGGATTGGCCCCGTCGGTGATCCCGGCCGCGCGGGCCCGGCGGCACAGGGTCCGCTCGCCCAGCTCCGCCTGGAGGCAGCCGGTGCCGCCGCACGCGCACGGCTCGTCGCCGCCCGGCACCGGCAGGTGCGCGATCGTGCCCGCCTGCGACCGCGGCCCGTGGTGCACCTCGTCGTGGGTGGCGAACGCCGCGTCCACCACGTTGCCGACGAAGAGGTGCAGCACGCTCCCGCTGCCCCGGGCCCGACCGAAGAGCCGCTCGCCGTTGACCAACGCCCGTGCGTGGCCGTCGGCATGGACCGGAAGCCCGGTGCGCGTGCCGAGCATCTCCCGCACCGGCACGTCCCGCCAGCCCAGCAGCCCGTGCTCCACGATCACGCCGGAGTCCCGGTCGACCCAGCCGCCGGCCGCCACCCCCACCCCGAGCGGACGGACGTCCCGGACCTCGGCCAGCAGCGCCGTCAGGGCCCGCGCCGCGCGGTCCAGCACCCACGACGGGTCGGTCCGCTCGTGCCTCAGTTCCCGCTGCCGCACCACCCGGCCGCGCAGATCGAGCAGCGCGACCGTGGTGTAGGGGACGGCCACGTGCACCCCGCCGACCACGAACCGCGAGTCGTCGAGGTCCAGGGGCACGTGCGGACGGCCCGCCCCCTTCGTCCGCCGGGGCGGCTCGGCCTCGCGGACCAGTCCGAGCCGGGTGAAGTGCGCGCAGTAGTCCGTCACGGACGCCGGGGACAGCCCGGTCAGCCGGGCGATGGTGCTGCGCGCCACCGGCCCGTGCTCCAGCACGGAGCGCAGGACGACGCCGGCGGTGGCCCGCCGGCCGCGGTCGGTGCCGCGCGGCAGGGGGGAAGCGGCCAGGGGTGCCGCGGTACGGGGCATGGGGGGGGGTCTCCTCCGGAACGGTCCGACACTGCGCCGTCTGGACGGACGGAGGCGCGCCGGTTCCACCCCGCCCGCCTCACGGATCCGCTGACTCGTGCGACGGGTGCACCCGGGTGTGGTGCCCCGTCAGCTCACGCGAGGACGGCGACAGGTGGCGGTGCCCTGGCGTCGCAGGTCGACATAGCGACGCGACGTGAAGTTCCGGGCCTGGGCAACCATGTGCTCGAAGCTAGCAAAGCGGCACCGCCCTGCCCAGACGGTGCCCGACGGGCGAGACGGCGAGGACCGCCGAGGGAGACGGCAGGACCGCCGGAGGAGACGGCAAGGACCGCCGGGGGAGACGGTAGGACCGCCGGGAAAACGGAGAGCCCCCGCGAGTCACGTCCTCGCGGGGGCTCTCCTCATGCCGCCTGCCCGGTGAAGGTTGAGAAGACGATCACGAGGCAGGACGATCGGGGCCGGCTCTCAGGGGGCCAGCAGCAGGGTGTTGGTGCGGGACTTGGCGGCCTCGTAGCGCCTGGCCACGTCCTGCCAGTTGACGACGGCCCACATGGCCTCGATGAAGTCGACCTTCTGGTTCTTGTACTGCAAGTAGAAGGCGTGCTCCCAGGCGTCGAAGACCAGGATCGGGGTGGAGCCCTGGCCGACGTTGCCCTGGTGGTCGTAGATCTGCTCGACGATCAGGCGCCCGCTCAGCGGCTCGTAGGCGAGGACGCCCCAGCCCGAGCCCTGGGTGGTCGCGGCGGCCTTGGTGAGCTGGGCCTTGAAACCGGCGAAGGAGCCGAAGGACTCGGCGATCGCGTCGGCGAGGCCACCGACACCGTCGGCGGCCAGGGGCTCGCCGCCGCCGTCGCCGGTCATGTTGTGCCAGTAGATCGAGTGCAGGATGTGGCCGGAGAGGTGGAAGGCCAGGTTCTTCTCCAGGCCGTTGATCGAGCCCCACGTCTCCTTGTCCCGCGCCTCGGCGAGCTGCTCCAGCGTGTCGTTGGCGCCCTTGACGTACGCCGCGTGGTGCTTGTCGTGGTGCAGCTCGATGATCTCGGGACTGATCACGGGAGCCAGCGCGGAGTAGTCGTACGGCAGTTCAGGAAGCGTGTAGACGGACATGGCGGATCCCCTCCGGCCTCTTATTGCAAAAGCCTTGCAACTGCACGCTAGCAGCAAGAGGCTTCGGGAGCATGGAGGGGCGGTCCGACGCAGCCGAAAGGGCCCCCGCACGTGTCCGTGCGGGGGCCCTCGCGAGAAGTCCGGACGCCGGGCTAGCGGCGGGCCGCCCCCCGCCGCTGCCGGGCGTAGCCGACGGCCGCCAGGGCCAGCGTCATCCCGCCCGTCGAGTACAGCTGCACCCGGGTGTCCGGCTCGCGGGCCATCAGCACGAAGACCGCGGCCATGCCCGCCAGCGCCACCCAGGTCAGCCACGGGAAGCCCCACATGCGCACGACCAGCTTCTCGGGCGCCTCCCGCTCCAGGCGGCGCCGCAGCCGCAGCTGCGCGGCGGCGATGAAGATCCAGACGACCAGGATGACCGCGCCGATCATGTTCAGCAGCCAGGAGAAGACGTCGTCCGGCCGCCAGTAGCTGAGCAGGACGCAGCCGAAACCGAAGAGGGAGGAGACCAGCACCGCGATCCTCGGCACCCCGCCCGATACCCGACCGAGCGCCTTCGGGCCCTGGCCGCGCTCGACCAGCGAGTAGCCGATGCGGGAGGCGCCGTAGATGTTGGCGTTCATCGCGCTCAGCAGCGCGACCAGCACGACGACGTTCATGAGCTGCCCGGCGCCGGGAATGCCGAGTTCGTCGAGGGCGGCGACGTACGGGCCCTTCTCCACGACCTCCTCGGAGTCCCACGGGACCAGGGTCACGATGACCGCCATCGAGCCGATGTAGAACAGCGCGATGCGCCACATCGCCGTCCGTACGGCGCTCGCCACGCCCTTGACCGGGTTCTCCGACTCGGCCGCCGCGATGGTCACCGTCTCCAGGCCGCCGTAGGCGAACACCGAGGCGAGCAGGCCGATGATCAGGCCGTTGCCGCCGTGGGGCAGGAAGTCGCCCAGGTGGGAGGTGCCGGGGGAGTCGGTGCCCGGCAGGACGCCGCAGATCGCCAGCACGCCCAGCACCAGGAACAGCGAGATCGCGCCGACCTTGAGGGCGGCGAACCAGAACTCGAACTCGCCGAAGTTCTTCACGGCGGCCAGGTTCGTGCCGCAGAACACCACCATGAACAGCGCCACCCACGCCCACTCGGGCGTGCCCGGCAGCCAGCCGTGCACGATCTGCGCGGCGCCGATGCCCTCCAGGCCGACGGCCGTGCACAGCAGCACCCAGAACGCCCAGCCCGCCGTGAAGCCGGCCCACGGGCCGATCGCCCGCTCGGCATGGGCGGAGAAGGAACCGGAGGACGGATACGCGGCGGACATCTCGCCCAGCATCCGCATCACCAGCATCACGAGGAGACCGGAGAGGGTGTAGGCGACGACGATCGAGGGCCCGGCGGCGGCGATACCGGCGCCCGAGCCGACGAACAGCCCCGCGCCGATCACCCCGCCGAGGGCGATCATCGACAGGTGGCGCTGCTTGAGGCCGTGGGAGAGGGAGGTGTCCACCGGCTGCCGGGGCGCCTCGGTGGTGGTGCTGTTGGACATCGAGCGGCTCGTCCAATGCGTGGGGGGCTTGGGACAGGGCAAAAACGCCCACAGTCTCGGGTCTCGTGCCGCGGGACGACAGCGGCTGCCCACGATACGGACGGACCGGATACGGAACGTGTCCATCCGAATGCAACGTTCCGCTTACTGGTGACGCCCGCCTCACCCCCTCGGTGACCGGTGTCACCCGAGTCCGGGTGTATCCCGCGCCCTTTGTCGGGAGCCCACCAAGCCGACGAGCGGGCCTTTGTCGAGCGCTGCTGGTGATCGGCCCCCGGACGCTGGGATAGCGTCGCGGTGTCCCGACATGTCCACACCACCGCGGAGTCCCCATGAGCACCGCTGCCGTATCCGCCCGCCGCTCCGGGCAGGTCCTCGCCGACCTCATCCCCTCCTCCCGAGTCCGGGACGTCGCGCTCGTGGCGGGCGGCGCCGTACTCACCGGCGTCGCGGCCCAGATCGCGGTGCCCGTGCCCGGCTCCCCGGTGCCGGTGACCGGCCAGACCTTCGCGGCACTGCTCGTCGGCACCACGCTCGGCGCCCGCCGCGGCCTGCTCTCCCTCGCGCTGTACGCCCTGGTCGGCATGGCGGGCATGCCGTGGTTCGCGGAGGGCGGCTCCGGCACCGCCGCCCCCTCCCTCGGCTACGTCTTCGGCATGCTGCTCGCCGTCACCGTCGTGGGCGCGCTGGCCCGCCGCGGCGCCGACCGCTCGGTGCTGCGCACGGCCGGCACGATGCTGCTCGGCGAGGCGATCATCTACGCCGTCGGCGTGCCCTACCTGGCCCTCGCCGCCGACATGTCCCTCACCGCCGCGATCGCGGCCGGCCTCACCCCGTTCCTGATCGGCGACGCGCTCAAGGCCGCGCTGGCGATGGGCGTCCTCCCCACCGCCTGGAAGCTGGTCGACAAGCGGTAGCACACCGCAGGCCCACGAGAGGGGCCCGCCGGAGCGCAGCAGCGATCCGGCGGGCCCCTCTCGTACGTCCCGGGCGGGTCAGTCCTTCTCGGCCACGGCCCCGCCCGCGGCGATCCGGCGCTTGGCGATCCGCTGCTTGACGAAGGCGACGACCAGCACCAGCGCGGCGACGAGCAGCGACAGCAGCACGGTGGTGCGCCCGTCGTGCTCGGTGTCGGTCAGCATGTAGCCCAGCACGAAGACGATCAGAGCGGCGGCGGCCCAGGTCAGATAGGGGAACAGCCACATCCGCACCACCAGCTTCTCCGGCGCCTCGGCCTGGATGATCCGGCGCATCCGCAGCTGCGAGAAGCAGATCACCAGCCACACGAAGAGGGCCACGGCGCCGGAGGAGTTGACCAGGAAGAGGAAGACGGAGTCCGGGAACTCGTAGTTGAAGAAGACGGCGACGAAGCCGAACACCACGGAGACCAGGATCGCCGTCCGCGGCACCCCGCGCCGGGTGGTCCGGGCGAAGGCCCGCGGCGCGTCACCGCGCTCACCGAGCGAGAAGGCCATGCGGGAAGCGGTGTAGAGCCCGGAGTTCAGGCAGGACAGCACGGACGTCAGCACGATGAAGTTCATGATCTGACCGGCGTTCGCGATGCCGAGAGAGTCCAGCGCGGCGACGTACGAGCCCTGGTCGACGATCGACTGCGCGTCCCAGGGCAGCAGCGCGATCACCACGAAGATGGACCCGAGGTAGAAGACGGCGATGCGCCAGATGATGCTGTTGGTCGCCTTGGTGACGGCCCGCTGCGGGTCCTCGGACTCACCGGCGGCGAGGGTGGGGATCTCGCTGCCCATGAAGGAGAACACCACGAGCAGCACACCGGTGAGGATGGCCCCGGCCCCGTTCGGCAGGAACCCGCCGTGTTCCGTCAGGTTCCCCAGCCCGGCCTGCTCGCTGTCCACGCCGGGCAGTACGCCGAAGACGGCCAGCCCGCCGACGACGATGAACGCGGCGATGGCGACGACCTTGATCCCGGCGAACCAGAACTCGAACTCGCCGTAGGAGCCGACGGAGGCGAGGTTGGTGGCGGTCAGCACGACCATCACGATCAGCGCCCACCCCCACTGCGGCACGGCGGGGATCCACCCTTCCAGGATCTTCGCCCCGGCCGTCGCCTCCACGGCCAGCACCACGACCCAGAAGAACCAGTAGAGCCAGCCGATGGAGAACCCGGCCCAGGGCCCGAGCGCCCGGTCGGCATGGGCGGAGAACGACCCGGAGGTCGGATTCGCGGCCGACATCTCCCCGAGCATCCGCATCACCAGCACCACGAGCGTGCCGACGAGGGCGTACGAGAGGAGGATGCCGGGTCCCGCGGTGGCGATCCCGGAGCTGGAGCCCACGAACAGCCCGGCCCCGATGACGCCGCCGATGGCGATCATCGAGAGATGGCGGTTCTTGAGCCCGGCCTGAAGCCCGGACCCGGGTCGGGAGGGGCCCACGGGCTCCTCCTCGGGCTTGGTCAAGGTCGGCTGCGAAGTCATGGGGGGAGGGTTTCCTTTGCGCCGGTCGAGCACTTTCCCGTACGAGCGGTGTACGAGCCGGACCAGTGAAACGGAGGTGAACAGATTCGGGAACCTTTGAATCCGGATCGTTACTTGAGCTTTCCCTGAGCTTCCATAGTTTCACGAGCCTTTCTCATGGCCGCCACCCGAAGCGTCCGCCTCTCGGTCCGCGTGTCACACTCGACGCATGCGCGTGTATCTCGGCTCGGACCATGCGGGCTACGAACTCAAGAACCACCTCGTCGAATGGCTCAAGACGGCGGGGCACGAGCCCGTCGACTGCGGCCCGCACATCTACGACGCCCAGGACGACTACCCGCCCTTCTGCCTGCGCGCCGCCGAGCGCACGGCCGCGGACCCCGACGCCCTCGGCATCGTGATCGGCGGCTCCGGCAACGGCGAGCAGATCGCGGCGAACAAGGTGAAGGGCGTGCGCGCGGCGCTGGCCTGGAGCGAGGAGACGGCGTCGCTGGGCCGCCAGCACAACGACGCCAACGTCGTCGCGGTCGGAGCCCGCATGCACACGCAGGACGAGGCGACGAAGTTCGTCGAGACCTTCCTCGCCACCCCGTTCTCCGGCGACGAACGCCACATCCGCCGCATCGACATGCTCACGTCCTACGAGACGAGGGGCGACCTCCCACCCATCCCGCCCCACCACCCCCAGCAGTAACACCCCCGGCCCACCCCCGCCCCCGGCCTACCACACCGGGGGCACCCCGGCGTGAACTCACCGTGCGGTGAGTGGGCAGTCGTGAACTCACCGAGCGGGAAAGCGGACCGGCGTGAACTCGCCGGGCGGGACTGTGGACCGGCGTGAACTCACCAGGCGGGACAGTGGACCGGCGTGAACTCACCGAGCGGGAAAGCGGACCGGTGAGAACTCGCCAAGCGGGACTGCGCACCAGCGTGAACTCGCCGGACGGTGAAGTCGACCGGCGTGAACTCACCGGGCGGGACTGCGGACCGGCATGAATTCGCCGGGCGGGAAAGCGGGCCCGCAGGGGTGCAGGGGACGGAGTCCCCGCCGGGGTGCGGGGCGGAGCCCCGCGGCGAGTCGAGCCTCTCGGCCCACCGAGTCGGGTGGGCGGGTGGGCAAAGGCGACGAAAAGACCCAAGGCAAGGAAAGGACAGGCCCGTGCCAGAGGGGCACACGATCCACCGGCTGGCCCAGGACTACACCGCCGCCTTCGCCCGGACGGCAGTCCACGTCACCAGCCCCCAGGGCAAGTTCGCCGACTCCGCCGCCCTCCTCGACCGCACCGTCCTGACCACCGCCGACGCCCACGGCAAACACCTCTTCCTGGGCTTCGGCGCAGCCGGGCACGCAGCCGGGCACGCAGCCGAGGACACGACGGAAAGCCCCGCCTGGGTCCACATCCACCTCGGCCTCTTCGGCAAGGTCGCCTTCGGCCCGACCCCCGCGCCCCCGCCCACGGACACCGTCCGCCTCCGCCTCGCGAACGACACCGCGTACGTCGACCTCCGCGGCCCCACCACCTGCGCCCTGATCACGGCCCCGGAGAAGCAGGCGATACACGACCGCCTCGGCCCCGACCCCCTGCGCCCGGACGCCGACCCCGCGGCCGCCTACCGCCGGATCTCCCGCAGCCGCACCACCGTCGCCGCCCTGCTCATGGACCAGAAGGTCATCGCCGGCGTCGGCAACGTCTACCGCGCCGAGGTCCTCTTCCGGCACGGCATCGACCCCTACCGCCCCGGCAAGGACCTCACCCGCGCCGAGTGGGACGCGATCTGGCAGGACCTCACCGCCCTCATGCGCGAGGGCGTGCGGAACAACCGCATCGACACCGTCCGCCCCGAGCACACCCCCGAGGCCATGGGCCGCCCGCCCCGCGTCGACGACCACGGCGGCGAGGTCTACGTCTACCGCCGGGCGAACCAGCCCTGCCACCTCTGCGGCAACCCGGTCCGCACCGCCGACCTCGCCGCCCGCAACCTCTTCTGGTGCCCGACCTGTCAGAAGCGGTAGGAGTCCGCGCTCAGAACCCGTGCGGCAGCCACGGCGCCACGTCCGACCCGAAGCCCACCGACGCCGACGCCAGCGCCCCGGACCGCACCTCGCGCACCCGCCCGGCCGCGCCCAGCGACCCGAGGCTCACACCCCCGAGATACGCCGCCCCCAACTCCCGTACGGACAACGCGAGATCGGCCGCGTCCGACGTACGCTCGCACGACGCCCCCTTCGCGTCGCCGCTCAGCCGCCAACGCCCCGCGTTCCAGGGGCAGAACGCGTCCTCGACCTCGAACACCACGTCCACCGGCGCCTGGTAGGTCCGCGCCGCGAGCGCCGCCCCCACGTCCACCAGCCGTACGTACAACGAGTCCCGCAGCTCCGGCCGGCACCGTCGGACGTCCGACACCTGGTACTGCCACGCCTCGTCGACCGGCCGCCCCCGCACCGCCAGCGTGGAGGTCAGGTCGATGCCGAACAGGAAGCGCCACAGCGCCGCCTCGGTCGCCGGGTCGAGGCCCGCCAGGTCGTCGAGGACCACCCTGCCCTTGGCACCCTCGGACCCCCAGGCCGGCCGTACCCGGAACCGCGCGTACCCGGTGACCTCGCCGTCCCGCCGGGCGAGCACGCACTGCAAGGGCGAGGCGCCGTCCCGCCCGCTCTCCGGGTCCAGCAGCGCCAGCCGCTCCCAGCCGGGCCGCCGGGCCAGCATCCCGGGCCGCCCCGGCACCAGCCGCGCGTACACCGCCTCGCACGCGTCGAGCACGTCCGCGGGCGCCTCGTACCGCAGCCGTACGTCATCCGTGCCGGCCGGCACCGACAGCCGGACCCGGCTCGTGTCGATCTCCGCGTTGAGCGCGAAGGTCGCGGCGCCGTACCCGAACCGGCCGTAGATCGCCGGCTCGGAGGCCGTCAGTACGGCCAGCGGCTCGCCCCAGGCGTGTACGTCGTCCAGCTGCCGCCGCATCATCGAGGTCAGGACGCCCCGGCGCCGGTGGGTGGCGGCGACGCTCACCATCGTCACGCCCGCCGCGGGCACCCGCGTACCGCCCGGCACGGTCATCCGGAAGGCGAAGGCCCCCGCCGTCCCGACGCACGCACCGCCCTCGCCGTCGCCCCCACGCTCCCCTTCCCAGACACCGATCGACCGGTCGACCTGCGTCAGCTCCCGGTACAGGGCCAACTCCTCGGCGGGCTCCGGGACCCCGCTGAAGGCACGGATCAGCGTCCCGTACCAGGTGTCCCACTCGTCGCGCCGCAGAACCCTCGGCTCCGCCGTCACACCGTCGTCATCACTCGTGGACCGTTCCATGCAGCATGCGTACCAGGGCCGCACGAGACGGGCGAGGCAATTTCCGCAGGGTTGCGGCGCGGAAGCCGTTCGTGAAGTTCACTGTGAAGTCCGGCCTCGGACGGGGGACAAGTAGGACCTCCCGTGCCAAGCGGCCGGTTCGATGGATAGGGTCCCGAACTAATGGCAGCAGGACGACAGCGGCGCGCGGAGGCCGAGACGTTCGCGGCCCGGTGGAAGAAGCAGTGGCACCGGGCCCGCGTCGGCATGCGCCGAGCCGCCGTCGACTACTTCCGCGGCGACGGTTCGGACTGGATCGCGCTCGCCGGACTGCTGCTGACGATCCCCGTCATCGCCGCCACCACCATGGCCAACTCCGTGTGGTGTTCGCCCTCCGCGCTCGTCATCCCGATCGTCGCCGGCGGCCTGCTGCTGCGCCCGGCGAGCCTGCTCGGCCTGTACGCCGCGGCGGCCACCGCGCTGATCGTGGAGTCCGTGCAGCTCGGCCCGTACACCGAGGGCCCCTCCCGGGTCACCCCCGGCGTGGTCCTGGTGGTCGCGGCCTGCGGCTTCTTCGGACTCCTCGTCGCGCAGTTCCGCAGCCGGGTGGGCGTGCCCTGGCGGCGCGGCGGCACCATGCTCTTCGACCTGCGCGAACGCATCCGGGTCCAGAGCAAGCTGCCCCAGCTGCCGAAGGGCTGGCACCGCGAGATGGCGCTGCGCCCGGCGGGCGGGCAGTCCTTCTCCGGCGACTTCGTCGTCGCGGCCCGCACCAACGGCGGCCGGACCCTGGAGGTCGTCCTCACCGACGTCTCCGGCAAGGGCATGGACGCGGCCTCGCGCGCCCTGCTGCTGTCGGGGGCCTTCGGCGGACTCCTCGGCAGCCTGCCCCCGCACGCCTTCCTGCCGGCCGCCAACGGCTATCTGCTGCGCCAGGACTGGGACGAGGGCTTCGCCACCTCCATCCACCTCGTCCTGGACCTCGACTCCGGCGACTACGAGCTGTACTCGGCCGGTCATCCGCCGGGCCTCCAGCTCAGCGCGGGCACCGGCCGCTGGGAGGAGAAGTCGGCCGAGGGCCCGCTGCTCGGTGTCTACGACGGTGCGCAGTTCGACCAGGTGAAGGGCTCGCTGCGGCCCGGGGACGTGCTGATGCTGTTCACGGACGGCCTGGTGGAGACCTCCGACCGGGACATCGCCGAGGGCATCGACCGCCTCACCGGTGAGGCCGACCGCTATGTCGCGGGCGGCTTCCACGGCGCGGCCTGGCACCTGATCGAGGCGGTCGCCAAGGACGTCAACGACGACCGGGCGCTGCTGCTGATCTGCCGGGAGGGCCCGACCGCCCAGTCCGCGCCGGCCACGGACTGAGGCCCGCGCCGCATACTGGGCCCATGCCGTCCATGCCGCCCCCGCCGTCCCTGCCCCACGGCTCCGGACCGCCCGCCCCGCCGCTCTCCCTGGCCGAGGTCGAGGCCACCGCCCGCGCCGCCCACGCCGGACAGACCGACAAGGCGGGCCGGCCGTACGCCGAACACCTGCGGGCCGTCGCCGAGGGCGTACGGGTGCGCGGCGGCGACGACGAGCAGATCGCGGCCGCCTGGCTGCACGACGCCGTGGAGGACGACGCGCTGACCGAGGGGTGGCTGGCCGAGGCGCCGCTGAGCCGCCGTACCAAGGACATCGTCCTGGCCCTCACCAAGCGGGCGGGGGAGCCGCCCGAGGCGTACGCCGCGCGGATCCTGGCCACCCCCGGCGCGCGGCTGGTCAAGGAGGCGGACCTGGCGCACAACGCCGACCCCGCGCGGCTGGCCGTCCTCGACGAGGCCACCCGCACACGACTGACCGAGAAGTACACGCGGATGCGCGCACTTCTCGGCCAGAGGTGACCCAGGGTCCTAGACGGACACCTTCTCGCCGCCGGCGTTCGACGCGGCGGGCTCGGTGGACGTCCCGCGTGCCCCGGTACCGGCCGGGTCGCGCTTCTCACGGCCCCGGGCGGCGTCACCGGGATCGCGCTTGAAGGCCCAGTCCATCCTCGGTTCGACCACGTACCGCAGCACCCGCTGGACGGGCTTGGTGCACAGCAGGGTGACGACGGAGGCGCCGAGGACGGTGAGCCCGATCTCACCGAGCGGCGTGTCCAGGAAGGAGTGCTGGAACCAGCCGGTGTAGCTGCCCTCCTTCACCAGGAAGCCGTGCAGCAGGTAGCCGTAGATCGTGCCGGCGCCGAGGGCCGTGAACCACATCCGCCGACCGGGCACCCAGGCGAAGAAGCACGCGGACAGCACCACGGAGCAGCCGAAGAGCGCGAGCGTCAGGACGGGCCCGGACCACCAGGGGGCGCCCGTGTCCTGCATGGCGGCGTTGCGGTAGAACCAGCCGGTCTCCATGCGCGGCACCGACCACCAGCCGATCACCAGCGCCGCCGCGACCACCGGCACGGACCAGATCCGCACCGAGCGGCGCCGCACCAGCTGGAAGTGCTCGGGGCGCAGCACCAGGCCCAGCACGAAGCACGGCAGGAACTGGAGCACCCGCTGCATGTTGAGGTCGTTGCCGACGCTGGGCGTCACGGAGGCGAGCGCGGCGATGCCGAGGGAGATCGGCAGCGGCCAACGGACCGTCTGCCAGATCGGGGTGGTCAGCCGCCAGACGAACAGCGCGCACAGGAACCACAGGAGGTAGGTGGGGTCCAGCAGGCTGAAGTCGCTCTGCGGGTCCTCGCTGACGCGGCGGTGCAGCGTGTAGGCCACCTCGAAGACGAGGTACGGGACGGCGACACCGGTGATCAGCCGTTTGACGCGCTTGGGGCTCAGGTCGAAACTGCGCGAGAAGTAGCCGGAGACGATGATGAACGCCGGCATGTGGAACGTGTACAGGACCCGGTAGAGGGTCTCCACGGTCCGGTTCCCGTCCAGGATCTGTCCCCAGGCGTGGCCCACACCGACCAGCACGATCGCCAGGTACTTGGCGTTGTCGAAGAACGCGTCGCGCTGCCGGCTCGGCGGGGAGGGCGGGGACGGCGACTTCCGGTCGCCGTGAGGTCGCAGCGAGCTAGTCATGCAACCCCCCGCCGGGAACTCGGCGAGTGGTCGCAGGACCTCGCTGCTCTGGTGGGGGACGAGGCAGCGTAGAACATCTGAGGCACCCTAGCGTTCTCCGTGTGATTCCGTAAAACCCTCGACGTCATTCCTGCAATTCGGGTCTTGGGTACGGTGTGAGTACCGTTCGAGTACCCCCGTATTTCGGCAACTCGGCCTCTGCGGACGCGTGACGGCCCCCACACCGCCGCCCGCCGCCGCGGGTCCAAGCTCCTTCCGGAGCGCCCCACTTGTCACGACACATCACGACTAACCGGCGCATAAGTCCGGCGGGCGACTCCGCTGGAATGTCCGCTTCAATGCCCTTACGGGCTTCCTGGGTGATCCTGTGATCTCCCTGTGATGACCCTGTCGACGCATCCTCCGAGGTGCGGCCGGTGCCCTCGTCGATGTCGGTACCGATGTGTCCGCCGCGACAATTCGAAATATCTGCGAACGCGGTGTGTGGACATGGAAACGAAGCACCTCGAATTCCCCGTACGGGTGTTCCGTCGAAATTCCGTACGAGGCGCGGTGGAGGGGTGGGTCCGCGTGCGCGGGGCAGCACACCACCACAGAACCGGCCGGACGATCTGTCACCTGCCGCATGACCGGGCCCGGTTGGTGGCACGATGGTTCTGGCGGGGGTGTGCGGTGCCGCACCTCCGGGCGGGAGCGCGGACCGACCGAGGGTGTGATCAGTTGTGGCCATTTCACTGTCAGTGGTGCTGCTTTTGGGGATCATCCTCGTGGTGCTGCTGCGGGGAGGCTCGATCAAGGCGGGACCGGCGGTCGTCGCGGTCCTCTTCGGCTTCTTCCTGGCCTCGACCGGCATGGCCGACGACATCCAGCGCTTCCTGGACTCGATAGCCGACACCATCAACTCGATCCAGTTCTAGGGCCGCACAAAGGCCTCCGGCCCGATCCCCTGGGGGACCGGGCCGGAGGCCTCTCGGAGCGGGCGACGGGAATCGAACCCGCGTAGCCAGTTTGGAAGACTGGGGCTCTACCATTGAGCTACGCCCGCACGGCTGGCGCCGCAGGTCGGTGACCGCGGCACTGCATGCATCGTAGCGGGTCGTCCCCCCTCGACGCACACCCCTTCCGGTCCGCGCCGGACCGGCACGGACGCTCGGGAAACTCAGCGGTCCCCGGTGCCTGGCGGCATGTACCCTACGTGTCGCACCAGACGGGGTGTGGCGCAGCTTGGTAGCGCGTCCGCTTTGGGAGCGGAAGGCCGTGGGTTCAAATCCCGCCACCCCGACCACCGACCGACCACCGAGTGATCGCCGAGTGATCGCCTTTTGGGCCGTGTAGTCGCTGCCGTTACTATGCAAGCTGCACGCCCGTGTGTCATCAGCGTCTGAAGTCTCCGGGCGGCGAAATTTGCCGGACACTCTGGTTCCGGCAGAACCCAAGAAGTCAGCCACCAAGGAGACCGAACCGTGAAGAGCGCCGTGGAGACCCTGAACCCGACCCGGGTTCGGCTCACTGTCGAGGTGCCCTTCGAGGAGCTCAAGGACAGCCTCGACGCGGCGTACAAGAAGATCAACCAGCAGGTCACGGTGAAGGGCTTCCGCAAGGGCAAGATCCCGGCCCGGGTCATCGACCAGCGGTTCGGCCGCGGTGCGGTGCTGGAGGAGGCGGTCAACGACGCGCTTCCCAAGTTCTACACCGACGCGGTCAACGAGGCCGAGCTGAACCCGCTCGGCCAGCCCGAGGTCGACATCACGGAGCTGAAGGACGGCGAGACGCTGAACTTCACCGCCGAGGTCGACATCCGCCCCTCCATCGAGATCCCGGACTACTCCGGCATCGAGGTCGAGGTCGACGCCGTCGAGGTCACCGACGAGGACGTCGAGAAGTCCGTGGAGCAGCTGCGCGAGCGCTTCGCGTCCACCTCCCCGGTCGAGCGCGCCGCCGAGGACGGCGACGTGCTCACCCTCGACCTCCAGGCCAAGGTCGACGGCGAGGTCCTCGAGGACGGCGTCGCCGACGGCGTCTCCTACACCATCGGCTCCGGCGAGCTGCTGGACGGCATCGACGACGCCGTGAAGGGCCTGGAGGCCGGTGGCGAGGCCACCTTCACCTCCGAGCTCAAGGGCGGCTCGGCGGCCGGCAAGGAGGCCGAGGTCACCGTCAAGGTCAGCCAGGTCGCCGCGCGCGAGCTGCCCGAGCTGGACGACGACTTCGCGCAGCTCGCGTCGGAGTTCGACACGCTGGAGGAGCTTCAGGCCGACAGCCGCAAGCGCCTGGCCAACATGAAGCAGTACGACCAGGCCACGCAGGCCCAGGAGCGCGTCCTGGACAAGCTGCTCGAGCTGGTCGAGGTCCCGGTCCCCGAGAAGCTGCTCGAGGACGAGATCAACACCCGCAAGCACAACCTCGAGCACCACCAGCTCGGCCAGATGGGCCTCGACCTCGAGAAGTACCTCGAGCTCCAGGGCAAGACCGCCGAGGAGTTCGAGACCGAGACCCGCGAGGCCGCGGTCAAGGGCATCAAGACCCAGTTCGTCCTCGACGAGCTGGTCAAGCAGGAGAACCTCAACGTCAGCCAGGAAGAGCTGACCGAGCACCTCATGCGCCGTGCCGCCTCCTCCGGCATGTCCCCCGACCAGTTCGCCCAGGCCGTCGTCGAGCAGGGCCAGGTCCCGCTCCTCGTCGGCGAGGTCGCCCGCGGCAAGGCCCTGGCCGCCGTGGTCGAGAAGGCCACGGTCAAGGACACCAACGGCGAGATCGTCGACCTGGACGACGAGGAGGACGAGGAGACGGAGGCCGCCGAGGCCGACGCCACCGAGGCCGCCGACGCCGAGCAGGCCGACGACAAGGCCGAGGAGAAGACCGAGGGCTGACCCCCCTCGCGTCTCCCCAGACGGACGCAGAACGGGCCCCGGACGACCAGCGCCGGGGCCCGTTCTGGCTAGGGCTGGACGGCCCGCCAAAGGGGCGCGGGGCCGTATCGAGGTGCGGTTCCGCCGGGTGGGCGCGATCAACCACGACGCACCCGCACCCGGGGACGAGCCCGCCCCCGGAGCGCTACGCCCCCGGCGAACACCCGCAGAACCGGGATGGCACCGCAGGGTCACCGCGTTAGGGTCCATGAATACGAGGGCAGGGGAGTCCCGGAAAGCGGCTCCAGCCCCGCAGGGAAACGTGAGACGGCCCGGCGCCGTCGTAAGACGAGCAGGTGGATACGTGACGAATCTGATGCCCTCAGCCGCCGGCGAGCCCTCTATCGGTGGCGGCCTCGGCGACCAGGTCTACAACCGACTGCTCGGCGAGCGGATCATCTTCCTCGGCCAGCCGGTCGACGACGACATCGCCAACAAGATCACCGCACAGCTGCTGCTCCTTGCCGCCGACCCGGACAAGGACATCTTCCTGTACATCAACAGCCCGGGTGGTTCGATCACGGCGGGCATGGCGATCTACGACACCATGCAGTTCATCAAGAACGACGTGGTGACGATCGCGATGGGTCTCGCGGCCTCGATGGGGCAGTTCCTGCTCAGCGCGGGCACCCCCGGCAAGCGCTTCGCGCTGCCGAACGCCGAGATCCTCATCCACCAGCCCTCCGCCGGCCTCGCCGGTTCGGCCTCGGACATCAAGATCCACGCCGAGCGGCTGCTGCACACCAAGAAGCGCATGGCCGAGCTGACCTCGCAGCACACCGGCCAGACGGTCGAGCAGATCACCCGCGACTCGGACCGCGACCGCTGGTTCGACGCGTTCGAGGCCAAGGAGTACGGCCTCATCGACGACGTCATCCCCACGGCCGCCGGCATGCCGGGCGGCGGTGGCACGGGCGCCTGAGCCATCCCCCGCCCCGAGCCGACCGCCTCAGCCCCTTTACAGGAGACACTGTGAACGACTTCCCCGGCAGCGGCCTGTACGACCGCACGCGTGCCGAGTACACCGGCCCGTCCGCCGAGTCCCGCTACGTGATCCCGCGCTTCGTCGAGCGCACCTCGCAGGGTGTGCGCGAGTACGACCCGTACGCGAAGCTCTTCGAGGAGCGGGTGATCTTCCTCGGCGTCCAGATCGACGACGCCTCCGCCAACGACGTCATGGCGCAGCTGCTGTGCCTGGAGTCGATGGACCCCGACCGGGACATCTCGGTCTACATCAACAGCCCCGGCGGCTCCTTCACGGCGCTCACGGCCATCTACGACACGATGCAGTACGTGAAGCCGGACATCCAGACGGTCTGCATGGGCCAGGCGGCCTCCGCCGCGGCCGTCCTGCTGGCCGCCGGCACCCCGGGCAAGCGCATGGCCCTCCCGAACGCCCGCGTGCTGATCCACCAGCCGTACAGCGAGACCGGCCGCGGTCAGGTCTCCGACCTGGAGATCGCCGCCAACGAGATCCTCCGGATGCGCTCGCAGCTGGAGGAGATGCTGGCCAAGCACTCCACCACGCCGGTCGAGAAGATCCGCGAGGACATCGAGCGCGACAAGATCCTCACGGCCGAGGACGCGCTGAGCTACGGCCTGATCGACCAGATCATCACCACCCGGAAGATGGACAACTCCTCTCTCCGCTAGGCGGGAGGCTGTATCGTCTGCCGCTCCTTGGCACGGTTTGACGCGATTCACGTCAAAGGGAACCGTGCCAAGGGGGGCCCGGACGAGGGGCCCGGCAAGGTACCGTCGGACATAAGGCAGCACCAGGAGTCCGCCCGCCGTTGACGTGACGTCGACGTCCGGGAGTCTCCCAGGCGAAGGGGAAGCACACCGTGGCACGCATCGGTGACGGCGGCGATCTGCTCAAGTGCTCGTTCTGCGGGAAGAGCCAGAAGCAGGTCAAGAAGCTCATCGCAGGGCCCGGTGTGTACATCTGCGACGAGTGCATCGATCTCTGCAACGAGATCATCGAGGAAGAGCTGGCCGAGACCAGCGAGGTCCGCTGGGAGGAGCTTCCGAAGCCCCGCGAGATCTACGAGTTCCTCGAGAGCTACGTGGTCGGCCAGGAAGCGGCCAAGAAGGCCCTCTCCGTCGCGGTGTACAACCACTACAAGCGGGTCCAGGCCGGCGAGAACGGCGGCGCCCAAGGCCGCGAGGACGCCATCGAGTTGGCGAAGTCCAACATCCTCCTGCTGGGCCCCACGGGCTCCGGCAAGACCCTCCTCGCCCAGACCCTCGCCCGCATGCTGAACGTGCCCTTCGCGATCGCCGACGCCACGGCGCTCACCGAGGCCGGGTACGTCGGCGAGGACGTCGAGAACATCCTGCTCAAGCTGATCCAGGCCGCGGACTACGACGTCAAGAAGGCCGAGACCGGGATCATCTACATCGACGAGATCGACAAGGTCGCGCGGAAGAGTGAGAACCCCTCCATCACCCGCGACGTGTCGGGCGAGGGCGTCCAGCAGGCCCTGCTGAAGATCCTGGAGGGCACCACCGCCTCCGTCCCGCCGCAGGGCGGCCGCAAGCACCCGCACCAGGAGTTCATCCAGATCGACACGACGAACGTGCTGTTCATCGTGGGCGGTGCCTTCGCGGGCCTGGAGAAGATCATCGAGGGCCGGGCCGGCGCCAAGGGCATCGGATTCGGCGCGCAGATCCGCTCCAAGCGGGAGATCGAGTCCAAGGACCAGTTCGAGCAGGTCATGCCGGAGGACCTGGTCAAGTTCGGCATGATCCCCGAGTTCATCGGCCGACTGCCCGTCATCACCTCCGTCCACAACCTCGACCGCGAGGCGCTCCTCCAGATCCTGGTCGAGCCGCGCAACGCCCTCGTCAAGCAGTACGAGCGCCTCTTCGAACTCGACGGCGTCGAGCTGGACTTCGAGCGCGAGGCCCTGGAGGCCATCGCCGACCAGGCCATCCTCCGCCAGACCGGAGCCCGCGGCCTGCGCGCCATCATGGAGGAGGTCCTCCAGGGCGTGATGTACGAGGTGCCGTCCCGCAAGGACGTGGCCCGCGTCGTCATCACGGCCGACGTGGTCCTCTCCAACGTCAACCCGACGCTGATCCCCCGGGATTCGCGGGGGCGCGGCCCGGGCGAGCAGAAGACGGCGTAGCCGCACCGTACGAACACGTGGAAGGGGCCCGGTCGCTCGACCGGGCCCCTTCCACGTTGTCGCTTCGCGTCAGGCCTTGACGCGGATCTCCTTGCGGAGCTTGGTGGTGATGTCGACGGCGACGTCCTTCGTCACACCCTTGGTGGCGTCGCCGGGGGAGACCAGGGCGATGGTGCTGTAGTCGGCCCAGGCGCAGATCCAGTCGGTCTTCTCCTTCTTGGAGACCGGGTTGGTGCCCTCGACGCCCTGGCACTTCATGACCGCGCCGTCGATGTCGACCGACTCGGGTTCGCCCACGGCCTTGCCGCCACCCGTCTCGGAGGAGGAAGACGAGTTCTTCTCGGACTCCTTCTTGAACTCGGCGAAGAACTTGTCGAGCACTGTCTCGGGGTCTGAGATCTTCCCGTACGCACCGATGTAGGTGATGCCCTTGGCGGTCGCCATTTCACTGGGGTCGGGGGCGGTGCTCGGGTCCGAAGGGTCGTACCCCGTGAGGTCCGCGGTGGTGTAGAACCCGGTCACGCTCGTGCCGTCCTTGACGCCGCTCTTCTCCAGGTCCTTGACGGTGTCCGAGCCCGTGTCGGCGGCCTCGTCGCTGGCGCGCTTGTAATCGGTGAGTACCGTCGCCGGCGTCGTCAGCTTGTGTGCGCCGTCGTCCTCCAGGCCGCCCGCGCCGCCGCCTCCGCCGATCACGAAGTAGGCGCCCACACCGATCGCCGCGACGACCGCCACCGCGCCGATGATCAGACCGGCCTTCTTCTTGCCGCCGCCGCCCGGCGCCGGGGGCTGCGGCATGCCGTACGGCTGCTGACCGTAGGGCGGCTGCTGGCCGTAAGGGGGCTGCTGGCCGTACGGGGGCTGCTGGCCGTAGGGGGGAGTCTGCGGCGGGACGCCGCCCTGCTGGGGCTGCTGCGGGTAGCCGTAGCCCGGCTGCTGCGGGGGAGGGGTCTGCTGGGGGTAGCCGTAGCCGGGCTGGGGGGCCTGCGGCGGCTGCTGGCCGTACGGTCTCGGCTGGCCGTACGGTCCGGGCTGCTGGGGCTGCCCGCCGTACGGGCCCGGCTGGTTGTGGCTCATTGTTGGGTTCCCCCTCAGATGCTTTACGTGGTGCTGACATCCTGACTCAGACCTGGCGTGCGCAGGTCACCGGGGGCCGCACCGTTACAGAAGAAACGCGTTTCGGGACAGGGGCGTGACGCCCGTAAACTGACCCCCGTGACCGAGAACTCTCAGCAGCCGCAGCCCGCACCCAGCACCGAACTGCCGACCCAGTACACGCCGGCCGAGGTAGAGGGGCAGCTGTACGAGCGCTGGGTGGAACGGGGTTACTTCGAGGCCGACGCGAAGAGTGAGAAGCCGCCGTACACCGTCGTCATCCCGCCGCCGAACGTCACGGGCAGCCTGCACCTCGGGCACGCCTTCGAGCACACGCTCATCGACGCCCTGACCCGCCGCAAGCGCATGCAGGGGTACGAGACGCTGTGGCAGCCCGGCATGGACCACGCCGGCATCGCCACGCAGAACGTCGTCGAGCGCGAGCTGGGCAAGGAGGGCAAGTCCCGGCACGACCTCGGCCGGGAGGCCTTCGTCGAGCGCGTCTGGCAGTGGAAGAGCGAGTCCGGCGGGCAGATCAGCGGCCAGATGCGCCGCCTGGGAGACGGCGTCGCGTGGTCGCGTGAGCGGTTCACCATGGACGAGGGGCTCTCCCAGGCCGTCCAGACCATCTTCAAGCGGCTCTACGACGACGAGCTGATCTACCGCGCCGAGCGAATCATCAACTGGTGCCCGCGCTGTCTGACCGCGATCTCCGACATCGAGGTCGAGTACCAGGACGACGACGGCGAGCTGGTCTCCATGAAGTACGGGGAGGGCGACGAGACCATCGTCGTCGCCACCACCCGCGCGGAGACGATGCTCGGTGACACCGCCGTCGCCGTCCACCCCGAGGACGAGCGCTACAAGCACCTGGTCGGCAAGCTCATCAAGCTGCCGCTGACGGACCGCTCCATCCCGGTCGTCGCCGACGAGCACGTCGACCCCGAGTTCGGCACCGGCGCGGTCAAGGTGACGCCCGCCCACGACCCGAACGACTTCGAGATCGGCCAGCGGCACGGCCTGCCCGCCATCGCCGTGATGGACGAGCACGCCGTCATCACCGCCCACGGCCCCTTCCAGGGCCAGGACCGGCTCGAGGCCCGCTCCGCCATCGTCGCCGCGCTGCGCGCCGAGGGCCGGATCGTCGCCGAGAAGCGGCCCTACGTCCACTCCGTCGGCCACTGCTCGCGCTGCAAGACCACCATCGAGCCGCGCCTGTCCATGCAGTGGTGGGTCAAGGTCGGCCCGCTGGCCAAGGCCGCCGGCGACGCGGTCCGCGACGGCAAGGTCAAGATCCACCCGCAGGAGATGGAGAAGCGGTACTTCGACTGGGTCGACAACCTCCACGACTGGTGCATCTCGCGCCAGCTGTGGTGGGGCCACCGCATCCCCGTCTGGTACGGGCCGAACGGTGAGGTCGTCTGCGTCGGCCCGGACGAGGAGCCGCCGGCCGGCGAGGGCTGGTACCAGGACTCCGACGTCCTGGACACCTGGTTCTCCTCCGGCCTGTGGCCCTTCTCCACGCTCGGCTGGCCCGAGCAGACCGAGTCGCTCGCGAAGTTCTACCCGAACTCGGTCCTGGTCACCGGCTACGACATCCTCTTCTTCTGGGTCGCCCGGATGATGATGTTCGGCCTCTACGCGATGGACGGCACCCCGCCGTTCCACACCATCGCCCTGCACGGCATGGTCCGTGACCAGAACGGCAAGAAGATGTCCAAGTCCTTCGGGAACGTGGTCAACCCGCTGGACTGGATGGACAAGTACGGCTCCGACGCCCTGCGCTTCACCCTCGCGCGCGGCGCCAACCCGGGCGTCGACGTCCCGATCGGCGAGGACTGGGTCCAGGGCTCCCGGAACTTCGCCAACAAGATCTGGAACGCCACCCGCTTCGCGCTGATGAACGGCGCGACGGTGGACGGCCCGCTGCCGGACGCGTCGAAGATGTCCTCGACCGACCGCTGGATCCTCTCCCGCCTGAACTCGGTGGTCGCCGAGGTCGACGCGTACTACGAGGACTACCAGTTCGCGAAGCTCTCCGACGCCCTGTTCCACTTCGCCTGGGACGAGGTCTTCGACTGGTACGTCGAGCTGTCCAAGACCACCTTCCAGGCGGGCGGCGAGGCGGCCGAGGTCTCGAAGCGGGTCCTGGGCGAGGTCCTGGACGTGACGCTGCGTCTCCTCCACCCGGTCGTCCCCTTCGTCACCGAGACGCTGTGGACGACGCTCACGGGTGGCGAGTCGGTCGTCATCGCCGAGTGGCCGACCGCTGTGTTTGTTCCTGGGGCTGACGCCCCGGGGGGCTTCCGGGACGCCGACGCCGAGCGGGAGATCGAGACCGTCCAGTCGGTGATCACCGAGGTCCGGCGCTTCCGTGCCGACCAGGGGCTCCAGCCCGGCCAGCGGGTCCCGGCCCGGCTGACCCTCGCGGGCAGCGCGCTCGCGGCCCACGAGGCGGCCGTCCGGCAGCTGCTGCGGCTCCAGCCGGAGGGTGACGGTTTCGCCGCGACGGCGACGCTGCCGGTCGCGGGGGTCGAGGTGGCCCTCGACCTCTCCGGGGTCATCGACTTCGCCGCGGAGCGCAAGCGGCTGGCGAAGGACCTCGCGGCGGCGGAGAAGGAGAAGGCCCAGGCCAACGCCAAGCTCGGCAACGAGGCGTTCCTGGCCAAGGCGCCGGACCACGTCGTGGACAAGATCCGCGGCCGCCTGGCCAAGGCGGACGAGGACATCGCCCGCATCACCGCCCAGCTGGAGAAGCTGCCGCAGGCGTAGTCGCCCTGACGTGAACGCTCCCGGCGCCGTTGCAGGCACCGGGAGCGTTCACGTCCCTCAGGGGCGCGGGGAACTGCGCGACCGGCCACGACGGCGTCGCACTCGCCCGCGAATCCGAGCCACCCCTCCGTTGGCGCCCCACAGGGAGTCGCGCAGCCGGGCGCTGACGGGGTGCCGCCGCGCCCACCCGTGCCGCCCCAGGCGGCACGACTGCCCGCGGTTACGGGGCGGCGGGTACGTAGACTGGTGCCCGTGAGTGACATCCCCGGCGAGAACGACCAGCCCGACCCCTCCGACCCCCTCGACTCCTTCGACGAGATCATCGACGCGGAGACCACCCGCGACCCCGACCTCGCCGTCATCGAGGCCGGCAGCCGCACCCTGCGCACCCAGGGCGGCCCCCCGGAGGCCGACGTCCCCGGGCGCCCCGAGGACCCCGAGGTGGACGCGGCCCTGCGCGCCGTCGAGACGGAGCTGGCGACCCGCTGGGGCGAGACCAAGCTGGAGCCGTCCGTCACCAGGATCGCCGCGCTGATGGACGTACTGGGCGAGCCGCAGCGCTCGTACCCCTCCATCCACATCACCGGGACCAACGGCAAGACCTCCACGGCCCGCATGATCGAGGCCCTGCTCGGCGCCTTCGAGCTGCGCACCGGGCGGTACACCTCGCCGCACGTGCAGTCGATCACCGAGCGGATCAGCCTGGACGGGGCGCCGATCTCCGCCGAGCGGTTCGTCGAGACGTACGAGGACATCAAGCCGTACGTCGAGATGGTCGACGGGCAGCAGGAGTACCGGCTCTCCTTCTTCGAGGTGCTGACCGGCATGGCGTACGCCGCCTTCGCCGACGCGCCCGTGGACGTGGCCGTCGTCGAGGTCGGGATGGGCGGCTCCTGGGACGCCACCAACGTCATCGACGGGGACGTCGCCGTCGTCACCCCGATCGACCTGGACCACACCGACCGGCTCGGCGGGACGCCCGGCGAGATCGCGGTCGAGAAGTCCGGGATCATCAAGCAGGACGCCACCGTGATCCTGGCCCAGCAGCCGGTGGACGCGGCGCAGGTGATGCTGAAGAAGGCCGTCGACGTCAACGCCACCGTGGCCCGCGAGGGACTGGAGTTCGGCGTCGTGGCCCGCGAGGTCGCCGTCGGCGGGCAGCTGGTGACGCTGCGCGGACTCGGCGGCGAGTACACCGAGGTCTACCTGCCGCTGCACGGCGCCCACCAGGCGCACAACGCGGCGGTGGCGCTGGCCGCCGTCGAGGCGTTCTTCGGCGTCGGCGCGCAGCGCCCCGAGCCGCTGGACGTCGACACCGTGCGCAAGGCCTTCGCCTCCGTCGCCTCGCCGGGGCGGATGGAGGTGGTGCGGCGCTCGCCGACCGTGGTGCTCGACGCCGCGCACAACCCGGCCGGAGCCCGGGTCACCGCCGAGGCGGTCGGGGAGGCCTTCCAGTTCAGCCGGCTCATCGGGGTGGTCGGCGCCAGCGCCGACAAGAACGTGCGGGGGCTGCTGGAAGCCTTCGAACCGGTCTTCGCCGAGGTCGTCGTCACCCAGAACTCCAGCCACCGCGCCATGGACGCCGACGAGCTGGCCGCGATCGCCGTCGAGGTCTTCGGCGACGACCGCGTCCAGGTCGAGCCCCGGCTGCCGGACGCCCTGGAGGCCGCGATCACGCTGGCCGAGGAGGAGGGCGAGTTCGCGGGCGGCGGTGTGCTCGTCACCGGTTCCGTCATCACCGTCGGCGAGGCCCGACTGCTCCTGAGGAGGGGCTGAGTAACCGTGCGTACGCTTTGTGCTTCGACGCTGATCGGCGAGTTCTTCGTGATCGGCTTCGCCGGACTGGTCGCCATGAAGGACCCGGACCTGGCGGTGGGGACGGTGTGGACGGTCAGCGGCATCGCGATGGTCCTCAGCGTGCTGCTGTGCGGGGTCATCACCCGGCCCGGCGGGGTCGCCCTCGGCTGGGCGCTCCAGGTCGCGCTGATCGCCTCCGGCTTCGTCGTGCCGACTATGTTCTTCCTCGGCGCGATCTTCGCCGCCCTGTGGTGGGCCTCCGTGCACTACGGGCGGAAGATCGACGAGGCGAAGGCGAGGTTCGCCGCCCAGGCCGAGGCCGCCGCGCCCGACCCCGCCTGACGGGCGCGACCGGACCGACGGCCCCGGTGTGCCTGACGCTGCGTGACGGGCGCCACGACACGCCCGGTAACCTCATTCATCACCCGCATGACCGCACACCTCCAAGGGAGCCCTCGTGACCCAGCGCAGCCTCGTCCTCCTCAAGCCCGACGCCGTCCGTCGTGGCCTGACCGGCGAGATCATCAGCCGTATCGAGCGCAAGGCCGGCTGGCAGATCACCGCGCTGGAACTGCGCACCCTGGACACCGACACGCTGGAGCAGCACTACGGCGAGCACAAGGGCAAGCCCTTCTACGAGCCGCTGGTCGAGTTCATGGCGTCCGGGCCGGTCGTGGCGATGGTCGTCGAGGGCGAGCGGGTCATCGAGGGCGTGCGCGCGCTGGCCGGCCCCACCGACCCGATCGCCGCCGCGCCGGGCTCCATCCGCGGGGACTACGGCGTGATCGTCCGCGAGAACCTGATCCACGCCTCCGACTCCGAGGAGTCCGCCGAGCGCGAGCTGAAGATCTTCTTCCCCGGCCGGGTCTGATCCGGCTTCGGGACACGCCGGGAGCGTCTTTTTTCTGACGTCACGTTAGCCGAATGGACCGGGCGGAGCCGGGGCGGTCGCGCAAAAGCGACCGCCCTGTGGCATATGCGCGCCTGATCGGGGGAACGGATCCCACCGTTGGCCCGTCTCCACAAGCGAGGCGGTGCGCCATCTGCTGACAATGGCGAAGACCCTCGCGCAGTGTTCGCGAAAGCGCGTCTACGATAGAAGCCTCCACGCGTCACTGCACCCACTTCGCCTACCTGAAAAGCCCTCAAAAGCTCCTGGGAAGGCCAGTCGAATCCTGATGGGGAACTCAATGTCGTTCATCGGCCGTGACATGGCTGTCGACCTCGGGACCGCCAACACGCTGGTGTACGTCAGGGGTCGCGGGATCGTACTCAACGAGCCGTCCGTCGTCGCGATCAACACCAACACCGGTGGCATCCTCGCGGTCGGCGCCGAAGCGAAGAAGATGATCGGGCGCACGCCCGGCAACATCGTTGCCGTGCGCCCGCTGAAGGACGGCGTCATCGCCGACTTCGAGATCACCGAGCGGATGCTCCGCTACTTCATCCTGAAGATCCACAAGCGGCGTTATCTGGCTCGTCCGCGGGTCGTCGTCTGTGTGCCCTCGGGCATCACCGGCGTCGAGCGCCGCGCCGTCATCGAGGCGTCGTCCCAGGCCGGCGCCCGGCAGGTGCACATCATCGAGGAGCCCATGGCCGCGGCCATCGGCTCCGGCCTGCCGGTCCACGAGGCCACGGGCAACATGGTGGTGGACATCGGCGGCGGCACCACGGAGGTCGCGGTCATCTCGCTCGGCGGCATCGTCACGGCCCAGTCCATCCGCGTCGCGGGTGACGAGCTGGACAACGCGATCATCCAGCACGTGAAGAAGGAGTACAGCCTTCTGCTGGGTGAGCGCACGGCCGAACAGATCAAGATCACGATCGGTTCGGCGTACGACCTCGACGCTGACGAGCACACCGAAATCCGCGGCCGGGACCTCGTGTCCGGGCTGCCCAAGACCGTCGTCATCTCCGCCGGCGAAGTGCGCAAGGCGATCGAGGAGCCGGTCAACGCCATCGTCGACGCCGTCAAGACGACCCTCGACAAGTGTCCGCCGGAGCTGTCCGGCGACATCATGGACCGGGGCATCGTCCTGACCGGCGGCGGCGCGCTGCTGCGCGGGCTCGACGAACGGCTGCGCCGGGAGACCGGGATGCCGATCCACATCGCCGAGGACCCGCTGGACAGCGTGGCGCTCGGCAGCGGCAAGTGCGTCGAGGAGTTCGAGGCACTCCAGCAGGTGCTGGACGCCTCGCCCCGCAGATGACGTAACACTTCGGTTCCGCCGTACGAGACGATCTCCTCTCGTGCGGCGGATCGTTGATATAGAGGGTTGCGGTACCGGATGCGCGTGAAGCGCCCGACGTACCGAATCTGCTGAATTCCTGAACACCGCCACGTACATTCCGAGATTCCCGAATTTCGACGAGGAAGGCACGGCCGCCGCACGTGAGGGACACGAAAGAGAGCCGGCTGCTCCTGGTGCTGCTGATCGCCATCGCGTTCGCGCTGATCACGGTGGACATCCGCGGTGGGGAGGACTCCCCGGTCGACGGTGCCCGGCAGGCCGCCGCCAACGTCTTCGGCCCGATCGAGAACGGGGTCTCCTCCGCGGTCGACCCGGTCGGCAACGCGGTCTCCGCGATCCGGGACTCCGGCGACCGGCACGACCGGCTCTCGCGGCTGGAGACGGAGAACGCGGCCCTGAAGGCGAAGCTCGGCAGCGACGAGCGCGGCCGCAGCCGGCTGAAGCAGTTCGACAAGATGCTCGGGCTCGCCGGGGCCGGGCAGTACGGCATCAAGGGCGCCCAGGTCATCGCCATAGGAGCGGCCCAGGGCTTCTCCTGGACCATCACCATTGACGCCGGCACCAACGACGGCGTCAAGCGCGACATGACCGTCCTCAACGGCGACGGCCTCGTCGGACGCGTCACCACCGTCGGCCCGAACACCGCCACCGTGCTGCTCGCCAACGACCCGGACTTCACCGTCGGCACCCGGATGGAGTCCGGCGACGAACTCGGCTTCGCCTCCGGCCAGGGCAGCCGCCCCCTGCGCGTCGAACTCCTCAACGGCAAGGCCGACGTCAAGAAGGGCGACCGCCTGGTCACCTTCGGCTCCCAGGCCGACAAGCCGTTCGTGCCCGGCGTGCCCGTCGGCACCATCACCCGCGTCGACCCCAACGGCGGCGACCTCACCCGCATCCTCGACGTCACGCCGTTCGTCAGCTTCACCAAGCTCGACATCGTCGGCGTCGTCGTCCAGGCCCCGGCGAAGGACCCGCGCGACACGGTGCTCCCGGAGAAGAAGCAGCCCAAGCCCACGCCGACCGTCACGGTCACCGTCACGCCCGGGGCCGACCCCGAGGGCCAGGCCCAGAACGACGGGGCCGGGCAGGACGAGGCGACCGGCCAGGGCGACGCCACCGGCCAGAACGACCAGACAGAGCAGCAGAACGAGCAGACCGAGCCGTAGGAGCCTTCACCCCATGCGCGTCAACCGGATCCTGCTGTCCGTCGCCCTCGTCGTCGTCGCCCTGGTGATCCAGGTCAGCGTCCTCGCCCGCCTCCACCTGCCCGGCGCCGTCCCCGACCTGCTGCTGCTCACCGTCCTCGGCCTCGCCCTGGTCTACGGCCACGTCGGCGGCGCCCTCGTCGGCTTCGGCGCCGGACTCCTCGCCGACCTCGCCCCGCCCGCCGACCACGCCGCCGGCCGCTACGCCCTCGTCCTGTGCGTCATCGGCTACCTCGCCGGCCTGGCCAAACCGGACAACGGACGGCTCCGCTCGGCCACCGGCCCGCTGGTCGTCGTGGGCGCCGCCGCCGTCGGCACCACCCTGCTCTACGCGGGCGTCGGCGCCCTCGTCGGCGACACCGCCGCCCGCCACGTCGGCCTGCCCAGCCTGCTGTTCACGGCCGCCCTGTACGACCTGCTGCTCGCGCCCTTCGTCGTCCCCGGCATCATGGCGCTCGCCCGGCGCGCCGAGCACGACCCGTTGGCCGACACCAACTCCGCCGCCCAGAGCCCCGACATCTCCTCCGGCTGGCTCTCCGGAGGCACCGGTCTGCGCATCGGCAGACAGCGCAACGCACTGCGGGTGAAGACGGCCCGCGCCCGCGTGGCCCGCGCCGGACGCATCAAGGGGGTCAAGCGGCTGTGACGGCACGCCAGCACACCAGTACCCGCTTCGTCAGGAGGAGGCGGCAGCAGTGACCGACTCCCACCCGTCGCCCACCACCACCCTCGACCGGACGGGCCGCGCCCATGACTAACATTCCGGAGACCGGCCGCAGCACCCGCGTCCAGACCCGGCTCGTCGTCATCCAGATCCTCGTCCTCTCCCTCCTCGCCACCCTCGGCGGCCGCCTCTGGTACCTCCAGATCCGCCAGGGCGACGAATACGCCGAGGAGGCCTCCGGCAACCACGTCCAGCAGGTCGTCCAGCCCGCCACCCGCGGCTCGATCCTGGACGCCCGCGGCGTCGCCCTCGCCGACAACGAGACCCGGCTCGTCGTCTCCGCCTCCCGCACCGACCTGCTCAAGATGAAGGACGACGGCAAGGCCGTCCTCACCAAGCTCGCCGGCGTCCTCGGCATGCAGCCCCAGGACGTCATCGACAAGGTCCGGCTCTGCGACGCCAAGACCCCCCAGCCCTGCTGGAACGGCTCGCCCTACCAGCCGATCCCGGTCACCGACGAGGCCACCGTCAAGCAGGCCCTGCAAATCCGCGAACGCGCCGAGGACTTCCCCGGCATCACCGCCGAACCCATGGCCGTACGCCGCTACGCCGCCCCCGGCAAGTCCAACACCGCCCAGGTCCTCGGCTACCTCTCGCCGGTCACCGACGAGGAACTGCAGAAGGCCCAGGACACCGACTCGCCCTACCTGCGCTCCGACCAGGTCGGCCGCTCCGGCCTGGAGCGCCAGTACGACAAGGCACTGCGCGGCAAGGCCGGCGTCACCCGCTACGAGGTCGACAACCTCGGCCGCGTCATCGGCGAGGCCGAGTCCGACGCCGGCACCCCCGGCTCCAACCTCGTCACCAGCATCGACGCCCGCGTCCAGCGGGTCGCCGAGTACGAGCTGAACGAGGCGATGAAGGCCGCCCGCAAGGAGATGGACCGCAACACCAACCGGACCTACGAGGCCGACGCCGGAGCGGTCGTGGTGATGGAGGCCAAGACCGGCCGCGTCGTCGCCATGGCCTCCAACCCCGACTACGACCCCAACGCCTGGGTCGGCGGCATCTCCGCCAAGGACTACAAGCAGCTCACCGGCAAGGACTCCAACTACCCGCTGCTCAACCGCGCCACCCAGGGCCAGGCCGCCCCCGGCTCCATCTTCAAGGTCGTCTCCTCGGCCGCCGCGGTCGAGGCCGGCTACGACTTCGACGGCAACTACGACTGCTCCAGCGCCTACAACGTCGGCGGCCAGGTCTTCAAGAACTTCGAGTCGGCCAACGAAGGCATGATCAGCATCGGCCGCGCCCTGGAACTCTCCTGCGACACCGTCTTCTACCGCCTGTCCCACCAGGAGTGGAAGAAGGACGGCGGGATGAACCCCAAGAACGCCAACGACTACTTCTACAAGGCCGCCCACCAGTTCGGCCTCGGCGCCAAGACCGGCATCGACCTCCCCAACGAGGTCACCGGCCGCGTCCCCGACCGCCAGTGGAAGCAGGACTACTGGGAGGCCAACAAGGACGCCTGGTGCAAGTCCGGCAAGAAGGACGGCTCCTACGTCGAGAAGATCGCGTACGAGAACTGCCTCGAGGGCAACAAGATGCGCGCCGGTGACTCCATCAACTACTCCATCGGCCAGGGCGACACCCTCGTCACCCCCATCCAGATGGCCACCATCTACGCGGCCATCTCCAACGGCGGCACCCTCTACGACCCGAGCATCGGCAAGGCCGTCGTCAGCCCCGACGGCAAGAGCGTCCGCGAGATCGAGCCCACCGCGCACGGCAAGCTGCCCATAAGCAAGACCACGCTGGCCAAGATGGACGACGCCCTCGCCGGCGTCGCCACCCGGGGCACCGCGGCCTGGCGGTTCGCCCAGGTCGGCTGGCCGCAGGACAAGATCCCGATGCACGCCAAGACCGGTACCGCCGAGGTCTACGGCAAGCAGACCACGTCCTGGTTCGCCACGTACACCAAGGACTACTCGATCGTCATGACGATCTCCCAGGGCGGCACCGGCTCCGGCGCCTCGGGACCCGCCGTCCGCAACATCTACGACGCGCTGTACGGCGTCTCCGACGACGGCGACATCGACCCGAAGAAGGCCCTGCTGCCCAAGCCGCAGGCGAGCCTCCCGAAGATCAAGACGGACGGCACCATCCTCTCGCCGAAGATGCCGAAGGACATCGTCAAGGAGCTCCAGCCCGACGAGAAGGCCTCCCCGGACGAGGAGTACGCCCCCGTCGAGGAGGGCGACCAGCCCGCGACCACCCCCAACCAGAACGGGGAGAACCGCGACACCCGGCGCCACCGGCGCCGAGGCGGCGCCCGCGGCTCCGGGCGCGGCGCGCGGCCGGGCGGCAGGGGACGAAGCCGGAGGGCACGCGCATGACCGGCAACAGCTTCCAGGTCTCCGGCTACGGCCCCGACAAAGCCGGCTGGACCCGCCTCTTCGCCCGGGACTCCATGGCACGGCGCCTCGACTGGCCGATACTGCTGGCCGCCGTGGCGCTCTCCCTCATGGGCTCGCTGCTCGTCTACTCGGCGACCCGCAACCGCACCGAACTCAACCAGGGCGACCAGTACTACTTCCTCACCCGGCACCTGCTGAACACCGGCATCGGGCTCGCCCTGATGGTCGCCACCGTCTGGCTCGGCCACCGCGCCCTGCGCACCGCCGTGCCCGTCCTCTACGGCGCCTCCGTCTTCCTGATCCTGCTGGTGCTCACCCCGCTCGGCTCGACCATCAACGGCGCCCACTCCTGGATCAAGCTCCCCGGCGGCTTCTCGCTGCAACCCTCGGAGTTCGTGAAGATCACGATCATCCTGGGCATGGCGATGCTGCTGGCCGCACGCGTCGACGCGGGGGACCGGCCGCACCCCGACCACCGCACCGTGCTCCAGGCCCTGGGCCTGGCCACCGTGCCGATGCTCATCGTGATGCTCATGCCCGACCTCGGGTCGGTCATGGTCATGGTCATCATCGTGCTCGGCATCCTGCTCGCCTCCGGCGCCAGCAACCGCTGGATCTTCGGCCTGCTCGGCGCCGGCACCGCGGGCGCGCTCGCCGTCTGGCAGCTCGGCATCCTGGACGACTACCAGATCGCCCGCTTCGCCGCCTTCGCCAACCCCGCCCTCGACCCCGCGGGCGTCGGCTACAACACCAACCAGGCCCGCATCGCCATCGGCTCCGGCGGACTCACCGGCTCAGGACTCTTCGAGGGCTCCCAGACCACCGGCCGGTTCGTCCCCGAGCAGCAGACCGACTTCGTCTTCACCGTCGCCGGCGAGGAACTGGGCTTCCTCGGCGCGGGCCTCATCATCGCCCTGCTCGGCGTCGTCCTCTGGCGCGCCTGCCGCATCGCCCGCAGCACGCCCGACCTGTACGGCACGGTCGTGGCCGCCGGGATCGTCGCCTGGTTCGCGTTCCAGACCTTCGAGAACGTCGGCATGACCCTCGGCATCATGCCGGTAACCGGTCTGCCCCTGCCCTTCGTCTCCTACGGCGGCTCCTCCATGTTCGCCGTGTGGATAGCGGTCGGGCTGCTCCAGTCGATCACCGTGCAGAGACCGATGTCGGCGTAGTCCGGCGCCCGGGGCGTGAGCGGTCCGACGCCCGGGGCGTGAGCGGTCGGACGACCGAGGAGTGAGCGGTCGGGCGTCCGGGGCGTGAGCGGTACGGGCCCCGGGGCCGCGCGGTAAGGGGGACCGGTCCGGCCGGGTTAGGCTGGATGGTCCCCCTTGTCAGCACACGAAGGTCCCGTGAGATGCCTGCCGAAGCCTCCCCGGCCGCCGAGTCCGTGTTTCCGCAGCTCGAAGCGCTGCTCCCGCATGTGCAGAAGCCGATCCAATACGTCGGCGGAGAGCTGAACTCCACGGTCAAGGACTGGGAATCCTGCGACGTCCGCTGGGCCCTGATGTACCCCGACGCCTACGAGGTCGGCCTGCCCAACCAGGGCGTCATGATCCTCTACGAGGTACTCAACGAGCAGCAGGGCGTCCTCGCCGAGCGCACCTACAGCGTCTGGCCGGACCTCGAGGAGCTGATGCGGGAGCACTCCGTCCCGCAGTTCACCGTCGACAGCCACCGCCCGGTCGGCGCCTTCGACGTGTTCGGCCTCTCCTTCTCCACGGAGCTGGGCTACACCAACATGCTCACCGCCCTCGATCTGGCGGGCATCCCCCTGGAGGCGGCGGACCGCGGCATCGACGACCCGATCGTCCTGGCCGGCGGCCACGCTGCCTTCAACCCCGAGCCGATCGCGGACTTCATCGACTGCGCGGTCATCGGCGACGGCGAGCAGGCCGTCCTGGAGGTCACCGCGATCATCCGCGCCTGGAAGGCCGAGGGCCGCCCGGGAGGCCGCGAGGAACTCCTGCTCCGCCTCTCCAAGACCGGCGGCGTCTACGTCCCCGCCTTCTACGACGTCGAGTACCTCCCCGACGGCCGTATCGCCCGCGTCGTGCCCAACCGCTCCGGCGTCCCGTGGCGCGTCAGCAAGCACACCGTCATGGACCTCGACGAGTGGCCCTACCCCAAGCAGCCCCTCGTCCCGCTCGCCGAGACCGTCCACGAGCGCATGTCGGTGGAGATCTTCCGCGGCTGCACCCGCGGCTGCCGCTTCTGCCAGGCCGGCATGATCACCCGCCCGGTGCGCGAGCGCTCCATCACCGGCATCGGCGAGATGGTCGACAAGGGCCTCAAGGCGACCGGCTTCGAGGAGGTCGGCCTGCTCTCCCTCTCCTCCGCCGACCACACGGAGATCGCCGACGTCGCCAAGGGCCTCGCCGACCGGTACGAGGAGGACAAGATCGGCCTGTCCCTCCCCTCCACCCGCGTCGACGCCTTCAACATCGACCTGGCCAACGAGCTGACCCGCAACGGCCGCCGCTCCGGCCTCACCTTCGCCCCCGAGGGCGGCTCCGAGCGCATCCGCAAGGTCATCAACAAGATGGTCTCCGAGGACGACCTCATCAGGACCGTCGCCACCGCCTACGGCAACGGCTGGCGCCAGGTGAAGCTGTACTTCATGTGCGGCCTGCCCACCGAGACCGACGACGACGTCCTCCAGATCGCCGACATGGCCACCCGCGTCATCGCCAAGGGCCGCGAGGTCTCCGGCTCCGGTGACATCCGCTGCACGGTCTCCATCGGCGGCTTCGTCCCCAAGCCCCACACCCCGTTCCAGTGGGCCCCGCAACTGTCGGCGGAGGAGACGGACGCCCGCCTCCAGAAGCTCCGCGACAAGATCCGCGGCGACAAGAAGTACGGCCGCTCCATCGGCTTCCGCTACCACGACGGCAAGCCCGGCATCGTCGAGGGCCTCCTCTCCCGCGGCGACCGCCGCCTGGGCGCCGTCATCCGCGCCGTCTACGACGACGGCGGCCGCTTCGACGGCTGGCGCGAGCACTTCTCCTACGACCGCTGGATGGCCTGCGCCGACAAGGCCCTGGAGCCCACCGGCGTCGACGTCGACTGGTACACCACCCGCGAGCGCGGCTACGAGGAGGTCCTCCCCTGGGACCACCTCGACTCCGGCCTCGACAAGGAGTGGCTCTGGGAGGACTGGCAGGACGCCCTCGACGAGACCGAGGTCGACGACTGCCGCTGGACCCCGTGCTTCGACTGCGGGGTGTGCCCGGCGATGGACACCGAGATCCAGGTCGGCCCAACCGGCAAGAAGCTGCTGCCGCTGACGGTCAAGAACACCGCACCGGCCGGCTGATCGGGCAATGAGGTGGGCCAGGAGCTCGCGGTCGTGTCACGGGCATCGACCGCGAGCGACGTCGGCTGTTCCTCTCCTTGCGGGCCGCGACTTAATCGCTCGGCATGCCACCCGGGACGAACTAACGTCCGTCGCATGACATCTTCTGATCTTCCTCCGCGTCTCGGCAGTCTGACCTTCCACGGGCCGCTTTCCGAAGACCGCGCCGGGCGCATGGTCGCGCGGCTCGCCGCCGCCTCGCCCGCAACCGTCCTCGACATAGGCTGCGGCTGGGGTGAACTGCTGCTCCGTGTTCTGGAGTCCGTCCCCGGGGCGACCGGCGTGGGTCTGGACATCAACGCCGAAGACCTGGCCAGGGGCCGGGACCTCGCGAAGGAGCGCGGACTCGCCGACCGGGTCGAGTTCGTGGAGGAGTCGGCCCTCGGCACGTCGCGCGGACCCGTGGACGCGGTGCTCTGCCTGGGATCCGGCCAGGCCCTGTGCGACCCGGGTCAGCCGTACGACCCCGGTGTCGTGCTGCGCGAGCTGCGCCGTCTGGTCCGCCCGGGCGGCCGTGTCGTGCTCGGCGAGGGGTTCTGGGAGCGCGCGCCGTCGGAGGCGGAACTCGCGGCGATGTGGCCCGGAGCGCACGCCGGCGATCACCTCGAGCTCGGACCGCTGGTCGACCTCGTCGTCGAGTCGGGCTTCCGCCCGGCCTGGATCGAGTCGGCGAGCGGTGAGGAGTGGGAGGAGTTCGAGTCCGGCTACCGCCACGACACGGAGCTCTGGCTCGCCGCCCACCCGGACCACCCCCTGGCCGCCGAGACCCGGGAGCGGGTCGACGGCCAGCGGTCGTCCTGGGTCAACGGCTACCGCGACGTCCTCGGCATCGCGTACCTGACCCTTGTGCCGGTCACCGGGACCTGAGTGAGAACGCCGAACGGGATCCGCACCAGGTCCCGCGGCGTCCTTGGGGGCATGGTGGACGTGGAGAAGGTGCCCGACGCGGGGCCGAGGGAAGAGCCGGTGCGGCGGTCGGACGCCGAGGGGTGTCTGGCCGTGGCGGTCCGGATTCCGGTGCGGGTCGTGGTGCTGGTGCTGGTCGTGCCGGTGCGCATGGTGTGGGACGCGCTGGTCGTCGCGGGGCGGTTCCTGCGGGACACGGTGCTGCGTCCCGTCGGGCGGGCGCTGGCGTGGCTCGGGCGGGCCGTCTTCGTGTGGCCGCTGGTCGGGCTGTGGCGGTACGTCGTCGTGCCGCTCGCCAAGGGCGTGGGGTGGCTCGGGCACGTGCTGCTCGTGGTGCCCGCGGTGTGGCTGTACCGGTGGGTGCTGACGCCGGTCGGGCACGCGCTCGCCTGGTGCTTCACCCGGGTGGGCGCGGTGCTCGCGGTGATCGGGCGCGGGCTGTACGCCGGTCTCGCCTGGCTCGGGCGGTATCTGGCCGTCGTACCGGCGGTGTGGCTGTACCGGTGGGTGCTGACCCCGGTCGGGCACGCGCTCGCCTGGTGCGGCCGGCAGGTGGCGCGGGGAGTGGGACTGGTCGTCACCGGTGTGGGGTTCGTCCTGTACTGGACTCTCCGGGTGCTGCTGGTGCTGCCGGCCCTCGCCGTGTGGCGGTGGGTACTCGCTCCGGTCGGCCGGTTCCTCGCCGTCGTCGGACGGGAGGTGGCGGACGCCCTCGGACACGCCTGGCGGGTCGCCGGGCACCTCTCGCGCGCCGTCGGGCGGTTCTTCGCCACCGTCCTGCGGTGGACCGTGGCCGAACCGGCGCGCTGGGTGTACCGGAGTGTGCTGACCCCGGTGGGGCACGCCGTGCGGGACACCGTCCTGCGGCCGCTGGCCGAGGCGGGGCGCGGTGCGCGGCGGGCGGCCCGGCAGGCGCTGGCCTCGGCGCGGCACTCCGTACGGCAGGCCCGCGCCGACGTGCGCCGCATGCTGTTCGGGGAGCCCGCCGAGCGGCATCCGGTGGACCGTCGGGAACCATCCGCCGCCGAGGCACGTACTCTTGGTAGCAGTACGACCGCTCTCACGAAGGACTGAACGACACTGGGCAAGCGACAGCCCGTAGGCCCGCCGCCCGTTCCCGCGGTGCAGCGCATCCGACTGCGTTACACCAAGCGCGGCCGCCTCCGGTTCACCAGCCACCGTGACTTCCAGCGCGCCTTCGAGCGTGCGCTGCGCCGCGCCGAGGTGCCGATGGCGTACTCGGCGGGGTTCACCCCGCACCCGAAGGTGTCGTACGCCAATGCCGCACCCACCGGCACGGGCAGTGAGGCGGAGTACCTGGAGATCGCGCTCACCGAAGCGCGCGATCCGGAGCGGCTGCGACTGCTCCTCGACGCGTCGCTGCCCGCCGGGCTCGACGTCGTCGACGCGGTCGAGGCCCGGACCTCCGGGCTCGCCGACCGGCTGACGGCCTCCGTGTGGGAGCTGCGGCTGGCCGGTGTGGAGTCCGCCGAGGCCGAGGCCGCCGTCGCGGCGTTCAACGCGGCCCCGGCGGTGGAGGTCCAGCGCCGTACGAAGAACGGTGTCCGTACCTTCGACACCCGCTCCGCCGTCGCGCACCTGGAGAGCGTCACCACGCACGGTTCACCGGCTGATAGGCCGACCGACCGGCCCTGTGCGATACTGCGGCTGGTTGTTCGGCACGTGACGCCTGCCGTACGACCCGACGACGTCCTGTCCGGTCTTCGCGCCGTGGCCGACCTGGCGCCGCCGGTCCCCGCAGCGGTGACCAGGCTGGCGCAGGGGCTGTTCGATGAAGAGACCGGTGCGGTGACCGACCCGCTCGCGCCCGACCGCGAGGCAGAAGCGCCCGAGCCGCAACCGGCCGCCGCTTCCGCCGCCGCGAAGGCGCCGGCGTAAGGAAGGTTCCGCGTAGGGACGGACGTCGTAGCGCCGCCCTCGAACTCGGGAGCCACCTGGGTCGGGCAGCGCACCGACCACAAGACTTTCGCCAGGCCGTGCCCGACAAGGGGTACGGAACCGGCGAGACAAGACACGGATGAGCTTCCGAGCGGCGCCCGCGCCCCGGACGGCGGCGACCGCGCACCGCGCGAGCCGCGGACGTCACCGGCGGTCGACATGTCGATGCCGGACCAGGCGCGGCGCCCGGGAGCCTGACGGGAGAAACCCCCGCATGCTCGAACCGACCGAACCCACCGAGTCGTCGACCGCTTCGACCGACTCCGCATCGAACACCCCCAGCGACACCCTGCCGCCGCGCCGTCGGCGCAGGGCCGCGTCCCGCCCGGCGGGCCCGCCGTCCGGTGCCTCCGAGGCGCCGGCGGAGACCGTGGCCCCGGCCGAGGCGGCCCCCGCCGAGGTGGCCGAGGCCCCCGAGCCGGCCACGGAGCCCGCGGCCCCCGCCCGGCCGCGGCGCCGCGCGGTACGCCGGGCCTCCGCGCCCGCCGGGACGCCCGCGGCGGTGGAGGCGGCCGAGACCGTCGTCCCCGCGGCCCCCGCCGCCGAGGCACCGGCGCAGGCCGAGGAGCCCGCCGAGGCCAGCGCCGAGAGCGCCGCGCCCAAGGGGCGTACCCGCCGCCGTGCCACGCGCAGCGTGACCTCGGCCAGCGAGCCGGCCGCCACCGAGCCCGCCGCAGCGGTGGCCCCGGAGGCCGCCGAGGCGCCCGCGCCCGCCGCCGGGACGCAGGAGACGGAAACCGAGGCCGAGGGCGAGAGCGCCGCGCCCAAGGGCCGGACCCGCCGTCGTGCCACGCGCCGCGTGACCGCCCCGGCCGAGTCGCCCGCCGAGGCCGCCGCCGAAACGAGCGCGCCCGAGGCCGCCGCGGCCCCCGAGCCCGCGAAGACGACGAAGACCGCAGAGGCCGCCGCGCCCGCCGAGGCCGAGGAGCCCGCCGAGGCGGCCCCGTCCGGTGAGGACGCCGCGCCGCGCCGTGCGCGCCGCCGGTCCACCCGCAAGGCCGCCACCGGTTTCGCCGCCCCGGCGCAGACCGCCGCCGCGTCCGACGAGGCGGACGCGCCCAAGCGCCCGAAGCGTCCCGCGGTCGCCGTGTTCCAGGCGCCCGTGTTCGCCGAGCCCCAGTTCCAGACCCCCGAGCGGGCCGCGGCCGAGGCCGCCGCAGAGGCCGCCGGTGCCGAGCCCGCGAAGCCGGTCGAGGAGAGCGCGGAGGCTCCGGAGGAGCAGCCCGCCGGGTCGCGCCGCCGCCGCAAGCGCCGGGGTGCCGCCGCCGAGGAGGCCGCCGAGGAGCGGGCCACCGCCGCCGTCACCCAGGACGAGCCCCAGGCGGACGCCGAGGACACCGACGCCGAGGCCGACACCGAGCCCGAGTCCGACGAGTCGGGCGACGACCACGACGACGCCGAGGGCTACGAGGAGTCCGGGTCGCGCCGCCGCCGTCGCCGGGGCGGCCGCCGCCGTCGCCGCGGTGACGCCGCCGACGGCGACCTGACGGACGGCGAGAGCGAGCACACGGCCGCCGAGCAGGACGCCGAGGACACCGCCGAGCAGGCGGAGGAGGACGCCGAGGAGAGCGAGGAGGCGTCCGGCGAGAGCGGTTCCAGCAGCAGCCGTCGCCGCCGTCGCCGTCGCCGCCGGGCCGGGGACGGCTCGGGCGAGGCCGATTCCTCCTCCGACGACCCCGAGCGCACCGTCGTCAAGGTCCGCGAGCCCCGCCCGAAGCCCGAGCCGTCCGACGAGGTGCAGTCCATCAAGGGCTCGACCCGGCTGGAGGCCAAGAAGCAGCGCCGCCGCGAGGGCCGCGAGCAGGGCCGCCGCCGGGTGCCGATCATCACCGAGGCCGAGTTCCTGGCCCGCCGCGAGGCCGTCGAGCGGGTCATGGTCGTCCGCCAGTACGGCGAGCGCACCCAGATCGGCGTCCTGGAGGACGGGGTGCTCGTCGAGCACTACGTCAACAAGGAGCAGGCCACCTCGTACGTCGGCAACGTCTACCTCGGCAAGGTGCAGAACGTGCTGCCGTCGATGGAGGCCGCCTTCATCGACATCGGCAAGGGCCGCAACGCCGTCCTGTACGCCGGTGAGGTCAACTTCGAGGCGCTGGGCATGGCCAACGGGCCGCGCCGCATCGAGTCCGCTCTCAAGTCCGGCCAGTCGGTCCTCGTGCAGGTCACCAAGGACCCGATCGGCCACAAGGGCGCCCGCCTGACCAGCCAGGTCTCGCTGCCCGGCCGCTACCTGGTCTACGTGCCCGAGGGCTCGATGACCGGCATCAGCCGCAAGCTGCCCGACACCGAGCGCTCCCGCCTCAAGACCATCCTCAAGAAGATCGTCCCCGAGGACGCGGGCGTCATCGTGCGCACCGCCGCCGAGGGCGCCAGCGAGGACGAGCTGCGCCGCGACGTCGAGCGGCTCCAGGCGCAGTGGGAGGACATCCAGAAGAAGGCCAAGGGCGGCAGCTCCAGCGCGCCCACGCTGCTGTACGGCGAGCCGGACATGACCGTCCGCGTCGTGCGCGACATCTTCAACGAGGACTTCTCCAAGGTCGTCGTCAGCGGCGACGACGCCTGGCAGACCATCCACGGCTACGTGTCCCACGTGGCGCCGGACCTCGCCGAGCGGCTGTCCAGGTGGACCAGCGAGGTCGACGTCTTCGCCACGTACCGGATCGACGAACAGCTCGCCAAGGCGCTGGACCGCAAGGTCTGGCTGCCCAGCGGCGGTTCGCTGGTGATCGACCGGACCGAGGCGATGGTCGTCATCGACGTCAACACCGGCAAGTTCACCGGTCAGGGCGGCAACCTCGAGGAGACGGTCACCAGGAACAACCTGGAGGCGGCCGAGGAGATCGTGCGCCAGCTCAGGCTGCGCGACCTCGGCGGCATCATCGTCATCGACTTCATCGACATGGTGCTCGAGTCCAACCGGGACCTGGTGCTGCGGCGCCTGCTGGAGTGCCTGGGCCGGGACCGGACCAAGCACCAGGTCGCCGAGGTGACCTCGCTGGGCCTGGTGCAGATGACCCGCAAGAGGGTCGGCCAGGGGCTGCTGGAGTCGTTCTCGGAGACCTGCGTCCACTGCAACGGCCGCGGTGTCATCGTCCACCTCGACCAGCCGACGTCCGCCGCGGGCGGCGGCGGTGGCAAGCGCCGCAAGCGGGCGCGGGCCGGTGCCGAGCAGCCGCACGAGCACGAGGCCGTCGCCGGGGTCGAGACCGGCCCGACGGCCGAGCAGGAGGCGGACGCCGAGTCCGAGACCGAGGTGGCCGCCGAGGTGGCCGAGCCGGTCGCCCTCCCGGCTCCCGACTTCAGCGCCGACGAGGAGCTGTACAGCAGCGCCGCCGAGGCCGAGGCCGCCGCCACGCGCGGTCGCGGCCGGCGTCGCGCCAGCCGTCGGGCGTCCGCGCCCGCGGGTGCCCCCAAGGCGGCGAAGGGGGAGGCCGCCAAGGCAGCGGCCGCACCCGCCGAGGTGCCGACGGCGCAGGACGTCACGGTGCGGGACGAGGTCGAGCGTCCCGTGCGGCGCGAGCCCGCCGCCGAGGTGCTGGCCGAGCCCGCCGCCGTCGAGGACGCGGTCTCCGGCGCCCCGGCTCCGGCCCCGGCCGCTCCGGCCGAGGCTCCGGCGCCCGCGTCGGAGGAGGCCGCGCCCAAGGGCCGTACCCGCCGTCGGGCCACCCGGAAGGTGTCCGCACCGGCCGGTTCGCCCGAGGGGGCCGAGGCCGCCGTGCTGACGGTCCCGGAGACCACCACGGTGTCCGAGCCGTCCGCGCCGGAGCCCGAGCAGGCACCGGAGGCGGCCCCGGCCGCCGCCGAGCCGGCCGAGAGCGCCGCCCCGGCCCGTCCGCGGCGCCGCGCGGTGCGCAAGCCCACCACGTCCACCGCGTCCGAGGAGGCGGCCGTCGTGGTCGTCCCGTCGGCCCCGGCGGAGGAGGCGCCGGAGGCACAGCCGACGGCCGAGGAGGCCGCCGAGGAGGCCGCCCCGGCCAAGAAGGCGGCGGCCCGCAAGACGGCCAAGAAGGCGACGGCGAAGAAGGCCGCCACCAAGAAGACCGCGGCCAAGAAGACGACGACCGCGAAGAAGGCCACGGCCAAGAAGGCGGCCAAGACGACGACCGCCAAGAAGGCCACGGCCAAGAAGACGGCGTCGAAGAAGACCGCGGCGGCCGCCCAGCAGGCACCGTCGTCGGTCACGGCCGCCACCGACGAGGGCTGATCCGGCACCAGCCCGGTCCGGCACCTGTCGCAAAACGTGTGGCCCCGGCCGAACGGATTCCGTTCGGCCGGGGCCGCACGTTTCCCCGGCCGCCCCCGGGCGCATCATCAGTGACAGCCGGAGGCCCCGGCGAGGTGAGAGGAGACCACGTGCCGGTACTGACGAGGCTCATCCCCTCGCCGCTCGTCGTGGACGTCCGGCCGGGCGCCCTGGACGACCTGGCGAGCGTCCTCGCGGACCAGCGGATCTCGCAGTCCGGGAAGCTGGCCGTGGCGATCAGCGACGGCTCGGGGGCCCGGCTGCGCAGGCGGCTCGAGCCGTCCCTGCCCGGAGCCGACTGGTTCGAGGTCGGCGGCGGCACGATCGACGACGCGGTGCGGCTGGCCGACGGCATGAAGTCGGGGCGCTACGACGCGGTCGTCGGTCTGGGCGGCGGCAAGGTCATCGACTGCGCCAAGTTCGCCGCGGCCCGCGTGGGCCTGCCCATGGTCGCGGTGGCCACCAACCTGTCCCACGACGGCATCTGCTCGCCGGTCTCCATCCTCGACAACGACGCGGGCCGCGGCTCCTACGGCGTGCCGACGCCCATCGCGCTCGTCGTCGACCTGGCGGTGATCCGGGAGGCGCCGATCCGGTTCGTGCGCTCCGGGATCGGCGACGCCGTCTCCAACGTCTCCGCGGTCGCCGACTGGGAGCTCGCCCACCGGGTGAACGGCGAGAAGGTCGACGGCCTCGCCGCAGCGCTGGCCCGGCAGGCCGGCGAGGCCGTGCTGCGCCACCCGGGCGGCTGCGGCGACGACAGTTTCCTGACCGTGCTGACCGAGGGCCTGGTGCTGTCCGGGATCGCCATGACCATCGCCGGGCACACCCGCCCCTCCTCCGGCGCCTGCCACGAGATCAGCCACGCCCTCGACCTGCTGTATCCCCGGCGCGCGGCCAGCCACGGCGAGCAGGTGGGCATCGGCGCGGCCTTCGCGACGTACCTGCGCGGCGACCGGGAGGGCGCCCTGCTGATGGCGGACACGCTGCGCCGGCACGGGCTGCCCGTAGTGGCTAGGGAGATCGGCTTCGGCGACGAGGAGTTCGTGCGGGCCGTGGGGTTCGCGCCGCAGACCCGGCCCGGCCGGTACACGATCCTGGAGCACCTCGACCTGACGCCCGCGGGGGCGGGGGAGGCGTACGCGGAGTACGTCGCGACGGTCTCCGGTTGACGTGCGCGGCAGCGGATGGGCGCCGTCAAGGGCCCGGGGCCCGGTTTGACCCCTGTCGTGCGGCCCCGTAATCTTGACCGTCGGCGTGTCGACTGACGCGTCACATCCCCGTAAACCTCATTCCCTCCGGGTGCGGGCCCTCGTGGGCTCCGGCCGGGAGAGGCTGCCCGTGTGTCACCGGGTGGCTGGACTGCGGGGGTGCCGTTCCGAGCGAGAGAGTGAGATCCGCGTGTACGCCATCGTGCGCAGCGGTGGTCGCCAGCACAAGGTTGCTGTCGGCGACATCGTTGAGGTTGACAAGATTTCCACCGCCCAGGTCGGCGACACGGTCGAGCTCTCGACCCTGCTCGTCGTCGACGGCGACGCTGTGACCAGCGACCCGTGGGTGCTGGCCGGCATCAAGGTCCAGGCCGAGGTCGTGGACCACCACAAGGGCCAGAAGATCGACATTCTGCGCTACAAGAACAAGACCGGCTACCGCCGTCGTCAGGGCCACCGCCAGCAGTACACGGCGATCAAGGTCACTGAGATCCCCGCGGCTGCGAAGTAAGGGACTGAGGAGACATGGCACACAAGAAGGGCGCATCGTCCACCCGGAACGGTCGCGACTCGAATGCCCAGCGGCTCGGCGTGAAGCGCTTCGGCGGTCAGGCCGTCAACGCGGGTGAGATCCTGGTCCGCCAGCGCGGCACCCACTTCCACCCGGGCTCCGGCGTCGGCCGTGGCGGCGACGACACGCTGTTCGCGCTCCAGGCCGGTGCGGTGCAGTTCGGCACCCACCGTGGCCGCAAGGTCGTGAACATCGTTCCGGTCGCCTGACCGGACACTTTCGCGAGGCGGGCCTCACTTCCCCGAGGGGAAGCGGGTCCGCCTTTCGCGTGTTACCCAAGAGACATCCCCGCAGTAGGCAGTAACTGGAGGCACATCCCATGACCACCTTCGTGGACCGCGTCGAACTGCACGTCGCCGCGGGTAACGGGGGCCACGGCTGTGCCTCCGTCCACCGTGAGAAGTTCAAGCCGCTGGGCGGCCCGGACGGCGGCAACGGCGGCCGGGGCGGCGACGTGATCCTCACCGTCGACCAGTCGGTGACCACGCTCCTCGACTACCACCACTCCCCGCACCGCAAGGCCACCAACGGCAAGCCCGGCGAGGGCGGCAACCGCTCCGGCAAGGACGGCCAGGACCTGGTCCTGCCCGTGCCCGACGGCACCGTCGTCCTCGACAAGGCGGGCAACGTGCTCGCCGACCTCGTCGGCCACGGCACCTCCTACGTCGCCGCGCAGGGCGGCCGGGGCGGCCTCGGCAACGCGGCGCTGGCCTCCGCGCGGCGCAAGGCCCCCGGGTTCGCGCTGCTCGGCGAGCCCGGCGACCTCCAGGACGTCCAGCTGGAGCTGAAGACCGTCGCCGACGTGGCGCTGGTCGGCTACCCGAGCGCCGGCAAGTCCTCGCTGATCTCCGTGCTGAGCGCGGCCAAGCCGAAGATCGCCGACTACCCCTTCACGACGCTCGTGCCCAACCTGGGCGTGGTGACGGCCGGCGAGACGGTGTACACCGTCGCGGACGTCCCCGGTCTCATCCCCGGCGCCAGCCAGGGCCGGGGCCTGGGCCTGGAGTTCCTGCGGCACGTGGAGCGGTGCAGCGTGCTGGTGCACGTCCTGGACACGGCGACGCTGGAGTCCGAGCGCGACCCGCTCTCCGACCTGGACGTCATCGAGGCCGAACTGCGCGAGTACGGCGGCCTGGACCACCGGCCCCGGATCGTCGTCCTCAACAAGATCGACGTGCCCGACGGCAAGGACCTCGCCGAGATGGTCCGGCCGGACCTCGAGGCGCGCGGCTACCGGGTCTTCGAGGTGTCGGCCGTGGCCCACATGGGCCTCAGGGAGCTGTCCTTCGCGCTGGCCGAGCTGGTCGCCGGAGCGCGTGCCGCCCGGCCCAAGGAGGAGGCCACGCGGATCGTCATCCGGCCCAAGGCCGTGGACGACGCGGGCTTCACCGTCACCCGCGAGGAGGACGGCCTGTTCCGGGTGCGCGGCGAGAAGCCCGAACGCTGGGTGCGCCAGACCGACTTCAACAACGACGAGGCCGTCGGCTACCTCGCCGACCGGCTCAACCGCCTCGGTGTCGAGGAGAAGCTGATGAAGGCGGGCGCCCGCAACGGCGACGGCGTCGCCATCGGCCCCGAGGACAACGCGGTCGTCTTCGACTGGGAGCCCTCGGTCACGGCGGGCGCCGAGATGCTCGGCCGCCGCGGCGAGGACCACCGCTTCGAGGCGCCCCGCCCGGCCGCCCAGCGACGCCGCGACCGCGACGCCGAACGGGACGAGGCCCAGCAGGAGTTCGACGGCTTCGAGCCGTTCTGACGCCCTTTCGGCAGCACCGCGCACGGCCGCCCGTGGAACCGGAGTCCCGCGGGCGGCATCTTGCTGTTCACAGGGTTACACAGGTGTGTCGGGGCCGTGATCTGCCGCCCGGGAACCATGTGTACTTTGTGAGAAGGATGTGACCACCCGTGCGTGGTCAGGGGCGGGGGGACGGCCTGACCAGCCGCTCCCGGGAGCAGAGAGAAGCCGCAAAGTGAAGATCGCATTCCTGGTTCGGGACCTGTGTCACATGGGAGGCGTGGTCAGCGCCACGCAGAACCTCGCCGGGGCGCTGGCCGAGCGGCACGACGTCGAGATCGTGGCGCTGCGCAAGGTGCGCGACGAGTCGTACTTCCCGCTGGACCCGCGAGTGAAGGTGCGGGCGCTCACCGACATGCGGCCGCACTCCCCGGTGTCCGACGTGGACAACCCGCTGTCCGACAAGTTCCCGCTGATCTACCCGCTCAACGCCGGTGCCAAGACGCCGGTGGTGAGCCGGCTCGCGGAGCTGCGGCTGCTGGAGTACTTCGACACCACCGACGCCGACGTCGTGGTCAGCTCCAGCCCGCGCAACACGATCATGCTGGCGCAGGCGCCCGGTGACTTCCTGAAGGTCACCCAGGAACACTCGATGCCCGCCATCTACGCCACGGACATCAAGCAGCGGCTCTTCCCGGCCTACCGGCACCTGGACGCCCTCACGGCGCTCACCCCGGAGGAGGTCGCCGCGCTCGCCCGGCAGGTGCCCGCGGTGCGCAACCGCCTCGCGGTGATGCCCAACTGCGTGCCCGCCTCCACGATCCGCTCCAGCGGCACCAACAAGGTGGTGGTCTCCGCCGGTCACCTGACCGACAACAAGAACCACGCCCTGCTGATCGAGGCCTTCGCCAAGGTCCACGCCGTCGCCCCGGAGTGGACCCTGCGCATCTACGGCCACGGCGCCGAGAAGAAGAAGCTGCGGGCCCGCATCGAGGAACTGGGGCTGTCCAACAGCATCCTGCTGATGGGCCAGACCTCGCCCGTCACCCCGGAGTTCGGCAAGGCATCGATCTTCGTCCTGCCCTCCAAGCGGGAGGCGTTCGGCAACGTCCTCGTGGAGGCGATGGCCGCCGGACTGCCCGTCGTCGCCACGGACGCCGACCACGGACCGCGCAACATCCTCACCGACGGCGAGGACGGACTGATCGTCCCGCGCGGTGACGTGGACGCGATGGCCGACGCGATCCGGCGCCTGGTCCAGGACGACGAACTGCGCCTGAAGATGGCCGCCGCCGGCATCCGCAACGCCGAGCAATTCCACGAGCGGGCCAGCCGCGAACGCTTCGAGGCCATCCTCGAGGAGGCCTTCGCCCGCAAGGAGCTGCCCCGCCACGCCACCGCCCGGGTCGACCGCGAGGGCTCCGTCCACGTCGCCGTGGGCACGCTGCCGGCGAGCGCCGGGCAGGCCGACCTCGTACTGCGCAAGGGCGGCGCCGGCGGCGCGGAGCACCGCTTCCCGTTCTCCGCCGGGGGCGAGGCCGTCGTGCCCTGGGACGCCGGGGTGCCCCACGGCACCTGGGAGCTGGCCCTGGCCACCCGCGAGGGCGAGCGCGAGGTCGGACTGACCACCGACGGCTACGGCTGCGACACCCGGGACCTGCTCGCCGTGGAGCTGCCGCGCCCGCAGGGGCCGTCCCTCGCGCTGCTGCTGCCCCACCTGCACGAGGACGGCGGGCTGCGGCTGCGCAGCGCGCTGCGTGACGTGCACGCCGAGGTCGGCCCGGTCAGCGTCGACGAGCGGACCATCGCCGTACGCGCCGCACTGTGGGGCGCGCGGCCCGCCGCGGGCGCCGTGGTGGAGGCCGTGCACCGCCGGGACAAGGAGCGGGTGCTGACCTTCCCGCTGCGCGACGAGGGCGATGGCTGGGTGGCCGTGGACCTGGACTGCGCCACCCTGGTGCGCGAGCACGGTGAGCACGGCGAGACTGACGAGGAGAAGGAAGTCATCTGGGACCTGTCGCTGCGCACCGCGCCCGACGCGCCCCGGGTGCCGCTGGCCAAGCTGGGCACCGACGTACTCCAGCCGATCAACGTGTTCACCTTCCCCCGCCCGGTGATCAGCGAGGCCGTGGCCGCCGGGCCGACCGTGCTGACCCGCGCGGTGCGCAAGTCCCGCCGGGCGCTGGGCCAGACGCCCGCCCCGCTGCCGCCCACCCGCCGGCGCACCGAGCTGCGGCCCTACTTCACGGCCGCCTGCCAGCTCGCGGTGAAGAGCGTACGGCTCTGAGCGGGCCGCAGGCGAAAGGGGCGGGCCCGGAGGATCGATCCTCCGGGCCCGCCCCTTTCGCCTGCCAGACGGCGGGTCAGCCCTCCCGGGCCTGCTCGATCATCCGGTCGACGACCCGCGCGGACGCGTTGCCGTCGTCCAGGTCGCAGAACAGGTGGTGGAAGCGGTCGAACCGCTCCTGGTACTCCTCCCGCACCTGGTCGATGTCCCGGATCGCGTCGACCAGCTCCTTGGAGTTGTCGATCAGCGGACCGGGGGAGTCCTGCTCGAAGTCGAAGTAGAACCCGCGCAGCGTGTCCCGGTAGTGCTCCAGGTCGTACGTGAAGAACAGCATCGGCCGCTTCAGGTGCGCGTAGTCGAACATCACCGACGAGTAGTCCGTGATCATGATGTCCGCGGCGATGTACAGGTCGACGATGTCCGGGTACTCCGAGGCGTCCCACACGAAGCCGTTGCCCGCGCCCGGCACCGCGTCCACCACGTTGGAGTGGCGGCGGATCAGCAGCACGTGGTCGTCGCCGAGGCGCCGCTGGGCGTCCTCGAGGTCGATGCGCAGGTCGAACAGGTACTGCCCGGCGCTGTGCGACTGGTCGTCGCGCCAGGTCGGCGCGTACAGCACGACCTTCTTGCCCTCGGGCAGGCCGAGCGCTTTCCTCACCCGTGCTGTGATCTCGTCCCGGTCGGCGGTGTACAGGTAGTCGTTGCGGGGGTAGCCCGCCTCCTGGATCTCACCGTCGTAGGAGAACGCCCGCTTCAGGATCGGCGTGCTGAAGCGGTTGGAGGACACCAGCAGGCTCCACTGCTTGGCCTCCAGCGCCAGCTTCTCCTGGTAGCGCCGGTCGAAGTGCAGGGTGTCGATGTCGTGCCCGATCTTCTTCAGCATCGTGCCGTGCCAGGTCTGCACGATCGACTGGCCCGGGCGGCGCACGATCCAGTCCGGAAGGTGGCCGTTGGTGACGATGTAGCGGCTGGAGGCCAGCGCCTCGTACCACTCCGTGCCCCACATGCGGACCTTCTCGATCCCGTCCGGCAGGTTGACCTGGCCGTCGCGGACCGCCCACAGGTGCTTCAGGTCCGAGCCGCGCCGCACCAGCTCCTCGTACATCGCGCGCGGGCTGTCCGAGAACTGCTTGCCGTTGTAGCTCAGGTAGAAGACCTGGTCCTTGAGCGGCTGCTGGAACAGCGGCTCGTACACCGTCCGGCGCAGCTCCTTCTGGCGGTACGGGCCGCGCTCCAGGTCGCTCAGCTCGGAACGGGCGTTGAGCTGCGGGAAGTCGCCCCAGCGGTTCTCCAGCCAGTAGCGCCGGCCGTTCAGCTCGGCCTGGACCGGGAACGAGTCGGCGACCAGCCGGTCGGTGACGAAGGCGACGTCGGGCACGCCCTCCTCGTCGGGCCGCAGGAAGAGGTTCCAGCGGCCGGCCCGCAGCGGGACGTCGCCCGCGCCGCCGAGGCGGGAGGGGTCGAAGGACACCTCGAAGCGGCCGCCGTCCAGCCACCGGGTCTCGACGAAGCGCTCCTCGTAGCGGTTGCGCGGCTTGAGCAGGAAGCGGGAGCCGGACAGCCGCGGGTCGGCGTGGCCGGTGAGGGCGATCTTCCCGTCGCGCACCGTGGCGGTGTCGATCACCGCGCGGCGGGTGCGCCCGGAGAACTTCAGGAACCCGGTGTGGCCCGCCACCACGGCCAGCTCCACCAGGTGCGACTGGGTGCCGAGCGAGGTGGGCAGCGCGAACTCCGCGTCGGCCAGGCCCTCCTGCATCACGGTGCCGAAGCGGCGCTCCTTGCCGTGGGCGTCGGTCGCGACCAGCACCGTGGACCAGGTCCGCTTCTCCGGCTGGGCCTTCTCGTCGACGCCCTCGTGGAAGATCAGCGCCACGTCCGCGATCGGCACCTCGACCGAGAAGGCCTGCCCGGCGCCGGTGCGCTCCACGGTGACCGGGTAGTCGAGGGTCTCGGCGCCCTTCTGGTTCTTGACCCGCAGGACCACCTGCTCGTCCGCCGCGAGGGGCTCGCGGATCTCACCGGTGACCTTGACCCGGTCGCCCTGGAGGGTGCGGCCGGTGATCAGGGCGCGGACCTTCTCGATCCGCAGCTTCAGCGCCCCGCGCTCCACGGTCGGCAGCATCCGGAAGTCCGGGCTCAGCCAGTGGTACGGCGGGAAGTTGCAGGACGCGCCGCCGCTGGAGTGGACCGCGTGGCGGCGCACCAGGCCGGAGGCGAAGATGCCCAGGCCCACGTGCCACACGGCCTCCTGCCACTCGCCGCCCTTGCGGAGCCGGGCGGGGTCGATGGTGACCTCCCAGCCGGCCCACTCGTAGTTGTAGCGGTCCTGGCCGGAGTCGGTGGTGACCTCGGGACGCGGCAGGTTGCGGGCCGGCAGCAGGATGCGGCGCCGCGAGCGGTCCTTGCGCAGCTGGAGCACCTTGACCGAGGCCTTGCGCGTGGGCAGGTCGATCTTGTCGATCCAGGCGTTGCCGGACAGCACGAGCTTGCCGCCGGACCAGCTCACCTCTTGCAGCGGGGCGCGCATGTTCAGGTGCTGGTCGATCCGCAGCGCCCCCTTGGGCAGGTGCAGATCCGCACCCTCCAGGGAGGGGAAGGAGGCGTACTTGCGGACCAGGCCGCTGACCTCGGGCGTCTCCCGGCGGCGCTGGCCGGCCAGCAGCGCGATCAGCTCCTCCATCTGGTGCTTGCGCACCAGCAGCCACTGCACGCGCAGCTCGGCCGGGAGGTCCATGACGACCTTCGGGTCGATGCTGTCGAGGAAGCGGTTCGCCGAACGCAGGAACTCGGCCCGGTACTCCTCGTCGCCGTCCGGCACCACGTTGAGGAAGAGCCGCAGGTCGTCGCGGAGGACCCGGGTGTCGTACTCGCGCTTGAGGCGGGCGTAGGTCTCGCCGGGCTGCTCGGCGAGGAAGGCGCTGATCTCCATCACGGAGGTGACGCGGTCGCGCACACCCGCCGGGTCGGTGCGCCGCTGGGTGATCGACGGCGCGGACTCGCCCTCGCGCAGCCGCCAGTAGTAGCAGGGCTCCGAGATGACGTCGACGCTCTCGGCCAGGTAGTGGGCCCGCATGGTGACCGGGGTGTCCTCGTACAGCCGGCCCTCGGGGAAGGCGAAGCCGTGCTTCTCCCAGAACGTGCGGCGGAACACCTTGTTGCAGGCGATGCGGTCGGCGACGAGCTTGGCGTAGCGGGATATGTGGGTGCCCAGCCGGGCCTCGCCGGCCAGCATCCGCATCAGCGGCACCTGCCAGGACTTCTCGCCCCTGAGGTGGTAGACGTTGCCGGTGGCGAAGTCCGAGCCGCTCTCGTCGAGGCTGCCGACCATGAGCCGGTAGGCGTCCGGCGGGATCAGGTCGTCGCTGTCGACGAAGGTCAGGAACTCGGACTCGGGCGCCAGGTGGGCCATGCCCGTGTTGCGGGCGGCACCGAGACCGCCGTTCTCCTTGCGTATGAGCTTGAAGCGCGAGTCGCGGGAGGCGTACTCCTCGGCGATGGCGGCGGAGCCGTCGGGTGAACCGTCGTCCACCATCACGACCTCGAAGTCGCGGAAGGTCTGCGCCGCGAGCGAGTCCAGACAGGCGGGGAGATAACGCTCCACGTCGTAGATGGGGACGATGACACTGAGCCGAGGGGCCATGGCTTGGTGATCTCCTTTCGGGGTCAGGCCCGCTCGACCAGTTCGAGCGCCTGGGCGGGGGTCGGGGCGTGGTGACGTTCGTCGAAGGGGACGACGGGCGGCAGGCTCTCTTCACCGAGGAAGACGCGTCGCACCACCCGTTCGGCTGCGTGTCCGTCGTCGAATTCGCAGAAACGCCGGCGGAAGGTGTCCCGGCGCCCGGTCGTCTCCGGGCTGTCGTACGCGCCGGAGGAGAGAAGCCGCAGCAGTTCCGTCTGCGTGGTGGCGACCGCGCCGGGCGGCTCCTGGAGCAGGTCGAAGTAGGTGCCGCGGACCGCGGAGTACACGTCCCAGTCGGGGACGTAGCTGATGATCGGGCGGTCGAGGACGGCGTAGTCGAACATCGCCGAGGAGTAGTCCGTGATCAGGGCGTCGGCCGCGAGGTACAGCTCCTCCACCCGGGCGTGCCCGGAGACGTCGACGACGCGGCCGGTGCGGCGCAGTTCGTTCACGTGCGGGGAGTTGCCGTAGAAGTAGTGGCCGCGCACCAGCAGGGTCACGTCGGGGCCGAGTTCGCGGGCGAACCTGCCGAGGTCCAGGGGCGGGGTGAAGCCCGGCTGGTACTCGCGGTGCGTCGGCATGTACAGGAACGCCTTGGTGCCGTCGGCCAGCCCGAGCGCGGCGCGGGCCGCGCGCACCTCCTCGGAGCCGGCGTTGACGAGGACGTCGTTGCGCGGGTAGCCGGTCTCCAGCGTGGTGTACGAGCAGGGGTAGACCCGCTCCCAGACCACGGTGGAGAACTGGTTGGCGCTGATGCTGTAGTCCCAGCGGTCGCACCGCTCCAGGAGCTTCTCGAAGTCCATGTCGGTGGAGGCCGGGTACTTCTGCTGGTCCAGGCCCATCGTCTTCAGCGGCGTGCCGTGGTGGGTCTGCACGTGGATCTGGCCCTCGCGCTTGATCACGGAGTCCGCGAAGTTCACGTTGTTCACCAGGTACTTGGCGCGGGCCAGGGCCGCCCAGTACTCGCGTGAGCCCACGCGGACGACCTGCACGCCCTTGGGTACCCGGGCCGCGTTGTCCGCGCGGATCGCCCACACCCGGCGCATGTGCGGGGCCAGCCGGGCCAGTTCGGCGTCGATCGCGGCGGGGTTGCAGGAGACGCTGCGGCTCCAGTAGGCGGAGAACAGCACCAGGTTGTCGTCGAGCGGCAGCCTGAGCTGCGACTGGTAGAAGGCGCCCATCGCGCCGCGCTTGGAGCGGTTGAGCGCGGTGCGGGTGCGGGTCTTGACCTGCTGGCGGAACTTCACCGCCGCCAGGGCGCTGACCATCGTCGTGTAGGCGTCGCGCTCCAGCATCCCGTACTTGTGGCCGCGGCCGCCGCCGGGGCGGGTGAAGCCCTTCGGCACCCGGGCGCGGTAGTCGGCCGAGGCGCGGTGGAAGAACTCCGCGCGCGCGTCCTGCGGCAGGCGGCCCGGACGCTCCAGGACGGTCAGGTAGTGGTCGACCATCTTGCGGAACAACGGGGCGCGCCACTCGGCGAGTTCCTCGTGCGCGTCGAGGTAGTCGAAGACCCGCTGGTACTGGTCGAAGACGTCGAAGTGCTTGCGGCTGACCGTCTTGAGGATGTTGCCGCCCTCGCGCCGCTGCCGGTAGTGCACGCAGACCCGGTCGAGGACGGCGATCCGCTCGGTGCTGATCAGCGAGCAGAACGTCCAGGGGGCGTCCTCGTAGTACCCGGGCGGGAAGGTGAGCCCGGTCCGGGCGATGAAGTCCCGCCGGTAGGCCTTGTTCCACACGATCTGGAGCAGGTCGAGCAGTTGCGGGCGCTCGGCCAGGGAGAAGGTGTCCGGGCCCTTCTCCTTCAGCAGCTCGGCCCGCAGGTTCGGACGGACGCGGCCGTCCCAGTAGGTGCGCGCGTAGTCGAAGATCAGGATCTCGGGATCGCCCGTGGCCTCGATGCGGTCCCGAATGGCCGACAACGCACCGTCCGACAACGTGTCGTCACTGTCCAGGAACAACACGTAATCGCCGGTGGCCTTTTCCAGTCCGGCGTTGCGCGCGCGTCCCAGACCCACGTTTTCCGTGAGGTGAATCACATGAATCCGGTCGTCGCGTTTCGCGTACTCGTCGAGAATGGCCCCTGACCCGTCCGGCGAGCAGTCGTCGACCGCGACGATCTCGAAGTCCGTGCAGTCCTGCCCGAGTATGGAGTCAAGGCACTCGGGCAGATAGCCCTGCACCTTGTACACGGGGACAACGAGAGAGAGCTTGGGCATCCTTACAACCTGTTCCGAGAACTGACCACGGGACCGCGGGCTGGGACCGGAACGCGCTCCGGACACCGTTCGGGTCTGGAGCGCGCCGCCGCATCAGCGTAAAGGATTCACGCGGAGTTTCCGCGGGCACGGTAGCCGGGCGCCCTGTGCCCCGCCACACCGGGAAATGGCAGGACCGGCCGCCCGAATGGGGCGGGTCGAAGCGGCTGGAGAACTTCCTCACATTCGGTCCCGCTGTCCCCTTTACCGACTTGCGTCGGTTTCCGCCCCAAGTGCCCGACTCGAGTTCCGCGGCCCGTCGGCGCGTCCGCACCCGGCGGGGCGGGCCCGGCGGGCCCGGCGGTGAGCTGGCTGGTCACGGGCGGCACCCGGCACGAGGAGCGGGGCCGCCCCGGGGCGGCGAGGGCGCGGCCGCATACGACGCGTCGGTCCGCGGCCGGTGCCCGTCCCGCCCTCGGGCGGCACCGGCCGCGGGTCCGGGCCGGTGCCGTCGGAGACCGGCCCACTGCCGGACCGGCCCTCCCGCAGGGTGTGATTCGTGACCAGGCTGTGACAGGCGCGGCGCACGCCACGGCCCGCAGACGGCGCTCAGGCGTGGCCGTGCGGGTCCGGGGCCGCGGAGGAGGCCGTGGAGGGAGTCCCAGAGGGGGGCGTGGAGGAGACCGCGGACGGGGTGGCCGCCGGGGTGGACGACCGGGCGGGTTCCCGGCGCGGGCCGGGGAAGGGCAGCTCCGTGGCGAGCCGCTCCGCCATCCTGGTCCGGTGCCGGACCGCCGCCTCGCACAGGCTCCGCACCGCGCCGGCGAAGCGCTCCTGGGAGGCCGGCTCGGCCGGACCCAGCAGCCGCAGGGCCAACGCGGCACGCTCCCCGGCCAGTTCGTCCCGCTCCGGACGGCGCACCGCCTCCAGCAGCCCCGGCACCCCGGACGCGTCCGGCGTCAGCACGGTCGCCGCCGCCACCGTCGGGAAGGACTTGCGGAACACGTCCTCGGCCAGCGTGCTGGTGTTGGCGACCGCGTACGGCTTGCCGCTCGCCAGGAAGTCGCTGATCACACTCGACACGTCGCTGATCAGCAGGTCGGCCCGGTTGAAGCAGGCGTACAGCGGCGGCCGGGCGTCCGTGACGACCTGGTGCTCCCACGCGGGCAGCGACGCCCAGTACGCCTCCTCCCACGCGGCCTCGGCCCGCCGTACGGCCGCCGCCCGCCCGGCCTCCGGGACCGGCTGCCGCAGCATCCGCTCCGCCTGGTCCGCCGCCGGTCGGAAACCGGCCGTGGTGAGCCGGTCCAGCTCCGCCGCCCGCCCGGCCAGGGCGGTGGCCGCCGACGCGTCCGGGCGCGGCCCGCCCCGCTCCCGGTTCGCCGCCCGCACCAGCTCGCGGATGCGCAGATCGGCGGCCCGGGCCCGCGGGTCCACCGACCCCGTCAGCGGGTGCGGCTTGTACAGCAGCCGTACGCCCGGGTCCGCGAGCAGCGCCCGCACCAGGTTCTCCCCGGCCTCGACCACCGAGGTGTTGCCGGGATTGCCGTCCCAGCCCTCCCAGGTCGGCGCGTACAGGACGGTCGTGAACGCCCCGGGCGCGGGCGGCCCCGCGTACGGCCGTACGGCGTGCAGCTGCGGGCGGCCGATCTCCACCACGTCCTTGTCCTCGACACCGACCTCCGCGAGCGCGTACCGCTCGCGCGCCGCCGGACCCGCCACCCACACCTCGTCGTATGCCTTCGCGTACGGGTTGCACGAGGACAGCTTGTCGCTCTCGCCGTGGTTGACGAAGGCGTGCTTGATGGTCGGGATGCGCAGGACCTGCGAGGTCTTCCCGGAGTTGGAGGGGTGCAGGAGGACGCGCAGCGTCGAGTGCTCCAGGCGCATCAGCGTCGACACCTTCGGCAGGCACACCACCGGGAGGTCGGTCGCCGCGATCCGCTGCACCATGTGCCGCTCCCGCAGCACGATCACCGGCCGCCCGTCCAGCCGCGCCAGCGGCTCCAGCCACATGTTCGCCTGGTACGCCGAGGACGCCCCGCCCGAGAAGTACAGGCCGACCGTCGGCCGGTACCGGGTCAGCCACGCCTCGAACCAGTCGAGCACCTCCTGCTCACCGGCGGGCCTGCGCCCGGGCAGCAGCCGCAGCAGCAGCGCGCCCAGACCCGTCAGCGCCAGCGCCAGGGACAGCGCGAGCCCACCCGCCCCGTACACCGGCGCATCGGTCGCCGCCGTGGCCAGCAGTCCGGCCGTCGCGGGCAGCCCGAAGACCGCCAGCCGGTGCCCGGGGCGGCGCAGCAGCACCGGGGGCGCCGGGGTCAGCCGCAGCGCGGAGGCGTCGATGTTCCGGGTCACCACCGGCAGTGTCCGGGTGCGCCGGACCAGGACGGACACCGCCTGGATCGCCCAGTGCAGCGCGTAGAAGACGAGCAGCCCGGCGACGAGCGGCGCGTACGCCCCCTCGCGATGCTGTTCGCCGAGCCGCAGCAGGCCCACCACCAGCAGCAGGTCGCGCAGCACGTGCCGGACGGTGACATCGGCGTGCGACTTGGCGAACAGCGACACCATGCCCCGCTGCCACCGGTACAGCGCCGCCTCGGCGGCCAGCGAACCGGCGCTCGCCGCGAGCAGCAGCGGCACGTGCGGCAGCAGCGCGCCGAGGGCCTGGGCGGCGAAGGCGGCCGCCAGCACGCCCAGGACCAGCAGCTTCACGGCGGTCCGCCGCCCGGGCAGGCCGAGGCGGAGGCGGCGGGACCGCCGGGAGGGCCCGGGCAGGCGGGGGAGACGGCGGCGGGGCAGGGGAAGGGGCACTGCGGTCGCTCCAGGCTCGTCGCGCATCGGACAACCGGGTTAACGCCCGGTGACCGCCGGACGACACGCGCGTGTTGTCCCCCGCGCCCCGGCACGGCTCGCACCCGACGGGGCCCCGGGCCCCGCGTCCGCGGCGTGAACTCCGGTGCGGCGCGCGTTCCCCTTCGCGTAGATTGCCTGGCGAGCGCAGGGATCGGCGCGTGTCGACGGGAGAGGCGGACGGGGCCGTGGCAGGGGCAAGGCAGGCCGTGGGCGAGGCCCGCAGGATCGTCGTCAAGGTCGGGTCCTCCTCGCTGACCACCGCGGCGGGCGGCCTGGACGCCGACCGGGTCGACGCGCTCGTCGACGTGCTCGCCAAGGTGCGGGGCACGGACAAGGAGATCGTCCTCGTCTCCTCCGGCGCCATCGCCGCCGGCCTCGCCCCGCTGGGCCTGCGCCGCCGCCCGCGGGACCTGGCCCGCCAGCAGGCCGCCGCCAGCGTCGGCCAGGGCCTGCTGGTCGCCCGCTACACCGCCTCCTTCGCGCGCTACGGAGTCCGTGTCGGCCAGGTGCTGCTGACCAGCGACGACATGAGCCGCCGCGCCCACCACCGCAACGCCTCCCGCACCCTGGACAAGCTGCTGGCGATGGGTGCCTTCCCGATCGTCAACGAGAACGACACCGTCGCCACCGACGAGATCCGCTTCGGCGACAACGACCGCCTCGCCGCCCTCGTCGCCCACCTGGTCCGCGCCGACCTGCTGGTGCTGCTGTCCGACGTGGACGGCGTGTACGACGGCGACCCGAGCAGGCCCGGCACCTCGCGGCTGGCCGAGGTGCGGGACATGGCCGACCTCGCGGGCGTCGACATCGGCAGCGCGGGCAAGGCCGGGGTCGGCACCGGCGGCATGGTCACCAAGGTCGAGGCGGCCCGGATCGCCGCCGCCGCCGGCATCCCGGTGGTGCTGACCAGCGCGGTGCACGCGGCCGACGCCCTGACCGGCGGCGACACCGGCACCTACTTCCACGCCACCGGCAGGCGCTCCGCCGACCGGCTGCTGTGGCTCCAGCACGCCTCCACCCCGCAGGGGGCGCTCGTCCTCGACGACGGGGCGGTACGGGCGGTCGTCGAGGGCCGCAAATCGCTGCTGCCGGCCGGGATCGCGGGCGTCGAGGGCGAGTTCGCCGCGGGCGACCCCGTCGAGCTGCGGGACGCCGCGGGCCGGGCCGTGGCCCGGGGACTGGTCGGCTTCGACGCCAAGGAGATGCCCCGGCTGCTCGGCCGCTCCACCCGGGAACTGGCACGCGAACTCGGACCCGCGTACGAACGTGAGGTCGTACACAGGGACGATCTGGTGATCCTGCACCCGTAATGGGTCGAAACGTCCCCGAATCGGCGGTGTACGTTCCGCAAAACCGCCCCGCGATCTCGCGCGGCCTGCTCAACTTTCCTCAGGGACAAGCCCGGCCGACCACCGGGCCGAGCCGTGTGCGTGAAGGAGGCCGTCGTGAGCGGAGTACGCCCTGGGACGGCGGCGCCCCGCGGTGGCACCGCCTCCCGCGGTGGCGCGGCCGCCCGCAGCGGCACGGGCGCGCGCTCCGGAGGCGCCCGGGGCGCGAACCGCGCGGGCGGCGAGGAACGCGCCCTGACCAGCGTCGCGGCCGGCGACCGCTTCCGCGGCGAGGAGCCCGAACACACCCCGCGCCTGTGGCACGTCACCCTCAGCGTCTCCGGCGCGCGCGCCCCGCTCCCCGAGGTGCGCCGGGCGCTCGAACAGCTCGCGCACGACCACCCCTTCCTGCTGACCAGCCGCTACGCCGACGACCACGCGGAGATCCGGTACTGGGAGGAGGCCCGCGACCTGCACGACGCCGCCGCCGTCGCCCTGCGCCTGTGGGGCGAGCACCGGCAGACCGCGGGGCTGCCGCCCTGGGAGATCGTCGGCCTGGAGGTCATCGACCGGGCCACCTACCACCAGCGCATCGCCGCGGGGTACGGCCCCGCACCGGCGACACCCGTCGGCGTCCACCCGTTCTGACCCGCCTCCCGACCGGTCCCGCGCCCCGTTCCGACCCGTCCCGCGCCTCCTTCCGACCCATCTCGCGGGGTGGAACGGCAGGTGGGAGCCGAACCGCGCGCACTACCCTTCCCCCATGACCACGCTCTCGCCGTACGACTCGATGTCACCCGTCACCCGGGCCGCCTACCGGGCCAAGTCCGCCGCGGCCGACCTCGCGCCGCTGCCGCGGGCCGCCAAGGACGACGCGCTGCTCGCCGTCGCCGACGCGCTGGAGGTCCGCACCAGCGAGATCGTCGAGGCCAACGCCCAGGACGTGGCCAAGGCCCGCGCCGCCGGGACCAGCGAGGCCATCATCGACCGGCTCACGCTCACCCCCGAGCGGGTCCGCGCCATCGCCTCCGACGTGCGCGACGTGGTCGCGCTGCCCGACCCGGTCGGCGAGGTCGTGCGCGGCTCGACGCTGCCCAACGGCATCGACCTGCGCCAGGTCCGGGTGCCGCTCGGTGTGGTCGGCATCATCTACGAGGGCCGGCCCAACGTCACGGTCGACGCCGCCGCCCTCTGCCTGAAGTCCGGCAACGCGGTGCTGCTGCGCGGCTCCTCCTCCGCCTACCAGTCGAACACCGCCCTGGTCCGGGTGGTCCGCGACGCCGTGGGCGGGGCCGGGCTGCCCGCCGACGCCGTGCAGCTGGTGCCCGGCGAGAGCCGCGAGAGCGTGCGCGAGCTGATGCGGGCCCGCGGCCTGGTCGACGTGCTGATCCCGCGCGGCGGCGCCTCGCTGATCAACACGGTCGTCCAGGAGTCCACCGTCCCCGTCATCGAGACCGGCACCGGCAACTGCCACGTCTACGTCGACGCGCAGGCCGACCTCGACATGGCCGTCGACATCCTGATCAACTCCAAGGCCCAGCGCGTCAGCGTCTGCAACGCCGCCGAGACCCTCCTGGTCCACCAGGACGTCGCCGCCGACTTCCTGCCCCGCGCGCTGGACGCCCTCGCCGAGGCCGGGGTCACGGTGCACGCCGACGAGCGTGTGATGGCGTACGCCAAGGACTCCAAGGCGACGGCCGTCGAGGCCACGCCGGAGGACTGGGAGACCGAGTACCTGTCGTACGACATCGCCGCGGCCGTGGTCGACTCCCTCGACAAGGCCGTCGAGCACATCCGGCTGTGGACCTCCGGCCACACCGAGGCCATCGTGACGACCTCGCAGCAGGCCGCCCGGCGCTTCACCCAGCTGGTCGACTCCACCACGGTCGCCGTCAACACCTCCACCCGCTTCACCGACGGCGGCCAGTTCGGCTTCGGCGCCGAGATCGGCATCTCCACGCAGAAGCTGCACGCCCGCGGCCCCATGGGGCTGCCGGAGCTGACCAGCACGAAGTACATCGTCACCGGCGACGGGCACGTACGGCGCTGACGGCGCCCCCGCCCGGGCCCGCCCGGGGGCGCACCGCGGGAGCACCGATCGGGGCATCTCACCCACCGGATGAATTTCCCCGCCGTCTGCCCAAAACGACCCCCCAGGTCTACTCTGGAGCCGTGCCGGAGGACGTGGGGGGCACGCCGTTCCCGGACGGCTGGGAGCCCGACGACGACCAGGACCGCGGGGTGTCGGACGAAGAGTTCGCCTCCGTGGTCTTCGACGAGGCCTTCGTCCAGGCGGCGGCGGTGCACGAGCCGACCGCCGTCGAACGCCTGCTGGCCGCCGCGCAGGCCAGAGCGGAGGCCACCGAGGCGGAAGCGGCCCGCCGCGGCCGCAGCAGAGCCGAGCGCTTCGACGACGGGTACGGCGATTTCGGCCATGATCCCGACCTCGACGACCCGGACGACGACCGCGACCTCCTGGACCGCCCGTACGGCGCTCCCGCGGCCTACGGCAAGCAGGTCCGCTGGCACCGCCCGGTCGCCTGGCTGCTCGCCCTGGCGATGGGCATCGGGATGGTCGCGCTGGCCTTCGTCGCCGTCTACCGGGGCGCGTCCTCGGGCGGCGGCACGCAGCAGGTGCCGCCCCCCGCCTCCACCGGTCCGGAGCAGGGCGGCGCCGCGACGCCCTCGGCCTCCGCCGACTACTCCCAGCCCGCCGTGTCGGTGATTCCGCGCAGCCCCTGACCCGCTCCCGGGGCGTCGGCAAGCTGTCCCAACTTGACCTGTGGCGGCGCGTTTACCCGACCTTCCGCAGACTCACTCTGAAGGTATGGCAGGGCTTGGCGGTCCGCCCGGAGGAGCGCCCGACGGTGCTCCCGGAGGCGGCGAGGACGAGTACCGATCCGTCGTCTTCGACGAGTCGTTCGTGCGCGCTGCCCGGCTCCAGGAGCTCTCCGCCCAGGAGCGCATCACCGACCACGCTCCCGCCGTGCGGCGCCGCCCGCCCCTGCGCCGGGCCGGGCTGTCCCGGCAGGCGCTGATCCTCGTCGTGCTGATCGCCGTCGCCTTCGGCACCGCCGTCTACATGGGTGTACGCCACCCCTACCAGAGCCCCGCCGGGCAGCGGGCGGCCGAGCCGGCGCGGATGACCGTCGTCCCGCTCGCCCCGCGGGAGAAGGTGCCCGGCGCCGCCGACGCCGCCCTGCTGTACGCGCGCAGCCCCGCCGCACACTTCAGGACCGCCGCCCAGGGCGTCCCGCTGCCGGGAGCCCGGCGCACGGCGCACTTCTCCGAGGACCAGGTGTTCAACGCGCTCGACACCGCCAAGAACTACATCGTGCGCTCGGCGCTCGACCCGGGCGTGGTCGGCGGCGGGGAGGTCCGCTCGGTGCGGGTGCTGCTCGACCCGGACCAGCTCCGCCAGTTCGACGAGAGCTTCGAGAAGCCCGCCGCGGACGGCCGGCACGCCCCCACCGGATGGCTGATCCGCTTCGACCCGGCCCGCGCCGAGCTGGCCGACCCCGGGATCCGGGTGGACGGCAGCCTGCGCGTCGTGGAGAGCGACGCGTCCACGCTGGAGGTCACCGCCGACCACACCATGGTGTACGCGCTGCGGCCGGCCCACGACGCCCGGGCCGAGGCGTCGCTGTTCACCGTCCGGCGCGAGCTGCACTTCCGCTTCGACCGGGACGACCTGCGGCTGCACCAGACCCACCTGGTCGCCTCCTCCGTCCAGGCCGGGCCGCTGTCCTGCGCCGGCGACTCGGCGAACCACCTCCGCCCGCTCCTGGCCGGCCAGCAGGCCGGGGCCGGCGTCCCCGCCGGCACCGACCCGTACACCTCGGACGACGCCACGGCCCTGTGCGGCACCCTCGCGGACGGCGCCCAGCCGAAGGTATGAGCCGGGCCCTGTCAGGCGCCGTCGCGCGGGGAGCCGTCCCGCGGCGACTCCGGGCCGTCGCCACCGGACCCCGGTCCCTGAGGCCCCTCGGGCCCCTCGGGGCCTGCCTGCCCCTCCGCCGGGCCGTCCCCGTCCTGGGGCGGCCTCGACGAGGAGCCCGTGAAGCCGCCGAAGCCCCGGCGCATCCGGTCACCGAGGTCGCCGGCCCCGCCCGCGATGTCGTTGACCAGCTTCATCAGCGGGTCCTTGGAGCTGCGCACATGCGTGGCGTAGTGGGACGCCGACTCCCGGAAGGAGTCCCGCACCGAGGTGTCCTTGTCCTCGTCGCGCCGCGGGTAGTGGCCGTCCATGACCCGCTGGTAGTCGCGGGAGGCCGCCCACTTCTTCAGCTCGGCGGCCCGCACCGTGGTGAAGGGGTGCGAGCGGGGCAGCACGTTCAGGATCTTCAGCACCGAGTCGCGCAGGTCGCCGCCCGCCTCGTACTCCTCGGCCTGCTCCAGGAACGCGTCCACGTTCATCTCGTGCAGGTGGTTGCCGCCCGCGATCTTCATCAGGCCCCGCATGGAGGCCTGGAGGTCCTGGCCGACCAGCAGACCGGCGCGGTCGGCGGACAGCTCCGACTTGCGGAACCACTCGCGCAGCGCGGTCACGATCGCCATGATCGCCACGTTCCCCAGGGGGATCCAGGCGACCCGGACGGCGAGGGAGGTCAGGAAGAGCAGGATGGTGCGGTAGACCGCGTGGCCGGACAGGGCGTGCCCCACCTCGTGCCCGACGACCGCCCGCATCTCCTCCTCGTCGAGCAGCTCGACCAGGCCCGTGGTGACGACGATGATCGGCTCGTCCAGGCCGATGCACATCGCGTTCGGCACCGGGTCCTGGTTGACGTACATCGGCGGGACCTTCTCCAGGTCCAGGATGTAGCAGGCGTCGCGCAGCATGACGTTCAGATGGGCGAACTGCCGGTCCGAGACGCGCACCGAGTCGGACAGGAACAGCAGCCTGAGGCTCCGCTCGGGCAGCAGGCCGCTGAGCGCCTTGAAGACCGTGTCGAAGCCGCTCAGCTTGCGCAGCGCCACCAGCGCGCTGCGGTCGGCCGGATGCTCGTACGCACGCGAGGAGATCCCGGGGAAGCGCCTGCGCTGCCTGCTCGGCACGTGCTCGTGCCCGTTGTGGTGGCCGTCGGACATCTCTTCCCCCATGCGCGTATGTGTGACCTGGACGTACGTATGGTTTTTGCGAACCCTTGTGCGGTCCTTTGCGCCCCCCGGGCCGGGCCCAGCCTAGGCGGAGATACCGTGGACGGGCAGTACGTCTAAGGAGTCCACGCCATGCAGCACATCCCCCACACCGACTGGCTCGCCGGGGCCGCGACCGCCGCCGAGCAGCAGGGGCCGGGAAATCTGCTCCGGATCGTCCTGATCGTCATGGTGGTGGGCTGTGTACTGACCGGGTGGTTCCTGCTGCGGGGCTACAAGCAGAAGGACGACTGAGGAGATCCGAAGGTTCCCCCGGAGCCGCCGCGCCCCGGTTCCGGCCCGTCCCCAACGGCGGAGTCGGCGTGATCGCCCCCGGGGCGCCCGCATACGATGAGCGGACGTCTTGTCCCGCCCACACCGGATAGGTCCTGCCGAAGATGAGCCTTCCCCTCAGCGCCGCCCAGTTCGCCACCCTCGCCGCCGAGGGCGGCGAGGAGCACGGCGGCAACCACGCGAGCCTCAGCCCCTACGTCACCGGCATCGGCGCGTTCGTCATCCTGATGCTCCTGCTGTGGATCACCACCCGGTTCAACCGCGACCGCTGAGCCCGCGGCCCAGTGGGCGCGACCGGGTCGCTCCGGGCGGGCCGGTAGGGTCTGCTCGCATGGGAGAGCACGACACGCCTACCGGCCCGGCGCACGCGCCGGCGCGCGGCACGCAGAACGCGGTGCCCGCCCGCGCCACCGGCCCGGTCAACGGTCCGGGCGGCAGCCCGTCGCCGGGCAAGCGACGTCTGGGCGTCATGGGCGGCACCTTCGACCCGATCCACCACGGCCACCTCGTGGCCGCCAGCGAGGTCGCGGCGCAGTTCCAGCTCGACGAGGTGGTGTTCGTACCGACCGGGCAGCCGTGGCAGAAGAGCCACCGCGCGGTCTCCGCGGCCGAGGACCGCTATCTGATGACGGTCGTCGCGACCGTCGAGAACCCGCAGTTCTCCGTCAGCCGCATCGACATCGACCGCGGCGGCCCCACCTACACCGTCGACACCCTGCGCGACCTGCGCGCCCTCAACCCGGACGCGGACCTGTTCTTCATCACCGGGGCCGACGCCCTCGCCCAGATCCTCACCTGGCGCGACAGCGAGGAGCTGTTCTCCCTCGCCCACTTCATCGGCGTCACCCGGCCGGGACACACCCTCACGGACGCCGGGCTCCCCAAGGGCGGCGTCTCGCTCGTCGAGGTCCCCGCCCTCGCCATCTCCTCCACGGACTGCCGTGCGAGAGTCGCCAAGGGCGATCCCGTCTGGTACCTGGTGCCCGACGGAGTCGTGCGCTATATCGACAAACGCCACCTGTACCGCGGCGAGTGAGCCGAGAGGGGCACCGGTGAACGACGGATACGACGCGGGACACGGCGACGACCAGTACGAACTCGTCGGCTACGACGAGTACGGCCGCCCCGTGTACCGCCAGGCCCAGGCCCAGGCCCAGGACCAGGGGCAGGGGTACGGGCAGGCCCCGGGCCACGCCCAGCCCGGCCACCAGCAGCAGTACGACCCGTACGCGCAGCAGCAGGGGCAGCAGTACGGGCAGCCGGGGGAGCAGTACGGGCAGCAGCAGTACGGCCGGCAGCAGTACGGGCAGCAGGGCTACGGCTACGACCCGTACGCCACCGGCGGCCACCAGCCCGTCCAGCAGCCCTACGACCCCTACGGCTCCCAGGGCGGCCACGACACCGGTCAGCAGCCGGCGCAGCAGCCGTACGACCCGTACGGCCGGGCCGCGACGAGCGGCCCGCAGCCCCGGGTCGCCGAGCAGACCGCCCACATCCCGCAGCAGGCGGGCCCGCCCGAGGAGCGGGAGAGCACGGAGCACCCCGGCGCCGCCGAACCCGGCGGGGACTACCGGACCGAGCAGTTCGCCTTCGTCGAGGAGCCGGCCGGCGACTCCGAGGACGTCATCGACTGGATGAAGTTCACGGAGAACCGCACCGAACGCCGCGAGGAGGCCCGACGCCGCGCCCGCTCGCGCATCGTCGCCCTGGTCGTCGTCCTGGCGCTGGTCGCGGTCGGCGGCGTCGGCTACCTCTGGTACGCCGGGAAGCTGCCCGGCGTGTCCTCCTCCGACGACAAGACCGGCAGCGCGACGACGGCCGGTGCCCAGAAGCGCGACGTGATCGCCGTCCACCTGCACGACACCAAGGGCGGCGGCACCTCCACGGCGCTGCTCGTGAACAACACCACCACCAAGCAGGGCACCGCCGTGCTGGTGCCCAACGCGCTCGCCCTGACCGGCGACGACGGCAGCACCACCACCCTCGCCAAGTCCGTCGGCGACGAGGGCCCCGACGCCACCCGCACCGCCCTCGACTCCGCCCTCGGCACCGACATCGAGGGCACCTGGCGGCTGGACACGCCCTACCTCCAGATCCTCGTCGACCTGGTCGGCAACATCGACGTCGACACCGACGCCGACGTCCCCGACCCGGAGTCCAAGGACAAGGGCGCCGCGCCCCTCGTGCACAAGGGCGAGGGCCAGACCCTCAGCGGCAAGATGGCCGTCGCCTACGCCACCTACAGCGCCAAGGGCGAGGAGGCGAACGCCCAGCTCCAGCGGTTCGGGCAGGTCATGCAGGGGGTGCTGCGCAAGCTGTCCTCCGACCCGCAGGGCGCGACGACCACCGTCCAGACCCTCGGGCTGATCCTCGACCCGCCGCTGACCGAGAAGGACCTCGGCACCTTCCTTGCCGGGCTCTCCGACCGCGCCAAGGGCGGCGACTTCAAGACCGCGCTGCTGCCCGTCCAGGACGACGGCGGACTCAGCGCCGAGACCAGCGACAGCGTGGTCAAGGACGTCCTCGGCGGCACCGCCAAGAGCCCCGACAAGGACGCGGCCGTCAGCGTCTCGGTCCGCAACGCCACCGGCGTCGGGGACCGCACCGGCAAGGCCCGCGTCGTCCTCCTCAACGGCGGCTTCACCTTCGTGTCGGGCGGCACCGCATCCGGCACCGAGGCCACCTCCGAGGTCGTCTACGCGGAGGCCGCCGACAAGGAGAACGCCGTCCAGGTCGCCAAGACCCTGGGCCTGCCCACCGACGCCGTCTCCCAGGGGAAGGTCTCCGCGAACGCGCGGGTCTCGGTGGTGCTCGGCCAGGACTACAAGCCGGCGTCGTAGGGGGCGGAGCGCGGCGGACGGTTTTCCGCGTGGGCCCGTGTCGGCGGTCGTGAGACCCTTGAGGTCAACCGACCGCCGACCCGAAAGCCAGGCAGTGACCGCGACCGACCGCTCCATCGAACTCATCAACGCCGCCGCCCAGGCGGCGGCCGACAAGCTCGCGCACGACATCATCGCCTACGACGTCAGCGACGTGCTGTCGATCACGGACGCCTTCCTGCTGGCCTCCGCGCCCAACGACCGCCAGGTCAAGTCGATCGTCGACGAGATCGAGGAGCGGCTGAACAAGGAACTCGGCGCCAAGCCGGTGCGCCGCGAGGGCGACCGCGAGGCCCGCTGGGTCCTGCTCGACTACGTCGACATCGTCGTCCACGTCCAGCACAGCGAGGAGCGCGTCTTCTACGCCCTGGAGCGGCTGTGGAAGGACTGCCCCGAGCTGGAGCTGCCCGCCGACGCCAAGGAGACCCGCGGCAAGGCGGAGGAGCACGCGAAGCTCCAGGCCGCCGAGGAGGCGACGCGCACCGACGAGGACTGGCGATGAGCGCCACCGGCGAGGTGACGGCGGGCAGGCCGGGCCGCGGCCGCCGCGTCATCCTGTGGCGGCACGGCCAGACCGCGTGGAACGTGGAGCGCCGCTTCCAGGGCAGCACGGACGTCGAGCTGACCGAGACCGGCGTCGCCCAGGCCCGCCGCGCGGCCGGACTGCTCGTGCACCTGCGGCCGGACGCGATCGTCGCCTCCGACCTCGTGCGCGCCGCGAACACGGCCGCCGAGCTGTCCGTGCTCACCGGCCTCGAGGTGACCCTGGAGGAGGGCCTGCGGGAGACCTACGCGGGCGTCTGGCAGGGCCTGACCCACGACGAGATCATCGCCCGGCACGGCGACGAGTACGCGGCCTGGAAGCGCGGCGAGCCCGTGCGCCGCGGCGGCGGCGAGCTGGAGACCGAGGTCGCCGACCGCGCCGCCCCCGTGGTGCTCCGGCACGCCGAGAAGCTCCCCGAGGACGGCACCCTCGTCGTGGTCAGCCACGGCGGCACGATCCGCACCACCATCGGCCGCCTGCTGGGCCTGGAACCGCACAGCTGGGAGAGCCTCGGCGGCCTGACCAACTGCTGCTGGTCCGTCCTGGGCGAGGGCGCCCGCGGCTGGCGCCTGCTGGAGCACAACGCCGGCACCCTGCCGGAACCGGTGATCGGCGACGACGTCTGAACCGCGATTTCACTTTCCGGCAGGTCGCAGGCTAAAGTTCTTCTTGTTCGCCCCGCCGAGCGGAGCGGACGGAGAGCAGGACCATGCGACTCGGGTCGCGTGGCACCAGGGGCTATAGCTCAGTTGGTAGAGCGCCTGCATGGCATGCAGGAGGTCAGGAGTTCAATTCTCCTTAGCTCCACAGCCCACGGACGAATCCCGTCCCCTTCGGGGGGCGGGATTTTTCGTCTGCGTCCGCTTGAGCAACCCGCGTCCCACCGGCGTATACGTCGGTGGAACTCCGTGTCCGGACCGGTACTGAGGCGTCGCTGACCGGGTCGGCCCGGCCGTGGCAGAATCAAACGGCCGGAAGGGGACCGCGGCCCGACGGGAGGGAGTGGCGATGCCTGGGAGCATCCTCGAGGAGGTCGGTCACCTCCTCGGCGGAGCGGTGGCACGGAACACGGTCACCCGCCTCAGCTGCCCTTCCTGCGGTTCCGGTCATGTGGCCCAAGTCCTCGGCGACAACGGCGGGATCTCTTACGTGTGCACGGCCTGCGGCCACAGCTGGAGCTGATCGATGGGTGCACACAGGCGGAAGTGCGACTGGTGCGGCAGCGGTACGCCCATCGTGCGCGACATGGAGCCGGTCAACCCGGACTACCAGTACTGGTGCGAGGAATGCGCGCGGGCGCTGATCATAAAAGGCGACCCCATCGAGACGTACCGCGAACTCGAGGGCGAGCCGATCTACGGCCGGCTCCTCGAAGAGCACTGCACGCTCAAACGCTTCTACTCGTTCGTGACGGCATAGGACGAACCGGACGGAACGGAAACGATTTGGCGTTCGCCCCGGTGGACCGTGTAATGTTGGCGTCGCCGCCGGGGAGACCGGGCGGATGAAGGGCAAGGGGCTATAGCTCAGTTGGTAGAGCGCCTGCATGGCATGCAGGAGGTCAGGAGTTCAATTCTCCTTAGCTCCACAACACAGCGAAACCCCCCGGATCGCGGATCCGGGGGGTTTCGCCGTTCCCTGCCTCAGCGGCCGAGCGCCCGGCGGCCGCGGCCCTGGGACAGCACCGGCAGGTTGCTGCGCGCGGCCGGGGCCTGCCCGCGGGTGTCCTCCTCGATGCGCAGTGCCAGCGCCGGGCAGCGGCGCACCGCCCGCACCGCCTTGGCCTCCGCGAACCGCGGCACCTCGGCCTGCGCGACGGTCGGGAAGCCGTCGGCGCCGAGCTGGAAGACCTCCGGGAGGATGTCCGCGCACAGCCCGTGCCCCCGGCACAGCGTCCAGTCGACGTAGATCTTCTGACGGCTGGGGCCGTTCTCCTCGCCGCCGCCCGGGACTCCGGTCGGCGTCCTGCCCCCCTCGAAGAGCGGCAGGACGCCCTCCACGGGCCGTCCGCAGCCGTTGCCGAGGACATGCGCGGCCAGGTCGTCCGTGAACGCCTTGACGGTCGACTCCAGGAACATCGCCGAGCCGTCCGGGTGCGAGCAGGCACCGCGCCGCTTCACGTTCCGCGCGACCTGCTTGACCGCCTCCAGGGCGGCCGGACCGCCGCCGTTCAGGATGTCCTCAAGGCCGCGCGCGGCGGCCGGCAGACCGAGGTAGCAGGGCCCGCACTGGCCCGCGCTCTCCTCGGCCAGCCACTGCGCCACCCGCAGCGACTCGCCCAGCGGGCAGGTGTCCTGACTGATCGGCAGGATCGCGCCCGCGCCGAGCGAGCCGCCCACCTGTTGCAGCGAGTTGCGGGAGACGATCGCCTCGTCGACGGTCGCCGCGTCGATCCACTTGCCGTGGTAGCCGCCGGTCAGCACGCCCTGCGGCACCGGCGGGGCGCCGGCCAGCTGGAGGACGTAGCGCAGCGGCACGCCCGTCGGGACCTCGATGACCATCGGCCGGGCCACCGCGCCGGAGACCGTGAGCATCACGGTGCCCGGCTCGTCGTACAGGCCGGTGTTGCCGTAGCGCTCCGGGCCGATGCGGGCGGCGATGGCCAGCTGGGCGAAGGTCTCGGCGTTGGACAGCAGGGTCGGCGCGCCGCCGACGCCGCTCCTGGAGGCGCTCACCTTGCGGCCGGGCGGCATCGCCGGGCCGCCGTCGATGGAGCGGATCAGCGAGGCCGCCGCGCCGGTGACCATGCGCACCGGATTGCGCTGCACGCGCGCGCGGAGCGCGGACCGGCGGCCGTTGCTCAGGCCGCGTTCGGCGAGGGCGGCCTCCATGGACCGCTGCGTGGACTCGCGGGTGACGCCGATGACCAGCGTGCGGGCGCCCATGGCCTCGGCACACAGCAGCGCGCCGTCCAGGATCAGGTGCGGGGCGCGGTTGATCAGCACCGTGTCCTTGCGGCAGGCCGGTTCGTCCTCGCTGCCGTTGACGACCACGACCGGGCGCACGCCGCGCTTGATCGCCGCCTCGGCGACCGAGCGCAGTTTCTTGTGGAAGGGGAAGCCCGCGCCGCCGCGGCCCTTCAGGCTGATGCGTTCGGAGAGCTGCGCGAGCTGCTCCCCGCCCATCGGTTCGAGCGGACCGTGCACCTTGAGGTGCATCGGCAGATCCAGGCGCTCGACAAGGTCGAAGCCCGACGTGAGCTGGGGAAGTCCGACCACGCGGACCTCGGGGACGTCGGGCAGGGCCTCGTTCACTTCAAGCCTCCGGAAGGCGTGTTCCAGGGTTCACCGGAACCCGGTGCGTCGAAGTCGTGGGACGACGACGGCACACCGGGGGTTGGTTCAGGGGCGGGACCGCTGTTGTACGTGTCGCTGGGGTAGTACGTGTCGTAGACCGCGTTCGTCTCACGGGTGTCGTACACGTCACTCGAGCCGTAGCCCGAGGAGGGGGGCGCGGAGTACTGCGCGGAGTAGTTCGCGGAGTGGTCCGCGGGGTCCGTGCCGCCGTAGACCGGGATGGTGTGTCCCGTGTCGTTGAGCGGGTCGTAGACCGACGGCGGCGCCTCGCCGACCGGGGGCGGCGACGGTATCGGCCAGCTGCCCGAGGTGCTGCCGCCGCCGTCCACGACCGGCATCGCCTCGGTGGGCAGCAGGTCCGACGGCAGCCGGGCGGACCCGGCCGGGTCCGCCGTCAGCGGCGGCCGGCCCGCGCCCGAGGGGCCGGACACGGCGCGGTAGGCCGCCGCGAAGCCGCCCGCGGGCTCCGGGGGAGCCAGGCGCTCCGCGGGTTCGTACCGCGGGGCGGACGGGGCCGCGCCGCGCGAGGGGTACCCCGTGGAGCGCTCGTAGCCCGGCAGGGCCGCGGTGTCCCTCGGCCGGTCCTCCGCCCGCTCCTCGCGGCCGGGCCGCTCCCCGGTTCCGAGGAGGGCGGCGATCCGGTCGGCGACCTCGCGCTTGACCGGACGGGGCGCCGCACGCAGTGCCAGGGCCGCCATGACGCCGACCACGGACAGGGCGTACAGCACCACGAAGACCGGCTTCGCCGCGCGACCCGCGTAGAGCCCGTGCACCAGGGCCAGGCACCACGCCGGGTAGGCCAGCATGTGCATGGCCCGCCAGCGGGCCGCGACGGGGGCCGGGGAGGCGAAGCGGTTGCGCAGCGCTCCGGTGACCCCCACGAAGATCATGAGCATGCTGGCCAGGGTGCCGAAGCCGATGAGGACGGCCCGGCCGCCGAACGCCTCGTCCTCCGTGGCCAGCAGCCCGAACGGGAGGACCGCGGCGACCCAGGTGGTGTGGTCCAGGGCCAGCTTGACCACGATGTGCACCAGCAGGAAGACGACCGAGGCGACCGCGGTGGTCCGGTGCACCGCCTGGGCCAGGATCCGCTGCCGGGTGTCGAGGACGATCCGGTCCTGGGCGAGCAGACCCCAGATCACCGAGCAGCTGAGGAAGACGAGGGAGAGGACGCCCGCGCCGAAGTCCAGGAAGTGGGCGAAGGTGTCGTCCGCCGTGCTGTCGTTCGTCATGACGACGGACCTCCGCACGTCAGGGACGTGACGGGAGGCGGTGAGCTGGTGTCGCGAGGGTGGATCGGGGGAGGGTTCATGGGGGCAACTCCGGAGCGGTTCGGGAAAGCGGTCCCGCTGCCGCACTCTAAGTGGCGCCATACCCGTGGGTAGGAGGTTTGAGTTATTGCGTTGTTATCAAATGACAGCGCGCTCGTGCTGGTGTCCCTTAGCGGTCGTTACGCGAAGTAACCTTTGACCTTGGTTCAGGTTCGGATCCGGCTTCCGGATTCCGGGCCCCGGATTCCGGTCGGGCGGACGCCGGCCGGAAGCCCGTCGCGGCCCGATCGGCGACTGCGGTACCCTGACGCCATGCGTGCCGTACGCCTTCTGCTTAGCGAGCCGCGCTGATCAGTCCCGGCCCCGGTCGTAGTCCGGTGGCCGGAATCGGCGCGGCGTCCCCTCCTGTGCGAGGGGATTTTTCATTTCCCGGCCCTCGCAGCCGCTGGTCATGAAGGTCGCAGCCGCTGGCAGAGACGATCGATGGAGCTTTGAGGATCATGAGCGAGACGAACCCCGCGGCGACCGCCCCTGTGTCGGCCGACGCCGCGCCGCACCGCTACACGGCTGCCATGGCCGCCGAGATCGAGGCACGCTGGCAGGACTTCTGGGACGCCGAGGGGACGTACGCCGCGCCGAACCCCAAGGGTGACCTGGCGGGCGACCCGGAGCTGGTCGCCAAGCCCAAGAAGTTCATCATGGACATGTTCCCGTACCCCTCCGGTGCGGGCCTGCACGTCGGCCACCCGCTGGGCTACATCGCCACCGATGTCTTCGCCCGCTTCCAGCGGATGACCGGCCACAACGTCCTGCACACCCTGGGCTTCGACGCCTTCGGCCTGCCCGCCGAGCAGTACGCCGTGCAGACCGGCACGCACCCGCGCGTGTCCACCGAAGCCAACATGAAGAACATGCAGAGCCAGCTGCGCCGGCTGGGTCTGGGCCACGACAAGCGCCGGTCGTTCGCCACGATCGACCCCGAGTACTACAAGTGGACCCAGTGGATCTTCCTCCAGATCTTCAACTCCTGGTACGACGACGAGGCGGGGAAGGCCCGCCCGATCGCCGAGCTGGTCGCCCAGTTCGCCTCCGGTGAGCGGGCGGTCCCGGGCCACCCCGGGCGCGCCTGGGACACCCTGAGCGAGGCCGAGCGCGCCGACGTCCTGGGCGAGTTCCGCCTGGCCTACGCCTCCGACGCGCCGGTCAACTGGTGCCCCGGGCTGGGTACCGTGCTGGCCAACGAGGAGGTCACCGCCGACGGCCGCTCCGAGCGCGGCAACTTCCCCGTCTTCAAGTCCAAGCTGCGCCAGTGGAACATGCGCATCACCGCCTACGCCGACCGGCTGCTGGACGACCTGGACGAGCTGGACTGGCCCGAGGCCATCAAGTTGCAGCAGCGCAACTGGATCGGCCGCTCCGAGGGCGCCCGCGTCGACTTCCCCGTCGACGGCGAGCGCATCACCGTCTTCACCACCCGCCCCGACACCCTGTTCGGCGCGACCTACATGGTGCTGGCGCCCGAGCACCCGCTGGTCGAGAAGTTCACCCCGGACGCCTGGCCCGAGGGCACGCGCGACGCGTGGACCGGCGGTCACGCCACCCCGACCGAGGCCGTCGCCGCGTACCGCGCGCAGGCCGCCTCGAAGTCGGACGTCGAGCGGCAGGCCGAGGCCAAGGACAAGACGGGCGTCTTCATCGGCGCGTACGCCACCAACCCGGTCAACGGCGAGCGGGTCCCGGTCTTCGTCGCCGACTACGTGCTGATGGGCTACGGCACCGGCGCGATCATGGCCGTCCCGGCGGGCGACCAGCGCGACTTCGAGTTCGCCCGCGCCTTCGAGCTGCCGATCCGCTGCATCGTCGAGCCGACCGACGGCCGCGGCACCGACACCTCGACGTGGGAGGACGCCTTCTCCTCCTACGACGCGAAGATCATGAACTCGTCCAGCACCGACGCGTCCGGCACCGGCTCCGCGGGCGACGGCGTCAGCCTGGACGGCCTGTCCGTCGTCGAGGCCAAGGAGCGCATCACCGAGTGGCTGGAGCGCACCGGCGCCGGTGAGGGCACCGTCAACTTCCGCCTGCGCGACTGGCTGTTCAGCCGCCAGCGCTACTGGGGCGAGCCCTTCCCGATCGTCTACGACGAGGACGGCATCGCCCACCCCCTGCCCGCGTCGATGCTGCCGCTGGAGCTGCCCGAGGTCGAGGACTACTCCCCGCGCACCTTCGACCCGGACGACGCCGACACCAAGCCCGAGACCCCGCTGTCGCGCAACGAGGACTGGGTCAACGTCACCCTGGACCTGGGCGACGGCCGCGGCCCGCGCAAGTACCGCCGCGAGACCAACACCATGCCCAACTGGGCCGGCTCCTGCTGGTACGAGCTGCGCTACCTGGACCCGCACAACGGCGAGCGGCTGGTCGACCCCGAGATCGAGCAGTACTGGATGGGCCCGCGCGAGGGCCTGCCGCACGGCGGCGTCGACCTGTACGTCGGCGGCGCCGAGCACGCCGTGCTGCACCTGCTGTACGCGCGCTTCTGGTCCAAGGTGCTCTTCGACCTGGGGCACGTCTCCTCGGCCGAGCCGTTCCACAAGCTGTTCAACCAGGGCATGATCCAGGCCTACGTCTATCGCGACAGCCGCGGCATCGCGGTGCCCGCCGCCGAGGTCGAGGAGCGCGACGGCGCCTACTTCTACCAGGGCGAGAAGGTCTCCCGGCTGCTGGGCAAGATGGGCAAGTCCCTGAAGAACGCGGTCACCCCCGACGAGATCTGCGCCGAGTACGGCGCCGACACGCTGCGCCTGTACGAGATGGCGATGGGCCCGCTGGACGTCTCCCGGCCGTGGGACACGCGCGCGGTGGTCGGCCAGTTCCGGCTGTTGCAGCGGCTGTGGCGCAACGTCGTCGACGAGAACACCGGCGAGCTGTCCGTGGCCGACGTCGCGGAGAGCGACATCGACGCCGGCACCCTGCGCGCCCTGCACAAGGCCGTCGACGGCGTACGGCAGGACCTGGAGGGCATGCGGTTCAACACCGCCATCGCCAAGGTCACCGAGCTGAACAACCACCTGACCAAGGCCGGGGGCCCGGTCCCGCGGTCCGTCGCCGAGCGCCTGGTGCTGCTGGTCGCGCCGCTGGCCCCGCACGTCGCCGAGGAGCTGTGGCGCAAGCTGGGGCACGAGTCGTCCGTGGTCCACGAGGACTTCCCGGTCGCCGACCCCGCCTACGTCGTCGACGAGACCGTGACCTGCGTCGTCCAGATCAAGGGCAAGGTCAAGGCACGGCTGGAGGTCGCACCCTCCATCTCCGAGGACGACCTGGAGAAGGCCGCGCTGGCCGACGAGAAGGTCGTGGCCGCGCTGGGCGGGGCGGGGATCCGCAAGGTGATCGTGCGGGCGCCGAAGCTGGTGAACATCGTGCCCGCGTAGGCGCTGACCGGGACGCCCCGGGCGTCCGGGGCGCCCTGGACGCCCCGGGGCATCCCGGGGCGTCCAGGGCGTCCCCTACGGGGTGGGTACGGGCAGGTTCGGGGTCCTTGCGGAACCCTGGGCCTGCCCGTTGCGTTTACCGTGGAAGAGCGGCGCGACCTGCGCCGTGGGCCGCCGGTGCGCGGGCCGGACGTCCGAAGGAGGAGCCCGTGGAAGCAGCGCTCACCGTGTTCGCCCTGCTCTTCCTGCTCGCCGTGGTGCTGGGCGTCTACGCCACGGTGAAGGCCGTCGGCGCCGCCAAGCGCAGCGTCGACCGCGGCATCACACAGGCCCGCCGCACCGTCGAGGACCACACCCTGCGGGCCAAGTCCCTCGTCCAGGTGGGTCCGGCGGCCGAGCTGGCACAGCTGCGGCTGAGTCTGCGCACCTCCATGAGGTCCACGCAGGACGCGCTGCACGCGCGCGTGGCCGAGGACGAGTCCCTCAAGGAGTCCCTCGCGCTCTTCGAGCGGCTCAGCGCGCACGGCTTCGAGCTGGACGGCGAGCTGCGGCGGCTGGAGTCCGAGCCGGACCGCGCCACCCTCGCCGAGCGCCTGCCCGGGCTGCGTGAGCGCACCGAGCGCATCATCCGGTCGGCGGACGCCCTGCGCTGGGCGGCCCGCGACCGCGCCCGCCGCTTCGCGGACGACGACCTGGACTCGCTGAGCGCGCAGATCGACGTGGAGGCGGGTGCGCTGCGGCACTGGACGGAGACGGAGCCCGCCGCCGCGCCGCCGTCCTGGCCCGAGGCGCCCTCCGCCGACACCCCGTCCAGCCGCCAGACCTGGCCTGACGCGCCCGCTCAAGGACCGGCGGAGGAGGACGCCGCGCGCCCCGCCATCACCCCGCCCGCCGCGCGCCCCGTGTACCCCTGGCAGAAGAACGCCCGCCCGGAGAGCACGACCTGACCGGCCCCGGCGGCCCGTTGCGGTCCTGTGAACGCCCGGTGGCCGGGGCCGGACTGCCGTACGGGCACTACGCCAGGTAACCTCCAGCTCATGTCCCGCCATGTCGCTATCGTCACGGATTCAACGGCCTACCTTCCGGCCCGGACGATGGAGCGGCACGGCATCACCGCGGTACCCCTGACCGTGGTCCTGGGCGACCGGGCCCTGGAGGAGGGCACCGAGATCTCGACCCGCTCCCTGGCCCAGGCCCTACAGAAACGCCGGCCGGTCACCACCTCGCGCCCCAGTCCCGGGCTCTTCGCCGAGACCTACCGCAGGATCGCCGAGTCCGGCGCCGACGGCATCGTCTCCCTCCACCTGTCCGCCGAACTCTCCGGCACGCACGACGCGGCCGTCGTCGCGGCGCGTGAGGCCGCCGTCCCGGTCAGGGTCGTGGACACCGGGATGATCGCGATGGCCCTCGGCTTCTGCGCGCTCGCCGCCGCGGAGACGGCGGAGGCGGGCGGCACGGTGGACGAGGCCGTCACGGCCGCGGAGAAGCGCGCCGCGGGCACCTCCGCCTACTTCTACGTCGACACCCTCGACTACCTGCGTCGCGGCGGCCGGATCGGGGCGGCCCAGGCGCTGTTCGGCTCCGCGCTCGCCGTCAAGCCGCTGCTGCAACTGGAGGGCGGCCGCATCGAACCCCTGGAGAAGGTGCGGACGGCGTCCAAGGCCATCGCCCGGCTGGAGGAGATCGCCGCCGATCGTGCGAGCAGCGCACCCGTCGACATCGCCGTCCACCATCTCGCCGCCCCCGACCGGGCGTCGGCCCTCGCGGACCGCCTGCGGAACCGGCTGTCCGGGCTGGCCGACCTGCACGTGAGCGAGGTCGGCGCGGTGATCGGCGCGCACACGGGGCCGGGGCTGCTGGGGGTCGTGGTCTCGTCGCGGTGAGGGCGGCCGGGTAACCCGTGTGGGGGGCGCAGTTGTCCACAACCCGGGGATGATCCCCGGAAAACGACCATGATCATCGCGAGGGCGTCCAGGGGCCCGATCCTCGTCGCATGGCTCTTCGATCACGCTCACGCACCACGTCCGCGACCAGCGGCCCGGGCCGCGCCCCGGCCTCCGACGGCCGCCTCGCGCACCGCCGCGCACCGGGCTCCCGCGCCCACGCCCGCCCCCGCTCCCGCTCCCACACCCGGCACGGCCGCCGGCACGCTCCGCCGGAGGAACTGCGGCGGAGGGCGGAGGCGCTGTTCGGGGAGCGGGTCGAGCAGACGGGACACGAAGAGGCGCGGGGCGAGCCGGGGAAGGGGCCTCCGCCGCCCGGCCCCGAGACCCCCGGCGACGCGGACGTCGGTGACTCCGGCGGAATCGCGCCGACTTGGCGGGAGCCGGCCGGGCAGGCACTGCGGGAGCGGGCCGGGCAGGCACTGCGGGAGCGGATGCCGCTGTGGCTGCGGACCCGATGCGGCCTGGAGCGGCGCAGCGTGGGCGCGCTCACGGTGCTGCTCGTCGTCGCGGCGGTCTTCGCGGTGCAGCACTTCTGGTCCGGCCGCACCCAGTCGGTGGCGGCACCCGAGGTGGTGCGGGAGGCGGCGGCATACGGAGCCGGGAAACCGGGGCCGACGGCCGCGGACCGCGCGACGACGGGCGAGCCCGGCTCCCAGGCCGCGCCGACGGCCACGGCCGGGCCCGAGATCGTGGTGGACGTCGGCGGAAAGGTCCGCAAGCCGGGTATCCACAGCCTCCCGCCCGGTTCCCGCGTCGCCGACGCCCTGCGGGCTGCCGGGGGCGTGCGGCCCGGCACGAAGACCGACGGGCTGAACCGCGCCCGCTTCCTGGTGGACGGCGAACAGGTGATCGTCGGAGCGGCGCCCGTGCCCGCGCCCCGGCCGGGAGGGGGTCCCGCCCCGGGTGGGCCGACGGGGGCGGCGGGGCCCGCGGCACCGGTGTCCCTCAACACGGCGACCACCGACCAGCTCGACACCCTCCCGGGCGTCGGCCCGGTCCTCGCCCAGCACATCATCGACTACCGCACCCAGCACGGCGGTTTCCGCTCGGTGGACGAACTGCGCGAGGTCAACGGCATCGGCGAGCGCCGCTTCGCCGACCTGCGGGACCTCGTACGGCCATGAACACGGACGTGACGGAAGCGAACCGGCTGGACCGGCTGAATCGACCGGATCGACCGGATCGACCGGATCGACCGGATCGGTCGGATCGGTCGGATCGACCGGACCGACCCGACGGGCCGGAAGGGCCGGACAGGCCGGGGGACCGGCGTGCGGCGTCCCCGCGCGCCGCCGTGCACGCCGCCTCCGGCCACCGGCTGGGCGCGGCCCACCCCCGGCAGGAGGGCCCCGCCGACCTGCGCCTGGTGCCACCCGCTCTGGCGGCGTGGGCGACGGCGGCGCTGGCGCCGGGCGCGCCGACGGGCTGGGCGGTGGGCGTGGTGACGGGCGCTCTCCTCCTGGCCGGGGCACTGCTGCTGAGGCCGGTGCGCGACCGGCCCCACGCACCGGCGGCCGCCGCCCTGTTGCTCTGCGTCGCCGCCTCCGCCGCCTCGGCCGCCCTGCACGGGGCGGACCTGCGCCGGGGACCCGTGCCGGAGCTGGCGAGGCGGTACGCCACCGTCACCGCCGAGGTCGAGGCCACGGCCGACCCCCGGCTCACCCGGCCGCGGGTCCGGGGCAACCGCGCCGTGCCGCCCACGGTGCTGATCGAGGCCGACGTGCGGCGGGTGACGGAGAGGGGCGGGAAGACGGTGACGGCCCGAACGCCGGTCCTCGTCCTCGTGGATGTCGGCGACTCCCGTACCCGGGCCGCCTCCTCCCGCTGGCTGAGCCTGTTGCCAACTACCCGGTTCAACGTCACCGCCCGCCTGTCGCCCCCGAGGACGCGCGGCGACCGGATCGCCGCGGTGCTGCGTGTCCGGGCCGGCCGGCAGGCACCGGAGACGACGGCGAAGCCCTCGACGGCGCAACGCCTGGCGGGCCGACTGCGGTCCGGTCTGCGCGAGGCGACCGAGGACCTGCCGACGGACGCGAGGGCGCTGCTGCCGGGCCTGGTCGTCGGCGACACCTCACGCGTCACGCCCGAGCTGGAGGAGGCATTCAAGGAAACCGACCTGACGCACACGCTCGCGGTGTCCGGCGCCAACTTCACCATCGTGCTCGCCCTGCTCCTCGGCCCGCCGGGCCTGGCCCAGCGCAGCGAGCGCCGAGGCCTGGCGCCCCGCCTCGGCATCCCCCTGCGCACGACCGCGCTGCTCGGCGGCCTGCTCGCGTTGGCCTTCGTCGTCGTGTGCCGTCCCGACCCGAGCGTGCTGCGGGCGGCGGCCTGCGGGTCCGTCGCCCTGCTCGCCCTGGCCACCGGACGCCGCAGGTCACTTCTGCCGGCCCTCGCGACGGCGGTACTGCTCCTGGTGCTCTACGACCCCTGGCTGGCCCGGAGTTACGGCTTCCTGCTCTCCGTGCTGGCCACGGGGGCGTTGCTCACGCTGGCTCCGCGGTGGAGCGCGTCTTTGCGCCGACGCCGGGTGCCGCCCCGGCTCGCGGAGGCGCTGGCCGCCGCGGGCGCCGCGCAGGCCCTGTGCGCGCCGGTCGTCGCGGTGCTGTCGGCGCGGGTGAGCCTGGTGGGGGTGCCGTGCAACCTGCTGGCGGAGTTCGCGGTGGCCCCGGCCACCGTGCTCGGCTTCGCGGCACTGGCGACGGCGCCGGTGGCGATGCCGCTGGCCGAGAGCCTTGCCTGGTGCGGAGGCTGGCCGGCCGAGTGGATCGCGGGAATCGCCCGCACCGGTGCCCGGCTGCCGGGCGCGGGAGTGGACTGGCCGGGCAGCTGGGCCGGGGCGGGGCTGCTCGCCCTGGTCACGGTGGGCGTGCTGCTGGCCGGCCGACGCCTGCTGCGGCACCCCTGGTGGTGCGGCCTCTGCGCCCTGCTCCTGATCCTGGTGGTGGTGCAGCCGCCCCCGCTGGCCCGGGTGATCAAGGGCTGGCCCCCACCGGACTGGCGGATGGTGATGTGCGACGTCGGCCAGGGCGACGCGCTGGTCCTCGCGGCGGGGGAGGGGACGGCCGTCGTCGTGGACGCGGGCCCCGACCCCGCTCCGGTCGACCACTGCCTGCGCTCCCTCGGCATCACCCGCGTCCCCCTCGTGCTGCTGACCCACTACCACGCCGACCACGTGGCCGGACTGCCCGGAGTACTGCGCGGCCGCTCGGTGGGCGCGATCGAGACAACCGCCCTCGAAGAGCCCGCCGACCAGGCCGAGTTCGTCCGGCGACAGGCAACGGCCCGACACATCCCCCTGCGCCACGCGTCCGCCGGAGAACAACGGCGCTCCGGCCCGCTGTCCTGGCAGGTGGTGTGGCCCCCGCCGAGCCCGCCGACCACCACGGCACCGGGCACGGAAGGCGGCCCCAACGACGCCAGCGTCGCCCTCCTGGTCCGCACGGCGGGCATCCGCCTGCTCCTCCTGGGCGACCTGGAACCCCCGGCCCAGCGCGAGTTGGCCCGCTCCCCGGCGGCAGCGGCCCTGGAAGGCGTCGACGTGCTGAAGGTGGCCCACCACGGCTCCGCCCACCAGGACTTCGCGTTCCTCCGTCAGGTCGCCCCACGCCTGGCCGTCATCAGCTGCGGCGAGGGCAATACCTACGGCCACCCGGCCCCCGGCACGGTCGCGGCCCTGCGCGCCCAGGGCGCGACGGTACTGCGCACGGACCGGGACGGGGCCTTGGCGGTCACCGGTACGGGGAGGGAGCTGCGGGTGGCGGGGGACTGAGCGCCTGCGTGCGAACCCCGCGGCGAGCGGGTCGGGAGCCAGCCGCTCCGGCAGCCCCGGCGGGACGGCCTGCCGCTCCGATCATCGTTACTTGGTCACCTCCGCGGACTCGTAGGCGGCGGAGCCCGGTGCCGCGCAGGCGAACCAGTTCGCCGTGGGGTAGCCGCGGACGGACCGGATCACGGCGTTCGTGCCGCGCACGGGGGTGTTGTCGGGGGCCCGGTCGGCCAGGGTGGTGGTGCCGTCCTTCCAGTGGCAGGCGACCTGCTTCGCGGTGGTGGGTACCGTCCCGATGACCAGACGGTGCGGTCCGTCCGCACCGGTGAGGGGCTGGGGCACGACCTCGATCTCGGTCCCCTTCGGCCAGGACAGCGTGCGCGTGGTGGCGGAGTCCACCAGACGAGAGGTGAGTTCGTCGTTCGCGGCGCCTTCCGGGCCGTGGAAGCGGATGACGAAGTAGCTGGTGCGGCCGACGAGGTCGTGCATGTTGATCATCACGCGCCGCACGAGATTCTCCCGCGCGGAGCGGTGTTGGCCGGATCAAGCCGTTCCGGTCTCTGCCGCGCGCTGCGCGGAGGCGTAGGCAGGGCGGGCGCCGGGAATTTTCAGTACGGCACGGAAGAAGGCGCGGAAGACGTCACCGTGTCGCGCAGCCGACGCGCCCGGCAACGGTCGGCCCCCGACCACCAGTCCACGGCCTCACGGGCCACTCCCGACCGCCGCCGCCACCGCCACGACACGACGGGGTTCGGCGACGGGAGGCCCGCCCCACCGGCAGAAGGAGAAACCCATGCCCCAACCCCCCACGCCGGGGCACACCGTCGTGCACCGGCCCGGTGCGGACGGCCGGCAGGCCACGTGGTCGTGGCCGGAGTGTCGCTGATGGCCACCCCCATGACCGCGGGCAGTTTCCTCAAGGCACTGAGGGCGGAGGGTCTCACCGTCGTCGAGGTGGGCGACTGGCGGGACCATAATCGCAACCACAAGGGTCCCTGGGGCCCCGTCAACGGGGTGATGATCCATCACACCGTGACCCGGGGCAGCGCGGCCACCGTGGAGATCTGCCGCAAGGGCTACGCGGGCTTGCCCGGCCCGCTGTGCCACGGCGTCATCACCAAGGACGGCAGGGTCCATCTGGTCGGCTACGGGCGGGCCAACCACGCCGGTCTCGGCGACGACGACGTCCTGCGGGCCGTCGTCGAGGAGAAGGCGCTGCCTCGGGACAACGAGGCCAACACCGACGGCAACCGGCACTTCTACGGCTTCGAGTGCGAGAACCTCGGCGACGGCAAGGACCCGTGGCCCGCCGCGCAGTTGGACGCGATCGAGCGGGCAGCCGCGGCCGTGTGCCGCCACCACAACTGGAACGAGCGGTCCGTCATCGGCCACCTCGAGTGGCAGCCCGGGAAGGTCGACCCGCGCGGCTTCACCATGGCGTCGATGCGCGCCCGGGTCGAAGAACGCCTCACCCACCCCGCCGGCTGGACGCCCGGCGACTCCGAGGAGGAAGACATGCCGCGAGCCATCAGCCGATCCGACGGCGACGACCAGGAGATCGCGCCCCGGCGGTGGACGACACTCACCGTGGACGGCGTGGACCTGCTGACCGGCGCGTCCCACTACCAGGCCACGGCCTACCTTCGAGCGGACGTGCCGCCCGGCGCCACGCTCCAGGGCCGCTTCTACCACCTGCGTCCGGACGGCACCCGATGGACCGGGCCGATCGTCGAGCGGGTGGGCACCAGCGGTGACAGCTTCCCGGACTTCGGGAACAGCGGCTCGATCGTCGGCGACGAACGGCTGCGCTTCGAGGTCGTCTACTACCCGCCCGACTCCGGCGACGAGACGCCGATCACCGTCACGAGCGCGAAGGTCCGGGGCCTGTACTGGCAGGGGTGACAGCCGCCCGGTGACGGAAGACCGGGGGGCCTGGAAGACCGGAGGCCCGGGACGAGCACGGTCGCCCGTGCCGTCCGGGCCGCGCCGCCAGCACCCCGGCCGTGAGACGTCGTGTCCGGTGTGCCGAAACCGGGCCACACGGGGCCACTCCCGTCCACTCCCTGCACATGTGACGGTTTCCCGCGATGTGGTCCCGTGTTGCCTCGAAAGCCACATCGGTGATCGAATGTTTCTCCGTCAACTAGTTTTTTTCATGTCGCGCAGAGGATGTCGCAGATGATCGGCCGCTTGCTGGGAAGCCGAACGAAGCGGATGCAACGGACGGGTCCCCTGGCGGCGGTGCACACCCCGCCGGACGCGGGGGTGCTGAGCTGCCGCGTCCTCGACCCCGTCAACGCCCCGGTGCCGGGCGCCGAGTTCACGGTCAGTGACGCCATGGGGCGCAAGGTGGTCGGCGGCGGTACGGACCCCTTCGGATCGTTCGTGGCGACGGTGCCGGCGGGGGAGTACCGGCTCGCCGTGTCCGCCGAGGGGTACACGCCGTACCGTGCCTCCGCGACGGTCGTCGAGGACTCGCTGGCCTCGCTCGGCGACGTGACGCTCCAGGTGGCCCAGCCGCCGGAGCTGCCCGCGCCGGGTGACTGGGAGATCGAGCCGGCGCACTCCTCGATCGCGTTCACCGCCCGGCACATCGGGCTGGCCCGGATCCACGGCCGGTTCAACTCCTTCGCGGGCGCGGTGCGGATCGCCGACGACATGCAGCAGTCCGCGATGCACGTGGTGATCGACGCGGCGTCCATCGACACCAACGTGAAGATGCGCGACGACCACCTGCGCTCGGCCGACTTCCTGGACGTGGAGCGGTTTCCGACCCTGGAGTTCTACAGCGACCGGTTCACCCACCGCGGCGGTAACCGGTGGGCCGTGACCGGCGCGTTGTCGCTGCACGGTGTGACGCGCACGGTCACGCTGGACACCGAGTACCTCGGACTCGGCAACGGCATGGAGGGCGAGACGCGGGCGGCCTGCCGCGCCACCACCGAGCTGCACCGCGACGACTTCACGGTGAGCTGGCAGACGATGCTGGCCCGCGGCATCGCCGTGGTCGGCCCCAGCATCCGCATCGACCTCGACGTGCAGACCGTGCCCAAGGGCTGACCGGGCCCAAGGGCTGACCGCGCCCGGGGCTGACCGACAATGGCACCCGTGAGCGACGTGAGACATGTGCTGGTACTGCCCGACCGCGACGCCGCGGAGGAGGCGGCCCAGGCACTCGGGGAGCGGTTCGGGACCGACGAGGAACCGCGCATCCTGCGGGACGCCCTGGCCGGCGAGGACGACGCCGAGGACGCCCAGTGGCTCGTCCTCCTGCACGACGAGTGCGAAGCGCTGGACCCCGGCGAGCTGGACGCGTTCGCCGGGGAGTGGGAGGGCTGGCGCGAGGAGCCGTAGGGCCCCTCCCGCGGCAGCCGGACCGGCAGCGCCCGTCCGGCGTTGTCAGTGGTGCGTGCGATGCTTGTCGCGATGGCCAGGAAGACTGCGAACGACGACCCTCTCGCCCCGGTGACCCTTGCCGTGGGCCAGGAGGACCTCCTGCTCGACCGTGCCGTGCAGGAGGTGGTGGCCGCCGCCAAGGCCGCCGACGCCGACACGGACGTACGCGACCTCACCCCCGACCAGTTGCAGCCCGGCACCCTCGCCGAGCTCACCAGCCCCTCGCTCTTCGCCGAGCGCAAAGTCGTGGTCGTACGCAATGCGCAGGACCTGTCCGCCGACACGGTCAAGGACGTCAAGGGCTACCTCGGCGCGCCCGCCGAGGAGATCACCCTCGTCCTGCTCCACGCGGGCGGTGCCAAGGGCAAGGGCGTGCTCGACGCCGCCCGCAAGGCGGGGGCGCGGGAGGTGGCCTGCCCGAAGATGACGAAGCCCGCCGACCGGCTGGCCTTCGTGCGCTCCGAGTTCCGTACGGCCGGGCGGTCCGCCACCCCCGAGGCGTGCCAGGCCCTGGTCGACGCGATCGGCAGCGACCTGCGGGAGCTGGCCTCCGCGGTCTCCCAGCTGACCGCCGACGTCGAGGGGACCGTCGACGAGGCGGTCGTCGGGCGGTACTACACCGGTCGGGCGGAGGCATCCAGCTTCACGGTCGCCGACCGGGCGGTCGAGGGGCGTGCGGCGGAGGCCCTGGAAGCACTGCGCTGGTCGCTGGCGACCGGCGTGGCACCGGTGCTGATCACCAGCGCGCTGGCGCAGGGCGTGCGGGCCATCGGCAAGCTGTCCTCCGCCCGCGGCGGACGCCCCGCGGACCTGGCCCGCGAGCTGGGGATGCCACCCTGGAAGATCGACCGGGTCCGGCAGCAGATGCGGGGCTGGACCCCGGACGGCGTCTCCGTCGCGCTGCGCGCGGTGGCCGAGGCCGACGCGGGGGTGAAGGGCGCCGGGGAGGACCCCGAGTACGCCCTGGAGAAGGCCGTGGTGACCATCGCGCGGGCGGCGCGTTCACGGGGACGGTCGTAAGCACCCCCTCGGAACCCCTGGCCGGGGAAACACCGAAGGCCCCGGCGTCCGTCCTGGGGAAGGACGGCCGACCGGGGCCTCCGGATCAAGCTCGCGGATCCATGCCCGCGTGGCGAACGCAGGCCGCGCATGGATCCTGGGTGCCGGACGGGAGCGGATGAGAGAGGGCCCGCTCTGGGTCCTTCCGGCGATCAGACCAGATAAGGGGTTCAGCCCTTGAGGGCGCCGACCTTCTGCGCCAGCGCCGACTTCTTGTTGGCGGCCTGGTTCTTGTGGATGACGCCCTTGGAGACGGCCTTGTCGAGCTGGCGCGAAGCGACGCGCTGGTACTCGGTGGCCTTCTCGACGTCACCCGCGGCAGCGGCCTCGCGGGCCTTGCGGATCGCGGTCTTCAGAGAGGACTTGACGGCCTTGTTGCGCAGCCGGGCCTTCTCGTTGGTCTTGTTCCGCTTGATCTGGGACTTGATGTTCGCCACGAATGAGCCTTTGCAGGTTCAGGCACGAGGCCGCGAGGGTCCCGTGCCGGTGATTTCTTGAAGGAGTGCCTCGCGCTGAGAGGGCAAGAGACACAGCCACCCACACTACCAGCGGGTCGGGAAGGGTCCCAAACCCATACCGGCTCCCCACCCGTGGGACCATGGAGGCTACGTATCGATCCGACCCGAGACCCGAGACCGCAGACACTGCGGACGCCTCAAGAATCAGGACCCTGCGTGCCCGCGATCCCCAGCCATGTGCCCGAGCCGAGCCGTACCGACCCGGCGCTGATCCGCAACTTCTGCATCATCGCGCACATCGACCACGGCAAGTCCACGCTCGCCGACCGGATGCTCCAGCTGACCGGTGTGGTCGAGCAGCGGCAGATGCGCGCCCAGTACCTCGACCGCATGGACATCGAGCGCGAGCGCGGCATCACGATCAAGTCCCAGGCGGTGCGGTTGCCGTGGGCCCCGTCCCACGACAAGGGCTCCACGCACATCCTCAACATGATCGACACGCCGGGGCACGTCGACTTCACCTACGAGGTGTCGCGGTCGCTGGCCGCGTGCGAGGGCACCATCCTCCTCGTCGACGCCGCCCAGGGCATCGAGGCCCAGACCCTCGCCAACCTGTACCTGGCGATGGAGAACGACCTCACGATCATCCCCGTGCTGAACAAGATCGACCTGCCGGCCGCGCAGCCGGAGAAGTTCGCCGAGGAGCTGGCCAACCTGGTCGGCTGCGAGCCCGACGACGTCCTCAAGGTCTCCGCCAAGACCGGCCTCGGCGTCGACGCGCTGCTGGACAAGGTCGTCGCCGAGGTCCCGGCCCCGGTCGGAGTCAAGGACGCCCCCGCCCGCGCGATGATCTTCGACTCCGTCTACGACTCCTACCGCGGTGTCGTGACGTACGTCCGTGTCATCGACGGCCAGCTCAACAAGCGCGAGCGGATCCGGATGATGTCCACCGGCGCCACCCACGAGCTGCTGGAGATCGGCACCAACTCGCCGGAGATGCTCTCCGCCGACGGCCTGGGCGTCGGCGAGGTGGGCTACCTGATCACCGGTGTGAAGGACGTCCGCCAGTCCAAGGTCGGCGACACCGTCACCAGCATGCACAAGGGCGCCACGGAGGCCCTCGGCGGCTACAAGGACCCCAGGCCCATGGTCTTCTCCGGTCTGTATCCGCTGGACGGCTCCGACTACCCCCTGCTGCGCGAGGCACTGGACAAGCTCCAGCTCAACGACGCCGCCCTGGTCTACGAGCCGGAGACCTCCGCCGCCCTCGGCTTCGGCTTCCGCGTCGGCTTCCTCGGCCTGCTCCACCTGGACGTGATCCGCGAGCGGCTGGAGCGCGAGTTCAGCCTCGACCTGATCGCCACCGCCCCCAACGTGGTCTACCGCGTGATCATGGAGGACGGCACTGAGCACACGGTCACCAACCCGAGCGAGTTCCCCGAGGGGAAGATCGACGAGGTCTACGAGCCGGTCGTGCGGGCCACGATCCTCGCGCCGACCGAGTTCATCGGCTCGATCATGGAGCTGTGCCAGACCCGGCGCGGCACGCTGCTCGGCATGGACTACCTCTCCGAGGACCGGGTGGAGATCCGCTACACCCTCCCCCTCGCGGAGATCGTCTTCGACTTCTTCGACCAGCTGAAGTCGAAGACGCGCGGCTACGCCTCGCTGGACTACGAGCCCACCGGCGAGCAGACCTCCAGCCTGGTCAAGGTCGACATCCTGCTGCACGGCGACAAGGTGGACGCCTTCTCGGCGATCACCCACAAGGACGCGGCCTACGCGTACGGCGTGCGGCTCGTCGCCAAGCTGCGCGAGCTGATCCCGCGGCAGGCCTTCGAGGTGCCCATCCAGGCCGCCATCGGCTCCCGGGTGATCGCCCGCGAGACCATCCGCGCCATCCGCAAGGACGTCCTCGCCAAGTGCTACGGCGGTGACATCTCCCGTAAGCGGAAGCTGCTGGAGAAGCAGAAGGAAGGCAAGAAGCGGATGAAGATGGTGGGTTCCGTGGAGGTTCCGCAGGAGGCCTTCATCGCGGTGCTGTCGAGTGATGACAGCGCGGGGTCGGGCAAGGGCAAGAAGTAACCGCCGCGCCGCACGCCAGGTCCGGGCGAAACGGACACCGAGGGGCCCGTAGTACGAAAGTGCGGCGGGTCCCTTCGCATGTCGCGGGCGCGTATCTGTAGGAAGTGACAGGGCGCGGACTCTTACGCGGGGGCCGGTCGCCCTTTACCCTGATGCCTGCCCCGTAGTTACTCGTGAGTTAAACAAGTGATCGGACAACGGTCCGCGTCACGACCTCAACACCGTTGAACACCGCCCGAGAGTGAACCAGCCACACCTGAGCCAGCCGCAACGAGCCAGCCGCAACGTCGCGGGCCCGGAGGATGTCGTGAGCGACACACAGACACTGATCGAGAACCGTCCGCCCTCCGTGGCGGGACTCTTCCTGGAGCGGGTGGCCGCCACGCCGGACGCCGAGGCGTACCGCTACCCGGTGCCGCCGGCCTCGGGCGAGGGCCCGGACGAGTGGAAGTCGCTGACCTGGACGCAGGCCGCCGAGCGGGTCTACGCGATCGCGGCCGGCCTCGTCGAGCTGGGCGTGCAGCCGGAGCAGCGGGTGGCGCTGGCCTCCTCCACCCGGCTGGAGTGGATCCTCGCCGACCTCGGCATCATGTGCGCGGGCGCGGCGACCACCACCGTCTACCCGCAGACCAACGCCGACGAGTCGGCGTACATCCTCTCCGACTCCGAGAGCCGGGTGCTGATCGCGGAGGACGCCGCGCAGCTGGCCAAGGCGAGGGAGAAGAAGGCGGAGCTGCCCAACCTCACCCATGTGGTCGTGGTCGACGCGGCCGGCGCGGACACCTCCGAGGACTGGGTCCTCACCCTCGACGACCTGGAGCGCCGGGGTGCGGCCCGCCTGGAGCAGGAGCCGCAACTGATCAAGGAGCGGGTCGGCGCGCTCACCAAGGACCAGCTCGCCACCCTCATCTACACCTCCGGCACCACCGGCCGGCCCAAGGGCGTCCGGCTCCCGCACGACTGCTGGTCCTACATGGCCAAGGCGATCGCCGCGACCGGCCTGGTCACCAAGGACGACGTCCAGTACCTCTGGCTGCCGCTCGCGCACGTCTTCGGCAAGGTGCTGACCTCCGGGCAGATCGAGGCCGGTCACGTCACCGCCGTCGACGGCCGGGTCGACAAGATCATCGAGAACCTGCCGGTGGTCCAGCCGACCTACATGGCGGCCGTGCCCCGCATCTTCGAGAAGGTCTACAACGGCGTCGCCGCCAAGGCCCGGGCGGGCGGCGGGGCCAAGTACAAGATCTTCCAGTGGGCCGCCGGCATCGCCCGCGAGTACGCCAAGGTCACCCAGGACAACTTCAAGCGCACCGGTACCGCGAGCGCCCCCGCCGGCCTGCGCACCAAGCACGCCGTCGCCGACCGGCTCGTCTACGCCAAGATCCGCGAGGCCTTCGGCGGCCGCCTGCGCGCCTGCGTGTCGGGCTCGGCCGCCCTCGCGCCGGAGATCGGCTACTTCTTCGCCGGGGCCGGCATCCACATCCTGGAGGGCTACGGCCTCACCGAGTCCTCCGCCGCCTCCTTCGTCAACCCCGGCGAGGCCTACCGCACCGGCACCGTCGGCAAGCCGCTGCCCGGCACCGAGGTGCGCATCGCGGACGACGGCGAGATCCTGCTGCGCGGCCCCGGCATCATGGAGGGCTACCACAAGCTGCCCGAGAAGACCGCCGAGGTCCTGGAGGCCGACGGCTGGTTCCACACCGGCGACATCGGCGAGCTGTCGCCCGACGGCTACCTGCGCATCACCGACCGCAAGAAGGACCTCATCAAGACGTCCGGCGGCAAGTACATCGCGCCGGCCGAGGTCGAGGGCCAGTTCAAGGCGGTCTGCCCCTACGTCTCGAACATCCTGGTGCACGGCGCCGACCGGAACTTCTGCACCGCGCTCATCGCCCTCGACGAGATCGCGATCACCGAGTGGGCCAAGGAGAACGGCCTGGAGGGCAAGCCGTACGCCGAGATCGTCGCGGCGCCCGCGACCGTCGAGATGGTCGACGGCTACGTCAAGCAGCTCAACGAGGGTCTCCAGCGCTGGCAGACCATCAAGAAGTTCCGCCTGCTGCCCCGCGACCTCGACGTGGAACACGGCGAGATCACCCCGAGCCTGAAGCTGAAGCGGCCGGTGGTGGAGCGGGAGTACAAGAACCTGATCGAGGAGATGTACGAGGGCTCGCGCGAGGCGTAGGGCGCGGAGGCGCGGCGCTGCCCCTGCCGCGGATTGCCGCGTCCTCCGGCGGATTGCCGCGCACTCCCGCTGATGTTCGGATGTTCGAAGGCGTCCGGTTTCCGGTCGTGTTCCGGCCGTCTTCGAACGTTCGCCTAGCACGGTTCTCACCCATGGCGGCCCACTTCGGTAACTCCGTGCTTATGGGCGGGGCCGGTCTGTCACTCTGTCGGCATCGACTGCGAGAAACTCGCACGAACTGCCCGGGGAGACGTCCATGGGGGCCATTCCGACGCAGCGGGAGACCGCCTCCCGCGCCAGCGCGGCGCCCGCGCACGCCGTTGAGGCATCCGTAGCGGGCTCCGAGGGCTCCGAGGGGTGTGCGCGGGCGCGCGTGAGCCTGCTCGGCAGCTCCCTGGCGCCGGGCGCGGCACGCGCGATGGCGCGGGCCGCGCTCGCCGACTGGTCGGCGCTCGGCCTGCCCGGCGCGGAGCAGCTGACGGAGCACCTCGCCGCCGACGCCCTGGTCGTCGTCAGCGAGCTGGTCACCAACGCCGTGGTGCACGCGGGCACCGACGTCGAGGTGGGCCTCCGGATGGAGGAGACGGGCGCGCTCGTCGTCGAGGCCACGGACCAGCACCCGTCCCGCGCGCCGCGGAGCACCGACCCCGAGATGCCGCACGACCCCGCCGAGTACGGGCGCGGCCTGCGACTGGTCGCCGCGCTGGCGGAGGCCTGGGGCATCACCTACCGCCCGGGCATCAAAACGGTGTGGGCACGGCTGTCGGCCGCGGGCACGGACAGCGCGGGACAGACCGGGATGTACGTGGGAGGGTGCGCCGCACGGCGCCCCGGGTCGCCCGGCATCCGGCGGCCGGGCGAGTGGCCGGACGGCACGGCCTGCGCGGACGGCGCGGAGGACGTGAACGGCGAGGACGCCAGGGCCGGCGAGACCCGAAACACCGTGCGGGTCGGCGAGGCCGGCCCGTGCGGTCACGTGGACGAGGACGATCAGTGCGGCCACGTGGCCCATGACGGCCGCGACGGCGCGGGAGCCTCGCCCGGCCCGGACGCGGAGGGCCTCGAAAGGCCGGAGGACCCGGCGTCGGCCTCGGGGCGTGGGGCTGCCGACGTCGGCAGTGTGGCCGACGTGGATGCGGACGACCTCGGGTGGTCGGAGGAGACGGGCCGTCGGAAGGACGCCCCCGGTCGTGCGGTCGACGCGGGCGCGGGGCAGGGCGTAGGACCGGGTGCGGGTGCGGGTGCGGGCCAGGGTGTGGGAGCGGGCGCGGGTGCGGGGCAGGGCGCCGGGCCGTATGTAAGTGGGGGCCAGAGCTTCGGGCCGGACGCGGACGCCAGCCGTGGGCGCGGGGAGTGTTCCGGCCGGTCCGGCCCCGCGGGGTGGCCGGATCCGTGGGACGGCGAGGTCGGCACCGCCCGGCGCGGGGTCCGCGACCGCGAGTGGCTGGGCCGCGGCGCGCTGTCCTTCCTCGCCGAGGCCAGCGACCTCCTGGCCGGGCAGCTCGACGAAGACCTGGTCGCCTCCCTCACCGGACAGCTGATCGTGCCCCGGCTCGCCGACTGGTGCGGGGTGTGGCTGGAGGACGAGTCCCTGGGCCGGGGCGCCTGGACCGACGACACCGGGGCCGCCGTCGGCGCCCGGCTGGCCCGCGTGTGGCACGCGGGCGAGGGGCACCTGGACGAACTGCGCGCCGCCCTGGAGAAGGACCCGCCCCGCCCGCGCGATCCCTGGCGCTCCGGCCCCGTCGGCCACCCCTGGCCCGGCGGGGCGCTCGGCCCGGACGGCACGCACGGCACCGCGCTCGCCTACCGCCTGGTCGCCGGCGGCAGGCCCCTGGGCACCCTGGTCATCGGGCGGGCCGGCAGCCCCGGGGCCCCCGGCTCGCCCGGTTTCCCCGACGAGATCACCGGTTTGGTCGAGGATCTCAGCCGCCGGGTGGCGCTCGCCATCGGCGCCGCCCGCCAGTACGCCCGGCAGGCCACCATCAGCGCCGTGCTCCAGCGCGGCCTGCTGCCCGGTGCCGTCGCGGAGATCCCCGGCGTACGCAGCGCCCTCGTCTACGAACCCCGCGACAAAGGCGGCCCCAGCGGCGACTTCTACGACCTCTTCCCGGCCGGCGACGGCCGCTGGTGCTTCGCCGTGGGCGACGTCCAGGGCAAGGGCCCCGAGGCCGCCGTCGTCATCGGTCTCGCCCGGCCCTGGCTGCGGCTGCTGGCCCGCGAGCAGTACGGCGTCCCCGACGTCCTCGACCGCCTCAACCAGCTCCTCCTCGACGACGCCACCGAGGCCGCCGACGCCGCCGCCCGCGCCCTGGTCGCCGCGGGCGGCCCACCGGTTGCCCCGGGCGACGGACCGCAGACCCGCTTCCTCTCCCTCCTCTACGGCGAGCTGGTCCCCTTCGACGGCGGCGTCCGCTGCACCCTCGCCTCGGCCGGACACCCGCTGCCGCTGCTGCTCGGGCCCGACGGCACGGTGTCCGCGGTCGCGTGTCCGCAGACGCTGCTCGGCGTCGTCGAGGACGCCACGTACACCAGCGAGACCTTCGAGCTGCGCTCAGGCGACACCCTGCTGTGCGTCACGGACGGGATCACGGAGCGGCGCAGCGGCTCCCGCCAGTTCGACGACGGCGACGGGCTCGCCACGGCGCTGGCCGGGTGCACCGGCCTGGACGCCGAGCTGGTAGCCGAGCGGATCAGGCGGCTGGTGCACGAGTTCGGGCCGCGCCCCCCGGAGGACGACCTGGCCCTGCTGGTACTCCAGGCCCAGTAGCGCCGAGCGCCGCAGCGACCGGGCGACGGATCGACGCAGCGACCGGGCGACGGGCGACGGAGCGACCAGACGACCGGGCAGCCAGGCAGCCGAGCAGCCGAGCAGCCAGGCAACTCGGGCAGCCAGGCAGCCGAGCAGCCGGGCAACCCGGTAACCGCGGCCGTACGGGACAATGGAACGCATGCCCTCCGCACTCCCCGACGGCGAGCCCGTCCCCGCCGACGGCGCCCTGCCCGCGTCCGCGCTCGCCGGGGCCGCCGACCGCCCCCTCGGCTTCTACCTGCACGTCCCGTACTGCGCGACCCGCTGCGGGTACTGCGACTTCAACACCTACACGGCGACCGAGCTGCGCGGCACCGGCGGTGTCCTCGCCTCCCGCGACAACTACGCCGACACACTCGTCGACGAGGTCCGCCTGGCCCGCAAGGTGCTCGGCGACGACCCCCGCGAGGTCCGCACGGTCTTCGTCGGCGGCGGTACGCCCACCCTGCTGGCCGCCGGTGACCTGGTGCGGATGCTGGGCGCGATCCGCGACGAGTTCGGCCTGGCGCCGGACGCGGAGATCACCACGGAGGCGAACCCGGAGTCCGTCGACCCGGCGTACCTCGCCACCCTCCGCGAGGGCGGCTTCAACCGGATCTCCTTCGGCATGCAGAGCGCCAAGCAGCACGTCCTGAAGATCCTGGACCGCACCCACACCCCCGGCCGCCCCGAGGCCTGCGTCGCCGAGGCCCGCGCGGCCGGCTTCGACCACGTCAACCTCGACCTGATCTACGGCACCCCCGGCGAGTCCGACGACGACTGGCGCGCCTCCCTGGACGCCGCGCTCGGCGCCGGCCCGGACCACGTCTCGGCGTACGCCCTGATCGTCGAGGAGGGCACCCAGCTGGCCCGGCGGATCCGGCGCGGCGAGGTCCCGATGACCGACGACGACGTGCACGCCGACCGGTACCTGATCGCCGAGGAGACCCTCGCGGCGGCGGGCTACGACTGGTACGAGGTGTCGAACTGGGCCACCTCCGACGCGGGGCGCTGCCTGCACAACGAGCTGTACTGGCGGGGCGCCGACTGGTGGGGCGCGGGACCGGGCGCGCACTCCCACGTGGGGGGCGTGCGGTGGTGGAACGTGAAGCATCCGGGGGCGTACGCGGGGGCGCTGGCGGCGGGGAAGTCGCCGGGTGCCGGGCGTGAGGTCCTGACGGACGAGGACCGGCGGGTGGAGCGGGTTCTGCTGGAGCTGCGGCTGCGGGAGGGTGTGCCGCTGGCGCTGCTGCGGGAGGCGGGGCTCGCGGCGGCGCGGCGGGCACTGTCGGAGGGGCTGCTGGAGGAGGGGCCGTACGAGGCGGGGAGTGCGGTGCTCACGCTGCGCGGGCGGTTGCTGGCGGACGCGGTGGTGCGGGATCTGGTGGACTGACGGGGTTTCCTCGCCCCGCCGCCCCTTCCCGTCCCGACCCGGGGGCGCTGCCCCCGGACCCCCGCTCCTCAAACGCCGGAGGGGCTGGATTCACCGGCCGGGTGAAACAACGTCACGCCGTCACGAAATCGATCAGTTCCTCGACCCGGCCCAGCAACTCCGGCTCCAGGTCCTTGTACGACCCGACCCGCGCCAGGATCGCCTGCCACACCGCCCCGGTGTTCTCCGACGGCCAGCCCAGCGCCCGGCACACCCCCGTCTTCCAGTCCTGGCCGTGCGGCACCCGGGGCCAGGCTTCGATGCCGACCGCTGCCGGCTTCACCGCCTCCCAGATGTCGATGTACGGGTGGCCCACCACCAGCGCGTGCTCGCTCGTCACCGACTGGGCGATCCGCCACTCCTTCGAACCCGGGACCAGGTGGTCCACCAGGACGCCCAGCCGGGCGTCCGGGCCCGGGGCGAAGTCGGCGACGATCGACGGGAGGTCGTCCACGCCGCCCAGGTACTCCACGACGACGCCCTCGATGCGCAGGTCGTCGCCCCAGACCTTCTCGACCAGTTCGGCGTCGTGCCGCCCCTCGACGTAGATGCGCCCGGCGCGCGCCACCCGCGCGCGGGCACCGGGGACGGCGACCGAACCGGACGCCGTACGCGAGGGGGCGGACCGCGCGGGGCCGGGGGAGGACGGGCGGACCAGCGTCACCACCCGCCCCTCGAGCAGGAAGCCGCGCGGTTCCATGGGGAACACCCGGTGCTTGCCGAAGCGGTCCTCCAGGGTCACCGTGCCCGCCTCGCAGCCGATCACGGCGCCGCAGAACCCGGTGCCGGGCTCCTCGACCACCAGGCCGGGATCGGCCGGTACCTCGGGAACGGGCTGCGGTTTCTTCCACGGAGGGGTCAGGTCGGCGGAGTACTGGCGCATTCTGCCGACGATACGAGGAACACCCGCCCCGTGATCAGCGCGACACGCCGAACCGGGCGGCCAGCGCGTCCCGTTGGGCCCGGACGAAGGCCGCGTCCACCACCGCTCCGTGACCGGGGACGTACAGCGCGTCGTCGCCGCCCAGCTCCAGCAGCCGGTCCAGGGCGGCCGGCCAGTGCTCCGGTACGGCGTCGGGGCCCGCCTGCGGCTCGCCGGACTCCTCGACCAGGTCGCCGCAGAAGACGACCGCCGGGGTGCCCGGCACCAGCACCGCGAGGTCGTGCCCGGTGTGCCCCGGGCCCACGTCGGCCAGCCGGACCTGCCGTCCACCGCCCAGGCCGAGCCCACGCTCGCCGCGGACCTCGTGCCGGACGGGGACGAGCGCGTCGGCCGCCTCGGCCGCCCGCCGGGGGTCCAGGCCCTCCGCCACCGCGTCCGCGCGCAGCGCCTGGCGTCCCTGTCCGCCCGGCGCGAACAACGCGTCCGTGCCGGCCGCGCCGTACACCTCCGCGTCGGGGAAGGCCGCCGCGCCGAAGACGTGGTCGAAGTGCGGGTGGGTCAGCGCGAGATGTGTCACACGGCGTCCGGCGAGCCGCCGAGCCTCCTCGCGCAACCGGGTGCCCTCGTCCAGGCTCGACCCCGCGTCCACCATCAGCGCCGCGTCCGGGCCGAGCACCAGCCCCGCCGTGCAGTCCCAGCCCGGCAGCCGGCACCGCCCCACGCCGTCCGCCAGCCGCTCCCAGCCCAGCTCTGCCCAAGTCACCGTCACGGCGACGACGCTAACGGCTTGGTCCCGGCCTTGCCGCGGGCGTACCCCACGGCCGTACACTGGGCCGGGGAAGTCTGGCACTCGCGAGCCATGAGTGCCAGGACAGACAGGTAAGACAGGCCGAAACGGGCGGACGACAGCTGGAGGTGCGCGCCGAATGCTCAGTGAACGCAGGCTGAAGGTGCTGCGCGCCATCGTCCAGGACTACGTCGGCACCGAGGAACCGGTCGGTTCCAAGGCCCTCACCGAGCGGCACAACCTCGGCGTCTCCCCGGCCACCGTGCGCAACGACATGGCGGCCCTGGAGGACGAGGGGTTCATCGCCCAGCCGCACACCAGCGCGGGGCGCATCCCGACCGACAAGGGCTACCGGCTCTTCGTCGACAAGCTGGCCGGCGTCAAGCCGATGACCGCTCCCGAGCGGCGTGCCATCCAGAACTTCCTGGAGGGCGCCGTCGACCTCGACGACGTGGTGGCCCGCACGGTGCGGCTGCTCGCGCAGCTCACCCGGCAGGTCGCCGTCGTGCAGTACCCCTCGCTGACCCGCTCGACCGTGCGGCACGTGGAGCTGCTCTCGCTCGCGCCCGCGCGCCTGATGCTCGTGCTGATCACGGACACCGGCCGGGTCGAGCAGCGGATGGTCGACTGCCCGGCGCCGTTCGGCGAGGCGTCGCTGGCCGATCTGCGGGCGCGGCTCAACAGCCGGGTCGCGGGACGGCGTTTCACGGATGTGCCGTCTCTGGTGGAAGATCTGGCGGAGGCGTTCGAGGCCGAGGATCGCGGTACGGTCTCCACCGTGCTCTCCACTCTCCTGGAGACGCTGGTCGAGGAGAACGAGGAGCGGTTGATGATCGGCGGCACCGCCAATCTGACCCGCTTCGGGCACGACTTCCCCTTGGTGATCCGGCCGGTGCTGGAGGCACTTGAGGAGCAGGTCGTGCTCCTCAAGCTGCTCGGCGAGGCGAAGGATCCGGGCGTGACCGTACGGATCGGTCATGAGAACGCCCACGAGGGACTCAACTCAACGTCCGTCGTGTCGGTCGGCTACGGTTCGGGCGGCGAGGCGGTTGCCAAGCTCGGCGTGGTCGGACCGACCCGCATGGACTACCCGGGAACGATGGGAGCGGTACGCGCAGTGGCACGGTACGTCGGACAGATCCTGGCGGAGTCGTAGGTGGCCACGGACTACTACGCCGTACTCGGCGTGCGCCGCGACGCTTCCCAGGACGAGATCAAGAAGGCGTTCCGGAGGCTCGCGCGCGAGCTGCACCCGGACGTCAACCCCGATCCGAAGACCCAGGAGCGGTTCAAGGAGATCAACGCCGCCTACGAGGTGCTGTCGGACCCGCAGAAGAAGCAGGTCTACGACCTCGGCGGCGACCCCCTGTCGCAGGCCGCCGGCGGTGGCGCGGGCGGCTTCGGCGCGGGTGGCTTCGGGAACTTCTCGGACATCATGGACGCGTTCTTCGGTACGGCGTCGCAGCGCGGGCCGCGCTCGCGCACCCGCCGGGGCCAGGACGCGATGATCCGCATCGAGGTCGAGCTGGACGAGGCCGCGTTCGGTACGACCAAGGACATCCAGGTCGACACGGCCGTCGTCTGCAACACCTGCAACGGCGAGGGCGCGGCGCCCGGCACGTCGGCCCAGACGTGTGACATGTGCCGCGGCCGCGGTGAGGTCTCGCAGGTCACCCGGTCCTTCCTGGGCCAGGTCATGACCTCGCGGCCCTGCCCCCAGTGCCAGGGCTTCGGCACCGTGGTCCCGACCCCGTGCCCCGAGTGCGCGGGCGACGGCCGGGTCCGCTCCCGGCGCACCCTGACCGTGAAGATCCCGGCCGGTGTCGACAACGGCACCCGGATCCAGCTCGCGGGCGAGGGCGAGGTCGGCCCCGGCGGCGGTCCGGCCGGCGACCTGTACGTCGAGATCCACGAGCTGCCGCACTCGACCTTCCAGCGGCGCGGCGACGACCTGCACTGCACGGTCACCATCCCGATGACGGCGGCGGCCCTCGGCACGAAGGTGCCGCTGGAGACGCTCGACGGCATGGAGGAGGTCGACATCCGCCCGGGCACCCAGTCCGGCCAGTCGATCCCGAAGCACGGCCGGGGCGTCACCCACCTGCGCGGCGGCGGCCGGGGCGACCTCATCGTGCACGTCGAGGTCACCACCCCCGGCAAGCTCGACCCCGAACAGGAACGCCTCCTGCGCGAGCTGGCCAAGCTCCGCGGCGAGGAACGGCCGACGGGTCAGTTCCAGCCGGGGCAGCAGGGGTTGTTCTCGCGCCTGAAGGACGCCTTCAACGGGCGCTGAGGTCCTTCCGGGGATGCGGATGCTTCTGGCGTATGCCAACGGAAGCCCGGATTCGGACTTGTGCGGAGGACGTGACAACATGCCGTCATGTCCTCCGCACTGACCGATCTCTTCCCCTACCCGATCGTGCAGGCGCCCATGGCGGGCGGCGTCTCCGTGCCGCAGCTCGCGGCCGCGGTGTCCGAGGCGGGCGGGCTGGGCTTCCTGGCCGCCGGGTACAAGACCGCGGACGGGATGTACCAGGAGATCAAGCATCTGCGGGGACTGACGAGCCGGCCCTTCGGCGTCAACCTCTTCCTCCCGCACCCGGAGGCGGCCGACCCCGCCGCCGTGGACGTCTACGCCCACCAGCTGGCCGGTGAGGCCGCCTGGTACGAGACGGAGCTGGGCGACCCCGACTGCGGCCGGGACGACGGCTACGACACCAAACTCGCCGTACTGCTGGACAACCCGGTACCGGTGGTGTCCTTCCACTTCGGCGTCCCGAGCCGGGAGGTCGTCGACTCCCTGCACCGCGTGGGCACCTTCGCCCTGGTCGGCGCGACCACCGTGGACGAGGCCCGGGCCGTCGAGCAGTCCGGGGCCGACGCGGTGATCGCCCAGGGCGTCGAGGCAGGCGGCCACCAGGGCACCCACCGGGACAACCCGGAGACCGGCGGCTCGGGAACCGGTCTGCTGTCGCTGGTCGCCCAGGTCCGGGAGGCGGTGAGCCTGCCGATCGTCGCCGCCGGCGGCCTCATGCGCGGCACCCAGATCGCCGCCGTCCTCGCCGCCGGCGCGAGCGCGGCCCAGCTCGGCACCGCCTTCCTGGCCACCCCGGAGTCCGGCGCGCACGACCTGCACAAGCAGGCGCTGACCAACCCGCTGTTCGTCCGCACCGAACTCACCCGCGCCTTCTCCGGCCGCCCGGCCCGCGCCCTGGTCAACCGCTTCCTGCGCGAGCACGGCCCCTACGCCCCCGCCGCCTACCCCGAGGTGCACCACCTCACCGCGCCGGTGCGCAAGGCGGCGGCGAAGGCGGGCGACGCGCAGGGCATGGCGCTGTGGGCGGGGCAGGGCCACCGGATGGCCCGGGAGCTGCCCGCCGGACAGCTGGTGGAGGTGCTGCTGGCCGAACTCGCCACCGCCGGGACAGCGTTGTCGGGGCGGTCGGGCTATGCGACGGGAGGCGGCGCCCGATGACGGCACCGGTGTTCGTGGTCGACTCCCTGCGGCCGGAGGACCTGCCCGCGGGGGAGTACGTCCTGGACGGCCCCGAAGGACGGCACGCCGTCTCCGTGAAGCGGCTGCGGGCGGGCGAGGACGTCGTCCTCACCGACGGGAACGGCCACTGGGCCGAGGGCGTCGTGAAAGCCGCCGAGGGCAAGGACCGCCTGGTCGTCACCGTCCCGGACGGTGTGCGCGAGGAGCCCGCCGAGCAGCCCCGCATCACCGTCGTCCAGGCCCTGCCCAAGGGCGACCGCGGTGAGCTGGCCGTCGAGACGATGACGGAGGTCGGGGTCGACGCGATCGTGCCCTGGGCGGCGTCCCGGTGCATCACCCAGTGGAAGGGCGAGCGCGGTCTGAAGGCGCTCGGCAAGTGGCGGGCGACGGCCCGGGAGGCCGGCAAGCAGTCCCGCCGGGTCCGCTTCCCCGACGTCGCGGACGCGGCGAGCAGCAAGCAGGTTGCCTCACTTCTGGCCGACGCCGACTTCGCCGCCGTACTCCACGAGAGCGGCGACGTCCCCCTGTCCGACGCCGGACTTCCCTCCTCCGGCGACATCGTGCTGGTGGTCGGCCCCGAAGGCGGGGTGTCCCCGGACGAGTTGGCCCTGTTCGCCAAGGCCGGCGCGGCGCCCTACCGGCTGGGCCGCAGCGTCCTGCGCACCTCCACCGCGGGCACCGCCGCGACCGCCGTGCTCCTGGCCCGCACCGGCCGCTGGTCCTGACCCCGCCCGGTCAGCCGTCGACGGCGGCGGCCACGGCCGGGAACAGGTCCCAGCCGTCCAGTTCCACCGGCCCTGCCCCTTCCCCGTCCCCGCGCCCTTCGCCGTCTCCGTCCCCGCGCCCGGGCAGCAGCCCGCGCCGCCCGGCCTCCTCCACCAGCGCCCGTACGACACCGGGTTCGCGCAGGTTGAGCAGGTGGCCGCGGCCGTCGCCCACGCAGCCCTCGTACCAGGAGCCGCCCTCCGTGGTCCACCGGCCCGAGCCGGGCGCGCCCGCGCGGAAGACGAACCGGACCCGGACGCCGTCCCGGTACAGCGTGAGCGCGTCCCGCCAGACGCCGTCGCGCCCGCGTTTCTGCCGGTGGCTCCACAGCCAGGTGGTGCGTTCGTCCACCACGAGCCTGCGCTGCCTGCGGTCGTCGCCCATGGCGCCCACGGTAGTGAGGAGTGGCCGTATGCGCCCTACCGCCGGTCCCGGTGCGGTGGCAGGCTGCCCTCCATGGGGGCTTTGAGACGGATTCGGCGCATGATTCCGGTGGCTGTCGGCTCGGCCGTCGCCGTCGGCGGTCTCGTCGCGTGCGACCCGGGCGGGCTCAGCTCCGCTTCGGTGGCGTACACGACCGACCAGACCGTCACCCGGGAACTGGAGCGGCAGAAGGCGAAGGTGCAATGGCTCACCTGCACCGCCTCCTTCGGGGACAAGGGCACCACCGCCTCGGCCACCGAGGAAGCTGTCGCTTCCGTCGACTGCGAGGGCAGGACGGACACCGGCCAGGACATCACCGTCGACGGCAAGGTCACCAAGGTCGTCAACGGCGCCTGCGTGCGCGGGAACCTGACCGCGAAGGTGGACGGCAAGGAGTGGTTCCGGGTCAAGGGGCTGGGCGACTGCGACGCCACCAGCGCGCCGCCCGCCAACCGGCCCTCCCAGAACGGGCCGGGGCCCACCGTGACCGTCACCCGGACCATCTGGTGCCCGGACGACCCGCACTGCCGGCCGGTGGAGGGCAAGTAGCCGGACGGGGTCCGCGGCCGGGAAGTGATCCAAACCTCTGTCGGCGGGCGGCGCCCCTGCATAGGGTATGGGGGTGACTCAGCCCGCAGCGCCTGCCTACCTCCGCTTTCCGCACCCGCACGGCGAGTTGGTCGCCTTCACCGCCGAGGACGACGTGTGGCTCGCCCCGCTCGACGGCGGCCGCGCCTGGCGGGTCAGCGCCGACAACGTGCCGGTGAACCACCCGCGCATCTCGCCCGACGGCACCACGGTCGCCTGGACCTCCACCCGTGACGGCGCGCCCGAGGTGCACGCCGCGCCCGTCGACGGCGGCCCGGCCAAGCGCCTCACCCACTGGGGCAGCATCAGGACCCAGGTACGCGGCTGGACCGCCGACGGCCGCGTCCTCGCCCTCAGCACCTACGGCCAGGCCAGCCTGCGCCGCAGCTGGGCCCGCGCCGTCCCGCTCGACGGCGGACCCGCGACCACCCTGCCCTACGGCCCCGTCGGCGACGTCGCCCAGGGCCCGCACACCGTGCTGCTGTCCGCCCCGATGGGCCGCGAGGCCGCCTGGTGGAAGCGCTACCGGGGCGGCACCGCGGGCAAGCTGTGGATCGACCGCGAGGACGACGGCGAGTTCGTCCGCCTGCACGCCGACCTCGACGGCAACATCGAGTACCCCTTCTGGGTCGGCGACCGCATCGCCTTCCTCTCCGACCACGAGGGCACCGGCGCCCTCTACTCCTCCCTCGCCGACGGCGACGACCTGCGCCGGCACACGCCCCTCGACAGCTTCTACGCCCGGCACGCCGCCACCGACGGCACCCGCGTCGTCTACTCGTCCGCCGGTGAACTGTGGACGCTGGACGACCTCGACGGCGCCGAGCCGCGCCGCCTGGACATCCGGCTCGGCGGCGCCCGCGTCGACCTCCAGCCCTACCCGGTTAACGCCGGCCGCTGGTTCGGCTCCGCGTCCCCCGACCACACCGCGCGCGGCAGCGCCGTCGCCGTACGCGGCGGCGTGCACTGGGTCACCCACCGCTCCGGGCCCGCCCGCGCGCTCGCGGCCACCCCCGGTGTGCGCAACCGGCTGCCGCGCAGCTTCCGCGCCGAGGGCGAGGAGTGGGTGGTGTGGGTGACGGACGCCGAGGGCGACGACGCCCTGGAGTTCGCGCCCGCCACCGGGCTCGCCCCCGGCGCCACCGCGCGGCGCCTGGCCGCCGGACAGCTCGGCCGGGTGCTGAACCTCGCCGCGGCCCCCGACGGCAGCCGTGTCGCCGTCGCCTCGCACGACGGACGGATCCTGCTCGTCGAGCGCGAGAGCGGCGAGGTCCGGGAGGTCGACCGCAGCGAGGACGGCGACGCGTCCGGCCTGGTCTTCTCGCCGGACTCGGCCTGGCTCGCCTGGTCGCACCCGGGTCCGGAGCCGCTGCGCCAGCTCAAGCTCGCCAACACCACCGACCTGTCGGTGAGCGAGGCGACGCCGCTGCGCTTCAAGGACTACTCGCCGGCCTTCACCCTGGACGGCAAGCACCTCGCGTTCCTCTCCACCCGCTCCTTCGACCCGGTCTACGACGAGCACGTCTTCGACCTGGCCTTCGTCGAGGGCGCCCGGCCCTACCTGATCACCCTCGCCGCGACCACGCCCTCGCCGTTCGGCCCGCAGCGGCACGGCCGCCCCTTCGAGACGCCGGACCGCGAGGAGACCCCCGACAGCGAGGGCACCCCCACCACCCGGATCGACATCGAGGGCCTCGCCGACCGCATCGTGCCCTTCCCGGTCGAGGCCGCCCGCTACTCCCGGCTGCGCGCCGCCAAGGACGGCGTCCTGTGGCTGCGCCACCCGCTCACCGGCGTCCTCGGCGCCTCCCGCGCCACCCCGGAGGACCCCGACCCCAACACCGAGCTGGAGCGCTACGACCTCGCCCAGCAGCGCGTCGAGCACCTCGGCGGCGACGCCGACCACTACGAGGTCAGCGGCGACGGCAAGCGGGTGCTGCTGTGGACCGACGGCCGGCTCAAGGTCGTGCCCAGCGACCGGCGGGCCTCCGGCGACGAGGACAGCGACACCAACGTCACCGTCGACCTGGCCCGGGTCCGCCAGCGAGTCGAACCGGCCGCCGAGTGGCGGCAGATGTTCGAGGAGACCGGCCGCATCATGCGGGACCACTTCTGGCGGGCCGACATGAACGGCGTCGACTGGGACGGCGTCCTGGACCGCTACCGGCCCGTCCTGGACCGCGTCGCCACCCACGACGACCTGGTGGACCTGCTGTGGGAGGTGCACGGCGAGCTCGGCACCTCGCACGCCTACGTCACCCCGCGCGGCGGCCACGGCTCCGGAGCGCGGCAGGGGCTGCTCGGCGCCGACCTCTCCCGCCACGAGGACGGCACCTGGCGCGTCGACCGGGTCCTGCCGTCCGAGACCTCCGACCCCGACGCCCGCTCCCCGCTCGCCGCGCCCGGGGTCGCGGTGCGCGCCGGGGACGCGATCGTCGCGGTCGCGGGGCAGGCCGTGGACCCGGTCACCGGTCCCGGCCCGCTGCTCGTCGGTACGGCGGGCAAGCCGGTCGAGCTGACCGTCTCGCCGTCCGGCGGCGGCGAGGTGCGGCACGCCGTCGTCGTCCCGCTCGCCGACGAGGAGCCGCTGCGCTACCACGCCTGGGTCGCCGACCGGCGCGCCTACGTCCACGACAAGTCCGGCGGCCGGCTCGGCTACCTGCACGTCCCCGACATGCAGGCGCCCGGCTGGGCCCAGATCCACCGCGACCTGCGCGTCGAGGTGGCCCGGGAGGGCCTGGTCGTCGACGTCCGCGAGAACCGCGGCGGGCACACCTCCCAGCTCGTGGTGGAGAAGCTGGCCCGGCGCATCGTGGGCTGGGACCTGCCGCGCGGCATGCGGCCGACCAGCTACCCGCAGGACGCGCCGCGCGGGCCGGTCGTCGCGGTCGCCAACGAGTTCTCCGGCTCGGACGGCGACATCGTCAACGCCGCGATCAAGGCGCTCGGCATCGGCCCGGTCGTCGGCGTGCGCACCTGGGGCGGCGTCATCGGCATCGACAGCCGCTACCGGCTGGTGGACGGGACGCTGATCACGCAGCCGAAGTACGCGTTCTGGCTGGAGGGGTACGGCTGGGGCGTGGAGAACCACGGCGTCGACCCCGACGTCGAGGTCCCCCAACGCCCGCAGGACCACGCGGCGGGCCGCGATCCCCAGCTGGACGAGGCGATCGCGCTGGCGCTGGCGGCGCTGGAGGAGACTCCGGCGAAGACGCCGCCGAGCCTGCCGTAGTCGGCCGGAGGCGGGTGTCGCGGCCCGGCGCAGCGGGGTGCCTCCCCCAGTGCCTGAACGGCCTGGGAGGTACCCCCAGCGCCCACCCTCCCCCCTCTCGGCTTCGCTCGAGAGGGGGGACCCCCGTCGCCCCAGCGGCACGACTGCCCGCAGCTACGGCGGATACCATGCCCTCAGAAGATCACCGGCGTGAGGAGAGCCAAGTGGCTGGCGAACCCCAGGACGACTGTCTGTTCTGCAAGATCGTCGCAGGGCAGATTCCCGCGACGATCGTCCGCGAGACGGAGACGACCGTCGCGTTCCGGGACATCAACCCCCAGGCCCCCACCCACGTCCTGGTGATCCCCAAGGCACACCACAAGGACGCCGCCGCCCTCGCCGCCGAGGCCCCGCAGCTCGCCGCCGACGTGCTGCGCGAGACCCAGGCCGTCGCCGACGACGAGAAGCTGGACAGCTACCGCACCGTCTTCAACACCGGCAGCGGCGCCGGGCAGACCGTCTGGCACGCGCACGCCCACGTACTCGGCGGCCGCGGCCTCGAATGGCCCCCCGGATAACCCGGGCAGGACCGGACCGCCACCCACCATGTCCGTACGCGAACTCGTCGTCCTCGGCACCGCCAGCCAGGTCCCGACCCGGCACCGCAACCACAACGGCTACCTGCTCCGCTGGGACGGCGAGGGCATCCTGTTCGACCCCGGCGAGGGCACGCAGCGCCAGATGCTGCGCGCCGGGGTCGCCGCCCACGACCTGCACCGGATCTGCGTCACGCACTTCCACGGCGACCACAGCCTGGGCCTCGCCGGGGTGATCCAGCGCATCAACCTGGACCGGGTCCCGCACGAGATCACCGCCCACTACCCGCGCTCCGGGCAGCGGTTCTTCGAGCGCCTGCGGTACGCCACCGCCTACCGCGAGACCGTCGCCCTCACCGAGGCCCCGGTCGACGCCGACGGCCCCCTCGCGGTCACCCCGGCCTACACCCTGGACGCCCGCAAGCTGTCGCACCCCGTCGAGTCGTACGGCTACCGGCTCACCGAGCCCGACGGCCGCCGCATGCTGCCCGACCGCCTGGCCGCGCACGGCATCAAGGGCCCCGACGTCGGCCGCATCCAGCGCGACGGCTCGCTGCACGGCGTCCCGCTGGACGAGGTCAGCGAGGTCCGCCGCGGCCAGCGGTTCGCGTTCGTCATGGACACCCGGCTCTGCGAGGGCGTGCACGCGCTCGCCGAGGGATGCGACCTGCTGGTCATCGAGTCCACCTTCCTCGACGAGGACGAGACCCTCGCCACCGACCACGGCCACCTCACCGCCGGCCAGGCCGCCGGGGTGGCCCGGGACGCGGGCGTACGGCACCTGGTGCTCACCCACTTCAGCCAGCGCTACTCCGACCCCGAGGAGTTCGAACGGCAGGCACGCGCGGCCGGTTACGCGGGCGAGCTGACCGTGGCCCGCGACCTCACCCGCGTACCGGTTCCGAAACGTCGGTGAAACCGCCGTACGATGCTCTGATGCCCCTGCCCAAAGCTGAACTGCACCTCCACATCGAAGGCACTCTGGAGCCCGAGCTGGCCTTCGCGCTGGCCGCCCGCAACGGCGTGTCCCTGCCGTACGCGGACGAGGAGGCGCTGCGCGAGGCGTACCGCTTCGCGGACCTCCAGTCCTTCCTGAACCTGTACTACGAGCTGATGGCCGTCCTGCGCACCGAGCGGGACTTCGAGGACCTGGCCAACGCCTACCTCGCCCGCGCCGCCGCCCAGGGCGTCCGGCACGCCGAGATCTTCTTCGACCCGCAGGCCCACCTCGCCCGGGGCGTGGAGATGGGCACCGTGGTGGAGGGGCTGTGGCGGGCACTGGGCGCCAGTCGGGAGAACCACGGCGTCTCCACCCGGCTGATCCTCTGCTTCCTGCGCGACGAGTCCGCCGAGTCGGCGATGCGGACGCTGGACGCGGCGGGGCCGTACCTCGAGCGCATCACCGGCGTCGGCCTCGACTCCGCCGAGGTCGGCCACCCGCCGGTGAAGTTCCGCGAGGTGTACGAGGCCGCCGCCGCCCTCGGCCTGCGCCGGGTCGCGCACGCCGGCGAGGAGGGGCCGCCCGCGTACGTCGTCGAGGCCCTCGACGTCCTCGGCGTCGAGCGGATCGACCACGGACTGCGCTCGGTGGAGGACCCGGCGCTGGTCGAGCGGCTGGTGCGCGAACGCGTCCCGCTCACCCTGTGCCCGCTGTCCAACGTGCGGCTGCGCACGGTCGACACCCTCGCCGACCACCCGCTGCCCGCGATGCTCGACGCGGGCCTGATGTGCACGGTGAACTCCGACGACCCGGCCTACTTCGGCGGCTACGCGGGCGACAACTTCGACGCCGTGCGCCAGGCCCTCGGCCTGACCGGGGAGCGGCTGCGGGAGCTGGCCCGCAACTCGTTCCTCGCCTCCTTCCTGGAGGACGACGAGGAACTGCGCGCGCGGTACCTCGCGGAGGTCGAGGCGTACGAGTTCCCCGCCGCGTAGCGGCTGCGCCGCGTAGGGCTCAGCCCGTCCCGGACCCCGGCGCGGCCACCGCCTGCCGGGGTCCCGCCGTGTCGTAGGCGCCCTGGACGGCCACCGCCGGGGCCTCCACGTCGATCTCCACGACCGGCTGCTCCACGGCACCGACCTCGGGCACCGCACCGCTCGGCGTGCCCGTAGCGGCGGCGACCAGCGCGGCCGGGGTGCCGCCGCGGCGGCGGATCGCACCGGGCAGCAGCGGGCGGCCCGCGGTGTGCAGCGCGACCGCGGTCAGCGGTGCGGCGACCAGCAGCAGCCCGGCGGCCAGGATCATCCCCATGCCCGCGTAACCGGCCTGCGCGGACAGGACGCTGCCGGCCAGCGGCCCGGCCGCGGTGCCCAGCGAGGACGCCGAGCCGACGAGCACCGCCCACCGGCCGCGTGCGTCGAGCGAGGCGGCGAGGCCGATCAGGTACGACAGCACGACCGGGTAGACGGTGTTCCAGGCGATCTCGCCGGTCGCGAAGGCCGTCGGGGTCGTCGCCGACGCGCTCACCGCGATGCAGCCCGCGATGAGCACCGTGCCGGCGCCGACGGGCATCGCCCGGCCCAGCCGCGGCCCGAGCGCACCCGCCACCAGCACGCCCACCAGGCCCGCGCCCAGCGCGACGGCGAACACGACCCCGAGGGCGGCGTCGCCCAGCCCGGCCTGCGTCAGCCCGATCCGGCCGCTGACGCCCCACAGGGAGTTCTGGGCCAGGGACCAGCACAGCACCGTGACGGCCAGGACCAGTCCCGAACGGCGGTGGGGGAGCGGGGCGGTGACGGTGCCGGGTGCGGCCGGGGTGTCGGCCGCCGCGCCCGGCAGGCGGCCGGTCAGCGGCCACACCGCCAGCGCCGTCAGGGCGATCGCGGCCAGCGGCAGCCCGTGCGCCCGGCCGAGGTGCGGCACCGTCAGGTACACCGCGCCGGCCAGCGCGGACACGCTCAGCAGGCCCGCCGTGGAGGCGCGGTGGGGGTCCTTCTCGGCGGCGATCCGGGTGGCGGCGACCGTCATGGCCGTGCCCGATCCGAAGCCGCCCACGACCGCGCCGACGACGACGGCCGGGACGGCGGTGGTGAGTGCGGCGGCGCCGTAGCCGAGGACGGCGAGCGCGAGGCCGAGCCGGGCCAGTGTCCGGGCGCCGAGGCGCTGCACCCGGGAGGCCAGCAGGAAGCCCGCGGTCGCCGAACTCAGCAGCAGCGCGCTGCCGACGGCGCCCGCCTGCGTGGTGGACAGCGGAAGACTGGTGTCGAGTCTGCCGACGGTGGTGGGCAGCAGGTACGGAGGCAGGTACCCGGCCGTGAAAAGGGCGACGAGGGGCCAGGGGGTGGTGCGGGGGGCGAACACGGGCGTTCCCAGGGCATGCGAAAGGACGGTGGGAAGGGAGGGAGCGACGACCGTCGACCGAGAGGGGCGCGCGGGCAATTTGTATCAAGCGGAAGGAGCCCCGAAACAGGCGAGTCGGTGTGATCTAGGTCACATACCTGTTTGGGGGTTTGGAAGCTGGGTAGCAGCGGGCGCTATCGCCAGTGGACCGAGCCGCCTCCGGACGGAACCGTCGCCTCCAGTTTGGCCCTGGTCTCCCGCATCACCGCCACGATCCGCGCCTCGTGATCCGGCGTCAGCCGGGCCACCGGCACCGAGCAGCTGACCGCGTCCAGCGCCGGGACGTCGTAGCGCAGCGCGAAGCCGAAACCGACGATGCCGGCCACGCCCTCCTCGCGGTCGACGGAGTACCCGCGCTCCCTGGTCCGGGCGAGATCGGCCGCCAGGGCCTCCCTGCTGGTGTGCGTGTTCGGGGTGAACACTTCGTACGGCCCCTCGGGCAGGTCCGCGTCCGGCCGCTCCGCCAGCAGCGCCTTGCCGAGGGCGCCCACGTGGGCGGGCAGCCGGCGTCCCACCCGGCTGATCGTGCGCAGGTACTCGTGCGACTCCCGGGTGGCCAGGTACGCCACGTCGTGCCCGTCCAGCCGCCCCAGGTGGATGGTCTCGCCCAGCGCCTCGGACGCCTCGTCGAGATACGGCCGCACCGCCCGCACCCGGGGGTCGGAGTCCAGATAGCTGGTGCCGGTGAGCAGGGCGTGGATGCCGATGCCGTAGAGCGAGCCGGTGACGTCGGTGCGGACCCAGCCGCGCGAGATCAGGGTTTGCAGCAGCGCGTACATCGAACTGCGCGGCACACCCAGCCCGTCCGCCAGCTCCTGGAGCCGGGCCGGGCGGTCCCCGCGGGCGGCCAGCACCTCCAGCAGCTCCACCGTGCGCGCCGCGGACTTCACCTCGCGGACGCCGCCCGGCGTCGCGTCCCCACTCTCCGACATGGGCCGATCGTAAACGGATGCCCACGACCCATTGACGCCCGACGGTCACCTCTCTAATCTCCATCTCCATACGTAGACGCCATCTACATACGGAGACAGTGAGAGTTGATGGAGATGACGAGTGCGGGCCCCGGCCCCGACCCCGGCCCCGACCCCGACACCGGTCGGGCGGCCGTCGTCCGGCGGCTGCGCGAAGGCATGACGGCGAGCGTGCTGTCCTTCCCGCTGACCAGCTTCCACGAGGACGGCTCCTTCGACGCCGACGGATACCGGGCCTACGTCGCCGAACGGCTCGCCGCCGGTCCCGGAGCCCTCTTCCCCGCCTGCGGCACCGGCGAGTTCTTCTCCCTGGACGAGGACGAGTACCGGCAGGCGGTCGCCATCGCCGTCGAGGAGACGGCCGGGAGCGTGCCGGTCGTCGCCGGAACCGGCTACGGCTGGGCGCAGGCCCTGCGGTTCGCCCGCGTCGCCGAGGAGGCCGGGGCCGACGCCCTCCTCGTCATGCCGCACTACCTCACCGCCGCCCCGCAGGACGGACTGGTCGCCCAGGTGGAGCGGATCGCCGCGGGCACCCGGCTCCCGCTCATCGCCTACCAGCGCGGCCAGGTCGCCTACACCGCCGAGTCCGTCCGGCGCCTCGCCCGCGTCCCCGGCGTGATCGGCCTCAAGGACGGCCACAGCGACCTCGACCGCCTCCAGCGCACGGTCCTCGCCGCGCCCGACGACTTCCTGTTCTTCAACGGCGCCGCCACCGCCGAGGTCCAGGCCCGCGCCTACGCCGCCGTCGGCGTCCCGGCCTACTCCTCCGCCGTGCACGCCTTCGCGCCCGAGATCGCGAACGCCTTCCTCGCCGCCCTGCGCGGCGGCGACACCGGCACGGTCGACAAGCTGCTGCGCGACTTCTACGTCCCGCTCGTCGAACTGCGCGACCGCGTCCCCGGCTACGCCGTGTCCCTGGTGAAGGCGGCGGCCCGGCTGCGCGGCTGCCCCGTCGGCCCCGTCCGCGCTCCCCTCACCGACCCGTCGCCCGGCGACCTCGCCGCCCTCAAGACCCTGCTCACCACCGGACTCGACCTCGTAGGAGCCGCCCTGTGACCCGCGACCTCACCATCACGGCCGTCCGCCTGACGCCGATCCTGGTCGCCGACCCGCCCCTGCTCAACACCCAGGGCGTGCACCAGCCCTACACCCCCCGCCTGATCGTCGAGGTGGAGACCGCCGACGGCGTCACCGGCGTCGGCGAGACCTACGGCGACGCCAAGTACCTCGAGCTGGCCCGTCCGTTCGCCGACAAGCTGGTGGGCCGTCAGGTATCCGACCTGAACGGCCTGTTCACCCTCGCCGACGAGGTCGCCGTCGACTCCTCCCGGGTCTCCGGACAGGTCGACGTCGGCGGGCTGCGCGGCGTCCAGACCGCCGACAAGCTGCGCCTGTCCGTCGTCTCCGGCTTTGAGGTCGCCTGCCTCGACGCCCTCGGCAAGGCGCTCGGGCTGCCCGTGCACGCGCTGCTCGGCGGCAAGGTCCGCGACGCCGTCGAGTACAGCGCCTACCTCTTCTACAAGTGGTCCGACCACCCCGAGGGCGTGGCGAGCGAGAAGGACGACTGGGGCGCCGCCGTCGACCCGGCCGGCGTCGTCGCCCAGGCCCGCGCCTTCACCGAGCGGTACGGCTTCACCTCCTTCAAGCTCAAGGGCGGCGTCTTCCCCCCGGACGAGGAGATCGCCGCGGTCAAGGCCCTCGCCGAGGCGTTCCCCGGGCACCCCCTGCGCCTGGACCCCAACGGCGCCTGGTCGGTGGAGACCTCCCTGAAGGTCGCGGCGGAACTCGGGGACGTCCTGGAGTACCTGGAGGACCCCGCGCTCGGCACCCCGGCGATGGCCGAGGTCGCCGCGCGAACCGGCGTGCCGCTCGCGACCAACATGTGCGTGACCACGTTCGCCGAGATCCAGGAGGCGTTCACCAAGGGCGCCGTACAGGTCGTGCTCTCCGACCACCACTACTGGGGCGGACTGCGCAACACCCAGCAACTGGCCGCCGTCTGCCGCACCTTCGGCGTCGGCGTCTCCATGCACTCCAACACCCACCTGGGCATCAGCCTCGCCGCCATGACCCACGTCGCGGCCACCGTGCCCGACCTCCACCACGCCTGCGACTCCCACTACCCCTGGCAGTCCGAGGACGTGCTCACCGAACGGCTCACCTTCGACGGCGGCAAGGTCGCCGTCTCCGACGCCCCCGGCCTCGGCGTCGAACTCGACCGCGAGCGCCTGGCGTTCCTGCACCGGCGCTGGCTCGACGACGACGGCACGCTCCGCGACCGCGACGACGCGGCGGCGATGCGGGTCGCCGACCCGGAGTGGGTCACCCCGTCCGTTCCGCGTTGGTGAAGCCGTTCCCCTCCCCCCTCCCTGCCACGACCGGAGCCGCTCGTGTCCGCTGAAGTCCCCGAGGTGCATTCCCCCGCCGTACAGTCCGCCGTCCGCAAGATCTTCCGCCGCGTGGTCCCCCTCTTCTTCGTCATGTTCGTGGCGAACTACATGGACCGCGTCAACCTGGGCTTCGCCCAGGACGAACTCCGCGCCGACGTCGGCCTGTCGGCCGCCGCGTTCGGCCTCGGCGCCGGCATCTTCTTCATCGCGTACGCCATCTTCGAAGTCCCCTCCAACATGCTGATGGAGCGGTTCGGGCCCAAGGTGTGGCTCACCCGCATCATGATCAGCTGGGGTGTCGTCGCCACCGCGATGGCCTTCGTCGACAGCGTGGAGATGTTCTACGCCCTGCGCTTCCTGCTCGGCGTCGCCGAGGCGGGCTTCTTCCCGGCCGTCATCTACTACTTCAGCCGCTGGCTCCCCGACTCCCACCGGGGCCGGGCCACCTCGATCTTCCTGATGGGTTCCGGCACCGCCACCGTCATCGTCGGGCCCGTCTCCGGCGCGCTGATGGAGATGCACGGGATCTGGGGCCACGCGGGCTGGCAGTGGATGTTCTTCATCGAGGGTGTCTTCTCCGTCGTCCTCGGCTTCGTCGTCTACCGCTTCCTCGACTCGGGCGTCGAGCAGGCGACGTGGCTGACCGACGAGGAGAAGTCCGGCCTCGTCGCGGCCATCGACGCCGAGCAGGACGCACGGGACGCGCGGCGCGGCGGAAAGGCGGCCAGGGTCTCCCGCTGGAAGCTGCTCGCCGACCCCCAGATGCTGCTCTTCCTGTGGATCTACTTCGCCATCAACGTCGCCCTGTACGCGGTGACCTTCTGGCTGCCGTCGATCGTGGACGACATCGGCGGGGTGAGCGACTTCCAGGTGGGGCTGCTGACCGCCGTGCCGTGGCTGTGCGCGCTGGCCGCCCTGTTCGTCAGCGGCCGGGTCTCCGACCGCATCGGCAAGCGCCGGCCCGTGCTGGTGGTCCTGCTCCTGCTCGGCGGCTGCGGCACCCTGCTGGCCGTGTTCGTCTCGCCCTGGGTCGGGCTCGGCGCGCTGTGCCTGGCCGCGATGGGTTTCAAACCGGCCTCCCCGGTCTTCTGGACCATCCCGCAGAGCTATCTCGACGCCCGCGCCGCGGCCCCCGGCATCGCGCTGATCAACTCCATCGGCAACCTCGGCGGGTTCGTCGCCCCCACCGCCTTCGGCATCATCGAGGACACGACCGGCTCGACCAAGGGCGGCCTGGTCGGGCTGACCGTCGTCGGCTTCCTGGCCGCGCTGAGCGTGCTGCTGGTGCGCGGCGGCGGACGCAACGACCGGGTCCGCGCCCGGCCGGCCAGGGCGGCTGCGTCCCCCGCGCCGGAGACCACCCCGGGCGCCGCCCGGACCGCGCACTCGGGCCCTGCCACGGCCTGACCCCACGCGGCGGCACCCGGGACCGGCGACAGTCCGACGTCGGGCGGCGGCACCGGGGACCGGCGAGGGCCGGACGCCACGCGGCGGCACGGGGACCGGCGAGGGCCGGACGCCACGCGGCAGCACGGGGACCGGCGAGGGCCGGACGCCACGCGGCGGCACCGGGCCGGTGACGGTCCGACGCCACGCGGCCGGCGCCACGCGGCCGGCGCCACCGCACTGTCGGTGGCGTGGTGCACACTGGCGGGGTCCGCACCATGCCAGGGAGCGCACCGTGACAGCGTCCACCGTGTCCACCGACGTGCCCGACGCGACCGACGTTCCGGTCATGCCGGCCGACGAGCGAACGCACCGCCACGTCCCGCCCGAGGGATCGCACCGCCACCCCCAGGTCGATCCCCTGGCCGCCCTGCGCACCCCCCAGGACCCGCCCTGGGACGTGTATCTGACCGGTACGGTCTTCCTCGACGTGATCTTCACCGGGCTCGACTCCGCCCCGGTGCGCGGGACCGAGTCCTGGGCAAGGGGGATGGGTTCCAGCCCGGGCGGCATCGCCAACATGGCGACCGCGCTGGCCCGCCTCGGCCTGCGCACCTCGCTGGCCGCCGCGTTCGGCGACGACCACTACGGCGACTACTGCTGGGACGCCCTGTCCCGGGGCGAGGGCATCGACCTGGCCCCCTCGCGCACCGTGCCCGGCTGGCACTCGCCGGTGACGGTCTCCATGGCGTACGAGGGGGAGCGCACGATGGTCTCCCACGGCCACGAGCCGCCGCCCGAGGAACCGTCCCCCGACTGCCCGCCCGGCGCCCGCGCCGCCGTCGCCTCCCTCGCGCCCGGGGCCGCAGCCCCGTGGATCGCCCGGGCCGCCGCCCGCGGCACCCGGGTCTTCGCCGACGTCGGCTGGGACGACACCGGCGCCTGGGACCTGGCCGCGCTGCCCGACCTGGCGCACTGCGAGGCCTTCCTGCCCAACGCGGAGGAGGCCATGCGCTACACCGGCGCCACCTGCCCCCGCGCCGCCGCGCACGCCCTGACCGAGCACGTGCCGCTCGCCGTGGTCACCCTCGGCGCGGACGGCGCCTACGCGGTGGACCGGCGCACGGGGGAGAGCGCCGAGGTCCCGGCCATCGAGGTCGAGGCCCTGGACCCGACCGGCGCCGGGGACGTGTTCGTGGCCGGCTTCGTCACCGGCACCCTGGCCGGCTGGCCGCTCGCCGACCGCCTGGCCTTCGCCGGACTGACCGCCGCCCTCTCCGTCCAGGAGTTCGGCGGCTCGCTGTCGGCGCCCGGCTGGGGCGAGATCGCGACCTGGTGGCGCAAGGTCCAGTCGCTGGAGGACCAGGACCCGGCCGCCCTCAGCCGCTACGCGTTCCTGGCCGGCCTGGTCCCGGACGACCTGGTGGCCCCGTGGCCGCTGCGCCGCGCGGTCCCCACCGTCGGCTTCCGCCCTCCGACGCCCTGACGGCGGGAGCCGCCGGGGCGGCTCAGAACCCGAGGCGCCGCAGCTGCTTCGGGTCGCGCTGCCAGTCCTTGGCGACCTTGACGTGCAGGTCGAGGAAGACCGGGGTACCGAGGAGCGCCTCGATCTGCTTGCGGGACTTGATGCCGACGTCCTTCAGGCGCTTGCCCTTGGGGCCGATGATGATGCCCTTCTGGCTGGGGCGCTCGATGTAGACGTTGGCGTGGATGTCCAGGAGCGGCTTGTCCGCGGGGCGGTCCTCGCGCGGGAGCATCTCCTCGACGACCACCGCGATGGAGTGCGGCAGCTCGTCCCTCACGCCCTCCAGCGCGGCCTCCCGGATCAGCTCGGCGACCATGACCTGCTCCGGTTCGTCCGTCAGGTCGCCCTCGGGGTAGAGCGCCGGGCCCTCGGGCAGCAGCGGGGTGAGGAGGTCGGCGAGCAGGTCCACCTGCTGGTTCGCCGTGGCGGACACCGGGACGATCTCCGCCCAGGTGAACCCCAGCTCCTTGCCCAGCTGGTCGACCGCGATCAGCTGCTCGGCCAGCGTCTTGGAGTCCACCAGGTCGGTCTTGGTGACGATCGCGACCTTCGGGGCCTTCCGGATCCCCGCCAGCTCCTTGGCGATGAAGCGGTCACCGGGACCCAGCTTCTCGTTCGCCGGCAGGCAGAAGCCGATCACGTCCACCTCGGCCCACGTGGTGCGCACCACGTCGTTCAGCCGCTCGCCCAGCAGCGTGCGCGGCTTGTGCAGCCCCGGGGTGTCCACCAGGATCAGCTGCGCGTCCTCGCGGTGCACGATGCCCCGCACCGTGTGCCGGGTGGTCTGCGGGCGGTTCGAGGTGATCGCCACCTTCTTCCCGACCAGAGCGTTCGTGAGGGTGGACTTGCCCGCGTTGGGACGGCCCACGAAGCAGGCGAAGCCGGCCCGGTGAACAGCCTCGGCCGGTTCTTCGGATGACTGGGTACGAACGCTCATGGCGCCCATTGTCCCTGATCCCCGGAGCCCCGCCGCACCACCGTGGTCGTCCGCCGGGCCCGCGGCGGTCAGCCCGCGCTCACCGTGGCGCGGACCGTGCCGTCCGGCGCGGCCACCAGGACCGGCGTCCCCGCCCCGCCCAGGTCCCGTACCGCCGCCCGGTCCTCCTCCGACGCCGACTCAGCCTCCGTCACCACGGCCGCCGCCTCCAGCGACTTCGCGCCGGACGCCACCGCCATCGCCACCGCCGTACGCAGGGCGCTGAGCTTGAGGGAGTCCAGGTCGACGGTCCCGGCGACGTACGTGCGGCCGGTCTCGTCGCGTACGGCCGCGCCCTCGGGCACGCCGTTGCGGGCGCGGGCCGAGCGGGCGAGGGTGACGATCTTGCGGTCCTCGGGGTCGAGGCCGGGAGTCTCGGTGGTCATGGGGTGAGCATACGGAGCCCCGCCGGGTGCCGGACCGCTCACCCCGCCACCGGGTACATCGCCCCGCGCCGGCCCTCAGGGGCGGTCGAGACGGAGCCGTTCGGCACGCGGCAGTCCCGCGACGACGAGGTCGTACGAGTCCTCCACGAGCTCCCGGACGACACGGTCCGGGAGCCGTGCCGCGTCCGGCCCGGCGCCCACCGTCACCGTGTTCCAGTGCCGCTTGTTCATGTGCCACCCGGGAACGATCAGCCCCGGGTGGTCGGCGCGCAGCCGGAGCGCGTCGTCCGGATCGCACTTGAGGTTGACCGTGAGCGGCCGCCCGTCCAGGGAGGTGAGCGCGAACATCTTCCCCAGCACCTTGAAGACCGAGATCTCCGGACTGAAGGGGAAGTCCTCCACCGCCGCGTTGAAGGACAGGCAGAAGTCGCGCAGCTCCCCGGGGGTCATTCCGGCACCGCCTCCTCGGCCGGCTTCGCCGCGGTCACCGGCTCCACCAGCACCGTCACGATCTTGTTCCGGCGGCCGGCCGCGGCCTCCGCCGTCAGCCGCAGCTCCCGGCCGTCGGGCAGCTCGACGATCGACGAGGCCCCGGCGATCGGGACCCGGCCCAGCGCCTTGGCGAGCAGACCGCCCACCGTCTCCACGTCCTCGTCGTCGTACTCGTCCAGGCCGTACAGCTCGCCCAGGTCGCCGATGTCCAGGCGCGCGGTGACCCGGAAGCGGTCCCCGCCCAGCACCTCCACCGGCGGCAGCTCCCGGTCGTACTCGTCGGTGATCTCGCCGACGATCTCCTCCAGGATGTCCTCGATGGTGACGATGCCGGCCGTGCCGCCGTACTCGTCGATGACGACGGCGACGTGGTTGCGTTCCTTCTGCATCTCGCGCAGCAGGTCACCGGCGTTCTTGGTGTCCGGCACGAAGGACGCCGGGCGCATCGCGGTGGAGACCAGGTCGCTCTCCGCGTCCCGGCTGATGTGCGTCCTGCGGACCAGGTCCTTCAGGTAGACGATGCCGACGACGTCGTCCTCGCTGTCGCCGGTCACCGGTATCCGGGAGAAACCGGAGCGCAGGGCGAGGGTGAGGGCCTGCCGGATGGTCTTGTAGCGCTCGATGACGACGAGGTCGGTGCGCGGCACCATGACCTCCCGCACGAGGGTGTCGCCCAGCTCGAACACCGAGTGCACCATGCGGCGCTCCTCGGCCTCGATCAGGGACTCCTTCTCGGCGTAGTCCACCAGCGCCCGCAGCTCCGCCTCCGAGGCGAAGGGGCCGCGGCGGAAGCCCTTGCCGGGCGTGAGCGCGTTGCCGATGAGGATGAGCAGCGAGGGGATCGGGCCCATGATCCGGGCCAGCGGCAGCAGCACGTACGCCGCCGCGGTCGCCGTGTTCAGCGGGTGCTGGCGCCCGATGGTGCGCGGGGACACCCCGACGGCGACGTAGGAGACGAGCACCATCACCGCGATCGCGATGAGCAGGGCCTCGGTGGTGTGCGCGAACTCCCGCAGGCAGGCGTACGTGACCAGCGCGGCGGCCGCCATCTCGCAGGCGACGCGGACCAGCAGCGCCACGTTGAGGTAGCGCGTCGGGTCCGCGGCGACCTGGGCGAGCTTCTCGCCGCCCCGGCGCCCGGACCGCACCGCCTCCTCGGCGCGGAAGCTGGAGACCCTGGCGAGCCCCGCCTCCGCGCACGCGGCCAGCCAGGCGACCACCACCAGGGCGACGGCACCGGCGACGAGCGGGAGGCTCATGAGACCGTCGGGGCCGGGGAGGGGCCGGTCAGGCCCCGCTCCGCACGCCAGCCGTCCACGATCGCGGCCTGAAGACCGAACATCTCGGCCTTCTCGTCCGGCTCCTCGTGGTCGTACCCGAGCAGGTGCAGCACCCCGTGGACGGTCAGGAGCTGGAGCTCCTCGTCCATGGAGTGCTCCGTCGGCGCCTCGGCGCCCTGCTTGGCGGCCACCTCCGGGCAGAGCACGATGTCGCCGAGCAGCCCCTGCGGAGCCTCCTCCTCGTCCTTGGACGGCGGACGCAGCTCGTCCATCGGGAAGGACATCACGTCGGTGGGCCCCGGCAGGTCCATCCACTGGATGTGCAGCTGCTCCATGGCGCCGGCGTCCACGACGATCACCGAGAGCTCGGAGAGCGGGTGGATGCGCATCCGCGCGAGCGCATAGCGGGCGATGTCGAGGATCGCCTGCTCGTCGACCTCGGTTCCGGACTCGTTGTTGACGTCGATCGACATGGTCGTGCTGGTCTACTTCCCCTTGGCCTTGGCACCGTGTCTCGGTGTCCGGCCGCCGTTGTGGCCGCCGTTCTCGGTGCCGTTCCTGCTGTCGTACTGCTCGTAGGCGTCGACGATACGGCCCACCAGCTTGTGCCGGACGACGTCGTGCGACGTGAGCCGGGAGAAGTGGACGTCCTCGACGCCCTCCAGGATCTCCTGCACCTGCCGCAGACCCGACTTCGTGCCGCCCGGCAGGTCGACCTGGGTCACGTCACCCGTGATCACGATCTTCGACTCGAAGCCGAGCCGGGTGAGGAACATCTTCATCTGCTCGGGGCTGGTGTTCTGGGCCTCGTCCAGGATGATGAAGGCGTCGTTCAGCGTGCGGCCGCGCATGTACGCCAGCGGCGCGACCTCGATCGTGCCCGCCGCCATCAGCCGCGGGATCGAGTCGGGGTCGAGCATGTCGTGCAGCGCGTCGTACAGCGGGCGCAGATACGGGTCGATCTTCTCGTAGAGCGTGCCCGGCAGGAAGCCGAGCCGCTCACCGGCCTCGACCGCCGGGCGGGTCAGGATGATGCGGTTGACCTGCTTGGACTGGAGGGCCTGCACCGCCTTGGCCATCGCCAGGTAGGTCTTGCCGGTGCCCGCGGGGCCGATGCCGAAGACGATGGTGTGCTTGTCGATCGCGTCGACGTACCGCTTCTGGTTGAGCGTCTTGGGGCGGATCGTGCGGCCGCGCGAGGACAGGATGTTCTGCGTGAGCACCTCGGCCGGGGTCTCCTGGCCGTCGCTCTCCCCGTTCTCGCTCGCCTTGAGCATGGCGATCGAGCGTTCCACTGCGTCCTCCGTCATCGGCTGTCCGGTGCGCAGCACCAGCATCATCTCGTCGAACACGCGCTGTACGAGGGCGACCTCATGGGTGTCGCCGACGGCGCTGATCTCATTGCCCCGGACATGGATGTCGGCCGCCGGGAAGGCCTTCTCGATCACGCGCAGGAGGGAGTCTCCGGAGCCCAGTACGGTCACCATGGGGTGCTGGGCGGGGACGCTGATCCGTGCGCTCGCCTGCCCCTGCGCGGGGGTGTGGGCTGAGGGTGTCTGAGTCATGGGCCGGCGCTCTAGGCCTGCTCGTCCTCCTCTGCGGCGTCGCCGCGTGACGGGTGTGTCTGCTGCCTCCAGCGTACGACTCCCCGCCGACAGCACCGAGGGGTTTATCCGACCGGTACCCGCCGCTGCCCGCGGAGCAGATCCCGGAACCAGCCGTACGACGCCTTGGGCGTGCGCCGGAGCGTCTCGAAGTCCACGTGGACCAGTCCGAAGCGGCGGGCGTACCCCTCGGCCCACTCGAAATTGTCCAGGAGCGACCACACGAAGTAACCGCGCACGTCGACACCCGCCTCGATCGCCCGGTGCAGGGCGCGCACGTGCCCGTCGAGGTAGGTGATGCGGTCCCGGTCGTCGAGGCCCTCGTAGGAGCAGCCGTTCTCGGTGATCACGACCGGTGGGAGCCGGTCGCCGTAGCGGTCGCGGAAACCGGTGAGCAGCTCCGTCAGCCCCTCCGGGACCACGGGCCAGCCGAAGTCCGTGAGCGGCCTGCCGTCGATCTCGCGCACCGAGAAGGGCAGTTCGGCCGGGAGCGTCACCCCGCCGAACTCGATCTCCGCGCCCCGCGGGGCGCCCACCCGGGTCGGCGCGTAGTAGTTCACGCCGTACCAGTCCAGCGGCTCGGCGATGATCTCCAGGTCGGCCGCGACCCGTTCGGCGGAACCGGGCATGAGCTCGCCGATGCCCTCCGGGTACCGCCCGGTCAGGAGCGGGTCGGCGAACATCCGGTTCAGCAGGAGGTCGTAGAACTCCGCCGCCTCCCGGTCGGCCGGGTCGTCCGAGGCGGGCCAGGTTGGGCCGTGCGAGTTGGCGATCCCGACGTCCGTCGCGCCCGCCGCGCGCAGCGCCCGTACGGCCAGGCCGTGCGCCAGGAGCTGGTGGTGGGCGGCCGGGAGGGCGTCGAACAGCAGCTCGCGGCCGGGGGCGTGGATGCCCAGGGCGTGGCCGAGGAGGGTGTGCTCGGCGGGCTCGTTGAGGGTGATCCACTTGCCGACCCGGTCGCCGAGGCGCCCCGCGACGACCGACACGTACTGCGCGAACCGGGCGGCCGTGTCCCGCTCCAGCCAGTCCAGACCCGCCGGCAGGTCCCAGTGGAAGAGCGTCGGGACCGGGCGCACGCCCGCCGCGCACAGCTCGTCCACCAGGCGGTCGTAGAAGTCCAGGCCGCCGGGGGAGTCCACCCGGGGCCAGGAGACCGAGAAGCGGTAGGCGTCCACGCCGAGGTCCGCGAGCAGGGCCACGTCCTCGCGGTAGCGGTGGTAGTGGTCGCAGGCCACCGCCGCCGTCGAGCCGTCCTTCACCCGGCCGGGCTCGGCCGTGAAGGCGTCCCACACGGACGGCGCCCGCAGCCCGGCCGCGCCCTCGATCTGGTGCGCGGACGTGGACACGCCCCACAGGAAGCCGTCCGGGAACCGCGGCATCGGGTTGGACGGCATCGGGTTCGACGGCATCGCGTCAGTCGCCATGCGCGGATCATCCGTACCCCCGGTAACGGAAGTCAACGCCCGTGCGCGACAACCGACTCGGCCGGCCTACGCACCCTCCTTCAGCACCCGGGAGATCAGCGCGCGCTGCTCCTCCGTCAGCCGCGGGTCGGCGGCGTACACGGTCCTCCCGTCCACGGTGAGCTGGTAGCTGAACCCGTCCGGCACCCCGACCGGCGGGGTGGTCCGGCCGTCGGCGACCGCCCGTTCGGCCAGGGCGTGCCACTCGTCCGCGTCGGGGCGTCCCCCGGTCTCGACCTCCGCGTGGCGTTCGATGCCCGCGAAGCCTCCTGTGCGCCTCACCTGAATCCGCATGGACCCGTGTCTAGTACGGAACTACGGCGTCCGCACCCCGACCTGCTCCCAGGCCTTGCCGACCGCCTCCAGTTCGTCCCCGTCGCCGTAGCGCTCCCGGGCGGCCTTCAGCGTCAGCGCCGCGAAGTCCGCGAACAGCGCGTCCTCGGCCAGCTCGCCGCCGGTCAGCACGTCGTACCAGATCTGCCCGGCCCGCTCCCAGGCGTGCCCGCCGAGCGCGGTGGCGAGCAGGTAGAAGGCGTGATTGGGGATGCCGGAGTTGATGTGCACACCGCCGTTGTCGCGGCCGGTGCGCACGAAGTCGTCCATCGTCGCGGGCTGCGGGTCCTTGCCGAGCACGTCGTCGTCGTAGGCCGTGCCCGGCGCCTTCATGGAACGCAGCGCCTCGCCCGTGACGCGCGGGGTGAGCAGCCCGGCGCCGATCAGCCAGTCGGCGTCCGCGGCGGTCTGGCCGAGCGAGTACTGCTTGATGAGGGAGCCGAAGACGTCCGACACCGACTCGTTCAGGGCGCCGGGCTGGCCGTAGTAGGTCAGGTTGGCGGTGTGCTGGGTGACGCCGTGGGTCAGCTCGTGGCCGATCACGTCCAGGGCGATGGTGAAGTCGAGGAAGATCTCCCCGTCCCCGTCGCCGAAGACCATCTGCTCGCCGTTCCAGAAGGCGTTGTTGTACTCGCGGTCGTAGTGCACGGTCGCGTCCAGCGGCAGGCCCTGACCGTCGATGGAGTTGCGCCGGTACACCGTGAGGTAGTGCTCGAAGGTGGCGCCCAGACCCGCGTAGGCACGGTTGACGGTGGCGTCCTGGCCGGGCTCCTCGCCCTCGCCGCGCACCTCGCGGCCGGGCAGGTCGGTGCCGTGCCGGGCGTCGTAGATCGTGCGCTGCGGCTTCTCGGGCTCGGCACCCGCGCGCGGGGCCACCGAGGGCGCGCCGATGACCGTGGTCAGGCCGCGGCGGGTGCGCTCCAGGGCGTCGCGCTGGAGGGTGCGGCGGGCGGGCCCGGCCAGCACCGGGTCCGCGTTCCGGGCGAGCCGGTCGAGGACGTGGGGCGGGACGATGGTGCAGAAGACGGGCCGGAAGCCCCCGTATGTCGTCATGTCCGGCACTCTCGCACTGCGTGACCGCACTGTCACCACCCGCAACCACGATTGATGCACAGGGGCGCCAAGGTGTCCCCGCGGCCCGGCCGGGAGTGGTATACGGCACTTTTTGTCCCGCTTGCCCCCTCGGTCCCGCATACTGATACGGACCCGCGTGACCCGCGTGACTCGGCTAAGGTGCTGGGCATCATGCGATTCGGGCTGCTTCTCCTTAGCTGCCGCGGCGAGGGCCTGTAGAGGCCGACTCCCTCCCCGCGGAGCTTGGTGGTGCCGTCGGCCGTCCTTCCGGACACGCGGACGACGCGGACACCGCCGAGATCCGCGGACATCACGAGGAGCCCACGCCATCATGGCCAACCGCCAGCAGCCCAGCCCCATGCCGACCGGCAAGTACCGCGGCTACGACCAGGTCGGCATCGCCGACCGCACCTGGCCGGACCAGCGGATCACCACCGCTCCCCGCTGGCTCTCGACCGACCTGCGCGACGGCAACCAGGCCCTGATCGACCCCATGTCGCCGGTCCGCAAGCGCGCCATGTTCGACCTGCTGGTCAAGATGGGCTACAAGGAGATCGAGGTCGGCTTCCCGGCCTCCGGCCAGACCGACTTCGACTTCGTGCGCTCCATCATCGAGGAGCCCGGCGCCATCCCGGACGACGTCACCATCTCCGTACTGACCCAGGCCCGCGAGGACCTGATCGAGCGCACGGTGGAGTCCCTGAAGGGCGCCAAGCGGGCCACCGTCCACCTGTACAACGCGACCGCCCCGGTCTTCCGCCGGGTCGTCTTCCGCGCCTCGAGGGACGACATCAAGCAGATCGCGGTCGACGGCACCCGCCTGGTCATGGAGTACGCCGAGAAACTGCTGGGCCCCGAGACCGAGTTCGGCTACCAGTACAGCCCGGAGATCTTCACCGACACCGAGCTGGACTTCGCCCTGGAGGTCTGCGAGGCGGTGATGGACACCTACCAGCCCGGCCCCGGCCGCGAGATCATCCTCAACCTGCCCGCCACGGTGGAGCGTTCGACGCCGTCCACGCACGCCGACCGCTTCGAGTGGATGGGCCGCAACCTGTCCCGCCGCGAGCACGTCTGCCTGTCCGTCCACCCGCACAACGACCGCGGTACGGCGGTGGCGGCGGCCGAGCTGGCGCTGATGGCCGGCGCCGACCGCGTCGAGGGCTGCCTGTTCGGGCAGGGCGAGCGCACCGGCAACGTCGACCTGGTCACCCTGGGCATGAACCTGTTCTCCCAGGGCGTCGACCCGCAGATCGACTTCTCCGACATCGACGAGATCCGTCGCACGTGGGAGTACTGCAACCAGATGGAGGTCCACCCGCGCCACCCGTACGTGGGCGACCTGGTCTACACGTCCTTCTCCGGCTCCCACCAGGACGCCATCAAGAAGGGCTTCGACGCCATGGAGGCCGACGCCAAGGCCAAGGGCGTCACCGTCGACGACATCGAGTGGGCCGTGCCGTACCTGCCCATCGACCCCAAGGACGTCGGCCGCTCCTACGAGGCGGTCATCCGCGTCAACTCGCAGTCCGGCAAGGGCGGCATCGCCTACGTCCTGAAGAACGACCACAGCCTGGACCTGCCGCGCCGGATGCAGATCGAGTTCTCGAAGCTCATCCAGGCCAAGACCGACGCCGAGGGCGGCGAGATCACCCCGACCGCGATCTGGGACGTCTTCCAGGACGAGTACCTGCCCAACCCGGACAACCCCTGGGGCCGCATCCAGGTGGCCAACGGGCAGACCACCACCGACCGCGACGGCGTCGACACCCTCACCGTCGACGCCACGGTCGACGGTGCGGAGACCACCCTGGTCGGCACCGGCAACGGCCCGATCTCGGCGTTCTTCCACGCGCTCCAGGGCGTCGGCATCGACGTACGGCTGCTGGACTACCAGGAGCACACGATGAGCGAGGGGGCCTCCGCGCAGGCCGCCTCCTACATCGAGTGCGCCATCGGCGACAAGGTGCTGTGGGGCATCGGAATCGACGCGAACACCACGCGCGCCTCGCTGAAGGCCGTCGTCTCCGCCGTCAACCGCGCGACTCGCTGACCAGCCGAATCAGCGGTTTGAGGTCCCGCCCGCCGGAAACCGGTGGGCGGGACCCCGTCATATACCGGCCATATATCTGTGATGGTCACGGAAGGTCTCGTCCTGGGTACTGACTCCACGTCGGTGATGTGGCTAACATCACGCCAGCGCGACGATGCTGTCGCGCCGTTATGGAGGTGCGACGTGCTGCCTGGACGGGGACCGAACGGACGAGCTGCCCGGCTGCCACGCATCCTGGGCACCCGCACCGCGTGGACGCCCGTCGGCGACGGCGAGTTCTTCTGCCCCGGCTGCGGCGGCGACCGCAACTACGCGCGGCTCACCGGCCGCCGCCGCTTCACCCTGCTCGGTGTGCCCGTCCTGCCCCGCGGCGAGTCCGCGCCGACCGTCGAGTGCGCGGCCTGCCGCCGCCACTACGGCACCGACGTCCTCGACCACCCGACCACCACGCGCTTCTCCGCGATGCTCCGCGACGCCGTGCACACCGTCGCCCTGGCGGTCCTCACCGCGGGCGGCACCTGCTCCCGCACCTCGCTGGAGACCGCGACCGTCGCGGTGCGCGCGGCCGGCTTCGAGGACTGCACCGAGGACCAGCTGAACGCGCTGGTCGAGGCACTGGAGGCGGACACCGGCCGGGTCCGCGGCGAACCCTGCGTGCCGGGCCTGGCGATAGAACTGCACGAGGCGCTCGACCCGCTGGCACCGCACCTCGCCGCCGTCGGCCGCGAGTCGATCCTGCTCCAGGGTGCCCGCATCGCCCTGGCCGACGGCCCCTACACCCCCGCCGAGCGCGACGCCCTGGCCACCGTCGGCGCGGCCCTGACCCTCTGCTCCGACGACGTCGCCCGCCTCCTGGATTCGGCGGGCACGCGCTCCTAGGGCAGGCCCTGGTCCGGCGCGAGATCCAGGCGCATGATCTGGCGGTGCATGCCCGGTCCGAAGTAGTCCGGACGCAGGCCGCCGTCGGGCTCCTCGGGGCGGAAGCCCAGGGAGCGGTAGAGGAAGATGGCGGCGAGGTTGGCGGGCTCCACGGTGAGGCGGACCACCTGTATGCCGTCCCGGCGCAACCGGCTCAGCACCTCCCTCATCAGCTCCCGGCCCAGCCCGTGGCGGCGCCGGTCCAGGGTCACGCACAGCCCGAGTATCCAGCTGTCCGTGCCGAGCGTCCGGGTGGCCGCCAGCACGTAGCCGCGCAGCCGGCCCGTGCCGTCGTCGAGGACGAGGAAGTGCTCCTCGTACATGTCGAAGAGCTGGCGCAGCAGGAACCCGGGATAGGCGAAATCCTGGAAGACCTCCTCGTCCAGCCGCCGCAGTTCCGGCAGGTCGGACTCCCGTGCCGTGCGCAGGTCCAGTGGCAGGTCGTCCGGTGGCAGGCCGGGGCGGGTGAGCTGGTCGTGGTGGTCGAGGGAACGTTCCAGCGGTTCGGCGGTCATGCAACCCCCTGATCAGACTGCGTCAACTCGTGGGCATCCGGGCCGCACACGGTCGAGTGAAGGACTCATGTGGCGGCCAGTGTCTGCTTCTGGCTAGAGTGAGCGTCCAACTTCCCGCATGCAAGGGCGAGTTCGGGTGTGCGACCATGCGCCCGACGTGCGCCGGGCGGAAGAGGATGGCGTATTCCCCCACTGTTCCGTAGTGGTCGGGTCACTTACTGTGAACGGTAGTGGGGGTTTGTCCAAAATCGAATGGAACGTGGCAGGGTGACGACTATGGATCGCAACGCCGACGCGCCTTGGTCGAAGTTCGATCCAGAGGTGTACGTCGACAACAACTACCGGACGCCACTCGAAGTGGACCTGCTGATCGTCCGGTTGATGCGCGACTACTTCACCCGCTGCTTCGAGGGAGCCCCCCCGCGCTCCGCGCGCGGCATCGACGTCGGCGCCGGGGCCAACCTGTACCCGGCCCTGTCCATGCTCCCCTGGTGCGAGAAGCTGCTCCTGCTGGAATACGCCCGCCCGAACGTCGAATACCTGGAGAAGCAGGTCTCCCCGGCCGGGTACGACATCGCCTGGGACCCCTTCTGGGACGAGCTGCGCAAGGTTCCCGCCTACGCCGCGGTGGAGCCCAGGCCACGGGTCGGCGAGATCGTCCGCGTGGAGCGCGGCAACCTGTTCGACCTGGAGGGCGGGGACCGGCGCTGGTCCCTGGGGACCATGTTCTTCGTCGCCGACTCCATGTCCGAGGCGCCCGAGGAGTTCCACCGGGGCGTGCGCTGCTTCATGAACGCCCTCGACCAGGGCGCGCCGTTCGCCGCCGCCTTCATGAAGGAGTCCGTCGGCTACCGCGTCGGCGCCCACGACTACCCGGCCTACCGGGTGAACGAGGAAACGGTCCGACTGAGCCTGGAGTCGTTCACCGGGGAGCTGGAGATCCACGATCTGCACCACTCGGTGCGGCCGGGGCACGAAGGCATGCTCCTCGCCCTGGGACGGCGCAATTCGGCGATTGCCGCCCCGTAGGAACGGGGACATGCTCAACGGGGACCATCGCGACGGGGACGTGCCGAACACCGGGCAACGAGTTCTGTACGAGGGGTGCGGGGATGCAGATCAAGCCACGGCAGCACCTGCTGGACATCTGGCAGGCCATGGCCCGTCATTCGTTCGACGACGGGAAGCTCGTCCGGGGGGACACCGACGGACTGAGCAGCGTCGCCGACGCCGAACGCCTGCTCTGCCTGCTGTATCCGGCCACCGAGGTCCCCGCCTTCCGGCTCGACCAGCCGGACACCACCGAACGTGACGTCCTGCGCGCCCTCGACCGGGTCGGCAGCCGGCTGGAGATCCCGCCCAACCTGATCGCCGCGCTGACCCAGTTCATGCGCACCCACACCGGCACGGACGACAGCCCCACCTTCTCCGGCGGCCACTACTTCCGGCCCTCCGAGTCCGGCGGCACGGTCAGCCACGAACAGCGCCAGCTGGGCGTGGTCGACTCCTACTCCATGTCCGTCACGCTCTGCCTGGCGACCCTCGGCTTCCTCAAGGTCTACGAGGGCACCACCACCCGGCCCGAGGTCCTCAGGGCCATCGCCGAGCTGCGGGAGGCCACCAACGCCCGGCTGACCTCCGCGATGGTCAGCCTGCTGCGGTCCTTCTCCGTGAACGTCTTCGACGCCGAGTCGGAGCAGGGCAAGCGGCTGATCCAGGTCATCGGCCAGGGCGGGCAGTCCGACCGGATCGTCCTCCAGCAGTTCTCCCGCCGGTTACGCCCGCTGCGCGCCACCATCATCGAGAGCCTCTCCCGGGGCATCCAGGTCGACGAGGGCATCCGCGACGAGAGCCAGCTCTTCGAGTGCGGCTGGGCCTGGGGCATCGTCAAGGACGCCCCGAAGATCACCGACCTGACCGTCGACGTCCCCGGCCAGCCCGACGGCATCGCCGACCGGCTGCCCTACGTGTACTTCACCGTCGTCGCCCTCGACGGCATCCAGGACCTCTTCTCCGACCGCACCCTCACCCTCGGCCTGCTCGACGAGGACCAGCAGAAACTCGCCGAGATGCTGCGCCTGCGCTGGGAGCTGAGCCAGCAGTACTGGTCCGCGATCGCCCGCTTCGGCGGCGAGCGCTGGCCCCTGGAGGACCTGCCCTGGCAGACCACCGGCCTGCGCCTGGAGTCCGAGTACTTCTCGCTGACCGTCGCGGCCATCCTCGTCCACGACCTGGTCCGCCGGAAGGCCACCGACGACGACCTCACCCGCACCGTCGCCATCATGGAGCGCCTCGCCGACCGGGGCCGGGTCACCAGCCGCATGACCAAGAACGACCCGACCCTGCTGCTGCACACCCCCGGCGTCACCATGCCGCTCGCCGGATCCGAACGCGCCGGCGGCCAACTCCTGTGGCGGATGACCGACTTCTCCGCCCAGCTCCTCAAGCGGATCATCCAGCTCGCCGAACTCTCCCGGAACATCGGCGCCCAGGACCGCCTGCTCCGCCTCGCCGAGCAGTCCTTCGAGCACCTGTGGAAGCGGCGCATCGACGAGGAGGAGGGCGCCGGCCTCTGGGACAACATCCAGGCCGTCTACCCCGAGGCCCAGGACGCCGGACTGCGCATGTCCTGGAGCATCACCGAGCGCGTCACCGAGTGCCTCGTCGCCGCCCGCATCCTGTACGAGCAGGAGCCCATCCGCAGCCCCGACCTGGCCGAACTGGCCCGGGAACTGCTCAGCGAGGCCACCCACCTGTTCGGCAAGGAGCAGCTGGAGGCACCCGCCGCCGCCGACGGCAGCAGAGCCAGGGCCATGCGAAGTATCGAGAGCCGCCTCGACCACGCCCGCGGCATGGTGGACGAACGGCCCGCGACCGCGTTCGCCCTGGCCCTGCCCGTGCTCCAGGAACTCGACACCCTGGCCCAGGCCAGGGGCGCCGCCGCCCAGGAGGTGTGAGCGTGCTGGTCTTCGCCGCCTCCGACAAGGGAGGCACGGGACGCTCGGTGACCAGTGCCAACCTGGCCTACCAGCGCGCACTCACCGGTGACCACGTCGCCTACGTCGACTTCGACTTCGGCTCGCCCACCGCCGCCGCCGTCTTCGACGTGCCCGGCGCCATGCGCGGCACCGAGGAACACGGCCTGCACTCCTACCTGGAGGGCGAGACCGCCGAACCGGTCCGCATCGACGTCTGGCGGCAGACCGAGCACCCCCTGCTGCGCGCCCGCCCCAACCAGTCCGGCCGCCTGGTGCTGTTCCCGGGCGACGCGGGCGGCGGCGAGTTCGCCACCGGCGAGGAGGCCCTGGAGCGCTGCGTCGACCTGCTGCTCAAGCTCAACAACGAGTTCGACGTCACCTTCGTCGACCTCAGCGCCGGCCGCAGCTACGCCGTGGACATGGTCCTCGACGCCACCGCCCATCCCCGGATGCGCAACATCCCCTTCCGCTGGCTGGTCTTCCACCGCTGGACCCGCCAGCACGTCATCGCCGCCTCCGGACTCGTGCACGCCGAGCACGGCATCATCGGCGGCGGTGTCGAGCGCGGTCACGACGAGGACGACCTGCGCGCCGCGATCCGCTTCGTGCGGGCCGCCGTGCCCGACCCCGAGTCGCCCCTGTGGGCCCAGGGTTCGACCGCCCAGGCCACCTGGATGCAGGCGTGCGACGAGGCGCTGCGCCGGCTCGCCGCCGAACAGCGCATCGGCGACAGCGTCGTCCTCGGCATCGTGCCGCTGGAACCCATCCTCCAGTGGCAGGAGCAGCTCATCACCGAGGAAGACGTCCTCTCCACCCAGATAGCGAACAAGGAGACCCTGGAGGCGCTGGAGGAGATCGCCCGGCGCCTGACGGACGACACCCACTGGGGGCGGCTGTGACGGAGCCCGTGTTCCGCGAGACCGCCGCCGAGCCGCGCACCCAGTCGGTGCCGCTGGCCCACCTCTCCGTGGAGCTGGGCCACCTCTACATGGAGGACTTCGAGGCCGGACCCGAACGGCTGCGCGCGCACTTCGCCGAAGTACGGCCCTGGGTGGAGGCGGCCCGCACCGCCGCCACCGCCCGGGCCGGCGGCAAACGGCCCCGGATCAGCACCTGCTTCCTCATCGACGACTACTTCACCCGCTTCTCCACCCCCGCCGAGGTGGTCCCCATGCTCCTCGCGGAGGCGGAGCGGGCCGGACTGACCGTCGACTACCTGGCCCGCGAGTCCGGCTGCGCCGTCACCGGCAAGGTGCCCGTCGCCGAGGCGGTCGCCGCCCGCATCGTCGAGTCGCCGCCGCCCGGCAGCTACGGCCTGCGGCCGCCGGCCGCGCAGACCGGCTGGCTCGCCAACGGCGAACGCAGCCCCGTCGCCCGCGCCCCGCAGGCCATGAAGCGGGCCGTGGTCTGGCAGCCCCCGCACGAGACCGCCGCCCGCCGCCACTCCGTCTTCCTCGACGTCGAGCTGTGGAGCGACGACGCCGACGGGCAGCGCCTGTGGTCCTGCCCCTTCCTCGCCGCCGTGTGGCAGCTCGCCCGCCTCGGACTCCTGCGCAGCGAGGGCGAGGCGGTCCTCGCCCCCCAGCCGCACACCGCCGGCGGCTTCCCCGACACGTGGGACGAGCTGCCCACCCTGCTGAGGCTCAACGAGCGCGCGGACCCCTTCGCCGCCTACCGCACCTGCTCCGTCCTGCCCACCCGGTTCCTGCCCGTCGAGCACGCCGTCCGCGTGATCCTCGACCAGATCGAGGTCGACCCGGGTGCACTGGCGCAGGTCGCCGACCGCTCCGGGAAGGAACGCATGGCCGTCCCCGACTCGGTCGCCGACCGCATCTCCTACGTGTACTACTCGGGGCCCTGACATGGCGCCGCGGCAGAGCACCCCGCCCGCCGTCCTCGCCTGCGGCGAGATCCGCACCTGTCTGCTGCCCGCCCGGCAGGCCCTCGACATCCGTTCCGCCGCCCAGCTCCTCGGCCTGCGCGCCGACGAACGCGTCCTGCTCTCCGAGCGCCCCGGCCTCTACGCGCGTTCCCCCGAGACCCTCACCGGCGTCGACTGCCCGCTGCCCAGCGCCAACGGCGCCCGCGTCCGCGCCGTCGGCACCGTCACCGCGCACGCCGCGCTCACCGAGGGCCGTGTGCTCCAGACCTCCGCGCACTGCCGCCTGCCCGGCACCGGCCCCGACCAGCGGCGGCCCTGGGGCGAGTACCTGGTGCGGCCCGGAGTCGTCGAACCGCTCGGCAAGCTCCCGCACGAGGCGGTCGCCCAGGGCGTCCTCGGCGGCCCCCGCCACGGCGACCTCGACGTCGGACTCATCGCCGACGGCCTGCTCACCCGGGTGCTGCGCCACCCCCTGCTGGACCAGCGCCCGCCGTTCCGCTCCCGGCCCACCCGGCTGCGCTGGGCGGCGCTGCCCGCCGCCCCCGGCGAGGGCCCCTCGCTGGAACGGTTCACCCTCGCCGAGGACGAACTGCGCACCGTACGCCTGCGCGTGCCCGAGGACACCACCGGCGCCGAACTGGCCGCGCTCTGCGACGACCTCGCCCTGCACGACTGGCTGCTCACCACCGTCGTCCGCATGCTCGACGGCCTCCGTCTCGGCGCCTCGGCCGCCCAGGACGCCGGCACGGTCGTGCGGACGCTGCGCCCGGCCGTCGACCATCTGCTGCACCTGTGGATGCCCGGCGCCCGGGTCGGCCGCGAACTGGCCGCGCTGTGGGACCCGCTGGAGGAGCGCCCCGGCTTCACCCGGCAGTGGCAGGCCCTGGTGCAGCGCATCCGCGACCAGCTCACCCTGCACGCCATTCCCGCAGCCCACCGGGAGGTGGAACCGGCTCCCTGACCGCGGCCCGCCGTCCGGCACGCGCAGCACCGCACGCCCGTCACCGCACGCACATCCCCGCACGATCCGACGCGTATCCCAACGGGGGGAGAGAGCGAGATGAGCACGGCACCGTCACCCCGACCCGACGACACGCCCCGCACGACCAACCCGATCGACCCGAGGGGGGAGTCCCCCTGGGCCCGCATGCTGCTGGTCGCCCTGGTCGTCGGCGGCCTCTTCTGGAGCGTCGCGGCCCTCCTCGACCCGGACGATGGCACCGTGCGGCAGTTCGTGGCCGCCGTGCTGTGCGCCGCCGCCGCGCTGGCCGTCCAGTACGTCCTCGGCCTGGCCCCGCGCCCGGCACCGGACCGGCCGGCGGAGCACACCCGGCTGGACGAGCACACCCGCCGGGTGGAGGACGCCCTCGCCGAGAACACCGCCGCCGTACGCGACGGACTCCGCCGGTACGACACCGAGCTGAAGTCGGGCCTGACCCGGCACACCGAGGACGTCAAGCAACTCGTCGAGACGCACGTCAGCCAGGTCGACCACCGGACCGCCGAGGCCGCCCGCACACTGGACCCGGTCCGCATCGACAGCGTGCCCGACCTGGCCAAGGGCTTCGCCGACGTCCTGCTGCCCAGCCCCTCCATCCTGCACACGTTCGTGCACATGGAGATGTCCCGGGTGGTCGGCCACATGGCGGACCTCACCAACCTGAGCGCCGAGTGCCCCGGCGAGAACCACGACTGGATGCTCACCCTCACCAAGGCCGCCGAGCACTCCATCCTCGCCACCAGCACCTCCGTCGACCGGCAGTTCTGGAACAGCGAGCCCGCCGGGCGCTACCTCGACGCCCAGCAGGCGGCCATCGACGAACAGGGCGTCGCGGTACGCCGCCTGTTCCTGCTGGAGAGCGCCCGCGAACTGGACGACCGGCTGCTGCGGCTGTGCGAGGAGCAGGAACTGCGCCGCATCGACGTCCGCGCCGCGGTCCTGCCGGAACTGCCCCCGCACCTCCAGCGCGGCACCACCAACGACTTCATCCTCTACGACGAGGAGGTGTCGTTCGAGATCGAGCAGGACCTGCGGGACGTCAACGTGCGCACCCGGCTCACCGCGCGCCAGGACTACGTACGGGACCGGCTCAAGCGCTTCAGGGAACTCTGGGACGCGGGCATGGGCCTGCGCGAACTGGAGGTGCGCGTCGACGACGAGGAGGACGGCAACTGGATGGTCGACCGGGCCTGAGGGCCGCCGTACTCCCCGGGGAGTAACGACGGCCCCACGTCTCCCCGGGCAGTAGCCCGAGGCTCGCCCTTACGCCCGACGCGCCGGCACCCCGCCGCCGGAAGTCTGGAGACACACCCAGACACCCACCGGAGGGAGGCCCGCCAGATGGGGGCCACAACGACAGGAGCGGGGCGGCGGCGGGCCGTGCCCTGGCTGGTGCTCGCACTGTGGATCGCCGTGCTGGCGATCGCCTCGCCGTTCGCGGCGAAACTCGGCGACGTGCAGCGCGACCGGGCCGTCGACTACCTGCCCGCGAGCGCCGACTCGACGCAGGTCGCCAAGATCCAGGAGCGGCTGCCGGGCGGCGAGGCCACCGAGATGGTCCTCGTCTACCACCGCGACACCGGCCTGACCGCCGCCGACCGGGAGACCGCCGCCGGGCAGGTCGCCGAGATCGCCGCCGCGCACGAACTCACCGGCCGCCCGCAGGGCATCCCGTCCAAGGACGGCACCACCCTCATGTACCCGGTGGCCTCCACCGAGCCCGGCACGGACGAGAAGGCCCGCGACGCACTCGTCAACGACGTACGGGACATCGCCCGAGGGGGCGACGGGCTCGGCGTCGAGGTCGGCGGCTCCGGCGCGCTCGCCACCGACGCCTCCGAGGTCTACAACTCCCTCGACGGCCCCCTGCTCTACACCACCGCGGCCGTGGTCGCGCTCCTGCTGATCCTCATCTACCGCAGCCCCTTCCTGTGGCTCGTCCCGCTCGCCGTCGCCGGACTCGCCGACTACCTCTCCATGGGCGTCGCCTACGGCCTCAACCAGACCTTCGGCACCGCCGTCTCCGGCCAGAGCAGCGGCATCATGACGATCCTCGTCTTCGGCGTCGGCACCGACTACGCGCTGCTGCTGGTCTCCCGCTACCGCGAGGAACTGCGCCGCATCGAGCGGCCGTACGACGCGATGCTCGCCGCCCTGCGCGGCTGCGGGCCCGCCGTGCTCGCCTCCTCCGGCACCGTCGCCGCCGGCCTCCTGTGCCTGCTCGCCGCCGACCTCAACTCCAGCCGCGGCATGGGGCCGCTCGGCACCGTCGGCGTGCTGTGCGCGCTGGCCGCCATGCTGACCCTGCTGCCCGCGCTGCTGGTGCTGCTGGGCCGCCGGGTCTTCTGGCCGCTGGTGCCCCGCTACGGCAGCACGCCCAAGGCCCGCCGCTCGCTGTTCACCGCGATGGGCGGCTCCGCCGAACGCCGGCCCCGCACCGTCCTGGTGGGCGGCGCCGTCCTGCTCGGCGCACTCGCGCTGGGCACCTTCGCCCTGTCCGGCAACCTCAAGCAGGAGGACTCCTTCACCACCCGCCCCGACGCGATCGCCGCGATGGAGACCCTCGCCGACGCCTACCCGGAATCCGGCACCCAGCCGATCAGTGTCATCAGCCCCACCGGCCGCGCCGAGGCCGCGCTCACCGAGATCCGCGCGACCAAGGGCGTCGAGAGCGCCGAGGCCGGGCGCAGCGGCGGCGGCTGGACCGAGCTGACCGTCCTGGCCACCGCACCGCCCCAGTCGGCCGCCGAGACCGCCACCATCGAGGCCCTGCGCGACAAGCTCGACGGCTCCTACGTCGGCGGCCCCAGTGCCCAGCAGATCGACCTGGAGGACACCAACGCCCGGGACACCGTCATCGTCGTACCGATCGTGCTCCTGTCGGTCCTGCTGATCCTCACGGTGCTGCTGCGCTCGCTGGTCGCGCCGCTGATCCTGGTCGCCGCCGTCGTCGCCGTGTGGGGAGCGGCCCTCGGCATCGGCGGCCTCGTCTTCGAGCCCCTCTTCGGCTTCGAGGGCACCGACCCCGGGCTCGGCCTGCTCTCCTTCGTCTTCCTGGTCGCCCTCGGCGTCGACTACGGCATCTTCCTGATGCACCGGATGCGCGAGGAGTCCCTGAACGGCGCCCAGCCCACCGAGGCCGCCCTGTCCGCGCTGCGCACCACGGGCGGCGTCATCGCCTCGGCCGGGCTGGTCCTCGCGGCCACCTTCGCCGTGCTCACCAGCATGCCGATGGTGCAGCTGGTCGAGCTGGGCTTCGTCATCGCGGTCGGTGTCCTGCTCGACACCTTCCTCGTCCGCACCTACCTGGTCACCAGCGCCAGTGTCGCGCTGCGGCGCCGGGTGTGGTGGCCGGGGCGGCTGTCCCGGGAGCCCGGCCGTTCCGCGCCGGACGACGCGCGGGAGCCCGTCGGTGTCTGAGGTGCCCGGCCACCGGAACGCGCCCCTCCCCTCCCGGAGGGGCGCGTCCGTCGCGGAGTATGGACGCGTGCAGGCACCCACCGAGGCAAGGTCCCGTCCCCGGATCGGCGAGCGGATCATGGCGGTCATCAACCGTGATCCCCTCACCGCCGCCCACGGCACCCGCAACGACGCCGTACTGGCCGCGGTGCTCCTCGGCGTCGCCGTCTGCCTGGCGCTGTTCACCGACGAGGGCCGCCGCCCGGACGCGCTCGGCTGGACGCTGCTGGCCGCCGCGCACCTCCCGATCGTGTGGCGGCGGCGCCACCCGCTGCTGGTCCTCGCCGCGCTGGTGGCCCTGGTCGCGCCCTACCACGCGCTGGACAACAACCACGCCGCCGTGGGCCCCGCCTCCTACGTGGCGCTCTACACGCTGGCCGTCACCGGCCGCCCCCTGCGCACCATCCTGACCGGCATCGCGGTCCTCACCGTCTCGGTGAGCATCATGCTCACCGTCAACACCCACCAGGCCCTCGAACTGATCCGCATCTCCGGCTGGGTCATCGCCATCCTCTTCTGCGGCATCGACGTCCGCTACTACCGCCAGTACGTCGCCTCCATCGTGGAACGCGCCGAACGCGCCGAACGCACCCGCGAGGAGGAGGCCCGGCGGCGCGTCGCCGAGGAGCGCCTGCGGGTCGCCCGGGACCTGCACGACCTGCTGGCGCACAGCATCACCCTCATCGGGGTGCAGACCTCGGTCGCCGCCCACGTGCTGACCGCCGACCCCGAACGCCTGGACCGGGCGGCCGTCGCCGAGGCGCTCGACGACATCGCCGAGACCTGCCGCTCGGCGCGCGGCGAACTGCGCACCACCCTCGAAGTGCTCAGGGCGCAGGACGCCGCCGCCGTCCCCGACGCCCGCGGCCCGCTGCCCGGACTGCGCGGCCTGTCCGACCTGGCGGAGAGCGCCCGGCTCGCCGGAGCGCACGTGGACCTGTCGGTGGACGCCGACGAGGTACCGCCCGCGGTCGGCGCCGCCGTCTACCGCATCACGCAGGAGGCGCTGACCAACGTCGTGCGGCACGCGGGGCCACAACCGTCCGTCCTCGTCGAGGTGCACGCCGGGCCGGGCGTCCTGCGCCTGTCCGTCACCGACGACGGCACCGGACCCGACCCGGCGGGCACCCCCGGCTTCGGCCTCGTCGGCATGCGGGAGCGGGCCCGCAGCGTCGGTGGCACACTCGACGCCGGACCGCGCGAGGACACCGACGGCTTCGAGGTGACGGCCGTACTGCCCACGCCCGCCGCGTCCCTGACGACGACCACGACGATCACCTCGGAGAAGACCGGATGACGATACGCGTGCTGCTGGCGGACGACCAGAACCTCGTCCGGGCGGCGTTCGCCCTGCTGGTGGCGTCGGCCCCCGACATGGAGGTGGTCGGCGAGGCCGGCACCGGCCGCGAGGCCGTGGAGCTGGCCCGCGCCCGGCGCGCCGACCTGGTCGTCATGGACGTACGCATGCCCGACCTGGACGGCATCGAGGCGACCCGGCTGATCGCCGCCGACGAGGACCTCGCCGGGGTCCGCGTGCTGGTCCTCACCACCTACGACACCGACGAGAACATCGTCGAGGCGCTCCACGCGGGCGCCTCCGGATTCCTGGTCAAGGACACGAAGCCGGCCGAACTCCTGGACGCCATCCGCACGGTGACGGCGGGCGACGCCCTTCTCTCACCCGGCCCGACGGCCCGCCTGATCGAGCGCTTCCTGCGCAGCCCGTCGGCCCTCCACCCGCCCGGATCGGGCCCCGACTGCCTGTCGGAGCGGGAACGCCAGGTCCTCACCCTGGTGGCCCGGGGCCTCAACAACACGGAGATCGCCGAGGCCCTGGGCCTGAGCCCGCTCACCGCGAAGACCCACGTCAGCCGCATCATGGGCAAGCTGGAAGCACGGGACCGGGCCCAACTCGTGATCGTGGCCTACGAGTCGGGCCTGGTGACGCCGGGCGCGGGTCAGCCGCAGCAGACGTCTCAGTCGCAGTAGACGTCCGAGCCCGGCCGCTGCCCGGTCGCCAGGAAGCGGGAGACCGTGGCGTCCCCGCAGGCGTTGCCGTTGGCCAGGTAGGCGTCGTGGCCGGTGGAGTCCACGGTCACCATGACGGCGCGGCGACCGAGGGCCTCGCGCATCCGCAGCGCGCCGGCGAGCGGGGTGTTGACGTCCCGCTCGTTCTGCACGAGCAGTACGTTGGACGGCCCCCGGTCGGTGATCCGCACCGGTGCCTCACGCGGCGGGTACGGCCAGGCCGCGCAGAGCATCGCGTTGCGGGGCATCCCGGCGGTGAGCGGGTACTTGGCGCGGCTCTCGGCGACGTCCTTCTCGTATCCGGCCTGGCCCTTGGGCCATGCCACGTCGTTGCAGAGCACCCCGGCGCCCACGGCGGCGACGTTCTGGAGCACGGCCTCGGGCGGCGCCTGGGGCGCGGGCGGCACGGTGCCCTCGGCCGCGGCCCGCATCAGCCGGGCGAGCGTCGGGTAGCGGCTGGGGGCGGCGAAGCTGTCCAGCATGGTCTGGCGCAGCACGTTGCCGTTCAGCTCCTCGGGATTGGCGCCGGGCCACGGGATCGGCTCCCGGTCGAGCCGGGCGGCGAGCCGCAGGAACAGCGGCCGCACGTCGGCGGCCCGGTCCGCCACACGGTCCGGGTTGCCGGGCTGCGACGCCCACGCGGCGAAGTGCGGGAAGGTGTCCTCGACGCCCCGCTCGTGCGCCGCGAGCCAGGCACGGTTGACCAGAGCCGGGTCCGGGTTGTCGACGCTGTCCAGCACGATCCGGTCGGTGCGGTGCGGGAACAACTGCGCGTACACGGACCCGACGTACGTCCCGTACGACACTCCCCACGCCGAGATCCTCCGCTCGCCGAGCGCGGCCCGGAGACGGTCGATGTCGCGGGCCTCGTTGGCGGTGCTGAGGTGTTTGATCAGCTCGCCGCCGTTGCGCGCACAGGCGTCGGCCATTCGCCGGGCGGTGGTCATGTTCCCGTCCACCGAACCGTCGGGGGCGGGCCAGGGGCGCAGCCTGGAGGTGGCTAGGTCGCCGTACTCCAGCCCGCAGTCGGCGGGAGTGGACGGCGCGAGGCCGCGCGGTGCGAACCCGATGAGGTCGTGGGTGTCGCGGACATCCTGGGGGAGCTTCCGCCCCTTCCCCGACGGGTCGTTGAGGCTCGACCCGCCCGGCCCGCCGGCGATGAGCAGCAGGGCCCCGCGCCGGGCGTCCGGCTTCTCGGCGGGGATGCGGGAGACGGCCATCTCGATACGGGGGCCGTCGGGATCGGCGTAGTCCATCGGCACGTCGAGGGTGGCGCACTCCTGCCGGGGGTCGAGCCCCGTGCCCTCGCAGGCGGACCAGGTGAGGGCATCGGGTGTGCTCCCGGCCGCCGCGGAGGCGGTCACCGGCGCGGTGACGCCGAGGAGGGCGGTGGACACGCCGACGATGGCGGCGTTGCGGATGCTTCTGCTTCGCTTGCGCTGCGTCATGCGAGGAGCCTCGCGGAAGCCCGGGCGGCACCACATCCGGGCAACATCCCGATATTTACGGGGGGTTGCCCCCTAGGGAGAGCGTCGTGCGGACTAGGGGAGGGTCACGTTGCTCTCGAAGTTGAGCCAGGCGAGGGAGGCGATGGTGCTCATGGACGGGCACAGCTCCCGCAGCTTGGCCGAGTCGGTCTTGGGCGGTGTGGAACCCATGCCGTAGCAGCCGAGCTTGCGGACGGTGTTCACCGCCTTCACCACCTGCCCCGCGGAGTCCTCGACGTCCGTGTACTGACCGTCCGGGAAGTCCCGTTTGACGCTCTCGGCCATGGCACCGGCGAGCTCCCCGGCGGCGGTCAGGTCCTTCCCGCACCCCGGGTCGTCCCAGGCGACGTGGCTGCACATCGGGGAGCTGCTCATGCCGTAGGCGATCCGGTAGGCCGGCAGCAGCTGCGCCGGGGTCGCGGGCTCGGCCGAGGAGGCGGCCGCCGACGGCTGCCCCGAGCCCGCCGGGGCGGAGGAAGCGGCCCGGGTCGGTTTCCGGTCGGCGGCTTCCCCGTCATCGCCGCCGCAGGCGGACAGCGTCAGAAGCGTCGTGGCGGCTGCGGACAGGGCGAGGGCGGATCGGCGCGTGAGCATGGGGCCACTCAAGCGCCGGACGAGTTGTTCAGACACCCGCTCGGCGGGACTGAACAACGGTGCGGACGAACTCCGTCCAGGCCGCCGACCCGACGACGATCACGGGACCGTCGGCCACCTTGCTGTCCCGGACGGGTATGACACCGGGGACTCCGTCGGTGACTTCGAGGCAGTTGCCGCCGTCACCGTTGCTGTACGTGCTCTTGCGCCAGCGGGCGTAGCTCAGGTCGTACTCGCGCATCGTCTGAATTCCTCAGCCGCCGATCGGACCAGGGCGAGGGACGTCTCCGGCGACAGTGCGGCGCCCCTGATCAGATCGTAGGCTCGGCGGGCACGGTGCACCACCGCCGGATCGTCCAGCAGGCTCCCTGAAAACGACGTCTCTGTATAGGCGGTTGGCGGGGCGTCCTCGAACTCCATGAGCCTGAGGGACCCACTGTTGGCAGGGGCGCCCGCCGAGAAGGGTAAGACCTGGAGCAGTACCTGGCGTTCGGCGGCCAGCACGCTCATGTGCTCCAGCGCCGCCGCCGCCACTTCAGGACCGCCGACCGGAAGTCGGAGCACGGTCTCGTGCACCACCGCCCAATACACGGGGCGTGTAGCGTCGCCGAGGATTTGCGACCGCTCCATGCGGGCCGCGACCCTGTCCTCGACGAACGCGTCGGCCGAGAAGGGGTGTGTGGCCAGGGTGAGCGCCCTGGCATAGCCGGGTGTCTGGAGGAGCCCGGGAATCACGGTCGGCTCGAAGTCGCAGACCGCCGACGCCAGCCGCTCCAGCTCGACCACCCCGGCGAAGTAATCCGCATACCGGGGATCATCAATGAGCTTCCGGCACAGTCGCTCGAAAATACCGTCGGTTTGTAGTGTCTGGTCGATCCGCTGGGCCACATCCAACTGTGGTTTCCTAATTGCCTGTTCGAACTGGCCGATGTAGCCACCGGAGACGAAAACCCGTGCTCCCAGCTCAACTTGCGTGATTCCGGCGTCCTCCCGCCGACGTTTGAGTTCCGCTCCGAAGAACTCCCACGCGGCCTGCCGTGAACCATTGGCCATAACCAACCCCCATGCGCTGACCCGCACTTGTAGTGCACGTACTCCTGCCGAGTGTAGGCACGTCACGGCATTCTGGGGACACGAAGAGTGAAACCGTAAAGGAAAGGGAACGCGATGGAAGCACGGCACTCGGCGCTCTGCGTCGAAGGAGCGGAGGACACGGTGAAAGAATTGCGCGCGGCGCTCGCGGAGGCAGGAATTGTTCTGCCCTCACTCGGGCTCGACCCGGTGAGTCTTGCGCGGGAGGCACCCTGCCCACTCGTCGAATTGGGCCGGTGTTCCGTCGAGACCGCGCAGCGCCTCGCGGCGGTGCTGCGATGACGACGACACCGCCCGTCGGGGTCTACGCCGTGGACACCCGCAGCGGACGGGTCGGGGTCGTCATGGGGCACGAGGGGCCGTACGTGCAGATGCGGCCGTACGGCGGGGGGCGGGAGTGGGACGCCGAGCCGGGTGACGTACGCCACGCCACCGCGTCGGAGCGGCTCAGCGCGGCGACGGCGTACACCAACGCCCGGAGCCGTGGCGAGGTGCCTTGAAGCATGCGCGAGAATGGGCGGCATGAGTCTGTTCCGCGACGACGGCATCGTGCTGCGCACCCAGAAGCTGGGTGAGGCGGACCGGATCATCACCCTGCTCACGCGCGGTCACGGGCGCGTACGCGCCGTGGCGCGCGGGGTGCGGCGCACGAAGTCGAAGTTCGGCGCGCGGCTGGAGCCGTTCTCGCACGTGGACGTGCAGTTCTTCTCGAAGAACAGCGAGCTGGTCGGGCGCGGGCTGCCGCTGTGCACGCAGAGCGAGACGATCGCGCCGTACGGTGGCGGGATCGTGACCGACTACGCGCGGTACACCGCGGGGACCGCCATGCTGGAGACGGCCGAGCGGTTCACCGACCACGAGGGCGAGCCGGCGGTGCAGCAGTACCTGCTGCTGGTCGGCGCGCTCAGGACCCTCGCCCGGGGCGAGCACGCGCCGAACCTGGTGCTGGACGCGTTCCTGCTGCGCTCGCTGGCCGTGAACGGGTACGCCCCGACCTTCGGGGACTGCGCGAAGTGCGGTCTGCCCGGTCCGAACCGGTTCTTCTCGGTCGGCTCGGGCGGCTCCGTCTGCGTCGACTGCCGCGTGCCCGGCAGCGTCGTACCCTCACCGCAGGCCCTGGAACTGCTCGGGGCGCTGCTTGCGGGAGACTGGGGCACGGCGGACGCGGCCGAGCCGCGGTACGTGCGGGAGGGGAGCGGACTGGTCTCCGCCTACCTGCACTGGCACCTGGAGCGGGGACTTCGCTCCCTGCGGTACGTCGAGAAGTAGAAGTAGGAGAGAACTGAGATGGCCGTACGCGGGATTCTGGGGCGGCAGCGCCGGGAGTACAGGACGCCGGAGCCGCACCCCTCCGGCGCGCGGCCCCCGAAGCTCGGTGAGCTGGTCCCGGAGCATGTGGCGATCGTCATGGACGGCAACGGCCGGTGGGCCAAGGAGCGCGGGTTGCCGCGCACCGAGGGGCACAAGGTCGGCGCCGAGCAGGTCATGGACGTGCTCCAGGGCGCGATCGAGATGGGCGTGGGGAACATCTCCCTGTACGCCTTCTCCACCGAGAACTGGAAGCGCTCGCCGGAAGAGGTGCGCTTCCTGATGAACTTCAACCGCGACTTCATCCGCAAGTCCCGCGACACCCTCGACGAGCTGGGGGTGCGGGTGCGCTGGGCGGGGCGGATGCCCAAGCTGTGGAAGTCGGTGGCCAAGGAGCTCCAGGTCGCGCAGGAGCAGACCAAGGACAACGACCGGCTCACGCTGTACTTCTGCATGAACTACGGCGGGCGGGCCGAGATCGCCGACGCGGCGCAGGCCCTCGCCGAGGACGTGCGGGCCGGGAAGCTCGACCCGTCGAAGGTGAACGAGAAGACGCTCGCGAAGTACCTGTACTACCCGGACATGCCGGACGTGGACCTGTTCCTGCGGCCGAGCGGCGAGCAGCGGACGTCGAACTACCTGCTCTGGCAGAGCGCGTACGCGGAGATGGTCTTCCAGGACGTCCTGTGGCCCGACTTCGACCGGCGCGACCTGTGGCGGGCCTGTCTGGAGTTCGCCTCCCGGGACCGCCGCTTCGGCGGCGCCATCCCCAACGAGGAGCTCCTGGCCATGGAAGGCAAATCCAGCCCGTCCGGCGTTTGAGGACGAGGCCGTTCAGGCCGATACAGGGGCCCGGGGCGCAGCCCCGGCCCCACCCCGCTCAACCGCCGGAGGCCACCGCGCAGTCGGCGCAGGTGCCGAAGATCTCCACCGTGTGCGCGACGTTGACGTAGCCGTGCTCCGCGGCGATGGCCTCGGCCCACTTCTCGACGGCGGGGCCCTCCACCTCGACGGCCTTGCCGCAGGCGCGGCAGACCAGGTGGTGGTGATGGTCGCCGGTGGAGCAGCGCCGGTAGACGGACTCGCCCTCGGCGGTGCGCAGGACGTCGACCTCGCCGGCGTCGGCGAGGGACTGAAGGGTGCGGTAGACGGTGGTGAGCCCGACCGCGTCGCCCTTGTGCTTGAGCATGTCGTGGAGTTCCTGTGCGCTGCGGAACTCCTCGACCTCCTGAAGGGCGGCCGACACGGCAGCCCGCTGCCGGGTGGCGCGGCCCTTCACGGGCGGTCCAGCGGTGGTCACTGGATTCCTCCTCACGTCTTCGCGGCTTGCCGGGCCATTGTGCCAGCCCGGTCGGCCCGCGGTCAGACGCCGACCTCGTCGGCGGCCCCCCTGGTGGCCGGAATCTTGCACTCCGCCGGATCCTCGGCGGGCCGCGCGGCGGCGAGTGCCCGCGCGCGTCGCCTGGCCAGCGGCGCGGCCAGCAGGCTCAGCAGGATGAACGCGCCGATGGTGAGCAGCACGATCGTCGCGCCGGGCGGCACGTCCTGGTAGTACGAGGTGACCGTGCCGCCGATGGTCACGCTCACACCGAGCGCGACGGAGATCGCGAAGGTGGCGGCGAAGCTGCGGGTGAGCTGCTGGGCGGCGGCCACCGGGACCACCATCAGCGCGGAGACCAGGAGCAGGCCGACGACGCGCATCGCGACGGTCACCGTGACCGCCGCCGTCACGGCCGTCAGCAGGTTCAGCACGCGCACCGGCAGGCCGGTGACCCGGGCGAACTCCTCGTCCTGGCTGACGGCGAACAGCTGGCGGCGCAGCCCCACGGTGACGAGGACCACGAAGGCGGCCAGCACGCAGATCGCGGTGACGTCGGACTCGGAGACCGTCGACAGGGAGCCGAAGAGGTACGAGGTGAGGTTGGCGTTGGAACCGCCCGGCGCGAGGTTGATGAACATCACGCCGCCCGCCATGCCGCCGTAGAAGAGCATGGCGAGGGCGATGTCGCCGCGGGTCTTGCCGTACCAGCGGATCAGCTCCATGAGGACCGCGCCGAGGACGGAGACCAGGGTCGCCATCCACACCGGGGACCAGGAGAGCAGGAAGCCGAGGCCGACGCCGGTCATCGCCACGTGGCCGATGCCGTCGCCCATCAGGGCCTGACGGCGCTGGACCAGGTAGATGCCGATGGCCGGGGCGGTGATGCCGACCAGGACGGCGGCGAGCAGCGCCCGCTGCATGAAGGCGTAGTTCAGGATTTCCATGGTCGTCGCCTTCTCAGCTCAGCAGGCCGGTGCGGATCGGTTCGGCGCCCGCCGGTGCGTGCGGGTGGACGTGGTCGTGGCCGGGCAGCGCGTGCTGGCCGACCGCCTCGGGCGGCGGGCCGTCGTGCAGGACGCAGCCGTCGCGGAGCACCACGGCCCGGTCGATCAGCGGCTCCAGCGGGCCCAGCTCGTGCAGGACCAGGAGGACGGTGGTGCCGGCCGCGACCTGCCCCCGCAGGGTTTCCGCCAGCACCTCCTGGCTGGCCAGGTCGACGCCCGCCATCGGCTCGTCCATGATCAGCAGTTCGGGCTCGGCGGCGAGCGCGCGGGCGATCAGCACGCGCTGGTGCTGGCCGCCGGAGAGGGCGTTCACCGAGTCCTTGGCGCGGTCCGCCATGCCGACCAGGTCGAGGGCGCGGCGTACGGCCTCGTGGTCCGCTTTGCGCAGGACGCCGAAGCGGGCCCGGGAGAGCCGGCCCGAGGAGACCACCTCGGTCACCGTGGCGGGGACGCCGCCCGCGGCCGTGGTGCGCTGCGGGACGTAGCCCACGCGCGCCCAGTCGCGGAAGCGGCGCCTGGGGGTGCCGAACAGCTCGATCTCCCCGTCCGTCACCGGCACCTGGCCGATGATCGTGCGCACGGCCGTGGACTTGCCCGAGCCGTTGGCGCCGAGCAGCGCGACCACCTGGCCGCGCCGCACGGTGAGGTCGATGCCGCGCAGGACGGGGCGTGAGCCCAGCTCGGCGCGGACGCCGCGCAGGGATATGACGGACTCGTCGCTCACGATGTCCTCCGTAACGATCGAACGGGCCGGGCCGCCCGGTCGGGCTGCCCGGCCGGGCTGCCTACTTGGCGCCGAGGGCGGTTTCCAGCGCCTTGAGGTTGGCCTCCATGACCCCGACGTAGTCCTCGCCCTTGGACTTGTCGGTGATGCCCTCCAGCGGATCGAGGACGTCCGTCTTCAGGCCCGCGTCCTTGGCGAGGGTCTTCGCGGTCTTGTCGGACACCAGTGTCTCGTAGAAGACGGTGGTGACGCCGTCGGCCTTGGCCTCCTGCTGGAGCTCCTTGATCCGGGCGGGGCTGGGCTCGCTCTCCGGGTCGAGGCCGTTGATGGCCTCCTGGGTGAGGCCGTAGCGCTCGGCGAGGTAGCCGAAGGCGGCGTGGTTGGTGAAGAAGACCTTGGTGGCCGTGTTCTTCAGCCCGTCCTTGTACGCCGTGTCGAGGCCGCCCAGCTTCTTCGCCAGCGCCTCGGCGTTCTTGCGGTAGTCGTCCGCGTGGTCCGGGTCGGCCTTCTCGAAGGACTCGGCGACACCCTGGGCGATCTCGGCGTACTTCACCGGGTCCAGCCAGACGTGCGGGTCGAGCGCGTGCTCGCCGCCCTCGGCGTGCTCCTCCTCGGCGTGCTCGTCGGCGTGCTCCTCGCCGCCGTGGCCGTGGTCGTGCTCCACGTCGCCGTGGTCCTCGAGCTTCGTCAGCGTGGCCGCGTCGATCTTCGTCTTCACGTCGGACTGGGCGATGGCCTCGTCCACGGCGGGCTGGAGGGACTTGAGGTAGAGCACCGCGTCCGCCTCGCCCATCTGGGCGGTCTGCTTGGCGCTCAGCTCCAGGTCGTGCGGCTCCTGGCCGGGCTCGGTGAGCGTGGTGACGTTCACGTGGTCCCCGCCGATCTGCTCGGCGAGGTACTCCATCGGGTAGAACGACGCGACGACGTCGAACTTGTCGGTATTGCCCGCTGCCGAGCTGTCGCTGGAGCAGGCGGAGAGGGTCCCGAGGCCGAGGGCGGTGGCCGCGGTGACTGCTATGCCGGATATGCGGCGTCGTCGTACGTTCATGACACCCATTTTCAACAAATATGGAAACCGTTGTCAACAAGCGTGCGATTCCGCAGCTGGGAGGCCCCGATTTGGCCGTGGGGCGACCCACGCCGGTAACCTGAAGCATTCTCTGGAAGCATCTCGCTTCGTCGCCCGTCGTCGTAATGAAGAGAGCACCGTGGCCGCCGACAAGATCGACACCATCGTCAGCCTGAGCAAGCGCCGTGGCTTCGTATTCCCGTGCAGTGAGATCTACGGCGGTCAGCGCGCCGCCTGGGACTACGGTCCGCTGGGTGTCGAGCTCAAGGAGAACCTCAAGCGCCAGTGGTGGCGCTACATGGTCACCTCGCGCGAGGACGTCGTCGGTCTCGACTCCTCCGTGATCCTGGCCCCCGAGGTCTGGGTGGCCTCCGGTCACGTCGCCACCTTCACGGACCCGCTGACCGAGTGCACCTCCTGCCACAAGCGGTTCCGCGCGGACCACCTGGAGGAGGCGTACGAGGAGAAGAAGGGCCACGCCCCGGAGAACGGCCTGGCCGACCTCAACTGCCCCAACTGCGGCAACAAGGGCACCTTCACCGAGCCCAAGCAGTTCTCCGGTCTGCTCTCCACCCACCTCGGCCCGACCCAGGACAGCGGCTCCGTCGCCTACCTGCGGCCCGAGACCGCCCAGGGCATCTTCACCAACTTCGCCCAGGTGCAGACCACTTCGCGCCGCAAGCCGCCGTTCGGCATCGCCCAGATGGGCAAGTCCTTCCGCAACGAGATCACGCCCGGCAACTTCATCTTCCGCACCCGCGAGTTCGAGCAGATGGAGATGGAGTTCTTCGTCAAGCCGGGCGAGGACGAGAAGTGGCAGGAGTACTGGATGGAGCAGCGCTGGAACTGGTACACCGGTCTCGGCCTGCGCGAGGAGAACATGCGGTGGTACGAGCACCCCGCGGAGAAGCTCTCCCACTACTCCAAGCGCACCGCCGACATCGAGTACCGCTTCTCCTTCGGCGGCAGTGAGTGGGGCGAGCTGGAGGGTGTCGCCAACCGCACCGACTACGACCTCTCCTCGCACGCCAAGGCCTCCGGCCAGGACCTCTCCTACTACGACCAGGAGGCCCAGGAGCGCTGGACGCCGTACGTCATCGAGCCGGCGGCCGGTGTCGGGCGCGCGATGCTCGCCTTCCTGCTCGACGCGTACATCGAGGACGAGGCGCCGAACGCCAAGGGCAAGCTGGAGAAGCGGACCGTGCTGCGGCTCGACCCGCGGCTGTCGCCGGTGAAGGTCGCCGTGCTGCCGCTGTCCCGCAACCCCGACCTGTCGCCGAAGGCGAAGGGGCTGGCGCAGGCGCTGCGGCAGCACTGGAACATCGAGTTCGACGACGCGGGTGCGATCGGGCGGCGGTACCGGCGTCAGGACGAGATCGGGACGCCGTTCTGCGTGACCGTCGACTTCGACACGCTGGACGACAACGCGGTGACCGTGCGCGAGCGGGACACGATGAAGCAGGAGCGCGTGTCACTGGACCAGATCGAGGGGTACCTCGCGTCTCGGCTGGTTGGGTGCTGAACGTCCGTTTGCGTTGAGGTACCAGGGGGCTCCGCCCCCTGGACCCCCGGGGCCTGTGCCCACCCACCACCCGACTCGGTCGGGAGGGGGGTGGGCGTTTCGGCGTTCAGGGGCCTGGATTACAGGTTCAGCCCCCGGCTCAGCGGCCCTGGAGTGCCTTCACGTTGTTCCCGAAGGTCCAGTTCTTCGAGCCGTCCCAGTTGAGGGACCAGGTCATCAGGCCCTTGAGGGCGCCGTTGTAGTGGTTCCAGGCCTGGGAGACCAGGGACGGGGACATGTGGCCGCCGCCCGCGCCGGGCTGGGCGGGCAGGCCCGGGACCTGCTTGTCGTAGGGCACCCGGATCGTGGTGCCCTGGATGACCAGGCCCTTGTCCAGGCAGTCGGTCTGGGCGGTGAAGCCCTGCACGGTGCCGGCCGCGTAGGAGTCGCCGGAACAGCCGTACATGCTGCCGTTGTAGTACTGCATGTTCAGCCACCACAGGCGGCCGTTGTCCGCGTACTTCTTGATGATCGGCAGGTACGCGCCCCAGATCGAGCCGTAGACGACGCTGCCGCCGGTGACGTACGCCGTCTCCGGGGCCATCGTGAGGCCGAAGTTCGAGGGCATGCGGGCCAGGACGCCGTCGATGATGCGGATCAGGTTGGACTGGGAGGCGGAGAGCTGGTTGATGTTGCCGCTGCCGGTCAGGCCGGTCTCGATGTCTATGTCGATGCCGTCGAAGTTGTACTTCTTCAGGATCGGCACGATCGTGTCGACGAAACGGTCCGCGACCGCGGTCGAGTTGAGGTCGATGCCGGCCGTCGCGCCGCCGATGGAGAGCAGCAGCGTCTGCCCGGACGCCTTGGCCGCGCACATCTCGGCGGGCGTCGCCACCTTCACGCCGGTGTCCATGCCGTCCTCCCACAGGGCCGTCCCGTCGGAGAGGATCACCGGGAAGGCCGCGTTGAGCACGTTGTAGCCGTGGGCGGCGATCTGGGGGTTGGTGATCGGGGTCCAGCCGAAGGGCGGATGGACGCCGTTGGCGGCTCCGTCCCAGTTCTCCCAGTAGCCCTGGAGGACCTTGCCGGCGGGCTTCGACTTCACGGCGCAGGTGTCTGCGGCCGCGCCGTCGGGGGCGGTGCCCTCGGGAGCCGCCGACGCGGTGGCGACTCCCAGGGGGAACAGAACGGTGGCCGCCAGTGCGGCGGCCAGTAGACGGATTGTGCGGCGGATCATGCCGGGCCTCCCGGTGGGGGTCGGTGAGGGAGAGTCATCTTGTGTCGTAGGCATGACAGTGCTGTGGTCCAGACCTTTCGTCAAGAGGTCTGGACCAAGTGACGGGTGTGGAGGTGCGGATCGGGCGGTCGTCAGGCGATCGTCCGGGGGAGGCGCAGGCTCAGCAGGCCCGTCAGCGCCACCCCGGCGAGCTGGACCAGCAGCGTGGTCACCAGGGCGTCCCGCATGCCCATCCCCGGGGTCAGCGACAGGAACAGGGTGCCCAGGGTGGCCACGCCCAGGGCCAGTGACGACTGCTGGGTGGTGACCATGACGCCACCCCCCACGCCGGCGCGTTCGGCGGGCACCTCCGAGAGGACCAACCGGAGGACGACCGGGAGCTGAAGTGCCTGGCCCGCGCCCGCGACCGCCGCGCCCGGCAGGAGTTCGACCAGGCCGAGGTCGGGCCAGGAACGCCACGCGGCCAGTGTCATCAGGACCAGGCCCACCCCCTGGAGGGCGGCGCCGACGGGTACGACACGGGTGCCGTAGCGGGCGACCAGGCGGGGGCCGGCGAGCGAGAAGAGGAAGAACACCACCGCGAGCGGGGCCAGGGCGAGCCCCGCGGCCACCGGGCCCAGGCCCGCGCCCTGCTGCAACGCCACCGCGATGACGAACATGAAGCCGCTGAAGCCGATCGAGAACGGCACGATCAGCAGCAGGCCGCGGCGCAGCGAGACGATCGCGAACAGGCTCGGCGGGACCAGCGGTGTACGGCCCGCGCGGTCCGCCCGGCGCTCCACCGCGTAGAACGCCGCCGCCGCGAACGGGAACGCCGCCAGCGACAGCCACGTCCACAGCGGCCAGCCCGCCGCCCGGCCCTCGGTCAGCGGGACCAGCAGGGTCAGGATCGAGGCGGCCAGCAGGAAGGTGCCGGGGAGGTCCACCGGCTCGGGGCGCGCGGAGCGGGTCTCCGGGACCGCGCGGGCCGCGAGGAACAGGCCCACGAGGACGACCGGCACGTTCACCAGGAAGACGGAACGCCAGCCGGTGCCGGCGATGTCGGCGGCCACCAGGACGCCGCCCAGGATCTGCCCGGCCACCATCGACAGGCCGGCCGTCGCCCCGTACAGGCTCATGGCCTTCGCGCGCCGGGGACCGGTCGTGGTCGCCTGGATGGTCGCCAGCACCTGCGGCAGCATCGCGGCGGCCGAGGCGCCCTGCGCCACCCGCGCGGCCACCAGCGACCAGGCGTCCGGCGCGAGCCCGCAGGCCAGCGAGGTCAGCCCGAAGGCCGCCATGCCGCCCAGGAACAGGCGGCGCCGGCCGAGCAGGTCGCCGAGCCGGCCGCCGAGGACCAGCAGGACGGCGTACGCGACCCCGTATCCGGCGACGACCAGTTCCAGGACCGCCTCGCCCGCGGAGAGGTCCGCGCCGATGGTGGGCAGGGCGACGTTGACGATGAAGAAGTCGACGAGCGGGAGTGCCGCACCCAGCAGCACCGTGAAGAGTCCGAGGCCGCCGAGTGCGGGCGGCGCGTCCGGGGTGCCCGTTCGGACGGGACGTGAAGTGATGGTTTCGGTCACGTGGTCGAGCCTGCGACCGTTTCCAGGGTGGTACCAGAGTCTTCTTATGCTGGTAGTAGAAGTACCCGGCAACAGGTTGCCGGGCGCGGCATCCTGGAGGCATGACGACGATGACGGGTCGGGAGACGGCCGTCCAGACCCCGCCCAGGGACACCGGCTCGGAGATCCGGCGGCACGAGCTGGCCGCCTTCCTGCGCAGCCGCCGCGAGCGCATCGCGCCCGAGCAGGTCGGGCTGCCCCGCGGACGCCGGCGCCGTACCCCGGGGCTGCGGCGCGAGGAGGTCGCCCAGCTCTCGGCCGTCGGCGTCACCTGGTACACCTGGCTGGAGCAGGCCCGGGACATCCAGGTCTCCGTGCAGGTCCTCGACGCCCTCGCCCGCGCGCTGCTGCTCGACCCCTCCGAGCGCGCCCACCTCTTCCGGCTGGCGGGGGCCGTCGACCCGACGCCCGCGCAGGTGTGCCCGGCCATCACCCCGGGGGTGCGCGCCCTGCTGGAGCAGTTCGAGCCGTATCCCGCCTGTGTGCAGAACAGCCGGTACGACATCCTCGCCCACAACCGGACGTACGGGCTGCTGCTGTGCGACCTGGAGGCGGTGCCGCCCGAGGACCGCAACTGCATGGTCCTCTCCTTCACCCACGAGGACTGGCGCTCCTCGATCGTGCACCTGGAGGAGACCCAGCGGCTGATGGCGGCCCGGTTCCGCGCCACCATGGCCGGTCATCTCGCCGAGCCCGCCTGGAAGATGCTGCTCAAGCGGCTGCGCACGCAGTCGCCGGACTTCCGCGAGGTCTGGGAGCGGCACGAGGTCGTCGCGCACCGCAGCAAGTGCAAGGAGTTCGTCAACCGGTACGTCGGGCGGATCCGCGTCGACCACACCGACCTGTGGCTCGGACCGGAGGCCGGGCCCCGGATGGTGACGTACGCACCGGCCGACGAGGTGTCCCGGGAGCGGCTGGAGAGGCTGCACGCGATCGCTCTGGAGCGCGGGCCGACTTCGTCCGGATGAGTGCCCGAGGTGCGGGAACCCGGAGATATGCGGAAGGTGATGTTCCCGGGGTTTCCACGGCCCGGGGGCCGCGGGTTCCCACAGCACGGACAGGGCGAGGACGAAGAGTCATGGCTGAGCAGAAGTCGGCGCGGACACTTCCGCGGCCGTTGCACGCGGCCGCTTCGGCGGTGCGGAAGGTGCCGGGTGCCGAGACGGTGGGCAGGGCCGCCGAAGGTGCGCTGGACCGGATCGGGGCGGTGTCGCCGCGCGGGCGGCGCGTGCTCGTCTACACGGGCGCCGGGGTGCTCGGCGTCGCCGGTCTGGTGGAGTGGCCGGTGGCGGTCACCGGGGCGGCGGTGGCCTGGCTGACGCAGCAGCGCGGACAGGACCGGAACGGGAACGGGAACGGGAGCGCGGGCAAGGGCGGTACCGCGGGGGCGGGGCAGACGGATACGGCGAAGTCGGGTACGGGGAAGTCGGGTACGGCGGGTACGGCGGGTACGGCGGGTACGGCCAAGGCGGCCGGCACCTCCAGGACGGCCGCGGCGAAGCGGACCGGCGGCGCCAAGAAGACCGCCGCCAAGTCGACGGCAGCCAAGTCGACGGCAGCCAAGTCCACCGCCGCGAAGAAGTCCGCCGCGAAGAAGACGACCACGGCGAAGAAGACCGCCGCGAAGAAGACCACCGCGACGAAGGCCACCGCGAAGAAGACCGCCTCCCCCACTCGGGCCAAGAGCCAGTCGGGGAGCAAGGCGTCCTCCAGTCGGCCCTCCGCCTCCCGGGGGAGCCGTACCCGCAAGACGGCCGCCGCGTCGCGCAGCCGTACGTCTGGCTGAGGGAGCGCCATGGTCGGTGGACTGCTGACGCGTTCCCAGGACGCCGTCACGGGGCTGGTGCTGGCCGGCCCCCGGCTCCTCGCGCGCGGCACCGCGCCCGCCGTGGGCGCCGCGGCCGGTGCGGCGGCGGGCACCGCGCGGGCCGGGGTGCGCGGCGCCGACTTCGCGGCCCGGGCGGCCCGCGTGGCCCGCGCGGCGCTGCCCGGCGGAGCACGGGACTGGCGGGCCGGACCCCGGGCGCACCTCGCGCTGCGCCCGGCCGCCACGGAGCGGGTGCGCCGGGCGGGCGGTACGGAGCGGGTGGCGCGCCGGGTGGCGGCGGCACTGGCCGAGCACCCGGACGTCCTGCTCGCCTATTGGGACACCGGCCTGGCCCGGCTGGTGGTGACCGCGACCGAGGACACGCTCACCGACCGCGTCGTGGACCACGCCGCCGAACTCGCCGAACGCCACGGCCTCACCCGCGTGGACCAGACCGACCTCGCCGCCTCGGACGGCCCGGCGGCCGACCCGGTGGACGAGCCCGACCACCCCGGCGACCCGGCCCCCGTGCGGGTCGCGGCGGCCGTGCTCGGTGCCGACGTGCTGGGCATCGCCGCCGCCGTGACCGGTGCGCGGCTGCGGCTGCCGCCCTCGCCCCGCCTGGTCACCGCCGTCGCGACGCTGCTGCGCGAGAACCCGGCCTTCCGGGCCTGGCTGCGCGAGCGGCTCGGCGACCACCGCATGGACGTGGCGCTGGCCGCCGCCAACGCCGCCGTCCACGGCGCCGGGCAGAGCCCCACCTCGCTGGTGCTCGACGGGGCGCTGCGCGTCTGCCAGTTGACGGAGGCGGTGGCCCGGGGAGCCGCCTTCGAGGTCGTGCACGACCAGCTCTGCGTCCCCGGCCGGGTCAGCCTGCCCGCCGTACCCGCCCTGCGTCCGGAGCCGCGCACCTCCCCGGCCCAGGACTACGCCGCCCACGCCTCCGCGGGCAGTGTGGCGGGCGCCGCCGCGACCCTGCTGGTCAAGCACGACCTGGCCGAGGCGGCGGAGGCGGTACTCGCCGGTTCGCCGAAGGCCGCGCGCTACGGGCCCGCCGCCTTCCACGCCGTACTGAGCGCCGCGCTGTCCCGCACCGGTGTGCTCGTGCGCGACCCCGGGCGGCTGCGGCAGCTGGAGATGGCCCGCACGGTCGTGCTGCACCCCAGCGCGCTGCGGGTGCCGGACGCGGGCGCCGACCCGTGGACCGAGGACGTGCTGGACGCGGCGCGGCGGGCGGGACTGCGCGTGGTCATGGTCGAGGACCCGGCGCTGGCCGACTTCACCGGCCTCGCCGACCAGGTCGTCGGCGCCCGCCGCCCGCTCGCGGACGTGGTGGCCGAACTGCGCGCCGAGGGCGGCGTCATCACCGTCGTACGGCCGCTGCCCGGCGACGACGGCTCCGTCTCGGCCGGGCTGCTCGCCGGGGACGTGGCCGTCGCGCTGGCCGACGCGGACTGCCCGGTGGCCTGGGGCGCGGACGTCCTCGCACCGCAGGGGCTCGCCGACGTGTGGCGGGTGCTGCGGGCGGTACCGGTGTCCCGCGCGGTCGGGCGCCGGTCGCAGACGCTGGCCAGGTCGGGTGCCGCGCTGTCCGGGCTGCTGGTGGCGGTCGGCGAGGCGCGCGGCAGGAGCCGGGGCGGCGTGTCGTCGCTGCTGGGAATGCGGCACGCGCCGGTGGACGCGAGCGCGGCGCTGGCCCTGCTGTCCGGGACGCGGGCCGCGATCGGCGTGGCGATGGCCCGCGCCCCGCACCCCCGGGCCCGGGTGGCGTGGCACGCGCTCGACCCGGACGACGTACGGGAGCGTCTCGAGCGGGAGCGCGAGCCCGAGCCGACCGTCGTGGAACAGGCCACCGCCCGGCTGCGCGCGGCCGCCGACCGGGCGGGCCGGGTGCCCGTGCTGGCGCCGGTCCGCTGGTCGTGGCAGTTGGCCCGCGCCGTACGCGGGGAGCTGGACGACCCGCTCACCCCGGTGCTCGCGGTCGGCTCCGCCGCATCCGCCATCCTCGGGTCGGTCGTGGACGCGCTGCTCGTCGTCGGCGCCCTCGACCTGAACGCCCTGGTCGGCGGCTTCCAGCGGCTGCGCGCCGAACGGGCGCTGTCCGGGCTGCTGGCGGAGCAGAAGCAGAAGGCCCGCCTGGCGGAGAGTCCCGGACCGGGGCGGCCCGGCGACGGCGGAGCCCCGGCGGACGGCACGCGGCCCGGTCCGGACGGCACGCGGCCCGGACCGGACGGCGGCGGGCCCTCGGTCCCGGCCGGGGAAGGCCCGTCGCGGACCGGCGGGGTTTCGGTGCCGGTCGGAGACCGTGCGGAGGGTGCCGGGGGGACCCAGGGGCAGGGCGAGCCGCGGATCGTGGACGCGGCCAAGCTGCACCCCGGTCACGTGATCGAACTGAAGGCGGACGACGTGGTGCCCGCCGACGCCCGGCTGCTGTGGGAGGACGGCCTGGAGGTGGACGAGTCCGCACTGACCGGTGAGTCGCTGCCGGTGGACAAGTGCGTGGACCCGGCCCCCCGCGCCCCCGTCGCCGAGCGGTACTGCATGGTCTTCGAGGGCACCACCGTGGTGGCCGGGCGGGCCCGGGCCGTCGTCGTCGACACCGGCGACCACACCGAGGCGGCGCGGGCGGTCGCGCTGGCGGCCCGTACGCCGTCGGCGGCCGGGGTGCAGGCCAGGCTCCAGGAGCTGACCCGCAAGGCGCTGCCGCTGACCCTGGCGGGCGGCGCCGCGGTGACCGGGCTGTCGCTGCTGCGCGGGGCGCCGATCCGGCAGGCCGTCGCCGGCGGCGTGTCGGTGGCGGTGGCCGCGGTCCCCGAGGGACTGCCGCTGGTGGCGACCGTGGCCCAGCTCGCGGCGGCCCGCCGGCTCAGCCGCCGGGGCGTCCTCGTGCGCACCCCGCGCACCCTGGAGGCGCTCGGCCGGATGGACACCGTCTGCTTCGACAAGACGGGCACCCTCACCGAGAACAGGCTGCGGCTGTCGCGGGTCGCGGGCCCCGACGGCACCGTCCGCCGGGTGGGCGACCCGGAGACCGCCGACGCCGTCCGGACCGCCGCCCGCGCCTGCCCCCGGCTGAACGGCGACGGCGCCCGGCCCACCCACGCCACCGACGAGGCCGTCCTGGACGCGGCCGGGGACGACCCCGGCTGGACGCAGGAGGAGGGCCTGCCCTTCGAGACCTCCCGGGGCTACGCCGCAGCCGTCGGACGCGAGGGCGGCACCGGCCCCGCCGCGCTGGTGGTCAAGGGCGCCCCGGAGACGGTGCTGCCCGCCTGCGCCGACCTGCCCGCGCACACCGCCGAGGTGGCGCAGCGCCTCGCCCGCGACGGACTGCGCATCATCGCCGTGGCGCGGCGGCCCCTGGCGAGGGGCGAGAAGGCCGCCGACGTGCTCGAACAGCCGCCGTCGAAGCTGGAGTTCACCGGACTGCTGGCGCTCGCCGACGTGCCCCGCGAGACCTCCCCGGCGCTGGTGCGCGGGCTGCGCGAGGCGGGCGTACGGCCCGTGGTGCTGACCGGCGACCATCCGCAGACCGCCCACGCCATCGCCGTCGACCTGGGCTGGCCCGAGGACGCGGTCGTGGTCACCGGCGACGAACTCGCCGCCGCCGACCGCACCGTCCGCTCCCGGATGCTGCGCGACGCGGACGTGGTGGCCCGGGTGGCGCCCGAGCAGAAACTCCAGGTCGTCGAGTCGCTGCGGGACGCCGGGCGGGTCGTCGGCATGGTCGGCGACGGAGCCAACGACGCCGCCGCGATCCGGGCCGCCGACATCGGCGTCGGCATCAGCGCCCGCGGCTCGGCCGCCGCCCGCAACGCCGCCGACCTGGTGGTGACCGGCGACGACCTGCTGGTCCTGGTGGAGGCGGTGCGGGAGGGCCGGGCGCTGTGGCACAGCGTCGCCGACGCCATCGCCATCCTGATCGGCGGCAACGCGGGCGAGGTCGGCTTCGGCATCCTCGGCACGGTGCTGGGCGGCGCCGCCCCGCTGTCCACCCGCCAGATGCTGCTGGTCAACCTCTTCACCGACCTGTTCCCCGCGATGGCCGTCGCGGTGACGAAGACCGGCGACCCGGAGCAGGAGGCCGCCGACGCGGGCGCGCCGCTCGGCACGGCGGTGCTGGGCGAGCCCCTCATCCGGCAGATCCGGCACCGGGCCCTGACCACGGCGCTCGGGGCGACCGCGGCCTGGCTGCTCGGCCGCTTCACGCCGGGTACGCGGCGCCGCTCGACGACCATGGCCCTGTGCGCCGTCGTCGGCACGCAGCTCGCCCAGACCCTCGCCGACCGCCGCGACAGCCGCCTGGTGCAGGTCACGTCCCTCGGCTCGGCCGCCGCCCTGGTCGCCCTCGTCCAGACCCCGGGCGCCAGCCGCCTCTTCGGCTGCACCCCGCTGGGCCCGGTCGCGTGGACGGGCGTGGCCGCGGCGATCGCGCTGGCCCTGGCGGGCCAGCGGGCGCTGCCGGGCGTGGAGGACGCGATCGTGAAGTACTGGCCGAAGGTGGCGGAGCGGCTGCCGGTGCCGAAACCGGGTGCGGGGCAGCAGGGCGCGACGGGATGATGCGCGGGTCCGCCGTCGTCGGCCGAAAGGCGTGTGCGTGCTCCCCCTGGACGAGATCCGGACGCTGCTGAGCGAACACGACGACCCGGACCACCGGGAACGGCCCCGGGACTTCGACGCGAAGGCCACCGCCCGCCGCTTCGCCCTCCTCACGGGCGCCCTGGAGCGGCGGTTCGGGCCGTCCGGCAGCGTCGGCCGGTATCAGGACACCAGTGCGTACGGAAGGTTCGCGGTCACGGACGGCTCTTCGTGGAGACACTCGCGGCGCTCGGGTACGGCGGCGGGGACGACGAGGACGACGAGGACGGCGAGGACGGCGAGGACGGCGAGGACGACGAGGACGGCGACATGCGGGCGGTCTGGGCCGACCGGTACTTCGACTACGTCTGAGGAGCCGTCACGCCCCCGTCCGCGCCGCCTCCCGCACCTCCGGCGACTCCAGGCGCTCGGCCGTCCGTTCCGCCGTGCCGCGGGCCCAGCGGCCGCTCGTGACGGCGCCCAGGACGAGGACCGCGAGGCCGCAGGCGGCCAGGATCCACCAGCCGGGGCGGGCGGCGGAGACGAAGGTGTCGCGGTACGACGAGGCGTTCACGCCCGCCGCCAGGACCGCGCCGACCACCGCCACGCCGAGCGTCTGGCCCAGCTGGCGGCTGGTGGAGGCGACGGCCGCCGCGACCCCGGCCTGGGCGCGGGGCATGCCGGAGACCGCGGTGTTGGTGATGGGCGCGTTGACGAAGCCGAAGCCGATGCCGAACAGGACGTAGCCGACGAAGAGCGTGACGTCGGAGGTCTCCGCCTCGAAGGCGGCGAACAGCGTGCCGCTCACGGTCAGCGCGCCGCCCGCGATCAGCAGGGGCAGGCGCGGTCCCCGGCTGCCGACCAGGCGCCCGGAGAGCGGGGCGCACAGGAAGGTCGGCACGGCCATCGGCAGCATCCACAGGCCGGCCTCCAGGGCGCTCAGTCCGCGCACGTTCTGGAGGTAGAGCGTGGACAGGAACAGGAAGCCGCCCAGCGCGGCGAAGGCGCTGACCGCGATCACCGTGGCCCCGCTGAACGGCGCCGACCGGAAGAAGCGCAGCTCGACCAGGGGGTCGGTGCGACGGGGCTCGTGGACGAGGAGGCCGATCAGCGCGGCGAGGGCCAGCACCGCGAAGGGCAGCACGGTCGTGAACCCGGCGTTCGGCGCCTCGATGATCGCGTACGTCAGGGAACCGAACAGCACGATCACCATCAGCTGGCCCAGCGGATCGGGCCGACGGGCCTTCGGCGCGCGGGACTCGGGGACGAAGCGGAGGGTGAGCAGGAGGGCGGCCAGGCCCACCGGCAGGTTGACCCAGAAGATCGAGCGCCAGCCGACGGACTCCACGAGCACCCCGCCCACCAGCGGCCCCGCGGCCATGGATATGCCGACCACCGCGCCCCAGACACCGATCGCGCGGGCGCGCTCGCGCGGGTCGGTGAAGGTGTTGGTGATGATCGACATCGCCACCGGGTTGAGCATCGAACCGCCCACCGCCTGCATCATCCGGAAGACGATGAGCGAAGACAGGTCCGGGGCCAGCGAGCACAGCAGCGAGCCGAGGGTGAAGAGCACCAGACCGGTCATGAAGACCCGTTTGCGGCCGATCCGGTCGGCCGTGGAGCCGGACAGCATCAGCAGCGCGGCCAGCACCAGCGTGTACGCGTCGATCGCCCACTGGAGGCCTGAGGTGCTCGCGTGCAGGTCGCGCTGCATGGAGGGGAGGGCGACGTTGAGGATCGTGTTGTCGATACTCACGATCAGCAGGCTCATGCAGCAGATGGCGAGCACGAGCATGCGGCGGCGATGGGTCAGCTCGGGCATGAACTCCATCGTACGCGCATTTCGATAGTGCGACTAACTAATGACTGATACATGATCTCCCCGCGTGCGTGACAATGGGGGAATGTCCACGCTCACCACGCCCGCCCCCGACCGCACCGCCGCGCCCCTGCGGATCGGCCCGCACACCGTCGCGCCGCCCGTGGTGCTGGCCCCGATGGCCGGGATCACCAACGCGCCCTTCCGCACCCTGTGCAGGGAGTTCAGCGGGGGCAAGGGCCTGTTCGTGAGCGAGATGATCACCACCCGGGCGCTGGTCGAGCGCAACGAGAAGACCATGCAGCTGATCCACTTCGACGCGACCGAGACCCCGCGCTCGATCCAGCTGTACGGCGTCGACCCGGTGACCGTCGGCAAGGCCGTCCGCATGATCGCGGAGGAGGACCTGGCCGACCACATCGACCTGAACTTCGGCTGCCCGGTGCCGAAGGTGACCCGCAAGGGCGGCGGCTCGGCGCTGCCGTACAAGCGGAACCTGCTGCGCGCCATCGTCCGCGAGGCCGTCACCGGCGCCGGTGACCTGCCCGTCACCATGAAGATGCGCAAGGGCATCGACGACGACCACCTCACCTACCTGGACGCCGGCCGCATCGCCGTCGAGGAGGGCGTGAGCGCGATCGCGCTGCACGGGCGCACCACCGCCCAGCACTACGGCGGCACCGCCGACTGGGACGCCATCGCCCGCCTCAAGGAGCACGTCCCGGAGATCCCCGTCCTCGGCAACGGCGACATCTGGTGCGCCGAGGACGCGCTGCGCATGGTGCGGGAGACCGGCTGCGACGGCGTCGTGGTCGGGCGCGGGTGCCTCGGGCGGCCGTGGCTCTTCGCCGACCTGGTCGCCGCCTTCGAGGGCCGCACCGACTCCTTCGTACGGCCCACCCTGCGCGAGGTCGCCGACGTGATGGTGCGGCACGCCACGCTGCTGGGGGAGTGGATCGGCGACGAGGCGCGCGGCGTCATCGACTTCCGCAAGCACGTCGCCTGGTACCTCAAGGGCTTCGCCGTCGGCTCCGAGATGCGCAAGCGGCTCGCGATCACCTCCTCGCTGGCAGCGCTGCGCGCCGGACTGGACGAGCTGGACCTCGACCAGCCCTGGCCCACCGGCGCCGACGGCCCCCGCGGCCGCACCTCCGGCAACAACCGGGTGGTCCTCCCGGACGGCTGGCTGAAGGACCCCTACGACTGCGCGGGCATCGGCGAGGACGCGGAGCTGGACACCTCCGGCGGCTGACGGCCGCCGATCAGTCCCCGGCCCCGGTGGGGTGCGGGACCGAGCCGTACGCCGTCAGGAAGCGTTCCCGGAAGGAACTCATCCGCCACACCGGGGCGTCCTTCGCCGGTTCGAGGCCCTCCGTCCAGTCCCAGTCGTCGATCGCGTCGAGCACCTTCGGGTCCTTGGCGACGATCGACACCGGGACGTCCCGGCTCGCGCCGTCGCCGCTGACGCGGGCCAGCGGCTGGTGGTCGCCGAGGAAGACCAGGACGGTGTCGTCGGTGCCGTAGCGCTCCAGCCACTGGGTGAGGCTGGTGACCGAGTACTGGATCGACCTGCCGTACTCCTCCTTGGAGCGGGTGGAGTCCGTGATGACGTCGGACGCCTTGACGCCCGACGCCTCGATGCCGTCGTACACCGACCCGTCGCCGACCTCGTCCCAGCCGACCATCCGCGGGATCGGCGCCCAGGGCTGGTGGCTGGAGGTGAGGATGACCTCCGCCATCAGCGGCCGGTCGCGCTTCCTGCCGTGCTCCAGGCGCTGGAACGCCTCCAGCGCGTACTGGTCGGGCATCGTGGACCAGCTGAACTTGGGCCCCCGGTAGCCCACGTCGAAGGCGTCGTACACCTTGTCCAGGCCGTACCAGTCCGCCTCCGGCCAGGCCTTCTGCACCCCGGGCATGACCCCGACCGTGTCCCAGTCCCCGGTCTTCGCGAACGCCTTGGTGAGGGTGAGGTGGTCGCCGGACGTGACGGTGCGGTAGCGCTGCTGGTTGTCCACCCACAGGCCGGACAGGAAGGTGGAGTGGCCGAGCCAGCTGCTGCCGCCGTAGGTCGCCGACGTCAGCCAGCCGCTGCGGGCGTGGAAGCCCGCCTTCGCGAGCGACGCGGTGCTCGCGTCCAGCGTCCGGCCGACACCCGGTGCCATCACCGGGTCCTCGATCGCGCTGCGGCCGTAGCTCTCGATGAACGTGAAGATCATGTCCTTGCCGCGCAGGTCCGGCACCAGCTGGTCGCCGGGCGTGGCGCCGAAGCGGTCCGCCTTCGCCTCCTTCGCGAAGGCCGCCTCGTCCCGCAGCGTGTCCACCACCCGGTGCGCCTGGGCCCGGGCCGCCTTGGAGGCGCTCGTGGTGGCGACCGGTACGCCGAAGGTCTGCACGCCCAGCGCCGCGGAGGTCATCCACACGGTGGCCGCCATCAGCGCGCCCCGGGCCGCCCGCTCCCGGTGCGCGGCGAGCAGCTCGCCGAGCCGGACCGCCGCCAGCGCCATGAGCACCAGCAGCAGGACCGCCAGCACGACGGCGCCCACCGCGGCCCAGGTCGCCGCCGCCCCGCCCATCGAGTCCGCCACGAAGGACTGCGCGTCGTCCAGCAGGCCCCAGTCCAGGACCAGGTTGAAACTGCGGCCCAGGTACTCGGTGAAGCCCATGTCGAGCAGGTTCAGCACGGTCAGCGCCCCGAGGGCGGTGCCGAACAGCGCCGCCGCCACCAGGCGCGGCACACGCGGCAGGCAGAGCAGCAGCACCGCCGCGACGACCGCCTCCCCCGGGAGCCGCGCGAAGCGGTTGGGCTCCAGGGCGACGAGGGTGTTGGGCAGCAGGAGGGCGCCGAGAACCAGAATGGCCGAAAAGGCCGTCGTGACCCGGCGGACGGCGAGCGCGGCGCGCGGGCGCCGGGTGCGCCACGAGCGCCAGTGGGCGAGCCGGGCCCTGAGCGCCTCCAGCGGGGCGGGACCGGCCGCGCCGGGGGTGCCGGGGTCGTCGGGAGCGTCGTCCGGGAGCCGCGGCGGCCGGCGAAAAGGCGTGATGACGGGCACCCGAAGGTCCTTCCGTACGAAACCCGGTGGAGGGCGGGCCCCGGCGAGGGGGCCGGGACCCGCCGGACTCTCGTACGTCCGCCGCGGGCCGTCCGTTCACCGGGTCCGTCCGCCGGTCCGCATGGTGAAATCCGGCGGCCTGTGGGAGCGTGATTCTCGCCACCTCTGATAAGAGCTGCGCTCAGATGAGCGGATTGTGGGCGACTCCACTTCTCCAAGGTGTGGCACTGAGTGCCACGCGTTGATCGTTCAGCGAGCGAACTCATACGTGGAGAATGGCGCTCATGTGAGCGACAAAGTGCGCGTACGAGAGTCAGCGCGTTCAAGAAGTGAAAACACAAGCGGTCGGTCGCTTGCCAAGCCTTGACTTTCGATCCGCTGGCGGACGAGTGGTTACGGGCGCATGACGCGCAAGTGGACGTACCCAGGTGCCTTTGATCTGGGTACATTCCTCGCCGTCAGGGCAGCCACCGCGTCCTCGAGGAGTCGAGACCCGTGTCGGAAAACAAAGATCCCCAGGTAGCGAACGCAGCGAAGTTCGTTTACGACTTCACCGAGGGCAACAAGGACCTCAAGGACCTCCTCGGCGGCAAGGGTGCCAACCTCGCCGAGATGACCAACCTGGGTCTCCCGGTCCCGCCCGGCTTCACGATCACCACCGAGGCCTGCAAGACCTACCTCGACAGCGGCGAGGAGCCCGCGGCACTGCGTGACGAGGTGAGTGCGCACCTCGACGCCCTCGAGGCGAAGATGGGCAAGAAGCTCGGCCAGGCCGACGACCCCCTCCTCGTGTCGGTGCGCTCCGGGGCCAAGTTCTCCATGCCCGGCATGATGGACACCGTCCTCAACATCGGCCTCTCCGACAAGTCGGTGCAGGGCCTGGCCAAGCAGGCCGGCGACGACCGCTTCGCGTGGGACTCCTACCGCCGCCTGATCCAGATGTTCGGCAAGACCGTCCTCGGCGTCGACGGCGACCTCTTCGAGGAGGCGCTGGAGGCGGCCAAGACGGCCAAGAAGGTCGCGGTCGACACCGAGCTGGAGGCCGCCGACCTCAAGAAGCTCGTCACCAAGTTCAAGAAGATCGTCAAGACCGAGGCCGGCCGGGACTTCCCGCAGGACCCGCGCGAGCAGATGGACCTCGCCATCAAGGCGGTCTTCGAGTCCTGGAACGGCGAGCGCGCCAAGCTCTACCGCCGCCAGGAGCGCATCCCGCACGATCTCGGCACCGCCGTCAACGTCTGCTCGATGGTCTTCGGCAACCTCGGCCCCGACTCCGGCACGGGTGTCGCCTTCACGCGCGACCCCGCCAGCGGCCACCAGGGCGTCTACGGCGACTACCTCCAGAACGCCCAGGGTGAGGACGTCGTCGCCGGCATCCGCAACACCGTCGCGCTGGCGGAGCTGGAGCGGATCGACAAGAAGTCGTACGACCAGCTGATGCAGATCATGGAGACGCTGGAGAACCACTACCTGGACCTGTGCGACATCGAGTTCACCATCGAGCGCGGCCAGCTGTGGATGCTCCAGACCCGCGTCGGCAAGCGCACCGCGGGCGCCGCCTTCCGCATCGCCACCCAGCTCGTCGACCAGGGCCTGATCGACGAGGCCGAGGCCCTCCAGCGGGTCAACGGCGCCCAGCTCGCCCAGCTGATGTTCCCCCGCTTCGACGACGAGGCGAAGGTCGAGCAGGTCGGCCGGGGCATCGCCGCCTCGCCGGGCGCCGCGGTCGGCAAGGCCGTCTTCGACTCGTACACCGCCGTCAAGTGGTCCCGGTCCGGCGAGAAGGTCATCCTGATCCGCCGCGAGACCAACCCGGACGACCTGGACGGCATGATCGCCGCCGAGGGCATCCTGACCTCGCGCGGCGGCAAGACCTCCCACGCGGCCGTGGTCGCGCGCGGCATGGGCAAGACCTGTGTCTGCGGCGCCGAGGAGCTGGAGGTCGACACCAAGCGCCGCCGGATGACCGTGCCCGGCGGGCACGTCGTCGAGGAGGGCGACGTCGTCTCCATCGACGGCTCCTCCGGCAAGGTCTACCTCGGCGAAGTGCCGGTCGTGCCCTCCCCGGTCGTCGAGTACTTCGAGGGCCGCATGCACGCGGGCGCCGAGGACGCCGACGAGCTGGTCGAGGCCGTGCACCGGATCATGGCCTTCGCCGACCGCAAGCGCCGGCTGCGGGTGCGCGCCAACGCCGACAACGCCGAGGACGCGCTGCGCGCCCGCCGGTTCGGCGCCCAGGGCATCGGCCTGTGCCGCACCGAGCACATGTTCCTCGGCGACCGGCGCGAGCTGGTCGAGCGGCTGATCCTGGCCGACACCGAGGCGGTGCGCGAGGAGTCCCTGAAGGAGCTGCTGCCGCTCCAGAAGCAGGACTTCGTCCAGCTCTTCGAGTCGATGGACGGCCTCCCGGTCACCGTCCGCCTCCTCGACCCGCCGCTGCACGAGTTCCTGCCCGACATCACCGAGCTGTCGGTGCGCGTGGCGCTCGCCGAGTCCCGCCAGGAGCCGCACGAGAACGAGCTGCGCCTGCTCCAGGCCGTGCACCGGCTGCACGAGCAGAACCCGATGCTGGGCCTGCGCGGGGTGCGCCTCGGACTGGTCATCCCCGGCCTGTTCACCATGCAGGTCCGCGCCATCGCCGAGGCCGCCGCCGAGCGCAAGGCCGCCAAGGGCGACCCGCGCGCCGAGATCATGATCCCGCTGGTCGGCACCGTCCAGGAGCTGGAGATCGTCCGCGAGGAGGCCGACCAGGTCATCGCCGAGGTCGAGGCGGCCACCGGCGCCAAGCTCAAGCTGTCGATCGGCACCATGATCGAGCTGCCGCGCGCCGCGCTGACCGCCGGCCAGATCGCCGAGGCCGCGGAGTTCTTCTCCTTCGGCACCAACGACCTGACCCAGACCGTGTGGGGCTTCAGCCGCGACGACGTCGAGGCCAGCTTCTTCACGGCCTACCTGGAGAAGGGCATCTTCGGCGTCTCCCCGTTCGAGACCATCGACAAGGACGGCGTCGGCTCCCTGGTCGCCGCCGCCGCGCAGGCCGGCCGCGCCACGCGTCCCGACCTGAAGCTCGGTGTCTGCGGCGAGCACGGCGGCGACCCGGAGTCGGTCCACTTCTTCCACGAGGTGGGTCTGGACTACGTCTCCTGCTCCCCCTTCCGGATCCCGGTGGCGCGCCTGGAGGCGGGCCGGGCGGCGTCGCGGTCGAAGGGCAGCGACCACCGGTAACCCCCGAAAGGGGGCAAAGGCCCCGGAGCCGCCGTCTGTCACCCGACCACCCTCACCGATCGGCGGCGGCTCCGGTCCACCAGAAAAGGCGGCACCCGTGCGGGGGTGCCGCCTTTTGTGACACGTTCAACGGTGTGAATTCCTGTGTATGGAGCAGCAGCAAGCTGTCAGCAGAGTGGGAGGGCCCTGGCAGCGGACAGTGGCCGGCAGCCGGAACGGTGGTTGGATGACGCAGACGGATCACAGAGAACCGGTCGGCACGATCACCCGTGACGGAACCGGGGACGGGACCGGGGGCAGAGCCGCCGACGCGGTGCCCGGCCCCCGCGGCGGGCCGCGGGAACGGGTCCCCGAGGCCGGACCCCCCGTCCGCAGGAACCGGCTCGCGGCCCTGGACGGACTGCGTTTCCTGGCCGCCCTGTCCGTGGTCTTCTTCCACTTCGTCGGCCAGGCGCCCTCGACGATGCAGACCATCTGGGACCGCCCCGTCGAGGACGTCTTCCCCGAGGCCCACGGCTACTTCGCCTACGGCCGGCTCGGCGTCGAACTCTTCTTCCTGATCAGCGGTTTCGTCATCTGCATGAGCGCCTGGGGCCGCACCCCGCGCGACTTCTTCATCTCCCGCGTCACCCGGCTCTACCCGATGTACTGGGCGGCCATCGCGATCACGGCCTGCGTGATCTACTTCGCCGACAACCCGTTCGGACACCCGCACCCGCGCGTGCTCTTCGCCAACCTGACGATGCTCCAGACCCCGCTCGGGGTGGAGCACCTCGACTCCGTCTACTGGACGCTCTGGCCCGAGCTGTGCTTCTACCTCACCTTCGCGGTGGTGGTGTGGAAGGGCCTGACCTACCAGCGCGTGGTGATCTACTGCGGCCTGTGGACGGTCGCCGCGGTGCTGGCCCCCAGTGCCGACATCCACCTGCTCACGCTGCTGGCGAACCCGCCGTCCGCGCCGTACTTCATCGCGGGCATGGCCTTCTACCTGATGTACCGCTACCGGCCGACCCCGCTGCTGTGGGGGATCGTCGCCATGTCGTGGCTGGTGGCGCTGCACTACCTGCTGACGCCCGACGGGGGCCGCCTCAACTGGGACTCCTGGCAGCCGGAGCGCGCCTGGCTGGTCGTGGTGATCACGGTGTTCTTCCTGCTGATCGCCGCCGTCGCGCTCGGCTGGACCAGCCGCCTGCGCTGGCGCGGGCTGACCGTCGCGGGCACGCTGACCTTCCCGCTGTACCTGCTGCACGACGCCATCGGCGTCAACGTCCTGCACCGCTTCGGCGACCGGGCCCACCCGTGGGTGGTGGTCTGCGTCACCGTCGCCGCCCTGGTCGCGCTCTCCTACGTCGTGCAGCGGTTCGTGGAGCGCCCGGTGGCCCGGGCCGCACGGCGCTGGCTGAGCAGCGCCGCCTTCAGCCTCAAGCCGCCGGAGCCCCGCCGCTGAGCGGACGGGGCTCCGGGGGTGCGCCGGGATCGCGGCGCGGGCCGGGATCGCGGGTCGGGAGCGCGGCGCGGGCCGGGTCAGGCCGCGCCGTCGCCCCGGCGCCGACGTGCGGCCAGCAGCAGTCCGCCGCCCGCGAGCACGACGGCCCCGCCGGCCGCCGCGAGGTACGGCGTGCTGTCGTCGCCGCCGGTCTCGGCCAGGTCGGTGCCCTGCTGCCCGGCGGCCTCGTCCCCGCCGCCCTGCTCGCTCCCGGAGTCCTTGCCGCTCCCGGCGCCCGCGTCGTCGTCGGTGTCCTTGTCGCTCGCGGGCACGAAGCCGGCCGGCGGCTTGTCGCAGCCCACGCCGTCCTGGTCGCGGTCCAGGTGCTCGCCGTAGTGCTCGTCGCCCTCCTTGATGTTGGAGTAGCCGTTCTCGTACGCCTCGGTGCAGTTCTTGAAGGGGTGGGCGCCGTCGTGCGCCTGGGCGGCGGCGGCCGGCAGGGCGGCCAGGGCCAGTGCGGCGACGGTCACGGCGGCGGGCTTGCGGAGCAGCTTCATCGAGAGTCCCGGGAATGGTGTGGATGGGCGGATATGAGGTGACGAAGCTATTGAGGTGGCCGAGATGTGGTGGGGATATGGAGGACTCGTGATGGGAACGTGACGTGACTGGACGGTAGCTCTCCGCTCAGGGCCGCCGGGCGCGTACGGTGAGACGGGTCCGGACCAGCGAAGGAGCCGCGGATGACCGGCTGGAACACGGGCGACATCCCCGACCTGGACGGGCGCGTCGCCGTCGTCACCGGGGCCAACGGCGGCCTCGGCTACGTGATCGCCCGGGAGCTGGCGCGCAAGGGGGCGTCCGTGGTGCTCGCCTGCCGCAGCGAGGAGCGGGGGAGGGCGGCCGTGGAGCGCCTGCTCGGCGAGGTGCCCGCCGCCGCCGTGGAACCGGCGCGGCTGGACCTCGGGGACCTGGCCTCGGTCCGGGAGTTCGCCTACGGGCTGCCGTACGAGCGGGTGGATCTCCTCGTCAACAACGCCGGGGTGATGGCGCTGCCGCACAGCACGACGACGGACGGCTTCGAGACCCAGTTCGGCGTCAACCACCTGGGGCACTTCGCGCTCACCGGGCTGCTGCTGCCCTCCCTGCTGGCCGCGCCCGGCGCCCGGATCGTGACCGTCTCCAGCCTCCTGCACCTGCTGGCCAACGTCGATCCGCGCGACCTCAACAACGTGCGCCGGTACGGGCGCTGGACCGCCTACGCCCGCTCGAAGTCCGCCAACCTGCTCTTCACCCACGAACTGGCGCGCCGGCTCGCGGCCCGGGAGGGCGCCTCGGACGTCCGCGCGGTCGCCGCCCACCCCGGATACGCCGAGACCGGGCTCCACGCGGCCGGGCCCCGGGCCGAGGGGCGCCGCCTCGCCGAGCGGCTGGCGCGGCTCGGGAGCCGGGTCGTCGCCCAGTCCGCCGAGGACGGCGCGCTGCCCGTCCTGTACGCGGCGACCGCGCCCGGCGTGCCCTCCGACTCCTTCACCGGCCCGTCCTTCGCGATGTGGCGCGGATCGCCCGCACCGTCCCGGCGGGCGTCCTGGACCACCGACGACGCGATGGGGGAGCGGCTGTGGGCCGCCTCCGAGCGGCTGACCGGCGTCATCTACGAGGCGCTGCTGCCCTGAGCGGCTCCGGGGCCGGCCCGCGCGGGGGCCGCCGAGTGACGGCCGCCGCGCGGGGCCCGCGCCGCGGGTCAGGCCGTTTGGCCGCCGTCCACCACCAGGTCGGTGCCCACCACCGACGCCGCGTCGTCCGACGCCAGGTACAGCACGGCCGCCGCGACCTCCGCCACCGCCGAGACCCGGCCGAGCGGCGTCTCCTCCCGCATCCGCTCGGCCCGCCCGGCCTCCGACTCGCCCGGCCGCAGGGACATGGAGGTCGCCGTGGCGCCGGGGCTGACGGCGTTGATGCGGACCCCGTCCCCGATGTGGTCCAGGGCGGCGCCCCGGGTGAGGGCCGAGACGGCCGCCTTGGTCGCCGCGTAGGCCGCGGCGCCGGGGCTGCGCTTGTGCGCCCCGAAGGTGGAGGCGATGTTCACGATCGTGCCGCCCCCCGGCTGGGCGCGCATGTGCCGGACCTCCGCCCGCAGGGCGAGGAACACGCCGGTGACGTTGATGTCGAGCTGCGCGTGCCAGTCCTCCTCGGGCAGGTCGGCGACGGGCACCCCGCCGCGGAAGACGCCCGCGTTGTTCACGGCCACGTCGAGGGAACCGAAGTGGTCCACCGCCGCGGCCACCAGGGCGTCCACGTCCTCGCGCCGGGTGACGTCGGCGGTGACGGCCAGCGCCTTGCCGCCCGCCTCCTCGATCAGGGCGGCCGTCTCGTCGAGCGGTCCCCGGGCGCGCCCGGCGACGACGACGTGCGCGCCCTCGGCGGCCAGGGCCAGGGCGACGGCCCGTCCGATGCCGGAGCCCGCGCCGGTGACGAGGGCGGTCCTGCCGGTGAAGCGCTGGGTGGTCATGAATCTCCCCTTTTCCTGACCGAACTTCTTCAACGAAGCTCTTGAACGTTTTTCTTGACCGACCGGTTCAGTATCTGGCCGTGAAAACACCCCTCCGCAGAGGGGTGCGTCCGGGTCTCAGTCGAGCAGTGCGAGCGCCTGTTCCGCCGCGTCCCGCATCCTGGCCGGGTCCGGCGAGGCCTTGCCGACCACCCGCATGCCCTGGAGCAGCACCAGCAGCATCCGGGCGAGGGCCAGCGGATCGCGCCCGGCGGGCAGGTCGCCCTCGGCGCGGGCCCGGGCCAGCGCCGTGTGCAGCACGGTCTCCAGCTGGTCCCAGTTCCGCTCGACCCGCCGGGCGGCGTCCGCGTCGTGCGGGGCCAGCTCGGCGGCGGTGTTGGTGACGAAACAGCCGTGCAGCCGCGAGTCGTCGGCACTCGCCTCCGCGGCGTAGCGCCGCACCAGGGACCGCACGCCCGGCAGGGCGGGGCCCGGCCGGGACAGGTCCGCCAGCAGGTCCGGGAGCAGCCCCTGCTCGTAATGCGCCAGCGCCTTCAGGTACAGCTCGCGCTTGTTGCCGAAGGTCGCGTAGATGCTGGCGCGCCCGACGCCGAGGTGCTCGACGAGGTCGGACATCGACGTCGCCTCGTAGCCGCGCCGCCAGAACAGCTCCAGGGCTGCCCGCAGCGCGGCGTCCGGATCGAACTCCTTGGTCCTGGCCACGCTCCGCAGCCTAGGCTTATCTGAAACGATCAGTCAAGAAGGATGGATCAGGCGGCCTTCACCTCGTACGTCTCGACCCGCACCGCCGCGTCGTCCAGGCACTCGCCGGTCGTGAGGTCGAAGCGCTGCTTGAGCAGCGGGGAGGCGACGAACGGGCGGCCCCGGTGGGTGCCGGTCAGGCCGCGGGAGAGGACGGCCGCGCCGGTGAACGGGTCGCGGTTGTCGATGGCGTACAGCCCGCCGTCCCGGTCGCGGAACAGGGCCACCTGGCCGCCGTCCGGGAGCAGGGCCGCCACGCCGCGGCCCGGGAGCAGGGCGCCGAGGTCGCAGGCCGCGAACCAGCCGTCCGCCAGCCGCAGCCGGACCGTGAGGCCGGCCGTCTCGGGAACGAGCGTCTCGGGTGCCAGGGTCATCGCCGGGTGCTTCCTTCCAGGAGGTCGTCTTGCGAGGGGCGCCGCAGGCCGATGTCCAGCAGCGGCAGGTCGGGCTTCAGCTGGTCGCGCTCGGGCACGAAGCCCACGACCGGGTCGGGGGTGTCGGGGGCGTTCACGAAGGACACGAACCGGGCCAGCTTCTCCGGGTCGTTGACCGTCTCGGCCCACTCGTCGCGGTAGTGCGCGACGTGGGCCCGCATCAGGGACTCCAGCTCGTCGCAGATGCCGAGCGAGTCGTGCACGACGACGTCCCGTACGTGGTCCAGGCCGCCGGGGAGGCGCTCCAGCCAGGTGGAGGTGCGCTCCAGCTTGTCGGCGGTGCGGATGTAGAACATCAGGAACCGGTCGATCAGGCGGACCAGTTCGGCGTCGGAGAGGTCCTGCGCGAGCAGGTCCGCGTGGCGCGGGGTGGCGCCGCCGTTGCCGCCGACGTACAGGTTCCAGCCGTTGGCGGTGGCGATCACGCCGAAGTCCTTCGACTGGGCCTCGGCGCACTCCCGGGCGCACCCGGAGACCGCCGACTTGAGCTTGTGCGGGGAGCGCAGGCCCCGGTAGCGCAGCTCCAGGTCGATCGCCATCCGCACCGAGTCCTGCACGCCGTAGCGGCACCAGGTCTGCCCCACGCAGGACTTCACCGTGCGCAGCGACTTCCCGTACGCGTGCCCCGACTCGAAGCCGGCGTCCACCAGCCGCGCCCAGATCAGCGGCAGCTGCTCGACGCGGGCGCCGAACATGTCGATGCGCTGGCCGCCGGTGATCTTCGTGTAGAGCCCGAAGTCCCGGGCGATCTCGCCGATGACGATCAGCTTCTCCGGCGCGATCTCACCGCCCGGGATGCGCGGCACGACGGAGTAGGAGCCGTTGCGCTGGAGGTTGGCGAGGAAGTGGTCGTTGGTGTCCTGGAGCGCCGCCTGCTCGCCGTCCAGGACGTAACCGCTCGCGCCGATCGCCGGGGCCAGCGAGGCGATGACCGAGCCGACCGCCGGCTTGCACACCTCGCAGCCCTCGCCGCCCCGGGCGCCGTCCCGGCCGTGCCGGTCGAGCAGCTCACGGTAGGAGGTGATCCGCAGGGCCCGGACGATCTCGTACAGCTCCTCGCGGGTCTGCGCGAAGCAGCCGCACAGGCCCTTGTCGACCTCGACGCCGCTCGCCTCCAGCTCGGCGGTGACCAGCTGGCCGAGCACCTTGACGCAGGAGCCGCAGCCGGTGCCGGCCCGGGTGCACTTCTTCACCTCGGGCACGGTGGTGCAGGAGTGCTCGGTCACCGCGCCGCGGACCGTGCCCTTGGTGACGTTGTGGCAGGAGCAGATCACCGCGTCGTCGGGCAGCGCGGCCGGGCCGAGCTGCGCCGGGGCCCCGGCACCGGCGGGCAGCACCAGGGACTCGGGGGAGACCGGCGGGATGGAACCGGTGAAGGCGCGCAGGGTGCCGTACGCCTCCGCGTCGCCGACCAGGACGCCGCCGAGCAGCGTGCCGTCGCGGCCGACGACCAGCTTCTTGTACAGGCCGGCGCGGGAGTCGGAGTAGACGACGTCCAGGCAGTCCTCGGCGGTGCCGTGCGCGTCGCCGAAGGACGCCACGTCCACACCGAGCAGCTTCAGCTTGGTGGACAGGTCGGCGCCGGTGAAGGAGGCGTCCTCGGCGGCGATGGTGGCGGCCGCCGTCGCGGCCTGCTCGTATCCGGGCGCCACCAGCCCGTACACCCGGCCGTCGGCCGCCAGCGCGCACTCGCCGATCGCGAACACGTGCGGATCGGTGACCGTGCGGCACCGCTCGTCGACCGCGATGCCGCCGCGCTCGCCGACCGCCAGCCCGCAGTCCCGGGCCAGCTGGTCGCGGGGGCGGACACCGGCGCTGAACACCACCAGGTCGGTGGCGAGTTCGGAGCCGTCGGACAGCTTCATGCCGGTGACGGCGCCGTCGTCGCCGGTCACGATCTCCTGGGTGCCGACGCCCGTGTGGACGGACAGGCCCATCTCCTCGATGGTCCGCAGCAGCGCCGCGCCGCCGCCCTCGTCGACCTGGACGGGCATCAGGCGGGGCGCGAACTCCACGATGTGCGAGGTGAGTCCGAGGCCCTTGAGCGCGCCGGCCGCCTCCAGGCCGAGCAGCCCGCCGCCGACCACGGCGCCGGTCGTCGCCCGCGTTTTCGCGTACTCCTCGATGGCGAGCAGGTCCTCGATCGTGCGGTAGACGAAGCAGCCCTCGGCGTCCTTGCCGGGCACCGGCGGGACGAACGGGTAGGAGCCGGTGGCCAGGACGAGGGTGTCGTACTCGACGACCAGCCCCGAGCGGGCGGTCACCCTGCGCGCCTCCCGGTCGATCGTCTCCGCCGGGTCCCCGACGCGCAGCTCGATGCCGTGCTCCGCGATGAAGGCCGGGTCGGTCATCGACAGGTCCTCGGGGGTCCTCCCCGAGAAGTACGAGGTGAGCTGGACGCGGTCGTAGGCGGGGCGCGGCTCCTCGCACAGCACGACCACGCGGTGCGTGCCGGTCAGGCCGCGCTCGGCGAGGGCCTCCAGGAAGCGCTGGCCGACCATGCCGTGGCCGACCAGAACGATCGTCGGGGGGTTCCCCGGGGTGGCGGTCATCAGGAGCCTCCGTCTTGGGTGAGCAGGTGGAGCAGGGGGCCGCCGTCGGAGGGGAGCGGCTCTGCTCCCTCCCAGGCGCGCGCCAGCGCGCCGACGGTGCCGAGTTCGCCGACCAGGACCCCGCCGACCAGCCGGTCGTCACGGACGACGACCTTGCGGTAGGTGCCCCGGGTGGCGTCGGCGAGCTGCACGACGTCGTCACCGGGGCGGGGGTCGGTCTCGCCGAACGCGGCGAGGTCGAAGGGGTCGAAGGAGCCGCCGGCCCCGGCAAGGGTGAGCCGGGTCAGTGAGCGGGTGCCGTGGTAACGGGCGGTGCCGTCGCCGGCGAGCAGTTCGGCCAGCACCTGCGCCTGTTCCAGGGCGGGCGCGGCCAGCCCGTACACGCGGCCGGCGTGCTGGGCGCAGTCGCCGACGGCGCGGACGTGCGGGTCCGAGGTGCGCAGCTCGTCGTCGACGAGGACGCCCTTGCCGATCTCCAGGCCCGCCTCCCGGGCGAGCCCGACCCGTGGCCGGACCCCGCAGGCGAGGACCACCAGGTCGGCGCCGAGGGCGTACCCGTCGCCCATCTCCACGGACCGCACCGCCCCGCCGACGCTGCGCACGTCCCGTACCCGGCACTCGGTGTGCACCTCCACGCCGAGGCCCTCCAGGTGCCGCCGGACCAGCGCGGAGGCCGCCGGGTCGAGCTGCCGCTCCATCAGCCGCTCGGACTGCTGGGCGAGGACGACCTGGGCACCCCGGACGGCCAGCGCGCGGGCGGCGGACACGCCGAGCAGCCCGCCGCCGATGACGACGGCCCTGGCCCCCGGCCGCACCGCCTTCGACAACCCGAGGCAGTCGTCCATCGTCCGGAAGGCGTGCACGCCCTCGGGCAGCACGCGGTCCGGGGTGAACAGACCGCGCAGGGGCGGCAGCACGGCGTTGGAGCCGGTGGCCAGGACCAGCGTGTCGTAGGCGATCACCGACCCGTCGGCGCAGCGCACCGTCCGCCCCGCCCGGTCGATGCCGGTGACCCGGCCGCGCAGCAGCCCGGCGGGCGACGGCAGGGCGATCACCTCGGCGCCGTACCGTCCGGCCAGCACCTCGGCGAGCAGTACCCGGTTGTACGGGCGGTGCTCCTCGTCGCCGAGCGTCAGCGCGGGCGTGCCCAGCTCACCGAGCCGCCGGGCGAGCGTCACGCCCGCGAGTCCGGCGCCGATCACCACCACACGCGTTTTCGAGGTCATGGCACCGAGCGTGCGGTGCGGGTGTTACCCGGCCGCATCCCCTCTGTTTCCCACGGGGAACGCTGCCCTCAGCGGGGCCGGCCGGCCCGTGTGAGGGGCTCGGGCGCCGGGCGTCGCCGACGGGCGCCGGCCGGGCGGTCATCCTTCGGCGCGCTGCTCCTGCCGCTCCACGGCGGGTGCGGCGGGGGCGGGACCGGACGTGCGGTGAGCGGAGGCGCGGGTACCGGCGGCGGGGGCCGCGAGGACGGCCGTGGCGACGAACGCCAGGACCACGAGCATCGCCGGACGCAGTCCGTAGTGGTCGCCCAGGAAGCCGAGGGTGGGTGGCCCGACCAGGAACGCGATGTAGCCGATGGTCGCCACCAGGCCGACCCGGGCGGTCTCGTCGGGCCCCGAGTCGCCCGCCGCCGACAGGGCCACCGGGAAGCCCAGGGACGCGCCCAGTCCCCAGAACAGGACGGCGGCCGCGGCCACGACGGCGTTGTCGGAGAAGATGACCAGGCAGAGACCGATGGCCCCGGAGACCGCGCTGGCCCGCACGACGGCGGCCCGGCTGTACCGATCGAGGAAGAAGGTGCCGCCGAAGCGTCCCAGGGTCATCGCGGCGGCGAACCCCACGAAGACGAGCGAGCCGACGGCGGCGTCGAGACCGTGACCGTCGACCATGAGCAGCGGCAGCCAGTCGTTGGCGGCGCCCTCGGCGAGGGCCATGGCCAGGACGATGGCCCCGATCATCAGGAGCCGCCGGTCCCGCCACACCTGCGGGGCCGCGGGCCGCGTGGAGTCCGCAGCGGGCGCCGCGGCCCTGACCCCGGTCCCGGCGGGGACGGCACCGATGGCGTACCCGAAGATCGCGGCCGTCACCGCGGCCACCGCCAGGAGGTGCCAGTGGGCGGGGAACGCCGCGGCGGTGGCCGCCATGCCGGCCAGGCCGCCGATGACGGTGCCCAGGCTGAAGCACCCGTGCAGCGTGGGCAGCACCGGCCTGCCGGTGATCCGCTCCACGTCGGCACCGTCCACGTTGATCGCGACCTCGCCCGACCCGACGCCCACGCCGAAGAGGCACAGCCCCGCGGTGACCAGGGGCGCGGAGCCGATGCCGCTGCCCGCGCCGACGACGACCACGCTCGCGACGACGCACAGGGTGCCGAACGCCGTCACGGGCCTGGTCCCGAACCGCGACACGAAACGGCCGGAGCAGAGGATGCCGGCCATCGAGCCGACGGACAGACCGAACAGCACCAGCCCCATCTGCCCGGTGGACAGGCCGAGCCCGTCACGGACGTCCGGGGTGCGCGTGATCCATGAGGACATGGCGATGCCGTTGAGGAAGAAGAAGAGGTACAGCGCCCGGCGGCGACGGCGCACGGCACGGTCTGTCAAGGAAGGGCTCCGCCGGTGTTGGAGACAATGAGGGACGGACGGGCGACGGTCCCGCGGCGCCCACCGAGTATGCACAAATGTACACACTGGATCGACGACCGAGAAGACAGCGCAGACAGCGCAGACAGCGCAGACAGAGCAGGCCGAGCAGACCGAACAGGCCGAGCACACCGAACAGGCCGAGCACACCGAACAGGCCGAGCAGACAAGGGCGGACAACGGCGATGACAGGCAGCACTCGTGGCCCCAACGACCCCCGGCGCCGCGAACGCATCCTCGACGCCGCGCTCGACGTGGTCGCGGAGCACGGCGCCATCAAGGTGACCTTCCGCAAGATCGCGGAGGCGGCGGGCGTGCCGCTCGGGTCACTCACCTACTACTTCGACGACATGCAGCACCTGCTGACCGCCGCCTTCACCCGGCTCGCGGAGACCGTCTCCACCCGTTACGGCGCCCTTCTGGAGGCCGCGCGGACCCGGCAGGAGGCCGAGGAGGCGGTCGTCGAGATCATCTGCGGCAAGGTCTGGGGGACCGACCGCAACCTCCTGCTCAGCTACGAGCTCTACGCCTTCGCCACCCGCCATCCCGAGGTGCGCGCCGTCATGCGCTCCTGGATGCAGGCCAGCCGGTCCTCCCTGGCCAGGCACTTCGACCCGCTCACCGCACGGGCCCTGGACGCGCTGGTCGAGGGATTCTCCATCCACAACTCCGTCGACCCGCGGCCCACCGAGCGCGCGGAGGTCGCCGCCGTGGTCCGTGCCGTCGTCGACGCCGGGGCCTGAACCGGGCGTGAACCTCAGAAGTCCCTCATCTCCATGGACGGCACATCCATCCCGTCCATAGGGTCGCGATCATGCCCGACATATCGCTGACCACGGTCGTCCTGCTCTGCCTCGCCGCACTCGCGGCCGGCTGGATCGACGCCGTGGTCGGCGGGGGCGGCCTGCTGCTCCTCCCGGCGCTCCTGCTCGGCCTGCCCGCCGGCACCCCGGCCGCGCACGCGCTCGGCACCAACAAGGCCGTCGCCATCGTCGGCACCACGGGCGCGGCGGTGACGTACGCCCGCAAGGCGCCGGTGGACGTGCGCACCGCCGTACGCATCGGCCTGGCGGCGCTGGCCGGGTCCTCGGGCGGCGCCTTCTTCGCCGCCGGGATGAGCACCGAGGTCCTGAAACCGGTGATCATGGTGGTGCTGCTCGCGGTCGCGGCCTTCGTGATCCTGCGCCCCGCCTTCGGCACCGCGCCCGCCACCGGCCCGGCCACCCGCCGGCAGATCCTCGCCGCGATCGGTCTCGCGGGCCTCGGCATCGGCTTCTACGACGGCCTCATCGGGCCCGGCACCGGAACCTTCCTGGTCCTGGCCCTCACCGCCCTGCTCCACCTGGACCTGGTGACTGCCTCCGCCACCGCCAAGATCGTCAACTGCTGCACCAACGCGGGCGCCCTCGCCACCTTCGCCTGGCAGGGGGCGGTGCTGTGGCAGCTGGCCGTCCTGATGGCCGTCTTCAACCTGGCCGGCGGCATGTTCGGCGCCCACACCGCCCTCAAGAAGGGCAGCGGCTTCGTCCGCGTCGTCCTGCTGACGGTCGTCTTCGCCCTGGTGGCGAACCTGGCGTGGGAACAGTGGGTGGCCTAGGGCCTGTCAGACGGGAATTGTCAGACAGGCCCTAAGGGCGGTCCGTCGCGGCCCGGCGCAGGTTCAGCAGTTCCACCACACCGGTCGTGTCCTCCTCCCCGTGCCCCTCGGCGAGCCGCCGCTCCATCAGGGCCAGGTACGGCGTCAGCAGCTCCGTGCTCACCTGCTGCTCCTCCGCCGTGCGCAGCAGCGTCGCGCTTCCCGCCACCTGCATCGCCAGGTTGGAGACGACGCCCTTGCCGTAGTCGCCGCTCGCCAGGTGCTCGGCGGCCTGGTGCGCCGAACCGGACATCGCGCCGAGCCACGACACCAGCAGCGGCGCGAAGTCCCTCGGGTCGACGTCCTCCGGGCCGATCAGCGCGAAGGCGTGCGCCATGCCCGCGAACATGCCGTACATCGCGCTCAGCAGCGCCACGTCGTGCAGCGCCGCGAACCCCGGGTCCGTACCGACGAAGCGCGTGCCGGCCGGCACGGCGAGTGTCTCCCGGTGCTCCTCGAACAGATCGGCGGAGCCGCTGTAGAGGACGTGTCCGCCGGACTCGGGGGACCCGATCATCGGTGGTACGGCCATGATCCCGCCGCCCAGGAAGCGGGCCCCGCGCTCCGTCGCCCACACGGCGCGGGCGCGGCCCTCGGCGGGCGTCCCGGTGGTGAGGTTCACCAGGTCCCGTCCGGTCAGGTCGGCCCCGTCGAGGGCCGCGCCGACCGAGGCGTCGTCGAGTAGGCAGGCGATGACGAGACGGCTTGCGGACACCGCCTCGGCGGCGCTCCCCGCGACCGTCGCCCCCTGCGCGGCGAGGGCCTCGGCGCGGGCGGGGGTGCGGTTCCAGACGGTCACGGGGTGGCCCGCGGCGAGCCAGGCGCGGACGAGGGCGGTGCCCATGGCGCCGGCGCCGAGGACGGTGAGCGGAATACGGGCGTCAGCTGTTGTGTCAGTCATGGTGATCAGGCTCCGCCGGGGCGGCCGGCCGCTCAAGTACGTACTTGCGAGTGGGCGGTTACCCCGGCCATAGCGTGCAGGCAGCGGGCAGGGACGGGGAGACGGATATGGGGACGGCACGGCGGCCGGGGGCGTACCACTGCGGCGTCGACGCGGCGATCGACGTGATCGGCGGGAGGTGGAAGGTACTGATCCTGTGGGCGCTCGGCGAGGGGATGCACCGCTTCGGCGCGCTGCGCCGCGCACTGCCGGGCGTCACCGAGAAGGTGCTCGCCGCGCAGCTGCGGGAGCTGGAGGCCGACGGCATCGTGCACCGCGAGGAGTACGGCGAGGTGCCGCCCCGCGTGGAGTACTCGCTGACCGCCCGGGGCGTCGCGCTCAACGAGGCGCTGGTGCCGCTCGGCGCGTGGGGAAGGGCGCACGTGCTGGACCCGTCACCGGCTCCCGGTCAGGTGGGCGAAGACGACCACGTTGCCCTGGTACCCGGTACTGCGTGAGTAGGGGCCGCCGCAGGTGATGACGCGCAGTTCGGGGCGGTCGGCGGCGCCGTAGACCTTCTCGTCGGGGAAGGCGTCGGCGGCGTAGACCTCCACCGCGTCCACGGTGAAGACCGCGATACCTCCGTCGCGCCGGTCGATCTCGATCCGGGCGCCCTTCTCCAGGGCGCCGAGGCGGTAGAAGACGGCGGGCCCCTCGGCGTTGTCGACGTGCCCGGCGACGATCGCGGTGCCCGTCTCGCCCGGGGTGGTGCCGGCCTCGTACCAGCCGGCGAGGTTCTTCCGCTCGGCGGGCGGCACGTCCAGGCTGCCCGTGCCGGTCAGGCCCAGGCCCGTCAGCGGGGCGTCCACGCCGATCGCCGGGATGCGGACGCGGTCCGGCGGGGAGGGCGGCAGCGCGGGTGCGGCGGCGCCCCGGTCGCCCCGGTCACCCCGGTCGGCCTGGCCGGCAGTGCCTGCCTGCGCGGCCGACGGCTGCGGCGGGGCGTCGGGGTGCTCGCCGCCGAGCAGCAGCCACGCCCCCGAACAGAGGGCGACCGCGGTGACGGCCGCTATCGCGGTGTCCTTGACCCTGCGCATGACGTCCCCTCTCCCTCGGATCCCTGGGACCCCCGGCCCCCTCCGGGCCGCGAGGGGCGTCGGACCCGGAGGGGGTGGGGAAGTGCGGTACCGGCGGACGGGCAGCGGAGGGTGCCCGTCAGATCCCGTCGCCTCTCGCCCGGCGATGCAGGAGCCAGGTACCGCCCGCGGCGGCGACGGCGAGAGCCGCCACGCCGGCCGCGGTCTGCACGGGGTCGGGGCCAAGAGCGCCGCCGACCCCCGTCTTCACGCTTCCTCTGGGGTACACCTGCTCGGCGGCCGAGGTCAGCGTGACCACCAGGTCGCCCGTCACCCGCCGCTGGTCGTCCCCGCAGGTCGCGACGATCTCGTACGTCCCCGGCTGGGCGCTCGGCGGCACCTCGAAGTGCCCCGTCGCCCCGCCCTCACCGGTGCCGGGTGCCAGCGGGAACGCGCCCGCGCCGACCGCGCTGGCGTCACCCGCCGCCGAGCCGCCCTCTCCGCACACCGCGGTCGTCACCACGGCCCGCTCGCCCGGCACGACCGAGGACGGATACACCGTCAGGCCGCCGGTGGCGACGGCATCCCCGGCGTACACCGGGGCCGCGGCGGCCGCGGTGGTCAGACCGACGGCCGCGGCGGCGAGCGCGGTACCGGTCAGCAGGCGGGCGGTACGTCGCATCGGTGCTCCTTTGAGCTCTTCGGTGGCCCCTGCCCTACCGAGGAAAGTGGCACCGGCCCCGGCCCGCCCCCCGGGCGGGTGTGAACGGGTGACCGGTGCCGCCGAACGGACCCGGGAGCGAGGCGGCTTGACCTCGAGCAAACTTGAGGTACCAGGCTCTCCCGCATGAACACGATGAACACCACGACCACCGTGAACACGACGACCGCACCGCTCCGCGTCACCCTGCTCGTCGGCAGCAACCGCCACGGCCGCTTCGGCCCCGTCGTCGCCGACTGGCTCCTGGACCACCTCCGGGCCCACGACGACCTGGTCCCCGAAGTGGTGGACGTCGCCGGAACCGAGCTGCCCACGACCCTCGCCCCGACCCCGGAAGCGACCGCCGCGCTGGCGGAGGTCACCCCGAAACTGGCGGACGCCGACGCGTTCGTCGTGCTGACCCCCGAGTACAACCACTCCTTCCCGGCGGGTCTGAAGAACGTCATCGACTGGCACTTCACCGAGTGGCGGGCCAAGCCCGTCGGCCTGGTCTCCTACGGCGGTCTGGCCGGCGGCCTGCGGGCCGCCGAGCACCTGCGCCAGGTCTTCGCGGAACTGCACGCCGTCACCGTCCGCGACACCGTCTCCTTCCACAACGCCGGCGCGTCCTTCGACGACGAGGGCAGGCTCAAGGACCCGTCCGGTCCGGACGCGGCGGCCAAGACGATGCTCGACCAGCTGGTGTGGTGGGGCCGGGCCCTGCGGGAGGCGAAGGAGAAGCGCCCCTACGACGGCATGTGAGACGCCACGATCGCCCACGGGAACGCCGCCCGGCTGCCATAGGAGCTTCCTATGGCAGCCGCTGCATTTTCGTCTTTGCTCCCCTTCGATTTCCGGGCCTACCGTGTGGGAGTCATCATGCGAAGGCGAAAGGGAAAAGGCCATGGCCGGGCAGGAAAACGCGTCGGAAAACAGGGGACTCGCGGGAAACGGGGAGCTTGCGGGAAAGCGGGCGCTGGTCACCGGCGGTACGCGGGGAATCGGAGCGGCGATCGTCCGCGGGCTCCTGGACGCCGGCGCCGAGGTGATCACGACCGCCAGGTCGGCGACGGGTCCGGCGCCGGAGGGGGCGCGCTTCGTGCAGGCGGACGTGCGGACCCTCGCCGGGGCCGAGGCGCTCGCCGGGGCCGCGCACGACGCGCTCGGCGGGGTCGACATCCTGGTCCACAACGCGGGCGGGGCGCGGCCCCACAAGGACGGCCTGGTCATCCCCGACGAGGAGTGGCTGGACACCCTGAACCTCAACCTCCTCGCGGCGGTCCGGCTGAACTCGCTGCTGGTGCCCGGCATGCGGGAACGGCGTTCGGGGGCGATCGTGCACATCTCCTCGGCCGCGGTCGCGCCCCCCGCGCCCCCGTTCCTGCACTACCAGGCGGCGAAGGCGGCGCTGGACAACTACAGCACCGGACTGGCCGCGACGCTGGCCCCCTCCGGCGTCCGGGTCAACACCGTCAGCCCCGGCCGGACCTCCACCCCCGGCGGCGAGGAGACCCGGGAGCACTGGGCGCGTCTCGACGCCGGACCGGCTCCGAGCGGCACCGCCCCGCTGGGGCGCGACGGCTCGCCCGAGGACATCGCCCACGCGGTGCTGTTCCTGGTGTCCGACCGCGCGGGCTGGGTGACCGGAACCAGCCTCGCGGTGGACGGCGGGGAATATCCCAGGGGCTGACATTCCAGGGGTGATACCCCGAAAAAATGAAGCTGGAAAAGTCTGCGAAAAAGGGGTCCGGAAATGGGTAGGTACAGCAACAAGAACGCCGTGATCACGGGTGGCGGCAGTGGAATGGGTCTCGCGATGGCGGAGCTGCTGGTGGCCGACGGAGCCCGCGTCGTGATCACCGGCCGTTCGCAGGCCACGCTCGACGCCGCGCTGGAGCGGCTCGGCGACAACGCGGTGGCCGTCCGCGGCGACGTGGCCGCACTGCCGGACCTGGACGCGCTCGCCGACCGGGTGAAGGCCGAACTCGGCACCGTCGACGCCCTGTTCGTCAACGCCGGCGTCGCGACCCTCACGCCGCTCGAGTCGACGACCGAGGAGGCCTACGACGAGCTGTTCGCGATCAACGTCAAGGGCGCCTGGTTCACCGTGCAGAAGCTCGCCCCGCTGCTGAGCACGGGCGCCGGCGTCGTCCTCACCACCTCGGTCGCCAACGTCATCGGGCTGGCGGACACCAGCGTCTACGCGGCCGGGAAGGCGGCGCTGCGCTCGATGGCCCGCAGCTTCTCCCGCGAGCTGCTGCCCCGCGGCATCCGGGTCAACGCGGTCAGTCCCGGCCCCGTCGACACCGGAGCCCTGGACGCGGTGATGACCGCCGAGGAGGCCGAGCGGTTCAAGGCGGAACGGGTCGCGGACAACCCCATGCGGCGCTTCGGCACCCCCGAGGAGATCGCCCGGGCCGCCGCCTTCCTCGCCTTCGACGCCACCTACACGACCGGCGCCGAGCTGGCCGTGGACGGCGGCGCCACCCAGCTCTGAGCGAACCGGTACCAGGTCTCCTGGCGCAGGAACTCCAGCAGCGCCGTCTCCGCGGGGCCCGCGCCGGGCCGGACCGCGGCGACGACGGGCTGGGACACGGCCGGGGACACCGGGCGCACCAGGTGCTCGTGACCGGGGGGCACCGCGGAGGCCGGGACGAACGTCACCCCGAGCCCCTGGGCCGCCCAGCGCACGGCCGTCGCGGTCTGGGAGAGGCGGGCGACCGTGGTCGGGGCCAGCCCGTTCTCCCGCAGCACCTCCACCAGGACGCCGTCGAGCGCGCTGGCGGGATCGAAGCGCACCCACGGCTCGTGCTCCAGGTCCCGCAGCGCGACCCGGTCCGCGGCGAGCTGCGGGTGCCCGGCCGCCAGCACCACGACGAACTCCTCGTCACCGAGGTGGTGGCCGTCGTACAGGCCCTCGTCGCAGGGCCCGGCCATGAGGGCGAGATCGATCACGCCCCCGCGCGCCAGCCGCTCCAGCTCGGTGGGGTTCGGCTCCTCGAAGACGGTGACCTCCAGGCGCGGGAAGCGGCGGCGCAGCGCGCTCAGGGCGCCCGGCAGCTGCCGGGTGCCCAGGCCCATCTGCACCGCGACGACCAGCTCGCCCGCCAGCTCCTCGGAGCCGGCCCGCGCCGTCGCCCGTGCCCGGCGCGCCGCGTTCACCGCGATCTCCGCGTCCCGCAGGAAGGCGCGGCCGGCCACCGTGGGCACCAGGCCGGTCGGGGTGCGGGAGAACAGCTCCACGCCCAGGTCCCGCTCCAGCCCGCGGATCTGCTGGGACACCGAGGGCTGGGCGACGCGCAGCGCCTCGGCCGCGGCCGTCACCGAGCCCTCCTCGGCGACGGCCAGGGCGTACTCGAACTGCCTCAGGCTCATCGGGTTCCGTCCCCTCGTCCGTGCTCTCGCCGCAAGCGTAAGCGAGCGCGGTGGGGACGGGCGCCGGACGGCCGGGGGTCAGCCCACGGCCACCGCGCTCCACGCCGCGCCGACCGCGGCGTACTCGGCGCTGTCGGCGCCGTACAGGTCACCGGCCGCGCGCAGGGTGGCGGCGCGGGCGCCCGCGTAGTCGGTGGACGAGGTCATGTACACCGTCAGCGCCCGGTACCAGATGTCGCCCAGCTTGTCCCGGCCGATGCCGGAGACCGTGGAGCCGTCGCAGGTCGGGGAGGAGTAGGCCACGCCGCCCACGGTCCGCGCACCGCTGCCCTCGGCCAGCAGGTAGGCGAAGTGGTTGGCGACGCCGGAGGAGTAGTGGACGTCCATGTCGCCCACCGCGGTGCTCCAGCAGTCGGCCGAGCTGCCGTCCCGGCTCGGCCGGTCCATGTAGCGCAGGGCGTCGCGGCCGAATCCGTCCCGGACGACCTTCTCGCCGATCAGGTAGTCCCCGGGGTCGGCGGAGTTGTCCGCGTGCCACTCCACGAGCGTGCCGAAGACGTCGGAGGTCGCCTCGTTCAGGCCGCCGGACTCGCCCGAGTACGTCAGCGCCGCCGTCTTCGACGTCACCCCGTGCGACATCTCGTGCGCGGCGACGTCCAGCGAGACCAGCGGCCCGAAGGTCGTCCCGTCACCGTCGCCGTACGTCATGCAGAAGCAGCCGTCGTCCCAGAAGGCGTTGTTGTACCGGGTGCCGTAGTGCACGCGGTTGTACGAGCCCTTGCCGTCGCCCGCGATGCCGCTGCGCCCGTGGACGTCCTCGTAGTAGTCCCAGGTGGCGTCGGTGCCGTACTGCGCGTCCACCGCGGCCGAGGCGCGGTCGTCCGCCTTCCCGGTGCCCCAGTGGTTGTCGGCGTCGGTGAACGGCGTCGCGGGCGCCCGCACCAGGCAGAGGGTGAGGAAGCACAGGTCGGTCCGGTTCTCCGCGTCACCCGTGTACGTGCCGCCGCGCGTCGGGTCCTCGAGCCGGTACGCCGAACCGGACGGCGTCGTCTCCAGCGGCACCGTGCCGCCGTACAGCGACGCGCCGTCGCCGGACGCCGACTCGATGGTGTCCCAGGCGTCGATACGGGCGCCCGTGCCCGCGTCGGTCAGCACGGTGCGCGCGACCGGGTTGCCGAGGGAGTCCAGCGCCGCCGCGTCGGTCCGCCAGGCCAGCTTCGGGGCGCCGTGCAGGGCGTCGACGACCAGCTCGGGTTTGGCAGTGAGCTTCTTCAGCAACTCGCCCGGGCTGGCGGCGCGCAGCGCGTTCGCGGCCAGGTCGGCGGCCCCGGGCGCCGACAGCCTCGGGGTGACGGTGGGCAGCGAGAGCGGCGCCCTCGTCGCGCGGTCGGCGCCCCGGAAGCCGCCGTCGGGGGCGAGGTGGACGACGAAGTCACCGCCGAGGACCGGGATTTCGCGATAGGTGCGGTCGTAGCGGACGTGCTGGGTGCCGTCCTCGTCGACGACGACGTCGCGGACCTCGGTGTCCTGGGCGTCCGTCAGACCCAGGGCGGCGGCGTGGTCCGACAGGGCCGCCGCCGCGTGGTCCAGGGCCGTGGCCGGGGTCGGGCGGCCGGCGGCCGCGGCGCCGGGGGCGAGGGCGGCGATCAGCAGGGTCGCGGTGGTGGCGGCGGTACCGGCCAGGACGAGACGGGAACCTCTGACGTGCCGTATTCGGCTCATCGATCTCCTCGGGACGGGCGCGCTCTCGGCGCGCCTGCGGGCGCTGGTGCTGACTCGGATTCAAGAATCCTGGACATGACATGTCCATAGCGCTCGCGTGGAGATCATGAGGGGAGAGGATGACGCCGCTAGGACGTCACCGTTTCCACCCGCACCGCGCACACCTTGAACTCCGGCATCCGCGAGGTCGGGTCCAGGGCGGGGTTGGTCAGCGTGTTGGCGCGGCCCTCGCCCGGCCAGTGGAACGGCATGAACACGGTGTCGGGCCGGATGCCGGTGGTGATGCGGGCCGGCGCCACCGCCCGCCCCCGCCGGGACACCACCGCCAGCGGGTCGCCCTCGGCCGCCCCCAGCCGTGCCGCGAGCCGCGGGTGCAGTTCCACGAACGGGCCCGGCGCGGCGGCGTTCAGCTCGGGCACCCGCCGGGTCTGCGCCCCGGACTGGTACTGCGCCACGACCCGGCCCGTGGTCAGGAGCACGGGGTACTCGTCGTCCGGTTCCTCGGCGCTCGGCCGGTGCGCCACGGGCACGAAGCGGGCCCGGCCGTCGTCGGTGGCGAAGCGGTCGAGGAAGAGACGGGGGGTGCCGGGGTGGGGCGCGGTGGGCAGGCCGGCCTCGGCGCCCGCGCCGGTGCCGCCGCCGCTGCCTGTGCCGGTGTCGTTGCCGGTGGGGGTGTCCCTGCCGGTGCGGGCCTCCCTGTCGGTGTCGGCGTCGGCGGCGTCCGTGGCGTCGGCCCCGGTTGGCGCCGGGCAGGGCCAGAAGACGCCGTTCTCCTCGGTCAGGCGGCGGTAGTCGATTCCGGAGTAGTCCGCCGGGCCGCCCGCGCTCGCCCGGCGCAGCTCCTCGAAGACCTCCTCGGGATCGGTCGGGAACCCCTTCTCCACGCCGAGCCGCCCGGCCAGCCCGTGCAGCACGTCCAGGTCGCTTCGGACCCCGTCCGGCGGCGTGAGCGCGCGCCGCCGCAGCAGCACCCGGCCCTCCAGGCTCGTCGTGGTCCCCGTCTCCTCCGCCCACTGCGTCACCGGCAGGACGACGTCCGCGAGTTCCGCCGTCTCGGAGAGCACCACGTCGCACACGGCCAGGAAGTCCAGCGACCGCAGCCGCTCCTCGACGTGCGCGGCGCGAGGTGCCGACACCACCGGGTTGGACCCCATCACCAGCAGCGACCTGACGTCCGTGCCCAGCGCGTCCAGCAGCTCGTACGCGCTGCGCCCCGGCCCCGGCAGCGCGTCGGGGTCCACGCCCCACACTTCGGCGACGTGCCGGCGCGCCGCCGGGTCGGTCAGCTTGCGGTAGCCCGGCAACTGGTCGGCCTTCTGCCCGTGTTCGCGCCCGCCCTGCCCGTTGCCCTGCCCGGTCAGACAGCCGTACCCGGACAGCGGCCGCCCGGCCCGCCCGGTCGCCAGGCACAGGTTGATCCACGCGCCCACCGTGTCCGTGCCCTTGGCCTGCTGCTCGGGGCCGCGCGCGGTGAGCACCATCGCCGCCTCGGGCGCGCAGAACAGCCGTACCGCCTCCCGCAGTTCGGGAACGGACACCCCCGTGATCCGCTCCACGTACTCCGGCCAGTGCGCCATCGCCGCCGCCCGCGCCTCCTCCCAGCCGGACGTGCGCTCCTCGACGTACGCCGCGTCGACCCGCCCCTCGGCGACCACCAGGTGCAGCATGCCCAGCGCGAGCGCGAGGTCGGTCCCGGGCCGGGGCGCGAGGTGCAGGTCGGCCTGTTCGGCGGTCTTCGTCCGGCGCGGGTCGACGACGATCAGGGTGCCGCCGTTCTCCCGCAGCTCGGTGAAGTAGCGCAGGGACGGCGGCATCGTCTCCGCCGGGTTCGACCCGACGAGGATCACGCACCCGGTCCGCGGGATGTCCTCCAGCGGGAACGGCAGCCCCCGGTCGAGCCCGAAGGCCCGTGTCCCGGCCGCCGCGGCCGACGACATGCAGAACCGCCCGTTGTAGTCGATCTGCGAGGTGCCCAGCACCACCCGGGCGAACTTGCCCAGCGCGTACGCCTTCTCGTTGGTCAGCCCGCCGCCGCCGAACACCCCGAGCGCGTCCGCGCCGTACCGCGCCCGTGTGCGCTCCAGGTTCCCGGCGATCCGGTCCAGCGCCTCCTCCCAGCCGGCCGGCACCAGCGCGCCGTCGCCCGAGCGCACCAGCGGCGAGGTCAGCCGCGCCCCCGGCGCCAGCACCGCCGCCGCCGCACGGCCCTTGCCGCACAGCGCGCCCCGGTTCACCGGGAAGTCCGCGCGCTCGGAGACCTCGACGGTCCCGCCCTCGACCGGCGTCAAGTTCATCCCGCACTGCAAAGCGCAGTACGGGCAGTGCGTGGGGGTGGTGGCGGGGTTCCGCGTGCCGGTGCTCTGCATGCCGCCCAGCCTGCGGCTTCCGTGTTACGCGACCGGGCGGCGCCCTGTTACGCGGCGGGGACGGCGACCTCCCCGCCGCCGCCGGGCCGCGGTGAGGGACGCGTCATCCGGCGTCGGCCAGGGCCCGCGCCACCCCCGGCTCCCTCGGCCCGAGGAAGTGCGGGTCCGGCTCGAAGAGCGCGTCCAGCGCCGCCTTGCCCGCGGCGAGGATCTCCCGGGCGCCCCCGTAGTACCAGGTCACGTCGTGCTCGTCGTCGACCCCGACGCCGTACGAGACCACCCCCGCCTCCTGGCACAGGGCGACCGCCCGGCGGATGTGGAAGCCCTGGCTGATCAGCACCGCCCGGTCGACGCCGAAGATCCGCTTCGCCCGAACGCAGGAGTCCCAGGTGTCGAAGCCCGCGTAGTCGCTGACGATCCGCCCGTCCGGGACACCGTGCCGGACCAGGTAGGCGCGCATGGCGTCCGGCTCGTCGTACTCCTCGCGGCTGTTGTCCCCGGTCACCAGCACCACCTCGATCCGCCCCGCCCGGTACAGCCGCGCCGCCGCGTCCAGCCGGTGCGCGAGGTACGGCGACGGCTCCCCGTCCCACAGCCCGGCCCCGAAGACGACGGCGACCTCGGTGCGCGGCACGTCGGCGACGGTGCGCAGCCGGTCGTCCGTCACCACCCGCAGCCAGGCGCTCGGCAGCAGGGCCAGCACGCACCCGGCCACCACCACCCGCAGCAGCCGCCGCCGGCCCTTGCGGGTGCGCGGAAGACGCGGTCTGCGAAGCCTCCAGCGGCGCATGCGGACGGTCCCCTCCCCGGTCGGTTCCTGCCACCAGGGACGTCCGGGGCGGCCGTCCGGTTCACCGCCCGCTCACACGGACGGTCCCGCGCCGGGTGGACCGACGGAAAATCCCCGTGACACCGACGCAACGGGGAGGCAATCTCCGGCCGCCACCCTCGGTGCATGACGGCGACGACAGTGACGACAGTGACGAGCAACAGGACCGCGGCGGCCACCGGGGGCGCCCCCGCCCTGGTCGTCGTCGCGCACGGCAGCCGCGACCCGCGCGCGCTCAGCACCGTACGGGCCCTCCTCGACCGGGTCCGCGCCCTGCGCCCCGCCCTGCCGGTGCACCTGGGCCACGTCGAGCTGAACGCGCCCCTGCTGCCGGACACGCTCGCCGGCCTCGGCGACGGGACTGCGGTCCTCGTCCCGCTCCTGCTCAGCCGCGGCCACCACGTCAAGCGGGACATCCCGGAGACGGCCGCGCTCTCCCCGGCCCGCACCCGCGTGGCCGCCCCGCTCGGCCCGCACCCCCTCCTGGTGGACGCCCTGCACGCCCGCCTCACGGAGGCCGGCTGGCCCACCCACGCGGGCCCGGACCACGCCGTCGTCCTCGCCTCGGCGGGCTCCCGGGACCCGGAGTCCCGCGCGGACACGGCCCGCACGGCAGCGCTCCTCGCCGCCCGCCTCGGCGTCCCGGTCGTCCCCGCGTACGCCTCGGCGGCGGCCCCGACGGTCCCGGAGGCCGTGCGCACCTTGACGGCTCGGGGCTACCGACGGGTGGCCGTCGCCGCCTGCTTCACCGCCCCGGGCCGCTTCGCGACCGAGTGCGCGGCAGCGGCCCCGTGGATCGCCTCCGAGCCCCTGGGCACCCACCCGTCGATGGCCCACTTGCTGCTGCACCGCTATGACCGGGCACTTGACGGAGGCGGCGAGTTCAACGCGGTCAAAGGGGCGCGGGGCGAGTCGACCTGCGGCTCCGCCGCGTGGGCGCGACCGGCCACAACCGAACCCGCACTCGCCCGATAACCGCACCCGGCAGACGAGTAGGCCCCCCACCTGTCACACCTTCCCCTTACTGTTCATGACATGGAAGGCACCGCACCCCCCACCCCGTACGACCCCACGTCAGTGGCCCGCTACGCCCCCGAACCCGACAAACGCCCCGGCCGCACCGCCTTCCAGCGCGACCGCGCCCGCATCCTGCACTCCGGCGCCCTGCGCCGCCTCGCCGGGAAGACCCAGGTCGTCGCGCCGGGGGAGGGCAGCCCCGTCTGGGACGCCAGCCCCCGCACCCGCCTCACCCACTCCCTGGAGTGCGCCCAGGTCGGCCGGGAGCTGGGCGCCGCCCTCGGCTGCGACCCCGACCTCGTCGAGGCGGCCTGCCTCGCCCACGACCTGGGCCACCCGCCCTTCGGGCACAACGGCGAACAGGCCCTCAACACCTTCGCCGAGGACTGCGGCGGCTTCGAGGGCAACGCCCAGTCACTCCGGCTGCTCACCCGCATCGAGCCCAAGCGGTTCACCGAGCGCGGCCCCGTCGGCCTCAACCTGACCCGCGCCACCCTCGACGCGGCCACCAAGTACCCCTGGCCGCGCGGCGCCCACCCCAGCGACCCGGCCTCGCCCAAGTTCGGCGTGTACGACGACGACCGGCCCGTCTTCGCCTGGCTCCGCGAGGACGCCCCCGGCGCCCGCACCTGCTTCGAGGCGCAGGTCATGGACTGGGCCGACGACGTGGCGTACTCGGTGCACGACGTCGAGGACGGCCTGCACGCCGGGCACATCGACCCGAACTGCCTGCTGGCCGACCCCGAACGCGAGGCGGTCTTCCAGGTGGCCGTCGGACGGTACGTCCCCGCCGGCACCGACCACGCCGAACTCGCCGCCGCCCTCGACCGGCTCCTCGCCCAGGACTGGTGGCCGCACGGCTACGACGGCTCGGCGGTCGCGCAGGCGCGGCTGAAGGACGCCACCAGTCAGCTGATCGGCCGCTTCTGCCTGGCGGCCGAGGCCGCCACCCGGGCGGCGTACGGCGGCGGGCGGCTCACCCGGTACACCGCCGAGCTGGTCGTGCCCCGCGAGACCCGCATGGAGTGCGCCGTCCTGAAGGCGGTCGCCGTCCGCTACGTCATGCAGCGCACCGAGCAGGAGCGGCTCCGCGCCGACCAGCGGATCGTCGTCGCGGAGCTGGCCGAGGCGCTGACCGCCCGCGCACCCGACGGGCTCGACCCCCAGTTCCGTGCCCTGTTCGACGCGGCCGCCGACGACCGGGCCCGCAAACGGGTGATCGTCGACCAGATCGCCTCCCTCACCGACACCTCGGCCCGCTCGCTTCACGCCCGCCTGACGGGGCATCCATGAGACTGGTCGGCGGGACGGGCGGGAGCCGGCGGCGCCCCGATCGCCCGAAAAGCGGCACTCGGGCGGTCGGAACGCGGCAGGTCGTGGCCTGATCGGGTCGTTCCCCCTTCCCGCACCACGCCGCGTGCGGGACGCTCGCATGTGGCGGCACCCTGACGAGGAGGCAAACAAGTGGTCGACGCGGATCAGACATTCGTCATCGTCGGAGGCGGCCTGGCGGGAGCGAAGGCGGCCGAGACACTCCGCACGGAGGGCTTCACCGGCCGGGTGATCCTCGTCTGCGACGAACGCGACCACCCCTACGAGCGCCCGCCGCTGTCCAAGGGCTACCTCCTGGGCAAGGAGGAGCGCGACAGCGTCTTCGTGCACGAACCCGCCTGGTACGCGCGGCACGACATCGAGCTGCACCTCGGCCAGACCGTCGTCGCGATCGACCGCGCCGCCAAGACCGTGCACTACGGCGACGACGGCACCCACGTCAGGTACGACAAGCTGCTCATCGCGACCGGCGCCGAGCCCCGCCGGCTGGACGTCCCCGGCACCGGCCTCGCGGGCGTCCACCACCTGCGCCGCCTGGCCCACGCCGAGCGGCTCAAGGGCGTCCTCGCCTCCCTCGGCCGGGACAACGGGCACCTCGTGATCGCCGGCGCGGGCTGGATCGGCCTGGAGGTCGCGGCCGCGGCCCGCGAGTACGGGGCGGAGGTCACCGTCATCGAGCCGTCCCCGACCCCGCTGCACGGCGTCCTCGGACCCGAGCTGGGCGCCGTCTTCGCCGAGCTGCACGAGGCGCACGGGGTCCGCTTCCGCTTCGGCGTGCGGCTGACCGAGATCGTCGGCCAGGACGGCATGGTGCTGGCCGCCCGCACCGACGACGGCGAGGAGCACCCCGCGCACGACGTGCTCGCCGCGATCGGCGCCGCCCCGCGCACCGCGCTCGCCCAGGCGGCCGGGCTGGAGATCGCCGACCGGGCCCAGGGCGGCGGCATCGTCGTCGACGACCACCTGCGCACCTGTGACCCCGACGTCTACGCGGCGGGCGACGTGGCCTCCTTCCACCACGCCCTCTTCGACACCAGCCTGCGCGTGGAGCACTGGGCCAACGCCCTCAACGGCGGCCCGGCCGCCGCCCGCGCGATGCTTGGCAAGGGCCTCGCCCACGACCGCGTGCCCTACTTCTTCACCGACCAGTACGACCTGGGCATGGAGTACTCCGGCTGGGCGCCGGCCGGGTCGTACGACCAGGTGGTGATCCGCGGGGACGCGGCGAAGCGCGAGTTCATCGCCTTCTGGGTGAAGGAGGGCCGGGTGCTGGCCGGGATGAACGTCAACGTGTGGGACGTCACGGAGCCGATCCAGCAGCTGATCCGCGCGAAGACCCGGGTGGACACGGAGGCCCTGGCGAACCCGCACGTATCGCTCGAAAGCCTCGTCGCATAGCTGTCGGTCCGCCCCCGTAGACTTCACGCGTGGCAGGACGGATCAACGACGAGGACGTGAAGGCGGTACGGGACGCGGTCCCGATCGACGCCGTCGTCTCGGAGTACCTCCAGCTGCGAGGCGCCGGGGGCGGCAATCTGAAGGGGCTGTGCCCCTTCCACGACGAGAAGTCGCCGTCCTTCCAGGTCAGTCCGAGCAAGGGGTTCTTCCACTGCTTCGGCTGCCAGGAGGGCGGCGACACCATCACGTTCGTGATGAAGATCGACCACCTCACCTTCTCGGAGGCGGTCGAGCGCCTGGCCGGCCAGGCCGGCATCACCCTGCGCTACGAGGAGGGCGGGTACAACCCCTCCCACCAGCGCGGCGAGCGCATCCGCCTGGTCGAGGCCCACAAGATCGCCGCCCAGTGGTACGCGGAGCAGCTGGCGACCGGGTCCGAGGCGGACACCGGCCGCGCCTTCCTCGCCGACCGCGGCTTCGACCAGGCCGCCGCCGAGCACTTCGGCGTCGGCTACAGCCCCCAGGGCTGGGACCACCTCACCCGCTTCCTGCGCGGCAAGGGCTTCAGCGACAAGGAGCTGCTGCTCTCCGGCCTCTCCCAGGAGGGCCGCCGCGGCCCCATCGACCGCTTCCGCGGCCGGCTGATGTGGCCCATCCGCGACATCGGCGGCGACGTCGTCGGCTTCGGCGCCCGCAAGCTCTACGAGTCGGACAACGGCCCCAAGTACCTGAACACCCCCGACACCGCGATCTACAAGAAGTCCCAGGTCCTCTACGGCATCGACCTCGCCAAGAAGGACATCGCGAAGGCGTCCCGCGCCGTGGTCGTCGAGGGCTACACCGACGTCATGGCCTGCCACCTCGCCGGGGTCACCACCGCCATCGCCACCTGCGGCACCGCCTTCGGCGGCGACCACATCAAGATCCTGCGCCGGCTCCTCATGGACAACGGCTCGGCCCGCGTGATCTTCACCTTCGACGGCGACGCGGCCGGCCAGAAGGCGGCCCTGCGCGCCTTCGAGGACGACCAGAAGTTCGCCGCCGAGACCTACATCGCCGTCGCCCCCGACGGCATGGACCCCTGCGACCTGCGCCTGGCCAAGGGCGACGACGCCGTCGCCGACCTGGTCGAGCCGCGCACCCCGCTCTTCGAGTTCGCCCTGCGCCAGATCGTGGCCCGCTACGACCTGGACACCCCGGCCGGCCGCGCGTCGGCCCTGGACGAGGCCGCCCCGGTCGTCGCCCGGATCAAGAACAGCGGCGCCCAGCACGAGGTCGCCGTGCAGCTCGCCGGGATGCTCGGCATCCTCGACACCCAGTTCGTCGTCAAGCGGATCGCCCAGCTCGCCCGCTGGGCCCGCGACCGCGGCGGCAAGGGCCCCGCCCCCGACCAGCGGCAGCGCGGCGGCGGCCCGCAGCAGCAGGCCGGACCCGCCCGGACCTCCCCCCGGGGCCCCGCCCTCAACCTCCGCAACCCGGTCTTCGCCACCGAGCGCGAGCTGCTCAAGCTCGCCCTCCAGCGCCCCGAGCTGGTCTCCCCGGCCTTCGACGCGTACGGCGTCGACGAGTTCACCGCCCCGCCCTACGCCGCCGTACGCGAGGCGATCATGGAAGCGGGCGGCGCCGAGTTCGGCGTCCAGGACCCGCAGGACTACCTGGTCCGGGTCCGCGAGGCCGCCCCCGACGACGCCGTCCGCGCCATGGTCACCGAACTCGCGGTCGAGGCGATCATGCTCCACCGCGGTGTGAAGGGCGTCGACGAGGTGTACGCGGGCGCCCAGCTGGTCACCGTCCGCCGCCGCGCCGTCGAGCGCCGCATCCGCGACATCACCGGCCGCCTCACCCGCCTCTCCGGCCACGGCGACCCCGCCGAACTGGCCGCCGTGCAGAACGAGCTGTGGATCCTCCAGCAGTACGACCAGAACCTGCGCGAACACGGCGCCGCCGCGCTGTGAGACGCGGCGGCGGGATCAGCCGCCCTCCCGGCCGAACGCCGGAGTCACCGCCCGTACCAGCCGCTCGGCGAACTCGTCCTCGCGGTCCCGGAACCGCGGGTACTCGGTGACGAAGTGGTTCCACTCCACGTACCCGGCCGCCTCCACCACGTCCTCCAGAAGGATGTGCTCGCGGTGGTACGGCCACTCGCCCGACAGCCGGAACACCTCGTGCAGCAGGTCACGGCTCAGTGGATGCCGCTCGGCCAGCAGCACGGCGTCGTACAGGTCCTTGCCCTGCCCGTGCATGTCGTTGATCAGCCACATCAGCTTCCAGGCGAGCGACAGACCCGGCGTCGCGGCGTACAGCATCGCCCCGCCCGACAGCTCCACCGGCTCGGGCGGCTCCGGAAGCCGCTCCCCGAACACGAAGTCGAGCTGGACGTGCCCGCCCGGCAGCCCCGGCGCTCCCCAGGGCAGCACCATGCGCAGGCCCGGCACCCGGTCGTAGGTCCAGATGTCCTCGACCACGGCGCCCTGGGCCGAGATGCCGACCGGCACCTCGTCGGCCCCGGTGCCGGCCCGGGCCCCGGCCGCCTCGGCGAGCGCCGTCAGCATCCGCTCGGTGCGGCGGTCGTCGATCCGCCAGGACTGGGGGACCACCACGAAGTCCAGGTCACCGGGCTCCCGGGCCTGCGCCTCGAACCACGTCGACATGAGCATGCTGCCGCGCAGCACCAGCGAGTCCACCCACTCCGAGTCCGCGACGGCGCCCAGCACCCGGTCCAGGGCGCGCCGTCGGGCCGCCCGCCACGCGGTGCCCCGCTCCGGGTCCGTGAAGCTCGGATCGGTGGCCCGGTAGGCGTTCCTGTGCTGCTTCAGCGCCGGGTCGAACACCGGCCGCTGGGTCACGTCGTCCCCCGGCACCGGCAGCAGCGTCCTGGGCAGCTGCTCGGCCCGCCGGGTCTCGTCGTCCAGGGGCGCCCGCGGGACCCTGTCGTTCGCCCAGCCGAAGCCCTGCCACGCCTGCCTGCTCATCGCCGTACCCCCTCCGGCCGCCCCGCCGGACGGCCCTCGTCCAGCCGGCCCTCGACCAGCCAGCCCTCGTCCACCGACACATCGCTGTCGTAGAGGACGAACTCCCGCTCCACCTCCAGCACCCGCAGCGGCGCCAGCGCGTCCAGCAGTCCGTCCAGCGCGCGACCCGCCCCCTCGGCGTCCACCCCGTGGCAGCGCTGGGTGACGAACCGCTCGTGGGTGGCGTCGTCGCGCACCCGCCGGGCGTTCCACGACAGGTGGGCGCCGTGCGGCACCACGCGCTCCGCCAGCGCCGCCGGGTCCGTGCCGGCCGCCAGCAGCAGCTTGACGTGGTGCTCGAAGTACCGGCCGTCCGAGCACGGCAGGCGCGGCACCTCGGCGGCCCACGGCGACGACTCGATCTTGACGCGGACCGGCCGGAAGCCGTCCGCCCGCAGCCGCTCCACCGTCGAGTCGGCGCGCGCCGCCTCCTGCGCGTAGGTCCGCGAACCCCGCAGCGTCAGCATCGGCTGGTACGGCGTCCGCCCCCGGGCGAGCACGATGTGCGTCAGCTTCAGCCCGGCCGCCCCGGCCCAGCGGCCGAGCCGCTCGGCCTCGCCGGGCTCCGGGCAGCGCACCGTTATGTGGGTCTCGTACAGGGAGGCGGACATCCCGGGATCGTGTCAGAGCCGGGTGCCGCTCGGCATCCCGGTTTCCCGGGAGTAACCCCTCGGTCACGGCCCGGACGCAAAAAGTCACCGCACGCCCCTCGTGGCGGCGATGTGTCGTACCCCACACTGGGGGCGGTACCTGAGTGCACGCGTGCGAGGCGGACGGCGGCGAGCGAGCCGGCTCCGCCCCCGACGTACCGCCGCCGGCCCCCGCCGGCCGCGTCCATCCTGGAGGTCGCCCCCGTGCAGACCCAGACGCTCACCCAGAACGACACCGGTACCGGCGCCGCGGAGCCCGACGCCGAGCGCGGTGTGCTCGTCGCGATGCCCGCGCAGCCCGGTGCCGGGGCGGCCGGGCACCACCCCGGCGTCCCCGGGGACGTTCCCGAGCCTCCCGAACCGCCGCCGCCCACCCGTACCGAGTCCGGCGGGCCCTCCTCCGACCTGTTCCGGCAGTACCTGCGCGAGATCGGGCGGATCCCGCTGCTGTCCGCGGCCGAGGAGGTCGACCTCGCCCGGCGGGTGGAGGCCGGGCTGTTCGCCGAGGAGAAGCTGCGGCACACCCCCGACCTGGACAGCCGCCTCGCCCTCGACCTGGACCGGCTCGTCGTCCTGGGCCGCCTCGCCAAGCGCCGCCTGATCGAGGCCAACCTGCGGCTCGTGGTGTCGGTGGCCAAACGGTACGTCGGCCGCGGGCTGACCATGCTGGACCTGGTCCAGGAGGGGAACCTGGGCCTGATCCGGGCGGTCGAGAAGTTCGACTACGCCCGGGGCTACAAGTTCTCCACCTACGCCACCTGGTGGATCCGCCAGGCCATGTCCCGAGCCCTGGCCGACCAGGCCCGCACCATCCGCGTCCCGGTCCACGTCGTGGAGCTGATCAACCGGGTGGTCCGCGTCCAGCGCCGGATGCTCCAGGAACGGGGCTACGAGCCGACCCCGCAGGAGGTCGCCGCCCACCTGGACCTGGCGCCCGAGCGGGTCGGCGAGGTGCTGCGCCTGGCGCAGGAGCCGGTGTCGTTGCACGCCCCGGTCGGCGAGGAGGACGACGTCGCCCTCGGCGACCTCATCGAGGACGGCGACGCCGCCAGCCCCGTCGAGTCGGCCGCCTTCCTGCTGCTGCGCCAGCACCTGGAGGCGGTGCTCTCCACCCTCGGCGAACGCGAACGCAAGGTCGTCCAGCTCCGCTACGGCCTGGCCGACGGCCGCCCCCGCACCCTGGAGGAGATAGGCCGCCTCTTCGGCGTCACCCGCGAACGCATCCGCCAGATCGAGTCCAAAACCCTCAACAAACTCCGCGACCACGCCTACGCGGACCAGCTGAGGGGCTACCTGGACTGACCCCTCACCCCGTCTTCACCCCACCTCGGCCACCGCCTCCGCGAACTGCGCCTTGTACAGCCGCGCATACGCCCCGTCCGAGGCCAGCAGCTCCGCGTGCGCCCCCTGCTCCACGATCGCCCCGTCCTCCATCACCAGAATCGTGTCCGCGTCCCGGATCGTCGACAGCCGGTGCGCGATCACGAACGACGTCCGCCCGTGCGCCAGCTTCGCCATCGCCTTCTGGATCAGCACCTCCGTCCGGGTGTCCACGGACGACGTCGCCTCGTCGAGCACCAGGATCACCGGGTCGGACAGGAACGCCCGCGCGATGGTGATCAGCTGCTTCTCACCCGCGCTCACCCCCGTGCCCTCGTCGTCGATCACCGTGTCGTAGCCGTCGGGCAGCGTCCGTACGAACCGGTCGGCGTGCGCGGCCCGCGCGGCCTCCTCGATCTCCCCGCGGGTGACCTCGCGCGACGCCCCGTAGGCGATGTTCTCCGCGATGGTGCCGCCGAACAGCCAGGTGTCCTGGAGGACCATGCCGATGCCGGCCCGCAGCTCGTCCCGGGACATCTTGGCGATGTCGACGCCGTCCAGGGTGATCCGGCCGCCGGACACCTCGTAGAACCGCATCAGCAGGTTGACCAGCGTGGTCTTGCCCGCGCCCGTCGGACCGACGATCGCGACCGTGTGGCCCGGCTCCACCGCCAGGGACAGGTCCTCGATCAGCGGTTTCTCCGGGTCGTAGCGGAAGGACACGTGCTCCAGCTCCACCCGGCCGCGCAGGTCCTCGGGCCGGGCGCCCGGGATCGGGTCCGCCGACTGCTCCTCGGCGTCCAGCAGCTCGAAGATCCGCTCCGCCGACGCCACGCCCGACTGCACCAGGTTCGCCATCGACGCGACCTGCGTCAGCGGCATCGAGAACTGCCGGGAGTACTGGATGAAGGCCTGCACGTCGCCGATGGACAGCTGGCCCGAGGCCACCCGCAGGCCGCCGACCACCGCGACCAGCACGTAGTTCAGGTTGGACACGAACATCATCAGCGGCTGCATGATCCCGCTGTTGAACTGCGCCTTGAACCCGGCCTCGTACAGTGCGTCGTTCTGCTCGGCGAACTGCTTCGCCGACTCCTCCTGCCGCCCGAACACCTTCACCAGCGCGTGCCCGGTGTACATCTCCTCGATGTGGGCGTTCAACTGCCCCGTGGAGCGCCACTGCTGCACGAACTGCGGCTGCGACCGCTTGCCCACCCGCGTGGCCACCACGAACGACAGCGGCACGGTCACCAGCGCGACCAGCGCCAGGATCCAGGAGACGTAGAACATCATCGCCAGCACGCCGATGATGGTGAGCAGCGAGTTGATCAGCTGGCCCATCGACTGCTGGAGCGTCTGCCCGATGTTGTCGATGTCGTTGGTGGCGCGGCTGAGCACCTCGCCGCGCTGGCGCTTGTCGAAGTAGGACAGCGGCAGCCGGGACAGCTTCGTCTGCACGTCCTCGCGCAGCCGGAACATCGTCCGGTTCACCGCCCGGTTCACCAGCCGGGTGGCCACCGCCATCAGCAGTCCCGCCACCGCGAACGTCGCCAGCGCGATCAGCAGCACCTCGCCGACCGCGCCGAAGTCGATGCCCCGGCCCGGGGTGAAGTCCGTGCCGCGCAGCATGTCGGCGACCTTGCCGTCACCGCGCTCCCGCATGGAGGCGAGGACCTGCTCCTTCGTGGCCCCGGACGGCATGTCCCGCCCGACGATGCCCGCGAAGACCAGGTCGGTGGCCCGGCCGAGGATCTTCGGCCCGACCACGTTGAGGCCGACGCTGACGACCACGCACGCCAGCAGCGTGAACAGCGTCGCCCGCTCCGGCCGGAACTGGGCGACGAGCCGTTTGCCCGACCCCTTGAAGTCCATCGATCGCTGGTCGGGGCCGCCCCCGGCCATCATGCGACCCGCAGGCCCGGCCATCAGGCAGCCTCCGCTTCCGTCAGCTGGGAGAGCACGATCTCCCGGTAGGTCTCGTTGTCCGCCATCAGCTCGTGGTGCCGGCCCACGCCGACGACCCGTCCCTCGTCCAGCACGACGATCCGGTCCGCGTCCCGGATGGTCGCCACCCGCTGCGCCACGATCACCACCGTCGCCTCGGCGGTCTCCTGGGCCAGCTCGGCCCGCAGCGCCGCGTCGGTGGCGTAGTCGAGGGCGGAGAAGGAGTCGTCGAAGAGGTAGATCTCCGGGCGCTGGACCAGCGTCCGGGCGATCGCGAGCCGCTGGCGCTGACCGCCCGACACGTTGGTGCCGCCCTGCGCGATCGGCGCGTCGAGCCCGCCCTCCAGCTCGGAGACGAACTCCTTGGCCTGCGCCACCGCCAGCGCGTGCCACAGCTCCTCGTCCGTGGCGTCCGGATTGCCGTAGCGCAGGTTGGTCGCGACGGTGCCGGCGAAGAGGTACGGCTTCTGCGGCACCAGGCTCACCACCTTGGCCAGCGTCTTCGGGTCCACGGTCCGCACGTCCACCCCGTTGACCAGGACCTCCCCGTCGGTGGCGTCGAAGAGCCGGGGGACCAGGCCCAGCAGGGTCGACTTGCCGCTGCCGGTCGAGCCGATGACGGCGGTCGTCTCGCCCGGCTTCGCCGTCAGATCGATGTGCCTGAGCACCGGCTCCTCGGCCCCCGGGTAACGGAAGCCCGCCTCCCGGATCTCCAGGTGCCCGTGCCGGCGCAGCTCGGTGACCGGAGCCACCGGCGGCACCACGCTGCTCTCGGTCCCCAGGACCTCCTGGATGCGCTCGGCGCAGACCTCCGCGCGCGGGATCATCATGAACATGAAGGTGGCCATCATCACGGACATGACGATCTGCATCAGGTAGGCGAGGAACGCCGTCAGGTCGCCGATCTGCATCCCGCCGCTGTCGATCCGGTGGGCGCCGAACCACACCACCGCGATCGACGACAGGTTCACCACCGTCATGACCACCGGGAACATCAGCGCCAGCAGGTTGCCGGTGCCGAGGGCCACGTCGGTCAGCTCGGTGTTGGCCTTCCGGAAGCGCTGCTGTTCGTACTCGTCGCGCACGAAGGCGCGGATGACGCGGTTGCCGGTGATCTGCTCGCGCAGCACCCGGTTCACCGTGTCGAGGCGCACCTGCATCTTCCGGAACAGCGGGCGCAGCTTCCGCACGATCAGCGTGACGCAGACCGCCAGCACCGGTACCACCCCGAGCAGCACCCCGGACAGCGGCACGTCCAGACCGAGCGCCATCACGATGCCGCCCACACACATGATCGGCGCCGACACCATCAGCGTGAACGTCATCAGGGCCAGCATCTGGACCTGCTGCACGTCGTTGGTGGTCCGGGTGATCAGCGAGGGGGCGCCGAAGTGGCCCACCTCGCGCGCCGAGAAGGACTGCACCCGGTCGAAGACGGCACCGCGCACGTCCCGGCCGAGGGCGGCCGCGGTGCGCGCGCCGTAGAAGACGGCGCCGATGTTGCAGACCACCTGGGCCAGCGAGATGCCGATCATCAGGGCGCCGTAGCTCAGGATGTAGCCCGAGTCACCCTTCACGACGCCGTCGTCGATGATGTCCGCGTTCAGCGTCGGCAGGTAGAGGGAGGCACAGGTTTGCAGGAATTGCAGCGCCACCAGCAGGGCGATGGGCTTCTTGTAGGGCCTGAGATAGGTCCGCAGTAGTCGTATGAGCACACTGAGTCTCTCGGAGTCGGCGACAGGGGCCGCGGTTGGTTGCCCCTGGCCCCTATCGTCGGGCACTCCACCCGCGTTACCTCAACCGATTAACCCAAGAGCACGGCAAATTCCGGCCTACGGGCGGTAAGCCTCCGCTTCACAGCGCGCCCGGGTGCGTCTGCTCGCGCACCGACACGTACTGCTGGCGCACCGCCTGCCCCACCGCCAGCTCCTCGCCCGGCTCCAGGACCTGCGCCACCGGGCCCTGCCAGACCGGGGGAGTGCGCGGGTCCAGCGTGCCCTGGGAGACGCCCAGCGCCCAGGCCGCCTGGCGGGCCGAGCCGATCGCCGCGTAGTCCGCCGGCTGGGGCACCACGACCTGCGTCCCGAACAGCGCCGGTGCCGCCGCCTGCACGGCCGGCAGCTCGGCCGCCGCGCCCAGCAGGAACACCCGCCGCACGTCGACGCCCCGCCCGCGCAGCACGTCCAGGGCGTCGGCGAGACCGCACAGCATCCCCTCGAACGCGGCCCGCGCCAGGTGCTCGGGCCGCATCGACTCGCGCCGCAGGCCGGCCAGGGTCCCGGCGGTGTGCGGCAGGTTCGGGGTCCGCTCGCCCTCCAGATAGGGGAGCAGCACCAGCCCGTGCGATCCCGGCGTGGACTTCATCGCCAGCTCGGACAGGCTCTCCAGGTCCGGCACCCCGAGCAGTTCGGCGGTGCCGCGCAGGGCCCGTACGGCGTTCAGGGTGGTGACGACCGGCAGGTGCATACCGGTGGCGTCGGCGAGGGAGGTGATCATTCCGTACTGGTCGACGAGCGCCTCCGGGTGGACGGCCATCACGGACCCGGACGCGCCCAGCGACACCACCGCGTCGCCCAGCCCGATCCCGAGCCCGAAGGCGGCGGCCTGGGTCTCCCCGGTGCCGGCGGAGATCAGCAGCCCTTCCGGCGTGGTGCCGGCCGCGTCGGCCGGGCCGATCACCTCCGGCAGCATCGCCTGGTGCCCGAGCGCCAGCTCCACCAGGTCCGGCCGGTAACCGCCGGTCGCCGCCGACCAGTAGCCGGTGCCCGAGGCCCCGCCCCGGTCGGTGGTCCGCCGGGCGGGCCGCCCGAGCAGTTGCCACACCAGCCAGTCGTGGGCCTGGAGCAGTACGGCGGTCCGCGCGGCGGCGTCCGGCTCGGTCCGCGCCAGCCAGCGCAGCTTGGTCACCGCCTGCCCGGTCTGCGGCACCGAGCCCACCGCCTGCGCCCACGCCTCACGCCCGCCGAGCGCGTCGATCAGGTCGGCCGCCGCCACCTGGGAGCGCTTGTCGCCGCCGACCATGGCCGGGCGCACGGTGTTGCCCTGCGCGTCCAGCGGCACGACCGAGTTGGCCTGCGCCGACACGCCGATGGCCTGCACTCCCTCGAGGAGCCCGCCGCCGGCCGCCTCCCCGAGGGACAGCAGCCAGGCCTGCGGATCGACGTCTGCGGGCCGGCCCCCGCCCTCGGGGCTCTCCAGCGGGTGCGGCGCGTAGCCCTGGCGCAGCACGGCACCCGTGTCCGAATCGCAGACGACGATACGAGTGAAATCGGGCGAACTGTCCAACCCGGCGACTATCCCCATACCCGAAATTCTGCCGCACCGGGGGCGGTGCCCGTACCGCCCGGGGGCCTCAGGTGTTGCTCGTGCCCCAGTCGTCCGGACCGCTGCCGTTGCTGCCGCGCTCCCGCAGCGAGCGGACCCGGTGGGCCACCGAGTCGGGCATCCGGTCGCCGACCTTGTCGCTCACCACGTGGTACGCCTTGTCGGCGAAGTGCCTGCCCTGCTGGGCCGCGGACTCCGCGGTGTTGCGCACGGCCGGGTTCTGCGCGACCTGCTGTGCGGACTTCCGCAACTGCTCGTAACGCTCCCGCCCGGCCTTCGTGCCGAGCACGTAACCCACCGCTAGTCCGACGACGAACGTGAGCCGGTATCGCATGGCGGCCACCCTTCCCTTCACTGGCTCCGGGGGTGCTGGCGAGTACCGATTGGCGGAGCACCCCCCTGCTTGCGCTAATGTATGTGTCGCAGCGAGCGCGCGCCCCCTGGCGAATACCCAGGCAGACGCGTTCGATGCGACACCGACATTCCTCGGTAGCTCAATTGGCAGAGCAGCCGGCTGTTAACCGGCAGGTTACTGGTTCGAGTCCAGTCCGGGGAGCTCGGTCCTCCGTAGCTCAATTGGCAGAGCAGCCGGCTGTTAACCGGCAGGTTACTGGTTCGAGTCCAGTCGGGGGAGCACCGTGAACGAGGACCCTTCGGGGTCCTTTTTCATGTGCCCCTCACGTGTTCTCAAGTCCCGGGAACCATGCGGCACGCTGCGGAGTCTTCAAGGTCATGAAGGCAGCCGTGGAAGCCGACCATCCGAGGCAGGAGATCGTATGAGCGGCTATGCTGCGGCAGACGGCGCGCACACCTGTACGCGACACGCCGCTATGGGGCGGTAGCTCAGCCGGTTAGAGCAGCGGACTCATAATCCGTCGGCCGTGGGTTCGAGTCCCACCCGCCCCACTCGTGCGCCTGGCCGCAGGAACGTTCTCACCTGCGGCGCGAGCTGAAACCCACCTCTGGCAAGGGTCCTCCGACCTCCACGGAGATCGTTGGCTGGCCCTCTGCTGGCGGGCGCTGGGAGAACACCAGCCGACCCCCGGGTGCAGCCGCTCACGGATCGCAGGCAGCAACCGAGCCGGGTCGGTGAACCAGACCGCGCCATACACCGAGTACACGGCGTCGAAGCCGTCTCGGTCCTCCCGCAGGAAGTTGGCGGCCTCCACCTGGCGCAGGTCCAGCCCCGGCGCCTGACCCCACCGCTCGCGTGCGGCGGCCAGCTGCTTCGGCGACACGTCGACACCGACCGCGCAGTGGCCGAGCGCGATCGCCGTGTCTGTCACGTGGTGCTCCGCTCATAGGGCCAGCCGCCCGGCTGTGACACCGGACGGCTGGAGTCCTGCACGAGGGGCGTCGTGCGGCGGGCGAGTCGGTCGGTCACCTTGGGGCCGACGAGGGCGGCGGGGTCCGTGGTGCCCACGGGATGCTCCAACGCGAGGGTCACTTCTTCCCCTTGTTGTGGACGTCGCCTCCGGTTGGAGGCGTGGCCCGCCCTCCGGAAGGGGGCGGGGAATCTGGGGGGCCTACAGCAGCCGTGCGGCGACGGGCGGCAGGAACAGACCCCGCGCGCGGTGTTCGGCCCACAGCTTCTCGTCACGGACATCAGCGCGACGGGAGTAGCTCTCGCGCTGCGGGCAGTCGTCGGTGTGCGGCTCGGGCACGTCCGCGGGGTGTTCGTCCGCCACATGACGGCTCAGGGTCACCTGGAGTCGCGCCGCGTGGTCCCGGCCTGGGTCGCTCTCGTCGGCGGTGTACGCCGACGCGCACAGCCACAGCAGTTCCGAGCACTGCTCGCCCGCCCACAGGAAGGGCGGCGGCACCGGCCAGTCGTTGAGGCTCACGAGGCGCAGCCCAGGGTCTGGCAGTGGTCGGCCAGCGCGCGAACCGAGCAGGCGAGCTTCGTCGTGAGGGCCAACTGACGCTCGAACGTCTCGCCGGGCGGGAGCCGGAGGCGCATGCGGGCCTCTCCGACGCAGGCCAGAGCGCAGGCACGAGGGATGTCGTCCTTGGGGAGGCCGCCACTTGCCACCTCGTTCTCGGGGATGGCCACGTGTGCCATGCCATCGAGCATCTGATGCAGCTTCTTCAGCTCTTCCGGGGACGGCGGCTCCGCGTCAGGGGCGAGCAACAGAGCGGCTGTCTCGCGCATCGTCTGGAGGTCCACCGGGGCGGTAGCGTGTGGCACGTCGGCACTCCTTGGGTGTCCCACGCCCCGAGTGCGCAGTCCGGGAGACCCGGGAGGAGACCGGCCTCGACGTCGAAGTGGTCGGGATCGTCGGCACGTACTCGAACCCCCGGCATGTCTTCGCCTACGACGACGGCGAGGTACGGCAGGAGTTCTCCATCCGCTTCCTGGCCCGTCCGGTCGGCGGCCGGCTGACCGTGTCCGAGGAGTCCACTGACGTTCGCTGGTCCGAGCCGTCGGCCGTCGACGTCCCGCCCTCTCAGCGGGAGAGCGGGGCCGCGGTCAGTTGAGGAAGGCGAGGAGGGCGACGACGAGCAGGCGGTTCTCGATCTGCCAGTACGACTGCACCCATGCGGCCAGGACTACCGGCGAGGCGGCGGCCGCGTCCGCGCCGGTGATCAGATAGACGGTCTCGACGGTCCGTCGGCCCATCCTGGTGGCGGTACGCCGCAGTTGGGCGACTTGTACGGCTCCGCTGAACTCGACCCACGCCGGCACGTCGTCGACCTTGATCGTGCGGGTGACGCGGCGTCCGTGTCCTTGGTCCGTCCTGGTGACAGCGGGTACCGACGTGCAGGGAAGCGACTTGAGCTGTGCGAACAACGACTTCTGATCGGAGGGCGGCGACCAGGTGCGGGGCGCAGGAGCCGCCGTCGCGTGCGCCCCCGACGGTCTTGCCTCGATGGCGATCACCCTGCGGTCCGCGACGAGCGCGGTTCTGGTCACCGCCCAGGCGCCCAGCACCGCATCGAGGCGGTCCGCGTCCGCGGTGAACCCGCGTGCTCCGGCCGCCACCGCACACCGCCACGGTGTGGATCAGGGATCCGGCCGAGTAACTGGACGAGGAGCTCGTGAACTGCGACAGGCGTGCGAACAGGCGCGGCGATGCGAGACGACGACATAGCGGGGGCGTGATCCCCTGGTCGGACGGTACGGCGCAGGAACCTCCATCCAACCGGACCGGAACACGTCCGCGCATCCCCGTCCACCCATAGAACCCCACGCCACAGGGCTACAAGACGACTTCGCCGGGACCCTGGGCAAGAAGGCCGGATTCGCACGTAGTCCGGGTGGACACGCAGCAACAACCGCAGCGCGCCCGGGCGGGCGTCCCAGATCCGGGCGGTTTCGATGGGGTGCTGTGGCGGGTTCGCACCGGTTGCGGATGGCGTGTCCCGGAGCGGTTTGGCCGAATAGGGCAGGGTGCGGCCGCTGTAGGCAGGTGGCAAGCCGGACTGGTGGCGGGACGGGCCAAGCCTTGGCGACGAGCGGGTCGGGAAGAGGCGAGCCTTGTGATGCTGCTTACGTTTGAGGCGGCGGACTCTTGGCGGCTCCGCCGTTCCAGCGCCGCCGATTTTGGCGTGATCTTACTCGGCTGGATAGTTCATTCACCGAGTGGATCTCCCTTCCTAGAGTCCCTCCTCGTGCACTTCTTCGCACAGGAGTTCCATAGGGAGGACGCGGTACACCGTGCAACAACACCAGAGATCCCGCTCGGGGCCAAGACCCAGACGCCTCGGACACGTGGCGGCGATCGCCGCTCTACTGCTGACCGCGCAGGCCGGTATCGCCCTGACCGGGCAGGCCGTCGCGGCCCCCACCCCGGGTGACGGGGAATCCTCGGTCGGTGGCGTAGAACCCTCGAAGGCGGACATCGAGGCGTCGGACCGGGCCTGGGCTGCCACGCACGCCAAGGGCTCGCGGGCGTGGGCGCTGGCCGAGGCGGAGCGGACCGGGAAGAAGACCGTCGTCACCGACGAGACGTCGGCGACCACTTACACGGTGGCCAACCCGGACGGCACACTGACCTCCGAGCTGACCGCCGGTCCGGAGCGGACCTGGCAGGACGGCGCGTGGCGGAAGGTCGACGCCACCCTCACCAAGGCCGCTGACGGCACCATCACCGCCAAGGCGCATCCGAACGGTCTGCGGCTGGGCGGCAAGGGCGGCACGTTGCCCAAGTCGCTGCGCGCCGCGCAGGACGGCACCGCCCGGGACCTGGTCACCCTCGGTACCGGGGACGACCAGGTGACGCTGGGGTGGAAGGGAGGTCTGCCGGAGCCCGAGCTGGACGGTCCCCGCGCCCGTTACGAGAACGCGGTGCCCGGCGCCGATGTCATCGTCGAGGCCACCCGTACCGGGTTCGAGCAGTTCGTGGAGATCGGAGAGCGGCCCTCCGGCGCCTACTCCTACACCCTCCCCGTCAAGGCGAAGGGCCTGAAGGCGAAGGCGAACAACGACGGCTCGGTCACCTTTACCGACGCTGCCACCGGCGCCGGGCGCGCAGTGATGCCCGCCCCGGTGATGTGGGACTCCGCCGTCGACAAGAGGTCCGGCGAGCACACCAACCGGGTCCGTGTCGACATGGAGGTCGTCGACAAGGGCAACGGCGAGATCGACCTGGTCGTCTCCCCGGACGCCGGTTTCCTCGCCGACCCGGACACCCAGTACCCGGTCACCGTCGACCCGTCCACCTCCGCGCTGACCAACACCTTCGACACCTACGTGCAGCAGGGTGAGACCGTCGACTGGTCCACCGATGTCGAACTCGACTTCGGCAACCCCGGCACCACCAACGCCAACGGCACCCCGCGCACTGCCCGCTCCTTCATCACGTGGAACACCACGCCGATCCAGGACGCGCTGATCGTCGACACCAACCTGGCGCTGTACAACTTCCACTCTGGCGACACCGACTGCGCCGCCCAGGGTTGGACCGTATGGGACACCGGCGCGCCCTCGACGTCCTCGCGGTGGACGGCCCAGCCCGCGTGGAACGACCAGTACCACTCCTCCACCGAGACCAAGGGCAACCCGTCCTGCGCGGCCACGCAGCCGGACGGCTGGATCAACGCCGATGTCGACACCCTCGTGCAGACCTGGGCCTCGGCCAAGGCCACCCGCGGTCACATGGGCCTGCGCGCCGCCACCGACTCGGTCGACGCGTGGAAGCGGGTCAACTCCGCGAACGCCACGGCCAATCAGCCCAAGCTGTCGGTGACGTACAACTACCGTCCCTCCGACGGCACGAACCGACAGGCGGGCGGCCCGTTCCGGTCGTACGCGGGGGTGTGGGCCGTGAACACCACCACCCCGACCCTGCGGGACACCTTCACCGACCCGGACGGTGACACCGTCAACGGCACCTTCCAGGTCTACGACGCCGCCACCGACACCCCGATCGCCACGCCGGCGGGGGAGGGCCTGCTCGTCTCCGCCTTCGTCGCCTCGGGCAAGCCGGCGTCCGTCACCGTACCGGCTGGCCAGCTCAAGGACGGAAGGACCTACAAGTTCCGCACCAACCCCTACGACGGCACCCACTACAACCTGAGCTGGTCCGGGTGGACCCAGTTCGTCGTCGACACCACCGCACCCGGCGAGCCGGCCTCGATCACCTCCGCCACCTACCCGGAGAACTGGGGCGGCGGCGGCGCCGGCATCGCGGGCACCTTCGACGTCACGACCGGCGACGCGTCCCCGTACGAGGTGCAGTACCGCCTCGACCCGTACGAGGACGACCCGGAGGACCACGGCTGGGCATCGGTACGCACCACCACGCCTACAGCCAGGGCCCTAGCACCGGAAGCCTCATACACCGCAACCCCGGCTGCGGACGGCAACCATGTGACACAGACGCGCACCGTGGACCGGGCCGGCAACGTGGGCCCGATCAGGGACTACGGGTTTACCGCCGGGAATCGGGATTACAACCGCGCACAGAAGATCGACATCAAGTTGCCGCAGCCGGACCTCAACTCCGACGCCGCCGCGTACCTCAACGAACCGCAACGCCACCCGGACGCGGACTGGAAACAGGGCAGCTCGTCCCGGACCGTGAGCAAGGGCGGTGAGACGGTCACCATCACTCCGAAGGACGAGCGATCGCTCGAAGGAACCCGTAAGGCCGCGAAGGAACTGGCCGAGCGGAACAAAATGCGGGCCCCGACCTACCCCGATCCGATCGTCACCGGCTCCTGGTGCCAGCCGTCGTTGTCCGGCGAGGCCCAGAAGTCGCTGATCACCCGTAACGAAGCATGCGTCTTCTACGACCTGGACTATGGGAAGGAGTACTACCTCCACGGCGTCAAGACCGCTGAGTACCATGCCAGTTTCGAGATCGCTTTCCAGGTCAAGACCGACCCGCACGACGGGACGATCAAGACGTGGATCCAGATGAACCCGGTCTACAACGACTTCCCCGGGGACGACAGGTCGGTACTGTTCGGTGACGGCAACCCCATCGCCCACATCGACTCGATGTGCTTCAGCGGCGCGTGCGAAGGCGCCACTGACGGCCGGGACGTGCGGAACTTCGACTTCTACGGCGACCTCAGCTGGGAGGGTGGCGGCGACAGTAGCCCGGTCGACTCCCACATGGCAACGGGTACCGCCTCGCACAAGTGGGACGGCTCCACGGACGGCGTCGGCCCCACCGACGCCGGCTTGTCCAGGGAGCTGCCGGTCTGGTTCGTCTACAACCCGGAGAGCGAGTACGTGCCGGTCGAAGGCAAGGACGACGACATCGACGCCGGCGATGCCCGCTCACCCGGCATCGATGTGCGCTGCGACAAGGTCGCATCCTACGGCGATCCGGGATGTGTGCTGACGCAGTACGTTCCCGAGTACCAGATGGATGCCGCCCGTTACCCGGCCGCAGCGGCTCACCTGTGGATGGTGCAGAACAAGTCCGGTGTCAAGGGCTTGGGGACGATCGCCGAGCCGATGCACTACCGTCCCGACGCGGACAACGGCCGTGTGAACTCCACGTGGACCAAGAAGAAGATCCGTGCCCGGGTCTGCGGCTACTACGGAGGCAGCCGAACCGACGGGTACGTCCCGACCAAGGGATTCGTGCCTCATCCGAAGACCTTCCTGCACCCGGAGTTCCGTCCGCAGGTTCCCCTGCCGAATCCGGACAAGGTGAACTGTGACGAGGTGCCGTTCGCCTCGGCATACGAGACCGTCGGACTGCCCGCTGCCGCCGGCGGCCTGAACCCTGCCGGCAAGGCCGGAGGCGGCGAGTGCATCCAGACCGTGGCGGCCAAGGCCGACGACGGCAGTGAACACCTCCTGGACGACACCCGCTACGACGCACCGACATTCAGCGAGAAGTGCGGCCGTTCCTCGATGTCCGGGTACGTCAACCAGGGCGCGATGAACAAGTACGGCAATGAGTTCCTGGCCCGGATGCGCGTCATCGACGGCGACGCGTTCGCCGTCGATCCCGGGCGGCTGTGGTTCGGGGGCTGCAACACCGGCGCGGCGAGCCTCGTCTGCGAGATGAAGAAGCCGTAGCCACGGCGCCGCTGCCCGGGGTCCGCCGGCCAGGCGGGCCCCGGGCGCAGGGGTCAATGGACGGGGTGCCAGTGCTCCAGCGCATCGTCCAGCAGAGGCGCCTCGGGGTCGTCCCAGAGCAGGCAGCCCCACACCAGGCCGGGCACATCCGGGCCCATGGCATCGGCCGGCCCATCGGTGAGCGTGCGGTGCACGGCATCGAGATAGGCGGCGATCGACGGATGGCCCGGCTTGTCGCAGGCCAGGTTGTCCGGCATCGACCAGCGGCCTACGCCGACCGCGCCCACGTAGTGCCCGGACTCGGGACCGGCTTCGTCGCCGGTCAGCCACGGCACTACCGGGGCGCCCCACGAGTCGCCGCGGCCGGTCTCGGGCAGCCGTGCCCTGAGAGCTTCAGCTGGGCCGAGCAGAATTCCGCCAGGCAGGAACGCCCCCGAGCCAACCTCGCCCTCTGCTTCATTGGCCTCGATGTACTGGTGTTCCACACCGCCACACAGCCGCCAGAGAGCGCCAAGCTCAGCGGGAAGCCCGAAGCCGACATGCTGCCTCAGCCGGTCGTCGGCAGCCTCAATCGCCTGCTCCGGAACAGGCGGCAGTAGGGAGGCATAGGAGACCGGGGCGTTCGCCTCCAGCCAGATCGTGAGGCGCCGCCAGGCCATCTCAAGAATCCGTTGATCGCTCACCGCACCAACCTACTGAATCCTCGCTGGGGGCTGACGGTTGGTTTCGGCCCCGCATTGGCATTCCAGCCAGGCCCCGTCCGTCGAGAAGTCCGGTACGTCGGACGTCTGCCGCTTTGGTGCCGACGGGGAGGAGGAGATCACCTTCGGCCACTTCTTCGCGCTGCGCCGACGGACGCGTGTGGCCCGGTCACGGGGCGTCCCCTCACTCGTCTCGACACCCAGTACGACGCTGTATCCCTCGCGGGCGCGCTCCAGCCCCGCGGAACGCAGAGCCCGGCAGTCGACACCGTGCGAGGACAGGATCTCCAGGTAGCCGGAGACGCGAGCGAGGAGATGAGTGGCGGACGGCTTGAACCATGCCGCCGCGCCAGGGTTGATCTCGTCGTCGTAGACGTGGGGGTCGACGGTCGAGGGATCGGCGTACGCGGCGTCGTACCAACTGTTGTTGTCGTGGCGGAAGGTCTCCTGCTCGTCCGAGAGCTTTCCCTCCCTAGCCAGATTATTGACGAGCCCGAAAATGCCGCACGTAAGGGATGAATCGCTCTTGTAAGCACGAACCCGGGACTGATCCAGGGCCGCCTTCCAGTCATCGCTGACGCATGTGTCATACTCGGCGCCGCTCGTAGCACTATCGGACCGGGGGGCCGCATGCACGCCGTATCTCTGCAAGCTGCCTTCCTGGATACGGCCGCGGATCAGCTCTGCTTCTCCCTGGACCTGACCGAACTGCCGGCGCTTGCCGAACGCGAGGTGTCCGTGGGCGGGCTCGCCGTGCGACTGAGGCTGCTCGGCGCGTCCCACCAGGTCTTCGCGGGCCCGGTGCGGGAGACCGTGGCGTGCCTGCCCGAGGCGGTCAGGGGACTGCCGACGACGCTCACCCGGCGGCCCGCGGGGTGGACGTACGACTTCAGCGCCGTCACGGAATGCCTGGGCCCCGGGGAGTTCAGCACCCGGGTCGCGGACGCCCTGAGCCGCGCCGACGAGGCGGAACACAGCCTGAGCGGGGTCTTCCCCGGGTCCCCGGAAGCGGTGACGGCGGTGGTCGTCGAGGCGTGCGACGAGGGATCCGGCCCGGGGCTGGCCTGGCGCACCTGGCACAGCTACCCGCAGGACGGGCACATCGTATCGACGCACAGCCGGCTGGAGGCTCGATGAACAGCGCCCGAATCCTTCCCGGGGCGGTGGCGGCCGTGCTGGTCACGGTCCTGCTCTCCGCCTGCTCCAGCGACGGGGAGGACGGCGTCCCGCGCAGCTGGATCGGCAAGACGTACTCCGCCGGCGGGAGCGGATGGCTCGACCGGGACAGCTCGCCGGCCAAGGTCGCCGACGCGATCGACGGCCACCGCGACGCCCTCGACCGGGCGTCCGGCGACGGCAAGGAGTTCCTGCGCTACGGCGACGACATGGTCACCGTCTCGCCGTACCGCAACGGCAGCACGATCGAGATCGAGGACTACCGCAACGGCTACCGCCGGCATCACCAGCACCTCACCTACTGGCCCAACCCGAGCAGCTTCCGCGGCGGCGGCCCCGGCTCCGGCAAGTGACGTCCGGCGCCCCTCCCCGCATCTGACGACGCCCTCCAGAAAGGCAACGCAGTGACCGAGATCTTCGAGTCGGCCGGGCAGGCCCTGCTCTACGGGGTCGTGGGCCTCGCCGTGATGGCCGTCGGCTTCGGCGCCCTCGACCTCGTCACGCCCGGCAAGCTCTTCCACGTGGTGTGGCGGGACCGCAACCGCGGCGCGGCCGTGCTCCTCGGCAGCCAGTCCGTCGCCGTCGGGCTGGTCATCATGTCGGCCATCCAGGCCAGCGAGTCCGAAGAGGGCCTGGGATACGGCCTGTTCAGCACGCTCCTCTACGGTCTGGCCGGGGTGCTGGTGATGACGCTGGTCGGCATCGTCATCGGCCTGCTGACGCCGGGCCAGATGGGCGCGGTGGCCCTCGACGACGGCGACGACCACCGGCCGCACCCCGCCGCCTGGGTCCAGGCCGGCATGTACCTGGGCACCGCCGCCATGGTCGGCGCGGCCCTCTCCTAGGGCTACCGACCACCACCTCCCAGGACCACCGCGAGGCCACCCCCCATGAGTTCCGCCCTGGACGACCGCGCCGTCGCGGCGCCCCCGAGCCCCCCGGCCGGCCAGCACACCCGGGGGGCCCGGTTCCTGCTGCTGCTCGCCGTCTTCCTCTGCGCCGCCTGCGGCCTCGTCTACGAACTGGCCCTGACCGCGCTGGGCAGCTACCTCATCGGCAACTCGGTGCTCCAGACCTCCGTGGTCATCTCCGTGATGGTCTTCGCCATGGGCGTGGGCTCGCTGGCCGCCAAACCGCTGCGCCACCGCCCCGTCGTCGCCTTCGCGGTGGTGGAGGGAGTACTCGCGCTGGTCGGTGGCCTGTCCGTCCTGATGCTGTACGCGGCCTTCGCCTGGCTCCAGCTCTACATGCCCGCGATGATCGTGGTGTCCCTGGTGGTGGGCCTGCTCATCGGCGCCGAGATCCCGCTGCTGATGACGCTGCTCCAGCGCATCCGCACCCAGGAGGCGAGCAGCGCCGTCGCCGACATGTTCGCCGTCGACTACATCGGCGCCCTCGTCGGCGGCCTGTGCTTCCCGCTGTTCCTGCTGCCGACCTTCGGCCAGTTGAAGGGCGCGCTGGTGGTCGGCGTGGTCAACGCGGTCGCCGGGGTCATCGTGGTGGTGTTCATCTTCCGCCGCCAGACCGGCCGGCTGGTCAAGGCCGGGCTGCTGGCCGGCGTCACCGTGGTGCTCGCCGCGCTCGGTACGACGTATGTGCTGGCGGACGACCTGGAGGTGACGGCGCGCCAGCACATGTACGCGGACCCGATCATCCACTCCGAGACCACGCAGTACCAGGACATCGTGGTCACCCGCTCCACCGCCTTCACCGGGGAGCCCGACGTACGGCTCTTCCTCAACGGCGACCTCCAGTTCAGCTCGGTCGACGAGTACCGCTACCACGAGTCGCTGGTCCACCCCGCGCTGTCCGGCCCCCACTCCGACGTGCTGGTCATGGGCGGCGGGGACGGGCTCGCGCTGCGCGAGGTGCTGCGCCACGAGGGCGTGCGGCACGTCACCCTGGTCGAACTGGACCCGGCGATGACCCGGTTGGCGCGCACCTTCGAGCCGCTGCGCAAGCTCAATCACGGTGCGCTGGACGATCCGCGGGCCAAGGTCGTCAACGCGGACGCCTTCACCTGGCTGCGCGAGGCCCGGCAGCAGTACGACACGGTGATCATCGACTTCCCGGACCCGGACTCGGCGTCGCTGGCGAAGCTGTACTCGGTGGAGTTCTACGATCTGCTCCGCCGGGTGCTGGCGCCGCACGGCCAGGTCATGGTGCAGAGCGGATCGCCGTTCTTCGCCCCCAAGACCTACTGGTCGATCGCGAAGACCATCGAGACCGCCGGGTACGCGACGACGGAGTTCCAGATCGACGTGCCGAGCTTCGGCAACTGGGGCTTCGTCCTCGCCCGCCCCGGAACCGAGGCCCCGCCGCTGCGGCTCGCCCCGGACACGCCGAAGCTGCGCTACCTGGACGGGGCGGTGCTGAAGGCGGCCACCGTGTTCCCCGTCGACCGCCGCCGCACCGACGTACGGCCGAGCACCCTGATGGATCCCGCGGTGCTCGAATACGTGCAGGACGAGTGGCGCGACTACTGAGTCGGGACACCCCGGGCACGGCCGCGCCGCGTTCGGCGACGCTGCCGTGCCCGGGGTGTCCCGCGCGGTCAGACGCCCGTCGGGTCCTTCTCGTACGTGCGCTCCGGCGCGGGCGCCGGCGCGTGGCCGGCCTCGCTGAGGCCGAAGCGGTCGTGGACCTTCCGCAGGAACGGCGGGGCGTACCAGGCCGAACGGCCGAGCAGGCGCATCGCGGCGGGCACGAGCACGCCCCGGACGGCGACGGCGTCGATGAGGATGGCCAGTCCGCTGCCCAGACCGAACATCTGCATGTAGCTGATCCCGGCGGTTCCGAAGGCGAAGAAGCTCACCGCCAGCAGGCAGGCCGCCGCGCTGACGATGCGTCCCGTGTGCCCGAGCCCGTCGACCACCGCGGTCCCGTTGTCCGCGCCCTGGTCGTGCAGCTCCTTGATGCGGCTGGTGACGAACACCTCGTAGTCCATCGAGAGGCCGAAGGCGATGCAGAACATCAGCAGCGTCATCGACACCTCCATCGGCTGCGGCGTGAAGCCGAACAGGCCGGAGAAGTGTCCGTCCTGGAACATCCACGTCATGACGCCCAGGGCCGCTCCCAGACTGACGATGTTGAGCACCAGCGCCCGCAGTGGCTGCACCACGCTGCCGGTGAACAGGAACAGCAGGACGAAGGTGGTGAGCGCGATCAGGCCCCCGGCGAGCGGAATCAGGCCGGTGATGGAGTCCTTGGAGTCGACCAGCGCGGCGTCCCTGCCGCCCACCAGGGGGTCCGTCCCCTCGGGCGCCGCGACCGCCCGTACGTCCCTGACCAGGTCCTGGGCCGCGTCCGACATCGGCGCGAGATCGCTCACCACGTTGATCCGCTGCGCCTCGGGGCGACCGAGCGCGGCGTTGCGCGGACCGGGCGCCGCGGCCTGCCCGCCGGTGTAGGTCCCGGTGGACGCCTCGACGCGGACGACGCCGTCGAGCCGCGAGAGCCTGCCCGCGTACGAGCCGAGCGGTGCCGGGTCCACGGACACGTCCATGACCACGTGGACGGCCGCCGCGTCGCTGCCGTGGAAGTTCTGCGCCAACTGGGCCGAGACCTGGCGGCTTCCCGCGTCCTCGGGCAGTGAGCGCTCGTCCGCGATGCCGATGGAGATGCCCAGCAGCGGGCTCGCCGCCAGCAGCAGCACCGCGAGCACCGGCAGCGCGGTGAGCGCGGGACGCCGCAGGGCCGTGCGGGCCAGCCGCCCCCAGAAGGGCACCCGGGAGTCGTCCCGCCGCTCCGCCTTCCCCGCCCACGGCAGCCGGCCCTTGTTGACCCGGTGCCCCAGGACGTTGAGCAGGGCCGGCATCACGAACAGGGTGCTGACGGCGGCGATGGCGACCACACCGACACCGGCGTACCCGAACGAGCGCAGGAAGTACTGCGGGAACACCAGCAGCGCCGCCAGCGCGACCGCCACCGTGGCGGCGGAGAAGGCGACCGTGCGGCCCGCGGTGTGCACGGTGTGCCGGACCGCGTCCTCCACGCTCGCGCCCTTCGCGAGCTGTTCGCGGAACCGGCTGACCATCAGCAGCGCGTAGTCGATGCCGAGACCGAGGCCCAGGGCGGTGGTCAGATTGGTGGCGGTGACGGAGATGCTGGTGACGCTGCCGAGGAGGAAGAGCTCCGCGAACGTCCCCACGATCGCGATGAGCCCGACGGCCAGCGGCAGCAGGGCCGACACCACACTGCCGAAGACGAACAGGAGCAGCAGGAGGGTCAGCGGCAGGGCGATCGACTCGGCGAGGACGAGGTCCTCGCCGGAGTACGTTCCCATGTCGTCGCCCACGGCCGCGGTGCCGCCGGCCTCGACGGTGAGCCCGCCGTCCCGCGCGCCGGTGTACTCGTCGATGATCTCCTTGGCGTTCTCGCGCTCCTTGGTGTCACCGCCCTTCACATGGGCGAGCACCATCGCCTGCCCGCCGTCCTCGGAGCGCAGTTCCGGGTTGCCCGTGTCCCAGTACGAGATCACGTTGGCGACCGTCTCCTCCTTCCGGAGACCGGCCGCCAGGTCCTCGCCCTGCCGCCGGGCACTCGCGCCGTCGACGCCGCCCTCGGGGGCACTGACCAGCAGGACCAGGTTCGACTCGCCGCCGAACTTGTCGGTGATGACCGTTGTGGCCCTGCTGGACTGGGAGGACGGGTCGTCGAAGCCGCCGGGCAGGAGTTTGCCGAACGCGCCGGCGCCCAGAGCTCCCATGAGGACCACGGCCACGGCCGCGACGACGAGTACCAGCCGGGACCGGCGGACCGCCAGTTCGGCTATGCGTTCAAACACGCACCTTCTCCTTGCGTTCTTGCGGCGTGCATCCATGGCCCGCGCTGGTGGTGGGGGTGGCGCGGAGCCGCTGCCCCGTCGCCGGCCATGACGCTATCCACGCGGCAAGTACCTTTGGCAGTGCGAGATTTTCCTGACACCGTGAAGTACCCCGACCGTCAGTCGGCGGTCGCCTCGGGGACGAGCTCTCCCGTCCAGATCTCCTTGCCGTCCTCGTCGTAGGCCGCCACTTCGCCGTCGCGGAAGTGGTAACTGGTCCCCTGCGGCACGAAATCCACCACGTAGCCGTTCTCGGACTTCCTCGCTTCCGTGGGGTCGCCGTACGGTTCGCCGTCCTTCATCCTGGCGAAGTAGAAGACCTTCCCCGCCGTGGTCCGGCAGAAGGCGTACCGCTCCTCCAGGTCGTCCCTGCTGTAGGCGGCGACGAGCCGCGCCCCGGTCCCCGCCGGCAACATCTCGGCCATCGGCTTCGGGCAGGGGCCGCTCGCCGAGGGCGCCGGGGAGGGCTTCGAGGAGTCGGCGCCGGTCACGAACGAGGTCACGGCCGACCAGTTGAGGATCAGCAGGACGATCGGGGTGATGACGACCGCCGCGAGGAACAGCAGGCAGCCGCACCCCGCCACCATCTCCCCGCGGGTCGCTTCCCTGGGGGGTGTCCTGACCGGGACGGGACCGCTTGCCGCGAGGGCCGCCTCGTGCAAGGACCTGGCGGTGACCGACCAACGCGTGCCGCACCTGTCGCACCTCATGGCGTCGACCACGCGGTACGCGCAGAGGGGGCACTCCCACGCGAGTCCCGGCACGGTCGGGCTGCCCGTGCCGGTCACGTCCCGGCGCAGGTGAGGCGGCGTTCTCCTGCCGCCCGTGACGGGCAGCTCCGTGAGGGGCGCCCGCTTGGCGGTGGCGGACTTCTTGGCGGGAGCGGACTTCTTCGCCGGGGCCGGCTTCTTGGCGGCCGTGGTCTTCTTCGGTGCGGACTTCTTTGCGCCGCCGCCCCTCTTCGCCGGTACGGCCTTCTTCGCGCCGGCGGGCTTCCTCGGTGCGGCCCTCTTCGCGGAGGACGGCTCGGGAGCGTCCCGGCGTATCGCCGCGCGCGGCGTCTCACAGACGTGGCACACCCGCAGCGCGGCGTCGTTGTAGGTGTCGCAGTCCGCGCACCGCCAGGTCGGCCCGGCCACCCTGCCTCCCCGAAGTCACGCGTCCGCGACGGTCAGGCGAGCCATGACCGAGCGGAACAGGTCGCGCGTCGCCGGTGAGACGGGCGCGCTGAGCCAGTCCCGGCTCCGCTCCGGCTCGCCGGCGGACGGCTCGGCGTCGTCCCACCAGGAGGCGGAGACGTCCTCGACGCGGTACGTGTGGGCGAACCACTGCACGAACTGCCAGGCCGGCTCCGCCTGGTCGGCGCCCACGACGATCTCCGCCGCGACGTCGCCGACGCTCGCTCCCGAGGGCCGGAACCGGAACGTCAGCCGCAGGCTTCCGTCGTGGTCCGACAGCCGGCCCGCGACCGAGAGACAAGACGCGGGCTCCACGTACAGGCGGCCGCCGACACCGCCGGCGATGCCGCCCGCGACACCGCCCGCGACGCCGCCCGCCGCGCCGTCCCGTCGGCTCCAGGAGAAGACCAGCCACCGCCGCCCGTCGAAGTCCAGCCGGACGCCGTCGCCCCGCAGCCGGAAACTCACAGGCTGTTCGCGATCGTCTCGATGATCTCGTCCATCTCGAACTCCTCCAGTCCCTCCCCGGCCCTGGAGGGGAAGTGCAGCGTGAGGTCCCACTCCTCCCCGATCGCCTCCTGCCAGGGCTCCTCCTCGGGAGCGAAGAGGACGAGCCGCTTCGCCGACTGCTCCATCACGGCCGTCTGGCTGCGGGCGTATCCCCACTGCTCGAAGAGCTCGTCCATGGAGCGCGGGATGTTCCGCGGATACGTCTGCGCGCCGACCCCCACCGTGCCGAGCGGGTGCGCGGGAGCGTCGGTGAACATGACGATGACGTGACGCCGCCGGTCGAGCCCGGTCTCCCAGGGGGAGTTGATGGCCAGGGCCAGCGCCTCGAGACCGGACTCGGGGATGTCCCCGCCGCCGCCCGCCTCCAGGTTCCGTACGAAGTTCTCGAACTCCGCCACCTGCTGGGGCAGGCGCAGGAACTCCGTCTGCTCGATCGCGTCGGAGGGGTCGTCCCCGAAGTCCCGGAAGGCGATGATCCGCAGCCGCAGCTGGCTGATCTCCTTGCTCTTCCTCGCCATCACCTCGTTCAGCCGCTGATGGAACCGGAGCGAGTTGTTCTTCACGATGTCCAGGACGGGATACATGCTGCCCGTGGCGTCGATGCACATCACGATGTCGACGGCGTACTTCAGGTTGCCGTGGTACTTCTCGATCTCCGCGCTCACGCGTTGCTCCTCGGATTCGCAGGGGGGTAGGGAGGTAGGGGGTGGTTACGGGGCGGGGCGGGGGCCGGGGAGGTCGTCCCGGTGGCGGCCGAGATTGATCCTGACCCTGGACTTCCTCGGCGCGTCGTCCGCCACCGTCGGCGGCCGGCGTACGGAGCGGTCCGGCGGGTTGAACTGCACCCGGCTCCGGCGGGGTCCGTCGGACGCCGTGGGACCGGCGTGCTCCCCGCCCGGGACGGAGGCGGCCGGGCGTGGCTGCGGGGTGCTGTGGAGGGTGCACAGCCCGGCGTCCTTCAACGCCTCCAGGAACGCGGCGACGGTGGGCCGGGCCCCCGGGTCGGCCGAGGTCATGGCCGCGATCAGGGCCTGCGTCGGAGTGCCGAGCCGTTCGTCGGCGACCAGGGGGCCGGCCGCGTTCACCGCGTCCGCCGGGGACCCGTAGCGGCCGGGGTACGCGGGCAGCGAGCCGGTCAGATAGAGGTGCGTCAGCAGGCCCAGCGCGAACACGTCCACGGCCGTCGTCAGGTCCCGGGCCTGTACGGACTCGTCGCCCCGCACATAGCGCCGCCACTCCGGTGCGCCGTACAGCGAGTCTCCCGCGATCTCCTCGCGGGCCGGAGGGCGGCCGGAGAGGTACGAGTCGTCGAAGTCGATGAGCTTGGCCGTGTGGAACGCGGCGGCCTTCCGCTTCTGGACCAGCACGTTGGCCGTCTTCAGATCGCCGTGCACCACGTCGATGTCGTGCAGCAGCCGCAGGCTGGTCGCCAGCGTCCTCAGCAGGACCGCCTTCTGCTTCGGGCCGAGGGAGTGCGGGTCCTCCAGGCCGGCGGTGTCGATGCGTTCGGTCACCTTGTAGTAGGTGCTGCCCGCGTGGAAGAAGTCCGTGGCGAGGACCAGGTTGCCCGCGCCGCCGGCGTCGGGACGCAGCAGCTTCATGATGCTCCGGTGCCGTTCCTCGAACTCCCGGCACGTCTCCAGCCGGATGCGCCGGCTCGCGGCGCTGCCCGCGGAGCCCTCGCGGGGGCGCTTGGGTTCCAGGAAGCGCTTGAGGAAGTACTCCTTGCCGTCCTTCTCGGCGAAGGCCCACACGCATTTGCCGCCGTCCGCGTTGGTCGGCTCGGTGACGACCCGGTACCCCCCGATGACATCTCCCGGCCTCACTCCCGCACCTCCGGCATGAACTTCTCGTACGAGGGCCGGTACGTCCCCCAGGTCCGGTCCTGCCAGCCGCGCACCGCCTGCGGACCGCCGTCCCGCGGGACGTCCAGGTACCCGCCGCGTACGACGTCCGCGTGCCGCTCGGCGAAGGCCTCGCGCAGCTGTCCGAAGCCCTCGAAGCCGAGGGCCGCGAGCGAGAGCGACGCGTCGTCCCCCGTGGCCGGCTGGATGGCCCGGCGCAGCAGCCCGGCCCAGTCCCCCATGTCCCGGGCCCGCCCGAGCGTGTCGAGCAGGACGCACTCGAACTGCGCGGGCGTGTGCACGTAGCCGAAGAATCCGTCGGTGGCGGCCAGCAGGACGCACGGCTCGCGGAACTCGCCGCCGTGGGCGGAGAGGGTGAAGTCGCGGTCCGCGCAGATCACGTTCGTCATCGGCGGGTCCTGCCGGAGCTGCGCGAGCGCGTCGGTCTCCCGGGTGTCGTCGCGGGTGAGCGCGTGCAGACCGCCGGCGGGCAGCAGGGCGTACGCCCGGGAGTCGCCGGCCCAGATCGCCTGCCAGTGGACGCCCTCGCCGTGGGCCCGGTACCGGACCGCGGCCAGCGTCGTGGGCAGGACGCGGCGCATGGACCCGGTGATCTTGCTCCGTGCTCCGGTCGGAGCCGCGTGCAGCATGGTCCGCAGCCAGCGCTTCAGGTGCGGCAGGGAGTCCTCCGCTCCCAGGGCCGGGACGTGCTGGAACCAGCACTCCGTGGCAAGCCGGGCGACCCGGGCACCGGCCCAGGCGCTGGTGTACGTCGCGCCGTCGGGTGCGCGCCAGGCAGGGGCCGCTCCGGAGCCGCCCGAGCCGTCGAAGACGGCCAGCAACCCGTTCGCGGTGGGCAGGTGGTACACCGCGAGCGGTTCGGCGTCCTCGCCGTGGCCAGGGTGGCGTTCCGTCCACACGACGAGGGCCTGGAGCCTGCCGTCGGCGGCCGACCAGGTCAGATGGCCGGGCCGGGAGCGAGGGCTGCCCGGCGGGAGGGCGGGCCTGGGCGGAATGATCACGTTCGTCCACCGCCCCGTCCGTCACGTCGTCTGTCGCGTCGGCCGTCGCGGCGGCCGTCGTGTGATCCGTCGCGGCGCCCACCGTCCGCCGTTCCGGCGCCCCGCACCCTGCTCACCCGACGCTCGGGCGAGGACGGCGCGGACGGCGCGAACGGCGCGGACGGCGGAGGTGGCGCGGTTGGCGCGGACGGAGGGGGTGGCGGGGGCGTCGGCGCCTCCGGTGGCCGGGTCGGTCTGGGTGGCGGCACGTCCGGTGGCCGGGTCGGCCGGGGCGGCGGCAGCGGCTCCTCCTCGCGGGCCACCACCTCGCCCGGAAGCAGGCGGGGTCCGTCGAGCCCCGGCGCCGCGGCGGGGCCGGGGCGCGGCAGTCCGCGCACGCGGCTTCCCCCGGCGCCGGCGGACGGCTCCCGGCGGGGGAGCAGCTCGGCCCGGGCTCCGTACAGCCGGACGTCCGCGTCCCCGGTGAAGTCCCGCAGGGCGGCGTTCAACGCGTCCTGTACGTTCCGGTGCGGGCCGGTGCCATGTCCGCGCGCGATGTCCCGCAGCCGTGCGCGCAGAGGTCCGTCCCAGGCGGCGCTCATGTCGCGAATGCCCCGCGCCACCACGGCGCCGGGGTCGGCCACCCGGCACATCAGCTCCACCCGGCAGTGGAACGGAGCGGACGCCCCCCGTCCGGCCGGCCGCAGATCGAGAACGAGCCGGTGCGCCGTCGTGTCCACCAGGAACATCCGCCGGTACACGCCCGCCCGGAGTTCGGGCACCGGCTCCCCCGGGCGGACCGTGCGCAGCGGCCCGGCGTCCGGGACCAGCACCAGCGCCCTGCCCGGCGGCGGCGTCCGCAGGGCACCCGGCGGGCGGACCCGCGGCAGCGTCCGGGCCTCGACCACCGGGTCGTACGTCAGCGGATGCGTCACCATGCCGGCGTCCGGCTGCCGTCCGCCATACGTCTTCCTCCCGTGGGACGGGCGGCGCGGGGGGCCGCTCGCAACACGGGGTCGGTACGCGTTGCCCCGCCCACACAAGCGCCCGCCCCGATCGTTTCGCCGCCGAGCGATCTGAAGGGCCTGCGCTGTCGATTCGAGCGGGTCCCGAGTTGTTCAGCAGCCCGTTTCGGGCGGCTGAACAACTGGCCCGGCGGTGGCGGGCCGCCCGCGTGTGCGGGTGAGACGTGTCACCGGCCTTCCGGCTCCTCCTCGACGCTCTCGACTGCGTCGTCGCGTTCGCCCTCGGCCTGGGAGGGAGTGGTGTGCGGGACGTCCGGGGTGTCCGGTTCGTCGTCGCGTTCGCCCTCGGCCTGGGACGGGGTCGGCTCGCTCATCGTGGTACCTCCTCCTGCCGGGCGGTCACGGCCCGGGTACCCCGTCCGGGAGACCGGCACCCCGCGTCCGCTAGAGCGGTGCCCACCAGGTGACCGTCGTCCCGCGCCCCTCCTCCGGGCCGCCCTCGCCGTCGTCGACGACCCTCAGACGTACCCCGTCGCGGCCCGCCGGCGACCTGGCGGGCGTCTCCACGGCGACCTCGACGCGGGAGACGCCCGGGCGCGCCGACGCGTCGGCCAGGGCGTCGCGGAGGGCGGTCAGGAGGCGGTCGGCGACCCGGTCGGGCACCCGGGTGTCGACGGCGCCCGCGAAGTGCGTGGACGGCGCGAAACCGAGCCGGGCGGCGGCGGACGCCGTCTCGCGCAGCACCCGGCCGCGCAGTCCGGTCGGCGGGTCGGCCGGGGGCTGCTGGAGCGCGAAGATGGTGGTGCGGACCTCGCGGACCGTGGAGCGCAGCTCGTCCACCGCGCGGCCGAGGAGGTCGCGGACGTCGTCGGCGCCCGGGCGGCGCCGGGTGGACTCCAGCATCATGCCGGTGGCGAACAGCCGCTGCACCACCAGGTCGTGCAGGTCGCGGGCGATGCGGTCACGGTCCTCGTAGACCGCCAGCCGCTCCCGGCCGCGCCGGGCGTCGGCCAGGGCGAGGGCGAGCGCCGCCTGCGAGGCGAACTGGGTCGCGAGCAGCCGTTCCAGGTCCGTGTACGGGGGCCCGCCGCGCCGGCGGGGCAGGGCGAGGGTGCCGATGAGCCGCCCGCCCGCCTGGAGGGGCAGCATCATGCTCGGCCCGAACCGGTGCCGTACGTGCGTCGTCATCCGGGGGTCGGACGCCGAGTCCTCGATGAACACCGGCTCGCCGCCCAGGAGCTGTTCCAGTACGGGGCTGCCCGGCGTGATGGTCGCGCCGAGCATGCCGTCCGGGTCGTCGGGCGACGAGGCGGTCACGATCGCCATGCCGCCCTCGGCGGTCGGGTGCAGGATGACGCCCGCGGAGGCGCCGGCGAGCAGCCGGGCCCGTTCGGCCACCGTGGTCAGCGCGTCACCGGCGCCCTCCTCGGTGAGCAGCGCGGTGGTGACGGCCGCCGCGCCCTCGATCCAGCGCTCGCGCTGCCGGGCCGTCTCGTACAGCCGGGCGTTGCCGATCGAGACACCGGCCTGGGTGGCCAGGACCCGCAGCAGCTGCTCGTCCTCGACGGTGAACGGGGCCGCCCCGGGCCGCCCGGTCAGCCGCAGCTCGCCGAATTCCTCGTCCCGTACATGGATCGGCACCCGCAGCAGGGGCGCCGTCCCGGGTACCGGATCGGGGCCCGGGGTGCGGATCTCGGCGAGGCCGCTCTCGCCGGGGTCCGCGACGACCAGGGCCGCGCGGCCGGCGCCGGTCAGTTCGGCGGCGCCGTCCACGATGTGCTCCAGGACGTCCCGCAGATCGAGGGCGGTGCCGACGCCCAGGAGGGCTTCCAAGAGGCGGGTCAGCCGGGGCGCGGGCCGCGCGGTCATGCGTCCGGCTCCCTCGGGTCCCCGGGGCGGGTCAGTCGGCGTGGGAGTCGGAGTCGGCGGTCGTCGGGTGCAGGACGAGCGGCTCGACCCGGCCCTCCAGCATGCTGCCGAGGCCCTGGACCGCGCACACGTCGGGCCGCTCCGCGATGTGCACCGGCATGCCGGTGGCCTGGCGCAGCATCTGGTCGAAGCCCGGCAGCAGCGCGCTCCCGCCGACCATCATGATCCCGCGGTCGGCGAGGTCCGCGACCAGGTCCGGCGGGCAGTCCCGCAGCACCTTGCCGATGCCGTCGAGCACGGCCGTCAGCGGCGTCTGGATGGCGTTGCGCACCGTGGCGGTGTCCACCCGCACACTGCGGGCCAGCCCGGTCGCGACGTCCCGGCCGTGGATCTCGGTGGTCGACGGCCCTTGCGGGGTCAGCCCGTTGCCGGACAGCGCGAGTTGCAGCGGGCGCACGGACTGGCTGGGCAGCACCAGCTCGTGCTGGTGGCGCAGCAGCTGCACGATCGCGTGGTCCACGGCCTCACCGCCCACCGGGATGCGCTCGGCGGTCACGATCGAGCCGAGGGAGAGCACCGCGACCTGTGTGGCGTGCGCGCCGCACACCATGATCATGGTTGCCTCGGGCTGCTCCACCGGCAGTCCGCAGCCGACCGCCGCCGCGATGAGCGTGTCGACCAGCTCCACCCGGCGTGCGCCGAGCCCGACCAGCGTCTCGATCGCCGCGCGCTGGGAGAGCGGGTCGGCGTCGTGCGGCGTGCAGACGGCGGCCCGCAGCCGGGGCTTGCGGCGCAGGGCGCGGCGGATCCGGTCGTCGAGCAGGTGGCGCAGCATGCGCTGGGCCATCTCGATGTCGACCACCGTGCCGCCGGAGACGGGCCGTACGACGCGGATGTAGCCGGGGGTGCGGCCGGTCATCTTCTCCGCGAACTCGCCGACCGCGATGAGCGCGCCCGTGCGGGTGTTGACCGCCGCGGCGGACGGCTGGTCGACGACGAGCCCGGCCCCCTTCACGTAGACGCGGGTCCGCGCCGCGCCCAGGTCGACGGCGAAGTGGCAGCGGCGCAGCGCCTCCAGACTGGCGGTATTGGCAGTACTGGCGGTCATGGCGAATCCTCCCGAGAGCGCGGACCGTGCGGGACCGCCCGGTGGACGGCCTTCAGGCTCCGATCGTGCGCGCCGGCGCGGGCGGGCGCCCGCTGGAGGGGGCCGGGCGGGGGGCCGCTGAACGGGGGGCGCGCGACGCGCTCAGCGCTTCCCGGCGGCCGTCCGCACCTCCGCGGTCCCGGCATCGCCGACCAGGCGGTACCAGCCGGTGCCGCCGGGCAGCGGCCGGAAGAGGTCCGGCGGGAACGCGGGCCCGTCCTGTCCCTCCTCGCACACCTCGTCGTAGTAGAAGGTGTCGGAGAGGGCGACGACCGCCCGCGCGGGGGAGGCGTCCAGGACCGCGCCGACCGACTCGGCGTCGGCGCGGCCCAGCGACTGCTCCCCGGAGCCGTCCAGCCCGAACGCCACCTGCCAGAACTCCACCCGCAGCCGCGGGCCGGCCACGCGCGCCGCCGGCCCGGGCAGGCCCGTCACGGTCGCCCTCAGCAGCGGCGCGGCCTCCGCACGCGGTGCCAGCAGCACCAGCAGGCCGCCGCGGTCGTCCAGGAGTTCGTAGGAGGCGCCGTCCAAGCCGCTGTCCGCCAGCAGGTCCGCGACCACGCCGTGCAGGGCCGCCGGGGGGCGCGGGTCCGCCGGGCGGTCGGCGAAGGAGAACCGGACGCAGGTGCGCAGGCCGGTGTCGAAGTCGGGGTCCGGCTCCTCCGGGTCCGGTTCGTCCGGGTCCGGTTCGTCCGGGTCCGGTTCCTCGTCCAGTTCCGGTTCCGGTGCCAGCCCCTCGTCCCGCAGCGCCTCACGCAGCGCGGCCCGGTTCGCTTCCCGTTCCTCCCTCTCGTCCAGCTCCGCCGGGGACGGTGCCCTGCCGTGCCCGGCCTCGTCGTCCAGCAGGGGCGTCCAGAGGTCGTCCTCGGTCGGGAAGGGACCCTCCGGCAACTCGTCCGGCGCGGACACCACCGACCCGGGGCCGTCCGGCTCCTCGTACTCCGCCCACGGCGCGTCGTCCGCCGGTGCGGCGTGCTCCTCGCGCAGCTCCCGGCCCAGCGCGGTCAGGGCCGGACTGCGCCCGCCGGACAGCTCGTACTCCTCGTACACCTCCAGCGCCTCCTCGCCCCGGCCCTGGCGGCGCAGCGCGATCAGGTACAGGCGCCGGAAGTCCTCCCGGTGCGGGTGGTCCCGCAGCAGGAGGGCCAGGTCGGTGGCGGCCCGGTCGTACTCGCCGAGGGCCAGGTCCAGCTCGGCGCGCCTGGTGTGCAGGGCGAGCCGCAGCCGCACCAGGCGGGTGCGGGCGGTGCGCGCGGCGGGGCCGGGCACGTCCGCCAGGGGCTCGGCCCCGTGCCACAGCGCCAGCGCCTCGGTCACCAGGCCGTGGGCCTCGGCGAGCGCGTCCCGCAGACCGGCCGCGTCGGCGTGCCGCACCAGCTCGTCGCAGCGCACCAGGTCCAGCTCGTCGGCGCTGGTGTGCAGGGCGTAGCCGTGGGCGGACGTCGCGAGGACGCCCGGGCCCAGGACGTCCGCGAGACGCGCCGCCAGCCGGGCCACCTCGGCCCGCGGGTTGCGGGGCTCGTCGCCCGGGTCCCACAGCCCCCACCGCAGCTCCTCGTGCGTCACCGTGCGGCCGTGCTTGAGCAGCAGCATCGCGAGCAGCGCGCGCACGTCGGGGCCGGGGCGGGCCGAACCGTCCGGGAGACCGACCTTCAGCGGGCCCAGGGCGCGGTACCGGCGCGGTTCGTACGCCTCCTGCGCCCGGGTGAGCAGGTGCGGGTCCGCGAGCAGTTCGAGACCGCGGGCCTGCGTCGCCGACGAGGGCGACATCAGCTGGTCGAAGGCGTGCGCGTAGTGGATGCGCAGCGCGCGGGGCAGCCGGTCCAGGCGGCGGGAGTCGATCGGGACGGTCAGGCGCGAGGCCCCCGACGTCAGCCGCAGCAGGAGGTCGCACAGGGCGCGCAGGTCCGCGGAGCGTCCCGCCGGGCCCGCGGCCAGCCCCGGTTCGAAGAGGCTGAGCCGGACCGTGCCGTCCGGCAGGAGGACCACCCGGGACGCCTTCAGGCCGCCGTGCGCGACCCCCGCCCCGTGCAGGGCGGTGAGCGCCCGTGCCAGCTGCGCCCCCACTGACACCGTCAGCGGCACCGGAAGCCGCCGGTCCTCGGACCGGGTCAGGGCGCTCAGCGCTATGCCGTCGAGGTGCTCCATGACGACGTACGGGACGTCGTCCTCCACGCCGGCGTCCAGGACGGTCACCAGGTTCGGGTGGGAGAGCCGCGTCAGGCGCCCGGCGTCCCGCAGGAACGCACGGCGCGAGGCCGGGTCGGGGTCCGCGCCGTGCAGCCGGATCGCCACCGTCCCCCTGGTCGCCGTCGGGCCGGACGCGGTCCCTTGCGGACCGGTGTCCTCGGCCAGCCAGATCCTCCCGGCCGGGGTGAGCCGGCGCGTGGGCCGGTAGCGGGAGCCCAGGGCGGGCGGGAAGGGCGACGGGACGGCGGGCCGCTCCCGCACCGTCAGCTGCCGGGCGCTCTCCTCGCTGATCGCCGCGAACGACTCGTTCGCGTCGGCCCGCTCGGTGCCCTCCCGGGACGGGATCAGCGCCCGGAACTCGCCGGGCGAGCGCCCCGCCCGTTCGTCGATCAGGCCGCCGGTGCGCAGCAGCAGTTCGTGGGTGCGGTCGCGGGCGGTGCGGGGCAGCCCGCGCAGCAGCAGCTCGCGCACGCCGGGGCGGAAGGCGTAGGAGCCCAGCGGCCCGGGGACCGTGGTGAGCAGTCCGCCGAGGATGACCTCGGCCAGGTGCTGGGGCCGCGGGTCCGGTTCGACCGCGGCCTGCACCAGCCGCATCACCGGCAGGTCGGGGCGTCCCAGCGCGAGGTGCCCGGCCAGCCGGTAGGCCTGCGGGGAGGCGCCCGCGCGAAAGCGCAGGACGAGTTCCTCGGCCGACAGCCGCGCGAGGTCGGTGCGGTCGTCGGCGTCGGCCGGCAGCGGACGGTGCAGCGCGGCGGCCGCGCCCGGGTAGGGCCTGCCGCCCGGACTCGCCACCAGCGCCGCCCAGTTCGCCAGCCACTCGGGCCCCGGCTCCAGCACGGGGACATGGGCCGCGCCCTCGGGGGCCCGGGGCGCGGCGGTGTCGTACGGCGTGAAGGCGAGCGAGGCGCTGGGCGCGGCCCGGTGCGGGGCGGACAGCAGGCCCGGCACCGGCGGCAGCGCGGTGTCCCGCCACAACTGCTCGGGCAGCGGCTGGAGAACGGCCAGGGGCGTGCGGCGCGCCCAGCGGCGCAGCGTGCCGAACCACCGGGTGCCGGCCGGGCCCTCGCGCCACTGCGGTCCCATGCAGTCGCTGATCAGCAGCATCACCGTACGGCCGTCGGCGGGGATCTGGGCCCCGTCCCCGCGGACGGTGCCGTCGGCCTCCGCGCGGTGCAGGGCGACGGTGCGGAAGACGCCCGACTGGGCGAGCGCGGCGTGCAGTTCGCGGACGAGGGGCTGCCAGACGGGCATCGTGGGACCCGCGTCGTGCACCAGGTGCAGCCGCAGCCACCGCTCCCGTACGGGGCGCAGCACCGGCAGCCACCACTCGGGTCCGGCGCCGAGGCGCGCGATGCGGTCGGCGGTCGCGGACTCGTCCACCTCGTGGCCGACGGGCGCGTCGCTGCGGCGCTTCAGCGGGCGCAGGGAACGCTGCAACGCCAGCGTGCGGCGCAGCATCGGCGGGGCCGGTGCGAGCAGCGCGCTGTGCGGCTGCGCCGCCGAGGTGCCCGGGGCGGGGGCCGGGGACGGCAGGCGCAAGGGGGTGCGGGGGGCCGCGGCGGAGGGGGCGGGCCCGCCGGGCAGGTCGTACCGGGGCCGCTGCCCCGGCCCTGGCTCCCGGTCGCCGTCCCCGGCCCGCTGCTCGCGCCGCCCCCGGCCCGGTTCCCGGTGCTGTCGCCGGTCGCCTCCGCGGTCCTGCTCCGGGTGCTCGTCCGGGCCGTCTTCGGGGCCCGGTGGCGGCTCGGCGGCCCGCCGCCCGGGCCCCGGGCCGTCCGGCGGGTCCGCCGCCGGCTCCATCTGCCCGGCCAGCCAGAGGAGTTCGGCCAGCTCCAGCGGGGTCGGCCGGGCACCGGTGCCCGCCGCCCGGCCGAGGATGTCGGCGAGGCGGGGCAGGGGCGGGGGGTCCGGTGCGCCGGGCCGGTCGGTGGGCATCAGAAGGCGTCGGGCTGTGCGGACCGGCCGAGGTACGGCATCAGCTGCTCGGCCAGCCCGTCCAGGGAGTCGGCGCCCAGACCGGAGGAACGGGCCAGGTAGATGGCGTTGAGCAGCTGGTCCGTGGCCAGTTCCCCGCTGCCCACCCGGGACAGGAACCGGTGGATCAGCTGTCGCGCGTATCCGTCGGGCTCGCCCAGGTGGGCGCGGACGATCTCGGCGAGGTGGTCGTCGTCGGGCTGCCGCAGCCGCAGCGAGACGCAGCGGCGCAGGAAGGCGGGCGGGAACTCGCGCTCGCCGTTGCTGGTCAGCACGACGAACGGGAAGGCGTGGCAGCGGACCCGGCCGCGCTCCACCGGCACCCGCTGGTCGGCACCGTCGACCAGGACCTCGGCGTGGCCGCCGGGGGTGTCCCGGGAGGCCCGGACGAGTTCGGGGATCTCGTACTGGCCCTCCTCCAGGACGTGCAGCAGGTCGTTCGGCAGGTCGAGATCGCTCTTGTCGATCTCGTCGATGAGCAGGGCACGCGGTCGCGCGTACGGCAGCAGGGCGGTGCCGAGCGGGCCCAGGCGCAGATGGTCCTCGACACCCGTGGCGGCGGCGGGGGCGTCGGCGGAGGCGCCGGACGGCTGCGGGATGTGGCGCGCCGCGTACAGGCGGGAGAGCGGGTCGTAGGTGTACAGGCCGTCGCCCAGGGTGCTGCGGCTGGTGATGTTCCACCTGAGGACCGGGCCGAGCCGCAGCTCACGGGCGACCGCGTAGGCGAGCGACGACTTCCCGGTGCCGGGCGGCCCGGTGACCAGCAGCGGACGCCGCAGGTACAGGGCCGCGTTGACCAGCTGCACCGTGTCCTCGGTGGCCTGGTAGGTCGCGGCCCGGTGGGCGCGGTCGGGCGAGGCGGCCGCCGGGTCGCCGTCTGCGTCCGGCGGATCGAGCACCGGACCGCCGTCGAAGGCCCGCCAGGGCGGGGGCGGAGGCAGCCGGGTGATGCCGTCGTGGGGGGCAGGCGCGCCGGTGTAGACGGGCCACAGGGGCATGGGTTCTTCTCTCCGGGCGGTCGGTTCGGCGGTCGGTTCGGCGGTCGGTTCGGCGGTCGGTATGGCGGTCCGTACGTCGGTCTGTACGGGGCCGGTCGGGCGGTCGGTCCGGCGGTCGGTGGGTCATGCGGTCCGGCGGTCGGCAGGTCATTGGGTCCGGCGGTCGGCAGGTCGTCGGGTCCGGCGGTCGGCCGGTCGTTCGGTCCGGCGGGCGGTTCGTCGCGGTCGGGGTGCGGCATCGGGGTCGGTGTGGGGGCGGGGCGGGCGGTCAGCCGACCGGGGAGTGGAGCAGGGCGGACGGTTCGGCGAAGCAGCGGGGGTCGTCCCACAGGAGCTGGACGTCGCGTGCCCAGTGCTCCTCCGGGTCGTCCGACGCGTCCGCCGTCTCCCGCAACTCCATGACCAGGCGCGGGAGTTCGGCCGGTGGCACGCCCGCCACGGACTCCGCCAGCCGGTCGAGGAATGCCGTGCCGGCGCAGCGGCCGTCGGGTCCCTCGTCGCCGGGGCAGTCCCGGCGCGGCCACAGCAGCACGGGGACCGGGAGGTTGAGGCCGACCTCGAAGTACTCCGGCACGGCCGAGGGCGGGGTGGCGAAACCGGCCAGTTCCGCCTCGTCGCGCAGGCGCTTGCGCAGTCCGGCCGGCCGCTCCCGGGTGTCGCAGTCCACGCGGTGCAGCCTGCCGCCCGGACCGGATCCGAGCCGGTGCCACTTCTTCCGCAGCTGGTGGCGCAGGCGTCCGCTGCGGTGGCGGTACCGGTCGGTCACCACGAGCGGGTAGGCGCAGCCCAGCGGCGTGGAGTCGTCCGCGCCGCACTCCCAGTGCGCCACCGGCTCGTTCAGCCACTCGCGCGGCAGCACGAAGGCGAGCAGCTCGTCGGCGCCGGGATCGAGCTGGGTGAACGCCTCGTCGATGCGTTCCTGGACGAAGGAGCGCACCGCGCCGCGGGCCAGCCGGCGCGAGCCCACCGGGCGGCGCTGCCCGTCCCGGTAGGCGGAGACCTCCACGGTGACCTGGTCGGCACCGGCACCGCTGCGGTCGATCTCCACGACGATCGGGGACCAGCTCGCGGGGCGCGGCGGCGGGGCGTCCAGCCGCTGTGCCAGCCGGTCGGCGAACCGGGCCACGGCCGCCGGGTCCGGCACCTCCCACTGCACGTATGCGGCGGCCTCCCGCAGGGAGGCGAAACCGCCCTGCGGCAGCGGCGGGTCGAAGTCGTCCATGGCGGAGAGGTACAGCCGGCTCGGGTCGCAGTCCGGGCCGCTCTCCTCGGCCCGGCGCACCAGCGCGTACAGCCGCCTGCGGGCGTCCGCCCGGTGCCCGGGGGTGGGGACCAGCTCGCCCAGCTCCGGCCAGTAGCGCGCCATCACCTCGACGGGCAGCATCCGGCCGACGCGCACGTCCCGGGCGCCGGCGACGGCCGAGACCATGCCGACGACCGTGCCGTCGGCCAGCGCCAGCGCCGCGCCGCTGAACCCGGCGGCCAGCGGCTGCCCGTGCGCCGTGAGCGCCTCCAACTGGACCCATTCGCCGGAGATGAGCGGCCCCGGCAGGGCCCGGTAGGAGGCGAGCATGCCCTCGTCGTACCCCTTGGGGAAGCCGTAGGCGATCAGCTCGGGCACGGGCGCGGTCCGCTCGGTGCCGGGCCGGGCGAAGACGGCCGGGGCGAGCGGCACGTCCCGGTCCAGTTCCAGTACGGCCAGGTCGCCGAGGTCGGCGGCGCCGTCCCGCCAGCCGCCGTGCACGGCGACCGTGCCGGACAGCTCGCCCAGCTCGCGGTGCCCCGGGAAGGTCACCGTCACCGGCGCGCGGTCGGCCCACCGGACGACATGGGCACAGGTGAGCAACCGGCGGGCGGAGACCAGGAATCCGGCGCCCACCTCCTTGCCGCACTCGACGCGGGCGTGCCACGCGGCACCGCTCATGACAGCGCGGCGGCGTCCGGGGCCTGGGGACGCGCCGGGGACGGCTGCGGTTCGGGGCGCGCGAGGGGCGGCCGCGGTTCGGGACGCGTCGGGGACGGCTCGGGCGACCAGCTCAGCCGCACCACCAGATGGCCCTCCGCCGAGCCCTTCGCGATGACCGCGCCGGCCTCCGCGCTCAGCTTGACCCCGAACTCCAGCTCCACGGCGTCGGGTCTGAGCGAGCCGTCCCGGAAGACCCGCAGCGCGGACGCGGCCGCCGCGCGCACCCCGTCCAGGGAGTCCTCGAAGGTGCGGGCCGCGCGGGCCGGGCCGTCGCCGCGCGAGACCAGCCGCGCGCCGTCCTCGTCCTCGACGCCCTCGACGACCACCCGCACGCCGTCCTCGGTCGTGAACTCGACCAACTCGTCCATGACGTCGCTCGCTCCCCGTGTGCCGTACGTGTCCGTGCGCAGCACCATTGTGACGGACGGTACTCGGCCGTGTCCCGTCCCCGGCCACCGGTCCGTTCGGCCGCTGGCGGAAACCCGCCAAGGCGACTAACCGCCGCCCCCGGTCAACTCCTGTGTCCCACAAGCCCCCTGAGACTGCTCACAGCACTCGTCACAGCACTCTAGGACGACACGAAGAGAGACGTGGATGAGCACAGGACCAGTCAGACGTGGGGCGGCCCTCCTGTCGGCGGGGCTCGTGATCGCGCTGCTGCCGGCCGGGACGGCGGCCGCGGCGCAGGACCCGCCCCCGGACCCGGCGCATGCCCGCACGGCGGCCGCCCGTACGGCCGGTGCGGCCGACGCGGCCCGCACCGTCACCCTCGTCACCGGCGACCGGGTGACCGTCACCGACCTCGGCGGCGGCCGGAAGACCGTCACCGTCGAGCGGCCCGAGGGCGCCACCGGCGCCGTGCGCACCAGCAGCTCCGGCGGCCGGACCACCGTCGTGCCGGACGAGGCCCTGCCGTACCTGCGCGACGGCAGCCTCGACCAACGGCTCTTCGACGTGGGGGAGTTGCTGAAGCAGGGGCTCGCCGACGGCGAGACCGGCGCGCTGCCGCTGATCGTGACCTACGGCAAGGGCGCGCGGGCCGCCACCCCGCGGGGCGCCGAGCGGACCCGGTCGCTGCCCAGCGTGCGCGGGGCCGCCGTCGAGGCCGACAAGGGACGGGAATTCTGGCGGGAATTCACCCGTGGCGGCGCCGGTGTCGACGGTGTGTGGCTCGACGGACGGGTCACCGCGGACATGGCCGAGTCCAACGCGCAGATCGGCACGCCGCAGGCCTGGGAGGCCGGGCTGACCGGCAAGGGCGTCACCGTGGCCGTGCTGGACAGCGGCGTGGACGCCGGGCACCCCGACCTCGCGGGCCGGATCGCGCAGAGCAAGAGCTTCATCCCCGGTGAGGAGGTCGCCGACCGGCACGGCCACGGCACGCACGTCACCTCCACCGTGGGCGGCAGCGGCGCGGCCTCCGACGGCAAGGAGAAGGGCGTCGCGCCCGGCGCCACGCTCGCCGTCGGCAAGGTCCTCGACGACGAGGGCTTCGGCAGCGAGTCGGAGATCATCGCGGGCATGGAGTGGGCCGCACGGGACGTGGACGCCGACATCGTCTCCATGAGCCTCGGCTCCACCGAACCCAGCGACGGCACCGACCCGATGGCCGAGGCCGTCAACACCCTGTCCCGCGAGACCGGCGCCCTGTTCGTGATCGCGGCCGGGAACACCGGAACCCCGTCCTCCGTGGGCTCGCCCGGCGCGGCCGACGCCGCCCTCACCGTGGGCGCCGTCGACTCCGCCGACCAGGCCGCCTGGTTCACCAGCGCCGGACCCCGGTACGGGGACAACGCGCTCAAGCCCGACCTGTCGGCCCCGGGCGTCGGCATCCTCGCCGCCCGCTCCCGGCTGGCCGAGGGCAGCGGCGACTACACCAGCATGGACGGTACGTCGATGGCGACGCCGCACATAGCCGGGGCCGCCGCCCTGCTCGCCGAGGAGCATCCGGACTGGACCGGCGCGCGGCTCAAGGACGCGCTGATGTCCACCTCGAAGGAACTGGACGCCTCCGTCTACCAGTTGGGCGCGGGCCGGGTCAGCGTGCCCGACGCGGTCGACGCCGGCGTCACCGCCACCGGCAGTGCCGACCTCGGCTTCTACTCCTGGCCGTACGACGCCAACGAGCCGGTCACCAGGACCGTCGCCTACACTAACTCCTCCGACGCGGACGTCGAGCTGAAGCTGTCGGTGCGGGGCGCCCCCGAGGGAGTCGCCACCCTCGCCGAAACCTCCCTCACCGTGCCCGCGCACGGCACCGCCTCGACCACGGTCACCGGGGACGGGTCCAAGGCGCCGGTCGGCAACACGAGCGGGCAGGTCGTGGCGGCCGACGCGAGCGGGAAGCCCCTCGCGCACACCGCGTTCGGGCTGGTCAAGGAGGGCGAGCGGTACACGCTCACCGTGCACGTCAAGGACCGCTCCGGCGCCGCGACCCCGGCCGACCTGACCGTCCAGCGGCTCACCGGGGGCGTCGACCCCTACCCGGCCCACGTCGGGGAGTCCGGCACCCTGGAACTGCGGCTCGAGCCCGGGACGTACAGCCTGGCGTCCTTCCTCGACGTACGCGGCAGTCACGGCGCCGACTCCCTCGGCCTGGGCTTCCTCGCCGCCCCCGAGGTCGTCGTCGACCGGGACCGCGAGATCACCCTGGACGGCCGCGAGCTGCGCGAGGTCGACGCCGACGTCCGCAGGCGCACCGAGACCCGCCAGCTGCTCATGGAGTACGACCGCAGCGCGAACGGCTCCGACCTGTTCGGCGCCGTCCAGGTGCCGCTGACGTACGACAGCGTCTTCGCCGCGCCCACCGAGAAGGTCACCGAGGGCGGCTTCGAGTACCGGACCGTGTGGCGGCTCGGCAAGCCGCTGCTCGAGGTGAAGGGGATCGGCGAGGCCACCGTCCAGTCCGGCGGCACCCTCCTCGAGGGCCGCACCCGGCTGCCCCTGGTCGACGTCGGTGACGTCGGTGACGGGCCCTTCCCGGACGGCGTGCGCGGCAAGGCGGTCCTCGCCCGGCTTACCGGGGGGACCGAACCGACCGCGCTCGCCCGGGCCGCGCAGGACGCCGGCGCCAAGGCGCTGTTCGTGACCGACGACGCCCCCGGACGGCTGATGTCGTACTGGGGCACCGACGACAACGCCGACCGGCCGCTCCAGATCGCCACGGTCTCCGCGGCCGACGCGCAACGGCTGCGGCGGGCCGGCCGGGTCGACATGACCGGCACCCGCAACACGCCCTACGTGTACGACCTGTCCGAAGGACACGAGGGCGCCGTGCCCGACCGGGACCTCACCTACGAACCGGGCCACCGCGACCTCGCCGTGCTGCACGCCAAGTACCACGGCGACAAGCCGTCGAGCGGCGGCGAGTTCCGGTACTCGATCACCGGCACCTTCCCGATCGGCCTCGGTTTCCGGGAGCGGATCGACTACCCGGCCGAGCGCACCGAGTACGTGTCCACCGGACCCGGCCAGCTCTGGCACGAGACCGTGACCAGCGCCGACGGGGCACTGGAGGAGCGCGGCGGACTGTCCGACCACCGGGGCGGCTCGCACGCGGAGCTGAACTGGTTCAAGCCGGTGTGGCACCCCTACCTCGGCACCGGGCTCGGCTGGGGACAGCAGCGCGCCGGGAACCAGCTCCAGTTCAACGCCCCCGGCTGGGGCGACTCGGGACCCGACCACACCGGCTTCGGCGACGTGTGGAGCGAGGGCAGCGGCATGTCGCAGACCACGGCGGTGTACCGGGACGGCGAACCGGTCGACGAGCGCACGGGTTCCACCGCCTACGCGTGGGACATGCCCGCCGACGAGCACACGTACCGGCTCGTCACCGACACCGCGCTGGACGCCGCCCGCTGGCCGACGGCGACGAAGGGCCACGCGGAGTGGACCTTCCGGTCGGCGGCCACACCGCAGGACCGGTGGACCTACCTGCCGCTGATCAACCTCTCCTTCGACGTGGACACCGACCTCGCGGGGAAGGTGCGCGGCGGGAAGAAGCTGCGGATCGGGCTCGGCGCCGGGTACGTGGCGGGCGCCCCGGACACCGGGACGATCGGCGGCGGGAAGCTCGACGTGTCGTACGACGACGGGAAGAGCTGGCACCAGGTCCGGCTGCGCGGCGGTGACGGCGGCGGGGAGGCGTCCTGGTACGGGACGCTGAGCGTGCCGCGGGACGCGGAGCACGTCTCGCTGCGGGCCTCGGCGCGCGACGACCGGGGCGGCTCGGTCACGCAGGAGATCGTACGGGCGGTGGCCGTGCGGTAGGCCCCAGCCGCTCGCACGCATGCACGCACGCACGCTCGCACGCACGCGGACGGCGCCGCCTCCCTGGGACGGGGAGGCGGCGCCGTCGGTTTCTCGGACCGTCAGACCAGCCAGCCGACGAAGTGGACGAGGCCGGCGAGGATGTCGGTGAGAAGGTTCATGATCGTGCAGCTCCTTGCGCTGTTCAGGTGCGGGACCCGCCGGGCCCCGCTGGGACTACTCGGGACATGTGCCTCAACTACGGTCTGCAGCCCGTTGCTTGCACACCGTAAGTATCGTTGGTCCCTTCAGTCACATGCGCTCCTCAGAGCGACGATCACCTGTTCCAGGGAACACCTGCTCGCTTGTTCGGATCACGCCAAGCGCGGCCAAGTCCTGCGGTCGCAGCCGCAGTTGACCGGCCGTCGCCTCCGCCTCCGTCGGCGGGCGCTTCAGGATCGCCGACGCGTGCTCCGGCGCGATGACGGAGAAGTAGCTGTCCGGCGTCGCCCAGGTGCTGCCGGGCGCCGCCAGGGCCAGCGCCCCGCCCGAACCGCCCTCGCCGATCACCAGCGTGGTGACCGGGGTGCGCACCGAGGCGACGGCGCCGAACAGGTCCGCGATCGCCGGACCCGCCCCGTCCCGCTCCGCCGCCGCGTCGTTGGCCGCGCCCGGTGTGTCCACCAGGGTCAGCACCGGGATGCCGAGCCGGTCCGCGAGGCGGATCAGCCGGGTGGCGGTGCGGTACCCGGCCGGCCGGGTCGCCGTGCCCGTCTGGGCGGCGTACGCGACCGTGCGCCCCGCGTGCGCGCCGAAGCCGCAGAGCATGCCCTCCGGGTCCCGGCCGCCGCAGCGGTCGCCGGACAGGGAGACGCGCTCGGTGAAGTAGGCGTCCAGGTACGCCCCGGCGCGCGGGCGTCCGGGAGCGCGGGCCCGCCGCACCGCCTCCCAGCCGCTGACCGGCAGGTCCCGGTCGCCCAGCGGCTCCGGCACCGGCGCCGGGTCCCCGGACGGCGCCGTCAGCAGCCGCAGCCACCGCCCCAGCGTGGCGCGCAGCTCCCCGGGCGGCACGACGGCGTCCGCGCTGCCCGCCGCCACCTGCGCCTCGGCCGTGTACGCCGCCGGGTCCGCGTCCGGCGGCCGGACCCGCGAGCCCGCGAAGCCGACCTGCGCGCCGGGCAGGGCGAGGACGACGTCGGCGCCCGCGCCCAGCGTCGCCCAGCCGCCGCCGGTCGCCGGGTCCCGCACCACCGCGATCTGCGCCAGACCGGCCGCCCGGGTGAGCGCCGACTGCCGGGCCACCCGCTGGAGCTGGGTCAGCGCGAGCATCCCCTCCTGCATCCGGCTGCCGCCGGTCGCGACCAACGGCACCACCGGCAGCCGGTGTTCACGGGCGTACGTGTACGCCGCCGCCAGCCGGTCGCCGGTGCGGTGACCCAGCGAGCCGCCGAGGAAGCCGAACTCGAAGGAGACGAGCACGGCCCGGGTGCCCTCGACGCGGCCGGTGCCGCAGACGACGGACTCCGCCTCGCCGGTGCGCTCGGCGGCGCGGGCCCGCGAGGCGTCGTAGCCGGGCCAGCCGAGGGGGCCGTCGGGCGTCCACGGGCCGTCCTGGTGGGGGAGTTCGGCGAAGGTGGAGTCGTCGGTCACCAGGGTGAGGAACTCCCGCGCGGTGCGGCGCTCAGTCATGGTCCAGCGCCCGCTTCATGATCTTCCCCATGTCGTTGCGGGGCAGCGCGTCGAGGTAGCGCACCACGCGGGGCCGCTTGTGCGGGGCGAGCCGTCCGGCGACGTGGTCGGCCAGCGTGCCGAGGGCGGGCGGCGCGGCGGGGTCGGCCGGGACGATCCAGGCCACGATGCGCTCCCCGAGGTCCGGGTCGGGCTCCCCGGTGACCGCGGCCTCCCGCACCCCCGGGTGTTCGAGCAGCGCGTTCTCGATCTCCCCGGCCCCGATCTTGTACCCGCCGCTCTTGATCAGGTCGGTGGCCTTGCGGCCGACGATGCGGACGTAGCCGTCGGGGTCGCGCACTGCCATGTCGCCGGTGCGGAAGAAGCCGTCCGGGGTGAAGGCGGCGGCGGTGGCGTCGGGGCGGTTGAGGTACTCCGTGAACAGGTTCGGGCCGCGCACCTGGATCTCGCCGACGCTCTCCCCGTCCGGCTCCGCGATCGGCGTGCCGTCCTCCTCCACCAGCCGCAGTTCCACGCCGGGCAGCGGCACGCCCACCGTCCCGGCGCGCGGCTCGCCGTCGGCCCGCACACTGGTGTTCATCAGCGTCTCGGTCATGCCGTACCGCTCGATCACCCGGCGGCCGGTAGCGGCGGCGATGCGCTCGTGGTCGTGCACCGGCAGCGCGGCCGACCCCGACACCAGCAGCCTCGCCCCGGCGAGGGCCTTCGCCAGCTCCGGGTCGCCGGGGAGCGTCTCGGCGATCCGGTGGTACATCGTCGGCACGCCGAACAGCATGGTCGCGCCGTCGTTCAGCTCCCGCGCCGCGCCCTCGGTGGAGAACCGGCCCAGGTGCCGCACGGACCCGCCCCGGCGCAGCGGGCCGAGGACGCCGAGGACCAGCCCGTGCACGTGGAACAGCGGCAGCCCCTGCACCAGCACGTCGTCGCCGGTCCACTGCCACGCGTCGGCGAGCGCGTCCAGGGTCGTCGCGAGCGCCCGCCGGGGGATGACGGCGCCCTTGGGCGGTCCGGTGGTGCCGGAGGTGTAGACGACGAGCGCGGGGTCGTCCTCCTCGGCGCGGTCCTCGGGGACGGCCCCGCGGGCCGCCGCGTCGACGTCGACGCGCTCCAGGGTGCCGAGCGCGGGCGGGAGTTCGGCGCCCGGGGGCGCCAGGACCAGGGAGGGCGCGCTGTCCGTGAGGATGTGCGCGAGTTCCTTGTCGCCCGACTTCGGGTTGAGCGGCACGGCCGCGACCCCGGCCAGCAGCGCCGCGACCACGGCGACGGCGGTCTCCAGCGCCGGGGTGGCCCACACCGCGACCCGGCCGGCGCCGCCGATCCTCCCGGCCGTGGCGCCCGCCGCGGCGGCGAGTTCCGCGTACGTCAGGGAGCGCTCGCCGAACCGCAGGGCGGGCCGGCCGGCCGGAGCGCCGGTCGGGGCCGGGGAGAGGGCCGGGAAGAGAGAGGACACGCGTCGTACTCCTTTAGCTGTTGCCCGATGGCTGCTGCCCGAGAGCTGTTGCCCGAGAGCGGTCGCCCGAAGGGTGCTGCCCGAGTGCTGTCGTTCAAGGCTGCCGGATCGCGGCGGATCGCGGCGGATCGCGGCGGATCGCGGCGGATCGCGCCGGATCGCGCCGGATCCGCGAGGCGGGGCTACCCGAATCCGGGCACGACCAGCACCAGCCAGGCCAGCACCGGCACGGCGGCCACCACGATCCCGCCGTAGATCATCAGTTGCCGGAAGAAGCGGTCGCGGTCCACGTCCGGGGCCGCGGCCAGGACCAGCGCGCCGTTGGTCGAGAACGGGCTGACGTCCACCACCGTCGCCGACACCGCGAGCGCCGCCACCATGCCGACCGCCCCGATCTCGCCCTGCGCGAGGAACGGCACCGCCAGCGGGATCAGCGCGCCCATGATGCCCACGGAGGAGGCGAAGGCCGAGACGACGGCGCCGATGTAGCAGAGCAGTACGGCGGCCAGCAGCGGGACGCCGATGCCGCCGACGCCCTCACCGGCCCAGGTGATGGTGCCCATCTCCTCCAGTACGCCGACGTAGGTGAGGACACCGCAGATCAGCAGCACCGTGGACCAGGCGATCTCGCCGACGGCGCGGCGGCTGTCGTCCGGCCAGGCGGTGCTCAGTACGACGGCGAGGGTGACCGCGGTCAGACCCGCGTCCAGGTCGAAGCCGAGGACGGCCACGACCAGGGCCACCAGAGCGGCGAGGGTGGCGATCCGGGCGGGGTTGAGCCGGATGCCGGTGCCCTCGGCACCGCCGGTCTCCTGCTCGGGGCGGACGGCCACGGCGGCGGGGGCGGTGCCGCCGGTACCGGTGCCGGTGCCCCCGCCGCCCGTATCGGTGCCCGTGCCGCCCGTGCCGGTGTCGGCCCCCGAGCCGCTGCCCGTCCCGGCGGCTGCCGCGCCCTTCCCGGGGACGCCGCCGTCCTCCGGTGCCACCGCCCCGCGCGCCCACAGCTTCCGCCCGCCGAGCACCGCGAACAGCACGGCCGCGATGAGGAGGTTGGCGACCAGCGAGGCGAGGAAGAGGCCGATCTCGCTGCCGGGGAGCTTCTCGCGCTCCACGATGCCGTTGACGATCGAGCCGTAGATGCTGATCGGCGAGAACCCGCCGGCCTGCGCGCCGTGCACCACCATCGTGCCCATGAGCAGCGGGCTGATCGAGTACCGGGTGGCGAAGCTCAGGGCGACCGGCGCGACGATCGCGACCGCGGCCGGACTGACCGCCCCGATCGCCGTGAGCGCGCCGGTGAGCGCGAACATCACCCACGGGATCAGCGCGACCCGCCCCCGCACCAGCCGGACGGCCGCGTGCACCAGCCAGTCGGTGGTGCCGTTGGCCCGGGCGATGGCGAACAGGTAGGTGACGCCCACGAGGACGACGAACAGGTCGCCGGGGAAACCGGCGAAGATGCCGTCCGCGTCGAGGTCGGCGACGAGCGTGCCCACCCCGAACGCGGCGGCGAAGGCGAGCGCGCCCATGTTGACGGAGCGGGTGGTGGCGATGACGAACACCACGACGAGGACGAGGATCGAGATGAGTTCGGGGGACATGCGGGGGCTCCCGAGTGCTGACCTGACTGTCTGTATGAGTGGTCGAGTGGCTGAGCCACTTGGAGTGCTGCGGTTGGCTGGTCAGCGTGGGCCCGGCCCGGGGTCCCGTCAAGGGGTCGCGCAATAATTGGTCCAGCCACTCGGCCACCGGGCCACCTCCCCGCCCGGTGCTACGCTCCCGTCGGGAGGGGGATCTCATGACCGACGCCCTGCGGCCCATGACCAAGCAGCGCCTGTACGAACAGGTGCTGGAGCGGCTGCGCCAGTACGTCACGGACGGCGGCCTGCGGGCCGGCGACCGGCTTCCGCCCGAACGGGACCTCGCCCAGCGCCTCGGCGTCAGCCGCGCCTCGGTGAAGCAGGCGATCGTGGTCCTGGAGGTCCAGGGCCTGGTGGAGGCACGGCACGGCGGCGGGACCTATCTGGTCCGCGACAGCCTCGACGTCGAACCGGTCGAGGCGATGGTCGAACGCCGCCGGCGCCTCCCGGACGTCCTGGAGGCCCGCGAGGCGCTGGAGACCAAGCTCGCCGAACTGGCCGCCGAGCGCCGCACGGAGGACGACCTCGCCGCGATGCGGGCCGCGCTGGACGTGATGGCCGAGGAGATCGACGGGGGCGGGCACGGTGTCGAGGGGGACCGGCTGTTCCATGCGGCGGTGACGGCGGCGGCGCACAGCAGCCTGCTCGCCGAGTTCATGCGCTCCATCGCCCACCAGATCGCCGAGAGCCGCACCGAGTCGCTGCGCCAGCCCGGCCGCCCCGGCCGCTCCCTGGCCCAGCACCAGGCGATCCTGGACGCCGTGGCCGCCCGGCAGCCCCGGCAGGCCGCGACCGCGATGCGCCGCCACGTCCGTACGGTCGCCAAGGTCCGGCTGCTGGACTGGGACCCGGAGGACGAACGCTGACCGGGGCCTTCGCTATGCGCCGACCGCCGTGCGCTGGAGCAGGCCCCAGGTGAACTCCGCGACCACCTCGTGCCGTACGCCGTCCCGGTCCGGGGCGGTGAAGGCCAGCCCCCACCGGGTCGGGGCCGAGCCCTGGAGTGGCCGGGCGGGGGCGAAGGCGCGGGCCGCCTCGTCCACCGTGCACGACCAGGGCGTGAGGTCGTCCAGGGTGCGCAGCTCGGGTCCCTTGGCGCCGGGGGCGCGCACCAGCCACTCGTTCCAGACGACGCCCTTGTCCGCGACGAGCACCTCGAAACGCAGCGTGGGCCACAGGGGCAGCGCCCACTGCCGGGCCTCGCACTCCAGGTCGCCGATCCGGCGCGGCGCCACCGACTCCGGTTCGCCCAGGACGGAGCGGTAGCGGGCGGCGGCCGAGCGGGACCGGGGTGAGCGGAGCATCGCCTGCCAGCGCCGGTTGGCCTCGCGCAGCTGAGCGGCCGACGCACCCAGCTCGCGGCGGGCGTCCTCCACCGGGCCGGGATTGTGGTCGGCCATGCGGCGCAGCAGGACGAGCTGGAAGTCGCGCGGGGTGAACGGAGCTGCGGGTTGCTTTCCGGTCGGCATGGCACCCATCATCACCCGGCCATTGCCCAGGCAAACGCGATATGAGTAGCCTGTGTTCGCTATTCCGACCGCCTGTTGAAATCTCGAACACACTCAGGGAGGGGGCTGGACATGGGACGCCTCGTGCCGGCCGTGACCCGGGCTCTCGACATACTGGAGCTCTTCCTCGACGGGGACGGCACGCTCTCCGCCCCCGACATCGTGCGCAGGCTCCAGCTGCCGCGCACCACCGTGCACGAGCTGGTCACCACGCTCGCCGCCCGCAAGTACATCGTCCCCGTCCCCGGGCAGTCCGGACGGTACCGGCTCGGTGTGCGGCCGTACCAGCTCGGCGCCCGCTACGCCGAGCACCTCGACCTCGCCGCCGAGGGCCAGCAGGTCGCCCGGACCGTCGCCGAGACCTGCGACGAGACGGTGCACGTGGCGATCCTGGAGGACACCGACGTCATCTACATCGCCAAGGTCGACTCCACGCACGCGGTGCGCATGGTCTCCGCGGCCGGACGGCGGCTGCCCGCGCACTGCACGTCCGTCGGCAAGATGCTGCTGGCCTCGCTGCCCGAGCCGGAGGTCGCCGCGCGCTTCCCGGACGGCGCCGAGCTGACCGCGATGACCCCGAACAGCATCACCGACCCGGCCGCCCTGCGCGAGGCCCTGGCCGCGATCCGCGAGCGCGGCACCGCCGTGGAGAGCCGCGAGTCCAACCCGGACGTCTCCTGTGTCGCCGCCCCGGTCCGCGACCGCACCGGCCGCGTCGTCGCCGCGCTGTCGATCTCGGTGCCTATGATCCGCTGGAGCGAGGAACGCCGCGCCGAACTGGAGCAGCTGGCCGTCAAGGGCGCCGCCGACCTCTCCGAGCGGCTCGGCCACAGGAGTGCGGCATGACGGCGACCGGCACGGCCTTCGAAGTGGCCGTCCACGCGGAGGCGACCCTTGGCGAGGGCCCCACCTGGGACCCGGCGACGGGCCGCCTCCTGTGGCTCGACATCCTGAACTCCCGCGTGCACACCTACGACCCGGCCACCGGACGGCGCACGCTGCGCCACACCGACCAGCACGTGGGCGCCGTCAAGCCCCGCGCGGGCGGCGGCCTGGTCCTCAACCTGCGGGACGGGATCGGCCTGGTCGACCCCGACGACACCTTCCGCTGGCTGCACCGGGAGCCCGTCCCCGGCCGCCGCGGCAACGACGCCGCCGTCGCCCCCGACGGCAGCCTGTGGGCGGGCACCATGCGCTACGACGAGGCACCGGGCGGCGGCACGCTGACCCGGTTCGCCGGCGACGGCACCGCCGAGACCGTGCTCGACGACGTGACGGTGAGCAACGGCACCGGCTGGAGCCCCGACGGCACGCTGATGTACTACGCCGACACCCCGACCCGCCGTATCGACGTCTTCGACGTCACCGCGGACGGCCGGGTCACCGGCCGCCGTCCGCTGGCCGTGATCGAGGAGGGCGCGGGCTTCCCCGACGGTCTGTGCGTCGACGCCGACGGCTGCGTGTGGACCGCCCTGTGGGACGGCGGCGCGGTACGCCGCTACACCCCCTCCGGCGACCTGGACCGGGTGATCACCCTCCCCGTCCCCCGCGTCACGGCCTGCGCCTTCGGTGGCCCGGACCTCACCGACCTGTACGTCACCACGGCCCGCGTCGGCCTGCCGGCCCCGCACCCCCTGGCGGGCTCGCTGCTGGTGGTGCCGGGGGCGGGGCGCGGGGTGGCGCAGCCGGCCTTCGCGGGGTGAGGGCCCCGGCCGGCCCGCTCACGCCCCCGTGCGGTCGAGGCCGTCGAGCACCTCGCGCTCGGCGGGGGTCAGCGGGGGGCCCGTCAGTGCGGGCAGCGGAGAGCCGGTGAGGGCGGCCAGGGCCGCGGCGGGGTGGAACATCCGGGTCGGCGGGGTGCGCATGCTGGTGACGTCCCAGATCGCCGAGGCCGCCGCGAAGGAACCGGCTGCCGCCCTGGTCATGCGCCGCGTGTACGCCGTCACCGCACGGTCGGCGATCCCCGGCCGCCCGCCGCGCGTGGCCGGGTAGAGGACGTCCTGCCCGACGGCCATCGCCCAGGCCGCGTCCACCGGACGCGCCGCGCCCCGCAGCACCCGTCGGGCCAGGCCGGGCGCGTCGGGACCGTCGGCCCGCGCCAGCTCCCGGCCCAGGACGCGGGCGCCGAAGGCGGCCACCGACATGCCCTGCCCGTAGGCCGGGTTGAAGGTGCCGAGCGCGTCGCCGAGGACCACCAGGCCCTCCGGCCAGTGCGGTGCCTTGTCCAGGTAGTGCCGCACGTTGCTGGTGGACCGGCTCACGTGCACGTCGGTGAGCGGTTCGGCGCCGGAGATCAGCCGGCCGACGATCGGGTCCGGCAGGTCGAGCGTGTACCGCAGGAAGCCCTCGGCGTCGGCCGGCGGCTCGCCCCCGCGCGTGCCGCCGCAGCTGACCAGCCAGCGGTCCCCCTCGACCGGCATGACCATGGCGCTCCGGCCCGGCCGGGACACGTACGGGTCGGCCTGCACGATCGTCAGCGGGAACCGCTCCGCCCCGGCCGGTACCCGGTACACGCGCGAAGCGTTGACCAGCCCCGAGTCCACGGTCCGGGTCCGGACGCCGGACAGCCCGAGCCCCGCCAGCCAGGTGACGATCCGCGTACCGCGTCCGCTCGCGTCGACGACCAGGTCCGCCTCCAGGTCCGCCTCCCCGTCGGGCCCCGAGACCCGCACGCCCCGCACTCGCCCCGCGGACCCGGTCAGGCCGACCGCGGCCGCCCGGCGCACCTCGACCCGCGGGTGTTCGAGCACCGCGGCCCGTACCGTCCAGTCCACCAGGGCCCGGGTGCAGGTGAGCATGACGGGCCCCTCGCGCCGCCACCGGCGCAGCCAGCCCTCGGGGGCGCGGGCCAGCACGCCCGAGCTGAGGGATATCTCGTGGGCCCCGGCGGCGAGCAGCCGCTTGCCCACACCGGGCACGATCTCCTCCATCGCCCTCAGCCCGCCCGTCATGAGCAGGTGGGCGTGGCGCCCCTGGGGCAGCCCGCGGCGCTGACGGGGACCGTCGGGCAGCTCGTCGCGGTCCAGCACGACGACCTCCGCCACGCCCGCGTCGGCCAGGACGGCCGCGGCCAGCATCCCGGCGAGTCCGGCACCGACGACGACAGCTCTACGCGACATGGGGCTCCTCGGGTTCGTTCAGGGTTCCGGTCAGGGACGACGGGTTCGTGCCGCCGGGGGCGGCGGCACGGCCGGGCGGGCGCTCCAGCGCCTGGGACAGTTCCACCAGCCCGCTCGGGCCGGGCACCTCGGTGGCGTGCAGCCGGTAGGAACCGGTGGCCTCGGGCGGTTCCTCGTGGGCGGCGGCCCGGCGCGCGGCGTCCGCGAGCATCGCCGCCTCCGCCGCCAGCCGGGCCTCGTGGGCGGAGCGGCCCGCCCGCAGGGCGGCCTCCCGGGCCCGCTCGCGGACCCGGTGGTCGAAGTACGGCGCCAGGGTGAGCAGGGCGTCGTGGATGGAGACCTCACGCCACTGGAGCCGGGCCCGGGGGAGCTGCCACCACGCGGACGGCTGCCCGGGAGCCGTGGACGCCGACTTCACCAGCGACCACAGCGGGCCCAGCCGCCGGTAGTCGTCCAGCCCCCGCCAGTGGGCGAGCACGGACGGCAGCAGCCTGGGCAGGGCGAACCCCACGGAACACACCAGCGCCGCCAGCGACGCCATCGGCGGTGCCACCGTGGTGGACAGGAAGTCGAGGTCGTGACCGGCCCACCGCGCCGCCACGGCCGTGTACTTGGTGAGCTGGAACCCCATCAGGTCCAGCAGCCCGCCGAGCACGATGAGCCGCAGCCCCACCCGCAGCAGACCGTCCACCTCGCGGCTCCACTTGACGCAGACGGCGCACATCACCAGCATCGCCGCGCTGTGCCCGAGCAGGTAGAGGAGGATCATCTCCCGCATGAACGGGGTGCCCGCGTAGTACGTGTCGAGGTCGGTCAGCCGCTCGGTGTCCGCGTCGGCGAGCAGGAACAGCACGACGATGGCGACCACCAGCAGACCGTAGGCGGCGATGCTGCGCAGCACCGCGCGCCGCACCACCGGCCGGGGGCCGCCCCGCCAGTTGATCAGCAGCACCAGCACGGCGCAGCTGTACGCGGAGAGCATGCCGTAGGTCAGCGGGGCGCCGAAGTTGGGGACACCGGTGAGGTCGTTGACGGTGCCGAGGGTGGCCGGGGCCGCGCACACGAAGACCAGGGCACCGAGGACGATCGCCACGCACGTGGACAGGGTCAGCGGATTGCTCACGGCGGTGCGCGGACGGCGGAACAGCAGGACGGAGGTCATGCCGAACACCAGGGCCGCCAGGTAGACGACGAGACTCACGTCCGACCACTCCTCACGTGCGGGGCTCCTGCGCCGCGGCCGGGCCGGCCGCCGCCGCGACCGCCCGCGGACCCGTCGCCCGTCACGCCGTGCCCGCCGTGGTCCTGCGGCGCGGCACGGCGCACGCGGCCGGTGCCCGCTCGGCCCCGGCGAGCACGTCCGCGATCCTCGCGAGGGTCGCGGGGTCCGGGGACGGGGCGGGCGGGGGTCCGGACCCGGGGACCGGTGGCGGCACCGTCCCGGCAGCGGCCTCCTGCCGCAGCGCGTCGAGGATCACCGCGGCCCAGGCCCGCGCCCCGGCCAGTCCGGGATCCCCCGTGGCCGCCAGGGCGTCGGCGCGGGTCCGGTCGTACAGGTCCCGGTCGCCGTACGCGTCCAGGTGACCGAGTGCGTTGTGGATACTCGTCCGGCGCCACATCAGGAGGGTGGCGGGGGAGGCGAACCGCGGGCGCGGCAGCCGCAGCGCCCGGCGGACGAGCAGGTCGTCCAGGGCCCGCTCCAGCGGCCCGAGCCGGGCGTACGCGCGTGCCGCCCGACGCCACTCCGACACCCGCGGCGCCACCAGCGGCACCAGCACGCCGACGACGATCAGCAGGGCCCCGAGACCGGCGGCGACCGGGGAGACGGCGGTGTCGAGCGCCGACCAGTCGTGCCCGGACCAGCGGGCGGTCACCGCGACGAGCTTGGCCAGGCTGTAACCGGCGCCGCACAGCGCACCCGCCCCGAGCAGCGTCAGCCCCGCCCGCAGCGCGCCGCGCACCTGCCGGGCCCAGCGCAGCGCGGACACCGTGGTGACGGACACCGCGGTCAGGTGCGCCAGCAGGTACAGCAGGATCATCTGGCCGATGAACGGGGTCGTCGCGTAGTAGGTGTCCAGATCGACGCGGCGCTCCACGGGCGCGTCGCCGAGCGCGAAGGTCACCGCGATGCCGAGGACCACGGCGGCGTAGGCGAGCGTCCACCGGCGTGCGGTGCGCCGCACCCGGGGCCCGCCGCGCCAGTGGACGACCAGGACCTGCGAGGCGGCGCAGTACCCGGTGATCGCCGCGTAGGTGAGCGGCGCCGCGAGATTGGGCACGCCGCTGAGCCGGTTGACCGCTCCGACCGTCGGCGGCGCCCCGAGCAGGAAGCAGAGCCCGGCCAGTCCCAGCACCGCGCAGATGGCTCTCAGGTACGGGTCGCGCCGGTGCCGCAGCAGGTCGGGCGCCTTCACCGCGAGGCCGAGCCAGAGGGCCCCGCAGCTCACGTAGTTGATCAGGCTGTTCATCGGGCCGTCCCGCGGTAGTTGAGCGCTGCGCCGATGCGGCCGGCGAGGCTCTGCGGGCTGGCCGGGCCGCCGCTCTCGGCCGCGAACACCGAGTCGGTCGAGGCGTTCAGCCAGGTGCGCAGCCGACTGCCCATCAGCATGCCGAAGCGGTCCGCCTCCTGCTCCTCGGCCAGGGAGAAGTCGGTGCGCGCCGCCACCGGCCGGGACCGGTCGCCCGTCCCGCCGTCCGCCTCCGCCGTGCCCTCGGCCCGGCGGCGGTTCATGTGCCACACCTCGTGGCACAGGATCACGATCTGGTGCCAGACGGCCGCGCGTTCGTCCACCACCACGTCGTCGTGGCTCTCGCGCTCGAGCCACAGCCCGCTCGCGGTGTGCGGCGGGAAGGCCGCCCGGTGCACGAGCACCTCCCGTCCCCGCCACGCGCTGACGGAGGCGACGAGCGCCTCGAACAGCACCTCGGGGTCGGCCGGTACGGCCACCTGGATGGGGTCGATGAGGGCGTCAGCGAGACGACGCATCTCCTTCCTGGTCCGCACCGCTGTCTCCTCGTCCCCCAGGCCGTCCTCCGGTCACCCCTGCAATATGCCAAGACGCATGCCCCGGGGGCCAGTTCCACGGCAGGTTGGAGGCCGTCTCCGCGCCCTTCGGGAAAGTCCCGTCCGAGATCTTGCCCGAACCATTGACGCGCAAGCGCTTCCCACCTACGTTTCCCGTTCGAAGTTACGAGCGACATTCGAGATATCGAACACGAATGGGGCAAGGTATGGGACGACCTGGCCTGAATCGCAGGCACTTTCTGGCCGCGGCCGGCGGTCTGACGGTCGCGGGCAGCTTCGGCTTCGCGGCGCTCGGCACCGGCGCCGACGCGCTCGCCTCCGGCGCGGACACCCGGGTGAGCTACTGGAACCTCTTCAGCGGCGGCGACGGCTACAACATGATCGCGATGCTGGACTCCTTCCGTAAGGACCACCCCGGCATCGACGTGAAGGACTCCACCCTCCAGTGGGGCAGCCCCTTCTACACCAAGCTCGCCATGGCCGCCGCCGGCAACCGCGCACCCGACCTCGGCGTCATGCACCTCGGCCGGGTCACCGGCTTCTCGCCCGGCCGCCTCCTCGACCCGTGGGACCCCGCGCTGCTCGCCGAGTACGGCGTGCGCGAGCAGGACTTCAACCCGGAGCTGTGGAAGCGCGCCGTCGTCGACGGCAAGCTCTACGCGCTGCCGCTCGACATCCACGTCCAGCTCTGCTTCTACCGCAAGGACGTACTGAAGAAGGCGGGCCTGCTCGGCGACGACGGCCGGATGGTCCCCGTCACCTCCGCCGACGAGTGGTTCGACGTGCTCAAGGAGGCCAGGAAGGCCACCGCGAAGGGGTTGCAGACCATCGGCCTGTGGCACAACGACCAGAACTTCCAGTGGTGGTTCTTCGTCGCCTTCTACACCCAGCTCGGCGGCACCTGGTTCAACGACGCGAAGACCGAGGTCACCTTCGACACCGACAAGGCCGTCCAGGTCCTGGAGTTCCTGCGCAAGCACGTCGCCGACGGCTACGCCAACCCCTCCTTCGGCGGCACCGCGGGCGCCGAGCAGTTCGTCAACGGCTCCCCCTTCGCCTGGGAGGGCAACTGGTCCGTGCCGGTCTTCGACACCGCGAAGCTCGACTACGGCGCCACCCCGCTGCCGCCCGTCTTCGGCAGGCGGGCCACCCACGCCGAGTCCCACTCCTTCGTCCTGCCGCACCAGGCCGGCCGCGGCGGCGCCGCCAACGAGGGCGCGCACCGGCTCGCCGCCTACGTCGTCCAGCACGCCCGGCAGTGGGCGGCCGGCGGCCACATCCCCGCCTACACGCCGACGCTGTCCACGGCCGCGTACCGGAAGCTGAAGCCGCAGAACGAGTACGTCTCGGCCATGGACCACCAGGCCACCGAGCCCAAGGTGTGGTTCGCCGGCTCCACCGGCATCCTCGCCCAGCGGGTCGGCCCGGTGGTCGTCTCCTCGACGACGGGCTCCGCGAAGCCCGAGGCCGCCGCCCGCCGGATGAAGGGCACGCTCACCGAACTGCTCGCCAGGAAGAACCCCATGGACGGCCGTACCGCCGCACAGGGAAGGGCCGGCGCATGACCGCCACCAGCGCTGAAACGATCATCCGCCCGGCGCGGGCGAAGACCGCGGCCGCGGGCGTGGGCATCCGCCGCGGGCAGGGCTTCCAGCACGGCGGCTGGTTCGTCGCCCCGTTCCTCGCGCTCTTCGCCCTCTTCGTGGTCTGGCCCCTGCTGCGCGGCCTCTACCTCAGCTTCACCGACGCCAACATCTCCGGCGACAGCGCGCGCTTCGTCGGCCTCGACAATTACCGCGAGGCCCTGAAGGACCCCCTGATGTGGGACGCGCTCGGGCACAGCGCGTACTTCACGCTGCTCGTCGTGCCCTGCATCACCGTCCTCGCCTTCCTGCTCGCGATGCTGGCCCACCACATCGAGCGCGGCAAGTGGCTGTGGCGGCTCTGCTTCTTCCTGCCGTTCCTGCTGCCGTCCACCGTCGCCGCCAACCTGTGGCAGTGGCTGTTCAACCCCGGCACCGGCATGGTCAACCACGTCTTCGGCCTCGAAACACCGTGGCTGACCGACAAGTCGTACGCCATGCTCGCGGTCGTCATCACCACCCTGTGGTGGACCGTCGGCTTCAGCTTCCTGCTCTACCTCGCCGCGCTCCAGGGCATCCCCGCCCACCTCTACGAGGCCGCCAAGCTGGACGGCGCGAACGCCTGGCACCGCACGGTCCGCATCACCCTGCCGATGCTGCGCCACATCACCGGTCTCGTCGTCGCCCTCCAGATCCTCGCCTCCCTCCAGGTCTTCGACCAGGCCGTCGTCATGCAGGACTTCGGGCCCGGCCCGGAGGACTCGACCCGCACCTTCGTGCAGTACACGCTCGAACAGGGCTTCACCAGCTACCGCGTGGGCTACGCCTCCGCGATCTCCATCATCTTCTTCGTGCTCATCGCGGCCGTCGCCCTCGCCCGGATGTGGCTGCTGCGCAACCGTGAGGAGGGCGGCCGATGACCACCGCCGCACCGCGGATCCGCACCCGCCCCCGCCGGAGCTGGACCCCCGGCCAGATCGTGCTCACGCTCCTCGGCACCGCCGTCGCCGCGGTGTTCCTCGCCCCGCTCGTCTGGGCCCTGTTCACCTCGCTCAAGTCGGAGACCGAGGCGGTCGAGGTGCCCACGCACTGGCTGCCGCACGACTGGACCGGCCAGGCCTGGAAGGCCCTCTTCGAGACCGGCAACATCACCAACTGGTTCGTCAACTCGCTGGTCGTGTCGGTGTGCGTGACGGCGATCGTGCTGCTGGTCGCCGCGCTCGCCGGATACGGCTTCGCCCGCACCGAGTTCCGCGGCAAGGGCGTCCTGATGGGCGTGGTGATGACGGGCCTCATGGTCTCCCCGGCCGTGCTCGGCGTCCCGCTGTTCACCACCGTCCAGCAGATGGGGATGGTCGACACCTACTGGGGCATGATCCTGCCGCAGTGCGCGCCCGCCGCGATGGTCTACATCCTCTACAAGTTCTTCCAGGGCATCCCGCGCGAGCTGGAGGAGGCCGCGTTCATCGACGGCGCGGGCCGCTGGCGGGTCTTCTTCACGATCATCGTGCCGCTGTCCCGCCCGTCGCTCGCGGCGGTCGGCATCTTCACCTTCATCAGCTCCTGGAACAACTTCCTGTGGCCCTACATGGTCACCAACAACCCCGACCTGATGACCATGCCCAACGGCATCGCGACCGTCATGAACTCCTACGGCATCCAGTGGGCCCAGCTCATGGCCGGCGGCCTGATGGCCGGCCTGCCGCTGATCGTCGTCTTCGTCTTCTTCCAGCGCCAGATCGTGGCGGGCGTGGCGCACACGGGTCTCGCCGGCCAGTAGCGCCCCACTCAGTCCCGAAGTTCCAAGGTCCCGAAGTCCCGAAAGGAAAAGATGCGTACCGCCCGCTTCACCCTCGACCCCGCCTTCACCGTCGGCGCCGTCAACCCCCGCCTCTTCGGCTCCTTCGTCGAACACCTCGGACGCTGCGTGTACACCGGCGTCTTCGAACCCGGCCACCCCGCCGCGGACGCCGACGGCCTGCGCCAGGACGTGCTGGAGCTGGTCCGGGAACTCGGCGTCACCGCCGTCCGCTACCCCGGCGGCAACTTCGTCTCCGGCTACAAGTGGGAGGACTCGGTCGGCCCGGTGGAGGACCGCCCGCGCCGCCTCGACCTCGCCTGGCGCTCCACCGAGACCAACCGCTTCGGCCTCTCGGAGTACATCGCCTTCCTGAAGAAGATCGGCCCCCAGGCCGAACCCATGATGGCCGTCAACCTCGGCACGCGGGGCGTGGCGGAGGCCCTGGAACTCCAGGAGTACGCCAACCACCCCGCCGGCACGGCCCTGTCCGACCTGCGCGCCGAGCACGGCGACAAGGACCCCTTCGGCATCCGGCTGTGGTGCCTCGGCAACGAGATGGACGGCCCCTGGCAGACCGGCCACAAGACCGCCGAGGAGTACGGCCGCGTCGCCGCCGAGACCGCCCGCGCCATGCGCCAGATCGACCCGGACGTCGAACTCGTCGCCTGCGGTTCGTCGAGCCAGGCGATGGAGACCTTCGCCACCTGGGAGGCGACCGTCCTGGAGGAGACCTACGACCTGGTCGACCACATCTCCCTGCACGCCTACTACGAGCCGCACGACGGCGACGTCGACTCCTTCCTCGCCTCCGCCGTGGACATGGAGTCCTTCATCGAGAACGTCGTCGCCACCTGCGACCACGTCGGCGCCCGCCTCAAGTCCAAGAAGAGGATCAACCTCTCCTTCGACGAGTGGAACGTCTGGTACATGAGCCGGACCGAGGCCCAGGTGAGCGTCCTGGACTGGCCGGAGGCGCCCCGCATCCTCGAGGACAACTACAGCGTCCTGGACGCGGTCGTCTTCGGCTCGCTCCTGATCGCCCTGCTGCGGCACGCCGACCGCGTCACCGTGGCCTGCCTCGCCCAGCTCGTCAACGTCATCGCCCCGATCATGACCGAGCCGGGCGGCCCGGCCTGGCGCCAGACGACGTTCTTCCCCTTCTCCCAGGCCTCGAAGTACGGCCGCGGCGAGGTCCTCGACGTCCGTGTGGACTCCCCGACGTACGACACCGCGAAGTACGGCGAGGCCGACCTGCTGCACGCCACCGCCGTGCGCGCCGAGGACGGCTCGGTCACCGTCTTCGCCGTCAACCGCTCCCGCACCGAGGCCCTCCCGCTGGAGGTCGCCCTCGGCGGCCTGCACCTGACGGAGGTCGTCGAGCACAGCGCCCTCGCGGACGCCGACCCCGACGCCCGCAACACCCTCGCCGACCCCGAGCGCGTCGCCCCGCACCCGGTGACCGGCACGGCCCTGGAGGACGGCAGGCTCACCGCCGCCCTGGAGCCGCTGTCCTGGAACGTGATCCGGCTGCGCTGAGCCGCATTCGGTGGCGGGCCCGGTTCAGCCGCGGCGCCGGCCGGGGGAGGGGACGGGCCTCACCGCGACGCCTCCGGCCGCGCTGCCCAGCAGGTCCAGGCGGACCGGGCCCGGGTCCGGCGCCGTACCGCCGTCGGTCAGGACCGCGAGGGCCAGGGTGTTGGCGGCGGCGCGGGTGCGCAGGATGCCGTTCGGGAGGACGAAGGTGTGCGGGGCGCCCGTGCCGCCGCCCACGTACTCGCCCATGTTCCAGCCGTTCAGGAAGACCTGGACGCGCACGTCGCGGGCCCGGGTGCCGCCGACGACCAGCCCGATGGAGGCGTCGGTCCGGGGCGGGACGTCCAGCCGGAACGTGGTCCGGTACCAGGTCACGCCCTGGCGCCGGTCCGCGGCCGAGGCGGCCGCCGGGGACCCCGGCTCCCACGCGCCGTCGTCGTACCCCGGCAGGTGCCAGCCGTGGCGCTCCCCGTACAGGCCGCCGTGGTTGAGCGGGCCGCGCACCGGGTCGGGCGCGGCCGCCCCGATGATCCGCCAGCGGACGTCGGGCGCGGCACCCTCGAAGCGGGCCGAGGCCAGACCGCGGGCCGCCCGGTACGCGTCCTGCCCGTGCTGGGTGCGCCGGACCAGGACGGACAGAACGGGTTCACCGTCCTCGTTGCCCCCTGCGCGCAGGGCCCGCGGCAGCCGGAAGTCCGCCGTGGCCGCCCAGGTGCCCTGCCCGTCGTCCGCCCCGCCCGGCCGGTGGCTGCCCAGCGGCTCCCCGTCCAGCCAGGCCATCAGCAGGCCGTGCGCGCCCGTGCGGTACGACAGGGACACCGACTCCAGGCCCGCGGCGCCGGTGAGCCGGCCGCGGTACCAGACGTCGCCGTAGTGGAAGCCGTAGTCGTCGGCGAAGAGCACCGGCTGCCCGTCGGGGACCGGGGTCGTGCTGAGCGACGTGCGCCGGTCGGCGACCGTCCAGCCCTCGTCGCCGTAGTCGGGCCGGACCTCGAAGTTCTCCGTGCGCCGCCGCCAGCCGTCGAGCGCGGGCAGGACCAGGTCGGGCACGCCGGGCAGCGGCCACACGGTCATCAGGCTCAGGGCGCGGCCGAGGCCCGACTGCACCCGCTCGCCGTTCCAGGTGACGTCGGTGATGCCGGGCGGTGCCCACACCTCCAGTTCGCGCTCGTCGACCGTGTCGCCGGTCAGCCGGATCACGGGACCGTCCAGCGCGGCCTCGCGCAGCAACTCGGGGCCGCGCACCAGGACCCGGCCCGACGGGGTCTCGTACGGCCACAGCCGCAGCGAGGCGGCGTCGTCGGCGAAGAGGAGGAGCAGGGTGCGGTCGGTCTCGCCGCTGCGCACCCGCAGCCGGGTCAGGCGGTCCTCCTTCAGCGGCACCATCACGTGCAGCTTGCCGTGGTCGAAGGTCCAGGCGGCCTCCTCGTCCAGCCGGGTCGGCCACGGCTCGTGGGGACAGTCGAGGACCAGGTGCGCCGTCTCGCCCGCGCGCCCGACGAACGCGGCGACGTCCAGCTTCCCGACGCTCAGCGACAGCATGGGCTGCACGGTGGCGTACGCGAGCCTGCGCCCCGAGCCCAGGTGGAGGCCGGTGGCGAGCAGCTTGGCGTCCCGGGCGGGGACGGTGACCTCCACGTCGCTCCCGCCCATCGGCACCGTCGAGGTGACGTCGGCGGCGGAGTCGTTGCGCAGGACGTAGGCGTGCGCGCCGGTGTCCGGGTTGGCCAGGTGCCGCACCCGGATCCGGGCGTCCGCGGCCCGCACCGCCGAAGCCTCGGTCATCCGCGCGAAGTCGGGCACGTGGCGCAGGAGTTGACCGAGCTGGTGGAGCGGCGCGAGCTTGTCCGTCGGCCGGCGAGCCTCGTCGATCGCCGCGGTGGGGTCGTACGTCGGGGAGGGCGCCGACGGCGCGGGCAGCCACCCCCACGAGGTGCCGCCGAACGCCATGCGGACGTTGTGCAGCGTGCTCCCGTGCGCCAGGCGGTCGAAGTGGACCCGCCGGGCCTCGGCGGCGTCCCGGGCCCCCTCCGGTTCCTCCCAGGCCAGCGGGGAGTCGGCGTGCAGCAGCGGCACCTCGATGCCGTCGGCGCGGAGCCGCGCGCGCAGGTGGTCCAGGTCGGCGCGCCCGGGGGTGTCGGCCCGGTAGAGCAGCACGGTGCCGGTGCCCCGGGTGAACTGGTGCCGGGCGGCGATCTCGTTGACCCGGCCCAGCCACTCGTCGGCGTGGCGCAGATAGGCGGGATCGGTGGTCCCGGCCCGTCCGTCGACCGTCGTCAGCCAGCCGGGCAGGCCCCCGGCGTCCACGCCGGCGCCGATGCGGGGGCCGGGGTGCAGGACGACGTACAGACCGCACTCGGCGGCCGTGCGCAGGAACAGGCCGAGGTCGCGGACGCCGGTGAAGTCGTACCGGCCGGGGGCGGGGGAGTGCTGGTTCCAGGCGAGGCGCACGCTGACCGCGTTGTGGCCGTACGCCCGCATCTTCTGGAGCACGTCCCGCCACAGGGACGGGCTCGGCAGCCGGAAGGGGTGCAGCTCGCCGGACCACAGGACCAGCCGCCTGCCGTCCACCAGCAGGGAGTACCGGTCCAGGCCGACCCGGTGGCGCCGGCCGTCGGCGCCGGGCGGACCGGGCGGCGGCCCGGTGGGCACGGGGCCCGGAGCGCCGGAGGCGGGCAGCGCCGCGCTGCTCACGCTGCCGCCCAGCGCGAGACCGAGGACGGTGGTGCCCGCGAGGGCGCTGAACGCTCGTCTGCCGAGCTTGCTGGGCCTGCTGAGCTCCAAGGGAGCCTCTCCTGTTGCGCGCGTACCTCTGGTCCCGCCAGTCGTGCGGGACGCCTGTGCCGGGCCATTGTCCCAGCGCGCGCCACAATGGTCGGCATGAGGATCTCGGCGCGTGCGGACTACGCGGTGCGGGCGGTGGTGGAACTGGCCGTCCGGCAGGACGATTGCCCGGTCAGGGCGGAGGACGTGGCCGCCGCACAGGACATTCCGCACAAATTTCTGGAGGGGATCCTCGGGGACCTCAGGCGCGGCGGCGTGGTGGAGAGCCGGCGCGGCGGGGGCGGCGGGTACCGGCTGGCGCGCGGGGCGTCGGCCATCACGGTGGCGGACGTGATCCGGGCGGTGGACGGCCCGATCGTCTCCGTGCGCGGGGAGCGGCCGACGGCGCTGGTGTACACGGGCACGGCGGGACCGCTGCTGCCGCTGTGGGTGGCGCTGCGCGCCAATGTGCGCAGGATCCTGGAGGGCGTGACGGTCGCGGACCTCGCGGCGGACGCGCTGCCGGACCCGGTGCGGGAGCTGGCGGCGGAACCGGCGGCCTGGGAGAACCCGTAGGCCGTGGCCTGGTGGGAACCGGCCGGTTTGAACCCTCCCCTCCCTGGGGGAGGGGATTCCTGGCTCAGGCTGCCTCCTGGAGCGGCGCTCCAGGAGGTCTTCCACCATCGGCACCAGCCGGGTTGAGACCAGCCCGGACGAGCATGACGCGTGCGGAGTTCTTGTCCCGTGGGGCTGTGGTTCCGCACGCGGTGCAGGTGTGGGTGCGTTCACCCAGCGGCAGGGCGTGCTTGGCTCTCGCTCCGCACTGCGCGCAGTCCATCGTGGTGTACGCGGGGTGGACCAGGCGGATGTCCCGCCCGTGTTTGCGGCCCATCTCGATCAGAGCCGTCTTGGTGGCGCCGATGGCGGCGTCCGCGGCCTTGCGGGCCATGTTTGTCCTGGTCAGGAACTTCGGGCGGAAGTCCTCGACCGCGACCACATCGTGGTCGCGGACGACCTTCTTGGCCCACTTGCGGCCGGTGTCCGCACGTTGTCGGGCGACCTTCTTGTACGCCTTCGCCCGCAGCTTCATCGCCGTCCGGTAGCCCCTCGATGCGGGGGTTCCCTTCTTCGGCCTGCGGCGGGCCATCATCCGGTCGTACCGGGTCAGCCTCTCCCGCGCCTTCCCACCGTGCGCGGGGTGCGGCAGGTCGTGCGCGTCGGACGTGGTGGTCGCGGTCTCCTTCACACCCCAGTCGACGCCGAGGACGCGCCCCGTCGCGGGCAGGGGCTGGACCTGGGCGGGGACGACGAAGGAGCAGTACCAGTGCCCGAGGTTGTCCTGGTACACGCGTACGGAGGACGGCTCGTCGGGCAGCTCCCGCGACCACACCACGTTCAGGACGATGCCGCCTGCCAGGTGCAGTCGGCCATCCTTCAGCTGGAACCCGCGCCGCGTGTAGTTCAGGGTCGCCGACGCCTCACGCCGTGTCTTCCACGTTGGCATCCCGGCCCGGCGCGCCACGGGCAGACGCCCGGCGATGTCCCGCTGGGCTTTGGCGCGGGAGCGGCCGAAGTCGCGGATGATCTGCTGCTGGGGAACGCAGGAGCCCTCCCGCAGCCACGGCGTCCGGGCGCGGGCCTCGGTCAGCATCCTGTCCAGTCGGGCCGGACCGCACATGGTCTTCTCACCGGTGGCCCTGTTGTGCAGGTGCACGGCCCTGGACTTGGCGACGCACTCGTTCCACACCCAGCGGCACCGGCCCCACTCGGCGGCCAGCAGGGCCTGAGCCGTGGACGACACCCGCAACCGATAGGTGTACCGGGCATGACCGCCCTCCGCCCTCACCTGCGCCATGTCGCCCCCTTCACTGCCGCAGCCAGGACACCGTGCTGTCCCGAACCCTGCGAAGGACCATACGTACGACAGCCGCACACACACCCGACGAACTCGCGACCGCCACCCCGACCAGCGATCACAGGCACACGTGTTCACTTCACCCTGGGCCAAGCCGGTGGCATATGTGCGCTCCGCGCGCGGGAGCGACGTAGTCGCCGGCCACGACGGGGCTCCAGCCGGCGTTTTCCGGACAGCAACTGCCGCTGGTGCCAAGGACATTGACGCGCAAGCGCTTCGACTCTAGGTTCCGTCACTGCGCAACGTCCGACAACACGACCGTTGTTCGACATACAGAACACGAGATGTGGAACAGGAGCCCCCCATGCGTCGCAGACGAACCGCACTCCTCGCCCTCCCCACCGCCGCCCTGCTCGCCCTCGTCCCCTCCACGGCGTCGGCCTACCCGAACCCCGGCCGGGTCACCGGCTCCGTCGTCACCCACGACCCGACGATGATCCGCACCCCGTCCGGGCAGTACCGGCTCTACGCCACCGGCGGCGGCATCAGCGGCAAGTCGTCCTCGGACCGCACCGCCTTCGCCGCGGGCGCCGACGCCTTCGGCTCCCGGCCCGGCTGGTGGTCCCGCTACTCGTCCGTCCCGGAGGCATGGGCGCCGGACATCTCGTACCACGGCGGGAAGTACCTGATGTACTACTCCGTCTCGTCCTTCGGCTCCAACACCTCCGCCATCGGACTCGCGGGCTCCACCACCGGGGCGCCGGGCAGCTGGAGCGACTACGGCATCGTCTACACGTCGAACTCCGCAAGCGACTACAACGCCATCGACCCGAACCTCTTCGTCGACGACGACGGCACCTGGTGGCTGTCCTTCGGCAGCTGGTGGACCGGCATCAAGATGATCCGGATCGACCCGGCCACCGGCAAGCAGCTCGCCTCCGACACCGCCCGCCGCTCTCTCGCCTCCCGGCCGACGGGCACCAAGGCCGTCGAGGCGCCGTACGTCGTCAAGCGGAACGGGTACTACTACCTCTTCGCCTCGTACGACACCTGCTGCGCCGGCACCGGCTCCACCTACAAGGTCAAGGTCGGCCGGGCGCCGAGCGTCACCGGGCCCTACCGCGACCGCAGCGGCGTCTCGATGACGGCGGGCGGCGGGACGCCGGTCCTGGAGTCGCACGGCAGCGTCATCGGCCCCGGCGGTCAGTCGATCATGAACGACGTGGACGGCGACCTGATCGTCTACCACTACTACGACGGCAACGACAACGGCACCCCCAAGCTCGGCATCAACCTGCTGGACTGGAGCAGCGGCTGGCCCGTCGCGTACTGAGCCGCACGCCGGTGCCCGCGCGCACGCCGGCCGCAGCCGTCACTCCGGGTCGTCGTGGCCCCGCAGATGGAGCGAGCGCAGGGCCACCTCGATGGCGAAGCGGTGGTCGGGGTCGGCGAGCCGGTCGCCCAGGTGGGTGTCCAGCGTCCGCAGCCGGTAGCGGACGGTCTGCGCGTGCACGCCCAGCATCTCGCCGACCTGCTCCGCGGGCGCCCGGGTGGACACGTGCACGCGCAGGGTCTCCACCAGGCGGTCGCGGCGCCTGGCGGGCAACTCGTCGAGCGGGGCCAGTTCACGGGCCGCGATCCGGTCGACCAGGGCGGGGTCGGACAGCAGCCACAGGGTCGTCAGGTGGTCCTCGCAGCGGACCAGTGGGGCGTCGGGCACGACATCGTCGTCGACGAGCTGCAACACCCGGCGGGCCCAGCGGACGGAGTCGGCGGCCTGGGTGATCGGCACGGTCAGGCCCAGCGCGGCGCGGGTGCCGGCCAGGGCGGTGCGGAGCATGTCCAGGCGGGCGGGGGTGAGGTCACCGGGCACCAGCAGGTGCGGCTGCGGGATGTCCAGGTCGGCGAGGACGTCCCGGTCGAGTCCCGCCTGGATGTGCTCCGGCGCCGGAGACCGCAGGGCGACGAGGAAGCAGGACCGGGGCAGCTCCCACGCGGCGGCCTTGCACAGTTCGGAGACGGCCGTCCGGGGCAGCGGGGAGGCGGCCAGCAGGAAGTGCAGTAACTGTCTTCGTAACGCGGACTCCTCGGAGGCGGCCCGCTCCCGGACCTCGGCGTACCCCTCGCGGGTGATCGCCTCCAGTTCCTCGACGTAGGCGAACAGGGCGTCGGCGAAGGCGAGGATCAGCGAGGGGGAGAGGCTGTACTGCCGTCCCAGGGTCTTGGCCCGGCGCAGCGCGATGCGGGCGCCTAGCCGGTAGGCGCCCTGGAGGACTTCGAGGTCGCGGCCCTCGTAGGCCTCCACCCGGCCGAACCTGCGCAGCAGTTCGTCCCGCAGCTCCGAGCTGCTGGAGGGGTCGGCCACCCGGTCCACGAAGGCGGTGAGGGCCTGTTCGACCCCCTGGCGGATCGCGTCCCCGTCCGGGCCGTTGAGCAGCCGGCCGTACACCGGGTAGCTGCGGGTGACCTCGGTGCGTATCTCGTTCAGCAGCCCCGGCAGGAGGGGGCGCATGAAGGACGCGAACTTCTTGGGGAGAGGGTCGAGCGGTTCACCGAGCACCGAGGGACGCGCGATTGAGGGCATGAGTGATCCCTTGCCGTCGACATGTCCGGTGGGGATGGGCCGACCGGGCCCCGCCCTCGGCGGGCGGAGCCTGGACCGGTCCGAAGCGTTCACCGGTCTGGCAAGCAGACGGTAAATCAACTTCGGTGTGATGTACATCTCTTGGGGAGGAAACGTGCCATCGTTGTGTGGGCCCGCGCCTGTTACTTGACGGCGGAGTGCCAGTTCTCGGCCAGCACCTTGCCGGCGTCGGGGACGACGGTGCCGGGCGCGTTGAGTCCGGTGAGGTGGGTCCGGGTGTCGTTGAGCGTGACGCTGTTGTGGCCGGCGGCGGAGGGCAGCCCGGTCTTCGCGTTCACCGCGAGGTTGATCAGACCGACGTTCAGGCCGCAGCCGGTGGCGCCGGGCACCGCGAAGGTGCTGTCGTTCTGGGTGGCGCCGGTGAGGTTGATCCGGCTCATCTCGCCGGCCGCGTCCTCGGTGCCGTCACCCTGGTAGAAGGTCATGCCGAACTCGGGGAAGGTGCGGTTCTCCGGGCGCAGCACGATCGGGTTGGCGGCCGTCCCGATGTAGCACTTGTCGCCCAGCAGCGGGTTCTCCAGGTGGATGCGGACCGGCAGCGCGACGATGGGCAGATCGGTGAGGACACCCGCGGTCTGGTCGAAGGCGTACGGTGCGCCGACCGACTCCATGGTCGCGGTGATCTTGTTGAGGCTGGAGTTCTCCAGCGACTCGCAGATGCCCGTGATGACGAATATGTCGCTCGGGCACATCAGGCCGAGCAGCCCGCCGGGCACCGTGGCGGGCTCGGCGACCAGCGCGCCGGAGGCGGGGGCGACCACCCTGCTGGTGCCGTCCGCGTTCTGGACGATGCCCATCTGGAGGTTGGTCCTGCCGGTCGTCACGGTGGTGTCGCCCAGCTTGATGGTGCCGCTCGCCGAGGTGGACACCACACACTGCGGGGTCTTCTCGAAGCCGTCGGCCGCCAGCATCGCCGGGGCGTCCACGGGGCAGCGGGTGAAGGGCGCCCACTCGCCGTTCAGCGCGGGATCGGCCGCGGTCGCCGAGCCCAGCGAGGCGAAGGCGCCGAGCGCGGTCAGCGCGGACACGGTGGCGAGCCGGGTGCGGGTGGAGATCCGGGACATGGTGGTGGCCTTCCGTGGAGGTGTGGGACGGGGATCAGCGCTCGGCGACGGGGATCTCGTAGGGCTGGAGGTCCTCGGTGCACTGGCCTTCGTTCTCAGGGCTCGGGAAGACGGGGGCGGCGATCGCGCACGTCTGGCCCTGGACCTGCTTGATGTGGTTGCCCGGACCCGAGACGGAGGCGGTGAGCAGGCGGTCGAGGTCCTCACCGTCGCTGCCGCAGCCGGTGAAGGCGGGGATGGTCGCCTCGCCGGACAGGGCACCGCCGCTCAGGAGCAGGTAGCCGGTGGCCGGCAGGCCGATGAGCTGCTCGCCCCGGCCGTACAGCACCAGGTGGTCACCGGGGAAGTTCGCGGGGTCCGGGTCCTCGGAGGTGAGGGACGTCTCGGTCCGGCATTCCGAACCGACGTCCAGGGGTGTTCCGTTGACCTCGAGGTCCAGGACGTGCAGGACCAGCGGGGCCCGGACGTAGGTGTCGGTGATCGTGGTGAAGTCGGAGAGCCGTATCTTCATGCGCGAGTCGATCCGCAGGGGAGCCGTCTGCTCCAGCACCATGGTGGCCTTCACCGGGGCGAAGTCGAAGGACAGGAAGGTCGCTTCGAAGGGCGGTGTCTGCTTGCGCTCCCGGTAGTGGAAGTTCGCGTACGACAGGGTGTCGAAGATCAGGTACTCCGGGTCGGGCGGACCCGGCACGGGCAGTCCCTGCTCGATCAGCACGCAGGACGGCGGGAGGTAGGCGGCGCCCTTCATCTTCTTCACGTTGGCGTAGCCGGTGACGTAGGCGTTGAGCGACACGTCCGTGGGCGGGTGCTGCTCGTCGTAGCGGCACGGCGGGACGTCGTCGCGGTCGGCGGCGGCGCCGGGGGTGTTCTCCAGCACCTTCGGCGAGCGCTCGGACTGCCGCTCCGGCCGCCCGTCCCCCGGCCCGTCCGGCTGTCCGTCGTCGTCCGGCGCCCCGGAGGACTCGGCCGGCCCCGAGGAGGACGGCGAACCGCTCGGTGCCTGTTCGTCCGTGCCGACCGGCACGGTGGCCAGCAGCCCCTGGCCGGGCGCGTCCTCGGCGAGGGCGCAGTCGACGGTCAGCGAGCCGGGGTCCGCGGCGGCCGGGTCGGCCGCCCCGAGCGCCAGGTCGATCGCGAGGGCACCCGCGGAGAACGTCAGGTCGCCGTCGCTCCGGCCGGCCACCGAGGGCACGTCGCCCCGCGCGACCAGCGTCAGCGGCCCCGATCCGGGCAGCGCGACCGGTTCGGACCCGCCCCGCCAGGTCGCCGTGGCCGTGGCCGCGTTCTGGGCGACGCCGACGGCGAGCCGGGTGGCCGCCCGTACCTCGGCCGCGCCCTGCGCGGTGAGGTCCGCGACCGCCTCCGCCGGGAGTTCCACGGTGGTGGTGACGTCGGACGGCGTGAACGCCTCGCCCGCCTCGGCCCGCTCCGGGAACTCCGCCGAGACCCGGACCGTCGCGGGCAGTTGCCCCGAGGGGAGGGCGCAGACGTAGGGGAGCTCGGCCTCGACCTCCTGGGTGCCCGAGGCGGTGGCCGTGGTCGGGACCAGGGCGGCGAGCACGACGAACGCGGCGATCGACGTGGTGCGGGCACGGGCCCGGGACGGCCGCGGGGCGGCGGCTGGCTTGGCTTTCATGCGACTCCGCTCGGATGGCTCGGACAAGGCGCCGGTCTGCTCGGGCACGGGGCGCGGGGCGCGGGGCCTGCGAACGCCCGGCCGGGGTGCCGGCCGGGCGGACGGGACCGGTCGGCGGCCTACGGGTTGGAGCCGACGATGGTGGGGATGGCGCCGGTGCTCGCCACCGTGACGGCGTAGTTGCCCTTGAAGGTGGGCTTGGTGGCGGTCGTGACGATCGCACCGCAGTTGACGGGGTTGCTGACCGCCAGTTCACCGGCGGTGCTGTTGACCGCCAGGACACCGGTGGAGTTGGTGTAGGTGGCCGAGGCCTTGCCCGTCACGGTGAACTTGCAGGCTCCGGCGGTCACGTTGGCCTTGACGTTGCCGACGTAGCCCGTGGTGACACCGGTGGAGGCGTTGTAGTCCACCGCGACGACGTCCCAGGGGGTGACCGACGTGGTGGTGACGTTGCCCAGGACGCTGGTGCACGGCGAGCCGGACGCGCCGAAGTTCATGGTGGTGATGTCGGCGACGTCCCCGGGGTTGCCGGTGGCGCTCGCCATCGTCCCGGCCGCGGTCGAGGTCGTGCACGTCATGGGGATGGTGGCGGTGAGCACGATGTTGCCGACGTTCACGGCCTTGAAGGCGGCCGGCGAGGGGTTGACCGTCCACACCGTGGAGGGCACCGCCGAGGACGGGGCGGCGGCGAGGCCGAGCGCCGACGCGGCCGCACACACCACGAGGGCCGACCTTCTGATGCTCTTCTTCATGACTCGGTCTCCTTGAGGGTTGACCTGCATTGCGCCGTGACGTTACTCGCCGGAAACATAGCCGAACAATGCGGAAGTCCATGATTCTTTGAAAAGTGGAACAAGCTGTTTCCGGGGTGAGTGAAACGCGATTCGGCTTAGTCACCTGCTGCCAAGGTCGAAACGTCCGCCCCGTGCCGCCGCCGCCCCGTGAGCGTCGCACGCGCCGGGGTTCCCGTGCTCACTCGATGACAAGTTCCCGGGTGGTTCTTGTGTCTTCCCTGACAGGTTCCGGAGGGCCGGGGCCGGTATCGCGGAAATCTCCGATTCCGGTGTTGCCCGCCGAGGTTACTCGGCCGTAACGTGCCGGTGCGGTGCTCGGTTCCAGGTCGGTGGCCCCCGTCGGCCGGAGCCATGGCGGACACGTTCCGGCCCGTCCTCCCGTCGGGAGAGGGTGTCCGCCGTCGGGGTCCCGCGGAATCCACACCCCCCGGAACCGCGAGACCCTGCCCTGTCTCCCCGGAGACAAGTACGGGCCGGGCGGGTTGTCAGCGCGGTGACAAGTTCGGCGGGGGCGCCGGAGATCCGTGCCGCACCCGTTGTCAGTGCGCTCGGGGCCGACTTAACGTGCGGGCCCGCAGCGCGTATCCGATTGGCGTCCGCTGGAGGTGATATGGGAATCGAAGTGGTGGTCGAGGGCCTGACCAAGTCCTTCGGTAAGCAGAGCATCTGGCGGGACGTGTCACTCACTCTTCCGGCCGGAGAGGTCAGCGTCATGCTGGGCCCGTCCGGAACCGGTAAGACCGTTTTCCTGAAGTCGCTCATAGGGCTGCTCAAACCCGAGAAGGGCCGTGTCCTCATCAACGGGGTGGACATGGTGAACAGTCCGGAAAGAGACATCTACGAGACCCGTAAACTGTTCGGTCTCATGTTCCAGGACGGCGCCCTCTTCGGGTCCATGTCCCTTTTCGACAACATCGCCTTCCCGCTGCGCGAGCACACCCGCAAGAAGGAGTCGGAGATCCGCCGCATCGTCATGGAGCGGATCGAGGTCGTCGGGCTGCTGGGCGCGGAGGGAAAGCTGCCGGGAGAGATCAGCGGAGGCATGCGCAAGCGGGCCGGACTGGCCCGCGCGCTCGTCCTCGACCCGCAGATCATCCTGTGCGACGAACCGGACTCCGGGCTCGACCCGGTCCGCACCGCCTACATCTCCCAGCTGCTGATCGACCTGAACGCGCAGCTCGACGCGACGATGCTGATCGTCACCCACAACCTCGACATCGCCGCCACCGTGCCCGACAACATGGGGATGCTCTTCCTGCGCCAACTCGTCACCTTCGGCCCGCGCGAGGTCCTGCTCACCAGTGACGAGCCGGTCGTGTCCCAGTTCCTCGGCGGCCGGCGCGAGGGACCCATCGGGATGTCCGAGGAGAAGGACGCGGCCACCCTCGCCGCCGAGGCGGACGCCGCCCCCGCGGCCCCCGCCGCGCCCCGGGTGATCGTGCCGCAGCTGGAGCCCTCGCCCGGCCTGCCGCCGCGCCAGGCCGTGGCCCGCCGACGCCGGCGCGTCCTGGACATGATCGACACACTGCCGCCCGCCGCGCGGTCCGCCATCCGGGACACCTACGCCAAGAACTCCGAGGCCGCCACGCTGCCGATGCCCGCCGCCGGGAGCGGCGCGTGATCACCGGCGCCCTGCGGCAGACCGGACGGCTCTTCGCACTCGCCGCCGAAGTCGTCCGGGCCGTCTTCCGAAGACCCTTCCAGTTCCGCGAGTTCGTCGAGCAGTTCTGGTTCGTCGCCAGCGTCACCATCCTGCCCGCCGCCCTGGTCTCGATCCCGTTCGGCGCCGTCATCGCCCTCCAGGTCGGCTCCCTGACCGAGCAGCTGGGCGCCCAGTCGTTCACCGGCGGCGCCAGCGTCCTCGCCGTCGTCCAGCAGGCCAGCCCGCTCATCGTCGCCCTGCTCATCGCCGGCGCCGGCGGCTCGGCGATCTGCGCCGACCTCGGCTCCCGCAAGATCCGCGAGGAACTCGACGCGATGGAGGTCATGGGCGTATCGCCGGTGCAGCGCCTGGTCGTGCCCCGGGTGCTGGCCGCCATGGGCGTCGCGGTCCTGCTCAACGGCCTGGTCTCCGTCGTCGGCATCCTCGGCGGCTACTTCTTCAACGTCATCATGCAGGGCGGAACCCCCGGCGCCTACCTCTCCAGCTTCTCCGCCCTCGCCCAGCTGCCCGACCTCTACGTCAGCGAACTCAAGGCGCTGGTCTTCGGGTTCATCGCGGGCATCGTCGCCGCCTACCGGGGCCTCAACCCGCGCGGCGGCCCCAAGGGCGTCGGCGACGCCGTCAACCAGTCCGTCGTCATCACCTTCCTGCTGCTCTTCTTCGTCAACATGGTGATGACGGCCGTCTACCTCCAGATCGTCCCGCCGAAGGGAGGCTGAGGACCGATGGCCTCCCCACTCGTCTGGCTCGACCGCTCCGGCGACCAACTCCTCTTTTACGTACGGGCCCTGCTGTGGATCCCGCGGACCCTGCGCCGCTACCTCAAGGAGGTGCAGCGGCTGCTGGCCGAGGTGGCCTTCGGCTCCGGCGGCCTGGGCGTCATCGGCGGCACCATCGGCGTGATGATCGCGATGACGCTCTTCACCGGGACCGTCGTCGGACTCCAGGGCTACGCGGCCCTCGACCAGATCGGCACCGCCGCGTTCACCGGCTTCGTCTCCGCCTACTTCAACACCCGCGAGATCGCCCCCCTGGTCGCCGGACTCGCCCTGTCCGCGACCGTCGGGGCGGGCTTCACCGCCCAGCTCGGCGCCATGCGCATCAACGAGGAGGTCGACGCCCTGGAGGGCATGGGCATCCGCTCCATGCCGTACCTCGTCACCACCCGCATCATCGCCGGCGTCGTCGCCATCATCCCGCTCTACGCCATCGGGCTGCTCTCCTCCTTCCTCGCCTCCCGCTACGTGACCGTCCTGTTCAACGGCCAGTCCCGGGGGACGTACGACCACTACTTCAACCTCTTCCTGTCCCCGACGGACGTGCTGCTCTCCGTCCTGAAGGTGCTGATCTTCAGCGTGATGGTGATCGTCGCCCACTGCTACTACGGCTACCGCGCCTCCGGCGGCCCCGCCGGAGTCGGCGTCGCCGTCGGCCGGTCCGTGCGCAACGCCATCGTGCTGATCAGCGTCACCGACTTCTTCCTGTCGCTGGCCCTGTGGGGCGCGACCACGACCGTGAAGGTGGCGGGGTGAGATGAGCCGACCGGATGGACACACACTGCGCCGCCGGCTCGCCGGAATCGTGTTCGTGCTGGTGCCCGCCCTGCTGATCTGGCTGGCCGTCGCCGTCTACGACAAGAGGTTTACCGACTCCGACCCCGTGGTCGTCGAGACCGGCAGCGCCGGCAACCAGATGCACCCGGGCGCCGAGGTGAAACTGCGCGGCGTCGTCGTCGGCGAGGTCCGCGCCATCGACGCCACCGGCGACGGCGCCCGGCTCACCCTCGCCCTGAAGCCCGGCGCGCTGGACGACGTACCGTCCGACGTCCGCGCGCAGATGCTGCCCACCACCCTGTTCGGCGAGCGGTTCGTGGCCCTCGTACCGCCCGCGGACCCCTCGCCCGAGCCGCTGGCCGCCGGAGCCGTCGTCCCCCAGGACCGGTCCGCGAACGCCATCGAACTCCAGCAGGTGCTCGACGACGTCCTGCCGATGCTCACCGCCGTCCAGCCGCAGAAGCTCTCCGCGACCCTGTCCGCCGTCTCGCAGGCCCTCGAAGGGCGCGGCGAACGGCTCGGCGACACACTCACCCTGCTGGACGAGCACCTGGCCGAGTTCAACCCCAACCTGCCCGCCCTCAACCGCGACCTCAAGGAACTCGTGAAGGTCAGCCATGTCTACGCGGACGCGGCGCCCGACATCATCACGGCGCTCACCGACTTCACCACCACCAGCGGCACCCTCGCCGAGCAGGAGGCGGAACTCGCCGCCACCCTCGGTGCCACGACCCGGACGGCCGAGGACGTGACGGCCTTCCTGCGCAAGAACAGGGACAACATCATCCGGCTCGGCGACACCAGCCGCCCCACCCTGGAACTGCTCGCCGAGTACTCTTCGGCCTTCCCGTGCACCCTGCGCACCCTCGCCGACTTCGTGCCCGCCATGGACAAGGCGCTCGGCAAGGGCACCGACCGGCCCGGCATCCACGTCGACGTCACCACCGTCGCCTCGCGCGGCGCCTACCGCCCCGGTCGCGACACCCCGGTGTACGACTCCGGCGGCGGCCCCCGCTGCCCCTCCGTGCCCTATCTCGGCACCCTGCCCCGGCCCACCGCGCGGGCCGCCACCCCCGCGGCCGAGCAGGACCTCGGGCCCGCCAACTCCCCGCAGGAGAACGACCTCGTCAACGAACTCCTCGCCCCCGCCGCCGAGAAGAGCCCCGGCGACCTGCCCGACTGGAGCAGCCTGCTCGTCGGCCCCGTCTACCGCGGTACGGAGGTGACCCTGCGATGACCGGCGCCGACCACGCGCACACCCGGCGCCGTCCGCTGACCGGACCGCTGGTCAAGTCCCTCGTCTTCGTGGTGGTCACCGCCCTCGCCACCACCGTGCTCGGCCTGAGCGTCGCCGGCACCAGTGTCGACTCCGGCCCCGGCACCGGCACCTACAAGGCGCTGTTCACCGACGTCACCGGGCTCACCGACGGCGACAGCGTGCGGATCTCCGGGGTGACGGTCGGCGAGGTGACCGACGTACGCGTGGTGCACCGGCGCACCGCCCAGGTCACCTTCACCGTCCGCGACGACCGCAGGCTGCCCCGCTCGACCACCGCCGCCGTGAAGTACCTCAACATGGTCGGCCAGCGCTACGTCTCCCTCGAACGCGGCAGCGGCGACCTCACCGGCACCCTCCCGGACGGCGGCACCGTCCCCCTGGACCGCACCACGCCCGCGCTCGACCTGACCCTGCTCTTCAACGGCTTCAAGCCGCTGTTCGAGGGCCTCTCCCCGAAGGACGTCAACGAACTCGCCGGATCGATCGTGCAGGTGCTCCAGGGCGAGGGCGCCACCGTCGACAGCCTGATCCGGCACATCGGCTCGCTGGGCACGACCGTCGCCGCCAAGGACAAGGTGATCGGCCAGGTCGTGGAGAACCTCACCACCGTCCTGGACACCCTCAACGAGCGCGAGGACGGCTTCGACGACCTCGTCGTCACCCTCCAGAAACTCGTCAGCGGCTTCAACCAGGACCGCAAACCCCTCGGCGAGGCCGTCGCCGCCATGGGCGACCTGACCACCGTCACCGCGGACCTCCTGGAGGACGGACGCGCCCCCCTCAAGAAGGACATCCGGGAACTGGGCCGGCTCTCCGCCAACCTCGGCGAACACACCCCGCAGATCGAGGACTTCCTGGCGAAGACCCCGGCCAAGATGTCCGCCCTGACCCGGCTGTCCTCCTACGGATCGTGGTTCAACCTCTACCTCTGCGAGGCACGCGTGAGCGGAGTGACCACCTCCGACGGCTCGAAGCCGCCGACCGGCATCGCGATCACCGAATCGAGGTGCCGCGGATGAAGCGCCCCCGCGGGAAGCCGCTGTTCAAGCCGGTCAAGGAGCGCAACCCGGTCGCCGTCGGCGTCGCCGGACTGCTCGTCCTCACCCTGATCGCCCTCCTCGCCTACCACGTCGACCGGCTGCCGTTCGGCGGCGGCACCGCCTACAGCGCCGACTTCTCCGAGGCCGCCGGCCTGGACGAGGGCGACGAGGTGCGCATCGCCGGTGTCAAGGTCGGCCAGGTCACCGGCGTCGCGCTCGACGGCGCCAAGGTCAAGGTCACCTTCGAGGTCGAGGACGCCTGGCTCGGCGACCGGACGACCGCCGCCATCGCCATCAAGACCGTCCTCGGCGACAAGTACCTGGCGCTCGACCCGCTCGGCTCCGGCCGGCAGGACCCCGGCAGCCGCATCCCGCTCGCCCGCACCACCTCCCCCTACGACGTGACCCAGGCCTTCCAGGACCTCAGCGGCACCGTCGACGACATCGACACCGGGAAACTCGCGGAGAGCTTCGAGACCATCTCCGACACCTTCAAGGACTCCCCGCCGCACGTGCGCAAGGCGGCCACCGGCCTGTCCGACCTGTCCGAGTCGATCTCCAAACGGGACGCGAAGCTCTCCGAACTCCTCAAGGGCAGCGCCGAGTTCACCAAGACGCTGGAGAACAACAAGTCCGGTTTCGAGACCCTCATCGAGGACGGCGGCCCGCTGCTCGGCGAACTCCGCGACCGCCGCACCGCCATCAGCGCCCTGCTCAAGGGCAGCCAGGACCTCGGCACCGAACTCGGCGGCCTCGTCAAGGACAACGAGAAGCAGCTCGGCCCCACCCTCAAGGCGCTCGGCCGCGTCACCAGCGTCCTGGAGAAGAACAACACCCAGCTCGGCGAGACCCTCGCGCTGGTCGGCCCGTACTACCGCCTGGTCGGCAACACCCTGGGCAACGGCCGCTGGTTCGACAGCTACCTCTGCGGCGTCGTGCCCCGCGACTACCTGCCCGCGACCTCCCAGCCCGAGACCGGATGCCTGCCGCCGGAACAGCCCGCGGCGGCCCAGGGGAGCGGTGCGTGATGACCCGACGCCGAAAGATCCTCACCGGAGTGCTCGCCCTCGTGGTGCTCGCCGCCGGCGGCCTGGTCGCCGCCCGGGTCCTCGCAGCCGACGGCACCCGCGTCACCGCCTACTTCGACCGCGCCATCGGCGTCTACGCCGGGTCCGACCTGCGCATCCTCGGGGTACGGGTCGGCGAGGTGGAGTCGGTGGACCCCGAGGGCACCCGGGTCCGCGTCGGCCTGCGCCTGGACGAGGGGATCAAGGTCCCCGAGGACGCGCGGGCCGTCGTCGTCGCGCCCAGCGTCGTCGCCGACCGCTATGTGCAGCTCACCCCCGCCTACCGCACGGGCCCCGCCCTCGCCGACGGCGCCGTCCTGCCCGTCTCCCGCACCCATGTCCCCGTCGAGATCGACCAGATCTACGCCTCGATCACCGAACTCGGCGATGCCCTCGGCCCGGACGGCGCCAACGCCGACGGCGCCCTGTCCGAGCTGCTGAGGACCGGCGCCGACAACCTCGACGGCAACGGCGAGGCCATCGGCGACAGCGTGGAGGAGTTCGGCAAGGCCGCCAAGACCCTCGACGGCAGCAGCGGCGACCTGTTCAAGACGCTCTCCAGCCTCCAGACCTTCACCACCATGCTCAAGAACAAGGACACCGACGTGCGCACCGCGCAGGAACGCCTGGACGAGGTCGTCAGCTTCTTCGCCGACAACAAGGACGACCTCACCGGCGCGCTGGAGGAACTCGGCAAGGCCCTCGGCCAGGTGAAGACCTTCATCGAGGACAACCGGGGCGAGCTGAAGAAGAACGTCGACCGGCTCGTCCCCCTCACGCAGACCCTGGTCGAGCAACGGGCCTCGCTGGCCGAGGCACTGGACGTGGCACCGCTGGCCGCGGGCAACGTCGTGAACGCCTACAACCCCGACACCCGCACCCTCGACGGCCGCGGCAACCTCAACGAGATCAGCATGGGCGGCCCGCTGCTGCCGCTGCCCGTGGCCGGTGCGACCGGCGACGCATCCGGCGGTGCCTCGGGCGACGCGCCCGGCGAGGAGAAGGGGGACGGGCGATGAGGCGCGGCAGGATCGGCGCGGGCCGGGCCGCGGGCCTCACCGCCGGCGGGCTGGTCGCCCTCGGTCTCGCCCTCGCCCTGACCCTCGGCGGGGTCACCGTCGTACCGAGCGGCTTCGACGGCATCGAGGACCTGCCGCTGCCCGGCGGCGCCGACCTCGGCGACCACCCCTACACCGTCACCGCGGAACTCCAGGACGTGCTCAGCCTCGTCCCGCACGCCGCGGTCCGGGTCAACGACGTCGCCGTCGGCCGGATCACCGGCATCGAACTCGGCGAGGACGACTGGTCGGCCCGCGTCACCATGGAGATCAACGGCGACGTGCGGCTGCCCGCCGACGCCACCGCACGGCTCGAACAGTCCAGCCTGCTGGGCGAGAAGTACGTGCAGCTCGTCGCGCCCGCCAAGGAGACCGGCACCGGCCGGCTGACGGACGGCAGCGTCATCCCGCTGGCCCGCACCAGCCGCAACACCGAGGTCGAGGAGGTGTTCGGCGCGCTCTCCCTGCTCCTCAACGGTGGCGGCGTCAACCAGCTCAAGACCATCACCCGGGAACTCAACGCCGCGCTCGGCGGCCGCGAACCCGAGGTCCGCTCCCTGCTGAAGCGGGTCAACACGCTGGTCGGCGACCTCGACGACCACCGCGGAGACATCACCGACGCCCTCGACGCCGTCAACCGGCTCTCCTCGACCCTCGCCACCCGCAAGGACGACGTCGGCACCGTCCTCACCGACCTCTCGCCCGGACTGAAGACCCTGGAGAAACAGCGCGGCTCCCTGCTGACCATGCTGCGCTCCCTGGACACGCTGTCCGGCGTCGCCGTCTCCACCATCAACGCGAGCAAGGACGACATGATCGCCGACCTCAAGGCCGTCGCGCCGACGCTGAAGGCGCTCGCCGACGCGGGCACGGACCTGCCCGACTCGCTCCAGGTGCTGCTGACGTACCCGTTCACCGACGAGGTGCTGCGCGGGGTGAAGGGCGACTACCTCAACGCGTACCTCGGCATCGTCGCCCAGCCGGGCACCCAGGTGATCCCGCCGCTGGTGCCCGAGAACACGCCGGCGAAGAAGCGGTCCTCAGCTCCGCTGCCGCTGCCCTCCGTGTCCGAGTCCGGGGGTGACCGCGGGTGATCACCCTGGCCGTACGGCTGAAGAACCTCGCCTTCCTCCTCATCGCCGTCCTCGCCCTGTCCTACCTCGGCATCCGCTACGCCGACCTCGGCCGGTACGTCGGCGTCGCCGACTACTACACCGTGGACGTCCGACTCCCGCGCACCGGCGGCCTGTTCACCCACTCCGACGTCACCTACCGGGGCGTCTCGGTGGGCCGCGTCGGGCCGATCGGCCTCACCGCCGAGGGCGTCGTCGCGGAGCTGCGCATCAAGAAGTCCGCGCCCCGCATCCCCGCCGACACCAAGGCCGTGGTCGCCGGGCTGTCCGCCGTCGGCGAGCAGTACATCGACCTGCGGCCGGAGAGCGACGGCTCGCCCTACCTCGCCGACGGCACCCGCATCGAACAGGCCGACACCGAGGTGCCCGCACCCGTCACCGACGTCCTCACCAGCGTCGACGACCTCGTCAGCTCGGTCCCGCTGGAGGATCTGCGCACGGTCGTCGACGAGTTCGGCAAGGCCTTCGAAGGCCACGGCGACGACCTCCAGGTGCTGCTCGACAGCGGCAGCGACTTCGTCGAGGCGGCCGACCGCGCCCTGCCGTCCACCACCCTCCTCATCAACGACGGCGAGACCGTCCTGCGCACCCAGGCCGAGGAGGCGCAGGCCATCCGCGACTTCGCCGTCGGGGCCAAGGACCTGGCCGCCGCACTCAAGGGCTCCGACGCCGACCTGCGCCGCCTGCTCGCGGTCACCCCCGAGGCCGCCACCCAGGTCAGCGGCCTGCTGCGGGACCTCGACCCCAGCCTCGGCGTCGTCCTCGCCAACCTCCTCACCACCTCCGAGGTCGCCGTCACCCGGCAGCGCGGCATCGAGGAGCTGCTGGTGAAGTACCCGGCGGCCGTCGCCGCGGGCGCCAGCGCCGTCGACGGGGGCAAGCTGAACCTCGGCCTGGCCGTCACCTTCTTCAGCCCCCTGCCCTGCACCGACGGCTACGGCGCCACGCGCTACCGCAACGGCCTCGACCTCGGCACCGCCCCCGCCCTCAACACCGGCGCGGCCTGCACCGCCCCGGCGTCGAGCGGGAAGAACGTGCGCGGCTCGGCCAACGCCCCGAAGGGCGGCGCGGTGCCCGACCCGGCCAGACCGGGCTCCCTGCCCTCCGGCAGCGGCGGCCGGACCACCCCGGTCGAGGACGGCACCCCGGCGGCCCTCCCCGGCGCGCTCGCCCTGCCGGGACAGAGCGGTGAGGCACCGGCCGGCCTGACCGGCCTCCTCGCCCCGGCCACCGGGAGCACGCGATGAGGCGGGCCGGGATCCTCACCGCGGCGGGGCTCGTGCTGGCCCTCGGCGTCTGCGGCACCGGCGCGTGGACGTACGCGCAGGCCCGCACCGACGACGCGCTCGCCCACGGCCGGGAACGGGACGAGGCACTCGCCGACGGGCGGGACGGCATCGCCGTGCTCACCACCCTCGACGCCTCCACCCGGCAGCGGGCGGAGCGGAGCATCCGGGACTGGCGTGCCGTCTCCACCGGGCCGCTGCGCGAGGAACTCGGCGACACCGAGGCGGCGGCCGGAACCTCGGCGCGCGGCACCGTCACCGACGCCGCCGTCACCGCCCTCGACACCCGGTCCGGCACGGCCAAGCTCATCGCCACCGTACGCGTCCAGGTCACCCCGGCCGGGGCGAAGAAGCCGTCCACCGACCGCAAACGCCTGGAGGCGGTCCTGGCCCGCACGGGCGAGGGGGAGTGGAAGGTGCGGGCACTGAGCGCCGTACCGGTGGCGGAAGGGAAGGGCGAGGAGTGATGACACCGACGTGGCTGCTGCGCAGACCCCCTCCACCGGAGCCCGACACGGACCCGGCCCCGCCCCTCGCGGACCCGCCCGGCGGGGACGCGCTCGGCGGGGACGCGGCTGACCGGGACGCGCCGGAGCGGGACGCGCCCGGCCGGGACGCCGGGGACGCGCCCGACGCGGCCGACGCGAAGGGCGTGTCGTACGGGCGCCTGCGGAAGGCGGTCCTGGCCGGGACCGCCGCGGTCCTCGTCCTCGGTGGCTGCGGGTTCTTCTACGCGGCCCACCAAGTGCGGTCGGCCGCACCCGCCCAGAACCGCGCGCTGACCGACACCGAGGCCACCACCCGCGTCGCGGGCGACGTCGGCGACGCCCTCGCCCGGATCTTCTCCTACACGCCGGACGGCACCGCGGCCGCCGAACGCTCCGCACGCACCGTCCTCGACGGCCGCGCCGCCCGCCAGTACGAGACCCTCTTCGCCCGGGTCCGCGACGACCTCACCGAGCAGCGCGTCACCCTGAGCACCCGGGCCGTCCGCACCGGAGTGATCGAACTCGAAGGCGACCGGGCCCGCCTGCTGGTCTTCCTCGACCAGACCTCCCACCGCGGCGACGGAAAGGGCAAGGGCGCCGCCGAGGCCACCACCGCGGCGGCCCAACTCACCGTCACGGCACGGCTCGACGGCGACCGGTGGCGGATCGTCGACATCAAGGCCCGCTGAGCATGCGCGGGAGACTGGAGCACCCATGAAACGCGCGGTCCGCCTCCTCGACGCCGGCCGTTCCCGGCCGCTGGCGGCCCTGGCCCTCGCCCTCACCCTCGTGGCGGGCGGGTTCGCCGCCTGGGCCGGTCAGGACTGGTACGGCGCGGCCCACGACGAGCAGGCCGCCTACGCCGCCCAGCGGGACGCGGCACTCTCCGCCGGTGAGCAGGCCGTGCAGAACCTCAACACGCTCGACCACCGCGAACTGAACCGCGGCCTGGACCTGTGGGAATCGTCGACCACCGGCGAACTGCACGAACAACTCGCCTCCGGACGCGACGAGTTCGCCGCCCAGGTGAAGGAGGCCAAGACGGTGAGCACCGCCCGGGTGCTGTCCGGCGCGGTCACCGAACTCGACGACCGCGCCGGACGCGCCCGGGTGCTGGTCGCCCTGCGCGTCACCGTCAAGGCGGCCGACGGGGCGAAGAGCGACAAGGACAGCCGCATGCTCGGCGAACTCACCCGGACCGGCGGCCGGTGGAAGCTGAGCGCCCTGGGACAGGCACCCGTCGGCGGCACATCGACCGGCTGACCGGGTTCCGTACCGCGAAGCCGGCCGCAGCAAGGAGGACACCGCACCATGTCGACGACCCGTCACCACATCAACCGCCAGCGGCGCCGCCAGGCCCGTGAGACCCGGCCCGCCGCCGCCTCCGCCGGGCACCCGGAACGCACCGAGGACACGCCACTGGGCACCGGTAAGCGCGGCGCCACCGCCGTACTGGAGCCCACGGAGACCGCCACCGCCGATCCGGCCACGGACGGGGCGGCCCCGAAGGCCACCGGGGCCGGGCCGCGCCGCCGCCCCCCGCTCCTCGCGCTGCTCTGCGCGCTCACGGTGCTCCTCGGCGGCTTCGCGGGCTGGGCGCACGCGAAGGCGGAGGGGCTCAGGTCCGAGCCCGCGCGGAGCAACACCGCGCTGACCGACCTCGCCCGCACCAGCGAGATCAAGGGACAGGTGGCCAAGGCCGTCGACCGGCTCTTCTCCTACGACCACGCGGACCCCGGCGCCCTCGACGAGGCGGCCAAGGACCTCCTGACGGGCAAGGCCGTCGACCAGCACCGCGACCTGCTCGCCGACGTCCGCGCCCGGGCCGACGAGCAGAAGGCGGTGATCACCACGACGGTCACCGAGAGCGCGGTCGAACGGATCGACGGCGACCGGGCCCGGGTCCTCGTCTACGCCGACCAGAGCAGCGTCGCCACCACCGGGAAGAAGGCCGCGGCGGACAAGAAGAGCACGGCGGACGGGGCGGCCGCCCAGGACGAGGGCGTGTACGCGGCGGCCATGCTCGCCGTCGACGTCGTGCACCGCGACGGACGCTGGCGGGTCTCCGCCCTGGACACCTTCGGCCGCTGAACCGCACGACCGCGCCCCCCCCGCACGACCGACCGCCCGCACGACCGCCCGCACGACCGACCGCACGAGCGCCCCCCGCCCCCGCATCCCCGACGGATCCGACAGGAGTGACGACCATGTCCGTACGCCGTGCCCGACGCCTGTACCGCGGGCGGGCCCGCAAGGGACTGCGCACGACCGCCCTCGCGGTGGCGGCCATGGCGGCCCTCACCGCGTCCCAGGCCCCCGGCCTCACCGGCGACCCGGAGGACACCCACGCCGGGCCGGCGGCCGACGACCTGAGCCTGCCGACGACGGACGGCCCGTTCGCCGCACTCGCCCCGCCGGGTGACGGCTCCTACCACACCGAACTCCCGCCCCTGAGGACACGTGAGGGCGGACCGGCGGTCTCGCCCGCGCTCGGGCCGGAGATCCGCGCCCAGTCGGGCATCCCGGCCACCGTGCTGCGCGCCTACCGTGCCGCCGAGACCGCCGTCGGCGGGACGGACCCGGGCTGCCGGCTGCCCTGGGAACTGCTCGCGGCGATCGGCAAGGTCGAGTCCGGCCAGGCACGCGGCGGCGCGGTGGACCGGAACGGCACGACCCTCGGCCGTATCACCGGACCGCCCCTCAACGGCCGGGGCTTCGCCCTGATCCGGGACACCGACGGCGGCGCCCACGACGGCGACACGGTGTACGACCGGGCGGTGGGCCCGATGCAGTTCCTGCCCTCCACCTGGGCCCGCTGGGGCGCCGACGGCAACCGGGACGGCCGCGCCGACCCGAACAACATCTTCGACGCGGCGCTGGCGGCCGGGCACTACCTGTGCGCCGGCGACCGGGACCTGGGCCGGGCGGCGGACCTGGACCGAGCGGTCCTCAGCTACAACAACTCCCGGACCTACCTCGAACTGGTCCGGCACTGGCTGGAGTTCTACAGCCGGGGAGTCCACCCCGTCCCCGACGGCAAGGGCGTCGTCCCGAAGAGCCCCGGCGCGGGCGGCGACACCCCGGCGACCGAGCCCGTCGACGGAGGCAGCGGAGGCAGCGGAGGCGGTGGCGGCAACGGCGGCGGGAACGGCGGCGGAGGCGGCCAGGACGGCATCGACATCGGCCCGGACCCGGGCACCACGCCGGGCACCCCCGGGCCGTCCCCGTCCCGCCCCGTGCCGTCCACGGCACCGGACCCGTCCTCGTCGCCGTCGCTCCCGACGCACCCGGGCACCTCCGCGCCGCCCACCGAGTCCCCGGACCCCTCGCCGGACCCGACCGGCCCGGACCCGTCGCCGACCCCGACGGACGACTGCGCCACGGCACCGGAATCCCCGTCCGCCTCTGCCGACCCCACGGCCTCCCCGACGGGCTCGCCCTGCCCGACGCCGTCGGACACCCAGGCCGCCGCGGCCGGGTAGGGGAGCCCGGCGGGATCAGCCCGCCTGGCCCATGCCCGCCGCGTTCGGCCAGCCCGTGGCCGGGACCGACTCCAGACCGTTGGTGCCCCGGACCTGGGCGGCGGTGAGGCCCCCGCGGGCCGGGACGCCGGGCGGGGTGGGGCCGACGGGCGGTGGATACGCGGCGGCCGCGGCGGGCGCCGGAACCGGCGCGGGCGCGGGCTGCGGGACCGGTGCCGGGTGGGGGACCGGCACCGGCCCGGGGTACGGCACCGGCTGGGGCACCGGCACCGGCTGCGGCACCGGCGGCGGGCCGGGCACGGTGGCCGCCGCCGGAGCGACGGGCACCCCGACGGGCACACCGCCGGGCACCGCGACGGGCACCGCGGCGGGGAGCGGAACCCCGGTACCCGTGCCGGTGCCGGTGCCGGGGGACGGAGTGGCGGCGAGCCCCGGGGCACCGGCACCGGCGGTCTGGGCGGTGATCGCGCGCATGCCGGAGCCGTTGGTCTCGTACATCAGGCGGTCCACCGCCGCCGTGCCCGAGCTGTAGCCGGTACCGGTGGCCGGCCCGGGCACGGCGGCTCCCCTCCCGGCCCCGTAGAGCACCTGTTCCAGGCCGGACACCAGGCGACGCACGTCCGCCTGGGGGCGCACCACGAGACGCAGGAAGCGGCTGGACGAACCGATCTTGTTGCCGCACTCCCGGACCAGCACCCGGTGCTCGGTGAGCATGCGGTCGCGCACGGCGGTGCCCTCCGCGCCGACCGGAAGCCGCACGAAGAGGAAGTTGCCCTGGGAGGGGTAGACGGTCAGGCCGGGCAGCGCGGACAGCTGGGCGGCCATCTCCAGGCGGTCGCGGCGCACCTGGTGCAGGCTCCGCGCGTACTCGGGGCCGTGGTCGCGCAGCATGAACACCACGTGCTCCGCGAAGGAGTTGAGGTTCCACTTGGGCAGCATGGCGCGCACCCGGCCCGCGAGCGCGGGGTTGGCGACGAGGTAGCCGAAGCGGATGCCGTGCAGTCCGAAGTTCTTGCCGAGGCTGCGCAGCACGACGACGTTGGGCCGCAGCATCGCCTCCTGCACCACGCTGGGTTCGGCCTCCGCGTCGGCGAACTCCAGGAAGGACTCGTCGATCACGACGAGGTCCCGGTCGGCCATCGCGTCCATGAACTGCACCAGCGCCTGCTTGTGCAGATAGCCGCCGTCGGGGTTGTTGGGGTTGCAGACGACCACGGCCCGGGTGCCCCTGGCCCGGACGAACTCGGCGTACCGGGCGAGGTCGAGGGCGAAGCCGCCGGCCTCCTGGAGCGGGAACATGTCGACCCGCTTGCCGGTCTCCATGGGCTGGTCGGTCCAGCGGCCGAAGGTGGGGACGGGGACGGCGAGGGACTCCCGGACCAGCAGGTGGTCGATCCAGGTGATCAGCTCGGTGGAGCCGTTGCCCATCGCCACGCACTGCGGCGGGAGCTGGAGCAGACTGCACAGCTCGGCGGTGATGGTGTCGGCGCTGCTCGGGTAGTACGTGACGATGTCGCGCAGCCGGGCGGCCATCTCCTCGAACATCGCCGGGGTGGGGAAGTACGGGTTGCAGGGGATGCAGAAGTCCACCGGTCCCGCCCCCGCCGCCTCGCCGCTCTCCCGCGCCAGCGCCGCCATCGAGGGGCTGTGCGCCGCGGTGCTGCGGAACAACGAGGTGACGTTGCCGGACAAGTGGACCTCCGTAAGTGGGCGGCCCGTGCGGGGGACACGGGCCGCCCTCGTATACGGAGGCGGACGGGGCACCGTTCAACACGTGTGAAGAAAGTGTGCCCGCGCCCCGCCGTCGCCTAGGCGTCGAACGAGTGCACCGTCGACGTCCGGTACGTCTCGCCGGGCCGCAGCACCGTCGACGGGAACGACGGCTGGTTCGGCGAGTCCGGGTAGTGCTGCGTCTCCAGGCACAGGGCGTCGCCCTGGCGGTAGAGGGAGCCGCCGGTGCCGGTCAGGGTGCCGTCGAGGAAGTTGCCCGAGTAGAACTGGAGCCCGGGCTGGTCGGTGGCGATGCGCAGGGTGCGGCCGGAGGCGTTCTCGCGCAGGGTGGCGATGTGCTCGGGGCGGTCGGTGATGCCCTTGTCGAGCACCCAGTTGTGGTCGAAGCCCTTGGCGGTGACCAGCTGCGGGTGGGCGTCCCGGATGTCCCGGCCGATCGGCTTGGAGCGCCGGAAGTCGAAGGGCGTGCCGGAGACCCGGGCCAGCTCGCCGGTGGGGATCAGACCCGCGTCGGTGGGCGTGTAGCGGGAGGCGGCGATCGACAGCTCGTGGTCCTCGATCGTGCCGCTGCCCTCGCCGGCCAGGTTCCAGTAGACGTGGCTGGTGAGGTTGACGACGGTGGCCTTGTCGGTGGTGGCCTCGTAGTCGATGCGCCAGTCGCCGCGCCGGGTGAGGGTGTACGTCACCTTCGCCCGGAGCGTGCCCGGGTAGCCCATCTCGCCGTCGACGCTGGTGTAGTGGAGCACCAGGCCGGTGTCCGAGCCGTGGGTGAAGGGCTCGACGTCCCACACCCGGTAGTCGAAGCCCAGGGCGCCGCCGTGCAGGGAGTTCTCCCCGTCGTTGACGGAGAGCTGGTACTCCTTGCCGTCCAGGGTGAAGCGGCCCTTGGCGATGCGGTTGCCGTACCGCCCGATCAGGGCGCCGAAGTGCGGGCTGCGGGCGACGTAGTCGTCGAGGTTGTCGAAGCCCAGCGACACGTTGGCGTAGCGGCCCCGGCGGTCCGGGATCTCCAGCGACTGCACGACGCCGCCGTACGACAGCACCTTCATCCGCGTGCCGCCGTTCTCCAGCGACCAGCGGTACACCTTCGTTCCGTCGGCCAGTTTGCCGAAGAGTTCCTTCACGGGTTTCCTGCCTCCCGACGCGTGCGCCGTGCCGCCGACCGCGGTGGCGGCCACCCCGGCCGCCGCCGCCGACGCGATGACCGTTCGTCTGCTCAGTTCCATACGTGCGGCTCCTGTACTTCCGTGAGAAGAAGCGGGCCCCGCCGTGAGTGGCGGGGCCCGAGATCCGTTACGAACCGACCCTGCGCTTGTTCCACACGTCGAACCCGACCGCCGCCAGCAGCACCGCGCCCTTGATGACCTGCTGCCAGTCGGTGCCGATGCCGACGAGGTTCATGCCGTTGTTCAGCACGCCCAGGACCAGACCGCCGATGATCGCGCCGAGGACCGTGCCGACGCCGCCGCTCATCGACGCGCCGCCGATGAACGAGGCGGCGATGGCCTCCAGCTCGAAGTTGAGGCCCGCCTTGGGCGAGGCCGCGTTGAAGCGGGCGGCGAAGACCAGACCCGCCAGGGCCGCGAGCATGCCCATGTTCAGGAAGACCAGGAAGGTGACCTTCTTGTCCTTCACGCCCGACAGCTTGGCCGCCGGCAGGTTGCCGCCGATGGCGTAGATGTGGCGGCCGATGATCGCGTTGCGCATCAGGTAGCCGAAGCCGACCACCAGCACGCCCAGGATGAGCAGCACGATCGGGGCGCCCTTGTAGCTGGCCAGCAGCAGCGTGACCACGAGGACCGCGGCGATCAGCGCGACCAGCTTGAGCAGGAACAGGTTGAGCGGCGGCACCTCGAGGGCGAACTCCTGCTGCCGCTTGCGGTCGCGGACCTCCTGGTAGACCACGAAGGCGATCAGGGCGAAGCCCAGCAGCAGGGTGAGGTTGTGGTAGTTGGTGTTCGGGCCGACCTCGGGCAGGAAGCCGTTGGCGATCTTCTGGAGGTCCTTCGGGAACGGGCCGAGGGTCTGGCCCTTGAGGAAGATCTCCGTCAGACCGCGGAAGAGCAGCATGCCCGCGAGGGTCACGATGAACGACGGTATGCCGAGGTAGGCGATGAAGAAGCCCTGTACGGCGCCGGCGGCGGCACCGATGGCCAGGCAGAGGATCACCGCCACCGGCCAGGGCAGGTCGTGGTTGACCATCAGGACGGCGGCCGTCGCGCCGACGAAGGCGGTCAGTGAGCCCACCGACAGGTCGATGTGGCCCGCGATGATGACGAGCATCATGCCGATCGCGAGGATCAGGATGTAGCTGTTCTGCAACACCAGGTTGGAGACGTTGCGCGGCAGCAGCAGGTCGCCGTCGGACCACACCGCGAACAGCACCACGATCAGGCCGAGGGCCATCAGCATGCCGTACTGGCGCATGTTGCGGCGCATGCCGTCGAGCATCAGGTGCAGCAGTCCGCCGCCGGAGGCCGAACCCTCATCGCCGGGCGGCGCCGGTGCCGGGGTCTTGGCGGTCACGTCGGTGCTCATCGGCTTACCTCTTCGTCCTTCCGGTCCATCTTGTCCTTCGTCATCTGCCGCATCAGCGCTTCCTGTGAGGCCTCGGCCCGCGAGAACTCACCGGTCAGCCGCCCCGCGGCCATCGTGTAGATGCGGTCGCACATGCCGAGCAGCTCCGGCAGTTCGGACGAGATGAACACGACCGCCTTGCCCTCGGCCGCCAGGCGGTCGATGACCGTGTAGATCTCGTACTTGGCGCCCACGTCGATGCCGCGGGTGGGCTCGTCCAGGATCAGCACCTCGGGACCCGCGAAGATCCATTTGCTGAGGACGACCTTCTGCTGGTTCCCGCCGGACAGCTTGCCGACCGGCTCGAAGACGGTCGGCGCCTTGATGTTCATCGACTTGCGGTAGTCCTCGGCGACCTGCCGCTCGCCGTGCTCGTCGACCACGCCCCGCTTGGAGACCTTGCCCAGCGCGGTGAGCGAGATGTTCCGGTTGATGGTGTCGATGAGGTTGAGGCCGTAGTGCTTGCGGTCCTCGGTGACGTAGGCGATCCCGTGCCCGACCGCCTCGGGGACGGTCTTCGTACGGATCTCCCTGCCGTCCCTGAGCACCGTGCCGCCCGCGTGCCGGCCGTAGGTGCGGCCGAAGACGCTCATCGCCAGTTCGGTGCGGCCGGCGCCCATGAGTCCGGCGATGCCGACGATCTCGCCGCGCCGCACCTCGATCGAGACGTCGTCGACGACCTTGCGCTGCTGGTCGATGGGGTGGTGCACGGTCCAGTTGCGGATCTCCAGGGCCGGGGCCGTGCCCTCCTCGGGCTGGTGCGGGGTCCGCTCCGGGAAGCGGTTCTCCAGGTCGCGGCCGACCATCCCGCTGATGATCCGGTCCTCGGTCGTCTCCGCGGCCTTCACGTCGAGCGTCTCGATGGAGCGCCCGTCGCGGATGATCGTGACCGAGTCGGCGACCCGGCGGATCTCGTTCAGCTTGTGCGAGATGATGATCGAGGTGATGCCCTGCTCCTTCAACTGAAGGATCAGGTCGAGGAGTTTGCCGCTGTCCTCGTCGTTGAGCGCCGCCGTGGGCTCGTCGAGGATGAGCAGCTTCACCTTCTTCGACAGCGCCTTGGCGATCTCCACCAGCTGCTGCTTGCCCACGCCGATGTCGGCGACGCGGGTCTCGGGGTGCTCGTCGAGACCGACCCGGCGCAGCAGTTCGGTGGCGTGCCTGAGGGTGTCGTTCCAGTTGATCAGTCCGCGCTTGGCGTGCTCGTTGCCGAGGAAGATGTTCTCCGCGATCGACAGGTACGGCACCAGGGCCAGCTCCTGGTGGATGATCACGATGCCGTGCTGCTCGCTCGCCCGGATGTCCTTGAACCGGCAGGTCTCGCCCTCGAAGAGGACGTCACCTTCGTAACTGCCGTGCGGATGTACTCCGGAGAGCACCTTCATCAGGGTGGACTTGCCGGCGCCGTTCTCCCCGCAGATGGCGTGGACCTCGCCCTGGCGAACGGTCAGCGTGACGTCCGACAGCGCTTTGACACCGGGAAAGGTCTTGACGATCGAGCGCATTTCCAGGACGGGTCCCGCCATGGTCGTGCCTTCCAATCCTTGAGGGGGCCCGGTTAGTTGAGCTTGTCCGCGGAGTAGTAGCCGCCGTCGACGAGGACCTTCTCCCAGTTGCTCTTGTCGACGCTGACCGGCTGGAGCAGGTAGGCGGGGACGACCTTGGCACCGTTGTCGTACGACTTGGTGTCGTTGACCTCGGGCTTCTTGTCGTCCAGGACCGCGTCGACCATGTTCGCGGCGACCTTGGCGAGCTCGCGCAGGTCCTTGAAGACGGTCTGGGTCTGCTGGCCCGCCTTGATCGACTTCACCGAGGCGATCTCGGCGTCCTGGCCGGTGACGACCGGCATGGCCTTGCTGCCGGAGCCGTAGCCGTCCGACTTCAGGGCGGACAGGATGCCGATGGAGATGCCGTCGTAGGGCGAGAGCACCGCGTCGACCCGGGCGCTGCGGTAGCTGGAGGTGAGCAGGTCGTCCATGCGCTTCTGGGCGGTGCCGCCGTCCCAGCGCAGGGTGGTGACCTGGTTGAGGTCGGTCTGCTTGGAGCGGACGACCAGCTGGCCCTTGTCCATGTACGGCTTCAGGACCTTCATCGCGCCGTTGAAGAAGTACCGGGTGTTGTTGTCGTCGTTGGAGCCGGCGAACAGCTCGATGTTGAAGGGGCCCTTCTTGCCCGCCTTCAGGCCGAGCTTGTCGACGATGTAGCCGCCTTGCAGCTCGCCGACCTTCTCGTTGTCGAACGAGGCGTAGTAGTCGACGTTCTCCGTGCCGAGGATCAGCCGGTCGTAGGAGATGACCGGGATGTCGGCGTCCTTGGCCTGCTGCATGACGTTGCCGAGGGACTTGTTGTCGATCGCGGCCACGATCAGCGCGTCCACGCCCTGCGTGATCATGTTCTCGATCTGCGAGACCTGCTGGTCCGGGTCGTCCTCGCCGAAGACCAGCTTGGTCTTGAAGCCCTTGGCCTTCAGTTCCTTCTCGACGTTGGCGCCGTCGGTGATCCAGCGCTCGGAGGACTTGGTCGGCATCGCGATGCCGACGGTGGCGCCGTCGCTGCCCGACTTGTCCTCCTCGCTGCCGCCCTCGCCGCTCTGGCCGCAGGCGGTCAGGGTGAGGGCGAGCGAGGCGGCGGAGGCTATCGCGGCGAGTGCGGCTCTGCGGTTGCGCATGGTCATCATCCTTGAGGTGAGGGCTGGGTCGGCGAGGCAGGTGTGTGGGATTGTGCGCGGTCGTGTCGTCTTTTGAGAAGGGAGTTTCCGGAACGTTATGACGAGATCTCGAACCGGTTGAGCGGACCCGGCAGCCGGGTGCCGAGCGGCGCCATGTCGCCGTCCGCACCGTGCCGGGCGAGCAGGTCGAGGGCGAGCCGGCCGCGCCGCACCCGCTCCTTCGCGGTGGCCAGCGTCAGTTCCCGCAGGTGGTGGCCGTACGGATAGATCCCGGGCGCCTTGGACAGGCCGAACTTCAGGTACAGCGGCGCGCCGCGCCGGATCAGTTCGGCGACCTCGTACATGCGGACGTAGCCGCCGAGGTCGTCGGGAGCCTCGATGTACATGTCCATCGGCGCGGCCGAAACCCGACGTATTTCGGTCAGGTGCTCCGGCGTCAGGTCGCTGGGCACGTTGATGGAGTCGGCGCCGAGCCGCTCGTACACCGCGTACGAGGCCGGGTTGACCGGACCGACGAGCGCGGAGAGCTTCAGCGTGGTGTCGGCGGGCAGGATGCCGGCGGCGCGGGCCCGGTGCAGCGTCCACAGCACGCCCTCGTCGGCGACGAGGAGGCACTTGACGCCCAGCTCGCTCGCCCGCACCGCGTCCTCGACGCACCCGGCGACCGCGGCGTGGCCGCGCGCCCTCAGGCCCGCGCCGCCCGAGTCGGTCCGGGTGGAGCCGCCGATGTCCCAGGTGCCGCGCGGGCCGGTGAACAGGCAGAGCTCGATGTCGCGTTCGGCTGTGGCCTCGACCATCTCGGTGATCTCGGCGTCGGTCAGCATCCACACCCCGCTGCCCTGGCTGATCCGGTGGATCGGCACGTCGAGCCGCGAGGATTCCTTGAGCACCACCCCCAGCGCCTCCGGACCCTCGCAGGACGGGATCTCGGTGCGCCAGCGGCCGCCGCCCGGGAAGGAGTGCGGCGAGACGTCGGTGGGGTCGGGAGCGGGCGCGGCCAGGCCGAGGGCGGTGAGGGCCTGCTCACCGGGCCTGCGTGCGGCGGCCGTGGCGGAAGCGTCGGTCACAAGCGTTCCTTAGTGTTCGATATGTCGGACGAAGTTCGCGGCCGTGGGCGTGGCCGGCCCGGGCGTGCGACGTCCGTTGCGTTGGGTGTACGCCGGTGCGGAGGCCGTCAGGTCGCCCCCGCACCGGCGTACGGCTCAGGGCAGGGCGTCCGGGCGCAGCAGCACCTTGCCGACCTTCGGGTCGCCGGAACCCACCAGCTCGATGGCCTCCGAGAAGTCGGCGAGCGGCAGTTCGTGCGTCACCAGCGGCCGCGGATCGAGCAGCCCGGCCGCGAAGACCCGCACCGTGTGCGCCCAGGCGTCCGGCGGCGCCCCGAAGACCGTGTGCACCTCCAGCTGCCGTACGACCAGGTCGGTCGGGTCGAGGCCGTCGGCGCCCGGCGCCGGGATGCCGGTCAGCACCAGGCGCCCGCCGCGGCGCAGCAGCGCGGCGGCCGTGCGCGCGGCGTCCGCGGACCCGGCGGTCTCGATCACGACGTCGAAGTCGTCCGGCAGCGGCCGGTCCTTGGTCCTGAAGTCGGTCGCGCCGAACCGCCGCGACAGCGCCTCCCGGTCCCCGCGCGTGCCGACGACCAGCAGCTCGGCGGGGGAGGCGGCGCGCAGGAACTGCACGGCGAACATGCCGAGCGTGCCCGTGCCGACCACGGCGACCCGCTCGCCGGGCCGGGCGTTCGCCTTCAGCGCGGCGGCGGCGATGCAGGCCGCGGGCTCCAGCAGGGCGGCGGCGGTGAGGTCGGCGTCGTCGGGCAGGGCGTGCAGCAGTCGGGCGGGCAGCGTCAGCGTCGGCGCCATGGCGCCCGGCTGGGTGAACCCGGTCTCCTCGTACCCGGCCGTGCACAGCGTCGTCTCGCCCGCGTGACAGCGGTCGCACACCTGGCAGTTGCGGAACCCCTCGCCCACGACCTTCCGGCCGGCCAGCGCCTGCGGCACCCCGGCACCGACCCGCTCCACGGTCCCGGACCACTCGTGCCCGGGGGTGAGCGGGTAACGCACGTATCCCTCGGGCCGGTTGCCCTGGTAGACCTCGCGGTCGCTGCCGCAGATCCCGGCGGCGTGCACCCGCACCAGCGCCTCGCCCGGCCCCGGTTCACGCGGCTCGTGCGGCACGAGCCGGTGCTCGCCCGGCGCCTCGACGACGACGGCGCCGCTCATGCCCCGCCCGCCTTGGGCTTGCGCTGCTCCCAGCCCTCGGCCCACAGGTCGAACCGGGCCTGCTGCTGCGGGAACTCGGCCGCCGCGTCGGTGTCCAGCTCGACGCCGAGACCGGGCGCGTCGGAGAGGTGGAAGCACCCGTCCTCCGGGTCCACCTGCGGCGCGCCCTTCACGACCTTCTTGATCTCCGCGTCCGCGAAGTCGTTGAAGTGCTCGAGGATCTTGAAGTTCGGCGAGGTGAACCCGACCTGGAGGGAGGCCGCGGTGAGCACGGAGCCGCCGACGTTGTGCGGGGCGATGAGCGTGTAGTGCGTCTCGGCGGTCGCGGCCAGCTTCCTGGTCTCCCAAATACCGCCGATGTGGCCGACGTCGGGCTGGATGACGTCCACCGACTGGTCCTCGAACAGCTCGCGGAACTCGATCCGGTCGTGGATGCGCTCACCGGTGGCGACCGGGATCTCCACCTTCTCGGCGACCTTCTTCAGCGCCTTGAGGTTCTCCGGCGGGACCGGCTCCTCCAGCCAGGCCGGCTTGAACGGCGCGAGTTCCCGCGCGAGCCGGACGGCGGTGGAGGGCGAGAACCGGCCGTGCATCTCCAGCATCAGCTCGGCGTCGGGCCCGATGGCGTCCCGCACGGCCTCGATCAGGGAGACCGCGTAGTTCGTCTGCTGCTGGTCCAGCTCGAAGTGCCCGGTACCGAACGGGTCGATCTTCAGCGCCCGGTACCCGCGCTCCATGACCCCCTGCGCGGCCTTGTGGTAGGCCTCCGGCGTCCGCTCGGTGGTGTACCACCCGTTGGCGTACGCCTTGACCCTGTCGGTGACCTTCCCGCCCAGCAGCTGCCACACGGGGACCCCGAGGGCCTTGCCCTTGATGTCCCAGCACGCCATCTCGACGACCGCGATGCCGGACATCACGATCTCGCCCGCGCGGCCGTAGTCGCCGTACTTCATGCGGCGGACCAGGTCCTCGACAGCGAACGGGTCGGAACCGAGAATGTGGTTGGCCTCGGCCTCCTTCAGGTAGCCGAGGAGGGCGTCGGTGTGCCCCAGCATCCGGGTCTCGCCGACTCCGGTGACGCCCTCGTCGGTGTGCACCTGGACGTAGGTCAGGTTGCGCCACGGCGTCCCGACCACGTGTGTGCTGATTCCGGTGATGCGCACGGCGGCTGCCCTTCACTCTGTTCGATATTTCGTCACTCGTTCGAAATGCTGGCGTGACAGTAAGGACGGGGTGCGGGGAGTGTCAATGGGTCGGACCCATAACGGTTTCGGCAGTTTCGAGGCGGGGGAGAGGCGTCGGCGAAGTGCTTCCCCACACAACTTTCACAGTGGCCTCTAGGAACGCGCCCGTCCCGGAACTTAACCTTCCCGCGTCATGGACTACTGCCACCCGTGCCGACGGCACCTCAACGGCGCCCTCGCCTGCCCGGGGTGCGGCACGCCCGCCCACGAACCGAGCGCCTCCGACCCTCACCTGACGGTGGGTGAGCACACCCCGCCGCCCCTCGCGGCCGAGGCGGCGGCGCCCGACGAGGACCCCGACGACGGCGCGGACGACGCCACCCCCGGCGCCCGGTCCAGCCGCCGCGACCGCAAGGCCGCCGCACACCGCAGGCGCCGCCGCCGGACCCTGCTCGTCGCCGCGGGCTTCGTCCTGGCGGCCGGGGGACTGAGCCTCGCCGAACTCGGCACGGACGCCCCGCACTCCCCGGAGAAACCGGCGGCAGCGGCCGGCGAGACGACGGACGGCGAGGCGACCCGCGAGGTGGGCGAGGCGTCGGCGGTCCCGGTCGACGACCCCGCGGGAACGACCGCGACCTCGGCCACACCGCCCCCCGACGCGTCCGCGTCGACAACGGTGTCGGCGTCCCCGTCGTCCTCCCCGAAGACGACGGAGTCCGGGACGGCGACCGACTCCGCCCCACCGTCGGCCTCCCGCCCCCAGCCCCCGGACCCGGCCGACCCCGCGGACCCGGACCCGTCGCCCCCCGAGTCCAGCGACGACCCACCCCCGGCGACGACCCCCGCCCCGCCGGAGTCCCCCGACCCGACCCCGACGGAAACCTGCGACCGCTTCCTGTGGTGGTGCACCTGAGCCCGCCGTGCCGGGCCTCCGATCCACCGACGGCGGCCTGAACGCGTCGTGGGGCGAAAGCCCGAGTCGCTACGCTGAGCGGCCTCATACCCCAGGGGGTTCGATTGGTACGGCGGAGCGCGCTGGGAGAGGACTTCCGGCGACTGTGGGGCGCCTTCGCCGTCAGCGCGGTGGGCAGTGCCGTCGGCATGGGGGCGCTGCCGCTGATCGCCCTCCTGGTACTGGACTGCTCGGCGCTGGAGGTCTCCGTGCTCGCCGCGTTGTCCGCGGTGGCCAGCGGGGTGATCGCCCTGCCGCTCGGCGTGCGGATCGAGCACCGGTACAAGCGGCCGGTCATGATCGCCACCGACCTGCTCCGCTGCGCGGTGCTGGCGAGCGTCCCGGTCGCCATGGCCTTCGACCGGCTCACCTTCGCCCACCTGTGCGTCGTCGGCGTCCTCCAGACGGCGGCGGCCGTCGCGTTCGACGCGGCGAGCGGGGCGCATCTGAAGGCGCTCGTCCTGCCCGAGCACCGGCTCCGCGCCAACAGCGCGTTCGAGACGACCAGATGGATCAGCGTCAGCGCGGGCCCGCCCGTCGGCGGGCTGCTGATCGGGGCCCTGGGCGCGGCCGCCACGCTGGTGGTCGACGCGCTCTCCTTCCTCGGGTCGGCGCTCGGCATCCGGCGCATCCGGCAGCCCGAACCCGCGCCCCCGGTACGCGCCGGCACCGCTCACCCGGGACGTGACATCGCCGCCGGGTGGCAGTACCTCCTGCGGCACCCGGGACTGCGGCCGCTCTTCTTCAACTCCCTGCTCTTCGGCGGGTCCATCATGATGACCTCGCCGCTGATGGCCGTCCTCATGCTGGACGACCTCGGCCTGGCACCGTGGCAGTACGGCCTCGCCCTGGGAGCGCCCTGTCTGGGCGGCGTGCTGGGCGCCCGCCTGACCCCGCTGCTCACCCGGCGCTTCGGCGAGCGCCGCGTGCTGCTGCTCTCCGGCGTCGCGCGCTCGTTCTGGGTGATCCTCATGCCGCTGGTGCCCTCCGGCGCCCTCGGCCTGCTCGTCGTCGTGGCCGTCGACTTCGGTCTGCTCTTCTCGGCCGGGGTCTTCAACCCGTCGTTCGCCACGTACCGCATGGCGGCCACGCCGGACGCCTTCATGGCCCGCGTCGCGACCTCCTGGTCCGTCGGCGCCAAGACCTGCCAGGCCGCCTTCATGTTCGCCGGTGGACTCCTGGCCGCCGCGGCAGGGGTGCGCGGGGCCCTGCTCGTCGCCGGCCTGCTGTGCGTGGCCAGCGCGCCGCTCCTGCCGTGGCGCGAGGCACGGCCCACCACCGGGAGCGTCCCGGCCCCCGCGGCGGAGGCCGTACCCACCCCGGCCCCGGACGGCCCTTCGGCCTAGCGGTTCTTCCACCCGACGCTCCCCGGGCGGTGCCGCCGCGTCCCCGTCGGGGGCACCGCCCCGGGGCGGGACTGCCCCGTGACGCGTCCGCCCCGCGACGCGTCCGCCGGTTCAGTCGTCCCGCAGCATCGTCACCAGCGCGTCCCGCAGCGCCACCCGCTCCCCCTCCGACAGCCCCGCCAGCGGCTCGCGCGCGAACCGCAGCGACTCCCGCAACCCCCGGGCCACCCGGCGCCCCTCCTCCGTCGCCGCCGCGACCTTCACCCGGCGGTCGCCCGGGTCGGGCCGGCGCTCGACCAGCCCCCGCGCCTCCAGCCGGTCCACGATCCCCGTGACGTTCGACGGCTCGCACTTCAGCTTCTGGGCCAGCTTCCGCATCGGCAGCGGCTCCAGCGACAGCAGGCTCAGCAGCTTGGCCTGGGCCCCGGTCAGCGCGCGCTCCGCCGCCGCCTCCTCGTAGTCGGCGTGGAAGCGGGCCACGACCTCGCCGATCAGCTCGACGACTTCCAGGGTGAGAGCGTCGGGGCGGCGGGTCGTGTCGCGTGGTGTGGCCATGGAATCCAGGGTACCCATTTGTTTGACAAGCTGAAATGTTCAGCCGCATGGTTGTTTCAGAGCATGAAACATTCTCGGCAGGCAAACCCCCGAGCAAGCCCCAGGAAAGGTGCCCCATGACCGACTCCCCCGCCCTCCCCGCCGTCAACCGCGAATGGCACCTGGTCACCCGCCCGGTCGGCTGGCCCAAGCCCGAGGACTTCGCGCTCGTCGAGGCGGAGGTCCCCACCCCGGGCGACGGGCAGGTGCTGGTGCGCAACCTGTACGTCTCCGTCGACCCGTACATGCGCGGCCGTATGAGCGCCGCCAAGTCCTACGCCGCCCCCTACGAGCTGGGCAAGCCCATGCTGGGCGGCGCGGTCGGCGAGGTCGTCGCCTCGAACGCCGAGGGCATCGCCGTCGGCGACCACGTCCTGCACTTCTTCGGCTGGCGCGAGTATGCCGCCGTGGACGCGAAGAACGCCGTCAAGGTGGACCCGGACGCGGCGCCCCTGTCGACGTACCTGGGCGTGCTCGGCATGACGGGGCTCACCGCGTACGCCGGTCTGCTGCGCACCGCCGCGTTCAAGGAGGGCGACTCCGTCTTCGTCTCGGGCGCCGCGGGTGCCGTCGGCAGCCAGGTGGGGCAGCTCGCGAAGCTCAAGGGCGCCTCGCGGGTGATCGGCTCGGCAGGCTCGGACGAGAAGGTCAAGCTGCTCCTCGACGAGTACGGCTTCGACGCCGCCTTCAACTACAAGAAGGGCCCGGTGAGCGAGCAGCTGCGCGCCGCCGCCCCGGACGGCGTCGACGTCTACTTCGACAACGTCGGCGGCGACCACCTGGAGGCCGCCATCGGCTCCCTCAACCTGAACGGCCGCATCGCCATCTGCGGCGCGATCTCCGTCTACAACAACACCGAGCCCGCGCCCGGCCCGAAGAACCTCGCCCGCCTCATCCAGACCCGCGGCCGCATCGAGGGCTTCCTGGTCGGCGACCACTACGACCTCCAGCCGCAGTTCGTCGAGGAGGTCGGTCCCTGGGTCCGCTCCGGCGCGCTGAAGTACCGCGAGACGGTCGTCGAGGGCATCGAGAACAACCTGGAGGCCTTCCTCGGGGTCCTGCGCGGCGACAACACCGGGAAGATGATCGTCAAGCTCTGACTTCCCGAAGATTCCGGCATGCGGTAGCGTCTTTCCGAAATCCGTCGTGATCGTGGGCGCGAGTCACGGCGGACCGAGGAGGAAGACACCCGTATGCCCATCCAGCAGTCCGAAGTCCTCTACACCGCCGTCGCCACCGCCGAGAACGGCCGCGACGGCCGGGTGGCCACCGACGACGGCAAGCTCGACGTCGTCGTGAACCCGCCCAAGGAGATGGGCGGCAACGGCGCCGGCACCAACCCGGAGCAGCTGTTCGCCGCCGGGTACAGCGCCTGCTTCCAGGGCGCGCTCGGCGTCGTGGCCCGCCAGGAGGGTGCCGACATCTCCGGTTCCACCGTCACCGCGAAGGTCGGCATCGGCAAGAACGACGACGGCTTCGGGATCATCGTCGAGATCTCCGCGGCGATCCCGTCCGTCGACGCCGCCACCGCGCGGTCGCTGGTCGAGAAGGCCCACCAGGTCTGCCCGTACTCCAAGGCGACCCGCGGCAACATCACCGTGACGCTCGTCTGACCGGGGCCGTGCCGGGACCGGAAACGGTCCGGCACGCCGACCGGTAGAGTGCCGCCCATGCGTGATCTTGGGGCGGGATTCGGCCACCTTCTGAAGGGCCAGCGCTGGGTGGCCCGGCACGGCCGGAGCTACGGCTTCGGGCTCGTCCCGGGCCTGATCACCCTGGTCCTCTACATCGGCGTGCTGGTCGCGCTCGCGCTGTGGGGCGAGGACTTCGTCGGCTGGGCGACCCCCTTCGCCGACGACTGGTCGAGTCCCTGGCTCGGGCTCTTCCGCGGTTTCCTCACCGCCGTGCTCTTCGCCCTCGCCCTGCTCCTGGCCGTGCTCACCTTCACCGCGGTCACCCTGCTGGTCGGCCAGCCCTTCTACGAGGCCCTCTCCGAGCGCGTCGACCGCGACGTCTCCCCGGACGGCACGGCGCCCGCGTCCCACCTGCCGCTCTGGCGCGAGCTGTGGATCTCCGGCCGCGACAGCCTGCGGATCCTGGTCCGCGCCGCGCTCTGGGGCGTGCTGCTCTTCGCGCTCGGCTTCATCCCGGTCGTCGGCCAGACCGTGGTCCCGGTGGTCGGGTTCTTCGTCACCGGATTCTTCCTCACGGAGGAACTGGCCTCCGTCGCCCTCCAGCGCCGCGGCGTCGAACTGCGCGACCGCCTCGCCCTGCTGCGGTCCCGCCGGATGCTGGTCTGGGGCTTCGGTACCCCGCTGGGCGTCTCCTTCCTGGTGCCGTTCGTCGCGGTGTTCCTGATGCCGGGCGCGGTCGCCGGTGCCACGCTCCTCGCCCGGGAACTGCTGGGCGAGGAGATTCGCGACGGCGCCGGCGACCCGTCCGAAGACGGCCTGGCCGACCCGGCGGTCAGCCCCGGTCAGTCCCCGCGGCACTGACCGCCACGCCCACGATCGCCCGCGTCTGCGCCACGATGTCCAGCCGGTTGCGCACGAACTCCGGGTCGGTGACCGCCCCCGTCGCGGGATCGGTGTTCCCGGCGCCGAATTGCAGCACCGGCGTGTGCACGTGCCCGCCCGGCAGCGTGCCGTGCAGCCCGAGCCGGTCGCGCAGCAGCGTCGCGCGGTAGGCGATCTCGTTGGAGAGGTAGTTCCCGCCGCCGCCCTCCCGGGCCGTCGAACCGGGTGTGGGCCCGTCCGGCCGTACGACCGCCTCGGTGGCTCCCGCGGGGATCTCCGTCACGCTCGTGTTGTCGTACACGGGGAAGCGGCCCGTGTCCGCGGCCGTGATCGCCGCGTACGGCAGCGTGGTCGTCGTCCACTGCGGCTGCGAGGCCGGGTCGGTCACCGGGACCGTCTCCGTGCGGGAGACGTTGGCGTTGTCCGGGAAGCCGCCCCGCCAGGCCCCGTTGGTCCGCTCCACGTCGAACCGCCCCACCCGGCCCTGGCTGACGGTGGTGAACAGGTCGACCCGCGGCAGATACGGCCGCAGCGCCCGCTCCATCGTGCCCTGCCCGAAGTCCGCCCAGCGCACCGGGAACACGGCCGTCTCCACCCGGGCGGGACCGTCCGGCGTGTCGATCACCGTGCCGTCCAGGGCGAGCGCGACGGCGCCGGACGGGTTGGAGATCCGGATGTCCCGGTCCAGCGTGAAGGGGTCGAAGCCGGTGAGCAGCACCCGCTTCACCCCCTTGCCGTGCCCACCGTGCCCACCGCGCGGCAGACGGAGGTCGGTCTGACCGCGCGAGGTGCGCTCCAGCTCCGTCAGCAGCGCGGCCCGCTGCCGCTCGCTCAGCCCGAAGCCGGGCTCCCAGGCGCGCAGTTCGCGTGTCATCCCGAGCCGCGCCCAGTACAGCGGCCGGTCGTCGTCGCGGCTGAGGTCCCCGCGGGCCGGCCCGCGGCCCTGCACCCGGTCCACCGCCCGCCGCCACAGCGCCGCGCCCTCGCGCGCCACCACGGCACGCGCCTCGCGGTAGGAGCCGGTGCGCCCGAGCCCCCGGGCGAACGCCGGTGCCACCGCGGCGAACCCGGAACGCCGCAGGATCTCCCGGGGCACGTCCCCGTCGAGCCGCAGCTCCTCGACGGTCGGTGCGGGGGCGGCGCTGCCCGCCCGAGGTGCCGCCGTCGCCGCCGTGGGGGCCGCGAGTCCCGCCACCAGGGCCAGTCCGAGTACGCCGATCCGAACACGTAGGGGTCTCAAGGGAGTCCAGGTCCTTCCGTCGCTGTGGGGTGCGCTGCCGGACGGCGGCAGTATCGCGTGACGCAAGGGGTACGCGCCATGGCGCGTGACCGACCGACTCGTAGCCGTTTGTGAAGGGTTCGTACGAACTCCTGAGCGGACACCCGATCGCGGACCGCCGGACCACCCCGGCGATTAACGTCTGACCCGGGACGCCCGCGAGCGCGCCCCCGTGAACAGCCCCGGCCCGGGACCTGACGGCCGGGCCGGGGCTCAGCCCCCTCTCGCCCCCGGGGCGACCTACCGGCGCACCGAGAAGCCGTACACCGTCTCCGAACGGAACACCTCGCCCGGCCGCAGCACCGTGCTCGGGAAGCCGGGCCGGTTCGGGGAGTCGGGGAAGTGCTGGGTCTCCAGCGCGATCCCGTCACCGGGGGCGAAGGGCTCGCCCAGGTGGTCGGCGGTGTACAGCTGGAGCCCCGGCTCGGTCGTCGCCACCGTGAGCACCCGCCCCGACGCCGGGTCGTACAGCTCGGCGACCTCCTCGGCGGCGGCGGTCACGCCCTTGTCGAGGACGAAGTTGTGGTCGTAGCCCGAGCCGACCTTGCGCGCCCGCCGGAAGTCGAAGCGCGTGTCCGTCACGTCGTCCAGGGCGCCCGTCGGGATCAGGCCGGCGTCGACCGGCGTGATCCGGGAGGCGGCCAGCCGCAGTTCGTGCCCGCCCGCGTGCCCGGAGCCGCCCAGGTTGAAGTAGCTGTGGTTCGTCGGGTTCAGCACGGTCGGCGCGTCCGTGACCGCCTCGTACGCGATCCGCAGGGCGCCCGCCCCGTCCAGCGTGTACGTCACCGACATCTCCACGCGCCCCGGGAAGCCCTCCTCGCCGTGCGGGGAGACCCGGCTCAGCCGGACGCCCTCCTCGACCGCCGCCACGTCCCACACACGCTTGTCGAAGCCCCGCGCGCCGCCATGCAGCGTGTTGGGCCCCTCGTTGGGCGCCAGCGTGTACGTCCGGCCGTCCAGCGGGAAGCGCCCGCCCGCGATCCGGTTGGCGTACCGCCCGACCAGCGCGCCGAGGTAGGGCTCCGGGTGCGTCACATAGCCGTCCAGGTCCGCGAACCCCAGCACCACGTCGGCGGTGTTCCCGTCCCGGTCCGGGACCTCGGCCGACTGCACGATCCCGCCGTACGACAGGACCCGGACCCGCACGCCGGCCCGCTCCAGGGTCCAGCGGTGTACCGGGGTGCCGTCGGAAAGTGTGCCGAAGAGTTCGCTCATGTGCGGAACTCTAGGACACGCCCAGGTCAGCGGCCGGGTCAGGGACTCTTCGCGGTGACCGCGCGGTGGGCGATCTCCGCCAGCCGGGCCTGACCGTCCACACTCGGGTGGAACCAGTCCCAGTGGCTCAACTGGTCCGTGCCGAACCGGAACTCGTGCACCGCGCCGTCGTCGGTGCGGCACCGCCGGTCCTTCGCGCAGACCTCCCGCAGCACCTCGTTGTAGTCCTCCACCCGGTCCCGCACCGTGTTGCGCCGCAGGGTCGCCGCCGAGTCCAGGGAGTCGGCGTCGCCCAGCATCGACGGGCAGATGCCCAGCTTCCACACCTGCTTGCCCAGGGGGTTGGTGCGCCCCTGGGACCACAGCCGCTTGAGGTCCGGGATGCTCGACACGTACACCTGCGCCTTGGGGAGCTTCTTGCGCAGGGTGGCCATCGCCTCCTCGAACTGCGCCCGGAAGTCCGCCACCGGCGTCATCGCCGAGGTCGTCGACCGGCACGCGTCGTTCGCCCCGGCCATCACCGCCACCAGCTCCGGCTCGCGCTTCGCCGCCCGCGTTACCTGAGCGGTCAGGTCCGCCATCCGGGCCCCGGTCACCGCGTAGTTCCAGCTGTGCTCGGCCGCGTCCGCCTTCCCCAGCAGCCGTACGGCCAGCGAGTCGACCTTCGCGCTGCTGCCGGTCGCCCACGACACCTCCGGGCAGTCGGACAGCACCGCGCAGGCGTCGAAGCCGCGCGTGATGGAGTCGCCCACGGCGGCGACGGATGCCGGGCTGGTGTCCCAGGCGGGCGCCGTCCTCGTCGGCTTCGACGAGCTGCCGGAAGGAGCGGGGGAGTCGCCGTCCACGGCGTCGCAGCCCGCCAGACCCACGCCCAGGACGGCGGCGGTCAGGGCGGCGAGCGCGGCACGCGCCCGGCGACGGCCGTACCGCGTCCGCTGGTCCGTCCCTCGACCCATACCGGTCCCACCCCTCGCCTCGTGCCTCCACCGTGCTCAACCCATGACACCGCGCGAGGGTTCCCGAGGGCGGCGATGCAACGGCTCACACCCGTACAAGCGTCCTGCCGGGTGAATGGCGGAGGTTTGTCGGCGGCGGGACCGACGGTACGTCACACTCCTTGCCCCGTCGCACGGTAGCCTCGCCATCAACGTGACCCGCACGGTCACGGCCGTAGCACCCGTTCCACCCGTTCCGAGATGTCCCGCTCAGCCCGGAGGTTCCGGTGACGACACGTGGAGTCCTGTACGTGCACTCCGCGCCGCGCGCGCTCTGCCCGCACGTCGAGTGGGCCATCGCCGGGGTGCTCGGCACACGCGTGGGCCTGGACTGGATCCGGCAGCCCGCAGCACCCGGCACCTGGCGCTCGGAGTTCTCCTGGCAGGGGCAGCCCGGCATCGCCTCCAAGCTGGCCTCCGCACTGCGCGGCTGGCAGCTGCTCCGCTTCGAGGTCACCGCGGAACCCTCCGCGAACGCCGAGGGCGAGCGCTACAGCTGCACCCCCGACCTCGGTATCTTCCACGCCGTCACCGGCATCCACGGCGACATCATGATCCCCGAGGACCGGCTGCGCGCCGCTCTGGTCCGCTCCCAGCGCGGCGAGACGGACCTGGAGTCCGACCTCGCCAAGCTCCTCGGCAAGCCCTGGGACGACGAGCTGGAGCCCTTCCGGCACGCGGGCGAGGGCGCCCCGGTCCGCTGGCTGCACCAGGTGGTGTGACCCGCCCCGCGCACAGGTGAAGGGCCCCACCGACCGGTGGGGCCCTTCACCTGTGTGTCAGGTACGTACGGCGGTCGCTCAGACCGACCGGAACGCGAGGACCACGTTGTGCCCGCCGAAGCCGAACGAGTCGTTCAGCGCGGCGATACGGCCCTCGACCGGCAGCTTCCGGGCCTCGCCGCGGACGATGTCCGCGTTGGCCTCGGCCTCCGGGTCGAGGTTCTCGACGTTGATGGTCGGCGGCGCCAGCCGGTGGTACAGCGCGAGCACGGTCGCCACGGACTCCACGCCGCCCGCGCCACCGAGGAGGTGACCGGTCATCGACTTGGTGCCGGAGACCGCCATGTGGTCGACGTCGTCGCCGAGGACCTTGCGCAGCGCCTTCAGCTCGGCGATGTCACCGGCGGGCGTCGAGGTGGCGTGCGCGTTGACGTGCACGATCTCGGCCGGGTCCAGGTCGTTGCCGTCCAGCAGGTTTTGCAGGGCGGCGGAGATGCCGCGGCCCTCCGGCTCCGGCTGCACGATGTCGTGGCTGTCGGCGGAGATGCCCTGACCGACCGCCTCCGCGTAGACCCGGGCACCGCGCGCGGCGGCGTGCTCGGCGGACTCCAGGACCAGGACGCCGGCACCCTCGCCGAGGACGAAGCCGTCGCGCGCCGTGTCGAAGGGGCGCGAGGCACCCTGCGGGTCGTCGTTGTTCTTGGACATCGCCATCATGTTGCCGAACGCGGCGATGGGCAGCGGGTGGATCGCCGCCTCCGTGCCACCCGCGACGACGACGTCGGCGCGGCCGGTGCGGATCATCTCGATGGCGTAGCCGATGGCCTCGGCGCCCGAGGCGCAGGCCGAGACCGGCGTGTGCACGCCCGCGCGGGCGCCCACGGCCAGGCCCACGTTGGCCGAGGGGCCGTTCGGCATCAGCATGGGGACGGTGTGCGGGGAGACGCGGCGGACGCCCTTCTCCTTCAGCACGTCGTACTGGCCGAGCAGCGTGGTCACACCGCCGATGCCGGAGGCGATGACCGCACCGAGCCGGTCGGGGTCGACGTGGGCCGCGCCGTCCTCGGCGGGGCTCTCGCCCGCCTTGCCGACGTACCCGGCGTCCTTCCAGGCCTCCTGCGCCGCGATCAGCGCGAACTGCGCCGAGCGGTCCAGTCGGCGGGCCTGCGGCCGCGGGATGACCTCGGAGGGGTCCACGGCGGCCGGCGCGGCGATGCGGACCGCCTGGTCGGCGGCCCACTCCTGCTCCAGGGGCTTGGCTCCGGACTTGCCGGCGACCAGGCCCTCCCAGGTCGAGGCTGCGTCGCCACCCAGCGGTGTGGTTGCGCCGATACCGGTGACGACCACGGTGCGATTGGTCGAGCTCACGGGAATTCTTTCTCCAACGGGATACGGATTCGTACGGCGCCACCGCCGGGTGGCGGGGCAGTCTGCCCGGATACTCGGGGTATGCCCGAGTATCGGCGGATCAGGCCTGGTGGTCGAGGATGTACTTCGTCGCGTCGCCGACCGTCTTGAGGTTCTTGACGTCCTCGTCCGGGATCTTGACGTCGAAGCGCTCTTCGGCGGCGACGACGACCTCGACCATGGACAGCGAGTCGACGTCCAGGTCGTCGGTGAAGGACTTGTCCAGCTGGACGTCCTCAACCGGGATGCCGGCGATCTCGTTCACGATCTCCGCGAGACCGGCGACGATCTCTTCCTGAGTGGCGGCCATGATGGCGCTCCTTCTTTGTTGTCCAGAGGGTGTGGCGGCCCGCCGCGTCGGCGGCGGGTGTTGCTGCTCTCCGTTCCGGACCGCATGATCCGGCACGGAGTGCCTAGGGGAGGGTAACGACCGTCGCGGCGTAGACGAGACCCGCCCCGAAGCCGATGACGAGTGCGGTGTCGCCGCTCTTCGCGTCGCCGGTCGCCAGGAGCCGCTCCATCGCGAGCGGAATCGAGGCGGCCGAGGTGTTGCCCGTGGTGCGGATGTCACGTGCGACCGTGACGTGATCCGGCAGCTTCAGCGTCTTCACCATCGAGTCGATGATCCGCACGTTGGCCTGGTGCGGGATGAAGACGTCCAGGTCGTCCGGGCTGATCCCGGCCGCGTCCAGCGCCTGCTGCGCGACCTTCGCCATCTCGAACACGGCCCAGCGGAACACCGCCTGGCCCTCCTGCGTGATCGCCGGAAACTTGACGTTGCCCTCGGAGTCGAGGGGCAGCGCGGAGATGTCGCCGACCCGGAAACGGTCCCACGGGACCGTCTGCTTGATCGTTTCGGCCTTGTCGCCCTCCGAGCCCCAGACCGTCGGGCCGATCGCCGGCTCCTTGGACGGGCCGACGACGACCGCGCCCGCGCCGTCCCCGAACAGGAACGCCGTGGCCCGGTCCTCCAGGTCGGTCAGGTCGGACAGCCGCTCCACGCCGATGACCAGCACGTACTCCGCCGAGCCCTCGACGACCATGCCCTTGGCCAGGGTCAGGCCGTAGCCGAAGCCCGCGCAGCCGGCCGAGATGTCGAAGGCCGCGGCCTTGTCCGTGCCGAGGCGGTCGGCGATCTCGGTGGCGATGGCCGGGGTCTGGCTGAAGTGCGACACGGTCGAGACGACCACGGCACCGATCCGCGAGGCGTCGACCCCGGCGTCCGCGAGGGCCTTGCCGGAGGCCTCCACCGACATCGCGGCGACGGTCTCCTCGGGCCCGGCCCAGTGCCGGGTCTCGATGCCGGAGCGCGAGCGGATCCACTCGTCGGACGAGTCGATCTTCTCGAGGATCACCTCGTTCGGCACCACCCGGGTCGGACGGTATCCGCCGACGCCGAGGATGCGCGCGTACGGGGCGCCCTTGCTGGGCTTGATCTTCGACATGCTCTCGCGCTCCTTGTCAGGCCTGGGTGTGCTCGGCGACGAGCTCGCGGGCCGCGTCGAGGTTGTCGGGGGTCTTCAGGGCCAGCGTCCGCACGCCGGGCAGGGCCCGCTTGGCCAGCCCGGTCAGCGTGCCGCCCGGACACACCTCGATGATCGCGGTGACGCCCAGCTCCTTGAACGTCTCCATGCACAGGTCCCAGCGCACCGGGTTGGCGACCTGGCCGACCAGCCGGTCCAGCACCTCGGTACCGGAGGCGACGGCCCGCCCGTCCTTGTTGGAGACGTACGTCACCTTCGGGTCGGCCGGCGTCAGGGCCTTCGCGGCCTCGGCGAGCTTGTCCACCGCGGGGGCCATGTGGCGGGTGTGGAACGCGCCGGCCACCTTCAGCGGGACGACCTTGCGGACACCCTCGGGCTTGTCCTCGTTCAGCGCGGCCAGTTGCTCCATGGTGCCCGCCGCCACGATCTGACCGGCGCCGTTCACGTTCGCCGGGGTCAGGCCGAGCTTCTCCAGGTGCGCGACGCTCACCTCGGGGTCGCCCCCGAGCAGCGCCGACATGCCCGTCTCGGTGACCGCGGCGGCCTCGGCCATGGCCAGGCCGCGACGGCGCACGAGGGACAGCGCGGCGGTGTCGTCGAGAACGCCCGCGAAGACGGAGGCGGTGATCTCGCCGACGCTGTGACCCGCGACCGCGCCGGGCGCGATGTCGGCAATGTCACCGAGTGCCGCGGCGGACAGGATTCCGGCGGCGACCAGCAGCGGCTGGGCCACCGACGTGTCTCGGATCTCGTCCGCGTCGGCCTTGGTGCCGAAGTGGGCGAGATCGAGTCCGATGGCGTCCGACCACGCGGCGACGCGGTCGGCGGCACCGGGGAGGGCGAGCCAGTCAGTCAGGAAGCCGGGCGTCTGGGCGCCCTGGCCGGGAGCGACGAGTACGAGCACTCTCACACTCTCTCTTGAGGACGGCCATGACCGCCCGTGGGGACAGGGACGAAGAACAGGGGCGGGTTTTGTGGACCCTGCACAAAATCTTAGAGCTGCGGATCTCCGTCGGCCAGACGCCCCAGGATGAGCGCGATCCGCAGTGTGAACGCAGACCGTACATCAGAGGGTGACCATCCGGTGACGTCAGTCACACGTCGGAGCCGGTAGCGCACGGTGTTCGGGTGAACGAAGAGCATCCGGGCGGCGCCCTCCAGACTGCTCGCCTGTTCGAGATAGACGCTGAGCGTCTCGAGGAGCGCCGCTCCCGCTTCCTCCAACGGTCTGTAGATCTCCTCCACCAGTTGCTCACGGGCCGAGGGGTCGGAGGCGATCGCGCGCTCCGGCAGCAGATCGTCGGCGAGTACCGGACGCGGCGCGTCCTGCCAGGCGGTGCACGCCTTGAGCCCGGCCGCGGCGGCCTGCGCGGACCGGGTCGCGGCCAGCAGGTCCGGCACCACGGGCCCGGCGACGACCGGCCCCTGCGCGAACGGCCCGATCAGCGACTTCGCCACCGCCAGCGGGTCGTTGCGGCCTCCGGCGATCACCACCAGCCGGTCCCCGAGCACCCCGGTCAGCACCTGGAGCTTGGCGTGCCGGGCCGCCCGCCGGATGGCCTCCACGGTCAGCTCGGAGTCCCCGTCGGGCGCGGTGCCCAGCACGACGCACACATGCTCCGGCGAGTTCCACCCGAGGGCGGCGGCCCGCGACACGGCCCCCTCGTCGGCCTCCCCGCTGAGGACGGCGTTCACCACCAGCGACTCCAGGCGCGCGTCCCAGGCACCGCGTGCCTCGGCGGCCTGCGCGTACACCTGGGCGGTCGCGAAGGCGATCTCCCGGGCGTACACGAGCAGCGCCTCGCGCAGCACCCGCTCGTCACCGGGCGCGGCGACCTCGTCGATCGCGGACTCCATCACCTCGATGGTGGTCCGCACCATCTCCACGGTCTGCCGCAGGGTGATCGCCCGGGTCAGCTCGCGCGGCGCGGTGCCGAAGACGTCGGTGGAGATGGCCTGGGGCGCGTCCGGCCGCCGGAACCACTCGGTGAACGCGGCGATGCCGGCCTGGGCGACCAGCCCGATCCAGGAACGGTTCTCCGGTGGCATCGCCCGGTACCACGGCAGCGTCTCGTCCATGCGTGCGATGGCCTGCGCGGCGAGGGATCCGGAGGACTGCTCCAGCCGCTTCAGCGTCGCGGTATGCGGGTGGGCGGGCTGGGCGGGGGCGTCGGGCTTGCCGGTTTCGGGTTCGGGCACGGGGACAAGACTGCCTTATCGGGCCGGGCGGGTGTGCCGCCGGGGCTACGGTGAACGACGTGATGGACGTACGCCGCGCCGACGAGCGCTACCCCGGGGGCGACGAGGCCGCGGGCATCGCCTCCCGCCACGCCTTCTCCTTCGGCCCCCACTACGACCCCGACAACCTCCGCTTCGGCGCCCTGCTCGCCTGCAACGAGGAGCGTCTGGCCCCCGGCGCCGGCTTCGACGAGCACCCGCACAGCCACACCGAGATCGTCACCTGGGTCGTGGCGGGCGAGCTGACCCACCGCGACAGCACGGGCCACGAGACGGTGGTCCGCGCCGGGGACGTGCAACGCCTCAGCGCGGCGGGCGGCGTCCGCCACGTCGAACGCAACGACGCCGCCGTCCCCCTCACCTTCGTGCAGATGTGGCTGGCCCCGCACGAGCCCGGCGGCGAACCCGCCTACGAGATCGTCCGCGGCATCGCCGACTCCACCCCGTACGCGGTGCCGGAGGCGGGCGCGATGCTCCACGTGCGCCGTCTGAGCGCGGGGGAGCGGACGGCGGTGCCGGACGGGGCGTACGTGTACGTCCATGTGGTGCGCGGCGCGGTACGCCTCGGCGACGAGGAGCTGGGCGCGGGCGACGCGGCCCGCGTCACGGCCGCCGAAGGGCTGGACGCGGTGGCGGTGACGCGGGCCGAGGTGCTGCTGTGGGAGATGGCCTAGGGGGTGTCGTTTGGACCCCGGCAAGATCCAAACGACACCCCTAGGCCCGGCTCCGGGCCTCGGCGAGCACCCCGTCCGTGAAGGGCGGCCAGGCCTCGACCGCCCAGGGGCCGAAGGCACGGTCGGCGAGGGCCGCGCAGGCGAGGCCCGCGTCCGGGTCGATCCAGAGGAAGGTGCCGGACTGGCCGAAGTGGCCGAAGGTGCGCGGGGAGGAGGCGGAGCCCGTCCAGTGCGGGGACTTGGAGTCGCGGATCTCGAAGCCGAGGCCCCAGTCGTTGGGGTTCTGGTGGCCGTAGCCCGGCAGCACGCCCTTCGTGCCCGGGTACTGGACCGTCATCGCCGCGGCGACCGTGCGCGGGTCCAGCAGCCGGGGCGCCTGCACCTCGGCGGCGAAGCGGAGCAGGTCCTCGACGGTGGACACGCCGTCCTTCGCCGGGGAGCCCTCCAGGGTGGTGGACGTCATGCCCAGCGGCTCCAGCACCGCCTGCCGGGCGTACTCGGCGAACGGCATGTCCGCCGCCTTCGCGATGTGGTCGCCGAGCTGCTCGAAACCGGCGTTGGAGTACAGCCGCCGCTCCCCGGGCGCGGAGGTCACCCGGTGCTCGTCGAAGGCGAGCCCCGAGGTGTGCGCGAGCAGGTGGCGGACCGTCGCCCCGGGCGGCCCGGCGGGCTCGTCCAGCTCGATCGCGCCCTCCTCGTAGGCCACGAGCGCCGCGTAGGCCGCGAGCGGCTTGGTGACCGAGGCGAGCGGGAAGCGGTGCGCGGCCGGGCCGTGGGTGCCGAGGACCGTGCCGTCGGCCCGTACGACGCCCGCCGCCGCGGTGGGGACCGGCCAGTTCTCGATCGACGCGAGGCTGTTCAAGGACATGGCGTCGAGCCTAAGCGGCTCAGAGATACAGCCGCATCGAGGGGGTCGTGTCGCGGGTGAAGCCCATCGACGCGTACAGGGGCTCGGCGTCGGGGGAGGCCGTGAGCATGACGTGCCCGGCGCCCCGCTCGCGGAACCACTCCAGCAGCTCGTCCATGCACGCCCGCGCGTACCCGCGGCGCCGGGCGTCCGGATCGGTGGCGACGCTGAACACGTACCCGAGCAGCCCGCCCGGCCTGCCCGGCCCGCCGATCCGGTACTCCAGCGTCCCCACCACCAGGGCCGCCAGCGCGTCCGGCCGCTCGGGGTGGTCGACCACGAACGCCGCGAAGCTCCCCTCCGGATCCGCCAGTCTGCTCCGCAGGGCGGACAGGGACCCCGCCTGCCACTCGGTGGAAGCACCGGGGTGCACGGAATCGATCATCACCTGTCGCAGGCGGAGCACTTCCTGCGCGTCTTCGACCACGGCACGGCGTACGAGGCTCATGCCCGCACGCTAGTGACCGGCCAGCCGGCGTGTCCTGTGGATTTCCCGCCGTACGCGCTTGCCTGGAGCGCACTCCAAGGTCATAGCGTTGAGGGCATGACGGTGATGCAGACCACGGCCGGGACCCTCGGTCCGAACGCCACCAGCAACGCCACGAGAACGGACATCTGCTCGGCCCCGCCCCGGCGCCACCCGCGCCCCGACGGGCAGGACCGCTACACCATCAGCGAGGTCGTCGCCTTCACCGGCCTGACGGCCCACACGCTGCGCTGGTACGAGCGGATCGGCCTGATGTCCCACATCGACCGCTCGCACACCGGGCAGCGCCGGTACAGCAACCGCGACCTGGACTGGCTCGACTTCGTCGGCAAACTGCGCATGACCGGCATGCCGGTCGCCGACATGGTGCGGTACGCGGAGCTGGTCCGCGAGGGCGAGGGCACCTACTCCGACCGACGGGAACTACTGGAGTCCACCCGGCGCGACGTACTGACGCGGATCGCCGAACTCCAGGACACCGTCGCCGTACTCGACCGGAAGATCAGCTTCTACGGGGACGCCGGACGCCCCCGTGACACGGAGGGAACCCGATGACCGACAGCAGCATGCCGACGGCCCGGCTCGGCACGGGCGGCCCCGAGGTGGGGGTCCAGGGCCTGGGCTGCATGGGCATGAGCTTCGCCTACGGCCCCACGGACACCGACGCCTCGCGGGCGACCCTGGAGCGCGCGCTGGAGCTGGGTGTGACGCTCTACGACACGGCCGACGCGTACGGCGCGGGCGAGAACGAGCGGTTCCTGGCGCCGTTCTTCAGGGCCCACCGCGAGGAGGTCGTCGTCGCGACCAAGTTCGCGCTGTCGATCCCGCCGGACGAGCCGACCCGGCGGATCATCCGCAACGACGCGCCGTACATCCGCGAGGCCGTCGAGGCGAGCCTGCGCCGCCTGGACCTCGACGTGATCGACCTCTACTACATGCACCGGCGCGACGTGAACGTGCCGATCGAGGAGACCGTCGGCGTCATGGCCGACCTGGTGCGCGAGGGCAAGGTCAAGCACCTCGGGCTGAGCGAGGTGACGGGCGAGGAGCTGCGGGCCGCGCGGATGGTGCACCCGATCGCCGCCGTGCAGTCGGAATGGTCGCTGTTCAGCCGGGACATCGAGGCCGGCGTCGTACCCGCCGCCCGCGAACTGGGCGTCGCCCTCGTCCCGTACTCGCCGCTCGGCCGGGGCTTCCTCACCGGCTCCTTCGCCGACGCCGACCAGGACCTCACGCCGGACGACTTCCGCCGTCAGCAGCCCCGCTTCACCGGCGACAACGCGGCCGCCAACGCCGCCCTCCTCGCCCCGGTCCGCACGGTGGCCGAGGCGCACGGCGCCACCCTCGGCCAGATCGCCCTGGCCTGGGTCCAGCAGCGGGCCCGGGTCCACGGCCTGCCGGTGATCCCGATCCCGGGCACCCGGAAGCCGGCCCGGGTGGAGGAGAACACGGCGGCGACGCGGATCGTCCTGACGGAGGACGAGCTGTCCCTGCTGGAGCCGATCGCGGACAAGGTCGCGGGCGACCGGTACGCGGACATGACGTTCACGTCAGCCGGCCGGGAGTAGCGAAGCACCCCAGGGGACGCGCCCTTCAAGGGCGCGGGGCTGTTTCGCTTCGCGGCTCCGCCGCGTGGGCGCGACCAGCCACGACGCGGCCGCACCCGAAAACGAGACAGAACCCGGCAGACGCTAGAGCTCCGCCAGCAGCTCCGCCTTCTTCGAGGAGAACTCCTCGTCCGTCACCAGCCCCTGCTGGTGCAGCTCCCCCAGGTGCCGGATCCGCTCGGCGATGTCCGCCGGGTCCCGCCGGGGCGCCGGCACGGGGACCGGCACCGGGGCGCTCGCGCCCCGCTCCCGCACCGCCGCCAGCACCGCCGCCGCGAACGGCAGTGACTCGTGCACCGGCCCGTACCCGAGCCCGAACACGACCGCCGCGGGATCCTGGTCGGCCTGGGGAACGGCCGGCGCGCCGGGAGCGACGGACCCGGCGGGGGCCGCCGCCGCGTCGGCGTCGCGCGGCAGCAGCCGCAGGTACCCCTCGAACGCCTCGGGGGAGCGCCACTCCACCCCGCCCAGGTCGGCGACCGGGAAGCTCTGGTCGCCGGCCTTCCACTTCGCCGACGACGCGCCCGTCCAGGACCACCGGAAGGACACCGCCGTCCCGTCGAAGGACGCCTTCCCGTCGTACGCCTTGAAGTGCAGTGGCGCCTCGGGCGGTGCCACCAGGTAGCGCTCGGTCCTGCCGGAGCCGGTCAGCATCGCCCGCAGCTCGTCGGCGTAGTACTCGGCGAGCGTCTCCCGTTCGGCGGGCAGCACCAGCCGGTAGGGGTCGCCGCCCTCCTTCAGCTGTCCGGCCGCCGCCTCGATCAGCGGATCGGCGCCCGCGCGCGGTTCGACGCGCAGCACGACGGTGCCGCGCCTGCCGGGCGTGAGCGTCACGCCCTCGATGGCCTCCAGGGGCACACGGCGTTCCCCCAGGGCCTGGAACAGCTTGGGTGTTCGAATCCCCCGTTCGTAGCGGATGAGCACGGAGTCGGACTCGAACTCCCAGGCGGCATGAAATCCGGCCAGTACGTCACCCATGCGGCTCATCGTATGCGGCACGAGCCTTCCCGTCCCCTCCCCGCGCAAACCGGAGTTTCTGCGCCTCTACGCGCGTCCGGCCGCCGTCGCCGCGGACAAACCCGCCCGGCATGTGTCGGCTTCGTCGGCGCAGGCCACCGTGCGGTATGCGCCAACCCCGATCCCCGCGAAGTTCCGCAGGCTGTCCGTACCGGGCACGAAGTAGCCGCTGTGCCCCTGGGCGTCCCGCGCGGACAGCACCCGCGCCCCGAAGCCGGCGGACACCGGATCGGCGCCGTGCCCGAGGCCACCGACCTCCAGGTACGGCACGTCCTGGATCCAGTCGTCGGCGTCCCGCATCGCCCACACCCGGGCGGAGGTGTCCAGGTGGGAGGCGTTCTCGGCCCGCATGCCGGGACTGCCGGCCACCGCTATGTCACTGACCCGGCCGGGCAGCGTGTGGGCGGCGAGGCCGCACACCACCGAGCCGTAGCTGTGGCAGAAGAGCGAGACCGGGGACCGGCCCGGCAGCGCCCGCAGCAGCGCGTTCAGCCGCGCCGCCCCGTGCTCGGCGCGGTTCGCGGTGGCCGCCTCCATGCCGAGACCGCTGGGGGAGGTGTAGTCGGCCCAGGCGATCACGGCCGTGTCGGTGCCGGGGCTGGCCGCGCGCTCGGCCGCGTACAGCGACTTGGCCATGCCGGCCGGCGCCGCGTACTTCTTGCGGTCGGTGCGCTGGAAGGTGAGCAGTTCGGTGTCCACGCCGGGCACGACGACGGACACGCGGTCGGCGCGGTTCAGGTTCCCGTACACCTCGGCGACCCTGCCCGAACCCGCCGGGTCGAAGGCGAGGACGTGCCGTCCGGGTTCCAGCAGCGCCTCGTAGTTGCGCATCCGCCGGCCTGCCTCGCGCTGCCCGGCGGGGGAGAGGCGCTTGTCGTGCGTGCGGGCGCGCTCCACCGACCGCGCCTTGTGCAGCGCGGAGCGGTTGGCGAGGTAGCGCAGTTGGACGGGGGCGCCGTTCATGTTGCCGACGGCCAGGGGATACCGGTGGGCCAGGCTGGTGCGCTGCCATGCGGTGAGCGAGGCGAAGAAGCGGGCCAGCCGGGCGGGTGCCGCCTGGGCGTCGGGCAGCCGCCGTCCGTCGATCCGGCCGTGCTCCCAGGCCGTGACCGACGCTTCGAGTGCCGTGGGGCCCCGCTGGTTGCGCAGGGCGGTCCAGCCGGTGGTCGCCAGCATCACGAACACCACGGCCAGGGCGAGCAGGGCGCGCCAGACGTTCAGCTGCGGGGAGGTGTCGAAGGAAGTCACTGGGAGGACACACTAGGAGAACGGGCGGGTCTCGCGTGAATCCAGTGACACGGATCACGTTTCGGGGCGACGCCAGTTCCCCGTGAGCGCGGGCGCCACGTGATCGAGGTAATCGGCCGTCAGGTCCCGCAGGGCCGCCAGGCTGGCGTCGTCGCGCGCCGACCAGATCCGTTCGGTCACCCGCATCACCGCTCCGAAGACGGCCACGACCACCCGCGGCCGCGGATCCGTGTCCAGGTCGAGACCCTCGCGGCCGGCGACGACGCGGGCGATCTCCTCCTCCAGCTCCGTCGCCCGCCGCAGATGTGCGGCGAGCAGTGCGGGCGTCGACTCGATCACCCGGTAGAAACGCATGTGCAGTTCGAGCGGGACCAGCTGCTCGACGGCCTCGCCGATGGTGCTCCAGCTCTCCACGAGGGCCAGGCGCAGCGCGTCCAGGGGCGCCTCCTCGGGCGGCCGCGCGTGCACGGCCTCGACGAAGTGGGACTCCGCGAGCCGCGACACGAAGAACGCCGCGTCCTCCTTGGAGGCGAAGTAGCGGAAGAAGGTCCGCTGCGAGACGTCGGCGGCCTCGGCGATGTCGTCGACGGTCGTCTCCTCGTAACCGCGCTCGGTGAACAGTCCGAGGGCGGAGCGCAGCAGCAGGTCCCGGGTGCGCTGCTTCTTGAGTTCACGCAGGCCGGGGCGGGAGGCCGCGGGTGCGGTCTCCGGGGGCGCCGACGTGCCGGCCACCTTCAAAAGTCGTCTCCTTCGAACGGTTTCCCCTGTTCAGGCTATCTGGGGGATGTCATGTCAGTTACTGACTCGTGAATTGGTTTGTCAACTGTCAGCGGCTGTCATTAGCCTCGGCGGTATGACTAGTCAGACCACCATCGACAAGCCGGGACCGGGTGACGGCACCCCGGCGGGTTCAGCGCCCGCCAAGGGATGGCGCGGCCATCCGTGGGTCACCCTCGTCACCGTCGCGGTCGGGGTCATGATGGTGGCCCTGGACGGCACCATCGTGGCGATCGCCAACCCGGCCATCCAGGACGACCTGGACGCCAGCCTCGCGGACGTCCAGTGGATCACCAACGCCTACTTCCTCGCGCTCGCGGTCGCCCTGATCACCGCGGGCAAGCTCGGTGACCGCTTCGGCCACCGGCAGACCTTCCTCATCGGCGTGGCGGGCTTCGCGGTCTCCTCCGGCGCCATCGGACTGTCCGGCAGCATCGCCGCGGTCATCGTCTTCCGGGTCTTCCAGGGCCTGTTCGGCGCGCTGCTGATGCCGGCCGCGCTCGGCCTGCTGCGGGCCACCTTCCCGGCCGAGAAGCTCAACATGGCCATCGGCATCTGGGGCATGGTCATCGGCGCCTCCACCGCGGGCGGCCCGATCCTCGGCGGCGTGCTGGTCGAGCACGTCAACTGGCAGTCCGTGTTCTTCATCAACGTGCCGGTGGGCATCGTCGCCGTCGTGCTCGGCGTCATGATCCTGCTGGACCACCGGGCCGAGAACGCGCCGCGCTCCTTCGACGTGCTCGGCATCGTGCTGCTGTCGGTCTCGATGTTCGCCCTCGTCTGGGCACTGATCAAGGCCCCCGAGTGGGGCTGGGGCTCCGGCCAGACCTGGGTGTACATAGGCGGCTCGGTGGTGGGCTTCGTCCTGTTCTCCGTGTGGGAGACCAAGGTGAAGGAGCCGCTGATCCCGCTGGCGATGTTCCGCTCGGTGCCGCTGTCGGCGGGTGTGGTCCTGATGGTGCTGATGGCCATCGCCTTCATGGGCGGCCTGTTCTTCGTCACCTTCTACCTGCAAAACGTCCACGGCATGAGCCCGGTCGACGCCGGTCTGCACCTGCTGCCGCTCACCGGCATGATGATCGTCGCCTCGCCGCTGGCCGGCGCGATGATCACCAAGGTCGGCCCGCGCATCCCGCTGGCCGGCGGCATGGTGTGCACCGCCGTCGCCATGTTCGGCATCTCCACGCTGGAGACGGACACCGGCAGCGGACTGATGTCGATCTGGTTCGCCCTCCTCGGCCTCGGCCTCGCGCCCGTCATGGTCGGCGCCACCGAGGTCATCGTCGGCAACGCCCCGATGGAGCTGTCCGGCGTGGCCGGCGGTCTCCAGCAGGCGGCGATGCAGATCGGCGGCAGCCTCGGCACCGCCGTGCTGGGCGCCGTGATGGCCTCCAAGGTCGACAGCGACCTGGCCGGCAACTGGAAAGACGCCGGACTGCCCGAGCTGACGCCGGAACAGGCGGACCAGGCCTCCGAGGCGGTCCGGGTCGGTGTCCCGCCGGTCGCGCCGGGCACCCCCGCCGAGGTCGCCGGGAAGATCACCGACGTCGCCCACGACACCTTCATCTCCGGCATGAGCCTGGCCTCGCTGGTCGCCGCCGGGGTCGCGGTCGTGGCGGTGTTCGTCGCCTTCCTCACCAAGCGCGGCGAGAATGCCGAGGCGGGCGCGGGCGTGGGCCACATCTGATCCCCGCCCGGGAGTTCTCCGGCCCCGTCACCCGTTTCGTCCATCAGGGTGACAGGGCCGCGAACCCTCCCCTCCGCCGGACCTCGCAGCTCACAGTGGGTCAAGTCCTCCGCAGGGCACGGAGGGCACGAGGCTGCGGCGCGCTGCCGGAGGGGGGCGGCGCGCAGGCAGCACGTTCGAAGCAGGCATGACACTCCGCACGGGGGTACCCGAACTCCACAGGGAGCCCACGGAGTTCTCGGACTCCAGAGGAGATCCACGGAGTTCTCGGAGTCCACAGGAAGCCCACGGAGTTGATGATGACGAGCTTCGGAAACGGATCGCGCAGGCGCCCCCGCTCACGTGGCCGGACGTGGTCACGGACCGGGCCGGATCGCGCGACACCCGCGAGGGGCCCCGGCTTTCGGCACCCGTCCGGCTCGTAGGAGCGACGACTCCGGGCAACGGCACCTCACAGCCGTGGCGCGGCGTCACCCTTCGCCCGGATGTTCCCACCCCCGCCCGTTACGGACGGGGGTGAGCCGTGTGCCGCCCCGGCCGGGGCCGCCCTACGCGTCCCCGCCGGCCACTCCCGGGTCCGCCGCCGTCACGTCGAGCAGCCGGTACCGGTCGATCGCCTGCTTCAGCACCGACCGGTCGACCTTCCCCTCCCGTGCCAGCTCGCTCAGCACGCCCACCACGATCGACTCCGCGTCGATGTGGAAGAACCGCCGCGCCGCCCCGCGCGTGTCCGCGAAGCCGAACCCGTCCGCGCCCAGCGACTGGTACGTCCCCGGCACCCACCGCGCGATCTGGTCCGGCACCGACCGCATCCAGTCGGACACCGCCACGAACGGCCCCTGCGCGCCCGCCAGCTTGCGGGTCACGTACGGCACCTGCTGCTCCTCCTCGGGATGCAGCAGGTTGTGCTCCTCGCAGGCCACCGCATCGCGCCGCAGCTCGTTCCAGGAGGTCGCCGACCAGACGTCGGCGCGCACGTTCCACTCCTCGGCGAGGACGCGCTGCGCCTCGACGGCCCACGGCACGGCCACGCCCGAGGCCATGATCTGCGCCGGGATCGAGCCGCCCGTGCCCTCGCTGAAGCGGTACACGCCCTTGAGGATGCCCTCGACGTCCACGTTCTCGGGCTCGGCCGGGTGCCGGATGGGCTCGTTGTAGACGGTGAGGTAGTAGAAGACGTCCTCGCCGTGCGGGTGCCGCTCGTCCCCGCCGTACATCCGGCGCAGCCCGTCCTTGACGATGTGCGCGATCTCGAACCCGAAGGCGGGGTCGTACGCCACGCACGCCGGGTTGGTCGAGGCCAGCAGCTGCGAGTGGCCGTCCGCGTGCTGGAGGCCCTCACCGGTCAGGGTCGTACGGCCGGCGGTCGCGCCCAGGACGAAACCGCGCGCCAGCTGGTCGCCCATCTGCCAGAACTGGTCGCCGGTGCGCTGGAAACCGAACATCGAGTAGAAGACGTAGACCGGGATGAGCGGCTCGCCGTGGGTGGCGTACGCCGATCCGGCCGCGATCAGCGAGGCCGTGCAGCCCGCCTCCGAGATGCCGTCGTGCAGCATCTGCCCGTTCGGCGCCTCCTTGTAGGCCAGCAGCAGATCGCGGTCCACCGACTCGTACTGCTGGCCGAGCGGGTTGTAGATCTTCGCACTAGGGAAGAACGAGTCCATACCGAACGTGCGGTACTCGTCCGGCGCGATCAGCACGAAACGCTTGCCGATCTCCTTGTCCCGCATGAGGTCCTTGAGCAGGCGCACAAAAGCCATCGTCGTCGCGATGGACTGCTGGCCCGACCCCTTCTTCACGGTCGCGTACGTCTTGTCGTCCGGCAGTGCGAGCGGCTTCGACCGCACGACCCGGGTCGGCACGTACCCGCCGCAGCCCAGGCGCCGGTCGTGCATGTACTGCATCTCCTCGGTGTCCCGGCCCGGGTGGTAGTACGGCGGCGGACCGGACTCCAGCTCCTTGTCGGAGATCGGCAGGTGCAGCCGGTCGCGGAAGCGCTTCAGGTCGTCGACCGTCAGCTTCTTCATCTGGTGCGTGGCGTTGCGGCCCTCGAAGTTCGGGCCCAGCGTCCAGCCCTTGATGGTCTTGGCCAGGATGACCGTCGGCTGGCCCTTGTGCTCCAGCGCCGCCTTGTACGCCGCGTAGATCTTGCGGTGGTCGTGACCGCCGCGGCCCAGGTGCAGGATCTGGTCGTCGGTCATGTTCTCGACCATCGCGCGCAGCCGGTGGTCGTCGCCGAAGAAGTGGTCGCGGATGTAGGCGCCGGACTCGGTGGCGTACGTCTGGAACTGGCCGTCCGGGGTGGTGTTCATGCGGTTGACCAGCACACCGTCGCGGTCCTGGGCGAGCAGCGGGTCCCAGGTGCGGTCCCACACCAGCTTGATCACGTTCCAGCCGGCACCCCGGAAGACCGACTCCAGCTCCTGGATGATCTTGCCGTTGCCGCGCACCGGGCCGTCCAGGCGCTGGAGGTTGCAGTTGACCACGAAGGTCAGGTTGTCCAGGCCCTCGCGGGCGGCGATGGAGAGCTGGCCCAGCGACTCGGGCTCGTCCATCTCGCCGTCGCCGAGGAAGGCCCAGACGTGCGACTTGGAGGTGTCCGCGATCCCGCGCGCGTGCATGTAGCGGTTCATCCGCGCCTGGAAGATCGCCCCGATCGGGCCGAGGCCCATCGAGACCGTGGGGAACTCCCAGAAGTCCGGCATCGACCGCGGATGGGGGTACGAGGACAGCGCGTGCGGCGCCTTGGACTTCTCCTGGCGGAAGCCGTCCAGGTGCTCCTCGCTGAGCCGGTCCAGCAGGTACGCGCGCGCGTAGATGCCCGGCGAGGCGTGCCCCTGGAAGAAGACCTGGTCGCCGCCGTCGCCCTCGTCCTTGCCCCGAAAGAAGTGGTTGAAGCCCACGTCGTACAGGGAGGCGGAGGAGGCGAAGGTCGCGATGTGGCCGCCGACGCCGATACCGGGCCGCTGCGCGCGCGAGACCATCACCGCCGCGTTCCAGCGGGTGGCGTTGAGGATCTTGCGTTCGATCTCCTCGTTGCCCGGGAAGAACGGCTCGCTCTTGGTCGGGATGGTGTTGACGTAGTCCGTGCTGCGCATCTCGGGCACGGCCACGCGCTTCTCGCGGGCCCGCTCGATCAGTCGCAGCATCAGGTAGCGGGCCCGCTCCCGGCCGCGCGCGTCGACGGCGGCGTCGAGGGAGTCGAGCCACTCCTGGGTTTCCTCGGGATCGAAGTCAGGAACCTGACTCGGGAGGCCGCCAATGATGATCGGACTGCGATCATTGCGATCGGATGCGGAAGCCACGCTGTTCCTTCGCTGTCGGAGGGCCGTTTTTCCGGGCGTTTTTTCCGGGTGCCTTTTCGGTGTCTGCGCCGAATCCCCCGCTGGTTCCCCATCGTGGACCTCGCGGGGGCGATCGTCATCTGTACCGTGGGGTAACCGGTTCTCCCGTGAGGATCGGGGGCACGTTCATTCGAGTCTCGTACCCACACATGGTTCCCAAATACGCAAACGGGGCAGATAGGTGTGGTGTACGTCACCTTCGGGCTGGACGGCATGGCTGGAGTTGCGGCGACACGGCCGGGATCGTCACCGTTTCGGCGGTCCCAGACGCCGGGTACTTGCGCGATCCGTCCCGCCCGTGTGGACTACGGCCAAGCTTCGCGCACGCGCGTGGCTGAAGACATCTACCGAAACATGATCAGGAGGCAACCCGTGAGCGCGACCGCGGACCACGCGGAGGAGCGGACGAACCCTGCCGCCAGGCTGGGTTTCCAGCCCGGGCAGGTGGTCCAGGAGATCGGCTACGACGACGACGTCGACCAGGAGCTCCGCGAGGCCATTGAGGGTGCCGTCGAGGGCGAACTGATGGACGAGGACTACGAGGACGTGGCCGATGCCGTCGTGCTGTGGTTCCGTGACGACGACGGCGACCTGACGGATGCGCTGGTGGATGCCACCACGTACATCGAAGAGGGCGGGTCGATCCTCCTTCTCACGCCGAAGACCGGCCGTGACGGGTACGTCGAGGCCAGTGACATCTCGGAAGCCTCGACGACCGCCGGACTGACGGCGTCCAAGAGCGTCAGCGTCGGCAAGGACTGGAGCGGCAGCCGGCTGGCGACGCCCAAGGCCGCCAAGTCCAAGCGGTAGCCCGCCGGGCTCCGTGACATCCGGGCCCCGGACGGGCCGGCCGCTGTCGGTCCGTCCGCGGGTCCGCGACCTTCCCTGCGTAGGGTGTTCCCAGCGCATCACTGACGGAGAACCTCCTGCGGAAGGGACGAACGGGACATGGCGATCCAGGTCGGCGACAAGGCCCCCGACTTCGAACTCAAGGACAACCACGGCGCGACCGTCCGGCTGTCCGAGTTCCGCGGCCGCCGGAACGTCGTGCTGATCTTCTACCCCTTCGCCTTCACCGGTGTGTGCACGGGCGAGCTGTGCGAGGTGCGCGACAACCTGCCGCAGTTCTCCGACCGGGACACCCAGGTGCTCGCCGTCTCCAACGACTCCATCCACACCCTGCGCGTCTTCGCCGAGCAGGAGGGCCTGGAGTACCCGCTGCTGTCCGACTTCTGGCCGCACGGCAACGTCTCGCGCGCCTACGGCGTCTTCGACGAGGACAAGGGTTGTGCCGTCCGCGGCACCTTCGTGATCGACCAGGAGGGCGTCGTGCGCTGGACCGTGCGCAACGGTCTGCCGGATGCCCGCGACCTGACCGAGTACGTGAAGGCCCTCGACGCCCTGTGACCGGCGCCCGCCGGTCGGCACCGCGTGGCGACGCCGGGTACCGCGTGGCGACGCCACACGTCGACACCACGTGATTTGTCGGCTCCGGGGACTTCGGGGCGCGGGAACCCGTCACTAGGATCGACTCGTTGATCCGATATCCACGCACTACGGGGCACCCCGCCCCTGGACACCAATGGAGGACTCGTGGGAGTCAGCCTCAGCAAGGGCGGCAACGTTTCGCTGACCAAGGAGGCCCCCGGCCTGACCGCGGTCATCGTCGGTCTGGGGTGGGACATCCGCACCACGACCGGCACCGACTTCGACCTCGACGCCAGCGCGCTGCTGCTGAACAGCGGCGGCAAGGTCGCCAGCGACGCGCACTTCATCTTCTTCAACAACCTGAAGAGCCCGGACGGCTCGGTCGAGCACACCGGCGACAACATCACGGGTGAGGGCGAGGGTGACGACGAGCAGATCAAGATCAATCTCGCTACCGTCCCCGCCGACATCGAGAAGATCGTCTTCCCGGTCTCGATCTACGACGCCGAGAACCGCCAGCAGTCCTTCGGCCAGGTCCGCAACGCGTTCATCCGCGTCGTCAACCAGGCCGGCGAGGCCGAGATCGCCCGCTACGACCTGAGCGAGGACGCCTCCACGGAGACCGCCATGGTCTTCGGTGAGCTGTACCGCCACGGCGCGGAGTGGAAGTTCCGCGCCATCGGCCAGGGCTACGCCTCGGGCCTGCGCGGCATCGCCCAGGACTTCGGCGTGAACGTCTGAGCGTCCCGGTGACCGATCGACCGGAGGGCCGGGGCGAGCGCCCCGGCCGTCCGGCGGGGCCACGGTCTCGACACGTCCGGCGCCGCACGGTTTACGTGCGGCGCCGGACGCGCAGGAAACCCAAGAACCATCACCCGGGGAGGGGACCGTCACCATGGGCGTCACGCTTGCCAAGGGCGGCAACGTCTCCCTGTCCAAGGCCGCACCGAACCTGACACAGGTACTGGTCGGACTCGGCTGGGACGCGCGTTCCACCACCGGAGCACCCTTCGACCTCGACGCGAGCGCACTCGTGTGCAGCAGCGGCCGGGTGCTCGGCGACGAGTGGTTCGTCTTCTACAACCAGCTCAAGAGCCCGGACGGCTCGATCGAGCACACCGGCGACAACCTCACCGGCGAGGGCGACGGCGACGACGAGTCGCTGCTGGTCGACCTCTCCCAGGTGCCGGCCCACTGCGACAAGATCGTCTTCCCGGTCTCGATCCACATGGCCGACGAGCGCGGCCAGACCTTCGGTCAGGTCAGCAACGCCTTCATCCGGGTCGTCAACCAGGCCGACGGCCAGGAGCTGGCCCGCTACGACCTCAGCGAGGACGCCTCCACGGAGACCGCGATGATCTTCGGCGAGCTCTACCGCTACCAGGGCGAGTGGAAGTTCCGTGCAGTGGGGCAGGGGTACGCGTCGGGGCTTCGCGGTATCGCTCTAGACTTCGGAGTCAACGTTTCGTAAAGCCGAGTACGGCGCGGGGGAGCCCCGTACACACACGATTGGGTAGCCAGTGCTTCTGAAAACCTTCGGCTGGTCGTTCGCGGTCACCGCGCTCGGCCTGGTCGCGGCGGTCTTCTACGGGGGGTGGACCGCCTTCGGCATCGTGGCGATCCTCTCCATCCTGGAGATCTCACTGTCCTTCGACAACGCGGTGGTCAACGCCGGGATCCTGAAGAAGATGAATGCCTTCTGGCAGAAGATCTTCCTCACCATCGGCATCCTCATCGCCGTGTTCGGCATGCGCCTGGTCTTCCCGGTCGTGATCGTGGCGATCAGCGCCCAGCTGGGACCCATCGAGGCCGTCGACCTCGCGCTCACGGACAAGGACCGCTATCAGGAGCTGGTGACGGACGCCCATCCGTCGATCGCCGCGTTCGGTGGCATGTTCCTTCTCATGATCTTCCTCGACTTCATCTTCGAGGACCGGGACATCAAGTGGCTGGCCTGGCTGGAGCGTCCGCTGGCCAAGCTCGGCAAGGTCGACATGCTGTCGGTCTGCATCGCCCTGATCGTGCTGCTGATCTCCGCGATCACCTTCGGCGCCCACGCCCACCAGCACGGCGGCGCCCATGTCGACAAGGCGGAGACCGTCCTGCTGGCGGGCATCGCGGGCCTGATCACGTACATGATCGTCGGTGGTCTCTCCGGCTACTTCGAGGACAAACTCGAAGAGGAGGAGGAACGCGAGCACGAGGCCGAGGAAGAGGCCGAGCGCACGGGCAAGCCCAAGTCGGCCGTCAAGCTGGCCGGCAAGGCGGCGTTCTTCATGTTCCTCTACCTGGAGGTTCTGGACGCCTCCTTCTCCTTCGACGGTGTGATCGGCGCCTTCGCCATCACCAACGACATCGTCCTGATGGCCCTGGGCCTGGGCATCGGCGCCATGTACGTCCGTTCGCTCACGGTCTACCTGGTCCGCCAGGGCACCCTCGACGACTACGTCTACCTGGAGCACGGCGCCCACTACGCCATCGGCGCCCTGTCCATCATCCTGCTGGTCACCATCCAGTACGAGATCCACGAGGTCATCACCGGCCTCGTCGGCGTCGCCCTCATCGCCTGGTCCTTCTGGTCCTCGGTGCGCCGCAACAAGCGCCTCGCCGCGGCCGGCGGCGACGGCGACCAGGAGAAGGCCGAGGTCTCCTCCGGGGTGTGAAACCCCAGGTCCCGGGCCGGGGTGCGCCCCCGGTGCGCCCACACCCCTGGTGTGAACCCGGCCCGGACGAGGAACGCTCTGAGCGGGGCGGCCGACGAGGACGACTCCTCGGGGCCGCCCCGTCGGCGGTGATGTGAAGGTGGGGCGGGAATGGGCTTCTTGGACGGGCTGTGGCGCGGCCGCGAGTCCGAGTTCGACTCGGGCAGCGCGGCGACCAACTCCATACAGCTGACCAAACGGCACAGCCAGGTCTCCCTGACCAAGCAGGGCGCGGCGACCGGCAATCTGCGCATCAACCTGGCCTGGCGCATGCGGTCCTCGGACATCGGGGGCACCCAGCGGGAGAGCCTGCTGCGGCACCCCTTCAAGGCGCTCAAGCCCCCCGAGGTCGTCGGCCACAGCCAGAGCATGGTCAACGTGGACCTCGACCTCGGCTGCCTCTACGAACTGAAGGACGGCACCCGCGGCGTGGTCCAGCCGCTCGGCGGCTTCCTGGGCGACGTGAACGCCCCGCCCTACGTCAAGCTCAGCGGCGACGACCGCTTCGGGTCGGCCTCCGGCGAGACGATCTACGTCAACCTCGACCACAAGGACGCCATCAAGCGGCTACTGGTGTTCGCCTACATCTACGACCAGACCCCCGCCTTCGACCGGACGCACGCCATCGTCACGCTCTACCCGAGCAACGGTCCGCGCATTGAGATCGGCCTCGACGAACGACACCCCCAGGCCCGGTCTTGCGCCGTGGTGATGATCGAGAACGTCAAGGACGAGATCCTCGTCCGCCGCGAGGTGAAGTTCGTGTACGGCTTCCAGGGCGAGCTGGACCGGCTGTACGGCTGGGGCCTGCAATGGGGCCGGGGGCACAAGAGCAAGGCGGAGCGATGAGCCCGTGCCCGGCGGGCCCCGTCGGCCGGACCGGTCAGGACCGCCGGGCCTCCTACGGCCGGGGGCGGTCCGTGGCGGCTACCGGCCGAGGAACTGCGGCCCCTGCGGCGGCAGCCGGAAGTCCGGATCGGGTGCCCCGGTGACCGGCTGCGGATAGCCGTAGCCGGACTGGGCCCCGGTGACCCCCGCCGCCGCGGGCGCCTGCGGATACCCGTACCCGGGCCGGCCGGCGGCCGGCTGGGGGTAGCCGTAGGCGGGCTGAGTGGTCGGCGGCTGCTGCGGATACCCGTACGCGGGCTGCGCCGGTACGCCGGTGGGCTGCTCCGGCGGCAGTGGCCGCGAGGCCTCCGGGAGCGGCTGCACGGCCGTCGGGTGGTCGGGGCCGACGCCCTGCGGGGCGGGCATGGACTGGGCGGGCGTGGGCTGGTCGGGCGTGGCCTGGGACGGCGCGGAGGGCGCGGTCGGGTTGGCGGGGACCGACGGGGCCGGTTCGGACCGAGGGGCCGCCATGGGGTCGCCCGCCCCCTCCGACTCGTCCACCGAGATGCCGAAGTCGGTCGCCAGGCCCTTGAGCCCGTTGGAGTAGCCCTCACCCAGCGCCCGGAACTTCCAGCCGTCCCCGCGCCGGTACAGCTCCCCGCAGATCAGCGCCGTCTCCTGGCCGGTCTCCGGTGTGACGTCGAAGTACGCCAGCGGTTCCGCGTCGGCCGCGGCGTCGTGCAGCAGGATGCGCAGCGACCGGACGCGGTCGAAGGCCACGCCGTCCGCGGAAGCGACCAGCAGGATCCGTCCCACCGAGGGCTCGACACCGGAGAGGTCCGTCTGGATGGTGTCGGTGAGACCCTCGGCGACCCGCTTCTTGCCGAGCCGCCAGACCTGACCGGAAGGGTGCCGTGGCTGGTTGTAGAAGACGAAGTCCTCGTCGGAACGCACACGGTCGTCCGGCCCCAGCAGCAGCGCCGAGGCGTCGACGTCGGGAACCCCCTGCCCGGGAGTCCAGCGCAGCACGGCGCGTACCGTGGTGGCTTGCAGCGGGACGTTCGACCCCTTCAGCATCGCGTGCGTCATGCCGTCATCCTGCCCTCTCGGTCCTGGTCACGACAACGCGGGGGCGGGTACTCGGCCGGTGTGCGCCCGCCCCGGGTCGCCGACGCCGACACGGCCGGGTTACCTGGAATTCATGCCCGGTGGGAACCTCCGACATGGATACCTACGTACTATTACCGGCCACCTTTCGACGATTCCACGTCGTCCAGACAGCACGGGGGAGGAGATTACATGCGTCATTTCGGACAGATAGCCCCTGATGTGCGGAAGCGTCTCTTTCATCAGGAACCCTGCTCCTTCACGGCGGACTCGCCGGCCAGGCTGCTGTCCGCGGCCCTGGGAGCCACGCTCTACAGCCCCGCCACCCGGCCGAGCCTCGCCGACGACATCCTGAAGCAGGGCGCGCGCGGCCTGGTGTCGATGGTGCTCTGCCTGGAGGACTCGATCGACGACGCCGACGTACCCGTCGGCGAGGCGAACCTCGTCCGTCAGCTCACGGACCTGGAGAAACGTTCCGACGACGCCCCGCTGCTGTTCATCCGGGTCCGCACCCCCGAGCAGATCCCCGACCTCGTACAGCGCCTCGGCCCCGCCGTCCGGCTGCTGTCCGGGTTCGTGCTGCCGAAGTTCACCGAGGAACGCGGCATCCCCTTCCTGGAGGCGCTCACCGCCGCCGAGGCCACCAGCGGCCGCAGGCTCTTCGCCATGCCCGTGCTCGAGTCCCCCGACCTGCTGTACCGGGAGTCCCGGGTGCAGACGCTGGAGGGCATCTTCCGCGCGGTCGACAAGTACCGGGACCGGGTGCTCGCCCTGCGGCTCGGCGTGACCGACTTCTGCTCCTCCTACGGGCTGCGCAGGGGCCCCGACATGACGGCCTACGACGTCCAGATCGTCGCCTCCGTGATCGCCGACGTGGTCAACATGCTCGCCCGCGCCGACGGCACCGGGTTCACGGTGACCGGACCCGTCTGGGAGTACTTCCGCGTCCAGGAGAGGATGTTCAAACCGCAACTGCGGCAGAGCCCCTTCCTCGAGGGACAGGCCGTCGAACTGCGCCAGAAGCTCATCGAGCACTCCATGGACGGTCTGCTGCGCGAGATCTCCCTGGACCGGGCCAACGGCCTGCTGGGCAAGACCTGCATCCACCCCTCGCACGTGCTCCCCGTGCACGCGCTGTCCGTGGTCAGCCACGAGGAGTTCAGCGACGCCCAGGACATCCTGCGGCCCGAACGATGCGGCGGAGGTGTGATGAGGTCGGCCTACACGAACAAGATGAACGAGGTGAAGCCCCACCGCGCCTGGGCCGAGCGAACCCTGCTGCGCGCCGAGATCTTCGGGGTGGCGAACGAGGACATCGGCTTCGTGGAACTGCTCGCCGCCGGCCTGGCCGACTGAACACCGGACGACCGGACGCAAGCGATCCATCACCGACGCCGGGGCCCGGGCCGCGGCGGACAACGGGAGGCACGAGTACATGACCGAGAGGGCGCACGCCGAGGGGCACGCCGAAGAACACGCCGGGACATGGTCCGGCCGCTGGGTCGCCGAGCGGCTCGGCGTCGCACTCACCGGCGACGAGGCGCTGACCGGCCTGCTGGGGCTCGCCCTGCGCCGCAACCCCAAGCGGGCGCACCTCCTCGTCTCCAACGTGCTCGGCAAACACGTCCCGCAGTCGCCCTCCGTCGTCCACGGCCACGGCGTCGCCCTCGGCCGGCGCGTCCGCGACCTGCTCGGTGCCGAAGCGGCCGCACGCGCGGTCGTCCTCGGCTACGCGGAGACGGCCACCGGACTCGGCCACTCCGTCGCCGACGGCCTGGACTCCGCCCCCTACCTGCACTCCACCCGCCGTCCGGTCGCCACGGTCGCCCGGGCGGGCGGCTTCGAGGAGTCCCACTCGCACGCCACCTCCCACCTCCTGCTGCCGGAGGACCCCGCGCTGCTGGCCGGGGACGGACCGCTGGTCCTCGTCGACGACGAGTTCTCCACCGGCAACACGGTGCTCAACACCGTCCGCGCCCTGCACGAGCGCTATCCCCGCAAGCGGTACGTCGTGGTGGCCCTGGTCGACATGCGCTCGCCCGCGGACGCCGGCCGGCTGGACGACTTCGCCCGCGAGATCGGTGCCCGCGTGGACCTGGTGACCACCGCCTCCGGCACCGTCCAACTGCCCCCCGGCGTGCTGGAGAAGGGCCAGGAACTGGTCGCCCGCCACGAGACGGCGGCCGCGGAGGCGACCACGGAACCCACCACGGCCCCGGCCACCGGTCCGGCCGGCCGGGTCCCGGTCGCCGCGCCGTCCGGAACCGTGCGGCGCGTCGAGCTGCATTGGCCCCACGACGTGCCCGACGGCGGACGGCACGGCTTCACCCCGGCCCACCGGGCCCGACTGGAGGCCGCCCTGCCCGCGATGGCCGCACGGATCGCCGAGGCGCTGCCCGCCGGCGCCCGCCGTGTCCTCGTCCTCGGCTTCGAGGAACTCATGTACGCCCCGCTCCGCCTGGCCCAGGCGCTGGAGCAGACCGTCCGCGGTGACGTCGCCGTGCGCTACTCCACCACCACCCGCTCTCCCGTCCTCGCCGTCGACGACCCCGGCTACGCCATACGCACCCGCCTGGTCTTCCCCGCGCACGACGACCCCGCCGACGGCCCCGGCGAGCGCTACGCCTACAACGTCGCGGGTGCGGGCTTCGACGCCGTCGTCGCCGTCGTCGACTCCGCCGCCGACACCCCCGCGCTGCACGCCCCGGACGGACTGACGGCCCGGCTCGCCGCCCACGTCCCGCACGTCCTGCTCGCGGTCGTCCCCTCGTACGTCCCACGCTCCCCGCACGCCCCCGAAAGGCCCTCCATGCTGCCCGAGCCCCTGCGCGGCCCCGACTTCTCCTCGTACGCGCCCGACGAGGTCGGCTGGCTGCTCCAGGACCTCTCGGACGTGACGCTGGAGGCGCCGACCGAGGAACGCGAGGAGGCGATCCAGAGCGGCGGCGCGCACTACGCCGAGTCGCTGCCCGTGGAGTACCAGCCCAGCGATCAGTACCAGCAGCTGTTCCACGCGGCGCTCAAGACCTCCGCCGCGCGGCTGGCGCGCGCCGTCGGCGCCGTCACCGAGATCGTCCTCGCCGAACGGTCGCCCCGCCCCGTCCTGGTCTCCCTCGCCCGCGCGGGCACACCCGTCGGTGTTCTGATGCGCCGCTGGGCGCAGTTCCGCCATGGTCTCGACCTCCCTCACTACGCCGTGTCGATCGTCCGGGGCCGCGGCATCGACGCCAACGCGCTGCGCTGGCTGGCCGAGCACCACGACCCCGCCGACGTCGTCTTCGTCGACGGCTGGACCGGCAAGGGCGCCATCACCCGCGAACTCGCGGCCGCCCTCCGCGCCTTCGAGGACTCCGACGGCATCACCGGCTTCGACCCGGAGATCGCCGTCCTGGCCGACCCCGGCTCCTGCGTACGCACCTACGGCACCCGTGACGACTTCCTCATCCCCTCCGCCTGCCTCAACTCCACCGTCTCCGGACTGATATCCCGCACCGTGCTCCGCGCCGACCTGGTCGGCCCGCACGACTTCCACGGCGCGAAGTTCTACCGCGAACTCGCGGGCGCCGATCTGTCACCGGCCTTCCTCGACGCCGTCTCCGCCTGCTTCCCCGAGGTCACGGAAGCGGTCGACGCCCAGGCGAAGGACCTCCTCTCCGCCGACCGCGCCCCCACCTGGGAAGGCTGGGCCGCCGTCGAGCGCATCAGCGAGGAGTACGGCATCCACGACGTGAACCTCGTCAAGCCCGGCGTCGGCGAGACCACGCGGGTGATGCTGCGCCGCGTCCCGTGGAAGGTCCTGGCCCGGGCCGGGGCCGGCGCCGACCTGGACCACGTCCGCCTGCTGGCCGAACAGCGGGGCGTACCGGTGGAGGAGGTCGCCGACCTCCCGTACACCTGCGTCGGTCTGATCCACCCCCAGTACACGCGGGGCGCCACCGGCGCCGACGGCAAGGCGGTGACGCTCTGATGACGGTGCTCGTCGCCAGCGACCTCGACCGCACGCTCATCTACTCCGCCGCCGCGCTCGGACTGACCATGCCCGATCTGAGGGCACCCCGCCTGCTGTGCGTGGAGGTCTACGAGAGCAGACCCCTCTCCTACCTGACCGAGACGGCCGCCCAGCTGCTGACGGACCTCGGTGACTCGGCGGTCTTCGTGCCGACCACCACCCGGACCCGCAAGCAGTACCAGCGGATCAACCTCCCCGGACCGCCGCCGAAGTACGCGATCTGCGCCAACGGCGGCCACCTGCTGGTGGACGGCGTCTCCGACCCCGGCTGGCACGCCCGGGTGACCGCACGGCTGGCCGACGAATGCGCCTCCCTGGCCGAGGTCCGCGACCACCTGATGAACAGCGCCGACCCGCTGTGGGTGCGCAAGCACCGGGTCGCCGAGGACCTCTTCGCCTACCTGGTCGTCGAACGCGAGCTGCTGCCCGAGGACTGGGTGAAGGAACTCGCCGTGTGGGCCGAGAACCGCGGTTGGACCGTCTCCCTTCAGGGCCGCAAGATCTACGCCGTCCCCAAGCCGCTCACCAAGAGCGCCGCAGTGCGCGAGGTCGCACGCCGCACCGGGGCCGAACTCACCCTCGCCGCCGGCGACTCGCTCCTCGACGCCGACCTGCTCCTCGCCGCCGACCGCGGCTGGCGCCCGGGCCACGGCGAACTGGCCGACTCCGGATGGACGGCCCCGACGATCAGCGCCTTGCCCGAGCGCGGCGTCCTGGCCGGGGAGCGGATCCTCCGCGAGTTCCTGCGTGCGGCGGGGCCGACTCGCTGAATTCGCCGTCCGGGTCCCCGGCACCGCCTCCGGGACGGCTGCCGGGGCCGGGGTGGCCGTCGTCGTCGGCCGGCGGCCGTATGTCCTGTTGCCCCTCCTGCCCGCGGCCCCGCCGCCGGTGGCCGGCGCCCGGCCGCAGCAGACGCAGGCCGATGAAGACCACCAGCGCCAGGGCGGCCGCCGCGAGGATCACCTTCGAGTACGTGGAGGCGATGCCCGAAACCTCCGACCAGTTGTCCCCCAGTGCGTACCCCGCGAGTACGAACACGGTGTTCCAGATGGCACTGCCGAGCGTCGTCAGGGCGAGGAAGACGGGCAGCCGCATCCGCTCCACGCCCGCCGGCACCGAGATCAGGCTGCGGAAGATGGGGATCATCCGGCCGAAGAACACCGCCTTGGTCCCATGCCGGAGGAACCACGCCTCCGTCTTCTCTATGTCGGACACCTTCACCAGCGGCAGCTTCCCCGCTATCGCCACCGTGCGGTCCCGGCCGAGCAGGGCGCCGATCCCGTAGAGGGCGAGCGCGCCGATCACCGAACCCGCCGTCGTCCACAGCAGGACGGCGATCAGGTTCATCCGGCCGGAGCTCGCGGCGAACCCGGCGAGCGGCAGGATCACCTCGCTCGGCAGGGGAGGAAAAAGATTCTCCAGAGCGATGGCGAGACCGGCGCCGGGTGCGCCGAGGGCGTCCATGAGGTCGTTGATCCACTGCGGTGCCGCACCGCTGTCCGCGGCCGGCTGCGCTGCGATGGCTGTCATGACGACCACGCTAGGAAATCGCGGCTGAAGGGACCCTGAGGAAGACCGCATGATCGCCTGCGGTACACCGCAGGCGGGAATTGCGGTTTTCCGCAGTGTGCGCGGCCACCGCGCCCGACTAGCCTCGCGATCATGCGAAATATGGCGCGACGTGCAATGCGGTGCGGGGTGGGCCTCATCATCGGGACCGCCGCGGCCGCCGTCGAGCTGCTCTTCGCCCTGGTGGCCGGCGTGGCCCTGCTCCCGGTGGCGGCCTGGTCGGCAGGGCGCCGTGCCGTACTGCGCCCGGTCCTCGCGGGCGCGCGGATCCTGGCGGAGCTGGAGCGGGTCCGGCTGCGGATGTGGCTCGGCCTCCGCGTCACGCCCGCGTACGAGGACGTGCGGGCACTGCGGTACGTCGCCTGCCGCTGGACCCTGGGTGTCCTGGGCGGGGTCGTGATGCTGACGGCCGCCGTCGGCCTGGCATACGGCACCTTCGGGCTGTACGGCTGGTTCCTGGTGGACGGCATACGCAACCCCGGTTCGATGGTCCTGGGCAGTCTGGGCGGCTTCTTCCTCGTGTTCCTCGCCGTACAGGGAATATTCGGCGTGGCCGGACTGGAGGGGCAGCTGGCGCGGCACTTCCTCGGCCCCCGCCACCAGGAGGAGCTGGAGCGACGGATCGCCGAGCTGTCCGCCAGCCGCGCCGCGGTCGTCGACGCCGTGAACGACGAACGGCGCCGCATCGAGCGTGACCTGCACGACGGTGTGCAGCAGCGCCTCGTGGCCCTCGGCATGCTGCTCGGCCGGGCCCGCCGCAGTCAGGACGCCGCCCGCCGGGACCGGCTGCTGGGCCAGGCCCACGACGAGAGTCGCCGTGCCCTGGACGAGCTGCGCGAGGTGGCCTGGCGGATCTACCCGACCACGCTGGACGAGGCGGGGCTGCGCGCGGCGCTGGAGACGGTGGCCGAGCGGGCGTCCGTACCGGTGGGGGTGGAGTACGACCTCGCCGAGGAGCCCGGGCAGGCCGTCGCGACCGTCGCGTACTTCGTGGTCTGCGAGGCGGTCACGAACGCGGTCAAGCACGCGGCGCCGACCCGTATAAGCGTCGCGGTCACAGCAGAGGAGAGACGGATGTACGTGAGCGTGCGGGACGACGGCTGCGGCGGGGCGAACGCCGCGGGCAGCGGACTGTTCGGGCTCGCCCGGCGCGTCGCCGCCCTCGACGGCAGCCTCAGCGTGGTCAGCCCGCCCGGCGGGCCGACCCTCGTCGCCGCGGAGCTGCCATGCGGCTGATCCTCGCCGAGGACTCGACCCTGCTGAGGGAGGGGCTGGTGCGGCTGCTGGCGGAGGAGGGCCACCAGGTCCTCGCGGCCGTCGGCAACGGCGAGCTGCTGCTGAAGGCGGTCGCCGAGGACCCGCCGGACGTGGTCGTCGCCGACGTCCGGATGCCGCCCACGCACACGGACGAGGGCCTGCGCGCCGCCCTGGAGATACGCGAGCGGTGGCCGGAGGTCGGAGTGCTGGTCCTGTCGCAGTACGTGGAGAAGCGGTACGCGACCGAGCTGCTCACGGCGGAGACGGGAGGGGTCGGATACCTGCTCAAGGACCGGGTGGTCCAGGTCGACGAGTTCCTGGACGCACTGGAGCGGGTCGCCGCCGGACGTGCCGCGTTCGACCCGGAGGTGGTCCGCCAGCTGCTCGGCCGCACGGCACACACCGACCTGCTCGCCCGGCTCACCGTGCGGGAGAGGGACGTGCTGGGCGAGATGGCGCAGGGCCACACCAACGCCGCGATCGCCCGTCGGCTGCACATCTCGCAGAGCGCGGTGGAAAAGCACACCAACGCGATCTTCGACAAGCTGGAGCTGACCGGAGGGGAGGGCTATTCACGCAGGGTGCTGGCCGTGCTGCGCTATCTGGGGAGCTGACGGGAGCGGGCCGGCCTCAGCCGCAGCAGCCGCCGCCGCAGCAACCCCCGCCACCACCGCCGCCCGACGACGGTGCCGGTGCGGAGGACGAGCCGCCGACCGCGACCGTCGACAGCAGCTTCACCGTGTCGTCGTGGCCCGCGGGGCAGGCGGCCGGAGCGGCGGACTCGGCCATGGGACGGCTCAGTTCGAAGGTGTCGCCGCAGCTGCGGCAGCGGTACTCGTAGCGAGGCATGCGCACAGATTAACCGGCATCACCCACCGGCGGACCCGGTCGGCCGACCCCGGAGATCAGTGACCGGCGCCGCGCTCCTCGCGGATCTGCGCGACCACGTGGGCCACCGTCTCCCGGACCGCGTCCGTCTCCGTCAGGAAGTGCCAGTAGTCGGGGTGCCGGCCCTCCAGCGTGGCGACCGCCCGTTCCAGCCGGGCCACGGCCTCGTCCAGGGGGCGCGCGTGACGGGGCTCGGGGGTGTTGCGGCCGGCCATGGCCAGGCGCTGGGCGTCGCGGATCGCGAAGCGGGTGCGCTCGATCTCCTGCCGCGGGTCCTTCTGCACGGCGTTGAGCTGCCGCAGCCGGTCGCCGGCCGCGGAGACTGCCTCGTCGGTCGAGTTCAGCAGCGCTCGTACCGTCGACAGCAGGGCGGTGGCGTCGGGCCAGCGCTGTTCGTCGCGGGCGGTCTGCGCCTCGGCCAGTTTCCGCTCGGCCTGCCGGACCGACTCGGTCGCGTGGTCCGGCACGTGCTGGAGGTCCTGCCAGCAGGCGGCGGTGAAGCGGCGCCGCAGCTCGCTCAGCACCGGCTCGACCTGTTCGGTGCGGGTGGTCAGTGCCTGGGCGCGGGTGCGCAGGGAGACCAGGCGGTGGCCGATCTCGGCGGCGCGCTCGGGCAGCCGTTCCGCCTCGGCGCGGACCGCCTCGGCCTCGCGGGTGACCCGTTCGGCCCGTTCGAGCGTCTGGGGCACCCCGTGCTGTCCCGCGCCCTGGTTCAGCCGGGTCAGCTCCGGGCCGAGGGTGGCGAGACGGGTGGCGAGGTCGTCCGCCTTCAGGCCGGAGCCGCGTGCGGCGTCCAGGGCGTTGGACGCGGCGAGCAGGGCCTGCCGGGCGCGCTCGACGGCGGGTGCCAGCCGGGCCAGCTGGGTCTCGGCCTTGCCGAGGAGGGGGCCGAGGCCTTCGGCGAAGCGGTCCAGTTCCTGCTTGACCCGGCCCAGCTCGGTCTTGGCGGCGGTCAGTTCGGTGCGGGCGCGGGAGGCGGCCGACGCCTCCAGGTCGTCCCGGTCCAGGTCGTGGGCGTCGACGGCGCCGATGTACTGGTGGCTGACCTCGTCGATGCGCCGGCCGAGGGCCTCGAAGTCGGAGACCGCGCGCCGGGCGGCGGGGGAGGAGTCGACGGCCGCGATCGTCTCTATGGAGATCCGCAGGTCACGCTGGGCGGTGTCCAGCTCGTAGAAGGCGGCGGCCGCGTCGTCCTTGGCGGTCTGGGCCTCGGCCCGCTGGCTCTCGGCCCGCCCGCCGAACCACCGCCGGGTACCGCCCCCGGCGAACGCCGCGGGCAGCACCGACACGGCGAGCAGGGGCAGGCCCATCAGGGTGAGGGTGTCACGGACCGCGCGCGTCCGGCTCCGACGGGAGCGGTCGGGCAGGCGTCGTGCGCGCGCCACCATCGGCGAGTACGGCTGCGATGGCGTCGCCGTCACATCACTCTCCCGTGTCGTCCGTCCTGCCCGGGTACATTCTCCCACCCGTAAGGGACGAACACACGGGGTGGTCAGTTCGCGGTTCGGACGGTGATTTTGCCGTCACCGGACCGGGCGTCGACGACGTGCGCGCTGGTGTCGTCGGTGGGCACGGACACGTCGACCGAGCCGTCACCGGTGTCGGTGGACACCTTGTATGCGGCCCGGGGCAGCGAGATCGTCACGGAGCCGTCGCCGGTGCGGGACTCCACCTGGTCCGGGACGGCGCCGAGTTCCAGCCGGACCGAGCCGTCGCCGGTGTGCGCCCGCACCTGGCGGGAGGAGACCGAGGCGCGGACGGAACCGTCGTCGGTGCGCAGTTCCAGCGGCCCGGAGGAGTCGGTGACGTGCACGGAGCCGTCGCCGGTACGGATGTTCAGCGGGTCCTCGAACCCGCTCGCCCGCACGCTGCCGTCCCCGTCCTTCACGTTGACGGCGATGCCGCGCGGCACCTCTACGCGGTGCTTGGCCGCGCAGTCGGCGACCACACCGGAGCAGTGCATCCGCAGCACCAGCCGGTCGCCGTCCATCTTCCAGGTCACCTCGGGGTCCGAGCCCACCGCGACCGAGCCGGAGAACCACCGCGTCACCTCGATCTTCCCGGCGGCGTGGTCGTCCGAGGCGACGATCTCCAGCTCGGAGTCGTCGGTGTCGACGGTGAGCGTGCGGCCCTGGAGGTCGAACGACCGGTGCTCGGGGTCCTTGTCGTCCGAGGCGGAGGCGCAGGCGCTCAGGCCCGCGACGAGAACGGCGACGGCACCGACGGCGGCGAACGCGCGGACGGGAACGGTACGGGCGGGCATGGCGGTCTCCCCCTGGAACGGACGACGAGGTGCCGCGTCCGGGGGCCTTCCGCGGTGTGCGGAGACCAGCTCGGCGAGGCTCTTCGACCGTACGGAGCACGCGCCCCCGGCGGGATCCGGACCGCCACCGGATCCAGGGTGGGGTTAACCCCCGGGGGCCGCCATGCCCCGCCGAGCCCCTGCCATGCCGCCACCATGCCCCCGCCATGCCGCCGTCGCGCCGCCGTTCCGTCTGCCGGGTCACTGCGGGAACGCGTTTGCCGGGCGGCGCCCCGGGCCATGTAGGCTGTCGACTCGTCCTGGGTGCGTAGCTCAGGGGTAGAGCGCCTGCCTTACAAGCAGGATGTCGGCGGTTCGAAACCGTCCGCGCCCACCAGGACCGGCACCGTCGTCGGTGCGCAAGGCCCCCGGAGACTCTCCGGGGGCCTTACGCGTGCGGTCGTTCCCGGTCTCCCTAGGATGAGGTCCGTGAGGGGTACCGAGCAGCACGTCCCGCCACCGCCCGTGCGGTGGCGGCTGGCCGTGTGCGTGCTCGGACTGCTCGCCGGACTCTTCGGCATGCACGGGCTGGCGCCGGCCGGAGGCCTTCCGGAGCACTCCGCCGGGCACCCGCACGCGTCGGCGGCGCAGACTGAGCCGTCGGCATCGTCGCCATCGTCGGCGTCGTCCGCACCGGTGGCCGCGGGCGTCGCGCACGGCGGCGCGGCCCACAGCGGCGAGGCACACGCCGGGTGCCCGCAGGGCGACGGTTCCTGCGGCGGCGGTCATCTCCGGCACGCCGACGCGATGTGCGCGTCCGGCGCGGTGGGTGACGGACCGGTGCTGCCGGCGCCCGTTCCCGACCCCGTCCCCGTCGTCGGGTGCGAGGGGACCGTACGCGTGCACGCCGTCGACGCCCCGGACGGGGCGCGGGCACCGCCCTCCCTCGCCGAACTCCAGCTCCTGCGGATCTAGACACCGCCCCGCATCCGCGCTGCCCGAGCGCCGCGCGGTGCACCGGCATGTCCATCCCTTCACAGCAGGAGTCCACGCATGAACAGCATCCGTACCCTCACGCGCCGTACCGCCCTGGTGGCGGCGACGGCCACCGCCGCCTTCCTCCTCGCCGCCTGCGGAGGCGGCAACGGCGACGACAGTGGCGGCGGCGCTCACCAGGGCCCGCACGGCTCCGCGTCCGCGAGCGCCGACGCCGGCGCCGGAAGCAGCTCCGGGAACGAGACCGGCGAGAAGGCGCACAACTCGCAGGACGTCGCGTTCGCGCAGGGCATGATCCCGCACCACCGGCAGGCGCTCGAGATGGCGCGGCTGGCCGCGGACCGGTCGGCGTCGGCCGAGGTCGAGGACCTCGCCGCCCGCATCGAGAAGGCGCAGGACCCAGAGATCACGACCATGACCGGCTGGCTGACGGCCTGGGGCGAGGAAGTCCCGGAGCCCGCGGCCTCGAACGCCTCGGCGGGGGCGACGGAGCCGATGCCCGGCATGGACCACTCGGGGCACGCGGGCATGCCCGGGATGATGGACGGCCAGGACATGGCGGAGCTGGAGAAGGTTTCGGGCCGGGCGTTCGACACGATGTTCCTGACCATGATGGTCGAGCACCACGAGGGGGCCGTCGAGATGGCCGGGACCGAGAAGGCCGAGGGCCGCTACGCGCCGGCCAAGGCGCTGGCCGACGACATCGTCACCGCGCAGAACGCCGAGATCACGGAGATGAACAAGCTCCTCGGCACGAAGTGATCCGGTAGAGAGATCCCGTAGAGACCAGGCCCTCGGCCGTGCTCACGAGTCCCGCCCCCGGGGGACGCCCACGTCGCTCAGGCGTCCCCGGGCGGTGACTCCGGGAGCGGGGTCTCTGCGGTGTGCTTCAGCGCGGACCGGGCGCTCACCTGGTCGGGGCCGGTCGTCTCCGACCAGTAGCGGTGGGTGCTGACGAAGACGGCCAGCTCGCGCTCGCGCCGGCGGAGCTTCTCGACCTCGGCCTGCTCGTCCTCCGACCAGCCGGGCGAGGCCGGGCGTTCGACCTTCCGCCAGCCGTTGTCGTCGCTGAATCCGTCGAGCGGTTCGACAGACCAGGGAAGTCTCTTCAGCAGGGCCGACAGCTCGGCCCGGACCTGATGCAGTTCCTCCTGACCGGCGAGGAGGTCACTGGGGAAATCATAGGTCGTAGCCACATGCCAATGATACGCCTGTTCGATTTTGAGGCGCGCGTTCCCTTCAGTGGTTCACGCGAAAGGGTGGCCCCCCGGTCCAGCGCCTCCCCAGCCCCTCCCGCGGTCCGGCCCCACTGTCAGACCCCTGCCCTACCGTGAAAGACATGGACGGCGTGGACGAGCGGATCGCGGCGGGCGGGGAGCAGGTGTGCCTGGTCCCCTGGGCGGAGGGGGACCTCTGGCTGCTGCGCAGGACCAACAGCCCGGAGATGACCGCGCATCTCGGCGGTCCGGAGAGCGAGGAGCGGCTCCTGGCCCGGCACCGGCGGTACCTGGAGCCGGGGGACGGGCAGATGTACCGGGTCACGCTGGCGGACGGCGGCGAGACCGTCGGCAGCGTCGGGTACTGGCAGCGGGCCTGGCGTGACACCGAGGTCTGGGAGACGGGGTGGGGCGTGCTGCCGGAGTTCCAGGGGCGGGGGCTGGCCGTGCGGGCGGCCCGCGCCGTGAGCGGGGCGGCGCGCGCGGCCGCGTCCCACCGGTATCTGCACGCGTTCCCGAGTGTCGAGCACGCCGCCTCCAACGCGGTCTGCCGAGGGGCCGGGTTCACGCTCCTCGGGCAGGTCGACTTCGAGTATCCGAAGGGCCACTGGATCCGGTCGAACGACTGGCGGGTGGACCTGGAGAGGGGAGACTGACGTCATGTGCCGCAGCATCAAGACCCTGCGTCCGCCCGTGCTGGCCGAGGAGGCCACCGAGGACGAGATCAGGGCCGCCGCCCTTCAGTACGTACGGAAGGTCTCCGGTTTCCGCGTGCCCGCCGCGCACAACCGGGAGGTCTTCGACGACGCCGTCGAGGCCGTCGCCCAGGCCACCGCCGAGCTGCTCGCGAGCCTGGAGATACGGGGAGGCGCCGGAGCGCGACGCGCCTCCTGACGCCGCTCGGCGATGCCACGCCGCCTTCACGGGGCGAACGGCGCCGCGGGACTCCCGTCCTGACGCGGCCGAACGGCGCCGCGCGACTTCCGTCCTCACGCGGCCGAACCGCGCGGCGGGACCGCCGTCCTCAGGAGGACGGCGGCGTTACGAGGCCTCCGTCGCCCTGGGCTGCCTGCGCATCAGGTACGCCGCGCCCGCCCCCGCGCCGAACAGCGCCACGAGCGACACCCCCGTCGCCAGCCAGGTCGCGCCCAGCCACTGGCCGCCGAAGTAGCCGAGGGCGACGCTGTACGCGGCCCAGGCCAGCCCGGCCAGCGCCGACCAGGGGAGGAACTCGCGGACGCGGCGATGTGCCGCCCCGGCGACGAGTGAGACGACCGAGCGACCGGCCGGGGCGAACCGGGCCAGGACGACGAGGGCGCCGCCGCCGCGGGCCAGGGCGCCGCCGAGACGTTCCTGCGCGGAGGTCAGCCGCCGGGAACGGGCGATCGCGCGGTCCAGCCGTGCCCCGCCGCGCCAGGCGAGGCGGTACACGGCAAAGTCGCCGACGACGGAGGCGGTCGCCGCGCAGAGCGTGAGGACGACGATGTCGGGCACGTCCTGCGGAACCCGCCCGGCGGCCGCCGCTCCCGAACCCGCCGCCGCCGCGGTCGCCGCCGTGATCACGAGGACACCGCTGGGCAGCACCGGCAGGAAGATGTCGAGGAGCACCGAGACGGCCACCAGCGCATAGATCCATGGGCTGCTGACCAGCGACCCAATGCTTCCCAGACCTTCGACCACCACAACTCCCCGTTACTCCCCCGTGGGCCGGGCCATGCCGCGAGACGCGGGGACGGCAGGAGCGGCCGATGACAGCCATACAGCGTACGCCCGGGGTGTGACAGAGGGTTCACAGGGGGCTTGTGTGATCGACGCCCGGCGTTCACACGCGGTCGGGTCAGGCCGCGACCGGCGTCTGCGGCTCCGGGGCGGACTGTTCCTGCTCGGACGTGCGCCGGGCGAGGAGCCGGTCCAGGCCGAAGGCACCGGAACCGGTGAAGGCGAGCAGCAGGAAGGCCCAGCAGAACATGACGGAGGCCTCGCCGCCGTTCTCCATCGGCCACAGGGCACCCGGCTGGTGCACCTTGAAGTACGCGTAGGCCATGGAGCCGGAAGAGACGACCGCAGCGGCTCGGGTGCCGAGGCCCAGCAGGACGAGGCCGCCGCCGACCAGCTGGATCACGGCCGCGTACCAGCCCGGCCAGGTGCCCGCGTCGATCGTGCCGCCCCCCGCCGCGCCACCGAGGACGCCGAAGAGCGAGGCGGCGCCGTGGCAGGCGAAGAGGAGGCCGACGACCATGCGGAACAGGCCGAGTACGTACGGCTGGGCGGTGGCGCTGTTGAGGCGTCCGGGCATGGGTGAGTGCTCCTTCGGTCGGCCGGCCGGGGCGGGCCGGTGGGGGACGGAACCGAGTGGGCGGCCCACGTTAGGTGAGCCTAATGAATGCTTGCAAGTTCAACATTTAGCCATAGCCTGACGTGCAGTCACCCGCCCGCTGCTGTCGCCGGGCCAGGTGGGAGCGCTCCCACACTCGCGGCACAGTCCTCCGACGTGACTCAATTCATACCCCGCACCGCCCCGGCCTCATGCGGACCGCCCCGGCCCCATGCGGACCGAGGCGCCTCACCCCGTGCGGACCGCGGCGTCTCGCCCGCGGGGGCCGCTGCGGGGCCCGGGTGCGTCTACGCCAACTCCCGGTCCGTCACCTTCCGCAGGACGGTCGTCCCGTCGCGATTCGCCCGGGCCTGTTCCAGGCGCAGTCGCGCCGACCGACCCCGCAGGGTCAGCGTCATGATCTGGTTGCCGAACCAGGGCCCGCCCGTCCTGCGCCAGCCCACCGCCGGGGGCGTGCAGCGTCCGTGCCGGGCGATGCGTCGCCCGAGGGCGCGCGCCGGGGCGCTCCAGCCGAAGCGGAAGCCGAGGCGGATCGAGAGCGGCACGGAGTTGTGGACGGGGGAGCAGGTCAGCTGCGCCACCCGCGCGTCGGGTGTCCGCCCCGGCCACGACGGCTCGGCCACGTAGGCGTGGTGGACGTCGCCCGACAGCACGCTCACGGTCGCGGGCGCCCCCGGCCCGGTACCGGCCTCGGCGATCAGGTCGCCGAGGGCGTCGAAGGACGAGGGGAACGCGGACCAGTGCTCCAGGTCGGCCCCGCGCCGGATCCGTTCCCCGAGCCGCGCCCAGCGCGGGCCCCGTTCACCGCCGCACATCGCGGCGTTCCACGCCTCCACGTCGTGCACCAGGTGGGGCAGCAGCCAGGGCAGGGAGGTGCCGATCAGCAGGTGGTCGTAGGCACCGCGACCGTCGCCGCCCTCGCTGCCGCCGCTCTTGCCGTCGTCGCCCTCCCTGTCTCCGCTCTCGCCTCCCTCATCGCCCGGACGCCCCTCCTCGCCCCGGCGCCCGCTCTCGCCCCGCCCGTCCAGCACCTGTTCGCGCAGCCACGCGGCCTCGCCGGGGTCGAGCATCGTGCGGCGGTCCTCCTCCAGGACGCGGGCCGCGCGGGAGTCGACCATCAGCACGCGTATACGCCCGAAGTCGCGCCGGTAGCTCCAGCGGACGGAGGCGGGATCGGCGTCGGCCCGGGCGGCGAAGTCCCGCAGGGTGTCGGTGCCGTCGGGCGCCTCGCGGACGGCCGTGTAGAGCGGGTCGGCGGCCAGTTCGTCCGGGGACAGGTTGCCCAGCTGCTGGTACACCCAGTACGACATCAGCCCGCTCAGCACCCGCTCCTGCCACCAGTCGGTGGCCCGCATGTCGGCGAGCCAGGCGGCGGAGGTGTTCCAGTCGTCGATGACGTCGTGGTCGTCGAAGATCATGCAGCTGGGGACGGTGGACAGCAGCCAGCGCACCTCGGGGTCGAGCCAGGACTCGTAGTAGAGGCGGGTGTACTCCTCGTAGTCCGCGACCTGGTCGCCGGGGCCCGCGTCCAGGTCACGCCGGCCGGCGATCCACTGGCGGGTGGCGTCGGAGATCTCGTCGGCGTACACCTGGTCGCCGAGCAGCAGCAGCACGTCGGGCCGGGCGCCGCCGGGATCGGCCGCGACGCGGGCGGAGAGGGTGTCCAGCGCGTCCGGCCCCACGCGGTCCTTGCCGCCGGCGGGCGGCGCCGCCCAGCGGCAGGAGCCGAAGGCGACGCGCATGCCGTCGTCGTCCGTGGGCGTGGCGATCACCGAGGGCGGGAAGCGGGAGTCGGGCGGCGGCCACACGCCGGTCCCGTCGAGGAGCACCTCGTACTCCGTCGCCGTGCCGGGCGTCAGGCCGTCGACCTGGACCAGGGCGTAGTGGTGGCCCGCGATCAGGAAGCTGCGGGCCGTGCCCCGGGCGCCGTCGGCGCAGCGCACCTCGGCCGTGCAGGGGCCGTTCGTCTCGACCCAGACGGTCGCGCGGGAACCGTCGGTGTACCTCAGCAGTGGTCCCAGGCGCAGTTCCGTCACGATGATCCTCTCCTCCGTCGCCCCGTACGGTACGGAACGACGGAGGCCGGCGGGGAGGTTCCGCGCCGAACGGCCGCCGGAACGGGCGGCCGAACGGACGGCGGAAGGGGCTGTGGGGCGGTCGGTGGACGGGCGTCAGCAGTTCGCGAGGTAGCCCTGTAGGGCGGACTTCTCCGCCGAGTCGACCGAGAGGTCGTAGTAGTACTTCACCTGCACCCAGGCACGCACGTACGTGCAGCGGTAGGCGCTGCGCGAGGGCATCCAGGTGGCCGGGTCCTGGTCGCCCTTGGACTGGTTGACGTTGTCGGTGACCGCGAGGAGCTGGGGCCGGGTCAGGTCGTTGGCGAAGGACTGCCGGCGCGAGGTGGTCCAGGAGTCGGCGCCGGAGTCCCAGGCCTCGGCGAGCGGCACCAGGTGGTCGATGTCGACGTCGGAGGAGGCGGACCAGGTGGCGCCGTCGTAGGGGGAGTACCAGCTGCCGCTGGTGGCGGCGCAGGCGGAGTCGGTGACGACGTTCGTGCCGTCGCGCTTGAGGATCGTCTCGCGGGTGTTGCAGGTGCCGGACTGGGTGATCCAGTGCGGGAAGAGGTCGCGGTCGTAGCCGGTGCGGTCCTCGGTGGCCACCGTGAGGGAGGCGAGGTAGGTGCGGGCGGTGGCCGCGCTGACGGGGGTGGGGAGGGCGGCGGAGGCGGCCGGGCCGTTGAGGAGCCCGGCGGAGGCTATGAGCCCGGTGAACGCGGCGAGGAAACCGAGACGTCGACGCGCGTAGAACTTCGGCATGCGAACTCCCTGTGAGTGTGGGGGCGTTGGGACGCGGGCAGGGGAATGCTCGCGACGCCGCATGGCGCACGGGTGTGCGGTCGGTAAGAAGTTAGTGACGTGTGCATGGCACGTCTAGAAGCGCGGCGAGACTCGTGACGGGAGCCGGGCCGGGACTTTCGGCCCTCGGCCCCGCCCGGGGGCTCGCGTACTATGGACGGCGCAGAAGGGGAGTAGCTCTTCGCCGGACCGTCGACATACTGCTCAGCTCGTCTGAGCCGGCGCCCGGAGGCAGGCCTCGCAAGCGGGGCAGGCCAGCGAGACCTTCGGCAAGCAGTGCACGCCCGTGTCGTACGGCAGGGGTGGACCGTGTGCTGCCGTGCCGAGGTGTCGCACGTCGCGGAGATCGTGAAAGCCGCGCGAATCAGCACTTTCGGCGGGGTGGCCCCGACCGATTGAGGAATCTTGATCAGCCTGACCGTGACGGCCGTCGTCTTCGGTGTCGTCTTCCTCGCCGAACTGCCGGACAAGACCGCCCTCGCCGGCCTCGTCCTCGGCACCCGCTACCGCGCCTCGTACGTCTTCGCGGGGGTGGCAGCCGCCTTCCTGCTGCACGTGGTGCTCGCGGTCGCGGCCGGCAGCGTGCTGACGCTGCTGCCCCAGCAGATCGTGCACGCGGTGACCGGGGTGCTGTTCCTGGGCGGCGCCGCCGTGCTCCTGGTGAAGAAGGACGACGAGGACGAGGAGATCCGCAAGCCGGAGGACCAGTCCTTCTGGAAGGTCGCCGGGGCCGGGTTCATGCTCATCCTGGTCGCCGAGTTCGGTGACCTGACGCAGATCATGACGGCCAACCTCGCGGCCCGCTACGACGACCCGCTCTCCGTCGGTCTCGGCGCGGTGCTCGCGCTGTGGGCGGTGGCCGGGCTCGGCATCGTCGGCGGGAAGGCCCTGATGAAGCGGGTGCCGCTGGGGCTGATCACGAAGATCGCGGCGGTGCTCATGCTGGGCCTCGGTGTGTGGAGCCTGTGGGAGGCGATCGCCGGCTGAGCGTCGGTCGCCGGGGCCTGGGCCCTGGCCTGGGCCCTGGCCTGGGCCTGTGCCGGACCGGACCGGGGCTGGGCGCCGGGTTCTGGCGGGGCCGGTGGCGTGCGCAGGTGGGCGCCAGTGAGGTGCGCCGGTGGCGCGAACCCCGGTCTGTTTTGTACCGTGGGTGAACAAAGTGGCTCCCGCCCGTTCTCCCTGACCGGCGGGCGGGGCCGCCTTGTTTCCGCCTCGCGCCTTGGAGTCTGCCGATGACGGCCACCGCCAGCACCGTTCTGCCCGCCCGTGCCCTGCTGCTCGACATGGACGGCACCCTCGTCAACTCGGACGCCGCCGTCGAGCGCGTCTGGCGGCGCTGGGCCGACCGGCACGGGCTGGACGGCGACGAGGTCATGAAGGTCGTCCACGGACGGCAGGGCTACGCCTCGATGGCGCTGCTGCTGCCGGACCGGCCCATGGAGCAGAACCACGCCGACAACGCGCGCATGCTCGCGGAGGAGACCGCCGACACCGAGGGCGTCGTCGCGATCCCCGGCGCTTCGGACTTCCTCGCCTCGCTGCGCGGCCTGCCGCACGCCCTGGTGACCTCGGCCGACGTGGCCCTGTCCACCGCGCGGATGGCCGCAGCCGGGCTCGACCAGCCGGACGTCCGGGTCACCGCCGAGTCGGTCGGCGCGAGCAAGCCCGACCCGGAGGGCTTCCTCAAGGGCGCCGCCGAGCTGGGCATCGCCCCCGCCGACTGCATCGCCTTCGAGGACTCCGGCGCGGGCATCGCGGCCGCGCGCGCCGCCGGGATGCGGGTCGTGGGGGTCGGACCGCGCGCCGGGTTCCACGGGCCGGACGTGGTCGTCGAGGACCTGACGCGGGTCCGGGTCGAGGCCGGCCCGGACGGCACCCTGCGCCTGCACATCGGCTGACGCCGGCCGCCGAGCGGCCCGCCGCCCCTACGGCTCCCGGGTCTCCGACTCCAGCCTGCGGCGGGTGTCCGGGCCGTAGACGCCGACCCCGTCGGAGTAGATGCCGCGGTACCACTGGTAGTGCCGGACCGCGTCCTCGACCTGGCGGTTGTAGTTGCCGTTGAAGTCGCCCCGGTAGAACTCCAACTCGGCCAGGCGCTGCTGAAGCTCCACGACCTCCGGGCCCTGGTCGCCGCGGCGCAGCGGAGAGCCCGAGCCGGGGTCCTGGCCGTCTTCCTCGGACTCCTGCGGGGCGTCGTCGGCCGGCGCGCTCGTGCTCTGCGTCGGCTCGGCCGACCGGGACGGAGTGGGCGAGGCGCTCGACGCCGACGGGGACGGCGACGCCGAAGCGCTCGGTTCGGCCGACGCCGACGCGGACGCGGACTCGGACGGGGAGGAGGACGCGGAGGGCGTCGGCGAGGCGGCGGTCGTGCTCGGCCCGGCGCTCGGCGGGGCCTCGCTGGTCGACGGGTCCGGCACGCTCGCCCGGACCTCGTCCGGCAGCGCCCCGTCCCGCGACGGGGTGTCGTACGAGAACAGCCCGCTCGCGAATCCCGCCGCGCCGACCACGACCACGACGGCCCCGGCCGCACTCAGCAGGACGCCCTTGCGGCGCCTGCGCGGCGGTCGTCCCCCGCTGCCCGTACGCTCCGCCCCCGGCCCCACCTGCGGGAGGGGCGCGGTGCCGGACGCGTCGAACAGGCGCAGGTCGTGCGCGCTGGGCGAGCCGGTCGAGGGGGCGAGGGGCGTCGGCAGCGCGGAGGTCGCCTCCGAGGCCGCTGCCGCGTCCCCGTCGGGCGAGCCGGCACCGGCACCGGCTGCCGTACCCGCTCCCGCTCGCGCACCCGTGTTCGCTCCCGTACCCGCTCCGGCCCCGGCGTCGACGGCGCGCAGCGTCATGGTGGCGTCCGGGTCGGACCCGGACCCGGGCGCGGCGCTGCGCTCACCCGGCGTGTCGGACGTGTCGGACGTGTCGGACGTGCCGGATGCCGCGGGTGCGTCCGAAGGCTTGCCGGTCCCGTCCAGCTCGACGTACGGCCGTATGCGCAGCGGGTCGAAGTCCTCCGCCGCTGCCGCCTGGGCCGTGCGGGCGTCGCGCAGGGCGTCGGACGCCCTGGTTCCGCAGGCGCAGGACGGCGTGTTGTCCGCCGCCCTGGGTGTGCCGCACTCCGGGCAGGCGGCCCCCGTCGGCCGGTCCTGCGACGGTTCCTTCTGCTGATCCACGCGTTCGTCCCTCCCCTCGCGACTCCCCTCGCGAACTCCAGAGATTATGCAGATCTTCTCCACACTTCGGCGCACACGCCCCCGGAATACCGGCTTCCTGGAGGACTGAAACGGCCATACCTGGTCACACCGACCAGGATGGACCGTGACACCTGTGGAGGTCGGGATGGCCGGAGACGTGCGCGAGGCGGCGGAGTCGGAGCCGGACCCGGCGCGGTCCGCGGCACCGGGGGAGCGGGAACAGGTCTCCAGCGGCGTACTCGTCTCCATCGGAGCCCTGCTCCTCGGCATGCTGCTCGCCGCACTCGACCAGACCATCGTGTCGACGGCGCTGCCCACCATCGTCAGCGACCTGGGCGGCCTGGAGCACCTGTCCTGGGTGGTCACCGCCTATCTGCTGGCGGCCACCGCCGCGACTCCGCTGTGGGGCAAGCTCGGCGACCAGTACGGACGCAAGAGGCTGTTCCAACTGGCGATCGGGATCTTCCTGGTCGGGTCCGCGCTGTGCGGCATCGCGCAGGGCATGGGCCAGCTGATCGCCTTCCGCGCCCTCCAGGGCCTCGGCGGCGGCGGTCTGATGGTGCTGTCGATGGCGATCGTCGGCGACCTGGTGCCACCCCGTGAACGAGGCCGCTACCAAGGGCTGTTCGGCGCGGTCTTCGGCGCGACCAGTGTGCTCGGGCCGCTGCTCGGCGGGGTCTTCACCGAGCACCTCAGCTGGCGCTGGGTCTTCTACATCAATCTGCCCATCGGCGTCGTCGCGCTCGTCGTGATCGCGGCGGTCCTGCACATCCCGCGCCGGGCCGCCCGGCACGTCATCGACTACCTCGGCACCCTCCTCATCGCCTCCGTAGCCACCTGCCTGGTCCTGGTGGCCTCGCTCGGCGGCACGACCTGGGCCTGGGGCTCCCCGCAGATCATCGGCCTCGCGGTGCTCGCGGTCGTCCTGGCCGTTCTCTTCGTGGCCGTGGAACGCAGGGCGGCCGAGCCCGTCCTGCCGCTGAGGCTCTTCCGCGTCCGCACCTTCACGCTCTCCGCGGTCATCAGCTTCGTCATCGGCTTCGCGATGTTCGGCGCGATGACGTACCTGCCGACGTTCTTGCAGGTCGTGCGGGGTGTCACGCCCACCATGTCGGGTGTGCACATGCTGCCGATGGTGTTCGGCCTGCTGCTGTCGTCGACCGTCTCCGGGCAGATCGTCAGCCGTACCGGCCGCTGGAAGGTGTTCCCCGTCGCGGGCACCGCCGTGACCACCCTGGGACTGCTCCTGCTGCACCAGCTCGACGAGAACAGCTCCACCGCCGAGATGAGCGCCTACTTCTTCGTCTTCGGCCTGGGCCTCGGTCTGGTGATGCAGGTCCTCGTCCTCATCGTGCAGAACGCCGTCGCCTACGAGGACCTGGGCGTCGCCACCTCCGGCGCGACCTTCTTCCGGTCCATCGGCGCGTCGTTCGGCGTGGCCATCTTCGGCACGATCTTCGCGAGCCGCCTCGGCGACCAGCTCACCGACGCCTTCCGGGGCGCCGCCCTGCCGCCCGGCGTCTCCGTGGACACGCTCAAGGCCGACCCGCGCGGCATCGGCGCCCTGCCGCCCGCGCTGCGCCCCGAGGCGATCCACGCCTACGCCTCCTCCATCACCGACGTCTTCCTGTACGCCGCGCCCGTCGCCCTCGTCGCCTTCCTCCTGGCCTGGTTCCTGAAGGAGGACCGGCTGCGCGGCTCGGTCACGGCGCCGGACGCCACCCAGACCCTCGCCAGCAACCCGGTGGAACGCTCCTCGCACGACGAGGTGTGCCGCGCCCTGTCGGTCCTCGGCACCCGGGAGGGCCGGCGGGAGATCTACCGCCGGATCACCGCGCGGGCGGGCTACGACCTGCTGCCCGCGTCGAGCTGGATGCTGCTGCGGGTCAGGAAGCACGGCCGGGTCGAGCCGGCCGTGCTGGCGGAGCGCAGCCCGGTCCCGCTGGCCACCGTGATGGCGGCGGCCCGGCAGGTGGAGGAGCGGCATCTCGCCGTCCGCGAGGGCCCCGATCTGGTCCTCACCACGCGCGGCCGCGAGGTCGCCGAACGGCTGGCGCTGGCCCGTGAGGAATCCCTCGCCGAACTGCTCGGCGACTGGTGGGGCCCGGACCGCCCGACCGATCTGGTGCGGCTCGTGCGGGAGCTGACCGGCGAACTGTGCGGCTCGGAGCGGGAGCGCCCGCACGAGACGCGTACGCCCGCACGGGCGCGCTGAGGCCCGCTCAGGGCCCCCTTCCGCGAAGCCTGTCAGGGCTCCTGGACCAGCGGCTTGCGGAACCAGTGCTCGGCGTACGGGCTGTCGTTGTACGCCTCGGTCTCGGTGTAGCCGAGGCGCGCGTACAGGGCGCGGGCCTCGACCAGGTCGCCCCGCGTGTCGAGGACCATGCGCCGGGCCCCGAGTGCCCGTGCCGCGTCCTCGGCAGCCCGCACGAGCAGCGCGGCGCCGCCCCGGCCGCGCATCGGGCCGTACAGGAACACCCGGGTCAGCTCGGCGGTGGTGCCGTCCAGCAGCCGTACGCCCGAGGTGCCCGCCGGTGCACCGCCGTAGCGCGCGACCAGCAGCCGGCCCCGGGGCGGCACGAGGTCGGCTCCGGGGTACGCGGCGATCTCCCGCTCCAGCTCGGCCGGGTCCGTGGAGCGCCCCTCGTGCAGCTGGTACCAGCGGTCGCTGACCTCCGTGTAGTACGCGCGCCAGAGGGCTGCGGCGACGGGGGAGTCGTACGGTTCCGGGGCGACGGTCCAGGTCATGACGGGCATGGTCGGCAGGGACCGGCGCGCCGGGCAAGCGTATTTTCCCACCGATGCGCCCTCGGTGCACGCCGAGCGCCGTTTGAGCGCCGACTCCGGGGCAACCCGAACGGCGAACCGGCCCGCTCGGAGAGCCGGCAGGCCGAAAACCCGGAAGGCACTCATGTCCACAGGCGTGATCATCGCTCTGATCGTGATCGTGGCGGTCGTGCTCGTCGTCGCGGCCGTCCTTGCCCTGCGCGCACGGGGCCCCCAGCACGGCGGGAGCCTGAAGCGGCGCTTCGGGCCCGAGTACGACCTGGCCGTGGCCCGGCACGACGGCGACACCAAGGCCGCGGAACGGGAACTGGCCGAACGGGTGCAACGGCACGGGTCGTTGCACACCCGGCCCCTGGAGCCCGCCGAGCGCGAGCGTTTCGAGGCGCGTTGGGCCGCGGCCCAGGAGCGCTTCGTCGACTCCCCGCGCGAGGCGGTCGGCGAGGCGGACCGACTGCTCGCGGAACTCGCCGGCGCGCGGGGGTTCCCGGACGGCGGACAGTACGAGGAGCAGCTCACGGCGCTGTCCGTGCACCACGCCCACCATGTCGAGGGGTACCGCCGGGTGCACCGCGTGACGCACACGCGCGCGGACGACGCACAGGGCGGCGGCGCGGGCACGGAGGAGATGCGCGCGGCCATGGTCGAGGCCCGCGCGCTGTTCGAGGCGCTGGTGCGCCCGGCCCGCCACGACGCGGGGCGGCAGCGGACCGGCACGGAGGCCGGTGAACCGGAGCCCGCCGCCCATGCGCCCCGCACCCCCCACACGTGGTCGCTCGGCAAGCGCCGGCCGAAGGAGAGCTGAGGCATGTCCGACACGACAGGCGAACGCGGTCCCGTCACCGGACCCGACAGCATGCGCGAGCCCGGCACCACTGCCGGTGCGAGCACCCCCGCCCGAGCCGGGAAAACGGCCGAGCCCAGGACAACGGCCGAGCCCAGGACGACGGCCGAGCCCGGGACAACGGCTGCCCCCGGAACAACGGCTGACCCCGGAACAACAATCGCCCCCGGGGCCGCCGCCGAATCCGCGGTCGCAGCCGAAGCACCCTCGGCAGCTACGACCACCGGGGCCGCCTCGGCCGCCGGGGCCTCCGGGACCGCCACGACCTCCGGGGTCACCGGCCCGCTCCTGACGCCAGGTGACTCCGACCGGCTCGGCCGGCTGCTGCACCACGCTGTGGCCGGGTTCGTCGACGCGCCGCGTGCTTCCGTCGAGGAGGCCGACCGCGTCCTGGAGGAGATCACCGCCCGCCTCACCGACGCCGTGTCCCACCGCCGCCGCACCCTGCGCGCCTCCTGGCAGGAGGCCGGGCCGGACGGCGGCGCGCCGAGCACGGACACCGAACAACTCCGCCTGGCCCTGCGGGACTACCGCGAGCTGGCGGACCGCCTGATGCGCCTGTGAGCCACGGGCGTCACCGCTCCGCCCGGCCCTCCCGCCACCGCCGTACGACCTCTTCGACGTCGTAGGGCTTCAGACCCAGCGGGGGGCCGGGCGGCGGCTTGAACATGACGTCGCGGATCTTGACGTTGATCTCCTCGACGATACGGCGGACCACCCGTTCCGACGGGGCCTTCGCCGCCGCCTCCAGGGCGTCCTCCGCCTCCTTGCGCAGGGCCAGCGTGGGCGGCAGTACGGAGAAGCCCTCGCGGGCCATCTTCCGCTTGACCCACCACAGTTCGTCGTAGGTGCTGTCCATCTCGCTGGGCAGCGGCTTGCCCGCGCCGGGCAGCTCGGCGAACTCGCCGCGGGCGTCCGCGTCTCGAATCTGTTTGTCGACCCAGGACTCGAAGTCGACGCCGGGTGGCTTTCGCTCGGTCATGACCCCATTGTGCCGGACGCCGGACAGCCTTCCCCGGGGCGATCTATCATGCGGCGGCGACCAGCGGACGGACCTCGAAGGAGCGCACGTGCTCGAACTCACCATGGCCGCCGTCACCGCGGCGGACGCGGGCGCCACGGCCGGCATGCAGATGGCCGACGCGCCCAGCGACCCCGACGCGGTGCTGCGGGTGGGCAGGGACAGGTCCGTGTGCCGGCTGTCGACCCCGGACGACTGGCTGTTCGTCTCCCGCGTGCACCTGGAGTTCCGCTGCGGCCCGGACGGCACCTGGCGGCTGACCTGGCTCCGCGGCTCGCAGCCGGACCCCTCCTGCGAGGTCCGGCTGACCGTGGGCGGACACGCGCAGGCGCAGCCCATGACGTACGGCGGCACCGTGCCGCTGCCCAGGGGCGGCAGCGGCGAGGTGGTGGTCCAGGACCTCGCCGAGCCGCGCAGCGTCAACGTCGGCTTCTACCACGAGGTGTAGCACCACGAGGTGTAACACCATGAGGAGTAGCCCACCAGGTGTGGTCAGGGCAGCACGCGCGCCAGCGCGAACCCGTCGTACCCCTTGGAGCCGACCGTCTGGACCGCGGTGCCGCTGAGCCGGGGATGGCGGCCGATCAGCTCGATGGCGGCGCGGGTGCCGCGCACGTCGTCGGCCGGATCGTCGGCGTCGGCCACGCGGCCGCCGCGGACCACGTTGTCGATGACGATCAGGCTGCCGGTGCTGGTGAGTCTCAGGGCCCACTCGAGGTAGTGCGGGTTGTTGCCCTTGTCGGCGTCGATGAAGACCAGGTCGAAGGGGGCCGGGTTCTCGTCGGCGAGCTTCGGCAGGGACTCCAGGGCGGCGCCCACGCGTACCTCGACGAGGGCGTCGAGGCCGGCGCGGGCGATGTTGCGGGTGGCGACCTCCGCGTGCCGGGCGTTGTACTCCAGCGTGACCAGGCGGCCGTCGGCGGGCAGTGCGCGGGCCAGCCAGATGGTGCTGTAGCCGCCGAGGGTGCCGATCTCCAGGATGGTGCGGGCACCCTGGATCCGGGCGAGGAGCTGGAGGAGTTTGCCCTGGTTGGCGGTGACGTTCACCGGCGGCAGCCCGGCGGCGTCACTCTCCCTGCGGGCGGCCGCCAGGGCCTCGTCGTCGGGTGCGAGGTGGCTGACGAAGTAGCCGTCGACCTCGTCCCAGAGCCGTGACTCGCTCATGCGGGGCCTCCCGCGGGCACGGCGCGGCGGAAGAGCTGGCGGGAGCCGCCCTCGGGGCCGGGTGCGGCTGCTTCGGCGGGGGTGAAGCCGAGGCGCTCGTAGAAGGCGCGGGCGCCGCTCGCGCGTGCACCGGGATGGTCGGCTCCGAACGTGACCACCTCGACGTCGGCCGGTCCGCGCACCCACCGGCGCATCGCGTCCCGCATCAGCTCACGGCCGACGCCGCCCGTACGGGCCCGCTCCGACACCACCAGCCAGTGGACGTGGTGGACCGGCGCGTCCGGCCCGAACAGCAGCCCACCGAGCAGGTCCGTGCCCGTGCCCGGGGCCGAGTCAGCCCCCGTGCCCGTGCCCGTGCCCGGGTCCGTGCCCGTGCCCTGCTCCGAGGGGACGGCGACGAGTGCCGCGTTCCGGCGGATGTGGTCGCGCACCGCGTGGTGGAACCCGGAGTCCTCGACCATCGGGCCGAACCAGTGCTCCACCTGGGCCGCCAGGCCGAGGAAACCGGGGAAGTCTCGCTCTTCCGCAAGTCTGACCATCATCCCGGCAGTCTCGCAGAGCGGCCCGGAGGCCGCAGGCCGCCGAACGCGGTGCGCTCCTCCAGTGCTCCTCCAGCGCCCCTCCACTACCGCGCTGTCATTACCGCGCTGCCACTACCGCGCGGCCACCAGCGCCCTTCCCCTAGCGCCCCTCCACCGCCGGTGCCGAGCCCGGCAGCGGGCGGCCCGCCGACTCCGTCATGAACCACACCGCCACGCCGCCGACCACGGCCGCGGCCATCATGTAGTACGCGGGCATCATCATGTCGCCGGTCGCCCCGATCAGCGCCGTCACCACCAGCGGCGTCGTCCCGCCGAACAGGGACACCGAGACGTTGAAGCCGATCGACAGCGAGCCGTACCGCACCCGCGTCGGGAACAGCGCCGGCAGCGCCGACGGCATGGAGGCCGTGAAGCAGACCAGCAGCATGCCCAGCGCGCCCATGCCCAGGGCCACCGCGAGCAGGCTGCCCTCGCGGATCAGCAGCAGCGCCGGGACGGACAGCAGCAGGAAGCCCGCGCAGCCCGCCGCGATCACCGGCCGCCGCCCGACCCGGTCGGTCAGGGCGCCCGCGAACGGCTGGACGACCATCATCAGCGCCATCACGCCCAGCACCACGAGCAGCCCGTGCGTCTCGTCGTACTCCAGCTCGCTGGTCAGGTAGCTCGGCATGTACGACAGCAGCATGTAGTCGGTGACGTTGAAGACCAGCACCAGGCCGACGCAGAGCAGCAGCGCCCGCCACTGACCGGTGACCATCTCGCGCAGCGGCACCTTCGGCCGCGCCGTCTCCGCCTTCGCCACCTCGGCCGCGAACGCCGGGGTCTCCTCGAGCCGCATCCGCAGGTACAGGCCGACGATGCCCATCGGGCCCGCGATCAGGAACGGGATGCGCCAGCCCCACGACATCAGGTCGCCGTCCGACAGCAGCGCGGTCATCAGTGTCACCAGACCGGCGCCGCCGATGTACCCGGCGAGCGTGCCGAACTCCAGCCAGCTGCCGAGGAAGCCGCGCCGCTTGTCCGGCGCGTACTCGGCGATGAAGGTGGACGCGCCCGCGTACTCACCGCCGGTGGAGAAGCCCTGCACCAGTCGCGCGGCCAGCAGCAGCACCGGCGCCCAGACGCCGATCGTCGCGTACGACGGGATCAGCCCGATGGCGAAGGTGCCCGCCGCCATCATGATCATCGTCACGGCGAGCACCTTCTGCCGTCCGACCCGGTCGCCGAGCGGACCGAAGACCATGCCGCCCAGCGGCCGGACCAGGAACGCCGCCGCGAAGGCGCCGAAGGTGGAGAGCAGCTGCGCGGTCGGGTTGCCGGACGGGAAGAAGACCTTGCCCAGCGTCACGGCGATGTAGCTGTAGACGCCGAAGTCGAACCACTCCATCGCGTTGCCCAGTGCCGCCGCCTTGACGGCGCGCCGGACGAGCGCGGGATCGGTGGCGGTGGGGGAGCCGGCGGCTCGGGGGACGGGTGCGGGGGGCCTGCGGGACGGAGGAGCAGCGGCGACGGGGGCGGCCGACAAAACTACGCTCGCCTACTTTCGACGGGGACAGGGACGGGGGGCGGAGTACGCCACGACCCGCACGGCGGCGCTGTCGCCGGGCCGGAAAGAGCCCGCGGCACTCGGCCACGGGCAGAAAAGCGACCATAGGCGCTGATGCGCCGCTTACGCCCGGTATGCTTTTCGTTGCACTGTGCACCAAAACGGCGTACACGCAGGGGACATGCGCGCGCCGTGCGCCGTCCGGCCACCCGCGGGCTGTGATCCTTCTCGCTCCTCGAATCCCAAAGCGGTCCGCTGTCAGGTTGAGTGGGGGGCGCTCGCGTCTTCCTCCGGGGGTGGTGCGAGCCTCATAGGGTTCGCAGGGACGACACACCGCGTACACGAACGCGGTACGTACGGTACGTACGGACGGTACGAACGGGGCGGAGGCCGACGAGGCGTGGCGAATGCGGAGCACAGCGGGCGACCGGCGGAGTCCTTCGGAGCCTCGGCCGCCGACGCGACCAGAGCACGGCTGCGTGTCGCACGCCTCGGCCTGTGGCTGATCGCCGCCGTCCTGGCCGTACGGCAGGTGGCCGCGGTCCTCGGCACCCCGCGGGGGGAGCGCCTGACGGACCTGGAGACCTGGGTCGGCGAGCACGGCGTCCTGCACGTGGAGGGGTCGCTCTACGACTCCACGCAGTTCACCGGCACGCCGTTCGTCGGCCTCGTCCTCAAACCCTTCACCCGCGCCGCCGAGCAGGCCCTCGGCTGGGGCTGGACCTTCGGCTCGCTGCTGCTGGTCGTCGCCCTCGGCCTGGTCGCCGCCCGCGCCCTGCCCCGGCCGGTCGGACGCCGTACGGCGCTGCTGGCGGCGCCGGTCGCCATCAGCCTGCTGATGCTGTCGCTCCCGGTGCGCAACGCGTTCTGGCTCGGCCAGACCAGCATCATCCCGGTCCTCCTCGTCCTGCTGGGCTGCTTCGCCGTACGCGGGGCCCAGGGCGACCGGGTGGGCGGCGTGCTGATCGGCGTCGCCGCCGCCTTCCAGCCGACCGTCCTGCTCTTCGTCCCGCTGCTGTGGTTCACCGACCGCAGACGCGCCGCCGTGTCGACCGGGATCACGTTCGTCGCCTGCACGGCCGTCGCCTGGGCGGCCATGGCGCAGGACTCGTACACGTACTGGGTGCACCACATGGCCGGCGTCGGCCTGGGCGGCGAGGCCGACGACCTCGCCAACCAGTCGCTGCACGGCGCCCTGCTCCGCCTCGGCCTGAACGGCCCGCTGGAGATCGCCCTTTTCCTGCTGCTCGGCGCGGCCGTCGCCGTCCTCGCCCTGCGCCGCGCCGTGCGCTACGCCCGCGACGGGCAGCTGCTGCTCGCCGTCGCCGTCACCGGCTGCGCGGCCGTCGTCGTCTCCCCGGCCACCTGGCAGCACCAGCTGCTGTGGGTGCTGCCCGCGGTGGTCGGCCGGGTCGGCAAGCGGGCCTCCGACCGGCTGGTGTGGCCGGTCGCCGTCGTCCTGGTGATGACGCTGCCCGCGAAGATGATGCTGCCGAACATGGCGGCCCTGTACCCGCTGCGGGACAACGTGGTGCTGCTCGCCGCGCTGGCCGCCGCCGTCGCCGTGCCCTTCCTGGCGCGCACGTCGCCGTACTTCGAGACGCCGGTCCCCACGGCCTACGCGCCGCCCGTCCCGACCCGCTTCAAGCACGTCCCGCTGCTGCCGTTCCTGCGCCGGGTCCTCACCCGGCCCAACCTCCTGCTGGAACTGCTCCTCATCCGGGTCACCTACGCCGCCTACTCGCAGGTGCGCCTCGCGGCGACCGGCGGCAGCAACTCGGCGGGCCGGGCGCGGGCCGAGGAGCACGGGACGCAGATCCTCGACATCGAGCGCTTCCTGCACCTCGACATCGAGCACGCGATCAACCACGCGGTGGTCAAGGTCGGCTGGCTGCGGGACTTCTTCGACTTCTACTACACGTCGTTCCACTTCATCGTCCCGCTGACCGTCCTCGGCGTCCTGTACTGGCGCCGCCCGGTCGACTACCGCTGGGCCCGCGCCTCCCTGGGCTTCGCCACGCTGCTGGCCCTGGTCGGCTTCTGGCTCTACCCGCTCGCCCCGCCGCGGCTGATGCCGGGGCTCGGGATCATCGACACCGTGCACGGCGTGCAGGACTTCACGAAGCCGGACTACGGCACGCTGACGCACCTCACCAACCAGTACGCGGCGATGCCGTCGCTGCACTTCGGCTGGTCGCTGTGGTGCGGGATGGTGATCGCGATCATCGCGCCGAGGGTGTGGATGAAGGCCCTGGGCCTGCTCCACCCGCTCTTCACCGTCTCGGCGATCGTCGCGACCGGCAACCACTGGGTCCTGGACGCGGTGGGCGGCGCGGCCGTGGTCGCGGCGGGCTTCGGGCTGACGTACTGGTTCCAGGGGCCGCGGGCCAGGACGGTCACCGCGGCGGCGGTGGCGGCCGGGACGGCCGGGGAGCCCGCACCCGCGACGAAGGCGGCCGGGGAGCCTGCGGTGGTGGACAAAGCGGCCGGGGAATCCGCAGCGGTGGCGAAGACGGCCGGGGAGCCTGCGGCGGCAGCAAAGGCGGCCGGGGAGCCCGCGGCGGGCGCGGGCGTCAGCAGCGATCCTCCGCCCCCGGCGACGGACCGTACCGGGAGCTGATCCGGTACTCGCCCGGCGCCTCGACGGTCAGCCGGGTGAAGTCGCCGTCCCGCGTGAGGCACCCGCCGTCGCTGCGCAGCCACGGCGACCAGGCGACCCGCACGGTCACCGCGCCCGGCTCCTCCACGCGCAGCACCAGGTCGGCGGGGGCGGTACTCACGACGGAGCCGGGCGCGGAGACGAGCGGTACGGCGTCCCGCACCCGGAAGACCTGCCAGTGCGCGTCCCGCCAGACCGGCTCCAGCCACTCCGGCCGCAGCTCCGGGTCCCGCACGAGCGCCGCCTCGGCCTCGGCGGGACCGTCCGGCTTGGCGGCCGGGAGGACGACGAAGCCCACCGCCCAGTGGTCCAGCCACTGCCGGTAGGCGGCCGCGGAGAAGGAACCGTCGTAGAAGAGGCGTCCGCGTTCCACGTCGAGCTGCCGGTTCCAGCCGCGGGCCAGGTTGACGTGCGGGGCGAGCAGGGTGGCCTCGCGGTGGTTGCGGGCGGGCACCACCTCCACCCGGGTGCGGTCGGCGCCGAGCCCCTCCAGGGCGCCCACGACACCGTCCGTCTCGTCGGCCCAGGCCGGCACGACGGTGGACACCTTCAGGTCGTCGACGGTCTTCTTCCCCACCCAGCCCGCGGAGTAGACGACCGCGACGGCCAGCAGCCCCGACACCAGCCGCCGCGACCGGGCCGCGGTGAGCGCGGGAGGCGCGGAGAGCAGCGCGGCCAGCAGCACGGCGGGCGCGAACAGCTCCGCGAACCGCTCGACGTTCGTGCCGACCGGCGAGGCGATCAGATACGTCAGCACGGTCCCGAGCGCGTAAACGGCCCCGCTCCACCGGGCGACCCGCCAGGTACGCGGGGCCAGCACGGTGACGGCGAGGCCGAGCACGACCGGCGGCCATATTCGGGCGAACGGCATCGGCTGCTCCCCCGTGAAGGGGAAGAACAGCGTCGTCAGCCCGACCACGGCCGCCGGGGGTATGAGCAGCACGAGGGCGCGCCGCCAGTCCCGGACGAGCAGGAACGCGGCCCCGACCACGGCCAGGAACAGCCCGGCCACGGGCGAGGCCATCGTCGCCAGCGCCGCGTACCCGGCGGCGAGCCACGGCCGCCGCTCCCGCACCAGCGGCACGCAGGCGGCCAGCGCGAGGGCGACGCCGAGCGCGAAGGTGGTCCGGCCCGACGCAACGTCGCACCACAGTGCGAGCGAGGCCAGCAGCGCGGGCCACACGGGCCTGCGTACCCCGCACCGCACCATCAGCACGGCCGCGAGCCAGGAGGCGGCGAGTCCGGACACGACGGTGACCGTGCGCACGCCCAACGCCGCCATCAGGTACGGGGAGATGACGCTGTAGTTGGCGGTGTGCATCCCGCCGTACCAGAACAGCCCGTACGCCGAACTCCCGTGCCGCGTCGCGAAGTCCGCCCAGGCCTCCTGCGCGGCGAGGTCACCGGCGCCGGTGGCGAGAAAAGCCCACCACACCGCGTACAGCGGGATGGTGGGCAGGGTCGCGAGCAACGGCACGCGATGCCGACGTCCGAAGGCGCGCAGGGCGTCGCTCGCGCGTCTGTCCCGACGCCGTTCGGGCCGGGGGACGGTCAGTTCGGCAGGGACCACGGTCGAGGTTTCCGTTCGGCGTCATCGGGGTGCACGGCAGGGACACGTGCGAAGACGATAAATCGAACAGAAACGTTGACCTGGACCGGGGCTGATTACTCGGCGGCGGCCCAGCCGACGAAGGCGCTGAACGTGGCGGGGGCGAGCGTGAGGGTCGGGCCCGCCGGGGTCTTGGAGTCGCGGACGGCGACGGTGGCGGGCAGTTCGGCGAATTCGACGCAGTTGCCGCCCTGGTCGCCGCTGTAGCTGGACTTACGCCACTGGATCCCCGTCAGAGTCACGTTGCTCTCCATAGCGTTCCTCCATCAAGCGCCGGATCAGCTCCGCCGAGTCTCTGAGGGAGAGTGCGGATGCCTGGAGATGATCGTATCGGAGTGAGCAGTCCTTGACGGTGTTCGGGTTGGCGGTCGGATGCCCGCTGCCGTACCCCTCGGTGTAGATGATGGGCGGGTCGCCCGCGAAGCGGTAGACGTCGAATGAGCCTTGGAGCCCCGCGTGCGCGCCCGCAGAGTAGGGCAGGATCTGGACGTTGACCCGCGGGTTGGTTTCGAAGGTCAACAGGTAGGCCAGTTGCTCCCGCATGGTCTCCCGGCCGCCCATCTCCTGGCGCAGCGCGCACTCGCTCAGCACGACCCAGAAGACCGGGGGTTCGTCCTTCTCGAAGATCTTCTGTCGTGCGATCCGCACCGATGTCCGATCGTCTAGGTTGCTCTGGTCCAGCACTCCGAGGACGGCACGCGCGTAGGCCTCGGTCTGGAGGAGACCGTGGACCATGTGCGTGTCGAACGAGTAGATCTCCGTGGCCCGTGCCTGCAACTCGGCCACTTGTTGAAACCAGGCCGGTACCTGGCTGCGCATCACCAGGTCGACGAGTCGGGACAGTAACCCTCCCGTGCCCAGTGCCGCGTCGACGCGCTCGCTGAACTCCGGCGTCGGGACCTTCCTCGCCGTCTCGATCTGGCCCACCAGGGAGCCGGTGTAATTGACGATGTCGCCGAGCTGCCGCTGCGTGAGCCCGGCGGCCTCCCGATGGCGGCGCAGCTCGAAGCCGTAGTAGTCGAGCGGCGAGGCGCCGGGGTCGAGGACGTTGATGTGGGTCATGCGAAGAGCCCCCTCTCGCACAACTCGGTCCACGGCGGGACCGGTTGTATCCGTTCGGTAGCCCACCGTAGTCGTCCGACGTCAGGCTCGTGCCGTGAACGAATACTTTCCCTCGGTCCTCCTGGGCCACTGCGCGAACCAGTACCGGATGAGCTTCACGGCCGGTGCCCACTCGGCCCGGCACGTCCGGCGCATCGTCCGCTCGTATCTGCACGAGTGGGACCTCGCCGAACTGGCCGACGCGGTGGAGCTCGGCGTGACCGAGCTGCTGGCGAACGTCGTACGCCACGTCCCGGACCGCCGCTGCACGCTGCTGTTGCTACGGCGGACGGGCGGGGGCGAGGGCGGGGTCCGGGTGGAGGTGTCGGACGGGAGCCCCCGGCAGCCGGTACCGGCCGGGCCGGTGAGCGAGGACTCGGAGTGCGGCCGGGGGCTGACGCTGGTGGACGCGGTGGTCGACAAGTGGGGTGTCGAGGCCGGGCCGAGGGGCGGCAAGACCGTGTGGTTCGAGTGCGCGCCTGCCTAGAGCATCCGGGCCAGGCGTTGGGCGGTGGACTCGTCGGCCGGCGTCATCACCGTCATCCGGTGTCCGGTGTCCGGGACATGGGTGGAGACGAAGTTCAGCTGGAGCCGCCCGACGAGGGGGCTGTCGAGGCGCTTCGTCTCGTACTGCCGGGGCAGCACGTCGTGCCGGGCCCACAGTCGGGCGAACTCCTCCGACCGCTCCCGGAGGTCGTCGACGATGCCGACGGCGGCAGCGGCCTCCAGCTCGGTGCCGATCTCGGTGCGCATCCTCGCGACCATCCGGGCGGCGACCAGGTCGCCGTCGACGTAGCGGCTGCGCCAGTCGGGGTCGGTGAAGAACTGCACCGCGCAGTTGCGCTCTCCGGGCGGGATGAGGTCCATGTCGGTGAAGAGGAACCGGTAGGCACGGTTGTAGGCCACCACGTCGAACAGCGGCGTCTGTAGGCACGCGGGGAACGGGTCGAGCTGGTCCAGGACGGGTTGGAACGCGGCGGGGAGCCCCGGATCGTCTTCGGCGGGCCCGTCCTTCGGCGTACTCGATCCGGCGAGCTGGTGCAGGTGCCGTTGCTCGACCTCGTCGAGTTGCAGGACGCGGGCGACCGCCCGGAGAACCTGGGTGCTGACGTTGATCGGCCGGCCCTGTTCGAGCCAGGTGTACCAGGTGACGCCGACCCCGGCGAGGACGGCGACCTCCTCGCGCCGCAGACCGGGCGTCCGCCTTCGCCCGGTGGACGGCAGGCCCGCCTGCTGCGGGGTCACGCGCTCGCGGCGGCTCCGGAGGAAATCGCCGAGTTCACGCCGGATCGCGGCGGACCTGGACGCTGTCATGTCTTCAGCCTCCCGTACGGAGAGCCTGGCATCCAGGTGCTGGTCAGTACCCCCATGAACAGGCTCCTGGTGCCAGGATAAGCAGCCCTTCAGGGTCGAGGTCATGACGACATCTTCCGCATCCTCCGCACCGAGGAACGACCGTGCCGCGCCACCGCCCGCGCAGGCTCCCGCGCAACCGCCGGCTCCCGGACTGGGGACGGGGCGGCTCCTGACGACACTGTCGGCGCTGCTGCTGTCGGTGGTCAGCTTCTCGGCCGCGGGCATCGCCGTACCCGACATCGGCGCGTCCCTGGGGGCCACTGCCGCCGAGCAGTCCCTGGTGGTGTCGGTGTACGCGCTGGGATTCGCCGTGCCGATGGTGCTGGGCGGCAGACTCGGGGACCTGTACGGGCGACGCCCGCTCTTCCTGGTCGGCATGGCCGGCTTCACCCTGTTCTCGCTGGGCGCGATGCTGGCCCCGAACATCACCGTGCTGATCGTCGCGCGAGCCCTCACCGGGATCTCCGCGGCGGCCATGGTCCCTCAGGTGCTGGCGACGATCACGGCGTCGACCCAGGGGGTCGAACGGGCTCGTGCCGTGGCGCTGTTCGGCGCGACCGCGGGCGGGGCCACCGCGATCGGCCAGGTCCTCGGCGGCGTGCTGCTGTCCGCCCCGCTGCCCGGGGCCCCCTGGCGTGCGGTCTTCGCGATGAGCGTGGTCATGGGCGTGACGGCGTTCGGCGCCGCGCTGCGCCGGCTGCCCGACACCCGTGCGCCCGGCCACCGGTCGCTCGACCTGGCGGGGACCGCCCTGCTCGGGCTCGCCCTGCTGGCGCTCATGCTGCCGGTCTCCCAGGGGAGCGCCCTGGGCTGGCCGGTCTGGTGCTGGGCGTTGCTGGGGGCGACGCCGGTGTTCTTCGCGGTGTTCTGGCGGTGGCAGCTGCGGCTGCACCGCGGCGACGGCGTGCCGCTCGTTCCGCCGCCGCTGTTCCGGCTCGGGTCGTACCGGATCGGACTGGTGATGGCGCTGCTGCTCCAGTCGGCGTTCGGCGCGTTCACGTTCCTCTACGCGATCTCCACGCAGACGGGGCTCGGCTGGTCGCCCATGCACGCGGCCCTCGTGCTGCTGCCGTTCTCCCTGTGCTTCCTCACCGTGTCGATCTGGTCGGGGAAGCTCGCGCCCCGCTTCGGGTTCCGCAGGCTCCTGGTCGTCGGCGGAATCATTCAGGCCGCGCTCCTGAGCGGCACGGCCGGGTCCGTGTTCGTCCAGGGGGCCGGCCTGGACTCGTGGACGTTCGGCGCTCTGCTCGTCGGGGTCGGGGTCGGACAGGCCTTCATGTTCGGGCCGCTCGTCGGAGCGATGATCGCGGAGGTCCCGTCGACCATGGCGGGAGCGGCGTCCGGCACGTTGCAGACCACCCAGCAGGCCGCGATGGGCCTCGGCGTCGCCGTCGCCGGCGGCCTGCTGGGCGCGGCCCTGTCCGGCTCCACCGTCCCGGCGGGTGAGGCATACACGACCGCGCTGGCGGTCTGCATGCTCGTCCAGGCGGCTTTCGCCCTCGTCTTCGCCCTGTGCGCGCTGGTCCTGCCCCGGCGCTGAAACAGGCCCTGGCTAGGTCAGGGACTCCTGCGACGGTACGACGACCCCGTACATGTCGGCGACGGTCGCGAGGGCGCCGTAGTGCACCTGGCGGGCGTCGAGTTCGGTGTCCGCGACCGGGAGGGCGCGGGTGGCGCAGGCGTCGGCGACGACCGTGGGGCGGTTGCCGCGCAGGAAGGCGCCCTGGGCGGTGAACGCCACGCACATGTGCGTCATGAAGCCGATGACGACGAGGTCGTTGTTGCCCGCCGCGTCGACGTGCGCGCCCAGGTCCGTGCCGAAGAAGGAGTCGGGTGCCTTCTTGGTGACGACGGGTTCGCCGTCGATGGGGGCGACGCTCGGGTGGATCTGCCCGATCTCGGCCCCGAGGTCGTACGGGCTGCCGTCCCCGCCGTCGTGGACGACGTGGACGACCTTGGCGCCCTCGCGGCGGGCGCGGGCCAGCAGCCGAGCCGCCGCGTCGAGCGCGTCCTGCCAGCCGTCGAGTTCCATCACGCCGGTCGTGTAGGTGTTCTGGTAGTCGACGAGGACCAGCGTGGAGTCGGCGAGCTTCGCGGGGGTGTCGTCGAGTCCGCTGAGGCGGCGCAACGTGGTTCTGGGCATGGGGACTCCCTAGTTTTCGGGTGCGGATGGCAGCCGTCGGCCTGCTCCTACGACGCTAGGGCCCGTGCGGCGATGTCGGCAATGTCGTCTAACCTGCACATACCGACATGGCCGGATGACCCGCGGGAGGGACCGTGAACTCCGTCGGACGACTGATCGTCGTCGTGCTCTTCGACGGCGTCGACCTGCTCGACGTCACCGGGCCGCCGGAGGTGTTCTCCCTCGCGCGGCGCGAGACGGAGGACGCGGCGGGCTACGAGGTGGTCCTCGCCGCCGGGGCCATGGCCCCGGTCACCACCGCCGCCGGTGTCCGCGTCCTCCCCGACGTCACCTTCGACGACCTGTCCGGGCGGGGCATCGACACCCTGATCGTGCCCGGCGCGGTCGAGGTCGACGGCCGGCGCCGGGTCCGGGCGCTCACCGATCCGGCCGTGGTGGAGTGGGTGCGGCGGCTCGCCGAGCGGACCCGGCGGGTCACGTCCGTCTGCGTCGGAGCGCACGTCCTCGCCGCCGCCGGGCTCCTCGACGGCAAGCGGGCCACCACGCACTGGTCGACCGCGCGGCAGCTCGCCGACGAGCACCCGGAGGTCGAGGTCGACGCCGACCCGATCTTCATCCGCGAGGGCGACGTGTGGACCGGCGCGGGCATCAGCTCCTGCCTCGACCTCTCCCTCGCCCTCGTCGCCGACGACCTCGGCGAGGCGGTGGCACTGCGGGTGGCCCGGCAGCTGGTGATGTATCTGAAACGGCCCAGCGGACAGAGCCAGTTCAGCGTGCCGCTGGAGCAGGTCTCCACGACCCGGCGCGTCGAGGACCTCCGCCACCACATCATGCGCCACATCGCCGCACCGCTCACCGTCGCCGACCTCGCGGCCCACGCCCACGTCAGCGACCGGCAGCTCACCCGCATCTTCAAGACCGAACTCGGCACGACCCCGTACGCCTACGTCGAGTCGGCGCGCGTGGAAGTGGCGCGCCAGCAGCTCGAATCCACCGACGCGACCCTGGAACGCATCGCCTCCGCCTGCGGTTTCGGCACCGTCGACACCCTGGTCAGGGCCTTCCGCCGCAGGCTGGGCACGACACCGACCGAGTACCGGCGCCGGTTCAGGACCCTCCCCGCCTGAGGCGGGTTCCCGGGCGCGGAACGAACGCCGAGCGCGGAGCCCCCTCGGGGCAGGTGGCCGAGGGGCCCCTGCCCCGACGGGGCTCGGTCTGCCGGACGGGCGGCTCACCGGCGCCCGGCGAAGGCCGGTGCCGTGCGCTGCGCTCCTCGGCTCAGCCGAAGTTCACGTCGCTGCACCACATGTACGCCTGGTCCAGGTGCGAGGCCTGCCAGATCACGAACAGCACGTGGTGTCCGCTGTACCCGGAGGTCTGGACGGGGAAGGTGATGTTCTGTGCCGGGGCGTAGCTGCCGGTCTGCGTGATGAAGTCGAGGTTGCCCCAGCCCAGGGTCTGGGTCTTGGGGTCGAAGCCCTGCTTGCTCACGTACACCTTGAAGTAGTCGGCGCCATGGGACGCCTGGTCGTACAGCTGCACCGAGAAGTTGCTGCCGACGTTGGTCGTCTTCCACTGGCCGGGCTTGTTCAGACTGGCGTTCCTCGACAGGTTGTTGCTGCACAGCGTCCCGTCGGGGGTCTTCGCCTGGAACTGGCCGCCGAGGCCGTCGCGGAGGGCGCTCATCCAGTTCCACATGGTGTCGGCGTTGGCCTGGAAGGCCTGCCAGCACATGGGGTCCTGGGTCTGCATGGCCGGGTTCGTGTGGTTGCTTCCCCACGTCTGCCAGCACTGGTACGCGCGGGTGGCGGGAGAGACGATGGTGCCGTGGGCCTGGGCGGGGGTGGACCAGGCCAGTGCGCCGACGACCACGGCGAACAGCATGACGAGCGCCTGGAGAGGCCGGCGGAGGGCCGACCGCGAACGCCCGGTTAACGGACTCGTTGTGCGCATGTGGGGGGACTCCTTCCAGAGGCAAGGCTGTAATGGGAGCGCTCCCAAAGTGACGACTCCTCAGTGAAATGTCAATGAAACAGACAAACTTGATCACGGGGGTGGGGGCGGTCGGGGAATCCGTCCTGGTGCGGGAGCCGGAGCCCTCCCGGACTCGGGCACCGGCCCCTCCCGGACTCGGGCACCGGCCCCTCCCGGCGACTCCGGAAGCACTCCGTGCCGTCGAGTCCCACCCATCGCATCCGGAGGGGCGGCGGCTTACCATGACGCCGCGTCAGTTCACGGTCCCGCGCATCCGGGCCGGCAGAGGAGACCGCCGTCACGGCCGAGTCCCCGCCAGCACCACGCACGCCGTTCGGTCAACCGTCACTCCATCGAGATGAGGTTCCATGAACCGAAACCGAACCGCTGTCGGCGCGTTCGTCGTGGCCCTGTGCACCGCCGGCCTCGCCCTCGGCCCGGCGAGCGCCGCGAGCGCCGCGAGCGCCGGCGAGGCGAAGTCCCGCGTCGGAGCCGACTGGGAGAGCCAGTCGATCGTCTTCACGGCCGCCGCGGGCCACACCAACGACCTCAACGTCTTCTTCATGTACACCAGCGACGGCATTCAGCGGATCGGCTTCCGCGACGTGGTCCCGCTCCAACCGGGCGACCACTGCGCGTACTCCTCGGCCGAGGACACCACCGCCGTCGTCTGCGAACTGCCCGCCGACGCCCCCCGTCCCGACCGGATCGACATCCACCTCGGTGACGGCGACGACACGGTCGCCGCCTTCACCCCCGGGGTCGGCACCGTCACCGGCGGCTCGGGCGACGACGAACTGCACGCCCACACGGCCCGCACGGTGTGGGGCGGCGACGGGAACGACATGGTCATGGGGCCCGCCGTGCTGCACGGCGGCGACGGCATGGACCACCTCATGGGTGACGGCGAGAACCAGCGGATGTGGGGTGGCGCGGGCGACGACATGATCGAGGGCTACGGCGGCGACGACGCCGTGTACGGCGGCACCGGCGACGACCACGCCATGGGCGGGGACGGCCGCGACGTCGTCCTCGGCGGCCCCGGCGACGACATGGTGCACGGCGAGGGCGGCGACGACCTCGTCGGTGGCGGCCTCGGGAAGGACACCGTCGACGGCGGACCGGGCCGCGACATCGTCCTCCCGTAGGCGCACCCGGCGCACCGTCCAGCCGTGCGCGGTTGGCGTGGTGACGCCCCGGTCACGTGGCGCGGCTCAGCCGGTCGGCCGCTCGAACGTGACCGGGGTCTCGAAGGCCGCCCGGCGGGTGGCCCGGCGCAGTGCCTTCAGGACCGGGGTGCCGAGCGCCAGGGTGAGGACGACCGTCATGGCGGCGCGGCCGCCGTCCCAGCCCAGGGACGTGGCCAGGCAGTAGGCGAGGAAGCGGGCCAGGTTGGCGGCGACTCCGGCGTCCGGGTCGGGGCCGATGGTCGAGCCTTCCGGGTCCAGGAAGGGCCAGCCCTGCATGTTCATCACCGTGCCGTACGCGAAGGCCGCCAGGAAGCCGTACCCGGCCAGCATCAGCAGTTCCGCGCGGCCGCGCAGGCGGTCGGGGCCCGGAAGCAGGCCCGCGCCCATCGTGAACCAGCCCATCGACAGCATCTGGAACGGCATCCACGGCCCCACCCCGCCCGTGAGCAGCGCGGACGCGAACATGGTGACCGAGCCCAGGACGAAGCCGAAGCCGGGGCCGAGGACCCGGCCGCTGAGCACCATGAGGAAGAACATCGGCTCCAGGCCGGCCGTCCCCGCGCCGATGGGGCGCAGCGCCGCGCCCGCCGCCGCCAGCACGCCGAGCATCGCCACCGCCTTCGGACCGAGACCCGACTCCGAGATCGTCGCCGCCACCACCGCCACCAGCAGCACCAGCACACCCGCGAACAGCCACGGGGCGTCCTGCGCGTGCGCGTTCAGCGAGGCGTCCGGCGGGGCCAGGAAGGGCCACCCGAAGCCCGCCACGCCCACCGCGCTGACCAGCACGAGGGCGGCGACCGAGCGGGGACCGAGGCGTACGGCGCGGGCCTGGCGCTGGGGAGGGGAGCCGCCGGTCATGTCAGGGCCTCCCGAACCTGGGCCACGGTCAGCCACTTGCGCGGCGCCAGCACCTTGGCGACCTGCGGCGCGTAGGACGGGGAGGCCACCACCACGTCCGCCGCCGGGCCGTCGGCGATCACCTCGCCCTCGGCGAGCAGCACGACCCGGTGGGCCAGCTCGGCGGCCAGTTCCACGTCGTGCGTGGCCAGCACGATCGCGTGGCCCTCGGCGGCCAGGTCGCGCAGGATGCGGGCCAGGCGGGCCTTCGCCGCGTAGTCCAGGCCCCGCGTCGGCTCGTCCAGGAGGAGCAGGGGAGGGCGGGCGGTGAGGACGACGGACAGGGCGAGGGTGAGGCGCTGGCCCTCGGAGAGGTCCCGGGGGTGGGTGTCGTCGGTGACGCCGGGGAGCAGCTCGGTGAGCAGGGCCCGGCAGGTGCCGGGGGCCGCCTCCGCGTCCCGGTCGGCGGCCGCGCACTCGGCGGCGACCGTGTCGGCGTACAGCAGGTCGCGCGGCTCCTGCGGGACCAGGCCGACGCGCCGTACGAGGTCGCGCGGCGCCGTGCGGTGCGGCACGGCGTCCCCGGCGCGGACCGAGCCCGCCGACGGTTCGACCAGGCCGACGAGTGCCGAGAGCAAGGTCGACTTCCCGGCGCCGTTGCGGCCCATCAGGGCGACCGTCTCACCGGCGGACACCGTCAGGTCGACGTGGCGCAGGGCCTGGACGCGGTCCCGGCGGACGGCGAGCGAACGGACCTCGGCGGCGTACGGGACGGAGGCGGCGGCCGTCTCCGCCCGCTTGCCGCGCCGCCACCAGCGGGAGACGGCGGGCCGGAGCGCGGGGAGTGCCGGCAAGGTGGCGGCCGGTGGCGTGCGGTCCGGGATCTCCCGGTCGGCCAGGCGGTCCCGCAGCGGAGCCGCCCGGCGGCGGGCGTCCCGGATCGTCAGCGGCAGCGGGGACCAGCCTGCCAGCCTGCCCAGGTCCACCACCGGCGGGTACACCGGGGACACCGCCATCACGTCCGCCGGGGCGCCGAGGATCGGTGCCTCGCCGGGGGCCGGGAGCAGGACGACCCGGTCGGCGTACTGGATGACCCGCTCCAGGCGGTGCTCGGCCATCAGGACCGTCGTACCGAGGTCGTGGACCAGACGCTGGAGGACCGCCAGGACCTCCTCGGCCGCGGCCGGGTCCAGGGCGGAGGTCGGCTCGTCCAGGACCAGGACGTCCGGGTGCGGGGTGAGGACCGAGCCGATGGCGACCCGCTGCTGCTGGCCGCCGGAGAGCGTGGCGATGGGGCGGGAGCGCAGGTCGGACAGGCCCAGCAGGTCGAGGGTCTCCTCGACGCGGCGGCGCATCACGTCCGGGGCGAGACCCAGGGACTCCATGCCGTAGGCCAGTTCGTCCTCGACGGTGTCCGTCACGAAGTGGGACAGCGGGTCCTGGCCGACCGTGCCCACCACGTCGGCGAGTTCGCGCGGCTTGTGGGTGCGGGTGTCGCGGCCGGCCACCGTGACCCGGCCGCTCAGCGTGCCGCCGGTGAAGTGCGGGACGAGGCCGCCGACCGCGCCGAGGACGGTGGACTTGCCGACGCCGGAGGGACCGGCGAGCAGGACCAGTTCACCCTCCGGGACCTCGAAGTCCACGTGCCGGACGGTGGGTTCGGCCGCGCCGTCGTACGTGACCGACACGTCCTCGAAGCGGATCACGACGGCTCCTTCACGGCGGTCTCGGGTGCGGGGGTGACGAACGCGGGGAGCAGGCCGACCAGTACGGCCGCCGCCGGCCACAGGGGGAGGGTCGGGGCCTCCAGCGGGACCACGCCCGGGTGCAGCGCCGCCGGGTCGCGGGCGGCGGCCAGGAACAGGAGCGCGGCGACCGCGACGCCGGAGCCGGTGACCAGCCAGGCGCGGGCGTCCCAGCGGTCCGGGCGGTAGCGGGTGCGGACCGTGCGCCGGCCGCCGAGCCACAGGCCTCCGAGCGCGGCGGCGCCACCGGCCAGCAGCACGGGGACGCCGTACGTGCCGCCCGCGGCGGTCAGCAGTCCGTACGTCCCCGCGCAGACGCCGAGCAGTCCGCCCAGCGTGAGGGCGGCGGTGGTACGGCGCACGGCGGGCGGAACCCGGGCGGTACGGCCGTAGCCGCGGGCGTCCATGGCGGCGGCGAGGGCGACGGAGCGTTCCAGGGCGCCCTCCAGGACGGGGAGGCCCACCTGGAGCAGGCCCCGCATGCCGCTGTCCGGGCGGCCGCGCAGGCGGCGGGCGGCGCGCAGGCGCTGGACGTCCGCGATGAGGTTCGGCGCGAAGGTGAGGGCGACGACGACGGCGACGCCCATCTCGTACAGGGCGCCGGGGAGGGACTTGAGGAGGCGGGCGGGGTTGGCGAGGGCGTTCGCGGCGCCGACGCAGATGAGGAGGGTGGCCAGCTTCATCGCGTCGTACAGCGCGAAGGTGAGGCCCTCCGCGGTGACCCGGCCGCCGAGGCGGATGCCCTGCGCCCAGTCCGGGAGGGGGATTTCGGGGAGCGTGAGGAGGGTGTGGGTGCCGGGGATGGGGGAGCCGAGGACGGTGGTGAACAGGAGGCGGACGAGGAGGACGGCGAGGGCGAGTTTGACGAAGGCGCCGTAGGACCGGGCCCAAGGGGCGTGGGGGCGGCGGGTGATGACGACGTAGGCGGAGACGGTGACGAGGAGGGCGAGGAGGAGGGGGTTGGTGGTGCGGGTGGCGGCGGTGCCGAGGGATAGGGCCCAGAGCCACCAGGCGCCGGGGTGTACGTTTTCGCGGCGCCGGTGGGGGGTGGGGACGCTCGCCCGCGCTGAAGGGGTGCCTCCCCCGGAGGGGGTGCCCCCAGCGCCCACCCGTGCCGCCCCAGCGGCACGACTGCCCGCAGGGGGAGCGGCACGACTGCCCGCAGGTTGTGCGGCAGGAGTACCCGCAGGGTTAGCGGGTTGCATTCCTGCGCCGCCTTGCCTGCCAGGTTGCCGCGCCGGCCAGGGCTGCCACCACCGCTATGCCCGCGTAGAGGCCGACCGAGGGGCCTCCGTCGTCCGAGGTGCTGCCCTCCTCGGGGGCGGCTGTGGAGTCCTGCTTCTCCTGCCGCTCCTCCTGCTGCGACACCTGCTCGCCGCAGCCCGTCTTCGGGTAGCCCGCGATCGCGCACAGCAGGGCGTTGGTGTTGTAGCGGAGGGGGTCGGCGACGGCGGCCAGGGCGTCGGCCGTCGTCGCGTCGGGGGAGACCCGGGCGCAGGCGGTGCGCGGAGCGGGCGGGGTCTCGCCGGACGGGGCGTCGGACGCCGTACCGAAGTCGAGGACCAGCGCCACCCGCTTGCGGCCCTCCTCGGCCGGGGTCTTCGCGCAGATCGACGCGAAGTCCGCCGTGCCGCGCGGCTGGGCCGCGTCGCCCGAGTCCTCGCTCACCGCGAAGCGGAAGCCCTGCACGTCGCCGTCGGAGGGGCGGGCCAGGGACGGGCCCTGCGTGGCGTAGACCCACGTCCCGCCGTCGCGGTCCCAGAACGACCAGTACCGGTACCCGGCGGCCTGTGCCTGGCCCGCGGTCCCGATCAGCAGGAACGCGGACAGGAGGAAGAGGACGACGCGGCGGGTCACGGCTGCTGCTTCTTGTTGCGGTTGCTGAGCAGGAAGCCGATGCCGATGCCGAAGACCAGGCAGACGCCGACGAACCACCAGACGCCGAAGGGGGAGTCGTCGTCCTTCTTCTCGTCCGGCTTCTCGTCCGCGTTCGCGGACGCGGTGTCCTTCGCCGCCACCCCCTGCGGAGCCGGCCCCGTCGCGTTCAGCTTCGCGACCAGGTCCGTGCCCCCGAAGGCGCGCGGGTCGGTGCCCGTGGCGTGGGCGGCGAAGATCAGCTGGGCGTAGGCGGCCGGGCCGCTCTCCGCGGCCCACTTCGCGGCGTTCTTCTCCAGCCAGGCCAGCGGCTCGGCCGCCTGGTCCGCGCCGCCCTGTGCCGCGAGGGCGACGACGGCGTCGGCGGTGTTGCCGTAGTCGGGCTGGTCGGCCGAGCCGCCGAGGGCGGAAACGAGGTGGCCGTCCTTGGCGAGCGTGTCGGTGAGGTACGCGGCGGCGTTGGCGGCGGCGCGCTCGCGGGTGGGCTTGCCCGCGTCGGTGCACGAGGCTGCCTCGGACCTATCGCCGGCCTCGGTGACCAGGCCCTTGCCGAGTGCGCCGAGGGCACCGGCGGCGGTCGCGTCCGCGTTGGCGAGCAGCTTGCCGTCCTTGTCGGGCTGGAAGGCGAAGGCCCCCGCGCCCTTGTCCTTCGCGCAGGGCAGGGCGAACGTCAGCAGGGCGTCGTACGGGGACTTGCCGCCCTTCTCGACGTCCTCGGGGTTCGTCTCCGTGGCGGTCAGGGCGCCGATGACGACGGAGGTGGAGTTGGCGTCGCTGGGAGTGCCGGGGCTGTAGCCCCAGCCGCCGTCCTTGTTCTGTACGGACTTCAGCCAGCCGAGCGCCTTCTCGATCACGTCGCCGTGCCCGCCGACGGCCCACAGCGCCTGGACGGCGGCGGCCGTGTTGTTGGTGTCGACCGGGGTCTTGGCGTCGCAGGCCGCCGCCGGGTCGGCGCGGAAGGGGGCGAAGGCGCCGTTCGCGCACTGCTGGTCCGTGAGCCACTTCACGGCCGTCGAGGACGGGATCACGCCCGCGGTGTCCTGCGCGAGCAGCGCGAGGGACTGGCGCCAGACACCGTCGTACTGGGGGTCGGTGGTCCCGTACAGCCCGGACGGCGCGGTCGTGGAGGGGGAGGAGGACGGCGACGGATCGGCGGCGACCGCGGGCGCGGCGGCGGCGCCGATCACGGCTATGGCGGCCAGAGCCGCGGCGCTGCTGCGACGGCGGACGTTCATGAGCGGCGGGTGCCTTTCCCTGTGCGGAGCCCGGCAGCACGGGGCACCCCCGGCGGCTCGGCCCCGTATGCCTCGACGGTGCCCGTGCACCGGCGGGCGCCGGGCACGTGAGCCGGTCACATCCGTGCGGGGCAGTCCGGCTCACCGTCCCGGACCCCGAGGGGCTGGGCGGGCGGCTCACGGTTGCGGGTCAGCGCCGGAATTGCACCGGCTTCCCCCCGTACGGGTGATGACGACGCCGCCACTTTACCCGCCCGCCGGGGCCGGGCCGAGGGGCGGCCGGACGGGAGGGGCGGCCGGAAGGAAGGAGCGGCCGGAAGGAAGGGGCGGCGGACGGGAGGGGCGGCCGGGGGATACGTTCCGGGCATGCGGACGGGGAGACTGATCGGGGCGGGGCGCACGGCCGACGTGTACGAGGCCGGCGCGGAGTGGGTGCTGCGGCGCGACCGGGAGGGCGCCGGGGACGCGGTGGCCGAGGGCGCGGTGATGGAACACGTCCGGGCGCACGGCTACCCGGTGCCACGGGTGCGGCCCGGGACGACCCGGTCACCGCGTACGGAGCTGGTCATGGAACGGCTGTCCGGGCCGACGATGCTGCGGGCCTGCCTGGACGGGGCGTTGACACCCCAGGACGCGGGCGGCCTGCTCGCCGGGCTGCTGCGGCTGCTGCACGGGGTACCCGCCCACCGCTCCACCGGCTCGGGCGTGCGCGTCCTCCACCTGGACCTGCACCCGGACAACGTGATCCTCACGGCCGACGGGCCCCGGGTGATCGACTGGTCCAACGCCGAGGAGGGCGACCCCGGTCTGGACTGGGGCACGTCCGCGGTGATCCTCGCCCAGGTGGCGGCCGTCGGCGGCCCGATGGCCGGGCCTGCCGCGGTCATGCTGGCCGCGCTGCTCGCCGATCCGTCCGCCCTGACGCCGGACGGCCTCGCCGAGGCGCTGCGGCGACGGGCGGCCAATCCGACCATGAGCCCGGACGAGGTGGCGGCGCTGCCCGCGGCCGAGGAGCTGATCCGGCCCCACCTGGGCTGATCCGGCCCCGCCTGGGCTGGTCCGCCCCCACCGGGGTGACCGGTGGCCCCTGGGGTGTGTGGCGCTCTTCGAGGCGCGTCGCGGTCTTCAGCGGTGCGTGGTGCCCCTCACTGCTGCGCGGCGGCGCGCCCCTCAGCGATGCGCGATGCCCCGCAGCGGCGCCCGGCGGCCCTCAGCGGTGCGCACCGGCTTCCTCGCCGGCTTCCTCGCCGGCTTCCGCGCCCGGTCCGGGCTCCGTCAGATCGATCAGCCGGCACACCGTCTCGATGTCCACCCGCACCTGGGCGAGGGAGGCGCGCCCCGCGAGCCAGGTGATCAGGGTCGAGAGCCAGGTGTGCTCGACGACCCGGACCGCCGACAGCTGCTCGGGCGTCGGGTTCTCCAGGCCGCCCATCGCGTCCAGGACGATGGCCGTCGTCTGCCGCGACACCTGGTCGACCTCCGGGGAGACGCTCCGGTCGGCGAAGGTCAGGGCGCGGGCCATCGCCTCGGCCAGCCGGGGCTCGCGCTGCAAGGCGCCGAAGGCCCGCATCAGGGTCTGCGCCACCCGGTCCCCGGCCGTCTCTCCGGTGGGCGGGCTCTTGCGCAGGGTGCCGTGCAGCCGCTCCAGCTGGTCGTGCATGGTCGCGACCAGCAGGTGCACCTTGGACGGGAAGTACCGGTACAGCGTGCCGAGGGCGACCTGCGAGGACTCCGCGACCTCCCGCATCTGCACCGCCTCGAAGCCGCCCCGGCAGGCCAGTTGTGCCGTCGCGCGCAGGATGCGGCGGCGGCGCTCCCGCTGCCGCTCGGTCAGGGGCGGTGCGGAGGAGCGGTGCGCCGGACCGGAGGACTCCACCGCCGGACGGTCCACCTCGATCACCTTCTCCCCCGTGGCGTGAATCACCTGATCCACTCGTCACAGCCCGGCTACCTGCCGGTAGATTCGAAGCCGCTGACGATCAAGTCTGAAACTTGTTCTAGATTAACCTCCCGACGTAGTGTCGCGGGACAGCGCAGTGAGAAGGGGGCCCAGAGTGACCGCCGAGGCCAGTCAGACGGGTCCCCGTCCGGAGCCAGCCGCCGACGGCTTGCCGCCCCTGCGCATCGCGCTCCTCACCTACAAGGGGAACCCGTTCTGCGGCGGCCAGGGCGTCTACGTCCGCCACCTCTCCCGCGAACTGGCCCGCCTCGGCCACCGCGTCGAGGTCATCGGCGCCCAGCCCTACCCCGTGCTCGACGTCCTCGACGGCCGGGAGGACCGGTTGTCCCTCACCGAGCTGCCCAGCCTCGACCTCTACCGCCAGCCCGACCCCTTCCGCACCCCGAAGCGCGACGAGTACCGCGACTGGGTCGACGCGCTCGAGGTCGGCACCATGTGGACCGGCGGCTTCCCGGAGCCGCTCACCTTCTCGCTGCGCGCCCGCCGTCATCTGCGCGCCCGCCGCGGCGACTTCGACGTCGTGCACGACAACCAGACGCTCGGATACGGGCTGTTGGGCGATGTGGGAGCCCCGCTCGTCACCACCATCCACCACCCCATCACCGTCGACCGGCAGCTGGAGCTGGACGCCGCCGACAGCCGCAGGCGCCGCTACTCCGTACGGCGTTGGTACGCCTTCACCCGGATGCAGAAGCGCGTCGCGCGCCGGCTGCCCTCCGTGCTCACCGTCTCCGGCACCTCCCGCCAGGAGATCGTCGACCACCTCGGCGTACGGGACGACCGCATCCACGTCGTCCACATCGGCGCCGACACCGACCTGTTCTCGCCCGACCCGTCGGTGCCCCGGGTGCCGGGCCGGATCGTGACGACGTCCAGCGCCGACGTGCCGCTCAAGGGCCTGGTCTTCCTCGTCGAGGCGCTCGCGAAGGCGCGCACCGAGCACCCCAGGGCCCACCTCGTCGTCGTCGGCAAGCGGCCCGCCGAGGGGCCCGTCGCCCAGGCGATCGAGCGGTACGGCCTCGAAGGCGCCGTCGAGTTCGTCAAGGGCATCTCCGACGCCGAACTGGTCGACCTGGTGCGGTCGGCGGAGGTCGCCTGCGTGCCGTCGCTGTACGAGGGCTTCTCGCTGCCCGCCGCCGAGGCCATGGCGGCCGGCACGGCGCTGCTCGCCACCACCGGAGGGGCGGTCCCCGAGGTCGCCGGACCCGACGGGGAGACCTGCCTCGCGGTGCCGCCGGGCGACGCCGACGCGCTGGCCGCCGGGCTGAACCGGCTGCTCGGCGACCGTGCACTGCGGGCCCGCCTCGGCGCCGCCGGACGCGAACGCGTGCTGCGGCACTTCACCTGGGCGCGCGCCGCCGAGGGCACCGTCGCCCGCTACCGCGAGGCCATCGCCGACCGTCCCCGGGCCGCCACCGCCACCGCGCCCGCCGCCACCGCACCCGCCGCCGCGACCACGCAGAAGGCCGTGCCCGCGACCCAGGACTCCACCGCGACCCCGACCACCGGTGACACCGGCGTCTACCCCGAAAGCAGGGCCACGTGCTGACCGTCGACTTCTCCCGGTTCCCGCTCGCCCCGGGCGACCGCGTCCTGGACCTCGGCTGCGGCGCCGGACGGCACGCGTTCGAGTGCTACCGGCGCGGGGCGCGGGTCGTCGCGCTGGACCGGAACGCCGAGGAGATCCGAGAGGTCGCCACGTGGTTCGCGGCGATGGAGGAGGCCGGCGAGGCCCCGGCCGGAGCCACCGCCACCGCCATGGAGGGCGACGCGCTCGCCCTGCCCTTCCCGGACGAGTCCTTCGACGTCGTCATCATCTCCGAGGTGATGGAGCACATCCCCGACGACAAGGGCGTCCTCGCCGAGATGGTCCGCGTCCTCAAGCCCGGCGGCCGCATCGCGATCACCGTGCCGCGCTACGGCCCCGAGAAGGTCTGCTGGACCCTCTCCGACGCCTACCACGAGGTCGAGGGCGGCCACATCCGCATCTACCGGGCCGACCAGCTGCTCGCCCGCATCCGCGAGGCCGGGCTCAAGCCGTACGGCACCCACCACGCGCACGCGCTGCACTCGCCGTACTGGTGGCTGAAGTGCGCGTTCGGCGTCGACAACGACAAGGCGCTGCCGGTGCGGGCGTACCACAAGCTGCTGGTGTGGGACATCATGAAGAAGCCGCTGGCGACCCGGGTCGCCGAGCAGGCGCTGAACCCGCTGATCGGCAAGAGCTTCGTGGCCTACGCGACCAAGCCGCACCTGCCGCCGGTGGACGCCGCGTGACCTCGCCCCGCACCCCCGGCACACCCCGCACCCCGCAGCCCGAACACCTCGTCCTGCCCGGTGTGCTCACCGCCGACGAGGCCGCCGCGACCGTCCGCGGCATCCTCGCCGTCCAGCGCGAGGACGGCGCGATCCCCTGGTTCCGCGGGCACCACCTCGACCCGTGGGACCACGTCGAGGCGGCCATGGCCCTGGACGCGGCCGACGAGCACGAGGCCGCCGAGCGGGCCTACGCGTGGCTGGCCCGGCACCAGAACCCGGACGGCTCCTGGTACGCCGCCTACGCCGACGGGGACTTCGCCGACGTCACCGACCGCGGCCGGGAGACCAACTTCGTCGCCTACGTCGCCGTCGGCGTCTGGCACCACTACCTCGCCACCGGCGACGACACCTTCCTGGACCGGATGTGGCCCGTCGTCCACGCGGCCGTCGAGTTCGTGCTGCGCCTCCAGCAGCCCGGCGGGCAGATCGGCTGGCGCCGGGGCGACGACGGCACCGGCACCACGGACGCGCTGCTGACCGGCAGTTCCTCCGTCCACCACGCGCTGCGCTGCGCGCTCGCCGTCGCCGAGCAGCGCGAAGAGCCGCAGCCGGATTGGGAGTTGGCGGCGGGCGCGCTGCGGCACGCCATCCGCCGCCACCCGGAGCGGTTCCTGGACAAGGGCCGCTACTCGATGGACTGGTACTACCCGGTCCTCGGGGGCGCGCTGACCGGCACGGAGGCCAGGTCCCGCCTCAAGGAGAGCTGGGACCGCTTCGTGGTCCCGGACCTCGGCGTGCGCTGCGTCGTCCCCAACCCGTGGGTGACCGGCGGCGAGTCGGCCGAACTCGCGCTCGCCCTCTGGGCGGTCGGCGAGTCCGACCACGCCCTGGAGATCCTCCAGTCCATCCAGCACCTGCGGGATCCGGACAGCGGCCTGTACTGGACGGGGTACGTCTTCGAGGACGACGCGATCTGGCCCCGCGAACTGACCACCTGGACGGCCGGTTCGCTGCTGCTCGCCGTCGCCGCGCTCGGCGGCCACGAGGCCACCTGCCAGGTCTTCGCGGGCGACCGGCTGCCCAGGGGACTGGACCCGGACTGCTGCGTGTGAGCCCCGCGGCCGGCGCCGGTCAGTGCCGGTGCAGGCGGTTGGCGATCGCGTGGCCGACGAACAGGTAGACGACCGCGGCCAGTCCGTAGCCGGCGACGACCCGGGCCCACGCCTCGTCGAACGTGAACAGGTCGTGCGACCAGCCGGCCAGCCAGTCGGCCGCGTCATGGACGAACCGCACCAGGTCGTTGGCCCGGTTGGCGTCCAACAGGTACATCAGGATCCACAGTCCGAGGATGAAGGCCATGATGTCCGCGATCACCGCGACGGCCGTTCCGGCGGAGTTGGACCCACTGCGCGTTCGAGGGGACATGCCTTCCGTCTGGCCCCGGAAGTGTGTTTGAAACCTGCCGAAACCCTACGGCCCCTCGCCCGGAAGTACCGGTGGGCGAGGGGCCGTTGAGGTGAACGGGTGAGCGGGGCGGATCAGCCGCGCTGGATGCCCGAGGTGTCCTGGAGGACGCCGCGGCGGCCGTCCTGGGTCTGCGCGACCAGGTTGGCGCCGCGCTGCTCGACGGCCAGGTACCAGGTACCCGGCGCCAGCTCGGCGATCGGCGTCGGGGAGCCGTCCTCCGCGAACAGCGGCCGCGGCACCGGCACGGCGAACCAGAACGGGGCGAAGTCCCCGGCCGGCTGCGCCTGGGCCTGCTGCGGCGCCTGCGGCTGACCGGGCTGGGGCTGCCCCGGCTGCGGCTGACCGCCGAAGGACGGACCGGGCTGACCCGGCTGACCCGGGTGACCGGGCTGGCCCGGCTGACCGCCGTACGGCTGCTGCTGGGCGCCCGGGTAGCCGTAACCACCCTGGGGCTGGCCGCCGTAGGGCTGCGGCGCGGCCGGGCGGGAGGCCGGGATCAGGGTGCCCTTGAGGGCGGGGAGCAGCGGCGTGGCCACGGCCGCGGCGGCCATGACCAGCGTGGCGACGAGAGCGAGGATCAGGCCGATGCCGGCCCCGACGTTGTCCAGACCCCCGTCGTTGTCGAAGGCGCCCGCCGGGTCGAAGATGTTGCCGAGCGCGCACCACGCGGCGAAGACCGTGAACGCGATGCCGAACTGGCCGAGGTCGAGACCGGCCACCTTCCTGGGCTGCGGCATGGCGCGGTTCACGACGACGAGCGCGGCGCCGATGACGCCCGCCAGGACGACACCGAGCACGACCGAGCCACTGCCCCACAGGCTGGGGATCTCGGCGCTGTCCGGCGCACCGTCGATCGAGTAGATGTCGAGGAACGACGCGATCAACAGCAACACCGCTGCTCCGATCACCACGCCGTCGCCTCGAGTGAGCGAGCGGATATTCACTTCAGGTCCTTCGTAGGTCGTCTCGTCGTCGGTAGAGGCGTCGCTGTCACGACGGCGCCGAAAGGTTCCGGTGTGAAGCGCGGGGGTGGCCCCTCATCGTACGGACGACACTATCGTCCGGACCTCGGGGCTGTCCGCAGGGATCGGGACGCCGGGCGTCACCCGCGCAGGAAACTCACAATCCCCTCAGACATCCCCTCCGCCGCCTTCTGCCGCCAACTGCCGCTGGTCAGCAGGGCCGCGTCCGTGCCGTCGCGCATGTTGCCGCACTCGACGAACACCTTGGGAACCGTTGACAGATTGAGACCGCCCAGGTCCGTGCGCGTGACCAGACCGGTGCCGTCGCCGAGGTAGTTGGCGGGCGCGGTACCCGTGACGCGCACGAAGCTGCCCGCCACGCGCTTGCCCAGTTCGGCGGAGGGCGCCACGATCGCGCGGGTGTCGGCGGCGCCGTCGTGCACCGCGCCCGGCATGATCACGTGGAAGCCGCGGTTGCCGGCCCCCGACCCGTCGGCGTGGATCGAGATCGCCGCGTCCGCCTTCGCCTCGTTGCCGATCCGGGCCCGCTCGTCCACGCAGGGGCCGAACGCACGGTCGCCGTCCTGCGTCAGTTTCACGGTCGCGCCCTGCTTCTCCAGCAGGTCGCGCAGCCGGTGGGCCACGTCGAGGGTGAACTTCGCCTCCGGCCAGCCCGCGTTGGTGGCCGTGCCGGTCGTGTCGCACTCCTTCCAGTGCGTGCCGACGTCCACCTTGCGGTTGATCTCGGTGGCGTGCCGGAAGTTGGCGGGGTTGTGTCCCGGGTCGATGACGACGACCTTGCCCTCGAGGGGGCCGGAGGCGGAGGGCCGGGAGGCGGACGGTGCCCCGGAGGCGGGGGCGGGCGAGGAACCCGCGGGCTTCTTGGCGTCACCGTCGCCGTCCCCGGACGCGGGACCGCTCGAGGACGGCGCCGCCGACGTCGGTACGGCGCCCGCGCGGCCGGCGCCGCCCCCGTCCCCGTCGTCCGGGCCGCCGACCGCCGCGTACACGCCCCACCCGAGCAGCGCCCCGGGCACCAGCGCGGCGACCGCCACGGTCAGCGGGCGGCGCAGCGGGGAGCGGCGGGGCTGGGGAGGTTCGAAGTCCGGGCCTGTGTACGACACGTCAGCGACTCTAACCGCGCCCCCGGATCCCCGTGCCGGTTCGCCGCAGGACGCGCAGCGAGTCGGTCGCGGAGACCTCGGTGAAGGCGCCGGACGCGAGAGCCCTGAGGTAGACGCGGTACGGGGCCTGGCCGGTGAACTCGTCGGCCGGGTCCGGGAAGACGTCGTGGATGACCAGCAGGCCGCCGTCGGCCACGTGCGGGGCCCAGCCCTCGTAGTCGGCGTTCGCGTGCTCGTCGGTGTGGCCGCCGTCGACGAAGACGAGGCCGAGGGGGGAGTTCCAGACCGCAGCGACCTGGGGGGAGCGTCCGACGAGGGCGACCACGTGCTCCTCCAGGCCGGCCCGGTGCAGGGTGCGGCGGAAGGCGGGCAGGGTGTCCATCACGCCCAGCTCGGGGTCGACCGTCTCCGGGTCGTGGTACTCCCAGCCCGGCTGCTGCTCCTCGCTGCCCCGGTGGTGGTCGACGGTGAGCGCGGTGACCCCCGCCCGGCGGGCCGCGTCGGCGAGCAGGACGGTGGAACGCCCGCAGTACGTGCCGACCTCCAGCAGCGGCAGCCCGAGTCCGCCCGCCTCCACGGCGGCGGCGTACAGCGCGAGGCCCTCGTGCTCCGGCATGAACCCCTTCGCGGCCTCGAAGGCGGCCAGGACGTCGGGGGAGGGGGCGGGGAGGGAGCCGGGCGCCGCGGTCATGGGGGCCTTTCGCTGGTCGTACGGGGTGTGCCGGCGCCCCATGCTGCCGTACCCCCGCCGCGCGGTGCGACAGGGGGTAGGGGCCGGGGCGGCGCAGGGTCAGGCCGGGACGGTCTCGCCCGGCAGGGACAGGTCCAGGTCGACCGGGCGGTCGCCGCCGTGGGTGGCCGCGTGCGCGAGCGGCGCGTGGCCCGCGGCGAGGGCGGCCAGGACGTACGGGCCCCGGGCGGGCACCGCGAGGGCGTAGCTGCCGTCGGCGCCGGAGAGCGTCGCGCCCGCCTGCCGTCCGTGCCGGTCGATCAGGGTGACCTTGGCGCGGGCGACGGGGACGCCGTCGGCGGCCAGCACCCGGCCCCGGAAGCCGTGCGGCGGCTGCCCGGGCCCGGCGAGCGCCTGCTCGGCGCGGGCCAGGTTCGCGTCCTCCTCGCTGCTCGCCCGCAGTTGCGAGACCGCCGACTGGCTGCGACGCGGGAGGAAGAAGGCCAGCACCAGGCCGACGGCGACGGCGCCGGCCGCGATCATGAAGGAGATCCGGAAGCCGTGCAGGGTGGGGACGGCGACACCGCCCACGTCGTTCGCCGTGTTGGCGAGCACCATGCCGATGACGGCGCTCGACACCGACGTGCCGATGGACCGCATCAGGGTGTTGAGGCCGTTGGCGGCGCCCGTCTCCGAGGCCGGGACCGCGCCGATGATCAGCGCGGGCAGGGAGGAGTAGGCGAGGCCGATGCCCGCGCCGATCAGCACCGAGGTGACCACGGTCTGCCAGGCGGCGCTCATCAGGCCGAGGCCGCCGGCGTAACCGATCCCGATGATCACCAGGCCGATGATGAGGGTGGTGCGGGGGCCGTAGCGGGCGGACAGACGGGCGTAGACCGGCGCGGTGAACATCATCGTCAGGCCCAGCGGGGCCACGCACAGGCCCGCGACGACCATCGACTGGCCGAGGCCGTAGCCGGTCTCGGAGGGCAGCTGGAGGAGCTGCGGCAGGACGAGGGAGATGACGAAGAAGGAGACGCCGACCATGATCGAGGCGAGGTTGGTGAGCAGCACCTCGCGGCGGGCCGTGGTGCGCAGGTCGACCAGCGGGGCGGCGACGCGCAGCTCCATCAGGCCCCACAGGAGCAGGACCACCACGGCGGCGGCGAACAGGCCGAGCGTGGTGGGCGAGGACCAGCCCCAGTCGCTGCCCTTGCTGATCGGCAGCAGGAAGAGGATCAGACCGGCGGTCAGACCGAACGCGCCCGGCAGGTCGAACGAGCCCTTCGCGCGCAGCGGGGACTCGGGTACGACCAGCAGCGTCAGGGCGATGGAGACGACCCCGAGGCCGGCGGCGCCGTAGTACAGGGCGTGCCAGTCGGTGTTCTGGGCGACCAGGGCCGCGGCGGGCAGCGCGAGGCCGCCGCCGACGCCGATCGAGGAACTCATCAGGGCCATCGCCGAGCCGAGCCGCTCCCGGGGCAGCATGTCGCGCATCAGGCCGATGCCGAGGGGTATCGCGCCCATCGCGACGCCCTGGAGCGTACGGCCGACGATCATCGGGATCAGGGCGTCGGTGAGCGCGCTGAGCAGCGCGCCGACGACCATCACCGACAGGCTGGCGATCAGCATGCGGCGCTTGCCGAACAGGTCGCCGAGCCGGCCCATGATCGGCGTGGCCACGGCTCCGGACAGGAGCGTGGAGGTCAGGACCCAGCTGGCGTTGCTGGGTGAGGTGTCCAGAAGTCGGGGCAGGTCCTTGATGACCGGGACCAGCAGGGTCTGCATCACCGCGACGACGATGCCCGCGAACGCGAGCACCGGGACGGTGGCCCCGCTCGCTCGCCGCGCGGGCTCGTCGGTCGTCGTGTGGGACATGGGGTGGGGCCTCCAGGCCAAGGTGGGCGGATGCGGTGCGTGATCGGGAAGTATGCGTGCACACTGAACCTCGTGCGCCGGGGCAACTATTCCGTTGCTTCGAGTCGCTAACGAATTCTTGACCGTCTCTTGGGGTGACGGCCAGACGGCGACCCGGTCGCGGGACGCAGGTGGCGAGTGGGCCGGGGGAGTCGGGTGTCGAGTAGGTCGCGGGACCTAGGCCGGTCGCGGGTCGAAATACCGATGCAAGGGGCGCATGCGGGTTGAGACCATGACGCTCATGCTGGAAGCCAGCGGTACGTCCACCGCCTCCCGAATATCGCCGCGCCGCACCCCGCCGACCTGGCTGGTCGTGGCGATCGCCTGCGCCGGTCAGTTCCTGGTCGTCCTCGACGTGTCCGTCGTCAACGTCGCCCTGCCGTCGATGCGGGCCGACCTCGCGCTGAGCGCGCAGGGGCTCCAGTGGGTGGTCAACGCCTACGCCATCGCCTTCGCCGGGTTCATGCTGCTCGGCGGGCGCGCCGGCGACCTGTACGGGCGCAAGCGGATGTTCCTGGTCGGGCTCGGTCTGTTCACGCTGGCCTCGCTGGGCGGGGGCCTCGCGCAGGAGGGCTGGCAGCTGCTGGTCGCCCGGGCCGTGCAGGGCCTCGGCGCGGCGGTACTGGCCCCCTCGACCCTGACGCTGCTGACCGCGGCGGTGCCGGAGGGCGCGGCGCGGGCCCGCGCGATCGCGACCTGGACCGCGGTGGGCGCGGGCGGCGGCGCGGCGGGCGGACTGGTCGGCGGTGCCCTGGTGGACGGGCTGTCCTGGCGCTGGGTGCTGCTGATCAACGTGCCGGTGGGCGCGGTCGTGCTGGCCGGTGCCGTGCTCTGGCTGACCGAGAGCCGGGGCGGCCTGCGCCGCCGCCTCGATCTGCCGGGCGCCCTGCTGGTGACCACCGGGCTCGCCACGCTGGCCTACGGCATCTCGCAGACCGAGTCCGAGGGGTGGGCGGCGACGGCGACGCTGGTGCCGCTGCTCGCAGGGCTCGCGCTGCTGGTGCTCTTCCTCCTCGTCGAGGCGCGGACGGCAGCGCCGCTGATGCCGCTCGGGCTGCTGCGGCTGCGGTCGGTCGCGTCGGCGAACGTGGCGATGCTGGTCTCCGGCTCGTCGATGTTCTCGATGTGGTTCTTCATGACCCTGTACGCGCAGAACGTGCTGGGCTACTCCCCGCTGGAGGCGGGCGTGGCCCTCGTGCCCAGCTCCCTGGCGGTGGTCCTCGGCTCGAAGGCGGCCCCACGGTTCCTGCCGGTGCTCGGGGCCCGCAACGTGGCCGTGCTCGGCACGCTCGTCGCGGCGGTCGGCTTCGGCTGGCAGTCGACGATGACCGCCGACGGCGGCTATCTGACCGCGATCATGATCCCCGGCGTACTGATGATGCTGGGCGCGGGCATCGCGGCGACCCCGCTGGCCTCGCTGGCCATCTCCGGTGCGGCGCCCGGGGACGCCGGACTGGTCTCCGGGCTGATCAACACCTCCCGGACGATGGGCGGTTCGCTGGGACTCGCGGCGATGTCGACCATCGCAGCGAGCCGGTCCGGGGGCGAGGACGCGGGCCCGGCGGCCCTGACGGACGGCTACGCCCTGGTCTTCCGCACGGCGGCGGCGGTCCTGGTCGCCGCGGCCCTGCTGATGTGGCTCTGGCTCCCGGCAAAGGGCCCCAAGCCCGAACAGAAGGCCACCAGCACGGACTGACCACCGACCGCAGGGTGCCCCGTTCCCCCGGATCCGCCGGAGCGCCCCAAAGGGGCGCGGGGCGGTGTCTGCGCGCGGCTCCGCCGCGGGGGCGCGAGCAGCTTGCGTCATCCCCGTTCTCCCGGGTTCGCCGGAGCGCCCCAAAGGGGCGCGAGGAGGAACTGCGCGAGCAACCACCTCGGGCCCGCGCCCGATGAACCGCCCGCCCGGCCCGGGGCGGTTCGGGGCGCCTCGTGTCGCCGAGTGTGTGGATGCCCCTCAGGGGCGCGGGGAACTGCGCGAGCAACCCCCACCGGCCCGCGGCCGACACACCGCCCCGGCCGCGGCCGACGACCCGCCCCCCGCCCCGGGGGCCGACCAGCCGCACCCGGGGCCCAGTCAGAGCCACCCCTGCCCCCGCGCCGCGCGGAGCGCCTCCGTTCGGTTGCGGGTGCCGGTCTTGCCGATCGCCGCGGACAGGTAGTTGCGGACCGTGGACTCGGACAGGTGCAGCGCACCGGCGATGTCGGCGACCGTCGCGCCGTCCGCCGAGGCCCGCAGGACGTCGCACTCCCGCGCCGTGAGGGGACTCGGACCCGCGCTGAGCGCGGCGGCGGCGAGCGCGGGGTCGACGACCGTCTCCCCGGCCAGCACCCGGCGGATCGCACCGGCCAGCTCCTCCACCGGGCCGTCCTTGACCAGGAAACCGGCGGCGCCCGCCTCCATGGCCCGCCGCAGGTACCCGGGACGGCCGAACGTGGTCAGGATCAGCACCCGGCAGTCCGGCGTCCGCTCGCGCAGCTCGGCGGCGGCGTCCAGGCCGCTCAGGCCGGGCAGTTCGATGTCGAGGAGGGCGACGTCGGGACGGTGCGCGAGCGCGGCGGGAACGATCTCGTCACCGGCCGCCACCTGCGCGACCACCTCGATGTCCGCCTCCAGCCCGAGCAGCAGCGCCAGCGCGCCCCGCATCATGCCCTGGTCCTCGGCGAGGAGGACGCGGACGGGGTCGGCGCGGGGCGTCTCGTCGGTCACGGGGCAAGGGTAGAGGGCGGGGCACCGGAGCCCGGCCCACCGGAGCGGGGCCGAGCGGGCCGGGCAAAGCAGGCCGGGGCGGAGGAGGCCGGGGCCGAGCGGGCCGGGCACAGCAGGCCGGGGCAGAGGGAACCGGGGCCGAGCGGGCCGGGGCCGTCGTACCGCGCCGCGGCCGCTACCTCGGTACGCCCGCGCCCACCGGCTTCCCCTCCGCCGGCACCGGCAGCTCCGCCGTCACCGAGAACCCGCCGCGCGGCTGTGCCCCCGCCGTCAGCGAACCGCCCGCCGTGGCGAGGCGCTCCCTGAGCCCGGTCAGACCGGTGCCCGGCCCCTGGGCGGAGAGGGCGTCGCCCGTACCGTTGTCCGTGACCGTCAGCCGGACCCGGTCCGCGCTGCCCGCGACCGCGATCTCGCACCGGCTCGCCCCGCTGTGCCGTACGACGTTGGTCACCGCCTCCCGCACCACCCACCCCAGCAGCGCCTCCGCCTGCGGCGGCAGCGGCGGTCCTGAGCGCCGCACCACCGGGTCCACGTCCGCCGCGCTCAGCGCGGAGCGCGCCCGGTCCAGTTCGGTGCCGAGGCTGCCCTCCCGGTAGCCGGTGACCGCCTCGCGGACCTCGGTCAGCGCCTGGCGGCCGACCGACTCGATGTCCGTGATCTGGGTCAGCGCCGCGTCCAGGTCGCGGGTCGCCAGCCGCCGGGCGGCTTCCGACTTGACCACGATCACCGACAGGGTGTGCCCCAGCAGGTCGTGCAGATCCCGCGAGAACCGCAGCCGTTCCTCCGCCACCGCCCGCGTGGCCAGTTCCTCCCGGGCGGCGCGCAACTGCCGTACGGCGTCGGACAGGCTCAGGATCGCGGCCGTCACCATCGTCGAAAGGAAGGTGCCGTAGGCGATGTTCAGACCGTTCCAGCCGTCCTTGACGCCCGCCACCACGCCCGCCACCACCGCCAGCGACCAGCCCCACCGGCCCAGCCACCGGCCGCGCAGCGCCGCCCCGGCGGCCAGGCCGAGCAGCGGGAAGAACAGCAGCCAGCTGCCCCCGTACGCCAGCGCCAGACCGCAGGTCACCAGTGCCATGGCGGCCAGCGCCAGCCGGGTGGACGGCGACTCGCGCAACTCCTTGTCGAAGGAGCGGAAGGCGACGTAGATGTAGAGCGAGTTGAAGACGAACAGACCCGCGCCGCCGATCCAGGGGTTGGAGTCGTTCCCCTGGAAGATGTTCGCGAGGCTGCCCAGACCCATCAGCAGCCACGGCAGCAGCGTGAAACCGGTGGGCGGCGGCCCCATCCGCTCCGACCGCTCGCCCGCCCCGGCCGCGTCGGCCGGATCCGACTGCCGTGCCAGCTGCCACGCGTCCAGGCGGCACGACATCCTGCGCAGCCGCCCTCGGGTCCCGGTCATGGGTGTCGGCTCCCTTCCCCTTCGGCGCCCGCGGCGCTCAGTCGGTCGCCGCGCCGCGGCGGTAGGACAGGACGGCGTACGCGCCGAAGGCCAGCAGCCAGCCCGTCAGGACGAGAATGGCACCCGCGGGCGGCGCGTGCCCCGTGGCGAGCGAGGTGCCCAGCTGCGCGAAGCGGTTGGTCGGGGTGTACGCCGACACCGCGCGCAGCCACTGAGGGAACAGCGCCAGCGGGAACCACAGCCCGCCGAGCACCGCGAGCCCCAGGTTGGCCACCATGTTCGCCACGCCCGTGGTCTGCCCGGTCAGCCGGTAGCCGTTGCCCAGCCCGAGCAGCGTGAAGGGCACCGACCCCAGCCACAGCAGCAGCGCCAGCGCCGCCCACTGCCAGGCGTCCAGCCGTACGCCGTTGACCAGGCCGCCCGCGGCGAGCACGGCGGTGATCGCGGGCAGCACGGTGACCGAGGCGGTCAGAGCACGGCCCACGACCACCTGGTGCGGGCGCATCGGAGTCACCCGCAACTGCCGCAGCCAGCCGATGGCACGGTCCTCGGCGACCCCGCCGCCGGTGTTGAGGGCGGAGCCGACCGCGCCGTACGCGGCCATGCCGACCATCGCGCCCGTCTTCCAGTCGCCCGCGTCGCCCCCGAGGTTGGTGAACAGCAGGTACATCAGCACCGGCACGGCGACACCGCCGACGACGAAGCCGGGGTCGCGCAGGGTGCGGCGCGTCTCCAGGATCAGGTAGTCCCTCATCGCACACTCTCCTTCTCCGGCACCGGTGCCGCCGCCGTCAGGGCCAGGAACGCGTCGTCCAGGGACGCGGGGGCGACCTCGAGGCCGCGTATCGCGCCGAGCCGCGCGAGGGCGATCACGGTCGCGTCGGAGTCCTCGGTGCGCAGCACCGCGCGGTCCCCGCGCACCTCCAGCGAGCGCACCCCGGGCAGCAGCGTCAGGTCCTCGGTGGCCCGCCCGGCCAGGTCGAAGGAGACACGGCTGCCGCCCGCCGCCCGGCGCAGCTCGTCACCGGTGCCGTCGGCGACGATCCACCCCCGGTCGACGACCAGGATCCGGTCGGCGTGCGCCTCGGCCTCCTCCAGGTAGTGGGTGGAGAACAGGACCGTGCTGCCGCGCCGGGCGTACGCCCGCATCGACTGCCAGAAGGCGTGCCGGGCCTCCACGTCCAGGGCGGCCGTCGGCTCGTCCAGGACCAGCAGGTCGGGGCGGCCGGCCAGGGCGAGCGCGAACCGCACGCGCTGGGTCTGCCCGCCGGACAGCCGGTCCACGCGCCGCCCGGCCAACTGCGCGATCCCGGCCAGCTCCAGGGCCTGCCCGACCGGCATCGGCGCCGGATAACGGCCGGCCACGAAGGCGACCAGCTCGCCCACGGTGACCCGGGGCACCGCCCGCACCTCCTGGAGCATGGCGCCCACCCGGCCCGCGCGCACGGCATGCTCCGCAGGCCCGCCGAACAGTTCCACGGTGCCCGCGTCGGGCGGGCACAGGCCGAGCAGCAGCGCGATCGTCGTCGACTTGCCCGCGCCGTTGCGGCCGAGCAGCGCGACCGTCTCGCCGCGCTCGATGCGCAGGTCCACGCCGTCGACGGCGCGGACGTCGCCGTACGCCTTGGCCACTCCGGCGAAGGCCACGGCGGGGGTGGCGCCCTGTGTCGGTGTCATACCGGTGACGCTACGGAGCCGGCGGGCCGGGGCGGCAGATGCGGTTGTCCGGAGATCGGGAGGACAAATGTCACGGGCGGCCCGCGTCCCGTACGGTCGGGGCTGTCCATGACCGTCGTCGTGACCGGGAGGAGCAGCAGGGCCATGCCCATCGACGCAGCCGGGGCACTCGGCGCCGCACCCCGGGTCCGGGAGATCGCCTGGGACCACAAGGACGTCCAGCTCTACCACCTCGGCATCGGCGCGGGCCGGCCCGCCACCGATCCGCGCGAGCTGCGCTACACCCTGGAGTCCCGGCTGCACGTCCTGCCGAGCTTCGCGACGGTGGCCGGGGGCGGCGCCCCGGGCGTGATCCGCACGCTGTCCGTGCCCGGCGTCGACGTCGACCTCGCCCACGTCCTGCACGGCGGTCAGCGGCTGCGCCTGCACCGGCCCGTTCCGGTGCGGGGCCGGGCCACCGCCGCCGCACGCGTCGTCGCCGCGTACGACAAGGGCACGGCGGCCGTCCTCGTGCTGCGCACCGAGGTCACCGACGCGGACGGGCCGCTGTGGACCGACGAGGCCGAGGTCTACGTACGCGGGGAGGGCGGCTGGGGCGGTGACCGGGGCCCGTCCGGGCGCCCCTCGCCACCGCCCGCCGAGCGGCCGGACCGGGTCGTGGAACGGGCCGTACGGGAGGACCAGGCGCTGCTCTACCGGCTGTCCGGCGACGGGAACCCCCTGCACGCCGACCCGGAGTTCGCCGCACGCGCCGGCTTCGAACGGCCCGTCCTGCACGGCCTGTGCACCTACGGCACCACGCTCAAGACGGTCGTGGACACGCTCCTGGACGGCGACGTGACCCGGGTGCGCGCCTACCGCACGCGATTCGCCGGGGTGGTGTACCCGGGCGAGACACTGCGGGTGCGGATGTGGCGGCCGGCCGGGGCGGAGCGGCACTGGGCGGAGAGCCGCGGGGCCGGGGAGGTTGGGGAGGCCGGGGAGGTCCGGGTGGCGGTGAGTGCCGTCGAGCGCGACGACGCGCCCGTCCTCGCCGACACCGTCGTCCGGTACGAATGAACGACAGCGGCCCCGTCCGCCGGATACGACGAACGGGGCCGGAGCCGCTTGCTTTTCGCGTGCCGGTGCCGGTGCCGGTGCCTGTGCGGTGCTTGTCCGTACCGTCAGGCGGCCGTCCCGGTCTCCTCGGCCGGCTTGCGGTGGCGGCCCTTGGGAGTCGCCACGCCTTCCTGGCTGGAGACCGGTCCGCGGTGCTTGCCGTGGCCGGTGTCGGACTCGGAAACGTCGGCACCGGCGGCCTGGATCGGCTGGGTCGTGCTGGCGTCGTTCATCGGAAGGAATTCACCCCGTCAACATGATCTTTCCTACAGCCGGGCGAGTCTAACCGGCACACCTCGGGCGGAATCCAGGCGGCCGCGCCAACCGGCACTACTTCGTTACAAGCCGTGCCAGCGGGGCCTGTTGCAGCGGTACGGGGCGGGGTTGAGCGGGGGCGGGAGCGGCCGCCGACGTGTCCGTGGCGCCGGGTTCGCCGGGTTCGCCGGGCGCACCCGAGGTCGAATCCTCCGGAGCTGAATCCTCCGGTCCATCGGAATCTGCCGGTCCACCCGGTCCACCCCGTCCGCCCGGCCCGCCCCGCCCATCCGGCCTGCCCGGCTCCCCGGACCGCTCGCCGCCCGTGCCGGGGACGTCGGGTGCGGCCAGCCGGGCCACGCCGCACGGCGACCGCGGGGTGGAGCAGGGCAGTCGCAGCTCCCCGTCCGGGGTCCACAGCCCGGCGCCCGTCAACCAGCCCTCGGGCGCGGGGAGATGCCGCACCTGCCGGTCGGCGGGCCGCCACACGCCGACCCAGCTGCCGAACGCGCCGTCCACCCGCAGGGCCACCGCACAGCGCTCCGGAGTCAGCACCTGCCCCGGCTGGACGGCGAACGGCGTCACCACGCAGTCCGGCAGCCGCAGGCACTCCGGGAAGCGCACCGGCAGGGTGCTGCCCAGCACGCCCCAGCCGAGCCGCTCCCGCCCGGGGGAGGGCGCGTCCGAGCGGATCAGCACCAGCCCGCTGTCCGGGTCGGCCAGCAGGAGCCGGTCGTCGCTGTCCGGGGCGATTTGCAGCAACGGCGACACCTCGCCGCCCCGCTCCAGGTCCACCACGACCGCCTTGGTGCGCCCGCCGGTCTCCCGGTCCACCGCCAGCATCCGGCCGGTGCGGTCCAGCCAGACCCCGCCCGAGCAGCGGCCGGGGACCTCCGCCACCCGCTCGGGCCCGAAGGCGCCGCCCGCGACCTGCCACAGCACCGTCGAGCGCGGACCGGCCGCGAGGGCGTAAGCCCGCTCGCCGCCCGGGACCGGCGGCAGCAGCCGCAGTCCGGTGGCGTCCGCCGGGCACTCGACCGCGCCGAGCGGCAGCTCGCCGGTGCCGGGCCCGGTCGGGTACAGCAGCGCGAAGACGTGCCGGCCGGCCGCGACCCGGTGGACCAGGACCCGTCCGTCGCCCATCGGCTGCACCTCGGTCCCGGGCTCCTCGGGCTGGTTGCCCGGCAGCGGCACCGCGTACGGCTCGGGGCCGTCCAGGGTCCAGCGCTCCGGGTACCAGGAGTCGCCGCCCTCCCCGCTCCGGGCGAGACGCGCGCCGTAGGCACCCTCCGCGGTGATGGTGCAGCCCGCCCGCGGGCCCCCGCCGTTCCCGGGGTCCGCCGAAGGCTCGATCGCACAGGCCGTCATCGTTCGGTCACCTCCGGCGACGAAGCTAGTTTTCGTACGCACGGGCGGGGGCCGGCAGCCGTCCCCATCACACATACGTGTGTCACAGGAACGATTCGCCTGAGGGGAGGGCACGGCGTGTGCTGTGCCGGACCGCCCGGTCGCGGCGGCGGACGGCGGGTACGTCCGCGGGTACAACGGCGCAGAACCTCCAGGTAGCCTTGCACGCGTGCCCCGTCTGTCAGAAGTCATCGCCGCGCTGGACAACCTGTGGCCCGCCGAGCGGGCCGAGTCCTGGGACGCGGTCGGCACCGTCGTGGGCGAGCCCGACCAGGAGGTCACGCGGGTCCTGTTCGCGGTGGACCCCGTCCAGGAGATCGTCGACGAGGCGGTGAAGCTGGGCGCCGACCTGCTCGTCACCCATCACCCGCTGTATCTGCGCGGGACGACGACGGTCGCGGCGTCCACCTTCAAGGGCCGCGTCGTGCACACGCTCATCAAGAACGACATCGCCCTGCACGTCGCCCACACCAACGCCGACACCGCCGACCCGGGCGTCTCCGACGCGCTGGCCGGCGCCCTCGACCTGAACGTCGTACGGCCCCTGGTGCCGGACCCGGGCGACCCCGCGGGGCGCCGCGGCCTGGGCCGGGTGTGCGAGCTGCCGCACCCGCTGACCGTCCGCGAGTTCGCCGCCCGCGCCGCCGAGCGGCTGCCCGCCACGGCGCAGGGCATCCGCGTCGCCGGCGACCCGGAGGCGACCGTGCGCACCGTCGCCGTCAGCGGCGGCTCCGGCGACAGCCTCTTCGACCACGTGCGGGCGGCCGGCGTCGACGCCTTCCTCACCGCGGACCTGCGCCACCACCCGGCCGCCGAGTTCATCGCGGACCGCGCCCACAGTCCCCTCGCGCTGCTCGACGCGGCGCACTGGGCCACCGAGTGGCCCTGGTGCGAGCTGGGCGCGGCCCAGCTCGACGAGATCTCCGACCGCAACGGCTGGGACCTCAGGGTCCACGTCTCCAAGACGGTCACCGACCCCTGGACCGCCCACGCGGCGTCCACTCCGACCTCCGACTCACTGGGAGCCCCCAACTGAAAGCCGCGCCCGCCGACCAGATCCGACTCCTCGACGTCCAGGGCTTCGACACGCGGCTCCAGCAGCTCGCGCACAAGCGCCGGTCCCTGCCCGAGCACGCCGAGATCGAGTCGCTGACCAAGGACCACACCCAGCTGCGCGACCTGCTCGTGGCCGCGCAGACCGAGGAGAGCGACTGCGCCCGCGAGCAGACCAAGGCCGAGCAGGACGTGGACCAGGTGCGCCAGCGCGCCGGCCGCGACCAGCAGCGCCTGGACTCCGGCGCCGTCACCTCCCCGAAGGACCTGGAGAACCTCCAGCGCGAGATCGCCTCCCTCGCCAAGCGCCAGGGCGACCTCGAGGACGTCGTCCTGGAGGTGATGGAGCGCCGCGAGTCCGCGCAGGAGCGGGTCGCCGAGCTGACCGAGCGGGTCGGCGCGGTCCAGGGCAAGATCGACGACGCCACCGCGCGCCGGGACGCGGCCGTCGAGGAGCTGGACGGCGAGGTGGCCTCGGTGACCAAGGAGCGCGAGGTCGTCGCGGGTTCCGTCCCCGACGACCTGCTGAAGCTCTACGACAAGCTGCGCGAGCAGCAGGGCGGCGTCGGCGCGGCCAAGCTGTACCAGCGCAGCTGCCAGGGATGCCGCCAGGAGCTGGCCATCACGGAGCTGAGCGAGATCCGTTCCTCGGCGCCCGACACGGTCGTACGCTGCGAGAACTGCCGCCGCATCCTGGTGCGCACCGCCGACTCCGGGCTGTAGGGGCGGTCGGTGACTGAACGGTGGGAGGCGCGGTGACCGGTCCGGCGCGGGAGTTCGTCGTCGAGGCCGACGGCGGGTCGCGGGGCAACCCGGGGCCCGCGGGCTACGGCGCGGCCGTGCTGGACGCGGCGACGGGGGAGACCCTGGTGGAGGCCGCCGAGTACCTCGGGGTCGTCACGAACAACGTCGCCGAGTACCGGGGCCTGCTGGCCGGCCTGCGCGCGGCCCGGCAGCTGGACCCGGACGCCACCGTTCACGTCCGCATGGACTCCAAGCTCGTCGTCGAGCAGATGTCGGGCCGCTGGAAGATCAAGCACCCCGACATGAAGCCGCTGGCGGCCGAGGCGGCCCGCGTCTTCCCGCCCGGCCGCGTGACGTACGAGTGGATCCCCCGCGCCGACAACAAGCACGCCGACCGCCTGGCCAACGAGGCGATGGACGCGGGCGCGCGCGGCGAACAGTGGTCGCCGTCCGCGTCGACGGCGGAACTGGACGCGGCCGCCGACCGTGCCGCACCCGCCGCTCGTACGGCCGGCTCCCGCCGGAACGGGACCGCGTCGGGCGTCGCACCCGCCGGTGCCGACGGCGGTGACGGTGGGGAGGCCGCCGCGGAAGGAGGCGGAGCGGTGGCGAGCGAGCGTCTCGCGCGGGCGGGCCGGTCCGGCGCCGAAACCGCGTCGCCCGGTGCGGGGACGCGTGCCGCCGCCGGCGCTCCCGGCACCCGTGTCACCGCCGAGACCTCGGGCGAGGCCGACGTGCGGGCCGCGAAGGCCGTGGCCTCGCCCGGCTGGGGGCCCGCCGACATGGGCGCCCCCGCCACCTTCGTCCTCCTGCGGCACGGGGAGACGCCCCTCACCCCGCAGAAGCGCTTCTCCGGGAGCGGCGGCAGCGATCCGTCCCTGTCGCCCGTAGGCCGCGAGCAGGCCGAGAAGGTCGCCGAGAGCCTCGCCCGGCGCGGCACGATCGAGGCGATCGTCGCCTCGCCCCTGGCCCGCACCCGCGAGACCGCCGGCATCGTCGCCGCCCGCCTGGGTCTGGAGGTGACGGTCGAGGAGGGGCTGCGCGAGACCGACTTCGGCGCCTGGGAGGGGCTCACCTTCGGCGAGGTGCGCGACCGCCACCCCGCCGACCTGGACGCCTGGCTGGCCTCGCCGGACGCGGAACCGACCGGCGGCGGCGAGAGCTTCGCGGCCACCGCCACCCGGATCGCCGCCACCCGCGACAAGCTCGTCGCGGCCTACGCGGGCCGCACGGTGCTGCTGGTCTCCCACGTCACGCCGATCAAGACGTTCCTGCGCCTCGCCCTGGGCGCCCCGCCCGAGTCGCTGTTCCGGATGGAACTGTCGGCGGCGTCGCTGTCGGCGGTGGCGTACTACGCGGACGGCGGGGCGAGCGTCCGCCTGTTCAACGAGACGTCCCACCTGCGCTGAGCGCCGCCGCCTCGCGGGCCAGCGCCTCCACGCGGCCCCAGTCCCGGCCGGCCACCGCGTCCTTGGGCAGCATCCAACTTCCCCCGACACAGCCGACGTTGGGCAGTGCCAGGTACTCCGGCGCGGAGGCCGGGGAGATGCCGCCGGTCGGGCAGAAGCGCGCCTGCGGCAGCGGCGCGGCGAGCGCCTTGAGATAGGCCGTGCCGCCCGCGGCCTCGGCCGGGAAGAACTTCATCTCCCGCACCCCGCGCTCCAGCAGCGCCACCACCTCCGACGTGGTCGACACCCCCGGCAGGAACGGCACCCCGGACGCCCGCATCGCTTCCAGCAGCGTGTCCGTCCACCCCGGGCTGACCAGGAACCGCGCCCCGGCGGACACGACCTCCCGCACCTGCGCCGCCGTGACGACCGTGCCCGCGCCCACCACCGCACCCGGCACCTCACCGGCGATGGCCCGGATCGCGTCGAGGGCGACCGGCGTCCGCAGGGTCACCTCGATCGCGGGCAGCCCGCCGGCGACGAGCGCCCTGGCGAGCGGCACGGCGTCGGCGAGATCGTCGACGACCACGACGGGCACGACGGGCGCGAGATCCAGCACCGAGGCGGCGGGGGAGGAGGGCAGCGGAGAACTCATGCCCTCATCGTGCCGCCGAAACGCACTCTCTGCAATCGCCGTTGCATTCTGCGCAACAGATGCGGGATGGACGGATCAGTGCACCTCGTCCACCAGCACGTCCAGCGACCACGGCCGCCCGGCCTTCGCGGGCGCCGCCGCCTCCACCTCGTACCCCAGCTCCCGCAGTGCCTCCACCAGCTCCGCCGGCCCCTCGGGCGCGGTCCCGGACGCCAGCAGACTCCGTACGATCCGACCCTTGGTCGCCTTGTTGAAGTGGCTGACCACCTTCCGCGTCGGCGCGTGCAGCACCCGCACGGTCGCCGTCCGCGAGGCGACCTCGCCCTTCGGTTTCCACGCCGCCGCGTACGCCGCCGACCGCAGGTCGAGCACCAGTCCGTTCCCGGCCGCCTCCGGCAGCACCTCGGCCATCGGCGCCCGCCAGTGCGCGCCCAGCGCCCCGAGTCCGGGCAGCTTCACGCCCATCGAGCACCGGTAGGAGGGAATCCGGTCGGTCACCCGCACGGCACCCCACAGCCCCGAGAAGACCAGCAGCGACCTGCCCGCCCGCCGTTTGGCGGCGGCGTCCAGCGAGGCCAGGTCCAGCGCGTCGTACAGCACCCCGGTGTAGATCTCCCCGGCCGGACGCGCACCCGCCGTCATCAGCTCCACGTTCTTGGCGACCTCGCCGCGCAGGCCCTCGCTCAGCCCGAGCACCTCGCGCGCCTTCTCCTCGTCGCCGGCACACAGCTCCACCAGCTCGCCGAGGACGGCCTCCCGGGCCGCGGTGAGGCCCGGCAGGGACAGCGACCCGGTCTTCAACGGGGTGCCCCGGCCGGACGCGGCCTTCCCCTCGGACGGCGGCAGCAGGACAAGCACACGTACTCCTTCACTCGCGAGCCCCAGGCTCCCGATCAGGGTACGGCGTGCCCCTCCCGCGCCAGGTCGACGGCCCGTACGAACGCACCGGGGTCGTCGGCGTGACAGCGCACGACGCGGACCTCGCGGCGCCGCCCGAAGAAGGAGACGTGGGCGACGGTCTCGGCCAGTTCGACGGTGACGGAGGTCTGGGACCCCACGGCGAGATCGAGTTCGCCGTCGGCCCGCTCGTGCGTCGCGCGCAGCTCGCGCCGGACGGTGGCGATCCGCTCCAGCGGTATCCGTACGTCGACGTGGACGGCCCGCCGGATCCGCAGCGTCCCGGCGGCCGGGTCCACGACGTGCGGCCGGACCACGGACGCGGCGTGCAGCCCGATCACGATCACGACCGTGTACACGTCCAGGACCAGCACCACGTGGTGCACGGTGGGCCAGTCCCGCAGCAGCAGCGACATCATCACGGACTCGACGACACACACGAAGGCGAACCCGGACATCATCGCGCCCTGCCCCCGCGCGTAGCCGAAGACCGACCCGCCGGCCACCGCCCCGTGGGTCCGCCGGACCGCCCACAGCCACAGACTGGCCAGCAAGCGCAGCTCGTGCCGGATCAGGAGGCGCGGGAGCGCGACGAGGGACGGGCCCGGGCCCGGACCCTGGCGCGTCATGACCGCCGCTCCCGCGACACGAGGGCGAGCGCCCGCCGCACCGCCTCCGCCTGCCCCGGCGCGAAGTCGGCGTACATGGCGCGCAGGACGCCGTGCCCGGTATCGAGGTCGACGCCCTCCGCGGGCAGCAGTTCCGCGGGGATGCAGTCGGCGAGCGCCCGCGCCGCCCCGGCCACCCGGGGATCGTCGGCACCGGCGTCCGCCAGCTCGTCCAGCAGGGCGTACGCCTGGTGGGCGCGCGCCACCGCCTCCGGGGACTCGAACGCCCCGCGCAGCGTGGCCAGCATCCCCTCCCGCTCCTCCGGTCCCACCGCGCCCTCCATGAACGCCAGCATCTCCCGGTCCCGCAGGGCCATCGGCGAACCGGACACGTCCCCCATGCCCGCGAACAACTCGGCCAGCTCCACCGACACCGGTCCCTCGGCCGGCAGCCCGCCCTCCGTCTCCAGCAGCGCCCGCAGCCGCGTCCGGCGCTCCCGGATCGCCGCCTCCTGCCGCGCGAGATCCGCGTCCAGCTCCGCCAGCACCTCGGCCAGATCCTTCCCGGCCTCGTCCGCGAGCACGTCCCGCACCTCCGCGAGCCCGAGCCCCAGCTCGGTCAGCCGCCGGATCCGGGCCAGCACGACGACGTGCCGCAGGGTGTACGTCCGGTACCCGTTGGCCAGCCGTTCCGGTTCGGGCAGCAGGCCCTGGTGGTGGTAGTGCCGCACGGTCCGCGTGGTGACGCCGACGGCGTCGGCGAGTTCTCCGATCCGCATGACCCCAGTAGAAACGTTGACGTTGCGACAGGGTCAAGCGTGGTGTGCCCGGCCGGCGGACCGGGCTTCCGGACAGCGACGTCGCTCCTGTGCCACGATCGAGGGAACGGTTTCCGATCTCTCGGACAGGTGATCAGACGATGCCCCAGTCTGGCGAGCGACCGAAGGAGGGGCGTGACATGACTGCCATGGCACACGAACCGATCACGCGGGACCTCCTGCTGGAGTGGTTTCTCGCCCTGGACACCCCGGAGGGGTTCCGGGCGGAGCTGGTCGAAGGGGAGATCGTCGTGACACCGCCGCCGGACGGGGACCACGAGGATTACATCGGGCTGATTGTGAGTCAGGTGCACCGGCGGTCCGTCACCGACATGCAGTTCTCCGGCAACAAGGGCCTCAAACTGAAGAACGCCGATGGTCTCTTGGCAGACCATGTGATCCCTGACGGCACCTTCGCGCCCGCGGTTTCCAGGCTCTATCGCGGAGCCGAGCCCTGGATGCCCGGCGACGGTGTCTCACTGGTGCTCGAGGTGACCTCCAGCAAGCCCAAGGCCGACCGCGAGACCAAACGCCACGCCTATGCGCGCGGCGATATCCCGTTCTACCTGCTCGTCGACCGTCAGGAGTCGTCGATCACACTGTTCAGCGACCCGGGCCACGACGACTACCGACAGCACTGCACCGTCGCCTTCGGAAAGCCGCTCACCCTCCCCGCCCCCTTCTCCTTCGACCTGGACACCACCGACTTCCTCTGATCCCGTTGGGGCAGGGGGTGGTCGGCGATGGACGCGCGCGGCGAGCAGGCACGCTGGACGAGGGCACGGCTGGGGACGGCCGGCCCGACCCTCGACCTCCTCACCGCCCGTTTCGACCGGCACGTCTACGCCCCGCACGCCCACGACGAGTACACGGTCGGCGTCACCGTCGGCGGCCTGGAGGTCATCGCCTACCGGGGCGGTCACATCCACTCGGGGCCGGGCTCCATCGTCGTCCTGGAACCGGGCGAGGTGCACACCGGCGGCCCCGCCGCCCCTGAGGGCTACTCCTACCGAGCCCTGTACGCCGCCCCGGACCTCCTCACCGACGGCACCCGGACGGACACCATCCTCCCGCACTTCCGTGAGCCTGTCCTCGACGATCCCGAACTCGCCGCCGCCCTGCGCGCCGCGCACACGGACCTGGCCCGCTGCCCCGACCCCCTGGAGGCGGAGTCCCGCCTGCCCTGGCTGCTCGCGGCCCTCGCCCGCCGCCACTCCACGGCCCGCGCGGCCGACGACACGGTCCCCGGCGCCGACGGCGTCGCCCGCGTCGTACGCGACCGCCTCGCCGACGAACTCCTCGCGCCGCCGTCCCTGGCGGCCCTCGCCACCGACCTCGGCCTGTCCCGCTACCAACTCCTGCGGGCCTTCCGTACGTCGACGGGGATGCCGCCGTACGCCTGGCTCGCCCAGCACCGGGTGGCCAGGGCGCGGGGGCTCCTGGACGCGGGCCTGCGCCCCGCCGAGGTGGCGGCGCTCGTGGGCTTCGCCGACCAGGCGCACCTGACCCGCTGGTTCCGCCGGGTCCTCGGGGTCACCCCGGCGGCGTACCGCAACAGCGTTCAAGACCGCGCGGGGTGAGGCGGCCGAGACTCCCCGCATGACTGCACGCGGCTGGTTCCTGTTCTCCCTGATGGGAGTGGTCTGGGGCGTCCCCTACCTGATGATCAAGGTGGCGGTGGACGAGGTGTCCCCGTCCGGAGTGGTGTTCGCGCGCTGCGCGCTCGGCGCGGCACTCCTGCTCCCCTTCGCCCTGCGCACGGGAGACCTCTTCGGCACCGTACGGCGCCACTGGAAGCCGATGCTGGCCTTCGCCGTGATCGAGATCATCGGCCCCTGGTGGACCCTGACGGACGCCGAACGGCACCTGTCCAGCTCCACCGCCGGGCTGCTGATCGCGGGCGTGCCCATCGTCGGGGTGCTCCTGGCCCGCTTCTTCGGCGCCGAGGAACGGGTCGGCGCCCGCCGCGTCACCGGACTCGGCCTCGGCCTCGGGGGCGTCGCCGTCCTCACCGTGCCGCACCTCACCGGCGGCGACGCGCGCTCGCTGGCCGAGGTGCTGGTGACGGTCGTCGGCTACGCCACCGCCCCACTGATCGCCGCCCGCCACCTCAAGGACGTCCCCACCCTCCAGCTCATCACCCCCTGCCTGACCCTGGCCGCCGTCGTCTACGCCCCCGCGGCCTTCCTGACCCGGCCCGCCGGCCTCCCCTCCGGCGAGGCCCTGGCAGCCCTGGCCGGACTCGGGGTCGTCTGCACGGCGATCGCGTTCGTGGTGTTCCTGGAGCTGATCAAGGAGGCCGGCCCGGTCCGCGCCGGCGTCATCACGTACGTCAACCCGGCGGTCGCCGTCGCCGCGGGCGCCCTCTTCCTGGACGAGGAGCTGACCCTCGGCATCGGTGTCGCCTTCACCCTGATCCTGGCCGGCTCGGTCCTCGCGACGGCCGCCGCCGGTCCGGGGCGGGAGGTCCGCCGGGTACCATGGTCGACACGGCAGACGAGCCGGGCGGGCGGCCGCGTGGAGTCCCTCACGGGACTTCCCGAGGAACGTCCGGGCTCCACAGGGCAGGGTGATGGCTAACGGCCACCCGGGGTGACCCGCGGGACAGTGCCACAGAAAGCAGACCGCCGGAGGCTTCGGCCCCCGGTAAGGGTGAAACGGTGGTGTAAGAGACCACCAGTGCCCAGGGCGACCTGGGCAGCTAGGTAAACCCCACCCGGAGCAAGGTCAAGAGGGGGCACCCCGGTGCCCCTGCGCGGACGATCGAGGGCTGCCCGCCCGAGTCCGCGGGTAGACCGCTGGAGGCCGGTGGCAACGCCGGCCCTAGATGGATGGCCGTCGCCGACGGGACCGCGAGGCCCCGTCGGAACAGAACCCGGCGTATGTCCCGACTCGTCTGCCTTTTTCATGTTTTTGCAGCATATGGAGGCATTGGCTGCCTCTGGATGTCTCTGGCCGGGTCGTTTCGGTTCGAATTGCAGCCCAGGTCCCGGGGACAACGTGGACATGTACGGCCAGTACTCCTTTGGTTAGGTGCCTGATTTCCGGTCCGTTGCCGAGCGTGAAGCGTTTGCTCCCCTTCTTGAGCTTCCGTCCGCCGGAGAGGGACTGTAAATCGTTCGGCTCTGTCCCGTAATCGGTGGTAACGAGGGGTGACGACCGTCGTTGACGGTGCATGGAAGATGTCAACGACCTTGTGGACGTAGTGTTTTCGGGACTCGCCTCGCTCGTCGTCGACGAAGTGACGGACGAGGGCGAGTTCATCCGGGTGCGGGCCCGGACGCGGGACGAGTTGGTGCAGTGCCCGGTGTGCGGGCAGCCGACGGGGCGGGTGCATGGCATCCATCAACGTACGATCGCGGACGTGCCGGCGGACGGCAGGCGAGTCGTGGTATCGGTGCAGGTCCGGCGTCTGGTCTGCCCGGTCCTGGGGTGCCACCGCCAGACGTTCCGTGAACAGGTCCCCGGCCTGATCGAACGCTATCAGCGGCGCACATGCCGCCTCGCCGACCAGCTCGGCCAGGTGGTGAAGGAGTTAGCGGGCCGGGCGGGTGCCCGCCTCTCCCGTGTCCTGGCTGTGGCGATATCCCGCTCGACCGCGCTCAGGCTCCTGGCCCACCTGCCCTTGCCCGTGGTGCGGGTGCCGCGCGTCCTGGGCGTCGACGACTTCGCGCTCAAGCGCCGCCACCGCTACGCAACCGTCCTGATTGAGTGGTGTGCATCGTGAAGTCCCTGGTCATGGGGCTGGTGTGGGCGGGCTTCGGGGTACTCGGGCTGGTCACGAGCGCATGACTCCCGTCTAGATCATCGGTCAGCGGGCGACTTCGCGGTTCGTCAGCACCAGCAGGGCCCTGGCCAGGGAGGTCGGCCATTTCGGGTCGGTGCGGACCTTGGTGAGCACTCGCCAGTTCTGAAGGTGCGCGAAACCGTGCTCGACCGGCGCACGGACGGCGGCCAGCTCCGTGTTGGACAGCTTCCGGCCGCGGGTGAGCGGCCGGTTGCGGGCGGCCTTGTAGCCGGGGATCACCGCCGGGTCGGCCTCCGGGCTGCTGTCGTCGAGGCCGACGAAGCCCAGGTCGGCGATCGCGCCGAGGCCGGCCGCGCGAAGACGGTCGGTGAGCTGGTCGTGGCGGCAGGCCGTGATCTGTCGGGGCGTAACTGGCGGGCCCCCCGATTCCTGCTCGGCCGCGGCCAACTCCGCCTGGCTACGGTCGGCCTCCTCCCGCAGCTCCTCCACACGACGGCGAGCACCCAGCTCACGCTGCTCCAACAGCCCAACCACCGACGGCATCCACGACCTCCCGGGAAGCGGCTGCACGACAGGCCACCAATCCCACAGAATCGCTGGCCTACGCCCGACCAGCGGAAAAACGCAGTCCTCAAGTCCGGAAAGGCAATGCCTTCTCAACCCGCACTGCTCTGTCTCAGGTTCAGGTATTCCATCGAATGGTGGTGTAAAGGTCGGTCCCGGCGGGGAGCGGGCTTACCTCTTCAACCTTTCCCGGATTCTTCAGGCTCCCCCGGTACACCTTGCCAGTATCCCCCTGGCCGTCGCCTCCTGCGAGGATGTACAGCCAAGAATAATCCGGAGTCAACATCGCACCGAAGATTCGCCGATTGGTGGACGCAGCGATCACGGACTTCACGGCAAGGGTGTCGGTCTGGAGATATTCCAGATTGCTCTCTGCTCTGGAGGGGTTCACAGTCACTGTAAAGAACTCGTTGTCGTCCCCCGTGCATAGCAGCTCAGTACTACTCAGCCATGCCGTGGGGTTGCAGTACTCGGCTGTGCCTTTGGCGTCTTTAACTCGCACCTCCCGATCCCAGGGGCCAATAACTCCGAGGTCGGAAAACCGGTCGGCGCCAGGTGAAATGACGTCATAGGCGAACTTTCCCGAAGATTCGTTCCCCTCGGCGACGAACCTTTTATTCGGGTGAATCGGGTCCAGGCAAGGAATCGCTAGTGACCCTACGACCTGGTAACCCTCATCAAGGTCATCCTTGAAGCAGGCGAAGCTGAACTTTCGACTGGCGAGACGACCTCTCTTGTCGGCAGATTTGATTTCCTGGCTATCTCGCAGGAACCAGAGATCTCCACTACCAGAGAATCCTGGGTTTGAGTCGATGTACTCCTCGGGGGAGTATCCTGACTTCGCGGACTTCTGTGTTATGTCGAAGAATCTTCCGGTCGTGAGGTCTAGCCAGCCAACATGGCCCCCGCCGTCAGTGTAGTCGTGGCCGTTCGTGTCGACTTGGATCGCGATGCGATTTCCGTCTGGGGAAATTGCGCTGACGCCATGCTCGCACGGATTTGGAATGTTCGAAGTCCCGCCACCTGCCTGCTTGGCGATCTCTGTAAGCCTCGTTTTTAAGTCGCCAAAGGAGACCGAAGCGGCCTTCTCTTTGAAGCCTATGTTGTAACGGGAGGCAACCCACCCTTCATTGGTCCGATTGCAGATAACTGGCCCTGAGGTGAAGAACACATCAGTGAGCTTGCGCGAGAATTCTCGGAGCTCTCCTCCGGGAGACCCATTCACGCTGGCGGTCTCATCGCCATTGGACGGTTCTCCTGTTGCCGCTGTGTGATCCTTGGCGCTGTTGGGTCTCTGATCAGCATGGGTGGCGGCTGAGACGATGGCGGTGATACCACCAGAGAGAAGGAGGAGTGCTGAGGCGCCTCCGACCCAAAACTTCCAGCTCCCGGACCGGTAAACCTTTTTCGATTGATCGACGTCCCCTTGTGCGAAGGTAGCTCCCTTTCTGATCTGAAAGTCGCCAGAATTATTGAAGCTCGCCCGATAATCGCCGCGCGAGGGCTTGGAAGCCTGTACCTCGCGTACAAGTGCAGCCAGTTGGTCGGCAAACTGCTGATTCGCCTCACCTTGCACCTGTAGAGCAGAACGCAGATACGCCTGGATTGAAGCGTCTTGTGGGCTCTCCTCGACCCGCTCCAAAATCGCGGCGCCTGCTTGAGTCGCCCTTAGTTGATCTTCCGCCAGGGTGTAGAGACGATCGATAGCGCTGTTCTGCACACGCTCCAGCACTCCGCTGCCCAGTTGCGCAAGGTAGTCGGTGAGTGCATCCGCCGCATCATGCGTGATTGGTGCGATATCCACGCAAGCCCCCTCCTCCTGCGAGCCGACCAACAATCGTGCTGTCGGCCGTCAAGGCCGAAGGGGTCCTTGACTCACTGATGAACCGTTGGTGCCCCGAGATCGCCGCCACGGCCAAATCGCCGTGCTCGGCATCCGACGGATTTGTGGACTCCGTCGTCCTTGCATCCATGACCCTGTGCTCTCCGTCCCCTACTTGTGAGGTTTCCCTGCGGACGGCCCGACGGCCGTCATCCGCACGCCTCTGCCTGCCCTCCCTGGGCTGGCTGAGCAGCCACATCACGGCAGTGCACGACAAGTCCGACGCACCCCGCCTCGGCCTTGGCTGCTCAGCGGAGCGGTTGGCCTTGAGCATCGGAGACGTCGAGGGTTGTTCGCCACTCTGCAAGAGCAGACATAATCAACCAAACAATCTGAACGTCGGGGGAGGTGGACAGAGTTGGCAGGCAGGCCGGGGCGTCGGGAACAGCCGCTCGATCCACAGGCGGGTCCGCTGGAACGCTTCGCGCTAGAGCTGCGCGCACTCCGTAAAAAGGCCGGACTCACCTACTCGGAGATGGCCGTTGCGGCTCATTTCTCTCCCAGTACGCTGTCTCAGGCAGCCGCTGGGCAGCGGCTGCCCACCCGAGAGGTACTCCTTGCCTACGTCCGCGCCTGCAGCGGGGATCCACACCCGTGGTACGAACACTGGGAGCAGGTACGGCGTGACCTGTACGGGGCCGAGACACACGGGAACGCTGCCCGCGTCGTCCCGTATGACTTCGGCCATGCGGAAGCCACCAGTTTCGTGGGCCGTGAACCTGAGCTGGCTGCCGGCGGCGAGCTGCTGGAGCGATGCCGACTTGTCACTCTGGTCGGGATTGGCGGTGTGGGTAAGACGCGGTTGGCCAAGCATCTCGTCCGCGAGGTGGCCGAGCGATTCACGGACGGTACGTACTGTGCGGAGCTGGCCGACCTCGGCAGCGACCACGCCGTCGTCGAAGCGGTCGCCTCCGCCGTCGGCGTGGTTGCCAGGGCGAGGCAGGACCCCATGTCTGCGCTTGCCGGGGCGCTGCGGGGACGTAGTGTCCTCCTCCTGCTCGACAACTGTGAGCACGTGCTGGACGGATGCGTACGCACTGTCCGTGACTTGCTCGCGCTCTTGCCGGAACTGCGCATCCTCGCCACTAGCCGACAGCCCCTCGATATCGGTGCCGAGCATGTGCTACAGGTGAGACCGCTGGGCCTGCCTGCCTTGATGGAGGGGCGCCTGCACGAGACAGATGCCACGGACGAGGGCCCCTTGACCTCTCCGGCCATGACCCTCTTCGTGGACCGCGCCGAGGCTGCCACCCCGGGTTTCCGGGGCACCGAGGTAAACCGGCTCACCGTTGCTCGTGTGTGCCAGAGGCTGGACGGCCTGCCTCTCGCCCTGGAGATCGCCGCACGACGGCTGCGTACCCTGACCGTCGACGAACTTCTGGAACGGCTCGACCACCGGTTCCGCCTGCTCGGCCCCGGCGGAGGCGACCGCACAGCACATCCTCGCCACCAGGCGCTGCGCGCACTCTTCGACTGGAGCTACGAGTTGTGCACCGAGGCCGAGCGAACGGCCTGGCAGCAGCTGTCGTTGTGTTCCGGCGGGATGTTGCTCGCCGATGCCGAGCAACTCTGCGGACGCACCGAAGAAGGCGAAGACCCCGATGCCGCCGCAACCTATGACGCTTTCGAAGCCTTGGCCGGGCTCGTGGACAAGTCACTCCTCACCAGCGTCGAAACAGGCGGTCGCACCCGCCTGCACATGCTCGAAACCGTCCGTGCATACGGGCAGGAACGTCTGACAGAAAGCGGCCGAGCGCAACTCGCCCTGCGTCGCCATCGTGCGTGGTACCTCAACCTCGCCGCACAGGCCGGAATCGCTTACGGCTCCTCTGAACAGGCCGAGTGGCTGCGTCGCCTGCGTGCCGAACACCCCAACCTGCGGCAGATCGTCACCGCACCACCGCCGCCCGGTGAGCCCGCGGAGGCCGTATTACGCGCGTCCCTCGGCTTCTGGCTGCACTGTCTGACATCGGCCAATGTCGGCGAGGGCGCACACTGGATGCGAACGATCCTCGAACGGCACCCGCAGCCTCCCTCCCCCGAGACCACCGTCACATGGTGCCAAGCCGCATGGGTAGCCGGCTTCTTGCTGCTCCTCCACGGAGACCACGACAGCACCCACGAGATGATCAGCCGCAGCGAACAAGCCCTGGCCGACATGCCCGCCGCTTCCGGCAGTGCAAACCTCTCGGCGCACCGGGCGACCAGGGCCGAACTCACCGCTGCTTTTCTGCAGCTGCGGAGCTTGACAGCACTGGTCACCGGGGACACGGAGACCACAGCGCGGCATGCGAACTCCTCCCTGGCTATCGGGCACTGGTTCGCCCCGCTGTTGACACAGCAGCAGTGCATCGCACAACTCGGCTTCGCCGCCGTTCTCCAAGGCGAGCGCACTCGCTCCACCACCCTGCTCGAACAGGCCCTGGCGATGTCCGAGACCCAAGGAAACACGTGGCACCAGTGCTACCTGCTATGGGCCCTCGCCGTCGACCACGGTGAAGCCGGGCAGCCGGAGATCGCCCTGCAACTCCTCCACCGTGCGCTCCGGCACACCAGGAAGATCGACGAACACCTGGGAGAAGCAGCACTCAGCGAAACTCTCGCCTGGCTGCTCTCCTCCTATGGCGACGCACGCTCGGCAGCGGTCCTGCTGGGAGCCGTGGACCGCGTGTGGCACCCGTCCGGCACTCCTCGGCTCTTCGGGTTCGCCCTCCTGACCGCCCACCGGGAACGTGGTCTCGAAAATGCCCGTAGATCACTCGGCGACATCGAGTACACCCGTGCGTACCAGGAAGGCCAACGCCTCGGTCTGCGCCGGGCGCTGGAGAAGGCGCTCCGGGACAATGAGAGGTGTGAAGGCTGAGTTTGCTGGTCACGGGGCTGGTGTGAGTGGGCATCGGGATGCTCGTGCTGGTCGCTGGCAGGTGACTTTGGTGAAGATCGTCGGTCATCGGGCGACTTCGCGGTTCGTGAGGACCAGTAGGGCCCTGACCAGGGCGGTCGCCCAGGCGGGGTCGGTGCGTCCCTTGCTGAGGACGCGCCAGTTCTTGAGGTGGGCGAAGCCGTGCTCGACGGGTGCCCGGATGGCCGCCAGTGCCGTGTTGGACAGCTTCTGGCATCGTGTCAGGGGCCGGTTCCGTGCGGCCTTGTAGCCGGTGATCACCGCCGGGTCGGTGTCGGGGCCGCCGTCGTCGAGGCCGACGAATCCCAGGTCGGCGATGGCTCCGAGCCCGGCTTCCCGCAGTTTCTGGGTGAGCTTGTCGTGTCGGCAGGCGGTGATCTCCGAGGTGCGCCCGGGGCGGGCCGCCGAGATCCATAGCAGTCGGCCCCGGTCGTCGGTGAGGGCGATCACGAGCAGGCCGTGGCATTTGTTCTTGCCGGAGTAGTTCTTCCGGTTCTCCTTCCCGGTTCTGCGCTGGGTACGGATCACCGATCCGTCCAGCAGTACGATGCCGCCACCCATTCGGGCGATCTTCTTCAGGGCCCGGTCCAGGCGTGGGGCGCGGGCGGCGAGCAGGCCGATGACCTCCCCCACCCATCGGGTGACGGTGGTGCGGTGTACTCCGTTGCCGCCGGCCAGGTCGCCGGGCCGCTGGTCACAGCGCAGCACCGCCAGCACGATGGTGGCGATCTTCCCTGCGGGCAGGGCGCGCCACCTGGAGCCGATCTTCTTGAGGTGGCCGCGTATCAGGTCGGCGAGCCAGTTCAGAGTGGCACTCGACAGCGGCAGGCGGGCGGTGTAGACAAGGCCGTCAGGGCCCTCGACGGAACTGTTGTTTTTCTTCACACCAAACTCAACTACGGTCGGGTATCCGACAGTTACGCCCGGGCCCCGCGCAGTTATGGACGTGCGGTGAACTGCCCGTCAGGGCGTTTGTGCAGCCAGTCGCGGTCGGCGAGCTTGGTCATCTTCGCCCGCAAAGGTTCCAGCTTGCCGCGCACCGAGGCGTCCAGCCCCAGCCGCTCGCCGACCGCTCTGACCTGCACCGGGCCGTTGGCCTCCCGCACGAACGCAAGGATCTTGCGGTAGTCGCCGGGCAGCGCGCCCTCGTCGGACGCGTCGCTGCGGTGCGGGATGAGCAGGACTGCCCGCCCGGCCACCTTCGCCGATACCGGAGCGACAGCCCCAGCGTCGGCCCGGGCCTGCTCGGCCAGGCGGTTCAGCACCCGCTCCGCGATCGCCAGTTCATCCCGCTCGGCCTGGACCTCCTGGAGTTGCTTGGCCAACTCCTCTGCGAGGGCGTCCAGTTCGCTCCGGCGGGCGGTGATCCACTGCCGCTCCTGCATCCCCCGAGCCCTCCTTCTCACGGCGTGTCGACCTGATGACGGATCGTAGGCGGGGCCGGTCGTGGGTGCAGCCGAACCCGGCATTTCGCCGGAGCCGGACCTGCCCGATGATCTACGCCATGGTCATCGCCCGCCGACCGGTACGAGCATCCAACCCGCCATTCACACCAGACCCATGACCTGCGACTTCACGATGCACACCACTCAGTGAGACCATGTCTCAGCCTGAGGTCGTTTAGCCCCTACGGAACAGGTCTCGGTCACTCTCCGCACCGGACCGGACGGCAATGGCCCTCCCTGGCCGGTGTGGCACGCGAACTCCTGCGCGCCACCTACCCGAGGTAAGCGGTACGTGGGCGGGGCTCGACGCAGGCTGGGACATCCGGGACCTCACTGAGCACTGACCTTTGGATCCGTCCTGGCAAAACCGTCCCGCTGGCTGGAGTGCGTCTCCGTCGCCTTGCGGGTCGGGTCCGCTGGGTGCGGGTCTCTGACCCCGGTAGCGGCGTTAGGGGCCCGGAAGTGATCCCCCGAGATCAGCGAGGGGTGCCTGTGCACTGCCGAGCTCGTCCAGTGCGAGATCTGCGCCTCGTCGCTTCCGCTTCAAGCCATAACGGGCGGCACTGACCGTCTCGATCCGGCCGCTCGGGGCTTCGGCTGTTGCATCCCGGCCTGAAGTGGCGCGGTGGCCCAGGTCTTGCTCCACCGCCTCTCTCCGGACCAGCTCATCAAGCACTCGGCGCTGCTGCGAGACGCCCACCGGGTGGTGAGTACTTTCATGCGATGAACGGGTTCGAACTGCACTCTTTCGGGGACATGTCTGCCCGGTCCCACCCACATATCCTTGCACGATCAGCGGCCCTGATTCCCATATGGGAAACGTGTGCATCAGGGCTCGATCAGTACGACCAGAAGTGGGTGAGGATGGTAATGGTCATCACGAACGGCGTCCCGGCAGGCAAGATCACGGGGGTGACCTGGTTGAAGGCTCGGGCGAGTGTGGGGGCTGGTGAGTGCGTCGAAGTGGCCAAGCTGCGGGAGGGCGGTGTCGCCATGCGGAACTCAAAGGACCCGGAGGGTCCTGCCTTGATCTTCACGGAGGCGGAAGTGCGCGCCTTCCTCGATGGCGCGAAGAGGGCGGAGTTCGACCACCTCGCCGCATAGCAGGCCGACGGCGAGTAAGGCTTAGGCCACAGTTTGTGGCGGCGGGCATCTGCCAGGCATTCTGGGGTCAATTTGTGTTGTCCCTGAACCTTCGGAGTGCGTATGCCCGCCGCTCGTAAGACCCTGCGCGAGGTCGACGCATCGGTCGTCCGAATCCAAGCGTCCGACGAGCAGCGTCCCGCTGGGCGGCTTCTGGGGGATGAACTGCGATTCCACCGAGAGCGCCTTGGGTACACCCTCTCCGATGCGGCGCAGGTGATCCGGGCGTCCACGTCCAAGGTGAGTCGTCTGGAGCGGGGGGAGAGCCCGGCCAAGCCGCGGGATGTCCACGACCTTGCCGTCTTCTACGGTCTCTCCCGCGAGCAGCAGAGTCAGCTGGACCAGCTTCTGGCCCAGGCCGGCAACGCGGATCTTTATGCACGTTTCGCCGACGTCACGCCCAACTTCCTGAAGCGCCTGATCCGTCTGGAGGCGACCGCACAGACCATCTCCGTCTTCGAGCCGCGTGTCGTGCCCGGCCTGCTGCAGACCGAGGCCTACGCGCGGGCGATTGTCCGGATGATGGAGGTCGGACTGTCGGACGCCGACGTCGATCGCATTGTCGCTCTGCGGATGCAGCGGCAGGTCATGCTCGACAAGGGCGTTCCCACCCTGGCTGCCCTCATCAGCGAGGAAGTCCTCTACCGCCCGTACGGCACTGCCGGCGTCATGGTCGAGCAAGTCAGGTTCCTCCTGAAGGCCACACTGACGGACCGTGTCAATGTCCGCATAGTCCGCAAGGAGGCCATGGTTCCGCCGTATCCGATTTTCCACTTGAAGTTCACGGACGGCGACTGCCAGGAGCTGGCTTACGTGGAGCACCTCGACGGAGCCAACTACGTCACGCAGAAGCGTCAGCTCGACAAGTACCGTCATCTGCTGGACAACGTACGTGCGAACACCTACGAGCGGCCGGACAGCACTGCCGCCCTGAAGGATGCGCTCGATCACTGGGAGCGGCGGGCCGCCGCGGAGGGATCAGGCTGAGGATCACTGCCGGTTAGCCCTCCGCGGTGGCCTGGTCGCAGTGGCTATCCGAGTACGCGACCGACGCCGCCCCACTCGACCCAGTCCGTGGGCCGCAGATGACCGGGTGGCGGCGGGGAGTCGGGTCGCCAGTCGATCACGTCAACCAATCCGGGCGGTGACTCAATCTCCAGGCAGTCGAAGTACCGGCGTACCTCATGGGTTTCGCGTACTCGGCCCCAGTTGCCGTGTGTGGCGTCAGCCATCAGTTGGGTGACGCCGTCGCGCACGGCGGGATCGTCACTGACGAGCTGGCAGATGACCATGTAGCTGCCCGGGACGAGTTGGTCGGCGACAGCTCTTATTACCGCTGCTGGGTCGCGTTCGTCGTCGGTGTCGGGGAGGCAGTGGAGAACGGATACGAACAGAGCCGCGATGGGCTGGCTCCAGTCGAGAAGACTTCCGGTGGCCTGTCGGATGTCGTGCGTGCGCCGCATGTCGTAGTCGACGACCATGGTGTTCGTGTTGTCGTCCAGGGATGTACGGGCATGTGCAAGAACCATGGGGTCGTTGTCGACGTAGGCCACTCTTGCGCCAGGGCGGACACCTTGTGCGACCTCGTGGACGTTGTCCTGGGTGGGCAGCCCGGAACCGTGGTCGAGGAACTGAGTGATCTGTTTTTCAGTGGCCAGGTGGCGAACCACCCGTCTGAGGAAGTCCCTGTTACTGCGGGCCAGTTGCTGAGTGCTAGGAGCGATCTTCAGGAGCTCACTGCAGGCTACGCGGTCGACCTCATAGTTTTCCGTCCCCCCTAAGAGCCAGTCGTACATACGTGCGGCACTGGCGTTGCTGGTGTCGATAAAGTGAGTTTGGGGTTTCTCCCCGTAGGCCATGCATGCTCCCCGTGAGCCCTGGCGAGGGCTGGTGTTCTGAATGTAGGGGCTCATCCTAGGAGTACGGGAAGCGGTCGGCTAGTCGCTCAATGAGGCGTAAGGCGCAGAGTCGTTATGCCCCGGTGCACGCTTCACTACCGATACACGCCCGGCCGCTTCTGCCGGAGGGGGTACCGCTCTCAGCCGCAGTGAGAGGGGTGCAGGTTGTCGAGATCACGCTCGGCCCCACGGAGGAGGGCGCGGGCCTCGGGGCTCGCAAGACCCATGAAGCCGGCCGCGGCATCGACGGGCAGCCTGAGGTGGTGATGCAGGAGCATGATGTCGGCCTGGTCTTCCCGCAGGACGGTATGAAGCTGCCCCGGCCGCTTCGCTGCGCCGGTTGTGCGACGCTTGGTCTCGGCACGGAGATCTCCCCAGGCTCGGGCAGCCGGGCTCGCGCTGCCCAGTGTTGCGATCCAGCGTGGCCCGAGGTCACCGAGTACCACACCCACACACTGCCTTGCATCCGCCTGATCCCCCAGACGAGCATGGGCGTAACGAAGGTAGGTATTGCGGTTGGCTTCGCAGAAGGCCGCGAACTCCAACCGGAAGAGAGGCGGGCAGGGCGGTCGACGGTTGTGCCCGGGCACGTCAACCCTCTCCTGCCCTGATGGCACGCTGCGCGGTTCGTGCGGCCAGCCATAGAGGTGCGAGACGTGACGGATCCGCACCCAACCTCATGAGGAGGCCCCTCAGCAGCTGCCAGTCCACCATCGCTTCGCCAGCGAGTGCCGCGCAGGCGTCAGCCAAGCTCAGCCCCGGCGGGCAGCTGATGGCGAGGTCAGGGAGCCCCGCCGCAAGGTGGGCACCGCGCAGTGCTGCTCCCAATCGGCTGATGCTGGGCGCTGCCTCGGCAGGTAGCGGAACGGCCGCGGCGCAGTGCCACAAGAGCTGTACGTCCTGCGGGTCGCCCCCCAGAGCGTGAGACAGCATGTAGGTCTCTGGCCAGGAGGGAACCCTGGAGCCGTCGAGTACGGCGGTGAGGACTGGAAGGGCCAGACCGGTGATGTCCGAAACGAGGCGAAGACTGACGCCTGAACGCTTATGAAGCGTGCGCAGAGCAGTCCCGAGTTCCTGCACCGCACCGCCCTTTGAGGCTACGAAGGAACGCACACCAGCCTGGTCAGAGGCAGCTGGCAGCGGGTGAATCCCACGTGTCCGTTCTGACGTGGAAAGCGCTGCCCGCTTGGAGAGCAGGCGCTGGACACGTACACCGCCCCACCGGGCTCGCGCGGATGCCTCGCTCAGGCCGGCCGCAGTAGCAACCTCTGTCCACGTCCACCCCTCGGAACGCGCGCTGTCGACCGCCACAGCAGCCAGGCACTCTGCATCCTCACGAAGACGTGCCGTCAGGTCCAGCGTCGTTGCCAGGGCCGACTGATCACTGTCCGTACCCAGCAGCCGTTGGGTGCGGACGAACAGGTCGCCGGTGATCACCTGCCAGTCGGTGCGCGACGGCTCGGCTGCGCGCCGTTCTCGGTCACGCTGACGCTGTGCCCGGCGGCGGCACACCGGGTCGCAGTAGTCCTTGGGGCGCCCGCCCTGGTTTGAATGCTCGACACCCTTGCCGCAGAAGGCGCATCGTGATCGTGGTGGTTTCGCCATCGGGGCTCCCTCCCCAGTACTCAGCACTTGGTGGCCCGCGTTAGCGGGCAGGGGCCACTCCCGGGTGGGTGCCATGCGAAGGCACCCACCCGGGAGCAAGAGTCAGGCCCGGCGGAAGCGGATGATGCGGAGGTAGCTACGGCGGGACAGGCCCAGCAGACTCAGCACCACGGACACGACGCACGGCCACACGCCCGGGGCCTTCTCCACGGCGGGCCATGCCACGACCAGCAGGACGATGACTACTGTCAGGGCGAGGACGGCGATCAGCAGGCTTGCGCACAGCCGAACATCGATCAGTGTGGTGCTACAGGTTTCACCACCACGCATGGCAGGGATAATCCCGAGGGGAACATCCGGGGGAGTAAAGGCCAGCTCCCGGTTTTCTCCGTGGGTCACGTTCAATCCTTTCTTCGGTTGTCGATGGCCTGACAGGTGGCCCTGGGATGCAGCCCGGGGCCACCGCTATGACAGCCTGCCATCGGTCGGCTGCATGCGGTCACGACACCATATCGTCGGATCAGGACGATTCACCGGGCCATCAGGCGGCCTTCCCTTCATGCAAAGCGCTCCCGCCCTGCAACTCTGCCGCAGCTCGACAAGTTTCGTTCACTCGCACTCGAATTCTGAATCATTTGGTTTTTCTGCTGATCGGTAATGGATCGAAACACAGTCCAAATGCCCGCCGAAAACTTCAGGGATTGACAACTTCACAGATCAGGTGGCGCGCGGAAGGTGTCGTGACGTGCTTCGCGAACACGCACAAGAGGAACCCGCACGTCCGTGCCCATAAGCCCGTGCAGATGGGAAAATTGAAAAGGTGCGGGAGCAAATACTTCTTTCCTGGGCGTGGACGCTCACGCCGGATACTCCTCGCAACAGGCTGACGATCAGGCAGGATTACGCATGCTCGCCCTGCCTGATGTCTTCACCTGGCAAAGATCCAGGGCGGGGTGCTGGCGCGTGAAGCCATCGAACTCGTAAGTGACGCGGCGCTCGATTCGCTCTCACGTTCTACAGCTTGATCTGTGCATCGCACGTCGAGTAGGCCCTCGCGAGGTGCCGTGCAGCCGACGCTGCCTTCTGACTCGTGCCCTACGTCCCAGCTCAGCGATCAACTCGTCGAGACGCTGGGGGCACGGGCATCGTCATGCCATGGCAGGGCAGATGGTGTCCCGCTGTGTGGTGTAGGGGATCTCCGCGGTTGAGTGCGCCGTACGGCCACCAGGCGTGTGTGCTGCTACCCCACGCTAGTAGTGCTTGGTCATGTTGGTGCGGGGTCTGGCATGTCGCGGTGACAGGTGGGGCAGGCGCCGGTCCAGATCGCGAGGAGTAACTGCAGCTCGCGAACGACTTGGTAGAGGCTCAGGCCGACGCCGTCTCTTTTGGGGATCGGCTCAGTCGCTGCAGGGTGCAGAAGGCGTGGGCGACCGAGACGAGGGTGACGTGGTGGTGCCAGCCTGGCCAGGTTCGGCCTTCGAAGTGGGCCAGGCCCAGGGTCTGCTTCATCTCGCGGTAGTCGTTCTCGATGCGCCAGCGGAGTTTCGCGGTGCGCACGAGGACGGGCAGGGAGGTGGTCTCGGGCAGGTTGGACAGCCAGAACTGCACGGGCTCGTCCTGGTCGGCGGGCCATTCTGCCAGCAGCCAGCGGACCGGGAGCCCGGTGCCGGCCGTGGCCTTGCGGATCTCACGTCCGGCGGGCCGGACCCGCAGGGCCACGAAGCGCGAGTACATGCGTTTGTGTCCGCTGCGGCCACTGCCCGGCCTCGATCCCTCCCGCCACTGCACCGGCCGCGCGGCGCGTTTCCCGGCCGCGATGACCAGGCTCTTCACGGTCTGCGCGGGCTCGGGGTAGGCCGGGACCGGCCGTCGGCCCAGGCCGGAGCAGGCCGGGGTGCACGGCTGTGCATGTTCGGGTTGCGCGGTGGTCGTGGTCGAGATGCCCACCACGTAGTCGAGACCGCGTGTCTCCAGGCCGAGCCGGAAGGCGGCGGCGTCCCCGTAGCCGCCGTCGGCGATGACCTGGGGTACTTCGATGCCCCAGGACCGCGTCTCGTCGATCATGTCGAGAGCCAGCTGCCACTTCTCGACATGCCCCACCTCGGCAGGAATGGCGCATCTCGCGCGGCGGGCCACTTTGGCCGGATCTGCCTTCGGCGAGGCGGGATCCCAGCTCCCGGGCAGGAAAAGACGCCAGTTCACCGCCGCCGAGGCACCGTCGGAAGCCAGGTGCAGAGAGACGCCGGCCTGGCAGTTGGTGACTTTGCCCGCCGTGCCGGTGTACTGCCGGGTCACGCACGCGGACGCACAACCGGGCCCGCACATGCGCCGCATCCCACGGGCTGGAAGTGACGAAGTGGGCCAGGGCCTGCCGGTTCCCGTCCTCGCCCAGGCGGGCGGCCATCGGCTCCACCGACTTACGCCCGCCGTCCAGCAGCAGACCCCGCAGATAGACCCCGCCCCATCGTCGCTGATCCGCCCGCGCGAACGGCTCGAACATCTCCGCCGCGAAGTCCTCCAGATCACACCGGACCGCAGCCAACTCCCCACCCAGCACACCCGGTCAACGACACGACCGATCAACAAGACACGCCACCACGAACCGCACCTGACCAAGCACTACTAGTCCCGTAACCGGCAGCCTCATGATGCAGACCGTTCACGGGGACCGCTGAGGACGAGCTGGGTGACGGTTGGCCCGTAGTCGGCCTGTGCGGTGACTCGGTAGAGACCTGTGCTGGGGAGACTGATGCTGGTGCTCATCCTGCCGTCACCAGTGATGTCCAGTGACAGAGTTTTCGTCCACGTGCCGTCCGCTTCGGAGACGCTGCATCGGACTTCTGCGGGATCGTCGCTGCCGGTGACCGTGCACTCCCAGATCTCGTCTGGCGTGACGTAGTCCGGGGTCTTCAGACCGATGCCGTCCGCGGCCTGCTCAGGGCCGAGGTGATCGTCTTCGAGTAGGAAGTCACTGACAACCCGGCAGGCATCGCGTCCACTGGCCAGGGCACCGTGCTGAGCAAATACCGGGATTGTACGGCGATCCAGTGAGGCGGACTCACGGTGGACGGTCCCATCCCCCCAGCTTTGGTAGCGGCGGGGAGCCCCGTTGTTGTCTCGTTTGACCGTGCCGTCGCTGTCAGCGCGAAAACAGTACTCCGAGGCGACGACGAGACCGTCGCGAAGCTTCATCGACTGCACCGTGTCCTGGCGGATACCCACGACTGGCCGCAGAACCGGGAGCGCAGTGCTGTAGAGCCTGGCGAAGAAGTCGTCTGCTGTGGCATACAGGTCCTTGCTGCCGCCGAGGTCGCCTACGTCCGGGGCGGTGAGCCGACGCGCTGTGGTGCCGTCCTCAAGGCATGTGAACCGGGGGAGCAGTTCGTGGACCGCCGGCATGGTGGCAGCCGCTGCTGCCAGGCGGCGGTGCGGGAGGGGCAGCGGACCGCCTTGGATCGCATTGAGGATGTTTGCGGCTACTACTGATCCGTGGAAGGGCGTGCCGAGGGTCATGACACCTCGGGTGTCTTCGGTGAGGTCGGTGTCGCCGCCGCGGGTGAGAGCGGCGTAGGTGACGAGACCTCCCATGGAGTGGGCGATGAACACGAGGCGTGCGGGGCGTTCGTCGACGGCCTGCTTGCGTGCCTCGGCGTGTGCGGGGTGGTTGAGCCAGCGTTGCAGGTGCTCGCGGGCCTGCCGGGCGAGTTGACAGGCGCTGACGGCTACGGGCAGGCGCCAGTCGTAGGGAAAGGCCATGACTGCATCACGGTGGGCCACCCTGGCCTCGACGGTGCGAAGCAGCCGTTGGTATGGCTCGATGCCTCGCAGGAACGGACTCCACGCCGGTGTTTGCAGAAGGCGGCGTGCTTGGATCCGGCCGTATTCTCCTGCGAGTTCCTCGTCCCTGAGGTGGAGGGGTGTCAGTCCCTGAGGCGTGAGCCAGGCCCGAGCGAGCCAGCCCGTGCTCGATATGCCCCAGACAACCTTCTCCAGGGTTGTGTCGAACAGTTCGCTGCCCATGATCCCGGGCACTACGACGACCGCGTCATGTGTGACCGCCGGAGTCAGGCCAGGTTCTGTGTACGGGGCTGCATATGCCGGAGAATCCACCCAGGGCTGGTTCATGCGTGTCACACTAGTGACATGCAGCACACGGGGGGTGACCTTCGGCAGAGTCCTGACTTAGTGGCTGAGGTCAGCACAGCTCAGCGCGTTCTACTCACACTGGCGGTGCGGGACTACGCGGAAGATGAGGACGACTGGCAGGGGGACCAAGCAGCAGCGTTCGCCGAGGGCATCGACCGTCAGGTGGACGTGGTGGGGGAGTGGTGGGCCACTCCTGGACCTGAACCTGCCTTCTTGCAAGTGCCGCCCCCCGCGCTGAAGTCCCGAGACCACGTCGAAGACTTCTTGCGCCAGCACAACGTGCGGGGACTGGCGAGTGACGCTCTCGTCCTGTTCGTCACAGGTCACGGCCTGAAAGTCAAGTCGCCCACGCACTTTCTGAAACTCCCGGCGACGGAGCAGCACCGGCCTCTGGCCACAGCAGTCCGCACGGCAGACATCGTTGCGGCGGCGCTGGATTCGAATGCCCGGAACGTCCTCGTGATCGTCAACACGTGCTTCGCGGGCAAAATGGCTCCGGAGCTGGCCAGCCTGTACGAGGACATCGCGCACAGCCGCCGCCGCGGGAGTCGGCTGGACGTGCTGGTCACCTGCGGGCACGACAGCAAGATCGCGGTTCTGAAGTTTCCTACCCTGCTGGAGAGCGCTCTGCGGCGTCTGCGGAGAACCGCCGGCATCACCACTCCGCATCTGAGTGTGCCGGACTTCATGGCGGAGTACGTGCGAGGGCTACGGGAGGACGAGGAACAGACGTTCAAGCTCCACCACCTGGTGCAGGGGGGCAACTATCAGCCGTCGCCGTGCCTCCCCAATCCGGGATACACCCACATGCCCGAACTCCTCGGAGCATCCGGGGAACGAGAGCCCCTTGCCGCGGAGCACTGGCTCGACCGGGCCACGGGCCGGCCACATGAACGTGACGGGGGCTGGTACTTCCGCGGGCGGCGTGAGCTGAACGCCAAAGTCGCCGCGTTCCTCGGCCCTCAGACGGCGCGTGGCGTCCTGCTGATCACAGGTTCTGCGGGCACGGGCAAATCAGCCGTGCTGGGTAGGGCAGTCCTCATGAGCGAACCGGCGTTCCGTGACAGTCCTCTCTTCAAGACGGCGTACGACCTGGCGTCCCCGGAAACGGTTCCCCCTCCTGGCTCGGTGGACGCGGCAGTCCTGGCCCACCGCCGTAATGCTGCCCAGGTTGCCGAGGACCTGCTGCGAGCGCTGGGCTCAGAGCCGGCTGATGCGGGATCCAGGGACGCTGCCGAGGTGTGGGCGGGTCAGCTGCTGGACTTTGTGCACGACCAGGGCCGGACCGTGACCCTGGTCGTGGACGGTCTTGATGAGGCCCGGGAGCAGACACGGATCGTCGAGGACATACTCAAGCCGTTGAGTCAGATGTCCAGACCTCGCGTGCCCGGGCAGCGTCTGGACGAGGATGACGAGGGCCAAACGGCAGCCGTCCGGCTGGTGATCGGAGTACGCTCCAGCACTCCCCTGCGTCCTCCGACCGACCAAGACGGGGGCCAGGACCGCAGCCTGCTGAGGGCGCTGAAGGACGCCCTCCCCGGTGCGCGCGTGGAACGGACCGACGGCCCGAGCAGCAAGGCCGACATCCGTGAGTATCTTCAGGCCCTGATAGCAGGCATCGCCGGCCAAGCAACAGTGGACCAGGTGGCTGAGTTGGCTGCAGAGGCGGTCTGGCCCTCGTTCATCGACGCCCGGCTGGCTGGTCAGCAACTGAGGACTGCCGCCGATCCGTTGGCACTCGCCTGTGATGAGGCATGGCAGCGGCTGCTCAAACGAGGTGTCCAAGGGCTCCTCACACGCGATCTGCATCTGGTCGCAGAGGACGGCCTTCCCTCCGATGTTGGCCTGGCCTTGCTGAAGGCATCGGCTCATGCCAAGGGGGAGGGCATCCCGTGGGCCGACGTGTGGCCCACAGTGGCCGACGTGTTCCTTGTGGACCGTACGCTCACTCCTGCGGAATGGGACGAGATGATCGAGAAGCTGCTGCACGGCCGGCTCAGCGGCTACCTCGCCCATTCCGTCGAGGACGAGCGCCGGGTGTATCGGCCCGCCCACCAGGAACTGACCGATGTCCTGCGCAATCACGCGGTTGATCTGCTGCATACGGGGGCCGGTGATGCGTGATCCGGACGACTTGCAGTACGAGGACATCCAGAAGAGGATTGCTGCGGCTCTGGCCGGACTGGTGCCCGACGATCCCGCCGTTCCGCCTCACCCCTATCTGCGCAGGCACCTGGCTGAACACGCCGCAGAGGGAAGGGTTCTGGACGATCACCACGTGCCGCCGGCACTACTGGCCTGGGAAACCAGTTCCGAGGTCCGGCGCCTGCTGGCCGTCGACGACGGCACCCCCGGCCAGCAGCAGTGGCTGCGGTCCTGGGCCGGCATCGAGCTCTTCGCTCGCCACGCAGACCCGTTGTCCCGGCTGACCAGCCTGCGACTGGCTTACCACGCGGCACGACCCGGACCGGAGGAGTCCGAGTCGGAGCCACGCGGGACCTTTGCGGCGTCTCCTGTCACCCCCCTGTGGAGCGACTGCGTCAGCCCCGTGCCCGCCTGGACGTCACCCCCCCAGTCCGTGGCGTCCCTTGCGCACATCGACGCGGCGGCCGACGGCACGCCCGCACGCATCGCATCCGGTGATCGCGGCGGCATCCTCCGCCTTCATCGTCTGGACGGCAGCCTCGCGCATACGCCGCTGCAGGTGCACCACGGTGCGATCAGCCACCTGCTGGTCCTCAAGAGTGGAATCCTCATCACCGCCGGAACCGACGGGCGTGTCTGCGCCGTCGACAGTGCCACTGGCAAACTCGTCCAGGAGGTCATTCCCCGACGAGAGCGGACGTGGGTGAGCTCGCTCGCACGGTACAAACCGCAGAGCTCCCTGCCGCTCGTTGTGGCTGCATTCAGCGACGGACACGTCGCAGTATTCGACACAGGCCGCTTCCTTCCCCGCAGTGTCCCGCTGTCCGGTCTGACAGACCCCTCAGCGATCCTGTGCGGCATTGATGGCGAGGACCGGCCCGGACTGCTGTTCAGCCAGCACGACACCGTCTACCACTTCGACGGGGTCACTTCGGTCGCTCGCTCGCGGCATGCTGCACGCGTCCGCGCCCTCATCTCCCTGCCACGACCCGGCTGGTATGCCGTCGCAGACGAAGCCGGCATCGTATCGCTGCACGATGCCGGCAGCCACCTGTTGATGGCACCCGCGATCGTCACAGCACGGCACACACAACCCGTTACTGCGCTGAGCCTGACACGCCTCGACGAGGAACCGGTGCTGGCTTCTGCTGCGGGCGACGGAACCGTCTGCCTGTGGAAGATCCCGACGCTTGAGCGCGCCGGCGTCCTGTCGGCGCACAGTGCACCCGTCACCGCGCTTGCCCCTTTACGCGGCCGGCGGCACGACAAGCTGCTGACCGCAGGGGACGACCACCTGGTCCGCAGTTGGAGCGTGGACCAGCCTACTTTCACACAGGCGCCACGAGCATGGACACGCGTCACCGCCTCCGCACTGTCGCCTGACCCGCCCTACGTCCTTGCCGCGGCACGGGGATCCAGGATTGTCCTGTACGACACGGCAACCGGCCATCCGAAAACCCTGATCAAGGGTCAGCAGGTCTCCGCACTTGCCTGGCCGCGTGTCAAGGACAAGCTCGTACTGGCTGCAGCACTGGAGAACTTCACCATTGTCTGCTTCGACCCCTCGACTCAGACTCGGACAGGTTCCCGGCTCAGCGGCCACTACCTTCCCGTCCTGGCGATGGTGCCCCTCACCAGTCCACGGGGAGACCTCCTGGCCAGTGCCAGCGCCGACGGCCGCGTCTGCGTGTGGGACCTCCACGACAGCCGGCTGATCGCCGACTTCGACCAGCACCGGCTCAGCGTGCACTGTCTCGCCACCCATCAGGACGACCGGTTCCCGATGCTCGCCTCTGCGGGCAGCGACGGCAGCGTGCGTGTCTGGGACATCTCCCGGCTCGCCCCGCATGCACCGGCCATCAAAGCCGACCAGGGGATCATCAACGACGTCGCCTTCGTCCGAGGGCCTCATGGGCAGGTGCTCCTGTCGAGCGCGGGTCAGTCCGGCACCCTGAAGGTCTGGGACCCGGCGACCGGAAGGAGCGTTGCCGAGATGTCGCCGCAGGACGGCGAACTCGGCGCCGTGACGTCTCTGGCCCTGCCCGGCAACCGCACGGTCCTCGCCACCGCGGGCATGACGGCCGTTCACCTGTGGGACGCGGCGGCGGACCGCGATCTGCTGACAATCGTCACAGGCTGGCCTGTGCACACACTGAAGACGGTCAAGGGGCCCAAGGAAGACGGCACCTCGATACTCCTCGCATCCGGCGAAGCCGGAACCCTGACGTTCCGTCTGCACCACGCACGGCTGTGACACGTGCGCCGCACAGTGCATCAACGCACCGGATGTGCGCCGTGCACCGACAGGACACGCGACGGACAGGATCTGCCGTCGGACGAAACAATCGGCAGGTCATTGTCTGCACCCCGCGTGTCGAACATCCTCTGACCGAGAAGGACCGGAACTCGATGATTGTTGCGTTATCCGCGGTGTCCACCATGCACGGCAGGACGCGTCAGGCGGTCACCCAGGCACACCCAAGGAGGCACCAGGGCACGGCAGTGGAGGGACAGAGTCGATGACGATCCCTCCTGTCACTTTGACCCCGGCCCCTCCGGCCGGTGTGTGGCGCATCGGAAGGGCCAGAGAGCCCCTTGCCTACAACCAGGTCGAGCCCGAGACACTGGACAGATCCTCCGCCGGCCGCTTCAGCCTGTACTCCTACGGAATGCTCTACTGCGCCACCGACAGGGTCGGCTGCTTTGCGGAGGCACTGGCGCTGTTCCGGATCGCTCCGAGAGTGAGAGCCGAGATGGGCAACGCCGGTGCCAACAACGCCGACCTCATGGCCATCGGTCACCTGCCGTCCAGTTGGAGGGAGGACCGGATCCTGCTCCGGCTGCGTCCCACACCGCTGGCCCAGTTCCTCGACGTCGACAGCGACGAGACTCGCGCAGTGCTGGCGATCGACCTCAAGGAGGAGCTGAGCGCTTTCGGCGTCAGCGGGACATTGACCGATGAACACATCCACGGCAAGGACCGCCGCATCGCCCGGCAAATCGCTGCATGGGCCGTCGCGCAACGGAACGACCACGGGCACCTGCTCGTCCAAGGGATCACCTACCGCAGCACCTACGGAGGCAGGCGCATTTGGGCCATCCTGCGCGACACTGAGCTCACCGAGGTCGAACGATGCCCGGTCCGCTTGGAAGACACCGGCCTCCAAGCTGTGGCCAAGGAGTACGGCCTCACCGTGCACTGAGCCGACTACGTCGTCTGGACGTACGCCATGTCCCCCGATCCGGTCCTCACTCCCGAGTCCACGTCACACTTCTGCAACCTGTTGCACGGTCGGAACGTCCCAGCTCAGCGTCTTGCAGCCCCCTTCTAAGGGCGCTTTTTAGAGGGTTTTCAGGTGGGAAAGCCATGGAGTAGGTACCGTGTAAACGGGTAAGGTTCAGTCAACACCACGGAGGCAAAAGCATGTTGGAGAATGAGCAGGTCATCATCGGTTTCTTACCCGCAACCACACCACAGCACCGGAACGGAGCACGGGGAACGACCCCCGACCGCACCGTATCCATGAGGCTGAAGTGGTGCGCTGCCCCCAGCAGCCAGCCGGATCACAGCGCGCGTGGCGAGCGTCACCGCCGTCGCAGCAGCTTCTGACCGAGCCCCCACACCCCAGCCTGGCGCGCACAAGCACGCCCATCCTCCGCCGACTGCGACAGTCGGGAGGAAAGAGGAGATTATGCAGACGGAGCGAGAATCCCTCGCCGAGGCCGACGCTCGGGCGCACCGCAACGCCGCAGAGATGTCCACCGCCGAGATCGCGCGCTTCCTGCAAGACACCTTCAGCCAGCGCATCGTCGCCCTCATCGCCGGGATCGAGGACGCCAAACAGGTCGGCCGGTGGGCCGGGGGACGCAACGCTCCCCGCGTCGACGCCGAGTTCAGGATGCGCGCAGCCGTCCAAGCCTTCCAGTACATTGCCAACTGCGACAACCGGCACATCGCACGCGCATGGATGATGGGAATGAACCCTCAGCTGGAGGACGACTCTCCCATCGAAGCCATCGCGGCCGACCGGCACAAAGAAGTGATGGCAGCGGCACGCTCCTTCCACCAGGGCGATCTGTAGACGAAACCGCCTACTCCGGTCAACCGGTGAGGCGCACCCTCGGACAGAGCCAGCGCAGCGGCCGACCCCTCACGCTGGCGTGACCGGCGTTCGAGGCAGGCAATCTGTGCGCCCTGATGTGGTGTGCTACTGGGTAGGTGCACCCGGACCGCTGCTTTGCGAGAGGCAGCGGTCTTCCTGCACCGGGCCTCGGCCGGCGCCTCCAACCTGACCGAGCCCCCTCGACCGGATTGAGGTCGGGTGCATAGCTGCACGATGGTGAGCCAGTCATGCTGTGCCGCGTACTCACGTAATCGACTGCAGCGATGGACATTCAAGAGTGGCGGCGCCGGTTCCTGGCGGAACGGCTTGATGGCCTGGTCGACGAGCCCCGGCCGGGCCGGCCGCCCACCATCAGCGTTGATCAGGTGGAAGCAGTCGTGGTCACGACGCTGGAGAAGAGCCCGAAGAACGCCACCCACTGGTCGCGCAGATCGATGGCGGAGCACAGCGGCCTGTCGAAGTCCACCGGCGGCCGGATCTGGCGTAAGTTCCAGCTCAAGCCCACACCCGCTTGGCCCTCAACAGCTCAGCCATACAGCCGATATGCCCTGAAGTCAGCGCCATAGCGGGGTGAACGGGTACGGGAGCTTCCCGTCCGTTTCATGCCCGAGGGCCGTCGCTAGATCCGTGGTGATCTGGTTCTGCCCGGGCATGACGATGAAGGCCGGTACGACTCGCCCGTCTACTCCAGCGAACTCTGCGACACGGTCGAGGGCGGCGTTCTCATGGATGATGACGACGACGGTGTCATCCGACTCGTCAGCAGCCTCTCGGCGCGCGGTGTGTGACCGGCAGGCTTGGATCGCCTCCTGCAGGCCCGCTAGATCCATCGAAGGCAACACCTCATCGAGTGCAGCGGAGGCCGCTTCCATGGCTTCCAGAGCCTGAGTGTGTCGACCGGTCAGGCAGCGAACGTACCCGAGGTTCGACAGTGCGAGAGCGGCCAGGAATGGCTTACTTTCCTGGTGAAAGGCTTCCGTCAGGCGGAGCATGCATTCGTAGGTGTACTCAAAGTCTGTGATGACCTCATGCGTTCCCTCTTTGGTGAAGTCCACCAGTGCAACTAGTCGCTCGATTTGGACTGGCTCCTCCTTTGGGACACCGTCGAGGAGCAGTCTGGCCAGATGATCGCCGTGGATGCGCAGTTCTCCCAGAGTTGCATCCCATTCCGGTTCCACGGGGAACGGTGGGTAGGGGTGCAGGGCATGCAGGAGCAGGTCGACGTAGGTGCGCCATGCTGTCGCACGCTCGTTGCCCATTTCCTGCTTCGTTGCCGCCTGGACGAGCCGATGGACCCTCACGGATGCGTCGTCCAGGCGGGTGACCAGCCCTGTCTTGACCAGCGCGCCGATGACGTCCTCCTTGGCCTCGAAGGGGATTCCACGCACCTCCTCCACGGCTCTGGCTAACTGCGTGTCGAGCCAGTTGGCCGCGCTGGCGAGGGGATCAGGAAGCAAGTGGTATCTGGACAGGAGCAAGTCGAGGTGGATGGAGTCCGGGTGGAGAAACGCACACAGCCGCAGGAGTTGCAGTGCAGAGGGTCTGTGTTTCCGCAGATACTCGACGTGGAGCAGCCAGGTCGTGGCGACGCTGTCGGGGTACTCGGCCGAGTGAAGTCCGGTCTCCAAGAGCCGCTCCCTGACCCGCGGTGACCGGAACAGCTGGAGATACCTACGGATCGAGAGCTGGTGCTCCTCGCAGTAGGCGGCGGCCTGTGCCAGGGCGAGCGGGAGATGTCCTAGTTCCTCGGCCAGCTCTATGGCTTCGGGCTCGTTGCTTCCAGTGCGAGCAGACAAGAATGTCACCGACTCGGGGGGATGGAACAGACCGACGTCGAGTGGACGTGCGTAGCGGCTCCAGCCACGGGATCGACTGGTCAAGATTATGTGGCCGGACGTAGGAAGGTGTCCCTCGATGGAGGTGGGGTCGGTGACGTTGTCGTAGACGAGTAGCCAGTTCGAGCGCTGGCTGAGTTCTGAGAGAACCGTGCGGATGTCTGCTCCAGCGGATAGGCCGAGATGAGGCGCCAGAGTGAGGAGGTCCTCCTTCATGGCGGCGTGCTGCTCTGCGCGGATCCACCAGGCGATGTCGTACGTTCCTGCGGCGTGATGGTGGTGTGCGTACTCCAGGGCGAGCTGTGTCTTGCCGACGCCCCCCATTCCTCGCAGTGCGGCCACGCAGACCGGACCGTCGGCAAGGAGGGAGTCGAGCTGTTGCAGCAGATCGTCCCGGCCAGTGAAGCACGCTGTGCGGGGCGGCAGGTTGCTCCACCGCAGCCGCTGTTCCGGGGGCAGATCACCGGGCTGGGAGTCGTCTTGCCGGGGTCGGGCCCGGACTGGCTGCGCTCGTTCGACGAGAGTGCGCCAGTAGCGCTCGTTGGCGTCCGTTTCACCGGCCCAGTTGGACCACAAGCGCACCACAGCCCACACGACTTCCGCGTCCCGGGGGACTTGGGCCCTGGCCGGGTCGTCAGGCAGCCAGTCGCTGATGGCCTGGCCTCGGAACGATATCGAGTAGGGGGGTTTACTCAGGACCGTGCGCATCTCCCGCTGCGAGAACGGCTGACCCTTGGCTCGTCTGGTTGTCTCTGCACGGGCCCTGAGCGCGTACAGCTCGCTGTACAACCTGCGCGCGTCACCCGCAGTCATCGCAGCCTCCTTTGGGTGCCCGAGTCGTCGCCGTGCCCGGCTTACCCGAGGCGGGCAGGGTCGTGACCAGCAGCTTAGGGCGGCTTTGCCCGTACCGCCCGCACTTTAGGACGGGCGGTGGCTCTCCCTTGGAACCTCGTGCTGACCCCGGCACAGGGCCGGGATCGAAGAGATCTGGGGGTTGCTGTGAAGAAGCGCCGGAGCAGCACGACGCGTCGGCTCAGTCGTACCGCGATGTTCGCTCTCGTTCGAGGGGCGGCGTCGGGAGCGGGAGGAGCACTGTTCGCCGGAGTCCTCTGGTGGATTGAGAGCCGATAAGTTGGCGGTGGCCTGGTGCGGCGTGACTCTGCACCAGGCCACCTGCCTCCGCGCCGTAGCACGCTGCGGTCTGTCCCAGCCGAGCGCCTCGCTGCTCGACAGCGACTACACCGGGCCCGAGGCCGTCGTCCACGGAGACCTCTACCCAGAGAACCTCCTAATGGCTGCCGGAACCGTGTCCGCGGTCGTTGACTTCTCGGCACCTTCACCATGACCGGCGACCCGCTCCGCGACGTTGCCGGCGCCTGCATCTACTACCGCCAGCACGAGGACGACCGCCTCGCCGTCCGGCGGCGCCTGCTCGATCAGGCCGTCGCCCGCGCCCCCGCCGGCCGCCGCCACCTTCTACGCGCGTACGTCGAGATCATCGCGATCCTCACCTGCGACCTGTATCCCGAGAGCCAGAAGCCGATCCAGGCCACCGGCCACTACCAGTGTGCCATCGCTGTCCTATGGGACCTGGGCTGGAAAGCTACTGACCAAATTGGCGCTGACTGCGCCGGCTTACAGCACCGCCAAGGCTCCCTCACGGACGTAAGCTCCGCCGAGCTGCGAAAGGCATGGGGGCTACTCCGCGGCCCGGAAGCAGTCGGTGCGCCGGGCGCCGGGACGACGTCGAACCCTGCGGCGGCGCTGGGTCGCGACCTGACCGGGGCCGCGCCGTTCAGCGAGGACCACCCGGAGAAGGTGTCGATGGTCGTGCGCTGGTTCTGCGACGAGGACGGGGATCTGGAGGGGATCCTGGCCGACGACGCCGGGCGGCTGGCGTCGGCGGCGGGGTGATCTGGCTGCTCTACCCGCACCTCCGGTGTCCCCAGTACATCGAGCCGGCCGACGTCTTGGAGGCCGCGCAGGCGGCTGGTCTCCGTCACATCACGACCGTCAAGGTGGCGACGGACTGGGACGGCGCCCAGCTCGCGAACCCGTTCGCCTACCAGGCACGGCGCTAACCGGGGCGGGGGTGTGAGGCAAGGAACCCCTTGCCGCACACCCGTGCCGAGGCGGGATTCATGTGGGCGATGGAGGCGCGCGACCTGGCCGATCGAGGGAGAGCTGCCGAGAAACCTCCGGCTGAGGACACTAGCGCCTCCCAGTCGGCCGCCCCGCGATCTAGTCCTCCGTCTGGCGGGGACGGCAGTCGCTTCCTCTCAGGCACCCGGACGAATCCTGTTCTGCGTGAGACGGTCAATGACCTGAGTGGGAAGACACCCGTGCTCCGTCATCACCGATCGAACGTGCTGTCGCAGTGCCTGCTCTGCCTGGATTCCTGCCGCGCTGGTAAGTAGATCGCTCCAAACGATGGAGACGTCACCGGCGATCTGTTCGACAGTCTCGGTCGAAGCGAGGTAGACGTTGGCGTTCGCGGCAGGGGCGTGCTGCGGATCGACGGTGAGACGGTCCGACACGATGATCGCCGGACTACCGGCAGGCGGGTGGTCCACGGAACGATCCGCCGCCAACTGATCGAGCTGCGTGTTCGCCTGCCTGATGTCATGGAGCGGCAAGAGGCCGTCGGCGTGTTGTTCGGACTTAGCCTCGACAGTCATCCAGATCGTGGTGCCCCATACCCAAGCTGAGTCACACCTTCCCTGCCCCTTGGGTTTGGAGGACTCAGCCCCAAGGAACGATCCGAGGGCGGTAAGCCCTCCCTCGTAGACCGTTGATTCGTCCTGTGCCAGCGCCTCACGCATCTTCGTTAGGTCATCGTTCACGCGATTCGGGCGAAGTGGACCCCGCAGGCGCGCGACGATCGTACTCACAGCGACCACGTCCATGCTCGCGAGTGAAACCTCCTCGGTCCCAGGAAGCTGAGGCATTTCCTTAAGCCAGGTGCCACGCACTTCCGACGCGGCGGCCGCTTGGCGCACGAGCTCCCTCGCCCGCCCGCGCTGGGTCTCGTCCTCCGCTCCGAGATGTAGCCAGACCCCCGAGAGATACAGCAGGAGACCGCGATAGCCGCGGGTGCTCTGACCACCGGTGCCGACCTGTCTCGCCGCCTCTTGCAGCTGCTCGCTCGCAGCGATCCATTCGCCTCGGAAGGCCAGGTGCCATGCCTTGACCTCCGAAGCGGCTGAGGAACCGAGCGCCTCCGCACCCGGTGCCTCGACCTTCACCGCGTCCTGCCGGAACTCTGCCACGAGCGGCTCGCCATTTTCCCGCCAGGCGGCATCGTGTTCGAGGAACATCTCGATGTTCTCGATGACCTCGTCAGGATCGGTACCGCGGCTGTTCTGCCACCCGAACTCGACCTCGGCCTGCAGCTCGGGCTCAAGAGCCTCGCGGTTCTCCGGCCGGCTGAAGTACCTCGTGATGTCTGACCCGAGCACCACAACGACGGCGTAGTCGTTGGGCCCTCGTGTACACCGTCCCGCTCCCTGAACGATGCGCGTTCGAAGACGTTCGGCGAGGGCGGCGCTTGCTTCGGCACGCTCGCTCAGGAACTTCTCCTGCAACCCGACCGCGTCAGGCTTCCCGCCGAGCACGACGATACGACAGGCTTGGCCCGGAAGGTCTAGGCCGTCGTAGCGGTTTGCCAGCCCGAGCACACCCGTCGGCGCCATGGCGAATGAGTCGAGACCTTGCTCGACATCGTCTCGCCCCATGACCGGAACGCCTTCGCCCGCGAGGTCAGCTGCGGCCGCTTCAGTCTTCGCCAAAGTCTCCTGGCTCAGCACCAGCGCCTTATTCGTGACACCGACGATCCGCCTTGTCAGACCGAGCGCATCCCCACCCGCTGCGAGGTCAGGGAACACGAAGAGCCGACGCCCAGAGCGCGGTGGAGTCTTGGTGGGCAGCGGCATCCTGATGATGTGCTCACGGCCAAAAGCTCGTTCGAGTTCGCCTCCGGATCCAAGCGTCGCCGACAGGTAGATCCGCTGCTCAGCGCGCGAGAAGATCCGATTCTCGAACGTCGGGGGAATCACCGGACGAATCTGAATCCCGCCGTACGAAAGGTAGACACAGCAGGACACCAAGCCCGAACGGATCATCGCGAAGTCGAACGTGTACGGCGCTGGCAGCTTCGCGAGTGCCGCGTCGAGCCTTCCGAGGGCACTCGGGTTGATTACAGGAAGGAGGAGTCGCACCTGGTGATGCGCACCGGGGTCAGGTTCGCCCCGGAGGCGCTGAAGCAGCAGCCCAGATAGGAACGAGGACAGCGCGTCGAGGACGCTTTCATACGCCTCGGGGTCCTCGTAGCGGCGGATGGTGAGGCCGTACTCCGCACCGACGAACTGCTCGCCAGCGTGCGCATCGTCGAGGACGATCAGACGGGGCTCTGGAAGTTTTGGACTGCTGTTGAAGATTGCACTATAGGTGGTTATGCCGATCGCCTCGGCGCCTTCCACGGCACTCTGTTCGAGGATGTCCCAGCGCTTGTGACTCCCGATGAGCAGGTGACTCGGAACACCCTCGCGGCGCGCTGTCGCGAGCACCTGACGCGCCAACTGCTTAGTGGGAGTTGCATAGATGACGGGCCCTTCGCTCCTCCGCCGCACCCACTCGGCGATCAGCAGGCCGGGAATCGTCTTACCGGATCCTGTCGGCAGCTCAAGGGCGAGGTCCGGCGTCTTGTGATGGTGTTCGGCATACGCTCGGATGACATCACCTTGGTGCAGCCAGAGCCCATCGACTGCAGCGTTAGTCCGAGGCAGCGTGCCGCTGAGATAGAGCTCCTCCGGCGAAGGGAACTGTTGCTGGATGCGCTTGGTCTTGCCTTGGAACGCCAAGGTTCGGCTCCCGTCTGTCGTTGTCCGCCCTGGGGACGGTGGGTCAGCTAGTTTCAGGGCGGGTTCTGGGGCAAGCGTGCTGGCATGCACGGCATGTCGTCGATAACAATCCTTGCGAGGATGCCCTGCTCGTCGCCCGCCTCTGGCAAACCTTCATCACCACGCAGGCGCTGTCCTGGGATGCCGACAGGCCGTCTTGGACCCACGCCACGACAGCGTCTGCGCACGTGCTCTGCTGGAACGTATCGGTGTTCCCCGCACCGGCCTGGGCCGGCCGCGGTGCAGGCCGACCAGGTCATCGCAGACAAGGCTTACAGCTCCCGCGGCTTCCGTGCCTACCTGCGGAAACGTGGCATCGCGAACACCATCCCCGAGAAGATCGACCAGCGACGGCACCGGCTGAGGCGCGGTGGCTACGGCGGCCGACGGCTAGGGTTCGAAGGGGAGACCTATCGGCGGCGCAACGTGATCGAGCGCTGCTTCAACCGGCTCAAGGGCTTCCGCGGCATCGCCACCAGATACGAGAAGACTGCTACTTCTTACGAAGCGGCGGTCAGCCTCGCATCGTTCCTGCTCTGGGCAAGATCCGTTTGAAGACGGACCCTAGTGGTGTGTCTTACTGGCTCTAACAAAAGCCGCTGATCATGAGGCTGTCGGCCTCTCTGCTCGTAGGTCTGGGTATGGGAAACCGTCAGTCGCGGCCGTGGATCGTGTCGGATGAACTGTGGTCGCTGGTCGAGCCGTTGCTGCCGACGCCAGGTCCGAAGAAGGTCCAGGGCAGACCGCGGGTGCCGGACCGGCAGGCCCTGTGCGGAATCCTCTTCGTGCTGCACACCGGCATCCAGTGGGAGTACCTCCCCCAGGAACTCGGCTTCGGCTCGGGCATGACCTGCTGGCGGCGCCTTGCGGCCTGGAACGAGGCCGGCGTCTGGGACCAGCTCCACCAGCTGCTGCTGAACGAGCTGAGGTCGAAGGACCGGCTGGACTGGGAGCGGGCGGTGATCGACTCCTCGCACGTGCGGGCTGCCCGACGGGGCCCAAAAGCGGACCGAGCCCGGTCGACCGCGCACGGCCGGGCAGCAAGCACCACCTCATCGTCGACGGTCAGGGCATCCCGCTCGCGGTATCGCTGACCGGCGGAAACCGCAATGACGTCACCCAGCTGCTGCCCCTCCTCGACAAGATCCCACCCGTCGCGGGCCGGGTCGGCAGGCCCCGCCGGCGGCCGGACGCTCTGCTGGCCGACCGCGGCTACGACCACGACATCTACCGCCGCCAGCTCTGGCAGCGCGGCATCCGGCCCGTGATCGCCAGACGGGGCGAGCCACACGGCACCGGCCTGGGCATCTTCCGCTACGTTGTCGAGCGCACGATCGCCTGGCTGCACGGCTTCCGCCGCCTGCGCATCCGCTGGGAACGACGCGACGACATCCACGAAGCCTTCCTCGGACTCGCCGTCTGCCTCATCACCCACCGCCACGTCCAACGCCTTTGTTAGGACCTCTTAGTCACGTTCACTGGTCGGATGGCGAGGACAGTTCCGTCCTGGTGGATGGAGACCGGACCGCCCCATCCGCTGTCCCAGCCGGTACGAGGCCATGATGTCCGGTGGCTGTGGGTTTGCGTGCGCCACCGAGATACCTGGGTCTTGTGGCTGCTGCGGTCGGTTCCCCTCGCCAGGTGCTTGAAGAGATCCTTCTGGGCGCCGGAGAAGGCCTCCACGTGCTGGCCGTTGAGGCGGAAAATGTAGTCCGTCCCGGCGAAGACGTCACCCAGCAGGGTGCGGGTGATGTCCTGCACGCTGCCGGCAGCGGGATGTTCGAACGTTTCGAAGAATTCGCTGCCCTGCCGGTTGGTGAGGAGGCGCGCGGTGGCGCGTCCTGACCCGGCAAAGGCCGTCAGCCCAGCGGCGTCGGTGTGACCCAAGGTCTGCTGAAACCAGGCGAAGTGCTCAGGCTTGACCTGGCAACCGGGCAGGGGAGGGGAGGTCCGATCACTTTGCGCGGGAGGCTCGATGCCGGGGAAGTGATTTTCCTGCCGCGGCAGCTCGTCCAGGTCTACGTCCGCGGTGTTCCCCCCACTCGGGACGGTGAGACGCGCCCCTACGCCCGGCGCATGAAGGGCATGGACAGCGACTGGCCCGTCCAGGGGAAGCTCGGTGCTGAACAGCAGCGCGGGCGTCTGGTTCCACGCCCCCACATGCAGGCCGTCGGCGTACGCCGCGCATGAGGCCAGTTGTTCATGGGAAACAGCAGCCCCACTGTGGTTGCCCTTGCAGGCGATCGGCACGATGACAGAGGGATGTGACGGCTTCCATACCTCCGCCAGGAAGTGGGGCCGGTAGCGGTAGCTGACACTGGCGCCGGGTTCGTCCTTCTTCTTCTCGGAGGCGTTCAGTGCCCAGCCGGCCCGCAGGACCGTGTCGGAATGAAGGATCGACACTCCGTAGCCGGGAAAGCGGCTCCGCAGAATGTGCTCGGCGAGCACGAGAGCGAACGCCTGGCCCAGTTCCTCGGACTGCAGCGTCTTGTAGTGCTTGGCGATCTGCCGCCCTTCCGAAGACAGCCAGAGGTATGACCCCTTTCCTGCCCGCAGAGCCTGGACGTACTTCAGGCTCCCCCAGTGCTCTGCGAGTCCGCGCGCCGCACCCCGACGGGTGAGAGACATCCCGCGGGCGAGTCGGTGCAGCAGCGTGATGTACGGCAACCGGACGGACCGCTGCAACTCCGATTCGGGCAGTGCCTGAAGCCCAGGTTTGCGCCGCAGAGCGGGTGGGGTTTCCGGGCGGGCTTTGCCTTCCCTCTCGGCCTCCTCTGCTTTGCGCTCGTGTGCCTTGCGCCTCCTGCTGTCTTCGCTCCGCGCGGCTGCGTCGACGCTGCCGACGAGGGTGCTTGTGGAGTTGGTGGCGACCACGACCGGTTGTAACAGACGTTCCAGTACTTCGGCTGCGCTCGGTGTGTCTTCCATGAGGCCCCCTCCGCTCGCACGGTTCCCACGTCACAAGGGTGTCCGGCGGCATCCCGTGCTGCCAGATGGCAACCGAACAATGGCCTGATTCATCAGACCTCAGCGTCGCTCATGAAGCGCAGGGCGACGCTGGGCCGGGATCGGTTCGGTCTTGCTTTTGTGGCCGAAGGCGAGGGTGAACGCGGTCACCGTGGCGTTCTCCACGGCCAGCGGGGGGTGGGCGTAGGTGTCCCAGGTCTCGGAGAACTCTGCGTGCCGGGAGAGCGCCTGGACGGTCTTCGGGTCGTGGTGTCCGCAGGCGCCCAAAGTGCTCGTGTAGAAGTGCTTCAGGTCATGGAAACGTGTCCCTTCAGGGAGACGCGCCAGCCTGCATGCTTTCCGCCACTTGTCGTGAAAGTCGCTGTACAGGACCGGTCTGCCGACCCGATTCGTCACGAGGAGGTCTTCGGCCAGGGGTTCGGTGAAGCCGCGTGCGAGGCGTCGCCGTTCGGCCTCTTGGGAGACGGTATCGGGTTCAGTGAACTGGGCACGGTGCTGTTGCAGTTGGAACAGCAGGAAGTCGTCAACGGGTAGTGTGGCGAAGCTGGCCTTGGTCTTGAGGGTGACCGCCCTGCCTCGTTGGCGTTGCTCTTGGACAGTGATCCGTCCCCGGCTCCAGTCGACGTGGCTGCCTTTCAGCCCGCAGGCTTCCCCCTGGCGAAGGCCTGCGCAAGCTCCGAGCCAGATCATGATTTCGTAGCGTGGCGCCACTTGGCGCATGGCCGTCGCGACCGCTGCAACCTGCAGCGGCGACAAGGCGACCCTGACGCGAGGCGTCACTTCCGGAAGCTCGATGCGCGTCACGATGTTGGGCGGCAGGAGAACATCCTCGTCCAGCATGTAGTGCATCAGAATGCGCCACGTTTTGAAGATCTGTACCACTGTGTACATGGAACGGAGTCTGGGCTGAGTGAGAAGGAAGTCGATGAATGCGGTGGAGTCCCGACGGCGGAGTGTGCCCGCAATCCGATGACCGGCAAATGGCAGGATATAGTTGTTCAGATGAGCCGCGTAGTTGTTCGTTGTACGCGTCTTCTTGCCTCGCGTCCGTCTTCGCTCAATCAACTCTCGTGCATAGAACTCAACAGAAAGACTGCTTGCGCTGAATTCTTTCGGTACTTCAGAGCGGGCGGCCGCGCCGACTCCGTCCAGATAGTCACGGCACTCCTGCCATGAAGCGAAGGAGACGCGCCTTGGAGTTCCGGCGATGTCTGTGTAACGCGCTTGCCACTGGAGCCCCCGGGTGTGATCTGAAGACGGATACAACGGACGTCGCTTGGTGCCGCACCTGCACGGTGTTTCTCCGCGCTCAGGCTTCGGATACGACTTGTGCCAGCGGTCGAACGGCTCGCTTCTCTCGTTCATGGCCCTCGTACCTGTTCGTCGGCTCGGCTTCTATCTCCGTCGCTGGCTGCGGTCTTGGCTGCTGCCACCCGTGCGGAGGTTCGACTGCACTTCCCCGGGCTGACATGTGCGCCCGAGGTAAACCTTCTCGGTGCACGCTTTCCGCTACGTTCCGTAGTTATGCACAACTGTTCATGGTGCGCCTGATGGGGTGACGGTCGAGTCGCAGTGTGCCTGCATCTCGACCGCTTCCAGACCCCCGGCTGCTCTCCATTGGTCTGCAAATCCGACGACTCCGGGAGGAACGTGGCTACAGTCTGGAACTCCTTGCGGAGCGCAGCGGACTGAGCTTCCGGGGGCTCATCTACATCGAGCACGGCCAACGGAATCCGAGTGTGCTGACGCTTCTCGACATTGCGGCGGGACTGGATGTGCCGCCGGGCCGGCTTCTCAACGACACGTGCGGGCGAGACGGCGGTGAAATCTAATCGCCTGACGGGAGGCGAACGGGGTTACGGAGATATCCGGCGGCGAAAAGAGGGTTTTCGATGGCCTTGCTGATCACCGCCGAATGGTGAGGTGGCTCCGAAATATTCTGAGCGTGCGCCGGTTTTCTGTAGTTGGCATCTGCTAGTGCGTATAGTTTTCGCGATGCTGCCGGGACCTTCTCAGAAGTACCCGCTTCCGTGCTGTGGACGGCAGCCCCGGCGATCGGATCAATGTGGCTCAATGGGCGTACAGGGTCCGGTGAGGCCTACGTGCTCGTATGATGTGCCGGAACCGCACACGGGTGGGGCTGTGGTGCCGGTTGCAAGCGCCTGTACCAACGGGGTCCAGGCCTTGGCGCGAAGGTGGGGGCGTCGTTGTACCTGGCCTGTTTGTATGCAGAGAACTTCAGGATCTTCGGCGCAACGCCACAAAAGGACGGTGACAGAGACGCCAGCCTGAGCCTGGATTTCGGCCCCGCCACGAACGTCCTCGTCGGCGAGAACGACAGCGGCAAGACCGCCATCATCGACGCGATCCGCTTGTGCCTGCAGACGACCGCGGCAGACTTCTACCGCATCACGCGTGACGACTTCCACGTCGGTTCAGACGGACGTGCAGGGGCTTTCAAGATCACATGCGGTTTCAAGGAGCTGACGACGGAGGAACAAGCAGTCTTCCTTGAACTGCTCACCGCGGACGGCGACGGCAACGTCGCCCTCTACGTCACTGTCAAAGCGGAGTTGATGGACCCGTTGCGTCCCCACCGCGTCGCGGTGACGACACGTACCGGCCGCGACGGGCAGGGGCCGGCCCTGGACGGCGCCGCGCGTGAGCTGCTGAAAGCCACCTATCTCCGCCCGTTGCGGGATGCCGAGGCAGAGCTGCGCTCGGGCCGTGGATCACGGCTGTCACAAATCCTGGCCAGCTACCCGGCGATGCGCGCCCAAGGCGAGGACGACTTCAACGAGGTGACTGGCAGCGCGAGCACCCTGGTCGGCATCCTGCGTCGCACGGAACGCCAGATCAGCGACAACGACGCGGTGACCGCAGCCCGGGACGACATCAACACTGGATACCTCCAGAAGTTCTCCATCGGCTCCGACATCCTGCGCGGCGAGATCGGTGTCGCAGGCGATGCGACACTCGCCCGGGCCCTGGAACGCCTGGAACTCACCTTGTTCGCGGGCACGGGAGAGTGGACCAGGCACGGCCTTGGTTACAACAACGCCCTGTTCATGGCCGCCGAACTCCTCCTGCTGAACAACAACAGCGCCTTCGCGCCCCTTCTGCTGATCGAGGAACCCGAAGCCCACCTCCACCCGCAGCTTCAGACCCGCATCATGGACCTCCTGCGCGACCGCGCCGACGTGGCCAAGACGGCCGGGACACCACCGGTCCAGGTCATCCTCTCCACCCACAGCCCCAACCTCGCATCAGCCATCCCGGTCGAACACCTCACCCTCGTCGCCCGCGGATCCACTTTCCGCCTCGCCCCAGGGCTGACCCACCTTGACGAGGGCGACTACGCCTTCCTCACCCGCTTCCTGGACGTGACCAAAGCCAACCTGTTCTTCGCCCGCAGCGTCGCCATCGTCGAAGGCGACGCTGAAGCCATCGTCCTGCCCGCGCTCGCACAGGCCATCGGCAAGTCGTTCAACGCATGCGGCGTGAGTGTCGTCGACGTCGGCGGCGTCGGCCTCTTCCGCTACAGCCGGATCTTCCAGCGCGAAGGAGAGCAGATCCCGGTCGCGGTGGCCTGCATCCGAGACCGCGACCTGGTTCCCGCCGGCACCTCCTCCGAAATGCGCAAGAAACTGAAGTGCTCGGCAGAGATGACCGAACAAGAGATCGACAAACACGTCGCAGCACTGAAAACGAAGGACAGCGGCCACGTACGCACCTTCGTCTCCGATCACTGGACCCTGGAGTACGACCTGGCCGCCGCCTCCTGGACCATGGCGACCCTCATGCACCAGGCTGTCCGCGCCGCCGTCGCTTCCAAGACCACCTGGCCCACCGCGGACAAGCTCGCCGACCTCGACCGCTCCGCGCGAGACGAGGTCATCAAGTGGCGCGAGAACAACGTATCGCTGGAACAGGCAGCCCTGAACATTTACGAGCCGCTGCGCATGGGGCGGGGCAGCAAGCCGATCGCTGCCCATCACGCGGCCCGGCTCCTGCAGAACGCCTTCGTGACCGAGGACGACCTGCCGCCCTACCTCGTGGCCGCCTTCACGTATCTGTGCAGCGAGGTCTGAGCGATGACGAGCCTCTACGCACCTGACGTCTTCATCAAGGACAAGGTCGAAGCACTCGCCCATCAACTCCGCCTCGAACTGCCGCACCAGGAACAGTGGGACTTCATCCAGAGCACAGAGTCCCTGGACCTCCAGGCAGCTCCCGGATCGGGCAAGACCAGCCTGATCGCACTCAAACTCGCCCTCCTGGCCCAGGGCTGGAACTCACCCACCCGCGGCATCTGCGTCCTGTCCCACACCAACACAGCCAAAGACGAAATCACCAGCCGTCTCGCGACCACGCCAGCGGGCCGCCGCCTACTCCAGTACCCGCACTTCATCGGCACCATCCAGTCCTTCACCAACACCTTCTTCGCCCTGCCAGCCCTACGAGCCCGCGGCATCGACGTGCAGACCGTCGACGACAGCACCTATGCGGACGCTGCCCTGCGCCTGCTCGAACGCCACCCGGCCTTCCGCACGCTGAATGCCTCACTCGGACACCGCCGCAATGGCCTCACGCTCGTGGCCGAGGCACGTTACGTGTGCGACGCCGGGGAACTCGCCACGACGGCACCGGACGGCACCCAGCCCTTCACGTCAGGCAGCCCAAGCGGCCGGCAATTCGCGGCTCTCAAAGAGAAGCTCACTGAGCAGGGCATCTTCCGGTACCACGACATGTTCGCTGTCGCGGAGCACTACCTTGTCCGCCATCCACAGCTTGCTGAAGCCGCTGCCCACCGCTTCCCCTTCGTCCTCCTGGACGAAATGCAGGACACCAGTGACCTCCAGCTACGCCTGCTCGACCAGGTCTTCGGTTCCCCGAGTACTGTCGTCCAACGTGTGGGTGACATCAACCAGCGCATCTTCACCGATGGACCGAGCACCGCACAGCCCTCGTCGTTCCCCCTGCCCCACGCCGCCCAACTCCCCGTCAGCCGCCGCTTCGGCAGCAAGATCGCAGCACTCGCCAGTGACCTCACGATCCACCACCCCCAGCGCATCGACGGTGCGGGCCACGACGGGAACGTCGTCCTGCTGCTCTTCGACGACGACTGCGTCGCCGAGGTCGTGCCGGCCTTCGAGCGAATGGCAGCGGCCACGGTCCCCCGGCAGCTCCTGCTGGACAGCCCACCCCGCGTCCTGGGCGCCCGCCTCAGCCGGGGCGGCACCAAGGCTTTCCCCCAGTCCGTGTCCTGCTACGTGCCCGGCCTCACCACCGTGCCCAGCCAGACAACAGGCTCCCTGATCACGACAGCACGCGCCGCCCGGACACAGCGCCAAGCCGGTGACAACCGCGCAGCCATCACACTCCTGTGGAAGGCGATCCGTGACATCGCCCGACTCGCCAGCCCAAACGGCCTGCCCCCGTTGCAGCGCCTTGACCGAGACCCGGCCACCGCCGGGGGGAGGGCACGTCTGCTTCTGCACGAGATGCTGACGAATCCGCTCGACAGTCCTGTTGAATGGGCGGTTCTTACCAGCGGGCTTGTGCGGCTGCTGCCTGAACTGACTCAGAGCCCCCTGAAAGGGGTGACACGTCTCTCGGATCCCCTTGCTCACGTCCCGTACGTGGACCTGCCAGCCCCGGCGCTTGAGGCGCAGACGGCTGATCCGGAGCAGGATGTGGTGCTGTCGCGTGCAGGGTCGATCCAGAGCGCCAAGGGGGAAACCCATGCGGCCACACTCATCCTCGAATGCCTGGAGCGAAGCGGAAAGAAGTACGACGTGCACGAGGTCCTCGGGCTCCTGAGCGGGCAACGCGACGCCTCCCGGGCCCTGGCCACGGTCCAGCGCGCGGCACAACTCGTCTTCGTGGGCGCCACCCGCCCCACCCACCTGCTTGCGTTCGCCGCTCACCGTACGAGAGCTGAGGTGTACGTCGAGGCGATGACCGCCCGCGGCTGGTCCGTGCAGGACATTCGCGCCCTATGACCGACTACGCGCCGCACTTGCCCCCAGCACCGACCGGCGCGGGCAGGTGCATACGCGCGTATGGGCGAACTGACGCAGTCCTCCTCCTGAGCTCGGGGCGCCAGGGGCTTGTGCCCACTGGTAGGCCAGGCCCACAGGTGCGTTTCAGGTGCGTCGACACGCCAGAACGGTTTATTCTGACGCGCAAACTACTGGATGTGGTGTACCTTTGCCGACGTGAGTGAACAGCAGGATGTCATCGCGGAACTCGGCGACGCCGGTCTGCTGACCGGCGTGCGTTGGGCCTATCTGAGCGCTACTGCTCGGGCATTGGAGACGTACTCCGAGGCCGACGGCCATGACGCGGCCTTGCTCGGCAACCTCAGGTACACCCTTTTCCGCGATCGCCTCGACCGTGTCTTCGCCTGCGAGCGTTACGCGGTGCGCTCCGGCAACGACGACGCCGACCTCGACCTGCTGTACGACCAGTTGTCCGAACGGGACATCGACGCCATGCCACTGCTGGACGCGGGGCTGGTGCGACGCGCCGACCTCAACGGCAGCCCCGGCTGGGCGCACGGGGAGCGCCGCTTCCTACTCGCTTCGGGCGACTTCGGCAGCCTTGACCGGCTGCCCTGGCCCCGGAAGAGTCCGACGAAGCAGCGTGTGGCCCGCCAACAGGCCCTTGAGCTGCCGCAGCCCTCGCTCTTCGAGGATTTGGAGTCGGAAGAGCTCATCGGCCTGGAGGAACTGGCCACAGAGCTGGAGCTCGACCTCACCACGTATGTCGTCGCTCACAGCCTTGATCCCCTTAGCGGGCGGATGGAACTGATCTTCGGACGTCCCCGGCTCAACAACGGCGGGGGACAGGCGTGGCATTGGCGGCACGACATCCTGAGCGCGCCGCCCTCTGACGGCGGACGCCGCACAGATGACACGCCACTGCCGACCGGGCCGAACATCGTGCCGGACGCACCTGTCCGTCTGCGCCGCCCCGGGCAGAAACGCCAGGACAACCGTGCTAGTGGTGAAGGGTGAGTTCACGTACATCTACGATCGACCGGGCGGCAGAGGTCGCCCCGCTCTTCGACAGCGCCCGCCTCAAACTAGCGAGGCACCTGGCAGGCCTGCGCAAGAGTGACCTGGCCGCCCTGGTCGACAAAAGCCCTACCGCCGTGGCGGCCTGGGAGTCCGGAGCGAAGAGACCCACCGCCGCCACGGTGGCGCAACTGGCGCTGAGCCTGTCAGTCGACCCGGGTTTCTTCGCAGTCCGTGCTGAGGACGTTGCCGCTCTCAGCACGGCACCACACTTCCGCTCGCTTCGCTCCACCAGCCAACGGGCCCGAGACCAGGCCTACGCCTATGGCCAGCTCGCCGTGGACATCACGGCCAGCTTCGAGCGGCACGTCGAACTTCCGGACCCTGACGTCCCCAGTTTTCCCGTGTCCGCCGAGGACCTGGACGGCGACGGCCCGGAACGCGCGGCGCAACTGGTGCGTCAGGAATGGGAGATCGGGAATGGACCAGTTGGGCACCTCGTCAGGATGCTCGAGAACCGCGGCGTTCTCGTGGTCTTCAGCCCACCGCAGGCAGCAACCGTGGACGCCTACTCGTTCGATAGCAGACTTCGGCCCGTGGTGGTGCTCAATCCGATCAAACGGGACTACTACCGTCAACGGTTCGACGTGGCCCACGAGCTAGGACATCTGGTCATGCACGGCGACGCAGAGCCTGGCGGGAGGATCGTCGAGGCCCAAGCACATCGCTTTGCCGCCGAGCTGCTGATGCCCGCCGACCAGTTCCGGAACCTGCTTCCTGTCACCATGAGCAGCACCGTTTGGCGAACACTGGCCAGGCTGAAGGAGCAGTGGGGCGTCAGCATGCAGGCTCTTCTGTACCGGGCCCGGTGGCTCGGCCAGCTCAGCGACACGTCCTACCGCAATGCCATGACGACCATTTCAGCTCGCGGCTGGCGCCGGAATGAGCCTGGCTTGGTCAGCGCCATCGAGCAGCCGTCCCTTCTGCCAAGAGCCGTGGAACTGCTGACGCAAGAAGGCATTGACGAGTCCCAACTAGTGGCACAGTGCCGCGTACCGGCGGAGTTGTTCCGGACAGTGACGGCCCGAACGCCGGACACCGAAACACCCGCCTTGACAACGTCGTCAGGCACTGGTCAACAGGCTAGCGGGCGAGTGGTGTCACTACTGGAACGCAGGAAGGGACTGCGTTCCCTGGAAACCGCAGAGCGGCCGTGACAGCAATCCTCCGAAGATCGCGTGATGCCGCTCCACCCTCACCACTGATCGTCAGCTTGTCTCCTTGCCCCCTCGGTGCTCGGCTCGGGCGGATAGCCTCTGGCCCGGAGCCAGACGTCGAGCGCGAGGGCAACGATGTCGCCGTGAGGTAGGTCGGTGTCGGCGCTGCATCGGCGGATCCGGCGCTGAAGCTGGAGGTCTTCCGGGACGGCGTGGTTTAGCTGTCCGCGTTTGGTGTGTCGGCTCCTCAGAACATCCAGTGTGTCGGGATGCGGTGCAAAAGCGTCGTCGGTTGGCTGGCACTCGACGTCGAGTGCGTTGGCGATTTCCCGCAATCGACGGGCGAAGGCGGAGTGGTCGGGCACGAGAGCTGCTCCGGTCGTTCCGGCTAGGCGGATAGCTATCCGTCTAGATGGCTATGGGAATAGTCGGCACGAGGGGCGGCTGCAGCCCCCTGTGGGTAGGCCGCCCCTCGTGTACTGCAGTCGGGCTCAGAACCCGCGGGCGGTGAGCCACTCGTCCAGTGCGACCGAGACGATGTCGCCGATGGGCAGGTGATCGAGTTCGTTGTCCAGCGCGAAGCGCTTGATCCGCTTCTTTAGCTTCAGCGCTGTGGGGACCGACGAGTCGAGGCTCTCCCGCGCGATGATGCGCTGATTGAGGACGGCGGCGACCTCCGGAACGTCCTTAGGACGGCCCTGGCCGTGTGCATACGGCGTCCCGTGGTTGGGTGCCTCCTGCGATCGAGCGTCCTGTTCCTGGTGAGCCCCCGGGTCCTCCGACCTCACCGGGAACGCCGTACTGCCAGCCACCGGAGGAATGGCAGAGCGAACCGCCACCTCGGCGGCCCGAGCCACATCAGCAGCCACGGACGTGGCCTGGGACGAGCCATGCCGCGCAGCAGGTTCGGACGGCTGCGTGGCCTGGACCGCAGGAGCTCCGGGCTCGGGAGCGGGAACCGCCGGAGGCACCTGCTGCTCCAGCGGTTCTCCGGCGGCCGCCGTCCCCGCCTCGGGGGTGACGGCGGTCGGGCGAATCGGCTGACTGACGGTCGGCTCCGGGACGGAGCCGCTCTGCTCAACAGCCGGCTGGGTGGAGGTCTGCGCGGCCTCGGTAACCTCCTCGGTCCGGCCGTGCGCCGATGCCTCGGCGGGAACGGCGAGACGAGCGGACTGAACCTTCGACTCGTCGGCAGCGCGGGGGTCTTCGCCGTGGGTGGCGGCCTGTTCGGCGGCGTACTGCTCGGGGGTGAGTTCGGCAGTCGGCGGCGGGGGTGGAGGCGTCGCCTTCTTGGCTCCGCCCAGGGTGCGGCCCGTGCGGCGGGCCGGGGGCTTCATACGCTCGCTCATGCCGTGAGCTCCTTCATCAGTTCGGCGTACTCGCTCAGCTCGGTCGGGATCTCGCCGAAGGCCTCCATGTAGTGCACCCAGGAGTGGATGGTGGTCTCGGCGAGGGGGAACGGTTCGTCGCGGTTCGGGCCGATGCCCTCGCCCTTGGCGGGTTCCAGAAGCTTGTCCTTCGCGGTGCGGGGCAGGCTGGTGCGGTCGTCGGCCTTGACCAGAACGACGTGGGCGGTGATGTCGCGCTCGTTGTGGGCGGCGGCGCGCTCGGCCTCGTCGAAGGTGGCCACGAGCTTGCGGCGTTCGATCTTGGTGGGGGCGATGGGCACGAGCAGCAGGTTCGCCTCGGTAACAGCCTCGTGGAACAGCTTCGCGCTGCCGCCGCCGGCGTCGACCACGATCGCGCCGAACTCGGACCGCTTCTCGCGGATGTAGTCGGCGATGTCGTCGAACGGGTACCGCTCGACCACGAGGTTCTCCGGGATCTCGAAGCCCTCGGCCTTGGCGACCTTGAACCAGTCATAGGCGGACTGGCTGGTCGCGTCGGCGTCCAGGAGCAGCGTCGGCAGTCCCAGAACGACGGCGTAGTAGAGGGCGATGAACCAGGCCGAGGTGGTCTTGCCCGTGCCGCCCTTTAGCATGCCGACGACGATGACGAAGGCGTCCCAGGCGCGGGCTGCGGCCGCAGCCAGGGTCTTCATGCGGGTGTTCTCGTTCACGTGAGCTTGATCTCCTGAAATTGGGAAGGTGCGTTGTCCGATGTGCGTCGACGGGCCGACAGGGCTGGCGGCTGCCTACCGACGGAGGGGCCCGTGCGGCAGCGCTGTGCCCGGGACTGTGCTCGGTCGACTTATTGATCTGTCGGGCACGGCGGGAGACACCGGGCTGGGCGGGGGCGTTCATGACCGCTTCCTCGGTGCACGCGCTGGGCCGTGGTTGTGCGGGGGACGCATCCTGGTGCTGGCCTGGTGCAGGAGCCGGTAGACGGTGGCGACCGAGTAGTTGCACTTCTGGGCGAGGTCCGGGACCGTGGCGCCAGCCTCGTACCGTGCCCGCAGGGACAGCGCGAGCTTGTGCCGTTCGACGGCCCGCGCCGCGCCGCGCATCCGAAGCGTCTGCTGCGGGGTGCGCACAGCGCCGCCGGCCTCGATCAGCAGGCGTCGGGCAGTACGCCTCGTCCCAGCCCCCGCCACGGCGAGCTCGGTGAGGGTCGCGCCGTGCTGCTCGTACAGGGCACGCAGGTGGGCCGCGAGGCGCTGGCGCGCGTGCGGATCCTGGCGCATCCGACGGGTCTGCCACGACGTGCGCATCCCGGTCTTGGCCTCGCGCAGCCGGTTGAGGACCGTGCCATACGACAGCCCACTGGCGGCGACGAGTTCGTCGACCGTTGCACCGGCCTCGTACTGCTTGCGCAGGGCCTCGGGCGTCACCGCCTTGCTCGCATCGGATGTGACCGGGGGCTCTGGGTTCATGCGAGGGACTCCCATTCGCTGAGGGCTTCGGCATGGGCGGCGGCCAGCTCGTCATAAGTGCGCTGGTCCGATGGGGTGATGAGGATCAGTCGGCCGTCGGTGGCCACGCGCCATTCGGCGTGAGGGTGGCCCGTGACCGGGTCGAGAACACGCCCGCCTGGGGCGTGCCACGCGCAGGAGATCTCGTCGGGGCGGGGTGCCGGAACCAGAATCTGGCGGTCGTCGCGGACGATCACCACGGCCGGGCTGCGGTGCTCCGACAGCCGCTCCAGCGCCTCCCGGTAGGCCGCCCGCTCGGCCGCGTGCAGGGCCATGCGCCGGGCCGCGACGCCTGCGGTGCCGTACTGCTGGGCGACCACGTCCCATCCTTGTGCCGGGTGTACGGCTCGGTCGGGCCCGGCATCCAGCGTGTTGGCACCGAAGCCCTCCAGCGCGCGAGGCGCGAGGGTCCAGGTTTCTCCGCGGTGATGCACGAGGCCGTGGTCGGCCAGGCGGCGCAAGGCCCGGTAGGCGGTGGCCCGAGGCACCGATGCCGAGCCGACGAGCTCGCCGACGGTCTGAGCCGGCCGGGCATGAAGCGCGCCAAGGATCACCAGAGCGGAACTGCCGAGGCCGTGGTGGGCAAAGGCGTCGTGGCCCATCAGACGGCCGATGACGGTGGAGTCGATGTCGGCCTCGGCCGCGGTCCCTGTCTCAGGGGTGGGCCACTCCTCAAGTGCCAGGTCGGGGGGGTACTGAGTGGTCCGGGAACGAGACAACGAAGTGGGAACGCCATGGCCGTGGGCGCTGCCGTCACCGACGTACCAGGCGGACCCCTCCCGGCCATGGCCGACCCGCAGGCGGCGCAGCCATCCGCGCGGCTTGAGAACGGTCTCGTAGACAACCCGCAGCGTCGTCCGGGAGATCCCGGCCTCCTCGGCGGTCTGCCGCTCACTGGCGTGATGCAGGGGTCCGCCCGCGATCTCGGCGAAGTTCAGATGCGCCCGCAGCACCCGCAGTGCTGTCCTTCCGCGTTCCCCTTGCCACGGCGTCGTCTCGATCCGGTCCCGCAGCGCGGCGAGAACCTCGTACGCCTGCTGTCGCGACTCCACGACCCGCGTGCTGGCCACTGCGGCTGAGGCACTGGCCCACACTCGGCGGATGTAGTCCAGGGCCCGTGCCTGCCCGGAGCGCAGCGCAACGTGCTGGGCGTGCCGACCACCCTCGTGGTCGGGGTGGAGCAGCAGCCGGCTCAGCTCGTCGATGGTTCCGCCGACGCGGGCGACGTGGCAGGCGATGGCCGCCGTCATCCGGTGACCGTGCTCGGCTGCGCCCTGACGGACATCGCGCAGGACCGCGGTTCGGCCGTCGGAGCCGAGCCTGCTGTAGCTTCCCGCCGCATAGCGGCCGGTGAGGTCTCCGAGCAGGACAAGGTCAGCCGCTGCTCTGGGCAGCCGGTGAAGGCCCAGTCGCTCGCTCGGGTGAATTGGACGTCGGGGTGAGTCTGCCCGCTGGGTGTGATGTGGCACTGTGGGGTCGTCTCGCAAGGACGTGGACGCCACCCGGGCCCGCTAAAACCACGGGTGGTGTCCGGAACCGACCTCCAATCGGTGCCAAGCGAAGCCTCCAGGATGGCCGTCCTGGAGGCTTTCGTATGCCTGGCTCCGCACCGGAGGCAGGCGTCCCCATCGCGGCTCGACCGAGACCGGCTCGGAACGCTGCCAGAGAAGTCCTGACCCGTCCGACACCGTCCCGACCTCGGCCGGCTCGGAGTCAAACAGATGGCGATTGCCTCTGACTGACTCCGAGCAGCTCGGTTCGAATCGGGGTCGAATCAGAGCGGCTTCCTCTGACTGCCTCCGGTCGCCTCTGCAACCCGTCCTAGCAGGTCACAGCCGGTCCGACCTCGGAAAAGTGCAGGTCAGGAAGGTGCTCCAGGAGAACCCGGCGTACAGCCCGACTCGTCTGCCGCTCACCGGCCCCGGGCAGGGGCGGTGGTTCCGTGCCCCGAGCCGAATCCGCGCGCGTCGGTCCTTGCGGTCTGTCGCCGCGACCGTGAGCCGAGGCGGATCATCGTGAGCCGCCGGGGGTGAGCGGGCGAACCACTCCCGTCCGCAGTGACCGCGGCCCGCAACGAGCCGCGCTTCCGACGAGCACGTAGGCGCCCACCGTGTTCCCCACGACCGTGGTCAGCGCGGCCTGGCCCTGGGCCAGCGCCCGCCCGATCACGAACAGAACGGTAGGTCGAAAGTTTCGGTGATGTGCATCCTCCTTTCTGGAGGCTCTGGTGGGGGGTTTCTGTTTGCAGGGTGTTGCCCAGGGGTGAGTGCGAGCTGATCTGTGTGTTTGGGTCGACGGCGCCGGTTTCCTGCCCGTCGAAGGTTTCGAAACATTTACCGAAACTGTTGACGCTTGATGGGTGCAGGTCAACACTGTCGCCGTTGTCCGAACCCGCAGGAGAGGAACACCCCCCATGAACCTGCTCGTCCCGCCGAGGCGTCGCAGACGCGGTCTCGTCACCCTGCTCGTCCGGAGCGCCTGGGCCGTCGCCCTCGCCGCGCTCGCCGCTCTGATGCTGCCGGGCACCGCCCAGGCGGACACGGTCGTCACGACCAACCAGGAGGGCACCAACAACGGCTACTACTACTCGTTCTGGACCGACAGCCAGGGCACCGTCTCCATGAACATGGGCTCCGGCGGTCAGTACAGCACCTCGTGGCGCAACACCGGCAACTTCGTCGCGGGCAAGGGCTGGAGCAACGGCGGGCGCAGAACCGTCCAGTACTCGGGCAGCTTCAACCCGTCCGGCAACGCCTACCTGGCGCTCTACGGATGGACGTCGAACCCGCTCGTCGAGTACTACATCGTCGACAACTGGGGCACCTACCGGCCCACGGGCGAGTTCAAGGGCACCGTCACCACCGACGGCGGTACGTACGACATCTACAAGACGACGCGGTACAACGCCCCCTCCGTCGAGGGCACCCGCACCTTCGACCAGTACTGGAGCGTCCGGCAGTCCAAGCGGACCGGCGGCACCATCACCACCGGCAACCACTTCGACGCGTGGGCGCGGGCCGGGATGCCGCTCGGCAACTTCAGCTACTACATGATCATGGCCACCGAGGGCTACCAGAGCAGCGGCAGCTCCAACATCAACGTCGGGGGGACCGGCGGCGGCGATAACGGCGGGGGCGGTGGCGGTGCCTGTACCGCGACGCTGTCCGCCGGGCAGAAGTGGGGCGACCGGTACAACCTCAACGTCTCCGTCAGCGGTGCCAGTGACTGGACGGTGACGATGAACGTGCCGTCCCCGGCGAAGGTCTTGTCGACCTGGAACGTAAATGCCAGTTACCCGAGCGCGCAGACGCTGACCGCCAAGTCCAACGGCAGCGGGAGCAGTTGGGGCGCCACCATCCAGGCCAACGGCAACTGGACCTGGCCGAGCGTCTCCTGCACCGCGGGCTGACCCAACGCACCAGCGGAGAGGAGGAATCACTCGTATGCGTACCAGTATCGGATCACGCGCGTCCTCGCGCACCCTGCGCACCCTGCGCACCCTGGCCTCCGGTGTCGCCGTCACCGCGCTCGCCGCCGCGGGCACCGTCGCGGCCGGGGGTGCTCCGGCCCAGGCCGCGGCGTGCAACGGCTACGTCGGGCTCACCTTCGACGACGGCCCCTCCGGCAGCACCCAGTCCCTGCTCAACGCGCTCAGGCAGAACGGGCTGCGGGCCACCATGTTCAACCAGGGGCAGTACGCCGCCCAGAACCCCTCGCTGGTCCGGGCCCAGGTCGACGCCGGGATGTGGGTCGCCAACCACAGCTACACCCACCCGCACATGACCCAGCTCAGCCAGGCCCAGATGGACTCGGAGATCTCCCGGACCCAGCAGGCGATCGCGAGCGCGGGCGGCGGGACGCCCAAGCTGTTCCGGCCGCCCTACGGCGAGACCAACGCGACGCTCCGGTCGGTCGAGGCCAAGTACGGGCTGACCGAGGTGATCTGGGACGTCGACTCCCAGGACTGGAACAACGCCAGTACCGACGCGATCGTGCAGGCCGTCTCGCGGCTCGGCAACGGCCAGGTCATCCTCATGCACGACTGGCCGGCCAATACGCTCGCGGCCATACCGCGCATTGCCCAGACCCTGGCGAACAAGGGGCTGTGCTCCGGCATGATCTCGCCGCAGACCGGCCGCGCGGTCGCTCCCGACGGTGGTGGCGGCGACAACGGCGGGGGCGGTGGCGGTGCCTGTACCGCGACGCTGTCCGCCGGGCAGCGGTGGGGGGACCGGTACAACCTCAACGTCTCCGTCAGCGGTGCCAGTGACTGGACGGTGACGATGAACGTGCCGTCCCCGGCGAAGGTCTTGTCGACCTGGAACGTCAATGCCAGTTACCCGAGTGCGCAGACGCTGACCGCCAAGTCGAATGGCAGCGGGAGCAGTTGGGGGGCCACCATCCAGGCCAACGGCAACTGGACCTGGCCGAGCGTCTCCTGCACCGCGGGCTGACCGGCCCCGACCGGTCCGCACCCGTGACCGACTCCCACGGGTGCGGGCCTCCGGGGGCCGGGGCCCAGGACCTGGGCACAAGGTCCCGGTCCCCTCAGTCACCCAGCGAGCGCCCCGCCACCCGTGCCAGATGCCGGCCGAAGACCTCCCGGGCCTCGGGTGTCAGGGTCCGCAGGGCCACCATCGCCGTGATCACCACGTCGCACAGCTCCGCCTCCACGTCGTCCCAGGTGTGGGTGACGCCCTTCCTCGGGTTCTGGCCGATCGCGCCGATCACCGCCTCGGCGACCTCACCGACCTCCTCCGACAGCTTCAGCATGCGCAGCAGCAGGCCCTCCCGGCCGCCGACGGGCTGGTCCGCCTCCAGCCACTTCCACAGCTCGTCGATCGTGCTCCACAGGTCGGCTCGCCCGCCGTCAGGATGGTCGCTCATGGGGAGCAGCGTGCCATGGTCCCGGCTGCCGGGCCGTCACTCGAACAGCGGCTCCTGGTGCCCCTCCGCCGCCCTGCGCAGCCGCCTGTTCCGCGCCCCCACGACGACCGTCGTGGCCGCCGCCGTCACCGCGAGGGCGGCGGGGACCATCCAGTTCCGGTTGACCGCGTGGCCGAGGGCGTGGTCCAGGGAGAGGCGGCCGGGGCCCGAGACGGCGAGGCCGGCGGCGGTCAGGCCGAGGGAGACGGCGTACTCGTAGCCGCCGGCCTGGGCGAAGAAGCCGTTCGGGGCGTGCACCGCCGCGGCGCCCACCATCGCGCCGGCCGCCGCCGCGCCCGCGGCCGGAGTGGCCAGGCCCAGTGCCAGCAGCGTCCCGCCGCCCGCCTCGGCGAGGCCCGCCGCGGTGGCGCTGGCCCGTCCCGGCGCGTAGCCCATGGCCTCCATCGCCCGGCCGGTCTCCCCGATGCCCCCGCCGCCGAACCAGCCGAGCAGCTTCTGCGTACCGTGCGCGGCCAGGACACCGCCGGCGCCCAGACGGAGCAGCAGCAACCCCACGTCACGCCGGTCACAGCACTTCACTTCGACTCCTCGCGGGCAGCGGCGGCTCATCTGCCCACCGTCTCCCGTCGGCGGCGTCCGGGCCCGTCACCGGGCGCCGTTCGGGTGGTGGCGGGCGGGTGGCGGACGGCGGGCCCGGTGGCGGGCTCGGTGGCGGGCCCGGTGGCGGGGGTGCGGAGCCGGTGTGACGCTGCGGCCATGACCATTCAGACCACGCGACTCAGCGACCCGGCCGTCCGCGCCTTCGTCGCCGCCGTCAACGCCCACGACCGCGAGGCCTTCCTCGCGCTGCTCGCGCCGGACGCCACCATGGCCGACGACGGAGACGACCGGAACCTCGACCAGTGGATCGACCAGGAGATCTTCTCCTCCAACGGTCACCTGGAGGTCGACAACGAGTCGAACGGCGGTCGCGCCCTCATCGCCCGCTACCGCAACGACACCTGGGGCGAGATGCGGACCCGGTGGGACTTCACCGTGGACGAGGAGGGCCGGATCGCCCGCTTCGAGACCGGGCAGGCGTAACCGGGAAAACGGTGCGGCAGCCGTTCCGTCCACCGGTGCGCCGGTGGACGGAACGGCTGCCGCCTCCCCCCTCGGTGTGGCCATGGAGCGCCGCCGAGGCGCCTCGTGGAGGAGCCTTGCGGAGATGCCTTGTGGAAGGCCGGCGCTTCAAGTGTGAAGTTCTGGTGAAGGAGATTTGAGCATACGTCCTCCACCGGCCGCAATACCGTGGACCTTGAAATTCCGATTGTGTGACTCGTCGGGTGCCGCGCGGCGTGCGCTCAGCCGCGCCCCACGTACGGCATCGCCGTCGCCATGATCGTCGCGAACTGCACGTTGGCCTCCAGGGGGAGTTCGGCCATGTGCCGCACCGTGCGCGCCACGTCGGCGACGTCCATCACGGGCTCGGGTGCCGTCTCCCCGTTGGCCTGGAGCGCGCCGGTCTGCATGCCGGCCGTCATGTCGGTCGCCGCGTTGCCGATGTCGATCTGGCCGACCGCGATGCCGTAGGGACGGCCGTCCAGCGACAGCGACTTCGTCAGGCCGGTCAGCGCGTGCTTGGTCGCCGTGTACGCCACCGAGTGCGGGCGCGGCGTGTGGGCCGAGATCGAACCGTTGTTGATGATCCGGCCGCCCTGCGGGTCCTGCTCCTTCATCTGCCGGTACGCCGCCTGCGCGCACAGGAACGCCCCGTTGAGGTTGGTGTCCACCACGTGCCGCCAGGCCTCGTAGGGCAGTTCCTCGACCGGCACGCCGCCGGGGCCGAACGTCCCGGCGTTGTTGAACAGCAGGTCCAGTCGCCCGAACCGGTCGCGCACGGCGCCGAACAGGGCCGCCACGTCCTCGGGGCGGGACACGTCGGCGCGGACGGTGAGCGGTGTGCCGCCGCCCGCGGGTGCCGCCGCGGCCGTCTGCGCCAGGGGCTCCGGGCGGCGGCCGGCCAACGCCACCGACCAGCCGGCGGCGAGCAGTTCGACGGCGACCGCCCGGCCGATGCCGGAACCGGCGCCCGTGACGACGGCGACCTTCCGTGCGCCGGTGCTTTCCTCGTCGCTGGTTTTCACGGTGTTCATGAGTCCGCAGCGTACGGGTCGCGGAACATCCCGAACTCATCCGTCCGACACGCGATCGCCATGTCCGCGCCAAGCTCGGGTCGCTCCCGGCCCTTCGAATTCCCCTTGCAACCACCGCAAGGGGAGGAACGGATGACACCCGCGAACCACCAGGCCCCGACCCCGGTCCCGGCCCAGTCGCAGTCCTCGCACGCGCCCGAACTCCGCGCCGCCGCCCGCAGTCTGGGGCGCCGCCGCTTCCTGACCGTCACCGGCGCCGCCGCCGCGCTCGCCTTCTCCGTGAACCTGCCGGCCGCCGGCACCGCGAGCGCCGCCGAGCTGGACGCCGCGCAGCTGACCGCCGACCCCTTCACGCTCGGCGTCGCCTCGGGCGACCCGCAGCCCGGCTCGGTGCTGCTGTGGACGCGCCTGGCCCCGGTCCCGTACCAGGCCGACAGCGGACTGCCCGCCAAACGCGTCGAGGTGAGCTGGGAGGTGGCCCTGGACGAACGGTTCCGCCGCGTAGTCAGAAGGGGCCGGGCCACCGCCCACCCCGAGTTCCACCACACCGTGCACGTCGAGGTCGACCACCTCGCGCCCGGCCACGTCTACTACTACCGCTTCCGCGCCGGCCGCTACGTCAGCGAGGCCGGCCGCACCCGCACCGCCCCCGCGCAGCACAGCCGGGTCTCCGACCTCACCTTCGGCCTCGTCTCCTGCCAGAAGTACGACGAGGGGTACTACACCGCGTACAAGCACCTGGCGCAGGAGGACGTGGACGTCGTCTTCCACCTCGGCGACTACCTCTACGAGTACGCCGTGAACGCCACCGGCGGCTCCCGCGCCTACCCCGCGGGCACCGTGCCCGCCCACTTCAACCACGAGACGGTGACGCTGGAGGACTACCGCCTGCGGTACGCCCTCTACAAGTCGGACCCCGACCTGCGGGCCGCGCACGCCGCGCACCCCTTCGTCGTCACCTGGGACGACCACGAGACCGAGAACAACTACGCCGACGAGACCCCGGAGAACAGCGTCCCACCGGAGGAGTTCCTCATCCGCCGGGCCGCCGCCTACCGCGCCTACTGGGAGAACATGCCGCTGCGGCGCCCGCAGTTGCCCGACGGCCCGGACCTGAAGCTCTACCGCCGCCTGCACTGGGGGCGGCTCGCCCAGTTCGACGTCCTCGACACCCGGCAGTACCGCTCCAACCAGGCGTACGGCGACGGCTGGCAGTTCCCCGGGCCCGAGTCCGAGGACCCGGGCCGCACGCTCACCGGCGACGCCCAGGAGCGCTGGCTGATCAACGGCTGGCACCGGTCGAACGCCCTGTGGAACGTGGTGCCCCAGCAGGTCACCTTCGCCCAGCGCTACAACATGACCAGCACGCCGTCCAAGGTCTCCATGGACTCCTGGGACGGCTACCCGGCCTCCCGCGAGCGGGTCCTGGCCGGCGCGCAGGCCGCCGGGATCGAGAACCTCATGGTCCTCACCGGCGACGTGCACGTCTCCTACGGCTTCGACATCAAGCGGGACTTCTCCGACCCCGGCTCCCGGACCGTCGGCACGGAGATCGTCACCACCTCGATCACCAGCGGCCGCGACGGCTCGGCGAAGCCGTCCAACTGGGACACCCTCATGACCGCCAACCCGCACCTGAAGTTCTTCAACGGGTTGCGCGGCTACGCGACGGTGTCCCTGGGGCGCCAGTCGGCGCGCACCGACTTCAAGACGGTGTCCCACGTCAGCACCGAGGGTGCGGCGCTCACGACCGCCGGGTCCTTCGTGACGGAGGCGGGGGAGCCGGGGCTCAAGCCGGTGTGACGACCGGCTCCGTCGTGTCTCCGGGTTCCCCTGTTCGTTCCGTTCCTTCCGTTCCTGCTGTTTCTTCCGTTCCTTCCGTTCCTTCCGTTTCTCCCGGGTAGCGGACGCCGACGCGGTCCCGGATCGCGTCGAGCGTCCGCATCACGGCCAGCGTGCCGTCGAGGGGGACCAGCGGTGACTCGGTCTCCCCGGCGCGCAGGGCCCGCATCACCTCCTCGGCCTCGTGCCGCAGGCTCTCGCGGGGGCCGTCGGCCGGGTCGGCCCGGAACTCCTGCGGGTCCCGGCCGGTGCGGTGCAGCACGAAGTGGTCCGGGAAGAAGAAGCCGTTCGGGACGTCGATGCGGCCCTCGGAGCCGGTGATCGAGGCGGAGTTGGGCGTACCGCCGGTGATGGAGCAGTGCACGGAGGCGAGAGCGCCGCTCTCGTAGGAGAGCAGTGCTCCGGTCTGGAGATCGACGCCCTCTTCGGAGAGCACTGCTCGCGCCGCGACGTCCGACGGCTCGCCGAGCAGGAGCTGCGCGAACGACACCGGGTACACCCCCAGGTCCAGCAGCGCGCCGCCGCCCTGCGCGGGGTCGCGGAGCCGGTGCGCGGGCGGGAAGGGGCCCGCGAGGCCGAAGTCCGCCTGGAGGCTGCGGACCTCGCCGATCGCGCCGTCGGCGACCAGTGTCTTCAGGCGGCGCACCAGCGGGTTGCAGTACATCCACATCGCTTCCATGAGGAAGACGTTCTTCGCACGGGCGAGCGCGACCAGTTCCGCCGCCTCGCGCGCGTTCAGGGTGAACGGCTTCTCGCACAGCACGTTCCGGCCCGCCTCCAGGCACAGGCCGGCCGCGGTCCGGTGCGCCGAGTGCGGGGTCGCGACGTACACCACGTCGACGTCCTCGTCCCGCGCCAGCGCCTCCCATCCGCCGTACGCCCGCGGTATCCCGAACCGCTCGGCGAACGCCTTCGCCGACGCCTCCGTCCGCGAGGCCACCGCCACGACCTCCGCGTCCGGCAGATCGACCAGATCCGCCGCGAACCTCGCCGCCATCCCGCCGGTCGCGAGAATCCCCCAGCGCACCTTCTGCCCGGTCACCGCTGACACCCTGCCCCACCCTCGCTCAGGTCTATTCGTCGTTCGTCGTTCGTCGTTCGTCGTGCGTCGCTCGTGCGGCGCTCGTGCGTTGTTCGAGTTTGTTCGTTCAACTGCGTACGAGCTGAGAGCATAGGTGGCGGATCTGTAGAAGAGGGAGGGGCACATCACATGCCCGAGCGCGGGCCGTCCACGTACATGCCGCAAACGTCTCAGTCGTCCCAGTCGCCACCCATACCGCGAACACCGCCCGCCGCCCGGCGTATCAGCCTTCTCGTCACCCTCATCCTCGGCAGCCTGACCGCCACGCCGCCGCTGGCGATGGACATGTACCTCCCCGCGCTCCCGGAGGTCACCCGGTCCCTGGGCGCACCGGCCGCCACCGTGCAGCTCACGCTCACCGCCTGCCTGGCCGGCATGGCCCTCGGGCAGATCGTGGTCGGACCGATGAGCGACAAGTGGGGGCGGCGTCGCCCGCTGCTGGCCGGTCTCGCCGTCTACGTCGTCGCCACCGCGCTGTGCGCCGTCGCGCCGAACGTGGAACTCCTCGTCGCCTTCCGGCTGGTCCAGGGACTCGCGGGCGCCGCCGGGATCGTCATCTCCCGGGCCGTCGTACGCGACCTGTACGACGGCGTGGCCATGGCCCGCTTCTTCTCCACCCTCATGCTGATCTCCGGCGTCGCGCCGGTCGTGGCGCCGCTCATCGGCGGGCAGATCCTGCGCGTGACGGACTGGCGGGGCGTGTTCGTCGTCCTCGTGGTGGTCGGGGTGGTGCTGGGCGTCGTCGTCTGGGCCCGGCTGCCGGAGACACTACCCGTCGAGGAGCGGCACGCGGGCGGTGTCGGCGACACCCTGCGCGCGATGCGCGGCCTGCTCGCGGACCGGGCCTTCACCGGGTACATGCTCGTGGGCGGCTTCGCCTTCGCCTCGCTGTTCGCCTACGTGGCGGCGTCGCCGTTCGTCATGCAGGAGATCTACGGGGCGTCCGCGCAGACGTTCAGCCTGCTGTTCGGCCTCAACTCGATCGGCCTCGTGGTGGTCGGGCAGATCAACGGCAAGATCCTCGTCGGGCGGGCCAGGCTGGACCGGGTGCTCGGCCTCGGCCTCGTCATCGTGATCGCCGCCGCGACCGTGCTGCTGCTGATGTCCCTGGACGTCTTCGGCGAGGTCGGGCTCGGGCCGGTCGCCGCCGTGCTGTTCGTGCTGATGTCGGCGATGGGCATCAGCCTGCCCAACACCCAGGCGCTCGCGCTGATGCGGGTCAAGACGTCCGCCGGCTCCGCCTCCGCGCTGCTCGGCACCTCCTCCTTCCTCATCGGCGCGGTCGCCTCCCCGCTGGTCGGGATCGCGGGGGAGGACACCGCCGTACCGATGGCCGTGGTGCAGTTGGTGGCCGCGGTGGTGGCGCTCGGCTTCCTCGTGACCCTGTGCCGGCGGCCCTCGGCCGGGGGTGGCCTCGCCGGGCCGGGGGCCGGTGGGGGAGCCGGTGGGGGAGCCGGTGAGAGCGAAGGCAAGGGAGCGGACAACTGAGCGCTCCGAGACTGCGCGCCGACACCCCGGAGCGGGCCGGACTCGACCCCGGGGAGCTCCGTCGGGTCGTCGCCGGGGTGCACGACCTCACTGCCGGCGAACGACCCTGGGCGGCGGGCGCCGTCGTGGCCGTCGGGCGCGGGCCCGTGCTCGCCGTCGAGGAGGCGGCGGGCTGGGCCGTGCGCTACGCCTCCCACGACCCGCGCGCCGGCACGGACGTGGAGCTGCCGACGGACTCGTGGGTGCCGGCGACCGTGGACACGCCGTTCGACCTCGCCTCGCTGACGAAGCTGTTCACCGCGGTCGCCGCCGTGCAGCAGATCGAGCGCGGCACGCTCGGCATCGACGCGGAGGTCGGCGCCTACCTGCCGGACTTCCACGCCGCGGCGCGGCACGGGATCACCGTACGGCAGTTGCTCACCCACACCTCCGGGCTGCGGCCCGAACTCCCGCTGTACGACTGCGCCGACGACGAGGAACGGCTGCGGCGGCTGCGGGCGGAGCCGCCGGTGGGGGTGCCGGGCACGTACTGCTACTCGGACCTGAACATGCTGCTCCTGCAACAGGTGCTGGAGCGCATTACCGGGCGGGGTCTTGACGTCCTCGTCCGGGACGGGATCACCCGGCCGCTGGGGATGGCGGCGACGCGCTTCGGGCCGTGTCCGGGGGCGGCGGCCACGGAGGACCAGCGGCGGCCGTGGGCCAAGGCGAACCGGGGGATGCTGCGCGGGGTCGTGCACGACGAGAACGCGTGGGCGCTGGGCGGGGTGGCCGGGCACGCGGGGCTGTTCTCGACGGGGCGGGACCTCGCGGTTTTCTGCCGGACGCTGCTCGCGGGGGGCTCCCACGGGCCGGCGCGGATCCTCGGGCCGGACTTCGTGGATCTGCTGCTCGCCGAACCGGGGCTGGGCTTCGCCCTCGACCAGCCGTGGTTCATGGGGGAGCTGGCGGGGCGGGGGGCGGCCGGGCACACCGGGTTCACCGGGACGATGCTGGTCCTCGACCGGACGACGGACACGTTCGCGGTGCTCCTCGCCAACACGGTCCACCCACGCCGCCGCGCACCGGACAACGCGCCGCGCGCGGCGCTGTGTACGGGGGTAGCACGGGCGGTGCGGGTCTGACCCGACGCGTGCGGGTGCCTCCGGCGGTTGAGCGGGGTGCGTGCGGCGTGTGTGGGGGGTGGTGGGGGTGCGCGCTATGCCTGCGGCGCCTGTGCGGGTTCGGTGGGGGTGCGCGGTTCGCGGTGCGTCCGGTGGGTGGGTCGGGGCCGCGCCGGGGGGGTGTTCGTCCTCGGAACGGCGCGGAATCGGTTGGCCACGGATCTTCCCGGCGTTGACGCGCCAACCGCTGCGGGCGAACACCCCCCGACACGACCCCTTCCCGCCGTACGCGGCTTTCCCGCCGCGTCACCATCCGCCCCCGCAACCGCGGGCAATCGTGCCGCTGGGGCGGCACGGGTGGGCGCGGCGGCACCCCGGCAGCGCCGGGCCACGCGACCCACCCCCGCGCCCGCACCCACGCCGGGTGCGAGGGGAACGCCGGGCCGCGCGACCCACCCCCGCGCCCGCGCTCACCCGGGGTGCCAAGGGAACGCCGGACCGCACGCCCCCCACGGAGTGCCTCGTACAATCGCCGGGTGAACCACCCCGCCGCCCCCGCCGACGCCCTGCGCGCCGCTCTCGCCGACCTCGTCGACGGGTTGCCGCCCCGGCAGGCCGCGCAGGCCGTGGAGCGGCTGATCGCCAACTACCGCGGGGACACCCCCACCGACGCCCCCATCCTGCGCGACCGCGCCGACGTCGTCGCGTACGCCGCCTACCGCATGCCCGCCACCTTCGCCGCGGTGCGCTCGGCGCTGCACGCGTTCGCCGCGGCCGTGCCGGGATGGGTGCCCGACAGCCACGTGGACGTGGGCGGCGGGACCGGCGCCGCGACCTGGGCGGTCAGCGACACCTGGGGCGGGACGCGTCCGGTGACCGTGCTCGACTGGGCCGAACCCGCACTCGCCCTCGGCCGGGAGATCGCCGCATCGCTGCCCGCGCTGCGCGAGACCCGCTGGCGGCGTGCGCGGATCGGAGCGGCGCTCGACCTCGGGAGCGCTGATCTCGTCACGGTGTCCTACGTACTCAACGAGCTGACCGGTTCCGACCGCGCCGCCCTCGTCGACGCCGCCGCCGGCGCCGCGCGCGCCGTCGTGATCGTCGAGGCCGGCACGCCCGCCGGGTACGCCCGCGTCATCGAGGCCCGCGACCGGCTGATCGCCGCCGGGTTCCGGGTCGCCGCGCCCTGCCCGCACAGTGCCGCCTGCCCCATCGTGCCCGGCACGGACTGGTGCCACTTCGCGGCGCGCGTCAGCCGGTCCAGTCTGCACCGGCAGGTCAAGAGCGGGTCCCTCGCGTACGAGGACGAGAAGTTCAGCTACGTCGCCGCCACCCGGCTCCCCGCCGAGCCCGCCGCCTCCCGCGTGGTCCGGCGTCCGCAGATCCGCAAGGGACAGGTGCTGCTCGACCTCTGCGAGCCCGACGAGCAGCTTCGGCGGCGTACGGTCACCAAGCGGCACGGCGACCTGTACAAGGCGGCCCGCGACGCGGCCTGGGGCGACTCCTGGCCGCCGGGGGAGGACTGAGGAAGAAGTGGAACGTGACGTGCACCGCGCCCTGCGGATCGTGATCGCCGAGGACGATCCGCTGCTGCGCGAGGGGCTCGCCCTGCTGCTGCGTGCCGAGGGCCTGGACGTGGTGGCCACCGCGGACACCGCCGAGTCGGTGCTCGCCGCCATCGACGAGCACGAGCCCGACGTGGCCATCCTGGACGTGCGCATGCCGCCCACCCATACGGATGAAGGGGTCCGCGCGGCCGTCGAGGCGCGGCGGCGGCGCCCCGGACTCGCCGTCCTGGTGCTGTCCGCGTACGTGGAGCAGTCCTTCGCCACCGACCTGCTGACCGGAGGAGTGGGCGGTCTGGGGTACCTGCTCAAGGAGCGCGTCGGGCGGGTCGAGGAGTTCATGGCCGCGCTCGGGCGGGTCGCGGGCGGCGGTACCGCCATCGACCCGGAGGTCGTCGCCCAGTTGTTCACCCGGACCCGGCAGGACACCCGTCTCGAACGTCTCAGCCCGCGGGAGCGGGAGGTGCTCGGGCTGATGGCCGAGGGCCTGGGCAACAGCGCCATCGCCGGGCGGCTCGTGGTCACCGACGGCGCCGTCCACAAGCACATCCGCAGCATCTTCGCCAAGCTCGACCTGTCCCCGGCCGACCAGGTCGACCGGCGGGTGGCGGCCGTCCTGCACTATCTGGAGAACGCGCGGGCGCCGCGCCACTGAGCGGCCCGGCCCACGCGCGGCGAGACGGTCCGTCTTGTCGACCTGGTAGCTTCGGAGCATGGCCACCATTCGGAAGTCCGCCCGCACCACGACCGCCGCCCCCGAGCGGCCGCACCCCGACGCCACCCGGCGCAGCCAGCGGTCCCGCCAGGCCATCTACGACGCCGCCCTCGCCCTGGTCGGCGAGGTCGGCTACCCGAAGACCACCATCGAGGGCATCGCCGCCCGCGCCGGCGTCGGCAAGCAGACGATCTACCGGTGGTGGTCCTCGAAGGCGGAGGTCCTGCTGGAGGCCTTCCTCGACCTCGGGGAACAGGCCGTGCACGCGCAGGGGCAGGACGCGCCCTACGCCATCCCGGACACCGGCGACATCGCCGCCGACCTCAAGGCCGTACTGCGCGCCACCGTCGACCAGCTGTACGACCCGAAGTTCGAGGCGCCGTCCCGCGCCCTGGCCGCGGAGGGGCTCGTCAACGAACAGCTCGGCCGGGAGTTCGTGGCCAAGCTCCTGGAGCCGTCGCTCCAGCTCCACGTCGACCGTCTGCGGGCCGCCCAGGCGGCCGGACAGGTGCGGCCGGAGATCGACCCGCGCATCGCGCTGGAACTCTTCGTCTCACCGCTCGCCCAGCGCTGGCTCCAGCACACCGCACCGGTCTCCTACGCCTACACCGACACCCTCGTCGACTACGCGCTGCACGGGCTCGCCCCGCGCTGACCAAAGAAGCCTGACCAGGGAAGTTTGTCCCTTCGCGACCCCGAAGCGCTGAATGGTGCGACGATAGGGCATGCTGGAGCGCACGACGGCGAGGCAAGGGGATAGATGAGCGCGGAGTTCGGCGGTCGGAGCGGTCTACAGGGCAAACTCTCCTCGTGGCTGCGCGGACGCCGGCCCAAGGAGGTCGCCGGAGACGGCGGCCGGGAGGATCTGCTGCTCGCCGCCGCCGGTGCCGGACTGCCCCTGGCGCCCGCCGCGCACCCCGCCGGATACCGTTGCTCCTGCGACCGCGTGGGCTGCCCCACCCCTGCCCGGCACCCGGTGTCGTTCGCCTGGCAGACGCAGTCCACCACCGACCGCGCCCAGGTCGAGCGCTGGGCCCGGCACCAGCCCGAGGCCAACTTCATCACCGCGACCGGCATGGTGCACGACGTGCTCGACGTGCCGCTGGAGGCCGGCCGGGAGGCGGTGGAGCGGCTGCTCGACGCCGGTGTCGAGGTCGGGCCGGTCGCCGAGAGCGACGACGGGCGCATGCTGCTGTTCACCCTCACCCGGGGCACCCCCGAGGACGAGGACGAGTGGTGGCCCTGCGAGCTGGACTGCCACCCCGAGACCATGGACGAGCACCCCGGACTGCGCTGGCACTGCCGCGGTTCCTATGTGCTGGTACCGCCGGCCCGGCTCCCCGGCGAGGACCGGACCGTGCACTGGGTGCGCGGCCCCGAGCACCCGCTGCCGGATCCGCTGACCCTGCTGGAGACCCTCACCGACGCCTGCGCCCGGCATGCCGGTACGGAGAGCGAGCACGAGGGAGCCTCCTGGCCGCTGCGCCGCTGAGCGTCCGGGCGGGCGCGGGTACCGCTACTCGCCCTTGCCCGACGTCAGGCCCTGGACCCGGCCCAGTACCGACACCTGTCCGTCCGCCGGGTCGAGCGCGACCTCGTTGGAGACGAACTCCATCGTCAGCGACTGCTTGATCTCGCCGTCCGTCAGCGCCAGCACGTCCTTGTTCGGCGTCGGCACGGACGCGCCCCGTGCCGCGGTCTGCTTCTCGAAGTGCCGGCTGGTGAAGAACACCAGCGCGCCGCCGTCCTTCGTGCGCAGCGCCAGCGGAGCGTAGTCGCCGTTCGCCAGCGGCTCGTCGATGTACTGCGTGACCAGGCCGGGGCGGGTCGACCGCTTCTCGCGCAGTGCGCGCCAGGAGCTGGTGTGCACACCGTCCGCGAACGTCTTGCCGCCGCCTTGCAGATACGTCGTGTAGTCCTTGCTCAGGTCGGCCGGCGGGACGCTCACGTCGGTGGAGTTCGCGGGCACGGCCTCGGCCCAGCCGTCCTGGTCGGTCTTGAACTCGGGCACCTTGCCGGGCGCGACCAGCGTCAGGTACGCCGCCTCCCAGGTCTCCTCCAGGCCGTCCCGGGTGAAGACCAGCAACCAGCGTGCCGTGCCGCCCTTGTTGGCCTCGGTGTCCGCGACGAACCAGCGCGGCCAGCCCGCCTTCTTCGGGATCGTGAACTTCGCGTCGGTCAGCTCCAGCGGCTCGTGCGCCGGATTGCCGTCCGGGTGGTTGGCCGCGCCCGCCTTCAGCCGCGCCGAGTCGATCGCGGCGAGGGCGCCGGTGGTGTGGTCGGCGTCCAGGGAGGCGTCGTACGCCTTGTCGGCCGCGTTGTACGCGGTGGTGAACTGCTCCAGCGCCTTCGCGGCCTCGGCCCGGGTGGCCGAGGGGAGCACCTCGCGCTCACCGTGCACCACCACGCAGCCGCTCGCCGTCAGCGACAAAGCGGTCGCCGAGGCGGATATGAGCGCGTACTTCCCAAGCCTGCGGGGCCTTCGAGGGCCGCGATCCTGGCGCATCAGGTTCCTTCACCTTCCCCTTCCCGGAGGCGAACCCTACCGGGGCGAGGAGGCGGGCGAGCGTCGGGACCGGGTACAGCGGCCACACCGTGACCTCACGTCAGGGCTCGCGGCGCGGGACGACCAGGAGCGCGCCCGTGCGGGGGTGCGGGAACACCTCCACCGGCTGGTCGTAGACCTCGGACAGGAGCCCCTCGGCGAACACCTCCGCCGGCGGGCCGTCGGCCGCGATCCGGCCCGCACGCAGGACCGCCACCCGGTCCGCGTACGCCGCCGCCAGCGCGAGGTCGTGCAGGACGACGACCACCGCGTCCCCGGCCCGCGCCCGCTCCCGGCACAAGCGGAGCACGAGCTCCTGGTGCCTGAGATCCAGGGCCGCGGTCGGCTCGTCGAGCAGCAGGAGGGGGGCGCGTTGGGCGAGGACCCGGGCGAGGGCCACGCGGGCCCGTTCGCCACCGCTGAGCGCGGAGAACGGCCGTTCCGCGAAGCCGGCCACCTCCGTGCGGGCCATCGCCTCCGCCACGGCCGCGTCGTCCTCCGCCTCCCGGTCGCCGCCCGCCCAGGGCGCCCGGCCCATCCGCACCACCTCCGCCACCGCGAACGGGAAGGACAGCGACGCCGACTGGGGCAGCACCGCGCGGCGCAGCGCCAGTTCGTGCGCGGACCAGTCCGCCACCGGGCGGCCGTGCACGCGTACGACGCCCCCGGCGGCCGGGACGTCGGCGGCCAGCGCGCCCAACAGCGTCGACTTGCCCGCCCCGTTGGGGCCGACCAGGGCGAGCACCTCGCCGGCGCGGACGTCCACGTCCACCCCGTCGAGGACCGGCCGCCCGCCGAGGTGCACGCGCAGCCCCTCGGCCGCGGCGAGGACGTCGCCCGGCGCGGCCGGGGGCGGCGGCACCGGACGGGACGGCACGAGCCGCGGCAGCTTCACCCTTCTCATGCCCAGCCTCCCTGCCTGCGCCGGGTGCGGCGCAGCAGCCAGAAGAAGAACGGACTGCCCAGCAGCGCCGTCAGCACCCCGAGCGGCAGTTCGGCCGGCTCCGCGACCGTGCGGGCGGCCAGGTCGGCGGCGAGCAGGACCAGCGCGCCGAGCAGCGCGCTGCCCGGGATCAGGAACCGGTGGCCCGGCCCGGCCGCCATCCGCAGCAGGTGCGGGACGACGAGTCCGACGAAGCCGATGACACCGGCCACGCTCACCGCCGCCGCGGTCAGCAGGGCGATCACCAGGACCAGGACGATCCGCAGCCGCTCCACGTCCACGCCCAGGTGGCGGGCCGGGCGTTCGCCGAGGGCGAGGAGGTCGAGGCGACGGGCGTACAGCGGGGCGAGCCCGAGGCCGAGCGCCGCGCACGGCAGGACCGCCAGCACCTTCGGCCAGGTCGCCTGGGCGAGCGAGCCCAGCTGCCAGAAGGTGATCTGGTTGACCGCCGCGGTGTCCGCGAAGAACAGGAACAGGCCGATCAGCGCGCCCGCGAAGGCGTTCACCGCGATGCCCGTGAGGATCAGGGTCACGACCTCCGTACGGCCGCCCGAACGGGACATCGCGTAGACGACCAGGACGGTGATCAGGCCGGAGACGAAGGCGAAGACGGACACCGTCCAGGTGCCGAGGAAGTTCAGGCCGAACGCGATGGCGGCGACCGCGCCGACCGCCGCGCCCGAGGAGACGCCGATGACGCCCGGCTCGGCCAGCGGGTTGCCGAACACGCCCTGCATGAGCGCCCCGGCGCACCCGAGCGAGGCGCCGACCAGCAGGGCCAGCACGATCCTGGGGAACCGCACGTTCCACAGCACCGACTCGGCCACCCGGTCCAGCTCCGTGCCGCCGAGCCCCGTCCGGTGCAGCAGCGAGCCGAGTACGTCGCCGACCGGGATCGGGTAGGCGCCGGTGCCGGCCGCGACCGGGACGAGGACCAGCAGACCGGCGGCGAGGGCGGCGGTCAGCAGCCAGGCGGTGGTGCGCCGGGACCGGGGGGCGGCGGGGTCCGCGGGCGCCTGGGCGCGGACCGGCTTGTCCAGGACGGTCACTCGGCGCCGTCCTCGCCGTACAGCTGCGCCACGACCGACTTCAGCACCTGGTCGGTGCGCGGGCCGTAGTTGAGCAGTACGCCGTCCTCGACGGAGACGATCCGGCGGTCCATCCCGGCCGGGGTCTGGGCGACGCCGGGGATCTTCACCAGCCCGTCGACGCCGCCGACCGATTCGAGTCCCTTGCTCATCACGAGGATCGCGTCCGGCGCGGCCTTGACCAGGGCCTCGCTGGTGATGGCGGTGAAGTCCTTGCCGAGTCCCGAGGCGGCCCCGGCGTCCACCGCCCCGGCCGCCTCGATCAGCGAACCGGCGCCGGAGTCCTTGCCGCCGATGAGGTAGACGGAGGCCGAGCCGCGCAGGTAGAGGAAGGCGACCCGCGGCTCCTCCCGGTGCGGAACGCCCTTGCGCACGGCCTCGATCCGCTGCTCCGAGCGCCGGGTCAGCTCCTTCCCGGCCGCCGGTACGCCGAGGGCGCCGGCGACCGCCCGGATGCGCGGGCCCACGTCGTCCAGGCCCCCCGCCGCCTCGACGAAGAGCACCGGGACCCCGGCGGCGCGGATCTGATCCACCGCCTCCTCGGGGCCCGAGGTGGTCTCGGCGAGCACCAGGTCGGGCCTGAGCGACAGCACGCTCTCGGCGGAGACGTCGTGGCCCCGGGTCACCACCGGGAGCTTCGCCGCCTGTTCGAAGGTGGCGGTGACGTCCCGGGCGACGACCCGGTCGCCGAGCCCGAGGGTGAAGACGATCTCGCTGAGGCTGCCGGAGAGGGGGACGATCCGCTCGGCGGCCTGCACCGTCACCCGCTCGCCGTCGGCGGAGGGGACGGTGACCGGGAGTCGGGGTTCGGGTCCTGGCGCGAGCGGCTCGACGCGGTTCGCGACGGACGCCCCGGCGGGGGAGGACGTCGAGCCCCCGCCGCCGGGCGCGGCCTCGGAGGAGCCTCCGCATCCGGTCGCGGTCAGGGACAGGGCGAGCACGGACAGCAGTGCTCCCGCCAGTCGGTTGCGCAAGCGTCGCACGGTGGTCCGTTCCTCTCCTCGGGCCGCGGACGAGCGGCCGGTGCCGGTCGACTAGAGCTTAGGTTAGCCTTACCTTTGTTTGCTACCGGCCCCCCGATCCGGAGGACTTCGCATGCCCGCCCGCCTTCGCGCCCTGGTCACCGTGGTGTGCGCGGCCGTTCTCGGCGCCCTGCTGTCCGTGACCGCCGCCCACGCCGAGAGCCGGACCGTGCAGGGCGGACGGCTCGACTGGGGCATCAAGTCCTCGTTCCAGAGCTATGTCACCGGGCCCATAGCGAAGGGGAGTTACTCCCTGAACGGGGGTGCGGCCACGGTCGGCGGCAGCACCTTCCGCTTCCATTCGGCGACCGGCACCTACGACGCCGCCACCGGCGCCTTCCGCGCCGCCTTCACGGGCGGCGTGCACTTCCTCGGCCATCGCACGAGCGCCGGCACCCACCAGCTCGACCTCACCCTCAGCCGTCCCACCGTGAGCGTCTCCGGCTCCACCGGCACGCTCCACGTGGACGTCGTCAGCAGGGCGAAGGACACCGGGGCGGTCACGACGTCCCGTCAGGTGCCCTTCGCCTCCCTCTCCCTCGGCGGCATCGACATGCGGGGCGGCGGTTCCACCGTGGCCCTGAACAACGTGCCCGCCACCCTCACCGCCGAGGGCGCCCGCTCCTTCGCCGGCTACTACACCGCGGGCACCGCGCTCGACCCGGTGAGCCTGTCCGCCGACGTCGAGGCGTCCGCGCCGCGGCAGGAGAAGCAGCCGTCCGGCACCCCCTCCCCGTCCGCCGCGTCGCCGAAGCCCGCGAAGACGTCCGGCGGCGCCGTCCAGGACGGTGCCGTCGACTGGGGGGTGCGCCGCACCTTCCGCGAGTACGTCACCGGCGACATCGCCGACGGCGAGTGGACCCTGTCCGCGGGTGCCCAGGACGGCGGCGCGCTCTTCCGCTTCCCCGGCGGCGAGGGGACGTACGCGGACGGCGACCTCACCGCCGCCTTCCAGGGCACCGTGCGCTTCACCGGCGCCCACGGCCTCGACCTGAGCCTCGGCAACGTGCGGGCCGTCGTCGAGAACGGCACGGGCACGCTGTACGCCGACGTGGCGAGCCCGGACGTCGAGGAGAAGAAGGTGCCCCTGGTCACCTTCACCGCGGGCGGCCTGAAGCCGGCCGGCGGCCTGGTGAAGGTCACCGAGGCCCCCGCGAAGCTCACCGCGCGCGGCGCGCGGGCCTTCGGCGGCATGTACCGGGCGGGCACCGAGATGGACCCGGTCTCCCTGGCCGTCGCCCTCACCGCCGACGCGCGCCTGCCCGCCCTGCCCGACCTGGGCAGCGCGCCCACGCCGAGTGCGAGCCCGCAGCCCGAGAAGACCGGCGCCGACACCTCCGCCGCCCCGGTGGCGAGCACCACCGACGACGGCGACTTCCCCGCACTTCCCGTCTCCCTCGCGGCCGGCGCCCTGCTGCTGGCGGCCGCGGCCCTCGTGGCCGTCGCCCTCCGCAGGCGCCGCGCCCGGCCCGCCGCGTCCCCCGGCACCCCGGCGGACCATGCCCCGGACCAGGGCTGAACACCCCCGACACCCAAGGAGAACCGAGCCATGCCCGTCAGACGACGCCGCTCCACCGCACTCGCCGCCGCCGTGGCCACGGCCGCCGCCCTCGGCGCGACCGCCCTCGCCACGCTGGGCGGGGCCACCAGCGCCTCGGCGGCCGAATCCCCGCTCGCCGACTACGAGCTGACCTGGGGCATCAAGCAGTCCTACCGGACGTACGTCGGCATGTTCGGCAGCTTCACCGCCTCCGAGGGGGCCACCCAGGCCGCGGGCAACGGCGCCTTCACCTTCACCGACGGCACCGGGACCTACGACACCTCGGCGCACACCGTCGACCTCGCCTTCCGGGGCAAGCTGGTGAGCGCCTCCGCCGCGCACCACTTCGAAGTCACGCTCACCGACGTGCGCTTCGACAGCGGCGCCGGTGAGATCACCGCCGACGTGACCACGGTCGACACCTCCGGCGCGACGCCCACCAAGAAGGGCGACGACGTGCCGCTCGCCAAGGTCGCCGTGACCCGCGCGATGACCGACATGGCGACGACTCTTACCACCGAGGCGGGCGAGTACCTCGGCAGCGCGGGCTATGCGGGCGCGGCCGGTGACCCGCTGACGGTGGTCAAGAAGACGCCGCCGACCACGGAGCCCAGCACCGGTCCCACGACCGGGCCGAGCACCGGTCCCACCACCGGGCCGAGCACCGGGCCCAGCACCGAGCCCGGTGGGGAGCCCTCCGAGGAGCCGAGCACCGGCCCGGCCGACCCGGAACCGACCGGCCCGCAGACCACGCCCGGCACCCAGGACCCGAGCCCCACGGCGAGCACGGGCGCCTCGCCCTCGGCGTCCACCGGCACGGCCCCCGCCAAGGGCGCGATCGCCGACGGCACCCTCGGCTGGGGGGTGAAGGAATCCTTCCGCGCGTACGTCGTCGGCACCATCGCCAAGGGCCGGGTCACCGTCTCGGGCGGCGCCACCCAGGCCGCCGGGAACGGCGCGTTCACCTTCAAGGACGCCACCGGCACCTACGACACGGACGCCGACAAGCTGACCGCCACCTTCAAGGGCGCCGTCAACTTCAAGGGCCACGCGTCGGGCGGCACCTACGGCCTCGACCTGACCCTGAGCAACCTCAAGGCCACCCTCGACGGCGGCAGCGGCACCCTCACCGCCGACGTGAACAGCCTCGGCACGCGGACCGAGGGCGTGGTCCTGGCCGACCTCGAGGCCGCATCCGGCGACCTGAAGGCCGACAAGGACGTCATCACGGTCGACGGCATCGCCGCCACCGTCACCGACGCCGGCGCGAAGGTCTTCGGCAACTACCCGGCCGGCACGGCCCTGGACCCGGTCGACCTGTCGGTGGCGCTCAGCGACGACGCCCGACTGCCGGACGGCGGGGGCACGGGCACGTCCGGCGGCGCGGGCGGCACCGGCGGCGCGACCACCGGCGGCGCCGGGGGCACCGGCGGTACGCGTTCGACCGTCGGCGGTACCGGAACGACCACCGGCGGTTCGATCGGCGGCGGCAGCCTCGCCTCCACCGGTTCGGACATACCCGGCCCGGCCCTGGGCGCGGCGGCCGGTGTCGCGGTCGCGGTCGGCGCGGGTGCGGTGTACGCGGCGCGCAGGCGGCGTACGCGGGCGTAATCCCGCAGCGGGCCGGGGCGGTTCGCCGCCGCTGCGTTTCGTCCGGGCCGCCCGGTACGGCGGACCGCCGACGCGGTCGCCGAGGGGCGCCCGGACGCGTTCGCCCCCCTCCCGTACGACGCAGCCCCCACCCCGCTCCGGCCGCCCGCGGACGATGCTTGAATGCGTCGGTGACCGACTACGACGTACTGCGCGTCTTCTGCGCTCCGAACGGCGGATACGGCAACGAACTCGGCGTCGTCCGGGAGGGTTCCGTGCTGCCGGAGCCGGAGCGGCGGCAGGAGCTGGCCGCCAAGCTGGGCTTCAGCGAGACCGTGTTCGTCGACGACCCCGAGCGCGGCGTCGTCGACATCTACACGCCCACCCTGCGGCTGCCCTTCGCCGGACACCCCTGCGTCGGCGCCGCCTGGCTGCTCGACGTGCCCGAACTCGTCACCCCGGCCGGGGTGGTGGGCGCCCGGCTGGACGGGGAGTTCAGCTGGATCGAGGCCCGCCCCGAGTGGGCCCCGCCGCGCACCCTGCGCCAGTACGCCACCGTCGCCGAGGTCGATGACCTGGCCGTGCCGCCGAAAGGGGAGTGGATCTACGCCTGGGCGTGGGAGGACGAGGCGGCGGGACGGGTGCGCGCCCGTGCGTTCCCCGGCCGCGACGACGGCATCGACGAGGACGAGGCCACCGGCGCGGCGGCGCTGCTGCTGACCGGACGGCTGGGCCGCGCCCTCAACATCACCCAGGGGGTCGGCTCCCAGATCCTCACCGCCCCGCAGCCCGAGGGCTGGGTCGAGATCGGCGGCCGGGTGCGCCTGGAGCGGTGACGGGAGTGCCGTACCACGCCTCCGTACGGGTGGAACAGCGTGTGCGCGCGACGGCGAGGGGGGACCACTGGGCCTGACCGCTCAGTCTCCCCGAGAGGAAACCCATGCGCATCCGCTCCGCCCTCGCCACGGTCCTGCTGACCGCCGCCATGACCGCCGGTGGTGCCGCGACCGCCACCGCCTTCGACGGCCCCATGCACGGTGACGAGGACGCCACGTGCAGCCCGTACTTCGGCGCCATCACCACGGACAGCACCGGCGACCTGTACTTCGGCGGCATCAACTGCCGCAGCGACGACTACGACATCGACAACTGAGTCGGTCCTGCCGTTCGCTCTTTCGGTCCCCCTCGGCCCAGGCGGCCGAGGGGGACCGGTGCGTCCGCGGGCATCGCGGGCATCGCGGGGGGGCGTCGCTCACGCGGAGAGCGGGAACTCCTCGCCCAGCGCCCGGAAGACCGCCGTGTTCAGCGCGAAGGCGCGCTTGCACTCGGCGACGATCCGCTGCTTCTCCAGGTCGTCCGCGCGGATGCCGTCCAGCAGCTCGCGGTACTCCCGCTTGAAGGCGGCCGGGTTGGAGATCTCCTCGAAGACGTAGAAGCGGACCCCGTCGCCCTTCCGGGCGAAGCCCCACGTCCGCTCGGCCTTGTCTCGGATGATCTGACCCCCCGACAGGTCGCCGAGGTAGCGCGTGTAGTGGTGGGCGACGTACCCCGCCGGCCAGTCCTCGGCGCACTCGCGCACCCGGGCCGCGTACGCCTCGGTGGCGGGCAGGGCGGTCAGCCCCGTGCGCCAGCCGTCCCCGCGCAGGTGCGCCAGGTCCCGCTCCAGCGAGGCCAGCCGGAGCAGCTCCGGCCGGACGAACGGCCCGGCCACCGGGTCCGCCGCCAGCCCTCCGGCGGCGGTCTCCAGGGCTTCGTAGACGAACCACAGCTGCTCGGTGTAGCGCGCGTACGCGTCCACGCCGAGCCGGCCCCCGAGCAGGTCGCTCATGAAGGTGGAGGTCTCCGCCTCCACGTGCTGCTCGTGGGACGCCGTGCGGATGAGGGTCGAGAAGGAGTCCATGGGCGCGATTTTCTATGGTTAGGCTTACCTAAGTCAATAGGTTGCCGACGGCCTGTCGGCAAAAGCCTACCCACTGGGACGCGAAACGGCCCGCCCTCCGGGGAGAGCGGGCCGTCCAGGGGCGTGCGAGGTCAGGGCAGGGTGAGGATCTCCGCGCCCGAGTCCGTCACCACCAGCGTGTGCTCGAACTGCGCGGTCCGCCTGCGGTCCTTCGTCACGACCGTCCAGCCGTCGTCCCACATGTCGTACTCGTGGGTGCCGAGCGTCAGCATCGGCTCGATCGTGAAGGTCATCCCGGGCTGGATGACGGTCGTCGCGTGCGGGCTGTCGTAGTGCGGCACGATGAGCCCGGAGTGGAACGACGAGTTGATGCCGTGGCCGGTGAAGTCCCGCACCACCCCGTACCCGAACCGCTTGGCGTACGACTCGATGACCCGGCCGATGATGTTGATCTGCCGGCCCGGCTTGACCGCCTTGACCGCGCGGGCCAGCGACTCCCGGGTCCGCTCGACCAGCAGCCGGCTCTCCTCGTCCACGTCGCCGACCAGGTAGGTCGCGTTGTTGTCGCCGTGCACCCCGCCGATGTACGCCGTCACGTCGAGGTTCACGATGTCGCCGTCGCGCAGCACCGTGGAGTCGGGGATGCCGTGGCAGATGACCTCGTTGACCGAGCTGCACAGGGACTTCGGGTAGCCGCGGTAGCCGAGGGTCGAGGGGTAGGCGCCGTGGTCGCACATGTACTCGTGCGCCACCCGGTCCAGCTCGTCCGTCGTCACGCCGGGCGCGATGTGCTTCGCGGCCTCCTCCATCGCCCGCGCCGCGATCCGCCCGGCCACGCGCATCGCCTCGACGGTCTCGGGCGTCTGCACCTCCGGTCCGGTGTACGGGGTCGGCGCGGGTTTGCCGACGTACTCGGGTCGGCGGATGTTTCCGGGCACGGAACGGGTGGGAGACAGCTCCCCTGGTACGAGCAGCGACTGGCCAGACATGCCGCGAGTCTAACCAGCGGCCGTGGGGGAACATGTCGGTGGCGAGAGGAGCTGTCCATGGCCCTGTTCAAGAAGCGCACGGTCGGCAAACCGGGCGAGTGGTACTACTGCCTGGAACACCAGAAGGTCGAGGAGGGCCCGGACTGCCCGGGCAAGGACCGCTTCGGACCGTACGCCTCCCGCACCGAGGCCGAGCACGCGATGCAGACCGCCCGCGAGCGCAACCTCGAGTGGGAGAACGACCCCCGGTGGCACGACGCCTCCTCGGCGGGGAGTGCGGACGGCGACCGGGACGACTGATCAGCCGCTCGCGGCGTCGGCTGCGCGTTTCGCGCGCAGCCGCACCGCGTGCTCGTTCGTCCGGGCGTCGTACGTCATCATCGTCGGCAGGCACAGCGCCAGCAGCCCCACCGCGCCCGCGCACAGCAGCCCGCCCGACCACACCGAGGCCCGCACCCCGGCGAGCGCGGCCGTGCCGCCCGCCCGGACCTGGCCGAGCTGCGGCCCCACCGAGTACGACAGCAGCTCGATCCCGGCGAGCCGGCCGCGCAGCTCGTCCGGGATGGTCTGGTTCCACATCGCGCTGCGGAAGACGCCGCTGACCATGTCGCAGGCCCCGGCGAGGACGAAGCACAGCAGCACCAGCCACACGTTCCCGGCGAAGCCCGCCGCGGCGATCGCCACGCCCCACCCGGCCGCCGCGAGCACCACCATCCGCCCGTGCCGGTGCACCCGCGACGTCCAGCCGCTGCTCACGCTCACCAGCAGCGACCCGGCCGGGATCGCCGCGTACATCAGCCCGAGCGACCACTCGGCGTCCAGCTCGTCGGCCAGGAACGGCAGCACCGCGAGCGGCATCGCCAGCAGCATCGCCGCGACGTCGACCGCGTAGGTGCCCAGCAGTTCCTTGCGGCTCCACGCGTACCGGGCGCCCTCGGCGATCGCCGCCCAGGACGGCCTGCGCGCCTCGTGCGAGGCGGGCGAGGCGGCGAGCCCCACCACCAGGGCCACCGACGCGGCGAAGGTGACCAGGTCCACCGCGTACGCCCAGCCGAGCCCCGCGTACGCCACCACCACGCCCGCCAGCGCCGGTCCGGCGATCCCGCCGACCTGCCAGCGCAGCGCGTTCAGCGAGGCGGCGGCCGGCAGGTGCTCGTGGGCCACGATCCGCGGGATCAGCGAGTCCAGGGCCGGGCGCTGGACCGCGCCGAGCGCCGAGGTGAACGCGGCGATCACGTACAGCGGCCAGACGGCGGGGCTCGGCATCAGCGCGTTGACCAGCAGCGCCGCGCACAGCACGCCCTGACCGGCCTCCGTCCACAGGATCAGCCGCCGCTTGTCCCAGGCGTCGGCCAGCGCGCCGCCGTACAGCCCGAACACCACGAGCGGCACCAGCTCCACGGCACCGATCGCACCCACCGCCGCCGCCGAGCCCGTCAGCTCCTTGATCTGCACCGGCAGCGCGACGAACGTCAGGAAGCTCCCGAAGTTCGTGATCAGCCCCGAGACCCACAACCGCCGGAAGTCCCGCGAGGCCCGCCAGGGGGAGAGGTCGGGAAGCAGGGCCCGCAGGCCGGCGGTCGGGGCGGGCGGCGGGGCGGTGGGTTCGTCGACGGGTCCGTCGACGGGTTCGTCGGCGCGTCCGTCGGCGGGTCCGTCGGCGGGTCCGTCGGCGGTCGCGCCGGTGGGGGAGGTCTCGGTCACGAGGGGTCATCGTCCGGGGGCCGCACGAGCGCGGGCAACCGGTTTTCGCGCGCTGGTCACCGGTCGGACGGCGGCGGCGTGGTCAGCCGGCCGGCCGGACGGGACGGACGGGACGAGGGCCCGGAAGCGGCGGCGGGGCAGGAGCGCGGGGTGACCGGCTGCTGCGGCGGCGGTGCCGTCGGGAGCCGGGTGGGCCGGGGCGGGTGGTTCCGGGGCGGCGGGGCCGTGCGTTTCCGGTCCGGTGTCACCATCCCGACGGCGGCGGGGCCGTCAGGTGGTCGGCCAGGCGGGAGAGGCGGTCGCGGAAGCGGCGGCGGCCCCGGGGCGGCGGCACCGCGTTCTCCCCGGCCGAGGCGCTGACCAGGTGCTGCACCGTGTCCAGGTCCAGCTCGGCGCCGTCCGGGACGGTCAGCGTCTCGTGCGCCATCGCCGTCAGCTCCCGCTCGCCCGGCTCGCGGTCGGTGCCCAGCGCCAGCACCGTCGCACCCGCCCGGCGGGCGTCGTGCACCCGTTCCAGGAGCGGCGCGCCGGGATCGTCGGGCGTGACCACCAGCAGCGTCTCGCCGCGCCGGGCCGCCGCCAGCCGCCCGAGGCCGACCGCGAGGTGCGCCGGGTCCGAGGGGCGCGCGTCGTGCCGGACCAGCGTGGGCGCCAGCTCCGGTGTCCCCGACCAGGCGGCCTCGTCCACCAGGTGCGCCGCCAGGTGCCAGGGCTCGAACCCGGGGGTGCCCACCAGCAGCAGACCGCCCCCGTGCGGGACCACCGACCCCCGCAGCGCCCCCGCGAACCTCCGGGTGGCCCCCAGCCACTCGGTCCCGGCGAGCACTTCCCGCAGCAGCGCGACCCGTACGGCGTCCATGCCGCCGCATCCTGCCGCAACCCCCGCCGCGCGGTCCGGCGTTCGCCCCGGATTCACCCGGCCCGGGGACCGCCTTCCGCCGGGCGGGACCCGTACCGCTCGGCCGGCCGTCACGGACGTAGGGTCGCCCCATGACCTCTACCGACAGTGCTGCACAGAAGGCCCCCGGCAAGGCTCCGGCCAAGGACCCCTGGGACCTGCCCGACGTCTCCGGGCTGGTCGTCGGCGTGCTCGGCGGCACCGGCCCGCAGGGCAAGGGCCTCGCGTACCGCCTCGCCAAGGCCGGCCAGAAGGTGATCGTCGGCTCCCGCGCCGCCGAGCGCGCCGCGGCCGCCGCCGAGGAGATCGGGCACGGCGTCGAGGGTGCCGACAACGCCGAGACCGCGCGCCGCAGCGACGTCGTGATCGTCGCCGTACCGTGGGACGGGCACGGCAAGACCCTCGAATCCCTGCGCGCGGAACTGTCCGGCAAGCTCGTCGTCGACTGCGTCAACCCGCTCGGCTTCGACAAGAAGGGCGCCTACGCGCTCAAGCCCGAGGAGGGCAGCGCCGCCGAGCAGGCCGCCGCCCTGCTGCCGGACAGCCGGGTCGCCGCCGCCTTCCACCACCTCTCGGCGGTCCTCCTCCAGGACCCGGAGATCGACGAGATCGACACCGATGTGATGGTGCTCGGCGAGGAGCGGGCGGACGTGGAGATCGTGCAGGCCCTCGCGGGCCGCATCCCCGGCATGCGCGGCGTCTTCGCCGGACGGCTGCGCAACGCCCACCAGGTCGAGTCGCTGGTCGCCAACCTGATCTCCGTCAACCGCCGCTACAAGGCGCACGCCGGGCTCCGCGTCACGGACGTATGAGGCGATGGGGGACACTGGTCGGTACCAGTGTCCCCCCGACAGGAGCCGTTCCCATGCCCCGCCTCGCCCTCTACGCCCTGGTCGTCTGCGTACTCGCCGTGGCCGCCGCCGTCGTCTCCTTCGTGCAGGGCAGCGTCGTGATCGGCGTGGTGTGGGTGCTGCTGTCGGGGCTGTCGTCGAACATGTGCTGGTACTACGCCAAGCGCGGCCGGGACGCCCGCCGCGCCGCCTCGTCCGCGTCGTCCACGTCCGTCACCGGCTGAGCGGCCTCATCCGCCCGGCGTGCACAGCGGATCGGTCTGCCAGAAGCGGTACAGCTCGAAGCCGCAGTACGTGTCGATCTCGCCGATCCCCAGGCCCCGCAGCAGCGCGTCGATCACGTCGAAGAACACGCCGTTGAGCGCCGGGATCCACAGCAGCGCGAACACGATCAGCAGCCCGAACGGCGCGAGCGGCTCCACCTGCCGCCGCACGTTGTACGACAGCCAGGGCTCGATCACGCCGTAGCCGTCCAGGCCCGGCACCGGCAGGAAGTTCAGGATCGCGGCCGTGACCTGGAGCAGCGCGAGGAACGCCAGCGCCAGCCGGAAGTCGCGCGGCACGCCGTCCAGCGCGTCCAGCCAGAACGGCGCCGTGCACACGACGGCGAACAGCACGTTCGTCAGCGGGCCCGCCGCCGAGATGAGGCTGTGCCGCCAGCGTCCCCGGATCCGCCCGCGCTCGATGAAGACGGCGCCGCCGGGCAGCCCGATCCCGCCCATGATCACGAAGAGGACGGGCAGGACGATGCTGAGCAGGGCGTGCGTGTACTTCACCGGGTTCAGCGTGAGGTAGCCCTTCGCGCCGACCGAGATGTCACCGCTGTGCAGCGCGGTGCGGGCGTGCGCGTACTCGTGCAGGCACAGCGAGACGACCCAGGCCGCCGTCACGAACAGGAACACCGCGAGACCCGGCTGCTCGGCGAACCCGGTCCAGGTGGCCCAGCCCGTGACCGCGGCGACGGCGACGATCCCGAGGAAGACGGGACTGATCCTCCGGTCGCTGGGACGGGCGGTGGCGGTGGACATGGGACTCCCTGACTGTCGGGCACGCGTGACGGGCACCCGCGGGGTGCGGGACTGCCCGACCGTACCGGGCGCACGGGGAGAACGTCTCGTGCGGGGCGGACGGTTCCGGGCCGGTGCGGACGGTTCCGGGGAGCGGGGCGCGGGGCGCGGGGAGCGAGAGCGGGGCGCGGGAAGCGGAGCGCAGGGCGCGGGAAGCGGGGCCGTGCGGGCCCGGCCACGCCGTGCGGCCAAAACCCCGTGACCGGCTCCGACGGCAGCGGGGACAATGGGCCCGTGCGCTATCGCATTCTCGGCTCCACACAGGTACTCCGTCCCGACGGCACGGCCGTCCCGCTCGGCGGGGCGCGGCTGCGCGCCCTGCTGTCCGTGCTCGCCCTCCGGGCCGGCCGCGCCGTCCCCGCGGGGCTGCTGGTGGAGGAGGTCTGGGACGGGGACCCGCCCGCCGACGCGCCGGGTGCCCTTCAGGCGCTGGTCGGGCGGTTGCGCCGGACGCTGGGCGCGGACTCGGTCGCCTCCGTCGACGGCGGCTACCGGCTCGCCGCCGCCCCCGACGACGTCGACCTGCACCGCTTCGACCGGCTCGCGGGGGAGGGCATCCGCGCCCTCGCCGACGGCGACCCGGCCAAGGCCGCCGTGGTGCTCGACGACGCCCTCGCCCTGTGGCGGGACCCCGTCCTGCCCGACCTGCCCGACCGCACCGCCGAGACGGCCCGCTGGACGACCCGGCGCCTGGACGCGCTGCGCGCCCGCCACACCGCCGCGCTGGAGCTCCGGCAGGCCGAGCACTCGCTGCCCGAGCTGACCGCGCTGTGCGACAGCCACCCCCTGGACGAGCCCCTCCAGGCGCTGCGACTGCGCGCCCTGCGCGACGCCGGCCGCACCGCCGAGGCACTGGCCGCCTACGCGTCCGTACGCCGCGTCCTCGCCGACCGCCTCGGCACCGAGCCGGGCCCCGAGCTGCGGGCCCTGCACGCGAAGCTGCTCAGTCCCTCACCCACCCCGGAACCCGGTCCCGCACCCGGCCCCGCCCGGTCGTCCGACGCCGCCCTGTCGTCCGGCCCGGTGCCCGGCGCGGGTGTGGCGTCCGGCGCGGACCCTGCGTCCGGTCCTGCCCCGGGACCCGGCTCGAAGCGGTGGCCCGCCTCCGGGACGGCGCAGGGACCCGCCACCACACTGGGTACGGCACCGGCCCCCGGCGCGGTCCCGGGCGCGGGTACGGCGTCGGCGCCGGGCAGGGCTCCTGCCGCCTCCGGCGCGGCGCCCGCCTCCGGCGCGGTGCCCGAGCCCGTCCCCGCGCGTGCCCCGGGGGGACTCCGCCCCCGCGGCAACCTGCGCGCCCGGCTCACCTCCTTCGTCGGGCGGGACGGTGACGTGGAGGCGCTGCGGGCCGATCTGGCGGCCACCCGGCTCGTGACCCTGCTCGGGCCCGGCGGCGCCGGGAAGACCCGGCTGTCGCAGGAGGCCGCCGAGGGGGCCGGGGACACGGCGCGGGACGGCGTGTGGCTGGCCGAGCTGGCCCCCGTGGACGACCCCGCGGACGTACCGGAGGCCGTGCTGACCGCCGTCGGCGCCCGCGAGACCGTGCTCTACCGCGCCGGTGCCGAGGAGATGCGGGCCGCAACCGCCTCCGAGGGGCAGGACACCGCCGTCGAGCGGCTCGTCGAGCACTGCGGCCGGCGCCGCATGCTGATCGTCCTCGACAACTGCGAACACGTCGTCGACGCCGCCGCCCGCCTCGCCGAGGAACTCCTCGCCCGCTGCCCCCACCTGACCGTCCTCGCCACCAGCCGCGAACCCCTCGGCGTGCCGGGGGAGTCGCTGCGCCCCGTGGAGCCGCTGCCCGAGCCCGCCGCGCTGCGCCTGCTCGCCGACCGGGGCGCGGCCGCCCGCCCCGGCTTCCGCGTCGACGCCGACGAGGAGACCGCCGCCGCCTGCGCCGAGATCTGCCGCCGCCTCGACGGCCTGCCGCTGGCCATCGAACTGGCCGCCGCCCGGCTGCGCATGCTCACCCCGCGCCAGATCGCCGAGCGGCTCGACGACCGCTTCCGCCTGCTCACCTCGGGCAGCCGTACCGTCCTGCCCCGCCAGCAGACCCTGCGTGCGGTCGTCGACTGGTCCTGGGACCTGCTCGACGCGGACGAGCGCGACGTGCTGGGGCGGCTGTCCGTCTTCGCGGGCGGCTGCGACCTCGCCGCCGCCGAGGCCGTGTGCGGGCCCGCCGCGCTGGACGCCCTCGGCTCCCTCGTCGACAAGTCCCTCGTCGTGGCCGCTCCGGTGACCGACCGCCTGTCCGGCGACGGCATGCGCTACCGGCTCCTGGAGACCGTCGCCGAGTACGCGGGCGAGCGCCTCGACGAGACCGGCGGACGCGCCGCCGCGGCCCGCGCCCATCTGACGTACTACCGCGAACTCGCCCGCACCACCGACCCGTTGCTGCGCGGTTCGCAGCAGCTCGCCGCCATCGAGCGGCTGGAGCGCGAGTACGAGAACCTGCGCACCGCCCTGCGCCACGCCGTCGCCGAGCGCGACGAGCAGGAGGCGCTGTGCCTGGCGCTGTCGCTGGTCTGGTACTGGCAGATGCGCGACCTGCGGGTGGAGGCCCGGAACTGGTTCGTCGAGGTGATGGCACTCGGCCCGGACCCCTTCGCGGAACCGGGCACCCTCGCCCAGCCGGTGTGGGAGCGGTGCACCTCCGCCCCGCCCCCGATGACCGGCGAGGTCCTCGCCGAGGCCTGGCGCGGGGTGCACCTGGCCCATCTGGCCTGCATGGACACGGAGCTGGACGCGTGGCAGAACCCGGCGGCCCAGCGCAAGCTGCGGGTCATCGCGGACGCCTACGAGCCGGGGATGCCGCAGACCTGTTCCAGCCCCGGCCTGCTCTGGTTCTACTCCGTGATGCTCACCGGTGACATGGAACGGCTGCGCAAGATCATGGACGCCACCGTGCGCACCTGCCGCGAGACCCCGGGCTACGAGTGGGAGCTGGCCGGCGGCTTGCAGATGCGTGCCAACATGCTCGCCAACCGCACCGACTGGGCGGGCGACGCGGTCCGCGACGCCGACGAGTCGCTGGAGATCTACCACCGGCTCGGCGACGCCTGGGGCATGGCCGAGGCCCTCTCCGGGCGCGCCGAGGCCCGCGAGCGCGTCGGCGAGTACCAGCGCGCCGCCGCCGACTACCGGGCCGCCGCGCGGCACGCCGAGCGGCTCGGCGCCCACGCCCAGGTGGACATCCTCGACGCCCGCCTCGGCAGCGTGCTCCTCGAGGCGGGCGACACGGAGCAGGGCGAGCGGGTGCTGCGCGGGGTGATCGACCGCACGGCCGGGACGGGGCACAACGGCGCGATGCCCGCGGCCCGGCTGTTCCTCGCCGGGCACCTGGGCATGACGGGGCGTACGGCCGAGGCCGGCGAGCAGCTGCGGCTGCTGCGCGAGGAGTTCTCCATCGCCCACTTCGTCGTCTTCGACGCCTTCATCCTCGCCGCGGAGGCGTGGCTCGCCACGCTGGAGGACCGGCACGAGGACTGCCTGACCCGGATCCGCAAGTCGCTGGAGCGGGCCGAGGACCCGTTGTCCACGGCGATCGCCCCGCACATGCGCTCGGCGTACCTGACCATCGCCGCGATGGCCCTGGCCCGCCTGGACGGCGGCGACCGGGCCGCGGACGGCGCCCGGTGCCTCGGCGCGGCCGACGCGATGCTGCCGCCCGGGCACGTGTCGACGGGCATGGAGCGCGACGCGCGCGGGCGGGCCGTCCAACGCGTCCGCGAGACGCTCGGCGGCGAGGCGTACGACACCGCGTACGCCGAGGGCGGCCGGCTCTCCCCGCAGGAGGCCGTCGCCCTCGTCTGACGCCTGCCACACGGGCGCGGATCAGGACTTCGTACGGAACTTGTGGATGGCGATCGGTGCCATCACCGCCGTCAGCGCGGCGGACCAGGCCAGCGTCACCCACAGGTCGTGCGCGACGGGACCGCCCAGCATCAGCCCGCGCGCGGTGTCCGCCAGCGAGGACAGCGGGTTGTAGTCCGTGAACGATTGCAGCCATCCCGGCATCGAGTCGGTCGGCGCGAAGATCGACGAACCGAACTGCAACGGCATCAGCACCAGGAACCCCATCGCCTGCACGGACTGCGCGTTCTTCATGACCACGCCGAGGGTCAGGAACACCCACATCAGCGCCGAGCCGAACACCGCGGACAGCCCCACCGAGGCCAGCAGCCCCGCCCAGTCGGTGATGTCGAAGCCGACCAGGACGGCGACGACCATCAGCACCGCGGTCGCGAACAGCATCCGCAGCAGCTCCACCGCGATCTTCGCGAACAGCACCGAGCCGCGGCCGATCGGCAGCGACCGGAAGCGGTCCATGACACCGGAGTTGAAGTCCTGGTTGAAGCCGGTGCCGACCCCCTGGGCCATGTTCATGCCCATCATGGCCATCAGGCCGGGGATGACGTACTGCACGTACGCCTGCTGACCGCCGCCCAGGGACTGCCCGATGGAGCCGCCGAACACGTACACGAACAGCAGCGTGAAGACGATCGGGAAGAGGATGGCGTCGAACATCGACTCCGGGTCCTGCCGGATCCACAACAGGTTGCGGCGGATCAGCGCGCTGGTGTGCCGGAGGTGGGCGCGCGGGGTGATCCGCGCGTCCGGGGTGGTCAGGGTCTCGGGGGCGTACGTGGCGGCGCTCATACGGCGACCTCCTCGCGGGTGTCGTCGGCGGCCGGGGCGGGGTCCTGCGGGGAACTGGCGCGGTGCCCGGTGAGGGACAGGAAGACCTCGTCCAGGCTGGGCAGTTCGGTGGTGACGGCGGAGACGGTGATGCCGCGCGCGGTGACCGCGCCGACCACGGCCGTCAGCTGCTCGTCGCTGAGGATCGGCACCAGCACGGTCCCGCGCTCGGTGTCCACCGTGGAACTGGCGAGCCCGGTGATGCCCAGCTCGTCCAGGTAGGCGGCGAGCGGACGCAGCTGAAGCGGGTCGGCCGGGCGGACCCGCAGGGTGCGGCCGCCGACCTTGGCCTTCAGCTCCTCGATGCCGCCGTTCGCGATGACCTTGCCGCGGTCCACGACGGTCAGCTCGGTGGCGAGCTGCTCGGCCTCCTCCATGTACTGGGTGGTGAGCAGCACGGTCACGCCGTCGCCGACCATGCGCTTGACCTCGTCCCACACCTCGTTGCGGGTGCGCGGGTCGAGACCGGTGGTGGGCTCGTCCAGGAACAGCACGGCCGGGTGCCCGATCATGGAGGCGGCCAGGTCGAGCCGGCGCCGCATGCCGCCGGAGTAGGTGGACGCGGGCCGCTTGCCCGCCTCGGTGAGCGAGAACCGCTCCAGCAGCTCGTCGGCGCGGGCGCGCGCGTCCCGGCGGGACAGGTCGAGCAGCCGGCCGATCATGTAGAGGTTCTCCCAGCCGGGGAGCTTCTCGTCCACGGAGGCGTACTGCCCGGTCAGCCCTATGACGCGGCGCAGCTGCCGCGGCTGCCGCAGGACGTCGTACCCGACGACGTGCGCCTGGCCGGAGTCGGGGGTGATGAGGGTGGACAGGATGCGTACGAGGGTGGTCTTGCCGGCGCCGTTCGGCCCGAGCACGCCCATCACGGTGCCCTCGCGCACGTCCAGGTCGACGCCGTCCAGCGCCTTGGTCTCGCCGTAGTGCTTGACCAGCCCCCGCACGGTGACCGCGCTGTCCGCGGCCCGGGGGATGTCGTCGATTGGCTTCATGTCCCAGACGATGACAGGCCCCACCGACAAACCGCCGACATCCCGCCGACAGCGCGCCCGGCAACCACTCGGCCCCGCCGACGGGGGAAGATCGGCGGGGCCGGTGGCCGTACCGCGGTGGTCTACCGGGGGGACGGAGCTGGTCGACGGAGCGGGTGGACGGAGCTGGTCGACGGAGCTAGTGGACGGAGTGCTCGTCCGCGGGGAACGTGCCGCCGACGACGTCCTCGGCGTACGCCTTCGCCGCGTCGCCCATGACCTTGCGCAGGTCGGCGTACTGCTTGACGAACTTCGGCATCCGGCCGCCGGTCAGCCCGAGCATGTCGGTCCACACCAGCACCTGGGCGTCGGTGTCCGGGCCCGCGCCGATCCCGACCGTCGGGATGTGCAGCGTCCGCGTCACCTCGGCGGCCAGCTCGGCCGGCACCAGCTCCAGGACGACTGCGAAGGCGCCCGCGTCCTGCACCGCCTTGGCGTCGCGCAGCAGCTGCTGGGCCGCCTCCTCGCCGCGGCCCTGCACCCGGTAGCCCATGGAGTTGACGGACTGCGGGGTGAGGCCGATGTGCGCCATCACCGGGATGCCGGACTCCACCAGCAGCTCGATCTGCCGGTGCGAGCGCTCGCCGCCCTCCAGCTTGACCGCCCCGACGCCGGCCTCCTTGACCAGCCGGGTCGCCGAGCGCAGCGCCTGCACCGGTCCCTCCTGGTAGGAGCCGAAGGGCAGGTCGCCCACGATCAGGGCGCGGCTGGTGCCCCGGACGACCGCGGCCGAGAGCATCGTCATCTCGTCCAGCGTGACGGGCACGGTGGTCTCGTAGCCGAGGTGGCAGTTGCCCGCGGAGTCGCCGACGAGCATCACCGGGATGCCGGACTCGTCGAAGACGGACGCGGTCATCGCGTCGTACGCGGTGAGCATGGGCCACTTCTCGCCGCGCTCCTTGGCGGCGGTGATGTCCCGGACGGTGATACGGCGGTTGATCTTGCCCCCGTACAGCGCCCTGCTCCCGTCGGCGGGGGTGCGCTGCGGCGTCTGGGCAGCCGAAAGCTGCGTCATGGCAACGGCTCCTTCATGTCATCTCGAGGCGCCCTGACGGCGTCCCCGGATCCCTTCCATGGTGGCACTTGTGGCGCCCCGACGGCTAGGGGACCCCCGTCACGTCCCCCGTCCGGGGTCGGAGTGCGGCTCATGGGGTCAAATGTGCCCGTTCTGTCACAGAGGAGCCCGTCCCGGCACACTGCGGAACTCCGCGGCACGGCCCGTGCGTCCTCGTGCCGTACGGCCGTCCAGGGACGGCGGGATCGGAACCGATCATCCCCTATGGTGCTGAGTCACAGGGGGCGACGGTGTGCACAGCAGGCAGTGAGGCAACGGTATGGCGCAGCAGGCGTACATGACGGAGACGGACGGCGGCGGCTCGGACCCCGAGCGCCGGGAGAACCGGATTCGGCGCCTGTTCGACCGGGCCGTCAGCGGCTGGCGCGGCGACCGGCGGATCTGGCGCCGGGGCCTGGTCACGGCCGTGGTCGCCCTGCTCCTGTCGGCGGTCATGGCGGCCCACTCGCACATCCCGAACGCCATCGGCAACCTCGGCAGCCTCACCGAGACCTTCCTGCCGTGGTTCGGCCTGCTGATCCCGGTGCTGCTGGTGATCGCCCTGGTCCGCAAGTCGGCGACGGCCCTGATCGCGCTGATCGTGCCGGTGAGCGTGTGGCTCAACCTCTTCGGCGGCCTGCTCTTCGACAAGACCGGCTCCGGCGGCGACCTCACCGTGGCCACGCACAACGTCAACGCCGACAACGCCGACCCGGCGGGCACCGCCCGCGCCGTCGCCGCCGCCGGTGCGGACGTGATGGCCCTGGAGGAGCTGAAGGCGTCCGCCGTACCGACGTACGAGAAGGCGCTGGCGGCCAAGTACCCGCACCACGCGGTCGTCGGCACCGTCGGGCTGTGGAGCAAGTACCCGATCAGCGGGGTGAAGCCGGTCGACATCGAGCTGGGCTGGAAGCGCGCCATGCGCGCCACCGTCGCCACGCCGTCGGGACCGATCGCGGTGTACGTCGCCCACCTGCCCTCCGTACGGGTGAAGCTGGAGGCCGGATTCACCGCGCGGCAGCGGGACAAGAGCGCCGACGCCCTCGGCGAGGCCATCTCCGACGAGAAGCTGCCCCGCAAGATCCTCCTGGGCGACCTCAACGGCACCATGAACGACCGCTCGCTCACCGCGATCACCTCCCAGCTGCGCTCCCCGCAGGGCGCCGTGGGCGACGGCTTCGGCTTCAGCTGGCCGGCGTCCTTCCCGATGGCCCGCATCGACCAGATCCTGGTCACCGGCGTGGAACCGATGACCAGCTGGACCCTCCCGGCGACCGGCAGCGACCACCTGCCGATCGCCGCGCGTGTGAAGGTCGACACAACGGCTTCCTAGAATTCGTCCGCGGAATACCCGCCCTGAGAGTCTTTGTTCCGTACGGGAACATACAGTCGTCCCCGCCCGGCCCTCGCGGCCTCCCGTACGCAACCCCGCTCTCGAAAGGCGAGACCCCCTCATGCCCCTGGCCCTGCTCGCCCTTGCCGTGGGCGCCTTCGGCATCGGCACCACCGAGTTCGTGATGATGGGCCTGCTGCCCGACGTCGCGGACGACCTGGGCATCTCCATCCCCACCGCCGGCCACCTCGTCTCCGCCTACGCGCTCGGCGTCGTCATCGGCGCCCCGCTGCTCGCGGCGGCCACGACCCGGATGTCCCGCCGCACGGTCCTGATCGCCCTGATGGCGCTGTTCGTGGTGGGCAACGCCCTGTCGGCCGTCGCACCCGGCGAGATCTCCCTGCTGGCCGCCCGCTTCGTCAGCGGCCTGCCGCACGGCGCCTTCTTCGGCGTCGGCGCGGTCGTCGCCACCGGCATGGTCGCGCCGGAACGCCGGGCCCGCTCCGTCTCCCTGATGTTCCTCGGCCTCACCGTCGCCAACATCGTCGGCGTTCCCGCGGCCACCGCCATGGGCCAGCAGCTCGGCTGGCGGGCCACCTTCCTCGGCGTGAGCGCGATCGGCGTGGCGGCGATAGCGGCGCTGGCCGTCCTCATCCCGCGCGACAGCGCCCCCGCCCCCACCACGGGCCTGCGCGGCGAACTGGCCGCCCTGCGCTCCCTGCCCGTCTGGCTGGCGCTCGGCACGACGGTCGCCGGCTTCGGCGCGCTCTTCGCGGCCTACAGCTACATCACGCCGATGCTGACCGATGCCGCCGGGTTCGCCGAGACCAGCGTGACGCTGCTCCTCGCCCTCTTCGGCGTCGGCGCCACCGCGGGCAACCTGCTGGGCGGCCGCCTGGCCGACCACTCCCTGCGCGGCACCCTCTTCGGCGGCCTCGCCTCCCTCGTCGTGGTCCTGGCCCTCTTCCCCCTGCTGATGCGTACGCCGGTCACGGCGGCCGCGTCGGTGGCCCTGCTCGGCATGGCCGCCTTCGTCACCGGCTCCCCGCTCCAGCTCATGGTCATGGAGAAGGCCGCCGCGGCCCCCTCCCTGGCCTCCTCCGCCAACCAGGCCGCCTTCAACCTCGCCAACGCGGGCGGCGCCTGGATCGGCGGCCTCGCCCTGACCGCCGGATTCGGGGTCACCTCCCCGGCGACGGCGGGCGCGGCCCTGGCGGTCCTCGGCCTCGCGGTCGCGGGCACGGCGTGGACGGTGGACCGGCGTCGCGCGGTCCTCGCCCCGGCTCCCGGGCGCGAGCGCGTGGTCGCGGGGCACGTGCCGGAGACCGACCGGGCCGCATCCCACGCCGGAGTGACGGAGTGACCGTTTCCCGTCACGCAGCGTCTCGATCCAGGTCATGCCGATCGACTCCGAGGAGCACATCGGCACCGGCGGGTTGATCGAGGTGCTGAAGTTCGCGGACGGCACTGCGGTGGGGCGCTCCGAAGGGGCGTTCGCCGGACGGCCGGTGTCCGACCCGAAACAGCTCCGGATCCTTGAGCTGCGCTATGGCATGATCCGGGCCCAGGCCCTCACGCCCCGAGAGTCGCGGGCCGTCATCGAGCAGATGCTTGGAGAGTCATGAGCCGCATCACCGCAACGCCGGACGCACCCGCCCTGGCCTGGTTCAAGAGCAGCTACAGCAGCAGTGGAGACGGCAACGACTGCGTGGAGGTCGCGATAGCCTCCGCCACCATCCACGTCCGCGACTCCAAGCGCCCCGACGGCCCCCGCCTCGCCGTCGAGTCGGCGACGTGGACGACGTTCGTGGCCTGGCCGGGCGCGGTCAGTCCTCGGGTCTGACCTTCGAGGCCACGAAGAGCAGCCCGGCCGTTGCCGCGATGAGGACTCCGGCCAGTTCTTCGTAACCGGTGAAATAGGCGACGGGGATGGCGAGTCCGCAGGCTGCTCCGAGCAGCTCGAAGGAGCCCCCGATCAGCCGCCGGGGGCGATTCGCGGGCGGCGGGTGGTGGGGGTTGGGCGGGCTTCGCCAGTAGTGGAGAGGTCCCGCCCTGGGCTTCCAGCCGTCCGCCCGGAGTTCCAAGTACTCCGGGTGGTGGCGGGCGTAGCCCATGCGGCGGGGTGCCAGGCGCTGCCACGGCAGTCGGCCCAGGCGGATCGCGATCCAGGCGAGCCCCGGCAGGCAGGCGACGGCCGCCCAGACCGCCGCGACCACCCGCTCCCCGGTCGAGGACGACAGGGTGCCGAGCAGCCGGTCCAGTTGGCCACTGGCGGCGTAGGCGATCAACGCGGCCAGGGAGAGCACCGCCGCTGTCCGCTCGATCTGGTGTCCGGTGTGGCAGCGGGCACAGCGGGGCACGGACACGATCTCCATGCGCCAGGTGGAGCGCAGGACGACGATCCACGGGGTCATGGTGGTGTCCGTGTCCTTGTGCAACCCCAAGACGTGGTCGTGCCACGACGGTGGGGCGGCCTCGCCGCAGAACCAGCACTCCCGCACCACGAGTTCCCTTCCCCCGGCCGCCGCACCGAATGGACCCTGGCAACTAGCCTTCTGTGCCGTCCCGTTCGCCGCGTCGCGCGATTCTGGCAGCCTGTCCTTCGTGGATGCCGTCGACCCACTCCCAGCCGGGCTCGACCGAAGACCCGAGCCTCGGGTCGTCCGGAGCGCGGCCGTCCCTCAACGCGTGCAGATACTCCCGGTCCTGGCCGATCCGCACCCGGACCTGATCGGCGAGGGCGACGGATCCGTGCCCCGGCACGAGTACGTCGACGTCGTCCGCCACGCTCTCCAGCAGCCGCAGCCCGGTGAGATAGTCCTCGACCGGATGCTCCGTGTCGTCGAGCATCGGAATGAAGAGATCGGACAGCATGTCGCCGGCGACGAGCACCCCACGGTCCTCGACCAGCAGCGCCGCATGGCCCGGAGCGTGCGCCGGATGTTCGATCACCCGCACCGCGGGCCCGTCCCACGGGATCTGCGCCGCTCCGGCGGGCAGCCCCGTGAGGAGACCGAACAGGTCCAAGGGAGTCTCTTCGGCGATCTCAGGCGGCAGCCCCTCGGCGACACGAGCCTTCCACCCCGCCGTCGACATGAGTTCTCGCAGGTACGCCGAACAGCGGGCCGTGCCGTAACGCGGCACATCGCCGAGATCGGCGTGCCACAACACGTGATCCCAATCCGGATGCGTCGCGAAACCCGCCACGACGGGCTGACCCAGCCGGCGAAGATCCTCGGCCAGGCAGCCCATCTCACCGTTCGTCAACCCGGGATCGACGACCAGCACACCGGCCTCGCCCCGTACGACAACGGTGTTGTTCCGCAGCAACTCGCTCCGGTGCACCAGCACACCGTCCGCGACCGGCGTCAGCATGAGGTCTCCTCACATCAGCCCGCACACTCTTGCCGAGACGGTAGTTCCGGACACTCGGGCAACGCAGCCCTTTGGACAACCCGGTTGCCCGGCACGCGAACCGGGCCCCGGACGCACTGGTCCGGGGCCCGGGTGTGGTGTGGTGCGGAGCCGCGGACGGCTCAGACGCTCGTCGTGTGGGCCTGGGCCGCCGCGCCGCCGAAGGGGGCCGAGGCGCCGAGGCCGGTGGTGACGGCGAACGGGCCGGACTCCGCGTGGAGGCCCGCGCCGAGGGCGCCGTCGCCCGCGATGAGGGCCGTGCTCGCGGTGAGGCCGATGCCGCCGGACACCTGGTCCAGGTCCGCGTCGGAGATCTCGGCCGTGGCGACCTGGGGGACAGTGTTCATGGCAGGTCTGTTCCTTTCATGGGGAAGGAGAGCGGTGCGGTACGCACGCCCGATGTCCGGAGTGGGGGTCCCGGTACGGGCCACCGGCGCGCCGCGCACCGATCAAAGCACGGGGCCGAACCGCCCACCATCGGCGAGCCGTTGCCCGCCGCCGCCCGGCGCCGCCGACTTCACCAGTGTGTGAATGCGGTCAGGGAAAGCGTCTGGATCTTCACGCCATCCCCGGGGGCACAGGGCTCTCCTGTGCCCCCGGCGCGCGCGGTCCGCCCAGTGGCCGGGGACCGTGCCCCGACCCTGCGACCGAGTGATGAACGCTGTGGAGATTCACGGCTTTTCCGGGACCGATCCGAGGCCGGGCCCCGGCCCACGGGGGTGTGACACATCAGCACCCCCGTCGGCCTCAGTGGAGGATCCGCTCCACGAACGCGTCGAGATTGCCGCGCAGCCGCTCGATCTGCTGCTCGACGGTGAGCGACTCCTCGATCCGTCCGCCCGGTGCCGCCTTCTTGCGGCCCCGCACGTACAACGAGCAGTCCAGGTCGGCACAGATGTAGAGGCCCACCGAGTTGCCCTCACGGCCGGCCCGGCCCGCCTTGGCCGCGGTCGTGAGGGAGACGCCGTTGCCGGGATGCGTGGTCAGGCACAGCGAGCACATGCTGCGGCGCAGGAAGCCGCGGTTGCCGGAGGCGGAGCGCAGGGACAGGCCGACGAGTCCGGTGGCGCGCTCGAGGACGAGATAGCCGCGATCGGGCGCGGACAGATCGGACCAGCCCAGGAAGTCGAGGTCGTCCCAGTGGTCGAGGTCCGCCAGGTTCTTGGGCAGGGGGAGGCGTTTGGCCGCGCCCTTGGAGCAGTTGACGAACGAGGTGCGGATGTCGTGCTCGGTCAGGGGTTTCATGAAGGGTCCTTCGGGGTGGCGCAGTGGATGGTGGCGCGACACCCCCCGCGGCCCGCGCGGCGGCGAACCGCGCAGGCCAGGACGTCTCGTGAGGCGACACCTTGGGGAGATGCCGACGACGAGATACAAGAAGGGGGAAGAGTTACCGCGCGCCGCAGAGGAGGGAGGGCACACGGCCGGAGGCAACTATGGCCGCAACGCATTCGGCACGGTCCATGTCTCTCGCCTCCTTCCAGGCAGGGCACGCGATGCGTGTCGACGCCGAGCGCGCCGAGCGGGGCGGCAGAGAACCTGCCGCGCGAAATCCCGGACAGGCTAATCCCCGCGACACCGCCGCGCGACTGAATTTCCGAGCGCCCGCGCACGGGGGAGCCGCTGACGCTGTCCGGCGCAACGGGGACTGCGCCGCACGTCCGAGTGACACAGTGGCCGTATCCCGGCACTGAGCATGTCCTCCGCCTCTAGCGTGGCGCCCATCGCGATACGACGCGTACGACGGGGGGTTGCGGATGTCGGTGAACGGCGAGGCGGACGAGGCGGGTTGGCAGGTCGACCCGGACGACGAGTGGGGCGTGGCGGTCCTCACCACCGTGGGCAGGCAGTTGAAGCTGCGCCGCGAGGCGGTGGGCCGCGCGCGAGCGACTTCGGGGTGGCGGTCGGCTACGGGGAGGATCTCGTCTACAAGGTGGAGGGCGGGAAGCGGATCCCCCGGCGGGAGTACCTGGAGAAGGCCGACCAGGTGCTGCGGGCGGACGGTCTCATCGCTGCGGCCTGGGAGGACGTGAAGAAGGTCCGGTACCCCAAGCAGGTGCGGGACCTGGCGAAGCTGGAGTCGCGAGCGGTCGAGTCGCTTTCGTACGGCAGCTACAGCCTGCACGGGCTTCTCCAGACCGAGGAGTACGCACGGGCACTACTGGGCAGACGGCGACCGGCCCTCACCGATGACGAGGTGGACAGCGCCGTCGCCGCACGGATGGGCCGCAAGGCGATGCTCGAACGGGACCCGGCTCCGGAACTCAGTTTTGTCCAGGAGGAGGCGACCCTCAGGCGCCCGGTGGGAGGCATGATGGTTCTGCGGCGCCAGCTCGAACACCTGCTGGAAGTGGAGCAGTTGCGGCATGTGGAGATCCAGGTGATGCCGACGTCCCGCGGCGACCATCCGGGAGGCGGGCGGATGCAGGTGCTCAAGTTCGACGACGGCACCGCGGTCGGCCGGGTCGACGACCTGTTCGGCGCTCGGCCGGTCACGGATCCCCGGCAGCTGCGCATCCTCGAACTGCGGTATGGCAGTATCCGGGCCGAGGCGCTGCCCGTCAGGGAGTCGGTGGCCTTCATCCAACAACTGCTGGGGGAGACATGACCGGTAAGGACACACCCGTACACCCCGCCGACCTGGCATGGTTCAAGAGCAGCTACAGCGACACCAGCGAGCCCAGCGACTGCGTCGAGGTGGCGGGAACGCCGGCCACCGTCCACATCCGCGATTCCAAGCGTCCGGACGGCCCCCGCCTCGCCGTCGACTCGTTGACCTGGACGATGTTCGTGGCCGGGACGCTCGCGGAATGACGGACCGCATGTCCCGCCCCGCCAGTGGCATACCGGCCGAGATCGGTCCCTACCGGCTGGAGCGGCTGCTGGGCGAGGGCGGGATGGGCCGGGTCTACCTCGGACGTACGCCCGCCGGGAGCGCCGTGGCCGTCAAGGTCGTCCACCGGGCGTACGCCGCCGACCCGGAGTTCCGCAGGCGGTTCGCGCTGGAGGTCGCGGCGGCCCGGCGCGTCCAGGGGCTCTACACCGTGCCCGTCGTCGCGGCGGACCTGGAGGCCGACGAGCCCTGGCTGGCCACGGCCTACGCCCCCGGGCCCTCCCTCCAGCAGGCCGTCGGCGAACGGGGGCCGCTGCCCGCCGCCGAGGTGCTCGCGCTGACGGCCGGGGTCGCCGAGGCGCTGGAGACGATCCACGCCGCCGTGGTGATCCACCGCGACCTGAAGCCCTCCAACATCGTCCTCACCGCCGACGGACCCAAGGTCATCGACTTCGGCATCGCCCGCGCCGCGGACGTCACGGCCCTGACCGCCACGGGCATGCGCGCCGGGACGCCCGCCTACATGGCACCCGAGTACATCCGGGGGCAGGAGGTCACCGAGGCCGGTGACGTCTTCGCGCTCGGCCTCGTCGCCCACTTCGCCGCCACCGGACGGCTCGCGTTCGGCGGCCGCAGCGACCACGGCGTGGCGTACCGGATCCTGGAATCAGCCCCCGACCTCGACGGCTGTCCCGCGTCCGTGCGCGGCGTCGTGGCGCTCTGCCTGGAGAAGGACCCGGCCCGGCGGCCGACGCCCGCCGAGATCGTCCGGCTCTGCGGCCGGGCCGCCAACGGGGACTTCGACGACGGCCGCACGCCCACCGTCGTCTCCACGCCCCCGGCGACCGGCCCGGACGCGCCCACCGCCACCGCCCCGGCGCGCGCCCCCGCCCCGGACGCCGGCCCCGAGACCCCGTCCACACCGCCGTACGCCGCCCTGCTCGGCGTCGTCGGTGCCCTCGCCCTGGTCGTCGTCCTGGTCGTGACGCTGCTGCCCTCGTCCGAGAAACCCCCGAAGAGCAAGCAGCCGTACCCGGTGGTCGCGGCGACCGACATCTTCGCCAAGGGGACCAGCGGCGTCGCGTTCAGCCCGGACGGCGAGACGCTCGCGACCGGCGGCGAGGACGGGAAGGTGCGGCTGTGGAACGCCGCCACCCGCAAGGTGCGTGCCACGCTCGTCGAGAAGAACTGGTCCGGAGACCCGAGCCGTGTGGTCGGCGTGACGTTCAGTGCCGACGGGAAGACCCTGGCCACGAGGACCGGCACCCACCTGGTCGGCGTCTGGGACGTGGCCCGGCGCCGGGAGGTCCGCCGCATCGAGGAATCGGCCTATTCCCTCGCCCTCAGCCCCGACGGCAAGTGGATCGCCCTGGGCGACAGCGCGGGCGCCAACCTGTGGGACCTCGGCAGCCGAGGTGAGGACCCGCGCGCCCACCTGTCGCAGAACCTGCACGCGACGGACATGGCGTTCAGCCCCGACGGCAGGACGCTCGCCTCCGTCGGCGACTTCTCCGACCAGCGTTACCAGGTGGAGAACGAGCCGGCCAAGCTGTGGGACCTGACCCGGCTCGACCCGCGGCCCTACGGCCAGGGCGACCCGCGCCACAACCTCGCCCTGGAGGACATCACCTACGCGGTCGCCTTCAGTCCCGACGGCAAGACCCTCGCCACCGGCGGCCAGGGCGGCGGCGTACGGCTGTGGGACGCGGCCACCGGCCGCCCGAAGGCCACCCTCACCCACAAGTTCGTCACCGAGGCCCGGGACCTGGCGTTCAGCCCGGACGGCAGGACGCTCGCCGTCACCGCCGAAGGCCGGGTGCTCCTGTGGAACCTGGCCGACCGCAAGCCCAGCGCCATCCTGGCCGACGACGAGACCGGCTTCGGCGCCGACATCGACGAGCTGGCCTTCAGCCCGGACGGCCGGTTCCTCGCGGGCACCACCACCGGCGGCGGCGCCCCCGAGGAGACCGCCGCCCCAGGCACCACCGCCGATGCCGACGCCGCCAAGGACAGCGGCGTACGGCTGTGGAAGGTCCCGGCCGAGACCGCTCACTGAGCGGACCCCGCCCCTGCCCCCGGATCAGACCACCGGGAGCCGGTCCACCAGGAGCTGCACCCTCCGCCCGGTTTCCTCCGGCGGCAGCCGTCCCGACCGGGTCAGGGTCGCCACCCCGTGCAGGGACGCCCAGAACACCTCGGTGAACAGCCCCGGTGCGACGCCGTCCCCCGCGACCTCCCCGAGGCTCTCCATCAGCGCGGCGAAGGCGTCCTTGAGGGGTTCGGGGGTGTCCTCCCGCGCGTACGCCAGGCCGCCGTCGAGTTGGAAGATGGCGTCGTAGACCGCCGGGTTGCGTTCGGCGAAGGCGAGGTAGGCACGGGCGAGTGCGTGCACCCGGGCGCGCGGGCCGTCGGCGTCGGCGGTCGCGGCCCGCATCGCCACGGCCATCTCGGTGGCGCCCTGGAGGGCGACGGCGCCGATGATCTCGCGTTTGCCGCGGAAGTGGCTGTAGAGGACGGGCTGGCTGTACTCGATGCGCTCGGCGAGCCGGCGGGTGGTGACCGCGTCCCAGCCCTGCTGCTCGGCGAGTTCACGGGCCGTCGCCACGATGAGGCGCTCGCGCTCCGCCCGTTCCCGCTGCTTGCGTTCCTGTACCGACATGACTCGATCCTAGCATTGCTAGACAACGAAGCGTTGATAGTACTAGCGTTGCCTCATCGGCTAGCAGCACTAGATTCCGAAGGGGTCGTCATGCTCAACGCACTCGAGGTCGTCACCACGGTCGTCGTCGGCGTGATGGTGGGGGTGGAGTTCGCCGTCGCCTTCGTCATGAACCCGATCCTCAACGCCCTCCCGGAGGACAGCCGTCAACTCGGCCACGCGCACGGGGGCCGGATGCTCGGTGCCGTGATGCCGGTCTGGTACATCGGCTCGCTCGTCCTCGTCGCCATATGGGCCGCCGCCGGACGGCACCACCACGGCACCGGCCTCGTCGTCACCGCCGGCGCACTGCTGCTCCTCAGCGTGGTCATGTCGCTCCTGCTGCTCGTCCCGATCAACAACCGGAACAAGACGTGGACCCCCGAGAACCGGCCCGAGGACTGGAAGGAGCAGACGCAGCGCTGGTTGCGCTGGCACTACGTCCGCCTGGCCGTCATCTTCGCGGCCTTCGCCCTGCTGGCCACCGCCCTCACCTGAGCCCTCGGGGTCCGCCGGGTCGGCAGAGCCGCCCTACAGTACCGGCAGCGACTTCCGCAGCTCGAAGGCGGTGACCTGGGACCGGTACTCCTCCCACTCCTGCCGCTTGTTCCGGAGGAAGAAGTCGAAGACGTGTTCCCCCAGCGTCTCGGCGACCAGGTCGCTGCGCTCCATCAGGGCGAGGGCCTCGCCCAGGTTCTGGGGGAGGGGCTCGATGCCCAGGGCGCGGCGCTCCGCGTCGGAGAGGGCCCAGACGTCGTCCTCGGCGCCCGGCGGCAGCTCGTAGCCCTCCTCGATGCCCTTGAGGCCGGCGGCGAGGAGGACCGCGTAGGTCAGGTACGGGTTGGCGCCGGAGTCGATGGAGCGGACCTCGACGCGCGCCGAGCCGGTCTTGCCGGGCTTGTACATCGGGACCCGGACCAGGGCCGAGCGGTTGTTGTGGCCCCAGCAGATGTAGGAGGGGGCCTCGCCGCCGGCACCCGCCGTGCGCTCGGTGCCGCCCCAGATGCGCTTGTAGGAGTTCACCCACTGGTTGGTGACCGCGGAGATCTCGGCGGCGTGGCGCAGCAGGCCCGCGATGAAGGAGCGGCCCACCTTGGAGAGCTGGTACTCCGCGCCGGACTCGTAGAACGCGTTGCGGTCGCCCTCGAAGAGGGAGAGATGGGTGTGCATGCCCGAGCCCGGGAACTCCGAGAACGGCTTCGGCATGAAGGTGGCCTGGAGGCCCTGCTCCAGCGCGACCTGCTTCATGACCAGGCGGAACGTCATGACGTTGTCGGCCGTGGAGAGCGCGTCCGCGTACCGCAGGTCGATCTCCTGCTGGCCGGGGGCGCCCTCGTGGTGGGAGAACTCCACCGAGATGCCCATCGACTCCAGCATGGTGATCGCCTGGCGGCGGAAGTCCATGCCGATGTTCTGCGGGGTGTGGTCGAAGTAGCCGGAGTTGTCGGCGGGGGTCGGGACCGAGCCGTCGACCGGCTTGTCCTTCAGCAGGAAGAACTCGATCTCGGGGTGGGTGTAGAAGGTGAAGCCCAGGTCGGAGGTGCGGGCCAGGGCGCGCTTGAGGACGTAGCGCGGGTCCGCGAAGGACGGCGAGCCGTCCGGCATGAGGATGTCGCAGAACATGCGGGCCGTGCCGGGGGCCTCCGCGCGCCACGGCAGGACCTGGAACGTCGACGGGTCCGGCTTGGCGATCATGTCGGACTCGTAGACCCGGGCGAAGCCCTCGATCGCGGAGCCGTCGAAACCGATGCCCTCGTCGAAGGCCTGCTCCAGCTCGGCCGGGGCCACGGCGACGGACTTGAGGAAGCCCAGCACGTCCGTGAACCACAGGCGTACGAACCGGATGTCGCGCTCCTCCAGCGTCCGGATCACGAACTCCTGCTGCTTGTCCATCTTCCGCTTCCCCATCCTTGCTGGTCAGGCCGCCTGTCTCCGGTACGGCGGGAGGCGGTCGGGCACCTGAGCATCACACCACAGCGCCGTTACGTGTGCGTTGCGGACCTCCGTCGGCGGGCCCACCCCGTGACCGCAGCGTAGAGGCCACCTGTTCGATCGGGCCATTCCGGGGATCCGGCCGGGACAGATCCTGTGCCCGCCCTACGAAGGACGGGCCCCGCGCCATTACGATCAGCGGACCTCACGGTCGTCCGTTCCCCAGCATTCCTTCCCAGAAGGGCAACACCCCATGGGTTCCGCCAAGAAGAGCAGCAACACGGCGCGACAGGCCCGCATAGCCGAGATGCGGCGTGCCGAGGAGGCCCGCAACCGCCGGAACCGGATCCTCACGATCACGCTCAGCACCGTGGTCGTCGCCGGTCTCGTCGTCGGCGGCGTCTTCCTCGTCCGGTCGCAGTCCGACGACTCCTCCGGCGACACGGCGTCCGACGGCAAGACCTCCGGGAAGTTCGAGACCGGCGCGGACGGCGTACGGACCTGGAAGGGCGACCTGGGACGCAACCACGTCACCAAGAAGGTGACCTACCCCGTCGAACCCCCCGTCGGCGGCGACCACAACCAGGTCTGGATGAACTGCAACGGCGACGTCTACACCAAGCCGCTGAACAACGAGAACGCCGTGCACTCGCTGGAGCACGGCGCCGTCTGGGTGACGTACACCGACGACGCTCCCAAGGCCGACGTGGACAAGCTGGCCGCCAAGGTCAAGAAGACGCCGTACTCGCTGATGAGCCCCGACGACAAGCAGAAGGACCCGATCATGCTGTCCGCGTGGGGGCACCAGCGCACGGTGACCGGCGCCGACGACCCGAACGTGGACAAGTTCTTCGAGAAGTTCGTGCAGGGCCGGCAGACCCCCGAGCCGGGGGCCGCGTGCACCAACGGGCTGTCCCAGTGACCCCGAAACGGGCCGGCTGGATCGCGGGGGCCGCGACCGCGGTCCTCGTCGCGGCCGGCGGGATCACCTACGCGGTCGCCGGGGACGACGGCGGCAGCCGGGTCCCGGCCGCCGACTCCGCGGACGCCGGCTTCGCCCGGGACATGTCGGTCCACCACCAGCAGGCCGTGGAGATGTCGTACATCGTGCGCGACCGCACCGACGACGAGGAGGTGCGGCGGCTCGCGTACGACATCGCGCAGACCCAGGCCAACCAGCGCGGCATGATGACCGGCTGGCTCGACCTGTGGGCGCTGCCCAAGGTGTCGTCCGACCCGCCGATGACCTGGATGGGCATGGGTGACGCGCCCTCGGCCGGGGAGGGGTCGCTGATGCCGGGGATGGCCACCGACGCCGAGATGGACAAGCTCGGGACGCTGAACGGGAAGCGGGCCGAGGTCTACTACCTCCAGCTGATGACCGAGCACCACAAGGGCGGCGTCCACATGGCGCAGGGGTGCGTCGACAGGTGCACGGTCGGCGTGGAGAAGCGGCTGGCCCAGGGGATGGTGGAGTCCCAGGAGTCGGAGATCCGGCTGATGGCCGACCTGCTGGCCGAGCGGGGCGCGAAGCCGCGGCCGTGAGGTTGCGGACATGATGCGGTAACACATCCGTCGCCCCATCGCGTCGTTCTGACGATTACAGTGGACGCGTGCCCCGCCTACGACTCGCCCTGAACCAGATCGACTCCACCGTCGGCGACATCGACGGCAACGCCGAGTCGGTCCTGCGCTGGACCCGGCACGCGGCCGGACAGGGAGCGCACCTGGTGGCGTTCCCGGAGATGACGCTGACCGGATACCCGGTGGAGGACCTGGCTCTCAGGTCCTCCTTCGTCGAGGCCTCCCGCGCCGCCCTGCGCTCCCTCGCGGCGCGGCTGGCGGACGAGGGCCTCGGCGCCGTCCCCGTGGTCGTCGGGTACCTCGACCGCTCGGCGACCGCGCAGCCCAGGTACGGCCAGCCGGCCGGCGCCCCGCAGAACGCGGCGGCCGTGCTGCACGGCGGCGAGGTGGCGCTGAGCTTCGCCAAGCACCACCTGCCGAACTACGGCGTCTTCGACGAGTTCCGCTACTTCGTGCCCGGCGACACCCTGCCCGTGGTGCGGGTGCGCGGCGTGGACGTGGCACTGGCCATCTGCGAGGACCTGTGGCAGGACGGCGGCCGGGTGCCGGCCGCCCGCTCGGCACGGGCCGGGCTGCTGCTCTCCGTCAACGCCTCCCCGTACGAGCGCGACAAGGACGACACCCGGCTGGAGCTGGTGCGCAAGCGCGCGCAGGAGGCCGGGTGCACCACCGCCTACCTCGCGATGACCGGCGGGCAGGACGAGCTGGTCTTCGACGGCGACTCGATCGTCGTCGACCGGGACGGGACGGTGCTGGCCCGGGCGCCGCAGTTCACCGAGGGCTGCATGGTCCTCGACCTCGACCTGCCCGCCGCCGACACGGAGCCGCCCACGGGCGTCGTGGACGACGCACTGCGCGTCGACCGGGTGATGCTCCCCGGGGAGGCCGGGCGGGAGCAGCCGCTGCCCGCCGGTGAGCCCTGGCTGTCGGGCGGGCATGCCGAGCCGCTGGACGACGACGAGGAGGTCTACTCGGCGCTCGTCACCGGCCTGCGCGCGTACGTCACGAAGAACGGCTTCCGCTCCGTGCTGATCGGACTGTCCGGCGGCATCGACTCCGCGCTGGTCGCGTCGATCGCCTGCGACGCGCTCGGCGCGGAGCACGTGTACGGCGTCTCCATGCCCTCCAAGTACTCCTCGGGGCACTCCAGGGACGACGCGGCCGAGCTGGCCCGCCGCACCGGCCTGCACTACCGCACCGTGTCCATCGAGCCGATGTTCGACGCGTACACGGGTGCGCTGGAGCTGACCGGCCTGGCGGAGGAGAACCTCCAGTCCCGGCTGCGCGGGACGCTGCTGATGGCGCTCTCCAACCAGGAGGGCCACCTGGTCCTGGCCCCCGGCAACAAGTCGGAGCTGGCGGTCGGCTACTCGACGCTGTACGGCGACTCGGTGGGCGGCTACGGGCCCATCAAGGACGTGTACAAGACCTCGGTCTTCCGGCTCGCCGAATGGCGCAACCGCGCGGCGGCCGCCCGGGGGCAGACCCCGCCGATCCCGGAGAACTCGATCACCAAGCCGCCGAGCGCGGAGCTGCGCCCCGGTCAGGTCGACACCGACTCGCTGCCGGACTACCCGGTGCTGGACGCGATCCTCGCCCAGTACGTGGACGGGGACCGCGGCGCGGACGAGATCGTGGCCGCCGGGTACGACCGGGAGCTGGTGACCCGGACGCTGCGCATGGTGGACACCGCGGAGTACAAGCGGCGGCAGTACCCGCCGGGCACCAAGATCTCGGCCAAGGGCTTCGGCAAGGACCGCCGCCTGCCGGTCACCAACCGCTGGCGGGAGCGCGGCTGAGGCGGCCGGCGCGGCCGGCGGGGCCGGTCAGCCCTCGCGCTTGAGGTCGGCCAGCACCTTGTGCAGCGGCTCCGCCACCCGGCGCCGGTACTCCTGGACCGCCCAGCCGTTGCCGTCCGGGTCCTTGAAGTACATGAAGGTGGCGCCGTCGTCCGGGGCGTACTGCACCGGCTCCGAGACCTCCAGGCCGCGCGCGGTCAGCTCCGCGTGCGCCGCCTTGATGTCGGCGACGCAGAGCTGGAGGCCCTGGTACGAGCCCGGTTCCGGCCGGGTCTGGCCCTGGGCCATGTCCCAGATGGCGTCGCCGAGGGCGACCGAGCAGCCGGAGCCCGGGGGCGTCAGCTGGACGATCCGCATGCCCGGCATGACCTCCTGGTCGATGTCGACGTGGAAGCCGACCTTGTCGCGGTAGAAGTCCCGGGCGCGGTCGATGTCGGTGACGGGGAGCGGGATGACTTCGAGCGTGAAGTCCATGGCGTGACTCCTTCGGCTTTCGCCGGTCGCAGGGTGTCGTGTCCGTACTGGCGGGTGTCAGTAGTGGTAGCGCGCCTGGACGATGACCAGCAGGTCATCGGTGGGCTTGTACACAAGACGGTGCGTGTCGTCGATGCGCCGTGACCAGTAGCCGGACAGGTCGCCCTTGAGCGGCTCCGGCTTGCCGATGCCCTTGAACGGGTCACGGGCGATGTCGGTGATCAGTCTGTTGATCCGCTTGGTCACCTTCCGGTCGCTCTCGGCCCAGTGGACGTAGTCCTCCCAGCCGTGGGACGTGAAAGTGATCCTCACGCCCGCTCCGCGTCCGGGTCGATCAGCTCGCGCTGCCGTGCGTCGCCCGCCTCGGCCTCGGCGATGGAGTCGAGCAGCCGGCGGGCGTTCCTGGGCGAGCGCAGGAGGTGGACCGTCTCCGTCCACGCCGTGAAGTCCTCCTCGGACATCAGCACGGCGTTCCCCTTGCGGGAGGTGATGTGCACCGGGGCGTGATCCTCGTTGACCTGCTCTATCAGCGGGAACAGATTCTGACGGGCTTCGCTGGCGGTGATGGACATACCAGTGCCTCCCTTCCTCGGCTGGTACAAGATATCGTACGAGTCCGTGGCGGGCCACCGGAAGAGCGAGTCCGCAGGAGCGGGCGGGGTACGCCCCGGCGCCCGTCCGCCGTTCCCCGGTTACGCTCAGCCCGTACGACCTTGATCCGACCGGGCCCACGTGCCCCGCAGTCCGACAGGAGGCCGAGATGACGGCGCCGGGGCGCAGGAGCAGTACCTTCACGCGGCTGCTGCGGCACGGCTTCACGGATCCGTCGGCCGCCGAACGGCTGCTGGAGGGTGCCGAGCTGGCCGAGCTGCGGGCCGACCCCGTGCTCCTGGAGGCGCTGGGCGCCACCGCCGACCCGGACCTCGCCCTGCACGGCCTGGTCCGGCTCCTGGAGGCGCAGCCCGACCCCACCGCCCGCCAGGAGCTGCTGGACACCCTGATAGCGGCCAAGCCGCTGCGCGACCGCCTCCTCGGGGTGCTAGGCGCCTCCGAGGCGCTCGCCGACCACCTCGCCCGGCACGCGGGGGACTGGCAGGCCCTCGTCACCTACGAGCCGCGCGACCTGCACCGCGGGGTCGAGGAATTCGAGCGGGGGCTCGCCGAGGCCACCGACCCGGTCACCCTGCGCGTCGCCTACCGGCGCTGCCTGCTGTCCATCGCCGCCCGCGACGTGTGCGGCACCATCGACGTCGCCGAGACCGCCGCCGAGCTGGCCGACCTCGCCACCGCCACCCTGCGCGCGGCCCTGGCCCTCGCCGAGGCCGCCGCGCCCGAGGACGCCGCGCGGTGCCGGCTGGCGGTGATCGCGATGGGCAAGTGCGGCGGACACGAGCTGAACTACGTCTCCGACGTCGACGTCATCTTCGTGGGCGAGGCGGCGGACGCGGGGCCCGACGCCGACGAGGCCAAGGCGATGCGGGCCGCGACCTCGCTCGCCGCGCACATGATGCGGATCTGCTCCGAGACCACCGTCGAGGGCTCCATCTGGCCCGTCGACGCCAACCTGCGCCCCGAGGGCCGCAACGGCCCGCTGGTGCGCACCCTCAGCAGCCACGTCGCCTACTACCAGCGCTGGGCCAAGACCTGGGAGTTCCAGGCGCTGCTCAAGGCCCGCCCGGTGGCCGGCGACCCCGGCCTGGGTGCCGAGTACGTCGCCGCCCTCCAGCCCCTGGTGTGGCAGGCCGCCGACCGCGACAACTTCGTCCCGGACGTGCAGAAGATGCGCCGCCGGGTGGTGGAGAACATCCCCGTCGCCGAGGTCGACCGGCAGCTCAAGCTCGGGCCGGGCGGCCTGAGGGACGTCGAGTTCGCCGTGCAGCTCCTCCAGCTGGTGCACGGGCGGGCGGACACCTCCCTGCACAGCGGCACCACGCTGGACGCGCTGGCGGCCCTCGCCGCGGGCGGCTACGTCGGCCGCGCCGACGCCGCCCAGCTCGACGAGGCGTACCGGTTCCTGCGCTCCATGGAGCACCGCATCCAGCTGCACCGGCTGCGCCGCACCCACCTGGTGCCCGAGGACGAGGCCGACCTGCGCCGCCTCGGCCGCTCGCTCGGCCTGCGCACCGACCCGGTGACCGGGCTGCTGCGCGCCTGGAAGCGGCACGCCGCCGTCGTACGCCGGCTGCACGAGAAGCTGTTCTACCGGCCGCTGCTCGACGCCGTCGCACAGCTCGCGCCCGGCGAGGCCCGGCTCAGCCCCGAGGCGGCCCGGGAACGCCTGGTCGCCCTCGGCTACGCCGACCCGGCCGCCGCCCTGCGGCACCTGGAGGCGCTCGCGTCCGGCGTCACCCGCAAGGCGGCCATCCAGCGCACCCTGCTGCCGGTGCTGCTCGGCTGGTTCGCCGACTCCGCCGACCCGGACACCGGACTGCTCAACTTCCGCAAGGTCTCCGACGCGCTCGGCACCACGCCCTGGTACCTCAGGCTGCTGCGCGACGAGGGCGCCGCCGCCGAGAACCTCGCCCGGGTGCTCTCCGCCGGGCGGCTCGCCCCCGACCTGCTGATGCGGGCCCCGGAGGCGGTCGCGCTGCTCGGCGACGGCGTCGCCGGGGGACTGCGGCCGCGCGGCCGGGCCCAGCTGGAGCAGGAGACCCTCGCCGCGGTCCGCCGCGCCGACGACGCCGTCCAGGCCGTCACCGCGGTGCGCGGTGTACGGCGCCGGGAGCTGTTCCGCACGGCCGCCGCGGACATCGTCGGCTCCTACGGCACCGAGGCCCAGCCCGTCGAGGCCGACCAGGGCGCCCTGGTGGACCTGGTCGGCGGCGCCGTGTCCGACCTGACGGCGGCGACGCTGGCGGGGACGCTGCGGGCGGTCGTGCGGGACAAGTGGGGCGACGTCCTGCCGACCCGGTTCGCGGTCATCGGCATGGGCCGCTTCGGCGGACACGAGCTGGGCTACGGCTCGGACGCGGACGTGCTGTTCGTGCACGAGCCCCGCGACGGGGTGGACGAGCGGGAGGCGGGCGACGCCGCCAACAAGGTCGTCTCCGAGATGCGCCGCCTGCTCCAGGTGCCCAGCGCCGACCCGCCGCTGCTGATCGACGCCGACCTGCGGCCCGAGGGCAGGTCGGGTCCGCTGGTGCGGACCCTGAAGTCGTACGAGGCCTACTACCGGCGCTGGTCGCTGGGCTGGGAGTCGCACGCCCTGCTGCGGGCCGAGTTCGTCGCCGGGGACGAGGAGCTGGGGCGGCGCTTCATCGAGCTGATCGACCCCCTGCGCTACCCCGAGGGCGGGCTCGGGGAGGACGCCGTACGGGAGATCCGGCGGCTCAAGGCCCGCATGGAGTCCGAGCGGCTGCCGCGCGGGGCCGACCCCAAGCTGCACGCCAAACTGGGGCCGGGCGGTCTCTCCGACGTGGAGTGGACGGTGCAGCTGCTCCAGCTGCGCCACGGGCACGGGATCGCCGGGCTGCGCACCACCCGGACGCGCACGGCGCTGGCCGCCGCCCGCGACGCGGGGCTGGTCTCGGAGGAGCACACCGCCACGCTCGACGAGGCGTGGGTGCTGGCGACGCGGGTGCGCAACGCGGTGATGCTGGTGCGGGGGCGGGCGGGGGACACCTTCCCCACCGACCCGCGCGAGCTGGCGGCCGTCGGCCGCTACCTCGGCCACGGCTCGGGCCACGCGGGGGACATGCTCGACGAATACCGCCGCACGGCCAGAAGGGCGAGGACGGTGGTGGAGGACCTGTTCTACGCATAGCCCCGCCGCTGCGGGCAGTCGTGCCCCCCGTAGCTGCGGGCAATCGTGCCGCTGGGGCGGCACGGGTGGGCGCAGCGGCACCCCGCCCCGCCGGGCAGCGCACCCACCCCCCGGCCACGCTCGCGCCGGGCATCCCTCAAGCCCGCCCCGGCAACCACACCTTCCGCCGCCGAGCCGCAGCGACCGGCACCAGACGAGGCAACGCATACGGCAGCTTCCCGTACCAAGCGGCAGCGACCCCGTACCCGAACGCCAGACACGCCACGCCCCCCACCGCGTCCAGCCAGAAGTGGTTCGCCGTCGCCACGATCACCACCAGCGTGAGCGCCGGATACACCAGCCCCAGCACCCGCACCCACGGCACCGACGCCAGCGCGAAGATCGTCAGACCGCACCACACCGACCACCCGATGTGCATCGACGGCATCGCGGCGTACTGGTTGGACATGTTCTTCAGGTCCCCGGACGCCATCGACCCCCACGTCTGGTGGACCATCACCGTGTCGATGAAGTGCCCGCCGTTCATCAGCCGGGGCGGGGCGAGCGGGTACAGGTAGTAACCGGCCAGGGCGACGCCGGTGGTGGCGAAGAGCACCAGCCGGGTCGCCGCGTAGCGGCCGGGATGGCTGCGGAAGAGCCACACCAGGACACCCAGCGTGACCACGAAGTGCAGCGTGGCGTAGTAGTAGTTCATGCCGACGACCAGCCAAGTCACCGAGTTCACGGCGTGGTTGACGGACTCCTCGACGGCGATGCCCAGTTGCTGCTCGACCCGCCAGATCCAGTCGGCGTTGCGCAGTGCGGCCGTCCGCTGTTCCGGCACCGCGTTGCGGACCAGGGAGTACGTCCAGTAGCTGAGCGCGATCAGCAGGATCTCGAACCAGAGGCGGGGACGGCGCGGGGCCCGCAGCCGACGCACGACCCCCCTCCCCGTCGACTCTGCGACGGGGCGCGGAACGCCGTCCTCCAGGCGTTCCCGAGTCCTCACGGTCGCGTCACCCATAGGCATGAAGTCTGCCAGAAAAGCCCTCTTCCACCGATCATCCCCCAGGTGGACCCGACCCGCATCCGACCCGGAGCCGCCGCCCCCACCGGGTCAGGGACGGCCGCGCTCGCCCGGCGCCGACGCCGTCGATCCGCGCACCACCAGCTCCGGCATGAACACGAACTCGCTGTGCGGCGCGGGCGTCCCGCCGATCTCCTCCAGGAGCGTGCGCACCGCCGCCTGCCCCATCGCGGGCACCGGTTTGCGGACCGTGGTCAGCGGCGGGTCGGTGAAGGCGATCAGCGGCGAGTCGTCGAAGCCGACCACCGAGACGTCCTTGGGCACGTCCAGGCCCTGCTGACGGGCCGCGCGTATCGCGCCCAGCGCCATCATGTCGCTGGCGCAGACCACCGCCGTGCAGTCCCGCCCGATGAGCGCGGCGGCCGCCGCCTGGCCGCCCTCCAGGGTGTACAGCGAGTGCTGGACCAGTTCCTTCTCCACCGTCTCGGCGCTCAGGCCCAACTGTTCCTGGACGGTGCGCACGAAACCCTCGATCTTGCGCTGCACCGGCACGAACCGCTTCGGCCCGAGGGCCAGTCCGATCCGGGTGTGGCCGAGCGAGACGAGGTGGGTGACCGCGAGGCTCATCGCGGCCCGGTCGTCGGGGGAGATGAACGGCGCCTGCACTCGCGAGGAGAAGCCGTCGACGAGGACGAACGGCACGCCCTGCGCCCGCAGCCGCTCGTAGCGCTGCATGTCGGCGGTGGTGTCGGCGTGCAGCCCCGAGACGTAGATGATGCCGGCGACCCCGCGGTCGACCAGCATCTCGGTCAGCTCGTCCTCCGTGGAGCCGCCCGGTGTCTGGGTGGCGAGGACCGGTGTGTAGCCCTGGCGGGTCAGCGCCTGGCCGATGACCTGCGCCAGCGCCGGGAATATCGGGTTCTCCAGCTCCGGGGTGATCAGGCCGACCAGGCCCTCGCTGCGCTGCCGCAGCCGCACGGGGCGCTCGTAGCCCAGCACGTCGAGGGCGGCGAGCACGGACTGGCGGGTGGTGGCGGCGACGCCCGGCTTCCCGTTGAGGACGCGGCTGACGGTCGCTTCGCTCACCCCCGCCTGGGCGGCGATGTCGGCAAGCCGTGTGGTCACAGGGGTGGACTGTACCTGTCGGCCGCCGCCTTGCACACCGATCGGGCGCCGTGGGCGGCCGGTTGGACGGCCCGTCGGACGGCCCGGCGCGGGCTGCTGCGTCATCGCGCTCCCTCGAGAAAGTGGCGGCAAGAGCTTGCAGAGTCTTGCACAACCGGCCCGATACCGCTCGGACCCCGTAAACAAGCGTCTCATGACGGTCGCCGAGAGGTCACGCCCGGATAACTTCGGAGATCTCTTGCACATTTTTGCTGCAAGACCTTTCGCCAAGCTTTCAACGCTGTTACGTTCACGTCGCCCGACGGCGGCGATGACGCGGTCGGTGACGGCAGGAGCGGCGGACGGGCCCGCACCCTGCACCACACGGGCTTTCACCCTCAAGGAGAACTCATGCGGCGTGGCATAGCGGCCACCGCGCTGGTGGCGTCCCTCGCCCTGGCGGCGACGGCGTGCGGCGGAGACGACGGCGGCGACAGCGAGTCGGGCGGACCGGTCACCATCACTTACTGGGACACCTCCAACGCGACCAACGAGGCGCCGACCTACAAGGCCCTGGTCAAGGAGTTCGAGGCCGCCAACAAGGGCGTCAAGGTCAACTTCGTCAACGTCCCCTTCGACCAGGCGCAGAACAAGTTCGACACCGCCGCGGGGTCCAAGGGCGCGCCCGACGTGCTGCGCTCCGAGGTCGGCTGGACGCCCGCCTTCGCCAAGAAGGGCTTCTTCCTGCCCCTGGACGGCACCGAGGCCCTCGCCGAGCAGGACAAGTTCCAGCCCAACCTGATCGAGCAGGCCAAGTACGAGGGCAAGACCTACGGCGTCCCGCTGGTCACCGACACCCTGGCCTTCGTCTACAACAAGGAACTGTTCAAGAAGGCCGGCGTCGAGGCCCCCAAGACCTGGGACGACCTGAAGAAGGCCGCCGCCACCATCAAGGACAAGACCGGCGCCGACGGCTACTGGGCCTCCACGGCCGGCTACTACGCGCAGCCGTTCCTGTACGGCGAGGGCACCGACACGGTCGACGCCGACGCCAAGAAGGTCACCGTCAACTCCGCCGCGGCGAAGAAGGGCTACGGCACCTGGCTGAGCCTCTTCGACGGCAAGGGCCTGCACAAGGCCGACACCACCGCCGATGCCTACGCCCACATCCAGGAGGCGTTCGTCAGCGGCAAGGTCGCCTCGATCATCCAGGGCCCGTGGGAGATCACCAACTTCTACAAGGGCTCGGCGTTCAAGGACAAGAACAACCTCGGCATCGCCACCGTCCCGGCCGGCTCCACCGGCAAGGCGGGCGCCCCGACCGGCGGCCACAACCTGTCCGTCTACGCCGGTTCGGACAAGGCCCACCAGGAGGCGGCGCTGAAGTTCGTGAACTTCATGACCTCGGCGAAGTCCCAGGAGACCGTCGCGCTGAAGAACTCCACGCTGCCGACCCGCGACGACGCCTACACCGCCAAGGTCAAGGCCGACCCGGGCATCGCCGGCTACCAGACGGTCCTGCCCGCCGCCCAGCCGCGCCCGGCGCTGCCCGAGTACAGCTCCCTGTGGACGCCGCTGGACGACGAGCTGCCCCAGATCGCCGGCGGCAAGAAGTCCCTGGACGAGGGCCTCGGCGACGCCGAGACCGCGATCGCCAAGCTGGTGCCGGACTTCAGCAAGTAGGTCCAGCCGACCGCCGGGCCCCCGCACTGGGGGAGGGGCCCGGCGGTCACCGGCCGTGCGCCGCACCCCTGAACTTCCGATCCTCCCGTTGATCGCTCCCGAAGGTGTCGAACCATGACAGTCGCCATCGACCGCGCGACCGGCAAGCGCCGCGGTGACCGCACCCCGCGGCCCGGCCTCGGCCGGCGTCTGAAAGACGGCTACCAGAAGCACTGGTACGCCTACGCCATGATCGCGCCGGTGGCCGTCGTGATCGGCGTCCTCGTGCTGTACCCGCTGGGCTACGGCCTCTACCTCACCCTCACCGACGCCAACAGCCTCAACAGCGCGCGCACCATCGGCGTCAACGAGATCGAGGCCACCTACAAGTTCGTCGGCCTGGACAACTACGCCGACATCCTGTGGGGCCCGACGGCCTACGACCGCTTCTGGTCGCACTTCATCTGGACCATCGTGTGGACGGCGGTCTGCGTCGGCCTGCACTTCTTCATCGGCCTCGGGCTCGCCCTGCTGCTCAACCAGAAGCTGCGCGGCCGCACCTTCTACCGGCTGATCCTGGTCCTGCCCTGGGCCGTGCCCACCTTCGTCACCGTCTTCGGCTGGCGCTTCATGCTCGCCGACCAGGGCATCATCAACTCCGCCCTGGACTGGCTGCACCTGCCGACGCCCGCGTGGCTGGAGGACACCTTCTGGCAGCGGTTCTCCGCGATCATGGTCAACACCTGGTGCGGCGTGCCGTTCATGATGGTCTCGCTCCTCGGCGGCCTCCAGTCCATCGACAACAGCCTCTACGAGGCCTCCGAGATGGACGGCGCCAACGCCTGGCAGCGCTTCCGCTACGTCACCCTGCCCGGTCTGCGCTCGGTCAGCTCCACCGTCGTCCTGCTCGGCATCATCTGGACCTTCAACCAGTTCGCCGTGATCTTCCTGCTGTTCGGCAACACCGCCCCCGACGCGCAGATCCTCGTCACCTGGGCGTACCAGCTCGGCTTCGGACAGCAGCCGCGCGACTTCGCGCAGTCCGCGGCCTACGGCATCCTGCTGCTGGCCATCCTGATCGTCTTCACCTCCTTCTACCGCCGCTGGCTGAACCGCAATGAGCAGCAGCTCGCGAACTGAGGCAGGAGCCGCCATGAGTACAAGCACCGCGCCCACCAAGGCCCCCGCCGAGCAGATCGCCGCACCCGCCGCGCCGCCGCGCAAGGTCCGCGGCCGCGGCGAACGCAGCCGCGCCGCGTCCCTCGCCTCCCACGGCGTGCTGACCCTCGCGAGCCTCGTCGCGCTCTTCCCGGTCGCCTGGCTGGTCTACCTGTCCCTCGGCCCGGACAAGAACGACTACCTGCACCCCGGACGCATCTGGTCGAAGATGACCTTCGACAACTACGCGTTCGTGCTCCAGGACACCAACTTCTTCGACTGGCTGAAGAGCTCGCTGATCGTCTCGCTGGGCACCACGGTCATCGGCGTCATGGTCGCCGCGACGACCGGCTACGCGGTCTCGCGGATGCGCTTCCCGGGCTACAAGAAGCTCATGTGGGTCCTGCTGGTCACCCAGATGTTCCCCATCGCGGTCCTGATCGTGCCGATGTACCAGATCCTGTCGAAGCTCCAGCTCATCGACAACTACTTCGGCCTGATCCTCGTCTACTGCTCGACCGCGGTGCCGTACTGCGCCTGGCTGCTCAAGGGCTACTTCGACACCATCCCGTTCGAGATCGACGAGGCCGGGCGGGTGGACGGGCTGACGCCGTTCGGCACCTTCTTCCGGCTGATCCTGCCGCTGGCCCGGCCGGGCCTCGCGGTCGCCGGCTTCTACAGCTTCATCACCGCGTTCGGCGAGGTCGCCTTCGCCTCGACGTTCATGCTGAGCGACACGAAGTACACCTTCGCCGTCGGACTCCAGAGCTTCGTCAGCGAGCACGACGCCCAGCGCAACCTGATGGCGGCCACCGCCGTGCTCGTCGCGATACCCGTCTCCGCGTTCTTCTACCTCGTGCAGAAGAACCTGGTGACCGGCCTCACCGCGGGCGGCACGAAGGGCTGATCGCCGCCCGACCCGGAAAACGTCCGGCCGCGGTGCCCATCCGACCCCGCTGCACCGCGGCCGGCCGCCTCTTCCGCCACCGACGCCTCGACTCCGTACCGCTCCGTTTCGCTACGTACCAAGGACGACATGAGCCAGCAGCCTTCCGCCGCACCGGCCCCCACCTCCGCCGTCGCCACCGTCTCCGAGCGCCACGACTGGTGGCGGGACGCGGTCATCTACCAGGTCTACCCGCGCAGCTTCGCCGACAGCAACGGTGACGGCATGGGCGACCTGGAGGGTGTCCGCACCCGCCTGCCGTACCTGCGCGACCTGGGCGTGGACGCCGTGTGGCTCAGCCCCTTCTACGCCTCCCCGCAGGCCGACGCCGGTTACGACGTCGCCGACTACCGGGCCGTCGACCCCATGTTCGGCACCCTCCTGGACGCCGACGCGCTGATCCGCGACGCCCACGCGCTGGGCCTGCGCATCATCGTCGACCTGGTGCCGAACCACTCCTCCGACCAGTACGAGTGGTTCAAGCGCGCCCTGGCCGAGGGCCCCGGCTCGCCCTCCCGGGACCGCTACCACTTCCGCCCCGGCAAGGGAAAGAACGGCGAACTGCCGCCCAACGACTGGGAGTCCATCTTCGGCGGCCCCGCCTGGACCCGGGTCACCGAGCCCGACGGCACGCCGGGGGAGTGGTACCTGCACCTCTTCGCCCCCGAGCAGCCCGACTTCAACTGGGAGCACCCGGCCGTCGGCGACGAGTTCCGCTCCATCCTGCGGTTCTGGCTGGACATGGGCGTGGACGGCTTCCGCATCGACGTCGCCCACGGCATGGTCAAGGCGGAGGGCCTGCCCGACCTTGGATCCCACGAGCAGTTGAAGCTGCTGGGCAACGATGTCATGCCGTTCTTCGACCAGGACGGCGTGCACGACATCTACCGCCAGTGGCGGCGCATCCTCGACGAGTACAGCGATGCAATGGGGCCCGAAGGGCCTTCCGCAGAAGGGCGGGGGCGGGCGACGGGTGGGCGCATCTTCGTCGCCGAGGCTTGGACCCCGACCGTCGAGCGCACCGCGAACTACGTCCGTCCCGACGAGCTGCACCAGGCGTTCAACTTCCAGTACCTGGGCACCCACTGGGACGCCGAGGAACTGCGCACGGTCATCGACCGCACCCTCGACGCCATGCGCCCCGTCGGCGCCCCCGCCACCTGGGTCCTGTCCAACCACGACGTCACCCGGCACGCCACCCGCTTCGCCAACCCGGCGGGCCTCGGCACCCAGATCCGCCTGGCCGGCGACCGCGAACTGGGCCTGCGCAGGGCACGGGCCGCCACCCTCCTCATGCTGGCCCTGCCCGGCTCGGCCTACGTCTACCAGGGCGAGGAGCTGGGCCTCCCGGACGTCGTCGACCTGCCCGACGAGGTCCGCCAGGACCCGGCCTACTTCCGCGGCGCGGGCCAGGACGGCTTCCGCGACGGCTGCCGCGTGCCGATCCCGTGGACCCGCGAGGGCACCTCGTACGGCTTCGGCGACGGCGGCAGCTGGCTGCCGCAGCCGGCGGGCTGGGGCGAGCTGAGCGTCGAGGCGCAGACCGGTACCCCCGGCTCCACCCTGGAGCTGTACCGCGAGGCCCTGGCCGTCCGCCGCGCCACCGCCGACCTGGGCGCGGGCGACGCGGTCGAGTGGCTGCGCGCCCCCGAGGGCGTCGTCGCCTTCCGGCGCGGTGACTTCGTGTGCGTCGCCAACACCACCGGCGAGTCGGTGGCGGTGCCCGCGCACGGGCGCGTCCTGCTGGCCAGCGGCGAGATCACCGAGGCGGCCGGCGAGGCGAAGGTCCCGGCGGACACGACGGTGTGGTGGACCCGCGCCTGACGCTCTCCCGCCCGCACCGCCCAAGGGCCCGCCACTCGCCGGACGAGGAAGTGGCGGGCCCTCGGCGACCGGTGTGCGGTAGACACACCCCATGTCCGAGACGTACTCCTGGCCGGTCGCCGCCCCGTTGCGGGGAGCCCGACTGCGGCTGGAACCCCTGACGGTCGCACACGCCCGCGAAGCGGTGGACTTCCTCGACGACGTCCGCCTGCACCGGTGGATCGGCGGTTCGCCGCCCACCCGCGAGGAGTTGCGGCGGCGCTACCGACGGCAGGCCGTGGGCCACTCGCCCGACGGCCGGCAGGGCTGGCTGAACTGGATGCTGCGCCGGCACACCGACGGCAGGCTGGTCGGCACCGTGCAGGCAACGCTCCACCGGACCGGCCCCGACCGGGTCGAGGCCGAGCTGGCCTGGGTCGTCGGTCACGACTTCCAGGGCGAGGGCTACGGCAAGGAGGCCGCCGCCGTCATGGCGCTGTGGCTGCGCGAGCGGGGCGTGGCGCGATTCGTGGCCCATGTGCACCCGGATCACCGGGCATCGGCCGGGATCGCCCGGTCGCTGGGCATGGAACCGGGCGAAGAGGTGCACGACGACGAGGAGTTGTGGACCACCGCCCCGGACGCCGAGCGACAGCACGACCGACGGTCGTGAAAGTTCTTGCCGATACTTTCACGACCCTTGCCGCAAGACTTGCGACAGCGCTACGGTCTCGCCGGGGTCGGACCCGAACGAGCCGTACTCGCAAGGAGCTCACGCCTGTGATACCGAGATGGCCGGTGCCTGTCGCGCGCCGTACCGCACGAGTGAGACGGGTCGCGGGCGTCACCGTGACCGCGCTCGCCGCCGCCCTGCTTCCCCCGCTCGCCGCACGGGCCGACGCCCCGCCCGCGCCCCCGTCCGACGCGAAGCTGGCGAAGACCGCCGCGCGTCACGACCTGACGCGTGAGCAGTTCTACTTCGTCCTGCCGGACCGCTTCGCCAACGGGGACGCCGGGAACGACCGCGGCGGTCTGACCGGCACCCGGCTCACCACCGGCTACGACCCCACCGACAAGGGCTTCTACCAGGGCGGCGACCTCAAGGGCCTCACTCAGAAGCTCGACTACATCAAGGGGCTGGGCACCACCTCCATCTGGATGGCGCCCATCTTCAAGAACCAGCCCGTGCAGGGCACCGGCAAGGATGCCTCGGCCGGCTACCACGGCTACTGGATCACCGACTTCACCCAGGTCGACCCGCACTTCGGCACCAACCAGGACCTGAAGAACCTCATCTCCAAGGCCCACGCCAAGGGCATGAAGGTCTTCTTCGACGTCATCACCAACCACACCGCCGACGTCGTCGACTACGAGGAGAAGTCCTACGACTACCTCTCCAAGGGTGCCTTCCCGTACCTGACCAAGGACGGGCAGCCCTTCGACGACGCCGACTACGCGGACGGCGAGCGCCGCTTCCCCCGCGTGGACTCCGGCTCCTTCCCGCGCACCCCGACGGTCCCGGCCGCCAAGAAGAACCTCAAGGTCCCCTCCTGGCTCAACGACCCGGCGATGTACCACAACCGGGGCGACTCCACCTGGGCCGGCGAGTCCGCCACCTACGGCGACTTCAACGGCCTCGACGACCTGTGGACCGAGCGTCCCGAGGTCGTCGACGGCATGGAGAAGATCTACCAGCGGTGGGTCAAGGACTTCGCCATCGACGGCTTCCGGATCGACACCGTGAAGCACGTCGACATGGAGTTCTGGACCCAGTGGGCGACCGCGCTGGACGCCTACGCCGCCAAGAAGGGCCGCGACGACTTCTTCATGTTCGGCGAGGTCTACTCCGCCGACACCTCCGTCACCGCGCCCTACGTCACCCAGGGCCGCCTGGACTCCACGCTGGACTTCCCCTTCCAGGACGCGGCCCGCGCCTACGCCTCCCAGGGCGGCAGCGCCCAGAAGCTCGCCTCCGTCTTCGGCGACGACTACAAGTACACGACCGACAAGGCCAACGCGTACGAGCAGGTCACCTTCCTCGGCAACCACGACATGGGCCGCATCGGGACCTTCCTCAAGCAGGACGACCCCGAGGCCACCGACGCCGAGCTGCTGAAGAAGGACCGGCTCGCCAACGAGCTGATGTTCCTCAACCGCGGCAACCCGGTGATCTACTACGGCGACGAGCAGGGCTTCACCGGCGCGGGCGGCGACAAGGACGCCCGCCAGCCGATGTTCGCCTCCCGCACCGCCGACTACCTCGACGACGACCAGCTCGGCACCGACCGCACCCACGCCGAGGCGGCCTACGACACGAGCGCCCCGCTCTACCGGCAGATCAGCGCCCTCGCCAAGCTCCGCAAGGCCAACCCGGCCCTCGCCGACGGCGTCCAGACCGAGCGCTACGCGGCCGACGGCGCCGGCGTCTACGCCGTCTCCCGCACCGACGCCGAGACCGGTACCGAGTACGTCGTCGCCTTCAACAACGCCGGCACCGAGAAGAGCGCCACCTTCGCCACCGGCTCGGCACACCTGACCTTCCGCGGCATCTACGGCACCGACGCCACCGTGAAGTCCGGCGCCGACAAGAAGGTCACCGTCACCGTCCCGGCCGGGTCGGCCGTCGTCCTCAAGGCCGCGGGGCGGCTCGCCGCGCCCGCCGCCGAGCCGACGATCACCCTGCGCGCCCCGGACCCCGGCGCCACCGGCACCGTCGAGCTGAGCGCCGACGTCGCGGGCGGGCAGCTCAACCGCGTCGTCTTCGCCGCCCAGACCGGCGACGGCAAGTGGCGCACGCTCGGCACCGCCGACCATGCCCCCTACCGGGTCACCCACACCGTCGACGCGGACACTCCCGCCGGGACCGCCCTGCGCTACAAGGCGGTCGTCGTGGACTCGGCCGACCGCACCGCGAGTGCCACGGCCGCCTCCACCACCGGCACCCCGCCCGCCGAGGAGGTGCCCAGCGCCGCCTCCCGGGACTACGCGGTCGTCCACTACAAGCGCGCGGACGGCGACTACGACGACTGGGGCCTGTACGCCTGGGGCGACCTCGCCGACGGCGAGGCCACCGAGTGGCCGGACAGCCATCCCTTCACCGGCCGCGACGCCTACGGCGCCTTCGCCCACGTCAAGCTCAAGCCGGGCGCGTCGAACGTCGGCTTCGTCGTCGTCGACAAGGACGGCACCAAGGACGTCTCCGCCGACCGCGCCATCGACGTCACCGAGACCGGCGAGGTGTGGATCGAGCAGGGCAAGGAGCAGGTCGTCACCGAGCGGCCCGAGTACCCTGCCCAGGACACCACCAAGGCCGTACTGCACTACCAGCGCGCCGACGGGAACTACGACGGCTGGGGCCTGCACGTCTGGGGCGACGCCGCGCACCCCACCGACTGGGCCAAGCCCCTCCAGCCGGTCAGGACCGACCCCTACGGCGCGGTCTTCGAGGTGCCCCTCACCGAGGGCGCGAGCAGTCTCAGCTACATCGTCCACAAGGGCGACGAGAAGGACCTGCCCACCGACCAGGCCCTGGACCTCAAGGCCGACGGCCACGAGGTGTGGCTGCTGAGCGGCCAGGAGGACTACCTGCTGCCGCAGCCCGCGGGCTCGGCGGCGGCCGTCGACCTCACCACCTCCAAGGCCGTCTGGATCGACCGGAACACCGTCGCCTGGAACGGCTCCGAAGGCGCCGCCTCCACCCAGCTGCTCGCCTCCCGCACCGGTTCCGTCACCGCCGAGGACGGCCGGCTCACCGGCGACGACCAGCAGTGGCTCCGCCTCACCAGGAGCGCCCTCACCGACGCCCAGAAGGCGAAGTTCCCGCACCTGAAGGAGTACACCGCCTGGTCCGTCGACCCGCGCGACCGCGACCGGGTCCGCGAGGCCCTGCGCGGTCAGGTCGTCGCGTCCCAGCGCACCGCCACCGGCGCCCTGCTCGCCGCGACGGGCGTACAGACCGCGGGCGCCCTGGACGACCTCTACGCCTCCGGCGCGACGAAGGCCGGCCTCGGCCCGGTCTTCCGGCACGGCCGCCCCACCCTCTCCGTGTGGGCGCCGACCGCGCAGGACGTGAAGCTGGAGATCGGTGGCCGCACCGTGCGGATGCGCCGCGACGACGCCACCGGCGTCTGGTCCGCCACCGGCCCGAAGTCCTGGAAGGGCAAGGCCTACCGGTACGCCGTCACGGTCTGGGCGCCCACCGCGGGCGAGGTCGTCACCAACAAGGTCACCGACCCGTACTCCCTCGGCCTGACCACCGACTCCGAGCGCAGCCTCGTCGTCGACCTGGACGACCGCTCCCTCGCCCCGCGCGGCTGGAACGACTACGACAAGCCGAAGGCGGTGCCGCTCAGGGACGCCCAGATCCAGGAGCTGCACATCCGCGACTTCTCCGTCGCCGACCCGACCGCCGACGCGGACCACCGGGGCACCTACCTCGCCTTCACCGACGACAAGAGCGACGGCTCGAAGCACCTGCGCGAGCTGGCCGAGGCCGGCACCTCCTACGTGCACCTGCTGCCCGCCTTCGACATCGCCACCATCCCCGAGAAGAAGTCCGAGCAGACGGTGCCCGGCTGCGACCTCGCCGCCCTCCCGGCCGACTCCGAGAAGCAGCAGGAGTGCGTGACGAAGGCCGCCGCCAAGGACGCCTTCAACTGGGGCTACGACCCGTACCACTACACGGTCCCCGAGGGCTCCTACGCCACCGACCCGGACGGCACCGGGCGCACCGCCGAGTTCCGGAAGATGGTCAAATCCCTCAACGACGACGGCCTGCGCGTCGTCATGGACGTCGTCTACAACCACACGGCCGCGAGCGGCCAGGCGGCGACCAGCGTCCTCGACCGGATCGTGCCCGGCTACTACCAGCGGCTGCTCGCCGACGGCTCGGTGGCCAACAGCACCTGCTGCGCCAACACGGCCACCGAGAACGCCATGATGGGCAAGCTCGTCGTCGACTCGGTCGTCACCTGGGCCAAGGAGTACAAGGTCGACGGCTTCCGCTTCGACCTCATGGGCCACCACCCGAAGGCCAACATCCTCGCGGTCAGGAAGGCGCTGGACGAGCTGACCCTCACGAAGGACGGCGTCGACGGCAAGAAGATCATCCTGTACGGCGAGGGCTGGAACTTCGGCGAGGTCGCCGACGACGCCCGCTTCGTCCAGGCCACCCAGAAGAACATGGCCGGCACCGGCGTCGCCACCTTCTCCGACCGGGCCCGGGACGCCGTGCGCGGCGGCGGCCCCTTCGACGAGGACCCCGGCGTCCAGGGCTTCGCCTCCGGCCTCTACACCGACCCGAACGCTTCCCAGGCCAACGGCACCGAGGCCGAGCAGAAGGCCCGCCTGCTCCACTACCAGGACCTGATCAAGGTCGGGCTGACCGGCAACCTCGCCGGCTACGCCTTCACCGACACCGACGGCAAGGAGGTCAAGGGCTCCGAGGTCGACTACAACGGCGCCCCCGCCGGATACGCGGCGGCACCCGGCGACGCCCTCGCCTACGCCGACGCGCACGACAACGAGTCCCTCTTCGACGCGCTCGCCTTCAAGCTGCCCAAGGACACGTCCGCTGACGACCGGGCCCGCATGCAGGTCCTCGCCCTGGCGACCGCCGCCCTCTCGCAGGGCCCGGCGCTCTCCCAGGCGGGCACCGACCTGCTGCGCTCCAAGTCGCTGGACCGCAACTCCTACGACAGCGGCGACTGGTTCAACGCCCTGCACTGGAACTGCGCCGACGGCAACGGCTTCGGCCGGGGCCTGCCCCCGGCCGCCGACAACCAGGACAAGTGGCCCTACGCCAAGCCCCTGCTGGGCACGGTGCGGGTCGGCTGCCCGCAGATCACCGGCGCCTCGGCGGCGTACCGGGACCTGCTGAGGATCCGCAGCGGCGAGCGGGACTTCTCCCTCGCCACGGCCGCGCAGGTCCAGTCCCGGCTCTCCTTCCCGCTCTCCGGCGAGGACGAGACGCCCGGCGTGATCACCATGCGCCTCGGTGACCTCGTCGTCGTCTTCAACGCCACGCCCGAGCGGCAGGAGCAGCGCGTCGACGCGGCGGCCGGGACCGGCTACCGGCTGCACCCGGTGCAGGCGGCGGGCGCGGACGCGGTGGTGAAGGAGTCGGCGTACGCGGCGGAGAGCGGCACGTTCACCGTGCCGGCCCGGACGGTCGCCGTGTTCCAGCGGGCCGGCTGACGGCAGCGGACCTGCGGTTAGGGTGAGCCCTGCTGTTCACGCAACGGGAGGGCTCATGCCGCAGATCACCGTCGACTACTCCGACCGGCTCGCCGGCGACTTCGACCGGCCCGCCTTCGCGCGGGCCCTGCACGAGGCCGTCGTCGAGATCGCGGCCGCGAAGCCGCCGGCGTGCAAGACGCAGTTCCGCCGCACCGAGGACACCGTGGTCGGCCCCGACACCGAGGGGCACGCCGTCGTGCACGTCACGCTCGGGCTGCTCGCCGGCCGCACCGAGGAGACCAAGGCGCGGTTGACCGAGGCCGTCCTGGAACTGCTGCGCCAGTACGCCAAGCCGGGCGACGGCCTCGCCCTGCACGCCTCCGCCGAGGTCCGCGACCTGGACCCGTCGTACCGGAAGTTCGAGAGCTAACCGGCCAGGGCGATGAGCCGGCCGACCAGGTCCCCGAAGAGGCCGTCGGCCGGCTCGTCCGCCAGGACGCGGCGCAGGAGGGCGCCCATCTCCTCGTCGTAGGCGGCGCTCACCGCCAGCAGCGCGGCGAAGTCGTGCACCAGCTGCGCCTCCAGCTCGGCGCGCGGGATGCGGCGCCCGTCCAGCCAGAGCAGCGCCGTCGACTCGGCGAGCGAGATCCACGAGCGGACGACCAGTTCCAGCCGTGCGGGCGGCTCGGTGACGTCCAGGTGCGAAAGGATCTGGACATACGCGGCCTGCCGTACGGAGTCCACCAGCGCGTTCGTGGTGGACGAGCCCACGGCCGGGCCGCCGCGCATCAGCGCCGAGAAACCCGGGCCGTGCTCGTCGACGAAGTCGAAGTAGCGGCCCATCACGCGCAGCAGCCGCGCGCCCAGCGGACCCTGGTGCGGCTCCACGAACCGAGCCGCCAGATCGTCCGAGGCGCGCTGCAACGCGGCCTCGTACAGGCTGAGTTTGCCGGGGAAGTAGTGGTAGACCAGCGGGCGCGAGATGCCCGCCGCCGACGCTATCTCGTCGATGGAGACCTCGTCGGGCGAGCGGCGGCTGAACAGATCGAGCGCGACGCCGATCAACTGCTGCCGCCGCTCCTCGACGCCCATTCTGCGGCGTACCCCGGTAGTCATACGAACACCTTACCGATCGAATCCGGCCCCGAACGGGCCGGACCGGGCATCGGCGTTCACATGTCGAGCACGAGCCGCGTGCCGAGGCACCGGGACACGCAGATGAGCATCGAGTCACCGCGTTCCGAGTCGGTCAGCAACTCGTCCCGGTGATCGATCTCGCCCTCCAGCACCTTCTGTTGGCAGGTCCCGCACCAGCCCTGCTCGCAGGAGTACGGGGTGTTCGGCAGCTCGGCGCGCACGGCGGCCAGCACCGAGGAGTCGCCGGGCACCGTCAGCGTCCGCCCGCTGTGGCGCAGCTCCACCTCGAACTCCGCGTCGCCGTCGGCCGTCGTACGCGGCGCGAACCGCTCCAGGTGCAGGGCCGCGCCCGCCGGGAGGCGTTCCTCCACGGCCGCCATCAGGCCCTCCGGGCCGCAGCAGTACACGGCCGCACCCTCGGGGAGGTCCGCCAGGAAGGCGTCGAGACGGGGCCGCCCGTCCTCGTCCTCGGCGACGACGGTCACCTTCGAGCCGTCCGGGTCCAGCTTCTCGATCTCCTCCAGGAACGGCATCGACGCCCGCGTCCGCCCGCCGTACAGCAGCCGCCAGCCGGTGCCCTCGGGCAGGGCCCGCAGCATCGGCAGCACGGGCGTGATGCCGATGCCCCCGGCGACGAACGCGTAGGCGGGCGCCTCGACCAGCGGGAAGCGGTTGCGCGGCCCGCGCACCTCCAGCTCGGTGCCCTCCTGCACCTGCTCGTGCACCTCGCGCGAGCCGCCCCGCCCGTCCTCGACCAGCCGCGCGGCCACGGTGTACGACGAGGTGTCCTCCGGGTCGCCGCACAGCGAGTACTGCCGCACGAGACCCGAGGGCAGCACCAGGTCCAGGTGGGCGCCCGGCTCCCAGCGCGGCAGGCCGGTCCCCTCCAGGCGCAGCCGCACCACCCCGTCGGCCAGCCGCTCGTGCGCGGTCACCAGCAGCGTCAGCGCGCGGGAGCGGGGCCGCCCGGAGACCGGCGGATCCAGCGCGGGCAGCGGCCACAGCGGCGAGCCCTGGACGCGGCGGCGCAGCGCCCGGCGGACGACGAGCGCGGCACCGGCCGTGCCGGCCGCGAGGAGCAGGGCCGCCGTCCGCTTCGGAGTCGGCCTCGGGCTCGGGTTCGGGCTCATGCGGCACCTTCCTGGGGTTTGACGGCGGCCGCGGCGGCCACGGCGGCGGGGGAGGTGGCGAGGTAGGCGACGGCCTGCTCGGTGGAGCACTCCCTGGACGGGTGGTAGGCGCGGCTCAGATAGCCGGGTATGGAACGGGTGATCGCGCCGGTGGACGGCAGGAGGCCCTGCCGGCCGCGCCGGTGGAAGTCCCGGATGGTGGCCCTGCCGTCGGCGAGGGTCGGGTCGTTCGCCATGAAGAACCGGGTCCCGCGCTGCCACAGGAACACCAGCGCGGTGAACGCGGTCGCCCAGGTCCGCACCCGCCGCGCGTAGTCCCCGTCCACGTGCACGAAGAGGTCGAAGGCGACGGACCGGTGCTCGACCTCCTCGGCGCCGTGCCAGCGCAGCAGGTCCAGCATGGTCGGGTCGGCGCCCCGCCGGTCGAGCGCCTCGGCGTTCAGCACCCAGTCGCCGAGGAAGGCCGTGTAGTGCTCGATGGCCGCGATCAGCGCCACCCGCTCCATCAGCCACCAGCGGCGCGGACGGCCCGGCGGCAGGGTGCGGTCGCCGAGCAGCTTCTCGAAGAGCCAGTCGACCTGCGCGGTGTACGGCGTCGGGTCGAGCCCCTGGTCCCGCAGGTGCGGCAGCACCTCGTCGTGGGCCTGGGAGTGCATCGCCTCCTGCCCGATGAACCCGATGACGTCCTCGCGCAGCCGCTCGTCCCGGATGTACGGCAGCACCTGCTTGTAGACGTGCACGAACCACCGTTCCCCGGCGGGCAGCAGCAGGTGCAGCACGTTGATGGTGTGGGTCGTGAACGGGTCCCCCGGCACCCAGTGCAGCGGGGTGTCCTCCCAGGCGAAGGAGACCTTCCGCGCCTTGAGCGGGACATGCTTGTTAGACATGGCGTCAATGTACTGACGGGTACGGTCCGGCGGAACCCTCCTGCCGGTACTTGTTGACGCCAGTGTCAGCGAGGCCGGTGCCGACCGGGCGGGTATCGACAGGGCCGGTGTCGGCGGGCGGGCCGGTGTCGGCGGGCGGGCCGGTGTCGGCGGGCGGGCCGGTGCCGGCCCGCCCGTGCGGCTAGCGCAGTCCGCCGATCGTCCGGCCGCTGTCCAGCGTGCCCTTCAGCTCTGCCCGCGCGCCCTGCTCGGCCTTCGCGGTCAGCAGGTTGCCGTCGGCCCGGTCGCTGATGCCGCCCGTCGCCTCGATCGACGCGGTGTCGCGTCCGCCCGCCGCGAGCAGGTACCAGTGCCCGCCCTCCGACTTCCACAGCACCCCGGCCAGCACCTGCGGGTCGCGCTCGCCGCACGCCGGAACGTCCTGCGCCCGCGCCGCCACCGCGCCCTGCGCCCCGCCCGGCGTCCGGAACTGCGCCAGCACCCGGGCCCCCTCGCCGCGCCAGGTCTCGGCGCGGGTGCACACCCACGCGCCCGACCCCGTCCCGTCGGGCAGCGGCTGCGTCGCGAACTCCCAGGCGTTCACCGACCGCACCCCCTGCCCGCGCACCGCGCCCAGCGAGCAGGCGTACGGCGCCCACGCGCCCAGCGCCTTCGCGCCCGCGGCGTCCTTCGCGGAACCGGGGCGCCCGGTGGTGAGCCGGACCGGCACCAGCTCACCCAGGTCGGTCACCACCCGGGTGTCCGAACCGTCTCTCAGCTCCAGCACGTTCCACGACGTGCACGCGCCGGACTGCTGCTGCACCGGGCTGGCCAGCGGCGAGGTCACGCCGTCGGTGAGCGTCAGCTCCTCGGCGGCGGAGTCCGGCGCGACGAGATCGCGCGCCGCCGCCCCGGTCACCCAGGGCGCCGTCAGATAGCGGACGTTGCCGTCGGCGCGCCCCAGCACCACCGCGGTCGCCGCGGCCCGGCCGGCCCCGTCGGTCCGCGCGAAGTCCAGGGCGGCACCGGCGGAACCGTCCTTCGGCTCGGCGTACCGGACGAGACGCAGACCGTCGTGCAGGATCACCACCCGCGCGTTGTCGACCTCCCCCGCGTACAGCAGCTGCGGCGGACCGGCCGGGCCGCCGGTCGCCGTCCCCGGCGTCGCGGACACCCCCACGCTCTCGCCGGGCCGCGCCCAGACGGCCAGCGCGCGGCGCAGCAGTTCCTCGTCGCCGGTGAGGCCACCGCGGGCCGGCCACACCGAGAAGTCCGTACGCGCGGACGTCTCCCACGCGGCGGGCGCGGCCTTGGTCAGCCTGCCCGGGTCCAGCGCGGCCTCGGCCGCGGGGTTCTGCGCGTACGGCGGGGCGGCGGCACCGTCCGGTCCCCAGCCGTCCCCGGGCAGACCGAGCAGCGCCCCGCACACCACCAGCGCCGCCCCGGCGACCAGCGCGGCCCGCGTGTGCTGGCGCCGGCGCAGCAGATCGGTCGGCCGGGCCTGCAACGAGCAGGGGTCGAACTCGGGTGAGCCGAGCAGCCCGTACTGCCCCGGCACCCCGTCGGCCTCCCGCAGCGCGGCGTCCACGTCGGCGACCCGGGCGGCCGCGAGCACCTGCCGCACCGCGTCGTCGGGCAGCCGCTCCAGACCGCGCAGCACGTACGCCGCCCGGCCGGGCCCGGAGAGCGCGGACAGCCGCTGGTCCAGGGCGAGTTCGTCGGCGCCGCCCGAGCGCGGGAAGAGCTTGAGGCCCCGCACGTGGGGCAGCAGCGGCGGCAGCTGGGTCCGCCGGGGCCACGCCCGCCGGCGCAGCGGAAGCCCCGCCTCCAGCGCCGTACGCACCACCCGCAGCCGGACCAGCGCGTACCCGGGGTCGACCTCGCGGCCGGTGGACTGGGCCGGGATCACCGGGGTCGTCGTCCGGTTCCGGGGCAGGGCGCGCTGGGTGAGGGCGTGCGCGGTCAGGACGCGGCGGCTCCGGCCGAGACCCGGCGGCAGCACCAGATAGGCCAGCCGGGCCAGGCGCGGATAGTGCTCGACGAGCGCGGCCTCGGCCTGCTCGACGTCCACGACCGGATCGGCCGAGGAGGCGGAGGACGGTGCGGGGCGCGGGGCGACATCCTGTGGCTGCACGTTCAGCAGAACGAGCGAACGCGGCGATGGTCACCGTAGGACCGCCCCGGGCGACGCTCCCTAGTCCTCCGGTTCCACCAGGAGCCGCGCGTAATTGGCCATCGAACGCTGGTAGCGCGGCAGATGGGGCGCGAGCGCGCCGAGCACCAGGGACAGGCCCTCGCGGTCGCGGCCCATGCTCGACAGGCAGAGCGCGAGTGCGGCCCGCACGGCGTCGTCCAACTCGTCGGACGGGGCGACCAGTTCCGGCGAGAGCAGCTTCACGCCCTCTTCCGGGTGCCCGGTGTTCCGCAGCGAGCTGGAGAGCTGGATCTTCGCCCGGCGCCCCTTGTAGGCGCTGACCTCGCCGAGCCCCCGCTCCAGCGCCTCGCGGTACAGCGGCACCGCCCGGTCGGAGTGGCCCGTCGAGTCCCAGGCGCAGGCCCGCTCGAACAGGCCCAGCGGGCTGTCGGCCGGCAACTCGTCGGCGAGGGCGTCGACGACCGCCCGGGAAATCGGCGGCATCGTCCTCGGCGTAGTCGTCGAATGCCGCCCAGGCGGCCGTCACGCGCTCTTCCCAGTCCTGGTCCACGCTGCCACTCTCGCACGGCGCCCGCACAACGGCACCCGGGTAGCTGAGTACTTCGCGCTCCGCGCCCGTATCGATGGCGAGAGCCCCTCCCGGGGGCTCCGTGCGGCATGTCGACAGCGGACCGGAGGAACACATGAGGCTGACCCGACCGATGCTCGCGCCGGCCGCCCTCGCGGCGGTCCTGGCGCTGACCGGCTGCGGCGCCGGGGAGGACGGCGGGGCCGGCGTGCCCGCGACGGCGACCGGCAGCCTGGAACACCTGGCCGCCGAGGCCGAGTGCACCCCGAACATGCAGACCGACGCCGACACCATCCGCCAGGCCCTGTGCGGGAAGGGCGACGGGAAGTACGTCCTGGCCACCTTCTCCACCGACCGCGGCCAGCGCGAGTGGATCAACACCGCCAAGGACTACGGCGGTTACTACCTGGTCGGCCGCAAATGGGTCGCCGTCGGCCACCAGGACGTGGTGGCGGACCTGCGCGGCCGGCTCGGCGGGAACCTGGAGCAGGGCGTCCAGCACGGCGGCGGCGCCGGGCACTCGGCCGGGCACGGCGAGCACGCCGGGCATTCCGGCTGACCGGACCCGGACGCGCGAAGGGGGCCGGTGACGGAAATCCGTCACCGGCCCCCTCCTCACCTCCGGGCCGGTACCTCTACTGGCAGTCCTCGCCCCGGTTGATGCAGTCGACCACCTCGTTCATCAGGTTCTCGTCCATGACGTTGATGAAGTCGTTGTGGTCCGTGATCGGCTTGTGCAGCTGCTCCGGGAAGCTGTCTACGGCGTACGGGTTCCGCACCTGGCCGTTCTCGACGGTCGGGGTGGGGATGTCGTACGCGAGGCGGACCTGGAGCTGGGGAACGGCCTGGAAGCCCTCCGGGCAGCTGCCGTCCTCCCGGACGAACGCCATGTGGTCCCGGTGGTTGGCGCTGTCGATGTTCTGGCCGTCCCAGCAGCTCTGGAAGTTGGTCGTCCGCAGCACCTGGCTGCCCTCGGGGCACAGCGGGTACTTGTCCGTCACCTGCCGGTCCTCGAAGCCCGAGCAGCTCCACGAGGTGTTGGCGTTCGCGTCGCCGTTGGTGAACGACTTGGCGTCACCGGTGATGACGCGCAGGAACTTCGGCATCGCGACCACGTCGCCCTGCTGACTGCCGACGAACTTCAACTCGGCCTGGGCCGGCTTGAGGATCTTGCCGATGTTGCCCTCGGCGCCACCGCCCTGGTCGTTCGCGTCGAACTCCTGCGTACCGTCCTGGAGGCGCAGCACCGGCCAGTAGTAGGTGGACTTGTCGCCCTGGTTCTGGCACGAGGTGTCCGCGTTCGCCAGGTCCTCGTCGCTGGAGAAGGCGTCGTTGTCCTGGTTGCCGACGTAGTCGTGGGTGTGGTGCGCGCCGTTGTCGACGCCCGGGGCGGCGATCAGGTTGTCGCTGTTGAACAGGTTGTTCTCGTTGACGCCGCAGTCCGTGCTGAAGGTGCCGGTGGAGCCGCCGTCGCCGTCGGCGGCCAGGCCGTTGCGGCTGTTGCGGGAGTTGGGCTGGACGTCGTTGATGTCGATGAAGTCGTCGGCGACCGGACCGGCGACACCGTTGCCGTTGTCGTCCTGGTTCTGGCCGTCGCCGTTCTGGCCGTCGTCCTGGCCACCGCCGCCGTCCTGGCCGTCGCCGTTCTGCTGCTGGTCCGCGGGGCGTCCCTGGCATCCGGCCAGCTCGTCCAGGTTGTCGTCGGCCTTCCCGCCGGCCCGGTTGATCTCCAGCTGGATCCGGTCGATGAGTGCCTTCCGGCGCTCCTTGAGCGGGCCGAGGATGCTGTTCTCGACGAACCGCGCGTCACCCGCCTGCGCCCGCCGCGTGGTGGCCAGGCGCTGGTAGGCGTCGGTGATCTGGCTGTCCATCGAGGCCAGTTCGCCGTCCACCTCCCCGCGCGCCCGGTCCGGCACGTCCCGGATCTTCTGGCCGACGTCGGGGCAGTCGATCGTCGCGACCTGCGCGCCGGCCGACCTGGTCCGGTTGTGGCCCCCGTGATCCTCGTGCGCCGAAGCGTAGAAGTTGGCCCAGACCAGCCCGCCCCCGCCGACCGCCAGGGCCGCCGCCCCGGCTACGATCTTGGTGGCGAGCGGCGTACGGCGTTTTCTCGTGTTGCGTCCCATGGAACTCCTCAAACTTCCTTGCGGGGGCATCGCTTGCGGGGCATCGAGGGCGCCCGACAGGAGTGAAGCGGCTCCCCTCCATACGGAAGCCGCTCCTGAGGTGTTCACCGGTCCGGGGAATTGCCGGGGCCGGTGGGGCCCCGGGGACGCGGCACGGGGTCAGCGGCCGCGGTCCAGATACGCCAGAACCGCCAGCACACGGCGGTTGTCGTCGTCCGAGACCTCCAGGCTCAACTTCGCGAAGATGTTCGCCGTGTGCTTCGCGATCGCCCGCTCCGTGACGACGAGCTTCCCGGCGATCGCCGCGTTGGTCCGGCCCTGCGCCATCAGCTCCAGCACCTCCAGTTCGCGCGGGGTGAGCCGCTCCAGCGGCCGGTCCTCCGCCGCGCGCCGGCTGAGCAACTGCTGAATGACCTGCGGGTCCATCGCCGTACCGCCCGCCGCCACCCGCCGTACGGCGTCGATGAACTGCTCCGCGTCGAACACCCGGTCCTTGAGCAGATACCCCACCCCGCCGCTCCCGTCGGCCAGCAGCTCGCGCGCGTACAGCTGCTCCACGTGCTGGGAGAGGACCAGCACCGGCAGCCCCGGCCGGTCGCGGCGGGCCTGGAGCGCGCACTGAAGTCCCTCGTCGGTGAGCGTGGGCGGGAGCCGGACGTCGACCACGGCGACGTCCGGCTCCAGTTCGGCCAGGGCCCGGGACAGCTCGGGACCGGTCTCGACGGCCGCGGCGATCTCGAAGTCGTGGGCCTCCAGGAGCCGGACCAGTCCGTCGCGCAGCAGGAACAGGTCTTCGGCTAGGACAACGCGCAAGGGATCTCCATGGTGACCATGGTGGGGCCGCCCGCGGGCGAGCTGACGGCCAGGACGCCGTCGAATGTACCCAGTCGGCGCTCCAGACCGGCCAGGCCCGAGCCCGCTCCGACCACGGCGCCGCCCTTGCCGTTGTCGGTGACACAGACGCGCAGCCGTCCCTCCGCGTAGTGCATGTCGATCCAGATCCGGTCGGCGCCGGAGTGCTTCACGGCGTTGGTGAGGGTCTCGCTGACCGCGAAGTACGCGGCCGACTCCACGGGGGCCTCGGCGCGGCCGGGCAGGTCCACCTCGGCGTCGACGGGGACGGGCAGCCGCAGGGCCAGGGCGCGCACCGCGTCGCCCAGGCCGCGTTCGGCGAGCACCGGGGGATGGATGCCGCGCACGAGTTCGCGCAGCTCGGTGAGGGCGTCGGCGGAGGACTGCCGGGTCTGCGCGAGCAGCTCCCTGGCCTTCGCCGGATCCTTCTCCAGCAGCGCCTCGATGGTGCCCAGGTCCATGCCGACGGCGACCAGCCGGGCCTGCGCCCCGTCGTGCAGGTCGCGCTCGATGCGGCGCAGCTCGGCGGCGGAGGTGTCGACGGCGTTACGCCGGGTCTCGGTCAGCACCCGTACCCGCTCGGCGAGTTCGCCCTGGCCGGAGCCGAGGAGCGCCCCGGTGAGCCGGAAGTGGGCCTTCAGCGCGAGAGGGCTGAGCCGGACGGCGGCCACGAGGAGGGCGGCGCCCAGGACGGCGGCGTACAGAGCGGTGATCTGGTCGGTCACGGGCACGAAGCCGTACCAGTAGGTGTCGTCCCAGGCCCGCCACAGCCCGGCCGCGATGACGAAGCCCTCCAGCGGGTAGAGCACCAGCGCGACGGCCAGCAGCGCGCTGACGAAGCCCGCCGTCATGTCGACCGGCAGCCACAGGACGTCCCGCCAGGTCGCCGGGTCGCGGAGCATCCCGAAGGTGCGGGCCCACGGATTGGCGCCCTCGGGCAGCGGCCGGTACGCCCGCGGGATCCGCACCCCGCCCCACTCGGCGGCGAGCAGCCGCCGCCAGTCCGCGAACGCCCGTACCCCCGTCAGCACCCACGACGTGGTGACGATGCCGACCCCGATCGGGATGAGGGCGATGGACACCACGGTCAGGCAGAAGCAGATCACCGCGCCCGGCAGGGAGATGAGCGCCAGTGCCAGTCCCCGTACGGCCGACAGCGCCACGCTCCGCGTCCGCCCGGGTGTCTGTGGCCGCCCTGTGCCGCTCTTCGTCTCGATGCTCATGACGTCAGTTTCGCCGAGGCGACGACGCGGGGCACTGGGCCGGGCACCCCGGTCAGGGGGTGGTGTCAGATACACCTCCGCCGGGCCCGCCGGCGGCCAGGACCTTCGCCTCCGTCTCCGGGTCCAGGCCGACCGGTGGCCGGTCCGGGCGCCGGGGTGCCGTGCCGCCGAGGTCCCGCAGCCAGGCCCAGGTGTCGGCCACGGTGTCGCCGACGGGCCGGCAGACCAGGCCGGTCGCCAGGGCCCGGGAGACGTCCGCGCTCTGGAGGGCGTCGTGCAGGTCGCTGCCCGGCGGGGTCCACACCGGCAACTGGCCCCACGGCTCGATGCCGGCGGCCAGGACGGTCTCGGGGGCGGTCCAGCGCAGCCGCGCCGCGCCGCCGGTGACCGTCGCGCAGGCGTCGAGCAGCTCTCCCATGGTGGTGTGCCCGGGCCGGGAGACCAGGTTGTACGGCCCGCTCAGCTCCCGGTCCAGCGCGCCGAGCATCCAGTCGGCGAGGTCGCGCACGTCGATGTACTGCACGGGCAGGTCCCGCGGTCCCGGCGCGAGGACCGGGCCGCCGCGGGCCATGCGGTTCAGCCACCACGGCAGCCGGCCGACGTTCTCGAGGGGGCCGAGGATCAGCCCGGCCCGCACGAGCAGCGAGCGGTCGGCGCCGAAGGCGTCCAGGACGGCCAGCTCGGCACCCCGCTTGTCCCGGGCGTAGTCGAGCTGCCCGGCGTCCGCCGAGGCGCCCTCGACGAGCGGGGCGTCCTCGGTGTACCCGGCGGGCGGGGCCCAGGCGTACACCGAGCAGCTCGACACGTACACGTACCGTCCGGCGCGGCCCCGCAGCAGCCGCGCCGCGTCCCGCACCGCGCGGGGCGCCGCCGACCAGGTGTCGACGACGGCGTCCCAGGTGCCCTCGGCCAGCGCGTCGAGCCCGTCGGGCGCGGTGCGGTCGCCGTGCAGCGCCCGCACCCCGGGGGGCGGGGCGTGCCGTCCGCGGTGCAGGACGGTCACCTCCCAGCCGCGGCCGAGCGCCGCCTCGACCACGGCCCGCCCCACGAACTCCGTACCGCCCAGCACCAGTAGTCTCATGCCGTCACTGTGCCGGGCGCGGCGGCCGCGCGGAACGCCCCTCTGCCGTCAGCAGAAGGGCGGTGGCGGCTCAGCGTCCCGCGGGCGGCGCGTACTTGTAGCCGACGCGCCGCACGGTCTGGATCGTGTGCCGGTACTCCGCGCCCAGCTTCCGGCGCAGCCGGGCCACGTGCACGTCGACGGTGCGGCCGTCGCCCACGTGTCCGTAGCCCCACACCGTGGTCACCAGCTGGTCGCGGGTGTGCACCCGGTGCGGATGGGTGACGAGGTGGGTGAGCAGTTCGAACTCCAGGTAGGTCAGGTCGAGTTCGCGTCCGTCCACGGCGGCGACGCGCCGCGCGGAATCGATCCGGACGAGCGGGGCCTCGTCCCCGTGCCGGTCCCGGGCCGGCTCGCCGTCGCCCTCGGGGGACGGTGCGGCCGCGCCCAGCGGGTGGAACGGCGGCTGCTGGTCGGCCGGGACGAGTACCAGGTAGCCGACCATCGGCGGCCGGCCGGGCAGCGCGGGCAGGGCGTGCGGGGGTGCGGGCAGCCAGGTGGCGCCCGGCGGCAGCAGATCGGAGACGTCCACCACCTCGTCCCGGTCCACGGCGCGCAGCCGGTGCCGGGGCCCGCCGGAGTCGGGGCGGACGGTGGGGGAGCCGAGGGTGACGGTGGACAGGGAACGGGGGGTCGCCATGAGACGTCAGCTCTTTCGCGCGAGAGGTTCGTCGGGAGGGGCGACGGGCGCGAGTTCGTGGTCGGGCGCGTCGCGGGACGTACGTCGTGCGCACCGGCCGAAGGCACGGAAGGCCTGGGATGTACGGCTTCCTAGCGGGCCGGCGCGATCGTCGCGCGGCAACACACCCGGTCGAAGTCGTCGTGCTGACGGGACGGCCAGAAGGGCTCGAGGTCATGGCGACCCGTCGCTGCGTACTTCCGGAAGCTGGCCATGGGCCCATTGAAGCAGACGGCGGCGGGGGAGAGGAGACTCCTCTCAGTGCGTGGACGCCGCTTGGCGCGAACCGGCCCCCGGCCCGGTCATCCCTCCAGGCGCTTGCGCCAGTTCAGCGGGGCGACGGTGATGGCTCTGCCCGGATCGCCGTCCCACTGCGCGGACAGCCCGGACCCGGCGAACGCCGCCACGACCTCGTGCCCGACGGCCGTGGTCGTCTCCGGGGAGCCGTCGAAACCGCCGTAGTGCAGCATGAGCCCGTGCCCCTCGGCAGCGGCCTCGGTGCTCTGCCGGTGGAAGAAGACGAAGCCCCGGGCGCCCTCGCGCTCCGCGCCCATCTCGGCGGTGCCGCAGCCCCGGCAGCAGGCGAAGTTCTCCCGGGCGGTGACCCCGGCCGCGTCCAGGGCCCGGAAGACCCGGGTGAGCCGGTCCGGGTCGGTGGTCTCCTCGCCCCAGGACTCCTGCTCGGCGAGCCGCTCCAGCCACAGCCGGTCCACCAGCCGCCGCGCCTGGGCCTTCGACACCGGCCGTTCGCCGTACTCGCCGCCGACGAGGTAGTCCTCCGCGATCTCGCAGAGCGCCCCGCGGCCGTCGTAGCCGCAACGGAGCTGCTCGCGCACCCGCCGCTCGACCTGCTCGCGGACCTCGTCCGGCAGCTCCGGGACCTCTTCCGGCGGCGGGACGGGGATCGGCTCCCAGGCGACGCCCGCGTCCCAGCCGGGCTCCTGGCGGGCCCAGCCGGTCAGGAGGTCGGCCACGCGGTGGGGGTCGTCGAGGTCGGTGCCGAAGAACGCGTCCGCGGCGCTGCGGCACTCCAGCCGGTACTCCCCGCCCTCCTCGTGCCAGACCTGCGCGAACACGTCGGGGACGTCCGGTATCCGCTGGATCACCAGGAAGCGGTCGCCGGGGTGGCCGATACGCGTCACCAGCTCCCGCAGCCGCTCGGCCCGAATCCGGGTGTGCGTCTGCCAGTTCTCCGTCTCGACCCTGAGGGCGAGGTCCCCGTCGATCTCCATGACCCCACCTTCGCACGCGCCACTGACAACGCCGCCGGGACGGGATCCGGCCGGGACGGGACCCGGCCCGCCTCAGGCTAGGCCCGCCTCAGGCTCGGCCGCCTCGGACGCGGCCGCCTCGGACCCGGCCCGCCTCAGACCTGGCCGGCCTTCTCCAGCGCCGTGCAGCACGTGTCGACGAGCAGGCGGGTCACGACGTACGGGTCGACGTTGGCGTTGGGACGGCGGTCCTCGAGGTAGCCCTTGCCGTCCTTCTCGACCTGCCACGGGATGCGCACCGAGGCGCCGCGGTCGGAGACGCCGTACGAGTACTCGTTCCACGGGGCGGTCTCGTGCAGGCCGGTGAGGCGGTCGTCGATGCCGGCGCCGTAGTTCTTGACGTGGTCAAGGGGCTTGGAGCCCTCACCCAGGGACTCGGCGGCGGTGATGATCGCGTCGTAGCCCTCGCGCATCGCCTTGGTGGAGAAGTTGGTGTGCGCGCCCGCGCCGTTCCAGTCGCCCTTGACCGGCTTGGGGTCGAGGGTGGCGGAGACCCCGAAGTCCTCGGCGGTGCGGTAGAGCAGCCAGCGCGCCACCCACAGCTGGTCGGAGACCTCCAGCGGGGCCAGCGGGCCGACCTGGAACTCCCACTGGCCGGGCATGACCTCGGCGTTGATGCCGGAGATGCCGAGACCGGCCTTCAGGCAGTTCTCCAGGTGCGCCTCGACGACGTCGCGGCCGAAGATCTCGTCCGAGCCGACACCGCAGTAGTAGCCGCCCTGCGCGGCCGGGAAACCGCCCTCGGGGAAGCCGAGCGGGCGGGCACCCTTGAAGAAGGTGTACTCCTGCTCGATGCCGAAGACCGGCTCCTGCGCGGCGAAGCGCTCGGCCAGCTCGGCCAGCGCGGCCCGGGTGTTGCTCGGGTGCGGCGTCATGTCCGTGTCCAGGACCTCGCACAGCACCAGGATGTCGTCGCCGCCGCGGATCGGGTCGGGGCAGGAGAAGACCGGCCGGAGCACGCAGTCCGAGGACCTGCCCTCGGCCTGGTTGGTGGAGGAGCCGTCGAAGCCCCAGATCGGGAGGGCGTCCAGGCCGGCCGGGGCATCCGTGATGATCTTCGTCTTGGAACGGAGCTTGGCCGTCGGCTCGGTGCCGTCGATCCAGATGTACTCGGCCTTGAAGGTCACGGGGGCCACATCCTTCGGGGTGGGTCTCGGCGCACGTGCGGGTGCGGCGGCGCGGGGCGGCAGGGGTGCCGCGACTACTGCCGTGCAGCGTGTCAACAGGCGATTTCCCGGCCGTTGCCCGTATGTGAACCCCGTGTTACCCGGGGTCGTTGTGGGGCGGCTCACGCCCGTCGTCCGCGGCGGCCTCCCGTACGCCGGTCAGGAAGCCCCTGATCGCCGCCCGTTCCCGCTCGTCGTAGCCGCGCAGCAGCTCCACCGCCCGCCCGATCAGCGGTCCGAAGTGGGACCAGCCCAGCGCCACGGCCCGTTCGTCCACCTCGACGGTGACCCTGCGCCGGTCCCGTCCGTCGCGTACCCGGCGCACGTGGCCGGCCCGCTCCAGCCGGTCGACCAGTGCCGTCGTGCCCGCGGAGTTCAGACCGAGCGCGCCGCCCAGGCGCCCGGCGGTCATCGCCTCGCCCGCCCGCGCGGCGTCCATCAGCGCGATGAGTGCCCGGACGTCGGTGGGGTGCATGCCGTTGCGCTGGGCGAACCGGGCGCTGTGCGCACCCAGTTCGACGGCGACCGCGCGCAGGAGGTGGACGAGTTCCATCTCCGGTCCCTGGTCGGACACGGGGCGCTCCCTTCGGTCCCGGCGGCGATCGCCCCGCTCGCGTCCGCGATCGTCTCGCTCGACAAGTATCTCGTTGGGCGAGATACTACCGGGAAAGCAGGCAGCAGGGGAGCGAACGAAACAGGGGGTACCGCTCATGAGCGCTCGCGGTCCGTACGACGCCGGCCGTTTCCGGGACGCCTACGACAAGGTCGTGGCCAAGTGGCCCGCGGGCACCGGGGCGGTGACCGTGCCCACCCCGTTCGGCGAGACGCACGTCCTCGTGACCGGCCCGGCAGGCGGCCGTCCCCTCGTCCTGCTGCCGGGCGGCGGAGCGGCGACCTCCGCGTCCTGGTACGCCCAGGCCGCCGAGCTGTCCCGCACCCACCGCGTGCACGCCGTCGACCTGATCGGCGCCCCCGGCCGCAGCGCGCCGGCCGGCGACCGCCACCCCCGTACGGTCGCCGACCTCGGCGGCTGGCTGGACGCGCTCCTCGACGGCCTCGGCATCGGGGAGACGGACCTCGGCGGGCACTCCTACGGCGCCTGGATCGCCCTGCATCACGCCCTGCACGCGCCCGAGCGGGTACGCCGCCTGTTCCTCCTGGACCCGACCCAGTGCTTCGCCGGGTTCAAGGCGGCCTACCTGCTGCACGCGCTGCCGATGCTGCTGCGGCCCACGCCCCGCCGGGTGCGCGCCTTCCTGGACTGGGAGACCGGCGCGACGCCGCTCGACGCCGACTGGCTCGCCCTCCAGGAGGCCGCCGTCGGCTTCTCGGAGCGCAGGCCGGTCACCGGACCGCGTCCGGCCCCCGAGGCGCTGCGCGCCCTGGACGTGCCGGTCCTGCTGCTCCTGGCCGGGAACAGCAGGACGCACGACCCCGCCGAGGTGGCGGCCCGGGCCCGGACCCTGCTGCCGCACGTGGAGACCGACCTCCTGCCGGGCGTGTCCCACCACGCGCTGCCGCAGTCCGCGCCGCCCGGTCTCGGCCGCCGCCTCGGCGACTTCCTGGCCGCGCCGGGCGCGGCGGGCGAGTGACCCTCAGCCGACCTTCTCGATCAGCGCCCGCCGGATCAGGAACTTGCCCTCTTCGCGGACCTGCTCGAACGCCGCGTTGTTGAGCAGCGCACAGCTGCCCGAGACCGAGTTCACCTCCACGGTCGTGGACTTGTCGTTGTCGAGGTTGGTCACCCGCAGCTTGGTGCCCACCGGGAACTGGTTGCTGGAGGCGGCGGGCGCGCCGCCCTCGCCGGAGAGGGTGACGGTGGAACCGGCGCAGACCTGCTCGCCCGCCTGGTCCCCGGCCTGGCCTCCGGCCTGGTCCCCGGTGTCCTGCCCGCCCGCCTCCTGCCCGGCCTGCGGCGGCTGCGAGGTCTGGGAGTCCTGAGCCGACTCCCCGACCGCGCACCCGGAGGCGGCCTGTTTGCGCTCGATCTCCGCGACGACGGCCTCGCGGTTCTCGATCCTGGCCTGCGACTGCGCGTCGGGATCGGCCCGCTGGCCCTCGATGAACCGCTGGTTGTTGCCGAGCGCGGTGGCCAGCCCCTGGCAGACGCCCGCGTCCTGGGCCGCCTTCGTCCGCGCGTCCTGGGTGGTCTGCGCGGCGTTCGAGGCGTTCGCCATGACGAAGGCGCCGCCACCGGCCACCGTGGCGGCGCCGACCAGTAGCGCGATCTTCTTCTTCGTACCGAGAGTTCTCCTGCGCGACATCCGCGCCTCCTGAAGAGGTAGGGGAGCGTACGCCGCTATGTACGGGATACCGAACGGAGTGACTCACCGGTCGCGTCGACGCGCGTCCGTAACCTGCGTCACATCCCGGTTCCCGGCCTACCGGGACAGGGCGTCCCGGACCGCCTCGTCGGTGCGGCCCACCACGGCCGTTCCGTCGTCCGCCGTGATGATCGGGCGCTGGATCAGCTTGGGGTGTTCGGCGAGGGCGGTGACCCAGCGGTCGCGTGACGCCTCGTCACGGGGCCAGTCCTTCAGGCCCAGTTCCCTGGCGGCCGCCTCCTGGGTGCGGGTGATGTCCCACGGTTCGAGTCCCAGCCGGGTGAGCACCTCAAGGATCTCGTCCGTGCTCGGCACGTCCTCCAGGTAGCGGCGGACGGTGTAGTCGGCCCCTTCCGCGTCGAGCAGGCTGATCGCGCTGCGGCACTTCGAGCAGGCCGGATTGATCCAGATCTCCATGCCGCACACGGTAGCCCGAGGGGTGCGGAAACCCGTTCGCCACGTGGGTCACAGCGACCCCGAAAGGCCTTGTGGGCAGGGGCTTTTGTCAGTGGTGGGCGGTAAAATAGAAGCAGTGTTCGAGGGTGTCGCCGGGAGGTCCGGACGGCGCCCCCACCGCGACAGGAGGATGCCTGTGCCCGCTGCCGCACTGAAGCCGAAGCCGTTGCCCACCCAGTCCACCGCCAAGCGGCCCGTCCTGCTCGACCTGCCGTACGCACCCGTGGAGAAGCGTCCGCTGCCGGCGGGCCGTCCGCGCGAGTGGTACGTGACGCACAACCGCCGGCTCAAGGCGATGCGCCTCGCCATCGCCCTGCTCGACTCCGGCGTCTACCTGCCCGACCAGGCGCGCAACGAGAGGATACGGAGCGCCGCGCTGACCATCGGGATCCACCCGCCGTCGGACACGACGTGCCACATGGTGCGGGCGTTGATGCGGTACTCGCGGTGACGTGGGCGCCGGGTGCCGTGTCCGTCACGGCGCCCGGCGCGCGTGTCGCCGCTCCCGGGGACCGATGCACCCGACCGGCGCGGGATGCGGCCCTACGCCGACAACTCCTTCTCCAGCGGTGTCCGGAAGCGGGGGGTGATCCGGGCCGTGCCCACCCAGGACGCCAGACGCTCCGCCTCGGCCGCGATCGCGCTCTCCGCCTCGCGGCCGATGCCGTCACCGTCCAGGATCCGCCGGACGATCTCGCCGTCGGCGCGCTGGGCCCAGCCGCCGACCACGCGGCCGTTCCACCACACCGTCGGTCCGACGTTGCCGCTGCGGTCGAAGAGCTGCGGCCGCAGCTCGGGGGCGAGGTACCAGTCCCTTAGCTGCCAGCCCATCGCGGTGGGATCCAGCGCGGGCAGCAGTGCCGCCCACGGCTCTGCGGGCGGGGCGACCGGGCCGGTGTCACCGGAGACGACGTACCCCGTGCCCTCGTCCAGCGAGACGGCCTCCGCGCCGATCGCGGTCAGCGCGCGGCGCACCTCCGTCACCCGCCACCCGGTCCACCACTTGAGGTCGTCCTCGGTCGCCGGACCGCACGCCGTCAGCCACCGGCGCAACAGCTCGGCCTGGGCCCCGCCCTGGTCCAGCTCGGGATGCTCCGGCGCCGGTGCCCAGCGGAACTGGCTGGACGTCCACGAGCCCAGCGGCCGCCCCCGCACCACCTTGCCCTCCACGCCCAGCACCCTCAGCAGCTGGGTGGAGACGGTGTGCACCCCCTCGTAGCTCTTCCCGGCCGCGTAGACGTACTGCTCCTTGAGCCGCGGCTCGTCGCGGGCCAGTTCGGCCGCCGTGGCCTGGCCGCGCCGGGCCAGCGCGGCCAGTGCGGACTCCTCCACCTCGGTCAGCCAGGCGGCGTCCGGCGCCCCGGCCTCCGCCATGTTCTTGAGCAGTCTGGCCCGCTCCCGGGCGGCGACGGTGCGGCCGGTGGAGGCGTGCACGACCGCCGTCAGCTCGGTGGGGAACACGAACACCGTGTGCCGCATGCCGTGCATCCGGACCAGCGCCCCGTCCTCGTACAGCGCCCGCTCCGTCTCGCCCACGGTCTTCGCCGCGTCCGCCAGCCGCGCGCCCACGGCCAGGTGCACCGCCGCCGGATCCGTGCCGTGCAGCGCCACCATCGATCCGGCGACCTCCTCCGGGCTCCCCGCCCGCGCGGCCCCCGCCAGCCGGTGCCGCAGCGCCAGCCGGTGTCGCCGCTCGGCCGTTGCGATGTGCCGTCGTCCGCCGTCATGCATGGGGCCCTCCGCCCGTCGTCACGTCCGTAGCGTCCTCGGTACGGACATCGTGCCCGGTCCCACTGACAGGCGGCGGCGCCCGGCGCTCAGAGGCCGGGCGCTCCCCACACCGGGAACCAGCGGCCCAGGTCGCCCTCCACCGGCAGCTCGTCGGCGAGCGCCGCCCGTATCCGCAGCTCCAGCGCGTTGTCCCGCTGCTGCCGCCCGCCGGGCAGGGGCGCGAAGGGGTAGAAGGTGCCGCGCTTGTAGAGGTAGACGAGGGCGAGCCGCCGCCCGTCGTCGGCCGCGAATCCGGCCAGGGAGCACAGCAGCCGCGGGCCGAAACCGGCCGCCTCCAGGGTGCTGTTCACCGCGTGCAGGTCGTTCACCAGCACCGGCAGCTCCGCCGGGGAGCGATGCGAGACGAGCCAGGAGTAGCCGTAGGAGTCGTGGGTCAGCTCCACCGGGGTCCGGCCCGCGTCCGCGTCCAGCAGGGCGCGGATCTCGCGGTGCGTGCGCTCGAAGGCGGCCCCCTCGACCGTCGCGAAGCACACCGCCCCCTGCCCGGTCGGCCGGAACCCGGCCGCGGCCTCCAGGCCCACCGCCGCCGAGGGCAGCGCGAACAGCCGGTCCAGATCGGGGCCCACGGCCCGGGACCTGCCGAGCAGGATGTCCAGCAGTCTCATGCCCGTGCGCCCGCCTTCCCGCGACGTCCCGTGACGTGCCGTGCCTCAGGCCCTGCCGGGGGCCGTCGCCTCACCCAGTTCGGCGGAGATCCGGCCCAGCTGGTCGAGCCGCTGCTCCAGGCTCGGGTGGGTGGCGAAGAACCGGCCGAGGCCGGGCTCGCTGCCGAAGGCCGGGGTGAAGTAGAAGGCGTTGAATGCCTGGGCGGTGCGCAGGTCCTTGGTCGGGATGCGGGCGATGTCGCCGGTGACCTTGGTGAGCGCCGCCGCCAGGGCCGAGGGACGCCCGGTGAGCAGGGCCGCGGCCCGGTCGGCCGCCAGCTCCCGGTACCGGGACAGGGCCCGGATCAGCAGGAAGCTGAGCGCGTACACGGCCGCCGAGACGCCCATCACCACGGCCAGGACCGCCATCGTGTTCTGGTCCCGCCGCCCGCCGAAGAGCTGGGAGTAGAAGGCGAACCGCACGATCAGCCCGGCGATCACACCGAGGAACGACGCCACCGTGATCACCGCGACGTCCTTGTGCGCGACGTGCGACAACTCGTGCGCCAGCACCCCCTCCAGCTCCGCGGGCTCCAGCCGCCGCAACAGCCCGGTGGTGACGCAGACCACTGCGTTGTCCGGATTGCGGCCGGTGGCGAAGGCGTTGGGCATCTCCATCTCCGACACCGCGACCACCGGCTTCGGCATGTCGGCCATCGCCGCCAGCCGGTCCACCACCCCGTGCAGCTCCGGATACTCGTCCCGCTCCACGATCCGGCCGCGCATGGCGAACAGCGCGATCCGGTCGGAGAACCAGTACTGCGCCCCGGACACCAGCGCCACGATCACCACGACCAGGACCCAGGACTTCAGCAGCGCGATCAGCGCGGCGACGAACCCCACGTACAACAGGCCGAGCAGGAACAGCGTGATCCCCATCCGCACGGTCAACCGCCGGTCGCTCCGGAAGCGGCTCTGCATCTGCACCACCTCGCAGTCGGGCACTCGTCCCGCTGTCCAGTGTGCACCCGGCGCCCCGGAGGTCAGCCGGGATCGGGCGCCGACAGCCGCCGGGTGATCCGGTCGAACAGCTCCGTCAGCGGCTCGCCGACGTCCCGGCCGAACCCGGTCAGCCCGTACGTGACCCGCGGCGGCGTCGTCGGCTCGACCTCCCGCCAGACCAGGCCGTCCTCGACCAGCGCGCGCAGGGTCTGGGCCAGCATCTTCTCGCTGATGCCCTGGATGCTCTCGCGCAGCTCGTAGAACCGGAGGTCGTTGCGCCGCAGGGAGATCAGCACCCAGACGCCCCACCTGCTGGTCACGTGGTCGACCACGTCCCGCGCCAGGCAGTCGGTGTGAAACACGTCATACCGCTCGCCGGTCTCGACCCGTCTGCGCTGCACGCCTTCCGTCATGTCATGAGCTTACCTCCAGGTATGCCCTTACCAGAAGTTAGCCGCCGCTCCTAGCGTGAGCGCCCTCGGAGCACGTCCGAGCACGTCCGAGCACAACCGACAAGGAGCTGATCATGATCGTGGTGACCGGGGCGACCGGGAACATCGGCCGGCCGCTGACGCGGGCGCTGGCGGAGGCGGGCGAGCAGGTGACGGCGGTGTCCCGGCACCCGGCGGCGGTACCGGACGGCGTCCGCCACCGGGTGGCCGACCTCGCCGAGCCGGCCGGGCTGCGGCCCGCGCTGGCCGGGGCGAAGTCGCTGTTCCTGCTGCTCTCCGGCGATCTGCACGCCCTCGGCGCCCACCCCGCCGACATCGTCGGCGAGGCCGTGGACAGCGGGGTCCGCCGCATCGTCCTGCTCTCCACGCTCGGCGTGGTGACCAGGCCCTTCGGGGCGACGCGGATCGCGATGCGCGCGCTGGAGGACACGGTGCGGGAGTCCGGCCTGGAGTGGGCCGTGCTGCGGCCGGGCGGCTTCGCCTCCAACGCCCTGTGGTGGGCCGAGTCCGTCCGCGAGCGACGGCTCGTCGCGGCGCCCTTCGGCGACGTCGGGGTGCCGGTGATCGACCCGGCCGACATCGCGGCGGTGGCGGCGGCCTGCCTGCTGGAGGACCGGTACACCGGCGGCGCGTACGAGCTGACCGGCCCGGAGGCGATCACGCCGCGCGGGCAGACGGAGGCCCTCGCAACAGCGCTCGGCTCGCCCGTGGCCTTCCAGGAGCTGACCCGCGAGGAGGCCAGGGCCGCGATGGCCCGCAGCATGCCGGCGGAACTCGCCGACGACACCCTGGACATCCTCGGCAACCCGAGCCCGGCCGAGCAGCGCGTCAGCCCGGACGTCGAACGCGTCCTCGGCCGCGCCCCGCGCCCCTTCGCCGACTGGGCCGCCCGCAACGCCACCGCCTTCCGCTGAGAGCGGTGGTGGCGGGCGGTACTAGTACGGCGCCCGGAAGTTGACGTAGCCGAGCAGCACGATCACCGCGGCGACACAGCCGAGGACCACGACGGTGGACACCCACGACGACCGGCGCCCGGAGCCCCGGTGGTCGGGGTCGGCGCGGAAGGGGACCGGGCCGGGAGGGTTCTCCTTCCAGCGCGCGGCGAGCATCCGGGCCCGCGCCGACGGCTCCTTGTGCGCGGCGCCGTCCGCCCACCTCAGGTCGTACTCGCGCTCCTCGTCGTCACGCTCCGGCATCTCCGGCACTCTCCCCGTCCCCCCGACGTCCATCCGACTCGAACAACCGTGTCAGTGGACATGATTCCGGCCCGCGCCCACCCTGTGAAGGGTTTTCGGCCACCCACGACAGCGCCCCCGCCCCCGGGAAACGGGGACGGGGGCGCCGGTCAGCCGGTGGGTTCGCCGGTCGACGGGCCGATCACACGTCGAAGTACATCTCGAACTCGTGCGGGTGCGGACGCAGTTGCAGCGGCGCGATCTCGTTGGCGCGCTTGAAGTCGATCCACGTCTCGATCAGGTCCGGCGTGAAGACGTCACCCTGGAGCAGGAACTCGTGGTCGGCCTCCAGGCGGTCCAGGACCGCGCCCAGCGAGGTCGGGACCTGCGCCACGTTCGCGTGCTCCTCGGGAGCCAGCTCGTAGAGGTCCTTGTCGATCGGCTCGGCCGGCTCGATCTTGTTCTTGATGCCGTCCAGGCCCGCGAGCAGCAGCGCCGAGAACGCCAGGTACGGGTTGCCGGAGGCGTCCGGGGCGCGGAACTCGACGCGCTTGGCCTTCGGGTTCGAGCCCGTGATCGGGATGCGCATCGCGGCGGAGCGGTTGCGCTGCGAGTACACCAGGTTCACCGGAGCCTCGAAGCCCGGCACCAGGCGGTGGTAGGAGTTCACCGTCGGGTTGGTGAAGGCCAGCAGCGACGGGGCGTGCTTGAGGATGCCGCCGATGTAGTAGCGGGCGGTGTCCGACAGGCCGGCGTAGCCCTGCTCGTCGTAGAAGAGCGGCTCGCCGCCCGACCACAGGGACTGGTGGACGTGCATGCCCGAGCCGTTGTCACCGAAGATTGGCTTCGGCATGAAGGTCGCCGTCTTGCCGTTCTTCCAGGCCACGTTCTTCACGATGTACTTGAAGAGCTGGAGGTCGTCCGCGGCCGCGAGCAGCGTGTTGAACTTGTAGTTGATCTCCGCCTGGCCGGCCGTGCCCACCTCGTGGTGCTGGCGCTCGACCTGGAGGCCGGACCGCTCCAGCTCCAGGGAGATCTCGGCGCGCAGGTCGGCGAAGTGGTCGACCGGCGGGACCGGGAAGTAGCCGCCCTTGTAGCGGACCTTGTAACCGCGGTTGTCCTCCAGCGCACCGGTGTTCCAGGCGCCGGCCTCGGAGTCGATGTGGTAGAAGGACTCGTTCTCGCGGGTGGCGAAGCGGACGGAGTCGAAGACGTAGAACTCCGCCTCGGGGCCGAAGAACGCCGTGTCGGCGATGCCCGTGGAGGCCAGGTACGCCTCGGCCTTCTTCGCCACGTTCCGCGGGTCGCGGGAGTACTGCTCGCCCGTGATCGGGTCGTGGATGAAGAAGTTGATGTTGAGCGTCTTGTCCCGGCGGAACGGGTCGACGCGCGCGGTGGACAGGTCGGGGCGCAGGGACATGTCCGACTCGTGGATGGCCTGGAAGCCGCGGATCGAGGACCCGTCGAAGGCCTGCTCGGCGTCGGGGTCGAACGCCGTGGCGGGCAGCGTGAAGTGCTGCATGACGCCCGGCAGGTCGCAGAACCGGACATCGACGAACTTGACGTCCTCGTCCGCGATGAACTTCTTGACGTCGTCGGCGTTCTGGAACATCCAGCTCCTCCTACTCCCGACCGTCCTGCCGGGTTGGTAGATCGTTCGTGCGGCCAGTGCGGGTGGCACACGCTGCGTCGACCCTAGGGACGGGTGATTTCTCGGGCGTGACCCATTTGTTTCGCAGAAGTTAACCGGCTCCCTGCCCAGCCTAGGCCGGATCGGGGGCCCGCACACCCCGCCGTTCCCGGTACGTATACGGGCGCAGTACCGTGTTCGGGTGGACAACAGGCAAGCAATCGGATCGTGGCTCTCCGGCCCCCGCGCGGCCGTGGAAGAGGCCGGCGCCGACTTCGGACACCGCGGCGAGCAGCTCGGCCTGCCCGAGGAGGGACCGGGTTCGATCGCCCGCCCGGGCAGGCGGCTCGCCGCGCTGGCCGTCGACTGGGCCCTGTGCTCCCTGATCGCATACGGCCTGATCACGGGCAGCTACGGGCAGACGGCGAGCAACTGGGCGCTGCTGATCTTCTTCGTGCTGAGCGTGCTGACCGTCGGCACGGTCGGTTTCACCCCGGGCAAGCGACTGCTGGGCCTGCGCGTGGTGGACCTCGCCACCGGCCGCCCCAGCCCGCTGCGCGCCCTGCTCCGCTCGGTCCTGCTGTGCCTCGCCCTCCCGGCGCTGATCTGGGACCGCGACGGCCGGGGCCTGCACGACCGGCTGGCGCGCACGGTGGAAGTCCGCATCTGACCCGCCGCGCGCCGCACGCCCGGCGCGGTACGACGCCGAACGGCGAGGGGGCGGCCCGAGTGATCGGGCCGCCCCCTCGCCGTACCGGCGTTGTGGAGTCCTGCGGGTCAGCGCTGCTTGGGGTTGCCGCCGCGGGGCATCCGCATGCCCTTGGGCATCGGGCCCTTCGGCAGCGGCATGTTGCTCATCAGGTCGCCCAGGGCGCGCAGCCGGTCGTTGGTCACGGTGACCTGCGGACCGCTGAGGACGCGGGGGAGCTTGAGCATGGTCGTGCGCAGCTTCTTCAGCTCGACCTGGCCCTCGCCGGTGCCCACGAGCAGGTCGTGCACGGGGACGTCGGCGACGATGCGGTTCATCTTCTTCTTCTCGGCCGCCAGCAGGGACTTGACCCGGTTCGGGTTGCCCTCCGCGACCAGCACGATGCCGGCCTTGCCGACCGCGCGGTGCACGACGTCCTGGTTGCGGTTCATCGCCACCGCGGGGGTCGTCGTCCAGCCCCGGCCGATGTTGTCCAGTACGGCCGCCGCCGCGCCCGGCTGTCCCTCCATCTGACCGAAGGCCGCCCGCTCGGCCCGGCGCCCGAAGACGATCGCCGTCGCGAGGAAGGCGAGCAGCACGCCCAGGATGCCGAGATAGATGGGGTGACCGATCAAGAAACCGATCGCGAGGAGGACACCGAAGACGACGATGCCGACACCCGCGAGCACAAGACCGATCTTCTTGTCGGCCTTGCGGGTCATCTTGTAAGTCAGAGCGATCTGCTTCAGTCGCCCGGGATTCGCAGCGTCCGCTGCAGGTTCCTTCCTCGCCATGGCACGAAGTCTACGTGCCCCCGAAAGCGCCGACGACGGCAGTGCCCGGCGGGCGGGGAGGCGGGAGGGCCGGGGACGGGCTCAGGGGCGGCCGGCGACGGACTGCCGCAGCGCGCGCTCCGTCTCGATCCGGTCCTTGGCGCGGCGGCGGTCCTCGAGGACGGAGTTCCACGCGTTGCGCCGGGCGGTGCGCTGGCCGCCGCTCATCAGCAGCGACTCGACGGCCCGCAGGGCGGTGGTGAACGACGGGATGGCGGTGGCGCGGACGGTGGTGGCACGGGCGGGCGCGGCCTGCATCGTGGAGGTCCCCCCTCGGTACGGCTCCGGGTGCGGAGACGGGTGTACGCGGTGGTGTACGTGCTGTGATTCCAGGGTCACTGATTGGTGTTACCAGGGCGTGACCCGCCGGTCAAACGCACATGAATGCGCGTTGCCGGGTCCCGGAACGGGCGCGCGGCCCCGACCGGTGTCCTCATCAGCGAGGACGGTCGGAGCCGCGGCATCTCGGCCATTACTGGCCAGTAGTGACTTGTGCGGGAATTCACACGGTGGCGGAGCGGCGCTGCTCCATGGCCATGCCGTAGAGCCGTCCGGCCCGGTACGACGAGCGGACCAGCGGGCCCGACATCACGCCGGAGAAACCGATCTGCTCGGCCTCCTGCTGGAGCTCCACGAACTCCTGCGGCTTGACCCAGCGCTCCACCGGGTGGTGGCGCACGGAGGGGCGCAGGTACTGCGTGATGGTGATCAGCTCGCAGCCGGCCTCGTGCAGCTGCTTCAGCGCCTCGCTGATCTCCTCGCGGGTCTCGCCCATGCCGAGGATCAGGTTCGACTTGGTGACCAGGCCGAAATCGCGGGCGTCGGTGATGACCTTCAGGGAGCGCTCGTAGCGGAAGCCGGGGCGGATGCGCTTGAAGATCCGCGGGACCGTCTCGACGTTGTGCGCGAAGACCTCGGGGCGGGACTCGAAGACCTCGCGGAGCAGCTCGGGCACCGCGTTGAAGTCGGGGGCCAGCAGCTCGACCTTGGTGCGGCCGGCCTCGCGGTCGGCGGTCTGCTGGTGGATCTGGCGCACGGTCTCCGCGTACAGCCAGGCACCGCCGTCCGGGAGGTCGTCGCGGGCGACGCCGGTGATGGTGGCGTAGTTCAGGTCCATGGTGACCACGGACTCGCCGACCCGGCGCGGCTCGTCGCGGTCGAGCGCCTCGGGCTTGCCGGTGTCGATCTGGCAGAAGTCACAGCGCCGGGTGCACTGGTCGCCGCCGATGAGGAAGGTCGCCTCGCGGTCCTCCCAGCACTCGTAGATGTTGGGACAGCCGGCTTCCTGGCAGACGGTGTGCAGGCCCTCGCTCTTCACGAGGTTCTGCATCTTGGTGTACTCGGGGCCCATTTTCGCCCGGGTCTTGATCCACTCGGGCTTGCGCTCGATGGGGGTCTGGCTGTTGCGGACCTCGAGGCGCAGCATCTTGCGTCCGTCGGGTGCGACTGCGGACACGACCGGCTCCCTAGCGTTTGATTCTTCGGCGTTCTTCAGGGTACGCCCGTTGATTTGTTGGTCGGCGTTGGTGCTGGCCCTGCTGCGGGCTGCCGCCCCCAGGCCCCCGCCGCGGCCCTGAACGGGCCTCGTGTTCAAACTCCGGACGGTCCGGATTTATGCCGGCGTCTTCTCGATCACCCTCGGCTTCAGCTCCGCGTTCTCCAGGACGTCCCGCAGATGGCGTTCGGCCACCGGGAGGACCTCCTCGATGGTCACGTCGCGGCCGAGTTCGTTCGCCAGGGAGGCGACTCCCGCGTCGCGGATGCCGCAGGGGATGATCTTGTCGAACCACTTGTTGTCGGGGTTCACGTTCAGCGCGAAGCCGTGCATCGTGACGCCCTTGGCGACCCGGATGCCGATCGCGGCGATCTTGCGGTCCTCGCGGCGCTGACCGGCGTTGGACGGGGCGTAGTCGGGGCCGTTGAGGCGCGGGTCGAACTCCTCGTCCGTCAGCCGCGGGTCGAAGTCCAGGGACAGGCCGCCGAGCTTCGGGCGCTGCTCGACCGGGTCGCCGAGGACCCAGACGCCGCTGCGGCCCTCGACCCGGCTGGTCTCCAGCCCGAACTCCGCGCAGGTACGGATCAGGGCCTCCTCCAGGCGGCGGACGTGGGCCACCACGTCGACCGGGCGCGGGAGCTTCTGGATGGGGTAGCCGACCAGCTGGCCCGGGCCGTGCCAGGTGATCTTGCCGCCGCGGTCCACGTCGATCACCGGGGTGCCGTCCAGCGGACGCTCGCTGTCCTCGGTGCGCCGGCCGGCGGTGTAGACCGGCGGGTGTTCGAGGAGCAGCACGGTGTCGGGGACCTCGTCGGCGAACCGGGCGGCGTGCACCCGGCGCTGTTCGTCCCACGCCTCCTGGTACTCGACGCGTTCGGCACCGAACCCCATCCGGACGAAGCGCAGCTCACTCACGGCACGTGCCTCCCTGCAAGGTCGTAAGGCACGAAGCGTGCCCACGCCACTGTACGACCGCCCGCCCGTCGTCAGCGGAGCGGGCAATCCTCACACGATCGGATGAATGCTGGGCGAATTGTGCGATCGGGTGCTTACTCTCCGCTACATTCACGCCGTTCACGAGGCCATAAGGGCTGCTCACAGGCGCTCCGGGCACTTCGAACGCCCGGAAGGCAGGAGACCGCACCGCACCATGACGGAACGACCCGCGCAGCGCACCCCCAACCGCCAGCTCGCCGCGCTCATCGCCGAAGCGGGGTTCTCGAACGCGGGTCTCGCGCGTCGCGTCGACCAGCTCGGACTCGAACACGGCCTGGACCTGAGATACGACAAGACCTCCGTCACCCGGTGGCTGCGCGGCCAGCAGCCCCGCGGCACCACCCCGGCCCTGATCGCCGAGGTCTTCACCCGGCGCCTGGGCCGCCGCCTGACCGCCCAGGACCTCGGCCTGGACGCCTGCGCGCCCGTCTACGCGGGCCTGGAGTTCGCCGGGAGCCCGGAGGAGGCGGTCGACATCGTCGGCGGGCTGTGGCGCAAGGACTCCGGCAGCCACGCCGAGCTGCGGAAGATCGCCTTCACCCCGGCCGGGCTCGTCGTGCCCAGCCGCGACTGGCTGATCGGCCGCGCCGACGAGAAGGTGGCCCGCACCGAGGTGCCCGTCCGCATCCCCGCGCAGGGCCGCCCCGCGGGCCCCAGGCTCGCCGTCCCGCTCGACCCGGCCAGGCGCCGCCCCGCCGCCGAGCGCGGCCCCGGCCAGAAAGTCAGCGGTGGCGACCTCGCCGCGCTGCGCTCGGTCGGCGAGCTGTTCCGCAGCCTCGACGACCGGTACGGCGGCGGACACGCCCGCCAGGCCCTGGTGCGCTACCTGGAGCACGAGCTGGAGCCGATGCTCCGCGGCACCTACGGCGAGCAGACCGGCCGGCGCCTCTTCGCGGCCGCCGCCGACCTCACCCGGCTCGCGGGCTGGACCTCGTACGACATCGCCGCGCACGGTCTCGCCCAGCGGTACTTCGTGCAGGCGCTGCGGCTGTCGCAGGCGGCGGCGGACCGGGCGTACGGCTCGTACGTGCTGGTCACCATGAGCCGGCAGGCCGTCTACCTGGGCCACGGGCGGGAGGCCGTGCAGCTCGCCAGGGTGGCGCAGCAGGGCGTGGGGACCTCCGCGCCGCCGGTCGTGCAGACCCTGCTGCACGCCGCCGAGGCGCGGGCGCACGGCGTCCTCGGGGAGGTACGGGCGTGCACGGCGGCGCTGGTGCGGGCGGAGCGCGCGATGGAGGCCGCCCGGCCCGGGGACGAGGTGCCGCACTGGGCGCGCTTCTTCGACGAGGCGCAGCTCGCCGACGAGTTCGGGCACTGCCACCGCGATTTGCAGCAGTTCCGCGCCGCCGCCCAGCACGCGGAACGCTCGCTGCAACTGCGCGCCCCCGTCTACGCCCGCAGCCGGCTGTTCTGCCGGATCGTCCTCGCCACCGCCCGGCTCGGCCTCGGCGAGCTCGACCAGGCCTGCCAGCTGGCCGCCGAGGCGGCGGGGCAGGCGGCCGAGATGCGCTCGGTGCGCGCCGCGGAGTACGTCCGCGACTTCGAACGCCGTCTGGAGCCCTACCGGGACGCCGCCCCGGTCCGGGGGTACCGGGACAAGGTGGCCGCCCTGGGGTAGCCCCGTTCCCCGGCCCCAAGGGGTGTCGTCTGGATCAGGACGGCTCCGGGCGACGGCTCCTTGGGGCAGCCCCCGCGACCCGGCACGAGTCGAACGGCACGAGCCGAACGGCAGGAGCCGAACGACACCTCCTAGGCCGCGTGGGCCGTCGCCGTCGGCTCCGCCGTGTGCATCGGACGGCCCGCGCCCAGGTCGGTCAGGATCGCCGCCGAGGCCCGGTGGCCCGAGTGCAGCGCGCCCTGGGCGGTGCTGGTGTCGCGGTGGTCGCCGCACACGTACAGCCCGGCCAGCAGCCGTACCGGCCTGCGCGGATCGTGCGGCGGGCGCATCGCGGGCACCGCCTCGGGCGTGTGGTGCACGGCGAGGGTCTCCCAGCGGTCGGTCGGGGTGCCGTAGAGGCGGGCGAGGTGGATGCGTACGGCGGCGTCGAGGCCGGACGGGGGAGGGCCGAGGACCGTCGAGGAGACGAGGGTGCGTCCGGCGGGCGCACGGGACGGATCCACCTGGCTGATCTGCGCCGTGTGGGCGACCGGGCCGCCCCGGTCGGCGTCGAGCAGCAGGGCCGCGCCGGTGGTCGTCGGCTCGTCGGTCGTGTGGTGGACCACCGTCACCGGGTGGAAGTCCGGCACCCGCAGGCCCGGCAGCAGCTCGGCCGCCGCGCGGGCGTCGGTCGCCACCAGGACGGCCCGGCAGCGGACGACCCCGTGCTCCGCGGTGGTCACGGCGTTGGTCGCGACCGAGGTGACGCGGACCCCGGTGTGCACGGTGCCCGGCGGCAGCGAGCGCGCCAGGTGCTCCGGCAGGGACTCGGCGCCGCCCTCCGGCAGCGCGAGCCGCCCGCCGGCGAAGGCGCGCAGCGCGAGGTCCGCGCACCGGCTGGACGTCGTGAGGTCCGGGTCGTACAGCAGCGCGGCGAGCAGCGGACGCAGAAAGCCGTCGATCGTACGGGCCGGCAGCCCGCGGGCCGCCAGCGCGCGGGCGGCGGGCAGCTCCGGCCGGGCCAGCAGCCGTTCGGCCGGAGTGTGCGCGAGCCGGGCCAGCGCGGCACCGAGCCGGGCCTGGTCCACGGCGGTGCCGAGCGGGGCCCCGGCGCGGGCGCGGGGCGCGGGCATCGCGCGGGGGGCGCTCGCCAGGGCGCGCACCGCATGGAGTGCGCCCCGTGCGCTCCGTACGCCCGCCGGGGCGCCCGCGCGGTGGTGGCGGCCCTCGCTGTGCAGCAGGACCCCGGGGGTGAAGGGCAGCAGCGCGAGGCCGTCGAGCCCGGGGGTGCGGCGCAGTTCGGGATACGCCGTGGACAGCAGCTGTCCGATTCTGTCGAGCCGGAAACCGTCGACCTTCTCGGTGGCCATCCGGCCGCCCACCGTATGCGCGGCCTCCAGGACCGTGGTCGTCACTCCTGCGCTGGTCAGTCGCTGCGCCGCGGCGAGTCCGGCGATCCCGGCTCCCACGACGACGACGTCCGCCTGGTACGCGGGCTCAAGCACGTGCCCCTCCTCGAGGTTGCGCGGCCGCTGGAGACGTCATGCCCCCAACAGGCTTGAGGAATACCCGAGTTCGAGACGAGGTTAGGGCCCGAAACGGTCAACGGGAGTCGCGCGGAGGAAGCACACGGTCGCACGGCGGTCGCATGGGGGAGGGGTGCGGTCATCTTGTGGTCGGTGCCCGGTCGTACCCGGTCGGGTTCGGTCGCCGCGTCAGGTTGTGCTCGATCGGTGCCCGGTCGGGCTCGGTCGGTATGCGGTCGGTGCCGGGTGCCGGGTGCCGGGTGCGGGGTGGCGGGTGCCGGGCGTGCCTACAGCGCCGCCCGGATCGCTCCGTCGATCTCCGGGAACGCGAAGCGGAAGCCCGACTCCAGGAGGCGGGCCGGCAGGACCCGGGCGCTGCCGAGGACGTCGCCCGCCATCTCGCCGAGCACCGCCCGCAGGACCGGCGCGGGCACCGGGAACGGCGCCGGCCGGTGCAGCACCCGGCCCATGGCGACCGTGACCTCACGGTTCGTCACCGGCCGCGGGGCGGTCAGGTTGAAGGGGCCGGACAGGTCGTCCCGGTCCATGAGGTGCCGGACGGCCGCCACCTCGTCGTGCAGCGCGACGAAGGACCAGTACTGCGATCCGTCGCCCAGCCGTCCGCCGAGCCCCGCCCGGAAGAGCGGGAAGAGCCGCCCCCAGGCGCCGCCCCCGCGCGCGACGACCAGCCCGGTGCGGGTGAACACCGTCCGTACGCCCGCCTCCTGCGCCGGGGCCGCCGCGGCCTCCCACTCCACGCACAGGCCCGGCAGGAAACCCTCGCCGGGCGGTGCGCTCTCGTCCACGGGATGGTCGCCGGTCTCCCCGTAGTAGCCCATCGCGCTGCCGTTCACGAAGACCCGCGGCGGCCGCTCCATCGCCGCGACGGCCTCCGCGAGCGCCGTCGTGCCGTGCACCCGGCTGCTGCGGATACGGGTCTTGTACGCGTCGGTCCAGCGGCGGTCGCCCACCCCGGCCCCGGCCAGATTGACCACCGCGTCGCAGCCCTCCAGCCCGGCCGCGTCCACCCGCCCGTTCTCGGGGTCCCACCGCACCTCGTCCGCGCCCTCGGGCGCGCGCCGCACCAGGCGTACCACCTGGTACCCGTCCGCCGTCAGCGACCGTGCCAGCGCACCGCCGATCAGACCGGACGCGCCGGCCACCGCGATGCGGGAAGGGGCCCTGCCGGTGCGTCCGTCCATGTGCCCGCCGTTCACGCGTCCGTCGTCCATGGGCCCATCCTGCCGGGTGGCCGGGAGAAAACCATGGAACGGTCTGCGTCACCGCGTCGTACAGTGACCGTCATGCCAGCCCCGCACATACGCCGCGCCAGGTCCGAAGACGAGCAGCCGCTGCGCCGGATCGACCTTGAGACCTGGTCCTACCTGCACGCCGTCTCGCCCCCGCCGGAACCGGACGACCCCTTCTTCAGTGACACCTGCGGGCCCGAGGCCCACCTGGTCGCCGAACTCGACGGCGCCGTCGTCGGCTACGTCCGCCTCGGCTTCCCCACCCCGTTGGACTCCAACACCCACGTCCGCCAGATCCGCGGCCTCGCCGTCGCCGGTGCGGCCCGCGGCCACGGCGTGGGGCGGGCACTGGTCCGGGCCGCCGTGCAGGAGGCCCGGGACGAGGGCTTCCGCCGCATCACACTGCGGGTCCTCGGGCACAACACGGCCGCACGCAAGCTCTACGAGTCGGAGGGCTTCGTGATCGAGGGCGTACAGCCGGAGGAGTTCCACCTCGACGGGCAGTACGTCGACGACGTGCTGATGGGGCAGATGCTGACCGGTCCGGACGGCCGGGCCGAGGCCGCGCTCACGACGTGACCGGCTCGCCCGTGTCCACCGCCAGTGTGGCGTCCGCCGCCTCGCGTGCCTCGGGAGCCACCTCCGCCGCCGTCAGCACGTAGCCGGTCTGCGCGTCGGAGGTGGAACGGGCGAACACCACGCCGTAGACCCGGCCGTCGGTGGTCAGCAGCGGTCCGCCCGAGTTGCCGGGGCGGACCGTGGAGCGGACCGAGTAGATCTCCCGGGTGACGTTCTCGTCGTTGTAGATGTTCTGGCCGGTGGCGCGGATCCGGTTGGCCACCGTCGCCGCCCGCAGATCCAGGTCGCCGTTCTGCGGATAGCCCGCCACCACCGCGGCGTCGCCCCGCGCGGCGTCCTCGTCGAACCGCAGCACCGGCGCCTCGAGGTCCGGGACGTACAGCACGGCCACGTCCTTGTCCGGGTCGAACAGCACCACCCGCGCCTCGTACGCCGGGCCCACGCCGCCGATCCGCACGGTCGGGGCGTCGATGCCGGCCACCACGTGGGCGTTGGTCATCACGTGCTCCGGCGCGTACACGAAGCCGCTGCCCTCCCGGCCCTGGGTGCCGCTCACGCCCTCCACCTTCACCGTGCTGAGCTGGGCCGCGCGGGTGGCCGCGGGCGTGACGCTGTCGCCGGAGGGCTCGGCGACCTCGGCGGCCGACTCGTTCTCGAACGGGTTGAAGACCTGCGGGAACCCGGCGTCGGCCAGTGCGGACGTCGCCCCCGAGAACCACGCCGGGGTGGCGTCCGGCATCACCCGCTGCACCGCGCCCAGCAGCGACGAGTCCCGGATCGCCGAGGTGAGGAGCGAGGACGAGGAGGCCGCGAGCACGCTCGCCGCCACCCACGCCACGATCAGCGCCGCCGCCGAGTTGGCCACCGCGCCGCCGACCCCGTCGGCGACCCTCAGCGGGCCGGCGTCCAGTTCCCGGCGCAGTCGCAGCGCGAGGCGTCCCGCCAGTTCGTGGCCGACCATCGCCGGCAGCAGCACCGTGACCACCGCGACCGCCGTCGCCGCCGTCGAGCCCCGCTCCACCAGGTCCGTCGCCCACGGCAGGACCCACACGCCGAGCGCCGCACCGCCCACGAAGCCGGCCAGCGACACACAGCCGGCCACCAGCCCGCGCCGGTATCCGGAAGCCGCGTAGGCCAGCACCACCAGCGCCAGCACGATGTCGAGCAGGTCCACGCGAACCGCCTTTCTGCCGGAGCCCGGGACCCCTCAGTACGTGCTGTACCGGGCCGGTGATCAGCCTGAGGTGCACGGCTGTCCGAAAAGCGGCCACCCGTGCGAGCGAATGTGTGCGGTCAACCCTGAAACGCCGTGCACCGGGACGATGGTTCCACCGGGTGGCACAGCACACATCGCGGACAGAGCGGATCCGCCGGACAGTGGGACCATGCGAGTCTTCCGAGGGCCGCGCCGGGCTCGGGCCCGGGAGGGGCGGCCCGACCGTATATCCGGCGCCGCCCGCGATGCCGGTGGCGTCCGTGATTCCGGTGGCCTGCGCGATTCCCGTGGCCTGCGCGATTCCGGAGGCTTCCGGATGCCGACCGCGGTGCGGGCGCTGCTCGGTGCCCTGCCGGGGCTGGCCGCCGTCGCCGCGCTCTTCCTGTGCGCGAACGGTGTGGAGCGGGCGGCCGACGCCGACGCCGGCGCCGCCCCGGCCGCCGCCGACCGGTACGCGGCGCCCCGGCCCGACATCGTGCCCCGGTCGGTCTGGCTGGGCGACGCCGCCCGCGCCCAGCCCGCGCCGCGCTACGACGACAAGGTGGTCGCCGTCTTCGTCCACCACACGGACACGCCGAACGGCTACGACTGCGCCGACGTGCCGGCCATACTCCGCGGGGTGTACCAGGGCCAGACCGGCGCCCGGGACTGGGACGACATCGGCTACAACTTCGTCGTCGACCGCTGCGGCACCGTCTACGAGGGCCGCGCGGGCGGTATCGACCGGCCCGTCACCGGCGCCCACACCCAGGGGTTCAACCACCGCACCACCGGGATCGCCGCCCTCGGCACCTACACCGCCGGGGTGCCCGTGCCCGACGAACTGACCGACGCGATCGCCGCCGTGGCCGCCTGGAAGCTCGGCGAGACCGGCACCGACCCGCACGCGCAGGTCGCCCTGGTCTCCAGCAACGGCCTCAGCCGCTTCGCCGCGGGCGCCACCGCGAGGCTGCCCGCCGTCGCGGGCCACGACGACGGCTACGCGACGAGCTGCCCGGGGGCCGCGCTCAGTGCGCGCCTCGGTGACATCAGGGACACGGCGGCGCGACTCCAGGGGCGGGTGTGACCGTCCGGGCGGGCTGGGCGCGTCACTCCGGTCCGAACCTCGTCCACAGGCGGGGCAGGCGTTCGGCGAGGGCGCGGTCGTCCTCCAGGTCGATCGGGGTGCCCAGCGGTTCGGCGGGCGCGGGCGCGATGCCCAGGTCGGGGGCGACGGTGCCGGTGAGCTGCTCGTAGGCCTCGTCGGCCGCGTAGCCCAGCTCCTCGCCGTCGCCGTCCAGCTCCTCGTCGAAGGCGTCCAGCAGCTCGGCGAGCGAGTCGGGTTCGTGCACCGCGCCCTCGTACACCTCGCGGCCCTGGCCGATCAGCCAGCAGCGGAAGTAGTCGAAGGCGTCGTCGCTGGCCCCGCCGAGCAGGATCCACGCGGCGCCCCACACGTCCCAGGTGCAGGCGCGGTTGTAGCGGGCCTCGAAGTGGCGGGCGAAGTCGAGCACCAGGTCCGGGTCCATGTCGAGGAGCCGCTCCACGAGCAGGTCGGCCTGGTCCTCGGGGTCGCCGTCGGCGCGCTGCCGGGCGGCGTCGATCAGCTCCCAGAACTCCGTCTCGTCCATCACGGGTCCAGCATCGGTCCTGGGCGGGGGCGGCGCACGTGGAGTGCGGCGGATCGTTATCTGCGGGGTGCCTGCGGCGCCTGTGCGGGTTCGGTGGGGGTGCGCGGTGCGTGCGGTTGTGGGTCGGGGCCGCGCCGGGGGGTGTTCGTCCTCGGAACGGCGCGGAATCGGTTGGCCACAGATCTTTCCGGCGTTGACGCGCCAACCGCTGCGGGCGAACACCCCCCGACACGACCCCTTCCCGCCGCACGCGGCTGCGGCTCGCCGTAGCCGCGGGCAGTCGTGCCTCCCCCAGTGCCTGAACGGCCTGGGAGGTACCCCCAGGCGGCACGGGTGGGCGCGGCGGCACCCCGGCAGCGCCGGGCCACGCGACCCACCCCCGCGCCCACACCCACCCCGGGTCGCCACAAACCGGCGCTCAGTCCCCGTACAGCTCCGCCAACCGCCCCGCATCCCGCGCGAAGCGCCCCCGCAGCGACGCCGGCGCCAGCACCTCCACCTCCGGCCCGAGCGCCCTGAGCTGCGTGTGCGCGACGTCCTCCGACTCCACCGGCAGCGTCACCGTCAGCCGGCCGTCCTTGTCCGGCGCGCCCGCGGCCGCCAGCGCCTCCCGGGCCGTCGGCGCGTCGACCGCGTACGGCAACGTGCGCACGCCCCGCTCCGAGAGCCGCACCACGACCTCGGCCCGCAGGATCGACCGCGCGAACTGCTCGGCCCGCTCCGCCCAGAACGCGGGCAGGTCGAAGTCGTCGTCCCGCGTGAAACGTTCCTCGCCCGCCTCCACCGCCGTGAAGCGGTCGATGCGGTACACGCGGAAGGGGCCGTCGCCGGCCGGCCCCGTGACTCGCGCGCACACGTACCAGACCCCGGCCTTCAGAACGAGGCCGTACGGCTCCAGGTCCCGGACGACCTCCTCCGTTCCGCGCCGGTAGCGCGCGGCGACGCGCCGGTCGTCCCAGACCGCGTCCGCCACCGCGGGCAGCAGCTCGGGCGTCTCGGGCTCCCGGAACCAGTTCGGCGCGTCCAGGTGGAACCGCTGGGCCGCCGTACGGGAGGCGTCCCGCAGGGACGGGAGCAGGGCCGCCGACACCTTCAGGCGGGCCGCGGAGGCCGCGTCCTCCAGGCCCATCTCGCGCAGCGCCCCGGGGACCCCGGACAGGAACAGCGCCTCCGCCTCACCCCGGGCGAGCCCGGTCAGACGGGTGCGGTAGCCGCCCACCAGGCGGTAACCGCCGGCCCGGCCGCGCTCCGCGTACACCGGCACGCCCGCCTCCGACAGCGCCTGCGCGTCCCGCGTCACGGTCCGCTCCGACACCTCCAGCTCCCGGGCCAGCTCGGCGGCGGTCATCGTCGGGCGGGACTGGAGGAGCAGCACCATCTTGATGAGGCGGGCAGCACGCATCCCCACATGATGCAGGAGGACGCGGAAGGCCCCCGCGGCGGCGGGGGCCTTCCGTTCGTGACTCGGCTCTACAGGCCGTAGCGCTCGCGCGCCTCCTTCACGGCCGTCGCCTTGACCTCGCCGCGCCGGGCGAGCTGGGCCAGGGCCGCGACCACGATGGACTCGGCGTCCACGCCGAAGTGGCGGCGGGCGGCGTCGCGGGTGTCCGACAGGCCGAAGCCGTCGGCACCGAGCGACGAGTAGTCCTGCTCGACCCACTGCGCGATCTGGTCCGGGACCTGACGCATGTAGTCGGAGACCGCGAGGACCGGGCCCTCGGCGCCCTGGAGCGCCTGGCGGACGTATGGCACCCGCTCCTCGCCGCGCAGCAGCGCCGCGTCGGCGTCCATGGCGTCCCGGCGCAGCTCCGTCCAGGAGGTCGCGGACCACACGTCGGCGGCCACGCCCCACTCCTCGGCGAGCAGCCGCTGCGCCTTGAGCGTCCAGTGGATCGCCGTGCCGGAGCCGAGGAGCTGGATCCGCGGCGCGTTGGCCGGGATGCCCAGACCCTCGGACTCGGCCGTGTTGAAGCGGTACAGGCCCTTGAGGATGCCCTCGTCGACGCCCGGGGCACCGGGCTTCGCCGGCTGCGGCAGCGGCTCGTTGTACACCGTGAGGTAGTAGAAGACGTTCTGGTCCTCGCCCTCGGCCGCCTCGCCGTACATACGGCGCAGGCCCTCCTTGACGATGACCGCGATCTCGTACGCGAACGCCGGGTCGTACGTCAGCGCCGCCGGGTTGGTCGCGGCGAGCACCGGGGAGTGGCCGTCGGCGTGCTGCAGGCCCTCACCCGTCAGCGTCGTCCGGCCCGCCGTGGCGCCGAGCAGGAAGCCGCGGCCGAGCTGGTCGCCGAGCTGCCACATCTGGTCGCCCGTGCGCTGCCAGCCGAACATCGAGTAGAAGATGTAGAACGGGATCATCGCCTCGCCGTGCGTCGCGTACGACGTCGAAGCGGCGATGAAGTCGGCCATCGAACCGGCCTCGGTGATCCCCTCGTTGAGGATCTGGCCGTCCTTGGCCTCCTTGTAGTACATGAGCTGGTCGCGGTCGACCGGCTCGTACGTCTGGCCCTTCGGCGAGTAGATGCCCAGCGACGGGAACAGCGACTCCATGCCGAAGGTGCGCGCCTCGTCGGGGACGATCGGCACCCAGCGCCGACCCGTCTCCTTGTCGCGGACCAGGTCCTTGACCAGGCGAACGAAGGCCATGGTGGTGGCGAGGCTCTGCTTGCCGGAGCCCTTGTCGAAGGCGGTGAACGCCTTGTCGGCCGGAACGGGCAGGGCCGGCAGCGCGTGCGTCCGGCGGGCCGGGGCGGGACCGCCGAGGGCCGCGCGCTGCTCCTGGAGGTAGCGGACCTCGGGAGAGTCGGCGCCCGGGTGGCCGTAGGGGACCTGGCCGTCGACGAACATCTCGTCCGAGATCGGCAGGTCCAGCAGGTCGCGCATCTCCTTGAACTGGTCCACCGTCAGCTTCTTCATCTGGTGGTTGGCGTTCTTGGAGGCGAAACCACTGCCGAGGGTGTGGCCCTTGACCGTCTGGGCCAGGATCACCGTCGGGCCACCCTTGTGCTCCAGGGCGGCCTTGTACGCGGCGTAGACCTTGCGGGGCTCGTGGCCACCGCGGGAGAACTGGAAGCAGTTCTCGATCTTGGCGTCGCTCAGCAGCTTGGCCATCTCCCGCAGCTCCGGGTCGGGGCCGAAGAAGTGGTCGCGGATGTAGGCGGCGTCACGCGTCTGGTAGGTCTGGATCTGCGCGTCCGGTACCTCGCGCAGCCGCCGTACCAGTGCGCCCGTGTGGTCCAGGGCGAACAGCTCGTCCCAGTCGGTGCCCCACAGTGTCTTGACGACGTTCCAGCCGGCGCCGCGGAACTGGGCCTCCAGCTCCTGCACGATCTTGAAGTTGGCGCGGACCGGGCCGTCCAGGCGTTGCAGGTTGCAGTTGATGACGAAGGTCAGGTTGTCCAGACCCTCGCGGGCGGCCAGCGCGATGGCGGCCGTCGATTCCGGCTCGTCCATCTCGCCGTCGCCGAGGAAGGCCCACACGTGCGAGGACGAGACGTCCTTGATGCCGCGGTTGGTCAGGTAGCGGTTGAAGCGCGCCTGGTAGATGGCGGAGAGCGGGCCGAGGCCCATCGACACCGTCGGGAACTCCCACAGCCAGGGCAGCCGCCGCGGGTGCGGGTACGAGGGCAGACCGGCGCCGCCCGCCTCCTGGCGGAAGTTGTCCAGGTGCTGCTCGTTCAGCCGGCCGTCGAGGAAGGCGCGGGCGTAGATGCCGGGGGAGGCGTGGCCCTGGATGTAGAGCTGGTCGCCGGAGCCGTCACCCTCCTTGCCGTGGAAGAAGTGGTTGAAGCCCGTCTCGTACAGCCAGGCCGCGGAGGCGAAGGTGGCGATGTGGCCGCCCACGCCGTGCTTGCTGCCGCGGGAAACCATCGCCGCCGCGTTCCACCGGTTCCACGCGGTGATCCGGGTCTCCATGGCCTCGTCACCGGGGATGGCCGGCTCGGCGGAGGTCGGGATGGAGTTGACGTAGTCGGTCTCCAGCAGCTTCGGCAGCGCCAGGCCCGCGCCCTCGGCGCGCTCCAGGGTGCGGCGCATCAGGTACGCGGCACGGTGCGGCCCGGCCGCCTGGGTGACGGCGTCCAGGGAGGCCTGCCACTCGGCGGTCTCCTCGGGGTCGCGGTCCGGGAGCTGGTCGAGCTCGCTCGGCTGGATGGCTTTGGGGTCGGTCGTCATGTCGCCGCCTTCCTCAGTCGAAGGGGGTTCCCTCATCGGCAAGGGTTCGGGGGTGCCCTAGGTCTTTGGCAGGACAGGGCTGGGCTCCGGTGGGAGTCCGAAAGCGACTGTAACTCCCTGATCGATGATCGATCAAAGGGTTGAGGGGCAAAAACTCTTGATCACGAGAAAGTCGGCACGGGGTGCCTCCGGCGGTGGCACGGGGTGACCTTGAAGGTGGCGGTTTGTGCAGGTGAGCGCGGTGCGGCTCGGGTGGTTGCGTGGTGTGGCGGCTGCGGGTGCGTCGTGGTTGAGCACGCAGTTCCCCGCGCCCCTGAGGAACGGCCCAGCCGTTCCTCAGGGGCGCGGGGAACTGCGCAGGGGCGGCGGGGGCGAAGGGATGCGTCAGGGGCGGGGCGCGCAGCCCAGGACGTGGGACTTCACGATCTCCGGGATGCGGGGGTCCCGGCGGCGGAAGGCCGCGACCAGCTCCTCGTGCTCCTCCGCGTACGACTGCTGCACCGTCCCCAGCCACCGTATCGACAGCGCCGTGAACACCTCGATCCCCAGCCCCTCCCACGTGTGCAGCAGCACCGAGTTGCCCGCCGCCCGCACCAGCTCCCGGTGGAACCCCACCGTGTGCCGCACCTGGCCCGTGCCGTCGGAGACCCGGTCGGCCTCGTACAGCGCGGCGACGTGCGGCTCCAGGGCCGAGCAGTCCAGGGCGAGCCGGTCCGCCGCCAGCTCCGCCGCGATCGCCTCCAGGCCGGCCCGGACGGGGTAGCTCTCCTCCAGGTCGGCGGCGGTCAGGTTGCGCACCCGCACGCCCTTGTTCGGCGCCGACTCGATCAGCCGCAGCGACTCCAGCTCCCGCAGCGCCTCGCGCACCGGCGTCTGGCTGACCTCCAGCTCGGTCGCGATCCGCCGCTCGACGATCCGCTCGCCCGGCTGCCAGCGTCCGCTGATGATCCCTTCCAGGATGTGCTCGCGGATCTGTTCGCGCAGCGAGTGGACGACGGGCGCGGTCATGAGAGCTCCTTCGGGGAGGGTCCCCTTCGGACCCCGGGGGCGACTGACGCTTAGACAATACGGCCGTCGCGGCGGGCGGGAAGGGCGCACGGGGGCGCTTTGACGCAGGTGAGACGAGACTTACACAGCGTGCCCCGTCCGGAACGCGGTGATGCCTCCGCCCCGGGAACGGCGCCGCGCCGGCCCCGGACACGGCGGTGCCCCCGCCCGGAAAGCTCCGGGCGGGGGCACCGTACAGGCCCAGGGGCGCGGGGGACTACAGGCCGAGCTCGACCTCGAACTCGCCCGCCTCCAGGATCGCCTTGACCGCCGTCAGGTAGCGGGCGGCGTCGGCGCCGTCCACCAGACGGTGGTCGTAGGACAGGGTCAGGTACGTCATGTCGCGGACGCCGATGACCGGGCCGTCCTCCGTCTCGATGACGGCCGGACGCTTGACCGTGGCACCGATGCCGAGGATGGCGACCTGGCCCGGCGGCACGATGATCGTGTCGAACAGCGCGCCGCGCGAACCGGTGTTGCTGATGGTGAAGGTCGCGCCCGCCAGCTCGTCCGGGCTGATCTTGCTGGCCCGCACCTTGCCCGCCAGGTCGGCGGTCGCCTTGGCGATGCCGGCCAGGTTCAGGTCACCGGCGTTCTTGATGACCGGGGTCATCAGGCCCTTCTCGGAGTCCACCGCGATACCGATGTTCTCGGTGTCGAAGTAGGTGATGGTCCCCTCGGCCTCGTTGATCTTGGCGTTGACCGGGGCGTGGGCCTTGAGGGCCTGGGCCGCGGCCTTGACGAAGAACGGCATCGGGGAGAGCTTGACGCCCTCACGCGCCGCGAACGCGTCCTTGGCACGGGCGCGCAGCTTCATCAGACGCGTGACGTCGACCTCGACGACCGACGACAGCTGGGCCTGCTCGTGCAGCGCCTTGACCATGTTGTCGCCGATGACCTTGCGGATGCGCGGCATCTTGACGGTCTGGCCACGCAGCGGGGAGGCCTCCAGGACGGGGGCCTTCCTCGCGGCGGGCGCGGCAGGGGCGGCGGCCGGAGCCGGGGCGGCCTTCGCGGCCTCGGCGGCGGCGACGACGTCCTGCTTGCGGATACGGCCACCGACGCCGGTGCCCTTGACGGTGGACAGGTCGACGCCGTTCTCGGCGGCGAGCTTGCGCACCAGCGGGGTGACGTAGGCGCCGTCGTCCACCGGCTGGGCGGCGGCCGGGGCTGCCGGAGCGGCGGCCGGGGCCGGCGCGGGCGCCGGGGCGGCGGGCTGCGGGGCCGGAGCCGCCGGAGCCTGCGGGGCGGGAGCCGGGGCGGCCGGAGCCGGAGCGGCCTGCGCGGGAGCCGGGGCCGCCGGAGCCTGCGGGGCCGCGGGAGCCGGGGTGGGTGCGGGCTTGGCCGGGGCGGCGGGGGCCGCCGGGGCAGCCGCCGGAGCGGCACCCGCCGCACCGATGACGGCGAGCTTGGCGCCGACCTCGGCCGTCTCGTCCTCGCCGACCACGATCTCCAGCAGGGTGCCGGAGGCGGGGGCCGGGATCTCGGTGTCGACCTTGTCGGTCGAGACCTCGAGCAGCGGCTCGTCCTCCTCGACGCTGTCACCGACCGACTTCAGCCAGCGGGTGACGGTGCCCTCGGTGACGGACTCGCCGAGCGCGGGCAGGACCACGTCCGTGCCCTCGGCGGAGCCGCCGGCAGCGGCCTCGGCCGTGGGGGCAGGCGCCGGGGCGGCCTGCTCGGTGGAGGGGGCGGCCGGGGCGGGCTCGGGGGCCGGCTCGGCCACCTGCTCGGCCTGCGGGGCCGGAGCGGCGGCGGGGGCGCCGCTGCCGTCGTCGATCAGCGCCAGCTCGGCGCCGACCTCGACGGTCTCGTCCTCGGCGACCTTGATGGAGGACAGCACGCCCGAGGCGGGGGCCGGGATCTCGGTGTCGACCTTGTCGGTCGAGACCTCGAGCAACGGCTCGTCGGCCTCGACGCGCTCACCCTCGGCCTTCAGCCAGCGGGTGACGGTGCCCTCGGTGACGCTCTCGCCGAGCGCCGGAAGGGTTACGGAAACCGCCATGGTTTCGGTTGCTCCTTACGAATTGCGGAAGTCTGTGTCGTCGCGCCCGAAGACCGAAGCGGTCAGTCGTGCATGTGGAGCGGCTTGCCGGCCAGCGCCAGGTGGGCCTCGCCGAGCGCCTCGTTCTGCGTCGGGTGGGCGTGGATGAGCTGGGCCACCTCGGCCGGCAGCGCCTCCCAGTTGTAGATCAGCTGCGCCTCGCCGACCTGCTCGCCCATGCGGTCGCCGACCATGTGGACGCCGACCACGGCACCGTCCTTGACCTGGACCAGCTTGATCTCGCCGGCGGTCTTCAGGATGCGGCTCTTGCCGTTGCCGCCCAGCGGGAACTTGATCGAGACGACCTTGTCCGCGCCGTAGACCTCCTTGGCCTTGGCCTCGGTGAGACCGACGGAGGCGACCTCCGGGTGGCAGTACGTCACCCGCGGCACGCCGTCGTAGTCGACCGGCACGGTCTTCAGGCCGGCGAGCCGCTCCGCCACCAGGATGCCCTCGGCGAAGCCGACGTGCGCGAGCTGGAGGGTGGGAACGAGGTCACCGACGGCGGAGATGGTCGGGACGTTGGTCCGCATGTACTCGTCGACGAGGACGAAGCCGCGGTCCATCGCGACGCCGTTCTCCTCGTAGCCCAGGCCCTGGGAGACCGGGCCGCGGCCGATGGCGACGAGCAGGACCTCGGCCTCGAACTCCTTGCCGTCGGCGAGGGTGACCTTGACGCCGTCCTGGGTGTACTCGGCCTTCTGGAAGAAGGTGCCCAGGTTGAACTTGATGCCCCGCTTGCGGAAGGCGCGCTCCAGGAGCTTGGAGCTGTTCTCGTCCTCGACCGGGACGAGGTGCTTGAGGCCCTCGATGACCGTGACCTCGGAACCGAAGGACTTCCACGCGGAGGCGAACTCGACGCCGATGACGCCGCCGCCCAGCACGATCGCGGACTTCGGCACGCGGTCCAGCGTGAGGGCGTGGTCCGAGGAGATGATCCGGTTGCCGTCGATCTCCAGGCCCGGGAGCGTCTTCGGCACGGAGCCGGTCGCGAGCAGGATGTGGCGGCCCTCGACGCGCTGACCGTTGACATCGACGGAGGTGGGGGACGAGAGCCGGCCCGCACCCTCGATGTAGGTGATCTTGCGGGAGGCGACCAGACCTTGCAGCCCCTTGTACAGGCCGGCGATCACCTCATCCTTGTACTTGTGCACACCGGCCATGTCGACGCCCTCGAAGGACGTCTTGACGCCGAACTGCTCGCTCTCGCGGGACTGGTCGGCGACCTCGCCCGCGTGGAGCAGGGCCTTGGTGGGAATACAGCCGTTGTGCAGGCAGGTGCCGCCAAGCTTGTTCTTCTCGATCAGGGCGACGTCCAGGCCCAGCTGCGCCCCGCGCAGGGCCGCGGCGTAACCACCGCTGCCACCGCCGAGGATCACTAGGTCGAAAACGGTGCTGGCGTCGTTCGCCACGTCACGTCCTCCATGCATGTGCGCCACGCCGGTCTCCAGTGACCGGTCGGCGGCTGGTGTCCGGCCGCTCATTGTTCTCGGCCCTTGGGTGGGCCCTGTCCTGCCGGGCTCCATCTTCGCACTTGTGAGAGGCGAACGAGACGTGGGGCCGGGGTGTGAGACACCCCACGTTCGAGCTCGTCCCCCACACTACGACCGGCTCCCCGCCCGAACTGTGACGGTCTCCCGCCCCGCGGCCCCACCGGCGTCCGGTTCTCCCCGGCCGACGCGAGGACCGCCGACCAAGGTGCGCGGGGCTGTGTCGCTCTGCGGCTCCGCCGCGTGGGCGCGACCGCGTGCGAGTTCTTCTTGGCCGACGCCAGGACGGCCAACCAAGGGGCGCGGGGAACTGCGCGACGAGCCACGACGGGCCCGCAGCCGCGCAGTCACCCGCACCCCGTACCCCTCAGGCGCCCTTAGCCCAGCTCACCCGCGGCCGCCAGCTCGGCAACCCGCACCAGCGTCCGCACCGCCGTCCCCGTGCCGCCCTTCGGCGTGTACCCGAACGGCCCGCCCTCGTTGAAGGCCGGACCCGCGATGTCCAGGTGCGCCCAGGTGATGCCCTCGCCCACGAACTCCCGCAGGAACAGACCGGCCACCAGACCGCCGCCCATCCGCTCGCCCATGTTCGCGATGTCCGCGGTCGGCGAGTCCATGCCCTTGCGCAGGTGCTCCGGCAGCGGCATCGGCCACGCCGGCTCGCCGACCTCCTCCGCCGCCTCGTACACCGCGGTGCGGAACGCGTCGTCGTTCGCCATCACGCCGTACGTCCGGCTGCCCAGCGCCAGCATCATCGCGCCGGTCAGCGTCGCCACGTCGATGATCGCGTCCGGCTTGTCCTGCGAGGCCGCCCACAGCGCGTCGGCGAGCACGAGCCGGCCCTCCGCGTCGGTGTTGAGCACCTCCACCGTCTTGCCGCTGTACATGCGCAGCACGTCACCCGGGCGCGTCGCGGAGCCCGACGGCATGTTCTCGGCCAGCGCCAGCCAGCCGGTCACGTTGACCTCCAGGCCGAGCCGCGCGGCGGCGACCACCGCGGCGAACACGGCGGCGGCACCGGCCATGTCGCACTTCATCGTCTCGTTGTGCCCGGCCGGCTTCAGCGAGATGCCGCCCGAGTCGTAGGTGATGCCCTTGCCGACGAAGGCCAGGGACTTCTTCGCCTTGGGCGAGGTGTACGACAGCTTCACCAGCCGCGGACCCGACGCCGAACCGGCGCCGACGCCCAGGATGCCGCCGTAGCCGCCCTTGGTCAGCGCCTTCTCGTCGAGCACCTGCACCTTGATGCCGTGCTCCTTGGCCGCGGTCTGCGCGACCGCCGCGAACGCCTCCGGGTTCAGGTCGTTCGGCGGGGTGTTGACCAGGTCGCGGGCGCGGTTCAGCTCCTCGGCGACGGCCGCGGCACGCTCGACCGCCGCCTTGTACGCCTTGTCGCGGGGCTTGCCGCCGAGCAGCGCGGCCTCCGCCAGCGGGGCCTTGCCGTTGCCCTTCGCCCGGGCGCCCTTGGCGTCCTTGGCGGACTCCTTGTACGCGTCGAAGGAGTACGCGCCGAGCAGCACGCCCTCGGCGACGACCCCGGCGTCGGCGGCCTCGGCGAGCGGCAGGGCGAACGCGGCCTTCTTGGCGCCGGCCAGGGCGCGGGCGGCCGCACCGGCGGCCCGGCGCAGCGCCTCGGCGTCGAATCCGGCGTCCTTCTCGGGCTCGGCACCGAGGCCCACCGCCACCACGACGGGCGCCTTGAAGCCGGCCGGCGCGGGCAGCTTCGTCACCTCGCCCTCGGCGCCCGAGGCACCGAGGGTCTCCAGGACGCCGGCGAGCCGGCCGTCGTACGCCTTGTCCACGGCCTCGGCGCCCGGGGCGACGGACGGGCCGCCGGCGCCCTTGGCGACACCGATCACGATCGCGTCGGCCCGGAGGCCGGGCGCCGCGGAGGTGGAGAGAGTGAGAGCAGTCACGGTGGTGAAATCTCGCTTCCGTATGAAGTCTGGTGTGGCCGAATGCGGGTGGGTCGACCGGGCCCGACATCCGACCCTAGATCCCTCCTGCGATGCGGTCCTCGCCTGGGCAGGCGAACACTCGGCACGAGCCTACGCTCGCGCCCGGCCGCACCCCCTCCCGCGGGGCCGCGGTTTCCCCGCGGGAGGGACCATGGGAGATCATTCCGGGGGCACGCCGCCCTCCCCCTCCCGCCCTCTGGAGCACTTCCCGTGAGACGCCCGGTCCTGTCGACAGCCCTCCTCCTGCCGCTGCTCGCGGGCTGCACGTCGGCCCCCGGCGACGACGGCGGGCCGGCCGCCGGCCACTGGCGGCCGACGCCCGGCACCGCCTGGCAGTGGCAGCTCAGCGGCAAGCTCGACACCTCCGTCGACGTACCCGTCTACGACATCGACGGCTTCGACCACGACCGGGCGACGGTCGCCGAACTGCACGACGACGGACGCAAGGTCATCTGCTACGTCTCCACCGGCGCCTGGGAGGACTTCCGGCCGGACGCCGACAAGTTCCCGGCGGCCGTGCTCGGCAAGGGCAACGGCTGGGAGGGCGAGCGGTGGCTGGACATCCGCGCGACGGATGTCCTGGAGCCGCTGATGGCCGAGCGTCTCGACATGTGCCGCGAGAAGGGCTTCGACGCGGTCGAGCCGGACAACATGGACGGCTACAAGAACGAGACCGGCTTCCCGCTCACCGGCGACGACCAGCTCCGCTACAACCGGTTGATCGCGAAGCTCGCCCACGACCGCGGGATGGCCGTCGGACTGAAGAACGACCTGGACCAGATACCGGACCTGGTCGACGACTTCGACTTCGCCGTCAACGAGCAGTGCGCCCAGTACGGCGAGTGCGCCGACAACCAGCCGTTCGTCGACGCCGACAAGGCGGTCTTCCACGTCGAGTACGAGCTGCCGACGGAACGCTTCTGCGCCGACTCCCGTGAGCTGCGGCTCAGTTCGATGCTGAAGAAGTACGAACTGGATGCGTGGCGGGAGGCCTGCTGAGCCCGTGCCTCAGCCGAGGGCGAGGACCACGAGGGCGGTGGTCGCCGCCGTCTCCGCGACGCCGCCGAACACGTCGCCCGTGACGCCGCCGAAGCGGCGGACGCAGTGCCGCAGCAGGAGTTCGGCGGCGGCGACCGCGCACGCCACGGCGAGCGCCGTGCGCAGTGCGTCGTACGGGCCCAGGTACGCGCCCGCCGCGGCGCCGGCCAGGGTGACGAGCGCCGCGGCGGCCAGCGCCGCGCCGGCCGGGACCACCCCGGCGACCGCCGCGCCCAGTCCCTCCGGGCGGGCGGCGGGCACCCCGGCCCGGGCCGCCGTGGTGAGCGCCAGCCGGGCGGCCGTGGCCGACACCACGGCGGCGAGCGCTCCCCGGGTCCACGAGCCGTCGTAGGCCTGGGCGAGCGCGGCCACCTGGGCCAGCAGCGTGAACAGCAGGGTGAGCACGCCGAACGGTCCGATGTCCGACTGCTTCATGATCCGCAGGGCGTCCTCGGCGGGCTTGCCGCTGCCCAGTCCGTCGGCGGTGTCGGCCAGCCCGTCCAGGTGCAGTCCGCGCGTGAGGACGGCGGGGACGGCGGCCGTGGCGACCGCCGCCAGCAGGGGCCCGGCGCCCAGCGCGAGCAGCAGGAGCCCGGTGCCCGCGGCGAGGACGCCCACGGTCAGTCCGGCCAGCGGCGCCCACAGCATGCCGCCGCGCGCGGCGGGCCGGTCCCAGCGGGTGACCTTGACCGGGAGCACGGTGAGGGTGCCGAAGGCGAAGCGGAGGCCGTCGGGGGAGGGGGTCCTGAGCACCGGCGCAGACTACCCGGCGGTCGGCGGGGCGTTGACGGGCGTCGGGGATAAAGTGCGCATATGGGAGATTGGTGGCAGCGCAACATCATGGAACCGGGCAAGCTGCCGCTGCTCCTCGCGCTGACGGCGTTCGTGCTGACGTTCGTGATCACCCGGGTCATCACGCGTCTGATCCGGGCGGGCAAGGGGCCCTTCGGGAACGTCAAGGCGGGCGGGGTGCACATCCACCATGTGGTTCCCGGGGTCGTCCTCACCGTCGTCGGCGGTTTCGGGGCGGTGGCCGGCGGGCGGCACGGGTTCGGGTCGGCGCTCGCGGCGGTGGTCTTCGGGGTCGGGGCGGGGCTCGTGCTGGACGAGTTCGCGCTGATCCTGCACCTCGACGACGTGTACTGGACCGAGGCGGGGCGCAAGAGCGTGGAGGTCGTGGTGCTCACCGCGGCGCTGGTGGGGCTGGTGCTGGCGGGGTTCACGCCGTTCGGCGTCGACGGAATGTCCCAGGACGAGTTGCAGGACCGCACGAACGTCATCGCGACCGTCGCGGGGAACTTCTTCTTCTCTCTCCTCGCCCTGGCCAAGGGCAAGGCCCGGCTGGCGATCTTCGGGGTCATCGTGCCCGTGATCGCCCTGATCGGCGCGATCCGCCTGGCCCGGCCGGGGTCCCCGTGGGCCCGCCGCTTCTACGCCCGTCGGCCGCGCGCCCGCGCGAGGGCTCGGCTGCGCGCCTACCACCACGACCGCCGCTGGTCCGGGCCGCGCCGAGTCGTCCAGGACTGGATCGGCGGCCGCCCGGATCCGCGATGAGGGTGCGTGCGGGTGCCTCCGGCGGTTGAGCGGGGTGCCTGCGGCGCCTGTGCGGGTTCGGTGGGGGTGCGCGTAGCGCGGTGCGTTCGGTTGTGGGTCGGGGCCGCGCCGGGGGGTGTTCGTCCTCGGAACGGCGCGGAATCGGTTACTTGAAGAGGTGCGGGGCGTTGACGCGCCAACCGCTGCGGGCGAACACCCCCCGACACGTCCCCTTCCCGCCGTACGCGGCTGCGGGCCGTCGCCCCGCAGCCGCGGGCACTCGCCCCCGCAACCGCGGGCAGTCGTGCCGCTGGGGCGGCACGGGTGGGCGCGGCGGCACCCCGGCAGCGCCGGGCCACGCGACCCACCCCGCGCCCACACCCACGCCGGTACGAGGAGAACGCCGGGTCACGAGACCCACCCCGCGCCCGCACCCACCCCGGGCGACCAAGGAACCCCGGTTCACCGAACCGCGTTCACTCGCCCCCGGTCGCGGCCTCACCGTCGGAGACCTCCGGCAGTTCCGCCGCCAAGGACGCCGCCGCCTGGACCAGCGGCAGCGCCAGCAGACCGCCCGCGCCCTCGCCCACCTTCACGCCCTGGCTCAGCAGCGGCTCCATGGCCATCCGGTCCAGCGCCTTGGCCTGGCCCGGCTCCCCGCTGTCGTGGGCGGCGAGCCACCAGTCCGGTGCCCGGAAGGCGACCCGCTGCCCGACCAGCGCGCACGCCGCCGTCACGACGCCGTCCAGGATCACCGGCATCTTCCGCACCGCGCTCTGGAGCAGGAAGCCCGTCATGGCCGTGAGGTCCGCGCCGCCCACCGTGGCGAGGAGTTGCAACTGGTCGCCGAGGACGGGGCGCGCACGGCGCAGCGCGTCACGGATCGCCGCGCACTTGCGCATCCAGGCCAGGTCGTCGATCGGCAGCCCGCCCCGGCCGGTGACGACCGACGCGTCCGTCCCGCACAGCGCGGCGACCAGCACACCCGCCGCCGTCGTACCGCCCACGCTCACGTCGCCGAGCACCACCAGGTCCGTGCCCGAGTCGGCCTCCTCGTCGGCCACCGCCATCCCGGCCCGGAAGGCGGCCTCCGCCTCCTCGAGGGTCAGCGCGTCCTCGATGTCGATGCGGCCGCCGCCCCGCCGCACCCGGTGTCCCGCCACCTCCGCCGGCAGCGTCTCCGGGTCGCAGTCCAGGGCCATGTCGACGACGCGCACGGGTACGTCCAGGCGCCCGGCGAGCACCGACACCGGCCGGCCGCCCTCCAGCACCTCGCGCACCAGGTCGCCGGCACCGCCCGCGGGCCGCGCCGACACGCCCAGCTCGGCGACCTTGTGGTCACCGGCGAAGAGCACCACGCGGGGGCGGACGACCGGCCGTACCGGTACGGCGGACTGGGCTGCCGACAGCCACTCGCCCAGGTCGTCGAGGCGGCCCAGCGATCCGGGCGGAACGACCTGACGCTCCCGGCGCGCCTCCGCGTCGCGGCGTACCCCGCCGTCGGGGCGCTCGATCAGGTCGGTGAAGTCGTCGAGATTCAGCGAGCTCATTCGCCGAACAGTACCGGCCCCCGTCGAACACCGAGGAGGGCCCGTGGGCAGCACGCCCGGGCGGCGTCGTTGCACCCCGGAGCGCCCTCACCTACGTAACGTTTTGCCTGGAATGTCGTACGTGACCATGTTCGTCTCGCGTCGGGAGCCGCCCGTGTCCGGAACCTCCGTCCCCCCGGTGCCTCCCGTCCCCTCGTACGGGCCGTACCGCGAGGACTGCCCCTGGTGCGGCTCCCGGCGGCTGCGTGTCCGGCCGCGCGGTGCCGGGCCGCGGCAGGGAGCGCCGCACCGGTCTCCGGCCGAGCGGTGCCCGGACTGCCGGCACGTCTTCCGGAATCCGCCGCTCCCGCCCGGGCCCGCACACCCCGTGGTCCGGGCCGGCGTCCGGATCGGACACGTGCTGGCCGCCCGTGCGATGGCCCGCCGCTGTCCCGAGCCCGAGAGCTGGCTGGACGTCGGCACCGGGGACGCCGACTTCCCGCGGGCCGCCCGTGCGTACTTCCCGTACACCTCGTTCGACGGCCTCGATCCCACCGGCCGGGTGCTGCGGGCCCGCGCCGTCGAGCGGGTGGAGGAGGCGCTCGTCGGGCGCCTGACGGATCATCATGTGGCGGTGCGGGTGCGGGAGCGCTACGACGTCGTCAGCCTCTTCCAGTACCTGGAGCGGGTTCCGGACCCACGGGCGGAGCTGCGGGCCGCGCTGGGCGCGCTGCGGCCCGGCGGGCATCTGCTCGTCGACGTGGCCGACCCGCGCCGCCTGGTGCCGGTGCACCCCCTCGGGCTGCGCGCCGAACTCGTGGCCCAGGGCTGCACGGTCCTCACCGGCACCCGGGGGCAGCGCGTCATCGCCCGCAAGGACGCCTCAGCCCCGTAGCACCAGGGCCTGGCCCGCCACCACGAGGAGGACCTGCTCGCACTCGGCGGCGAACGCCGCGTTCAGACGGCCGAGTTCGTCGCGGTAGCGGCGGCCGGACGCCGTGGCCGGGACGATGCCCGAGCCGACCTCGTTCGACACCGCCACCAGCGTGCGCCGGGTGGCGCGGACCGCGTCCGTCAGTTCCCGTACCCGGGCCCCAAGCGCCCGTTCGCCGCCGTCGGCCCACTCCGCGTCGTCCCACGCGCCGACCGCGTCCATCGCGTCCGTCAGCCACAGCGACAGGCAGTCGACGAGCAGGGGCGGGCCCTCGTCCTTCAGGAGGGGGACCAGGTCGCAGGTCTCGGCCGTGCGCCACGAACCGGGGCGGCGCTCCCGGTGGGCGCTGACCCGGGCCGCCCATTCGGTGTCGCCGCCCCGGGTGCCGCCGGTGGCGACGTAGAGCACGTCGGGGAAGGACTCCAGCCGGCGTTCCGCCTCCACCGACTTGCCCGACCGGGCGCCGCCCAGCACGAGGGTGCGCCGCGGTACGTCGGGCACGTCCTCGTACGAGCCCACCGCCAGCGTCGTGCCGTCCGGTACCGCCCGCGCGCCGGCCGCCGCGAGCCGCCGCGCCAGCTCCCGGCCCGGCGGCACGTCGTGGTCCAGGTGGACGGCGACGACGTCCGTGGTCGGGCCCGCCGCGCCCACCGCCCGCAGCTTCGCCAGCGCGTCCGGCCGCCCCACGACGTCCGCGAGGATCAGGTCGTACGGCTGGGCGGGTTCCTCCAGACCGGCCGGCGCGCCGCCCGGCGGCACGTACAGGAGCCGCCGGCCGTCCGGGCCCGTCACCGCGTACCCGGTGCCGGGCGCGTCCAGCGCCACCGCCCGCACCCGGTGCCCGGTCAGCAGCGCCAGCTCCCGCCCGTCCGGCACCCGGCCCGGCTGCGGCAGCCCGGCCGGGACCTCCACGGCGGGGCCGTCGTGCGGATGGGAGAGCAGCACCTGCCGTACGCCGGCCAGGGAGCGCCCGGCCCGCGCCGCCGCGAAGGCCACGCCGGGTGTCAGGTCGAGCAGCAGCGCCCCGTCCACCAGCAGCGCGGTCGCCGCGCGCGCGTCCTCGCCCTGGGTCGCGGCACAGGCCGCGCAGGGACAGTCGGGGCGGGGAAGTCCCGCGGGGGCACCGGTGCCGAGCAGAGTCACGTCCACGCACCGATTTTCACCGGGCACCCGGCGACATGCGCGCCCGAGCCCCCCATGGGGCGTGCGACCGGGCCGTTCCCGTGACCGGTCCTGTCTCCCGGCCTTCTACGGAGTGCCCGGCCGAGCGCATAGGCTGCGGGCGGGGGCCGGACCAAGATCCGGCTTCCGCTCTGCATGTGCTCACATCTTGGAGGCGTACATGGCGGCATGGACGTGGCGGTTCGAGACGGCCGACGGGACGGAGGTCCCGCCCGCGGTGCAGCCCGAGGAGTTCACCACGCAAGGGGACGCCGAGTCCTGGATCGGGGAGCACTGGAAGGACCTCCAGGAGGGCGGCACCGACCAGGTGCGGCTCTTCGAGGACTCCACCGAGATCTACGGCCCGATGAGCCTGCACGCCGAGGAGGCGGAGGCCGAGGAGGCCGGGTCCGAGGCCTGAGGGCCGTGGTCCCGGGGGCGGGGCGGGGGCGGCTTCGCCCCCGTCACTGCTCGCCCAGCGTCACCTCGGCGGTGCGTTCGTCGCCGTCGCGGGTGTACGTCACCTTGGTGCGGTCGCCCGGCCGCATCGACGCCAGGGCCTCGGACAGCGAGGTGATGGTGGTGATGTCCGTGTCCCCGAGCCGCACGATGACGTCCCCGGGCCGCAGTCCCGCGTCGTCGGCGGCCCCGCCGTCGCTCACCTCGACGACGGCCGCCCCGGCGGGCCGGTAGCTGTCGTCCACGACCGTCCGGGCGGTGATGCCCAGCGCGGCCCGGCCCGAGTCGGTGACCCTGCCGTCCTTGACGATCTGCCCGGCCACCGTCGTCACCATCGACGCCGGGATCGCGAAGCCGATGCCGGGCGCCGCGCTGTCGCCGAGGCCCGGGTCGGTCGCCGCCAGCGTCGGGATGCCGATCACCTGCCCGTCCAGGTTCACCAGGGCGCCCCCGCTGTTGCCGGGGTTGATGGCCGCCGACGTCTGCACCATGTTGGCGATGGTCGCGCCCGTGCCGCCCCCGCTGCTGCCCTCGGTGACGGTCCGCCCGGTCGCCGACACGATGCCCTGCGTCACGCTGGAGGACAGGCCGAGCGGCGAGCCCATCGCCAGCACGATCTGCCCGACCTCGACCTTCGCGGAGTCCGCGAAACGGGCCGCCTCCATGCCGTCGGGCACCTTGTCCAGCTTGATCACGGCCAGGTCCTGCTCCGGGTAGGAGGAGACCAGCTTCGCGGTCAGGGCGCCCTCGGCGCGTGCCGTGGTCACCCGGAAGGACCTGCCGTCCCCGACGACGTGCGCGTTGGTGACGATGTGCCCCTTGTCGTCGTACACGACCCCCGACCCCAGCGAGTCCCCCGCCTGGATCTGCACCACCGACGGCAGTACGTCCTTGATCACCCGTTCGTAGTCGGCCTGGAGGTCGTTGGCCGCGCGCGGCGCCGCGGCCCGCGCCGGGTCGCCCTCCCGCGCGCTCCCCGAGCCGCGGTCGGTCCCCGCACCGCCGTCGGAGCAGCCGGTCGCGAGCAGCAGGGAGCAGGCCAGGACGGCGAGCGGAGCGAGCGGCCCGGACAGACGGGAGCGGGAAGTGTCCATGGCCCGAGTCTCACCGCGCCCCCGGCCCACGGCCCCCGGTGAACACCCGAACGGGCGCCGGAGCCCGGGACCGGCGCTGGGGGTGCCGGTTGGATCCTGCCGCACGTTCCCCACGCTCGGCTTCGCTCGCGCGGGAGGGACCCCCATCGCCCCGCTCGGGTCGGCCGCAAGGCACCGGAGGCCACGGCCGACATCCGGACGACGCCCCCTAGCCGCGCACCCCGCACAGGTGCAGCAGGGCCGCGACCGCGCGGTACGGGTCGGTCCGGCCGGCCCGCTCCTCGGCGGCCAGCAGCGCCTCCAGGTCGTCCGGGACCGGGGCCCCGTCGGGCGCCGTGTCGGTGAAGACCCGCACGCCGTACCAGGTGTGCAGCGGGGCGCCGATGCCCGCGAGCTTCGCCGTCAGTGTCGCCAGCCGGTCCGCGCGGACGTCAAGGCCCAGGCGGTTGCGGTAGTTCACGGTGTCGAAGGCGCCCAGCGCGCCCGCCCAGTCACCGTGCAGGCCGGGGCGCAGCGCGAGCGCGTCGCCGTTGCGCACCACGAGTGACAGCAGGCCGCCGGGCGCGAGCATCCGGGCCAGCCCCGCGAGCAGCGGATCGGGCTCCTCGACGTACATGAGCACGCCGTGGCACAGCACCACGTCGAAGCTGCCCGGCAGGAAGTGCACGCCGGTGTCCCGGCCGTCGCCCTCGACGATCCGCATCCGCTCCCGGATGCCCTCCGGCTGGCCGGCCAGTGCCTCGCGTGCCGTCGCGATCATCGTCGCGTCCCGCTCCACGCCGGTCACCTGGTGCCCGGCCCGTGCCAGCCGCAGCGCCTGGGTGCCCTGGCCCATGCCGACGTCGAGCACCCGCAACCGCCTGCCCACGGCGAAGCGCCCGGCTATCTGCTCGTCCAGCTGCCGGGCCACCAGCTCCTGCCGCACGACATTGCGAAGCCCGGACAGCCCCGCTGTCCAGGCCTCGGCCGCGCCTTTGGTGAACGGCGTCGTGCTCAGGGCCGCTCCCCACGCTTGACCTGGGGCTTGGGCAGCCGCAGCCGGCGCATCTGGAGCGAACGCATCAGCGCGTACGCGACCGCACCGCGGCGGCGCTCGTCCGGGAAGCGCTCGGCGAGCCGCTTCTTCAGCCGGAAGCCGGTGACGATCGAGTCCAGCACGATCAGCACGATCACGACCAGCCACAGCAGCAGCGCGACGTTCTGCAACGAGGCCACCCGGATCATGCTCAGCACGAGGATGATCACGGCCATCGGCAGGAAGTACTCCGCGATGTTGAACCGCGAGTCGACGAAGTCGCGGGCGAACTTGCGGACCGGGCCCTTGTCGCGGGCCGGCATGTACCGCTCGTCGCCCTTGGCCAGCGCCTCGCGCTGCCGGGCCATCGCGGTCCGCCGCTCCTCGCGCTGCCGCTTGGCGGCGTCCTTGCGCGTCATCGGCGTATTGGCGACGCTGCGGCGCTGGGACTGGGCCACACTGCGCTTCGGCGTGGGCCTGCCCTTGGGGGCCTGCGGGTCACGGGGCTGATTGGAGTCGGTCACCGGCGCGCTGACGGCGCTCTGGGCCTTCTCTTCCTTGGCACGGCTACGGAACACAAAACCCAAGGGTACGGGGTGTTGGGGTGTGGACCCCAGTCCAGTGGGGAACGATCCGGCAACGCCGGACGTCTGTAAGGGGACAGAGCGGAAGTACGGCGCGGATGGTGCGCACGGCCCCGGACACCGGGACTTTCCGGACAACCCCGGGGAGCACCTACTCCCTGCGCCGGACGGGGAACGTACGCAGTCGTCCTTGGGGATGAGCGCATCCGTCCCCGAACAGTGCGGTAATGGATGCAGGGCCCGTACTGTGGGTTCTGTCGCAGGTGCTGGAGCTGGAGTCGGTCAGAAGGGGGCGCGCGAAGCCCATGAGCGGTGTCATGAAGCGTATGGGGATGATCTTCCGCGCGAAGGCCAACAAGGCCCTTGACCGGGCCGAGGACCCGCGCGAGACCCTCGATTACTCGTACCAGAAACAGCTGGAGCTGCTCCAGAAGGTGCGCCGCGGCGTCGCCGACGTGGCGACCAGCCGCAAGCGGCTGGAGCTCCAGCTCAACCAGCTCCAGTCCCAGTCGGGCAAGCTGGAGGACCAGGGGCGCAAGGCGCTGGCGCTGGGCCGCGAGGACCTGGCCCGCGAGGCGCTGTCCCGGCGCGCCGCGCTCCAGCAGCAGGTCACCGACCTGGAGACGCAGCACGCCACGCTCCAGGGCGAGGAGGAGAAGCTCACCCTTGCGGCCCAGCGCCTCCAGGCCAAGGTGGACGCCTTCCGCACGAAGAAGGAGACCATCAAGGCCACCTACACGGCGGCCCAGGCGCAGACCCGCATCGGCGAGGCGTTCTCCGGCATCTCCGAGGAGATGGGCGACGTCGGCCTGGCCATCCAGCGGGCCGAGGACAAGACCGCCCAGCTCCAGGCCAGGGCCGGTGCCATCGACGAGCTGCTCGCCTCCGGTGCGCTCGACGACCAGTCCGGCATGCACAAGGACGACATCCAGGCCGAGCTGGACCGGCTCTCCGGTGGTACGGATGTAGAGCTGGAGTTGCAGCGCATGAAGGCCGAGCTGGCCGGGGGTTCCGCCTCCGACCGCCAGGCCATCGAGGGCGGCCAGGGTCAGGGCCAGGCCCCGTCGCAGTCCCAGCAGCAGCCGCAGGACACCCCGCGCTTCGACAAGCAGTAGCCCACGCCTAGGAGGGCCGACATGATCGTACGGATCATGGGGGAGGGACAGCTGACGCTGGCCGACGGCCGGCTCGGTGAGCTGAACAAGCTGGACGACGAGCTCCTGGCCGAAATGGAGAACGGCGACGGCCCAGGCTTCCGCGCGACCCTCCAGGCCCTCCTGGCCAAGGTCCGGGAACTGGGCGAGCCCCTCCCGGACGACACCCTGGAGCCCTCCGACCTCATCCTTCCCTCCCCGGACGCCACCCTGGAGGAGGTCCAGGAACTCCTGAGCGACGACGGCCTCATCCCGGGCGGCACCTGAGGGGCGCGGGTGACTGCATCCAGCCCGTCCGGCGCTTGAGGACGAGGCCCGTTCAGGGCCGGAGCGGGGGTCTGGGGGCGCAGCCCCCGGCCAACGCCCACCGCATGCGGGGCCCCTCATGAGACACGCCCAGTCCAGCTACCGTAAAAAACCGTGAGCACACTCGCCCGCGCCCGCTGCACCATCGGCGCCCACCCCTCCGCCCTGGACGCCGCCCTCGCCGTAGCCGTCCTGCTGTGCATGCTCGCCGGCTCCTTCGTGGACCCGCACGGCCCGGAGGGCGTCAGCTGGGGCCTGCGCACCCCCGACGCGCTCAGCCTCGCCCTCATGACCCTCGGCGCCGCCGCGCTCGCCTTCCGACGCCGGCGGCCGATGGCGGTCCTCGTCGTCACGGGCGGCGTCTCCGTCGTCGAGAGCGTCACCGGCGACCCGCGCGCCCCGGTCGTCATGTCCGCCGTCATCGCCCTGTTCACCGTCGCCGCCTCCACCGACCGGCCCACCACCTGGCGGGTCGGCCTGCTCACCATGACGGTGCTCACGGGCGCCGCCATGCTGGCCGGCCCCCTGCCCTGGTACGCGCAGGAGAACCTCGCCGTGTTCGCCTGGACCGGTATCGGCGCGACCGCCGGGGACGCCGTCCGCAGCCGCCGGGCCTTCGTGCAGGCCATCCGGGACCGGGCGGAGAAGGCCGAGCGCACCCGGGAGGAGGAGGCGGGCCGCCGTGTCGCCGAGGAGCGGCTGCGCATCGCCCGCGACCTGCACGATGTGGTCGCCCACCACATCGCCCTGGTCAACGTGCAGGCCGGGGTCGCCTCGCACGTCATGGACAAGCGGCCCGACCAGGCCAAGGAGGCGCTCGCCCACGTACGGGAGGCCAGCCGGAGCGCGCTGGACGAGCTGCGGGCCACCGTCGGCCTGCTGCGCCAGTCCGGCGACCCGGAGGCACCGACCGAGCCCGCCCCGGGCCTCGCCCGCCTCGACGAACTCGTGGGCACCTTCCACCACGCCGGACTGCGGGTCGAGGTGGCGCGCACCGACCAGGAGACCGGGCTGCCCGCCGCCGTCGACCTGGCCGCCTACCGCATCATCCAGGAGGCGCTGACCAACGTGCAGAAGCACGCGGGGCGGCAGGCCAAGGCCGAGGTCAGCGTCGTGCGGGTGGGGCCGAACATCGAGGTGACCGTGCTCGACGACGGGGCCGGCGAGGGCGAGGCCCCGGACGGCCCGGCCGAGGGCGGCGGACACGGGCTGCTCGGCATGCGCGAGCGCGTCACCGCCGTGCGCGGCACCCTCACCACCGGTCCCCGCTACGGAGGCGGTTTCCGCGTGCATGCGATCCTTCCGGTCAGGAACCGCACCGACGCCGCCACCGACGCCACCAAGGACCCCGTATGACGATCCGTGTGCTGCTCGCCGACGACCAGGCGCTGCTGCGCAGCGCCTTCCGGGTGCTGGTCGACTCCGAGCCCGACATGGAGGTGGTGGGGGAGGCGTCCGACGGCGCGGAGGCGGCCCGGCTGGCCGCCGAGCAGCGGGCCGACGTGGTGCTGATGGACATCCGGATGCCCGGCACGGACGGTCTCGCCGCCACCCGCATGATCAGCGCCGACCCGTCCCTCGCCCATGTGCGCGTGGTCATACTGACCACCTTCGAGGTCGACGACTACGTGGTGCAGTCCCTGCGCGCCGGTGCCTCCGGCTTCCTCGGCAAGGGCTCGGAGCCCGAGGAACTGCTCAGCGCGATCCGGGTCGCGGCCGGGGGCGAGGCGCTGCTGTCGCCGACCGCCACCAAGGGACTGATCGCCCGCTTCCTCGCCCAGCAGGACACGGCCGACGAGGACCGCGACCCGGCCCGCGCCGAGCGGCTGGAGTCGCTGACCGTGCGCGAGCGCGAGGTGCTGGTCCAGGTGGCCGGCGGGCACTCCAACGACGAGATCGCCGAACGGCTGGAGGTCAGCCCGCTGACCGTGAAGACCCACGTCAACCGGGCCATGGCCAAGCTGGGTGCCCGGGACCGTGCCCAGCTGGTCGTCATCGCGTACGAATCCGGACTGGTACGTCCAAGGGTGGAGTGAGCGCCGCCCGGGTGTACTGCGGTGGGAGTAGGCCCGGGATAAGGAAATGGACCTGGGGCCTAGGGATGCGGGGCCCCGCATGGCTCAGGGTGTTGGGGTGGGCGCTCACGTGTGTCGCCCGCGACCGGCGCTGCCATGTGCCCCGTCCCCCGCTCGGCCACAGAAGAGAGACCCTGACCCATGTCCTGGCTGTCGAGATTCAGCCTCGCGCAACGGGCCCTGATAGGCCTGATGTCGATCGTCGCGCTCGTCTTCGGCGCGATCGCCATCCCCCAGCTCAAGCAGCAGCTGCTGCCCACCATCGAACTGCCCATGGTGTCCGTGCTGGCTCCGTACCAGGGCGCCTCGCCGGACGTGGTCGAGAAGCAGGTCGTCGAGCCGATCGAGGACAGCCTCGAGGCCGTCGACGGGATCTCGGGCGTCACCTCCACGGCCAGTGAGGGCAACGCCGTCATCATGGCGTCCTTCGACTACGGCCCGAACACCCAGCAGCTCGTCGCCGACGTCCAGCAGGCCGTGAACCGGGCCCGCGCCCAGCTCCCGGACGACGTGGACCCGCAGGTCATCTCCGGCTCGACGGACGACATCCCGACCGTCGTCCTCGCCGTGACCTCGGACAAGGACCAGCAGGCGCTCGCCGACCAGCTCGACAAGACCGTCGTCTCCGAGCTGAAGGACATCGACGGTGTCGCCCAGGTCGTGGTCGACGGCGTCCGCGACGTCCAGGTCACGGTCACGCCGGACCCGGCGAAGCTGGCCGCGGCCAAGGTGAGCCCGCAGGTGCTCGCCCAGTCCCTCCAGGCGGGCGGCGCGACCGTCCCGGCCGGTTCCTTCGACGAGGACGGCGCCAACCGCACCGTCCAGGTCGGCGGCGGCTACACCTCGGTCCAGCAGATCCAGGACCTCATGGTCACCGGCGAGGGCGTCGACAAGCCGGTCCGCCTCGGCGACATCGCCACGGTCAAGGAGGAGGAGGCCAAGGCCGACTCCCTGACCCGCACCAACGGCAAGCCGTCCCTCGCGGTCGCCGTGACGATGGACCACGACGGCAGCGCGGTCTCCATCTCGAACGCCGTCGAGGACAAGCTCCCCGACCTGCGCGAGCAGCTCGGTTCCGGCGCGACCCTCACCGTGGTCAGCGACCAGGGACCGGCGGTCTCCAAGGCCATCTCGGGCCTGACCACGGAGGGCGGGCTCGGTCTCCTCTTCGCCGTGCTGGTCATCCTGGTCTTCCTGGCCTCGATCCGCTCCACCCTGGTCACCGCGGTCTCCATCCCGCTGTCGGTGGTGCTGGCGCTGATCGTCCTGTGGACGCGCGACCTGTCGCTCAACATGCTGACGCTGGGCGCCCTGACCATCGCCATCGGCCGCGTCGTCGACGACTCGATCGTGGTGCTGGAGAACATCAAGCGGCACCTCGGCTACGGCGAGGAGCGCAAGGACGCCATCCTGGGCGCCGTCCGCGAGGTCGCCGGAGCGGTCACCTCGTCCACGCTCACCACGGTCGCCGTGTTCCTGCCGATCGGTCTGGTCGGCGGCATGGTCGGCGAGCTGTTCGGCTCCTTCAGCCTCACCGTCACCGCGGCGCTGCTCGCGTCCCTGCTGGTGTCGCTGACGGTCGTCCCGGTGCTGTCGTACTGGTTCCTGCGGCCCCCGAAGGGCACCCCCGAGGACGCGGCCGAGGCCCGCAGGCTGGCCGAGGAGAAGGAGGCCAAGAGCCGCCTCCAGCGCTTCTACGTGCCCGTCCTGCGCTTCGCCACCCGCCGCCGTCTGACCAGTGTGACCATCGCGATCGTCGTACTGGTCGGCACCTTCGGCATGGCGCCGCTGCTGAAGACCAACTTCTTCGACCAGGGCGAGCAGGAGGTCCTCAGCGTCAAGCAGGAGCTGAAGCCCGGCACCAGCCTCGGCGCGACCGACGCGCAGGTGAAGAAGGTCGAGAAGCTGCTCGGCGACACCGAGGGCGTCAAGGACTACCAGGTCACCATCGGTTCGTCCGGCTTCATGGCCGCCTTCGGCGGCGGCACGGACACCAACCAGGCCTCGTACCAGCTGATGCTGGAGGACTCGGCGAACGCCGAGGACATCCAGGACCACATCGAGGACGGGCTGGCGAAGCTCGGCGACGGCATCGGCACCACCACGATCGCCGCCGGTGACGGCTTCGGCAGCCAGGACCTGAGCGTCGTCGTCAAGGCGGCCGACGGGCAGGTGCTCCGCGACGCGGCCGAGCAGGTCCGCAAGGCGGTCGCCGGTCTCGACGACGTCACCGACGTCGCCAGCGACCTGGCGCAGAGCGTGCCGCGGATCTCGGTCAAGGCCAACGCGAAGGCCGCCGCGGCGGGCTTCACCGACCAGACCCTCGGCGCGGCCGTCGGCCAGGCGGTGCGCGGCACCCCGGCCGCGAAGGCGACCCTGAACGACACCGAGCGCGACGTCGTCATCAAGTCGGCGCAGCCCGCCGAGACGATCGCCGAGCTGAAGGCCCTGAACCTGGGCGCGGTCAAGCTCGGTGACATCGCCACCGTGCGGCTGGTGGACGGTCCGGTCTCGATGACCCGCATCGACGGCCAGCGCGCGGCGACCATCACCGCCAAGCCGACCGGCGACAACACCGGCGCGGTCGGTGCGGACCTCCAGTCGAAGATCAACGGCCTGGACCTGCCGGCCGGCGCCACCGCCGAGATCGGCGGCGTCACCGCGGACCAGGACGATGCCTTCGTCAACCTGGGCCTGGCCATGCTCGCGGCGATCGCGATCGTCTTCATGCTGCTGGTGGGCACCTTCCGGTCGCTGGCCCAGCCGCTGATCCTGCTGGTGTCGATCCCGTTCGCGGCGACCGGCGCGATCGGCCTGCTGATCGCCACGGGCACCCCGATGGGCGTCCCGGCGATGATCGGCATGCTGATGCTGATCGGCATCGTGGTCACCAACGCGATCGTGCTGATCGACCTGATCAACCAGTACCGCAAGCAGGGCTACGGCGTCGTCGAGGCCGTCGTCGAGGGTGGGCGGCACCGTCTGCGGCCCATCCTGATGACGGCCCTGGCGACGATTTTCGCCCTGCTCCCGATGGCGCTCGGCGTCACCGGCGAGGGCGGCTTCATCGCCCAGCCGCTCGCGGTGGTGGTGATCGGCGGTCTGATCACGTCGACGCTGCTGACCCTGCTCCTGGTCCCGACGCTCTACGCGATGCTGGAGCTCCGCAAGGAGCGCCGGGCGAAGAAGCGGGCCGCGAAGAAGGGCGGCGGCGACGTGCCGCCGCAGCCGGCGGCGTCGGACGAGCCGGAGCCGGCGCAGGTCTGACGGCGGCGGCCGAACGCAGGAGGGTGTCCCCACCGCTCGGTGGGGACACCCTCCGTGCTCTCGCGCCGTGGGAACCGCCTACGGCAGCGCCAGCATCCGCTCCAGCGCCAGCTTCGCGAAGGCCTCCGTCTCCTGGTCGACCTCGATGCGGTTGACCAGGGTGCCCTCGGCCAGCGACTCCAGGGTCCAGACCAGGTGCGGGAGGTCGATGCGGTTCATGGTCGAGCAGAAGCAGACCGTCTTGTCGAGGAAGACGATCTCCTTGCCCTCGGGGGCGAAACGGTTCGCCAGTCGCCGGACCAGGTTCAGCTCGGTCCCGATGGCCCACTTGGAACCGGCCGGGGCCGCCTCCAGTGCCTTGATGATGTACTCGGTCGAGCCGACGTAGTCCGCCGCCGCGACGACCTCGTGCTTGCACTCGGGGTGCACCAGGACGTTCACGCCCGGGATGCGCTCCCGCACGTCGTTCACCGAGTCGAGGCTGAAGCGGCCGTGCACCGAGCAGTGACCCCGCCACAGGATCATCTTCGCGGCGCGCAGCTCCTCGGCCGTCAGCCCGCCGTTCGGCCGGTGCGGGTTGTAGACGACGCAGTCCTCCAGGGACATGCCCAGGTCCCGCACCGCGGTGTTGCGGCCCAGGTGCTGGTCCGGCAGGAAGAGGACCTTCTCGCCCTGCTCGAAGGCCCAGTTCAGGGCGCGCTCGGCGTTGGAGGAGGTGCAGATGGTGCCGCCGTGCTTGCCGGTGAACGCCTTGATGTCCGCGGACGAGTTCATGTACGAGACGGGCACGACCTGCTCGGCGATCCCGGCCTCGGTCAGCACGTCCCAGCACTCGGCGACCTGCTCGGCGGTGGCCATGTCCGCCATGGAGCAGCCGGCCGCCAGGTCGGGCAGGACCACCTTCTGGTCGCCGGAGGTCAGGATGTCGGCCGACTCCGCCATGAAGTGCACACCGCAGAAGACGATGTACTCGGCCTCCGGACGCGCGGCCGCGTCCCGGGCCAGCTTGAAGGAGTCGCCCGTGACGTCGGCGAACTGGATGACCTCGTCGCGCTGGTAGTGGTGACCGAGGACGAAGACCTTGTCACCGAGCTTCTCCTTGGCCGCACGGGCGCGTGCGACCAGGTCCGGGTCGGAGGCCGAGGGCAGGTCCCCGGGGCACTCCACACCGCGCTCGCTCCTCGGGTCGGCCTCACGGCCGAGCAGCAGCAGGGCGAGGGGCGTCGGCTGTACGTCGAGCTCCTGGGTTTGGGCGGTGGTCACGACACGCACCCTTTCTACTTTTCGTCGACCCTTTTCGTCGAACTGACGCTATATATCATAACCGGTTCACGTCACTTTGACGATGGCGATAGTGTCGGTGTGACGTGAATCCCGGCGTCCGAGAGCCGCGGTGCACGGCCGACGTCCACCGGCCGCTGACCGTCGCCGGGGGCGTGTGCGAGCATGAAGGGAGCGCCGAGGACAAAGACTCGGTCTGCCCGGAATGAATCCGCGGCTCCGTCGGTTGACACCGTCGGCAAGCAGTCTCCGTACAACCCGGGAGAGATGTAGATGTCCGTATCGGACGAGACCACCACCGTCACCGACGGCATCATCCTGACCGACGCCGCCGCGTCGAAGGTCAAGGCGCTGCTCGACCAGGAAGGCCGTGACGACCTCGCCCTGCGCGTCGCCGTCCAGCCCGGCGGCTGCTCCGGCCTGCGGTACCAGCTCTTCTTCGACGAGCGCTCGCTCGACGGCGACGTGGTGAAGGACTTCGGCGGCGTCAAGGTCACCACCGACCGCATGAGCGCCCCGTACCTCGGCGGCGCCACCATCGACTTCGTGGACACGATCGAGAAGCAGGGCTTCACGATCGACAACCCGAACGCGACGGGCTCCTGCGCCTGCGGCGACTCCTTCAGCTGACGGACCGAGCCGCGCGGCACCCGAGCGCGACGGACAAGGGCGGCGGCCCGGGGTACCTCCCCGGGCCGCCGCCCTTTTGCCACGTGCGTCACGCCGCGTGCGTCACGCTGCGTCCGCCACGTCCGTCACGCTGCGTCCGTCACTCCGCGGGCGTCGGGCGTCACCGGCCGCCGGAGGGAGCCGGCAGCCGCGCGCCCGGCTTGTGGACGGGGATGTCCTCGCCGTCCTTGCCCACGACCGTCCGGTCGCCCAGCGGCTCGTCGAGCGGCACCGTCCGCTCGTACTCCTTGGCGATCAGGATGCAGACCTTGTCCGGGTGCGGGGTCTCGGTCACCGTGACGGTCACCCGCCCGCCGCTCTCCTCGGCCTTCGCGTCGTAGTCGGAGCAGACTCCGCCCGTGAAGTGCACGGTCAGCTCGCCGTCGGCGGCCGTGTAGCCGCTGATGTCGACGTCCCGCGGCTCCCCGGGCTTCGAGGCCGGATCGTCGGACGGCGCCGGGGACGGTTCGGCGGAGCCCGCCGTGGTCAGGAACCTCGGCTCGACGGCCGGATACGTGACCGTCACGGCGTCCCGCGCCCCCGGCGCCCGCACCTCGAACAGCCAGGACGGCACCAGCGTCTGCCGCCCCCGTACCGGATGCGCGGCCAGCCCGAACACCGCGTCCTCGACGGCGGCGACCTGCTTCTTCCCCGTCCCGGGCCGCTCCGGAGCGCCGGTCGGCGCAGCGCACGGCAGGTCGGCGCCGTCCTGGTGCGGCACGGGACTGGCACAGCCGCCGATACCCCCGGCACCCGTGTCCGCTCCGGCCCCGGCACCCGGCTCGTTCAGCAGCGCCAGCGTCCGCTCGGCGTCCAGGACGGGGTAGACGTCCCCCTTGACCGGCGCCTTCACCTGTCCGCTGCCGCCGACCACCCGGCCCCGCGCGTCGACGACGATCCCGGTCGTCCAGCCGTACGTGGGCAGCCCGCCCACCTCCGGTTCCGCGTTCACGGCCCGCCGGGCGCCCATGACCTGGCTCGCGTCCAGCTTGGCGTCGTCCTGGCCCAGCGCCTTCAGCACCGGCGCCGCCGCCTTCTTCGCGGCCGCCTCGCCCACCGGGTCCCCGTCGGCGGAGGGGCCTTTGCAGACGGCGCCCTTCTTGCAGTTGTCGGTGCCGGGCGCGTAGCGGTGGAAGGTCCAGGTGCCCGGCGCCTGACGGCTCACCGTGAGCAGCGGCCCGGAACCGTCCCCGTCGTTGCCGACCTTCCACGCCTCGCCCTGGGTGCGGGGCGCGCCCTCGACGCCCAGCGCCTCGGCCAGCCGGGCCACCTCGGCCTCGGTGACGTCACCCTCCGCCCGGTACACCGGCGCCGAGCCGGGCCCCTCGGGAAGCGGCCCGTCGGCGCGGTAGGTGACGCCGTACGGGTCGGGCTCGCCCGGCGCGATGCCGTTCGAGCCGCCGTCCTGGGACACCCCGTGGCCGTCGAGGGGCAGCGGCGGGGGAGTGTCGTCGCCCGAGGCCCCGGACGCCGTACCGCCGTCCGGGTCACCGTCGGCGGCGGACGTGGCCACGTACGCGCCGCCCGCACCCACGAGCAGCACCGCGGCGGCCACCGACGCGACCGCGACCGCCCGGGGGCGCCGCCGCGCGGGACGCCCGCCGGCCTCGTCGGCGGGGTCGTCGTTGTCGGGTCGCTCGGTGTTCACCGCATCGCTCCTTCGGCTGTTGCTGGGGACAGCGATGGGACGCGGTGGGCCGGGATCCGGTTCCCGGTGGCGGCACGCGTCGCCCGAACGGCCCCGAGGCCGCCCGGCGGCCGCTCAGTCGCCGTACTCGGACATCGCCTCCAGCAAGCGGGCCGAGGCCGGCGGCACCCGGACGCCGTGGATGAGGGCGAGGGGCACCGGCCGCGCCGGGACGTGGGCCGGCGCCGACCAGCGCGGAGTCATCCGGGCGCAGTCGCCGCGCAGCGACGCCAGATCGCCGTCCAGGTCGGCCGGAGCGGGGTCGGCGGTCCTCAGGTTCGTCATAACAGAACCGTAGGCACGTCCCGTACCGCGAAGAAAGTTGTACTACCGGGTAGTTTCGCCTGCTTCAGCCTTGCGGTGCCGCCGGGTAGCGTGAACCGTCAACCCGCCTCCCCTCAGGAGAGAGTCCACGCCGTGCGCATCGCAGTCACCGGCTCCATCGCCACCGACCACCTCATGACCTTCCCCGGCCGCTTCTCCGACCAGCTCATGGCGGACCAGTTGCACACGGTCTCGCTCTCCTTCCTGGTCGACCAGCTGGACGTGCGCCGGGGCGGCGTCGCCGCGAACATCGCCTTCGGCATGGGGCAGCTCGGCACCCGCCCGATCCTGGTCGGCGCCGCCGGCTCCGACTTCGCCGAGTACCGGGCCTGGCTGGACCGGCACGGCGTCGACACCGGCTCGGTGCGGATCTCCGAGACCCTGCACACCGCCCGCTTCGTCTGCACCACCGACGCCGACCACAACCAGATCGGCTCCTTCTACACGGGCGCGATGAGCGAGGCCCGCCTCATCGAACTGAAGACCGTCGCCGACCGCGTGGGCGGCCTCGACCTGGTCTCCATCGGTGCCGACGACCCGGAGGCGATGCTCCGGCACACCGAGGAGTGCCGCACCCGGTCCATCCCCTTCGCCGCCGACTTCTCCCAGCAGATCGCCCGGATGAACGGCGACGAGATCCGGATACTGCTGGACGGGGCGACCTTCCTCTTCTCCAACGAGTACGAGAAGGGGCTCATCGAGACCAAGACCGGCTGGAGCGAGGCCGAGATCCTCGACCGCGTCGGCCACCGCGTCACCACCCTCGGCGCGCGGGGCGTGCGCATCGAGCGGGCCGGCGGCGAGACCATCGAGGTCGGCGTCCCCGACGAAGAGCGCAAGGCCGACCCCACGGGCGTCGGCGACGCCTTCCGCGCGGGGTTCCTGTCGGGACTGGCGTGGGGGGTCTCGCTGGAGCGGGCCGCGCAGGTCGGCTGCATGCTGGCGACGCTCGTCATCGAGACGGTGGGGACGCAGGAGTACCAGCTGCGGCGCGGGCACTTCATGGAGCGGTTCACGAAGGCGTACGGGGACGAGGCCGCGGGGGAGGTCCAGGCGCACCTGGGCTGAATGCGGGGGGCGACTATTCGGTTGCCTCGCGGGGAGCGTTGTCGTGTGCGGGGGCGTGGGGGCTGGTCGCGCCCGCGCGGCGGAGCCGCAAATCGATACAGCCCCGCGCCCCCGGGTGAGTCAGCTCGTCCGGCGGACCAGGTAAGCCGTTCCCCTTTCCGCCGGTTCCTCGCCCAGGTACTCCTGGCCGCGCATCTCGCACCACGCCGGGATGTCCAGGCGGGCCGCCTCGTCGTCGGAGAGGACGCGGACCGTGCCGCCGACGGGGACGTCGCCGATGACCTTGGCCAGTTCGATCACCGGAATGGGGCAGCGCCGGCCCAGCGCGTCCACGACCAGGTCGCCCCCGGTCCGCGGGGCGGCCTCCGTGGCCGCCGGCGCCCCCAGCTTCTCGCGCACCGCGGCCACCGTGCCGGGCAGCACCTCCAGGAACCGCTCGATGTCCTCCGCCGCCGTCCCCGGCGGCAGCGACACCCGGACGTTGCCCTCGCTGAGCACCCCCATGGCCTTCAGGACGTGGCTGGGCGTCAGCGTGCTGCTCGTGCAGGACGACCCGGAGGACACGGAGAAACCGGCGCGGTCCAGCTCGTGCAGCAGGGTCTCCCCGTCGACATAGAGACACGAGAAGGTGACGATCCCGGGCAGCCGCCGCGAGGGATCGCCGACCACCTCCACGTCCGGCACCAGCTCCGGCACCCGGGACCGGATGCGCTCCGTCAGTTCCCGCAGCCGGGCCGCCTCCGCCGCCGCCTCGGCCCGCACCGCCCGCAGCGACGCCGCCGCGGCCACGATCGCCGGCAGGTTCTCGAACCCGGGCGCCCGTCCCGACTCCCGCTCGTCCCCGGGCCCTTGCGGCGCGTACCGGACCCCCTTGCGTACGACGAGCAGCCCGACCCCCGAAGGCCCGCCCCACTTGTGCGCGCTGGCCGTGAGCAGCGACCAGCCGCCCTCGACCCGGCCCCAGCCCAGCGACTGGGCCGCGTCCACCAGCAGCGGCACGCCCGCCGTCCGGCAGGCCTCCGCCACCTCCGCCACCGGCTGCTCGGTGCCCACCTCGTGGTTGGCCGACTGGAGACAGGCCAGCGCCGTGTCCTCGCGCAGGGCGGCCGCGTACGCCGCCGGGTCCACCGCGCCCGTCCGGTCCACGGGCACCTGCGTGACACTCCCGCCGCCGCCGGCCGCCTCGTGCGCCTCGGCCGCATGCAGTACGGAGGAGTGTTCGACCGCTGACACGATCAGGTGGCGCCCGACGCGCCGACGCCCGGCCAGCGCCCCCGCCACCCCTGAATGCACCGCTCGCGTCCCCGAAGGAGTGAACACCAACTCGTCCGCCCGGCACCCCACGGCCTCGGCCGCCGCCTCCCGAGCGGCGTCCAGCAGCAACCGCGCCCGGCGCCCCTCGCGGTACAACCGAGCAGGATCGGCCCACCCCTCGTCCAGAGACGCCAACAGCGCCTGCCGGGCAACGGGATGAAGGGGAGCGGCGGAAGCAGCATCGAAGTAGGCCACACGGCAACGCTAGAACGCCGGGGACCGAAGCGCCCCATCAGGGGCGCGGGGAACGGCGCGACAAGCCACGACGCATCGTCAGCCGCCCACGAAACCGCACCTCCCCGCCCCATAGGCGCCCCCGTCCCACCCTTTCTGGGTGACCCCCGGCGCGTATGCCACCCTCCCCGCGACCCCCCGGAGGGCGTCGGCTAGGGTTTGGTCCGCATAAACATCAAACCCCTGCCCGACGCAGGGCGGCGACCGACCAGCGAGAAGGCAGGCCGCAGCCAACCGCGCGGGCGAGACTCTCGGGAAGGCGCTACGTGAGTCCCAACGGCTCCGACCGCTCGCCGCGGCGCCCGATGCGGCGGAAGCTGCTGCAGGCACTGACCGCGGGCCTGGTCCTGGCGACCGCCACCGGTTGCACATACGAGGACTTCCCCCGCCTCGGCATGCCCACCCCCACCACGGAAGAGGCTCCGCGGATCCTCTCCCTGTGGCAGGGCTCATGGGCAGCCGCGCTGGCCACCGGCGTGCTGGTGTGGGGCCTGATCCTGTGGAGTGTCTTCTTCCACCGGCGCAGCCGCACCAAGGTCGAGGTCCCTCCGCAGACCAGGTACAACCTGCCCATCGAGGCGCTGTACACCATGGTTCCGCTCGTCATCGTCTCGGTGCTGTTCTACTTCACCGCGCGCGACGAGTCCGATCTCATGAGCCTCAACAAGAAGCCCGACCTCACGGTCAACGTGGTCGGCTTCCAGTGGAGCTGGTGCTTCAACCACATCGAGGACGTCCCGGGCTCCACCGGCGACGCCAAGACCTCCAAGGAACTGGCCGGCATCCCGGACCGGTTCATCGAGGACTTCCCGGCCAACGCGGGCGGTGTCTACGACTGCGGTACCCCCGGCGCGGAGAACCCGCAGACCGGCAACCCCGGCCCGACCCTCTGGCTCCCCAAGGGCAAGACGGTCCGCTTCGTCCTGACCTCGCGTGACGTCATCCACTCCTTCTGGGTGGTGCCGTTCCTCATGAAGCAGGACGTGATTCCGGGCCACACCAACGCCTTCGAGGTGACCCCCAACAAGGAGGGGACCTTCCTGGGCAAGTGCGCCGAACTGTGCGGCGTGGACCACTCCCGGATGCTGTTCAACGTCAAGGTCGTCTCCCCGGAGCGCTACGAGCAGCACCTCCAGGACCTCGCGAAGAAGGGGCAGACCGGTTACGTTCCCGCGGGCATCGCTCAGACGAGCCACGAGAAGAACCGGGAGACGAACAACCTGTGAGCATCCTCAACGAACCCCAGGGTGCCTCGGCAGCGGAGGACTCGTACGAGAACGAGCTGCCGGTACGGCGCAAGCAGCCCGGCAACGTGGTGATCAAGTGGCTCACGACCACTGACCACAAGACCATCGGCACGATGTACCTGGTGACGTCGTTCGCGTTCTTCGTGATCGGCGGCGTGATGGCGCTCTTCATGCGCGCCGAGCTGGCTCGACCCGGTCTCCAGATCATGTCGAACGAGCAGTTCAACCAGGCGTTCACGATGCACGGCACGATCATGCTGCTGATGTTCGCGACGCCGCTGTTCGCGGGCTTCGCGAACTGGATCATGCCGTTGCAGATCGGCGCGCCGGACGTGGCGTTCCCCCGGCTGAACATGTTCGCCTACTGGCTGTACCTGTTCGGCTCGACCATCGCGGTGGGCGGGTTCCTGACCCCGCAGGGCGCGGCCGACTTCGGCTGGTTCGCCTACTCGCCGCTGTCCGACGCGGTGCACTCGCCCGGTATCGGCGGTGACCTGTGGATCATGGGTCTGGCCTTCTCCGGCTTCGGCACCATCCTCGGCTCGGTCAACTTCATCACCACGATCATCTGCATGCGCACGCCGGGCATGACCATGTTCCGCATGCCGATCTTCACCTGGAACGTGCTGCTGACCGGTGTGCTGGTCCTGCTGGCCTTCCCGGTGCTGGCCGCGGCCCTGTTCGCGCTGGAGGCCGACCGCAAGTTCGGTGCCCACATCTTCGACTCGTCCAACGGCGGGGCGTTGTTGTGGCAGCACTTGTTCTGGTTCTTCGGGCATCCAGAGGTGTACATCATCGCGCTGCCGTTCTTCGGCATCGTCAGTGAGATCATCCCGGTCTTCTCCCGCAAGCCGATCTTCGGCTACATGGGTCTGATCGGCGCGACGATCGCGATCGCGGGTCTGTCGGTGACGGTGTGGGCGCACCACATGTACGTCACGGGCGGCGTGCTGCTGCCGTTCTTCTCCTTCATGACCTTCCTGATCGCGGTCCCGACCGGTGTGAAGTTCTTCAACTGGATCGGCACCATGTGGAAGGGCTCGCTGTCCTTCGAGACACCGATGCTCTGGTCCACCGGCTTCCTGATCACCTTCCTGTTCGGTGGTCTGACCGGTGTCATCCTCGCCTCGCCGCCGCTGGACTTCCACGTGTCCGACTCGTACTTCGTGGTGGCGCACTTCCACTACGTGGTGTTCGGCACCGTGGTGTTCGCGATGTTCGCCGGCTTCCACTTCTGGTGGCCGAAGTTCACCGGCAAGATGCTGGACGAGCGGCTGGGCAAGATCACCTTCTGGACGCTGTTCGTCGGCTTCCACGGCACCTTCCTGGTCCAGCACTGGCTGGGCGCCGAGGGCATGCCGCGCCGCTACGCCGACTACCTGGCGGCGGACGGCTTCACCGCCCTGAACACGATCTCGACGATCAGCTCGTTCCTGCTCGGCATGTCGATGCTGCCGTTCTTCTACAACATCTGGAAGACGGCCAAGTACGGCAAGAAGATCGAGGTGGACGACCCGTGGGGCTACGGCCGTTCGCTGGAGTGGGCGACCTCCTGCCCGCCGCCGCGGCACAACTTCCTCACGCTGCCGCGCATCCGCAGTGAATCCCCGGCCTTCGACCTGCACCACCCCGAGATCTCCGCGATCGACCAGCTGGAGAACGTCGGCCACGGTGAGAAGGCCCTCGCCGGCGGCAAGGAGGCCGGGAAGTGAAGATCCAGGGCAAGATGTTCATCTGGTTGAGCGTCTTCATCCTCGCCGTGGCGGTTGTCTACGGCTACTGGTCCAAGGAGCCGGCCGGCACCACGGCCCTCTTCCTGGCCTTCGGCCTGGCCATCATGATCGGCTTCTACCTCGCCTTCACGGCGCGGCGGGTCGACGTGGGCGCGCAGGACAACATGGAGGCGGACGTCGCGGACGACGCCGGCGAGGTCGGGTTCTTCAGCCCGCACAGCTGGCAGCCGCTGTCCCTCGCCCTCGGCGGCGCCCTCGCCTTCCTGGGCGTGGCCGTCGGCTGGTGGATCATGTACTTCTCGGCACCGATCCTCCTGGTCGGCCTGTTCGGCTGGGTCTTCGAGTACTACCGCGGTGAGAACCGCACCCAGTAGCACGCGTCGAGCACGAAGGGGCCCGGACACTCCGTCAGGAGCGTCCGGGCCCCTTCGTCTGCCGTACCGTCCCTCACTCTTCCGGCTTACCCACCGTGCCGCCGTTGACGTCTCTCCCTAGCGTGAGGCCATGAGCATCACGGTTCACTTCCAGGCGCGGGGGCGTACGGTCGTCGGCTGCACCCTGCTGGTGATCGCCCTCGGCGCGAGCGGCACCGCCTGCCTCGGCGACGACGCCAACCCGCTGTCCGCCACGCCCTACGACGCGGCCGGCCAGATCTCCTTCAACGGCCCCACGGACGCCGGGAAGAAGGCCGACCCGGACAAACCCCTGGAGGTGGTCGCCGAGGGCGCGGACGGGCGCATCACGGACGTCACGGCCATGGACGCGGCCGGACGCCACGTCGCGGGCGAGCTGTCCGCCGACGGCGCACGCTGGCACAGCACCTCGCCGCTGGCGGCCAACGCCAGCTACACGGTGCGCGTCAGCACCGAGGACGGGGACGGCGCGCCCGGCCGCAAGGTGCTCACCTTCGAGACCGGCAAGCCCGGCGCGAAGAAGACCCTGGACGTCGCCTTCGGGCCCAAGGCGGGCGCGTACGGCGTCGGTCAGCCCATCACGGCGGAACTGAGCCAGCCGGTCCGGGACCCGGCGCAGCGGGCCATAGTGGAGCGCGCCCTGAAGGTCGACTCCACCCCCGCGGTGCAGGGCGCCTGGTACTGGGTGGACGACAAGAAGCTCCACTACCGGCCGCAGGAGTACTGGCCCGCCCACGCCACCGTCGAGGTCCGCAGCACCCTCGACGGCATCAAGATCGGCGACCGGATGTGGGGCGGCAGGGCGAAGCCTCTGAAGATCACCACCGACGACCGCGTCGTGGCCGTCACCGACGCAGCCGCGCACACGCTGACGGTCTTCAAGGACGGTGAGGAGATCCGGCAGATCCCGGTCACCACCGGCAAGCCCGGCTTCGAGACCCGCAACGGCGTCAAGGTCGTCCTCGGCAAGGAATCCTTCGTACGCATGCGCAGCAGCACCGTCGGCATCGCCGAGGGCTCCTCGGAGTCGTACGATCTGCCGGTCTACTGGGCCACCCGGGTGACCTGGAGCGGCGAGTACGTGCACGCCGCCCCCTGGTCCGTCGGCTCCCAGGGCATCGCCAACGTCAGCCACGGCTGCGTCGGCATGAGCACCGACAGCGCCGAGTGGTTCTTCGAGACCGTCCAGGAGGGCGACCTCGTCGAGGTCGTCAACTCCGGCGGCGAGACGATGGAACCCTTCGGCAACGGCTTCGGCGACTGGAACATGGACTGGACGAAGTGGCGCACCGGCAGCGCCCTCACGGGCGGCACCGGTGCTTCGAACAACCAGGACACGGCACGTCTACGCCCAACGGCTGTGTGAGGCTCTGAGGGGCGCGGGGAACTGCGCGACAAGCCACGACGGCGCGGCATTCGCCACAAGGACCCGCACCCCCGAGTTGAAGCGCCCCTAGACGCCCTGCAGCCTCTTCTCCCGCAGCAAAGCGGCCAGCGCGGACGCGAACTCCACCGGCTCCACCGGCGACGTCACCGCCGCCTCCGCCCGGCTCCAGGTCGCCAGCCACGCGTCCTGCGGCCGGGCGATCAGCAGCAGCACCGGCGGGCACTGGAAGACCTCGTCCTTGATCTGGCGGCACATGCCCATGCCGCCCATGGGCACGGCCTCACCGTCCAGGACGCAGACGTCGATCCCGCCCTTGTCCAGCTCCTTGAGCACGGCGGCCGGGGTGGCGCACTCCACGAACTCGACCACGGGCACGTCCGGAGCCGGCCGGCGGCCGGTCGCGAGCCGCACCTGTTCGCGGGTGTTGGAGTCGTCGCTGTAGACCAGCACCGTGGCGGTCGCCTGCATGCTTCCTCCGATACGCGGTGAGACCGGTGAAGGCTGTCGTAGCCCGTTGGGGCGGATGCTACTCCCTCGAACGTCCCGTCAGCACGGGTTCGGGCAGGGCTTCGACGGGCCGTTCGATGGGCCATCCGGGCCGTACAAGCAGGGGGAACACACCGAACGGCACCCCCCGGGGTGAGGGCGGGATAAGCGACCGACATAATGTCGGTCGTGGCGACAGCAACGACAGTAGAAACCGGGCACGCGCACCCGTCGGTCAACCGGCCGAACCTCACCAGCGTCGGAACCATCATCTGGTTGAGTTCCGAGCTGATGTTCTTCGCGGCCCTCTTCGCGATGTACTTCACCCTGCGATCGGTGACGGGCCCGGACTTCTGGTCCGAGAAGGCCGACGCGCTGAACATCCCGTTCTCCGCGACGAACACCACGATCCTGGTGCTCTCCTCCCTCACCTGCCAGCTCGGCGTGTTCGCCGCCGAGCGCGGGGACGTGAAGAAGCTCCGGATGTGGTTCATCGTCACCTTCGTGATGGGTGCGATCTTCATCGGCGGTCAGGTGTTCGAGTACACCGAGCTGGTCAAGCACGAGGGCATCTCGCTCTCGTCGGACCCGTACGGCTCGGCGTTCTACCTGACCACCGGCTTCCACGGACTGCACGTGACGGGCGGACTGATCGCCTTCCTGCTGGTCCTCGGCCGCACCTACGCGGCCCGGAGGTTCACCCACGAGCAGGCGACCGCCGCCATCGTCGTGTCCTACTACTGGCACTTCGTCGATGTGGTCTGGATCGGCCTGTTCGCCACGATCTACCTGATCAAGTAGTCGCGGCGCGCACCCGCGCAACACCAGAAGCATCGACAGCATCGACGCAGAAGATCCTGACACCGGGGTAATCCGTGAAAAAGCTCTCCGCACGACGACGCCATCCGCTGGCGGCCCTCGTCGTCCTACTCCTCGCGCTGGCATGCACAGGGGGGCTGTACGCCGCGTTCGCACCCGCGAGCAAGGCGCAGGCCGATGAATCCGCCCAGTCCCTCGCCATCGACGAGGGCAAGAAGCTCTACGCCGTCGGCTGTGCCAGTTGCCACGGCACCGGAGGGCAGGGCACCACCGACGGTCCGAGCCTGGTCGGCGTGGGCGCCGCGGCCGTCGACTTCCAGGTGGGTACCGGCCGTATGCCGGCCCAGCAGCCCGGCGCGCAGGTCCCGAAGAAGAAGGTCATCTACTCCCAGGCGGAGATCGACCAGCTCGCGGCGTACATCGCCTCGCTGGGTGCCGGTCCGGCCATCCCCTCGGAGGAGAAGTACGGCCCCGAGGGCGCGGACATCGCCAAGGGCGGTGAGCTGTTCCGCACCAACTGCGCGCAGTGCCACAACTTCACCGGCAAGGGCGGCGCCCTGACGCACGGCAAGTACGCGCCGAGCCTCGAGGGTGTCGACCCGAAGCACATCTACGAGGCCATGCAGACCGGCCCGCAGAACATGCCCTCCTTCCCCGACACCACGCTGTCGGAGCAGAACAAGAAGGACATCATCGCCTACCTGGACGCGGTCAACGGTGACGACACCGAGAGCCCCGGTGGTCTCAGCCTCGGCGGACTCGGCCCGGTCAGTGAGGGTCTGTTCGCCTGGGTGTTCGGACTGGGCGCGCTGATCGCCGTCGCCGTCTGGGTCGCCGCTCGGACCGCAAAGGCCAAGAAGTCATGAGTAGCCAAGACATTCCAGAAGAGAAGCTCCCGGCAGAGCAGGACCGCCCGCACGGCGCGGCCGCCCGGCCCGCGGACGAGACCAACCCGTTCGCCGACCCGGGTCTGCCGCCCCACGAGCCGCGGATCCAGGACGTCGACGAGCGGGCCGCCAAGCGGTCCGAGCGCACGGTCGCCCTGCTGTTCACGCTGTCGATGCTGGCCACCGTCGCCTTCATCGCCGCCTTCGTGGCGATCGACGTCGACAAGTCGGTCTACATCTTCCCGCTCGGGCACATCAGTGCGCTGAACTTCGCGCTCGGCATGACGCTCGGCGTCGCGCTGTTCGCCATCGGCGCCGGCGCGGTCCACTGGGCCCGCACCCTGATGTCCGACGAGGAGATCGCCGACGAGCGGCACCCGATCTCGGCGTCCCCCGAGGTCCGGGCCAAGGTCCACGCGGACTTCAAGCAGGGCGCCAAGGAGTCCGTGATCGGGCGCCGCAAGCTGATCCGCAACACGATGCTGGGCGCGCTCACCCTGGTGCCGCTCTCCGGCGTCGTCCTGCTGCGCGACCTCGGTCCGCTGCCCGGGACCAAGCTCCGCCACACCCTGTGGTCCAAGGGCAAGCTCCTCGTCAACATGAACACCAACGAGCCGCTGCGTCCCTCCGACGTCGCGGTGGGCTCGCTCACCTTCGCCATGCCCGAGGGCCTGGAGGAGCACGACGAGGACTTCCAGAACGAGATCGCCAAGGCCGCCCTGATGATCATCCGGCTGGAGCCGGAGTCCATCAAGGACAAGCGCGAACTCGAGTGGTCGCACGAGGGCATCGTGGCGTACTCGAAGATCTGCACCCACGTCGGTTGCCCGATCTCCCTGTACGAGCAGCAGACGCACCACGCGCTCTGCCCCTGCCACCAGTCCACCTTCGACCTTGCCGACGGTGCCCGGGTCATCTTCGGTCCCGCCGGTCACGCCCTGCCGCAGCTGCGCATCGGCGTGAACGACGAGGGTTACCTCGAAGCGCTCGGCGACTTCGAAGAGCCCGTCGGTCCTGCTTACTGGGAGCGCGGATGAGTACTGCAGACAACGAAGCGTCCCGCTCGCGCGGGAAGGCACCGGCCGGCGAGCGCGTCGCCGACTGGGCCGACGGCCGGCTGGGGATCTACTCCCTGGCCAAGGCCAACATGCGCAAGATCTTCCCCGACCACTGGTCGTTCATGCTGGGTGAGGTCTGCCTCTACAGCTTCATCATCATCATCCTCACGGGTGTGTACCTGACGCTGTTCTTCCACCCGTCGATGGCCGAGGTCGAGTACCACGGCTCGTACGTGCCGCTGCAAGGCCAGATGATGAGTGAGGCCTACGCCTCCACTCTGGACATCAGCTTCGACGTCCGCGGCGGTCTGCTGATCCGGCAGATCCACCACTGGGCCGCGCTGATCTTCCTGGCCGGCATGTTCGTGCACATGATGCGCGTCTTCTTCACCGGCGCGTTCCGCAAGCCGCGCGAGGTCAACTGGCTGTTCGGCTTCCTGCTGCTCGTCCTCGGCATGTTCACCGGCTTCACCGGTTACTCGCTCCCGGACGACCTGCTCTCGGGCACCGGTATCCGCTTCATGGAGGGCGCGATCCTGTCCGTGCCGATCGTCGGCACGTACATCTCGTTCTTCCTCTTCGGCGGCGAGTTCCCCGGCCACGACTTCGTGTCCCGGTTCTACTCGATCCACATCCTGCTGCTGCCGGGCATCATGCTCGGGCTGCTGGTGGGCCACCTGATCCTGGTCTTCTACCACAAGCACACGCAGTTCGCGGGTCCCGGCAAGACCAACAAGAACGTCGTCGGCATGCCGCTGCTGCCGGTGTACACGGCGAAGGCCGGAGGCTTCTTCTTCCTGGTCTTCGGTGTGATCTCCGTGGTGTCGGCCATCGCCACGATCAACCCGATCTGGGCCATCGGCCCCTACCGGCCGGACCAGGTCTCCACCGGCGCCCAGCCGGACTGGTACATGGGCTTCTCCGAGGGCCTGATCCGGGTGATGCCCGGCTGGGAGATCAACTTCTGGGGCCACACACTCGTCCTGGGCGTGTTCATCCCGCTGCTGATCTTCCCGCTGGTCCTGGCGGCGATCGCGGTCTACCCGTTCATCGAGTCCTGGGTCACCGGCGACAAGCGCGAGCACCACATCCTGGACCGCCCGCGCAACGCCCCGACCCGTACGGCCTTCGGTGTCGCCTGGCTGACCGTCTACTTCGTGCTGCTGATCGGTGGCGGCAACGACCTGTGGGCCACGCACTTCCACCTGTCGATCAACGCGATCACCTGGTTCGTCCGCGTCGCGTTCTTCGTCGGCCCGGTCGTCGCCTTCATCGCCACCAAGCGGATCTGCCTCGGCCTCCAGCGCCGGGACAAGGAGAAGGTGCTGCACGGACGCGAGTCCGGCATCATCAAGCGCCTGCCGCACGGTGAGTTCATCGAGGTGCACGAGCCGCTCAGCCAGGAGCAGCTGCACACGCTCACGGCGCACGAGCAGTACAAGCCGGCCGAGATCGGCCCGACGGTCGACGAGAACGGCGTCGAGCGCAAGGTGCGCGGCACGCAGAAGCTCCGTGCCAAGCTCAGCGAGTCGTACTACGGCGAGGAGTCGCAGATTCCGAAGCCGACCGTCGAGGAGTACAAGGAGATCACGAGCGGCCACGGCCACCACTGACCCTCCAGCGTCGCCACACCACGGTCGAAGGGCCCCGTTCCGGTCTGCGGACGGGGCCCTTCGCCGTGCCCGCGGCTGGATAGGGTGGGAGCACGATCCCCGTCGACGACACACACGATTCAGGAGCGGCTATGAGCGCTGTGACCCCCGCTGGAGGCGACACCACGGCGGACCGCTCCTGGCCCGCCCTGCTGAACAAACTGCTGGACGGCCGCGACCTGAGCGCGGACGACACCGCCTGGGCGCTGGACGTGATCATGCGCGGCGAGGCGACCGACGCGCAGATCGCCGCCTTCGCGGTGGGTCTGCGGTTCAAGGGCGAGACGGTCGAGGAGATCTCCGGGCTGGTCCGCACCATGTACGAGCACGCCAACGTGATCGAGGTGCCGGGGGAGACCGTCGACATCGTCGGCACCGGCGGCGACGGCGCCAAGACCGTCAACATCTCCACCATGTCCGCGATCGTCGTGGCCGGCACGGGCGCCAAGGTCGTCAAGCACGGCAACCGGGCCGCCTCCTCGGCGTCCGGGGCCTCCGACGTCCTGGAGAAGCTCGGCGTCAATCTGGAGCTGACGCCGAAGCGGGTGGCGGAGGTCGCCGAGGAAGCCGGCATCACCTTCTGCTTCGCCGTGAAGTTCCACCCGGCGCTGCGCCATGTGGCGGCGGCCCGCGGTCAGCTCGGCATCCGCACGGTGTTCAACTTCCTGGGCCCGCTGACCAACCCCGCCCGGGTGAAGGCCCAGGCGATCGGGGTGGCGCACGCCCGGATGGCGCCGATCATCGCCGGTGTCTTCGCCGAGCGCGGCCACTCGTCGCTGGTCTTCCGCGGCGACGACGGTCTCGACGAGCTGACCACCACCGCCACGTCCCGGGTGTGGACGGTGCGCGACGGCCGGGTCACCGAAGAGACCTTCGACCCGCGGGACGTCGGCCTCGAGCTGGTGCCGGTCGAGGCGCTGCGCGGCGCCGACGCCTCCTACAACGCAGACGTCGCCCGCCGCCTGCTGGCCGGCGAGACCGGCCCGGTGCGGGACGCCGTCCTGCTGAACTCGGCCGCGGCCCTGGTGGCCCTGAACCCCGGCGCGGAGCCCCTGGCGGCGCAGCTGCGGGCCGGCATGGACCGGGCGGCCGAGGCGATCGACTCCGGGGCGGCCCGGCGGGTGCTGGAGCGCTGGGTGGCCGTCAGCAACGGCTGAGCGGCAGTACGGCCGTACCTGTGACGTGCGTCCCGCGATCCGGACCCGGGTTGCGGGACGCCGATCTTTTCCCCTAGGTTTTTCGACAGGTCATGAGTGACAGTCATGAGGCCCCGGCCGACTGTCCGGCAACCCTCCGTCCGTGGCGGGGTGCCCCGGGTGAAGACCAGGTCGTGGACAGCAAGGTCCACGGCAAGCGCGGACCCCTCGCGGAACCAGGGGTCCTGGGTCGTCCGAGGGAGTCTTCCGTGAACCAGCGAATGCGATAGGGCCGCAGAGCCCCGCCTCCGCACGCACCCTTCTTCTCTTCACTTTCACAGCGCCCCGCCGCGCGCTGGTCCTCACGGGAGTCCGCCATGTCCGTACCCACCGCTGTCGCCACCCCGCTGCCCGTCCTCGGCCGGGACGTCACCGTGCCGCTCGTCACCGGCGGGGAGGTCACCTACGCCGCGCTCGACTACGCCGCCAGCGCGCCCGCGCTCCAGCGGGTCTGGGACGACGTGGCCGCCTACGCCCCGTACTACGGCAGCGTGCACCGGGGCGCCGGGTACCTCTCGCAGTTGTCGACCGACCTGTTCGAGAACGCCCGCAAGGCCGTCGCCGAGTTCCTCGGCTGCCGGGACGAGGACCAGGTGGTCTTCACCCGGTCCACCACCGACTCCCTGAACCTGCTCGCCGCCGCGCTGCCCGCCGGCTGCCGGGTCTTCGTCTTCGAGACCGAGCACCATGCCTCGCTGCTGCCCTGGCGGGACGCCGACGTGACCTACCTCGACGCCCCGCGCACGCCCGCGCAGGCCGTCGAGACCCTGGAGCGGGCCCTCGCCGCCCGCGAGCCGTACGGGCCCGCCCTGGTCTGCGTCACCGGCGCCTCCAACGTCACCGGTGAGCTGTGGCCGGTGCGGGAACTGGCCGCCGCCGCCCACGCGCACGGCGCCCGGATCGTGCTGGACGCCGCCCAGCTCGCCCCGCACCACCCGGTGAGCGTGCGCGACCTGGACGTCGACTGGGTCGCCTTCTCCGGGCACAAGCTGTACGCGCCCTTCGGCTCCGGCGTGCTCGCCGGGCGGGCCGACTGGCTGCGCGAGGCCGAGCCGTACCTGGCCGGCGGCGGCGCCAGCCGCAGCGTCTCCCGGCGCGCGGACGGCGGCGTGGACGTGCGGTGGCACGACAGCGCCGCACGGCACGAGGCCGGGTCGCCCAACGTCATCGGCGCCTATGCGATCGCCTCCGCCTGCAAGGCGCTCACCGAGGCCGGGTTCGACTCGCTGGTCGCCCGCGAGGAGTACCTGATCCGGAAGGTGCGCGAGGGCCTCGCCGAGGTGCCCGAGGTGCGCGTCCTGTCCCTCTTCGGGGACGACGCGCCGCGCGTCGGGGTGCTGTCCTTCGTCGTCGAGGGCTGGAACAGCTCGCACTTCGCCGCCGCGCTCTCCGCCGAGTACGGCATCGGCGTGCGCGACGGCCTGTTCTGCGCCCACCCGCTGCTGCGCACCCTGCTCGGCAGCGACCCGCAGGCGCAGGGCGAGTGCGGGGCGCCCGAGGCGTCGCCCGGCGAGAAGTCCCTCAACGCCATCCGCGTCAGCTTCGGCGCGGGCACCCCCGACGAGCACGTCGAGCGGTTCGTGGGCGCCGTCCGGGAACTGGTGAGCGACGGCGCCCGCTGGAACTACCGCACCGAGGACGGGCGCTGCGTGCCCGACACCACCTCCGCCGCTCCCGCCGCCACGGCGGGTACCGGCGCCTGAGCCGCCCGGCCCGGCAGCCGCGACCCCAGCACCACCATCCGCAGCGCCCGCTCCGTGGCGTCCGTGAGGAGTTCGGAGGCGCGCAGCAGCGCGTCCGCCAGGGCCATCGGCGCCGGCATGATCCCGTGGCAGGCGTCCACCCCCGGCACCTCGTGTGCGCCCTCGCCGAGGGTGCCGGCCAGGGCGAGGACGGGCCGGCCGGAGAGCTTGGCGCGGCGGGCCACCTCGGCCGGGACCTTGCCGCGCGGCGTCTGGTGGTCCAGGGCGCCCTCGGCGGTGAGGACCAGGTCGGCGCGGGCGAGGCGGGCGTCCAGGTCGACATGGTCGAGGAGCACGTCGAAGCGGGGCAGCAGCCGCGCGCCGACGGCGGCGAGCCCCGCGCCGAGACCGCCGGAGGCGCCGGTGCCCGGGCCCGTCCGCAGGTCGGTGCCGACGGTGCCGAGGTCGCGGGTGAGGACGCGCGCCCAGTTCTCCAGCCCGGCCGACAACTCCTCGACCTGCGCGGGCGTCGCCCCCTTCTGCGGTCCGAACACCCGGGCCACGCCCCGCGGTCCGCACAGCACGTTGTACGGGTTGCAGGCGACGAGCAGCTCGGTGTCCTTCAGCCGGGCGTCCAGCCCCGACGCGTCGATGCGGACCAGGCGGTTCAGCTCCCGTCCGCCGGGGCCCAGTTCGAAGCCGTCCGCGTCCAGCAGCCGGGCCCCGAGCGCCTGGAGCGCGCCCGCGCCCCCGTCGGAGGTGCCCGAGTCGCCGCAGCCGACCAGGACGCGCCGCACCCCGGTGTCGAGCGCGGCGCGGAGCAGCTCGCCGACGCCGTACGTGGTGGTGACGCCCGGGTCGCGCAGGGCGCGGGGCACCAGGGACAGGCCGGCCACGGCCGCCATCTCCACCACCGCCGTGTCCCGGGCGCCGAGCAGGGCGAAGTGGGTGCCGATCCGGTCGCCGACCGGACCGGTGGCGGCGAGCGCGACCAGCCGTCCGCCGGTCGCCGACGCCAGCGCGACGGCGGTGCCCTCGCCGCCGTCGACCAGGGGGATCCGGTCGATCTCGGCGTCCGGCAGCACCCGGCGGACGCCCGCCGCGATGGCGTCGGCGGCGGCCTGGGCGGACAGGGACTCCTTGAAGCCGCTGGGGGCGACGACGACACGGTTGAGTACACAGGACGGAGAAGACACGGACGGCTCCTTCAGCGGGTCACGGGCACGCCGAGCAGCGGCCAGACCGCGGCGGCGAAGAACAGCACGAGCAGGGCGGACAGCGGGGCCAGGACGGCGGACAGCCGCAGCAGGTCGCGCGGGGTGTAGGTGGGGACGCCGGGGACGTCGGAGAACAGCGTGACCGGCTTGGCGGAGGCCGGGAGGGTGTGGCAGAACCCGGCCGCCGCGGTCGACGCGAGCGCGGCGGCGACCGGGTTGACCCCGGCGCCGACGGCCGCCGCGATCACCAGTGGGACCAGGACGGAGGAGCGGGCCGAGCGGGACTGGAGGACGAGGTGGGCCGCCGTGCTCACCGCGACCACCACGCCGAGGAAGACCCCCGGGGCGACGTCCGCGGGCAGGCCCGACACCAGCCACCTCGCCGCACCGGAGTCGGCCAGCGCGACGCCCATCGCCATCGTGGCCGCCATGAACAGCAGCAGCGACCACGGGACGGTCTTCAGCGCGTCCTTGAGCCGTACGGTGCCCAGCGCGGGGGAGGAGGCGACGACCGCGCCGATCAGCGCCACCACGGCGGGGGAGACCCGGTGCAGGGGCTCGCTGCACCACAGGGCCACCACCGTGGCCAGCAGCAGCGCGCAGCGCTTCTCCGCCTGCGTCCACGCGCCGGTGACCGGGCTCTCGCTGTGCCGCTGTATCTCCTCGGCGGTGATGCGGACGGGGCCCGCGCGGTCCGCGCGCCGCGTGGTCGTCAGCAGGACCGTCTCGGCGGCGAGGTGGGAGGAGGCGACCGCCAGCGGCAGGCCGAGCAGCAGCCACTGGGTGAACCCGATCCGGTCCCCGGTCGCCTCCCACAGCACCGACACCGTGATCAGATGCGCACCGGCACCGATCAGGGTCGCCACCGCCGACAGCAGGATCACGGTCGGGAACAGCAGTGCCAGCATCACGACCAGTCGCTTCCGCTCGGCGAGCGCCTTGGCGAGGGCGAGGAACACCGGCAGCGCGAGCGCCGCCCGGCCCGAGGTGGCCGGCACCGCGAAGGCCGTGACGACCAGCGCGGCCGTCGTCAGGTGCACCAACTGCCGCACCGTGCGCGCCCCGCCCACCAGGAACGCCGCGGCCCGCCCCGCGAGCCCCGTCCGGGCGACCGCGGCCGCCAGTACGAAGGCGCAGATCAGCAGCCACACCGTGTCCTCACCGAGGGTGCCGAAGAGGGTGTCGCTGCTGATGACGCCGGTCGCGGTGAGGGCCAGTCCGGCCCCCAGCGCGATGTACGTGTCGTCGATCGGCGTACCGATCCAGGCGCAGGTGGCCAGCGCGAACACGGCGAGGGTCAGGCGCGCGTCGCCGCCCAGGGCGGGGAAGTTGGCGGGGATCGCCAGCAGCGCGCACAGGGACAGCGCCGCGCACAGGGCCGCCGCGAGGCGGAGGTTCAACGTCACGCCTCGAGCGTCCACGGGGGCGGTGAGCCCTCAATGAGGGTCACATGAAGGAAACTTCACCGGACCGGGCCGGACGCGGGCCTCACCAGGTCGGCAGCCGGTACCCCATCCCGCGCACCGTCTCCACCTGCTGGGCGCCCAGCTTCTTGCGCAGGGCCCGCACGTACACGTCCACGATGTTGGAGCCCGGGTCGAAGTCGTAGCCCCACACGTGCGACAGGATCTGCTCGCGGGACAGTACCTGCCCCGGGTGGCGCAGGAACAGCTCGAGCAGCACGAACTCACGTGCCGTCAGGTCCACCGTGCGGCCCTCGGCCCGGGCCCGGCGGGTGCGCAGGTCGAGGCTGAGCGACCCCGACTTCAGCACCGTCACCTCCGGCGCCCTGGCCGCCGTGCGCAGGCGCAGCCGCACCCGGGCCAGCAGTTCCTCGAAGCGGAACGGCTTGGTCATCCAGTCGTCGGCGCCGCCCTCCAGGCCGGCCACCGTGTCCCGTACCGAGTCCCGGGCGGTCAGCACGATGACGGGGGTGGTCACCCGGGCCTCACGCAGCTCCCGCAGGACCGTGAAGCCGTCCCGGCCGGGCAGCCCGATGTCCAGGACGACGAGGTCGAAGCCGCCGGTGAGGGCGTACTCGTAGGCGGCGTCGCCGTCGGCGACCGCGGTGGTGGTGAAGCCGTTGGCGCGCAGGCCCTTCTCGACGAAGGAGGCGATGCGCTCCTCGTCCTCGACGATGAGGATGCGGTTCATGGAAGCCTCTTCTTCGGGGTTCGGTGCAGCTCCGGGGGTTCAGTCCAGGGTGAGGACGAAGGTGGCGCCGCCGCCCTCGGTGGTGCGCAGGTCGACCCGGCCGCCGTGGCCCACGGCGATCGCCCGCACGATCGACAGCCCGAGCCCGGCGCCCGTGCCGCGCACCCCGCGCCGGGCCGTGCCGCGCCGGAACCGTTCGAAGATCACCTCGGCGTCCTGCGGCTGGACGCCGGGTCCCGAGTCGGCGACGTACAGCTCGATGCGCGCACCGTCGGCGCGGGAGCCTATGCGGACCCGCTGGCCGGCCGTGGTGTGCTGCACGGCGTTCTGCGCGAGCTGCACCATGGCCTGGGTGATCCGCTGCGGGTCGAGGAGGGCCTCCCGGTCGGCGACCGAGTCCAGCACCCACTCCCGGTCGCCGAGGGTGCGGGCCTTGACGTAGACGTCGGCGGTGAGTTCGGCCAGCTGCACCGGCTCGGGGGTGACGAAGTCCGGGCGTTCGGCCTTGGCGAGCAGCAGCAGGTCCTCGACGATGCGGCTCATCCGGTCCAGTTCGTCGGTGACGAGGCGGACGGTCTCCTCGCGCTCGGCCGGATCGTCGCCCATCAGCTCCAGGTGGCCGCGCACGATGGTGATCGGGGTGCGCAGTTCGTGGCCCGCGTCGTCGACGAACCGGCGCTGGGTGGCGAAGGCGCGCTCCAGCCGGTCCAGCATGGCGTTGAACGTCTCGGCGAGGGCCGCCACGTCGTCGTGGCCGTGCACCGGGATGCGCCGGGTCAGGTCCTGCTCGGTGAGCTGGGCCGCGGTCGTGCGCACCAGCCGCACCGGTTTCAGGATGCGGCCCGCCACCACCCAGGCGATGCCGGTCGTCATCAGCAGGGCGACGCCGGAGATGGCGAGCAGGACGCGGAACACCTCGTCCGCGCGGGCCTGTTCGCGCCCCGGGTGGAAGGCGACCACGAACGCGGCCGCCGGTTCGCCGCCGTAGCGGGCCACGGTGACCTTGGCCCAGCGGATCTCGCCCTCGGGCCGGTCCAGGGTGCCGGAGGAGTCGGGGGAGGCGTAGATGCGGCGCCGGGCGTCGGCGTCCTCGTGCAGGGGCCGGCCGACCGGGATCTCGCGCTGCTGGATGATCTGCGTGGGCCGGCTGCCCACCTCGCCGACCAGCCCGACCAGTTCCTCGTCCAGGTCGGCGTACTGCCGCTCCAGGAAGACCCGCAGCAGCCGCCCCGGGTCGGTGAACGGGCGGCCCGTCTCCGGGTCGAAGCCCTGCTCCTCGAAGTTGGCGAACTCGCCGGCCTCCTGCGCGAGCAGGCCGTTGATCCGCTGGTCGGTGTCGCGCAGCAGGATCGACCGGGTGGTCGCCGCCACCGAGGCCAGCGCGACCGCCATCACGAGCAGCAGCCACAGCAGGATGCGGACCCGGGCCGAGACCCGGCGGCGCTCGCGCTCACCCGTCGCCCGCTCCGTCTCCGGGGCCGTCGTCGGTGTCCCCGCCGCGGTCGTCGTCATCGTCGTCATCCGAAGGGCCGTCGGTGACCGGCGGCCGTGTCACCACCTGATCGCTGGGCGTCGGCTCGGGCGAGGAGGAGGTCGGCGCCGGGGTGGGGGAGCCGCTCTCCAGCTCCACCTTGGCCGGGACCTTGGGCTCCTGCGGGCTGTCGGTCAGGGCGAAGCTGGTCGCGGCGATGCCGAGGGGGATCAGGACGACGGCCGCGAGGGCCGCCATCCGGCGGGAGAAGACCATGCGGTGGATTCTGCGCGGGGTATCCGGTGGGCCGGATGAGCCCTGGATGAAGAAGCCTTCATCTGCATCTGCCCGTTGTCGGATCAGTGCGGGTCCGTCGTGGCTGGTCGCGCAGTTCCCCGCGCCCCTTTGGGGCGCGTCTCAGTTGTCCAGGCCGATGGCGAAGGCCGCCTCCAGGTCGTGCTGGGAGTAGGTGCGGAAGGCCACGTGGGTGTCGGTGCCCTCGACGCCCGGGATCTTGCTGATCCGGCCGGGGATGACGTCGGCCAGGTCCTCGTGCTTGCTCACCCGCACCATGGCGATCAGGTCGTAGGTGCCGGTGACGGAGAAGACCTCGCTGACGCTCTCCAGCGCGGCGATCTGCTCCGCGATCTCGGGAATGCGGTCCACGCTGGTCTTGATGAGGACGATCGCGCTGATCACGGCTGGTTCTCTCCCTCGGGCGCCGCCACTGGAACGCCACCAACTCTAGTCGTACGTCCGAACCGCACCCAGGCGAAGGCGAAGCCCAGGCCGAAGCCCACCAGATGCGCCAGGTACGCCACCCCCGGCCCGTCTCCGGCCCGCCCGGCGGCCAGCCACTGAAGGGAAACCCAGAACGGCAGCACGACCCAGGCCGGGAAGCGCAGCGGCAGGAAGAAGAGGAAGGGCAGCAGGCTGGTCACCCGGGCCCGCGGGAAGAGGAACAGGAACGCGCCGAGGACCGCGGAGATCGCCCCCGAGGCGCCGACCAGGGACTCCTGGGAGTGGGCGTTGGCGCCCGCGTAGCCCACCAGGGCCAGGTAGCCGCAGCCGAGGTAGAACAGGGCGAACTGGAGCCGGCCCATCCGTTCCTCGGTCATCGCGCCGAAGACGTAGAGGAAGAGCATGTTGCCCAGCAGGTGCACCCAGCTGCCGTGCACGAACAGCGCCGTGGCCGGGGTGAGCGCCGATCCGGGGGAGTCCTCGAACAGTTCTGCGGGGATCACGCCCCAGCGCCGGAAGTAGGCGCGCTGCGCCGCGAGCAGCTCCTCCCCGGTGCCGTACACCGGGTTCAGGCCCGCCGCCGGGCTGATCAGGAACAGCAGGCAGCACAGCGTGATCAGCGTGTACGTCACCGGCGCCGCCCGGCGTCGCGACGAGCGGGCGGGGACGAGCGCCCGGGCCGTCGTGACCGTTCTGCGGACCGCCTTGCTCCAGTTGCGGATCATGGACACAGAGCATGACGTAACGGGCGCGAGGGCTCATAGCGCCTCGCCGCCGTGGACACGCGGGCGTCGGGTACCCGCCAGGCCGTAGGGTTACGTGCCACACGCCCCGGGGAGCCCGGCGCGTCACCGACACTGGAAGAGAGTGAACAGCCACGATGACGGTTCCCCTGCCGACCGACACGACGCGGTGGCGCTGCACCCTCTGCGGCAACCTCACCCGCTTCGACGTGACCCGGGCCTCGAAGGTCGTCGAGTACGTGCACCTCGATCTGGCCGGCGAGCCGACGGTGGAGGAGCGCGAGGTGCTCAGTGAGACCATCGAGTCGGTGCGGTGCCGCTGGTGCAACGCCGTGGACCAGGTGGAACTCGTGGACAGGCCGGGTGCCGCCTCCTGAGCGGAGCGGCCCCGCACAAGGCGATTCCGGCCCGGGATCGCCCTGAGACATTGGGGTGACGGATGGTGGAGACACACGGCGGGGGGCCGGGCGACGGCGCCGCTGAGGTGCTCGACCGCCCGCTGCCCGACGGCGTGCGCCGCCGGGTCGTGCAGATCGTGTCCGACGGCTTCGGCTCACTCACCCTCGGCGAGCTGCCCGCGCAGCTCAGGCAGTACGCCAGGTTCGCCCCGAACCGCCGGGCCAAGTTCGCCGGCAACGCCATGGCCGCCGCCGTGGAGACCGACCCGCTCTTCCGCCAGCGCATCGGCGAGAAGTTCCGCGACACCCAGCCCGAGCTGGCCGAGGCCCTGGACGCCGGGTCCGCGCTCCCGGCCGCCGACCCGCTCGACGTGGCCGCCGCGGCCTACGTGCTGCGCCCGCACGGCTGGGTGAAACTGGTCACCGCCGCCGGCGAGGAGGCGCAGCGCGCGGACGCCGAGCGCGCCGGCGAGGAGAACCGGGCGGAGCTGGAGCGGCTGCACGAGGAGCTGGCCCGGGCCCGGGAGCACACCAGGACCGAGACCGAGCGGCTGCGCACCGAGCTGGACGCGGCGAAGCGGGAGGCCGAGGCGCTGCACCGCAAGCTGCGCTCCGCCCTCAGCGACGTCAAGCGCGGCGAGGCGGCGCTGCGCAAGGTCCAGGCCGAGCTGGACGCGGTACGGGCCGAGGGGCAGACCCAGGTGTCCGCCGCCGAGAGCGAGACCCGGCGGCTCAAGACCCGCCTGGGGGAGGCCGAGGCGGCCCTGGAGGCCACCCGCAAGGCCGCCCGCGAGGGGCGCAGCGTCGAGGACATGCGCGTACGGCTGCTCCTGGACACCCTCCTCGACGCCACCCAGGGGCTGCGCCGCGAGCTGGCGCTGCCCCCGGTGTCCGTGCGGCCCGCCGAGACCGTGGACGCGGTCGAGCCCGGCCGGATGACGCCGAAGGACATCGCCAACCGGGCCCTGTCCGAGAACGACCCGGCGATCCTCGACCAGCTGCTGGCGCTGCCGCAGGCGCACCTGGTCGTCGACGGCTACAACGTCACCAAGACCGGCTATCCGCAGATGCCGCTGGAGAAGCAGCGGCTGCGGCTGCTCGGCCAGCTCTCCCAGCTGGCCGCGCAGACCGGCGCCGAGATGACCTGCGTCTTCGACGGGGCCGAACTCGTGGCGCCGGTGCTGCTCGCGCCGCCGCGCGGGGTACGGGTGCTGTTCTCCAAGCCCGGCGTCACCGCCGACGAGCTGATCCGCCAGCTGGTGCGGGCCGAGCCGCCGGGCCGGCCGGTCATCGTCGTCTCCACCGACCGCGAGGTCGCCGACGGCGTGGCGCGCGCGGGCGCACGCCCGGTGGCGTCCGTGGTGCTCCTCAAGCGGCTTTCCTGATCTGCCGTTGGCTTCCGGCCACTTCTCTTCACTTCCGTACCAACCGTGACGTAGGCGTTCTATGCCCGAATTGACGGAAGCGTCACGCAACGTAGCGTCAGAAGGGTGTCACAGCAGGTGAGTTGCGGCGGAAATCGCGGTGCGTAACCGTGATTTTTCGGCGGAGGATTTGAACTGATCACGAGTGGGTCACTAGGGTCACCCTTCGAACCCTCGAACGGGTGATCCCTCTCAAGAAGGAGCTCGTCTCCGTGGCGTCCCACCGTCGTCCCAAGCAGCCGAGCCGCACGCGCGTGACCGTGCTCACCACCGCTGCCGCCGCCGCTGTCGCTCTCAGCTCCCAGGCCGCCAACGCCGCCCCGAGCGAGAAGCCGAGCAAGGACGAGGTCAAGGCCAAGGTCGACAAGCTCTACGAGGAGGCCGAGCAGGCCACCGAGAAGTACAACGGCGCCAAGGAGAAGCAGGAGAAGCTCCAGAAGGAGATCTCCACCCTCCAGGACAACGTCGCCCGCGGCCAGGAGGAGCTCAACGAGCTGCGCGACGGCCTCGGTTCGATGGCCAGCGCCCAGTACCGCTCCGGCGGCATCGACCCCTCCCTCCAGCTCTTCCTGTCCGCCGACCCGGACAACTACCTGGACAAGGCCTCCACCCTCGACCAGCTCAGCGGTCAGCAGGTCGAGGCGCTGAAGAAGATCCAGACCAAGCAGCGCGACCTCGCCCAGCAGCGCTCCGAGGCGTCCGAGAAGCTCAAGGACCTCTCCGCCACCCGCACCGAACTGGGCAAGAAGAAGAAGCAGGTCCAGGGCAAGCTCTCGTCCGCGCAGAAGCTGCTCAACACGCTCACCGCGCAGGAGAAGGCCGCCCTCCAGCAGGAGGAGCAGCGCTCCAACCGCGCCAGCGAGCGCCAGGTCCTCACCGGCGGCAAGAGCACCCCTGCCTCCGGCCGCGCGGGCGCCGCCTTCGCCGCCGCCCAGGGCAAGATAGGCACGCCGTACGTCTACGGCGCCACCGGCCCGTCCTCCTTCGACTGCTCGGGCCTGACCTCCTGGGCGTACGCGCAGGCCGGCGTCGGCATTCCGCGCACCTCCCAGGCGCAGGCCAACTACGGCACGCGCATCTCCTCGATGAGCGACCTCCAGGTCGGCGACCTCGTCTTCTTCTTCAGCGACCTGCACCACGTCGGCCTCTACGCCGGCAACGGCCAGGTCCTGCACGCGCCGCGCACCGGCACGAACGTCCGCTACGAGTCGATGGGCACCATCGGCGGCCCGTTCATGTTCGGCGTCCGGGTCTGATCCCGGCGCCCTCCGCACCACCCGAAGTCACCCCCGCCGTGCCGCCCGTTCGGGCGAATCACGTCCGGGCCCTGTGACCCCCCGCCCCGCCGGTGACCTGCGTCAGCGGCGGGGCGCCGTGTTGCGCGGCCCCTCGGGTCGTTGGCCGGTGCCCCGCCGTGGGGTTACTGTCTGCCGCGTTTCCCTGTCCGCCAGCGGAAGGAGTGCGGCTTCCCGTGGGGTCCCATCGCCGCCTTGCACCATCCGGGTTCGACCGCGGCTCCACCGCCGCCGTCGGCCTGCTCTCCGTGGCCGCCGCGCTCCTGGGCGCCGTACCGGCCGCGGCCGCCCCGCACGACGACCGGCGGGCGGAGGTGGACCGGCTCCACACCGAGGCGGAGCAGGCGACCGAGGCCTACAACAAGGCCGACGCGCGCACCGACGCGCTGCGCGAGCAGGTCACGACCGCACAGGAGTCCATCGCCCGGCAGCAGGAACGCGTCAACAGCATGCGGGACGCGCTCGGTTCGCTGGCCGGCGCCCAGTACCGCTCCGGCGGCATCGACCCCTCCCTCGCGCTGCTGCTCTCCGCCGAACCGGACAACTACCTCGACCGGGCCTCCGTGCTGGACCGGATCACCACCCGCCAGGCGGGCGAGCTGAGGCAGCTCCAGCGGGCGATGCGCGACCTGGCCCAGGACCGGGCGGAGGCGGCCCGCAAGCTCACCGAGCTGGAGAAGGGCCGCAAGGCCGTCGCCGCCCACAAGAAGACCGTGGAGCGCAAGCTCGCCAAGGCCCGCGCGCTGCTCGCCGCCCTGCCCGACGACGAACGCGCCGCCTACCAGCGCGGGTCCCGCTCGGGCCGCGAGGACCTCACTGCCCTCGCCGGTGCCGCCGCCCCCGCCTCCGGCCGGGCCGCGGCCGCCTTCGCCGCCGCCCGCTCCGCCCTCGGCAAGCCCTACGTCTGGGGCGCCAACGGCCCCTCCGGCTTCGACTGCTCGGGCCTGACCCAGTGGGCGTACGCGCAGGCCGGTGTCGGCATCCCGCGCACCTCGCAGGCGCAGTCCGGCGCCGGACAGCGGGTGTCCCTGGCGGAGGCGCGCCCCGGCGACCTGGTCGCCTACCGCGACGACGCCAGCCACATCGGCATGTACGCCGGCAACGGGCAGGTGATCCACGCGCCCTACCCCGGCGCGCCGGTGCGCTACGACCCGGTCGGCATGATGCCGGTCTCCTCGATCACCCGGGTGTGACCCCGCGGCCCCTCCGCCCCGCCGCGTCCCCCGACCCGGTGCCTTCCGCGGCCCCGCGCCCGTACGATCGGGAAGATGGCTGGTCGAAGGCGGGTGTCGGGGTTCTCGGTGGTGGCGCTGTGCCTGCTGCCGCTCGCGCTCGTGGGCTGCGGCGGCCGGACCGCGGCCGACCCGGCCCGGGCCGACGTCCAGCGGGTCCTGGACCGGCGTGCGGCGGCCGTCCTCGCCCACGACGCGGCCGCCTACGGGCGCACCGGCACCGGTACGGGCTTCGGCCACCTGAGCGCGCTCCCGCTGGCCGCCTGGTCCTACCGGGTGCGGGACGTGGAGCGCACCGGCGACACCGCCACCGCCGACGTCGAACTGCGCTACCGCGTCGAGGGCTACGACCGGGGCCCCGTCACCGCGGGCCGCACCGTGCGGCTGAGCCGGGACGGCGGGGGCGGGACGTGGGCCGTCGACTCCGACCGCCCCGCCAAGGAGTCCGGCCAGCAGCCCTGGGACCAGGGCGCGGTCGAGGTCGTCCGCGGGACGCACAGCCTCGTCCTCGGCGTCGGGCAGTCCACCGCGATGCTGCGCCGCTTCGCCGACCTGGCCGACCGGGCGGTGCCGGCCGTCTCGGACGCCTGGGACGGCGACTGGTCCCGCCGGGTGGTCGTGGTCGTCCCCCGGTCGGTGGAGGGCATGGCGGGCCTGCTCGGCTCCCCGGCCTCGTCCTACCGGGGCATCGCCGCGGTCACCACCGGGGAGACGGGCGGCCGGGAACACGCCCCCGCGGACCGGATCATCGTCAACCCCGACGCCTACGGACTGCTCGGCAGCCTCGGCAAGCAGGTCGTGCTCACCCACGAGACCACCCACGTCGCCACCCGCGCCGACACCACCTCGGCCACCCCGCTGTGGCTCTCCGAGGGCTACGCCGACTGGGTCGGCTACCGCGACACCGGACGCAGCGCCGTCCAGGCCGCCCCCGAGCTGGCCGAGGCGGTCGCCGGGGGCCGGGTGCCCGCGCGGCTGCCGACGGACGAGGACTTCGGCTTCACCGCCGAGGCGGAGGAACTGGCCCGGGCCTACGAGGGCGGCTGGCTGGCCTGCCGGATGATCGCCGAGCAGTGGGGCGAGGACCGGCTGGACGCCTTCTACCGCGCGGTGGGCGCCCACGACCAGCGCGCCGGAGCGGTCGAGGACGCCCTGCGCGAGGTGCTCGGCACGACGCCGGACGACTTCACGGCGCGCTGGCAGGCGTATCTGCGTGCGCGGCTCGCCTGAGCCGCGGGTGCCCGGCGGCCGTGGCGCCGGAGGGGGTCACGGCGTGCCGGCGCCGGTGTCCGCGGGAGCCGTGGTGCGGTCCGGGCGCTCGGAGGGCGCGGCCGGGGCCGGGGACCCGTGGCGTGCCGGGCCGCGCCACAGGGCGCGGGCGCCGAGGAGGGCGGCGGCCACCAGCAGGCCGTTGCGGACGGACAGGAGCGTGATGCCCAGGGGCGTGCTCCCCACCACGTCCGCGAACAGGAGCGGGAACTCCAGCAGCGTCAGCGGGGTCGCCGCCAGCACCAGGGCCACCGGCACCCGCATCCGGCTCGTCCGGAAGCACCGGCAGACCGCGCCGAGGCCCACCAGCCACACCAGGTACTGCGGGCTGATCACCCGGCTGGTCACCGTGAACAACAGCACCGCCACGAAGGCCGCGTCCGCCGCCGTGTGCGCCGCGAACCGGCCGGCCGCCGGCCGCGAGGCCCGCAGCCGCCACAGCAGCAGCCAGCCGAACCCCACCGCGCTCAGTCCCAGCGAGATGGTGCCGACCGTGTCCACGTGCGGGCCCAGGAACTCCATCGAGCCGTAGTTCAGCAGCACCCCGCCCTCCCAGCCGAAGTGCCGGGCGACGTGGAAGACCAGGGAGCCCACCGACTCCACCTCGACGCCCCGCTCGCGCTGGAACGTCAGGAACGCGAACGCCCCGGGCATCGACACCGCGCACAGCACGGCCAGCCCCGCCCCGCTCACCGCGGCCGCGATCCACGGCCGCCACCCCCGCATCCCGACCAGCACCAGCGCCGGCCACACCTTCAGCAGCGCCCCGAGGGCCGCCAGGGCCCCCGCCACCCGCGGATGCCGCCCGGCGGCGAGCAGCGCGGCCACCGCGACGGCCGTGACCATCACGTCGTAGCGGGCGTACACCGTCGGCCCGAGCAGCGGCACGCCCACGACCCACACCCACGCCCCGCGCGGCGACCGTCCCGCCCCCCGGCCCGCGTGCCACAGCAGCGCGAGGACCGCGGCGTCCGTGACGCAGGCGAGGACGAAGAAGGCCGTCGCGTACTCCAGGAAGGGCAGCAGGCCGGGGGAGAGGATCGCGAGGGCCGCCGCCGGCGGGTACTGCCAGGTGACGTCCGACAGCGGAAACGTTCCGGTGCGCAGGACGTCCGACCAGTCCCGGTAGATGACGGACACGTCGCTCGTGACGTCCGGACCCGGGAAGGCCAGCACCTTCAGCACGGACAGCAGCAGCACCAGCCGCGTGGCGCCCCAGACCGTCGGCAACCACAGCGGTGACCGGACCGCGTCCCTCGTGTCCACGTGCTCCCTGCCCGTTCGCGCCCGTCCGTACCTGCTTGTCCCCGCCCCTACCTGCCTGTCCCCGCCTCGTACCGGCTTGTCCGCCGGTGCGGCCATGATGACCCGGACCCCCGGGGACGTGCCACAGGACGCGGCCGGGCCCGGCACCCGGCGGACGGTTCGGTAGGGTCGGCGGCGTGCGCAAGACCTTGATCGTGACGAACGACTTCCCGCCCCGCCCGGGCGGCATCCAGGCCTTCCTGCACAACATGGCGCTACGCCTGGACCCCGAGCGGCTGCTCGTCTACGCCTCCACCTGGAAGCGGAGCCGCGAGGGCATCGAGGCCACCGCCGCCTTCGACGCCGAGCAGCCCTTCACCGTCGTACGGGACCGCACGACGATGCTGCTGCCGACGCCGGGCGCCACCCGGCGGGCAGTGGGCCTGCTGCGCGAGCACGGCTGCACGTCGGTGTGGTTCGGCGCGGCCGCCCCCCTCGGCCTGATGGCCCCGGCCCTGCGCAAGGCGGGCGCCGAGCGCCTGGTCGCCACCACCCACGGCCACGAGGCGGGCTGGGCCCAACTGCCCGCCGCCCGGCAACTGCTGCGCCGGATCGGGGAGTCGACGGACACGATCACCTACCTCGGCGAGTACACGCGCTCCCGGATCGCGGGCGCGCTCACGCCGGAGGCCGCCGCCCGGATGGTGCAACTGCCGCCCGGCGTCGACGAGAAGACCTTCCACCCGGCCAGCGGCGGCGACGAGGTGCGCGCCCGCCTCGGCCTCACCGAGCGCCCCGTCGTGGTCTGCGTCTCCCGTCTGGTCCCGCGCAAGGGCCAGGACACCCTGATCCGGGCGATGCCGCGGATCCTCGCCGCCGAGCCGGACGCCGTCCTGCTGATCGTCGGCGGCGGCCCCTACGAGAAGGACCTGCGCCGCCTCGCCGAGGAGACCGGCGTCGCCGCCTCCGTCCGCTTCACCGGCGCCGTGCCCTGGTCCGAACTGCCCGCGCACTACGGCGCCGGGGACGTCTTCGCCATGCCCTGCCGCACCCGCCGGGGCGGCCTCGACGTGGAGGGCCTGGGCATCGTCTACCTGGAGGCCTCCGCGACCGGCCTGCCCGTCGTCGCCGGCGATTCGGGCGGCGCGCCGGACGCCGTACTCGACGGGGAGACCGGCTGGGTGGTCCGCGGCGCCGACCCGGACGAGTCCGCCGACCGCATCACCACCCTCCTCGCCGACCCGGAACTCCGCCGCAGGATGGGCGAGCGGGGCAGGGCGTGGGTCGAGGAGAAGTGGCGCTGGGACCTGCTGGCGGAGCACCTGAAGGCGTTGTTGTAGCCCGGGGCGCCTTCGGCAGCAGGGGGAGGGGAGGTGCTCAGGGGCGCGGGGCTGTGACATGTGCGGCTCCGCCGCGCGGGCGCGATCAGCCACGATGACCCGCGCCCGCCCGCGGCGACAAGGGGGCACCCCATGAGGCGCCCCCGCCCGGCTACTTGGCGTAGATCGCCTCGATCTCGTCCGCGTAGTCCTTCGCCACGACGTTCCGCTTCAGCTTCAGCGACGGCGTCAGGTGCCCCGAGTCCTCGGTGAACTGCGCCCCCAGCACCCGGAACCTGCGCACCGACTCCGCCTTGGACACCGCCGCGTTCCCGTCGTCGATCGCGTCCTGGATCGCCGCGAGCAGGTCCGGATCGTCCCGCAGCGACACCGCGGTCGACCCGGCCGGCTTCCCGTGCTCCGCGCACCAGCGGCCCAGGAACTCCTCGTCGACGGTGACCAGCGCGCCCACGAAGGGCCGCCCGTCGCCGACCACCATGCACTCCGCGACCAGCGCGTGCGCGCGGATGCGGTCCTCTATGACGGCCGGGGCGACGTTCTTGCCGCCGGCCGTGACGATGATCTCCTTCTTGCGGCCGGTGATCCGCAGATAGCCGTCCTCGTCGAGGGTGCCGATGTCACCGGTGTGGAACCAGCCGTCGGCCAGCGCCTCCGCGGTCGCCCCCGGGTTGTTCCAGTACTCCTTGAACAGGTGCTCGCCGTGCAGCAGCACCTCGCCGTCGTCCGCGATGCGCACCACGGAGCCGGGCAGCGGCTGGCCGACCGTGCCGATCTTCTGCCGGTCCCAGGGGTTGAAGGCGGTGGCCGCACAGGACTCGGTGAGGCCGTAGCCCTCAAGGACGGTGAAGCCGATGCCGCGGAAGAAGTGACCGAGCCGCTCACCGAGCGGGGCGCCGCCGGAGATGGCGTACTCGCCGCGGCCGCCGAGGACCGTGCGGAGCTTGCTGTAGACGAGCTTGTCGAAGACCTTGTGCTTGAGCTTCAGGCCCACGGACGGGCCGGATGGGGTGTCCAGGGCCTTGCTGTACGCGATCGCGGTGTCCGCGGCCTTGTCGAAGATCTTGCCCTTGCCGTCGGCCTGCGCCTTGGCGCGCGCCGAGTTGTACACCTTCTCGAAGACGCGCGGCACGCCGAGGATCAGCGTGGGCCGGAAGGCCGCCAGCTCGTCGGTGAGGTTCTTGATGTCGGGGACGTTGCCCAGCTTGATCGGCGCGATCATCGGCGCGACCTGGACCAGGCGCCCGAAGACGTGGGCGAGCGGCAGGAAGAGGAGGACGGAGCACTCACCGGTACGGAAGAGCGGACGCAGCCGTTCCACCACGTTGCCGCACTCCGCGAAGAAGCTGCGGTGGGTGAGGACGCAGCCCTTCGGGCGGCCCGTGGTGCCCGAGGTGTAGACGATGGTCGCGGGGTCGTCGGCCTTCGCGATCGAGCCGCGCTCCTCGACGGTCCGGTCCGTGACGTCCTGGCCCAGCCGCCCCAGCTCCTCCACGGCGCCGGCGTCGATCTGCCAGACGTTCTTGAGGGCGGGCAGCCGCTCGCGCACCGACTCGACGGCGGCGGCGTGCCCGGCCGACTCCACGACGCACGCCGTGGCACCCGAGTCGCCGAGGATCCACTGCACCTGCTCCGGCGAACTGGTCTCGTACACCGGCACGGTGATCGCGCCCGCGCTCCAGATCGCGAAGTCCAGCAGCGTCCACTCGTAGCGCGTGCGGGACATCAGTGCGACCCGGTCGCCCGGCTGGACACCGGAGGCGATCAGGCCCTTGGCGGCGGAGTGCACCTCGGCGAGGAAGGTGCGCGCGGTCACGTCCTGCCAGGCGCCCGACACCTTGCGGGCGATGACGGCGACGTCCGGATGCTGCGCGGCGTTTCTGCGGACGATGTCGGTCAGGTTTCCGTCCGCGGGGACCTCGTACAAGGCCGGAAGGCTGAACTCGCGCAAGACTGCTGCTCCTCATAAGGCGCCGGCGCCACGACGTTATGCGATGCGACGGTGCGGTCCAAGGCTCGGGCTGTGGCTCCGGAGGACTCATGCGGGATTCACATGTTGAAATCCAGAGCACGACTGGACTGCCCGGACGTTACCCGCCGGTATGCGTTCTCCGACAGGGGGTCCCCGCGAGATGTTCGCTGCGTCACACGGATGGGGTTTGCTTTGCGCACAGTAGTCGACGGATCAGCGGACCAGCCAGTAACCGCAGGTCCGACCGCCACTGTTCACAGCACGCGCGCGCTGCTTACGCTTGATCGCCATGGCACCCACACCGCCCCGTAACACGACCACGCGCGTCCACGTGGTCAGCGACGTCCATGGCAACGCCCGCGACCTGGCCAGGGCCGGCGAGGGCGCCGACGCCCTGATCTGCCTCGGGGACCTGGTCCTCTTCCTCGACTACGCCGACCACTCGCGCGGCATCTTCCCCGACCTGTTCGGCGTCGCGAACGCCGACCGCATCGTCGCGCTGCGCACCGCCCGCCGCTTCGCCGAGGCACGGGAGTTCGGGACGCGGCTCTGGGCCGGGGTCGACGGGGACCGGCGGGAGCTGATCGAGCAGGCGGTGCGCAGGCAGTACGCCGAGCTGTTCGCCGCCTTCCCCACCCCGACGTACGCCACCTACGGCAACGTCGACGTGCCCCCGCTGTGGCCCGAGTACGCCGGCCCCGGCACCACCGTGCTCGACGGGGAGCGGGTGGAGATCGGCGGCCGCGTCTTCGGCTTCGTCGGCGGCGGGCTGCGCACCCCGATGAACACGCCGTACGAGATCAGCGACGAGGAGTACGCCGCGAAGATCGAGGCCGTCGGCGAGGTGGACGTGCTGTGCACCCACATCCCGCCCGAGGTGCCGGAACTGGTCTACGACACGGTCGCCCGGCGCTTCGAGCGGGGCAGCCGCGCGCTGCTGGACGCCATCCGCCGCACCCGCCCGCGCTACGCCCTGTTCGGGCACGTCCACCAGCCGCTGGTACGGCGGATGCGCGTCGGCGCGACCGAATGCGTGAACGTCGGCCACTTCGCGTCGACGGGACGGCCGTGGGCGCTGGAGTGGTGACCGCGCGGTGCGGACCCGTGCAGGTGGGTGGTGGCATGTGCGCTCCCCGTGCGCGATAGCCTGCACGCGGCACACACGTGCGCGCGACGGGCGCACGACGCCCCCCAGTAGCGGCCCGCATCCGGAGGAGCCACGGCGATGGCGGAACACACCAGCTCGAGCATCACCATCGAGGCGGCCCCGGCCGACGTCATGGCGGTGATCGCCGACTTCGCCCGCTACCCGGACTGGACCGGCGAGGTGAAGGAGGCGCAGGTCCTCGCGACTGACGAACAGGGGCGTGCCGAGCAGGTCCGGCTCGTCATGGACGCCGGGGCGATCAAGGACGACCAGACGCTGGGCTACACCTGGACCGGCGAGCACGAGGTGTCCTGGACGCTGGTGAAGTCCCAGATGCTGCGCTCCCTCGACGGCTCCTACCTGCTCCGCCCGGCGGGCACGGGCACGGAGGTCACCTACCGGCTCACGGTGGACGTCAAGATCCCGATGCTCGGCATGATCAAGCGCAAGGCGGAAAAGGTCATCATCGACCGAGCCCTGGCCGGCCTGAAGAAGCGAGTCGAGTCGAAGTAACCCCGCTGCGGGCAGTCGTGCCTCCTCCAGTGCCTGAACGGCCTGGGAGGCACCCCGCAACGCCGGGCAGCGCACCCCGCCGGTCACCAGCCCAACCGGCGGAGCCCCAGGTACCGTTCACCCCCATGCGCACCCTCCTGATCACGGGCCCCGGCGGCACCGGCCGTACCACCGTCGCCGCCGCCACCGCGCTCACCGCCGCCCGCGAGGGCACCCGCACCCTCCTCCTCGGCACCGACCGCGACGACACCCTCGGCGCCGTGCTCGGCGTGCGCACCGGTCCGGCGCCGACCCCCGTGGAACCCGGCCTCACCGTCTGGCGCCCCGACGCCGCCCAGGGCTTCCGGGACGGCCTCGCCGCCCTCCAGGACCGCGCCGCCTCCGCGCTCGACCTCCTCGGCGCCTCCCGCCTCGACCCCGAGGACCTCACCCCGCTGCCCGGCGCCGAGGATCTCGCCCTGCTGCGCGCCCTGCGCGAGGCCGCCCTCGCCGAGGCGCACGACCTCCTCGTCGTCGACCTGCCGCCCGCGCCCCGCGCCCTCGCCCTGCTCGCCGCGCCCGAGGAACTGCGCCGCTGCCTGCGCCGCCTGCTCCCGCCCGAGCGGCAGGCCGCCCGCGCCCTGCGCCCCGTCCTCGGCCGGCTCGCGGGCGTCCCCATGCCGACCGAGGCGCTGTACGAGGCCACCGCACGCTGGGACCTGGAACTCGCCGCCGCCGAGGCCGTACTGGCCGACCGGCACACCGCCGTACGGCTGGTCGCCGAACCCGGACCGGCCGGGGCCGACGCCGTCCGCGCCGCCGCCCTCGGCCTCGCCCTGCGCGGCCTGCGCACCGACCTCCTGGTCGCCAACCGCGTCCTGCCCGAGGACACCCCGGCGGACAGCTGGCTCAGCGGCCCGCTCGCCCAGCAGCGCAAGACCCTGGAGGAGTGGCGCGGTACGTACGACGTACGCGCCGTCGCCCATCTGGGCCGCGACCCGCGCGGCACCGACGACCTCGCGGCCCTCGACGTGCCCGGCGTCAACGCGGACGCCTCCCCGGTCGAGTGGCCCGTCACCGACCGGCTGGCCGAGGACGGCGTGCTGGTCTGGCACATCCCGCTGCCCGGCGCCGTGCGCGAGGACCTCGACCTGATCCGCCGCGGTGACGAACTGGTCGTCGCCGCCGGGCCCTTCCGCCGCGTCGTCCCGCTGCCCTCCGCACTGCGCCGCTGCACCGTGGAGGGGGCCGCGCTGCGGGACGGCACACTCGCCGTGCGGTTCGCGCCGGACCCGGAACTGTGGCCGCGGGGACGCTGACCCGACAGGACCCGCCGGAGCACGGGCCCGTTCGGGTAACGTCGTAAGGACGAACCGTAGTCAGGAGTCCGTCATGAGCGAAGAGCTCCCCCCGTCCGAGGCCCCCCGCCCCGACGAGGCCGACGCGGTCGACGAGACGCGAGCGACCGACGCCGACGCCTGGGCCACGGCGTGTGCCGAGGACCTGGAGGCGGAGAAGGCCCGCCGCCGTGCCGAGTACGGGCCGCCGCCCGGCTCCGCCGCCGAGGAGCTGCGCCGGCTCGTCGACACCGTCGCGGACAAGCTGTCCGGTCTCCAGTCACCGCTGCTCGGCCAGGTCGCCGGACCCGCCGCCCAGCAGGTGGTCCGGCAGGTCGTGCAGCAGGCGAAGGCCGCCGTCGAACCGGTCATCGAGCGCAACCCGGACCTGTTCGACCACCTCGCCGCCGCCGGCGGCGAACTCCTCGCCGCCTACCGCTCCGCCGTCCAGAACCAGGAACGCCGCTGGACCACCGGCGACACCGCGCCCGGAGATCCCCGCGACCCCCGTGACCAGGACGGACACGGCACCGACGGCCGTGACGAGGGCGACGAGGGCACCGGCCCGGGACAGCGCATCGACCTGGACTGAGCGCCGCCTCGGGTACGGTTGCCCTTAGCGGGGCTCGACCGAACTGAGGGATTCATGGGACTCACCATCGGCGTCGACATCGGCGGCACGAAGATCGCGGCCGGCGTGGTCGACGAGGAAGGCAACATCCTCTCGACCCACAAGGTGCCGACCCCCACCACACCCGAGGCCATCGTGGACGCCATCGCCTCCGCGGTGGAGGGCGCGCGCGTGGGACACGAGATCGTCGGCGTCGGCATCGGTGCCGCCGGATACGTCAACCGCCAGCGCTCCACGGTCTACTTCGCGCCCAACATCGACTGGCGCCAGGAGCCGCTCAAGGAGAAGGTCGAGGCCCGCGTCGGCCTCCCGGTCGTCGTGGAGAACGACGCCAACGCCGCGGCCTGGGGCGAGTACAAGTTCGGCGGCGGCAAGGGCCACCGCAACGTCATCTGCATCACCCTCGGCACCGGCCTCGGCGGCGGCATCATCATCGGCAACAAGCTGCGCCGCGGCCACTTCGGCGTGGCCGCCGAGTTCGGCCACATCCGCATGGTGCCGGACGGCCTGCTGTGCGGCTGCGGTTCGCAGGGCTGCTGGGAGCAGTACGCGTCGGGCCGGGCGCTGGTGCGGTACGCCAAGCAGCGTGCCAACGCCACCCCCGAGCGCGCCGAGGTGCTGCTCGCGCTCGGTGACGGCACCCCGGACGGCATCGAGGGCAAGCACATCTCGGTCGCCGCCCGCCAGGGCTGCCCGGTCGCCGTCGACTCCTACCGGGAGCTGGCCCGCTGGGCCGGTGCCGGCCTGGCCGACCTGGCCTCGCTCTTCGACCCGTCCGCGTTCATCGTCGGCGGCGGCCTCTCGGACGAGGGCGACCTGGTCCTCGACCCGATCCGCAAGTCGTACAAGCGCTGGCTGGTCGGCGGCAACTGGCGCCCGGTCGCCGACGTGGTCGCCGCCCAGCTCGGCAACAAGGCGGGCCTGGTCGGCGCGGCCGACCTGGCCCGGGAGCCCGACCCGATCATGTAACGGTCGCTTTTCGGGCGACGGGTACCGTCCCGACCTCAGGGGCGCGGGGCGGAGTCCATTCGGGGCTCCGCCCCGCGGCCGCGACAAGCCACGTACCACCGGCAGTCGCCCACGATCCCCGCGCCCCGGCCCGTGAGGCGCCTGATCATGCGGTCCCGTAAATTGACGGCATGGCAACGTCCCTCCCCGCGCTCCCCAACTCCCGCACCGAGCCCGACGGTTCCGCGGTCATCCGCGTCCTGAGCTACAACATCCGCTCGCTGCGGGACGACACCGACGCCGTCGCCCGCGTCATCAAGGCCTGCGCACCCGACCTCGTCCTCCTCCAGGAGGCCCCGCGCTTCTTCCGCTGGCGCAAGAAGCTCACCCGCCTGGCCCGCGCGGCGGACCTGGTGCTCCTCTCCGGCGGCGGAACCGCCGCGGGCCCCGCGCTGCTCTGCTCCCTGCGGGCGACCGTGGAGCGCACCGAGGACGTGCTGCTCCCGCTCACCCCCGGCCGGCACCGCCGCGGCATCGCCGCCGCCGTGGTCCGGATCGGCGGGGCCCGTCTCGGCGTCCTCAGCACCCACCTGTCACTGGACGCCGACGAGCGCCACGAACAGGCCGGGCTGTTCCTCAAGCACCTGGCCGCCCTCGGTGTGACGCACGCCGTGGCGGGCGGCGACCTGAACGAGCGCCCCGGCGGGCGCACCTTCCGGCGGCTCGGGGACGGGCTGCGCGACTGCTGGACCGCGGAGCCGTGGGGCGGCGAGTACACCTTCCCCGCCACCGCCCCGGACCGCCGCATCGACGCGGTCTTCGTCACCGAGGGCGTCGAGGTGCTGGGCTGCGGGGTGCCGTCGGGACTGCCCGGGGTGGCCGAGGACGACCTGAGGGCGGCCACGGACCACCTCCCGGTCCTGACCGCCCTCCGCGTACCCGCGACCGCCTGACCCCCCTGGGGGGGCAGGCCGCCGCCCGGCTACACCACCGCGCCCCGCCCCGGATCGTCGTCGTCCTCGTCGCCCGTGCGCATCCGCATGACCAGGGTGGCGAAGCCGCCGAGGAAGCCGCCGATGCTCAGGGTCGTCAGCCACCAGGTCATGTCCCAGCCGAGCACCACCGCCAGCAGGAGCAGCACCGGACCGCCGAGCACGCCCAGCCAGGCGAACTTCGCCGTGGGGTCGGCATCGGGCAGCGGTGGCGGCTCGGGCGGCACGAAGTGGCCCTCGTCGTCCGCGTCGAAGTCGTCGTCGGACGGCTCGGCGGGCGTGTGGTCGCGGGGACCGACGCCGGGCGCGAAGGCGACCGAGCTGCCCAGCGGCCGGTCCGAGGCGGGCCGGTCCGCCGAGGGCTTCTCGTCGTTCACCTCCGGCTCGAGCAGCGCCAGGTCCTCGACCGACTTGAACGGCTTGGCGCCCGGCGGGTCCGGCGGCTCCTCCCCGTACCCGGCGACGATCGCGGCCCAGGCGGCGTCCTCGTCGATCGGCACGTCCTGCGCCTCGGGGCCGCCGTCCGCCGCGCGCTCCCGTCCCTCACGGTGCTCCCGCTCCAGGTCCCGCTCCTCGCGGTCCTCGCGGTCGGAGTCGTGCTCAGCCACCTGCGGCCGTCCCTTCCTTGCCGAGACCGGACTCCGGTTCCCCGACGGAACCGGGCGCGAGCCGGCCGATGAACGCGACGCTCTGAGCGAAGATCCGGTCCGCATCGTGGTCCAACGTCGCCACGTGGTAGCTCTGTTCCAGCAGGACCTCCGTCACGTCCGTCGACGACACCCGGCCCAGGATCCGCGCCGAGTCGGCCGGCGGCACCACGTGGTCCTGCGGACTGCGCAGCAGCAGCAGCGGCTGGGTCACCTGCGGCAGGTCGCCGTCGGCGAGACGGAAGAAGGCGCGCAGCGAGTGCGCCGCGTGCAGCGGCACCCTGTCGTACCCCAGCTCCGTGCTGAGCGGCTTGGCGATGTCGCTGGCGATGCCCTTCGTCGCGGGCACCAGGTGGCGCAGGACCGGCAGGGCGTGCTGGGCGACGCCGTGCATCCGGTTCGCCGGGTTGACGACGACGACGCCCGAGACCGCGTCCCCGTGCTTGGCGGCGAGCCGCAGCGCAAGGGCGCCGCCCATGGACAGACCGGCCACGAAGACGCGCTCGCAGCGCTCGCGCAGGGCGCGCAGCTCGCGGTCCACCTCCGCGTACCAGTCCTGCCAGCCGGTGACCTGCATGTCCTGCCAGCGGGTGCCGTGTCCGGGCAGCAGCGGCAGCGCCACGGTCAGACCGCGCGCGGCCAGGTACTCGGCCCACGGCCGCAGCGACTGCGGGGAGCCGGTGAAGCCGTGACAGAGGAGGACGCCGGCCTCACCGCCCTCGTGGCGGTACGGCTCGGCTCCGGGCAGGACCGACACGTCTCGGTCTCCTGTCGTCAGGGATACTCGCGGGTCTTTCACCGTACGCGACCGCACTGACACCGACCAGGGCCGTCGGGGCCATTGACGGCGCCGCGGGTTAAGGTCTGACCCACGGACATGGGAGGCACTCGGTTGTTGTACGGCGCGATGAAGGTCACCGTCGGGGGGTCGCTGAAGCTCGCCTTCCGGCCCTGGGTGGAAGGCCTGGAGTACATCCCGGCCGGGGGGCCCGCCATTCTGGCGAGCAACCACCTGTCGTTCTCCGACTCGTTCTTCCTGCCCGCCGTCCTCGACCGCAAGGTGACCTTCATCGCGAAGGCCGAGTACTTCAACACCCCCGGGGTCAAGGGCCGGCTCACCGCCGCCTTCTTCAAGGGCGTCGGCCAGCTCCCGGTGGACCGCTCCGGCGCGCGCGGCGCGGGGGAGGCCGCCATCAAGAGCGGCATAGAGGTCCTGGAGCGCGGCGAGCTGTTCGGGATCTACCCCGAGGGCACCCGCTCCCCGGACGGCCGCCTCTACCGCGGCAAGCCGGGCGGGCTGGCACGCGTGGCCCTCGCCACCGGCGCGCCCGTCATTCCGGTCGCCATGATCGACACCGAGAAGATCCAGCCGCCCGGCCAGGTGATGCCGAAGCTCATGCGGCCCGGCATCCGCATCGGCAAGCCGCTGGACTTCTCCCGCTACCAGGGCATGGAGCACGACCGCTTCGTGCTCCGCGCGGTGACCGACGAGGTCATGTACGAGATCATGAAGCTCTCCGGCCAGGAGTACGTCGACATGTACGCGACCGCCATGAAGCGGCAGCTCGCGGAGGCGGCGAAGGCCGAGAAGGAAGCGGGCAAGGCGGCGAAGGCCGGGAAGGACCGGGCCGGGACGTAGCCCGCAACGGCCCGGGGAGGGGGGACATGGCCAGACGCGAGAGAGTCATGCGGATGTCGGTCGAGCAGCCGCTGTGGCGCGCGCTCGCCGGCTACCGCGTGCTCACCATGCTGTACGCGATCGGCTTCTTCGCCACCGCCTACTCCGGTTTCGCCCGGCCCTGGCTCGCCGTCGGCTACTACGCGGTCCTCCTCGTCTGGACCCTGGCCACCCTCCCCAGGGTCGCGAACGCCGCGAGCTGCACCAAGCGGTTCCTCGCCGCCGACCTCACGGTCGCGCTGACCGGCATCCTGCTCACGCCCTTCGCCGACGCCCACGAACGCGTCATGGACGGCGGACCGACCCTGCCGTCGATATGGACCGCAGGGTCCGTGCTCGCCTTCGCCATCAAGGGCGGCTGGCGCTGGGCCGCCGTGGCCTCCACCCTCGTCGCCGTCGCCAACCTGGTCGAACGCGGCACCGCGGCCCGCGACACCGTCCACAACGTCATCCTCGTCTGGGTCGCCTCCATCGCCATCGGCTACGTCGTCGAGGTCGCCCGCGCCTCCGAGCGCACCCTCGCGCGCGCCCTGGAGATCGAGGCGGCGACCAGGGAACGCGAGCGGCTCGCCCGGGACATCCACGACAACGTCCTCCAGGTGCTGGCCATGGTGCAGCGCCGGGGCGCCGTCATCGGCGGCGAGGCGGCCGAGCTGGGCCGGCTGGCCGGTGAGCAGGAGGTGGCCCTGCGCACCCTGGTCTCCGGCGGCCTGGTACCCGTCTCCCGCGTCTCGGAGGACGCCGCCGAGGGCGCGGTCGTCCGGGTGGTCGAGGAACCGGAGGGGGCGGACCCGGACGCCCCCGCCGATCTGCGCGCGCTGCTCGCCCCGTACGCCGGATCCCTGGTGAACCTCGCCGAACCGGGCGCCCCGGTCCTGCTGGCCCCGGCTGCCGCGCGGGAGCTGGCGGCCGCCGTGGGCGCCGCGCTGGACAACGTCCGCGCGCACGTCGGTGAGCGGGCGCGCGCGTGGATCCTGGTCGAGGACGAACCGGACGAGGTGGTCGTCACCGTCCGCGACGAGGGGCCCGGCATCCCGGAGGGGCGGCTCGCCGAGGCCGAGGGCGAGGGACGGCTGGGCGTGGCCCTGTCGATCCGCGGCCGGCTGCGCGACCTCGGTGGCACGGCCGAGCTGATCTCGGTGCCCGGGCAGGGCACCGAGGTCGAACTGAAGGCACCGAAGAAGACCGTCGGTACCACCGCGCGGGGGAAGGCAGCGAACCATGAGTGAACGACAGACACCCGGGCGGCAGGAGTCCGAGGGACAGGCCGCCGAACGGCAGGCCGCCGAGGGGCAGGCCGCCGAACGGCAGGAGTCCGAACGGCAGGAACGCGACCGGCACGACCGCGACCGGCAGGACCCCCGGCGACCGGACCGGATCAAGGTCATGGTCGTCGACGACCACCCGATGTGGCGCGACGCGGTCGCCCGCGACCTGGCCGAGTCCGGCTTCGACGTGGTCGCCACCGCGAGCGACGGCGACCAGGCGGTGCGCCGCGCCCGCGCCGCCGCCCCCGACGTCCTGGTGCTCGACCTCAACCTGCCCGGCAGGCCCGGCGTCCAGGTCTGCAAGGAGGTCGTCGGCGCCGACCCGCGGCTGCGCGTGCTCGTGCTCTCGGCGAGCGGGGAGCACGCCGACGTGCTGGAGGCGGTCAAGTCCGGCGCGACCGGCTACCTGCTCAAGTCGGCCTCCACCGAGGAGCTGCGGGACGCGGTGCGCCGTACGGCCGCCGGTGACCCGGTCTTCACTCCGGGGCTGGCCGGACTGGTCCTCGGCGAGTACCGCCGCCTCGCCTCCGAGCCCGCGCCCGCCGCGGGCACCGACGACCCCGGCGCGCCCCGGCTCACCGACCGGGAGACCGAGGTGCTGCGCCTGGTCGCCAAGGGCCTGAGCTACAAGCAGATCGCCGAACGCCTCGTCATCTCGCACCGCACCGTGCAGAACCACGTCCAGAACACCCTCGGCAAGCTCCAGTTGCACAACCGCGTGGAGCTGGTGCGGTACGCGATAGAACGGGGTCTGGACGACGCGTGACCCGCGCGGGACAGTGGAGTGGCCTCAACCACCCACTGTGGCAAGGGGATTACGCGATGAAGGTCGGAGTACTGACCGGAGGCGGCGACTGCCCCGGGCTCAACGCCGTCATCCGGGCCGTCGTCCGCAAGGGCGTCCAGGAGTACGGCTACGACTTCACCGGCTTCCGGGACGGCTGGCGCGGCCCCCTGGAGGGCGACACCGTCCCGCTCGACATCCCGGCCGTCCGCGGCATCCTGCCCCGCGGCGGCACCGTCCTCGGCTCCTCGCGCACCAACCCGCTCAAGCAGCGGGACGGCATCCGGCGCATCAAGGACAACCTCGCCGCACTCGGCGTCGAGGCCCTCATCACCATCGGCGGCGAGGACACCCTCGGCGTCGCCACCCGCCTCGCCGACGAGTACGGCGTGCCCTGCGTCGGCGTTCCCAAGACCATCGACAACGATCTGTCCGCCACCGACTACACCTTCGGCTTCGACACCGCCGTCGGTATCGCCACGGAGGCCATCGACCGGCTGCACACCACCGCCGAGTCCCACATGCGCGTCCTGGTCGTCGAGGTCATGGGCCGGCACGCCGGCTGGATCGCGCTGCACTCGGGCCTGGCCGGCGGCGCCAACGTCATCCTCATTCCCGAGCAGCGCTTCGACGTCGAGCAGGTGTGCTCCTGGGTGACCTCCCGCTTCCGGGCGTCCTACGCCCCGATCGTGGTCGTCGCCGAGGGCGCGATGCCGCGCGACGGCGACGTGGTGCTCAAGGACGAGTCGCTGGACTCCTACGGGCACGTCCGGCTGTCCGGGGTCGGCGAGTGGCTGGCCAAGCAGATCGAGAAGCGCACCGGCAAGGAGGCCCGCACCACCGTCCTCGGCCACGTCCAGCGCGGCGGCACACCCAGCGCCTTCGACCGCTGGCTCGCCACCCGCTTCGGCCTGCACGCCATCGACTGCGTGCGCGACGGGGACTTCGGCAAGATGGTCGCCCTGCGCGGCACGGACATCGTCCGGGTCCCGATCGCCGAGGCCACGGCCCGCCTGAAGACGGTCGACCCGGCGCTGTACGAGGAGGTCGGGGTGTTCTTCGGCTGACGCCCGGCGCAACGGCCCGCTGACCGGCGACGGCGGGCCCGGAGTCGTATATTCGGCCCGGAGCCCACCACGACGGGAGCGGTCATGGAGATCCTTGCCTTCGGCGTCCAGGCCGACGAGAAACCCCTGATCGAGCGGGCCTTCCGCGACCACGAGGACGTCCGCTGCCTGGACGTCTTCCTGAACGAGGACACCGCCCCCATCGCGGCCGGCCACGAGATCGTCTCCACGTCCGTCAACGCCGACCTCGGCGCGGCCGTCCTGGAGATCCTCGCGGCCGGCGGCACCCGGATGGTGGCCCAGCGCTCCACCGGTTTCAACAACGTCGACCTGGACACGGCCGAGCGGCTCGGCATGACCGTCTCCCGGGTGTCGTACTACTCGCCCCACTCGGTCGCCGAGTTCGCCTGGGCCCTCGCCATGGCCGTCAACCGGCGGATCGTGCGCGCCTCCATCCGCACCCGCGACTTCGACTTCCGGCTCGACGGCCTGATGGGCCGCGACCTGCACGGCCGCACCGCCGGCGTGCTAGGCACCGGCAAGATCGGCGAGGCCTTCGCCCGGATCGCCCACGGCTTCGGCATGCGGCTGCTCGGCTGGGACGTCGCCGAGAACCCGGCCTGCGCCGAACTGGGCATGCGCTACGTCCCGAAGGACGAGCTGCTCGCCCGCTCCGACCTGATCACCCTGCACGTCCCGCTGATGGCCGAGACCCGGCACCTGATCGACGCCACCGCCCTGAAGGCGATGCGGGACGACGCCATCCTGATCAACTCCAGCCGCGGCGGCCTGATCGACAGCGCGGCCCTGGTCGGCGAGCTGCGCGCGGGCCGCTTCGCGGGCGTGGGCCTGGACGTCTACGAGGCCGAGGCGGGCCTGTTCTTCCTCGACAAGTCCCTGGAGGCCGTCGAGGACGACACCCTGGCCCGCCTCGTCACCTTCCCGAACGTCCTGGTCACCTCGCACCAGGCGTACTACACCGAGGACGCCGTCGGCCAGATCGTCGACGCCACGGTGCGCAACGTCCTCGACTACCGTGAGGGCCGCCGCTCGGAGAACGTGCTGGTCCCGCGCAGCTGACCGGCCAGCTCCCGCACGATCGCGGTGCCGTTCAGCGTCAGCACCGACTCGGGGTGAAACTGGACGCCGGCGAAACCCGGCCCGCGCAGCGCGTGCACCTCGCCGTTCGCGGCCCGGCTCACCTCGATGCCGCGTGCGGCCAGCCCGGCGGCCGCCCGGTCGTCGCAGCGCGCGGTGAAGCTGTTGTAGAAGCCGACCGTCTCCGGCCGCCCGAACAGGTCGATCCCGGTCTGCGCACCCTGGTACGGCACCTCCTTGCGGGCGATGCCGAGCCCCAGCTCCGCCGCGATCAGCTCGTGCCCGAGGCAGACGCCGAGGACGCCGTTCCGGTTGGCGCCGAGCACCTCGGCGGTCAGGGACCGCAGGAAGCGCATCTTCGGGTCGGCCGGGTCCGTGGGATCACCGGGGCCCGGACCCAGCACCACCGGGCCGCCCCCGTGCCCGAGCACCGCCTCGCGCAGCCCGGGCGCGTCGTACCGCCGCACGCTCACCGCCAGCCCCGAGGAGCGCAGCACGTGGGCGAGCATCGCCGTGAAGGTGTCCTCCGCGTCGACGACCAGGGCGTGCCCGGACAGCTCGGCCGACGGCTCCTGCATCCGCAGCCAGAACGGGGCCAGCGAGGCGCGGCGCCCGTCCAGCGCGGCCCGCACCCGGGGGTCGTCCGCGAGCCTCGGCCGCCCCGCCTCCGTACGCGGCCGGGACGGGCGTACGCCCAGCGCCGCCAGCACGCCGGCCGCCTTGGCGTGGGTCTCCGCGACCTCGCCCGCCGGGTCCGAGCCGCGCACCAGCGTGGCGCCGACCGGCACCCGCAGCCGCCCGCCGGCGTCGATGTCGGCGGTACGGATCAGGATGGGGGAGTCGAGGGTCTGGGCCCCGGCCGGCCGCCCCGGCCCCTCGCCCGGGTCCCGCCCGAGCAGCGCCAGCGCGCCCGCGTAGTAGCCCCGGCCGCCGGCCTCGTGCCGCTCGATGACCCGGCAGGCGTTCTGCACCGGCGAGCCGGTGACCGTCGCCGCGAACATGGTCTCCCGCAGCACCTCCCGCGCGTCCAGGGAGGACTTCCCGCGCAGCTCGTACTCGGTGTGCGCGAGGTGCGCCATCTCCTTGAGCCGCGGGCCGACGACCACCCCGCCCATGTCGCCGACGGTGCACATCATCTTCAGTTCCTCGTCGACGACCATCGACAGCTCCTCGATCTCCTTGCCGTCGGCGAGGAAGTCGAGCAGGTGCTCGGGCGTGGGCCCCTCGGCGGGGTAGCGGTACGTGCCGCTGATCGGGTTCATGACGACCGTGCCCCCGGACATCCGCACGTGCACCTCCGGGCTGGCGCCCACCAGCGTCCGGTCCCCGGTGTGCACGACGAACGTCCAGTACGCGCCCCGCTCGCCCGCCAGGAGCCGCCGGAACAGCGCCAGCGCGTCGGCCCGCCCGAACCCGGGGATCCGGCCCTGGTACGTCCGCCGGATCACGAAGTTGGCGCCCTCGCCCCGTCCGATCTCCTCGTCGAGGACCCGGCCGACGATCCGCGCGTACTCCTCGTCGCCGACGTCGAACCCGCCGCCCTCGACCCGGACCTCGTGCGCGGGCAGCCGGTCCAGGGCCTCGGCGAGCGGGACGGCGTACCGCTCCTCGGGGGTGAGCATCAGCAGCGGGGTGCCGTCGTCGCGGACGTCGAAGCCGCGCTCGCGGATCTGCCGGAAGGGGACGAGCGCCAGCCCCTCGTCGGGCAGGTCGGCGAGCCGGTCGTGCTCCGTGACCGGGCCGACCAGCAGTTCCACCAGGTCGTGGTCGTGGCCGGGGGCCCGGCGGCGGAGCAGGGCGAAGGGGCGGGGGTCGGCCAGGAGGCCGTCGAGCGGTGTGGCGGGCGACGACGTGGGCGGTGTCATGGGTGGTGTCCCTCGGTTGTCGAGGAGGGACGGGCCCGGTCGCGGAAACACCGAAGGCCGCCCCTCGGGCGGCCTTCGCGGAGTCTTGTGTCGCGCGCAGTCAGTGGGCCGCCGGATGAGCGGTCCACCACCAGTTCTGGGTCGAGTGCGCGAACATGCCGCCGACCCTAGCGCATCCGCGCGCGGGCCGGCGGCGTTCGCCTCAGATGATCATGCCGTAGGTGTTCCAGCCGCCGCCGACCCTGGCGCGGGCCTTGAACGGCGCCGCGGCGCTGCCGGTGCCCTGGTAGTACCAGAGCACGCCGTCCTTGTCGCGGGCGATCAGGTCCGGCACCCCGTCGCGGTTCAGGTCGCTCGGGCCGTTCAGCACGTCGTAGACCGACCAGCCGCCGCCGATCCTGCTGCGGCCCTCGAACGGCGCCGCGGCGTTGCCGGTGCCCTTGTAGAGCCACAGGACACCGCTCTTGTCGCGGGCGATCACGTCCGCCCTGCCGTCACCCGTGAGGTCACCGGTGTCGACCAGCGCGTTGTAGACCGACCAGCCGCCGCCGACCCTGGACTTGGTCGCGAAGGGCGCGGAGGTGCTGCCGGTGCCCTTGTACAGCCAGAGGACGCCGCTCTTGTCGCGGGCGATCAGGTCCGGCCTGCCGTCACCGTCGAGGTCGCGGGCGCCGATGATCGTGTCGTAGACGGACCAGCCGCCGCCGACCCGGGTGCGGGACTCGAACGGCTCCGTCAGGTCGCCGCTGCCCTTGTAGTACCAGAGCACACCGCTCTTGTCGCGGGCCACCACGTCGCCGGTGCCGTCGGCGCGCAGCGCCGTCATCGTGGTCACCGCGTTGTAGGTGTTCCAGCCGCCGCCGATGCGGAAGCGGCTGTAGAACGGCGAGGACGCGCTGCCGGTGCCCTGGTACTGCCACAGCACGCCCGAGGAGTCCCGGCCGAGGACGTCGTACCGGTCGGTGCCCGGGTCGGGCGCGGTGCCCTTGACCAGCTGGACGTCGGCCGTGCGGACGTAGCCGACGCGGTGGTTGAAACGGATCGGGTAGTACGTGGTGTTGCCCACGACCACCGTGCGCGAGCCCACGCCCGAGCCGTCGATGTTGCCGCTGTTGTAGTACGAGCCCTTCATGGCCGCGCCGGCCAGGGCGTACTTCTGCCCGGCCAGGACGCCGTACTTGGTCAGCGACTCGTTGTTCTTGCTCTGGACCGGCACTCCGGTGCCCGTGTACGCGCTGTCCTCGGGGTAGGCGCGGCCGTACACCGGGACGGAGCTCGCCCCGGCCTTGGCCATGACCACGTTCGGCGTGCCGACGGCGGTGGCGAACTGGCCGCCCCGGTTGGGGAACCAGGCCTTCTTGCCGCCGTACCAGATGGCCGTCCAGTCCTGCCGGGCCTCGGCGACCACGAACTCGCCGCCGGCCAGGACCTTGTTGCCCCAGTTCCAGCCCTCGGTCCAGGTCTGGCTGCCCAGGTACGGATCGGTGAGCGTGGCCGAGGAGGTGGAGGCCGAGGAGTACAGGTAGCTGAAGTTCGCCGGCTGCTTGGGGACCGAGGAGCCGCCGTTGGTGATCTTCGGCTGGTTGGCCGTGGTGAACGGCGGGACGACGCGGATCACCTGGCCGGCCTTGTACGGGCCGCCCGGGCCCTCGGCGCCGGTGGGGGCGCCCAGCAGGTCCATGTAGTGGTTCCAGTCCCAGAACGGGCCCGGGTCCCAGTGCTGGGACTTCACGTTGCCGTCCAGGACGCCCGGGACCTCGTCGTGGCCGAGGACGTGCTCACGGTCCAGCGGGATGTCGTACTTGCCGGCCAGGTACTTCACCAGCGCGGCCGAGGACTCGTACTGCGGCTCGGTGTACCAGCTGCCGTCCTTGATCGCGTAGCCCTCGTGCTCGATGCCGATCGAGTGCATGTTGAGGGTCTTGTTGGCCGCGTGCCAGGCCTCGTCCTTGTTCTGGACCAGCTGGGTGACCAGACCGTCGGAGGCGCGGATCAGGTAGTGCGCGCTGGCGTACGACAGGGAGTTCTGGAACACGCCCAGGGCGCTGCTGTAGCTGCCCTCGGTGTCGTGGATCACGATCGAGGTGATCTCGTGCCCGGCCGTGGGACGGCTCGCGACGTTGTAGTTGCCCCAGTCGTCGATGCCGCCGTTCTGCTTGTAGGCGGCGGGCCGGAAGTCGCAGTTCAGGCCGGACGGGCACTCGGGGGCCGGGGCGGCGGAGGCCGCGGCCAGCTCCAGGTCCGTCGTCTTCTTCGGCCGCACCGCCGGGTCGGCCGGCAGGCTGAGCGACTGGCCGTCGGCGGTGACGCGCCGCTCGCCGGTCCTGACCGACTCGAACACGCGCTGCGCGAAGAGCTGCGCGCCCTTGGTGTCGGTGGCCTGGCTGGCCCGGGCCACCGCCGGGTACCAGGCACCGGGGTCCGCGGGCAGCGAACCGGTGGCGTCCTTCTGGTACTGGGCCAGCAGCGCGGCACCCGCCCGGATGCTCTCGCCGGTGTCGCTGCGCACCTTCTCGGCCGACGTGTCGATGAGGCCGGCCGCCTCGTCCAGGGTGTGCAGCCGCGGGTCGTCGGTGTCGACGGGCTTCTCGTCGAGGCTCTTGAGCGCCTTGTCGGCGTCGAAGTGCTTCTCGACGACCGGGTCGCCGCTGCGGTTCATGTGCTCGAGCCGGTGCTCGCGCTCCTCGGCGGCGCCGGCGTTCTCCAGGCTGTCCTCGTCGACGTCCGTGAGCCCCATGACGTTGTAGGCGCCGGTGGTGCTCGGCAGCCCGTCGTGGTCCTCCCAGCGCGTCTGCCGGTACGAGACCGCCATCAGCACGCTCTGCGGGACGTCGAACTCCTCGGCGGCCTGCTCGAACTCGCTCTGGAGCCGGGCCCCCGGGGCCACGGCCGCCTGCGCCTGGTCCGAGCCGAGCAGACCCGGCGAGGCCAGGGCCAGGCCGCCGGCCGTGGCGGCGACGGCCACCGCCGAGGCGATGCCGTAGACGAGCAGTCTCTTCTTCTTGCGGTCCCTGCGGTGATCCGCGCTCAAAACCCCACCCCGGTGTGCGCTCGATATGAATATGTACGAGAGTCGTCTGTGATCCGAACTCAGGAGGCGCGTGAGGTTACCAACCCGGTCGCCGCGGTCCGCACCGGGGTCCCGTCTCACCTGTCGAGCCGGGCGAAAACGGCGTGGCGCGACCCCGTAGGGTTGAGGGGTGACCGTGAACGCTAAGACCAGCCCGAGCGCTGGCAACACCTGGCGAGACCTGCCCGCGGCGCAGCAGCCCGAGTACCCCGACACCGAGGCTCTGCGCGCAGTCATCGCGGACCTCGAGTCGTATCCGCCGCTCGTCTTCGCGGGCGAGTGCGACCAGCTGCGCGCCCGGATGGCGGCCGTCGCCAAGGGAGAGGCGTTCCTCCTCCAGGGCGGCGACTGCGCCGAGGCCTTCGACGCGGTGTCCGCGGACCACATCCGCAACAAGCTCAAGACGCTGCTCCAGATGGGCGCCGTCCTCACCTACGCCGCGTCCGTGCCGGTGGTGAAGGTCGGCCGGATCGCCGGCCAGTACTCCAAGCCGCGCTCCAAGCCCACCGAGACCCGCGACGGCGTGACCCTGCCGACCTACCGCGGCGACTCCGTCAACGGCTTCGACTTCACCGAAGCGGCCCGGATCCCGGACCCCGAGCGGCTGAAGCGGATGTACCACGCCTCGGCGTCCACGCTGAACCTGGTGCGCGCCTTCACCACCGGCGGTTACGCCGACCTGCGCCAGGTGCACGCCTGGAACCAGGACTTCGTGAAGTCGTCCCCCTCCGGCCAGCGCTACGAGCAGCTCGCCCGGGAGATCGACAACGCGCTGAACTTCATGCGGGCCTGCGGGACGGACCCGGCCGAGTTCCAGACCGTCGAGTTCTTCTCGTCGCACGAGGCGCTGCTGCTCGACTACGAGTCGGCCCTCACCCGCGTCGACTCGCGCACGGGGCAGCTGTACGACGTCTCCGGGCACATGGTGTGGATCGGTGAGCGCACTCGGCAGCTGGACCACGCGCACATCGAGTTCGCCTCGCGGATCCGCAACCCGATCGGCATCAAGCTCGGCCCGTCCACGACGGCCGAGGAGGCGCTGCAATACATCGAGCGCCTGGACCCGGAGCGGGAGCCCGGGCGGCTGACCTTCATCGTCCGGATGGGCGCGGACAAGATCCGCGACAAGCTCCCCGAGCTGGTGGAGAAGGTCACCGCGTCCGGCGCGACCGTCGCCTGGATCACCGACCCGATGCACGGCAACACCTACGAGGCCGCCTCCGGTCACAAGACCCGCCGCTTCGACGACGTGCTCGACGAGGTCAAGGGCTTCTTCGAGGTGCACAAGTCGCTCGGCACCCACCCGGGCGGCATCCACGTGGAGCTGACCGGCGACGACGTCACCGAGTGCGTGGGCGGCGGCGACGAGATCTTCGTCGACGACCTGCACCAGCGCTACGAGACGGCCTGCGACCCGCGGCTCAACCGCAGCCAGTCGCTCGACCTGGCCTTCCTGGTGGCGGAGATGTACCGGGACCAGTGACGGTCCGCCCCTCGACGGGCGGGTGAAATGGGGCGCGGGTCACACGGGATCCGCGCCCCTCGCACTTTTGCCGGCCTGGCGCGATGGGTAAGGTTAGGTTTGCCTCACCGATCAGTCGGGCCCTCCGGTCGTCGGTACGGCACGACCTTGTACCCCGCCCGGGAGGTGAACCGCGTGTTCGTTTGCAGCTGCTTCGGTGTCACCGAGGAACAGGTGAAGAGCCACGCGGAGGCCGGCGCGTGCACGCCCCGGCAGATCGCCTCCGCCTGCAAGGCGGGCACCGACTGCGGCGGCTGCGTACGACGCATCCAGGCCCTGCTCGGGCGCGGCGCCTGCCCCCGCCGGCAGCTGGCCGACCAGGGCGCCCCGGTCCTCTCGGAGCTTCCCGAGGCGGCCTGAGACCCGTGTCGGGTCAGAGCGAGCCCGGTCCGGACGGGTCCGGCTGGGTCTGCTCGATCACCGTCGACAGGTAGAGCGACTCGCCCAGCTTCTCGATCAGGTCGAGCTGGGTCTCCAGGTAGTCGATGTGATGCTCCTCGTCGGCGAGGATCGCCTCGAAGACGTTGGCCGACGTGATGTCGTGCTTGGCCCGCATCACCTCGATGCCCCGGCGCAGCCGGTCGATCGCCTCCAGCTCGATCTCCCGGTCGGCCTGGAACATCTCGGTCACGCTCTGGCCGACCCGCACGTGGAAGAGCCGCTGGTAGTTCGGCAGGCCGTCCAGGAGCAGGATGCGGTCGGTGAGTACCTCGGCGTGGCGCATCTCGTCGAAGGACTCCGCGCGCGTGTACTTCGCGAGCTTGGTCCAGCCCTTGTGGTCCTGCAACTTCGCGTGCAGGAAGTACTGGTTGATCGCCGTCAGCTCGGCGGTCAGCTGCTCATTGAGGAACTCGATGACTTCCGGGTCGCCCTGCATCGCTTGACGCTCCTTCGAACGGGAACAGGCGTGTTGCGCGGCATGATTGCACCGGCATCGAAGATCGTCCAGTAAGTGTTGACTTAGTAAGTAAGTACAGGCTTAGTCGGCTTAGTCGTTCTTGTGGATGTTTGCCCGAATGTAAGAGAGGTGGGTCCGGGGCATCGGCCCGGGTCTGTCAGGATGGAGGCATGGGTCAGCCGGTGGAAGACGGATCGGGAGAAGACGGTTCGCAAGGAGCGTCGCGGTTCGAGCTCCCGCCCGGGCAGCGGCTACAGCGCGGCTGGCCCGTCACGCACTACGGACCGGTCCCCAAGTTCCGCCCCGAGCGCTGGGAGTTCCGGGTCTTCGGCGCCACCACCGACGACGAGAAGCACGGCTGGTCCCACGACGAGTTCACCGCCCTGCCCTACACCACGGTCGTCGCCGACCTGCACTGCGTCACGAAGTTCAGCATGCTCGGCGCCGAGTGGGGCGGCGTCCCGGCCGCCGTGATCCTCCGGCTCGCCCCGCCCGCGCCCGACGTCACCCATGTGATGGTGTGGGCCGAGTACGGGTTCAGCTCCAACCTCCGGCTGTCCGACTTCGCCGCCGGGCGGACCCTCTTCGCCACCCACAAGGACGGCGAGCTGCTCACCGCCGAGCACGGCTTCCCGCTGCGGCTGATCGTCCCGCACCTGTACGCCTGGAAGGGCCCGAAGTGGGTGCGCGGCATCGAGTACATGACCGCCGACCGGCGCGGCTTCTGGGAGGAGCGCGGCTACCACAACGTCGGCGACCCCTGGAAGGAACAGCGCTACTCCTACCAGGAGGAGCCCGGGGACGGCCCCGAGCTGTGATCCCGCCCCGCTCGGCGGATCAGCCGTCGCGCAGCCTCTTCAGCCGCGCCACGTCCGCCGCGTGCCCCTCCTTGCCGCCCGGCGTCTCGATGACCAGCGGCACACCCTCGGTCGCGGGGTGCGTCATCAGCGCCCGGAACGGGTCCTCGCCGATGTGACCGGCGCCGATGTTCTCGTGCCGGTCCTTGTGGGCTCCGGCCACGTCCTTGGAGTCGTTGGCGTGGATCAGCTTCAGCCGGCCCTCGCCGACGGTGTCCACCAGCAGGTCGAGGGTCTGGTGCATGCCGGACGGGCCGGTCAGGTCGTGCCCCGCCGCGAAGATGTGGCAGGTGTCCAGGCATACGCCCAGCTTCGGATGGGCGTCCAGCGCCTCGAAGTACGGCCCGAAGTCCCAGGTCCGCGAGCACAGGGAGGAGCCCTGGCCCGCCGTCGACTCCAGCAGCAGGTACGGGTCGTCGTCGTGGGTCAGCTCGTCGAGCAGTGGCAGCAGGTGCTCGCGCACCTGCTTCAGCGCCACCGAACGGTCCCGTCCGCCGGTCGCGCTGCCGGTGTGCACCACCACGCCGAGCGCGCCGATCGCCCGCCCGCGCCGCAGCGAGTGCCGCAGCGACTCGGCCGACCGCTCCACCGTCGCCTCGGTGTGCGAGCCGAAGTTGATCAGGTACGGGGCGTGCACGTACGCCGGGACCGACCCGGCCGCGCAGGCCTCGCGGAAGGCCTCGTCCTGCTTCGGGTTGCCGGCCGGGGTGGCCCAGCCGCGCGGGTTGGCGACGAAGACCTGCACGGACTCCGCCTCCAGCTCACGGGCGTAGGACAGGCCGACGGAGTGCAGTCCGCCGGCCACCGGGACGTGGCCGCCGACGGGGTTGCGCGGCGTGGGGGAGGGGGATGCGGTGCTCATGTCCGCACCAAGGATGCCAGGACGTGTGGGCGGACCCCGGATCAGGGTACGACTGCACCAGCGCACCGGCGCTGCCGAGCCTGGGGAGGGTGCACATGGGGGACGTCGTCAGCTTCGCGCTGCCGGACGGCGGCCGGGTCCTGGTCGAACCGGCCGACGAGGACGTCTACGGACTTCAGGAGATCTCGGTCAACGGAAGCACGGTCGTCCGGCGGGCCCAGGAGGGCCTCGGCGAGGCCCTCGACGGCATCCGGCGCATGGCCGCCGAGGCGCACACCCGCATGACGTCCCTCGCCGTCGCCCCGCAACGGCTGGAACTGGAGTTCGGGGTGAAGCTCAGCGGGGAGGCGGGTGCCGTCGTGGCCAAGGCGACGGGAGAGGCCCACCTGATCGTGCGTGCCGTGTGGGAAAGCTGAGGGGCGGCCTGCCCGGCGGACCGGGTGTCCGGATCCGGCCGCGGGGGAGTGAGGCCCTCTCCCGCACCGCACCCGGATCCGCCTACCATGCACGGGCGGCGGTGTGCCGCGGCGCGGGGCCGGATGCCGGACGTCCCGGACGCAGGAGGGGGCCGAGGCGTGGAAGAGACCACGGGGGTCGAGTGCGGACTGCCCGACATCGCCGGATGCACCGTCGACGAACTGCGCGCGCTCCCCGGTTCCGTACTCGCGGTGGCCCTGGAGCGGTTGCAGACGGAGGCCGCCCAGTCCCATGACGACGAATACACCAGCTGGCAGGCGAGCGCCTGACCCACCCGCGGTCGACGTCGCGGCACTCCTCGACGAGGGCTGGCGGCCGGTCCCGCTGCGCCAGTTCGTCCTCAAGACCCGCAGCCGCTGCAACCTCGCCTGCGACTACTGCATCATCTACGAGCACGGCGACCGCACCTGGCGCCGCCAGCCCCGCGCCATGAGCCCCGCCACCCTGCGCCGCACCGCCGAGCGGATCGCGGAGCACGCCCGGCGCCACGGACTGCGGCAGGTCCGGGTCGTGCTGCACGGGGGCGAGCCCCTGCTGGCCGGGCCCCAAGGGGTCGCCGAGGCCGTGCGCACCGTGCGGGAGACCGTCCGGGAGGCGGGCACCGAGACCGAGTTCACCGTCCAGACCAACGGCACGCTGCTCGACCCCCGCATGCTGGACACGCTGGCCGAGCACCGGGTCCGGGTCGGCGTCAGCGTGGACGGCGACCGGGAGGCGCACGACGCCCACCGCCGCACCCGCGGGGGCCGGGGCTCCTACGACGACGTGATGGCGGGCCTGCGCCTGCTGTCCGGCTCCTACCCGCAGCTCTACGCGGGGCTGCTGTGCACCGTGGACGCGGCCAGGGACCCGGTCGCCGTCTACGAGTCGCTGCTGGCGACCCGGCCGCCGCTGATCGACTTCCTGCTGCCGCACGGCCACTGGGGCGCCCCGCCCCCGGCACCGGCCGGGACGTACGGGCGCTGGCTGGCCGCCGTCTTCGACCGCTGGGCCGACGCGCCGCGCAAGGAGACCTCCGTGCGGATCCTCGACGAACTGCTGCACACCGTGCTCGGCGGCCACAGCAGGCTCGACTGGGTGGGCGTGACCAGCAGCGTCTCCGTCTTCATCGAGGCCGACGGGTCCGTCCACCAGAACGACACGCTGCGCACCGGACCCGACGGCGCCTCCGAGAGCGGCCTCGACGTGTTCCGCCACTCCTTCGACGAGGTCCTGCTGCACCCGGGATTCGCCGCCCGGCAGGCCGGGGAGCGCGCCCTGTCCGCGCAGTGCCTGCGCTGCCCGGAGCTGTCCGTGTGCGGCGGCGGCGAGTACGGGCACCGCTACCGGCCCGGCTCCGGCTACCGTGCGCCCACCGTGTACTGCACCGACCTGCTGCTGCTCATCGGGCACATCAGACGCCGGCTCGCACCCACGGCGGCGCCGACGTGATCGGCCCGTACGTCCTGCCGGACGACGTCTTCGACGCCCTGGCCGCGGGGGAGGGCGGCCGGCCCGCGGTGCTGCTGCTGCGGCGCGCCCGGCGCAGCCGCAACCTCCTGCTGCTGCGCCGCGCCCTGGACGGACCGTGCGGCGGGGCCGCCGAAGCGGCCGCGGGACTGCTGGCGGCTGTCGAACGCGTCGCCCCCGAGGCGGCCCGGTCGGTGATCGACGGCCCCGCCTTCGGCACCTGGGCCGCCCGGACCCTGCGGGACTGCCCGGCGCACGGGCGTCGCGGGTGCGCCGGGCGGGACCTCGCCGCCCTCACGGTCCTCGCGGCGGTACGCGCGGCCCACCCGGCCCGGATCACCGTGCCGGTGCGGGACGGGCGGCTGGCGCTGCCCGGCCTCGGCACGGTCACCGGGCTCGGCGAGGTGCCCGAGGCACTGGTCGTCGTCGAGGCTGCGGCGGATGCCGAGGGGATGCCGGGCACCTCGGCCGGGAACTGCCGGGTCCGGGTCCGGGTCCTGACCGCCGACGGGGAACGCGTCCTGCCGCGCGACCCGTCCCGCCCCGGGCACGGCTGGCAGCCCGTCGCCGTGCTCGACGCCCGGCACCGGGGGCTGACGCTCCGGCTGCCGCTGGAGACCGCCGCGCCGGAACTGCCCGCACTGGAGACGGCCAGCGCGGGTCCCGCGGCCTGGCGGGACCTCCTGCGGCAGGCCTGGGAACTGCTCGTCGAGAACCATCCGCGCCGGGCCGAGGAACTCGCCGCCGGGCTGAACGGCATCGTGCCCCTGCCCGCCCCGGCACGCGGCGTGGCCTCCGCGACCTCCCGGCACGCCTTCGGCACCGTGCTCACCTCCTGGCCGGCCGACCCCGAGCGGCTGGCGCTGACGCTGCTGCACGAGTTCCAGCACAGCAAACTCAGCGCCCTGACCGACCTGGTGACCCTGTACGAGCCCGGCGGCGGACCCCGGCTGTACGCGCCCTGGCGGCCCGACCCGCGACCCCCCGGCGGACTGCTCCAGGGCATCTACGCCCATCTCGGCGACCTGGCCTTCTGGCAGGAGCGCAGCGGCAGCCGGCACGGGCCCGCGCAGGCCGACGCGGCCTGGCGGCTGGCACAGACCCGGGCCCACGTCGAGCGCGGCCTGACCGAGGCGGCGGCCCACGTCCGCCTCACCGACCTCGGCACCCGCTTCCTCGAACGGCTCGCCCGGACCGTACGGGGCGGGGATCGGGACGGAGCCGGGGCCGGTGGCGGGAGCGGTGGTGAGCGGCTCGCGCGGGCCGTTGCCCGGGTGCAGGCGGGTGACGAGGCCGTCTGGCGGCTGCGCTGGGCGGCCGCCGACGACGCCGGGACCGAACGGCTGGCCGCGCTGTGGCGGGCCGGCCGCCCGGCCGGCCCGCTGCCCGCGCAGGACGTACGCCCGGCCACCGGCGCCGTGGCCGGACCGGGCCCGGAGTTCGGGCGCTGGGCGGCACGGCAGCGGGGCGCGGAACGGGCCCGGCCGGCCCGCGAGGCGGCGGACGCGGTGCTCGCCGCGCCGGACCGGGCGCAGGGATGGGCGGAACTCGCCGCGGCGGCCGCCGAGGAGGACCGGCCCGGCGCGGACGTCCTGCGCGCCCGCACCGAACTCGTCCGCGACCTCTGCGCGCGACTCACCGCACGGCAGACGGCGAGGCCGCCCGGCACGGCACCGCCCGGCCCGCCCGATCCGTTGGCTTTGGCGGCTTGGCCGGCGGAGCCCGGCGTGGGCCCGGTTCCTTCCGGCGGGGGTCCGGTCGCGGATGCGGCGAGGACGCCCGGCCCGGCGTCGCCCGGCTCGCCCGACCCGTTGGCCTTGGCGGCCTGGCTGGCGGGCCCCGCCGTTGGGACGGATCGCTCCGGCGGGGGTGCGGCCGCGGACGAGGAGGGAGGCCCGGGGCGGGACCCACAGGCGCGGGGCGCCCACCCGGCCCGAGGGTCCGGGCACGTCGGCCGGGGCGAGGCCGGCCCCGCTTCGGGGCAGGCCTGCGGTGACGGGCTCGCGGTCCCGGCGGAGTCCGGCTCCGCGGAGGCGCCCAGGGCTCCGGCCCGTTCGCCCGGCCCGGACCCGGCCGCCGACGAGGGGCCCGTGGCTCCGGCCCCGCCGGGCCCGGGAGGGGGTTTCGACGCCGGGGCCGAGCCCGGCGGAGGCGGGGCGCCCGGTCAGAAGACCGGTGTCTCGATGTCGCAGAACGCGCGCTCGCCCCTGGCGAAGACCTCGGCGACCGGGTAGTCCCGGCCCAGGGACCGGGCGAAACGGGTCAGGACGTCGTCGAGGAGCGCCTCGGCCTCGTCGTCCCGGCCCAGTGCGCTCAGGTCGTGCGCCAGGTTGCCGCCGCACACCAGGGTCACCGGGTGGTCCGGCCCGACGGTCGCCCGCAGCGCCTCCAGGTGCCGGCCGTCGGCCCGCGCCGCCTCCTCGTGGCGCCCTGCCGAGTGCAGGTCGTTGGCGAGGTTGACGCCGCAGCGCAGCGTGCAGTTGTGCTCAGGACCGAAACGGGCCGTCAGCTTCTCGTACGCCGTCAGGTTCAGCGACAGCGCCCGCTCGTGCTCGCCCAGCGCGCTGAGGACCAGCGCGTGGTTCGTCTCGGTCATCGGCAGGTACGGATGGTCCGCGCCGAACAGCTGCTCGTACCCGGCGACGGTCTGCGCGGCCAGCCGCTCGGCGTCCTCCAGCTCGCCGCGCAGCAGCAGGTCGATGGCGTAGTTGCCCACCGCCGCCAGCGTGTTGAGGTCGCCCTCGCCGTACCGGGCCCGGTAGCGCTCCACCGTCCGCGACGACCGGTCGTAGGCCTCCTCGTAGGCGCCCATCGCGCGCAGCGAGACCGCGAGGTTCTTGGCCACGTCCAGGGTGGACGGGTGCTCGCGGCCCTGCCGGTCCCGCAGCTTCGGGTACAGCGCCCGCAGCGACTCGGTGGAGCCCCGGTAGTCGCCCAGCTCCCGCTGGTCGCGGGCGTAGTTGGCCGCCACCACCAGCGTGACCGGGTCGTCGGGGCCGAAGATGCGCACCCGCCGCTGGTAGGTGTCCGCGTCCAGCTCCAGCGCCTCCTGGAAACGGCCGAGCAGCCGCAGGTCCAGCGCGTGGTTGGCGGCCGACATCAGCGCCAGCGGGTAGTCCCGCCCGAAGCTCCTCGTCAGCCGCTCCAGGGTGTCGGCGTCCCGCTCCGTGGCCTGCTCGAAGTCGCCCAGCACCCGCAGGTCGGCCGCGTTGCTGTTGGCGATGGCCAGCGTCTCCTCGTGGTCCTCGCCGAACACCCGGCGGGCCCGCACCAGCAGCTGGGCGTTCAGCTCCCGGGCCTCGTCGAACCGGCCGAAGTTGCGGATCAGCGTGGCGTAGGAGCGGGTGGTGCGCATCGTCTGCGGATGGTCGTCGCCCAGCCGCTGCTGCCACTCCTTGCGGGCGAATTCGGCCAGTTCGGTGCCGCCGGTGTAGTCGCCGTGCAGGTACAGGTAGCGGATCTCGTTGATGACCAGGTCGCGCACCTCGCGGTGGTCGCACTCGACGGCCCGGGTGGGCCGGATGTGCGGCCGCAGCTCGGAGTAGCGGCGCCAGTTGTCGTTGTCCTCCGGCTCCTGCGGGTCCGCGGCGGCCAGCAGCACGTGGGTCAGGTGGTAGGTGTCCTCCTGCTCCTGCTCCGACATCTGGTTGAAGAGCACCGCCTGCACCAGCCGGTGCATCTGGAGGCTGTTGCTGCGGTGGTCGATCCGGGCCAGGGCGAGCCGGCCGATCTCCCGGGTGGCCAGGCCCAGTTCGACGGGATCGCGCAGCGCCTCGGCGAGCGGCGAGGGCAGCGGGGCGAACGCGGCGCTGCGCAGCATGGCCCAGCTGATCGGCTCCGGGGCCATGCAGGAACACAGCCGCAGCAGTTGCACGGCCGCCGGACTGCGCCGCTCCAGGCGCTCCATCGCCAGGTTCCAGGTCGCCACCACGGAGTGCGGGTACCCCGAGGGCACGGAGGTGTCCAGCAGCCGGTCCGCGTGCTCGCGCAGCAGCTCCAGGTACTCGTCGACCGACATCGCCGTCTCCGCGTGCCAGGCACCGGCCTGCTCCACCGCGAGCGGCAGGTCGCCCAGCGCCTCCGCGAGGCGGGAGGCGTCCTGCGCGGGCATGCCCGGCACCCTGCGCTGGAGGAAGCGGACCGACTCCTCGCGGGAGAAGACGTCCACCGAGACGGGGTGCGCGTGACCGGCCCAGCTCTGGTTGCGGGACGTGATCAGGATGTGCCCCTCGCCGGAGGGGAAGTACTCCTCCAGGTCCTCGGGCCGGTCGGCGTTGTCGAAGACCAAGAGATACCTGCGGTAGGGAGAGCCCCGGCGCAGCGCGTCGAGGACGAGCGGAAGCGCCTCGTCACCGCTGGGCCCGGCCTCCAGGCCCAGGTGCGGCGCGAGAGCGGCGATGGCGGAGCGGACCAGGGCGGGGTCCTCGGCGTTGATCCACCAGATCAGCTGGTACTGGGACTGGTAGCGGTAGATGTACTCCACCGCCAGCTGGGTCTTGCCCACACCGCCGAGACCGAAGAACGCCTGCGGCACGATGGCCGCGCGACGGTCGGCCAGCCGGTCGTGCAACTGGGTGATCAGCTCGCTGCGTCCGGTGAAGTTGTGGTTGCGCGGTGGGATGCGCCGGCCCCACACCTGCGGCACGGTCTCCTCGAAACGCATCGGACGGGTGAGCGTCGGAAGGGTGCCCGTCGGAGCCGGCGCGGTCTTCGGGGGACCGTTGACGCCGACCGGGTGAGAGGCGGACTCGGCCACGGATGGATCCCTTCCCGCTGTCTGCCGTGACTGTTCCCCCGCCGGCGCGGACGTCCCCCCGGTCCGGGTGCCGGGACCGGCCGGACGGGGGCGGTCGACGCCCGTTTCGATGGCTCCACTGGTGGATGTGGTGTCAGTCACACCGTCATCGTATGGCGACTTCGGGTCACCATCTCCCCCGGGCCGTTGCTGCCGGGAGATGAGGTCCCGCAGTTCGCGCGCGCGGGCGGCGAACCCGCCGCCCAGGGCGTCGGCGACCGCCGCGTCGACCTTGGCGAAGGGCAGGCTCTCGACGCTGATCCGGGAGGGCAGCCCGCGCGACGGGTCGGTCAGCGTCGCGTCGAACCGGTACGGCGCCGAGGAGTGCTCCGCCAGATAGCCCGACACGGCGGTCAGGACCCGGCGGCTCTCCTGCCGGTGCAGCGAACCCAGCAGCAGCGACCGCACGGTCTCGGGAAAGTCGAACTCGGTCTGCTCGGCCGGGCGGGGCTGCGCCGGCACCGGGTGCAGCAGACCGGACAGGAAGACCTCGGCCAGGTGCGAGGGGGTCGTGCGCGGCGCCATCACCTGCTGCACCAGACGCATCACCGGCAGGAACAGCGGGGCGGCGGCGAGATATCCGGCCAGTTCGAAGGCCTGCGGCGAGGCCTCCGCGCGGAACGCCAGTACCCGGTCGAGGGGCGACAGCCGCTCGTCCGGCAGCACCGCGGGCCCCGGACCGGCCGGATCCGCCGGACCCTGGTTCGGTCCCGGTCCCGGTCCCGGTCCCGGCTCCGGACGCGGGACGGCGTCCGTCCGCACCGCGTACCCCTGGAACGGTGAGGACTCGGGACGCGCGACCAGCCGCGCCCACATGTGCAGGGCCGCCGGGGCGAGTTCGACCACCGGCACCAGCAGCCCCGGCCGGTCGGCGTCCGCGCGCAGGTCCGCGTTGCGGGCGCCGGGCCGGGAGGCCTTGAGCGCGACGGGCAGCGGCCGCAGCGCGGTGCGGTGCCACAGCCGCCGGTCCAGCGGCTGCACCAGCGCCGTCGGGCCGCCGCGCGCCCAGCGGGCCAGCAGCCGGTGCGCCGCGCCGGAATACCACCCGGGCCCGATCGCGTCACTGAGGACCAGGACCGCGCCGCGCGGGGAGTGCGGCAGATGCCGGTCCGCACCGGTGGCCGGGCGCGGGGCGCCGCCGTCCGGCCACGGCGGCGGGGTGGCGCGCACCGTCACGGAGCCGCCCGGCAGGTGCTCCAGCCAGCGCACGGTGATCGAGCGGAAGGCCCCCACCCGGCGCAGCACCGCGCGCAGTTCGGCCACCGCGCCGTCCCACAGCACCATCGACTCGCCGGTGTCCACCACGAGCACCAGGTCCAGCCAGGGTTCCTCCGCCGGGACCAGCACCGGCTCCCAGACGTCGGTCTCCGCCGCCCTGTCGGCCGTCGCCTCCTCGTCCAGCCGGTGCCGGACGCTGGACGCGGCCCGCCGCCGCAACGGCCGCAGGGCCTTGGCCAGCTCCGCCGTCCCGGCCAGCGGCCGCACCCCCGGTGACCGCACCGGCAGCGCGGGTACCGGGGTGCCCGTACGGCCGTCCGGCGCGCCGGTGCTCCGCACGTGCAGCCGGGGCTCCCCGGCCCCCGGCCCGGCCCCCTCGGACCAGGTGTCGTCCGGCGCCGGGCCGGGCGGGTCCGCCGAGGGCCGGGCACCCGGCCGGCGGCGCGGTGAGCCCGGCTCCAGCTGGCCCGCGATCCCGGACAGCCGGGGCGCGCCCGTGGCCGGCCGGGCGGGCTCCGGCTCCTGGGGCGCGCGGGCCAGCCGCGCCGCGAGCCACAGGACCTCGGCGATCTCCCGGGCGTCCGGAGCGGGGCGCTCCGGCGGTTCGTACGGCATCAGGGCCCCGTCTCCAGATGCCGCCACAGGGTGCGCAGCAGGTCCTGCCACTGCTCCGGGTCCTCGTCGGCGCCGGCCCGCGCCAGCTGGATGGCGCTCAGCAACTGGTCCACGGCGACGCTCCCGTTGCTCTGCTCCGCGAGGAACGCCTCCACCAGGGGCGCCGCCTCCTCCAGCGCGTCGGCGCCCAGGTGCGCGGCGACGATCGCCGCCAGCCGGTCGGGTCCCGGCTGCTCGATGTCGTAGCGCAGGCAGCGCCGGGCGAAGGCGGCGGGGAACTCCCGCTCCTCGTTGGAGGTGATCACCACGAACGGAAAGGCCCAGCACTCCACCTCGCCCTCCGTCACCGGGGCGCTCTGCCCGTCCGCCGTCCGCACCGGGACGGTGCGCTGCTCGGGCGGCAGCCGCAGCAGCTCCTCGACGGTGAAGCGGCCCTCCTCGAACACGGTGAGCAGGTCGTTGGGCAGATCGATGTCGCTTTTGTCCAGTTCATCCACGAGCAGGACCCGCGGCCGGCGGCGCGGGAGCAGCGCCGTGCCCAGCGGTCCGAGCCGCAGGAAGCGGCCGATGTCGCCGGTGCCGTCCCCGGTCTCCAAGCCGGCCCGGCGCAGGTTGGCCTCGTGCAGCCGGCCGATGGCGTCGTAGGCGTACAGGCCGTCCCGCAGCGTGCTGCGCGAGGTCACCGGCCAGTGCAGGACGGGGCCGAGCCCCAACTCGTAGGCGACCGCGTGCGCGAGGGTGGACTTGCCGGTGCCGGGACGCCCGGTCAGCAGCAGCGGGCGGCGCAGCAGCAGCGCGGCGTTGACCGCGTCGACCAGACCGTGGTCGACCTGGAAGACCCGCCCGCGGCGGGTGTCGGCGGGCTGCGGGGGCACGGGCTCGTCCTGCGGCGGCATGCCATGTTGCAGCGGGCGCCAGCTCGGCGGATCGGGCAGCCGTTCGATGCCGTTGTGCGGGACGCCGTCACCGCGGTAGATCCACCACGCCGGCGGCTGCGGGGCTGCGGGCTCGGTCACGACGAGGCACCTCCGGGAGCGGGAGCTGGTGGGGTCAGAGGGGTGTGCGGGGGCAGCCGGTCGAACGGGTCCCACAGGAAACCCAGCCGCAGACCGCCCCCGACCCGCGGCCGGGCCGCACCCGGCCGGGACGACCACTCCCCGCGGCGGGCCCGCAGCACCTCCCCGGGCAGCGTGCGCGCCCCGGCGGCCCGCAACCGGTCCGGCAGGCCGGTGGCCACGCCCGGCCCGTCCTGCTCGTCGTGGGCCCAGACCAGGGCCGGCACCCCCGCGTCCAGGGCCGCGTCGAACTCGGCGTCGGGGGCGCGCCTGCGGGGCACCCGCGGCGGGAACCCGAGGACCAGGGCCAGCGGCCCGTCGTCCGCGTACAGTGCGGAGAACAGCGCCTCGTAGGACGAACCGTCCTGGTTCCGGGCGGGGACCACCGCGACCACGCCCTCTCCGGAGAGTGCGGACAATGCCTTCATCCTGTCCCACTTCCGGGACCAGTTATGCCCCCAGTCGACCCATTCCGACGCGTTCTGGCGCTCGAGGCTGCGCACGGCGACGGGGTGTACGACCCCCAGACGCACCTCTGCGCCGCTCGGCGTCGTGATCGGCAGGCCGTCGACCGGCCGGCCCAGCAGCTCGCGGGGCAGGACGAACTCCACGAACAGGTCGGGGGAGTCGATGGCCTTCTCCCGGCGCATCCGGATGATCTCGTCCACCACGAGCCGCTCCAGCCGCCCCAGCCGCATGGCCTCGGTGTACTGCTGCACGGCCTCCCGCGGGGCGCCCTCGTGCTGCCGGAACACGTCGAGCAGGTAGTGCCGGCTCGGCGACGCCGGAGTGACGCGGAAGGTGGCGTACGTCCACCGGGTACCCGCCCCGCCCGGGCGCACCCGGCGCTCAAGGAGCGGCCCGGGGTCGACCGCCGGGGTGCAGTGCCCCGCCCGGCCGCGCACCCAACGGGCCAGTTCCTGTCCGCGGGGGCCGGGGACCCGCCGGGACAGCGCGGCGACGAAGGTCAGCAGTGGCGGCACCGGCCGGCCCGCCTGGGCGATGTGCCGCAGGTCGTGCACGATGCCGAGGATGTCCTCGGGGGAGCCCTGCCAGGGGCGGCGCACCGGCCCGAGCGCGTCGTCGCGCAGCCCCACCAGGCCGGGCATCGAGAGCCGGCCGTCGAGCAGCAGTCGGTAGAGGTCGTCCATGGCCTCGTCGTCGAACGGGCCGTCGTCCGGGTCCGGCGGCTCCGGCGCGGGCAGCGGCGCGGGACGGTCGCCGGACAGCGCCAGCGCCGCCCGTAACGGGGGCCAGTCCCGGGCCAGCCGCTCCAGCGGGATCATCCAGGTCACCCCCGCTTCGGGCGACTTGTCGCGCAGCACGGCGAGCCCGGCGACGCGGGAGGTCACGGCGTCCCTGACCCCGCAGCCGCTGTAGCCGCGGGCCACCCGGCGGCCGGTGTCCGGCGCGTCGTTCAGCTGGATCAGCGCCGACTCCGGACCGCCCCGGCCGGCCATCAGGCAGTCCGCCCACACCCCGTGCGGCTGGCCCTGCGGATAGCCGTACACCTGCATGGGCCGCTTGGCGGCGTAGACGCCGGTGGAGAGATGGGCGTGCGAGGTGGGGAACTGGCCGTTGGCCTGCCCCAGGTCACCGTGCAGGGTGAGCACCGAGACGTCCTCGTGGTGACTGCCGCCCGTGTAGCGGTGCCCGCCGCCCGGGGAGCCGGTCAGCTTCAGCCCGCTGCTGAGGGTCACCGTGACGGTGGCGTGCGGGTCGTCCTCCAGACGTCCGCCCATGGCCGACGTCACGACGTGGGCGCAGGTCAGCACATAGCGGGGCGGGACGATGACCCCGCCGCCGACCGGGTTCCCGGCCGGGCCGAGGATGCTCACCTGCCAGTCGTCGGTGACGGCCGTGCGTACGACCGGTTCCGCCGCCAAGGCGTCCTCCCCCCGTCCGCCGCCGCAGGCCCCGACCGTCTGCGGAGCCGCCATAGTAGCGGTCCCCGCCGGGGGAAGCAGAGGGGGCAACGGCCCTTTGCGGACGTCCGGTTGACCATGGATTCGGCCTGTCGGGCCGCCGGGTCAGCGGATCGTGATGGTGACGCTCGAGCCCTCGGGAGCGGTGTCCCCGCCGTCCACGGACTGCTTCTTGACGGTGTCGCCGAACAGCCCGAGCAGACCGCGGTCCTCGTCCACCTCGAAGCCCGCGTCCTCGAGCTTCCGCTTGGCGTCGTCCACGCTGTCCCCGACCACGTCCGGGACCTCGATCATCCGGGGCCCCTTGGACACCGTGAGGGTCACCGTGTCCCCCTCGGCGGCCCGGCCGCCCGGCTCCGGCGTCTGCCGGGCCACCCGGCCGCTGTCGTACTCCGAGTTCACCCGCTCGTCGGCGGTCTTCACCTTCAGGCCGGCCCCCTCCAGCTCGGCCCGCGCCTCGTCCAGGTCGTCGCCCGTGACGTCCGGGACGTCGATCGGGCTGCCCTTGCTGACGACCAGGGCGACCGCGGAGCCCGCGCGCACGGTGGTGCCCGTCCCGGGCTTGGTGGAGATCACGAAGTCCTTGGCCACCTCGCCGCTGAACGCCCGGGTCACCATGCCCGGCTCCAGCCCCTCGTCCTCGAGCAGCGTCCGGGCCTTGTCCAGCTTGTAGCCCGTGACGTCCGGCAGCTTCACGGTGTCGGGGCCGTCGGAGACGGTGATCGACACGGAGTCGTTCTTCCGGATGCGGTCGCCCACCCCCGGGTCGGTGCTGATCACCTTGCCGCGTTCCACGGTGTCGCTGTAGGCGTGCCGCACCTTGCCGACGTCGAGACCGGCGTCGTCCAGCCGGTCCCGGGCCTGCGACTCGGTCTTGGACAGCAGCGGCGGCACCTTGGTGAACTGACCGGAGTTGATGTACCAGACGCCGGTGCCGATCCCGAGCACCAGCAGGACGGCCACGACGATCGTCAGCGGCCCGCGGCGCAGCCGCAGCCGCCGGGACGGCGCCGGGTCCGGCGGGGGAGCGGCCAGCCGGCTGGTGTGGTTGTCCTCGTTGACGGGCAGCGGCCGGGGCATCGTCAGCGCGCGCGGGATCACGCTGGTGCGGTCCTCGCCGTTGTCGTGCTCCCCGGCGAGCGCCTGCGGCGGGACGGCGTCCAGCTGGTCCGCGCTCAGCGCCTCACGCGCCTCGCGGGCCCGCGCGAGCAGCGCCACGGCGTCGTGCGGCCGGATCTCCGGGTTGCGCGCGGTGGCCGCGGCGACCAGCTCGTCCAGCTCGTACGCCAGCTCCGGCACGGCCGCCGACGGCGGCGGCACGTCGTCGTGCAGGTGCTTGTAGAGCACCGCCGCGGGCGAGTCCCCGTCGTGCGGCTTGGCGCCGGTCAGCATCTCGTACAGGACGACACCGCACGCGTACACGTCGACCCTGGGGTCGGCGGTGCCCTGCTCGATCTGCTCGGGCGCCAGATAGGAGACGGTGCCGAGGACGGCACCGGTGGTGCTGGTGACGGTGTCCACGGCGCGGACCAGGCCGAAGTCGGCGACCTTGACCCGGCCGTCGTCGCCTATCAGCACGTTCTCCGGCTTCATGTCCCGGTGCACGAACCCGGCCCGGTGCGCGGCGCCCAGCGCGGCCAGGACCGGCTCCAGGATGTCCAGCGCGGCCCGCGGCCTGAGCGCCCCGCGCTCGCGCAGCACGTCCCGCAGGGTGCAGCCCGCGATGTACTCCATCGCCAGGTAGACGTACGCCCCCTCGGCACCCTGGTCGAAGACCTGGACGACATTGGGGTGGTCGAGCCGGGCCACGGACTTGGCCTCGCGGATGAACCGCTCGACGAAGGTGGCGTCGGTCGCGAGCGTCGGGTGCATCACCTTCAGCGCGAGCACGCGGTCCAGGCGGGTGTCCACGGCCCGGTAGACCGTGGCCATCCCGCCGACCGCGATCCGCGCCTCGACGCGGTACCGGCCGTCGAGCACCTGCCCGACGAGAGGGTCCTGAAGGGTCGTGTCCACGCACGTGAGTCTACGAGCCACCACGGACACCCCGCGCCGCCGAGCAGAACAGGAGCGGGACTGAAGCGCACCTGTGACGCTTCCCACGCACCGTCCGCCGCCGACGGCGAGGCACCACGACGGGTCGGGCCACCTCCTGGCCGACTGGAAACGGATGGTGCGCGGTGGGAGACAAACCCCAGTACGGCGCAGGCTCACTGAAAGGCAGGCCGCTCCGGATCCAGCACCGCCAGGCCCTCCGCAGGAGACGACGCCTCGGCGAAATGCCGCCGCGGAATCCGCCCCGCCCGCCGGGCCAGCCTCCCCGCCTCCACCGCGGAGCGCATCGCGGCGGCCATCAGCACCGGCTCCTGTGCCCGCGTCACCGCCGAGGCGAGCATCACACCCGCGCACCCCAGCTCCATCGCCAGCGCCACGTCCGACGCCGTACCGGCCCCCGCGTCCAGGATCACCGGCACGCGCGCGTGCTCCACGATCAGCTGGAAGTTGTGCGGGTTGCGGATGCCGAGCCCGGACCCGATCGGCGAGCCCAGCGGCATGATCGCCGCGCACCCGACGTCCTCCAGCTTCCGCGCGAGCACCGGGTCGTCGTTGGTGTACGGCAGCACCGTGAACCCGTCGTCGACCAGCGTCTCCGCCGCGTCCAGCAGCTCCACCGGGTCCGGCAGCAGGGTGCGCTCGTCGGCGATGACCTCCAGCTTGACCAGGTCCGTGCCGAGCGCCTCGCGGGCCAGGCGGGCGGTGAGCACCGCCTCCCCGGCGGTGAAGCAGCCCGCCGTGTTCGGCAGCACCCGGATGCCGAGCCGCTCCAGCACGGACAGCACGGACCCGTGCACCGAGGCGTCCACCCGCCGCATCGCGACGGTCGTCAGCTCCGTCCCGGAGGCGGCGAGCGCGCGCTCCAGCACGTCCAGGCTGGGCGCCCCGCCCGTACCCATGATCAGGCGGGACGCGTACGTCGTGCCGCCGAGGACAAAGGGATCGTCGGCCATGGTCAGCCTCCTTGGACGGCGGTGAGGATCTCGACACGGTCGCCGTCGGCCAGCGCCGTGGCGGACCACACCGCGCGCGGGACGACGGTCTCGTTCAGGGCGGCGGCCACTCCGGACGGGGCCCGGGTGAGCGTGCCCACCAGGGCGTCCAGGGCGGTGCCGGGAGCCACCTCGCGCGGCTCGCCGTTGACGGAGATGTTCATGCGGACTGCTCCGAGAGTGCGGGGACGGCGCCGAAGCGCCGGGGGCTGAAGGGGCGGGCCTCCTCCGGCAGCTCCCCGCCGGCCAGGACGTCCGCCATGACGTCGCCGGTGACGGGGGTGAGCAGGACCCCGTTGCGGTAGTGGCCGGTGGCCAGCAGCAGACCGTCCAGGGCGGTCGGGCCGAGCAGCGGGGCGTTGTCCGGGGAGCCGGGGCGCAGACCGGCGCGGGTCTCCGTCAGGGGCAGCTCCGTGATGCCGGGCACCAGCTCGTGCGCGTCGCGCAGCAGCTCGTAGACGCCGCCCGCGGTGACCGTCGTGTCCCAGCCCAGTTCCTCGCTGGTGGCGCCGACGACCAGCTCGCCGTTCTCCCGGGGCACCAGGTAGACGTGGTTGCCGCGCACCACGGCGCGCACGGTCCGGTTCAGCAGCGGCGCCCGCACCCCCGTCCCCGGCATGGTCAGCCGCAGCACCTGCCCCTTCACCGGCCGCACCGGCGGCAGTACGGCCTCCGGCACGCCCGCGAGCCGCCCGCTCAGGCTGCCCCCGGCCAGCACCACCTGCCCGGCCGCCAGCGCCGTGCCGTCGGCGGTGACGACCCCCGTGGCCCGGTCCCCGCGCCCGACGGTGAGCCGCTCGGCCCACACCCGGTGGAGGACGACGCCCTCGCGTTCGCAGGCGGCCAGCAGCGCGTGGGCGAGACGGCGCGGGTCGATCTGGTGGTCGCCGTCCACCCGGAGCCCCCCGCGCACGCCCGGCGCGAGCATCGGCTCCAGGCGCCGGCACTCGCGTCCCGACAGCCACCCGGACTCCAGGCCGGAGCGCTGCTGGAGCGCGTGCAGCTCGCGCAGGTGGGCGCGGTCGTCGGAGTCCAGCGCGACGGCGAGCGTGCCGCACCGCCGGTAACCGAGGTCGTGGCCGGTCAGCTCGGTCAACTCGGCCGCGAACTCCGGGTAGCGGCGGGCCGAGGCGAGGTTCAGCGCGAGCAGGGTCTCCTCGCCGTAGTGCAGCTCCGTGACGGCGGCCAGCATCCCGGCCGCCACCTGGGCCGCCCCGCCGCCCGGCTCGGGGTCCACGAGGGCGGTGACCAGCCCGCGCCGCGCGGCCCGCCAGGCGGTGACGAGCCCGATGATCCCGCCGCCGACGACGAGCACGTCGGGTGTACGTGACGTATGAGGCGTACGAGACGTGTGTGGTGGAGACGACATGGGCGTCCAGCCCCTCCCTTCGCCGGCATGACCCGGATCAGGTTCGTACGGTCGGAGGCCGCCAGCCTCCCTCTCAGCCCGGTGCGTCCGGGCTCCCGCGAGTGCCTTACGTTGGCCACCCTAGCCCGCAGCGCAACGCACGTGTAAGGGAGCCTCCACCCGTGGCGCGTTCACTCGACGGCCTCGTCCTCGCCCCCGTCGCCGACCAGGCGCCCGGCCAGGTGGGCACCCGGACCCGGTTCACCTACCACGAGCACGACGGCGCCGTGTGGGCCGAGTACGCGGGCGGCGACGTGGTCCGCGGGCACCTGGTGGGCACCAGGGAGGGCGACCGCCTCGACTTCCGGTACGTGCAGCTCACGACCGACGGCAGCACGTCGTCGGGGCACTGCGTGTCCACCGTCGTCGAACTGCCGGACGGGCGCGTGCGCCTGGACGAGAGCTGGGAGTGGGAGTCGCAGCCGGGCAGCGGGACCAGCGTGGTGGAGCAGCTCACCGCGAGCGGGCACTGACCGGCGAAACGCCGGGTGTCTATGGTGATCGGGTGAGCGAGCAGACGCGGGAACGGGGACAGGGACCGGCGGCCGACGCGGGGCGGCGCGCGGTCGTCGTGGGCGCCGGGATGGCGGGCGTGCAGACCGCGGTCGCCCTGCGGGAGCAGGGCTTCGCCGGCCCGGTGATCCTGATCGGCGCGGAGCCGCACCAACCGTACGACCGGCCCCCGCTGTCCAAGGCCGTCCTGCTCGGCACCGCCGAGGGCTCCGCCTTCGACGTCGACTTCGAGGGGCTCGGCATCACCCTGCGGCTGGGCTGCGAGGCCCTGGGCGTCCGCCCCGGCGAGCACGTCCTGGACACCTCCGAGGGACCCGTGCCCTACGACGTCCTCGTCCTCGCGACCGGCGCCGAACCGGTCCGCCTCCCGGGCGCCGAGGGCGTGCCCGGGGTGCACCTGCTGCGCACCCTGGACGACGCCGAACGGCTGCGGCCGGTGCTCGCCCGGCAGCACGACGTCGTGGTGGTCGGCGCGGGCTGGATCGGTGCCGAGTTCGCCACCGCCGCGCGCGAGGCGGGCTGCGCGGTGACCGTGGTGGAGGCCGCCGACCGGCCGCTGGCCGACGCGCTGCCCGCCGAGGTCGCCGCGCCGATGACGGCCTGGTACGCCGACGCGGGCGCCGAACTGCGCACCCGCGCGCGCGTGGAGCGGGTGGAGGCGGGCGGCCCCGGCGAGTCCGGCCGGGTCGTCCTCGACGACGGCACCCGGCTGCCCGCCGGCGCGGTCGTCGTCGGCATCGGCGCCCGCCCCGCCACCGGCTGGCTGGCCGGCTCCGGAATCGCCCTCGGCGCGCACGGCGAGGTGCTGGCCGACGACCGCCTGCGCACCTCCGCGCCGGACGTCCACGCGGTCGGCGACTGCGCCTCCTTCCCGTCCGCCCGCTACCGGGAGCGGCTGCTGGTGCACCACTGGGACAACGCCCTCCAGGGCCCGCGCACGGTCGCCGCGCACATCGTCGGCGCCCCGGGCGGCGAGGTCCCGGCGGCCTACGACCCGGTGCCGTACTTCTGGTCCGAGCAGTTCGGCCGCTTCGTCCAGTACGCCGGTCACCACGCGGCCGCCGACACCACCCTGTGGCGAGGCGACCCCGCGGATGCCGCGTGGACGGTCTGCTGGCTGCGCGAGGGCCGCCTGGTCGCCGTGCTGGCGGTGGGCCGCCCCCGCGACCTGGCGCAGGGCAGACGCCTGATCGAGTCGGGCGCGGCGATGGACCCGGAACTGCTGGCCGACCCGGCGAGACCGCTGAAGGCGGCGACGGCGGCCACGGCGTAGTCGGGTTTCCGACTGTCAGTGCCAGGTGGCAGGCTGGAGGCGTGACCGAGATTGACGCAAAGACCGATGCTCTCGTGCCCGCCTGGCTCACCGTTCCCGACATCGCCGAGATGCTCGGTGTCGAGGTGACCCGGGTACGCCAGCTGATCAAGGAAGGCCAGCTCATCGCCGTACGCCGCGGTGAGAACCGCGCACTGCACATCCCCGCGGCCTTCATCGACGAGGACAAGGTCGTCAAGGGCCTGGTCGGGACCCTGACGCTGCTGCGCGACGACGGCTTCACGGCCGAGGAGATGCTGGAGTGGCTCTTTACGCCCGACCCGAGCCTGCCCGGCACCCCGGCCCAGGCCCTGAGTGAGAATCGCGGTACGGAGGTGAAGCGCCGCGCCCAGGCGCTCGCCGTCTGACCGGCCCCGTCGCCGATCCGCCACACCGCCCGGCGTGCGGCCACGCACGCCGGGCGCCCGTGCCCGTACGCCACGGCGTGCGGCCCCTCGCGGGCCCACGCCACTCACCGGGGGGACACCCGCATGCCCGACACCGCCGCGACCACCGCCCGCGCCCGGCTCTCCGACGCCCGGCTCTACCTGTGCACGGACGCCCGCCGGAGCCAGGGCGACCTGCCCGAGTTCCTGGACGCCGTGCTCGCCGGCGGCGTCGACATCGTGCAGCTGCGGGACAAGGGAATGGAGGCGGCGGAGGAGCTGGCGCACCTGGAGGTCTTCGCCGACGCCTGCGCCCGCCACGGCAAGCTCCTCGCCGTCAACGACCGCGCGGACGTCGCCCACGCCGCCCGCGCCGACGTGCTGCACCTCGGCCAGGGCGACCTGCCGGTGCCCGCCGCCCGGGCGATCCTCGGCGACGACGTCCTCGTCGGCCGCTCCACCCACGCCGAGTCCGAGGCCGCCGCTGCCGCTGCCCAGGAGGGCGTCGACTACTTCTGCACCGGTCCGTGCTGGCCGACCCCCACCAAGCCCGGCCGCCACGCACCCGGCCTCGACCTGGTCCGCCGCACGGCGGCCCTGGGCACCGACCGCCCCTGGTTCGCGATCGGCGGCATCGACCTCGGCAACCTCGACGAGGTGCTGGACGCGGGCGCCCGGCGCGTGGTCGTCGTCCGCGCGATCACCGCCGCCGAGGACCCGGGCGCGGCGGCGGCCGAGTTCGCGAAGCGACTGCGGCAGGCGGCCCCGGACCGGGCGTAGCCGCACCCCGTCGCGGCGCGCCGTCACGGACGGGCAGGTGTCCAAAGGGTGGACAGCAACTCGACAATGCGGACAAATATCCCGCATCCGGTTGGGCGGCCGCCGCACCCTGGCTAACCTGCCCATATGGCCCTCGGAACCGCAAGCACGAGGACGGATCGCGCCCGCACGGTGCGTGACATCCTCGCCACCGGCAAGACGACGTACTCGTTCGAGTTCTCGGCGCCGAAGACGCCCAAGGGCGAGAAGAACCTGTGGAGTGCGCTGAGGCGGGTCGAGGCGGTGGCGCCGGACTTCGTCTCCGTGACCTACGGCGCCGGCGGTTCCACGCGCGCCGGCACGGTCCGCGAGACCCAGCAGATCGTCGCCGACACCACGCTGACCCCGGTGGCGCACCTCACCGCCGTCGACCACTCCGTCGCCGAGCTGCGCAACATCATCGGCCAGTACGCCGACGCCGGGATCCGCAACATGCTGGCGGTGCGCGGCGACCCGCCCGGCGACCCGGGCGCCGACTGGATCGCGCACCCCGAGGGCCTGACGTACGCCGCCGAACTGGTCAGGCTCATCAAGGAGTCGGGCGACTTCTGCGTCGGCGTGGCGGCCTTCCCCGAGATGCACCCGCGCTCCGCCGACTGGGACGCGGACGTCGCGCACTTCGTCGACAAGTGCCGGGCCGGCGCCGACTACGCCATCACCCAGATGTTCTTCCAGCCCGAGTCCTACCTCCGGCTGCGCGACAGGGTCGCCGCGGCCGGCTGCGCGACCCCGGTCATCCCCGAGGTCATGCCGGTGACCAGTGTGAAGATGCTGGAGAGGTTGCCCAAGCTCAGCAACGCCTCGTTCCCGCCGGAGCTGAAAGAGCGGATCCTCACAGCCAAGGACGATCCGGCGGCTGTACGCTCGATCGGCATCGAGTTCGCCACGGAGTTCTGCGCGCGGCTGCTGGCCGAGGGTGTGCCCGGACTGCACTTCATCACGCTGAACAACTCCACGGCGACGCTGGAAATCTACGAGAACCTGGGCCTGCACCACCCACCGCGGGCCTAGACCGGCCGCACGTATTTGCGACACACTGCGTAACGGCCACTGGGAGAGGGGCGTACATGGGCTGGACGGTCCTCTACATCGCGTTCGGCGTGGTCGCGCTGTGGCTGCTCGGCGAGGTGCTGTTGCAGTACAAGGCGCGGCTGCGCTGGCGGCTGCTCGCCTTCGGCGGCTTCGTCGGCGTCGTCGCCGGCGTGCTGATGTCGAACGTGCTCGTCATCGGTCTCGGCGCCGCGGCCTTCGCGGTCGGCCAGACCTACGTCACCCTGTCGTTCCGCCGCGGCTTCGAGGCCGGCTGGGCGGTCAACGCCCCGGCAAGCCTGGTCGGCAAACGCGGACGCCCCGAACGGGGCCGCCAGGAGCCGACGTTGGAGGTCTCCGGGCTCGGACCCGCCGAGGGCGACCGGGACCACCACGACGGGTACGACGAGCGCGCCCAGGCACCCGCCCCGGGCCAGGACGTCCCGCCGTACGGGCACGACGACTACGACCGCGACGACGTCTTCACCCCGGCCCGGCCCACCGCCGACCCCTCGGCCGCGGAGACCACCGCCGTCTACGAACCGCAGCCCATGCCGGACGACACCAACTCGTACGGCGTGTACACCGACGCCGGTTACGGCACCGGTCAGCAGCAGGCGGCCCCCGCGCCGGGCGCCGACCAGGCCTACGCCTACGACTACTCCGGCTACGGCCAGCAGCAGGAGTACGGCTACGACACCGGCGCCCAGCAGCAGTACGCCGCCTACTCCGACCCGTACATCGGCACCCACACCTACGGCGGCGGGGCGTACGACACCGGCGGCTACGACCCGACCGGCGCGCAGAACTACGGCCAGCAGGGCTACGGCCAGGACCAGTACGCCACCGGCGCGCCCGGCGGCTACGGCGGCGAGACCCCGGCCGGCGGGGTGTGGGTGCCGCAGCAGCGCAGCACCGACGACCCCTACGGCGGCGAACTCCCGCCCGAGCAGCAGCCGTACCCCTACCAGGGCAACGACCAGCCGCAGGGGCAGGGCCAGGGCCAGGGGTACGACGAGCAGTACCGCTTCTGAGGAAGCAGGCCGCTCACTGGGAGCCGCGGAACTCCGGTCCCTCCACCACGAGTCCGGCGACCAGCGCACCGGACATCCCCGCGTGCGGCAGCCCCCCGCCGGGGTGCGACCAGCCGCCGACGGTGAACAGGCCCTCCGTGCGCGTGCCGTTCGCCGGGTGCAGCAGCCGTCCGCCGGCGCCCGCGAACGCCGGCACCGGAATCACCCCGTCCGGCGCGCCGGTGTCCGCCGCCACCTCGGCCGGGGTGCGCACCTCGTGCCACAGGAGGCGGTCGCGCAGGTCCGGTACCACCCGCTCCGCCACGTCGATCAGGTGCTCGGCCCGATGACCGGACACCTCCCTGGTGGCCCGGTCCGACGCGCCGCCCAGGGCGGGCACCGCCGCGCTGAGCGTCACCGCCTCGTGGTCCGCGTCCGGGACCAGCGCCGGGTCGTCGGGCCGCAGGACCGTGACGGTCGGCCGCGCGGCCATCCCCGGGACGGTGCCGAACAGGCGGTCCAACTCGGCCTCGCGGTCCGCCGCGTGCACCACCGTCCGGTGCGCCGTGCCCCCGGGGCGGCCGCCCCGCAGCGCCAGCAGCACCGTCAGCCGGCTCGACCCGCCGCGCCGCGCCGGCACCTCGTCCCCGCCGCGCACCGGCGCTCCGCCGCACAGGCGGTCCAGTACCTCCGGCGGCACGCCGGAGACCACGAACTCGGCCTGCGCCGCGGCACCTTCGGCCAGCTCCACGCCCGCCACCCGGCCGTCCTTCTCGGCGATCCCGGTGACCTCGGCCCCGAAGCGGAACTCGACCCGGCGGGCCAGGCACCGCTCGTACACCGCCCGGGCCAGCTCCCGCAGCCCGCCGCCGCGCACGTACCAGACGCCGAACGCGTACTCCATGTACGGCAGGACCGCGGTGTTCGCCGGGGCGGTGCGCGGGTCCAGGCCGTGGGCGAGCGCGTGGCTCTCCAGCAGGGCCGCGAGCCGGGCGTCACGCAGCTCCCAGGCGCCGACCTCGGCGAGCGTGCCGGCCCGGCGGGTGCGCAGCAGCCGCTTGTGCGGGACCGCCGGGTAGGGCTCGCGCTCGGCCAGCACCCGCCAGTTCGGCCACAGCGGCTCCTCCAGGAGGGGGCGGCGGGTGCGGTCCCAGGTCTCCCGGGCCCGCACAAGGAAGTCGCCCCAGCGCCGCCCGGCGCCCGCGCCGAGCGCCGCGTCCAGGGCGGCGACGACACCGGCCCGCGAGGCGTTCGGCAGCGAGACCTCCGTGCCGTCCGCGAACACGTGCCGGGACGACGGGTCGACCTGGACCAGGTCCACGCACGACTCCAGCGGCTCCTTGCCGGTCTTGACGAACAGATCGCGCCAGACCGCGGGCAGCGGGAGCAGACCGGGACCGGTGTCGAAGGAGAACCCGTCCCGCTCGAACCGGCCCAGGGCTCCGCCGTACGTCCGCGTCCGCTCGTACACCACCACCCGGTGGCCCGCGACGGCCAGCCGGGCGGCCGCCGCCATGGCGCCCATCCCGGCGCCGATCACCGCAATCCGTGCCATGCCAGGGACTTTATCCGCCGCCGCCGGCACCGCCGTGCGAGGGCTGAGTACCGGAGCGGACGTCCAGGTGACCGGTCGGCGGCGCCGCGCCGTGGCGCGGGAGGCCCAGGGGTGAGTAGCTGTACCTAGTGCGGCAGATGAGTACGCGCGCGGATGGGCTGCGACCTGTGGGAACGAGAGAGTGGAGACACGGAGAGGGGCACGGCTCCGGGACCGGCGGCACGGGGCGTCGGAACGGAGCCGGGCCCGCGATCCGCTCCTTCCGCCGACCGTGGTCGGCGGGAGCGAGGCACGGGGGAGCCCGGAGGGACGACCGGCGACGGGAGTTCCGACGGGGGGACGTACGGGGGAGTACGAGAAGGCGCCGGTCCGACGGCGGCCCGCGGGGGACGCGGCCACCACGGACCGGCGTTCTTCGTGCGCGGCCCGCGAGGCCCGTGCGGCCCCGCCCCCTTTCGGTCAGCCCCGGCCGCTCACACGCCCCTGGAGCAGCCGCGACAGCGCGGCGTGCACGTCGTCCAGGGAGCGCTCCGACTGGAAGGCCTTCCAGTCCAGCGCGGCCACCAGGACCATGCCGACGAGCGCGGCGGCGGTCAGCGGCACGTCGATCTCCTCGCTGAACTCACCGCTCGCCACCCCCTCGCGCAGCACGCCCTCCACCACCGCCACAGCCTGCTGCCGGACCACCAGCAACGTGGACTGCCAGGCCCGGTTGGTGCGCCACAGCTCGGCCACGTACAGCTGGGTGAAGGCCGGATAGCGGTCGATGAAGACGAGCCCCGCGCGGATCATCGCGTCCAGGGCGTCGACCCGGCCGCGGCCCTCCCGTGCCGTCCGTTCCGCGGCCTCGCGCAGCGAGGCGGTCAGCAGGCCGACACCGTGCCGCAGCAGCTCCTCGAAGAGGACGGACTTGCTGGCGAAGTTGTAGTAGACCGTGCCCTTCGCGACCCCGGCCCGCTCGGCGATCTCGTCCACGGTGGTGGCGGAGAAGCCCTGCTCGGCGATGAGGGTGACCGCCGCCTCGTAGAGCTTCTGCCGGGTGGCCTCGCGACGGCTGCCGCTCTGCGAGGCGGTGCTGCTGCTTTCCATGGTCCCGATTCTCACAGCACCCCGCCCGGCGCGTTCACCGCAGGCCCGCCCGGAGCCCGAACCGAACTGTCGATCGAATCAAAAGTCCAGGTCAGAACGGATTGTCAGTGCCATACCTCACGATGGGCACATACGGCACCTCCTGCCCGGGGCGTGCCGTCACGGAGACGACAGGAGGATCGTCATGGCCCACTCGTCCGCAGCCGCCGCCCGGCGGCGCCGCGCAGCCGGCCCTGCACCCTCACTGACCGGACCGGCGAGCGACGTGCACCCCGTGCTCCGCCGGACGACCGCCCCGCCCGCCGCCCTCGACCTGCTCGCCCAGGCCCGGGCCGGACTGGAGGAGGCCACCGCCCTCGAAACGCCGAACGAGCGGTACGCGACGGCCCACCTCGCCGCCCTGCGCACCGCCGCCGCCGTGCTGGCCGCGCGCGGCCGCCCGGAGACCAGTCCACGGGCCAGGGCCCGCATCCGCAGCGCCTGGGAGGTGCTGCCCGAGATCGCCCCCGAGCTGTCCGACTGGAGCGCGCTGTTCGCCTCCGGAGCGCGGCGCCGGGCCCGCGCCGAGGCGGGCATCCAGGGCGCCGCGGGCACGCGGGACGCCGACGACCTGATACGCGACGTGGCGATGTTCCTGCGCCTGGTGGAGCGGATGCTGGTCCTCCAGCCGGTCCTGCCCCAGCCCCGCCCCGACGCGGACCCACCGGGCCCGGAGCGGCCCGGCCGCTCCGACGCGGGACCCCCGGGCCGCGACCTGCCGGACGCGGGCTGAGCGCATGACGAAACGGGGTGCTCGGCGGGTGCGGCGCAGGCAATAGGGTGGGAGTCGCCTGAAGCCTCCCCCTCCCGCACCGGGCCGGGGGCGGCAGCCCGTTCCGCTCCGCCCGAGTCCGAGGCGGTGCCGCGCCGAGGAGTCAACTGCCGTGTCGGACCCGATGCGCCCGCCCGCCTCCCAGCCCCGACCGCACACGGCGGCTCCGCGCTCCGAGCCCTCCCGTTCCCGGGCCGCGCTGCGCACCGCCGTGGTCTGGGACGTCCTCCAGGACGCCCTGGACCGCCGGGTCAAGGCCACCGGCCGCCAGACGCTGGACGTCCTCGACACCGGTGGCGGCAGCGGCAACTTCGCGGTGCCCGTGGCCGGCCTCGGCCACCGCGTCACCGTCGTGGACCCGAGCCCCAACGCCCTGTTCGCCCTGGAGCGCCGGGCCGCCGAGGCCGGCGTCGCCGACCGCGTGCGGGGCGTCCAGGGCGACGCCAGCGGCCTCTTCGACGTGGTCGAGCGCGGCGGCTACGACGCGGTGCTGTGCCACGGCGTCCTGGAGTACGTGGACGACCCCGCGGAGGGGGTGCGCAACGCGGTGGCGGCCCTGCGCGCCGACGGCGTCCTCAGCCTGCTCGCCGCGGGCCTGGGCGGCGCCGTGCTGGCGCGTGCCCTCGCCGGCCACTTCACGGAGGCCCGGCAGGCCCTGGGCGACCCGGACGGCCGCTGGGGCACGGGTGACCCCGTGCCGCGCCGGTTCACCGCCGAGCAGCTCACCGGGCTGGTCGAGGCCGCCGGGCTGCGGATCGGCGCCGTGCACGGCGTACGGGTCTTCGCCGACCTCGTCCCCGGTGTGCTGGTGGACACCGAGCCCGGCGCCATGGACGCCCTGCTGAAGCTGGAGGCCGCGGCGGCCGAGCTCGCCGCGTTCCACTCCGTGGCCACGCAGCTCCATGTGCTCGGTGAGACGCGAGGGGCCGACGGGGCCTGAGCGCCCGGTGGGGTAAGGCGCTGATCAGGGGCGCGACTGCAGATGGAGTACGCCACAGGCCCCCCGAACGGGGGGCAGTCGCCGTATGATCGAGGGAGACCGCCCGGCATGACGGGTCGGCCGCTGGGGAATGGGAACTTCAGCGAGCCGGTACGGCCATGACGGAGTCCGGTTGGTCAATTGGCGCAGAGGGGCGGGTTTCACGGGGGCGATTCCCTGCCTATCCTGAAGGGACCCCCCGGGTCGCCCCGGCGACTGCACGATGAGGAGGACTCCGTGCCGCTCTCGGAGCACGAGCAGCGCATGCTCGAGCAGATGGAGCGAGCGCTGTACGCCGAAGATCCCAAGTTCGCGACAGCGCTCGAGGGAAGCGGGCTGCGTACGTACACCCGGCGACGGGTCTACCAGGCGGTCGCGGGCTTCCTCGTAGGTATTGCGCTCCTCATGGCCGGTATGGTCGCCCAGCAGGTGTGGCTCAGTGTGGTGGGCTTCCTCGTCATGCTGGGCTGCGCGGTGCTCGCCGTAACCGGCTGGCGCAAGGCCCCCAAGCCGGGCGAGCAGCAGCAGGCGGCCGGTGCCGGTCCGCAGGCCGCACGCCGCCAGGGACGACAGAAACGCTCCATGATGGACCGCATCGACGAACGCTGGCAGCGTCGCAGAGATGAGCAGCAGGGCGGCCAGTAGCGCCGCCGAGCAGCTGCTCACCAGGACATCCGCGTGAGGGGGTGACCACCGTCCGGGTGGTCACCCCCTCACGCGCGCCCATGAGCGGCTCCTGAGGGCGCCATCCCGCGGCGGCACGGACGCCACCCCCCTCCGCGAGTCGGTCCCACCGGCGGCCGACGGGCTCACCCCAACGGCCGGACGCCACGCGCTCCGTTCTCCCGGCCCGGCGGGATCGGGCCACGGGCCGGGCGGTTCCGGCCGAAACCGGTCGCCGAGTACAGCCCGCCCGCCCGGTCCGCCCGGGCCTCCGGGACCGGCGGCCCTTCGCGGAGGGATCAGCCCTGCTGGTCGGAGGGCTTGCGCCATACCGGGCGGGACGCTGCGGCCCGCTGTTTCAGGGCCGTCCACCGGGCCGACACTGTCCAGGTCACCCGGATGGCCGAACGCGGGGCGAACCGTGCGCGCAGCCGAGTGCCGCGGCCGACCGCGGCCCGCAGACCGGCGGTCGCCAGCCGGGCGTCCTCCGTCAGCCCCGCCGTCAGGCGCGGGTGCGGCGCGTAGAGGACCTGCTCCACGGCGTCCGCCACCCGGTGCACCGCCTGTGCGGGGGTCGCGTCGAGCCGGCCCAGCCGGACGATGCGGGCCGCCGCCTTGCGCGGGGTCTGCGACTCCTGGGGCAGGATGCCCAGATCCCACGCCGTGTCGGTCAGCTCCTGCCACACCGCGAGGGTGTGCGGAGCGGCGTCCTCCGCGGCGCGGCCGTGTGCCCCGAGCCGCACCGCCCGGGCGCGCAGCCGCCACAGCATCGGCGCGAGCGGGATCAGCAGCACCACGAGTCCCGCCAGGGCCCAGGCCAGCAGCGCGTACCACTTCGGTCCGTCGCCGCCGGTGACGGGCGCGGCCACCGCGGACTCGCTGGAGCAGGCGTCCAGCTTCTTGTCCTGCGGGGAGCAGGTGTCGCTCGACGAGGGCGCCGCGGACGGCTCCGTCTCCGTGTTCCGCGACGGCAGGGCCGGGTCGGGCACCGAGCTGCCGGGCCGGTCCGTGATGGTGTACGACGGGGTCGAGCCTCGGGTCGGCGTCGGCTCGAAGCGGGTCCAGCCCACGCCCTCGAAGTAGACCTCGGGCCACGCGTGCGCGTCCCGCAGCCCCACGGACACCGAGCCGTCCGCCTGCGGGGAGCCCGGTGCGAAACCGACCGCGACCCTGGCCGGAATGCCCAGGGAGCGGGCCATCGCCGCCATGGCGAAGGAGAAGTGGACGCAGAAGCCCTCCTTGTCCTTCAGGAACCGGGCGATCGCGTCGGATCCGCTGCCGACCTTGACCTGGGTGTCGTACTCGAAGCCGCCGTTGACCGCGAAGTACTCCTGGAGCCTGACCGCCTGCTGGTAGGGGTTCGCGGCGCCGGCGGTGACCTCGCGGGCGGTCCGGGAGACCACCGCGGGCAGCGAGTCCGGCAGCTGCGTGTACTCGCGCAGGAGCGCCGCCGACGGCACGGGCGCCGCGGCGAGCTGCTCCGCCGTCGGCTGCACGTTCAGGCTGCGCACCTCGTACCGCAGCCCGCGGGTGTTCTGGCCGTGGTCGCCGACCAGGGTCATGCCGACGGGTTCGTAGCGCCAGTTTCCCGCGACGCGGACGCCGCTGGGCGGGTAGGGCATGGGCAGCCAGTCCTGGGCGTACCAGTCGGCGGCCGAGACCAGGGTCCGGATCTCCGTGCGCCGGGTGTCGGCACCGAGCCCGGCCGGCGTGGGGAACGTGCCGTCCGGCACGGCGGTGATGTGCCGCTTGGACGGCTTCCAGGTGGTGCCGTCGAAGTCGTCCAGCGACACGATGCGCAGGTACAGGTTGGACAGGTCCTCGGAGTCCGTCTGGACGGAGAGGACCTGGCGGTCCTCGTTGACGTTGAGGCTGTCCCGCAGGGAGACCAGCGGGTTCACCGCGGAGATCGTGCCGCCGCCACCGGTGCCGGAGCCCACGCCGCCCCGGGCACCGTCCAGCAGCCCGCCGTCCATCGCGGGCAGGGCGAGCGGCACCACCAGGGCGATGCCCAGCGCGAAGGCGCCGATGCGCCGTCCGGTGCGGACCGGGGCGAAGGCGCGCCCCTGCTCCGGACCCGGGGCGCGCGACGAACCGCCGAAGACCCGGCCCCACTGCGAGAGCCGGTCGCGTCCCTCGGCCAGGAGCAGCATCAGATAGCCGACCGCCGCGACCAGGAACCACAGCCAGTCGGCGCCGCCCTCGGACAGCCCGGCGGCCACCGAGTAGAGGGCGAGCAGCGGCAGGCCGGCCGGGGCGGCGCTGCGGAAGGTCACCGCGAGGGTGTCCACCAGCAGCCCGACCACCAGGACGCCGCCGACGAGCATCAGCCGGATGCCGTCGGACTCCAGCGGCGCGGGGATCGCGTACCGGGCGATGTCGTCGCCGCCCTGCTGGAGCAGGTCGGCGAAGCGCTGGAAGGCCTGCGGGCCGGGGACCAGCCCGGCGAACGCCTGCTCCCGGGCGAAGACCAGGGTCAGCAGCACCAGCGTGACCAGGGCCTGTGCCGCGATGGTCAGCGGCCGCGCCAGCGGCACCCGCCGGGCCACCGCGCCCACGACCGACTGCACCGCCAGCAGGACCGCCGCCTGGAGGATCCACGTGGCCGGCTCGACCAACGGCAGCAGCGCGCACGCCGCCATCAGGGTGGCCGCCCAAGCGCACACGGCCAGCCGCGCCCGCCCGCTCATCGCGTCCCCTTTCCGCCGGCCGGCGTGGTGAGGGTGGTGCGTTCGTGGTCGGCCAGGCGCCACATCTCCTCGACGGTGGCGCCCCGCGGGACGGTCACCGCGGTCCAGCCCGACTCGCGGAGCATCCGCAGGCGCTCCCCGCTCCCGTCCAACGGGCCGGGCCCGTCGGCCGGTTCCCGTGCCCAGGCCTCGCTGTCCAGGACGAAGGCGACGGCGCCGCCGCTGCGCTGCCGCATCTTGGCCGCCACCGTGGCCTGCTCCTCGTCCAGGTCACCGAAGAACGCCACCAGCAGCCCCTCGTTCCCGCCGCGCAGTACGTCGTACGCCCGCGACAGACTCGTGCCGTCGGAGTGGTCGATCACGGCGAGGGTGTCCATCATCAGCCCGGCCGCGTCGGCGGTGCCCTGGCCGGTACCCGCGAAGCCGTCGGCACCCTCGCCCGGCACCGAGTTGCCGCTGTCGGTGAGCAGCCGCACGGAGAAGCCCCGCTCCAGCATGTGCACCAGCACGGACGCCGCACCCGACACCGCCCACTCGAAGGCCGAGTCGGGGCCGCCGCCCTCGAAGGCCACGACCCGGGTGTCGAGGAGCACCGTGCAGCGGGCCCGCTGCGGCTGTTCCTCGCGGCGCACCATCAGCTCGCCGTAGCGCGCGGTGGAGCGCCAGTGCACGCGGCGCAGGTCGTCGCCGTACCGGTACCCGCGCGGGATCACGTCGTCGTCGCCGGCCAGGGCGAGCGAGCGCTGCCTGCCCTCGCCGTACCCCTTCGCCTCGCCGCTCAGCCGCACCGGCGGCAGCGCCGCCACGCGCGGGATCACGGTCAGCGTGTCGTACGTCGAGAAGGAACGGGTCAGCTCGCACAGGCCGAACGGGTCGGTCAGACGCAGTTGCAGCGGGCCCAGCGGGTAACGGCCGCGCAGGTCGGAGCGGACCCGGTAGGACACCTCGCGGCGACCGCCGGGCTCCACCCGGTCGAGTACGAAACGGGGGCGCGGCCCGAGCACGTAGGGCACCCGGTCCTGGAGCATCAGCAGACCGGTGGGCAGCCGGGAGACGTTGTCGACGCGCAGATGGACCCTGGCCTCGCTGCCCGCGGGCACCCGGCCGGGGGAGAGCCGGCGACTGCCCGCGACCCGGTAGCGCGTGCGGTAGAGCACGGCCGCGCAGACCAGCGGCAGGGCGCCCAGGAGCAGCCCGACCCGCAGCAGATCGCTCTGCCCCAGGACGTACGCGCAGACCGCGGCCGCGATGCCGGCCGCCAGGAAGGAGCGTCCGCGGGTGGTCAGACCGGCCAGGGCGGTCCGGATGCCGCCGCCCTCGCCCCGGTCGGCCTCGGACCGGTCCGTCCCCCCGGCGTCCATCACAGCCTCCGCGGCGGTTGCTGACCGTAGGCCGACGTGCCGCGGCCCATGCCGAAGCCCGTCTGCTGCTGGGGTTCGGCGGGCACCGGGGTGCGCTGCACGATCTCCTCGACGACCTGCTCGGCGGTGCGGCGGTTGAGCTGGGCCTGCGCGGTCGGCAGCAGCCGGTGGGCCAGGACGGCGACCGCGAGGGCCTGCACGTCGTCCGGCAGCGCGTAGTCCCGGCCGCTCAGGGCGGCGGACGCCTTCGCCGCGCGCAGCAGGTGCAGCGTGGCGCGCGGCGAGGCGCCGAGTCTGAGGTCGGGGTGGGTGCGGGTGGCGGAGACCAGGTCCACCGCGTACCGCCGCACCGGGTCCGCCACGTGGACGCCGCGGACCGCCTCGATCAGCTTCAGGATGTCGTGCGCGTGCGCCACCGGTTGCAGGTCGTCCAGCGGACTGACCCCGCCGTGCACGTCGAGCATCTCCAACTCGGCTTCCGGACTCGGATAGCCGATGGAGACCCGGGCCATGAAGCGGTCCCGCTGGGCCTCCGGCAGCGGGTAGGTGCCCTCCATCTCGACCGGGTTCTGCGTCGCCACCACCATGAACGGGCTGGGCAGCTCGTAGGTCTGGCCGTCGATGGTGACCTGGCGCTCCTCCATCGACTCCAGCAGCGCCGACTGCGTCTTCGGCGACGCGCGGTTGATCTCGTCGCCGATCACCACCTGCGCGAAGATCGCGCCCGGCTTGAACTCGAAGTCCCGGCGCTGCTGGTCCCAGATGGACACCCCGGTGATGTCCGAGGGCAGCAGGTCCGGCGTGAACTGGATCCGGCGCACCGAGCAGTCGATGGACCGCGCCAGCGTCTTGGCCAGCATGGTCTTGCCGACGCCCGGCACATCCTCGATCAGCAGGTGCCCCTCGGCCAGCAGCACGGTCAGCGAGAGCCGTACGACCTCGGGCTTGCCCTCGATCACGTCCTCCACCGAACCGCGGACCCGCTCGACCACAGCGGTCAGATCTTCCCCCACGCTTCCGTACGCACGCGCGGCGGCGCCTCCACGGCTCGCCTGATCGTCATAGGTCGTCACCCGGCCCTCCTCGGCCTTTCCCCGCACTTCCTGGGAAGCGGGAGTACCCCAACATGCCGGGCCGCCCCCGCACCGCGGACCGGCCCACCCCGAATCACGGACGCCGCGCGGAAAAAGTTCCGCGTGACACCACTTCCCGCATTCTTGCCGCCGTTACCGATTCGTGTCACTCGCCTGTGGACAACTGGCCGCGATATGTCGGCCCTTACGGCCTTTGCGGCGCTTGCGCGGCGGGATCACCGGGGCGGGCCACCGGATCAGGCCGGGTCGACCTCGCGCAGCAGCCCGGTCTTCACGTCGAAGACGAAACCGCGTACGTCCTCGGTGTGCAGCAGGAACGGCGAGGTGCGCACCCGCTCGATCGACTGCCGCACGTCCTGGTCGGCGTCCCGGAAGGCCTCCACCGCCCACGCCGGACGCTGGCCGACCTCCAGCTCCAGGTCGTGCCGGAACTCCTCGGTGATGGTCTCCATGCCGCAGCCCGTGTGGTGGATGAGGGCCACACTGCGGGTCCCCAGCGCCCGCTGGCTGATGGTCAGGGAGCGGATCACGTCGTCGGTGACGACACCGCCCGCGTTGCGGATCGTGTGGCAGTCGCCCAGCTTCAGACCGAGCGCGGCGTGCAGGTCCAGGCGCGCGTCCATGCAGGCGACGACCGCGACCCGCTGTACGGGGCGCGCGTCCATCCCGGGGTCGGTGAACGCCGCGGCGTAGCGCTCGTTCGCCTCGACGAGCCGGTCGGTGACGGTGTGGTCTATGGCGGATTCCGGGCCCGCGGGTACCGATGCAGAAGTCGTCATATCCATGACGTTACTGGCCGTCCCCGGCCGTGGCCCGCTGCGAAGCGGTACAAAGAACGTCATCGGGGCTTGTTGTGAGCCAACCCACAGGGTGGTGCGGATGCGGCCGTCCGAGTGAAAAGCCGCGCTGTGCCGGTTTGCGGACGCCGGGGTCCGCGACGCGCAGGCCGGTTGATTGACCGGGCGACACGGTGGACTAAAGTGACGCGAAGCGGGAGGCGAGGTCCTCCCTGCTGGACTGAAATCCCCGGAGACCTGGGCGACGTCCCGCCAGATCTCCCCACGTGCGCGGCGCGTACGTACGGCTCGGCCTCCTCCCGCTCCCGGCCGGCCGACGCTCTTGGCGCCGGCAGGCCTCCCCTTCAGATGCGAGCGGGAGGGGACCCGGCGGTGCGTGACGCCGCGCCGGACCTGAGAGGCCGCCCCACTTGAGCCAGAGTCGACACGTCCCGGTGATGCTCCAGCGGTGTCTGGACCTGCTGGCGCCCGCCCTCCAGGAGCCGGGAGCCGTGGTCGTCGACTGCACGCTGGGACTCGGCGGGCACAGCGAGGCACTCCTCGAACGCTTCCCCGAGGCCCGGCTCGTCGCGCTCGACCGCGACAAGGAGGCCCTGCGCCTGTCCGGCGAGCGGCTCGCCCCGTACGGCGAGCGCGCGACCCTCGTGCACGCCGTCTACGACGAGCTGCCCGACGTCCTCGACCGGCTCGGCACCCCCCGCGTCCAGGGCGTGCTGTTCGACCTCGGCGTCTCCTCCATGCAGCTCGACGAGGCCGACCGCGGCTTCGCCTACGCCCAGGACGCCCCGCTCGACATGCGGATGGACCAGAGCACCGGCATGAGCGCCGCCGAGGTCCTCAACACCTACCCGCCCGGCGAACTCGTCCGCATCCTGCGGGCGTACGGCGAGGAGAAGCAGGCCAAGCGGATCGTGTCCGCCGTCGTGCGCGAGCGCGAGAAGGAGCCGTTCACCAACAGCGCCCGCCTGGTGGAGCTGATCCGCGCGGCGCTGCCGCAGGCCGCCAAGCGCACCGGCGGCAACCCGGCCAAGCGCACCTTCCAGGCCCTGCGCATCGAGGTCAACGGCGAACTGTCGGTCCTGGAGCGGGCGATCCCGGCCGCCGTCGAGTCCGTCGCGGTCGGCGGGCGGATCGCCGTGCTGTCGTACCACTCGCTGGAGGACCGGCTGGTCAAGCAGGTGTTCGCGGCCGGCGCCGCCAACACCGCGCCGCCCGGCCTGCCCGTCGTCCCCGAGCAGTACGCGCCGCGGCTCAAGCTGCTCACCCGCGGTGCCGAACTTCCCACCGAGGAGGAGATCGCCGAGAACCGGCGGGCGGCACCGGCACGGCTGCGCGGCGCCGAGCGCATCAGGGAGTCCCTCGGGTGAAGGGGGTTCCTCGGGTGCGGCGAGCGAGTCAGGCCAGGCAGGGGTGCGGACGGCCCGTCCCGGGCCGGGGGGAGGGCACATGAGCAGGAAACCCGAACTGAAGGGCCGGGCGGCCCGCCTCGCCCGGCTCCTGCCCACCGGCGGCACCCGGGGCCAGGCGGCCCGGGCGCCCTTCGTCCTCCTGGTCGTCGTCCTGCTCGGCGGCGGCCTCATCGGGCTCCTCGTGCTGAACTCCGCCCTGAGCGAGGGCTCCTTCCAGCTGGACGACCTCAAGCAGCGGACCAAGGAACTCACCGACGAGGAACAGGCGCTCCAGCGGGACATCGACGCCTACTCCGCCCCCCGGGCCCTCCAGCGCCGCGCCCTCGAACTGGGCATGGTGCCCGGCGGCGACCCCGCCTTCCTCGACCCCGACGGCACCGTCAAGGGCAACCCCAGCCCCGCGCCCGCCGCGGCCGCCCCGCTCGTGCTCGCCCCCGAGGCACTGGCCTCCACGTCCGCCGGCGCGACCGGGGCCACGCCGTCCCCCTACAGCGAGCCGTCCGCCCCGGCCCCCACGTCCACCACCGCGGCCACACCCAGCACAGCCGCCACCCCCACCACAGCGGCGACGCCCACCCCGACCCCGACTCCCGGCAGGTGACGGAAGTGTCCGACAGGGAACCGCCGCGCCGCCGCGTGCCCGGACCCGCGAGGCCCGTCCGCCCCGGCGGCGGGCGCCGCCCGGGACCGGGCGCCCGGCCGGCCCGCAGGCCAGGACCGCCCCGGCCGGCGCCCCGCGCCTTCCGGCTGGGCAGCCCGCGCCCCCGGCTGCGCATGATCGGCCTCGCGCTGACCCTGGTGCTCGCCGCCTTCGTCGTGCGGCTCCTCCAGGTGCAGGCCGTCGACGCCGGCACCTACTCGGCGAAGGCCGAGCAGAACCGCTACGTCGTGCACACCCTGCCCGCCGAACGCGGCGGGATCACCGACCGCAACGGCGTCGCCCTCGCGTCCACCGTGGACTCCTACGACATCACCGCCGACCCCACGATGTTCACCCGCGAGCAGCTGAAGGTGGACGACGGACCCGAGCAGGCGGCGGCGCTGCTCGCGCCGATCCTCGGCCAGGACCAGGAGCAGCTGGCCAAGGTGCTCCGCCCGAAGAACAAGGAACTGCGCTACGTCCGCCTCGCGCGCCGGCAGACCCCCCAGGTCTGGAACCAGATCAAGGACCTGAAGACCGCGCTCACCACGAAGGCGGAGACCGACAGGTCGACGGTCAACGCGCTCGCCGGCGTCTTCGCCGACCCCAGCAGCAAGCGCGTGTACCCGGGCGGCGACCTCGCCGCCGGCATCCTCGGCTGGGTCGGTGCCGACGGCAAGGGCGGCGGCGGCCTGGAGCGGAAGCTGGACAAGACGCTGGCCGGCGAGGACGGCAAGATCCGCTACGCGCAGTCCGGCGGGCGCCAGGTGCCCACCGCCGGTTCCACCGAGACGCCCGCCGTGCCCGGCAGCGACGTGGAGCTGACCATCGACCGCGACATCCAGTGGGCCGCGCAGCACGCCATCAGCGAGCAGGTGGAGAAGTCCAAGGCGGACGGCGGCTACGTCATCGTCCAGGACACGACCACCGGCGAGATCCTCGCCATGGCCAACTCACCCGGCTTCGACCCGGGAGACCTCGCCCACGCCGACCCCGACGCGCTGGGCAACGCCGCCCTCCAGGACGCCTTCGAGCCGGGCTCCACCGCCAAGGTGCTGTCGATGGCGGCCGTGCTGGAGGAGAACGTCGCCACCCCGGACACCCACATCACGGTCCCCAACCGGCTCAAGCGCGGCGACCGGCTCTTCAAGGACGACATCGACCACCCGACCTGGTACCTCACGCTCAACGGCGTGCTCGCCAAGTCCAGCAACATCGGCACGATCATGGCCACCGGCGAACTGGGCAAGACCCAGGCCGAGGCCAACAAGGTGCTCTACTCATACCTGCGCAAGTTCGGCCTCGGCGACTACAGCGGGCTCGGCTTCCCGGGGGAGACCAAGGGCATCCTCGCGCCGCCCGGCCAGTGGTCGACCTCGCAGCAGTACACGATTCCTTTCGGCCAGGGCGTCTCCGTGAACGCGCTCCAGGCGGCCTCCATCTACTCGACCGTCGCCAACGGCGGCGTCCGTATCGAACCCACGCTCGTCCGCGGCACCAAGGGCGCCGACGGGCGCTTCACTCCGGCGCCCGAGCCCAAGAAGACCCGCGTGACCAGCGAGAAGACCGCCAAGACCCTCTCCCGGATGCTGGAGTCCGTCGTCGACGACGAGGAGGGCACCGGCACCAAGGCCCGCATCCCCGGCTACCGGGTGGCGGGCAAGACGGGCACGGCCAACCGGGTGGATCCGGCCACCGGCAAGTACCACGGCTACACCTCGTCCTTCGCCGGGTTCGCCCCCGCCGACAAGCCCCGCGTCACCGTCTACTGCGCCATCCAGAACGCCACCGAGGGCAGCTACTTCGGCGGCCAGATCTGCGGCCCCATCTACAAGCAGGTCATGGAGTTCGCCCTGAAGACCCTCCAGGTCCCGCCGACCGGGGCCGACCCCGCGAGGCTCCCGGTCACCTTCAGACCCTGAGCCGTACCGCCCCTCCCGCATCGAGCCCGTACCGAGCCAGCGCCGTTTCAGTACCGAGCCACCAGGAACCACCCGTGACAACGATCACCCCCGACCCCGGGAACCAGAGCGGCCCCCAGGCCTCGCCCCAGCCCTCGCTTCGCCGGGAAGCGGGTACTCCCGGTACGCTCACCGCCGTGCCACACCCTGATCAGTCCCAAACCACCCAGAAGGGCCACCCCGTGACATACCCGGGACCGCCCCGGCCGGTGCGGATCTCCGCCACACCCCTCGCGGAACTCGCCGATCAGCTGGGTGCCGCCGCGCCGGACGGCTCCGCCGAGATCACGGGGATCACCCACGACTCGCGCGCCGTCCGCCCCGGTGACCTGTACGCCGCCCTCCCCGGAGCCCGCCTGCACGGCGCCGACTTCGTCACCCAGGCCGCCGGTCTCGGCGCGGCCGCCGTGCTGACCGACCCGGCCGGCGCGGAGCGTGCCGCCGCCGCCGGGCTGCCGGCGCTCGTCGTCGACGACCCGCGCGCGCGGATGGGCGAGCTGGCGGCCACGATCTACGGCCACCCGGGCCGCGACCTGCTCCAGATCGGCATCACCGGCACCTCCGGCAAGACCACCACCGCCTATCTCGTCGAGGGCGGCCTGCGCACGGCGAAGTCCACCGGCCTGATCGGCACGGTCGAGATGCGCATCGGCGACGAGCGCATCAAGTCCGAGCGGACCACGCCCGAGGCCACCGACCTCCAGGCGCTGTTCGCGGTGATGCGCGAGCGCGGCACCGAGGCGGTCGCGATGGAGGTCTCCAGCCACGCCCTGGTGCTCGGCCGCGTCGACGCCTGCGTCTTCGACATCGCCGTCTTCACCAACCTCAGCCCGGAGCACATGGAGTTCCACTCCGGCATGGAGGACTACTTCCAGGCCAAGGCGCAGCTCTTCACCCCGAAGCGCAGCAGGCTCGGCGTGGTCAACGTGGACGACGAGTACGGGCGGCGCCTCGCCAACGAGGCCACCGTCCCGGTCGTCACCTACTCCGCCGAGGGCCACCCGGACGCCGACTGGCGCGCCGACGAGGTCGAGGTCGGCCCGCTGGACTCGACGTTCACCGTCCTCGGGCCGAAGGGCGAGCGGATCGCCGCCAAGTCGCCGCTGGCCGGGCCGTTCAACGTGGCGAACACCCTCGCCGCGATCGTCGCCCTGGCCGCCGCCGGACTCGACCCGCAGAGCGCCGCCGACGGTGTCGCCGCCGTACCGGGCGTGCCGGGCCGCCTCGAGCGCGTGGACGAGGGCCAGCCCTTCTTCGCGGTGGTCGACTACGCCCACAAGACCGACGCCGTCGAGTCCGTCCTGCGGGCCCTGCGCAAGGTCACCGAGGGCAGGCTGCACGTGGTGCTCGGCTGCGGCGGCGACCGGGACACCACCAAGCGGGAGCCGATGGGCGCCGCCGTGGCCCGGTTCGCCGACACCGCCGTACTGACCTCCGACAACCCCCGCTCCGAGGACCCCCTCGCGATCCTCGCCACCATGCTCCAGGGCGCGGCGTCCGTGCCCGCGCACGAGCGCGGCGAGGTGCAGGTCTTCGAGGACCGGGCCGCCGCGATCACCGCCGCCGTCGCCCGGGCCGAGCCCGGCGACACGGTGCTGGTGGCGGGCAAGGGCCACGAGCAGGGCCAGGACATCGCCGGGGTCGTCCGTCCCTTCGACGACCGCCAGGTGCTCAGCGAAGCCATCAAGAAAGCCCAGGGATGAGATCCCGAATGATCCAGCCGATCCTGATCCTGATCCAAGGGACGAACTTGTGATCACCCTCTCACTCGCCGAGATCGCAGAAGTCGTCGGCGGGCGGATGCACGACATACCGGACGCGTCCGCCGAGGTCACCGGGCCGGTCGTCCGGGACTCCCGGGAAGCGGGGCCCGGCAGCCTCTTCGTCGCCTTCGTCGGCGAACGGGTGGACGGCCACGACTTCGCCGCGCAGGTCGTCGAAGCGGGAGCGGTGGCCGTCCTCGGCTCCCGCCCCGTCGGCGTGCCCGCGATCGTCGTGGACGACGTCCAGGCCGCCCTGGGCGCCCTCGCCCGGCACGTCGTGCGGCGCCTCGGCACCACCCTCGTGGCCCTCACCGGGTCGGCCGGCAAGACCAGCACCAAGGACCTGATCGCCCAGGTCCTGCGCCGCAAGGCGCCCACGGTCTTCACGCCCGGTTCCATGAACAACGAGGTGGGGCTGCCGCTCACCGCGCTCACCGCCACCGACGAGACGAAGTTCCTCGTCCTGGAGATGGGCGCCCGCGGCATCGGCCACATCCGGTACCTCACCGAACTCACCCCGCCGAAGATCGGCGCGGTCCTCAACGTCGGCTCCGCGCACATCGGCGAGTTCGGCGGCCGGGAGCAGATCGCCCAGGCCAAGGGCGAACTCGTCGAGGCCCTGCCGCCGGCCGAGGAGGGCGGCGCCGCGATCCTCAACGCGGACGACCCGCTCGTACGGGCCATGGCCTCCCGAACGAAGGCGAAGGTGATCCTTTTCGGAGAGTCCGGCGAAGCGGACGTTCGCGCCGAGAACGTGCGACTCACGGACACCGGACAGCCTTCCTTCAGCCTTCACACACCCTCCGGTGCAAGCGATGTGACCATGCGCCTGTACGGTGAGCACCACGTGTCGAACGCGCTCGCCGCGGCCGCCGTCGCCCACGAGTTGGGCATGTCCGCAGACGAGATCGCCACCGCGCTCTCCGAGGCGGGCTCCCTCTCCCGCTGGCGGATGGAGGTCACCGAGCGCCCGGACGGCGTGACGGTCGTCAACGACGCCTACAACGCGAACCCCGAGTCCATGAAGGCCGCGCTGCGTGCGCTCGTCGCCATGGGAAAGGGGCGCCGTACGTGGGCGGTGCTCGGCAAGATGGCCGAGCTCGGGGACGAGGCGCTCGCCGAGCACGACGCGGTCGGACGGCTCGCCGTCCGGCTCAACGTCAGCAAGCTCGTCGCGGTCGGGGGCAGGGAAGCCCAATGGCTGCAACTGGGCGCATATAACGAGGGTTCGTGGGGTGAGGAGTCGGTGCACGTGTCCGACGCACAGGCGGCGGTCGACCTGTTGCGCAGCGAGTTGCGCCCAGGAGACGTCGTGCTCGTGAAGGCGTCCCGTTCGGTGGGTCTTGAGGGTGTCGCCACGGCGCTCCTCGAGACCGGCGCCGAGGGTGAGGTTGCCGCCCGATGATGAAGCAGATCCTGTTCGCAGGAGTCATTGGCCTCTTCCTCACGCTGGTCGGCACCCCGCTGCTGATCAAGCTCCTGGCCCGCAAGGGCTACGGCCAGTACATCCGCGACGACGGACCGCGCGAGCACGCCAGCAAGCGCGGTACGCCGACCATGGGTGGTATCGCCTTCATCCTGGCGACGGTCGCCGCGTACTTCCTCGCCAAGGGCATCACCGGCTATCTGGACCCCGACATCGACGCGGGGCCGACCTTCTCCGGTCTGCTGGTGATCGGCCTGATGGTGGGCATGGGCCTGGTCGGCTTCCTCGACGACTACATCAAGATCGTCAAACGGCGTTCGCTGGGCCTGCGGGCCCGGGCGAAGATGATCGGCCAGCTCACCGTCGGCATCGCCTTCGCCGTGCTCTCGCTGCAATTCGCGGACAACCGGGGCAACACCCCGGCCTCCACGAAGCTGTCGTTCATCACCGACTTCGGCTGGACCATCGGCCCGGTGCTGTTCGTCGTCTGGGCGCTGTTCATGATCCTCGCGATGTCGAACGGCGTGAACCTCACCGACGGCCTGGACGGCCTGGCCACCGGCGCCTCCGTCCTCGTCTTCGGCGCGTACACCTTCATCGGCGTCTGGCAGTTCCAGGAGTCCTGCGCCAACGCGCTGACCCTGACCAACCCGGGCGCCTGCTACGAGGTGAGAGACCCGCTCGACCTCGCGGTGGTCGCCTCCGCGCTGATGGGTTCCTGCCTCGGCTTCCTGTGGTGGAACACCTCGCCGGCCAAGATCTTCATGGGCGACACCGGTTCGCTCGCGCTCGGCGGTGTGCTCGCGGGTCTGGCGATCTGCTCGCGCACCGAACTGCTGATGGCCATCCTCGGCGGCCTGTTCGTCCTGATCACCATGTCGGTGGTCATCCAGGTCGGCTCCTTCCGCCTCACCGGCAAGCGGGTCTTCCGGATGGCGCCACTCCAGCACCACTTCGAACTCAAAGGCTGGTCCGAGGTCCTTGTCGTGGTCCGCTTCTGGATCATCCAGGGCATCTGTGTGATCGTCGGACTCGGCCTCTTCTACGCGGGATGGGCAACGGACAAGTGACCTCCTCGGTGCCTTCGGAATTCACCGGCAAGCACGTCACCGTCGCCGGACTCGGCGTCTCCGGCGTCCCGGCGGCCAAGGTCCTGCACGGACTCGGCGCGCACGTCACGGTCGTCAACGACGGCGACGACGAGCGCGCCCGGGCGCAGGCGGCCCAACTGGAGGCGCTCGGCGTCACCGTGCGCCTGGGCGACGGGGACACCCTCCCCGAGGGCACCGAACTGATCGTCACCGCCCCCGGCTGGAAGCCCACCAAGCCCCTGTTCACGGCGGCCGAGCGGGCCGGTGTCCCGGTCTGGGGCGACGTGGAACTGGCCTGGCGGCTGCGCGGTCTGGACGGCCGGGAGCCCGCACCCTGGCTGGCGGTCACCGGCACCAACGGCAAGACCACCACCGTCCAGATGCTCGCCTCGATCCTGAAGGCGGCCGGGCTGCGCACCGCCGCCGTCGGCAACATCGGCGTCTCCCTGCTGGACGCGGTCACCGGCGAGGAGGAGTACGACGTCCTCGCCGTGGAGCTGTCCAGCTACCAGCTCCACTGGGCGCCCTCGCTGCGCGCCCACTCCGCCGCCGTCCTCAACCTCGCCCCGGACCACCTCGACTGGCACGGCTCGATGGAGGCGTACGCCGCCGACAAGGGCCGTATCTACGAGGGCAACCGGATCGCCTGCGTCTACAACGTCGCGGACAAGGCCACCGAGGACCTGGTCCGCGGCGCCGACGTCGAGGAGGGCTGCCGTGCGATCGGCTTCACCCTGGGCACCCCCGGTCCCTCCCAACTCGGCGTCGTGGAAGGCATCCTGGTCGACCGCGCCTTCGTCGAGGACCGGCACAAGAACGCCCAGGAACTGGCCGAGGTCTCCGACGTGAACCCGCCGGCGCCGCACAACATCGCCAACGCCCTTGCCGCCGCGGGCCTCGCCCGCGCCTTCGGCGTCTCCGCCGCCGCCGTACGCGACGGGCTGCGCGCCTTCACCCCGGACGCCCACCGCATCGCACACGTCGCCGACGTGGACGGCGTGGCCTACGTGGACGACTCCAAGGCCACCAACACCCACGCCACCGAGGCCTCCTTGGCGGCCTACGAGTCGATCGTGTGGATCGCCGGCGGGCTGGCGAAGGGCGCGACCTTCGACGAGTTGGTCGCGGGCGCGGCGAAGCGGCTGCGCGGTGCCGTCCTCATCGGCGCCGACCGCGCCCTGATCCGCGAAGCCCTGGCGCGACACGCGCCCGAAGTACCCGTGGTCGACCTCGACCGGACCGACACTGGTGCGATGCTCCAGGCCGTCCAGGAGGCGCGGCGGCTCGCCCGGCCCGGTGACACGGTGCTGCTGGCACCGGCCTGTGCCTCCATGGACATGTTCACCAACTACAACCAGCGCGGTGACGCGTTCGCGCAGGCCGTTCGCGAACTCGGCGCCTGACCCGGCCGCCTCCTGCCGCCGGGTGAACTCGGGAGGACGCGTGGGACGGTCCATGCCGACGTACAGCGGAGGCCGCGATGCCCGGTAGTCCCCAGAGCCGCACCGGACGTCCGCCCGTACAGCGGTCCGTCAGGCGACCCGCCACACCGGGGCCGCCGCACGAGAACGGCGCGCTCCGCCTCTACCACCGGCTGCGCCGGGCCTGGGACCGGCCACTGACCGCGTACTACCTGATTTTCGGCGGCAGTCTGCTGATCACCGTGCTCGGCCTGGTGATGGTCTACTCGGCGTCCCAGATCACCGCGCTCCAGCTCTCGCTGCCCGGCTCGTACTTCTTCCGCAAGCAGGCCCTCGCGGCGCTGATCGGCGGGGGGCTGCTGGTCGCCGCCATGAGAATGCCGGTGAAACTGCACCGGGCGCTGGCCTACCCGATCCTCGCCGGTGCCGTCTTCCTGATGATCCTCGTCCAGGTGCCGGGGATAGGAGTCGCGGTCAACGGCAACCAGAACTGGATCGCGCTGGGCGGCTCCTTCCAGATCCAGCCCAGCGAGTTCGGCAAGCTGGCCCTGGTGCTGTGGGGCGCGGACCTGCTCGCCCGCAAGCACGACAAGAAGCTGCTGACCCAGTGGAAGCACATGCTGGTGCCGCTGGTGCCCGCCGCGTTCATGCTGCTCGGGCTGATCATGATCGGCGGCGACATGGGCACCGCGATCATCCTCACCGCGATCCTGTTCGGTCTGCTGTGGCTGGCCGGCGCGCCCACCCGGCTGTTCGCCGGCGTGCTCTCGATCGCCCTGCTGCTCGGCTTCATCCTCATCAAGACCAGCGCGAACCGCATGGCCCGGCTCAACTGCCTCGGCGCCACCGACCCGGGCCCCGGCGACTCCTGCTGGCAGGCCGTGCACGGCATCTACGCCCTCGCCTCGGGCGGACTGTTCGGCTCCGGGCTCGGTGCCAGTGTGGAGAAATGGGGCCAACTGCCCGAGGCCCACACCGACTTCATCTTCGCCGTCACCGGTGAGGAACTGGGCCTGGCGGGGACGCTGTCCGTGCTCGCCCTCTTCGCGGCTCTAGGCTATGCGGGTATCCGCGTGGCCGGACGCACGGAGGACCCCTTCGTGAGGTATGCCGCGGGAGGCGTGACCACCTGGATCACGGCCCAGGCCGTGATCAACATCGGTGCGGTCCTCGGGCTGCTGCCGATCGCCGGCGTCCCGCTCCCGCTGTTCTCCTACGGGGGCTCCGCCCTGTTGCCGACCATGTTCGCCATCGGTCTGCTGATCGCGTTCGCGCGTGATGAACCCGGTGCGCGGGCGGCGCTTGCGTTGCGGCAACCTCGCTTTGGTAGAAAGCGGGGAGCCGGGGGACCCGCGGCCAAGCGGAGACCCGGGAGTTGGAACACGATGCGACGGCGCGCCTCGAAGGCGCGTTCGTCCGGAGAGCGGTGAATTTCGGTGCATGTCGTACTCGCCGGCGGAGGAACCGCGGGCCACATCGAGCCCGCGCTCGCCCTCGCGGACGCCCTGCGCAGGCAGGATCCGACCGTGGGGATCACGGCCCTGGGCACGGAACGCGGCCTGGAGACCCGCCTGGTGCCCGAGCGGGGTTACGAGCTGGCGCTGATCCCGGCCGTGCCGCTGCCGCGCAAGCCCACCCCCGAGCTGATCACCGTCCCGGGCCGGCTGCGCGGCACCATCAAGGCCGCCGAGCAGATCCTGGAGCGCACCAAGGCGGACGCCGTGGCCGGCTTCGGCGGCTACGTGGCGCTGCCCGCCTACCTCGCGGCCAAGCGGCTCGGCGTGCCGATCGTCGTCCACGAGGCCAACGCCCGCCCCGGCCTGGCCAACAAGATCGGATCGCGTTACGCCGCCCAGGTCGCCGTCTCCACTCCCGACAGCAAGCTGCGCAACTCCCGCTACATCGGCATCCCGCTGCGCCGCTCCATCGCCACCCTCGACCGCGCCGCCGCGCGCCCCGAGGCCCGCGCGATGTTCGGGCTCGACCCCAACCTGCCGACGCTGCTGGTCACCGGCGGTTCGCAGGGCGCCCGGCGGCTCAACGAGGTGGTGCAGCAGGTCGCACCCTGGCTCCAGCAGGCCGGCATCCAGATCCTGCACGCGGTCGGACCCAAGAACGAACTGCCGCAGGTCCACCAGATGCCGGGGATGCCCCCGTACATCCCGGTAAGTTATCTGGACCGGATGGACCTCGCGTACGCCGCCGCCGACATGATGCTCTGCCGCGCGGGCGCGATGACCGTCGCCGAACTCTCCGCCGTCGGGCTCCCGGCCGCCTACGTCCCGCTGCCCATCGGCAACGGCGAACAGCGGCTCAACGCCCAGCCGGTGGTCAAGGCCGGCGGCGGGCTGCTGGTCGACGACGCGGAACTCACGCCCGAGTGGCTCCAGCAGAACGTCCTGCCCGTGCTCGCCGACCCGCACCGGCTGTATGAGATGTCCCGCGCCGCCGCCGAGTTCGGCCGCCGGGACGCCGACGACCTCCTCGTCGGCATGGTGTACGAGGCGATCGCCGCCCGTGCGCACCGCTAGACACTGACGGAAGGCAGGGGAGCGTGGCCGGATCGACCACCGCCGAGCGGGGTGCACGGCAGCAGGAGTCGTCCGGCCCGCCCCGGGTGCGCCGGTTCCGCCCGCCCCGCCTTCGTACGATCATCATCCTCGCGGTGGCGCTCGTGCTCGTCACGGGCGGCACCGTCTGGGTGCTCTACGGCTCGAACTGGACCCGCCTGGAACAGGTGTCGGTCTCGGGAACACGCGTCCTGACGCCCGCGCAGGTGCGCGAGGCCGCCGACGTGCCGGTCGGGGACCCGCTGATCTCGGTCGACACCGAGGCGGTCGAGGCCCGACTTCGCCGGAAATTGCCCCGCATTGACGAGGTCGACGTGGAGCGTTCCTGGCCGCACGGAATCGGACTGAAAGTGACCGAGCGTACGCCGGTCCTGATTGCTCAAAAGGGCCGAAACTTCGTGGAAGTGGACGAGGAAGGCGTCCGTTTCGCGACGGTTTCCAAGGCCCCGAAAGGCGTACCCGCGCTGGAATTGGAACCCGCCCGTTCCGGTTCCGCCGCGGCGAGCCTGCGCCGCTTCGACGACGACCGCCTGGTGCGCGAGGCGGTGCGGGTGGCCGGCCGCCTCCCGGCCAAGGTCGCCCGGGACACACGGGTCGTCAAGGTCCGTTCCTACGACGACATCTCGCTGGAGTTGAGCGGCGAGCGGACCGTGTCGTGGGGAAGCGGTGAGCAGAGCGTGCGCAAAGCCCGCGCGCTCACCGCGCTGATGAAAGCGACGCCCGATGCGCGGCACTTCGACGTGAGCGTTCCCACCGCCCCCGCGTCATCCGGGAGTTGACGGGTATACGTGCAGGCCAGCACCCTGGTTGGGCAGCGCTACGGCTGATCACATAGGGTGAAAAGAAAAACGGGAGGTTCGGCGTGTTCGTTGAACGTGCGCCACTTGTCGACTTAGTGTCCTGTTCGGAAGAGTCCAAGGAACAGACACACTGGTAACCCTAAACTTCAGCGTTAGGGTTCGGGTCGGCGCTACGGACCGTCCCAATCGGCATCAGTCGTCGGGTCGCGGGGGCATCAGTGCTTCGGCGGTCGGGCGACACGTAACTCGAGGCGAGAGGCCTTCGACGTGGCAGCACCGCAGAACTACCTCGCAGTCATCAAAGTCATCGGTGTCGGCGGCGGTGGTGTCAATGCCATCAACCGGATGATCGAGGTCGGTCTCAAGGGCGTCGAGTTCATCGCCATCAACACCGACGCGCAGGCGCTGTTGATGAGCGACGCCGACGTCAAGCTCGACGTCGGCCGCGAACTCACCCGCGGACTCGGCGCCGGAGCCAACCCGGCCGTCGGCCGCAAGGCCGCCGAGGACCACCGCGAGGAGATCGAGGAGGTCCTCAAGGGGGCCGACATGGTCTTCGTGACCGCCGGTGAAGGCGGCGGCACCGGCACCGGCGGCGCGCCCGTCGTGGCCAACATCGCCCGCTCGCTGGGCGCCCTCACCATCGGCGTGGTCACCCGCCCGTTCACCTTCGAGGGACGGCGCCGGGCCAACCAGGCCGAAGACGGCATCGCCGAGCTCCGCGAAGAGGTCGACACCCTCATCGTCATCCCCAACGACCGGCTGCTGTCCATCTCGGACCGCCAGGTCAGCGTGCTCGACGCGTTCAAGTCCGCCGACCAGGTGCTGCTGTCCGGTGTGCAGGGCATCACCGACCTCATCACCACCCCCGGCCTGATCAACCTGGACTTCGCCGACGTGAAGTCGGTCATGTCCGAGGCCGGTTCGGCCCTCATGGGCATCGGCTCGGCCCGCGGCGACGACCGCGCGGTGGCCGCCGCCGAGATGGCGATCTCCTCGCCGCTGCTCGAGGCGTCCATCGACGGCGCCCGGGGCGTGCTGCTCTCCATCTCCGGCGGCTCCGACCTCGGCCTGTTCGAGATCAACGAGGCCGCCCAGCTGGTCAGCGAGGCCGCTCACCCCGAGGCCAACATCATCTTCGGCGCGGTCATCGACGACGCCCTCGGCGACGAGGTGCGGGTCACCGTGATCGCGGCCGGCTTCGACGGGGGCCAGCCGCCGTCCAAGCGGGACAACGTCCTCGGGTCCTCCTCGGCCAAGCGCGAGGAGCCCACCCCGGCCCGGCAGACCGAGAGCCGCCCGTCCTTCGGCTCGCTCGGCAGCGTCAAGCCCAAGGAGGAGCCGGAGCAGGCGCCCGCGCCGGAGCCGGTCGCCGACCTGCCCGTCTCCCCGCCGCCGGTTCCGCCGTCGCGGACCTACTCGGACAGCGCGGCCGAGGAACTGGACGTGCCGGACTTCCTGAAGTGATAGGACAGCGCGACACCGTGAACGGCGCGCACTTCGGCTTCACCGACCGGTGGGGCGGAGTGAGCGCCGTTCCGTACGAGGAGCTCAACCTCGGCGGAGCCGTCGGTGACGACCCCGCCGCCGTGACGGCCAACCGGGAGCTGGCGGCCAAGTCGCTGGGCGTCGACCCGGCCCGGGTGGTCTGGATGAACCAGGTGCACGGCGCCGACGTCGCAGTCGTCGACGGCCCCTGGGGCGACGCCCCGGTTCCGCGGGTCGACGCGGTCGTCACCGCCGAAGGCGGTCTCGCCCTCGCCGTCCTCACCGCCGACTGCGTGCCCGTCCTGCTCGCCGACCCGGTCTCCGGCATCGCCGCCGCGGCGCACGCGGGCCGGCCCGGCCTGGTCGCCGGGGTCGTCCCGGCCGCCGTACGGGCCATGGCCGAACTCGGTGCGGACCCCGCCAGGATCGTCGCCCGCACCGGACCCGCCGTGTGCGGCCGGTGCTACGAGGTGCCCGAGGAGATGCGCGCCGAGGTGGCCGCCGTCGAACCGGCGGCGTACGCCGAGACGAGCTGGGGCACACCGGCGGTCGACGTGAGCGCCGGTGTGCTCGCGCAGCTCGAGCGCCTCGGGGTGCGCGACCGGGCGCAGTCGCCGGTGTGCACCCGGGAGTCGGCGGACCACTTCTCGTACCGACGCGACCGCACCACCGGGCGGCTCGCGGGCTATGTGTGGCTGGACTGATGGGGCATGACGGACCGTAAGCACGAACTCGCCGCGAACCTGGCGAAAGTGGAAGAGCGCATCACCGCCGCCTGCGCGGCCGCGGGCCGCCCGCGCCAGGACGTGACCCTCATCGTGGTCACCAAGACCTACCCCGCGGACGATGTGCGCATTCTCTCGGAACTCGGGGTGCGCCACGTCGCGGAGAACCGCGACCAGGACGCCGCGCCCAAGGCCGCCGCCTGCTCGGATCTGCCGCTTTCGTGGCATTTCGTCGGCCAGTTGCAGACCAACAAGGTGCGGTCCGTGGTCGGTTACGCGGATGTCGTGCAGTCGGTCGACCGGGCCCGCCTGGTCACGGCCCTGTCGAAGGAGGCCGTACGGGCCGGCCGCGAGCTGGGCTGTCTCCTCCAGGTCGCGCTCGACGCGGGGGAGAGCGCGCGCGGGGAGCGCGGCGGCGTCTCGCCCGCGGGAATCGAAGAGTTGGCCGACCTGGTCGCCGGATCGGACGGGCTGCGGTTCGACGGACTGATGACGGTGGCTCCGCTCACCGGCGCGTACGCGGGACGCCAACAGGCCGCGTTCGAGCACCTCATGGATTTGTCGACCCGCGTGCGCCGAACCCATCCGGCTGCGAACATGGTCTCCGCAGGGATGAGTGCGGACCTCGAACAGGCCGTGGCCGCCGGAGCGACACATGTACGCGTCGGCACTGCGGTACTCGGAGTCCGCCCCAGGCTCGGGTAACGTCGCCAAGAAGTCGGACCACAGCAGAAAATATGGTCATTACCGCCGAAAGGCGGAAGTAACGACCTCGTGGATCGCAGGCACTTGGAGTCGTCAGCAGATCCACCACAGAGCGGAGGACTCGGAGCATGGCCGGCGCGATGCGCAAGATGGCGGTCTACCTCGGCCTCGTGGAGGACGATGGGTACGACGGCCGGGGGTTCGACCCCGACGACGACTTCGAACCCGAACTGGACCCGGAACCCGAGCGGGATCACCGGCGCCACGAACCGGCGCACCAGTCACATGGTGCGCATCAGCCCCAAAGGGACGAAGAGGTACGAGTCGTACAACCGCCCGCGCAGCGCGAGCCGATGCCCCGTTCCGCTTCGCTCGCGGCGGAATCCGGTCGTCCGGCGCGCATCGCGCCCGTGGCGTCCATCACACAAGAACGCGCAAGCCTGGAAAAGAGCGCACCGGTCATCATGCCCAAGGTCGTGTCCGAACGAGAGCCCTACCGGATCACCACACTTCACCCCCGGACCTACAACGAGGCCCGTACCATCGGGGAACACTTCCGTGAGGGCACGCCGGTGATCATGAATCTCACTGAGATGGATGACACAGATGCGAAGCGACTTGTCGACTTTGCGGCCGGTTTGGTGTTTGGTCTTCACGGCAGTATCGAGCGGGTGACGCAGAAGGTGTTCCTGCTGTCTCCTGCTAACGTCGATGTCACGGCGGAGGACAAGGCCCGCATCGCAGAGGGCGGGTTCTTCAACCAGAGCTGAGACGCACCACCGGTACAGAGCAAGACCACGGGCCCGAGGAAGGGTCCGAGAGATGGTTCAGGGGAGAGGGAAGCACAGGTCATGAGCGTGGTCCTGGATGTCGTCTACATCGCGCTGATGTGCTTCCTCATCGTGCTCATCTTCCGGTTGGTCATGGACTACGTCTTCCAGTTCGCCCGCTCGTGGCAACCCGGCAAGGCGATGGTGGTCGTTCTGGAGGCCACCTACACTGTCACCGATCCACCGTTGAAGCTTCTGCGGCGGTTCATCCCGCCGCTGCGTCTCGGGGGCGTGGCGCTCGACCTGTCCTTCTTCGTACTGATGATCATCGTCTACATCCTGATCTCGATCGTGAGCCGGCTGTGATCGATGAGAGAGATACGGGCTTGCCGAATGCCGACGACAACGTTGAGGTGAAGAGATGCCGTTGACCCCCGAGGACGTGCGGAACAAGCAGTTCACGACCGTCCGCCTCCGAGAAGGCTATGACGAGGACGAGGTCGATGCCTTCCTCGACGAGGTCGAAGCCGAACTGACCCGGCTGCTCCGCGAGAACGAGGACCTGCGCGCCAAGCTGGCCGCGGCGACGCGTGCGGCCGCGCAGAACCAGCAGAACATGCGCAAGCCTCCGGAACCTCCGCAGGATCAGCAGCAGCAGGGTCCGCCGCAGCAGGGGCAGCCGCCGCACCAGCAGGGGCACCCGCAGCAGGGCGGTATGCCGCAGCAGGGCATGCGAGGTCCCGGCGCTCCGGTGCCCGCCGGCATATCGGGCCCGCCGCAGCAGCAGATGGGTGGCCCCATGGGTGGTCCGCCCCAGCTGCCGAGCGGTGCCCCGCAGCTGCCCGCCGGCCCCGGCGGACAGGGTGGCCCGCAGGGTCCCGGCCCGATGGGTCAGGGTCCGGGGCCGATGGGCCAGGGCCCGGGTCCGATGCAGGGCCAGATGGGTCCCGGTCCGATGGGCGGCCCCATGGGCGGCCCGCAGGGTCACGGCGGCCCCGGCGGCCCCGGTGGCATGCCCGGCCAGGGTGGCCCCGGCGGCGACAGCGCCGCCCGCGTGCTCTCGCTGGCCCAGCAGACCGCCGACCAGGCGATCGCCGAGGCCCGTTCCGAGGCCAACAAGATCGTCGGCGAGGCCCGTTCGCGTGCCGAGGGTCTGGAGCGGGACGCCCGTGCCAAGGCGGACGCCCTGGAGCGGGACGCGCAGGAGAAGCACCGCGTCGCGATGGGCTCCCTGGAGTCCGCTCGCGCCACGCTGGAGCGCAAGGTCGAGGACCTGCGCGGCTTCGAGCGCGAGTACCGCACGCGGCTGAAGTCCTACCTGGAGTCGCAGCTGCGCCAGTTGGAGACCCAGGCCGACGACTCGCTCGCCCCGCCGCGTACCCCCGCGACGGCCTCTCTGCCGCCGTCCCCGGCGCCCTCGATGGCACCGGCCGGCGCGAGTGCCCCGTCCTACGGCGGCAACCAGTCGATGGGCAGCGGTCCGGGCCAGTCCGGTCCGTCCTACGGCGGTCAGCAGCAGATGTCGCCGGCGATGACCCAGCCGATGGCACCGGTGCGGCCCCAGGGGCCGTCGCCGATGGGGCAGGCGCCCTCGCCGATGCGCGGGTTCCTGATCGACGAGGACGACAACTGATCTGTAGTACGGCGTAGCCTTCGGCAACGTTCAGGGCGGGCCCCGGGTTTCTGAACCCGGGGCCCGCCCTTGTGCCGTGTGCGCGGATGAGGCACGACGGCCCGCGGCTACGGCGGAGGGCCCGCATCCCCCGGACGCGGGCCCTCGTCGTCTTCCCTCGGCTACTGCTTGCGCAGGCGGAACGAGAGGGACAGGCCCTCGTCCGTGAACGGCGCCCCGTACGTGTCGTCCGCCTCGCCCTGGGCGAAGTCCGTCGCCAGGACCTCGTCGGCGATCAGGCCCGCGTGGTCGGTCAGGGCCGCGATCGTCGCCGGGTCCGTGGCCGTCCAGCGCAGGGCGATCCGGTCGGCGACGTCGAGGCCGCTGTTCTTGCGGGCCTCCTGGATCAGGCGGATCGCGTCCCGCGCGAGACCGGCCCGGCGCAGCTCCTCCGTGATCTCCAGGTCCAGCGCCACCGTCGCGCCCGAGTCGGAGGCGACCGACCAGCCCTCGCGCGGCGTCTCCGTGATGATCACCTCGTCGGGGGCGAGGGTGACGGTCTCGCCGTCGACCTCCACCGACGCCGTGCCCTCGCGCAGGGCGAGGGACAGCGCGGCGGCGTCCGCGGCGGCGACGGCCTTCGCCACGTCCTGGACGCGCTTGCCGAACCGCTTGCCCAGCGCCCGGAAGTTGGCCTTCGCGGTCGTGTCGACCAGGGAGCCGCCGACCTCGCTGAGCGAGGCGAGGGACGCCACGTTCAGCTCCTCCGTGATCTGCGAGTGCAGCTCGGGGGAGAGGGCGTCGAAGCCCGCCACCGCGATCAGCGCGCGGCTGAGCGGCTGCCGGGTCTTGACGCCGGACTCCGCGCGGGTGGCACGGCCCAGCTCGACCAGGCGGCGGACCAGGACCATCTGCTTCGACAGCTCCGGGTCGATGGCCGTGAGGTCCGCCTCCGGCCACGAGGACAGGTGCACCGACTCGGGCGCGCCCGGGGTGACCGGAACGACCAGGTCCTGCCAGACCCGCTCGGTGATGAACGGGGTCAGCGGAGCCATCAGCTGGGTGACGGTCGTGACGACCTCGTGCAGCGTGCGCAGCGCCGCCTTGTCGCCCTGCCAGAAGCGGCGGCGGGAGCGGCGCACGTACCAGTTGGACAGGTCGTCGACGAAGGCGGACAGCAGCTTGCCGGCCCGCTGGGTGTCGTAGGCGTCCAGTGCCTGGGTGACCTGGTCGGTCAGCGCGTGCAGCTCGGAGAGCAGCCAGCGGTCCAGCACCGGGCGGTCGGCCGGGGCCGGGTCGGCCTCGCTCGGGGCCCAGCCCGTGGTGCGGGCGTACAGGGCCTGGAAGGCGACCGTGTTCCAGTAGGTGAGGAGCGTCTTGCGGACGACCTCCTGGATGGTGCCGTGGCCCACCCGGCGGGCCGCCCACGGGGAGCCGCCGGCCGCCATGAACCAACGGACGGCGTCGGCGCCGTGCTGGTCCATCAGCGGGATCGGCTGGAGGATGTTGCCCAGGTGCTTGGACATCTTGCGGCCGTCCTCGGCGAGGATGTGGCCGAGGCAGACCACGTTCTCGTAGGACGACTTGTCGAAGACCAGGGTGCCGACCGCCATCAGCGTGTAGAACCAGCCGCGGGTCTGGTCGATGGCCTCGGAGATGAACTGCGCCGGGTAGCGGCTCTCGAACAGCTCCTTGTTCTTGTACGGGTAGCCCCACTGCGCGAACGGCATCGAACCCGAGTCGTACCAGGCGTCGATGACCTCCGGTACGCGCACCGCTTCGAGGGAGCAGCCCTCGTGGGTGCAGGTGAAGGTCACGTCGTCGATGAACGGGCGGTGCGGGTCCAGGGCCGACTGGTCGGTGCCGGACAGCTCGGTCAGCTCCGCGCGGGAGCCGACGACCGTGAGGTGGTCCTCCGCGCAGCGCCAGATGGGCAGCGGGGTGCCCCAGTAGCGGTTGCGGGACAGGGCCCAGTCGATGTTGTTGTTCAGCCAGTCGCCGTACCGGCCGTGCTTGACCGCCTCCGGGAACCAGTTGGTCTTCTCGTTCTCCTGGAGGAGGCGGTCCTTGACGGCGGTGGTGCGGATGTACCAGGACGGCTGCGCGTAGTAGAGCAGGGCCGTGTGGCAGCGCCAGCAGTGCGGGTAGCTGTGCTCGTACGGGATGTGCTTGAAGAGCAGGCCCCGGGTGTCCAGGTCCTCGGTCAGCTTCTCGTCGGCCTTCTTGAAGAAGACGCCGCCGACCAGCGGGACGTCCTCCTCGAAGGTGCCGTCCGGGCGGACCGGGTTCACCACGGGCAGTCCGTACGCGCGGCAGACCTTGAGGTCGTCCTCACCGAAGGCGGGGGACTGGTGGACGAGGCCGGTGCCGTCCTCGGTGGTGACGTAGTCCGCGTTCACCACGTAGTGCGCGGGCTCCGGGAACTCCACCAGCTCGAACGGGCGCTGGTACGTCCAGCGCTCCATCTCGGCGCCGGTGAAGGACTGCCCGGTGGTCTCCCAGCCCTCGCCGAGGGCCTTCTCCAGCAGCGGCTCGGCGACGACGAGCTTCTCCTCGCCGTTGGTCGCGACGACGTAGGTGACGTCCGGGTGCGCGGCGACGGCGGTGTTGGAGACCAGGGTCCACGGGGTCGTCGTCCAGACGACCAGCGCGGCCTCGCCGGCCAGCGGGCCGGAGGTGAGCGGGAAGCGGACGTAGACGGACGGGTCGACGACCGTCTCGTAGCCCTGGGCCAGCTCGTGGTCGGACAGGCCGGTGCCGCAGCGGGGGCACCAGGGGGCGACGCGGTGGTCCTGGACCAGCAGGCCCTTGTTGAAGATCTCCTTCAGCGACCACCAGACGGACTCGATGTACTCCGGGTCCATCGTGCGGTACGGGTCCTGGAGGTCGGCCCAGTAGCCCATGCGGGTCGTGAGCTCTTCGAAGGCGTCGGTGTGGCGGGTCACCGACTCGCGGCACTTCGCGTTGAACTCGGCGATGCCGTACGCCTCGATGTCCTGCTTGCCGGAGAAGCCCAGCTCCTTCTCGACGGCCAGCTCCACCGGCAGGCCGTGGCAGTCCCAGCCGGCCTTGCGGCCCACGTGGTAGCCGCGCATGGTGCGGAAGCGGGGGAAGACGTCCTTGAAGACCCGCGCCTCGATGTGGTGGGCGCCGGGCATGCCGTTGGCGGTGGGCGGGCCCTCGTAGAACACCCACTCGGGGCGGCCCTCGGACTGCTCCAGGCTCTTGGCGAAGATCTTCTGCTCGCGCCAGAAGTCGAGCACCGCGTGTTCGAGCGCGGGCAGGTCGACCTGGGCGGGCACCTGGCGGTACTGCGGCTGCGTATTCAACGGGCTTCCTCCGGCGGACGTGCTGCCTTCCGTCGGAGGGACGAGAGCCGTGCTCCCGCGGTACCACCCTCCTTGGCCCGGCCGGTGCGTCGTGTGCTCCGGCGAGCCCCCTCATTGGGGTCGCGAGCCGGTTCTACTCGCCGCGGCTGTCCGGCCACGGCTTTCTTCCGGCGGCTCCGGGGTGATCTTCACGTCGCGCTCGCCCCCGGGCTCACACCGTCCCCGGGTCGCTCTGGGCTGCTGACGCCGCTACTCGTCCCCATCCACGCTTTTCGCTCCGCCCAGTGTACGGCGCCGCGCGGGCCGTGGCCGACCCATTTGGGCGTGACCCGAATGCCGCCGTCCGGGGCCCGGCTCCCGGACGGCCCGGCGGGAGCCGCTTGGGCGGATTACCGGGCGGGGAGCTGGGCACAACGCATGCATGCTCGCCGGGCGGCGCACGGCGGGCGGGCGAGTCGGGCGGCGTGCCCCGTTGCCGCGGGACCGGAGTCGATTTATCGTCCCAGCACGATTCGCGCGCAAGATCACAATATGTGAAGGGGCCGCGGCCATGGTGGCGAAGAAGAAGACGACGGCCGCGAAACGGAGCACCGCCGCGGAGAGCACCGCGGTGCCGGACCCGGAGGAGAAGGCGGCGGCAGAGAAGGACCCGGCGAAGAGAACCCCGGCGAAGAAGACCGCGGCGAAGAAGACCGCGGCGAGCGGTGGCGCGGCGAAGAAGACCGCGGCGAGCGGTGGCACGGCGAAGAAGAGCACGGCGAAGAGCAGCACGGCGAAGAAGAGCACGGCCAAGAAAGTGGGCGCGGCCGAGGCCGCGGAGCAGACGGGAGCCACGACGGTGGTTGCGAAGAAGACTCCTGGCACGGCCACGGCGGCCAAGACCGCTGTTCCCAAGGCCCGCGGCACCGCTGCGGACGCCGGCGACCTGGCGGTACGCCCCGGCGAGGAACCCTGGACCCCGCAGGAGGTCGAGGAGGCGCGCGGCGAGCTCCAGTCCGAGGCCGACCGGCTGCGCACCGAGATCGACACCTCCGAGCGGTCGCTCCAGGGCATGATGCGGGACTCCGGCGACGGCGCCGGCGACGACGAGGCCGACACCGGCAGCAAGAACATCACCCGCGAGCACGAGCTGGCGCTGGCCGCCACCGCGCGCGAGGTGCTCACCCAGACCGAGCGTGCCCTGGACCGCCTGGACGCGGGCACCTACGGCCTGTGCGAGAACTGCGGCAAGCCGATCGGCAAGGCGCGGATGCAGGCCTTCCCGCGGGCCACCCTGTGCGTCGAGTGCAAGCAGAAGCAGGAGCGCCGGTACTGAGCCGCAGCCGGGACGGGAAGCGTGCCGTACCCTCGTGCTCAGTCAAGGACCTAGGCTGAGGGACTCACGTGGCAGAGGCGGAGCGCATCATCGGTACTCCGGACACCCCGGACGCGGCGGGGGACGGGCAGGAGCGGCCCGACGCCGAGCAGGAGCAGAAGCAGGAGCAGGCTCCTGAGCGCCCTCGGGGCAAGCGGCGGGTCGCCGTGCTGTTCGCGGTCGCCCTGTTCGCGTACCTGCTCGACCTGGGCAGCAAGATGCTGGTGGTCGCCAAGCTGGAGCACCACGAGCCGATCGAGATCATCGGCGACTGGCTGCGGTTCGCCGCGATCCGCAACGCGGGCGCGGCCTTCGGCTTCGGTGAGGCGTTCACGATCATCTTCACGGTGATCGCCGCTGCCGTGATCGTCGTGATCGCCCGCCTCGCGCGCAAGCTGCACAGCCTGCCCTGGGCGATCGCGCTCGGCCTGCTGCTCGGCGGTGCCCTCGGCAACCTCACCGACCGGATCTTCCGTGCTCCCGGCGTCTTCGAGGGCGCGGTCGTGGACTTCATCGCGCCCAAGCACTTCGCCGTCTTCAACCTCGCCGACTCGGCGATCGTCTGCGGCGGCATCCTGATCGTGATCCTCTCCTTCCGGGGCCTGGACCCGGACGGGACCGTCCACAAGGACTGAGCGGGCACCGGGACTGAGCGGGCACCGGGACTGAGCGCGCGTTCGGGAGTGTCCGGGCCGTCCGGCATACTCGACGGGTGAGCACGATTCCCGAGATCCGTACCCTGCCCGTGCCGGACGGCCTGGAGGGCGAGCGCGTCGACGCCGCCATCTCCCGCATGTTCGGCTTCTCCCGTACCAAGGCCGCGGAGCTCGCCGCGGCGGGCAAGGTGCAGGTCGACGGGTCGGTGGTCGGCAAGTCCGAGCGCGTCCACGGCGGCGCCTGGCTCGAGGTCGAGATGCCGCAGGCGCCCGCGCCCGTGCAGGTCGTCGCCGAGCCCGTCGAGGGCATGGAGATCGTGCACGACGACGAGGACGTCGTGGTGATCGTCAAGCCGGTCGGCGTCGCCGCGCACCCGTCCCCGGGCTGGAACGGGCCGACCGTCATCGGCGGACTGGCCGCCGCCGGGTACCGCATCTCGACCTCCGGTGCCGCCGAGCGCCAGGGCATCGTGCACCGCCTCGACGTCGGCACCTCCGGCCTGATGGCGGTGGCCAAGTCGGAGCGCGCCTACACCTCGCTCAAGCGCCAGTTCAAGGAGCGCACGGTCGACAAGCGCTACCACACCCTGGTGCAGGGCCACCCCGACCCGACCAGCGGCACCATCGACGCCCCCATCGGCCGCCACCCGCAGCACGACTACAAGTGGGCCGTCACCGCCGAGGGCAAGCCCTCCGTCACGCACTACGACCTCATCGAGGCCTTCCGCGCCGCCTCCCTGCTCGACGTGAAGCTGGAGACCGGCCGCACCCACCAGATCCGCGTCCACATGGCCGCCCACCGCCACCCCTGCGTCGGCGACCTGACCTACGGCGCGGACCCCACCCTCGCCAAGCGGCTGCGGCTGACCCGGCAGTGGCTGCACGCCGTGCGCCTCGGCTTCGAGCACCCCGGCACCGGCGACTGGGTGGAGTACGCCAGCGACTACCCCGAGGACCTCCAGCAGGCCCTCGACCTGGTCCGCGAGGAGACCTACGGATGAGCGGGCCGAGCCGGGCCCCGGCCGCCTACGAGGTGCGCGTCGCCGAGGACCCCGCCGACCGCGAGGCGTGCTTCGCCGTGCGCAAGGACGTCTTCGTCGCCGAGCAGAACGTCCCCGAGGACATCGAGTACGACGCCTACGACGCCGACGCGGTGCACGTGCTGGCCGTGAGGGAGGACGGCGTGCCGCTCGGCACCGGCCGGCTGCTGCACGGCGCGGCCGCCGCCGCGAAGAACGGCGACGGCGACCCGGCCGTCGGCTCCCTGGGCCGGCTCGCGGTGACCGCCGCGGCCCGCGGCCTGGGCGTCGGGGCCGCGCTGGTGCGGGCCATCGAGGACGCCGCACGCGCGCGCGGACTCACCGCCGTGGACCTGCACGCGCAGACCCACGCCCTGGGATTTTACGAACGTCTGGGGTACCAGGCCTACGGACCCGAGTTCCCGGACGCCGGAATTCCGCACCGCGCGATGCGCCGAGCCCTGTAGCCGGGGCGGCGAACGGGCTGGTGAGACCGGTCGCGTGGCACGCTTGAGGTCCGCCGTGTAACGCCGAGACCCCACCGGAGCGGTGACCGTGGATCAGCTGGCCCTGTTGTTCCTGCTGTTGCTCGGGGCCCTGCTGAGCGTCCCGATCGGTGCCCGGCTCGGGCTGCCGGCGCCGGTGCTGATGACGCTCCTCGGGATCGTCCTGGCCCTGCTGGACTTCGTGCCCAACGTCGACATCCCGCCCGAGCTGATCCTGCCCGCGCTGCTGCCGCCGCTGCTGTACGCCGCCGTGCGGCGCACGTCCTGGCGGCAGTTCGCGGCCAACAAACGCCCGATCTTCCTGCTGGCCGTCGCGCTGGTCTTCGTCACCATGGTCTGCGTGGCGTCCGTGGCCCACGCGATCGTGCCGGGGCTGCCGCTCGCCGCCGCCTTCGCGCTGGGCGCGCTGGTGGCGCCGCCCGACCCGGTCGCCGCGACCGCCGTCGCCGGGCAACTGGGGCTGCCGCGCCGCCTGGTGTCCATCCTGGAGGGCGAGGGGCTCTTCAACGACGTGACGGCCATCGTCCTGTACCACGTGGCCATCGCCGCCGCGGTCGGCGGCTCCTTCTCGCCGTGGCAGGCCGGGTTCGACCTCGTGCTCTCCGCCGTCGTCGCCGTCGCGATCGGGATCGCCCTGGGCTGGGGCTCCAACAAGCTCATGAGCGTCCTCGGCGACCCGACGCTCCAGATCGGCCTCACCCTGCTGGTGCCGTTCGTCAGCTACGTCGCCGCCGACGAACTCCACGGATCGGGCGTGCTCGCCGTACTCACCACCGCCATGTTCCTCGCCGAGTACGCCTCGGACGCCGACGACGTGATGACCCGGCTCGGCGGCCACACCGTCTGGGACGTGGTCGACACGCTGGTCACCGGGGTGGCCTTCGGACTGATCGGACTGGAACTGCACAACGCCGTGCGCACCGCCTCCGGACGGTGGACGGAACTGCTCGGCTGGGCGGCGGCGATCCTCGGCGTCGTCGTCCTGGTCCGGCTGCTGTGGCTGCTGCCGGCCACCTGGCTGACCCAGCGGCTGCACGCCCGGCGCGACCAGGACGAGGACATCCCGACCAGCTGGCGGGAGACGGTGGTCATGTGGTGGGCGGGGATGCGGGGTGTGGCCTCGGTCGCGCTGGCCCTGGCGATCCCGCTGGAGACGGACGACGGGGCGCCCTTCCCGCACCGGGAGGAGATCGTCTTCATCGCGTTCGGGGTGATCATGGGCACGCTGCTGTTGCAGGGCCTCACGCTCCCCTGGCTGGTGGGCCGCCTCGGGGTGCGGGCGGACACCGAGCGGGAGCAGGAGTTCGAGCGGGACCTGGCGCTGCGGGCGGCCAAGGCGGCCAAGCAGCGGCTCAAGGAGATCGAGTCGGTGGAGGAACTGCCGGAGGAGCTGTCCGAGCAGATGCTGCGGCGCGCCTTCGACATCGGCATACGCATCAGCCCGGACCTCGGGGACGAGGAACGGCGCGAGGCCCAGGAGCAGCGGGCGCGGCGGATCAAACGCGTCCGGCGCATCCAGGGCGAGATGCTGAGCGCCGCCCGGCACGAGGTGCTGGCCGCCCGCAGCGAACCCGGCGCGGACCCGGAGATCGTCGACCGGGTCCTGCGCCACCTGGACGTGCGCAGCCTGCGCTGACCCGGCCGCGCGCCCCCGCGGTCACAGGCTCTTGGTGGGGCGGCCCGGGAAGCGGCGGGCGTCCCCGTCGGAGGAGCGGCCGGGAACCGCCTCCTGGGCGTGGCGGGCGTGCGGAAGGCCGGCGCGGGGCGGGCGCAGGGCCGCGTCCGCCGTGTTGACCCGGGGCAGCGCGTAGGGATGCTCGTCGGCCAGCCAGCGGATCATCCCCTCGCGGACCGCGACCCGCACCGTCCAGATGTCGTCCGCGTCCTTCGCCGTCACCAGGGCCCGCACCTCCATGGTGGTCGGGGTGGTGTCCGTGACGGTCAGGTTGTAGCTGCGCCCGTCCCAGGCCGGGCACTCGCGCAGCAGGTCGCGCAGCCGCTCCCGCATCGCGTCGAGCGGGGCCGAGTGGTCGAGGTGCCAGAACACGGTCCCGGTCATCTGCGGGGTGCCGCGCGACCAGTTCTCGAACGGCTTCGAGGTGAAGTACGACACCGGCATCGTGATCCGGCGCTCGTCCCAGGTGCGCACGGTCAGGTACGTCAGCGTGATCTCCTCGACGGTGCCCCACTCGCCGTCCACCACGACCGTGTCGCCCATGCGCACCATGTCGCCGAAGGCGATCTGGAACCCGGCGAACAGGTTGCCCAGCGTGGACTGGGCCGCCACACCGGCGACGATGCCGATGATGCCGGCCGAGGCCAGCAGGGAGGCGCCCGCCGCCCGCATCGCGGGGAACGTCAGCAGCATCGACGACACGGCGACCACGCCGACGATCGCCGTGACCACCCTCATGATCAGCGACACCTGGGTCCGCACCCGCCGGACCCGGGCCGGGTCCCGTTCGGCGTGGGCGTGCGCGTAACGCGAGTAGGACGTCTCGACGACCGCCGCGGCGATCCGGACCACCAGCCAGGCCACCGAGCCGATCAGCAGCAGCGTCAGCGTCCGGCCGACCCCGGTCCCGTGCTCGGGGAACACCCCGGCCTCGACGTACGACCCTCTCAGCAGGCCCGCGCAGAGCGCGATCTGGTAGGGCACGCGGGCGCGCCGCAGCAGCCCCCACAACGGTGTCTCGGGGTGGCGTCCGTCGGCCTTGCGCAGCAACAGGTCGGTGGCCCAGCCGATGACCAGGGTCAGCAGGACGGAGCCGCCGACCACGATCAGCGGGCGGAGTATCGTCTCCATCCCTCGAACGTAACCGGCCGCGCGGTGCTGTGAACCTGTGAGGTATCTCCCGTCCGGGGTATCGCCGGGCGCGGGCCCGTCACACCCGGCTGGCACCATGGCCTCATGAACATCGTGCTCTTTCACTCGACCCTCGGCCCGAGGCCCGCGGTGCGGCAGGCCGCCGACCGGCTGCGCGACGCCGGGCACCAGGTGTGGACCCCGGACCTCTTCGAGGGCCGTACCTTCGACTCGGTCGAGGAGGGCATGGCCCATCAGGACGGGATCGGCCGGGAGGAGCTGCTGAAGCGGGCGGTGCTGGCCGCCGCGCCCTACTCCGAGCGCGGGCTGGTGTACGCCGGGTTCTCGCTCGGCGCCTCCATCGCCCAGACCCTCGCCCTCGGCGACCACCGGGCGCGCGGGCTGTTGCTCGTGCACGGCACCTCGGACCTCGCGCCGAACGCCTCGGTGGACGAGCTGCCGGTCCAGCTGCACGTGGCCGAGCCCGACCCCTTCGAGACGGACGACTGGCTCAGCGCCTGGTACCTCCAGATGGGCCGGATCGGCGCCGACGTCGAGGTGCACCGGTACCCCGGGGCGGGTCACCTCTACACCGACCCGGAGCTGCCCGACTACGACGCCGAGGCGGCCGAGGCCACCTGGCGGGTGGCGCTCGGCTTCCTCACCTCGCTCCAGGAGGCTCAGACCGGGTCGTAGACGCGCTCGACGCGCTGCGTGCCGCTGCGCGTGCGGTAGGAGCGGGCCCAGGCGGAGGTGGCCGCGGCGTCGGTGCGGTCGGAGACGACGTAGTAGTCCATCTGCGCCCGGTCCGCGGTGATGTTTAGGACGCCGTAGCCGTGCCGGTCGGTGTCGACCCAGTGGACGTGCCGGTTCGCGGCCCGGATCACCGGCGCGGCGATCGCCGAGACGGTGCCCTCGTGGACCTTCACGATGTCGTCGAGGTTGTCGGAGGTCACCGACGTGACGACGAACTCCGTGGCGGCCGAGGCGGACAGCGGGTAGGTCCCGGCGTGGTGCGGCACGTCGTTGGCCCAGGCCATGTGGATGTCGCCGGTCAGGAACACGGTGTTGCGGATCGCGTGCGCGCGCAGGTGGGCCAGCAGCTCGCGTCGGTCGTCGGTGTAGCCGTCCCACTGGTCGGTGTTGAGGGCGATGCCCTCCTTCGGCAGCCCGAGCAGTTCGGCGAGCGGCCCGAGCAGCGAGGCGGGCAGCGAGCCGACGGCGAACGGCGAGATCATCACCGGGTTGCCGACCAGCCGCCAGGTGGCGTCGGAGGAGGCGAGACCCGCCTTGAGCCAGTCGAGCTGGGCACGCCCGGTGAGGGTGCGGTCCGGGTCGTCGACCTCGCCGTTGCCGAGCGCCACCTGCTGCGAGCGGAAGGAGCGCAGGTCGAGCAGCGAGAGGTCGACGAGCTTGCCGAACCGCAGCCGCCGGTAGGTGGTGCCGGCGATCGCCGGGCGCACCGGCATCCACTCGAAGTAGGCCCGCTTGGCGGCGCTCTGCCGCGCCGCCCAGGTGCCCTCGGCGCCCTCGGTGTGGTTCTCGGCGCCGCCCGACCAGGTGTCGTTGGCGATCTCGTGGTCGTCCCAGATCGCCACCACCGGCGCCGTGGCGTGCAGGGCCTGGAGGTCGGGGTCGGTCTTGTAGCGGCCGTGCCGGATCCGGTAGTCGGCGAGGGTGAGGATCTCGTGGGCGGGGGCGTGCGGGCGCACGACGGTGTCGCGGGTGCCGTACTCGCCGGTGCCGTACTCGTAGATGTAGTCGCCCAGGTGCAGCCAGGCGTCCAGGTCGCCGCGGGCCGCGAGATGGCGGTACGAGGAGAAGTACCCGGCCTCCCAGTTGGCGCAGGAGACCACGCCGAAGCGCAGCCCGGTGACGGCCGCGTCGTGTGCGGGGGCGGTGCGGGTGCGGGCGACGGGGGAGTCGGTGGGGCCCGCGGCGAAGCGGAACCAGTAGTCCGTGGCGGGCGCGAGGCCGCGGACGTCCGCCTTCACCGTGTGGTCGGAGGCGGCCGTCGCGGTGACGGACCCCTTGGCGACGACGTTCGTGAGGGCCTTGTCCGTGGCGACGACCCAGCTCACCTCGGTGTCCGGACCGGTTCCGGAGCCCGGTATGGCCTCGGGCGTCGGCGTCACCCGGGTCCACAGCAGGATTCCGTCGGGCAGGGGATCGCCGGAGGCGACGCCGTGCAGGAAGGCGGGGGCCGCGTCGGCGGCGCCGGCGGGCAGCGTCGCGGCGAGCGGGGCGGCCAGAACGGCACCGGCCGCCGCGGCCTTGACGACCGTACGGCGGCTCGGGGTGCGGGAGTTCGGGGAACCCCGGTGGCTTTCGTTGTCTTCGGACGCTCTGTATCGACTGGTCACGGCCGATCAGGTTACTGATCGGTATGCGCGTGGGTGGGCGAACTCGCAAAAGTTCGCCCACCCGTCAGCCGGCGATCACCGGGTCACTTGGTGACGCCCGCGTCCTTCAGTGCCTTCTGCCACGCGTCGGGCGTGCTCGGGGTCTCGACCACCTTGTCGTTGATCTTGATGGTCGGGGTCGACTCGACGCCCTCGGCCTTGTCGAAGGACTTGCTCATCCGCATCGCCCAGGCGTCGTAGGTGCCCTTCTCCACGGCGTCCTGGAACTTCTTGTTGCCCTTCAGGGCGTCGACCGAGTCCGCCACCTTGATGAGGTAGTCGTCCTTGGCGAACTCGTCGGTCGACTCCTCGGGGTGGTACTTCGTGGAGTACAGCGCGGTCTTGTAGTCGACGAAAGCCTCGGGGCTGACGTTCAGCGCCGCGCCGAGGGCGCTCAGCGCGTTCTTGGAGCCCTCGCCGCCCAGGTTGCCGTCGAGGAAGGTGCCGACGGTGAAGGAGAGCTTGTAGTCGCCGTCCTCCATGCCCTTGTTGACGGTCTCGCCGATGCTCTGCTCCATCGCCGCGCAGCCGGGGCAGCGCGGGTCCTCGTAGAGGTGGATGACGTGGTCGGACGTGGACTCGCCGATGACGACGGTGGTGCCGTCCTTGCCGGAGGTGTTGGCCGGGGCCACCACCTTCGCCTCGGCGGCCTTGTCCCAGCCGCTGGGCTTGTTGCCCTGCACGACGGCGTAGCTGATGCCGCCGGCTATCGCCAGCACGCCGACGATGGAGGCGGCCACGATGACCTGGCGCCTGACCTTGTCGCGCTTGGCCTGGCGCTCGCGCTCCTGGCGCAGGCGCTCACGGGCCGCCGTCTTCGCCGCCTGGCTGTTCCGCTTGCTCATGATGGTGATCTCTCCGGGGACGCGCACACGGGGGTGTGCGGAAGTTCGTATGGGGGACTGCCGTGCTCGGTGGTGCTCGTGCGACCCGGCCGGTGCCGGGTCAGCCGAGGGCGACGACCGGGAGCGGCGGTCCGCGACGTCCCAGGGAGTGCGTGAGGATCCGCTGGCGGGCACCGGCGGTGCGGCGGGCCGGGGGAGCCGGGCGGCGCACCGCCGGGGCCCGGCGCACGCCCACGGCCGCGACGGCGAGCAGCAGCGGCCGGAAGGTGGTCGCGGCCACCGCGCCGAGCAGCTGGGCCAGGGCCCGCTCGCCGCGCCGCAGCCAGGCCGCCGCCAGCAGCCCGACACCGACGTGCGCGGCAAGGAGCAGCCAGGCGGTGCCGGGGTCGGCCTGGGCCAGCACCGACGCCATCCGGTCGGTCTCGGCCCCGGTCACCCGGGTCAGCGGCGCGGTCACCCCGGCGTGGACGCCGGTCCCGTCGCCGCACAGCACGTCGAAGCCGACCGAGCGCAGCGGGCCCGCGACCGGGCCGCCCGCCCGGCCGTAGCAGACGTGCTGGCCGGTGGTGAAGACCGTGTCGGCGGCCAGCTCCAGCGGGATCAGCAGGGCGGCGATCCGCCCGAAGCCGCGCTCGCGCCGCCCGGCCAGGGCGTACGCGATCAGGAACACGGCGGCCGCGACGGCGGCCACCGTGGGCAGCGGCAGCGGAACCCCGGACAGCAGCACGTGCGACGCGGTGCTGAGGGTCACGGCGAGTGCCGTGAACAGCGCCGCGCGTACGGCTCTGAGCGGGGTTCCGGATATGTCCATAGCAGTAGAAGAGTGTGTCACGGGGTCCGGTAAGGGACCCCTAAAGGGTTCCTGTGAGACGGCCGACGGTTACCGAACCGGAATGGTCACAGACCCGGGATCCGGCCGTTGCGGAACAGGTCGACGAAGGTCTGGTGATCGGCACGCGCGCGTGCGCCGTAGCGGTGCGCGAAGTCGACCAGCAGGGGCGCGAAGCCCTCCTCGTCGGCCGCGATCGCCGCGTCGATGGCCCGCTCGGTGGAGAACGGCACCAGGGACTCCCCGGACTGGTCGTCGGCCGCCGCGTGCATGGTCGCGGTGGCCCGGCCCAGGTCGGCGACGACCTCGGCGATCTCCTCCGGGTCGTCGATGTCGCCCCAGTCCAGGTCGACGGCGTACGGCGAGACCTCGGCGACCAGCTGTCCGGCGCCGTCCAGCTCGGTCCAGCCCAGCCACGGGTCGGCGTGCGCCTGGAGGGCGCGCTGGGAGATCACCGTGCGGTGGCCCTCGTGCTGGAAGTAGTCCCGGATGGCCTGGTCGGTGATGTGCCGGGAGACGGCCGGGGTCTGGGCCTGCTTGATGTAGATCACGACGTCGTTCTCCAGGGCGTCGCTGTTGCCCTCCAGCAGGATGTTGTACGAGGGCAGGCCGGCCGAGCCGATGCCGATGCCGCGGCGGCCGACGACGTCCTTCACGCGGTAGGAGTCGGGGCGGGCCAGGGAGGACTCGGGGAGCGTCTCCAGGTAGCCGTCGAAGGCCGCGAGCACCTTGTAGCGCGTGGCGGCGTCCAGTTCGATGGAGCCGCCGCCGGGGGCGAAGCGGCGCTCGAAGTCGCGGATCTCGGTCATCGAGTCCAGCAGCCCGAAGCGCGTCAGCGAGCGGGCCACCCGCAGCGCGCCGAGCAGCGGACCCTCCGCGGTGTCCAGCGTGAAGGGCGGCACCTCGTCGCTCTTGGCACCGGTGGCCAGGGCGTGGATCCGCTCGCGGTACGCGCCCGCGTACACCCGCACCAGCTCGGTGATCTGCTCGTCGCTGAACGCCTTCGCGTACCCGATCAGCGCCACGGAGGCGGCGAAGCGCTTGAGGTCCCAGGTGAAGGGGCCGACGTAGGCCTCGTCGAAGTCGTTGACGTTGAAGATCAGCCGGCCGGTGGAGTCCATGTACGTGCCGAAGTTCTCCGCGTGGAGGTCGCCGTGGATCCACACCCGGGAGGTCCGCTCGTCCAGGTAGGCGCCGCCGGGCTGGTCGCCGAACTCGGGATCCTCGGTCAAATCGCGGTAAAAGAGGCCGGCGGTGCCGCGGTAGAACGCGAAGGCGGAGGCCGCCATCTTCCGGAACTTCACCCGGAACGCCGCGGGATCCGCGGCCAGCAGCTGGCCGAAGGCGGTGTCGAAGACGGCGAGGATCTCCTCGCCGCGGTGCTCCTCGTTGAGCTGCGGGACCGACATGCCTGGTGCCTCCTGGTGCGGGGTGGTGCCTCACGGATGGAGCGGATCTCCACTCGGGCCAACGTTCGAAGGGATGCGGGAGTGCCCGCCCCAGAAGGTACGCGTGGTGGCCCTCGGAGTGTCAGTGGCGAGGCATAGACTTCGACGCTGACCCCCCGGATCGACCGCCGCCAGTCGTCCCCAGTTTTCTCAGGAGGCCGCACGTGTCAAAGCCGCCGTTCACGCACCTGCACGTCCACACCCAGTACTCGCTGCTGGACGGTGCCGCGCGGCTCAAGGACATGTTCGACGCGTGCAACGAGATGGGCATGTCGCACATCGCCATGTCCGACCACGGCAACCTGCACGGGGCGTACGACTTCTTCCACTCCGCGAAGAAGGCCGGAGTCACCCCGATCATCGGGATCGAGGCGTACGTCGCCCCCGAGTCCCGGCGCAACAAGCGCAAGATCCAGTGGGGCCAGCCGCACCAGAAGCGGGACGACGTGTCCGGTTCGGGCGGTTACACCCACAAGACCATGTGGGCGACGAACAGCAAGGGTCTGCACAACCTCTTCCGCCTCTCCTCCGACGCCTACGCCGAGGGCTGGCTGCAGAAGTGGCCGCGGATGGACAAGGAGACCATCAGCCAGTGGTCCGAGGGCATCGTCGCCTCCACCGGCTGCCCCTCAGGCGAGGTGCAGACCCGGCTGCGCCTCGGCCACTTCGACGAGGCCCTGAAGGCCGCCGCCGACTACCAGGACATCTTCGGCAAGGACCGGTACTTCCTGGAGCTGATGGACCACGGCATCGAGATCGAGCACCGGGTCCGCGACGGACTCCTGGAGATCGGCAGGAAGCTCGGCATCCCGCCGCTGGTCACCAACGACTCGCACTACACCTACGCGCACGAGGCGACCGCCCACGACGCCCTGCTGTGCATCCAGACCGGCAAGAACCTCTCCGACCCGGACCGCTTCCGCTTCGACGGCACCGGCTACTACCTGAAGTCGACGGACGAGATGTACGCCATCGACTCCTCCGACGCCTGGCAGGAGGGCTGCGCCAACACGCGCCTGATCGCCGAGATGATCGACACCACCGGCATGTTCGAGAAGCGCGACCTGATGCCGAAGTTCGACATCCCCGAGGGCTTCACCGAGGTCACCTGGTTCCAGGAGGAGGTCCGCCGCGGCATGGAGCGCCGCTTCTCGGGCCAGGTCCCCGAGGACCGCCAGAAGCAGGCCGAGTACGAGATGGACGTCATCATCCAGATGGGGTTCCCGGGGTACTTCCTGGTGGTCGCCGACTTCATCATGTGGGCCAAGAACCAGGGCATCGCGGTCGGCCCCGGCCGAGGCTCCGCGGCCGGCTCGATCGTGGCGTACGCGATGGGCATCACCGACCTCGACCCGATCCCGCACGGCCTGATCTTCGAGCGGTTCCTCAACCCCGAGCGCGTCTCCATGCCCGACGTCGACATCGACTTCGACGAGCGCAGGCGCGTCGAGGTGATCAGGTACGTGACCGAGAAGTACGGCGCCGACAAGGTCGCCATGATCGGCACCTACGGCAAGATCAAGGCGAAGAACGCCATCAAGGACTCCGCGCGCGTGCTGGGCTACCCGTACGCGATGGGTGACCGGCTCACCAAGGCCATGCCCGCCGACGTCCTCGGCAAGGGCATCGACCTCAACGGCATCACCGACCCGACGCACCCGCGCTACAGCGAGGCCGGCGAGATCCGCTCGATGTACGAGAACGAGCCGGACGTGAAGAAGGTCATCGACACCGCCAAGGGCGTCGAGGGCCTGGTGCGACAGATGGGCGTGCACGCGGCCGGCGTGATCATGTCCAGCGAGCCCATCGTCGACCACGCCCCGATCTGGGTCCGGCACACGGACGGCGTGACCATCACGCAGTGGGACTACCCGCAGTGCGAGTCGCTCGGCCTGCTGAAGATGGACTTCCTCGGCCTGCGCAACCTCACGATCATGGACGACGCCGTCAAGATGGTGAAGTCCAACAAGGGCATCGACCTCGATCTGCTGTCGCTGCCGCTGGACGACCCCACGACCTTCGACCTGCTCCAGCGCGGCGACACGCTCGGCGTCTTCCAGTTCGACGGCGGACCGATGCGCTCCCTGCTGCGGCTGATGAAGCCCGACAACTTCGAGGACATCTCCGCCGTCTCCGCGCTCTACCGCCCCGGCCCCATGGGCATGGACTCGCACACCAACTACGCGCTGCGCAAGAACGGCCTCCAGGAGATCACGCCGATCCACAAGGAGCTGGAGGAGCCCCTCCAGGAGGTCCTCGCGGTCACCTACGGCCTGATCGTGTACCAGGAGCAGGTGCAGAAGGCCGCCCAGATCATCGCGGGCTACTCGCTCGGCGAGGCCGACATCCTGCGCCGCGTGATGGGCAAGAAGAAGCCCGACGAACTGGCGAAGAACTTCGTCCTCTTCCAGGCCGGAGCCAGGAAGAACGGCTACAGCGACGAGGCCATCCAGGCCCTGTGGGACGTGCTGGTCCCGTTCGCCGGCTACGCCTTCAACAAGGCGCACTCGGCCGCCTACGGCCTCGTCTCGTACTGGACCGGATACCTGAAGGCGAACTACCCGGCCGAGTACATGGCCGCCCTGCTCACCTCGGTCAAGGACGACAAGGACAAGTCGGCCGTCTACCTGAACGAGTGCCGGCGCATGGGCATCAAGGTGCTGCCGCCCAACGTCAACGAGTCCATGTCGAACTTCGCCGCGCAGGGCGACGACGTGATCCTCTTCGGCCTCTCCGCCGTGCGCAACGTCGGCACCAACGTGGTCGAGTCGATCATCAAGTGCCGCAAGGCCAAGGGGAAGTACGCGTCCTTCCCCGACTACCTGGACAAGGTGGAGGCGGTCGTCTGCAACAAGCGGACGACGGAGTCGCTGATCAAGGCCGGCGCCTTCGACGAGATGGGGCACACCCGCAAGGGCCTCACCGCGCAGTACGAACCGATGATCGACAACGTGGTCGCGGTCAAGCGCAAGGAGGCCGAGGGCCAGTTCGACCTCTTCGGCGGCATGGGCGACGAGCAGAACGACGAGCCCGGCTTCGGACTCGACGTGGTCTTCGGCGAGGACGAGTGGGACAAGACCTACCTCCTCGCCCAGGAGCGGGAGATGCTTGGCCTCTACGTCTCCGACCACCCGCTCTTCGGTCTGGAGCACGTGCTGTCCGACAAGGCCGACGCGGGCATCTCCCAGCTCACCGGCGGCGACTTCGGCGACGGCGCGGTCGTCACCATCGGCGGCATCATCTCCGGCCTCCAGCGCAAGATGACCAAGCAGGGCAACGCCTGGGCCATCGCCACCGTCGAGGACCTCGCCGGCTCGCTGGAGTGCATGTTCTTCCCGGCGACGTACCAGCTGGTCTCCACCCAACTGGTGGAGGACGCCGTGGTGTTCGTCAAGGGGCGGCTCGACAAGCGCGAGGACGTGCCCCGGCTGGTCGCGATGGAGCTGATGATCCCCGACCTGTCCAACGCGGGCGCCAACGCCCCCGTCGTCCTCACCATCCCGGCGACCCGCATCACCCCGCCGATGGTCAGCAGGCTCGGGGAGATCCTCACCCACCACCGGGGCGACAGCGAGGTGCGGATCAAGCTCCAGGGGCCCACGAAGACGACGGTGCTGCGCCTGGACCGGCACCGGGTGAAGCCCGATCCGGCGCTGTTCGGTGACCTGAAGGTGCTGCTCGGGCCGTCCTGCCTGGCGGGCTGAGCGGGCCCGGGAGGACGAGCGAGGGGCGCTCCCGGCTGCCGGGTGCGCCCCTCGTCGTGCGGGGGGCCGCGACGGCCCGTACCGCGGATGTCAGTTGTGGCCGAAGCGCTTCTGCCGCTTGCGGGACGCCGCGTCGCCGGGCGTCGTCAGCTGCGGGGAGTGCTGCTCCTCGCGGTCCAGTACGGCCGACTCGGCGGCCTGCGGGGAGCGCTCGGACTGGGGCTGCTTACGATCACGGTTGTTCTTGTTCTTGGCCATGGTGATCTACCTCCTGAGGGGGATCTAGGGGCCAGGGCCGGAACCAGATTCACACAGCCCAACAAAGAACGCATATCGGGCAATTACCGTCCGTGACGCGGCTCTACGGGGCGCGGGGTGCCGAAACGCCACGCCGAAGATCGAGTTCGGGCCGTTAACCTCCGCGTGGTCGGGCAGACTCGAAGGAAGCCCGAAGCAAACCTCCCGGAAAGAGGGTGGATCGCGTGGACCGCTGCATCGTCCTGGTGGACGCCGGGTATCTGCTGGGGGCCGCCGCGAGTCTCCTGGCGGGAGAGCCCTCGCGCTCGCGCATCACCGTCGACCACGCCGCCCTCATCCAGGGGTTGCGCGACCGCGCCGAGTCCGACACCCAGCAGCCCCTGCTGCGCATCTACTGGTTCGACGGCGCCCCCGACCGCGTCCCGCAGCCCGAACACCGGCGGCTGCGCGTGATGCCCCGGGTCACCGTCCGGCTGGGCGCCCTCACGCGCAGTGACGGGCGGTGGGCGCAGAAGGGCGTGGACGCCGCCATGCACGCCGAACTGACCGAGCTGGCCCGCAACCGCGCCTGCTCCGACGTGGTCCTGGTGACCGGCGACGGCGACCTGCTGCCCGGCATGATGGCCGCCAAGGAACACGGCGTCGCCGTCCACCTGTGGGCCGTCCAGGCCGCCGACGGCGATTACAACCAGTCCGAGGACCTGGTCGCCGAGGCCGACGAACGCCGCGTCCTGGACCGTGTGTGGATCACCAAGGCCGTACGCGCCAAGGAACTCGGCGGCATCTGCGCGCCGCCGCCCGTGCCCCGACCCGAGATCGCCGCGATCCTCTCCGCGCCGCTGCCCGAGTCCGCCCTGTCGGCCGCCCAGCGGCCCGCCGAGCAGCCCGAGCACCCCACCACGTCCGCCGCGGCGCAGGGCGGCGCCGACGAGCGCGTACCGCCCGCCAAGGGCGTCCCCACCCCCAAGGACCTCGCCGCCCTGCGCGCCCCCGGCGCCGCCCACCCCGCCCCGCAGCCGGCCAACGCGACCCTGCGCTGGTCCTCCGACAAGGGCTGGGTGGACCGGCCCGCCGCCGAGCCGGCCGAGGCCGCCTCGCTGCCGACGCTGGCCCAGCTCACCACCGCCGAGCAGCGCTGGGCCGACCGCGAGGAGGACATCACCACGGTCGGCGGCGACCCGTACGAGGTGGGGCAGGTCTTCGCCCGGCGCTGGCTCGAACGCCTCGGCGACCACGGCCACCTGCAAAAACTGTCCGGGATGTACCCGCGCATCCCGCACCGCGTCGACGGCGAGCTGCTGCGCTACGCGGCCCGCTTCGGACTGCTCGCCCACAAGGACGACCAGATCGACGAGCACGACCGGTACGCCATCCGGGCCGGGTTCTGGCGGGAGATCGACGTCCGTACGGCGACCGAACGCACGCCCGCCGCCGAGTGAGCCGCCCCGGCGTACCCGGCCGAAGCGACTCCTGCTGAAACGACACTTATGGGCGGACCCGGAAGCGGACCGGGGGGACCGACCCCGTACTCTCGTCCCTTGTGAGTACGCGCGCGGCACAGGCACCTCGACCCGGTGGCGATGCCGTGTGCGTGGTGCGCGCACTGACCAAGACCTATCCGGCCCAGCGCGGCAGGCGCGGCGTACCCGCCACTCCCGAGGTGCGGGCCACCGACGACGTCACCCTGGACATCCGCCGCGGCGAGATCTTCGGACTGCTCGGACCCAACGGCGCCGGCAAGTCCACGCTCGTGCGCCAGCTCACCGGGCTGATGCGGCCCGACGGCGGCAGCGTGGAGATCCTCGGCCACGACATCGTGCGCCATCCCGAGCGGGCCGCGCGGATCCTCGCCTACCTCGGGCAGGAGTCCAGCGCGCTGGACGAGCTGACCGTGTCGCTGGCCGCCGAGACCACCGGGCGGCTGCGCGGCCTGGAGGTGCGGCGGGCCCGCGCCGAGCGGGACGCCGTGCTGGAGGAGCTGGGACTGACCGGGCTCGCGGGCCGGCCGATCAAGAAGCTCTCCGGCGGCCAGCGCCGCCTGGCCTGCTTCGCCGCCGCACTGGTGGGGGAGCGGCCGCTGCTCGTGCTTGACGAACCGACCACCGGCATGGACCCGGTGGCCCGGCGCGCGGTGTGGTCGGCCGTTGACCGGCGGCGCGCCGAACACGGCGCCACCGTGCTGCTCGTCACCCACAACGTCATCGAGGCCGAGACCGTGCTCGACCGGGTCGCCGTCCTCGACCGGGGACGTGTGATCGCCTGCGACACGCCCTCCGGGCTCAAGGAGAAGGTCGCCGGAGAGGTCCGCGTCGACCTGGTGTGGCGGGAGAGCGCGCCGCTGCACGTCCCCGAGGTCGCCGCCCTGCGCGACCGCGTGGTCGAGTCGGGGCGCCGCTGGACCCTGCGGCTCGCCCCCGAGGAGGCCCGCGCGGTCGTCGCCACCGTCACCGGCGGCGCCGCCTTCGCCGCCCTGGACGACTTCACCCTGGCCACGCCCAGCCTGGAGGACGTGTACCTGGCGCTGGGCGGTGCCGCGCGACAGGGGCTGGTGAGAGCGTGAGCACGCGAGCGGTGAGCACACCGGCCGCCGCATCCGTACCCGTCGGGGCGGCCGTCCCCGCCGGGGCGACCGCTTCGAACGACCCGAGCGAAGGGGAGCTGCGCGACGTGAGTGTCGTATCCGCCGATGCCCTGCGGGGCGCCGCCCCGGCAGCCGAGGGGCAGCGCGTGGCAGAACCCGCCGAGCTGGGGCCCAGGGCACGGCTGTGGCCCTCCCTGGTGGCCGTGTACCGGGCGCAGCTGTCCCGGGCGCGGGTCGCGCGCATCCCGCTGCTGTTCGTGGCGACCTTCCAGTCGATCGGCATCATGATCCTGATGCGCGGCGTCGTGGACGGCGGCGGCGAGGCACGGGCCGTGGTCGCCGGGTCCGCGGTGCTCGTCGTGGCCTTCGTCGCGCTGAACCTCCTCGCCCAGTACTTCGGCCAACTGCGCGGGAGCGGCGGCCTCGACCACTACGCGACACTGCCGGTGCCGCCCGCCGCGGTGGTGCTGGGCGCGGCGGGCGCGTACGCGTCCTTCACCGTGCCCGGGACCGTGGTGACGGCGGTGACCGGCTGCCTGCTGTTCGGGCTGCCGATGACCCATCTGTGGGTGCTGGTGGCCGTGATCCCGCTGGCGGGCGCCGCCCTCGCGGGGCTGGGCGCGGCGCTGGGGCTGCTCGCCCCCCGGCCCGAGTTCGCCACGCTCCTCGGCCAGCTCGGCATGTCGGCGGCCCTGCTGCTCGGCGTGCTGCCCCCGGAGCGGATGCCGCAGGTGATCCGGCTGGCCCGGGACCTGCTGCCCTCCACGTACGGCGTGGAGGCCTTCGCACGCACCTTCGGCGAGCGGCCCGACTGGGGCTTCGTCCTCGGCGACCTCGCGGTGTGCGCCGCGGTCGGGGTGATCTCGCTGGCCGTGGCCACCTGGGCGTACCGCCGGGCCGCCGTCCGGTGACGCGCGGCACAGCCGGGTTTGGCACGATGGCACGGTGACCGCACCCTTGACTCCGCCACCGCCGCCGAACGAACGCCCGTCGTACCAGGGCGGGCCGGTGCCGCCGCCCGCCGGCGCACACGCGGTGGGAGCCGCGCCCGGCGGTTCTCACGACCCCTACGGCACGCACGGCGAACAGGACGGCCCCGGGATGCTGACCGAAGTGCGACAGGCCGCCGTGACCGCGGTGGCGGTCGCGCTCTCCGGTGCGCTGCTGGGCGTGCTGTGGTGGAAGCTGGCGCCGAGCGTGCCGCTGGTGGGCGAAGTGGTCGACGACAGCTGGGTCGTCTACCTCAAGGACTCCGAGGGCGAGCAGGCGATCGGCGTGGACGGAACGTTCACGCTGCTCGCGCTGGCGTTCGGGGCGCTCAGCGGGATCGTGGTCTTCCTGCTGCGGCGGCGCGGGGGTGTGCCGCTGGTGGTGGCCCTCGGCGCGGGCGGACTGCTCGGGTCGCTGCTGGCCTGGCGGCTCGGGGTGTGGCTCGGGCCGGCGCAGGACGTGATCGCGCACGCCAAGGACGTGGGCAAGGGCGTGACGTTCTCCGCCCCGCTCAAGCTCGGCGCCAAGGGGGCGCTGCTGGCCTGGTCGCTCGCGGCGCTGGTGGTCCACCTGGGGCTGACCGGCCTGTTCGGACCCCGGGACCCGGAGCCGGACCCGTGGCCGGCACCGGGGCAGTATCCGTCGGGACCCTACGGGGACAAGTCCGCCTAGGCCGGGCGACGGCCGTGGTTGGCCCGGCCCTTCCTGGTGCGCCACCGGCGTTTGCGTGTTCGCTTCGACATGTCCTGTCTGATTAGCCGACAACCGGATGCCCGTCGAGAGGGCAGGCACGTCCGGGCGGGGTCGGGCACGTCCGGGCGGGGTCGGGCGTGTCCGGTCGGGGTCAGGTACGTCCGATCGGCGCCAGCACCGCGTCCGTGAGCCTGGCCAGGTCGTCGGCGGCCAGCTCGACCTCCAGGCCGCGGCGGCCCGCCGAGACGCAGATCGTGGCGTGCTTCGCGGCCGACGCGTCCAGGACCGTCGCCAGCCGCTTGCGCTGGCCCAGCGGGGAGATGCCGCCGCGCACGTAGCCCGTGCTGCGCTCGGCCAGGGCCGGGTCGGCCATCGCCGCGCGCTTGCCGCCCACCGCGGCCGCCAGCGCCTTGAGGTCCAGCTGGCCAGCCACCGGCACCACCGCGACCGTCAGGGCGCCGTCGACGTCCGCCACCAGCGTCTTGAACACCCGCTCCGGCGAGACGCCCATCGCCTCGGCCGCCTCCTCGCCGTAGGACGGGTGCGCCGGGTCGTGCTCGTAGGCGTGGACCGTGTACGTCACCCCGGCCGCCGTGAGCGCCACCGTCGCGGGCGTGCCGCCCGGCTGCTGCTTCTTCGCCTTGCTCGGCTTGTTCGGCTTCTTCGCCATGCGGGCCAGTACCTCAGTTGAGACTCGTCGGGCCGCGCGTCAGTTCCTGCGCGGGCAGGGACGGCAGCGTACGGATGATGGCGGTCTCCGAGCGAAGGAGTTTCAGCTCGTCCCGCAGCCGCGAGGCGGTGTCCGGGGCCTGGAGCAGGCGCTGCTTCGTCGGCGTGTCCAGCATCATCGCGGCGGCGACCAGGTAGGAGACCACACCCGGTTCGTCCGGCAGCTCGGCGCCGGTCGCCAGCGACCGTTCGCGGGCCCCCGCCAGCCGCTTCTGGTACTGCCGGAAGGACCGCAGCACGCCCTCCGCCAGGGCGCCCGCCTCGTCGCCCGGCTCCTCGGGCAGCGGCTCCAGCTCGGCCGTCAGGAACGGTCCCGACGCCTCCACCGAGAGCAGCCGCATCCGGGTGGTGCCGGTCGCCAGCACCTCGAAGGTGCCGTCGGCCCGCTCGCGGACGGTCGCCGCGTCCGCGACGCAGCCCACCTTGTGGAACGCCTTGAGCGGGTCGGTCCCGAACCCGGCCGTCGGGCCGCGCTCGACGGTGGCCGTCGGGTCGGGCAGGCCGGGGGCGGTCTGAGCCACCTCGTAGCCGTCGCGGATCGCCACGACGGCGAACCGGCGCGGTTCGTCCTCGGGAGTCTTCAGCAACTCGCGCATCATGGCGCGATAGCGCTCCTCGAAGATGTTGAGGGGGAGCACCAGCCCCGGGAACAGGACCGAGTTCAGGGGGAAGAGGGGGAGCCGGACGGTGGTCACGACGCAGAAGCCTAATGGTCGCCGGGGCGGACGCGTCCGCCGTGCCCATTTCGCGGCCGTCCCGAACCCGCCGTAACGGTGGTGGCGGCCGGCTACGCCACGCGCGCGCGGACGTCCGCGCGCACCTGGAGGAAGCCGCCGAGCGGATCGTCCGTGTCCCGGTCCCACGGGAAGGACGTGACGTACGGGCCGGTCAGCCGCAGCTGCTCCGCCGCGTCCCGGTGGCGCTCCAGGCGTACGAGGACGTGGACGAGCAGGTTCCGCAGCTCCGCCGCCCAGGGGTCGGCCGCCGGGTGCGCCGCCGAGAGGGTGATCGCGCGGTCCGCGGCGGCGTCCAGGCGGGGGCGGTGGGCGCGGACGGCGGCCGGCGTCGGGCAGGTGAGGGCCGCGTGCAGCGGCAAGGACCGGACGAGCGCGTCCTCGGGCGCGTCCTGGGCGGCCGTCTCCGCGAAGTCCAGGCACTCGCCGTGGGCGTCGGGCGAGGCGGCGGCCAGGTACTCCAGGGCGGCGACATGGCTGCCGTAGTGGTGCGGGCAGCGGCGGACCGCCTCTTCCCACAGGCGCTCGAACTCGGCGTGTCCGGCCCGCGCGCCCCGCGCGGCGTCCAGCGCGGTCCGCCACGGCACCGGGTCGGCGGGTCCCGCGGCCGCCGCGGCGGCGGCGAGGGCGGGGAGCACCTGGCGCAGGAGTTCGGTGCGCGCCGGTGAGTCCCAGTGCCGGTGGACCGTCAGGCGGGCGGCGACCAGCAGGGCGTCGGGGTCGTCCGGGGCGGCGGCACGCCAGGTGTCGAGCCACTCGGAGCGGGAGCGGGAGAAGGCGGCGAGCCGGGTCGCGTAACGGTCGCGGTGGTCCCATTCGGCGTTCTCGCGGGTAGCGGCGAGAAGACCGGCCGCGGGGCCGTGCTCGCCCCGGGCCGCGGCGACGAGGGCGGGCGCGAGGCGGTCGTCGGGGGCGTCGAGGAGCACGTCGTCGTCTGGGGCGGGCCGTGGTGTCCGGGAGCGGGTCCGGGCAGCCGCGGTCCGCAGGAACGCGCGCAGCATGGCCAGTACGACGGCCGAGGGTTCGGGATGGTTGTGCGGCACGGTCCCGCCTTCGGCCGATCGTGGCTTCCCACCCCGCCGCCCGCCCCCGGCACCCGCCGCCGGGTACGGACACCCGCGGACCCTCCCACCGCCGACGGCGCCGAAACCTGCCGCCGAGGCGGGGGGTTCCGGCAGGGAGCAGGGAGCAGGGAGCAGGGAGCAGGGAGCAGGGAGCAGGGAGCAGGGAGCAGGGAGCAGGGTGGTGGGTGGGTCGCGGAGGCGGGCCGTGGCTGCCCGTGGCGGGGTCAGCTCCGGCGGAGGAGGCGGGTGGCGCCCGCCGCCACCGTGGTCGCCAGGACCCAGCCCAGCAGGACCAGGGCCGTCGACAGCCACTGCCAGCCGTCGTGAAGCTGCCAGGAGCCTGCCTGGCCCAGGTCGATCACCGGGAGGAGGAGGTCGAGGGCGAAGAGGGCCGGGTTCCAGTCCGGGTGTTCGCCGCTCTTCAGCGGGGGAGGGTCCGCGCCCGCGAAGGCGAGGGAGCCGGCGGCCCACAGGACCGCCATCCACACCGCCGCCCGGCCCGGCCGGTAGCCGTAGGCGACCGTCCAGTCCTGCGCGTAGCCCACCAGCTTCGCGGCGACCGGCAGGCTCTCGCGGCGCCTGCGGTGCTTGGCGAGCAGCACCTCGCGGGCGTCCTCGTCCTCGCCGCCGGCTCGCAGCACGGCGGCCAGGCGCTCGTACGGCTCCGGGTTGTACTCGGCGGTCGCGGCGCCCACCCAGCGCAGCCGCTTGGCCAGCGGGAACGGCCCGCGCGGCACCAGGTTCTCGTAGGCGAAGCCGCCCATGTGCAGCCGGCCGGGGCCGGGCCAGCTGTCCGCCCGGTCCATCAGGTTGACCACCCGCGCCCCCGACAGCACCACCCGCCCGCGCGCCGGACGCTCGCCCAGGAAACGCAGCTCGGGCGTCTGCACCCGGCGCAGCGACAGCTCCTGGTCGTCGGTGAAGGTGAACCGGGCGTGCTCCAGGTCCAGCGCGTCGCCGAACCGCCCGTCGTCGAGCCGCACCCCGCCCTCGCACTCGAAGCGCTGGATGCGGGTGCCCTGGGCGGGGGTGGTGCCCCGCAGCAGCGGGCTGCCCAGGCCCGCCGGGGTCAGGTACAGCGTGCGCTCCACCGTCAGCTGCGGGGCGTTCAGCGCGTGCCGCGTGTACGGGTTCAGCAGCCGGGCACCGCGCAGGCTCAGCGACACGCCGACCTGGGCGCTGCGCAGGCTCACCTCGCCGTGCGACTCCAGCATCTCGGCCTGGAGGTCCTGCCCGACCGTCATGCCGTCCGCCGCGATGGACCGCCCGCTGCGGTCCCGGTGCACGATCGCCTGGTTGAGCAGCAGGTCGGTGCCTATCTGCGCGTCCGTGAGCCGGATGCCGCCCGGGAAGCGGGAGCGCGGCAGATGCAGGTCGCCCTCGGTGTGCAGCCGCGCCGCCTCCAGCCGCGGCACCGCGCAGTCCACCAGCCGCACCGTCGTGAACCGGGTCTCCGGCAGCAGCACCTCCCGCTCGAAACGGCAGCGCCGCAGCTCCACGTACGGCACCACCGTGCCGCCCGCCAGGTCCATCGTGTCGCTGATCCGCACGCCCACCAGTTGCAACGAGGACACCCGGCCCGCGAGCGCCGGCGGACCGTCGAGGAGCAGCCAGCACACGACGCGGGCCCGCACGGTCCGCTCCGGCCCCCACGGATGCCCGCCGTGCGGGTCGTCCACCGCCGGGTCGCCGCTGCTCAGGTCGTACACGCTGCCGTTGCGGAAGGCCTGCCACATGCCGGCCTCGGCGGTGGTCAGGTCGTCCGGCAGCTCTCCGTCACGATGGCCTGCCCCCTGCGTCACGGTGCTTCACTCCCTCCCCGCCTACTCGCCGGTCGCTCACCCTTCGTACAACCGTTCATGCCCACTGAGTGACCTGTCGAACACTCAAAGTGAGCATCGATCGCGCGAGTTCACCGTGGGCCGTGCGGTCCGTCGCGTTCCGTATCAGCCATTGATACGCGCGGACCGTGCCCGACGCGGGTCTGAGAGAATTGGTTCCGTGATCTCCCGAATCGATCTGCGCGGCGAGGCCCTCCCCGAGGGTCCCGCCCTGCGCGACCTGCTGCCCCGAGCCGACTTCGACGTCGCGGCCGCCCTGGACAAGGTGCGCCCGATCTGCGAGGCCGTGCATCATCGCGGCGACGCGGCGCTGATCGACTTCGCCGAGCAGTTCGACGGGGTCAGGCTGGACCAGGTCCGGGTGCCGGCCGCCGCGCTCACGCGCGCGCTGGCGGAGCTCGACCCCGCGGTGCGCGCCGCGCTGGAGGAATCCATCCGCCGCGCCCGCCTCGTCCACCGCGAGCAGCGCCGCACCACGCACACCACCCAGGTCGTGCCCGGCGGCTCGGTCACCGAGAAGTGGGTGCCGGTGGACCGGGTCGGGCTGTACGCGCCCGGCGGCCGGTCCGTCTACCCGTCGTCCGTGATCATGAACGTCGTACCGGCGCAGGAGGCCGGCGTCCCGTCGCTCGCCCTCGCCTCCCCGGCCCAGGCCGAGTTCGGCGGACTCCCGCACCCCACGATCCTCGCCGCCTGCGCCCTGCTCGGCGTGGACGAGGTGTACGCGGCGGGCGGCGCCACCGCCGTCGCGATGTTCGCCTACGGCACCGAGTCCTGCCCGCCCGCCAACATGGTCACCGGCCCCGGCAACATCTGGGTCGCCGCCGCCAAGCGCTTCTTCACCGGGAAGATCGGCATCGACGCCGAGGCCGGACCGACCGAGATCGCCGTCCTGGCGGACTCGACGGCCGACCCGGTGCACGTCGCCTCCGACCTGATCAGCCAGGCCGAGCACGACCCGCTGGCCGCCGCCGTCCTGGTCACCGACTCCGTGGAGCTGGCCGACGCGGTGGCGAAGGAGCTTCAGCCGCAGGTCGAGGCCACCAAGCACGTCGAGGACCGGATCCGCCCGGCGCTGGCCGGCCGCCAGTCCGCGATCGTCCTCGTCGACGGCCTGGAGGAGGGGCTGCGCGTGGTCGACGCCTACGGCGCGGAGCACCTGGAGATCCAGACCGCCGACGCCGCCGCCGTCGCCGACCGGGTCAGGAACGCCGGCGCGATCTTCGTCGGCCCCTGGGCGCCCGTCTCCCTCGGCGACTACGCGGCCGGGTCCAACCACGTCCTGCCCACCGGCGGCTGCGCCTGCCACTCCTCGGGCCTGTCCGTGCAGTCCTTCCTGCGCGGCATCCACATCGTCGACTACACGCGCGACGCGCTCGCCGAGGTCGCGCACCACGTGGTGACGCTGGCCGAGGCCGAGGACCTGCCCGCGCACGGGGCGGCGATCAAGGCGAGGTTCGAGTGGAAGGTCCCGGAGAGCAAGTGACGTTCGGCATCGACGATCTCCCCGTACGGGACGAGCTGCGCGGCAAGTCCCCCTACGGCGCGCCCCAGCTGGACGTGCCGGTACGGCTGAACACCAACGAGAACCCCTACCCGCTGCCCGAGGCGCTGGTCGAGCGGATCGCCGAGCGGGTCCGCGAGGCCGCCCGCGACCTCAACCGCTACCCCGACCGGGACGCGGTCGAGCTGCGCACGAGGCTCGCCGAGTACCTGACGAACACCTCAGGACACCCGCTGGACGTGCGCAACGTCTGGGCGGCCAACGGCTCCAACGAGGTCATCCAGCAGCTGCTCCAGACCTTCGGCGGGCCCGGCCGCACCGCGATCGGCTTCGAGCCGTCGTACTCGATGCACGGCCTCATCGCGCGCGGCACCGGCACCGGCTGGATCTCCGGGCCGCGCCACGAGGACTTCACCATCGACGTGCCCGCCGCCGAGCGGGCGATCGCCGAGCACCGCCCGGACGTCGTCTTCGTCACCACCCCCAACAACCCCACGGGCAACGCGGTCCCGGCCGAGACGGTCCTCGCCCTCCACGACGCCGCGCAGGCCGCCAAGCCCTCCATGGTCGTGGTGGACGAGGCGTACATCGAGTTCAGCCACGGCGCCTCGCTGCTGCCGCTGCTGGACGGCCGCCCGAACCTGGTCGTCTCCCGCACCATGTCGAAGGCGTTCGGCGCGGCGGGCCTGCGCCTGGGCTACCTGGCCGCGCACCCGGCCGTCGTCGACGCCGTCCAGCTCGTACGGCTGCCGTACCACCTGTCGGCCGTCACCCAGGCGACCGCGCTGGCCGCCCTGGAGCACACGGACACGCTGCTCAAGTACGTCGAGCAGCTGAAGACCGAGCGGGACCGGCTGGTCGCCGAACTGCGCGCCATCGGCTACGAGGTGACCGAGTCCGACGCCAACTTCGTCCAGTTCGGACGGTTCGCGGACTCCCACGCCACCTGGCGGAAGATCCTCGACCGGGGCGTCCTGGTCCGGGACAACGGCGTACCGGGATGGCTGCGGGTCACCGCCGGCACCCCGCAGGAGAACGACGCGTTCCTCGACGCGGTACGTGAAGTCAAGAAGGAGCAGAACACATGAGCCGCGTGGGACGCGTGGAGCGCACGACCAAGGAGACCTCGGTCCTCGTCGAGATCGACCTCGACGGCACCGGCAAGACCGACATCGCCACCGGCGTCGGCTTCTACGACCACATGCTCGACCAGCTCGGCCGGCACGGTCTGTTCGACCTGACCGTGAAGACCGACGGCGACCTGCACATCGACTCCCACCACACCATCGAGGACACCGCCCTCGCGCTGGGCGCCGCCTTCAAGCAGGCCCTCGGCGACAAGGTGGGCATCTACCGCTTCGGCAACTGCACGGTCCCGCTGGACGAGTCCCTCGCCCAGGTCACCGTCGACCTCTCCGGCCGCCCCTACCTCGTGCACACCGAGCCCGAGAACATGGCGCCGATGATCGGCGAGTACGACGTGACGATGACCCGGCACATCCTGGAGTCCTTCGTCGCCCAGGCCCAGGTCGCCCTGCACGTCCACGTGCCCTACGGGCGCAACGCGCACCACATCGTGGAGTGCCAGTTCAAGGCGCTGGCCCGGGCCCTGCGCTACGCCTCCGAGCGCGACCCGCGCGCGGCCGGCATCCTGCCTTCCACGAAGGGCGCGCTGTAACCCATGAACGGTACGTCCACCGCACTGATCGTCGTCGGCCTCTTCTTCCTCGGCGGCATCTACTCCTTCGCCAAGCAGCAGATGCCCAAGGGCCTGATCGTGCTGCTCTCCATCGGTGCCGGCATGTGCCTGCTCGCCGGCGTCCTGAGGCTGGAGGTGTGGAGTTGACCGCCGCCGCTGCCAAGAAGGTGGTCGTCTTCGACTACGGCTTCGGCAACGTCCGCTCCGCCGAACGCGCCCTCGCGCGCGCGGGGGCCGACGTCGAGATCACCCGCGACTACGACCGGGCCATGAACGCCGACGGGCTGCTGGTCCCCGGCGTCGGCGCCTTCGCCGCCTGCATGGACGGCCTCAAGGCGGCCCGCGGCGACTGGATCGTCGACCGCCGGCTGTCGGGCGGCCGCCCGGTCATGGGCATCTGCGTCGGCATGCAGATCCTGTTCTCGCGCGGCATCGAGCACGACGTGGAGGCCGAGGGCCTGGACCAGTGGCCCGGCACGGTCGGACCGCTCCAGGCCGACGTCGTGCCCCACATGGGCTGGAACACGGTCGAGGCACCCGCCGACTCCCAGCTCTTCGCCGGCCTGGACGCGGACGCCCGCTTCTACTTCGTGCACTCCTACGCCGTCCACGAGTGGGCCCAGGAAACGCACAACCCGCTGATCGCCGAGCCCAGGGTCACCTGGTCCACGCACGGCAAGCCCTTCGTGGCCGCCGTGGAGAACGGCGCGCTCTGGGCCACGCAGTTCCACCCCGAGAAGTCCGGCGACGCCGGCGCCCAGCTCCTCACCAACTGGATCGAGACCCTGTAGAGATGAGCCCGGTAGAAGGAATGAGCCCGGTAGAGATGAGCAAGCTCGAACTCCTCCCCGCCGTCGACGTCCGCGACGGCCAGGCCGTCCGCCTCGTGCACGGCGAGTCCGGCACCGAGACCTCCTACGGCTCCCCGCTGGAGGCCGCCCTCGCCTGGCAGCGCTCCGGCGCCGAGTGGCTGCACCTCGTGGACCTGGACGCGGCGTTCGGCACCGGGGACAACCGCGCGCTGATCGCGGAGGTCGCGAAGGCCATGGACATCAAGGTGGAGCTGTCCGGCGGCATCCGCGACGACGACACCCTCGCCGCCGCCCTCGCCACCGGCTGCACCCGGGTGAACCTGGGCACCGCCGCGCTGGAGACCCCCGAGTGGGTCGCCAAGGTCATCGCCGAGCACGGCGACAAGATCGCGGTCGGTCTGGACGTACGGGGCACCACGCTCCGGGGCCGGGGCTGGACCCGCGACGGCGGCGACCTCTACGAGACGCTGGACCGCCTGAACAAGGAGGGCTGCGCCCGGTACGTCGTCACCGACATCGCCAAGGACGGCACCCTCCAGGGCCCCAACCTGGAGCTCCTGAAGAACGTCTGCGCCGCCACCGACCGCCCGGTCGTGGCCTCGGGCGGCGTGTCCTCCCTGGACGACCTGCGCGCCATCGCCGGGCTCGTCCCGGCCGGTGTCGAGGGGGCCATCGTAGGGAAGGCCCTGTACGCGAAGGCGTTCACCCTGGAAGAAGCCCTGGAGGCTGTGTCGACATGACGTCCCAAGCCGTACGGCGCGTGCAGAGCGGTAGTCCCTGGGAAGAGTCCTTCGGTTTCGCACGGGCCGTGGCGGCGGGTGACCGTGTCATCGTGGCGGGCACCACCGCCTTCAAGGGCGACATGCTCTATGGCGAGGGCGACCCGTACGAGCAGACCAAGGTCGCCTTCGGCACCGCCGTCGAGGCGATCGCCGAGTTCGGGCTCGGCATCGAGTCCGTGATCCGGACCCGTGTGTACCTGGCACATTCCCGCGACGTCGATGCGGTGGGCCGCGCCCACAAGGAGCTGTTCGACTCCGTACGCCCCGCCACGACCCTGCTGGTCGTGGAGGGCTTCATCGACTCGCGGGTCCTGGTGTCGGTCGAAGTGGAAGCGTATAGAGGAGCCGTGGATTCATGACCCTGGCGGTCCGAGTCATCCCCTGCCTGGACGTGGACAACGGCCGGGTCGTCAAGGGCGTCAACTTCCAGAACCTGCGCGACGCGGGCGACCCCGTCGAGATGGCCAAGGTGTACGACGCCGAGGGCGCCGACGAGCTGACGTTCCTGGACATCACCGCCTCGTCGGGCGACCGCGAGACGACCTACGACGTGGTGCGCCGCACCGCCGAGCAGGTGTTCATCCCGCTGACCGTCGGCGGCGGGGTGCGCACCGCCGAGGACGTGGACAAGCTGCTGCGGGCCGGCGCGGACAAGGTGGGCGTCAACACCGCCGCCATCGCCCGCCCCGACCTGATCCGCGAGATCGCCGAGCGGTTCGGCCGCCAGGTCCTCGTGCTGTCGGTCGACGCCCGCCGCACCGAGGCCGGCACCTTCGAGGTGACCACCCACGGCGGCCGCCGCGGCACCGGCATCGACGCCGTCGACTGGGCCCACCGGGCCGCCGAGCTGGGCGCGGGGGAGATCCTGCTCAATTCGATGGACGCGGACGGCACCAAGGACGGCTACGACCTGGAGATGCTGGCGGCGGTCCGCAAGCACGTGACCGTCCCCGTGATCGCCTCGGGCGGCGCGGGCAGCCTCGCCCACTTCGCCCCGGCGGTCGAGGCGGGCGCGGACGCGGTCCTGGCGGCGTCGGTCTTCCACTTCGGCGACCTGCGGATCGGCGAGGTGAAGGAAGCGCTGCGGGGGGCGGGACATCCCGTTCGGTAGTTCGACGGGTCACTCCCGGTAGTGAATGCGGTAGTGGCTGCGGTTGCGTGCCCGCTAAGGTGCTCATATGCCTGGGATCACGATTGAGTTCACCGAGGAAGAGCTGGCCGAGCTGCGCGCGGAGGCCAAGGAGCAGGGCGTCGCGATCAAGCGGTTGGCGCACGACATACTGACCGAGGACGTGGTGCGCCGACGGCAGAAGCAGCGCTTCGTGGAAGGGGCGTCGAAGTACGCACGCGAAATCATGGCCGACTTCGAAGAGCGCTTCCCGGCGGGCCTGCGGTGACGCTCTACGTCGATACCGGCTGGGTTCTCTGCGCCCAGGTCGAAGTCTCGCCGCCGAACACACCCATCCGGGACTGGGGCGCCCTGCACTGCATGGCCGAGAGGCACCGGTACGAGCGTGTCGCGGGAGAGCCCTACTACGAGGAGATCCCGACCCGAGCGGCCACGTTCCTGCACACCGCGCTGAGGCTCCGCCCGTTTACGGACTACAACGCGTCGATCGGCATCGGCTGCATCCGGGCGTATATGGAGGCCTCCGGCACACCGGTCGACCCACGACCCGGCGACTGGGCCAAACTCGTCTCCGACATCCGCAGCGACGAGGCCGACCTCAGCGAAACCGCCCGCCTGCTGCGCGACTGGGCTGCCTGACCAGGTGTCCGACCTCTCCGACATAGCCGACCGCGAGGTCGGCTCCACCCCTGGCCGCCCCGCCCACCGCGACGGCAACGTGCTGCGCTGGGTCGCGGCCTACACCGCGTCCATGCTCGGCGACAGCGTCTTCTTCCTCGCGCTGTCCTGGGCCGCCGTGCGGCAGGGCAGTCCCGCCGAGGCCGGGATCGTCACGGCCGTGAGCGCGGTGCCGCGTGCCCTGCTCATGCTCGGCGGGGGAGTGGTCGTCGACCGGCTGGGACCGCGCAGGGTCGTCATCGGCAGCGACGCCGTGCGGTGCGCGGCGGTCCTCGCGGTGGCCGCGCTGCTCTTCGCCACCGACCCGGGACTGTGGCTCCTGGCCCTGCTCGCCCTCGTCTTCGGCGCGGTGGACGCCCTTTTCATGCCCGCCGTCGGAGCCCTCCCCGCCCGCATCACCACCAAGGACCAGCTCGCCCGTGTGCAGGGCATGCGCGGCCTCGCCGTCCGCCTGTCCTCCGTCGTGGGCGCCCCGCTCGGCGGCCTCGGCGTGGCGCTCGGCGGCGCGGCGGCGGCCTTCGCCCTCGCCGGGGTGCTGATCGCCGTGTCGGTGCCGCTGCTGGTCTCCGTACGGATGCGCGAGCTGCCCCCCGACGATGCGGCCACCGCCGAGGGCGGCACCGCGTGGCGGGACCTGCGGGACGGGCTCCGGTACATTCGCCGGCACCGCGTCCTCGGACCGCTGATGCTGGTCATCGCCCTCGGCGACCTCGGCTTCGTCGGCCCGCTCAACATCGGTCTGACCCTGCTCGCCGACGAACGCGGCTGGGGAGCCTCCGGCATGGGCTGGGTACTCGCCGGTTTCGGGATCGGCGCCGGGGCGGCCGCCCTGCTGCTGACCGTCCGGGGACGCGTGCCGCACGCCGGGTACGTCGTCGCCGGCGCCCTCGTGCCCGGCGCCGCCGCGATCGGCATGCTGGCACAGGCACCCGCCCTGCCCGTGGCCGTCGGGACCGCGCTGCTCATCGGGCTGCTCGCGGGCCTCAGCGGCGCGCTCTGCGGGGCCCTGCTCCAGACCCAGTCCGCTCCCGCCCTCCTCGGCCGCGTCACGGCGGTCTCCGGCATCGTCAGCCTTGGCATCGCCCCGCTGAGCATGCCGCTGTCCGCCGCCGCCATCGGCGTCTGGGGCACCGGTCCCGTCTTCGCCGTCAGCGCCGTGGTCTGCGGCCTCGGCGGGGTCGTCGCCCTGTGCGCGCCGGGCGTACGGCGGGCCGAGCTGCCGAAGTGAGCGGCGGAGGTCAGATGCCCAGCTGCTTCGTCTCCCGCAGCTTGGCGATCGCGTTCTCCTCGCCCGCCAGCTCCACCTTCGCGGCGCTCTGCCTGCCGTACGCGAACAGCAGCAGCTCGGACGGCTCGCCCGTCGCCGTCACCACCGGCGTACCCCGGTGGGCGACCGTCGTCTGGCCGTTCGGGCGGCGCAGCACCAGGCCCGTCGGGATGCCCCGGCCCATCAGCCGGGCGGCCCGCTCCAGGCGGGACCACAGGGCGTCCTGGAAGACCGGGTCCAGCTCGCGCGGCGACCAGTCCGGCTGGGCGCGGCGGACGTCCTCGGTGTGGACGTAGAACTCCACCGTGTTCGCCGCCTCGTCGACCTGCTTGAGCTGGAAGGGGGAGAAGCGGGGCGGGCCGCTGCGGATCAGCTGGAGCAGTTCCTCGTACGGCTTCGCGCCGTACTCCTCCATCACCCGGTCGAGGCGGGACGCCAGCGGCTTGATCAGGGTGCCCCCGGCCGCGTCCGGACGCCGCTCGCGCACCACCACGTGCGCGGCCAGGTCACGGGTCCGCCAGCCCTCGCACAGGGTCGGGGCGTCCGGACCCGCCGTCTCCAACAGGTCCGCGAGCAGAAGTCGTTCACGCTTGGCGAAAGTCGACATGAAGTCAGCCTACGGCGAGCGGCCGGGTCCGCCCAATGGACATCCCGGGGGTGTGTCCGCCCCGCGCGGCACAATGGGCGCATGACCAGCAGCTCCCCCACCGGTGGCGGCCCCGGGCGGCCCAGCCCCCTCGCCCCCGAGATCGCCGACCGGCTCAAGCGCAGCGCCGACGGGCTCCTGCCCGCCATCGCCCAGCAGTACGACACCGGAGAGGTGCTGATGCTCGGCTGGATGGACGACGAGGCGCTGCACCGCACGCTGACCACCGGCCGCTGCACCTACTGGTCGCGCAGCCGCCGGGAGTACTGGGTCAAGGGCGACACCTCGGGTCACTTCCAGTGGGTGAAGTCCGTCGCCCTGGACTGCGACGCCGACACCGTGCTGGTCAAGGTCGACCAGGTGGGCGCCGCCTGCCACACCGGAACCCGCACCTGCTTCGACACCGACGTGCTCCTCGCCGAGGGTTCCGGGGCCGCCGAAGACGCCGGGGCCGCCGCAGACGCCGCGGGCGCCGACGCGCCCGGCGCGGGTCAGTAGGGTCTGCCGCCATGGACGTCACGCATGACATGGACCTCGACACCTTCCGCAAGCTCGCCGCCGACCGCCGGGTGATCCCGGTCAGCCGCAAGCTCCTCGCCGACGGCGACACCCCGGTGGCCCTGTACCGCAAGCTCGCCGCCGAGCGCCCCGGCACCTTCCTGCTGGAGTCCGCGGAGAACGGACGATCCTGGTCCAGGTACTCCTTCGTCGGCGTCCGCAGCGCCGCCACCCTCACCGAGAAGGACGGCCAGGCGCACTGGCAGGGCACCCCGCCCGTCGGCGTCCCCACCGACGGCGACCCGCTCGCCGCCCTGCGCGCCACCGTCGAGGCCCTGCACACCCCGCGCGACCTCGCCCACGACCTGGGCCTGCCGCCCTTCACCGGCGGCCTGGTCGGCTACCTCGGCTACGACATCGTGCGCCGTCTGGAGAAGGTCGGCCCGGGGGAGCGCGACGACCTGAAGCTGCCCGAGCTGACCATGCTGCTCACCAGCGACCTCGCCGTCATGGACCACTGGGAGGGCTCGGTCCTGCTGATCGCCAACGCGATCAACCACAACGACCTGGAGACCGGCGTCGACGAGGCCTACGCCGACGCGATCGCCCGCCTGGACGCCATGGAGGCCGACCTCACGCGTGCCGTCGCCCAGCCCCCGGCCGCGCTGCCGCCGTCCGAGCTGCCCGAGTACACGGCGCTGTGGGGCGGGCCCGACTTCCAGGACGCCGTCGAGGACATCAAGGAACGCATCCGCGCGGGCGAGGCCTTCCAGGTCGTCCCCTCGCAGCGGTTCGAGACGCCCTGCACCGCGAGCGCGCTCGACGTGTACCGGGTCCTGCGGGCCACCAACCCCTCCCCGTACATGTACCTGCTGCGCCTCGACGGCTTCGACGTCGTCGGCTCGTCCCCCGAGGCGCTGGTCAAGGTCGAGGACGGGCACGCCCTGGTGCACCCCATCGCCGGCACCCGCCCGCGCGGCGCCACCCCGCAGGAGGACCAGGCCCTCGCCGACGAACTGCTCGCCGACCCCAAGGAGCGCGCCGAGCACCTGATGCTCGTCGACCTCGGCCGCAACGACCTGGGGCGCGTCTGCGAGCCCGGCTCCGTCGAGGTCGTCGACTTCATGTCCGTCGAGCGGTACTCGCACGTCATGCACATCGTCTCGACGGTCACCGGACGCGTCGCCAAGGACCGCACCGCCTTCGACGTCCTCACCGCGTGCTTCCCGGCCGGCACCCTCTCCGGCGCGCCCAAGCCGCGCGCCCTTCAGATCATCGACGAACTCGAACCCTCCCGGCGCGGCCTGTACGGCGGCTGCGTCGGCTACCTCGACTTCGCGGGCGACTCCGACACCGCCATCGCCATCCGCACCGCCCTGCTGCGCGACGGCACCGCCTACGTCCAGGCGGGCGCCGGTGTCGTCGCCGACTCCGACCCGGTCGCCGAGGACACCGAGTGCCGCAACAAGGCGGCGGCCGTGCTGCGGGCCGTACACACGGCCAACCGGCTGGCGCAATAGGGCCAACCGGTCGGACCGGTGGGGCAATTCTCACGCCCCCAATCGGAACCCCGGGTGACGGTTCGCCCGGGGTTCGGGTGATAGTGGAGTACGTGACAGCCGTTCCTCACCCCCGTACCCCAGCCGCAGGACCCGCCCGGGCCGGCCGCCGGAGCCTCGCCGTCGCCCTGCTGTGCGGCGCGCTCGGCGCCGCCGTCGCCCTGCTCGCCACCCGGCAGGAGTGGGCGGAGGGCACCGCGACGGTGGCCGGCGGCGCGTTCACCCTGACCGCCAAGGGCAGCGACGTCACGGGCGTACCCGCGTCGCTCGCCATAGTCGGCCTCGCCGCGCTCGTCGCCGTCTTCGCCGTCCGCCGCGCCGGCCGCTTCGCCGTGGCCGCGCTGCTCGCGCTCAGCGGCGCGGGCACCGTCGCCGCCGCCCTGGCGGGCGCCTCCGACAGCTCCGCGCTGGACGACCAGGCCGCGAAGGCGGCCGGTGACACCTCGGCCACCGTCGACGCGCTCTCCCACACCGCCTGGCCGTACGTCGCGGCCGTGGGCGGCGCGCTGCTCCTGCTGGCCGGGCTGCTCGCGCTGCGTTACGGCCGCCAGTGGCCCGCGATGTCCGGCCGCTACGAACGCGGTGGCGCCCCGCGGCGCAGGGCGCAGACCGTCGACCCGGACCGCCCCGAGGACCTGTGGAAGGCCATCGACCGCGGCGAGGACCCCACCAGCGCCTGACCCGGCGTCCGGCCCCGCGTCCCGGCTCGCGTCCACCCACTGGAGCACCCCCGCTCACGGCGCGTGTCCCCGTGCGGGACAATGGGTGCGAGCGTCCTGCTCAGACTTGGCACACAGCAACGAGGAGCAAGCAATGGCGGGCAGCAGCCACGGTCACACCCCGGCCGCCTGGACCGGTGTCATCATCGCCTTCATCGGTTTCTGCATCGCGGGCATGTTCATGGTGGCGGCCCAGCCGTGGGGCTTCTGGGCCGGCATGGCGGTCGTGCTCCTCGGTGGTGTCGTCGGCTACATCATGAGGATGATGGGCCTCGGCCAGCCGAAGCAGAACCACCCCGTGCACCAGGTCGCGGGCGAGCGCGTCGAGGCCGGCGCCAAGGGCTGACCGGGCGCGGCGGTCACCGGCCTCCTGAGGGGCGGACCGGCACGGGAGTGCCCGGACCGCCCCTCACGTGCGTGCGGGGGCCGCCGGGGGCAGAATGCGGGCGTGGACGTCGAGAGCGGGAAACCCGGCCGGACCGGCATCATCCAGCCCCGCGGTGCGGCCCTCCGGCTGGCCGCCCCGGCGGGAGTGCTCGCAGCCGTCGCGGGGGCCTTCGCCTACGTGGGCAGCGTGGACCCCTACGAGCCCGGTCACTACCCCGTCTGCCCCCTGCTGCGCTTCACGGGCGTCTACTGCCCCGGCTGCGGCGGCCTGCGCAGCGCGCACGCCTTCGTCCACGGCGACCTGACCGCGGCGCTGCACGCCAACGCGCCCGCCGTCCTGGCCTATCTGGGCTTCGCCGTCCTGTGGACCGTCTGGGTGATCCGCGCGGCGCGGGGCCGCCCCGTGCGCATCGACCTCGGACCGGTCCACCTGTGGACGCTGGGGACGTTGCTACTGGTCTTCACCGTTGTCCGGAACCTGCCGTACGGCGGCTGGCTCCTCCCTTGATCATTCATGGAACGTCCAGGTAGTGGGACTTGGATCGGCCGGATTCGGGACCGGTGCCCGGCTGCGGATACCATCACAGTGACCACAGGTTTTGCCGTCTGAAAGGGGGCCGCTCGCGTGAGTGTGCTCGACGAGATCATCGACGGAGTCCGTGCCGACCTCGCGGAGCGGCAGGCGCGCGTCAGCCTCGACGAGCTCAAGGAGCGCGCGGCCAAGGCTCGGCCCGCCAAGGACGGCGTGTCCGCGCTGCGCGGCGACGGCGTCAAGGTCATCTGCGAGGTCAAGCGCTCCAGCCCCTCCAAGGGCGCGCTCGCGGCCATCGCCGACCCGGCCGGACTCGCCGCCGACTACGAGGCGGGCGGCGCCGCCGTCATCTCCGTCCTCACCGAGGAGCGCCGCTTCGGCGGCTCGCTGGCCGACCTGGACTCGGTCCGCGCGCGTGTGGACATCCCCGTGCTGCGCAAGGACTTCGTCGTCACCTCGTACCAGCTGTGGGAGGCCCGCGCGCACGGCGCCGACCTCGTCCTGCTGATCGTCGCGGCCCTCGAGCAGCCGGCGCTGGAGTCGCTGATCGAGCGCGCCGAGTCCATCGGACTCACCCCGCTGGTCGAGGTGCACGACGAGGACGAGGTCGAGCGCGCGGTGGACGCGGGCGCCAAGGTCATCGGCGTCAACGCGCGCAACCTGAAGACGCTCGAAGTGGACCGCGGCACGTTCGAACGGGTCGCCCCGGAGATCCCCGCGCACATCGTCAAGGTCGCCGAGTCCGGCGTCCGCGGCCCGCACGACCTCATCGCCTACGCCAACGAGGGCGCCGACGCCGTCCTGGTCGGCGAGTCCCTGGTCACCGGCCGCGACCCCAAGACGGCGGTCTCCGACCTGGTCGCGGCCGGCGAACATCCGGCACTGCGCCACGGCCGGGGCTGACACCCCGGTAGGCTGATCCCCATGACGTTCCCGCTCGCCCCGGCCCCCCGGGACCCCTACGCGCGCCTGGCGCGCGGCTGCCGCCCCCGCGGCTGCCGCGCCCCCGCCCGCCGGGTCCACGGCCGCCGCGTGCGGTACGTCATCGGAGACGAGCCCGGGCAAGTGAACGGCATGCGATGGCTCACGCGCCCCGCAAGGGGCGCGGGGCTGTAGCGCATTCGCGACTCCGTCGCGCGGGCGCGAGCAACCACACGTGGCTCGCGGCCGGCAGAGAGGCCCCCGCCCCCACGGCGATCAGTCACATCAGACACTCACCGTGAGGTACACGCATGCCCAGCACCTTCTTCATCCCCGACCCGGAGGGTCAAATCCCCAGCCCCGAAGGCTACTTCGGGGTGTACGGCGGCAAGTTCATCCCCGAGGCCCTCGTCGCGGCGGTCGACGAGGTCGCCGTCGAGTACGACAAGGCCAAGTCCGACCCGGAGTTCGCCCGCGAGCTGGACGACCTCCTCGTCCACTACACCGGCCGCCCGTCCTCCCTCACCGAGGTCCCCCGTTTCGCGGAGCACGCCGGCGGAGCCAGGATCTTCCTCAAGCGCGAGGACCTGAACCACACCGGCTCGCACAAGATCAACAACGTGCTCGGCCAGGCCCTGCTCACCAAGCGCATGGGCAAGACCCGGGTGATCGCCGAGACCGGCGCGGGCCAGCACGGTGTGGCGACGGCGACCGCCTGCGCCCTCTTCGGCCTCGACTGCACCATCTACATGGGCGAGATCGACACCCGCCGCCAGGCCCTCAACGTGGCCCGCATGCGCATGCTCGGTGCCGAGGTCATCGCCGTGAAGTCCGGCAGCCGCACGCTGAAGGACGCGATCAACGAGGCGTTCCGCGACTGGGTCGCCAACGTCGACCGCACCCACTACCTGTTCGGCACCGTCGCCGGGCCCCACCCCTTCCCGGCGATGGTCCGCGACTTCCACCGCGTCATCGGCGTCGAGGCCAGGCGCCAGCTCCTGGAGCAGGCCGGGCGCCTGCCCGACGCCGCGATCGCCTGCGTCGGCGGCGGCTCCAACGCCATCGGCCTCTTCCACGCCTTCATCCCCGACACCGGCGTCCGCCTCATCGGCTGCGAGCCCGCCGGGCACGGCGTCGAGACCGGCGAGCACGCGGCCACCCTGACCGCGGGCGAGCCCGGCATCCTGCACGGCTCCCGGTCCTACGTCCTCCAGGACGACGAGGGCCAGATCACCGAGCCGTACTCGATCTCGGCCGGCCTGGACTACCCGGGCATCGGCCCCGAGCACGCCCACCTCAAGGACTCCGGCCGCGGCGAGTACCGCGCGGTCACCGACGACGCCGCCATGCAGGCCCTGCGCCTGCTGTCGCGCACCGAGGGCATCATCCCGGCCATCGAGAGCGCCCACGCGCTGGCCGGGGCCCTGGAGGTCGGCAAGGAGCTGGGCAGGGACGGGCTGCTCGTGGTCAACCTGTCCGGCCGCGGCGACAAGGACATGGACACCGCCGCCCGCTACTTCGGGCTGTACGACACCGACGCCGAGGTCGCCGCCGACGAGACCGGCGCCGCGGAGATCGAGGGGGACGCCAAGTGAGCGGGAACGTACAGCTGCTGAACGACACCCTCGCGGCCGCGAAGTCCGAGGGCCGCGCCGCCCTGATCGCCTACCTCCCGGCCGGCTTCCCGACCGTGACCGGCGGCATCGAGGCGGTCAAGGCCGCGCTCGACGGGGGCGCCGACGTCGTCGAGGTGGGCCTGCCGCACAGCGACCCGGTGCTCGACGGCCCGGTGATCCAGACCGCCGACGACATCGCGCTGCGCGGCGGCGTGCGGATCGCCGACGTGATGCGCACGGTCCGCGAGGCGCACGAGGCCACCGGCAAGCCGATCCTCGTCATGACGTACTGGAACCCGATCGACCGCTACGGCGTGGAGCGGTTCACCGCCGAGCTGGCCGAGGCGGGCGGCGCCGGGTGCATCCTGCCCGACCTGCCGGTCCAGGAGTCGGCGCTGTGGCGGGAGCACGCCGACAAGCACGGCCTCGCCACGGTCTTCGTGGTCGCGCCCAGCAGCAAGGACGCGCGGCTCGCCGAGATCACCGCGGCCGGCAGCGGCTTCGTGTACGCCGCCTCCCTCATGGGCGTCACCGGCACCCGCGAGTCGGTCGGGGCGCAGGCCGAGGACCTGGTGCGGCGCACCCGCGCCACCACCGACACCCCGGTCTGCGTCGGCCTCGGTGTCTCCAACGCCGCCCAGGCCGCCGAGGTCGCCCGGTTCGCCGACGGCGTGATCGTCGGCTCGGCGTTCGTCAAGCGGATGCTGGACGCGCCCGACGACGCGGCCGGCCTGGAGGGCGTCCGCGCCCTCGCCGCCGACCTGGCGAAGGGCGTGCGCAAACAGGCGTGAGCACCGGCACATGACAGAGGTCCCTCGTACGAGTGGACTCGGGACCGGGGAGGCGCGCTGCGCCTCCCCGGTTCGTTCTGCGGGGTGTGAGCGAGAAGAACCGACAGGGAAAGCGCGGCGCCCGCGAGAAGCTGGCGGCCGAGCGCGAGAAGCAGAAGTCCAGGGACAAGCGCCGCCGTGCGCTGATCGTCGGCGCGAGCGTGGTCTGCGTGCTGGGCCTCGCGGCGGTGATCGGCGTGGTCGCCGCGAACGCGGGCAAGGACGACGGCAGCGAGTCGGCGGGTCCGGTCGTGGCCCCCTCGGGGGCGCAGGGCAAGGACGGCCTCGCGATCCCCGTCGGCAAGGAGAGCGCCAAGTCGACGCTCACCGTCTGGGAGGACTTCCGCTGCCCGGCCTGCAAGGCCTTCGAGCTGGCGTACCGCGACACCATCCACGAGCTGACCGACGCCGGGCAGCTCAAGGTCGAGTACCACCTGGCGACCATCATCGACGGCAACATGGGCGGCACCGGCTCCCGCAAGGCCGCCAACGCCGCGGCCTGCGCCCAGGACGCCGGAAAGTTCCCGCCGTACCACGACGTGCTCTACGACAACCAGCCGCCGGAGGCCGACGACGCCTTCGCCGACGAGGACAAACTCCTCGACCTGGCGGGCAAGGTCGACGGCCTCGACACCACCCTGTTCCAGGAGTGCGTCAAGAACGGCAAGCACAACAGCTGGGTCGAGAAGTCCAACAAGGCCTTCCAGAACGGCGGCTTCAGCGGCACCCCGACGGTGCTCCTGGACGGCAAGAACATCTACCAGGACCGCTCCATGACCCCGGCCAAGTTCAAGCAGATGGTGGAGGAGGCCAACAAGTAGCGCGCCCGCTCGTTACGGACCCGTAGCCGGGCTGCCCGCCGCGTGTCCCGTCCGACACGGTAGCGTCGACCCTGCCATGGAACTTGCCTTCATTCCCAGCCCGTCGCGCGGGGTGCTGCACCTCGGTCCCATCCCGCTGCGCGGCTACGCGTTCTGCATCATCATCGGCGTCTTCGTTGCCGTCTGGCTCGGCAACCGGCGCTGGATCGCCCGGGGCGGGCGGCCGGGCACGGTGGCCGACATCGCGGTCTGGGCCGTTCCCTTCGGCCTGATCGGCGGGCGCCTCTACCACGTGATCACGGACTACCAGTTGTACTTCAGCGAGGGCCGTGACTGGGTCGACGCCTTCAAGATCTGGGAGGGCGGACTCGGCATCTGGGGCGCGATCGCCTTCGGTGCGGTGGGTGCCTGGATCGGCGCCCGCCGCCGGGGCGTCCCGATGCCCGCGTACGCCGACGCCGTCGCCCCCGGTATCGCTCTCGCGCAGGCCATCGGCCGCTGGGGCAACTGGTTCAACCAGGAGCTGTACGGCAAGGCGACCGACCTGCCGTGGGCCGTGGAGATCACCTCGACGTCGGACGGACGGGTGCCGGGCACCTACCACCCGACGTTCCTGTACGAGTCGCTGTGGTGCATCGGTGTCGCGCTGCTCGTCATCTGGGCCGACCGCCGCTTCAAGCTCGGCCACGGGCGCGCCTTCGCCCTGTACGTGGCCGCGTACTGCGCGGGCCGGTTCTGGATCGAGTACATGCGCGTCGACGACGCCCACCACATCCTGGGCCTGCGCCTGAACAACTGGACGGCGCTCTTCGTGTTCCTGCTCGCCGTGCTGTACATCGTGCTCTCGGCACGGATGCGGCCGGGCCGGGAGGCCGTGGTGGAGCCGGGTGCGGAGACCGCCGCCGGCGACGCCGGGTCCGAGGGGGACAAGGACTCGAAGGAGGACCGGGCGGACGCCGCGGACACCGCGACCGAAGACGGGGACGAGGCGGGGACCGGGGAGCAGGCCGATGCCCCCGACCTCACCAAGGCCACCGGGACCGCCGAGTCCACCGATGCCGCCGAGGACGCGCACGACCCGGAGGACGCGAAGGACTCCGGGGCCGTGAGGGACGGCGCCGACTCCGCGAAGAAGGGCTGACGCCGCGCCCCACCACACACGCCGCCGAGGGCGCCCGGGAGGACACTCCGGGCGCCCTCGGCGTGTGCCGGGCCGGGGCTCAGGGCTCAGGACAGAGCCGGCCGCCGGGCCAGGGACAGGGTGCGCCGGGCCGTCGCCACCACCGCCGCGTCGATGAACCGGCCGTCCGGCAGCGCCTGCGCGCCCGGCTGGACCGTGGCCGCCTTGAGGATCGTCTCCGCCTCCTCCAGCTCCCGCTCGGTCGGCAGATACGCCCGCTCGATGATCGGCAGCTGGCGGGGGTGGATCGCCGCCCGCCCCAGGAACCCCAGGGCGCGGCCGTGCGCACAGGACGCCGCCAGGCCCTCCAGGTCCCGGGTGTCCGGGTGCACCGTCTGGGACGGCGGTGCGAGTCCCGCCGCCCGTGCGGCCACGACCACGCGCGAGCGCGACCAGTCCAGGCCGGCGTCCCCGCGCACGCCCAGGTCGGCCCTCAGGTCCGCCTCCCCGAGGGCGATGCCGCGCAGCGCCGGGTGGGCGGCGGCGATCCGGTACGCCCGCTCGACCCCCAGGGCCGTCTCCAGCAGGGCGTACAGCGGCGGCCCGCCGGTGGCGGCGGCGACGCCGGTGACCTGCTCCGGCGACGTGATCTTGGGCAGCCGCAGCCCGGACAGGCCCGGCAGCGGGGCCAGCGCCGCCAGGTCGTCGGCGGCGAGCGGACCGTCCAGGGCGTTGACGCGGACGTGCACCGGCACCGGCTGCGGCTCGCCGAGCAACTCGGCCGTGGCGTCGCGGGCGTACTCCTTGCGGTCGGCGGCGACCGCGTCCTCCAGGTCGACCACCACCACGTCGGCCCCGGCGGCCAGCGCCTTGGCCACCACCCGGGGCCGGTCCCCGGGGGCGTACAACCAGGTCAGCGGAGGTGCGGTCATACGACGCCCTCCTCACGCAGCTCCTTCACGTCCGCCGGGGTGAGTCCCAGCCCGGTCAGCACCTCCTCGGTGTCGGCGCCGTGCGGGCGGCCCGCCCAGCGGATCGCGCCCGGCGTGGCGGAGAGCCGGAAGAGGACGTTCTGCATGCGCAGCGGGCCCAGCTCGGGGTCGTCGACCGTGGTGACGGTGTCGAGGGCCTGGTACTGCGGGTCGGCCAGCACGTCCCGCACGTCCTGGACCGGCGCGACGGCCGCCTCGGCCTCCTCGAACGCCGCGAGCACGTCGGCGCGGGTGTGCCGGGCGATCCAGTCGCCGACCGCCGCGTCCAGCACGTCGGCGTGCCGGGCCCGGTCGGCGCCCGTCGCGAACCAGGGCTCGTCGATCAGCTCCGGGCGGCCCACCAGCCGCATCACCCGCTCGGCGACCGACTGGGCCGAGGTGGAGACGGCGACCCAGGTGCCGTCGGCGGTGCGGTAGGTGTTGCGCGGGGCGTTGTTCTGCGAGCGGTTGCCGGTGCGCGGCTGGACGTGGCCGAGCTGGTCGTACCAGAGGGGCTGGGGGCCGAGCACGGTCAGGATCGGCTCGATGATCGCCATGTCGACGACCTGTCCCTCGCCGGTGCGCTCCCGGGCGGCCAGCGCCGTCATCACCGCGTACGCCGTCGCCAGCGCCGCGATCGAGTCGGCGAGGCCGAACGGCGGCAGCGTCGGCGGCGCGTCGGGCTCGCCGGTCATCGCCGCGAAGCCGCTCATGGCCTCGGCGAGGGTGCCGAAGCCGGGGCGGCGCGCGTAGGGACCGAACTGGCCGAAGCCGGTGACCCGGGTGAGGACCAGGCGCGGGTTGACGGCGGACAGCTCGTCCCAGCCCAGGTCCCACTTCTCCAGGGTGCCCGGCCGGAAGTTCTCGACGACCACGTCGGCGGTGGCGGCGAGGCGGAGCAGGGTGGTGCGCCCGGCGGGTTTCGACAGGTCGAGGGTGATCGCGTGCTTGTTGCGGCCCAGCAGCTTCCACCACAGGCCCACGCCGTCCTTCGACGGGCCGTGTCCCCGGGAGGGGTCGGGCCGGGTGGGGTGCTCGACCTTGATCACGTCGGCGCCGAAGTCACCGAGCATGGTGGCGGCGAGCGGCCCCGCGAAGAGGGTGGCGAGGTCGAGGACGCGCAGGCCGGTGAGCGGGGCGGCGGAGGTGGCGGGGGCGGAGTGCGCAGAGGTCACGGCGGGCTCGGGCATGGGCGGGTGGCCTCCCGGTGGGTGAGGTGGGCGAGGGTGTCGAAGCCGGTGCCGTCGAAGTCGCCGACGGAGCTGGCCAGTCGGTTCTTCAGCGGGGCCGTCCAGTGCGCGGGCAGCGCGGCCGGGGACCCGGCGAGGAGTCCCGCCACGCTGCCGACGGTGGCGCCGTTGGAGTCGGTGTCCCAGCCGCCCGACACGACACGCGAGACCGAGCCGGTGAAGTCGCCGTCCGCGTGGGTGAGCGCGGCGGCGATCAGGGCGGTGTTGGGGACGGCGTGCACCCAGTGGTGGGCGGGGGAGTGCACGGCGTGGAGCCCGTCCACGACGGTGTCGAAGTCGGCGTGCGCGGCCGCGAGCCGCACGGCGTGGCGGACGGCCCCGGCGAGGCGGGAGCCGGGCGGCACGACCGCGAGGCCGGCGCGCAGACAGGTGTGGACGTCGGGTGCGCCGGTGCCGGTGCGGGTGCGGGTGCCGGTGCCGGTGCCGGTGTCGGTGTCGGTGTCCGTGCCCGCGGCGGTGGCGATGACGGCCGCCGCGAACATCGCCGCGTGGACGCCGACCGCGGTGTGGGTGAGGGTCGCGTCGCGGTGCGCCTGTTCGGCGGCGGCGCCCGGGTCGCCCGGGTTGGTCCAGCCGTGCACGTCGGCGCGGATCAGGGCGCCGATCCACTCGCGGAACGGGTTGCGGTGGCGGGCGGTGTCGGGAGGCTCGACGCCGCTCAGGAGGTTGCGGTAGGCGACGCGTTCGGCGGTGAAGGTACGGCCGGCCGGGAGCTCGTCGAGCCACACCCGGGCCACGTCGGCCGTCTCGAAGCCCCGGCCGTGGCGCTGGAGGAGCTTGAGGCCCAGGAGCGGGTAGTTGAGGTCGTCGTCCTCCGGCATGCCGTCGATGTTCTCGGCGAGGGAGGTGGGCGCGGAGCGGCGGTTCCACGGATACGCGGCGAGCAGGTCGCCGGGGACGCCCCGGGCGGTGAAGTACGCGGTCGGGGGCCAGTTGCCGGCGGCCCGGCCCAGGCGGCGGATGCCGGACAGGGGGAGCTTCTCGACGGGTTTGCCGAGGAGGCAGCCGACGGCGCGACCGAGCCAGGCGGCCTCCAGCCGGGCGGGCGACACCCGGGCTCCGGGACGCGGGGCGGGCCAGTCGGGGCACAGCGCCCTGATCCGGTCGTATTCGGTCGGCTCGGCGTCCGCCGACACACTGGGCAGGCGGGCCAGTTCGTCCAGGAGTTCCCCGGCCAGCGCTCGGAGGCCGGGGGAGGCGGGCCGGTCGGAGGCGCCCGCCCGGGGCGGTGCCGCGCCGCCGCCCGCCGCGCGCCAGCGGGCCGCGACCGCCGACGCGTCGCGGCCGTCCAGCCGTGCCTGGCGCAGCTCGTGGCCGACCAGGTCCTCGGGCTGGACCCAGGTCAGCCGGAGCATCCCGCGCCCCCGATCGCGGCGAACGCCTCCTCGTGGGCGCGGCGGCGCCGGACGTCCCGCTCGAAGACCTCCCGCGCGACCCGGGTGAGCGTGACGGCCGGTTCCCACAGGTCCAGTCGGCTCGCCTCCGCGACGGTCTTCGCCCACTCCTCGGGCACCGGCGATCCGAGCGCCCCGGCCAGAGCGCCCGCCATCGTGGCGATGGAGTCGCAGTCGCGGCCGTAGTTGACCGCGCCGAGGACCGCGTGCCGGAAGTCGCCGCCGGAGACGAGCAGCATGCCCAGGGCGATCGGCAGTTCCTCGATGGCGTGCAGGCGCGAGGGGCGGCGGGCGCCCAGCGAGGGCGAGCGGTAGTCGGGGCCCACCGTGTCGTACGGGGTCACCGCCGCGCGCAGCGGTGCCAGGGCCGACTCGAAGTCCGTGTGCCCCGAGGCCACGTCGCACACGGCCTCGATCGCGGCCCGGGTGCCGTCCTTGGCCAGGGCCAGCGCGGCGGCCACCACCGACTGAGGGGTCGCACCCGGCGCACAGGCCGCGGCCACCGCCGCCGCGAGGACACCGGCCGCCTCCCGGCCGTACGACGACTGGTGCGCGCCCGCGACGTCCAGGGCCTCGGCGTAGGCCGCCGCCGGGTTCGCCGCGTTGACCAGGCCGACCGGGGCCATGTACATCGCGGCCCCGCAGTTGACGATGTTGCCGGTGCCGGCCTCGCGCGGGTCCACGTGGCCGTAGTGGATCCGCGCGACCAGCCACTTCTCGGCGAGGAAGATCCGCTGGAGCAACAGCGCCTCGGCCTCCAGCTCGGGGATCCAGCGGGGGTGCGTGATCAGGTCCGGGACCAGGTGCTCGGCGACGGCGTGGGCGTTGAGGTGGTCGCGGACCGTGCCGTAGACCCGGACCAGCGCGTGCGTCATCAGGGTGTCGTCGGTGACGTGGCCGTCGCCCTTGTGGTACGGGGCCAGGGGGCGGGCGGTGCGCCAGTCGTCGCCGTTCCAGGGGCCGACGACGCCGTGGACGCGGCCGCCGTGGCGTTCGAGGATCTGCTCGGGGGAGTAGCCCTCGACGGGGCCGCCGAGGGCGTCGCCGACGGCCGCGCCGACGAGGGCGCCGGTGACGCGCTCGTCGAGGGATGCGGTGCTGCTGTGGTCCGGGGTCGGGGGAGTCATGGGGCGGTGCCTCGTCCTTCCGGTGGGGACGGTCGGGTGGCGTGCAGGAGACCGGCGAGTTCGACCAGGTCGGTGCCGGTGAGCCGGGGCAGTACGCAGCCGGGCAGGGTGCGGCAGGCGTCCCGCCAGGACGCGGGGACCGAGGTGCCGCCGCCCAGCGCGCCGGTGAGGGCGCCGGCCAGCGCGGGGGCGGAGTCCGCGACCCGGGACAGACAGGCCGCCGCGGGGACCGCTTCCGCGAGGCGGCCCCGGGCGGCGGTGGCCAGGGCGAGGGCGACCGGGACGGTCTCGGCGGCGGCGATGCCGTAGCTGTAGACGTGGTCGACGATGCGGTGTTCGAGGAGCGGGACCAGGGCGAAGGTGTTCTCGGTGTCCTCCGCGAGGGCCAGGGCCTGGCGGGCGTTGCGGCCGATCTCCGTGGCGTGCGGGAGTTCGGCGAGCGCGGCCGTCACACAGGCGTCCACGTCGGCACCGTCGAGGGCGCAGGCCAGCGCCGCCGCCATGGCCCGCGCGCCGTGCACGCCGTCGCCGTCCTGGGTGTAGCGGGCGTCGAACTCGGCGAGGTCGGCGGCCTCGCGCGCGGCGCCGGGGTGGGCGACGGCCAGGACGCAGGCCCGCACGCAGGCGGCGTCGTCGAAGTAGTGCGGGTTGTCGTGGCCGGTGGCGGGGGGACGCAGGCCGGCGGCGAGGTTGCCGAGCCCGGCCCGCACCGAGATGCGGGCGCGCAGCGGCAGCACCGCGGACTCCACCTCGGGGGCGCGGTCGGCCGCCGCGGCGACCTCGCTGGCGACGGAGTTCCAGGTCAGGTCGATCGCGGCCCGCATCCGGCGGTCCCGGCTCAGGTCCCCGAGCACGCTGTCGTCCCCGGCCCGCAGCACCGCCTCCGCCGCGAACGCCGCCCACTCGGCGTCGTCCGAGGGGCCGAGGCGCAGCGGTTCCGGGGGCTGGTTCAGGGCGATGGGGACGGGGAGGGTGGTGGTCGCGTTCTGCTCGGCGAAGGTGTCCAGCTCGCGGGTGAGCCGACGCGTCCACTCCGGCATGCGGGCGGCCCGGTGCCGGGCGGCCGGCCAGCCGGCGGCGTCCCCGGCGGCGAGCCCGAGCAGGAGCCCCTCGATGCGGTCCGGCAGCGGCACGGCGGGGCACGCGGCCGCTGTCCCCGGCTCGGCTCCCGGCCGCTGCCCGCTCCCGCTGGACACGACCCCCTCCGGCACACCGGGCCCCTCGACGTACGCCGTGGTGCCGGTCGCCCCGACCCCGGCGCGAGCCCTGCTCACGGCCCCACCCGCGCTGCCGCACGGGCGGTGCCGGACGGTTCGCCCGGAGGCTTCCCGGTGCTCCCGGTGGTCCCGGCGTTTCCGGTGCTCCCTGTGCTCCCGGTGTTTTCGGCATGACCGGCGTCCGGAGGTGCTTCGCGTGCCGCGCGGGTCAGCAGGTCCGCCACCTCCAGGACGTGGTGGCCGGCCATCGACGGGAGGCAGGTGCCGCGGGCCGGGCCGATGGCGGTGGCCCAGTCGGACGGGATCGCGTGGACGCCCCGGGTCGCGCCGGCCAGGGCGCCGGCCACCGCGGCCGTGGTGTCGGCGTCGCGGCCCATGTTGACGGCCGTCAGCACGGAGTCCGTGAAGTCGCCGTCGGCCGCCGCGTACGCGCCGAAGGCGAGGGCGACCGCCTCGGGGGCCAGGTCGGTCCACGGGTAGCCGCCGATGACCACCGCGGAGCGCACCGCGCGTTCGCCCCGGTGGGCCGCCGTCAGCGCGCGGCGCAGACAGCGCGCCGTCCAGGAGTCGTCCGGGATCACGGCCAGGGCGGACGCCACCACCGCGACGGTCGACGCCCCGGCCACCGCCGCCGCGACGCCCGCCGCGACCGCCTGGCCGCCGTAGATGCCCTCGCCCTCGTGGCTGACCGCGCCGTCGATCGCCGCCAGCCGGGCCGCCTCGGCGGGGCGCCCGGCCGCGAACACGCCGTGCGGCGCGGCCCGCATGGCCAGTCCGTCGCTCCAGGCGTGCCGGTGCTGGGCCGAGATCGGGGCGGCGAGCCCCCGGCGCAGGTTCTCCAGGGTGCCGCGTTCGCTGAAGCCCGCGCCCCGGAACGGGCCCTCCTCCCGGTCCGCGATCCACTCGTGCCACGCCGTCTCCACATGGGCCTGGGTGAGCCCGGCGCCGTGGCGGGCCAGCAGCAGCCCGGAGAAGATCGCGTACTCCGTGTCGTCCGTACCGGCGGGCCGGTCGGCCACGTACCCCGTGATGCGGCCCCAGCGGGCGCGGATCTCGGAGGGCTTCATGTTCTCGGCCGGTGCCCCGAGGGCGTCCCCGACGGCCAGTCCGAGCAGCGCGCCCCGGGCCCGGTCACGGAGCCCGACGGCGTCTCCCGGCGCGGGGCCCGGGGAAATGCAGGCGGTGGATGCCATGCGGCCTCTCCTCTCCCTCCGCACATCTGTCCCCGGTGCGGGTCGCACCGCAGCCGAACCGGGCGCAGCGTCACCCGGTCGACATATGAGCGAGCATGATCACGAATGAGTGCGGAGTGGCAAAACCGCAGGTAAGCCCAGCCTTTCCTTGCTGGCGGGACGGAAATGATCGGCGTAGATTGGGTGTTGTTAAAAAAGTAGAACGAGTCCAAACTAGCTTCCCGGGGGTACCCGCATGGCCATCATCGAGACCGAGGCGGCGCTGCACGAGGCGCACCGCGACAACCACACCCACCGCGACGTGAACGGCGGCTGGCTGCGCCCCGCCGTCTTCGGCGCCATGGACGGACTGGTCTCCAACCTTGCCCTGATGACCGGCGTCGCCGGCGGTACCGCGAGCCAGCAGACCGTGGTGATCAGCGGGCTCGCCGGCCTGGCCGCCGGTGCCTTCTCCATGGCCGCGGGCGAGTACACCTCCGTCGCCTCCCAGCGCGAGCTGGTCGAGGCCGAGCTGGACGTGGAGCGCCGCGAGCTGCGCAAGCACCCGGCGGACGAGGAGGCCGAGCTGGCCGCGCTCTACGAATCGCGCGGCGTCGAGCCGCACCTCGCGCGCGAGGTGGCCCGCCAGCTGTCCAGCGACCCCGAGCAGGCGCTGGAGATACACGCCCGCGAGGAGCTGGGCATCGACCCCTCCGACCTGCCCTCGCCGACCGTTGCGGCCGTGTCCTCGTTCGGCTCCTTCGCGCTGGGCGCCCTGCTCCCCGTCCTGCCCTTCCTGCTCGGCGCCGGTGCGCTGTGGCCCGCCGTGCTGCTGGCACTGGCCGGACTGTTCCTGTGCGGCGCGGTGGTCGCCAAGGTCACGGCCCGCAGCTGGTGGTACAGCGGCCTGCGGCAGCTCGCCCTCGGTGGCGCGGCGGCCGGTGTGACGTATCTCCTGGGCAGCCTGTTCGGAACGGCCGTAGGATAGCCCGGCTCGAACTTATGCGGCGGGCCGCATAAGTAGCCGTTACTCGCTGGTTTCGAGTGCGTAATCTCCGGGCATGAGCCGTAAGCGCTGTGGGCAATGAAGCCTGCCGTGCATGCGCGGAGTGGGCGACGACGCCCCCTCCGCCCCTCGGACCGACGGACACCGATCTGTTCGCCCCGGTCTCCATAGCTTCCACCACGGGTGCGGTACCCCCGCCGCCACCCTCCGGTGTCCGCATGCTGGAACGGATTGTCCCGTTTACCGAGAACCGCTCCATCATGTAACCTGCACCAAATTTTCAGCCACCGCAGAGGGCCAACGTCGTCCCTCGGCACCTGCACATGCCAGATGACGACGACGGGAGAGCCGATGCGTACGCCGCGCCAGCCGTCCCAGCACTCCGAGAGTGGCCAGAACTGGTCCTTCATGGATGCTCGCCCTGCTGCCCAGGGTATGTACGACCCCCGCAACGAACACGACGCGTGCGGCGTCGGTTTCGTCGCCACCCTTACCGGCGAGGCCTCCCACACCCTGGTCGACCAGGCACTCACCGTGCTGCGCAACCTGGAACACCGCGGCGCCACCGGCTCCGAGCCCGACTCCGGCGACGGCGCGGGCATCCTCTCCCAGGTGCCCGACGCGTTCTTCCGCGAGGTGGCCGGATTCGAGCTGCCCGAGGCCGGGGGGTACGCCGTCGGCATCGCCTTCCTGCCGGTCGACGGCACCCAGGACGCCGTCTCGCGCATCGAGACGATCGCCGAAGAGGAGGGCCTCACCGTCCTCGGCTGGCGCGAGGTCCCGGTCGCCCCGCAGATGCTGGGCGCCACCGCGCGCTCCACGATGCCGGTCTTCCGCCAGATCTTCGTGAGCGACGGCACCTCGCAGGGCATCGCCCTGGACCGGCACGCCTTCGCGCTGCGCAAGCGCGCCGAGCGCGAGGCCGGGGTCTACTTCCCGTCGCTGTCCGCGCGGACCATCGTCTACAAGGGCATGCTGACCACCGGCCAGCTGGAGCCGTTCTTCCCGGACCTGTCCGACCGCCGCTTCGCCTCCGCGATCGCGCTCGTGCACTCCCGGTTCTCCACCAACACCTTCCCGAGCTGGCCGCTCGCCCACCCGTACCGCTTCGTCGCGCACAACGGCGAGATCAACACGGTCAAGGGCAACCGCAACTGGATGCGCGCCCGCGAGTCCCAGCTGGCCTCGGACCTGTTCGGCTCCTCCGCCGACCTGGAGCGGATCTTCCCGATCTGTACGCCGGACGCCTCGGACTCCGCCTCCTTCGACGAGGTCCTGGAGCTGCTCCACCTGGGCGGGCGCTCGCTGCCGCACTCCGTGCTGATGATGATCCCGGAGGCGTGGGAGAACCACGACTCCATGCAGCCGGACCGGCGCGCCTTCTACCAGTTCCACTCCACGATGATGGAGCCCTGGGACGGCCCCGCCTGCGTCACCTTCACCGACGGCACCCAGGTCGGCGCGGTCCTCGACCGCAACGGTCTGCGCCCCGGCCGCTACTGGGTCACCGACGACGGCCTCGTCGTCCTCGGCTCCGAGGTCGGCGTCCTCGACATCGACCCCGCCAAGGTCGTCCGCAAGGGCCGCCTCCAGCCCGGCCGCATGTTCCTCGTGGACACCGCCGAGCACCGCATCATCGAGGACGACGAGATCAAGGCCCAGCTCGCCGCCGAGCAGCCGTACGGCGAGTGGATGGAAGCCGGCGAGATCGAGCTGTCCGACCTGCCCGAGCGCGAGCACATCGTGCACACCCACGCCTCGGTCACCCGCCGCCAGCAGACCTTCGGGTACACCGAGGAGGAGCTGCGCGTCATCCTCGCGCCGATGGCCAAGGCCGGTGCCGAGCCGATCGGCTCCATGGGCACCGACTCGCCCATCGCCGCGCTCTCCGACCGGCCCCGGCTGCTCTTCGACTACTTCACCCAGCTCTTCGCCCAGGTCACCAACCCGCCGCTGGACGCCATCCGCGAGGAACTGGTCACCTCGCTGCGCTCCTCGCTCGGCCCCCAGGGCAACCTGCTCGACCCGACGGCCGCCTCGTGCCGCAGCGTCCTGCTGCCCTTCCCGGTGATCGACAACGACGAGCTGGCCAAGCTCATCCACATCAACGCCGACGGCGACATGCCCGGCTTCAAGGCCGCGACCCTCTCCGGTCTCTACCGGGTGCACGGCGGCGGCGAGGCGCTGGCCGCGCGGATCGAGGAGATCTGCGCCGAGGCCGACGCCGCCATCGAGAACGGCGCCCGGCTGATCGTCCTGTCCGACCGCCACTCGGACGCCGAGCACGCGCCGATCCCCTCGCTGCTGCTCACCGCCGCCGTCCACCACCACCTCATCCGCACCAAGCAGCGCACCGAGGTGGGCCTGCTGGTCGAGGCCGGCGACGTCCGCGAGGTCCACCACGTCGCCCTGCTCATCGGCTTCGGCGCCGCCGCGGTCAACCCGTACCTCGCGATGGAGTCCGTCGAGGACCTGGTCCGCGCGGGCACCTTCCTGCAGACCGACGACGGCGAGCCCGAGCAGGCCATCCGCAACCTGATCTACGCCCTCGGCAAGGGCGTCCTCAAGGTCATGTCCAAGATGGGCATCTCCACCGTCGCCTCCTACCGCGGCGCCCAGGTCTTCGAGGCCGTCGGCCTGGACGAGGAGTTCGTCGCCAAGTACTTCAACGGCACCGCCACCAAGATCGGCGGCGTCGGCATCGACGTCGTCGCCAAGGAGGTCGCCGCCCGCCACGCCAAGGCGTACCCGGCCAGCGGCATCGCGCCGGCCCACCGCGCGCTGGACATCGGCGGCGAGTACCAGTGGCGCCGTGAGGGCGAGCCGCACCTGTTCGACCCGGAGACGGTCTTCCGCCTCCAGCACTCCACGCGCTCCGGCACGTACGAGATCTTCAAGAAGTACACCGAGCGCGTCAACGAGCAGTCCGAGCGGCTGATGACGCTGCGCGGCCTGTTCGGCTTCAAGAGCGACCGGCAGCCGATCTCCCTCGACGAGGTCGAGCCCGTCTCCGAGATCGTCAAGCGCTTCTCCACCGGCGCCATGTCGTACGGCTCCATCTCCCAGGAGGCGCACGAGACCCTCGCCATCGCCATGAACCAGCTGGGCGGCAAGTCCAACACCGGTGAGGGCGGCGAGGACCCGGAGCGCCTGTACGACCCGGCGCGCCGGTCCAGCATCAAGCAGGTCGCCTCCGGCCGCTTCGGCGTGACCTCCGAGTACCTGGTCAACGCCGACGACATCCAGATCAAGATGGCCCAGGGCGCCAAGCCCGGCGAGGGCGGCCAGCTGCCCGGCCACAAGGTGTACCCCTGGGTCGCCAAGACCCGGCACAGCACCCCGGGTGTCGGCCTGATCTCCCCGCCGCCGCACCACGACATCTACTCCATCGAGGATCTCGCCCAGCTGATCCACGACCTGAAGAACGCCAACCCGCAGGCGCGGATCCACGTCAAGCTGGTCTCCGAGGTCGGCGTCGGCACCGTCGCGGCGGGCGTCTCCAAGGCGCACGCGGACGTGGTGCTGATCTCCGGCCACGACGGCGGCACCGGCGCCTCCCCGCTCACCTCGCTCAAGCACGCGGGCGGCCCCTGGGAGCTGGGCCTGGCCGAGACCCAGCAGACCCTGCTGCTCAACGGCCTGCGCGACCGGATCGTCGTCCAGACCGACGGCCAGCTCAAGACCGGCCGCGACGTCGTCATCGCCGCGCTGCTGGGCGCCGAGGAGTTCGGTTTCGCGACCGCGCCGCTCGTCGTCTCCGGCTGCGTCATGATGCGCGTCTGCCACCTGGACACCTGCCCGGTCGGCATCGCCACCCAGAACCCGGTGCTGCGCGAGCGCTTCTCCGGCAAGGCCGAGTACATCGTGAACTTCTTCCGGTTCATCGCCGAAGAGGTCCGCGAGATCCTCGCCGAGCTGGGCTTCCGCTCCATCGAGGAGGCCGTCGGCCACGCCGAGACCCTCGACGTGACCCGCGCGGTCGACCACTGGAAGGCGCAGGGCCTGAACCTGGAGCCGCTGTTCCACGTGCCCGCGCTGGCCGAGGGCGCGGTGCGCCACCAGGCCGTCGGCCAGGACCACGGCCTGGAGAAGGCGCTCGACAACCAGCTGATCAAGCTCGCCTCCGACGCGCTGGCCGCCCCGGACGCCACCCGGGCCGCCCCGGTGCGCGCCCAGGTCGCCATCCGCAACATCAACCGCACGGTCGGCACCATGCTCGGCCACGAGGTCACCAAGAAGTTCGGCGGCGCCGGTCTGCCCGACGACACCGTCGACATCACCTTCACCGGCTCCGCCGGCCAGTCCTTCGGCGCCTTCGTCCCGCGCGGCATCACGCTGCGCCTGGAGGGCGACGCCAACGACTACGTCGGCAAGGGCCTGTCCGGCGGCCGGATCGTCGTCCGCCCCGACCGGGGCGCCGACCACCTCGCCGAGTACTCCACCATCGCCGGCAACACCATCGGCTACGGCGCCACCGGCGGCGAGATGTTCCTGCGCGGCAAGGTCGGCGAGCGCTTCTGCGTCCGCAACTCCGGCGCGCTGGTCGTCTCCGAGGGCGTCGGCGACCACGGCTGCGAGTACATGACCGGCGGCCACGCGGTGGTCCTCGGCGAGACCGGGCGCAACTTCGCGGCCGGCATGTCCGGCGGCATCGCCTACGTCGTCGACCTCGACCGCGACAACGTCAACGTCGGCAACGTCGACGCGGTCCAGGCCCTGGACGACGCCGACAAGGACTGGCTGCACGACGTGGTGCGCCGCCACGCCGAGGAGACCGGATCCACGGTCGCCGGGAAGCTGCTCGCCGACTGGCCCGCGGCCGTGGAGCGCTTCAGCAAGATCATCCCCAGCACCTACCAGGCAGTGCTCGCCGCCAAGGACGCCGCCGAGCGAGCCGGTCTCTCCGAGACCGAGACCACCGAGAAGATGATGGAGGCGGCGACCAATGGCTGATCCCAAGGGCTTTCTCAACCACGGACGCGAGGTCGCCAGGACCCGCCCCGTCGACGAGCGCGTCAAGGACTGGAACGAGGTCTACGTCCCCGGCTCCCTGCTGCCGATCATCAGCAAGCAGGCCAGCCGCTGCATGGACTGCGGTATCCCGTTCTGCCACAACGGCTGCCCGCTCGGGAACCTGATCCCCGAGTGGAACGACTACGCCTACCGCGAGGACTGGTCGGCGGCGTCCGAGCGCCTGCACGCCACCAACAACTTCCCGGAGTTCACCGGCCGCCTGTGCCCGGCTCCGTGCGAGTCGGCGTGCGTGCTCGGCATCAACCAGCCGCCGGTCACCATCAAGAACGTCGAGGTCTCGATCATCGACAAGGCGTGGGAGACCGGGGACGTCGCCCCGCAGATCCCCGAGCGCCTGTCCGGCAAGACCGTCGCCGTCATCGGCTCGGGCCCGGCGGGCCTGGCCGCCGCCCAGCAGCTCACCCGGGCCGGTCACACCGTCGCCGTCTACGAGCGCGCGGACCGCATCGGAGGGCTCCTGCGCTACGGCATCCCCGAGTTCAAGATGGAGAAGCGGCACATCAACCGCCGCATAGAGCAGATGCGCGCGGAGGGCACCCGCTTCCGCACCGGCGTCGAGATCGGCCGCGACCTCAAGGCGACCGACCTGAAGAAGCGCTACGACGCCGTCGTCATCGCCGCCGGTTCCACCACCGCCCGCGACCTGCCGGCCCCCGGCCGCGAGCTGAACGGCATCCACCAGGCGATGGAGTACCTGCCGCTGGCCAACAAGGTCCAGGAGGGCGACTACGTGGCGCCCCCGATCACGGCCGAGGGCAAGCACGTCGTCGTCATCGGCGGCGGCGACACCGGCGCCGACTGCGTGGGCACCGCCCACCGCCAGGGCGCGGCCTCCGTCACCCAGCTGGAGATCATGCCCCGGCCGGGCGAGGAGCGGGACGCGGAGCGCCAGCCGTGGCCGACCTTCCCCATGCTGTACAAGGTCACCAGCGCCCACGAGGAGGGCGGCGAGCGGGTCTACGCCGTCTCCACCACCCACTTCGAGGGCGACGAGGACGGCAACGTCCAGTGGCTGCACATGAGCGAGGTCGAGTTCGTCGACGGCAAGCTCACGTCGAAGCCGGGCACCGAGCGGAAGATCCCGGCCCAGCTGGTCACCCTCGCCATGGGCTTCACCGGCACCGACAAGGACAACGGTCTCGTCGACCAGTTCGGCCTGGCGCTCGACGAACGGGGTAACATCGCCCGGGACGCCGACTTCCAGACCAACGTGCCGGGTGTGTTCGTCGCCGGTGACGCCGGCCGCGGCCAGTCGCTCATCGTCTGGGCGATCGCCGAGGGCCGCTCGGCGGCGCGCGGCGCCGACCGCTTCCTGACCGGGGCCAGCGACCTGCCGGCCCCGATCCGCCCGACCGACCGCGCCCTCGCGGTCTGACGGACGGACCACCGTCCTGACGGACGGACAACCGAAGAACGTCCCGCACAAAGGCGTGCGGAACACTGATGGCGCCTGCCCCGTCCCCGACCGGACCATGGGCAGGCGCTGTCGCATGCTCAGGGCACCCGGTAGGTGTCCCCGTACATCTCCCACACCAGCGGGGTCGCCAGCTCCATGTTCCCGGCCGCGAGGAACCGGCGCTGGGCCGTGTCGACGCGGGAGGTGTCGATGCCCGGGCGTTTGGCCTCCATGGCCTGCTTCCGGACGTCCAGGAAGGCGTCCAGATACGCCTTCTCGGCGCCGCCCTGCCCCGGCGTCCTCGCCTTGGCCATCGCCCGCTCGCGCAGCCCGTAGAAGCCCTCGGCGTCCGTGTCGGGGCCGTGGAAGACCATCGCGTCGTAGTAGACGAACTGGCCCAGCGTGCCCAGGCCGTCCAGCTTGGCCAGGCGCACCGCCGGTTCGAAGTAGACCCGGTCGCGCTCCTCCTCCTGGGCCGCGCGGAACGCCGGGACCTCCGCCTCCGCCTTCCAGGCCGCGGTGAAGCCCGGGTCCAGGCCCTCGTGCGAGTCGCTGCCGTCCACCTCGCGCAGCGCGGGCAGATAGCCGGCCAGGCCGTTGTCCGGGTGGTCCTCGGTGTAGCGCTCGACCAGGGTGAGCAGATCGTGGGTGCCGGTGCAGAAACCGACGATCCCCGCGGTGTACCCGTCGCCGTCCCCGACGTCCTCGATGCTGCCGTAGGCGGTGCGCCACCGAGTCGTCGAGTTCTCGGCGCTGGACACCACCTGCTGGGCCAGCTCCTTCTTGGCCGGTGCGGCGAGTCCCGGCGGCAGGTCGGCGATGAGCGCGTCGTCCGCCTCCCGCTCCCGCTCCCGCTCGGCCCGGTCCTTGGCGTCGTCGCGGGCCGACTCGGCGGAGGCCGGGGACGACGAGGACGCCGAGGACGCGGTGTCCGCCGAGCCGGCCGAGTCGTCCGGCACGGCGAGGTACACGCCCGCGGCGATCACGGGAAGGGCCCCGAGGAGCAGCACTCCGGCACGTTTCATTGGGGGACACCTCTCATAGGGGGAGACCTCTCACAGCGGGATGCTTCCGCCCGTCAGCTCGGACACCTTGACCGCCGACGTCACCGCCAGCAGCACCACCAGCGCGGCACCCGCACCGGCCTGCACCGCCACCCGGCGCCCGTCCCGGGGCGCGTACGCGAACGCCAGGGCCAGCGCACCGCCCACCAGCATGCCGCCGAGGTGCCCCTGCCACGCGGTGAACCAGGCGGAGACCAGCAGCCACAGCAGCAGGGCGGCCATGGAGCGGTTGACCCGGGCCGGGTCGGCGCCCAGCCGGCGGTGCAGCACGTAGTACGCGGCGCCCACGCCGAAGACCGCACCGGACGCGCCGACCGAGGCCTGCCCGGGGTCGGCGAGGACCAGCTCCAGGACGGAACCGCCGAGCGCCGACAGCAGGTACAGGACGGCGAAACGGAACCGGCCGAGCATCAGCTCCACCACCCGCCCCAACTGCCACAGCACGACCATGTTCAGCGTGATGTGCAGGATCCCGAACGTGCCCTCGAAGGGCGACTGGTGCAGGAAGGCGCTGGTGAGCATCCGCTCCCACTCGCCCCCGGCGACACCCTCCGTGTGGACGGGCCCGAGGACGAGGAACGTTCCCTCGCCCGCGTAGTGGGTGCCGTCCGCACCGACCAGCCGCGCGCCCACCATGGCGAACCGGTCCACGATCCCGGGCCGCACCACCTCCGCCAGGTAGGCGAGCACGGTGAGCGCGAACAGCACGTACGTCACCACGGGCGTCGCCGACATCCGGCCCCCGGCGAGGGTCCTGGCCCGCCGGGCCGACCGCGCCCCCTCCCCGGCACACTCCGGGCACTGGTGGCCGACGGGCGCCGCACGCATGCAGTCGGGGCAGACGAACCGCTCGCAGCGGGTACAGCGGACCTGGCACTCCACCGCGGGGTGGCGGTAGCAGGTGGTGGCGGTGGACTCGGAATCCACGGGGCCGGCTCCTCGGGACGGGCGGACGGTGAGCCGGTGGGGACGGCGGCGAACAAAATAGCGAATGCCCGTGGACCGGCCGGTCGGCGGGGTGCGCCGTGCCGTACCCTCGGCACCGGATGCCGCGAGGCAGCAGTGACGGGGGGAGTCCGCATGGCCGCGATCAGTCTCACCAAGGTGCGGGAGAGCGCGCCGGCGCTGGTCGATCTGTACAAGACCGCCGGGGTGTCGCTCACCAAGCACGGCATGGAGGAGACCCGGGCCGCGGTCTACCTCGTCGTCGACTACTCCGGCTCCATGAAGCCGTACTACAAGGACGGCAGCGTGCAGGCGCTCGCCGACCGGGTGCTGAGCCTGTCCGCGCACCTCGACGACGACGGCACCGTGCCGGTGGTGTTCTTCTCCACCGACGTCGACGCGGTCACCGAGATCGCGCTCGCCGACCACCAGGGCCGGATCGAGCGGATCGTGGCCGGGCTCGGGCACATGGGCAAGACCAGCTACCACCTGGCCATGGACGCCGTCATCGACCACTACCTGGACAGCGGCGCCCGCCACCCCGCCCTGGTCGTCTTCCAGACCGACGGCGGCCCGATCAACCGGCTCGCCGCCGAGCGCTATCTGTGCAAGGCGGCGCCGCTGCCACTGTTCTGGCAGTTCGTCGGCTTCGGCGACCCGGACAGCCGCCAGTTCGAGTACCTGCGCAAGCTGGACGAACTCGCGGTGCCCGGCAAGCGGGTGGTCGACAACGCCGGGTTCTTCCACGCGGGCCGCGACCCGCGCAAGGTGACCGACGCGGAACTGTACGACCGGCTGGTGGGCGAGTTCCCCCAGTGGCTGGCGGCCGCACGCGCCCAGGGGATCGTGCGGCCCGCCTGAAGGCGCCCGCCCGCGGCGGTCAGTGCCGCAGGGAGAAGCCCAGCACCACCCGGGCGGACACCTCCACCGCGCCCGGAGCCAGCGCGCCGGGCGGGCCGCCGGCCGCCGAGGCCCGGAACGCGGCGACGGGCTCCGCCTCCACGTCCTGGATGTGCAGCACCGGCCCCAGCCGCGCGTCCGCCGCCTCCGCGTACACCTGGGCCTTGCGCCGGGCCGCGGCCACCGCCCGGCGCCGTGCCTCGTCGAGCAGCGCCGGCCTGTCGCGCACGTCGAACTCCACGCCGTCGATCCGGTGCGCGCCCGCGTCGACCACGTCCGCGATCAGCCGCTCGAGGTCGTCCAGCGCCCCGGTCTCCACCGCGTACGAGGCCTGGCACCGGTACCCGAGCAGGGTCCGGCCCCGGGCGTGACCGTCGTACTCCGAGCTGAGGCCCAGCCGGGAGCCCGACACCGAGGCGTCCGGCACACCGTGCCGCCGCAGCACCTCCCGCAGCCGGGCCACGGCCTCCCCGGCCCGCTGGAAGGCCTGCTCCGGCGACGGCTCCAGCACGTCCACCGCCGGCCGCACCCGAGCGAGCGACGGCTCGGCCCGCACCGTGCCCGAGCCGAACACGCTGATGCCCCACGGTTCTTCGATGGCCTGTGTCATAAGGGCATTGAAGCAGCGCTGCGCACCCCGCGCGGCGACTTACGTGTCGCACTCCAGCACCGTCCGGCACAGCCCGCACCGCGCCCGGACCCGCCCGCGCACCGGCACCCTGATCCGCTGGTGGCAGGTCGGGCAGGGGAACGACACCCGCAGCTGCCCGGGCGGCTGCGCGGTGAAGGAGTACGGGTCGCCGCCCGCCGCACCGGCGGCCCGCGGGTCCTGCGCGTGGCGGCGGTCCCGGGCGTAGCGGCGGCGGCCCGCCCAGCCGGCCGCGGTCAGCGGCGGCTGCTGCTCGTCCCGGCGCGCCCGCGCCAGGCCCTTGCCGTACGCCGTGTAGGCCTGCGGACTCGTGAACCACACCGACGGGTCCTCGCCGAACACCAGCGCCCGCTTGGCCAGCACGTAGCCGAACTCCTCCGGCGTCAGGTACCCCAGCTTCTGCGAGGTCGCCGCGTCCTCCCGGTAGGCGTCGAGGAGCAGCCAGCCGGCGCCCAGGTACGTCGTCGCCGTGTCGGTGAGGATCTCGTTGGCCCGGGTGGAGGGGAAGGCCAGGTCGAGGCGGTGCAGGTACACGTGCATCACCTCGTGCGCGAGGGCCGCGCCGATATCCCGGCGGTGCGTGCGGAAACGGTCGTTGAGCTCGATGAAGTACTCCGGGCCCGCCGTGAGTTCCACGTTCGCCGCGTGGGTCATCTCGCGGAAGGAGACGATCATGCGGGCGTCGGGCAGCCGGTAGTGCCGCACCAACTCGTGCGCCACCCGCTGCGTGCCCAGGTACAGGTCGTCCGTGTCGCAGAACGCCACGTCCGCCGGGGCCACACTGGCCGAGAACGTCCGCACGGTGTCGTACGACAGCCGCCGGTACAGCGCCGTGACCGCCTCCCGCACCGTCTCCAGGTGCGGGAACCCGTGCTCGACCGGTCCGCCGTTCGCCACGCCCGACCCCCAAGACGCCTGAACCCTGCCTCCTGAATGCTGCTCCCACTGTACGAGGACCGTACGGCGTTCAGCGCCTGAGACGGGTCTGCGGCAGCCGGGCCGCCGCCCGTAGGGTGTGCGCCCATGACCACCAGCAACACCGGTACCGGTGCCGTCGAACCCGCCGTCCGCGAGGAGCTGGCCCGGCTGCGGGACAGTATCGACAACATCGACGCGGCCGTCGTCCACATGCTCGCCGAGCGCTTCAAGTGCACCCAGCAGGTCGGCCACCTCAAGGCCCGCCACCGGCTGCCGCCCGCCGACCCGGCCCGGGAGGCCCGGCAGATCGCCCGGCTGCGCGCCCTCGCCGAAAGCGCCAAGCTGGACCCGGCGTTCGCCGAGAAGTTCCTGAACTTCATCGTCGCCGAGGTGATCCACCACCACGAGCGCATCGCGGAGAGCAACGGCGGCGGCGCGGGCGCGGCGCCGGCCACCGACTGAGACCGGGTGCGCCCCCGCCACGGGGGCGCACGCCGGGGGAGTGCGACGACCGCCGCGGCGGACCGGACATACCGCACGTACCGAACCGCCTCTGTGCCCTGCCCACCGCATCAGGCAGCATGTCGTGCATGTCCGTACTGACGCGCGACGAAGCGCAGACCCGTGCCCGGCTCCTCGACGTCCACCACTACGCGATCGATCTCGATCTGACCCGTGGGGACGAGACCTTCGACTCCCGGACCGCCATCCGGTTCACCGTCCGCGGCGACGAGGGCACCGCGGACACCTTCGTCGAGGTCAAGCCCGCACAACTGCGCTCCGTCACGCTGGACGGACAGCCCCTGGACCCCACCGCCCTGGAGGAGAACCGGCTGGCGCTGAAGGACCTCGCCCCCGGCGAGCACGAGCTGCGGGTCGAGGCGGCCATGCGCTACTCGCGCACCGGCGAGGGCATGCACCGCTTCACGGACCCCGCCGACGGCGAGACCTACGTCTACACCCAGCTCTTCCTCGACGACGTCCAGCGGGTCTACGCCGCCTTCGACCAGCCCGACCTCAAGGCCGTCTTCGACCTCACCGTGACCGCGCCCGAGGGCTGGACCGTCCTCGCCAACGGCGTCACCGAGGACACCGGCGAGGGCCGCTGGCAGGCCGCCACCACCCCGCTGATCTCCACCTACCTCGTCGCCGTCGCCGCCGGCCCCTGGCACTCCGTGCGCACCGAGCACCGCGGCCTGCCCTTCGGCATCCACTGCCGCCGCTCGCTCGCCCCGCACCTGGACACCGACGCCGACGAACTCTTCGAGGTCACCCGGGCCTGCTTCGACCGCTACCACGAGAAGTTCGACGAGCCCTACCCCTTCGACTCCTACGACCAGGCGTTCGTCCCCGAGTTCAACGCCGGCGCGATGGAGAACCCCGGCCTGGTCACCTTCCGCGACGAGTTCGTCTTCCGGTCCGCCGTCACCGACACCCAGCGGCAGACCCGCGCCATGGTCATCGCCCACGAGATGGCCCACATGTGGTTCGGCGACCTCGTCACGCTGCGCTGGTGGGACGACATCTGGCTGAACGAGTCCTTCGCCGAGTACATGGGCTACCAGACCACCGCCGAGGCCACCCGCTTCACCGACACCTGGACCGACTTCGGCGTCACCCGCAAGCCCTGGGGCTACGACGCCGACCAGCGCCCCTCCACCCACCCGGTCGCCCCCGAGGACGTCCAGGACACCGCCTCCGCGCTGCTCAACTTCGACGGCATCTCCTACGCCAAGGGCGCCTCCGCCCTGCGCCAGCTCGTCGCCTGGCTCGGCGAGAAGGACTTCCTGGCCGGCATCAACATCCACTTCGAGCGGCACCGGTTCGCCAACGCCTCCCTCGCCGACTTCATCGACTCCCTGGCCGCCGCCACCGACCGCGACGTCCACGCCTGGGCCGACGCCTGGCTGCGCACCACCGGCGTCGACACCCTCGTCCCGAGCGTCACCGGCGACAACGGCAGCCGCGCCCTCACCGTCCGGCGCACCGGCGAGCGCCCGCACCGCATCGCCGTCGGCCTCTACGACCAGAGCCCGGGCGACGAGGGCCGCCTCACCCCGCGCGAACGCCTCGACATCGACGTCCCCCAGGCCGAGCCCCGGCCCATCGGCAAGCTCCCCGCCCTGGTCGTGCTCAACGACGGCGACCTGAGCTACGCCAAGATCCGCTTCGACGCCGACTCCTTCCGGACCTTGCGCGAGAGCCTGTCCGGCCTGCCCGACCCGCTCACCCGGGCCGTCGTGTGGAACGCCCTCAGGGACGCCGTCCGCGACGGCGAACTCCCCGCGGCCACCTACCTCGACATCGCCCGCGCCCACCTCCCGCACGAGACGGACCTCGCGCTCGTCGACGGCGTCCTCGCCTTCGCCTCCGGCCAGGTCGCCGACCGCTACGTCACCGCCGAGCAGCGGCCCGCCGCCCTGAGCACCCTCGCCGAGCTGTGCCGCGACCTCATCCGCCGCACCGAGGACGGCGACCACCCCGGGCTGCGCCTGATCGCCGTACGCCACCGCATCGCGACGGCCGCCCACCCCGACACCATCGCCGCCTGGCTCGCCGACGGCACCGTGCCCGGCGGCCCCGAGCTCGACCCGGAGCTGCGCTGGCGGATCCTCACCCGGCTCGCCGTCCTCGGCGCCACCGACGAGGCGGCCATCGCCGCCGAGCTGGCGGACGACCCGAGCGCCACCGGCCAGGAGGGCGCCGCCCGCTGCCGCGCCGCGCTGCCGGACGCCGAGGCCAAGGCCCGCGCCTGGGAGGCCATGTTCGCCTCCGACGACCTCTCCAACTACCTGTTCACCGCCACCGCCCAGGGCTTCTGGCAGCCCGAACAGGCCGACCTCGTGCGGGACTACGTACCGCGCTACTACCCCGAGGCCGTCGCGCTCGCCGCCCGTCGCGGCCCCGCCATGGCCGACGCCGCAGGCCGCTGGGCCTTCCCCGCCCACGCCGTCGACGCCGACACCCTCCGGCTCGGCCGCGAGTGCCTCGCCGACGCCGACCCGATCCCCGCCCTGCGCCGCAAGCTCACCGACCAGCTCGACGACCTGGCGCGCGCACTGCGGGTACGGGAGACGGGCACGGCCTGACACACCCGACGCGGCCGGTCTCCCCGGGGCGGGGAGACCGGCCGCGTTCCCCGGCCGAGAGCCGCTGGCGTCCCCCTTTCGGGTTGTGATCACTGAGCTGTCCGGGCGTACGCGCCCCTTCGCGTGGAAGCTGGAGCCCCAGCCCCCGTGCCCGGAGGACAGCACATGGGCATGCCGCCCCTCGCCTCGGGCCCGCACGGCACCGACGCCCTGCGGCCCCTGCTCGACACCGTGCTCGACGCCCTGCGCGCCGGTACGGCCCGACGCGCGGGCCCGCTGCCCGCCGGCGGCCCCGGTGCCGTCGCCGCCCGGGTGGCGGACGCGGCCGGCGACATCCTGCCCGAGAAGGGCGACCCCGAGGCGCTCCGGGTGCTGGTCGGCGCGCTCGCCGAGGGCGCCGCCGACCCCGCCCACCCCCTGTGCGCCGCCCATCTGCACACCCCGCCGCTCGCCGTCGCGGCCGCCGCCGACCTCGCCGCGAGCGTCCTCAACCCCTCCCTCGACTCCTGGGACCAGGCACCCGCGGCCTCCGCCCTGGAGGCCCTCGTCGTCCGCGCCCTCGCCCGGGAGACCGGTGCCGCCGACGCCGTCGTCACCACCGGCGGCACCGAGTCCAACCAGCTCGCCGTCCTGCTCGCCCGCGAGACGCACGGCGCGGGCCTGCGGCTGGTCCACGGCGAGGGTGCCCACCACTCGCTGCCCCGCGCCGCCTGGCTGCTCGGGCTGCCCGAACCCGTCGTCGTCCCCGCGCCCGCCGGCACCCTCGACCCCGCCGCCCTCGACGAGGCCCTCACCCAGGTCCCCGGACCGCACCTGGTCGCCGCCACCGCGGGCACCACCGACGCCGGGCTCATCGACCCGCTGCCCGAGATCGCCGACCGCTGCGCCGCCCACGGCGCCCGCCTCCACGTCGACGCCGCCTACGGCGCGGGCCTCCTGTTCAGCGACCGGCACCGGGCCAGGCTGGCGGGACTCGAGGCGGCCGACACCGTCGCCCTGGACCTGCACAAGCTGGGCTGGCAGCCGATCCCGGCCGGGCTCCTCACCGTCACCGACGCCGACGACCTCGCCGCCCTCCACCACCGCGCCGACTACCTGAACGCCGACGACGACACCGACGCGGGCCTGCCCGACCTCCTCGGGCGGTCCCCGCGCACCAGCCGCCGCCCCGACGTCCTGAAGACCGCCGTCACCCTCAAGACCCTGGGCCGCACCGGACTGGGCGCCCTCGTCGACGCGGTCTGCTCCCTCGCCCGCGAGTTCGCCGGGCTCGTCGAGGCGCATCCCGGGTTCGAACTGCACGCCCCGCCCACCATCAGCACGGTCCTGTTCCGGCCCGCCGGAGCGAGGGACGACGCCGTCGCCGCCGTACGCCGCGCACTGCTCAGCACCGGCCGCGCCGTCCTGGGCCGGGCCCGCGCCGACGGCCGGCTCTGGCTCAAGGCGACCCTCCTGAACCCGCACACCCGCCCCGACGACCTCGCAGCACTCCTGACGCTCGTGGAAGGACACGTCCCGCGATGAACACCCCGGCGCACCACACCCCCGACGCCCCCCGCGACCTCGTCGGCATCGGCATCGGCCCCTTCAACCTCTCCCTCGCCGCCCTCGCCGACCCCCTGACCGACCTCGACGCCGTCTTCTACGAACAGCGCCCCGACTTCCGCTGGCACCCCGGCCTGCTCATCGACGGCGCACGCGTCCAGGTGCCCTTCCTCGCCGATCTGGTCACCCTCGTCGACCCGGCGAGCCCCTGGACCTTCCTCAACCACCTCAGGGCCAGAGAACGCCTCTTCCCCTTCTACTTCGCCGAACGCTTCCACATCGAGCGCGCCGAGTACGACGCCTACTGCCGCTGGGTCGCCGAGAACCTGCCCGCGCTCCGCTTCCACCACCAGGTCGACGCGGTGCGCTGGAACCCCGAACGCGACCTCTTCGAGGTCGACTACACCCAGCTCGACGCCGACGGGGAGGCCGAGGCCCTCGGCCGCACCCACACCCGGAACGTCGTCCTCGGCATCGGCACCGAACCCCACGTCCCCGACCCGCTCAGGCCGCTCGTCGAGGACCCCGCCGTCCCCGTCGTGCACGCCGCCGACTACCTCCGCCACCGCGACACGCTCCTGGCCGCCGGACACGTCACCGTCATCGGCACCGGCCAGTCCGGCGCGGAGGTCTTCCTGGACCTGCTCCGCCACCGCCCCGCCGGGCGCGAGCGGCTGCACTGGCTGGGCCGCACCCGGGCCCTCGCCCCCATGGAGTACTCCAAGCTCGGCCTGGAGCACTTCACGCCCGACTACACCCGCTACTTCCACGGCCTGGCCGAACCGGTCCGCGACCGCCTCGTCGCCGCCCAGTGGCAGCTGCACAAGGGCATCGACGCCGACACCACCGCCGCCATCCACGACGAGCTCTACCGGCGCACCCTCGACGGCGGCTGGCCCGACACCACCCTCACCCCCGGCGTCCACGTCCGCACCGCGGGACGCATCGCCGCCACCCAGGTCGAACTCCACCTGGAGCACGAGCAGCAGAAGACCCGCTCGCGCCTCACCACCGACGCCGTCGTCCTCGCCACCGGCCACCGCGAACGCCCGCTGGGCCGCCTCCTCGCCGGGCTCGACCCCTACATGCGGCGCGACAGCTCCGAACGCCCCCGCGTCGACGACCGCCACCGCCTCGTCCTCGACCCCTGTGTCACCGGCAACGTCTACGTCCAGAACGCCGAGACGCACACCCACGGGGTCGGCACGCCCGACCTGGGCCTCGCCGCCTGGCGCAGCGCGACCGTCCTCAACGACCTCACCGGGCGGGAGCCGTACCCGCTGCCCGCCCGCACCGCCTTCACCACCTTCGGCCTGGACGGCGGCCTGCCCCAGATCCCGTCCGCGCGCCACCACCGGGCACTCACGCCCCTGGTGGACGGGGTCTAGGGCCGCCCCGGCACCGCTCAGAACACCGGCACGCCGTCGCGCGTCAGCGACCAGTCCGCGGACGCGAAGTCCTTCGGGTCCAGCACACCCTTCGCGGTCGCCCACTCCGCGATCCGGGTGCGGATCTCCGTCGACTCCGACCACAGCTCCTTGGCCGACGCCACGTGCGGGAAGGCGCCGCCGCCGTTGGCCCGGTAGTTGTTCACGGCCAGTACGAACTGCCGCGCGTCGTCCAGCGGAGCACCGGCGTGGGCGAGGTTCTTGATCCGGGAACCGGCCGCCTGCGCGATGTCGATCTCGTACGTCAGGCCCGAGACGTAGTCGTAGTTGTAGTCCGGGCGGCCGCCCGCGTTGGTCAGCTTGTCCACGTCCACCGGCGCACCGGCGGCCGTGCGCACGTAGTACTCCGCCGAGTACTCCAGGTACGCCCGCAGCTGCGCGCCCGTCAGCAGCTTCGCGACCAGCGTGTTGTCGTACACGTACAGGCTCGACAGGTCCCGGATCGTCACGTCGCCGGCCGGGATCTCGGAGGTCCGCGAGAAGGGCGAGGCCTGCGCGAGGACCGGCAGCGCGGCGTACTCCGTGCCCGCCAGCGCCTCCTTGACCACGTCCTCCTGGACCTTGGTGATCAGGTCGATGATCGGGGCGTCCTTGTACCGCGCCTCGACCGTGGTCAGCGTCTCGGTGGCGGTGCCGACGACCTGGTTGACGTAGGCCACGACCTTCTCGTGCTCGTCCGCCAGCAGCTTGGTGATCCTCGGGTCGTCCTCGACCGTGTTGGAGTTGCGCAGCGACGCCTTCACCGACTCGACGTGCCAGCGGCCCCGCTCGAAGACCAGCTCGAAGTCGAACAGGGTCAGCCGCTCGGCGTAGCACAGCGGCTCCGACAGCACGACCGTCTTCCCGGTCTTCTCGTTGACGACCTTCAGCTCGGCGATCTCCTCGTGCGCGTGCCCGACCAGGATCGCGTCGATGCCCGGCACCTGCCGGGCCACGTTGGCCGCCGCGTTCTCGACGTAGGGGACCTGGTCACCGTAGGAGGACGTGCCCGACGAGCCCGAGTGCGCCGAGACGACCACGACGTCCGCGCCCATCGAACGCAGCTTCGGCACCCACTTGGCCGCCTGCTCCTCCAGGCCCGGGAAGGCCAGCTTCCCCTGCACGTACGCCTTGTCCCAGATCGCGATGCCCGGGTTGGTCAGCCCCAGCACCGCCACCTTCACCGGCGGCGCGCCCTTCACCCGGAAGGTCTTCATGAAGTACGGCGGGAAGGCGGGCTTCAGGGTCTTGGCGTCCACCGCGTTCGCGCCGAGCAGCGGGAAGTCGCACTGCTCCTCGAACCGGCGCAGCGTCTCGATGCCGTAGTTGAACTCGTGGTTGCCGAGCGCCACCGCGTCGTAGCCGATGGCGTTCATCGCCTGCGCCATCGGGTGCACCGGACCGCCCTCGGCGGTGATCGGGTCCACCTTCGCGTAGTAGTACGTCAGCGGGGTGCCCTGGATGGTGTCGCCCGCGTCCAGCAGCAGCGTGTTGCGGCGGCCCTTCTCCTCGCGGACCTGGTTCACCAGGGTGGAGATCCGGCCGAGACCCTGGGCGTTGCCCGCCGCGTCCGTGTACTCGGCGTCCTTGAAGTAGTCCCAGTTGAAGACGTGCCCGTGCAGGTCGGTGGTGCCGAGCACGGTCAGCGCGTACCGCTTGGGCCTGCGGCCGCCCCGGTGCGCGGGGGCCGCGGCCTCGGCCGCCGGAGCGGCCGCCGCGCCGGCCAGGGCGACCCCCGCCCCCGTCACGGCGGACCTGCTCAGGAAGGTGCGGCGGTTCAACGGCATGACTGACTCTCCTCGGTGGACCCGTGCAGACAGTGGCAACGCGCGTAGATTCTGTCCTGAACATGTCTTCTGTCAAGGGGTGCCGGACCCTCCGTATGCTCATCGGAGCGGCGCCGCGCACAATTCAACACTTGTCAATATCCCTTTACTGAACGGTTGTTGAGTGGTCATGCGTGGCCAATTCGCTACCCGGCAGTAAGTCATAGGCTCGACTCATGCGCCGAGCAAAGATCGTCTGTACTCTTGGGCCCGCCACCGACTCGTACGACCAGATCAAGGACCTGGTCGACGCCGGTATGGACATCGCCCGCTTCAATTTCAGCCACGGCACCCACGCCGAACACGAAGAGCGCTACCGCCGGGTCCGCAAGGCGTCCGACGAGACGGGCCGCAGCGTCGGTGCCCTGGCCGACCTTCAGGGTCCGAAGATCCGCCTCGGCCACTTCGGTGAAGGACCCGTACTCCTTGAACGCGGCGACAGTTTCACCATCACCGTCGAGGAGGGCGTCGCGGGCGACCGCCACACCTGCGGCACCACGTACGCGGGCCTCGCCGGGGACGTCACCCCCGGTGAACGCGTCCTCGTCGACGACGGCAAGGTCTGCCTGGAGGTGACCGGCGTCGACGGGCCGCACGTGCGCACCCGGGTGATCGAGGGCGGCATGGTCTCCGACCACAAGGGCCTCAACCTGCCCGGCGTCGCGGTGTCCGTGCCCGCCCTGTCGAAGAAGGACGAGGACGACCTGCGCTGGGCGCTGCGCAGCGGCTTCGACGTCGTCGCGCTGTCCTTCGTGCGCAGCGGGCGGGACGTCCTGGACGTGCACCGCATCATGGACGAGGAGGGCCGCCGCCTGCCCGTCATCGCCAAGGTCGAGAAGCCGCAGGCCGTGGAGAACATCGAGGACATCGTCGCGGCCTTCGACGGCATCATGGTCGCCCGGGGCGACCTCGGCGTCGAGATGCCCCTGGAGCAGGTGCCGATCGTGCAGAAGCGCGCCATCAAGCTGGCCAAGCGCAACGCCAAGCCGGTCATCGTCGCCACCCAGATGCTCGACTCGATGATCGACAACGCCCGCCCGACCCGCGCGGAGGCCTCCGACGTCGCCAACGCGGTCATCGACGGCACGGACGCCGTGATGCTCTCCGGCGAGACCAGTGTGGGCAAGCACGCGACCGACACGGTGCGCACGATGGCCCGGATCGTCGAAGCGGCGGAGGAGGACATCCTGGCCAAGGGGCTGCCCCCGCTGACCGAGCGCAACAAGCCCCGCACCCAGGGCGGCGCGGTCGCCCGCGCGGCGGCCGAGATGGGCGACTTCCTCGGCGCCAAGTTCCTGGTCGCCTTCACCCAGTCCGGCGACACCGTCCGCCGCCTGTCCCGCTACCGCTCGCCCATTCCGCTGCTCGCCTTCACCCCGGAACCGGCGACCCGCTCGCAACTGAGCCTGACCTGGGGCGTGGAGACCTTCCTCGGCCCGCACGTGGACTCCACGGACGCGATGGTCGACCAGGTGGACGAACTGCTCACCCGGTACGGGCGGTGCGAGAAGGGGGACACCGTGGTCATCACGGCCGGCTCCCCGCCGGGGGTGTCCGGCACGACGAACCTGGTGCGGGTGCATCACATCGGGGAGGACGACCGCTGAACGGGTGTCTCCGCGACGGCTTCGGGATGCCTTCGAAACGAAGGTAAAGTGCCCCGGGTGGGACTCGAACCCACACTGAATGCCTTTTGAGGGCATCGTCTCTGCCGATTGGACTACCGGAGCCTCTTCGAACCGAAGGTCAGTGTAGCCCCTCGGTGACTCAAACATACAGGAGCTAGGTAGGCTCTTGTCAGCAGTACCCCTGCCCCGAACGAGGAGCCCACGTGACCGCCCCCGAGTCGCCCCAGCCCGTAGACGACGTGCCCGACGACGACCAGTCGCACGTGCCTCCGCTGACGACCCGCGTCGTCATCGCCGAGGACGAGGCGCTCATCCGGCTGGACCTCAAAGAGATGCTGGAGGAGGAGGGGTACTCCGTCGTCGGTGAGGCCGGCGACGGTGAGCAGGCCGTGGAGCTGGCCCGCGAGCACCGCCCCGACCTGGTGATCCTCGACGTCAAGATGCCCAAGCTCGACGGCATCTCCGCGGCCGAGAAGATCGCCGAGGAGTCCATCGCGCCGGTCCTGATGCTGACCGCCTTCTCGCAGCGCGACCTGGTGGAGCGGGCCCGCGACGCCGGGGCCATGGCGTACCTCGTGAAGCCGTTCAGCAAGAGCGACGTCGTGCCGGCGATCGAGATGGCCGTCTCGCGGTTCACCGAACTGAAGGCGCTGGAGAAGGAGGTCGCCGACCTCAGCCTGCGCCTGGAGACCCGCAAGCTGGTCGACCGCGCCAAGTCGGTCCTCCAGACGGAGTACGGCCTGACCGAGCCGGCCGCCTTCCGCTGGATCCAGAAGACCTCCATGGACCGGCGGATGTCGATGCAGCAGGTGGCCGAGGCGGTCATCCAGGACGCCGAGGAGAAGAAGGCGTCCAAGGGCTGACCCGCGACACCCTCGGTGTACGAGTGAGGCCCGCGTCCCCCGTGCGGGGGTGCGGGCCTCAGCCGTACCGTGAGCGGAGCGGCCGTCAGTCCTCGCCGAGGTAGGCCTTGCGGACCGACTCGTCGTGGAGCAGGTCCTGGCCGCTGCCGGACAGGACGATGTTGCCGACCTCCATGACGTGGCCGTGGTCGGCCAGGGACAGGGCGGCCTGGGCGTTCTGCTCGACGAGCAGGATGGTGGTGCCCTGGGACTTCAGCTCGGCGATCGTCGCCATGATCTTCTGCATCATGATCGGCGAGAGGCCCATGGAGGGCTCGTCGAGCATCAGCAGCTTGGGCTGGGACATCAGGGCACGGCCCATGGCGAGCATCTGCTGCTCTCCGCCGGACAGGGTGCCCGCGGCCTGCTTGCGGCGTTCACCGAGGATCGGGAAGAGGTCGTAGGCGCGCTGGATGTCCTTCTCGATGCCCGGCCGGTCGCTGCGCAGGAAGGCGCCGAGGCGCAGATTGTCCTCGATCGTCATGCGCGGGAAGATGTGCCGCCCCTCGGGCGAGTGGGCGAGCCCCAGCGAGACGATCTGGTGCGCGGGGACCTTCTTGAGCGACTTGCCGCCGAACCTGATCTGGCCGCCGACCGGCTTCAGCAGCCCCGACAGCGTGCGCAGCGTCGTCGTCTTGCCGGCGCCGTTGGTGCCGATGAGGGTGACCACCTCGCCCGCGTCGACGCTGAAGGAGATGCCCTTGACGGCCTCGATCTTGCCGTAGGCGACGCGGAGGTCCTCGACCTCGAGCAGTGCGGTCATCGGTCGTTCTCCTTGCCGGCCGCGGTGTCCGTGGTGGTGCCGGCCTGGGCGGCCTGCGCGGCTTCGGCGGCCTCCACTTCGGCCGCTTCCGCGGCGCCGGGGTCGTCGGCGAGGGGCTCGCCGAGGTAGGCGGCGACCACGCGTTCGTCGCTCTGCACGGTGGCGCTGTCGCCCTCGACGAGCTTCTCGCCCTGCACCAGTACGGCGACGCGGTCGCAGAGGTTGAAGATGAACCGCATGTCGTGCTCGATGACGAGGACGGCGATGCCCTTGTCGCGGATGGCGAAGACCAGTTCCTCGGTGGCCCGCGTCTCCTGCGGGTTCATGCCGGCCGTCGGCTCGTCCAGGAGCAGCAGCCCCGGCTCGCTGGCCAGCGCGCGGGCGATCTCCAGCTTGCGCTGCTCGCCGTAGGGCAGGTTGCGGGCGAGGTGGTCGGCCTTGGGGTCGAGACCCACGAACTCCAGGAGCTCCATGGCGCGTTCACGGGACGCCTTCTCCGCGCGGTGGAAGCCGGGACCGCGCAGCACCGCCGACCAGAAGCCCTCCTTGGTCCGGGTGTGCCGGCCGACGAGGACGTTCTCCAGGACCGTCATGTTGCCGAACAGCCGGATGTTCTGGAAGGTACGGGCGATGCCGGCGGCGGTCACCTTGAACGACTTGGCCGGCAGGACCTGGCCCTTGTAGCGGACCTCGCCCTCGGTCGGGATGTAGAGACCGGTCAGGCAGTTGAAGAAGGTCGTCTTCCCGGCGCCGTTGGGGCCGATCAGGCCGACGATCTCGCCGCTGTTCACGGTGAGGTCGACGCCGTTCACGGCGGTCAGTCCGCCGAAGCGCATCGTGACACCGCGCGCGTCGAGGATGGTGGTGCCGGGGGCCGGGGCGCCCGGTGCGGTGTCCTTGGTGGTGGTGTCGGTGGTCATGGTGGTCAGGCCCCTGTCTTGCTCAGGACTGCGGGCGCTTCGGCCTCTTCGTGGAACTCCAGCTGGCGGCGCCGGTTGGCGATGAGGCCCTCCGGACGGAAGCGCATCAGCAGGACGAGCGCGAGTCCGAAGGCGAGGAGCTGGTAGTCGTCGAGGAACTGGAGCTTGTTGGGAATCAGGAACAGCAGCGCCGCACCGATGAGCGGACCGGCGATGGTGCCCATGCCGCCGAGCACGACCGCGGCGAGCAGGAAGGCCGAGTTGGGCGGCGTGGTGCCGGCGAAGAGGTACTGCTCGGGGGTGACGGTGTAGGTGACGTGCGCCTGGACGGTGCCGGCGAGTCCGGCCAGCGAGGCGCCGACGGCGAACGCGATGAGCTTGACGCGGAAGCCGTTGATGCCCATGGCGAGCGCGGCGGTCTCGTCCTCGCGGATGGCGACCCAGGCGCGGCCGATGCGGGAGTCGCCGCTGCGCCGGAAGACGAGGACGACGACGGCCGTGATGATGAGCATCAGCAGGAAGTAGTTGGCGAACCGGCCGAGGGTGAAGCCGCCGATGTCGTGCGCGACCCCGAGGTCGAAGCCGAGGATCTTGAGGTCGGGGATGGACGAGATGCCGTTGGAGCCGTTGGTGACGTCCGGGCCCGAGGTGCCGTCCAGGTTGTTGGCGGTGATCCGGAAGATCTCACCGAAGCCGAGCGTCACGATGGCGAGGTAGTCGCCGCGCAGCCGCAGCGTGGGCGCGCCGATCAGGACGCCGAACACCAGGGAGGCGGCCGCGCCGACCAGGACCGCGGCCCAGAAGGGCAGGTGCAGGTCGAAGGGCGAGCTGGGGGAGCCGGAGACCATGGAGGCGGCGTAGGCGCCGACACCGAGGAAGGCCACGTAGCCGAGGTCGAGCAGGCCGGCGAGGCCGACGACGATGTTCAGGCCGAGCGCGACCGTGGCGAAGATCAGGATGTAGACGCCGAGGGTGGCGTACTGGTCGTCGGACTGGGTGAAGGGGAAGCAGGCCGCCGCGATGAAGGCGCCGCAGACGGTGATGTTCTGGTGCCGTGCGGTGATCTCGGTGGCGTGGCCGATCAGCCCGGACCGGTGGAAGGCGGAGAACCCGAAGCCGGCGACGATCAGGAAGCCGATGAACAGCTCGTCGTACTCGGTGCCGATGCCGTAGGTGAAGACGAGCAGCGCCACGGCGAGGATCGCCACGATGACGAGGATCTCGACGTAGGAGGGCAGCGCGCGCACCGGCTTGGGGTCCTTGGAGGCGAAGGCCGCCCGGACCGTCTGCCAGTTCTGCGAGCCGGTGTGCTTGAAGCGGTCCCAGCCGGTGTCGTCGGGGTCGAACGGGTCGGGCTCGGGGCGCTCGAAGGGCAGCGCGAGGGCGCCCAGGAACGCGACGAGGGTGACGGCCGCGGCGATGTAGCCGCCGGGTTCGAGGTTGACGACGCCGCCGAGCTTGGTGCTGATCGCGACCACCGTGTACCAGGTGGTGGCGAAGGCGGCGAGCGCGGCGAACTTGAGCGCCGCGTCGGCACCCGCGGGCGCGAGCCAGCCGAGCCCCTTGACGCCGTACGACGCGAGGCCGAAGAGGGCGGTGAGGGCGCCGGCGATCAGTACCAGGACCTGGAGGCCGCCGGGGTAGCCGTAGACGGTGAGGTCGCCGGGGAACTCGGCGGTCCAGGTCCAGGCGAGGAAGGTGGAGACGACGGTGAGGACGCCGCCGCCGGTGGCGAGGGCACGGCCGAGGTTCGCGGGTATGCCGATGAGGCCGGAGGCGTCGCCCGGAGCGGGGGCGCCGGTGTTCTTCGGCGCGGTGGTCTGTGTGGTCATCGGTGTCACGCCCTGTCCGCAACGCGTTCGCCGAGCAGGCCCTGCGGCCTGAACAACAGCACGAGGATGAGGAGGATGAAGGCCCAGACGTCCGCCCAGGACTGGCTGCCGAACTTGTCCAGGCCGGGGATGTCGGCGATGTAGGCGGTGGCCAGGGTCTCGGCGACGCCGAGGACGACACCGCCGATCATGGCGCCGTAGATGTTGCCGATACCGCCGAGGACCGCCGCGGTGAAGGCCTTGAGACCGAGGATGAAGCCCATCTTGAACTCGATCTGGCCGTACCTGAGGCCGTAGGCGACGCCTCCGACGGCGGCGAAGACGGCGCCGAGCGCGAAGGCGATCACGATGATGCGGTCCGTGTTGACGCCCATCAGCTTGGCCGTGTCCGGGTCCTGCGCGGTGGCCTGCATGCCCCGTCCGGTGCGGGTGCGCATCACGAAGAAGCCGAGGATCGCCATGCTCACCGGGGCGACGACGAACAGGAAGATGTCGCCGGTCTGGAGGGTGACGTCGCCGATGTGGAAGGGCCCGCCGTCGATCTGCGGGAAGGGCCGCGCGGACTTCGCGTCCGGGTACCAGGCCCACACCGCCTGTTGCAGGGCGAGGGAGAGGCCGATCGCGGTGATCAGGGGCGCGAGCCGGGGTGCGCCGCGCAGGGGGCGGTAGGCGAACCGTTCCGCCCCGACGGCGACGGTGGTGGAGACGATCACCGCGCCGATGAGCATCAGGGGCAGGGCGATCAGCATGGAGGTGCCGTCGGGCAGGATGTACATGTAGACCGTGAGTGCGCCGAAGGCGCCGGTCATGAAGATCTCGCCGTGGGCGAAGTTGATGAGCTGGACGATGCCGTAGACCATTGTGTAGCCGATGGCGACGAGCCCGTACATGGATCCCAGTAGCAGGCCGTTGACCAGCTGCTGCGGCAGTTCGTTCACCGCATGTCCTCCGAGACTTTCGGACGTTCGACGGATGGTGTGGCCGGATGCGAGTCCGCGCGGGGCGCCAGTGGAACAGCGCCCCGCGCGGCTCGTGGGCAGTGGTGCGGGTCCGGTCAGCCGGTGTAGGTACCGGACTTGACGGACTTGAAGGCTCCGTTCTCGACGGAGTAGACGGTGAGCTGCTTGTTGGTCGCGTCACCGAACTCGTCGAAGGAGACCTTGCCGGTCACACCGTCGAAGGAGACGTTCTGCATGGCCTCGGTGACCTTGGCACGGGCATCGTCGGGAAGCTTCCCGCCGTTGTCCCCGACGACCTTCTTGACGGCCTCGATGATCGCCCAGGCGGAGTCGTAGGAGTAGCCGCCGTAGGCCGCGTAGTCCTCCTTGTAACCCTCCGCCTTGTAGTCGGCCACGAACTTCTTGGCCGACGGGAGTTCCTCGACGGGCGCGCCGACGGAGGTGGCGAGGTCGCCGTTGGCGGCGGAGCCGGCCAGCTTGATGAAGGTGTCGTCCTTGATGCCGTCGCCGCCGACCAGCGGAATCTTGGCGCCGGTCTCCTTGATCTGCTTGCTCAGCGGGCCGGCCTGCGGGTATTCACCGCCGTAGTAGACGACGTCGGCGCCGGAGTTCTTCACCTTGGTGGCGACCGAGGAGAAGTCCTTGGTGTCCGGGTTGATGTGCTCGGTGCCGACCACCTGGCCGCCGAGCTTCTTGAACTCCTCGGTGAAGGTGGCGGCGAGGCCCGCGCCGTAGGTCTTCTTGTCGTCGATGACGAAGACCTTCTTCTTCTTGGCGTCGTTGTAGACGTACTGCGCGGCGAACGGGCCCTGGATGGCGTCCGTGGTCGCGGTGCGGAAGTACGACTTGTACTGGCGGACCTTCTTGTTCCGCCAGTCCGGGCCCTGGGTCAGGGACGGGCCGGTGTTGGCCGGGGAGACCTCGACCAGTTTGGCCGTGTCGAAGACCTTCTGCATGGACTCGCCGACCGACGAGTTCAGCGGGCCGACGACGCCGAGGACGTCCTTGTCGGCGACGAAGCTACTGGCGTTCTGCTGGCCGACGGACGGCTGGCCCTGGTCGTCGAGTGCCTCGACCTTGAAGGTGATGCCCTCGACGGTCTTGTCCTTGTTGGCCGTCTTGGCCGCGAGGTCCGCCGAGTTCTTGATGCCGAGGCCGAGCGCGGACAGGTCGCCGGTCAGCGGGGCGTCGACGCCGATGACGACGGTGGTGCCCCCGCCGCCGTTGCCGGAGTCGGATCCGCCGTCGTCGTCGCGCGAGCCACAGGCGGTGAGGGTGAGCGCTCCCGCCGCCAGAGCGGCGGTGATGGCGATGAGCGAACGTTGACGCACGATCAGTCCTTTCCCTGGCACGGCCGCATCCCCGTGGAGGCGGTCGAGTCGAGCGCGGGGCCGAAATGACAATCCGACGGCGCGGTGACTGGCCGTGACTCTAAGCGTGTGTGGGGAAGGTGGAGGAGGGTCTGACTGAGGCTGTGACTCTCTTGTTATGACACCGGGTATTGCAGAGCGGTACTCGGTGGGAAGAAGGGCTGAATTCAGGCCGATTCGCCCTGTCCGCATGGTGAGAACCCGCAGGACGAACAGCCCGGGTTCAGGCGTCTGGGGCGTTTTGGTGATTACCGCGAATGGTTGCTGCAGGCGACCTCGAGGGCCTGGGAGAGGTCCTGCGCATAGCGCGCTCCCAGGATGAAACTGTGGGCTTCTATTGCGCGCGCATTACGCAGTGTTACATCCAGGAAAGGGAGTCCGGGATTCCGGGGTGCTTTTTCACATTCCGTCACCCGCAGGGTGACAATGATCTTGCGGGTGGAATGCGACTTTGTCTGGAAAGGTGCCGTCGGCGAGGACGTCACCGACAGGCCGTCGTAGGGCTGGGTCAGCCGCGTCACCGTGACGGGCGGTCCCGACCGCACGCTCAGCAGCACCGTGAAGCTGTAAGTGCCCGCCGTGGCCCCCGGCGAGCCGGACGCGGCGGCCCCGTAGACGAGGTCGACCGCCTGGGACGGGTAGGGCGGCGGGGGAGCGGGCCGCGGCTGGGGACGGCTCGCGTACAGGTAGCCGCCGCCCGCGAGTACGACGAGGGCGGCGCCGGAGGCGAGGACGGTCCGGCGGTGGCGCTCGTAGCGCAGGGCGAGGCGTCCGCGCGGCCGGGGCGGCGGCGCGTCCCGGACGCGGGTGTCCCCGCCCGGCTCGACCGGTCCGATGCCGGTCATGACTGCCACGGACCGCGGCTCGGACCGCCGTCGCGGTATCCGTCGGCGCACGCCTGCCGCACCCGGCGGTCGAGCAACTCCCGGGCGGTCCGGGCGCCTTGGTCCCGCTGCGCGGCCCGCGCCTCGTCCACGACCTCGCGCAGGATGTCGTACTGCCGGTTGGACAGCCCCATCGACTGATAGTCGCCGTAGGGCTCCCCGCCGTCCAGCATCTCGCGCGCCCAGTACCCGACGGCGCTCACGCACAACTCGGCGCCGGACAAGGGCTGTCGAGACGCGGACGGCGCGGCCGACGCGGAGGCGCCGTGTGCGGACCCGGCGGATCCGCCCGCTCCGTCACCGGAGCCGCAGCCGACGACCACGACCGCCGTCACCAGCGTCAGCGCCGCACGGCCCCGCCTCGGTGTCCGTCCCCGCCGGAGCGCCCCTCCCCGTCCCATGCCCCGACGCTAGGACGCGGGACGACCGCGGGCAATGCCGCGGTCACGGGCGCTCGGGCGGGCACCGGCAGGATCCCGCGCGTACCCGCGGGCACCGCGCCGCGGGGCGCCCGGCGCGGGTGGCTCAGCCCGCCGTGGCCGTCGGGGCCCCGTCGCCGGGGTTCAGGTCGCGCAGCAGGCAGGTCAGCCGGGCGGTGCACACCCGGCGGTCCTGCTCGTCGCTGATCACGACCTCGTACGTCGCCGTCGACCGGCCGCGGTGCACGGGCGTGGCCACCCCGGTGACCAGACCGGAACGGACCCCGCGGTGATGGGTGCAGTTCAGGTCGACACCGACGGCGATCTTGGCGGCGCCGCCGTGCAGCATCGAGCCGACCGACCCGAGCGTCTCGGCCAGCACGGCCGAGGCGCCGCCGTGCAGCAGCCCGTACGGCTGGGTGTTGCCCTCCACCGGCATGGTGCCGACGACCCGGTCCGCCGACGCCTCGACGATCTGGACACCCATGCGCGTGCCCAGGTGCCCGGCGGAGAACAGCGCGGGCAGGTTTACCCCGAGCGCGGCGTACTCGTCGATGACCTCCTGCGGGAACTGCACCTGCTGCTGCTCGCCCATGGGCCGGCTCCGTTTCGTCCATCCGTCTGCGGGTCCGCCGGCCGGCAGCGCGGGGTGCCGGCCGGCCGCTTGGCTGAGCAAACGCTCAGTCGGTCGCCGATTGTTCCAGACGGACGACCACGGACTTGCTGGCCGGGGTGTTGCTGGTGTCCGCGGTGGCGTCCAGCGGCACCAGGACGTTGGTCTCCGGGTAGTACGCCGCCGCGCAGCCCCGGGCCGTCGGATAGTGCACGACGCGGAAACCGGGTGCCCGCCGCTCCACCCCGTCCCGCCACTCGCTGACCAGGTCGACGTAGGAGCCGTCCGCGACGTCCAGCCGCCGGGCGTCCTCCGGATTGACCAGGACGACGCGGCGGCCGTTCCTGATGCCCCGGTAACGGTCGTCCAGGCCGTAGATCGTGGTGTTGTACTGGTCGTGCGAGCGCAGCGTCTGGAGCAGCAGCCGCCCCTCGGGCAGCTCGGGGAACTCGACCGGCGCGGCGGTGAAGTTGGCCTTCCCGGTGGCCGTCGGGAAGCGGCGCTCGTCGCGCGGGGCGTGCGGCAGGGCGAAGCCCCCGGGGTGCGCCACGCGCGCGTTGAAGTCCTCGAAGCCCGGTACGACCCGCCCGATGCGGTCGCGGATCGTCGCGTAGTCCTTCTCGAACTCCTCCCACGGCGTGCGGCTCTCCTCGCCCAGCACCCGGCGCGCCAGGCGGCACACGATCGCGGGCTCGGACAGCAGCTGCCCGCTCGCGGGCTCCAGACGGCCGCGCGAGGCGTGCACCATGCCCATGGAGTCCTCGACGGTCACGAACTGCTCGCCGCCGCCCTGGAGATCACGCTCCGTGCGGCCCAGCGTCGGCAGGATCAGCGCCCGTGCGCCCGTGACCGCGTGCGAGCGGTTCAGCTTCGTCGACACGTGCACCGTGAGCCGGGCCCGGCGCATCGCCGCCTCGGTGACCTCGGTGTCGGGGGAGGCGGAGACGAAGTTGCCGCCCATGGCGAAGAAGACCTTCGCGTCGCCGTCGCGCAGCGCGCGGATCGCCCGGACGACGTCGTAGCCGTGCTCGCGCGGCGGGGCGAAGCCGAACTCCTTCTCCAGGGCGTCCAGGAAGGCGGGCGCGGGCCGCTCGAAGATGCCCATCGTGCGGTCGCCCTGCACGTTGGAGTGGCCGCGCACCGGGCAGACGCCCGCGCCGGGACGACCGATGTTGCCGCGCAGCAGCAGGAAGTTCACGACCTCGCGGATCGTGGGCACCGAGTGCTTGTGCTGGGTCAGGCCCATCGCCCAGCACACGATGGTGCGCTCGGAGGCGAGCACCATGCGCAGCGCCGCCTCGATCTCCGCGCGCGTGAGTCCCGTCGCCGTGAGCGTCTCGTCCCAGTCGGCGGCGCGGGCGGTCGCGGCGAACTCCTCGTAGCCGTGCGTGTGTTCCTCGACGAAGGCCTCGTCGACCGCGCCCTCCGTCTCCAGGATCAGCTTGTTGAGGAACCGGAACAGCGCCTGGTCGCCGCCGAGGCGGATTTGCAGGAACAGGTCGGTCAGGGAGGCACCCGCGGTGAGCCCCTTGGGGGTCTGCGGGTTCTTGAAGCGCTCCAGGCCGGCCTCGGGCAGCGGATTGACGCTGATGATCCGCGCGCCGTTCGCCTTGGCCTTCTCCAGGGCGGAGAGCATCCGCGGGTGGTTGGTGCCCGGGTTCTGGCCGGCCACGATGATCAGGTCGGACTTGTACAGGTCCTCCAGCAGGACGCTGCCCTTGCCGACGCCGATCGTCTCGGAGAGCGCCGAGCCGGACGACTCGTGGCACATGTTGGAGCAGTCCGGCAGGTTGTTGGTGCCCAGCTCGCGCGCGAAGAGCTGGTAGAGGAACGCCGCCTCGTTGCTGGTGCGCCCCGAGGTGTAGAAGACCGCCTCGTCGGGCGAGTCGAGCGCGGCGATCTCCTCCGCGACGATGCCGAAGGCGCGCTCCCAGGTGACCGGTTCGTAGTGCTCACCGCCCTCCGGGAGGTACACCGGGTGCGTCAGCCGGCCCTGCTGGCCCAGCCAGTAGCCGCTGCGGGTCGCGAGGTCGGCGACGGGGTGCGCGGCGAAGAACTCCGGGGTGACGCGGCGCAGGGTGGCCTCCTCGGCCACGGCCTTCGCGCCGTTCTCGCAGAACTCCGCCTTGTGCCGGTGGTCCCCCTCCGGCCAGGCGCAGCCCGGGCAGTCGAAGCCGTCCTTCTGATTGACGCGCAGGAGCGTCAGCGCCGTCCGCTTCACACCCATCTGCCGCTGCGCGACTCGCAGGGTGTGGCCGATCGCCGGGATGCCCGCCGCCGCGTGCTGAGGTCCCGAGACCTGCGGCGCGTCCTGAACCGGATCACCCTTGGGCGGCTTGGTCGCCATCGCGCGCTCCTTCGCTTACGCGTTGTGAGGTACGTCTCCGATCCTCGCACGCCCCGCCGACACCGAGTCCGTCCGGTCGGGGCGGAGACGGTGAGCAAAGCTTGCGGAACCTGCGTGCCGCCGCCGCGCACCCGGCGCAGAACGGCGCAGAACGGCGCAGGACGGCGTGGGGAGGCCGTGGGACGGCGCGGGGAGGCCGCGGGACGGCGAGGCCGGGGCCGACTGTCAGTGGCACGTGGCAGGATCGGTGTCGTGGCGAAGACAGCATCGAAGAAGACCGACAGCACCTCCGGCGGCCGACCGCGGCTGATGCTCATGGACGGGCACTCGCTGGCGTACCGCGCGTTCTTCGCGCTGCCCGCGGAGAACTTCACGACCGCGACGGGCCAGCCGACCAACGCGATCTACGGGTTCGCGTCGATGCTGGCCAACACCCTGCGCGACGAGGCGCCCACGCACTTCGCGGTGGCGTTCGACGTCTCCCGCAAGACCTGGCGGTCCGAGGAGTTCACCGAGTACAAGGCGAACCGCTCCAAGACCCCGGACGAGTTCAAGGGGCAGGTGGAGCTGATCGGCGAGCTGCTCGACTCCATGCACGTGCCCCGCTTCGCCGTCGAGGGCTTCGAGGCGGACGACGTCATCGCCACCCTCGCCACTCAGGCCGAGGCCGAGGGCTTCGACGTGCTGATCGTCACCGGCGACCGCGACTCCTTCCAGCTGGTCAGCGAGCACACCACGGTCCTGTACCCGACCAAGGGCGTCTCCGAGCTGACCCGCTTCACGCCGGAGAAGGTCTTCGAGAAGTACGGGCTGACCCCCGCCCAGTACCCCGACTTCGCGGCGCTGCGCGGCGACCCCTCCGACAACCTGCCGGGCATCCCGGGCGTCGGCGAGAAGACGGCCGCGAAGTGGATCAACCAGTTCGGGTCGTTCGCGGAGCTGGTCGAGCGCGTCGACGAGGTCAAGGGCAAGGCCGGGCAGAACCTGCGCGACCACCTGGAGAACGTGAAGCTCAACCGCCGGCTCACCGAGCTGGAGCGGCGCGTCGAGCTGCCCAGGACGGTCACCGACCTCGAGCGGACGGCCTACGACCGCAAGGGCGTCGCGGTGATCCTGGACACCCTGGAGATCCGCAACCCCTCGCTGCGCGAGCGGCTCTACGCCGTCGACCCGGGCGCCGGGGAGGCCGAGGCCACCCCGGTGGTCGCGGACGGCGTCGAGCTGGACGGCACTGTGCTGGGCACGGGCGAGCTGGCCGGCTGGCTCACCGAGCACGGCGCGCAGCCGCTCGGCGTGGCCACCGTCGACACCTGGGCCCTGGGCACCGGATCGGTGACCGAGGTCGCGCTCGCCGCGTCCGACGGGAAGGCCGCCTGGTTCGACCCGACGGAGCTCGACGAGGCCGACGAGACGGCGTTCCGCTCCTGGCTCTCCGACCCGGACCGTCCGAAGGTCTTCCACAACGCCAAGGGCGCGATGCGCGTCTTCGCCGAGCACGGCTGGAGCGTCGCCGGCGTGGGCATGGACACCGCGCTGGCCGCCTACCTGGTCAAGCCCGGCCGGCGCTCCTTCGACCTGGACGCGCTGTCCCTGGAGTACCTGCACCGCGAGCTGGCCCCCGCCGCCGCGGCCGACGGACAGCTCGCCTTCGGCGCGGACGAGGGCGCCGAGGCCGAGGTGCTGATGGTGCAGGCCCGCGCCATCCTCGACCTGGGCGAGACCTTCGAGAGCCGCCTGGCCGACGTCGGCGCCGCGGACCTGCTGCGCGACATGGAGCTGCCCACCTCCGCACTGCTCGCCCGCATGGAGCGGCACGGCATCGCGGCCGACCGGGAGCACCTCCAGGCCATGGAGCAGATGTTCGCGGGCGCCGTCCAGCAGGCCGTGAAGGAGGCCCACGCGGCGGCCGGACGGGAGTTCAACCTGGGCTCGCCCAAGCAGCTCCAGGAGGTCCTCTTCGGCGAGCTGAACCTGCCGAAGACCAAGAAGACCAAGACCGGCTACACGACCGACGCCGACGCCCTGGCCTGGCTCGCGGCGCAGACGGACAACGAACTGCCGGTGATCATGCTCCGCCACCGCGAGCAGGCCAAGCTGCGCGTCACGGTGGAGGGCCTGATCAAGACCATCGCCGCGGACGGCCGCATCCACACCACGTTCAACCAGACGGTCGCCGCGACCGGCCGCCTGTCCTCCACCGACCCGAACCTCCAGAACATCCCGGTGCGCACCGACGAGGGCCGGGCGATCCGCCGCGGGTTCGTCGTCGGCGAGGGCTTCGAGTCCCTGATGACGGCCGACTACAGCCAGATCGAGCTGCGGGTGATGGCCCACCTCTCCGAGGACGCGGGCCTGACCGAGGCGTTCACCTCCGGCGAGGACCTGCACACCACCGCGGCCGCCCAGGTCTTCTCCGTCGAGCAGTCGGCCGTGGACGCCGAGATGCGCCGCAAGATCAAGGCCATGTCCTACGGCCTGGCGTACGGACTGTCCGCCTTCGGCCTCTCCCAGCAGCTGAACATCGAGGCGGCCGAGGCCCGCGGCCTGATGGACGCCTACTTCGAGCGCTTCGGCGGCGTGCGGGACTATCTGCGCCGGGTCGTCGACGAGGCACGGGCCACGGGATACACGGCGACCCTCTTCGGCCGCCGCCGCTACCTCCCCGACCTCAACAGCGACAACCGCCAGCGCCGCGAGGCGGCCGAGCGGATGGCCCTGAACGCGCCGATCCAGGGCACGGCGGCCGACATCGTCAAGATCGCCATGCTCAACGTGGACAAGGCGCTGCGCGAGGCCGGCCTCGCGTCCCGCATGCTCCTCCAGGTCCACGACGAAATCGTCCTGGAGATCGCCCCGGGCGAGCGCGCCGCGGCGGAGGAGCTGGTCCGCCGCGAGATGGCCAACGCGGTGCGGCTCAGGGTCCCCCTGGGCGTCTCGGTCGGCGCGGGCCCGGACTGGGAGTCGGCCGCGCACTAGGGGGTGTCGTTTGGATCAGGCCGGCCGCGGCCGACGGTGCCTTGTGGCCGACCCGAGCGGGGTCTGGTGCGTGCAGCTGCAAGGCGGAGGAGGGCGACAACGCGGAGCGTTGGCAACCGACGACAACGCCGCAGATGTGCGTGCCAGACCCCGCGACCCCGGCAAGATCCAAACGACACCCCCTAGCCCTCCGCCGCTGCGGGCAGTCGTGCCGCTTGGGCGGCACGGGTGGGCGCAGCGGCACCCCGCAACGCCGGGCTGCGCACACCCCGCCCCGGCCCCAACGCCGGCCAGCCCGTCGGCGTCGGGCTGCGCACCCCCGCCCGCAACGCCGGGTCACTCTTCCGGCGCTGGTGCGCGGCCCCCGGGCCGCTCGCCCGCCGCTTCCGTCACTCCGGTGGCCCCCGCGGAAACGCCCCGCCCCCGGCCTCCCGTGAGGATGCGGGCATGGGTATACGCATGCTCCACCACCGGACGACACCGGCACGGGCACGCACCGACGGACCCGCCCGCGTGCCACTCCTCCCGGTCCCGGTGTTCGCACCGGGCGCAAGTACCGGCCGCACCCCCGCCACCCTCACGACGGTCCTGCGCCGCACCGCGACGGTCCTCCGCCGCACCGCGACGGACCTACGCCGCCCACTCGCCCGCCGCGCCCCAGCGACCGCCGCCCCGCACGAGACACCCGCCTGGCGGCTGTGGGCCGACCTGGCCCGCGGCTACCTCGCGCTGGCCCTCACCCTGCTGCCGCGCCCCCGGCCCGCGCACACCTTCACCGTGTTCGTCGCGACCGCCGACACGCTCGGCGCCCGACCGGGCGGCCCGACTCGGTACTGACCACGGCCCCGGACGGCAAGGCGGCCGCGTGACCGGGGCGCGAACGGCAACAGAACTCCTCATATGGCCAAGTGGTGAATATCGGGCAGGAACGGGTGCCCGTGCAAAGCAAGTTGTCGTAGGGTCGCCTGCGGCACGGTACGGGTCGAACAGACGCGCACGGTGCCCGGAGGACCGGCGGTGCAACCGTCTGCGCCGGTCGATCGTCACAACAGGGCGGACACAGCCGGTACGACGGGCGCGTAGGACAGCAGAAAACGGACGGGACGGACGCGCGGGCGTCCACGGGAGGGGTTCACTCTATGGCGGCGCATTTCGACAGGAGGCTCCGCAAGGCGGCGGTCACCACCACCGTGGCGGCGGTCGCGGTCGCGGCCCTGTCCGCGTCCCAGGCCCCCGACGTGACGGCCGACGGCAACGGCAGACAGACCACCGCCGACAACGTGCCGACGTCCGACGCGCCTGCCGAGGAGAGCGCCACGGGCAACTCGCCCTACTACACCGACCTGCCGCCGCTCAACAGTCCCAACCCCTCCCCGACCACGGGCACCCCCTCCTCCCGGGGTACGTCCGAGGCCGGCATCCCGGCCACCGTCCTCGACGCCTACAAGAAGGCCGAGTCGGAGCTGCGCCGGGCCAAGCCCGGCTGCAACCTGCCGTGGCAACTGCTCGCCGCCATCGGCAAGGTGGAGTCCGGCCAGGCCCGCGGCGGCCGCGTCGACGCCAGCGGCACCACGATCGGCAGGATCATCGGCCCGCAGCTCGACGGCAACGGCTTCGCGCTCATCAAGGACACCGACAACGGCGTCTACGACGGCAACAGCAGCTACGACAACGCCGTCGGCCCCATGCAGTTCATCCCGTCCACCTGGTCGTGGGCGGGCCGCGACGGCAACGGCGACGGCAAGGAAGACCCCAACAACGTCTACGACGCCGCGCTCGCCGCCGGCCACTACTTGTGCCGCTTCGACTGGGACCTGTCCGACCAGGCCGACCTCAATCGAGCGATCCTCAGCTACAACAACTCGCAGGACTACCTGAACACGGTCCTGTCGTGGCTGGAGCACTACCGCAAGGGCTCCCACGAGATCCCGGACGGCACCGGCAGCCTCCCGGTCGGCCGCAGCGACGACACCCGCGCGGGTGCCAGTCCGTCACCGGGCCGGACGGGTGCGAGCACCCCGCCCAGGGCTCCCGGTACGACGCCCGGTCCCGGCCAGAGCCCGAGCAAGCCGCCGTCGTCGGGCAAGCCCACCGATCCGGGCAGCCCGGGCACCGGCCCCTCCACACCGCCCAAGGACCCGACGCCGCCGACCGAGACCCCCACCCCGCCCCCCACGCCCACCGACACGGTTCACCACCTGGAGAACGCCGGCAGCACGGGGCTCACCGCGATCGCGGGCGACACGTTCGCCAAGAAGATCAGCGCCCGCGCCGAGACCAAGGCCGGGGAGGCCGTCGGCAAGGTGCGCATCCGCTTCACCGTCCTGGGTGACACGGACGCCGCCTTCACCGGCGGGGACAAGGTCGCCGCGGTCACCACCAACGCCTCCGGCGTGGCCGTCGCGCCCGCGCTGGTGGCGGGCGAGCAGACCGGCGCCTTCACCGTCCGCGCCACCGTGATCGGCCGCACCGTCCCGGGCCTCGACTACAAGGCCACCGTCACCGAGCGCGTCGCCGACGTCCTCACCAGCACCGGTGAGACCGAGCTGACGTGCACGCCGGGCGGCGAGTTCGCCGACCCGATCGCGGTGAAGGCCACCCTCAAGGGTGCCGTCGCGGACAAGGTCGCCGTCACCGCCACCCTCATCAAGTCCGAGGACGACCCGACCGAGAACGACAAGGGTCCCTACTTCAAGGACGCCGACGGCAAGGCCGTCCGTACGCTGACCGGCCGGCAGACCGACGCCGAGGGTTTGCTGGAGCTGCCGAAGCTGTACGCCGACGACGCCGAGGGCACGTACGTCCTCCGCCTCACCACGCCGGGCGGCGGGCGGCTCGACATCACCCTGAAGGTGGCCAAGCCGGCCGAACCGGCGCCGGACCCGTCGACCGGGCCCTCGACGGCACCGGAGGCGTAGGCACCGACCCGCCCGGCGGGGCAGCCGCCCCGCCGGTGCTCGGTCACTTGCCGAGCCGGGCCTTCGTGTACCGCGTCGGCTCCGCCGTGGCCGGGTCCTCCGGCCACGGGTGCTTCGGATACCGGCCGCGCAGCTCCGCCCGTACGCCGTGGTAGCCGTCCTTCCAGAACGAGGCCAGGTCGGCGGTGACCGCGGCGGGGCGGCCCGCGGGGGAGAGCAGATGTACGAGGAGCGGCACCCCGGCGATCTCGGGTGACCGCTGGAGCCCGAACATCTCCTGCAACTTCACGGCGAGGACGGGCTGTCCGGGGTCGCCGTAGTCGATCCGGATCCTGGACCCACTGGGGACGAGGATCCGCTCGGGGGCCAGCTCGTCGAGCCGCGCCGCCTCCCCGGACGCCCAGGGCAGCAGCCGCGTCAACGCCTGCCCGGCGTCGATCCGCCCCAGGTCGGCCCGCCGCCGGGCCCGGCCGAGTTCGGGCTCCAGCCATTCGTCCGCGCGCGCGAGCAGCGCCTCGTCCGTGACGTCCGGCCAGGGCTCACCGAGGTGGCGGCGCAGGAACGCGAGCCGCTTGCGCAGCAGCTCGGCGTCGGCCGACCGGCCCAGCAGCCCGAACCCCTCCCGCCGCAGCCCCTCCAGCAGCGCGCCCCGTACGAGCGCGGGGTCGGCGTCGGTGAGGGGCCGCGCCGCCAGTTCCACCGCCCCGAGCCGTTCGACCCGCCGGGACACCACGTCTCCGTCGGCCCAGTGCACCTCGTCCCGCTCCGTCAGCAGCGCTCCCGCCGCGAGCCGGGCGGTCTCCTCGTCGACGGCCGCGCCGAGCTGCACGCGCGCGTGCCCCCTGCCCACCGGCCGGTCGGCCACGGCGACGGCGATCCACGGCGCCCCGCGCAGCGCGGACGCCTCCGGCAGTTCCGCCCGGGTGCCGGAGACCATCAGGTACGAACCGCCGTCCTTCCGGGCCACCCGCTCGGGAAACGCCAGGGCGGCCACCAGACCGGCGAGGGTGTCGTCGCCGACCGGTTGTCCCGGCCCGCCGTCCCCGCCGTCCCCGCCGTCCACGGCGGCCCGCAGTCGCCGCACCTCGGCCCGCCACCGGGCCCCGTACGCGTCACCGCCCCGCCGAGCCGCCCGCAGCACGGACACCAGCTCGTCCCCGTACTCCCGCGGCGCCTCCTCGCTCAACAGCCCCACCACCTCGGCGACCACCTCCGCCCGGCCGCCCCCGAAGCCCGCCGCCCCGGCGGTCCTCGCCCCGGAACCGCCCGTCGCGGAGGTGTGGGGCCGCGGCGCGGCCGTGCCGCGGTCGCGCGCCCCAGGAGTCCCGGCCTCGGAGCTCCCGGCCCCCGGGGCGGCCGTGCGCGCCGGGCCGCCGGCGGTGTGCCGTGCGGGCGCGGTCCGCGCCGACGACGCGCCCGTACCCGAGGCCCGCGGACCGGTGCGGTCGGCAGGCTCCGCCGGCGAGGGCGAGGCGGGCGGGGACGCGGCCCCCGCACTCGGCTCCGCCGCGTCCAGGAGCGCGCGGCCCAGCCGGGGGTGCAGGCCGAGGCGGGCCAGCCGTACGCCTCGCTCCGTCGCCCGGCCGGTGGAGTCCACCGCGCCGACCGCCTCCAGCACCGACCGCGCGGCCGCCATCGCCCCGCCCGGCGGCGGATCGAGCAGCGCCAGACCGGACGCGTCCGGATCGCCCCAGCAGGCCGCCTGCAACGCGAAGGCCGTCAGGTCGGCCACCTTGATCTCCGAGGCCGGGAACCGCGGCAGCCGGGCGTCCTCCGCCTCCGCCCAGCAGCGGTACACCACTCCCGGCGCCTCGCGCCCGGCCCGGCCCGCCCGCTGCCGCGCCGCCGCCCGCGAGGCCCGTACCGTCGTCAGCGCGCTGAGCCCGCGCGCGTGGTCCACCCGCGGCTCCCGCGCAAGACCCGCGTCCACCACCACCCGCACGCCCGGAACGGTCAGCGACGACTCGGCCACCGAGGTCGCCAGTACCACCCTGCGCCGCGCCCCGGGCGCCAGCACCGCGTCCTGCACGGCCGCGGGCGCCCGCCCGTGCACCTGGAGCACGTCCACGTCCGCGAGCGCCCCCAGCTGCCCGGCGACGCGGGAGATCTCGCCGACGCCGGGCAGGAAGCACAGCACGTCCCCGTCCCGTTCGGCCAGCGCCCGCCGTACCACCGAGGCCACGTGGGCGAGCAGCGCCGGGTCCACCCGCATCCCGTGCGGTGGCCGTACCGGCCGCACCGGCGGCGCCCACACGGCCTCGACGGGGTACGACACGCCGTGCGCCTCGACGACCGGCGCGTCGCCCAGCAGCCGGGACCAGCCCTCCGCGTCGGTCGTGGCCGACGCCGCCACCAGCCGCAGCTCGGGCCGCAGGGCCTGCCGCACGTCCCACAGGAAGGCCGCCGACGTGTCCGCGTCCAGGTGCCGCTCGTGGCACTCGTCCAGCACCACCGCGTCGACGCCCGTCAGCTCCTGGTCCCGCTGGAGCCGCTGGAGCAGCACACCGGTCGTGACGACCTCCACGCGCGTGCGGCGCCCGACGACCCGCTCCCCGCGCACGGTGTACCCGACACTCGCGCCCGGCTTCTCACCCAGCAGCCACGCCATCCGGCGGGCCGCCGCCCGCGCGGCGATCCGGCGCGGCTCGGCCACGACCACCCGCCGCGCGGGAGCCTCCTCGCCGCCCAGCAGCCCGGCCAGCGCCAACGGCACCAGCGTCGTCTTGCCGGTGCCGGGCGGCGCGACCAGCACCGCCGTGCCGTGCCCCTCCAGGGCGTCGTGCAGCGCGGGCAGGGCACCGCGCACGGGCAGCGCGTCCAGGGCGTCGTAACGGATCACGTCCCCAGTGTCGTACGTCCGCGAAACCGCCCTCCACGCGCGGGCGCCCGCCTCCCGGTACGGCTCAGTCGCGCTCGCAGACGAAGATCGCCGTCCCCGGGATCAGATGCCCGCGCAGCGGCGACCAGCCGCCCCACTCCGAGGTGTTCCAGTCCGGCCACTCCGGCTCGACGAGGTCCACCAGCCGGAACCCCGACGTCACCACGTCCCGCACCCGGTCGCCGAGCGTCCTGTGGTGCTCGACGTACACCGCGAGGCCCTCGTCGTCCTGCTCGACGTACGGCGTCCGGTCGAAGTACGAGGCGGAGACCGACAGCCCCTCGGGGCCCGGCTCGTCCGGGAACGCCCACCGCAGCGGGTGCGTCACGGAGAAGACGAAGCGGCCGCCGGGACGCAGCACCCGGCGCACCTCCCGCAGCACCAGCCGCGGGTCGGCGACGAACGGCAGCGCCCCGTACGCCGAACACGCCAGGTCGAACGAGCCGTCCGCGAAGGGCAGCACCGACGCGTCGGCACACACCAGGGGGAACGCGCCGCCGATGCGCAGGGCGTGCTGGAGCTGGCGGTGGGAGAGGTCCAGGGCCACCGGACGGGCACCCTGGGCGGTCAGCCAGCGCGAACACTGGCCGGCGCCGGCGCCGATCTCCAGGACGTCCTTGCCCTTCAGCTCCTCCGGCGGGCCGAGCAGCTCCGCCTCCACCTCGTCCAGCCCCTCGGGACACCACACGAAGCGGTCGTCGCCGAGGAAGGTGCCGTGCTCGGTCTGGTACTCGTCCGCGTTCCGGTCCCACCAGCCGCGGTTGGCGCGGGAACTCTCCGTGACACCGGCGGCACGCCGGGTGGCCTCGGGTTCGGATGCTTCGACTCCCTCTTGGATGACCGGCTCCCTCGTACTAGTCTGCGGGCTCTTCCGTGCCGCCCGCCCCGCGTGTCACGCAAGGGGCATCCAGGGGTCCGTGTGGCCTCGGGAGACGGCTCTTGTGCCGGGTATGCGACGATCCGCCCCGGGTGTGCGGCTTCGCGCATTGACCCTGCCCGGCTGCCCCCGTATGCTACAAGTTGCGCTGCGGGCCTGCGCACCTCAGACGTAGCAGGTCGCGCTCGCATCTGTTGTATGTCCCCTCGGTTCTCGAGGTGTCACCCCTGGTTTCGGTGACACTTCCTTGGCTGTCCGGCTTCTGCAGAGCGAAACGGGCTCCCGGCGTAAGCAGTACCTACGACTTCAATGTCCGTACCGGAGCCCTTTCCCACATGACGAGCAGCACCGAGACCACCGCCACCACCCCGCAGGTTGCGGTCAACGACATCGGTAACGAGGAAGCCTTCCTCGCCGCGATCGACGAGACGATCAAGTACTTCAACGACGGCGACATCGTCGACGGCGTCATCGTGAAGGTCGACCGGGACGAGGTCCTGCTCGACATCGGTTACAAGACCGAAGGTGTCATCCCGAGCCGCGAGCTCTCGATCAAGCACGACGTCGACCCCAACGAGGTCGTCGCCGTCGGTGACGAGATCGAGGCCCTGGTCCTCCAGAAGGAGGACAAGGAAGGCCGCCTGATCCTCTCGAAGAAGCGCGCCCAGTACGAGCGTGCCTGGGGCACCATCGAGAAGATCAAGGAAGAGGACGGCATCGTCACCGGTACCGTCATCGAGGTCGTCAAGGGTGGTCTCATCCTCGACATCGGCCTCCGCGGCTTCCTCCCGGCCTCCCTGGTCGAGATGCGCCGCGTCCGCGACCTCCAGCCCTACGTGGGCAAGGAGCTCGAGGCGAAGATCATCGAGCTGGACAAGAACCGCAACAACGTGGTCCTGTCCCGCCGTGCCTGGCTGGAGCAGACCCAGTCCGAGGTCCGCCAGACGTTCCTCACGACCCTCCAGAAGGGTCAGGTCCGTTCCGGCGTCGTCTCCTCGATCGTCAACTTCGGTGCCTTCGTGGACCTGGGTGGCGTCGACGGTCTGGTCCACGTCTCCGAGCTCTCCTGGAAGCACATCGACCACCCGTCCGAGGTTGTCGAGGTCGGCCAGGAAGTCACCGTCGAGGTCCTCGACGTGGACATGGACCGCGAGCGCGTCTCCCTGTCGCTGAAGGCGACCCAGGAAGACCCGTGGCAGCAGTTCGCCCGCACCCACCAGATCGGCCAGGTCGTGCCCGGCAAGGTCACGAAGCTGGTGCCGTTCGGTGCGTTCGTCCGCGTGGACGAGGGCATCGAGGGTCTGGTCCACATCTCCGAGCTGGCCGAGCGCCACGTGGAGATCCCGGAGCAGGTCGTCCAGGTCAACGACGAGATCTTCGTCAAGGTCATCGACATCGACCTCGAGCGCCGCCGCATCAGCCTCTCGCTGAAGCAGGCCAACGAGGCCTTCGGTGCCGACCCGTCGACGGTCGAGTTCGACCCGACCCTGTACGGCATGGCCGCGTCCTACGACGACCAGGGCAACTACATCTACCCCGAGGGCTTCGACCCCGAGACCAACGACTGGCTCGAGGGCTACGAGACCCAGCGCGAGGCCTGGGAGACGCAGTACGCCGAGGCCCAGCAGCGCTTCGAGCAGCACCAGGCGCAGGTCATCAAGTCCCGCGAGGCGGACGAGAAGGCCGCTGCCGAGGGTGTCGACACCGCGGGTGCGGCTCCGGTCGCGTCCGGTGGTGGCGGCGGCGGCTCGTACTCCTCCGAGGGCGGCGACAACTCCGGCGCCCTGGCGTCGGACGAGGCGCTGGCCGCGCTGCGTGAGAAGCTCGCCGGCGGCCAGAGCTGAGGCTCTGCGCACCGGCCGCTGACACACGGCGGTTGAAGCACAGCGGTTGACCGAGGGGCCGCACCTTCCGAGGTGCGGCCCCTTCGGTGTGTCCGCCGGGAATGCCCCACCCCGCAAGGGCGTTGTGAGGTGTGAACACGAGGAGGGGAGCGGTCACTGTGCTTGATCCGCAGGATTTGTACGCCTGGGAGCCGAAGGGCCTTGCCGTCGTCGACATGGCACTCGCCCAGGAGTCGGCCGGACTGGTCATGCTGTACCACTTCGACGGATACATCGACGCCGGTGAGACCGGCGACCAGATCGTCGACCAGGTGCTCGACGCGCTGCCCCACCAGGTCGTCGCCCGCTTCGACCACGACCGGCTCGTGGACTACCGCGCGCGCCGTCCGCTGCTGACCTTCAAGCGGGACACCTGGTCGGACTACGAGGAGCCCACCATCGAGGTGCGGCTCGTCCAGGACGCCACCGGAGCGCCCTTCCTGCTCCTGTCGGGCCCCGAGCCGGACGTCGAGTGGGAGCGCTTCGCCGCCGCCGTGGGGCAGATCGTGGAGCGGCTCGGCGTCCGTCTGTCGGTGAGCTTCCACGGCATCCCGATGGGCGTCCCGCACACCCGCCCCGTCGGCATCACCCCGCACGGCACCCGCACCGACCTGGTGCCGGGCCACCGCAGCCCCTTCGAGGAGGCGCAGGTCCCCGGCAGCGCCGAGGCACTCGTCGAGTACCGGCTCGCGCAGGCCGGCCACGACGTGCTCGGCGTCGCCGCGCACGTCCCGCACTACATCGCCCGCTCCGCCTACCCGGACGCGGCCCTGACCGTCCTGGAGGCGATCACCGCGGCGACCGGACTGGTCCTGCCGGGCATCGCGCACTCCCTGCGCACGGAAGCCCACCGCACCCAGACGGAGATCGACCGGCAGATCCAGGAAGGCGACGAGGAGCTCACCGCCCTCGTCCAGGGGCTGGAGCACCAGTACGACGCGGCCGCCGGCGCCGAGACCCGGGGCAACATGCTCGCCGAGCCCGTCGAGATCCCCTCCGCGGACGAGATCGGCCGCGAGTTCGAACGGTTCCTCGCGGAGCGGGAGGGCGACAACTGACGGCGTGACCGGCACCCTCTAAGCTTCCGCTCATGCTGAAGGTGGGCCTGACCGGCGGGATCGGCGCCGGCAAGAGCGAGGTGTCCCGGCTCCTCGTCGAGCACGGTGCCGTACTGATCGACGCCGACCGGATCGCGCGCGAGGTCGTCGCCCCCGGGACACCGGGGCTCGCCGCGGTCGTGGCGGCCTTCGGCGAGGACGTCCTCGCCCGGGACGGCGCTCTGGACCGGCCTAAACTGGGCTCGATCGTGTTCGCCGACCCGAAGAAGCTGGCCGTCCTGAACGGCATCGTGCACCCACTGGTCGGTGAGCGCTCCCGCGCCCTCGAGGAGACCGCCGCCGAGGACGCCGTCGTCGTCCACGACGTCCCCCTGCTCACGGAGAACGGCCTGGCGCCGCTGTACGACCTCGTGGTCGTCGTGGACGCCGACCCGGCCACCCAGCTCGACCGGCTGGTGCGACTGCGCGGCATGACCGAGCAGGACGCGCGGGCCCGCATGGCCGCCCAGGCGACGCGCGAGCAGCGCCGGGAGATCGCGGACCTGGTCGTCGACAACGACGTACCGCTGGACGAGCTGCGGCGGCGCGTCGCGGAGGTCTGGGACGAACTGGTGCGCAGGGCGCACACGGAATAGCGGATCCGGCGCGTGCGTTGATCCATCCCAGCGAGGGAAGGACTCTGCCGTGCCCGAGACAAGCGGTTCGACCGGACGTACGCCGGAGACGGACGTCATCGACTTCCGCGCCGCCGAGCAACTGCTCGCGGCGCGCGACCCGCGCGGTGCGGTGAAGCTGCTCGACGGCGTCATCGGCGCCCACCCCGAGAACACCGCCGCCCGGCTGCTGCGCGCGCGTGCCTTCTTCGCCGCGGCGCAACTGCGACCGGCCGAGCTGGAGTTCACCATCGTCCTGGAGCGCGAGCCGGACAACGCCTTCGCGCACTTCGCCCTCGCCCGCACCTACGAACGCCGGGGCTGCCCGGACCAGGCCAGGCGCCACTTCCGGCTGGCGGCGGCGCTGGACCCGAACCCGGAGTACCTGCAACAGGCGCGCTTCGACTCCTGACGGTCAGCGTTTTGGCGGCGGGTAGGGCGGGACGTCGCGGCCCGGCTGGTAGTGCGGGCCCTGGCGGAGGTGCCGGAGGACCACGGTCAGGTCGGCCGTGGCGACGAGCCACAGCACCCCGCAGGCCAGTGCCCAGCCGAAGTGCCCCGTGAGCGCGAAGGCGGCCGTGCCGAAGACCGCCCAGACCAGCCCCCACAGGCTCAGCCAGAACCGCGCCCGCAGGGCACTGCGTGCGGTCGCCGGTTCACTGCCCGTACGCATCCGTTCACCACTCCCGGACTCTCCTGTTTCGAACGTACTGCGGCAGGACGGGAGGGGAAAGCGAGCCGTACCGCCGGACCGGCCGCCTCCGGTAACAGGCACATTCACTCGGTCGGGTGAACCGGCTCCCGAGGGGAACGGCTGTGCGGACGCGGGCCGTTGGACGGACATGGAGCTGAGAATGCGAGAGGGACACCAGGGGACAGGACCCGGAGCCATCACCCCGGACGGCTGCGCGGTCGAGCTCTACGCGCGGCTGCCCGCCGGAGCCGAGCCGGACATCGTCGCCGCGGCCGTGCCCGAGGGCGCGCGGATTCTGGAGCTGGGCAGCGGGGTGGGGCGGATGACCCACCCGCTGCTGGAGCGGGGGTACGCGGTCACCGCGGTGGACGAGTCCGCCGAGATGCTGGCGCACGTGCGCGGGGCCCGCACCGTGCGCAGCCCGATCGAGGACCTCGACCTCGGTGAGCGCTTCGACGCGGTGACGCTGGCGTCGTTCCTCATACACACCGGGGACGTCGAGGTGCGGCAGGGACTGCTGCGCGCCTGCGCCCGGCACGTGGCGGAGGACGGCTGTGTACTGATCCAGCGGGAGGGGGCGGACTATCACACGAATCTGCCGCGTGAGCGGGTGGACCCCAGTGGCTTCACCGTGCGGATCCTGTCGGCGGACCCGGTGGGCGACGGCGTCAACTCGGTCCGCGCGGAGTACGAGTTCCCGGACGCCGTCTGGACCCAGACCTTCCGGGCCCGCCCACTGACCAGGGAGCAGTTCGAGGCGGCGCTCGGGGAGGCGGGACTGGCGGTGGACCGGTATCTCACCGACGACGGGACGTGGGTGAGGGCCGTGCCGGCCCCGCGATGAGTTCCTGAGCGGGGAGCGGTCTGCCGTCCGACAGCAGCACGCACCGCCCAGCCCAGGGGAGACCGCCATGTCCGACACCACCGTTTCGACCGCCCCCACCCTGCCGGTCCGCCGGCGTGGCCGCCGCGTCGCCCTGCGCGTGGTGCAGGTGCTCCTCGCCCTGTTCTTCGCCCTCGCGAGCGCCCTGCCCAAGCTGATCGGGCACTCCTCGGCGGCCGACACCTTCGCCGAGATGGGCTGGGGCGACGTGGGCATGTACGCGATCGGTGTCCTGGAGCTGGCGGGAGCGGTCGCCCTGGTCGTCCCAGTGCTTCAGTCGGTGGCGGCGACGGCGCTGAGCGCGCTGATGGTGGGCGCGTTCGTCGTCCAGCTCACCTACTTCGACGGTGCGAACGCGGCGACGCCGCTCGTCCTGTTGGTGCCGCTCCTGGTCATCGCCGGGGCCCGGCGCGAGCACAACGAAGAGCTGCGCCGACTGGTACGGGACCGGGCCCGGCGCGGCTGATCGGGCGTGCGCGGCCCGCGGGTTGCTCAGGGCCCGGTCCCCGCGTCCCTCCGGGAACTGCTCAGGCCCTCCAGCCCGCGCAGCCGGTCCATCTCGCGGCGGTCGCGCTTGGTCGGGCGTCCGGCGCCGCGGTCGCGGATCCCGGCCGGGGCGACGGCCTCGCGGGGCGGGGGCGGCGGGGAGTTGTCGACGTAGCACTGGACGGCGACCGGCGCACCGACGCGCTTGCGGATCAGCCGCTTCACGACGACGACCCGTTCCCGGCCCTCCTGTCGCAGGCGCACCTCGTCGCCGACGCGGAGCGCATGGGCGGGCTTCACCCGCTCGCCGTTCACCCGGACATGGCCGCCGCGGCAGGCGGTCGCGCCCAGGGAACGGGTCTTGATCAGGCGGACGGCCCAGATCCAGCTGTCCACCCGGACGCTCTCGCCGTTCTGCGGCCCGGCCGCCTCGGCGGCGGCGATCGCCGCCGCCGTCTTCGGGTCCGGTACCACGGCCGCGGCTGCGGCGCCGTCCTGCGGGGCGGCCACCGGGCCGCTCCCGCCCTCGTCATGCTCGGAAGCCATGGTCCGACCCTAACCGCCCGGCCCGGCACAGCGGACCGCAATTTTGGCGACCCGGCCGACGGACCTCGTGGACCTCGTGGACCTCGTCGGGCAGCGGGGAGCGCGGGCGGCGCCTACCTGGCGGCCCCGACCTGGCGGCCGGGGTCTTACGGTGGACGCATGGACACCGGCGGCCTTTCCGTACTCGACCAGCGCATCGCGGGATGCCGGGCCTGCCCGAGACTGGTCGAGTGGCGCGAGGAGGTCGCCCGCACCAAGCGGGCCGCCTTCGCCGACTGGACGTACTGGGGCAGGCCGGTGCCCGGCTTCGGCCCGCCGGACGCGCGGCTGCTGATCGTCGGACTGGCCCCCGCGGCCCACGGCGGCAACCGCACCGGGCGGATGTTCACCGGCGACCGCTCCGGAGACGTCCTGTTCCGGGCGCTGTACGACGTGGGCCTCGCCTCGCAGCCCACCGCGGTCCGCGTGGACGACGGCCTGGAGCTGTACGGCGTGCGCGTCACCTCGCCGGTGCACTGCGCCCCGCCCGCGAACAAGCCCACCCCCGCCGAACGGGACACCTGCCGTTCCTGGCTCGTCCAGGAGCTGGGGCTGCTGCGGCCGACCCTGCGTGCGGTGGTCGTCCTCGGCGCCTTCGGCTGGCAGGCGGCGCTGCCCGCGTTCGCGGCGGCGGGCTGGACCGTACCCCGGCCCCGGCCGGCCTTCGCACACGGCGGGCACGTGACGCTGGACGCCCCGGACGACGGGCCGGGTCTGGACCTCTTCGGCTGCTTCCACGTCAGCCAGCGCAACACCTTCACCGGCCGGCTCACCCCCGAGATGCTGCGCGAGGTGCTGCGCACGGCGGCGGATGCGGCCGGGCTGCCCGCCGGGTAAAGGGGATGAGCGGACTGGGCCGACGCGGCTACGGTGCTCCGATGGGCCTGTATCCGGAGATCGAACCGTACGACCACGGCATGCTCGACGTCGGCGACGGCAACCACGTGTACTGGGAGACCTGCGGGAACCCGCACGGCAAGCCCGCGCTGGTGCTGCACGGCGGACCCGGCAGCCGGGCGACCGAGGGGCACCGGCGCTACTTCGACCCCGCCGCCTACCGGATCGTCCTCCTCGACCAGCGGGGCGCCGGACGTTCGCGGCCCCGGGCGAGCGTCCACGACACCGACATGAGCGTCAACACGACCGCCCACGTCATGGCGGACCTGGAGCGGCTGCGGGCCCACCTGGGCATCGAGCGCTGGCTGGTGTGGGGCGTGTCGTGGGGCTCCGCCCTGGGCCTGCGGTACGCGCAGACGCACCCGGGCGTGGTGACCGAGCTGGTGCTGACCGGGGTCGCCACCGGCTCCAACGCCGAAGTCGCCCTTCTGACGCGCGGGCTGGGAAACGTCTTCCCCGAGGCGCACGAGCGGTTCCTCGCCGAACTGCCCCCGGACGAACGCGACGGAAACCTGGCCGCCGCGTACAACCGCCTGCTGGAGTCGCCGGACGCGGCGGTGCGCGAGCGGGCCGCGCGGGCCTGGACCGACTGGGAGACGGCCATGATCCCGGCACCGCCCGGCTCGGTCCCCCGGTTCCAGGACCCGGAGTTCCGCAGGGGCTTCGCCCGCACCGTCACGCACTACTGGGGCAACGACCACTTCCTCGGCGACGGCAACGACGAGGGCGTGGTCCTCAGGGACGCCCACCTGCTGAAGGGCATCCCCGGCACCCTGGTCCAGGGCAGCCTGGACTTCGGCAACCTCCTCGGCATCGTCTGGCGGCTTCACCACAGCTGGCCGGAGAGCGAGCTGGTGATCGTGGACGAGGCCGGGCACGACGCCGGGACGATCGGCGACGAGGCCCTGCTGGCGGCGACGGACAAGTACGCGCGGGGCGACACGGACAAGTACGCGCGCGGTGACCGGCCGATGAGGAGCTAGGACCGCCGGGGCCGCCACACGTAGCGCACGTCCGGCTCCCGCTCCTCGTTGCGGTCGCCGTCCGTCCACTCCACGGGGGTGAAACCGTGCCGCTCGTAGAAGCGCCGCGCGGGCGCGTTGACCTGAAAGGTCCACAGCGACAGCCCGTCCGCCCGGCGCTCCTTGGCCAGGGCGACGAACCGGTCGCCGATCCCGCGGCCGCGCCGCTCGGGGGCGAGGTACAGCTGGGACAGCTCCTCGCCCTCCAGCACCATCACACCGGCCACCGCGCCGTCGGCCCCCTCCGCCACCCAGGTCTCGTACCGCTCCACCACCACGTGCCGGAACCACGCACGCACCTCGGTGTCCGAGCGCGGCCGGACCACGGTCGGCAGGGCGGCAGCGAAGGAGCGCAGCCAGACGTCGGCCGCCGCACGCGCGTCGGCGGCGCGGGCGCGCCGCAGGACCACGGTCCGGGTGCCCGCCCCGGAGCCCGGCTCGGCCCCGGAGCCCGGCTCGGCCCCGGTGCCCGGCTCGGCCCCGGTGCCCGGCTCGGCCCCGGTGCCCGGCTCGGCCCCGGTGCCCGGCTCGGCCTCGATACCCGGCTCCGCCCCGATACCCAGCTCCGCCCCGGTACCCGGCTCCCCGCTCACGGGCGGCCCGGCTCCGGCACCGCCGCGGTCGCGGTGATCTCCACCAGCTGTCCCGGGTAGCCGAGGCAGCTCACGCCGAGCAGGGTCGAGGAGTGCGGACCGGTGCTGAGCCCGGACGCCTCGACGACGTCCCAGACGGCGGACAGCGCGGCGGTTTCGGTGCTCACGACGTACACGTCGGTCGACAGCACGTGCTCCAGCCCGCTTCCGACGGCGCGCAGCTGCTCGGTGAGGTTCGCGATCACCTGCTCGGCCTGCCGGACCGGGTCGCCCTCGCCGACCAGCTTCCCCTCCGCGTCGAGCGGGACGGAACCGGCGAGGAAGGCGAGCCTGGTCCCGGCCTCGACGACGGAGGCGTGGGAGTAGACGGGCGGCGGGAAGAGGCCGGGCACGGTGACGCGCTGGATCACGTGGACTCCTGGAAGGCGGACGGACGACTCCCCGATCGTCCGTTCCCGGCCCGCGCCGCGCATCCGATTTTCGCTCGCGGCCCGCCCTCCGGCCGCCTAGGCTCCGGAGTCGGCCCCCGTCCCGCCCGCACCGTCAGGAGCCCGCACCAGTGCCCGCACCCACCCTCACGGACCAGGCCTTCCTCGACACCACGGCGGACCGGCTCGCCGCCCTGCCCGCGGTCCGTGCGGTCACCCTCGGCGGATCCCGGGCGCGGGGTACGCACGGACCGGACAGCGACTGGGACCTCGCGGTCTACTACCGGGGCGCCTTCGACCCGGCGGACCTGCGCGCCGTCGGCTGGGCGGGCGAGATCTCGGAGATCGGCGCCTGGGGCGGCGGCGTCTTCAACGGGGGCGCCTGGCTGACGATCGACGGGCGCCGGGTCGACGTGCACTACCGCGACCTCGACACGGTCGAGCACGAGGTGCAGGAGGCGGAGGCGGGCCGCTTCGGCGTCGAGCCGCTGATGTTCCACCTGGCGGGCATCCCGACCTACCTCGTGGTCGCCGAGCTGGCGATCAACCAGGTACTGCGCGGCGACCTGCCCCGCCCCGCCTACCCGGAGGCCCTGCGCGCCACCGCACCCGAACGCTGGTACGGCGCGGCCACCGCCACCCTCGCCTACGCCGAGGCCGGCCACGCCCCCAGGGGCGCCCTCACCCAGGTCGCCGGCGCGGTCGCCCTCGCCACGGCCCAGACGGCACACGCGGTACTGGCGGCGCGGGGGGAGTGGGTCACCAACGAGAAGGGAATGGTCGAGCAGGCCGGGCTGGGCGGGATCGACGCGCTGCTCGCCGGTCTGACACCGGAACCACAGGCCCTGGCGCACTCGGTGACGCGGGCCGCGACAGTGCTGCGCGAGGCCGTGGAGGCCGCCCGCCCCTGAGCGCACCGCCGTGCGCCGTGGTGCCCGACGGCCTTCATCTTCCCGAAACAGGACCGTTTCCGCGCCTTCGAGAACCCGTCGTAGGCTTGACGGCGCAGCACCGCACCAGCCCAGCCCGGCCACCGTCGCCCGAAGGCTCACCACCGCCTCGCCCGGACGACAGGAGCCCCGCACCCCGTGTTCCGCACCGCAGCCCACGCGCTCCCGCCCTGGCTCGGCCATGCCCTCAGCGCCCAGCGCGGCCCCGTGCCCTGGAACGCGGTGGCCCGGGGCGCGCTGGCCGGCGGGCCGCTGCTGATCGTGGCCCTGGGCGCCGGGCGGGCCTCCCTCGGAGTCGTCGCCGCGATCGCCGCCATGCTGGCCGGCATCAACGACCGGCCGGGCAGCCGCCGCGCCTCCGTGCGCCGGATCGGCGTACCCGCGCTCGCGGGGGCCGTCGGGCTGCTCGTGGGGACGTACGCCGGGCACCATCTCGGAGCCGTGGCGCTGACGTCGGTGCTGACCGGTCTCGGCCTGGTCGCGGGAAGCGTCAGCGCCGTCGGCCCTGTAGCGTCGGGCACGGGGACGCAGCTGCTGGTCACCGCGGCCGTGGGCGCCGGAATGCCGCTGCCCGGCCCCGGGTGGCAGAGCGTGCTCGCCTTCCTCGCCGGCGCCGGATGGCTGCTCCTGCTGCGGCTGGTCCTGCCCACGCCCACCTCGCTCGCCGGCGATCTCCGTCTCGACTTCCGCTTCGACGGGGAGCGGGCCGCCGTCGCCGACGTCTACCAGGCCGTCGCCGCCCTGCTCGACGCCGTCGGCACGGAGCACGCCACGGCCCGCCGGGCCGCGCTCACCGCCGCCCTAGACCATGCGCAGGACGCGCTCGCCGGACCCCGGCTTCGGCGCCGTGCCTCCACCGCGGCCGAACGCCGGCTGCACGCGCAGTACGCCGCCGCACTGCCCCTCGGCGAGGCCGCGACCGCGCTCGCCTGGGCGGGGCGGGCGGTGCCCGCGCGGGCCGTCGAAGGGCCCCTGAGGCTCGCGGCCGCCGTCCGCGGCAACACCCACGCCGGGCCGCTGCCCGCGCCCAGCCGGACCGATCCCGCCCTGCGCGCCCTGGACGACGCCCTGCTGCACGCGGCGGAGGCCTTCGACCGGGGCAGGGGCCCCGACCTGCACGTCCGCAGGCGATCACCCCGCTCCGCGGCGCGCGCCGTGCTCGGCCCGGGCGGGCGGGAGTACGGGCTGCGGGTCGGCCTGTGCTTCGGCGCCAGTGCCGCCGTCGCCCAGGCGCTGCACCACGGTCACTGGTACGGCTCCCACCAGCACTGGTACTGGCTGCCCGCCACTGCCGTCTTCCTCGTCAAGCCCGACCTCGGCCCGCTCGTGTCCCGGGTGCTGTGCCGGGCGGCCGGGACGGTGCTCGGGGCGCTGCTGTTCGCCGGGTTCGCGGCCCTGCTGCCCCGGCCGGAGGGGCTCGTCGCACTCGTCGCCGTCTGCGGTGCCCTGGTACCGGTCGCCGCGCGGCACTTCGCCGCCCAGACCACCGTCGTCACCGTCCTCGTCCTCGCCCTGGTCATGGTCGGCGGCGAACCGCAGGCCTCCGCGGGCCGCATCGGGGAGACGCTGCTGGCCTGCGCGATCGTCCTGGTGGCCGGGCACCTGCCGATGCCGGGGCCGCGGGGCGCCGGCATCCGGGCCGGAATCGACGCCGCCGACGCCGCCGCACAGGCCTACCTCACCCACGTACTGGGCGAGTCCGACGACCGCGCCACCCGGTGGACGCTGCGCCGGGAGGCCTACCGCACCCTCGCCGAGGCCCGCGCCGCCGGCGCCCGGGCCGCCGCCGAACTGCCCGCCCTCGCCCGGCACTCCCGGGGCACCGACGAGGTCGCCGCGGTCCTCGAACGGCTCGTCGACACCACCACCGCGTGCGCCGTGCACCTCGACGACACCGGCCGGCTCACCCCTCGCCACACCGAACGGCTCGCCGCCCTGCGGGACGAACTCGCCGAGCGACGCGGGCGCGTGGGCAGGCCCCTTACGTTGGCGTGATGACGCCTTCCTCCGCCTCTTCTCCCGCTTCCGCCGGGCCCGCCGATCTCGTCATCACCGGCTGCACCGTCCTCGTGCACGACGACCGCGAACGGATCGGCTTCGAGCAGGACGCGGCCGTGGTCGTACGCGACGGGGTCGTCGAGTCCGTGACGACCGCCGCCGCCGGGGCCGCGGTGCCCGCCGTCGAGAACATCGACGCACGCGGCCAGGTCGCCCTCCCCGGCCTGATCAACTGCCACACGCACGCGCCCATGGCCGCCCTGCGCGGACTCGCCGAGGACCTGCCCACCGAGGAGTGGTTCAACGACGTCGTCTGGCCCGTCGAGTCCAACCTCACGGTGCGGGACGTGATCCTGGGCGCCCGGCTGGCCTGCGCCGAGATGATCCGCGCGGGGGTCACGACCTTCGCGGACAGCTACTTCCACATGGACGCCGTGGCCGCGGTCGTCACCCAGTGCGGGATGCGGGCGCAGCTGGGACAGGCGTACTTCTCCTCGCAGGGGCCCGAAGGCCGGGAGGCCTCGCTGGAGTTCGCGCTGCGCCGCCGCGACGGCGCCGACGGCCGGATCACCACCGCACTCGCCCCGCACGCCCCCTACACGGTGACCGACGCCGACCTCGCCGCCACCGCGGAACTCGCCCGGGACCACGGCCTGCCCGTGCACCTGCACGCCGCCGAGAACCGCGACCAGACCGACACGAGCCTCGCCCGGCACGGAGTCACCCCCATCGAGGTCCTGGAACGCACCGGCGTCCTCGACACCGACGTGCTCATCGCCCACGGCACCGGCATCACCGAGGGCGACCTGCCGCTCCTCGCGCGCGCGGGCGGCCGTACGGCGGTGGCGACCGCGCCCCGCGGCTACCTCAAGTTCGCCTGGCCCGGCACCACGCCCGTGCGCGCGCTGCGTGACATCGGCGTCTCCGTAGGACTCGCCACGGACGGTGCCGCGTCCAACAACTCCCTCGACGTGTGGGAGTCGATGGCGCTCACGTCCCTGATCCAGAAGTCCACCGAGGGCGACCCGCGCTGGCTGACCTCCCGCCAGGCCCTCCACCACGCCACCGTGCAGAGCGCCCACGCGGTCGGGCTCGGGGACACCGTGGGCCGCATCGCGCCGGGGCGGCGGGCCGACCTCATCCTCGTCGACCTCACCGGCCCGCACACTCAGCCCGTGCACGACCTCGCCGCCACCCTGGTGCACAGCGCGCGCTCCGCCGACGTGCGCACGACGATCGTGGACGGACGCGTCCTCATGCGGGACCGCGAACTGCTCACCGTGGACGTGCCGGCGGTGGTGCGGGAGCTGGGGGAGCGGCTGCCCGCCCTGACCGACCGCGGGCACGGCCGGCGCATCCAGGAGTACGACACCTGATACGGCCCCTGAAAGGCCTGTTCAGACAGTCCTCGTCGCCCTGCTGAAAAGAATCTTGCCGGGCAGCGATGAGTTCCGCTCCGCCCTCCGGTCACCACCCGGACGGCCCGACCGCTGTCGGACCGTCGGCCGTCGGCTGTCGGACCGTCGGCCGTCGGACCTGATCACGACACACGACACACGACGCTCGACACACGAGGCACGTCGTACAGGAGGCTGGAGCATGTCGCTGCCCGAGATCGTCACCCGCGCGGACTGGCGCGCGGCGCGCGAGGCCTTACTGGCCAAGGAGAAGGCGGCCACCCGCGCGCGTGACGCCCTCAACGCCGAGCGGCGCGGACTGCCCATGGTGGAGGTCGACAAGGAGTACGTGTTCGAGGGCGGCGACGGCAAGGCCACCCTGCTCGACCTCTTCGAGGGCCGCGAACAGCTCGTCGTCTACCACTTCATGTTCGCGCCTGAGTGGGACGCCGGCTGCCGCAGCTGCTCGGCGTTCCTGGACCAGATCGGGCACCTCGCGCACCTCAGGGCCCGCGGCACGTCGTTCGCGGCCGTCTCCCGGGCGCCGTACCCGAGGATCCTGCCGTTCAAGGCGCGGATGGGCTGGACCCTGCCCTGGTACTCGTCGTACGTCAGCGACTTCAACACCGACTTCGAGGTGACCCTGGAGCACGAGGGCGAGCTGGTCGAGCGGCCGGGGCTCAGCTGCTTCCTGCGGGACCGCGAACGGGTCTTCCACACCTACTCGACGTACGAGCGCGGCCTGGACGGGCTCGGCTCGACCACCAGCCTGCTCGACCTGACCGCGCTCGGCCGGCGGGAGGCGTGGGAGAAACCCGAGGGGCGCGCGTCGGCCCTCGGTGCTCCCGCGGGCAGTGGGAGAGTGCGCTATCACGACGAGTACGAGGACTGAGACGCTCGGTAGCGGAAACGGCCGAACGGCCGAGGTGCCGCTCACGCTTTGCGGTGAACGGGTGTCAACTGTGTCTCAGTACCATCACCACGCGAGGCGTTCGCTCCATGGTTGGCGTTTAACTCTACGAGTACAGCGCTACATGGAGGTGCGGAGTGAACGGGCGAACGGTGCTCGAACGCTTTCCCGCCGGTGGACCACGGGGATCCTGGCCGGCGGAGGAGTTCGCACAGGCGCGGCGTCTCGAGGGTCTGCCCGCCGAGGTCGTGATGGACCTCGCCACGGACATGTTCCTGGTCGTCGTGCGCCGCGGCGACGCCGCGGGTGACGCGGCCGCCTGACGCGCCGCCTTCCGGCGCTAGGCGCTGACCGTCCGCGACCAGGTGGGTGTCGTGTTCGTCAGCCGGCACAGGGCCAGATACAGCGGGATGGGCGGCGTGTAGGGAACCGTGCCGTCCGAGCGGTGGAGGAGGGCGGGCAGCTCCGCGGCTCCGGGTACGACCGCACCGGTGGCGTAGCGCGCGGGCGCGGGCCAATCCAGGGCGTAGTCGGAGTCGGACGGAACGATCCACCACCAGTGCGTCTCATCGGCGTAGACGCACCCCACGCGCGGCAGCCGCGGCAGCACCTGCTGGCCGAGGCGGGCGGGCACCGCCACCGCGTCGCAGCCCAGCGGTGCCGTCATGCCGTCCGGCACGGGCAGTCTCAGAGGTGTCGTTGCGGTGTGCCGTCCGCGCTGGAGGCGGACCATCGTGTCCAGACCGAGGGGTCGGACGCCGGACGCAGCCCTCATAGCCATTCGGTCCCCGTTCCGCGCAGTGTTTCCCGGTGCTCCCGGTGCTCCCGGTGCTCCCGGTGCTCCCGGCTCTCTCTGGTCTCGCGGGCCCCGCGTGCCTCCGGGCCCGCCCCGCGGCGGGACTCGACCTCGCCCTCGGCGTCCCCCTCGTCCTCGGTGCCGTCCGTGGGGCCGGGCTTCGGCCGGGCGCCCCAGCCCAGGTCGTTGTGGGGCTCGGCCGGATCGCGCGGTTCGTCGGCCTTGCGCGGCAGCTCGGCCCAGACCAGCAGTCCGGGGCCGTGTTCGTGGGCGCCCCAGGCGTCGCACAGGGCGTCGACGAGCAGCAGCCCCCTGCCGTGCTCGTCCTCCGGCTGCTGATCGGCCGAGGGGTGGGGCTGGCCGGGGGCGCAGCCCTCGTCGCGCACGGCTATGCGGACCAGGTCGTCGACGTCGTGCAGCTCGCACACTATGTGTCTGCTCGCCGTGTGCACGATCGCGTTGGTCACCAGTTCGGAGACCACCAGGGCCGCGGTGTCGCAGGTGTCCTCGCACACCGCCCAGCCGCTCAGCCGGGCCCGGGTCAGGCGTCTGGCCTGCGAGGGAGAGCCCGGATGGGCGGCCAGCTCGAAACGGAACCGGCGCTCGGCGGCGGAGGCTCCCGAGGAGCCGGCTCCCATGGCGGCACCGAGGTCCAGGGAGCCCGCGGTGGCGTCTGTTCCTAAGGGCGCGGACGGAATCACGCTTGCCACTATCGCCCCGCCGTGAACACTTGGCAAGTGTCACTCTGAAAAATGCAGAGTGCTGTGTGCCGTTCTGGACGGCCGTGGCACACTGCTCGCAACAGCACGTCGAGCGGCGCCACTTCAGGTCGTCGAAGGCCTCAGCGGGTTTTCGAACAGATCTTCGAATGGCGCCGCCGGGCTGTCCGCACCAGGACATACCGGGGCTCGCCGAGGCTGTCCTTACACGGGAACAGGGACGCAGGGACTCTTTCGGGACTCTTCAGGAGGTGGGCGGTGAGCGAGCCGCGGTCCGCGCCGACGGTCGGCCAGGTCGTACTCGGCCGGCGCCTGCTGGACCTGCGGGAACGTGCGGGACTCAAGCGCGAGGAAGCCGCCCGCATCCTGCGCGTCGCCCCCGCGACGGTCCGCCGCATGGAGATGGCCGAGGTCGCCCTCAAGATCCCGTACCTCCAGCTCCTGCTGAAGGCCTACGGCGTCGGCGACGAGGAGGCCGACGCCTTCGTCCGGCTGGCCGAGGACGCCAACAAGCCGGGGTGGTGGCAGCGCTTCCACGACATCCTCCCCGGCTGGTTCTCGCTGTACGTGAGCCTGGAGGGCGCGGCGTCCCTGATCCGCGCCTATGAGCCCCACTTCGTCCCCGGAGTGCTGCAAACCGAGGACTACGCGCGCGGCGTGCTGCGCTCGGGCGCCATCGGGCAGACCCGGCCCGACGACATCGAGCGCCATGTCGACCTGCGCATGCAACGCCAGGAACTGCTCACCCGTAAGGACGCACCCCGGCTGTGGGTCGTGATGGACGAAACCGCGCTGCGCCGCCCCGTCGGGGGGCCGGAGGTGATGCGTGCCCAGATCGACCGGCTGCTCGAGGCCGCGAAGCTGCCCAACGTGACGCTCCAGATCGCTCCGTTCTCGAGCGGTCCGCACCCCGGCACGTACGGGCCCTTCGTGCTGTTCCGATTCGCCATGCCGGAACTGCCGGACATGGTCTACAGCGAGTACCTGACCGGCGCCGTCTACCTCGACGCGCGTGCCGAGGTGGCGACCCACCTCGAGGTCATGGACCGCATGGCGGCGCAGGCCGCCACGGCACATCGCACGAAGGAGATCCTCCGGGATCTCCGCAAGGAGCTGTGAATGAACCGCATCAAACCCCAGCGTCCGCCACTGACCCGCGGCGCGCGGATCTACAACGGCATGCCCGCCCGTGAACTGGGCAGCGAGGGGTGGCACAAGCCGTGGAGCGGCGGCAACGGAGGCAACTGCCTGGAGGCGATGAAGCTCGCCGACGGGCGGATCGCGGTGCGCCAGTCCACCGACCCGGACGGGCCGGCGCTCATCTACACCACGGCCGAGATGACGGCGTTCATCGAGGGAGCGAAGGCGGGGGAGGCGGACTTCCTTCTGTCCTGAAACACCCGTTGCTTGCGCATCGTTGTTTTTAAGCTTGTTTGGCACTGAGTTGATCACCCATCGCGACGAGTACTCAACACCTGGGAGTGCGTCATGACCGGGCAGCACAGCACCGCCGGGATCGACACGAGCAAGCCGCACCCCGCGCGGATGTACGACTGGTATCTCGGCGGAAAGGACAACTACCCGGTCGACGAGGCGATGGGCCGGCAGATGCTCACCCTCGACCCGAGGGTGCCGGTGATGGCGCGGGTCAACCGCGCCTTCATGCACCGTGCCACCCGGTGGCTGGCGGGCCACGGCATCCGGCAGTTCCTGGACGTCGGCACCGGCATACCGACCGAGCCCAACCTGCACCAGGTCGCCCAGCAGATCACGCCGGACGCCCGCGTCGTCTACTGCGACAACGACCCCATCGTGCTGGCCCACGCGGCAGCCCTGCTGCGTGGCACGCCCGAGGGGGAGACCGAGTACCTCCAGGCCGACGTCCGGGACCCGGACGCCGTCCTGGAGGGGGCCCGGAAGATCCTCGACTTCGACCGGCCCGTCGCGCTGTCCCTGGTCGCGCTGCTGCACTTCGTCCCGGACGAGGACGGGGCGCACGACCTGGTCCGGCGGCTCCTGGACGCGCTGCCCTCCGGCAGCCACCTGGTGATGACCCACGCGACGGCCGACTTCACGCCCGAGGAGTCGCGGGCGGCCACCGAGAAGCTCCGCGCGGCCGGGGTCACCCTGGCCCTGCGCTCGCGCGAGGAGTTCACCCGGTTCTTCACCGGCCTCGACCTGGTGGAGCCCGGGATCGAGGTGCCGCACCTGTGGCACCCCGAACTGGGCGATCCGGTCGCCGGCCAGGACGACGGGGTCATCCCCGGGTACGGGGCGGTGGCCCGCAAGCCGTGAAAGCGCCCGGGCACCTGTCCCGCGCCCGGCGGGGAAGATTCAGCCGCCGGACGGATGCCGGACGGGTCGCGCCGTCGGACGGATGCCGGACGGGTTGCGCCGTCGGACGGATGCCGGACGGGTTGCGCCGTCGGACGGATGCCGGACGGGTTGCGCCGTCGGACGGATGCCGGGCGGGTCGCGTCATCGGACGGATGCCGGGCGGATCGGGCCGTCGGACGGATCGGGCCGCGTCGGTCGGGGCGGGCCGCGTCGGGCCGGTCAGGCCGTCATCGGCCGGTCGTACGGGCCGACCGGCGCCGGCAGTCTGGTGGTGCCGCCGGACAGGTGGCGGTCGACGGCCGCCGCCACCGCCCGCCCCTCCGCGATCGCCCAGACGACGAGTGACTGCCCGCGTGCCGCGTCCCCGGCGGCGAACACCCCCGGGACGCTGGTCGCGAACTCCCGGTTCCGGGCGATGGTGCCACCGGGCTCCATCTCCAGCCCGAGACCGTCGACGAGTCCGTCCTGCCGGTCGGGGCCCGAGAAGCCGAGGGCGAGGAGGACCAGGTCCGCCGGGAGCGAGCGCTCGGTGCCGGGCAGCGGCCGGCGGCCGGCGTCCACCCCGACCAGGTGCAGCGCACGCACGTGCCCCCGCCCGTCGCCGGTGAAGCGGAGCGTGGACGCCGCGAACAGCCGGGCGTCCGCGTCGGCCGCCGGAGCGGACCGCAGCTCGCGTGCCTCCTCGTGCGCCGCCGACAACCGGTACAGACGCGGATACGTCGGCCACGGCTCGGCCTCCTCGTCGCGCTCCGCACCCGGCTGCGCGTAGATGTCCAGTTGCGTCACGGACGCCGCCCGCTCCCGCACCGCCGTACCGAGACAGTCCGCTCCGGTGTCGCCGCCGCCGACGATGACGACATGCCGCCCGGCCGCGGACAGCGGGGAGCGCTCAAGATCGCCCTCGCACACCCGGTTGGCCAGCGGCAGGTACTCCATCGCCTGGTGAATCCCCGCCAGCTCCCGGCCGGGCACGGTCAGCTCGCGCCACGCGGTCGCCCCGGTGGCGATCACCACCGCGTCGTAGCGGGCCCGCAGCCCGGCGGCGTCCACGTCCTGTCCGACCGCGGTCGACGTGCGAAACCTCGTACCCTCCGCCCGCATCTGTCCGATGCGCCGCTCCAGGTGCCGCTTCTCCATTTTGAACTCGGGGATCCCGTACCGCAGCAGCCCGCCGACCCGGTCGTCCCGCTCATACACGGCGACCGTGTGCCCCGCCCGGGTCAGCTGCTGCGCCGCCGCGAGGCCCGTGGGCCCCGAGCCGATCACCGCCACCGTCCTCCCGGACAGCCGCTCCGGCGGGCGCGGCGGGACGAAGCCCTCCTCCCAGGCCACGTCGGCGATCGCGCACTCGACGTTCTTGATGGTGACGGCGGGCTGGTTGATGGCGAGCACACAGCCCGCTTCGCACGGTGCCGGGCACAACCGGCCGGTGAACTCCGGGAAGTTGTTCGTGGCGTGCAGCCGCTCGCTCGCCGCCCGCCAGTCCGACCGGGAAACCAGGTCGTTCCACTCCGGGATCAGGTTGCCCAGGGGGCAGGCCTCGTGGCAGAAGGGCACCCCGCAGTCCATGCACCGGTCGGCCTGCCGGTCGACGATCGGCAGCAGGGCTCCCGGGACGTAGACCTCGTCCCAGTCCCGGACGCGCTCCCCGGCCGCCCTGCGGGGCCATTCCTCGCGGGGGGTCGTCAGGAAACCCTTGGGATCGGCCATGGCCGTCTTCCTTGCGTGCGCGGTGGCTGGCCGGGTGCGCCGCGTGGCGGCACTCTCGCGCTCCACGATACGACCGGCCCGCCCCGCGCGCAGAACGCCGGACGGCTCCTCGGCCGGCTCAGACGAGGGCCAGCACGTACGCCACCGCCGCGGCGGCCGAGGCGACCGCGCGGACGTGGTTCCAGGCCGTCCACTCGCGCACGTACGCGGGCCAGCGGTCGGCGGCCTCCGTGGAGTCCGGCTCCAGCCGGAGCAGCGCGGCGTTGCGCGGCACGTTGGCCGCCGCGGTGACTCCGAAGGAGCCGACCAGGTACAGCCCGCTCCCCAGCAGCAGCTCCACCGCCGCCTCCTTCGGCCACAGCACCAACGTGACCACGGCCGTCACCGCGGCCAGCACCGCCGTCCCGAGGAACACGAGCATGAAGGGCGGTCTCACCGCGGCCCTGTTGATCGCGTTCATCGCGGCGACCCCCTGTGCGGGCGGCAGCGAGGCGAGCCCGCGCATGACGAAGGTGGAGAACGCACAGAAGACACCGGCCGTCAGACCGGTCCCGAGCACGCCCAGCACCACCAGCACGACGTACGGTCCGTCACTCATGTCCGTCAACTCCCACCCGTCTCGGCTTCCACCCGTCGATCACCCCAAGTCAACCTCTGCACCGACTCGGTGACCATGGCCGAGCACCGCGGATCCATGCGCGAGCGTCCAAGCGCGGGCCGACGGCTACGGGGTCGACCGACGGAGCGACCGACCGGGCGACCGACGGGGCGACGGAGAGGGCGACCGTCGTGTGGACCGAAGCGAGACCTGACGCATCATGGGCGGGTGCGACTGCAAGCGATCACCTGGGACCGGCTCGGCGACCGGCTCGCCGAGCGACTGCTCGACCTGGAGCCCGCCGACGGCGGCGCCTGGACGCGCGTCGCCCTCGACGGCGCCCCGGCCGCCCACCCCGGCGACCTCGCCGCACGAGTCGGTGAGGCCTTGCGCGTCCGCGGCCGCCCCTCCCTCGTCGTCGGAGCGGAGGGCTTCCTGCGACCCGCCTCGCTCCGCCTGGAGTACGGACACCAGGACGCGGAGTCCTACTACAACGGCTGGTACGACACCGGCGCCCTGTGGCGCGAGGTCTTCGACCCCCTCGGCCCCGGCGGCGACGGGCGGGTCCTGCCCGACCTGTGGGACCCGGTCACCGACCGCGCCACCCGCAGCCCCTACGTCCCACTCCCTCCCGGCGGTGTGCTGCTGCTCCACGGGCCCTTTCTGCTCCGTCACTGGTTCCCCCTCGATCTCAGCGTCCATCTGCTCCTCACCCCGGGCGCCCTGCGCCGCCGCACCCCCGAGACCGAGCAGTGGACCCTGCCCGCGTTCGAGCGCTACGACGAGGAGACCGACCCGTCGGGCACCGCCGACGTCCTGGTGCGTGCCGACGACCCTCGCCATCCCGCCTGGAACGGGTGACGTCTCACAGCCAGCCGTTGCGCCTGAAGCCCCGGTGCAGCGCCAGGCAGCCGACGGCTATCACGCCCAGGACCAGGCCGTAGCCGTACCGCCAGCCCAGCTCCGGCATGTGGTCGAAATTCATGCCGTACACGCCGCAGATCATCGTGGGCACCGCGATGATCGCGGCCCAGGCCGTGATCTTCCGCATGTCCTCGTTCTGTGCGACGGTCACACGGGCGAGGTGTGCCTGGAGGATGGAGTTGAGGAGTTCGTCGAACGCCGCGATCTGCTCGGTGGCCCGCAGCAGATGGTCGGCGACGTCGCGGAAGTAGGCCTGTATCTCCGGGTCGACCACGCGGAACGGCCGCGTGGCCAGCTCCTCCAGTGGCCGGCCGAGCGGCACCACGGCCCGTCGCAGCTCCAGGAGTTCGCGCTTGAGCTGGTAGATGCGCCCGGGGTCGACCCGCGCGCCGTTCTCCGCGAACACCTCCGTCTCGACGTGGTCGATGTCCTCCTGGACCGATTCGATGACGCTCAGGAAGTCGTCCACCACATGGTCGGCGATCGCGTGCAGCACCGCCGACGGTCCCTTGGCGAGCTGCGCCGGATCGGACTCCAGCCCTTCCCGCAGCGGTCCCAGCGAGCCGTGCCGCCCGTGCCGCACGGTGATCACGAAGTCCTGCCCGGCGAACACCATGATCTCGCCGGTGCTCACCACCTCGCTCGTGGCCGTGAGTTCCTCGTGCTCCACGTAGCAGACGGTCTTGAACACGGCGAAGAGCGTCTCCCCGTACCGCTCCACCTTGGGGCGCTGGTGCGCCTCGATCGCGTCCTCGACCGCCAGCGGATGCAGCTCGAAGAGCTCCGCGACGCCCGCGAACTCCTGGTCCGTCGGCTCGTGCAGGCCGAGCCACACGAAACCCGCGCCGCGCCTGCGCATCCGTGCCACGGCCTCGACCGGATCGCCACCCTCGGGCGTGCGGACACCGTCCCGGTAGGTCACGCAGTTCACCACCGAGGAACCCAGCGGGGAGCGGGCGTGGTGGCTCAGGTCCACCCGCGGACGCCGACGGGTCAGCCGTGCCACCTTCCGGAGGCTGCCGACCCTGCCCAGCCCCGTGACCTTCCGCAGATTCCCCGCCATGGTCATCCGAATCTCCTCGCGTGGGTCCCCTCGCGCCGTGCTTCCCGCGCCTTGGCACGTCAGTTTGCCAGGTCGGCAGGCCGGGCGAACGGGCCTGTGGAAACGGGAGGTTCCGCTTTGTTCCCACCTGTGGACGGACCGTCCCGGGGCCCGCACACGCCCCCGTTCCGACCCCGCCGACCGCCCCCAGAGGGCCTCAAGAAGGCCCCGAGGAGGCCCTCCTCCCGGAGCGTCGCCCCCTTCGCACAAGCCGGACAACTGGGATGATCGCAGCATGACGCGAACCGACGGATACCTCCTCGACAACGGCCGGTCCGAGGCGGCGGAGCGCTTCGACGCCTTCGCCACACTCTTCGACCCCACGACGTTCCGGCACCTCGAGACACTCGGCGTCGGCCCCGGCTGGCGCTGCTGGGAGGTCGGGGTCGGAGGCACTTCCGTGGTGTCGTGGCTGGCCAAGCGGGTCGGACCGACCGGCAAGGTCCTCGCGACGGACATCGACACCTCACGGATCGTCCCGGCCGGCCGGCCGCCGGTCGAGGTGCGCGTGCACGACGTGGGCGCGGAGGAGCCGCCGGGGGAGGGCTTCGACCTGGTGCACGCACGGCTCGTCCTCGTCCATGTCCCCGACCGGGACCGGGCGTTGCGGTCGATGACCAGGGCCCTGCGCCCCGGTGGCCGTCTCCTCGTCGAGGACGCCGACCCGGCGCTCCAGCCGCTGCTCTGCCCGGATGAGCACGGCCCCGAGCAGCAGCTGGCGAACCGGCTCCGGCACGGCTTCCGCCAACTGCTGTCCCACCGCGGTGTCGACCTCTCCTACGGCCGGCGGCTGCCCCGGCTGCTCCGGGAGGCGGGGCTGTGCCGAGTCGAGGCCGACGCCTACTTCCCGGTCACCTCGCCCGCGTGCGCCGCCCTGGAGTCCGCGACGGTGCGGCAGATCCGCGACCAGCTGGTCGCCGCGGGGGTCGCCACCCACGACGACATCGACCGCCACCTCGCGAACGTCGCGTCCGGCGGCATGGACCTCGCGACCGCGCCGATGATCTCGGCGTGGGGACGCAAGGGGTGAGCTCCGGCTCCGCTACCCGTCGGCCGGTCCCCAGCAGGCCGCTCGTGGCGGTCTCCCGCCCACCCGCTCGACCGCCCGCGCACCCGCCCGGCATCCGGCGGCCGCCGCCTCCCTCGGCTCCGCGCCGGCGAGCAGCGCGGCGAGGAACGCGCCGGTGAAGGCGTCACCCGCCCCCGTACTGTCCCGTGGTGACGCCCTGACCGCCGCGACGCGTGTGCTCACCGCGCCGGACCGCGCCACCAGAGCCCCTTGCACCCCCTGCTTGACGATCACCAGTGGAACGTGACGGCTGAGCTTCGCGGCCGCGTCCGCCGCATCCGGCAGGCCGGTGAGCAGACACGCCTCGTCCCGACTGGGCAGCAGCACGTCCACTCCCTCGACGAGACCGAGGAAACGATCGACGCCCAGCGCGGTGAGGAACCCGGTCGACGCCGGGTCCAGACTGACCGGCACCCCGCGCGCACGGGCCGCCGACAGGGCGACCGACACCAGGGCGCGGCTCGGCTCCGAGAACAGCAGATAGCCCGAGAGGTGCAGTCGGCCCACGCCGTCCAGCAGCGCGTCCGACCAGTCGTCCGGTCCGATCCGCAGCGACGCCCCGCTGTCCGTGAGGAACGTCCGCTCGGCCGAGTCGGCGGTGTCGACCAGGCAGATCACCGTCCCCGTCGGCGCCGCCGCGTCGACGACGAGGAGCGGCCGCACCCCGCACGCCGCCAGCTCCCGTTCGTGCCACGCGGCCGCGTCGGTGCCCACCCGGCCCAGCAGCCGCACCTCGCCGCACCCTTCGTGCGCCGCCCAGCAGGCCACGTTGGCGCCCGCCCCGCCGGGCAGCCGCCGGACCGAGGCGGCGGTGTCGGTGCCGACGGCCAGCGGTCCCCGGTGCCGGGCGACGACGTCCGTGACCACGTCCCCGACGACCAGCAGCGCTCCGCCCGACGCCCCACCCGACGCCCCGGTCACGCCCCGGCCCAGGCCGCGGCGATCCGGGCCGCCAGCCGTACGTTCCCCCGCACGGCCGCCAGGTTGGCGCTCAGGGAGGCGCCGTCGGTGAGCCGAACCAGGCGTTCGAGGAGGAACGGCGTGACCGCCTGGCCCGTGACCCCCTCCGTCTCACAGGCCCGCAGCGCTTCGGCGAGCACACGCGCGTGCAGCACGGGATCGAGCTGCTCCTCCTCGGGCACCGGGTTGGCGACCACGAGCGCGGACCGCGGCCCGTCCAGCGTGTCCTGCGCCCGCATGACCGCGGCCACCTGCTCCGGGCGGTCCAGCCTCCAGTCCACCGGATGTCCCGAGTCGGACAGATAGAAGCCGGGGAAGCGGTGCGTCCCGTACCCGGCCACCGCGACCCCCAGCGTCTCCAGCCGTTGCAGGGTCGCCGGCACGTCCAGGATGGACTTCACGCCCGCGCAGACCACCGTGATCCGGGTGCGCGCCAGCAGGCCCAGGTCGGCCGACTCGTCCTGCGTCACCGTCCACTCCCGGTGGACGCCGCCCAGCCCTCCGGTCGCGAACACCCGGACGCCCGCGAGGGCCGCCAGCAGGGCGGTCGCCGACACGGTGGTCGCCCCGCTCGCGCCGGAGGCCACCGCGAGCGGCAGGTCCCGGTGCCCCAGCTTGCGGATGCCGTCCTCGTTGGCGACCCGCTCCAGCTGCTCCTTGTCCAGGCCGACGTGCGGCCGCCCGTCGAGCACGGCGATCGTCGCCGGTATGGCGCCCTCCCGCCGCACGGCCTCCTCCAGCTCCCGCGCCACCAGCAGGTTGCGCGGGCGCGGCAAGCCGTGCGCGATGATCGTGGACTCCAGCGCCACCACGGGGCGACGGGCATCCATCGCCTCCCGTACCTCTTCCGACACCACCAGCATCACGCGCCTGCCTCCTGTCGACGGTCTCCCTCGGCTCCGGTCTCCCTCATCCCTGGCGGGCGGGGGACCGGGCCAAACCCCGCCGCCGCCGGAACGGGCCCCTTGCGGCTCTCGGGACCGGCCACGAACCTGGGAGCCATGACGGACAACACGACACGTCTCGACCACGTCGTCCTCTGGGTGCGCGATCCGGTGGCCGCGGCCGCCTTCTACGAGAAGAACCTGGGCCTCGAACCGCTGCGCGTCACCGAGTACGCCGCGGGGACCGTGAGCTTCCCCTCCGTGCGCCTCAACGACGAGACCATCCTCGACCTCGCACCGCACGCCATGGCGGACCGCATGCGCGTGGTCCCCGGCGCCGACGCCAGCGCCGGGCATCCCGTCAACCACATCTGCGTCTCCCTGCCCGCGCACGACTTCGACGCCCTGCGCGCCCGCCTGGAGGAGCAGTCCGTCCCGGTCTCCGACCTCTCCCACGACTCCTACGGCGCCCGCGGCATGGCCAGGCGGAGCTTCTACTTCGGCGACCCGGACGGCAACATCGTCGAAGCCCGGCACTACGACTGACCGCCGTGCGCCCGTCCCCGCGGGTGCCGCCGGTCAGAACAACGGCTCGGGCAGCACGCCCTCCAGCGCGAGCAGCCGCCGCTTGGTGCCCACGCCGCCGCCGAACCCGCCGATGCCGCCGTCGCTCTCCACGACCCGGTGGCACGGCACGACGACCGGCAGCGGATTGGCCCCCATGGCCATGCCCACCGCCTGGGCGGCGCCCGGCTGTCCCACCCGGCGGGCCAGGTCGCCGTAGCCGACGACCTGGCCGTAGGGGACGCCGGACGCCAGCTCGCGCAGCACCTGCCGGTTGAAGCCCGAGATCAGCGACCAGTCCAAGGACACGTCGAAGTCGCGCCTCCGGCCCGCGAAGTACGCCTCCACCTGGCGTATCGCCTCGGCCAGCAACGGGGAGCCGGGCGCCTCGACGGGCTCCGTGCCCAGCCGGGCCGCGAGCCTCTCGAGCGCCCGGTCGCGGGTGGCCTCGGTGGCGTGGAACACCACGTTGACCAGACCCTCGCGGGTGGCGGCCAGCAGCAGCGGACCGATGTCGGTCCCGACGACGGTCCACACCACCCGCTGTTCGTACTGCCCAGGGCTGTCCATGCGCCCCACGGTACGGCCCGCCACTGACAACGCCGGGTCAGTCCACGGCGTCGCGCACCACGTCGGGCTTGTTGGTGATGATGCCGTCGACGTCGTACCCGGCGACCCGGCGGGCGGTGTCCGCGTCGTTCACCGTCCAGGTGAGGACCTCGAGCGGCCTGCCGTGCGGCCCGGTGAACGCGTGGACCGCGGACACGTAGCTCATGGAGAGCGAGCCGTACGACGGGTTGATCTGGTCGGCGAACTCCGCGTACGCCGGCAGCTCCGAGACGGCCGGGGTGCCGAGGAAACCGGTCTTGACGGCGGGCTTGAGGTCGTGGACCGTCCGGATGCTGTCGGCGTCGAAGCTCTGCACGACCAGCCGCCCCGCCACGTGCCGCCGGTCGAGCCAGCCCTCGTTGGCGAGGACCTTCAGGGTCTGCCGTTCGATGCCCGGGTACAGTCCGGGGCTCTTCAGCTCCAGCAGCAGCTTCTGGTGGTTGCGCTCCACACGGTGCACGTACTGCTCCAGCGTCGGCACGCGCGCGCCCGCGTACTGGGACCCGAACCAGCTCCCCGCGTCCAGCCGCGCGATCTCGGCGGCTGTGAAGTCCTTCACCTTCCAGGGCGACCGGTCGGGGAAGACCTGCTCCACGTCGGTCGTACGGGCCAGGCTCTCGTCGTGGAGGACGACGAGCTCGCCGTCCCGGGTGCGCTGGACGTCGTTCTCCACCCAGCGGATGCCCAGCTCGGCCGCCCGGTCCACGGCGGCCAGCGTGTTCTCCGGCGCGTACCCGGAAGCGCCCCGGTGGGCGACGACCGTGGGCCCGTCGTCGCCCGCCGCGTCGGCCCGGGCGTGCGAGAGGGGAGCCGTGAGGGCGACTCCAAGAAGGGCGGTGGTCGTGACGGCTACTGCGCGCACGTGCATGCGTACTCCTCGCGTCGAACGATCACGGACAGCACCACTGTGACACCAGAGAGTCAACGGGAGAGGGGTACGGAGTGGCCACAGGCTGAATGGAGTTGCTCAACTACGCTCACCGGGGCGGCACAACTGGGGCGAGACCGTGATTCTTTGCCGGAGAATCGTTCGACCATTCCGGTGGAAGTCATACTCTCTGCCTCGACCCTGATCGTTCGCGCGGTCCTGGGAGGGGGCGCACATCAGGAGAACCCGGGACATCCACCGGGGCGTAAGAAGGCGGAAGGGCAGCCGCACATGCAAAGCACGGTCCACGGATTCGGCTACGGACTCGTCACGCCGCTGGCGGCCTACCTCATGGCGTGCCTCGGCGGTGCCCTCGGCCTGCGCTGCACCGCCAGGGCCATGCTGGTCACCCGTTCCTGGCGTCCCGGATGGCTCGTCCTCGGCTCGGCGGCGATCGGCTCCGGCATCTGGACCATGCACTTCGTCGCGATGATGGGCTTCACGATCGAACACACGCCGATCCGCTACGACTGGCCGATGACCTTCGCCAGCCTGGCCGTCGCCGTCGTCATGGTGGGGGTCGGGATCTTCATCGTCGGCTACCGGGGCGCGCGCGGGACGGCGCTGTTCACCGGTGGCACCGTCACCGGCCTGGGCATCGCCTCGATGCACTACCTGGGAATGGCCGGGATGCACCTGGACGGGCAGCTCACGTACAACACGTTCACCGTCGCCGCGTCCGTCGTCATAGCCATGGCCGCCGCCACCGCCGCCCTGTGGGCGGCCGGCCAGGTCCGGGGCTTCCTGTGGAGCGTGGGCGCGGCGCTGATCATGGGGCTGGCCGTCACCGGCATGCACTACACGGGGATGGCCGCCGTCGAGGTCCACGTCAGCGCCACGGCCGAGCCGTCCGCCGACGGATCGCCCGCCGAACTGCTCGCCCCCATGCTGATCGGTCCCCTCGCCTTCCTCCTCCTCGCCGGCGTCGTCGTCATGCTCGACCCGCTGATGGTGATGGGGAAGCCCGCCGCGGTCCCCGTCGAGCGGAAGCCGGGCGTGCCCGCCCACACGGACGGCGCGCGCACGGTCCGCCGCTCGCCCCATCACCCCGCGCGCCGGCCCGGCCGTCACCTCGTGCACCGGCGCCCCCGCACCCCGCAGAACCGCTGACCGGGACCCGTTGTCAGTGCGGGGTCGTACGGTGGAACCCATGCGGCCCGTTTCCCAGATCGAACGCACGGTGGCGCCCTTCGAGGTCGTCAGCCCCTACCAGCCCAACGGCGACCAGCCGGCGGCCATCGCCGAGCTGGCCCGGCGCGTCCAGGCAGGCGAGAAGGACGTCGTCCTGCTCGGCGCGACCGGCACCGGCAAGTCCGCCACCACCGCGTGGATGATCGAGAAGCTCCAGCGCCCCACCCTGGTGATGGCGCCGAACAAGACCCTGGCCGCCCAGCTGGCGAACGAGTTCCGCGAGCTGCTGCCCAACAACGCCGTCGAGTACTTCGTCTCGTACTACGACTACTACCAGCCCGAGGCCTACGTCCCCCAGTCGGACACCTACATCGAGAAGGACTCCTCGGTCAACGAGGAGGTGGAGCGGCTGCGCCACTCCGCCACCAACTCGCTGCTCACCCGCCGCGACGTCGTCGTGGTGGCCTCCGTGTCCTGCATCTACGGCCTCGGCACCCCGCAGGAGTACGTCGACCGCATGGTCCCGCTGCGGGTCGGCGAGGAGCACGACCGGGACGAGCTGCTGCGCCGCTTCGTGGACATCCAGTACACGCGCAACGACATGGCCTTCACCCGCGGCACCTTCCGGGTGCGCGGCGACACCATCGAGATCTTCCCGGTCTACGAGGAGCTGGCCGTCCGCATCGAGATGTTCGGCGACGAGATCGAGGCCCTGTCCACGCTCCACCCGGTCACCGGCGAGATCATCAGCGACGACCAGCAGCTGTACATCTTTCCGGCGACCCACTACGTCGCCGGCCCCGAACGCCTGGAGCGGGCGGTCAACGACATCGAGAAGGAGCTGGCCGAGCGCCTGACCGAGCTGGAGAAGCAGGGCAAGCTCCTGGAGGCCCAGCGGCTGCGTATGCGCACCACGTACGACATCGAGATGCTCCGGCAGATCGGCTCCTGCTCCGGCGTGGAGAACTACTCGATGCACTTCGACGGGCGCTTGCCCGGCTCCCCTCCGAACACGCTGCTGGACTACTTCCCGGACGACTTCCTGCTCGTCATCGACGAGTCGCACGTCACCGTCCCGCAGATCGGCGCCATGTACGAGGGCGACGCGTCCCGCAAGCGGACCCTGGTCGACCACGGCTTCCGGCTGCCCTCCGCGCTCGACAACCGCCCGCTGAAGTGGGAGGAGTTCCAGGAGCGCATCGGTCAGACCGTGTACCTGTCGGCGACCCCGGGCGCCTACGAGCTCTCCCGCTCGGACGGCGCCGTCGAGCAGATCATCCGCCCCACCGGTCTGGTCGACCCGGAGGTCGTGGTCAAGCCCACCGAGGGCCAGATCGACGACCTGGTGCACGAGATCCGCAAGCGCACCGAGAAGGACGAGCGCGTCCTGGTCACCACCCTCACCAAGAAGATGGCCGAGGACCTCACCGACTACTTCCTGGAACTCGGCATCCAGGTCCGTTACCTCCACAGCGACGTCGACACGCTGCGCCGCGTCGAGCTGCTGCGCGAGCTGCGCGCCGGCGAGTACGACGTCCTGGTCGGCATCAACCTGCTCCGCGAGGGCCTCGACCTGCCCGAGGTGTCCCTGGTGGCGATCCTCGACGCCGACAAGGAGGGCTTCCTGCGCTCCGGCACCTCCCTGATCCAGACCATCGGCCGTGCGGCGCGCAACGTCTCCGGCCAGGTCCACATGTACGCGGACAAGATCACGCCGGCGATGGAGAGGGCCATCGACGAGACCAACCGCCGGCGCGAGAAGCAGGTCGCGTTCAACAAGGCGAACGGCATCGACCCGCAGCCGCTCCGCAAGAAGATCAACGACATCGTCGCGCAGATCGCCCGCGAGGACGTCGACACCGAACAGCTCCTCGGCTCGGGCTACCGCCAGACGAAGGAGGGCAAGGGCGCCAAGGCTCCCGTGCCCGCACTGGGCGGCCAGGCGGCGGGCGGAGCCAAGGCGGCCAAGGGCAGGGCCAAGGAGACGGCGGTGACCGACCGTCCCGCGGCGGAGCTGGCCGAGCAGATCGAGGACCTCACCACCCGGATGCGGGCGGCCGCGGCCGACCTCCAGTTCGAGATCGCGGCCCGGCTGCGCGACGAGGTCTCCGAGATGAAGAAGGAACTGCGCCAGATGAAGGAGGCGGGCCTGGCCTGACGGCCCGTCCGGGGCACGCGCTGTGTTGCAAGACCGACACAAAGCGCCGACCGGGGTGGGGCACTGTCAGTGCCCCTGCGTAGGGTTCTGTCAACCGCGGGGACCGCGGCAACAGGGGACAGTTCGAGAGGGGATCAGCGCGTGACCGTCAACATGACCAAGGGTCAGGCCATCAGTCTGCAGAAGAGCGACGGCGGCAGCCTGACGTCCGTGCGCATGGGTCTCGGCTGGCAGGCGGCTCCCCGGCGCGGCCTGTTCGGTTCGCGCACCCGGGAGATCGACCTGGACGCCTCCGCGGTCCTCTTCGCGGACAAGCAGCCGGTCGACGTCGTCTTCTTCCGCCACCTGGTGAGCGACGACGGCTCGGTGCGCCACACCGGCGACAACCTCGTCGGCGGTGTCGGCCAGGGCGGCGACGACGAGGCGATCCTCGTCGACCTTCAGCGCGTTCCGGTGCACATCGACCAGATCGTCTTCACGGTGAACTCCTTCACCGGCCAGACCTTCCAGGAGGTGCAGAACGCCTTCTGCCGCCTCGTCGACGAGACCAACGGCCAGGAACTCGCCCGCTACACGCTGGCCGGCGGCGGAGCCTTCACGGCCCAGATCATGGCCAAGGTGCACCGCGCGGGCCAGGGCTGGTCGATGACCGCCATCGGCACCCCGGCCAACGGCCGCACCTTCCAGGACCTGATGCCGGCGATCCTGCCGGTCCTGTAGCGGCCGGGCCGCGGCAGTCCGGCCGCAGCCGTCCGACACGAACCGGCCGGTCCCGTTCGCGGGACCGGCCAGACCCGCACGTCGTCTCGCGGGTCGCACACGAACGACACAGGGGGAAAGGCGATGACGGCCGAGCTGACGCGGGGACAGAACCACCCGCTTCCCCGGGCTCGTCTCGAGATCCGGGTCTCGGCCGGTACGCCGGTCGTGGCCGCGGCCACGCTCGGCGACGAGAACGGCACCATCCACGGCGACGAACGGGTGGCCCACCCCGGCGCGCCCACCCTGCCGGGCCTGGAGGTTCCCCGGCAGGCCGCCGCCGACCACCGCCTCGCGGTGGACCTGGACGCCGTGTCCGACGAGGTGCACCGGGTCAGTGTGCTGCTCGCCCTGCCCGTCGGCGGGCGGGGCCCGGCCCGGTTCGGGGGCGTCGCCGCCCCCTTCGTCGCCGTCACGGACCTCGACGGCGACGAGGTCGCCAGCTACACGATCACCGGCCTGGAGGCCGAGTCCGCCGTCGTCGCCCTGGAGCTCTACCGGCGCCAGGGCGCCTGGAAGGTCCGCGCCGTCGGTCAGGGGTACGCGGGCGGCCTCGCCGAGCTCCTGGCCGACCAGAAGCTGCCCCAGGCCCACCAGCTCGCGACGAGCATCCACGAGGCCGTGGCGAGCGGGCTGGCCCGTTCGATACCGGCCCCGCCGGCCGCCGCCCCGGCGCACCGCCCGGACCACGGCGCCGCGCCCCGGACCGGCCCCGGCGCTGCCGTCCCGCCGGCCTCTCCGTACGACCCGCAGGGTGGATCCGCTCCCGGCCCGCAGGCGCCCGGGGCGCCGGGACGGCACGGGGCACCGCAGCCGTACCCGGGCGGGCCGGGGGAGCCCGCCGCCACCGGCCAGCCGTCGGCCCCCGCCGGAGGCGGCCCGATCGACTACAGCCACCCCCGCCGGCAGACCACGGCACCGCCCTCGCCCCCGCCGGCCGCGCCCCCGGCCGAACCGGGACAGCCCGCCCGGCCCGTCGCCGGCGACGCCACCGGCTGGTCCATGGAGGAGCGGCTCTACAACCAGGTGTGGGGCATGTTCGAGGACCTGGCCCGCACCACGGCCGCCTACCGCAGCGCCGTCGACTTCGCCGACTCCCGCATGGAGAAGGAACTCGACCAGGCCCTGTCCGATCCCCGCAGCCGGATCGGCGGGCAGGGTGACGCCGCCCGCGAAGCGGCCCGCGCGCGGCACGGGCAGCTGGTGTCCCAGGCCCGGGAGGTCCTGGACCGGGACGTCGCCCAGCTCGTCGCCGAGGCGGAGGTCGTCGAGCCCGCACTGCCCACGGCCTTCGCCCGCTGGGACAACCCCGTCTGGCACGCCTACCGCGTCCCCATGGAGATCCCGATGGCCCTGCGGCTGGGCGATCTCCATCTGCCGGAGGCCGACCGCATCCGCGTTCCGATGCTGATCCGGCTGCCCCTGGAGCGTGGCCTGTGGATCGACAGCGGGCGCTCCGCCTCGCTCGACGGTTCGTTCGCCGACTCCCACGAGATGCGGCGCCTGGGCCTGGAGACGGCCGTGGCGCACGCGGCCCGGCTGCTCGCCATCTACCCGGCCGGCGAGTTCACCGTGCACGTCATCGACCCGGCCGGATCCGGGGCGCAGGCACTGGCGCCACTGGTGCAGAGCGGCGTGCTCGCCGCGCCGCCCGCCCAGGGGGCCGCGGGGGCGGCCGACGTACTGGCCCGTCTCACCCAGCGCGTCGACCTGGTCCAGATGGCCTTGCGCGGAGGCGCTCCGGACGCACTCCCGCCCGGCCTCGACACCTCGCAGCAACTGCTGATCGTCAACGACTTCCCGCACGGTTTCGACGACCGGGCCGTCAACCAGCTGCGCTATCTCGCCGACGAGGGTCCGGCCGTCGGGGTCCACCTGATGATGGTCGCCGACCGCGAGGAGTCCACCGGGTTCGGACCGCTGCTCGATCCGCTGTGGCGCTCGCTGCTCCGGCTGACGCCGGTGGCCGACGACCACCTCGCCGACCCGTGGGTCGGGCACGCCTGGACGTATGAGCCCCCGCTCGTGCCGCCCGGCAGCCAGGTGCTCCGGCAGGTGCTCTCCCAGGTCGCCGCCGCCCGCCGGTCATGGGGTCGGTGACCGTCTCCGAGCTGGGCTTTTGAGCTTTATTTGCAAATCTCTTTACCTTCCCTTGGGGATTGGGGTACTGTCGTCCGTACGGAGGGGAGTACTCCCTGTCTGTGCGGCGTACCCGTCAATACGGATCAGGCCAGATCCCGGGGCGTCGGCCCGTGGTTCCGAACGCATCGCGCGTCCCGGACCCCGCGGGTGGAAGAGACCTCCGGCAGCGACGACGCTGACATCTGCCGTGTGACGTACTGCCGGAGGCGTAGTGGAAGTTTCGGTGACCCTGTGGGTCCTGACCATCGTGGGCCTTGCCGCCCTCATCGCGGTCGATTTCTTCATCGGCCGCAAACCGCACGACGTATCGATGAAGGAAGCCGGTATCTGGACCGGCGTCTGGATCGCCCTGGCGGGCCTCTTCGGACTCGGCCTGCTGCTCTTCGGCGGCGGTGAACCCGCCGGCGAGTTCTTCGCGGGCTTCATCACCGAGAAGTCGCTGAGCGTGGACAACCTCTTCGTCTTCGTCCTGATCATGGCGAAGTTCGCGGTGCCCTCGCAGTACCAGCAGCGGGTTCTGCTCATCGGTGTCCTCATAGCCCTGGTCCTCAGGGCCGTCTTCATCGCCGCGGGTGCCGCGATCCTCGCCAGTTTCGCCTGGGTCTTCTACATCTTCGGTGCCTTCCTCATCTACACCGCCTGGAAGCTCATCCAGGAGGCCCGTGCAGACGAGGACGACGAGGAGTTCGAGGAGAACAAGCTCCTCAAGGCCGCCGAGCGACGCTTCGGTGTCGCCGACCGGTACCACGGCACCAAGCTGTGGATCGAGGAGAACGGCAAGCGGATCATGACCCCGATGCTGGTCGTGATGCTCGCCATCGGCACCACCGACGTGCTCTTCGCCCTCGACTCCATCCCGGCGATCTTCGGTCTGACGCAGGACCCGTACATCGTGTTCACGGCCAACGCGTTCGCCCTGATGGGCCTGCGCCAGCTGTACTTCCTCATCGGCGGCCTGCTGAAGAAGCTGGTCCACCTCTCGTACGGCCTGTCCGTGATCCTGGGCTTCATCGGCGTCAAGCTGGTGCTGCACGCCCTGCACGAGTCCGGCGTCCACGTCCCCGAGATCAGCATTCCGGTCTCGCTCGGCGTGATCTGCTCCGTCCTGATCGTCACCACGATCACCAGCCTCCGCGCCTCGAAGAAGCAGGCAGAGGCGGAAGCGGCGGCCGCCGGCAGCGGCGAGGCGTCGAAGGACAGCGTCGAGGCCTGATCCACCCGGGCCCAGGAGCGGCGACCGGCTGGAGCCGGTCGCCGCTCCCCGTGTGCTCGGTGGGCGTGATGGGGCCACGTGCTCGGTGGACGAGGCCAGGCGATCCGGAATGCGACGCCCCCTGCCCTCTGCGACGATCACCGCATGGTCACCGGTCCCAGGGCGCTCCTCGCACAGTGGACGACCGTCACGCCCGTGATCGCGGTCGTACTGCTGGCCCTCACCTGGGGCCGCTCACTGCCCGGCGCGGTCGTCGCGCTGCTCACCATCGTCCTGGCGGCGTCCGTGCTGGCCGCGGTGCACCATGCCGAGGTGGTCGCCCACCGGGTCGGCGAGCCCTTCGGCTCCCTGGTCCTGGCCATCGCGGTCACGGTCATCGAGGTCGCGCTCATCGTGACCCTGATGGCGGACGGCGGGGACAAGAGCGCGACCCTGGCCCGGGACACGGTTTTCGCGGCCGTCATGATCACCTGCAACGGCGTCGTCGGCCTCAGCCTCCTGGTCGCCTCCCTGCGCCACGGGATCGCGGTGTTCAACCCGGAGGGCACCGGTGCCGCCCTCGCGACGGTGGCGACCCTGGCCACCCTCAGCCTGGTGCTGCCCACCTTCACCACCAGCGCGCCCGGCCCGGAGTTCTCCACCGTGCAGCTGACCTTCGCGGCGCTGTCCTCGCTCGTCCTCTACGGCCTGTTCATCGCGACCCTGACCGTGCGGCACCGCGACTACTTCCTGCCCATCACCCGGCAGGGCGAAGTGATCACGAGCGAGGAACACGCCCACGCGCCGTCCTCGCGCACGGCCATGATCAGCCTGGGGATGCTGGGCCTGGCCCTGGTCGGAGTCGTCGGCCTCGCGAAGGGCGTGTCGCCGACCATCGAGGACGGGGTGGCGGCCGCCGGACTCCACCACGCCGTCGTCGGCGTCATCATCGCGTTGCTGGTCCTGCTCCCGGAGACCATCGCCGCGGTGCGTTCCGCGCGCCGCGACCGGGTGCAGACCAGCCTGAACCTGGCGCTCGGCTCGGCCATGGCCAGCATCGGCCTGACCATCCCCGCGGTCGCCCTGGCCTCCGTGTGGCTCAGCGGACCGCTGGAGCTCGGCCTCAGCGCCATCCACATGGTGCTGCTCGCCCTGACCGTGGTGGTGGCGTCCCTGACGGTCGTGCCGGGCCGGGCCACGCCGCTGCAAGGGGGCGTCCACCTGGTGCTGTTCGCGGCGTACCTGGAACTGGCCGTCAACCCGTAGGCCGGGGCCGGGCCGTCGGCGCACCGTGATAGACCGGGGACCGAGCAGCGGTCGCGCACGGACCGCCGCACCCCTTACGGACCGGAGGAACCGTGCCCCGCAGCCTGGCCAACGCCCCGATCATGATCCTCAACGGCCCCAACCTGAACCTGCTCGGCCAGCGCCAGCCGGAGATCTACGGCTCCGACACCCTCGCCGACGTCGAGGCGCTGTGCGTGAAGGCGGCGGCCGCGCACGGGGGAACGGTGGACTTCCGGCAGTCCAACCACGAGGGCGAACTGGTCGACTGGATCCACGAGGCCCGGCTGAACCACTGCGGGATCGTGATCAACCCCGCCGCCTACTCGCACACGTCCGTCGCCATCCTGGACGCGCTCAACACGTGCGACGGGCTGCCGGTGGTGGAGGTCCACATCTCCAACATCCACCAGCGTGAGCCGTTCCGGCACCACTCCTACGTCTCGCAGCGCGCCGACGGAGTCGTCGCGGGGTGCGGTGTGCAGGGGTACGTCTTCGGCGTGGAGCGGATCGCGGCCCTGGCCGGGGCGGGTTCGGCCAGGACCTGATACGCCGGGGCCGCCGGCCGAGGGCGGGGATCGGGAGGCCGGCGGCCCGTGCCGCGCAGGAGCCGTCGTTCCTGTGCGGGGCTGCCACCAGTCGACCGCGCCGTGCCGTCGCGCGGGGAGCGCGCGCGAACCGCGGGTGTGTGCGAACGCTTCACACGGGGCGCGTACGCAGACGCGAGGGCACGGACCCGTGCCCGACGCGCCCGCCCGTCACCAGCCGCGGGCCCGCCATTCCGGCAGGTGCGGCCGCTCCGCGCCGAGCGTCGTGTCGTTGCCGTGGCCGGGGTAGACCCACGTCTCGTCCGGGAGCGTGCCGAAGACCTTGGTCTCCACGTCGTGGAGGAGGCTCACGAAGGCGTCCGGGTCCTTGAAGGTGTTCCCCACCCCGCCCGGGAACAGGCAGTCCCCGGTGAACACGTGCGGATGCCCGTGCGGGTCGTCGTAGACCAGGACGACGGAGCCCGGTGTGTGTCCGACGATGTGGCGTGCGGTGAGCTCCACCTGCCCCACCCGGATCGTGTCGCCGTCGTCGACCAGGACGTCGGTCGGCACCGGGATGCCCTCGGCGTCGTGCCGGCCGGCGTGGGTGCGGGCGCCGGTGGCCGCGACGACCTCGGCGAGCGCCTGCCAGTGGTCGCCGTGCCGGTGCGTGGTGACGACGGACGCGATGCCGTCGTCACCGATCGTGCCGAGCAGGGTGTGCGCGTCGTTGGCGGCGTCGATCAGCAGTTGCTCGTCGGTGGCCCGGCAGCGCAGCAGATAGGCGTTGTTGTCCATCGGGCCGACCGCGACCTTGGTGATCATCAGGTCCTTGAGCTCGTGCACGTCGGCGGGGCCGCCGACCGTCACCTCTCCGCTGTACGTCATGTCGGCCAGCCTAGCGCCGTCGGACGCACCGCAGGCCGCCCCCGCCCGCACCGCGGGGGCGCCTACAGGGGCGGCAGCACCGGCAGCGCGCCGCCCTCCACCGTGAGCGCGGAGCCCGCACGGCGGCCGGCGAGCCAGCCGAGCAGATCGGCCGGGGGTCCCGTGACGGTCACCTCGGCGGCGTCCGCCTCCCGTCCCGTGCGCCACGCGCGCGTGCCGTCCGTGAGGAGGGTCGGCGGCACCTCGGGGTGACCCGCGAACCGGGCGGCGAGGAAGTCGGTCTCCCGCTCGGTGAACTCCGCCGGAAGGTCCTCCAGCTCGTAGCCGATGCACAGGTCCACGTGGTGCAGCTCCACCTCGGCCCACCGCCGGAACGGCACCCGGGAGGCCGAGTCCGTGATCCCGTTGCGCAGCTCCACGGTCCGCGACCAGTCGGCGGGGACGGCCGAGACCTCCTGGAACCGGGCCGCGCTCTCGCGCACGTCCGTGAGCTGGGCGTCGAGGGGGCGCGGGGCGTCCCGCTCGATGTCGGCGTCCCGGGCCTCGCCGGACACGTACATGGGGCGTCCCTCGAGGACGTTCACGAGGGCGTCGGCGTTGCGGGCGAGGTGGGCGAGGACGTGACCGCGACTCCAGCCGGGAAGCCGTGACGACTCCGTCACGGACGCGTTGTCCAGTTTCCCGACCGCGGTGAGCAGCCGATCGGTCGCGGCACGTACAGACGCCAGGTCATGAGCGTGATCCATCATGCTGCTGACCTTAGACCGGGCCACACCTTCGGGTGAAGGTGGTCGACGACCCCCGCAATTCGAATGCACGTGCTATAAGGTCGACTGCGGCGTCGGGCATGCTGGGGAGTCGGGGTTTGTTGACAACCGGTGAATCCGACCGGCGTTGTCAGTGGCTCCCCCTAGTCTGAGAAAGACGGGGGCCCCGCCCCTGTCACTTCTCTCAAGAAAGGTGCGGACCGGCGTGGCCGACCGTCTCATCGTCCGTGGCGCGCGCGAGCACAACCTGAAGAACGTCTCGCTCGACCTGCCTCGCGACTCGCTCATCGTCTTCACGGGCCTGTCCGGGTCGGGCAAGTCCTCCCTGGCCTTCGACACGATCTTCGCCGAGGGCCAGCGGCGCTACGTGGAGTCGCTCTCCTCCTACGCCCGGCAGTTCCTCGGCCAGATGGACAAGCCGGACGTCGACTTCATCGAAGGTCTCTCGCCGGCGGTCTCCATCGACCAGAAGTCGACCTCGCGCAACCCGCGCTCGACGGTCGGCACCATCACCGAGGTCTACGACTACCTGCGCCTGCTCTTCGCCCGCATCGGCAAGCCGCACTGTCCCGAGTGCGGCCGGCCGATCTCGCGCCAGTCGCCGCAGGCCATCGTGGACAAGGTCCTGGAGCTGCCCGAGGGCAGCCGCTTCCAGGTGCTGTCCCCGCTGGTGCGCGAGCGCAAGGGCGAGTTCGTCGACCTCTTCGCCGACCTCCAGACCAAGGGCTACTCCCGCGCGCGGGTGGACGGCGAGACCGTCCAGCTGTCCAACCCGCCCACCCTGAAGAAGCAGGAGAAGCACACCATCGAGGTGGTCGTCGACCGCCTCACGGTGAAGGACTCCGCCAAGCGCCGGCTCACCGACTCCGTGGAGACCGCGCTCGGCCTGTCCGGCGGCATGGTCGTGCTCGACTTCGTCGACCTCCCCGAGGACGACCCCGAGCGCGAGCGCATGTACTCGGAGCACCTCTACTGCCCGTACGACGACCTGTCCTTCGAGGAGCTGGAGCCCCGCTCCTTCTCCTTCAACTCGCCCTTCGGCGCCTGCCCCGACTGCTCCGGCATCGGCACGCGCATGGAGGTCGACGCGGAGCTGATCGTCCCCGACGAGGACAAGTCCCTCGACGAGGGCGCCATCCACCCCTGGTCGCACGGGCACACCAAGGACTACTTCGCCCGCCTCATCGGCGCGCTCGCAGACGCGCTCGGCTTCCGTACGGACATCCCCTTCGCGGGCCTGCCGCTGCGCGCCCGCAAGGCCCTGCTGTACGGCCACAAGACCCAGGTCGAGGTCCGCTACCGCAACCGGTACGGCCGCGAGCGCCGGTACACCACGGCCTTCGAGGGCGCGATCCCCTTCGTCAAGCGCCGGCACAGCGAGGCGGAGAGCGACGCCAGCCGCGAGCGCTTCGAGGGCTACATGCGCGAGGTGCCCTGCCCCACCTGTGCGGGCACGCGCCTGAAGCCCCTCGTCCTCGCGGTCACCGTCATGGGCAAGTCGATCGCCGAGGTCTCGGCGATGTCCATCAGCGACTGCGCGGACTTCCTGGGCGAGCTGACGCTCAACGCCCGGGACAAGAAGATCGCCGAGCGTGTGCTCAAGGAGGTCAACGAGCGGCTGCGGTTCCTGGTCGACGTCGGCCTGGACTACCTCTCGCTGAACCGCGCGGCGGGCACCCTCTCCGGCGGCGAGGCCCAGCGCATCCGGCTGGCCACCCAGATCGGCTCCGGACTCGTCGGCGTGCTGTACGTCCTCGACGAGCCGTCCATCGGCCTGCACCAGCGCGACAACCACCGGCTGATCGAAACCCTCGTCCGGCTCCGCGACATGGGCAACACCCTCATCGTCGTCGAGCACGACGAGGACACCATCAAGGTCGCCGACTGGATCGTCGACATCGGCCCCGGCGCCGGTGAGCACGGCGGCAAGGTGGTGCACAGCGGCTCCGTCAAGGAGCTGCTCGACAACGCCGAGTCGCAGACCGGCCTGTACCTGTCCGGGCGCAAGGCCATCCCGCTGCCCGACATCAGGCGCCCGCAGGACCCCTCCCGGCGGCTCACCGTGCACGGCGCCCGGGAGAACAACCTCCAGGACATCGACGTGTCCTTCCCGCTGGGCGTCTTCACGGCCGTCACCGGCGTCTCGGGCTCCGGCAAGTCGACGCTGGTCAACGACATCCTGTACACCCACCTGGCCCGCGAACTGAACGGCGCGCGGAACGTCCCCGGCAGGCACACGCGCGTGGAGGGCGACGACCTCGTCGACAAGGTCGTCCACGTCGACCAGTCGCCCATCGGCCGCACCCCGCGGTCGAACCCGGCCACGTACACCGGCGTCTTCGACCACATCCGCAAGCTGTTCGCGGAGACGACGGAGGCGAAGGTGCGGGGCTACCTGCCCGGCCGCTTCTCCTTCAACGTCAAGGGCGGCCGCTGCGAGAACTGCGCGGGCGACGGCACGATCAAGATCGAGATGAACTTCCTGCCGGACGTCTACGTCCCGTGCGAGGTCTGCCACGGTGCCCGGTACAACCGGGAGACCCTGGAGGTCCACTACAAGGGCAAGTCCATCGCCGACGTGCTGAACATGCCGATCGAGGAGGCGACCGACTTCTTCGAGGCGGTGCCCGCCATCTCCCGGCACATGAAGACCCTGAAGGACGTCGGGCTCGGCTATGTCCGGCTCGGCCAGTCCGCGACCACCCTGTCCGGCGGCGAGGCGCAGCGCGTCAAGCTCGCCAGCGAGTTGCAGCGCCGCTCCACCGGGCGCACGGTCTACGTCCTGGACGAGCCGACCACCGGTCTGCACTTCGAAGACATCAGCAAGCTGCTGACCGTCCTCGGCGGCCTGGTCGACAAGGGCAACACGGTCATCGTCATCGAGCACAACCTCGACGTGATCAAGACCGCCGACTGGGTCGTCGACATGGGCCCCGAGGGCGGCGCCGGCGGCGGCCTGGTGGTCGCCGAGGGCACTCCCGAGCAGGTCGCGGGCGTCCCCGCCAGCCACACGGGCAAGTTCCTGCGGGACGTGCTGGGCGCCGACCGCGTCAGCGACGCGCCCTCGGTGACCAGGCCGCGCAAGGCGGCGAAGACGGTGGCGGCCAAGGCCACCGCCAAGAAGACCGCCACGAAGACGGTCACCGGCACGGCGGCCAAGAAGACGGCGGCCAAGACGGCGACCGCCGCCAAGACGGCGACCGCCACGAAGGCGGCCAAGACGGCCAATATGGCGGCCAAGAAGGCCGCCAAGCCCGCCGCGAAGAAGACCACGCGGACGAGCAAGGCCTGAGTCCGGACGGCGTCGGGCCCCACGGATCATCCGTGGGGCCCGGCGCCGTGCACACGGTCCGTCCCTCAGGCGCCGGCCGGCTCCACGAACTGCATGTCGAGCTGGATCTTCACGACCTCACCCAGCAGCCCCGGAGCGAAATCCAGGCCGTACTCGCTGCGCCGGATCTCACCGGTCGCCTCGAACCCGGCGTGCCGGCCGCCGCCCTCCATCGGGACGTCCACCAGCCCGCCGAACTCCACGGCCAGGGTCACCGGGCGGGTCACGTCGCCGATCGTCAGCTCGCCGTCCATGGTCCAGTCGTCGCCCGCACCCGAGACCCGGGTCGAGCGGAAGGACATCGTCGGCCGCTTCTCCACGTCGAGCAGGTCGGAGGCCCGGACGTGCGCGTCCCGGTCGGCGTTCCCGGTGTCGATGGAGGCCAGGTCGATCGTCGAGGTCACCCGGACCTCCTCGGCCGTGCGGCCGACGTGCAGCTCCGTGTCGAACCCGGTGAAACGGCCCCGCACCTTCGCGATCCCGAGGTGGCGGATGGTGAAGTTCACCGAGGAGTGGAACGGGTCGAGGGCCCACGCACCGGGAGCGATGGGCAGGGGAGCGGCGGGCGTGCGGGTGTCAGTGCGGGTGTCGTTCGTCATGCCGTCCACCGTGCGGGCCGAGCAGCCCACGGAGGGAGACCGGCCCGAGCGTGGTAGTCGCAGGGCCACCCTTTCGCGCGTGCGCGTTGGTACGTTCGAAGGCGTGAGCGACAACGAGTTGGGCACGTTCCTGCGCCGCATGCGGGAGTCCGTCACCCCGGCCGAGGTGGGGCTCCCCGCCGGCACCCGCCGCCGTACTCCGGGCCTGCGCCGCGCCGAGCTGGCCACCCTCGCCGGCGTCAGCGTCGAGTACCTCACCCGGCTGGAACAGGGACGTGACCGCAACCCGTCGGTCCAGGTGCTCGGTGCCCTGGCCGACGCACTGGGCCTGTCCCTGCGGGAGCGGATGATGCTGCGCCGCCTGACCAAGGAGGCCGACGGCGGCGACCCGCTGCTGTGCGCCGCGGCCCCGGCGCGCGGCGGCGGCGTGCGCCCCACCGTGCGGGCCGTCCTGGACCGGATGGAACCCGCTCCCGCCGTGGTGCTCGACTGGGTCGGTGACGTCCTCGCCCACACCGGCGGCTATGCCCGGCTGACCGGCCCCATCGGACTGCTGGACGGCGAGCGGCCCAACCTGCTGCGGTACGTGTTCACCGACGCGCGTGCGCGGGTCGCCTACCCCGACTGGGACCGGGTGGCCGACGACATGGTCGCCCAGCTCCGGCAAGAGGCTCCACTGCGGGACCCGTACGTGAACGACCTGGCCGAAGAGCTGACCTTGACCGCCGGGGCGGCCTTCACCGACCGGTTCTCCGACCTCGGCGCGGCGGCCCGGCGGGTCGGCACCCAGCTCATGGTGCACCCCGAGGCCGGACCGCTGCGGCTGCTGCACGAGACGCTGACGTTGCCGGAGGAGGGCCGGCGGATCGTCGTGCACCTGCCCGCGGACGATGCCACCGCCGCCGCCCTGGACCGCCTGAACGGCCGCCGTCCCGGTGCCTTGCGGGCCGTACGCCGGGCGGTCTGAGAAACCGCCCACCGCCCACCGGCCCCGGACGCGGACCCGGACCCCGACACGGACGCGGGCCCAGACCCAGCCCCGGTCCCGGCCCCCGACGCGGACCGGAATGCCGGACCCGCGGCCGGTGTCGGCAGCCGTCGCGCCGCCGTCAGACGGCGACCTCGTGGGCGTACGGCGGTTCCGCGCCCGCACGGGAACAGGTGACCGCCGCCGCGCGGGCGGCGAAGCCCAGCAGCCCCGCCCAGCCCTCCGGTCCCAGCGCGGCCACGGCCGCGTCGTCGAGCGCGTCCCGCGCCGCGAGTCCGTGCAGGAGCGCCGCGTTGACCGTGTCGCCCGCTCCGATGGTGTCCACCACCTCGACGCGCTCGCCCGGCACCGTGTACTGGCCCCCGTCACGGGTGTACGCCGTCAATCCGTCGCCGCCCCGGGTGACCACGACCGCGGCCGGTCCCGCCGCGAGCCACTCCCCGGGCGTGCCGCCGAGCCACTCGGCGTCCTCGGCGGACAGCTTCAGCAGCGACACCGACGGCAGCCAGCTCTTGAACCGGGCCCGGTAGGCGTCCGGGTCCGGGATCAGCCCGGCCCGGATGTTGGGGTCCAGCGCGGTGAACACGCCCCGCGCGGCCGTCTCGCGCAGCAGTTCCTCGTACGCGCTCGCGCCCGGCTCCAGCACCAGCGAACAGGTCCCGAAGGAGACGGCCCGGGTGCCCGGCGGCAGACCGGCGGGCAGCCGGAACAGCCGGTCGGCCGTGCCGTCCACGTAGAAGGAGTACGCGGCCGAACCGTCCGCGTCGAGCGAGGCCACGGCGAGGGTCGTCGGCTCGGGCCCGCGCTGCACCGGGGAGACGTCGACGCCGGTCTCGCGCAGCCGGTCCAGCAACGCCTCGCCGAAGGCGTCGTACGACACCCGCGAGCAGAACGCGGCGGGTGAGCCGAGGCGGCCCAGCGCGACGGCCGTGTTGTACGGACCGCCGCCGAGCGCGGGCCGCAGTGCGGCGAGGGCGCCCGTGCCCTGCGGTACCAGGTCGATCAGTGCCTCACCGGCGACGACGATCACGGAAGGGTCCTTTCGTGGGCCTTGGCATGGGCTTCCCCGGACTGCCCGGAGAGCGGTGTGGGCCGCTCGGCGCAGCCGCAGGAGTCACGGTGGACGAAGGTGCAGGGCAGCCGCAGGGTCCGCGCGGGCCGGTCCGGTGCGGCGAGGCGATCGAGGAGCAGCCGGACGGCCCACGCCCCGATGTCCCTGCTGGGCTGGGCGACGGCGGTGAGCCGGGGGGAGAAGAGATCCGCCCAGGCGAAGTCGTCGAAGCAGCACAGGGCGAGGTCACCGGGCACGGACAGCCCCCGGTCCCGGAGGGCGCGCAGGGCGCCGATGGTCGTCGCGTTGTTGGCGGTGACCAGTGCGGTGGGCGGCACCGCCAGGGACAGCAGCTCCGCCGTGGCCCGCTCGCCGCCGGCCGCCTCGGAGTCGCCGTGGGCCAGCAGCCGCTCGTCGAACGGCAGCCCGGCGGCGGCGAGGCCGTGCCGGTACCCGGTGATCCGCTCGCGGGTGGTGCTGAGTCCCGGCCGGCCCGCGACCAGGCCGATCCGGCGGTGGCCCAGTCCGGCGAGATGGCGCACCAGCCCCGTCGTGGGCTCGGCGCTCTCGGCGCAGACCTGGTCGAAGCGCGGGGCGTCCGCGCTCTCCGGCACGTCGACGATGCGGTCGAGGAAGACGGTCGGCACCCGGTGGCGCGTCAGGTAGGCGAGGAGGTCCCGGGGTGCGGCGGAGGGCGCGACGATCATGCCGTCCACCCGCCGCTCGTGCAGCAGCCGGACCACTTTGCACTCGTGCCCGGGGTCGTCGTGCGGATCGGCGATGAGCAGGCTGTAACCGTGCTCCAGGGCGCCGGCCTCGACACCCTGGAGGATCTCCGTGAAGTACGGGTTGCTGATCGCCGACACCGCGAGCCCGATGGAGCGGGTGCGGGCGGTCACCAGGGAACGGGCCAGGGTGTTCGTCGTGTAGCCCAGCTCCTCGACGGCGTCCAGCACCGCCTGACGGGTGTGCGGGAGCACCGGGCGGGTGTCGTTGAGCACGTGCGAGACGGTCGCCACGGAGACCCCGGCGCACCGTGCGACGTCAGCCATGGTCGCCACCGGCGTACCCCCTTCGCGTGCGGTCGCGTCGTGGCGGGACCGTACCCCATGCCCCGCGGTCGCGTAAACGCTTGCGCAAGCGTTTACGCGACCGCGCTGAAAGACCCCGCCAACGGTCTCGATGGAGACCCCGCCGACGGTCCCGTTGGAGGCCTCGGCGGGAACCTCGGCGTAGACCACGGTGGAGGCCTCGGCGGAGACCCTCCCGCCCGGGCCACCCGGCCCGCCGGATATCGTCGCCCTGCACCCGCACACCCCGCCCGCGCCAGCTCACACACTCGCCCCGGCACCCGCCCCGACCAGTGGAGATCGCATGTCCGGCCGTCCCGCCCCGAGCCGCCGTACCGTTCTGCGTTCGGCCGCCGCCACGCCCGTCGTGGGCCTCGGCCTGGCCGCCTGCTCCCCGGGCGACGACGGTGCCGCGCCGGCCAGGCCGACCGCGCCCGTGGATCTCGGTGCGGAGGGGGAGGTCGCCAAGGGCGCGACCAAGCTCTTCCCGGACGGCAACGTGGTGGTCAGCCGGGCCGCGGACGGTTCCCTGAAGGCGTTCAGCACGGTGTGCACGCACGCGGGGTGCCCGATCAAGAAGCTGGCGGGGACCAAGCTCGTCTGTGACTGCCACGGCAGCGAGTTCGACGCCCGTACCGGCGAGGTGCTGCACGCCCCGGCGACCGTGCCGCTCGTCGAACTGCCCGTCGAGGTGAAGCAGGGCCGGATCGTCGCGAGCCCGGGGACCTGACCGGCAGGGGCCGGCGCGGCCGGTGCCCTACTCCCAGTCCCAGCCGATCCCCAGCATCCCCGACCTGATCCGCGGCTCCACGAGGTGCACCGAGCGGTGCTGCCCGCTGAGCGCCAGTTCCTGCCGCCCGCCGCGCGGTGCCGCCGGGGAGTGCTGCGTGAACCGGTGGCAGCGCACCGGGAGGGCCGCGGCGTCGAAGCGCACCTGGAGTGCGTACTGCCCGCCCGCCGTGCCGAACCCGCGGACGTACTCGCGCGACACACCGGCCGTGCCGTCCTCGACGCCGTAGCGGAAGAGGTGGGTGTCGCCCGCCCGCAGCCGCGTGTCGAAGAGCAGCTCCGTCACGAGGACACCGGTCTCCTGGTGGGTGCGGACACGTCCGGTGCGGCAGTTCTCCAGTGCGCGGACGCTCATCCGCGCGGGAACGCACCCCGGATCGCCGTGATGGACGGCGACGAAGCGGTCGACGCCGTCGTGGTGGGCGCGGACGATGAGGTGCGACTCGCGTCCGGCCAGCTCACGGCCGGGCCCGATCCGGATCCGTTCGTGATGCCCGAGGGTGTGCACCCCGCCGTCCGGGGCCGGGTACCCCAGTTCGGCCAGCAGCCCGTCCAGGACGCCCGAGGCCGCCAGGTGGGCGCGGTAGGAGCGGCCCGCGGGCGGTCGCTCCGAGGTCTCCGCGTCGGCCTCGGAGAGCAGGCGTATCAGCGACTCCTCGGGCAACTGGAGTATCTCCTCCAGGGCGCGCACGGCCCGCAGGGACTCCGGACGCTGCGGACGCCGGGCGCCCTGCTGCCAGTAGCTCAGACTCGTGACGCCCACCTTCACCCCGTGGCGCGACAGATGGTGCTGCACACGCTGGAGCGGCAGTCCGCGGGCGGCGATCGCCGCCCGCAGGGCGACGTGGAAGGGGCCGCCGCGCAGGGCAGAGTCGAGTTGCGCGGTGGCGACGTCCGCGTGCTGTGTGGCGTGCGGCATGCAGGGGCCCTTCTGTGAAGTTCACGACGGCTGGTCAGGCCGTCGACACGGATCGGCCGGGGCCGCCCCCCGGTCGCGGCGCAGAGGTCTTCACATCCGTACGCCGCGCTTCAGGGCCCCGAGTCCCTCCGCATTGAAGCGTGTTGACCTAGTCCGGACAACACTTGGCGCCCGACCGCCGTGCGCTCCTGGCCGAGAACGCACGGGCCCTCGCCACAAGGGCCACCCGGCGTGACCGACCGGTCCCGCACCGTCCTCCCCGGCCTGCCCCGACGGTTGTCCACAGGGGGCCCGGCCCGTCGTCCACAGCCCCGTCGAAGTGTCGGTCCGCGCCAGTAGGGTGTGAGTCATGGCCGACCCCTCCAGCTACCGCCCCAGGCCGGGAGAGATCCCGGACTCCCCGGGGGTGTACAGGTTCCGTGACGAGCACCGCCGGGTGATCTACGTCGGAAAGGCGAAGAGCCTGCGCCAGCGCCTGGCGAACTACTTCCAGGACCTGGCGAACCTGCACCCGCGCACCCGCACCATGGTCACGACCGCCGCGTCCGTGGAATGGACGGTGGTGTCCACGGAGGTCGAGGCGCTCCAGCTGGAGTACTCCTGGATCAAGGAGTACGACCCCCGGTTCAACGTCAAGTACCGCGACGACAAGAGCTACCCGTACCTCGCGGTCACGATGAACGAGGAGTTCCCCCGCGTCCAGGTGATGCGCGGCCAGAAGAAGAAGGGCGTGCGCTACTTCGGGCCGTACGGGCACGCCTGGGCGATCCGGGACACGGTCGACCTCCTGCTGCGCGTCTTCCCGGTGCGCACCTGCTCCGCGGGCGTCTTCAAGAACGCCGCCCGCACCGGCCGCCCCTGTCTGCTCGGCTACATCGGCAAGTGCTCGGCGCCCTGCGTCGGCCGCATCACCCCCGACGACCACTGGGACCTGGCCGACGAGTTCTGCGACTTCATGGCCGGCCGCACCGGCACCTACCTGCGCCGCCTGGAGCGGCAGATGGCCGAGGCGGCCGAGGAGATGGAGTACGAGCGGGCGGCCCGCCTGCGGGACGACATCGGGGCGCTCAAGAAGGCCATGGAGAAGAGCGCGGTGGTGCTCGCCGACGCCACCGACGCCGACCTGATCGCCGTCGCCGAGGACGAGCTGGAGGCGGCCGTCCAGATCTTCCACGTGCGCGGTGGCCGCGTGCGCGGTCAGCGCGGCTGGGTCACCGACAAGGTGGAGGAGATCACCACCGGCGCCCTCGTCGAGCACGCCCTCCAGCAGCTGTACGGCGAGGAGAGGGGGGACACCGTCCCCAAGGAGGTCCTGGTCCCCGCCCTGCCCGACCCGGTGGAGCCCGTCCAGCAGTGGCTGACCGAGCGCCGCGGATCGGGGGTGTCGCTGCGCATCCCGCAGCGCGGCGACAAGAAGGCGCTGATGGAGACCGTCCAGCGCAACGCCCAGCAGGCCCTCGTCCTGCACAAGACCAAACGCGCCTCCGACCTGACGACGCGCTCGCGCGCGCTGGAGGAGATCGCCGAGGCCCTCGACCTGGACAGCGCTCCGCTCAGGATCGAGTGCTACGACATCTCGCACCTCCAGGGCGACGACGTCGTGGCCTCCATGGTCGTCTTCGAGGACGGGCTGGCCCGGAAGAGCGAATACCGGCGGTTCCAGATCAAGGGCTTCGAGGGACAGGACGACGTCCGTTCCATGCACGAGGTCATCACCCGCCGCTTCCGCCGCTACCTCGCCGAGAAGGAGAAGACCGGCGAGTGGGCGGACGGCGAGGGACTGACCGACGGCGACCGGCCCACGACCGGCGCGGACGCCGCGGAGAACGGCGCGGTACCCACGGACGGCGGTCCGGTGCCCACGGACGGCGGTCCGGCACTCACGCACGGTCCGGCACTGACGGAAGAGCCCGCACCCGCACCCGCGCCCACGGACGGCCCGGCGCTCAAGGACGACGACGGCCGGCCCAAGCGGTTCGCCTACCCGCCCCAGCTCGTCGTCGTCGACGGTGGGCAGCCCCAGGTCGCCGCCGCCCAGCGGGCGCTGGACGACCTGGGCATCGACGACATCGCGGTGTGCGGTCTCGCCAAGCGCCTGGAGGAGGTCTGGCTGCCGCGCGAGGACGACCCGGTCGTCCTGCCCCGCACCAGCGAGGGCCTCTATCTGCTCCAGCGGGTCCGCGACGAGGCCCACCGCTTCGCGATCACCTACCAGCGCGCCAAGCGCGCCAAGCGCTTCCGCTCCAGTCCGCTGGACGACGTGCCCGGCCTGGGGGAGACCCGGAAACAGGCGCTGATCAAGCACTTCGGTTCGGTGAAGAAGCTGCGGTCGGCGACGATCGACCAGATCTGCGAGGTGCCCGGCATAGGCCGCAAGACGGCCGAGACCGTCGCCGTGGCCCTTGCCAGGGCCACCCCGGCCGCGCCCGCCGTGAACACGGCGACCGGAGAGATCATGGATGACGACGACGGGGCACCCGAGACGACGGCGGATGCCCCGGGGGAGCCCGTGTCCGCGGGCACCCCGGACGAACGACGGGGGCAGGAGAGATGAACGACCACGAGGCACGGCCCGCAGCGGAACCAGAACAGGTACGGCCCGCAGCGGAACGAGAACAGGCGCAGCCGCCGATGGGACGAGAACAGGCGCAGCCTGCGACGGAGCGAGATCAGGCGCAGCCCGCGACGGGACGAGAAAAGGCCCAGGGCACAGCCGAACGGGAACAGACCCGCGACGACGGAGCACAGGTGAGTACGGGCAAGGAAACGGCCGGGGCGCACGAGGCGGCCATCCCCGAGCTGGTGATCATCTCCGGCATGTCCGGGGCAGGCCGCTCCACGGCCGCCAAGTGTCTGGAGGACCTCGGCTGGTTCGTCGTCGACAACCTGCCGCCCGCGCTGATCCCCACCATGGTCGAGCTGGGCGCCCGATCCCAGGGCAACGTGGCCCGCATCGCGGTGGTCGTCGACGTCCGCGGCCGGCGCTTCTTCGACAATCTGCGCGAGTCCCTCGCGGACCTCGACGCCCGCGGCGTCACCCGCCGGATCGTCTTCCTCGAGTCCTCCGACGACGCCCTGGTGCGCCGCTTCGAGTCGGTGCGCCGCCCGCACCCCCTCCAGGGCGACGGCCGGATCGTCGACGGCATCGCCGCCGAGCGCACGCTCCTGCGCGAGCTGCGCGGCGACGCGGACCTGGTGATCGACACCTCCAGCCTCAACGTGCACGAGCTGCGCGCCAAGATGGACGCCCAGTTCGCCGGCGAGGAGGAGCCCGAGCTGCGGGCCACGGTGATGTCCTTCGGTTTCAAGTACGGCCTCCCGGTCGACGCCGACCTCGTCGTCGACATGCGCTTCCTGCCCAACCCGCACTGGGTCCCGGAGCTGCGCCCCTTCACCGGCCTCAACGAGGAGGTCTCCAGCTACGTCCTCAACCAGCCGGGGGCCAAGGAGTTCCTCGACCGCTATGCCGAGCTGCTCCAGCTGATCGCCGCGGGCTACCGTCGGGAGGGCAAGCGCTATGTGACCGTCGCCGTCGGCTGCACCGGCGGCAAGCACCGGTCCGTGGCCATGTCGGAGAAGCTCGCCGCCCGGCTCGCCGCCGAGGGCGTGGAGACGGTGGTCGTCCACCGGGACATGGGACGGGAATGACAGGGGAATGACAGGACGCACTCCGCGGCTGAGCAGGCTGCGCCGGGTGGTGCCCGAGGGACGCGGCGGCAGACCGGCCGACGCCCGCGCCGCCCGGCCCGAACAGACGCGCGGCGGCAAGCCGCGCCGCCGGGGCACCCAGCCCAAGGTCGTCGCCCTCGGCGGCGGCATGGGCCTGTCCGCCTCGCTCGCCGCACTGCGCCGGATCACCGGCGACCTCACCGCCGTCGTCACCGTCGCCGACGACGGCGGCTCCAGCGGGCGCCTGCGCGACGAGCTGGGCGTCCTGCCGCCCGGCGACCTGCGCAAGGCGCTGGCCGCGCTGTGCGGCGACGACGACTGGGGCCAGACCTGGGCCCGCGTCATCCAGCACCGCTTCCAGTCCCAGGGCGACCTGCACGAACACGCGGTCGGCAATCTGCTGATCGTCGCCCTGTGGGAGCAGCTCGGCGACCACGTCCAGGCGCTGGACCTGGTGGGCAAGCTGCTCGGCGCACACGGTCGGGTGCTGCCCATGTCCGCCGTCCCGCTGGAGCTCCAGGCCCTGGTCAGGGGCCACGACCCGGAGCGGCCCGACGAGGTGGACACCGTACGGGGGCAGGCGACCGTGGCGCTCACGCCCGGCGAGGTGCAGTCCGTGCACCTGGTGCCCAGCGACCCGCCGGCCGTCCCCGAGGCGGTCGACGCCGTCCTGGACGCCGACTGGGTGGTGCTCGGTCCCGGCTCCTGGTTCTCCTCGGTCATCCCGCACCTGCTCGTGCCGGATCTGCTGGACGCGCTGGTCGAGACGAAGGCGCGCCGGGTGCTCTCGCTGAACCTCGCCCCGCAGCCCGGAGAAACTGAGGGCTTCTCCCCGCAGCGTCATTTGGAGGTTTTGGGACGACACGCCCCTAAACTCGCCCTGGACGTGGTGCTGGCCGACGAGGCCGCCGTGCCCGACCGTGACTCGCTCACCGACGCCGCGAAACGGTTCGGCGCCGCGGTCGAGCTGGCTCCGGTCGCCCGGACCGACGGGACCCCGAGGCACGACCCGGAGCTGCTGGCCGCCGCGTACGACCGTATTTTTCGGATGCATGGAAGGATCGGCCCATGGCGATGACGGCAGCGGTGAAGAGCGAGATCTCCCAGCTCCCCGTCACCCGGACCTGCTGCAGAAAGGCGGAGGTCTCCGCCGTCCTGCGGTTCGCCGGCGGCCTCCACCTGGTGAGCGGACGCATCGTGATCGAGGCGGAGCTGGACACCGGGAACGCGGCGCGACGGCTCAAGCGGGACATCCTGGAGATCTTCGGGCACAGCTCGGAGCTGATCGTGATGGCGCCGGGCGGGCTGCGCCGCGGTTCGCGTTTCGTGGTCCGGGTGGTCGCGGGCGGTGACCAGCTGGCCCGGCAGACCGGCCTGGTGGACGGCCGGGGCCGCCCGATCCGGGGCCTGCCGCCGCAGGTGGTCTCGGGGGCCACCTGCGACGCCGAGGCGGCCTGGCGCGGGGCGTTCCTCGCGCACGGCTCGCTCACCGAGCCCGGCCGCTCCTCCTCCCTGGAGGTGACCTGCCCGGGACCCGAGGCTGCGCTTGCCCTGGTCGGTGCCGCCCGCCGGCTGTCGATCCCGGCCAAGGCCCGCGAGGTGCGCGGCGTGGACCGGGTCGTGGTCCGCGACGGCGACGCGATCGGTGCCCTGCTCACCCGGCTCGGCGCCCACGACTCGGTGCTGGCCTGGGAGGAGCGCAGGCTGCGGCGCGAGGTCCGCGCCACCGCCAACCGGCTCGCCAACTTCGACGACGCCAACCTGCGCCGCTCCGCCCGCGCGGCGGTCGCCGCCGGTGCCCGGGTGCAGCGGGCCCTGGAGATCCTCGCCGACGACGTGCCCGAGCACCTCGCCGCGGCGGGGCGGCTGCGCATGGAGCACAAGCAGGCCTCCCTGGAGGAGCTGGGCGCCCTCGCCGACCCGCCGCTGACCAAGGACGCCGTCGCGGGCCGCATCCGCCGCCTGCTGGCCATGGCCGACAAGCGGGCCTCGGACCTCGGCATCGCCGGTACGGACGCCAACCTCGGCGAGGAGGAGATGGCCGACAACCTCGTCGGCTGACCGGATGCCTCCGGCCCCCGGGCCCCGTACTCCAGGGTCCCCGTGCCCCCGTGCCCCCGGCCCCCGTGCCCCGGGCCGTACGGAACGAGGACAACGAGCCGGTGCCGGCGCCCACTTGGGTGATCGGCACCGGCTTTCGCGTGTCCTTGCCGCACTCTTGACTCGATCATGAGCTGTCATGAGCCTGGCATCTGTTCGCCGCTGTGGCGGACGCAGGCCTGTCGGACAGGCCCCATCTAGGGGGGTTCATGAGACGAAGAGCGAGATCGATCCTCGCCGTCGGCGCGCTCCTGATCGGCGGAGCGAGCTTCGCGCCCATCGCCCAGGCACAACCCGCGCATCCGGAGACCCCGGACGCGAACGAAGTGAAGGTCTTCCGCGCCGACGTCACCCGCGAGCAGGTACCCCTGCTGCTGGCCGCCGGTCAGGACGGCCACGAACTCGGCGAGCAGGTACCCGACCGGGGTACGGCGGCAGTCGAGCTGTACCTCACCGAGAAGCAGGCCGGCACGCTGGAGAAACAGGGCGTCGACCTCACCGAGCACACCCTGTCCACCCAGGCCGAGAAGCGCGTCGAAAGCGCCGCCGACGGCGTCTTCCGCCCCTACAGCGGCAACGGCGGACTGCGCGAGGAGATCCTGCGCACCGCCCAGCAGAACCCCGGCCTCACCAAGGTCGTCTCCCTCGGCAAGACGGTCAACGGCCAGGACATCCTGGCGCTCAAGCTCACCAAGCACGCGAAGAAGTCCAAGGACGGCTCCAAGCCCTCCGTCCTCTACATGTCCAACCAGCACGCGCGCGAGTGGATCACCCCGGAGATGACCCGGCGGCTGATGCACCACTACCTGGACAACTACAAGAAGGACCGGCGGATCAGGGAGATCGTCGACTCCACCGAGCTGTGGTTCGTCCTGTCGGCCAACCCCGACGGCTACGACTACACCTTCGAGAACACCGACAACCGCCTCTGGCGCAAGAACCTGCGCGACGTCAACGGCGACGGCACCATCAGCACCGGCGACGGCGTCGACCTCAACCGCAACTTCGCCTACAAGTGGGGCTACGACGACGAGGGCTCGTCCCCCAACCCCACCAGCGAGACCTACCGCGGCGCGAGCCCCGGCTCCGAGCCCGAGACCAAGGCACTCGACGCCTTCCAGAAGCGGATCGGCTTCACGTACGGCATCAACTACCACTCCGCCGCCGAACTCCTCCTCTACGGCGTCGGCTGGCAGGTGGCCACCAACACCCCGGACGACGTCCTCTACGAGGCGCTGGCCGGCACCCCCGACAACTCCGCGATCCCCGGCTACCACCCGCAGGTCTCCTCGGAGCTGTACACCACCAACGGCGAGGCCGACGGGCACGCGGCCAACGTCAACGGCATGGCGATGTTCACCCCGGAGATGTCGACCTGCCAGACGGCCTCCGACCTCGACCCCGGCGACCCGTGGAACGCGCGCGACTGCCAGTCGGGCTTCAACTTCCCCGACGACGAGAAGCTGATCCAGCAGGAGTTCGCCAAGAACATCCCCTTCGCGCTCTCCGTCGCCGAGTCCGCCGCCCACCCCGACCGGCCGTCCTCCTCGGTCGGCCTGGACGCCGCCGACTTCACCCCGGCCCCCTTCACCGCCTCCTACGCACGCGGCGCCGACCAGGAGGTCTCCGTCGTCGTCCGCAAGTCCGTGCGCGACAAGGAGCTGAAGTACCGCGTCAACGGCGGACGCACCCACGACACGGCGCTGCGGCCCTGGCGGGGCGGCGAGACGTACGGCGGTGAGGACAACCTGTACTTCGACGAGTACCGGGCCGAGGTCAGGGGCGCCGGCCCCGGCGACCGCGTCGAGGTCTGGTTCACCGGCGAGACGCCGCGCGGCACCCACGACAGCCACGACCGGCACGGAGCAAGCGGCAAGCACGGCAAGCGCACCGAGAGCGAGCACTTCACCTACACGGTCGCCGAGCGGCCCCGCGCCGACGTCCTCGTCGTCGCCGAGGAGGGCGCGAAGGCCACCCAGACCCAGACGTACGTCGACGCGCTCAAGGCCACCGGCCACCGCGCGGCCGTCTGGGACGTCGCCACGCAGGGCGCGCCCGACGCGCTCGGCGTCCTCGGCCACTTCGGCACCGTCGTCCACTACACGGGCGCCGCGGTGCCCGGCAACGCCACCCAGCTCAAGCTGCGCGCCTTCCTCAACGAGGGCGGCAAGCTGATCGAGGCCGGCGAGCAGGCCGGCGGCGACGTCGACCTCGACGGCGGCACCCTCTCCGACGACTTCAGTCAGTACTACCTGGGCGCCTACACCCGCACCGCCACCTCCGACGCCACCGGGTTCACCGGCTCCGGCAAGCTCGACAAGGCCGACGGCACCCTCGGCGACGCCCCCGGCAACCCGCTGGACGCCGCCGGCGCGTACAGCGTGACCTCCGACGAGCTCGACCCCGGCACCTACCCGCAGTTCGCGAGCGCGGGCGCCGGGAAGTTCGCCGGGACGGTCAATCCGTACGGGCCGTACGCGGGGGAGTGGATGGCCGCCGCCGTCCACACCGACGACGCCTACAAGCGCCTCACCCGCACCGTCGACCTCACCGGTGTCACCGCCGCCGACCGCCCCACGCTCCGCACCCAGCTGCTGTGGGACACCGAGCGCGGCTACGACCACGCCCTGGTCGAGGCGCACACCACCGGCGCCGACGACTGGACCACGCTGCCCGAGGCGAACGGCGCCACCGGCACGGCCGTGCCCGCCGAGTGCGCGGCCGGGTTCTACCTGGCCGGGCACCCCTGGCTGGCGCACTATCTGACCCTGTCCGACGACGGCTGCACCGCGACCGGCACCAGCGGGCAGTGGAACAGCCTCACCGGCTCCTCCGGCGGCTGGAAGCAGGTGGAGTTCGACCTGAGCGCCTACGCCGGGAAGTCCGTGGAGCTGTCGATCGCCTACGTCACCGACCCGGGCAGCGGCGGCCGCGGCGTCCTCGCCGACGAGGCCTCCCTGGTCGTCGGGGGCGCGGCGACGCAGACCGAGGGCTTCGAGACCTCGCTGGGCGCCTGGCAGGTCTCCGGGCCTCCGGCGGGCAGCCCCGCGGTCCTGAAGGACTGGACCCGCACCGGGACCCTCTTCCAGACCTACGGCGCCGTCACCACGGACGACACCGTGCTGCTCGGCTTCGGCCTGGAGCACCTCGCCGAACCGGCCGCCCGCGCGGCACTGGTCCGGCAGGCGCTGCGTGCCCTGGACGAGTGAATTCCGGTGTGCGGGGGACTGACCCTGTGTAACCACATCGGGTGATTGGTCCCCGTCGCCCAGGGCGGTCCGTACCCCTACTGGCGGGTACGGACCGCCCTGCCGGGTATGGGGCGTCTCGATGTCACCCCCGAGGCCCCGGAGAGGTAGGGTCGGAGGTGGTCGGGGACATCCCAAATACAGCTCGCCGGCACATCGGGCCGGCGTACCAACGAGGAGATCGGTTCGTGACGATCCGCGTAGGCATCAACGGCTTTGGCCGCATCGGTCGTAACTACTTCCGCGCGCTGCTGGAGCAGGGTGCGGACATCGAGATCGTGGCTGTCAACGACCTGGGTGACACCGCGACCACCGCCCACCTGCTGAAGTACGACACCATCCTCGGCCGCCTGAAGGCGGAGGTCTCGCACACCGAGGACACCATCACCGTCGACGGCAAGACCATCAAGGTCCTGTCCGAGCGCAACCCGGCCGACATCCCGTGGGGTGAGCTGGGCGTCGACATCGTGATCGAGTCGACCGGCATCTTCACGAAGAAGGCGGACGCCGAGAAGCACATCGCCGGCGGCGCGAAGAAGGTCCTCATCTCGGCCCCGGCCAAGGACGAGGACATCACCATCGTGATGGGCGTCAACCAGGACAAGTACGACCCGGCGAACCACCACGTCATCTCCAACGCCTCCTGCACCACCAACTGTGTGGCGCCGATGGCCAAGGTCCTCGACGAGAACTTCGGCATCGTCAAGGGTCTGATGACGACGGTCCACGCGTACACGAACGACCAGCGCATCCTGGACTTCCCGCACAAGGACCTGCGCCGCGCCCGTGCCGCCGCGGAGAACATCATCCCGACCACCACGGGTGCCGCCAAGGCCACCGCGCTGGTCCTGCCGCAGCTCAAGGGCAAGCTCGACGGCATCGCGATGCGCGTCCCGGTCCCGACCGGCTCGGCCACCGACCTGGTCGTGGAGCTCCAGCGCGAGGTCACCAAGGACGAGGTCAACGCCGCGTTCAAGAAGGCCGCCGACGACGGCGACCTCAAGGGCATCCTGTTCTACACCGAGGACGCGATCGTCTCCTCGGACATCGTCGGCGACCCGGCCTCCTGCACCTTCGACTCCTCCCTGACCATGGTCCAGGAGGGCAAGTCGGTGAAGATCCTCGGCTGGTACGACAACGAGTGGGGCTACTCGAACCGCCTCGTCGACCTCACGGTCTTCGTCGGCAACCAGCTCTGATCGACTTCAGCAAGGCACCTCGATGCGGTAGCAGGGCTCGGACAGCGCAAGGTCGCGCTGCCCGGGCCCTGCGTCGCGTCCGCCGCCACCAGCCCTCGTAGGATCACGAGCGATCCGAGAACCCAGGAGCCCTCTTGAAGACGATCGACGAACTGCTCTCCGAAGGCGTCGCGGGCAAGCGCGTCTTCGTCCGCGCCGACCTGAACGTCCCGCTGGACGGCACCACCATCACCGACGACGGCCGCATCCGCGCGGTAGTGCCCACCGTCAAGGCGCTGGCCGACGCGGGCGCCCGCGTGATCGTCGCCTCGCACCTGGGCCGCCCCAAGGGCGCCCCGGACCCCGCCTTCTCCCTCGCCCCGGCCGCCGCCCGCCTCGGTGAACTGCTCGGTGCCGACGTCGCCTTCGCCGAGGACACGGTCGGCAGCTCCGCCGAGGCCGTCGTCTCCGGCCTCGCCGACGGCGGTGTCGCCGTCATCGAGAACCTGCGCTTCAACGCCGGCGAGACCAGCAAGGACGACGCCGAGCGCGCCGCCTTCGCCGACAAGCTGGCCGGCCTCGCGGACGTCTACGTCGGTGACGGCTTCGGCGCGGTGCACCGGAAGCACGCGTCCGTCTTCGACCTGCCGAAGCGGCTCCCGCACTACGCCGGGTACCTCATCGCCACCGAGGTCGGCGTCCTCAAGAAGCTCACCGACGAGGTGAAGCGCCCCTACGTCGTCGCGCTCGGCGGCGCCAAGGTCTCCGACAAGCTCGCCGTCATCGACCAGCTGCTCGGCAAGGCCGACCGGCTGCTCATCGGCGGCGGCATGGCGTACACCTTCCTCAAGGCCAAGGGGTACGAGGTCGGCATCTCGCTGCTCCAGGAGGACCAGATCCCGGCGGTCCAGGAGTACATCGAGCGCGCCGAGAAGAACGGCGTCGAGCTGGTCCTGCCCGTCGACGTCCTGGTCGCGCCCGAGTTCCCCGACCTGAAGACGAAGGCCCCGGCCAACCCCACCACCGTCGCCGCGGACGCCATCCCGGCCGACCAGGAGGGTCTGGACATCGGTCCCGAGACCCGCAAGCTGTACGCATCGAAGCTCGCCGACGCCGGCACCGTCTTCTGGAACGGTCCCATGGGCGTCTTCGAGCACCCCGACTACGCCGAGGGCACCAAAGCGGTCGCCCAGGCCCTCGTCGACGCCCCGGGCTTCACCGTGGTCGGCGGCGGCGACTCCGCCGCGGCCGTGCGCACGCTCGGCTTCGACGAGAACGCATTCGGCCACATCTCGACCGGCGGCGGCGCCTCCCTCGAATACCTCGAGGGCAAGACGCTCCCCGGCCTCGCCGCACTGGAGGACTGACCCCGATGACCACCCGCACGCCGCTGATGGCGGGCAACTGGAAGATGAACCTCAATCACCTCGAGGCCATCGCCCACGTCCAGAAGCTCGCTTTCGCCCTCGCGGACAAGGACTACGACGCCGTCGAGGTCGCCGTCCTCGCCCCCTTCACCGACCTGCGCTCCGTGCAGACCCTGGTCGACGGGGACAAGCTCAAGATCAAGTACGGTGCCCAGGACATCTCCGCGCACGACGGCGGCGCCTACACCGGCGAGATCTCCGGCCCCATGCTGGCCAAGCTGAAGTGCACGTACGTGGCCGTCGGCCACTCCGAGCGCCGGCAGTACCACGCCGAGACCGACGAGATCGTGAACGCCAAGGTCAAGGCCGCCTACAAGCACGGCCTGACCCCGATCCTGTGCGTCGGCGAGGAGCTGGACGTGCGCGAGGCGGACAATCACGTCGAGCACACCCTCGCCCAGGTCGAAGGCGGTCTCAAGGACCTCACCGCCGACCAGGCCGAGACGATCGTGATCGCCTACGAGCCGGTGTGGGCCATCGGCACCGGCAAGGTCTGCGGCGCCGACGACGCCCAGGAGGTCTGCGCGGCGATCCGCGGCAAGCTGGCCGAGCTGTACTCCGAGGAGCTGGCCGGCAAGGTCCGCATCCAGTACGGCGGCTCCGTCAAGTCCGGCAACGTCGCCGAGATCATGGCGAAGCCCGACATCGACGGTGCCCTGGTCGGCGGCGCCTCGCTGGACTCGGACGAGTTCGTCAAGATCGTCCGCTTCCGCGACCAGTAGCCGGCGCCCGGTCGATAGGCAGATCGACCGGTGAGTATGCGCTGGCGGCGATACGTCGTACCCTTGCGGGGGCATGGTGGCCTGCTGTCACCGTGCCCCCGTCGTTCATCCGAATCCGAGGAAGTTGGTCCAGCCGTGGTTTTGGGGTTCTCGATCGCCCTGATCGTCTTCAGCCTGCTGCTGATGCTGCTGGTGCTGATGCACAAGGGGAAGGGCGGCGGCCTCTCCGACATGTTCGGTGGCGGCATGCAGTCGTCCGTCGGCGGCTCCTCGGTCGCCGAGCGCAACCTGGACCGGATCACCGTGGTGGTCGGCCTGGCCTGGTTCGCCTGCATCATGGTGCTCGGCCTGCTGATGAAGGCCAACAACTGAGGGGTCCCGTCGCCCCGTCACACACTTGTGCACGTAAAGCCCCATGTCCGGTACGCGTCTCGGCGCGCCGCCTATCATGGGGCTTGCGTCTGTGCACTGGAGCTTGTAACTCCAAATACTGGACGCGCGTTGGGCCTTACGTAGACTGAGGCGCTCGCAGCGAAGCGAAACGCCGACTCGCTTCGCGGCACCATCACGCAGGGAGTTACGACCGTGGCAAGTGGCAACGCGATCCGGGGAAGCCGGGTCGGGGCGGGGCCGATGGGCGAGGCCGAGCGCGGCGAGTCCGCGCCACGTCTGCGCATCTCCTTCTGGTGCTCCAACGGACACGAGACACAGCCGAGCTTCGCGAGCGACGCCCAGGTCCCGGAGACCTGGGACTGCCCGCGCTGCGGCTTCCCCGCCGGACAGGACCGGGACAACCCGCCGGACCCGCCCCGCACCGAGCCCTACAAAACCCACCTCGCGTACGTGCGCGAACGCCGCAGCGACGCGGACGGCGAGGCGATCCTCGCCGAGGCACTCGCCAAACTGCGCGGCGAGATCTAGCTCCGTACACCGTCGGTTTCCGCCTCCGTCGGTTTCCGTTTGGGTCGGTCGCCTTCACTCCTGATCACTTAGGTTGGAACAGCTGTACAGCCGGGACAGCTGGGACACCCAAGGAAGAAGGCTGACGTCCGACATGAACGCAGACGGCCGTACCAGGCTCCACCAGACACCCGCATGGGCCGCGCTGGTCAAGCACCGCGGGCAGCTCGGCGAGGTGCGGTTGCGCGAGCTGTTCGCCGCGGACCCGGAGCGCGGCACCGGCTGGACGCTCCGCGTGGGAGACCTGCGCGTCGACTGCTCGAAGCACCTGGTCACCGACGAGACGCTGGCCCTGCTCCAGGAGCTGGCGGCCGCCACCGACGTGTTCGGGCTGCGCGACGCGATGTTCCGCGGTGAGCGCATCAACATCACCGAGGACCGGGCCGTGCTGCACACCGCGCTGCGGGCGCCGCGGGACGCGGTGATCGAGGTCGACGGCGAGAACGTCGTCCCCAAGGTGCACGCCGTGCTCGACAAGATGGCCGGCTTCGCCGACCGGGTCCGGAGCGGCGAGTGGACCGGTCACACCGGCCGGCGCATCAGGAACGTCGTCAACATCGGCATCGGCGGCTCCGACCTCGGTCCCGCGATGGCCTACGAGGCGCTGCGGGCCTTCACCGACCGCTCCCTCACCCTCCGTTTCGTGTCCAACGTGGACGGCGCCGACCTGCACGAGGCGGTCCGGGACCTGGACCCGGCCGAGACGCTGTTCATCATCGCCTCCAAGACCTTCACCACCATCGAGACGATCACCAACGCCACCTCGGCGCGCTCCTGGCTGCTGGACGGCCTCGGAGGCGACGAGAAGGCGGTCGCGAAGCACTTCGTGGCCCTGTCGACCAACGCCGGGAAGGTCGCGGACTTCGGCATCGACACGGCCAACATGTTCGAGTTCTGGGACTGGGTCGGCGGCCGGTACTCCTTCGACTCGGCCATCGGGCTGTCGCTGATGATCGCCATCGGCCCGGACCGGTTCCGGGAGATGCTCGACGGCTTCCACCTGGTCGACGAGCACTTCCGCACCGCCCCCGCCGAGTCCAACGTCCCCTTGCTGATGGGCCTGTTGGGCGTCTGGTACGGCAGCTTCCTGGACGCGCAGTCGCACGCGGTGCTGCCGTACTCGCACTACCTGTCGAAGTTCACCGCGTATCTCCAGCAGTTGGACATGGAGTCCAACGGCAAGTCCGTGGACCGGGACGGGAACCCGGTGCAGTGGCAGACGGGGCCGGTGGTGTGGGGCACGCCGGGCACCAACGGGCAGCACGCGTACTACCAGTTGATCCACCAGGGTACGAAGCTGATCCCGGCGGACTTCATCGGCTTCGCCCGGCCCGTGGGCGAGCTGAGCGACGAACTCAAGGCCCAGCACGACCTGCTGATGGCCAACTTCTTCGCCCAGACCCAGGCCCTGGCCTTCGGCAAGACCCCGGGCGAGGTACGCGCCGAGGGAGTGCCGGAGGAACTGGTCCCGCACAAGACCTTCCGCGGCAACCACCCGACCACGACGATCCTGGCCGCCGAGCTGACCCCCTCCGTCCTCGGCCAGCTCATCGCGCTGTACGAGCACAAGGTGTTCGTCCAGGGCGCGATCTGGAACATCGACTCCTTCGACCAGTGGGGCGTCGAACTCGGCAAGGTGCTCGCCAAGCGGATCGAGCCCGCGCTGACCGAGGGCGCGGAGGTGCCGGGGCTGGACGCCTCCACGGTGGCGCTGGTCGCCGCCTACCGGGAGCTGCGCGACCGGCAGTGAGCGGAACGGGGCGCGGTGGCCCGGCCGGTCCCGGTCAGGCCACCGCGCTCAGGGTGTCAGCGAGGCGCCGCCGGGCCGCCCGCGCCGACGGCACCGCGGCCAGCGCCGCCGCACCCAGCACGGCAGCCGCGCCCACCGGCACCAGGAGAGCGGGAGAGGGGAGCTGGGCGATTCCCGCGCCGATGCCGCTGGAGGCGCCCTGGGCGTCGATCAGCCAGTGGGCGAGCGGCAGCCCGAGGGCGGCGGCGAGGAGCACGGCCGCCAGGGCGGTGCAGCCCGTCGCCGTGACGGTGATGCCGGTGATCTGGCGCGGGGAGAGCCCGATCGCCTTGAGGGCGAGCAGGTCCCGTTCGCTCTCCCGGACGGTGCCGCCGATCGCCGTGAGCAGTTCGATCAGCCCGACGAGGGCGAGGACGGCGATCAGCCCCAGGACCACTCCGCGCAACGGGGACAGCCCGTCGGCCGGGTTCGCCACGGCGTGCACGTCGAGCCGCCCGTGCCCGGCGTCCGCCAGCCGCCCGGCGACCTCGTCGGGGTCTGCCCCGGTCGCCAGCCGCAGTTGGTAGAGGGTCGGACGGAGCCGCGGATCGTTCTCCCTCAGGGTGTCCAGGGAGGTGGAGATGACCCGGCCGGCGTTCTCCGGCTCGATGCTGCGGCCCACGATGTGGAGGATCTGCGGCCGGTCGCCGACGGTCATCCGCACCCAGTCGCCGACCTCCACCTCCAGCAGGTCCAGGAGTCCCTGCCCGGCCACCGCCTCGTCCGGTCCGTGCGCGCGGCGGCCGTCGGCCAGGGCGTACGGGTAGGGGTCCTCGCGGGTGCCGAGCCCGCGCAGGGCGATCGTCGCGGTCTGGCCCGGCACCAGGGCGGCGACCTCGACCCCCGGGTAGGCGGCGGCGACCTGGGGGTCGCGCTCCAGCAGGGCCCGCGTGCCGCGCTCCCCGGCGTCGGTGTCGGTGTCCGCGCGGACGGTCAGCGCGGTCGGCAGGCCGATCTGCTCGGGCCGGCTGTGGAAGCGGTCGATGGTGGTCCACGCGCTCAACGCCACCACGATCAGCAGCAGCGGCAGCGTGAGCCGGGCCACCGTGGCGAAGGAGCGCGGGCGGCGGGCGAACGCCTTGTGCCAGCCGAGCACGAGCGCGGGCGGTACGCGTACCTCCAGTTCGCGCACGCCGGGCGACCCTCCGGCACCCGGTGCACCCGCTCCGTCGGAACCCCGGACCCCTCGTCCCCGCCCCCGGGCTCCCACCGGTACCCGGAACATCCGCAGCCCCAGCGCCCGGCGAGCCGCCGCGGACAGCCCGCCGCCCTGCGCCCCCGCCGGGCGCGGCAGCGGGACCGGCGGCACCCGGCCCGCCCGCCAGGCCGCGAGGCCGGTGGTGGCGCCGATGAACAGCACCGCGCACGCCGGTACGACGAACAGCGCGACGGTGTGCCCGGGCAGCCCCTGCCAGACGCCGACCGCGTCCCCGAGCCGCCCCGGGACGCGGCCGCCCAGCGCCTGGACGGTCGCGGCGGCGGCCACCGCGCCGAGCAGCGCGTAGGCGAGGTGCTGGAGCAGGAAGACCCGCACGACCTGGCCCGGGGTGAAGCCGATCGCCTTCAGCACCGAGATGTCCCGCAGATGTCCTCGGATACGGGTGCCGATCGCCCCGTGCACCGCCAGCCCCGCGGCGAGCAGCGCGCCCAGCCCGAACAGGCCGAGGACCTGACCGAGCAGCCGGTTGTCGCCCTGGGCCTCGGCGCGGGCCTGCTCCCAGGTGGAGACCTGCCCGATCGCCCCGGCGCCCAGCACGGTCACCGCCCGCTGCACGGCGTAGTCCGTCTCCCCGGGATCGGTCAGCCGCAGCCCGATCACCTGGCCGCCCGGGTCGGGCACCGCGGCCGGCGTCGCCCACACCAGGCCCGGCTGCTCGCCCGGCCGGTAGCGGCGTTCGGGGCTGTCGGCGATGCCGAGCACCGTGAGGGTCCGCGACGTACCGGGCAGGGTGAGGGCGTCGCCGGGCTGGGCCAGCAGCGCGCGGGCGAGGCGGGTCTCCAGGACCACCCCGTCGGGGTCGTCGGCGTCGAGCCAGTGCCCGGCGGTGAGCAGCGGGCGCCCCACGTCGGGTTCCTCGGCCGTGCCGCGCAGCTCGACGGAGGCCCGGGTGCCGCGCACGGCGACGGTGGCGGAGGCGGTGGGGTAGGGGCCGGCGACGGACTGGACGCCGTCCAGCGCGGCCAGCGCGCCGGTGTCGGCGGCGCGGTCGGTGTGCAGCCAGACGTGGGCACCGCGCGCCTGGGCGAAGACCCGTTGCCAAGGGTTGGTCGCGTACCCGAACAGGGCCGTGGCCAGCAGCAGCGACGCCACGATCCCGGCGGTGGCGAGGACGAGGAACAGCGCCTCGCCCCGGTGCGTGCGCAGATCGGACTGGGCCCAGCGCAGAGTGGCTCGCACGGGCTCAGCCCTCCGGTGCGCGGTGCGCGAGGTGGTCGTACGCCCGCATGTCAGTCCTTCAGTTCCAGGACGGCGGACGCCCCGGGACGGCGGCGCGGTGGCGCGGCGGCGTCCAGCTCGGCGTCGTCGGCTATCCGTCCGTCGAAGAAGCTGATCACCCGGTCGGCGGCGCTGGCCAGCCGTGCGTCATGGGTGACCAGCAGGATCGTCTGCCCCCGCTGGTGGAAGCGGGACAGCAGCCGCATCACCTCGCGGGTGCCCTTGCTGTCCAGGCTGCCCGTGGGCTCGTCCGCCAGCAGCAGCGGCGGATGGTTGACCAGCGCACGTGCCAGCGCCACCCGCTGCTGCTCACCGCCGGACAGCTCACCGGGCATGCTGCGCTCCTTGCCCGTCAGCCCCAGCTCGGCCAGCAGCTCCTCCCGCTCGGCGCGCGCCCGCTTGGGCGGCAGTCCGGCGAGCAGGGCGGGCAGTTCCACGTTGTCGGCGACGGACAGGTCCGAGACCAGGTTGAAGAACTGGAAGACGATCCCGATCCGCTTCCTGCGCTCGACGGCCCAGCGCGCCTCGCCGTAGCCGTCGGTGCACGCGCCGTCCAGCCAGAGGCTGCCCGCGTCCGGCCGCTGGAGCCCGCCGAGCAGGTGGAGCAGTGTCGACTTCCCGGCACCGGACGGTCCCGTGATCGCCACGAACTCGCCGCGCCGCACGGTCAGGTCCACCCCGCGCACGGCGTGCGCCGGGGCGCCCTCGCCGTGGTGCGTCTTGACCAGGCCCTCGGCGCGCAGCACGGGAGCGGGGTCGGCACTCGTCCCAGCGCTCACTCCAGCTCCTCCAGCTCTTCCTGGCACCGCTCCAGCCAGTCGAGGTCGGCCTGGAGGTGCAGCATCGCGCCCTCGATGAGGAGGTGGGCGATGCGGTTGTCCCGGTCTTCGGCGGCGGCCAGCTTCGACAGCTGCCGCATCGTGTTCAGGTACTGCCGCCGCTGCTTGTTGATCAGGGCGATCTGGTCGGCGAGCCCGGTCTGCGGAGCCAGGGCGAGCTTCATGAAGAACTCGTCCCGCACCCGCGGCTCGTCCGCCGTCTCCTCGTACCAGGCCCGCAGCTCGTCGCGTCCGGCGTCGGTGAGGTGGTAGACCTTCTTGTTGGGCCGGCCCGACTGCTCGATGTCCTCGCCCTCGATCAGTCCCGTCTTCTCGAGACGGCCGAGGGTGACGTAGATCTGGCCGACGTTCGGCTGAGGGTACGCGGAGCCCAGCAGTTGCTCAAGGTCCTGCTTCAGCTCGTAGCCGTGGGCCGGACCGCGGGCCAGGAGAGCCAGGAGGTGCAGGCGCACTCAGCCGTCCTCCCGCTTCTGTTCGAGTCCCCGGATGTGCTCCACGCCCTAGTATCGCGCATACCTAACAGGTATACATGGCCTCTGACCCGGGACGACGACGCCCGGTGCCGGTGCGAGCCAGTGAGCCCGGTGTACGAGGGTGTACAGGGAGGAACCTATGCGGTGGATCCACGCCGCCGGTAGGGGCCTCCTCGTCCTCGTCGTCGTCCTGACCGGGTACGCCGCCTCCGGCGCCCGCGCGGACGAGGGGACCGCGAGCGGCCGGGGCCCGCTCACCCTGGCCACCGCCGGGGACCTCACCGGCTACCTCGGCCCGCTCCTCGAAGGCTGGAACCGCGCCCACCCCGGCGAACGGGTCACCCTCGTCGAACTGCCCGACTCCGCCGACGAGACCCGCGCGCAGATGGCCACCGACCTGCGCGACGGCGGCCGGCACCGCTTCGACGTCCTCAACATCGACGTCAACTGGACCTCCGAGTTCGCCGCCGCCGACTGGATACGCCCGCTGCCCCGCGACCGCTTCCCGCTCGGCTCCTTCCTGCCGCCCGTCGTCGACACGGCGACCTACGACGGCAGGCTCTACGCCGTCCCGTACGTCACCAACGCCGGTCTGCTCCTGTACCGCAAGGACGTCCTCGCCGCCGAGGGCGTCCCGCCGCCGCGCACCTGGGCGGAGCTGGAGCGGTACGCCGAGACCATCGCCCCGAAGCACGGACTGGACGGCTACGCGGGCCAGTTCCTGCCCTACGAGGGCCTGACCGTGAACGCCGCCGAGTCCGTCTACTCGGCCGGCGGCAGCATCCTCGGCGACGAGGGCGAACGCGTCACCGTGGACTCGGCGGCGGCCCGCGAGGGCATCGGCTTCCTGGCGCGCGGGGTGCGCGAGGGCTGGATCCCCAAGGCGGCGCTGACCTACAAGGAGGAGGAGTCCAAGCAGGCCTTCCAGGACGGCCGCCTGCTCTTCCTGCGCAACTGGCCCTACGCCTACGTCGGCGCCTCCGCCCCGGACTCCGCGGTCGCCGGGAAGGTCGGCGCCGTACCGCTGCCCGGCCCCGACGGCCCCGGCACCAGCGTCCTGGGCGGCTCCAACCTGGCCGTCGGCGCCCACGCCCGGCACCCCGACTCGGCCGCGCGCCTCATCGCGTACCTCACCAGTGAGCGCGTCCAGCGCCAGGTCCTCACCCGCGGCGCGCTGCCGCCCGTACGGGCCCGCCTGTACGAGGACCCCGAGTTGATCGAGGCGTTCCCCTACCTGCCGACCCTGCGCGAGAGCGTGCTCGCCGCCGCCCCGCGCCCCAAGAGCCCGCGCTACGACCAGGTCAGCCTGGCCGTGCAGGCGGTCGTGCACGACGCGATGACCGGGCGGCAGACGCCCGAGGCCGCGGTGCGGCGGCTGGCGCGCGAGCTGGCCGCGATCTCCTAGTTACGCGTTAGGTAACGCCGACGTCTCATCTGCGTCCGCTGCGTGCCGAAAAGTCGGCATATAAAGCCCCAACTGTCCAGGAGCTTCTGTTCTGTTCATTGACACTCTCTTGTCACCGCTACCTAACATGCATGCATAACAGCGGCCCTCCTCTACAGACAGGTTCCGGGGTGAACAGGCACCACTGGTGGCGTGACGCGGTGATCTACCAGGTCTACGTCCGCAGCTTCCTCGACAGCACCGGCGACGGCGTCGGCGATCTCGCCGGTGTCCGGGCCGGACTGCCCTACCTGCGCAAACTCGGCGTCGACGGGATCTGGTTGAGCCCCTTCTACCCGTCGCCCCAGCACGACCACGGTTACGACGTCGCCGACTACCGGGGCGTCGACCCGCTCTTCGGCGACCTCGACGAGTTCGACGCGCTGGTCGCCGCGGCCCGGCGCCTCGGCATCCGGGTCCTGCTGGACATCGTCCCCAACCACTGCTCCAGCGAGCACCCGTGGTTCCGCGAGGCGCTGGCGTCCCCGCCCGGCAGCCCGGCCCGCGCCCGCTTCCACTTCGCCGACGGCCGCGGACCGGAGGGGGACGAGCCGCCCAACAACTGGCACGCCATGTTCGGCGGTCCCGCCTGGACCCGGGTGACCGAGGCCGACGGCCGCCCCGGCCAGTGGTACCTGCACATGTTCACGCCCGAGCAGCCGGACTGGAACTGGCGCACCCCCGAGGTCGCCGCCGAGTTCGACCGGATACTCCGCTTCTGGCTGGACCGGGGCGTCGACGGCTTCCGCATCGACGTCGCCGCCGGCCTCTACAAGCACCCGGAGCTGCCCGACTCCCCGGACCCGGAGGCCGACGCCCGCACCCGCGACTCGGTCAACCCGCTGGCCTGGAACCAGCCCGAGGTGCACGACGTGTGGCGGCACTGGCGCGCGGTCTGCGAGGAGTACACCGCCCGCGACGGCCGCGAACGCCTCCTCGTCGGCGAGGTGTCGGTCCCCAGCGCCCGCGAACACGCCCGCTACGTCCGGCCCGACGAACTCCACCAGGCCTTCTTCTTCGACCTCCTCGGCGCCCCCTGGGACCCCGACGCCTTCCGCAAGGTCATCTCCGAGGCCATGCAGGACATCGCCGGCACCGGTTCCACGGTCACCTGGGTCCTCAACAACCACGACCAGGTCCGCACCGTCACCCGCTACGGCGAACCCGCCACCGACGGCAGCGGACTCGGCACCGCCCGCGCCCGCGCCGCCGCCCTCCTGATGCTGGCGCTGCCCGGCGCCGCCTACATCTACCAGGGCGAGGAACTGGGCCTGCCCGAGGTCGTCGACCTGCCCGACGACGTGCTCACCGACCCGATCTTCCACCGCACCGGCAGCCGCGCCCGCGTCCGCGACGGCTGCCGGGTGCCGCTGCCCTGGTCGGGCCAGGCGTCCCCGTTCGGCTTCACCGCGGGCGACGGGAGTGCCCAGCCCTGGCTGCCGCAGCCCGAGTACTTCGCCCACTACGCCACCGACCGTGCCCTCGCCGACACCCGCTCCTTCTGGCACCTGTACCGCGACGGCCTGCAACTCCGCTCCGACCTGCCGCAGCTGGGCGAGGGCACCCTGCGCTGGCTGGACACCCCGCCCGGCGTGCTCGCCTTCGTCCGCGGCGACGGACTGGTCTGCGCCGTCAACTTCGGCACCGCCCCCACGCCCGCACCGGTTGCCGGCGCCCCGCTGCTGACCAGCGACGGTCCCTGCCCGCCCGACGTCCTGCCCGGCTCCACCGCCGCCTGGTGGATCGCCGACCTCTGACCTCGCCTCCCACCTTGCCTCGCCCGACCCTCGAAAGGGACATCAACGATGATGCGACGACGCAGCACCACCCTGCTCACCGGCTGCACCGCCCTGGTCCTCGCCCTCGGCGCGACCGCCTGCGGCGGCTCCGGACCCGTCACCGCGGGCGGCGGTGACAAGGCGCTCAGCGGGCAGTCGGTCACCGTGGCCGGCGTCTGGTCCGGCACCGAACAGGAGAACTTCCAGAAGGTGCTGGACGCCTTCACCGAGAAGACCGGCGCCAAGACCTCCTTCGTCTCCACCGGCGACAACGTCTCCACCGTGGTCGGCAGCAAGATCGAGGGCGGCAACGCCCCCGACGTCGTGATGGTCCCGCAGGTCGGCGTGCTGGGGCAGTTCGCCGGCAACGGCTGGCTGAAGCCGCTGTCCAAGACGGCACAGAAGTCCGTCGACACCAACTTCGCCGACGTCTGGCAGACCTACGGGACCGTCGACGGCACCCTCTACGGCCTCTACTTCAAGGCCGCCCACAAGTCGACCGTCTGGTACAGCCCCGACGCCCTCACCCAGGCCGGGGTCGAGCCGCCGAAGACGTACGACGAGATGCTGAAGGCCGGACAGACCGTCTCCGACTCCGGGCTCGCCGCCTTCTCGGTCGCCGGGCAGGACGGCTGGACGCTGACCGACTGGTTCGAGAACGTCTACCTCTCCCAGGCCGGACCCGAGAAGTACGACGCCCTCGCCGCCCACGAACTGAAGTGGACCGACGCGAGCGTGGTCGACGCGCTCACCACCCTCGGCAAGCTCTTCAAGGACAAGCAGCTCGTCGCGGGCGGTCAGCAGGGCGCCCTGAACACCGACTTCCCGGGCTCGGTGGAAAAGGTGTTCGGCCCGAAGCCCGAGGCCGGCATGGTCTACGAGGGGGACTTCGTCGCCGGGGTCGCCAAGGACCAGTTCGGCAAGGAGATCGGCAAGGACGCGAACTTCTTCCCGTTCCCCGCGGTCGACGGCGGCGAGGCGCCCGTGGTCAGCGGCGGTGACGCGGCCGTCGTCCTCAAGGACGGCAAGAACTCCGAGGCCGGCATGGCGCTCCTGGAGTACCTCGCGACGCCGGAGGCCGCGGCCGTGTGGGCCGAGGCGGGCGGCTTCCTCTCCCCGAACAAGAACCTCGACCCCGCCTCCTACGGCGACGACGTCACCCGGGCCACCGCCGAGTCCCTCGTCGGCGCCGGGGACTCCGTCCGCTTCGACATGTCCGACCAGGCACCGGCGGCCTTCGGCGGCACCAAGGGCACCGGCGAGTGGAAGATCCTCCAGGACTTCCTGCGCGACCCCTCCGACCCGAAGGCGACCGCGGCCGCACTGGAGACCGCGGCGGCCAAGGCCTACAAGGGCTGAGGGCCGACCGGTCATGACCTCCACCCTGGTGAAAGAGGCGAGCCCGCCCGCCGCTCCCGGCCCGGCGCCCCTGCGGCGCCCCCGGCGGCGCCGGGCGGCCGTCGCCCTGCTCTTCGTCCTGCCCGCGCTGCTCCTGCTGGGCGCCCTCGTCGTCTACCCCATGCTGTTCTCCGTCGGCCGCAGCTTCTTCGACGCCTCCGGCACGCGCTTCGTGGGCGGCGAGAACTACACCGAGATGTTCCGCGACCCGGCCACTCTCAAGGCCGTCCGCAACACGGCGATCTGGGTCGTCGTCGCGCCCACCCTGCTGACCGGCCTCGGCCTGATCCTCGCCGTCCTGGTCGAGAAGGTCCGCTGGGCCACCGCCTTCAAGCTGCTCCTCTTCATGCCGATGGCGGTCTCCTTCCTCGCCGCCGGCATCATCTTCCGGCTCGCCTACGACCACGACCCGGACAAGGGCGTCCTCAACGCCGCCGTGACCGGCGTGCACGACGCCTTCGCCGGTACGTCGAGCTACCCGGGCGCCCGGGCGCGTGAGGGCCAGGAGGGCGGCCTGGTCAAGGGGGCCGACGGCTCGTACCGGACCGGTGCGGGCGTGTCACCCGGCGACACGGTGGCCCTCGGCCTGGTCGGCGTGCGGCCCGACGACCTGCCGTCCGGCGCGCAGTCCGCGTACGAGGCGGCGGGACGGGACGCCGCCGCCGGTGAGGTGCGCGGGGTCGTCTACCTGGACTTCACACCCGGCGGGGGAGGGGAGCAGGGCCGGGTCGACCGGCGGGAGAGCGGGCTGCCCGAGATGACGGTCGAGGCGGTGCGCGACGGCCGTACGGTCGCCACCACGACCACCGCCGACGACGGCTCCTTCCACTTCGAGGGGCTGGACCGGGGCTCCTACACCGTGAGGCTGCCCGCCTCGAACTTCGCCCCGCCCTACGAGGGCGTCTCCTGGCTCGGGCCCGCGCTGGTCACCCCCGCCATCATCGGGGCGTACCTGTGGATCTGGACCGGGTTCGCGATGGTGCTGATCGGCGCCGGGTTGTCGTCGCTGCCGCGCGACGCGCTGGAGGCGGCGCGGATGGACGGCGCCAACGAGTGGCAGATCTTCCGGCGGATCACCGTGCCGCTGCTGGCACCCGTGCTCACGGTCGTCTTCATCACCCTCGTGATCAACGTGATGAAGGTCTTCGACCTCGTCTACATCATCGCGCCCGGACCCGTGCAGGAGGACGCGACGGTGCTCGCGACGCAGATGTGGCTGGTGTCGTTCGGCGGCGGCAACAACCAGGGCCTCGGCAGCGCGCTCGGCGTACTGCTCCTGCTGCTCGTCGCCCCGGCCATGGTCTTCAACGTCCGCCGCTTCAAGAGGAGTCAGCGATGAGGAGTCAGCGATGAACGCCGTCCGGCGGTATCTGGGCAAGGGGATCGTCCAGGCCTTCCTCGTGCTCGTCGGGCTGGTGTGGATGACGCCGCTGGCCGGGCTGTTCCTGTCCTCGCTGCGGTCCTCCGAGGACACGGCGAAGGGCGGCTGGTGGACGGCCCTGGCGAGCCCGGGGCAGCTCTCCCTCGACAACTACTCGGCGCTGCTCGGCAACTCGGGCATCACCCAGGCCTTCTGGAACACGGTGCTCATCTCCGTCCCGACGACCGTGCTCGTCGTGGTCGTCGGGGCGCTCGCCGGATACGCCTTCGCCTGGCTGGACTTCCCGGGGCGCGAGACGGTCTTCCTGGTCGTCGTCGCGCTGCTGGTGGTGCCCGTGCAGATCGGGCTGCTGCCGGTCGCCAAACTCTTCGGCCAGCTGGGCCTGTTCGGGACCATCCCGGGTGTCGTGCTCTTCCACGTCGCCTACGGACTGCCGTTCGCGGTGTTCCTGCTGCGGAACTACTTCGCCGAGATGCCCAAGGAGATGCTGGAGGCCGCGCGCATGGACGGCGGAAACGAGTGGCGGATCTTCACGCGGCTGGTGCTGCCGGTCGGCAAGCCGGCCATCGCCAGCCTCGCCATCTTCCAGTTCCTGTGGGTGTGGAACGACATGCTGGTCGCGCTGCTCTTCGCGGACAGCTCGGCGCAGCCGCTGACGGTGGAGCTCCAGTCGCAGATCCGGCAGTTCGGCAGCAACATCGACGTGCTGGCGCCGGGGGCGTTCCTGTCCCTGGTGGTGCCGGTGGTGGTGTTCTTCGCGTTCCAGCGGCACTTCGTGCAAGGAGTCATGGCGGGGTCCGTCAAGTGACGCGAACACTCTTCCGCACGATCTGTCCACAGGTTTCACAACAAACGCATACCGTCTCGTCGATCTTCGGTGTGTCCGCAGATCACAGCTGATAGGCAGATACCTTCGGGGGGACTGTGAGGCCGGTTGCCCCTGTGCGTTGCTCAGGAGGTACCCGCCCATGCCCCACCAGTCCCCGACCGCGTCCGCCGGTGCCGACGACCCCGGTCTGCGCCGGCTGCGGGCCGTGCTCGACGGCTGGCGCAACTCCCTGCTGGACATGGGCGGCCGGAACCGGCTGCTGAACTTCCGCCACAGCCGGACCGCGTCCCTCGAGATCTCCTCGCCCGGCGCCGGCGCTCTCCTGAGCGGTCTCGCGAAGGGCTGGGACTTCGCACCGGTCGTGGAGACGGGCGGAGTGGAGCAGGCGGAAACCGGCGCGGCCGGGCCCCTCGCCGACGGGGCCCGGCTCCGTCTGGTCACCCAGAAGACCACTCAGGCGGCGCTGGACGCCTCGCTGTACCAACTGCGCCAGAAGTCGGGTCAGATGTACAACGACTACGGCCTGTGGGTGCTGTGGCTGGGGGTCGGCATGCTGGACTGGCGCGAAGCCGACGCCCACGAGAGCAGCTCCGCCCCCCTCGTCCTGGTCCCGGTCGAGCTGCGCCGCGACCGGCACCGCCGTTACCGGCTGCACCTGTCCGACGACCAGGAACGCATCCACAATCCGGCGCTCGCGGTGAAGCTGGAGCGGCTCGGCGTCGACTGGTCGGCGGTCGCCGCCACCGACGTCGGGGACCTGCCCGGCGTACTGTCGGCCGCACGCTCGGTGGCGGCCGGGCTCAAGGGCTGGTCGGTGGCCGAACGCGCGGTGCTCGGCCTGTTCGCCTCGCACCGGGAGGCCATGTACCAGGACCTCCAGCAGAACGAGGACCGCATCCTCGGCCATCCGCTGGTGCGGGCCGTCGCACTCGGCCCCGACGCCGGCCTGCCCGACGACCTGATCGGCTTCGAACCGCCCGAGCTGGACCGCATCGACGACGTCCAGCTGCCCGAGCGGACGCCGCTGGTCCTCGACGCCGACGCCTCTCAGCGCCAGTGCATAGCCGCAGCATTGGACAACCGGTCGTTCGTGATGAGCGGCCCGCCGGGGACCGGCAAGAGCCAGACCATCACCAACATGATCGCCTCACTCATGCACGCCGGCCGCAGCGTGCTGTTCGTCAGTGAGAAGGCCGCCGCGCTCGACGTCGTACGCAACCGGCTGCGGGGCGTGGGCCTCGGCGACTTCGTCATGGCGCTGCACAGCGGCGACACCAGCAAGAAGGCCGTCGCGACGGAACTCGCCCGGGTGCTCACCACCGAGGCCCGCGTCACCGGGGCCGCCGAGCACGAACTGGAGCGGGCCCGGAGACTGCGCGAGGAGCTGTCCGCGTACGCGGCCGCCATGAACCAGGTCAGGGAGCCGTTGCAGCGCACGCTGCACGACGTCCTCGGCCGTCTCGTCCAGCTGGACTCGGCGGACACCCCGGACCTCACGCCGGCCGCCGACAACGCGGAGATCGTCCGCCGGCTGACCGCCGGTTCCTTGCAGGACGTCACCGCCGCGGCCCAGGCGGTCAGCCGCTCCTGGCGCCCCGCCGCCGAGGGCGACGCCTTCGCCTGGCGCGGTCTGATCGGCACGGGCGCTCACCAGACCGTCTCCGAAGCCGCCGACGCGCTGGACGCCGTACTGAAGGCGACCGCCCGGCGTCCGTTCGCCGCGACCCGGTCGGAACCCGCGTCGGTACGGGAGGTGCAGCAGACGGTGCGCACCCTGCGGGCCGGGCTTCCCGACCGCGCCGGGACGCCCGGCGGCCCCCTCCCGGAGGACGTCACCAGCCAGGTCGCGCAGCTCGCCGACCTCTTCGGCATGCCCAAGGCCGACGACGCGGACGCCGCTTTCGCCCTGTGTGAACTCGCCGACCTCACCACCGCCGGCCGGCGACCTCCCCGAGCCTGGTTCCACGCCGACGCCCTGGGCCGGGCCCACGCGGCGGCGCACGAGCTGCGCGCCGTCCTGGACGCCGAGGCCGCGGCCCGGGAGGCGGCCTCGGACGTCTTCGGCGACCAGGTCCTCCACGCCACCGGACTGCCCGAGCTGGTGCGCCGGTTCGACGAACAGCACCGCGGGCTGATGGCACGCTTCTCCGCCCAGTACAAGGCCGACCGCGAAGAGGCGGCAGCGCTGACCCGCGACGGAGCCTGGCACAAGTCACTCGTGGGCCGCCTGGAGCAGGCCCTGGCCTGGCACACCGCCGCCGCCGAAACGGCCCGACTGGCCGACCACCACGCCGCGCTCCTCGGCCGGTACACCCCGCGGACCCAGGACGCGCTGGCCGACCTCGAACAGGCCCTGTCGACGGCCGACCGGATCGCCGAGCTGACCCGCGACGCCGACCGGCCCGAGCTGCTCGCCGACCGCCTCGCCGACGACGCCGAACCCGACCGCCTCCCGGCGCTGCTCACGGACACCGTCCGGGACGCGCTCGGCGCGTGGTGCACCGCCGTCACCACCCGCACCGAACACTGGTCCCGGTCCGTGACCGCGCTGCTCGACCTGTTCGATCCCGCCCGCCGGACCCAGCTCTCGCCCGCCCTGCTGGGCCGGTTCGAGGACGCCCGGCGGCTGGTCGACACCCTGCGCGCCGACCCGCAGGGACCGGACGAGTGGCACGCCCACCAGGACGGGCTCGCGGTGCTCGCCCGGCACGGAGCGGACAACCTCGTGGGGACGGCCGCCGAGCGTGGACTCGACCCGCGGCGGCTGCCCGACATCGTCGAACAGGCGCTGTTGCGCGCGTGGGCCGACGGCGTCCTCGCGTCCGACGCACGCCTGCGCACCACCCGCTCCGACGACCTCGACGCACGCGTCACCGACTTCCAGGAGGCCGACCGCAGGCTGGTCGCGGCCGCGGGCGGAGCGGTGATCGAGGCGTGCAACAAGCGGCGCCCCCGGCGGTTCGCGGGCGGTGCGGGCGCGGTGATCGTCCGCGAGGCGGAGAAGAAGACCCGGCACATGCCGGTGCGGGAACTGCTCGGCAGGACCCGCGAGGTCGTCCAGGCGGTCAAGCCGTGCTTCATGATGAGCCCCCTGACGGTCAGCCAGTTCCTCCCGGCCGACTTCCACTTCGACGTGGTCGTCTTCGACGAGGCATCCCAGGTCCGCCCCAGCGACGCGATCAACTGCGTCTACCGGGGACGCACCCTCGTCGTCGCCGGTGACGAGAAGCAGCTCCCGCCGACCTCGTTCTTCGACTCCTCGGTCGAAGACGACTCGGAGGAGTACGCCGAGGACGTCCCGGACTCCTTCGAGTCCCTGCTGCACGCCTGCAAGGCCGGCGCCATGCGCGAACTTCCCCTGCGCTGGCACTACCGCAGCCGCCACGAAGACCTGATCACCTTCAGCAACCGCGAGTTCTACGGCAACTCGATGGTCACCTTCCCCGGAGCCGTCGACCAGGGCAACGACGTCGGCGTCGCCTTCCTGAAGGCCGACGGGGTCTACGACCGGGGCGGGCGCCGGGACAACCGCGCCGAGGCGGACTGCGTCGCCCGCCGCGTCCTGCACCACTTCGACACCCGTCCCGGCCGGACCCTCGGTGTCGTCGCGCTCTCCCAGGCCCAGGCGTCCGCCATCGACCAGGCCGTGCAACAGGCCCGGCTGGCGCGCCCCGACCTCGACCACTGCTTCACCGAGGACCGGCTCGACGGGTTCTTCGTCAAGAACCTCGAATCGGTCCAGGGCGACGAGCGCGACGTGATGATCATGTCGGTGGGCTACGGCCCCGACGAGCACGGCAAGCTGGGACTGAACTTCGGCCCGATCAACAAGGGCGGCGGCTGGCGCCGCCTCAACGTGGCGGTGACCCGCGCCCGCTACCGCATGGAGGTCGTCGCCTCCTTCCGCGGCACCGCCCTGCCCGACAGCGCCAACGAGAGCGTGCAGTACCTCAAGCGCTACCTCGAATACGCCGAGAGCGGGCCGGCCGTCCTCGCCCGTGACGTCGTCCAGGCGGACGCCGAGCCGGACAGCCCGTTCGAGGAATCGGTCCTCGCCGTCCTGCGCGGCTGGGGCTACCGGGTTCAGCCACAGGTCGGCGTCGCCGGGTACCGCATCGACCTCGGCGTACGCCATCCGGAGCTGCCCGGCGCCTACGCGCTCGGCATCGAGTGCGACGGTGCCATGTATCACTCCTCCAAGACCGCCCGGGACCGCGACCGGCTCCGCGAGCAGGTCCTGACCGGGCTCGGCTGGCGGCTCCACCGCATCTGGGGCACCGACTGGTACCGCGGACGAGCCGCCGCCGAGCTGCGGCTGCGGGAGGCCGTCGAGCAGGCCGTAGCCCAGGGACCGCTCCGGGCACCGGTGGAGCCACCGGCCACCGGCACCAGCACCGGCACCGACCCCGGCAGCGAGCCGACGGCCGACGGGACGGCCCCGGCCGATGACGGACAGCAGGACGCCGGGACACTGCGGGCGGTGCCTGCGCCCAGGGCGCCCGCCCAGGTGGAAGTGGAGTACGAACGCGTGCCGGTCGACTCCGGTGCCGAACGTGAGTGGAGCGCGCCCTACCGGACGAGTCGTGTCGAGGTCGGCCCACGCCACGAGCTGCACACGCCGGAGGCCAGGCCGGCGCTGCGCAAGGTGCTCGCCCAGGTCATCGAGGTGGAGGGACCCATCCACGAGGACCTGCTCGTGCAGCGCGCGCGGGAGGCGTGGGGCGTCGGCCGGGCGGGCAACCGCATCCGTGACAACGTCCGGGAGGTGGCGCTCGCCCTCGTCCGGTCGGGACTCGTCTCGTCCGACGGCGCGTTCTTCGACACGGCGGACCGGGACACCCTGAAGGCCCGGACGCCTCAGGACGGCACGCCGGTGCGCAAGGTCGTGCACATCGCACCGGAGGAGCGGTACCTGGCACTCTGCGAGCTGGCCGCCGAGTGCCCGGGCATGTCGCAGGACGAACTGATCAAGCAGGCGTGCGAGTTCTTCGGCTGGCGCCGTATCGGCAAGGACATCCGTGACTGTCTGGCGACGGACGTCACCACCTTGCACGACCAGGGCCGCTTGGAAGGCGGACCGGAGCGGGTCGGCGTCGTGCGCGCCTGACGCCGGGACGGGAACGGGCCCGGGTGCCGGAGGGAGTGAGACCCTTCGGCACCCAGGCCCGCACTCCTCAGGCCGACGCCGGCGGGTACAGCGACCTCGGCAGCTGGGACGCCGCCGCCGAGTCCAGGAGCCACAGGGTGCGGGCGCGGCCCCGGGCGCCCGCTGCCGGGGCCTGGATCTCGCCCGCGCCCGACAGGGCCATCGCCACCGCGTTCGCCTTGTCCTCGCCGGCCGCGAGCAGCCAGACCTCACGGGCGGCGCGGATCGCGGGCAGGGTCAGGGAGATGCGGATGGGCGGCGGCTTGGGGGAGCCGTGGACGCCGATCACCGTGCGCTCCGTCTCCCGGACCCCCGGGTGCTCCGGGAAGAGCGACGCCACATGGGTGTCCGGGCCGACGCCGAGGAGCAGGACGTCGAAGGACGGGACCGCGGCGTGGTTCTCGGGGACGGACGCCGTGGCCAGTTCCTGCGCGTAGGCCGCCGCTGCCGCCTCCACGTCCGAGCCGTAGGGGCCGTCGGAGGCCGCCATCGCGTGCACCCGCTTCGGGTCCAGCGGCACCGCGTCGAGGAGCGCCTGGTGCGCCTGGGTGACGTTGCGCTCCGGGTCGCCCTCCGGCAGGAAGCGCTCGTCGCCCCACCAGAGATCGAGCCGGCTCCAGTCGATCGCGTCCCGGGCCGGGGAGCCGGCCAGCGCCGCGAGCAGGCCGTTGCCGTTGCGGCCGCCGGTGAGGACCACGGACGCGCTGCCCCGGGAGGCCTGCGCGTCCACGATCTTCGTGATCAGGCGGGCCGCCGCGGCCTCGGCCATCAGCTCCTTGTCGCGGTGCACGACCAGCTGCGGGGTGTCGCTCATTTCGCCGCCGCCTTCCTCACCGGTGTCTTCTCCTGCGCCGCGTCCTTCGCGGGTGCCTTCGCGACCGTCCCGACGGGAGCGGCGGCCGCGAGGGCGTCCCCTTCTCCGGCCCGGTCTCCTTTGGCCGACTCGGTCAGCCGGTCCACGCCGTACCGCAGCGCCGAGGCGTACGTGTCGTCCGGGTCCAGGCGCCGCAGCTCCTCCGCGATCAGCTCGGCCGTCTCGCGGCGCTTGAGCGCGACCGCGCGGGCCGGCTGGCCCTGGATGGAGAGGTTCGCCAGCGAGCCGTCGGCCCGGTCCAGGACGACCGGGCCGCAGTCGGTGTCCATGCGGACCGCGGTGAGACCCGGACCGCTCGACACCGTGCGCCGCACCGGCACGTCCAGCCGGTCCGCGAGCCACATCGCGAGCAGCTCGCAGCTCGGGTTGAACTCCTCGCCCTCCACCTCGACGCCCTGCACCTTGCAGTCGACCTGGTCGAGCGCGGCCGCCAGCATGGAGCGCCACGGCGTGATGCGGGTCCACGACAGGTCGGTGTCGCCCGGCGCGTAGGCGTCGGCACGGGCCGCCAGCTCCCGTATCGGCTCCTCGCAGGCGTAGGTGTCGGTGACCCGGCGCTGGGCGAGGGCGCCCAGCGGGTCCTTCGCCGGGTCCAGCGGCGCGTTCACCGGCCACCAGACCACGACCGGCGCGTCCGGCAGCAGCAGCGGCAGGACCACCGACTGGGCGTGGTCGACGACGTCGCCGTACAGCCGCAGCACGATCGTCTCGCCGGTGCCCGCGTCGGCACCGAGGCGGACCTCGGCGTCCAGCCGGGACCGGGTGCGGTCGCGGGGCGAGCGCGAGACCCGCTTGATGACGACCAGCGTGCGCGAGGGGTGCTCGTGCGCGGCGTCGCTCGCTGCCTTCAGCGCGTCGTAGGCGTTCTCCTCGTCGGTGACGATGACCAGGGTGAGCACCATGCCGATGGCCGGGGTGCCGATGGCCCGACGGCCGAGCACCAGCGCCTTGTTGATCTTGCTGGCCGTGGTGTCCGTGAGGTCGGTCTTCATGGCCGGCGCCAGCTCCGTCCGTCTCGTTCCAGCATGTCGTCGGCCTCGACGGGCCCCCAGGTGCCGGCCGGGTACTGGGCCGGGGTGCCGTGCTCGTCCCAGTACTCCTCGATCGGGTCGAGGATCTTCCAGGACAGCTCGACCTCCTCGGTGCGCGGGAAGAGGTTGGCGTCGCCGAGCAGGACGTCCAGGATCAGGCGCTCGTACGCCTCCGGGCTGGACTCGGTGAAGGACTCGCCGTAGGCGAAGTCCATGGACACGTCCCGGATCTCCATCGAGGTGCCCGGCACCTTGGAGCCGAAGCGGACGGTGACGCCCTCGTCGGGCTGGACGCGGATGACGATCGCGTTCGAGCCGAGTTCCTCGGTGGCCGTCGTGTCGAAGGGGGAGTGCGGGGCCCGCTGGAAGACCACCGCGATCTCCGTGACCCGGCGGCCGAGGCGCTTGCCGGTGCGCAGGTAGAAGGGGACGCCCGCCCAGCGGCGGTTGTCGATGCCGACCTTGATCGCGGCGTAGGTGTCGGTCTTCGACTTGGGGTCGATGCCGTCCTCTTCGAGGTAGCCGACGGCCTTGGCGCCGCCCTGCCACCCGGCCGCGTACTGGCCGCGCACGGTGTCCCGGCCCAGGTCCTTGGGGAGGCGGACCGCGCCGAGCACCTTGGTCTTCTCCGCCGCCAGCGCGTCCGCGTCGAAGGAGGCGGGCTCCTCCATCGCGGTCAGGGCGAGGAGCTGGAGCAGGTGGTTCTGGATGACGTCGCGGGCGGCGCCGATGCCGTCGTAGTAGCCGGCCCGGCCGCCGATGCCGATGTCCTCGGCCATGGTGATCTGCACGTGGTCCACGTAGGACCGGTTCCAGATCGGCTCGAACATCGTGTTGGCGAAGCGCAGCGCCAGGATGTTCTGGACGGTCTCCTTGCCCAGGTAGTGGTCGATGCGGAAGACCTGGTCGGAGCCGAAGACCTCGTGGACGATCGCGTTGAGCTCCTCGGCCGACTTGAGGTCGTGGCCGAACGGCTTCTCGATCACCGCGCGCCGCCAGGAGCCGCTCGACTGGTCGGCGAGACCGTGCTTCTTCAGCTGCTGGATGACCACGGGGAAGGACTTCGGCGGCACCGACAGGTAGAAGGCGAAGTTGCCGCCCGTGCCCTGTGCCTTGTCCAGTTCCTCGATGGTGCCGCGCAGCCGCTCGAAGGCGTCGTCGTCGTCGAAGGTGCCCTGGACGAAGCGCATCCCCTGGATGAGCTGCTGCCAGACCTCCTCGCGGAACGGCGTGCGGGAGTGTTCCTTGACGGCGTCGTGCACGACCTGGGCGAAGTCCTCGTGCTCCCAGTCGCGGCGGGCGAACCCGACGAGCGAGAAGCCCGGCGGCAGCAGGCCCCGGTTGGCGAGGTCGTACACGGCGGGCATGAGCTTCTTGCGGGACAGATCGCCGGTGACGCCGAAAATGACCAGACCCGACGGCCCCGCGATGCGCGGGAGCCGTCGGTCTGCGGGGTCACGCAGCGGATTGCTGCTTGACAATTGTCAGCCCTTCGAGGGAGCGAGGCGCTTGAGCTCCGCCTCCGTGGACTTCAGCAGGTCGTTCCAGGCGTCCTCGAACTTGTCGACGCCTTCCTTCTCCAGGAGCTGGACCACCTCGTCGTAGGAGATTCCGAGCTTCTCGACCGCGTCGAGGTCGGCGCGGGCCTGCTCGTACGTCCCGGAGACGGTGTCCCCGGTGATCTCGCCGTGGTCCTCGGTGGCGAACAGCGTCGCCTCCGGCATGGTGTTCACCGTGTTCGGCGCGACCAGGTCGGTGACGTACATGGTGTCGCTGTACGCCTTGTCCTTGACACCGGTGGACGCCCACAGCGGCCGCTGCTTGTTGGCGCCGGCCTTCTCCAGGGCGGCCCAGCGGTCGGTGCCGAAGACCTCCTCGTACGCCTGGTAGGCGAGGCGCGCGTTGGCGATGGCGGCCTTGCCGCGCTGCGCCTTGGCCTCGTCGGTGCCGAGCGCGTCGATCCGCTTGTCGATCTCGGTGTCCACGCGGGACACGAAGAAGGACGCCACGGAGTGGATCTGGGAGAGGTCCAGGCCGCGCTCCTTGGCCTTCTCCAGGCCGGTCAGGAAGGCGTCCATGACCTTGCGGTAGCGCTCCAGCGAGAAGATCAGCGTGACGTTGACGCTGATGCCCAGACCGATGGTCTCGGCGATCGCCGGGATGCCGGCCTCGGTGGCCGGGATCTTGATGAGCGTGTTGGGCCGGTCCACCAGCCACGCCAGCTGCTTGGCCTCGGCCACCGTGGCGTGGGTGTTGTGCGCCAGGCGCGGGTCCACCTCGATGGAGACCCGGCCGTCCTTGCCGCCGGTGTTGTCGTAGACCGGGCGCAGGATGTCGGCGGCGTCGCGGACGTCCGCCGTGGTGATCATGCGGATGGCCTCTTCGACCGTGACCCCGCGCACCGCGAGGTCGGCGAGCTGCTGGTCGTAGCCGTCGCCCTGCGAGATCGCCTTCTGGAAGATCGACGGGTTGGTGGTGACGCCCACGACGTGCTGCTGGTCGATCAGCTCGGCGAGGTTGCCGGACGTGATCCGCTTGCGCGACAGGTCGTCCAGCCAGATCGCGACGCCTTCATCGGAGAGGCGCTTGAGTGCGTCTGTCATGGAAAATGCATCTCCTACGTGTCGTGTACGAGCGTCAGCGCTGGGCTGCGGCGATCGATTCCCGGGCGGCGGACGCGACGTTCTCGGCGGTGAAGCCGAACTCCTTGAAGAGCACCTTGGCGTCCGCAGAAGCACCGAAGTGCTCCAGGGAGACGATGCGTCCGGCGTCCCCCACGTACTTGTGCCAGGTCAGGCCGATCCCGGCCTCGACCGCGACCCGGGCCTTCACGGACGGGGGCAGGACGCTGTCCCGGTACCCCTGGTCCTGCTGCTCGAACCACTCCACGGACGGCATGGACACCACCCGGGTGGGCACGCCGTCGGCCTGGAGCTGCTCACGCGCCTCGACGGCGACGTGCACCTCGGAACCGGTGGCGATCAGGACGACCTGCGGCTCGCCGCCGTCCGCCTCGAACAGCACGTAGCCGCCCTTGGCCGCTTCCTCGTTGGGCTCGTACGTCGGCACGCCCTGGCGGGTGAGCGCCAGACCGTGCGGCTGGCCCTTGCCGAACTCCTTCGTCCAGCGGCGCAGGATCTCGCGCCAGGCGATCGCCGTCTCGTTGGCGTCGGCCGGACGGACCACGTTCAGGCCGGGGATGGCGCGCAGCGAGGCCAGGTGTTCGACCGGCTGGTGGGTCGGGCCGTCCTCGCCCAGACCGATGGAGTCGTGCGTCCACACGTACGTCACCGGCAGGTGCATCAGGGCCGACAGGCGCACGGCGTTGCGCATGTAGTCGGAGAAGACCAGGAACGTTCCGCCGTAGATGCGGGTGTTGCCGTGCAGCGTGATGCCGTTCATCTCCGCGGCCATCGCGTGCTCGCGGATGCCGAAGTGGATGGTGCGGCCGTACGGGTCGGCCTCCGGCAGCGGGTTGCCCTTGGGGAGGAAGGACGACGTCTTGTCGATCGTCGTGTTGTTCGAGCCCGCGAGGTCGGCCGAGCCGCCCCACAGCTCCGGGATCACCGCGCCGAGCGCCTGGAGCACCTTGCCGGACGCGGCGCGGGTCGCCAGGCCCTTGCCCGCCTCGAAGACCGGGATTTTCTCCTCCCAGCCCTTGGGCAGCTCACCCTTGGCCACGCGGTCGTACTCGGCGGCGCGCTCCGGGTTGTTGTCCCGCCACTGCTGGAAGGACTTCTCCCACACGGCGCGGGCCGCCTGGCCCTTCTCCAGGGCCTTGCGGGTGTGCTCGATGACCTCGTCGGCGACCTCGAAGGACTTCTCCGGGTCGAAGCCCAGGACGCGCTTGGTCGCGGCGACCTCGTCGTCGCCGAGCGCCGAGCCGTGCGCGGCCTCGGTGTTCTGCGCGTTCGGGGCGGGCCAGGCGATGATCGAGCGCATGGCGATGAAGGAGGGGCGGTCGGTGACCTTCTTCGCCTCCTGGATCGCGTCGTAGATCGCGTTCGGGTCCAGGTCGCCGTCCGGCTTCGGCGCGACACGCTGGACGTGCCAGCCGTACGCCTCGTACCGCTTGCAGGTGTCCTCGGAGACGGCGGTTTCGGTGTCGCCCTCGATGGAGATGTGGTTGTCGTCCCACAGAAGCACCAGGTTGCCGAGCTTCTGGTGGCCGGCCGTCGAGGACGCCTCGGAGGAGATGCCCTCCTGGAGGCAGCCGTCACCGGCGATGCAGTAGATGAAGTGGTCGAACGGGGAGGTGCCCTCGGGGGCCTCCGGGTCGAACAGGCCGCGCTCGTAGCGGGCGGCCATCGCCATGCCCACCGCGTTGGCGACACCCTGGCCCAGCGGGCCGGTCGTGGTCTCCACGCCCGTGGTGTGGCCGTACTCCGGGTGACCGGGGGTCTTGGAACCCCAGGTGCGGAAGGACTGAAGGTCCGCCAGCTGAAGGCCGAAACCGGCCAGGTACAGCTGGGTGTAGAGGGTCAGGGACGAGTGGCCCGCGGACAGCACGAAACGGTCGCGCCCGACCCAGTTCGCGTCGGCGGGGTCGTGCCGCATCACCTTCTGGAAGAGGGTGTAGGCGGCGGGCGCCAGGCTCATCGCCGTACCCGGATGGCCGTTGCCAACCTTCTGTACGGCATCGGCGGCCAGGACGCGGGCGGTGTCCACGGCCCGCTGGTCCAGTTCGGTCCACTCGAGGTCTGTGGTGGTCGGCTTGGTGCTCACCCTGAGTCAGGGCTCCTCTCCACATGTCGGTTGCCGGTGCGCGAGCACCGGCTGCCGGCGCGTCCGTGAGTCGGCCGGCCATTGCCGAGCCTACCCCCGTAAGTACGTGCGTTTTTCCGCTGGAAACCAGACTGCCGGGACTCTTGTGGATCCGCCTGTCGACTGGGCGAAACCGCATTCGGCAAGTGAATACGGAGCCGCTCATCTGACCGCTCAATCGACTCTCCGAACGCACGTCGGAGCGCCTGCGCCAACACGAGCCCACCCCCGCGAAGGCCGAGGTATGGGCAACGTCTAAAGTGGCGTGGTACGCGCGAGCCTTTACCGCCACTTCACACGGGGAGGCTTGCTGGGATGTCTCTGTCAGGGGTGTGCGTGACGGCCGTTGAATCCCGTCCTGCGGGGGTAATCGGGACGAGCCAGAGCCCGAGTCACCGGCCGTTCGGGGCCCGTGTCAAGGCGTTCGTGGCGCTGACCAAGCCGCGGATCATCGAGCTTCTGCTGATCACCACCGTTCCGGTGATGTTCCTCGCGGAACAGGGTGTTCCGGATCTGAAGCTGGTGCTGCTGACCTGCGTCGGCGGTTACCTGTCGGCCGGCGGCGCCAACGCGCTGAACATGTACATCGACCGCGACATCGACGCGCTGATGGACCGGACCTCGCAGCGCCCGCTGGTGACCGGCATGGTCAGCCCGGTCGAATGCCTCGTCTTCGGCATCGCCCTGGCGATCGTCTCCACGCTGCTGTTCGGCTTCACCGTCAACTGGCTGTCGGCCTGGCTCTCGCTCGGCGCGCTCCTCTTCTACGTGGTCGTCTACACGATGATCCTGAAGCGCCGCACCTCGCAGAACATCGTCTGGGGCGGCATCGCGGGCTGTCTGCCGGTGCTCATCGGCTGGTCGGCCGTGACCGACTCGATGTCCTGGGCGCCGATCATCCTCTTCGGGGTGATGTTCTTCTGGACGCCGCCGCACTACTGGCCGCTGTCCATGAAGGTCAAGGAGGACTACGCGCGCGTCGGCGTGCCGATGCTCCCGGTGATCGCGTCCAACAAGGTGGTCGCCCGGCAGATCGTCATCTACAGCTGGGTGATGGTCCTCGTGTCGCTGCTGTTGCAGCCGCTCGGCTACACCGGCTGGTTCTACACGGCGGTGGCCCTGGCGGCCGGCGGCATGTGGCTGTGGGAGGCGCACGGGCTGCAAAACCGCGCCAAGGCCGAGGTGACCGGCGGCAAGCTCAAGGAGATGCGGCTGTTCCACTGGTCCATCACCTATGTGTCGGTGCTGTTCCTCGCCATCGCGGTGGACCCCTTCCTGCGCTGAGATCTCTTCCCGACGGGCGGGGTGCGTGGCCAAGGCCACGCACCCCGCCCGTCGCCGTTCGATCTACCCGTCGGTAGCATCCTGGTCATGGCAGACACGCAGCAGGTTGAGACGAAGCCCGACCGGTGGGCCGAGCGCCGGGTGGCGCGTATGGCCGGGCGGATCGAGGCGTTCTCCAAGGCGCACGGCGGGGCCGAGGCCCAGGTGGCCTACCTCGGTGAGCGCGGTGCCCGGATCGTCCTCGTCGGCGCGGACGGCGCCTGGGGAGACCTGGTCGCGCGCACCTACGAGACCGCGCAGCAGGCCGTGGCGAAGTCCGGGATCACCGTCCACGAGGACTTCGACGGCGAGTTCGCCGCCAAGGTGACCACCGGCCGCTACGAGTGGTCCCGCATGGCCGGCATCCAGGTCGGCGGGCCGAGCAACACCTGAGACCGGGTTCACCCGTTAGGACCGTAGGAAGCCGCCAGGCGCACGGGCCGCGAGGCACGCGAGCCGCACGGCACACGGTCCCAGCACGGGGAGCCCGGATGATCGAAACGCCGTCCCTGGTGGACCAGTACTGCCACGGCGTCCTGAGAACGGAGCTGGGCCTCGGCACCTTCGAGGCCCAGCTGGCCCGCACCGAGGGTCCGCCCGCCCCGGGCACCACCCTCTTCGACACCCAGACCGGCTTCGCGGTACGCCGCTGGTGCCCGCCCCTGCTCGGTCTGGAACCGCACTGTGCGCCCGCCCGCTACCTGGCCCGGCGCCGCGAACTGGGCGTCATGGAGGCCGACCGCCGGCTGCTGCGCGGCAGCGGCATCACCACCTACCTGGTCGACGCGGGACTGCCCGGCGACCTCACCGGCCCCGCCGAGATGGCCACCGCCGCGGACGCCGACACGCGCGAGATCGTGCGCCTGGAACTCCTCGCCGAGCAGGTCGCCGACACCTCCGGCACCGTCGAGTCCTTCCTCGCCAACCTCGCCGAGGCCGTGCACGGCGCCGCCGCGGGCGCGGTCGCCTTCACCTCCGTCGCCGGGGTGCGGCACGGCCTGGCCCTCGCCCCGGAGCCGCCGGGCCCCGGCGAGGTGCGCGGGGCCGCCGCCCGCTGGCTCACCGGGCGCGAGGTCGGCGGGGAGCTGAGCGACCCGGTGCTGCTGCGCCACCTGCTGTGGATCGCCGTCGCCTCGGGCCTGCCGCTCCAGCTGCACGCGGGCCTCGGGGAGCCGGGGCTGCGCATCGACCGCACGGACCCGGTCCTGCTCACCGACTTCGTGCGGGCCACCGCCGGCCTCGGCACCGACCTGGTCCTGCTGCACGGCTACCCGTACCACCGCCACGCCGCCCACCTGGCCGGGGTCTTCCCGCACGTCTACGCCGACGCGGGCGCCGCCCTGGTGCGCACCGGTGCCCGGGCCGCGACGGTCCTCGCGGAGATCCTGGAGCTGGCCCCCTTCGGCAAGATCCTGTTCTCCAGCGGCGCCCAGGGCCTGCCCGAGCTGCACGTGGTCGCCGCCCGGCTCTTCCGCGAGGCCCTCGGACGGGTGCTGGGCGCCTGGGTGGCCGAGGGGGCGTGGTCCCTCGGGGACGCACAGCGGGTGGCGGGGCTGATCGCCTCGGGGAACGCGGTGCGGGTGTACGGGCTGGAGTGACGGGTGTACACACCGGAGCGAGGCGGAGAGACTGGGCGCATGCCGACCGACGCCCTGCTCGACCGCTTCCTCACCGGCCTCGCGCCCCTCGACCCCGTGGCCGTCTGGGCACACGGTTCACTGGGCGCGGGCGACTACCAGGAGGGCCGCAGCGACCTCGACCTGATCGCGGTCCTGCCCCGGCCGGCCACGGCCCGTACGGCCTGGCGGCTGGGACTGCTCCACGCCCGGCTGCGCGACGAGCCCCTGGCCGGACTGCTGCACTGCACGTACCTGTCGCCCGACACCGTCGCCGACCCCGACCAGCGGCATCTGACCTGGGCCCATCAGCAGCTCTTCAAGCGGACCGTGACCCCGGTCACCCGGCGCGAACTGCACAGCTTCGGGCGCGTCCTGCATGGCGGATTGCCGGCCGAACTGCTGCCGCCGGTGGCGGACCCGGAGCTGGCCGGGTTCGTCGTCCGCGACCAGCGGGAGTTCTGGCGGCCGAGCGTGCGCCGGGCGGAGCTGTGGCGGCAGGACGTCTGGGTCGACCTGGGCCTGCTCACCTTCGCCCGCGCCACCGTCACCCTGCACGAGGGGCGCCTGATCACCAAGCGGCAGGCACTGGACGAACTGTCCGCCCTGGGCGCCCCCGGCGAGGTCGTCGAGGACATCGCCGAACGGCGGTACGGGAAGCACACCCGGCCCGCGGCCACGGGGGAGTGGACCGCCCGCCGCGCGGAGCTGACCCGGAGCTACCTGGGACCGGCCATCGACACGCTGGTGGCGTCGTACTCCTGAGCGGGCAGCCCGGGCACCGTCTCCTCGGGCCGCTCGCGCAGCGACAGCAGCACCCGCAGCACCGCGATCCACACGAGGCACGAGCCGAACATGTGCAGGCCGACCAGGACCTCGGGGAGGTCGGTGAAGTACTGGACGTACCCGATGACCCCCTGCGCCAGCAGCACCAGGAACAGGTCGCGGGTGCGGGCCAGGGGCCCCTTGGGCGCGTCGACCGCCTTCAGCACGAACCACAGGGCGAACGTCAGCGTCACCACGATCCACGCCAGAACGGCGTGCCCCTTGCTGATCATCTCCCAGTCGACCGGCATGCGCGGCACGTCGCTGGAGTCGCCCGCGTGCGGTCCCGCGCCGGTGACCACGGTGCCGACCACGATCAGCAGCGCGGAGACGACGACCATCACCCACACCAGCTGCCGCACGGAGCCGCCGACCAGCGGGCGCGGTGCCGTGTCGCCCTCCCGGGTGCGCTGCCACATCACCGTGGCCAGGGTCAGCAGCGCCGTCGTCGCCACGAAGTGCGCGGCGACCGTGTACGGGTTGAGGCCGACGAGCACGACGATGCCGCCGAGCACGGCGTTGCTCATCACGACCCAGAACTGCGCCCAGCCCAGCAGGGTGAGGCTGCGCCGGTAGGGCTTCTGCGAGCGGGCGGCGATGATCGCCCAGCCGACGGCGGCACACAGCACGTAGGTCAGCATGCGGTTGCCGAACTCGATGACGCCGTGGAAGCCCATCTCGCTCGTGGTGGTGAGCGAGTCGTCGGTGCACTTGGGCCAGGTCGGGCAGCCGAGGCCCGAGCCGGTGAGCCGGACGGCGCCGCCGGTGACGACGATGACCACGGACATCACGAGGGGCGCGAGGGCCGCCCGTTGGACCGTCCGGGGGGTCGGGGTCCAGCGCGCGGCGATGAAGGCGAGTGGGTTGCGCACGGCGGCTACGGCGTCGGCACGGGTCACGTTTGGCACGCCGTCCATCGTAGGCGCCCGCTTGTGCACGCTTTCACGAGGGTCGGTCCCGGGCATGTGTTCCTACTCCCAGCGGAAGAACTTCCCGGCGGCCGCGAGCCCCACGACCGCCCACCCGGCGAGGATCCCCAGGTCGCCCCAGGGCATCGAGGCCCCGTGCTGGAGGACGTCCCGCAGCCCGTCCGACAGGGCGGAGATGGGCAGCAGCCCCAGCACGTCCTGCGCCGCGTCCGGGAACCTGTCCAGCGGCACGATCACCCCGCCGCCCACCAGGAGCAGCAGGAAGACCAGGTTGGCGGCGGCCAGCGTGGCCTCCGCCTTCAGCGTGCCCGCCATGAGCAGACCGAGCCCGGAGAAGGCGGCGGTGCCGAGGACCAGGAGCAGCAGCACGGCCGCCGGGTTGCCGTGCGGCGACCAGCCCAGCGCGAAGGCGATCACCGTCAGCAGCACGATCTGGAGCACCTCCGTGACCAGGACCGAGGCCGTCTTCGCGGTCATCAGGGCCCAGCGCGGCAGCGGGGAGGCCGCCAGCCGTTTCAGCACCCCGTACCGGCGCTCGAAGCCGGTGCCGATGGCCTGCCCGGTGAACGCCGTCGACATCACGGCCAGCGCGAGGATGCCGGGGGCCAGGAAGTCGACCGCCTCTCCGGCCCCGGTGTCGATGATGTCCACGGAGCTGAACAGGACGAGCAGCAGCGTCGGGATGATCACCGTCAGCAGCAGCTGCTCGCCGTTGCGCAGCAGCATCTTCGTCTCGAGCACGGCCTGGGCCGCGATCATGCGTCCGAGGGGCGCGGCGCCGGGCCTGGGCGCGTACGTACCGGTGGCGCCGGTGCTGCCCGTGGTCGAGGTCGTGGTCATGCGCGCAGCTCCCTGCCCGTCAGCTCCAAGAAGACGTCCTCCAGTGTGTGCCGCTCCACCGAGATGCGGTCCGGCATCACCCCGTGCTGGGCGCACCAGGAGGTCACGGTGGCGAGCAGCTGCGGGTCGACCTCGCCGTTCACCCGGTAGGAGCCCGGGGTCAGCTCGGCCGCGGCGGAGTCCGGGGGCAGCGCCTTGAGCAGGGACGCGACGTCCAGTCCCGGGCGGCCCGTGAACCGCAGGGTGTTCTCGGCGCCGCCGCGGCACAGCTGCTCGGGGGAGCCCTGGGCGACTACCCGGCCGGTGTCGATGATGGCCACGTCGTCGGCCAGCTGCTCGGCCTCGTCCATGTGGTGCGTGGTGAGGATCACCGAGACCCCGTCCTCGCGCAGGTCCCGCACGAGGTCCCAGGTGGCGCGGCGGGCCTGCGGGTCGAGACCGGCAGTCGGCTCGTCCAGGAACACCAGCTCCGGGCGCCCGACCACGGCCATCGCGAGGGCGAGCCGCTGCTGCTGCCCGCCCGAGAGCCGGCGGTACGTGGTGCGGCCGCACGAGCCGAGCCCGAGCCGCTCGATCAGCGCGCCGACGTCCAGCGGATGGGCGTGCAGCTTCGCGACGTGCCGCAGCATCTCGTCCGCGCGGGCGCCGGAGTAGACGCCGCCGGACTGGAGCATCACGCCGATCCGCGGGCGCAGCTCGGCGCCCTGCCGCACCGGGTCCAGGCCCAGGACCCGCACCGTCCCGGAGTCCGGTCTGCGGTATCCCTCACAGGTCTCGACCGTGGTCGTCTTGCCCGCCCCGTTGGGGCCGAGCACGGCGGTGACGCCCGTGCGGGCCACCAGGTCGAGGCCGTCCACCGCGGTCTTCGTGCCGTACCGCTTCACCAGGGCCTGGACCTGGACCACGGGCTCGCTTCGCATGGGTCACGAGTCTAGGTAGGCGGACGACCTGCCGGGCGCGGGGGTGTGGAAAACCGTGGGTAACCTCCTCCGGCCCCGGGGCGGGGCTCACTCGCGGGGGCGGTGCAGCGGCAGCCACCGCTCGGCGTACGCGACCGCGTCCGGCAGCGGGAACAGGCGTGCCTCGGCCGCGCCGACCCGGCCGCGCACGACGGGGCGGTCCCGTTCGAAGTCGTGGCCCAGTTCGTCGAAGCGCTCCGAGGTGATCGACACCTCGGTCACCCGCTCCCAGCCCACCGGTCCCGGACGGCCCACCTCCACCAGCGGGGCGGGTATCCGGTACTCGGCGAGGTGGAAGGCGGTGCACGCGTCGTAGCCCGCGCCGAGCAGCAGGACCCGGGCGTCCAGTCGTTCCAAAGTGGCCAGCGGGCTCCGCTCGCCCAGCCGGCAGTCGGTCGCGTGGTCGGCGACCACCTCCTCGGCGCGGGCACCGAGGGCCGCGAAGGAGGTCTGCGGATGGGCGCTGCGCCGGGCGCCCGGCCAGGTGCGCACGGTCTCGGGGATCACCCCGACGCCGCGCGACGGCGTGATCAGCGGGTCGTAGGCGGGCGTCGCGGCGCGCACGGTCTCCCACCACTCCTCGGGGACGGGCGGGCTGGTCCACAGGGCCGGGTCGGAGAGGTCGCCGGTCTGGGCCGGGACCACCAGGGTGCCGCTCGGGCCGAGGACGTCGAGCAGCGCCTGGACGACCGCTACGGGGCCGCCGCAGACCCAGCCCAGGGAGCTGAGGGAGGAGTGCACGAGGAGGGTGTCGCCGGTGCGCACACCCAGTTCGCGCAGCCCGGCTGCGATCGAGCCGCGGGTGACGAGTGGGCCGGTCGGAGGGGGTGTGGGCATGCGGGGGAGTGTTCCGGAAGCCGGCCGCGGACGCCAGTGGATTGCCCGGCGGCTGATCGATCAAAGATCGTTTCCGCAGGTCAGCTTAGGTATGCCTAAGTGACGCAGGGCACCGTTCGATGATCCGGACGCGGCTTGCCCGCCCCGGAGGAATTACGCAACAATGGCGTTGTGAAAAACGTCGGTGAGGCTCCGCAGGAGGAACTCGCGACCGGTGAGCGGTCCACCCGCAACCGGGTCGCGCGCTCCATCCTGGACCACGGGCCGTCCACTGTCGCCGAGCTCGCCGGACGCCTGGGCCTGACCCAGGCCGCCGTCCGGCGCCACCTCGACGCCCTGGTCGCCGACGACGTGGTCGAGCCCCGCGAGCAGCGGGTCTACGGCGCGCGCACGCGCGGGCGGCCCGCCAAGGTCTTCGCGCTCACCGACTGCGGCCGGGACGCCTTCGACCAGTCGTACGACAAGCTGGCCGCCGACGCCCTGCGCTGGATCGCCGAGCGGGAGGGCGGGGAGCAGGCGATCGCCGCCTTCGCCCGCGCCCGGATCGCCGCCCAGTCGGGCGCGTACCGCGCGGCCGTCGAGTCCGTCCCCGCCGAAAAGCGCGCCGAAGCCCTGGCCAAGGCCCTGAGCGAGGACGGGTACGCTGCTACCGCGCGGAGCGCACCCCACCCCCAGCAGGGCGAGCAGCTGTGCCAGCACCACTGCCCGGTCGCCCACGTCGCGGAGCAGTTCCCGCAGCTGTGCGAGGCGGAGACGGAATTTTTCGCCGAGCTGCTCGGTACGCATGTACAGCGGCTCGCGACCATCGCGCACGGCGACGGGGTCTGCACCACGTTCATTCCGAAGACTTCGCACGCGCCACCCCCGGCGCGCGCGTCCGAGAACACCGCTAACGCATCTGCAAGCACGGCCGGGAGGAACCCCGCATGACTCTCCCCACGGAGACTGCTCACCCCGAGCTCGAGGGCCTGGGCAAGTACGAATACGGCTGGGCCGACTCCGACACGGCCGGCGCCTCTGCCAAGCGCGGCATCAACGAGGACGTCGTCCGCGACATCTCCGCGAAGAAGAACGAGCCGGAGTGGATGACCAAGCTCCGGCTCAAGGGCCTGCGCCTCTTCGAGAAGAAGCCCATGCCGAACTGGGGCTCGGACCTGTCGGGGATCGACTTCGACAACATCAAGTACTTCGTGCGCTCCACGGAGAAGCAGGCGGAGTCCTGGGAGGACCTGCCCGAGGACATCAAGAACACGTACGACAAGCTCGGCATCCCCGAGGCGGAGAAGCAGCGCCTCGTCGCCGGTGTCGCCGCGCAGTACGAGTCCGAGGTCGTCTACCACCAGATCCGCGAGGACCTGGAGGAGCAGGGCGTCATCTTCCTGGACACCGACACGGCCCTGAAGGAGCACCCGGAGCTCTTCAAGGAGTACTTCGGCACCGTCATCCCCGTCGGTGACAACAAGTTCGCCTCGCTGAACAGCGCCGTGTGGTCCGGCGGCTCCTTCATCTACGTGCCGAAGGGCGTGCACGTAGAGATCCCGCTCCAGGCCTACTTCCGTATCAACACGGAGAACATGGGCCAGTTCGAGCGGACCCTGATCATCGTCGACGAGGGTGCCTACGTGCACTACGTCGAGGGCTGCACCGCGCCGATCTACAAGTCGGACTCGCTGCACTCCGCGGTCGTCGAGATCATCGTCAAGAAGAACGCCCGCTGCCGCTACACGACCATCCAGAACTGGTCGAACAACGTCTACAACCTGGTCACCAAGCGCGCCGTGGCGTACGAGGGCGCGACCATGGAGTGGATCGACGGCAACATCGGCTCCAAGGTGACGATGAAGTACCCGGCCGTCTACCTGATGGGCGAGCACGCCAAGGGCGAGACCCTCTCCATCGCCTTCGCGGGCGAGGGCCAGCACCAGGACGCCGGCTCCAAGATGGTCCACATGGCGCCGAACACCTCCTCCAACATCGTCTCGAAGTCCGTGGCGCGCGGCGGCGGGCGCACCTCCTACCGCGGTCTCGTCGAGATCGGCGAGGGCGCCCACGGCTCCAAGTCGAACGTGCTGTGCGACGCGCTGCTGGTCGACACCATCTCCCGCTCCGACACGTACCCCTACGTGGACGTCCGCGAGGACGACGTGTCCATGGGCCACGAGGCGACCGTCTCCAAGGTCTCCGAGGACCAGCTCTTCTACCTGATGAGCCGCGGTCTGAGCGAGTTCGAGGCGATGGCGATGATCGTGCGCGGCTTCGTCGAGCCGATCGCCAAGGAGCTGCCCATGGAGTACGCCCTCGAGCTCAACCGGCTGATCGAGCTGCAAATGGAGGGCGCGGTCGGCTGACCCCCGCCCCCCACCGCAGTCACCAGATCCAGGAACGTAGGAAGAGAGCAGACCGACAGCCATGGCTGAGGCTCAGAACATCCCCGTGGGGTCCACCACCGCGGGCCAGATCGCGGTGGCCGCCGAGTCGACCGTCGCCACGCGCATGAGCGCGCCCGCGTCCTTCGACGTGGCGGACTTCCCGGTCCCCCACGGCCGCGAGGAGGAATGGCGGTTCACCCCGCTGGAGCGGCTGCGCGGGCTGCACGACGGCACCGCCGTCGCCACCGGCGACGGCGTGAAGGTCGACGTCGAGGCGCCCGAGGGCGTCGTCGTCGAGACCGTCGGCCGCGACGACGCGCGCATCGGCAGGGCCGGGACCCCCGTGGACCGGGTCGCCGCCCAGGCCTACTCGGCGTTCGAGAAGGCCGGCGTGATCACCGTCCCCAAGGAGACGGTCCTCACCGAGCCGATCCGCATCGTCGTGCACGGCGAGGGCGGCACCGCCTACGCCCACCAGGTCGTCGAGCTGGGCGCCTTCGCCGAGGCCGTCGTCGTCATCGACCACACCGGTGACGCGGTCCTCGCCGCCAACGTCGACTACGTCCTGGGCGACGGCGCCAAGCTGACCGTCGTCTCCGTCCAGGACTGGGACGACAAGGCCGTGCACGTCGGCCAGCACAACGCGCTCGTCGGCCGCGACGCCACCTTCAAGTCCTTCGTCGTCACCTTCGGAGGCGACCTGGTCCGCCTCCACCCGCGCGTGGCCTACGCCGGACCCGGCGGCGAGGCCGAGCTGTTCGGCCTGTACTTCACCGACGCCGGCCAGCACCAGGAGCACCGCCTCCTGGTCGACCACAACGTCCCGCACTGCAAGTCCAACGTCGTCTACAAGGGCGCGCTCCAGGGCGACGACGCGCACGCGGTGTGGATCGGCGACGTGCTCATCGAGGCCGCGGCCGAGGGCACCGACACCTACGAGATGAACCGCAACCTCGTCCTCACCGACGGCGCGCGGGTCGACTCCGTGCCGAACCTGGAGATCGAGACCGGCGAGATCGTCGGCGCCGGCCACGCCTCCGCGACCGGCCGCTTCGACGACGAGCAGCTCTTCTACCTGATGGCGCGCGGCATCCCCGAGCTGGACGCCCGCCGCCTGGTGGTCCACGGCTTCTTCGCCGAGCTGGTCCAGCAGATCGGCGTCGCCGACATCGAGGAGCGCCTGCTCAGCAAGATCGCCCAGGAGCTGGAGGCGTCGGTCGCATGACCTTCGTACGCGTCTGTGGAGCGGACGAGCTGGAGGAGGACACCCCCAAGCGGGTGGAACTCGACGGCACGCCGATCTCCGTCGTGCGGACCGAGGGCGAGGTCTTCGCGATCAACGACATCTGCTCGCACGCGAACGTCTCGCTGGCCGAGGGCGAGGTCGACGACTGCCACATCGAGTGCTGGCTGCACGGCTCGCGCTTCGACCTCCGCTCCGGCAAGCCCGACAGTCTGCCGGCGACGCGCCCCGTCCCCGTTTACCCCGTAAAGATCGAAGGGGACGACGTGCTCGTCTCCCTCACCCAGGAGTCCTGAGGCACCCATGGCAACGCTTGAAATCCGAGACCTGCACGTCACCGTCGAGGCCGACAACGCCACGAAGGAGATCCTCAAGGGCGTCGACCTGACCGTGAAGCAGGGCGAGACGCACGCCATCATGGGCCCCAACGGCTCCGGCAAGTCGACCCTCGCCTACTCGCTGGCCGGTCACCCCAAGTACACGATCACCGGCGGCACCGTCACCCTCGACGGCGAGGACGTCCTGGAGATGTCCGTCGACGAGCGCGCCCGCGCCGGCCTCTTCCTCGCCATGCAGTACCCGGTCGAGGTCCCCGGCGTCTCCGTCTCCAACTTCCTGCGCACCTCCGCCACCGCCGTCCGCGGCGAGGCCCCCAAGCTGCGGCACTGGGTCAAGGAGGTCAAGGAGGCCATGGAGCGCCTCAACATGGACCCCGCCTTCGCCGAGCGCAACGTCAACGAGGGCTTCTCCGGCGGTGAGAAGAAGCGCCACGAGATCCTCCAGCTGGAGCTGCTCAAGCCGAAGGTCGCCATCCTCGACGAGACCGACTCCGGACTGGACGTCGACGCCCTGCGCGTCGTCTCCGAGGGCGTCAACCGCGTCCGCGAGACCGGCGAGGTCGGCACGCTGCTGATCACGCACTACACGCGCATCCTGCGCTACATCAAGCCCGACCACGTCCACGTCTTCGCCAACGGACGCATCGCCGAGTCCGGTGGCGCCGAGCTGGCCGACAAGCTGGAGGCCGAGGGCTACGAGGCATACACGAAGGGCGGCGCATCCGAGTGACACAGCTGCCGGGCCTCCTCGACACAGAGGCGATCCGCAAGGACTTCCCCATCCTGGACCGCCAGGTCCACGACGGGCACAAGCTCGTGTACCTGGACAACGCGGCGACCAGCCAGAAGCCGCGGCAGGTGCTGGACGCGCTCAGCGAGTACTACGAGCGCTACAACGCCAACGTCCACCGCGGCGTGCACGTCCTCGCCGAGGAGGCCACGGCGCTGTACGAGGGCGCGCGTGACAAGGTCGCGGAGTTCGTCAACGCGCCCTCGCGCGACGAGGTGATCTTCACCAAGAACGCCTCGGAGTCCCTCAACCTGGTCGCCAACATGCTGGGCTGGGCCGACGAGCCCTACCGCGTGGACCACGAGACCGAGATCGTCATCACGGAGATGGAGCACCACTCCAACATCGTGCCGTGGCAGCTGCTCGCGCAGCGCACCGGTGCGAAGCTCCGCTGGTTCGGCCTCACGGACGACGGCCGCCTGGACCTGTCCAACATCGACGAGGTCATCACCGAGAAGACGAAGATCGTCTCCTTCGTGCTGGTCTCCAACATTCTGGGCACCCAGAACCCGGTCGAGGCGATCGTGCGCCGCGCCCAGGAGGTCGGCGCGCTGGTCTGCATCGACGCCTCCCAGGCCGCGCCGCACATGCCGCTGGACGTACAGGCCCTCCAGGCCGACTTCGTGGCCTTCACCGGCCACAAGATGTGCGGCCCGACCGGCATCGGCGTCCTGTGGGGGCGCCAGGAGCTGCTGGAGGACCTCCCGCCGTTCCTCGGCGGCGGCGAGATGATCGAGACCGTCTCGATGCACTCCTCCACCTACGCCCCGGCCCCGCACAAGTTCGAGGCGGGTACGCCCCCGGTCGCCCAGGCGGTCGGTCTCGGCGCGGCGATCGACTACCTCAACTCGATCGGCATGGACAAGATCCTCGCCCACGAGCACGCGCTGACCGAGTACGCCGTCAAGCGCCTGCTGGAGGTCCCGGACCTGCGCATCATCGGCCCCACCACGGCCGAGGAGCGCGGCGCGGCGATCAGCTTCACGCTGGGGGACATCCACCCGCACGACGTGGGCCAGGTCCTCGACGAGCAGGGCATCGCGGTCCGGGTCGGCCACCACTGCGCCCGTCCCGTCTGCCTGCGCTACGGAATTCCTGCGACCACGCGAGCGTCGTTCTATCTGTACTCCACGCCGGCCGAGATCGACGCGCTGGTCGACGGCCTGGAGCACGTACGGAACTTCTTCGGCTGACGGGACGAGCGAAGAGCATGAAGCTGGACTCCATGTACCAGGAAGTCATCCTGGACCACTACAAGAACCCGCACGGGCGGGGCTTGCGGGATGGCGACGCCGAGGTCCACCACGTCAACCCCACCTGCGGGGACGAGATCACGCTCCGCGTGAAGTACGACGGCACGACGATCAGCGACGTCAGCTACGAGGGCCAGGGCTGCTCCATCAGCCAGGCGAGCGCCTCCGTGCTGAACGACCTGCTGGTCGGCAAGGACCTGGCCCAGGCGCAGCAGATCCAGGAGACCTTCCTGGAGCTGATGCAGTCCAAGGGCAAGGTCGAGCCCGACGACGCGATGGAGGAGGTCCTGGAGGACGCGGTCGCGTTCGCCGGGGTCTCGAAGTACCCGGCCCGGGTCAAGTGCGCCCTGCTGAGCTGGATGGCCTGGAAGGACGCGACGGCACAGGCGCTGGACGGCGCCGACGCCGAGAAGGAGACGACGGCATGAGCGAGACCCTGGAGATGAAGCCGGCCTCGGAGGAGGAGCTCCGCGAGGCCCTGATGGACGTCGTGGACCCCGAGCTGGGCATCGACGTCGTCAACCTCGGCCTGATCTACGGCATCCACGTCGACGACGCGAACATCGCCACCGTCGACATGACCCTGACGTCGGCGGCCTGTCCGCTGACCGACGTGATCGAGGACCAGGCCAAGTCCGCCACGGACGGCCTCGTCAGCGAGCTGCGCATCAACTGGGTCTGGATGCCGCCGTGGGGCCCCGACAAGATCACCGACGACGGCCGCGAGCAGCTGCGCGCGCTCGGGTTCAACGTCTGAGCCGTACCGGCACGACGGCTGTGGAGAACGGCGACACCCTCGGGTGCCGCCGTTCTTCCGTGTTCGCTCCCCGCCCGCGTCCTGGTTATGTACGCTCGTACACATGGGATATCTGCTCCTGGCCGGAGCCATCGCCGCCGAGGTCGCCGGCACCACCGCCATGAAGTACAGCGAGGGTTTCAGCAGGCTGGTGCCGTCCCTGGTGACGGCCCTCGCGTACGTCCTGTCCTTCGCGCTCCTCGCCCAGACCCTGAAGATCCTCGCCGTCGGCACGGCGTACGCCATCTGGGCCGGAGTGGGCACGGCCGCCATCGCCACCATCGGGGTCGCCTTCATGGGCGAGGGGATGACCCTCACCAAGGCCGCCGGCATCGCGCTGATCATCATCGGCGTCGTCGTCCTCAATCTGGGCGGGGCGCACTGATGGTCCGCCGCCACGACCCGGAGCGCCGCCAGCGCATCATCGACGCCGCGATCCGGGTCGTCGGACGGAAGGGCATCGCCGGCCTCAGCCACCGCACCGTCGCCGCCGAGGCGGACGTGCCGCTCGGCTCCACGACCTACCACTTCGCGACCCTGGACGACCTCATGGTCGCCGCACTGCGCCAGGCCAACGAGGGCTTCGCCCGGGTCGTCGCCGCCCACCCCGCCCTGTCCGACCCCGAAGCCGACCTGCCCGGCGAACTCGCCCGCGTCCTCGGCGAATGGCTCGGCGGCGACCGCACCGGCGTGGAGCTGGAGTACGAGCTGTACCTCGCCGCCCTGCGCCGCCCCGCGCTGCGCCCGGTCGCCGCCGAGTGGGCCGAGGGCGTGGGCGCCCTGCTCGCCGCCCGCACCGACCCCATGACGGCCCGCGCCCTGGTCGCCGTACTCGACGGCATCTGCCTCCAGGTCCTGCTGACGGACACGCCGTACGACGAGGAGTACGCCTGCCAGGTGCTGACCCGGCTGATCCCCGCGCCCGCCACCCGAGACGGCCGCGGGCCCGGCTCGCTTCCACCGGCGACGGCCGGTTAGGTTGCCCTCATGACCGACACGACTGCTCCCCGCACCACCGGCGCCGTGGCCGCCGGCCTCGCCACGATCGCCGCCGACGGCACCGTCCTCGACACCTGGTTCCCGGCCCCCGCCCTGTCCGACGAGCCCGGTCCCTCCGGCACCGAGCGCCTCACCGCCGAGCAGGCCGCCGAACTCCTGGGCGGCGGCGCCACCGCCGCGGTCGGTCCGGACGCCCGCCGCGGCGTCGAGGTCGTCGCGGTCCGCACGGTCATCTCCTCGCTGGACGAGAAGCCGGTCGACACGCACGACGTCTACCTGCGGCTGCACCTGCTCTCCCACCGCCTGGTCAAGCCGCACGGCCAGAGCCTGGACGGCATCTTCGCCCACCTCGCCAACGTCGCCTGGACCTCGCTCGGCCCGGTCGCCGTCGACGACATCGAGAAGGTCCGCCTCAACGCCCGCGCCGAGGGCCTGCACCTCCAGGTCACCTCGATCGACAAGTTCCCCCGCATGACGGACTACGTCGCCCCCAAGGGCGTCCGCATCGCCGACGCCGACCGCGTCCGGCTCGGCGCGCACCTGGCCGAGGGCACCACGGTCATGCACGAGGGCTTCGTCAACTTCAACGCCGGCACGCTCGGCACCTCCATGGTCGAGGGCCGCATCTCCGCGGGCGTCGTCGTCGGCGACGGCTCCGACATCGGCGGCGGCGCCTCCACCATGGGCACCCTGTCCGGCGGCGGCAACGTCCGCATCGTCATCGGCGAGCGCTGCCTGGTCGGTGCCGAGGCGGGCGTCGGCATCGCCCTGGGCGACGAGTGCGTGGTCGAGGCCGGCCTCTACGTCACCGCGGGCACCCGCGTCACGATGCCCGACGGCCAGGTCGTCAAGGCCCGCGAACTCTCCGGCGCCTCCAACATCCTCTTCCGCCGCAACTCGGTCACCGGCACGGTCGAGGCCCGCCCGAACAACGCGGTGTGGGGCGGCCTGAACGAGGTGCTGCACAGCCACAACTGATCACGGACGGCCGTGACCTGCGGCCACCTTACCGATCAACGCCCTGACCTGCTGCCGAGCTGTCGGCAGCTGTCGACGTTGGTCAACACTGAGCGCCCTTCCACGGCCCTAGGACGGCACGGGAGGGCGCTCGGTTGTGTCCAGGCGACAGCGCAGGCAGGTCTGCGAGGCGATCAATTGCAGCACAAAGGCTCGTTGCCCTCGGCGGGACCGTAAACTGTGACTTCCTGGGTCGGCTGATGGGGCTGCGGAGGCCTTCCTCCGACGACTTGGGGGGCCTTGTCGGCATCGTCTGGGGGTTGAAAATGTCACTGTGGAATCAGCTTGGTTACTCTGCTAACCCCTATACGGTCAATCCACTTGCTCCGAACGCAGAAGGATCGGAACTCATCGTCGGGCGAGACAAGGAACTGCGGAAGCTCACCACACAGCTGACCTCGACTGACACTCACCCGACAATCGAGGGTGATAACGGATCCGGTAAGACGAGTCTTGTTGCAGTTGCTGCATATCGAGCCGAACAGGATTTTGTTGCGGGTCGATCCCAACAGTTGCTTATCCCGATTCCGGACATCATTCAGATGAAGTCCGGAGTGGACGAGTTGGAGCGGGACGCCTACTTTGCTATTGCCAGAGCCTATGTCGCTAACGTGAAGATCTTGGACGACTTGGGGTTCAACACCTTCGACACGTCGGAACTGGAGAAGTGGCTAGGATCCCCATTCATCTACGGAGGCGGTGGCGGCCTTTCTGTAGTCGGAGTGGGCGGGAATGTCACCCGCAGTGTTTCTGCTAACACCGGGCAGGGTTTTACAGATGCCGGGTTCCGGCAGTTGGTGAGGGATTGCCTCCACACGACTTTTCCTACCCGTGAGCACGGCGCCTTCGTCGGAGTAATCGATAACATAGAACTTCTGCGTACCTCGGCCGATGCTCGGCAAGCGCTGGAGGCTGTGCGCGACAGTATTTTGTCCCTCCCCGGAGTCCGATGGGTGTTGTGCGGGGCCAAGGGAATCGTTCGCAGCGTTGTGTCATCGCCGCGACTGTCTGGGCGCATTGGACGCCCGATCGATCTTAAGCCGGTTCCGGACGAAGATGTGCCAGAGCTTGTGCGGCGGCGTCTCGCACACTATTCCACTCGACCAGACCCCGATGCACCCGTGGATCCTGAAGGGTTCGCGCACATCTATAAGATATCCAATGCTAACCTGCGCAACTCCTTCAAGCATGCACAGGACTTTGCTCTATGGCTCGATGAGGAGGGGAAGTCGGAATCTCCTCCGGCCGAGAAGCGTGAATTGCTTGAGGAATGGATCGACATAACTGCGGCGGAGTACTCCACGGCGGCACCGCTTCAGCCCGGCCAGTGGACTCTCTTTGACAAGATTGCCGACGCTGGTGGGTCAATGGCTCCGAGTGACTATGAGGATTTCGGCTTCAATAGTTCACAGGCCATGCGTTTTCACCTCCAGCGACTTGAAGAGGCGAACCTGCTAGACAGCGTGATTGACGAAGACGATCAGCGGCGGAAGACGATTTCGGTAACGAGTAATGGTTGGCTTGTTGCGTATCACCGAAGCAAGTTGCGGCGCGAGGCGTGACATCAGGTCGGGGGAGCGGCTTTGGGCTGGAGCTGCTTTGGGGCGAGTGATCTTGGCCCTGTAAGGTGATGGCGAGTCGGGCAGTCTGTGGACCTGCCCGTTAAAGCACGACGTTGGGGCCAAGATCTTAGAGGCTCGCCCCAAAGTGGCTGCCTAAAGTCGTGGAGCCGACCGCCCAGCCACAGAGGGTGTCTCCCACCTTCATGCCCGCAGCCGCCGAGCGCGCCGCCGGGCGCGGCCAGCCGGGGCGAAGACAGGAGGCGGGCCGCGCCGTAGAGGCGGCGCGTGCCCGCGCCGTGCGCGGGCCTTGATGAAGTAGGGAAAGTTCTACCGCGCCCATGATCCGGAACGGACACTCCCGGACTGTCGGCTACGTGCCCGTCTCGGCTGCCGTGCGACCTATGCCCTCTGGATTGGACACGCCCCAAGGCGTTGCCGAACTGGCCGAATCGTTGTTGCCCCCGCTCGGGAACCGCTGGCTGCACACTCAGGCCGTCGCGGCTCGCGCCCAGGAGGCGTCTGCGGCTGTGCCCGAGGAGGATCGCGATCTACTCGTCGCTGCGGCCTGGCTGCATGACCTCGGCTACGCGCCCGAGCTGCGGGGCACGGGTTTCCACCCGATCGATGGCGTGCGGCATCTCGAATCGCTCGGGGCGCCGACACGGCTGGTGCGCCTGGTCGCTCATCACTCCGGGGCTGTCTACGCGGCCGAACGGCGTGGGCTGACTGCGGAGCTGGACGTCTACGAGCGGGAAGACTCCCCGGTGCTCGATGCCCTGATCTACGCGGACATGACGACCGGCCCGGCCGGGCAGTCCTTCGACTTCGATCGCCGCATTGACGAGATCCTGGAGCGGTACGCGCTGGGCAGCGAAGTGCACAACGCGATCAGCAAGGCGCGTCCGTACCTCGGGGCCGCCGTCGAGCGGACGCGCGCTCACCTCGCTGGTTAGCCGATGTGGGGGGCGGTCTCGTCGGACAGGCCGTGATCGATCCGCATCCGCATCGACGGGTGGATGTTCAGGTTGTCGAGTCGGCTCGGGTCCACGAACGCCACCTCCTTGCTCTCACTACTCGTGCGCAGCTCGCCGCCGACGATGCGGGCTCGGAAGCAGATGGAGAACTGCTGGCGGACCTCGCCGTTGTCGTACGCCAGGTTCTGTGGGCGCCCTGTCCGTTCCGTTGCGGGGAGGGCGCTCACGTGGTTGAAGGGGTGAGGCTCTGCTGTTGGCGGCGCACGATCTCCGTGATCCAGGCCGGGGCGTACGGGGAGGTGCAGCCCGGGGGAGTGGGGTAGTCCTTCAGGACTTCGAGGCGTTCGCCGATGGTGAGGGCGCGGGGGCGGTGTTCCGGGTGGTCGATGCCGATGCGGGCCAGGCAGTGGTTCATCGCCCATTGCAGGCGGTCCGGGGCGTCCTTCATCTCGGACTCGACGGTGTCCAGCAGGGCCGTGAGGTCGAGACCGGCCGGCTCCTTCGTCACGCGTTCGGTGGTGAGGGCCCAGCCGGCGCTCGCGACCACCGGGTCCGGGTCGGCGGTCCAGGTCACGCGCAGTTCCTCGGCGTGCGGGTTCTTCTTCACCACGTAGTTCACGAGCCAGTCGTGCACCTTGGGGGTGCGGGCCTCGCGCAGCATGGTGTCCAGTTCGGCGCGGTCGTAGGACTTGGGGCGGCAGATCAGGAGGCTCAGCAGGCGTGCGGCGGTGTCGTCCGTGGCCCAGAGGCCGCGTGCGAGTGCGGGCCGGGTCTTCAGGCGCTTCGCGAGTGCGCGCAGCCTGGTGAGGTTCACGCCGTGGTCGTCGCCGTGCTTCTCGTTCACGGCCCGGACCCGCGGGTCCTCCAGCGCGGCCAGCTCGGCCGTCACCTCGGCCACCGTAGGGTCGGTCGTCTGCTCCGGCACCTCGGTCGCCTCCTGTCGTTCCCGGCGGTCATTCGCGGGGGCTCAGCCTACGGCGCTCAGCGTTTCAGGGCGCGGTACCTCTTCAGCAGCGCGGTGACGCGGGCCTGGTCCGCCGTGCCGTTCAGCTCGGTCAACAGGTCGTCGGGGCACAGTTCGTAGTGGTCGCCCCACCAGCGGCGGCCCTTGGTGTCCCAGATCCGGTATCCGCCCGGGACGCCCCGGGCCACGTAGCGTCTTCTGCTCATCGCGCGCACCGTAACCCGCACGTACGGATGACCGCCCGTGACTTTCCGGTGGTCTTGGCGGATGAACGGGTGGACGCAGAGTCCGATCAGACGCCGATCCGACGAGACGAGGACCTGGGATGACGCCTGAGAACACGCCCGAGAGGCCGAACGAGCGGGTGAGGGCCGCGGCCCGCCGCCTGCTGGCCGGGGCGGGGGCCGCGGTGCTGGTGTGCTGCGGGTCGGTGTGGGCCGCGGGCGCCGCGCACGCCGACGAGACGACGACCGGCTCGCACAACGGCCCCCGGGTGGGGCTCCTCAACGTCCACGTCGGGCAGATCGACGACCCCGCGGAGGACGTGCTGGAGCACACCCTGCTCTTCGGCGACGGCTACGCCTGGGACTGACCGGAGCGGGCGGCCAGTTCCTCGTAGGCCGCCAGCAGACCGGCCGTGGTCTCCCGGTCCGCGGGCCGCAGCGGTGCGCGGACCGGGCCCGCCGGGAGGCCCAGGGCGCCCAGGAGGGCCTTCGCGGTGACCGTGCCGGGGAGACCGGCCGCCATCATCGACTCGATCAGCGGAATCGCCCGCCGCTGGAGCAGCGCGGCCCGGCCGGTGTCGCCCGCGTCGAAGGCGTCGAGGACGGACCGGAACAGGCCCGGCACCACGTTCGCCACGGTGCTGACGCAGCCCGCGGCCCCGACCGCGTACAGGGCGAGTACCTGCTCGTCGCAGCCCGCGTAGTACGCCAGGCCGGTGCGGGACAGCACCTTCTGGGCGCCGAGGAGGTCGTAGGAGCAGTCCTTGACGGCGACGATCCGGGGGTGCCCGGCGAGGCGGATCAGGGTGTCGGGTTCGATGCGGGTGCCGGTGCGGCCCGGGATGTCGTAGAGCATCACGGGCAGGCCGCTCGCGTCGGCGACCTCGCGGAAGTGCGCCTCCAGGGCGTCCTGCGGGGGCCTGCTGTAGTAGGGCGCGACCACCAGCAGTCCGTCCGCGCCCGCCTTCTCGGCGGCCAGGGCCAGTTCCACGGTGTGCCGGGTGTCCGCCGTGCCGACCCCGGCGACGAGTGCCGCACGGTCTCCGACCGCCTCCCGGACCGCCGTCACCAGCGCCGCCTTCTCGGCGTCCGTGGTGGTCGGCGACTCGCCCGTGGTGCCCGAGAGCACCAGGCCGTCGCAGCCCCGGGAGACCAGGTGCTCGGCGAGCCGCCGGGCACCGTCGAGGTCGAGCGCGCCGGACTCGGTGAAGGGCGTGACCATGGCGCACAGGGTGCGGCCGAAGGGGGCGGCGGGGCGGTCGTCGTCTGTCGTCATGGGAGTAGTGTCGGCGCCCCGACAGTGTAGCTCCACTTAATTTTTCTACGAGATATCTGTAAGGAATGCTTCGGTGTGGATGTCCGGCGGGGTGTCGGCGGCGACGCCGGGGCCGGCAGGGGTAGCGCCGCTCGGCCCGGGGTACCCGGGGTGCTCCGAACCGAGAGGAGGCGGGAACACCGTGACCGGAACCATGCACACCAGGCCGGTGCACGACGAGCAGCACTCCGTGGGCGAACTCGTCGGGCAGGCCACCGAACAGCTCTCCCGGCTCGTACGCCAGGAAGTGGCCCTCGCCAAGATGGAACTGGCCGAGAAGGGCAAGCGGGCCGGGCGCGGCGGCGGCATGCTCGGTGCCGCGGGCGCCATCGCCTACGTGGGCCTGTTCGCCCTGGCCGGCACGGCCACCGCCGCGCTCTCGCTGGTCCTGCCCGTCTGGGCCGCGGCGCTCATCGTGACGGCGGCGCTCTTCGTGATCGCCGGCGTCCTCGCCATGACCGGTCGCGCCCAGCTCCGCCGGGCCGTGCCGCCCAAGCCCGAGGAGACCCTCGGCAGCGTCAGGGCCGACGTCGACCAGATCAGGGAAAGGGCACATCGATGACCGACGCGACGAGCCGGGACGGTTCGAGGAGCGGCTCCACCGCGCAGCCGGTCGGCGGGGCGAAGGGCCCCGACGAGCTGCGGCGGCAGATCGAGGAGACCCGCGGGCAGCTCGGCGACACCGTGGAGGAGCTGGCCGGCAAGGCCGACGTGAAGGGCCGCGCCAAGGCCCGCGCCGCCGACCTGAAGGACAAGGCGGGCGCCATGGGCGTCCAGCTGCGCAGTTCCGCCGCGCACGCCGGGCACACCGTGCAGGACAGGGCGGGCCGCGCCGGACACGCCGCGCACGACAGGGCGGGCCGGGCCAAGGAGGCCACGGAACCTCACGCGCCGTCCGGGCGGGCCCGCGGCGCGGTGCGGGCGGGGCTCGGCCACCCGCGGGTCGTGCTGGCCGCCGGGGCGGCGGCGGGCATGGTGGTCGCGGCGAGCCTCGTACGGCGCCGTCACCACGGGCACTGCTGAGCGCACGTCAGGGAACGCGGTGCGGCGAGAGGCTCCAGAAGGGGCCCCTCGCCGCATGCGTTCCACCGGCAACCAAAAGGGGCTTGACCTCAACCTTGGTCGAGGTCGGAGGGTGGTGCGTGCACTCGACGGAAACCGATCACTGGAGGCCGGCATGACCCGCCGCACCGACGCCCACCCCGACCTGGCCCGCCCCGACGCCCTGGCGCCCTTCTTCAGCACCTGGCGGGTCGGCACGCCCGAGCGGCAGCGGCAGACCGTCGACGCCATCGCCCGTACCTGGGAGAGCCGGCCCTGGCCTGCCGACGACCTGCGCGGCTACCACGTCTACACCGGGCACGACGGCAGCACACTGCTGCACCACTCCCAGTGGGCGAGCGAGCAGGCGTACGAAGCCTTCGTCAAGACCCACCGGCAGGAGCGCGTCGACGAGATCGACACCGCCGTGCCGGGCATCGAACGGCTGGGCCTCGGCAGGTACCGCCGCTACCGCAGCACGCGGCCCGAGGACCCGGCGGCCGCCGTCGTCCCCGGCTGCATCGTGATCGTCGACATCGAGTTCGAGGGACCCGACCCCGACCGTCAGCGCGCCTGGGTCGACGCCGTCTTCGAGGCCCTGGAGAGCGAGCCGAGCCCGCGCCCCGGCGGCATCTCCGCCCACTTCCACCTCAGCACCGACGGCACCCGCGTCCTCAACTACGCCGAGTGGGAGAGCGCCCAGGCCCACCGCGACGCCCTCGCCGCGCCCGGGGACGGTGTCGGCTCTTCGGCACCTCAGTGGGAGCGGGTGCAGACCTGGCCGGGCCTGAAGAGCAGCACGGTCAGCCGCTACGACCACGTGCTGGGCCTCGTGCCCCGCTGAAGCCGCCGAACCCGCCCCCACCGCCGCCCGGTTACGGACGGAACCGCAGCACCTGGGGGTCGTGGTCGCTGATCTGGTCGTGGAACTCGGCGTTGACGTGCACGCTGTCGTAGGACAGCTGTCCGGCGCGGCGCACCGACGGGCTGACCAGGATCTGGTCCAGGACCTGGCTGTTGCCCTGGTAGACGTACGAGTAGCGCTCGCTCCTCGGCAGCGACTTCACCGCCGACCACAGGGCGCCGTCGTCCTCCAGGATGCGGGCGGTCTCGGAGAACTCGAAGTCGTTGATGTCGCCGAGTGCGACGACGTCCGCGTTCTTTTGGGCGGCCAGGATCTCCTTGACGAAGGTGTTCACCACCTTCGCCTGGGCGTGGCGCTGGGTCTCCGAGCTGCGCGACGGCGGCTGGTACCGCGCCGTCAGACCCTGGTCGCCGCCCTTGGAGTTGAAGTGGTTGGCGACGACGAAGACCGTCCGGCCGCGGAAGACGAACTCGCCCGCCAGCGGCTTGCGGCTGTCCGCCCAGGCCTCGTTCGCCGGGTCCACCCGGCCGGGGGAGAGGGTTAGCGCCGCCTTGCCGCGCACCTTCCGCACCCCGGTCGCCGTGGTGGCGTCGCCGCCGGCGCGGTCGGTGAAGGAGACCCGCTCCGGGTTGAACAGGAAGGCCTGCCGGATGTTGCCGCCGGGCTCGCCGCCGTCCGCCTTGTCCAGCGGGTCGACGCCCCGCCACTCGTAGCGCGGGCCGCCGGCCGCGACGACGGCGTCGATCAGCTTGCCGACCGTCGCGTCGGCCGCCACCGTGCCGTCGTCCGTGGCGCCGTTGTTGTCCTGGATCTCCTCCAGCGACACGATGTCGGGCGACTTCAGGTGGTGCACGATCGTTTCCGCGTGCGCGCTGAAGGTGTCGTCCGACGGGTCGAGGTTCTCGACGTTGTACGTCGCGACGGCCAGCTCGCGGGAGCTTTGCCGACGCGTCGACTCGCGCTCCGTGCCGCCGCTCTCCAGGGCGCCGATCTCGCTCGCGACCAGCGTGTAACCGCCGTACTGGTTGTAGTCCAGCGGTCCGGCGGTGGTGCCGGCGAGCGTGTCGCCCACGTCGGCGGCAGGGAAGTCGGCCGGCTTGCCCAGCGACTGGATCTGGAGCCGGCCGGTGTTCTGGTCGTCGTAGGAGCCGTACACCGTGCCGCCGCGGCGGTTCGGGTTCTCCCCGGGCTTCACTGTGACCCACAGCTCGGTGTACGGGTCCGAGGCGCCGACCACGCGGGCGTCGGCGACCCGGACGGTCATGCCCTCCAGGGACTCGTAGTAGTCCAGGGCGTACGTCCTCGGCCGCAGGGTCAGGCCGTCGACCGAGCCGTCGGCCGCCGCGTCGCCCTCGGGGGCGTACGCGCGGGGCACGGAGCGGGCGGAGACGGTCGTCGCGGCCGGAAGGGCGTTGCCGCCGGAGACGACGGTGACCGTCGGGCGGGTGATCTCGGTCAGCGACTGGTTCCCCGAGGAGGTGCCGCCGGGGACGTACTCCGAGACCGTGCCGGAGACGGTGACCGCGTCACCGACGGCGACCTCGGGGGCCCTGCTCGTGAAGACGAAGACGCCCTCGCTGGTGGCCGGGTCCGCGTCCGGCTGCGGGTCCTGCATCCAGAAGCCCTTGGAGGAGCCGTAGCCGCGGACGCCGGTGACGATTCCGGCCACGTCCGTGACCTGCCGGCCGGCGTACGGGGACAGCCTGGTGCTGCCCTGGATGTCGTGCACGTGCACGGGGCCGGCCGATGCCGGACCGGCGTGCGCGGGCACGGTGAGGGCGACGGTGGACGCCGCCGAGCAGACGGCGGCGACGGTGAGCGCGGCGAGGCGCGCGGAGGACTTGCTGGCCAACGGATCCCTCCGGGGATGTGACGTGGCGCGGGGACTCTACGCGCGTCAATCTCCTGCTTGGTCCGGCCAGTTGTCAAGGTTTCGGCCATGTACACCACCCGTCGGGGAGATGAACCGGGCGGCATGGGTGGAAACCCGTCTAGGCTGAGCCGTTGAGCCGTACCCGGTCCCCACGCGGCCGTACGGCGGTCGAGAGGCGCGCGAGGAGAAACATCCGATGTCAGACAGCTCCACCCTGCCGCCCGCACGGCTGCGCCCCGAAGCGGAGCTGGCCCGCGACGCGCTGTCCGCGCCGGTCCTCGCCCGGGCCGCGCGGCTGGCCCGCTGGGCCGGTCCCGGCACCCGCGTCGACGCCGGAGGCGGACTCGTCGAGGAGCAGCTGCCGGCGGCGGCCGAGCAGCTCGGGCTGAGCGGGGACGACGCCGCCGCCTACGCCAGCGAGGCCTGGCGGATCGCCGTGGACACCGGGCTCGTCGAGATCACCGACGAGGAGGCGGGCACCGTGGCCGCGGGCGAGGACCTCGCCCTGCTCACCGGCGGTTCCCCCCAGGACGTGCTCGGGGTGTGGCTCACCGCCCTGGAAGCGGTACTCGCCGACGCGAGCGTCCCCGACCTCGACGACCTGGTCGACGCGATGGCCGAGGGCGGCGAGGTCGACCTCTCCTCCCTCGACTGGGACCCCGACGCCGAGTCCGAGTTCCTCGACGGCGTGCTCGGCAACCTCTACCTGCTCACCGTCGGCGAGGACGGCCCCGGCGACGCCCCGGTGCCGCTGCCCGCGCTCGCCGCCTCCGTGATCGTGCCCAGCGACATGGGCGAGCCCAGCAACGAGGTCCTGGAACAGGTGTCGGACGCCATGATGCGCCTGGACGACCAGTTCCGGCTCCTCGAACCGGTCGGCCTCGTCGCGTACCAGCCGGTCGACGAGGCGCTCATGGCCGACGCCGACGAGGAGCCCGCCGCCCCCGTCGACGAGGCCGACGTCACGCGCTACGGCATGGTGCGGCTCACCCCGCTCGGACTGTACGGACTGCGCGCCCGGCTCCTGGACGCCGGCTTCGAGGCCCCCGCCGTCGGCGACCTCGCCGACAAGGGCGCCGACGCGCTCCTCGACGGCACCGCGCCCTTCCCGCCGGCCGCGGCCCACGCCGAGACCGAGCTGTGGCTGGCCGGGCGGAGCCCCCTCGACGCCGCCCGCGAACTGCTCGCCGCGGCCCGCGGTTCGGACCCCGGCGCACCGCTGCGCCGACTGCGCTGCCAGCAGGCGCTCTCCCTCGTCGGCGCGGAGGCCGAGCCCGCGCTGCGGGAGGTCCTCGACGACGCCGAACTGGGCGGCCTCGCCCGGGTGTGGCTCACCGAGCACGGGGCGCGGGACGTGCCCGCACCGCCCCAGGAGATGGTCTTCTGGCTGACCATCGACACCGTCGCCGCCCAGCTCGCCGCCGAGGGCAACTCCGAGGAACTGCGCGCCCTGGTGGAGGGCCTCGCCCGCCAGCACAGCGGGTTCTTCGACACGGTCTGGCGGGTCGAGCACCCGGCCACGCCGGACGTCCTGGAGGCCATGGGGCGGCTGCACCCGGACAAGAAGGTGGCCAAGGAGGCCCGCAAGGCGGCGTTCAAGGCACGCTCCCAGCAGGGCGGCTGAGCGGGCGCACGGCGGCGTACGCCGTCGGCCGTACGGGGCGGGGGCGGCGGCCGAGCGGCGTACGGGGCGGGGGCGGCGGCCGAGCGGCGTCCGGGGTGCCGCGGGCGGCCCGCGGGCGGGAGAGGTAGCCGCCAGTTCAGCTTCCGTTCAGGCACCGGCGGGATCCCCGTTCAGGCGCGGGCGGAACCGTGACGCCGGATCGAGGTCCGCCACCCTCCACGGCTCGCCCACCGTCACAGGAGACACCATGTCGCTCACCCGCAGGGACTTCGCCAGCCGCTCCGCGCTCACCGGCGCCGGGGTCGTGCTGGCGGGCAGCGTCGGCGCCCTCGCCACCGCCCCCAACGCCCTCGCGTCCACGGACACCGACAGCGTGGGGGAGGAGCACGGACGCGGCCACGACCACGATCACGGTCCCCACCACGGCGGGGTCGGCTACGGGCCGCTGCTCCCCGACCCGGACGGCATCCTCGCCCTGCCCGCCGGCTTCCGGTACGAGATCATCACCTACTCCGGCCGTACCAAGCTGGAGTCCGGCGAGTACACCCCGTCCAACCACGACGGCACCGCCGCCTTCGACGGCCCGCGCGGCACCACCCTCCTCGTCAACAACCACGAACTCGGCGGCCACCGCGACGACTGGCCGCACCCCGTCCCGCTCACCGAGGGCCTCGTCTACGACCCGGCCGCCGCCGGCGGCTGCACCGTCGTCGAGGTCCGCCGCGGCGGCCACGTCGCCGAGTGGGTGGGCATCGCCGGCACCGCCACCAACTGCGCGGGCGGCAGCACCCCGTGGGGCACCTGGCTGACCTGCGAGGAGACCGAGGACAAGGCCGGCGAGGAGGGGATGACCAAGGACCACGGCTACGTCTTCGAGGTCGACCCCGAGGACCGCCGCGCCAACCGCGACCCCCAGCCGATCAAGGCGCTCGGCCGCTACGCCCACGAGGCCGTCGTCATCGACCCCAGGCGCGGCCACGCCTACCTCACCGAGGACGCCTCCGGCCCCAACGGCCTGCTCTACCGCTGGACCCCGCCGGAGCACTTCCGGCACGGCCGCGGCCGGCTGCGCACCCTCGCCGACGACGCCGGGGTCCTCCAGGCCTTCAAGTGCTTCGACTCCGGCGGCAAGTTCGTCGACGACCTCTCCCGCGCCACGAAGACCGGCACCGTCTACGGCGTCGACTGGGTCGACGTCCCCGACCGCGACGCGAAGACCACCTCCGTGCGCAAGCAGTTCGCCGCCGGTGAGGTCACCCGCGCGCGCAAGCTGGAGGGCATGTGGTGGGCCGACGGCGGCGCCTACATCGTCTCCTCCTTCGCCCGTGACGAGAGCCCCGGCCGCCCGCACGACGGCCAGGTCTGGTTCTACGACCCCAAGCGCCGCACCCTGACGCTGAAGGTCCTGCTCGGCGTCAACCCCGACCCGTCCGCCGACGGCGCCTTCGACGGCCCCGACAACATCACCGTCTCCCCGTACGGCGGCCTGGTCATCGCCGAGGACGGCGACGGCGTCCAGCACCTGTTCGGCGCCACCGACAGCGGCCGCACCTACCCCATCGCCCGCAACGAACTGAACCTGGGCACCGAGGACGACCCCGAGTACAGCGAGTTCACCGGAGTCACCTTCTCGCCCGACGGCCGGACCCTCTACGCCAACATCCAGACGCCGGGCATCATGCTGGCGATCACGGGGCCGTGGAAGCGCCAGAAGCGCCGGTAATTAATTCGGTCGCCCGAGCGACGGCCGCCCTTTTAGAGTGATGAACGTCCAGGTGCGAAGGCAGGACCTACTTCCACTCTTAATGGGGCGGTCACGGGTTCGAGTCCCGTCACCGGCACAACACGCCGGTGTAGCTCAGGGGTTAGAGCACCTTGTCGGTTCCGCCGACCTGAACTCTGGACACCTACAACTTCACGCACCTCCCGGTGCGCGGGCCGCGGCTACTTCTTCTGCAAAAAGAATCCCATGCCGCTGCCCACTTGATCTCGGGAGGCCCAGCAGTCGAAGGGTGCCCGGTGCGCAGGCAGCGGATACTTCCTTTGATCGGACGGTTGCGGGTTCGAATCCCGTCATCGACTTCGGGTCGGTGTAGCTCAATTCGGCAGAGCATCCGCACAGTCCCGTCGCCGATTCCGACCTCGGGCACCCTTCTGCTGCCGTGTCTCCCTCCGGAAATGTTCGAGATTTCGAGCTTTCGAGAATTCGGGGGAATTCACCATGGCGCGATTCAACACCAGGACCGCGAAGGCGCAGCCCACCTCGCGCGTGACGTCGACGGGGCGCGTGCTGCGCACCTACGAGGGCGGCCGGGGCAGCGAGCGCGACGCGCGCTCCGAGCTCTTCCTGCTCGCGGTGGCCAACTTCGTCTCCCAGCAGACCTTCTACGAGTCCGGCGCCGCCCGCGACGACCGCTTCGCCACGCTGGTGCGCGAACTCGCCCTCTCCGACCCGTCCTGGACGGCCGGCCTGCTGGGCTGGCTGCGCGGCGAGGGCAACCTGCGCACCGCCTCGATCGTCGGCGCCGCCGAGTACGTCAAGGCCCGCCTCGACTTCGGCGTCACCGACGGACCGTCCAACCGGCAGGTGATCGCCTCCGTCCTGCGGCGGCCCGACGAGCCCGGTGAGCTGCTCGCCTACTGGACCGCGACCTACGGCCGCGCCGTGCCGAAGCCGGTCAAGCGGGGGATCGCCGACGCCGTGCGGCGGCTCTACCACGGCACGTCGCTGCTGAAGTACGACACCGCGTCCAAGGGGTACCGCTTCGGCGACATCCTCAACCTGGTCCACGCGGCGCCCGACCCGGACAAGCCGTGGCAGGGCGCGCTGTTCCAGTACGCCCTCGACCGCCGGCACAACCCGGACACTGCGGTGCCGCCCGCCTCGAACCGCGTCCTGACCGCGCACCGCGAGCTGATGGCGCTGCCCGTCCCCGAGCGGCGAGCGGTCCTCACGGCATCCGACGGTGCCGAGCGGCTCGCGGCGGCGGGCATCACGTGGGAGATGCTGGCCGGCTGGCTCCAGGGGCCGATGGACAAGGCCGCCTGGGAAGCGGTGATCCCGTCCATGGGCGTCATGGCGCTCCTGCGCAACCTGCGGAACTTCGACGAGGCCGGTGTCTCGGACGAGGTCGCCGCCCGGGTCGCGGCGCGGATCAGCGACCCGGCCGAGGTGGCGCGCTCGCGGCAGTTCCCCTTCCGCTACCTCGCCGCGTACCGGCACGCACCGTCGCTGCGCTGGTCGTACCCCCTGGAGCGGGCGCTCGGCCACTCGCTGGCCAACGTGCCCGCGCTGGGCGGCCGCACGCTGGTCCTCGTGGACCGGTCGGGCTCGATGTTCTTCTCGCGGATGTCGGACCGCTCCGAGCTGACCCGGGCCGACGCGGCGGCGGTCTTCGGCACGGCGCTGGCGCTGCGGGCCGCCGACGCGGACCTGGTCGAGTTCGGTTCGTCGAGCGACCGCGTGACGTACCGCAAGGGCGAGTCGGTGCTGAAGGTCCTGGAGCGTTTCGGCGACCTCGGTGGCACCGACACCACCGAGGCGGTGCGGCGCCACTACAAGAAGCACGACCGGGTGCTGATCGTCACCGACGAGCAGTACGCGTACAGCCGGCACGGCGACCCGACCGAGCAGGTTCCGGCGCACGTGCCCGTCTACACCTGGAACCTCGCCGGGTACCGGGCGGGCCACGGTCCGTCGGGCCGGGCGAACCGGCACACCTTCGGCGGGCTCTCCGACGCGGCGTTCCGCATGGTGCCGCTGCTCGAGGCGGGCCGGGACGCCGACTGGCCCTGGGACGCCCGAGACGAGCACGCGCGGTAGGGTGCCCGGAAGGTTGCCCGCTGTGCAGGGAGGGGCTGTGGCGCAGGTCAGGCCCATGCGGGCGGATGCACGTCGGAATCGTGAGCGGTTGCTGGCGGTGGCGGCGGACGCGTTCGCCGAGCACGGAGAGGGCGCCGCCCTGGACGACATCGCCCGGCGTGCCGGGGTCGGCGTCGGCACCCTCTACCGGCACTTCCCGACGCGGCAGGCGCTGCTGGAGGCCGCCTACCTGGAGCGGCTGGAGGCGATCGCGGCCCGCGCCGACGTGATCGCGGCCGCCCGGCCGCCCGGGGCGGCGCTCGTGGCGTGGCTCGACGAGCTGGCCGTCGGCATGCTCCAGGTGCGCGGGCTGAAGGCGCTGCTCGGTACGGCCGTCACCGGCGGCGTGCCCGCGTGCGGCGACTGTGTGCGCGGTGCGGCGACCCGGCTGGTGCGGGCCGCGCAGGGGGCCGGTGCGCTGCGGGGGGACGTGGAGCCGGTCGAGGTGCTGCGGCTGGTGCACGGCGTGGTGACGGCGGCCGAGGCGGCCGACGAGGTGGACGGCACGGCCGTACGGCGGTACCTGTCGCTGCTCATGGAGGGGCTGGGGCAGGGGCAGGGACCGGGACCGGTCTAGGGGCGCCCGCGGCCGGGCGCCCCCAGGTCTCCCGCGGTCGCCTACAGCGCCTGCGCGGCCGGCTTCACCATGCCGCGGACCGTGCGGGACTTGACGAAGTCCCCCATGGCGGTCATCTCCCACTCGCCGGAGTACTGGCGGATCAGCTTCGCCATCATCACGCCGGTCTGCGGCTCGGCGCTGGTGAGGTCGAAGCGGACCAGCTCCTCGCCGCTCGCGGCGTCGATGAGGCGGCAGTACGCCTTGGCGACCTCGGTGAACTTCTGGCCCGAGAAGGAGTTCACCGTGAAGACCAGGCCGCTGACCTCCTGCGGCAGCCGGCCCAGGTCCACGACGATCACCTCGTCGTCGCCGCCGCCCTCGCCGGTGAGGTTGTCGCCGGAGTGCTTGATGGCGCCGTTCACGATCGAGAGCTTGCCGAAGTAGCAGCTGTCGATGTGGTTGCGCTGCGGACCGTAGGCGATGACGGACGCGTCCAGGTCGATGTCCTTGCCGCGGTACGCCGGCTCCCAGCCGAGGCCCATCTTGACCTGGGAGAGCACCGGCCGGCCGCCCTTGACCAGGGAGACGGTCTGGTTCTTCTGGAGGCTGACCCGGCCCTTGTCGAGGTTGATCTTGCCGGTGCCCGGGGCGGGGGCCGGCGGTGCGGCGGGCGGGGCGGGCGGAGCGGCGGGCATCGTGGGCGCGGCCGCGGGGGGCGGCGGCGTGACCGCCTGGGGCTGCGGCGGGGTCGCCGGGGCGGCCGGTTCCTCCACCGTGACGCCGAAGTCCGTGGCGATGCCGGCCAGCCCGTTGGAGTAGCCCTGGCCGACCGCGCGGGCCTTCCAGGCGCCGTTGCGCAGGTAGACCTCGACGATCACGAGGGCGGTCTCGGCGCCGAGCTGCGGGGGTGTGAAGCTGGCGAGCACGGAGTTGTCGTCCGCGTTGCGGATGGTGGCGGTCGGTTCGATGCCCTGGAAGGTCTGGCCGGCGGCGTCCGGGCTGGCGGTGACGACGATCTTCTCGATGCCCGGCGGGACGGCGGCGGTGTCCACCACGATCGCGTCCGGGGCGCTGCCGCCGCCGGAGCGGTAGGTCACGCCCTGCCCGGTGGGCTGGTTGTAGAAGATGAAGTCGTCGTCGGAGCGCACCTTGCCGTCGGCGGTGAGCAGCAGGCCCGATACGTCGAGCCGCACGGGCGCGGCGACGTCCACCGTCACGCGGGCGGCGGAGAGGGGGATGTTCGAGCCGGGGGTCATAGCTGTCATGCCGGGTGAACGAGCGAGGGCGTTTTACCGTTCCCTTACCCGGGGGCCAATCGGGTCGGGGGCGCGTTGCGCCAGGTCAGCGGCGGTTTCGGGGGTGGTTGCGGGCCGTGCGTTCGTTGCCGTGCTTGTAGTTGCCGGTCCAGCGGGCCATGACCAGCTGGGGGTCGCCCGCGGTGACCTCTTCGAGGAAGCGGGCGGCTCGGGAGCCGTTGAGGGTGGTGGCGGGGTGGTTGTGGTGGGTGATGTGGACGGTGCCGGATGCGGTGGCGGTGTAGGCGAAGCCGTTCGGTTTGGGCATGCGGGGGAGCGTACGGGGGGTGGGGGCGGCGTCCCCATGGGTTTTCGCCCCCGCCGCCCCTTCCCTTCCCGTCCCTGGGGGCTGCCGCCCCCAGACCCCCGCCTTTCGGCCTGGACGGCCTCGTCCTCAAACGCCGGACGGGCTAGATGGTCACGGCACGACCACGATCTTGCGGCCCACGCCCGCCGCGAACTGCTCCAGGGCCTGGGGGTAGCGGGCCAGTTCGATGCGGTCGCTGATGAAGACGTCCGGGTCGAGGACGCCGTTCGCGAACAGTTCCGCCGCGCGTTCGTAGCTGTGCAGGACGGCCATCGAACCCGTGATGGTGATCTCCTGGTTGTAGATGCGGTACGGGTCGATCTGGACGCGGGTCGCGTAGTCGGCGACGCCGAACTGGAGGAAGGTGCCGGCCTTGGCGACGCGGTCGAGGCCGTCCTGGATCGCCGCCGCATTGCCCGTGGCGTCGATGACCAGGTCCCAGCCCTGGGGCCGGTCCAGCTCGTCCGGGGTCGCGGCCGAGGCCGAGACGCCGAGGCCGCGGGCCGTTTCCAGGCGGGCCGGGTTGAGATCGACCATGTCGACGCTGGCCGCGCCGGTGCGCTTGGCCAGCTCCAGCATCATCAGGCCCATCGTGCCGGAGCCGTAGATCAGGACGTGGGCACCGAGGCGGGACTGGAGGACGTCGTAGCCGCGGACGGCGCAGGAGAGCGGTTCGATCAGAGCCGCGTCCTGGGTGCGGACGTGCTCGGGGAGCTTCACGCAGTTCGCGACCGGCGCCACCGCGTACTGGGCCGCGCCGCCCGCCGTCGTCACGCCGATGGCCGCCCAGCGCTCGCAGAGGTTGTTGTGGCCGGTGCGGCAGTAGCGGCACTCGTAGCAGTAGAGGGAGGGGTCGACGGCCACCTGGTCGCCGACCGCCACCTCCGTGACCTGGGCGCCGACGCCGACCACCGCGCCCGCGAACTCGTGGCCCGGCACGATGGGGAGCTTGGGCGCGAACTCGCCCTGGAGGATGTGCAGGTCGGTGCCGCACAGGCCGCAGGCGGCGACCTCGACGACGACCTCGCGCGGCCCTGGCGTCGGGTCGGGGACCTCGGTGACGACGGCGCGGCCCACGGACTCGATGACGGCGGCCTTCATTTCACGGCTCCCAACGACAGGCCCTGGACCAGTTTGTCCTGGGCGGCGAACCCCGCGGCGAGCACCGGCAGGGAGATGACGAGCGACGCGGCGCACACCTTGGCCAGGAAGAGGCCCTGGCTGGTGATGAAGCCGGTCAGGAAGACGGGGGCGGTCTCGGCGACCACACCCGTCAGGACCCGGGCGAAGAGCAACTCGTTCCAGCTGAAGATGAAGCAGATCAGGGACGTCGCGGCGATGCCGGGCAGGGCGATGGGGGCCACCACCCGGACCAGGATGGTGGGCAGTTTCGCGCCGTCCACCCGGGCGGCCTCGATGATCGCGACCGGGACCTCGGCCAGGAAGGACTGCATCATCCAGACCGCGATCGGCAGGTTCATCGAGGTGTAGAGGATGACCAGCAGCCAGATGTTGTCCAGCATGTCGGTGTTCTTGGCGAACAGGTAGATCGGCAGCAGGCCCGCCACCACCGGCAGCATCTTGGTGGACAGGAAGAAGAACAGGACGTCCGTCCACTTCTTCACCGGGCGGATGGACAGCGCGTAGGCGGCGGGCAGGGCCAGGACCAGGACGAAGAGGGTCGAGGCGATCGACGCCACCGCCGAGTTGACCAGGGCGGGCCAGGGGCTGGCGCCGCCGCCCGCGCCGAAGAACTCGCGGTAGCCGTCCAGCGTCAGCGACGCCGCGAAGGAGGGCGGGTTGGTGGCGGCGTCCGACTCCGAGTGGAAGGAGGTCAGCGCCATCCAGGCGATGGGCAGGAAGAACACGATGCCGACCAGCCAGGCCACCAGGCCCAGGCCGGCCCCGGCCCTGCGGCGGGTGCGTACGGGCGGCTTGGCGTCGGTGACGACGGGGCGTACGGCGGTGGCGCTCATGCGCGGCCGACCTCCTCGCGGAACAGGGACGACACCACGCGCAGCGCGAAGGTGGCGATGATGATCGAGCCGATGACGACCAGGACGCCCGCGGCCGAGGCGAGGCCGTTCTCGTGGGCCTGGTAGAAGCTCTGGTAGACGGTGTAGGGCAGGTTGGCGGTGCCCAGGCCGCCGGACGTGATCGTGAAGACCGCGTCGAAGTTCTGGACGATGTAGATCGAGCCGAGCAGGGCGCCGAGTTCGAGGTAGCGGCGCAGGTGGGGCAGGGTGAGGTGGACGAAGATCTGCCAGTCGCCCGCGCCGTCCACCCGGGCGGCCTCGATCTGCTGCTGGTCCCGGCTCTGTAGTCCGGCCAGCAGGATGAGCATCATGAACGGCGTCCACTGCCACACCAGTGAGGCCTCGACCGCGAGCAGCGGGGTGTTGGAGATCCAGTCCGGCTGGGGTCCGCCGACGTAGTGCAGCAGACCGTTGAGCAGGCCGTACTCGGGGTTGTAGAGGACGTGCTTCCACAGCAGGGCGGCCGCCACCGGGACCACCAGGAACGGGGCGATCAGGAGGGTGCGGACCACACCGCGGCCCTTGAACCTACGGTCCAGGAGCAGGGCGAGGGCCAGGCCGAGGACCAGGCTGACCAGGACGACCGCCACGGTGAGCAGGATCGTCGTCCACACCGACTTGCGCAGGGCCGGGTCGCTGAGGACGTCGCCGTAGTTGGCGAAGCCGGTGAAGCTGCGGGCGTCCGGGTAGAGGGCGTTCCAGTCGAAGAAGGAGATCACCAGGGTCGCCACGAAGGGCAGCTGGGTGACCACGATCATGAAGATCAGGGCGGGCAGGAGCGGGGCGCGGGTGGCCCAGGCGCGCAGCCGGTTGGACGGCGGGCGGACGGTGGGGCGGGTGTTCTCGGGTGCGGCCGAGGGGGCCGTGGTCGTGGCGGTCATCGTCCCTCGTACTCCTCGGAGATCTGCTCGGCGAGCTGCTGGGACTTCTTCAGGGCCTCCTCGACGGACTGGCGTCCGGCGATGGCCGCGCTGATCTCCTGCGAGACCTTGGTGCCGAGGTCGGTGAACTCGGGGATGCCGACGAACTGGATGCCGGGCGCGGGCCGGGGCTGCACGCCGGGGTCCTTGGGCTTGGCGCCCTCGATGGCCTTCCTGGTCATCTCCTGGAAGGCGGCGGCCTCCTTGACGTAGGCCGGGTTCTGGTACGTCGAGGCGCGCTTGCCGGCCGGGATGTTGGACCAGCCGATCTCGTCGCCGACCAGCTGCTCGTACTCCTTGCTGGACGCCCAGGAGACGAACTTCCAGGCCTTGTCGGCGTTGCGCGAGGCCTTCTGGATGCCCCAGGCCCAGGTGTAGAGCCAGCCGGAGGAGTCCGTCTTCTCCACCGGGGCGGGCGCGTAGCCGACCTTGCCCTTGACGGGGGACTTGGCGGCGTCCAGGGAGCCGGCCGCGGAGGTGGCGTCGTACCACATGGCGACCTTGCCCTGCGTCATGTTGTTCAGGCACTCGGCGAAGCCGGACTGGGCGGCGCCGGACTCGCCGTGCTCGCGGACCAGGTCGACGTAGAACTTCGTCGCCTTCTCCCACTCGGGGGAGTCGAGCCGGGCCTGCCAGTCCTGGTCGAACCAGGTGCCGCCGAAGGTGTTCACGACCGTCGTCAGGGGTGCCATCAGCTCCCCCCAGCCGGGCAGCCCGCGCAGGCAGATGCCCTTCATGCCGGGCTCGGACCCGTCGAGCTTCTCGGCGAAGGAGGCCACCTGGGTCCAGGTGGGGTGCTCGGGCATGGTCAGGCCCGCCTTGGCGAACAGGTCCTTGCGGTACATCAGGAAGGAGGACTCGCCGTAGAAGGGCTGTCCGTAGAGCTTGCCGTCGTCGGCGGTGAGGGACTCGCGCATCGGGCCGAGGATGTCCTGCTCGTCGTAGGCCGGGTCCCCGGCGACGTAGGAGTCCATCTCGTGCAGCCAGTCGTTGCGGGCGTAGATCGGTATCTCGTAGTTGGAGAGGGTGGCGGCGTCGTACTGGCCGGCCTGGTTGGCGAAGTCCTGGCTGATCTTGTCCCGGACGTCGTTCTCCGGCAGGACGGTGAAGTTCACCTTGATGCCGGTCTCTTTGGTGAAGTGGTCGGCGGTGAGCTTCTGCAACTCGACCATCTGCGGGTTGTTGACCATGAGGACGTTGATGGCGTTGCCGCCGGATCCGGCGCCGCCCGCCCCGACCCAGCAGCCGGTGAGCAGCGGGGCGAGTAGCGTCCCTGCGGCGGCCATGGCGAGTGTGGCTCGCGGCCTCCGTCGGCTCTGGGTTCGCATGGATCGCTCCTGAACGTATGGGGAGGTATGGGGAGGTAAGAGACAGTGGAAGGTGTGGGTGTGCTGTCCGGGGACGGGAGGTGAGGGGTTGTCAGACGCGGATGACCTGGGGGCCGAGCAGGGCGTAGCGGTGGGCCTCGGCCGAGGGCAGCAGCGTGCTGGTGACGATGGCCTCCAGGGCGCCGATCTCGGCGAACCGGCAGAAGCTCACCGCCCCGAACTTGGTGTGCGCGCCGGCGAACACCGTGCGGCGGGCGGCCCGCACGGCCTGCGCCTTGACCTCGCTGACCGCGGGGTCGGGGGTGGTGAGACCGTGCTCGCGGGAGATGCCGTTGGCGCCGATGTACGCCAGGTCGATGACGAAGCCGGCCAGCATCTTCGTCGTCCAGTGGTCGACGGTGGCCAGGGTGCCCGAGCGGACGCGGCCGCCGAGCAGCAGGACGGAGGTGTCGCCGGCCTCGGCCAGCGCGCCCGCGACCGGGAGGGACGCGGTGACCACGGTCAGCGGCCGGTCCCGGGGGAGTGCCTCGGCGATGAGCTGGGGGGTGAAGCCCTCGTCGACGAAGACCGTCTCGGCGTCACCGAGCAGTTCGACGGCCGCGGCCGCGATCCGGCGCTTCTCGGGCACGTGGCTGGTGGCGCGGAAGGCGAGCGTGGTCTCGAACCCGGCGCTCTCCACCGGGTAGGCGCCGCCGTGGGTGCGGCGGACCAGTCCGTGGTCCTCCAGGGCGCGCAGGTCCCGCCGTACGGTCTCCTTGGCGACGCCCAGTTCGGTGGCGAGCGCGGTGACGTCGACCGAGCCGGTGGCGCGGGCGACCCGCACGATCTCGTGCCGGCGTTCTTCCGTCGTCCGTGTCTGCGTGCTCATGCCGAACACCTGCCTCACCGCCTCGTCGCCGTGTGGTTGCCCGTTCGGGCCCGCGTGGCCCTTGGGGGAAGTTCTACAGCGGTCGTGCGGCACTGACCAGGCCTGTTGCGGACCCGATACTGCCCGGGTGTGCCCGTTTGCGGTGCCGGGTGCCCGTCTCGGACCTGGGGCGCAGTGCGGGGCGGGGTGGGAACGGGCAGGGCGGATGCCCGCATGCCGAAGCGGACGGGCCCGTTCGGTGCCCGTCCGCTTCCCCGGGGGGTCTCGCGTGGTCGTCTTCCGGTCAGTACGGCCAGATCGGCGGGTCGGTCACGAAGTGGCCGCCGAGACGGGCGTGCGCCGGGTCGCCCGGGTCGAGGTCGCCCTGCTCGGCGACGAGCTTGTCGGCGTACGGCTCGGAGTCGTCCTGGGGTTCGTAACCGAGCGCCCGCGCGGAGGTCAGGTCCCACCACAGGCGGGTGTTGGCGGAGGAGCCGTGGACGACGGTGTGCCCGACGCCCTCGGCGGTGAGCGCGGCGTGGAAGAGGCGGGCGCCGTCCGCGGGACTCATCCACACCGAGAGCATGCGCACGCTGGTCGGCTCGGGGAAGCAGGAGCCGATGCGGACGGAGACGGTCTCGATGCCGTGCTTGTCCCAGTAGAGCTGCGCGAGGTCCTCGCCGAAGCACTTGGACAGGCCGTAGAAGGTGTCGGGGCGGCGCGGTGTCCCGACGGGGATGAGGGGGTCGTCGCCCTGCGGGCGCGGGGTGTAGCCGACGGCGTGGTTGGAGGAGGCGAAGACGATGCGGCCGACGCCCTCCTCGCGGGCTGCCTCGTACAGGTTGTACGTGCCCTCGATGTTGGCCTTCAGGATCTTCTCGAAAGGGGCTTCCAGGGAGATGCCCGCGAGGTGGATGATCGCGTCGACGCCCCGGACCGCCTCGCGCAGGGCGTCCCGGTCGGCGAGGTCGGCGGTGATCGCGTCCGGCTCGCCCTCGATCGGGCGCAGGTCGAGCAGGCGCAGCCGGTAGCCGTGGCCGGGGAGCAGTTCCCGCATCAGGGTGCCGAGGCCGCCGGCGGCGCCGGTGAGCAGAACGGTGCGGGGAGCGGGCATCCTCGGGACTCCTAGATCGGTCTGTGGAAGCGGCAGGCGTGCGCAGGCGTGCCGGTGTGTGCCTCACGTTCAGATGTGTGGACACGCTAAGGAGCCGGTGGTCACGCGTCAAGAGGGCGTCTGCTTGACGGTGTTCGCGGGGCGGCTTAGCGTGGTCGCGTTCAGAAATGTAGACGCAGGTCATAGATATGGAATGGGGAGCGCCCGTGACCTCAGCCCCTCTCGCCACCCGGCTCACCGTGCCCAGCGGGCCGCTGTTCTTCCCCGTCACGGCGTTCGGACCCGACGGCGGACTCGACCTGGACGTCTACCGCACCCATGTGCGCCGCGGCATCGAGGCGGGCGCCGCCGCCGTCTTCGCCTGCTGCGGCACCGGCGAGTTCCACGCCCTGACGCCCGAGGAGTTCGCGGCCTGCGTCCGTGCGGCCGTCGAGGAGAGCGCGGGCCGGGTGCCCGTCCTCGCGGGTGCGGGCTACGGCACCGCCCTCGCCGTGCGCTACGCCCGCCTCGCCGAGGAGGCCGGGGCCGACGGGCTGCTCGCCATGCCGCCCTACCTGGTGGTCGCCGGTCAGGAGGGACTGGTGCGGCACTACCGGGAGGTGGCGGCCGCGACCGCGCTGCCCGTGATCGTCTACCAGCGCGACAACGCCGTGTTCACCCCGTCCAGCGTCGTCGAACTGGCCCGCACGGACGGCATCGTCGGCCTCAAGGACGGGCTCGGCGACCTCGACCTCATGCAGCGGACCGTCAGCGCGGTGCGCACGGAGTTGCCCGGCGAGGAGTTCCTGTACTTCAACGGACTCCCGACCGCCGAGCAGACCCAACTCGCCTACCGCGCGCTCGGCGTCACCCTCTACTCGTCCGCCGTGTTCTGCTTCGCCCCCGAGATCGCCCTCGCCTTCCACCGAGCCGTGCGCGAGGGCGACGACACCACCGCGCACCGACTGCTGGACGGCTTCTACCGGCCGTTCGTCGAATTGCGCGCCCGGGGCCGCGGATACGCCGTGGCCCTGGTCAAGGCAGGCGTACGGCTGCGGGGGCTGGACGTGGGGGAGGTGCGGACGCCGTTGCAGGAGCCGACCGAGGACCACGTCAAGCAGCTCGCGCAGATCGTCGAGCGCGGCCAGGCGCTGCTCGACCCGGAGGGGGACCGGTGAAGGCGTCCGCGTTCGTCTACCCCTGGGACGTCAACGGCGACCCGGCAGCTCCCGCGCGCATCGCGGACCTCGGCGTGGCGCAGGTGACGCTCGCCGCCGCCTACCACTCCACCCGCGCCCTGACCCCGCGCCACCCGCGCCACCGCGTCGTCACCGCCGAGCACGCCGCCGTCCTCTACCCGCCGGACGGCGCCCGCTGGCAGGGCCGCGCACTGCGCCCGTACGAGTCCGGCGACTGGGCGCCAGGCGACGCGTACGGCGAGGCCGCCGCCGCCCTCGCGGACGCGGGCCTGCCGGTGCACACCTGGGTCGTCCTCGCCCACAACTCCCGCCTCGGCGCCGAGCACCCGCACACCTGCGTCGTCAACGCCTACGGCGACCGCTACCCCTGGGCGCCGTGCATCGCGCAGCCCGCCACGCGCGCGTACCTCACCGACCTGGCCGCCGAGGCGGCGGTGCGGCCCGGCGCGCGCGGCACGGAACTGGAGTCCCTCGGCTGGTACGGCCTCGCCCACCTGCACGCCCACGACAAGACCGGCGGGGTGCCCCTCGGCGACGCCGGGCAGTACCTCATGTCGCTGTGCTTCTGCCCCGACTGCCGCGCGGGCTATGGGGCCCAGGGCCTCGACGCCGACGAACTGGCCGCCGCCGTACGCACCGCCCTGGAGCCGGTGTGGCGGGGCGCGGTGCCCTCGGACGGGGGCTGGGCGGGCGTCGAGAAGCTCCTCGGCGCGGCGTCCGCGAACGCCACGCGCGCGTGGCGGGACGACCGGGCTCGCACCCTCCAGGAGGCGGCGGTCTCGTCGGTCCGCGCCGCCGCGCCCGACGGCTTCCGGATCCTGCTGCACGCCGACCCGGTGTCCTACCACTGCGGCGCCAACGCCGGCGTGGACCCCGCGCACATCCTCGCCGTCGCGGACGGCGTGGTCGTGCCCTGCACGGGCGGGGCGGGCCTGCTGACGCCGTTCGCCGAACAGGCAGGTGACGACACCGTCCTCGCCGCCAACCTCACCGTGGTCTCCGGCATGGGCGGCAGCCCCCGCACCCTCGCGGCCGACGCGGCCCGCGCGCGGGACCTGGGGGCGACGGAACTGCGGCTGTACCACGCGGGGTTGGCCTCGGACGGGGATCTGGAGGCGGTGCGGGCGGGGCTGCGGGTGGGCTGAGCGGGGGCGCGTGGTCCCGCGCCGGTGGGCGGGGGCCGGCCGCGCGGCTCCCCGCGCCCGTCTCAAAGGCGTTCCGTGCGCGTGCCCGAAAGGACCCCCGCGCGCGGACGCCGGGCCAGCGCCGTCGCCGTCGCCAGCAGCACCGCGCCCAGGGCCGGCAGCAGCAGCCACAGGCCGACCGTCTCCACCAGGGCCGCACCCGCGGCCAGCCCGAGCACGTTCGGGGCGAAGACCAGGGAGTTGGCCGTCGCCGAGACCCGCCCCAGCAGCGGCCCCGGCGTCTCGCGCTGCACGGCGGTCAGCGCGGCGATCAGCACCGTCGGCAGACCCAGGCCGACCGCCGCACTGGACGCCCAGACGACCGCGTCGGACGGGACCGCCCGTACCGCCACCGCCACCGCGAACAGCGCGATCCCGGCCGCCCCGAACCGGCGCGGGCCCAGGCGGCGCAGGGCGGGCCCGGAGATGATCCCGACCACCACCGAACCGGCGCCCTGGACGGCGTACAGGACACCGGCGTAGGCGGGGGAGCGGCCCAGGTTGTCGACGACGGCGTACAGCGTGGCGCCGCCGACGCCCGCGCACAGCATCGTCACCCCGCCCGCGAGGACCAGCGGGCGCAGCCCGGGATGCCCCCAGAGGAAGCGGGCGCCCTGTGCCGTCTGCCGCCGCCAGTTCACCGGCGGTGGCTCCGGTGCCGCCTCCCGCACCCGCAGGGCCGCGTACAGCCCCGTGGCCAGCACGAACGTCACCGCGTCCAGTGCCGCCACGCTCGGGCCGCCGTACGCCGCGTAGAGTCCCGCACCGGCGAGGGGGGCGACCAGCTTCATGCCCTCGTTGGCGGTCATCCGCAGCCCGTTGAAGTCGCCGAGCAGGCCGGGATCGACGGCGGCGGCCACCAGCGCCGACTCCGCCGCGTCCTGGACGACACCGGCCACGCCGTACAGGAACAGCACCGCGAACAGCAGCCACAGGGCGCCCGGCGAGTCGACCGCGAAGAGGGTGAGCAGGAGACCGGCCGGCAGCAGGTTCGCGGCGAGCAGCAGCGGCTTGCGGCGGACCCGGTCGGCGATCGTACCGAGCGCGGGCCCGGCCAGGGTGGGAGCCCAGAGCGCGAGCAGGCACAGGGCCGCCAGGCCGTCCGAGCCGGTGAGGTCCTTCACCCACACGCCCGCCGCCAGGCCGAGCGCCGAGCTGCCGAAACCGGACACCACCACCCCGGCCAGATACAGGCCCGCGTTGCGGTCGCGCAGGACCCGGGCCAGGGGCCAGGTGCCGCGCCCCGTCTTCCCCGTGTCCGTCGTTCTCGTCGTCATGCCTGGTCATCGTGGGCCTAAGGCGCGACGACCGGCATCGGGCAGATGCCGTAGGCGAGGGCTTCGGCGGCCGATGAGTTTCGCGGCCGTGATCGGTCTACCTCCCGACAGAGCGAGCGAGCACACGTTCCCGGGAGACACGGATGACGCACGAGACCAGCACCGCCACCCTCGACCTCGGGCCGCAGACCCGGATCCTCGCCCGCCTCGCCGACGGTGTGCGCGACGACCGGCTCGCGGACCCGACGCCCTGCCCCGGCCTCGCCGTGCGCAACCTGCTCGGGCACCTGACCGGCCTCGCCGTGGCCTTCCGCGACGCCGCGCGCAAGGATTTGGGGCCCACCACGGACACCAGCCCCGAGGCATCCGTGCCGGACGTCGGGCCCGGCTGGCGCGAGGAGCTCGCGAAGGTCCTCGGGGAACTCGCCGACGCCTGGCGCGAGCCCGACGCCTGGACCGGCATGACCCGGGCCGGCGGCATCGACCTGCCCGGCGACGTCGCCGGTGCCGTGGTCGCCGACGAGCTGGTCATCCACGGCTGGGACCTGGCCCGCGCGACCGGCCAGGACTACGCCCCCGACCCGGCGGCGCTCCAGGCGGCGTACGGGCTGCTCGCCGCCGCCGCGCAGGAGTCCGACCGGGACCAGGGCATGTTCGGGCCGGTCGTCGCCGTGCCCGCCGACGCGCCGCTGCTGGAGCGCGCGGTGGGGCTCAGCGGACGCGACCCGGGCTGGTCCCGCACCGCCTGAGCAAGGCGGCACCCGAACAACTTCCTTTGTCAGAAGCATTGACGCCGCCGCGCGCCCCTCTTACCTTCAACGCGTCGTACTCCGTACGTCATATATGAGACGCGATACGCGAGATCTGATGTCGAGTTCCGATGTCGAGTTCCGATGTCCGAGATCTGCCGCGCATCCGACGCGAGATTCCGAGAGGCGCGCATGACCTCTGTGCCCACGCCGATCCCCTCCCGCACGCAGTACGTGCTGGAGGAGATCAAACGCCGCATCCTCACCGGCCGGCTGACGCCCGGCCAGGCCCTGGTCGAGACCGACCTCGCCGCACAGTTCGGGGTGTCCAAGACACCGGTGCGCGAGGCGCTCAAGACCCTGGCCGGTACCGGACTGGTCGTGATGAGCCAGTACAAGGGCGTCACCGTGCGCATGGTGGACGCGGACATGGCGCGCGAGGTCTACGACGTCCGGCTGCTCCTCGAGCCCGAGGCGCTCAAGCGCGCCGTGCGCCGCGGTGCCTCCCTGGACGCCGCCCGGGACGCGCTCACCCAGGCCGAACGGGCCACCGACACGGCCGAACGGTCCCTGGCCAACCGCGAGTTCCACCGCGCCCTGTACCTGCCGTGCGGCAACCCACTGCTCGGCCGGATGCTCGACGAGGTCCGCGACCAGGCGGCCCTGGTCTCCGCGGTCGCCTGGGCCGCCGACCCCTCCTGGGAGCGGGAGGCAGGCGAGCACCAGGAGATCCTGCGCCTCGCACTCGCCGGTGACGCGGACGGCGCGGGCCGCGCCCTGCACGCGCACATCGCGTCGTTCGTCGAGCGGGCCTTCCCCGAAGCGGGGACCGCCGCCCAGGAAGAGGACGGTCAGGCATGACAGCGACGTTCGAGACCCAGCGGGCGGCCCTGGCCGACGTGGTGGCGATCCCGGTGACCCCGTTCGCCGAGGACGGCACCGTCGACCCCGCCACCTACCGGGCCCTGCTGCGTCGTCTCCTCGACGGTGGCATCACGACCCTCACCCCCAACGGCAACACCGGCGAGTTCTACGCCCTCGACCCGGCCGAGCGCCGCCTCGTCACCGAGCTGACCGTCGAGGAGACCGGCGAGCGCGCGGACATCCTGGTCGGTGTCGGCCACGACCTGCCGACCGCGGTCGCCTCCGCCCGGCACGCCCGCGAGCTGGGCGCCTCCATGGTGATGGTCCACCAGCCCGTCCACCCCTACGTCTCCCAGGGCGGCTGGGTCGACTACCACCGCGCCATCGCCGAGGCCGTGCCCGAACTGGGTGTCGTCCCCTACATCCGCAACGCCCAGCTCACCGGCGCCCGCCTCGCCGACCTCGCCGACGCCTGCCCCAACGTGATCGGCGTCAAGTACGCCGTGCCGGACGCCGCCAAGTTCGCCGCGTTCGCCCGCGACGCCGGCCTCGACCGGTTCGTCTGGGTGGCGGGGCTCGCCGAGCCCTACGCCCCTTCGTACTTCTCCGCGGGCGCCACCGGCTTCACCTCGGGCCTGGTGAACGTCGCCCCGGCCGTCTCGCGGAACATGATCGAAGCGCTTCGATCGGGCGACTACCCGGGCGCCATGAAGGTCTGGGAGCAGATCCGCCGCTTCGAGGAACTGCGCGCCGCCAACGGCTCCGCCAACAACGTCACCGTGGTCAAGGAGGCCCTCGCCTCGCTGGGCCTGTGCCGCCGGGAGGTCCGCCCGCCGAGCAAGCCGCTGCCCGAGAGCGAGCGCGCCGAGGTCGCCGCCATCGCCGCGGGGTGGTCCATATGACCCCCAGGAAGTCCCCGGAGGAGCTGCGCAGCCACCAGTGGTACGGCACGGACGGCCTGCGCTCCTTCAGCCACCGCGCCCGCACCCGCCAGCTCGGCTACCTGCCCGAGGAGCACCTCGGCAAGCCCGTCATCGCGATCCTCAACACCTGGTCCGACATCAACCCCTGCCACGTCCACCTGCGCGACCGCGCCCAGGCCGTCAAGCGGGGCGTCTGGCAGGCGGGCGGCTTCCCCCTCGAATTCCCGGTCTCCACACTCAGCGAGACCTTCCAGAAGCCGACCCCCATGCTCTACCGCAACCTCCTCGCCCTGGAGACCGAGGAACTGCTGCGCTCCTACCCGGTCGACGGCGCCGTGCTGATGGGCGGCTGCGACAAGTCCACGCCCGCCCTGCTGATGGGCGCCGCCACGGTCGACCTGCCCGCCGTCTTCGTGCCCGCCGGGCCCATGCTCCCCGGGCACTGGCGCGGCGAGACCCTCGGCTCCGGCACCGACATGTGGAAGTACTGGGACGACAAGCGGGCCGGCCTCATCGGCGACTGCGAGATGCAGGAACTGGAGAGCGGCCTGGCCCGCTCGCCCGGCCACTGCATGACCATGGGCACCGCCTCGACGCTGACCGCCGCCGCCGAGGCCCTCGGCGTCACCGTCCCGGGCGCCTCCAGCATCCCGGCCGTCGACTCCGGGCACGACCGGATGGCCGCCGCTGCCGGACTGCGCATCGTCGAACTGGTCCACCGGGACCGGAAGCTGAGCGACATCCTCACCGCCGACGCCTTCGAGGACGCCGTCACCACCGTGCTCGGGCTCGGCGGCTCCACCAACGCCGTGATCCACCTGATCGCCATGGCGGGCCGCGCGGGCGTCACCCTCACCCTCGACGACTTCGACCGCATCGCCCGCACCGTCCCGGTGCTGGCCAACGTCCGCCCCGGCGGACAGACGTACCTGATGGAGGACTTCCACTTCGCCGGCGGGCTGCCCGGCTTCCTCTCCCGCATCACCGACCTGCTCCACCTGGACCGGCCCACCGTCTCCCACGACACCCTGCGCGAGCAGCTGGCCGGTGCCCTCGTCCACCACGACGACGTCATCAGGCCCCGCGACCACCCGGTCGCGAGCGAGGGCGGGGTCGCCGTCCTGCGCGGCAACCTCTGCCCGGACGGCGCCGTCATCAAGCACATCTCCGCCGAGCCGCACCTGCTCCGGCACACCGGGCCCGCCGTCGTCTTCGACGACTACAAGACCATGCAGCGCACCATCAACGACCCGGAGCTGGGCATCACCGCCGACAGCGTGCTGGTGCTGCGCAACGCCGGCCCCAAGGGCGGCCCCGGCATGCCCGAGTACGGCATGCTGCCCATCCCCGACCACCTGCTCAAGCAGGGCGTGCGGGACATGGTCCGGATCTCCGACGCCCGGATGAGCGGCACCAGCTACGGCGCGTGCGTGCTGCACGTGGCCCCCGAGTCATACGTCGGCGGACCGCTCGCCCTCGTCCGGACCGGCGACCCGATCACCCTCGACGTCGAGGCCCGCACCCTGCACCTGGGCGTGGACGACGAGGAGCTGGAGCGCCGCAGGGCCGCCTGGACCCCGCCGCCCGCCCGCTACGAGCGCGGTTACGGCGCGCTCTACAACGAACAGATCACCCAGGCCGACACCGGCTGCGACTTCGAGTTCCTGGCCCGCCCGGGCAAGGTGCAGGACCCCTACGCGGGCTGAGCCCCGTACGGCACGAACCGCCTCCGCACACCCCTGCCCGTAGAGAAAGCGCTTCCTGTACGACCTCCGCACGACGTAGACGCACTAGAACGGAGAACTGTCATGGCCCAAGCCGCAGCCGTGGCGAAACCGCCCGCGCCACCCCGGCGGCGCCGTGCCTCGGCCACGCCGCGCAGGCTCCCGTACCTGCTGATCGGACCGGCCGCCCTGCTGATGCTGGGCTTCATCGCCTACCCGGTCATCAGCGTCTTCTACTACAGCCTTCAGGAGTACAACCCCACCAAGCCGTGGCGGAACGGCTTCGCGGGCTTCGACAACTTCGTCAAGATCTTCACCGACGACCCGGTCTTCTGGGACACCCTGGTCTTCAGCGCCAAGTGGGTCTTCGTCGAGGTCGGACTGCAACTGCTCTTCGGCCTGGCGCTGGCGCTCATCGTCAACCAGACCTTCGTGGGCCGGGGCATCGGGCGGGCCATGGTCTTCTCGCCCTGGGCGGTCTCCGGCGTGCTGACCTCGGCGATCTGGGTGCTGCTCTACAACTCCCAGACCGGCGTCACCCGCTACCTCGCGGACCTGGGCATCGGCTCGTACGGCACCAGCTGGCTCTCCGACACCTCGACGGTCTTCTCCGCGGCGGTGGTCGCCGACCTCTGGCGCGGCGTGCCCTTCTTCGCGATCCTCATCCTCGCCGACCTCCAGTCCGTCTCCAAGGACCTGTACGAGGCCGCCGAGGTAGACGGGGCGAGCCGGATCAAGCAGTTCTGGCACATCACGCTGCCGCACCTGAAGGACGCCATCATCCTGTCCACGCTGCTGCGCGCGGTGTGGGAGTTCAACAACGTCGACCTGCTCTACACCCTGACCGGCGGCGGACCCGCCGGGGAGACCACGACGTTGCCCCTGTACATCGCCAACACCAGCGTCGACGCCCACGACTTCGGCTACGCGTCGGCCCTCACCACGGTCGCGTTCGTGATCCTGCTCTTCTGCTCGATCGTCTACCTGCGGCTGAGCAAGTTCGGAGGCGAGAACAAGTGATCACCAAGGAGGCCGTCGCGGCCGCCCCCGCCCCCGCCCCGGCCGCTCCCGCGCCGCCGCGGCCGGGCAAGAAGCGCCCGGCCTGGGACGAGGTCCCCCGCTGGCAGATCTACCTGCCGCTCGGGATCTACCTGGTCTTCACGCTGATCCCGTTCTACTGGATCCTGCTCTTCGCGCTGCGCCCGGCCGGCTCGACCTCGCTCGTGCCCTGGCCGATGACCACCGAGCACTTCGAGAAGGTGTGGACCGACCGCGGCTTCGGCACCTACTTCCAGAACAGCGTGTACGTCGGGCTCGCGACCCTGGTGATGACCACGCTCGTCGCGCTGGCCGGCGGCTACGCCCTCGCCCGGTTCGACTTCAGGATCAAGCGGGTCTTCATGCTCGCCCTGCTCTGCTCCCAGTTCGTGCCCGGCGCGCTGCTCCTGGTGCCGCTGTTCGAGATCTTCGCCGGACTCCAGATGATCAACTCGCTGGGCAGCGTCATCATCGCCGAGACGGTCTTCCAGCTGCCGCTGTCGATCATCCTGATCAGCAACTTCATCAAGAACGTGCCGTACTCGCTGGAGGAGGCCGCCTGGGTCGACGGATGCGGCCGGTTCCGGGCCTTCCGGATCGTCGTCCTGCCGCTGCTGCGGCCGGGCCTGATCGCGGTGGGTTCCTTCGCCTTCGTGCACTCCTGGAACCACTTCCTGTTCGCCCTGATGTTCCTCAACAACCAGCACAAGCAGACCATCCCGGTCGGCCTCAACTCCCTGATGAGCGCGGACAGCGTCGACCTCGGCGCGCTCGCCGCCGGCGGCATCGTCGCCGCCGTCCCGGTCGTGATCGTCTTCGCCTTCATCCAGAAGTGGCTGATCACCGGCTTCAGCGCGGGGGCGGTGAAGGGATGACCCCGGTCCCCGTCGTCCTCGCCGGCGCCCGCGGCCACGGCCGCTGGCACGTCGCCAACATCCGCCGCCTGGAGCGGGCGGGACTGGTCCGGCTGGCCGGCCTCTGCGAGCTGACCCCGCTGACCGAACAGGAGGCCGGGGGAGAACTCCCCGAGCAGTCCGCCGACTTCGGTGCCCTGCTCGACTCCACCGGCGCCCGGATCGCCGTGATCTGCACGCCGATCCCCACCCACACCGACCTCGCCCTGACCGCCGCCCGGCGGGGGGTGCACCTGCTCCTCGAGAAGCCCCCGGCACCGTCGTACGCCGAGTTCCGGCGGATGGCCGACGGGGTCGCCGAGAGCGGCGTCGCCTGCCAGATCGGGTTCCAGTCACTGGGTTCGCACGCGGTCCCCGCCATCCGGGAACTGGTGGCCGAGGGCGCGATCGGCGAGGTCGTGGGCGTCGGCGGGGCCGGCGCGTGGGTGCGCGACGAGGCCTACTTCCGCCGGGCACCCTGGTCCGGCAAGCGGCGGCTGAACGGCGCCGACGTGATCGACGGCGCGCTGACCAACCCGCTGGCGCACGCCGTCGCCACCGCCCTCGCGCTCGGCGGCACCGCCCGCGCCGAGGACGTCACCGGCATCGAGACCGAGCTGAGCCACGCCAACGACATCGAGGCCGACGACACCTCCTGCGTGCGGATCCACACCGCCCGCGGGCACCGCGTCACCGTCGCCGCGACCCTGTGCGCGGAGCGGGCCGACGAGCCGTACGTCCTGGTGCACGGCGCCGGCGGCCGCGTCACCTTCTGGTACAAGCAGGACCGCGTCCTGCTCCAGCGCGGCGGCCACGGCCCCGAGGAGTTCCACCACGACCGCACCGACCTGCTGGAGAACCTGGTCGCCCACCTCACCACCGGCGTCCCCCTGCTGGTGCCCCCGGACGAGACCGGCGCCTTCATGCGGGTCGTCGAGGCGATCCGCCGGGCCCGGGACCCGGAGCCGCTGCCCGCCGCCGCCTGGCACCGCGTCCCCGGGGAGGGGCGCCGCGTGGTCCCCGGCATCGACGCACTCGTGGCCGCCGCCGCCGACACCCTCTCCCTGTACTCCGAACTGGGCGCGCCCTGGGCGCCGCGCACCGAGCACCCCCGTTACGAGGTGAGCACCCGATGACCGGCAACGACTCCCCGGTGCTGCGTGTGGCGGGCCGCCCCGTCGCCCGGTACGTGACCCGGCCCGAGCTGCCGTACCGGCTCTCGCCGCGCCCGTACCTGCACCCCGTCACCACCCTGGCGGGCACGGCCGTGACCGAGTTCAGCCCCGCCGACCACCTCCACCACCTCGGCGTCGGTGTCGCCGTTCCCGACGTCGAGGGGCACAACTTCTGGGGCGGGCGCACCTACGTCCGGGGCCGGGGGCCGACCGAGCTGGACAACCACGGCACCCAGCGGCACACCGCCTTCCAGCTCCGCGACCCCGACGGTTTCGTCGAGGAGCTGCGCTGGGTCGCCGCCGGCACCGAGCTGCTGCGCGAGCGCCGCACGGTCGCGGCCACCGAACTCACCGCCGCCGCCTGGGCGCTGGACTTCACCTTCTCCCTCACCAACGTCACCCCGGACCCGCTCACCCTCGGCAGCCCCGCCACCAACGGGCGCCCCGGCGCGGCCTACGGCGGCTTCTTCTGGCGCGCCCGCAAGGAGGGCGCGGCGCCCAGCGTCTTCACCGCCGACCGGGAGGGCGAGCCGGAGGTGCACGGCCGCAGCGCCGACTGGCTCGCCCTGACCGGGGAGACCTGGTCGCTGGTGTTCGCCGGCGCCACCGCACGCACCAGGCGCGACCCGTGGTTCGTGCGTACGGAGGAGTACCCCGGCGTCGGTTCCTCGCTGGCCCACGACGACCGGGTGGCCGTCGCCGCGGGCGACACCCTGGTCCGCCGGATCGTCACCGTCGTCGCCGACGGCCGCCTCGACGCCGACGGCGCCGCCGCTCTCGTCCGCAAGGCGGTGAGCCCGTGACCGCCGCGGAGACCGCCGCCGAGACTGCCACGGGGACCGAGGGGACCGAGGGGACCCCGGGGGCCAACGGGACCCAGGGGACGTACACCAACCCCGTCCTGAACGCCGACTGGTCCGACCCGGACGTCGTCCGCGTCGGCGACGACTTCTACCTCACCGCCTCCAGCTTCGGCCGCGTCCCCGGCCTGCCCCTGCTGCACTCCCGCAACCTGGTCGACTGGACCCTGGTCGGGCACGCCCTGGAGCGCCTGGAGCCCGAGCGGGAGTTCACGAAGCCCCGCCACGACTGCGGCGTCTGGGCACCGTCCCTGCGCCACCACGCAGGCCGCTTCTGGATCTTCTGGGGCGACCCGGACCAGGGCGTCTTCCAGGTCAACGCCCCCGACATCCGGGGCCCCTGGACCGCCCCCCACCTGGTCAAGGCGGGCAAGGGCCTGATCGACCCCTGCCCGCTGTGGGACGAGGAGACCGGTGAGGCGTACCTCGTGCACGCCTGGGCCCGCTCCCGCTCCGGGATCAAGAACCGCCTCACCGGCCACCGCATGCGCCCCGACGGCACCGGACTCCTCGACGACGGCGAGGTGATCGTCGACGGCGACCGGCTCCCCGGCTGGTTCACCCTGGAGGGCCCCAAGCTCCACCGGCACGACGGCTGGTTCTGGATCCTCGCCCCCGCCGGATCGGTGGAGACCGGCTGGCAGGGCGCCTTCCGCTCCCGCGACTTCTTCGGGCCGTACGAGGAGAAGGTCGTCCTGGAGCAGAAGGACACCGACGTCAACGGCCCCCACCAGGGCGGCTGGGTGCGCACCGGGTCCGGCGAGGACTGGTTCCTGCACTTCCAGCAGCGCGGCGCCTACGGGAGGGTGGTCCACCTCCAGCCGATGCGGTGGGGAACGGACGGCTGGCCGGTCCTCGGGGACGACGGCGCCCCGGTCGCCGAGCACCCGCGTCCCGCGCTGCCCCCGCAGCCGCCCGCCGCGCCCGCGACCGACGACGACTTCCCCGGCGGACGGTTCGGCCGCCAGTGGTCGTGGACGGCCAACCCCCGCACCGGCTGGGCCACCCAGCACGCCGGGGACGGGCTGCGCCTCGCCTGCGTCCGCTCGGCCGACGCGCACGACCTGCGTCTGCTGCCGAGCGTCCTCACCCAGCGCTTCCCCGGCGAGCCCTCGCTGATCGAGGTCGAGCTGCGCCTGGACAGCGAGGAACCCGGGGCGCGGGCCGGGCTCGCGGTGCTCGGCGACGCCTACCGCTGGATCGGGCTCCAGCGGGACACCGACGGGACCGTGCACCTGGTGCACCGGTTCGCCGAGTCGGTGGCCGAGGCCGAGCGCGATGCCGACCGGCCCCGCCCCGCACCCGGAGGACGGGCCCGGCTGCGGATCGAGACGGTGCCGGGGGCCCGCTGCCGCTTCTCGTACGACCTCGGCGACGGCGATCCGGGCGACGGTTCGTCGGTCATCCCCGTCGGCCGGGAGTTCGCCGCCACCCCCTGGCGCTGGGTCGGCGCACTGATCGGGCTGTTCGCCCTCGCCCCCGTCGGCAGGGGACAGGCCGGCACCGCCACGTTCACGCGGTTGCGCGTCGGGCCCCACCGAACCCACTGAACCCCCACGTTGTCGTTCCACCGCTCTGTCGTTCCACCGCTCTGTCGGACCCGGAAGACCCGCAAGACCCCGGAAGACCCGGAAGATCCGGAAGACCTGGAAGAACCCGGAAGACCCAGAAGAAGAGAGCCGACCAATGAGGATCAGCATGCTCAGCAGCAGAGACAAAGGCACAGTCGGGCGCCGCACGTCCGCCGCCGTCGCCCTGGGAGCCGTGCTCGCGCTGACCGCCACCGCCTGCGGTGACGACGGCAGCGGGGCGGGCGGCGACAAGGGCGCCGAGGGCAGTGGCAAGGGGAAGATCGTCTTCTGGGACAACAACGGCGGCATCCGCACGGCCGTCTGGAAGGAGATCATCGCCGACTTCGAGAAGGCGAACCCGGACATCGACGTGGAGTACGTCGGGATCGCCGCCACCGAGTACCAGTCCAAGGTCGACACCGCCATCCAGGGCGGCGGCCTGCCCGACGTCGGCGGCGTGACGGCGTCCATGCTCGCGGGCTTCTCCGCCCAGGGCGCCCTGGAGCCGCTGGACGACCGCCTCACCACGTCCCCCCTGAGCGGCAAGCTCAACAAGGACATGGTCGAGTCCCTGAAGGCCGCCGGCGGCGGCGACGGCACCCTCTACTCGATGCCGACCTCCGCCAACAACGGCGTCCTCTACTACCGCACCGACCTGTTCGAGAAGGCCGGTCTGGACGCGCCGACGACGTGGGACAAGTTCTACGCCGCCGCCGAGAAGCTGACCGACGCGGGCAAGAACGAGTTCGGCTACACCATCCGCGGCGGCTCCGGATCCATCGCCCAGGCCTTCGACGCGATGTACGGGCAGTCCGGCATCACCTCGTTCTGGGACGCCGGCAAGAAGAAGACAACCGTCAACGACCCGAAGAACGTCGAGGCGCTGGAGAAGTACGCGGCCCTCTACAAGAAGGCGACACCGGCCGCCGACGTCAACAACGACTTCGCCAAGATGGTCGCCCAGTGGGACACCGGCACCATCGGCATGCTCAACCACAACCTGGGCTCCTACCAGGACCACGTGAAGGCGCTCGGCGTCGACAAGTTCCGCGGCATCCCGCAGCCGGCCGGCGCCTCCGGCAAGCGGGTCCAGGTCTCCAACCCGGTCGACGGGCTCGGCATGTTCAAGAGCTCGAAGAACAAGGAGGCCGCCTGGAAGTTCATCGAGTTCGCCACGTCGAAGGAGCAGAACTCGAAGTTCAACGAGTCGGCCGGGCAGGTGCCGTCCAACACGGAGGCCGCGAACGACACGTGGATCCAGAAGGCCGAGCCGACGAAGCTGGCGGCGCAGGCGCTGAATGATGGTTCTACGACCATAGTTCAGTTGCCCTACTACCTGCCGGACTGGAACACCCTGTCCAAGTCGGAGAGTGAGCCGGGGTTCCAGAAGGTGCTGCTGGGTGACATGAGCGCGAAGGACTTCCTGAACGGGCTGGCCGAGAAGCTGAACGAGGCGCAGGCCGAGTGGACGGAGCAGATGGGCTGAACGTCCTGAGCCGGACATCGCCGTGGGGCGGCCTGTGGTGTGCAGGCTGCGGGCCGTCCCCGGCTTGTCGCGCCCGCGCGGCGGAGCCGCACATCGAGACAGCCCCGCGCCCCTGGGTTGCTCTCCTCACCCCTCTTGGAAGGTGTGCCAGCGTGTCCATCACCCGAAGACAGGTCACTTCCGCTGCCGTAGCCGCTGTTCCCCTGGCATTCGCCGCCACGCAAACCGCCCAGGCCGGCGGACGCCACCACCCCCGCACCCTCTACATCGCCGGGGATTCCACCGCCGCGCAGAAGTACTCCGACGCCGCGCCCGAGACCGGGTGGGGCATGGCCCTGCCCTTCTTCCTCCGCAGGGAGCCGGAGGTCGCCAACCACGCCGTGAACGGCCGGAGTTCCAAGAGCTTCGTCGACGAGGGGCGGCTGGAGACCCTCCTCGGCGCGATCCGGCCCGGCGACCTCCTGCTGATCCAGTTCGCGCACAACGACGAGAAGGACGAGGACCCCACCCGCTACACGGAGCCCTGGACGACGTACCAGCGGTATCTGCGGATGTACGTCGACGGGGCGCGGGCCCGCGGGGCGCGGCCGGTGCTGGTCACGCCCGTCGAGCGGCGGCGGTTCGACGCGGCGGGGAACGCCGTGCCGAGCCACGGCGAGTACCCGGCGGCGATGCGGGCCCTGGCGCGGCGGGAGGGTGTGACGCTGCTCGACGTGCAGGCGCTGTCGCTCGCGCTGTGGCAGCGGCTCGGGGCCGAGGGGACCAAGGCGTACTTCAACTGGACCGCCACCGAGCAGGACAACACGCACTTCAATCCGCCGGGCGCGATCGCGGTCGCCCGGCTCGTCGCCCGGGAACTGCTGCGCGGGCGCGTACTGGCGCACCGGGACGTGCGCCGGCTGGACGAGGAGATCCCCGAGTCCTGGATCAGCTGGCCCGCACCGGCCACCGCGTAACCCCGGCGGCCACCGCGCAGCACCGGCCACCGCACAACACCGACGACCGTCGACCGATCCCCGCAGCAAGGGAGAGCCGCACCATGAGCACACTGAGATGGCATGGGCATGCCATGAAGAGCACCGCCGCACTCGTCGGCTGCACCGCCCTCGTACTGAGCCTGACGGCCGCCACGGCCGAGGCCCGCCCCGGTCACCACCACCCCCGGGACACCGCCCGGCAGACGCTCCCCGCGAACGACGGCTGGGCCTCCCACGGCACCGGCACCACCGGCGGGGCCGCCGCCGACGCGGAGCGCGTGTACACCGTCTCCACCTGGGCCGAGTTCAAGGCCGCCCTCGCCGCCGAAGGCACCGCGCCGCGCATCGTCAAGGTCAAGGGCACCGTCGACGTCGTCTCGGAGGGCTGCGAGGCCTTCGCCGCGCCCGGCTACGACTTCGACGCCTACCTGGAGAAGTACTCGCCCGAGAACTGGGGCAGGGAGACCGACCTGAGCGCCGAGCCCGACGACAGCCCCGAGGGCCTGCGCCGCGCGTCCGCCGCACAGCAGGACCGGTCCATCAAGGCGAACGTGCCTGCCAACACCACCATCGTCGGCGTCGGCCGGGGCGCCGCGCTCAAGGGCGCCAGCCTCCAGATCAAGGACGTCGACAACGTCATCGTCCGCAACCTGACCTTCGAGAGCCCCGTCGACTGCTTCCCGCAGTGGGACCCCACGGACGGGGACAGCGGCAACTGGAACTCCGAGTACGACAGCGCCGTCGTGTACGGGTCGACGCACGTGTGGCTGGACCACAACACGTTCACCGACGGCGCGCACCCCGACAGCGCGGCGCCCACCTACTTCGGCATGCTCTACCAGCAGCACGACGGCCAGCTGGACATCGTCAAGGGCGCCGACTACGTCACCGCGTCCTGGAACGTCTTCACCGAGCACGACAAGACCATCCTGATCGGCAACAGCGACAGCGAGTCCACCGCCGCCGTCGACCGCGGCCACCTGAAGGCGACCTTCCACCACAACCTGTTCAAGAACCTCGTCGAGCGCGCGCCCCGCGTCCGCTTCGGCCAGGTCGACGTCTACAACAACCACTTCGTGGCCTCGGACGACTACGCCTACAGCTTCGGCGTCGGCAAGGAGTCGGCCATCGTCGCCGAGCACAACGCCTTCACCCTGCCGGCCGGCGTCAGCCCCGCGCAGGTGCTCAAGCGCTGGAACGACTCCCCGCTCAGCGCCGCCCGCAACCGCGTCAACGGCCGCACCGTCGACCTGATCGCCGCCCACAACGCCGGGAACCCGGACGCCGTCCTCCGCTCCGGCGCGGGCTGGACGCCCACGCTGCGCACCAAGGTCCTGCCGTCCCGGGCCGTCCCCTTCGTCGTCGACCACGGCGCGGGTGCCGGCCGGCTGCGCTGACCCCGTCCCCCGAACCGAACCGAACCGGGCCGGGGCGCCCGCACCGCCCCGGCCCATCCCGGCCGTCTCCGTCCCTCCCGAAGGAGCACCCGTATGCACCGACCCGCCGCCCCGTCCCGCAGAGGCTTCCTCCTGGCGACCGCCGGCGCGGGCGCCGCCCTCGGCCTCGGCCCCGCGGCAGCCGGCCCGGCCGCCGCCGGCACCGGGCCGCGCCCGCACCCGCGGCCTTTCGGCCGGTACGGTTCACCGGCCGCCCGCCGCACACCCAGGACCCTGTACGTCGACCCGCACGGCCGCGGCGACTTCACCTCCGTCCAGGCCGCCGTCGACACCGCCGAGGGCGACGGCTGGACGCTCGTCCTCGCTCCCGGCACCTACCGCGAGACGGTCTCCGTCGACGCCGACCGCACCGGGGCCACCTGGATCGGTGCCTCCGGGGACCCGCGCGACGCCGTCATCGTGTACGACAACGCGGCCGGCACCCCGAAACCGGACGGCTCCGGCACCCACGGCACCAGCGGGTCGGCCACCACCACCGTGCGCGCTGACGGTTTCACCGCCCACGCGATCACCTTCGCCAACGACTGGCTGCGCGCCGACCAGCCCGACTGGACCGGCACCCAGGCGGTCGCGATCAAGGTCATGGGCGACCGGTCCGCCTTCCACGACTGCCACTTCCTCGGCCACCAGGACACCCTCTACGCCGACACCCGCGACCTCGGCCTCTTCGCCCGCCAGTACTACGCGCGCTGCTACGTCGAGGGCGACGTCGACTTCGTCTTCGGCCGGGCGACCGCGGTGTACGAGCAGTGCCACTTCCGCACCCTGGTCCGCCCCGACCTCGACGCCGCCCCCTACGGCTTCGTGTTCGCGCCGTCCACGGCGGGCGCCAACCCGCGCGGCTACCTGGTGGTGCGCGGCCGCGTCAGCAGCGAGGCCCCCGACGGCTACTACAAGCTGGCCCGCCCCTGGGTACCCAGCTCCGACACCAGCGCCCGGCCCATGCTCACCGTGCGCGAGACGCACCTCGGCGCGGGCATCGACGCGGCGGCGCCGTACGCGAACATGCGGGACGCCTACCCCTGGCAGGAACAGCGGTTCCGCGAGTACCGCAACACCGGGCCCGGCGCCGCGACCACCGTCCCCGCGAACCGGCCGCAGCTCACCCGTGCCGAGGCCGCCGCGCACACCCGCCAGGCGTACCTCGGCGACTGGCGGCCGTACGACCGGCGGCGCTGACCGGCCCGCCGACCCCCCGCACTTGACCTGCTTGACGCGATTTTTGCCAGGTAAAGGGGCGCGGATCCGGCCACGGGTCTCGCGCTCACCGGGGTGACGCGCGTAGAAACCTGTGTCATGCATAAACCACTGCGCATCGCGACCGTCACCGCCGCCTGTGCCGTCGCCGGTGCCGTCCTCTACGGCACGGGCGCCGCCACCGCCGACCAGTCGACCGCGAACTCCACCCACGAGCCGTACAACATCGGGGTGCTGGCCAAGGACATCGACGCCTACTACGGCACCACGCTCGACGCCGACGGCGTCTACCAGGCGTCCCCGGACAGCCCGTACGCCGCCGACCTGGCCCGCGTCGACGCCGCCGCCAAGAAGCAGATCGACCGGGCGGCCCGCGCGGCGCACCACAAGCACACCAGGCCCGCGGTCGTCTTCGACATCGACGACACGCTGCTGCTCAGCCTCGACTACGAGAAGAAGAACAACTACGGCTACGACGGCGCCACCTGGGCCGCCTACGTCGACCGCGCCGACCGCCCCGCCGTCCCCGGCAGCCCCGAACTGGCCCGGTACGCCGAGAAGAAGGGCGTCGAGGTCTTCTACAACTCCGGTCTGGGCGAGGCGCAGCGCGCCGCCGCCGTCGAGAACCTGAAGAAGGTCGGCGCCGACGTCAACCTCGACACCGGCCACGTCTTCCTGAAGGACAAGGCGAACCCGCCGTCCTACCTGGCCCACTGCGCCACCCCGGGCACCTGGAAGTGCACCACCGTGCAGTACAAGGCGGGCACCCGCCGGCACATCGAGCGGGACCTCGGGTACGACATCGTCGCCAACTTCGGCGACCAGTACTCCGACCTCCAGGGCGGCTATGCGGACCGCACGTACAAGCTGCCCAACCCGACGTACTTCGTCGAGTAGCGGGTCGCCCGCTCAGCCGCCCGGGGTGAAGCCGCCCCGGACCGTGAGGGGGCCGGACGCCGTGGTGGCCGCCGCCGAGTAGCGGTCGCCGCCCGCGTCCCGGCCACCCCGCCGGTGGTTGTACTGGCCGGCGAACATCCACTCGCCGGCCGGGACGGTACGGCCCTGCCTGAGCGTCCACCGGTAGACGAGGAAGCCGTCCCGCTCGTCGAGCGTGAACGCGAAGTCGTCCTCCGGCAGCGAGCGCCAGGCCCCGGTGGAGGTCACCGAGCCGGTCTGCGCCACCCGCAGCTCGACGGTGAGCGCGCTCAGCGGGGTGCTCGTGCCCAGGGTGACGTTGCTCTGCGCCCAGAACTCGTTGCTGTGCGGGTCGACCGCGCCGCTCGACCACACCGGGCCGGACTCCCGAGATCCGGACTCGCGAGGTCCGGGCTCGCGAGATCCGGACTCGCGAGATCCGGGCTCGCGAGATCCGGGCTCCCGCGATTCGGACTCCCGTGGGCCGGGCGGCGCGGCGACCGGGGGCCGCGCGGGCGCGTCGTCCCGCACCGCCGAGGCGACGGTGTAGCCGCCGGCCACCAGGATGCCCGCCACCGCCGCCGTCGCACCGGCCACCCGCAGCCGGCCCGGCAGCCGCGCACGGGCCGGCCCGCGGTTCCCGGCCGCCATGCCGCGCTCCACCCGGGCCAGGATCCGGGCCCGGTCGGGCCGGTGCTCGCCGGCCGCCGCGCGCAGCCGGGCGCGCAGTTCCTCGTCCACGTCCCGCCGCGGTCCGCTCATCGGGTCCCTCCCGCGGCCCCACCGCTGCGTGCGATCGCCGCGCGCACCTGCCCAGGAGCACGGGGAGCGGCCCGGGTGCCGAGCAACCGCTGGAGCTCGGCCACTCCCTTCGACGTCTGGCTCTTGACCGTACCCACCGACACGCCCAGGGCGAGCGCCGTGTCCTTCTCGGAGAGGTCGAAGGCGTGCCGCAGCACCACGCACGCCCGTTTGCGGAACGGCAGCCGGCGCAGCGCCCCCTGCACGTCCACCACGCCCGCGACGTCGGGGTTCTCCGTGCGCTCCTCGCGCTGCGACCAGAACAGGGCGACGCGTCTGCGCTCGCGCACGGCCGTCCGGACCCGGGTGCGGGCGAGGTTGGCGACGACACCGCGCGCGTACGCCACCGGGTGGTCGGCCGCACGGACCCGGTCCCAGCGGTGCCACAGGGCCAGCAGGGCGTCCGCCGCCAGGTCGTCGGCGGCGTCCGGTTCGCCCGTCAGCAGGTGGGCGAGCCGGGCCAGTTCGGCGTAGTGGCGTTCGAAGAAGGCGTGGAACTCCGCGGCGGCGACGGCGTCGACGGCTGACCTCACGGCGGACTCTCCTCGCAGCGGCTTCCCGGGTGCGGCCTGCCGGACACCGTACGGCAGACCGCACCAGGACGGCCCCGCAGAAGTCAGCCCTTGAGCGCCGCCTCCATCATCGCCTTGGCCACCGGGGCCGCCAGGCCGTTGCCGCTGACCTCGCTGCGGGCCGCGTCGGACTGCTCGATGATGACCGCCACCGCGACCTCCTGGTCCGACGAGTCGGACTTCGCGTACGAGGTGAACCAGGCGTACGGCGTCTTGCTGTTGTTCTCGCCGTGCTGGGCCGTGCCCGTCTTGCCGCCCACCGTCGCCCCGGCGATCTGCGCGTTGGACCCCGTGCCCTTCTCGACGACGGTCCGCATGGCCGACTGCAACTGCTCGGCGGTGGCGGAGCTGACGATCCGCTTCGCGTCGGCGTCGGTGTGGTCCTCCAGGACGTCGCCGCCGCTGTCGGTGACCTGCGACACCATGTGCGGGGAGACCAGCTCGCCGCCGTTGGCCAGGGCCGCGGAGACCATCGCCATCTGGAGCGGGGTCGCCGTCACGTCGAACTGGCCGATGCCCGTCAGCGCCGTCGAGGACCGGTTCATGTCCTTCGGGTAGACGCTGGTGTAGGCGCGGACCGGCACGTCCTGGGTCTCGTCGTTGAAGCCGAACTTCTCGGCCATGGCGCGCAGCTCGTCCTGGCCGAGGTCGACGGCCATCTTCGCGAAGACGTTGTTGCACGAGTACTGGAGCGCGGTGCGGATGGTGGCGTTCTCGCAGGGCGCGTTCGGGTTCTCGTTGGTCAGCTCCGTCGTGGTGTCCGGCAGCGTGTACGGATCGGGGCTGTCGGTCTTCTCGTCCACCGAGCCGTACAGCCCGTTCTCCAGCGCGGCGGCCGCCACGACCAGCTTGAACGTCGAGCCCGGCGGCAGCGGCTGGCGCAGCGCGCGGTTGGTCAGCGGCTTGTCCGGGTCGGCGGTGAGCTTCTCCCAGGCCTCACCCGCGGTGTTGGCGTCGGTGAGCGACGTGGGGTCGTACGAGGGGGTCGACACGACCGAGAGGATCCTGCCCGTCTTCGGGTCGATCGCCACGGCGGCGCCCTTGGTGTCGCCCAGCGCCTCCAGCCCGGCCTTCTGCACGTCCGGGTCGATCGTCGTGACCACGTTGCCCGGCTCGGCGCGGGAGCCGGTGACCGTGTCCATCACGGTCTTCAGCCGCGGATCGGTGCCGTTGAGCACGTCCTGGTAGATGCCCTCCAGCTGGGTCGGCGCGTACGCCTGCGAGGCGTAGCCCGTCACCGCCGCATAGAGCTTCCCGTTCTCGTACGTGCGTTTGTACGCGAGGTCGCCGCCTTCCGTCGGGGCCGAGCCGGTGACCGACCGGCCGCCCACGATGATGTTCCCGAGCGGCTCCGCGTAGGTCTCTATCGCGCCCCGCCGGTTGTCCTTGCTGTCCGCGAGCGCCTGTCCCTCGTAGAACTGCACCCAGGTCGCCCTGACCAGCAGAGCGAACACCAGGAGCAGGGTGAAGACCGAGGCCCGCCTGATCGTCTTGTTCATCCCGTTCATCCCGCTGACAGGACGAACGGGCGGGTGGCGGTCGTTCCCGTGTGCCCCGTTTTCTCATCTTTCTCATGCTTCTCAGCGCCCGTTCATCGGCGCCGTCCTCACTCCGCGAGGTGCAGGACGACCTCGTCGATCTCCTCGCCGCGGGCCGGCGCGAACCCCCGCGCCCGCGCGCTGGTCACGAAGCCGCACTTCTCCAGCACGCGCCGCGATCCCGTGTTGTCGGCCGCGGCGCGCGCGTACAGCGGGCGGTCCGGCACCTCGGTGAGCAGCGCCCGCAGCGCGGCCGTCGCCACGCCCTGCCCCCAGTACGCCCGGTCGACCCAGTACGTGACCTCGCGTTCGCCCGGCTCCCCGTACACCGCCGTGCTGCCGAGGACGTCACCGTCGCCGAGGATGGTCCGCACGACGTCGCGGGAGGCGCGGATCTTCGCCCAGTGGGCCGCGAACGCCTCCCAGTCGGCAGGGTCCCTCGGGATGAAGGCCGCCATGCGCAGGGCCTCCGGATCGTTCATCTGCCGGAAGAAGACGGGCAGATCGCTGTCGTGAACCTCGCGCAGTGCGATGTGCATGGATCAGAGCCTACGCGTGGCCAGCGTCAGCCGGTCCCGCGCGTCGAACAACGCGTCCTTCACCATCTGCTCGTGCGCGGGGGTCAGCCGTGCCACCGGCACCGAGCAGCTGATCGCGTCCCGCGCGGGGGTGCGGTAGGGGACGGCCACGCCGAAGCAGCGCAGTCCCAGCGTGTTCTCCTCGCGGTCCACGGCGAAGCCCTGCTCCCGCACCAGGTGCAGCTCCTCGATGAGCTTCTCCCGGTCGGTGATGGTGTGTTCGGTCAGCGCCGGGAGCGTCTCCGGGAGCAGCTTGCGGACCTGCTCGTCGCTGTACGTGCTCAGCAGCGCCTTGCCCAGCGAGGTCGAGTGCGCGGGCAGCCTGCGGCCGACCCGGGTGAACGGCCGCAGGTAGTGCTGGGACTGGCGGGTGGCCAGGTAGACCACGTTGGTGCCGTCCAGGCGGGCGAGGTGGATGGTCTCCGTGGTGTCGTCGGAGAGCCGGTCCAGCGTCGGCCGCGCCGCCGCGACCACCTCGTCGCCGTCGATGTACGAGGTGCCGACCAGCAGCGCGCGCACCCCGATGCCGTACCGGGTGCCGGTGGCGTCCGTCTCCACCCAGCCCAGCTCCACCAGCGTGCGCAGCAGCATGTACAGACTGGACTTGGGGTAGCCGACAGCCTCCTGGACCGACGCGAGGGAGTGCATTCCGGGGCGTCCGGCGAAGTACTCCAGCAGCTCAACCGTCCGCACCGCGGACTTGACCTGCGCTCCGCCCCCCGTCTCGACAGCCGACATCGCCCTGACCCCTTCGTTCGACGAGAAGCTGAAGATATAGTCTCGAACAGCATATTCATCAGTAGAGACAGCGTTCAGTATATCGAACGACATCTGGGAAGAGCACGTGGAGGGACCCGCGGTGGCAGCAGCACCAGTCTGGAGTGTCGACCCCCGTACCGGGAAGCAGCGTGAGCAGGTCGCGGTGGAAGCCACGGCCCAGGAGGTGGACGCCGCCGTCCGTGCCGCGCACGCCGCCCGGGAGGCCCTCGCCGACCGCACCGTGCGCGCGGCCTTCCTGCGCGGCGCCGCCGACGAGCTGAAGGCGGCCGAGAACACCCTCGTCGAGGTGGCCGACGCGGAGACCGCGCTCGGCCCGGTCCGGCTCACCGGCGAACTCGCCCGTACCTGCTACCAGCTGCGGGCCTTCGCCGACATCGTCGACGAGGGCGAGTTCCTCGGGGTGGTCGTCAACCACCCCGACGACACCGCCACCCCGCCCATCCCCGACCTGCGCCGCTACAAGGTGCCGCTCGGCGTGGTCGCCGTCTACTCGGCCTCCAACTTCCCCTTCGCCTTCTCCGTCCCCGGTGGCGACACCGCCAGCGCCCTCGCGGCCGGCTGCCCGGTCGTCGTCAAGGCGCACCCCGACCACCCGGCCCTGTCCGAGCTGGTCGCCAAGGTGCTGCGCCGGGCCGCGGCCCGCCACGGCATCCCGGACGGGGTCCTCGGCCTGGTGCACGGCTTCGAGGCGGGCGTCGAGCTGATCAAGCACCCGCTGGTCGCCGCGGCGGGCTTCACCGGGTCGATCCGCGGTGGCCGCGCGCTGTTCGACGCGGCGGCCGCGCGTCCGGTGCCGATCCCGTTCCACGGCGAACTGGGCTCGCTGAACCCGGTCGTCGTCACTCAGGCGGCGGCCGTGGAGCGGGCGGAGGCGATCGGCGCGGGCCTGGCCGGTTCGATGACGCTGGGCGTCGGCCAGTTCTGCGTCAAGCCCGGTCTGGTCCTCGTACCGGCCGGCGACGCCGGTGACGGCCTGGTCAAGTCGCTCACCGACGCGGTCAGCGCCACCGACGCCGGTGTGCTCCTCGACCACCGCATGCGGGACAACTTCGTCGCGGGCGTCGCCGAGCGCGCCGCGCTGCCCGACGTGGACTCCCCGGTGACGCCCGGCTCGGGCGGCGAGCACACCGTCAGCCCCGGGTTCCTCACGGTGCCGGCGGCGCGGCTGGCGGCGGAGGGCGAGCACGACCTGCTCCTGGAGGAGTGCTTCGGGCCGGTCACCGTGGTGGCCCGCTACGAGGACGAGGGGGAGGTGCGGGGGGTGCTGTCGCGGCTGCCGGGGAACCTCACGGCGACGGTGCAGCTCTCTGCCGAGGAAGTGGCGGGAGAGGGCGCCGGGGCGGCTCTCCTCGCGGAGGTGACGCCGTTGGCGGGGCGGGTCCTGGTCAACGGCTGGCCCACGGGGGTTGCCGTGGCGGCGGCTCAGCAGCACGGGGGGCCGTACCCGGCGACCACGTCGACGTCCACGTCGGTGGGGGGTACGGCCATCGAGCGGTGGCTGCGGCCGGTGGCGTATCAGGGGGTGCCGGAGGCGCTGCTTCCTGTGGAGCTGCGGGATGACAATCCGCTGGGGCTGCCGAGGCGGTTCAACGGGGTTCTCGAGCGGTAGGGATTCGCGGGTGCGCCGTAGGGGTGCGGTTGTTCGGCGGGTGCTGCGCCGTCGTGGCCGGTCGCGCCCACGCGGCGGAGCCGCACATCGATACAGTCCCGCGCCCCTTAAAAGCGTTCACTGAGCCTGCGATGATCAGTGCATGACTCTTCAGCTTCCCGAACTGCCGTTCGCCCTCCGCCCGTACGGGCCCGACGGTCGTTGGTCCTACGCCGACGGTGTGCTCACCGGGGTCGCCGGGGCCCGGCAGGACCGGTTCGTGCCGCCCACCGGGGAGTCGCTGGAGTCCGTGTCCGACGCGCCGCGGTTGCTCGGGGCGCCGGACGGGGACTTCCAGCTGATCGCGCGGGTGTCCGTCGGGTTCCGGGGGGCCTTCGACGCCGGGGTGCTCTACGTGCACGTGGGGGAGCGGGCCTGGGCCAAGCTGTGTCTGGAGTACTCGCCCGACGTGCCCACCGTCTGCACGGTGGTCACCCGCGGGCACTCCGACGACTGCAACTCCTTCACCGTGGACGGGGACTCCGTCTGGTTCCGGGTCAGCCGGACCGGACGGGCCTTCGCCTTCCACGCCTCGCTCGACGGGAAGCGCTGGACCTTCGTACGGCTCTTCACCCTGGGAGACGAGGAGGAGACCGGCGCGGCCCTCGTCGGCTTCCTGGCGCAGGCGCCGACGGGGGAGGGCTGCACCGTGACGTACGACCACCTGGAGTTCCGGCCGGCCTGGCCGGCGGACCTGCGGGACGGCAGCTGAGCGCGGGCGGGAATGAGATCCGCTGCTTGAACGTTCACGTACGGGGCGGAGAGGGCCTCCGCCGCCGTACGACCTGGAGAAGAGCCGAGACATGCGCGTCGAGATCTGGAGCGACATCGCCTGCCCCTGGTGCTACGTGGGCAAGGCCCGCTTCGAGAAGGCGCTCGCGGCCTTCCCGCACCGGGACGGGGTCGAGGTGGTCCACCGCTCCTTCGAGCTGGACCCCGGACGGGCCAAGGACGACGTACAGCCGGTGCTGACGATGCTCACCGCCAAGTACGGCATGAGCCAGGAGCAGGCGCAGGCCGGTGAGGACAACCTCGGCGCGCAGGCCGCCGCCGAGGGCCTGGACTACCGCACCCGGGACCGCGACCACGGCAGCACCTTCGACATGCACCGCCTGCTGCACCTGGCCAAGGAGCGGGGGCGGCACGATGCCCTGCTGGACGCGTTCTACCGGGGCAACTTCGCCGACGAGCGCTCCGTGTTCAACGACGACGCGCGGCTCGTGGAGCTGGCCGCCGGTGCCGGGCTCGACGCCGAGGAGGTCCGTGCGGTGCTCGCCGACCCCGACGCCTACGCCGAGGCGGTGCGCGCCGACGAGCGGGAGGCCGCCCAGCTCGGGGCCACCGGGGTGCCGTTCTTCGTGCTCGACCGCGCCTACGGCGTCTCGGGCGCCCAGCCCGCCGAGGTCTTCACCCAGGCACTGACCCAGGCCTGGGGCGAGCGCACGCCGCTGAAGCTGATCGACGACGGCGGCGCCGAGGCCTGCGGCCCGGACGGATGCGCGGTCCCCGGCAACTGAAGCGGCAGGCCGGGGCGGACGCATAAGCGGCCCTTGGGGGTACCGCGTAGAAATACGCGATGGACGGGGAGGTCACGGGGCCGCACAGTGGTGCCATGGAGAGCTTCGAGAACCTCGTCCCTACCGAGTTCGCCCCGAAGACCACGTACCTGAACACCGCCAGCACCGGCCTGCTGCCCGCCCGGACCCTCGTGGCCATGCGCGACGCGGCGGCCTCCGCCGCGGCGGGGCAGCCACTCGACATGTTCGCCGACGTCGAGGCGTCCCGGGCCGCGTACGCCCGTCTCGTGGGAGTGCCCGCCACCCGGGTCGCGGCCGGCGCGTCCGTCGCCACGTTCAGCGGGCTCGTCGCGGCGTCGCTGCCCCCGGGCGCCGAAGTCCTCACCGCGGAGGCCGACTTCAGCTCCCTGGTGAACCCGCTGTACACGCGCGGCGACCTGAAGGTGCGCAGCGTGCCGCTGGAACGGCTGGCCGAGTCGGTGGGTCCCGACACCGCGCTCGTCGCGGTCAGTTCCGTGCAGTCCGCCGACGGGCGGCTCGCCGACCTCGCCGCGCTGCGGGACGCCGCCCGGGCGCACGGGGCGCGGACGCTGATCGACGCCTCGCAGTCGAACGGGTGGCTGCCGCTGGCGGCCGGCGACTTCGACTTCGTGGCCGCCGTCGCCTACAAGTGGGTGCTGTGCCCGCGCGGCGTCGCCTTCCTCGTCGTACCGGAGGACCTCGGGGCGGCGGCCGGGCTGACACCGCTGTTCGCCGGGTGGGCCTCCGGCGAGCACCCCTGGGACAGCTGCTACGGCCCCGTCGAGGAACTCGCGCACTCCGCCCGGCGGTTCGACGAGAGCCCCGCCCTGTTCTCCTACACCGGCGCCCGGCACTCCCTGGCCCTGATCGAGGAACTGGGCGTCGACGCGGTGCACGCCCACGACACCGGGCTCGCCGACCGGTTCCGGGCGGGGGTGCGCTCGCTGGGCCACGAGCCGGTGGCCGCGCCGGGCTCCGCGATCGTGTCCGTGCCGGGACTCGGACACCGGCAGGGCGAGCTGGGCGGGGCGGGCGTCCAGGTCTCGGACCGGGCGGGCAACCTGCGGGCCGCCTTCCACGTGTACAACACCGCGGTCGACGTGGACCGGCTGCTCGACGTGCTGGCGGGCTGACCCGGCAGGTCCGGCGGGTCCGGCAGGTCCGGCGAGTCCGGCAGCTCCGGCCGGTCCGGGAAGAAATATCGGGCAGGGGCCTCCCGTCCCACACGAGAAGGCCCCTGCCCGAGTCTCAGACGCGGGTCACTTCACCGGGGTGAAGTCCCGCGCGCCGATGAAGTCCGGCCGTCGGATCGGCGCCGCGAACGGCTCCACGGCCGTGTTCTCCACACTGTTGAACACGATGAACACGTTGCTGCGCGGGAACGGCGTGATGTTGTCGCCCGACCCGTGCATGCAGTTGCAGTCGAACCAGGTCGCCGAGCCGGCCTTGCCGGTGAACAGCTTGATGCCGTACTCGGAGGCCATCTTGGTCAGCGCCTCGTCGGACGGCGTCCCCGCGTCCTGCATTTGCAGGGACTTCTTGTAGTTGTCCTTCGGCGTGGCCCCCGCGCACCCGAGGAACGTCTTGTGCGACCCCGGCATGATCATCAGACCGCCGTTGGTGTCGTAGTTCTCGGTGAGCGCGATCGAGACCGAGATCGTGCGCATGTTGGGCAGGCCGTCCTCGGCGTGCCAGGTCTCGAAGTCCGAGTGCCAGTAGAAGCCGCTGGCCCCGAAGCCCGGCTTGACGTTGATCCGCGACTGGTGGACGTAGACGTCCGAGCCGAGGATCTGCCGCGCCCGCCCGACCACGCGCTCGTCGCGCACCAGCTTGGCGAAGACCTCACTGATCTTGTGCACCTCGAAGACCGACCGGATCTCCTTGGACTGCGGCTCCACGATCGAGCGCTCGTCCGCGCGGATGGCCGGGTCCGTGGTGAGCCGCTCCAGCTCCCGCTGGTACTCGGCGACCTCGTCCGGCGCGATCAGCTGGTCGATGGCGAGGAAGCCGTCGCGCTCCAGCGACTGGAGGTCACCCGCCGGGACCGGGCCGGGCGTGTCCGGGGAGCCCCAGACCACCGGGTCCTGCCGGGGAGTCGCCACCTCGGTGGCGCCGCGGGTGGGATAGAGATCGGTGACGTTCGTGGTCGTGGTCACGGTGACTCACACCTCCTCGGTGAGCAGCGGGTAGACGCCGTTCTCGTCGTGATCCTCCCGTCCGGTGACGGGCGGGTTGAAGACACAGATGCAGTGGAAGTCCTCCTTGACCTTGAGCGTGTGCCGCTCGTGGCCGTTGAGGAGGTACATCGTGCCCGGCGTGATGTGGTACGTCTTCCCCGTCTCGCGGTCGGTCAACTCGGCGTCGCCCTTGGTGCAGACGACGGCCTCGATGTGGTTGGCGTACCACATCGACGTCTCCGTACCCGCGTACAGGATCGTCTCGTGCAGGGAGAAGCCGACCTTCTCCTTGGCGAGGACGATCCGGGTGCTTTCCCAGGTGCCGGACGCGCTCTTCACGTGCCGGTCGGTGCCTTCGAACTCCTTGAACGAACGGACGATCACGGTGTTGCGATGCCTCCTAGGTGAAGGGTGTGCAAGGGGCCCCGGCGTCTTCGGCCTCGCGGGCCGAAGACGCCGGGAGTCATGGGGTGGGTGCCCGACGGCCAAGCCGTCAGACGGTCACGAGGACGGTCACGCGGTCTCGCGCACGGCCCGGGCCAGGGTCTTCATGCCCTCGTCCAGCTCGTCGGGCGTGATGGTGAGCGCGGGCAGCAGCTTGACGACCTCGCTCTCGGGGCCGGAGGTCTCGATGAGCAGCCCCAGCTCGAAGGCGCGCTTCGCGACCCGGTTCGCGCGGCCCTTGTCGTGGAACTCCAGGCCCCAGACCAGGCCGCGGCCGCGGTACTCCTTGACGTCGGCGAGGTTCTCCTCGGTGATGGCGATCATGTGCTGCTCGACCTGCTCGCCGCGCTTGCGGGTCTGCTTCTCCATCGCCGACCCGTCGGCCCAGTAGGCCTCCAGCGTGGCGGTCGCCGTGACGAAGGCCGGGTTGTTGCCGCGGAAGGTGCCGTTGTGCTCGCCCGGCTCCCACACGTCCAGCTCCGGCTTGAACAGGGTCAGCGCCATCGGCAGGCCGTAGCCGCTGATCGACTTGGAGACGGTGACGATGTCCGGCGTGATGCCCGCCTCCTCGAAGGAGAAGAAGGCGCCGGTGCGGCCGCAGCCCATCTGGATGTCGTCGACGATGAGCAGCATGTCCTGGCGTTCGCACAGGGCGGCCAGGGCGCGCAGCCACTCGGCGCGGGCGACGTTGATGCCGCCCTCGCCCTGCACCGTCTCGACGATCACGGCGGCCGGCTTGTTCAGGCCGGAGCCCTGGTCCTCGAGGAGCCGCTCGAACCAGATGAAGTCCTCGACGGTGCCGTCGAAGTAGTTGTCGAACGGCATGGGCGTGCCGTGCACCAGCGGGATGCCGGCACCGGCCCGCTTGAAGGCGTTGCCGGTCACCGCGAGGGAGCCGAGCGACATGCCGTGGAAGGCGTTGGTGAACGACACGATCGACTCGCGCCCCTTCACCTTGCGCGCCAGCTTCAGCGCGGACTCGACGGCGTTGGTGCCCGTCGGGCCCGGGAACATGACCTTGTACGGCAGGTCGCGGGGGCGCAGGATCGTGTTCTGGAACGTCTCCAGGAAGCGGCGCTTGGCGGTGGTCGACATGTCGAGCCCGTGCGTGACGCCGTCCCGCTCCAGGTAGTCGATCAGCGCGCGTTTCAGCACGGCGTTGTTGTGCCCGTAGTTGAGCGAACCCGCTCCGGCGAAGAAGTCGAGGTACTCGTGGCCGTCCTCGTCGTACATGCGGCTGCCGACCGCACGGTCGAAGATGGTGGGCCAGCCGCGGCAGTAGCTGCGCACCTCGGACTCGACGGTCTCGAAGACGCTGAGGTCGGGCTGGGTGATGGTCACGACGAATCGCTCCTCGTGGGGTGAGGTGGGAGAGGAAGGTCGTACGGATCCGGGGACCGGTGCGGTCCGCCGGGAAGTCTGGGGGCCGGACTGGCGCGGGGTGCCGGGCCGTCCGGACGGCCGGGTCAGCCGGTGGCGGACAGGGGGCCTATGCGGTACAGCACCTCGGGCTCGTGCGGCCCGTCGGGGAACACCGCCGTGTCGAACAGGACTTCGCGCTCAAGCCGGGCGCCGCGGCGCTCGGCGAACGAGGTGAACAGTCGTTGGGACGCCGTGTTGTCGGGGGAGATCGTCGTCTCCAAGACGGTGATCCCGCGTTCGTGGACCACCCGGGCCGCCAGTCCGTCCAGGAGCGTGGCCGCGAGCCCACGACCACGGTACGTCCGGTCCACCGCCACCTGCCACACGAGCAGGGTGTCGGGGCTGTCGGGCCGTACGTAGCCGGTGACGAAGCCGACCGGCACGCCGTGCCCGTCGCGCACGACGGCCGACGTGGCGGCGAAGTCCCGGCACCAGAGCAGATAGCTGTAGGAGGAGTTGAGGTCGAGGACCTTGGAATCCCTCGCTATCCGCCACAGGGCGGCACCGTCGGCCACTCTCGGACGATCGATTTGCAGGTCTGCTTGCGCGGCAGTCATGCAAATTGAATTTACCCAGCGAAATTCGAAATTGCATCGCCGGATGGGGTTACGAATGGGCGCCCCGTGTGCTATCACGCGGGCGCGTGCCACCGCGCGAGACGGCGGCGTTATGTGGGGGTTTGACGGGGATGTAAGCCGCAAAGCGGGCAGCATGTGGATCGGGTCACAATCGCGTAACCCGTGCGAGACGTGTCCGAAATGTGAAGATCGGTAGTCGTTAAATCTTTGTGTTTAGGTCCGGGGAAAGCGGGCAGAAGAATACGGGAAGCTGCGCTGAGTGAAATTCATGAATTCTGCTTGTGCGAGCATCCGGAATTCCCTCCGATTCATCCTTCCGAAAGGCCGGGTCCGGTCGGCCGCCCCCACGTCTCCTCGACCGCCCGCCGGGCGGCGTCCGGGTCGGCCTTCACGCCCCGCTCGGCCAGCGCGGCACCCAGTGCCGTCAGGCAGGACAGCACGACCCCGCGCGTCGCGTCCGGGCCGTAGTGGTTGACCCGGATCATCTCGCCCGCCAGCGCGCCGCCGCCCGCGGCCAGCGGCAGCGCGGGATCGGACTCCAGGGCACGGGCCACCAGCGCGGACGCGTCGACGTCCGACGGCGTGCGCAGCGTCGTCGCGACCGGCGCCGCGTCCCGCGCCTCGTACACGTACGGCTCGACGCCGCCCAGCGCGAGCGCGCCGGCCCGGGTGGCCGCCGCGGCGGACGCGTGCTGCGCCATCACCGTCTCGGGATCCTCCGCCTCGATGCGCTCGACACAGGCCTCCAGCGCGAGCATCTCCAACTGCGCCGGCGCGTGCAGCAGCGCCTTGCGCCCGCCGTCGATCCAGCGCTCCTTCCAGTCCAGGAGCGACAGGTACGACCGCCGCGGGGCGTTCGGGTTCGCCGCCATCCGCGCCCAGGCCCGCTCGCTCACCGACACCGCCGAGACCCCGGCCGGGCCGCCCATCGCCTTCTGCGCGCCGATCACGCACAGGTCCACGCCCCACGCGTCCGGCAGCACCGGCTCGGCGCCCACGGAGGCCACCGCGTCCAGGTAGAACAGCGCCCCGTGCGCCCGCACCACCTCGCCGACCTCCGCGACCGGGTTGGTGTTGCCGGTCGCCGCCTCGGCGTGCACGAGGGACACGAAGTCGGTCTCCGGGTGCTCGGCGAGGGCCCGGCGGACCTGCTCGGCGGAGACCGCCGTGTGGAACGGCACGGCGAGGTCGTGCACGGTCGCGCCGCAGTCGCGCAGCCAGTTCCCGAAGGTCTGCCCGTAGGGCCCCGTGACGATGTTCAGCGCGACGGTGCCGGGACCCGCGGCGGCGCGGATCGCGCCCTCCAGGGGCAGCAGCGCCTCGCCCTGCATGACGACCACGTCCTGTCCGGTGCCGAGCAGGCGCGCGACCCGGTCCTCGATCGCGGCGAAACGTGCGGCGCTCAGCGGGGGGAGGTCCAGGAAGGGGTGGGTCACGGCGGTGCTCTCTTCGGTAACGGCGGGTGTGCGGCGGGTACGCCGGGTACGGACGCGCGTACGTCGCGTACGTCGCGTACGGAGTCGAGAGTAACCATGGCGCCCGCCGGCACTCGCGCCGGAGGGCTTCCGTTGCGACACCCCCACGCCCGGAATCGTGGCTTCCGTCACAGCCGGAGAGGTCGCCGCCTGATGGACTGGCCCCGTGTTCCTGGTACTCCTGCTGGTCGTCGTGGTCGCCGTGGTGACGGCCGTCGGTCTGACCGGGCACGGCGCGAGCGTCCTCGCCGCCCGCCGTGCCCGGGGTCCGGGCGCCGGACCCGCACCGCGCGCCCTGGCCGCCTTCGCCGGTGCCGCCGCCGTCGCGGTGTACGCCTGGGGGCTGCTGCACGTGACCGGCGCCGTCATGGAGTCGAACGGCGGCGCCGGCTCCGCACCCGCGCCGCCCTGCCGCACCCCCGGGAACGAGGAACGCGCCCTCCACGTCATCGACCAGTCGGTCTCCTTCCTGCCCCTGGGCTTCGTCTGCGAGACCACCGACGGCGGCGCGTACACCAGCGACGACGTCCCCGGCTACGTCAACCCCGGCGCCGCGGCCCTGGCCCTGACCGCCGTCGCGAGCGCCGTCGCGGCCGGGCGCGCGGCCGGGCCGCGCACCCGCGCGGCAGCGCGCGACGACCGCCGGTGACCGGCCCCGGACGGGGGTGCGGGCACCGTTTAGGGTGCGGGGCATGAGCGATCGCGCGGTGCTGCACGTGAAGGGTCGGGTGCTCGTCGGACCGGAGGAGGTCCGGGACGAGGTGTGGGTGATCGACGGCCGGATCTCGTACGACCGCCCCACCGGCGCGGCCGACGTCCGCACCGTCGAGGGCTGGGCGCTGCCCGGCCTGGTCGACGCGCACTGCCACGTCGGCCTGGACCAGCACGGCGCGGTCCCCGAGGACGTCGCCGAGAAGCAGGCGCTGACCGACCGCGAGGCGGGCACCCTCCTGATCCGCGACGCCGGCTCGCCCTCCGACACCCGCTGGATCGACGACCGCGAGGACCTCCCGAAGATCATCCGGGCCGGGCGGCACATCGCCCGCACCCGCCGCTACATCCGCAACTACGCCTGGGAGGTCGAACCCGAGGACCTCGTCGCGTACGTCGCCCAGGAAGCCCGGCGCGGCGACGGCTGGGTGAAGCTGGTCGGCGACTGGATCGACCGCGACCTGGGCGACCTGTCGGCCTGCTGGCCGCGCGGCGCGGTCGAGGCGGCCATCGCGGAGGCCCACCGCCTCGGCGCCCGCGTCACGGCGCACTGCTTCGCCGAGGACTCCCTGCGCGACCTGGTCGAGGCCGGGATCGACTGCGTCGAGCACGCCACGGGGCTCACGGACGACACGATCCCCCTGTTCGCCGAACGCGGCGTCGCCATCGTGCCCACGCTGGTCAACATCGCCACCTTCCCCGCGCTGGCCGACGGCGGAGAGCGGCGCTTCCCGCGCTGGTCGGCCCATATGCGCCGGCTGCACGAACGCCGCTACGACACCGTGCGCGACGCCTACGACGCCGGAATCCCGGTCTTCGTCGGCACCGACGCGGGCGGTGCCCTCGCCCACGGACTGGCCGGGGCCGAGGTCGCGGAGCTGGTCACCGCGGGCATCCCGCCCGTCGAGGCCCTCGCCGCGACGACCTGGGCCGCCCGGCGCTGGCTCGGCCGGCCGGGCCTGGAGGAGGGCGCACCGGCGGACCTGGTGGTGTACGAACAGGACCCGCGCGCGGACGTGCGCGTGCTCACCGCTCCGCGCCGGGTGGTGCTGAACGGGCGGGTCGTCGGTTAGCCGACAGGAGTGACGCCGGGGAACACCCGTGCCGGGCGGTGCGACGAAGGTTCGAATAGATCCGCCAAAACCGCACGAAGGGGTGAAGTGCCCCCGGTTCGCTGACGGTTCGGCGGACGCGGGGACATTCTGTCCGGGTCCCAAGCACGTCGCTCATGCGTGCCCCGCACGCATGTCTCACTGGGGGTCCCACCACCTTGAACGGCAACACCTTCCGCATGCCCGCACGCCGTCTCGCCACCGTCGCGGCGGCCACGGCCCTGGCCGCCGGCCCCGCGACGCTGGCCGGCGCGGGATCCGCCCACGCGACCGGCGACCACGGCCGCGCGAGCGCCACCGTGCTGCGCACCGGGCTCGACGTCTCCCTGCTCAACAAGACCGTGAACGTCCCGCTCTCGGTCGCCCTCAACGAGGTGCGGGCCCCCGGGAACGCCGAGAAGACCGCGCTCACCGCCCGACTGGACGGCGTCGACGGCGGCAAGCCCTTCAGCGTCCTGCGCGCCGACGTCGCCGAGGCAAAGGCGACGGCCACCGCCGAGAAGAGCGAGGGCACCACCACGCTGGCCCGCGCCAGGCTCCACGTCCCCGGTCTGCCGCTGCTGTCGGTGGTCGAGGTCCAGGAGGTCACCTCCACGGCGACCTGCGAGGCCGGGAAGCAGCCGGTCGCCGACGCCAACCTGCTGGGTCCGGTGACGGTCCTCGGCAAGAAGGTCACGCTCACCACCGGCGGCACGACGGACGTGAAGGTGCCCGGCGTCGGCGAGGTCCGGCTCGACCTCTCCAAGGAGGAGACCACCTCCCGCACGGCCGCCGCCACCGCGCTCGAACTCAGGGTCTCCGTCAACCCCGGCGATCTGAACGTCGCCGAGGTCGACGGCACCGTCACCCTCGCCGAGGCGACCTGCGAATCCCCGGCCGCCCCGGCGGACGAGGCCGGACAGCCTCCCGCCAAGGCCGACGAGCCCCCGGCCGAGCAGGACGCCGACCCGGCCGCCGAACCCGCCGCCGACGTACGGGCGCAGGGCGCCCGCACCGAGCCGGACCTGGCCGAGACCGGCGGCAGCTCCGCGACCCCGTACGTCGCCGCCGGTGCCGCGGCCCTGGTCCTGGCGGGCGGCGGCGCGCTGGTCCTGGCGAGGCGCAGGCGCGGCTGACGCGCGGCCGACACGGTGGGGAGGCGGAACTGGCCGAGGCCGTACGTGCGCACGCACCGGTACGCCTCAGGCCGGTTCCGCCTACGCCGTCGCGGTCTTCACTGCCTCCGCCCGCGCTGTCATCTCCGCCTCCGCCTGCGCCGGTTCCGCTTCCCCCGCCGTCATCGCCACCGCCCGCTCCAGCGCGCGCAGGAAGCCCTCCGTCGTCGTCCGGTCCCGTACCGCCAGGCGCAGCCACCCCTCGCCCAGCCCCGGGAACGTGTCCCCGCGCCGGACGGCGTACCCCAGGGCGCGCAACCGGCGCCGTACGGCGGACGCGTGCGGGACGGCGACCAGGACGAAGGGGCCCTCGGCCGGTCCGGCGACCCGCACCCCGGCACCGGCGAACTCCGCCAGCCCGGCGACGAGTCGGTCCCGGTCGGCGGCGATGCGGTGGGCGGCGTGGGCGGCCTCCGCCAGCGCCCGCGGCGCCACGCACGCCTCGGCCGCCGCCAGCGCCGGTGTGGACACCGGCCACAGCGGCTGGGCGCGCGCCAGCTCGCCGACCGTCTCCGGGTCCGCCAGGACGTACCCGATGCGCAGCCCCGCAAGGCCCCACGTCTTGGTGAGGCTGCGCAGGACGACGAGCCCCGGCACGTCCGTCCGTCCGGCCAGCGCCTCCCGTTCGCCCGGCACCGCGTCCATGAACGCCTCGTCCACGACCAGCGTCCGCCCCGGCCGGGCCAGCGACGCGAGCACGTCCGCCGGGTGCAGCACCGAGGTCGGGTTCGTCGGATTGCCGACCACCACCAGGTCGGCGTCCTCGGGGACGGCGGCGGGGTCGAGCCGGAAACCGTCCGCCGCCCGCAGCAGCACCCGGCCGACCGTGTGCCCCGCGTCCCGCAGCGCCGCCTCGGGCTCGGTGAACTGCGGGTGTACCACGACCGGCCGGCGCACCTTCAGCGCCCGCGCCAGCAGCACGAACGCCTCCGCCGCCCCCGCCGTCAGCAGCACCCGCTCCACCGGCAGCCCGTGCCGCGCCGCCACCGCCGCCCGCGCGGCCCGCCCGTCCGGGTAGGCGGCGAGCGAGCCCAGTGAGGCGGCGACGTGCTCCCGCAGCCAGGCCGGGGGAGTGTCCGCGCGGACGTTCACCGCGAGGTCCACCAGCGCCGAACCGTCGTCGCGCACCTCGGCGTCCCCGTGGTGCCGCAGGTCCGGGCCGCCGGGCCCGCCCGTCCCGTACTCAGTGTGCGTGGGAGTGTGCGTGTCCATGCCCGTGATGGTGCCCGTGGTGGTGGTCGCCGTCGTCGTCGGGGTGGAAGTGCGGTTGCTGGGGCAGCCCCACCTTGTCCTCGAACCCCGGTAGCGCGATCCGGTACACGCAGCTGTCGCAGTTCATCCGCAGGTCGCCGCCGACCGCCTCCTCGTACCGCTCCCACACCAGGTCGAGCAGCTCCGGCTCCGGGCCGATGACGTCCGCCGACCGCACCTCGGTCTCCGGGTGCGCGGCCGCCCACTCCTCGGTCTGGTGCCGGACCCGGTCCGGGAGGATGCCGGTGAACAGGAAGTACGGCAGCACCACGACCCGCCGCGCCCCCAGCCGCACGCAGCGGTCCAGGCCGCCCGGCACGTCCGGCTTCGCCAGCGACACGAACGCCGTCTCCACCGCCGCGTATCCGCGTCCCTCCCACAGCAGCCGGGCCGCCTTGAACACCTCGGCGTTGGCGTCCGGGTCCGTGGACCCGCGGCCCACCAGCAGCACCGTCACCTCGGACGGGTCCCAGGACGGGTCGACCGCTTCCGCGAGGCGCCGTTCCAGTACCCGCAGCAGCGAGGGGTGCGGACCCAGCGGACGTCCATAGGTGTACGAGATGCCGGGGTGGCGCTCCTTCTCGCGGGACAGGGCCGCCGGGATGTCGCCCTTGGCGTGCCCGGCGGACACCAGCATCAGCGGCACCGCCGCGAACCGGCGCACACCGCGCTCGACCAGCTCGGCGACCGCGTCGCCCAGCGGCGGCGGGGACAGTTCGATGAAGCCGCCCGCGACGGGCAGTTCGGGGTGGCGTCGGCCCAGCTCGCGCACGAAGGCGCGGAACGCCTCGGCTCCGGCCTCGTCCCGGGTGCCGTGTCCGGCGATGAGCAGGGCGGGCGGGGTCGTCACAGGTTCTCCTCGGGTTTCTCGGATGCGGGTTTCTCGGATGCGGACGTTCCGGACCCGGAGGTCCGGGACGCGGCGGCGGGGGAGCGGCGGGTCGCCGGGTCCTCCTGCCAGCGGTAGCCGCGCGGCGTCACCATGCGCCCGGCGATCTCCCGGGTCGCGGTGTTGCCCACCGTCACGACGGTCATCATGTCGACGGTCGCCGGGTCGAGCGCGGCGAGCGTGGACAGGCGGCTCGACTCGTCGGCGCGCGACGCGTTGCGCACCACGCCCACCGGAGTCGTCGGCTCCCGGTGCTCCGCGAGGATCGCCAGCGCCTTCGGCAGCTGCCAGTCGCGGCCCCGGCTGCGCGGGTTGTAGAACGTCACGACCAGGTCCGCCTCGGCCGCCGCGCGCACCCGGCGCTCGATGACCCCCCACGGCGTGTGCAGGTCGGACAGGCTGATCGACACGTGGTCGTGGCCGAGCGGCGCGCCCAGGACCGCCCCGGCCGCCAGCGCCGCCGTCACGCCCGGCACCCCGACCACGTCGATGTCGTCGGACGCCTCCGCCAGCGCGGGCGAGGCCATGGCGTACACCCCGGCGTCCCCGCTGCCGATCAGCGCGACGGCGTGCCCGCGCCGGGCCTCCTCGACCGCGGTCCTGGCCCGTTCCTCCTCCGCGCCGAGCCCGGACTCCAGCACCCGGGTGCCGGGCCGCAGCAGGTCGCGGATCTGGTCGACGTACTGGTCGAGGCCGACCAGCACCGACGCCCGCCGCAGCTCCGCCCGCGCCCGCGGCGTCACCAGGTCCCGGGCACCGGGACCGAGCCCGACCACCGCGAGCCGTCCGCGCCCAGGACGCCGCACCACCGCACAGGTGGCCGTCGCGGGCACCGCCGCCGACTTCCGCTTGGGCACGAGGAGGTCGCCCCCGCGCACCAGCGCCGCCGCCTCCGCGACCGACGGGGTGCCCACGGCCGCGAGCGGGGCGTCCGAGGGGTTGGGGACCTCGACCCCGGCCAACTCGTCGGCCGGGTACGTCACCAGGGGCACGCCCAGGCGGCCGGCGGCCCCGACGATCCCGGGCTCCTCCGCCTTGGCGTCCACGGTGGCCAGCTCGGCGACCGACGCGGCGGACAGCCCCGCCTCGCGCAGGGCGTCCTCCACCAGGCCGAGCACCTCGTCCACCGGTGCGCCCCGGGAGGCGCCCACGCCGACGACCAGGGACGGCGGCCGCAGGACGACCTCGCCCTCGGCCGGTTCCACGGCACGGTCCGTCACCCGGACCGTGTACGCCCCGTCGGCCGCGACCGGCAGCGGCGGCAGCGGCCAGGCCACCTCCGCGCGCAGCGCCACCGGTTCGCCGTCCAGCAGGGCCCGGGACACCCCGGCGACGTCGCCCTCGACGGGCAGGCCCAGCGTGTCCAGACCGGCCAGCCCGACCGCGTCGGTCGCCGTCGTCACCACCGGCTGGGCACCCAGTACCTCGCCGACCGCGCGGGCGAGTTCGTTCGCGCCGCCCCCGTGCCCGCCGACCAGCGACACGGCGAACCGGCCGCCCTCGTCGACGCAGACCACACCCGGGTCGGTCCGCTTGTCGTCCAGCAGCGGTGCCACGAGCCGGACCACGGCACCGGTGGCCAGGAAGCACACCAGCCGGTCGCACTCGGCGAACGCGGACCGTACGGCGTCCCCGACGGGACCCGCGTACACCCGCGTGCGGTCCGGCCACGCCGCGGCCAGCCGGTCCCGCGCCGCCGCTCCCGCCGCCGTGGCGGAAATGAGGCCGATCAAGGGGCAACTCCTTCGGTACGGCCGTGCGGCCTGACGCCCCACAGCAGGAAGACGGGATGGGTGGCCGCGAGCCGGGTCACGTCCCCCGGCAGCGGCGCGAGCCGCGAGGACTGAAGCAGCACGCCGTCGCAGTCGAGACCGGCGTCGAGCAGCGCCTGACGAGCCGCGGGCACCCGGTCCAGCGCCGCCAGCGCGACGACCACGGCGCGCCGGGCCCGCCGCGCGCACGCGGCGACGATCGCGGGCAGGTCGCGCCCGCCACCGCCCACGAACACCGCGTCCGGCTCCTCGTCCAGGCCGGCCAGGACCGCGGGCGCCGCCCCGTGCACCACCCGCACGTCGACACCGTGCGCGGTGGCGTTGGCGCGGACCCGTGCGACCCCGTCCGGCGTCTTCTCGACGGCGGTGACGGCGGCACCCAGCCGCGCGCACTCCACGCCGACCGAGCCGGAGCCCGCGCCGACGTCCCACACCAGGTCACCGGGGCGCGGCCCGAGCCGGGCCAGCGCCAGCGCCCGCACCTCGAACTTGGTGATCATGGAGTCGCGGTGGGCGAACTCCGCCTCGTCCAGCGCCCACCCGGCGGGCCCCGGCCGCGGCCCGGCGACCGAGCGCACCGGTCCCAGCGCCCGCGCCGCGTCCAGGCACAGCACCACGCTCACCGCCGCCCCCCAGTCCCGGGCGGCGGCCTCGGCGGGCGTCACCCGCTCCACCCGCTCCTCGGCCGAGCCCAGCGCGGAGGCGACGACGAGCACCCGCCCGTCGGACCCGAGCGCGGCCCCCAGCTCCGCGGGACCGGCCCCGGGGCCGGTGAGTACGGCGACCTTGGGGTGCGCCCGGCACAGGTGCACCGCCGTCCCGAGGTCCCGCCCGTGCGCGCTCGCCACCACGGCGTCGTCCCACGGCAGCCCCACGCGTGCGAAGGCCGCGGCGACCGAGGAGACCCCGGGCCGCACGTCCAGCCGCTGCGGACCGAACCGCTCGGCCAGCGCCCGCACGATCCCGAAGAACCCCGGGTCGCCGGAGGCCAGCACGGTCACCGGCCGCTCCTCGGCGACGTACTCCGCGACCGTGTCCAGGGCGGGCGCCAGCGCCCCGAGGACGACCGTCCGGGCGCCCTCGGGCAGCCGTACGGCGTCCAGGTGCCGCCGCCCGCCGACGACCAGCTCCGCGCCGTCGGCCACGTCCTCGGGCAGCGGGGAACCGGTCCCCGTCCCGACCACCGTGATCACGTGCTCGCACCCCGCGAGCGCAGCTCCCGGCGCGCATCGGGATCGGCCTTGCGATAGCCGTGGAAGTGCCCCGGGTGGTAGAGGTGCGAGCGGGTGCCGTGCGCGTCGAGGGCCGGGCCGACCAGGAACAGGGTGTGCTTCCAGAGCTTGTGCTCCTTGACCGTCTCCTCCAGCGTCCCGATCGTGCACCGCACGACCAGCTCCTCCGGCCAGGTCGCCTGGTAGGCGACGACGACCGGCGTCTCGGTCGGATAGCCGCCCTCCAGCAGCTCCCGCACCAGCTGCCCGCTGCGGGCCGCCGACAGGAAGACCGCCATGGTCGTGCCGTGCTTGGCGAACTCGCGGACCTCCTCCCCGGGCGGCATCGGCGTCTTGCCCCCGCCGAGCCGGGTGAGGACCACCGACTGCGCGACCTCCGGAATGGTCAGCTCCCGCTGCGCGAGCGCGGCCACGGCCGAGAACGCGGAGACCCCGGGCACCACCTCGGTCGCCACGCCGATCTCCGCGCACCGGTCGAGCTGCTCCTGCGTGCCGCCCCACAGCGCCGGGTCGCCGGAATGGATCCGGGCCACCCGCAGACCCTCCTCCCGGGCCCGCCGGTACACGGCGACGACGTCCTCCAGCGACATCGTCGCCGAGTCCAGCACCTCGGCGCCCTCGCGCGCGTGCTGGAGCACCTCCGCCTGGACGAGGCTCGCCGCCCAGATCACCACGTCCGCCTCGGCGATGGCCCGCGCCGCACGGAACGTCAGCAGGTCGGCGGCGCCGGGACCGGCACCGACGAAGGTCACCTTGGCCTCGGAATCCATCGTTTTCGGTCCTCTCCTGTGCATCCTGCGCATATTTACTGCGGGTTGCTGCTGTCGTACGCGCCTGAACGCGACGTGATCGGATACCAAGGGCCCATGGCGGTCTTCGTCGCGCTCGGCGCGTTCCTGATGACGCTGGCCGGCGGCTGGACGGCACAGCGCGTGACCGACCGGCGCCACCTGGTCCTGGGCCTGGCCGGCGGCCTCATGCTCGGCGTGGTCGGCCTCGACCTGCTGCCGGAGGCGCTGGAGGCGGCGGGCGACGAGGTGTTCGGCGTGCCCGCGGCCCTGCTGCTCTTCGTCGCCGGATTCCTGCTCGCGCACCTGGTGGAACGCCTGCTGGCGGCCCGGCGCGCCGCCCACGGCGCCGACGAGCACGGCCACCGCTCGCCCGAGGTGGGCCTGACGGCCGCGGCCGCGATGGTGGGGCACAGCGCGATGGACGGCGTGGCGATCGGCGCGGCCTTCCAGGTCGGCGGCGGCATGGGCGCGGCGGTCGCGCTGGCCGTGATCGCCCACGACTTCGCGGACGGCTTCAACACCTACACATTGACCAGCCTGTACGGCAACGCCCGCCGCCGGGCCGTCGCCATGCTCGTCGCCGACGCGATCGCCCCCGTCGTCGGGGCGTCCTCCACCCTGCTGTTCACCATCCCGGAGGGTGCTCTCGGCGCCTATCTGGGCCTCTTCGGCGGTGTGCTCCTCTACCTCGCGGCGGCCGAGATCCTCCCCGAGGCCCACCACGAGCACCCCGCCCGCTCGACCCTGCTGTGCACGGTCGCGGGGGCGGCGTTCATCTGGCTGGTGGTGGGCATCGCCGAGTGAGCGCCGAGCACCGGGGGCCGTCACAGCTTCCCGCCCCGGCCGCCCTCGCGCCGGGCGGGCGCGATCAGCGTCGACAGGTACGGCAGCGGCGCCCCGTCCAGCTCACCGGCGGGCCGCACGGACTCCTCCGGCAGCCCGAGCGCCGACCCCCACACGGCGTCGTCGAGGCGCCCGCTCTCCCGCAGCGCCTCGGCCACCTCGGCCGCCTGCCGGCCGAACTTGTAGGCGACGACCGTGCCGGGCCCGTGCAGCGCCTCCTTGAGCACGCCGGCCCCCGCCGTGACCGGCACCAGCGTCAACGGCTCGGTGCCCTCGGTCAGTACGGCCCCCGACCGCGAGGCGAGGTCCTGCATGGCGGTGATCCCGGGCACGGTCTCCACGACGGTGCCCGGCACGAGCGCGCCGACGGTCTGCGCGAGATAGGTGAAGGTCGAGTACACGTTGGGGTCGCCGATGGTCGCGAAGGCGACGGCGGAGTGCTCCCGCAACAGCCCGGCCACCCGCTCCCCGGCCGCGTCCCAGGCCGCCTCGCGCCGCGCCCGGTCGGCGCGCTCGTTCAGCGCGAACACGACCCGCACGACCTTCTCGGCGCCCACGTAGTGCAGCACGGTCGCCTCGGCGCGCCCGCGCTCACCGCCGTCCGTGCCGTCGGCCGCGGCCATCACCGGCACGACGACGACATCGGCGTCCCGCAGGGCGTTGACGCCCTTCACGGTCACCAGCTCGGGATCCCCGGGCCCGACCCCCACCCCGATCAGCCTGCTGCTCATGACGTCCGGCACCTCTCCACGAACCGACGGGCGACACCGGGCTCGGCCGCCCAGTGCGTGTGCAGATAGCTCGCGTGCACACCGCGCTCCACGAATCCCTCGACGCGCCGCTGTGGCGCCCGCATCCCCCAGGCCGGCGCGGCCCCGGCCCCCGGCTCCACCACGGTCCGGTGGAACTCGTGCCCCCGCAGCCGCGTCCCCGCGGCTGCCAGCGCACTGTCGGACACGGCCACGGCGTCCCGGTACCCCAGGGTCAACCGCCCCGACATCCGCGCGGAGGCGTCCAGCACCCCGCACATCGGCAGCCCGTCCAGCTCGCGGCAGAGATACAGCAGCCCCGCACACTCGGCGGCGACGGGAGCACCGCTCAGCGCCAGCTCGGCGACGGACTTCCGCAGCCCCTCGTTGGCGGACAGCTCGGAGGCGTACACCTCGGGGAACCCGCCCCCGATGACGAGCCCCGCGGTCCCCTCGGGCAACTCCTCGTCCCGCAACGGATCGAACGCGACGACCTCGGCCCCGGCGGCGGCGAGCAGCTCGGTGTGCTCGGCGTAGGAGAAGGTGAAGGCCGCTCCTCCGGCGACGGCGACGCGTGGCGTCGACTTCTCGACCGACCGAGACGGGATGGGGGTCCCCCCGCGCGAGCGCATTCGAGCGTGGGGGAGGGTGGGCACAGGCCCGGGGGTCCAGGGGGCGGAGCCCCCTGGCAACGGCCCGGCAGCCCGCGCCAACCCGACCAACGCCTCCAGGTCACACCCTGCGGCGACCTGCGCACCCATCGCCGCCACGGCATCCACCGCATCCGAGCCCCGCTCGGCGACAGGCACCAGCCCCAGATGCCGCGACGGCACGTCGACCCGCGCGGCCCGCCGCAACACCCCCAGCACCGGCACCCCGACGCAGTCCACCGCCTCCCGCAGCAACACCTCGTGCCGGTCCGACGCGACCTTGTTCAGGATCACGCCCCCGATCCGCACCTCCGGGTCCCAGGACACGAACCCGTGCACCAGCGCCGCCACCGACCGCGACTGCGACGACGCGTCCACGACCAGCACCACCGGCGCCCGCAGCAGCTTCGCGACCTGCGCGGTGGAGGCCAGCTCGCCCTCCCCGGCGGCACCGTCGTACAGCCCCATCACCCCCTCGACCACGGCGATGTCGCACCCGCGCGCCCCGTGCAGGAACAACGGCCCGACCAGCTCGGGCCCGCACAGGTACGCGTCGAGGTTGCGCCCCGTCCGCCCGGTCGCGAGCGCGTGGTACCCGGGGTCGATGTAGTCCGGCCCGACCTTGTGCGGCGACACGGCGAGCCCGCGCCCGGTCAGCGCGGCCATCAGCCCGGTGGCGACGGTGGTCTTGCCGCTCCCGGACGAGGGCGCCGCGATGACCAGCCGGGGAACACCGGAATCCGCGGAGGTCACCACTCGATGCCCCTCTGCCCCTTCTGCCCCGTGTCCATCGGATGCTTGACCTTGGACATGTCGGTGACGAGATCGGCGAGGTCCACGAGGGCGGCGGGCGCGTTCCGCCCGGTGATCACGACGTGCTGCGTCCCGGGCCGCTCCCGCAGCACGGACACCACCTCGTCGGTGTCGACCCACCCCCAGTGCATCGGATAGGCGAACTCGTCCAGCACGTACAGCCGGTACGTCTCGGCGGCCAGGTCCCGCTTGACCTGCTCCCAGCCCTCCCGGGCCTTCTCCTCGTTGTCCAGCTGCGCGTCGCGCTGGACCCAGGACCAGCCCTCGCCCATCTTGTGCCAGTCGACGGACCCGCCCTCGCCGCTGGCGCCCAGCACCCGCAGGGCGTTCTCCTCGCCGACCTTCCACTTGGCCGACTTGACGAACTGGAACACCCCGATCGGCCAGCCCTGGTTCCAGGCGCGCAGCGCCAGCCCGAAGGCGGCGGTGGACTTGCCCTTCCCGACGCCCGTGTGCACCACGACCAGCGGACGGTTGCGCCGCTGGCGGGTCGTCAGTCCGTCGTCCGGAACGACACTCGGCTTTCCCTGCGGCACTACGCGGCCCTCCTGCTGCCCTGAACGTCCTTCACGAGAGAGGCGATCGAGTCCGCCCGCAACTCGTCCAGCGTCACCGCCGTACCGCCCAGCTCATCCGCCAGCCGCCCGGCAAGCCCGAGCCGCACGGGCCCCGACTCGCAGTCCACGACCACGGAGGCGGTGCCCTCGGCGGCGAACAGCCGCGCGGCACGCCCCGCCAGCGCGACGGGCTCGGGACCACCCGTGGCCCGCCCGTCCGTCACGACGACCACCAGCGCCCGCCGCGCCGGATCCCGCAGCCGCTCCACCCGCAGCACCTCGTGGGCACGCAGCAGCCCGGCCGCCAGCGGCGTACGCCCCCCGGTCGGCAGCGACTCCAGCCGCACCGCCGCCGCGTCCACCGACGAGGTCGGCGGCAGCGCGACGTCCGCCGCCGACCCCCGGAAGGTCACCAGCCCCACCTTGTCCCGACGCTGGTAGGCGTCCAGCAGCAGCGACAGCACGGCACCCTTGACGGCGCCCATCCGCTGCCGCGCGGCCATCGACCCGGAGGCGTCCACGACGAACAGCACCAGGTTGCCCTCACGCCCCTCACGGCTCGCCTGCCGCAGATCGTCGCGGCGCACCACGAGCCCCGGCCCGCTGCGGCCCCGCGCCCGCTGGTGCGGTGCGGCGGCCTGCACGGTGGCGGCCAGGTGCAGCTTGGTCAGCGCGCCCCGGGGACGCCGGGCCCCGATGGTCCGCCCGTGCTCGGTCCGCGCCCGCGAACGGCGCCCGGCGGCACCCTCCCCGAGCCCCGGCACGCTGAGCACCCTGGTCCGGAACGGCTCGGCGGGCCGCGCGGGGGACTGCTCACCGGCACCACCGGACGGCTGCGGCTCCCCGCCCTCCCCGGCCTCGGGGCGCGCGGCGGCGTCCCCGTCGCCCTGGGGCGCGTCGTCGGGCTCGGGCTGCCCACCGGGACCGCCGTCGGGGCCCGGATCGGGATCGTCGTCCCCGCCTCCGTCCCCGTCCTGCCCGTCCGACCCGCCGAACTCCTCCAGCGTCTCGTCCAGCTTGTCCTCGTCGAGCCCCGGCGCGTCGAACGGATTGCGCCGCCGCCGGTGGGGCAGCGCCAGCAGCGCCGCCTGCCGTACGTCCTCCGCGAGCACCTCCGTCCGCCCGGCCCAGGCCGCCAGCGCGGTGGCCGTCCGCGCCATCACGATGTCGGCCCGCATGCCGTCCACCTCGAAGGCGGCACACGTGGCCGCGATCTGCCGCAGCGCCCCGTCGCCGAGGCGCACCGACGGCAACAGCCTCCGCGCCGCCACGACCCGCGCCCGTACGGCGGCCTCCTCGTCGGCCCAGCGCGCCGCGAAACCGGCCGGGTCGTCGTCGTACGCCAGCCGGCGCCGTACGACCTCCACGCGCTGGTCGGGCTCGCGCGAGGCGGCGACCTCGACGGTGAGCCCGAACCGGTCGAGCAACTGCGGGCGCAACTCGCCCTCTTCGGGGTTCATGGTCCCGACCAGCAGGAACCGCGCGGCGTGCCGCACCGACACGCCCTCGCGCTCGACGTACGAGGCGCCCATCGCGGCGGCGTCCAGCAGCAGGTCGACGAGATGGTCGTGGAGCAGGTTGACCTCGTCGACGTACAGGATCCCGCGGTGCGCGTCGGCCAGCAGCCCCGGCTCGAAGGCCTTGACGCCCTCCGCCAGCGCACGCTCGATGTCGAGGGCGCCCACCAGCCGGTCCTCGGAGGCGCCGACGGGCAGCTCGACCATGCGCGCCGGGCGCGAGGCGAACGCACCCGGCTCGTGCGGGCCGTCCGGACAGCCCGGGTCGGGGGAGCCGGGGTCACAGGAGAAGCGGCACCCGGAGACGACGTCCACCTGCGGCAGCAGCGCCGACAGCGCCCGCACGGCCGTGGACTTCGCGGTGCCCTTCTCACCGCGGACCAGCACACCGCCGACGGCCGGGGAGACGGCGTTCAGCAGCAGCGCCAGCCGCAGGTCGTCCTGGCCGACCACGGCCGTGAACGGGAACGGGGTACTCACTTGTCGTCACCTTCCAGATCGCCCTCGAGCTCCAGATACGTGGCACGCAGCCGCTCCAGCGTCTCCGCGTCCGGCTCCGCCCACAGCCCCCGGTCCGCGGCCTCCAGCAGCCGCTCGGTGATGCCGCGCAGCGCCCAGGGGTTGGACTTCTTCATGAAGTCGCGGTTCTCCGGGTCGAAGACGTACTCGGCGCTGAGCCGCTCGTACATCCAGTCGTCCACCACCCCGGCCGTGGCGTCGTACCCGAAGAGGTAATCCACGGTGGCCGCCATCTCGAAGGCGCCCTTGTAGCCGTGCCGCCGCATCGCCGCCATCCACCGCGGGTTGACCACGCGGGCGCGGAAGACGCGGTGGGTCTCCTCGCCCAGCGTCCGCGTCTTCACCTGGTCCGGGGTCGCGGAGTCGCCGACGTACGCCTCCGGGCTCGCGCCCGTCAGATGGCGCACCATGGCGACCATGCCGCCGTGGTACTGGAAGTAGTCGTCGGCGTCCACGAGGTCGTGCTCACGCGTGTCCACGTTCTTCGCCGCCACCGCGATCCGCCGGAACGCCGTCTCCATGTCCCCGCGCGCCGCCCGCCCGTCGAGCCCGCGTCCGTAGGCGTAGCCGCCCCACACCGCGTACACCTCGGCGAGGTCCGCGTCGCTGCGCCAGTTGCGGGCGTCGATCAGCGGCAGCAGACCCGCGCCGTACGCGCCCGGCTTGGAGCCGAAGATGCGGGAGGTGGCCCGGCGCCGGTCGCCGTGCTCGGCGGTGTCCTCGTCGGCGTGCGCGCGGACGAAGTTCTGCGAGGCCGGCTCGTCCAGCTCCGCCACCGCCCGCACCGCGTCGTCGATCAGCCCCACCACGTGCGGGAACGCGTCCCGGAAGAAGCCCGAGATGCGCACCGTGACGTCCACGCGCGGCCGGCCCAGTTCCGCGAGCGGCACCACCTCGAAGCCCGTCACCCGGCGCGAGGCGTCGTCCCAGACGGGACGGCAGCCCAGCAGCGCCAGGATCTCCGCGATGTCGTCGCCCTGGGTGCGCATCGCGGACGTGCCCCACACCGTGAGGCCGACGGACTTCGGGTACTCACCGGTGTCGGTCAGGTACCGCTGGATCAGCGAGTCCGCGAGGGACTGGCCCACCTCCCAGCTCAGCCGGGACGGGATCGCCTTCGGGTCGACGGAGTAGAAGTTCCGGCCGGTCGGCAGGACGTTGACCAGCCCGCGGGTCGGCGAACCCGACGGTCCGGCCGGCACGTAGCCGCCGTCCAGGGCCCGCAGGATGTGCCCGATCTCGTCCGTGGTCCGGGCCAGGCGCGGCACGACCTCCGTGCAGGCGAACTCCAGCACCGCGACCGCGTCGGGGAGTTCGGTGCCCAGCACGTCCCGGACCAGAGCCGGTACGGCCGCCGGGTCCCACGCCCGCAGCTCCATGCCTTCCGCGACCCGGCGGCACAGCTGCTCGAGCAGGTCGATCGCGTCGGCCGCCGACCGCGCCGGACCCTCCACCAGCTCCGTCAGCTCCACCGGCACCTTCACCGGGGCGCCGGGCTCGGCCAGCAGCTCCTTCTCCACCAGCCCGAAGTACTCGGCCAGCGACGCCCTGAGGCCCGGCAGGGCGTTCGCCTGTCCGCCCCACACCTGCGAGGCGCGCAGCACCGCGAGTACCAGGTTGACGCGCGGCTCGCCGACCGGGCCGCCGCCCAGGACGTGCAGGCCGTCGCGGATCTGCACGTCCTTGATCTCGCACAGGTAGCCGTCGATGTGCATGACGAACTCGTCGAACGCGTCGTCGTCCGGCTGGTCGTCCACATGCAGGTCGTGGTGGAGTTCGGCGGCCTTGACCAGCGTCCAGATCTGCGCGCGGACCGCCGGCGCCTTCGTCGGGTCCAGGTCGGAGACGAGCGCGTACTCGTCGAGCAGCTGCTCCAGCTTGGCCAGGTCGCCGTAGGTGTCGGCGCGTGCCATCGGCGGCACGAGGTGGTCGACGACCGTGGCGTGCCCGCGCCGCTTGGCCTGGGTGCCCTCGCCGGGGTCGTTGACGATGAACGGGTAGATCAGCGGCAGGTCGCCGAGTACGGCGTCGGGTGCGCAGCCCGCGCTCAGGCCGAGGCCCTTGCCCGGCAGCCACTCCATCGTGCCGTGCTTGCCCATGTGCACGATCGCGTCGGCGCCGAAGCCGCCCTCCGACGTGGCGGACTCCAGCCAGCGGTAGGCGGCCATGTAGTGGTGCGAGGGCGGCATGTCCGGGTCGTGGTAGATCGCGATCGGGTTCTCCCCGAAGCCGCGCGGCGGCTGGATCATCACGACGACGTTCCCGAACCGGAGGGACGCCAGCACGATGTCGTCGCCGTCGACGTACAGCGACCCCGGCGGCTCGCCCCACGCCTCCCGCATGCCGTCCCGCAGCTCCGGGTCCAGCTTCTCGAACCACGCCCGGTAGTCGGCCAGCGGCACCCGCGCGGGCGCCGCGGCCAGCTGATCCTCCGTCAGCCACTCCACGTCGTGCCCGCCGGCCTCGATCAGCCGGTGGATCAACTCGTCGCCCTCGGACGGGTACCCGGTGACCCCGTACCCCGCGTCCCGGAGCGCGTCCAGCACCCGCACCGCCGACGCCGGGGTGTCGAGACCGACCGCGTTGCCGACGCGGGAGTGCTTGGTCGGGTACGCCGTGAAGACCAGCGCGAGCCTCTTGTCGGCGTTCGGCTTGTGCCCGAGGGCCGCGTGCCGCACGGCGATCCCGGCGACCCGCCCCGCCCGCTCGGGGTCGGCGACGTAGACCGGCACGTCGTCGGGACCCTCCTCCTTGAAGGAGAACGGCACCGTGACGAGCCGCCCGTCGAACTCCGGGATCGCGACCTGCATCGCGGCGTCCATCGGGGACAGCGCGGCGTCGGAGGCCTCCCAGGCGGCCCGGGAGGAGGTGAGGCAGAGCCCTTGCAGCACCGGCACGTTCAGGTCGGCCAGCGCCCCGATGTCCCAGGCCTCCTCGTCGCCGCCCGCCGAGGCCTGCGAGGCGTGCGTGCCGCCCGCCGCGAGGACGGTGGCGACCAGGGCGTCGGCCCGGCCCAGCAGCTCGTACAGCCCGGGGTCCGCGCCGCGCAGCGAACCGCAGTACACGGCCAGCGCGTTGGCGCCGCGCGCCTCGATCGCGTCGCACAGCGTGTCGACGAACGCGGTGTTGCCGCTCAGCTGGTGGGCGCGGTAGAAGAGCACGCCGACCGTCGGACGGCCCTCGGTGAAGGTCCGGGAGCCGTGGACGCCGAACTCCGGCATCTTCCGCGGCTCGTCGAAGCCCTCGCCGGTCAGCAGCACCGTGTCCGACAGGAAGCGGGCGAGCTGGGTGAGGTTGTCCGGGCCGCCCTCGACCAGGTAGCGCAGCGCCTGCGCCACCACCCCGGCCGGGACCGACGACTCGGCCATCAGCTCCGCGTCCGGCACGCTCTCGCCGCCGAGCAGGACGGTCGGGACACCGGCCGCCTTCAGCGCGGCCAGTCCGTCCTCCCAGGCGCGCTTGCCGCCGAGCAGGCGCACGACGGCGAGGTCCGCGCCCTCGACCAGGCCCGGCAGTTCCTCCCGTACGTCGACCCGGGTCGGGTTGCCGATCAGGTAGTCGGCGCCCGACGCGCGGGCCGCCAGCAGATCCGTGTCGGCGGTCGACAACAACAGCACTGTGCTCATGCGGGCGCTCCCGGTGGAATGAAGGGCAGTCCTTGCGGCGCGCCGGACTCGATGAGCCGCCACAGCGCGTCGGTGTCCGCGTGGTGTTCGATCAGGTCGCCGAGCCGGTCGAGCTGCTCCTCGCGCAGCGCGGCGAACGAGGTGTCGGGGGCCGGCACGAAGCGGCGGCCCGCGGCGGCGGCCACCTCGCGCAGGAACGCCCGCCGGAAGCCGTCCGACTCCAGCGAACCGTGCCAGTGGGTGCCCCAGGTCTGTCCGACCCGGCAGCCGTCCAAGAAGGGGCTGCCGCCCGTCACCTCGGCGACCCCGTGGTGGATCTCGTACCCCTCGACGCGCTCGCCGAGGGCCTCGCCCACCGGCCGGGTGAGGGTCTTCTCGCGGGCGAACCGCACCCGCACGGGCAGCAGTCCGAGCCCGTCCACGTGCCCGGCGCGCGACTCGACCTCGTCCTCGATGTGCTCCCCGAGGAGCTGGAAGCCGCCGCAGATGCCGAGCACGGGCCGCTGGTCGGCGACCCTGCGCACGATCGCCCGCGCGAGCCCCCGCTCCCGCAGCCACTCCAGGGCCCGCACCGTGCCCCGTGTTCCCGGCACGACGACGAGATCCGCGTCGACCAGCTCCTCCGGCCGGTCCACGAACCGCACCACGACGCCCGGTTCGGCGGCCAGCGCGTCCACGTCCGTGAAGTTGGACATCAGCGGGACCGCGCAGACCGCGACCCGCAGCACGTCCTCGCCGACCGGCGGCGCGACCACCGACTCCCGCACGGTCCCGCGCAGCGAGACCCGCAGACCGTCCTCCTCGTCGATGCCGAGCCCGTGCCGGAAGGGCAGCACGCCGTACGTGTGCCGCCCGGTGAGGCCGTGCAGCATCTCCAACCCGGGCTCCAGGAGCGACACATCACCCCGGAACTTGTTCACCAGGAACCCGGCGACCAGCGCCTGGTCCTCGGGCGCCAGCAGCGCCACCGTGCCGAAGAACGAGGCGAAGACGCCCCCGCGGTCGATGTCGCCGACGACGAGGACGGGCAGTCGGGCGCCCCGGGCGATCCCCATGTTCACGATGTCGGTGCGGCGCAGGTTGATCTCGGCCGGGCTGCCCGCCCCCTCGCAGATCACCGCGTCGTACGTGGCGCGCAGTTCGGCGAGCGAGTCCAGCACCGTGCCGAGCAGCCGCGCCTGGCGCCCGCCGTGGTAGCCCCGGGCGCTCATCTCGCCGACCGGCCTGCCGAGCAGCACCACCTGGCTGCTGCGCTCCCCGCCGGGCTTGAGCAGCACCGGGTTCATGTGCGCGGTGGGCTCCACCCGGCAGGCCTGGGCCTGCATGGCCTGGGCCCGCCCGATCTCCGCGCCCTCGCGGGTCACGAAGGAGTTCAGCGACATGTTCTGCGCCTTGAAGGGCGCGACCTTGACGCCCTGACGCACCAGCCAGCGGCAGATCCCGGCGGTGACGACGCTCTTGCCGGCGTCGGAGGTGGTGCCGGCGACGAGCAGGCCACCGTTCATGACGTACGTCCCTTCGTGACGTCCCGCTCCGCCGCGGCGGCGGAGGCTCCGCGCGCGAGCAGTCGTGCGCCGGCGCACACGCCCAGCGCCAGCCAGCCCACGCGCCGGGAGAGCCGTACCGCCCGGTCGATGTCGCCCGAACCGGCCCGGACGGCGCGTCCCGCGGCGCCGTTGAGGACGGGCCGGTGCTCGACCCGCCCGCCGTAGGAGAGCGTCCCGCCGAGCCGGACGCCCAGGGCGCCGGCGAACGAGGCCTCCACGGGCCCGGCGTTGGGACTCGGATGCTGTGCGGCGTCCGCACGCCAGGCCCGTACGGCGCCCCGCGGATCGCCCCCGGCGACGGTGGTCAGGACGGCGGTCAGCCGGGCGCCCGGCCAGCCCGCGAGGTCGTCCAGGCGGGCCGAGGCCCAGCCGTAGCGGCGGTACCGGGGCGACTTGTGGCCGACCATGGCGTCCAGCGTGTTGACGGCCCGGAAGCCGAGCAGTCCTGGCACACCCGCCACGGCGCCCCACACCAGGGCGCCCACGACCGCGTCCGAGGTGTTCTCGGCGACGGACTCGACGACGGCCCTGGCGACGCCGTCGGCGTCCAGCGCCTGCGGGTCCCGCCCGCACAGGTGCGGCAGCCGCGCCCGCGCCGCCTCGACGTCCCCGGCGTCCAGGGCCCGGCCGATCGCGGCGGCCTCGCGGGCCAGCGAGGTGCCGCCGACGACGGCCCAGGTGGCCGCGCCGGTCAGCGCGACGCGGGCGGCGGGGGAGCGGCGTACGGCGTGCGCGGCGACCGTACCGATCGCGGCGGCGCCCCCGGCGCACACGGCGGTGTGCAGGGCGCCCCAGCCCCGGTGGTCCCGCCACAGCACCCGTTCCACGGCGCCCGCGGCACGGCCGAACGCGGCGACCGGGTGTCCCCGGCGCGGGTCGCCGAGGAGGAGGTCGCCGAGGAGGCCGGCGGCGGCGCCGTACGCGAAGACGCGTCCGGCACGCACGGGTTCAGCCGGTCACACGGTCGGGGAAGCACCGGGTACGGGGTGTCGGGCTCGAGCGGTGGCGGCAGCCGGGCATCGCGTCATGTCCTCACTCAGGGTGTCCACGCCCTGGTTCGAAGAGTCCGGCGGTGAGAGTTCCTGGCTCCCGGGGGTTCCTGTTCCCCGGTCACAGTGGCGGGACCGCGCCGGATTCGCACCGGGCTTCCTCTCCTGCCGCCGTAGATGGCTCCGGAAGTCCACCACGGCCCGCGAACACCCGTCAACCTGGCGTTGACCTGCGACGGGGGAGTGTGCGAAGGCCCACACACGAGTGGTGTGCGCCGGCACGCGAAGGGGCGGGGCGCGGAACGGTTCGAGTCCGTTCCGCGCCCCGCCCCGGCGAGTGCGCCCGTGAACCGGGCGGCGCTCAGGCGACGATCAGATAGATGCCGTAGCCCACCGCCGCCGTGCAGGCCGCGAAGCAGGCGTACGCACCGGTGACCGCGAGGGCCGCGGAGCCGCCCTCGGCGGCGGCCCGCTCCTGGCGGGAGAGGCCGACGATGCCGAGGGTGAACAGGCCCACCAGGGCCACCGTGGCCACGAGGCTGACGCCGAAGACGGAGCCCAGGGCTGCCCAGTCGATGCTCATGGAGGTTCGCTTCCTTCGTACCCGGGACGCGGGTTCAGACGGTGGTGGCGGCCGACGGGGCCTTGGGGTCCGGCGTGGTGGCCGGGGCCGGGACGGTGGCCGCCAGGTCCTCGGTCACACCCGCCGGGGGCGGCGACACCGCGGCCATCGCCGTGGTGACCACACCGGCCGGTTCGGCGGCGCCCACCGGGTCGTCGTCGACGACGTTGGTGTGGTCGACGACCTCGCGGCGCGAGATCCGCCAGATCGCGAAGCTGGACGCGACCAGGAACACCGCGACGAGGGCCGTGCCCCAGTCGCCGAGGCGGCAGACCCACTCGGCGAGCGCGGCGACCAGGGCCGCGGCGGGCAGCGTCAGGCCCCAGGCGATGAACATCCGGGTGGCCGTGGACCACCGGACCACGCCGCCCTTGCGGCCGAGGCCCGCGCCCATCACCGCACCGGAGACCGAGTGCGTGGTGGACAGCGAGAAGCCGAGATGGGAGGAGGCCAGGATGACCGTGGCGGCACTGGTCTGGGCGGCGAAGCCCTGCTGCGGCTGGAGGTCGGTCAGGCCCTTGCCCATGGTGCGGATGATGCGCCAGCCGCCCAGGTAGGTGCCGAGCGCGATGGCCAGGCCCGCACCCAGGATGACCCACACGGGCGGGTCGGAGTCGGGGGCGAGCGAGCCGCCGGCGATCAGGGCGAGGGTGATGATGCCCATGGTCTTCTGGGCGTCGTTGGTGCCGTGGGCCAGCGAGACCAGACCGGCGGAGGCGATCTGACCGGCCCGGTAGCCCTTCGCGGCGGCCTTGCCGTCGGCCTTGCGGCCCAGCGAGTACGTCATCCGGGACGCGAGCATCGCCGCGACGCCGGCCACGATCGGGGCGGCGATCGCGGGGAGGAGCACCTTGGTGACGAGCACGTCGCCGTTGACCGCGCCGATGCCGGCCGAGGCGACGGCGGCACCGATCAGGCCGCCCATCAGGGCGTGCGAGGAACTGGACGGGAGCCCGACCAGCCAGGTCAGGAGGTTCCAGAGGATCGCGCCGACCAGTGCGGCGAAGATGACCTCGGGACGGATGCCGGTCTCGTCGACGAGACCCTTGGAGATCGTGTTGGCGACCTCCACGGAGAGGAAGGCGCCTACAAGGTTGAGGACGGCGGACATCGCCACCGCCACCTTGGGCTTGAGCGCACCGGTCGAAATGGTCGTTGCCATCGCGTTCGCGGTGTCGTGGAAACCGTTCGTGAAATCAAACGCGAGTGCGGTTACCACCACAATCGCGAGGATCAGCGAGAAGCTTTCCATTTACCCAGGCAATCGTTCGAGGTCGTTGGCGCGACGAACGTAGGTAACCAGGGTGAACGGAAGATGAACTGGGCAGGGCGCCACGGTGACCGGAAGCGGGGTCGGAACCTCCCTCTGCGTGCCCGCTCCGAAGCTCTCCGGAGACGTCCCTGGCAGGATCACCGCGAGACCGTCCGTCGACGGGCCACGAGGGGCGCGCGGACGCCCGGGAGGAGACGGTGACTGTGACGCGATCGAGCGAGGAAGCGGCCTGGGAGGAACTCGTCGCGGCGGCCCGGCGGACGGTCGCGGACGGGCTGGTCGTCGGCACCTCCGGCAACGTATCGGTGCGCGTCGGCGACACGGTCCTGGTCACCCCTTCGGGCGTCCCCTACGACCGGCTGACCCCGGACGACGCGACCGGCGTCGACCTGGACGGACGGCAGGTGCTCGGCACCCTCGTCCCGACCAGCGAACTGCCCATGCACCTGGCGGTGTACCGCGCCGACCCCGCGGCCCGGGCCGTCGTCCACACCCACGCCGTGCACGCGACGGCCGTCTCGCTGCTCGTCCCCGAACTCCCCCCGGTGCACTACATGACCGCCGCGCTCGGCGGCGCCGTCCGGGTCGCCCCGTACGCCGCCTACGGCACCGACGCGCTGGCCCGCGGCATGCTCGACGCCCTCGCCGACCGCACCGGCTGCCTGCTGCGCAACCACGGCACGATCACCTACGGCACCTCCCTCGACCAGGCCTACGACCGCACCGCCCAGCTCGAGTGGATGTGCCGCCTCTGGCTGACCGCCGCCTCGGTGCCGGGCCACTCGCCGTCCCTGCTGACACCGGCCCAGCTGACGGAGGTGACCGAACGCCTCCGCGGATACGGGCAACCGAGCTGACGCGGGCGTGCGTGCCGGGGCACTGCCGGGGTACCGGCTACAGGACACCGGCTACAGGACACGTGGGGCCCCGTCACCCCCTGTCACCCGTCCACTGGCCGCCCGAGGACTGCACCAGGAGACTGGCCCCATGCGCACTGTCACCGCAACGGCAGCCGCCGTCACCGCAGCTCTGGCGACCGGAATGGCCAGCGTCGCCGCCGGCCGGCTCGCCAGCGACGCCGCGCTGAAGGCGCCCCCCGGCCGGCCCCTGCCCACCGAGCCCCGGCTCACCGTGCACGGCACCGCCGCCGGACAGATCACCCTCACCCGGGACCTGGCCGCACTGCGCCCCGGCCGGTACGGACTCGCCGGTGACGGCTCGCACGCGGTCGTCGGCCCGGTCCTCGACACCGCCGAGCACGGCGCCGACACCGTCGTACGCCGCCTGGAAAGCGTCACGCACGGCACCTTCGCGACCGGCGACCGAGCCTGGTTCACCCCGAACCTGTACGTCGGGAACCCGGGCACGGCCCTCGACCTGGAGCACACCGACGTCGAGGTCCCGGGGGAACTCGGTCCGCTCCCGGCCTGGTTCCTGCCCGGGGCCCGGCCGACCTGGATCATCGCCGTGCACGGGCTGGCCGCCACCCGCGAACACGCCCTGAACCTGATCGCGCCCCTGCACCGCCGCAGCGTCCCGGTGCTCGCCCTCGCCTACCGCGGCGACGTCGGCGCACCCCCCTCGCCCGACGGCCTGCACCACTTCGGCGAGACCGAGTGGCGCGACGTGGACGCGGCCGTCCGCTACGCCCTCGACCACGGTGCCCGCCAGGTCGTCCTGCTCGGCTGGTCCACCGGCGCCACCATGGCGCTGCGCACTGCCGCGCTCTCCGGCGTGCGCGAGCGCATCGCGGGGCTCGTCCTGGACTCGCCGGTGCTCAGCTGGGAGACCACCCTGCGTGCCCTGGCCGCCGCCCGCCGCACCCCCGGCCCGCTCCTGCCGCTCGCCGTCCGGGCCGCGCAGGGCCGCGCCGGGCTGCACGCCGACCGGGACACCGGCACCACCGGGCTGCATCGCCCGGCCGTGCCCACCCTGATCTTCCACGGCCCCGGCGACGAGGTGGCCCCCTGGCGCCTGAGCCGCCGCCTCGCCGACACCCACCCGCGCCTGGTCGCCCTCCACACCGTGCGGGACGCCCCGCACGGCGCCATGTGGAACGCCGACCCCGCGGACTACGAGGAGACCCTGCGCCGCTTCATGACCCCGCTGGTGTGATCCCCTCCGGCGGCCCCCGCCGCCCGGCGGCACGGCGCCCCCGGGCCCGGTGAACCGGTTCCGTTTGACGCCGTACCACTGGCCCGATCCGATGCCCGGACGGCGCGCCCGGCCCCCGGCGCGCACCGTCCCGGGAGGCCGTCGGGGCATTCCGTTTGGGTTTTCGGACCGTCAACCGGAAGACTGCACCCGTGACGTCCCGTATCCCGCGCGACTCCAGGCTTCGACTCGTCCGCCCGCGACCCCTGGCCGCCGCCCCCCAAGCGATGAATCAGCGGCGTCCACGCCGCCCCGCACCGCGCCCCCCGGAAGGCACACCGGCCCGGTCCGAACTGGCCGGAATGGCGCGCTCCGGCCTTGCCGACGCCGCCCGCGTCGCCCGCTGGGCAGACTCCGCACTCGGCCCCGGCCGCGGCAGCGCGACCGCCGACGGCAAGGCCACCCTGTCCGACGCCACCGCCGCCCACGCGGCCCGCGAACTGGGCCTGACCGTGGCCGAGGTCCGCGCCGACTGGGACACCGCCCGCCTCGCCGGACTGGTCGAGGTGCACGGCGGCACCGCCCGCCCCGGCTGGCGGCTGCGCGCCTGGAACCGCGACGACAGCGCCGTGCTGCGCGGCTGGGTCGCCCTCTTCGACGCCTGGTCGCTCGCCCACCCCGAGCCCGCCGGGCAGGAGCCCGCCGCCGTGGCCGAGGTCGTCTCCGCGATGCCCCAGGTGCTCTCCTTCCTCCAGCTGTCCGCCGGGCCCGTCCCCGTGGCACAGCTCCTGGACCTGCTGGAGCAGCGCGTCACCGAACTGCGCACCGAGCGCTGCGAGGTGCCCTACGGCCCCCGGCTGGAACCCGGCACCCCGGGCGCCGACCCGGCCCCGGCCACCGACACCCCGCTCGCCCCCCTGCTCGACTGGGCCCTGCACGCCCTCGCCGCCGTCGGCGCCCTCACCTGCGGCGACGGACATGCCACGCTCACCCCGCTCGGCAACTGGGCGGTCTGGGTCAAGCTGGAGCAGATCTGCGTCGCCGCGCAGAGCCCCGCCGGCAACATCGAGCAGTCGGCCGAGGGCATGCTCCGCGGCTGCGCACAACTCCGCCCCAACGCCGCCCGCGCCGAGTACCGCGCCTGGCTCGCCGCCCGCCCCGTCGGCAGCGCCGTCACCGAACTGCTCGGCGCCGCCCGCGGCGAGGACGCCCTGCTGCGCGGCCTCGCCTTCGAGGCGCTGCGCGTCGTCGGGGCCCCCGCCGAGCCCGACGTCCGCGGCGTCCTCGACGAGCCGACGCTCAGGCCGTACGCCCTGCTGTGGCTGGCCGAGCACGACGGCATCGACCCCGAGGACGCCCACGAGGTCCTCACCCGCCCGGAGGCCACCTGGCTGTGGGTCGACACCGCGGCCGCCGTCGCCGACCACGGAGAGGCCCCGCTGCTGGTGCGGCACCTGGAGTCGGCGGTGCAGGCCACCGTCCCGGCCCTGCTCGACGAGGTCCGCGCGGTCGGCCACCCCCGCACCGTGCAGGTGCTGGTGGCGCTCGCCGCCGCGCACCCGGACCCCGCCCTGGCCAAGGCCGTACGCCGGGCGGCCTTCCAGGTCCACACCGGGGGCAGCTGACCGGGCCGGGCCCGGCGGGCGGAGCGCCGGAGGCTACCCGCGTACCTCCGGCGCGTACGTCCCGAAGCTCCAGACGTTGCCCTCCAGGTCGCGGGCCATGTAGTCCCGCGAGCCGTAGTCCTGGTCGGTCGGGGGCATCAGGATCTCGGCGCCGTGCTCCACGGCCCGCCGGTGATGGGCGTCGACGTCCGCCACCACCACGTACACCCCCGTGGTGCCGCCGTTCTTCATCGCCTCGTCGAACCGGCCGCCCTTGCCCTTCGAGCCGAGCATGACCGCGCCGTTGCCCTGGACCAGCTCGGCGTGGGCGACCGAGCCGTCCTCGTCCTCGTACACCGCGAGCCCGGTGAACCCGAACGCCTCGGTGAGCTGCCGGATCGCCGCCTTGGCGTCCGCGTACTGGAGCGTCGGGTAGATGCTCGGGCGCCCGCCCGCATTGCCTGCCATGCCGATCACTTCCTCGTGAGCCGGTGGCCCGTGCTGCTTTGGGCCCGTTCGCCCAGTCTTGCACCGGCCACTGACACCGCTCGCGGGGAAAAGTGGTTGCACGGCCCCGTTAGACTGGCCCCATGGCCATTCTCCTCGTGCACTAGAGCGGCGGGAACCTCCACAGCCGCCCACCCCGCCAATCCACCCGCCCAGGAGTCTGACCGTGATCTCCGCCTCCGGCATCGAGCTGCGCGCCGGTGCCCGCGTCCTCATCGAGAGCGCCACCTTCCGCGTTGCCAAGGGCGACCGCATCGGCCTGGTCGGCCGCAACGGCGCCGGCAAGACCACCCTCACCAAGGTCCTGGCCGGCGAGGGCCAGCCCGCCGCCGGTGCCGTCACCCGCTCCGGAGAGGTCGGCTACCTCCCGCAGGACCCGCGCACCGGCGACCTCGACGTGCTCGCCCGCGACCGCATCCTGTCCGCCCGCGGCCTGGACACCCTGATCCGCAAGATGCGCGAGAACGAGCAGCGCATCGCCACCGGCCAGGGCGCCACCCGCGACAAGGCACTGCGGCAGTACGAGCGCCAGGAGACCGAGTTCCTCACCAAGGGCGGGTACGCCGCCGAGGCCGAGGCCGCCACCATCGCCGCCGCGCTGAACCTGCCCGACCGGGTGCTCGGCCAGCCGCTGCACACGCTCTCCGGCGGTCAGCGCCGCCGTATCGAGCTGGCCCGGATCCTGTTCTCGGACGCGGACACGCTGCTGCTCGACGAGCCGACCAACCACCTCGACGCGGACTCGATCATCTGGCTGCGCGACTACCTGAAGACCTATCGCGGCGGCTTCATCGTGATCTCCCACGACGTCGACCTGGTCGAGACGGTCGTCAACAAGGTGTTCTACCTGGACGCCAACCGCTCCCAGATCGACGTCTACAACATGGGCTGGAAGCTGTACCAGCAGCAGCGCGAGGCCGACGAGAAGCGCCGCAAGCGCGAACGCCAGAACGCCGAGAAGAAGGCGTCCGCGCTGCATTCGCAGGCCGACAAGATGCGGGCGAAGGCCACCAAGACCGTCGCCGCGCAGAACATGGCCCGCCGCGCGGACAAGCTGCTGGCCGGCCTGGAGGCCGAGCGGAAGTCCGACAAGGTCGCCAAGCTGCGCTTCCCCGAGCCCTCACCGTGCGGCAAGACCCCGCTCATGGCGGAGGGACTGTCGAAGTCGTACGGCTCGCTGGAGATCTTCACCGACGTCGACCTGGCCATCGACAAGGGCTCCCGGGTCGTCATCCTGGGCCTCAACGGCGCGGGCAAGACGACCCTGCTCCGCCTGCTGGGCGGGGCGGAGAAGCCCGACACCGGCAAGGTCATCGAGGGCCACGGACTCAAGCTCGGCTACTACGCGCAGGAGCACGAGACCCTCGACCCCGAGCGCACGGTCCTGGAGAACATGCGCTCGGCCAACCCCGACCTGGACCTGGTCGAGGTCCGCAAGACGCTGGGCTCGTTCCTGTTCTCCGGCGACGACGTCGACAAGCCCGCCGGTGTGCTCTCCGGCGGTGAGAAGACCCGTCTCGCGCTGGCCACCCTCGTGGTGTCCTCGGCGAACGTGCTGCTGCTCGACGAGCCCACCAACAACCTCGACCCGGCCAGCCGCGAGGAGATCCTCGGCGCGCTGCGCACCTACAAGGGCGCCGTCGTCCTCGTCACCCACGACGAGGGCGCCGTCGAGGCGCTCCAGCCGGAGCGGATCATCCTGCTGCCGGACGGCGTCGAGGACCTGTGGGGCGCCGACTACGCGGACCTCGTCGCCCTCGCTTGACCGAATGGATGATCCACTGGTGATGGATCATTCGGCCGATCCGTGATCCACCATCTGTGTGAGATCTCCTCATCAAGAGGTGTGTCCTACATCGATTTCGCGGCCGGACCCCCATGTGCCGGGGTCCGGCCGCGACGCCTTTCTGACCTGGAACGACGCGCGGAAACCCGTTCGGACGAACGCGTCCAATTCTCTGGAATCGCGGATTCCGTATGTGGGGACGCGCTCCTGTCGTCACAACCTTGTCTCATCGACCTTGCCGAATGGGTGGCCATGCGGGCCGGGAGGGGTGATCATGAGGAGTACCAGAGCGCACTTCCCATGAGGAGGCACGGGTGGCCGAGACTCTGAAGAAGGGCAGCCGGGTAACCGGCGCCGCGCGCGACAAGCTCGCGGCAGACCTGAAGAAGAAGTACGACGCCGGTGCGAGCATCCGGGCGTTGGCCGAGGAAACCGGCCGCTCGTATGGCTTTGTGCACCGCATGCTCAGCGAGTCGGGCGTCACGCTCCGAGGGCGTGGCGGGGCTACCCGGGGCAAGAAGGCCACGTCGGCCTGACGCCCCGGGCGGCCCCTCGGCTCCGAAAGTGACGGTGGCCACCCGGTCGGTCGTCCGACCGTCCGGGTGGTTACTGTGCAGTCACTTAGTCCTGCCGTCGCACGGCGCACCGTTCGGCGCGCGGCGGGGACGACGACCGCATCTTTCGGAGGCGCCCCATGGCTTCGCCCGTCCACGACCCCGGTCCCGCACTCGACCAGGACGGCGTGCGGCTCACCGTCGACGACGCCGTCGCCACGGTGACGCTGACCAACCCGGCCAAGCGCAACGCGCAGAGCCCCGCTCTGTGGCGGGCGCTCGCCGAGGCCGGCCGGCTGCTGCCCGGCTCCGTCCGCGCCGTGGTGCTGCGGGCCGAGGGCAAGTCCTTCTCGGCCGGGCTCGACCGGCAGGCGTTCACCCCGGAGGGCTTCGACGGCGAACCGTCGTTCATCGACCTCGCTCGGGGCGGCGACGCCGAGCTGGACGCGACCATCGCCGAGTACCAGGAGGCGTTCACCTGGTGGCGGCGCAGCGACCTCGTGTCGGTTGCCGCCGTCCAGGGGCACGCCATCGGGGCGGGCTTCCAGCTGGCCCTCGCCTGTGATCTGCGGGTCGTCGCGGACGACGTGCAGTTCGCCATGCGCGAGACCAGCCTGGGGCTGGTGCCGGACCTGACGGGCACGCACCCCCTGGTGTCCCTGGTCGGGTACGCCCGCGCGCTGGAGATCTGCGCGACGGGGCGCTTCGTCGCGGCCGAGGAGGCCGTGAGCACCGGCCTGGCCAACCTCGCCGTGCCCGCGGACCAGCTCGACCCCGCCGTGCACGACCTGGTGTCGGCGATTTTGGCCGCACCGCGCGACGCGGTCGTCGAGACCAAGGCGCTGCTCCAGGGCGCCCTGACGCGGGACCCCGAGGCCCAGCGCACCGCCGAGCGGGCCGCCCAGGGCCGTCGGCTGCGCGACCTGGCGGGGCTCGGGGAGTAACCGGGCCGGGAGCGCGGCCGCTCAGCCGACGCCGGTCACCACCACGGCCGCCGACGGACGGTCCGGCAGGGCTTCGGACACCACCGCGCGCACCCGCCGGGCCACCTCCACGGCCCGATGGTCCGCGCGCACCGCGAGCTCCACCCGGACGTGGCGGCGCGCCAGGGCCCCTTCCGGCGGGGGCGGCTCTGACAGGTGCACCGGACGGCCCAGTACGCCCGTCAGCCGGGCCACGCCCGGCACCGCCGACACGGCCCGGGCGACCCGCCCCTCGTCGCCGGTCCCGCCGCCGTTCCCGTCGCCGTTCCCGCCGCCGTTCCCGCCGCCTCCGCTGCCGGCCCCGGTGCCGGGCGCGTGGGCGGGGCCCTGCCCGGCCTCGGTGTCCGGTTCCGGGGCCGCCGTCCCGTCGAGCAGGCCCGTCACCCGCAGATCCACGTCCGCCACCACGAGACCCAGCCGCCCGGTCGCGGCCTCCGTCAGCACGGCACGCAGGACCGCGGCCGTCACCGGCAGGGGTTCCGGGGCCGCCGCCGTCGGCTCCACGACCGCCGCGAAGCCGGCCGTCACCCGCAGCGGACCGGGCGGCAGCGCGCCCGGCGGAGGCGGCACGGCGGGTTCGTGTACGCCGTCCGGGTCGGCTGCCCCGATCCGCAGGTCACCCGGACGCACCCCCGCCACGCCCCGGGCCGCCGCCAGCAGCACCTCCCGTGCCGCACGCTCGGCGATCCACGCGCCGTCCCCCGGGCCGCCCAGCGGCACCAGCCTGCCGAGACCCAGCTGCTCCCGCACCGCCCGCGTCCACCGGTCCGCCGTCGTCATTCGTCCAGCCTGCCGCATCCGTGGCGCGGGGCACCGCAACCCCGCCTAACGTGGGCACAGGACTACGACCGAAAGGGACGTACGGCGATGAGCGACATGGAGACCCACCGGAGCGGGCAGGACACGATCGAGACCTCCGGGGCGGCCAAGGGCCAGACGATGCGGCGCGGCGGCGGAGACCCCGGCACCCGGGGACGGACCACCATCGCCGACGGCGTCGTGGAGAAGATCACCGGAATGGCGGCACGGGACGTCGCCGGTGTGCACGCGATGGGCAGCGGGATGTCGCGCACCTTCGGCGCCGTGCGCGACCGGGTGCCCGGCGGGACCAAGTCCGGGGTGACGCGCGGGGTGAAGGCCGAGGTCGGCGAGAAGCAGACCGCCCTCGACCTGGAGATCGTCGTCGAGTACGGCGTGTCGATCGCGGACGTGGCCCGGGACGTGCGGGAGAACGTGGTGGCGGCGGTGGAGCGGATGACCGGTCTGGAGGTCGTCGAGGTCAACATCGCGGTCAGCGACGTGAAGCTGCCCGACGAGGAGGACGAGGAACCGGAGCCCCGGATCAAGTGACGCGGACACCGACCGACAACCGACTGAACGGTGGATGAAACGGTGAACGAGGGGAGCGCGCCATGAGCATGGCCGTCGTCGGCATGATCGCCGGCATGGCACTGGGCTTCGCCGGATACTTCGGCGGCTTCGGTGCCTTCCTGCTGGTGGCGGCCCTGGGGGCCGTCGGGTTCGTCACCGGACGCCTCCTCGAAGGGGACATGGACCTCGGCGACTTCTTCCGCTCCCGCGACGACCGGCGGCGGTGACCGGCGTGAGCGAGGGGGCCGGTGACCTCCTCGAACCCCTGGCCCGGGTGGCGCCGGGCGAGCGCGGTGCCACCCGGATCGCCGACCGGGTCGTCGCCAAGGTCGCCGCACGGGCGGCACGCGAGGCCCTCGGCCCGCTCCACCCGGACGCCGCACGGCCGTACGCCACCGTCGACGTCCACCACGACACCGCCCGGGTCCGGGTCCACCTGGAACTCGACTACCCGTGCGACATCGGCGCCCGTTGCGGCCGGGTGCGTCACCAAGTCGTCCAGCGGGTACGTGCGTTGGTGGGCATGGCGGTGCCGGAGGTCGCCGTACAGGTGGAGCGGCTGCACCTGTCGGCGGAATACGGTGCGAGGCACGGGAGGACGCGATGAGCGAGCCCCAGGGCGCCGGGACCGGAGAGGGCAGCACCCAGCGGCTGCCCGTCGTGGAACGCGGCACGGAACCGGGCGCGGCCCCGTCCCCGGAGCAGCACGGCCCCGACCTGCCGGACGACGCCGGCAGCGGACGGGCCGGCCGCTTCTGGTCCGCGCGCCGCGTCCCCGCCGGTCTGGTCGCGCTGCTGCTCCTGCTCCTCGCCGGGGCCTTCCTCTACGACGTCGTCGCCGTGCGCGCCGGCCGGACCGCGCTCGGCTGGCGCCGCGACCTGGCCCGGCAGCTCGCCGAGCGGCCCGTCGACGACACCTGGGTACTGGTCGGCGCGGGAGTCGCCGCGGCCCTCGGGCTCTGGCTGCTCCTGCTGGCCCTCACCCCCGGACTGCGCCGGGTGCTGCCGATGCGCCGCACCCATCCGGACGTACGCGCCGGGCTGCACCGGGACGCGGCCGCCACGGTGCTGCGCGACCGGGCCATGGAGGTCGCCGGGGTGCAGTCCGCACGGGTGCGGCTGCACCGCCGCAGGGCCCGCGTCCGCGCACTGTCGCACTTCCGCGAACTGGACGACGTACGGACCGATCTCGACGGCGCGCTCGACGACGCGGTACGCGGCCTCGGCCTGGCCCGGCCGCCCGCCGTGTCACTGCGGGTGGCGCGTCCGGGACGGAAGGGGTGAGGGCGGTGAGGGCGGTGGTCAGGAGCGTGAACGGGGTGCTGACGGGCCGGACGGGCCGGGTGCCGCCGGGCCTCGGTGGAGAGGTGTGCGGTGCCGTGCCGGCCGTACCGCCCGCTGCGTGGTCGCGGGCGGCCCGCTCCGGACGGAAGGGGTGAGCGCGGTGCTCAGGACGGTGAACCGGGTACTGACCGCACTGGCGGGCCTGGTCCTGCTGGCCCTCGGCGGCGCGGTGCTGGCCGTTGGATTCGACGCCCCGGCCCCCTCCTGGTGGGTCCACCAGGGGCCGCACGACGTACTGCTGAGCAACGCCGAACGGACCCGGTGGCGGGACGCCGGCTGGTGGTGGCCGGTCGTCATCGCGGCGCTCGCGGTCCTGCTGCTGCTCGCCCTGTGGTGGCTGGTCGCGGTGGTACGCCGCCGCAGGCTCACCGAGGTCCTCGTGGACACCGGGGACGGCGAGGGCGCCACGCTGCGCGGCAGGGCACTGGAGGACGTCCTCGCCGGTGAGGCGGACCGGGTCGACGGGGTCGAACGGGCCGCTGTCCGGCTCAGCGGCCGCCGCGACGCCCCGGCGGCCCGCATCCGGCTGCTGCTCGCCCCTCACGTGGACCCCGGCACCGCCCTGCACGACCTCACCACCCGCGCGCTGGCCCACGCCCGCGACTCGGCGAACCTCGCCTCCCTCCCGGCGGAGGTCCAGCTCCGGGGCGTCAAGCACGGGGCCGAGCGGGTCAGCTGAGGGCTGCGGGCAGCCCGGGAGGGCCAGGTCCTCCTCGGTGGCCGGGCCATGTCCGGGACCGCCACGCCGGCGGGATCATGGCCTGCGGCCGGAGTATCAGGAACGGACCCGGTCCGCGGGCGCGGTCCAGCCGGTGGAGCGGATCCACTCGGTCAGGTCCCGGACGGCCGGCTCGATCGCCCGCACCGCCGCGATGTCCGACGGGGACGCGGACGCCTCGGCGAACTGGCGGAACATCGCCTTGTCGAGGTCGTTGCCGAGGACGCTCAGCGGCAGGGCCTCGTAGCGTGACGGCAGCCCGGCGCGCCTGCCGAACACGGCGGCGATCTGAGGGCCCGTCGGCTCGTCGCCGACGACCGCGACGGCTCCGCCGGGCACGTCCGCGGTGCCGAGCAGGATCGCGGCGGCGACCTTGCCGATGTCCTCGATCGAGATCATCTTCAGGACGACGTCGTCCGGCAGCGGCAGCCTCAGCACGATCGTCCCGTCCTCCAGGCTCGGCGCCATCACGGTCGCGAAGTTCTCCATGAAGGCGGCCGGGCGAACCATCGTGGCCCGCAGGCCGGAGCGCTTCAGGTATTCCTCGATCCGGTGCTTCGAGTCGTGGTGCGGCACACCCCTTTCGCGATCCGCTCCGAAGGCCGAGTTGAACACGACGTGCGGCACGCGCGCCGCGGCCGCCGCGTCGACGAGGGCGGTGCCCACGCGGACCTCCTCCTCGACCTCCTCGAGGCTGTTCGCCTCCGGGGTCATGAAGTAGAACGCGTCGACCGCCTCCAGCGCGGCGACCGTCGACGCCGGGGCGTCGATCCGGACGACCGCCGGCTCGACGCCCCGGGCGGCCAGCGCCTGCGCCCGGTCGGACGTGGGGGTGCGGACGAGGGCCCGCACCCGCGCTTCCCGGGCCAGGAGCGCGTCGACGACCGCCCCGCCCTGCTGTCCCGTCGCACCGAAGACCGCGATGACACCGTGCTCCCGCGTGACCATGTCCTCACCTCTCGCTAGGGCATGGCGTGCACCGTTATTAGTTCACGCCATGAACGAGATTAGTTCATGGCGTGAACTGAAGCAAGGCATGCAGGTGCCCAGGAGGACTGCTCGGTACGTAGGTCAGGACGAGGTGGACGCCGAGACGCCCGACGCGTCCACGATGGCGGTGGCCAGGCGTTCGAAGTCGCGCCGGTCGTCGGCGTCGAGGTTCTCCGCGAGGTCGGGCAGGCGCTTGGTGGTCTCGGCGAACACCGCCTCGGCGAGCACCTTCCCCGCGGGCGTCACGCTGAGCATGATGACCCGCCGGTCCTGCTCGGAACTCGCCCGGGTGACCAGCTCGCGCCGCTCGATGCGATCGACGAGCTGGCTCAGCGCGTTCTTGGTCATGCCGAGCGAGGCGGCGAGGTACGCCATCCGGCGCGGCTCGTCCTTGACCGCGCACAGCAGCGTGGCCTGCAAGGACGTCAGATCGTACTCGGCGCAGATCTGCGCGTACCTCCGCTGGATCAGGACCGAGAGCCAGAAGAGCTTGTCGCCGTAGTCCACGCCCGCCGCTCCTCCTCCATGCCGAACACCCAGTCTACCGACGCAGACCGGCTTGCCCGACCGCCCGACCGCCCGGCTGCCGGCGACACCCGCCCGGCCCGGAGGGAGCGCCGCGAACTAGAACCCGTGCCGCACGCCGCCGTCCACCGGCAGCATCACGCCCGTGATGTACGACGCGGCGGGGGAGAGCAGGAACGCCGACGCGCGGCCGAACTCCTCCGGGGCGCCGTAGCGGCGCAGCGGGATACGGGACTCGGCGGCCGCCCTGGTCGCCGCCGGGTCGGCGGACAGGCCGTCCAGCTCGCGCACGCGGTCGGTGTCCACGCGGCCCGGCAGCAGACCGACGACGCGGATGCCGCGCGGGCCCAGCTCGTCGGCGAGGGACTTGGCGAAGCCCGCCAGCCCGGGGCGCAGACCGTTGGAGATGGTCAGGCCGGGGATCGGCTCGTGCACCGAACCCGACAGCACGAACCCGATCACCCCGCCGTCCGCCAGCTCGGCCGCCGCCGTCCGGGCCAGCCGCACCGCGCCGAGGAACACCGACTCGAACGCCGACTGCCACTGCTCGTCCGTGGTGTCGGCGGCGAACCCGGGCGGCGGCCCGCCCACGCTGATCAGTACGCCGTCGAAACGGCCGAAGCGTTCACGCGCGGTCGCGATCAGCCGCCCCGCGGCCTCCGGGTCGGCGTTGTCCGCGGCCACCCCGACCGCGTCCGGTCCCAGCGCCGAGGCCGCCTCCGCGACGCTCTTCTCGTCCCGCCCCGTCACGACCACCTTCGCCCCGTCGGCGACCAACTCGCGCGCGGCGGCGTTGCCCAGGCCACGGGTGGCACCCGTGACGACGTACACCCGGTCCTTCAGTCCAAGATCCATGGCCCCTATCCTGCCCCCTCGCCCCCGAACAGGGCGAGGGCCGTGTTCACCAGGCCGACGTGACTGAAGGCCTGCGGGAAGTTGCCGAGCTGGTGGCCGGAGACCGGGTCGTACTCCTCGGCCAGCAGCCCCACGTCGTTGGCGAGCCCCACCAGCCGCTCGAACAGCTCCCGGGCCTCCTTCGTCCGGCCGGTCGCGTGCAGCGCGTCCGCGTACCAGAACGAGCACACCAGGAACGTCCCCTCGCCGCCCGGCAGTCCGTCCACGGGATCGCCCTCGGTGCTGTAGCGCCGCACCAGACCGTCCCGGGTCAGCTCCGCGCCGACCGCGTCGACCGTGCCGACCACCCGCGGGTCGTCCGGCGGCAGGAAGCCCACCCGCGGCACGAGCAGCAGCGAGGCGTCCAGCTCCCGCGAGCCGTAGTACTGGGTGAAGGTGTTGCGCACCGGGTCGTAGCCCTTCTCGCACACCTCGCGGTGCACCTCGTCGCGCAGCGCCCGCCAGCCGTCGAGGTCGCCGCCGCCCAGCTCGGGACGGTCCTCCAGCGTGCGCACCGCCCGGTCCAGGGCCACCCACGTCATCACCTTCGAGTGCACGAACTGCCGGCGCCCGCCGCGCACCTCCCACAGCCCCTCGTCCGGTTCCCGCCACACCGTGGCCAGGAAGTCCATGAGGGCGCACTGGAGTTCCCACATCTGCGGCCGGGGCCGCATCCCCGCCAGCCGGGCCAGCGACAGGGAGTCCATGACCTCGCCGTACACGTCCAGCTGGAGCTGGTTCACCGCGTCGTTGCCGATGCGCACGGGCGCGGAACCGGCGAAGCCGGACAGCCACGGCAGTTCGGACTCGGGCAGCCGGCGCTCGCCCGCCACGCCGTACATGATCTGAAGGTCCGCCGGGTTGCCCGCGACCGCGCGCAGCAGCCAGTCGCGCCATGCCTCGGCCTCCTCCAGGTAGCCCGCCGAGAGCAGGGCGCCCAGGGTGAGCGTGGAGTCGCGCAGCCAGCAGAAGCGGTAGTCCCAGTTGCGCACGCCGCCCGGCTCCTCCGGCAGCGAGGTGGTGGGGGCGGCCACGATGCCGCCGGTGGGCTGGTACGTGAGTGCCTTCAGCGTGATCAGGGAGCGGACCACGGCGTCCCGGTGCGGACCGTCGTAGCGGCAGCGCGCCGCCCACTCGCGCCAGTCCTCGACGCTGTGCTCCAGCGACATGTACGGGTCGATCAGCGGCGGCCGGGGCTCGTGCGAGGGGTGCCAGGTCAGCACGAACGCGACCTTCTCTCCCGCGGCGACCGTGAACTCGGCGTGCGTCCCGAAGTCCTGGCCCCAGCTGTGCACCTCGGGCTCGCTGCGCAGCCACGCCGAGTCCGGTCCGGCGACGGCCACCCGGTGCCCGTCGGCCCGGCGCACCCACGGAACGATCGAGCCGTGGTCGAAGCGCAGCCGGAGCGCGCTGCGCACGGTGACCTCGCCGCGCAGGCCCTCCACGATGCGGACGAGGTCGGGGGCGCGGTCGCGCTGGGGCATCAGGTCGGTGACGCGGACCGCGCCGTCCTCGGTCTCCCACTCGGTGTCCAGGACGAGGGTGTCCCGCCGGTAGGCACGCCGTGTGCAGCGTTCGGCGCCCACGGGGGCGATGCGCCAGTGGCCGTTGTCCTCGTCGCCGAGCAGCTTGGCGAAGCAGGCGGCCGAGTCGAAGCGGGGCAGGCACAGCCAGTCCACGGAGCCGTCCGTGGAGACCAGGGCCGCGGTCTGCTGGTCGCCGATGAGCGCGTAGTCCTCGATGTGGGGGTGCACGGGTTGACCTCTTCCCGGCCGGAGCCGGAGCAATCGGATCCGCCCGCGCCCGCCCGCCGCGGGGCTATACCGCCACGGGTTCCGGCTCCGCGGGCTCGACGTCCTCGGCGCTCTCCCGGTCGCGCTTCTCCCGGCGGACCAGGAACCACCAGCCGACCGGCACGGCCGCGGCGAACAGCCACCACTGGATCGCGTAGGCGAAGTTCAGCGCGGCGTTCTCGTTGCCGGGCCTGCCGATCGCCTTCGGGGTGTCGTTCTTCGGCTCGGGAGTCTTCAGGACCACGTAGCCGCCGAGCACCCGGGCGTCCAGGCGCTCGGCCTGCTGCTCGCTGTTGATGAGCATGATCTGCCGGTCCGGGAGGCCCTCGAGGTCCTTGATGCCGCTCGCCTCGGTCGTCTCGTCGGGCATCAGCCGCCCGGTGAGGGTCAGCTCGCCCCGGGGCGGCGCGGGAATCTTCGGGAACGCGGTCTGGCTCGGGCCGTCCGCGGGGATCCAGCCCCGGTTGACCAGCAGGACCTTGCCGTCGTTCAGCACGAACGGGGTCAGTACGTGGTAGCCGATGTTGTCGTCGCCGTCGGTGCGGCGGCGGACCACGACCTCGCGGTCCGTGTCGAAGCTGCCCTTCGCGGTGACGGTGCGGTACCGCTCACGCGTGGTGATCTTCTCGCCGGGCGCGGTCAGCGACTCCACGGGCACCGGTGACGCCTCGAGCGCGTGCGCGACCAGGTCGTTGCGGGCGGTGCGCTCCTCGTAGCGGTGCATCTGCCAGAAGCCCAGCTTGATCATCGTGGGGATGAGCAGCACGGCGACCAGCGTGAGGATCACCCACTGGCGGGACAACAGGAAGCGGTACACCCCACGACGGTACAACTCGGTCGTGGGGCGTCACGCGGCGGGTACGGGCTCGCGCCCGGCGGCGTGCTCAGACCTTGTCGACGATGCCCGCCCTCCCCTCCGCGCGGGCGCAGTGGGCGCCGCAGAACCAGTGCCCGTCGACCTCCACGCCCTGGCCGATGATCTGCACCCGGCAGTGCTCGCAGATCGGGGCCATCCGGTGGATCGCGCAGGAGAAGCAGTCGAAGACGTGCACCGCTCCCTGGGCGTGGACCTCGAAGGACATTCCGTAGTTGTTGCCGCAGACTTCGCATGTCGCCATGCGCCACAGGGTGGGCCGTCGCCGCGAACGCGGGCCGACGGGCGCCGGGCGAGTCGCCCGGAATCACCCGTCCGCACGGCTTTGCGGCCCGCGCCCTCAGGGTGTGGCGTCCGCGGGCTCGACGTCCGCGAGCAGCTGCCCGAAGGCCGCCTCGTCCACCACCGGCGTGCCGAACTGGCGGGCCTTGACCACCTTGGAGGTCCCCGAGTCCGGGTCGTTGGTGACCAGCAGGCTGGTCAGCCGGGACAGGCTGGTCGCGACGTGCAGCCCCGCCTCCACGGCGCGGTCCTCCAGCAGGTCGCGCTCGACGGAGGTGTCACCCGAGAAGGCGACCCGCATGCCCTGCTTGAGCCGTTTGCCCGCTTCGTACCGGCCCGGGTTGGGATAGGGGCACGAGGGCCTCTTGCGGGAGGGGCGCCAGCTGTTCGGCCGGTAGCTCCCGTAGCCCGCCTGCTGCCCGATCCGGGGCGCGGGCCGGTCCGACCACTCGGTCAGCGGCCGGCACTCGTGCAGCGGCAGCCGCACGTCCCCGGCCGCCGCGGCGAGCAGGCTCGGCCGGAACGCCTCCGCCAGCACCCGCGCGTCGTCCAGCGCGTGGTGCGCCCGCTGCTGCACGACGCCGAAGTGCGCGGCCAGCGACTCCAGCTTGTGGTTGGGCAGCGGCAGGTCCAGGGCCTTGGACAGGGCGATCGTGCACAGCCGTTGACGCACCGGTGCCTCGCGCTCCGCGCGCGCGTACTCGCGGGCGATCATCTGCCAGTCGAAGACCGCGTTGTGCGCGACGAGGACGCGCCCGTCGAGCCGGGCCGCGAACTCCTCGGCGACGTCCGGGAAGAGCGGCGCGTCCCGGAGCACCTCGCTCGTCAGACCGTGTATCCACACCGGCCCCGGATCCCGCTGCGGATTGACCAGGGTGTACCAGTGGTCCTCGACCTCGCCGCGGGCGTCCAGCCGGTAGACGGCCGCCGAGATGATGCGGTCGTCGCGGGCCAGGCCGGTGGTCTCCACGTCGACGACCGCGTACCCCTGCGGATACGCGGTCGGCCACGCCGTGGCGGACGGCGCTGCGGTCGTACGGTCTTCGAGCATGGTCAATGAGGATACGGGCCGGGACCGACACTCCGGTCCCGCAGGGGCCCCGTGCCGTCAAGTTCCGGGCACCGAAGGAGCGTTGCGGCGCCCCGTGCGCGCGCTCACCACCGGATCGGCACCGGAAGGGCCGTCAGGAGCCCCGACACCGCGACCACCACGCCCAGCGCGGCGACCTCCGCGCGCGCGGGGGAGCAGGCGGTCAGCGGATCGGCCGCGCGGCCCAGCCGGATCCTGGCCCAGAGCGCGAGGGCGGCGACGGCGGCCACCAGGAGCACCTTGGCGAGCAGGACCCGCCCGTACGCGGTGTCCGTCAGCTGGTCCAGGATCGTGCCCGCCGGCATCCGGCGCAGCGAACTGCCCACCCCGGTCGCCGTGAGGACCGCCAGCAGGACGGCCGCCACGCGCGCGTAGAGCCCCAGCAGGGCCGGCCCCGCCTCGGCTCCCCGCCACCGCCGCAGGGTCCGCAGCGCGTACAGCAGACCGCCCACCCACAGCGAGGCGCACGTCAGATGGACGAGGGTCAGACCGGAGCCGAGCAGCGGGCTGTACTCGGTGTTGGGGTGCGCGCGCAACGCGTCCGCGACGATCACCGCGGCCAGCGGCCACACCTGGAGTCCGGGCCGGCGCGAGGTCGCGCACAGCCAGGCCGCGAGGAATCCGTTGACCTCCAGGAGCGCCAGCTTGCCGTCGCGGGAGGCGTAGAGACCGCCGACGTCGACGTCCGCGGCGGAGCCCGGCACCAGGTTGCCCGTGGCCACCACCGAGGCCAGCCCGAGGGCGGCGGCGAAACCGGCGGCGGCCGCGTACGGCGACCAGCTGCGGGGCCGGTCCGCGGGAGCGCCGGGCAGCGACCGGGCCAGGCGGTTCACGAAGAGTTCGCCGAGCGGGACGCTCAGCGCGGCGAAGAGCACCGTGCGCAGCAGGGCGATGCCGCCGGTGCCGGGAGCCTCGGCCTCCCCGGTGCCGTGCAGGGCGGGGGACGGGCCGAGCACGGGTATCAGTGCGCCCAGCACCACCAGCACGAGTACGGCCACGGTCCGGCCCGTCCCGGAGGGCCGCGAGTGGCGTCCGGTGCCGGTGCCGGTGCCGGTGGGCCGGGACGGGGGGCGTATCGAGGTCACCCCAGGATCTTCACCAAGTCACCAGATCCGGGCAAGTTCCGCCGTCGCCGTCGCCGTCGCCGTCGCCGTCGCCGTCGCCGTCGCCGTCGCCGTCGCCGTCGCCGTCGCCGTCAGGAGTCAGCCGTCGCCGTCATGAGTCCGCCGCCGCGTCGGCCGCGGAGGCGTCCTGCGGGCGGGAAGCGGCCGACCACCACAGCCGCACCTCCTTGCGCACGTCCGTGGGCCGCAGCTCCCACCCCTGGGCGAGGGCGACTTCGGCGACGTACCGTCCGCCCGTCCCGCGGTAGACGCGCCGCGGTATCGCGCATTCCACGGGCGGCCGCGCCTTCTTCGGCTCGCGCGGGGCGGAGGCCTGCCTGGTCCAGTTGCCCACCACTTTCTCGACCCGTGCCCGGTAGTAGGGGACGTCCCCCTCGTGCCGCAGCTCGGGCCACGTCACACACCACGCACCCAGCCGGGCGATCCCGCCGAGGGTGTCGTCCATGAACCGCATGTAGCCGCGTTCGAAGCCCTCGCTGACCGCCGCGATCGCGTCGGCGAACAGACCCACCACGAAGAGGACCACGGCCACCGCCAGCCAGAACGCGCACAGCAGCGGGAAGAACAGCAGGGTCGCGACGAACCTCAGGGCCAGCGACCAGCGGGGGCGCACCGGTTCGGGCGCCCAGGTGGCGGGGTCTTCGTAGGTCTCCATGACGCAGATACTGCCGCACGGCGGGAGGCGGCGGACCGGGTGGAAACCGGGCCGCCGCCCCCGCGTCACGTGCGCCTGCGCGTACCGGCTACCAGGTCACCGCGTCCAGTGCGTCGGCCATGCCCCAGCCGTAGAAGCCGTTGCGGTTCTTCGGGCCCTCGCACACCGCGTCGACCTTGCCGTCGCCGTCGATGTCGTACGGCTTGGTGCACGCCGTGGCGTCGGCCTCGGCGTACAGCAGGGCCTTCACCATGGCGGGGGAGGCGTGCGGGTGCGTCGACTTGATGAGGGCGGCGACACCCGCGACGTGCGGCGAGGCCATCGACGTACCGGCCATGTAGCCCCACTTGCCGCCGGGCAGCGTGCCCAGGATCAGACCGCTGGTGGCGGGCGGCTCCGGGGTCTGGTAGGCCGTCGAGTCGCCGCCGGGCGCGGCGATGTCGACGACGCCGAGGCCGTGGTTGGAGAAGGACGACTTGAGGCCCTTCGCACCGGTCGCCGCGACCGTCACGACGCCGGGCAGCTGGGTCGGGATGTCCAGGCACTTCGACGGGTCGACCGTCCGGTCGCCGGGCGTGGTGTCGTTCGGCGAGGACGGGTCGGTGATCTCGTCCGAGGTGAGGTCGTAGTTCTCGTTGCCGGCCGCGGCGACGTTGACCGCGCCCTTCTTCTCCGCGTACCGCGAGGCCCGCGAGACGGCCTCGACGAGTGCCTTCTGGTCCGGGTCGTCCTTGCAGTTGAAGTACCACGGGTCGGTGTAGTAGCTGTTGTTCGTCACGTCGACGCCGTGCTCGGCCGCCCACATGAAGCCGCAGACCACGGCCTCGGTGTAGAAGAAGCCGTCGGGGTTGGAGACCTTGATGCCGGCGACCTTCACCCCGGGCGCCACACCGGTCATGCCGACGCCGTTCTTGGCGGCGGCTATCTCGCCGGCCACGTGGGTGCCGTGCGGGCTCTCCGCCGCGCTCGGCCGCCAGGCGCCGTCGGCGGTGTCCGGCTTGCCCGCCACGCAGTTGACGGACGCCTGCCGGTCGAAGTTCGGGGCGATGTCCGGGTGGGTGTCGTCCACGCCGGTGTCGATGACGGCGACGGTCACCTTCTTGCTGCCCAGCGACTTCTCGTGCGCCTTGTCCGCCTTGATGGCGGGCAGGTCCCACTGGAGCGACTCCAGCGGGTCCTGGCTGCCGGCCTTCGCGGAGGAGGCCCTGGCGGCGGCCAGTTCCTCGGCGCCGAGCACCTGGGGCGCGCCCGTGTCGGTGGTGGCGGCCGAGGGCAGCGGCGCGGTGCGGGTGGCGCCGGCCGACTGCACGCCGCGCACCTTGCGGACGGTCTGGGCGAAGTCGGGGTTGGCGGAGTGGACGACGATCACGCCGATCCGGTCGTACGACGTGACGATCGTGCCGCCCGCCTTGGCTATCGCCCGCCGCACGGTGGCCGAAGGACGGTGCCCGGGGGCGACGTTGACGACGTAGCTGAGCGAGGTCGCGTCCGCCGTCGTCGAGGGGGCGGCCTCGGCCGCGGGGGTCGCGGCGGCCGGGGTGCCCGGCAGGAACGCGAGCGACGCGGCCACGGCCAGGCCCGCCGGAATCGCGAGGGCACGGCGGTGACGCGAGAGGGGAGCGGTCATGCGTGATGTCTCCAGTCCGTCGGGAAAGCTCGGGAAACGAGCCCGCGTCTGGAGCGCGGGTCGCGCGGGAAGCGCAGATGATCCATGGGGTCTCCACATCATCCGGCAAACAGCACCTGCCCGGGCACGGGTGAAACGGGCCGGGCAGGTACATGACGTAGTGGTGCAGGGCGAAGTTATCCCCCGAAGTCGCTGGCCAGCAATGACCCGCCGAGGACGACTTCGGAAAGTGCCACGGGTGTTGAACCGGTCCCCGCGGGGCGCCGTGTCGTTGGACAGGGAACCCGAGCACGATCGGTTCCCTGCGAGAACACCGAGGTCCAAGCCGTCATGTCCGTCGTACGAGGAGACTCCGTGGCCACCGACGTACCACCCCCCGCGAAAGGGGAACGCCCGCTTCCGTCCGCCGAGGAGTTCTCCGAAGTGCAGCAGAGCGCTGAGTTCGCCGAACTGCGCCGCTCCTTCCGCTCCTTCGCGTTCCCGCTGACCGTCGCCTTCGTGGCCTGGTACCTGCTGTACGTGCTGCTGTCGAACTACGCCGGCGGCTTCATGGGCACCAAGCTGTTCGGCAACATCAACGTCGCGTTCGTCTTCGGCATCGCCCAGTTCGTCACCACGTTCCTCATCGCCTGGTGGTACTCGCGGCACGCCGCCGCGAAGCTCGACCCCAAGGCCGAGGCCATCAAGTCCCGGATGGAGGGCGGCGCATGAGCCCCGCACAGTCCGTATTCGCCGCCGAGCTGGCCGCCAACGAGGCGAGCGAGCACCGGCCGCTGATCATCACGCTCTTCGCGGTCTTCGTGCTCGCCACGCTCGGCATCACCGTGTGGGCGGGCCGCCAGACCAAGGACGCGGCCGACTTCTACGCGGGCGGCCGCCAGTTCAGCGCCTTCCAGAACGGCCTCGCCGTCTCCGGCGACTACATGTCGGCGGCGTCCTTCCTCGGCATCGCCGGCGCCATCGCCCTCTTCGGCTACGACGGCTTCCTGTACTCCATCGGCTTCCTGGTCGCCTGGCTGGTGGCCCTGCTCCTGGTCGCCGAGCCGCTCCGGAACTCCGGCCGCTACACGATGGGCGACGTCCTCGCGTACCGCATGCGCCAGCGGCCCGTGCGCACCGCGGCGGGCACCTCCACGATCGTCGTCTCGATCTTCTACCTGCTGGCCCAGATGGCGGGCGCGGGCGTCCTGGTCTCGCTGCTGCTCGGCATCACCTCCGACGCGGGCAAGATCCTCATCGTCGCCCTCGTCGGCGTCCTGATGATCGTGTACGTCACCATCGGCGGCATGAAGGGCACCACCTGGGTCCAGATGGTCAAGGCCGTGCTGCTGATCGGCGGCACCATCCTGATCACCTTCCTGGTGCTGCTGAAGTTCGACTTCAACATCTCCGACCTGCTCGGCAAGGCCGCGGAGAACAGCGGCGCGGGCTCCGCCTTCCTGGAGCCCGGCCTCCAGTACGGCGCGACGGGCACCACCAAGCTCGACTTCATCTCCCTGGGCATCGCCCTGGTGCTCGGCACCGCCGGCCTGCCGCACATCCTGATCCGCTTCTACACGGTGCCCAACGCCAAGGCCGCCCGTAAGTCCGTGAACTGGGCCATCGGCATCATCGGCGCCTTCTACCTGATGACCATCGCCCTCGGCTTCGGCGCGGCGGCGCTCGTCGGGCCGAAGGAGATCACCGAGTCCAACCCGTCCGGCAACACGGCCGCGCCGCTGCTCGCGCTGCACGTCGGAGGCGTCGACTCGGCCTGGGGCGCGATCCTGCTCGCCACGATCTCGGCGGTGGCCTTCGCGACCATCCTCGCCGTGGTCGCCGGCCTCACCCTCGCCTCGTCCTCGTCCTTCGCGCACGACATCTACGCCAACGTCATCCGCAAGGGGCAGGCCACCGAGAAGGAGGAGATGCGGGCGGCCCGCTGGGCGACCGTCTTCATCGGCATCGTCTCCATCGCGCTCGGCGCCCTCGCCCGGGACCTGAACGTGGCCGGCCTGGTCGCGCTGGCCTTCGCCGTCGCCGCGTCCGCCAACCTGCCGACGATCCTCTACAGCCTGTTCTGGAAGAGGTTCACCACGCAGGGCGCCCTGTGGTCGATCTACGGCGGCCTGATCGTCGCCGTCGGCCTGGTGCTGTTCTCGCCCGTCGTCTCCGGCGACCCCAAGGCGATGTTCCCGGACGTCGACTTCGCCTGGTTCCCGCTCAAGAACCCGGGCATCATCTCGATCCCGTTCGGCTTCCTGATGGGCTGGCTCGGCACGGTCCTGTCCAAGGAGGAGCCGGACAAGGCGAAGTACGCGGAGCTGGAGGTCCGGTCCCTGACCGGCACCGGAGCGCACTGACGCCCCCGCCGGACCCCCTGTGGGCCCCGCGCCCGACCCGCACCGACGCGGCCGCTCGTAGATCCCTACGACGCGGCCGCGTCGCGCGTCGTGGGTTCGGGCCGATGTCGATGTCCGACCGGTCACGTAGGCTCGACGGTGTCGGAGGAGAGAAGTGCTCCGCCGATCCGCGTCGAGGGAGGGGGCCCACGTGCTCATCGACACCTACGGCCGAGTGGCCACCGACCTGAGGGTCTCGCTCACCGACCGCTGCAATCTGCGCTGCACCTACTGCATGCCCGAAGAGGGCCTCCAGTGGCTGGCCAAGCCCGATCTGCTCACGGACGACGAGATCGTCCGCCTCATCGACATCGCGGTCACCTCCCTCGGCATCGAGGAGGTCCGCTTCACCGGCGGCGAGCCGCTGCTGCGCCCCGGCCTGGTCGGCATCGTCGAGCGCGTGGCGGCCCTGGAGCCCCGCCCCCAGATGTCGCTCACGACCAACGGCATCGGCCTCCGGCGCACGGCCGCGGCCCTGAAGGCGGCGGGCCTGGACCGGGTCAACGTCTCCCTGGACACCCTGCGCCCCGACGTCTTCAAGACCCTCACCCGCCGGGACCGCCACAAGGACGTCCTGGAGGGCCTGGAGGCCGCCCGCGAGGCCGGACTGACCCCGGTCAAGGTCAACAGCGTCCTGATGCCGGGGCTCAACGCCGACGAGGCCCCCGACCTGCTGGCCTGGGCCGTCGAGCACGACTACGAACTGCGGTTCATCGAGCAGATGCCCCTGGACGCCCAGCACGGCTGGAAGCGCGAGGGCATGGTCACCGCCGGTGACATCCTGGCCTCCCTGCGCACCCGCTTCGAGCTGACCGCCGAGGGGTCCGAGGAGCGCGGCTCGGCCCCGGCCGAACGCTGGCTCGTGGACGGCGGCCCGCACCGCGTCGGCGTCATCGCGTCCGTCACCCGCCCGTTCTGCTCGGCCTGCGACCGCACCCGGCTGACCGCGGACGGCCAGGTGCGCACCTGCCTGTTCGCCACCGAGGAGACCGACCTGCGCGCGGCCCTGCGCTCCGACGCCCCCGACGAGGAGATCGCCCGCATCTGGCGGCTGGCCATGTGGGGCAAGAAGGCGGGCGCGGGCCTCGACGACCCGACGTTCGTCCAGCCCGACCGCCCGATGTCGGCGATCGGAGGCTGAGTCGAGGCCGGGGGCCGGTCCTAGGAGCGGCCGGAGTCCTCGGGCGCTTCCCACTCGGCGAGCGGGACCACGTCCTTCAGGAAACCCCGCACCCCGAGGAACTGGGACAGGTGCTCGCGGTGCTCGTCGCACGCGATCCACGTCTTGCGGCGTTCCGGGGTGTGCAGCTTCGGGTTGTTCCACGCCAGCACCCACACGGCGGGGGTGCGGCAGCCCTTGGCGGAGCAGATCGGGGTGGTTTCGTCACTCACAGGTTGGTCTCACAGATCCACGCACAGGGCCCCCACACAAGGCGACGCCGAGCAGCCACGGGGGGAGCTGCCCGGCGTCGGTCCGTCGCTCCGACGGGGGATGCGGAGCGCGTACGAAGTATGTCACGGCCCACCCGCCGCCCGGCACCGGAACCACACGATTCATCTGAGCATTTCTTCGGCCTGGCGTGGAATCGACGCCACCGGGAAGCGGCGCAGCGGTCACGGCCGGCCGCGCGAATCGCCGCCCGCACCCGGCGCCGGATCGGCGGCGGCGCCCTCCGGGACGGATTCCGCCGCACCGCCCCCGGCCCGCGGCGGCATGATCATCGGCGGGGTCGGCGCCGTCACGAACGTCGACGGCAAGGATGGCGCGTTCTCACGCCCGGCGTTGGCGATCACGACCGCGATGTACGGCAGGGCCGCCCCGAGGACCAGGGCCACGATCGCGACGTGCCGTTCCACGTTCCACAGGCATACCGCGAGGATCACCGACGCGGTACGGATCGACATCGAGATGATGTACCGCCGCTGCCGCCCGCGCACGTCCTCCTGGAGGCCCGTCCGGGCTCCGGTGATCCGGAACACCTCGGCACTGCCGCCGGCACTCTGCTTCCGCATCTGGTTCCACCATCCGCCCGTATCGGACTCTCCCCGCCCCGCTCTCGTCCGCGGCCGCTCGGGGACTCCGGTCCCGGACAACTCCCCAGGTTACGCCGCGCCCGCTCCGCCCACGAGACCGGGTCGCCTCCGGTCCGGCCGCACCGCCTGCGCCGCCCGGCGGAGCCGCCCGTACCCCGTTCGGCGGTACGCGGCATGCGCCGTACGCGGTACGGCCGAACACTGGTGGCAATGCTCGCGTAGAGCCGGACGAGGAGGCAGCCATGGGCTGGTTGTGGGCGATCATCGTGGGATTCGTGCTCGGCTTGATCGCCAAGGCGATCATTCCCGGCAAGCAGCACATGCCGCTGTGGCTGACCACCATCTGCGGCATGATCGGCGCGATCGTCGGCAACGCCATCGCCCGCGCGGCCGGCGTCGACGCGACCTCCGGCATCGACTGGTGGCGGCACCTGTTCCAGCTGGTGGCCGCGATCATCGTCGTCGGCCTCGGTGACGCGGCCTACACGGCGATGCGCGGCAACAAGCGGCGCGAACGGGCCTGACGGCCCCCGGGACCCGGCAGGGCGAAGGGGCGGACTCCGGCAGCCGTGCGGCTGCGGAGCACGCCCCTCGCGTGTGCGCCCGCTCAGGCGCCGGTGACCTCCACCGCGGCCAGGTTCTTCTTGCCGCGGCGCAGCACCAGCCAGCGTCCGTGCAGCAGGTCCTCCTTGGCGGGGACGGCGTCCTCGCCGGTGACCTTGGCGTTGTTCACGTAGGCGCCGCCCTCCTTCACCGTGCGGCGCGCGGCGGACTTGCTGGCCACCAGGCCCACCTCGGCGAACAGGTCGACGACCGGGGCCGGCTCGGCGACCCGGACGTGCGGCAGCTCGGAGAGGGCCGCAGCCAGCGTCCGCTCGTCCAGCTCCGCCAGCTCGCCCTGGCCGAAGAGAGCCCTGGACGCGGCCATCACGGCGGCCGTCTGGTCGGCGCCGTGCACCAGCGTCGTCAGCTCCTCGGCCAGCGCGCGCTGCGCGGCCCGCGCCTGCGGCCGCTCCTCGGTCTGCCGCTCCAGCTCCTCCAGCTCCGCACGGGAGCGGAAGGACAGGATCCGCATGTACGTCGAGATGTCCCGGTCGTCCACGTTCAGCCAGAACTGGTAGAACGCGTACGGCGTGGTCATCTCCGGGTCGAGCCAGACGGCGCCGCCCTCGGTCTTGCCGAACTTGGTGCCGTCCGCCTTGGTCATCAGCGGGGTCGCGTAGGCGTGCACGGACGCGTCCGGCTCCAGGCGGTGCAGCAGGTCGAGGCCGGCCGTGAGGTTGCCCCACTGGTCGCTGCCGCCCTGCTGCATCGTGCAGCCGTACCTCCGGTAGAGCTGGAGGAAGTCCATCGCCTGGAGCAGCTGGTAGCTGAACTCCGTGTAGCTGATGCCCTCGGAGGACTCCAGACGCCGGGCGACGGAGTCCTTGGTCAGCATCTTGTTGACCCGGAAGTGCTTGCCGATGTCCCGCAGGAACTCGATCGCCGACAGGCCCTCGGTCCAGTCGAGGTTGTTGACCATCACCGCGGCGTTCTCGCCCTCGAAGGACAGGAACGGCTCGATCTGGCCCCGCAGCCGCTGGACCCAGCCCGCGACGGTCTCCGGCGAGTTCAGCGTGCGCTCCGCGGTCGGACGCGGGTCGCCGATCTGACCCGTGGCCCCGCCCACCAGCGCCAGCGGCCGGTGCCCGGCCTGCTGGAGCCGGCGCACGGTGAGTACCTGCACCAGGTGCCCCACGTGCAGGGACGGCGCGGTCGGGTCGAAACCGCAATAGAACGTGACGGGACCGTCCGCGAGCGCCTTGCGCAAAGCGTCCTCGTCGGTGGACTGGGCGAACAGCCCGCGCCACTTCAGCTCGTCGACGATGTCCGTCACGGTTCTCGTGTCTCCTTGACTGGTCCTGTATCGAGACGTATCGAGTCGTGTCGAGTGGTCTCGCAAATCAGGTACGAGGTTATACGCCCTGGCTGACAGAGCTCATATTGAAATCGGGGACCCGCAGCGCCGGCATCGCGGCCCTGGTGAACCAGTCGCCCCACTCCCGGGGCAGCGTCCTCTCCGTGCGCCCGGCCTCCGAGGCCCGCCCCAGCAGGTCCACCGGCGACTCGTTGAACCGGAAGTTGTTCACCTCGCCGACGACCTCGCCGTGCTCCACGAGGTAGACGCCGTCCCGGGTCAGCCCGGTCAGCAGCAGCGTCGCCGGGTCGACCTCGCGGATGTACCAGAGGCAGGTCAGCAGCAGCCCGCGCTCCGTGCCCGCGACCATGTCCGCCAGGGAGCGGTCGGGGTCGCCGCCGTCCAGGATCAGGTTGCCGACCGCGGGCGCCACCGGCAGCCCGGTCAGCCCCGCGCTGTGCCGGGTGGTCGTCAGCCGGTGCAGCTCACCCGCGCGGATCCAGTCGGTCGCCGTCACCGGCAGCCCGTTGTCGAACACCGACTGGTCGCCGCCCGAGGAGTGCGCGACCACGAACGGCGCGCTCTCCAGCCCCGGCTCGTGCGGATCACTGCGCAGCGTCAGCGGCAGTGCGCCCAGCCGCTCGCCGACCCGGGTGCCGCCGGGCTTGGAGAACACCGTGCGCCCCTCGACCGCGTCCCGACCGGACGCCGACCAGTACTGGTAGATCAGCAGGTCCGCGACCGCGGTGGGCGGCAGCAGCGTCTCGTAGCGCCCCGCGGGCAGCTCCACCCGGCGCTCGGCCCAGCCGAGCCGTACGGCCAGCTCGGCGTCGAGGGCCGCCGGGTCGACGTCCTTGAAGTCCCGGGTGGCCTGCCCCGCCCACGCCGACCGGGTCCGGTCCGGCGACTTGGCGTTCAGCTCCAGCGTCCCGTTCGGCTGGTCGTGCCGCAGCCTGAGCCCCGTCGAGGTGCCCACGTACGTCGACGTCATCTCGTGGTTCGCGAACCCGTACAGCTCCCGCCCGCCCGCACGCGCGCGGGCGAACGCCTCCCCGAGCGCCGGGGCGAAGTCGGCGAACACCGCCGACGAGGTCTCGGCGGGCGCGTCGGTGAAGTCCGGCGCCGCCGGCCCGCCCGTGACCAGCGGCTGCGCGTCCTCGGCCGGTCCGGCGCCCCGTGCGGCGGCCTCGGCGGCCCGCACCAGGGGCTCCAGCTCGTCCACGGTCACCGCCGAGCGCGACACGACCCCGGACGCGGTGCCCTCCCGCCCGTCGACGGTGGCGACGACCGTCAGCGTGCGCCCGCGCGTGACGCCGTTGGTGGTGAGCGTGTTGCCCGCCCAGCGCAGGTTGGCGGTGGACTCCTCGTCGGCGATGACGACGCACCCGTCGGCCCGGGACAGCTCCAGCGCCCGCTCGACGATCTCGTGCGGCTTGCTGCTGCGGACGCTCATCGACCGGCCTCCTGGGTGGTGTTCAGAATGTTGACTCCCTTGAAGAGGGCGGACGGGCAGCCGTGCGAGACGGCCGCGACCTGCCCCGGCTGGGCCTTGCCGCAGTTGAAGGCACCGCCCAGGACGTACGTCTGCGGGCCGCCGACGGCCGCCATGGACCCCCAGAAGTCGGTGGTCGTCGCCTGGTACGCCACGTCCCGCAGCTGTCCGGCGAGCCGCCCGTTCTCGATCCGGAAGAACCGCTGACCGGTGAACTGGAAGTTGTAGCGCTGCATGTCGATGGACCAGGACCGGTCCCCGACGACGTAGATCCCGCGGTCCACGCTCCCGATCAGGTCCTCGGTCGACAGCCCGCCCGGATCCGGGCGCAGCGACACGTTGGCCATCCGCTGCACCGGCACGTGCGCGGGGGAGTCGGCGTAGGCGCACCCGTTGGACCGCTCGAACCCGGTGAGCCTCGCGATCCGCCGGTCGAGCTGGTAACCCACCAGCGTGCCGTCCTTCACCAGGTCCCAGGACTGGCCCTCGACGCCCTCGTCGTCGTATCCGACGGTCGCCAGGCCGTGCTCGGCGGTGCGGTCGCCGGTGACGTTCATCAGTTCGGAGCCGTAGCGCAGCTTGCCGAGCTGGTCGAAGGTGGCGAAGGAGGTGCCGGCGTAGGCGGCCTCGTAGCCGAGGGCGCGGTCCAGCTCGGTGGCGTGCCCGATGGACTCGTGGATGGTCAGCCACAGGTTCGACGGGTCGACGACCAGGTCGTACAGCCCCGCCTCGACGCTCGGCGCGCGCATCTTCTCCGCGAGCAGCTCCGGGATCTCGGCCAGCTCCGCGTCCCAGTTCCAGCCCGTCCCGGTCAGGTACTCCCAGCCCCGCCCGGCCGGCGGCGCCAGCGTGCGCATGGAGTCGAACTCGCCGCTGGAGTCGTCCACCGACACGGCGGTGAGCACCGGGTGCAGCCGCACCCGCTGCTGGGTGGTCACGGTCCCGGCGGTGTCGGCGTAGAACTTGTTCTCGTGCACGGTGAGCAGCGAGGCGTCCACGTGGTCGACCCCGTCCGCCGCCAGCAGCCGCGCGCTCCAGTCGGCCAGCAGGGCCGACTTCTCCTCGTCGGGCACGGTGAAGGGATCGATCTCGTACGCCGAGATCCACGTCCGGTCGGCGTGCACGGGCTCGGCGGCCAGCTCCACCCTCTCGTCCGACCCGGCGGTCCTGATCACCTGCGCCGACAGCTTCGCCATCGCCACCGCCTGCGAGGCGACCTTGGCCGCGGCGTCCAGGGTCAGGTCCACGCCGGACGCGAACCCCCACGTACCGCCGTGCACCACCCGCACCGCGTACCCGAGGTCGGTGGTGTCCGAGGACCCGGCGGGCCGGGCGTCCCTGAGCCGCCAGGACGCGCTGCGCACCCGCTCGAGGCGGAAGTCCGCGTGCTCCGCGCCGAGGGCACGCGCACGGGCGAGGGCGGCGTCGGCGAGGGCGCGTAGGGGGAGTGCCGTGAAGGCTTGGTCGATGCTGTGAGGCACCTGCGTCTCTTTCTGTCGACGTGACCGGTCGTCTGCCGCGACACCGGGGGCTGCGCCGCATCATGTCGCGTCGGCGATCCGGCGACCACACCTTTCCCGCCGCGCCGGGGACCGGTTCTGTAGGGATCCGACAGACAGCCCCGTAAGCCACTGTGGGTGCCCGAGTCTCTGAGGGAGGCCGGGGACCGATAGATTTCCGAGGAAGCCGCCTGCCGCCCCCGCCCGCCGTACGGGTGAACGGACGGGTGGACGACCGCTAGGGAAAGGGTGATCCGTTGAGCCGCTCGGTTCTCGTCACCGGAGGAAACCGGGGCATCGGCCTCGCCATCGCCCGCGCTTTCGCCGACGCCGGCGACAAGGTCGCGATCACATACCGCTCGGGTGAGCCGCCGGAGGGCTTCCTGGCCGTCAAGTGCGACATCACCGACACCGAGCAGGTGGAGCAGGCCTACAAGGAGATCGAGGAGACACACGGTCCCGTCGAGGTCCTGATCGCCAACGCCGGCGTCACCAAGGACCAGCTCCTGATGCGCATGTCGGAGGAGGACTTCACCTCCGTCGTCGAGACCAACCTCACCGGCACCTTCCGCGTCGTCAAGCGCGCCAACCGCGCCATGCTGCGCGCCAAGAAGGGCCGCGTCGTCCTCATCTCGTCGGTCGTCGGGCTGCTCGGCTCCGCGGGGCAGGCGAACTACGCCGCCTCCAAGGCCGGCCTGGTCGGCTTCGCGCGCTCCCTCGCCCGTGAGCTGGGGTCGCGCAACATCACCTTCAACGTCGTCGCGCCCGGCTTCGTCGACACCGACATGACCAAGGTGCTCACCGACGAGCAGCGGGCCAACATCGTGTCGCAGGTGCCGCTGGGGCGGTACGCGCGGCCGGAGGAGATCGCCGCGACGGTGCGGTTCCTCGCCTCGGACGACGCCTCGTACATCACTGGAGCCGTCATCCCCGTTGACGGCGGACTGGGAATGGGTCACTGATCACCATGAGCGGAATTCTCGAGGGCAAGCGCGTCCTGATCACGGGCGTGCTGACGGAGTCCTCCATCGCCTTCCACGCCGCGAAGCTGGCCCAGGAGCAGGGCGCCGAGATCATCCTGACCGCGTTCCCCCGCCCCACCCTGACCGAGCGCATCGCCAAGAAGCTGCCGAAGCCCGCCAAGGTCATCGAGCTGGACGTCACCAACGAGGAGCACCTCGCCCGGCTCGCCGACGTCGTCGGCGAGGAGCTGGGCGGCCTCGACGGCGTCGTGCACTCCATCGGCTTCGCCCCGCAGGACGCCCTCGGCGGCAACTTCCTCAACGCGCCGTTCGAGTCGGTCGCCACCGCCATGCACGTGTCGGCGTTCTCCCTGAAGTCGCTGACCATGGCCTGCCTGCCGTTGATGCAGAACGGCGGTTCGGTCGTCGGCCTCACCTTCGACGCGCAGTTCGCCTGGCCGCAGTACGACTGGATGGGCCCGGCCAAGGCCGCGCTGGAGGCCACCAGCCGCTACATGGCCCGTGACCTGGGCAAGCAGAACATCCGCTGCAACCTGATCTCGGCGGGCCCGATCGGTTCCATGGCCGCCAAGTCCATCCCGGGCTTCAGCGAGCTGGCGTCCGTGTGGGACACCCGCTCCCCGCTGGAGTGGGACCTGAAGGACCCGGAGCCGGCCGGCCGCGGCATCGTCGCGCTGCTGAGCGACTGGTTCCCGAAGACCACGGGGGAGATCGTCCACGTCGACGGCGGTCTGCACGCCATCGGCGCCTGACCCGCCGCCTCGCCCGAGGGCCCGCATCCCGTACGGGGTGCGGGCCCTCGCGCCGTCACGGCGGGCGTGTCACCGCGGTGGTGCGGCGGGCGTGTCACCGCGGTGGCGCGGGTCAGTCGCCCGAGGGCGGGGAGAACAGCGCCGGCCGGCACACGAACGGATAAGCCGCCGCCTCCTCGGCCGCCGTCGCCGCGTCGCCCGCGCGGATCGCGTCCACCAGCCGGGCGTGGTCCATGTGCATCGCCGGGGACATGCCCTCGCCCACGTCGCCGCGCAGCCAGTCCCGCATCACCTCGCCCAGGTCCGCGTACATCGCCGTCATCACGTCGTTGTGCGAGGCGGCCACGACGGCCAGGTGGAACGTGGCGTCCGCCGACACGAAGGCCTCCGCGTCACCCGACTCCCAGGCCTCCTCCCGGCGCAGCAGCAGCCCGTCGATCTGCTTGAGGTCCCGCTCCGTGCGCCGCTCGGCGGCCAGGCGTGCGGCGGCCGACTCCAGCGTGGAACGCAGCTCGGCGATGTGCCGGGGATCGGCGTCGGCGAAGCGGCGCTGCATCACGCCGGCCAGCTCGCTGGTCGCCACGACGTACGTGCCGGAGCCCTGGCGGATGTCCAGCAGACCGTTGTGGGCCAGCGCGCGGACGGCCTCGCGGACCGTGTTCCGGGCGACGCCGAGCTGCTCGACCAGCTCGGGCTCCGTGGGAATGCGGGACCCGACCGGCCACTCGCCCGAGGCGATCTGCTGCCGCAGCGCCGCGATGACCTGCTCGGACAGTGCCGAACGACGGGGATGGTTCAGCGGCATGGCACACCTTCGCACACGGAGGGACGAGCGAGTGGACAGACAATCATCCCATGATTCTATGATGGGTCTCATGGCTAGTGACGAAACCCGGACGGAGACACGTACGGAAACCCCCACGGAGGCTCGCGTGCAGGCGCCTGCCGAGAGCGGCGTGCCCGAGGTACCCGGCGAGGCGACCGCCACGCGCGCGTGGACGACGTGGACGACCCGGCTGCTCATGCTCGGCATCGTCCTGGCCGCGGTGAACCTGCGCCCCGCCATCACGAGCCTGGGCGCGCTCCTGGAGGAGGTCCGCGACGGCCTCGGCATGAGCGGCAGCATCGCCGGACTGCTCACCTCCGTGCCGCCGCTCTGCTTCGCCGTCTTCGGGGTCACCGCCCCCCGGCTGGCCCGCCGCTTCGGGCCCGGCGCGGTGGTCTGCGCCGGCATGGTCGCCATCACCGCGGGCCTGCTGATACGCCCGTACGCCGGCGGCACGGGCGGCTTCCTGGCCGCCACCGCCCTGGCGCTGATGGGCATCGCGGTCAGCAACGTCCTGATGCCGGTCATCGTCAAGCGCTACTTCCCCGACCGCGTCGGTTCCATGACCGGCCTGTACTCGATGGCCCTCGCCTTCGGCACCTCCGTCGCCGCGGCGGCGACCGTGCCCCTGACCGACGCGCTGGGCGGTCACTGGCAGCCCGGCCTCGCGGTCTGGGCCGTGCTGCCCGCGCTGGCCGTCCTGCCCTGGATTCCGTTCGTACGGAACCGGAAGGCGCCGGCCGCCACGGTGCCGTCCGCGCCGCAGCCGGGGTCGGGCCCGGAGGGCGGGAAGTCCGCGGAACAGCCCCCGCTGCGCATCACCCGCAGCCGCACGGCCTGGGCGCTCGCCGTCTTCTTCGGTCTCCAGGCCACCGCCGCCTATATCACGATGGGCTGGATGGCGCAGATCTTCCGGGACTCGGGCGTCTCCGCCGGCACCGCCGGACTGCTGCTCGCCGTCATCATGGTGATGGGCGTGCCGCTCGCCTTCGTCATCCCGCGCGTGGCGACCCGCCTGCCCCACCAGGGTCCGATCGTGGTGGTCCTGGGCGTGTGCGGGCTCGCCGGATACGCCGGTCTGTACTTCGCGCCGGTCGGCGGCGCCTGGGCCTGGGCCCTGCTGCTCGGTGTCTCCAACTGCGCCTTCCCGCTGGCGCTGACCATGGTCGGGATGCGGGCCAGGACCGGGGCGGGCGTCGCCCAGCTGTCCGCCTTCGCGCAGAGCACCGGCTACCTCATCTCCATCCCGGGCCCGCTCCTGGTGGGCGTGCTGTACCAGCACAGCGGCGGCTGGGGACTGCCGATCGCCCTGATGAGCGCGCTGATGGTGCCGCAGATCGTGGTGGGCGTCCTGGCCGGGCGCAACCGCACGGTGGAGGACGAGGCGGCCCGCTGACCGGCCGGACGGCCGCCCGCTGACCGGCCGGACGGCCGCCCGCTGACCGGCCGGACGGCCGCCCTCTGACCGGCCGGACGGCCGCCCTCTGACCGGCCGGACGGCGGGCCGGTCCCGGCCGGTGGCCCGCCGGGAGCGGTCCGCGCGCGGGATGCGAGACTTGCCGTATGCCAGTCCTCGACCCGAACCCCCAGCACGGCCAGAAGAAGATGCTGATCGTCTTCGGCTCCTTCCTCGCGATCTTCGTGATCATCGGCGTCATCGCGACCATCGCCTCGCCGTGACCCCGCTCCCGCCGGACGGACGGTGGGGTTAACCCCCCGTCCCCTAGGGGGCAAGGGGCAGGGTCAAGTGGGTGGACCTCCGGATGGGTTGGGCCCCGCGCGTTCCGTACCTTCGAGATGTGCCCGCGACAGGCGGGCCGCGGAGCACGGACCAGGGACGCCCGAAGACCAGCGGAGGCACTCATGTCGGCCCCTACCTACACCAGGCCTCCCCGGGCGACCCGGGGTGGCGTCGACATGCGGCTGCCCTGGTGGGCCCTCGCCCTGCCCGTGCTCGCCTTCGTCGCGCTGCTCCTGCTGATACTCAATCCCGCCGACGCTCACGCGGCCGCGGAGCAGCCCGCGATCAGCCACCTTCTGGAGCGGCTGGAGCAGCTGGCCGCGCGCTGAGCGCCGACCACGGGCTCCCACCCGTGGCCCGTGCTGGGTCCGCGTGTCAACTCCCAGAGCCCCATGGCCTGTTTCATGCGAAGCTGGATGACATGAGCGTCGCAGAACCCCGCAGGATTGTTCTTTTCCGGCATGCGAAAGCCGACTGGCCGCAGGTGACCGACCACGAGCGACCGCTCGCCGACCGGGGCCGCATGGACGCCGCGGAGGCCGGGCGTCGGCTGGCGGACACCGGCGTGCCCTTCGACCAGGCCCTGTGCTCCACCTCGGTCCGGACCCGTGAGACCTGGAAGCTCGCCGTCCAGGAGTTCCCGCACCGGCCGAAGACCGTCTACGAGGAGCGGATCTACGAGGCCTCGCCCGGTGAGCTGATCGCCGTGCTCAACGAGACCCCCGACGACCTGCGGAACGTGCTGGTGATCGGCCACAACCCGGGCATGGAGGCGCTGACCGAGATCCTGGCCGGCTCGGCCGAGGACGAGGTCCGCGAGCGGATCAACCGCCGGGGTTTCCCGACCGCCGCCTTCGCCGTCCTGACCTTCACGGGCTCCTGGAAGGACGTGGAGCCCGGCCGGGCCACCCTGGTCGACTACTGGGCGCCGACCGACTGACCCGTCCCCCCACGTGACAGGGCCCGGCGCCTACGCGGCCCGGGCCCTCAACGTCTCGGGGCGTCTGGCGTGCCGGGCGCCCACCCGTCCTTCCGCGTCGGGTTCCCGCCGGATCAGGGCCACCGGATCAGGGCCGTCAGGCCTTCCGCCGGGTCAGGATCGCTCGGCGGGCAGACCACGGCCCTCACCGGGACCCTCGTCCAGCGTGTCCGCGGCCTCGACCTCCTCGCGGGTGATGCCGAGCAGATAGAGCACCGTGTCGAGGAAGGGCACGTTCACCGCTGTGTGCGCCGCCTCGCGCACCACCGGCTTCGCGTTGAAGGCGACCCCCAGCCCGGCCGCGTTCAGCATGTCCAGGTCGTTGGCGCCGTCACCGATCGCCACGGTCTGCGACAGCGGCACGCCCGCCTCGGTGGCGAACCGGCGCAGCAGCCGCGCCTTGCCCGCCCGGTCCACGATCTCCCCGGTGACCCGGCCGGTCAGCCGGCCGTCGACGATCTCCAGCGTGTTGGCCTGGGCGAAGTCCAGCCCCAGCTGCTCCTGCAAGGCGTCGGTGACCTGGGTGAAGCCGCCGGAGACGACGCCCACCTGGTAGCCGAGCCGCTTCAGCGTGCGGATCAGGGTGCGGGCACCCGGCGTCAGCCGCACCTCGGCGCGCACCTTGTCCACCACCGAGGCGTCGAGACCCGCCAGCAGGGCCACGCGCGCGTGCAGCGACTGCTCGAAGTCCAGCTCCCCGCGCATCGCGGCCGCCGTCACCTCGGCGACCTTGTCCTCACACCCGGCGTGCGCGGCGAACAGTTCGATGACCTCGTCCTGGATCAGCGTGGAGTCCACGTCCATCACCACCAGGCGCTGCGCCCGCCGGTGCAGCCCCGCCGCGACGACCGCGATGTCCACGCCGAGCGCCGCGGCCTCGGTGGCCAGCGCCGTGCGCAGCGGTTCGGTCTCCACTCCGGACACGGCGAACTCGACGGCGGTCACCGGGTACTTGGCCAGCCGGAAGATACGGTCGATGTTGCTCCCGGACTCCGTGATCCGGGCCGCTATGGCGGCGGTGGCCTCCGCGGTGAGGGGGTGCCCGAGCACCGTGACCAGGGAGCGGCCGAGGCCGCGCGGCCGGTTGTCGCCGATGCCGGAGATGATCTCCGCCTGTAGTTTCAGCGACTCCGCCCAGCTGTGGACGGTCGCCCGCAGATCGCCCTCCAGACCACGGGGCGGCTCGGTCACGAGCGCGCACAGCACGATCCGGCCACGGGTGACGACCTGCTCGATGTCGACGACATCGACGGAGTACGCGGCGAGAGTGTCGAACAGGCCGGCCGTGATGCCGGGCCGGTCCTTGCCGAAGATCTTGACGAGAAGAGTGGGAACGTCAGAGGTCTGCGTAGCGCTCATGGTGCTCCCACCGTATCCGGCACCCGGTGCCGCCCGCCCCCGAGGTCCGACTGGCGGACAGGAGCCACGGGGAGGGGACACGACCGGTCCCGGCGGCGACCGGGACCTCACCCCGGCTGGGCCGGGACCTCACCCCGGCTGGGCCGGGACCTCGCCCCGGCCGGGCCGGGCCGGGACCCGCTTGGCCAGGCCGGAACCTTGCTCCGCCGGGCCGGGGCTGGGGCGCTCCGACCGCCCGGAGACCGCCGAGCGAGCCGCACTCTCCGCCCCCCCCGGCGGGCCGACCACCGGAGCGGGACCCCACGGCGCCACTGCACGCCCGCCTGCGTGGCGCTGCGGGGGCCTGCCCGGGCGCGGTGGCGGAGCCTGCGTGTGCCGGTGCCGTACCCCGGTGCTGGTGCCGGTACCGGAGTACGGCGACTCATGGCCCGTCCCGGGGGGTCGGGGCGGCGCGGGCCCCACCACATGCCCCCGCGTGGCGCGGCGGGGGCCTGCCGGGCGCGGTGGCGGAGCCTGCGCGTGCCAGTGCCGGTGCCGGTACCGGAGTCCCGGGACTCACCGTTCGTCCCGAGGGCGTCGGGGCGGCGCCGGGGGTGGGGGCGGAGGCGGCGGAGGGCCCTCGCCCCAGGGCCGGGGCGGGGGCCGTTCTCCCGGCCGCCGCGGGCGTCGCGGCGTTCCCGGTGGCTCCAGCGGTCCCGCCACCGTAGGGGCGCCGTACACGTCGTCGTCGTCGGAAAGGGGATCCGCCCTGCCGTCCTCGCGGCCCGCCTCGGCGCCGTACCGCCCGGGACCGTCGCCCCGCCGGACCACGCCACTGCCTCCTTGGTGCGCCTGCCCATGGCCCGGGCCTGCGGGCGGCTGTGCTCCCGACGCCGTGTGCCCGGGGCCCGGCGGCGGCCCCGCGTCGCGCCTCGCCGGAGCCGCTCCCGCCGGACGGGCGTCCTCGGGCTCTCCCGGGGGTCCTCCCGCGCCCGGCGCCGGGCCGGTCCCGGACCACGGCCCCTCCCGCGACCGCAGGTAGGGGTTGGCGTCCGGCCCGGGCCGCGGCCGGTGCGGCGTACCCGGCCGGTACGGCCCGGCGGACGAGCCCGCATACGCCGCACCGCCCGCGACCGCGCTCCCCGTCACCGCCCCCGGCACCGCCTCGGCACTGCGTGCCAAGTCCGACGCCCCCGCCCCGGCCGCCCCGCTCACCCGCGCCAGCAGCGCCCCCGCGGCCCCCGCGCCCGCGCCCCAGGCGGCGCCCAGCAGCAGGGCCGCGCCGAGATGTCCGCGCAGGTCGATGCCCGCCCCGAAGGCGTCGATGCCGAGCACCGACAGGGACGCGTCCACGGACACGTCCGTGAGCCGTGCCCACAGGGGCAGCGCCACCGCGGTGGCGACGCCCAGCCGCAGCGCACAGCGCCCGGCGAAGACGAGGGCACGTGCGTCGGCGGGCCCGACCGGTGTCCGTACCGCCGTGAGCACCCCGGCCAGCAGCATCAGCAGTGCCGCCGCCACCCCCAGCAGCCACATCCGCCCGTCCAGCTCCGCCAGCCGTCCCAGCGTGACCGGCTCCTGGGCGCCGGAGCCGAGCAGGTCGTCCAGGGGAGCCGGGAGTACCCCGGCCAGCGCACCGGTGGCCCGCCCGTCCCACGGCACGAACAGGCCGAGCGGGACGCCGAGCCAGACCCCGTTCGGCGCGCCCAGCAGCGCGGCCCCCGCGATCCGCCGGGGATGATCGTCGCCGACCGCCGCCCAGGCCGCCGCCGCAAGGCCGGCGGCCACCGCCGTCAGCGCCACCGTGACCAGGGCGGACACGGCCGGCCGCACCACCCGGTGCAGGGCCTCGCACCCGCGCGGCAGAGGAGTGCGGCGCGAGGCCAGCAACGCGATCAGCAGCACCCCGGCGGACCAGACGAGACCGCCCAGCAACGTCGGCGCGGTGTCCACCGTGAACCCGACGGCGGCCTGGGCGTCCACGAGGTCACCAACCCGGTCGGGCAGCAGCCCGCCGATGTCGCCCACGTCGCCGAGCCCGGGAATCTCCAGCCCGCCGCCACCGCCGTCACCCCCGCCGGGCAGGTCGTCCAGCCCGAGCGAGGCGCCGTCGATCGTGACGACGTCGTGACCCGCCCAGGCCAGTCCACCCGTCATCGCCACGAACAGCGCGACCACCGCGCCCACGCGCGCGACGAGTTCGGCGGGAGCGACGACAACTCCGGCCGCCCGCAGGGACCGCAGGAAGAAGAACGACAGGAACAGCGCCCCGACCAGGCCCACTCCCAGTGGCGTGATCTCGATGGCCGTGTGCGCCTCGGCCCCTTTCAGACCGAACGAGGACACATCACCGGCCGGTGTGACCGAACCACCCGCCCCGAGCGCCACGACCGCCGCGGTCATCGGCCCGAGCGAGCCCGCCGCGTCCGCGTCCAGCAGATGGAGGCCGAGCGCCGCCGTACCGGCCATGCCGATCAACGCCCAGCTCACGGAGGCGATCGCGGACAGCAGTACGTCGCCCCACGGCACACCGGTGCCGTACCCCTTGGTTCCGACGCTCGTGGACGCGCTCATGGCAGACCCCCCGATCCGCTGCGCGGTCAGGTTGCCGCGCATGTCCCCCTCGCGTGGAATACCACTCTCCGGGCAGGTTTCAACCCCGTCAACGGGAACGGCCGAGGGTGCCTACGCACTTTTCACAAGGCCCGACTTTCGGTCAGGGCCCCGAGCCTGAAATAGTTCCCCCCGATGTTCGACATCCCTAGACTCCCCGCGACGGGAGCACATCGGGGGACAACTCAGTGGGGCATGGAGTGCCGGAACTCGTACTGGAATCCAATGGACGGACCTGGACGCTCGATCCGTCCCGGTCATACGCGCTAGGACGCGATCCGCAGGGGGAGCTTGTTTTCGACGACGCCAGGGTCTCCTGGCGGCATGCCACGATCAGTTTCAACGGCCGCAGTTGGGTGGTCGACGATCACGGCAGCACCAACGGCACGTTCGTGCACGGGCAGCGGGTCCAGCAGATGGAGCTCGGCGCCGGCGCGGTGCTGAACCTGGGCAACGCGACCGACGGACCGCGCGTGAGCCTGACCGGCGCCCAGGCCCCGGCCGGCACGCCGCAGGCCCAGCCGCAGCCGCAGCAGCAGCCGTACGCCGCGCAGGGCGCGAACGCGGGCTGGGCCCAGCAGGCACCGCCCGCGCAGGACCCGTTCCAGCAGCAGGCACCGCCTCAGCAGGCACCGCAGCACCAGGCCCAACAGGCCCAGCAGGCCGGCTGGCAGCAGCAACAACCACCGCAGCAGGCAGCGCCGCAGCCGCAGCAGGCCGCGCCGCACTTTCCCCAGCAGCACGGACCAGGCGGCGCGGCGGGGGCGCCACCGGTCCACGGGGACCGCAGCCCGACCACGTTCCACCAGTTCTCGCTCGGCCGCGTCATGCGCATCGGCCGTGCCCTGGAGAACGACCTGGTCGTCTCCGACCTCCAGGTCTCCCGCAACCACGCGGAGTTCCACTCGACGCCCGACGGGCGCATGGAGATCCGCGACCTCGGCTCGCACAACGGCACGTACGTCAACGGCCAGCCGATCGCCAAGGGCGGCTCCCAGCTGCTCGGTCCGACCGACATCGTCGGCGTCGGCCACTCGACGTTCCAGATCGTCGGCGACCGGCTCGAGGAGTTCGTCGACACCGGTGAGGTGTCCTTCTCCGCCCGCCACCTGACCGTCACGGTCGACGGCGGCAAGCAGATCCTCAAGGACGTCTCCTTCGGCGTGCCCGAGAAGTCGCTGATCGCGGTCATCGGCCCGTCGGGCTCCGGCAAGTCGACCCTGCTCAAGGCGCTCACCGGCTACCGGCCCGCCGACCAGGGCGAGGTCCTCTACGACAACCGGAACCTGTACAAGCAGTTCGCCGAGCTGCGCCAGCGCATCGGTCTGGTCCCGCAGGACGACATCCTGCACAAGGAGCTGACCGTCAAGAAGGCCCTCAAGTACGCGGCGAAGCTCCGCTTCCCGGCCGACACCACGGCCGCCGAGCGCGACGCCCGGATAGACGAGGTGCTGCGCGAGCTGAAGCTGGACATCCACAAGGACAAGAAGGTCACGTCCCTGTCCGGCGGCCAGCGCAAGCGCGTGTCCGTCGCCCTGGAGCTGCTCACCAAGCCGTCGCTGATCTTCCTGGACGAGCCGACCTCCGGCCTCGACCCGGGCATGGACCGCGACGTCATGCAGCTGCTGCGCGGCCTCGCGGACGACGGCCGCACCGTCCTCGTCGTCACCCACTCGGTGGCCGAGCTGGCGACCTGCGACAAGCTGCTCGTGATGGCGCCGGGCGGTTCCGTGGCCTACTTCGGCCCGCCCGAGGAGGCGCTGAACTTCTTCGGCTACGACACCTGGGCCGACGTCTTCTCCGCCTTCGAGAACTACCGCGACTACGACTGGGCGGGCCGCTGGAAGGGCTCGCAGCACTACCAGATGTACGCCGCGGACCTGGACGCCGTCGCGCCGCAGTCCGTACAGGTGCCGCCGATGCAGGCGATGCGGCCGCCGAAGCCGCAGGGCTGGATGTCGCAGTTCGTCACGCTGGTACGGCGCTACACGTCGGTGATCGCCTCCGACAAGGGCTTCCTGGCCCTGATGGTGATCCTGCCGGCCGTGCTGGGCGCGGTGAGCCTGCTCATCGACGCGGACAAGGGCCTGCTGCCCAACCCCGCGAACCAGCAGACCGGCCGGATCATCCCGAACGGCACCGCCACCACGGTCCTGCTGATCCTCGCGGTCGGCGCCTGCTTCGCCGGTGCCGCGAACTCGGTCCGTGAGCTGATCAAGGAACGGGTGATCTACGAGCGGGAACGCGCGACGGGCCTGTCCCGGTCCGCGTACCTGATGTCCAAGGTCTTCGTGCTCGGCCTGATCACGGTGTTCCAGGGCCTGCTGGTCGGCGTGATCGGCTTCGTCAACCGCGAGATCCCGAAGGAGGGGCTGGTCCTCGGCGGGATGACACTCGTCGAGCTGTCCCTGCCGATCATGGCCCTCGGCTTCACCTCGATGATGTTCGGCCTGGTCATCTCGTCGCTGGTGAAGACCGCCGAGAAGACCATGCCGCTGCTGGTGATGTTCGCGATCATCCAGGTCGTCTTCACCGGCTGCCTCTTCGCGCTGAACGACGCGGTCGGCGTCAACCAGTTCTCGTACCTGATGCCCTCGCGCTGGGCGGTCGCCGCGGCCGGTGCCACGCTGGACTTCAACAAGGTCAGCCCGCCCGAGAAGGGCGCCGAGGCCGATCCGCTGTGGGAGCACACCGTGGGCGCCTGGGGCCTGGACATGGCCGCGCTGATCGTCCTCGGCGTGATCTGCGGGTTCTTCGTCGCCCGCTTCCTGCGCCGGCACGAGCCCGAGGTCATGCGCAAGTAGGCCGAGGTCCGGCGGGCCCGCAGGCCCGGCCCGCACGCCCCGAAGGGCGGCACCCCGTCAGGAGGGTGCCGCCCTTCGGCGTACGGTGCGGCGTCGGCGACGTCGTGAAGAGGTCCGCGCCGACCTCAGTACGCGCTGTCGACGTTGTCCATGGTGCCGTACTTGTCCGCGGCGTAGTTGCACGCGGCGACGATGTTGGCGACCGGGTCGTAGATGTTCTTCGAGGTGCCGGGCACGTGGTAGGCCGCGAACGTCGGCGGGATGACCTGGAGCAGGCCCTTCGACGGGATGCCGTTGATGGCGTTGATGTCCCAGTCGTTGATGGCCTTCGGGTTGCCGGAGGACTCCCGCATGATGTTGCGGTGGATGCCCTCGTAGGTACCGGGGATGCCGTGCTTCTTCATGATGGCGCGGGCCTCGCGGATCCAGCCGTCGAGGTTGTCCGGGTAGGACTTCGCGACCTTCTTGACCTCGGTGCGCTGGGCGGACCGGCTGGTGGTCTCCTTGGCCGCACGCTTGGCGGTGGCCTTCTTGGCGGCGGCCTTCTTCTCGGCGGTGGCCTTCTTGGCGGCCGCCTCCTGCTTGGCCTCGATGGCGGCGACCTTCTGGCTCGCGCCGGCGAGCTGGCCGGTGACACCGGCGTGCACGTCCTGGATCTGCTTGGTGCTGTACGCCACCTTGGCCGTCGGAGCGGCCTCGCTCGTGGTCGTCGTCTGGCCGCTGGCCGGGACGGCGGTGAGGGCGACGGCGGCGGCGCCGAGCGCGCCGACACCGGAGATCGCGGCCTTCTGGGTGCGGTTCAGGGAACGACTGCGACCACGGGGAAGGATGTTCTTGAGCATGGCGGGATAGACCTCTTCGGATAGCGCGGAGGTCGCTCTCGTCCGGTGGGGACAGTTGGTGCTTCCGGCACAAACGCCGCGGGGGAGAACCCACGGCGCTGAGCGACGAGAGCAATTCTTAGCGGCCGCAAAATCCGGAGGCAAAGGTGTGACGTACGATCCGAGATAGTGGATCAGGGAACGACAAAGCGGGGCAGATTGGACCATCTGCCCCGCTCAAAACGGACGAGTCCTTCTCCTACTCCCCTTCGTACGTGACGTGCGCCCTATGCGCGGGCTCACATCGACCCCCCGTCAATCTCACTACTAGTTGCTGAAGCAATGCAATGTGTGAGTGGGTTCGCGGCGCCCTCCTACGGCAGGAGGAGATGGACGTCCCCGAACTCGTGCCACAGGTAGCGCCCCCGCACCGCCGCCTCGTACCCGCGGTCGATCGCCGCCCGCCCCGCCACCGCCTCCAGCATCAGCAGATGCGAGGCCTCGGGCTCGTGCAGCCCCGTCAGCAGGCCCTCCACCACCCGCACCCCGCGCTCCGGCGTCACCACCAGATCCGTCCACCCGGCCCGCGCCCGTACCACCCCGTCGGCCCCGGCCGCCGACTCCACCGCCCGCACGGCCGTCGTCCCCACCGCCACCACCCGCCCGTCACCGGCCCGCGCGGCGTTGATCAGCCGCGCCGACGCCCGAGGCACCGCGAACCGCTCCGGGTACGGCGGCTCGTGCGACTCGGCCGAGGCCACCCCCGTGTGCAGCGTCACCGGCGCGAACTGCACCCCGCGGCTCACCAGCTCCGCCACCAGCCGCGCCGTGAAGGGCCGCGCCGCGCTCGGCATCTCCGCGCTGCCCGCCCCGTCCGCGTACGGCAGCGCGAACACCGTCTGGTAGACGGACAACGGCTGATCCCGCTCCGTATAGGAGTAGCGAATGGGCCGCCCGTGCTCCCGCAGCAGCGCGGGCACCTGCGCCCCCGACAGCCTCGCCCACCACAGCCGCTCCCCGCGCGCGCTCAGCGGCTCGTCCAGCACCAGCCGCGCACCGCCCGGCAACCGCACCCTCGTCCCCGCCGGGCCACCGCAGCCGCGCCCTGCCACTCCCTCTTCCTCCGCACGCGCGCGCGTGCGGAGGAACATCGCGTCCGCTGCCTCCGTACGCGCGCGCGTGGTGCCCCTGCCGTCCGGCTCCCGCAGCTCCACCGCCCACCGGCCGTCGTCCCCCCGCGTGGAGAAGTGCACCACCACGCGCGTGTGCCCGACCCGGCCGTCCACGGCGGCGGCCAGCGTGGGGGAGGTGTTGACCACCAGCAGATCACCGGCCCGGAGCAGCCCGGGCAGCTCCGCGAACCCGTGGTGCGACACCTCGGTGCCGCGCGACACCAGCAGCCGTACGCCGTCCCGGTCGAGCCCCGGCTCCCGCTGCTCGACCGGCACCCGGGCCGACAGCTCCGGTGGGACCCGTACCGCCAGCGCCGACATCAGCGCGCCTCCAGCAGCGCCGGAGCCCCGTAGCGCCCGCTCGCCGGACGCTCGTCCAGCAGCCGCAGCAGCGCCGGCACCACACTCGCCGGATCCGGCCGCGGGTCCTCGTCGTCCGGCACGGCCGCCGCGTACAGATCCGTGGCCATGTCCCCCGGATCCACCGCCCAGACCCGCAGCCCCGGCTCCTCGGCACCCAGCACCGCCGCCAGCTGGTCCAGGGCCGCCTTGGACGCCCCGTAGCCGCCCCACGTCTCGTACGCCTCGGCGGCCGCGTCCGAGCTGATCGTGACGACCGTGCCCGCGGCGGCCGCCCGCAGCAGCGGCAGCGCCTCACGGACGAGGCCCAGCGCGGCCACCACGTTCACCTCAAGGGCCCGCCGCAGCCCCTCCAGGGGCAGCTCCGCCAGCCGCACCAGCGGCTCGGCACCCAGCGCGCTCGCGTTGCTGACCAGCAGGTCCACGCCGCCCAGCCGCCGGGCCTCCGCCACCAGCCCCGTCCGGTGCCAGGAGTCGGTGACGTCGCCGGGCAACGCCGTCACGCGCGTGCCGTACGCCTCCAGCGCCGTCGCCGTCTCCTTGAGCACCTCGGCATTCCTGGCGTCGAGCACCAGGTCCCACCCCCGCGCCGCCAGGGCCTCGGCGAGCGCCCGGCCCAGTCCCTTGGACGCCCCCGTGATGATCGCAACCGGCATGACACCCGTCCCCTTCGTCGCGTCTCCGCCGTCCGTCCGGCCGGCGTGATCCTCAACCTAGGAACCGGCCCCCGCCCCTCGCCTCGGGCACGCGCCCCAACCGCCCAGGGCCCTTCGCCCTAGGCCCGACGGACGGGACCTCGGACCTAGGCCCACCGGCCCAGGCGACGCCCGTCACCGGGCCGATCCACGCCGGCACCCCCCGCGGGTACCGTGAGGACATGAGCCACGGCCCCCGGTCCGGCCTCACCGCGGTGAGTTCCGCGCTGCTGGCCATGAGCAGGCACCTCGAGGTGCGCGACGTCCTCAAGACGATCGTCGCCTCGGCCCGCGAGCTGCTCGACGCGCAGTACGCCGCCCTCGGCGTCCCCGACGACCACGGCGGCTTCGCCCAGTTCGTGGTCGACGGCGTCAGCGACGAGCAGTGGAAGGCCATCGGCCCGCTGCCGCGCCAGCACGGCATCCTCGCCGCGATGCTCCACGAGGCCACCCCCGAGCGCCTCGGCGACGTCCGCAAGGACCCCCGCTTCGGGGGCTGGCCCTCCGCCCACCCCGACCTGGTCGACTTCCTCGGCCTGCCGATCCGCGACGGCGACGAGGTCCTCGGGGCGCTGTTCCTCGCGAACAAGCTGCGTCCTGTGGAGGGACACCCCCCACAGCCCCCGTGCCCCGAACCGACGGGCACCTGCGGCTTCACCCAGGACGACGAGGAACTGCTCGGCATCCTCGCCCAGCACGCCGCGATCGCCCTCACCAACGCGCGCCTGTACGAGCGCAGCCGCGAGCTGACCATCGCCGAGGAGCGCAGCCGCCTCGCCCACGAGCTGCACGACGCGGTCAGTCAGAAGCTGTTCTCGCTGCGTCTGACCGCGCAGGCCGCCACCGCCCTGGTCGACCGCGACCCCGCGCGGGCCAAGGGGGAGCTGCACCAGGTCGCCTCCCTCGCCGCCGAGGCCGCCGACGAACTGCGCGCCGCCGTCGTCGAGCTGCGCCCCGCCGCGCTGGAGGAGGACGGCCTCGTCGCCACCCTGCGCACCCAGATCCAGGTCCTCGACCGCGCCCACGCCGCGCGCGTCACCTTCACCGGCCGCGGGGTCAAGGCCCTGCCGGCCGCCCAGGAGGAGGCGATGCTGCGCGTGGCCCAGGAGGCCCTGCACAACGCCCTGCGCCACTCCGGCGCGGAGCGCGTCGAGGTGACCCTGCACCGGCGGGGCACCGGAACCGTCCTGCGGATCACCGACGACGGCGGCGGTTTCGACCCGCGCACGGTACGCCGCGCCGGACGCCACCTCGGCCTGGTCTCGATGCGCGACCGGGCGAGCGGCACCGGCGGCCGGCTGACCGTGCGGTCCGCGCCCGGCGAGGGCACCACGATCGAGATGGAGGTTCCCGGTGGCTGACGCGATCAAGGTGCTGCTCGTCGACGACCACCAGGTGGTCCGCCGGGGACTGCGCACCTTCCTGGAGGTGCAGGACGACATCGAGGTGGTCGGCGAGGCCGCGGACGGCGCCGAGGGGGTCGACCGCGCCCAGGAGCTGACGCCCGACGTGATCCTCATGGACGTCAAGATGCCGGGCATGGACGGCGTCGACGCGCTGCGCCGGCTCCGGGAGCTGGACAACCACGCGCGCGTGCTGGTCGTCACCAGCTTCACCGAGCAGCGCACCGTGGTCCCGGCCCTGCGGGCGGGCGCGGCCGGGTACGTCTACAAGGACGTCGACCCCGACGCGCTGGCCGGCGCCATCCGCTCCGTCCACGCCGGGCACATCCTGCTCCAGCCGGAGGTCGCGGGTGCCCTCCTGAGCCAGGAGGAGAGCAGCTCCGGGCCGGGCCGGGGCGGGTCCCTGACGGAACGGGAGCGCGAGGTGCTGGGCCTGATAGCGGACGGCCGCTCCAACCGGGAGATCGCGCGGGCGCTGGTCCTCTCGGAGAAGACGGTGAAGACCCACGTCTCGAACATCCTGATGAAACTCGACCTGGCGGACCGCACCCAGGCCGCCCTGTGGGCCGTACGCCACGGCATGACCGGCTGACCCGGTACGCGGCGACGCGCCGGAGGGTTCCCCTCCGGTCGGAGATTCATACCGTCGTGGGAATGTCCCCCATATGGCGCATCCTTCGAGGGGTCCGGCCGTTCTTCAGTGCGCACCGCGGCGCCTGCCACGGTGATCGCAAGGAGGGCTTGTAAGTGAAGAACCTGAAGAAGGCAGCGGCCGTGACGATGGTGGCCGGCGGTCTGATCGCCGCCGGTGCGGGCATGGCCTCCGCCACCGACGGCGGCTCCCACGCCCACGGCGAGGCCATCGGCTCCCCGGGCGTCGCCTCCGGCAACCTGATCCAGGCGCCGATCCACATCCCGGTCAACGCCGTCGGCAACAGCGTCAACGTCATCGGCGTCCTGAACCCGGCCTTCGGCAACCTGGGCGTCAACCACTGACGCAGGCCACCCCTCACCCGTGCCGCCCCAGCAGCGGGCAGTCGCGTGCCGCCCCCAGCAGCGGGCAGTCGTGCCGCTGGGGCGGCACGGGTGGGCGCTGCGGCACCTCGTCAGCGCCGAGCAGCGCACCTCCGGCCCGCGCCCCCACTCACGCCGGGCACCCGCCGAGAGACGGCGCCGTCACCGTCCCCGCTCCACCACAACCGAGTTGTACGCAGCCACCTGCGCCCGCCGAGCCACCCGCTCCACCGGCCTGAGCGCCTCCCCACGCGCGGCCATCTCGGACGCGCTCACCGCGCCCCCGTGCCCGTTCTCGGACGCCAGCGACACCAGCATCCCCACCCGCTGCGCCAACTCCAGCACCCGCACCGCCCGCGGCGGATACCCCGGCGCCAGCACCTCCCGCCCGCGCTCCGCCCGCGCCCGGTACGCCGCGACCGCCGCCTCCGCCACCGGCCCCGACCCGGCGACGTCCAGCCGCGTCAGCACCTCCGTCGCGTCCCGCAGCGCCTCCGCCAGCTCCCGCTCCGCCTCCCCGAGCGAGGGCACGTCCGCCGGCGGCGCCTCCCGCACCGGCAGGCAGTGCCACACCACCTCGACGTGCACATCACCCTCGGGCCCCGCCTCGTACACCTCCGGCACCAGCCCCAGCGCGGCCCCCTCGCAGATCACCGCCTCCTCGGCCTCCAGCGCCCGCGCGTTGAACTCCGGAGGCCCGCTCAGCCCCAGCGGATGCCCCGGCGCGGGCAGCGCGATCCGCAGCCCGACCGCGCCGAGCGCCCGCAGCCGCCCCAACGCCAGCGTGAGACCGACCGGAGCGTCTTCACCCGGCAGCCCCTCCACCCGGTGCACGGCGTCCTCGCCCACGATCGCGACCGCGGCGTCGTCCGGCGAGACCATGTGGGCAATAAGGGCATTTCCCCAGGCGGCAAAGCGCCCTGCGCGTGGTTCCGAGAGCATGCCCCCACCCTAAGGACCGGACCGATGGAACGGTTACGCCGACCGGTGGCGTAGATTTCCTGGAGGGGCCTGCGCCCACCGGCGCCGCGGCCCGAGTCACAGGTGTACGCGACAGCCGAGACCGGCCACAATGCAAGGGGAGACAACGCGCTCATGAGCGATGTTCTGGAGCTTCAGGACGTATCCGTGGTCCGCGAGGGCCGGGCTCTGGTGGACCAGGTCTCCTGGTCGGTCAAGGAGGGCGAGCGCTGGGTCATCCTCGGCCCCAACGGCGCCGGCAAGACCACCCTCCTCAATGTCGCGTCCAGCTACCTCTACCCGAGCACCGGCACCGCCAGCATCCTCGGCGAGACGCTCGGCAAGCCCGGCACCGACGTCTTCGAACTGCGCCCGCGTATCGGCGTCGCCGGCATCGCCATGGCCGACAAGCTGCCCAAGCGTCAGACCGTCCTGCAAACCGTGCTGACCGCCGCCTACGGCATGACCGCCGGCTGGCAGGAGGAGTACGAGGACGTCGACGAGCAGCGCGCCCGCGCCTTCCTCGACCGCCTCGGCATGACCGAGTACCTGGACCGCAGGTTCGGCACCCTCTCCGAGGGCGAGCGCAAGCGCACCCTGATCGCCCGCGCCCTGATGACCGACCCCGAGCTGCTCCTCCTCGACGAGCCCGCCGCCGGCCTCGACCTCGGCGGCCGCGAGGACCTCGTCCGCCGCCTCGGCCGTCTCGCCCGCGACCCCATCGCACCCTCGATGATCATGGTGACCCACCACGTCGAGGAGATCGCCCCCGGCTTCACCCACGTCCTGATGATCCGTCAGGGCAAGGTCCTGGCCGCCGGCCCGCTGGAGCTCGAACTCACCTCCCGCAACCTGTCCCTGTGCTTCGGACTCCCGCTCGTCGTCGAGCAGGCAGGCGACCGGTGGACCGCGAAGGGGCTCCCGCTCTCCTGACCCGCCCCCACGTGCGCCCTGTCCCCGGCATGCCCAACGGACCTACCATGACAGCGTGAACGACATCGACGCATGGGTGTGGTGGCTCGTCGCCGCGGCAGCGCTCGGAATCCCGCTCGTCGTGACCGCGATGCCGGAGTTCGGGATGTTCGCCGTCGGCGCGGTCGCCGCCGCCGTCGCCTCCGGACTGGGTGCGGACCTCGTCTTCCAGGTACTCGTCTTCGTCATCGTCTCGGTCGCCCTCATCGCCGTCGTAGGGCCCATCGCCGCCCGACACCGCTCCCAACAGCCCCAACTGGCCACGGGAGTGGACGCCCTGAGGGGCAGACAGGCCGTCGTGCTGGAGCGGGTGGACGGCTCGGGCGGCCGGATCAAACTGGCCGGGGAGGTCTGGTCGGCACGCGCCCTGGACACCGGGCGCGCCTTCGAACCCGGTGAGGAAGTGGACGTCGTGGAGATCGACGGGGCCACGGCCGTCATCATGTGACCCGGCCAGGCACAACTGGCCCGAACGCACCCCGAGGCATGCGACGGTCTGTCAGACTCGACCAGCAAGATCCTCAACAGCCGTAAGATCAGCAGTAGTCAGGGTCGGCCAGGTCAACAGGACCTGCTCGACAAGATCTGGTCAATAGGATCTGCCGGAGCGCCGAGGCGGAGAAGGGGACGGACACCCACGATGGAACCGGTCATCATCGTCCTGATCATCCTGGTGGTGTTGGTCTTCATCGCCCTGATCAAGACCATCCAGGTCATTCCACAGGCCAGCGCCGCCATCGTCGAGCGCTTCGGCCGCTACACGCGGACACTCAACGCGGGCCTCAACATCGTGGTCCCGTTCATCGACACCATCCGCAACCGCATCGACCTGCGCGAACAGGTCGTCCCCTTCCCGCCGCAGCCGGTCATCACCCAGGACAACCTGGTCGTCAACATCGACACCGTCATCTACTACCAGGTGACCGACGCCCGCGCCGCGACCTACGAGGTCGCCAGCTACATCCAGGCCATCGAGCAGCTCACCGTCACCACCCTGCGCAACATCATCGGCGGCATGGACCTGGAGCGGACCCTGACCTCCCGCGAGGAGATCAACGCGGCCCTGCGCGGCGTCCTCGACGAGGCCACCGGCAAGTGGGGCATCCGCGTCAACCGCGTCGAGCTCAAGGCCATCGAACCGCCCACCTCCATCCAGGACTCGATGGAGAAGCAGATGCGCGCCGACCGCGACAAGCGCGCCGCGATCCTCCAGGCCGAAGGTGTCCGGCAGTCCGAGATCCTGCGCGCCGAGGGTGAGAAGCAGTCCCAGATCCTGCGCGCCGAAGGTGAGGCCAAGGCGGCCGCCCTGCGCGCCGAGGGCGAGGCCCAGGCCGTCCGCACGGTCTTCGAGGCCATCCACGCCGGCGACCCGGACCAGAAGCTGCTCTCCTACCAGTACCTCCAGATGCTCCCGAAGATCGCCGAGGGCGACGCCAACAAGCTCTGGATCGTCCCCAGCGAAATCGGCGACGCCCTCAAGGGGCTCTCCGGCGCCATGGGCAACCTCGGCGGCCTGGGCGGCGGCTCGGGAAGCGGCAACGGCGGCGCGAGCGTCCCGGCCCAGGAACGCCGCGAGAAGCCGTCGATCGACTGACGGCACTCACTGGATGCCGGGCGACCGGCACACCCCGCGAGGGGCGCGGGGCCGTATCGACGTGCGGCTCCGCCGCGTGGGCGCGACCAGCCGCGAACGGCCCGCACTCGGGGCGGAAAACCCAGGCCCCGAGGACGCAGCCGTCACGCGGCGTCCAGAACCAACCACTCCGGCAGCGCGGCGAAGTCGTCCCGGGCCAGCGCCAGCAGCATCGCGTCCGCGGGCGTCGGCTCGAACGGCTTCCGAAGCAACGGCATCCCCGCCTGCTCCGGCGTCCGGTTCGCCTTGCGGTGATTGTCCTCCGCGCACGAGGCCACCGTGTTCAGCCACGTGTCCTGCCCGCCGTGCGAGCGCGGCACCACGTGGTCGACGGTCGTCGCGCGCCGCCCGCAGTACGCGCACCGGTGCCGGTCCCGGACCAACACCCCCCGCCTCGACCATGGGGCGCGTCTTCGGAACGGCACCCGTACGTATTGGCAGAGCCTGATCACCCGTGGCGCGGGTATGTCGAGCGCGGCTCCGCGCATCCGCAGCGAGGGGTGGGCCTGCTCGACGACGGCCTTGTCCTGGAGCACCAGAACGACGGCTCGGTTCAACGTCACCGTCGACAACGGCTCGAAGCTCGCGTTCAGCACCAACGTGTCCCGCATACCAGCCCACCTCCCGTGCGCACCGGCCCACCCCCTGGCGGGCTGGGATCAACTCTGGCCGGGCACGCCGAGATGGACAACGCAATATAAAGATGCCCGCCCCTGATCCATTCCAAGACCAGGGGCGGGCAAACGTTCCATGAACGCTCAGCTGGGTCAGCTGTCGGCGGGCACCTCGTACTCACCGATGAGGTGGGCCCGCGCGAGGGTGTGGAAGCGCAGGTTGAAGCCGACGAAGGCGGGGGTGCCGTCCGCGTCCGGCCCGAGCTTCTCCTGATCCACCGCGTACACCGTGAACACGTACCGGTGCGGGCCGTCCCCGGCCGGCGGCGCGGCTCCGCCGAAGTCCTTGCTGCCGTAGTCGTTGCGCGCCTGCACGGCCCCCTCGGGCAGCCCCTCGAACGAGCCGCTGCCCGCCCCCGCCGGCAGCTCGGTCACCGAGGCCGGGATGTCGAACACCACCCAGTGCCAGAAGCCGCTGCCCGTCGGGGCGTCCGGGTCGTAGCACGTCACGGCGAAGCTCTTGGTCTCGGCCGGGAAGCCCTCCCACCGCAGGTGCGGGGAGGTGTTGCCGGCCGCGTGGACCTGGTCGTCCTTGAGCGTCCCGCCCTTCGGGACGTCCTCACTCGTGACGGTGAACGACGGCACGGGCGGATGGAAGTCATGGGGGAGCGGACGCCGCTTCAGCTCGGTCACCTCGGTACCTCCTGAATGGTCTGGTGCAGAGATGACCGAGCCTAGATCTTCTAGAACCAGTTGCGCTTGCTGCCGACCTCCGACAGCCACTGGTTCAGGTACGCCGTCCAGTCGGTGCCCTGGTAGTCGTTCAGCCCGACCTTGAAGGAACGGAACGTGTCGCTGCCCTCGCTGAACAGCCCGGGCTTCTTGTCCATCTCCAGGACGACGTCCATCGCCTGCGCGTCGGCCACGAAGCTCAGCTCGACCTGGTTCAGCCCGCGGTACTGCTGCGGCGGGAAGAACTCGATCTCCTGGTAGAAGGGCAGCTGCTGGCGCGTACCCCGGATGTGACCGCGCTCCATGTCCGCGCTCTTGAAGCGGAAGCCCAGGCCGATGAACGCGTCCAGGATCGCCTTCTGCGCCGGCAGCGGATGCACGTTGATCGCGTCCAGGTCACCGGAGTCCACGGCGCGCGCGATCTCCAGCTCCGTGGTGACGCCGATGTTCATCCCGCGCAGCGACTGCCCGTCGATCATGGTGATCGGCGTCTCCCACGGGATCTCGAGCCCGAAGGGCACCGCGTGCACCACGCCGGCCTTGAGCTGGAAGGCGCCACCGAGCCGCACCTTGGTGAACTCGACGTCCTGCTTGTACTCCTGGTCGCCGTTCTCCACCTCGACCTTGGCCTGGAGCCCGACCGACAGGCCCTCGATCTCCTGGTCGACGGACCCTCCCTGGATCCGCACCTCGCCCTGGACGACACCCCCCGGAACGACGTTGACCTCGTGCAGCTCGGTCTCGACCGAGGCCCCGCCGGCCCCCAGGCTCGCGAGCAGCTTCTTGAACGCCATGTCTCTCCCTCTCCAGGCTTACGTGTGGATCCTCGATCCCTACAAACGCGATCCGGGCGTGGCCGGTTCCGCGCCCCACACCCTGGCAAGGCGCACGCTCCCTGACCACCCCGCGCACGGCCCCGGCTGCGTTACGCTCGGACGGCATGATCGCGAGCCCTGACCGTACGCCCCTGCCCAGGGATTTCTTCGACCGCCCCGTTCTCGAGGTGGCCCCCGACCTCCTGGGCCGCATCCTGGTGCGCACCACCCCGGACGGTCCGATCGCCCTCCGCCTGACGGAGGTGGAGGCCTACGACGGTCAGAACGACCCCGGCTCGCACGCCTACCGCGGTCGCACCCCCCGCAACGACGTGATGTTCGGTCCCCCCGGACACGTGTACGTCTACTTCACCTACGGCATGTGGTTCTGCATGAACCTGGTGTGCGGCCCCGAGGGCAGGTCGAGCGCGGTCCTGCTGCGCGCCGGCGAGATCATCGAGGGAGCCGAGCTGGCGCGGACCCGCCGGCTCTCCGCCCGCAATGACAAGGAACTGGCCAAAGGCCCGGCCCGCCTCGCCACCGCCCTGGGCGTGGACCGCGCCCTGAACGGCACGGACGCGTGCACGGCCCAGGACACCCCGCTGCGCATCCTGACCGGCGACCCCGTACCCGGTGACCAGGTACGCAACGGTCCCCGGACCGGAGTGGCCGGCGAAGGCGGCGTGCACCCCTGGCGCTACTGGGTCGCCGACGACCCGACGGTCAGCCCGTACCGGGCCCATGTCCCTAGGAAGCGCCGAAGTTGACTCTCCTTTGGCAGACGCGTAACGTAGCCCGAGCCGCTTGACCCGGGTACGGCAATCGCCTGCAGCCGGAAGCGGCCAACCCACTACCTACGACTTCCCTCAGCGGGAGCGAATTCGGCATGTCCGCATGCCTGAATTCAAACTCGCGGGACTCGATTATGAGTCCACGGAAAGATCGGCTAACGTAGTGAATGTCGAAAGGCCGACGAGCGAAAGCACGAAGGCGATCGGCAAATCCCGCCGACAGGGAATCGGATCGAAAAGG
>NZ_KZ195574.1:6718229-6719122 GCF_002188365.1 Streptomyces sp. CS113
TCGTGACTGCGTGCCTTTTGAAGAATGAGCCTGCGAGTTTGCGGTGTGTTGCGAGGTTAACCCGGGTGGGGAAGCCGTAGCGAAAGCGAGTCCGAATAGGGCGTTTTAGTAGCACGCTCAAGACCCGAAGCGGAGTGATCTAGCCATGGGCAGGTTGAAGCGGCTGTAAGAGGTCGTGGAGGACCGAACCCACCAGGGTTGAAAACCTGGGGGATGACCTGTGGTTAGGGGTGAAAGGCCAATCAAACTCCGTGATAGCTGGTTCTCCCCGAAATGCATTTAGGTGCAGCGTCGTGTGTTTCTTGCCGGAGGTAGAGCACTGGATAGGCGATGGGCCCTACCGGGTTACTGACCTTAGCCAAACTCCGAATGCCGGTAAGTGAGAGCGCGGCAGTGAGACTGTGGGGGATAAGCTCCATGGTCGAGAGGGAAACAGCCCAGAGCATCGACTAAGGCCCCTAAGCGTACGCTAAGTGGGAAAGGATGTGGAGTCGCACAGACAACCAGGAGGTTGGCTTAGAAGCAGCCACCCTTGAAAGAGTGCGTAATAGCTCACTGGTCTAGTGATTCCGCGCCGACAATGTAGCGGGGCTCAAGCGTACCGCCGAAGTCGTGTCATTGCAGCAATACGGCCAACGCCGGCTGTGATGGGTAGGGGAGCGTCGTGTGCCGGGTGAAGCAGCCGCGGAAGCGAGTTGTGGACGGTTCACGAGTGAGAATGCAGGCATGAGTAGCGATACAAACGTGAGAAACGTTTGCGCCGATTGACTAAGGGTTCCTGGGTCAAGCTGATCTGCCCAGGGTAAGTCGGGACCTAAGGCGAGGCCGACAGGCGTAGTCGATGGATAACCGGTTGATATTCCGGTACCCGCTGTGAAGCGTCAAACATCGAA
>NZ_KZ195574.1:6720080-6746052 GCF_002188365.1 Streptomyces sp. CS113
AGTTCTGAGGCAACGACCGTTGCCGGATTTGAGTAGAACGCACAATTAAAGAGTGTGCTTGTTCGCTCGAAACCATTAGGGTTTCGGTGGTCATAGCGTAGGGGAAACGCCCGGTTACATTTCGAACCCGGAAGCTAAGCCTTACAGCGCCGATGGTACTGCAGGGGGGACCCTGTGGGAGAGTAGGACGCCGCCGAACAATCTTTGGGAAGGACCCCTGGTCCCCAGCGTTCAGCTGGGGACCAGGGGTCCTTTCGTTTTTCCAGGGCGCACCGGGTGGCCGGCTGCGCGAGAATGACTTGCGGTACCGAAGACAGGAGTCACCGATGTCCACCAACTCTCCCGACGACCGACCGGAGCGCGACCAGCGGCCACGGGACAGCGGTGACCGCGGTGACCGTAGAGGTCAGCGGGGGGACCGGGGCGGGTTCCGCCGCGACGACCGCCGGGGTGACGACCGTGGCGGCCAGCGTGGCGGCTTCCGCCGGGACGATCGAGACCGTGGGCCCCGTCGGGACGATCGCGATCGTGGTGGCGACCGGGGTTTCCGCCGCGATGACCGGGGTGGTGACCGTCCGCCCTTCCGCCGCGACGACCGCGGTGACCGAGGTGACCGGGGTGACCGTCCCTCGTACCGCCGCGACGACCGTCGTGACGATCGCCCTGCCTTCCGTCGCGACGACCGACGCGACGACCGTCCCCCCTTCCGTCGTGACGACCGTCGGGACGACCGCCCTCCATTCCGGCGTGACGACCGCCGTGACGACCGCGGTGGCTTCCGTCGGGACGACAACCGTGGGGAGCGCGGTGGCTTCCGCCGTGACGACCGTCGTGATGACCGCCGTGACGGTCGCCGCGAGGACAACCGGGGTGGAGGGTACGAGCGTCGGGACGACCGGGACCGTGGTGGCGACCGGGGTTTCCGTCGCGATGACCGGGGTGGTGACCGTCCGCCCTTCCGCCGCGATGACCGCGGTGACCGGGGCGACCGTCCCTCGTACCGCCGTGACGACCGGCCTGCCTTCCGTCGCGACGACCGCCGTGACGACCGGCCTGCCTTCCGCCGCGATGACCGTCGGGACGACCGACGCGATGACCGCCGTGACGACCGTCCCCCCTTCCGTCGGGACGACCGCCGGGACGAACGACGTGACGATCGGCCTGCTTTCCGGCGTGACGACCGTCGCGACGATCGCGGTGGCTTCCGTCGGGACGACAACCGTGGGGAGCGCGGTGGCTTCCGCCGTGACGACCGTCGTGACGACGGCCGGGGTGGCGACCGCGGTGGCGACCGTGGTGGGTTCCGTGGGCGGGACGACCGCGGCGGCCGTGGGCCCCGTCGTGACGACCGGGGCGGGCGGCCCGGCGGCTACCGGGGGCGCGACGACCGGCACGGTGGTGGCGGTGGCCGCTTCCGTGAGGAGCGGGACCGCGACCGGGACCGCGAGCCGATCAAGCGCCTGCCGATCCCCGAGGAGGTCACGGGTGACGAGATCGACAGGGACGTACGGCAGGAGCTGCAAAGCCTGCCCAAGACGCTCGCGGAGGACGTCGCCAGGAACCTGGTGATGGTGGCGCGGCTGCTGGACGAGGACCCGGAGGCCGCGTACGGCTACTCCAGGGTGGCCCTGCGCCTGGCGTCCCGCGTCGCCGCCGTACGGGAGGCGGCCGGGTTCGCGGCGTACGCCAACCAGAAGTACAGCGAGGCGCTGGCGGAGTTCCGGGCCGCGCGGCGGATGACCGGGTCCGTGGAGCTGTGGCCCGTGATGGCCGACTGCGAGCGGGGGCTCGGCCGGCCGGAGAAGGCGCTGGACATGGCCGGCGCCCCGGAGGTGCACAAGCTGGACAAGGCCGGGCAGGTCGAGATGCGTCTCGTGGCGGCCGGTGCGCGCCGGGACATGGGGCAGCTGGACGCGGCCATCGTGACGTTGCAGAGCCCTGAGCTGGCCTCCAACTCCGTACAGCCGTGGACCGCGCGCCTGCGGTACGCCTACGCCGACGCGCTGCTGGCCGCAGGCCGGGAGCAGGAGGCGCGGGAGTGGTTCGCGAAGGCCGTGGAGTCGGACCGGGACGGCAGCACGGACGCCTCCGACCGGCTCGCCGAGCTGGACGGCGTGGAGTTCATGGACGCCCTGGACGAGGATGAGGACGAGTCCGAGAGCCAGGGCGAGAGCCCTTCCGCCGAGGACGATGACAAGGACTGACGGTTCTACGGCCGTGAGGGCCTGACGGCCTGACGGGCCGATGGCGAGTCGAAGGGGGCGGGGCCGGTTCACGGGCCCGCCCCCTTCGGCGTGTCGTCAGGACCGTCTCAGGTGTCGAGTGCGCGCAGCACCAGACCCGAGGCCGGTTTCGGGCCGAAGGACGTGGACTTGCGGGGCATCGTGACGCCCTGTTGGGCCAGGTCGCGGACGACCTCCTCGCGGACCGGGTGCATCAGTACCGCCGTACCGCCGTCGCGTTCGGCCTTCTCGACGGTGGCCGCCGTGTCGTGGATGTAGGAGATGTGGGACGCCGAGTCGTCGGGGACGTGCCAGACGTGGGCGAGGAGCGTGGCGTGCAGGACGGTGGCGTCCAGGGTGCGCCAGGCCTCGGGCCGGTCGGTGGGGACCGTGCGGGCCAGCAGGCCGGGATCCGGCAGGTCGACGAGGTGGAAGGCGCCGTCGCCGGCGAGGAGGAAGGCGTTGCCCGCGTCGGCCGCCTTCGCCAGGGTTTCCAGGGACGCGTCCAGCGGCGTGTCCAGGCGGCGGACGCGGAAGTGTCCGTCCAGGGCGGCCACGGCGTCGTGCAGCGGGACGCCGTGCAGCAGCCGGTGGATGGCGCGGACGCGGAGCGGGTAGCGGGCCGTGTCGACCAGGAGGACCAGACCGTGGTCCCAGGGACTGGGCGAAGGGTGTTCCGCGCGCAGGGTGCGATAGGTGGCCCAGCGGTGGTGGCCGTCGGCGATGAGAGCCTGGTGCCGGGACAGCTCGGCCCGGACGCGGGCCACGGTGCCCGGGTCGGTGACCGACCACAGGCGGTGGCAGAAGCCGTCCTCCGTGGTCGTGGAGAGGAGCGGCGGCTGCTCGGCGGTGTGTTCCACGAGGGCCGTGGTGGCCGGCGCCTCGTCGTCGCCGCGGTAGGTCAGGAGCAGTGGTTCGAGGTTCGTCCGGGTGGCCCGCATGAGCGCCGCGCGGTCGGCGACGACGTGGGGCATGACGTCCTCGTGCGGCAGGACCACCCGCTCGTCGGGGTCCGACACGCGCAGGGCACCGATGACGCCGCGCTGCACCATGCCGTCGCGGTCGCGTTGCTCGTAGACGTACAGGCCCGGTTCGGGGTCGGTGGTCAGGACGCCCGCCGCCGTCCAGCGCCGCAGGGTGCGGGCGGCCTGCTCGTTGCGCGCCTCGGGCGTGGCGGCCTGGGGCAGGATCAGCCGGACGATGTTGTACGGGTCGGCGGACTCGAGGTGGAGCAGGCCGTCGGGGCGGACCACGACGTCGTAGGGAGGGGAGGTCACGGCGGCCAGGCTGCCGACCCGGTCGGGGTCGTAGCGGAGGCCTCGGAACGGGGTGAGTTCCAGGCCCCGGCGCGCCGTTGCTTCCGGGTGACCTGCTGAGTTCATCCCGGCATCGTACGTGTGTCAGTGGCATGGGGGATGATCGGGGGAAAGGCGACGAACAAGGAGCGATGCGGAATGAGCCGGAGCGTCAGGACGAGGCCCGACGGCAGTGGGCAGGGCCTGAACGAGGCCTACGACACGGCGCTGCTCGACCTGGACGGCGTGGTGTACGCCGGGGGCAACGCGATCGCTCACGCCGTCGACTCCCTCGCCACGGCCCGCGACGGCGGCATGCACCTGGCCTACGTCACCAACAACGCGCTCCGGACGCCCGACGCGGTGGCCGCGCACCTGACCGAGCTGGGGATACCGACGGGGGCCGAGGACGTCATCACGTCGGCGCAGGCCGTGGCCCGGCTGATCGCCGAGCAGCTGCCCTCGGGAGCACGGGTGCTGGTGATCGGCGGGGAGGGCCTGCGTGTGGCGCTGCGTGAGCGCGGTCTCGAGCCCGTGGAGTCGGCCGAGGACGATCCGGCGGCCGTCGTGCAGGGGTTCGGCGGCCCGGAGCTGCCGTGGGGGCGGTTCGCCGAGGCCTGTTACGCGATCGCGCGGGGAGTGCCCTGGTACGCCTCCAACACCGACCTGACCATTCCGGGCGCCCGCGGGATCGCCCCGGGCAACGGCGCCGCGGTGGAGGTCGTGCGGATCGCGACCGGTGCCGAACCGCAGGTCGCGGGGAAGCCGCTGCCGCCCATGCACCGGGAGACGATCCTGCGGACCGGCGCCCGGCGCCCGTTGGTGGTGGGCGACCGGCTGGACACCGACATCGAGGGCGCGTTCAACGGCGAGGTCGACTCGCTGCTCGTCCTGACCGGCGTGACCGACGGGGCACAACTGCTGGCGGCGCCGCCGCAGCACCGGCCGACGTACGTCGACGCCGATCTGCGCGGACTGCTCACCGGGCAGCCGGAGGTCATGGGGGACGCGGAGGGAGGCTTCCGCTGCGGAGGCTGGACGGCGACGGCCGCCGGGGAGCGGCTGGAGCTGGACGGCGAGGGCGCGGTGCTGGACGGACTGCGGGCGCTGTGCGCGGCGGCCTGGACGGCGGGCGGGGAGCGGGGTTGCGGGCTGGACTCGGGGAAGGCGCTGGCGCGGCTGGGATTGTGACGGCGGCGTACGGGGAAGGCGCGCGGTCGCGGGCCGGCGCACGCCGGGTGTATGCCCGGCCGGGCGGCCTCGGGAAGGCGCGTGCCAGGTGTGTGCCCGGCCGGGGCGGCCTCGGGAAGGCTCGGGGATCGTGATCGATTGGCAGGGTAGGCTAACCTAACTGCGTGTTGGTCGACAGTCCCCCCGAACAGCGCGCGGAGACCGCTCCCGCGCCGCCCTCCAAGCGCCGCGTCCTGCGTGCCGCGGGGCTGCCCGTCTCCGTGGCGGTCCTGGTGCTGATCGTGCTGGCGAGCATCGCGATCGGCGCGAAGGACCTGTCTCTGGCGGAGGTCTGGCACGGCCTCTTCCACGACTCGGGCACCTACGGCGACGTCGTGGTCGGCGAGCGGCTGTCGCGGACCGTCCTCGGCCTGCTGGCCGGCGCCGCCCTCGGTCTCGCCGGAGCCGTACTGCAAGCGCTGACCCGCAATCCGCTGGCCGATCCCGGACTGCTCGGCATCAACGCGGGGGCCTCGGCGGCCGTCGTCACGGGCATCACCTTCTTCGGCGTCACCTCACTGACCGGGTACGTCTGGTTCGCCTTCGCCGGTGCGGCCGGCGTCGGCGCGCTGGTCTGGTTCCTGGGCGGCAGCCGGGGGGCCACGCCGGTGCGGCTGGTGCTGGCCGGTACCGCGATCAGTGCCGCGCTCTTCGGCTACCTCCAAGCCGTAATGATCATGGACGATGCGGCGCTGGGCAGGATGCGTTTCTGGACGGTCGGTTCGCTCGCCTCGGCGACGAACGGGACCATCAAGGAAGTGCTGCCCTTCTTCGTGGTGGGCACGGTCCTCGCCCTCGCCCTCGCCCGGCCGCTCAACGCCATGGAGATGGGCGACGACACCGCCAAGGCCCTCGGTGCCAACCTGAACCGCACCCGGGCGCTGTCCATGCTCGCCGCGACCGTGCTGTGCGGCGCCGCGACCGCGGCCTGCGGGCCGATCGTCTTCGTCGGGCTGATGATCCCGCACATCGTCCGCTCCTTCACCGGACCCGACCTGCGGTGGATCCTGCCCTACGCGGCGATCCTGTCCCCGGTGCTGCTGCTCGGCGCGGACGTCCTCGGCCGGATCGTCGCCCGGCCCTCGGAACTCCAGGTCGGCATCGTCACCGCCGTCCTCGGCGGGCCGGTCTTCATCTTTCTCGTACGACGGCGGAGGACGGCCCAGCTGTGAAGAACGGGAAGAACGGACAGACCGCGAAGTACGGGCAGACCGCGAAGGCCGCGAAGGCCGTGAGGACCGCGAAGACCGTGAGGGCCGCGAAGACCGCGAAGACCGGGAAGAGCAACCGGGCCGTCCGCACGCCGGGCGGGCTGTCCCTCCGCCTGGACGTGCGGGCCGTGGTCGTCGTCGCGCTGCTGCTGCTCCTCGCGCTCGCCGCGAGCGTCCTGCTGATCGGCACCGGCGACTTCGACATACCGGCCGTCGACGTGCTGAAGACCCTGGTCGGCCAGGGCAACGCCGGGCAGGAGTTCATCGTCAACGAGCTGCGGCTGCCGAGGGTCCTGGTCGGGCTGCTGGTCGGCGGCGCGCTCGGGGTCGGCGGCGCGCTCTTCCAGGCCATCTCCCGCAACCCGCTCGGCAGTCCGGACGTCCTGGGCCTCGGGCAGGGCGCGACGGCCGGCGCGCTCATCATGATCGTCCTGTTCTCCGGCAGCTCGGCCCAGGTCACCGTCGGCGCGCTCGTCGGCGGCCTCGTGACCGGTCTCGCCATCTACCTGCTCGCCTGGAAGCGGGGTGTGCACGGATACCGGCTGGTCCTGGTCGGTATCGGCGTGTCCGCGATCGTCACGGCCGTCAACGGCTACCTGCTCACCCGCGCCGACATCGTCGACGCCTCCCGCGCCGTGGTCTGGATGACCGGCTCCCTCAACGGCCGCGACTGGGACCAGGTCTGGCCCCTGCTCGCGCTGTGCGCCGTACTCGTGCCGCTGGTGCTCACCAACGGACGGGCGCTGCGGATGATGGAGATGGGCGACGACGTCTCGTACGCCCTCGGGGTGCGCGTCGAGCGGGTGCGGGCGCTGCTGATGGTGGCCGCCGTCCTGCTCACCGCCGCGGCCACCGCCGCCGCCGGACCGGTCAGCTTCGTGGCGCTCACCGCGCCGCAGCTCGCCCGGCGCCTCACCCGCTCGCCCGGCCCGAACCTGCTGCCGTCCCTGTGCATGGGTGCCGCCCTGCTGGTCGGCGCGGACTTCGTCTCGCAGCGGGCCTTCGGCGCCGACCAACTGCCCGTGGGCGTCGTCACCGGCGTGCTCGGCGGCGTCTACCTGCTGTGGCTGCTGGTCACCGAGCGCAAGGCGGGCCGGATATGAGCGCCGGTGCCGACGTCCGCAGCGGGCCCAAGAACCAAAGGAGCAACGTGAACCGCCTGACCGCCGAGAACGTCACCCTCGCCTACGACCAGCGGGTCATCGCGGAGAAGCTGTCGGTGGAGATACCCGACAACTCCTTCACCGTGATCGTCGGCCCTAACGCGTGCGGCAAGTCCACCCTGCTGCGCGCCCTGTCCCGGATGCTCAAGCCGAGCCAGGGCCGGGTGCTGCTCGACGGATCGGTCATCCAGTCGATGCCCGCCAAGCAGGTCGCCCGGACCCTCGGCCTGCTCCCGCAGTCCTCCATCGCGCCCGACGGCATCACCGTCGGCGACCTCGTCGGCCGCGGCCGCTACCCGCACCAGGGCATCCTGCGCCAGTGGTCCACCGAGGACGAGCGCGTCGTCCAGGAGTCGATGGCCCAGACGGGCATCTCCGAGCTGGCCGACCGCTACGTCGACGAACTCTCCGGCGGACAGCGCCAGCGGGTGTGGATCGCCATGGCGCTCGCCCAGCAGACCCCGCTGCTGCTCCTGGACGAGCCGACGACGTACCTGGACATCCAGCACCAGATCGACGTCCTCGACCTGTGCGCGGAACTCCACGAGGAGCAGGGCCGCACCCTCGTGGCCGTGCTGCACGACCTCAACCACGCCGCCCGCTACGCCACCCACCTCATCGCCCTGCGCGACGGGCAGGTCATCGCCGAGGGCGCGCCGAAGGACATCGTCACCGCCGACCTGGTCGAGCGGGTCTTCGGGCTGCGCTGCCAGGTCATCGACGATCCGGAGACGGGTACGCCGCTGGTGGTGCCGGCCGCCCGCAAGGGGCGCGCCGAGCAGCGGAGCAAGCAGGTGCAGGCGGCCGCTACAGGAGCTTCCTGAGCCGCTACAGGAGCTTCCTGAGCCGGAAGAGGTCACGCAGGCCCGCCTCCAGCTTCACCCGGCCCGAGCCCCAGGCCTTGGCGAAGTTCAGTTCCCCCGCCACCAGGGCGACCAGGTCGTCGCCGGTCATCGCCAGCCTGATCTCGGCCTTCTCGCGCGGCGGCCCCGCAAGGGTGTCGCGCACGTCGATGCGGCCGTCCGCCATGCGTCCGGCGAAGGTGACGTCCAGGTCGGTGATGTGGCAGCTCACCGAGCGGTCCAGCTCGGTGGCCGACCGCACGTCCCCTTCCGCGTCCCGCAGGTTGTCCGAGAGCTTGTCGAGTGCGGCACGGCACTCCTCAGTCGTCGCCATCGGGACCGACCGTACCCCAGCGCCACGCGGTAGCGTCGGGGCATGAGCGACGCAGTACCGGAGCCGGAGCCCCGGCCCGAGGAGACGGAGCCCGGTGCCCACCCGGACCCCGGGTACGAGCCGGCCGCCCCCGCCCCGCTGGGCGTCCCGCGCGGCCCCACCGGGAACGTCGAGGTCGACGCCGGACTCGCGCGGCTGGCCGACGCCGACCACCTGGCCACCGACGGGCATGTCGAGGTGTACGAGGATGTACACCGGGGGCTGCGCGACGCGCTCACCGCGCTCGACGCCCGCCCGGGACCACCGGCGCCCCCGTCGCCGCCATCACCGTACGACCGCAGGAGCTGAACCGAACGTGGCAGGAGTCGCACGCCGCCGTCTCGACGCGGAGCTGGTGCGCCGCAAGCTGGCGCGCTCGCGCGAGCACGCGAGCCAGCTGATCGCCGCCGGGCGGGTCACCGTCGGCAAGACCGTCGCGACCAAACCCGCCACGCAGGTCGAGACCGCCGCGGCGATCGTGGTGACCGCCGACGACGACGACCCCGACTACGTCTCGCGCGGCGGCCACAAGCTCGCCGGCGCCCTGGCCGCCTTCGTACCGCAGGGCCTGGTCGTCGAGGGGCGGCGGGCGCTGGACGCCGGTGCCTCCACCGGCGGCTTCACCGACGTACTGCTGCGGGCGGGCGCCGCGCACGTCGTCGCCGTGGACGTCGGCTACGGACAACTCGCGTGGAGTCTCCGGCAGGATGAACGCGTCACCGTCAAGGACCGTACGAACGTACGCGAGTTGACGCCGGAAGCGATCGATGGGGAGCCCGTGGACCTTGTCGTGGGGGATCTGTCCTTCATCCCGCTCGGACTGGTACTGCCCGCACTGGTGCGGTGCACCCGGCCGGACGCCGACCTGGTGATGATGGTCAAGCCGCAGTTCGAGGTGGGGAAGGAACGTCTCGGCAGCGGGGGAGTGGTACGCAGTGCGCAGCTGCGGGCCGAGGCCGTGACGGGGGTCGCCCGCCGGGCCTGGGAGCTGGGGCTCGGAGTGAAGGGGGTCACCGCCAGTCCGCTGCCGGGTCCCTCCGGGAACGTCGAGTACTTTCTGTGGCTGCGGGCCGGGGCCGGTGAACTGGACCCGGCCGACGTTGACCGTGCAGTGGCGGAGGGGCCGCGTTGACACAGAACCGAGCGCGTACTGTTTTCCTGCTCGCCCACACCGGGCGTCCCGCTGCCATCCGCAGCGCGGAGCTGGTGGTCAAGGGGCTGCTGCGGGCCGGGATCGGCGTCCGGGTCCTGGAGGCCGAGGCGCGCGACCTGCCGCTGCCGGGTGAGGTGGAGCTGGTCGGCGAGGCCACTCCGCAGTGCCTGGACGGGTGCGAGCTGCTGATCGTGCTGGGCGGCGACGGCACGCTGCTGCGCGGCGCCGAGTTCGCCCGCGCCTCCGGGGTGCCGATGCTCGGCGTCAACCTCGGGCGGGTCGGCTTCCTCGCGGAGGCCGAGCGCGACGACCTCGACAAGGTCGTCGACCGGGTGGTGAGCCGGGCCTACGAGGTCGAGGAGCGGATGACCGTCGACGTCGTCGTGCACCGCAACGGCGACATCGTGCACACCGACTGGGCGCTGAACGAGGCCGCCGTGCAGAAGGCGGGCGCGGAGAAGCTGCTGGAAGTCGTGCTGGAGATCGACGGCCGGCCGGTGACCGGGTTCGGCTGCGACGGCATCGTGCTGTCGACGCCGACCGGGTCGACGGCGTACGCCTTCTCGGCCGGGGGCCCCGTGGTGTGGCCCGAGGTGGAGGCGCTGCTGATGGTGCCGATCAGCGCCCACGCGCTGTTCGCGAAGCCGCTGGTGACCTCGCCGGACTCGGTGCTCGCGGTGGAGGTGCTGCCGCACGTCCCTCCGGGGGTGCTGTGGTGCGACGGGCGCCGGACGGTGGAGCTGCCGCCCGGGGCGCGGGTGGAGGTGCGGCGGGGGGCGGTGCCGGTGCGGCTGGCCCGGTTGCACCACGCGTCGTTCACCGACCGGCTGGTGGCGAAATTCGCGTTGCCGGTTTCCGGATGGCGAGGGGCGCCGCACTAGCGGACTCGATGGGGTGGTTCGGGTGCGTCGCGGGCCGCGGGTGCGTTGTGGCTGGTCGAGCAGTTCCACGCGCCCCTGAGCGGCGTGCCCTGCACGGCGTTGCAAGGGCGGCCTGTGTGCGCTTTCCACCCTCGACCTCGTATGGTCGTGTCCGTGCTTGAGGAGATGCGGATACGGTCGCTCGGGGTCATCGACGACGCCGTGGTCGAGCTGTCGCCCGGGTTCACCGCTGTCACCGGTGAGACGGGTGCCGGCAAGACCATGGTGGTCACCAGCCTGGGGCTGCTGCTCGGCGGACGCGCCGACGCGGCGCTCGTACGGATCGGGGCGAAGAACGCGGTCGTCGAAGGGCGCATCGCCGTGCCCGGCGGCGCCGCGGCCGCCGTCCGGGCCGAGGAGGCCGGGGCCGAGCTGGACGACGGGGCGCTGCTGATCAGCCGTACCGTGTCCGCCGAGGGAAGATCGCGCGCGCACCTGGGCGGGCGGTCGGTGCCGGTGGGGATGCTCGCCGAGCTGGCCGACGAGCTGGTGGCCGTGCACGGGCAGACCGACCAGCAGGGGCTGCTGAAGCTGAACCGGCAGCGGCAGGCCCTGGACCGGTACGCGGGCGACGCGGTCGCCGGACCGCTGGCCAAGTACGCGGAGGCCTACCGCCGGCTGCGGGCCGTCGTCCGTGAGCTGGAGGAGATCACCACGCGCGCGCGTGAGCGCGCCCAGGAGGCCGATCTGCTCCGCTACGGCCTCGACGAGATCGCCGCCGTCGAGCCGCGCGCCGGTGAGGACGTGGAGCTGGCGGAGGAGGCGGAGCGGCTGGGACACGCCGAGGCGCTCGCGTCGGCCGCCACGGCCGCCCACGCCGCCCTGGCGGGCAACCCGGAGGACCCCGAGGGGGTGGACGGCTCCACGCTCGTCGCGGGCGCGCAGCGGGCCCTGGACGCCGTACGGTCCCACGACCCGGCGCTGGCCGCGCTCGCCGAGCGGATCGGCGAGGTCGGCATCCTGCTGCGCGACGTGGCCGGGGAACTCGCCGGGTACGCCGACGACCTGGACGCCGACCCGCTGCGGCTGGCGGCGGTGGAGGAGCGCCGGGCGGCGCTCACCGCGCTGACGCGGAAGTACGGCGAGGACGTCGCGGCCGTGCTGAGCTGGGCCGAGGAGAGTGCGGCGCGGCTCACGGAGCTGGACGGGGACGACGAGCGGATCGGCGAGCTGACCGCCGAGCGGGACGCGCTGCGGGCGGACCTGGGCGGGCTCGCGCAGGCGCTGACCGACGCGCGGACCGAGGCCGCCGAGCGGTTCGCCGCCGCGGTGACCGCCGAGCTGGCGTCGCTCGCCATGCCGCACGCGCGCGTGTCCTTCGCGATCCGGCAGACCGAGGACCCGGAGGGCGTCGAGGTCGGCGGGCGGACCGTCGCCTACGGGCCCTCGGGCGCCGACGAGGTGGAGCTGCTCCTCGCCCCGCACCCGGGAGCGCCGCCGCGGCCGATCGCCAAGGGCGCGTCCGGCGGTGAGCTGTCGCGCGTGATGCTGGCCGTGGAGGTCGTCTTCGCGGGCACCGATCCCGTGCCGACGTACCTCTTCGACGAGGTCGACGCCGGGGTCGGCGGCAAGGCGGCGGTGGAGATCGGGCGGCGGCTGGCGCGGCTGGCGAAGAGCGCGCAGGTCGTGGTCGTCACGCACCTGCCGCAGGTGGCCGCGTTCGCCGACCGGCAGCTGCTGGTGGAGAAGACGAACGACGGCTCGGTCACCCGCTCCGGCGTGAAGGTCCTGGAGGGCGAGGAACGCGTCCGGGAACTCTCCCGGATGCTCGCCGGCCAGGAGGACTCGGAGACGGCCCGTGCGCACGCGGAGGAACTGCTGGAGGCGGCCCGCGCCGACCAGTAGGACGTCGGCGTCCGCGCGGGCGCCGCGGCGGTCCCCACAGCCATGCCCGGGGTGGGCGGGGCCACGGCGCGACGTTCACTCGTACGAGTGAGGCGGTTCCGTGTCGTTGTCCCGTCGGCCGTCCGCCCGTGGCCGCCGTCGTTCCCGGAACACCCGTGCGGCCTGGCATCCTTGACGGAGCGGCGCACCGGAATCCGCCCGGCGCACCCCGTCCGCACCATCCTTCTGTACGTTCTTCGTGACCGTCCCCCGCCGAACCAGGAGCCCCGGCCAGGTGACCCCTGTGAGCAGCCACTCACCGCACGGCCAGTCGCCGCTGCGCACCGTGCAGGTACTGGGCGGTGGCAACGCCGGCAGCAGCGCGCACGTGCGCTCACTGGCCGCGGGGCTCGTCGCGCGGGGCGTGAAGGTGACGGTGTGCGCCCCCTTCGATGCGGAGCGCACCTACGACTTCACCGGCGCCGGGGCCGACCACGTGCACGTGCCGCGCAGCAGCGATCCCGTCTCGGTGGCCGCGCTGCGCACGGTGTGCGCCGAGGCCGACCTGGTGCACGCGCACGGACTGCACGCCTCCTTCCGGGCCGTGCTGGCCCTGAGCGGACGGCGGGTGCGCACCCCGCTCGTCGTCACCTGGCACGACCGGGCGCACGCCGAGGGGGCCCGCGGCCAGCTGCTGCGCGTGCTGGAGCGGCGGGTGCTGAAGGCCGCCACCGTCGTGCTCGGCGCCACCTCGGAGCTGGTCGACGGGGCGCGGCGCACGGGCGCGCGGGACGCCCGTCTCGGCCCCGTCGCGCTTCCCGCCCGGCCGGACCGGCCCGCCGGGCCCGAGGACCCCGACCGGCTGCGGCCCAAGGTCCGGGCCGAACTCGGCGCCATCGACCGCCCGTTGCTGATCGCGGTCGGCTCCCTGGAGCCGCACCGGGGATACGACATCCTGCTCGACGCCGCGCGCGTGTGGCGGCGCCTCGACCCGGCGCCGCTGGTCGTGGTCGCCGGGGAGGGCCCGCTGCGCGGGGAGTTGCAGGGGCGGATCGAGGGCGAGGGACTGCCGGTGGTGCTCGCCGGCAGCCGCGACGACGTGCCCGACCTGCTGGCGGCGGCCGACCTCGCGCTGCTGCCGAGCCGCCGGGAGCCGGGGCGTTCCGTCCTCGCCCAGGAGGCGCTCCACGCACGCGTGCCGCTCGTCGCCGGTGGCGTCGGCGGTATCCCCGAGCTGGTCGGCGACGCCGCCGAACTGGTGCCGCCGGGGGACGCGGCGGCGCTCGCCGACGCCGTGGTCCGCCTGCTCGCCGACCCCGCGCGGCAGGACGAACTGCGAGAGCGGGGCGTACGGCAGGCGGCCACCTGGCCGACCGAGGACGAGACCGTCGCCCAGGTGCTCAGCGTCTACGACGAGTTGACGCAGCCCACGCCGTTGCTCTAGGCACCCGCCCGCGGGTTCCGACCGGCTCCGCAGCCGCCGCTACGGCACGTGCCGGCGGGCGCGCAGCGCCAGGCTCAACGCCAGTACGGTCTGCGGGTCGTCGAGGTCCGTGCCCAGCAACTCCCCGATCCGGGCCAGCCGGTTGTAGAGCGTCTGCCGGTTGAGGTGGAGCTCGCGCGCCGTCTCCGCCTTGCGCCCGGCATGGGCCAGGTACGTCTGGAGGGTGGGCAGCAGGGGCGGTTTCGAGCGGTCGTCGTGGTCCCGCAGCGGGCCGATCGCCCGGTCCACGAACGCCGCGAGGTCCGGGTGGTCGCGCAGCCGCCACAGCAGCAGGTCGATGTCCAGGCGCCGCGCGTCGTACCAGGGCCGGTCGGTGAGGCCCTGCGCCGCGGTCGCCGTCTCCGCCGCGTGCCTGAGGCCCGCCGAGGCCGCCGCCCAGCCGCCGGACACCCCGACGACCACGACGGGCGGCTGCGCTCCCGGGCGCTGCATCCCGGCCCGTGCCACGCCCGCCCGCAGCGCCGCCGCGACCCGGTCGGCGACCGCCGCCCGCTCCGACTCCGCGCGCAGCCCCAGCAGCAGCGGGACCCGGCCCTCCACCGGCCGCACGCCCAGCAGGACCGGCACCCCCACCGAGGCCAGCTCCTCGGCGACCGCGCGTGCCAGCACCGCCCAGCCGCCGCCCGCGGGGGACAGGGCGTCGCCCAGCCGCATCACCACCGGGAGCAGCGGTCCCGAGCCCGGCTTGAAGCCCAGGACCCGGGCCTGCGCCGGGGCGTCCCGCGCGGTGATCCGGCCCTCGGCCAGGTCGGTGAGGAAGTCGCCCCGCCCGCGTGCCGCCAGCTCCTCCTCCTGCCGTGCCTGCATCAGCACGACGGCGAGGATGCCCGCCGCCCGCTCCGCCGCCATCCGGTGCACCGGCGCCGGCGAGGACCGTACGGGCAGCACGACGAGGCGGGCCCGGACCGACCCCGTGCCGGGGCCCCCGCCGGGCACGTCCACCAGGACCGAGCCCGCCGGGGGCGGCGCCTCCTTGTGCGGGCCCCGCAGCCCCTCCCAGACCTGGAGGGGGTCGGCGCCCTCGGGTCCGGAACCGGCGGCGTACAGCAGGCGGCCGTCGGTGGTCTCCAGGAAGACCGGGTTCCCGGCGAAGTCGGCCAGGATGGCGAGGACCTGCGGCACCCCGCCGCCGCCCAGCAGGGCCTCGGTGCAGCGGCGGTGCACCTCCTCGGCCCGCTGGAGCAGTGCGTAGTGGCCGTTGACGATCTCGGTGTGGATCTCCTCGGTGACCGTCACGAACGGCACCTCGCGGTGCAGCTGCACCAGCGGCAGCCCGGCCGCGCGGGCCGTGTCGACCAGCGCGGCCGGCAGCCGGGCGAAGCGCGGGCCCAGCTCCACGACGAGCGCCGCGATGCCGCGCTCGGCCAGCGTGCGCACGAACGCCCGCTGCTCGGCGGGGCGGGTGCCCAGGCCGTACCCGGTGGTCAGCAGCAGTTCGCCGCCCTTGAGCAGCGAGGCGATGTTGGGCACCTCGCCCGCGTGCACCCAGCGCACCGTGCGCTGCATGCGGTCGGCGCCCGCGACGATCTCCGGCAGCCCGCTGCGCAGCCCGGGCAGCTCCAGTGCCCGTCGCACGGTGATCCCGGCGCCCTGCGTGTCGAATCCGCTGCTCGTGCCGCTGTCCATGAGCCGGACGCTACCCGGCCGGGCCCCACCCGGGACATCCACCCGGGTCGACTCCCGGGCCTCCCGCGGAGCGGCGGTCGACCCGGGCGGCGAACGGACGGTCAGCCGCCGTATGCCCCGCTCGCCGTCAGCCGGAGGGCCGTGTCGATCAGGGGGACGTGGCTGAAGGCCTGCGGGAAGTTGCCGACCTGGCGTTGCAGGCGGGGGTCCCACTCCTCGGCGAGGAGGCCGAGGTCGTTGCGCAGGGAGAGGAGCTTCTCGAACAGCTTCCGTGCCTCGTCGACCCGGCCGATCATCGCCAGGTCGTCGGCCATCCAGAACGAGCAGGCCAGGAAGGCGCCCTCGTCGCCCGGCAGCCCGTCGACGCCCTCGTCCTTGCCGTCCGTCGGGTAGCGCAGGATGAAGCCGTCCGAGGTGGACAGCTCCCGCTGGATGGCCTCGATGGTGCCGATGACCCGCTTGTCGTCCGGCGGCAGGAAGCCCATCTGGGGGATCAGCAGCAGGGAGGCGTCCAGCTCCTGGGAGCCGTAGGACTGCGTGAAGGTGTTGCGCTCCTTGTCGTAGCCCTTCTCGCACACGTCCCGGTGGATGTCGTCGCGCAACTGCTTCCAGCGCTCCAGCGGGCCGTCCGCGTCGCCGGACTCGATCAGCTTGATGGTGCGGTCGACGGCGACCCAGGCCATCACCTTGGAGTGCACGAAGTGGCGGCGCGGGCCGCGCACCTCCCAGATGCCCTCGTCCGGCTCGTTCCAGTGGTCCTCCAGGTAGCGGATCAGCTTGAGCTGGAGCACCGAGGCGTAGTCGTTGCGGGCCAGGCCCGTCATGTGGCCCAGGTGCAGGGCCTCGGTCACCTCGCCGTAGACGTCCAGCTGGAGCTGGTGGGCCGCGCCGTTGCCGACCCGGACCGGCGTCGAGTTCTCGTAGCCCGGCAGCCAGTCCAGCTCCGCCTCGCCCAGTTCCCGCTCGCCGGCGATGCCGTACATGATCTGGAGGTTCTCGGGGTCGCCGGCGACCGCGCGCAGCAGCCACTCGCGCCAGGCGCGGGCCTCCTCGCGGTAGCCGGTGCGCAGCAGCGAGGACAGGGTGATCGCGGCGTCGCGCAGCCAGGTGTAGCGGTAGTCCCAGTTGCGGACGCCGCCGATGTCCTCCGGCAGGGAGGTGGTGGGCGCGGCGACGATACCGCCGGTGGGGGCGTAGGTGAGGGCCTTGAGCGTGATCAGGGAGCGGACCACGGCCTCGCGGTAGGGACCGTGGTATGTGCAGTGCTCGACCCAGTCGCGCCAGAAGTCCTCGGTGGCCACCAGCGACTGCTCGGGCTCCGGCAGCGCCGGCGGCTCCTTGTGCGAGGGCTCCCACGAGATCGTGAACGCCACCCGCTCACCCGGCGCCACCGTGAAGTCCGCGTACGTGGTCAGCGCCTTGCCGTAGGTCTCCGCCTCCGTGTCGAACCACACGGAGTCCGGGCCCGCGACGGCCACCGTGCGGCCCTCGTGCTTGTGCACCCAGGGGACCACCCGGCCGTAGCTGAACCGCATCCGCAGCTCCGAGCGCATCGGCACCCGGCCGGAGACGCCCTCCACGATCCGGATCAGCTGCGGCGCGCCGTCGCGCGGCGGCATGAAATCGGTCACCCGGACGGTGCCGCGCGGGGTGTCCCACTCGGACTCCAGGATCAGCGAGTCGCCGCGGTAGGTCCGCCGGGCCGAGGTGGGCGGTTCGGCGCCCGGCGCGTAGGCGGGGCCGAGCCGCCAGAAACCGTGCTCCCCGGTGCCCAGCAGGCCGGCGAAGATGGCATGCGAGTCGAAGCGGGGCAGGCACAGCCAGTCGACTGTGCCGTCCCGGCAGACCAGGGCAGCGGTCTGCATGTCTCCGATGAGTGCGTAGTCTTCGATGCGCCCGGCCACGTGCAACTCCAGTCGAACGGCCACGTCACCCCGCATGGGGGCGGTCGCTAGTGCGGTCAGCGGTCAAGGGTGGGGTCAGGGGTGTGTTCAGGGATGTGTGTCGGGGACGGATGTCCTGCGTGCCATGCCTCGTTGAGTCATGAAGCAAAGCAGCCGTCCGGCCGTGCAGCCAAACGTGGTGCCCCGAACGACAATTGTTGCTCAACGAACTGACGAGCTCTCGTTGTTCCGGTGCTGACGGGCGAGGGGTGGTGCCGTGTCGCCGGGCGGGCTCGGCAGCGAACGTCCGAGCAGGATACGACGCACGTAGATGATCTGTGTGCCGCTCCGGGCAACCCGGGTCCGCCGAACGGGTGACCACCCGGTGAGGAAACGGTGACGGCTCCACCTGCGTGTCCGGGCGTGCGCGGAGGGTGGCCGGACGCCATCGCCCCGAGGCGCTGATACGCTGGTAGCCCGTGGACCGGTGGGAGAAAAACCCCGGAACCGCAGCGACGGCGCCGCCGACGACACCCGGGACGACCGGGTCGGAGGACGAACGCACCGCACCCCAGACCGCGACCACGGGAGCCCCCTCTTGGCCATGCCGCCCAAATCTTCGACGACCAAGCACATCTTCGTCACCGGGGGTGTCGCCTCCTCGCTCGGCAAGGGGCTCACCGCCTCCAGCCTCGGCATGCTGCTCAAGGCCCGCGGCCTGCGCGTCGTGATGCAGAAGCTCGACCCGTACCTGAACGTCGACCCCGGCACGATGAACCCCTTCCAGCACGGTGAGGTGTTCGTCACCAACGACGGCGCCGAGACCGACCTGGACATCGGCCACTACGAGCGCTTCCTCGACCGCGACCTCGACGGCTCGGCCAACGTCACCACCGGCCAGGTGTACTCCACGGTGATCGCCAAGGAGCGGCGCGGCGAGTACCTGGGCGACACCGTCCAGGTCATCCCGCACATCACCAACGAGATCAAGCACCGCATCCGCCGCATGGCGACGGACGAGGTCGACGTCGTGATCACCGAGGTCGGCGGCACGGTGGGCGACATCGAGTCGCTGCCGTTCCTGGAGACCGTCCGCCAGGTCCGGCACGAGGTCGGCCGCGACAACGTGTTCGTGGTGCACATCTCGCTCCTGCCCTACATCGGCCCCTCGGGCGAGCTGAAGACGAAGCCCACCCAGCACAGCGTCGCCGCCCTGCGCAACATCGGCATCCAGCCGGACGCGATCGTCCTGCGCTGCGACCGCGAGGTCCCGACCGCGATCAAGCGCAAGATCTCCCTGATGTGCGACGTCGACGAGGCGGCCGTGGTGGCCTGCCCCGACGCCCGCTCCATCTACGACATCCCCAAGGTCATCCACACCGAGGGCCTGGACGCCTACGTCGTCCGCAGGATGGACCTGCCGTTCCGCGACGTGGACTGGACCACCTGGGACGACCTGCTCGACCGGGTCCACAACCCCGAGCACGAGATCGTCATGGCCCTGGTCGGCAAGTACATCGACCTGCCCGACGCCTACCTCTCGGTGACCGAGGCGCTGCGCGCGGGCGGCTTCGCCAACAAGGCGCGGGTGAAGATCAAGTGGGTCACGTCCGACGACTGCAAGACCCCGGCCGGTGCCAGGGCGCAGCTCGGCGACGTCGACGCGATCTGCATCCCGGGCGGCTTCGGCGAGCGCGGTGTCACCGGCAAGGTGGGCGCGATCCAGTACGCCCGGGAGAACGGGATCCCGCTGCTCGGCCTCTGCCTGGGCCTGCAATGCATCGTCGTCGAGGCCGCGCGCAACCTGGCCGGTGTCGAGGACGCCAACTCCACCGAGTTCGACCCCGCCACCGCCCACCCGGTCGTCTCCACCATGGCCGAGCAGCTGGACATCGTGGCCGGCGAGGGCGACATGGGCGGCACCATGCGGCTCGGCATGTACCCGGCGAAGCTGGCCGAGGGCTCCATCGTGCGCGAGGTCTACGACGGCAAGGAGTACGTCGAGGAGCGGCACCGCCACCGCTACGAGGTGAACAACGCCTACCGCGCGGAGCTGGAGAAGAAGGCCGGCATCCTCTTCTCGGGCACCTCCCCGGACGGCAAGCTCGTCGAGTACGTCGAGTACCCGCGCGACGTCCACCCCTACCTGGTCGCCACGCAGGCGCACCCGGAGCTGCGCTCGCGCCCGACCCGCCCGCACCCGCTCTTCGCCGGGCTGGTCAAGGCCGCGGTCGAGCGGAAGACGTCGAAGTAACACACCAGTTGTACGGTGGCCGGGGCGCGCGCACTCAAACGGCGCGGGCCCCGGCTTTCGCGTACGTCTGGAAGGGCAGGTCAGGCAATGACGGGCAGCACGATCAAGGACACTCCCGAGGAGTGGGAGATCCGGGGCAGCCAGACCCCCTTCCGGGGCAAGAAGACCTCGGTCCGCACGGACGACGTGGTGATGCCCGACGGCTCGGTCGTGACCCGCGACTACCAGGTCCACCCCGGCTCGGTCGCCGTCCTCGCCCTGGACGCGGAGGGCCGGGTGCTGGTCATCCGGCAGTACCGGCACCCCGTGCGCGAGAAGCTGTGGGAGATCCCGGCCGGACTGCTCGACGTCCCCGGTGAGAACCCGCTGCACGCCGCCCAGCGCGAGCTGTACGAGGAGGCGCACGTCAAGGCCGAGGACTGGCGGGTGCTGACCGACGTCTACACCACCCCCGGCGGCTGCGACGAGGCCGTACGGATCTTCCTCGCCCGGGACCTGTCCGAGGCCGCCGGTGAGCGCTTCGAGGTCGAGGACGAAGAGGCCGACATGGAGCTGGAGCGGGTGCCCGTCGCCGACCTGGTCCGGGGGGTGCTCGCGGGAGAGCTGCACAACAACTGCCTGGTCGTGGGCGTGCTCTCGCTGGTCGCGGCCGAGCAGGGCGACGGGCTCGAAGCACTGCGTCCGGCGCTGGCGCCGTGGCCGGCACGGCCCTTCGAGGCCTGAGGGCGGCCCTCCGATCCGCATTGGTGTGACCATCGGCTGATCCGATCGGGCGATGTGCCCGCCGCGCTCCACCGGGAACGTCGCAGAGCGTGAACTAGGCTCTCAAACGCCCGAACCGGGCTTCCGGCGGGCACCGGCGTGCGGTGGGATCGGGAGTGTGGCCCGTGACGGATCAGGCGGTGGACACGGACGGCGTACGACTGTCCCAGGACCCTGCTGAGGACAGCGGATTCCTGGGCCGCACCCGGGAGCTGAAGGAGCTGCGCGCCGACATCGAGCGCGCCGGCCTCGACACCCTCTCCGGCCGCAAGGCCCCTCGCGCGCGCGTGCTGCTCGTCGCGGGCCGCCCCGGCTCGGGGCGCACCGCGCTCGCCGAGGAACTGGCCGCGCGGGTCGCGGACGACTATCCGGACGGCGTCCTGCGGGCCCGGCTGAGCGAGCCGGACGGCACCCGCGTCCCCGTCGAACGCCTCGCCCGGGACCTGCTCGGCGCACTGGACCGCTCCGCCCCGCCCGGCGCCGACGAGGACGACCTCACCGAGGCCCTGCGCACCGCGCTCGCCGACCGCAGGGTCCTGCTCCTGCTCGACGCCGTCGCGGACGCGGAGCAGGTCGACGCGCTGCTGCCGGACACCCCGGACTGCCTGGCCGTCGCCGTGGCCGAGGGCCCGCTGACCGGCATCGCGGACGTCCGGCCGTGCACCCTGGGGGGCCTGGACACCAAGTCCGCCGTGGAGCTGCTGTCCCGCCACACCGGCTCGGTCCGCGTCACCGTCGACCCCCGGGCCGCCGAACACCTGGTCGAGCTGTGCCAGGCCCAGCCGGCGGCGCTGACCCTGGCCGGCGGCTGGCTCGCGGCGCGCCCCCAGGCGGCCGTCGCCGACCTCGCCAAGCACGTGCACGCGGAGAGCGACGAGGGGGGCGCGCTCGGCCGCGTCTTCGGCCTCGTCTACGCCTCCCTGCCCAGCACCGCCGCCCGCATGCTGCGGCTGCTCTCCCTCGCCCCGGCGGGCCTGGTCGACCCGCACACCGCCTCCGCGCTCGCCGGCTGCTCGGTGAGCGGCGCCCGCAGCACCCTGGACGACTTCGTCGCCCACGGCCTGCTGCGCGCCGTCGACTCGCCACTGCCCGAGTACGAGGTCCCCGGGTGCCTGCACGGCCGGCTGAGCGCCCTAGCCCGCAGGCACGACCGGCCCGCCGAGCTGCAACTGGCCCGCGCCCGCATGCTGGAGCGCACCGTGCGGCTGCTCCAGTCCTGCCGGGCGGTCACCGAGACCGACAGCCCGCAGGCCCGTGAGAAACTCCTCGCCACGCCGCGCGACCTGCGCTTCCCGCACCCGAGGGCCGCCGCCGACTGGCTGCGCGCCCGGCGTCCCGCCCTGCTGGCCGCGGCCCGCCTCGCGGTCGCCGACGGCGAGCTGGACACCCTCGCCCGCAGGCTCATGTCCCAGCTGGTGCGGGCCATGGTGGCCCACTTCGGCACCCGGGCCGCGGCCCCCGACCTGTACGGGATCCACCGGCTCGTCCTCGACGTGGCCGAGCGCCGCGAGCTGCCCCGGGAGAAGGCGGCGGCGCTGCTGAACCTGGCCGACCTGGACGCCCGCACCGGCCGCACCGCCGAGGCCCTGGTGCGCTACCGGGCCGCGCTGGACGCCGGACGCGAGGCGAACGACCCGTACGCGACCGGCCGCGCGATGGAATCCGTCGGCGGCGCCCACCTGGAGCTGGGCGACTACGACCGCGCCGCCGACTGGTTCGGCCGGGCCCTCGCCCAGCGCCTCGCCCGCGACGAACGCGCCGACGCCGCCCGGGTCTACGGGCGTCTCGCCACCGCCCACACCTACGCGGGCCGCTACGGCGAGGCGGTGCGGTCCTGGCGTGCGGCCGTCGCCGGGCACCGCAAGTCCGGCGACGTGGCCGCGCACGCGCGGGCGCTGGCCGAGCTGGCCCGGGTCCAGGAGTACGCCGGGCGGCCCGAGGAGTCGCTGCGCACCTGCCGGGAGGCCGTCGACTGGGCCCGCCGGGCGGAGGACGACCGGCTCCAGGCCGCCCTGCACCTGCGGCTCGCCGACACGCTGGACCGGCTCGGCGACCCCACCGCTGCGGGCCTGGAGCGGAGTACGGCCGAACGGATGTTGAGGGAAGAGCCCGCAGAGGCCTGCGAAATCCGTAGCGCGGTGACTGAAGATTGATGCTTTGAAAGGCTAGACAGAGAGAACACCTTCATTAGACTGGCTCTGCCGCACATTCTCCTGCGGTCTCTCCCGGTGTGCCCGCGCTTGAGCGGGTATGCCTTGTAATAGCCCATCCTCTGAGCCAAGGACCGTGATCCACGTGAAGGTCGGCATCCCCCGCGAGGTCAAGAACAACGAGTTCCGGGTGGCCATCACCCCCGCCGGCGTGCACGAGCTGGTGCGCCACGGTCACCAGGTCGTCGTCGAGCACGGCGCCGGCGTCGGCTCCTCGATCCCCGACGCGGAGTACGTCGCGGCCGGCGCGCGGATACTCGACACCGCCGACGAGGTCTGGGCCACCGCGGACCTGCTCCTGAAGGTCAAGGAGCCGATCGCGGAGGAGTACCACCGCCTGCGCAAGGACCAGACGCTCTTCACCTACCTGCACCTGGCCGCCTCCAAGGAGTGCACGGACGCGCTCGTCGAGTCCGGCACCACCGCCATCGCCTACGAGACGGTCGAGCTGCCCAGCCGCGCGCTGCCGCTGCTGGCTCCGATGTCCGAGGTCGCGGGCCGGATCGCCCCGCAGGTCGGCGCCTACCACCTGATGGCCCCCAACGGCGGGCGCGGCGTGCTGCCCGGCGGTGTGCCCGGCGTGACCCCCGCCAAGGCCGTCGTCATCGGCGGTGGCGTCTCCGGCTGGAACGCCACCCAGATCGCCGTCGGCATGGGCTTCGACGTGACCCTGCTCGACCGCGACATCAACAAGCTGCGCGAGGCCGACAAGATCTTCGGCACCAAGGTCAAGGCCATCATGTCCAACTCCTTCGAGCTGGAGAAGGCCGTCGTCGACGCCGACCTGGTCATCGGCGCGGTGCTCATCCCGGGCGCCAAGGCCCCGAAGCTGGTCACCAACGAGCTGGTCTCCCGCATGAAGCCGGGCAGTGTCCTTGTCGACATCGCGATCGACCAGGGCGGCTGCTTCGAGGACTCGCACCCCACCACGCACGCCGAGCCGACCTTCAAGGTCCACAACTCGGTCTTCTACTGCGTCGCCAACATGCCGGGCGCGGTGCCCAACACCTCCACCAACGCGCTCACCAACGCCACGCTGCCCTACATCGTCGAGCTGGCCGACCGCGGCTGGGCCGAGGCGCTGCGCCGCGACCCCGCGCTGGCCAAGGGCCTCAACACCCATGACGGCAAGGTGGTGTACCGCGAGGTCGCCGAGGCGCACGGCCTGGAGTATGTCGACCCGGCGACTCTGCTCGCCTAAGTCACCAAACGGCAAAGGCGATACGTCAACAGCCGTCGTCAACCTCGCACACCCGGCCGGACCTTGCCCGACAAGGTCCGGCCGGGTGTGTGTATGGTCACTTTGCGATTCTCGGTCAACTCGCCTCGAACGTAACGCTTCAACCGATTCGCGCACCGGTGAAACCTGCCGTGCGACGGCCGTACGCCCTTGACAGAGGGATGTTTCATTGCCGACACATCGGGCCGGGTCCGGCGGATTGTGTTGCTGCGGACGGCCGACACGCCATAGAGTCGCCGAACGTCGGCATGGTGCCACGCTGACCTGTCTAGAAGTTCCCTGGTCACCAAGGAGGTAAGACGACTTGTGAATGAGTCGACATTTACTCCCGGGGGTGGTCAACCAGGAATGCCGGCACGGACCCACGGTCCCGGGCGTCTCGAGGCGGTCGGCTCCGTAGCTGTACGCACCTCCGCAGCCGACCACCACAGTCCGCAGGCAACTCGGACAGCACACATGAGTATGGATGGCCAACACGTGAACGCCATGGCCGGCGACGGAAGTGGCGCGCCCCGCAACCACTTCGCCGACTACGACGAACTGCCCGAGGGGCACTTCTACGACCCGGACGCGGAGTACGAGCCGGATCCCGAGTACGCCGCCACGCTCGCGCCCGACGCGGCCCGACAGCGCCGTGAGCGCATCGGCCCGACCGGACGCCCGCTGCCGTACTTCCCGATCCCGGGCCCGCTGACCGAGCACGGCCCCGCCAAGATCATCGCGATGTGCAACCAGAAGGGCGGCGTGGGCAAGACCACGTCGACCATCAACCTGGGTGCCGCGCTCGCCGAGTACGGGCGCCGGGTGCTGCTCGTCGACTTCGACCCGCAGGGCGCGCTGTCGGTCGGTCTCGGCGTCAACCCGATGGAGCTCGACCTCACCGTCTACAACCTGCTCATGGAGCGGGGTATGGCGGCCGACGAGGTGCTGCTGAAGACCGCGGTCCCCAACATGGACCTGCTGCCCAGCAACATCGACCTGTCGGCGGCCGAGGTGCAGCTGGTGAGCGAGGTCGCGCGCGAGTCCACCCTCCAGCGGGCGCTGAAGCCGCTGATGGACGACTACGACTACATCGTCATCGACTGCCAGCCCTCGCTCGGCCTGCTCACGGTCAACGCGCTGACCGCCGCGCACAAGGTGATCGTGCCGCTGGAGTGCGAGTTCTTCGCGCTGCGCGGTGTGGCGCTGCTGACCGAGACGATCGAGAAGGTCCAGGAGCGGCTCAACCCCGACCTGGAGCTGGACGGCATCCTCGCCACGATGTACGACTCGCGCACGGTGCACAGCCGTGAGGTGCTCGCGCGGGTCGTCGAGGCGTTCGACGACCACGTCTACCACACGGTCATCGGGCGCACGGTCCGCTTCCCGGAGACCACGGTCGCCGGTGAGCCGATCACCACGTACGCCTCCAACTCCGTCGGTGCCGCCGCCTACCGCCAGCTCGCCAGGGAGGTGCTCGCCCGGTGTCACGCCGAGTGAGTCTGCCGGGGGCCGACGAACTCTTCCGTACGACAGGGGGAATGGCGCTCCAGGCGTCCACCCCGCGGCGACCGGCGGGCGGCGAGGCCCGGGTGCCGGCCCCGGCGGGGGAGAGCGACCAGAGCGCCGCCGAGGACGCACCGCAGTCGGTCCCCGCGCAGGGCGGGGACGGCGAGGGCGCGGAGCACGCCGCGGCGGACGCGGAGCCCGGCTCGGCCGGCGAGTCGCACACCCGGGGCACGGAGCGCTCCGCACGGGCCTCGGGGCCCGGTACGGGCGCGCAGGAAGGTTCTGCCGCCGACCGGCCCCGCAAGCGCGGCAGAGCCGCCGCACGGCGCCCCAGCGGGCGTGAGCGCCACGACGAGAAGATCACCGTGTACGTCTCGGCCGAGGAGCTGATGGACCTGGAACACGCCCGCCTGGTGCTCCGGGGCGAGCACGGCCTGGCCGTCGACCGCGGCCGCATCGTCCGCGAGGCGGTCGCCGTGGTCCTGGCCGACCTGGAGACCCGCGGGGACGCCAGCATCCTCGTACGACGGCTGCGCGGGCGGTAGCGGTAGCCTGCGGGGGCCATGACCTCGAACGACGCCCCCCGCCCCGACCGCGGCCCGCGCCCCGGCCGCCGGCGTGCGCTGGGCAGGGGCCCGGCGGCGGCCGCGCCGCTCGCCGAGGAGACGCCCGCCGTCGACGACGCGTCCGGGACCGCCGGAGCGGCACCCGCCGAACAGGACGTCCAGGCCGGAGCGGCACCCGGCCCCACGGCCTCGGTACCCGGTCCCGC
>NZ_KZ195574.1:6746214-6817416 GCF_002188365.1 Streptomyces sp. CS113
ATCGGGCCGGCACCCGATCCCGTCGGACCGACGCCCACCCCCGTCGGGCCGGCCTCCGGCCCCACCGCCTCGGCACCCGCCCCCGTCCGGTCGGCATCCGCCCCCACCGCCCCGGCACCCGCCCCCGCCGCCGGGTCGGCCGGGGCGGCGGTCGCTGGCCCCGGAGGCCCGGCGTCGGTCCGGGAGACGGCGGGGCCGGGCGCGGCGGAGTACGGCACCGGGGCGCCGGGCGCGGTCGCGCCCGGAGCGGAACCGGGCCCCGCTGCCCCCGTCGCGCGCGCGGAGGTGGAGCCGACCGACGTGGGAACGGCGACGGACGCGCCGGCGGCGATCGGGCGGGTCTCGGTCCCACCCGTCCGCCCCCACTCGCCGGCCGCCGCGTCTGCCGGTCGGCGAGTGGGGGCGGACGGCGGCCCGCCCGCCGCGGATCCGCCCCCCGGGCCGGAACAGGCTCCCCGGACCCCGGAGGAGACCCCGGACGACGCGGGCGACGGTGTCTTCAAGGTGCGGCTCGCCAACTTCGAGGGGCCGTTCGACCTGCTCCTCCAGCTGATCTCCAAGCACAAGATGGACGTCACCGAGGTCGCGCTGTCGAAGGTGACCGACGAGTTCATGGCGCACATCCGGGCGATGGGGCCGGACTGGGACCTCGACCAGACCACCGAGTTCCTGGTGGTCGCGGCCACGCTGCTGGATCTGAAGGCGGCCCGGCTGCTGCCCGCCGCCGAGGTCGAGGACGAGGCCGACCTCGCGCTGCTCGAAGCCCGCGACCTGCTCTTCGCCCGCCTGCTCCAGTACCGCGCGTACAAGCAGATCGCGGACATCTTCAACCAGCGGCTGGAGGCCGAGGCCCGCCGCTACCCCCGTACCGTGGGTCTGGAGCCGCACCACGCCGAGCTGCTGCCCGAGGTCGTCATCAGCATCGGGCCGGAGGGCTTCGCCAAGCTGGCCGTCAAGGCGATGCAGCCGAGGCCCAAGCCGCAGGTGTACGTCGAGCACATCCACGCGCCCCTGGTCAGCGTGCAGGAGCAGGCCGGGATCGTCGTCGCGCGCCTGAAGGAGCTGGGCGAGGCCAGCTTCCGCGTGCTGGTCCGGGACACCGAGGACACCCTGACCGTCGTCGCCCGCTTCCTGGCCCTCCTGGAGCTCTACCGGGAGAAGGCCGTCGAGCTGGACCAGGAGACCGCCCTCGGCGACCTGCTGGTGCGCTGGACCGGCGGCGACGGTCAGACGCAGCCGGTGGTGACCGACGAGTTCGACCGGCCGCCCGAGGCACCGAAGGAGGAGCAGAAGGCGTGAGGGAACAGACCACCGAGGCGGCAGCCGCCACCGGGGCTCCGGACGGGCCGGACGGTGTCGCAGGACTCGACCTCAAGCCGGCCCTGGAGGCCGTCCTCATGGTCGTCGACGAGCCCGCGACCGAGGAGCAGCTGGCGAAGATACTGCAACGGCCCCGGCGGCGGATCGCGGACGCCCTGCGCGAGCTGGCCGACGAGTACGCCGTCCAGGGCCGGGGCTTCGAGCTGCGCCTGGTCGCGGGCGGCTGGCGTTTCTACAGCCGGCCCGAGTACGCCGCGGCCGTCGAGGGCTTCGTCCTGGACGGCCAGCACGCCCGCCTCACCCAGGCCGCCCTGGAGACCCTCGCCGTGGTCGCGTACCGCCAGCCGGTCAGCCGCAGCCGCGTCTCCGCGGTGCGCGGTGTGAACTGCGACGGCGTGATGCGCACCCTCCTTCAGCGGGGCCTGGTGGCGGAGGCGGGCACGGAACCCGAAACAGGTGCGATCCTGTACGTGACGACGAACTACTTCCTGGAGCGGATGGGCCTGCGCGGCCTGGACGAGCTCCCGGAGCTCGCGCCCTTCCTCCCGGAGGCCGAGGCGATCGAGGCCGACACACTGGAAGGGGTCCCGTCGTTCGATCCGGACGCCCCGGACACCGAGGGCGCACACGACAAGACGGAATTTTGATGCGAAGCAGCAGCGGCAGGAACAGCAGCGGAAACAACGGCGGGAGCCGTGGTGGCAACAGCGGCGGCCGCGGCGGGAGCAGCGGGGGCCGCGGCAACTACCGCGGCGCCGGCAACGACCGCGACGACAAGCAGGGCGGCCGCCCCAAGAAGCCGCGCCCGGAGGAGCGGCGCTACGACGTGGGGCCCGGCGCCACGAAGGACGGCCCCAAGGCGGGGCGCGGCGGCGCGGCCCGAGGCGGCGCCAAGGGCGGCCCGAAGCGGCCCCAGCAGCGCGGCCGCACCGCCCCGGCCACGTCCCGCGAGTACGAGACGCGGGCCGAGGAGCGCAACCGCGAGCGGTACGCGGGCAAGAAGGACGTCAAGCTGCCCAAGACCTTCCCGGGCGCCGAGCAGGAGGGCGAGCGGCTGCAAAAGGTCCTCGCGCGCGCGGGCTACGGCTCCCGGCGCGCCTGCGAGGAGCTGATCGAGCAGGCCCGGGTCGAGATCAACGGCGAGATCGTGCTGGAGCAGGGCCGCCGCGTCGACCCGGAGAAGGACGAGGTCAAGGTCGACGGCCTGACCGTGGCGACGCAGTCGTACCAGTTCTTCTCGCTGAACAAGCCCGCCGGTGTCGTCTCCACCATGGAGGACCCGGAGGGCCGCCAGTGCCTCGGTGACTACGTCACCAACCGCGAGACCCGGCTCTTCCACGTCGGACGGCTCGACACCGAGACCGAGGGCGTCATCCTGCTCACCAACCACGGCGAGCTGGCCCACCGCCTGACCCACCCGCGGTACGGCGTGAAGAAGACCTACCTCGCGCACATCGTCGGCCCGATCCCGCGCGACCTCGGCAAGCAGCTCAAGGACGGCATCCAGCTGGAGGACGGGTACGCGCGCGCGGACCACTTCCGGGTCGTCGAGCAGACCGGCAAGAACTACCTGGTCGAGGTCACCCTGCACGAGGGCCGCAAGCACATCGTCCGCCGGATGCTGGCGGAGGCGGGCTTCCCCGTCGACAAGCTGGTGCGCACCGCCTTCGGCCCGATCACGCTGGGCGACCAGAAGTCGGGCTGGCTGCGCCGCATGTCCAACACGGAGGTCGGGATGCTGATGCAGGAGGTCGACCTCTAGGCCGCGGTCCGGGCGGGCCCGCCCGGACGAGGCTTGTGCCGACCGGCCACCCCCTTTTATAGTCGTAGTGACTATTAAGGGGGTGGCCGGTCGTGCACGGCTACGACAAGCACGCTTACGAACCCTTCGCCGTCACCGTCGATCTCGCCGTCCTCACGCTCCGCGCGGGGGCGCTGCACGTGCTGCTGGTCGAACGGGGACAGGAGCCGTTTGCGGGCCGCTGGGCGCTGCCCGGCGGCTTCCTGCTGCCCGAGGAGTCGGCGGAGACGGCGGCCCGCCGGGAACTGGCCGAGGAGACCGGCCTGGCGGACGTGACGGGGCTGCATCTAGAGCAGCTGAGGACCTACAGCGAACCCGGCCGCGACCCCCGGATGCGGGTCGTGTCCGTGGCCTTCGCCGCGCTGCTGCCCGACCCACCCGAGCCGCACGGCGGCGGTGACGCGGCAACGGCCCGCTGGGTGCCGTACGACGAGGCCCGGGACCTGGCCTTCGACCACGACCGGATCCTGGCCGACGCCCGGGACCGGGTCGGCGCCAAGCTGGAGTACACCTGCCTGGCCACCGCCTTCTGCCCGGCCGAGTTCACCCTCGGCGAGCTGCACCGGGTCTACGAGACGGTGTGGGGCACGGCCCTGGACCGGCCCAACTTCCGCCGCAAGGTCCTCGCCACACCGGGTTTCGTCGAGGCGGTCCCCGGCGCCGCCCGCCTCACCGGCGGCCGCGGCAAACCCGCCGCCGTGTACCGCGCGGGCCCCGCCACCACCCTGCACCCGCCCCTGCTCCGCACCCCTCGGGAAGGACGCCCCGCATGACCACGACCACCGGCACCAAGCGCGCCGCCACCGGAGCGCTCACCGGACTCGCCCTCGGCGACGCGCTGGGCTTCCCGACCGAGTTCAACGACGTCCCGGCCATCCTCGCCAAGTGCGGCCCCTGGCGGGAGATGGCGCTGCCCCGGCCCGCGATCGTCACCGACGACACCCAGATGACACTGGCGCTGGGCAAGGGCCTGCGGACGGCCATGGACCGGGGGCTGCTCGGCCCCAAGCGCATGGAACGGCCGGTGCGCGAGGAGTTCGTCGACTGGTACCAGTCACCGGAGAACAACCGCGCGCCGGGCAACACCTGCCTCAAGGCCTGCAACCTCCTCAAGACCCCGGACCGCCCCTGGCAGGACGCCAGCCAGATCCACTCCAAGGGCTGCGGCGCCAACATGCGCGTCGCACCGGTCGGACTCGTCCCCGGCCTCAGCGACGAACAGCGCGCGGGCGCCGCCCAGTTGCAGTCCGCGCTCACCCACGGCCACCCCACCGCGCTCGCCGCCTCCGACCTCACCGCGCACGCCGTACGGCTGCTCGCCGAGGGCGCCGAACCGACCGGCCTGGTCGGGCTGCTGCGCTCGTACGCCTACGACAACCGCACCCGCTACCACGAGCGCTGGCTCGGGGACCTGTGGACCCGCGCCCAGGACCCGACGCCCGAGCACTTCATCGCGCGCGGCTGGGACGACTGCCTGGCGAGCCTCGACCGGCTCCAGGAGGCGGCGCGCACCGTCTCGCCCGAGACCGACCCCTGCCTGGCCGTCGGCGAGGGCTGGATCGCCGAGGAGGCCATGGCGGCCGGGCTGCTCTGCTTCCTGCTCTTCGTCGACGAGCCGCTCACCGCCCTGCGCCGCGGCGCCTGCACCTCCGGCGACTCCGACTCCATCGCCTGCCTCGCGGGCGCCTTTGCGGGCGCGCACCTGGGAGCCGACGCCTGGCCCACCGACTGGGCGGACCGCATCGAGTACCGGGGCGACCTGCTGGCCCTGGGAGCACTCTGGGACGCTTGAGCCCATGATCGACGCCCTCGACATCGACCTGGCGCCGGTGGTGGCCGAACAGCCCTTCCCGGTGCTGTTCGCCACCGTCTCCGGCGCCCACCTCTACGGCTTCCCCTCCCGCGACTCCGACGTGGACCTGCGCGGCGTGCACCTGCTGCCTGCCGCCGACCTGGTCGGGCTGCGCGAGCCGGAGGAGACCCGGTCGCGGATGTGGGACCGGGACGGTGTCGAGATGGACCTGGTCACGCACGACCTGCGCAAGTTCGTACGGCTGATGCTCCGCCGCAACGGCTATGTGCTGGAGCAGCTGCTCTCCCCGCTGGTCGTGCACACCACCGAGGCGCACCGGGAGCTGGCCGCCCTGGCGCCGGGGGTCCTCACCAGCCACCACGCCCACCACTACCGGGGGTTCGCGGGCACCCAGTGGCGGCTGTTCGAGAAGACCGGCCAGCTGAAGCCGCTCCTGTACACCTTCCGGGTGCTGCTCACCGGCATCCACCTGATGCGCACCGGAGAGGTGCAGCCCCACCTGCCCACCCTCCTCGGGGAGGTCGACGCCGCCCCGGACCACCTGACCGAGCTGATCGCCGCCAAGGCCGAGCGCGAGCACGGGGACGCGGGCGTCGACCACGCGCGCGTGCGGGCCGACGTGGAGCGGCTGCACACCGTGCTCGACGAGGCGCAGGCCGCGTCAGGCCTCCCCGACGCCCCGGCCGCGTACGACGCCCTGCACGACTTCGTCGTACGGGTCCGGCTGGAGCGCTGAGGCGCGGCGGGTGCGGATCAGGAAGTCCTCCACCCGGGGGCGGTCCGGCTCGTCGGGGAGGGGGCTGTGGCGGGCCGCCTCCTCGCCCTCCCGTGCCAGGCGGTTCATCCGCGCCTCCACCTCCCGCCAGGGCAGCTCGCCGCGCTTCACGGCGAGCAGCGACGCACGGGCCTCGCCGACGTCGATCGTGAGGGCGCCGGTGCGCAGCAGGTCACGGGCGCTGGTCAGAAGCCGCAGCAGGTGCATCGCGTGCTTCCAGCGCGGGGCGCCGTGGGTGCGTACGTCGGCGTCGAGCTTGCGGCGCTGGCCGTGGGCGTAGCGGGTGAACGTCTCGTAGGCCCGGCGGGAGAGGAACGCCCCGCGGAGGGAGAGGAGTTCGCGGCCGGTGTCGTCCAGCCGCTCCACCAGCGGGGAGTGCAGGCACTCCAGGATGTTCGGGTTCGCCCGCAGGGCCAGTTCGCAGAAGCGCTCCAGCTCCCAGCTGAACTGCTCCTCCCCGGGACCCTCCACGTGCGTCGGCGGCTTCTCGAAGCGCCAGTACAGCGCGGTCGGCGCGAGGAAGACGCCCCGGCGGTCCGTGTCGCTGTCCTCCGTCGCCAGACCGAAGGCGCGCGAGCCCATGACGCAGGAGTAGACGGTGTGGTCGCGGACCAGGGCCTCGGGGGTCTGGGGGTGCATGGCGGGAGCGTACGCGGGCGGCTCACGCCAGGCGGACCGAATTTCCCTCCACCGTGATCCGCTTCTCCGGCAGCGGCTTCGTGGCCGGGCCCCGCACCACCGAGCCGTCGGCCGCGGCGAACCTGCTGCCGTGGCAGGCGCAGTCGATGGTGCCGTCCCGCACGTCCGACACGATGCAGCCCTGGTGGGTGCAGACCGCCGAGAACGCCTTGAACTCGCCCTTCGCCGGCTGGGTCACCACGATCTTCTCCTCGGTGAGAACCTTGCCGCCCGCGATCGGGATGTCGCCCGTGGCCGCCAGTTCCCGCCCGGGCGAGACGGCCGAGGAGCCGCCGTCACCGCCCCCGTCGCCGCAGCCCGCGCAGAGCGCCGCCGCGCCCGCGCCCGTGCAGCGGAGGACCGTACGGCGGGTCGGGTTCTGGGTCATGTCGCAACTCCGGGGGAGGGGGGTCGGGCGGCGGGGCCAGCGTCTCAGGAGACGGGCGCCGCGGGCCGGTACGCGGCGGGCTGACTAGGCTGGACGGACCAAGAACCGATACATGCGTCAGCACTGTGAGCAAGGAGCATCGCCGTGGCGGTACGAGCGGTCCGGGGCGCCGTCCAACTGGAACGGGACGAGGCGGGGCACATGGACGAGCAGGTCGCGGCGCTGCTCACCACCCTCATGGAGCGCAACGGCCTGACGGTCGACGACCTGATCAGCCTGTGGTTCACCGCCACCCCCGATCTGCACAGCGACTTCCCGGCCGCCGCGGCCCGCGGGCTCGGCATCACCGACGTGCCGCTGATCTGCGCCCAGGAGCTGGACATCGAGGGCGCCATGCCCCGCGTGGTGCGTGTCCTCGCCCACATCGAGTCCGACCGGCCCCGCGCCGAGATCGCCCACGTCTACCTCGGCGCCGCCGCGGCCCTGCGCAAGGACATCGCCCAGTGAGAACCGCACTCGTCATCGGCACCGGCCTCATCGGCACCTCCGCCGCCCTCGCGCTGACCGACCGGGGCGTCACCGTCCACCTCGCCGACCACGACCCCGAGCAGGCCCGCACCGCCGCCGCGCTCGGCGCCGGCACCGACGCCGCCCCGGACGGCCCGGTCGACCTCGCGATCGTCGCCGCCCCGCCCGCCCTGGTGGCCGACGTCCTCGCCGACGCCATGGCCCGCGGCGCCGCCCGCGGCTACATCGACGTGGCCAGCGTCAAGGGCGGCCCCCGGCGGGAGCTGGAGGCGCGCGGCCTGGACCTGTCGGCGTACATCGGCACCCACCCCATGTCGGGCCGGGAGAAGTCCGGCCCGCTGGCCGCCACCGCCGACCTCTTCGAGGGCCGCCCGTGGGTGCTGACCCCGACCCGGGACACCGACACCGAGGTGCTGAACCTCGCCCTGGAGCTGGTCTCGCACTGCCGCGCGGTGCCCGTGGTGATGGACGCGGACGCCCACGACCGCGCCGTGGCCCTCGTCTCCCACATGCCCCACCTGGTCTCCAGCATGGTCGCCGCGCGCCTGGAGCACGCCGAGGAGGCCGCCGTACGGCTGTGCGGGCAGGGCATCCGCGACGTGACCCGGATCGCCGCCTCCGACCCCCGGATGTGGATCGACATCCTCGCCGCCAACCCGGGGCCGGTCGCCGACCTGCTCACCGACGTCGCCGCCGACCTGGAGGAGACGGTACGGGCCCTGCGCGCCCTTCAGTCCTCCGACGCGGACAAGCGCCGCGAGGGCGGCACCGGCATCGCCGAGGTGCTGCGGCGCGGCAACGCCGGGCAGGTCCGCGTCCCCGGCAAGCACGGCTCGGCCCCGCGGGCCTACGAGACGGTGGCCGTCCTCATCGACGACCAGCCCGGCCAGCTGGCCCGCATCTTCGCGGACGCGGGACGGGCCGGGGTCAACATCGAGGACGTACGGATCGAGCACGCGACCGGGCAGCAGGCGGGCCTGGTGCAGCTGATGGTGGAGCCGAAGGCCGCCGCCGTCCTCACGGCGGCCCTGAAGGAGCGGGGCTGGGCGATCCGCCAGTGATCACGGGGCGCCGGACGCCTGTCGGAGGGGTCGCCAAGGCCCGGTAACCTTGTGCGGGACGCGCTCGCGTCCCGCACACCACCCACCGCACCGCACCAGGAAGGTGTCCCCTCGTGGAAAACGGCGCCGCCCCGACCGTCCCGGCCGTGATTGTCGCCATCGACGGCCCCTCCGGCACGGGCAAGTCGAGCACGTCGAAGGCCGTTGCCGCCCAGCTCGGCCTGAGCTACCTGGACACCGGTGCCCAGTACCGGGCGATCACCTGGTGGATGGTCAGCAACGGCATCGACCCCGACGACCCGCACGCCGTGGCCGCCGCGGCCGGCAAGCCCGAGATCGTCTCCGGCACCGACCCGGCCGGTCCGACCATCACGGTCGACGGCGTGGACGTGGCGGGGCCGATCCGCACCCAGGAGGTCACCTCCAAGGTCAGCGCGGTCAGCGCCGTGCCGGAGGTCCGGGCCCGGATCACCGAGCTGCAGCGCTCCATCGCCGCCGCCGCGCCGCTCGGCATCGTCGTCGAGGGCCGCGACATCGGCACCACCGTGCTGCCGGACGCCGACCTCAAGATCTTCCTCACCGCCTCGGCCGAGGCCCGCGCCGCCCGCCGCAGCGGCGAACTGAAGGGCGCCGACGTCCACGCCACCCGCGAGGCCCTGATCAAGCGGGACGCGGCCGACTCCAGCCGCAAGACCTCCCCGCTGGCCAAGGCCGGCGACGCGGTCGAGGTGGACACCACCGCCCTCACCCTCCCGCAGGTCATCGAGTGCGTCGTCACCCTCGTCGAGGATAAGCGGGCGGGGAAGTGACCGCATCCTCCGCCGCGCCCGTCCCCTCCGAGAAGGGCGCCGAGGTCGGCCGGCGCATCGGCGTCGGCCTGATGTACGGCCTGTGGAAGCCGCGCGTGCTCGGCGCCTGGCGGGTGCCCGCCACCGGCCCGGTGATCTACGCCGTCAACCACGCGCACAACATCGACGGTCCGATGGTCATGGGCGTCGCGCCCCGGCCGACGCACTTCCTGATCAAGAAGGAGGCCTTCGTCGGCCCCCTCGGGCGGTTCCTGACCGGCATCGGCCAGCTCAAGGTGGACCGCCACTCCACCGACCGCGCGGCGATAGGGCAGGCGCTCGGCGTGCTGACGGACGGCGGCGTGCTCGGCATCTTCCCGGAGGGCACCCGGGGCGAGGGCGACTTCGCCTCACTGCGCGCCGGGCTCGCCTACTTCGCGGTGCGCAGCGGCGCGCCGATCGTCCCGGTCGCGGTGCTGGGAAGCACGGACCGCCCCGGACGGTTGATAAAGGCGCTGCCCCCGCTGCGCTCCCGCGTGGACGTCGTCTTCGGCGACCCCTTCGAGGCGGGCGACGGCAGCGGGCGGCGCACCCGCAAGGCCCTGGACGAGGCCACCGAACGCATCCAGAAGCAGCTCACCGCGCACCTGGAAAACGCCAGGCGCCTCACCGGGCGCTGAGTGACACTTGAGTAGTGGATCACCCGGTACAGGGGTGTTCCACCGATCACCACGATGAACGAGGTACGGACTTCATGAACGACCACATCCACCCCGAGGGCTCGGGCGAGGAGCACGACCACGGGGCGCTCGGCGACGCCGAGTACGCGCAGTTCATGGAGCTGGCCGCCGAAGAGGGCTTCGACGTCGAGGAGGTCGAGGGCGCCATCGAGGAGGCCGGGCACGGCCCGCTGCCCGTCCTCGCCGTCGTCGGCCGCCCCAACGTCGGCAAGTCGACCCTCGTGAACCGCATCATCGGCCGCCGCGAGGCCGTCGTCGAGGACAAGCCCGGCGTCACCCGCGACCGCGTCACCTACGAGGCCGAATGGGCCGGGCGCCGCTTCAAGGTCGTCGACACCGGCGGCTGGGAGCAGGACGTCCTCGGCATCGACGCCTCCGTGGCCGCCCAGGCCGAGTACGCCATCGAGGCCGCCGACGCGGTCGTCTTCGTCGTGGACGCCAAGGTCGGCGCCACCGACACCGACGAGGCGGTCGTCCGGCTGCTGCGCAAGGCCGGCAAGCCCGTCGTGCTGTGCGCCAACAAGGTCGACGGCCCCAGCGGCGAGGCCGACGCCTCCTACCTGTGGTCGCTGGGCCTGGGCGAGCCGCACCCGGTCTCCGCGCTGCACGGCCGCGGCACCGGCGACATGCTGGACCGGGTCCTGGAGGCCCTGCCCGAGGCCCCGGCGCAGACCTTCGGCACCGCCCTCGGCGGCCCGCGCCGCATCGCCCTGATCGGCCGCCCCAACGTCGGCAAGTCCTCGCTGCTGAACAAGGTCGCCGGCGAGGAGCGCGTCGTCGTCAACGAGCTGGCCGGCACCACCCGCGACCCGGTCGACGAGCTGATCGAGCTGGGCGGCGTCACCTGGAAGTTCGTCGACACGGCGGGCATCCGCAAGCGCGTCCACCTCCAGCAGGGCGCCGACTACTACGCCTCGCTGCGCACCGCCGCCGCCGTCGAGAAGGCGGAGGTCGCCGTCATCCTCATCGACGCCTCCGAGTCGATCTCGGTCCAGGACCAGCGGATCGTCACCATGGCCGTCGAGGCGGGCCGTGCCGTCGTCGTCGCCTACAACAAGTGGGACACCCTCGACGAGGAGCGCCGCTACTACCTGGAGCGGGAGATCGAGACGGAGCTGGGCCAGGTGGCGTGGGCGCCGCGGGTCAACGTCTCGGCGCAGACCGGCCGGCACATGGAGAAGCTCGTCCCGGCCATCGAGGCCGCCCTGGCGGGCTGGGAGACCCGGGTCCCGACGGGCCGGCTCAACGCCTTCCTCGGCGAGCTGGCCGCCGCCCACCCGCACCCCGTGCGGGGCGGCAAGCAGCCGCGGATCCTCTTCGGCACCCAGGCGGGCACCAAGCCCCCGCGGTTCGTGCTCTTCTCCTCCGGCTTCATCGAGGCGGGCTACCGGCGCTTCATCGAGCGCCGGGTGCGCGAGGAGTTCGGCTTCGAGGGCACACCGATCCACATCTCCGTGCGGGTGCGCGAGAAGCGCGGCGCGAAGAAGAAGTAGCACGCACGACTGAGGGGGAGGGCGCCCGGCCGGGCACCCTCCCCCTCAGTCGTACGGCAGTGGCCCGGCGGTCAGCTGCCGGACCGCGGGGCCGGTGGCAGCGCCGCCGGGACGTGGTGCGTGCCGCCGACGCGCTGCCACACCGACTGCTGGCCGACCCGGGCGCTCTGGGCCCCCGCGCTGTAGGCGCTGTAGCCGCCTCTGCCGCGCGGGATGCTCCTGAAGGCCGTGAATCCCAGCTCCTCCTCACCGCTGCGATCGCCCGGCAGCGATCGGAAGGACCTGACGTACTCGGCGTAGAGCGCGTCGTAGATCGGCGTGGCCGAGGGGCCGCCGTGGCGGTGGAAGGCGTCGTATGCGTACACGTATGTCCAAACGACCCCGCGCGGGAAGGGATGCGGCCCAGGCGGCGGCCGTCCGGCAGCCGCGTGAACCGGCTCAGGTTCCCGCCAGCGGCAGCGCCGCCGCGACCAGCTGTCCGTTCGCCGCCGCCTTGTCCAGCGCGTCCCGCAGCAGGTCCTCGCGCGGCTGCCGGCCGATCGACCCGACGGGCGCCGCGAACATCAGCACCTGCTGGTGCTTGTTGGCCGCCGTGCGCCAGCCCTCGGTGACCTGGAGCGGCTGGTGTGCCTGCCACCAGGCCACCGGCCTGCCGCCGTTCGTCCCCGGCTGGAGCACCGCGTGCAGCTGGCCCATCGCCAGCAGGACCGACCAGCCGTGCAGCACGGCCGGCGTCGACGCCAGCTCGGTGACCGGCATGAAGCCCTGCTCGATCAGCAGCGGCAGGAAGTCGTCGCCGGCGCCGGCCGTGCCGGGCCGGGCGATGGGCGCGGTCGGCTCCACCACGAGGGCCGGGTGCAGCTCCCCGGCGATCAGGATCAGCCCGCTGGTCACCCCGAGCACGGCCTGCTCGGGCGCGGCCTTCTCCGGGGCGGCGGGCTCGGAACGGGCCTGGTCGGCGCTGATGGACCGCACCGCGCCCTGGAGCTGCTCCTCGGTGACCTTGACGACCTGCGAGGGCAGGCAGCCCGCGTGGGCGAAGGCGAGCACAGCGGTCTCGTCCCCGATGAACAGGACGGTGCTGGTGCGCTCCTGCTCGCAGTCGCCCGGGGTGCGGCAGGACGTGCAGTCGTAGCTGCCCGGGGCGGACTCCCCGGCCAGCAGGCGGTCGGCTTCTTCGTCGCCGATCTCGGCGCGTACGTCGTCGCTGACGTCGAGCATGCGCGGCACGGGTTGCTCCCTCGGGATGCGGTGCGTGACCGGACCGGGGTGGCTCCCGGGCCGTGGTCCGGGCGGGTCCCCGGCTCATGCAAGGACAACGGGGGACCAGTGGCGGGAGTCACGCCCCATGGCCAACGGAATCGAACCATGCGCGGCACCCGAGCGCCCGGGAGCCGCGATCGTCGCTCCGTGCCCAAGTGGGCCGCACCGAAGGGGCGTTGGGTCGCGGTAACCGGGCGGGGCGACGTGCCCGGGAGTCGACAAATCATGAAATCAGCGAATGAACTGGGTGACCGGAAACAGCCGTCGTGGGGCGCTCCTCCCCGTCGTGACCACATCGCAATCGGACACGGACAACCAGAAGGCGGGGTTCCGGGTCTAACCGGACGACGAGACGCCCATCGGAGGAACCGCACCGCAATGACGCCGCCGGCCCCACCGGCCGCCCCGCTGCGCGCCGACTGTATCGGCGACTCCGCGGGCGGTCTGACCTTCGACGTCGCCGCGCGCAGAAACACCGGGGCGGCCCTGCTGGTCCTGCGCCGCCGCGTCACCGACGCCGTCGGCGCCGCCGACTCCGCCGCGGACACGGTCAGCCTGCCGCTGGCCCCGGCGGCGGAGGGCCGGCTGCGCGCCGCGCTGCCCAGCAGCGTGTCCCTGCCCGAGGGCCGCTGGGACGCCTACGCCCGGCTGTCCGACGGCCGGCCGCGACGCCTGGTGCCCGGCGTCACCGACCTGCGCTCCCTCGCCGAGCGCACCCCCAGCGGGCTGCTCGGCCACGTCGCCGTCCGTATCCCGTACGCCACCCGGCAGGGCAACCTCACCGTCCGCAGCTGGCTGCGCGCCCCGCACGCGGAAGCGGTGGAGCTGCGCCTGGCGAGCGGCGGACTGACCGTACGCGGGCGCGTCTACGGCACCCAGCTGGTGCCCGGGGCGGACGCCGAGCTGCGCGCCCGGCCCGACGACGGGGACGGCGGCCGGGGCGGCGGCGGGGTGCGCCGGCTGGAGATCGCCGCCGAGCGGACGGAGTTCGCCTTCACCGTGGCCTACGACGGCCTGGCGCCGGGCCTGTGGGACCTGTGGCTGCGGCCCGCCGGGGACGCCGGTCCGGTGGTGCGCCTCGCGCGACTGCTGGACGACGTGGCCGACAAGAACCCCGTCCTCACGTTTCCCCGCGCGCGGGTACGGACGCCCCACGGCCCCGTGGAGGCCGGGCCGTACTACACCCGGGACAACGACCTGTCGCTCGCCGTAGCCCCGCTGGAAGCCTGACCGCATGTCCGATGTTCGATTCGTGTAAGTGATCCGGGGCCGTTCCGCGGCGGCACACGCAAGTCCGTTCGGGAGTGTTCGGACGTGAAATGCGGGACGCCGCCGGGCCGTACCGAACGTCTTTTCCGTCCGCTTATTCGACGGAGTACCGCGACACGCGGGAATTCACCTGGGCCGCCTGTGGAACGCGTGCGAATCCGTCCGTCCGTGTGAACGAGTTTCAGCAAAACGCCCATCATGATCCTGTGACAGAAATGTGACCGTAGGTGCATCCGTGACCCGTGTTACGGACTCGGGCTTCCCCGGTCCCGGGGCAGGGCATAGCGTGGCGGCATGGCACCGATTCCGACACCCCCCGCCGAGCCCCACGACAGCCCGGACAGCTACGTCGGGCTCGATTCCGACGCGGCCGAGCGGCTGGCGCGGGAGCGGGGCTGGTCGACGGTGCGGTCCCTGGCACCCGGCACGGTCATCACCATGGAGTACCGCGTGGGCCGCCTCAACTTCGAGGTGAAGGACGGCCGCGTGTCCCGGGCCTGGAAGGGCTAGGGCGAGGGCTGGGGCGGCCCAGGACGGCGCAGGGGCGCGCTCAGCCGCCCGACAGGGGGCGTGCGGCCGAGGCCGCGTTGCGCGGGTGGCGGTCGGCGTGCGGCGGCCGGCGGCTGCCGGCCGGGGTCACCGGCGTACGGTCCGAGCGGGCCGTGTGCGGGCCCGGGGCCAGGTACACCGGAGTCCGGGCGGTGCGCGGCGTGGAGACCGGCTCGCGGGCCGGCGCCTCCGGCCGGGCGGAGCCCGCCGGGGCGACGGGCACGGGCCGGCCGACCGGCCGCTTCGTCGTCCGCGCGCGGCCGAGGCGGGCGAACCAGCGGTCGCGCAGCCCGAGGATCCAGGCCTCCGCACGGGTGATCAGCGGCTCGAACCAGGGGAGCGCCAGCAGGATCAGCAGCCCCGCCGCCCAGCCGAGGAGCACGTCGCTGAGCCAGTGCGTACCGAGGTAGACGGTGGACATGCCCACCCCGAGCGAGGTGACCGCGGACAGCGCGGACAGCCAGCGCCGGGCCCGGTGCGTCGAGGCCAGGTAGGCGAGGATGCCCCAGGTCACGACGGCGTTCGCGGTGTGACCGCTCGGAAATATATCGCCGCCGAGCCACATCTCGTTGGCGCCGATCGTGGTCGCGTAGTGCGGTCCCAGCCGGCCCATGCCGTACTTGGCGGCGCCGACGGTGACGTTCAGCAGGAGCAGGGAGACGCCGAGCGCCAGCAGCGGACGCAGGGTGTGCTGCCGCCAGGAGCGCCAGCCGAGCCAGGCCGCGACCATCACGGCGGTGGGACCGCGCTGGCCGAGCACCACGTAGTAGTCGACGAAGGCGTGGATCTCCGGCCACTGCTGGTAGGGCCTGAAGAACATGACCTGCCAGTCGAGCCGCACCAGCCACGAGGTGATCACTACGGCCCACACGATCGCGAGGTAGAACGCGAGGGTCCCGGCGAACAGCGCGAACCTGTGCCGGGACATCTCCGGCACGTCCAGGAGCTCCGGTCGTTCCGGCTCCCGGTCCAGTCTCGCGAACACCCGGTCCAGACGGGTGGGCTTCCGTTCGGTACGCACCCAATCGACGTTACAGCGAGTGAGGAGTGATCCCGGCCGAATCAACGGCTTTGTGATGACGATGTGATGTGGGATTCCTCTCAGGAGGTGCATTGTTTCCGGGTAATCCGCAATGCGGTCCCAGTGCGGACTTCAATTCCTTTGATCTGCCCGGCCGACGGTTTTATCGTGCTTATGAATTCGTTCACCGAATGCTGGCCCGGAATTGTCCCGGCGGCCATCGGGCGGCCCCCGGCGGGTCAGGGCGGGTCAGGGCGGGCCCGAGCCGTTCAGCCAGAAGGCCCCGTAGACCGCCGACGCCGCCGCGACGGCGCACACGACCACCGTCGCCCTGGGGGTACGCAGCCGGGCCAGGCCCAGGGCCAGGGGGAACAGCAGCGGGAACGCGGGCAGCAGCAGCCGGGGCTTGGAGCCGAAGTAGCTCGACGCGCACAGGGCGAGCAGCGTGACGAGCCCCGCGTAGACCAGCAGCGGCAACGGCTGGCGCTGCCGTACGCAGACCACGTACAGCCAGACCAGCAGCGCGACCCCGACGATCAGCCCGACGCCCGCCAAGGCCCCCGGGAACGACGTGAACCTCCCGGCGACGAAGCGGGCGAAGGCCACGCCCCCGTCGAAGCCGTTGCGCCAGCCGGCCTGCACGTCGAGATAGCCGAGCGGGCCCTTGCCGGTGCGGTGGCCGACCCACAGGACGTAACCGGCGGCGCCCAGGGGCGCGAGCAGCATGCCGAGCACGTGCCGCGCGCCGGGAGCGCCGTCCCGGTCACCGCCACTCCTGCTCCGCACGAACGCCGTGATCACGGCCACCCACACCGCCGCCGTCACCGCGAGCCCGACCGGACGGGTCAGCCCTGCCAGCGCGGCCAGCGTCCCGGCCGTCACCCAGCGCCCGGTCAGCACCGCGTACAGCGACCAGGCGGCCAGCGCCGTGAACAGGGACTCGCTGTACGCCATCGACTGCACGATCCCGACCGGCAGCACGGCCCACAGCAGCGCCGCGCACACGCCCGCGCGGGCGCCGTACACGTGGTCCGCCACCGCGAAGATCCCCCAGGCCGCGGCGAGCGAGGCGAGGAGGCTCACGACGAAGCCCGCGTCCGCGTACGACAGCGGGGAGATGGCCGCGCCCAGCCGCTCCAGCCAGGGCAGCAGCGGGAAGAACGCCAGGTTGGAGTGCACGTCCCCGTTGGGGAGCCGCACCTCGTAGCCGTACCCCAGCTCGGCGACCCTGGTGTACCAGAGGGAGTCCCAGCGGGCGGTCAGCAGGGTGTACGCGCTCTTGTCGCGTGCCGCGCTCCACAGGACCAGGGCGAGCAGGCCCAGGGCGCGCACGGCCGCGTAGCCGAGGAGCGCCGGGGCGGCCCGGCGCAGGGCGCCGGACGGACCCGAGGCGCCCGGGCGGCCCGCGGTGCGCGTTTCAAGATCGGTCACGGGCTCGATTATCTGCCGGGCGGGAGGGCCGCCGTTCCGCCGGGGCGGGCGGGACGGCGGCCGCAGTGGCGCACGCCACACGGGTGACGCGGGATGTGTGAGGCCCGCCACGTGTGCGGTGGCGGGTCTCGCGTACTCTGGCGAGTCACTCGCGTTCCGTTGCACGGCCCGGAGCCCCCCGCTCCTCTCCGGCCGAGCCGCAGGGGAGTCCCCACCCCGCGGCCCGCCGGACGCGAGGGAACATCTTGGAGGTACGTACATGTCCGGGACGACCACGGCTGCCGCCGCGCAGCGCCGTCGGGCGGCCGGGGCCGGTGCCAACCGCTGGGTGGTCCTGGTCGTCCTCTGCGTCAGCCTGCTGCTCGTCGCCGTGGACGCGACCGTGCTGCACGTGGCGGTCCCCGCCGTCACCGAGGACCTCCGGCCCGGCGCCATCGAGCTGCTCTGGATCGTCGACGTCTACCCGCTCGTCTGCGCCTCGCTGCTGATCCTCTTCGGCACGCTGGGCGACCGGGTGGGCCGCAGACGGGTCCTGCTGCTCGGCTACACCCTCTTCGGCGTCGCCTCCGCGCTGGCGGCCCTCGCCGACACCGCCCAGGTGCTGATCGCGGCCCGCGCGCTGCTCGGCGTCGGCGGCGCCATGATCATGCCGGCGACGCTGTCGATCCTGCGGCAGGTCTTCCCCGACCGGCGGGAGCGGGCGCTGGCCATCGGCATCTGGAGCGCCGTGGCCGCGGTCGGCGCGGCGGTCGGCCCGCTGCTCGGCGGCTTCCTGCTGGAGCACTTCTGGTGGGGCTCGGTCTTCCTCGTCAACATCCCGCTGATGCTGGTCAGCCTGCCGGTGGGGCGGCTGCTGCTGCCCGAGTCGAAGGGCGACGGCCGCGGGCCCTGGGACGTGGTCGGCGCGCTGATGGCGGCGGGCGGCCTGTTCGGGGTCGTCCTCGGCGTGAAGCGGCTGGGCGGCGGGGAGCCGGTGGCGAGCCTGCTCACCGTGCTGCCGCTGGTGCTGGGCGCGGCGCTGCTGGCGGGCTTCGTGCGGCGGCAGCGGCGGCGTACGTATCCGCTGGTGGACCTCGCGATGTTCCGGCGGCCGGCGTTCAGTACGTCGGTCGGGTGCATCGTGCTGGCCATGCTGGCGCTGGTGGGGCTCGAGCTGATCGCGGCGCAGTACCTGCAACTGGTGCTCGGTCTGTCCCCGCTGGAGACCGGGCTGCGGCTGCTGCCGCTGACCTTCGCGGCGATGGCGGCGGGGCTGGCGGGTGCGCGGCTGCTGCGGCGCTTCGGGCCGCGGCGGACGGTGTGCGCGGGGTTCTGCCTGACCGCCTTCGCGGTGGTGCTGCTGACGGCGATGGGCCGGGCCGACAACTGCGCGCTGCTGCTGACCGGGTTCGTGCTGCTCGGCTTCGGTCTGGAGACGACGCTGTTCGGGGCGTACGAGTCGATGCTGAGCGAGGCGCCGCAGGAGCAGTCGGGGGGTGCGGCGGCGATCGGCGAGACCTCGTACCAGCTGGGCGCCGGGATCGGCATCGCCCTGCTGGGCAGCGTGATGAACGCGGCGTACGCGCCCGGGCTGACCGGGGGTGTGCCGGGGGTGCCGGGGCCGGCGTCGGCGGCGGCGGGGCATTCGCTGGGGGAGGCGTACGAGGTTGCCGCGCAGCTCGGGGGGCCGGCGGGGGTGGCGTTGCGGCGGGCCGCGGGGGACGCGTTCGTGCACGGGCTGCATGTGACGTTGGTGGTGAGCGCGGGGTTGTTGCTGCTGGGGGCGGTGATGGCGCTGCGGTTGCCGCGGGTGATGCAGTGCGAGGAGGTTTCGGTGCCTGCGCCCCGGGGCTCGGTGGATGCGCAGTCCCGCGTCTCGGTGTGACCCCACGGCCTCCCACCCACGCACCACCCGTTCGCCGTCGGCCGAGGGGTGGATGTTTCCCGTGGGTGGCCGGGGAGCGTCGGCGGCTGCGGGCCGTCGTCGTTTGTCTCTCACCCACGTACCACCCGTTCGCCGTCGGCCGAGGGGTGGATGTTTCCCGTGGCGGTGGTCCGCCGTCGGCGGCCGCGGCTCGTGGGCCGGAGGGGGATCGCCCGGCCGGAGCATGGTGGACGTGTCGCGCGCCGCATCGTAACGTCGGCAACGACAGCCGTGACTAGCGGCGCTAGTTTTAAGAGTCCCGGAGGGTGTCCCATGGCCGCGTCCCCCAAGTTGCCCGCGTTCGACCCCGCCGATCCCCTCGGCATCGACGACCTGCTCGAGCCGGAGGACCTGGCGGTCCGGGACACCGTGCGGAGCTGGGCCGCGGACCGCGTGCTGCCGTACGTCGCGGACTGGTACGAGAAGGGTGAGCTGCCCGGGATCAGGGAGCTGGCGCGCGAGCTCGGCTCCATCGGCGCGCTCGGGATGTCCCTCGACGGGTACGGCTGCGCCGGTGCGAGCGCCGTCCAGTACGGGCTGGCCTGTCTGGAACTGGAGGCGGCCGACTCCGGCATCCGCTCCCTCGTCTCCGTGCAGGGCTCCCTCGCCATGTACGCCATCCACCGCTTCGGCAGCGAGGAGCAGAAGCAGACGTGGCTGCCGCGCATGGCCGCCGGCGAGGTCATCGGGTGCTTCGGGCTGACCGAGCCCGACCACGGGTCCGACCCGGCCGGCATGCGCACCCACGCCAAGCGCGACGGCGGCGGGGACTGGGTGCTCAACGGGCGCAAGATGTGGATCACCAACGGCTCGGTGGCCGGCGTCGCCGTGGTCTGGGCGCGGACCGAGGAGGGGATCCGCGGGTTCGTCGTGCCGACCGACAGCGCCGGGTTCTCCGCGCCCGAGATCAAGCACAAGTGGTCCCTGCGGGCCAGCGTCACCAGTGAACTCGTCCTCGACGACGTACGGCTGCCCGCCGACGCCGTACTGCCGGAGGTGACCGGGCTGCGCGGCCCGCTCAGCTGTCTGTCGCACGCCCGTTACGGCATCGTCTGGGGCTCGATGGGCGCGGCCCGCAGCTCCTTCGAGGCGGCCGTGGAGTACGCGAAGTCGCGGGAGCAGTTCGGGCGGCCCATCGGGGGGTTCCAGCTGACCCAGGCCAAGCTCGCCGACATGGCGGTCGAACTGCACAAGGGGATTCTGCTCGCCCACCACCTCGGGCGGCGCATGGACGCCGGCCGCCTGCGTCCCGAGCAGGTCAGCTTCGGCAAGCTCAACAACGTCCGCGAGGCCATCGACATCTGCCGTACGGCCCGCACGATCCTCGGCGCCAACGGGATCTCCCTGGAGTACCCCGTGATGCGGCACGCGACGAACCTGGAATCGGTGCTCACCTACGAGGGCACCGTCGAGATGCACCAGCTGGTGCTGGGCAAGGCGCTCACCGGACTCGACGCCTTCCGGTAGGAGGCCCGGGGGTGGGGCGGGGCCGTGGTGTGCGGCCCCGCCTCAGCTCTGGTTGAAGAAACCGTCGGAACGGTGCGCGGCGGGCTCGCCGCTGATGACCTGGGTGTCGGCCGGGCTCAGCAGGAACACCCGGGTGGAGACCCGCTCGATCGAACCGCGCAGGCCGAAGATGAGTCCGGCCGCGAAGTCGACGACGCGCTTGGCGTCGGTGCCCTCCATGGCCGTCAGGTTCACGATGACCGGGACCCCGTCCCGGAACAGCTCACCGATGGCCCGTGCGTCCCGGAAGCTGTCCGGCGTGACCGTCGCGATGCGGCGGCCCTTCTCCTCGGCCACGTCCGAGGCCACCTTGACCCGCGGGTCCGTGACCCAGGCGTCCCCGGGCTGCTCGGTGCCCTCGGAGTAGTCGTCGTCGTAGTAACGCTCGTCATCGTTGTCGTCGACGAGGCCGAGCCACGCACTCGCCTTGCGTACCGATCCCATGGACGCCTCCTCTCACAGCGGTCTTTCGTGCTTCCGCATCCCTATGGTCATCCATGATGCGGACGTCGCGCCAAGTGGATAGACGCCGCGCGGGGGGTTTGTGACGGTACTGGTGCACAGCGGATCCGTCGAGAGTCCTTGTGTCCCAAGGGTCGTTTCCCAAACGGCTGCTGACTGTGAGTGAAATATGATTCTTCACGGCACACGGGTGAGAGCGGGTGCGTACGGGTGATGCCGGCGGTCGGTACGATGCCGCAGCTCAGCGTCGTACCAACCACGGGGGAGCGTCGTGTTCGGAATCGTCAGGCCGTGCAGGCACCGGCTCGGAGAGAGCCTCACGAGCCAGTGGATGGCTCATTTGTGCGGGTTGTGCCTCGCGCTGCGCAAGGACCACGGACAGTTCGCGCGGATCGTGACGAACTATGACGGGCTGCTCATATCGGTTTTGACGGAGGCTCAGGCCGGACAGGGCGGTGCGGGCGCCGGGCGGCGCACCGCCGGGCCCTGCCCGCTGCGCGGGATGCGCACCGCGTCCGTCGCGCACGGTGAGGGGGCCCGGCTCGCGGCGGCCGTCTCCCTGGTGCTGGCCTCGGCCAAGGTACGCGACCACGTCGCCGACGGGGACGGCCTGCTGGCCCGCCGCCCCGTGGCGCTCGCCGCCCGCCGGATCGCCACCGGCTGGGACGCGGCCGGAGCGCGCGGCGGCGGTGCCGTCGGCTTCGACACCGCCGTACTGGTCGACGCCGTGGACCGGCAGGGCGGCATCGAGGCGCTCGCCGGGCCCGGAACGCCGCTGCTCACCGTCACCGAACCGACCGAGACGGCGACCGCCGCCGCCTTCGCGCACACCGCGCACCTCGCCGGGCGGCCGTACAACGCCGTGCCGCTCGCCGAGGCCGGACGGCTCTTCGGCCGGCTCGCCCATCTCCTGGACGCCGTGGAGGACCGGGAGGCGGACGCCGCCACCGGCGCCTGGAACCCGCTCACCGCCACCGGGACGCCGCTCACTGAGGCCCGGCGGCTCGCGGACGACGCCGTGCACGGGGTGCGGCTGGCCCTGCGGGAGGCCGAGTTCACCGACGGGCGGCTGGTGCACCGGCTGCTCGTGCACGAGCTGGGCGCCTCCGTGGACCGCGCGTTCGGCACGGTCGCGTGCGCCCACGGCAACCATCCGTACGCCCCTCCCGGCACCCCGGGCGCCCCCGGCGGTCCCGGTGGGCCGACGCCCCCGGAGCCGCCCCGCCGCGACCGGCGCGGGCTGCTCGCGGGCTGCGCCGTGTGGCTCGGGCTGGCCTGCACGTGCCAGATGTGCTGCGGCACGTTCGAGGACCCCTGGAGCGGGCAGCGCAGGGAAAGCCTCTGCTCCCAGTGCGACTGCGGCAACTGCTGCGACTGCTGTGACTGCTGCGGCAACTGCTGCGGGGACGACGGGTGCGACTGCGGCTGCGACGGCTGCGACTGCGGGTGCAACTGCTGAGGCGCCGTCAGTCCTTCGGCGGGGGCTGTCCGTCCGGCAGGCCGTGATCGGCGCGGGGGCGCCGCCGGCGGGGCATCCGGGCATCCGGGCGGGTAACTTCCGGACATCTCCGGGGGCTTGCCGCGGGCCGTCCGCGCCGACCGCTTCGTGCGGCCCTGCGGGGAGTGGGTAAAGGTCGTTCAAAGGTTGACGGCCGAAAGGCACTCTTGCGCCGACCGGTCGTTCGGCCGAATACTCCAACCTCAGCGCTTGTCAGGGGCACGACGTATCCGGAACCCGGAGGTCCACCCCTGGCTGCGCCTCACGGGCCCCCACCCCCACGAGAGGGGCCCCCGACTTCCCCTGTGGAGGAACGAAAAGTGAGGATCAAGCGCACCACCCCCCGCAGCGGCATCACGAGACGGACTCGGCTGATCGCCGTATCCACCGGCCTCGTGGCCGCGGCCGCCGTCGCGATCCCCAGCGCGAACGCGGCACCCACCCCGGCCACCTTCAGCGCCGCCGAGCTGAGCAGTGCCGGCAGCGCGGTGCTCAAGGCCGACGTCCCGGGTACCGCCTGGGCCGTCGACAGCAAGTCCGGCCGGGTGCTGCTCACCGTCGACAGCACCGTCTCCCAGGCCGAGATAGCGAAGATCAAGGAGCAGGCCGGCGACAAGGCCGGTGCCTTCACGATCAAGCGCACCCCCGGCACGTTCAACAAGCTCATCCAGGGCGGCGACGCCATCTACGCGAGCAGCTGGCGCTGCTCCCTCGGCTTCAACGTCCGTGCCAGCAACGGCGCCGAGTACTTCCTGACCGCCGGACACTGCACCGACGGCGCGGGCGCCTGGCGCGCCAGCTCCGGAGGCACCGTCATCGGCCAGACGGCGGGCTCCAGCTTCCCGGGCAACGACTACGGCATCGTGCAGTACACCGGGTCCGTCTCCCGGCCCGGCACCGCCAACGGCGTGGACATCACCCGCGCGGCCACCCCGAGCGTGGGCACCACCGTCATCCGCGACGGCTCCACCACCGGCACCCACAGCGGCCGGGTCACCGCCCTGAACGCCACCGTCAACTACGGCGGCGGCGACGTCGTCGGCGGGCTGATCCAGACCACGGTCTGCGCCGAGCCCGGCGACTCCGGCGGCTCGCTCTACGGCAGCAACGGCACCGCGTACGGTCTGACCTCCGGCGGCAGCGGCAACTGCTCCTCCGGCGGTACGACGTTCTTCCAGCCGGTGACGGAGGCCCTGAGCGCCTACGGCGTCAGCGTCTACTAGTCGGCCGGTCCGCCAGTACGGGAGTAGGTCCGTACGGCGAGTAGGCCAGTACGGCAGTACGTCCGTACGGCAGTACGTCCGTAAGGCAGTACGTCACGCAACGAGCGCAGCCGGCAGCGCGCCGAGCCCCCGTACACCGCGGCCACGGTGTGCGGGGGCTCAGCCCGTGCTGCCGGGGAGGACGATGCCGTTCTCGTAGGCGAACACCACGGCCTGGGCCCGGTCGCGCAGCTGGAGCTTGGCGAACATGCTGCCGATGTGGCTCTTCACCGTCGCCTCGGTCACGACCAGGTGCGCGGCGATCTCCGGGTTCGACAGGCCCCTGGCCACCAGGAGGAGGATCTCCCGTTCCCGTGGCGTCAGACCGGCCAGCACCGCGGCCCGCGGCCGGACCGGTGCGGCGCGGGTGGCGTAGTCCTCGATCAGCCGGCGGGTGATCGACGGCGACAGCAGGGCCTCACCGGCGTGCACGACGCGGATCGCCTCCAGCAGGCGGGCGCGCGAGGCGTCCTTCAGCAGGAAGCCCGACGCGCCCGCCCGCAGTGCGCCGAAGACGTACTCGTCCAGGTCGTAGGTGGTGAGGATCAGCACCCGGGGCGGGGAGTCGGAGGCGGTCAGCCGGGAGGTCGCCTCGACACCGTCCATGCGGGGCATGCGGATGTCCATCAGGACCACGTCGGGGCGCAGGGCGGCGGCTCGGGCCAGTGCCTCGTGGCCGTCGCCGGCCTCCCCGACGACCTCCAGGTCGTCCTGGGTGTGCAGGAACAGGCGGAAGCCGGTACGGATCAGCTCCTGGTCGTCGACGATCAGCAGGCGGATGGTCATGCCGCGCCCCCGGCATCCTCGACGGGCAGGCGGGCGGTCACCACGAACCCGTCGGCGGTACGGCGGGCGTCCAGGCTGCCGCCCGTCACCGCCGCACGTTCCCGCATCCCGAGGATGCCGTGCCCGGCGGCCGACGGGACCGGGTCGCGGCCGCCGTGGCCGTCGTCCTCGACCGTGACGTCCAGCCGGCTCCGGCCGTAGTGGAGCGTCACCGCGACCCGGGTGGGGTCGGTGTGTTTGAGCACGTTGGTCAGTGCCTCCTCGACGATTCGGTAGGCCGACAGCTCCAGGCCGTCGGCCAGCGGCCGGGCCTCGCCGGTGAACTCCAGCCGCACGGGCATCCCGGCCGTCCGATATCCCGAGACCAGTTCGGCGAGTTGGCCGAGCGACGGCTGCGGCCGCCACTGCGCGCCGTGCTCGGAGGCGCGCAGCAGGCCGAGGATCCGGCGCAACTCGGCCAGGCTCTGCTCCGCGTTGACCTCGACCCGTTCCAGGGTCTCGCCCGCGACCCGGGGGTCGGTCGGCAGGACGTCCCGGGCGCCGCGCACACCGATCAGCATGACGGTGACCGAGTGGGCGACGATGTCGTGGAGTTCGCGGGCGATGGCGGTGCGTTCCCGCTGCGCCGCGAGCTGGTCGAGCTGCGCGCGCTCGCGCTCCAGGGTGGCCGCGCGGTCCTCCAGCGCCCGGGTGTAGCGCCGCCGGGTCTGGAGGTACGAGCCGAGGGCCCACGCGCCGATCGGGACGGGCGGCGAGGAGATGCTCGCCAGCAGCAGGAACAGCGCCGTCGGGACGAGCGCCGCCACCGACACCCTCCGGTCGCGCAGGTCGGCGAGCGAGGCGAGGGCGACCACGACGGGCGCCCCGCCCGGCGAGTAGCCCAGCGGCACGAGCGCCGCGGCCCCCGCACAGGCCGCGGCGAGCACGCTCAGCGGGGCACGCCGGCGGAGGAGCAGGGTGGACCCGGTCAGCACCGTCACCACGACCGGGGTCACGGCGACCGGGGTCCCGTCGTCGAAGAGCAGCCCCAGCTCCACCCCGGTCGCGATCACCGCCAGCACGAGGTCGAACAGCGCCGAGCGGCGCGCGACCAGCAGGTCGTACGCCGCCCGGACCCGCCCGAAGAGGCCGTTCACGCCAGATCGCGCCGTCGCTCGACCACGACCGCGACCAGTGTGACCGCGACCGTCCACGCGGCCAGCACCCACCCGGCCGAGACCACCGACAGGGTCGTGTGGTGCGTCATCCGGCTCAGGACCCCGGCCGCGCCGAACGGCGTGAGATTGACGCCCGCTTCCCAGACGCCTGACAGCAGCGGGACCACCGCGAAGTTCACGACCAGCAGGACGACCACTCCCAGGACCGGGCTACGGATCAGGGCCCCGAGGGCGGCACCCAGGATCGTGGACAGGACGAACGCCACCAGGTTGCCCGCCACGACGGCACCGACGTCTCCCGAGGTGAGATCGGGACCCGGCTGGTCACTCAGCAGCGGCAGCGCGAGCCCGACCGACACCGCGGTCGTCAGCGCGCCGAGCAGGAGCCCGGTCAGCGCGTAAGCGGCAATTCTCGCCGACAGCACGACCCCGCGGCCACGGCGGCCCACCAGCGCCGCCGGTGCGGCCGTCCGGTGCCGGTACTCACCGGCCGCACCGACCAGCCCCCAGAGCAGGAGCAGGATCGGCATCGCCGACAGGGCCTCCTCCTTCTCGGGCACCTCGTCCAGCGTGCCCGACCACGCGGCGACCACAAGGGCGTTGAGAGCGGCGAACGCGACCGTGCCCACCGCGAAGCCCAGGACGGTCCGGGTGGTCACGGTCTTGAGCAGTTCGCCGCGCAGCAGATGGCTCACCGGTCCGCCCCTCCCGTGAGACCGAAGAACGCGTCCTCCAGCGACGCGGTCCGCTCGGTGATCTCCTCCAGCAGGACACCGTCGCGGTGGGCCAGCCGCGCCACCTCCGCGACGTCGAGCCCCTCGACCAGCAGCCCGCCCGCGTCGTCGGTCTTCGTGCGGCCACCGGCCGCGGTCACCAGCTCCGACAGGCGCTCGGCCGCGGCGGTGCGCACCGCGACCGCCTTCCTGCCGGACCGTTCGAGGTCCCGGATCGATCCCTCGTGGACCAGCCGGCCCCGTTCGATCACGAGCACGTCGTCGACGGTCCGGGCCGCCTCGCCCAGCATGTGGCTGGACAGCAGGACCGTGCCACCCTTCGCGGCCCGCTCCCGCAGCAATGTGCGCAACCAGCGGATGCCCTGCGGGTCCAGGCCGTTCACCGGCTCGTCCAGCACCAGGATCTCCGGATCGCCCAGGAGCGCAGCGGCGAGCCCGAGCCGCTGCCGCATGCCCATCGAGTACTTTCCGACCCGGCCCCCGGCCGCCTCCTCCAGGCCGACGAGTTCCAGCACCTCACCGACCCGGCGGCGGGGCAGTCCGGCCAGTGCGGCCAGCGAGCGCAGGTGCGCCCTGCCGGTGCGGCCGGGGTGGGCCCCGCACGGCTCGATGTGCACGCCCAGCAGGCGGGCGTCGGGTCTGAGTGCCGTGACCGGCGTGCCCCGTACGAAGGCCCGGCCCGCGGTCGGCCGGGCCAGTCCGACGACCGCTTTGAGCGCGGTGGTCTTCCCCGCCCCGTTCGGGCCGAAGAAGCCCGTCACCCTGCCCGTCCCGATCGCGAACGACAGGTCGTCGACCGCGGTTCTGCGGCCGTAACGCTTGGTCAGTCCCTCGACCCTGATGGCCGTCGCGTCCCCGGCACCTCGTGAAGAAGTCATGTCCACAGCCTCCGGCGCGGTGATCTCCCCGTCTTCCCCCCACGGTCGAAACCCGGACTCCCACCAGAGGCGGAGATCACCACCGCTTCCCGCGGGGAAGAGGTGAAGGCCGTGTGACCGCGCTGGAGTTGTCGTGCGCACGTCCTGGAGTCGACCTTGTGTACGGCCTGTGGAATCGGAAGAGTTAACGCTCGTCAACCAGCCTTCCGGTTCACGGGGTCCCCACAACCTCGCGGACCGACCCCCCACAGGAGGACGTGAGTTGAAGCACCGACGCATACCCAGGCGGCGGGCCGCCGTGGTAGGTGCGGGAATCACCGCACTGGTCGCGGCCGGAGTCACCTTCCAGACCGCGAACGCCAGCGAGGCCCCGCAGGCCGCCGCGCCCGAGACCCTCTCGGTCACGGCGGCCGGGAAGCTCGCCTCCACGCTGCTCGGCGACCTCGGCACCGACGCGGCCGGCACGTACTACGACGCGCAGGCCAAGAGCCTCGTCGTCAACGTGCTCGACCAGAGCGCCGCGCAGACCGTCGAGGAGGCGGGTGCCCAGGCCAGAGTCGTCGAGAACTCGCTCGCCGACCTGAAGAGCGCGCGCACCACGCTCACGCAGGACGCGACCATCCCGGGCACGTCCTGGGCGACCGACCCGACCACCAACAAGGTCGTCGTCACCGCCGACCGCACGGTCTCCGGGGCCGAACTGGCCAAGCTGACCAAGGTGGTCGACGGGCTGGGCGCCAAGGCGGAGCTCAAGCGGACCAAGGGCGAGTACAAGCCGTTCGTCGCGGGCGGCGACGCCATCACCGGAGGCGGCGGGCGCTGCTCGCTCGGCTTCAACGTGACCAAGGGCGGCGAGCCGTACTTCATCACGGCCGGCCACTGCACCGAGTCCATCTCGACCTGGTCGGACTCCTCCGGGAACGTCATCGGCGAGAACGCGGCGTCCAGCTTCCCGGACAACGACTACGGCCTGGTCAAGTACACCGCCGACGTGGACCACCCGAGCGAGGTGAACCTCTACAACGGCTCCTCGCAGGCCATCTCGGGCGCCGCCGAGGCCACCGTCGGCATGCAGGTGACCCGCAGCGGTTCCACCACCCAGGTGCACGACGGGACGGTGACCGGCCTGGACGCCACCGTGAACTACGGCAACGGCGACATCGTCAACGGCCTGATCCAGACCGACGTCTGCGCCGAGCCCGGCGACAGCGGCGGCTCGCTCTTCTCGGGCGACCAGGCCGTCGGCCTCACCTCCGGCGGCAGCGGCGACTGCACCTCGGGCGGCGAGACCTTCTTCCAGCCGGTGACGGAGGCCCTGTCGGCCACCGGCACGCAGATCGGCTAGCAGCACCCGCACCCCAGTGAAGTCCCGTCCCGCGCGCGAGGGGCGGGACTTCCGCGTGTCCGCCGAGGGCCCCCGCGTCCGTACGGCGGTCGGTCGGCCGGCGCGGCGAACGGTCGGCAGCCCGGCGCGGGCGAACGGTCAGTCGGCCGGCGTCGCGGGCGGAGGGTCAGTCGGCCGGCGTCGCGGGCGGCAGTTCCGTCTCCTGCCGCCCGCGGCGCGGCAGTACGGCCGCCAGCATCGTGATCACCGTTCCCGCGACCGCCCACGCCCACAGCACCAGCAGGGAGACGGTCACGTCGTTCCCCTTGAAGTAGGCGATCGAGCGGGCCGTCCAGGTGCCCGCACCGGGCGGCAGCCACGGGCCGATCGCCTTCCAGAACGGCGGCAGCATCGGCAGCGGGAAGGCGCCGCCCGCGCTCGGGTTGCCCGCGATCACCACCAGCAGGATCGCCAGACCGATGCCGACGATCCCGAACACGCCCTGGAGGGCCAGCGTGGCGGCGCCCACCGCGAAGGTGAGCAGCGCGCCGAGCCCCCACAGGTCCACCACGCTGCCGGGCAGCGCGCCCAGGACCGGCCCGATGATCACCGCGCCGCCGAGCCCGCCGACGATCGCGACCAGCGCCATCACGATCAGCCGGATCGCCGCCCGGCGCGGGTTGGCCGGCCGGGCGCCGGTGCTGATCGCCAGGATCGAGGCGCACAGGTAGCCGCCGACGCACCAGCCCACGACCAGGTAGAAGGACGACAGCCCGTCGAAGTCGTGGCGGGAGGCCGGGGCCACGTCGACCACCCGCACCGTGCGCCGCTCGGCCTGTTCCGCCTTGCCGGCGATGCCCTCCAGGGTGGTGGCGAGGACGGTGCCGCCGCCGGAGGCGACCAGCAGGGTGTCCGGTCCACCCTCGGGGTTCATGACCAGGGCGCCGTCGATCTCCCGGTTCGTGATCTGCCGCCGGGCGCTCGCCTCGTCGGCCACCGTGCGCGGGTCCAGCGGGGAGCCGGGCAGCCGCTCCAGCCGGTCCACGGTCTGCCGGGCGGCCGCTCCGGGCGCGACCACCCCGAAGGGCACGTCCTTCGGCCTCGGGTCGTGCAGCGCCCCCACGTAGGAGGCGATGAACAGCAGCTGGAGCGCGATCACGCCGAGCACGAGCAGGGTGGCCCGCGGGGTGACGGCGTCCTTCACCTCACCGAGGAAGGAGCCGCTTCGCGTGCCTCTTCGCGTGCCGGGGCCCGGTGTGTGCGACATGTCCCCACAGTCCTGGTCGGGGGGTGTTCGCGCAGGTGGGGCGGGGCCGAACGGATGTCGTACACACATTCGAGGATGGGGGTATGGTGGGTGGAGTAGCTGGGAACAGGCGTTCGATAATGGCGTTCGGGCATACGTGGTCATGCGTCGGTTCATGAGTCGGGAGGTGCGTGATGCCGGGTTTCACGCATCTGCACACCGTCTCCGGGTTCTCCGCCCGCTACGGCGCCTCCCACCCGGAGCGGCTGGCCGAGCGCGCCGTCGAGCGGGGCATGGACGCCCTCGCCCTCACCGACCGCGACACCCTCGCGGGCACGGTCCGCTTCGCCAAGGCCTGCGCGAAGGCGGGCGTCCGCCCCCTGTTCGGCGCGGAGCTGGCGGTGGCCGCCCCCGCGCCCGAGGCGGCCGACCGCACGGAGACCTCCGTACGCCGGGACCGGCGCCGTGCCCCGGTGCGCGGCGGCGCCTTCGTCGACGAGTCGGCCCCCCGGGTGACCTTCCTCGCCCGCGACGGCGCCCGCGGCTGGGCCGACCTGTGCCGCCTGGTCTCCGCCGCCCACACGGCCGAGGGCAGCCCGCTGCTGTCCTGGCCCGACAACCACGCCGACGGCCTGACCGTCCTGCTCGGCCCCGGCTCCGACGTCGGCCGCGCCCTCGCCGTGGGCCGTCCCGACCGCGCGGCGCGGCTCCTCGCCCCCTGGCGGGAGGTCTACGGCGACGCCCTGCGCCTGGAGGCCGTCTGGCACGGCCGCGAGGGCACCGGCCCCGGCTCCCTGCGGCTGGCCTCCCGCACCGTCGGCTTCGCCGCCGAGCAGGGGGTGCGGCCGGTGCTCTCCAACGCCGTCCGCTACGCCGACCCCGGCCAGGGCCAGGTCGCCGACGTCCTGGACGCCGCCCGCCGCCTGGTCCCGATCGACGCCACCAAGGAACTGGACTCCGGCGAGGCCTGGCTCAAGGACGCCGGTGCCATGCGGGACGCCGCCGAGCGGATCGTCGAGTCCGCGGGCTTCCGGCGCGACACCGCCCACCGGCTGCTGGAGCAGACCCGGGCCACGGCCGCCGAGTGCCTGGTCGACCCCGAGGACGACCTCGGCATGGGCGCCGTCCACTTCCCCGAACCGCACCTGGTGGGCGCCGGCCGCCGCACCGCCCAGCGGGCGCTCGCCTCCCGGGCGGCGGCGGGGATGGTGCGGCGCGGCTACGACCGGCGCCGGGACCGCCGGGAGTACTGGGAGCGGATGCACCACGAGCTGGACATCATCGCCCACCACGGCTTCGCCTCGTACTTCCTCACCGTCGCCCAGGTCGTGGACGACGTACGGCACATGGGCATCCGGGTCGCCGCGCGCGGCTCCGGCGCGGGCTCGCTCGTCAACCACCTGCTCGGCATCGCGCACGCCGACCCGGTCGAGCACGGGCTGCTGATGGAGCGGTTCCTGTCCAAGGAGCGGGTCGTGCTGCCCGACATCGACATCGACGTGGAGTCCGCCCGCCGCCTGGAGGTCTACCGCGCGATCATCGGCCGGTTCGGCACCGAGCGGGTCGCCACGGTCGCCATGCCGGAGACGTACCGGGTGCGCCACGCCATCCGCGACGTCGGCGCCGCCCTGTCCATGGACCCGGCCGAGATCGACCGGGTCGCCAAGTCCTTCCCGCACATCCGCGCCCGCGACGCCCGCGCGGCGCTGGACGAGCTGCCCGAGCTGCGGGAACTGGCGGGGGAGAAGGAGAAGTACGGCAAGCTCTGGGAGCTGGTCGAGGGCCTGGACGCCCTCCCGCGCGGCGTCGCCATGCACCCCTGCGGCGTCCTGCTGTCCGACGCCTCCCTGCTCTCCCGTACGCCGGTCATGCCGACCAGCGGCGAGGGCTTCCCGATGGCGCAGTTCGACAAGGACGACGTGGAGGACCTCGGACTGCTCAAGCTGGACGTGCTCGGGGTGCGGATGCAGTCGGCGATGGCGCACGCGGTCGCCGAGGTGGAGCGGGCGACGGGGGAGCGGGTCGACCTGGACGCCGTACCGGAGGGCGACCCGGCGACGTACCGGATGATCCAGTCCGCCGAGACGCTGGGCTGCTTCCAGATCGAGTCCCCGGGCCAGCGGGACCTGGTCGGCCGACTCCAGCCGTCGACCTTCCACGACCTCGTGGTCGACATCTCGCTCTTCCGGCCGGGACCGGTCGCCGCCGACATGGTGCGGCCGTTCATCGAGGCCCGGCACGGGCGGGCACCGGTGCGCCACCCGCACGAGGACCTGGCGGAGCCGCTGGCGGGGACGTACGGGGTCGTCGTCTTCCACGAGCAGATCATCGACATCGTCGCCATCATGACCGGCTGCGGACGCGGTGAGGCGGACCGGGTGCGGCGCGGTCTTTCCGACCCGGAGTCGCAGGGGCGGATCAAGGTGTGGTTCGCCCAGCACGCGACGGCGAACGGCTACGACGCGGAAACGATCCAGCGGACCTGGGAGATCGTCGAGGCCTTCGGCAGCTACGGCTTCTGCAAGGCGCACGCCGTCGCCTTCGCGGTGCCGACGTACCAGTCGGCGTGGCTGAAGGCCCACCACCCGGCCGCCTTCTACGCGGGGCTGCTCACCCACGACCCCGGCATGTACCCCAAGCGGCTGCTGCTGGCGGACGCGCGGCGGCGCGGGGTGCCGATCCTGCCGTTGGACGTGAACAAGTCCGGGGTCGCACACAGGATCGAACTGGTGTCTGAATCACGGAAGGCGCGGTCACGGAAGCCCGACGTGTGGGGCCTGCGCCTCGCCCTCTTTGACGTGCACGGCATCAGCGAGGCCGAGGCGGAGCGGATCGCCGAGGGGCAGCCCTACGCCTCCCTGCTGGACTTCTGGGAACGGGCCCGCCCCAGCAGGCCGCTGGCCGCGCGGCTCGCCCAGGTCGGCGCGCTGGACGCGTTCGGTGCCAACCGCCGCGACCTGCAACTGCACCTGACCGAACTGCACCGCGGCGCCCGGGGCGGACGCGGCGACCAGCTCCCGCTGTCCGGCGGCCGCAAGACCGCGTCGGCCGGGCTGCCCGACCTCACCTCCGAGGAGAAGCTCAGCGCCGAACTCGGCGTGCTCTCCATGGACGCCTCGCGCAACCTGATGGACGACCACCGCACCTTCCTGCGCGAGCTGGGCGTGGTGTCGGCCAAGCGGCTGCGCGAGGCCCGGCACGGGGAGACGGTGCTGGTCGCGGGTGCCAAGGCGGCCACCCAGACCCCGCCGATCCGCTCCGGGCGCCGCGTCATCTTCTCCACCCTGGACGACGGCTCGGGCCTGGTCGACCTCGCCTTCTTCGACGACTCGCACGACGCCTGCGCGCACACCGTCTTCCACTCCTGGCTGCTGCTGGTGCGCGGGGTGGTGCAGCGGCGCGGCCCGCGCAGCCTCAGCGTCGTCGGCTCCGCGGCCTGGAACCTCGCCGACCTGCTGGAGGTGCGCCGGGAGGAGGGCCTGGAGGGAGTCGCCGCCCGGCTGGCCGGGGCGGGCGGAAGCCAGGAGGGCGACGACCCCGGGGGCGGCCCGGCGCGCCGCCGCCTCGCCGGTTCGGACGGGCGGCCCGCGCCGGCCGGCTCCGCGGCCCAGGACCCGATGGAGCAGCGGAAGATCCGCATGTCCACCGGGTACGAGATGCACCCCTGGGCCGATCTGCGCCCCGCGGGCGAAGGGCCCGCGGTCGGAAGGAAGTTGTGGCACCAGAGTCCGGGGAGTGCGGGATGACGATCCTCTGCGTACGTTTCCAGCTGCCGCCGATGTACGAGGCGGCCCTGCCCGAACTGCTCGGTCTCCTCGAGGAGTTCACGCCGGTCGTCGAGGCGCTGCCGCCCGACGGCGCGCTGGCCGACCTGCGCGGCGCCGAGCGGTACTTCGGGCGGGACGCCGTGGAACTGGCCTCGGTGATCCGGGTGCGCGCCCTCGCGCTGTACGGCGTGGACTGCGTGATCGGCGCCGGTCCCGGCCCGATGCTGGCCCGCATGGCGCTGCGCGACGCCCGGCCGGGACTGACCCGGGCGGTGCCCGGCGGCGAGGAGCGCGCGTTCCTCGACGGCAAGCCCGTCGCCGCGCTGCCCGGAGTCGGCACCGCGACCGCCCGCACACTGTGCGAGTACGGCCTCGACACCCTCGGCAGGGTCGCCGCCGCGCCGCTGTCCACGCTCCAGCGCCTGGTCGGCGCGAGGACCGGCCGCGAGCTGCACGAGAAGGCGAACGGCGTCGACCGCGGCCGGGTCGTCCCCAACGGCGTCTCCCGGTCCCTGGCCGCCGACCGCCCCTTCGACCGCGACGAACTCGACCCCGACCGCCACCGCCGCGCCCTGCTCTCGTCCGCCGGGGAGCTGGGCGCCCGGCTGCGCGCCGTGGACAAGGTCTGCCGCACCCTCACCCTCACCGTCCGCTACGCCGACCGCTCCGCCACCACCCGCAGCCGCACCCTGAAGGAGCCGACCGCGCACTCGGCGGCCCTGACCCGGACCGCGTACGACCTGTACGAGGCGCTCGGCCTCCAGCGCGCCCGGGTCCGTTCGGTCGCCCTGCGCGCCGAGGGGCTCACCTCCGCCGAACAGGCTTCCCACCAGCTCACCTTCGACCCCGTGGACGAGAAGGTCCGCCGGATCGAGGAGGTCGCGGACCGCGCGCGGGCGAAGTTCGGGCCGAAGGCGGTGATGCCGGGGTCGTTGGCGGCGTGAGGCCCCCGCGGGTCAGTTGGCCCACGGGGGAGTGATCAGGGTGCCGTCGGCCAGCTCCGCGGTCAGGCCGACCGAGGTGGTGACCCAGGAGGTCGCGGTCCGGTCGGTGGGGTTCTCGACGGCGAAGGCGGCGCCGGCCTGGACGATCACCGTGTCCCCCGCGGTGAGGCGCTCGGTGCGGCCGTCGAGGGTGATCAGCAGCTCGCCCGTGAGCAGGTGGAAGACCTCCTCCCGGCTGACGGTGTGCGCGGGCGCCCTCGTCCCCGCCGGGATCTCGCCGCGCCAGGCGCAGAGTTCCTTGCTGCCGGTGCGGGGACTGGCGTACGAGACGAAGCGGGCGCCGTGGATCTCGTGGGTGACGCCTTCGGACGAGCGGACGACGGGCATGACAGCACTCCTCTGGAATTATGGTCAAGCAGCTTGACTATCGTCGGGACCCTTATAGTCAAGCTGCTTGACCAAAGTGTCAAGGGTGTTTCAATGCGGTCGTGCAGAACTCCGACGCCATGGCCCTCACCGCCGCCCTGCTCGCCGCGGCCGGCGGACTCACGCAGCGCATCCACGAGGGTGTCGTCGCCCGGGGCTTCGAGGGGGTGCGGCCCGCGCACGGCTTCGCCTTCGTCCGGCTCGCCCCGGACGGTGCGACGGTCACCGAGCTGGCCGTGCACCTCGGGATGACCAAGCAGGCCGCCAGTCAGCTCGTCGACGAGCTGGTCCGCAAGGGGTACGCCGAGCGCCGGCCGCATCCCGCCGACGCGCGCGCCCGGCTCGTCGTCATGACGGAGGCGGGGTGGGCCTGTACGCGGGCCGCGGAGGCGGCGGCCGCCGAGGCCGTGGGCGCGTGGGCCGAGGTGCTCGGCGAGGACGGGGTGCGCGCGCTGCGCGACGGTCTGCTGCGCGTGGCGCCGGGCGGGCCGATCCGGCCCAGCTGGTGACCCGGGCCCTTTATCACCTGCGCCACGACGGCGTCGGTTAGCACTGGAAGTTTTTACTGACGCGTAACTTCACACGTGCGCTACTCGCCCGTAACTTGACGAGTGAACAGCATCCCGTGATCCGGATCACAGGGCGTCCTGCCATCGAAACTCCCCTGCCCCGCAAGGAGATCACCCGATGCTGCCCTGGAGACGCGCGCTCAGACCCCTGACCGCCCTGCTGCTGACCGCCGCGGTCGCCCTGGTCCCCGCCACCACCGCCCACGCCGCGGACGCACGCCCCCACTCCGGCTGGAACGACTACACCTGCAAGCCCTCCGCCGCCCATCCCCGCCCCGTGGTCCTGGTCCACGGCACCTTCGGAAACTCCGTCGACAACTGGCTGGGCCTCGCGCCCTACCTGAAGAACCGCGGCTACTGCGTCTTCTCCCTCGACTACGGCCAACTGCCCGGCGTCCCGCTCTTCCACGGACTCGGCCCGGTCGACAAGTCGGCGGAACAACTGGCCGCCCACGTCGACAAGGTGCTCGCCGCGACCGGCGCCGCCGAGACCGACCTCGTCGGCCACTCGCAGGGCGGCATGATGCCCCGCTACTACCTGAAGTTCCTCGGCGGCGCCGCCGAGGTGAACGCCCTGGTCGGCATCGCGCCCAGCAACCACGGCACCACGCTGTCCGGCCTCACCCGCCTGCTGCCGTACTTCCCCGGCGTCGAGGACCTGCTGAACGAGCACACCCCCGCCCTCGCCGACCAGGTCGTCGGCTCCGACCTCCTCACCAGGCTCAACGCCGGCGGCGACACGGTGCCCGGCGTGCGCTACACCGTCCTCGCCACGAAGTACGACGAGGTGGTCACGCCGTACCGCGGCCAGTTCCTCGACGGCCCCGGCGTGCGCAACGTCGTGCTTCAGGACCTGTGCCCGCTCGACCTCTCCGAGCACCTGGCGATCGGGCTGTTCGACCGGATCGCCTTCCACGAGGTGACCAACGCCCTGGACCCGGCGCACGCCACGCCCACCACCTGCGCCTCGGTCTTCGGCTGACGGGCGGCCCGCGCCCCGGCCCCCGCCCCGGCCCACGCCAAGGCGGGGCTCGTCCGGCCCGAGCCGCCGGACGAGCCCCGCGTCCCCCGTGTCCCGGGGTCAGGCGCTGTGCCTGCCCCCGGCGGCCCGCCGGCGCACGGACGCGAACATCACGGCCGCGCCGACGGCCAGGGCGGCGGCGCCACCGATCGCGAGGTAGGGCGTGCTGTCGTCCCCGCCGGTCTCGGCGAGGTTCTCGGTGCCCGCACCGGCGGCCTTGACCTCGTTGGGCCCACCGGCCGCGGCGGCCTCGGAAGCCGGAGCGGCCGGAGCGGCCAGGTCGGCCGGGTCGGCCGGGTCCGTCGTCGTCTCGGCGTCCTGGTCGCCGTGGCCGTGGTGCTCGATCGTCGACTTGTCGGCGGCGGCCGCGATCTGCGCCTCGGACGGAGCGGACGCCTCGGGGGCCGGAGCGGCGGCGCCCGCGGCGTTACCGGCCGCCGTGCCGTCATCACCGCCGCCGCTCTCGCCGCCGCTTCCGCCGGCGCCTCCGAAGGAGACGTCCGAGCAGGAGTAGAAGGCTTCGGGGCTGTCCGAGCGCTGCCACACCGCGTACAGCAGGTGCTTGCCGGACCGCTCGGGCAGCGTGCCGGAGAAGGTGTAGAAGCCGCCCGAGGCGACCGGGTCGGTGGAGGTCGCCACCGGCGCGGACAGGTCCAGGTCGCCCCAGCCCAGCGCCTTGGACGGGTCGTAGCCCGGCTTGGTGATGTACACCTTGAAGGTGCCCTTGTGCGGGGCCGTCACGCGGTACTTGAAGGTGTACGAGCCGCTGCTCACGCCGGTCGCGGGCCAGTCCGAGCGGGCCAGGTCCAGGCCCTTGAACGCCGGGTCGTTGGCGCTGCACAGCTTGCCGTCCGGGATCAGTTCCCGGTGCTTGCCCGCGGCGTTGCCGATGCGGATGCCGTTCCAGTCGTAGAGCGCCTGGGTGCCGCCCGCCGCGACCGCTGCCTTGCACGCGGCCGACTTCGGGTTCTCGGGCCCCTCGGCGTGGCACTGCGACACCCGGCTGACCGGGTCGCCCATCGAACCGTGCGCCGAGGCGGGGGCGGCGGCCAACGTGGTCAGGGCGAGCGGGGCGAGACCGGCGACGGCGACGGCTGCGACCCTGCGGGGCACGGACGGTGCGGGCATGGGGAACTCCTCGAAACGGTCACTGGGGATGCGGAACTCGGGCCGAAACCCGTGGGGTTGATCAGCAAGCTAGCCCCGAGGAACCGTGAAATCGCCTGCTGGAGGCGGGTGACGGAGATCCTTATGGTCGCGTTAAGGGAGTGCTCAGACTGGGCTGAGGTAGCTACCGTTCGCGGCATGGAACGAGAGTGGATCCGGCAGGCGGTCACCGCGGACGTCCCGGCGGTGAAGGCCGTGACCGATGCCGCCTACCGCCCCTACGTCGAGCGCATCGGGGTGGTGCCGCAGCCCATGGAGGCGGACCACGCGGCGAACGTGGCGGCGGGGAAGGTGTTCGTCACCGAGGAGCCCGGCACGGGCCTGGCGGGACCGGTGGGCCTCGTCGTCCTGGAGGCGCACGCGGACCACCTGTTCCTGGACAGCGTCGCCGTCCACCCCGACGCGCACGGCAGGGGCGTGGGGCGGCGGCTGCTGCGGTTCGTGGACGCGCACGCGCGGGCGCTGGGGCTGCCCGAGGTCAGGCTCTACACGAACGCCATGATGTGGGAGAACCAGAAGATCTACCCGAGGTACGGGTACGAGGTCGTGGAACGCCGAGTGGACGGGCCCTACGACCGCGTCCACTACCGCAAGCGACTGCTCTGAGGCGTCTCATGCCAGGCCTGCCGGTCAGCTCTCCGGCCACCAGGTGCGCGCGATGTCCTTGCGGACCTCCGGGCGCCCGGCGGGACGCTCGTCGATCTCCTCGCGGACTCGGCGGGCGTCGGTCTTCTTCAGGGGCTTCTGCACGGTCAGACGGCGCATGGCTGCCTCCTTACGGATCCACCGGGTTCCGCGTTCTCACGGAGGTAGACCCTTTCCCCGAGACTCACTCATCGATGCATCCCTGTCAGTGGCGGTTGTCACGTTCCGGCGCCCCGACTCCGTTGTCAGTGCCAGGTGTCACCCTGGGCGCATGAGTGGGAACAGTGACGGAGCGAGCGCGCCGGGTGCCGACTGGGACGCGCTGGCCGCCTCCTTCGACGACGAACCGGACCACGGCCTGCGCGACGCGGACGTGCGCCGGGCCTGGGCCGCCCGGTTGGCCTCCTGGCTGCCGGACCGGCCCGGCGACGTCCTCGACCTCGGCTGCGGCACCGGCAGCCTGTCACTCCTCGCGGCCGAGCAGGGGCACCACGTCACCGGCGTCGACCTCTCCCCGGCCATGGTGGAGCTGGCCAGGACCAAACTCGCCGGTCGTGACGCGGTGTTCCTCACCGGTGACGCCACGGCACCGCCGGTGGGCGAGCAGCGCTTCGACGCCGTGCTGGTCCGGCACGTCGTGTGGACGCTGCCCGATCCCGGCCGGGCCCTGCGCCACTGGCGGCAGTTGCTGCGCCCGGGCGGGCGGCTGGTCCTGGTCGAGGGCGTGTGGGGGAGCGTCGCCCCGGTCGGCATGTCCGCCGACCGGCTCACCGCCCTGCTCGGCCCGCTCGCCGGACGGGCACGGGTGGAACGGCTGTCGGACGACCCCTCGCTGTGGGGCAGAGAGGTGACGGACGAGCGGTACGCGGTGGTGGCGACGTACCACTGAGCCGTGCGGCGGGCCCTGCCGACCGTCCGGTGGAGCCGTCACTCCAGCAGTCCGGTGGAGTCGTCACTCCAGCAGGCCGGTGAAGCCGTCCCCGCGGGCCAGCCGCTCCAGTTCGTCCAGCGCGGCCACCGCGGCGGCCGCGGCCGCGGGATCCCGGTCCGCCAGCCCGCTCCCGGCGAATTCGTCCTCGTCGAGGCGGCGTACGTCCGTGCCGTCGGCGGAGCGCCACAGGTCCAGGTCGAGGTCCTCGACGACCAGGTCCGTGCCGGTCAGGACGGCGGGGCGGGTGACGTCGCAGTACCAGCCCTTCAGCACCCCGGCCGCGGTCCTGACCTCCTTCACCGCATACCACCGGTCGCGCCAGTAGTACTCCGTGAAGACGTCCCCCGCCTCGAAGCGGACGAAGCCGAAGTCGCGCACGCCGTCACCGGCCCAGGGGGCGCGGACGGCGAGGCGGGTGCCGTCGTCGTGCAGCAGCGTCGCCGCGTACCGGATCTTCGTACGCCCCGCCTTGACCAGGGCGACACTCACCTCGGCCGCCGGTTCAGCCGAGTTCGCGGACATGGCGCACCTCCGTCGCGCAGATCTCGTAACCGAGCCACTTGTTGATGGCGAGCATCGGGCCGTTGTCGGTGTCGTTGCCGGTGAGCGCCTCCGTGTACCCGGCCGCGCGGGCCCGGCGCAGGGAGTCGGTCTTGGCGAGCTTGGCCAGGCCCCGGCCACGCTGCGCGCGGACCGTGCCGGTCATCGCGGTCGAGTACCGGGTGCCGTCGGTGTAGGCGACGCTGAACGCGGCCGGGCGGCCGTCGACGACCACGACCGTGGTCAGTTCCCGATCGAGCAGCGGGTGCCGCCAGGTCTCCGCGAGCCACGCCTCGTAGTCCGTGAACTCGACGTCGACGTCGCTCGGTTCGTCCGCGACCGTCTCCGCGTCCAGCTCGAACATGGGCCGGGGGTCGTCCGCGAAGTCGGCGGCGGTGGGCAGCTCGACACCCGCGGGAGGCGACCACAGGGGCGGGAGCGCGGCGTTCGCCAGGTCCAGCCGGAGGAAGTGCGCGGCCCGCCTGCGCGCGTAACCGTGCCGTTCGGCGAAGGCCAGGTTGGCGGGGCCGTCCAGCACCCAGGCGTACAGCTTCGTCGCGCCCTCGCCGCTCAGGTACTCCTCGGAGGTACGCACCAGCAGGCCGCCGGCCCCGCGCCGCAGCCGCTCCGGATCGACGTAGATGTTCAGGAAGGCCTGACCGGGCTCCGGGCTGTCGTGCACCAGCCCGATCTGGGCCGTGCCGATCACCTCCCCGTCCTCCTCCGCGACCAGGGACCGGCTCCGGGCGTCCGGGTGGGTGTGGACGAGCCGGTGCACGACGGCCTGTGGCGTCCACAGGATGAACGGCAGGGCGCGATGGCGGACCCGGGTGAAGGCCGCGACGTCGGCCGGGTCGTCGGAACGCAGGTCGCGTACAAGAACGGTCATGGGGGCGCACGCTACGGCGGCCGGGCGGTCGCGTGCCTCTCATTTTCGCGGGGATACGGGACAATCGCCGGGTGACCTTGAAGATCCATATCGATGACGGCACGCCGCCCTACGAGCAGGTGCGCGCGCAGATCTCCGAACAGGCGCGGTCGGGGGCGCTGCCGGTCGGATACCGGCTGCCGACCGTGCGCGGACTGGCCGAGTCCCTGGGGCTCGCCGCGAACACGGTCGCCAAGGCGTACCGGGCGCTGGAGGCGGACGGGGTGATCGAGACGCGGGGGCGCAACGGAACGTTCGTCGCTGCGGCGGGCTCTGCGGCTCAGCGGGAGGTTGCCGCGGCGGCCCAGGGGTATGCCGAGCGGGCTCGGCGGCTCGGGGTCCCCGAGGGGGACGCGATCGACGCCGTGCGGGATGCCCTGCGGGCGGCTTATGGGTGAGCGCCGTTGGGGTTCGGGCCGCCGCCCGGCTGCCGGTTCGCTGTGGCTTGTCGCGCAGTTCCCCGCGCCCCTGAGAGCGTGCGTGTGACCCTCAGTGCCGACGTGCGAGCCAATTGTGCGAACGTCGCGGCGTCCTGTACCGCCGCCGCGTTCGGGTCGTTGTTGAAGTACGTGTATACGTCGCTCGTGTCCGGCCAAGTCGTGGTGATGCGGTCGATCCAGGTGGCCAGGGCGCGGCGGCCGTAGTGCGGCCAGGCCGCGGCCCGGCCCTCGTGGAAGCGGACGTAGCCCCAGTCGGTGGTGCGCCACAGGGGTGAGACGGGGCGGGCCCGAACGTCCGCCCAGCACAGGGCCGCTCGCCGGGACATCAGGACCTCGCGGGTCTCGGGCGTCCACCAGGACGCGTGCCGGGGTTCCACCGCGACCCGGGTGCCCGGCGGGAAGCAGGCCAGGCAGACGTCGAGGAGGTCCGGGTCGGCGCGCAGGGTCGGCGGCAGTTGCAGCAGGACCGGGCCGAGGCGGTCGCCCAGTCCGGCCGCGTGGGTCATCAGGCGGTCGACCGGTTCGGCCGGGTCGCGCAGGCGTTTGATGTGCGTCAGGTAGCGGCTGGCCTTGACCGCGACCGTGAAGTCCGGTGGGACGCGGTCCCGCCAGGCCGCGAAGGTCTCCCTGGCGGGCAGGCGGTAGAAGGCGTTGTTGATCTCGACCGTCGTGAAGGCGGCCGCGTAGTGCTCCAGCCAGCGCCGGACCGGCAGACCGGGCGGGTAGAAGCTCTCCCGCCAGTCCCGGTACTGCCAGCCCGACGTGCCGACGAACAGGGTCATACCCTCATCAAAGCACCGAGCCGGGCGCGGAGGCCGGGTTACAGGTACAGTCCGGCCTCCGCGCCCGCCCGCGGCTCCGGCAGCGCGGTGGGCGAGGTGCCCCGGCGCAGGGCGTACAGCTCCGCCAGGGTGGCGCCCTCGCGGCCGATCCCTTCCTCGGTGCCGAGCCAGTCCACCGCCTCCCGCCGGGTCAGCGGGCCGACCTCGATGCGGGCCAGGCAGCGGCCGGGGCGGACCACGGCGGGGTGTAGCCGCTCCAGGTCCTCGTTGGTCGTGACGCCCACCAGGACGTTGCGGCCCTGGCCGAGGAGCCCGTCGGTGAGGTTGAGCAGGCGGGAGAGGGCCTGGCCCGCCGTGTGCTTGGCCTCGCCGCGGATCAGTTCGTCGCAGTCCTCCAGCAGCAGCAGCCGCCAGCGGCCCTTGCCCGCCGCGTCCTCCTCGCCGATGGCGATGTCCATCAGATAGCCGACGTCGGAGAAGAGCCGCTCCGGATCGAGGACGCAGTCCACCTGGCACCAGTCCCGCCAGGAACGGGCCAGCGTGCGCAGCGCCGAGGTCTTGCCGGTGCCCGGCGGCCCGTGCAGGAGCAGCAGCCGGCCCGCGATGTCCTCGGGCGTCGTCTTCATCAGGCCGTCCATCGCCTCGGCGACCGGCGCCGTGTAGTTGGCCCGGACCTCGTCCCAGGTACCCGCGGCGATCTGGCGGGTGGTGCGGTGCGGGCCGCGCCGCGGGGAGACGTACCAGAAGCCCATCGTCACGTTCTCCGGCTGCGGCTCGGGCTCGTCCGCCGCCCCGTCCGTCGCCTCGCCGAGCACCTTCTCGGCGAGGTCGGCGCTGGTCGCCGTCACCGTGACGTCGGCGCCCCGGCTCCAGCGCGAGATCAGCAGCGTCCAGCCGTCGCCCTCCGCCAGCGTCGCGCTGCGGTCGTCGTCGCGGGCGATCCGCAGCACGCGCGCGCCGGGCGGCAGCAGCGTGGCACCGGACCGCACGCGGTCGATGTTCGCCGCGTGCGAGTACGGCTGCTCACCCGTGGCGAAACGGCCGAGGAACAGCGCGTCGACGACATCGGACGGGGAGTCGCTGTCGTCCACGTTGAGCCGGATCGGCAGGACTTCGTGCGGGTTCACGGACATGCCGCCATGATCGGGCACCCGGCCGCCGCGTGCACCCGCTTTCCCGGGCCCGCGTGCGTCACGGACACCCGAGGCGCCGCGCCCCGACGGCCGTTCAAACGCCCGATTTTCGTCCGGATGTGAACGAGTGTCAGCCAATTGTTGACATGAGCACTTCCAGTCAACGCGCGTAGCCGCTACCACGGTTGTGGCAGCAATCCTGCTAAGGGAGGTTCCATGAGACGTTTCCGACTTGTCGGGTACCTGAGTTCACTCCTCCTCGCCGCCGGCGCCGCCCTCACCGGGGCCGCGACCGCCCAGGCGGCCCAACACGCCGCAGCCGACGGCTATGTGGCCCTCGGCGACTCCTACTCCTCGGGGGTCGGATCGGGCAGCTACATCAGCTCCAGCGGCGACTGCAAGCGCAGTACGAAGTCCCACCCGTACCTGTGGGCGGCCGCCCACTCGCCCTCCACGTTCGACTTCACCGCCTGTTCCGGCGCCCGTACGGGTGATGTTCTCTCCGGACAGCTCGGCCCGCTCGGCTCCGGTACCGGCCTCGTCTCGATCAGCATCGGCGGCAACGACGCCGGGTTCGCCGACACCATGACGACCTGTGTGCTCCAGTCCGAGAGCTCCTGCCTGTCGCGGATCGCCACCGCCGAGGCGTACGTCGACTCGACGCTCCCCGGCAAGCTCGACGGCGTCTACTCGGCGATCGGCGACAAGGCGCCGAACGCCCACGTCGTCGTCATCGGCTACCCGCGCTTCTACCAGCTCGGCACCTCCTGCATCGGCCTGTCCGAGACCAAGCGGACGGCGATCAACAAGGCCTCCGACCACCTCAACACCGTCATCGCCCAGCGCGCCGCCGCCCACGGCTTCACCTTCGGCGACGTGCGCACCACCTTCACCGGCCACGAGCTGTGCTCCGGCAGCCCCTGGCTGCACAGCGTCAACTGGCTGAACATCGGCGAGTCGTACCACCCCACCGCGGCCGGGCAGTCCGGCGGCTACCTGCCGGTCCTCAACGGCGCCGCCTGACCCTGGGCGGAGGGAGAAGCAGGAGAGGCGGAAGGAGAAGCGGAGGAGGCCCCGCCGGTCGGGGTCTCCGTCTCCGTCTCCGTCCCCGTCCCGGTCCCGGTCCCGCAGGTCACCGAGAACGCCACCGCGTTCGACGTGGCCCGCACCGGGGTCCGCACCTCCACGCGCACGGCGCTCTCGAACGCGCCGCTGTCGTCGTGCGTCGTCACCACCACGGTGTCCTGGCGCGAACGGTCGCCGCCCGACGGGAAGGACAGCGTCCGCCAGCCCGGGTCGGAGACCGCCCCGTCCGCGGTCACCCAGCGGTAGCCGACCTCCGCGGGCAGCCGCCCCACCGTGAACGTCGCCGTGAAGACGGGCGCCCGGTCGTGCGGCGGCGGACAGGCCCCCGTGTAGTGCGTGCGCGAGCCGACCAGGGACACCTTCACCGACTGCGGCGCGGGAGTGCCCTCCCCGCTGCCGCTCCCGGACGACGCCGGCGGGCTCGACCCGCCGCCGCCCGTCGCCGCGGACGTGGCCCCCGGGCCCGGGCTCCCGCCCGAGCCCTCCGTCCCCCCATTCCCGTCCGAGCGGTCCAGCAGCGCGTACGTCAGTGCGGCCAGCGCCACGACCACCACGGCCAGCCCCGCCACCAGCACGGCACGCGCCCGCCGGTCCCGGCCCCTCGACGCACCGGACGCACCGGGCGCGGACGTGTCCCCGGCCGCCGGCACGGGCATCGGCGGCGTCGAGGCGGTGGGTGACTCCGATGATCCCAATGACCCCGGTGATCCCGGTGACCCCGGTGACCCCAGTGGTCCCGGCGCGCCGAGTGGCCCCGGGTGGGCCACGACCGTCGGGGCGTATCCGCCGGACGGTGCCGCGCCGGCGCGTGGTCCGCCGGACGGTGTCCCACCGGCGCCCACCAGCCGCAGCTCCCGCTCCGCCTCGTCCGCCGGGAGCCGCCCGGCCGGGTCCTTGCGCAGCAGGCCCTCCACCACCGGCCCGAGCGCCCCCGCCCGGCGCGGCGGCGGCAACTCGTCGTCGACGATCGCCCGCAGGGTGCTCAGGGGCGTGTCCTGACGGAACGGCGAGACCCCCTCCACCGCCGCGTACAGCAGCACGCCCAGCGACCACAGGTCGGACGCGGGACCCGGCGTGCGGCCCAGCGCCCGTTCCGGCGCGAGGAACTCGGGCGAGCCGACGACCTCGCCGGTCATGGTCAGCGCCTCGCTGCCCTCGACCCTGGCGATGCCGAAGTCGGTGAGCACCACGCGGCCGTCGTTCGCCAGCAGCACGTTGGCCGGCTTCACGTCCCGGTGCAGCACCCCCGCGGCGTGCGCGGCCCGCAGCGCGGCCAGCACCTCGGCACCGATCAGCGCGGCCCGCCCGGGTGTCAACGAGCCCTCGGCGTCCAGCAGGTCGGCCAGGGACAGCCCGCGGACCAGTTCCATCACGATCCACGGCCGGCCGCCGTCGGTGGCCACGTCGTACACCGTGACCACGTTGGGGTGGGAGATCCGGGCGGCGGCCCACGCCTCGCGCTCCAGCCGGGCGTACATCCGCCCGACGTCGGCCTGCGGCAGTCCGGCCGGGGCGCGCACCTCCTTGACGGCGACCTCGCGCCGCAGCAGCTCGTCGCGGGCGCGCCACACGGTGCCCATGCCGCCCTCGCCGAGCGGGGACAGGAGACGGTAGCGGCCGGCGATCACACGCTCACCGTCGGGTTCTCCGGACACGGGCGCCCCCTATGACGTCGCGCGCGGACCCTTCACAAAGTAGCCCAGCCCGGGGCGGATGCGGCCCCCCTGACGCCGATCCGGCTCGGGGACTGGCGTTTTCGGGCCGCTCGTCCGTAACCCCTGCGGAGGGTGTGCCGTCGCGTGCGCCCGACGGCGGCGTCGACGGGCCGGACACGGTCCGCGGAGAGGGGGACGGATGGCGGCGGACGAGCTGCTGGTGCGGGTGGCGGGCGGCGACCAGAAGGCCTTCGAGGAGCTGTACGGGCTGGTGTCGGGGCCGGTGTTCGGACTCGTGCGGCGCGTGGTGCGCGACCCGGCCCAGTCGGAGGAGGTGGCGCAGGAGGTGCTGCTCGAACTGTGGCGGTCCGCGGCGCGCTTCGACCCTGGCCGGGGCAGCGCCCTGGCGTGGATCCTCACCGTCGCCCACCGCCGCGCCGTCGACCGGGTGCGCAGTGCCCGCGCGGCCGGCGAACGCGAACGGCGCGAGGCCCGCCGCGCCCACCAGACCGCCTTCGACCAGGTCGCGGAGGAGGTCGAGGCGGGGCTCGAACGCGAGGGGGTGCGGCGCTGCCTCGACCGCCTGACCGCGCTGCAACGCCAGTCGGTCACCCTCGCCTACTACGACGGCTACACCTACCGGGAGGTGGCCGAGCGGCTCCGCCTCCCGCTGGGCACGGTGAAGACCCGGATGCGAGACGGGCTGGGCCGCCTGCGCGAGTGCCTGGGAGGCGTCGCATGAGCCCCTTCGGCCACTCGCTCGCCGCCCCCTACGCCCTGGACGCCCTGGAGGGTGCCGAACGGGTCCGCTTCGAACGGCACCTGGAGGGCTGCGCCCGCTGCGCCGCCGAGGTGCGGGCGCTGGCCGAGGACGCCGTCCGGCTGGCCCGGTCCACGGCCGCCCCCGCACCGCCCGCGCTGCGCGAGCGGGTCCTGTCCGCCGTACGCACCACCGCGCAGGAGCCCGCGCCCGCCCGCGGACCGGTCCCGCGGCGGTCGGGCGGACGGGTCCGGCCGCGCCCCCTGCTCGTGCCGTTCGCCACGGTGACGGCCGCCGCCGCGCTCGTGGTCGCCGCGCTGTTCGCCGCACGGGCCCACCAGACCCAGGAGGAGTTGGAGACCGCACGGGACCGGACACGTGAGATCGCCCACGTTCTCGCCGCTCCGGACGCCCGTGCGACGCGCGGTGCGGACGCACGCGGCCGCGGTGTCGCGGTGGTCGCCTCCGTGTCCAGGGGGCGCGCGGTGGTGACCCTGAGCGGGTACGGCGAGCCGCCGGGCGACCGCGTGCGCCAACTGTGGCTGATGCGCCCCGGCGCCGAGCCGCGCTCCCTCGGGCTCTTCGACGGCGACACGCCCCTGATCGCCTCCGGTCTCAGCCGCTTCGCGACGTCACTCGCGGTGACCGTCGAGCCCGGCGGGGGGTCGGACCGGCCGACGAGTGAGCCGGTCGTCCAACTCGCCCTGGAATCTGTCGGATTCGGAGAGTAATCGTCAACCCCCTTACGGGGAAGGTGAATCCTGTGACCGCGATACACGCATGCCGTACCGGGGCGATAGGGTTACCCTGCCCGGGCCGGGTGGACTCGTACGGGTGGGGAGTGACATGGAACAGATAACAGTGCGCAGCAGGGCAAGGGTCCCTGCGATCACCTGCGGAAGCAGCGCGAGCAGCTCGCGCCTCGACCGTCATCTCGCGGTGCTCGGCGGGCCTGCCCTGCCGCAGCGGGAGACCGTGGAGGCGACGTCGCTGATGCGTGAGCTGACCGCGCGTGAGCCCGCACACAAGCGCAGCAACCGGGGCGCCAGGGTGCGCCGGGTCTCGCTGTTCGCGCCACTGCGCCGACTGCGCCGCTCGCTCTTCGGCGGCAACTGAGGCCCGCGCTCCGGAGGCCACACCTCCCGGCGCGGCGCCGCGGCACTCGTCCGTCATCCCCACGGCACGCAGCGGCGCCCCGGTGTGCTCCCGAGCGCGGGTCGTCCCCGGTACACCCGACTCCGTACGTCCGTCCCGTATGTACGTCCGTCCGTCCCGCACGCGTCCGCCCGTTCCCGCACCGCGGTTCCGTCCCGCCGACTCCCCACCGGCGGTGACGCGCCCCGGCCCGTTCAGCGGCCCCCGTGCGCGTACCGGCGCACCGCGAGCGGGACGAAGAGCGCGAGCAGCACCGCGCACCAGGCCAGCGACCCGGCGACCGGATGGGCCACCGGCCAGGCCGCTCCCTCCGGCACCGGGGCGTTGCCGAAGAGGTCCCGCAGCGCCGTGGTCACCGCGCTGATCGGGTTCCACTCCGCGACGGTGCGCAGCCAGCCCGGCAGTCCGTCGGTCGGGATGTAGGCGTTGGACAGCAGCGGAAGGATGAAGGTCGCGCCGCCCAGCTGACCGGCGGCCTCCTCGCTGCGGGTGAGCAGCCCCAGATAGATCCCGATCCAGGTCGTCGCGAACCGGAACAGCAGCAGCAGTCCCAGCGCGCCCGCCGCGCCGAGCGCACCGCCCTCCACCCGCCAGCCCACCGCGAGCCCGACGAGCAGCAGCGGCACCGTCCCCGCGGCCGTGACGAGCACGTCGGCGACCGACTGCCCGAGCGGCACCGCGGCCCGGCTCACCGGCAGCGTGCGCAGGCGGTCCGTCACGCCCCGGTGGGTGTCCTGGGCCGCCTGGAACATGCCCGTCATGATGCCGTTGGCCGCCGTGGCGACCAGCAGTCCCGGCACCAGGAACGCCCGGTACTCCTCGCCCGGCATCGCCAGCGCGCTGCCGAAGACGTAGCCGAAGAACAGCAGCATCGTGATCGGCATGGTCTGGGTGAGGATCAGCAGCCCCGGATTGTTCCGGACCCGCCGCAACTGGCGGCCCAGCATGGCCGCCCCGTCGTACGCCAGTCCGTACGCCGAGCCGTACGCCCCCGTCGTGACCGTGCTCATGCCACCAGCTCCCTGCTGTTGGTGCCGTCGCTGTCGTCGGTGTCGTCGCTGTGACCGTTGCCGTCGCCGTCGGTCAGGCGGAGGAAGACGTCGTCGAGCGTCGGCGGCCGCAGGCGCGCGTCCACCAGGGGCACGCCCGCCGCGTCGAGTTCGCGCACCAGGCGCGGCAGGGTCAGCGTCGGATCGGTGCTGACGGCGCCGACGGTGCGCCGCTCGTGGTCGAGGGCCGGCTCGGCACCGGTCACCCGGTCCAGGACCGCCGCCGCCCGCGCCAGCGCGTCCGGGTCCGCGACGACGGCCTCCGCGTACGCCCCCACCAGTGCCTTGAGTTCGGCCGGTGATCCGGTGTGCGCGACCCGGCCGCGGTCCACCAGGGCGATGTCGTCGGCCAGGCGGTCGGCCTCCTCCAGGTACTGCGTGGTGAGCAGCACGGTGGTGCCGTCCGCCTTCAGGGCGCGCACGGCCTCCCAGATGCGGTTGCGGCTGGCCGGGTCGAGTCCGGTCGTCGGCTCGTCCAGGAACAGCACCTCGGGGCGGCGCACGAGGCTCGCAGCCAGGTCGAGGCGGCGCCGCATGCCGCCGGACAGGGTGGAGGCGGGCCGGTCGGCGGCGTCGGCCAGGCCGAAGCGGTCGAGCAGTTCGTCGGCCCGCGCCGCCGCGTCCCGCACCCGGTGCAGCCGGGCGAACAGCCGCAGGTTCTGCCGTCCGGTGAGGTCCCCGTCCACCGACGCGTACTGCCCGGTCACCCCGATCCGGCGGCGGACCGCGGCGGCCTCGCGCACGAGGTCGTGCCCGGCGATCCGCGCCGACCCCGCGTCCGGCCGCAGCAGCGTCGTCAGCAGCCGGACCGCCGTGGTCTTGCCGGCCCCGTTCGGCCCGAGCAGCCCGCAGACGGTGCCCTCGGCCACCGCTAGATCCAGGCCGCGCAGCGCGTGCACGGTGCCGAAGCGCTTCTCCAGACCCTCACTAAGTACAGCGTACGTAGTAGTCATGCGTCGACCATAGCGCACTACGTACGCTGTACGTAACTAGGATGGTGGCCGAGGTGATGCACGATGACGGGCCGAGCGGCCGTACCCGAAGTGATCTGGTCGCGCCCCGAGCGCACCGGCCGGGGGCCGAGACCGGCGTATTCCCGCGCCGACATCGCCGCCGCCGCGGTGCGGATCGCCGACGCCGAGGGCCTGGACGCGGTCACGATGCGCCGCGTCGCCGGTGAACTGGGCTGCGGCACCATGTCGCTCTACAACTACGTCCCCCGCAAGGAGGACCTGTACGAGCTGATGATGGACGCGGTCAGCGGCGAGCACGAGCTGTGGGAGCCGAGCGGCGACTGGCGCGCGGACCTGATCCGCGTCGCCCACCAGACCCGCGCCCTGATGCACCGCCACACCTGGCTGCCCCGCCTGATGTCCCCGGTCTACGGCTTCAGCCCCCACGCCCTGCGCTACCTGGAGCACTGCCTGGCCTGCCTGGACCCCTTCGAGGCGCCCTACGGCACCAAGATGGAGCTGATCGCGATGGTCAACGGCGTGGTGACCACGTACGTCGGCAACGAGATCGCCACCGTCGAGCGCACCCGCTCGCTGCCCTGGTCCCAGGAGCAGGAGCACGCGGTGCGCATCGCCTACCTCGGCCGGCAGGTCGCGAGCGGCGCCTACCCGAGGCTGGCGGCGTCCTTCGCCGAGGACGCGGGCCCGATCGACCTGGAGGGCGTCTTCGAGCGGGCGCTGACGCGGGTGCTGGACGGGTTCGCCTGAGCGGCACCGCCGAGTCCGCCGGGGGTCACAGCAGCGCCAGCTGCCCCTCCGGCCCCTCCTCCCGGCCGTCCAGGACGGAAGCGGGCCGGCGGGCCGACGCCGGCACCGGCAGGACGCCCGCCTCGCGCAGCTCGCCCGCGGTGATCCGGGCCGTGATGGTCAACTCCCGGCACGCACACCGGACTTCGTGCAGCAGGGCGAGGACCGTGATCAGTTCCAGCAGTTCGGACGTCCACGTCTGCGGCCAGCCGACCGGACGGATCGCCGTCAGCGTGCCCGGCTCGCCCTCGGCCGTGCGGGCCGCGAACCACTGCTCCAGCACCCGCACGCCGCCCACCTCGAAGTCCCAGGCACCGGGCGGCACGGGGGAGACCCGGCCCTCGTCCAGGAAGAGAGCCTCCTCGTCCCGGTCGTAGCGCAGGGTCAGCGGGCGCGGCGGCAGCGGGGCGCGGACGTACGGGCGGCGGCCTCCGGGCAGCTTGGGGCGCTCCCCGTCGCGGCGCATCAGCCACAGGGCGCGCCGCCCCAGTTCGACCCCGCGCTCCCACAGGGCCCGGTCCGCGGTGAGCGGGACCAGCGCACCGGGCCGCACGGCCGCCACCGCCCAGGCGAGCACGTCCAGTGGCCCGGGACGCAGACCGAGGCGGGCGGCCAGGTGGTCCAGCAGGCCCGGGGCGAGGTTGGGCTCCGCGCCGCCGGGGCGGCGGTGCAGCGGGCGGACGCGCGCCGGGCCGAACAGCGGCAGCAGCGAGGTCGCTAGGAGCAGCGGCGGGCCGGCGGCGTCCGGCGTCTCCACCACGAACACCTGCCGCGCGTCCGCCACCCGCCACAGCTCCGGACGGGCCGCGTCGATCAGCCGGTGGTCGGGGATCAGCCACTGCTCGTCGAACGGCGCGCGCAGCACCCGGACCGGCTCGGGGCAGGGCCCCACGGCCCGCGCCAGCCGCTCGGTGCCCCCGGTGCCGCCCGGCAGCCGCCCGACCGCCGAGTACGGCGTGCGCGAGCGGGTCGGCTCGAACAGGGTCGCCCGGTCGGGTCCCTCGGCCTTCAGCAGGGCGTCCCAGCGGGCCTTGAGGGACGCCGCGTCGGGAGCCGTCGGCCACCCCCGGCCGAGCCGCGGCGGTGCGACGGACCACGGCATGAGGTCCGCCAGCGGCGGGGCGTCGTCGTGCGTCACGCCGGGCATCGTACGACGGGGCGCCGCGGCCTCACGTGGCATCCAGGGTGACCGTGAAGGAGAACCGGTCGCCCCGGTAGTGGATGACGGCCACGTCGAGCACCCGGCCCGCGCCGTCGTAGGTGATGCCCGTGTAGTGCAGGATCGGGCTGAGCAGCGGGACTTCGAGCAGCCGTGCCGTCTCCGGGTCCGCGAGCCGGGCCTCGACGGTGTCGGTGATCCGGCTGATGTCCATGCCCACCACGTCCCGCAGCACCTTCGTCATCGGCCACCGGGCGAGGTCGTCCGGGTCGATGCGTGCGGCCAGCTCCGGACGGACGTAGTTGCGGGCGTGGTTGGTCGGCTCGCCGGTCTTCTCGTCGCAGCGCAGCCGGTGGTACGTCGCCACCTCCGGCAGTTCCGGGAAGTACTCGGCGAGTTCGGCGGGCACGGGGGCGGTGCCGTGGTCCAGCAGTTCGGCCTTCATGCCGGACTGCTGGGCCACGATCGCGTCCACCGAGCCGAGCAGCCGCACCGGGGCGCCCCGGCGGGCGTGCGGTTCGATGAAGGTGCCCCGCCGGCGGTGGCGGGTGATCAGCCCCTCGTCCTCCAGCTCCTTTAGCGCCTGCCGCATGGTCAGCACGCTCACCCCGTAGTGCCCCGCCAACTGCTCCTCGGTGGGCAGGCGCAGCGGGTCCCGGGGCGAGCGGCCGAGTATCGAGGCGCGCAGCGACTGCGACACCTGGTACCAGAGCGGCAGCTTGCGGTTCAGGACGATGGAGTCCGGGGCGAAGGAGGTCACGGGCCATCCGTACCGGTAGGGGAAACCTCAGTGCAAGGGGCGGAAGTGCCGCTCCAGGCCCTGCCAGACGTCGTCGTAGCGGGGCTGGAGGTGCTCGGCGCGGGCCGCCTGCGGGGTGAGGGTCACCGGCCACCGCGTCTCGAACATGAACGCCAGTCCGTCGTCGATCCGCTGCGGCCTCAGCTCGGCGGCGCTCGCCCGGTCGAAGGTCTCCCGGTCCGGCCCGTGCGCGGACATCATGTTGTGCAGCGAGCCGCCGCCCGGCACGAAGCCCTCCGCCTTGGCGTCGTAGGCCCCCTCGATCAGGCCCATGTACTCGCTCATCACGTTCCGGTGGAAGTACGGCGGCCGGAAGGTGTCCTCGCCCACCAGCCAGCGCGGCGCGAACACCACGAAGTCGACACCGGCGAGCCCCGGGGTGTCCGACGGGGAGGTGAGCACCGTGAAGATCGACGGGTCCGGGTGGTCGTACGAGATGGTGCCGATGACGTTGAAGCGGCGCAGGTCGTAGACGTACGGGACGTGGTTGCCGTGCCAGGCGACGACGTCCAGCGGGGAGTGGTCGTACCGGGCGGTCCAGAGGTTGCCGCAGAACTTGTTGACCACCTCCACCGGGCCCGCCGCGCTGTCGTCGTCCTCGTACGCGGCGACCGGTGCCCGGAAGTCCCGGGCGTTGGCCAGGCCGTTGGCACCGATCGGCCCCAGGTCGGGGAGCCGGAAGGGCGCGCCGTAGTTCTCGCAGACATAGCCGCGGGCGTCCGCGTCCAGCAGCTCCACGCGGAAACGCACCCCGCGCGGGATCAGCGCGACGTGGCCCGGCTCGGCGTGCAGCAGCCCGAACTCGGTGCGCAGCAGCAGTCCGCCGCGTTCCGGGACGATCAGCAGCTCGCCGTCCGCGTCGCTGAAGACGCGCTCCATGGACGCCGTCGCGTGGTAGAGGTGCACGGCCATGCCGGTGCGCTGGGTCGCGTCGCCGTTGCCGCCGAGCGTCCACAGGCCGTCGACGAAGTCCGTGGCCGGCCCGGGCACCGGCAGCGGGTTCCACCGCAGCCGGTTCGGGTCCGGCACGGCCTGGTTGAAGGGCGCCGTGCGGATCGCGCCGTTGCCCGTGCGGGTGAACGCGGGGTGCGCGGCCGACGGGCGGATCCGGTACAGCCACGAGCGCCGGTTGTGTGCCCTCGGCTCCGTGAACGCCGTGCCGCTCAGCTGCTCCGCGTACAGGCCCAGCGGCGCCCGCTGCGGAGAGTTCCGGCCCTCGGGCAGTGCGCCCGCCACGGCCTCCGAGCTGTGCTCGTTGCCGAAACCGGACAGATAGGCCAGCCCCTCCGCGGTCTTCCGCGCGTCCCCGCTCATCGCTCGCTCCCTCGCAGCCCGACACCCGATTCCGGTGCCATTCCTATGGCACACCGTAGGATTGCGGTTTCCCGGGCGCAAGAGGGCGTGGGGGACTTGGCGCAGGAGGGGCCCCTGAGCAGGCTTCCCCGCACCGCGTCCGCCCGGTCGTCCGTCCCGAGGATGACCGGAACCAGACCCCCGGGGGATCCGGAGTGTCGGACCCGTGTTCTAGTCTCGCGTCATGTCGTGGACGCGGGGAGTGCTCGCCGTGCTCGCGGTCTGTGTCCTGCTGTTGACGGGATCGGCGGGCTGCGGCTCGGGTGACGTGGGTGAACCGGAGGCCGGAAATTCGGCCACACCGGTGGGCAGGCTGCTCGACGTCACCGACGAGGAGGGCCGGCGCTACCGCGAGGTGGACGCCGAGCACGCCCCCGAGGTCGGGATCGAGGTGCAGCCCGAGACCGACGACAGCTGGGACGTCCGCCTGACCGTCCGCGACTTCCGCTTCTCGCCGAACGGCACGGAGGCGAAGGCGGTGGCCGGCCGCGGCGTCGCCCACCTCTTCCTCGACGGCGACCTCCTCACCCGCCTGCGCGGCCCCCGGTACCGCCTCCCCGCCGACCTGGTCCCGCGCGGCACGCACCAGGTCACGGTCCGTCTGTACGCCGACGACGACACCGTCTGGGCCGTCGACGGCGAGCCCGTGGAGAGCACGGCGGACATCACGGCGTCGGACGCCGAGCCGACCGGGGCGACGCAGCCGGAGGAGGTCGAGGGCCGGACGGTCACCGAACCGGCGGCGGACCGGTGAGCGCCGCGCCCGCCGCGCCCGCCCCGCGCCCCCAAGGGCCGGGTCCGCACGGTGCGGCCGGCTCTTCCGGAGGGCACGGTTCACCCGGCCGGTCCCGGAGGGCATCATGAGCAGCGTGTCCCACGCGACCCCGCTCCGCCGTGCCCCCGTACAGCGGCGCAGCGCCGAACGGCTGACCCGGATCCTCGACGCCTGCGCCGACCTCCTCGACGAGGTGGGCTACGACGCCCTGAGCACCCGGGCCGTGGCACTGCGCGCGGACGTCCCCATCGGGTCCGTGTACCGCTTCTTCGGCAACAAGCGGCAGATGGCCGACGCCCTGGCCCAGCGCAACCTCGAGCGCTACGCGGAGCGGGTGACCGAACGGCTGACGGAGACGGACTCGGGGCCGGACGGCGGTGGCTGGCGCGGCGCGCTGGACGCCGTGCTCGACGAGTACCTGGCGATGAAGCGGACCGCTCCCGGCTTCTCCCTGATCGACTTCGGCAACCAGATCCCGGTCGGCGACCGCAACGCCGTCCCCAATCACCGCGTCGCCGAGCGACTCACCGAACTGCTCTCCGGCTATCTGGGCCGCCGCCCCGACGACGACCTGCGCCGCGTCTTCCTCGTCGCCGTGGAGACCGCCGACACCCTCGTCCAACTCGCCTTCCGGGTGGCACCGGACGGGGACGAGAAGATCATCGAGGAGGCCCGGGAGCTGCTGCGGGCGTATCTGGGGCGGGTGCTGGACTGACGGGCCGGCCTCACGGCTCCACAGGTGTTCACGCGGCAGTCGGTGCAAGGCCTCCCCAACATGCCTACCGGTCGGTATGCTCGCTCGGCAGAGAGCGTCACCGCCGCCCCGAGCGAACCGCCGCCTTCCGGGAGGACCCGTGCCCCGCACCGCCCTGCGTATCTGCCCCCTGTGCGAGGCCACCTGCGGCCTGGCCCTCACCATCGACGGCACGACGGTCACCGCGGCCCGCGGCGACCGGGACGACGTCTTCAGCCGCGGTTTCATCTGCCCCAAGGGCGCCTCCTTCGGGGCCGTCGACTCCGACCCCGACCGGCTGCGCACGCCCCTGGTGCGCAGGGACGGCGCACTGCGCGAGGCCACCTGGGAGGAGGCCTTCGACGCGGTCGCCGCCGGTGTCCGGCCCGTCGTCGAGCGGTACGGACCGCACGCCGTCGGTGTCGTCCTCGGCAACCCCAACGTCCACACCATGGCCGGCGCCCTCTACCCGAACGTCCTGCTCGGCGCCCTGGGCAGCCGCAGCCTCTTCACCGCCTCCACCGTCGACCAGATGCCCAAGCACGTCTCCAGCGGGCTGCTCTTCGGCGACGCGAACGCCATCCCGGTGCCCGACCTCGACCGCACCGACCACCTGCTCCTGATCGGTGCCAACCCGCTGGAGTCCAACGGCAGTCTGTGCACCGCCCCCGACTTCCCCGGCCGGCTCAAGGCGCTCAGGGCGCGCGGCGGCACCCTCACCGTCGTCGACCCGCGCCGCACCCGCACCGCGAAGCTCGCCGACCGGCACGTCGCGATCCGCCCCGGCACCGACGCGCTGCTGCTGGCCGCGATGGTCCACGTCCTGTACGAGGAGGACCTGGCCGACCTCGGCGCCCTCGCCCCGCACGTCGAGGGGATCGGCGAAGTCCGCGACGCCGTACGGGACTTCACCCCCGAGTCCGTCGCCGCCGCCTGCGACGTGGCACCGGAGGTGACCCGCGCCCTCGCCCGCGAGCTCGCCGCCGCCCGCACCGCCGCCGTCTACGGCCGCATCGGCAGCTGCACCGTCCCGCACGGCACCCTCGCCAGCTGGCTCGTGGACGTCCTCAACATCCTCACCGGCAACCTCGACCGGCCCGGCGGCGCGCTCTTCCCGCAGGCCGCCACCGACCGCACCCCGCGCCCCGCCGGACCCGGCCGCGGGTTCGCGCTCGGCCGCTGGCACTCCCGGGTGAGCGGACACCCCGAGGCGAAGGGCGAACTGCCCCTGTCCGCCCTCGCCGAGGAGATCGACACCGCCACCGACGCGGGCGAGCCCGTCCGCGCGCTGCTCACCGTCGCCGCCAACCCCGTGCTGTCCGCGCCCGACGGCGACCGGCTCGACAAGGCGCTGGACTCCCTCGACTTCATGGTGAGCGTCGACCCCTACCTCAACGAGACCTCCCGCCACGCCCACGTCGTCCTGCCGCCGCCCCCGCCGGCCCAGAGCCCGCACCACGACTTCGCCTTCAACACCCTCGCCGTGCGCAACCAGGTCCGCTACACCCGTCCCGCCGTCCCGCTGGAGCCCGGCAGGATGGCCGAGACGGAGATCCTCGCCCGGCTCACCCTGGCCGTCACCGGGGCGCACGGCACCGACCCCGCCGCCGTCGACGAGACGGTGATCGAGCAGACCCTCGCCAAGGCCGTACGGGAGCCGCACTCACCCGTGCACGGCCGCGAGCCCGACGCGCTCACCGCCCTCCTCACCGGCGAGAACGGCCCCGAACGGCGCCTCGATCTGATGCTGCGCCTCGGCCCCTACGGCGACGGGTTCGGCGCCCGGCCGGACGGGCTGACCCTGGAGCGGCTCCTCGCCCACCCGCACGGCATCGACCTCGGCCCGCTGCGCCCGCGCCTGCCGCAGCCCCTGAAGACCCGCAGCGGCAAGGTGGAGCTGCTGCCGGGGCCGATCGCCGCCGACCTGCCGCGCCTCGTGCGGGCCCGCGCCGAACGCCCCGCCGGGCTCGTCCTCGTCGGCCGCCGCCACCTGCGCTCCAACAACAGCTGGCTGCACAACGTCCCCGCCCTCACCGGCGGCTCCAACCGCTGCACCCTCCAACTGCACCCCGAGGACGCCGAACGGCTGGGCGTGGGCGGCGGACAGCCCGTGCGGGTCAAGGGAGCCGGGGGAGAGGTCACCGCGCCCGCCGAGGTCACCGACGCGGTCCGGCCCGGCGTGGTGAGCCTCCCGCACGGCTGGGGCCACGACCGGCCCGGCACCCGTCAGACGCACGCCGCCGCCGACCCCGGCGTCAACGTCAACCAGCTGCTGGACGGCAGCATGCTCGACCCGCTGTCGGGCAACGCGGTCCTCAACGGCGTACCCGTCACGCTCACACCGCTGACCGGCGCAAAGCCGTGACCTGGAGTTTTGCGCTTATTGCTCGCATGTCAACGTCTTGTTAACGCTCCGACGCGCCACCTAACGTCGCTCGCACCGCCTGCCCCGGTGGGATGTTCAAGGGCGAACGTTAGGTACTCACTCATGCTGACCATCCTCGGCTTCGCCATGATCGCGACCTTCCTGGTCCTGATCATGATGAAGAAGATGTCGCCGATCGCGGCGCTCGTGCTGATTCCCGCGCTGTTCTGCGTGTTCGTCGGCAAGGGCGCCCACCTCGGTGACTACGTCATCGACGGCGTGTCCAGTCTCGCCCCCACCGCGGCGATGCTCATGTTCGCGATCGTCTACTTCGGTGTGATGATCGACGTCGGGCTCTTCGACCCGATCGTCCGGGCCATCCTGAGGTTCTGCAAGGCCGACCCGATGCGCGTCGTCGTCGGCACGGCGCTGCTCGCCGCGATCGTCTCGCTGGACGGGGACGGCTCCACCACCTTCATGATCACGGTCTCGGCGATGTATCCGCTGTACAAGCGGCTCAAGATGAGCCTGGTCGTGATGACCGGCGTCGCCGCGATGGCCAACGGCGTGATGAACACGCTGCCCTGGGGCGGCCCCACCGCCCGCGCCGCCACCGCGCTGAAGGTCGACGCCACCGACATCTTCGTCCCGATGATCCCGGCCCTGGCCGTCGGTCTCGTCGCGGTCGTCGTCCTGGCGTACGTGCTGGGTCTGCGCGAGCGCAGGCGGGTGGGCACGCTGACGCTGGACGAGGCGCTGGTGCGGGAGCCGGAGACGAAGACCGAGACGGTGCTGGTCGGTGCGGGTGCGGGTGCGGGTGCCGGCTCCGGTGGGTCCGGTGCCCGTTCCGGTGCGGCTCGCGGTGCTGCGGGCGGCCCGGGCGAGGCGGCCGACGGGGAGGCCGGGTCCGGCGGCGCGTCCGGCGGCGCGTCGAGCGGCGCGTCCGGTGACGACTTCCAGGGCCTCGACCCGAACCGGCCCACCCTGCGGCCCAGGCTGTACTGGTTCAACGCGCTGCTCACGGTCGCGCTGCTCACCGCCATGATCATGGAGTTGCTGCCGATCCCGGTGCTCTTCCTGCTCGGCGCCGCGCTCGCCCTCACCGTCAACTTCCCGCACATCCCCGACCAGAAGGCCCGTATCGCGGCCCACGCCGACAACGTCCTCAACGTCTCCGGCATGGTCTTCGCCGCCGCCGTCTTCACCGGCGTCCTCACCGGCACCGGCATGGTGGACCACATGGCCAACTGGCTGGTGGACACCATCCCCGACGGCATGGGCCCGCAGATGGGCCTGGTCACCGGCCTGCTGAGCCTGCCGCTGACGTACTTCATGTCGAACGACGGCTTCTACTTCGGCGTCCTGCCGGTGCTCGCCGAGGCCGGGCAGGCGCACGGCGTGTCGACGCTGGAGATCGCCCGCGCCTCGATCGTCGGCCAGCCGCTGCACATGTCGAGCCCGCTCGTCCCGGCCGTGTACGTCCTGGTCGGCATGGCCAAGGTCGAGTTCGGCGACCACACGCGGTTCGTGGTGAAGTGGGCCGTCCTGACGAGCCTGGTGATCCTCGCGGCGGGCATCCTGTTCGGCATCATCTGATCGTCGGAGATCGTCGGAGATCGTCAGAGGGCGTCGGATTGTCGGGTCGTCGGAAGGAAGCGTGATCATGGTGCCCGGTGGGAACCGCGGCTGGCTGCTCCGCCTCGTCATCGCCTTCGGCTTCGCGCAGGCGGCGGTGTCGATGGCCCGGCCCGCCGTCTCCTACCGGGCGCTCGCGCTGGGCGCGGACGAACGGGCCGTCGGTGTCATCGCCGGTGTGTACGCGCTGCTGCCGCTGTTCGCCGCCGTACCGCTGGGCCGCCGCACCGACCACGGCCGCTGCGCGCCGCTGCTGCCGGTCGGGGTGGTGCTCATCGCCGGAGGCTGCGCGCTGAGCGGTGCCGCCGGGTCCCTGTGGACCATGGCCCTGTGGAGCGGTGTCATGGGCCTCGGGCACCTCTGCTTCGTCATCGGCGCCCAGTCACTGGTCGCCCGTCAGTCCGCGCCGCACGAACAGGACCGCAACTTCGGCCACTTCACCATCGGCGCCTCGCTCGGCCAGCTGATCGGCCCCATCGCCGCGGGCGCGCTGATCGGCGGCCCCGACATGGCCGGCAGCAGCGCGCTGGCCCTGGTGGTGGCGGGCGCGGGCGCGGCGGCCGCCTTCACCTCCCTGTGGCGCATAGAGCACCCCGCAGCCGCCGGTTCCCGTACGGGAGGGGGCGCGCGCGTCCCCGTGGGAAGCATCCTGCGCGCCCGGGGCGTGCCGGCCGGCATCCTGATCAGCCTGTCCGTGCTCTCCGCGACCGACATCCTCACCGCCTACCTGCCGGTGGTCGGCGAGCACCGCGGGATCTCCCCGGCCGTGATCGGCGTACTGCTCAGCCTGCGGGCCGCCGCCACGATCGCCTGCCGGCTCGTGCTGACGCCGCTGCTGCGGCTGCTCGGCCGCACGGTGCTGCTCACGACGACGTGCCTGCTGGCCGCCCTGCTGTGCGCCGGGGTCGCGCTGCCGGTGCCGGTGTGGGCGCTCGCGCTGATGCTGGTCGTCCTCGGCTTCTGCCTGGGCGTCGGCCAGCCGCTGTCCATGACCACGGTCGTGCAGGCGGCCCCCGACGAGGCGCGCTCCACGGCCCTCGCCCTGCGGCTGACCGGCAACCGCCTCGGCCAGGTCGCCGCCCCCGCCGCCGCGGGCCTGATCGCGGGCGTGGCGGGCGTGGCCGCGCCGTTCGTGATGCTGGGCGGGCTGCTCCTGCTCTCCTCCGGCGTCGCCCTGCGGGCCCCGTCGGCGGGCGGCGGGCGGCGTCCGGCGGTGGGGCAGGATGTCCAGGACCGGGCCGGTGACAGCCGGCCCTGTCGGGAAGCGAAGGGCTGAGCATGATCCTGTTCGTTCTGTCGGTGATCCTGGTCCTGGTGGTGGCGGGCTGCGCCTGCGTCGTGTGGGCGGCTCGCGGCGGCCCGCCCTGGACCCGGGTGGTGGCGAAGGCGACGATGGCGGCGGGCGAACTGGTCCGCGCGTCCGGCCGCTCCACCGGCAACCGCAACCGGAGCGGCGACAGCACCACCCTGGGAGGGGACTGAGGCGACCGGGACCCCGACAGGGTGCCCGAGACACTCCACGGGGGGACCGAGGCGCTGGGCGGGGAGACCGAGGCGCCGGACGGGGCGACACCGAGGCGCTGGACGGGGAGACCGAGACGCCGGACGGGGGAGACCGGGACCCCCTCAGGGCGACCGAGACGGCTGAATGTGGGCGTCCGCTTTCTCACCAAGTGGACGTTCGCGCCGAGTTGTGGTCCAGCGTCTTCCCCCGGCCGGGCACGGTCCGTTAACTTCCGTGACTCACACGCCCCGTACGACCCGCACGAGGGCGTCCGACCGCGGAGCACCAGAGCCCAGTGAGCCCCCGGGGGCACCTCCATGACACGCGCCATCTCCCTGCACGACGTGAGCAAGACCTACGCGCGAGGCGTCCGCGTGGTGGACCGGCTGTCGCTGGACATCGCGCCGGGCGAGTTCCTCGTCCTGCTCGGCCCCTCAGGCTGCGGCAAGTCGACCGTGCTGCGCATGATCGCCGGGCTGGAGGAGATCACCGAGGGCGAGCTGATGCTGGACGGCGCCTACGCCAACGACCTGCTCCCCGCCGAGCGGCGCATGGCGATGGTTTTCCAGAACTTCGCCCTGTACCCCAACATGACCACCCGCGGGAACATCGGCTTCCCGCTGCGCGTCGAGGACCCGCAGACCGACCCCCGCCCCCGCGTGGACGCCACCGCCCGCATGCTGGGCATCGAGGACCTCCTCGACCGCCTCCCCGCCCAGCTCTCCGGCGGTGAACGCCAGCGCGTCGCGATGGGCCGGGCCATCGCCCGCCACCCCACCGCCTTCCTGATGGACGAGCCGCTGTCCAACCTCGACGCCAAGCTCCGCAACCACCTGCGCGCCGAGATCACCCGGCTGACCCGGGAACTGGGCGTCACCACCATCTACGTCACCCACGACCAGTCCGAGGCCATGTCGCTGGGCGACCGCGTCGCCGTCCTGCGCGGCGGGGTCCTCCAGCAGGTGGACACCCCGCGCGCCGTCTACGCCCTGCCCCGCAACGTCTTCGTCGCCGCCTTCATCGGCACCCCGCGCATCAACCTGCTGCGCGGCCTCGTGCGCGCGCCGCTCGACGGGGCGATGACCATCAGCCTGGGCAAGCAGTTCCTGCGGCTGCCCGAACCGCTGTCGCTGGACCACCAGTTGCTCCGCGTCCAGCAGGGCCGCGAGGTGATCGTGGGCCTGCGCTCGGAGGCCGTCCGGATCGCGAAGCCGTCCTCCGCCCGCCCGGGCGAGGTGCTGCTCACCGGGCTGGTGGAGCACGTCGAGTTCCAGGGCCACGAGGTCCTGGTGCACTTCAACACCGGTTCACGGCCGGCCGTCGTGCCCGACCTGGAGGCGCCGCGCCCCGCCGGCCGCCCGGTCAGGCGCCGCCGCCGCGACGGCACGGTCCTGGAGCGGCTGAGGGAGCGGGCCGGTGCCCTGCGCGCCGGACCGGTGGTCGTCATGGACGAACCGGAGGAGCCGGAACCGGCGGTCGCCCCGCCCGACGGCCGCCTCCCGGGCGACCTCATCGTCCGGACCACCCCCGACATCGACCTCCGCCACGGCATGCAGGTGCCCCTCCTCGTCGACCTCGCCCACCTGTTCGTCTTCGACCAGCACGGCGACCGCATCTGCCCCGCCCCGGCGCGACTGCCCGAACTGGAGGAGTGACACCGCCCCCGACACCGCCCTCCGGGAGGGTGAGCCGCGCCACCATCGTGGGAGCCCCTGGTGCCGTAAAACTAACGGCGCTAGTTTGGGTCGGACGACGAGGCCCGCCCGGAAGGAACGCGATGAAGGCACACGACGGCATGTACATCGACGGAGCCTGGCGCCCCGCCGACGGCCGGGACACGATCGACGTCGTGAACCCGGCCGACGAGCAGGTGATCGGCAAGGTGCCCGCCGGCACCGCCCTGGACGTCGACAGCGCCGTACGGGCCGCCCGTGCCGCCCTGCCCGGCTGGGCCGCCACCCCGCCCGCCGAACGGGCCGCGCACCTGGCCGCGCTGCGGGACGTGCTGGCGGCCCGCAAGGACGAGATCGCCGAGACGGTCACCGCCGAACTGGGCTCCCCGCTGAAGTTCTCGCAGGCCGTGCACGCCGCCGTCCCCGTCGCGGTCGCCGGTTCCTACGCCGAGCTGGCGGCGACGTACGCCTTCGAGGAGAAGGTCGGCAACTCCGTGGTCCACCACGAGCCGGTCGGCGTGGTCGGCGCCATCACCCCCTGGAACTACCCGCTCCACCAGATCGTCGCCAAGGCCGCCCCGGCGCTCGCGGCCGGCTGCACGATGGTGCTCAAGCCCGCCGAGGACACCCCGCTGGTCGCGCAGCTCTTCGCCGAGGCGGTGCACGAGGCGGGCGTCCCGGCCGGCGTCTTCAACCTGGTCACCGGCCTCGGTCCGGTCGCCGGACAGGCCCTCGCCGAGCACCCGGGTGTCGACCTGGTCTCCTTCACCGGCTCCACCGCCGTCGGCCGCCGCATCGGCGCCACCGCGGGCGCCGCCGTCAAGCGGGTCGCCCTCGAACTCGGCGGCAAGTCCGCCAACGTGATCCTGCCGAGCGCCGACCTCGCCAAGGCCGTCAACGTCGGCGTCGCCAACGTCATGTCCAACTCCGGCCAGACGTGCAGCGCCTGGACCCGCATGCTGGTCCACCGCGACCAGTACGACGAGGCGGTGGCGCTCGCCGCCGAGGCCGCCGCGAAGTACGGCGACCGGATCGGCCCCGTCGTCAACGCCAAGCAGCAGGCGCGGGTGCGCGGCTACATCGAGAAGGGCGTCGCCGAGGGCGCGCGCCTGGTCGCGGGCGGCCCCGAGGCCCCGCGCGAGCAGGGGTACTTCGTCAGCCCGACGGTCTTCGCCGACGTGCGCGAGGACATGACCGTCGCCCAGGAGGAGATCTTCGGCCCGGTCCTGTCCCTCCTGCGCTACGAGGACGAGGACGACGCCCTGCGCATCGCCAACGGCACGGTCTACGGCCTCGCCGGCGCCGTCTGGGCCGGGGACGAGGACGAGGCGGTGGCCTTCGCCCGCCGGATGGACACCGGGCAGGTCGACATCAACGGCGGCCGGTTCAACCCGCTGGCGCCCTTCGGCGGCTACAAGCAGTCCGGCGTGGGCCGCGAACTGGGCGCGCACGGCCTCGCCGAGTACCTCCAGACCAAGTCCCTCCAGTTCTAGCCCGCAGGGGAGTCTCCACCTCATGGCCGTCCGTACCGCAGTCCGTGCCGCCGTCGTACCAGCCGTCGGCGCCCCGCTGGAGGTCACCGGCATCGAGCTGCCCGAGCCCGGCCCCGGCCGGGTCCGGGTGAAGCTCGCCGCCGCCGGGGTCTGCCACTCCGACCTGTCCCTGTCCAACGGCACCATGCGCGTGCCGCTGCCCGCCGTGCTCGGCCACGAGGGCGCCGGCACCGTCGTCGCCGTCGGCGAGGGCGTCACCCACGTCGCGCCCGGCGACGAGGTCGTCCTCAACTGGGCCCCGTCCTGCGGTGCCTGCCACGCCTGCTCGCTCGGCGAGGTCTGGCTGTGCGCGAACGCCCTGGCCGGCGCCGCCGACGTGCACGCCCGCCGCGCCGACGACGGCACCGACCTGCACCCCGGCCTGAACGTCGCGGCGTTCGCCGAGGAGACGGTCGTGGCCGCGTCCTGCGTCCTGCCGGCCCCCGAGGGCATCCCCCTCACCGAGGCGGCGCTGCTCGGCTGCGCCGTCCTCACCGGCTACGGCGCCGTCCACCACTCGGCGAAGGTCCGCGAGGGCGAGACGGTCGCGGTCTTCGGCGTCGGGGGCGTGGGCCTCGCCACCCTCCAGGCGGCCCGGATCGCGGGCGCGTCGAAGATCGTCGCGGTCGACGTGTCCCCCGAGAAGGAGGAACTGGCCCGCGCCGCGGGCGCCACCGACTACCTCCTCGCCTCCGACACCACCGCCCGCGAGATCCGCGCGCTCACCGGCAAGCAGGGCGTCGACGTCGCCGTGGAGTGCGTGGGCCGCGCGGCCACCATCCGCACCGCCTGGGAGTCCACCCGGCGCGGCGGCCGCACCACGGTCGTCGGCATCGGCGGCAAGGACCAGCAGGTCACCTTCAACGCCCTGGAGATCTTCCACTGGGGCCGCACCCTGTCCGGCTGCGTCTACGGCGACGCCGACCCCGCCCGCGACCTCCCGGTCCTCGCCGAGCACGTCCGCGCCGGCCGCCTCGACCTCGGCGCCCTGGTCACGGAACGCATCGCCCTGGACGGCATCCCGGCAGCCTTCGACAACATGCTGGCGGGCAAGGGCGGCCGGGCCCTGGTGATCTTCTGACTCCCCGCTCCCGCCGGGGCCGGCGGTGCCAGGGGGTGTCGTTCGGACCGGGGCACCCCCCGTGCGCGGGAGGGGCCCCCATCGCCCCCGCTCGGGTCGGCCACAAGGCACCGTAGGCCGCGGCCGGCCTGATCCGAACGACGTCCCCTACACCCGCTCCGCGTCCCCGGGGTGAGGCTCCCCGGCGGGCTCGGTCCGTTCCGCGGGCCCGGTCCGTTCCGTGGGCGTGGGCGCGGGCGCGGGCGTGCGGCGCCTGCGCGAGCGGGACACCGCCACGCCCGCCAGGCACAGCGCGCCGCCCGCCAGGGTGAGCAGCCCCGGCACCTCGCCCAGGGCCAGCCACGACATCAGCACGACCAGCGCGGGCACGGCGTACGTGGTCGCGCCCATGCGGCCGGCGGTCGTACGGGCCAGGGCGTACGCCCACGTCGTGAACGCCAGCGCCGTCGGGAAGACCCCCAGGTACACCATGTTGAGCGTGGCGGAGACCGGCGCGCCGCCCGCCTCGTGCACGAGCTGCCCCGCGAACGGCAGACACAGCACCGCCCCGACCAGGCAGCCGAACGTCGTCACCTGAAGGGCGTTCGCGTGCGCCAGCGCGGGCTTCTGCGCGACCACCCCGCCCGCGTACGCCACCGCCGCCAGCAGGCACAGGACCACCCCGAACAGCGAGGAACCGCCCTCGCCGGACATCGACAGGCCCACCGTCACCGCACCGGCGAACGACACCGCCATGCCCGCCAGCAGCCGCGGCGGCAGCGCGTCGCCCAGCAGCCGGGCACCCAGCAGCGCGATGAGGATCGGGCCGACGTTGACCACGAGGGCGGCCGTACCGGCGTCCACCTGCTGTTCGCCCCAGTTCAGGACGACCATGTAGAAGCCGAACCACAGCAGCCCCGATATCGCGATCCCGCGCCACGCGGCACGCGGCGGCACGCCCTCCCGGCGCAGCAGGCAGATCACGCCGAGGACCAGGGCACCCGACAGCAGCCGCCCGAGCGCCAGCGCGCCCGGCGAGTACGCCTCGCCCGCACTGCGGATCGAGACGAACGCCGACGCCCACAGCACGACGGTGACGGTGGCCGCGCCGGCCGCGAGCAGTTCCGGACGGCGGGACGGGACGGTACGCATCATGCTCCCGAGGCTAGAAAGGGAAGGCCGGGACGACCGGCGGATTTCGGACGAGGAGAACGCGGAGGACGAGGAGAACGCGGAGGACGAGGAGAACGCGCAGGACGCGCAGGACGAGAAGAACGGCACGGCTCAGAGCACGGCTCAGCGCAGCGACACCGGATCGATCCGGAGCAGCTCGGACAGCGCGTCCGCACCCGTCGGCGTCACCTTCACCGCCCGCTCCGAGCCGATCCGCACGCACCAGCCCGTGTCCAGGGCGTGCCGGCACAGGGCCGCGCCCGCCACGCCCGCGAGATGGGGACGGCGTTCCGTCCAGTCGAGGCAGGCCCGGGCCAGCGGCCGGCGACCGGTCGGCCGCAGCGGGATCCCGGCGGCGTCGAACCAGCCGAGCCCCGCGTCCGTGAGGGCGAAGCCGGTGTCCTGGCGCAGCAGTCCGAGCCCGGTCAGCGCGTCGGTCACCGCGATGCCGAGCCGCCCGGCGAGATGGTCGTAGCAGGTGCGTCCCCGGGCCATCGCCGACCCGGCGCTCGAGGCCCGCAGCGTGCGCGGACGCCGGGCCGCCGCCTCGGGAGCGACCTGCGCGGCCAGGTCCTCCACGAGCTGCGCGACCCGGTCGTCGGCCAGCCGCACGTACCGGTGCCGCCCCTGCCGCTCCTCGGCGAGCAGCCCGCCCGCGACGAGCTTGCCCAGGTGCTCGCTGAGCGTCGACGCGGCGACCCCGGCGTGCCGGGCCAGCTCGCCGGCGGTCCACGCCCGCCCGTCCAGCAGGGCCAGCAGACAGGCGGCGCGCGTCTCGTCCGCGAGCAGCCCGGCCAGCCGTGCGAGGCCGGGCGCCTCGGCTTCCTTCTCGGTCATGCGTCCCAGGATGCGCCACGCACGGTTCGGCGGGCACCGAAGGGTCCCCGGAGGCCCTCAGACGCCCTGCGCGACCTGCGCGTACTGCTGGGCCAGCCCGTCCAGCAGCGCCGTCAGACCGGTCTCGAAGGCACGTTCGTCGATCTTCTCCTGCTGCTCCGCCAGGAGGTGCGCCTGCTGGAGGTGCGGGTAGTCGGCGGGGTCGTAGGCACCGGCGTCGGTCACGAAGCCGCCGGCGAAGGAACCGAGCGCCGAGCCCATGATGAAGTAACGCATCAGCGCACCGATGGACGTGGCCTGGGCCGGGGGCCAGCCCGCCCGGACCATCGCGCCGTAGACGGCGTCCGCGAGGTGCAGCGCGGCCGGGCGGCGGCCGGGGCCGTGGGCCAGCACCGGGACGATGTTGGGGTGGTCGCGCAGGGCCGTGCGGTAGGAGACGGCCCAGTCGTGCAGCGCGGTCCGCCACTCCCGGCCGTCCTCGAACATCGACAGGTCGACCTGGGCGCTCACCGAGTCGGCGACGGCCTCCAGGATCTCGTCCTTGGTGCGGAAGTGGTTGTAGAGCGAGGGGCCGCTGACCCCCAGTTCCGCGGCCAGCCGGCGCGTGGAGACGGCCGCGAGACCCTCCGCGTCCACCAGCGCGCGCGCCGTCTCGACGATCCGGTCGGTGCTGAGCAGGGGCTTGCGCGGTCGGGCCATGGCGCACATAGTAGGGCTGCGGCTTTAAACTAGCAGTGCTAATTTACAACTCGGACCCGAGTGGTCCGCCGTTCAGGGACCGTCTTCTGTGGGGTGACTCGGCATGAATCTGGAGCTCAGCGAGGAGCAGGGCGCCGTACGGCGGCTCGCGCGGGAGTTCGTGGCGCGCGAGATCGCCCCGCACGTGATCGCCTGGGACCGCGCCGAGGAGGTGGACCGGGGAATCGTGAAGAAGCTCGGCGAGGTCGGCTTCCTCGGGCTCACCATCGACGAGGAGTACGGCGGCTCCGGGGGCGACCACCTCGCGTACTGCCTGGTCACGGAGGAGCTGGGGCGCGGCGACAGCTCCGTGCGCGGGATCGTCTCCGTCTCCCTCGGCCTGGTCGCCAAGACCGTCGCGGCCTGGGGGAGCGAGGAGCAGAAGCGGCGCTGGCTGCCGGGGCTCACCTCCGGCGAGTACGTCGGCTGCTTCGGCCTCACCGAGCCCGGCACGGGGTCGGACGCGGGCAACCTCTCCACGCGCGCGGTGCGCGACGGCGACGACTACGTGCTCAACGGCACGAAGATGTTCATCACCAACGGCACCTGGGCCGATGTCGTCCTGCTCTTCGCCCGCTCCACCGACGCCCCCGGCCACAAGGGCGTCTCCGCCTTCCTCGTGCCCACCGACACGCCCGGTCTGACCCGGCGCACCATCCACGGCAAGCTCGGCCTGCGCGGCCAGGCCACGGCCGAACTGGTCCTGGAGGACGTCCGCGTCCCCGCCACCGCGATGCTCGCACCCGAGGGCAAGGGCTTCTCGGTGGCCATGTCGGCCCTGGCCAAGGGGCGGATGTCGGTCGCGGCCGGCTGCGTGGGCATAGCCCAGGCCGCGCTGGACGCGGCCGTGCGGTACGCGGGGGAGCGGGAGCAGTTCGGCAGGACCATCGCCCACCACCAGCTGGTGCAGGAGCTGATCAGCGACATCGCCCTCGACGTGGACGCGGCCCGGCTGCTGACCTGGCGGGTCGCCGACCTGATCGACCGCGGGCAGCCCTTCACCGTCGAGTCCTCCAAGGCCAAGCTGTTCGCCTCGGAGGCCGCCGTGCGCGCCGCCAACAACGCCCTCCAGGTCTTCGGCGGCTACGGCTACATCGACGAGTACCCGGCCGGCAAGCTGCTGCGCGACGCCCGCGTGATGACCCTCTACGAGGGCACCAGCCAGATCCAGAAGCTGGTCATCGGGCGGGCGCTGACCGGGGTTTCGGCCTTCTGAGTCCTTGGGGTGCGAGCCTCTGAGTACCCGGACTGAGTATGTCGGCGGATGTGGCCCGGACCACATCCGCCGATCCTTGTGCCATGAGTGACACACCGGTCAAGCAGCAGAACACCGCGGCCTTCTACGGGCAGGCCGTCGCCTCGTTCTCGGTGGCCATGGCCGCCACCGCCATCGGCATCTACCAGCTCGAGGCCGACGCCTGGGTGCGGGCCTTCCTGGCGATCGCCGTCCTGTACCTGGTCACCTCGGCCTTCACGCTGGCCAAGATCATCCGGGACCGCCAGGAGGTCGGCCAGATAGTCAGCCGGGTCGACCAGGCGCGGCTCGACAAGATCCTGGTCGAGCACGACCCCTTCCACAAGCCGGGCGGCACCCCGGCCGGACAGCGCCCCTAAGCGCCCGCTCAGGGTCAGCGGTATGGTGGTGCTCCTGTCACCGAGAGGGGCGAACAAGCGATGAGTACGGCGGCCGAGACGACGGGCGGCGACATCGAGCCGTGGGAAGAGGTCACGCCTGACGCGGCCCGGCGGCTCCTGGTCGCGGCCGTGGAGGCGTTCGCCGAGCGCGGGTACCACGCGACCACGACCCGCGACATCGCCGGGCGGGCCGGTATGAGCCCGGCCGCGCTCTACATCCACTACAAGACCAAGGAAGAACTGCTCCACCGCATCAGCCGCATCGGCCACACCCGCGCGGTGGCCATCCTGCGCTCCGCGGCCCAGGGCGAGGGCGGTGCGACCGAGCGGCTCGCCGACGCCGTGAGCTCCTTCGTCCGCTGGCACGCCGGTCGGCGCACGACGGCGCGCGTCGTGCAGTACGAGCTGGACGCGCTCGGACCCGAGGCCCGGGAGGAGATCCTCACGCTCCGCCGGCAGTGCGACGCCGCGGTGCGCGGCATCATCGACGACGGCGTGGCGACGGGCGAGTTCGACGTGCCGGACGTCAAGGGCACCACACTCGCCGTGCTGTCGCTCTGCATCGACGTGGCCCGCTGGTTCAACGTGAACGGCCCCCGCACGCCCGACGAGGTCGGCGCGCTCTACGCCGACCTCGTGCTGCGCATGGTGGGAGCCCGGGACCGTTGAGGCGCGGCCCGGGGGTGTCCGCCGGACAGGCCCCGGTCAGACGTAGTAGCGCGAGACGGACTCGGCGACGCACACCGGCTTGTCGCCACCCTCGCGCTCCACGGTGAACGCGACGCTCACCTGGATGCCGCCCGTGACGTCCTCGACCCCCGTGATCGTCGCCGTGGCGCGCAGGCGCGAGCCGACCGGGACGGGGGAGGGGAAACGGACCTTGTTGGTGCCGTAGTTGACGCCCATCTTCACGCCCTCGACCCTGATCAGCTGCGGCCCGAAGAGGGGGAGCAGCGACAGCGTCAGGTACCCGTGCGCGATGGTGGTGCCGAACGGCCCGGCGGCGGCCTTCTCCGGGTCCACGTGGATCCACTGGTGGTCCCCGGTCGCCTCCGCGAACAGGTCGATCCGCTTCTGGTCGACCTCCAGCCAGTCGGTGTGGCCCAACTGCTCGCCCACCGCCGCCTTCACCTCGTCGGCGGACGCGAAGATCCTCGGCTCTGCCATGTTCCGGCCTCTCTGCTCGCTCGCCCTGTGCGCTCGACTCTAAGCGACTGCTTAGCATGGTCGCCCGCGGGGTCGCTGTCAACGGAGCCGACCCGGCCGCACGGGTGACGGGGTCGGTAGGGTCTGAGGAGTGCCTCAGATTCCCGAGAAGATCCAAGAGCTCACGGTCGGACAGCTCGCCGCGCGCAGCGGCGCCGCCGTCTCCGCCCTGCACTTCTACGAGTCCAAGGGCCTGATCAGCAGTCGCCGGACCTCGGGCAACCAGCGCCGCTACAGCCGTGACGCGCTGCGCCGGGTCGCCTTCGTCCGGGCCGCCCAGCGGGTGGGCATCCCGCTGGCCACGATCCGCGAGGCGCTCGCCGAACTGCCGGAGGGGCGCACGCCCACCGAGGAGGACTGGGCCCGGCTCTCCCGGTCCTGGCGCTCCGAACTGGACGAGCGGATCAAACAGCTCAACCGGCTGCGCGACCACCTCACCGACTGCATCGGCTGCGGCTGCCTGTCCCTGGAGACCTGCGTGCTGTCCAACCCCGACGACGCCTTCGGCGAACGCGCCGCAGGCTCGCGCCTGCTCGTGGAGCGCCGCGGCCCGGCCGCTTCCGCCCCGGGCGGGGGGCGGTTGAGCCGTGCTC
>NZ_KZ195574.1:6817770-7062929 GCF_002188365.1 Streptomyces sp. CS113
CCCGGTCGTCAGTGTTCGCCCCGGCGCACCGAGGACCACTCCCTCAGGCCCGCGGTGACCAGGGCCGCGTTGGAGGCCGCCCGGCCGCCGTCCGGCAGGAACAGGGTGTCCTCCAGGCCGATCCGGGTCGCCAGGCCCAGCCGGCCGGCCAGCCGCAGCACCGGCCAGGCGCCGCCGTCCTCGCCGTGCAGCAGGACCGGGCGGCCGTGGGCCGGACCGAGGCCGGACAGCAGGGCGCGCGCCGAGTCCGGCGCCGTCGCCGGGTCGGTGTCCGTGACCTCCGCCAGTACCCGCAGCACCTTCGGCCCGAGCGGTGAGCGCAGGAACCGGGCCGCGCCGTCCGTGCCGGACCAGACGCCCGCCTCCACGCCCACCCCGCGCTCGATCAGGGCGGCGGCCGTCTCCTCGGCGCCCGGCTCGTGCCAGTTGACGGAGGCGTGGTCGGGCAGCACCGTCCAGCTCCGGATCCGCGCCACCCGGGCAGCGGGGCCGGGTTCGGCCCAGGCACCCGTCGTGACGCCGACCGGCACCGACGCCGGGACGCGCGCCCTGACCGCCTCCAGCGTCGCCGCCAGCACACGCGCGGACAGCGTGTCCCGGCCGCACGGGGTCTTCGGGTGGACATGGACGTCCGTGGCCCCGGCGGCGACCGCCTCGGCCACCGAGTCCGCGACCGCCTCCGGCGACAGAGGCACCACCGCGCCGTCGGCGCCTCCCCGCGCCCCGTTCACACACAGCTGCACCATCCCCCCATGGTGCCGGGCGCCACTGACAGCGCCCGCCGGACCCGGTGCCGTACCGCCGTACCGGACACCGGGGGTGCGGCATCCCCGGCGCACCCCCGTGGCCGGTTACGCCGACATCAGCAACCGGCGGCCCCGCCGGGCGTCCGCGCGCGCCGCGGGAGTGAGGACGGGCCGCGGCACGAGGATGCCGCAGTCCGTGCAGACGGGGCCCGTCGAGGGCTCGTGGTCCAGGTCGTACTTCCAGACGAGGCGCTCCCCGTCGCACACCGGGCACCCCGAGCCCGGCTCACGCTCCAGCGCCGTGATCAGCCGGCGCAGCACCTCCGCCAGCGGCCCGTCGGGATGGACCCGGGGGTCGTCGCACCAGGCCACCCCGAACCCGCCCCAGGTCAGCCGGTGCCAGTCGTCCACGCTGCCGGGCCTGCGCAGCCCGTCGTGCTTCTCCTTCCTGCGCCGCTCGGCGAACTCGACCTCGTAGGCCAGCCACACCGAACGCGCCTCCTCCAGCTCCTCCAGTGCGGCCACGAGCCGCGCTGGGTCGGGGGAGCGGTCCTCGGGACCGAACCCGGCCCGGGAGCAGAGATGGTCCCAGGTCGCCCTGTGCCCATAAGGGGCGAAACGCTCAAGGCACTTGCGCAGCGAATAGCGCCGCAGCGCCAGGTCGCACCGTGGATCGCGGACCTGTCTCGCCAGACTTCGGAAACCGGCCATCGCCCTGCACCTCCGTCACACCTGCACCTGCACTTGGGTCATTTCGGCGTCGTCGTACGGACGTCGCCGAATAGACGTATCGACAACCGATTCGGCTCCATCCGATTTCCGATGCCCCCCATAAGCCGATCCACCCGCTCCCAAAAAGTGACGCATGTTCACCTTCCCACTCGGGGATACCGGCGGTAACGTCCCGCCACACCCCCGTCGGGAGGAGCTGCCATGCCACGGCGCACCCCACGCAACGCCCTCGACAGACTGAGAACTCCCCGCGGCTTCCACGGGTTCCTGAAGACCGCATCCGTATGCGCCCTCATTGCCGGACTTTTGTCACCGCTTTCCCCGGCGCTGGCCGCCGGAGAGACGAACGCCGAGGTCACGGCCGCCGAAGCCGCCGCCAACGACCACTGCGGCGGCCAGTGTTCCGACATCCTGCCGCCCGGCCAGAACGGCAACGCCACCCTGGCCCAGATCCTCCTCAACCAGGCGTTCGGCACCCAGCCCGCGCATGCCGAGGACCAGCTCGGCCCCTACGCGAGCCTCGCCACCGGCTACACCGGCCTCACCAACGACAAGATCAACACCTTCTTCAACGACGCCTCCTTCGGCGTCCCGGCCGGCCAGGTCGCCTCCACCGTCCGCCCCGCCGGACGCGACGACGTCACCATCGTCCGCGACAAGAAGACCGGCGTGCCGCACATCACCGGCACCACCCGCTACGGCACCGAGTTCGGCGCCGGATACGCCGCGGCCCAGGACCGGCTGTGGCTCATGGACCTCTTCCGGCACGTGGGACGCGGCCAGTTGACCCCCTTCGCCGGCGGCGCCCCCGCCAACCAGGGTCTGGAGCAGCAGTTCTGGCGCAGCGCCCCCTACACCGAGGACGACCTGGAGGCGCAGATCGAGAGCGCGGCCGCCAAGGCCGGTGAGCGCGGCGAGCTGGCCCTGGCCGACGTGGACGCCTACGTCGCCGGTGTCAACGCCTACATCGACGCCTCCGACAAGGGCCGCTACTTCCCCGGCGAGTACGTGCTGACCGGCCACAAGGACGCCATCACCAACGCCGGCACCATCGAACGCTTCAAGCGCACCGACCTGATCGCGCTGGCCTCCGTCATCGGCTCCCTCTTCGGCGCCGGAGGCGGCGGCGAGGTCAACAACGCGCTGTCCCTCCTGGCCGCCCAGGAGAAGTACGGCGTCACCGAGGGCACGAAGGTCTGGGAGTCCTTCCGCCAGCGCAACGACCCCGAGGCCGTCCTCACCCAGCAGGACGGCAGCTTCCCGTACCTGCCCACCCCGGACGACCCGCAGGGCCGCGCCCTGCCCGACGCCGGGTCGGTCGAGCCGGAACCGCTGGTGTACGACCGTACGGGCAGCGCCGGCGCGGCGGGCGCGACCGGCGCCTCCGCCAAGTCCGCGGAAGCGGCGGTGACCTCGGCGCGGCGCGGCATGTCCAACGCCCTCGTCGTCAGCGGCGAGCACACCGCGAGCGGCCACCCGGTCGCCGTCTTCGGACCGCAGACCGGCTACTTCGCCCCGCAGCTGCTCATGCTCCAGGAGATCCAGGGCCCCGGCATCAGCGCCCGCGGCGCCTCCTTCGCGGGCCTGAGCATGTACGTCGAACTCGGCCGCGGCCAGGACTACGCCTGGAGCGCCACCACCTCGGGCCAGGACATCATCGACACCTACGCGGTCGAGCTGTGCCAGGACGACTACCACTACCTCTACCGCGGCACCTGCACGCCGATGGAGAAGGTCGAGCGGCACAACGCCTGGAAGCCGACCGTCGCCGACTCCACCGCGGCCGGCTCCTACACGATGCGCGTCTGGCGCACCAAGTACGGCCCGGTCGAGTCCCGCGCCACGGTCGGCGGCAAGAAGGTCGCCTACACCACCCTGCGCTCCTCCTACCTGCACGAGGCCGACTCCATCATCGGCTTCCAGATGCTGAACGACCCGGAGTACCTCAACAGCCCGGAGCGCTTCCAGGGCGCCGTCCAGCACATCAACTACACCTTCAACTGGTTCTACGCCGACTCCGAGCACACCGCCTACTACAACAGCGGCGACAACCCGCTGCGCGCGAACGGCGTCGACGCCGAGTTCCCGGTCTGGGCCCGGCCCGCGTACGAGTGGCAGAGCTGGGACCCGGCCGACAACACCGCCCGGTACACCGGTGCGTCCGCCCACCCGCAGTCGGTGGACCAGGACTACTACATCTCCTGGAACAACAAGCAGGCCAAGGGCTACCCCGCCGCCTCCTGGGGCAACGGCTCCGTCCACCGCGGCAACCTCCTCGACGACCGGGTGAAGAAGCTGGTCGCCGAAGGCGGCGTCACCCGCACCGCGCTGGTCAAGGCCATGGCCGAGGCGGGCCTCGCCGACCTGCGCGCCGAGGACGTCGTCCCCGACCTGCTGAAGGTGGTCGAGTCCGCACCGGTGACCGACCCGGCGGCGAAGGCCGCCGTGGACCGGCTGAAGGCGTGGCTGTCGCAGGGCGGCGGCCTGCGCACCGAGACCTCGGCGGGCTCCAGGAAGTACGCCCACGCCGACGCGATCCGCACCCTGGACGCCTGGTGGCCCCTGCTGGTCAAGGCCGAGTTCGAACCGGGCCTCGGCGCCGGCCTGTACACCGCCTTCACCCGCAACCTGCCCGTCGACGAGTCCCCGTCCGCCGCCCACGGTCCGACCGGCGCGCACGCCGGCAGCGCCTTCCAGTACGGCTGGTGGAGCTATGTCGACAAGGACATCCGGTCCGTGCTCGGCGAGTCCGTCGAGGGCCCGCTCGCGCACCCGTACTGCGGCGACGGCGACCTCGCCGCCTGCCGGGACACCCTGGTCTCCACCTTGAAGGAGGCGGCGGGCCGCACGGCCGCCCAGGTCTATCCCGGCGACGACAGCTGCTCGGCGGGGGACCAGTGGTGCGCCGACTCGGTGATCCACCGCACCCTCGGCGGCATCAAGCACGGCGGCATCAGCTGGCAGAACCGGCCGACCTACCAGCAGGTCGTGGAGTTCACGTCCCACCGGTGACCGGCCGGCCGGCAGCTCACCGGTAGAGCAGGTACTGGCGGCGCGTCCTGCGGAACGCCGCCAGTTCCGCCTCCCAGCCGGCCACCACCTCGTCGGTGTCCGCGCCCGCGTCGATCATCGTGCGCACCTGCGTGGACCCGGTGAGCTTGTCGATCCAGTTGTCCGACCGCCAGGCGAAGCCCTCCCAGGTCCGCTTGGCGGTCACCAGGAGGGCGATGCCGGTGCGCACCGGGTCGAACGCGGCCCGGTCGTGCACATGGAGCTGCACACCGCCGACGGTCTTCCCCTGGAACTTGGAGAAGGTGGGCGCGAAGTACGCCTCCCTGAACCGCACACCCGGCAGGCCGAGGTCGTTGGCGGCGGCGGCCCAGCCCCCGTCGACGCCCTCGGCGCCCAGCAGTTCGAACGGGCGGGTCGTGCCGCGGCCCTCGGACAGGTTCGTGCCCTCGAACAGACAGGTCCCCGAGTACACCAGCGCGCACTCCGGCGTCGGCATGTTCGGGCTCGGCGGCACCCAGGGCAGCCCGGAGGCGTCGAAGAACTCCGAGCGCTTCCAGCCCGACATCGTCACCGTCTCCAGCGGCACCGGCGACGTCAGGAACTCGCCGTTGAAGAGCAGGGCCAGCTCGGCGACCGTCATGCCGTGCGCCTGCGCGATCGGCTGCCGGCCGACGAAGGTCGCGAACTCCTCGTGCAGGACCGGGCCGAGGGCCGCCCGCCCGGTCACCGGGTTCGGCCGGTCCAGGACCACGAACCGCTTCCCCGCGAGCGAGGCCGCCTCCATGCAGTCGAACAGCGTCCAGATGTACGTGTAGAAGCGCGCCCCCACGTCCTGGATGTCGAAGACGACGGTGTCCACCCCGGACGCCGTGAACACGTCCGCGAGCGGCTGCCCGCTCTTCAGGTACGTGTCGTAGACCGGCAGCCCGGTCGCGGGGTCGTCGTAGCGGCCCTCGGAGCCGCCCGCCTGCGCCGTACCGCGGAAGCCGTGCTCGGGGCCGAAGACGGCGGTCAGGTTCACCCGGGCGTCGGCGTGCATGACGTCGACGATGTGGCGCACGTCCCGGGTGATGCCGGTCGGGTTGGTGACGATGCCGACCTTCTGCCCGTCGAGCGGGGCGTAGCCGCCGTCGGCGAGGCGCTCGAAGCCGGTGCGCAGCCGGCGGCCCCCGTGCCCGGCGGGCGCGGCCTGCGCCGGGCCCGCCGACGCGGTGGCGGCCGTGGTGCCGGCCGCCACCGCGGCCGTCGTGGCGAGCAGGTTCCGTCTGGACAGCGTCATGCGGTGACCTCCGTGATCGCGGCGGGTGTCATGCGCACGCACGCTAACCCGCACCCCGGCGCCCGGGGAATGGAGTAGACCGCGGTTCGCCTCTTCCGTACGACATACCGACTGGTTAGTCTGGCGCTGCAACGGGGAGCGAGCCGTGCCCGAGCCGTGTCGAAGGAGACCGATGGTGGAAGCCGTGCAGGACGCCGGAGTCGTCGTCACCGGGGCGGGAGGCGGCATCGGAGCCGCGCTGGCCCGCCGCTTCGCCGCCGAGGGGGCCCGGGTCGTCGTCAACGACCTGGACGCCGGCCGGGCGAAGGCCGTCGCCGACGAGATCGGCGGCATCGCCGTTCCCGGCGACGCCTCCGCGATCGTCGCCGAGGCCCGCGACGCGCTGGGCGGCAGGGTCGACGTGTACTGCGCCAACGCGGGCGTCGGCTCCGGCGGTTCGGAGGCCGCGGCGGAGGCCGTCTGGGCACTCGCCTGGGACGTCAACGTCATGGCCCACGTGCGGGCGGCCCACGAGCTGCTCCCCGACTGGCTGGAGCGCGGCAGCGGCCGCTTCGTCTCCACCGTCTCGGCCGCCGGGCTGCTCACCATGATCGGCGCCGCCCCCTACAGCGTCACCAAGCACGGCGCGTACGCCTTCGCCGAATGGCTGTCCCTGACGTACCGCCACCGCGGGGTCAAGGTCCACGCCATCTGTCCGCAAGGGGTGCGCACCGACATGCTCACCGCGAGCGGCAGCGCGGGTGACCTGGTGCTCCAGCCCACCGCGATCGAGCCGCAGGACGTCGCGGACGCCCTGTTCAAGGGCATCGAGGAGGACCGCTTCCTGATCCTGCCGCACCCCGAGGTGGCGGAGTACTACCAGGCCCGCGCCACCGAACCCGACCGCTGGCTGCACGGCATGAACCGGCTCCAGCGGCAGTGGGAGGAGGCGACGGCCCGATGACCGGCTCCCGCTACGCCGCCAAGCCCTGGCTCGGCCTGCTGACCGACGCGCAGAAGGCCCCGCTCGACCCCGACGCCTCCCTGGTGCACGCCCTGCGCCGGGCGGCCGCCGAGGCACCCGACCGCGTCTTCCTCGCCTACTTCGACGGCCGCCTCACCTACCGCGAGGTGGACGAGCTGAGCGACTCCGTCGCGGGGCACCTCGCCGCGCGCGGCCTGGAGCGCGGCGACCGGGTCGCCGTCCTGCTCCAGAACTCCCCGCACTTCGTGCTCGCCGTGCTGGGCGCCTGGAAGGCGGGCGCGGTCGTCGTGCCCGTCAACCCGATGTACAAGTCGGGGGAGGTCGGCCACGTCCTGCGGGACGGCGAGGCGGCCGCGCTGATCTGCTCCGACCGGGCCTGGGAGTCGTACCTGCGCGAGACGGCCGCCGACTCGCCGGTGCGGATCGTACTCACGGGGTGCGAGCTGGACTTCCAGACCCGCCGGGACGCGCGCGTGCTGACCTTCGAGCGGCTGCCGGACGCCCCGGACGCCGACGACCTCGCGGCGGTGGCCCGCGCCGGTCACCGGGCACCCGAGGGCCGCGACCCGGAGCCCGGCGACACCGCGCTCATCAGCTACACCTCGGGCACCAGCGGCACGCCCAAGGGCGCCGCCAACACCCACCGCAACATCATGTACAACGCCGAGCGGCAGCGCACCGGGCTCGGCCTGCCCCCGGCGCCCGTCTACTTCGCGCTGGCGCCGCTGTTCCACATCACCGGCATGGTCTGCGAGTTCGGCGCCTGCCTGAACAGCGTGGGCACGCTCGTCCTGGCGTACCGCTTCGAGGCGGGCGTCGTCCTGGACGCGTTCGCCGAGCACCGGCCGCACTACACGGTCGGCCCCTCCACGGCCTTCATGGCGCTCGCCGCCCACCCCTCGGTCACCCGGGAGCACTTCGCGTCCTTCGCGAACATCTCCTCGGGCGGCGCCCCGCTGCCGCCCGCCCTGGTGGAGAAGTTCCGCGCGGGCTTCGGCCCGTACATCCGCAACGGCTACGGACTCACCGAGTGCACCGCGCCCTGCGCCTCGGTACCGCCGCACCTGGAGGCCCCGGTGGACCCGGTCTCCGGGACCCTCGCGGTCGGCGTGCCCGGACCCGAGACCGTGGTGCGGATCGTCGACGAGCTGGGCGCGGACGTCCCCTTCGGCGAGCAGGGCGAGATCGTCGTCAGCGGCCCCCAGGTCGTCCCCGGCTACTGGCGCCGCCCGGACGCCACCGCCGAGACCTTCCCCGGCGGCGAACTGCGCACCGGGGACATCGGCTTCATGGACGCCCAGGGCTGGCTCTACGTCGTCGACCGCAAGAAGGACATGATCAACGCCTCCGGCTTCAAGGTCTGGCCGCGCGAGGTCGAGGACGTGCTCTACACCCACCCCGCGGTGCGCGAGGCCGCCGTCGTCGGCGTGCCCGACGGGTACCGCGGGGAGACCGTCAAGGCCTACATCAGCCTCCGGCCGGGCGCCGCCACGGACCCGGACGCCCTCGTCGCGTACTGCGAGGAGAGACTGGCCGCCTACAAATACCCGCGCCAGGTGGAGATCCTGCCCGACTTGCCGAAGACGGCGAGTGGGAAGATCCTCCGTCGGGAACTGCGTTCCAGTCACCACGGGACGCAGCAGTGAACGGACAGTGAAAAAGGAAAGGCAGGTGACGGCAGTGCCCAGGACCACGGACGGGGACGGCACTCCGGTGCCGCAGCGGCTCCTGGCCGCCGCCACCCGGCTCTTCGCCGAGCAGGGCTACGACCGCACCTCGGTACAGGAGATCGTCGAGGCGGCAGGCGTCACCAAGGGGGCGCTCTACCACTACTTCGGCTCCAAGGACGACCTGCTGCACGAGGTGTACGCGCGCGTGCTGCGCCTCCAGCAGGAACGCCTGGACGCCTTCGCGGACGCCGACGAGCCGGTCGAGAAGCGGGTGCGGGACGCGGCGGCCGACGTCGTCGTCACCACCATCGACAACCTCGACGACGCGTCGATCTTCTTCCGCTCCATGCACCAGCTCAGCCCGGAGAAGAACAAGCAGGTGCGCGCCGAGCGCCGCCGCTACCACGAGCGCTTCCGCGCGCTGATCGAGGAGGGGCAGCGGACCGGCGTCTTCACCAAGGAGACCCCGGCCGACCTGGTGGTGGACTACCACTTCGGGTCCATCCACCACCTGTCCACCTGGTACCGGCCGAACGGGCCGCTCAGCCCGCAGGAGGTCGCCGACCACCTGGCCGACCTGCTGCTGCGGGCCCTGCGGCCCTGACGCTTCCGTGAGGTGACGTGCCGTGCCGTGCCCCCGGGGGATCCCCCGGGGGCGCCTCCGTCACAGGTACTTCTTGATCTCCCGCCGGGCCAGCGAGCGCTGGTGGACCTCGTCGGGGCCGTCGGCGATCATCAGCGTCCGCGCCCCCGCGTACAGCTCGGCCAGCGGGAAGTCCTGGCTCACGCCCCCGGCGCCGTGCAACTGGATCGCCCGGTCGATGATGTCGACCACCGCGCGAGGCGTGGCGATCTTGATGGCCTGGATCTCGGTGTGGGCGCCCCGGTTGCCGACGGTGTCCATCAGCCAGGCGGTCTTCAGCACCAGCAGCCGCAGCTGCTCGACGGTGACCCGGGCGTCCGCGATCCAGTTGTGGACCACGCCCTGCTGGGCCAGCGCCTTGCCGAAGGCCTCGCGGGAGACCGCACGGCGGCACATCAGCTCGATCGCGCGCTCGGCCATGCCGATCAGCCGCATGCAGTGGTGGATGCGCCCCGGACCGAGCCGGGCCTGCGCGATGGCGAAGCCGCCGCCCTCCTCGCCGATCAGGTTCGTCACCGGCACGCGCGCGTGGTCGAAGGTCACCTCGGCATGGCCGCCGTGGTAGTGGTCCGCGTAGCCGAAGACCTGCATCGCCCGGTTGACGGTCACGCCGGGCGTGTCGCGCGGGACCAGCACCATGGACTGCTGGCGGCGGATGTCGGCGCCGTCCGGGTCCGTCTTGCCCATCACGATGAAGATCTTGCAGTCCGGGTTCATCGCCCCGGAGATGTACCACTTGCGGCCCGTGACGACGTACTCGTCGCCGTCGCGCTCGATGTGCGTCGTGATGTTGGTGGCGTCGGAGGAGGCCACGTCCGGTTCGGTCATCGCGAACGCCGAGCGGATCTCGCCGGCGAGCAGCGGCTGAAGCCACTGCTTCTGCTGCGCCGCGTCGGCGAACTGGGCCAGCACCTCCATGTTCCCGGTGTCGGGGGCCGCGCAGTTCGTCGCCGTCGGCGCCAGCTGCGGGCTGCGGCCGGTGATCTCGGCGAGCGGGGCGTACTGGAGGTTGGTCAGACCGGCGCCGTGCTCGGCGTCGGGGAGGAAGAGGTTCCACAGGCCCTGGCGGCGGGCCTCGGCCTTCAGGTCCTCGACGACCTGCGGGGTGTCCCACGGGGAGGCCAGTCGGGCGCGCTGCTCGTGGGCGACCTGCTCGGCCGGGTAGACGTACTCGTCCATGAAGGCGAGCAGCCTGGCGCGGAGTTCCTCGGTGCGTGCGTCGTACGCGAAGTCCATGACGGGGTCAGCCCTTCTGAAGGGTGGTCAGGCCGTGCTCGATGAAGACGGGGACGAGGTCGCCGATGCGGTCGAAGCCGCGGCCGACCGTCTGGCCCAGCGTGTAGCGGTAGTGGATGCCCTCCAGGATCACGGCGAGCTTGAACCACGCGAACGCCGTGTACCAGGCGACCGTGGAGACGTCGCGCTCCGAGCGGGCGGCGTACCGCTCGACCAGCTCGGCGGGGGCGGGGTGGCCGGGGGCCTGGGCGGTGGTGGAGACGGGGGAGTCGGGCATGCCCAGCGGGCTGCTGTACATCACCAGCAGGCCCAGGTCGGTCAGCGGGTCGCCGAGCGTGGACATCTCCCAGTCGAGGACCGCCCGGATCTCGTCGTCCTCGCCGCCGATCAGGACGTTGTCGAGGCGGTAGTCGCCGTGCACGACCGTCGGGGCGGGGGAGCGGGGCAGCTCCCGGCCGAGGGTGGCGTGCAGCTCGTCGATGCCGGCCAGGTCGCGGTTGCGCGAGGCGTCGAGCTGCTTGGCCCAGCGGCGCAGCTGGCGGTCCAGGAAGCCCTCGGGGCGGCCGAAGTCCGCGAGACCCACGGCGGCGGGGTCCACCGCGTGCAGCCCGACCAGCGTGTCGACCAGGTTCAGTACCGCGGCGCGGGTGCGCTCGGGCCCGAGGGGGACGAGCTGTTCGGCGGTGCGGTACGGGGTGCCCTCCACGAACTCCATCACGTAGAAGGGCGCCCCCAGCACCTCCTCGTCCTCGCACAGGAGCACCGGGCGCGGCACGGGTACGTCGGTCGGGTACAGGGCGTCGATGACGCGGTGCTCGCGTCTCATGTCGTGCGCGGTGGCCAGGACGTGGCCGAGGGGCGGGCGTCGTACGACCCAGCGGGCGGTGCCGTCCGAGACGGCGTAGGTGAGGTTCGACCGTCCGCCCTCGATCAGCCGGCCGGACAGCGGACCGGTCACCAGGCCGGGCCGCTCGCGGTCGAGCAGGACGCGCAACCGGTCGAGATCGAGTCCGGGCGGGTGGTCGGGGCTCATCGTCACTCCCAGGGGCGGGTGAACAGTACCCGACACATGATGCCGACCGGTCGGTATGCCGTCCAGTGGGCGGGCGGAACGTGATCGGCGTTACGGCCGGTCCTGCGGGGTCTCCCGCCTCAGAGGACGAGGAACGCGCCGCAGACGGCGAGGGCCAGCGTGCACAGGGCCGCGGCGGCGGCGAGCGGCGGGGCGAGGGCGCGGGGCCGGTGCGCGGCGGCGAGGGTGCCGATACGGCCGTGGGCGATCCGGAGGAAGGCCAGCCAGAGGGCGCAGCACAGGACGGCGGCGAGTACCGAGACGGGCGTCGCGCCGCCGTGCAGCGCGGTCTTCGCGGCGAGTACGGCGACGACCGTGGCGGACAGGGTGGTGCGGCGCCAGGCGAGCCGGGTGCGCTCGGGCTGGAGGCCGGGGTCGCGGTCCGCGGGTGCCGCGTCGGCGCCGCTCACGCTCAGCCCTCCCAGCCGACGAGGACCACGACGACCATGACCACGGCGACCACGGCGACGACCAGGCTGAGCAGCGCCGGGAAGCGCGAGACGGGAAGGTCCTCGCCCCGGCGCATGGCGCGTTCGCAGCGCGCCCAGTGGTTCACGGCGCGCAGCGAGCACAGCACCCCGGCGACGAGCAGCGCGAGCGCGAGCCCGACCCGCCAGCCCCAGCGCAGGTCGGGCAGGAACTGGTCCACCGCGAACCCGCCGCCGATCAGGGCGAGGGCGGTACGCAGCCAGGCCAGGAACGTCCGCTCGTTGGCCAGCGAGAACCGGTAGTCGGGGGTGGTTCCCTCCCGCCGCGCCTCCGCAGGCAAGAACCACAGCCGAACGCTCCGCACGAAATCGATCACCTGGGGACCCTATCCGGGGCCCGTCGCGGATGCCTGCGGCGCCTGTGGGGGTGGTGGGGGTGCGCGCGATGCCTGCGGCGCCTGTGCGGGTTCGGTGGGGGTGCGCGGTGCGCGGTGCGCGGTGCGTTCGGTTGTGGGTCGGGGCCGCGCCGGGGGGTGTTCGTCCTCGGAACGGCGCGGAATCGGTCGGCTACAGAGGTGCGCGGCGTTGACGCGCCAACCGCTGCGGGCGAACACCCCCCGACACGTCCCCTTCCCGCCGTACGCGGCTGCGGCTCGCCCTCGCCGCGGGCAGTCGTGCCGCTGGGGCGGCACGGGTGGGCGCGGCGGCACCCCGCAAGCGCCGGGCCACGCGACCCACCCCGCGGTCAGACTCACGCCGGGGCATCGCTCGACGCCGGTCCACTGAACCCCCGCCAAGCCCGCAGCCGCGCATACGCCGACAAGCCGTCCGGCACGAACTCCCACTCCCCGAGCCGCCCCTCCAGCTCCGCCTCCGGCAGGAACCCGTACCAGGCCACCTCCTCCACCTGAGGAGACACCGCCCCCGCCACCCGCACCTCGTACACCGCCGACCACCAGGTCCGCCCGGCCCCGTCGTCGTACAGGAACCTGAGCAGGTACTCCGGCCGCGGCAGCCCGCTCACCCCCAGCTCCTCCTCCGCCTCCCGCAGCGCCGCGTCGTCGTAGGACTCGCCCGCGCCCACCACCCCGCCGACGAACATGTCGTACAACGAGGGAAACACCAGCTTCGTCGCCGTGCGGCGGTGGACGAAGACCCGCCCCTCGGGGTCCCGGGCCCACACGAACACGCACCGGTGCCGCAGCCCCCGGGCGTACGCGTCGCCCCGCCGGGCCCGGCCGACGACACGGTCGTGCTCGTCGACGACGTCCAGGATCTCGTCAGCAGAACTCATGCACCCATACAAGCCCATGCGCCGGCGGGCCCGGCGTCAGCTCCGCTCCAGCGCCCGTTCGCGCCCGCTCTCCCCCGTGCCCTGCGGCATCGCCGGGTGCATCCCCAGCAGGACGATGCCCGCCACGACCGCCGCGAGGCCGCCCGCCTGCCACGCGAGCGCCCCGGCGCCGGTGTGCAGCCGGTCGCCGAGGAAGCCGACCCCGCAGGCGATGCCCGCGAGCGGCTGGGCCGCCGTCAGCGCGGGCAGCGACCTGCGCAGGGGCGCCGTCTCGAAGGCGCTCTGGACCAGGACCAGGCCCGTGACGCCGAGCACCGCCACGGCGTACGGCTGCCAGCCCGTCAGCAGTTCCGCGAAGCCGCCCGCCGAGAAGCGCCGGCCGCTGACCCGGGTCAAGGCGTCCTGAACCCCGTAGAGGAGGCCGGCGGCCAGGGCCAGCAGCGTCGGGCCCCAGGTCAGCCGCAGGCGGCCGGCGCACAGCGTGAGCAGGAGAGCCAGGCCCAGCATCACGCCGACGATCAGCCAGTGCCGCAGCGGGTCGGTCACCGCACTGCCCCCGCGCGGCTCGCCCGCCAGGATGAACGCCGTCACCCCGCCCGCGAGCAGCGCGAGGCCGGCCCAGCCCTGGCGGCCCAGCGGCTGCCGGGTCTGGAAGCGGGAGAGGGCGAGGGCGAAGAGGAGGTTCGTCGCCAGGAGGGGCTCGACGAGGGTCAGTTCACCGCCGCCCAGCGCCAGCGCGCCCAGCACCAGACCGGCCACCATCAACCCCATGCCGGCCAGCCAGCGCGGCACCCGCACCAGGTCGAGCAGCAGGCGGGGCGAGAGGAAGTCGCCGAGCGGGGCGCGCTCGGCCGCGTTCTGCTGGAGGACGAAACCGAGACCCAGACAGCAGGCGGCGCACACGGCGAGAACCAGAACGAGAACCGACACGCTGCGTACCTCGATCGTCAGTCGGGTCACGGGGGCGTCGGGGACGACACTAATGCGGGTGGGAGGCGGGCGCCGGGCGAGTGGCGCATTCGGGGTGAGGGAGGAGGGATGATCAATGACAACTTCCCCTGGAGTCACGTGTGTTGACGCGTGTAACGCGCTGATTCCTCTTGACGTCAAGCCTTGGCTGCCGGTTTGCTGTGCGTGATCAGTTCATGGCAATCCGGTCATGGCAGTCCGGCTACGACGACCCAGCGTGTCGCGTGAGGAAGTTTTCCGCGGTGTCCCCACCCCCGCCTCCCCTCGGCCGCGGCCGCAAACGTGCGGCCCAGGCCTTCGACGAGGCCCTCGACGACGCCGAACTCGTCGCCGCACGCGCCGCCTTGGCCCAGGGACGCTGGCAGTCCGTCCGCTCCCTGCTCGTCCACACGGGTGACGACTGGGACCGCAGGGGGCACCGGGTGGCGGTGCTCGCCAAGGAGTCCCACTGCGCCCCCTGGGCCCGCGAGTGGCTGCTGGCCGAACCCGACTCCGCCGACGCCTCGGTGCTGCTCGCCCTCGCCCTCGTCCACCGCGCCCTGCGCGGCAAGGAGAAGCCCGCACGGGTCCGTGAGGCGTGCCGGGACGCCGCCGCTCTCGTGCCGGACGACCCCACGCCCTGGCTCGGCCTGCTCGTGCTGGAGCGCTCCCTGGGCGCCGACGAGGACGTCATCCGCGTCTTCGACGAGGTGCGCGGACGGTACGCCGACCACCACCACGCCCATCACCTGATGGTGGCCCGGCTCGCCGAGCGCGGCGGCGACGGCGGCGCCGACCCACTGCACGAGGTGTACGACTTCGCCAACTGGGCCGCCGAGCAGGCCCCGGCGGACTCCCCGCTGGCCATCCTCCCGGTCGTCGCGCACGCCGAGCGCTACCGCGTGCTGGCCGCCGCCGGACACGAGTCACCCGACCCGAGCGCCTCGGGCCACTGGGTGGGCCGACGGGCCCGGCTGGTGATGAAGGCGGCCTTCGACTGGTGGCTGGAGTGGGAGCAGGACGGTCACCCGCGCCGGCTGATCGATCTCAACTTCCTCGCCCACGCCAAGTCCTGCGAGGGCCGCGGCGCCGAGGCGGCCGCCCTCTTCCACCGCATCGGCGAGCACGCCACGCCGGCCCCCTGGTCGTACCCGGACCGCGATCCGTTCTCCGCCTTCCGTGCCGCCCGCGCGGGCGCGCTCGGCACGGCCTGACCGCCCCGACGCACACCACCCACACGAAAGCCATGAGAGAGAAGGACGTCCTGCGATGACCACGGACAGTTCGAGCACGAGCAGATCCGCGAGCGGTGGCGCCATCAGCACCTTCAAGGGCGAGGAGCGCGCACTGCGCGCCGACCGGCTGGGCACGGGGGGCCTTCTCCTGTCCGTGCTCGCCGCCACCGCCCCGCTGATGGTGGTCGCGGGCGTGATGCCCACCACCTTCGCGGTCATGGGCATCGTCGGACAGCCGCTGCTCTTCGTGGTGCTGGGCGTGGTGCTGATCCTGTTCAGCATCGGATACGCGGAGATGAGCCGGCACGTCCACAACGCGGGCGCCTTCTACGCCTACATCTCCCGCGGACTCGGCGGCACCGCGGGCGCGGGCGCGGCCCTGGTCGCGTTGGTCGCCTACAACGCCCTCCAGGTCGGCATCTACGGCATCTTCGGCTTCGAGGTCTCCGGCCTGCTGTCCACCTACGCCGACCTCGACGTGGCCTGGTGGATCCCCGCGCTCCTGGCCGTCCTCGCGGTCGGCGCGCTGGGCTGGCTGAAGATCGACGTCAACGCGCGGGTGCTGGGCGTCCTGCTGCTCATCGAGGTCGTGCTGGTGGTGGTGTTCGACATCGCCGCCGTCACCGACCCGGGGGCCCAGGGGCTGTCGCTGCACGCCTTCAACCCGGACACCCTGACCGGCGCCGGGGTCGGCACCGCCCTCTGCTTCTGCATCGCCGCCTTCCTCGGCTTCGAGCAGGCGCCGGTGTACGCCGAGGAGACCAGCAGGCCGCACGTCCTGGTCCCGCGTGTCATGTTCCTGGCAGTCGGCGGGGTCGCCGTCTTCTTCGCACTCAGCAGCTGGGCCCTCACCGTGGCCACCGGCCCCGACAAGATCGTCGGCACCGCGCAGGAACAGAGCGCCGGACTGCTCTTCTTCCTGACCGAGTCACGGCTCGGCGACACCTTCACCGACGTGCTGCACGTCCTGTTCGTCACCGGCATGTTCGCCGCGCTGCTCAGCTTCCACAACGTCGTCGCCCGGTACGCCTTCGCCATGGGCCGCGAGGGCCTGCTGCCCGCCGCCTTCGGGCGGACCAGCGGCACCAGCGGAGCGCCCGGCACCGGCTCGCTGCTCCAGACCGCCGTGTCCGCGGTCGTCGTCATCGGGTTCGCGATCGCCGACGACAAGCCGAACGGCGACCCCACCCAGCCCGTACTGCACCTGTTCACCTGGGGCGGCAACATCGGGGCCCTCGGCGTGATCGTGCTGATGGCCGCCGCCTCGTTCTCCGTCGTGGCCTTCTTCGTCCGGCGCGGGGCCGCCGGGGCCCAGGGCGTACGCCTGGTCACCTCCACCGTCGCGGGCCTCGCCCTGCTGGTGATCGCCGGTTACACGGTCAAGGACTTCGACGTCCTCGTCGGCGCGGGACCCGACTCCGCCCTGAGCTGGGTGCTGCCCGGCATCATCGGCCTCGCCGCGCTGGCCGGGGTGGTGCAGGGCCTGCTCCTGCGCTCCCGCGCCCCCGAACGGCACGCCCGCATCGGCCAGGGCAACGAGGCGTTCCAACTGGACAAGGCCGCGTCCTCCTGACGCCGGGCCGGGAACGGGGGAGGGGCCGGGAACGGGGGAGGGGCCGGGAGCCCGCCACACGGCGGACTCCCGGCCCCTCCCCAGGCCCGGACGGCCCGGCACGGCCTGCTGCCGGGCAGGCTCAGGCGGCCGGGGCCGCGCCGAAGTCCAGCAGCACCTTGCAGGACCTGCTCCGGTCCGCGGCCAGTTCGAACGCGGAGGCCGCGTCCCGCACCGGCACCACCGCGCTGACCAGCGCGTCGAACGCGGGCTCGGTCGCCAGCAGACGCAGAGCGTCGTCGAACTCACCGTCGAAGCGGAACGCCCCGCGCAGCTCGATCTCCCGGCTCACCAGCAGGTTCCCCGCGAACGGACTCTGTCCCGGGGGCAGCATGCCGAGCTGGACGACCACGCCGCCGCGCCGCACCCGCCGCAGACAGGTGTCGAGACCCGCGGCCACCCCGGAGGCCTCGATCGCCGCGTCCACCTCCACCGGCCAACCCGAGTCGTCCGGGTCGTCCGCCCGTACCAGGGTGTCGGCGCCGGCGGCCCGCGCGTACTCCAGGGCCGCGGGCAGCAGGTCCGTCACCGTCACGTGGGCCGCGCCCGCCGCCTTCGCCGCCGCGACCACCAGGCAGCCGATCGGCCCGGCCCCGGTCACCAGCAGGTGCCGCCCGGTCAGGTCCCCGGCCCGGCGTACGGCGTGCAGCGCGACGGACAGCGGTTCGGCGAGGGCGGCGCGGCGCGCGCCGAGCCCGGCCGGCAGGGCGCGCACCTGCCCGGCGGGGACGACGATCCGCGCCGCGAAACCGCCCTGGATGTGCGGGAAGCGGGCCGCGCTGCCCAGGTACCGGGTGTCCCGGCAGACGTTGCGCCGCCCGGCCGCGCACTCCGGGCACACCCCGCACGGGGTCGCCGGGTGCACCGCGACGGACGTACCGGCCGCCGGACCCGGCGTGTCCGGGGAGCCGTACGCCACGACCGTCCCGACCACCTCGTGCCCGAGCAGCATCGGCTCCCGCAGGCGGAAGTCGCCGACCCCGCCGTGCCGCCAGTAGTGCAGGTCCGAGCCGCACACCCCGCCGTAGCGGACGGCGACCATCGCCTCACCCGGCCCCGGGCGGGGGACGGGCACGTCCTCGACCCGCAGGTCGCCCGCCCCGTGGATCACACAGCCCGGCACGAGTGCCGCTCCCGCACCCTCCCCGGCGCTCACAGGACGCTCGTCATTCCGCCGTCGACGTACAGGATCTGGCCGCCGACGAAGTCCGCGGCGGGCGAGGCGAGGAACAGCAGCCCGCCCACCAGGTCCTCCGTACGGCCCCAGCGGCCCGCGGGGGTGCGGCCGCGCACCCAGGCGCTGAACTTCTCGTCCTCCACCAGTGGCCGGGTCAGCTCGGTCTCGATGTAGCCGGGACCGAGCCCGTTGACCTGGACGCCGTACGGGCCCCAGTCGGCGCACATGCCCTTGGTGAGCATCTTCAGCGCGCCCTTGGTGGCCGCGTAGGGCGCGATGCCCGGGCGGACCACCTCGCTCTGTAGCGAGCAGATGTTCACGATCTTGCCGTGGCCGCGTTCCGTCATCCGGCGCGCGGCCTCCCGGCCCACCAGGAAGGCGCTGGTGAGATTGGTGTCCAGGACGCGGTGCCAGTCCGCGTCCGCGAACTCCAGCAGGGGCGCCCGCAACTGCATCCCGGCGTTGTTGACCAGGATGTCGAGCGGACCCACCCGCTCCTCGACCTGCGCGATCCCGGCGGCCACGGACGGGCCGTCGGTCACGTCGAACACCGCCGTGTGGACCTCGCCGGGCAGCCCGGCGGCGGCCTTCGCGAGGCGGTCGCCGTCGCGTCCGTTCAGGACCACCCGGCAGCCGGCCTCCGCGAGGCCCCGGGCCAGCGCCAGCCCGATGCCCCGGCTGGAGCCGGTCACCAGGGCGGTGCGGCCGCCGATGTCGAAGAGGGGGTGCGCCGTCATCGTCGTACTTCCGTTCCTGCTCGCTGGTGTCCGGTGCCTGGTGCGGCTATATGACGAGGGACAACAGCAGGACCAGGCCACCGGCGACCACCGAGATGATCGTCTCCATCACGGACCAGGTCTTGATGGTCTGGCCGACGTTCAGCCCGAAGTACTCCTTCACCAGCCAGAAGCCGGCGTCGTTGACGTGGCTGAAGAAGAGCGAGCCGGCGCCGATGGCCAGGACCAGCAGGGCGGCGTGCGTGGTCGACATGTCGGCCGCGAGCGGCGCGACCAGACCGGCCGCCGAGACGGTCGCCACCGTCGCCGAACCGGTCGCCAGCCGGATCACCACCGCGATCAGCCAGGCGAGCAGCAGCGCCGGGATCGACCAGTCCTTGGAGATGTCCAGGACCATCTGGCCCACGCCGGAGTCGATCAGCGTCTGCTTGAAGCCGCCGCCCGCGCCGACGATCAGGAGGATGCCGGCGATGGGCGCCAGCCCCTTCTCGACCAGGCCGGAGAGACGGTCCTTGCCGAACCCGGCGGGCCGCAGCAGCGTGAAGATGCCGACGAGCACGGAGACCAGCAGGGCGATCAGCGGGTTGCCGATGACGTCGAAGGTGCGCTGCACCACGTTCTCGGGGTCGTCGACGATGATGTCGACCAGGGCCTTGAGCAGCATCAGCACGACCGGCAGCAGGATCGTGGCCAGCGTGGCGCCGAAGCTCGGACGCCTGTCCAGCTGCTCGGAGGCGCGCTGCGGGATCATGCGGTCGGGGGCCGGGACGTCCACCCAGCGGGCCGCGTACTTCGAGAAGACCGGACCGGCGATGATCACCGTCGGGATCGCGACCAGCACGCCCAGCGCCAGGGTCACACCGAGGTTGGCGTCCACCGCGTCGATGGCGACCAGCGGGCCGGGGTGCGGCGGGACCAGACCGTGCATTACGGACAGACCGGCCAGGGCCGGGATGCCGATCCGCATCAGCGAGTAGTTGCCGCGCTTGGCGACCATGAGGACGACCGGGATCAGCAGCACGATGCCGACCTCGAAGAACAGCGGCAGCCCGATGACCGAGGCGATCAGCACCATCGTCCACGGCATCGAGCGGGGCGTGGCCTTCGCCAGGATGGTGTCCACGATCTGGTCGGCGCCACCGGAGTCGGCGAGCATCTTGCCGAGGATGGCGCCGAGGGCGATCAGGACGCCGACGCCCGCGACGGTGGAGCCGAGCCCGGCGGTGAAGCTGGTGATGACCTTGTCCAGCGGCGCACCGGCGAACGCGCCGAGCGCCAGTGACCCGATGGTCAGCGCCAGGAAGGCGTGCAGCTTGAACTTGGTGATGAGCAGGACGATGACGGCGATGCCGAGGAGCACGGCGATGCCCAGCTGGGCGTGGCCCGCCGAGGTGATCGGCTCGACGGGGTCCGCTGCCAGCATCTCGACGCTGAGTCTGGTCACGGTGGTTCCCTTGCGTGATGGGGATGGGGGAGTTCGGGGCCGTGCGGGCGGAAGGCGGCACGACCCCGGGGGAGTGGGTGCGGGGGTTACCGGACGGGCTCGGGGAGATCCCGCAGGGCGGTGACGGCCCGTTCGGTGATCTCCTCGGGGGCGCCGGCGACGTCCACCGCGACTCCCGCCTCGTCCGGCTCCAGCGGCTGGAGCGTGGCGAACTGGGAGTCGAGCAGGGCCGTCGGCATGAAGTGGCCCTGCCGGTGCGACATCCGGTCCTCGATCAGCTCACGGCTGCCCGTGAGATGCACGAAGACGACACCGGGAGCGGCGGCCCGCAGCCGGTCGCGGTACGACCGCTTCAGCGCCGAGCTGCTCACCACCCCACCGAGCCCGGCACGCCCGTGCGCCCAGCCGCCGATGGCGTCCAGCCAGGGCCAGCGGTCCTCGTCGGTGAGCGGGGTGCCGGCCGTCATCTTGGCGATGTTGGCCGGTGGGTGGAAGTCGTCGCCCTCGGCGTAGGGGACGCCGAGCCGGGCCGCGAGCAGGGGACCGATGGTGGTCTTCCCGGTGCCCGCGACGCCCATGACCACGACCACGTGGGGGGTGTGCAGTTGCTGCATCGCACTCTCGCTGTCTGCTGTCTTCGTCGACACCTGATGTCGACGTAACTGAAACTCATTAGGTACGACGACTTCAAGAGTCTGTGACATATAAGTCTGACTTTTTATTCCGGTGACGTGCCCCGTACGCTGAGTGCATGAGCACACCGGGCCGGGGGCTGCACGGCCGCGTACTGGACACCCTCGGCCCCGCGATCACAGCGGGCGCATACCCCGCGGGCAGCGTTTTGCGCACGGACGAACTCGCGCAGCGCTTCGAGGTGTCGCGCTCCGTGATGCGGGAGGCGGTCCGGGTGCTGGAGTCCATGCACCTCGTCGAGTCGCGCCGCCGCGTCGGCGTCACCGTCCTGCCCGAGTGCGAGTGGAACGTCTACGACCCGCAGGTCATCCGCTGGCGCCTGGCCGGCTCCGAACGCCCCCGGCAGCTGCGCTCCCTGACCGTGCTGAGGTCGGCCGTCGAACCGGTCGCGGCGGGCCTGGCCGCACGGCACGCCACGGCGGAGCAGTGCGCCGAGCTGACCGAGTGCGCGCTCGGCATGGTCGCCAACTCACGCGGCCACCGGCTGGAGGAGTACCTCTTCCACGACGTGGCCTTCCACCGCGTCATCCTCACCGCCTCGGGCAACGAGATGTTCGCCCGCCTCGGCGGCGTCGTCGCCGAGGTGCTGGCCGGCCGCACCCATCACGACGTGATGTTCGAGGACCCGGATCCGGCCGCCGTCACCCTGCACGTCCAGGTCGCCGAGGCGGTCCGCGCCCGCGACGCCGAGCGTGCCGAGCGGCTCACCCGGGAGATCACCGAGGGCGCGCTCCAGGAGCTGGACATCCTGGCGCCCTGAACGCCGGGGGTGGTGTCAGAGGAGATGTCCTCAGTCGAGGAACTCCCCGTCCACGTACACCCACGCCCCGTCCACGCGCTCGAAGCGGCTCCGCTCGTGCAGCGAGCCGCCGCGGTAGGACGCCCGGAACGTCACGGTCCCGGTGGCGTGGAAGGCGGAGCCGTCGGCCGTGTCCAGGATCTCCAGCCCGGTCCACCGCATGCCCGGGTCGAGGTCGAGCCGCGCGGGCCGGGTGCGGGGGTGCCAGGTGCGCAGCAGGTAGCCCGCGTCCCCCTTGACGAAGGCGCAGTAGCGCGAGCGCATGAGGGCCTCGGCGGTCGGGGCGGCGGCCCCGGCGTGGAAACGGCCGCAGCACTTCTCGTACGGCTCGGACCGCCCGCAGGGGCAGGAAGGGCTGGTCATGGCGACCACTGTAGAGGAAGGGCAGCCGGAGAAAAGCAGAAAACCCCTGCTCAGCAGGGGTCTCAGCTGGTGTCCGAGGGGGGACTTGAACCCCCACGCCCGATAAAGGGCACTAGCACCTCAAGCTAGCGCGTCTGCCATTCCGCCACCCGGACAAGGTGTCTGTCGTGCGGGTTTCTCCCCGCGGCGACGACGTAAACATTACCAGGCTTTCGGGGGTGGCCGATCACCCCCTCCTTGGGCCCGGGCGGCCCAGGGAGGAGGATGAGGGGGACCCACCAGCAGTGACAGCGGGAGGAACCACGTGAGCGACTCGGGCACGGGCACGGCCAGGAGCGTCACCGGCGAGGACGAGGTCGTCGACCTCTGCCGCGAACTGATCCGGATCGACACCAGCAACTACGGCGACCACTCGGGGCCGGGCGAGCGCAAGGCCGCCGAGTACGTCGCCGAGAAGCTCGCCGAGGTGGGACTCGAACCGAGGATCTTCGAGTCCCACCCCGGACGCGCCTCCACGGTGGCCCGGATCGAGGGCGAGGACCCGTCCCGGCCCGCGCTGCTCATCCACGGCCACACCGACGTCGTCCCGGCCAACGCGGACGACTGGACCCACCACCCCTTCTCCGGGGAGGTCGCCGACGGCTGCGTGTGGGGGCGCGGCGCCGTCGACATGAAGGACATGGACGCGATGACGCTCGCGGTCGTCCGCGACCGGCTGCGCAGCGGGCGCAAGCCCCCGCGGGACATCGTGCTCGCGTTCCTCGCCGACGAGGAGGCCGGCGGCACCTACGGCGCCCGGCATCTCGTCGACCACCACCCCGACCTCTTCGAGGGCGTCACCGAGGCGATCAGCGAGGTGGGCGGCTTCTCCTTCACCGTGAACGAGCAGCGCCGCCTGTACCTGATCCAGACGGCCGAGAAGGGCATCCACTGGATGAAGCTGACGGTGGCCGGCACCGCCGGGCACGGGTCGATGATCCACCGCGACAACGCCATCACCGAGCTGTCCGAGGCCGTCGCACGCCTCGGCCGCCACAAGTTCCCCGTCCGCGTCACCAAGACCACCCGGGCCTTCCTCGACGAACTGGGCGACGCGCTCGGCACCGAGCTGGACCCGGAGGACATGGACGGGACGATCGCCAAGCTCGGCGGCATCGCCAAGCTCATCGGCGCGACCCTGAGCAACACCGCCAACCCGACCCAGCTGGGCGCGGGTTACAAGGTCAACGTCATCCCCGGCGAGGCCACCGCGCACGTCGACGGCCGCTTCCTGCCCGGGTACGAGGAGGAGTTCCTCGCCGACGTCGACCGGATCCTCGGACCGCTCGTGCGGCGCGAGGACGTGCACGCCAACAAGGCCGTCGAGACGACCTTCGACGGAGCGCTGGTCGACGCGATGCAGTCCGCCCTGGTGGCCGAGGACCCGGCCGCGAAGGCGATCCCCTACATGCTCTCCGGCGGTACGGACGCCAAGTCCTTCGACGAACTCGGCATCCGCGGCTTCGGCTTCGCGCCGCTCAAGCTGCCGCCGGAGCTGGACTTCGCGGGCATGTTCCACGGCGTCGACGAGCGGGTGCCGGTGGAGGGACTCCAGTTCGGTGTGCGGGTGCTCGACCGCTTCATCGACGCGTCCTGAATTCGCCCGTGCGTACGGGAAGTGACCGGGGCGAGTGAATGCGCTCATAAGCTCGTAGCCTCATTACTCCCTCCTCGTTACAGGTGATGCGATCGGCAAATTTTGGGATCGCGTTTGCCAACTAGGAGGAACAATGCTCAAGAAGGTCGTCGCCGCCGCGGCTGCCACCGGTGGTCTGGTTCTCGCGGGCGCGGGCATGGCCGTCGCCGACTCCGGGGCCCAGGGTGCCGCCGTGCACTCGCCCGGCGTCCTTTCCGGCAACGTCGTTCAGGTTCCCGTGCACGTGCCGGTGAACGTCTGCGGCAACACGATCTCCGTGATCGGCCTGCTGAACCCCGCCTTCGGCAACGTCTGCATCAACAAGTGACGTTGTGCCCCGCCCCGTGAGGGTCTGATTCCGCCGGCCCCGGAGTGCACGCCATGCGCTCCGGGGCCGACGGCCTTTCGGGGGACATTCGAGGCGGGAGGACGACGGCGACGCCGGAATTCCGGCACGCTCGGCATTCTCGGTACCACGGGACCAGGACAAGGCAGGGATTCAGGAAATGCGACAGGTCACCCGCAAGGGCCTGATGACGATGGCGGCGGCCACCGGCGTGATCGCCGCCGCGGGCGGCACCGCCCACGCGGACTCGGGTGCGCACGGCTCGAGTTCGGGTTCGCCCGGCGTGCTGTCGGGCAACACGGTGCAGGCCCCGGTGCACGTGCCGGTGAACGTCTGCGGCAACACGGTGGACGTGGTCGGCGTCCTCAACCCGGCGATGGGCAACGCGTGCGCCAACCAGGGCGGCGACGCCTCCGGCGGACACGGCGACTCCGGCGGCAAGGGCGGGTTGCACGGGGGGTCCCACGCGGACGGGCACGCCACCGACTCGCCGGGTGTCGCCTCCGGCAATCACGTCGAGGTGCCGATCGAGGTGCCGGTGAACGTCTGCGGCAACAGCGTCGACGTGGTCGGCGCCCTCAACCCCACCACCGGCAACGACTGCGGCAACAACGGGGGTGACGGGGATCACTCGACGCCTCCCGGCGACCACGAGACGCCTCCCGGCGAGCCGCACAACCCGGGCAATCCCGGCAACCCCGACACCCCGGACAAGCCGTCCGGCCCGGACGGCGAGACGCCGGACGACTCCACGGACCGCAACCGGCCCGGCACCCAGACCGTCGGCCAGCCCCGCGGTGACGCGGCGCTCGCCGAGACCGGCAGCGACCTGCCGCTGGGCCTCGCCCTGCCGGTGGGCGCGGGCGCGCTGCTCGCGGGCACGGTGCTCTACCGCAAGGCGCGCGCCTCGGCGTGAGACGGACGCGTCGGCACACGCAGCGGGCTCCGCACCGGCGGGGCCCGCTCCGTTTCCGCCCGTCTCACCAGGTGGCGCGCACCTGGCGGATGATCCGCCGCCGCAACCGCACCTTGCGGCTGCCGTCACGCAGCAGGGTCAGGCGGTACAACTCCCAGTGTCCGTACTCGGCATGGTCCGTCAGCTGACGTGCCGCCTCCTTGCGGGTGACCCCGCGCGGTAGGTACACATCGACAAATTCGTATTCCGGCATCGAATCTATTGTGCGGGCTGGGGCCCGGTACGGATAGCGTCTGCACTATGTCTGATGCTGCGCAGCCCACCGCTGCCGAGGTACGCGCCGCCGCCGAGGCGGTCAAGACCGCGCTCGACCGCCACCTTGCCGCGGTCGAACGCCGGTCGGGAGAGGAAGACCCGGCCGTCTACGACGCGTTCAACGAGCTGGCCGCGGCCGCGGAGGCGTACGACGAACTGCTCTACGACCGGTACGACGAGGTCACTCCCTTCGAGATCCCCGGCGAGGACACGCTGCCGCCGTACACGGGCCCGGAGGAACCCAGCGCGCTGAGCGTCCTGATCCGCCGCGACTACGCCGTGGCCGAGCCGCAGCGGCTGATGGCCCAGGCCCGACGGGTCGAGGCGGCGGACGAGGACGCACCGGGCGCCGGGGCCTCGGGCACGGTGCACGGCGCCCTCGGCCTGCTCTTCGGCGAGTTCGAGCCGGACGAGATCGCCTCCCGGCACAAGGAGTTCGGTCTCGAGGAGGGCGACTCCACGCTCTGGGTGACGGCCGCGGACGAGAGTGCCGAGCCCGGCGAGTGGCTGGAGGACCCGTTCGAACAGGTCGACCCCGAGCGGGTGGTCTGCCGCTTCGACGTCAGCGCGGTCTTCGACGAGGAGTTCGACGACGGCGATGACGACGACGGAGATGACGAGGACGCCGAGGACGGCGATGACGCCGAGGACGACGAGGCCGACCTCGCGGAGCTGGAAGAGGACCTCGACACGGACCTCGACGAGGACGGTGCCCCCACACGGCTGGAGGCCGACCGCTGACCTCGTGCCCCGCCACGCCCCACCCGGCCCGGGCACCCGGGGACGCCCGGCCCCGATGACGGCGCGAGCGCTGCCGGCCCCCTGGGCGGCCCGGCGGGCCCGCGTCGGGTGGCGGGGCCGGGCGCCCGTGACCGGTGGCGGCCGGGGCCCGGGGAGCCCGTACGGCGGGCCTGGGGGCCTTCGCCGGGCGTGGCGTCGGCGCGGGTGTTGTCGACCCCCTGGGTGGCCCAGAGGGCACGCGCCGGGGGTCAGTCGGTGGTGGTGGGGATCTGGGGGGCCAGCAGGATCGGCAGGCGGGTGGTACGGGGCTTGGCCGGGGTCTCGGCCACCGCGCGGGGGAGGGCCTGCTCCACGCCGTGCACCACGGACAGATGCCGGGCGGCCCGGCCGAACGCCGTGTAGATCCAGGGACGGCTGAGCGCCTGCACGGCGTCGCCGGGCAGCACCACGACCGCCGCGGGCCAGCGGCCGCCCAGCGCCTGGTGGGCGGTCAGCGCCCAGCCGTGCCGCACCGAGCCCTCCACCCGGTCCCTGGGGACGATCACCGTCTCGCCCGCGCACGACAGGTGCAGTCCCTCGGCGTCGGCCGTGATTACCCGCCCCGGCAGCACCCGGCCCGGGACGGGCGTGTGGACGACCCGGTCCCCGGGGTCGAAACCGCCGAAGCGCCCGGGGCCGGGGTTGAGGCGTTCCTTCAGCGCCGCGTTGAGCACGCGTGTGCCCGCGGCACCGCCGTGGCCCGGCGTGATGACCTGTGTCTCCTCGGCCGGGACACCGATCGCGCGCGGCACCGAGTCCGCCACGAGCTGGACGGTGCGGTGCACGGCCTCGCCCGCGTCCCGCACCGGCACGATCACGACCTCCTTGCCGGGCGCCTCCACCTGGCTCAGCTCACCGATGCCGATGCCGGAGACCAGTTCGCCGAGCGGACCCGGGTCCGGGCGCCGCGAGGCGATCTGGGGGCAGACCCGTGCCGCCAGCAGGTCCGCGAAGACCCGCCCGGGGCCCACGGACCAGAGCACCGCCGGATCCCCGGCCAGCACCAGCCGGGCCCCGTCCGGCAGAGACTCCGCGAGCAGGGCGCCCGCCTCCACGTCGAGCTGCGGCGCGTCGACCACCACGAGCAGATCGAGGTCCAGCGCCCCGTCGGCGTCCCGCCCCGGACCCTCGACGCCGGTCAGCAGCCCGGTCACGGTGACCGCGGCAGGAGCCTGGGGTCCCGAGGAGGGCGGCTCGGCCAGCAGGGCGGCGAAGCGGTCCCGGCCGAGCGGGCCGGGCGCGGCGGCCCAGGCCCGCAGGCCCAGGGCGTGCGCCGCGTGCAGCAGGGCGGCGGGCTCGGCCAGGGACGCCTCGCCCCCGGTGTGCAGGACCAGCCCGTGGCCCGCGACGGCACGGATCAGCTCGGCCGCCGAGCCCTGCGCGGAGGCAGCAGCCTGCTCCCAGTCCGCCGCGGAGCCGTCCTGCTTGGGCGCCGAGTTGACCAGCCGGGCCAGTCCGTCGGCGAGGCTCTCCTCCGCGAGCGCGTATCGCTCGAGACCGATCAGCACCCGGACGGGACGCTCCCCGCCCTCCTCGCCCTCTTCGTCCTGCTCGCCCTCCCGGCGGGCGCCGGTCTCCTCCAGGGCGTCCTGGAAGGCGAGTGCCTCGCCCTCGGCGAGCGTGCTCTGCACGGCCGCGTCGGGATCCGGCACGCCCCGCTGGGCCAGCGTGGCGGTGAGCCGCGGCAGCTCCAGCGCGGTGTGTCCGGCCAGCGCCGCCTGCTCCAGCAGCCACCCGGTCACGGCACGGCCGCGCCGCTCGTCGTCCGGGCCGCACTCGGCGCCGAGCAGCGCGCGGGCGAACCCGTCGGCCTGCTCCGGCCGCACCCCGCCGACCCGGAGCAACAGCCAGGGGTCCGCGCGCAGCGCGTCCTGAGCGCCTTCACCGAGGAGCGCGGCGGTCTGCGGCGCGAGCCCTTCGGGGGCGCCGCCCTCCGCCAGTACGCCTCGCACGCTCTGCACGGTCTCCGGCGCCGGTCCCACGGACCCGGCGGAGGGTTCCGCGGGCGCCGGCCGGGGCGGGCGCACCGGCTCCGGCGCGGGGCGGCGCGCGGGCTCGGGGGCGCCGAAGACCGTGGCCGCCGGCTTCTCACCGCTCTCCACGGCGCGTACGGCGGCGAGCAGGTCGGCCGCCGAGCCGCTGAGCTTGCCCCCGGCGTCGATCGGCCCCTGCTTCTCGGCCTTCCGCCGCTCGATGCGCTCCCGCTCGATCCGCTGCGCGGCCAGCTCGGCCTCGACCTCGGACACCTGCGCGGCCGACTCGCCCCCGTCCCCGGCGGGCTCGTCCGACCGCGCGTCGGAGGAAGCCCCGGCCGTCTCCGCGGTGCCCGGGGTCTCCGGCCCGGTCTCCACGGCGTCCGTGGCGTCCTCGGTGGCGGGCTCGGGCTCCGTGCTCACAGCGTGCTCCAGTCGTGATCGGGATAGCGGTGCACGGGCGCCGACACGTCGTCGAGCGCCCGGCAGATCTCGTCAGGAAGACTAAGGGTCTCCACTGACAGCGCCGCCGTGAGCTGCTGCGCGTTGCGCGGACCGATGATCGGGGCGACCACCCCGGGCCGGTCGCGGACCCAGGCCAGCGCCACCTGGAGCGGGGTCACCGCCAGCCCGTCCGCCGCCGTCGCCACCGCGTCCACGATGTGCCCGGCAGTGTCGTCGAGGTAGGGCTCGACGAACGGGGCCAGATGGTCCGAGGCGCCCCGCGAGTCCGGCGGCGTGGCGTCCTTGCGGTACTTGCCGGTGAGCACCCCGCGTCCCAGCGGCGACGAGGGCAGCAGCCCGATGCCCAGGTCCAGGGCGGCCGGCAGCACCTCCCGCTCGACGCCCCGCTGGAGCAGCGAGTACTCCATCTGGGTGCTCGCCACCCGGTTGCGCACACCGGGCGCCGCCAGCTGCCAGGTCGCCGCCTTGGCCAGCTGCCAGCCGCAGAAGTTGGAGACCCCCGCGTAGCGCGCCCGGCCGCTGCTGACCGCCACGTCGAGGGCGTGCAGCGTCTCCTCCAGCGGGGTGTGCGGGTCGAAGGCGTGCAGGTGCCACACGTCGACGTGGTCCGTGCCCAGGCGGGCCAGTGAGGCGTCCAGCGCGGAGAGCAGATGGGCACGCGAACCGTCGAACCGGCGGTCGGGATCCGGAACGCTGCCGGCCTTCGTCGAGATCACCAGGTCCCGGCGCGGCACCAGGCCCTCCATGATGCGGCCGAGCAGATACTCCGACTCGCCGTCGCCGTACACGTCCGCGGTGTCGACGAGCGTCCCGCCCGCTTCCCAGAAGGTCTTCAAGAGGTCCGCGGCGTCATGCTCGTCCGTGTCCCGGCCCCAGGTCAGGGTGCCTAGACCGATGCGGGACACGCGCAGGCCGGTGCGGCCGAGATGCCTCTGCTCCATGAACGCCGACATTACTGGCCACCGCTCGCCCTGTGGGGGCCTGTGGACAACCGATTTCCGCGCGCTAAGGTCGGGGCACCAGCCACGTTACTGATCGGTAAGGGGAATCGGCCATGCAGCTCGGGATCAACCTCGGCTACTGGGGTGCCGGAATGGACGCGGACAATCTGGCCGTCGCCCAGGAGGCCGACCGGCTCGGATACGCCGTGTGCTGGGCCGCCGAGGCCTACGGCTCCGACGCGGCCACCGTGCTGACCTGGGTCGCCGCCCAGACCGAGCGCATCGACGTCGGCTCGGCGATCTTCCAGATCCCGGCCCGCCAGCCCGCGATGACCGCGATGACCGCCGCCACCCTGGACTCCCTGTCCAAGGGCCGTTTCCGCCTCGGCCTCGGCGTGTCGGGACCGCAGGTCTCCGAGGGCTGGTACGGCGTCACGTTCGACAAGCCGCTCGCCCGCACCCGCGAGTACGTCGAGATCGTGCGCAAGGCGATGACGCGGGAGCGGCTGTCCTACGAAGGCCGGCACTGGACGCTGCCGCTGCCCGGCGGCCCCGGCAAGCCCATCAAGCTGACCGTGCACCCGCAGCGCGAGCACATCCCGCTGTACATCGCCGCGATCGGCCCGAAGAACCTGGAGCAGACCGGCGAGATCGCCGACGGCGCCCTGCTCATCTTCCCCTCCGCCGACCACCTGGAGGAGACCGCCGTCAAACACCTGCGCGCCGGGCGCGAAAAGGCCGGCAAGACCCTCGACGGGTTCGACGTCTGCCCGACCCTGCCGCTCGCCCTCGGCGACGACAAGGACGTCACCACCCTCGCCGACACCTTCCGCCCCTACACCGCCCTCTACGTCGGCGGCATGGGCAGCCGCAAGCAGAACTTCTACAACCAGCTCGCCCAGCGCATGGGCTACGAGCGGGAAGCCGCCGAGATCCAGGACAAGTACCTGTCCGGCGACAAGCAGGGCGCCGCCGAGGCCGTACCGCACGAGCTGATCGACCAGACGACCCTGCTCGGCTCCGTCGACCGCATCGCCGACCGGATGAAGGCCTACGCCGCGGCCGGCGTCACCACCCTGACCCTCGCCCCCGCGGGCTTCACCCTGGACGAGCGGCTCGCCGCCCTCCGCGCGGGCACCGAAGCCCTGGAGCGCGCCGGACTGGCGTAGTACCGCGGAGAAAGTTTCTGCGGCCGTGGTGGGGGCTCGGGGGTCTTCCCCGCCACGGCCGTCACGGGGAACAACGCGCCCACGCGCGCGGGGTTACGCCTTCCCGCGTCCCCGGCCGTCCTTCTTTCGGCGGAGTTGTGCGCCGCACCTGTTGCCGCGCCCCCTCTCCCGCACTTGACTCGTGCATCGCGGAGTGTGCGGAACCTGCGGACCACGCAGCGGCAGAGAGGTGCCCCCGATGCTTTCGGCCAAGAGCCTTTTCCAGGAGATCCTCGACAACGACGAGGCGTTCCGTCTCTTCTGCTCCATCGCGGCCAGTGGCGAGTCCCAGGGCGGCTGGGAGAACGCGCGCATCGCGGCGCTGGTGCCGGAGAGCGAACGCGCCCTCGCCCCCAAGATCACCCGGCACGGCGCGGACGAGGACAAGCACGGCCGGATCTTCAACGCCCTGCTGAAGAAGCGCGGCCTCGAACCCGTCGAGGTACCGCCCGAGACCGACTACACGATGCTCCTGGAGCGGCACGGCATCGGCCTCGCCCACGAGAAGCTCAAGGCCGACCAGCCCCTCACCGTGCGGGACGTCATCACCTACCTCGCCCACAGCAGGGTCACCGAACAGCGCGCGGCCGAGCAGATGGCGATGCTCCTCAAGTACTTCGCCGTCCACCCCGACCTGGGCCGGGCGGTCCGGATGATCTCGGCCGACGAGGACAACCACCTCGCCTACTCCCACGAGGAACTGCTGCGCTACGCCGCCGCCGGGCACGGCCCGTACATCCGGCGCACCCTGCGCGAGTGCGCGCACGCCGAGATCCGCGTCCACCGCGACGTCAGCCTCGCCGTGATGGCCCGCATGGGGCGCCTCCTCGGCTGGTCCCGGGCCAGGTCGGCGCTGCTCGCGGCGGGCATCCACGCGGTGTACGCCGCCGAGCGGCTGGCCGGCTGGCGCCGCATGGTGACGCTGCGGGCCCCCGAACGGCGCGACGCGCTCGGCGGACCCGCCACCGCGGCCCCCGAGATCGCCTGACCGGACCCGGCCGTCCCTACAGCCAGCCGCGGCGCTTGAACTGCCGGTACAACAGCACCTCCAGGACGGCCATCAGCGCGATCACCGCCGGATAGCCCCACACCCAGTGCAGCTCCGGCATGTGGTCGAAGTTCATGCCGTAGATCCCCGCGATCATCGTGGGGACCGCCGCCATGGCCGCCCACGCCGAGATCTTCCGCATGTCGTCGTTCTGCCGGACGCTCGTCTGCGCCAGATGCGCCGACAGGATGTCCGACACCAGCCGGTCCAGGCTCTCCACCGACTCGTTCACGCGCGTGAGGTGGTCGCTCACGTCCCGGAAGAAGGGCCGTGCCCGGTCGTTCACGAACGGCACGCCGCCGCCGTACGCCCCCGTGCCCGCGAGCCGGGCCAGCGGCGGCGCGAGCGGACCGGTCGCGCGGCGGAACTCCAGCACCTGCCGCTTGAAGTTGTAGATCCGCGACGCGGTGTGCCGGGTACCACCGCCGTCCGGCGAGAAGACCTCGGCCTCCAGCTCCTCCAGGTCGGTCTGGAGCTCCACCGCCACGTCCAGGTAGTGGTCCACGGTGGCGTCCGCGATCGCGTACAGCACCGCGGTGGGGCCCTTGCCGAGCAGTTCCGGTTCGTGCTCCAGACGCTGCCGTACGGCCTTCAGCGGCGAGCCCTCGCCGTGCCGGACGACGACCGCGAAGGAGTCGCCCAGGAAGATCATCAGCTCGCCGGTCGAGACGGCGTCGCTGTCCGGCTCGTACACCACCGGCTTGAGGACGGCGAAGAGCGAGTCGTCGTACACCTCCAGCTTGGGCCGCTGATGCGCCTTGAGGGCGTCCTCCACCGCCAGCGGATGCAGCCCGAACTCCTGGCTGACCAGCTCGAACTCCTTCTCCGTCGGCTCGTGCAGGCCGATCCAGACGAACCCGCCCGCCTGCCGCGCCTCACCGAGCGCGTCGGAGAAGTCCTCGGGCCCGTCCGTGCGGTGCCCGTCCCGGTAAATGGCGCAGTTGACGATCACCGAACCCATTCTCCCCTCGCCCCGGCGCCCCTGTACCGCGCCGTACGCCTACCCTGGCCGCATGCCCACGCTGATCCTGGTTAGGCACGGACGTTCCACCGCCAACACCGAGGGACTGCTCGCCGGCTGGACGCCCGGCGTCGCCCTCGACGAACGCGGCGCCGCACAGGCCGCCGCGCTCCCCGGGCGGCTCGCCGGCCTGCCACTCTCCGAGATCGTCACCAGCCCGCTGCAACGCTGCCAGGAGACCCTCCGGCCGCTGCTCGACGCCCGGCCCGGCCTGCGGGCCCACACCGACGAACGGATCGGGGAGTGCCACTACGGCGACTGGTCCGGCCGCAAGCTCGCCGAACTCAAGGACGAGCCCCTGATGGAGGTGGTGCAGGCGCACCCCTCCGCCGCGGCCTTCCCCGGCGGCGAGTCCATGCGCGCCATGCAGACCCGCGCCGCCGAGGCGGTACGCGAATGGAACGCGCGCGTGGAACGCGACCACGGACCCGACGCCGTCTACCTCATGTGCTCCCACGGCGACATCATCAAGTCCCTCGTCGCCGAGGCCCTCGGCCTCCACCTCGACCTGTTCCAGCGGATCTCCGTGGAGCCCTGCTCCGTCACCGCGATCCGCTACACCCGGCTGCGCCCCTTCCTCGTCCGCCTCGGGGACACCGGCGACTTCGCCTCCCTGGCCCCGCGCGAGGAGCCGTCCGGTGACGAGGCCCCGGTCGGGGGTGGTGCGGGCGCACCGTGATCGTCCGCCGCAGTAGGGTGAACCGGTCGCGGCAGTGACCCCGATCCGATCTTCCGCCTTCCCCGACTTCCATGGAGACAGGACGTGTCCCGTCAGGTGTTCCTCTACGACCAACCGGAACGTTTCGTGGCCGGTACGGTCGGGCTGCCCGGGCGCCGTACGTTCTTCCTCCAGGCCTCCGCCGGCTCCCGGGTGACCAGCGTGGCCCTGGAGAAGACCCAGGTCGCCGCCCTCGCCGAGCGCATGGACGAGCTCCTGGACGAAGTCGTACGGCGCAGCGGCGGCAGCACCGTCGTCCCCGCCACCGCGCCCACCGGGCCCGCCGACACCGCGCCGCTGGACACCCCCGTCGAGGAGGAGTTCCGGGTCGGCACCATGGCGCTCGCCTGGGACGGCGAGGACCAGCGCATGATCGTCGAGGCGCAGGCCCTCGTGGAGCTGGACGCCGAGTCCGAGGAGGACCTGGCGGAGGCCGAGGAACGGCTCCTCCAGGACGAGGAGAACGGCCCGCCCATGCTCCGGGTCCGCCTCACCGGCGCGCAGGCCAGGGCCTTCGCCAAGCGCGCCCTCGACGTCGTCAACGCCGGGCGGCCGCCGTGCCCGCTGTGCAGCCTCCCGCTCGACCCGGAAGGACACGTATGTCCGCGCCAGAACGGATACCGCCGCGGAGCGTGACCACCGACGCGGCGGCGGCCGAACTGCTCGCCCTGGGCGAACTGACCGTGCGCGGACGCATCCGTGACGCGTCCAACGCGGCGCTGTACTGCACGGTGACGCACGAGGGACGCGAGGCGGCCTGCGTCTACAAACCGGTCGCCGGGGAGCGCCCGCTGTGGGACTTCCCCGACGGCACCCTCGCCCAGCGCGAGGTCGCCGCCTACGAGGTCTCCGAGGCCACCGGCTGGGGCCTGGTCCCGCCCACCGTGCTGCGCGACGGCCCGTACGGCGAGGGCATGGTCCAGCTGTGGATCGAGACCGAGCCGGAGACGGAACTGCTCGCCCTGGTGGACGAGGAGGAGCCCGGCCCCGGCTGGAAGGGCATCGCCCTCGCCGAGGTCGGCGAGGGCCGCACCGCGCTGCTCGTCCACGCCGACGACGCACGGCTGCGCCGGCTCGCCGTACTCGACGCGGTGATCAACAACGCCGACCGCAAGGGCGGCCACCTGCTGCCCGCGGCGGGGGAGCGGCTGTACGGCATCGACCACGGCGTCACCTTCAACGCCGAGAACAAGCTCCGCACCCTCCTGTGGGGCTGGGCGGGCGACCCGCTCACCGCGGAGGCCCTGGCGGTCCTCGACGCCCTCAAAGAGGCACTGAAGGACGGCGGCACCCTGGCGACCCGGCTCGCCGCGCTCATCACCCCCGCCGAACTCGACGCCACGCGCGCGCGGGTCGACGCCCTGCTGGACTCCGGGAAGCACCCCGAACCGAGCGGCGAGTGGCCGGCCATCCCCTGGCCGCCCGTGTAGCCACCCAGGCCGCACAACGGCCGGTGTCGCGCAAGAACGCCTCACCGGCCATCCGGCCCGGTCCGGTTCGTGTACGGAACATCCGTCCGGTTAGGCTCATGACATGCATGCCTGGCCCGCTTCCGAGGTCCCCGCCCTGCCTGGTCAGGGCCGCGACCTGAGGATCCACGACACCGCGACCGACGGCCTCGTCACCCTCGACCCCGGTCCCGTCGCCCGTATCTACGTCTGCGGCATCACGCCGTACGACGCCACCCACATGGGGCACGCGGCGACCTACAACGCGTTCGACCTCGTACAGCGCGTGTGGCTCGACACCAAGCGGCAGGTCCACTACGTCCAGAACGTCACCGACGTGGACGACCCGCTCCTGGAGCGGGCCGTGCGCGACGGGGTCGACTGGACCGCCCTCGCCGAGCAGGAGACCGCCCTCTTCCGCGAGGACATGACGGCGCTGCGGATGCTCCCCCCGCGGCACTACGTCGGAGCCGTCGAGGCCATACCCGGCATCGTCCCGCTCGTCGAGCGGCTGCGCGACGCCGGCGCCGCCTACGAGCTGGAGGGCGACACCTACTTCTCCGTCGAGACCGACCCGCACTTCGGCAGCGTCTCGAACCTGGACGCCGCCGCGATGCGGCTGCTCTCCGCGGAGCGGGGCGGCGACCCGGACCGGCCGGGCAAGAAGAACCCGCTCGACCCGATGCTGTGGATGGCCGCCCGCGAGGGCGAGCCCAGCTGGGACGGCGGCACGCTCGGCCGCGGCCGGCCCGGCTGGCACATCGAGTGCGTCGCCATCGCCCTGGACCACCTCGGCATGAGCTTCGACGTGCAGGGCGGCGGCTCCGACCTCGCCTTCCCGCACCACGAGATGGGCGCCTCGCACGCCCAGGCCCTCACCGGCGAGTTCCCCATGGCCAAGGCGTACGTGCACGCCGGCATGGTCGGACTCGACGGCGAGAAGATGTCCAAGTCCAAGGGCAACCTGGTCTTCGTGTCGCAGCTGCGCCGCGAGGGAGTCGACCCGGCCGCCATCCGGCTCACGCTGCTCGCCCACCACTACCGCTCCGACTGGGAGTGGACCGACCAGGTGCTTCAGGACGCCCTAGCCCGCCTGGAGCGCTGGCGCGCCGCAGTCTCCCGCCCCGACGGCCCGCCCGCCGAGGCCCTGGTGGAGCAGATCCGCGAAGCCCTCGCGAACGACCTGGACTCCCCGGCCGCCCTCGCCGCGGTCGACCGCTGGGCCGCCCTCCAGCAGGAGACCGGCGGCACGGACGCCGGCGCCCCGGGCGTCGTCTCCCGCGCGGTGGACGCCCTGCTGGGCGTGGCGCTGTAAACAGGCGCAGCGACGCAAGAACCGGGGGCCGCTTCTCAGGAAGCGGCCCCCGGTTCTTGCGCTCAGTCCTCCGACGACTCCTCGTCGTCCCCGCCCGCCTTCGGCGGCTTCGGCGGCCGCGTCCGTCCACCAGGGTTGTCCCGCAGGAACGGCGCCCCGGACGGCCCGTCACCGCCGTCCGCCGTGGCATGCCCGCCAGGACCCCCGGGGCCGGGCCCACCCGTCCCCGACCCGTCCCGCCGCCGCAGATACCGCTCGAACTCCCGCGCGATCGCCTCACCCGACGCCTCCGGCAGCTCCGCCGTGTCCCGGGCCTCCTCCAGCGACTGCACGTACTCGGCGACCTCGGTGTCCTCCGCGGCCAACTGGTCCACGCCCACCTGCCAGGCACGCGCGTCCTCGGGCAGCTCGCCCAGCGGGACCCGCACGCCGATCAGGTCCTCCAGCCGGTTCAGCAGCGCCAGCGTGGCCTTCGGGTTCGGCGGCTGCGACACGTAGTGCGGCACCGCCGCCCACAGCGACACGGCCGGCACGCCCGCGTGCGTGCACGCCTCCTGGAGGATGCCGACGATGCCCGTGGGCCCCTCGTACTTGGTCTCCTCCAGGTCCATCCGCCGCGCCAAGTCGGCGTCCGACGTGGTCCCGCTGATCGGGACCGGACGGGTGTGCGGCGTGTCGCCCAGCAGGGCGCCCAGCACGACCACCAGCTCGACGCCCAGCTCATGGGCGAAACCGAGCAGCTCGTTGCAGAACGAACGCCAGCGCATGGACGGTTCGATACCGCGGACGAGTACGAGGTCGCGCGGCTTGTCACCGCCGACGCGGACCACCGACAGCCGGGTCGTCGGCCAGGTGATCTTGCGTACGCCGTCCTCCATGAACACCGTGGGACGGTTGACCTGGAAGTCGTAGTAGTCCTCGGCGTCCAGCGCCGCGAACACCTCGCCCTTCCACTCCCTGTCGAGATGCGCGACCGCGGTGGAGGCGGCGTCACCGGCATCGTTCCAGCCCTCGAACGCGGCCACCATGACCGGGTCGACCAGCTCGGGAACCCCCTCGAGCTCGATCACCCAGCGCCTCCTTCCGACGTGCCCTCGCGTACCCCCCAACCTTACGGCGTGCCGAGGGGCCGCCCGCAGCCCCTGTGCACGGGGCAGTGAACGGATCACTGCCCCGTACCAGGCGTGCGGACACCCGACGCCCGTCGTTGAAAGGGGGCCCTACTTCTTGTCGAGCACGTCCTGCACCTGCGCGCGGACGTCGTCCGTGGCCAGGCCGCGGATCGTCAGCGTCGTACGGCGGCGCAGCACGTCGTCCGCCGTCTCGGCCCACTCGTTGTCCCGGGCCCACACGACCTGCGCCCAGATCTCGGGGGCGTCCGGGTGGACGCGCCGGCCCAGCTCGGGACGCTCGTTCGCGAGCCGGGCGATGTCGAAGGCGAGCGAACCGTAGTGCGTGGCCAGGTGCCTGGCGGTGTCGGCCGCCATCCGCGGGCCGGGCGCCGAACCGTCCACCAGCAGCCGGTGGGCGACCGCGCGCGGGTTGGCGACGCCGGGCAGCGGCAGCTTCTTCGGCAGCGACGCGATGGGCTCGAAGTCGTCGCCCAGTGGGTGGCCCGGCAGCGCCTCCAGCTTCTTCATCACCGTACGGCCGATGTGGCGGAAGGTGGTCCACTTGCCGCCCGCGACGGACAGCATGCCGCCCCGGCCCTCGGTGACGACCGTCTCCCGCTTGGCCTTCGCCGTGTCGCCCGGACCGCCCGGCAGCACCCGCAGCCCCGCGAAGGAGTACGTGATGAGGTCCCGGTCGAGCTGCTGGTCGCGGATGGAGAACGCGGCCTCGTCGAGGATCTGGGCTATGTCCTTGTCGTTGACCGCGACGTCCCCGGGGTCGCCCTCGAACTCCTCGTCGGTGGTACCGAGCAGCAGCATGTCCTCCCAGGGGAGGGCGAAGGTGATCCGGTACTTGTCGATCGGGGTGGCCAGCGCGGCCTTCCACGGCGCGGTGCGCTTGAGCACCAGGTGCGCGCCCTTGGACAGCCGGATCGACGGCGCCGCCGCCGGGTCCTCCATGCGGCGCAGGTGGTCGACCCACGGACCGGTGGCGTTGAGCACCAGCCGGGCGTTCACGCCGAACTCGTCGCCGGACAGCCGGTCCTTCAGCTCGGCCCCGGTCACCCGGCCGTTGGTGAAGCGCAGCCCCGTCACCTCGGCGTGGTTGAGGACCACCGCGCCGGACTCGACCGCCGCGCGGACGGTCATCAGGGCCATGCGGGCGTCGTTCATCTGGTCGTCGCCGTACACGGCCACGGCCTTGAGGTTGTCGGTGCGCAGCTCCGGCACGTCCTGCGCGGCCTTGGCCGGGGAGAGCAGGTGGCCGACGCCGTCGCCGAAGGCGGACAGCGCCGAGTACGCGAAGACACCGGCCCCGAGCTTCGCCGCGCCGTGCGGCCCGCCCTTGTACACGGGGAGGTAGAAGGTGAGCGGGTTCGCCAGGTGGGGAGCCACCTGGCGGGAGACCGCACGGCGCTCGAAGTGGTTCTCCGCCACCAGCTTCACCGCGCCGGTCTGAAGGTAGCGCAGCCCGCCGTGGAGCAGCTTGGAGGAGGCGGAGGAGGTGGCGCCGGCGAAGTCGCCGGCGTCGACCACGGCCACCCTGAGGCCGGACTGCGCGGCGTGCCAGGCGGTGGAGATGCCCAGGATGCCGCCGCCGATCACGAGAAGGTCGTACGACGCCTTGGAGAGCTGCTCCCGGGTCTCGGCCCGGCTCGGGTTGGAGCCGGAGGCCGGGTGCGTACCCAGGGCAGGCACGGACTGCAGGGTGGACTGAGTGGTCATGGTCGTTCTTACTCCTCGTCCTCGAGCCAGCCCATGGTCCGCTCGACGGCCTTGAGCCAGCTCTTGTACTCACGGTCGCGGATCTCCGCGTCCATGCGGGGGGTCCACTCGGCGGCCCGCCGCCAGTTGGCGCGCAGGTCGTCGGTGCTGTTCCAGAAGCCGACGGCCAGGCCGGCGGCGTAGGCGGCGCCGAGGCAGGTGGTCTCGGCGACCATCGGGCGCACCACGGGGGCGTCCACGAAGTCGGCGAGGGTCTGCATCAGCAGGTTGTTGGAGGTCATGCCGCCGTCGACCTTGAGGGCGGTCAGCTCCACCCCGGAGTCCTTCGTCATGGCGTCCGCGATCTCGCGGGTCTGCCAGGCGGTGGCCTCCAGGACGGCGCGCGCGAGGTGCGCCTTGGTGACGTACCGGGTGAGGCCGGCGATCACACCGCGGGCGTCGGAGCGCCAGTACGGGGCGAACAGTCCGGAGAAGGCCGGGACGAAGTAGGCGCCGCCGTTGTCCTCGACGGTCAGGGCGAGGGTCTCGATCTCGGCGGCGGTGGAGATCAGGCCCATCTGGTCGCGCATCCACTGCACCAGCGAACCGGTGACGGCGATCGAGCCCTCCAGGGCGTAGACCGTGTCCTGGTCGCCGATCTTGTAGCCGACCGTGGTCAGCAGGCCCGAGTAGGAGTTGATGAGCTTGTCACCGGTGTTCATCACCATGAAGGTGCCGGTGCCGTACGTCGACTTGGTCTCGCCCTCGGAGAAGCAGGTCTGGCCGAACAGGGCCGCCTGCTGGTCACCGAGCGCCGAGGCGACCGGGATGCCGCCGAGCAGCTCGCCCAGGCGGCCGCCGGTGATCTCGCCGTACACCTCGGCGGAGGAGCGGATCTCCGGGAGCATCTGCATCGGCACGCCGATCGACTCGGCGATCTTCTCGTCCCACGCCATGGTGTGCAGGTTCATCAGCATGGTGCGCGAGGCGTTGGTGACGTCGGTGACGTGCTTGCCGCCGTTCACGCCGCCGGTCAGGTTCCAGATGACCCAGGTGTCCATGGTGCCGAACAGCAGGTCGCCCGCCTCGGCGCGCTCGCGCAGGCCGTCGACGTTGTCGAGCAGCCAGCGGGCCTTGGGACCGGCGAAGTAGGAGGCCAGCGGCAGGCCGGTCTCGCGGCGGAAGCGGTCCTGGCCGACGTTGCGGCCGAGCTCCTTGCACAGGGCGTCGGTGCGGGTGTCCTGCCAGACGATGGCGTTGTGGACGGGCTCACCGGTGTTCCTGTCCCAGACGAGGGTGGTCTCGCGCTGGTTGGTGATGCCGATGGCCTTGATGTCGTCGCGGGTGATGCCGGCCTTCTCGACGGCTCCGGCGACGACCTCCTGGACGTTGGTCCAGATCTCGGTGGCGTTGTGCTCGACCCACCCCGGCTTGGGGAAGATCTGCTCGTGCTCCTTCTGGTCGACGGAGACGATGCGCCCGTCGCGGTCGAAGACGATGCAGCGCGAGGACGTGGTGCCCTGGTCGATCGCGGCGATGAAGGGGCCTGCGGTGTGGGAGTCGGTCACTGTGTGCTCCTGGGGTTCCGTGGTGGGTGGCGGTGGCCGGTGCGTACGGCGCGTGGTCTGCGGCTCGATGATCGCCGAGCGGGGGCCCGCTCAGGCGAACGCGAGGTTGTAGACACCTCCGGCGATCGCACCGCCGATCAGCGGACCGACGACCGGGATCCAGGCGTAGGACCAGTCGGAGCCGCCCTTGTTGGGCAGGGGCAGCAGGGCGTGCACGATGCGCGGGCCGAGGTCGCGGACCGGGTTGATCGCGTATCCCGTCGGGCCGCCGAGCGACAGGCCGATGGAGACCACCACGAAGCCGGTGATCAGGGCGCCCAGGATGCCGAGACCGTTGCCCTCGTCGTTCAGGCCCTGGGTCAGGATGGCGAGGAGCAGGACGAAGGTGCCGATGATCTCGGTGGCGAGGTTCTGGACCGTGTGCCGGATCTCCGGACCGGTGGAGAAGACGCCCAGGACCGGGCCGGCGCCCTTCTCCTGCGCCTCGACGGACTTGGCCGTCGTGTCCTGCGCGCCCGGGCCGCCGACGATCTCCCGGTCGGTGAGGTGGGCCTGGAACTGGCCGTAGTAGGTGATCCAGACCAGCACCGCGCCGATCATGGCGCCGAGGATCTGGCCCGCGAAGTAGGTCGGCGTGTTGCTCCAGTCGCCGTCCTTGATCGCGATGCCGATCGTCACGGCCGGGTTCAGGTGGGCTCCGGAGAGCGGACCCGATATGTAGGCCGCCGTCATGACGGCGAAGCCCCACCCGAGGGCGATGGCGACCCAGCCGGCGTTGCGTGCCTTGGAGGCCTTGAGCGTCACGGCGGCACACACGCCGCCGCCGAGCAGGATGAGTATGGCGGTACCGATGGTCTCGCCGATGAAGATGTCGGAGCTGGACACCCGCGACTCCTTTGTCCTTCGTCCAGGGGAAGCCGAACCCCCGGGTCCCTCCGGGTGTTCCGGCGCCCTCGGTATGAGAGCGATGGCGGCCCTTGGCACTGTCACACTCTAACGCTTATTGCCGGTAGGTGTTCGACAATGCCGACCGATGGACGCGAGTCTCGTTCGGTGGCACGCGTGCGTCAAGAGCTGTGTTATCGAAAGCACGATCGTTATTGATCGTCGTGGGCTATCGATCTCCCGCCCGGCCGTCCCGCGGGAACGTCGAAGGCCGGAACACCTTCGGTGTCCCGGCCTCGTGTCGGCCCGTGTCGGCTCGCGCCGGCCCGTGTGTGCCCTAGAACCGCCCGGCGCCCAGGTCCCGCGACACCGCGCGGGCGCAGTCCCGTACCGCCGCGACCAGCTCGGGTCGCAGCTCGCCCTCCCGGCACAGCCGTTCCACGGCGCCGGTGATGCCGACCGCGCCGACCGGCATGCGCCTGCGGTCGTGGATGGGGGCGGCGATGGAGGCGATGCCCTCCCATGTCTCCTCGACGTCGGCGGCGTACCCGCGCGCGCGGGTGATGTCCAGGATGTGCTCGAAGCCGTCCGGCTCGCAGACGGTCCGGTCCGTGTACGCCTTGCGGTCGGCCTCCAGCGCCTCGCTGTGCGCCACGGGGTCGTACGCTGACAGCACCTTGCCCAGGGCCGTGGAGTGCAGCGGCTGCATGGCCCCGATCTCCAGGACCTGCCGGCTGTCGTCGGGCCGGAAGACGTGGTGCACGATCAGGACGCCCTGCTGGTGCAGCACCCCGAGGTGGACGCTCTCCCCGCTGGAGCGGGCCAGGTCGTCCGTCCACACCAGGGCACGCGCCCGCAGCTCGTGCACGTCCAGGTACGTCGTGCCCAGGCGCAGCAGCTCGGCGCCCAGCTGATAGCGCCCGGAGGCGTCGTCCTGCTCGACGAAGCCCTCCTGTTGGAGGGTGCGCAGGATGCCGTGCGCGGTGCCCTTGGCCAGACCCAGGGACGAGGCGATGTCCGACAGGCCGAGCCGCCGCTCGCCGCCCGCGAGCAGGCGCAGCATCGCGGCCGCCCGCTCGAGCGACTGGATGTTCCGTGCCATCGACGTACTGCCTCCGTCCCCTTCGACTGCCGACCTCGGCGTCGCTGACGTCGTTCGGCAATGCCGAACACTACCGGTCGATGCCGACCTCCCGCCAATGGTCGGTGGGCAACTGTTGCACTTCGGCCACCTCCCGGTGACCACGGCCGTTCCGTGCGAGATGCGTGCACCCCGCGCGTGCGCCGGGCGCGGGCCACCGCCGGAGCGGGACGGTCCGGGCGGGACGGGCTCGTCCGTTCGGCGGGTATTCGCCCCGCCATCCTCGTCCGTCTCGTGGACGCCCTGACCATCAGCCCCCGGTCCCGGCTACCCTGGCGGCGTGCGTTCTCCCCGGGGACGTCCACGACGGACGGCACCGGGCAGAGGCAAAGCCGACAGCCGTCGCATCCTAGGGAGCCCTTTCATGGCCTCGTCGCCATCCACCCCGCCCGCCGACACCCGCACCCGCGTGTCCGCCCTTCGAGAGGCCCTGGCCACCCGTGTGGTGGTCGCCGACGGCGCGATGGGCACCATGTTGCAGGCCCAGAACCCCACGCTGGACGATTTCCAGCAGTTGGAGGGGTGCAACGAGGTCCTGAACCTGACCCGGCCCGACATCGTGCGTTCGGTGCACGAGGAGTACTTCGCGGCCGGTGTGGACTGCGTGGAGACGAACACCTTCGGCGCCAACCACTCCGCTCTGGGTGAGTACGACATTCCCGAGCGGGTGCACGAGCTGTCCGAGGCGGGTGCGCGGGTGGCCCGTGAGGTCGCCGACGAGTTCGGTGCGCGTGACGGGCGGCAGCGCTGGGTGCTGGGCTCCATGGGGCCGGGCACCAAGCTCCCCACCCTGGGCCACGCCCCCTACACGGTGCTGCGGGACGCCTATCAGCGCAATGCGGAGGGTCTGGTCGCGGGTGGTGCGGACGCGCTGCTGGTGGAGACGACGCAGGATCTGCTCCAGACGAAGGCTTCGGTGCTCGGTGCGCGGCGCGCCCTGGATGTGCTGGGCTTCGATCTGCCGCTGATCGTGTCGGTCACGGTGGAGACGACGGGCACGATGCTGCTGGGTTCGGAGATCGGTGCGGCGCTGACCGCGCTGGAGCCGCTGGGTATCGACATGATCGGCCTGAACTGCGCGACCGGTCCGGCGGAGATGAGCGAGCACCTGCGCTACCTCGCCCGGCACTCGCGTATTCCGCTGACCTGCATGCCCAATGCGGGTCTGCCTGTGCTGGGCAAGGACGGCGCGCATTATCCGCTGTCGGCGCCGGAGCTGGCCGACGCGCACGAGACGTTCGTGCGCGAGTACGGGCTGTCCCTGGTCGGCGGCTGCTGCGGCACCACGCCCGAGCACCTGCGCCAGGTGGTGGAGCGGGTCCGGGACACCACCCCCAGCGCACGCGACCCGCGCCCCGAGCCCGGCGCCGCCTCGCTCTACCAGACCGTGCCCTTCCGGCAGGACACCTCCTACCTGGCGATCGGTGAGCGTACGAACGCCAACGGGTCGAAGAAGTTCCGCGAGGCCATGCTGGATGGCCGCTGGGACGACTGTGTGGAGATGGCCCGCGATCAGATCCGCGAGGGCGCGCACATGCTCGACCTGTGCGTGGACTACGTCGGCCGGGACGGCGTCGCGGACATGGAGGAACTGGCCGGCCGGTTCGCGACGGCCTCGACGCTGCCGGTCGTGCTGGACTCGACCGAGGTCGACGTGATCCGGGCGGGTCTGGAGAAGCTCGGCGGCCGCGCGGTGATCAACTCGGTGAACTATGAGGACGGTGCGGGTCCCGAGTCCCGGTTCGCGCGGGTCACGAAGCTGGCCCGGGAGCACGGGGCGGCGTTGATCGCGCTGACCATCGACGAGGTGGGCCAGGCCCGCACCGCGGAGAAGAAGGTCGAGATCGCCGAGCGGCTGATCGAGGATCTGACCGGCAACTGGGGCATTCACGAGTCGGACATTCTCGTCGACTGCCTGACCTTCACCATCTGTACCGGTCAGGAGGAGTCCCGGGGTGACGGTGTGGCCACCATCGAGGGCATCCGGGAGCTGAAGCGGCGCCACCCGGACGTGCAGACCACGCTGGGCCTGTCGAACATCTCCTTCGGCCTCAACCCGGCCGCCCGCATCCTGCTCAACTCGGTCTTCCTCGACGAATGCGTCAAGGCCGGACTCGACTCGGCGATCGTGCACGCGTCGAAGATCCTGCCGATCGCCCGCTTCGACGAGGAGCAGGTCACCACGGCCCTGGACCTGATCTACGACCGGCGCCGTGAGGGCTACGACCCGCTCCAGAAGCTGATGGCGCTCTTCGAGGGGGCCACGGCCAAGTCGCTGAGGGCGTCCAAGGCGGAGGAACTGGCCGCCCTCCCGCTGGAGGAGCGCCTCAAGCGCCGCATCATCGACGGTGAGAAGAACGGCCTGGAGCAGGACCTCGACGAGGCCCTTGGGGAGCGTCCGGCCCTCGACATCGTCAACGACACCCTGCTCGACGGCATGAAGGTGGTCGGTGAGCTGTTCGGTTCCGGCCAGATGCAGTTGCCGTTCGTGCTCCAGTCCGCCGAGGTCATGAAGACCGCGGTGGCTCATCTGGAGCCGCACATGGAGAAGACCGACGACGACGGCAAGGGCACGATCGTGCTGGCCACCGTCCGCGGTGATGTCCACGACATCGGCAAGAATCTCGTCGACATCATCCTGTCGAACAACGGCTACAACGTCGTCAACCTCGGGATCAAGCAGCCCGTCTCGGCGATCCTGGAGGCGGCCGACGAGCACCGGGCCGACGTCATCGGCATGTCCGGCCTCCTCGTCAAGTCCACCGTGATCATGAAGGAGAACCTGGAAGAGCTGAACCAGCGCAAGCTGGCCGCCGACTACCCCGTCATCCTCGGCGGCGCCGCGCTGACCCGCGCCTATGTCGAGCAGGACCTGCACGAGATCTACGACGGCGAGGTCCGCTACGCCCGCGACGCGTTCGAGGGTCTGCGCCTGATGGACGCGCTGATCGGGATCAAGCGCGGTGTGCCCGGTGCCAGGCTGCCGGAGCTGAAGCAGCGCCGGGTGCGGGCCGCCACCGTCGAGGTCGAGGACCGGCCGGAGGAGGGCCACGTCCGCTCCGACGTCGCCACCGACAACCCGGTCCCGGCCCCGCCCTTCCGCGGCACCCGCGTGGTCAAGGGCATCCAGCTCAAGGAGTACGCGTCCTGGCTGGACGAGGGCGCTCTCTTCAAGGGCCAGTGGGGGCTCAAGCAGGCCCGCACCGGTGAGGGGCCCTCCTACGAGGAACTGGTCGAGTCCGAGGGCCGGCCGCGGCTGCGGGGCCTGCTGGACCGGCTCCAGACGGACAACCTTTTGGAGGCGGCCGTGGTCTACGGCTACTTCCCCTGCGTGTCCAAGGACGACGACCTGATCGTCCTCGACGACGACGGCAACGAACGCACCCGCTTCACCTTCCCGCGCCAGCGCCGCGGCCGGCGCCTGTGCCTGGCCGACTTCTTCCGCCCGGAGGAGTCCGGCGAGACCGACGTGGTCGGCTTCCAGGTCGTCACCGTCGGTTCCCGCATCGGCGAGGAGACCGCCCGCATGTTCGAGGCCAACGCCTACCGCGACTACCTCGAACTCCACGGCCTGTCCGTCCAGCTCGCCGAAGCACTCGCCGAATACTGGCACGCGCGCGTGCGCTCGGAACTCGGCTTCGCAGGGGAGGACCCGGCCGAGATGGAGGACATGTTCGCCCTGAAGTACCGGGGCGCCCGCTTCTCCCTCGGCTACGGCGCCTGTCCGGACCTGGAGGACCGCGCCAAGATCGCCGCCCTGCTGGAGCCGGAGCGCATTGGCGTCCACCTGTCCGAGGAGTTCCAGCTCCACCCCGAGCAGTCCACCGACGCCATCGTCATCCACCACCCCGAGGCGAAGTACTTCAACGCCCGCTGAGGCTCCGCGGCACCTCCCGGGCCTCACCAGGCGTTCGCGCCCCGCACGACGTACACTGGTCGGTCCACCGCAGGCCGGCTCCCTTTCGTGGGAGCCGGCCTGATCGTCCCTCAAGGAGGTACGTGGATGACCAGCACGGTCCCCGCGCTCGGAACCCGTACGGCCGAAGGCTCAGCCCTACAGGCCGTGCTCCTCGACATGGACGGCACCCTGGTGGACACCGAGGGCTTCTGGTGGGACGTCGAGACGGAAATCTTCGCCTCCCTCGGCCACACCCTCGACGACTCCTGGCGCCATGTCGTGGTCGGCGGCCCGATGACGCGCAGCGCCGGCTTCCTGATCGAGGCCACCGGCGCGAACATCACCCTGGCCGAACTGAGCGTCCTGCTCAACGACGGCTTCGAGCAGCGCATCGGCCGTGACCTGCCCCTCATGCCCGGCGCCGCCCGACTGCTCGCGGAGCTGTCCGCGCACGAGATCCCCACCGCCCTGGTCTCCGCCTCGCACCGGCGCATCATCGACCGCGTCCTGAAGGCGCTGGGCCCCCAGCACTTCGCCCTCACCATCGCCGGCGACGAGGTACCGCGCACCAAGCCTCACCCCGACCCGTACCTGGCGGCGGCGGCCGGGCTCGGCGTGGACCCGACCCGGTGCGCCGTCGTCGAGGACACCGCGACCGGGGTCGCCGCCGCGGAGTCCGCCGGCTGCCATGTCGTGGCGGTGCCGTCGGTCGCACCCATCACCCCGGCCGCCCGGCGCACGGTGGTCGCCTCCCTGGAAGAGGTCGACCTGACATTTCTGCGCGGTCTGATGACGCAAATGCGCTAGCCGTTCACCACGTGTGCGGGCGCGTCGGCGCGGCAATTTCGAGGAAGGGCCGCCCGGCGCGACCGGCACATGTTCACCGTCCATTTCCGCCGCCTCCGGTGGCCGAATTCCGGTGCGAGCGAGCGAAGTCCGACTGTGAGGTTCGCCACCTTCTCAGGGGTCGACAGGGGTGCTCGGGTGTGCTGCGTACGGCGTGGCGAACGTTGTCGAGGAGCCCTTGTGTCCTGATTGGTGAAACCCTGCACGAATCCTTCCACTGTCGGGTTTTCGGTGTGTCCACACCCGGTTTCGCTCCGTGATGAGCCCTCAACTCCAGTGGCTGCGAGCGCCCGTGCGGGCGCGGACTAATCTCGTCGCGAGAACATCGGCCACTACCCCCGTGATCCGCAGCGACACCCCCTGCATGCCGGATACACGGACCGACAGCTCTGGAGAAACTCGAGCATGAACCGCAAGACTTTGGTGCTGCCGGCGGTCGTCGGCCTGCTCGCGCCGGTACTGGCCGCCTGCGGTGGGTCGGACAGCGGCAGCGGCGACGGGGACGCGATCGCCGTCGGCACCACGGACGGGTTCAGCGTCTCGAAAGAGATCACCGCGCCCTTCGACCCGGCGTACGCCTACGACGTCGGCGCCTGGAACATCATGCGCCAGACCTCGCAGACGCTGATGGTGCTGCCCCGCGGTGACGGCGAACCCGTGCCCGAGGCCGCCCAGCAGTGCGGATTCACCGACACCGGCAACGAGCGCTACGCCTGCACCCTGCGCGACGGCCTGGAGTTCGCCAACGGCGACCCCGTCACCGCCGAGGACGTGAAGTACTCCATCGAGCGTGTCCGGAAGATCGACGCCGACACCGAGGTCGCCTCCATCCTCTCCACGGTCGACACCGTCGAGACGAAGGGCGACCGCGAGGTCATCTTCCACCTCAACACCGCCGACGCCACCTTCCCGTTCAAGCTGTCGACGCCGGTCGCCGGCATCGTCAACCCGGACGACTACGCGAAGGACAAGCTGCGCGACGGCTTCGAGCTGACCGGCTCGGGCCCGTACACGATGAAGGCCGAGGTCAAGGACGACCAGATGACCAAGGCCGTGTTCACCAAGAACCCCAAATACAAGGGGAGTCTCAAGGTGAACAACGACAAGGTCGAACTCGTGTCCTTCGCCGACGCCGAAGCCATGGGCGACGCCATCGACAAGGGCGACATCGACGTGATGACCCGCGCGATGACGCCGGAACAGATCCAGAACCTGTCCAAGGCCACGGACGGCGACGTCGACCTGGTCGAGGTGGCCGGTCTCGAGATCCGCTACCTCGCCTTCAACACGGACGCCTCGACGGTCAAGGACAAGGCCGTTCGTACGGCGATGGCCCAGGTCATCAACCGCAGCGAACTCGTCTCCGCGGTCTACGGATCCCAGGCCGAACCGCTCTACTCGATGGTTCCGGCCGGCATCACCGGCCACTCCAACTCGTTCTTCAACAAGTACGGCGACCCCAGTGTCGCCAAGGCGAAGGCGATGCTGGAGGACGCGGACATCACTACGCCGGTCAAGCTGACGCTGGACTACACGACGGACCACTACGGCGCCGCGACCAAGCCGGAGTTCGAGCACCTCCAGAAGCAGCTCAACGACAGCGGTCTGTTCGACGTCGACATCAAGGGCACGCCCTGGGAGAAGTTCCACAAGGCGGAGCGGAACCGCGAGTACGACGTGTTCGGCATGGGCTGGTTCCCCGACTTCCCGGACGCGGACAGCTTCATCGCGCCGTTCCTCGACAAGAAGAACACCCTCAACATCCCGTACTCCAACCCGGAGATCATCAACAACCTGATCCCCGCCTCCCGCGGCGAGGCCGACCGGCTCTCCGCGGTGGACACCCTCACCGAGGTCCAGGACATCACCGCCAAGGACGTCCCGCTGATCCCGCTCTGGCAGGGCAAGCAGTACGTCGCCACCCGCGACGACGTCACCGGCACGGCCTACCTCCTCAACTCCTCCTCCTCGCTCCAGCTCTGGGAGCTGGGCCGGGGCGTGAGCGGCTGACGCCGACAACGGACGGCTGACGCCGGCACCGGACACGCGCGAAGGGCGCCTTCCTCCCGCTCGGAGGAAGGCGCCCTTCGCGTCGTGCACGGCACGGGCCGCGGGGAGGGAGCGCCTACTGGGCGCCGGGACGCACCAGACCGCTCTCGTACGCGTACACCGCGGCCTGCACCCGGTCCCGCAGGCCCAGCTTGGTCAGCACGTGCCCCACGTGGGTCTTGACGGTGGTCTCGCTGACGAACAGGTCCGCGGCGATCTCCGCGTTGGACAGCCCGCGGGCCACCAGCTTCAACACCTCGACCTCGCGGTCCGTGAGCGTGTGCAGGGTGTTCGGCACCGGCTCGTCCCCGGAGGGCAGGTGCGTGGCGTACTTGTCGAGCAGCCGCCGGGTGATGCTCGGCGCGAGCATCGCCTCGCCGTTCGCCACCACGCGGATCGCCTGCACCAGCTCGTTGGCCGGGGCGTCCTTGAGCAGGAAGCCGCTGGCGCCCGCCTTCAGCGCCTCGACCACGTACTCGTCGAGATCGAACGTGGTCAGCACCAGCACCTTCGCCGGGCCGTCCCGCTCGGGCCCGGTGATCTGCCGGGTCGCCTCCACACCGTCCATCCGCGGCATGCGGATGTCCATCAGCACCACATCGGGCTGCAACGCCCGCACCTGGTCGAGCGCCTGGAGGCCGTCTCCGGCCTCGCCGACGACCGCGAGGTCCTGCTCCGCCTCCAGAATCATCCGGAAGCCCGTGCGCAGCAGCGGCTGGTCGTCGACCAGTAGGACGCGGATGGCCACGTAAGTCTCCTTCTCGCTAGTCCGGCCCCATTCTGCCCTGCGCGACGGCGCCGGAGTCGGCCGCCCTCACCGGCAGCGGGTAGGGCGGGGGAGTGCCGCCGAACTCCGGACAGTGCGCCTGGTGGTCGCACCAGCCGCACAGCTTGGTGGGACGCGGACGCCAGTCACCCGTCTCGGTGGCCAGCCGGATCGCCTCCCACAGCGCCAGCAGCTTGCGCTCGACCCGCTCCAGGTCGGCCAGGACCGGGTCGTACGTGAGCACGTCGCCGCTGCCGAGATAGACCAGCTGAAGCCGCCGCGGGACGACCTTCTTGAGCCGCCACACCACCAGCGCGTAGAACTTCATCTGGAACAGCGCACCCTCGGCGTACTGCGGCCGAGGTGCCTTGCCCGTCTTGTAGTCGACGATCCGCACCTCACCGGTGGGGGCCACGTCGACCCGGTCGATGATGCCGCGCAGCCGCAGCCCGGAGTCCAGCTCGGCCTCGACGAACAGCTCCCGCTCGGCGGGCTCCAGCCGGCTCGGGTCCTCCAGGGTGAACCAGCGCTCGACAAGCCGCTCCGCCTCGGTCAGCCACTGCGCCAGCCGCTCGCCCTCCGGATCGTCCGCGAACAGCTCACCGACCTCCGGCCTGCTCTCCCGCAGCCGGTCCCACTGACCGGGGACCAGCGCCTTCGCCCTGGGCGCCGTGCGCTCGGCCGCCGGGGCGTCGAAGAGCCGCTCCAGCACCGCGTGCACCAGGGTGCCCCGGGTCGCCGCCTCGCTGGGCTTCTCCGGCAGCCGGTCGATCACCCGGAACCGGTACAGCAGCGGGCACTGCATGAAGTCGCCGGCCCGGGAGGGCGAGAGCGAGGTGGGCGGTATCACCACGGGCGCGGGCGAGGCGGCCGCGGCCGCCGTCTTCGCCGCCGGGGCGCCCGGCTCCACGGCCGTCCCCGGCTGGTCCACCACCGCCGCCGCCGGTCGGGCGGACCCGCCGGCGTCCTCCGCGACGTCCTCGGTACTCGTCTCCATGTCCACAGACCATACGGCCGGACACTGACAACGACCCAGCCCGCAGGCGTGACCCGTGTGGCGGAAGGGAAGCAGAGGGGTGCCGGAGCGGAACGGGAGGCGACGGACGCATACCATCGACACGAGACCCTCCCGTCCGCAGGCGGGAGACGCTTCGAACGAGGGGACACCGTGGACGTGAGCGGCGGGAGCGGGCAGCCGCGGTCCGGCAACGACGAGTCGGCCGAGCCCCGGGCACATCCCACGGACCCGGCCGCCGACCCCACCGGCCCCGCGGAGCGCGGACCGGGGGAGTCCTCCGACGAGACCCCCGCCGCACCCGACGAGCCCGGCCGGGCCGCCGCCCCGACCGGGAAACCGGCCCCGGACACCGGCGCCGAGGGCGACCCGGACGCCAGGTCGAAGCCGCCGTCGGACGGCCGACCGACCCCGGCGCCCTCCGGCAGCCCGGCGCCCTCCGGTACCTCGGAACCCTCCGGTAGTCCGGCACCCTCCGGCACCCCGGCATCCCCTGGCACCTCGGCCCCCGGCCCCCAGGGACCCGCCGAGCCCCGCGAACCGGCCGCCGCCCCCCGGCACGCCGCTCACCACGCCGGCACCGGCACCGGCACCCCACGCCACCGCACCGAGGCCCACACCGACGGCACGGGCGGGCCGGGACGGCCGCCGCAGCGCCGACCGGAACCCGGGGGCGGGCTGCTGATGGGCCGGCCCTTCGGCGTGCCCGTGTACGTCGCCCCCAGCTGGTTCCTGGTCGCCATCCTGATCACCTGGGTGTTCGGCGGCCAGCTCGACCGCGTGCTGCCCGAGCTGGGCGCCGCCCGCTACCTGGTCTCCCTCTTCTTCGCCATCGCCTTCTACGCCTCCGTCCTCGTCCACGAACTCGCCCACACCGTCGCCGCCCTCCGCTTCAAACTCCCCGTCCGCCGCATCCAGCTCCAGTTCTTCGGCGGCGTCTCGGAGATCGAGAAGGAAGCCGAGACCCCCGGCCGCGAATTCGTCCTGGCCTTCGTCGGCCCCCTGCTCTCCCTCGTCCTCTCCGGCGTCTTCTACGCCGCCCTGCTGCCCGTCGAGCCCGACAGCGTGCCCGGCGTGCTGCTGGCCGGCCTGATGGTCTCCAACCTCATCGTGGCCGCCTTCAACCTGCTGCCCGGCCTCCCCCTCGACGGCGGCCGCATGCTCCGCGCCGTCGTCTGGAAGCTCACCGGCAAGCCGATGAGCGGCACGATCGCCGCCGCCTGGGTCGGCCGCGCCCTCGCCATCGCCGTACTGATCGGCCTGCCGCTGCTCACCCAGTCACTCGGCAGCGACGCCGCGGACGACGTCGGCATGGACACCGTCATGGACGCCCTGCTCGCCGCCATCCTCGCCGCGATCATCTGGACCGGCGCCGGAAACAGCCTCCGCATGGCCCGCCTGCGCGAACACCTCCCCGAGCTGCGCGCCCGCGCCCTCACCCGGCGCGCCGTCCCCGTCCAGGCCGACACCCCCCTCTCCGAGGCCCTGCGCCGCGCCAACGCCTCCGGAGCCCGCGCCCTCGTCGTCGTCGACGCCGACGGCACCCCCGCCTCCCTGGTCCGCGAGGCCGCCATCGTCGGCGTACCCGAGCACCGCCGCCCCTGGGTACCGGTCAGCACCCTCGCCCAGGACCTCACCGACGGCATGCGCGTCTCCGCGGAACTGTCGGGCGAGGAACTCCTGGACGCCCTGCGCGCCAACCCGGCCACCGAGTACCTCGTCGTCGAGGAGACCGGCGAGATCTACGGCGTCCTGTCCGCGGCCGACGTCGAGCGCGCCTTCGTCAAGGCCATGGCCCGCCCCTCCTGACCCCCGTCCTCCCACCGCCGTGGTCGGCGGCCCCGCGCGGGACCGGTAGGCTGGTCACATGTCCGAACCGACCGGTGCCGCCCGCAGGCGCGGGCCCTTCAAGGTCGGGGACCAGGTTCAGCTGACCGACCCCAAGGGCCGCCACTACACGTTCACGCTCGAGGCCGGGAAGAACTTCCACACCCACAAGGGTTCCTTCCCCCACGACGAACTGATCGGTGCTCCCGAGGGCAGCGTTGTCCGCACCACCGGGAACGTCGCCTACCTCGCGCTGCGCCCCCTGCTCCCCGACTACGTCCTGTCCATGCCCCGCGGGGCAGCCGTCGTCTACCCGAAGGACGCGGGGCAGATCCTCGCCTTCGCCGACATCTTCCCCGGCGCACGCGTCGTGGAGGCCGGTGTGGGCTCCGGCTCCCTCAGCAGCTTCCTGCTGCGCGCCATCGGCGACCAGGGCATGCTGCACTCCTACGAGCGCCGCGAGGACTTCGCCGAGATCGCCCAGCAGAACGTGCAGCGCTACTTCGGCGGCCCGCACCCCGCCTGGCAGCTCACCGTCGGCGACCTCCAGGACAACCTGTCCGACACCGACGTCGACCGCGTCATCCTGGACATGCTCGCCCCGTGGGAGTGCCTGGACGTCGTCAAGAAGGCGCTCGTGCCCGGCGGCATCCTGTGCTGCTACGTCGCGACCACCACCCAGCTCGCCCGGACCGTCGAGTCCATCCGCGAGATCGGCTGCTTCAACGAGCCGACCTCCTGGGAGACGATGATCCGCAACTGGCACGTGGAGGGCCTCGCGGTCCGTCCCGACCACCGGATGATCGGCCACACCGGCTTCCTGCTCACCGCCCGGCGCCTCGCCGACGGCGTCGAGCCGCCCATGCGCCGCCGCCGCCCCGCCAAGGGCGCCTACGGCGAGGACTACGAGGGCCCCAACGCCGGCGGAGGCTCCGGCCGCTGAGGCGGCCCCGTGCCGCGTACAACGTGCAGACGCCGTGGTGGAGTTCCCGGACACTCCGGGAACTCCACCACGGCGTCGACGCGTTGACGGCCACCAGGCGGCCGCCACCACGGCCGCCACCAGGCAGCGGCGCCCACGCGGCGGCACACGCGCTCGCACGGGAATCGGAACGAGTACCCACCCCGCCGTTCCCCCGCACTGTGACGTGTGGCACGATGCTGGCCACCCCCACCGGCACAGCCCTCACAGGAGACACTCCTCGTGCAGCACCCCGCCGTTCCGGACCTCTCGCACACGCACACCCGGCCGATCCACTGGGTCGCCACCGCCACGGCCGTCGCCGGAGTGGTCGCCCTGTCCTCCGTCCTCCAGCCCGACGCCGCGACGGCCGCCCAGAGCGCCGACAAGGCCGCGACCCCCGCCCCGAAGAGCGCGCCGGCCCACAGCACGCCGCCCGACCCGGCCACCGTGGCCTTCCCCCTGGATTGCGGCCCGGTCAAGGCCCTGGTGCAGAAGAAGGCCTCCGGTGACCTCGACGGCGACGGACGGCCCGAAACGGTGGCCGTCGTGCACTGCGACGCGCCCATGGGCACACCACCCGACGGCGTGTACGTCGTCACACGGGGCCACGACGGCGGCAAGCCCCGCGTCGTGGCCACCCTCGTGGACCCCCGGGAACGGCGCACGGCCACCGAACTCTCGGTGCGCGCCGGCGTCGTCCGCACCACCCTGCTCGGCTACTCGTCCACCGACGTGCCCAGTTGCTGCCCCGACGTGACGGACGACGTGAAGTGGCGATGGAAGAACGGCGCGTTCGTCAGCGACACGCCCTCACACGCCCGCACCGTGTGACCGCCACCCCCGGGGCAACCGGTGTGACACACCAGACAGTAGTCACGGAGCGTGCGCATCGAGTCACGATTTGGTCACTCTGAGTCCGGTCCGTAGACCTCGGTCCTGTCCGAAACGCGACGCACGTGGATGCACTCGCCCGGACACTCCTTCGCGGAGTCGACCACATCCGTGAGAAGCGTCAGCGGCACGGGCGTTGTCGCCCCCGGAACCTGCAGCAGCTCGTCGTCCGCGCCCTTCACATAGGCCAGACCGTCGATGTCCAGCTCGAACACCTCGGGCGCGTACTGGGCGCAGATGCCGTCGCCGGTACACAGGTCCTGGTCGATCCAGACCTCCAGAGCCTCGCCACCGACCCCGGCCTCCTGCTGCACGCTCATCTCTCCTGCCGTTTCCTGCGCCGAGCCGTTCGGGAATCCGGCCAGCTCTGACGGGTGTTGAACACTTCGACCCTACCCCCGCCTGGGTTCCTCTCACGTTCCGTGGGTATTCCCCTGGCGTGAGGGAGAGCGCAAGGGTGAAGATCGGACACACCCCGACAGTCTTTGTGATCTAGGGGTTTCAATCGACACCCACCCAGGTAGGGTCTGGAAGCGTCCAGCTCCCCTTGGAGGAGGTGAGGACCGTGGCAGCCCACGACGACGACATGAACCGCGGCATCCGCCCGGGACGCGGGTCCGAGGACCCGGCCGGGCAGGTGGCCTACCTTGAGCAGGAGATCGCCGTCCTGCGACGCAAGCTCGCCGAATCTCCGCGACACACGAGAATTCTCGAAGAGCGGATCGTCGAACTGCAGACCAACCTGGCCGGCGTGTCCGCCCAGAACGAGCGACTCGCCGGCACACTCCGCGAGGCCCGCGACCAGATCGTGGCCCTCAAGGAAGAAGTCGACCGGCTGGCCCAGCCACCCGCCGGCTTCGGCGTCTTCCTACAGGCCAACGAGGACGGCACCGCCGACATCTTCACCGGCGGCCGCAAACTCAGGGTGAACGTCAGCCCGAGCGTCGAGCTCGACGAGCTCCGACGCGGCCAGGAAGTGATGCTCAACGAAGCACTCAACGTGGTCGAGGCCATGGAGTACGAGAGCGTCGGCGACATCGTCACCCTCAAGGAAATCCTCGAGGACGGCGAGCGCGCCCTGGTACTCGGCCACACCGACGAGGAAAGAGTGGTACGGCTCGCCGAACCTCTGCGCGGCCTCACCATCCGCCCCGGCGACGCCCTCCTGCTCGAACCCCGGTCCGGCTACGTCTACGAGGTCGTCCCCAAGAGCGAGGTCGAGGAACTCGTCCTCGAAGAGGTCCCCGACATCGGCTACGAGCAGATCGGCGGCCTCGGCGGACAGATCGAGATGATCCGCGACGCGGTCGAGCTCCCCTACCTCTACCCCGACCTGTTCCGGGAGCACGAGCTGCGACCGCCCAAGGGCGTCCTGCTCTACGGGCCCCCCGGATGCGGCAAGACGCTCATCGCCAAGGCCGTCGCCAACTCGCTGGCCAAAAAGGTCGCCGAGGTCACCGGCCAGGCCGCCGGCAAGAGCTTCTTCCTCAACATCAAGGGCCCCGAGCTCCTCAACAAGTACGTCGGCGAGACCGAGCGCCAGATCCGCCTGGTCTTCCAGCGAGCCCGTGAGAAGGCCAGCGAGGGCACCCCCGTCATCGTCTTCTTCGACGAGATGGAATCCCTCTTCCGCACCCGCGGCTCCGGCGTCAGCTCGGACGTGGAGAACACCATCGTCCCGCAGCTGCTCGCCGAGATCGACGGCGTGGAAGGCCTGCAGAACGTGGTCGTCATCGGCGCCTCCAACCGCGAGGACATGATCGACCCCGCCATCCTGCGGCCCGGCCGGCTCGACGTGAAGATCAAGATCGAACGTCCGGACGCCGAAGCGGCCAAGGACATCTTCGGCAAGTACCTCACCGAACGCCTCCCCCTCCACTCCGACGACCTCGCGGAGCACGAGAAGGACAAGGCGGCCACCGTCTCCAGCATGATCCAGACAGCGGTGGAACAGATGTACGCCGAATCCGAGGAGAACCGCTTCCTGGAAGTCACCTACGCCAACGGCGACAAGGAAGTCCTCTATTTCAAGGACTTCAATTCCGGCGCCATGATCGAGAACATCGTGGGCCGCGCCAAGAAAATGGCGATCAAGGACTTCCTCGACAAGAACCAGAAGGGCCTCCGCGTCTCCCACCTCCTCCAGGCCTGCGTGGACGAGTTCAAGGAGAACGAGGACCTGCCCAACACCACCAACCCCGACGACTGGGCCCGCATCTCCGGAAAGAAGGGCGAACGGATCGTGTACATCCGTACGCTCGTCACCGGAAAGCAGGGCGCGGACACCGGACGCTCCATCGACACGGTGGCGAACACCGGTCAGTACCTGTAAAAGGCGGGGCGGCTGCGGGTCCCCACAGTGGGTACCCGCAGCCGACTGTTTTCCGGAGCCCCGGCTGGAGCAAGGCAATGACGCAAATGATCTCCCCGCCAGCGCAAAGGCGTTCTAGGCTCTTCCATACCGCCGAGTCGCGCAGTGCGGGGACGGGCACCGCACACGCATCGGAGCGCCAGCGGTACTTGAGCAGCACCCACTACGGGCGCTGCCGGGCAAGGAGGGCCGCATGACCGTACGGCGAGTAATGGGCATCGAGACGGAGTACGGGATCTCCGTCCCCGGCCACCCCAACGCCAATGCCATGCTCACCTCGTCCCAGATCGTCAACGCCTACGCGGCGGCGATGCACCGGGCCCGCCGGGCCCGCTGGGACTTCGAGGAGGAGAACCCGCTCCGGGACGCGCGAGGCTTCGACCTCGCCCGTGAGGCCGCCGACAACAGCCAGCTCACCGACGAGGACATCGGCCTCGCCAACGTCATCCTCACCAACGGAGCACGGCTCTACGTCGACCACGCCCACCCCGAATACAGCGCTCCGGAAGTCACCAACCCCCGCGACGCCGTCCTGTGGGACAAGGCCGGCGAACGCATCATGGCCGAAGCCGCCGAACGCGCCGCCCAGCTGCCCGGCGCCCAGCCCATCCACCTCTACAAGAACAACACCGACAACAAGGGCGCCTCCTACGGCACACACGAGAACTACCTGATGAAGCGGGAAACCGCCTTCTCGGACATCGTGCGCCACCTGACACCCTTCTTCGTCTCCCGCCAGGTCTTCACCGGCGCCGGCCGCGTAGGCATCGGCCAGGACGGCCACGAACACGGCTTCCAGCTCAGCCAGCGCGCCGACTACTTCGAGGTCGAGGTCGGCCTGGAGACGACGCTGAAGCGCCCCATCATCAACACCCGCGACGAACCGCACGCCGACGCCGAGAAATGGCGCCGACTGCACGTCATCATCGGCGACGCGAACCTGTCGGAGATCTCGACCTATCTGAAGCTGGGCACGACGGCCCTGGTCCTGTCCATGATCGAAGACGGCTTCATCGCCGTCGACCTGGCCGTCGACCAGCCCGTACGCACCCTCCACCAGGTCTCGCACGACCCCACGCTCAAGCACCTCGTCACGCTGCGCAGCGGCCGCACACTGACCGCCGTACAGCTCCAGATGGAGTACTACGAGCTGGCCCGCAAATACGTCGAGGAGCGGTACGGCGCCGACGCCGACGACCAGACCAAGGACGTCCTCGGCCGCTGGGAGGACACCCTCAACCGGCTCGAGAACGACCCGATGAGCCTCGCCGGCGAGCTGGACTGGGTCGCCAAGCGGGAGCTCATGGAGGGCTACCGCCGCCGCGACAACCTCGACTGGGACGCCGCCCGGCTGCACCTCGTCGACCTCCAGTACGCCGACGTACGGCCCGACAAGGGCCTCTACAACCGTCTGGTGGACCGCGGCCGCATCAAGCGCCTGCTGGACGAGAACGAGGTCGAGCGGGCCCGTACGAAGCCGCCGGAGGACACCAGGGCCTACTTCCGCGGCCGCTGCCTGGAGCAGTACGCGGACGACGTCGCGGCGGCCTCCTGGGACTCGGTGATCTTCGATCTGCCGGGCCGGGACTCGCTCCAGCGGGTCCCAACCCTGGAACCGCTTCGCGGAACGCGTAATCACGTCAAGGAGCTCCTGGACCGCTGCCGTACCGCGGAAGACCTGGTCAGGGTCCTGGCCGGCGGGTGAGCGGACCGGGCGGGTACCGGGGAGTAAGCAGCCGGACAGGGTGGAATATCCCAGGTCCGGGAACCATGGAGATGGTCCCCGTACGTTGGAGGAAGTGCGGGGCCGATGTCGGACCAGATCTGTAGGGTCTGATCTTGACCGAGCAACTGTGTCGGGCGAACCGAGCGGGGTGAGGGTGATGGCGACCAAGGACACCGGCGGCGGGCAGCAGAAGGCCACGCGGTCCACCGAGGAGGTCGAGGAGCAGGCGCAGGACGCGCAGGCATCGGAGGACCTCAAGGAACGCCAGGAGAAGCTGAACGACGACGTGGACTCCGTCCTGGACGAGATCGACGACGTACTCGAGGAGAATGCCGAGGATTTCGTGCGCTCCTTCGTGCAAAAGGGTGGCCAGTAAAGGCGTCGTGGCCACTTTTCCTTCGAAATGAAGGTAACGGGGGAGTTCGGGGTGGTTGGGCAATCGGGCGGGAAACGGTGCACGGGATGCAAGCGGATTGCGCCCGTGTCCGAGTTCGCCCGCGACAAGAATCGTGGTGACGGGCTTCAAGTGCGGTGTCGGGAGTGCGTGGCGGAGTACAGCGCCGCGCACTACCGGCGCCGCCGCGAGGCCATGGGGCTTACTGTCCGCGAAAAAGTCGACGTCCCAGCGGGGCACAAGCTCTGTCGGACCTGCGGCGAAGTCAAGCCGCACAGCGAGTGGCACCGCAACGCGACCGCGTCTGACGGCCTGGCGACCCGCTGCAAGGCATGCCGAGCCATCCAGGGGCGGGAAGGTCACCTGAAGCGTCACTACGGCCTCACCGAGGCCGAGCGCGATCAATTGATCGCCGGCCAAGGCGGCGTCTGCTGCATATGTCTTGCCGCCCCCGCCGCACATGTGGATCACTGCCACGAGACGGGTAGGGTCCGTGGCGTACTGTGCTTCAGCTGCAACGCTGCGCTGGGGCAGTTCAAGGACCGGCCCGATGCCATAAGGCGGGCTGCCGCTTACGTGGAAGGAATCGCGTGGAAGCCAACACTCGTAGCACCGGGCGTCTACCAGCTGCCTTCCTGACGCCTGGATCCTCCTCCTTCATGGACTTCCTCGGTGAGCACCAGCCGGAGATGCTCCCGGGCAACCGGCAGCTGCCGCCGGTGCAGGGCGTCATCGAGGCACCGCACGGCACCACGATCGTGGCGGTCACGTTCCCCGGGGGCGTCGTCCTCGCCGGTGACCGGCGGGCCACCATGGGCAACATGATCGCCCAGCGGGACATCGAGAAGGTCTTCCCGGCCGACGAGTACTCGGCGGTGGGCATCGCCGGTACGGCCGGCCTGGCCGTGGAGATGGTGAAGCTGTTCCAGCTGGAGCTGGAGCACTTCGAGAAGGTCGAGGGCGCGCAGCTGTCCCTGGAGGGCAAGGCCAATCGCCTGTCGACGATGATCCGGTCCAACCTGGGCATGGCGATGCAGGGGCTGGCCGTGGTGCCGTTGTTCGCCGGGTACGACGTGGACCGGGGCAGGGGCCGTATCTTCTCGTACGACGTGACGGGCGGTCGGTCCGAGGAGCGGAACTACGCGACCACGGGTTCGGGCTCGGTCTTCGCGCGCGGTGCGATGAAGAAGCTGTTCCGTGACGACCTGACCGAGGAGCAGGCCACGACGCTCGTGGTGCAGGCGCTGTACGACGCGGCTGACGACGACTCGGCGACCGGTGGTCCCGATGTCGCCCGCCGGATCTATCCGATCATCACTGTGATCACCGAGGACGGTTTCCGTCGGCTCGGTGAGGACGAGGCCGCGGAGCTGGCCGGCTCGGTGTTGCAGGCCCGGCTTCAGCAGCCCGACGGGCCGCGGGCCGCGCTGCTCTAGCGGGCGCGGGTCTTCGTTGTCAGGTGGTCCAGTGATTTCGACAGGAAGGGACGGATAACCGGTGTCGACGCCGTTCTATGTATCTCCTCAGCAGGCGATGGCGGACCGGGCGGAGTACGCCCGCAAGGGCATCGCGCGTGGTCGCAGCCTGGTGGTGCTGCAATACGCCGACGGCATCGTGTTCGTCGGTGAGAATCCGTCCCGTGCGCTGCACAAGTTCAGCGAGATCTACGACCGGATCGGCTTCGCGGCCGCCGGCAAGTACAACGAGTACGAGAATCTGCGGATCGGCGGGGTGCGCTACGCCGACCTGCGGGGTTACACCTACGACCGTGACGATGTGACGGCGCGCGGTCTGGCGAACGTGTACGCGCAGACGCTGGGCACGATCTTCTCCAGCCAGGCCGAGAAGCCGTACGAGGTGGAGCTGGTCGTCGCGGAGGTCGGGGACAGCCCGGAGAACGACCAGATCTACCGGTTGCCGCACGACGGTTCGATCGTGGACGAGCACGGTTCGGTGGCGGTCGGGGGCAACGCGGAGCAGATCAGCGGGTATCTGGACCAGCGGCACCGGGACGGCATGACGCTGGCCGAGGCGCTGAAGCTGGCGGTGCAGGCGCTGTCGCGCGACACCAATGGCAGTGAGCGGGAGATTCCGGCGGAGCGGCTGGAGGTCGCGGTGCTGGACCGGACGCGTCCGCAGCAGCGCAAGTTCAAGCGCATCGTGGGCGGACAGCTGTCGCGGCTGCTGGAGTCGGGCGGGGCAGCGGGTACGGCGTCGGCGGACAGCGAGTCCGAGTCCGAGTCCGGTGCCGAGGCAGAGACCGACTCCGGGTCGGACGAGGAGTAGGCGCCACCTGGGCCCGCCTCACCGCGGCGGGGCCGTGGATCCCCGTACCACCAGGCTGACCGGCAGGTCCCCCTTCTCGGGGGGCCTGCCTTCCAGTACGGCGAGCAGTGCGCGCATGCCCCGTTCGCCGAAGGCCTCCGCGTCGAGGCGGACGGTGGTGAGTTCGGGGTCGATGGCGGTGGCGAGGCCGAGGTCGTCGAGGCCGGTGACGGACAGGTCGTCGGGGACGCGGAGTCCGGCGCGTCGGACGGCCTTGTAGGCGCCGGCCGCCAGTTTGTCGTCGTCGCAGACCAGCGCCGTGGGCCGGGGTCCGGGCGTGGCGAGGGCGGCTTCGGTGGCCCGCAGGGCGCCCTCGATCGAGATGGGTGCCCGGATCGTGCGCAGTGCGGTGCCGGGGGCGGCGTCGAGCCGCGAGGCCAGTTCGCGGGCGCGTACTTCGAAGGTCCAGGAGGGGATGTCGGCCGCGAGGTGGAGGAAGCTGCGGTGGCCGAGGGCCAGCAGGTGCTCGGTGACCTGGCGGATGCCGTCGGCGATGTCGAGGTTGACCGTGGCGGCGCCCAGGCTGCCTTCCGGGTCGCTGTCGAGCATGACGAGGGGGAGTTGGTCGCCGCGGATGGCGGTGAGGGCGTCGGCGGCCATGGAGGAGGCGATGATGCCGTCGAGAGCGGCCTGGGCGGAGGCGAAGGGGTCCCGGGCGGGGCCGACGCCTTCGGGTGAGGGGTAGAGGACGACGCCGAAGCCGTGTGCGGCGGCGACGCGTGCCGCGCCCGTGTAGACCTCGGCGAAGAACTCCGTGGTGAGGGCGGGGACGACCAGCAGGACGGTGCGGGTGCGACCGAGACGCAGGTTGCGTGCGGCGAGGTTGGGGCGGTAGCCGAGTTCCAGCGCGGCGTCGCGGACCCGCTGGGCGGTCGGTTCGGAGACGCGGCCGCGCCATTTGTCGCCGAGGACCAGGGAGACGGCTGCCTGGGAGACGCCGGCGGCCTGGGCGACGTCCCGGCTCGTGGGGCGGGTGCTGCCTCGTGCCACCGTTCGCCTGCGCTTTCGTCTGGACTGCGGAACTGGCGTCATGGTACGTATGACGACGGAAGTTATACGTAAAACTTGCTGGAGCGCGGACAAAGGAGGTGGGTCGTGGTCGCCGGGTATCTGGACATCCTCCGGGCGCGGCATGCCGTGCGGCTGCTCGTCGGCACGCTGGTCGGGCGGTTGCCGAACGCGACCGCGGCGATCGCGATCGTGCTGTTCGTGCGGGCCGAGGGCGGTTCGTACAGCCTCGCGGGGGCGCTGGCGGCCGTGTACGGCGTCGCGAACGCCGTGGGGCAGCCGGTGCTGGGGCGGCTGGTGGACCTGCACGGGCAGCCGCGGGTGCAGTTGCCGGCCGCGGTGCTGTCGGCGCTGGCGATGGCCGTGTTCGCGTTCGCGGGCACCGGGACGGCCGCGCTCGCGTACCTGTCCGTGGGGGCCGCGGGGCTGTTCACGCCGCCGCTGGAGGGCGGTCTGCGGGCGCTGTGGCCCAGTGTGCTGGGCAAGGAGGACCAGGTGCACACGGCGTACGCGATGGACGCCGTGGCGCAGGAGGTCATGTTCACCGTCGGGCCGCTGCTGGTGACGGTGTGCGTGTCGCTGTGGTCGCCGCTGGCGGCGCTGCTCGTGCTGAACGGTGTGGGTGTGCTGGGCGCGCTGTCGGTGGTCGTGTCGCCGCCTTCGCGGGCGTGGCGGTCGGCGCCGCGGGAGGCGCACTGGCTGGGTGCGCTGCGTTCGGGCGGGCTGCTGGCGCTGCTGGGTGCCTTCCTGTTCATCGGGATGGCGCTCGGGTCGATCACGGTGGCCTCGGTGCCGTACGCGGACGACCACGGCGGTGACGCGGTGTACGGGTGGCTGATGGCCGCGCTGGGGCTGGGTGCGCTGGTCGGGGGAGCGGTCTACGGTGCGCGGCGGTGGGCCGGTGCGCCGGCGCGCAGGCTGCGGCTGCTGGTGGCCCTGCTGGCGGTCTGCTATCTGCCGTTGATGCTGATGCCGGGCGCGGTGGCCATGGTGCTGCTCACGGTCCTCGCGGGTGTGTTCCTCGCGCCGTGCATCGCCTGTGCGTTCGTGCTCGTCGACGTGCACGCGCCGCGCGGCACGGTGACGGAGGCGTTCTCGTGGCTCGTGACGACGTTCACCGTGGGTGCCTCGGTGGGGACGGGCCTGGCGGGGCCCGTCGTGGAGCACGGTGGGGCGCTGTGGGGCTTCGCGGTGCCGGGGGCGGCGGGTTTCGTCTCGCTGCTCGTACTGGCGTGCACGGGGCGGGTCCTCGCAGCTCCCGCGCGGGAGGCGGTGGTTGCGGCTTCATCGGAAAATGATCCAAACCGTGCCGTCGAACCCCGTTTCAGTTCGGGTCATCAGGCGTAATGTTCAGTCATGGACCGCCGCATTTTCGGGCTGGAGAACGAGTACGGCGTCACGTGCACGTTCAGGGGACAGCGCCGCCTGTCGCCTGACGAGGTGGCGCGGTACCTCTTCCGCCGTGTCGTGTCATGGGGCCGCAGCAGCAATGTCTTTCTGCGCAACGGCGCCCGCCTTTATCTCGACGTGGGATCGCATCCGGAGTACGCGACACCCGAATGTGACAACGTGACCGAGCTCGTCACCCACGACAAGGCGGGCGAGCGCATTCTCGAAGGACTCCTGGTGGACGCCGAACGACGCCTGCACGAGGAGGGAATCGCGGGCGACGTCTACCTCTTCAAGAACAACACCGACTCCGCCGGCAACTCCTACGGCTGCCACGAGAATTACCTCGTGGCCCGGCACGGGGAGTTCTCGCGGCTCGCGGACATCCTCATTCCGTTCCTGGTGACGAGGCAGCTGCTGTGCGGTGCGGGCAAGGTGCTGCAAACGCCGCGCGGTGCCGTGTACTGCGTCAGTCAGCGGGCCGAGCACATCTGGGAGGGGGTCTCCTCGGCGACGACCCGGTCCCGGCCCATCATCAACACACGCGACGAGCCGCACGCCGACGCGGAGCGCTACCGGCGGCTGCACGTCATCGTGGGCGACTCGAACATGTCCGAGACGACCATGCTGCTCAAGGTCGGTGCCACCGATCTGGTGCTGCGCATGATCGAGGCGGGCACGGTGATGCGGGACCTGACCCTGGAGAACCCGATCCGGGCGATCCGCGAGGTCAGCCACGACATCACCGGGCGCCGCAAGGTGCGCCTGGCCAGCGGCCGGGAGGCGTCGGCGCTGGAGGTGCAGCGCGAGTACTACGAGAAGGCCGTGGACTTCTGCGAGCGCCGGGGCATCCGCACGGGCACCGTGGAGCGGGTGCTGGAGCTGTGGGGCCGCACGCTGGACGCCATCGAGGCCGAGGACCTCGACCGCATCGGCACCGAGATCGACTGGGTCATGAAGTACAAGCTGCTGGAGCGGTACCGGGCCAAGCACAACATGACCATGTCGCACCCGCGGGTCGCGCAGATAGACCTCGCCTACCACGACATCCACCGGCGTCGTGGTCTGTACTACCTGCTCGAGAAGAAGGGCCAGGCGGCCCGGGTCGCCAACGACTTGAAGATCTTCGAGGGCAAGTCCGTTCCGCCGCAGACCACTCGGGCCCGGCTGCGCGGCGACTTCATCCGGCGGGCCCAGGAGCAGCGCCGGGACTTCACCGTCGACTGGGTCCACCTCAAGCTCAACGACCAGGCGCAGCGCACCGTGTTGTGCAAGGACCCGTTCCGTTCGGTGGACGACCGGGTGGAGAAGCTGATCGCCGGGATGTGATCCGGGTCTGATCCGGGCGGCATGAGTCCGGACGGGTGAGAGAAGCGTCTCCGCGCGAAAGCGCGGAACGCCACACGGGCACCGTACGTTAGCCGTGCGGTGCCCTTCTCACGCCGTAGAGTTGCGCGCACGCCAGCCAACAGGACCGACCCGATACCGATACCGATACGAGGCCCCCACCGTGCGCCGACGCTCACTCCTCATCGCCGTCCCCGCGGGACTGGCCACGCTCGCCGCCTGCGGTGACAGCGACGACTCCGGCTCATCGAGCAACGCGAGCGAGAGCCCGTCGCCCGACGCGTCGGCCACCTCGGCCGCGCCGCCGCCGAAGATCGTCGACGGTCCGCTGCCGGCGATCACGGCGGGGACGAAGTTCGACGAGAAGCCGACCGTCGCCAAGGGCAGCGGCGAGCCCTCCAAGGACCTCGCGGTCAAGACGGTCATCGCGGGCGGCGGCAAGGCCGTCGCGGAGAACGACTTCATCTCGGCGAACTACCTCGGCCAGGTCTGGCAGAGCGCGAAGGTCTTCGACAACTCCTACGACCGCAAGACGCCGCTGGTCATCCAGCTCGCCCAGGGCAGCATCATCGACGGCTGGCGGTACGCGCTCACCGGCAAGAAGACCGGCAGCCGCGTCCAGTTCTCGGTGCCGCCGACCTGGGGGTACGGGGAGCAGGGCAACGAGCAGGCGGGTATCAAGGGCGACGACACGCTGGTGTTCGTGGTCGACATCCAGGACACGTTCAACGCGAAGAGCAGCGCCCAGGGCAAGAAGGTCGCGCAGGACGACGCCGCCCTGCCGAAGGTCGGCACCAACACCGACGGCAAGGCACCGTCCATCGAGGTGCCGAAGACCGACGCGCCGAAGAAGCTCGCCGCCGAGTACGTCCTGGAGGGCGACGGCGCCGAGGTCGGCGCGCAGGACAGTGTGCTCGTGCAGTACAAGGGTGTGCTGTGGGACGGCGGCAAGGAGTTCGACTCCACGTACGCCAGGAAGCAGCTGACGTCGTTCTCGTTGCAGCAGGTCGTCAAGGGCTGGGCGCAGGGCCTGACGGGCAAGAAGGTCGGCAGCCGGGTCCTCATCGTCATCCCGCCGGACCTGGGGTACGGCGACAGCCCGCCGGAGGGCAGCGGCATCGAGAAGGACTCCACGCTGGTCTTCTCCGTGGACATCCTCGCGAAGATGTGAGCCCTCGGAGATGTAAGACTTGGGCCGTTGCCTTTTCGCAGACAAGCAGGAGCTGAACACGTGAGCATCGACAAGCCCGAGGTCGACTTCCCGGGCGGCGAGCCCCCGGCGGACCTCGAGATCAAGGACATCTGGGAGGGCGACGGCCCGGTTGCCGAGGCCGGTCAGACCGTGACCGTCCACTACGTGGGCGTGACCTTCAGCACGGGCGAGGAGTTCGACGCCAGCTGGAACCGCGGTACGCCGTTCCGCTTCCCGCTCGGTGGCGGCCGCGTCATCAAGGGCTGGGACCAGGGCGTGCAGGGCATGAAGGTCGGCGGCCGCCGCCAGCTGACCATCCCCGCGCACCTCGCGTACGGCAACCAGAGCCCGACCCCGGCGATCCCGCCCGGCTCGACGCTGATCTTCGTGGTCGATCTGCTCGGAGTCTGATCGAAGTCCGAACGGCCGGCGATCGGAGCCGGTCACCTGGGGTCCATGCCTGTCCGGGCGTGGGCCCTCGGCTTTTGCCACGCCACCGCGGAGCGGTACGGTCATCCGTCGTAAGCACCATAGGGAGAAGGGCGTCGATGGCCATTGCCAAGGCCGAGCGGCTGATGAACCTGGCGCTGTGTCTGCTCGGGACACGGCGGCCGCTCAGCAAGCGTGAGCTGCGCGAGTCGGTCGAGGCCTACCTCGAGGCGGGCTCCGACGACTCCTTCAACCGCATGTTCGAGCGGGACAAGGACGACCTGCGCGAACTCGGACTGGTCATCGAGACCGTGGAGAGCCTCGAAGGCGAGATCGGCTACCTGGCCCGCCGGGACAGCAACCGGCTGCCGCCCATCACCCTGGACGCCGAGGAGGCCGCCGCCCTCGGGCTGGCCGCGAAGGTGTGGCAGCAGGCCCGTCTCGCCGGCGCCGCGAGCGGCGCGCTGCAAAAGCTGCGGGCCGCCGGGCTGCCCGAGGACGTCGACCCGTACGAGCCGCACAGCGCGCTGGAGCCCCGCATCCCGGTGCACGAGGCGGCCTTCGAGCCGCTAATGCTGGCCTGCCGCGACCGCCGGCCGGTGGTCTTCGACTACCGCAAGGCGAATGCCGCCCAGCCCGAGCCGCGGCACGTGGAGCCGTGGGCGCTGGAGTGCTGGCGCGGCCACTGGTACCTGGCGGGTTTCGACCGCGACAGGGGTGCCGAGCGGGTGTTCCGGCTGTCGCGGATCACGGGGAAGGTGCGCGCGCGCGGCTCGCGCTTCACCGCACCGGTGCCGGACGTCGTCACGGTCCGGGAGACGGTCGCGAGCTGGGCGGGCGAGAGTGCCGACCGTTCGGCGCTGATCCGGCTGCGTACGGGCGCGGGTTACCCCCTTCGGGCGAAGGCCACCGGGGTGCGGGAACTCGGTGACGGCTGGGACGAGTTGGAGATTCCGTACGGGCACGGCCTGGACGCCTGGCTGGTGGAGTTCGGGCCGGACGTGGTGGTGCTGGAGCCCGCGGAGTTGCGTGCGGACGTGGTGGACCGGCTGCGTGCCGTCGCCAAGGGCTGAGGGGGAGCGGACAACACTGTGGCAGGCAAACCGGTCAGGCCCGTGAACGCCATCGACCAGACCCGGCGGATGCTGTCCCTGGTGACGTATCTGCGCGAGCGCCCCGGCGCCCGGATCGAGGACGTGGCCCGCGCCTTCGGCATCACCGAGGACGAGCTGGTCTCGGACCTCGACGTGCTGCCCATGTGCGGCACCAGTTTCCGCGGCGGCGATCTGCTGGACATCGACACCGACGGCGAGCGCATCTGGTGGCACAACCCGGCCGCGCTCGGCGCGGACGCGGCCGAGCCGCTGCGGCTGGCCGCCGACGAGGCGACCGCGCTGCTGGTCGCCGCCCGGGCCGTGGCGACCCTGCCGGGGCTGCGCGAGAGCGACCGGCAGGCGCTGCTGCGGGCGACCGCGAAGGTGGAGACCTCGGCCGGTGAGGCCGCCGGTGCCAGCTCGCGCCTGTCCGTCACCTTCGAGTCCGAGGGCGGTGTCTTCGCCGACGTCGACCGGGCCATCTCGGAGCGCCGCCGGCTGTGGATCCGCTACTACTCGCCGGCCCGCGACGAGGTCACCGAGCGGGAGATCGATCCCATCCGGCTGGTCAGCGTCGGGCACACGTACGTGGAGGCCTGGTGCCGCCGCTCCGAGGCGCGGCGCACCTTCCGGCTCGACCGGGTGGCCGAGATCCGGATCCTGGACGAGCCCTCCGCACCGCCGGAGGTGGAGCTGCGGGACCTGTCGGAGGGGCTGGTGCAGCCCGCCGCGGAGGACCCCGAGGTCGTCGTCGAGGTCGGTCCGGGCGGACGCTGGGTCGCCGAGTACTACCCGCACGACAGCGCGGACGAACTTCCCGACGGCGGCCTGCGTATCACCCTGCGCACCCCGGACCCCGCCTCCCTGCGGCGGCTGGCGCTGCGGCTCGGGCGGGACGGCCGGATCGTCTCGCCGTCCGCGCTCGCCGACAGCGCCCGGCGGGCCGCCGGCGAGGCGCTGGCCGCGTACGACGGGATGGAGGCGGCGGGGGCGCGGGGCGGCGCCGAGACGGTCGCCGGGGCCGGGGCGGTCGACGGGCAGCACGACAGGCAGGAGCGAGCACTGTGAGCGACCCCCTGGGACCGACCGGACCGACCGGACCGACCGGACCGACGGGGCCGACCGGGCCGTCCGGGCCGACCCGACCGGCCGGGTCGTCCGGGCCGGGCATGACGGCGGCGACCGCGTTCGCCGGCATGAGACGTGTGTCACCCGTCGTGTTCAAGGCGGGCTGCCCGGACTGCCGGGGGCGTTTCGAACTCGCCGCGAGCGCCCTGCGCCTGGCCATCGGCGCCACGAGCCGTACCACCTTCTACTCGTTCACCTGCCCCGAGTGCGGGTCGGCCGTGCGCAAGCCGGCGGGGGAGCGGGTCGTGGAGCTGCTCACCGGCGGCGGGGTCAGGACCCTGCGGCTGCACTCGACGGTCTAGTCTCGACCCCATGTTCTGGCCGATGTTCGCGGTTGCCGTGGGTTTCCTGGGTCTTGCCGTCCTCGCGGTGTTCGCCGTGAAGGTGTTCGTGGAGGCGCAGCGCCTCGGCAGCCAGGTGACGGACTCCGCCCGCCGGATCAGCCGGGCCGCGGAGGACCTGGAGCGCGCGACGGAGAGCGCCGCCCGTGCCGTCGACGCCCTGTGACCCCGGGCACCCCGCCGAGGTGCCCCGCCGCTGCTCCGACGGGCCGGTCCGGGCTATGTTTTGGGACACTTCGCCCTGTCACCTCACGGGCCCCGGACGGTACGCTGCTGGTCGCGGCTGGAAAACGAGGCCCGGTCGCGGACGGGAGTACGCACGGGGATTGCCTCACGTTTACCCCTGAGCGTTACGATCGCTGCACAAGACGATCGATCGGACACATGTCCGGCCGGTCGGACAGCATCCCCACCCAGCCGCCTCGGTGAGAAGGTAAAGCTTATGTTCGGAAGGCTCGGCGCCCCCGAGATCATTCTCATCCTCGTCGTCATCATCCTGCTGTTCGGCGCGAAGAAGCTTCCGGACATGGCGCGGTCGCTCGGCAAGTCGGCGCGCATCCTCAAGAGCGAGGCCAAGGCCATGAAGAGCGAGGCCAAGTCCGACGACGCCGCCCCCGCCGACCCGCCCACCCCCGAGCAGTCCGCGGCGCAGCGCACCATCCAGGCCGCCCCCGGCGACGTGACCAGCTCCCGGCCGGTCACCGAGCCGACGGACACGACCAAGCGCTGACGCAGGGCCGGTGACCTCCGGCCCGCCGCACGAGATGGGAACGTGGGTTGCTGAAGTCTGCCCGCAACAAGGAGAAGGATCCCGAGGGGCGGATGCCGCTCGCGGAGCACCTTCGTGAGCTCCGCAACCGGCTCGCGAAGGCGCTGCTGGCCATCGTCGTCATCACTGTGGCCGCCGCCTTCTTCTATCAGGAGATCATCAACCTCCTCACCGAGCCGATCCTCGAGTCGATCGGCTGTGAGAAGACGTTCGCGGAGCTGGCCCAGTCGAAGGCCGGCTCGGAGCCGTGCGCGCAGATCACCATCAACGGTCTGCTCGGCCCCTTCACCCTGGCGCTGAAGGTGTCCCTGACCGCCGGTGTCGTGCTGGCCTCGCCGGTCTGGCTCTACCAGCTGTGGGCGTTCGTCGCCCCGGGCCTGCACCGAAGCGAGAAGAAGTACGCCTACGCGTTCGTCGCCACCGGCGCCCCGCTGTTCCTCATCGGCGCCTACTTCGCCTACGCGGTGCTGCCGACCTCCGCGGAGGTGCTGATCGAGTTCACGCCGAACGACGTCGACAACCTGCTGCCGCTGGACGAGCTGCTCGATCTCGTCACGCGCATGGTGCTCGTCTTCGGCCTCTCCTTCGAGCTGCCCCTGCTGCTGGTGATGCTCAACTTCACCGGCATACTGACCGGCCGGCGGATGCTCGGCTGGTGGCGCGCGATGATCATGGGGATCACCCTGTTCGCGGCCATCGCCACGCCCAGCACGGACCCCCTGACCATGATCATGCTGGCCGGGCCGATCTGGGTCCTGTACTTCGCCGCCGTCACCGTCTCCCTGCTGAACGACCGCCGCAGGGCCCGCCGCGAGGCGCTGGAGCCCGACGACGACGAAGCGTCCGACCTGGACCTCACTCCCGAGGACATCGGCGAGGTCGAGGCCGTGACCACAGCCCGTGCCCTGCCCGAGCAGGCCACGAAGGACCGGGTCAACGGCTACGACGACGTGACCTGAGGGCGGCCGGGGCGGTGACCGCAGGCGTCGCCGCCCCCACCGAACCCCCACACGGCCGATCCCGATAATGATCGTCCGGTTGTCGGTGCGGGCCGGTACGCTCGAAAGCACGATGACAGAGGATCTCTCACCGGCCGAGCGGTACGCGGCAGCCCGTCAGCGCGCTGTCGAGCAGGCCACCGCGCTCGCCTCCTTCCGCGAGATGTACGACTTCGGCCTCGACCCCTTCCAGATCGAGGCCTGTCAGGCGCTCGAGGCGGGCAAGGGCGTGCTGGTGGCCGCGCCCACCGGCTCCGGCAAGACGATCGTCGGCGAGTTCGCCGTCCACCTCGCCCTGCAACAGGGCCGGAAGTGCTTCTACACGACACCCATCAAGGCCCTGTCGAACCAGAAGTACGCCGACCTGTGCCGCCGCTACGGCGCCGACAAGGTGGGCCTGCTCACCGGCGACAACAGCGTGAACTCGGAGGCACCGGTGGTCGTGATGACCACCGAGGTCCTGCGGAACATGCTGTACGCGGGCTCGCAGACCCTCCTCGGCCTCGGGTACGTGGTGATGGACGAGGTGCACTACCTCTCCGACCGGTTCCGCGGCGCCGTCTGGGAGGAAGTGATCATCCACCTCCCCGAGTCCGTGACCCTGGTGTCACTCTCGGCGACCGTGTCGAACGCGGAGGAGTTCGGCGACTGGCTCGACACCGTGCGCGGCGACACCCAGGTGATCGTCTCCGAGCACCGGCCCGTGCCGCTGTTCCAGCACGTGCTGGCCGGGCGCCGGATGTACGACCTGTTCGAGGAGGGGGAGGGCCACAAGAAGGCCGTCAATCCCGACCTCACGCGCATGGCCCGCCTGGAGGCGAGCCGGCCCTCCTACCAGGACCGCAGGCGCGGCCGCGCCATGAAGGAGGCCGACCGGGAGCGGGAGCGCAGACAGCGCTCGCGGGTGTGGACGCCGAGCCGGCCCGAGGTCATCGAGCGGCTGGACTCCGAGGGGCTGCTGCCCGCGATCACCTTCATCTTCAGCCGGGCCGGCTGCGAGGCCGCCGTCCAGCAGTGCCTGTACGCGGGCCTCCGGCTCAACGACGAGGGCGCGCGGGAACAGGTGCGGGCCCTCGTCGAGGAGCGCACCTCCGCCATCCCCCGCGAGGACCTGCACGTCCTGGGCTACTACGAGTGGCTGGAGGGACTGGAGCGCGGCATCGCCGCCCACCACGCGGGCATGCTGCCCACCTTCAAGGAGGTCGTCGAGGAGCTGTTCGTCCGCGGTCTGGTGAAGGCCGTCTTCGCCACCGAGACCCTCGCCCTCGGCATCAACATGCCCGCCCGCTCGGTCGTGCTGGAGAAGCTCGTCAAGTGGAACGGCGAGCAGCACGCCGACATCACCCCCGGCGAGTTCACCCAGCTCACCGGCCGGGCCGGACGGCGCGGCATCGACGTCGAGGGCCACGCCGTGGTGCTGTGGCAGCGCGCCATGAACCCCGAGCACCTCGCGGGACTCGCCGGCACCCGCACGTACCCGCTGCGTTCCAGCTTCAAGCCCTCGTACAACATGGCGGTCAACCTGGTCGAGCAGTTCGGCCGGCACCGCTCGCGGGAGCTGCTCGAGACGTCCTTCGCGCAGTTCCAGGCGGACAAGTCGGTCGTCGGCATCTCCCGCCAGGTACAGCGCAACGAGGAGGGCCTGGAGGGCTACAAGGCCTCCATGACCTGCCACCTCGGCGACTTCGACGAGTATGCCCGGCTGCGCCGCGAGCTGAAGGACCGCGAGCAGGAGCTGGCCCGGCAGGGCGCCAACGAGCGGCGCGCCGAGTCCGCCGTGGCGCTGGAGAAGCTGAAGCCGGGCGACGTCATCCACGTCCCGACCGGCAAGTACGCGGGCCTCGCCCTGGTCCTCGACCCCGGGCTGCCCGCCGGGCGGTCCAACGGGCACCGCGGCTTCGACCACCACGACGGGCCCCGTCCGCTGGTGCTGACGGCCGAGCGGCAGGTCAAGCGGCTGGCGTCGATCGACTTCCCGGTGCCCGTCGAGGCCCTGGACCGGATGCGGATCCCGAAGTCCTTCAATCCGCGCTCGCCGCAGTCCCGCCGCGACCTGGCCTCCGCGCTGCGCACCAAGGCCGGGCACATCCCGCCGGAGCGGGCCCGCAAGAAGCGGTCCCAGGCCGCCGACGACCGGGAGATCGCCCGGCTGCGCAAGGCGATCCGCGCCCACCCCTGCCACGGCTGCGACGACCGCGAGGACCACGCCCGCTGGGCCGAGCGCTACCACCGGCTGCTGCGCGACACCTCGCAGCTGGAGCGCCGGATCGAGGGCCGGACCAACACCATCGCGCGCACCTTCGACCGGATCGTCGCGCTGCTGACCGAGCTGGACTACCTGCGCGGCGACGAGGTCACCGAGCACGGCAAGCGCCTGGCCCGGCTCTACGGCGAGCTGGACCTGCTCGCCAGCGAGTGCCTGCGCGAGGGCGTCTGGGAGGGACTGTCCCCGGCCGAGCTGGCCGCCTGCGTCTCGGCGCTGGTCTTCGAGTCGCGGGCCGCCGACGACGCGATGGCGCCGAAGGTGCCCTCCGGCAAGGCCAAGGCCGCGCTCGGCGAGACGGTCCGCATCTGGGGCCGCCTGGACGCCCTGGAGGAGGACTTCCGGATCAGCCAGACCGAGGGCGTCGGCCAGCGCGAGCCGGACCTCGGCTTCGCCTGGGCGGCGTACATGTGGGCGTCCGGCAAGGGCCTCGACGAGGTGCTGCGCGAGGTGGAGATGCCGGCCGGCGACTTCGTGCGCTGGTGCAAGCAGGTCATCGACGTCCTCGGCCAGATCTCGGCCGCCGCGCCCGGCGCCGGCTCCACCGTCCCGAAGAACGCGCGCAAGGCGGTCGACGAGCTGCTGCGCGGAGTGGTCGCCTACTCGTCGGTGGGCTGACCCCACCCCTCAGCGGGGCCCGGCGGGATTCCCGCCGGGCCTTCGCCGCGTCCGCAGGCTCCCGGCGCCCTCTTCCCTCATCACGGTGAGTGATATTCGTACGCCCATGGAGCATTACTCCACGTGTTCGAATGACTCCCCATCGTGCAAATGGGCACGACCATACTCCAGTCCCCGGGCCCGTTTCAGGTGCTTGCCGAATATGACACGGCGATGATCCCCCCGGACTAAGCTCGCCCGCAGCGCACCGAGTTGAGGTGTATTCGCGCGCTTGTTCCCAATGTGCCGAAGATCCCGACAACTCCCAGACATACCCCGCCGCTAGGGGGTGTCGTTTACATCAGGCCGGCTCCAGGCAACGGTGCCTTGCTGCCGACCCGGCAAGAACCAAACGACACCCCTAGATCCCCCGTCCCAGCCGATTCGTTTTCAGAGGGCCTACATGGTGAGTGTTGATTCCCCTCCAGGTCGCCGCGAACTCCCGTACGCGCGCACACTGTTGCTGCCCGCCATACTGATGGCCGCGGCCACCGGGGCCGCCGTCGCCCTCGTGACGGAACCGGCCCGGCTCGCCGTCGGCCTGTGCGGTGCCGTCGCCACCGTCCTGGTGATCGCCGCGGCCGCCGAAGCGGTGCGGCGCGGCCGCGCCCTGCGGGCCCTGCGCGCCGAGCACGCCCGTCACACCGCGTATCTGGAACACCGGGCCGCCGGCCACCACGAGGAAATGGTCCGCCTCGGCGCCGAAGTCCTCCCCAACGTCCTGCACTTCATGCGCAGGGGCGTCACGCCCCGCGAAATCATGGGCCGCCTCGGCGAGGTGAACCCCGCCTACGCCGAACTCGGCGAGCCCCAGCGCAAGCTGATCCGGATGGTCTGCGAGATCGTCGACCACGAGGACGCCATGCGCGAGTCCGCCGAGCGCTCCTTCGTCGACATCGCCCGCCGGGTCCAGGCGATCGTCCACCAGCAGCAGAAGGAACTCCGCGAGATGGAGGAGGACCACGGGCGCAACCCCGAGGTCTTCGACGACCTGCTGCGCATCGACCACGGCACCTCCCTGATCGGCCGCCTCGCCGACTCCATCTCCGTGATCGGCGGCGGCCGGCCCGGACGCCAGTGGCCCGAACCGGTCGCCCTCTACAGCGTGCTGCGCGGCGCCATGTCCCGGATCCTGGAGTACCGCCGGATCAACCTGGCCTCCATCGCCAAGGTCAACATCAAGGGCACCGCCGTCGAACCGGTCATCCACGCCGCCGCGGAACTCCTCGACAACGCCACCCGCTACTCGCCGCCCGCGGCCAAGGTGCACGTCACCGCGACCGAGGTGCAGAGCGGCGTGTGCATCGAGATCGAGGACGCCGGCGTCAGCCTCAGCGAGGAGTCCCGCGGCCGTATCGAGGGCCTCCTCGAGCAGGCCAAGCGCGGCACCGACGTGCAGGACCTCGCCCACCACCCGCGCCTGGGCCTGTCCGTGGTCGGCCGGCTGTGCACCCAGTTCGGCATGGACGTCTCACTGCGGGCCTCCGCGTACGGCGGCGTCCGCGCCATCCTCATCGTGCCCAGCAAGATGATGACCACCGAGCCCGGCGTCGGCCTCGCCCACGGCATCGGCGCCACCTCGATCCCCACCCCCGGCCCCGACGCCCTGCCCGGACCGGAGCGCAAGCCCAAGAAGCGCCGTCCCACCAGCCCCCGGATCCCCGCCACGGTCTCCCTGGAGGACGACGTTCCGGAGGTGACCGAGTGGACGGCGGGCGGGCTCCCGCAGCGCCGCAGCCGGGTCAAGATGCCGCTCAGCCAGCGCCTCGCCGAGCAGGCGGCGTGGGAGCGGGAGGACGCCGAACGCGAGGCCCGCCAGGCCGCCGAGCGCGCCCGCAACGGCATCCCGGCGCCCGCGGAGCCGGAGCCCGCGCAGGAGAAGGACCAGGGCGGCCTCCCGCCGGGCCACTTCATCGGCGCCTTCTGGGAGGGACTCAAGCAGCACCCGGGCAGCACCCAGGCCCACCAGCAGTCCAGCAGCAACGAGCCGGCCCACGCCCCGGCAGACGACGAGGGGAACCTCAAGTGATCGAGCAGCAAGGCAAGTTCGACTGGATGCTCCGGGACCTCTACGACGGCGTCCCGGGCATCGAGATGATCGTGGTGCTCTCCGCCGACGGCCTGCGCATCGCCCGCTACTCCGGGGACCCGGACGCCGCCGACCGGGTCGCCGCCGCCTGTGCGGGCCTGCAAAGCCTGGCGAGCGCCGTCAGCCAGGAGATCCCCACCAGCGACGGCGACATGAAGATGGTGCTCATCGAGATGAACGGCGGCTACTTCTACTTGATGGCCGCCGGTCCCAACGCCTACCTCGCCGTGCTCTCCGACGTACGGTGCGAACCCGGCCGGATGGGCCTGAGCATGGCCGACCTGGTCGCCCGGATCGGCCCCCATCTGACCAGTCCGGCACGGCGCAACGGGCAGACCGTATGACTCCTCCCCAGCGCCAGAGGCGATCCCCCGGGCCCGACCGGCCCGCCGCGCCCGCCCCTGACGGCGCGCCCGCCAAGGAGGGCGAGGTCCGCAATCCCGAGCGGCTCTTCGTCATCGGCGGTGAGGGAGGCGGCGAACGCGCCGACATCGACCTCGTCACCCTGATCGTGGCCCGTGCCGACCCCCCGGTGTCCGCCACACCGGAACAGGCCGCCCTGCTGCGGCTGTGTGCCGCGCCCCTGTCCGTGGCCGAGCTGTCGGCCTACCTGAGCCTGCCGTTCAGTGTGGTGACCGTGCTGCTCACCGACCTGCTGGCGTCGGAACTGGTGCAGGCCCGCGCCCCGATCGTCCGCCAGAAGGTCGCCGACCGAAACCTCCTCGAAGCGGTGATGCATGGACTTCAAAAGCTCTGACACGATCCCGGGCCCACGGACCGAGGACCGGCTGCCGCACACGGCGGAAGCCGCCGTGAAAATCGTCATCGTGGGCGGCTTCGGGGTCGGCAAGACCACCATGGTCGGTTCGGTCAGCGAGATCAGACCGCTGACCACCGAGGAGACGATGACCCAGGCCGGCATCGGCGTGGACGACAACTACGGTTCCCCCTCCAAGACGGCCACCACCGTCGCCATGGACTTCGGCCGGATCAGCATCACCGACGAACTGGTGCTCTACCTCTTCGGCACCCCCGGCCAGGAGCGCTTCTGGTTCCTGTGGAACGGCCTGTTCGAAGGCGCCCTCGGCGCGGTCGTCCTGGTCGACACCCGGCGCCTGGAGGTCAGCTTCGACGTCATGGGCCGCCTGGAGGAACGCGGCGTGCCCTTCGTCGTCGCCGTCAACACCTTCCCCGACGCGCCCCGTTACCCCGTCGCGGAACTGCGCACCGCACTCGACCTGCCCGAGGAGATCCCCATCCTCGACTGCGACGTGCGGCGCCGGGCCTCCAGCCGGGACGTCCTGATGACCCTGATGCGCTTCCTGCACTCCCTCGCCATGAAGGGCGCGCTCACCTGACCCGCGCGCCCCACCGACACCCCTTGACGTAGACCCACGTAGACCCACCCCCATTTGTTTGCGGAGCGAGACTGTGACGCCTGAAAGCCACTCCCCGACCGGAACGGGCGAACCCCTGCTCGAACCGCCCCCCGGCTGCCCCGCCCACGGCCTCGGGCCGGGCGGACTGCACCGGCTGCACGAGGCGGACGACCTGGAGGAGCTGTACGAGAAGCTGCGCGCGCAGCACGGACCGGTGGCGCCCGCGCTGCTCCACGACGACGTACCCATGTGGGTGGTCCTCGGCCACGCCGAGAACCTGCACATGGTGAGCACCCCCTCCCAGTTCTGCCGGGACAGCCGAATCTGGACCCCGCTCAACGAGGGCATGGTTCAACCCGACCACCCGCTGATGCCGCACATCGCCTGGCAGCCCATCTGCTCCCACGCCGAGGGCGACGAACACAAGCGGCTGCGCGGCGCGGTCACCAGCGCCATGTCCGACCTCGACTACCGGGAGCTGCGCCGGCACATCAAGCGCTACACCCAGCGCGTCGTCAACCGGTTCTGCGAGGAGGGCCGCGCCGACCTGGTCAGCCAGTTCGCCGAGCACCTCCCGATGGGCGTGATGTGCCATCTGCTCGGCATGCCCGAGGAGTACAACGACCGGCTGGTGGAGGCGGCCCGCGACACCCTCAAGGGCACCGAGACGGCGATCGCCAGCCACGCCTACGTCATGGAGGCACTGGGCCGGCTCACCGCCACCCGCCGGGCCGACCCGGCCGACGACATCGCCGGCCGCCTGGTCACCCACCCCGCCGGGCTCACCGACGACGAGGTCCGCGAACACCTGCGGGTGGTGCTGCTGGCCGCCTACGAGGCGACCGTCAACCTGATCGCCAACGTGATGCGCGTGGTGCTCACCGATCCGGGCTTCCGCGCCCAGCTCAGCGGCGGCCAGATGACGGTGCCCCAGGCGGTCGAGCAGTCCCTGTGGGACGAGCCGCCGTTCAGCACCGTCTTCGCCTACTTCGCCAAGCAGGAGACGGAACTCGGCGGTCAGCGCATCCGGGCCGGCGACGGCCTGCTGCTCGGCATCGCGCCGGGCAACGTCGACCCGCGCATCCGTCCCGACCTGGACGCGAGCATGATGGGCAACCGCGCCCACCTCGCCTTCGGCGGTGGCCCGCACGAGTGCCCCGGGCAGGACATCGGGCGGGCCATCGCCGACGCCGGCATCGACGCGCTGCTGATGCGGCTGCCCGACCTCCAGCTCGACTGCGACGAGGACGAGCTGCGCTGGCGGTCGTCGATCGCCTCGCGGCACCTGGTGGAACTGCCGGTCCGTTTCGAGCCCAGGGCGCAGCAGGACATCATGCAGCAGCCGAGTCACGCCCCGACCCCGGCACGGCACGCACCCTGGCACGTCGGCCTCCCGAAGGCGGAGCAGCGGACACAGCCGCCGCGGCCCGCCCGGCCGCCGGAGCCCGTGTCGGTGACGGCCGCCGAGCCCCAGCAGGCGCCGGAAGCGGAACAGGCGCCTCGCCGCGGTGCCTGGCAGCGTTTCCTGCGCTGGTGGCGCGGCGACTGACGGTCAGGCCCGGGCCGCCCGCGCCGCCCAGTCCTCGTACGCCGTCCAGGCCCCGAGGGACCGGCCGCTGCGGAAACGGTGCTCGCGCCCCGTGACCGGATCGGTGAACCCCAGCTCCCGGGCCAGCAGTTGCAGCGGGCGCCGGAAGTCGCCGGCCGGCACGGGGGCGGCCACCTCGGGGTAGAGGGGGTCGCCGAGGATCGGCACGCCGAGCGCGCTCATGTGCACGCGCAGCTGGTGCGTCTGGCCCGTGCCGGGCACCAGCCGGTACCGGCCGAGGCCGCGGTCCGGCCGGTGTGCGAGCAGCTCGACGCGGGTGACGGCGTTGGGCTCGCCGTCGATCTCGCGGGCGGCCAGCACCCCGCGTTCCTTCAGGATCCGGCTGCGGACCGTGCGGGGCAGGGCGAGCGCCGCGTCGTAGGGGGCGACGGCCTCGTACTCCTTGCGCACCCGCCGGTCGGCGAACAGGCCCTGGTAGGCGCCGCGTTCCTCGGGGCGCACGGTGAACAGGACCAGCCCCGCCGTGAGCCGGTCCAGCCGGTGCGCGGCGCCGAGCCGCGGGAGGTCAAGCTCCCGGCGCAGCCGTGCCAGCGCGGTCTGCGTGACGTGGCCGCCGCGCGGGGTGGTGGCCAGGAAATGCGGCTTGTCCACGACGACGATGTGGTCGTCGCGGTGCACGACCTCCAGCGGGAAGGGCACCGGCACCTCCGCGGGCAGCTCGCGGTGGAACCACACGAACATGCCCGGCTCGTACGGCGCGTCGCCCGCCACCGGGCGCCCGTCCGCCCCGACGAACAGCCCGGCGTCGAACATGCCGTCGACCACCCCGGCGCCCGCGCCCGACAGCCGCTGCGCGAGGTGCTCCCGCACCGTGGCCCACGGCCCGTCCGGGGGCAGCCGCACCCGCACGGCGTCGATGCCGTCGCGCTGCGGCAGGGGCGAGGGCGGGGGAGGGGTACGGCGTCTCATCACCTGCCAGCGTACGAGGCGGTGACCTGCGACGGTGGATCCGGTCGGCCGCGCCGCCCGGAAAACCGCCGGGCCGCCGACAACCGCAGGGCCGCCCCGGAAAACCGCTGGGCCGCCGCACGGCCCCCTTGGCAGGATGCCGCCATGCCCTACCTCACCCGCCCGGTCCTCGCCGCCGGTACCCTCTCCCGCGCCCCGCAGCCCACCCTCCCCACCGGCGACGGGCTGGTGCTGCGCCCCTGGCGCACCGAGGACGCCCCCGCCGTGCACACGGCCTTCCAGGACCCGGTGATGCACCAGTGGCACGTCCGTGCCGCCGACTCCGAGGAGGAGGTACGGGGCTGGATCAGCGAGTGGCAGCGCGCCTGGGAGCAGGAGCGCGGCGTCCAGTGGGCGGTCGCGGACGCGGCGGACGACCGGCTGCTCGGCCGGGTCGCGCTGCGCGCATGGGTGCTCGGTGACGGGGAGGCCGAGGTCGCCTACTGGACCACGGCGGATGCCCGCGGCCGGGGCGTCGCCGCGCGGGCCACGCGGACCCTCGCCCACTGGGCGCTGGACGAGATCGGCTTCCAGCGCCTGGAACTCCTGCACGCCGTGGCCAACGAGGCCTCGTGCCGGGTCGCCCAGAAGACCGGCTTCGCCCTGGAGGGCACCAAGCGCCGCGCCGTGCTCCACCCCGACGGGTGGCACGACATGCACCTGCACGCACGCGTACGCGGCGACTGACGACCACGCCGGCCCCGGACCTGCCCGGCACCCGTCGTCGACGCGCCCGGCACCCGGGGCGGCGGGCGTGTCACGCCGCCGTCGTGCCCTCCTGCTCGGCCTCGATGCGGGCGTTCCACTCGCGCTTCGAGGCCTGCCAGCCGTCCTCGTTGTGGCCGAGCCGCCAGTAGCCGGAGATCGACAGGTCCTCGCGGGGGATCTCGCGCTCCAGACGCAGGTACCGGCGCAGCTCCTTCACGCAGGCCGCCTCGCCGTGGACGAACGCGTGGACCCGGCCCTCGGGGAACTCCAGCGCGCGCACGGCCTCGACCAGGGCCTGCCCGACCGGACGGCCGGCGCGGTGCAGCCAGACGACCTCCACGTCGGAGTCGATCTTCTGCTCCTCCTCGGCCCCGTCGACCTCGACGAAGGCGAACGCGCGGGCACCGTCGGGCAGCGCCTCCAGGGAGCGGGCGATCGCGGGCAGCGCGCTCTCGTCACCGGCGAGCAGGTGCCAGTCGGCGGCCGGGTCGGGGGCGTAGGCGCCGCCGGGGCCCATGAAGTGGATCGTCTCGCCCGGCCGCACCCGCTTCGCCCAGGGCCCGGCGAGCCCCTCGTCGCCGTGGACGACGAAGTCCAGCGTCATCTCACGGTGCTCGGCGTCCCAGTGGCGGACGGTGTACGTCCGGGTCACCGGCCACTGCTCGCGGGGGAAGTCCTCGCGGATCCGCTCCATGTCGAAGGGCTCCGGGTAGGTGGCGCCCCCGGACGGGAAGAGCAGCTTCACATAGTGGTCGGTGCAGGTGTCCGCCGCGAACGCGGAGAGTCCCTCGCCGCCGAGCACCACGCGCTGCATGTGCGGGGTCAGCCGCTCGGTGCGGACGACCTGCGCGGTGTGCGGCTTGCGCGGCTTGCGTGCCGGACGGTCTGCCATGTCGGCCTCCCTGCTCCCTGCGTGCGGTCCCCTGAGTTAGGTATACCTAAGCTAGCATCCCCGTCCGGTGCGCGGCGCGGGGAAACGGGTGCCGCGCGCCGCCGATCAGGTGGTGAGCGTGGTCAGCAGCCGCTGGAGCGACCCGCCGAGCCCCCATCGCGCCGCCAGCGCGTCCAGTGCCCCGGCGTCGCGCGGACCGTGCGGCAGCGCGGTGCCGGTGTCCGGCAGCGGCACGTCGTCGGCGACCCTGACGACCTTCGGGGCGACCGCGAGATACGGCGCGGCCTCGGTCAGCCGCTTGCGCTGCGAGGGTGTCAGCTTCGCCTTCGGGTCGTCGACGGCGGCCCGGATCCCGGCCAGGTCCCCGAACTCGGCGAGCAGCTTGGCCGCCGTCTTCTCGCCGATGCCGGGCACTCCGGGCAGCCCGTCGCTCGGGTCGCCCCGGAGCAGCGCGAGATCGGCGTAGCCGGCGCCGTCGACGCCGTACTTCTCGCGCAGTGCGGCCTCGTCGACGAGGTTGAGCGTGCCGACCCCCTTGACCGGGTAGAGCACGCGCACGCCGCGGCCGTCGTCGACGAGCTGGTAGAGGTCGCGGTCACCGGTGACGATGTCCACCGGGCCGGTGGCCCGCGCGGTGTAGGTGCCGATGACGTCGTCCGCCTCGTATCCCGCCACGCCGACGCGGGCGATGCCGAGCGCGTCGAGAACCGCCTCGATGACGGGGACCTGCGGAGACAGGGTGTCGGGCACCTCCTCCTCGTCGGGGCCCGCCGGGCGTTCCTCCGCCACCCGGTGCGCCTTGTAGGAGGGGATGAGCTCCACCCGCCAGTGCGGTCGCCAGTCGGCGTCCATGCAGGCCACCAGGTGGTCGGGCCGGTGGTCCTTCACCAGGCGGTCGATGAAGTCCAGCAGTCCGCGCACGGCGTTCACCGGCGTGCCGTCGGGCGCCCGCACCGAGTCCGGCACGCCGAAGTAGGCGCGGAAGTAGAGGGAGGCGGTGTCGAGAAGCATCAGTCGTCCGGTCACGCCTCGCAATCATGCCGCAGGCCGGGTGCGCGGGCGGGGGAGGGCGTGTGAACTGGCTCACTTGAATGTTTGGCGCATAAGCATCGGGGCAGGCGCGCAGCCGGGCCGGAGCTGGTTGATGCATTCAACTGTTAGGGGAGCTTTGGGCCCTGTCCCTGCCCCCGACTCAAGAGGTAAGCGTGTCAGCCAGACTAGAGGCCGAGAACCTGTACAAGGTCTTCGGCAGGAAACCGGACCAGGCAGTCGAACGACTGCGCCAGGGCGAGGACGCACGGGAGGAACTGCGCGCCGACGGCACCACCGCCGCCGTCATCGACGCGTCCTTCACCGTGGAGCCCGGCGAGATCTTCGTGGTCATGGGCCTGTCCGGATCAGGCAAGTCCACGCTGCTGCGCATGCTCAACGGTCTGTCGGAGCCGACCGCCGGGCATGTCCGCTTCGGGGGACAGGACCTCACCGAACTCAGCGACCGCGAGCTGCGCGTCGTCCGTTCCATGAAGATCAGCATGGTCTTCCAGCACTTCGCGCTCTTCCCCCACCGCAGCGTCCGTGACAACGCTGCCTACGGCCTTGAAGTGCAGGGCGTGCCCCGCGCCGAGCGCGAGCGCCGCGCCGACGAGGCGCTCGCCCTGTGCGGCCTGGCCGGCTGGGAGAGCTCCTGGCCCGACGAGCTGTCCGGCGGCATGCAGCAGCGCGTCGGCCTGGCCCGCGCGCTCGCCACCGACGCCGACCTGCTGTTGATGGACGAGTCCTTCAGCGCCCTCGACCCGCTGATCCGCCGCGACATGCAGGACCAGCTGCTCGACCTGCAAAAGACCCTGAAGAAGACCATCGTCTTCATCACCCACGACCTCAACGAGGCCATGCGCCTGGGCGACCGCATCGCCGTCATGCGGGACGGCCGGATCGTGCAGATAGGCACCGCGCAGGACATCCTGATACGTCCCGCCAACGACTACGTCGCCTCCTTCACCAAGGACGTCGACCGCTCCCGCGTCCTGACCGCCGCCGCCGTCATGGAGACCGACGTGCGCGGCGACGAGGCCGACTGCGACTGCGAGACCGCGACGCCCGAGACGCCGTTCTCGGAACTGTGCGCGATCAGCGCCCGCGTGCCCCACGCGGTGGCGGTGGTGGACGGCGACCGCCGACTGGTCGGCGTCGTCCCGGCCCAGCGGCTCATCGGCTTCCTCGGCGACGACGAGGACGTGGTCCCCGGTGTCTGCGACAGCCCGCGGGACAAGGGCGGCAAGAAGGTGATCAGCCGTGCCTAGAGTCCCCCTCGGCGACTGGGTCAACAACGGTGTCGACTGGCTGCTCGACAACGTCTCCTGGCTCTTCACCTTCCTCAAGGACATCTTCACCGGCGCCTACGACGGCATCAACGCCGTCCTCCAGGCCCCCGAGCCGCTGCTGCTCGCCGGTATCTTCGCCGTGATCGCCTTCTGGCTGCGCGGCACCTTCGCGGGCATCCTCTCCTTCGTCGGGTTCGCCTTCATCGACTCCCTCGAACTGTGGGAGAACGCGATGGTCACCCTGGCGCTCCTGCTGGTCGCCACGATCATCGCCCTGGTCGTGGCGGTGCCGGTGGGCATCTGGGCGGCCCGCTCGGACCGGGTGAGCGCGTTCGTGCGGCCGGTCCTGGACTTCATGCAGACGCTGCCCGCGATGATCTACCTGATCCCGGCGATCCTGTTCTTCGGGACCGGCTCCGCCCCGGGCATCGTGGCCACCCTGATCTTCGCCCTCGCCCCCGGTGTCCGCATGACCGAGCTGGGCATCCGCCAGGTCGACAAGGAACTGGTCGAGGCGGCCGAGGCGTTCGGCACCACTCCCCGCAACACCCTGCTGCGCGTCCAGCTCCCGCTGGCGCTGCCCACGGTGATGGCGGGCGTCAACCAGGTCATCATGCTCGGCCTGTCCATGGCCGCGATCGCCGGCATGGTCGGCACCGGCGGCCTCGGCGGCGACGTCATGGAGTCCATCGGGCAGCTCAACGTCGGCCTCGGCGCCGAGGCCGGTCTCGCCATCGTGATCCTCGCGATCTACCTGGACCGCATGACCAGCGCGCTGGGCACCCACGTCTCCCCGCTGGGCCGCCGCGCCGCCGCCAAGGCACGCGCCGCCAAGGGTCTGAAGATCTGGTCCTACCGCCCCCAGCCGCAGGTCGCCGTGATCGGCATCGTGATCCTCGCCCTGGTGGCCGGCGGCATGGGCATGTTCGGCGGCGACTCCGACGACGCCGACACGGCCGGCGGCGGCAAGAACGTCGGCGACGGCAAGAAGGTCTCCATCGGCTACATCCCCTGGGACGAGGGCGTCGCCTCCACGTTCCTGTGGAAGGAGATCCTGGAGCAGCGCGGCTTCGAGGTCGAGGCCAAGCAGTTCGAGGCCGGCCCGCTCTACACCGCGCTCGCCCAGGGCAACATCGACTTCCAGACCGACTCCTGGCTGCCGACGACCCACGAGCAGTACTGGAAGAAGTACGGCAAGCAGCTCGAGGACCTCGGCTCCTGGTACGACGAGACGTCGCTGGAGCTGAGCGTCCCGGCGTACATGAAGGACATCAACTCCCTCGAGGACCTCAAGGGCAAGGCCGGCCTCTTCGGCGGGAAGATCACCGGCATCGAGCCCAGCGCCGGTGAGATGAACCTGCTCAAGAGCAAGGTCCTCAAGGAGTACGGCCTCGACAAGGAGTACAAGGTCGTCGACAGCTCCACGCCGGCGATGCTGGCCGAGCTGAAGCGGGCCTACAGCAAGCAGGAACCGATCGTCACCACGCTGTGGTCCCCGCACTGGGCGTACAACGACTACAAGCTGAAGAAGCTGAAGGACCCCAAGGGCGCCTGGGGCAAGGGCGACGGCGTGCACTCGCTGTCCCGCAAGGGCTTCTCGGACGACAACCCGGTCGTGGCCAAGTGGCTGAAGGACTTCTCCATGACGGAGAAGCAGCTCACCAGCCTCGAGGCCGAGATCAACAAGGCCGGCAAGGGACAGCAGCAGGAGGCCGTCCGCACCTGGCTCAAGGCCAACCCGGGCGTCGTCGACAAGCTCGCCCCGGTCGAGGGCGGCTCCGGCGGCACCCCCGCCGAGGCCAAGCAGCCGCTCGACGTGGCCTGGTTCCCCTGGGAGGAGGACGTCGCCGTCACCTACCTGTGGAAGAACGTCCTCGAGCGCCGCGGCTACAAGATGAACCTGAAGCAGATGGACGTCGGCCCGGTCTACACCGGCCTGGCCTCCGGCGGCATCGACCTCAACTTCGACGCCTGGCTGCCCTACGCCCAGAGCAACTACTGGAACAAGCACAAGGACAACCTCGTCGACCTGGGCACCTGGTACGAACCGACCTCCCTGGAGATCGCCGTCCCCTCGTACGTGAAGGACGTCAAGTCCCTCGCCGACCTCAAGGGCAAGAGCGACCTCTTCGACGGGAAGATCATCGGCATCGAGCCCGGCACCGGTGAGATGCAGCTGCTGAAGAACGACGTCCTGCCCGGCTACGGCCTCGAGGACGAGTACGAGGTCGTCGACGGCTCCACGCCCGCCATGCTGGCCGAGCTCAAGCGCGCTCTCGCCAAGAAGGAGCCGGTCGCGGTCACCCTGTGGTCGCCGCACTGGGCCTACAGCGACTACGAGCTGACCAAGCTGAAGGACCCGAAGAAGGCCTTCGGCGAGGGCAACACGATCCGGACCATCTCCAGCAAGAAGTTCCCCGAGCAGTACCCGCAGCTCACCGAGTGGATCAAGAACTTCAAGATGAGCGAGGACGAGCTGGGCAGCCTGGAGGCCGAGATCAAGGACCGCGGCCAGGGCAAGGAGGAGGAAGCCGTCGCCGCCTGGCTGAAGGAGCACCCGGACATGGTCGGCCGGATGACCCCGTAACAAGCGGTACCCAGTGACGGTCACCCCGAGGGGTGGGCCCGGTGGCGTCTCCTGACGGCGCGCCGCCGGGCCCACCCCTCGGGTCGTCCCCGGACCGGACACGGTAGGAATTCGGCCAACCACGAAGCGTCATGCCCCGGCCTGAGTGTCCTCCGGCCGGGGCGCGAGGGGCTGGCGGGAACATGCGGGACCGGCCACGCCTTGAACCGGTAGGGGGTGTGGACCTGCCCGTCGATGGCGAGAAACGTGAGGTCGCGGCCACCGCGCCGTGACATCGATGTGACGGCCGCATGAAACGGTTTGCCGAACATGCGTAGGGTGCAGAGAACTCCTCAGGAGGACGGCGCCCCGCACGGGACGCGGTGACGGTACGACGACGGGTGGAGGAGGGAGCCGGAGCGATGGGCGACCACAAGGATCAGCACCTGCGGGTGGGCGCGGCCGTGCGGCGGCGGCGCCGGGACCTCGAACTCACCCTCGCCGTGGTGTCCGAGCGCAGCGGCCTGTCCGTGCCCTTCCTGAGCCAGATCGAGAACGACCGGGCACGGCCCAGCCAGACCTCCCTGGAGAAGGTGGCCGACGCCCTGCGCACCACCGCCGTGGAGCTCCTCGCCGCAGCCGACCCCGCGTGCAGCGTCGACGTGGTCCGCGCCGAGGACCCCGACCCCGAGCTGGCGCCCAGAGTGCGCTCGCTGGTGCGCGGACACCACCAGATGCACGCCTCCGAGTTCACCGGCGACCACGACGCCGGCCGGGAACTCCAGTACCGCAACGACCAGTTGATGTTCGTCGCCGAGGGCGCGGTCGAGATCGAGGCCGAGGGCCGCGCCTACCGCCTCGGGCGCGGCGACACGCTGTACCTCACCGGCGGGGTCCGGCACCGCTGGCGGGCCACGGTGCCGGACACCCGGCTGATCGTCGTCGCCGTCGCCGAGCACATCGAGGCGGTCAGGGAAGGACCGCGCAGGTGAGGACGCGCGGGTGAGGGTCGTCTCCCTGGTGCCCTCGCTGACCGAGGCGGTGGCCCGCACGGTCCCCGGGGCGCTGATCGGCGCGACCGACTGGTGCAGCCACCCGGCCGGCCTCGACGTCGTGCGCGTCGGCGGCACCAAGAACCCGAAGACCGACCGGATCCTCTCCCTCGGCCCCGACCTGGTCGTCGCCAACGAGGAGGAGAACCGCGCCGGCGACCTCGACGTCCTGCGAACGGCGGGCGTGGAGGTGCTGGTCACCGAGGTGCGCACCGTCCCGCAGGCCCTCACGGAGCTGGAGCGGGTACTGACCGCCTGCGGCGCGTCCGCCCGGCCCCGCTGGCTGGACGAGGCGGCGGCCGCCTGGGCGGACCCGCCCGCCCCCGAGCGGCGTGCCACGGCCGTCGTACCGATCTGGCGCAGGCCCTGGATGGTGCTGGGTCGCGACACCTTCGCGGGCGACGTCCTGGCCCGCCTCGGCGTCGACCACCTCTACGCCGCCCACGCCGACCGCTACCCGAAGGTGCCGGTGGACGAGCTGCGGGCGGCCCGCCCGGACTTCGTGGTGCTGCCGGACGAGCCGTACCGCTTCACCGCCGACGACGGCCCGGAGGCCTTCCCCGGCCTGCCCTGCGCCCTCGTCGACGGCCGGTACCTCACGTGGTACGGGCCGTCACTGGCCGAGGCGCCCCGGGTGCTGGCCGCGGCCCTGCGAGCAGCACACCGCTGAGCACGCCCCGGGCGGTGTGCACGGCGGCGACGGCCCAGGCCGCCACGAGCAGGGCGTACAGGGCGACGGTGAGCCCGTCGTAGACCACCAGGCCCGTCTCCCGGGCCAGCGCCTCGGCGCCGGTGACACAGGTGCCCACCGGGAAGGTGAAGGACCACCACGTCATCGAGAAGCGCATGCCCTCCCGGCGGGCCCGTACGACGTGCGCGGCGGCGAGCGCCAGCCACATCAGCGCGAAGCCCATGACGGGCACTCCGTACAGCACGGCGAAGACCGAGAAGCCCCCGGCGTACGGCCCCGGCAGCACGCCCGGCGCCACGTCCGCGAACTTCCCCGCGGCGGTCGTCGACTGCCCGAGCGGGCCGAGGACGAGGAACAGCGACGGGGTGAGCGCGAGCGGCAGCGGCCCGCCGGTGAGCAGCCGCCCGAAGATCACCGGCAGCGTCACCAGGGTCGCGAGCAGACTGACGCCGAACATCGCGACACAGGCGAGCAGCAGCGTCTCGCGGGGCTGCCCCGGCGGGAGGTGCGGAACGAGCAGGGGGCCGACGGCCGCGGACACCATCGGTGCGACGAGCGGCAGCAGCCAGACCGGACTGGCCGAGCCCGGCTCGATCCGGTGGCGTACGGCCATCAGGTACGGCACGGCGACCGCCGCCGCGAGGCCGATCACCGTACCGGCGGTGAACAGCACGGTGTCCAGGGCGACCGCGGCCGAGGTGCCGATCCAGTCCCGGCCCAGGACCAGGGCACCGCCGCCGACGGCCAGCAGGGCCATCGACAGACAGCCGTAGAACGGGGCCGCGGCCGGGTCCAGGAGATGGGCCCGGGCCTGGTCGCGGTGGTGACGCCAGTGCAGGGACCGGGCCGCCAGCAGCACCGCCAGCAGGAGGAGGGACAGCGCCCAGACCGCGGTGCAGACGGCCCGCAGGCCGGGCACGTGCCCCGGGAGCGCGGCCCCCGCCGTACCGACGATGGCGGTGCCCATGACGCAGGCGTACCAGTTGGGACCGAGGTGGCGGACGGCCGGGACCCGCCGGACGGCCGGGCCGGCGGCGGGGGAGGGGACGGGCGAGCGGTGCTGGGCTGCGGTGACCATGGATCCACCGTCCCGGCGGGCGAAGCCCCTGACCAGGGACCCTGTCTCTATGAGGGCATAAGCTGGAGTTATGAGCAGGGGCACGGGCAGGGACACGGGCGGCGGCACGGGAGCCGCGGACGGCGGGCACGACACCCGGGCACGGCACGTGGCGGGCTCGCTGGCGCACCGGGTACCGGACCTCGGCGCGATGGAGCTGCTGCTGGCGGTGGCGCGCCTGGGCAGCCTCGGCGGAGCGGCACGCGAGCTGGGCATCACCCAGCCGGCCGCCAGCAGCCGCATCCGCTCGATGGAACGGCAGCTGGGCGTCGCCCTGGTGGACCGCTCGCCGCGCGGCTCCCGGCTCACCGACGCGGGCGCGCTGGTCACGGACTGGGCGCGGCGGATCGTGGAGGCCGCGGAGGCGTTCGACGCGGGCGCGCAGGCGCTGCGGGACCGGCGGGACTCGCGGCTGCGGGTCGCGGCGAGCATGACGATCGCCGAGTACCTGCTGCCGGGCTGGCTGGTCGCGCTGCGCACCCAGCTGCCGGACACGGCGGTGTCGCTGCTCGCGGGCAACTCGGCGGCGGTGGCGGAGCGTCTGCTGTCCGACGAGGCCGACCTGGGCTTCGTGGAAGGGGTGAGCGTGCCCACCGGCCTCGACTCCGCGGTCATCGGCCACGACCGGCTCATCGTCGTGACCGCGCCGGGCCACCCCTGGGCCCGGCGCAGGCGCCCGCTGAAGGCGGCGGAGCTGGCCGCCACCCCGCTGATCCTGCGGGAGAAGGGCTCGGGCACCCGGCAGGTCCTGGACGCGGCGCTGGGCGGCCTGGCCCGCCCCCTGATCGAGCTGTCCTCGACCACGGCGGTGAAGGCCGCCGCGGTCGGCGGCGCCGGCCCCTCCGTCCTCAGCGAACTAGCCGTCGGCGAGGAGCTGACCACCCGGCGCCTGGTGAGCGTCCCCGTGGCGGACGTCGTCCTCGCCCGCGACCTGCGCGCGGTGTGGCCCACCGGCCACCGCCCCACCGGTCCGGCCCGCCGGCTGCTGTCCCTGACCAGGGCGTAGCCGCGCCGACGGGGCCGGCCGGGACCCGCCCAGGGGGTTGCGCGGGCCGTCCTCTCCGGCGGGCCGGGTGTCGTGTGGTCGGGCCGGTCCCCGCGCGTCGGCCGGGTTCGTCGGGGGGAGTCGGCGACCCGGCCGTGGGTGCGGCGACGGCGCCGGGCCGGGCTCGGCCCGCGGCGGGGCGGGGGCTCTCGCGGTCCGCGTGCTGCGAGGAGCGCGGCGTGCGGCGTGCGGCGTGCGCGGCAGGCTCCGCCCGTGCGCCGGTCGGGCGTCACCGACTCCGTCACCCGCGCCGGTCGGGCGTCACCGACTCCGTCACCCGCGTCGGTCGGGTGTCACCGACTCCGTCACCCGCGTCGGCCGTGCCGGTCCGCTGCTACCGGCCGATCGTCGCGTGCCGGCTTGTCCTGTGGCATCGGCCGATCGTCGAGTGCCGGCTCGTCCTCGGGCACCGGCTCGTCCTCGGGTACTGGTCGGTCCGGGCGGGCCGCGGTCACCAGGGCGCGCATCACCCGTACGTCCTCGCCCATCTCCGGGTGCCACTGCACGCCCAGGACCCAGCCGGGGGCGGAGGGCAGTTCCAGGGCCTCGACGGTGCCGTCCGCCGCGTGCGCCGACGCGACCAGGCCGGTGCCGAGCCGGTCCACCGCCTGGTGGTGGTACGTCGGCACGAACGCCTCCTCCGGCACGACACCGGCGTACAGTGTTCCCGGTACCGGCCGCACCGGGTGGCCGCCGAACACGCCCACCACCTCGGCGTGCCCCTCGATGTGCTGCACGAGGGTGCCGCCCAGGGCGACGTTCAGCAGCTGCATGCCCCGGCAGATGCCCAGCAGGGGGACGCCCGCCGCCAGCGCCGCTTCGATGAGCGCCAGTTCCCAGGTGTCCCGGGCCCGGGCCGGCGGACCGGTGCGCGGATCGGGCTCGGCGCCGTAACGGACCGGCTCCACGTCCGGGCCGCCCGCGATCACCAGCCCGTCGACGCGGGCGACGGCCTCGGCGGCGTGCTCCGGTGCGTCCGGCGGGAGCAGCACGGCCAGCCCGCCCGCCCGCTGCACCAGCCGCGGATACCCGGCCGGCAACAGCGCCGCCTCCAGCTCCCACACGCCCCAGCGCGCGCCGGGCTCCAGGTACGTACTGACACCGATCAGCGGCCGGTCGGCCATCCGTCCTCCAGACAAAGAACCGTTCCCATACCTTTGCCGGAGGACGTGGTCACGGCAAGGCGTTCACGTCAGGAACCCGCGCAGCAGCGCCGCCGTCCCCGCGCAGTGCTCCCGCGCGATCTCCCGCGCCCCGTCCGCGTCCCCGTCGAGCACCGCCTCCACCAGCGCGGCGTGCTGGCGCTGGGAGTGCTCCAGGTTGCGCACCAGCAGCGGGATGCAGTCCAGCAGGTCGTTGAGGGTGGCGCGGACCGCCGCGTACTGCGCCGCCAGCGCCGGTGAGCCGCACAGCTCCGCCAGGGTGAGATGCAGCATCGTGTCCAGCCGCCGGTACTGCGCCAGCGGGGCCTCCCGCGTACCGGCCAGCGCCTCGCCGAGCCGCGCCGCCCGCGCGTCCGTCAGCCCGTGCGCCGCGCACAGCCCGGCCGCGCCCACCTCCAGCACCTCCCGGAAGCGCAGCACGTCCTCGATGTCGACCGCCGCCACCCGGCGCCGCAGCTCGTCCTCGCCGGCCGCGTCCGCGCGGGGCAGCACGAACGTTCCGCCGTACCGCCCCCGCCGCGCCTCGACCAGCCCCTGGTCCTGGAGCACCCGCAGCACCTCGCGCAGCGTCACCCGGCTGATCCCCAGCCGCTCCGCCAGCTCCCGCTCGGCCGGCAGCCGCTCGCCGCCCGCCACCAGGCCGAGCCGGACGACCTGGAGGATCTGCTCCAGCGCCTCCTCGAAGCCGTTCCCGGCCCGCACCGGCCGCAGCACCGGCGCCAGCCGGTCCGCCACGCTCCCGGCACTTCCGGTACTTCCGGCCCTCCCGGCGGATTCCTCCCGCACGCGGCCGCGCCCCCTTCCCAACCAAAGGTTCCCGGCAATACCTTATGGCTCCCGGCCAGAAGGAGGCTCTCCCCGTGGCAGACCGCACACCCCCGCTCGGGGTCGAGGAACTGCACGCCCTCGTCGCCGCCGGTGACATCGACACCGTGGTCCTGGCCTTCCCCGACATGCAGGGCCGTCTCCAGGGCAAGCGGTTCGCCGCGCGCTTCTTCCTCGACGAGGTCCTGGAACACGGCACCGAGGGCTGCAACTACCTCCTCGCCGTCGACGCCGACATGAACACCGTCGACGGCTACGCCATGTCCTCCTGGGACCGCGGCTACGGCGACTTCGCCATGCACGCCGACCCGGCCACCCTGCGCCGGCTGCCCTGGAACGAGGGCACCGCGATGGTCGTCGCCGACCTCGCCTGGGAGGACGGCTCCCCGGTGCTCGCCGCGCCCCGCCAGATCCTGCGCCGCCAACTGGAGCGGCTCGCCGGGCACGGGTACACCGCACAGGTCGGCACCGAGCTGGAGTTCATCGTCTTCCGCGACACCTACGAACACGCCTGGGACGCGAACTACCGCGGCCTGACCCCGGCCAACCAGTACAACGTCGACTACTCCGTCCTCGGCACCGGCCGCGTCGAACCCCTGCTGCGCCGCATCCGCAACGAGATGGCCGGCGCCGGCCTCACCGTCGAGTCCGCCAAGGGCGAGTGCAACCCCGGCCAGCACGAGATCGCCTTCCGCTACGACGAGGCCCTGGTCACCTGCGACCAGCACGCGGTCTACAAGACCGGCGCCAAGGAGATCGCCGCCCAGGAGGGCATGTCCCTCACCTTCATGGCCAAGTACAACGAGCGGGAGGGCAACTCCTGCCACATCCACCTCTCGCTCGCCGACGCCGACGGCCGCAACGCCATGGCCGACGACGGCCAGGGCCGTGGCATGTCCGACGTCATGCGGCACTTCCTCGCCGGACAGCTGGTGGCGCTGCGCGAGTTCTCCCTCCTCTACGCCCCGCACATCAACTCCTACAAGCGCTTCCAGCCCGGCTCCTTCGCCCCCACCGCCGTCGCCTGGGGCCGCGACAACCGCACCTGCGCCCTGCGCGTCGTCGGCCACGGCCGCTCCCTCCGCTTCGAGAACCGCCTCCCCGGCGGTGACGTCAACCCCTACCTCGCGGTGGCCGGCCTGGTCGCGGCCGGACTGCACGGCGTCGAGCAACGCCTGGAGCTGCCCGAGCCCTGCCCCGGCAACGCCTACGCCGCCGACTTCGCGCACGTCCCCACCACCCTGCGCGAGGCCGCCGAGCTGTGGGAGAACAGCACCCTCGCCAGGGCCGCCTTCGGGGACGAGGTCGTCGCCCACTACCGCAACATGGCGCGCGTCGAACTGGACGCCTACGACGCCGCCGTCACCGACTGGGAACTGCGCCGCTCCTTCGAACGCATGTGAGGCACCGGTTGTCCGAGCCGTCTGAGCCGTCCGAGCTGTCTGAGTCGTCCGAGCTGTCCGAGCCGTCCGAGAAGCTCCCCGACGAGCTACGTGTCCTGAACCCCGCCACCGAAGAGGTCGTCGCCACCGTCCCCGCCGCCTCCGCGGCCGACGTCGACGCCGCCGTCGCCCGCGCCGCACGGGCCCAGGCGACCTGGGCGGCCCTCGCCCCCGGCGACCGGGCCCGGCTGCTGCGCCGCTTCGCGGCCACCGTCGACGAGCACCTGGAGGAGCTGGCCCGCCTCGAGGTCCGCCAGGCCGGGCACCTCCTGGGCAACGCCCGCTGGGAGGCCGGCAACGTCCGCGACCTGCTCGACTACGCCGCCGGGGGAGTGGAGCGGCTCACCGGACGCCAGATCCCGGTCGCCGGCGGCCTGGACGTCACGCTCCTGGAACCCCTCGGTGTCGTCGGCGTCATCGCCCCCTGGAACTTCCCGATGCCGATCGCGGCCTGGGCCACCGCGCCGGCGCTCGCGGCGGGCAACGCGGTCCTCCTCAAGCCCGCCGAGACGACCCCGCTCACCGCGCTGCGCCTGGCCGAACTCGCCCTGGCGGCGGGCCTTCCCGAGGGCCTGTTCCAGGTGCTGCCCGGACACGGGCCCGTCGCGGGCGACGCGCTCGTGGAACACCCGGACGTCGCCAAGATCGTCTTCACCGGGTCCACGGCCGTCGGCCGGCAGGTGGCCGCCAAGGGCGCCGCCCTCCTCAAACCCGTCACCCTCGAACTCGGCGGCAAGAGCCCCAACATCGTCTTCGCCGACGCCGACATCGAGGCCGCCGCGGCCGCCACACCCATGTCCTTCCTGGACAACGCGGGCCAGGACTGCTGCGCCCGCACCCGCATCCTGGTCCAGAGGTCCGTGTACGACCGTTTCCTGGAACTCCTCACGCCCGCGATCGAGGCCGTCCGCGTCGGCGACCCGGCCGACGAGAGCACCGAGATGGGCCCGCTGATCTCCCGCGCCCAGCTGGAACGCGTCCGCTCCCACGTGCCCGCCGACGCCGCCGGGATCCGCGGCAAGGCGCCCGAGGGCGGCCCCGGCTTCTGGTTTCCGCCGACCGTCCTCACCGGCGTCGACGCGCACGCGCGCGTGGCCGTCGAGGAGGTCTTCGGGCCCGTCGCCGTCGTCCTGCCCTTCGAGGACGAGGCCGACGCGATCCGCCTGGCCAACGCCACCGCCTACGGCCTGTCCGGTTCGCTGTGGACCCGGGACGTCGGCCGCGCCCTGCGCGTGTCGGGCGCGGTGCGCGCCGGGAACCTGTCCGTCAACTCCCACGCCAGCGTCCGCTACTGGACACCGTTCGGCGGCTTCAAGCAGTCCGGCCTCGGCCGCGAACTGGGCCCGGACGCGCTGACCGCCTTCACCGAGACCAAGAACGTCTTCATCAGTACGGAGGCCTGACCACTCATGACCGAGCCACACACGACCGGGGACGCCGTCTGCCGCCGCCTGGTCGGCCGTACCGCCGTCGTCACCGGGGCGGGCAGCGGCATCGGCCTCGCCACCGTCCGCCGACTGGCCGCCGAGGGCGCGCACGTGGTCTGCGGCGACGTGGACGAGACCCGGGGCAAGGCCGCGGCCGAGGAGACCGGCGGAATCTTCGTCAAGACCGACGTCACCGTCGCCGAACAGGTCGAGGCGCTGTTCGCGGCGGCGTACGACACCTACGGCAGCGTCGACGTCGCGTTCAACAACGCCGGGATCTCGCCGCCCGACGACGACTCCATCCTGGAGACCGGGCTGGAGGCGTGGAAGCGCGTCCAGGAGGTCAACCTCACCTCCGTCTACCTGTGCTGCAAGGCCGCCATCCCCTACATGCGGCGCCAGGGCCGGGGGTCCATCATCAACACCGCGTCCTTCGTGGCCCGGATGGGCGCGGCCACCTCGCAGATCTCGTACACCGCCTCCAAGGGCGGCGTTCTCGCCATGTCCCGGGAACTGGGCGTGCAGTTCGCGCGGGAGGGCATCCGCGTCAACGCGCTGTGCCCGGGACCGGTCAACACCCCGCTCCTCCAGGAGCTGTTCGCCAAGGACCCGGAGCGGGCCGCGCGCCGCCTGGTGCACATCCCGGTGGGCCGGTTCGCCGAGGCCGAGGAGATCGCCGCCGCCGTCGCCTTCCTGGCCAGCGACGACTCCTCCTTCGTCAACGCCACCGACTTCCTGGTCGACGGCGGGATCTCCGGGGCGTACGTCACACCGCTGTAGAACACCGCGCACGGCGTCCTACAGTGCCGGGATGAGCATGACGCCGCCGCCCGGCTGGTACCGCGACCCGTCGGCCCCGCACCAGGAACGGTGGTGGGACGGCACGGCCTGGACGGACCACCGCCGCGCTCCCGAGCCCGTCGGGTACGGGCCGGCGGTGGGCCCGGCCGCGTGGACGGGGCAGCCGCCGACGCCGGTGTACCACCCAGGGCAGCCCGGCCAGGTGGAGACCCTGCCCCCGTCCTCCGACGGCGCACCGGGCGGACCGGGCGGCGGCGGACGCGGCAGGGCCGTCGCCCTCACCGCCGCCGCGGCCGTGCTCGTCGCGGCGATCGTCACCGGCGTCTTCGTCCTGGGCGAGGACGACGGCGGCAGCCCGCGCACGCAGGCCCCGCCGGTCACGGCGACCGCCACGGATCCCGAGCCGGTCGGCGACCCGCCGTCCCCCTCGGCCACCGCCTCCGCCACCGCTACCGCCTCCGCCCCCGCCGCCGACGACCCGGCCCTGGTCGAGGACCAGCTCAACGGCGTCACCTTTCCGCTCCTGGACGGCTGGGTCCGGCCCAAGTACGTCGCCGAGGACGACGTCATGATGACCACCGACGGCACCTACGACTGCCCCGCCGACGGCAGCGTCTGCCGGCACGGCCTCGTCGTCTCCCGCACCGTCACGGCGAACGCCGAGTCCTCCCCGAAGGTCCTGGCCCAGCAGGACATCGAGGACGCGGCCGACGACGCCTACGACCGCGACCTGATCGGCAACAAGCCCTTCGGCGGCATCGAGTCCCACGAGGAGGTGGCGTCCGGTCCCGTCGCGGTCGCCGGACGCGCCGGGTACTACGTGCGCTGGCGGGTGACGACGGCCAAGGGGCCCGGCGGCTACGTGCAGTCGATGGTGTTCCCCTCCACCGTCGGCACCGAGTCCCCGATCCTCGTCCGCTACGTTTTCGACGCCGGCGCGGACGGACCGCCCCTGGCGGACATGGACCGGATCACCAAGGGCATCCGGCCCATCGGCGACGCGGACACCGGCGGCGGCGTGGGCAGCGGCATCGGCCCGACGGACTGACCCCGGACCGGAGCGCCCGCGCTACAGGAAGGTGTGCCCCTCGCCCCGGTACGTCGGCACCGTCGCCGTCACCGCGTCCCCCGCCACCAGGTGCAGCGCGTCGAACCGCTCGCACAGCTCCCCGGCCTTGGCGTGCCGGAACCACACCTTGTCGCCGATGAGCAGGTCGTCGGCGGGCGAGCCCAGCAGCGGCGTCTGCACCTCGCCGGCGCCCTCCTGGGGGTCGTAGCGCAGACCCTCGGGCAGGTACGGCACCGGCAGCCGGTCGGGGCCCGGCGCGCCGGAGGCCGGATACCCGCCGCCGAGCACGGTCACCACCCCGACGCCCGGCCGCCGCACGACGGGCTGCGCGAACAGCGCCGCCGGACGACCGCTGAACGACGTGTAGTTGTCGAACAGCCGCGGCACGTACAGCCCGGAACCGGCCGCGATCTCCGTCACCGCGTCCTCGGCGGCGGTGTGCTGCACGCTGCCCGTGCCGCCGCCGTTGACGAACTCCAGACCGGGCACCACGGCCCGGACCGCCCGCACCACGGCCGCCCGCCGCTCGGCGAGTTCCCGGCGGGCGGCGGCCTGCATCAGCCGCACGGCACGCGACCGCAACGGCCGCCCCGCCAGCGCGTCGCCGACCCCGGCGACGTGCCCCTCGTACGCCATGATGCCGACGACCTCGAACCCCGGGCGGCGGGCCACCGCGCGGGCCAGGCCGGCGACCTCGGCGGGGGAGTGCAGCGGCGAGCGCCGGGCCCCGACCCGCACCCGGCCCCCGAGCAACCTCAGCGAGGTGTCCAACTCCAGGCACACTCGCACCACTTCCCGGCCGCCGTCGCCCGCGCGCGCCGCGTCGACCAGGTCCAGCTGCGCCACGTCGTCGACCATCACCGTCACGGCGGAGGCGAGCTTGGGGTCGGCGGTCAGCTCGGCGTACCCGGCACGGTCCGCCGACGGATAGGCGAGCAGCACGTCCTCGAAACCGGAGCGCGCCAGCCACAGGGACTCGGCCAGCGTGAACGACATGACGCCCGCGAAACCGTCCCTGGCCAGGGCCCGTTCCAGCAGCGCACGACAGCGTACGGACTTGCTGGCGACCCGGATCGGCTTCCCGCCGGCCCGGCGGACCAGATCGTCCGCGTTGGCGTCGAAGGCCTCCAGGTCCACGATCGCCACGGGGGCGTCCAGATGGGCGGTGGCCCGGTCGTAGCGGGCCCGGTCGGCGGCGCGTGCGGTCATGACGGAAGCCTGCCAGACAGGATTACCGCAGGGTAGGGGGACGATCCGGGCCAATGCCACGGGCGTGCGGACTGGTTCCCCCTCCGGCGGGGTCACGCCGTAGAGTGACGCGCACGCACGGCGGGTCCGGCCCCGGCGGCAGGGCCCAGGAAGCCCGCGCCGGGATGGCGGTCCCCCCGAGCGGGTATGCGTGCCCGGGACGGATCGGTTCCGCGCCGGGCCGGGCAGGAGACCGCGGTCAGGACCACCGTCTCCGGCCCGCGTCGGAGAAACGGGCCGGGCCCGAGGAAACGGGGGGTGCATGAGCACGGAAGCGCGCCGCGCCTCCCTCCCCCCGCATCCCGCAGCACCGCCCCGCCCGGAGACCCCGCCCCGCCCCGAGACGCCGGCGCACACGCACCCCGGACCGCCTTCCGCACCCGCGCCGGGCACGAACGAGACGCCCCGGCCGGATGCCGCCGCCGGGCCGCCGGCGCCGCCGCGTGCCGGGGGCGCCCCGGTGCCGGGGTCCGCGTGGGGTCCGGACGCGGCTCCTGGCCCGGAGTCCCCGGACCGTTCCGGCTCCGCGCCGGATCCCGCCGCGCCGTTCGGCCGGGCGGTACCGCCCCGTCCCGGGCACGAGCCCGCGCCTGCGCCTGCTCCGGGAGCGGACTCCGCGCCCGGGTTCGGCGGCGTTCTCCGTCCGGCCTCCGAGTCCCGACCGGATGCCGCTTCCGGACCGCGGACGTCGGCCGGTGCCCAGGCCGGGCCCGGCCCGGAAGCTGCGCCCGGCCCGGATGCCTCCTCCCGGGCGGCGACGCCGCGTCCGCCGGTGCCGCCGCGCCCGGAGACCCCGCCCCGCCCCGGTGTGCCTCCCCGCCCGGCGCAGGGGCCGGCAGGAGAGCGCGGCGAGGCCGCGGAGCCCGGGGCGCCCCGGCGTACCGGTGAGGCCGGCGCACCCGCACCCACGGCGAGCCGTGACGGCCGTGGGGACACACCCACGACCCCGGACGACGGCCGGGACGGAAACCCCACGGGCCCCGGTGCCCGGACCCGCTACCCGCGTTTCCGGCTCGGCGACTCCCGGGCCTCCGATGTCCCGCCGTCCATCCCCTCGGCCCGCAGCACCGACGCCGCCCCGCCGCCCAGTCCCTCCGCCCGTTTCCCCGACGCCGCGCCGACGGTCGGCCGGGACGCCCCGCACGGGGGCGGCGCGGAGCAGGCGCCGTCCCGCCGTGCCGGCGCTCCCGCACCGACCCCGACGGAGACGACCGCACGCCTGCGCCCGATCCCGGCGGCGCCGCAAGCGGAGACGGCGGCCGGAACGGACGTTCCCGCGCCCCGGGCAGCCGTCCCGCCCTCCGGCCCCGCCGCCGCCCGCACCCCCGACCCGGCCCTCTCCTGGAGCACCCCGCACGACCCCCGGCCCCGGGTCTGGTTCGGGGAGCCCGAGGGGTACGACGGACTGGCCCGGCCGCGTCCGCTCGGCGGGCGTCCGCGACCGCAGGCCGTCGCCGCCGCCGTCTGCCTGGTGCTCGGGGTGGGGCTCCTCACCGGCGCCGTCACCGGCAGCTGGCTCGCCGGGGACTCCGCGGACGACGGCGCGCGCAGTGCGTACACCGAGGCCGGGGACCTGTGGCACAGCGTGCCCGTCGACCAGCTGTTCCCGCCCACCCTCCTGGGCAAGGGCGCCGGACCCGGCGGAGCCGACCGCACCTGGACACGGGTCGGGGTCGCCCCGGACGGCGACTGCGCCGGCGCCTTCGACCGGCTCCTCGCCAAGGCGCTCGACCCGGTCGGGTGCTCACGCCTGCTGCGCGCCACCTACACCGACGCCACCCAGAGCTACGTCACCACCGTCGGCCTGCTCTTCACCAAGGCCGACGCCGCCGCCATGACCGCGCTGGCGGACCGGTTCGAAAAGCAGGGCCTGGGCCGCCGGGAGGACCTCATGCCCCTGCCGTACGCCGCGAAGGACACGGTCGCCGCGGGCTTCGGCGCACCGCAGCGGGCCTCCTGGACCGTCTCCGTCCTCAGCGACGCCCCGGTCGTCGTCTACGCCGTGTCCGGCTGGGCCGACGGCCGCACCGTCGACGAGCCCGAACCCGCCGAGGGAGCCATCGAGTCCGGCGCCGCGTCGGCGCCCGCCCAGGCCGGTCTCGGCCACGAGGCGCAGGGCCTCGCCGACCGTGTCGAACGCGCCCTGCGCAAGAACGTCGGCGCGCCCACGGAGCACCCCTCGTGACCCCCGCGGACATCCGCCGCAGGACCGGCGGCGCCCTGAGCCTCTTCCTCGCCGCCGCCCTCGTCCTCGCCCCGGCCCCCGCCGCGCACGCCGACGGCATCCGCGCCCAGCAGTGGGCCCTGGACGCCATGCACACCCAGGAGGCGTGGCGCACCACCAAGGGCGCGGGCGTCACCGTCGCCGTCCTGGACACCGGAGTCGAGGCCGACCACCCCGACCTGGCCGGCAACGTCCTCACCGGCAAGGACCTGGTCGGCTTCGGCGCGAGCGAGGGCGACCGCTCCTGGGCCCGGCACGGCACCGCCATGGCCGGGATCATCGCCGGTCACGGACACGGCACCGGCAACACCGAAGGCGTCATGGGCATCGCCCCGGAGGCCAGGATCCTCCCCCTGCGGGTGATCCTGGAGGACGGCGACCCCTCCCGCGCCAAGGCCCGCAAGACCCGCGGCAACGCGCTGGCCGAGGGCATCCGCTGGGCCGCCGACCACGGCGCCGACATCATCAACCTCTCCCTCGGAGACGACTCCGCCTCCGCCCACCCCGAACCGGCGGAGGACGAGGCCATCCAGTACGCCCTGAAGAAGGGCGTGATCGTCGTCGCCTCGGCCGGCAACGGCGGCGAGAAGGGCGACCACGTCTCCTACCCGGCCGCCTACCCGGGCGTGATCGCCGCGACCGCCGTCGACCGTTACGGCACCCGCGCCTCCTTCTCCACCCGCCGCTGGTACGCCACGGTCAGCGCCCCCGGCGTCGATGTGATCATCGCCGACCCCGACCACCGGTACTACGAGGGCTGGGGCACCAGTGCCGCCTCCGCCTTCGTCTCCGGGGCCGCCGCCCTGGTGAAGGCGGCCCACCCGGACCTCACCCCGGCCCAGGTCAAGTCCGTCCTGGAGGACACCGCCCGCAACGCCCCGGCCGAGGGCCGCGACGACTCCCGCGGCTTCGGCTTCGTCGACCCGGCCGCCGCCATCGAGGCGGCCGGACGGCTGAAGCCGGAGGGGCTGAAGGCGGCGGCGTACGGCGAAAAGTACTTCGGCCCGGGACCGGACGCCCCAGCCTCGGACGACGACACCTCCGCCTGGGCCGCACCCCTGGCAGGCAGCGCGGGCGGCGTCCTGGTGGTCGCGGCCGTCGTCCTGTGGCGGGGGCGCCGCGAACGCCACGAGGAATTCTGACCGCCCGGAACATCGCCCCGATGACCGCCCGGACGACCGCCCGGAGGGTCCCTAGAGGGCCTGGAGGTCCCTAGAAGGTCCCTAGAGGCGCCTAGAGGTCCCTAGGGCGCGCCGTCCGCGAGCACGGAGACCGCCGCCCGTGCCGCCGCCTCGGTCAGCGAGATCCCCTCCGCCTGCGTACCGCTGCCCCGCGACACCACCGCCACCAGGTAGCCGTGGCCGCCGCTCGCCACCCACCCAACGCTGTTGACCACCCACAGTCCGGTGGTGCTGCGCCGCAGCCAGCCGTTCTTCAGCGCCCACGCCGAGCCGTCCGTCCCCGCGGCCGCGTCGGCCGCCGCCGACACACCCCACCGCTGCCCGTCGGCGATGTGTTCCATCAGTCCCCGCACATACGCACGTGAGGCCGCGCTCAGCGCCGAGCCGTCCGCCACGAACACCTGCCGCAGCAGCGTGACCTGGTCGGCGGCGGTGGTCCGGGTCAGGCCCCACAGCGGGCCCCGGCCGCCCTCGGTGTCCGTCAGCCCGAAGCGTTCGTTCGCGGCGTCGAGCCCCTCGGCCGTCCCGATCGCCCGCCACAGCGCCGACGCCGAGTCGTTGTCGCTGTTCTCGATCATCGCGCCGGCGTACGACTTCTCCGCAGCGGTGAGGGGCCGCCCCTCGTCCTGCGCCCGCAGCAGCAACGCCGCCAGGATGTCGACCTTGACGATGCTCGCCGTGTCGAAGGCGCCGGTGCCGTACGAGGCGCCCTCACCCGAGTCCGGGTCCAGCACTGCCACCGACACCTCGGCGCCGTCCGCCACCGGCACCGACGCCATGGCCGCGGCCAGCCGCGCGTCGCCGTCGATCCCCGGTTCGACCGGCTCGACCGTCTCCACCGATGCCTCCCCGCCCGAGGGTGCCGAGGCCGACGACGATACGGCGCCGCCCGCGCCGGGGCGTGCGTGCCCCTGCCAGTACACCGCGCCGGTGGCCGTGGCGCCGACGACGGCGAACGCGATCAGGGCGGACCACACCGGGGCACGCCGCCGACGGGGCCGCCGCGCCCGCCGGGCTCTGGAGGATGCCATGGCCGCGATCGTCCAGGCGCTTGCTGTGCGGGTCCTTCGACGGAGGTCAAATCCCGCTCAGAGATCCCTGAGAGCCCGGTGACGAGCGCCGTGCGCGCCCCCCGATAGGGTCGGGGACCGTGGCGAACAAGAACATCCCCGACTCCGCCTTCTCCGACGACGACGGCTCCGCCGACCCCCGGCTGAGCGCCGCGCTCGCCGCCTGGGCCGAGGACCGCGCCGCCGTCGGCCCGGTCCTGGAGGCGCTCAAGGGCGCCCGGCTGCTCGTCCCCGTCGTCGCCGTACTCGGCGAGGTGGAGGAGGACGAGAACGGCTTGCGCCGCGAGAAGACCAGCGACATGGCCGTACCGACCCTGAAGGCCGGGGGCCGCACCGCGCTCCCCGCCTTCACCTCGACCGCGTCGCTCGCCCGCTGGGACCCCGCGGCCCGCCCCGTCGCCGTACCCGTGCGCCAGGCACTGGAGGCCGCCGCGCACGAGAAGGCGGACACCGTCGTACTCGACCTGGCGGGGCCGGTGCCGTTCGAGCTGACCGGAGCGGTGCTGCTGGCGCTGGCCGAGGGGCGTACGACGACCGACCCGCTCGCGGACCCGGCCGTGGCCGGGGCCGTGCGCGCCGCGCTGGCCGACGAGCCCGCCGTGCTCCGCGCCCACCTCGGACCGGGACGCGCCGACGGCACGCTCGCGCTGGTCCTCGACCCGGACGCCGACGCGGCGAAGGCCGCCCGCGCGGTCGCCGGGCGGCTGGCCGCCGACGACACACTGAGGGCCCGCCTGGTGCGCGGCCTCGACCTGGCACTGCTGCCGGCCGGGGCGACGCCGCCGGGCGAGCCCTTGTACGTACGGGGATAGTTCCTGCCGGTCGGCAGGTGTCAGGGGGCGGCTGTCAGCCGTAGACCGCGCCCGTGTACTTCTCGCCCGGACCCTGGCCCGGCTCGTCCGGGACCAGCGAGGCCTCGCGGAAGGCCAGCTGGAGCGACTTCAGCCCGTCGCGCAGCGGCGCCGCGTGGAACGAGCTGATCTCGGTCGCGGTCGCGTCCAGCAGACCGGCCAGCGCGTGCACCAGCTTGCGCGCCTCGTCCAGGTCCTTGTGGGCGTCGCCCTCCTCGGTGAGGCCCAGCTTCACGGCGGCGGCACTCATCAGGTTGACGGCGACCGTCACGATCACCTCGACCGCCGGGACCTCGGCGATGTCGCGGGTCATGGCGTCGAAGTCGGGATTCGCCGAGGATTCAGCAGGGGTCTCACTCATGCCGCACACGATAGGCGCAGCGGGGGAGCGGGCCCCACTCGGACTCGGTTAGCCCTTCCCCGGCCGAGCTGCTAACCTTGTGTAACGACCGGTCGGACACGCACGCCCACGGCAGCGGATCCGGCCCACAAGTGGAGGCTTCGAACTCCCACCTGGCCGTCCTCCGGACGGCGGGTCACCGGTCAGGCGGTCCCGTCCCACGGCGGTGACCAGCCCGAAATCGCGCCCCGCGGTCATCGCGGCGGTGCTCCGGTAGCAGTTCGAGGAGCCCCGCCTGTGATCGTCCGGGGCATTTTTTGTGTGCCGGCGCGGTTAGGTCTATCGAACACAGACGTTACGCGGCTGTCCGCCAGACCGCCGCGTGGTGCTACCGAGGAGGATCCATCAGCGCCGAGCCCCGCATCAACGACCGGATTCGCGTTCCCGAGGTGCGACTTGTCGGTCCCAGCGGCGAGCAGGTCGGGATTGTCCCGCTTGCCAAGGCCCTGGAGCTTGCGCAGGAGTACGACCTCGACCTCGTCGAGGTCGCGGCGAACGCCCGTCCGCCCGTGTGCAAGCTCATGGACTACGGGAAGTTCAAGTACGAGTCGGCCATGAAGGCCCGTGAGGCGCGCAAGAACCAGGCGCACACGGTCATCAAGGAGATGAAGCTCCGGCCGAAGATCGACCCGCACGACTATGACACCAAGAAGGGTCACGTCGTCCGGTTCCTCAAGCAGGGCGACAAGGTCAAGATCACGATCATGTTCCGCGGTCGTGAGCAGTCCCGGCCGGAGCTCGGCTACCGACTGCTGCAGCGGCTCGCGGAGGACGTCCAGGACCTCGGCTTCATCGAGTCGAATCCGAAGCAGGACGGCCGGAACATGATCATGGTTCTCGGTCCGCACAAGAAGAAGACCGAGGCGATGGCCGAGGCCCGCCAGGCGCAGGAAGCGCGCAAGGCGGACGCGAAGGCGAACCCCGGCAAGTCGCAGAACGCCGCGGAGGCCGACGAGGTCGAGGTCGAGGACGTCGAGGCCCAGGCCGAGGCACCCGCCGAAGCGTGACCCCGGGGGACCGCCAGTCCCCAGGACACCAACCGATACAAGAGCGACGCTCCACCCCGTGCCCGGTTTCACGACCGGGCACCGGAGCGCCACCGACGAGGAGAGAACGGCGCTATGCCGAAGAACAAGTCGCACAGCGGTGCCAGCAAGCGCTTCAAGATCACCGGCTCCGGCAAGGTGCTCCGTGAGCGCGCCGGCAAGCGCCACCTGCTCGAGCACAAGTCGTCCCGCGTGACGCGTCGCCTCACCGGCAACGCCGAGATGGCCCCGGGCGACGCCGCGAAGATCAAGAAGCTTCTCGGCAAGTGACGTACGGGCGCCACTGAGCGCCGTACGGCAGGACCGGGACCCCATCGATACCGGGCCGCGTGACGACCACCGCGGCCCCGCTACAAGGAGTTAACAAGTGGCACGCGTCAAGCGGGCAGTCAACGCCCACAAGAAGCGCCGGGCGATCCTCGAGCAGGCCTCCGGCTACCGCGGTCAGCGTTCGCGCCTGTACCGCAAGGCCAAGGAGCAGGTCACCCACTCGCTGGTCTACAACTACAACGACCGCAAGAAGCGCAAGGGTGACTTCCGCCAGCTGTGGATCCAGCGCATCAACGCCGCTGCCCGCGCCAACGGCATCACGTACAACCGCTTCATCCAGGGCCTGAAGGCCGCCAACGTCGAGGTCGACCGCAAGATCCTCGCCGAGCTGGCCGTCAACGACCCGAACGCGTTCGCCGCGCTCGTCGAGGTCGCGCAGAAGGCGCTGCCGAGCGATGTGAACGCGCCGAAGGCGGCGTGACGCTGCGCTGGCTTTAGCCGGTTGTCGAAGGGACCCGCAGGCTGGAGCCTGCGGGTCCCTTCGGTTGCCGCCCGTCCGGTTCTCTTTCGGCTGCGGGTCCGTTGTGGCTTGTCGCGCAGTTCCCCGCGCCCCTGAAGGGGCGCCCCAGCCAGCGTTGCTTTAGTTGTGAAGGTGAGAAGAGTGCGACCCGCCGCCCCCGAGCTGATCTCCCCCCGTTCTCCCCGTGTCGCTGCCGCGCGGCGGCTTGGGAAGCGGAACTTTCGGGGGAAGGAGCGGCTGTTCCTGGCCGAGGGGCCGCAGGCCGTGCGGGAGGCCGCGGGGTACGGGGAGACGCTGGTCGAGCTGTTCGCCACCGTCGAGGCCGCGGAGCGGTACGCCGACATCGTCGGGGCCGCCCGTGAGGTGGGCGCCCGGGTGCACCTCGCCGCCGACGCGGTGATCGAGGACATCTCCACCACCGTCACCCCGCAGGGCCTGGTCGGGGTCTGCCGGTTCCTGGACACGCCGTTCGACGAGATCCTCGCCGCCCGGCCCAAGCTCGTCGCCGTCCTCGCCCACGTGCGGGACCCCGGCAACGCGGGCACCGTGCTGCGCTGCGCCGACGCCGCCGGGGCCGAGGCGGTCGTGCTCACCGACGCCTCCGTCGACCTGTACAACCCCAAGGCCGTACGCGCCTCCGTCGGCTCCCTCTTCCACCTGCCGGTCGCCGTCGGCGTCCCCGTCGAGCGGGCCGTCGCCGGGCTGCGGGACGCCGGGGTGCGGGTGCTGGCCGCCGACGGCGCGGGCGAGGACGACCTCGACACCGAGCTGGACGCGGGCACCATGGGCGGGCCCACCGCCTGGGTGTTCGGCAACGAGGCCTGGGGGCTCCCGGAGGAGACCCGAGCCCTCACCGACGCCGTCCTGCGCGTCCCGATCCACGGGAAGGCGGAGAGTCTGAACCTCGCGACCGCCGCCGCCGTATGTCTCTACGCGTCGGCGCGTGCACAGCGCGCCGCCGGAGGGTGCCGCTCCGTCACCGAGAGCTAGTAAGGTGACCAGCTCAAGGCCCCTGCGCGGTTGAGAGGTGGGGTACGGGGATGAGCGTCGGCACGAGCAGCGCACCGGGAGCACACCAGGTGCCGCGCCCGCCCGCGCCCCGCACGACCGGCGATCCCGCCGACCTCGGCATCGACCCGGACCAGCTGCCCGACGGCCTGGTCGTCGCCGACGAGCACGGCCGGGTGGTCTGCTTCAACGCCGCCGCCGTCCGCATCACCGCCACCCCCGCCGCCGAGGCCCTCGGACAGCCCCTGGAGAGCGCGCTGCCGCTGGAGGACCTGGAGGGCCGCCGCTGGTGGCAGCTCACCGACCCCTACGGCGGCCTCGCCATCCGGGTCCGGCAGCCCGAGCGCAACCTGCTGCTCCCCGGCGGACGGGAGGTCCTGGTCACCGCCCGCTACGTCCGCACCGAACGCCTCGGCCCCGTCCACCGCGTCGTCGTCACCCTGCGCGACACCGAGGCCCGCCGCCGCACCGAGCGCAGCCACGCCGAGCTGATCGCCACCGTCGCCCACGAGCTGCGCTCCCCGCTCACCTCCGTCAAGGGCTTCACCGCCACCCTGCTGGCCAAGTGGGAGCGGTTCACCGACGACCAGAAGCGGCTGATGCTGGAGACCGTCGACGCCGACGCCGACCGCGTCACCCGGCTCATCGCCGAGCTGCTGGACATCTCCCGGATCGACTCCGGCCGCCTGGAGGTGCGCCGCCAGCCCGTCGACATCGGCGCCGCCGTCGGCCGGCACATCCAGGCGTACGTCGCCGCCGGACAGGAGGCCGACCGGTTCCTGCTCCGGCTCGCGCAGCCGCTGCCAGACCTGTGGGCCGACCCCGACAAGGTCGACCAGGTGCTGAGCAACCTGCTGGAAAATGCCGTGCGGCACGGCGAGGGAACCGTCACCATTGACGTCACGCCCACGGCGTCGCCCCGCGAGGGGGAGGACACCGGCACGTCGGTCACGGTGAGCGACGAGGGGGCGGGCATCCCGGAGGAATCCATGAACCGCGTCTTCACCCGCTTCTGGCGGGGCAGCAAGCGCGGCGGCACCGGCCTCGGGCTGTACATCGTCAAGGGCATCGTCGAGGCCCACGGCGGCACCATCACGGTCGGCCGCGCCCCCGGCGGCGGCGCCGAGTTCCGATTTACGTTGCCCGTGGCGGCACCGGCGTACCTCAGCTGAGCAGCACCAGAGGCGGCCGACGACCCCCACGGGCGTAATCCGCGTTCCACAGCCCCGTTAGACTCGGTCTTTGGCACCTTTGCGTCCAGATCCGCAGACGAAGCGTCGACGAAGCGTCTCCGCACCGCCTGAGGACCGTAGACGGGGCGTCCCAGCCAGCCAATCGGAAGCACGGGAAGAGATGTCGGCACCGAATAAGTCGTACGACCCAGTCGAGGTCGAGGCGTTGAAACCGGAAGAGATCGAGCGCATGCGGGACGAGGCGCTCGCCGCCTTCGCCGCCGCGGACTCCCTCGACGCGCTCCAGGAGGCCAAGGTCGCCCACACCGGCGGCGCCTCCCCGCTGGCGCTGGCCAACCGCGAGATCGGCGCCCTGCCCCCGCAGGCCAAGGCCGAGGCGGGCAAGCGCGTCGGCATGGCCCGCGGTGCCGTGAACAAGGCGCTGGCCGCCCGCCAGGAGGAGCTGGAGGCCGAGCGCGACGCGCGGGTCCTGGTCGAGGAGGCCGTGGACGTCACGCTGCCCCACGACCGCGTACCGGCCGGCGCCCGCCACCCGCTCACCACGCTCTCCGAGCGCATCGAGGACATCTTCGTCGCCATGGGCTACGAGGTCGCCGAGGGCCCCGAGGCCGAGGCCGAGTGGTTCAACTTCGACGCCCTCAACATCGGCCCGGACCACCCGGCGCGCGGCGAGGCCGACACCTTCTTCGTGCAGGGTCCCGAGGGCGGCGCCGAGTCCGGCGTCGTGCTGCGCACCCACACCTCGCCCGTGCAGATCCGCTCGGCGCTCTCCCGCGAGCTGCCGGTCTACGTGATCTGCCCCGGCCGGGTGTACCGCACCGACGAGCTGGACGCCACCCACACCCCCGTCTTCCACCAGGTCGAGCTGCTCGCCGTCGACGAGGGCCTGACCATGGCGGACCTCAAGGGCACGCTGGACCACATGGTCCAGTCGCTGTTCGGCGCGGAGATGAAGACCCGGCTGCGGCCGAACTTCTTCCCCTTCACCGAGCCGTCCGCCGAGATGGACATGCTCTGCTACGTCTGCAAGGGCGCGTCCGTCGGCAACCCCGACCGGCCCTGCCGCACCTGCTCCAGCGAGGGCTGGATCGAGCTGGGTGGCTGCGGCATGGTCAACCCGCGGGTGCTCACGGCCTGCGGCATCGACCCGGAAAAGTACAGCGGCTTCGCCTTCGGGTTCGGCATCGAGCGGATGCTGATGTTCCGCCACAACGTCGAGGACATGCGAGACATGGTCGAGGGTGACGTCCGGTTCACCCGGCCGTTCGGGATGGAGATCTGATGCGGGTCCCGCTTTCCTGGCTGCGGGAGTACGTCGACCTGCCGGCCACCGAGACCGGCCGCGACGTGCAGGCCAAGCTGATTTCGGCAGGTCTGGAGGTCGAGACCGTCGAGCACCTGGGCGCCGACCTCAAGGGCCCCCTCGTCGTCGGCCAGGTGCTGACCATCGAGGAGCTGGAGGGCTTCAAGAAGCCGATCCGCTTCTGCACGGTGAACGTCGGACAGGCCAACGGCACCGGTGAGCCGCAGGAGATCGTCTGCGGCGCCCGGAACTTCGCCGTCGGCGACAAGGTCGTCGTGGTCCTGCCCGGCGCCACCCTGCCCGGCGGCTTCTCGATCTCCGCCCGCAAGACCTACGGCAAGACGTCCCACGGCATGATCTGCTCCAGCGACGAGCTGGGCATGGGCGACGACGGCACCCACGGCATCATCGTGCTGCCGCCGGAGACCGAGGTCGGCAAGGACGCCATCGAGCTGCTGGAACTGGTCGACGAGGTGCTGGACATCGCCGTCACCGCCAACCGCGGCGACTGCCTGTCCATCCGCGGCGTCGCCCGCGAGGCCGCCATCGCCTACGGCCTGCCGCTGCGCGACCCGGCCCTGCTCGACGTGCCCGGTCCCAACGCCTACGGCTACCCGGTGAAGATCGCCGACCCCACCGGCTGCGACCGCTTCACCGCCCGCACCGTGACCGGCCTCAGCGCCGAGGCGCGCTCGCCGATCTGGCTCCAGCGCCGGCTCCAGAAGGTCGGCATGCGCCCGATCTCGCTCGCCGTCGACGTCACCAACTACGTGATGATGGAGCTGGGCCAGCCCCTGCACGCCTACGACCGCTCCCTGGTCCAGGGCACCATCGGCGTGCGCCGGGCCCAGGAGGGCGAGAAGATCGTCACCCTCGACGGCACCGAGCGGAAGCTGCACGCCGAGGACCTGGTCATCACCGACGACCGCGGCCCGATCGGCCTCGCCGGTGTGATGGGCGGTGCCAACACCGAGATCGCGGACCACGACGCCGCCGAGAACGGCGGGAACGCGACGAGTGACGTGGTCATCGAGGCCGCCCACTTCGACCAGGTGTCCATCGCGCGCACCGCCCGCCGCCACAAGCTGTCCTCCGAGGCGTCCCGCCGCTTCGAGCGCGGCGTCGACCCGCAGGCCGCCGCCGCTGCCGCGCAGCGCACCGTCGACCTCCTGGTGCTGCTCGCGGGCGGCACCGCCGAGGCCGGGGTCACGGAGATCAGCGCCCCGTCCGCACCGCACACCATCAGAGTCCCGGCCGACCACCCGGACAAGGTCGCGGGTGTGGAGTACGGCCGCGAGACCGTCGTACGCCGCCTCCAGGAGGTGGGCTGCGACGTCTACGGCCAGGACGAGCTGATCGTCACCGTGCCGTCCTGGCGGCCCGACCTCGATGACATCAACGACCTGGCCGAAGAGGTCATCCGCCTGGAGGGCTACGAGAACCTGCCCTCCACGCTGCCCCGGCCCCCGGCGGGCCGCGGCCTCACCTCCCGGCAGCGGCTGCACCGCCGCGTCGGGCGGGCCCTGGCGGGTGCCGGTTACGTCGAGGCGCTGAACTACCCGTTCGTCGGCGAGCAGGTCTTCGACCAGCTCGGTCTCGACGCCGACGACCCGGCCCGCCGCGTCGTCAAACTGGTCAACCCGCTCAGCGACGAGGAGCCCGCGCTGCGGACCTCGCTGCTGCCGGGCCTGATGGGCGCGCTGCGCCGCAACGACGGCCGGGGCGCGCACGACCTGGCGCTCTTCGAGACCGGCCTGGTCTTCCACCCGCGCGACGAGCAGCGCGTCGCCGCCGACCTGCCCGTCGACCGGCGCCCCAGCGAGGACGACCTCGCCGCGCTGGACGCCGCGCTGCCCGACCAGCCCCGGCACGTCGCCGTGGTCCTGGCCGGCGCCCGCGAGCAGGCCGGCTGGTGGGGCAAGGGCCGTCCGGCCGACTGGGCCGACGCGGTCGAGTCCGCCCGGACCGTCGCCCGCGAGGCCGGCGCCGAACTGGGCGTCCGCAAGGGCCAGTACGGGCCGTGGCACCCGGGCCGCTGCGCCGAGCTGTTCGTCACCGTGGACGGCGAGGAGCGCGTCGTCGGACACGCGGGTGAGCTGCACCCGCGGGTCCTGAAGACGCTGGGCCTGCCCGCGCGCACCTGTGCGATGGAGCTGGACCTCGACTCCGTGGAGCGGGTCGGCGACGACACCCCGCAGGCGCCGGGCATCTCCACGTTCCCGGTCGCGACGCAGGACGTCGCCCTGGTCGTCGAGGAGTTCGTGCCGGCGTCGGAGGTCGAGGCGGCGCTGCGCGAGGGCGCGGGCGAACTGCTGGAGTCCATCCGGCTGTTCGACGTGTACGACAACGCGGAGCAGCTCGGTGAGGGGCGCAAGTCGCTCGCCTACGCGCTGCGCTTCCGCGCGGCGGACCGGACGCTGACGGTCGACGAGGCGTCGGCTGCGCGGGACGCGGCGGTTGCCCTCGCGGGCGAGCGGGTCGGAGCGGTGCTCCGTAGTTAGCGGTTCGCCCAAGGGGCGTGGGGTTTCTGCCGGTTCGGCGGCCGCGGGCAGTCGGTGGCTGGTCGCGCAGTTCCCCGCGCCCCTGGGGCAGCACCTGAGCGGCGCTTGACCGCCTCTCCGGCCGGCGGAGCCGTCCGCCCCGCCACGGAGTGTCGGGCAGGCAGCCGGGCGGACGGCATGGATACGGGCCGCCGCACTGTACGAGGGGGAGCCGGCGGCCCGGCCGGCCTCTTTCGAGGCCCTTCAGTCAACCGGCCCGGAACTCTCCGCGACAGCGCGCACACGCTGCGGATGCACGCACTCCGTTCACACCCCGTGTGAAGACCGGCACACTACGCTGTCGGCACCGATCCACCGGGGGGCACCATGCAGCCCAACACCCTGCTCGACGCGATCCTCGACGAGGCCGGGATCTCGCACGCGGGACTGGCCGCGCACGTCAACCAGGCGGGGCGGATACGCGGGCTCGCACTGAGGTACGAACACACCGCCGTCGCACGGTGGTTGAAGGGGCAGCGGCCGCGCGGGCAGGTGCCCGACCTGATCTGCGAGGTCCTCGCGTCCCGGCTGCACCGGCCGGTCACCCTCGACGACATCGGCCTCGGCGTCCCCGGCGAACCGGCCGCCCCGCACACCGGTTCACTGTCCGGGTTCGTGGAGCGGGCCACCGCCCTGTGGCGCTCCGACCAGCAGCAGCGCCCGCACATCCTCGGCGCGCCCGCGCTCACCGGCACGCCCGCCGTGATGCCGGTGTGGGAGTGGGAGAACCCGCCCGAGGACACGGACGTCTCCCGCGGCGGGCGGCACCGGGTCACCGCGGCCGACCTGGAGATGGTGCGCTGCGCCCGTACGCACTACGAGCAGATGTACCGCAAGGCCGGCGGTATCGCGACCCGCGCCCGCATCGTCGGCTTCCTCAACTCCGAGGCCGCGCCGCTGCTGCGCGGCGGCTACACCGACGCCACCGGCCGGCAGCTGCACCGGGCCACCGGGGGCCTGGTCGCGGTGGCCGGGATCTGCGCGTACGACTCCGACGCGCACGGCCTCGCCCAGCGCTACTTCCACCAGGCGCTGCGGCTCGCCAAGGCCAGCGGCGACCGTGGGCTCGGCGCCTACGTCATCGCACTGCTGGTCAACCAGGCGCTGTTCACGCGGGAGTACCGGCAGGCCGTCGCCTTCGCGGAGGCCGCGCTGCGCGCCGCCGGACGGCACATCACCCCGGCGCTCGCCTCCGACCTGTACGCGATGCAGGCGAAGGCGTACGCGCACCTCGGCGACGGCAGCGGCGCGCTGGCCTGCATCCGCCGGGCCGAGCAGGCCGCCGAGCGCATCCGGCGCGGGTACGAGCCCGACGAGACCGGCTACGTCCAGCCGGGCCTGGTCAACGTGCAGGTGGCGGAGGCGCTGCTGAGCCTCGGCGAACTCGCGGCGGCCGGGGAGCACGCGGCGGCGGCCGTCGACACCCCCGCGCACGACCGGGGCCGGGTGCACCGGCTCGCCATGCTCAGCACGATCGAGCTGCGCCGGGGCGACGCCGACAAGGCGGTCGCCACCGCCGTGCGGATGGCCGAGCAGGCCCGGGGCATGGAGTCCCAGCGGCTGCGCGACCGGCTGCGCGCGGTACGCGAGCACCTGGTGAGCAACGGGTGCGCGGGCACGGCCGAGGCGGCCGAACTCATCGACGGGGCGCTGCGCGTACCGCTGTAGCCGGCCCGAGCGCGCGGACCCTGCGCCCGCCCCTGCGCCGTGAGCGGCCGCCGTACGCCTGCTGCCGGGACGCTGCTGCTGCGATATTGCCACCTACTCAAAGAAAGGTGGCAGAACCGTGCAGTGGACGAAAGAGAGCGAACAAAATGTGTACTCAAATCGGTGGTTCAGTGTCCATCTCGCCGATGTCGCCCTGCCGGACGGCCGGCACCTCGACCACTTCCTGATACGGATGCGCCCGGTGGCCGTGGCCACGGTCGTGAACGAGGCCGACGAGGTCCTCCTGCTGTGGCGGCACCGCTTCATCACCGACAGCTGGGGGTGGGAACTCGCCGCGGGCGTCGTCGAGGACGGCGAGGACGTCGCGGTGGCGGCGGCCAGGGAACTGGAGGAGGAGACCGGCTGGCGGCCCGGCCCCCTGCACCACCTGATGAGCGTGGAGCCCTCCAACGGCCTCACCGACGCCCGGCACCACGTCTACTGGGCCGAGCAGGGCACGTACGTGGGGCACCCCGTGGACGACTTCGAGTCGGAGCGCCGGGAATGGGTCCCGCTCAAGCTCGTCCCCGACCTCGTCGCCCGCGGGGAGGTCCCGGCCGCCAACATGGCGGCCGCGTTACTCCTGCTGCACCATGTCAGGCTCGGGCGCGATCAGCCGTAGGCGTAGAAGCCCGAGCCGCTCTTGCGGCCGAGGCGGCCCGCGTCGACCATGCGCTGGAGCAGCGGGGGAGCGGCGTACAGCGGCTCCTTGTACTCCTCGTACATCGAGTACGCCACCGAGGCGACCGTGTCCAGGCCGATCAGGTCGGCCAGCTTCAGCGGACCCATCGGGTGGGCGCAGCCCATCTCCATGCCGTTGTCGATGTCCTCGCGGCTGGCGATGCCCGACTCGAACATCCGGATCGCGGAGAGCAGGTACGGGATCAACAGCGCGTTGACCACGAAGCCGGAGCGGTCCTGGGCGCGGATCGCGTGCTTGCCGAGCACCTTCTCGGTGAACAGCTGGGCCCGGCTGAGCGTGCCCTCGGAGGTGGTGAGCGCCGGGATCAGCTCGACGAGCTGCTGCACCGGCGCCGGGTTGAAGAAGTGGATGCCGATCACGTGGTCGGGCCGGGAGGTGGCGACCGCCAGCTTCACCAGCGGGATCGAGGAGGTGTTGGAGGCCAGGATCGCGTCCGGCCGGGTCACGACCTGGTCGAGCACCTGGAAGATCTCGGTCTTGACCTGCTCGTTCTCGACGACCGCCTCGATCACCAGATCACGGTCGGCGAACTCGCCGAGGTCGGTGGTGAAGCTCAGGCGCGCCTGCGTCGCGTCCCGCTCCTCCTCGGTGATCTTGCCGCGCTCGGCCGCCTTGGTCAGCGAGTTGTACAGCCGGGTGCGGCCGATCTCCAGAGCCTCGCCGGTGGTCTCGGCGACCATCACCTCCAGACCCGAGCGGGCGCACACCTCGGCGATGCCCGCCCCCATCTGACCGCAGCCCACCACGCCGACGCGTGCGATATCTCCCGAGATGCCGGTCACATCGTCCCTTTCGCTGACTCCACGGCTGGCAGCAGGCATGCCGGGGTCCCCGCTGCCTGCTCCGATCGAGCACGTTACCCCCGAATGGTCACGGATCCGTCTCCCGGGTCGGGCATGCTGAGGCCCCGTACACGATCCGTGACCGTGCGGATCCGCAGCGTTCAGGAGGTCTTCCCATGGGCGGTGTCTCGCGCCGTGCCTTCACGGTGGCGGCGTTGTCGGCGTTCACGGCGGTGCCCGCGGCGTCCGCGGCCCCGGGTCCCGCGAAGCCGGCGCCCCCGCGCAGTGCCGCCGCCGGGATGCGGGGGATGTGGCTGGCCACCGTGGCCAACCGCGACTGGCCCACCCGCGCCGGGCTGCGCGCCGCCGAGCAGCGCGCGGAGCTGATCGAGCACCTCGACAACGCCGTGCGGCACCGCCTGAACACGGTGATCCTCCAGGTGCGGCCGACGGCCGACGCCCTGTGGCCCTCGGCCCACGAGCCGTGGTCGCAGTACCTGTCCGGCAGCCAGGGCCGCGACCCGGGCTGGGACCCGCTGGGCACGGCCGTGACGGAGGCCCACGCCCGCGGACTGCACCTGCACGCCTGGTTCAACCCGTACCGCGTCGCCACCCACGACGACCCGGCGCACCTCGTCTCCTCCCACCCGGCGCGCAAGAACCCGGGGTGGGTGGTGCCGTACGGCGGGCAGCTCTACTACAACCCCGGGCTGCCCGAGGTCCGCGCCTTCGTACAGGACGCGATCATGGACGCGGTGGCCAAGTACGCGGTGGACGGCGTCCACTTCGACGACTACTTCTACCCCTATCCGGTGGCGGGCCAGAGCTTCGACGACGGCGGCACCTTCTCCACCTTCGGCACCGGCTTCGCCACGAAGGCCGACTGGCGCCGCGACAACATCGACCGGCTGGTGCGCGAGACCGCACAGCGCGTCAAGGAGGTCCGCCCGGCCGCCCGCTTCGGCGTCAGCCCCTTCGGCGTGTGGCGCAACGCCGCCACCGACGAGCGCGGCTCCGACAGCCGGGCGGGTGTCCAGACGTACGACGACCTGTACGCCGACACCCGCAAGTGGGTGCGCGAGGGCTGGCTCGACTACGTGGTGCCGCAGCTGTACTGGAACATCGGCATGGACGGCGCTGACTACGCGAAGCTGCTGCCCTGGTGGGCCGAGGTGGCCCGGGGCAGCCGCACCCAGCTGTACGTCGGCGAGGCGCTGTACAAGTCCGGCGACCCGGCGCAGCCCGCCGCCTGGCAGGACCCGGCCGAACTCTCCCGCCACCTGACGCTGGCCGCCCGGTACCCGGAGGTCCGCGGGCACGTCTACTTCTCGGCGAAGGACATCGCCGACGACCGCGGCGGCGCGATGACGCGGCTGGCCGCCGACCACTACACGCAGCCGGCCGCCGCCCCGCGCTGAGCCGCTCCCGCGCGGTGTGCGACCGCCGGGTTACAGCTGGACCTCCCTGTGCCGGATCTCCGAGTCGGGGCCGGGCGAGCACACCGCCTCGTGCCCGTCCTCGAACCGGACCCGGTACGGGGGACCGCCGTCCCGGCCCATGACCTCGACGATCTCCGCGACCTTGTCGTGCTCACCGACCACCCGGCCGTGCTGCACCAGTTGATCGCCCTTGATTGCATGCATCCGTGAGGCCTCCTCACCTGTGCCGCCGGGCGGGGCCCTACCCCCGGGCCCGCTGGGTGACCGCGATGCACACCAGTACGGCCGCGGCCGTCAGCGGAGCGGCCACCGGCAGGTGCTCGCCCAGGAGAAGTACCGACCACACCAGTGTGAGCAGCGGCTGGGCCAGCTGCAACTGGCTGGCCTTCGGGATGCCGATCGCCGCCATGCCCCGGTACCAGACGACCAGGCCGAGGAACTGCGAACCGATCGCCACCCACAGCAGCCCGGTCACACTGTGCGCCGTCAGGTGCACCGGCTCGTACGACAGCGCCACCGCCGCCATCGGCACCGTCAGGGGCAGGCACAGCACCAGCGCCCAGCCGATGACCTGCCACCCCGGCATCTCCCGGGCCAGCCGGCCGCCCTCCGTGTAACCCGCCGCGCACACCAGCAGCGCCCCGAAGAGATAGGCGTCGGCCGTGGTCAGCGCGCCGCCGCTCTGCTGCACCGTGAAGGCGATCACGGCCGCCGCACCCGCCAGGGCCGCGATCCAGAAGGTGCGCGAGGGCCGGGTGCCGACGCGCAGGGCGGACAGCAGCGCGGTGGTCAGCGGGAGCAGGCCCACCACGACGGCGGCGTGCGCGGTGGTCGAGGTCTGCAACGCGAGCGTGGTCAGCAGGGGAAAGCCCAGCACCACCCCGGCGCCGACCACCCCGAGGCCCAGCCAGTGCCGCCGCTCGGGCGGTGCCACCCCCGCCACCAGCAGGCAGGACCCGGCGACCACCGCGGCCAGGATGCTGCGCACGGCGATCAGGGACCAAGGCCCGAAGCCCTCCAGCCCCCAGGCGGTGGCCGGGAAGGTGAGGGAGAAGGCGACGACGCCCAGGGCGGCCTGGACGGTACCGAACGAGCCGCCGCCGGTCTTCGCGCTCGAGGCGCCGACTGCTATCCGGGGCGATGCGGTAGCGCTACTCTGTGCTCTCATGCAAGAGCGTAGCAGCGTCGCTGACCTGGTGACCGTGTTGCGGCGGGAGCTGGACCGCTACTCACCCGGCGGAAAGCTCCCGTCCAGCCGGGCCCTCGTCGACCGGTTCCGAGTGAGCCCCGTGACGGTCTCCCGCGCCCTGGCCCAGCTGGCCGCCGAGGGGCTGGTCGTCACCCGGCCCGGCGCCGGCGCCTTCCGGGCCCCACCACGGCCCGCGGCCGCGCCCGCCGGGGACACCTCCTGGCAGGAGGTCGCGCTCAGCGCGGACGGCGCCGCCGACGTCGTACCGCGCTCGGTGGACGCCTCCGGGGTCCTGGTCTCGCTGGCCGCCCCGCCCCCCGGTGTCGTGGAGTTCAACGGCGGTTACCTGCATCCCTCGTTGCAGCCGGAGCGGGCGATGGCGGCGGCGCTGGCGAGGGCCGGACGGCGGCCCGGCGCCTGGGGGCGGCCGCCGATGGAGGGGCTGCCGGAGCTGCGGGAGTGGTTCGCGCGGGGCATCGGCGGCGCCATCACCGCGGCCGAGGTGCTGATCACCGCGGGCGGCCAGTCCGCGCTGGCCACCGCCCTGCGCGCGCTCGCCCCGCCCGGCACCCCCGTGCTCGTGGAGTCCCCCACCTACCCCGGCATGCTGGCCATCGCGCGGGCGGCCGGGCTGCGTCCGGTGCCGGTCCCCGTGGACGCCGACGGCGTACGGCCCGCCCTGCTCGCCGACGCCTTCCGCGCCACCGGCGCCCGCGTCTTCGTCTGCCAGCCCCTCTTCCAGAACCCCACCGGCGCGGTGCTCGCCCCCGACCGGCGCGCACAGGTGCTGCGCATCGCGCGGGCCGCCGGTGCCTTCGTCGTGGAGGACGACTTCGTGCGCCGCCTCGTGCACGAGGACGCGGGCCCGCTGCCCGCCCCGCTCGCCGCCGACGACCCGGACGGCGTCGTCGTCCACGTCTGCTCGCTGACCAAGGCGACCTCGCCCAGCTTCCGGGTGAGCGCCCTGGCCGCCCGCGGGCCGGTCCTCGAACGCCTGCGCGCCATCCAGATCGTCGACACCTTCTTCGTGCCCCGGCCGCTCCAGGAGGCGGCGCTGGAACTGGTCGGGTCGCCCGCCTGGCCGCGCCACCTGCGCGCGGTGTCGGCCGAGTTGAAGGCCCGCCGGGACGCCATGACGTCCGCGCTGCGGCTTCAGCTCCCCGCGATCTCCCTGGCCCACATCCCCTCCGGCGGCTACCACCTGTGGCCCCGCCTGCCCGAGGGAGCCGACGAGAGCGCCCTGGCCTCCGCCGCCCTGCGCGCGGGCGTCGCGATCACCCCGGGCCGCCCGTACTTCAGCGCCGAACCCCCGGCCGCCCACTTCCGGCTGAGCTTCGCGGCGGTCGCGAACGTCGGGGAGATCACGGAAGGAGTGCGGCGGCTGCGCACCGCCTGCCCGCGGGCCTGGGGCGGCTGACGCGGGCCCGATATCGGGTCGACGGGCTCTCCCCGGTCCTGCGAGCATCCCGGCATGACCGACACGCCGAGGCTCCCCGAGGGCTACGAGATCTCCACGGACCCGCACCGCATCGACGCCGGGCGCGTCCACCACTGGCTGTCCACCGACGCGTACTGGGCCCTGGGCCGGACCCGCGAGAAGCAGGACCGGGCCATCGCGGGCTCACTCAACTTCGGCGTGTACGACACGGTCTCCGGCGAGCAGGTCGCGTACGCCCGGGTGATCACCGACCTGGCCACCTTCGCGTGGCTGTGCGACGTGTACGTCGGCCCGTCGGTGCGGGCCAAGGGCCTCGGCACGGCCCTGGTCGCGGCCGTCCGCGAACACCTGGCGCCCCACGGGCTGCGGCGCATCCTGCTGGCGACGCACGACGCGCACGGGGTGTACGCCAAACTCGGGTTCACCGCGCTGGACCGGCCGGAGCAGTGGATGGCGTACGCCTTCGGTCGGTGAGCCGTGGCACACCCTGGGTGACCCATCGGTAACACCCCTTGACCGGGACACCCCGGCGCTCCACCATCACCGCATGGCGCTTCGGGTCACGTTCGTCGCGGCTGCGCGCAACTCCGCGCTGCTCGCGGAGCGCTTCGACGACGACCGGCCGCTGGACCGGGCCGGCTGGGACGAGGTGCTGCGCGCCGCGGGCGGCCTGCTGCCGCTGGCGGCGGCCGAGTTGCGCTACTGCTCGCCCACTCCCCGAAGCCGCGCCACCGGCGACGCCCTCGGCTGCGCCCCGCTGGCCCAACTCGCCCTGCGCGACTGCGACATGGGCCGGTGGCGCGGACTGACGCTAGGTGAGGCCATGGCCCGCGAGCCCGGGGCGGTGGACGCCTGGCTCGCCGATCCCCGGTCGGCGCCGCACGGCGGGGAGTCACTGCTGGGCTTCATCACCCGGGTCGGCGGCTGGCTCGACACCCGTCCCGGCGAGGACGGCGACCGGATCGTCGCCGTGGCCGAGCCCTCCGTGATCCGGGCCGCGCTGGTCTACGCGCTGAAGGCGCCGCCCGGAACGTACTGGAATCTGGACGTCCGCCCGCTGTCGACGACGACCGTGACGGGCCGCGCGGGCCGCTGGAGCCTCCGTTTCGAAGGCGCGCCGGACCAGGGGGCTACGCCTCCGGTGTTTCGCGAAGGTAATCCGTTGTGAGCAGCAGGTCCTTGGCCGGGCCGCCCACCCGCCACACCGTCCGCCAGCGGTCCGGGCCCCGGACGGTGAACTCGCCCCGGTAGAGGTCGGCGGCGCACGGGTGGTCGGCCACGTGGTGCCCCGTGGTCAGGTCCAGCCCGTGGAAGGGGCGGCCGTCCGCGAACCGCACGTCGGCGCGGCCGGGCCCGCTCCCCGGTTCGTAGCGCAGCGTCCGCTCGGCGGGCCGGGTCACGCCCTGCCAGGTGAAGTGGCCCTGCTCCCGGCTGATCAGCCCGCCGGCGTCGAGCCTCCCGGCGTCGACCGCCCCTCCGTCGAGCCCGTCGAACGACGTGGTTCCTTCGAAGCGGCCCTCCAGGCCGCTCGCCAGGTCCCGCACCGACCGCTCGGTGCGCCAACGCCCCGCGAGGTACGCCAGTACGTCGGGCACCGGCCACCACTCGCCCATTTCCACTCGCCTTTCCCGCTCCGGCCCACTCGTCGCCACGCGACCCATTGACGCGCCGCCACCCCCTCCCTATCTTGCCGTTCGAAGTGCTGACCAATGTCCGATATCCCGAACGACTACCTGGTGAGAGCCGCGGAGTATCCATGTCACGCACCCGCTGGAGACTCGGTCTCAGCGTCACCGCCCTCCTGACGGCCTCGGCCCTGCTGCCGTCCCCGGCACACGCGGAGGCCGCCGCCGACTACACGATCACCGTCGACCCGTCCGGCCGGGGCCCCGCGATCGACGACACGATGTACGGCGTCTTCTACGAGGACATCAACCGCGCCGCCGACGGCGGCCTGTACGCCGAGCTCGTGCAGAACCGCTCCTTCGAGTACTCCACCGCCGACCACGCCTCGTACACCCCGCTCACGGCGTGGGCGGCCGACGGCGCGGCCGAGGTGGTGGACGACGGGGGCCGCCTCAACGAACGCAACCGCGCCTACCTCTCCCTGGCCGCCGGTTCCACCGTCACCAACGCGGGCTACAACACCGGCATCCGGGTCGAGAAGGGCAAGAGGTACGACTTCTCGGTCTGGTCCCGCGCCGAGAGCGGCACCACCCTCACCGTCGCCCTCCGGGATGCCGCGGGCACCCTCGCGAAGGTGCGCGAGGTGGCCGCGAAGGGGACGTGGCGCAAGTACACCGCCACCTTCACCGCGACCCGCACCAGCAACCGCGGCCGCCTCGCGGTCACCACCACCGCCCCCGCCGCCCTCGACATGGTGTCCCTCTTCCCCCGCGACACCTACCGGCACCAGCCGAACGGCCTGCGCAAGGACCTCGCGGAGAAGATCGAGGCCCTGCACCCCGGCTTCCTGCGCTTCCCCGGCGGCTGCCTGGTCAACACCGGCTCCATGGAGGACTACAGCGCGGACTCCGACTGGCAGCGCAAGCGCAGCTACCAGTGGAAGGACACCGTCGGTCCGGTCGAGGAGCGCGCCACCAACGCCAACTTCTGGGGCTACAACCAGAGCTACGGCCTCGGCTACTACGAGTACTTCCGCTTCGCCGAGGACATCGGCGCCATGCCGCTGCCCGTCGTCCCCGCTTTGGTCACCGGCTGCGGCCAGAACAGGGCCGTCGACGACGACGCGCTGCTGAAGCGGCACATCCAGGACACCCTGGACCTCATCGAGTTCGCCAACGGCCCCCGCACCAGCGAATGGGGCAAGAAGCGCGCCGAGATGGGCCACCCCAAGCCCTTCCGCCTCACCCACCTCGAGGTCGGCAACGAGGAGAACCTGCCGAAGGAGTTCTTCACCCGCTTCCAGCAGTTCCGCGCCGCCATCGAGGCCGAGTACCCGGACATCACCGTCGTCTCCAACTCCGGCCCCGACGACTCCGGCGCCACCTTCGACACGGCCTGGCAGCTGAACCGCGACGCGGGCGTCGACATGGTCGACGAGCACTACTACAACAGCCCGCAGTGGTTCCTCCGGAACAACGACCGCTACGACTCCTACGACCGGAACGGCCCCAAGGTCTTCCTGGGCGAGTACGCCTCACAGGGCAACGCCTGGAAGAACGCCCTCGCCGAGGCCGCGTTCATGACCGGCCTCGAGCGCAACGCCGACGTGGTCAAGCTGGCCTCCTACGCACCGCTGCTGTCCAACGAGGACTACGTGCAGTGGAGCCCGGACCTGATCTGGTTCAACAACCACGCGTCCTGGAACTCGGCCAACTACGAGGTCCAGAAGCTGTTCATGAACCACACCGGCGACCGCGTCGTCCCCTCGAAGGCCACCGGCACCCCCGCCGTCAGCGGCCCCGTCACCGGCGCGGTCGGCCTGTCGACCTGGGCGACCAGCGCGGCGTACGACGACGTGCGGGTGACCTCGGCCGACGGGGAGACGCTCCTGTCCGACGACTTCTCCGGCGACGCCGCGCGGTGGACCCACACGGGCGCCGGCAGCTGGACCGTCCAGGACGGCCAGTACGTCCAGACGGACACGGCCGCCGAGAACACCATGGTCACGGCGGGCGACCCGGCCTGGCACGACTACGACCTGCACGTGAAGGCCACGAAGAAGTCCGGCAAGGAGGGCTTCCTGGTCGCCTTCGGCGTCAAGGACACCGGCAATTATTACTGGTGGAACCTGGGCGGCTGGAACAACACCCAGTCCGCCGTCGAGCAGGCCTTGGACGGCGGCAAGTCGACGCTGCTGTCCAAGGCCGGCTCGATCGAGACGGGCCGCGCCTACGACATCGACATCAAGGTCCGGGGCCGCCAGGTCACCCTCTACCTGGACGGTGAGGAGTGGGGGAGCTTCACCGACGACAAGCCGGCCGAGCCCTTCCGCCAGATCGTCACGCGGGACGACCGCACCGGCGAGCTGATCGTCAAGGTCGTCAACGCCCAGGACACGGCCGCCCGCACCACCGTCGACCTCGGCGGCGCCGAGGTCGCGCCCAGGGCCCGCGTCACCACGCTGGCCGCCGACCAGGACGCGGTCAACACCGAGACGGACGCCCCGGTGACCCAGGTGACCTCGACCTTCTCGGGAGCGGCGAGCACATTCACGTACACCTTCCCGCCGAACTCGGTGACGTTCCTGCGGCTCGGACGGCGCTGACCGCTGCCGGGTCCGGCGACGACCGCACCCCGTCGTCGCCGGACCGGGCTAGCGTGGAGCGCATGATCGTATGGCTGAACGGCACCCACGGTGCCGGTAAGACGACGACCGGCGTGCTCGTGCAGCGGCTGCTTCCCGACTCCCGGGTGCTCGACGCCGAGAAGGTCGGCGAGACGCTCATGGACATCACGCCGGCGCTGCCCGCACCCGGGGCGGACAACTTCCAGCACTGGCCGCCGTGGCGGCCGCTCGTCGTCGAGACCGCACGCCGCGTGCTCGACTACACCGGCGGCACCCTGGTGATGCCGATGACGGTGCTGGTCGAGGAGTACTGGCGGGAGATCGCGGGCGGCCTCGCCGCGCACGGGATCCCCGTACGGCACTTCGTCCTCCACGCCGACCGGGAGACCCTGCGGCGGCGCATCGCGGGGGACACCGTACTGGGCCCGGACTCGCCGTTCCGGCTCCGGTACCTCGAGCCGTACGCCGAGGCCGCCCGCGCCTGGCTGCACGCCGAGGCCGAGGTCGTCGACACCACGCACCTCACGCCCGACGAGGCGGCGCTGCGGATCGCGGAGGCCGTCAAGGCGTAGTGCGGCGGTAGCGCCGCGTCAGCGCACGCATCTCCCGGTTGTACGCCGAGCGCCGCCGGGCGATCCGGACGACGAGCGCCGCGCCGGCCGTCGCCACCGTGTACTGGGCCACCGCGTGGCGGAGCAGGGTCCCGCGGTCGGCGACCGCCCAGTCGCGGCCACCGAAGAGCGCGATGTCCTCGACGAGCTCCTCCTCGGCGGTGAAGTCCAGGCCGTCGATGCCGCCCCGGCCCCGGCTTCCGTCGGCCAGCGTCCACGCGCCCCGGCACGGTCCGTCCCACTCGCAGTCGACGTGCCCCTCCGTCACGGCCGACTGCCCATGGCGGTACCGGTCCGTGTTCGCCGCGGCGAACCACAGGGGAAGTACGAGGGAGCACAGGCACACCACGAGAGCACCGCGCTGCCACGGCCGCAGCCCGCCGACCAGCTCGACGATCCACGAACGCACGGCCCGCCCTTCCCGAGATCCTCAGGTCCGAGAGCGGCAGCGTAACGGACGTCCGAAGCGGTGCGTTGCATAAACGTGCAGCGAAACGTATAGTCATGCCATCCAGGAGGAGGGTTTTCCATGGCGGTACGTGCGGCGGTGGCCGGAGCGAGTGGGTACGCGGGCGGTGAGCTGCTGCGTCTGCTCCTGACCCACCCCGAGGTCGAGATCGGCGCCCTGACCGGCAACTCCAACGCCGGGCAGCGGCTGGGTGCGCTTCAGCCGCATCTGCTGCCCCTGGCCGACCGAGTGCTGGAGCCGACCACGGCGGACGTCCTCGCCGGGCACGACGTCGTGTTCCTCGCCCTGCCGCACGGGCAGTCCGCCGCCGTCGCCGAGCAGCTCGGGCCGGACGTCCTCGTCGTCGACATGGGCGCCGACTTCCGGCTGAAGGAGGCTGGTGACTGGGAGCGGTTCTACGGCTCCCCGCACGCCGGCACCTGGCCCTACGGCCTTCCCGAACTTCCGGGTGCCCGCGCCGCGCTGGAGGGGTCCAAGCGCATCGCGGTGCCCGGTTGCTACCCCACGGCCGTGTCCCTGGCCCTCTTCCCGGCGTACGCCGCGTCGCTGGCCGAGCCCGAGGCCGTGATCGTCGCCGCCTCCGGGACGTCCGGCGCCGGCAAGGCGGCCAAGCCGCACCTGCTGGGCAGCGAGGTCATGGGCTCCATGTCGCCGTACGGCGTCGGCGGCGGCCACCGGCACACCCCCGAGATGATCCAGAACCTCGGCGCGGTGGCGGGGGAGCCGGTCACCGTCTCCTTCACGCCGACCCTCGCGCCGATGCCCCGCGGCATCCTCGCCACCTGCACCGCGAAGGCGAAGCCCGGGGTCACCGCCGAGACGGTGCGGGCCGCCTACGAGAAGGCGTTCGCCGACGAACCGTTCGTGCACCTGCTGCCCGAGGGCCAGTGGCCCGCGACCGCCTCCGTGTACGGCTCGAACGCCGTCCAGGTGCAGGTCGCGTACGACGCCGCCGCGGGCCGGATCATCGCCATCAGCGCCATCGACAACCTGGCCAAGGGCACCGCGGGCGGTGCCGTCCAGAGCATGAACATCGCCCTCGGTCTCGACGAGACCACCGGACTGACGACGATCGGAGTTGCGCCGTGAGCGTGACGGCAGCGAAGGGATTCACGGCGGCGGGCATCGCCGCCGGGATCAAGGAGAGCGGCAAGCCCGACCTGGCCCTCGTGGTCAACACCGGCCCCCGCCGCTCCGCCGCGGGCGTCTTCACCTCCAACCGCGTCAAGGCCGCGCCCGTCCTGTGGTCCGAGCAGGTGCTCAAGAGCGGTGAGCTGACCGCCGTCGTGCTCAACTCCGGCGGCGCCAACGCCTGCACCGGGCCCAAGGGCTTCCAGGACACCCACGCCACGGCCGAGAAGACCGCCGAGGTGCTCGGCACGGGGGCGGGCGAGGTCGCCGTGTGCTCCACCGGGCTCATCGGCGTACTGCTGCCCATGGACAAGCTGCTCCCGAGCGTGGAAACGGCGGCCGGTCAGCTCTCCGAGCACGGCGGCGAGAAGGCCGCCATCGCCATCAAGACCACCGACACCGTGCACAAGACGTCCGTCGTCAGCAGGGACGGCTGGACCGTGGGCGGCATGGCCAAGGGCGCGGGCATGCTCGCCCCCGGCCTCGCCACCATGCTCGTCGTGATCACCACCGACGCCGACCTGGAGACCGAGGCCCTGGACCGCGCCCTGCGCGCCGCCACCCGGGTCACCTTCGACCGGGTCGACTCCGACGGCTGCATGTCCACCAACGACACCGTGCTGCTGCTCTCCTCGGGCGCCTCGGGCGTCACGCCGGAGTACGACGCCTTCGCCGAGGCCGTCCGCACGGTCTGCGACGACCTCGGACAGCAGCTCATCCGCGACGCCGAGGGCGCCAGCAAGGACATCAAGGTCGAGGTCGTGAACGCGGCGACCGAGGACGAGGCCGTCCAGGTGGGCCGCACCATCGCCCGCAACAACCTGCTCAAGTGCGCCATCCACGGCGAGGACCCCAACTGGGGCCGCGTGCTCTCGGCCATCGGCACCACCGACGCCGCCTTCGAGCCCGACCGGCTGAACGTCGCCATCAACGGCGTCTGGGTCTGCAAGAACGGCGGCGTGGGCGAGGACCGCGAGCTGGTCGACATGCGCTACCGCGAGGTGCACATCGTCGCCGACCTCGCCGCGGGCGACGCCACGGCCACCATCTGGACCAACGACCTCACCGCCGACTACGTCCACGAGAACAGCGCGTACTCCTCATGAGCGGCGCAACGAGCAACGCACCCACGCGGAAGCACACCGCGCTCCCCAAGGCCCAGATCCTCATCGAGGCGCTGCCCTGGCTGACCCGGCACCACGGCAAGACCGTCGTCATCAAGTTCGGCGGCAACGCCATGATCGACGAGGACCTCAAGGCCGCCTTCGCCCAGGACGTCGTCTTCCTGCGGCACGCCGGTCTCAAGCCCGTCGTCGTGCACGGCGGCGGACCGCAGATCAGCGCCGCCCTCGACAAGCACGGCATCGTCAGCGAGTTCAAGGCCGGCCTGCGCGTCACCACCGAGGACGCCATGGACGTCGTACGGATGGTGCTGGCCGGGCAGGTGCAGCGCGAGCTGGTCGGGCTGCTCAACCAGCACGGACCGCTCGCCGTCGGCCTCACCGGCGAGGACGCGCACACCCTCACCGCCACCAAGCACCAGCCCGAGATCGACGGCGAACTGGTCGACATCGGCCGGGTCGGCGAGATCACCGAGATCGACACCGGCGCCATCGAGGCCCTGCTCGCCGACGGCCGCATCCCGGTCGTCTCGTCCATCGCCCGCTCCCAGGACGACCACCATGTCTACAACGTCAATGCTGATACGGCGGCTGCGGCACTCGCTGCGGCGCTCGGCGCCGAGACTCTCATGGTCCTCACCGACGTCGAGGGCCTCTACGAGAACTGGCCGGACTCCGACGAGGTGATCAGCCGCCTCACCGCGTCCGAGCTGGAAAAACTGCTGCCCGACCTCTCCAGCGGCATGGTGCCGAAGATGGAGGGCTGCCTGCACGCCGTACGGGGCGGCGTCACCACCGCCCGCGTCATCGACGGCCGGGTCCAGCACTCGATCCTGCTGGAGATCTTCACCGACGAGGGGATCGGCACGATGGTCGTGCCGGACGAACAGGGGGAGTCGTGAGCAACACCGGGGTCGCCGCGGGAGCGGCGGGCAACGCTGAGCTGACCGAGCGGTGGCGGGGCACCCTCATGAACAACTACGGCACCCCGCGCCTGCCCCTGGTGCGCGGTGCGGGCTCCCGGCTGTGGGACGCCGACGGCACGGAGTACCTCGACTTCGTCGGCGGCATCGCGGTCAACGCGCTCGGCCACGCGCACCCGGCGGTCGTCGAAGCGGTGAGCCGGCAGATCGCCTCCCTCGGCCACGTCTCCAACCTCTTCATCGCCGAACCGCCCGTCGCCCTCGCCGAACGGCTGCTCCGGCACTTCGGCCGCGACGGCAAGGTCTACTTCTGCAACTCCGGCGCCGAGGCCAACGAGGGCGCCTTCAAGATCGGCCGGCTGACCGGCCGGCCGCACATGGTCGCCACCCACGGCGGCTTCCACGGCCGCACCATGGGCGCCCTGGCGCTGACCGGCCAGCCCGGCAAGCAGGAGCCGTTCCTGCCGCTGCCCGGCGACGTCACGCATGTGCCCTACGGCGACCCGCAGGCCCTTGCCGCGGCGGTCACCGAGGAGACGGCGCTGGTGATCATCGAGCCGATCCAGGGCGAGAACGGCGTCGTCGTCCCGCCCCCCGGCTATCTCAAGGCGGCCCGCGCGATCACCGCCGCCACCGGCGCGCTGCTCGTCCTGGACGAGGTGCAGACCGGCGTCGGCCGGACCGGGCACTGGTTCGAGTACCAGGCCCACGAGGGCGTCCTGCCGGACGTCGTCACCCTCGCCAAGGGCCTCGGCGGCGGACTGCCGCTCGGCGCGACGGTCGCCTTCGGCCGCGCCGCCGACCTGCTCCAGCCCGGCCACCACGGCACCACCTTCGGCGGCAACCCGGTCGCCTGCGCCGCGGGACTCGCCGTCCTCGACACCATCGAGGACGAGGGACTGCTGGACAACGTCAAGCGGCAGAGCGAGACGCTGCGCGGCGGGATCGAGGGCCTGGGCCACCCGCTCGTCGCCCACGTCCGGGGCGCCGGACTCCTCCTGGGTATCGTGCTCACCGAGCCGCTCGCCGCCCAGGTGCAGCAGGCGGCTCAGGACGCCGGAATCCTGGTGAACGCGCCCGCACCCGATGTCGTACGGCTGATGCCCGCGCTGAACCTCGGCGACGACGTGGTGGACGCGCTCCTCGGGGCGCTGCCCGGCATCCTTGACCAGGCCGCCGAGACGGCCCACGGGGACGGACGATCCGGAGAATGAGACGACGATGAGCCACGCGCAGGAGCACGAGCAGACGGCAGGGCCCGCCCTGCCGCAGACCCGCACCGCACGCCACCGCCGGATCGTGGACATCCTCAACCGGCAGGCGGTGCGCTCGCAGAGCCAGCTGGCGAAGCTGCTCGCCGACGACGGGCTCACCGTCACCCAGGCGACGCTCTCCCGGGACCTCGACGAGCTGAACGCGGTCAAGATCCGCAACACCGACGGCGACCTCATCTACGCGGTGCCCAGCGAGGGCGGTTTCCGCACCCCGCGGGCGCCGCTCGGGGAGTCGGCGAAGGAGGAGCGGATGCGGCGGCTCTCCGCGGAGTTGCTGATCTCAGCGGAGGCGTCGGCGAACCTCGTGGTCCTGCGCACCCCTCCGGGGGCGGCGCAGTTCCTCGCCTCGGCGATCGACCAGGCGGAACTGCACGACATCCTGGGGACGATCGCCGGTGACGACACGCTGATGCTGATCAGCCGGGAACCGACGGGCGGGCAGGCGCTGGCGGACCACCTGCTGCGGCTGGCCCAGAACGGGGGCTGAAGGGGGGCGGTGCGGTGGTCCGCCGACCGCGGGCGCGTCGTGGCCGGTCGCGCAGTTCCCCGCGCCCCTGAGGGCGTTGCAGCCAGGCCGGCCACCCCGGCCCCCCCCGCCGCAGCTGCGGGCAGTCGTGCCTCCCCCAGCGCCTGAACGGCCTGGGAGGTACCCCCGGGCGGCACGGGTGGGCGGTGGGGGCACCTCCCGCTCGAGCGAAGCCGAGAGTGGGGGAGGCACCTCGCGAACGCGGGCGAGTGCGATGCCGGTACCTCAGCCCAAGCGGGCCGCCAGCCCTCCCGTGCAGCGCACCTCGTCCCCCGCCGTGATCAGCAGCGCCTCCACCCCGTCCAGCGACTCCAGCCACCCCAGACCCGCCCGCGCCCCCATCGCGAACGCCGCCGTCGCCCAGCAGTCCGCCCACGTCAGCCGGGGCGCCACCACCGTCACGGACAGCAGGTCGGTCACCGCCGAGCGCCCGGTGCGCGGATCGACGACATGCGCGCCCCGCTCGGCGGAGCCGGACGTCGCCACGGCCAGCTCCGCCGCCCCCGCCGCCGAGACGACCGCCGCGAGGCCGCCCGGACGCAGCGGGTCCGACACCCCGACCCGCCACGGCCGCGCGGCACCCGGCGTCCCGAGCAACTGCACGTCCCCGCCGCCGTTGACACTGACGCCGCTCGCACCGCACGCCGCCGCGATCCCCCGCGCGGCGCGCTCCACGGCCCAGCCCTTGACGATCCCGGTCGGGTCGAGCCGCCCCTCGTACCGCGTGCTGAACCAGCCCTCGCTCACCCGCTCCGCCTCGGCCGCCAGCTCCAGCACCTCGGCGACCTCCGGCGCGCACGCGTCGAGGGCCAGTTCCCCGCGCGCCAGCCGGGAGACCTCGCTGTCGTCCCGGTACGTGCTGAACACCTCGTCGGCCCGGTGCAGTCCGGCGACCGCCTCGGCCAGCGCCGCCCGGACGGACGCGGGTTCCCCGCCGCGGACGTCGAAGGAGAAGACGGTCCCCATCGCCTCCTCCACGTGACGCACCGCGGCGGGAGCCTCGGCGGCCCCGGCCCCGGTGTCAGCCACCGGCCCGGTCCAGCGCCGACTGGAGGGACTGCGTGTACCCGGCGCTGGTGTAGGTGGCGCCGGAGACCGCGTCGATGTCGGCGGTGCCCGCGGCGACGGCGGCCCGGTTGAGCTTGGGCACGGCGTCCGCGGTGACCTGGTCGCTGCGGCCGCCCTTGGGCGCCTGGAGGGCCTCGACGTCCGTGATGCGCCCGCCGCTGACGGTGACCCGGACCTGCACGGGCCCGTACTGGGTCTGCGCGGCGTCGCCGGTGAGCACCTGCGTGCCCTGCCCGGTGCCGCCCTCGCCCGCGCCGTCCCCGGACCCACTCGGCTCCTGCCCGGCCGAGCCGCCCGCCGCGGCCGCCTTGTCGAGGGCCGACTGGAGGGACTTCACGTATCCGGCGCTGGTGTAGGTGGCACCCGAGACCGCGTCGATGTCGGCGTTTCCGGCCGCGACGGCCGCCCGGTTGAGCTTGGGCACGGCGTCCGCGGTGACCTGGTCGCTCTGCCCGCCCTTGGGCGCCTGCACGGCCTCGGCCCCGGTGATCTTCCCGCCGCTGACGGTGAGCCGGACCTGCACGGGACCGTACTGCGTACGGGCCGCGTCACCCGTGACCGTGCCGGTCCCGGCGCCCCGGCCGCCCTGCGGCGACTGTGCGGCCACGGGCGGCGCCGCGCCGCCCGCCGCCGAGGCGGAGCCCGGGTCGGACGCCGGTTTCAGCGACAGCAGCAGCACGATCCCGGACACGGTGGCGGCCCCGGCGAGCACGGCACGCCGAACGGGGTGGCTTTTCCTCATCTGTCCTGGACTCCCGATGTCCGTCGCTCACATCTCGAACGACTCGTGGTGGATACGGCGCGCGGGGACCCCCGCGCCGCGCAGTGCCTCGTACACCGACTGGGCGAAGCCGGGCGGCCCGCACAGGAAGACGTCGTGGCGCTCGACGTCCGGGATCTTCCGGGCCAGGGTCTCGGCCGAGATGTCCGGACGCTCCCCGTCCGGGCTGTTGACGGCGTACATCAGCCGGGCGCCGCGCTCGTCGGCGATGCCGGCCAGCTCGTCCCAGAGCGCCAGGTCCTGGGTGCTGTTGGCCCGGTAGAGCAGCGTGATGTCGCCTGAGGCGCCGGGCAGCGTCTCGAACAGGGCCCGCATCGGCGTGATCCCGACCCCGCCCGCCACCAGCAGCACCTTGCCGCGACTGCGGCGCTGGGCGGTCAGGGCGCCGTACGGGCCCTCCGCCCACACCCGGGTGCCCGGCGTCAGCTCCCGCAGCCGGGCGCTGTGGTCGCCGATCGCCTTCACGGTGATCCGCAGCATGTCCGGCCGGGGGGCCGCCGACAGCGAGTACGGGTGCGAGCTGAACCGCATGCCGGGCGCGAGGAACCGCCAGCGGAAGAACTGGCCCGCCTCCGCGCCCATCCGGTGCAGCCGGCGCCCGCCGATGAGCACCGACACGATCCCGGGCGTCTCCTCGATCACCGCCTCGACCCGCATCCGGTGCCGCAGGTTGAGGCGCAGGGGGGTCAGGACCCGGTACCAGAGGACCAGCGCGGTCACCGAGCCGTACAGGGCGTACCAGACGGTCTTGGCGACCGGTTCGACGGCGAAGTCGTTGCCGGTGGTCAGCTGGTGCCAGAAGGTCAGGAACACCGCCGCGTAGGTGAGCAGGTGCACGTGGTACCAGGCGTCGTACGGGATGCGGCGGCGGACGGGGCCGGCGGACAGGAGCCCGATGACGACCAGCAGGCCGGTGCCGATGGCCGCCTTGCCCATGTCCGGCAGCCGGTTCACCGAGTCGACCGTCTGGCCGACGATGTCACCGAGGCCCTGACCGGCCTGCGCCGCGTAGCCCCACATGATCAGGAAGACGTGGGCGACAACCAGGCAGAGGGTGTAGCGGCCGGTCATGGCGTGCCAGCGGGCGACCCGGTCGGACCCGACGCGCCGCTCCAGCGCCGGCACCCGGGCCATCTGGAGGACCACGAGTGCCATCAGGTACCCGGCGAGCAGTCCGGTGATCCGGCCGGCGCCGAGGATCTTGCCGGTGTCGTCGGAAATGGCGGGCGTGTTGCGCCACCACAGCCACAACACGCCCGCCGCGCCCGCCCACACGGCGAGCAGCAGGGGGACGGCGGGGGAGCGGCGCGGACGGATGCGCCGCATCGTCTGACGGCGGGCGGCACGGCCGCCGGCGAGCGTGGTGGTCACGGTTCCTCCGTGGGGACTTGACCCTTGGCCCACAGATACGCACCGTGCCGGGCGAGCGTTCAGCCCGGTTCGGCCGTGCCGTCCGCGTTCAGTACCGGGTGACCGCCGTCGCCCCGTGCGAGGTGCCGATCGCGAGATGCGGCCGTTCCCCCGGCTCGGCCCACCGCAGGATCCGCCGCATGGCCTCCTTCGGCACGGACACGCATCCGGCCGTCGCCCCGCGCCCGTCGACGTGCAGGAAGATGCCCGCGCCGCGGCCGCGCACCGGACGGTCGTAGTTGAAGCCGACGACGAGGGCGTGCGCGTACTGCGCCGAGTAGGTGATCAGGTGTTCGGCCTCGGTGGCCCGGCAGTCGGCGGGGCGCGGCTCGGTCCAGCGGTTGTAGGCGCGGGAGGCGTTGTCCTGGCACCACCAGGAGTCCTGACGGACCGGGCGGTACCGGTACGCCGTGCCGCGCGGTGCCGCCTCGATGCCGAAGGCGTACGGCAGGTCGTACAGGCCGGTCGGGGTGGTGTTCGTGCCCTGGACGCGTGTCGCCCCGTCGGTGAGTCCGCCGGACCCGAAGCGGGCGGGCGCGGAACCGGCCGCGACCCAGCGTCCGTCGCCCCCGCCCCTGCGGTCCCACCAGGTGACGGTGCCCGTGGTCGAGCCGGTGTCCGGCGCGACGGCGGTGATCAGCTGGGTGCCGCCGCCGGTGTCCGCCATCCGGTCCGGCAGCGGCCGGGGGGCCGGCCCGTCGGCGGGGGCGGCGCCGAGCAGGAGGAGGGAGGCGGCGGACATGAGGACGGCGACGGCACCGGGACGCATGGGTCAGACGGTAGAGGGAGGCAGCGGCAACGGCAGCCCGGGGAGGCCGTCGATGCTGGAGGCGATGTGCTCCTTCTTGGTGAAGTACGCGCTGAGCGAGGCGTCGTCCTCCCGGGCGAACCGCTTGCCGTGCAGGTCCCGGTCGTTCTCGTAGGCCATGAAGGGGACGGCGTAGCCGCAGGTGTCGCGGACGAGTTCGGCGTGCACGACGATGACCGCGCGCAGTCCGTGCGCGGTGGTGTCGATGTCCGGGAAGTGGGTGAGCAGCTCGGGGAAGCGCGGGTCGTCGCGGAACACCGGCTCGCCCCGGCCGTGCACCCGCACGATGTTCGGCGGGCCCTGGAAGGCGCACCACATCAGGGTGATGCGGCCGTTCTCCCGCAGGTGGGCGATGGTCTCCGCGTTGGAACCCGCGAAGTCGAGGTAGGCCACGGTCAGTTCGTCGAGCACCGCGAAGCAGCCCGTGAGGCCCTTGGGGGACAGGTTGACCGTGCCGTCGCCGGCCAGGGGAGCGGTGGCGGTGAAGAAGAGGGGCTGCGCCTCGATGAAGGCGCGGAGTCTGCCGTCTATGCGCTCATAAGTCTTTCCCATGTCTAACGATTATGCGGGTGCGGGACGCCGAGGGCGCCACCAAGCCGCAAGATTGACGAAACATGCAGGGTTCTGCATACTCATGCATGACAGTGATCGTACGGTGAGGAGCGACCCAAGTGAGCAGCAACAGCGGTGACGTCCGGCTCTGGGGCGGCCGTTTCGCCGACGGTCCCGCCGAGGCCCTGGCGAAGCTGTCCGCGTCCGTCCACTTCGACTGGCGGCTCGCCCCCTACGACATCGCCGGTTCGCGTGCCCACGCCCGCGTGCTGCACAAGGCCGGGCTGCTCACCGAGGACGAGCTGATCCGGATGATCGCCGGGCTCGACCGGCTGGAGGCGGACGTCGCCGACGGCTCCTTCACCGGCACCATCGCCGATGAGGACGTCCACACGGCCCTGGAGCGCGGGCTGCTGGAGCGCCTCGGTGCGGACCTCGGCGGCAAGCTGCGCGCCGGCCGGTCCCGCAACGACCAGGTGGCGACCCTCTTCCGGATGTACCTGCGCGACCACGCCCGGACCGTCGGCGGCCTGATCGCCGACCTCCAGGACGCGCTGATCGGCCTCGCCGAGGCCCACCCGGACGTGGCCATGCCCGGCCGCACCCACCTCCAGCACGCCCAGCCGGTGCTCTTCGCCCACCACGTGCTCGCCCACGCCCAGGCGCTGGGCCGGGACGCGGAGCGGCTGCGCCAGTGGGACGAGCGCACCGCCGTCTCCCCGTACGGCTCGGGCGCGCTCGCGGGCAGCAGCCTCGGCCTGGACCCGGAGGCCGTCGCCCACGACCTGGGCTTCGAGCACGGCAGCGCCGGCAACTCCATCGACGGGACGGCCTCGCGCGACTTCGTCGCCGAGTTCGCCTTCATCACCGCGATGATCGGTGTCAACATCTCCCGGATCGCCGAGGAGATCATCATCTGGAACACGAAGGAGTTCTCCTTCGTCACCCTCCACGACGCCTTCTCCACCGGCTCCTCGATCATGCCGCAGAAGAAGAACCCCGACATCGCCGAGCTGGCCCGCGGCAAGTCCGGGCGGCTGATCGGCAACCTGACCGGCCTGATGGCCACCCTCAAGGCGCTCCCGCTCGCGTACAACCGCGACCTCCAGGAGGACAAGGAGCCGGTCTTCGACTCCATCGACCAGCTGGAGGTCCTGCTCCCCGCCTTCACCGGCATGATGGCCACCCTCACCGTGCACCGCGAGCGGATGGCGGAGCTGGCCCCGGCCGGGTTCTCGCTCGCCACCGACATCGCCGAGTGGCTGGTCAGGCAGGGCGTGCCGTTCCGCGTCGCGCACGAGGTGGCCGGCGAGTGCGTGAAGGTCGCCGAGGCCGACGGCAAGGAACTGGACGAGCTGACCGACGAGCAGTTCGCCAAGATCTCCGATCACCTCACCCCCGAGGTGCGCACCGTTCTCAACGTCGCCGGCGCGCTCGCCTCCCGCGACGGCCGCGGCGGTACGGCGCCCAGCGCGGTCGCCGTCCAGCTCGCCGAGGTGAAGGCGGACGTGGCGGCCCAGCACGCCTGGGCGGACGCCAAGAAGTAGCGCCCCGCAGGGGCGCGGGGAACCGCGCGACTGGCCACGACGCACTCGCGCCGGCCGAACCACCGTCCGGGCCGTGCTCCGAAGCCGTGGGGGTCGCGGGTTACGTTGGTCGCAAGCCTCACCGGAGCCGACCGAACGGAGCCCGCGATGCCCTTCGCCCGCCTGGCCACCGCAACGACCCCCACCTGCCACATCGGCCTCGGTCTCGCCGCCGTCGGGCGCCCCGGCTACATCAACCTCGGCCGCGATCGTGACCTCGGAGAGGTCCGTACCGTCGAGGCGTTGCGCGAACGCACCCACGACCTTCTGGACGCCGCCTACGCGCAGGGCGTCCGCTACTTCGACGCGGCCCGCTCCTACGGCCGCTCGGAGGAGTTCCTCGCCGACTGGCTCCGGGACCGGCCCGACGTCGACGACGTGGTCGTCGGCAGCAAATGGGGCTACACCTACACCGCCGACTGGTCCACCGACGCCGAGAAGCACGAGGTCAAGGACCACGGCGTCGCGACCTACGAGCGCCAGCGCGCCGAGACCGACACCCTGCTCGGCGACCGGCTCGACCTCTACCAGATCCACTCGCTCACCCCGGACAGCCCCGCCCTCACCGACAAGGAGCTGCACGCCAGGCTGGCCGAGGCCGCCGCGCAGGGCAGCACCGTCGGTTTCTCCACCAGCGGCCCCGCCCAGGCCGACGCCATCCGCGCCGCGCTCGCCGTGACCGTCGACGGCGAGCCCCTCTTCCGCACCGTCCAGTCGACGTACAACGCGCTGGAGACCTCCGCCGGACCCGCGCTGGCCGAGGCGCACGAGGCCGGGCTCACCGTGCTCGTCAAGGAGGGCATGGCCAACGGCCGCCTCGCCGAGCCGCACGCGCCCGGCGCCCTGAAGGCCGTCGCGGAGGAGACCGCCCTGGGCTGCGACGCGGTCGCCCTCGCCCTGGTCCTGCGGCAGCCCTGGGCCGGTGTGGTCCTGTCCGGCGCGGCGACGGTCAACCAGCTCGGCTCCAACCTGCACGCCGCGGTGGTCGACCTCGACGACGACCAGGTGGCGCGCCTCGGCGCACTCGCCGAGGACCCGCAGGCCTACTGGGAGCGTCGCGGGCAGCTGCCCTGGCACTGAGACCGCCGCCCCGCCGATCCGTGCCCGCCCCGAGAGGGGAGTCACACATGGCCGGCGTGAGACAAATGTGTCTCATGTGGGTTATCGTTGTCTCATGGCCGTTGATCGTGAACAGGTACTGCGCAGCGCCGCGACCCTGCTGACCCGCAACTCCACCGCGACCATGGACGAGGTCGCCAGGGCCGCCGGCCTCAGCCGGGCCACGCTGCACCGGCACTTCGCCGGGCGCGACGCCCTCGTCCGGGCGCTGGAGTCGCTGGGCATCGCCGAGTGCGAGGCCGCCCTCGCGGCGGCCCGCACCGAAGAGGGCCCGGCGGCCGACGCGGTGCGCCGGCTGGTCCGCGAGATGGAACCCTCCGCCGCTCTGCTCGCCTTCCTCTACACCGAGAACCAGCTGTTCGAGGGCGAGGAGCAGAACGAGGGCTGGGCCCGCATCGACGCCGGCCTCACCGAGCTGTTCCGCAGGGGCCAGGAGGGCGGCGAGTTCCGCATCGACCTCACGCCCGCCTGGCTCACCGAGGCGCTGTACGGCCTGCTGGCCTCCGGCGCCTGGGCGGTGGCCGAGGGCCGCGTGGCCCGCAACGACTTCACCCACATGATCGTCGAGCTGCTGCTCGGCGGCGCGCTCCGGAGAGAGGAACCATGAACCGCACCCTGCAGCCGGCCCACCCGACCGAGGCGGTGAAGCGCCCCGGCCGCTGGCTGGCGCTGTCCGTCCTGGTGCTGGCCGTGCTGCTGGTGGCCGTCGACGCGACCGTACTCGGTCTCGCGACCCCCTACATCAGCGAGGACCTCGCGCCCTCCGGCACCCAGCTGCTCTGGATCGGCGACGTCTACTCCTTCGTCATCGCCGGTCTGCTCGTCTCCATGGGCAGCCTCGGCGACCGCATCGGACGCAAGCGCATCCTGCTCATCGGCGCCACGGCGTTCGGCGCGATCTCCGTCCTCAACGCCTACGCGCACAGCCCCGAGGTGATGATCCTCGCCCGGGCCCTGCTCGGCGTCGCGGGCGCCACCCTGATGCCCGCCACCCTCGCCCTGATCCGCAACCTCTTCCACGACCCGCGTGAACGCAGCCTCGCCGTCGGCATCTGGGGCGCGGCCGCCTCCGCGGGCGCGGCGGTCGGCCCGGTCGTCGGCGGGTTCCTGCTGGAGCACTTCTGGTGGGGCTCCGTCTTCCTGATCAACCTGCCCGTGATGGCCGTCCTGGTCGTCGTCGGCGTGAAGATGCTGCCCGAGTCCCGCAACCCGAACCCGGGTCCCTGGGACCTGCTCAGCGTCGTCCTCTCCCTGGTCGGCATGGTCGGAGTCGTGTACGCGGTCAAGGAGGCCGCCGCCCACGGGTTCGCCTGGGCCACGCTCGTCGCGGGTCTGCTGGGCGCCGCCGCGCTCTACGGCTTCGTCCGCCGCCAGCTGACCATGCCGGTCCCGCTGCTCGACATGCGGCTGTTCCGCAACCGCGGCTTCAGCGGCGCGGTCCTGGCCGACCTGCTGACCATCCTGGGCCTGTCGGGGCTGGTGTTCTTCCTCTCCCAGTACCTGCAACTCGTCCAGGGCAGGCGGCCCTTCGAGGCGGGCCTGGCCGAACTGCCCGCCGCCGTCGGCGCGGTGGTGGCCGGTCTGATCGCGGGCCGCGCGGCCCGGCGCTTCTCGGTCCGCGCAGTGGTCGCCGGCGGACTCGCCGCCGTCGGGCTCGCGCTCGCCGCGCTGACCGTCATCGGCCAGCACACCGGCTACCCGCTGCTGGGCGCGGCCCTGCTGGTCGTCGGCCTCGGCGCGGGCTTCGCGTTCACCGTCACCGCCGACGTGATCCTCTCCAGCGTCCCCGGGGAGCAGGCGGGCGCCGCCTCCGCGGTCTCCGAGACGGCGTACGAACTCGGCGCCGCCCTCGGCATCGCGGTGCTGGGCTCCATCGTGACCGGCGTCTACCGCGACTTCACCGGCCCCGCTGGCACCCCGGACGCGGCCCACGAGTCGCTGGGCGGCGCGGTGGAGGCCGCCGCCCACCTGCCGGGCCCGGCCGGCCAGGCGCTGCTGGACTCCGCGCGGCAGGCCTTCGTCGACGGCCTGACCCTCGCGGCGGGCGTCGGTGCCGCCGTGCTCCTGGCCGCCGCCGCGGCGTCCTGGTACCTGCTGCGCGGCCAGCGCCTGGAGGACGGGGTGGAACACCCGTAACCCGGGGCGCGGAAACGCGATACGGCGGACCGCTCGGTGAGCGGTCCGCCGTATCGCGTACGGGGGTCGGCGGTGCTACGCCGCCTTCGCCTTGCTCGCGTACATGTCCACGTACTCCTGGCCGGACAGCCGCATGACCTCCGTCATCACGGAGTCCGTCACCGCCCGCAGCACGTAGCGGTCGCGGTCCATGCCCTCGTAGCGGGAGAACTCCATCGCCTCGCCGAAACGGACCGTGACCCGGCCCGGCCGGGGCAGACCCGCGCCGCCCGGCTGGAGCTTGTCGGTGCCGATGACGGCGAACGGCACCACCGGGGCGCCCGTCATCAGGGTGAGCCGGGCGATACCGGTGCGGCCGCGGTAGAGGCGGCCGTCGGGGGAGCGCGTGCCCTCCGGGTAGATCCCGAAGACGTGGCCCTCCTCCAGGATGCGGCGGCCGGTCATCAGGGCCGCCACCCCGCCCCGGCCGCCGTCCCGGTCGACCGGGACCATGCCGACTCCGGTGAAGAACCAGGCCATCAGCCGGCCCTTGAGGCCCTTGCCGGTGACGTACTCGTCCTTGCCGATGAAGAAGACCTGCCGGTCGCAGGTCAGGGGCATGATCACCGAGTCGATGAAGGTGAGGTGGTTGCCGGCCAGGATCACCGGACCGTCGCCCGGGATGTTCTCCACACCCTCCACCCGTGTGCGGAACATCAGGCGCATGATCGGACCGAGCACTGCCTTGATGAACACGAAGCGGGACAACGTGGCCCTCCGGTGTCGGGGATGCGGTATGAGTCTGTGCAGGTGAGGACATTACTCGCGGCCCGGGGGATCACGCACCTCGGGTCACCCGGGCCCGGTGCGGCATCGGCGCGTATCGACGCGTGTTCACCGGGCACGGCCGGGATCGAAGCACACACGACACCCGGTCCGCGTGAGGCGCGCCGCCCGGGCGACGCCACCGGGCCTGTGTCCTTCGCCTACCCCGCCACGCCGCCGCCAAGCCGACGGCACGTCAGCCGTCCCGCCCACACGACACCTCGGTGCACCCGCGTGTTCCGGCCGCGGTCTCCCGCTCGTCATGTACGCGCCCCTACGATCGGCGCGCACGGGACGGTCAACGGCAGGAGGGCCCCATGGGAACGCAGGAGTCGGACGAGCGGGCGGGCGGCGGTACCGGACGGCGGGCGCTCCTCGGGGCCGCGGTGCTCGGCGCGGGCGGAGCGGTACTCGGCCTGCCCGGCACGGCGAGAGCCGCCGGCACCCGGCACGGCGGCGGACACGGCGGCGGGATCGGGAGCCTGCCCGTGCCGACCGTCATCGGTCACCGCGGGGCCAGCGGCTACCGCCCCGAGCACACCTTCGGCTCCTACGAACTCGCCCTCGACCTGGGTGCCGACATCGTCGAGGCCGGTGACCTGGTCCCCACGAAGGACGGTCACCTCGTCTGCCGGCACGAGCCGGAGATCGGCGGCACCACGGACGTCGCCGACCACCGGGAGTTCGCCGACCGCAAGCGCACCAAGCTGCTCGACGGGGTCTCCACCACCGGCTGGTTCACCGAGGACTTCACGCTCGCCGAGCTGAAGACGCTCCGCGCCACCGAGCGCATCCCGGCCAACCGCCCGCACAACACGCTCTACGACGGCCGCTGGGAGATCCCCACCTTCGAGGAGGTGCTGCGCTGGCAGAACGAGCAGACCCGCAGGCGCGGCAAGCAGGTCTGGATCTACCCGGAGCTCAAGCACCCCACCTACTTCCGCAAGCTGGGCCTGGGCACGGAGGAGCGCCTGGCACGGCTGCTGCGCAAGTACGGCAAGGACCGGAAGAACTCGCCCGTCATCATCCAGTCCTTCGAACCCACCAGCATCCAGCGGATGAACAAGCTGGTCGGCAACCCCCTCGCCGTCCTGCTGTCCGGCGCGAACAGCCGTCCCTGGGACTTCGTCGAGACCGGCGACCCGCGCACCACGGCCGACCTCGTCACGCCCAAGGGCCTCAAGGAGATCGCCTCCTACGCGCAGGGCATCGGCCCGACTCTGGACCTGATCATCCCGAAGGACTCCGCCGGGCGGCTCACCGAGCCGACGACGCTCGTCCGCGACGCGCACCGGGCGGGCCTGATCCTGCACCCGTACACCATGCGCAACGAGAACCCCTTCCTGCCCGCCGAGTTCCGCAAGGGCAGCGACCCCGACGGCTACGGCGACGTCTTCGGCGCGTTCCGGACGTACTTCGCCACCGGCATCGACGGCGTCTTCACCGACAACCCGGACACCGGCGTGCTGGCCCGCGAGGACTTCGTCAACGGCGTCAACGGCTGAGCGCACACCCCCAGTTGGGGTGACCTTCGGCCGCCCGGGCAACCCGCCGCCCGGGCGGCCGCGTCGACGTGCATATGACGCACGACCTGCTCACCTCCCTGCGCCCCCTGCTCACCGCCGAAGCCTCGGCCGAGGCATATGCGTCCGGTACCGAGCCCGGCGATCTGGAACAGGCGGTCTGGCTGCGCCTGCTGGAACGCCTGGCGGCCGACGGCCCGCCTCCCGACCCGCACCGCTGGCTGCGCAGCGCCGTCCGCACCGAGGCCCGCCGCACCCGCCGCAGGGCCCGCAACGAGCGGCCGTACGGGACCGAACCCGCCGGTGTCGCCGAGTACGCCCACGAGCCCGAGCGGCTCGCGCTCGCCGCGGCCCGCCGCCGCGCCCTGCGCGACGCCGTGCGCCGGCTGCCGGGCCGCTGCCCCCGGCTGATGGAGGCGCTGCTGTCGCCCAGGGACCTCACATACCGGGAAATCGCGGGGGAGTTGGGTATCTCACAGGGCAGTCTTGGTCCGGAACGCTCCCGATGTCTGGGATGTCTGCGTCGATTGCTGACGCCGGAGGTTGCGGCCGGCTGAGGACGGGGATAGGAGTGGGGGACCACAGGTGATCAGGTGAGCGGGAGGCATGCGCACATGGGCATGAGCGTGACCATCTCGGCGGCGACCGGACAGGACGCCGAGCAGATCTTCCGGCTGCAGTACCTCTGCTTCCAGAGCGAGGCGGCGCTGTACGCCAACTACCGCATCGACCCGCTCGTCCAGACCCTGGACTCGGTGCGCGAGGAGGTCGCCGCCGACTGCGTCTTCGTGGCGCGCCTCGGCGACGAGGTCGTCGGCTCGGTGCGGGGGCGGGTGACCGAGGACGGGGCGGCGTCCATCGGCAAGCTCTGCGTCCACCCCCGTCTCCAGGGACACGGCATCGGGGCCCGGCTGCTGCGGGCCGCCGAGTCCGCCCTGGTCGAGGAGCGCGGCGCCAAGCGGTTCCGGCTGCACACGGGGCACCGCAGCGAGGGCAACCTGCGGCTGTACCGCCGCGTCGGCTACCAGACGGTGGGCACCGCCGAGGGCACCGACGGCGTACCCATGATCATCCTGGAGAAGCCCGCGGAGACGTACGCGACCACGGCCTGAGCCACCGCCGGGCCCCTAGGCGGAACGGGCCCGGCGCAGCCAGTACAGGGCCGACAGCGGCAGCAGCACGGGAATGAAGAGGTACCCCATGCCGTAGTCCGACCACACGGTCGCGTCGGCGAAGGCCGACGGCTCCACCAGCGTCCAGGTGCCGACCGTCAGCACGCCCACCAGTTCGGCGGCGCAGCACACCTGCGCCGCCTTGCGGGCCGTCTCGCCGCCCCGCACCAGGGTGTAGGTGATGAACCCGTAGACCACGCCCGCGAGAGCCGAGAGCGCGTAGGCGAGCGGGGCCCGGTCGAACTCGGTCGCGATCTGGTACGCGGACCGCGACACCGCGCCGACGACCATCACGCCGTACAGCCACACCAGCAGGATGCCGGGCCCGGCGATCAGCCGCTGCCCGGTCCGCTTCTCCTCCGTGACCACCGTCTCAGCCTCCCCAGATGTCATACAGCCGGACCTCCAGGACGGCGAGGACGACACCGCCGGCCGCGACCGTCACCGAGCCCCAGCGGGTGCGCTCGGCCAGCGACATGAAGCCCGCCGCCGGCACGCACGCGAAGGCGCCCAGCAGATACGCCACGAAGATCGTCGTGCCCTGCTCCGGTTCCTCGCCCCGCGCCAGCTGCACGACGCCGACCACCAGCTGGATCAGCGCCAGCGCCGAGACCACGGCCATCCCGATGAAGTGCCAGTCCTTCGTCGGCTGGTCACGGTAGGCGGCCCAGCCGCACCAGGCGGCCAGCAGCAGTGCGGCGACGCCGGTCACCAGTGTCAGGACGTCAAGCATGGCAGCGAGCCTATTACGGCCCAAAAGGCCCGCCGTCCCCGGGCCCGTAGGGTCGGGGGTATGAAGCTCCACGCACAGGCCCTCCTGTTCGACAACGACGGCACCCTCGTCTCCTCCCTGGAATCCGTACGCCGCTGCTGGACGCGCTGGGCCGTCGAGTACGGGATCACCGCCGAGCAGTTCGGGCAGGTGGAACTGCACGGGCGGCCGGCCGCCGAGATAGCCGCCGACCTGCTGCCCGCCGAGGTGGTCGCCGAGGCCGTCGCCCGCATCGAGCACCTGGAGGTCGAGGACGTGCCGAACGGGGGCGTGCACCTGCTGCCCGGCACCCGCGCGTTCCTCGACGCACTGCCCGCCGACCGCTGGGCCGTCGTCACCTCCGCCACCCGGCGCCTCGCCGAGGCCCGCCTCGACGCCGTCGGCATCCTGCCCAAGACCCTCGTCGCCGCCGACGACATCACCCGCGGCAAGCCCGACCCCGAGCCCTACCTCCTCGGCGCCCGCGCCCTGGGCGTCGACCCGGCCGCCTGCGTCGTCTTCGAGGACGCCCCCGCCGGGCTCCAGGCCGGCCGCGCCGCCGGCATGCGGACCGTGGCGTTGGCCACAACCCACCGGGCCGACGAACTCGACGCCGACCTGGTGGTCACCGACCTCTCCGCCTTGTCGGCACTGGTCACCGACGCCGGAATCGAGATCGTCGTGCGGGGCTGATCCACGCCGCCGCGACCGCCTGCCGTCCACCGCTGTCCAGTATCCGGACAGCGGTCTCCGGCCAGGCGCATACGTCTGCTTTACTGATCCGCATGAGCACCACGAGCGACCGCACCCCTGCGACCGAGGCGACCACGACGCCCGGTGCTCGTTGTATGTGCCTGCGAATGTGCGCCTTCTAGAGGGCCCCCGCACCACCTGAGCCTCGCGCCCCGAAGCGAGCGCCCGCCCCTGTCCGCCCGCGCCGACGCGCGCACCGCGGCCGGGCCACGCCCCGCGCACACGTTTCTCCCCGGTCCCACCGCCATGGCGCACCGCCACCGCGAGAACCGTGCCGCGTTCCGAAGGGCCCCGAGAACCCGAAGAACAACGCCCCCGTGCCCGGCGCACACACCGCGCCGCGCACTCGACAGTGACGGAAACCCACGTGATCACCACATCGGGCCTCACCAAGGTCTATCGTTCACGCGGCCGCGAGGTCACCGCCCTGGACGGCGTCGACCTGCACGTCCGCGAGGGCGAGGTGTACGGCGTCATCGGCCAGTCCGGCGCCGGGAAGTCCTCGCTCATCCGCTGCGTCAACCTCCTGGAGCGCCCCACCGCCGGCACGGTCACCGTCGCCGGCCAGGACCTCACGGCGCTGGCCGGCCGCGGACCCCGCGCGGGCCGGGAACTGCGCCAGGCGCGCAGCCGTATCGGCATGGTCTTCCAGCACTTCAACCTGCTCTCCTCGCGGACCGTGCGGGACAACGTCGAACTGCCGCTGGAAATCCTCGGCACGTCAGGGAAGGAACGTTCCCGCAAGGCGCTGGAGCTGCTCGACCTCGTCGGCCTCGCCGACAAGGCGGGGGCCTACCCCGCCCAGCTCTCCGGCGGCCAGAAGCAGCGCGTCGGCATCGCCCGCGCCCTGGCCGGAGACCCCAAGGTGCTGCTGTCCGACGAGGCCACCAGCGCCCTCGACCCGGAGACGACCCGCTCCATCCTCCAGCTGCTGCGCGACCTGAACCGGCAGCTCGGGCTGACCGTCCTGCTCATCACCCACGAGATGGACGTCGTCAAGAGCATCTGCGACTCGGCCGCCCTCATGGACCGGGGCCGCATCGTCGAGTCCGGCACGGTCGGCGAACTCCTCGCCACCCCGGGCTCCGAACTGGCCGCCGCGCTCTTCCCGGTGGGCGGCGACGCCTCCGCGGACGACCGCACCGTCCTCGACGTCACCTTCCACGGCGAGGCGGCCACCCAGCCCGTCATCTCCCAGCTCTCCCGCACCTACAACATCGACATATCGATCCTCGGCGCCGCCATCGACACCGTCGGCGGCCTCCAGGTCGGCCGGATGCGCATCGAACTGCCCGGCCGCTACGAGGACAACGTCGTGCCCGTCGGCTTCCTGCGCGAACAGGGCCTCCAGATCGACGTGGTGGACCAGGCTCCCGTTCAGGGTTCCGTCCTGGTGAAGGAAGGTGCCAAGTGACCTGGTCGCAGATGCAGCCGCTGCTGGAGCAGGCCTCCTGGGAGACCCTGATCATGGTCGGCTGGTCCACCCTGATCGCCGTCGCCGCCGGCCTGCCGCTCGGCGTGCTCCTCGTCCTCACCGACCGGGGCGGGCTGCTTCAGAACGTCGTGGTCAACAAGGTCATCGGGCAGATCGTGAACATCGGCCGCTCGATGCCGTTCATCATCCTCATGGTCGCGCTGATGAGCTTCACCCGCTGGGTCACCGGCACCACCATCGGCAGCGAGGCCGCCATCGTGCCGCTCGCCATCGGCGGCATCCCGTTCTTCGCGCGGCTCGTCGAGACCGCCGTGCGCGAGGTCGACGGCGGGCTCGTCGAGGCCGTCCAGTCCATGGGCGGCAACACCTGGACCATCGTCCGCAAGGTCCTGGTCCCTGAGGCGCTCCCCTCCCTGATCGCCTCCACCACCACCACGATCATCGCCCTCATCGGCTACTCCGCCATGGCCGGCACCGTCGGCGGCGGCGGCCTGGGCGACCTCGCCGTCCGCTACGGCTACCAGCGCTTCGAGCCCGGCTTCATGTGGATCACCGTCGCGCTCCTCGCCGTCGCCATCTCGCTCATCCAGTTCGCCGGCGACTACGCGGCCCGCACCCTGCACCGCCGCGGCGGACGCGGCGGAGCGGCCCCCAGGCTCCGGCTGCTCAGGGCCAAGGAGCCCGCCGCGGCCGACGTCGGCAAGGTCGCCTGACCGCACTCCGAAGACTCCCCGCCCCACCGGGACGGGGCCGCACCACCTCAGGAAAGGCACTTTTCGTGCGTAACACCGCCAAGATCACCACCGCCGTCCTCGCCGCCGGAGCCCTCACCCTCGGGCTGTCCGCCTGCGGCTCCGACCAGGACTCCGCCTCCGACACCTCGGGACCGCTGGTCGTCGCCGCGAGCCCCACCCCGCACGCCGAGATCCTCGACTACGTCAAGGACAACCTGGCCAAGGACGCGGGCCTCGACCTCGAGGTCAAGGAGTTCACCGACTACGTCACGCCGAACACGGCGACGGAGGACGGCTCCGTGGGGGCCAACTACTTCCAGACCCAGCCCTACCTCGACGACTTCAACAAGAAGAACGGCACCCACATCGTGTCCGTCGTCGACGTGCACCTGGAGCCGCTCGGCCTCTACTCGCACAAGGTGAAGAAGGCCGACGACCTGAAGAGCGGTGCGACCGTCGCCGTCCCCAACGACACCGTCAACGAGGGCCGCGCCCTCCAGCTGCTCGCCGCCCACGGGATCATCACCCTCAAGGACGGCGTCGGCACCGCGGCGACCCCCGCGGACATCACCAAGAACCCGAAGAACCTCGAGTTCAAGGAGCTGGAGGCGGCCCAGACCCCGCGCTCCCTGGACGACGTGGACGCGGCGGTCGTCAACGGCAACTACGCCATCGAGGCCGATCTGAAGCCCGCCCAGGACGCCCTCGTCCTGGAGAGCGCCAAGGACAACCCGAACAGCAACCTCCTCGCCGTCAAGGAGGGCCACGAGGACGACCCGCGCGTCAAGAAGCTCGCGAAGCTCCTCAACTCGCCCGAGGTGAAGAAGTTCATCGAGGACAAGTACGCCGGCGCGGTCCTGCCCTCCTTCTGAACCTCCGACCCCGAGGTCCCCTCCGGTCCGCCCGTCCGGGCCGAACCCCGCGTCACCCACCGGGTCCGCTCCGTGCTCACGGGGCGGACCCGGTGGTGTGGTTGAGTGCTTTCATGCTGCATGCTGGGCAGTTCGAGCAGGCCCTGACGGTTCCCCAGGTTACGGAGCGGCGCATGACGAGCACCTTCCCCACCATCTCCATCAGCACGGAGCGGTTGGTGCTGCGCCCCCTCGACGAGGACGACGTCCCGGCCCTGGCCGCGATGATGAACGACGAGCAGGTCGCCGCCTGGACCCACGTCCCCCAGCCCTTCACCGAGGACAACGCCGCCACCTGGATCGGCGAGTACGCCCCCGCCGAGCGCACCGCGGGCCGGGGGCTCGACCTCGCCGTCACCGAGTTCCTCACCCAGCGACTGGTCGGCGTCATCCAGCTCAGCAAGACCAACTGGCACGTGAGGGCCACCGAACTCTCCTACATAATCGCCCCCTGGGCCCGGGGTGAGGGGTACGCGTCCGAGGCGGCACTCGCCACCGCCCAGTGGCTCTTCGGCGACCAGAAGTTCGAACGCGTCGAGCTGCGCACCGCGGCCGACAACACCGCCTCCCAGCAGGTCGCCCAGAAGATCGGCTGCATCAGCGAAGGTGTGCTGCGGGGCGCCTGCATAGCCCGCGTACGCACCGACGACGGCGTCTGGACGGACGTACGCACCGACTTCATCGTGTGGAGCCTGCTGCCGGAGGACCTCGAGGGCACCACCGGACAGCTGACCGACACCGACGGTTTCACCACCTTCACCGACTGGAACTGATACACGGGGGGCGTCCGGCGCCACCACCCCGGACCAGGCCGCACCGGGTACCCTCACGGGGCGCGCCCGCGACGGTTCCGCGACCACGACCTGCGAAACCCTGGAGACTGACGACGATGGCCGACCGGGTCACGGTGATCGGCTGGGACGGTTCGCCGCTGACCGCCGCGGCACGCTCCGCACTGGGCGCCGCCACCCTGGTGGCCGGTGCCGCACACCACCTGGCGCTTCCCGAGGTACCGCCCACCGCCGAGCGGATCCGGCTCGGCAGCGTCGCCCTCGCCGCCCGCCGCCTCGCCGCCCACCGCGGCACCACGGTCGTGCTGGCCGACGGCGACCCCGGCTTCTTCGGTGTCGTACGCACCCTGCGGGCGCCCGAGTTCGGCCTGGAGGTGGAGGTCGTCCCCGCCGTCTCCTCCGTGGCCGCCGCCTTCGCCCGCGCCGGGATGCCCTGGGACGACGCCCATGTGGTCGTCGCCCACCCCCGCACCCTGCGACGCGCGGTGAACGTGTGCCGCGCCCACACCAAAGTCGCCGTCCTCACCTCACCGGGCGCCGGACCGGCCGAACTCGGCCTGCTGATGGAGGGCGTCCACCGCACCTTCGTCATCTGCGAGGAACTCGGCACCACCCGCGAGCGGGTCACCGTGGTCACCTCCGACAAGGCCGCCGACCACACCTGGCGCGACCCGAACGTCGTCATCGTGGCGGGCGGCAGCGCGGGACCGGCCGCCGCCGGCGACGGCACCGGCTGGATCGCCGGCCGCGACCCCGCCACCGGCCCGCGCGGCTGGTCCCTGCCCGCCGCGGCCTATGGCGGTGAGCTGGGCGAGGGCGAGACCGACCTGCTGCGCACCGCCCAACTCGCCCGGCTCGGACCGCGCCTCGGCGACCTCGTGTGGGACATCGGCTGCGGCAGCGGCGCCTTCGCCACCGAGGCCGCCCGCGGTGGCGCCGCCGTCATCGCGGTCGACCGGGACCGGGACGCCTGCCTCCGCACCGAGGCCGCCGCACGGCACTTCGGGGTCCAGCTCCAGACCGTGCACGGCAACGCCCCCCACATCCTGGAGAACCTCCCCGAACCGGACGTCGTCCGCGTCGGCGGCGGGGGAGCGGCCGTGGTCTCCGCGGTCGCGGACCGCCGCCCGCAGCGCATCGTCGCGCACGCCGCGACCCGCGACGCGGCCGAACTCGTCGGCAGGGACCTGACGGAGCACGGGTACCGCGTCGAGTGCGCCCTGCTGCAATCCGTCGGACTCGACACCCGGGCCTGGACGGAGACGGAGCGGAGCGTCGCGTTCCTGCTCAGCGGAGAGATCGTGCGGCGCGAAGCACCCCGCTGAGGTCCCGCGGCGACCGCGCCCCGTGATCGGTTGTTCATACCGCGCGGGGTAGGCTGGCGGATTGTTGTACCGCATGCGGACACCCGGCAGTTCGTCGGTCGATGTCCGTAAAAACCCGCCCCTTCGGGGGCAGGTGTGGTACGGCAGAACCGGAGGACGCGCAACGTGGCGCAGTCCACAGCGGGCCGTCGCGGATCAGGCTGTCGTGGCGGGGGGACGACCGCGACAATGCCACTCAATGGCTTTGTCGTCTTTTCCCGCGGGTCGTTCGTGCCGCTGGGCACGCCCGCTCGTTCTTCACTACGGGCGGTCGGTGCGCCGTCCCGGGTGAGCTGGTCGTAGAAGCACTAACCGATGGGCGAGGGGTTACGCATGACCGACACCGGCCAGATCCCGGGCGAGGGGCTGCCGGAGAACGCAGGCATGGTGGAGCAGCCGGGCGTCCCCGCACCCGGCGCGTACACCTACCTCTCCGAGGCCACCGCCGAGGACGAGGACCTGTTGTTGCTGCCGGGAGCCCAGAGTGCCTGGGGCAACGAGGTCGCGCCGCCGGCGCCGGAGCCGGTCGTCGAGACCGTGCACCAGCCCGGCCCGCACGAGATGTCCGGCCGTGACAGCGGCTCGGTCGACCTCGGTGGCGTGCGGCTGCCCGACCCGGCGCAGGACCCCGCCTCCGCCCCGGCCCCGCCGCGCCGGCCCCTCCACCTCGGCCCGCCGATCCCGGACACCTCCGCGAGCCCGGTGCGCTCACTCGCCGACCGCGGCCCCGCCGACGCGCCGGTACGGCACCCCGCCCCGCCGGCCGCGGGGCCCGAGTACCTCGACGTGCCGCAGGCCGCCGTGCCGGTCCCGCAGGCGGCGGCACCCTGGGGAGCGCAGCCCGCGGCCCAGGCCCAGGAGGTCCCGGTGAACGCCGGGGCGGGGCATGCGGAAACGGTTGTTCCGGTACCGGAACAGCAGTCGGCCGAGCCGGTCGGCGCGGCCCAGGCGCTGGTGACCCGCGTGGCCACCGAGGCCGTGGCGGCGACGGGCGGGCCGTCCGGGAGCACCGACGAGCCCGGCGAACCTCAGGAGGCGCCCGCGCCGGAAGAGCCGTCGCCCGCACCGCGGGAGACGGCGCCGGTCGACGCGGAGCAGGCGACCGGTCCCGCCGGGGAAGCCGTACCGGCAGTTCCCGAGGCGGTTCCCGCCGCGACCGTGACCGAGCCCGTCCAGGCGGCCGAGGACACCGCGGGGCCCCAGCAGGCTCCCGCGGTTCCGGAAGCCCCGGAGACTCCCGCGCAGTCGGCTCCCGAAGACGCACCGGCGCAGGCACCGGCCGACGTACCGGCGCAGCCCCCGGCCCCGGCAGAAGCACCGCGGGGAGCCGGCGAACTCCCCGCGGCCGACGCCCCGGAGGCGCCCGCAGTGCAGGACGCCCAGCCCTCCGAGGCACCCGCATCCGCGCCCGCGCCCGCGTCCGGGCACGGCGACGTCCAGGCGTCCGACGCGTCCGTGGCCGTCGGGGAGCCCGAGGTGGACACACCTGGGTCGGCCGTGCCCGAGGCCGCCGCACCCGAACCGTCCCCGGCCCCCGAGCAGCCCGCTCCGGACCAGGCGCAGCCCGCGCAGCCGCCGCACGCGGAGGTACAGCCCGCCGCGGAAGAGGCGCCGCAGACGCTGCCCGACGTCCCGCCCGCGCCGCAGTCCGCCGTCCCCGAGCCGACCCCGGAACCCGAACCGGAGCCGCAGGCTGCCCAGGGCCCCCAGTCCCTCATGGACGCCAACATGCCGCAGGAGCAGGAGCAGGAGCAGGCCCGGGCCCAGGAAGCGGCCGTGGCCGAGGGCTTGGCGGAACCCGCGCCCGCGCCCGCGCAGGCCGCCGTCGCCCCGGTCGCCCCCGCCACCCAGGAGCCGCACCCCGCCCAGCCCGTGGGCCAGTTCCTGCCCGTCGACGGTGGACAGGTGCCCACGACCCCGCACCTCGCGCCCACGCCGCCCGAGGCCGTCCTGGTCCCGCCGGAGGCCCCGGCACAGGAGCCCGGCGCCGCGCCCCAGGTGGCCGAGGAGGCCGCCGCCCCGGTACCGGCGCCGCGCGAGGCCGAGCCCGAACTCGTCCAGAGCGTCGACGACCTGGACACCCGGGGCGCCGGCGAGGACGACCAGCCGGCCGAAGCCAACCAGGCGGCCGAAGCGACCGAGGCGACCGCGGAGCCCGCCATGATCGCGGCGACCGGGGAGGCGACGGAAGCGCCCGACGCGGGGCCCGCGTCCCAGGAGCCCCCCGCTCCCCAGGAAGCCCCGCAGTACGGGAGCCCGGCCGAAGCCGCGGAAGCACCGCAGCCCGTCGGCCCGGCGGCCCCCGCCTACGACGACGCCGAGCGCGAGGCCGTGCTGAAGGTCATGCGCGAGCGCCGCGACATCCGCAACGGCTTCCGCGGCGACCCCATCCCGCACGAGGTGCTGCTCCGCGTCCTGGAGGCCGCGCACACCGCGCCGTCCGTCGGCCACTCGCAGCCCTGGGACTTCGTCGTCATCCGCTCGGCCGACACGCGCAGGGCGATGCACGAACTGGCGACGCGTCAGCGCGACGCGTACGCGAAGTCGCTGCCCAAGGGTCGGGCCAAGCAGTTCAAGGAACTGAAGATCGAGGCCATCCTCGACACCCCGGTCAACATCGTCGTCACCGCCGACCCGACCCGCGGCGGCCGCCACACCCTCGGCCGGCACACGCAGCCGCAGATGGCGCCGTACTCCTCCGCGCTCGCCGTCGAGAACCTGTGGCTCGCCGCCCGCGCCGAGGGCCTCGGCGTCGGCTGGGTCAGCTTCTTCGACGAGCGCGAGATGGTCCGCGCCCTCGGCCTGCCCGAGCACCTGGACGTCGTCGCCTACCTGTGCGTCGGATACGTCGACGAGTTCCCGGACGAGCCCGAGCTGATGCAGGCCGGCTGGTCCAAGCGCCGCCCGCTGTCCTGGGTGGTGCACGAGGAGACGTACGGCCGTCGCGCCCTGCCCGGCGAGGCGCCGCACGACCTGCTCGCCGAGACCGTCGCGCAGATCCGCCCGCTGGACGCCAAGGCGCTCGGGGAGGCCTGGGAGCGGCAGAAGCGCATGACGAAGCCCGCAGGGGCGCTCGGCATGCTGGAGATCATCTCCGCCCAGCTGTCCGGCCTGTCCCGGCAGTGCCCGCCGCCCATCCCGGAGCCCGCGGCCGTCGCGGTCTTCGCCGGCGACCACGGCGTGCACGCCCAGGGCGTCACCCCCTGGCCGCAGGAGGTCACCGCCCAGATGGTGGCCAACTTCCTGGGCGGCGGAGCGGTCTGCAACGCCTTCGCCACCCAGGTCGGCGCCGAGGTGTGCGTCGTGGACGTCGGTGTCGCCACCGACCTGCCCGCGACGCCCGGCCTGCTGCCCCGCAAGGTCCGCGCGGGGACCTCCGACATGACCACCGGCCCGGCGATGACCCGCGAGGAGGCCAAGCAGGCCATCGAGGTCGGCATCGAGACCGCCCGGGACCTGGTGGCGGCCGGCAACAAGGCGCTGCTCACCGGAGAGATGGGCATCGCGAACACCACCGCGTCCGCCGCCCTCATCTCCGTCTTCACCGGCGCCGACCCGGCCGAGGTCACCGGCCGCGGCACCGGCATCAACGACGAGACGCTGGCCCGCAAGACCGAGGTCGTCCGCCGCGCGCTGGAGGTCCACCAGCCGGACCCGGCCGACCCCGTCGGCGTCCTCGCGGCGGTGGGCGGCTTCGAGCACGCGGCCATGGTCGGCCTGCTGCTCGGTGGCGCCTCGCTGCGCACCCCGGTGATCCTGGACGGCGTCAGCGCCGGTGCCGCCGCCCTGGTGGCCCGCGCGATCGCCCCCGAGGTCCTCGCGGCCTGCATCGCCGGGCACCGCAGCGCCGAGCCCGGTCACGTCGCCGCGCTCAACAAGCTGGGCCTGCGCCCGCTGGTCGACCTCGACCTCCGCCTCGGCGAGGGCACCGGCGCGCTGCTCGCGCTCCCGATGGTGCAGAGCACCGCGCGGGCCATGCACGAGGTGGCGACGTTCGACTCGGCGGGTGTCACCGAGAAGTAGCGGTCGCACGCCGCGGGGCCCGGGACCACGGTGCCGGGCCCCCGCCGGACTGCCGGGCCCACAGCCCCACCCAGCAGTCGGCGCGCCGCCGCACTCGGCAGTCGGGTCCGCAGCCGCACCCGGCAGTCGAGACACGGCAGGGCGTGCCGCCGCAGCCCCACCCGGCGGTCGGGTCCGCAGCCGCACCCGGCTGCGGAGCCCGCAGCCGGCCCGGCGGCCGGGCCCGTACCGGAGCGGGCGTCCAGCCGTCGGACCAGGGGTCCAACCACCGGACCACCTGGGCCCCACCGGCCACCGCGCCGTAAAATCCGCACGTCAGCGCCACCGCCGCAAGAGGAGCCGTCCCCTCATGGCCGAACACCCCGCCTACCCCGTAGGCCTCCGCCTCACCGGCCGCCGCGTGGTCGTCCTCGGCGGCGGACAGGTCGCCCAGCGCCGCCTGCCCGCCCTGATCGCGGCCGGCGCCGACATCCGCCTCGTCTCCCCGGAGGCGACCCCGTCCGTCGAGGCCATGGCGGACGCGGGCGAGATCGCCTGGGAGCGGCGCCCGTACACGGACGGGGACCTCGCGGACGCCTGGTACGCCCTGATCGCCACCAGCGACACCGCGGCCAACAACGCCGCCTCCGCCGAGGCCGAGCGGCACCGCGTGTGGTGCGTCCGCTCCGACGACGCGGACCTGGCCACGGCCTGGACCCCGGCGACCGGACACAGCGAGGGCGTCACCGTCGCCGTCCTCACCACCGACGCGCGCCACCGCGACCCCCGCCACACCGCTGCCATCCGGGACGCCGTGGTGGAGGGCCTGCGCGACGGCACCCTCGTCGCCCCGCACCGGCGCACCCGCACCCCCGGCGTCGCCCTGGTCGGCGGCGGCCCCGGCGACCCGGACCTGATCACGGTCCGCGGCCGCCGCCTGCTCGCCGAGGCCGACGTCGTCATCGCCGACCGGCTCGGCCCCCGCGACCTGCTCGCCGAACTCCCGCCGCACGTCGAGGTCGTCGACGCGGCCAAGATCCCCTACGGCCGCTTCATGGCCCAGGAGGCCATCAACAACGCGCTCATCGAGCACGCCAAGCAGGGCAAGTCGGTGGTACGGCTGAAGGGCGGCGACCCGTTCGTCTTCGGCCGGGGCATGGAGGAGGCGCAGGCGCTGGCCGAGGCGGGCATCGCGTGCACCGTCGTCCCCGGCATCTCCAGCTCGATCTCGGTCCCCGGCGCCGCCGGCATCCCGGTCACCCACCGGGGCGTCGCCCACGAGTTCACCGTGGTCAGCGGGCACGTCGCCCCCGACGACGAGCGCTCCCTGGTCGACTGGCCGTCCCTCGCGAAGCTCACCGGCACGCTGGTGATCCTGATGGGCGTCGACAAGATCGGCAGGATCGCCGACACCCTCGTCGCGCACGGCAGGTCCCCCGACACGCCGGTCGCCCTCGTCCAGGAGGGCACCACGGCCGCCCAGCGCCGGGTGGACGCGACCCTCGCCACCGTCGCCGACACGGTGGTCGCGCAGGAGGTCAGGCCGCCCGCCGTCATCGTCGTCGGCGAGGTCGTCGCCGTCGGCCCGCACGGGGCGGTCTGACATGGCCGGCCTCGTCACCATCGACGACCCCGACGACCCGCGCCTCCACGACTACACCGGCCTGACCGACGTCGAACTGCGCCGCCGCCGCGAACCCGCCGAGGGCCTGTTCATCGCCGAGGGCGAGAAGGTCATCAGGCGGGCCGGCGAGGCGGGCTACGCGATGCGCTCGATGCTGCTGTCCGCCAAGTGGGTCGACACCATGCGCGACATCATCGACGAGGCCCCGGCACCGGTGTACGTCGTCGACCCGGCGCTCGCCGAACAGGTCACGGGCTACCACGTGCACCGCGGCGCCCTCGCCTCGATGGCGCGCACACCGCTCCCGACCGCGGCCGGCCTCCTGACCGCCGCCCGCCGGGTCGTCGTCATGGAGTCCGTCAACGACCACACCAACATCGGCGCGATCTTCCGGTCCGCCGCCGCGCTCGGCATGGACGCGGTGCTGCTCTCCCCGGACTGCGCGGACCCCCTGTACCGGCGCAGCGTCAAGGTCTCGATGGGCGCGGTCTTCTCCGTGCCGTACGCCCGCCTCGACACCTGGCCGGCCGGTCTGGCCACGGTCGGTGAAGCGGGCTTCACGCTCCTCGCCCTCACCCCCGACGACCGTGCCGAGCCGCTCGACGCGGTCGCCCCGCACCGCATGGACCGGGTCGCCCTCATGCTGGGCGCCGAGGGCAGCGGTCTGTCCCGGCGGGCCCTGGCGGCGTCCGACACCTGGGTGCGCATCCCGATGTCCCACGGCGTCGACTCCCTGAACGTGGGCGCGGCGGCCGCGGTCGCCTTCTACGCGGTGACGGCGGGGCGACCCTCGGCGTAGGCGCCTGTCAGGACCCCGTCCTCACACCCCGGAAGCACGCTGCACCGGGAGGGCGCCGGACGGGACCGCCCCGTCCTGCCGCGTCACCCGTTGCTGCCGCGACACCCGATCCTGCTGCGTCACCCGTTCCTGCCGCGCCGCGTGCACGCCGCCCCGGTCGTCGCCGAGCCCGCGCGAGGGTCCCTGGCAGCCCTGCGCGGCGGCGATGCCCAGCGCGACCAGCAGCGTCACCACCACGAACACGAACAGGCGCTGTCGCAGCAGCCGCGGATTGGCGGGCCGCCGCCAGCCGGTGCCCGTCGTCCTGGGCCCCGTACGGCCGGCTCCGCTGCGCGGTGCGGACCGGGCGCCGTCGCCGCGGGAGGAGTTCCGGCCGGTCGTGTCGCGGGCGGACGGCGTGGGCCGGGACCCGGACCGGGCACCGCCGCCCCGCGACGGTGCGCCACCGCGCGAAGGCGTCCCTCCCCGGGAGGGCGCTCCGCCCCGCGACGGAACGGAACCCCGCGGCGCTGGTCCCCGCGACCCCGACGTGCCGCGCGGCGGGGGAGTGCCCTGCGCACCCGGCCGGCCCTGCGGACGCCGCTGGGCGCGCTCCGGGTAGGTGTCGGCGAGCCGCCCGGTGGGCACGTCCGCCTCACCACTGCGCGGCGCGGGCGGCCGTACGTCGGCCATGCCCTGGGCCTCCCGGGCGGCGATCTCCTTGAGCCGCAGCGACAGTTGCAGGGTGCTGGGGCGCTCCTCGGGGTCCTTGGCCAGGCACGCCCGCACCAGCGGGGCGAGCGCGTCCGGGACGCCGTGCAGCTGGGCTTCCTCGTGCACCACGCGGTAGAGCATCACCTCGGAGCTGCCGTGCCCGAAGGGCGAGTCGCCCATCGACGCGTACGCCAGCGTGGCACCGAGCGAGAACACGTCCGTGGCCGGTGTGACCGCGGCCCCGCGCACCTGCTCCGGCGCGAGGAACCCGGGGGAGCCGACGGCGGTGCCGACGTGCGTGAGGGTGGAGGCACCGGTGGCCCAGGCGATGCCGAAGTCGATGATCCGCGGCCCCTTCGGGGACAGCAGGATGTTGGACGGCTTCAGGTCCCGGTGCACCACCCCGGCCTCGTGCACGGCGACCAGGCCCTCGGACAGCGCGGCGCCCACGGCCGCGACGTCGGCCGCGCCGAGCGGACCCCCGTCGACGACCTTGTCGTGCAGGGAGGGGCCGGGCACGTACTGCGTGGCGAACCAGGGACGGTCCGCCTCCAGGTCGGCGGCGACCAGCCGGGCGGTGCAGCCGCCCCGGATGCGCCGGGCCGCCGAGACCTCGCGCGCGAACCGCGACCGGAACTCCTGGTCCTCCGCCAGGTCCGGCCGGATGACCTTCAGCGCGACCCGCTGCCCCTTCTTGTCGGAGCCCAGGTAGACCACGCCCATCCCACCCGCGCCGAGCCGCCTGTGAAGCCTGAACGAGCCGACGACGCGCGGGTCCTCGCGCCTCAGGCGCATCATCGCCATGTTCATCCCCGCTGCCCGGTCCCTGTGACGTGCCACAGCTTACGTTTCCACGGCCGCCCGCGCGCAGAGGCCGCGCCCTCTCGCGACAACGGATTGTCAGTGCCCGGTGCGAGAGTTGAGGCGGGGTCAGCGAACGCGCGGAGGATGCGGCCATGCCCCGCCGGTGATCCCAACCGACCGCCGGGGCGGGGTGATTGGGGCGAGGGAGGCCGTCCGGACGGCAGGGGCCGACGGTGGCGGGGAGAGCCCGCGTGCGTACGGCGTGGTGGCAGGCCCAGCGGGCGCCGGGGCGGGGCCGGAGCCGTGCCGGGAGGTGATCGAAGTGAGGGAAGTCACCGGACATCCCGGAGATACCGGGACGCGGTGGGCACCCCGTCCGGGAAGACCCCGAGACCCGGGAGCCGGTCTCCACCCAGGGGAGTACTCGGCAGGTGGTGGCTCATCCTCCGGGAGGCCCGGCAATCGGTACGAGGGCATGACGTCCGGCGATCGCCCGACGCCTAGATTTGAGGTCAAGCGGCGGGTGCAGCACTCGTCCCCCGAGGTCAGACACCCGCCGCTGCAACGAGACAACGAAACGGTCAGGAGAGGGACCATGGCCCAGACGGTTCCGCGGACGCTGGTCCGCACACGGCAAAGCCGCCGTCAAGGCCGTCGCCACCCCGCGGTGGCGACGCTCATGGCCCTGCCCCTGGCGGTCCTGCTCCTCCTCGTCTTCGACGGGTGGGAGACAGTGGCCACACAAGCGTCGTCCGTGGGTGTGGTGCTGGGGCGCTGAGCGGCGACCCCAGGCCCGGAAGAGCGGTCCGGGCGGGGACATCCATCCATGAAACCCCGTGGGGACGGGGGTGCGGCGGACGGCAAAAAATGCCGGCGCAGCTGGGGAGCTGCGCCGGCATTGCCTTTCCCTCCGGGGACTCCACGACATTCACCGCGAGCCACCGGGTCCGGCCCGCAGCACCACCACGAGAGCGTGACCGCCGCTACCGCCCGAACCGGGACCGACGCCTGAACCGGGACGATCGACCGGGCCCGACGCCGAACCGGGACGATCGACCGGGACCGACACCCGACCGGGAGTAGGGCCGACCACCAAGCGCACGGGCCGGCACAGGAGAGCGCGGCGGCCCCACGGGTCGGGTCCGGGGATCGCGGCGGCCCCACAGGTCGGGGCCGGGGAGCGCGGCCGTGCGCCGTGCCTGCGTACCCTCACCCCCGTGACCACGGACGCCCCCGCCCTCCTCCCCGCCCTGACGGCCCGCGTCAGGGCGGCGGCCCACGCCCGCACCCCGGCCTGTCCCTGCGGCGCGGCCACCCTCGCCGACCGCCCCGACGCCACGGTCGTCCGGCACGGAGACACCGTGGCCAAGGCACACGCCGCGGACGCCGACCCGGCTGAACTGTCCCTCCGTGTCAAGGCCGCCGCCCGGCTCCCCGGCGTGCTCCTGCCCCCGCTCGCCCATGCCCCCGTCGACCTGCACGGGCGGCTCGTCACCTACTGGCCCTACGGCACGCCCGTCGACCCGGAGGACCCGGACGCCGCTCCGTGGGAGGCCGCGGCGACCCTCCTCGCCCGCCTCCACCGCACCCCCGCCCCAGCCCCCGTACCCCCCATGCGCGGCCCCGCGAAGGCGGCGCTGGCCGCCGCCCGGCTCCGGGCCACCGCCCCCGGCCACCCCGCCACCGCGCCCGTCCTCGCGGCCTGGACGGCGCTCCCCGCCTGGGCGCGCGGCGAGGCAGCCATGCCGGACACGACCACCCTGTGCCACGGCGACCTTCACCTCGGCCAGCTCATACGCCACCCCGCCCCCGCGGGACCCTGGCTGCTGATCGACGTCGACGACCTCGGCACCGGCGTCCCGGCCTGGGACCTGGCCCGCCCGGCGGCCTGGTACGCCTGCGGGGTGCTCCCGCCCGAGGAGTGGCACCGCTTCCTCGCCGCCTACCGCGCCCGCGGCGGGCCCGCGGTCCCCGCCGACGGCGACCCCTGGCCCGCCCTGGACGTCCCGGCCCGCGCCCTCACCGCGCAGACCGCCGCCCGTGCCGTCTCCAAGGCGGTTCTGGAGGACCGGCCGCTGGACGAGGTGGAGCGCTGCCTCGTCGACGCGTGCGCGCGCATGGCGTCCACCGGGCCCGCCGCCCCACGGGGTTGAGCCGAAGTTCCCCGAAGTAGGGTGCAACCGACCCACGGCGGGACAGAGTCTGTCCTGGCGATACGCGAAGCAGGACCGACCGGCGAGGAGTTGAGCCGAGCATGCAGTGCCCCAAGTGCCACGCACCGATGCACACCTACAACCGCAACGGCGTTCAGATCGAGCAGTGCAGCGGTTGCCGCGGCATCTTCCTCGACTACGGCGAGCTGGAGTCGCTGACCCGCCTGGAGGCCCAGTGGTCCCAGCCCGCTCCGCCGGCCCCGCCCGCCGCGCCGCAGGCGTACCCGGCGGCCCAGGCTCCGGCGTGGGGAGCCCCGCAGCACGGCGGCCACGGTCACTACGGCCACCACCGCCAGAAGAGCTTCGGCCGGATGCTCTTCTCCAGCTGATCACACGAAGAAGCCCCCGACCGCTCGAGGCGGCCGGGGGCTTCGTTCCGTGTGGACGATACTGGGATTGAACCAGTGACCTCTTCCGTGTCAGGGAAGCGCTCTCCCGCTGAGCTAATCGTCCGGGATGGTGCGGTTACTGCGTGCGCGATACTGGGATTGAACCAGTGACCTCTTCCGTGTCAGGGAAGCGCTCTCCCGCTGAGCTAATCGCGCGGGGATCCTTGCGGACCGGTGATCCTGGCGGATCAGTGGACGATACTGGGATTGAACCAGTGACCTCTTCCGTGTCAGGGAAGCGCTCTCCCGCTGAGCTAATCGTCCTTGGAGGTGGAGACGGGATTTGAACCCGTGTAGACGGCTTTGCAGGCCGTTGCCTCGCCTCTCGGCCACTCCACCAGGAGTGCAGGAGGCCCGGGAGGCCCCCTGTTCCTGCGAGCGGACGACGAGGCTCGAACTCGCGACCTCAACCTTGGCAAGGTTGCGCTCTACCAACTGAGCTACGTCCGCCTGTCGGTTCGGTCCGCTTGTGCGGCCCGGCGACGTGATGAACTCTAGCGGATTCCGGGGCCAGCACAAAAACGCGTTTGTGCAGCGTGCTGCGGTGCATCCGGTCACGGACCAGGTCAGGGCCCCCGGAAGGACACGTTCGGGTCACCTCGGAGCCACCGGCCTAGACTCGACGGCGTGTCCGCCCTCCCTCCCCTCGCCCGCTTCGGTGACCGCCTCGCCACCGGTCTCCTCGACGTCACGAGCGATCCCGCCGCCCTCGACTCCGAGGGGTTCTGGGCGGTCTGCGCGGACTTCGAAGGCCGTCTGACCTGCGCACGCTTCGCGGACGTACGGACCGAGCCGGTGCCCGCGCCCGCGCCGGGAGCCTGGCGGGGCCCCGCCGTCGGCGACTGGACGTCGTCGCTCGACCGCGGCGCGTACACGACGGGCGTGCGGCGCGTCCGCGCGCACATAGCCGCCGGCGAGGTCTACCAGGCCAACCTCTGCCGGGTGCTGACGGCACCGATCGGCCCGGGCGCCGACGTGGACGCGCTCACCGCGCTGCTGGCCCGCGGCAACCCGGCGCCGTACGCCGGAACGATCCGGCTGCCCGGACACGGCGTCGAGATCGCCACCGCCTCGCCCGAGCTGTTCCTGCGCCGCAACGGCCGGACGGTCGAGTCCGGGCCGATCAAGGGCACCGGCCGGACCGAGGCCGACCTGCTGGAGAAGGACTACGCCGAGAACGTCATGATCGTGGACCTGGTCCGCAACGACCTGGGGCGGGTCTGCGCCACGGGCACCGTCACGGTGCCCGACCTGTGCGCCGTCGAGAAGCACCCGGGCCTGGTCCACCTGGTGTCCACGGTGCGCGGCGAGCTGTCCGCGGACGCCGGATGGCCGGAGCTGCTCGACGCCGCCTTCCCGCCCGGGTCCGTCACCGGCGCGCCCAAGTCCAGCGCCCTGCGGATCATCGAGGCGCTGGAGACCGCGCCCCGGGGCCCGTACTGCGGGGGCGTCGGCTGGGTCGACGCCGACCGGGGCACGGGCGAGCTGGCCGTCGGCATCCGCACCTTCTGGATCGACCGAACCGCCGACGGTGCCGCGCTGCTCCGCTTCGGCACCGGCGCCGGCATCACCTGGGGCTCCGACCCGGAGGGCGAGTGGCGGGAGACCGAACTGAAGGCGTCCCGGCTGCTCGCGGTAGCGTCGGGGGCGTACGAGGCGAACGGCACGGGAGAGGCGCTGGCGACGTGAAGATCTGGCTCGACGGCGGGTTGCAGGACATCGGGTCCGCCCGCGTTTCCGTCCTCGACCACGGGCTGACCGTGGGCGACGGCATCTTCGAGACGGTGAAGGCGGTGGACGGGAGGCCGTTCGCGCTGACCCGGCACCTGGACCGGCTGACCCGCTCGGCCCGCGGCCTCGGCCTGCCCGACCCGGACCTGGACGAGGTACGGCGCGCCTGTGCCGCCGTCCTCGACGCCAACCCCGTGCCGCTCGGCCGGCTGCGCATCACCTACACCGGCGGTCACGGTCCCCTCGGCTCCGACCGCGGCGAGCACGGCCCGACCCTCGTCGTCGCCCTCGGCGAGGCCGCCCGCCGGCCCGACTCCACGGCCGTGATCACGGTGCCGTGGACCCGCAACGAGCGCGGCGCGCTCACCGGCCTGAAGACCACCTCCTACGCCGAGAACGTCGTCGCCCTCGCCCGCGCCCGCGAACGGGGCGCCACCGAGGCGCTGTTCGGCAACACGGTCGGGCAGCTGTGCGAGGGCACCGGGTCCAACGTCTTCGTCGTCCTCGACGGCGAGATCCACACCCCGCCGGTCGTCTCCGGCTGCCTCGCCGGCATCACCCGCGCCCTGGCCGTCGAGTGGACCGGGGCCCGCGAGACCGACCTCCCGCTGGACGTCCTGGAGCGTGCCGACGAGGTGTTCCTGACCTCGACCCTGCGCGACGTCCAGGCCGTGCACCGCGTCGACGACCGCGAACTGCCGGGCGCCCCGGGACCGGTGACCGTCAAGGCGATGCGCGTCTTCGAGGAGCGGTCCGGGGACGACCTGGACCCGTGACCCCTGGAATATTCGGCTGCCGTTGTCGCCCGCGGTGGGTAGAACTGCCGTGATGACCACGACCCTGCGGCCGACCGAGCCGCTCCAGCGCGCCGCCGACGGGACCCGTTCACGCCACTTCCAGGTGTGCGTGAACAGCCGCCCCGTCGGTGTGCTGCACCTCGGCACCTCCTCCTCCCTCGGCGACTCGGTGGCCGTGATCCACAAGTTGCGCGTCGACGAGCCGGACCGCCGGCGCGGCCGGGGCACGGTCGCCGCGCTCGCCGCGGAGGAGGTGGCGCGTGCCTGGGGCTGCCGGCAGATCGAGGCGGGCGTCGCCGGCGACGCCGCGGCGGGCATCGGGCTCGCGCGGGCGCTCGGCTACGTCCTGCGCAACCGCGCGATGACCAAGCCGCTCGGCGCCGTCCCGCCCGCCCTGCCCGCGGGCAGCGGGGCACGGCCCATGACCCCGGAGGACTTCGCGGCCTGGCAGGCGTACGAGTCGGAGCGGTACGCCCGCACCTGGATGGAGCGGGGCGTGCCCGAGGCCGACGCGTACGCGAAGGCCCGCCGCGATCACGAAATGCTGCTGCCCCGGGGGCTGGACACCGAGCACATGCTGTTCAGCGTGTTGGAACACGAGGGCGAGCGGGTCGGGGTCCTCTGGCTGGCGCTGCGGGAGGACCGGGCGTTCGTCTTCGACGTCGAGGCCGACGCGTCCCACCGCGGCCGGGGCCACGGCCGCACCCTGATGCTGCTGGCCGAGGCGCAGGCGATCACCGCCGGCCGCCCGCTGATCGGTCTCAACGTCTTCGCGGGGAACACCCCGGCCGAGCGGCTCTACGAGTCGCTCGGTTACGAGACCACGCGGTACAGCTACTGCAAACCGCTGCGGTAGACGGCGGGCGGCCGGGAGCGGCCGTTCAGTCCCGCTGCCCGGCGAGCAGCCGGTCCGCGATCTCCTCGACGCGCTCGCGCAGCCCTTCCTGGCTCTTTCCGCCGTCCAGACGCTCGCCGCCGATCACGTACGTGGGGGTGCCGGTCACGCCGATCGCCTTGCCCTCGGCCTGGTCGGCGTCGACGATCAGGATGTGCCGACCGTCGACGAGCGCCGTGTCGAACTCCTCCGCGTCCAGGCCCAGTTCCCGGGCCACCTCGACCAGGAGGGGCTCTCCCTTGCGGTCCAGCTCGCCGACCCGGTCCAGGACGGCCTCGGCGTACGCCCAGCCCCGGCCCTGGTCGAACGCCTCCTCGGCGGCCTGCGCGGCGGCGAAGGCGTGCTTGTGCTTCTCCAGCGGGAAGTGCCGCAGCCGTACGTCCAGGCGGTCGCCGTAGCGGGCGCGCAGGGCACGGAGGTCGTCCAGGGCGGTGTGGCAGTCCGGGCACTGGAGCTCGCACCAGACGTCGAGGACGGGTGCGGCGGGACGGGCGGGGGAGGAGTCGCTCATGCCCCCCATCCTCCCAGCCCGGGGTGTGCCGCCCCAACCGGCCTCGTACCGCGCCCACCGGCACCTGCGGAGGAGCCGACCCCCGAGATCTCCCTGATCTCGGTCCTCCGGCATGGCCCCGCGGCGGGCCGACGGTGCAGGATGGAAGGGACGAAGTACTCGTGCCCGACCGAGCCCAGCCCTGGAGGACCGGATGATTGCCGAGACCGTCTGCTCCGCGGTGTCCGCGGCGGGCCTGGGTATCGCGGCGGTCACCGCGTACCGCAAGCGCTTCCTCACCGCCGCCCGGATCGCCGCCTACTCACTGGTCCCGATCGGCCTGGTGATGACCGGGGTCGTCGAGTGGCTCGCCGACACGGCCTTCAGCCCGGTGGCCTGGGCCGGCTTCGGCGTGCTGGGCGTCGCCTGGGTGCTCTTCATGACCACCCGCGCGGTGGAGCGCCGCCGCGGCGGCACCCGCAAGGAGCGCAAGGAGGCACGGGCCGCGGCACGGCGCGACGCGGTGGCTCCGGGCGCCTCCGCACCCTCCCTGGGGACCGGCTCCCGCCCGGCCGCCGAGCCCGCCCCCAGGCCGGCGAAGGCGTCCCGGGGCGGTGACGACGACTTCAGCGACATCGAGGCCATCCTCAAGAAGCACGGCATATGACGGCCGAGGTCCGGGGCTGAAACGACACAGCGGTCCGAGGCCGACAGCGCGCGCTCCGGAATGATCACGATCCGACCGGACATTGCGACATTCAACCAACACCTGGTCGTAACGGGCGTGTTGATCGCGGGGAGCCCGTCCGCTGCGTCATCATCGCGGCGAGATGCCGGACACCACTCAGCTGGATTCCCAGCTGGACACGAGACAGAGCGAAACCGCGCGGGTGCCAGACGAACCACGCGGCTGCCTCTTCGCCCTATCCCAGCCACCGCTCATGATCTTCCTTGCGGTGATCGGGTGTCTGCTGCTCATGGCTTCGTTGCACGATCTGCTGTTGCTGTGAGCCGTACCCGCGCTCCCCGGCGCCACCCGCCGGGGGCCGCGTCGCGGGGCTCCGAGTCCCGCGGGGGCGGCGTCAGCCCGCCGCCTCCTTGCGCCGGGCCCGGTAGGCGGCCACATGCAGGCGGTTTCCGCAGGTGCGGCTGTCGCAGTACCGCCGCGAGCGGTTCCGGGAGAGGTCGACGAAGGCGCGGCGGCAGTCGGGAGCCTCGCACCGCCGCAGCCGCTCCTGCTCCCCGGCCACCACGAAGAACGCCAGCGCCATCCCGCAGTCCGCGGTGAGGTGGTCCGCGACGGACGCGCCGGGCGCGAAGTAGTGGATGTGCCAGTCGTACCCGTCGTGGTCGGTGAGCCGGGGCGTGGTGCCGGCGGCCGCGACCAGGTCGTTGATCAGCCCTGCGGCGGTCCGGGCGTCGGGAGCGGCGAAGACCGCCGCGAACCGTCCGCGGATGCCCCGCACCGCCGCGAGGTCGCGGTCCGTGAGCAGGCCGACGTCGCTGATTTCGTGCGTTCCCACGAATTCCTGGAGGGCCGCGACGTCCGGCAGTCCGTCCGGAGCCGATTCGTCCTCCGGCACGGTGTTCACCAGATCCACCACGGTGTCGAGCGCGCACCGGGTGTCGTGGGTGATCAGCACGTTTCGCTCCCTGGCCTGGTGGTCGGGCGGGCGCCCGCCGATGCTGGCCGATGGTAGTGGCTGGCGGGGCGGGCGAACCGGCCGCGATCCGGTCCGGGTCGTCGATTGCCCCGAAGACTGCCCTTTCAACGGCGGCCGGCCCGCCTTCGTTCCCCGGCACCGGCACCGGACACGCGGCGGCGCCGCCCCCGCGGAGATCCGCGGCGACGACGCCGTTGTGTGCCGTATGCGGTTGTCCGGGCCCGTGCCGTCACCCCGAGTCGACGGCGACGGGCGGCTTCACGCGGGGCCCCGCCCTAGCTTTCCGCCAGGATGTGCGAGAGCTCCTGATCGAGGTCGAAGTGCCGGTGTTCCGTACCGGGGGGCACGGCGGCGTCTGTGCGCTTCAGGAAGGACTCCAGGGCCCGGGCCGGGGCCTCGAGCAGTGCTTCGCCCTCCGGGGAGCTGAGAGCGATGCACACGACGCCCTGGCCGTGACTGCGGGACGGCCAGACCCGGACGTCGCCGGTGCCTGTGGGGCGGTGGAGACCTTCGGCGAGGAGGTCGCGGGCGAACACCCACTCGACGGTCTCCTCGGCTCCGGTGTGGAAGGTGGCGTGCACGGCGTAGGGGTCGGCCGTGTCGTACCGCAGGCCTGCGGGGACAGGCAGGGAGGACTCGCTCGACACAACGAGGCGCAGGTGCAGCTCGCAGCTGACCGTGGTGTTCATAAGCGCCAGGGCCTTTCGCTCAGTGTGCGCTCGGGGATTCGCACGTCGGCGAAATCGACATGCCACCTACGGTGCCGTTGTAAACCCCTCTGAGTGTTTTGCGTGTGTTTACGTAACTCTTCCGGCCGAGAGATCGTTCGGGTCGTACGCCCATTCCGGTGACAGGTTTCGCTCCGGTAGTGTTTGGCCGTATGAACACGGGGAGTAACAAGCCCGGCGAGGCGGCCGTGGCGGCAGACCGTACGGGGACGGACGAGGCCACGGCCGAGCGCGCGCTCGGGTCGCGGGCACCGGAATTCATCAGGGCGCGCCGTGCGTTGCACCTGAGCTGGCAGGTCGGCGTCTTCATCGTCGGCCTCGCGGTCGTGGTGGCCGGCATCATCATGCTGCCGCTGCCCGGACCGGGCTGGGTGGTGATCTTCGGCGGCATGGCGATCTGGGCGACCGAGTTCGTCTGGGCCCAGCTGGTGCTGCGCTGGACCAAGCGCAAGGTCACCGAGGCGGCGCAGCGTGCCCTCGACCCGAAGGTGCGGCGCCGGAACATCATCCTGACCGCGATCGGCGTGGTGATCATCGCCGTGCTGGCCGGGATCTACCTGTGGAAGTTCGGGCTCGAGATGCCCTGGAAGATCAAGGACCAGTGAGGGCCCGCGGGGGTTGCGCCGTCGCGGCCCCCGATGGTCACCGGCACCCCTGACATGGGGTAATGTTCTTCCTGCGTCCGGGCGATTAGCTCAGTGGGAGAGCGCTTCGTTCACACCGAAGAGGTCACTGGTTCGAACCCAGTATCGCCCACCGGATCATCAGGCGGCCCGGCTCACCCAGGTGAGCCGGGCCGCCTTCGTGTGCGCTCCGTCCCGGCGCCGGGGCATTCCGCTTCCGCCCGCCTTCACCCAACCGTGACCTTCACCGCGGGTGTGCTCCGTGACGTCGCCGGCGTTCGGCCGGTCGATCGCGCCGCGCCGACCTGTGCATTCCCGCGGTCGCGCAACGGTGCGTGCGGAAGGGGTGCCCCGGGGTCGGTCGCGGCCGCTCCCATCAATTCCTGTCCGAATCATTGACGCGCCCCCGGGCCCTTCGTACCTTGTGCCAGCAAGCGCTTACTTGAAACGATTCATGCAGCGGACGGACGTCGCGGGGAGGCTCTTATGCAGCAGGGCGGGAATGCGGAGCGGCAGGCCGGGAGGCGGACGATCCTCAAGGCGGCCGGGGCCTCGCTGGCCGTCGCGGGGCTGGGCGCCACGGCCACCGCCTGCGGCGGCGGCACCGGCTCGGGAGACGGGACGGTGACGATCCGTTACTCCTGGTGGGGTGCCGAGGACCGGGCGGAACGCATCAACAAGACCATCGCGCTCTTCGAGAAGAAGTATCCGAAGATCAAGGTCAAGACCGACTTCCAGCCGTATACGGACTTCTGGAAGAAGTTCAACACCCAGGCCTCCGGAGGCAATCCACCGGACGTCTTCCAGAATGCCATCGGATTCCTCCGCAAATACGACGCCAAGAATGTCCTGCTGGATCTGGGCGGACAGGTCGAGGCGGGAAACCTCTCCATGGACGGATTCCGCGCGGGGCTGGAGAAGTTCGGCGAGATCGACGGCAAACTCCTCGGTGTTCCCGTCGGTTCCAACTCGATGGCCCTGGTCATCGACAAGCCCGTCTACACCCGGGCCGGTATCAAGCCCGAACAGGGCTGGACGTGGGACGACTTCGACGAGGCGATGACGAGGGTCCGTGACCGGACGGGCCGCGCCGGGGACAGCGGCATGTACGGCGTCATGTACCTCTACGACCTGTACCTGCGTCAGAACGGCAAGGCCTTCTTCACCGAGGACGGACTCGGCTTCACCGAGGCGGACCTGACCACCTGGTGGACCAGGGCGGAGAAGGGCGTGCGGTCCGGCCTGTACGCCGACGCCAAGAAGGTCGCCCAGATCAAGCCCAAGTCGGCCCTCTCCGCGGAACTCGCCGGCAGTGAGTTCACCTGGGACAACTTCACCGTGCGCTACACCTCCGAGGGCAAGAGCGAGTACGGGCTCGCGCCGATCCCCACCACGGACGGCAAGCGGACCGGCCAGTACCTCGGCTCGCTGATGCTCAGCGCCTACAAGCGCACCGAGCACCCCAAGGAGGTCGCCCAGTTCATCGACTTCATGGTCCACGACCCCGAGGTCGCCAAGATCATGGGTTACGACCGGGGCGTCCCCACCACGCAGGCCCAGTACGACGCCTACCGGCCGACCGACCCGGTCAACAAGGCCATCGCTGCCTACGAGGAGTCGCTCGTCGAGGCCGGCGTCCTGGAGCAGATCACCCCGCACCCCAACGGCGCCGACATCTGCGAAGCCGCGTTCCTGCGCATCGCCGAGGAGATGGCGCTCGGCTCGCGGTCCGTCGAGGAGGCCGTCGAGCAGTTCTTCACCGAGTCGAAGACGGCTCTCGCCGGCTGAGGGGAAGCGCCGTGACACACGCCCCCGCGCTGGAGGCCCGGACGGACTCCGCGCCGCGCCCCGGTCCGGCGACGGCCCCGCGGCCCGTCGGACCGAAGCAGCGCAGGCGCCGGGAGAACCTGGCCGGATACCTCTTCATGTCCCCCTGGATCGCCGGGTTCCTGCTGCTGACGGCGGGCCCGATGGCCGCCTCGCTCTACTTCGCGTTCACCGACTACAACCTGTTCGACGCACCCCGGTGGATCGGCCTGGACAACTTCTCCGAGATGTTCGGCGACCCGCGCTGGCGCCACTCGGTCCGCATCACCCTCTGGTACGTCGTGGTCGGCACGCCGGTCAAGCTGATCGCGGCGCTCGGCGTCGCGCTGCTGCTGGCCCAGAAGCGGCGTGGACAGGCCTTCTATCGGGCCGCGTTCTACGCCCCCTCACTGATCGGCGCGAGCGTGTCCATCGCCATCGTGTGGAAGGCGATCTTCTCGGACGACGCGGTCGTCGACCGTACCCAGCGGCTCTTCGGGATCGACGCCGGCGGCTGGACCGGCGACCCGGAACTGATCATCTACAGCCTGGTGGCACTCACCGTCTGGCAGTTCGGCGCCCCGATGGTCATCTTCCTGGCCGGTCTGAAACAGGTGCCGCGCGAGCTGTACGAGGCGGCCGACGTGGACGGCGCGGGGAGGCTGCGGCAGTTCTGGAACATCACCCTGCCGATGATCTCCCCCGTCCTCTTCTTCAACGTCCTGCTGGAGACCATCCACTCCTTCCAGATCTTCAGCTCGGCCTACATCGTCGGCGGCGGCGCCGGAGGCAACGCCTGCGGCCCGGCGGACGGCACGATGGTCTACACCTGCTACCTGTACGTCCAGGGCTTCGAGAACAGCCGCATGGGCCTGGCCTCCGCCATGGCGTGGATGCTGCTGGTCGCGGTCGCCCTGGTCACCGCGGTGCTGTTCTGGTCCCAGAAGCGCTGGGTGCACTACGAGGAGGGCGGCCGATGAGCGCGCAGGCCACCGATGTCACTCCGACCGCCGAAGCCCCGCCGCCCCGGGCCGGCCGGGCGGCCGCGCTCCGGCGCCGGCTGCCCGGATCACTCGCCTGGCACCTCGGGGCGCTGGCGCTCCTCGCCGTCATCCTCTACCCGGTGCTCTGGGTGATCGGCGGCTCCTTCAAGGAGAGCGGCGACATCGTCGGCAGCCTGGACCTCTTCCCGGGCGACCCGATCACGGACAACTACACGAGCCTCGCCGACGGCATCGCGGACATCTCGATCTCCACGTTCTTCGTCAACTCGCTCTTCCTCGCCGTCGGTTCCGTGATCGGGATCGTGGTGTCCTGCTCGCTGACGGCGTACGCCTTCGCGAAGATCAGGTTCGCCGGCCGCAACCTGCTGTTCACGCTGATGATCGGCACCCTGCTGCTGCCGTACCACGTGCTGCTGATCCCGCAGTACGTGCTCTTCCGCAACCTGGACATGATCAACACGTACACCCCGCTGCTGCTGGGGAAGTACCTGGCCACCGAGGCGTTCTTCGTCTTCCTGATGGTGCAGTTCATGCGCAACCTGCCCAGGGAGCTGGACGAGGCCGCCCGGCTCGACGGGTGCGGTCACGTCCGCATCTACTGGTCGATCGTGCTGCCGCTGTGCCGGCCGGCGCTGATCACCAGCGCGATCTTCACCTTCATCAACTCCTGGAACGACTTCATGGGCCCGCTGATCTACCTCAACGAGCCCGGCAAGTACACGATCTCCCTCGGCCTCAAGATGTTCGTGGACCAGGAGGGCCTGGCGAACTACGGCGGCATGATCGCCATGTCGCTCGTCGCCCTGCTGCCGGTCCTCGCGTTCTTCCTGGCCTTCCAGCGCTATCTGATCGACGGCATGGCGACGTCCGGCCTGAAGGGCTGAGGTGGGGTTCCGATGACCGAAGCGCGTGCCAAGGCCCGCCCGGGGCCGGGGGAGTCCCGGTTCGCCCAGGGCTTCGCCCTGTTCGCCGAGTGCCTGCTGACCGGCGTGTGGATCGCGGTGGCGGCGCTGGGGCTGGTCACCTACCCCGCCGCCTTCGCGGCGGGCGCGCGGCACCTCGGGCGCCGGCTGGCCCACGAGCGGGGCGGCTGGCGGGAGTTCGCCGCCGACTTCCGGGCGGCGGTGCGCCGCGGGTGGCTCGTCGGGGTCGCCGGCTGGGCCGCCCTCGCGGCGGTCTGGGTCGACGTGCGGGCCGTACGGGACGGTCTGCCGGGCGGTGCGGCGGTCGGCGCCGTCGGCGTTCTCGCCCTGATCGGCGCGGCCGTCACGGGGCTGCGCGCGGCGGCGGCCTGGCACCCCGGCGCCTCCTGGCGGGCGCTGCTCGCGGGGGCGGGCCGGCGTACCGTGCTCGACCCCGCCGGTTCCTTCCTCCTCGTCGGCGGGCTGGCCGTCGTGGTCTGCTCCGCCTGGTTCAGCGCGCCGCTGGCCGTCGCCGTCCTGGGCGCCGTCGCCGCGGCGGCCGTCGCGGTCGAGGAGCGCTACCGGCGCCGTTGATCCCGGGGCGGTCCCGTGCCGGAGCGGCCGCCCCTCCGCACCCGAGGTCGGTGCTCCGGCGCCGCACCTCTCTCTGTCATGCCCTTGACACCTCTGCACGCACGCAAGGAAAGGAAAGGCCATGTCCCCCATCCCCCGCAGGTCCCTCCTCAAGGCGGCCGCCGTCGCCGGAGCCGCCGCCCAGTTCAGCTGGGCACTGGGCACCAAGAACGCGCAGGCCGCGCCCGCCACCGCCCCGGTCGCCGACGACAGCCCCGTCACCCTGAGCTGGCTGGAGGACGGCGGCCTCGGCGCCGCCCCCGGCTCCACCGTCGGCGTCCCCTGGCCCCGGGGCGCCTTCCAGGAGGACCAGCCGTTCGCCGTCACGGACGCCGACGGCACGGCCGTACCCGTGCAGACCTGGCCGCTCGCCCACTGGCCCGACGGCTCCCTCAAGTGGACCGCCCACGCCGTCAATTCCGGGAACGGCAAGCTCACCCTGGCCGCCGGCACCCCGGCCGCGCCCGCCGAGAAGGTCACCGTCACCCGGCGCGGCGGCACCATCGACATATCGACCGGCGTCATCACCGCGAGCATCGGCACCTCCGGATCGGCGCTGATCAAATCGGTCACCCGGGGGTCCACCGAGATCGCCAAGAACGGCCGCCTCGTCCTGCTGCGCCAGCCCGAGATCGAGGACGGCGACCAGGGCACGGTGAAGTACGAGCGCTTCGACGGCGCGATCGACGAGGTGGCGGTCGAGCAGGACGGCCCGGTCCGCGCCGTCGTCCGCATCGACGGCAAGCACCGCAGGGGCCACCGCCGCTGGCTCCCCTTCTCCCTGCGCCTCTACTTCTACGCGGGCGCCGACTCCTTCCGCATGGTGCACACCATCACCTTCGACGGGACGCAGGAGCCCGGGAAGGCGAGCGGCGACTTCATCCGCGGACTCGGCGTCCGCTTCACCGTCCCGATGCGCGACGAGGCCTACGACCGCCACATCCGCATCGGCGGCGAGGGCACCGGACTGCTCCGTGAGGCCGTCAAGGGCATCACCGGCCTGCGCCGCGACCCGGGGGCCGCCGTCCAGGCGGCCCAGTTCGCCGGGGAGAAGCTCCCCGACCCCGCCACCTGGGACCAGCGGGTCACCACCCGCCTGACGTACATCCCCGAATGGGGCGACTACACCCTCTCCCAGCTGTCCGCCGACGGCTTCACCCTGCGCAAGCGCACCAGGAAGGGCCACGGCTGGATCGGCGCCGGTGGCGGCCGGCGCGCCTCCGGCTTCGGCTACGTCGGCGGCGCCGGCGGCGGCCTCTCCTTCGGCCTGCGCGACTTCTGGGAGAAGTACCCCGCCCAACTCGACATCCGCGACGCCCAGACCGACGAGGCCGAGGTCACCGTCTGGCTCTGGTCACCCGAGGCCCAGCCGATGGACCTGCGCTTCTACCACGACGGCATGGGCCAGGACACGTACGAGGAGCAGTTGGAGGGCCTCAACATCACCTACGAGGACTACGAACCGGGGTTCGGCACGCCCTACGGCATCGCCCGCACCTCGGAACTCCTCTTCTGGGCCAACGACGCCACCCCGAGCGCCGAGCGGCTCGCCGAACAGGTCGAGGCGGTGCGCGTACTGCCGCAACTGGCCGCCCCGCCCGAGCAGTGCATCAAGGCAGGGGTCTTCGGCCCGGGCCTGTACTCCGAGCCCGACCGCTCCACTCCCGCCAGGACCAGGATCGAGGACCACCTGGACTTCCTCTTCACCTACTACAAGGACCAGGTGGAGCAACGCCGTTGGTACGGCTTCTGGGACTACGGCGACATCATGCACACCTACGACGCAGCCCGGCACACCTGGCGGTACGACATCGGCGGCTACGCCTGGGACAACTCCGAGCTGTCGCCCGACCTCTGGCTCTGGTACGCCTACCTGCGCTCCGGCCGCGCCGACATCTTCCGCTTCGCCGAGGCCATGACCCGGCACACCGGCGAGGTCGACGTCTACCACCTCGGCAAGTGGGCCGGCCTCGGCACCCGGCACGGCGTCCAGCACTACGCCGACAGCGCCAAGCAGCAGCGCATCGCCAACACCACCTACCGGCGCTTCTACTACTTCCTCACCGCCGACGAACGCGTCGGCGACCTCATGCACGCCAACGTCGACTCCGACGAGACCTTCCTCGCCCTCGACCCGCTCCGCAAGATCCGCACCGAGCCGTACACGCCCGACCGCAACGCCCTGTCCATCGGCTTCGGCACCGACTGGAGCGGCCTGGTCTCGGCGTGGCTCACCGAGTGGGAGCGCAAGGGCCCGAAGTGGGAGAAGGCCAGGGACCGCGTCCTGTCCACCATGGAGACCATCGCCGCCCAGCCCAACGGCTTCGTCCAGGGCAGCGGCCTGTACGACCTGGACACCGGGAGGTTCGCCGTCGCCGACAGCCCGAAGGTCGAGGTCTCCCACCTGTCCGCCGTCTTCGGCCTGAACGAACTGTGCGCCGAACTGATCGACCTCGTCGACATGCCGAAGTTCGAGGAGGCGTACTACGACTACTGCCGCTACTTCAACGCGAGCAAGTCCGAACAGGCCGAACGCTACGGCGCGAACTTCGGCAGCCTCATCCTCTTCCAGGGCCACTCGCGCCTCGACGCCTACGCGGCCGTACGGACCGGCGACGACAAGCTCGCCACGCGCGCGTGGCAGAAGTTCTACGACTCCGACGGCTACAAGGAGTCGGCTCCCTGGACGACGGAGAAACTGAGCGGCCCCGTCGCCCTGGTCCCGGGCAGCGAGGCGGGCTGGGTGTCCACCAACGACACCGCGCTCTACGGCCTGGCCGCCATCGAGAACCTCGCACTCCTGGGGGACAGGATGCCGTAGCGGGCCCGTACCGGGTGCGAGCGCGGGCACACTGCACGGGTGGACTGGAACCATTACCGCTTCCGCAGCCTGTGGCGGCTGCCCGCGCCCGCCCCGGACGTCTACCGGGCCCTGGAACGCGTCGAGGACTACCCCCGCTGGTGGCCGCAGGTCCGCGAGGTCACCCGGCTCGACGACACCAGCGGCGTCCTCCGCTTCCGCTCCCTGCTCCCGTACGACCTGAGCGCGACCGTGCGGGAAGGGCGCCGGGACCCGGCCGCGGGGGTGCTGGAGGTCATGATGAGCGGCGACATGGAGGGCTGGGCGCGCTGGACCGTCGACCCGCGCGGCTTAGCCACCCTCGTCCGCTACGACCAGGAGGTGGTCGTGCGCAAGCCCCTGCTGCGCCGCCTCGCCGTGCCCGGCCGGCCCCTGTTCCGGGCCAACCACCGCCTCATGATGCGGGCGGGGCGGCAGGGCCTGGCCGCGCACCTGGCAGGCGGGCGGGAAGCGGTTTGATGGAACCGCGCGGCGCCCTGTATGGTTCAGTGCGTTCCCGGGCGATTAGCTCAGTGGGAGAGCGCTTCGTTCACACCGAAGAGGTCACTGGTTCGAACCCAGTATCGCCCACCCGGGAAGAGCCGGTCCGTCACGCGACGGACCGGCTTCTTCGTGTTCCGGCCCGCACACACGCGGGCCGGGGGCGAAGGATCACGCCGCCGCCGGCAGCTCGGGTCGCAGGGGCCAAGCCGGGTCCACCGGCTCCTCCGTGCCGTTGAGCGCGAACCACGCCTGCAACCCGCGCGCCTGACCCGCGTGCCACACCGCCTGGAGGGTGTGCAGCTCGGCGGGGGAGAGGCGCTCGAGCCGTGCCTGGAAGCGCCGCCCCACCGCCCGTACGACCTCCAGCGCCGCCTGGGCGTCGGCCGCCGCGTCGTGCGCGCCCTCCAGCTCCACGCCGTAGTGCGCGCACAGGTCCGTGAGGGTCCGGCGGCCCTTGCGGTAGCGGTCCAGATGCTTGTCCAGCACCCGCGGGTCCAGCACGTGCAGCGCCGTCCGCTCCAGCCAGCGGCTCAGCGACGAGGCGCGGTGCCTGCGCAACTCCCGGTCCAGCAGCGTGAGGTCGAACGGCGCGTTCATCACCACCAGCGGACGCCCGGCGCGGGTCTGCTCGGCCAACGCCTCGGCTATCTCGAACATCACCGGCGCCGGCCAGCGGCCGTGCCGCTGCACATGCTCCTGGGTCAGCCCGTGCACCGCCGTCGCCGCCTCCGGCACCGGCACGCCCGGATTCACCAGCCACCGGGTCACCCGCGGGCGCAGTCCCGGCGCGTCCTGCACGACGAGGGCCGCCGACACGATCCGGTCGGTCTCGACGTCCACACCCGTCGTCTCCGTGTCGAAGGCGGCCAGCGGCCCCTCGAACCAGCTCGTCATAGGGCACTCAACTCCTCGTCCGAGCACGGCGGCTGACGCGCCGTCCCTTGTCCCGGTTCGGTGATACCCGGGCTGTTTGCGACGTACGCCGGAAGGACACAACAGGAGTACGGGTCTTTGCAGTTCACAGACCCGCAGTGGGGATTCACCAGTTCTGGAAGGCTGTTGGTCATGGCCATTGCGCAGCCCGAACGGGGCGGGCTGCTGCCGGAGCGCACCGTGCCCTCACGCGGCTCCCTCGCCACCACCGCCTGCATGGAGACCTTGCAGGTCGGCTACCTCCACGCGGTCGCCGCCGCGGCGGGCTGCTCGCTCTCCCAGCCCTTCCCGGACAACGGCATCGACTGGCACGTCAGCCACAGCTCCCCCGGGCACACCGTCGACGACGAGGTCACGATCAAGGTGCAGCTCAAGGCCACCTACCAGATCGCGCCCGGACCCCCCGGCCGCTCCTTCTCCTTCACCCTCGACAACGACCACCTGGCGAAGCTCGCCCGCACCCCGGTGTCGGTGCACAAGATCCTGGTCGTGATGATCGTCCCCCGCTCGCGGGACCAGTGGCTGCGCGCCGGACACGACCGGCTCGACCTCAGGCACTGCTGCTACTGGACCAACCTCGCCGGACATCCGGTCACCGGACGGCGGCGCACCACCGTGCGGATACCGACCGCGCGGATCTTCGACGACCGTGCGCTGTGCGAGATCATGACGCGGGTCGGGACGGGAGGGAAACCATGACGCACCGCCCGACCGGCGAACCTCCGCGGTCCGCGGAGACCCCGCGGTTCGCCGAGCCCCTGCGGTTCGCCCGCCCGCACCCGGCCGACTCCCGCGACGGCGGCCCCCGCGACGGCGGCACGCCCGAGCCCGGCACCGTCGACCCCGCCGTGCTGACCGCCCTGCTGCACCGGCACGGCTGGCGGCGGCGCGGCGGCGCCGCGGGCCGCTACGGCCGCTGGACCCCGCCCGGACCGGCCGCGGGCGTCACCAGCCTCCTGGTGCCCGTCAGCCGCGCCTTCCCCGACAGCGACGACCTGCTCGGCGAGGCGCTGCACGCCCTGTCCCGCAGCGGCACGCCCGCCGCCCGCGAGATCCTGCTCTCCCTCGCCGTCCCCAGCGACGAGGTCCGCTGGGAGCGCGACATTCCGACGGGGCCCGGCGACACCGCGTCCTGGAGCGCGGAGGAGCAGCTGCGCTCCGCCGCCCGCCGGATGCTGCTCGCCGGAGCGCTCGCCACCCGCGCGCGAGCGGGCTACTACGGCGCCCGGCACCGGCGCGCCGCCGGCGCGGCCCTGGAGAACGTCCTGGTGGGCCCCGCCCCCGGTGGCCGCCGCCTCACCGCGTTCCTGCCGGTCGGCACCGGCCGCCCCCTCGCCGTACGCCTCCACCAGGCCCTGTACGCCGCCCGGGAGGCCGTCGACTACCGGCGGGCCACCGGGGGCACGGCGGCCTTCGACTCGGCCGTCGCGGCGGGCGTCAGCCACGAGCTGGCGGAGTCCCTCGTCGCCCTGGTCCGGGGCACCGAGGGCGCCCGGATAGCGGTCGGGTGGGCACCGGCCGCGGGCGTCCCCGACGGCTGCGGCGCCCTCAGCGAACCCGTCGAGTTCTCGCCCGGCGACCTGCCCGCCCTGCGCGAGGCCGCCGCCCGGTACCTGCGCGCGGAGCCCTCCGTCCCGGTGCGGATCACCGGCACCGTGGTCCGCATGCGCCGGTCCGGGCCGCGCGGCACCGGCACCGTACGGCTGCGGGTGCTGGCCGGGGCCGAGGTGCCGCACGTGCGGATCGCCCTGGACGAGGAGGCCTACCGGATCGCCGGCCACGCCCACCTGGTCGGGCTCCCGGTGCGGGTGCTCGGGCGGCTGGAGAGCCGGGGCGGGTTCCGCCGGCTCACCGGTGCCTGCGAGATCACCCCCGTACAGGTCGACGACGCGGAGCGGGACCGGCTCCTGAAGGCCGTCCAGGAACACGTGGAGGTCGCGGCGTTCTTCGAGGAGACCTGCGGCGACGGAGGGGACTGCGGAGACTGATTTCGCGGTGGGCGGGCCCGGGTCGGTACGATCGCCCCCATGCGTGCGCTCCGGTATGGCGCCGCGGCCCCACCTTCAGTCAGGAGAGACCGGTGTCAGACGTCCGTGTGATCATCCAGCGGGATTCCGAGCGGGAAGAACGCGTGGTGACGACGGGCACTACGGCCGCCGAGCTCTTCGCCGGCGAGCGCTCGATCATCGCCGCCCGCGTCTCCGGCGAGCTCAAGGACCTCGCCTACGCGGTGCGGGACGGCGAGACCGTCGAAGGCGTCGAGATCTCCTCCGAGGACGGTCTCAACATCCTGCGCCACTCCACCGCGCACGTCATGGCGCAGGCCGTGCAGGAGCTGTTCCCCGAGGCCAAGCTGGGCATCGGCCCGCCCGTCAAGGACGGCTTCTACTACGACTTCGACGTCGAGAAGCCCTTCCACCCCGATGACCTCAAGGCCATCGAGAAGAAGATGCAGGAGATCCAGAAGCGCGGGCAGCGGTTCTCCCGCCGCGTGGTCACCGACGAGGCCGCCCGCGAGGAGCTGGCCGACGAGCCGTACAAGCTGGAGCTGATCGGTCTCAAGGGCTCCGCCTCCAGCGACGACGGCGCGGACGTCGAGGTCGGCGCCGGCGAGCTGACGATCTACGACAACCTGGACGCCAAGACCGGCGAGCTGTGCTGGAAGGACCTCTGCCGCGGTCCCCACCTGCCCACCACCCGCAACATCCCGGCCTTCAAGCTGATGCGCAACGCCGCCGCCTACTGGCGCGGCAGCGAGAAGAACCCGATGCTCCAGCGCATCTACGGCACCGCCTGGCCGACCAAGGACGAGCTGAAGGCGCACCTGGAGTTCCTCGCCGAGGCCGAGAAGCGCGACCACCGCAAGCTCGGCAGCGAGCTGGACCTGTTCTCCATCCCGGAGCAGATCGGCTCCGGCCTCGCCGTCTTCCACCCCAGGGGCGGCATCATCCGCCGGGTGATGGAGGACTACTCGCGGCGCCGCCACGAGGAGGAGGGCTACGAGTTCGTCTACACCCCGCACGCGACCAAGGGGAAGCTCTTCGAGACCTCGGGCCACCTGGACTGGTACGCCGACGGCATGTACCCGCCCATGCAGCTCGACGAGGGCGTGGACTACTACCTCAAGCCCATGAACTGCCCGATGCACAACCTGATCTTCGACGCCCGCGGGCGGTCCTACCGTGAGCTGCCGCTGCGCCTGTTCGAGTTCGGCACCGTGTACCGGTACGAGAAGTCGGGCGTCGTGCACGGCCTGACCCGGGCCCGCGGCTTCACCCAGGACGACGCGCACATCTACTGCACCCGCGAGCAGATGTCGGAGGAGCTGGACAAGACCCTCACCTTCGTCCTGAACCTGCTGCGCGACTACGGCCTGAACGACTTCTACCTGGAGCTGTCCACCAAGGACCCGGAGAAGTTCGTCGGCTCCGACGAGGCGTGGGAAGAGGCCACCGAGACGCTGCGCCAGGTCGCCGAGAAGCAGAACCTGGAGCTGGTGGCCGACCCGGGCGGCGCCGCGTTCTACGGCCCGAAGATCTCCGTCCAGGCCAAGGACGCCATCGGCCGCACCTGGCAGATGTCGACCATCCAGCTCGACTTCAACCTGCCGGAGCGCTTCGACCTGGAGTACACGGCCGCGGACGGCACCAAGACCCGCCCGGTCATGATCCACCGCGCGCTGTTCGGCTCGATCGAGCGCTTCTTCGCGGTCCTCCTGGAGCACTACGCGGGCGCCTTCCCGGCGTGGCTGGCGCCGGTGCAGGCGGTGGGCATCCCGATCGGCGACGCACACGTCGAGTACCTCGAGAAGTTCGCCGCGTCCGCCAAGAGGCAGGGCCTGCGCGTCGAGGTCGACTCGTCCTCCGACCGGATGCAGAAGAAGATCCGCAACGCCCAGAAGCAGAAGGTGCCCTTCATGGTCATCGCGGGCGACGAGGACATGGCCAACGGCGCGGTCTCCTTCCGCTACCGCGACGGCTCCCAGGAGAACGGCATCCCCGTCGACGAGGCCATCGCGAAGATCGCGAAGATCGTCGAGGAGCGGGCGCAGGTCTGATCGCCCGGTCCGACAGGCGCGAGGGGCCCCCGGGAGATCCCGGGGGCCTTTCCCTGCCGCCGCGGGCGACGCCATATGCTGCACGCATGACGAGTGAGCCGGAGCAGCAGCTGGGAGTGGGGACGCAGGACGCGTTCCAGCGTCTGTGGACGCCCCACCGGATGGCCTACATCCAGGGCGAGAACAAGCCGAGCGGCCCCGGTGCCGACGACGGCTGCCCCTTCTGCTCGATCCCGGCCAAGTCCGACGAGGACGGTCTGATCGTCCGCCGCGGCGAGCACGTGTACGCCGTGCTCAACCTGTACCCGTACAACGGCGGCCACCTGATGACCGTGCCGTACCGCCACGTCGCCGACTACACCGAGCTGAACACCGTGGAGACCGCGGAGCTGGCCGAGCTGACCAAGCAGGCGATGACGGCGCTGCGCACCGCGTCCGGCGCCCACGGCTTCAACATCGGCATGAACCAGGGCACGGTGGCCGGCGCGGGCATCGCCGCCCACCTCCACCAGCACGTGGTCCCCCGCTGGGGCGGCGACACGAACTTCATGCCGGTCGTCGGTCACACGAAGATCCTGCCGCAGCTCCTGGGCGACACCCGCAAGATGCTGGCAGACGCCTGGCCCTCCAGCCCGTCCGGCGTCTGAGGACGAGGCCGTCCAGGCCGAAGCGGGGGTCTGGGGGCGCAGCCCCCGGGGACAGCCACCCCAAACCCCCGCCCGTCCGCCGGAGGCCTACGCGTCGTAGACGTCCGCCTTCTTCGGTACCGCCTCCTGCACGGCCCCGCTCAGGCCGCCCGCGCGGGCGCCGAACTTCTCCGTGTTCACGCCGTTCTCCTTCAGCACCTTGATCGCCGCCGAGTGCACCGCCCGGAGGACCGGCGTGGCCGCGCGCAGCGCGTCGTCGGCCATGAAACGGTGCCGCCACGGCCGGTCCGCCCAGGCGTGCCGTACGCCGAAGGGCTCGGGCAGGGTGAGCTTGCCGCCCAGCCAGTACAGCAGCGGGGGGTACCAGGTCAGCGGGGCGCGCGCGGCCAGCCGCACCACCTCGTCGGTGTCCACCAGCGGGAGCTTCACCGTGCGGGTCTCCCAGAACTTGACCGACTTCTGGACCTGCTTCTCCTTGGCCGCGGGCTTGCTGGTGAACAGGGAGTGCACGGGGCCCAGGGCGTGTCCGGTGACCTCGATGCGCAGTGTCTCGTGCAGCACCGTCACGGTGATCAGCATGGAGATGACCAGCTGGCCGTCCCACAGGGTCCACTGCACGCCCAGGTAGTGCCGGTCGCCCGCGCCGAATTGCTGCTTGTCGCAGATCTCCTGTATCGCGTGCTGCTTGACCTGGTACGCCTCGACGTCCGTGCCCTCGGGCCGGGACACCGAGTCGGCGTTCTCACCGATCGGGGTCACGATCCAGTGCCGCACCGTCGGCTTGGTGAAGCCGCCGGTGTGCAGCGGGCCGCGCTCCAGCATCCGCAGCCGGTCGTGGATGGCCTTGATGACGTCCCAGCTGCGGAACGGGTTGATCTCCCGGTCCGGGTCGACGGGGACCAGCTCCTCGGCGAGCTGCCAGTTGCCCCAGCGGGTGCCCATGCCGAGGATCCCCTTGGGACCGGCGTAGAAGACGGAGTTGGACTGCTGCTCGGCGCTGAGCCGGGCCAGCGACTGCCGCAGCTCCTCCGCGGCCGTCTCGCCGGGGCTGCTCGGCACCGCCTCGGGCACCTTGGCGCCCACGCCGGCGCCGGACAGCAGGCCGCTCCAGCGCTCCCGGAGGTCCCGTGCCGTGCGCTCGCAGATCCGCTTGGCCCAGAACCAGCCGATCACCGGGGCGACGACGCAGGCGCGCGCGTACCAGGCCCAGAAGCCGCTGAAGGGCATCTTGAGCAGGAAGAGCACGGCCAGGACCGCCATCGCGAGCAGCAGCGCGGTGGCGAGCGCGCCGGCCCGCTTGTCCTCGCGCCGGGCGACGGTGGTGCGGATCTGGAAGACCAGGAGCCAGATCAGCAGCCCGGGCAGGAACAGCAGGCCGCACAGCACCATGACGGCGCTGAGCCAGTTGTCCCGGTCCCTGCGTATGCGGTGCGCCGCGAGGCTGTGCTCGACGACGACCTGGGGCTGGGTGCCGAAGGACTGGATGAGCGGGGCCCGCTTGGGGCCCAGCATCCGGTCGATGATCGCCCGGGAGTACGCCTCGCCGAGATTGGGCCGGAACAGCTTGATCCGCGGCTTGCTGACGGCCGACTTGTGCCACTCGCTGTTGGCCTTGAGTATCTCCTCCGCCTCGCTGTCCCGGTAGGCGGCCGAGGCCAGCGCGAACGTGGCCGTCTGGCTGCCGTCGTTCGTGTGCGGCACCTGCGGTCCGAAGAAGTCCGCGTAACCGCCGTCAACGGTCATTCCCGCCCCCTGATCGCCACCACTGTCGCTCCTGCGGCCTTCCCGACTTGCCTGCCCCGCACACCTGTTGATCTGGTCATCAGCGTATCCGCCGACGCCGTCATGCGTCATGGGACGCCCAAAGGCGCTCCTGAGCGCGCGGGTTGGCCGCCGCTCACGCCGTCGTACGCCGGGTGCGGAGTCCGGCGCGGGGAGCGCGGCCTCCGGTGCGGACCCCGAAGCGGACCCCGCGGCGGAGGGCCTGTCTCCGCTAGGACGCCGCCCGCACCGGAGGGCCGGCCTCCGCTAGGACGCCGCCCGCACCCCCTCGCGCATCCGGTCCGCGACCTGGGCCGGCATCGGTTCGTGCCGTGCGTAACGCCGGTCGAAGCGCGCCGTGCCGTGCGAGAGGGAGCGCAGGTCCACGGCGTACCGGCCGATCTCGATCTCGGGCACCTCGGCCCTGATCAGGGTCCGGCCGCCGCTGGTCTGCTCGGTGCCGAGCACCTTGCCGCGCCGCCCGGACAGGTCGCTCATCACCGCGCCCACGTAGTCGTCGCCGACCAGCACGCTCACCTCGGCCACCGGCTCCAGCAGGTGGATCCGCGCCTCGGCCGCGGCCTCCCTCAGCGCCAGCGCGCCCGCGGTCTGGAACGCGGCGTCGGAGGAGTCCACCGAGTGCGCCTTGCCGTCCAGCAGCGTGATCCGCACGTCGATCAGCGGATGGCCCGCGGCGACGCCCTTGGCGGCCTGCGCGCGCACGCCCTTCTCGACGGACGGGATGAACTGCCGGGGCACCGCGCCGCCGACGACCTTGTCCACGAACTCGATGCCCGAGCCGCCCGGCAGCGGCTCCACCTCGATCTCGCAGACGGCGTACTGCCCGTGCCCGCCGGACTGCTTCACGTGCCGCCCGCGCCCGGCCGCCCGGCCGCCGAAGGTCTCGCGCAGGGAGACCCGGTGGGGCACGACGTCGACCTGGACGCCGTAGCGGCTGCGCAGCCGCTCCAGGGCCACGTCGGCGTGCGCCTCGCCCAGGCACCACAGGACCACCTGGTGGGTGTCCTGGTTGTGCTCCAGGCGCATCGTCGGGTCCTCGGCGACCAGCCGGGCCAGGCCCTGGGAGAGCTTGTCCTCGTCGGGTTTGCTGTGCGCCTCGATGGCGAGCGGCAGCAGCGGGTCGGGCATCTCCCAGGGGGCCATCAGCAGCGGGTCGTCCTTGGCCGAGAGCGTGTCCCCGGTCTCCGCGCGGGTCAGCTTGGCCACGCAGGCCAGGTCGCCCGCGATCACATGCGTGACCGGACGCTGCTGCTTGCCGAACGGCGTCGACAGGGCACCGATCCGTTCGTCGACGTCGTGGTCCTCGTGCCCGCGGTCGGTCAAGCCGTGCCCGGACACATGCACGGTCTGGTCGGCGCGCAGGGTGCCGGAGAAGACGCGGACCATCGAGATCCGGCCGACGTACGGGTCGGAGGACGTCTTGACGACCTCCGCGACCAGCGACTCCTCGGGATCGCACATCCGCAGTTCGCGCCCCGCGCCCTCGGGCGTGGTGACCCGGGGCGCCGCGCGCTCCAGCGGGGTGGGGAAGCCGCGCGTGACCAGTTCCAGGAGTTCGACCGTGCCCAGTCCCTGGCGGGCGCCCTCGGCGGCCGGGGCGGCGGCCAGGACGGGGAAGAACACCCCGCGTGCCACGGCCCGTTCCAGATCCTCGATGAGCGTCTTGACGTCGACCTGCTCGCCGCCGAGGTAGCGCTCCATGAGCGTCTCGTCCTCGCTCTCCGAGATGATCCCCTCGATCAGCATCGAGCGGGCCTCGTCGAGCTGCGGCAGGTCCGCCTCGCCCGGCTCCGAGGCCACCCGCTCGCCCGAGGCGTAGTCGAAGAGCTTGCGCGACAGCAGCCCCACGAGCCCGGTCACGGGCGCGTGCCCGTCGGGGGCGGGCGGGCCGTGCAGCGGGAGGTACAGCGGCAGTACGGCGTCGGGGTCGTCGCCGCCGAAGGCCTCCGCGCAGATCCGGGTCATCTCCTCGAAGTCCGCGCGGGCGGCCTCCAGGTGCGTGATCACGATGGCGCGCGGCATGCCGACGGCGGCGCACTCCTCCCAGAGCATGCGGGTCGTGCCGTCCACCCCGTCGGAGGCCGAGACGACGAAGAGGGCCGCGTCCGCCGCGCGCAGACCGGCCCTCAGCTCACCGACGAAGTCGGCGTACCCGGGAGTGTCCAAGAGGTTGATCTTGATGCCGTCCCATTCGACCGGCACCAGGGAGAGCTGTACGGAGCGCTGCTGGCGGTGCTCCATGTCGTCGTAGTCCGAGACGCAGCCGCCGTCCTCCACGCGGCCCGCCCGGTTCACCGCTCCCGCCGTCAGCGCGAGAGCTTCCACCAGGGTCGTCTTGCCCGATCCGGAGTGGCCGACCAGCACCACATTCCGTACGGACGTGGGGTGGTCGGCCGCCGTTGCCCTTCCGGCGGCTCCGGGATGGGTGTGTGCCTTGTCGCCCATGTCCTTGCCTCCCGTGCACGGTGAGGTCGTTGTGGGCGCGGACACGCGGGACCGCGTGCACTGGCGGCTCCGGCGACGCCCGCGGTCCTTCGAGCTTTCCACTCCCGTCACGCCGCGTCCATACGAAGGACCCGATCCCGCCGCCCACCTGCCGCGCACCGGGGGCTCAGGGTGCCCGGCCACCGCCCACGCGCGCGCGTGACTACGATGGGCCAGCCGGTGGCCAGCAAGGGCCGCGGCGCCACACCGACCGTCGGGAAGGCCATGCTGAACAAGTACGCGCGTGCATTTTTTACGCGTGTCCTCACACCGTTCGCCGCGTTTCTCATCCGCCGGGGCGTCAGCCCGGACACGGTCACGCTGATCGGGACCGCCGGTGTGGTCGCGGGTGCGCTGGTCTTCTACCCCATGGGTGAGTTCTTCTGGGGCACGGTGGTGATCACGCTCTTCGTCTTCTCCGACCTCGTCGACGGCAACATGGCGCGCCAGCTGGGCCGCTCCAGCCGCTGGGGAGCGTTCCTGGACTCCACCCTCGACCGGGTCGCCGACGGCGCGATCTTCGGCGGCCTCGCCCTGTGGTACGCGGGCAACGGCGACGACAACGTCCTGTGCGCGGTGTCGATCTTCTGCCTGGCCAGCGGCCAGGTGGTGTCGTACACGAAGGCGCGCGGCGAGGCGATCGGCCTGCCCGTCGCCGTCAACGGACTGGTCGAGCGCGCCGAGCGCCTCGTCATCTCGCTGGTCGCCGCCGGCTTCGCCGGACTGCACAAGTTCGGTGTGCCCGGCATCCAGTACCTGCTGCCGATCGCCCTGTGGATCGTCGCCGTCGGCAGCCTCGTCACGCTGGTCCAGCGGGTCGTCACGGTCCGCCGGGAGGCCGCCGAGGCGGACGCGGCCGCGCAGGAGAGCCAGGGCACCGAGGCGGCGAAGTGAGCGCTCGGGACCGGCTGGCCGACGGTCTGTACGGCGCCGGCTGGGCCACCGTGAAGAAGCTCCCCGAGCCCGCCGCGGTGCGTCTGGGCCGCACCGTCGCCGACGTCGCCTGGAAGCAGCGCGGCGCGGGAGTACGCCGCCTGGAGGGCAACTACGCGCGCGTGGTGCCCGGCGCGAGTCCCGAGCGGCTCGCCGCCCTCTCGCGCGCGGGGATGCGCTCGTACCTGCGCTACTGGATGGAGTCGTTCCGGCTCCCGGCCTGGAGCACCGAGCGGATCAAGGGCGGCTTCGCCCCCAAGGACCTGCACCACCTCACCGACGGCATGGACGCCGGCAAGGGCGTGGTACTCGCCCTGCCGCACCTGGCCAACTGGGACCTCGCGGGCGCCTGGGTCACCACGAAGCTCGGCATCCCGTTCACCACCGTCGCCGAGCGCCTCAAGCCGGAGACCCTGTACGACCGCTTCGTCGCCTACCGCGAGGGCCTCGGCATGGAGGTCCTGCCGCACAGCGGCGGCACCGCCTTCGGCACGCTGGCCCGGCGGCTGCGCGACGGCGGCCTGGTCTGCCTCGTCGCCGACCGCGACCTGTCCGCCTCCGGCGTGGAGGTCGACTTCTTCGGCGAGACGGCCCGGATGCCCGCCGGTCCCGCCCTGCTCGCCCAGCAGACGGGCGCCCTGCTGCTGCCGGTGACGCTCTGGTACGACGACTCGCCCGTGATGCAGGGCCGGGTGCACCCGCCGGTCGAGGTCCCCGGGTCAGGCACCCGGGCGGAAAAGACGTCTGTCATGACACAGGCGCTGGCCGATGCCTTCGCCACGGGGATCGCCGACCACCCGGAGGACTGGCACATGTTGCAGCGCTTGTGGCTGAAGGACCTCGACCCGGCCAAGGCGCCCGGATCCCCGGGACGCGCCGACGTACAGGGCACGTCGTGAGGATCGGCATCGTCTGCCCGTACTCCTGGGACGTGCCGGGCGGCGTCCAGTTCCACATCCGGGACCTCGCCGAGTACTTCATCCGGCTCGGGCACGAGGTGTCCGTCCTCGCCCCCGCCGACGACGACACCCCGCTGCCCCCGTACGTCGTCTCCGCCGGCCGCGCGGTGCCGGTGCCGTACAACGGCTCGGTGGCCCGGCTGAACTTCGGCTTCCTGTCGGCGGCCCGGGTCCGGCGCTGGCTGCACGACGGCGCCTTCGACGTCATCCACATCCACGAGCCGACCTCGCCCTCGCTCGGCCTGCTGACCTGCTGGGCGGCGCAGGGCCCGATCGTGGCCACCTTCCACACCTCCAACCCGCGCTCCCGCGCGATGATCGCCGCGTACGCGATCCTCCAGGCCGCGCTGGAGAAGATCAGCGCCCGGATCGCCGTGAGCGAGTACGCCCGGCGCACGCTCGTCGAGCACCTGGGCGGCGACGCGGTCGTCATCCCCAACGGCGTCGACGTCGACTTCTTCGCCGAGGCCGAGCCCAAGCCCGAGTGGCAGGGCGACACGATCGGCTTCATAGGGCGCATCGACGAGCCCCGCAAGGGCCTGCCGGTGCTCATGCGGGCGCTGCCCGGCATCCTCGCCGCCCGCCCGCAGACCCGGCTCCTGGTCGCGGGCCGCGGGGACGAGGAGGAGGCCGTCGAGAGCCTGCCCAAGGAGCTGCGCTCCCGGGTGGAGTTCCTCGGCATGATCAGCGACGAGGACAAGGCCCGCCTCCTGCGCAGCGTCGACCTGTACGTGGCGCCCAACACCGGCGGCGAGAGCTTCGGCATCATCCTCGTCGAGGCTATGTCGGCCGGCGCCCCCGTCCTCGCCTCCGACCTGGACGCCTTCGCCCAGGTCCTCGACCAGGGCGCGGCCGGCGAACTCTTCCCCAACGAGGACGCCGACGCCCTGGCCGAAGCGGCCGTGCGCCTGCTGGCCGACCCGCAACGCCGGACCGCGCTGCGCGAGCGGGGCAGCGCCCACGTACAGCGCTTCGACTGGTCGACCGTGGGCGCGGACATCCTGTCCGTCTACGAGACGGTCACCGCGGGAGCGGCGGCGGTCGCGACGGACGACCGGGCGACGGGCCTGCGGGCCCGCTTCGGCCTGGCGAGGGACTGACCCACCGGGGCGCACGGGCCCACGGGCGGCTGGGACCACACCTCCAGGCCGCCGGGCCCGCCCGGGGCACCGATAGGGTTGCGGCCCGTGACCGCAACCCTCATCTGGATCCTGGTCGTCCTCGTCGCCGTCGGCCTGTACCTCAGCTGGACGGCGGGCCGCCTGGACCGGCTGCACGCCCGGATCGACGCCGCCCGTGCCGCACTGGACGCCCAGTTGCTGCGCAGGGCGTCCGTGGCGCAGGAGCTCGCCACCTCCGGCGTGCTCGACCCGGCCGCCTCCATGGTGCTCTACGAGGCGGCACACGCCGCCCGGCAGGCCGAGGAGGAGCTGCGGGAGGTCGCCGAGAGCGAGCTGAGCCAGGCACTGCGCGCCGTGTTCGCCGACGCGCCGCAGGTGGACGCGCTGCGCGAGGCACCCGGGGGAGAGGCGGCCGCCCACGAACTGGCCGAGGCCGTACGGCGGGTGCCGATGGCCCGGCGCTTCCACAACGACGCGGTGGGCGCCGCGCGCCGCCTGCGCGAGCACCGCAAGGTCCGCTGGTTCCGACTCGCCGGGCACGCGCCCTTCCCGCTGGCCTTCGAGATGGACGACGAGTCGCCGGCCGCCCTGGTGGAGCGGGCGGCCCGGGACCAGTAGCGCCGGGGAACGAAAACGATCCACCGGCTTTCCATTGGCCCTTGCTGTGGCCTGCTCGCCTCACGTTTCCTCGTTGTCGCAGAAACCCCCTTCTCCTCAGCGAGGTACCCCGTGTCCAGCACCCTCTCCGAAAACCAGGCACCCGAGACCGGCACCGCCCGCGTGAAGCGCGGCATGGCCGAGCAGCTCAAGGGCGGCGTCATCATGGACGTCGTCACGCCGGAGCAGGCGAAGATCGCCGAGGACGCGGGCGCCGTGGCCGTCATGGCCCTGGAGCGGGTCCCGGCCGACATCCGCAAGGACGGCGGCGTGGCCCGGATGTCCGACCCGGACATGATCGAGGGCATCATCGGCGCCGTCTCCATCCCCGTGATGGCCAAGTCCCGCATCGGCCACTTCGTGGAGGCCCAGGTCCTCCAGTCCCTCGGCGTCGACTACATCGACGAGTCCGAGGTGCTCACCCCGGCCGACGAGGTCAACCACAGCGACAAGTTCGCCTTCACCACCCCCTTCGTCTGCGGTGCCACCAACCTGGGCGAGGCCCTGCGCCGGATCGCCGAGGGCGCCGCCATGATCCGCTCCAAGGGCGAGGCCGGCACCGGCAACGTCGTCGAGGCCGTCCGCCACCTGCGCCAGATCAAGAACGAGATCGCCCGGCTGCGCGGCTACGACAACAACGAGCTGTACGCCGCCGCCAAGGACCTCCGCGCCCCGTACGAGCTGGTCAAGGAGGTCTCCGAGCTGGGCAGGCTCCCGGTCGTCCTCTTCTCCGCCGGCGGTGTCGCCACCCCGGCCGACGCCGCGCTGATGCGCCAGCTCGGCGCCGAGGGCGTCTTCGTCGGCTCCGGCATCTTCAAGTCCGGCGACCCGGCCAAGCGCGCCGCCGCCATCGTGAAGGCGACCACCTTCTACGACGACCCGAAGATCATCGCGGACGCGTCCCGCAACCTCGGCGAGGCCATGGTCGGCATCAACTGCGACACCCTCCCCGAGACCGAGCGCTACGCCAACCGCGGCTGGTAAGGACCCCGATCCATGAGTGACACGCCCGTCATCGGCGTCCTGGCCCTCCAGGGCGACGTACGGGAGCACCTCATCGCCCTGGCCGTGGCCGACGCCGTGGCCAGGCCGGTGCGGCGCCCCGAGGAACTCGCCGAGGTGGACGGCCTGGTCGTCCCCGGCGGCGAGTCCACCACCATCTCCAAGCTCGCCGTCCTCTTCGGGGTGATGGAGCCCCTCCGCGCGCGCGTGCGGGACGGCATGCCCGTCTACGGCACCTGCGCCGGCATGATCATGCTGGCCGACAAGATCCTCGACCCGCGCTCCGGACAGGAGACGGTCGGCGGCATCGACATGATCGTGCGCCGCAACGCCTTCGGCCGGCAGAACGAGTCCTTCGAGGCGGCCGTCGACGTCCGGGGCGTCGGGGGCGAGCCGGTGGAGGGCGTCTTCATCCGCGCCCCCTGGGTCGAGTCCGTGGGCGCCGCCGTCGAGGTGCTCGCCGAGCACGACGGCCACATCGTCGCCGTCCGCCAGGGCAACGCGCTGGCCACCTCGTTCCACCCGGAGCTGACCGGCGACCACCGGGTGCACCGGCTCTTCGCCGACATGGTGCGCGCGGACCGGGCGGCTCAGTCCTTGTAGGATTCCTGCGTTCGTTGCAGGAGATGGGTTACGCGAAGGAGACAGGCAGATGTCCGGCCACTCTAAATGGGCTACGACGAAGCACAAGAAGGCCGTGATCGACGCCAAGCGCGGCAAGCTCTTCGCGAAGCTGATCAAGAACATCGAGGTCGCGGCGCGCATGGGCGGCGTCGACATCGAGGGCAACCCGACGCTGTACGACGCCATCCAGAAGGCGAAGAAGCAGTCGGTTCCCAACAAGAACATCGACTCCGCGGTCAAGCGCGGCGGCGGCCTGGAGGCCGGCGGCGCCGACTACGAGACGATCATGTACGAGGGCTACGGTCCCAACGGGGTCGCGGTGCTCATCGAGTGCCTCACCGACAACCGCAACCGCGCCGCCTCCGACGTCCGCGTCGCCATGACCCGCAACGGCGGCTCCATGGCCGACCCGGGATCGGTGTCGTACCTGTTCAACCGCAAGGGCGTCGTGATCGTGCCCAAGGGCGAGCTGAGCGAGGACGACGTCCTCGGCGCCGTCCTGGACGCGGGGGCCGAGGAGGTCAACGACCTCGGCGAGTCCTTCGAGGTGCTCAGCGAGGCCACCGACCTGGTCGAGGTCCGCACCGCCCTCCAGGAGGCCGGCATCGACTACGAGTCCGCCGACGCCAACTTCGTCCCGACCATGCAGGTCGAGCTGGACGAGGAGGGCGCGCGGAAGATCTTCCGGCTCATCGACGCCCTGGAGGACAGCGACGACGTGCAGAACGTCTTCGCCAACTTCGACGTGAGCGACGAGATCATGGAGAAGGTCGACGCCTGACGCGTCCCTGCTCAGCGGGCCGACGGGGACACAACCCGTCGGCCCGTCGCTTTGTCGGTGGCACCCGATAGCCTGCACAAACAGGTGATCGGCGAGAGGGGTGGGCAGAGCGTGCGCGTACTGGGGGTGGACCCGGGGCTGACCCGTTGCGGTATCGGCGTCGTGGAGGGCGTCGCGGGCCGGCCGCTCACCATGATCGGCGTCGGTGTCGTCCGCACGCCCGCGGACGCCGACCTCGGTCACCGCCTCGTCGCCGTCGAGCAGGGCATCGAGCAGTGGCTCGACGAGCACCGGCCGGAGTTCGTCGCCGTGGAGCGCGTCTTCAGCCAGCACAACGTCCGCACCGTCATGGGCACCGCCCAGGCCAGCGCCGTGGCGATCCTGTGCGCGTCCCGCCGCGGCATCCCGGTCGCCCTGCACACCCCGAGCGAGGTGAAGGCCGCCGTCACCGGCAGCGGCCGCGCCGACAAGGCCCAGGTCGGCGCCATGGTCACCCGCCTGCTCCGGCTCGCCGCCCCGCCCAAGCCCGCCGACGCCGCCGACGCCCTCGCGCTCGCCATCTGCCACATCTGGCGCGCCCCCGCGCAGAACCGCCTCCAGCAGGCCGTCGCCCTGCACACCGCACAGGGCCCGCGCCGCTCACCGAACTCCCACCCCTCGAAAGGCCGCCCCGCATGATCGCCTTCGTCAGCGGCACCGTCGCCGCCCTCGCACCCGACGCCGCGGTGGTCGAGGTCGGCGGCGTCGGCATGGCCGTCCAGTGCACGCCGAACACGCTCTCCGCGCTCCGGCTCGGCAAGCCCGCCAAGCTCGCCACCTCCCTCGTCGTGCGCGAGGACTCGCTCACGCTCTACGGCTTCGCCGACGACGACGAGCGCCAGGTCTTCGAGCTGCTCCAGACCGCCAGCGGCGTCGGACCCCGCCTGGCCCAGGCGATGCTCGCCGTGCACCGGCCCGACGCCCTGCGCAGAGCCGTCTCCACCGGCGACGAGAAGGCGCTCACCGCCGTCCCCGGCATCGGCAAGAAGGGCGCGCAGAAGCTGTTGCTTGAGCTGAAGGACCGGCTCGGCGAGCCCGTCGGGGCCCCCGCCGTCGGCGCCCCGGTCAGCTCCGGCTGGCGCGACCAGCTGCACGCCGCCCTGATCGGCCTCGGGTACGCGACCCGGGAGGCCGACGAGGCGGTCGCCGCCGTGGCGCCGCAGGCGGAGGCCGCCGGGGGCACCCCGCAGGTGGGCGCGCTGCTCAAGGCCGCCCTACAGACGCTGAACCGCGCCCGCTGACCCCGCCCGCCACCACCGACCGGGTGCGCCACGGCAAGGAGAACGAAGTGAACTGGGACGACACCACCGACGCGGAAGCCGCCGCCGAGCGGCTGGTGGGCGCTGCCGCCGACGGCGAGGACCAGGCCGTGGAGGCGGCCCTGCGCCCCAAGGACCTGGGCGAGTTCATCGGCCAGGAGAAGGTCCGCGAGCAGCTCGACCTCGTGCTGCGGGCCGCTCGCGCGCGCGGCGCGACCGCCGACCACGTGCTCCTGTCCGGCGCCCCGGGCCTCGGCAAGACCACCCTGTCGATGATCATCGCGGCCGAGATGGAAGCCCCCATCCGCATCACCTCGGGCCCGGCCATCCAGCACGCCGGCGACCTCGCGGCGATCCTCTCCTCCCTCCAGGAGGGCGAGGTCCTCTTCCTCGACGAGATCCACCGCATGTCGCGGCCCGCCGAGGAGATGCTCTACATGGCGATGGAGGACTTCCGCGTCGACGTCATCGTCGGCAAGGGCCCCGGCGCCACCGCCATCCCCCTGGAGCTGCCGCCGTTCACCCTGGTCGGCGCCACCACGCGCGCCGGGCTGCTGCCGCCCCCGCTGCGCGACCGCTTCGGCTTCACCGCCCACATGGAGTTCTACGGACCGGCGGAACTGGAGCGCGTGATCCACCGCTCCGCCGGCCTGCTCGACGTCGAGATCGACCCCACCGGCGCCGCCGAGATCGCCGGCCGCTCCCGCGGCACCCCCCGCATCGCCAACCGCCTGCTGCGCCGGGTCCGCGACTACGCCCAGGTCAAGGCCGACGGCCTGATCACCCAGGAGATCGCCGCGGCCGCCCTCGCCGTCTACGAGGTCGACGCCCGGGGCCTCGACCGGCTCGACCGGGGCGTGCTGGAGGCCCTCCTCAAGCTGTTCGGCGGCGGACCGGTCGGCCTGTCCACGCTCGCCGTCGCCGTGGGGGAGGAGCGTGAGACAGTGGAAGAGGTCGCCGAGCCCTTCCTCGTACGGGAGGGTCTGCTCGCCCGTACGCCACGCGGGCGGGTGGCCACTCCGGCCGCATGGGCGCACCTCGGCCTCACCCCGCCGCGTTCGCAGGGTTCAGGAAACGGACAACAGGACCTGTTCGGGGCGTGACGACCCGGTCACGAGAGGCACATTCGCCGGAGCAGGAACCCCGGTGCCATGCTGGGCGTTGTTCCATGCGCGCGGACTCGCCTAGACTCCGCCGATGCCGCCCCTGTCGGCGGTGTACACACCCCCAACCATCAGGCCGCTCCCCATCGCGGTCGTGTGAAGGAAGTACCGACCCGTGAGTCTCGTGACCCTCCTCCCGTTCATCGTGCTCATCGGGGCCATGTTCCTGATGACCCGGTCGGCGAAGAAGAAGCAGCAGCAGGCCGCCAACATGCGGAACGAGATGCAGCCCGGAACCGGTGTCCGCACCATCGGGGGCATGTACGCCACGGTCAAGGAGGTCAACGACGACACGGTCCTCCTCGACGCCGGCCCGGGCGTGGAGCTGCTCTTCGCCAAGAACTCGATCGGTGCCGTCCTCACCGACGACGAGTACAACCGCATCGTCCACGGCATCGAGCACGACCTGAAGTCCGACGCGGACATCGTCCCCGACGACGCCTCCTCCCTCACCGAGTCCGACGCCTCCGACGACGACGCCTCCGACGACAAGTCCGTCGACCTCGGCAAGAAGGCCGAGCCCGCCGACGAGACGGCCGACGAGCCGACGGTCGACGCCGCGCCCGCCGAGGCGAAGGCGGACGAGCAGGCGAAGAAGTCCGACGGCGGTTCCGAGGCGAAGTAGACCGTGCCCCGGGGTGCGCGGGACGGGTTCCCGCGCACCCCGCGTGACGCGCGGCTCGCACGGATCCGGACACCATGTGATGGCCGCCGGTGACGCCTTCTGGGCGCGAAGCGGCCCGAGAGGGAGTACACAAAGGTGGTAGCACCTAAAAAGGGAAAGAATGCGAGCGCTCAGAGTAAGCCCGGGCGCTCGCTGGCCCTGATCCTGATCGCCATCGTGGCGCTCACCGGAGGCATGTTCGCCTCCGGGCACACGACTCCGCGTCTCGGTATCGACCTGGCCGGTGGCACGAGCATCACCCTCCGGGCCGTGCCGGAGGCGGGCCAGGAGTCCGCGATCAACAAGACCAACATGGACACCGCGGTCGAGATCATGAACCGCCGTGTCAATGGTCTGGGTGTTTCCGAGGCCGAGGTCCAGACCCAGGGCGACCGGAACATCATCGTCAACATCCCCAAGGGGACGAACTCCAAGGAAGCCCGGCAGCAGGTCGGCACCACCGCCAAGCTGTACTTCCGTCCGGTCCTCGCCACCGAACTCTCCGGCGCCAACGCGACCGGCACTCCCTCGGCGAGCGAGACCGGCGGTGCCTCGGACAAGGCGACCGACAAGGCCACGGACAAGGCGACCGACGGCGACAAGGCCACCGACGGCGACAAGGCGACCGACGGCGACAAGTCGAGCGGCACGCCGTCCGACTCCGCCTCGGCGAGCGCCACCTCCCAGGGCCGCGCCGCCAGCGACGCCCTGAAGGCCGACCCCAGCCCGTCCGCCACCGGCTCCGACGGCGCCTCCCCGTCCCCGAGCGCCAGCGCCTCCGGCGACGCCGCCGCCACCAAGCTGCAAGAGCAGTACGCGGCTCTGGACTGCACCGACAAGAACGCCCGCGCCAAGGCCGGCGACGGCGCCAAGCCGAGCGAGCAGACCGTGGCCTGCGGCCAGAACTCGCAGGGCCAGTGGCAGAAGTACATCCTCGGCGCCGCCGCGGTCGACGGCACCGAGGTCGACGAGGCCGAGGCCGTCTACAACACGCAGACCGCCGCCGGCTGGACCGTGACGATGAAGTTCACGGACAAGGGCAGCAAGAAGTTCGCGGACATCACCGGCAAGCTGGCGCAGAACCAGTCCCCGCAGAACCAGTTCGCCATCGTCCTGGACAACGAGGTCGTCTCCGACCCGTACGTCAGCCAGGCGCTCACCGGCGGCAACGCGGAGATCTCCGGCAGCTTCGACCAGGAAGAGGCCCAGAGCCTCGCCAACATGCTGTCCTACGGCGCGCTGCCGCTGACCTTCAAGGAGGACAGCGTCACCACCGTCACCGCCGCGCTCGGCGGTGAGCAGCTCCACGCCGGTCTGATCGCGGGCGCGATCGGCCTCGCCCTGGTCGTTCTCTACCTGCTGTTCTACTACCGCGGGCTGTCGTTCATCGCCGTCTGCTCGCTGCTGGTCTCGGCCGGCCTCACGTACGTGATCATGTCGTTGCTCGGCCCGACCATCGGCTTCGCGCTGAACCTGCCGGCCGTGTGCGGTGCCATCGTCGCCATCGGCATCACGGCGGACTCGTTCATCGTGTACTTCGAACGCGTCCGCGACGAGATCCGGGAGGGCCGCACGCTGCGTCCCGCCGTCGAGCGGGCCTGGCCGCGCGCCCGGCGCACCATCCTCGTCTCCGACTTCGTGTCCTTCCTCGCCGCCGCGGTGCTCTTCGTCGTCACCGTGGGCAAGGTGCAGGGCTTCGCGTTCACGCTCGGTCTGACGACCCTGCTCGATGTGGTGGTGGTGTTCCTGTTCACCAAGCCGCTGCTGACGCTGATGGCGCGCCGCAAGTTCTTCGCGAGCGGTCACAAGTGGTCCGGCCTCGACCCCAAGGCCCTGGGTGCCAAGCCTCCGCTGCGCCGCACCCGCCGTCCGTCCCGTCCTGCCGCCGGCCCTGTCGACCCGAAGGAGGCGTGAGAGATGTCGAAGCTCGGCACACTCGGCGCCCGACTGCACCACGGCGAGGTCGGCTACGACTTCGTCAAGAACCGCAAGATCTGGTACGGCATCTCGATCCTCATCACCATCACGGCCATCGTCGGCCTGGCGGTGCGCGGCCTGCACATGGGCATCGAGTTCCAGGGCGGCGCGGTCTTCACCACCCCGAAGAACATGAGCGCCTCGGTCGCCCAGACCGAGACCTGGGCGGAGGAGGCGTCCGGCCACGACGCGATCGTCCAGAAGCTCGGCGACGGCAGCCTCCGCATCCAGATCGCGGGCACCGACACCCAGCAGTCGGACCAGATCAAGGAGGACCTCTCCAAGAACCTGGACGTCTCCGCGGAGAAGATCAACGCCGACCTGGTCGGCCCCAGCTGGGGTGACCAGATCGCGAACAAGGCCTGGCAGGGGCTCGGGATCTTCATGGTCCTCGTGGTGATCTACCTGGCGATCGCGTTCGAGTGGCGGATGGCACTGGCCGCCTTCGTCGCACTGGTCCACGACATCACCATCACCGTGGGCATCTACGCCCTGGTCGGCTTCGAGGTCACACCGGGCACGGTGATCGGCCTGCTGACGATCCTCGGCTACTCGCTCTACGACACGGTCGTCGTCTTCGACAGCCTCAAGGAACAGACGCGGGACATCACCAAACAGACCCGCTGGACCTACGCGGAGATCGCCAACCGGTCGATCAACAGCACCCTGGTCCGCTCCATCAACACCACGGTGGTCGCGCTGCTGCCGGTGGCGGGCCTGCTGTTCATCGGCGGCGGTGTTCTCGGCGCCGGCATGCTGAACGACATCTCGCTGTCGCTGTTCGTCGGCCTCGCGGCCGGCGCCTACTCGTCGATCTTCATCGCCACGCCGCTCGTCGCCGACCTCAAGGAGGCCGAGCCGCAGATGAAGGCCCTCAAGAAGCGGGTCCTCGCCAAGCGCGCCCAGGCGGCCGCCAAGGGCGAGAGCGCGGAGTCCGCGGCCGACGAGGAGACGTACGACGCCGAAGAGCCGGACGACGCCGCACCCGCGGTCGTCGGACCCCGCAACCAGCCCGCGTCCCGCGGCAGGGGCCGCGGCCGACCCTCGGGGAAGCGCCGATGACCGAGACGACCGACATCACGGAGCTGCTGCTCAGCCGCATCCGTGACGTCGCCGACTACCCGGAGCCGGGCGTGGTGTTCAAGGACATCACCCCGCTCCTGGCGGACCCGGCGGCCTTCGCCGCGCTCACCGACGCCCTCGCCGACGTGGCCCGGGACACCGGTGCCACCAAGGTCGTCGGCCTGGAGGCCCGCGGCTTCATCCTGGGAGCCCCGGTGGCCCTCAGGGCGGGCCTCGGCTTCATCCCCGTACGCAAGGCGGGCAAGCTCCCCGGAGCCACGCTCAGCCAGGCGTACGACCTGGAGTACGGCTCCGCCGAGATCGAGGTGCACGCCGAGGACCTCACCGCGGGCGACCGCGTGCTGGTCGTCGACGACGTCCTCGCCACCGGCGGCACCGCCGAGGCCTCGCTGGAGCTGATCCGGCGGGCCGGGGCCGAGGTCGCGGGCCTCGCCGTACTGATGGAGCTGGGCTTCCTCGCCGGGCGGGCCCGGCTGGAGCCGGCCCTGTCCGGGGCCCCGCTGAAGGCGCTGCTCACGGTCTGAACCACGCGAACCGCACGACTGGGGCGGGCCCGGAGGAATCCGGCGCCCGCCCCGGGCGTTGCAGGGGTTGACAGCCCTCACATTGGCCAGAAGGCGATCCCGGAGGGCAGGATCGCTACCATGGGGTATCCGGAGCCTGACCGGGGGACCCGGATCGCGCACGAGGAGTCCTCTTGCCAGACGAGGCCCAGCCACTGACCGCCGCAAAGCCCGAGTCCGCCTCGGCGTCCGCGGCGAAGCCCGCGCCGAGCACGCCCCAGGCGAAGAACGACCCGCACGGGCCGATCCAGCACGCCGCGTCCGCGCCGGTCGACAAGCCCGCCGAGCAGCAGCCGCGCCCCAAGGCGCTGCCCGCCGAGCGCCCGCAGAACGCACCGGTGGTCCGCGCCCCCGCGGGCCAGCCCGCCCGCTCCGGCTCCTCCAACCGCGTCCGCGCCCGCCTGGCCCGCCTCGGCGTGCAGCGCGCCAACCCGTACAACCCGGTCCTGGAGCCGCTGCTGCGCATAGTGCGCGGCAACGACCCGAAGATCGAGACGGCGACCCTGCGCCAGATCGAGCGCGCCTACCAGGTCGCCGAACGCTGGCACCGCGGCCAGAAGCGCAAGAGCGGCGACCCGTACATCACGCACCCGCTCGCCGTCACCACCATCCTCGCCGAGCTGGGCATGGATCCGGCCACCCTGATGGCCGGGCTGCTGCACGACACCGTCGAGGACACCGAGTACGGCCTGGAGGACCTGCGCCGCGACTTCGGCGACGTGGTCACCCTCCTCGTCGACGGCGTCACCAAGCTGGACAAGGTCAAGTTCGGCGAGGCCGCGCAGGCCGAGACCGTGCGCAAGATGGTCGTCGCCATGGCCAAGGACCCCCGCGTCCTGGTCATCAAGCTCGCCGACCGCCTGCACAACATGCGCACCATGCGCTACCTCAAGCGCGAGAAGCAGGAGAAGAAGGCGCGCGAGACCCTGGAGATCTACGCGCCGCTCGCCCACCGGCTGGGCATGAACACCATCAAGTGGGAGCTGGAGGACCTCGCCTTCGCGATCCTCTACCCCAAGATGTACGACGAGATCGTCCGCCTGGTCGCCGAGCGCGCCCCCAAGCGCGACGAGTACCTGGCCGTGGTCACCGACGAGGTCCAGCAGGACCTGCGCGCGGCCCGCATCAAGGCGACCGTCACCGGCCGCCCCAAGCACTACTACAGCGTCTACCAGAAGATGATCGTCCGCGGCCGGGACTTCGCGGAGATCTACGACCTGGTGGGCATCCGCGTCCTGGTGGACACCGTCCGCGACTGCTACGCGGCGCTCGGCACGGTCCACGCCCGCTGGAACCCGGTTCCGGGGCGGTTCAAGGACTACATCGCGATGCCCAAGTTCAACATGTACCAGTCGCTGCACACGACGGTCATCGGGCCCGGCGGCAAGCCGGTCGAGTTGCAGATCCGCACCTTCGACATGCACCGCCGCGCGGAGTACGGCATCGCCGCGCACTGGAAGTACAAGCAGGAGGCCGTCGCCGGCGCCTCCAAGGTGCGCACCGACGCCCCCAGGTCGTCCGGCAAGAGCAAGGACGACCACCTCAACGACATGGCGTGGCTGCGCCAGCTGCTCGACTGGCAGAAGGAGACCGAGGACCCCGGCGAGTTCCTGGAGTCCCTGCGCTTCGACCTCTCCCGCAACGAGGTCTTCGTCTTCACCCCCAAGGGCGACGTCATAGCGCTCCCCGCCGGGGCCACCCCGGTGGACTTCGCCTACGCCGTCCACACCGAGGTCGGCCACCGCACCATAGGGGCGCGGGTCAACGGGCGGCTGGTGCCGCTGGAGTCGACCCTGGACAACGGCGACCTGGTGGAGGTCTTCACCTCCAAGGCGGCCGGCGCGGGCCCCTCCCGCGACTGGCTGGGCTTCGTGAAGTCGCCGCGCGCCCGCAACAAGATCCGCGGCTGGTTCTCCAAGGAGCGCCGCGACGAGGCGATCGAGCAGGGCAAGGACGCCATCGTCCGCGCGATGCGCAAGCAGAACCTGCCGATCCAGCGCATCCTGACCGGCGACTCCCTGGTCACGCTCGCCCACGAGATGCGCTACTCGGACATCTCCGCGCTGTACGCGGCGATCGGCGAGGGCCACGTCTCCGCGCAGAACATCGTGCAGAAGCTGGTGCAGGCGCTCGGCGGCGAGGAAGCGGCCACCGAGGAGATCGACGAGTCGGTCCCGCCGGCCCACGGTCGCGGCCGCAAGCGCCGGACCAGCGCCGACCCGGGCGTGGTCGTCAAGGGTGTGGACGACGTGTGGGTCAAGCTGGCCCGCTGCTGCACACCCGTGCCCGGCGACCCCATCATCGGCTTCGTCACCCGCGGCAGCGGCGTGTCCGTCCACCGCAGCGACTGCGTGAACGTGGACTCGCTGTCCCGCGAGCCCGAGCGCATCCTCGAGGTCGAGTGGGCGCCCACCCAGTCCTCGGTCTTCCTGGTCGCCATCCAGGTCGAGGCCCTGGACCGCTCCCGGCTGCTGTCGGACGTCACCCGGGTGCTGTCCGACCAGCACGTCAACATCCTCTCGGCGGCCGTCCAGACCTCCCGGGACCGGGTGGCCACCTCCCGCTTCACCTTCGAGATGGGCGACCCGAAGCACCTCGGGCACGTCCTGAAGGCCGTACGCGGCGTGGAGGGCGTCTACGACGTGTACAGGGTGACGTCGGCCCGCAGGCCGTCGTAGCCGTCCCGGGCGGCCGCCCGGGCGCACACACGAGAGGGGCTCCCGTACTCGCCGTACGGGAGCCCCTCTCGTGTCCGGTCCGCGACCGTCAGCCGCCGAACTCGTGCAGTCCCTTGAGCGCCTGGTCGAGCAGCGCCTGGCGGCCCTCCAGCTCACGCGCGAGCTTGTCGGCCTTGGCGTCGTTGCCCTGGGAGCGGGCCTGCTCGATCTGGGCGCGCAGCTTGTCGACGGCGGCCTGGAGCTGACCGGTCAGTCCCTCGGCACGCGCGCGTGCCTCCGGGTTCGTCCGGCGCCACTCGGCCTCCTCGGCCTCCTGGAGGGCCCGCTCGACCGCGTGCATCCGCCCCTCGACCTTCGGGCGGGCGTCGCGCGGGACGTGGCCGATGGCCTCCCAGCGCTCGTTGACCGAACGGAACGCGGCACGGGCCGCCTTGAGGTCGGTGACCGGGACGAGCTTCTCGGCCTCCTCGGCCAGCTCCTCCTTGAGCTTCAGGTTCTCCGTCTGCTCGGCGTCCCGCTCGGCGAAGACCGAGCTGCGGGCAGCGAAGAACACGTCCTGGGCGCCGCGGAAGCGGTTCCACAGGTCGTCCTCGTGCTCGCGCTGGGCGCGGCCGGCGGCCTTCCACTCGGACATCAGGTCGCGGTAGCGCGCGGCCGTCGGACCCCAGTCCGTCGAGTTCGACAGTGCCTCGGCCTCGGAGACCAGCCGCTCCTTGGTCCGCCGCGCCTCCTCGCGCTGCGCGTCGAGCTGCGCGAAGTGCTGCTTGCGGCGCTTGGAGAACGCCGAGCGCGCGTGCGAGAAGCGGTGCCACAGCTCGTCGTCGGACTTGCGGTCCAGGCGCGGCAGGCCCTTCCAGGTGTCGACCAGGGACCGCAGCCGCTCACCGGCCGCCCGCCACTGGTCGGAGCGGGCCAGCTCCTCGGCCTCGGCGACCAGGGCCTCCTTGGCGCCGCGTGCCTCGTCGGACTGCTTGGCCCGCTGGGCCTTGCGCTCCTCGCGCCGTGCCTCCACGAGCGCGACGAGCTGGTCCAGCCGGGTCCGCAGCGCCTCCAGGTCGCCGACCGCGTGGTGCGCGTCCACCTGCTCGCGCAGGTGGTCGACGGCGGTCTGGGCGTCCTTGGCCGACAGGTCGGTGGTCTTCACCCGCTTTTCGAGGAGGCCGATCTCGACAACCAGTCCTTCGTACTTGCGTTCGAAGTAGGCCAGCGCCTCCTCGGGGGAGCCTGCCTGCCAGGAACCGACGACCTTCTCGCCGTCGGCCGTACGCACGTACACGGTCCCCGTCTCGTCGACGCGGCCCCACGGGTCGCTGCTCACAGCGCCTCCTCCACATGATGCCTGCGGAGGGCTTCGCTACCCCCGGGCATCGTCCACAGTTTCGTCACGGCCAACATAGGCGACCGGCGGGTGGCCTGTCCGCATCCCGCACGACCGAACTTTCGCTGATGAGGGTCAGGATTTCGTGACGGTGGCCTTGTCGATCACGACCGTCGCGTTGGGCGCTCCGTCACCCTGACCGGTGCTCTCCCCGGCCTCCGCGATCTTCTTCAGCACGGCCATGCCCTTGTCGGAGATGGTGCCGAACGGCGTGTAGCTCGGCGGCAGCGGGCTGTCCTGGTACACGAGGAAGAACTGGCTGCCGCCGGAGCCCGGCTGACCCGTGTTCGCCATCGCCACCGTGCCCGCCGGGTACGTGTTCGACTTGAGGCTCTTGTCCTTCAGGTTCTCGTCCGGGATGGTGTAGCCCGGACCGCCGTTGCCCTGCCCCGTCGGGTCGCCGCACTGAAGCACGTAGATGCCGTTGGTGGTGAGGCGGTGGCACGGCGTGTGGTCGAAGAAGCCCTTGCCCGCCAGGAAGTTGAACGAGTTCACGGTGTGCGGTGCCGCGTCCGTCTTCAGCGCGAGGTCTATGTCACCGCACGTGGTCGCCAGCTTCATGGTGTACTTCGCCGACTTGTCGACGGTCATCGCAGGCTCCTTCTTCCAGGTCTGCGTCTTGACCTTGCCCTCGGCGGGCTTTTCGCACGGGTCCGGCGCCTTGCTCGGGGCCGAGGCGCTCGGCGTGACCTCGGCGCTCGCGTTCGTCTTGCTGTCGTCGTCGTCCCCGAGGACCACGCCGGTCGTGTACAGCGCGACGCTGCCGATCAGGATCACGCCGAGCACCGAGGCGATCGCGGCGTTGCGCATGCGCGCCTTGCGTCGTGCGGAGGTACGTCGCTGCTGCTGCCGCAAGAACTTCTCCCGGGCGAGCTGACGCCGCCGCTGCTCCTGGGTGACCACCGGGTTCTCTCCTCATGCGTCTTCGTGTGCCGACCGGTACGCGTGGGTGCGATGAGCCGACCGTGGGCGTGTAGCCCCGTACCGTATATGGGTTCGCTGAGGAATCGGCACCGCCGGTAGGCTCTGACCATGGGCGCGACCCGTTCGCAAGCCCACCCGTACCGACACAAACGAAGGACGATCGTGCTCATTGCCGGGTTCCCCGCCGGGGCCTGGGGGACGAACTGCTATCTCGTCGCCCCCGCCGCCGGTGAGGAGTGCGTGATCATCGACCCGGGCCACCAGGCGGCCCCCGGAGTCGAGGAAGCGATCCGCAAGCATCGGCTCAAGCCCGTCGCCGTCGTCCTCACCCACGGCCACATCGACCACGTCGCCTCGGTCGTCCCGGTGTGCGGCGCCCACGACGTGCCGGCCTGGATCCACCCCGAGGACCGCTACATGATGAGCGACCCCGAGAAGGGCATCGGCCGCAGCATCGGCATGCCGCTCATGGGCGAGCTGACCGTGGGGGAACCCGACGACGTCAAGGAGCTGACCGACGGCGCGAAGCTGGCGCTGGCGGGTCTGGAGCTGACCGTCGCGCACGCCCCGGGCCATACCAAGGGGTCGGTGACCTTCGGCCTGCCCGAGGCGGCGGACATCCCGCCGGTGATGTTCTCGGGCGACCTGCTGTTCGCCGGCTCCATCGGACGCACCGACCTCCCCGGCGGCTCCATGGACGACTTGCTCGAGTCCCTGGCACGCGTGTGCCTGCCGCTCGACGACGCGACCGTGGTGCTGTCCGGACACGGCCCCCAGACGACCATCGGCCAGGAGCGCGCCACCAACCCGTATCTGCGGCAGGTGGCGGCAGCCGGCCAGGGAGCTGCCGAGGCTCCCCGACGAGGAATGTGACGAGACCTTCCGTGAGTACCTTCAAGGCCCCCAGGGGCACGTACGACCTGCTGCCGCCCGACTCCGCCAAGTTCCTGGCCGTCCGCGAGGCGATCGCCGCCCCGCTGCGCAACTCCGGCTACGGCTACATCGAGACGCCCGGCTTCGAGAACGTCGAGCTGTTCGCACGCGGTGTCGGCGAGTCCACCGACATCGTGACCAAGGAGATGTACGTCTTCGAGACCAAGGGCGGCGACCGGCTCGCCCTGCGCCCGGAGACCACCGCTCCGGTGCTGCGCGCGGTCCTGGAGGCCAACCTGCACAAGGCGGGCGGCCTGCCCGTCAAGGTCTGGTACTCGGGCTCGCAGTACCGCTACGAGCGCCCCCAGAAGGGCCGTTACCGCCACTTCTCCCAGGTCGGCGCCGAGGCGATCGGTGCCGAGGACCCGGCCCTGGACGCCGAACTGATCATCCTGGCCGACCAGTCGTACCGCGCGCTCGGCCTGCGGGACTTCCGCATCCTGCTCAACTCCCTGGGCGACCAGGAGTGCCGCCCGGTCTACCGGGCCGCGCTCCAGGACTTCCTGCGGGGGCTCGACCTGGACGAGGAGACCCTGCGCCGCGCGGAGATCAATCCGCTGCGCGTCCTGGACGACAAGCGCCCGGACGTCCAGAAGCAGCTCACCGACGCCCCGCTGCTGCGCGACTACCTGTGCGACGCCTGCAAGGCGTACCACGAGGAGGTGCGCGAGCTGATCACGGCGGCGGGCGTGGTCTTCGAGGACGACCCGAAGCTGGTGCGCGGCCTGGACTACTACACGCGCACGACGTTCGAGTTCGTCCACGACGGCCTGGGCTCCCAGTCCGCGGTGGGCGGCGGCGGCCGCTACGACGGCCTGTCCGAGATGATCGGCGGTCCCTCGCTGCCCTCGGTCGGCTGGGCCCTCGGCGTCGACCGCACCGTCCTCGCCCTGGAGGCGGAGGGCATCGAACTGGACATCCCGTCCACCACCTCCGTCTTCGCGGTGCCGCTGGGGGAGGAGGCCCGCCGGATCCTGTTCGCCAAGGTCACCGAGCTGCGCAAGAACGGCGTCGCCGCCGACTTCTCCTACGGAGACAAGGGCCTCAAGTCCGCGATGAAGGGGGCCAACCGCTCGGGCGCCCGCTACACCCTGATCCTGGGCGAGCGCGACCTGGCCGAGGGCGTCGTCCAGCTCAAGGACATGGAGTCCGGAGAGCAGACCGCGATCGGCGTCAACGAGATCGTGGCGGAGCTGGAGTCGAGGCTCGGCTAGCGGGCCGGCACCCTTCAGGGGCACGCGTATTCGCTCGCGCGTGCCCCTGAGGAACGGGCGGTGGCCGGAACGCGCCGCTCCGGGGTGATCGCCGATCCGTTCATAGGCTCATCGAACAGTGCCCATACAGGCTTGTGCGGCACAATGGCCCCTGCCCGAAGCAGGTCCCACTCCCCAGTGACGGAATCGGCGTGATGAGCAAGACGACAGTGAAGGACGTCTCCACCGTGGCAGAGTCCGCGCCGGACGCCGGCGCCCGCACCCCGCGCACCGAGGGCGGCAGCCGGGCCCTCGCACTGCTGCTGGTGATCACGGGCGCGGCCGGCCTGCTCGCCGCCTGGGTCATCACGATCGACAAGCAGAAGATCCTCGAGGCCAAGGTCGCCGGCACCACGTTCACGCCCGGTTGCAGCCTCAACCCCGTCGTCTCCTGCGGCAACATCATGGAGAGCGACCAGGCCTCCGCCTTCGGCTTCCCCAACCCGATGCTCGGCCTCGTCGCCTACGGCATCGTCATCTGCGTCGGCATGAGTCTGCTCGCCCGCGCCACCTACCCGCGCTGGTACTGGCTGACCTTCAACGCCGGCTGCCTCTTCGGTGTCGGCTTCGTCTCCTGGTTGCAGTTCGAGTCCCTGTACCGGATCAACTCGCTGTGCCTGTGGTGCTGCCTGGCCTGGGTCGCCACCATCCTGATGTTCTGGTACGTGACCTCCTTCAACGTTCGCAAGGGCTTCCTGCCCGCGCCGGGCTGGCTGCGCGGGTTCTTCGGCGAGTTCACCTGGGTCCTGCCGGTGCTGCACATCGGCATCATCGGCATGATGGTCCTCACCCGCTGGTGGGACTTCTGGACCAGCTGACCGGCCTTCCGCGAGGGCGGGCCCACCGGGCCCGCCGCGTTGTCGGTGCGGTCCTTTAGGGTTCAGAGCGTGGAGCCCGATCTGTTCACCGCCGCAGCCGAAGAACGCCAGGAGAAGGACCCGACCGGCAGCCCCCTCGCCGTGCGGATGCGCCCGCGCACCCTCGACGAGGTCGTCGGCCAGCAGCACCTGCTCAAGCCCGGATCCCCCCTGCGCCGCCTGGTCGGCGAGGGCGCGTCCGGACCCGCGGGGCCCTCCTCGGTCATCCTCTGGGGGCCGCCGGGCACCGGCAAGACCACCCTGGCGTACGTCGTCTCCAAGGCCACCAACAAGCGCTTCGTGGAGCTGTCGGCGATCACCGCGGGCGTCAAGGAGGTCCGCGCGGTCATCGACGGCGCCCGCCGCGCGGTCGGCGGGTACGGCAAGGAGACCGTCCTCTTCCTCGACGAGATCCACCGCTTCAGCAAGGCCCAGCAGGACTCCCTGCTCCCGGCCGTGGAGAACCGCTGGGTCACCCTGATCGCCGCCACCACCGAGAACCCGTACTTCTCGGTGATCTCCCCGCTGCTGTCCCGCTCCCTGCTCCTGACGCTCGAACCCCTCACCGACGACGACGTCCGGGACCTGCTGCGCCGCGCCCTGACCGACGAGCGCGGCCTGAAGGGCGCCGTCACCCTGCCCGAGGACACCGAGGAGCACCTCCTGCGCATCGCCGGCGGCGACGCCCGCCGTGCGCTGACCGCGCTGGAGGCCGCCGCCGGGGCCGCGCTCGACAAGGGCGAGGCGGAGATCGGGCTGACCACGCTGGAGGAGACGGTCGACCGGGCCGCGGTGAAGTACGACCGCGACGGCGACCAGCACTACGACGTCGCCAGCGCCCTGATCAAGTCCATCCGCGGCTCCGACGTGGACGCCGCCCTGCACTACCTGGCCCGGATGATCGAGGCCGGCGAGGACCCCCGCTTCATCGCCCGGCGCCTGATGATCTCCGCCAGCGAGGACATCGGCCTGGCCGATCCGAACGCACTCCAGATCGCCGTCGCCGCCGCCCAGGCCGTCGCGATGATCGGCTTCCCCGAAGCCGCCCTCACCCTCAGCCACGCCACCATCGCCCTGGCGCTGGCCCCCAAGTCCAACGCCGCGACCACCGCCATCGGCGCCGCCCTGGAGGACGTGCGCAAGGTGCACGCCGGACCGGTCCCGGCGCACCTGCGCGACAGCCACTACAAGGGCGCCGGCAAGCTGGGGCACGGCCAGGGGTACGTGTACCCGCACGACCTGCCCGAGGGCATCGCCGCCCAGCAGTACGCCCCGGACGGGCTGAAGGAGCGGACGTACTACACGCCGACCCGGCACGGCGCCGAGGCCCGGTACGCGGACGCGGTGGAGTGGACCCGCGGGCACCTCGGTCGCAAGCCGTCCTGAACAGCCTGTAGAATCGCCCGGAGCGCCGAGTCCCGTGCAGTCAGAACGGGACAACCGGCCGGAGCCCTCACGGGTTCCAGGAGCGTCGCGCACCGTCGATGGTGTCGCGGGCAGCCCACCACCACCCGGAGTTCCGGGAGCGGTCGGTGGGCCACTCGCGTGCTGCACGTATGTGCCCAGACCAGGGAGCGGCTGCCCGGCAGGTCCCGAGCGGACCCGGCGGGTTTCCCCGGCTGCGGATTGCGACCTCCCACCATCCTGACAAGCCGGAAACCTAGAGAAGAGACACAGACAGTGGCGAACCAGCCCCGCCCCAAGGTCAAGAAGTCGCGTGCCCTCGGCATCGCGCTCACCCCGAAGGCCGTCAAGTACTTCGAGGCCCGCCCCTACCCGCCGGGTGAGCACGGCCGCGGCCGCAAGCAGAACTCGGACTACAAGGTCCGTCTGCTCGAGAAGCAGCGTCTGCGCGCGCAGTACGACCTCAGCGAGCGCCAGCTCGTCCGCGCCTACGAGCGTGCCTCCAAGACCAACATGAAGACCGGCGAGGCCCTGGTCATCGAGCTCGAGCGCCGTCTCGACGCGCTGGTCCTGCGTTCGGGCATCGCCCGCACGATCTACCAGGCCCGCCAGATGGTCGTCCACGGCCACATCCAGGTCAACGGCCAGAAGGTCGACAAGCCGTCCTTCCGCGTCCGCCCGGACGACGTGGTGCAGGTGCGCGAGCGCTCCAAGGAGAAGACGCTCTTCACCATCGCCCGCGAGGGTGGCTTCGCCCCCGACGGCGAGACCCCGCGCTACCTCCAGGTGAACCTCAAGGCCCTGGCGTTCCGCCTGGACCGCGAGCCGAACCGCAAGGAGATCCCGGTGATCTGCGACGAGCAGCTCGTCGTCGAGTACTACGCCCGCTGATCCAGCACATCCGCTGAATCCAGCAGGCGCGGTACCACCCGCGGTACCTCAGCCCGCCGTCTCCCCGCCCTTCCGGGTGGGCGAGGCGGCGGGCTTCGCCGTCCGGGCGTCCGCCGCGGCCCGCCCCCCGGCCGTCGAGCGCGGCGCGGGCAGCGAGACGGCCACCCCCGGCCGGCGCAGCGCCCGCGCGACCGCCTCCCGGCGGCCCAGCAGCGTCCCGTGCCGTACGCACTCCTCGTACCGCTCGTCGCCCAGCTGCTCCCGGGCCGCCGCCTCGCACAGCTCGTGCGGCGCGTTGTAGTGCGCCGAGCCGAACAGCGGCAGCCCCACCGACGGCCACATCCGCCCCGCCGCGCCCTGGAGCACCGCCGCCTCCGCCGCATCGCCCTCCGCCACCGTGACCAGGGCGAGCAGCTCCACCGCCAGCACCGAACCCAGCTGGTCGCGGAAGCGGTGCGCACTGCCCAGGCAGTCGGCCAGCAGCTCACGGGCGCGCAGCGGCTCGCCGTCGCTCCAGGCCGCGTAGGCCAGCACGTACAGGGCGTATCCGCGCGCCCAGCGCTCCCCGTGGTCCTCGCACACCTGGCGCACGTCCTCGCACAGGCGCACCGCGTCCGGCAGATCGCCCTGGAAGGCCCGCGCCATCGCCAGCTCCACCTGGCCCATCAGCACGTTGCTGTTCAGCTCGCCGATCTCCTGGTAGCGGTGCAGCGCGGAGCGCAACAGCCGCTCGGCGCGCGGCATGTCGTCGGTCACCAGGGCCAGGCAGCCGCTGCGGTGCTCCGCGTACGCCACCGCCGTCGGGTTCGCCGAGCGCTCCGCCTCCTCGCGGCACTCCTGGAGCGCCGCCAGCGCCGGCACCGTGTCGCCCTGGAGGATCGCCACGTAGGCGAGCACCCACAGCGCCTTCAGCCGGGACTGCTCGCCCGCCGTCGGCTCCGCGTCCAGCCGCACCGCCTGCTCCAGCCAGTGCCGCCCCTCCGACAGCCGTCCGCAGCCGACCCAGTGGAACCACAGGGCGCCCGCCAGGTACTGGCCCAGGTGCGCGCCGTCCGGCTCGTCCAGGCAGTGCTCCAGGGCGCTGCGCAGATTCGGCAGCTCCGCGTCCACCCGCGCGGCCACCTCGCCCTGGCGCGGCGAGAACCACTCCAGCTCGCACCAGGTCGCCAGGCCCACGTACCAGTCCCGGTGCCGCCGCCGCAGCCGGTCCGCGTCTCCCGTCGCCGCCAGCCAGTCGGCGCCGTACGCCCGTACCGTGTCGAGCATCCGGTAGCGCACCCCGGCCGGGGACTCCTCGCGGGTCAGCACGGACTGCGCGAGCAGTGCGGAGAGGACGTCGAGCACGTCGTCGGCCGGCAGTCCGTCCCCGCTGCACACGTACTCGGCGGCCTCCAGCTCGAACGGGCCGGCGAACACGGACAGCCGCGCCCACAGCAGCCGCTCCGGCGGCGTGCACAGCTCGTGGCTCCAGCCGATCGCGGTGCGCAGCGTCCGGTGCCGGGGCAGCGCGGTGCGGTCCCCGCCCGTCAGCAGCCGGAACCGGTCGTCCAGGCGGCGCAGCACCTGCCCCGGCGACAGCGCGCCCAGGCGCCCCGCCGCCAGCTCGATCGCCAGCGGGATCCCGTCCAGACGCCGGCACAGCTCGCGCACCTCCCGCTGGTCCGCGTCCGGGTCGGCGGCGTAGCCGCAGGTGACGCTGCGCTGCCCGGCCCGGACCGTCAGCAGCTCCATCGCCTCCTCCGTCCCCAGCGGCGCCAGCGGGACGAGCCGCTCCCCGGCCACGCCCAGCGGCCTGCGCCCCACCGCCAGCACCCGCAGCCCCGGGGCGCGGCCCAGCAGGTCGGTCACCAGCGCCGCGCAGGCGTCCACCAGGTGCTCGACCCCGTCCAGGAGCAGCAGCAGCTCGCGCTCGGCCAGGTGCGCGATCAGCGTCTCCCGGGGCAGCCTGGTCGTGTGGTCGGTCAGGCCCAGCGCCTCCACGACCGCGTAGTCGACGAACTCCTCGTCCCGCACCGGCGCCAGCTGCACCCGCCACACGCCGTCCCGGGGTGAGCGGCGCGCCGCCGCCCGCGCGGCCAGCCGGGACTTGCCGACGCCACCGGCGCCGGTGACGGTCACCAGCCGCGCGGAGTCCAGCGCCCGGGCCAGCTCCGCCAGTTGCGCTCCTCTGCCCACGAACGTGTCGAGTTCCAGCGGGAGATTGCCGTGCGGGATGCCGTCGCGCCGATGGTCTCGCATAAGACACGGAGCGTACTGAACCGTGTTCACTCCGTACAATCGCTCGGTCGGACCCGGCCGCACCGCGCCGCGCGGGACGGGGAATCGGGTACGGAGCCCCGCGCCCGGCGCGATAGGCTCGGTGCACGACTTTCCCGATGTTCAGGCACGTCTTTCAGGGAGCGGGTGCACACAGTGTCCGGTGGCGAGGTGGCCGGGATCCTGGTGGCCGTCTTCTGGGCGATCCTGGTCTCCTTCCTCGCCGTCGCACTGGCGAGGCTGGCCCAGACGCTCAGGACGACCACCAAACTCGTGGCGGACGTGACCGACCAGGCCGTCCCGCTGCTGGCCGACGCCTCCGCGGCGGTGCGCAGCGCGCAGACCCAGATCGACCGGGTCGACGCGATCGCCTCCGACGTCCAGGAGGTCACCTCGAACGCCTCCGCGCTGTCCACCACCGTGGCCTCCACCTTCGGCGGCCCGCTGGTCAAGGTCGCGGCGTTCGGATACGGCGTGCGCCGGGCACTCGGCGGTCGCAAGGAGGACATGTCCGCCCCCGCCGACCAGGCACGGCGCACCGTGATCGTGGGCCGTACGCTCCCGGCCGCGCGGCGGACGAAGCGGAAGAAGGGCTGACCGAGCGATGTTCCGCCGTACGTTCTGGTTCGGCACCGGCGTGGCCGCCGGTGTGTGGGCCACCACCAAGGTCAACCGGAAGCTCAAGCAGCTCACCCCCGACAGCCTCGCCGCCACCGCGGCGAACAAGGCGCTCGACGTGGGCACCCGAGTCAAGGACCGCGCGGTGGGTTTCGCGCTCGACGTCCGCGACAACATGGCCCAGCGGGAGGCCGAACTCGACGACGCGCTGGGCCTGAACGCCCCCGTCGACCGTGAACTGCCCGCACTGCGGCACCACGCCGCCATCGAGAACAGCAAGGACCCGAAGTCCGTCGTCGACGACAGCACGACGTACACGACGTACTCGTACAACCGGAATGAGGACCACTGATGGAGTCGGCCGAGATTCGTCGCCGCTGGTTGAGCTTCTTCGAGGAGCGCGGTCACACCGTCGTCCCTTCGGCGTCGCTCATCGCGGACGACCCGACTCTGCTCCTCGTCCCGGCCGGCATGGTGCCCTTCAAGCCCTACTTCCTGGGTGAGGTCAAGCCGCCCTTCGACCGCGCCACCAGCGTGCAGAAGTGCGTGCGCACGCCGGACATCGAAGAGGTCGGCAAGACCACCCGGCACGGCACGTTCTTCCAGATGTGCGGCAACTTCTCCTTCGGCGACTACTTCAAGGAAGGCGCCATCAAGTACGCCTGGGAGCTGCTCACCAGCGCCCAGGACAAGGGCGGTTACGGCCTCGACCCCGAGCGCCTGTGGATCACCGTCTACCAGGACGACGACGAGGCCGAGCGCATCTGGCACGACGTCGTGGGCGTCCCCACCGAGCGCATCCAGCGCCTCGGCAAGAAGGACAACTACTGGTCCATGGGCGTCCCCGGCCCCTGCGGCCCCTGCTCCGAGATCAACTACGACCGCGGCCCCGAGTTCGGCGTCGAGGGCGGCCCCGCCGTCAACGACGAGCGGTACGTGGAGATCTGGAACCTCGTCTTCATGCAGTACGAGCGGGGCGAGGGCATCGGCAAGGAGGAGTTCGAGATCCTCGGCGAACTGCCGAGCAAGAACATCGACACCGGTCTCGGCCTGGAACGCCTCGCCATGATTCTGCAGGGCGTGCAGAACATGTACGAGATCGACACCTCCATGGCCGTCATCAACAAGGCCACCGAACTGACCGGCGTGGCCTACGGCGACGCCCAGGCCTCGGACGTCTCCCTGCGCGTGGTCACCGACCACATGCGCACCTCCGTGATGCTCATCGGCGACGGCGTCACCCCCGGCAACGAGGGCCGCGGCTACGTGCTGCGCCGCATCATGCGCCGCGCCATCCGGAACATGCGCCTGCTCGGTGCGACCGGCCCGGTCGTCAAGGACCTCATCGACGTCGTGATCGGCATGATGGGGCAGCAGTACCCCGAGCTGATCACCGACCGCGAGCGGATCGAGAAGGTGGCCCTCGCCGAGGAGAACGCCTTCCTCAAGACGCTGAAGGCCGGCACCAACATCCTCGACACGGCCGTCACCGACACCAAGGCCTCCGGCGGCACCGTCCTCGCCGGTGACAAGGCGTTCCTGCTCCACGACACCTGGGGCTTCCCGATCGACCTCACCCTGGAGATGGCCGCCGAGCAGGGGCTGTCCGTGGACGAGGACGGCTTCCGGCGCCTGATGAAGGAGCAGCGGGAGCGCGCCAAGGCCGACGCCCAGGCCAAGAAGACCGGTCACGCCGGTGCCGGTGCCTACCGGGAGATCGCCGACAAGGCCGGTGCCACCGACTTCGTCGGCTACACCGACACCGAGAGCGAGTCCACGATCGTCGGCATCCTCGTCGACGGCGCCTCCTCCCCGGCCGCCACCGAGGGCGACGAGGTCGAGATCGTCCTGGACCGCACCCCGTTCTACGCCGAGGGCGGCGGCCAGATCGGCGACACCGGCAGGATCCGGGTCGACACCGGCGCCGTGATCGAGGTCCGCGACTGCCAGAAGCCGGTGCCCGGCGTGTACGTCCACAAGGGCGTCGTCCAGGTCGGCGAGGTCACCGTCGGTGCCAAGGCGCAGGCCTCCATCGACGACCGCCGCCGCAAGGCCATCGCCCGCGCCCACTCGGCGACCCACCTCACCCACCAGGCGCTGCGCGACGCCCTCGGCCCGACGGCCGCGCAGGCCGGTTCTGAGAACCAGCCCGGCCGCTTCCGCTTCGACTTCGGTTCGCCGTCCGCCGTGCCGACGGCCGTGATGACCGACGTCGAGCAGAAGATCAACGAGGTGCTCGCCCGCGACCTCGACGTGCGCGCCGACGTCATGGGCATCGACGAGGCCAAGAAGCAGGGCGCCATCGCCGAGTTCGGCGAGAAGTACGGCGAGCGCGTGCGCGTCGTCACCATCGGCGACTTCTCCAAGGAGCTGTGCGGCGGCACCCACGTGCACAACACCGCCCAGCTCGGCCTGGTCAAGCTGCTCGGCGAGTCCTCCATCGGCTCCGGCGTGCGCCGCATCGAGGCCCTGGTCGGCGTGGACGCCTACAGCTTCCTCGCCCGCGAGCACACGGTCGTCGCCCAGCTCCAGGAGCTGATCAAGGGCCGTCCGGAGGAGCTGCCGGAGAAGGTCTCCGCGATGCTCGGCAAGCTCAAGGACGCCGAGAAGGAGATCGAGAAGTTCCGCGCGGAGAAGGTCCTCCAGGCCGCCGGCGGTCTCGCCGACTCCGCCAAGGACGTGCGCGGCGTGGCCCTGGTGACCGGTCAGGTCCCCGACGGCACCACCGCCGACGACCTGCGCAAGCTGGTCCTCGACGTGCGCGGCCGCATCCAGGGCGGCCGGGCCGCGGTCGTCGCCCTGTTCACCACGGTGGGCGGCAAGCCCCTCACGGTCATCGCCACCAACGAGGCGGCCCGCGAGCGCGGCCTCAAGGCCGGTGACCTGGTGCGCACCGCCGCCAAGACCCTCGGCGGCGGCGGTGGCGGCAAGCCGGACGTCGCCCAGGGCGGCGGCCAGAACGCGGCCGCCATCGGCGACGCCGTCGACGCCGTCGAGCGCCTCGTGGCGGACACCGCCAAGTGAGCACGTCCGAGAACGACCGGACGGACGGCCCGGCGATGCGCCGCGGCCGCCGGCTGGCCGTGGACGTCGGTGACGCCCGCATCGGGGTCGCGTCCTGCGACCCCGACGGCATCCTCGCCACCCCGGTGGAGACCGTCCCCGGCCGCGACGTCCCGGCCGCGCACCGGCGCCTGCGGCAGCTGGTCGCGGAGTACGAGCCCATCGAGGTCGTCGTCGGCCTCCCCCGCTCCCTCAAGGGGGGCGAGGGCCCGGCCGCCGCCAAGGTCAGGGGCTTCACGCAGGAGCTGGCCAGGGGCATCGCGCCCGTCCCGGTCCGGCTGGTGGACGAACGCATGACGACGGTCACCGCCAGCCAGGGGCTGCGCGCCTCGGGAGTGAAGTCCAAGAAGGGCCGGTCCGTCATCGACCAGGCCGCAGCCGTGATCATCCTCCAGCAGGCCCTCGAATCCGAACGGGTGTCAGGCAGGCCACCCGGCGAGGGCGTCGAAGTGGTCATCTGATCGCGGTACGGTAACGTTCCGCGCGATGCGGAGGCATTCGAACAGCCACCGCACAGCAAGAGGCGGAACGGAAGCGGACCCTTCGGCACAGGTCGCGCCCCCGTCGCCTCGCGGCTCTAGGGGATCGATGACTGAGTATGGCCGGGGCCCAGGCTCCGAACCGTGGCATCCCGAGGACCCGTTGTACGGGGACGGCGGATGGGGCGGGCAGCAGGCCCAGGCGGGTCAGCAGTCCCCCTACGGCGGCCAGCCGCAGCAGTATCCGGAGCAGCAGGCGCAGCAGGGTTACGGCGACTGGAGCAACGGCGGCCAGTCGTCGTACGGCGGCGGGCAGCCTCAGTACGACGCGTACGGCCACCAGCACCCCGAGCCCCAGTACGACCAGTACGGTCAGCCCCAGTACGACCAGCACTCGTACGGCGGACAGCAGCAGTACGACCAGCAGTACGCGCCCCAGGCCCAGCCGCAGCAGGGCTACGACAACGGCGGCTGGGGCAGCGGCGCGCACCCCCAGGCGCACTATCCCGCCGACCCGTCCGACCCCTACGGACAGCAGGCCGGCGGCTACGGCGCCGAACAGCCCGACTTCTACGGCACCCCCGAGGCGTACCCGCCGCCGGAGCCGCCCACCCGCCGGCGCGCCGAGCCCGAGCCGCAGCGCACCGACTGGGATCCCGGACCGGACGAGGGGGAGCACGCCTTCTTCGCCGGCGGGGACGCGGACGAGGACGACGACGCGCCGGGCGACGGCCGCGGCGGTCGCGAGGACCGCAGGGCCCGGGGCGGCGGCAAGCCGAAGAAACGCCGCAGCGGATGCGCCTGCCTGGTGGTGTGCCTGGTGCTCGGCGGCGGCGTGGCAGGTGTCGGATATTTCGGATACCAGTTTTACCAGGATCGTTTCGGCGCGGCCCCGGACTACGCGGGCGACGGCAACGGCGAGCAGGTGACCGTCACCATCCCCAAGGGCGCGGGCGGCTCCACGATCGGCCAGGAACTCAAGCGGCAGGGCGTGGTGAAGAGCGTCGACGCGTTCATCTCCGCCCAGCAGAGCAACCCCCGCGGCAAGAGCATCCAGGACGGCGTGTACACGTTGCAGAAGGAGATGTCGGCCGACAGCGCGGTCGAACTCCTGCTCAGCCCGAAGAGCCGCAGCAACCTGATCATCGCCGAGGGCAGGCGCAACGCCGACGTCTACAAGCTCATCGACAAACGCCTCGAGGTGAAGGACGGCACCACCGCCAAGGTCGCCAAGTCCGAGTACAAGAGCCTCGGTCTGCCCGAATGGGCGCTGAACCACAAGGACGTCAAGGACCCGCTGGAGGGCTTCCTCTACCCGTCCAGCTACTCGGCGGCCAAGGGCCAGAAGCCCGAGGACGTGCTCAAGCAGATGGTGGCACGAGCCAGCGAGCAGTACGAGAAGATCGGCCTGGAGCAGAAGGCGGAGAGCCTCGGCCTCGAAGGGCCGTGGGAGCTGCTCACCGCCGCGAGCCTGGTGCAGGCCGAGGGCAAGACGCACGAGGACTTCCGCAAGATGGCCGAGGTCATCTACAACAGGCTCAAGACCGACAACACCGAGACGAACCAGAAGCTCCAGTTCGACTCGACGTTCAACTACCTCATGGGCCAGAGCAAGATCCACATCAGCGAGTCCGAGATCAACACCAACCCGGACCCGTACAACACCTACTACCACCGGGGCCTGCCGCCCGGCCCCATCAGCAACCCCGGCGAAGAGGCCCTGCAAGCGGCGCTCAACCCCACCAAGGACGGCTGGATCTACTTCGTGGCCACCGACGGCGTGAAGAGGACCGAGTTCGCCAAGACCCACGACGAGTTCCTGAAGCTGAAGGACAAGTTCGATGCCAGCTCCGGCAACTGACCGGCGCCGGGCCGCCGTGCTCGGCTCCCCGATCGCCCACTCCCTCTCCCCGGCGCTGCACCGCGCCGCCTACGCGGAGCTGGGCCTCGCGGACTGGACGTACGACCGCTTCGACGTGGACGAGGCGGCGCTGCCGGGCTTCTTCGAGGGGCTCGGGCCCGAGTGGGCCGGGCTGTCGCTGACCATGCCGCTCAAGCGGGCGGTGATCCCGCTGCTCGACGAGGTCAGCGCGACGGCGGCCTCCGTGGACGCGGTGAACACGGTCGTCCTCACCGAGGACGGCCGCAGGACCGGCGACAACACCGACATCCCCGGCATCGTCGCCGCCCTGCGCGAGCACGGTGTCGAGAAGGCCGAGTCCGCCGCGATCCTCGGCGCCGGCGCCACCGCGTCCTCCGCGCTCGCCGCGCTGGCCCGGATCTGCACCGGCGAGATCGCCGTCTACGTGCGCAGCGCGGCGCGCGCCGACGAGATGCGGGGCTGGGCCCGGCGGCTGGACGTCGACGTGCGCATCGCGGACTGGTCGGACGCCGAGGAGGCACTGCGTGCCCCGCTGGTGGTGGCCACCACACCGGCCGGCGCCACCGACGCCCTCGCCGCCGCCGTCCCGGAGATGCCCGCCACCCTCTTCGACGTGCTCTACGACCCCTGGCCCACCGCGCTCGCCGCGCGCTGGTCGGCCTACGGCGGTGCCGTCGTCAGCGGCCTCGACCTGCTGCTGCACCAGGCGGTGCTCCAGGTGGAGCAGATGACCGGCCGGGCCCCCGCGCCGCTGGCCGCCATGCGAAAAGCGGGAGAACAGGCGCTCGCGGATCGCTAATATCCCTCGGGTTCCGCAGGGGGCGGAACGGGAGGGGAAGACGATCCATGTACACAGGTGTGCCGCTGGCCTCCGCCAAGACCCAGGTCTTCGAGGCCGTCCTGGGTTTCCTGCCCGACTGGGTGCAGTTCACGATGCTCGCCCTCGTCGTGCTCGCCGTCGTCGCGAGCTGGGTGGTCAAGGTGCGGCGCAGGCTCGCCCGGCGCCGCGCGAGCCGCGCGGGCCTGCCCCTGCCGGGGACGGCGCGGGCGGGGCAGAGCGGCGCGGACTTCCTCGGTCCCTACGCTCCGGCGCAGCGGCAGGAGAGCGGGGCCGACTTCCTCGGGTCCTACGCTCCGGCGCAGCGGCAGGGCGACCGGCCCGCGTGACGCCGCCGGGTCCGCCCCGGGCGTCGGGCGTTCCCGTTCGTGCTCCGTGCTCCGTGCTCCGTGCTCCGTGCTCCGTGCTCCGTGCTCCCTGCTCCGTGCGCGTGTGCCGTCCGCGCGTCCGTCAAATGGACCGGCGACCGGGTGCGGCGGCCGGACGTGGGAGGATCGGAGGCGGCGGACCGGGGCCGCGCACCCGGTCGGACCGTCGCGTACGCGGAGAAGACGCGTACGCGGGGCATACCGGGGCGCGAGCACTGAGGAGCACCGTTGAGCAGGTTGCGCTGGCTGACCGCGGGGGAGTCCCACGGTCCCGCACTCGTCGCGACACTGGAGGGACTGCCCGCCGGTGTGCCGATCACCACCGAGATGGTGGCGGACCACCTGGCGAGGCGGCGGCTCGGCTACGGTCGCGGTGCGCGGATGAAGTTCGAGCGCGACGAGGTCACCTTCCTCGGCGGCGTCCGGCACGGTCTGACCATGGGCTCCCCGGTCGCCGTCATGGTCGGCAACACCGAGTGGCCCAAGTGGGAGCAGGTCATGGCGGCCGACCCGGTGGACCCGGAGGTGCTGGCCGGCCTCGCGCGCAACGCCCCGCTGACCCGGCCGCGCCCCGGTCACGCGGACCTCGCCGGCATGCAGAAGTACGGCTTCGACGAGGCCCGGCCGATCCTCGAGCGCGCCTCCGCCCGGGAGACGGCGGCCCGTGTCGCGCTGGGCGCGGTGGCCCGGTCGTACCTGAAGGAGACGACCGGCGTCGAGATCGTCAGCCATGTCGTCGAGCTGGCCTCGGCGAAGGCGCCCCGCGGGGTCTACCCGACGCCGGCCGACGTGGAGCGGCTGGACGCCGACCCGGTGCGCTGCCTGGACGCGGACGCGTCGAAGGCGATGGTCGCCGAGATCGACCAGGCCCACAAGGACGGCGACACGCTCGGCGGTGTCGTCGAGATCCTCGCCTACGGCGTGCCGGTGGGCCTCGGCTCGCACGTCCACTGGGACCGCAAGCTCGACGCGCGCCTGGCGGGTGCCCTCATGGGCATCCAGGCGATCAAGGGCGTCGAGATCGGCGACGGCTTCGAACTGGCCCGCGTGCCCGGTTCCCGGGCCCACGACGAGATCGTGAACACACCGGACGGCATCCGGCGCGTCTCCGGCCGCTCCGGCGGCACCGAGGGCGGTCTCACCACCGGTGAGCTGCTGCGGGTGCGCGCCGCGATGAAGCCGATCGCGACCGTGCCGCGCGCCCTGAAGACCGTGGACGTGACCACCGGCGAGGCCGCGCAGGCCCACCACCAGCGCTCCGACGTGTCCGCGGTCCCCGCCGCCGGCATCGTCGCCGAGGCCATGGTGGCCCTGGTCCTCGCCGACGCGGTTGCCGAGAAGTTCGGCGGCGACAGCGTGCCCGAGACCCGCCGCAACGTGCGGTCCTACCTCGACAACCTGGACATCCGATGAGCGCACCGCTGATCGTCCTGGTCGGACCGATGGGGGTCGGCAAGTCCACCGTCGGGCAGCTCCTCGCCGAGCGGCTGGGCACGGGATACCGGGACACGGACGAGGACATCGTCATCGCCCAGGGGCGGACCATCGCCGAGATCTTCGTGGACGAGGGCGAGGCCGCCTTCCGGGCCCTGGAGAAGGAGGCCGTGCGGACCGCGCTCGCCGAGCACGAGGGCGTCCTCGCCCTCGGCGGCGGCGCGGTCCTGGACGCGGACACCCGCGCGCTGCTCGCCGGGCAGCGGGTCGTCTACCTCTCGATGGACGTCGAGGAGGCCGTCAAGCGCACCGGCCTGAACGCGGCGCGTCCGCTGCTGGCGGTCAACCCGCGCAAACAGTGGCGCGAACTGATGGAAGCCCGCCGGCACCTCTACGAGGAGGTCGCCACGGCCGTCGTGGCCACGGACGGCCGTACGCCGGAAGAAGTCACCCAAGCCGCCCTGGACGCAGTGGAGTTGAAGGACGTATGAGCGAGGCAGTCACCCGGATCCCGATCGGCGGCACCGCGGGGTCCGACCCCTACGAGGTCCTGGTGGGCCGTCAGCTCCTGGGCGAGCTGGGCGGCCTGATCGGCACGAAGGCCAAGCGCGTCGCGGTGATCCACCCCGAGGCGCTCGCCGAGACCGGTGACGCGCTGCGCGCCGACCTCGCCGGGCAGGGCTACGAGGCGATCGCCATCCAGGTGCCCAACGCCGAGGAGGCCAAGACGGCCGAGGTCGCCGCGTACTGCTGGAAGGCGCTCGGCCAGTCCGGGTTCACCCGTACCGACGTCATCGTCGGGGTCGGCGGCGGTGCCAGCACCGACCTGGCCGGATTCGTGGCCGCGACCTGGCTGCGCGGGGTGCGCTGGATCGCCGTCCCCACCACGGTGCTGGCCATGGTGGACGCCGCCGTCGGCGGCAAGACCGGCATCAACACCGCCGAGGGCAAGAACCTCGTCGGCTCCTTCCACCCGCCGGCCGGTGTCCTGTGCGACCTCGCCGCCCTGGACTCCCTCCCGGTCAACGACTACGTCTCGGGCCTGGCCGAGGTCATCAAGGCCGGCTTCATCGCCGACCCGGCGATCCTCGACCTGATCGAGTCCGACCCGCAGGCCGCGCGCACCCCGGCCGGACCGCACACCGCCGAGCTGATCGTGCGCTCCATCAAGGTCAAGGCCGAGGTCGTCTCGTCCGACCTCAAGGAAGCGGGCCTGAGGGAGATCCTCAACTACGGCCACACCCTCGGCCACGCCATCGAGAAGAACGAGCGCTACAAGTGGCGCCACGGCGCCGCCGTCTCCGTCGGCATGCACTTCGCCGCCGAACTCGGCCGCCTCGCGGGCCGCCTGGACGACGCCACCGCCGACCGGCACCGCGCCATCCTCGAAGCGGTCGGCCTGCCGCTGCACTACCGCTACGACCAGTGGCCCAAGCTGGTCGAGAACATGAAGGTCGACAAGAAGTCGCGCGGTGACCTGCTGCGCTTCATCGTCCTGGACGGCCTCGCCAAGCCCACCGTTCTGGAGGGCCCCGACCCGGCCGTCCTCCTCGCCGCCTACGGCGAGGTGGGCGAGTAGTACCCCGGTGCGTCGTTCCGCCCGATTCGGCGTGCGGGACGGGCACTTCGGGCCGTCCCCGGCCGTTCACCAAACGACGGCCGGGGGCGGTACCGTTCGGTAGCAAGACGGCGGGGCCTCCTTCCCGCCGTCAGCGCCCATCGCCTGTACGAGACGGAGTGGCACCGGATGCAGCACCCAGTGGGTTCTCCGCTGCCGCCGCCCCACCAGCCGGGGCACGGAGCGGCCCTCGGCTGGTCCCCGGCCGCACACCACCCCGGCCCGCCCCAGGGCCCCGCCCCCCTGCCGCCGCCCGCGCCGGGATACCCCATGGCGCCGCGCCAGGCCCCGGCCCCGCCCCCGGGCTCCGGCCCGGCCCCGCACCAGCCGCCGCCCGCCCCGGCACCCCACCAGCCGGCCCCCGCCCCGGCACCCCGCCAGCCGGCCCCCGCCCCGGCACCCCGCCAGCCGGCTTCCGCCGCGCCCGCGCCGGACACCACCGGCCACGTGCCGCTGCCGCCCGGTGGCCCGGTGGCCGTGCCCAGCGTGCCTCCCGCCACGGCCGCCGCGCCCGACCCCACCACGACCACCCTCGCGGTGCTGCTCATCGGCCCCGCGGGCGCGGGAAAGACCAGCGTGGCCAAGTACTGGGCGGACCACCGCCGGGTCCCGACCGCGCACATCAGCCTCGACGACGTCCGCGAATGGGTCCGCTCCGGCTTCGCCGACCCCCAGACCGGGTGGAACGAGCACTCGGAGGCGCAGTACCGCCTCGCCCGCCGCACCTGCGGCTTCTCCGCCCGGAACTTCCTCGCCAACGGCATCTCCTGCATCCTCGACGACGCGGTCTTCCCGGACCGCCCGGTCGTCGGCCTCGGCGGCTGGAAGCGGCACGTCGGACCCGGCCTGCTCCCGGTCGTGCTGCTGCCCGGCCTGGACATCGTCCTGGAGCGCAACGCCGAGCGCAGCGGCAACCGCCGCCTCACCGACGAGGAGGTCGCCCGCATCCACGGCCGCATGGCCGGCTGGTACGGCTCCGGCCTCCCCATCATCGACAACTCCCAACTCGACATCCCGGAAACCGCCCACCTCCTGGACGAGGTCCTCTCCCGCTCGATAGCGAGCCCCCCGAACTGGTAGACGCCGTTCAGGCCGGCGCCCCGAAGGGGCGCGGGGCTGTATCGACATGCGGCTCCGCCGCGGGGGCGCGAGCAACCCCCACCGGCGTCCGGCCGCCACCCAACCCAAGGCCCCACCCCTGTAGGCGCACCCCGCATCTCCCGGTCCCGCCCACTCGGCCCACCCAAGCGGCGCCCCCACCGGCGGAGCCATACGCTCGGCTCATGTCAGAGGTCTACGCGGCCCGCCGGACGCGCCTACGGGAACGCTGCAACGCGGGCGGCAGCGCGGCGGCGCTCGTCTCCCGGCCCGCCAACGTGCGCTATCTCGCGGGCGCCGCCCCGCACGGCGCCGTACTGCTGCTCGGCAGGACCGAGGACCTGCTGGTCTGCTCCGGCCCACCGGACGACCGGCCGCACGAGGGCCGGCCCGACGAGTCCCTCCAGCTCCGCACCCTGCCCGGCCCCGGCGGCGATCCGGCCGTCGCGGCCACCGGTCTCGCCGCGGACCAGGGTGCCGAGTCCCTCGCCGCGGAGGACCACCACCTCACCGTGGTCCGCCACCGCGCCATGCGCTCGGTCGCGCCGACGCTGCGCCTGACCGACCTCGGACAGGCCGTCGAGCAGCTGAGGGTGGTCAAGGACGAGGAGGAGATCTCCTGCCTGCGCATCGGCGCCGAGATCGCCGACCAGGCCCTCGGCGAGCTGCTGGAGTCCATCCTGGTCGGCCGTACCGAGCGGCACCTGGCCCTGGAGCTGGAACGCCGCCTCGTCGACCACGGCGCGGACGGCCCCGCCTTCCCCACCTCGGTGGGCACCGGACCCAACTCCGGGCGCCGCGGCCACCGGCCCACCGACCGGCGGGTGGAGGAGGGCGACTTCCTCTCCGTGTGCCTGGGCGCGACGTACCGCGGCTACCGCTGCGAGATCGGCCGTACGTTCGTCATCGGCACCTCGCCGGCCGATTGGCAGATCGAGCTGTACGACCTCGTCTTCGCCGCCCAGCGGGCCGGACGCGAGGCCCTCGCACCCGGTGCCGCCTGCCGCGATGTGGACCGCGCCACCCGCCAGGCACTGGACTCGGCGGGGTACGCGGAGAACCTTCCGGCACTCACCGGTCACGGTGTCGGACTCGAAATCGACGAGGACCCGCAATTGGCCCCCGCGGCCATGGGTAAACTGGACGCTTGTGTGCCGGTCACCGTCGAACCGGGGGTTCACCTCCCGGGCCGGGGCGGAGTCCGGATCGATGACACGCTCGTCGTGCGCCCCGAGGCGGACGGCGGACCCGAGCTACTCACCATCACGACCAAGGAGCTGCTCGCGCTCTAGCCTCGCGCTGTGCGTACGCTCCCGGGTCGTCCACGACAGTCCAGTCCAGGAGATTCCGCAACCGTGGCTTCCACGAACGACCTCAAGAACGGCCTGGTGCTCAAGCTCGAAGGCGGCCAGCTCTGGTCCGTCGTCGAGTTCCAGCACGTCAAGCCCGGCAAGGGCCCGGCCTTCGTGCGCACCAAGCTCAAGAACGTGCTTTCCGGCAAGGTGGTCGACAAGACCTTCAATGCCGGCGTCAAGGTCGAGACGGCCACTGTCGACAAGCGTGACATGCAGTTCTCGTACATGGACGGCGACTACTTCGTCTTCATGGACATGGAGACGTACGACCAGCTGATGATCGACCGCAAGGTCGTCGGCGACGCCGCCAACTTCCTCATCGAGGGCTTCGAGGCCACCGTCGCGCAGCACGAGGGCGAGGTCCTCTTCGTCGAGCTGCCCGCCGCCGTCGAGCTGACCGTCCAGGAGACCGAGCCGGGCGTCCAGGGCGACCGCTCCACCGGCGGCACCAAGCCCGCCACCCTGGAGACCGGTCACCAGATCAACGTCCCGCTCTTCATCACCACCGGTGAGAAGATCAAGGTCGACACCCGCACGAGCGACTACCTCGGCCGGGTGAACAGCTAACCGTGGCTGCTCGCAACACGGCCCGCAAGCGCGCCTTCCAGATCCTCTTCGAGGGCGATCAGCGCGGCGCCGACGTCCTGACGGTGCTCGCCGACTGGGTCCGGCACTCCCGGTCCGACACCCGGCAGCCGCCGGTGAGTGAGTACACGATGGAGCTGGTCGAGGGCTACGCCGAGCGCGCCAAGCGCATCGACGAGCTGATCGCCCAGTACTCGGTCGACTGGACGCTGGACCGGATGCCGGTCGTCGACCGCAACATCCTGCGCCTGGGCGCCTACGAGCTGCTCTGGGTGGACGCGACCCCGGACGCCGTCGTCCTGGACGAGATGGTGCAGTTGGCGAAGGAGTTCTCCACCGACGAGTCGCCTGCGTTCGTCAACGGGCTGCTCGGCCGGCTGAAGGACCTGAAGCCGTCGCTGCGCCGGGAGTAGCTCCAGGAGCCGTGCCCGCGCCGCACACAGGCAAGAAACCGCCGGGGTGGCCAGAACCGTACGAACGGTTCCGGCCACCCCGGCGGCACGTTTCTGCTGAGGTGGGCGAGGCTCAGAGCTCGTCGTGGGACGCCACCGCGCGGCGCGCGTCCGCGTCCAGGACGCCCCAGCTGATCAGCTGCTCGGTGAGGACCGAGGGCGACTGGTCGTAGATGACGGCGAGTGTGCGCAGGTCGTCCTGGCGGATCGAGAGCACCTTGCCGTTGTAGTCACCGCGCTGCGACTGGATCGTGGCCGCGTACCGCTGGAGGGGGCCCGCCTTCTCGGCCGGCACGGTGGCCAGCCGCTCCAGGTCCAGGACCAGCTTCGGCGGCGGCTCGGCGGCACCGCCGGGGGTGGTGCCCGGCAGCAGCTCCTGCACGGGGACGCCGTAGAAGTCCGCCAGCTCGGCGAGGCGCTGCACGGTCACGGCACGGTCGCCGCGCTCGTACGAACCGACCACGACGGCCTTCCAGCGGCCCTGGGACTTCTCCTCGACACCGTGGAGGGAAAGGCCCTGCTGGGTGCGGATGGCCCGGAGCTTGGCCCCGAGCTGTTTGGCGTATTCGCTGGACATATGGCTCCCCGGACAAGGTGTCGACGCGGCAGGCTCTGTTGTCGGCCGCGCGGCTGGTAACTCACTGTGAGGTTACGCAGCGTTACTCTGCTGCGTCAAGCCGAATGGTCCGCACCGACTCTTCCGTGGTATTCGCGATCCGTTACTCCGAGCGGGTGATCGGGGTGCGGCAGAAGAGTGACAGGGGAGTGTCAGGGGGGCCTTCGAGGAGGGTCTGTGGGCCTGCTACCGTAGGTGGCGCATATCCGACGTCCTTTAAAGTCCGTCCCGTGAGGCGGAGAAGGGGGTCCGTTTCGTATGGACAAGCAGCAGGACCAGCAGCAGGACGCGCGGCCCGTTCTCGAAGGGCCCGACATCGCGCGGGTACTGACCCGCATCGCCCACGAGATCGTCGAACGCGCCAAGGGTGCCGACGACGTGGTGCTCCTCGGCATCCCGACCCGGGGCGTCTTCCTCGCCCGGCGGCTCGCCGACAAGCTGGAGCAGATCACCGAGCGCAAGATGCCGGTCGGCTCGCTCGACATCACCATGTACCGCGACGACCTGCGCATGCACCCCCCGCGTGCCCTGGCCCGCACCGAGATCCCCGGTGACGGCATCGACGGCCGCCTCGTCGTCCTCGTCGACGACGTGCTCTTCTCCGGCCGCACCATCCGCGCCGCCCTCGACGCGCTGAACGACATCGGCCGCCCGCGCGCGGTGCAGCTCGCCGTCCTCGTCGACCGCGGCCACCGCGAACTGCCCATCCGCGCCGACTACGTCGGCAAGAACCTCCCGACGTCGCTGCGGGAGACGGTCAAGGTCCAGCTCGCCGAGGAGGACGGTCGCGACACCGTACTGCTCGGTGCCAAGCCGGACGCCTCGGGCGCCCACCCGTAGCACCCCGCGTATGCGCCGCCGTGCCGTGCGCGCGCTCGGCGTGCCCGCACGCACGCCAGGACGCCCGAATTATCCCGCTCTTCCGCACGACTCGCCCTACGGAGCCTGACAGATGCAGCGTCATCTCATCTCGGCCGCCGACCTCACCCGCGACGACGCCGTCCTGATCCTCGACACCGCCGAGGAGATGGCCCGGGTCGCGGACCGGCCGATCAAGAAACTGCCCACCCTGCGCGGCCGCACCGTCGTCAACCTCTTCTTCGAGGACTCCACCCGGACCCGGATCTCCTTCGAGGCCGCCGAGAAGCGCCTGTCCGCGGACGTCATCAACTTCACCGCCAAGGGCTCCAGCGTCTCCAAGGGCGAGTCCCTCAAGGACACCGCCCAGACCCTGGAGGCGATGGGCGTCGACGCCGTCGTCATCCGGCACAGCGCGTCCGGCGCCCCCTACCGCCTGGCCACCTCCGGCTGGATCGACGCCGCCGTGGTCAACGCCGGGGACGGCACCCACCAGCACCCCACCCAGGCCCTGCTCGACGCCTTCACCATGCGCCGCCGCCTGGTCGGCCGCGACGCCGGGCTCGGCAAGGACCTGGACGGCCGGCGGATCACCCTCGTCGGCGACATCCTGCACAGCCGCGTCGCCCGCTCCAACGTCGACCTGCTGCACACCCTCGGCGCCCAGGTCACCCTCGTGGCCCCGCCCACCCTGCTGCCGGTCGGCGTCGAGACCTGGCCCTGCGAGGTCTCCTACGACCTCGACTCCACGCTGCCCAAGTCCGACGCGGTGATGCTGCTGCGCGTGCAGCGCGAGCGGATGAACGCCGCGTTCTTCCCCACCGAGCGCGAGTACTCCCGCCGCTACGGCCTCGACGGCGACCGCATGGCGAAGATGCCCGGCCACGCCATCGTGATGCACCCCGGCCCCATGGTCCGCGGCATGGAGATCACCGCCGAGGTCGCCGACTCCGACCGCTGCACCGTCGTGGAGCAGGTCACCAACGGCGTCTCCATCCGGATGGCCGTCCTCTACCTGCTGCTCGGCGGCAACGAGCCCGCCGTGTCCCACGCCCGCCCCACCGAGGAGAAGTAAGACGATGAGCAAGACCCTGATCCGCGGTGCGAAGGTGCTCGGCGGCGAGCCGCAGGACGTGCTGATCGACGGCGGCGTCGTCGAGGCGGTCGGCCAGGACCTGTCCGCCGAGGGCGCGGAGGTCGTCGAGGCGGGCGGCCGGGTGCTGCTGCCCGGCCTGGTCGACCTGCACACCCACCTGCGCGAGCCCGGCCGCGAGGACTCCGAGACCGTCCTGACCGGCACCCGCGCGGCGGCGAGCGGCGGCTACACCAACGTCTTCGCCATGGCCAACACCTTCCCGGTCGCCGACACCGCCGGCGTGGTCGAGCAGGTCTGGCGGCTCGGCCAGGAGTCCGGCTACTGCGACGTGCAGCCCATCGGCGCCGTCACCGTCGGCCTGGAGGGCGCCAAGCTCGCCGAGCTGGGCGCCATGCACGAGTCCGCGGCCGGCGTCACCGTCTTCTCCGACGACGGCAAGTGCGTCCACGACGCCGTGATCATGCGCCGCGCCCTGGAGTACGTGAAGGCCTTCAACGGCGTCGTCGCCCAGCACGCCCAGGAGCCCCGGCTCACCGAGGGCGCCCAGATGAACGAGGGCGTCGTCTCCGCCGAGCTGGGCCTCGGCGGCTGGCCCGCCGTCGCCGAGGAGTCGATCATCGCCCGGGACGTGCTGCTCGCCGAGCACGTCGGCTCCCGCGTCCACATCTGCCACCTGTCGACCGCCGGGTCCGTCGAGATCGTCCGCTGGGCCAAGTCCCGCGGCATCGACGTCACCGCCGAGGTCACCCCGCACCACCTGCTCCTCACCGACGAGCTGGTCCGGTCGTACAACCCGGTCTACAAGGTCAACCCGCCGCTGCGCACCGAGCGCGACGTCATGGCCCTGCGCGAGGCGCTCGCCGACGGCACGATCGACATCGTCGCCACCGACCACGCCCCGCACCCGCACGAGGACAAGGACTGCGAGTGGGCCGCCGCCGCTATGGGGATGGTGGGCCTGGAGACCGCGCTGTCGGTGGTACAGGCGACCATGGTGGACACGGGCCTGCTGGACTGGGCCGGCGTCGCCGACCGGATGTCCTTCAAGCCCGCCAGGATCGGACAGGCCACCGGACACGGCCGTCCCGTCTCGGCAGGTGAGCCCGCCAACCTCACCCTCGTCGACACGGAATACCGTGGCCCGGTGGACCCCGCGGGCTTCGCCTCGCGCAGTCGCAACACCCCCTACGAGGGGCGTGAGCTGCCGGGCCGTGTGACGCACACGTGGCTGCGGGGCAAGGCCACGCTCGTCGACGGGAAGCTCACGTGACATCTGCAGCACCGGTAATCCTGCTGGCCGCCGAGAAGGAATCGGCACAAGTGACCGACTGGGCCGCCCGCGTCGGCTGGGTCGTCGGCCTCGGCCTCTTCGTCGCGCTGGTCTACTGGCTGATGCGCGAGGGCTGGAAGTGGCGCGGCACGCTCCAGGGCGACCTGCCGGCCCTGCCCAGCGCGCCGGACGACCCGGGCGCGGCGAAACTGGTGCTGAGCGGCCGCTACCACGGCTCCACCACCGCGGGGCAGTGGCTGGACCGCATCGTCGCGCACGGCCTGGGCACCCGCAGCCGGGTCGAGCTGACCCTGACCGACGCGGGACTGGACGTCGTACGGCCCGGCGCGGCGGACTTCTTCGTCCCCGTCGCCGCGCTGCGCGAGGCCCGGCTCGACAAGGGCATCGCCGGCAAGGTCCTCACCGAGGGCGGCCTGCTGGTCGTCACCTGGGCGCACGGCGACAAGCTGATCGACTCCGGCTTCCGCTCCGACCACGCGGCCGAGCACAACGAGTGGGTCGACACCCTGAACGACATGATCAACAAGACGGAAACGGAAGGCGCACGATGACGACCTCCACCAGGGGAGCCCACCGGACTCCCGCCGTACTCGTCCTGGAGGACGGCCGGATCTTCCGCGGCCGCGCCTACGGGGCCGTGGGGGCCACCTTCGGCGAAGCCGTGTTCTCAACCGGCATGACCGGCTACCAGGAGACCCTCACCGACCCGTCGTACCACCGCCAGGTCGTCGTGATGACCGCCCCGCACGTCGGGAACACCGGGATCAACGACGAGGACATGGAGTCCAAGAAGATCTGGGTCTCCGGCTACGTCGTGCGCGACCCCGCACGCGTGCCCTCCAACTGGCGCTCGACGCGCTCCCTCGACGAGGAGCTGGCCGCCCAGGGCGTCGTCGGCATCAGCGGCATCGACACCCGCGCCCTCACCCGCCACCTGCGCGAGCGCGGCGCCATGCGCGTCGGCATCTTCTCCGGCGAGGCGCTGCCCGACGAGGGCACCATGCTCACCGAGGTCCGCCAGGCCCCCGAGATGAGCGGCGCCGACCTCTCCGCCGAGGTCGCCACCACCGAGGCGTACGTCGTCCCGGCGATCGGCGAGAAGAAGTTCACCGTCGCCGCCGTCGACCTCGGCATCAAGGGCATGACCCCGCACCGCATGGCCGAGCGCGGCATCGAGGTGCACGTCCTGCCCGCCACGGCGAGCGTCGACGACGTCTACGCCGTCGAGCCGGACGGAGTGTTCTTCTCCAACGGCCCCGGCGACCCCGCCACCGCCGACCACCCGGTCTCCGTGATGCGGGGCGTCCTGGAGCGCGGCACCCCGCTCTTCGGCATCTGCTTCGGCAACCAGATCCTGGGCCGCGCGCTCGGCTTCGGCACCTTCAAGCTGAAGTACGGCCACCGCGGCATCAACCAGCCCGTGCAGGACCGTACGACCGGCAAGGTCGAGGTCACCGCGCACAACCACGGATTCGCCGTCGACGCCCCGCTCGACCAGGTCTCCGACACCCCCTACGGCCGCGCCGAGGTCTCCCACGTCTGCCTCAACGACAACGTGGTGGAGGGGCTCCAGCTCCTCGACCGGCCGGCCTTCAGCGTCCAGTACCACCCCGAAGCGGCGGCCGGCCCGCACGACGCCGCCTACCTGTTCGACCGCTTCGTGAAGCTCATGGAGGGCCAGCGTGCCTAAGCGCACCGATATCCAGTCCGTCCTGGTCATCGGCTCCGGCCCGATCGTCATCGGCCAGGCCGCCGAGTTCGACTACTCCGGCACCCAGGCGTGCCGCGTGCTCAAGGCCGAGGGCCTGCGCGTCGTCCTGGTGAACTCCAACCCGGCGACGATCATGACCGACCCGGAGATCGCCGACGCCACCTACGTCGAGCCGATCACCCCCGAGTTCGTCGAGAAGATCATCGCCAAGGAGCGCCCCGACGCGCTCCTGCCCACCCTGGGCGGCCAGACGGCCCTCAACACCGCCATCTCGCTGCACGGCAACGGCGTCCTGGAGAAGTACGGCGTCGAACTGATCGGCGCCAACGTCGAGGCCATCAACAAGGGCGAGGACCGCGACCTGTTCAAGGAGGTCGTCGAGGAGGTCCGCAAGAAGATCGGCCACGGCGAGTCCGCCCGGTCCTACATCTGCCACTCCATGGACGACGTCCTCAAGGGCGTCGACGCGCTCGGCGGCTACCCCGTCGTCGTCCGCCCCTCCTTCACCATGGGCGGCGCCGGTTCCGGCTTCGCGCACGACGAGGAGGAGCTGCGCCGCATCGCCGGTCAGGGCCTCACCCTCTCGCCGACCACCGAGGTGCTCCTGGAGGAGTCCATCCTCGGCTGGAAGGAGTACGAGCTGGAGCTGATGCGCGACAAGAACGACAACGTCGTGGTCGTCTGCTCCATCGAGAACTTCGACCCGATGGGCGTGCACACCGGCGACTCGATCACCGTGGCGCCCGCCATGACGCTGACCGACCGCGAGTACCAGACCCTGCGCGACGTCGGCATCGCGATCATCCGCGAGGTCGGCGTCGACACCGGCGGCTGCAACATCCAGTTCGCGGTGAACCCCGAGGACGGTCGCGTGATCGTCATCGAGATGAACCCGCGCGTGTCGCGCTCCTCGGCCCTCGCCTCCAAGGCGACCGGCTTCCCCATCGCCAAGATCGCGGCCAAGCTCGCCGTCGGCTACACGCTGGACGAGATCCCGAACGACATCACGCAGGAGACCCCGGCCTCCTTCGAGCCGACCCTCGACTACGTGGTCGTCAAGGCCCCGCGGTTCGCCTTCGAGAAGTTCCCGAGCGCCGACTCCACCCTCACCACCACCATGAAGTCGGTCGGCGAGGCCATGGCCATCGGCCGCAACTTCACCGAGGCCTTCCAGAAGGCGCTGCGCTCGCTGGAGAAGAAGGGCAGCCAGTTCACCTTCGTCGGCGAGCCCGGCGACAAGAAGGCGCTGCTCGAAGAGGCCGTGCGGCCCACCGACGGCCGGATCAACGCCGTCATGCAGGCCATCCGCGCGGGCGCCACGCCCGAGGAGGTCTTCGAGTACACGAAGATCGACCCCTGGTTCGTCGACCAGCTCTTCCTGATCAAGGAGATCGCCGACGAGCTGGCCGCCGCGCCCGAGCTGACCGCCGACCTGCTCGCCGAGGCCAAGCGGCACGGCTTCTCCGACCAGCAGCTCGGTGAGATCCGCGGCCTGCGCGAGGACGTCGTGCGCGAGGTGCGGCACGCGCTCGGCATCCGCCCGGTCTACAAGACGGTCGACACCTGCGCCGCCGAGTTCGCCGCGAAGACGCCGTACTTCTACTCCTCCTACGACGAGGAGACCGAGGTCGCGCCGCGCGAGAAGCCGGCCGTCATCATCCTGGGCTCCGGCCCGAACCGCATCGGCCAGGGCATCGAGTTCGACTACTCCTGCGTCCACGCCTCCTTCGCGCTGTCGGACGCCGGGTACGAGACCGTGATGGTCAACTGCAACCCCGAGACCGTCTCCACCGACTACGACACCTCCGACCGGCTGTACTTCGAGCCGCTCACCCTGGAGGACGTGCTGGAGATCGTCCACGCGGAGCAGCAGGCCGGACCGGTCGCGGGCGTGGTCGTCCAGCTCGGCGGCCAGACCCCGCTGGGCCTGTCCCAGGCGCTCAAGGACAACGGCGTGCCGGTCGTCGGCACCTCGCCCGAGGCCATCCACGCCGCCGAGGACCGCGGCGCCTTCGGCCGGGTCCTCGCGGAGGCCGGACTGCCCGCCCCCAAGCACGGCACCGCCACCACCTTCGCCGGGGCCAAGGCCATCGCCGACGAGATCGGCTACCCGGTCCTGGTGCGGCCCTCCTACGTCCTGGGCGGACGCGGCATGGAGATCGTCTACGACGAGACCCGCCTGGAGGCGTACATCGCCGAGTCGACCGAGATCAGCCCCTCCCGGCCGGTCCTGGTCGACCGCTTCCTGGACGACGCCATCGAGATCGACGTCGACGCCCTGTACGACGGCGAGGAGCTGTACCTCGGCGGCGTCATGGAGCACATCGAGGAGGCCGGCATCCACTCCGGCGACTCGGCGTGCGCCCTGCCCCCGATCACGCTCGGCGGCTTCGACATCAAGCGGCTGCGCGCCTCCACCGAGGGCATCGCCAAGGGCGTCGGCGTGCGCGGCCTGATCAACATCCAGTTCGCGCTCGCCGGGGACATCCTCTACGTCCTGGAGGCCAACCCGCGCGCCTCGCGCACCGTCCCCTTCACCTCGAAGGCGACCGCGGTGCCGCTGGCCAAGGCCGCCGCCCGCATCTCGCTGGGCGCCACCATCGCCGAACTGCGCGCCGAGGGCCTGCTCCCGGCCACCGGCGACGGCGGCGAGCTGCCGCTGGACGCGCCGATCTCCGTCAAGGAGGCCGTCATGCCGTGGTCCCGCTTCCGGGACATCCACGGCCGCGGCGTCGACACGGTCCTCGGCCCGGAGATGCGCTCCACCGGCGAGGTCATGGGCATCGACTCCGTCTTCGGCACGGCGTACGCCAAGTCGCAGGCGGGCGCGTACGGTCCGCTGCCGACCAAGGGCCGCGCCTTCATCTCGGTCGCCAACCGCGACAAGCGCTCGATGATCTTCCCGGCCCGCGAGCTGGTCGCCCACGGCTTCGAGCTGATGGCCACCTCCGGTACCGCCGAGGTCCTGCGCCGCAACGGCATCAACGCCACCGTCGTGCGCAAGCAGTCCGAGGGCACCGGCCCGAACGGCGAGAAGACCATCGTCCAGCTGATCCACGACGGCGAGGTCGACCTCATCGTCAACACCCCGTACGGCACCGGCGGCCGCCTCGACGGCTACGACATCCGTACGGCGGCCGTGGCCCGCTCCGTGCCCTGCCTGACCACGGTCCAGGCGCTGGCGGCGGCGGTGCAGGGCATCGACGCCCTCAACCACGGCGACGTGGGAGTGCGCTCACTCCAGGAACACGCCGAATTCCTGATCGCCGCCCGCGACTAGCAGCCCCGAGGGGGACACCGGAAACGGTGTCCCCCTCTTCATGAGCCCCAGCGCACCACAGAGGCCTCACGAGGACACATGTACAAGATCTTCTTCAAGCTCGTCTTCTCCCGCATGGACCCGGAGCGGGCCCACCACCTCGCCTTCCGCTGGATCCGTCTCGCCGTCCGCGTCCCCGTGCTGCGCACCTTCGTCGCCGCCGCGCTCGCGCCCCGGTACAAGGAGCTGCGCACCGAGGCCCTCGGCCTGCGCATGCACGGCCCCTTCGGCCTCGCCGCCGGATTCGACAAGAACGCGGTCGCGATCGACGGCATGGCGATGCTCGGCTTCGACCACGTCGAGATCGGCACGGTCACCGGCGAGCCCCAGCCCGGCAACCCGAAGAAGCGGCTGTTCCGCCTGGTGGGCGACCGGGCCCTGATCAACCGCATGGGGTTCAACAACGACGGCTCGCTGGCCGTGGCGGCCCGGCTGGCCTCCCGCACCCCCGTCTTCCGGACCGTCGTCGGCGTCAACATCGGCAAGACCAAGGTCGTCCCGGAGGAGGAGGCCGCCGGCGACTACGTGAAGTCCGCCGAGCGGCTGGCCCCGCACGCCGACTACCTGGTCGTCAACGTCTCCTCGCCCAACACGCCCGGCCTGCGCAACCTCCAGGCCACCGAGGCGCTGCGCCCCCTGCTGAGCGCGGTCCGCGAGGCCGCCGACCGCGCCGTGACCGCCCGGCGTGTCCCGCTGCTGGTCAAGATCGCGCCGGACCTCGCCGACGAGGACGTGGACGCGGTCGCCGACCTGGCCGTGGAGCTGGGCCTGGACGGCATCATCGCCACCAACACCACCATCGCGCGCGAGGGCCTCGGCCTGACCTCGTCGCCCGCCCTCGTGGGGGAGACCGGCGGACTGTCCGGCGCCCCCCTCAAGGCACGCTCCCTGGAGGTGCTGCGCCGCCTGTACGCGCGCGTGGGCGACCGGATCACCCTGGTGGGCGTCGGCGGCGTCGAGACCGCCGAGGACGCCTGGGAGCGCATCCTGGCCGGTGCCACGCTGGTCCAGGGCTACAGCGCGTTCATCTACGAGGGCCCCTTCTGGGGCCGAGCCATCCACAAGGGGCTCGCCGCACGCCTGCGGCAGAGCCCGTACGCCACCCTCGCCGACGCGGTCGGCGCCGACGTGAGGAAGCACGCATGACGGTGATGGAGCCCTTCGGTGCCCGGCTGCGCCGCGCGATGGACGAGCGCGGCCCCCTGTGCGTCGGCATCGACCCGCACGCCTCGCTGCTCGCCGAGTGGGGCCTGAACGACGACGTGGCCGGCCTCGAGCGCTTCAGCCGCACCGTCGTGGAGGCGATGGCCGACCGGGTCGCCGTCCTCAAGCCGCAGAGCGCCTTCTTCGAGCGGTTCGGCTCGCGCGGTGTCGCGGTCCTGGAGAAGACGGTCCAGGAGGCACGGGCGGCCGGCGCGCTGGTCGTCATGGACGCCAAGCGCGGCGACATCGGCTCGACCATGGCCGCGTACGCCGAGTCGTTCCTGCACAAGGACGCGCCGCTGTTCTCGGACGCGCTGACCGTCTCCCCCTACCTCGGCTACGGCTCCCTGAAGCCGGCCGTCGACCTGGCGCGCGAGAGCGGCGCGGGCCTGTTCGTGCTGGCGCTGACCTCGAATCCGGAGGGCGGCGAGGTCCAGCACGCCGTCCGGGACGACGGGCGCAGCGTGGGGGCGACCATGCTGGCGCACCTGGCCGCCGAGAACGCGGGGGAGGAGCCGCTGGGGTCCTTCGGCGCGGTGGTCGGTGCCACCCTCGGCGACCTGTCCTCGTACGACCTGGGCATCAACGGTCCGCTGCTGGCGCCGGGCATCGGTGCCCAGGGGGCCACGCCCGCCGACCTGCCGCGCGTGTTCGGCGCGGCGGTGCGCAACGTGGTGCCGAACGTCAGCCGGGGTGTTCTTCGTCACGGGCCCGATGCGACCGCGTTGCGGAGGGCCTCGGACCGTTTCGCGGCGGAGATCCGGACCGCGGTCACGGCGTCCTGACTCTGGATACATCCTCAAATCAGAGGGAGTATGTCCTAAATGTCCGTCCTGACGGAGGCTGACCAGGACTTTTCCGCTGTTCTCGCTGACTCTGGCGGACTTGACCGCTAGTCTCCGTCGAGAGTCAACGGGCGAGCGTGTTGCTCGTGGCTCACCAGGTGAGGGGCGACTAGGTTCCTCACCGGTCCGTATCCGACAGTTCGACATCCGAGGTGACGTAGGCGTGGCTCTTCCGCCCCTTACCCCTGAACAGCGCGCAGCCGCGCTCGAAAAGGCCGCCGCGGCTCGCCGGGAGCGGGCCGAGGTCAAGAATCGACTCAAGCACTCCGGCGCCTCCCTCCACGAGGTCATCAAGCAGGGTCAGGAGAACGACGTCATCGGCAAGATGAAGGTCTCCGCCCTCCTCGAGTCCCTGCCGGGCGTGGGCAAAGTCCGCGCCAAGCAGATCATGGAGCGACTGGGCATCTCCGAGAGCCGCCGCGTGCGCGGTCTCGGGTCCAACCAGATCGCGTCCCTGGAGCGCGAGTTCGGCAGCACCGGCAGCTGAGTCCGGACCACTCCGGGATTGCTGGAATAATCGCTGCATGGCTGCAACACCCCGGGGGACGTCCCCCGTACCCCCGGACGCACGTCCGCGGCTGACCGTGCTCTCCGGCCCCTCGGGGGTCGGCAAGAGCACGGTCGTCGCCCATATGCGCAAGGAACACCCCGAGGTATGGCTGTCGGTCTCGGCGACGACCCGCAGCCCCCGCCCCGGCGAGCAGCACGGCGTCCACTACTTCTTCGTCAGCGACGAGGAGATGGACAAGCTGATCGCCAACGGCGAGCTGCTGGAGTGGGCCGAGTTCGCCGGCAACCGCTACGGCACGCCGCGCAGGGCCGTACTGGAGCGCCTGGAGGCCGGTGAGCCGGTCCTCCTGGAGATCGACCTCCAGGGGGCGCGGCAGGTCCGCGAGTCCATGCCCGAGGCCCGGCTGGTGTTCCTGGCCCCGCCCTCCTGGGACGAGCTGGTGCGCAGGCTCACCGGCCGGGGCACCGAAGCGCCCGAGGTGATCGAGCGCCGCCTCGCCGCGGCCAAGGTCGAGCTGGCCGCCGAGCCGGAGTTCGACCAGACCCTGGTGAACACCTCCGTCGAGGACGTGGCCCGCGAGCTGCTAGCCTTGACGAACGTCGTGTGATCGCCACTGGTCACCCTGTGGTCATCCCGACTGAATCTTTCCCATCCATCGGAAGGTAGAGCGTGTCCTCTTCCATCTCCGCGCCCGAGGGCATCATCAACCCGCCGATCGACGAGCTCCTCGAGGCCACGGACTCGAAGTACAGCCTCGTGATCTACGCGGCCAAGCGGGCCCGCCAGATCAACGCGTACTACTCGCAGCTCGGCGAGGGTCTCCTCGAGTACGTCGGTCCGCTCGTCGACACCCACGTGCACGAGAAGCCGCTCTCGATCGCCCTGCGCGAGATCAACGCGGGGCTGCTGACCTCCGAGGCCATCGAGGGCCCGGCGCAGTAGCACCAGCAGCATCGTCGGTCAGCGACATCGGCGGTAATATCTTCAGCCTTACGCTGACTTATCCACAGGCCCGGCAGCCCGACTGTCGGGCCTGTGGTGTGTGATGGGTCGTACGCGCACTCCGGGCGGCGCGCACTGCGAGCGGTGCGTGGTCCGAGCGGTGCGCGGTCCGAACGGCGCGTGGTCCGAGCGCGTCATCCGAGCCGGGGAGAGACGGTGGACAAGCCCAAGGTCGTTCTGGGGGTCAGCGGCGGCATCGCCGCGTACAAGGCCTGTGAGCTGCTGCGCAGGCTCACCGAGTCCGGGCACGAGGTCCGGGTCGTCCCCACCGCCTCCGCGCTGCACTTCGTCGGCGCCGCCACCTGGTCCGCCCTGTCCGGCAACCCCGTGTCGACCGAGGTGTGGGACGACGTGCACGAGGTCCCGCACGTGCGCATCGGCCAGCACGCCGACCTGGTCGTCGTCGCCCCGGCCACCGCCGACATGCTCGCCAAGGCCGCCCACGGCCTGGCCGACGACCTGCTCACCAACACCCTCCTCACGGCCCGCTGCCCGGTCGTCTTCGCGCCCGCCATGCACACCGAGATGTGGGAGCACCCGGCCACCCAGGAGAACGTGGCGACACTGCGCCGCCGCGGTGCCGTCGTGATCGAGCCGGCCGTCGGCCGCCTCACCGGAGTCGACACCGGCAAGGGCCGGCTGCCCGACCCGGGCGAGATCTTCGAGGTCTGCCGCCGGGTGCTCGCCCCCGGGGTGCGCGAGCCCGACCTCGCCGGACGGCACGTCGTGGTCAGCGCCGGCGGCACCCGGGAGCCCCTCGATCCGGTCCGCTTCCTCGGCAACCGCTCCTCCGGCAAGCAGGGCTACGCGCTCGCCCGCACCGCCGCCGCCCGCGGCGCCCGCGTCACCCTCGTCGCGGCGAACGCGTCGATGCCCGACCCGGCCGGCGTGGACGTGGTGCCGGTCGGCACGGCGGTGGAGCTGCGCGAGGCGATGCTGCGCGCCGCCGCCGACGCCGACGCGGTGGTCATGGCCGCGGCGGTGGCGGACTTCCGGCCGGCGACGTATGCCACCGGGAAGATCAAGAAGAAGGACGACCAGGCGCCCGCGCCGATCGCCCTGGTGCGCAATCCGGACATCCTCGCGGAGATCTCCGGCACCCGGGCCCGCTCCGGGCAGGTGGTCGTCGGCTTCGCGGCCGAGACCGACGACGTGCTGGCCAACGGCCGGGCCAAGCTGAAGCGCAAGGGCTGCGACCTCCTCGTGGTGAACGAGGTGGGTGAGCGCAAGACCTTCGGCTCCGAGGAGAACGAGGCGGTGGTCCTGGGCGCCGACGGCAGCGAGACACCGGTCGCCCACGGACCGAAGGAAGCCCTGGCCGACACGGTCTGGGACCTGGTCGCCGCTCGGCTGGAGTGAATGACCCATTTGCTCGAAGGAGCCTCGAAGACGACGCATTCGAGCGTGGCGCCCCTGGCCAAGGACGCTTCCTTCTGGGCAGAATGCCCGTGCCGCAGGTCACAGCCCTCCCGAGAGCTGAGACAGGTGGGCCCGCGGCAGAGTGCGACCGATAAACTGTTCTCGGACGTCGCCGGGTGCAGCTCCCCGTGCCGTCCACCAATGATCAGCCAGCAGCCGCTGCAACCCCAGGGAGCGTTGTGTCCCGTCGCCTGTTCACCTCGGAGTCCGTGACCGAAGGTCACCCCGACAAGATCGCTGACCAGATCAGCGACACGATCCTCGATGCCCTACTGCGTGAGGACCCGACGTCCCGGGTCGCCGTCGAAACCCTGATCACCACCGGTCTGGTGCACGTGGCCGGCGAGGTCACCACCAAGGCCTACGCGGACATCGCCAACCTGGTCCGCGGCAAGATCCTGGAGATCGGCTACGACTCCTCCAAGAAGGGCTTCGACGGCGCCTCCTGCGGCGTCTCGGTCTCCATCGGCGCGCAGTCCCCGGACATCGCGCAGGGCGTCGACACGGCGTACGAGAACCGCGTCGAGGGCGACGAGGACGAGCTGGACCGCCAGGGCGCGGGTGACCAGGGTCTGATGTTCGGCTACGCGTCCGACGAGACGCCGACGCTGATGCCGCTGCCGGTCTTCCTGGCCCACCGCCTGTCCAAGCGCCTGTCCGAGGTCCGCAAGAACGGGACCATCCCCTACCTGCGTCCGGACGGCAAGACCCAGGTCACCATCGAGTACGACGGCGACAAGGCGGTCCGCCTGGACACCGTCGTCGTCTCGTCCCAGCACGCGAGCGACATCGACCTGGAGTCGCTGCTGGCGCCGGACATCAAGGAGTTCGTCGTCGAGCCGGAGCTGAAGGCGCTCCTGGAGGACGGCATCAAGATCGACACGGAGAACTACCGCCTCCTGGTCAACCCGACGGGCCGCTTCGAGATCGGCGGTCCGATGGGTGACGCCGGGCTGACCGGCCGCAAGATCATCATCGACACCTACGGCGGCATGGCCCGGCACGGCGGCGGCGCCTTCTCCGGCAAGGACCCGTCGAAGGTGGACCGCTCCGCCGCGTACGCGATGCGCTGGGTCGCCAAGAACGTGGTGGCCGCGGGTCTCGCCGCGCGCTGCGAGGTCCAGGTCGCCTACGCGATCGGCAAGGCCGAGCCGGTCGGTCTGTTCGTGGAGACCTTCGGCACCGCCAAGGTCGACACCGAGAAGATCGAGAAGGCGATCGACGAGGTCTTCGACCTGCGTCCGGCCGCCATCATCCGCGACCTCGACCTGCTGCGTCCGATCTACGCCCAGACCGCGGCGTACGGACACTTCGGCCGTGAGCTGCCCGACTTCACGTGGGAGCGCACCGATCGCGTGGACGCGCTGCGCGAGGCGGCGGGCCTGTAGGCACCCGGGCGCACCGCGCCCGACAGCATGTGGCGAGGCCCGGTGTCCCCGAGGGGGGCGCCGGGCCTCGCCGCGTCCTCCCGGCCCCGGCCGCGCTGTCAGTGGTCTTTGCGAGAATGCAGGCGTGAGCAGCGAGAACGGACCGGAGCAGGGCGGCGCGCAGGACGCGCCGCCCGAGCAGCTCGCGCTCATCCGGGAGAGCGTGCGCAAGGCGAAGACCCCGCGGGCCAAGCCGCGCACCTGGCGTGGGGCCGCGCTCGCCAAGGAACTGCCCGTCGCCAGGGTCCTGGTCGACAAGGGCGTGCTCCACCTCGACCGGTACTTCGACTACGCCGTGCCCGAGGAGCTGGACGCCGACGCCCAGCCCGGTGTGCGGGTGCGGGTCCGCTTCGGTGCCGGACGGCACCGGGTGCGCGACGGGCGGCGCGAGGGCGGCGGGCTCATCGACGGCTACCTCGTCGAGCGGCTCGCCGAGTCCGACTACGCGGGGCCGCTGGCCGCGCTCGCCCAGGTCGTCTCGCCCGAGCGCATCCTCGACGAGGAGCTGCTCGGCCTGGTCCGGGCGGTCGCCGACCGGTACGCGGGCAGCCTGGCGGACGTCCTCCAGCTCGCCGTACCCCCGCGCAACGCGCGCGCCGAGAAGCGGGACTCGTCGCCGCCGCTGCCCGCACCGCCCGCCCCCGAGCCGGGATCGTGGGCGCGGTACGAGCAGGGGGCCGCGTTCGTGTCGGCCCTCGCGTCCGGGGGCGCGCCGCGCGCCGTGTGGAACGCGCTGCCCGGTCCGCAGTGGACGGAGGAGCTCGCGCGGGCCGTCGCGGCGACGCTGGCCTCGGGCCGGGGCGCCCTGGTGGTGCTGCCGGACGGCCGGGCGGTCGCCCGCGCCGACGCCGCGCTCACCGCGCTGCTCGGCGAGGGACGGCACGCGGTGCTCACCGCCGACGCGGGCCCCGAGAAGCGGTACGCGCAGTGGCTCGCGGTGCGCCGGGGTGCCGTACGGGCCGTGATCGGGACCCGGGCCGCCATGTTCGCGCCGGTGCGGGACCTCGGCCTGGTCGCCCTGTGGGACGACGGCGACGACAGTCACAGCGAGCCGCACGCCCCGCAGCCGCACGCCCGCGAGGTACTGCTGCTGCGCGCCGCCCAGGACCGTTGCGCCTTCCTGCTGGGCGGCTGGAGCTGCACCGTGGAGGCCGCCCAGCTCGTGGAGACCGGCTGGGCCCGGCCGCTGGTCGCCGGGCGGGAGCGGGTCCGGGCCGCCACGCCGCTGGTGCGGACCGTGGGGGACCAGGACCTGGCCCGGGACGAGGCCGCCCGCGCGGCCCGGCTGCCGACCCTCGCCTGGCAGGCCGTCAGGGACGGGCTGCGGCACGGGCCGGTCCTCGTGCAGGTGCCCCGGCGGGGGTACGTGCCGCGGATGGCCTGCGCGGCGTGCCGGACGCCCGCGCGGTGCCGGCACTGCGCGGGCCCGTTGGAGGGGCAGGAGTCCGGCTCCGCGCTGCGGTGCGGCTGGTGCGGGCGCGAGGAGGGCGCGTGGCACTGCCCGGAGTGCGGGGCCTTCCGGCTGCGCGCCCAGGTGGTGGGTGCCCGGCGCACCGCCGAGGAGCTGGGGCGGGCCTTCCCGGCCGTGCCCGTGCGCACCTCCGGGCGCGAGCACGTGCTGGACACCGTGTCCGACACCCCGGCGCTGGTCGTGAGCACCCCGGGGGCCGAGCCGGTGGCCGAGGGCGGTTACGCGGCGGCGCTGCTGCTCGACGGCTGGGCGATGCTCGGACGGCCCGATCTGCGCGCCGGTGAGGACGCGTTGCGGCGCTGGCTGGCCGCCGCCGCGCTGGTGCGCCCGCAGAGCGCCGGCGGCACGGTCGTCGCGGTGGCCGAGCCGACCTTGCGGCCGGTGCAGGCGCTGGTGCGCTGGGACCCCACCGGACACGCCCTGCGGGAGCTGGCCGAGCGGGCCGAGCTCGGCTTTCCCCCGGTCTCGCGGATGGCGGCCGTGGCGGGTCCGCCGGAGGCGGTGACCGGCTTCCTTGACACGGTCGAGCTGCCGCGGGAGGCGGAGGTGCTCGGCCCGGTGCCCCTGCCGGTCACGGCACCGGGCCGGCCGCGGCGGGTGGGGGCGCCACCGCCAGGGGAGCACTGGGAGCGTGCGCTGGTCCGGGTGCCACCGGGACGCGGCGCGGCGCTGGCCGCTGCGCTGAAGGCCGCTCAGGCGGCGCGGACGGCACGCGGGAGCGACACGGCGGTGTGGGTGCGGATCGATCCGCCCGACATCGGATGAGGGGCGTACACGGCACACCGGATGCGGGGGCGTACACGTCGCATGGGATGAGGGACGTACACGCCGTGTGGGATGAGGGGCGTACACGCCGCATCCGATGAGGCCGTACACGCCGCGGCCCTCCGTCTCCCGGAGGGGCGGGGAGGGCGGAGGGCCGGTGCGGGGGCGCGGCTCGGCCGGTGCGGGCGGCCGGTGTCGTGCGGGGGTCGCGGCGCGCCGGTGCGGGCGGCCGGGTGTTGTGTCAGCCGGGGCGGATCAGCCGGAGCGGATCAGCCGGGGCGGGTCAGCCGGAGGGGGTCAGCCGTTGCGCGGGCTGGGGAACGCGGTCGAGCGGATCTCGTCGCGCAGGGACGGGCTGCCCGACGTCGGCTGGGTCGGCATGGAGCGGGCCGCCGGGACCGTGGGCACCGGGGGCAGCCCCGAGCCCACGTTGACCGGGTGCGTACCCGTGGACTCCGGAGTGTGCTCGGTGGTCTCGGTGGCGGCCGCCGTCTGGGCCGCGGCGCGCCGGGAGCCGTAGCGCCGGTGCACCGCCTGCTTGGTGACGCCGAGCGCCGAGCCCACCGCGTCCCACGAGAAGCCCAGCGAGCGGTCGAAGTCCACGGCGGCCGTGACGAGGGTCTCGACACTGTCCCGCAGTTCCTGGGCGAGACGCACCGTCGGGGCGGGGGCGCGTCCGTAGACGACGAAGCCCGCGGAGGGGCCGGAGCGGCGCGGGCGGTAGACGTTGCCCAACTGGGCGGTGAGGGTGCGCAGTGCGTCCACCTGCCGGCGGACCCGCTCGATGTCCCGCACCAGCAAGTGCAGGCTGGCCCGAGCCTGGGCGTCGTGGGTTGCGTGGTCGGCCATGAACAAGCCTCTCGAACCGGCGTTGAAAGGAATCGGGCCGCGCGGGCGGCCCGGTGTGTCAACTCTTCCTTGACCAACGCGTCAGCGCTCCGCGGGTCACGGGTCGGGGCGCGGAAGCATGTGCGTGCGCCCCTCGGTCGTCGGCCTGGGAGGACTCCCACCCGCGCACCACTCGTTCGCCGTCGGCCGAGGGGCTCGGGTCTCCCGCGTCGGCGCCGCGCCGTCGGCGGCTTTCCCTTGTTCGACGGCTCGTAGACTGGTGCGTCGCCCGCCAACGTTCCCGCCCGAGAGGCCCGTCCCACCCATGAAGCTCGTCTTCGCCGGTACCCCCGAGGTCGCCGTCCCCGCCCTGGACGCCCTGATCGCCTCCGGGCGTCACGAGGTGGCCGCCGTCGTCACGCGGCCCGACGCTCCGGCCGGACGCGGGCGCCGACTGGTCGCCTCGCCCGTGGCCGAGCGGGCCGAGGAGGCCGGGATCGAGGTGCTCAAGCCCGCGAAGCCGCGCGACCCCGCCTTCCTGGAGCGGCTGCGCGAGATCGCGCCCGACTGCTGCCCCGTCGTCGCGTACGGCGCCCTGCTGCCCCGCGTCGCCCTGGACGTGCCCGCCCGCGGCTGGGTCAACCTGCACTTCTCGCTGCTGCCCGCCTGGCGCGGCGCCGCCCCCGTGCAGCACGCCCTGATGGCGGGCGACGAGATCACCGGCGCGTCCACCTTCCTGATCGAGGAGGGCCTGGACTCCGGCCCCGTGTACGGGACGGTCACCGAGACCGTTCGCCCCACCGACACCAGCGGTGACCTGCTGACCCGGCTGGCCTTCGCCGGCGCCGGTCTGCTCGCGGCCACCATGGACGGCATCGAGGACGGCAGCCTGACGGCGGTGCCGCAGCCGGACGAGGGCGTCACCCTGGCCCCGAAGATCACCGTCGAGGACGCCCGCGTCGACTGGACCGCCCCGGCGCTGCGCGTGGACCGGGTGGTACGCGGCTGCACCCCGGCCCCCGGCGCCTGGACCACCTTCCGGGGCGAGCGGCTCAAGCTCGTACAGGCCCTGCCCCTGCCCGACCGGACCGACCTCGCCCCGGGGCAGCTCGCCGCCGGGAAGAACAACGTGTACGTCGGCACCGGCTCGCACGCCGTCGAGCTGCTGTGGGTGCAGGCACAGGGCAAGAAGCCGATGCGGGCCGCGGACTGGGCGCGCGGGGCGCGGATCACCGAGGGCGAGCAGGTCGGCGACTGACCCGCGCGGCAGCGTCCCCGCCTCACCGTTCACCGGCCCGGCGTACGCTGGTGAGCGCACTTCATCCCACACCCGGAGCACCTTTTTCGTGAGCGAGCAGCCCCGCCGTCCCCGCAAGTCCGGCAAGCCGTACCGCAGGCCCCAGAAGGATCCCGTCCGCATCCTCGCCTTCGAGGCGCTCCGGGCCGTGGACGAGCGGGACGCGTACGCCAACCTCGTCCTGCCGCCGCTGCTGCGCAAGGCGCGTGAAGCGGGTGACTTCGACGCCCGGGACGCGGCCCTCGCGACCGAGCTGGTGTACGGCACGCTGCGCCGGCAGGGGACGTACGACGCGATCATCGCGGACTGCGTGGACCGGCCGCTGCGCGAGGTCGACCCGCCGGTGCTCGACGTGCTCAGCCTGGGCGTGCACCAGCTGCTGGGGACGCGCATCCCGAGCCACGCCGCCGTCTCCGCCTCCGTGGAGCTGGCGCGGGTCGTGCTCGGGGACGGGCGGGCCAAGTTCGTCAACGCCGTGCTGCGCAAGGTCGCCCGGGACGACCTCGACGGCTGGCTGGAGCGGGTCGCCCCGCCCTATGACGAGGACCCCGAGGACCACCTGGCCGTCGTGCACTCGCACCCGCGCTGGGTCGTCTCGGCGCTGTGGGACTCGCTGGGGGGCGGCCGGGCGGGCATCGAGGAACTGCTGGCCGCCGACAACGAACGCCCCGAGGTCACCCTCGTCGCCCGGCCGGGCCGGGCCACCCGCGAGGAACTGCTCGGCGAGGAGGCCGCCGTACCGGGGCGCTGGTCCCCCTACGCGGTGCGGCTGAGCGAGGGCGGCGAACCCGGGGCCGTCGAGGCCGTGCGGGAGGGCCGCGCCGGGGTGCAGGACGAGGGCAGCCAGCTGGTCGCCCTGGCCCTCGCCAACGCGCCGCTGGACGGACCGGACCGGCGCTGGCTGGACGGGTGCGCGGGACCCGGCGGCAAGGCGGCGCTCCTCGGCGCCCTGGCCGCCGAGCGGGGTGCCTTCCTGCTGGCCTCGGAGAAGCAGCCGCACCGCGCCGGGCTCGTGGCCAGGGCGCTGGACGGCAATCCCGGCCCCTACCAGGTGATCACCGCCGACGGGACCCGCCCGGCGTGGCGGCCCGGCAGCTTCGACCGCGTCCTGGTCGACGTGCCGTGCACCGGGCTCGGCGCCCTGCGCCGTCGGCCCGAGGCACGCTGGCGGCGCCGCCCCGAGGACCTGGACGGCTTCGCCCCGCTCCAGCGCGGGCTGCTGCGCAGCGCCCTGGAGGCCGTACGGGTCGGGGGCGTCGTCGCCTACGCGACCTGCTCGCCCCACCTCGCCGAGACCCGCGCCGTCGTCACGGACGTCCTCAAGCAGCACCCCGACACCGACCTCATCGACGCCCGCCCCCTGCTGCCCGACCTCCCCGCCCTGGGCGAGGGCCCCGACCTCCAGCTCTGGCCCCACCTCCACGGCACGGACGCCATGTACCTGGCCCTGATCCGCCGCACCGCATAACCCGCCCCGAGGACCGCGGGGCACTGCGGCACCGCGCGGCCCCACCGCGAGGACCCGAGCAACCACGCGCCGCCCGAGCCAGATGAGGATCCCGACCACCCCAGGGGTGCCAAAGCGCGGCCGCAAGCAACCACGCGCAGCCCACACCCGACAACGATCCGCAACCACCCCAAGGGACGCGGGGACCTA
>NZ_KZ195574.1:7062954-7196489 GCF_002188365.1 Streptomyces sp. CS113
AGCCGACGAACGACCTCCCACCACCCCGCGGCCGGCGAGCAACCCCCTACCGGCCCGCGGCCGACGAGCAACCCCCGCCGCCCGCGGCCAACGATCACCCGCCCCCGGGGGGACCCATGCCGCTCACCCCCGGAGGGCATGGCACGCTTAGGAGCATGGCCGCGCAGATCAACCCCAGCATCCTGTCCGCCGACTTCGCCCGCCTCGCGGACGAGGCCGAGGCGGTCCGGGGAGCCGACTGGCTCCACGTCGACGTCATGGACAACCACTTCGTCCCGAACCTCACGCTCGGCGTACCGGTGGTCGAGTCCCTGGCGCGCGCGACCGACACCCCGCTGGACTGCCACCTCATGATCGAGGCCCCCGACCGCTGGGCCCCGCAGTACGTCGAGGCGGGCGCCGGGTCCGTCACCTTCCACGTCGAGGCGGCCGCCGCGCCGGTGCGGCTGGCCCGCGAGATCCGGGCCAAGGGCGCCCGCGCCTCCATGGCGCTGAAGCCCGCGACGCCGATCGAACCGTACGAGGACCTGCTGCCCGAACTCGACATGCTGCTGATCATGACGGTTGAACCCGGCTTCGGCGGGCAGGCGTTCCTCGACATCATGCTTCCCAAGATCCGCCGCACCCGTGAGCTGATCAAGAAGCACGGTCTGGAGCTGTGGCTCCAGGTCGACGGCGGTGTCTCGGCGTCCACGATCGAGCGGTGCGCCGACGCCGGCGCCGACGTCTTCGTCGCGGGCTCCGCCGTGTACGGGGCGTCCGACCCGGCCGAGGCGGTACGTGCACTGCGCACGCAGGCGGACGCGGCCACCGCCAAGGCATCCTGGTCCTGCGACCACTGAGGAACAGAAAGTGAACGGCTCCCATCAGGGCTGATCAACAGCGCCGAATCTGCAAGGATGAACGGCGTATCCAGAGTGTGAACAGCAGTGAGGAGATCGCCGTGTCGGGTATGTCGGCGGGCCGTTCAGCCATGCGGATGGGACCCGCTGAGCTGGTCCAGGCGGCGGCCATGGCCCGCCGCTTCTACCTCGAGGGCAAGTCCAAGATCCAGATCGCGGAGGAGTTCGGCGTCAGCCGCTTCAAGGTGGCCAGGGTTCTCGAGACCGCCCTCGAGCGGGACCTTGTACGCATCGAGATCCGGGTGCCGGCCGAGCTGGACGCCGAGCGTTCGGACGCCCTGCGCGCCCGCTACGGGCTTCGGCACGCAGTCGTGGTGGAATCCCCGGCCGACGCCGAGGAGACACCCGACCCGGAGAACCTGGGGGAGGTGGCCGCCGACCTGCTCGGCGAGCTGGTCAACGAGGGCGACGTGCTGGGCCTGGCCTGGGGCCGGTCCACCATCCACATGGCGGCGGCCCTCGACCGGCTGCCGCCGTGCACCGTGGTGCAGCTGACCGGCGTGTACGACGCCGGGACCGCCGAGCGCGGCTCGGTGGAGGCCGTCCGGCGCGCCGCCCAGGTGTCGGGCGGCGACGCCCACCCCATCTACGCGCCGATGCTGCTGCCGGACGCGGCCACCGCGCAGGCGCTGCGGCACCAGACCGGGATCGCCCGGGCCTTCGAGTACTTCGACAAGGTCACGGTCGCCTGCGTCTCCATCGGCTCCTGGGAGCCCGGCATCTCGACGGTGCACGACATGCTCAGCGACGAGGAGCGCGCGCACTACGCCTCGCTCGGGGTCGCCGCCGAGATGTCCGCGCACCTCTTCGACGCCGAGGGCCGCCGGGTGGGGCGGGACCTGGGGGAGCGGTGCATCACGGTCAAGGCCGACCAGCTCCGCCGCATCCCCGAGGTCGTCGCGATCGCGGGCGGGCAGCGCAAGGCGGCGGCCATCGACGCGGTGCTGCGCTCCGGCCTCGTCACCAGCCTGGTGACGGACACGTCGGCCGCGGACTACCTGATGACGGCGGGCTCGGCGCCGAAGTCGACGCTCAACCGCACCGACCCCGACGGGATCTGACGGCCGGTCGGCTCCGGACGAACAGGAACCGGTCGGCTCCGGACGAACAGGAAGAAGGGCGCGAGATGACCGAGGACTCCGCGGGGCGGCTCGTGGTCACGCTGGACCTCGGCGGGGTGACGGACAAGGCGGGCCTGATGGACCGCTGCGTTCGTGACCTGGCGCTGCCCGACTGGTTCGGCCGCAACTGGGACGCGCTCGCCGACTCCCTCGCCGACCCCTCCGTCTGGCCCCAGGAGGCGGCGGACCGCGGGCTGGTGCTCGTGGTGGAGGGCTGGCGGGCGTACGCCGAGGCGCGGCCGGACGAGTGGGCCGTCGCCGAGGAGGTCTTCGCCGAGGCCACCGACCGCGGTCCGGGGCTCTTCGTCACCCTCGGTCCTGGAGGTTCCTCCAAGGACCTCGCTGACCAGCCTGGATGATCTGCCCGGGGGTTGTCGGCCACCAGTCATGGGAGAATGAAGTACGTGCTCTTTCCCCCTGGCTGACCTGTCCGGGGGCCACCTCTGATCGACTGGGATGTGCAGCACGTGCGTTTCCTGAATGACATCCAGCCCTCGTACGACCTGACGTACGACGACGTGTTCATGGTGCCGAGCCGCTCCGCCGTCGGCTCCCGGCAGGGCGTGGACCTCGGCTCCCCGGACGGCACGGGCACCACGATCCCGCTGGTCGTCGCCAACATGACCGCCATCGCGGGCCGGCGGATGGCCGAGACGGTGGCCCGGCGCGGCGGCCTCGTGGTCATCCCGCAGGACATCCCGATCGAGGTCGTCACCGACGTCGTCTCCTGGGTGAAGAGCCGCCACCACGTCCTGGACACCCCCATCGTGCTGGCCCCGCACCAGACGGTCGCGGACGCGCTGTCCCTGCTGCCCAAGCGGGCACACAACGCCGGCGTCGTCGTGGACGAGGACCACAGGCCGGTCGGCGTGGTCACCGACGCCGACCTGTCCGGCGTGGACCGCTTCACCCAGCTCGAGGAGGTCATGTCCAAGGACCTGATCCTCATCGACGCCGACCTGGACCCGCGCGAGGCCTTCAACACCCTCGACGCCGCCAACCGGCGCTACGCCCCCGCGGTGGACAAGGACGGCCGCCTCGCCGGCATCCTCACCCGCAAGGGCGCCCTGCGCGCCACCCTGTACACCCCGGCCGTCGACGGCGAGGGCAGGCTCCGCATCGCCGCCGCCGTCGGCATCAACGGCGACGTGGCCGGCAAGGCCAAGCAGCTCCTCGACGCGGGCGTCGACACCCTCGTCATCGACACCGCGCACGGGCACCAGGAGTCGATGATCAGCGCCGTGAGGGTGGTGCGCGAGCTCGACCCGCGGGTGCCGATCGTCGCGGGCAACATCGTCTCCGCCGAGGGCGTGCGCGACCTGATCGAGGCGGGCGCCGACATCATCAAGGTCGGCGTCGGCCCCGGCGCCATGTGCACCACCCGGATGATGACCGGCGTGGGCCGGCCGCAGTTCTCCGCCGTCCTGGAGTGCGCCGCCGAGGCGAAGAAGTACGGCAAGCACGTGTGGGCCGACGGCGGTGTCCGCCACCCGCGCGACGTGGCGATGGCCCTCGCGGCCGGCGCGTCCAACGTGATGGTCGGTTCCTGGTTCGCGGGTACCTACGAGTCCCCGGGCGACCTCCAGCACGACGCCAACGGCCGCGCCTACAAGGAGTCCTTCGGCATGGCCTCCGCGCGCGCGGTGCGCAACCGCACCTCGGAGGAGTCGGCGTACGACCGGGCCCGCAAGGCGCTGTTCGAGGAGGGCATCTCCACCTCGCGGATGTTCCTGGACCCGGCCCGCCCCGGCGTCGAGGACCTGATCGACGCGATCATCGCGGGCGTCCGCTCCTCCTGCACCTACGCCGGTGCCGGCTCCCTGGAGGAGTTCGCCGAGAAGGCCATCGTCGGCATCCAGAGCGCCGCCGGCTACGCCGAGGGCAAGCCGCTGCACGCCAGCTGGAGCTGACCCCCGCCCGGGACGCCGGATGCGCCACGCGTCAGGTCTGCTTGACGTCAAGCAGACCTGACGCGACGCTGGGCGCATGACGACACCGCAGAACATCGAGCCGCAGCACACCCTGCTGACCGCCGTGGCCCGCCTCGACGAACTGCGCGCCCGCGAGTCCCTCGCCGGGTTCGGCGGCGACGACGAGGCCCTGGACCGCCCCCAGCTCCTCGAACTGCTCGCGCTGAGCGAGGTGGTCGCGCGCAAGGCCGCCTACGGGCGTCAGCTCACCGTCCGCGCCGCCCGCGAGGCGGGTGCCTCCTGGGCACAGATCGGAGCCGCCCTCGGCACCAGCAAGCAGGCGGCCTGGGAGGCGCACATGCGCTGGATCGACGCCCAGGAAGAGGCACGCGACCGGCCGGGACAGATCGGCTTCGACGCCGCGGACGCGGCCGAGGCACGCGCCGTCGCGGGCGAACCGGACGGCCACTGACCCGGCCTCGACGGGCCTCGACCCGCCTCGACCGGCCTCCGCCGGGTCGTCGGGCTCGGGTTCGGGCGGCGTCGGGACCGGTGCCCGGTCGGGTCGCTGAGCAGGGCCGATCCGCCGTCCGTCGCCCCCGGGCGCAACGCCGTACACCCCTCGCGCAACGAACATCCGCGCTGCCGCGTCGAACGCAACGATCGTGCTCGAACGCGCAAGGTTGCTGCATTACCGGGGCACCGCCCCGCTCGTAGTGTTCTGCGCTGTACGTGGCGTGGCGGGGACCCCGCTCGGTGGGTTCCCGTTCTGCACGGGCGCGCCCGCCGGTCCCCGCCGCTCCCCAGGCCCGCCCGGAGCCCGTCCGCTCAGCCCGGCGGAGCCACCGGCAGCGACAAAGGAGTCAACGCGTGCTCGACCAAGGCGCACCCCCGCACCACGGCGCATCGGCCACCCCCTCGTCCCCGGGCCTGGCCGCGCGCCTCATGCGCCGCAAGCCCGTGGAACGCCTGGTCGCGGAGGGCGGCCAGGGCGAGGGCGGCAGCCTCCGCCGCTCCCTCGGCCTCTGGCAGCTCACGATGATCAGCATCGGCGCCACCCTCGGCACCGGCATCTTCGTCGTCCTGGGCGAGGCCGTCCCCAAGGCCGGACCGGCCGTCACGCTGTCCTTCGTCATCGCGGGCCTCACCGCGCTCTTCTCGGCCCTGTCCTACGCCGAGCTGGCCGGCACCATCCCGGTCGCCGGGTCCTCGTACTCGTACGCCTACGCCACCATGGGCGAACTGGTCGCCTGGGTCTGCGGCTGGTGCCTGGTCCTGGAGTACGGCGTGTCCGTGGCCGCCGTCGCCGTCGGCTGGGGCGAGTACCTGAACGAGCTGCTCGACGGCACCATCGGCGTCACGCTCCCCGCGGTCCTGTCGGCACCGCCCGGCGACGGCGGCATCTTCAACCTGCCCGCGCTGATCGTCGTACTCCTCGCCATGACGTTCCTGCTCGGCGGCGCCCGCGAGTCCGCCCGCGCCAACACGATCATGGTCCTCGTCAAGATCGCGGCGCTGGTGCTGTTCTGCGCGATCGGCGTGCAGGGCTTCCGCTCCGGCAACTACGAGCACTTCATGCCCCTCGGCATGGCCGGGGTCAGCGCGGCCGGCGCGACGCTCTTCTTCTCCTACATCGGCTTCGACGCCGCCTCCACCGCGGGCGAGGAGGCGAAGAACGCCCAGCGCGACCTGCCCCGCGCGATCATGCTGTCCCTGGTCATCGTCACGGTGCTGTACGTCCTGGTCGCCGCCGTCGCCGTCGGCGCCAAGCCCTGGCGGACCTTCACCGACTCCGAGGCGTCCCTCGCGCAGATCATGACCGACGTCACCGGGCAGAGCTTCTGGGGCACCCTGCTGGCCTTCTGCGCCGTCGTCGCCATCGCCAGCGTCGTCCTGACCGTCCTCTACGGCCAGACCCGCGTCCTGTTCGCCATGTCCCGCGACGGACTGGTGCCCAAGGTCTTCTCCCGCGTCCACCCGAAGACCGGCGCCCCCCGCGCCAACACGCTGATCGTCTCCCTGTTCTGCGGAGTCCTCGCCGCCGCCATCCCGCTCGGTCAGCTCGCCGACGCCACCAGCATCGGCACCCTCTTCGCCTTCGCCCTGGTCAACGTGGCCGTCGTGGTGCTGCGCCGGACCCGTCCCGAGATGCGCCGTACCTTCCGCGTCCCGCTGTCGCCGGTCCTGCCCGCCCTCGGCTTCGGCTTCTGCGTCTGGATGATGGGCAGCCTGTCCACCGTCACCTGGGTGGTCTTCGGTGTCTGGATGGCCGTCGGGCTCGTGTTCTACTTCGTGTACGGCCACCGCCGCTCCCGACTCGCCACACCGGACCCCTCCGAGGCCCGGACGCACCAGAAGTGAAGTGAACGACCCGCAGTGCTGAACGATCTCGACGAACGCATCGTGCACGCCCTCGCCGAGGACGCCCGCCGCTCCTACGCGGACATCGGGCAGTCGGTCGGACTCTCCGCGCCCGCCGTCAAACGGCGCGTGGACCGGCTGCGCGCCACCGGAGCCATCACCGGCTTCACGGTCCGGGTCGACCCGGCCGCGCTCGGCTGGGAGACCGAGGGCTTCGTCGAGATCTTCTGCCGCCGCAACACCTCGCCCGAGACCATCCAGCGGGGCCTGGAGCGCTACCAGGAGGTCGTGGCCGCGTCCACCGTCACCGGGGACGCGGACGCGGTCGCCCAGGTCTTCGCCTCCGACATGCGGCACTTCGAGCGGGTCCTGGAGCGGATCGCCGGGGAGCCGTTCGTGGAGCGCACCAAGTCCGTCCTGGTGCTCTCGCCGCTGCTGCGGCGCTTCTCGTCGGGCTCGCCCACGTAATCCCATGGGCAGGGCGCCGGCCGGCGTCTAGCATCGGTGCCATGAGCCGACGACATTGATCCACCCGCGCCACCCGTAGCGCCTCCTCCCGAGGGCCGCCCCGGACGCCGTACCTCCGGTGTCCGATCCGCCCCCTCGGGAAGGCCTCATGACCGTCTCACCCACGCCCTCGCCCGCGCGTGCCGCCACCGCGCCCACCGGCACCCGCCGGCTCGTGCGCACGCTGTACGCCTCCGCGTTCTGCGACGAGTTCGTCCTGCTCTACCCGGTGTACGCGCTGCTGTTCAGCGACACCGGTCTCTCCGTCTGGCAGACGACCTCGCTGTTCGCCCTGTGGTCGCTGACCGGCGTGCTGCTCGAGGTGCCCTCCGGCGCCTGGGCCGACGCCTTCTCCCGGCGGCTGCTGCTCGTCGCCGGCCCGCTGCTCACCGCCGCCGGCTTCGCCCTGTGGGTGCTCGTGCCCTCCTACGGCGCCTTCGCGCTCGGCTTCCTGCTGTGGGGCGCCGGCGGCGCGCTCGCCTCGGGCGCGCTGGAGGCGCTGGTCTACGACGAGCTGGACCGGGCCGGTGCGGCCCACCGGTACGCCCGCGTCATGGGGCGGGCCCGCGCGATCGGCATCGCCGCGACCATGTCCGCCATGGGCCTGGCCGGGCCGGTGTTCGCGTGGGGCGGCTACGACGCGGTGGGCGCCGCGAGTGTCCTCGCCTGTCTGGCCGGGGCGGCGGTGGCGACCCGGTTCCCCGAGCACCGCACCCCCTGCGGCGGCGGCGAACGCTGGTCGGCGACCCTGCGCGCGGGGCTCGCCGACGCCCGCGCCGACCGGTCCGTGCGCGGCGCGCTGCTCCTCGTACCGGCCGTGACCGCGGTGTGGGGCGCGCTCGACGAGTACACCCCGCTGCTGGCGAGCGACACCGGGGTGGCGCCCGAGACGGTGCCCTGGCTGCTGCTGGTGATCTGGGCCGGTGCCACGGCGGGCAGCCTGCTGGCCGGTGCGGCGGAGCGCCTGACCACCCACGGGTTCGCCGCCCTGCTCACCGGCTCGGCGCTCGCCCTGGCCGTCGGCGCCCTGGCCGGCACACCGGCCGCGCTGGTCCTGGTCGCCCTCGCCTTCGGCGGCTTCCAGCTCGCCACCGTGCTGGCCGACGCCCGCCTCCAGCAGCGCATCGACGACACCGGGCGGGCCACCCTGACCTCGGTCGCGGGCCTCGGCACCGAGCTGGGCAACCTCGCCACCTACGGGGCCTACGCGGCGGCGGCCACGGCGTGGGGCCACGGCACCGCCTTCGCGCTGTCCGCGGTGCCGTACGTGCTGACGGCGCTCCTGCTGACCGGTGCCCTCCGGGCCGTGGCGGGGGCCGCCGGGGCACGCCGTCGAAGCCGCCGGTCCTCTTCCTGACCTCCCCCGCCGCGCGGAGCGCAACGAATCGCCGCCGGGCGCCGGACGCACGCAACGATCCGCTCACCGGCGCGCAACAGGTCCGTCTTGTCCGGCCGAGTCCGCCGACCGTACCGTCTATCTGGCCCCCGACCCCCTTCCCTCCGGTGAGGAACACGCATGCGCACCGCACTGCTCCAGAGCTCCGGCCGTCCCGGTTCCACCGCCGAGAACCTCAAGGTCCTCGACGAGGCCGCGGGCCGTGCCGCCGCCGCGGGCGCCGCGCTGCTCGTCACCTCCGAGCTGTTCCTGACCGGGTACGCCATCGGCGACGACATCGGCGTCCTCGCCGAGCCCGCCGACGGCGACGCGGCCGACGCGGTCGCGGAGATCACCGGGCGCCACGGACTCGCCATCGCCTACGGCTACCCGGAGCGGGCCGGTGAGCGCGTCCACAACTCCGTGCAGCTGATCTCCGCCGACGGCACCCGGCTGGCCAACTACCGCAAGACCCACCTCTTCGGCTGCTTCGAGCGCGACCACTTCACGCCGGGCGAGCAGCCCGTCGTCCAGGCCGAGCTGAACGGCGTCACCGTCGGCCTGATGATCTGCTACGACGTGGAGTTCCCGGAGAACGTCCGCGCCCACGCCCTGGCCGGCACCGACCTGCTGCTCGTCCCGACGGCGCAGATGCACCCGTTCCAGTTCGTCGCCGAGTCCGTCGTGCCGGTGCGGGCCTTCGAGAACCAGATGTACGTCGCGTACGTCAACCGCGTCGGCCACGAGGGCGAGTTCGAGTTCGTCGGCCTGTCCGTCCTCGCGGGGCCCGACGGCATCGCCCGCGCCCGGGCGGGACACGCCGAGGAACTGGTCCTCGCCGACGCCGACCCGGCCTTCCTGGCCGCCTCGCGCGAGACCAACCCGTATCTGCGGGACCGCCGCCCCGGCCTCTACGGCGCCCTCGTCTGAGCCCCGGACCGAGCGTCCCGGCCCCGCCCGTTCCACCCGCACCACCCGCGCAAGGAGTCCGTACCCCATGACGTCCACCGTGCCCAACGCGATCGAGCACGCAGACGAGCAGCAGCCGCCGATCACCATGTTCGGGCCGGACTTCCCGTACGCGTACGACGACTTCCTCGCCCACCCGGCGGGTCTCGGCCAGATACCCGCGACCGAGCACGGCACCGAGGTCGCGGTCATCGGCGGCGGCCTCTCCGGCATCGTCGCCGCCTACGAGCTGATGAAGATGGGCCTCAAGCCCGTCGTCTACGAGGCCGACAAGATCGGCGGGCGGCTGCGGACCGTCGGTTTCGACGGCTGCGACGAGTCCCTGACCGCCGAGATGGGCGCGATGCGCTTCCCGCCCTCCTCCACTGCCCTCCAGCACTACATCGACCTGGTGGGTCTGGAGACCCGGGCGTTCCCCAACCCGCTGGCCGAGGCGACCCCCTCGACCGTCGTGGACCTCAAGGGCGAGTCGCACTACGCCGAGACGCTCGACGACCTGCCGCAGGTCTACCGGGACGTGGCCGACGCCTGGGCGAAGTGCCTCGAAGAGGGCGCCGACTTCACCGACATGAACCACGCCCTGCGCGAGCGCGACGTCCCGCGCATCCGCGAGATCTGGGCGAAGCTGGTCGAGAAGCTCGACAACCAGACCTTCTACGGCTTCCTGTGCGACTCGGAGGCCTTCAAGTCCTTCCGGCACCGCGAGATCTTCGGCCAGGTCGGCTTCGGCACCGGCGGCTGGGACACCGACTTCCCCAACTCCATCCTGGAGATCCTCCGCGTCGTCTACACCGAGGCCGACGACCACCACCGCGGCATCGTCGGCGGCTCCCAGCAGCTGCCGCTCAGGCTCTGGGAGCGCGAGCCGGAGAAGATCGTCCACTGGCCGCACGGCACCTCGCTGAAGTCCCTCCACGCGGAGGGCGAGCCCCGCCCGGCCGTGACCCGGCTGAACCGCACCGCAGGCAACCGGATCACCGTGACCGACGCCGACGGCGACATCCGCACGTACCGGGCGGCGATCTTCACCGCCCAGTCCTGGATGCTGCTCTCGAAGATCGCCTGCGACGACTCGCTCTTCCCGATCGACCACTGGACGGCGATCGAGCGCACCCACTACATGGAGTCCAGCAAGCTCTTCGTGCCGGTCGACCGGCCCTTCTGGCTGGACAAGGACGAGGCCACGGGCCGGGACGTCATGTCGATGACGCTCACCGACCGCATGACCCGCGGCACCTACCTGCTGGACGACGGCCCGGACAGGCCCGCCGTCATCTGCCTCTCCTACACCTGGTGCGACGACAGCCTGAAGTGGCTGCCGCTGTCCGCGAACGAGCGGATGGAGGTCATGCTGAAGTCGCTCGGCGAGATCTACCCGAAGGTCGACATCAGGAAGCACATCATCGGCAACCCGGTGACCGTGTCCTGGGAGAACGAGCCCTACTTCATGGGCGCGTTCAAGGCCAACCTGCCCGGCCACTACCGCTACCAGCGCCGCCTGTTCACGCACTTCATGCAGGAGCGGCTGCCGCAGGACAAGCGCGGCATCTTCCTCGCCGGCGACGACATCTCCTGGACGGCCGGCTGGGCCGAGGGCGCCGTCCAGACCGCGCTGAACGCGGTCTGGGGCGTCATGCACCACCTCGGCGGCGAGACCGACCCGACCAACCCCGGTCCGGGCGACCTGTACGAGGAGATCGCGCCCGTGGAACTCCCCGAGGACTAGGGGGCCTTCGACGGGGGCCTAGATCCCGGCCGCCCTGGCCTTCTCGTGGATCAGGGCGGCGACGTCCTTGAGCTCCTCGGCGTCGCGCGTGGTGCTCTGCACGTCGACGAGGATCTCGTCCAAGCCGATCTCGGCGTGCGCGACCAGGTCCTCGACGATCTGGTCGACGCCGCCCTGGAAGGGACGGCGGTCGGAGCCCTCGTAGTTCTTGGCGCTGTAGCGGGTGTTGACCCGCAGCACCGTCCGGATCGGCTCCGTGCGGCCCCGTTCGGCGGCCAGCTCCCGCAGCTCCCGCCACTGCTCGGCGACGGTCTCGGCGCCCATGCCGGTCGGCAGCCAGCCGTCCGCGTGGTCGACCAGGCGGCGCCGGGCCCGGCCGCTGGTGCCGGCCGCCAGCAGGATCGGGATCGGCCGGGCGGGCTTGGGGCCGACCACGGCCGACCCGATCTTCGTGACCTCACCGTCGTACACCACCGGGTCCGGGCCCCACACCGCCCGGCACACCCCGATCAGCTCGTCCAGGGCGGCGCCGCGCTCGGCGAACGGCCGTACGGACGCCGCCGCGTACTCGTCGTGCGACCAGCCGGTGCCGAAGCCCGCCACCACCCGGCCGCCGCTCGCCGCGTCCAGCGAGGCCAGCGTCTTGGCGAGCTGGAAGGGCACGTGCAGCGGGGCGACCAGCACGCTCGTGCCCAGCCGGGCCCGCTCGGTGACCGCGGCGGCGAGGGCGAGCGTGACCAGCGGCTCCGCCACACTCCGGTACGTCTCCGGCCAGGGCAGGCCCTCGACGCCGTACAGCCCCTGCGTCGCGGGCTCGGGGAACAGGGCGCGCTCGAACACCCACAGGCTTTCGTAGCCCATCCGTTCCGCCGCGCGCGCCACGTCGGGGACGTCCTTGCCGAGGTCGTACTGCCGCATCTGGGGGAGGCCGAGTCCGAGCCGTGTCGTCATGCCGGGTGCTCCTTCGCCGTCGGGGTGCGATGTTGCCCTTGGTTCCAACCGGTTTCAACGTACAACGAACGTACGGGTGTTCCGGGCGCGCCCGGCGGCGCCGCGGCGGGAACCGGCCCGGTCAGTCCGGCAGCGGGGTGAGCAGCATGCGGCCCGCGAAGCCCACCGCGGCGTCCAGCCGTTCGGTGAACTCGCCCGCGACGTCCGGCAGCCGACGCAGCGCCCACAGCGCGCGAGCCGTCGCCCAGGTCGCCTCGCGGGCGCGCTCCAGGCTCCAGGAGCCCAGCAGATGGGTCAGCGGGTCGGCGATCTGCAAGAGGTCGGGACCCGGCATCAGCTCGTCGCGGATGCGCTCCTCCAGCGAGACGAGGAGATCGCCCACGCGGTCGAACTCGTCCTCCAGCTCGACGGGTTCGCAGCCGAGCGTACGACAGGTGTCCACCACGGCCAGCGCGAGGTCGTGGCCGATGTGCGCGTTGATGCCCGCCAGCGCGAACTGCAACGGCCGTACCCCGGGATGGCGGCGGAGCTGGAACAGGGGACGCCAGCACGCCGGCGGACGGCGGTCCTCCTCCGCCGCGTCCACGGCGGCCAGGTAGCGCTCCGCGAACCGCACGTCCAGCGCGGTCGCGGCCGAGGCGTCCGCGAACCGGCCGCCGTCGATGTGCAGGGCGACGGTCTCCGTGACGGCCAGGTAGACGCGGTTGAAGACCGCGACGCCGTCCCGGGCCGGCAGCGCGGCGTCGAGGGCGCGCATCCGGGACAGGACGGTGGCCACCGTCAAGGCGGCCGTCGGGACTTGCTCGCAGTGCACCATGGCGGCAGCGTCGCAGCTTTAGGCTGACGGTCGTGCCGGCGGGCCCGACGCTTCCCCAGAACGGGGGAACGCGCCCGCCGCGCGGGGGAGGGGGACCTACGTGTCAGGCCGTCGTGCCCGGCGCCGGGCTGCTCGCAGGGCCGGGCGCAGGCGGGCCGCGGGACGCGGTGCGATGGTCGCGGCGGCGTCCGTCGTCGTCGCGGTGGGGACCGTCGCCGGAATGCTCACCGCGCTCGGCGACGAGGACGCCGGCGGTGCCGGCCGGGCCGGGCCGCAGGTGAGCCGCTCGGTGCGGCTGGACGCCCTGCCCGTCTCGCCGTCCCTGTCCCCGTCCTCGCCCCCGTCCCCGTCGGCGGAGCCGTCGCGCTCCGCGTCGCCGTCCCCGACCGCCCGGAGGGCGACGCCCGCCCCTGCGCCGGAGCGGACCTCGGCGCAGCGGGAACCCCGGACCGCGGCCCCCGCCACCCGGCTCTACCGGCACCCCGAGTCGCAGGTCCTCGACTGGGTCCGGGCCCACCCCGGCGACCCGCGCCAGGACGTCATCGCGGCCCGGATCGCCGGGCACCCGGCCGCCGTCTGGTTCACCGACCACACGCCGGCCACCATCACCGCCCGGGTGCGCGCCGTCGCCTCCGCGGGTGCCGCCCAGGGCCGGGTGCCGGTCCTCGTGCCGTACGCGATACCCGACCGGGACTGCGGCGGCCACTCCGAGGGCGGCGCGCCCGGCCTCGACGCCTACGACGCCTGGATCGACCGGTTCGCCGCCGGGCTGGGCTCGGACGAGGTGATCGTCGTGCTGGAACCGGACTCGGTCGCCCAGTCCGCGTGCCTGTCCGCCGGTGGGCGCGCCGACCGCTTCGCGTCCCTGGCCCGAGCCGGACGGGTCATGAAGGACGCCAACCCGGCCGCCCGGGTGTACTACGACGCGGGGCACTCGGGGTGGCACGCGCCCGCCAAGCAGGCCGGCTGGCTGAGGCAGGCCGGTGCCGCCTCGGCGGACTCCTCCGACGGCGTCTTCAGCAACGTCTCCAACTTCCACACCACCGCCGACGAGGTCGCCTACGACCGCGCGGTCCTCGACTCCCTGGGCGGCCCGCCGAGCCTCGGCGCCGTCATCGACACCAGCCGCAACGGCAACGGCGCCCCGTCCGACGGGCAGTGGTGCGACCCGGCCGGCCGCAAGCTCGGCCGTGCACCGACCCTCACCACCGGAATGGGGCGCATCGACGCCTACCTGTGGGTCAAACTGCCCGGGGAGTCGGACGGCTGCCGGGGCGAGCCGGGGACGTTCACGCCCTCGTACGCCTACGACCTGGCGCGCTGAGCCCCGCCGCGCCAGGTGCCGCACGGAACCCGCGCGTGAGCGAACCCGCGTACGATCTCGGGGATGCCCCGGGGAGTCCTCCGCAGCCGGGCCGGGTCGGCGGGACAGTGGTACGGGCGACGGCCGCCCTCGGGTCGATGTGAACGATTGACCGCTCATCTTGTACTTTTCCGTTCGGTAAGTACAGAACGGAGAGTAACGAATGTCCGGTTTCGGATGGAAGCTGCACGGAGACGGCAAGACCCTGGGACCAGGTGAAGTCGTCCGGCCGAACGAGCGGCTCACCTGGACCCGGACGATCGGGCTGGGCGCGCAGCACGTCGTCTCGATGATCGGGGCCTGTTTCGTCGCCCCGGTGCTGATGGGCCTCGACCCGAGCCTCGGCCTGATGGCCTCGGGCGTCGCGACCCTGCTGTTCCTCGTCCTCACGCGTGGGCGCGTCCCCAGCTACCTGGGTTCGTCGCTCTCCTTCGTCGGGGTGGCCGCCGTCATCGGCAGCCAGGGCGGCGGGCCGGCGGAACTCACCGGCGCCCTGTTCGTCGTGGGACTGGCCCTGGCCGTGGTCGGTCTGGTGGTCCAGCGTCTGGGCGCCAAGGTCATCCACGCGGTGCTGCCGCCGGCGGTGACGGGCGCCGTCGTCATGCTGATCGGCTTCAACCTGGCCCCGGTGGCCGCCTCCACCTACTGGCCGCAGGACCAGTGGACGGCGCTCGCCACCATGCTCTTCACGGGTCTCGCCCTGGTCGTTCTGCGCGGCTTCTGGTCGCGCATCGCCATCTTCCTCGGCCTGGTCTTCGGCTACCTGCTCTCCTGGATCCTCGATCTCGCCCTGGGCAGGATCCACTCCATCGACGGCAGCGGCAAGGTCGTGGACCACTGGCGCCTGGACCTGACCTCCGTCAAGGAGGCGGCCTGGTTCGGCTTCCCCGACACGCACGCGCCCTCGTTCAGCGCCTCGGCGATCGTCGTGGCCCTCCCGGTACTGATCGCCCTGGTCGCCGAGAACGCGGGCCACGTCAAGGCCGTCGGCGAGATGACCGGCGACCCCCTCGACGACAAGCTCGGCACCGCCATCGCGGCGGACGGCGCGGCCACCATGGTCTCCACCGTCGCCGGTGGCCCCGCCACCACCACGTACGCGGAGAACATCGGTGTCATGGCCGCCACCCGCGTGTATTCGACCGCCGCCTACATGTGTGCCGCGATCGTCGCCCTGTTCTTCGGCCTGTGCCCGAAGTTCGGCGCGTTCGTCGCCGCGATCCCCGGCGGCGTGCTGGGCGGCATCACCGTCATCCTCTACGGCATGATCGGCCTGCTCGGCGCCCAGATCTGGGTGCGCAACAAGGTCGACTTCAGCCAGCCGCTCAACCTGATCCCGGCCGCCGCCGGCGTCATCGTCGGTATCGGCGGCGTGACGCTGGAGATCTCCGACAACTTCGAGCTCAGCGGCATCGCGCTCGGCACACTCGTGGTCCTGACCGGCTACCACGCGCTCCGCTGGCTCTCGAAGGCCGCGGGCACCCCGCAGGGCGGGCTCCTCGACTCGGGCACGACGAGCTACGACGACGCGGACCCGGGAAGCGGAAAGGCCGGCTGACCAGAGGGACGAAGTGACCTGACGACGTCCCCGTTTCGTGCCCTCCGGCCCCTCGGCCGTTCCTCCAGGCAAGCTCGAACGCCCCGAACGAGACTGTGATCTCCCGGTTCGGACGTAAGGAGCCGGCTGGCGCGGAGTGGGGAGAGGCTGTGTCAGGACGACACGATGCTCGGCGCGTCGTGGTGACAGGGATCGGCGTGATCGCGCCCGGGGGAATCGGTACGAAGCAGTTTTGGGAGCTGCTGTGCGCCGGGCGCACCGCGACGCGCACCATTTCCCTGTTCGACGCGAGCGAGTTCCGCTCGAGAGTGGCCGCGGAATGCGATTTCGATCCCGTCGCCTCGGGGCTGAGTCAGCGGGAGATCCGCAGATGGGACCGGACCACGCAGTTCGCGGTGGTCGCCGCCAAGGAGGCACTGGACGACAGCGGTGTGCTGGGCGAGACGGACCCGTACCGCACGGGTGTCATGGTCGGCACGGCCTGCGGCATGACGCGGAGCCTGGACCGCGAGTACGCCGTCGTCAGTGACAACGGCAGGAAATGGCACGTCGACGAGGCGCACGGCTCGCCCTACCTCTACGACTACTTCGCGCCCTCGTCCATGGCCGCCGAACTCGCCTGGCTGGCGGAGGCGCAAGGGCCCGTCGGCGTCATCTCGACGGGCTGCACCTCCGGCATCGACGTGCTCGGCCACGCCGCCGACCTCATCATCGACGGGGCGGCGGACGTCATGATCAGCGGCGCCTCCGACGCCGCCATCTCGCCGATCACCGTGGCGTGCTTCGACGCGATCCGGGCGACCACACCGCGCAACGACGATCCGGCGACCGCGTCCCGCCCCTTCGACCGGACACGCAACGGGTTCGCGCTCGGCGAGGGTTCCGCGATCCTCGTCCTGGAGGAGTACGGGCACGCCCGCCGCCGCGGCGCCCGGGTCTACGCCGAGGTCGCGGGCCACGCGACCCGCGCGAACGCCTTCAGCATGACCGGACTGCGCCCGGACGGCAGGGAACTGGCCGAGGCCATCACCGTGGCCCTCGACCGTGCCGAGGCGAACCCGTCCGACATCGGATACATCAACGCGCACGGCTCGTCGACCAAGCAGAACGACCTGCACGAGACGATGGCGTACAAGCGCAGCCTCGGCGAGCACGCCTACCGGGCCCCCATCAGTTCGATCAAGTCGATGATCGGGCACTCCCTGGGAGCGATCTGCGCGCTGGAGGTGGCCGCCTCCGTACTCGCCATCGAACACTCGGTGATTCCGCCGACGGCCAACCTGCACGAGCCCGATCCCGCGTGCGACCTCGACTACGTGCCGTTGGTGGCCCGCGAACAGCCGTCCGACGTGGTGCTCAGCGTGGCCAGCGGATTCGGCGGCTTCCAGAGCGCGATGGTGCTGACCGCACCGGATTGGACCGCACCATGAGCGCGCCCGTGATCACCGGACTGGGCACGGTCTCCCCGAACGGGCTGGGCACGGAGGCCTACTGGTCGGCCACCCTGCGCGGCGAGAGCGGCATCGGTCCGATCACCCGGTTCGAGCCGGACGGGTACCGCGGCCGAACGGGCGGCGAGGTCAAGGACTTCGAGCCGAAGGAGCACCTGCCGAGCAGACTTCTGCCGCAGACGGACCACATGACCCGCCTCGCGCTGGTCGCCGCCGAGGAGGCGCTGTCCGACGCGGGCATCGACCCCGACGCACTCCCGGACTTCGCGATGGGCGTGGTGACCGCGGCGTCCGCGGGCGGGATGGAGTTCGGGCAGCGGGAGATGGAGGCGCTCTGGAGCAAGGGCGGCGCCTACGTGAGCTCGTATCAGGCGTTCGCCTGGTTCTACCCGGTCAACACCGGCCAGATCTCCATCCGGCACGGCCTGCGCGGTGCGAGCTCGGCCGTCGTCACCGAACAGGCCGGCGGACTCGACGCCGTCGCCAAGGCCCGGCGGCACATCCGCCAGGGCACCCCGCAGATGCTCGCCGGCGGCGTCGACAGCGCTCTGTGCCCCTGGGGCTGGCTGTGCATGTCCCGCTCCGGGCGGGTGTCCACGGTGGAGGACCCGGCCCGGGCGTATGTGCCCTTCGACACCGGGGCCTCGGGCTATGTGCCGGGGGAGGGCGGCGCACTGCTGGTCATGGAGGACGGGGCGGCGGCCGCCCGGCGTGGCGCGGACAAGCCGTACGGAGCCGTGGCGGGCTACGCGTCGACGTTCGACCCGCGGCCCGGCAGCGATCAGGAGCCCGGCCTGAGGCGGGCCCTGGAGATGGCCCTGGCCCAGGCACGGATCACGCCCGCCGACATCGACCTCGTGTATGCCGACGCCTGCGGCGTGCCCGAACTGGACCTGGTGGAGGCCGAGACGCTGGCCCGGGTGTTCGGGCCCCGGGGCGTGCCCGTGACCGCTCCCAAGACGATGACGGGACGGCTGCTCGCCGGAGGCGCCTCGCTCGACCTCGCGACGGCCCTGCTGTCCCTGCGCGACCAGGTCGTCCCGCCCACGGTGAACATCGACCGGCCGGCTCACGGCCGGCTCATCGACCTGGTCGTGGGTGAGCCGCGCGAGGCCCGGCTCACCCACGCCCTGGTCCTCGCGCGCGGCTATGGCGGATTCAACTCCGCCATGGTCGTCAGGCGCGAGGCCTGACCACCGCAGAACCCGCGGCACGGCGCCGCGGCGACCCGGTGCGCCCGCACCGGACCGACTCATGAGAGGAACACCGACCATGGCCGCCTTCGGCGTCAAGGAACTCGTGGACGTCCTGCGCGAGAGCGCTGGTGAGGACGAGGACGTCAGCCTCGAAGGAGACATCCTCGATGTCGACTTCGAGTCGCTCGGCTACGACTCGCTCGCCCTGTTCAACACGGTGCGGTGGATCGAGCGTGATCTCGGCATCACCCTGTCCGACGAGGCCATCGACGTCGAGGGAACGCCGCGTGCCCTCCTGGACGAGATCACCAAGGCGGCCACCCAGTCGGTCTGACACCCATGCCGGAGAACTCGGGAAAGGGCACCGCAGATGTGTGGCATCGTCGGATGGGTCGACTACGAGCGTGATCCCTCCACCGACCCGCTCCTCGCACGAGCGATGACGGACGTCCTGGCGTGCCGGGGCCCCGACGACGAGGGGATCTTCTCGGCGCGCCGGGTCGTGCTCGGCCACCGCAGGCTGTCCGTCATCGACCGGGCGGGCGGCGCCCAGCCCATGACGTACGACGTCGGCGGCGGCACGGTGGTCGCCCTGACGTTCTGCGGGGAGGTCTACAACTTCCGGGAGCTGCGCGCGGAACTGGCCGCCAAGGGGCACGTCTTCCGCACCCGGAGCGACACCGAGGTGGTCCTGCACGCCTATCTGGAGTGGGGCGAGGCACTGGCCGACCGGCTCAACGGCATGTACGCCTTCGGGGTCTGGGACGCCAGGACCGAGGAACTGCTCCTCGTGCGCGACCGCATGGGCGTCAAGCCGCTCTACTACCACGAGACCGGGCACGGCATCGTCTTCGGCTCCGAGCCCAAGGCGCTCTTCGCCCACCCGGCCGTCCCGCGCACCGTGGACGTCGAAGGGCTCTGCGAGGCCCTGGACATGGTGAAGACCCCGGAGCAGGCGGTCTTCTCCGCACTGCGGGAGGTACGGCCCGGCCAACTGCTGCGCGTGCGCCGGCAGGGCACGGTGCGGCGCCGGTACTGGACCCTGGAGGCGAGGGAGCACCCGGACGACCTCCGGACCACCATCGGCACCGTCCGCGGACTGCTCGAGGACATCGTGTCCCGCCAGCTGATCTCCGACGTACCGCTGTGCACGCTGCTGTCGGGCGGTCTCGACTCGTCCGCGGTGACGGCGCTCGCGGCGGCTCAAAGCGCGTCCGCCGTGCGGTCGTTCTCCGTGGACTTCTCCTCGCACGGACGCGAGTTCGCGCCGGACGCGGTGCGCTCGTCCCCGGACGCGCCGTTCGCCGTCGAGCTGGCCGCCCACGTCGGCGCCGAGCACACCGAGGTGCTGCTGGACAGCGCGGACCTGGTCGACCCGCGGGTGCGGGCCGCGGTCCTGAGGGCCACCGACCTGCCCCCGGCGTTCTGGGGCGACATGTGGCCGTCCCTGTACCTGCTGTTCCGTGCCGTCCGGCAGCGGTCGACGGTGGCGCTGTCCGGAGAGTCCGCGGACGAGCTGTTCGGCGGCTACCTCTGGTTCCGCAACCCGCGCGCGATCGCCGCCGACACCTTCCCCTGGCTCACCTCGGGATCGGCCCGCTACTTCGGCGGACTCGGCCTGCTCGACCCGGGCCTGCTGGAGAAGCTGGACATCCCCGGCTATCGCGCGGCCCGCTACCGGGAGGCGCTGGCCGAGGTCCCGGTCCTGCCCGGCGAGGACGCCACCGAGCGCCGGATGCGGGAGATCACGTATCTCAACCTCACCCGGTTCGTGCAGACGCTCCTCGACCGCAAGGACCGGATGAGCATGGCCGTCGGGCTGGAGGTCCGGGTGCCGTTCTGCGACCACCGGCTGGTGGAGTACGTCTTCAACGTCCCCTGGGCGATGAAGACCTTCGACGGCCGGGAGAAGAGCCTGCTGCGCGCCGCGACCGCCGATCTGCTGCCGGCGTCGATCCTCCGGCGGCAGAAGACACCGTACCCGGCCACGCAGGACCCGCACTACGAGCTGGCCCTGCGCGCCGAGCTGTCCGAGGTGCTGGCGGACCCGGACGCCCCGGTACGGCCGTTGCTGGACCTCGGCCGGGCGCGGAGCACCCTGGACCGCGTACCCGGCGACGTCAGCAGGCCCTACGCGCGCGGCGGGATCGAGATGGCCCTGTGGCTCAACGCGTGGCTGCGCGCGTACGACGTGACCCTCGCCATCTGAGCCGCGCGCCACCCGCTCCGCACCGCAACGCCGTGTGGGCCCGGCCCCCTCCCCGGGGCCGGGCCCACACGGCGTCCGCACACGGGTCGTGCGCCGTCAGCGTGCCCCGCGGGCGAACTCCCGCAGCGACGCGGCCACGTAGTCGATCATCTCGCTGGTCAGCCCCGGGTACACACCCACCCAGAAGGTCCGCTCGAGGATGACGTCGCTGTTGGTGAGGTCGCCGACCACCCGGAACTCGCGGTCGAGATAGCCCGGGTGGCGGGTCAGATTGCCCGCGAACAGCAGCCGGGTGCCGATCCTGCGGTCGCCGAGGAAACGCAGCAGCTCGTAACGGTCGTACCCGGCGTCCTCGGTCAGCGTGATCGCGAACCCGAACCAGCTGGGGTCGCTGCCGGGTGTGGCGGTGGGCAGCAGGAAGCCCGGGGTGCCCTCCAGACCGTCGCGCAGCCGCCGCCAGTTGCGCCGTCGCGCGGCACCGAACTCCTCGAGCCGGGTGAGCTGCGTGATGCCCAGCGCGGCCTGGACGTCGGTGCCCTTCAGGTTGTAACCGACGTGGGAGAACGTGTACTTGTGGTCGTACTGCGGCGGCAGGTCGCCGAGCTGGTACTTGAACCGCTTGTGGCAGGTGTCGTCCTCACCCGGTTCGCACCAGCAGTCCCGGCCCCAGTCGCGCATCGACTCGACGATCCTGGCCAGCACCAGGTTGTCGGTGAGTACGCAGCCGCCCTCGCCGGTGGTGATGTGGTGCGCCGGATAGAAGCTCGTCGTGGCGAGGTCGCCGAAGGTGCCGGTGAACCTGCCGCGGTGCAGGGACCCCACCGCGTCGCAGTTGTCCTCGACGAGGAACAGGTCGTGCTCCTCGGCGAGCCGGGCGATCTCGTCCACCTCGTACGGGTTGCCGAGCGCGTGGGCGATCATGATGGCCCTGGTCTTCGGGCCGATCGCGGCCGCGACCCGCTCCGCCGTGGCGTTGTAGGTGCCCAGTTCGACATCGACGAAGACCGGTGTCATCCCGTTCTGGTAGATCGGGTTGACCGTGGTGGGAAAGCCCGCCGCGACGGTGATCACTTCGTCGCCCGGCTTCATCCTGCGGTCCCCGAGCTGGGGCGAGGTGAGGGACGACAGGGCCAGCAGGTTCGCCGAGGAACCGGAGTTGGTCAGGTGCGCCTTGCGCAGCCCGAGCGCCTTGGCGAACTGCCGCTCGAACCTCCGCGAGCTCACGCCCGCGGCGATGCGCATGTCCAGCGCCGCCTCCACCAGCGCCACCCGGTCCTCGGCGGCGAGTACCGCCCCGGACGGCAGTACCGGGGTGACCCCGGGTATGAACTCCGTGTCCCCGGTGGCCTCCTGATGGTATTTCGCCACCGATTCAAGAATGAGCCGTTTGGCCTCGCCGGCCATCGTCCACCTCCACGTAGCTGTTGTGGCCACCCTCACGGACGCGCTTCGACACCGGTTCAAGCCGCGGTGGAAGGGGACGGGCGCTTCTCGACGGGTGCTCAAGGCGACGGTGCCAGGGTGGCGGGACGTCACCCCACCCCCGAACCGGGAGAGGTCTCCATGCGTTGGGAAAACCTGTTCGTGTCCGGCGTGGCAGCCTGGCTGCCGCCCCTCAGCACCGCCCAGGACGCGGTCATGGCCGGTCTGCTGGATCCGGCGCGGAGCAAGCTGCGCGGGATCGAGTCGGTCACGGTGGCGTCCGACGCCGAGGAGGACGCCCCGCCGCGGATGGCGGCGCGAGCGGCCCGTGCGGCGCTCGGCCGCGGGGACGTCGACCCGGCCGACGTCTCCCTGGTGCTGCACAGCTCGCTGTGGTTCCAGGGCATCGACCTGTGGCCGGCGGCCAGTTACGTCGCCCACGAGGCCGTCGGACGCCATGTGCCGGCCTTCGGCCTGGCCCAGCGCTGCAACGGCGGGATGGGAGCCATCGAGCTGGCCGGGGCCTACCTCGGGTCGGGCATCGGTGCCGGACACGCCGCCCTGCTCACCACGGGTGACCGCTTCGCCGGCCCGCGCATCGACCGCTGGAACAGCGTCGACGTGACGATGTACGGCGACGGCGCCGCCGCGCTGGTGCTGTCGACGCGCGACGGCTTCGCCCGGGTGCTGTCCACGGCCACGGGTGTGGACAACTCGCTGGAGATCCTGGCACGGGGCGACGAGCCGTTCGCCCCGCACCCGGTCGAGCCGTCACCGGTGGCCGACCTGGGCACGCGGACGGTCCGCGGCGCGGAGCTCGCGGACCTGCCCGACCTCACCCACCGCTACATCGACCTGCTGGTGGCGGCGAAGACGCAGGCCCTCGAGGACGCCGGCACCGCCATCGAGGACATCGCCCACGCGGTCATCCCGGTTTCCCGGCGGGGCACCGGCCACGAGCTGCACGACCTGCTCGGCCTGCCGGACGAGCGCACCTCCTGGGCGTACGGGCGCACCACGGGCCATGTCGGTGCGGGCGACCAGTACGCGGGGCTCGCCCACCTCGTGGAGAACGCGTTGGTCCAGCCCGGCGACCGGGTGCTGCTGTTCGGCGGCGGCGCGGGCTACACCTGCACCGCCGCGGTGGTCGAGATACTCCGGATGCCCGCGCACTGAACGGGGGCGCCGGCGGGCCGTGGGTCAGCGGCCGCCCGCCACGGTGAGTACCTGTCCCGAGATGTTGCCGTTGGCCGCGGAGCCCAGGAACGTCACGGCGGCGGCGATCTCCTCGGGGCGGCTCAGCCGGCCCGTCGGCGTCATCCTGCGCTCCTCCTCCCGTACCTCACCCGGCAGTACGGTGCGGACGCCTTCCGTCAGGGTCAGTCCGGGGCTGACGACGTTCACCAGCACGCCGTCGCGGCCCGCGTCCCACGCCATGCTCCGCATCAGTCCGTGCAGTGCCATCTTCGCGGCGCCGTAGATCTCCTGGCGCGGCTTGCCGTCGACCGCGACATGGGAGGACACGAAGACGATGCGCCCCCACCCCTGCTTGCGCATCCGGGCCAGCGCCAGCTGCGTGGTGCGCACGGTCCCGGCGACGTTTCCACTCAGCAGCGGCTCCCACTCGGCCGGCGGCAGGTCCTCGAACCGCTCGTTCGGCGTCCGGCGCCGCGGGCGTACCAGGGCGTTGGCCACCAGGACGTCGAGTCCGCCCCACCGGGCGCACACCTCGTCGACGACGGTCTCCGGCGAGCCCGGCTCGTCCAGCGCGTAGCGCAGATGGCAGGCGCGGCCGTCGGCCGCGCCCAGTTCGGCCGCGGCCCGGGCGGCCGCCTCCTCGTCCGACCGGTAGGTGAGCGCCACCCGCGCGCCCTCGGCGGAGTACGCCCGAGCCACCGCGAGCCCGATCCCCTTGCTCCCGCCGGTCACCAGTACGGTGCGGTCGCCCAGTCCCATGTCCATCCGAGGCCCTCCTGAGTCGTCACCCCCACCGGCCACGCAGGCACGGCGGCGTACGCAGCATGGCGACCGGGTCTCGAACCTGGTTCGAAGGTGAACGGGCACCTCGACCGTTCCTCGGCCGGACGTCGAAGCCGTGCGGGAAGCATCGCGGCAGCCGACTTCGACCCCTCACTCCGAGGTGATGATCTTGCGCGTACTGCTCACCACGTGGGCATGGCCGTCACATCTGTTCCCCATGGTTCCGCTCGGCTGGGCCCTTCAGGCCGCGGGACACGAGGTGCGGGTCGCCGTCGGTCCCGGGCTGACCGACGCCGTGAGCCGGGCCGGCCTGTGCCCGGTAACCGTCCGGGACGACGCCGACCTCGTCGGCATGTCCACGGCGCCCGCGCTGAACTCCTGGCACCACCAGCAGCGCTGGACGTCCGACTGGTACGACCGGCCCGAGCTGCTCAGTCCGGCACAGCGCGAGATGTACACCGCCCTGGGGCACAAGCAGACGGCCATGGCCGCGGCCATGGTGGACGGCGTGCTGGACTTCGCCCGCGAGTGGCGGCCCGACCTCGTCGTGCACGACGCGGTCACCTTCGCCGGACTCGTGGCCGGCGCCGTGCTCGGCGTACCGACCGCGGCCACCCTGTGGGGCAACATCGCGATCCCGCGGCACCAGCGGGACCCGCTCACCGGGGAGCTCGCGGCGGACTTCACCGCTCTCTTCGAACGGTTCGGTGTGGCGCCGAAACCCGAACCGGACCTGTGGATCGACCCGTGCCCGCCCCGGATGGGCCTCCCCTCGCCCGAGCCCCGGCTCACCACCCGCTTCGTGCCCTACAACGGCCCCGGCGGCTGCCCCGACTGGCTGCGTGTTCCGGCCGGACGCCGACGCGTCTGCGTCACCTGGGGCATCACGACGGGACGCATCCAGGCGGACGGCGACACCGGCATCTTCGACCAGGTGGCCGAGGCGGTGTCCGGTCTGGACGCGGAGGTCGTCTTCGCGCTCTCGGCCGCGCAGCGCGACCGCCTGGGCGCCGCCACCGCGGACGTACGCGTCGTGGAGGCACTCCCGCTCCATCTGCTGCTGCCGTCCTGCGCGGCGGTGGTCCACCAGGGCGGCGGCGGGACCACCATGACCGCCGTCTGGTCCGGCACTCCGCAGCTGATCGTCTCGCCCCGCCCCGAGCAGATGATGACCGGCGACCGGCTGGAGCGACTGGGGGCCGCACGCCATCTCCTGCGGTCCGAACTGACCGCGGATCCCGCGGCCGGCACCAAGGCGCTGCGCGGCGCGCTCCTGGACCTGCTCGACGACGCCGCGTACGCCCGGGGCGCCGCCGAACTGCGCGACGAGCAACGCGCCCAGCCGAGCCCGGCCGATCACGTGCGGCGGCTCGAGGAGCTGGCGGCGTCCGGCGGCTCGGGCGGGCCTGGGAGGGCGGGCAGCCGACCTCCGTCACCGGCACGTCGGGAGAACGCCCCGTCGCCCGCCACCAGTACGTCCGCGAGAGGACTCGGATGACCGCCGCCGCACACACCGCCCCCCTGGACGCCGGCCCCGCCCCGCGGACGGCCGAACTCGGGACCGTCGCGGCACGGTTCGCCGAACGGACCGAGCAAGCGCGCCGGCTGCCCGACGAGGTCGTCGAGGCGCTGCGGGCCGCGGGCTTCGCCCGCCATCTCGTACCCGCCCGGTGGGGCGGCACGGAAGGGACCTTCGGCACCCTGCTCCGTGCCGTCGCCGAGGTCGGCGAGAGCTGTGCCTCGACCGCCTGGAACGCGGCGGTGCACGCCATCCTCGGCCGCATGGTCTCCCATCTGCCCGAGCCGGGGCGGCAGGAGATCTGGGGCGGGGGACCCGACGAACTGTTCGCGGGATCCATCGCGCCGTCCGGTGCGGTGACGCAGGCCGACGGAGGCCACCGGCTCAGCGGCCGGTGGGCCTTCGCGAGCGGCGTCGACCACGCCTCCTGGACCCTGCTCGGCGCCATGGCACCCGGCCCGGAGTACCGGTTCTTCATGGTTCCCCGCACGCACTACCGGATCCTGGACACCTGGGCCAACGTCGGTCTGTGCGGCACCGGAAGCAACGCGGTGGTCCTGGACGACGTGTTCGTGCCCGATCACCTGTCGTTCCCCCAGGCCGAGTTGATGAACGGCGCCGGGGCGCAGGAGGCGGCCCGCACGCGCGTCCCCTTCAAACTCGTCAACGGTCTGACCTTCGTCGCGCCCGTGCTCGGCGCGGCGCGCGGGGCACTGCGGTCGTCGGCGGCACGGCTGGCGGCCAAGACGGAGATCACCGGAAAACCGGCGCGGGCCAACCCGGCGGTCCATACGGCGCTGGCGCGGGCCGGAGCCGAGATCGACGCCGCGCAGTTGCTGCTGGAGCGCGCGGCGGAGGCCGCCGACAGCGGGACGGCCGGCGCCTTCGAACGGGTCCGCTCGCCCAGGGACTTCGCCTTCGCGGCGGAGCTGCTCGGTGGAGCGGTCGACCGGCTCTTCCGCATCGGGGGCGCACGGTCGCAGACCGCGTCCGACCCGGTCCAGCGCGCCTGGCGGGACGTGAACTGCGCGGTGGGCCACGCGGTCCTCCAGTTCGGTTCCGTCGCCGGTGCCTTCACCACCCACCTCATGGACGGAGTGCCCAAGGATGTCTGAGCCGACCCCCGTGGAGCTGCTGACGCCCGCCGGCGGAGTACCGCTGGCCCCCCGGGAGAAGCTGATGCTGCTGGCCAACGGACAGCGGTTCACCGCGGTCATCCACACGTTGGCCGAACTCGACGTCGCCGGACAGCTGGCCGGGGGACCGCGGCACGTACGGGACATCGCCGAAACGGCCGGGTGCCAGGCCACCCCGCTCTACCGGCTGCTCCGGTTCGCCGTGCTCATCGGCCTGTTCCAGGAGACCGAGCCGGAGGTCTTCGCCCTGACCGAACTGGCCGAGGGGCTGCGCGGCGACCTTCCGGACAATGTCCGCGACGCGGTGCTGCTGGACGGCTCGGAGCGGTTCAACCGCGCGTTCACCGGAATCGGGCACAGCGTCCGCACCGGGAAGCCGGGCTTCGACCATGTGCACGGCATGTCGTTCTGGGAGTACCTGGAGCAGGACACACAGGCGCTGCACACCTTCGACGCGGCGATGACCGGGATCAGCCGCCGCCTCGGCCGGCACTATCTGGAGCGCCACGACTTCGGCAGGCCGTCCCGGATCGCCGACGTCGGCGGCGGGCGCGGCTACTTCCTGGCGTCGCTGCTGAAGCGGTATCCGGAGGCGACCGGTGTGCTCTTCGACCGGCCGTCGGTGGTGACCGAGGCGCACGCGCTGCTCCGTGAGCGCGCGGTCGCCGACCGGGTCGACGTCGTCGGCGGCGACTTCTTCACCGACGACCTTCCCACCGGCTGCGACACCTATGTGCTCAAGACGGTCCTGCACGACTGGCCCGACGACGCGGCGGAGACCATTCTGCGCCGGGTCCGCGCCGCCGTCGGTGACTCCGGCGCGCGGCTGCTGATCCTGGAACAGGTGGTGGCGCCGATGAACACCTGGGACCCGGCGAAGTTTCTGGACATCGACATGATGGTGATCATGGGCGGCAGGGAACGCAATCTCCAGGAGTGGCGGCGGCTGCTGGCGGCCACGGGCTTCCGGCTCACCGGGGAACCGGCGACGGGGGAGTGGACCGTGCTGGAGTGCGTGGCCGCGTAGCCGGAGCAGGGCTGCCACCGGTGGCTTCGGGCCGGTGCGCGAGGTCGGCCTCCAGGACCGGGTCGTGGTCCTGGAGGCCGACGTCGTCGTGCGGGGCGGGTACGGATGCCGCGGCGGTGAGAGCGGCTCAACGGCCGCCGGCCGCCCGCTCGAGGAGCGGAACCAGGCCGGCCGGGGAGGGCAGGGCTTCCATCGCCGTACGGACGGCGGTGGTCCGTGTGCGGCCCGCCTCCGACAGCAGGGTGCGCAGCGCCGCCTCGATCCCCTCCACGTCGCTGCTGTCCGCGGGGTCGAGCATGACGCCGGCGCCCGCCGCGTCGACCCGTTCCGCGAAGGCGGCCAGCACCGGCGCGAGCGGGAACATGAGCTGCGGCACCCCGGCCGCCAGCGCGGTCAGCCCGGTGCCCGTACCACCGTGGTGGATCAGTGCGTCGCAGCCCGGCAGCAGGAGCGACAGCGGCACGGACTCGGCCACACGGACGCCCGGCGGCAGATCGCCGAGCAGCTCCCGGTGGGCGGCACCGACGGCGAGGACGACCTCCGCGTCCAGTGCGGAGAGCACCTTGAGGGTGCGTTCGAAGGTCGGCGGCATCCGTTCCGGGCGGACCTGGGCGGCGGTCACCCCCCAGGTGAGGCAGACCCGCGGCCTGCTGTGAGGTTCGCGCAGCCACGTCGGCTCCACTCCGCCGCTGCCGTTGTACGGCACGAAACGGACGGATGTGCGCTCCACGGCGGCCGGCCACTGAAGCTGCGGAGGACAGGGATCGATCCACCCCGTGGGACCCTCCGGGGGCCGGGCGCCGAACCGCTCGAACAGGGCCGTGTAGCCCGGCAGCGGGTCGCCCGTCATGCCCTCCAGTTCGTTGCGGGTGATCATCGGAGAGCCGAACATGTGACTGAACGTAGGGAGGCCGAGTACCGCGCCCACCACGGCCGCGGCGTAGCACACGGTGTCGTGCACGATGACGTCCGGGCGCCAGGCCCTGGCGAAGGCGAGCAGGTCGTCGACCAGCGCGTCGGCGACCACGAGCTGCTTCTCCGCCAGGGCGGTGTACACGGCGGCGACCTCGGGGCCCTGTGTCTCCGGCGAGCGCGCCCAGTCCCGCGGCCACGGCGCCGTCTCGCCCAGCCAGGCGCCGAGCCCCTCGGTGCGCCGGGCCATCTCCTCGCCCGAGACGTCCCGGCCCACCGGTACCGCCGTCAGCCCGGCACCGCCGACCGACTCCGTGCAGGAGGGCGGTGCCGCGATCCGTACCTCGTGCCCGGCCGCCCGTGCGGCCCAGGCCAGCGGAACCATCGGGAACAGGTGCGAGGATCCCGTCCAAGTGGCGAACAGTACGCGCATGTGCCTTCTTTCCCCTCGGTGTTCGATGTGTGCGACGTCCCCTCCGGGTGCGGAGCGGGACCGGCGAGTGGGACGTGCGGCCGGCGGTCCGGCCGGGCCCGGCTCAGTGCCCCGACGCCTCGGAGAGATCGCGCCATTGATCGGCCACGGCGTCCTCCAGACGGCGCCGCGGCGTCCAGCCCAGAAGCTCGCGGGCCAGCCGGATGTCCACCTCCAGCCGCTCCGGCGGCCCGTCCCCGGCGCCCTGCTCCGGCTCTTCGACGACGTGAGCCGCCACCCCGCTCACCTTGATCAGCAGGTCGACCAGCGAGCGCACCGGGACGGCCTCGCCGCTGCCGATGTTGAGTACCCGTCCGCCCACGTCGGAGCGGGCGGCGGTGAGCACGGCGCCGACGGCGTCCTGGGCGTCGATGAAGTCCCGCTCGGCGCGCAGCGGTTTGAGCCGGATCTCGGCGGTCCGCCCTTCGGCGCACGCCAGGCGGAGCTGGTGGGCCACCCGGCCCAGCAGGCTGGCGGGAGGTGAGCCGGGTCCGGCGACGTTCGCCATCCGCAGCACGAGCGCGTCGATGTCTCCGCGCCGCGCCGCTTCCAGCACCAGCTCGGTGCCCGCCAGCTTGGTCCGCCCGTATGCGGTGGTGGGCCGGGTCGGCGTCCCTTCGTCGACCGGCCGCCCGTCCGCCGACGGCGTGTACTCGTTCACCGAGCCGAGGTGGACCAGCCGGACCGGCCGCCTGGCGCGGCGCAGCGCGTCGACCAGCCGCCGTACCAGTTCGGTGTTGGCGGCGACCATGTGCTCCTCGGTGGCCGCCCACACCGCGCCGGCGGCGTTCACCACCAGCGTGGGCCGGTCCCCGGTGAGCGCGTCCGCCAGCTCGGCCGGCGGGGTCCTGCACAGGTCGAGTGCGAGCGGGCGCGGGCCGGAGGGGGGCGGCCCGGGCCGCCGTGACACGGCGACCACGTCCGGGCCCTTGCCCTTGCCCTCGCCCTCGCCCTCGCTCAGGAGTGCGGCGCACACATGCCTTCCGACGAAACCCGTTCCGCCCAGCACGACCACTCTGGCGCGACCGGAGCCACCCGGCGTGACGTACTGGTCCTCGGCGCTGCCGAACATGGGGAACCTCCGCAACCCGCTGCCTGTGCGCCCGGATCCGCGTCACCGCGCGGTGACCGGCCTCGGCGCGCGGACCATGCTCCGTGTCCCGCCTCAAGCCTGTGTCCACGCTCGGTGGTCCCGGGGGCGCTCGGCGCCGGCTCAACCGAGAATCGAGCGTGGCCCCCTACGGTCGGCGCACTATGGACGTTCGTGAACTCGCGGTGCCGCGTGCGTGGCGGATCACACCGCACCAGCTTTCCGACAGCCGCGGGTCGTTCTTCGAGCTGCACCGGCACAGTCAGGTGATCGAGGCGACGGGGCGCCCGTTCTCGGTGGCCCAGGTCAACTTCTCCAGTTCGCGGCGCGGCACCCTCCGAGGCATCCACGGCACGGTCACTCCACCGGGCCAGGCGAAGGTGGTGACCTGTGTGCGCGGCGCGGTGCTCGACGTCGTGGTCGACACCAGGCTGGGTTCCCCCACGTTCGGCGTGTACGACATGACGCGGCTCGACGCCGAATCGGGAGCCGCCGTGTATCTCCCCGAGGGGCTCGGGCACGGCTTCCTGGCCCTGACCGACGACGCGTGCGTCTGCTACCTGTGCTCGTCCGAGTTCGTCCCCGGCAGCCAGGTGGACATCAACGCGCTCGACCCGGAACTCGGGATCCCCTGGGGGCTCACCGAAAAACCGCTCATGTCGGACAAGGACGCCTCCGCCCTGAGCCTGGCCGAGACCGCCGCGGCGGGCCTGCTGCCCACCTACGAGGAGTGCCTCGCCCTGGAGGCGGGGCTGAGCACGACGGTCTGAACTCGCGTGCCGGAACCGGCCCCTTGCCCACCGGGCGTCCGCCGCGGTCCGGCCGGCCTGCACAATCATCCTGTGGTGAGCAGCGTACGCATCAACATTCTGGGCGGACTCGAGGTCTGGACCGACGACGGCACCCCGGTCGGCGTGCCGGGGACACGGCTGCGCGCACTGGTCGTGCTGCTCGCCCTGGCGGCCGGCCGGCCGGTCCCCAGCGAGCGGCTGATCGGCGAACTCTGGGACGAGGAGGACCGGCCCGCGGGAGCGCCGAACGCACTCCAGGTGCTGGTCTCGCGGCTGCGCCGGACGCTGCCGGAGGGCCTCGTCGAGTCCCGGCCCCGCGCCTACCGGCTCGCCGTCCCGCCGCAGGCCCTCGACGCACGGCGGTTCGAGGAACTGGCGGCCCGCGGCCGGGCGCTGGTCGGCGACGACGACGCCGAGGCCTCGGCCGTCCTGCGCGGCGCCCTCGACCTGTGGCGCGGAGAGGCCCTGGAGGACTTCGGGGAGGCCGCGTTCGCCCGGCTGCACCGCAACCGGCTCACCGAGCTGAGGCTCGTCGTCACCGAGGACCGCGTCGAAGCCGACCTCGCCGCGGGAGCCGGGCCCGATCTGGTGCCCGAGCTGGAGACGCTCGTGGCCGTCCATCCGCTCAGGGAACGCATGCGCGCCCAGCTCATGCGGTCCCTGTCCGCAGCGGGGCGGCAGGCCGACGCCCTGGCCGTGTACGAGGAGGCCCGCCGCCTGCTCGCCCGGGAGCTGGGCGTTGATCCGGGACAGGACCTGGCCGAGGCGCACCTCGCGGTGGTGCGCGGCCAGACCGAGCCGGTACGGCACCGGGCCGCGGCACCCGCGGGCCGCCCGCGGACGAACCTGCGGGCCCAGGTCAGCCGGTTCGTGGGCCGGGAGCAGGAGATGGCGGAGATCGGCCGGCTGTTCGGCCGGTCCCGGCTGCTCACCCTGGTGGGACCGGGCGGTGCGGGCAAGACACGGCTCGCCGCGGAGTCGGCGGCCCGGCTGACCCAGGACATGCCCGACGGGACCTGGCTGGTCGAACTGGCCTCGGTGATCGACTCCTCGGACGTGCCCCGGACGGTCGTCACGACGCTGGGGCTCCGGGCCGGCGGACTGATCGCGGGCCCGGTCGGCGGCGCGAGCGACCCCGTCGGACGGCTGACCCAGGCCCTGCGGGACAAGCGGCTGCTGCTGGTGCTGGACAACTGCGAGCAGGTCGTCGACAGCGTCGCCGCACTGGTCGACGCGCTGCTGGCCGAGTGTCCGCGGCTGCGGGTCCTGGCGACCAGCAGGGAACCGCTCGGCATCGTGGGCGAGCAGCTGATCCAGGTGCTTCCGCTGCCCCTGCCGGACCGGACGACGCTCCCCGAAGCCGTCCTGGCCAGCCCGGTGATCCAGCTCTTCGGCGAGCGCGCGGCGGCCGGCCGGCCGTCGTTCCGGGTCACCCGGGAGAACGTCGCGGTGGTCCTCGACATCTGCCGGGCCCTGGACGGCCTGCCGCTGGCGATCGAACTGGCCGCGACCCGTATCCGTTCGATGTCGCTGGAGCAGATCCGCTCCCGCCTCGACGACCGGTTCGTCCTGCTGTCCGCGGGCAGCAGGACGGCGCTGCCCCGCCAGCGGACGCTGCACGCCGTCGTCGACTGGAGCTGGGACCTGCTCAGCACGGGGGAACGCGAACTGGCCGCCCGGTTCGCGGTGTTCCGCAGCGGCGCGTTCCTCGGCGCGGTGGAGCGGGTGGCCGCCGACGACCGGGACGCCCGGTCGCCGCTGGTCCGCGGCCACGAGGTGTTCGAACTGCTGGCAGGGCTGGTCGACAAGTCGTTCCTGACCGTCACCGAGGTGGACGGCGAACCGCGCTACCGCATGCTGGAGACGGTCCGGCTGTTCGCCCTGGCCAAACTCCGGGCCACGGACCGGCCCGAGTGGACGCAGAGCCGCCACGCCGAGTACTTCCTCGCGGTCGCGGAGGAGGCCGAACCGCATCTGCGACGGCACGAGCAGATCGCCTGGCTGCGGCGCCTGACCTGTGAGCACGACGAGTTCTCGGCCGCGCTGAACTGGGCGGTGGAACACGACCGGGGCGAGATCGCCATCCGGCTGGTCGCCGCGCTCGGCTGGTACTGGTTCCTGCACGGCTACCGGCGGGAGGGGGTGCACTGGGCCGAGCGTGCCCTGGCCCTCGATCCCGCCGGGGCGCCGCCGGCCGCACGGGCCCTCGCGCTCCTGACCGCCGTGCCCCAGCTGGCCGGGGAGGGCGGTGAGCCCGAGAGCCTGCGGGCCCGCATCGCCGAGGCGCACGAACTGATCGATGAGCTGGAGCGGGCGGGTACGCCCTTCTCGCACCCCGCGCTCGGTCTGTTCGAGCCCATCGCCGGCATGCTGAGCGGTGACGGCTCCGTCCTGGAGTCGGTCAGACGCCGTTCGCAGGACGCCGATCCCTGGGTACGCGCCCTCGCCCATCTGCACCGGGGACAGATCGAGATGACGCTCGGCGAGGCCGAGAGGGCGGCGGCGGACTACGCGATCGCGGCGGAGCTGTTCCGCGGCGTCGGCGAGCGGTGGGGCACCGCGCAGGTGCTGGTGGCGTCGGCCGAGTCGCAGAGCGCGCGCGGCGACCGGCGTGCGGCGATCGCCGCGCTGGAGGAGGCGCTCCGGCTCGTCGCCGAGCTGGGCGACCGGGAGGATCAGCCGCTGCTGATGGTCCGGCTGGCCACCGAGCGGGCCCACGAGGGCGACCTGGGGCCGGCCGAGGCCGAACTGCGCCGGGCACTCGAGCTGGCGGACGAGCTCGGGTCACGGGAGCAACGCGCCTATGCCCACCAGGCGTTGAGCGACGTCGCCCGTTGGTCGGGGCGCACGGACCGGGCACGGCAGCTGCTCGAAGGGGCGCTCGCCGAGTTCGCGGAGACCGGGCAGCGCCCCGACCAGGTACGTGCCCTGCTCCTTGCCTCCCTGGGCTCGGTCGAGGCCGCCGAGGGCCGGCCGCGGGGTGCCCGCCGGCGATTCGCCGAAGCGGTCACGGCACTGCCGACGGCCCCGGAGCCCGGCATCGCCGCCCGGCTGGCCGAGCTCCTCGCGGAGGTGGAGCTGGCCGAGGGCCGCCCCGAACAGGCGGCGTACATCCTGGGCACGGCGGCCGCCGTGCGCTCCGGGTCCCGGGACGCCGGCCCCGACGCGATCCGTGTCGCCGAGGCCGTGCGCCGCCTGCTGGGCGAGGGTGCGTACGGTGCCGCGCACCGTCGTGGCGCGGTGACGGGCCGGCGGGCCGCGGTCGCCCTTCTGGTGTCGGCCGCGTGCGAGGACCGCGAGCCCTGAGCGATCCCGGCGCGCCGCCGTGCGTCAGCCGGTCCTTGCCGCCGGCCGTCGTGTGCCGCCGGCCGCCAGGGACTCGAGGTGCGGGACGAGGTCCGCCGGCGTCGGCTGGCCGGCCATGTCCCGGCGCACCGCCGCCGTGCGGATGCGCGGGCCGGGGTCGTCGAGGAGGGTGCGCAGAGCCGTGGCGACCGCCGCCGGGCCGGGCCGCGTGTCCGCCGCCAGGTTCAGGCCGACGCCCGTCGCCGCCACCCGCTCCCCGCACATCGCCAGGGCGGGATTGAACTGGGGCAGCACCAGCTGGGGCAGGCCGTGGGCGATCGCCGTGAGCGCCGTGCCGGAACCGCCGTGGTGGATCACGGCGGCGCAGCCGTCCAGGAAGAGATGGAGCGGTGCCGGGTCCACCACCCGTACGGTGTCGGGCAGTTCGCCGACCTGTTCGCGCAGCTCCGGCCCGAGGGGGACGACCGCCTCGACCCGGTCGAGTCCGGCCACCGCCGAGGCGACGGTACGCAGCAGGGACAGACCGCCGAGGTGGGCGGGCATGCTCCCGAGGGACACACAGACGCGGCGCCGATCACCGGTGGCCCGGCGCGCCCAGTCCGGCACGGAGCCGGCGCCGTTGAACGGCACGTGCCGCACCGCCCGGGCCGGCGCCGCCTCGGGGAACTGCAAGCCGGGCGGGCAGGGGTCGATCACCAGCGCCGGATCACCGAGGCCGGCGGGGACACCGGCGCGCTCACAGAGGTCCGCCAGCGCCCGCCGGGCCGGTTCGGCCGCCTCGGTGGACATGGTCTCCGGTCCCCAGCGGTGCACCACCACGGGTACGCCGAGTGCTCCGCCGAGGATGCGCGCGCTGAACTCCAGGGGGTCCGTCACGATCAGATCGGGGCGCCACCACCGCCCGATCTCGAGGTGGTCGCCGAGCACACCGTCGACCCGCTCGCGCCAGCGTGCGGCGAGCTGGTCCCAGGTCGGCTGCCAGGTTCCGCCGGGAAGGGCCGCCTGCTGCTGCGCCACTCGGGCCATCCGGCGTCGCCGATCCTCCTCCAGCCGCGCGCTGCCCACGGCGGCGGTGACGAACCCCGCGGCCTCGGCCTCGGGCAGCAGATCGGGCTGGCCCGCCAGGAGGACCTCGTGGCCGGCCGCGCGCAGTGCTCCGGCCAGCGGCACCATCGGCAGGAGATGGCTGGTCACCGAAACGGCCGCGAACAGCACCCGCATCGGATCAGCCCGCCAGTTCTTCGAGTACGGGCACCAGACCGGCCGGGGTCGTCATGGACGCGATCTCGTCGCGCAGCTGATGGGCGCTCTTGGTGTAGCCCGGCTCGTCGAGCAGGGCACGCAGCGCCGCGTGGATCGCGGCCGGGTCGTTCTGTGTCTCCGCCTCGTCGAGCTGGCGGCCCGCGCCGACGGCCTCGACACGGTCGGCCACGACGAACGTGTCGGTGATGCCGGGCAGCACCAGCTGCGGCAGCCCGAACGCCGAGGCGGTGAGCGTCGAACTGGCCCCGCCGTGGTGCACGACCGCGTCGCAGGTGCCGAGGAAGAGGTTGAGCGGGGCCGGGCCCACCACCCGTACGGACGGCGGGACCGGGCCCAGCTCGTCCTGGAACTCCGGCTCGAGCGTCAGGATCGTCTCCACGTCCTCGCACTCCCCGGCGGCCTCGGCGGTGGCCCGGAACAGGGGGATGCCGTTCAGCGCCGCGGTCAGCCGCCCGAACGTCACACAGACCCGGCGCCGACCGTGCGGCTCCTCCTTCGCCCAGTCGGGCAGCGTGCCGCTGCCGTTGAAGGGCACGTACCGCATGCCCCGGCTCGGCGGCGCCTCCGGGACCTGGAGGCTCGGCGGGCAGGGGTCGATGACCAGCGCGGGCTCGGGCAGGCCGTCGAGACCGAGGCGGCCGAGCATGGTCCCCATCGTCCTGCGGGCCATCTCCTGCCCGGGGAATCCGGCCGGGTCGATGCCCCAGCGGCGGTTGACCGTCGGTATCCCGAGGACCCCGCCGACGATGAGCGCGCTGAACTCCAGCGGGTCCGCGACGATGAGGTCGGGCCGCCACTCCCTGGCCAGCGCCAGGTACTGAGAGACCATGTAGCGGCAGTGGATCAGCCAGATCTTGTTGACCGCCTCCCAGTGCCCGTCCCGCACCCGGGTGCGTCCCACCTCGATCGGCCGCTTGCCGTCGGGAAGGCCGGAGGTGAGCGGCTCCAGCGCGTCGAAGTACTCGCCGACGACCGCGGTGCACAGTCCGGCCCCGTGGGCCGTACCCACGATGTCCGGCTGCCCGGCGACCAGCACCTCGTGGCCCGCCGCGCGCAGCGCCCAGGCGAGCGGGATCGACGGCGCGAAGTGGGTGGACACCGGCGTACTCATGAACAGGACACGCATCGAGGATCTCCCTCAGCGACGGACTGCGGCAGGCTTGGGCCACCCATCGTCGAAGCCGTCGTTCGAGCCTCGCTGGGAACGCGGTCGAGGCGGCCCGCCGCAGCGGACCGCCTCGTGTCGTCCGTACTCAGTCGTCCTGCTCGGCGAGCAGCCGGTAGAGCGAACGCCGCGCGTCGAGGAGAACCTGGCGCGTCCGGTCGTAGCGCTCGTCGTCGGCGTCGTGCAGCACGTGGCGTACGGCGGTGACGACGTGTTCGCACAGGGTGTTGATCTCCACGGCACGGTCGTCGACGGCGTCGGCCAGGTTGTCCCACAGGGTGTCGAGCTGGGCACGGTGCTCCGCCACGTGCTCGCGCCCGGCGTCGGTCAGCCGGTAGCTCTTGCGACCGGAGCCCTCCACCTGTTCGGCGAGCCCGTCCTGCTCCAGGCCCTGGAGGGCGGGATAGACCGCGCCCGGACTCGGCCGCCAGGAGCCGTGGCTGCGCTCGGCGATGTACTGGATGACCTGGTACCCGTTGGCCGGCTGCTCCGCGAGGAGGGTGAGGGCCGCGTTCCTGATGTCGCCGCGCCCGGCCTTGTGGGCGCGCACCGCCGTGACGGCGGCGGCCGGGGCGACGGCCGGCAGGGCGACGGGGGCCGCCGGCATGGACGGCACGGGTGCGAACGCGGCCTCGGCACGCGGTGACACCGGCTCGACGGCGCGCACGGAGGCGGGTTCGGCGGTAGGGGGGATCTCTGCGTCACTCATGGTTCCACCTGTCTGTTCGCTCGAACTTCAGGAATGCCCTGGATGCCATGAAGATATATCTAGAACTTCTATAGAGCAAGCCCGTCCCGCCCGCCGCCCGATGCCGCTCCTCTCGCGGTGCGGCCGTGCGAACGGCCGGCTCAGCTCCGTGTCAGCGCCGGCTCAGGTCGGCGTCGCAGGGTGGTCCCGGACGAGCGGCGCCGTGCCGGGCCGCGCCATCACCGACGAACGAGGAGCATCCACAGAGATGAGCGGTCCGACCACCACGACGGCGAAGCAGACGCCCGACGGGCCGAGGACGATGTCGCCGAGGATGATCAAATGGGTCTCGGCCAGCGCGCTCGGCACCCTGCTGCTGGCCAGCCTCGACCAGACCATCGTCGGCAGCGCCGCCTGGACGATCGCCCGGGACCTGGATCCGCAGCAGGGCCTGCGCATGCTGCCCTGGCTGTTCACCGTCTACCTGCTGGCCTCGACCGCCACCCAGCCGCTCTACGGCAAGCTGAGCGACGTCTTCGGCCCCAAGCGCGTCTTCCTGTTCGCCACCAGCCTGTTCCTGGCCGGTTCGATGCTCTGCGGAACCGCCCAGAGCATGACCCAGCTGATCGTCTTCCGGGGCGTCCAGGGCCTCGGCGCGGGCGGTCTCGTCGGCGTGACACTGGTGATCGTCGCGATGATCTCGCCGCCCAAGGACCGCGCACGCAGGTCCGGCCTCGGCGGCGCGATCATCGGCGGCGGAAGCGTCGCGGGTCCGCTGCTCGGCGGCGTGGTCAGTGAACACCTCTCCTGGCGCGGACTGTTCTACATCAACCTGCCGCTCGGCCTCGCGGCACTGGCGATCATGCTGTACGCGCTCCACCTGCCCGCCGGCCGGCGACGCCGCGAGCCGGTCGACATCCTCGGTGCGGTGCTGATCGCGGCGGCCGCGAGCGTCATCCTGCTGGTCACGGACTGGGGCGGCACGAAGTACGCGTGGAACTCGCCGCTGATCCTCGTCATGGGCCTCGGCGGCGTCCTGCTGACCGCCCTGTTCATCTGGTGGGAACGGCGCACGCCGGCACCGATCCTGCCGCTGTCGCTGTTCCGCAACCCGGTCTACCGCACGGTCACCCCGCTGCAAATCGTCACGGGGCTCGCCGTCATGTCCGCGCCCGTCTACCTGGCCACGTACATGCAGATCGCGCAGGCGCACACGCCCACCAGCTCGTCCCTGTTCACCGTGCCCCTGGCGGTCGGCCTGGTGCTCTTCTCGACCTCCGGCGGCATGTGGATCTCCCGGTTCGGCCGCTACCGCATGGTGCTGGTGCTCGGAAACGTGCTGTGCACGCTGGCCCTCGCGCTCCTGGGCACCCTCGGCACACACACTCCGTCGTGGGTGATCGCGGTCGATCTGTTCCTGCTCGGCTCGGGGCTCGGCGGACTCATGCAGGTGTCGGTCCTCGCGGTGCAGAACTCCGTCGAGGCCCACCAACTCGGCGTGGCCACCACCTCGGTGCGGTTCATGGGCCGGATGGGACAGGCACTGGGCACCGCCCTGCTCGGCGTCCTGCTCAACTCGGCCTTCAACTCCCGGCTGCCGCAGGAGGTGCGGGACCAACTCGGCGGGAACGTGTCGAACCTCGGGTCCGTCCAGCAACTGCCCGAGGCGGTGCGGGAGACGGTCGTGGACGCGTTCGTCTCGGCCAACCGGGTCATGTACCTCTCGGCGGCCGCCGTCTCGGTGATCGCCGTCGCGCTCTCCTTCCTCGTGAAGGAGACGATGCACAGCGCGGAGCCGAACTGGGCCGAGGCGAAACCCGACCCCGGCGCGGGCAAGGCCGAGGGGACCGGCTCCGGGGAAGCCTGAGCCCCGGCCGACCGACCCGCGGGCAGGCGACGGCGATCCCCCGGCCGCGCCGGCCCGTGCGAGGAGGCCGAGCGGAGAGGAAGCCCGCGACACCGCGTGCTCCTCTCCGCTCGGCCGGATTTCCGCACCCGCACCCGCCCCGCACCCGCCCCGCTCTCGCGGGACTCCCTCGGGTCCGGATCTCACCCCGCCGTGCGGCCCGCGAGTTCCTCCAGCGGAGCCACCCAACTGCCGGGTGCCGGCATCGCGGCCATCTCCCGTGCCAGTTCGCGTGCGGCCCGCGCCGGGCCGGGGCGGGACAGTAGGTCCGCGACGGCGCCGCGGATGTCCTCCGCACCCTGCTCACCGTCGGCCAGCATCGCGCCCGCGCCGCAGTCGGCCAGCCGCCGGCCGTGCTCGACCAGATACGGGGCCTGCGGCAGCACCAGCTGGGGCAGCCCGAAGGACGTGGCGGTGAGCGTGGTTCCCGCACCGCCGTGGTGCACCACCAGCGAGCACTCCGAGAGGAACAGATGCAGCGGCGTCGACCCCAGGACCCGTACCCCGTCCGGAAGTTCACCCCACTCGGCGTCCGCGCCCGCCACCACCACCTCCGCAGACGCCCCCGGCCCGGTCAGCGCCCGAAGCGTTCGCCGTACGACGTCGGCGCCGCCCAGCGCGACCGTCCTGGTGCCGAAGCACACGCAGATCCGGGCGCCGCGCGGCGGGGCGAGCCCGGGCCGGCTCCCGCTGCCGTTGAACGGTACGAACCGGATCCCCGCGCCACGGCTCAGGCCCGGCTCCTGCAGACGGGGCGGGCACGGATCGAGCACCGCCGAGGGCGCGGGCGGACCGTCGCCCGGCCGGGCGCCGGACACCTCGGACAGCGCCCGCCGCGCGTGCCCCCACCGCTCGTCGCCGAACGCGTCCACCCCCCAACGGTGGTGGACGTACCGGATCCCGAGTTCACCGGCGACCAGAGGCGCCGCCAGCTCCAGCGGATCGGCCACGATCAGATCCGGCCGCCAGCGCCGGGCCACGGCCAGGTAGGGGCCCAGCACCCGGTCGATCCGCTCGCGCCACTTGCGCGCCAGCATCGGCCAGGGCGGGCCGCCCGCGTCCGCCGCGGAGCCGGGGCCGGCGCCGGCCCCGGCCCCGGCGGGCGGCGCCTCGCGTCGGCGCCTGCCGATGTCGTCGTAGGCGTCACCCACGACCGCGACACCGAAACCCGCCAGCCGTGCCGTCACCACCACATCCGGCTGACAGGCGACGAGGACCTCGTGCCCCGCGGAACGCAGTGCCCAGGCGAGCGGAACGACCGGTGCCAGATGCGTGGGCACCGGACTGACCATGACGAGTACACGCAACGCAACTCCCATGTGGTGAGGGGACGGGCGCGACGCACTCTCGCAACGCCCCTTCGACATCCGCTCGAAGGCCCCGCGAGAGCGGGGTGATGGGCTTCAGTCCGGTGCTCACTCCATCGGAACGGACGGAGAACATGAAAGGGATCATCCTGGCGGGAGGCAGTGGCACGCGGTTGTACCCGACGACGCTCGCGGTCTCCAAGCAACTGATGCCGGTCTACGACAAACCCACCATCTACTACCCGCTCTCGGTGCTCATGCTGTCCGGCATCACCGACATCCTGATCATCTCCACCCCCGCGGACCTCCCGCAGTTCCAGCGACTGCTCGGCGACGGCAGCGAGTGGGGCCTCACGTTCGGCTACGCGGCGCAGGAGCGTCCCAACGGGCTGGCGGAGGCGTTCCTCATCGGCGCGGACCACATCGGCGGCGACTGTGTGGCCCTGGTCCTGGGCGACAACCTCTTCCACGGCCCGGGGCTCTCGCCACTGCTCCAGAAGAACGCACGCGACGTGGACGGCTGCGTCCTGTTCAGCTACCAGGTCAGTGATCCCGAGCGCTACGGCGTCGGCGAGGTCGACGACCACGGACGGCTCGTCTCGATCGAGGAGAAGCCGGCCGTCCCGCGCTCCAACCGTGCCATCACCGGACTCTACTTCTACAGCCACGACGTGGTGGACATCGCCAAGAACATCAGGCCGTCGGAGCGCGGAGAGCTGGAGATCACCGATGTGAACCGTACCTATCTCGCCGAGGGCAGGGCCCGGCTGGTCGAGCTGCGCCGGGGATTCACCTGGCTGGACACCGGTACTCCCGAGGCGCTGCTCACGGCGAGCCAGTTCGTCGGCATCCTGGAGAGCCGGCAGCGGGTTCGGATCGCCTGCCTCGAGGAGATCGCCCTGCGCATGGGCTACATCGACGCGGAGGCCTGTCACCGGCTCGGCGAGCGCCTGGGCACGTCGGACTACGGGCGGTACGTGATGGAAGTCGCCGAGGCGTGGCGACCCTCCTCGGTGACGGCCCGCAGCAGGTGACGGGCCGGTTCACTCGAGCATGATGAGGGACAGCTCGACGGCCTTGTTGACGGCGTCCAACCGGGAAACGGCTTGCAGCTTCACGAAGATGTTGTGCAGATGCCGTTTCACCGTGCCTTCGGAGATGCGCAGTTGACGCCCTATCTGCGCATTGGTCAGGGCTCTGCCGACGAGCTCGACCACCTCGCGTTCCCGGGAGGACAGGGCGGCGAGTTCGCCGCGCTTCCCCGCGGCCGAGCGCGGCCACGAGAAGACCATCCTGCTGTCCTCGAAGGTGCTCATGTAGATCGTCGAGAGCAGGTAGCGGTGCGGAACGTCCTTGGGCAGATACGCGCGCACGCCCTGAGCCATCAGCGGCCCCAGCTGGTCCGCCCCCACGCCCCACCCCAGCACGATGACCTCCGTGCGCGGTACCGCGCGGAAGATGTCCGCGACGACGGACTCCGTGCCACCGGTGATGCGTTCCAGGCCCAGCAGGACCACGTCGGGACGGGTGTCGGCGATGCTCTCCAGCATCGCCGACACGTCGTCCGAGCCGTGGCCGACCACGCTCAGGCCCTCGTCCTGGGCTATGACGGTCCGCAGGCCTTCCCTGAATATGGCGTTCACATCCATGACGAACACGCTTATGGTCTGCGTGGCCGCCGTCGGATGTACGCGACTGTTCCCCCGTGTCAACCTTTCGCCCTCCTGTAATCCATATGACCGAAATAGGAGAGCGTACCCGCGCGGCCCGGCACGCCGCATGAAGAGGTAAGGGGCGAATACGACCGGCTTCCCCCCGTTGGTCTCATGCGCGTGGCACGCAGACGTGGTCGACATTCTCCTGGCTTCTGCATGACTTTACTCCCCGGGACATGGAGAAGTCTCCCCTGGAAAGTAACAGGGAGATCGTTTCCGGACAAGCGCGGTCAGTGCGCGAGGACGGAAAAGGGCCATGCAAGGCAAGGCAAAAAGGTGTTGAAGACAACTCGGGGGGAGGGTGAGCCGCAGAGAAGCTGGGTAAAGGCGGCTGCCGGTGCACTCGGCGTTCGTGTGCGGACCTACGGCAGGTTCACGCCGAAACGCTCAAGTCGAGGGCGAATACGTCGCCGTCCGGCGAGTCGCTGAGCAGGTGCTGCTGGAGGCGCTGGAGGGGCAGCGACGGCTGGAGTCCCAGCTCGGCGTCCAGCAGCCGTCGCAGGGACTGATAGGCCTGGAGGGCTTCGCCCCTGCGCCCGGACTGGCGCAGGCACGTGATCAGCTGGGCGTGGAACCATTCGTTGAGCGGATGGCCCGCCACCGTCGAACGAAGCTCGGGTACGAGCTCGGCGTGCCGGCCCAGCCGGATGTCGGCCTGCACGCGCAACTGGAGCGCGGTCAAGCGCATTTCCTCCAGCTGGACGACGTGCGCCTCGAGTCTGCTTCCCGTGCAGACGTCGGCCAGGGCGGGGCCGCGCCACAAGGCCAGGGCTTCGCGCAGGTGGCGTGCCGCCTCCTCGGGGCGGCCCGTGTTCAGCAGGCGCTTGCCCTGTGCGGTCAACCGCTCGAAGACGCGCGCGTCGATCCGGTTCTCGTCGACGCGGAGCCCGTACCCGGGGGCCTGGGTGATCAGGAGGCGGGCGGCCGCCTCCTCCCCGACCGTCCGGCAGAGCATCTTCCGCAGTTGGTAGATGTACGTCTGCGCGGTGGTGACGGCGCTGCGCGGCGGATTGTCGCTCCAGAGTTCGTCGATGAGCGCGGGTATCTCGACGATCTGGTTGGCGCGGGACAACAGGAGTGCCAGGGTGTTCCGTGCCTTGGGCGCGGTCGGCGTGCATTTTGTGTTGTCGTGCAGCACTTCCATCGGGCCGAGAATCTTGAACTGCAATTTCTTACCGTTCCTTCCAGGTGGCTGGGAATGGGACCCGGATCACCTCTTCAGGTCCGCCGTAAGTCAGTTCCGTTCATCGTCTTCCGTGCGACTTGAAACTATTATCCGTGATTCCTGGGCTATCTCAAGGGTGATACAACTCAAGTGGTATGCGATGCCGGGACTGCTCACCTGTACCGGACCGGCTGCCGGGGGCCGCCGCCCGGCGTATCCGGTCCACCAATGCCGCCTGCCGCAGAATGTCATCGGTGTACTCCTCGAACCCCGTCCCGTTCGCCACGGTGCGGGCGAAGACGCCGGCGATGTTCACGAACTGCCGGTCCGGTGCCAGCGTCAGCTCTTCGACGGACGACTGCCGTTCCAGCCGCAGGACCGGAGGGTGCGCGTCCGGGGTGGTGAACGCCCGCTCCAGCGTCAGCCTGCCCTCACTGCCCCACAGTTCGTATGTACACCGGTAGAAGCGGTCCCAGCCGAACCCCAGTCGCGCGTGGACGCCGGACGGGGACCGCAGCAGCGCGCTGCCCGCGAGGTCCCGTCCGGACTCCGGGTCGAGCGTCAGTGCGGCGCCGACGACCTCCAGACCGTCCCCGGCGAACAGCCGGGCCGCCCGGACCGGATACACACCCGTCTCCAGCAGGCTGCTGAGGGCGTGCCCCTCCCCGGCCGCCCCGCGCGGCGCGGCCGGGATCCCGAACACGGCGGTGACCTCGCGAAGCCGGCCGATGGCCCCGTCGCGGACGAGTTCGCGCACGCGTGCGTGCTGCCGGTGATGGAGGAACATGAAGCTCTCCATCACCAGCAGCCCGCGTTCCCGCGCGGCCCTCACCACCTGCGCGGCCTCCCGCGGGCCGGTGGCGCACGGCTTCTCGCACAGGACGTGCTTGCCCGACTCCAGGGCCCGGACGGCCCACTCGGCGTGCAGTGCCGTCGGGAGCGGGATGTACACGGCGTCGATGTCGGGCCGGGCGAGCAGCCGTGCGTACCCCTCGACGGCCTCGCAGCCGAAGCGGCCGGCGACCTCCCGTGCCCTGTCGAGGCCGCGGCTGGCGACCGCGACGAGGTCGACCAGCGGCTGGCTCGACAGGGCGGGCAGCATCCGGCGTACCGCGATGTCCGCGCAGCCCAGTACGCCCACGCGGACGGGCCCGGGCCGGGCTTCCGCGCTCACCACGTGGTGTGCAGACTCGCCAGCAGGCTTCGCGCCTGCACGTTCAGATAGCGGCTGTGCTGCACCAGCGTCATCAGCTGATGGGCCGTCATCCAGTGGTAGTCCTGGTCGTCGTGCGGCGGGACCTCCTCACCCACCTCGACGATCCGGTAGCGGTTGTCCGCGTGGTGGAAGCGCCCGCCCTCCTCCGACAGGACGGCGTCGAAGCGCAGCGCGTCCGGGGCGGCGTCGCGCACCAGGTCCAGATAGCGGGGCTGCCGGTGGGCCGGGAGGTCCTGGTAGTTGACCGGCAGGCACTGCACCGTGGGCGCCAGCTCGCACGTGTCGAAGCTCCCCGACTCGACCTTCCCGTGCACCAGCAGATGCAGCACCCCGTCGATGGGCCGGGCCACGAAGGCCGCGATGCCCCGCTCGACGGGGGCGATCAGGGGCTGGGTCCACCGGGTGACCTCGCGGGTGTCGGCCCGCACATCCGCGGCGATCACCTTGAAGTGCTTGCCCTCGTCGTGCGCGATCTCGTCGTCCGAGTGCGACCAGCCGTCGAGCTTCGACAGGGGCAGTGTGCGCCGGGTGAAGGAGTGCCGTGCCTTGATGTCGGTCAGCCAGGCCAGGAGTTCGCCGGTGCTGTGCAGCGAGCCGTGCCGGCCCGACAGCGAACGCGCCAGGGATTCCCGGTACTCGGGGTTCACCTCGTTCCGGATGAGTCCGTCGGGTGTCTCGAAAGGCACACAGGACAGGATGGTGCGTGTATCCATGTTGACTACGTTGTCCTGACCGAGGACCCGGTGTATCTGCCCGATCGTGAGCCAGCGGAAGTTGTCGTGCGGCGGAACGTCACCGGTGACTTCGACGATCATGTTCCGGTTCCGCTTCTGCAGAAACCAGGCACCTTGTTCGGATTGGAGGGAATCGACCAGCAGCGTTCGCCGCGGGCTTGTGAAGTACTCGATGTAGGCCGTGCGGCGCCCACCGTGTACACCGGTGTAGTTGCTCCGGGTCGCCTGTACGGTGGGTGAGAGCTGGACGGTTTCGGGGTTTCCGGGCTCCATCTTCGCCTGCATCAGACAGTGCAGTACGCCGTCGAACTCTTTGACGACAATGCCGAGTACGCCGATCTCGGGCTGGTCCAGTATCGGTTGCGACCAGGTGCCGCGGTCCTGCCAGTCGGTGTTCACCTCCAGCCCGGTGACGGAAAAGAATCCTCCGCTGTCGTGGACCAGATTCCCGTCGCCTTCCCGGAATCGCCAGCCGACAAGATCACTGAAGGGGATCCGGGTGACTTTGAACCGGTTTGCTCTTCGGTGCCGCGCGAACCAGGCGTCGAACTCCGCGTTCGGAGTGACCGGGCTGTCGGTCGCGGACGCCGAGACGGTGAACCGCCGGCCGAGGCCGGGCGAGCCGGAGGCCGCGAGCGCTTCGGGCAGGGATACGAGCGGGGGCATGGCGGGGCTCCTTGTCCGGGAGGTCGGGTCGTCAGGACGTACGCAGGGGCTGCCACCAGCCCGGATTCTCCCGGTACCACCGGACCACCTCGGCCAGGCCCTGCCGGAAGGAGACCCTCGGACGGTGGCTCAGCACGGTCCGGATCTTCGTGTCGTCGACGGAGTACCGGAAGTCGTGCCCCTTGCGGTCCTCGACGGGCCGGACCCGGCTCCAGTCGGCTCCGCACAGCTCGAGCAGCTGACCGGTGATCTCCCGGTTCGACAGCGGGGTGCCGCCCACGTTGTACACCTCTCCCGCCCTGCCCTCGGTGAGGGCGAGCTGCACCGCGCGGCAGTGGTCCTCCACGTGCACCCACTCCCGTACGTTCCTGCCGTCCCCGTACAGCGGCACGCTCCGCCCGCTGAGCAGGTTGGTGACGAAGAGCGGGATCAGCTTCTCGACGTGCTGGTACGGGCCGTAGTTGTTGCTGCACCGCGTGACGCGGACGTCCAGACCGTAGCTGCGCCAGTACGCGCGGGCGATCAGATCTCCGCTCGCCTTCGTCGCGGCGTAGGGGGAGTTGGGCAGCAGGGGACTGGACTCCGTCCACTCGCCGGACTCGATCGAGCCGTACACCTCGTCGGTCGAGACGTGCACGACGCGCCGCACCTCGGCCCGCAGGCAGGCCTCCAGGAGGCTCTGGGTGCCCGCCACATTGGTCCGCACGAAGTCGGACGCGTCGTGCAGCGACCGGTCCACGTGCGACTCCGCCGCGAAGTGCACCACCTCGTCGTGGCCCTCGACCACGGCCCGCAGGGCCTCCCGGTCGGCGATGTCGCCGACCACGAACCGCAGCCTCTCGTGCCGCTCCGGAAGGTTGGCCCGATTGCCCGCGTAGGTCAGCTTGTCCACGACGGTGACCTGGGCGTCCTCGTAGCCCGGGTACGCACCGTCCAGCAGCGCACGGACGTAGCACGAGCCGATGAATCCGGCGCCGCCCGTGACCAGAACACGCACCGCATGTACCCCCAAATTCGTTGGAAACCGATGAACAGTGGCTAGGAAGCGGCCGCCCTCCGGCAGGAGATGCCGGCCCTCACGAAACCTTCGGCGTGCAGCGCCTCGGCCGCCGCACGCAGGGCGAGGCGGTCCCGGCCGCCGTCGCCGGGACCGCTCGGCAGCAACGTGACGACGCTGCTCGCACCCCGCCGGACCGCGGGATGCCGGCGCGCGATGCTGCCCAGGCCGCGCCCCGGGCCGGCCTCCACCAGCACGTGGTCGCCCGAGGACAGCAGGGCGTCGAGCGCGGGCCAGAACAGCACGGGAGCCATCGGCTGCCGTGCCCAGAAGCCCGGATCGAGCGCTTCGGCGGCGCCCAGCGGGGCCGCGGTGTACCCGGAGTACACCGTGATCAGCGGTGGTCTGCGCGCCGTGGCGGCGACGCGCTCGTCGGCGCCCGCCAGGCACGGGGCCAGCACCGGGCTGTGGAAGGCGGTGTGCGAGGGCACGGGACGGCTGCTGAGGCCGTTGGCGTCGAGCTGCCGGGCCGTCTCGGCCAGGGGTTCCCGCGGTCCCGCGAGCACGGTGTGCCGCGGCGCGTTGACCGCGCCGATCACCACGTTCCCGGCCAGGAACGGCTCCACCTCCGCCCGGGTCGCCGCCACCGCGAGCATCCCGCCCGGCGGCGCGGCGGCCACCCTGGAGACCCGGTCGAGGACCAGAGCGGTGGCGTCCCGGAGCCCGAAGACGCCGGCGAGCACGGCCGCCGCCAGCTCGCCGACACTGTGGCCGAGGAGCGCGGCCGGCTCGATGCCCCAGCTCATCAGCAGCCGGCCGAGGGCGACGTCCACGGCGAAGAGCAGCGGCTGGGCCCAGGCCGCGGACTCCACCGGAACCGACGGCCGCTCGGCGAGCCAGTCGGCGCGCAGTGCCGGCCCCGCCGCGCCCATGGCGGCGAAGACCTCGTCCATCGTTTCGGCGAAGACCGGCTGGGACGTGTACAGGCCCATGCCCATGCGCCGGTACTGGGCGCCCTGGCCGGGCAGCAACAGGGCCACCCGGCGCGGGCGTTCGCTCGCTGACTCACTCATGGCGGTTCGCCGGGCCCGGGCCGGGCGGTCAGTGTCCGGCCAGTCGCTCGGCGTACTCCTTGGACAGCCGCAGATTGCCCATGCTGTTGGCGCTCAGGATGCGGCGCAGATACCTGCGGGCTCCTTCCACCGTCGTGCCCTCACCCAGCAGGTGCAGACCCTGGGGCCGGATCGTCGCCGTGTGCCGGGCGCTGACGACGACACCCTCCGGAGTCGGCGTGAACAGCCAGTGGCCGGTGTGCGCGTCCAGGGTCCTGGGCGGCCGGGTCTGCTTGTAGACGATCTTGTGGTTCGGCAGGCAGATCCGGACCGAGCGCGTGGTGTGCTCCGAGCCGTCCGAGGAGCGTGTGTCCATGTCGAAGAACTGGATGTTCGGTGTGTTCTCCTCCAGTTCCAGCCGGATCACGTGCGGAATCCGCTCCGGCCACTTGTCCGCCTCGTACAGGTACCGGTAGGCGTCCTCGACAGACCCCGCCACGAACAGCGGGTCCTCGAAGGAGATGATCAGCTGCCGCAGCTCGTCGGCGTTCTCCGCCGCGTACTTCAGGGTCTTCAGGTACTCCTGGCTCCCGCGTTGCATGGACTGCGCGCGCCCGGCGGCCACCTGGTCGTCCTCCTGGAGGAGGGCGAACTCGTGGTGCATACGCACGAGGGTGGCACCGTCCGGCTGCTCCTCGAACGCGAAGCCTCCGCCCACCGTCGCGAAGGGGGCGTTCGCGGGTTCGTGCGTGAACAGCACGTCGCCCGAGCCGAGGACCGTGCGCCGGGACACCCACGTCCGCACGGTGTGGTCGTCCACGACCGACCAGTGCTGGATCACATCGCCGTCGGCACCGCTGTCCAGGATCTCCGCGTGCACCGCGGGCCCGTGCAGCTGGGGCCACGCCTCGACATCGACCACGATCTGGCGCACGACGTCGACGGGCGCGGCTATCAAAGCCTTCTCTTCCACTCGGTGCGTCTTCACTGCCGACACAGGTCCTCCGGTCCGCTTGCGGTGATCGTTCGGTGGTCATTCGCGTGTGCACCATGCCCGCCGGAAATGGAGAGGCGTTGGAGGCCGCTTCGATCCCTTGCGCCTCCAACGGGGTTCGAGGCCCGTCGTGGACCGTGCCCTTCCACGCCCCGGCACCCAGCGCCGACGGCGCCCCGAGGACAGGGAGACACTCGTGAGCACAGAGCAGGTGGCCGAGCGCGTGACCGCCGAGGTCTACGCGGAGGTACAGCAGTTCTACGCCGAGCACATGCAACTGCTGGACGGCGGGGCCGTGGACGCCTGGGCGGAGACGTTCACCGAGGACGCGACCTTCGCCGTACCGACCCTGCCGGAGCCGACGCGCGGCCGGCGAGGGCTCAGGGAGGCGCTGAGTCGCACCACACGGGAGCTGGCGGCGGCGCGGGAGCGGCGCCGCCACTGGCACGGGATGGTCGCGGTGTTCCCGAACGGGGACGGATCGCTGCGCGTGCGGTGCTACGCCCTGGTGTTCGCGACCCGGCTCGAGCAGCAGCCGGTGCTGCACCGCGTCTGCGTCTGCGAGGACGTGCTGGTCCGGGAGGGCGGCCGGCTCCTGGTGAAGAGCCGCGAGGTCACCCGGGACGACCTGCCGTAGCACGGGAAGAGGCACGGACCGGGTCGGGCCGGTCCGTGCCTCTTCCGCCGCACTCCCGCGGGTCACTCCTCCACGTGCGCGACGGCCCGTGCCCAGCCCGCCCCGGCGTTCACCAGCTTCACGGGCAGGCACGAGACCGTGAACCCCGTGTCGGCGGGCAGCGCGTCCAGGTTGGCGAGCCGCTCGATCTGGCAGTACTCGCGCTCACGGCCCACGAAGTGCGCGGGCCACAGCACACCGCGGTCGCCGGTGCGGCGGAACTCCTCGATCATGTACGTGAACGGCGCGTCCAGACTGAACGCGTCGGTGCCGATCACCTTCACCCCGAGGTCGAGCAGGAGATGCGTCGCCGAGGCGTCGAGACCCGTGAAGTCCGTGAAGTACTTCGGGGTTCCGGCGATCCGGTCCGCGCCGGTGTTCAGCATGACGATGTCCATCGGCCGCGGTTCCCGGCCGATCCGCTCGAACTCACGGCGCAGGACGTGGGAACCGACGGCCCCCACGGGTTCGTCTGTCAGGTCGAGCACCATGCCGGGACGTACGAACCAGTCGAGCGGCATCCGGTCGATGTGGCGCGGTTCGCCGTACGCCGCCGTCGAGCCGTAGTGGGACGGGGCGTCGACGTGCGTTCCGGTGTGGGTGGTCAGCCTGACCGTGTCGAGCGACAGCAGCTCGCCGCCCGGCAGGTCGGCCGGGTCGAACTCCAGGCCGTACCGCTCCCGCATGCCCTCGGCCATGTGCCGACCGCCCTCCGCAGGCGACATGACCTCGTGCTCGACCGGATTCGGCTCCCAGACACCGGCATCGATCGGCGTGGACAGGTCGATGATGCGCATGGGTCTCCCTTACTTCGCCACGCCGCGGCGGGTGGGTAGCAGATGGACGCGCCGGAGCAGGCTCTCCAGCGCGGCTTCGCCGGCGAGCGGCCCCTTGGCGGCCAGATGGCCGTCCGGCCGTACGAGGGCGTACGAGGTCCCGGCCGCGAGGGCGAAGGCGCGCCGCACCCGGCCCTCCGGGTCGTGCAGGGGCTCGGGCCCGGCGTCCCGTGCGCTCGCCTCCGTCTCGCGCACGACCCTCACGCGCAGCGCGTCCCCGTACGTCCGGTGAGCCCGCCGCGCCGCTTCCGGAACGGCGCCGGGGCCGGCGAAGACGAGCAACATCCACCGAGGGTCGGCCAGTTCCTCGCACACCGCCTGCCAGCCCGGGGCGGCGCTCAGCTCCTCCCGGGAGCAGGAGACCCGGTCGCCCGGCTGGATCCCGGCGTCGCCACCCGCGTCCGGCCGCGCCGGGACGGTGAGCGGGCTGGAGCGATAGTGCAGCGCGAGCCCGGACATGCCGCGCAGGATCTTGCGCTCCACTCCGCGCTTGACCGGCGTCAGCAGATTGAGCAGGGCCATGCCCACCGGCAGCAGGACGGGAGCGGCCGCGTTGCGCAGCGCGATCAGCTTCGTGGCGGTCTTCGTGGAGCCCAGCAGGATCTCGCCGACGGGCACCCGCTCGGCGCTGTAGCTGTCCAACAGGCCCTCCGCGGCCTGCCTGTTGACCACGGAGGCCAGCTTCCACGCGAGGTTGTAGGCGTCCTGGACACCGGTGTTCAGGCCCTGCCCGGACGCCGGGCTGTGCACATGTGCCGCGTCGCCGGCCAGGAAGCAGCGGCCGGAGCGCATGCTCTCCACCATCCGCTGCCGGATCGTGAACACCGACATCCAGGTCAGCTCCTTGACCCTGACCGGCCTGCCCAGCCCCTCGGACATCTTCGCCTCGAACCGGGCCCGCACCACGTCCGGCCGGTCCTCGTCGCCGACATCGTCCGTGTCCAGCAGCCGCCACTTGCCCTCGTCGGGGAACGGCACCATGAGGATGGTTCCTCGTGACAGATGCATCCAGTGCAGGCTGTCCCGGGGCAGCTCCGTGTCGATGAAGGCGTCGGCCACCATCCACTTCTCCGAAGACTCGCCGAGCAGATCGATGCCGAGCTGCTTGCGCACCGTGCTGTGCGCACCGTCGGCGCCGACCAGCCACCCGACCGCGTACTCCTCGTCGCGGCCGTCAGGGTGGCGAAGCCGGGCGACGACGCCGTCCGGCGCGTTGTCGAGGCTCTCCAGCGCGACACCCCACTCCACGTCGACGCCGGCCGCGCGCAACTGCTCCCGCAGCACCTCCTCGGTGATGACCTGGTCGACCTGGAGCGTGAACGGATAGCGGGTGGGCAGCTCCGAGTAGTCCGTGCCGAGGCTGGTCAGCACCCGGCCCCTGCGGTGCATGGTGAAGTTCTCCACGCGCTGCCCGCGAGCCAGCAGCTCCCGCAGGATGCCCATCTGGTGGTACACCTCAAGCGTTCGGGCATGCGTGGCCGTCGCACGGCTCGTCGTCGCCGGCCCCTCGGCCCGGTCCACGACCCGGACCCGTACGCCTCGGCGCACGAGCTCGTACGCGGCTGTCAGCCCGACCGGCCCAGCCCCGGCGACCAGCACGTCGACGTCACTGGATATCGCGTTCATCAACCCTCCATTCAGCCTGCGTACGGGCCACCCTGTCGGGCCCGCCTCGACGCCGGTCGGAACCTCGCTGGAGGGGCCGCGGCCCGCGCTGCGTCCGGATTCGAAGCGGCTTCGAAGTGCCGCGGCCACAGTGCCGCCATGGCAACCACCGATTCCGTGAGCACCACGAGCTCGGCCATGGCGGGACCGCCGCTCGACACCATCGCCCACCTGATCGCCGGCCCCCGGGTCGACCACATCCTGCGCCGGGCGGCGGAGCGCCGGCCCACCCGCACCGCGCTGCGTTCCCCGGGCGGTGAGACCAGCTACGCGGAGCTGGACGCGGCGGCGGACGCGTTCGCCGCCGGCCTGCGCGCCCTGACCGGCAGGACGGGGGAGGTCGTCGCCCTGGCGATGGTGCTGGACCCCGTGTTTCCCCGGGCCTTCTTCGGCATCGCACGCTCCGGCAACGTCAGTGCCCTGGTCAACCCGCTGCTCCCGCCGGAGCGCCTCGCCCACGTCCTGCGTGTCTCCGGGGCCCGCGTGGCTGTCGTCAGTCCCGCGATGGTGCCCGTACTCAGCGCCGTACGGGACCGGCTCGGCGACCTGGAGCACCTGGTGCTGACGCACCGCGAACCGGACACGGCGGGGGAGGCGGCCGAACTTCCCACGGTCGCCGAACTGTCGCAGGGCGCTCCCGCGTTCACACCGCCCCTGGAGGCGGATGACGACGAGGTGGCTTGTCTTCAGTTCACCAGCGGCACCACGGGAGCGGCCAAGGCCGTCCGGCTCACCCACCGCAATCTCACCGTCAACGCCGCCCAGACCGCGTACATGCACCAGGTCGACGAGGATTCGGTGCTCTTCAACCATCTGCCGACGTTGCACCTGATGCATGTCACGGTGGCCGCCACCGTCGGAGCCACCCATGTGCTGTGGCCCGGCGCCGACGTGGCCGAAGCCGTCACCGCCGCGGACGTCGCCAGAGCCACGCACTACTACAGCCTGCCGATGCGGCTGGCCAAGCTCGCCTGCGACCCCCGGCTCGGCGAGTTGGAGGCTCCCGCCCTGCGTGCCATCCTCTCGGGCGGCTCCGCCCTGGCCCCCAGTGCGGCCGGCGTGCTCAGCCAGCACTTCGGCGTACCGGTCGTCCAGGGCTACGGACTGGCGGAGACCTCGCCCACCACCCACCTCTCCGATCTCGACCGCCCCAGGCCCGGATCCTGCGGTGTGCTGGTCCCGGGCGGCGAGAGCCGGATCGTCGACCCGGAGACCCGGGCCACCCTTCCGGTCGACGCGTGGGGCGAGATACAGGTGCGCGGCCCCCAGCTGATGCTGGGCTACCTCGGACGCGACCTGTCCCACGACGTCGACGCGGACGGCTGGTTCTCCACGGGGGACATCGGCTACACGGAACCCACCGGGCACCTGTTCGTGGTCGACCGGATCAAGGACGTCTTCAAGTGCGACAACTGGCTGGTGTCGCCGACGGAGATCGAGCGGGTCCTGCTCAGGCACCGTGCCGTCGCCGACTGCGTCGTCGTGGACGTCCCGCACGAGCTGAGCGGCGCGGTCGCACACGCACTGGTCGTGCCCGCCGACGCCTCCTGCACACCGCGCGAACTCATGGACTTCGTGAACGCGGAGGTCGCCGAGTACGAGCGGCTGCACCACGTGGCGCTGGTCGAGAGCATCCCGCGTTCCGCCACCGGCAAGGTGCAGCGCCGCGAGCTGCGCGACCGGCACGTGCGCGGCCTTCGTACGAGCGACCTGAACGTCTGACCCGACCGCCTCATCGCGGCGCCCACACCACGACCCTCAGGAGTCCGTGACCATGCACCACTTCATCAACCGCTACACCGTGTCCGGCGACGTCACCGAGTTCCGCAGGCTGCTCGCCGAGTTGTCCGCCCACATGAGGGCCCAGCCCGGCTTCTCGGCACACCGCCTGTACCGGTCCGCGAAGGACGAGCGGACGTACGTGGAGGTCGCCGAGTGGACCGACCCCGAGTCGCACCGCAACGCGCTCTCGGCCGACGGCTTCCTCGGCCCGGTGGCCGAGCTGCGCAAGCACGCCACCGCGGAGCCGGCCCCGTTCGAGCTGCTCTCCGAGCACTCCGTACCCGCGTCGGAATAGGGCAGCGGTGTCGACGGGACTGCCGCCGGCCGGGACCCACGACCGGTTGAAGGAGCTGAGCGGCCTCAAGGAGCTGGCCCGGCAAGGGCCGGACCCGGGAGCCACCGAACGCCAGCACGCCAAGGGCAAGCTGACGGCCCGCGAGCGGATCGAACTGCTGCTGGACGGGGGGAGCTTCACGGAGATCGAGCCGCTGCGCATGCACCGCGCGACCGGCCTCGGGCTCGAGGCGCGGCGTTACTACACCGATGGTGTGATCACCGGCTGGGGCACCGTGGAGGGGCGCACGGTCTTCGTCTGCGCCCATGACTTCCGGATCCTCGGCGGCACACTCGGCGAGGCGCACGCCGAGAAGATCCACAAGATCATGGACATGGCCGTGGCGGCGGGCGCTCCGCTGGTCTCGCTCAACGACGGGGCCGGTGCGCGCATCCAGGAAGGCGTTCTGGCGCAGGCCGGATACGGCGGGATCTTCCGGCGTCACAGCAGGGCGTCGGGTGTCATCCCGCAGATCAGCGTCATCCTCGGCCCGTGCGCCGGTGGCGCGTCCTACGGGCCCGCCCTGACCGACTTCGTCTTCACCGTGCGGGACCTCTCCCAGATGTTCATCACCGGTCCCGACGTGGTGCAGGCCGTGACCGGCGCGGAGGTGACGCTGAACGGACTGGGCGGCGCGGACGTCCATGCCGAGGTCTCGGGGGTGGCGCACTTCCTGTACGACGACGAGGAGACCTGTCTCGCCGAAGTGCGCTACCTGCTCTCCCTCCTGCCGTCGAACAACCGGGAACTGCCGCCCGCCGTGTCCTGCGGCGACCCCGCCGACCGGCTCTGCGAGGCCGTGCTGGACCTGGTCCCCGCCGACGGCAACCGCTCCTACGACATCCGCCGGGTGATCGGGGAACTCGTCGACGACGGTGACTTCATGGAGGTCCACGCCGGGTGGGCCCCCAACATCGTCTGTGCGCTGGCCCGCATGGACGGACAGACGGTGGGGGTGGTCGCCAACCAGCCCACCGTCATGGCCGGCGTGCTGGACATCAAGGCCAGCGAGAAGGGGGCGCGGTTCGTGCAGTTCTGCGACGCCTTCAGCGTCCCGCTGGTCACCCTCGTCGACGTGCCGGGCTTCCTCCCGGGTGTCGACCAGGAACACGAGGGGATCATCCGGCACGGCGCCAAACTGCTCTACGCGTACTGCAACGCCACCGTGCCGCGTGTCTCGGTGGTGCTGCGCAAGGCGTACGGCGGCGCGTACATCGTGATGGACTCCCGCTCCATCGGCGCGGACGTCGCACTGGCGTGGCCGGGCAACGAGATCGCCGTCATGGGGGCCGAGGGCGCCGCCAACGTGGTGTTCCGCCGTGACATCGCCGAGGCCGAGGACCCCGAGGCGATGCGCCGACAGAAGATCGAGGAGTACCGGCGCGAGCTGGTGCATCCCTACTACGCCGCCGAGCGGGGTCTCGTCGACGACGTCATCGACCCGCGCGAGACCCGGGCGACGCTGATCCGCACGCTCGCCATGCTGCGGGCCAAGGATGCCGAGCCGCCGCGTCGCAAGCATGGAAATCCGCCGCACTGACAGGAGGCCGGACGATGGGGGACGGGAACGTGACGCAGGTGATACGCGTGGAGAAGGGGCTCATGGAACCGGAGGAACTGGCCGCGCTGACCGTGCTCCTGCTGACCCGCGCGGCCGGCCCGGCCGCGGGCCGGGACGACGACGCGCGGTGCCGCTCGTCGGCCCGTTGGAGCAGGCCGGAGCGTGTGCCGATGTTCGCGTGCCCCCGCAGCTGGCAGAGGTGACACCGTGTCGGGAGCAGTCACGGTAGTGGGGATCGGGGGATCCACGGACCCCGGTTCGACCAGTGAGCGGGCGGTGCGGATCGCTCTCGCGGCCGCCGCCCGGCGCGGTGCGCGGACACGGCTGATCGGCGGTCCCGGGCTGGTACTGCCGCTCTACGACGCCGCCGGGGCCGGGCGGTCCGCGCGCGGGCGCGAGCTCGTCGCCTCGGTGGCGGCGGCGGACGGAATCATCATCGGCACCCCGGCCTACCACGGGTCCATCTCGGGCATGGTGAAGAACGCGCTGGACTACGTCGAGGAGCTGCGTACGGACGAGCGGCCCTACTTCTCGGAGCGTGCCGTGGGCTGCATCTCCGTCGCGAGGGGGTCCCAGGGCGCCGGCTCCGCCCTGGCCGCGCTGAGGACCACCGTGCACGCCCTGCGCGGCTGGCCCACGCCACTCGGCGTCACCGTGAACACCGGGCCGACGCCGTCCGGCTCCGGGGAACGGCTCGACGACCTCCGGATGCGCGAGCGACTGGAACTGCTCGGGAACCAGGTGGTCGAGTTCGCCCTGATGCACCGGGCATGGACCACGCATCCTCTCGAGGAGGCCGTGCCTGAGCCGCCGGGGACGCAGCACGTGCAGCTCCGCCGTGGCCGGGGCGGCTGACCTGCACCCTTCCCCGACGGATGTCCTGAGCGTCCGCTTAGGATGAGGGGGAAGCGCCGTACCCCGAGCACCATCAGGAGCCCCACCCGTGACCGCCGAAGCCCCCACCGCGCCCGCCCTGACCCACGGCCGGCTCGTCCCCGTCACCGTCCACTTCGACGACCTGGACGCCCTCGGGCTGCTGCACAACGCCCGCTACCCGGTGATGGTCGAGCGGGCCTGGACCGAGCTGTGGGCCGGGCACGGCGTGCGCTTCGAGGGCGACTGGGCGGCGGCCGGCGACGCCTGCAACGCCGTCAAGGAACTGACGATCGGCTACGAGGCGCCGGTCACCCGGCCCGGCGCGTACGCCGTCCACCTGTGGCTGGACCGGCTCGGCACCACCGGTCTCACCTACGGCTTCCGGTTCTGCTCGGCGGACGGCGTCACCACCTACGCCCGGGGCACCCGGGTGCTGGTCCGGCTGGACTCCCGGACCCTGCGCCCGGCGCCGTGGAGCGAGGCGTTCAGGGCTGCCGGCCGGGCACTTCTGCGACCGGCGGACTGATCTTCGGGCGGTTCCGGTCCCCGGCCCGCAGCACCCGCGCGAACACCACCAGGCAGCAGGCCAGCAGCGTCACCAGACCGAAGGACACCACCAGGCTGGTCGCCTGGGCCAGACCGCCGATCGCGCTCGGCGCCACCAGGCCCGAGGTGTAGGTGATGGTGGCGACGCCCGCGATGGCCAGGCTCGGGTTGGAGCCGGCCCGGCCGGCCGCGGCGAAGCACAGCGGGACGACCACGGCGATGCCGAGGCCCATCAGCGCGAAGCCGGTCATCGCCACCGCCGGATGGCCGCCGACCACGACGAGCAGGCCGCCGAGGGCGGCCAGCACACCGCTCACCCGTACCGTGCGGACCGCGCCGAACCGGTCCACCACCTGGTCGCCGGCGAGCCTGGCCAGCGCCATCGTCAGCGTGAAGCCCGTCGTGCAGGCCGCCGCCAGACCGGCCGAGGTCTCCAGCTCGTCCCGCAGATAGACCGCCGACCAGTCCAGGCTCGCGCCCTCGGCGAACACCGCGCAGAACCCGACCGCGCCGATCAGCAGCGCCGACCTGGGCGGCAGCGCGAAGCGCGGCGGCGGGTCCTCGTCCTCGGCGGGCTGGAGGTCCAGCACCCAGGTGCAGGCCACCAGGCCCGCCACGGTCAGCACCGCGGCGGCCAGGAGGTGGTGCGTCCGCGCGTCCGTGCCCAGGTGGGCGGCGAGCGTGCCCGCCGCCGAACCGATCAGCGCGCCCGCGCTCCACATGCCGTGCAGCCCGGACATGATCGACTTGTCCAGACGGTTCTCGATCTCGACGCCCAGGGCGTTCATCGCCACGTCCGACATGCCCGCCGTGGCGCCGTAGACGAACAGGGCGAGACACAGGGTGAGCAGGTTCGGGGCGAGGGAGGGCAGGACCAGCGCCAGCGTCCACAGGGCCAGCAGACCGCGCAGGGCGGTACGGGCGCCGAAGCGGTGGCTGACACTCCCGGCCAGCGGCATGGCGAGGGACGCGCCGAGCGCCGGGAAGGCGAGCGCCAGCCCCAGTTGGCCCGCGCTCACGCCGGCGTGGTCCTGGATCCAGGGCACGCGGGTCGCGAAGGAGCCGGTGACGGAGCCGTGCACGGCGAACACGGCCGCCACGGCGTACCGGGCGTGTCTCACCTCGCGCCGCCCGTAGGTCCCTGTGCTCATGGTCCACCCCTCCGTGTCTGTCAATCCGCGGCGTAAACTATCAGGGAGCCTGCCTGATAGATAGTGGATTACCGGTGCGGCCCCCGCGCCGCCGATCTGGAAGGATCCCGGCATGCCCGCATCCCCGAGCACCGCCCGGGCCATCAACGACCGGCTCGCCCTTCATCTGCTCCAGCGGGAGGGCCCGTTGACGGCAGGGCAGCTGAAGCAGCTGACCGGCCTGTCCCGGCCCACCGTCGCCGACCTCGTCGAACGCCTCACCGCCTCCGGACTGATCGAGGTGGCGGGGGAGTCCGGCGAGCAGCGCCGCGGACCCAACGCGAAGCTGTACGGCATCGTCGCCGAGCGCGCCCACCTCGCCGCGCTGGACGTGCGCACCGAAGGCGTCGCCGTACTCGTCTCCGACCTGCTCGGCCGGGTCCTCGCCGAGGCATCCGTGCCGATCGACGACCACTCCGGCACCGGCCCCGCGGTGGAGCAGGCGGTGAGCCTGGTCGAGCGCGCGGTCAAGGAGGCCGGCGCCGACCGGCTGCACACCGTCGGCATCGGCGCCCCCGGACTGATCGACCCGGTCGGCGGGGAACTCCGGGACTCCAGCGGACTGCCCGAGTGGCACCGCAGTCTGATCGCGGCCCTCCAGGAGAAGTTCCCCGAGGCCCGGGTCGGCGTCGAGAACGAGACCAACCTCGCCGCCCTGGCCGAGCAGCGCGACGGCGCCGCCCGCGACCGGGACACCTTCGTCCTCCTCTGGCTCGGCCTCGGCATCGGCGCGGCCGTCGTCCTCGACGGCACCCTGCGCCGGGGCGTGTCCGGGGGCGCGGGCGAGATCGGCTTCATGCCGGTGCCGGGCACCGCGGGCCTGCCGTCGGCCACCGACTGCGACGGCGGCTTCCACTCCGTGGCCGGGGCGGCGGCGGTCTCGGCGCTCGCGGCGGAGCACGGCATGACGGCACGGCCCACCGGGCCCGAGCCGCACGCCGCCGCCCTGGTCCGGGCGGCGGTACGCCGGGCGGCGTCCGGGAGCGACCCCGCCGCCGAGGGCTTCCTCGACGCACTCGCCGACCGCGTCGTCCTCGGCGCCGCCGCCGTGGTCTCCGTCCTCGACCCCGGCTGCCTGGTCCTGGCCGGTGAGATCGGCCGGGCCGGCGCCGACGCACTCGCCGACCGCGTCCAGCACCGCCTCGCCCGGATGTCCCCGCTGGCCACGGAGGTACGGCCCAGCACCCTGGGCGGCGGCGCGGTCCTGCGCGGCGCCCTGCTGACCGCCCGCGACCGCGCCCAGGACGACCTCTTCGCCCCGCCGGAGCGGTAGCCCGCGGCGCCCGGAAGGCTCTCACTCGGGGCGCCGGCCGGTGCCCGCGGAGCCGGGCTCCGGGAACGCCGTGCCGTCCGCCGCCAGCCACACCAGCACGGCCGGGAGCAGCACCGCCGCTCCCAGCAGGGCCATGAAGCCCGCGGCGCTCGCCGCCGACAGGGGCTCCAGATGCCGGGCGTGGAAGAGGAGATGAGCGACGGCGGAGACCAGATAGGCCACCAGCGCCGTCAGCACCAGGCGGCGTTCCATCGTCACCACGGCCGCGCCGAGCACCACGGCGAGCGCGAGGCTCGCCCCGCCGAAGTCCTGGAGCAGATGCTCGTTGTAGGGCGGCAGGTGCGACACCCACGGCCACTTCCAGAACAGCTCGGGCAGCAGCAGGATCCACAGCCCCAGCACCACCTGGCCGCCCGTGAGCAGTCCCAGCCCCGCCCGCAGCCCCGCCCGTCTGCTCATCCGCGCCGCCCGTCCTCCCCGCCGCCGAACCGCTCCGCCGGGTACGCCTCGAACGTGTCCGTGCCGATCGCGTGTTCGGACGGGAGATGCCCGCCCGCGCGGAACGCGCCGTAAGCCTTCCCCGCGAGCGGCAGGTTCACCACGGCCCGCCGACGTCCCGTCGCGCCCGGACAGGCGCGGGCCAACGACTCGAAGGTGCGCACCTCGGGCCCGCCCACGTCCGGCACCCGCCCGGCGGGCGCCACCTGGGCCGGTTCGGCCGGCGTGACACCGCCGGGGCGGAATGCGCACGGCCGGGCGGGCTGACGGCCTGTGCATACCAGTGTGTCCGGGTGGGGGACCCGGCGGCGGGCAAGGGCCTTCGTCACCGCCGCCGGGCCCGTTCGGGGCGGGGTCAGCAGGCGCCGAGGTCCTGCCAGACCCCCCATTCGCCGGTGGTGCCGGGCTCCTCGCCCTTCGTCCACCACTTGGACTTCCACGTGTGCCCCTGGTGGGCCACCGTGGTGCCGCCGCCGTACGACGAGGCCGTGTCCCAGGCGGGGGCGGTGCACGGCCCGGTGCCGTCCGTCGGGCTGGGGCTCGGCCCCGGGGACTCCGAGCCGGTCGGCGTGGGCGTCGGCGTGGGCGTGGGCGTCTGCGTCCCCGGGTCCACCACGGTCGTGCCCCGGGCGAGGTCGCCGGCCAGGGCGTACACCTTGCCGCCGATCGTCACCGTCCAGTTCGACGGCGTCGACACGGGCAGGTAGTAGTTGAACGCCAGGTCGACGGTCGCGCCCGGCGCCAGCGACTGCCACGCCGGCAGCTTCAGCGACACCCGGTGGAAGTCACCTTTCAGACCGCCCGCGTTGCCGCCCGTGTGGTCGCTGCTGATGACCTTGGTGCCGAAACCGGACTGGTCGGAGGCGTTCCCCGGGGCCGAGGTCCCGTAGTCGAACTGGAACTCGGTGCCGCCCGGCAGCGCGGTCTTCGTGTGGTTGGTGATCCGCAGCTTGGGTGTGATCGGGTAGTTGGAGTCGCCGAGCTTGAAGTCCGTGAACTCCACGTCCACGTCCACGGCCTCCGCGGGGAGGTCCGCGTTCGACTTCCTCGCGCCGTACGGCGCGGTCGACTTGAACGTGTCGTACATCAGCGAGGTGAGCGTGTCACCCGGCTCGTACTGGCCCTTGGCGGCGTTCCAGCCGTAGTCGCCGGCCAGCTCCCAGATCATCGCGCCGCCGATGCCGCGGTCCACCACGTAGTCGGCCTTGGCCCCGACCGACTGCTCGTCCTCGGTGGAGAGGAAGACCTTCTTCTCGGCGTTCCACAGCCAGGGCGCGACGAGTGTCGCGTCGTACTTGCGGGCGTAGGTGCCCGTCAGCTTCGTGTCCGCCGGGAAGCCGTAGTCGGTGACGTAGTCGCCGACGATGCCCTTCTCCAGGTTCTTGGCGTGCCACATCGGGTTGGAGCCCGCCGGGGACTCCTTGCCGTCGGTGTCGAGGTCGTGCCAGAGGTTGTCGATGCCGACGGCGCCGTCACCGCACTTGGTCAGGCCGGAGCCCGCCGGGCAGGTGGACGCGGAGGCCCTGCCCCACAGGCCGTCGGTGCCGCCCTGGACGTTCTTGTGGCCGCGCGTGTAGTACGGCAGGCCGATGTTGATGCGGCCGGCCGGCATGGAGCCGCGGAAGTAGTGGTAGGCCCAGTCGGTGTTGAGGTAGCCGATGCCGCCGTACTGGGCGCTGCCGTAGACGTTGGCGGCGGCCAGTTCGGCGTCCCTGCCGTCGTCGAAGAGCGAGGCGTTCGGGCCGACGTACTCGTTCCAGGCGCCGTGCAGGTCGTAGGACATGATGTTGACGTAGTCCAGGTACTTCTGGACCTGGAAGGTCTCCATGCCGCGCAGCAGGTACCCGGAGGACGGCGCGGCGACGGAGAGGAGGTAGTGCCTGCCGTCCGCGGCGCCCGCGCGGTCCAGCTTCTCGCGCAGCGTCTTCATCAGGACCGCGTAGCCCTTGACCAGCCCGGCCCGGCGGCCGTTGGCGAAGGACCAGTCGAGCGGGTTGCCCGCGTCCTTCATCGTCGTCGGGTACTCGTAGTCGATGTCGACGCCGTTGAAGCCGTACTTCCGGACGAAGTCGACCGCCGAGTCCGCGAAGGTGTCGATGCCGGCCTGGTTGACCGAGCCGTCGGCTTTGGTGGCCATCGAGTAGAAGCCGCCGGAGTCGACGCGCGAGCCGTCGTCCGCGAAGTAGCCGCCCGTCTCGGCCCAGCCGCCCACCGAGATCATCGTCTTGACGTCCGGGTGCTGCTTCTTGAACTTGTTGAGCAGGTTGAAGTGGCCCTGGTAGGGGAGGCCGGGGTCCATCTCGGCGCCCTCGACCCCGGGCCAGGTCATCCCGGTCGCCGGGTTCTTCTCGCCGTCCGAGCCCACGGAGAGCCGGTTGCCGCCGTCGACGTGCGCGAAGGCGTAGTTGATGTGGGTGATCTTGTCCCACGGGATGTCCGAGGCGAGGTACGCCGGCTTGCCGTCCTTGCCCGTGCGCCAGCCGGTGAAGTAGCCGATCACCCGGCGCGGGTGGTCGGCGCCCATCTTCTCCCTGCCGTCGGCGTCGTAGACCGAGCAGTAGGGGACGTCGACGCCGGGGGTCTGGTAGAGCCCGTCGGGTCGACAGGAGTCCTGGCCGGCGGCTTGCGAGGCGGTCGCCGGGAGACCGGCGAGCAGCAGACCGGCGACGGCGGCGACCGCCGCGAACAGGGCCGGCCCCGCTCTGCGGCGGGATCTGGAGCGTGACGGGGAAGGCACAGTCGGTTCCTCTCCACGGAAGTTGCGCAGACCCTAGAGAGGACTAGACCAGTGCGTCAATAGGTATGGACCAATCTCAATCCGGCGGGTGGGCGGTCCAGTTGGGGCCGTCGTGACCAGGCCCGGCGCCCGGGGCGAGCGTTCTGTGAGCCACCCCACACGCTCCGTCCGCATGGACGGGGACCGGCCGTGGCACACTGGCCGTGTACCAGAAGCAGCGCACTCCGGGGTCGGTGAAAGTCCGAACCGGCGGTTACAGTCCGCGACCCGGTCGCTTCCAGCGGCCGGTTGACCAGGTGAAATTCCTGGACCGACGGTTAAAGTCCGGATGGGAGGCAGTGCGCGGCGGGCGAGCACACGTGCGCGCCGCCGAATTCTGGGCGTGCCCGTCAGGGGTGCGTCCTGTCCGGCGTCGTTCCCGGTGCCCTCGTCCGTGGTCTCTGTCGTTCCGACAGCCCCGGAGTCCGTGCCCGAAGAGGCAGGAGGACCCGGGAAGTGTTCACCGGAATCGTCGAAGAGCTGGGCGAGATCACCGCCGTCGAAACCCTCGACGACGCCTGCCGCTTCCGCGTGCGCGGCCCCGCGGTCACCGAAGGCGCCCGGCACGGCGACTCGATCGCCGTCAACGGAGTCTGCCTCACGGTCGTCGACCACGAGGGCGACGCGTTCACCGCCGACGTGATGGCCGAGACCCTGAACCGCTCCAGCCTCGGCGCCCTCGCCGTCGGCTCCCGCGTCAACCTGGAGCGCCCCACCGCCGTCGGCGCCCGGCTCGGCGGCCACATCGTCCAGGGCCACGTCGACGGCACCGGCGAGATCCTGGAGCGCAAGCCCTCGGAGCACTGGGAGATCGTCAAGATCTCGCTGCCCGCCGACCTCGCCCGCTACGTCGTGGAGAAGGGCTCCATCACCGTCGACGGCATCAGCCTCACCGTCGTCGACGCCGGACCCGACTTCTTCACCGTCAGCCTCATCCCCACCACCCTCGCCCTGACCACACTCGGCATCAAGCAGGTCGGCGACCCGGTCAACCTCGAGGTCGACGTCATCGCCAAGTACGTCGAGCGGCTGCTCGGCACGCACGTCGAGCGGGGAGACGCCCGGTGAACTGGCTCAACTCCGAGGCGTTCACGCTCTTCGACCAGCACATCAAGTGGTCGGACATGATCGGCAACGTGATCGGTCTGCTCGGCCTCGCCCTCGGCTGGCGGCGCTCGATCTGGACCTGGCCCGTGCAGTTCGTCTCCGGGCTGATCCTCTTCACCGCGTTCGCCACCGCCCACCTCTCCGGCAGCGCCGGCAAGCAGATCGTCGTCATGGTCGTCGCCGCCTGGGGCTTCTGGCAGTGGAACCGCGGCCGGCAGCAGACGCAGGACGGCTCCGTCGCCGTACGGTTCGCCACCTGGCGCGAACGCGGCGCCCTGGTCGCCGCGGCCGCCGTCGGCACCCTCGCGGTGGGCGCCCTGTTCACCGCCTACCCCACCCTGTCCTGGGACCCCTGGCCGGACGCGTACATCTTCGTCGGCACCGTCGTCGCCATGTACGCCCAGGCCCGCGGCATGGTCGAGTTCTGGTTCGCCTGGCTGCTGGTCGACCTCGTCGGCGTACCGCTGAACTTCGCCAACGGCTTCGCCTTCTCCGGCTTCGTCTACGTCCTCTACGGCGCGCTCGTCCTGTGGGGCCTGCGCGACTGGTGGCTGCGCTCGCGCGACGCGGCCCGCCCCCTCCCGGAAGGAGCGCCCGCATGAGCACGGCACCCATCCTGTACAGCCCCGACGGCCCCGAGGACCTCGTCCTCGACCCCGTCGAGCAGGCCGTCGCGGACATCGCCGCCGGCCGCCCGGTCGTCGTCGTCGACGACGAGAACCGCGAGAACGAGGGCGACCTCGTCATCGCCGCCGAGAAGGCGACCGAGGAGATCGTCGCCTTCATGATGACCGAGTGCCGCGGCCTGATCTGCGCCCCCATGGAGGGCGAGGAACTGGACCGGCTCCGGCTCCCGCAGATGGTCGACGACAACACCGAGTCGATGAAGACGGCCTTCACCGTCTCCGTGGACGCCACCGCCGCCCACGGCGTCAGCACCGGCATCTCCGCCGCCGACCGCGCCACCACCCTCCAACTCCTCGCGAGCGGCACCGCGGAACCCACCGACCTGGTCCGCCCCGGGCACGTCTTCCCGCTGCGCGCCCGCTCCGGCGGCGTCCTCGTCCGCAACGGCCACACCGAGGCCGCCGTCGACCTCGCCCGCCTCGCCGGACTGCGTCCGGCCGGCGCCATCGTGGAGATCGCCGGTGAGGACGGGCGCATGCTGCGGCTGCCCGAGCTGATCCCGTTCGCCCGCAAGCACGGCCTGACGATCATCTCCATCGAGGACCTCATCGCCTACCGGCGCACCGAGGAACCCACCGTCCGCCGCGAGGCCGAGGTACGGCTGCCCACCAAGCACGGCGAGTTCACGGCGTACGGCTACCGCTCCACGGTCGACGGCGTCGAGCACATCGCCCTCGTGCACGGTGAGATCGGCGACGGCGAGGACGTGCTGGTCCGCGTCCACTCCGAGTGCCTCACCGGCGACGTCTTCGGCTCCCTGCGCTGCGACTGCGGCCCCCAGCTCGACGCCTCCCTGGACCGCATCCAGGCCGAGGGCCGGGGCGTCGTCGTCTACCTGCGCGGCCACGAGGGACGCGGCATCGGCCTCATGTCCAAACTGCGCGCCTACGAACTCCAGGAGCGCGGCCGGGACACCCTGGACGCCAACCTGGAACTCGGCCTGCCCGCCGACGCCCGCGACTACGGCGCCGGTGCCCAGATCCTGAGGGACCTCGGCGTGCGCGCCGTCCGCCTCATGACGAACAACCCGGACAAGAGCGAAGCCCTCGAACGGCACGGCATCACGGTCACCGGCCGCGAGCCCATGCCCGTCCAGGCCGGCGAGCACAACCTCCGCTACCTGCGCACCAAGCGGGACCGGATGGGACACGACCTGCCCTGGCTGGACACGACCCCCGTGTCCACCTGCGGCAACCAGTAAGCACGTACGACAAGGAGACACGTGAGCGGCAAGGGTGCACCGGAACTGTCCGTACGCAACGTCGGGGACCTCAGGGTCGCCGTGATCGCGTCGCAGTGGCACGACAAGGTGATGGACGGACTGGTGGACGGCGCCCTGCGCGCCCTGTCCGAGCTGGGGATCGACGAGCCGACCCTGCTCAGGGTCCCCGGCAGCTTCGAGCTGCCGGTGGTCGCCAAGGTCCTGGCGGGCCGCGGCTACGACGCGATCGTCGCCCTCGGCGTCGTCATCCGCGGCGGAACCCCCCACTTCGACTACGTCTGCCAGGGCGTCACCCAGGGTCTGGTCCAGGTGTCCGTCGAGACCGGCGTCCCCGTCGGCTTCGGCGTCCTCACCTGCGACACCGAGGAGCAGGCCCTGGACCGGGCCGGCATCGAGGGCTCCAGCGAGGACAAGGGACACGAGGCGGTGACGGCGGCCGTCGCCACGGCGGCCACGCTCCGCTCAGTATCCGAACCGTGGCGCTAGGCCGGTCGGCACTACGCGTAAAGTGGGCGGCACCATGTCCAAGAAGACTTTCGAGGAGCTCTTCACCGAGCTCCAGCACAAGGCCGTCAACGGCGACCCCGCCACCTCCCGCACCGCCGAGCTGGTGGACAAGGGGGTCCATGCCATCGGCAAGAAGGTCGTCGAGGAGGCCGCAGAGGTCTGGATGGCCGCCGAGTACGAGGGCAAGGACGCCGCGGCCGAGGAGATCTCCCAGCTGCTGTACCACGTCCAGGTGATGATGGTCGCCCGCGGCATCTCCCTGGACGACGTCTACGCCCACCTGTAGAGCAGGACCCCTTCTTCTCCACCCCTTCACACAAAGGAAGCCGACCTCATGCTGCGCATCGCCGTCCCCAACAAGGGTTCCCTGTCAGGCCCCGCGGGGGAGATGCTGCATGAGGCCGGCTACCAGCAGCGCCGCGAGTCCAAGGAACTGCGGATCGTCGACCCGGTCAACGAGGTCGAGTTCTTCTACCTCCGCCCCCGCGACATCGCGATCTACGTCTCCTCCGGCAAGCTCGACATCGGCATCACCGGCCGCGACCTGCTGATCGACTCCGGCGCCCACGCCGAGGAGATCCTCCCGCTCGGCTTCGCCCGCTCCACCTTCCGCTTCGCCGGCAAGCCCGGCACCGCCACCGGCATCGACGACCTCAAGGGCCGCACCGTCGCCACCTCCTACGAGGGCATCGTCGCCGCCCACCTGGCCGACCGGGGCGTCGACGCCTCCGTCGTCCACCTGGACGGCGCCGTCGAGACCGCCATCGAGCTGGGCGTCGCCGAGGTCATCGCGGACGTCGTGGAGACCGGCACCTCCCTGCGCAACGCGGGCCTCGAGGTGTTCGGCGAGCCCATCATGAAGTCCGAGGCCGTCGTCATCCGCCGCTCGGACGCGGAGCCCGACGAGACCACCGAGCCCAAGGTCCAGCAGTTCCTGCGCCGCCTCCAGGGCGTCCTGGTGGCCCGGACGTACGTGATGATGGACTACGACTGCCGGGTGGAGCAGCTGGAGAAGGCCGTCGCCCTCACCCCCGGTCTGGAGTCCCCGACCGTGTCCCCGCTGCACAACGAGGGCTGGGTCGCCGTCCGCGCGATGGTCCCGGCCAAGGAGGCCCAGCGGATCATGGACGACCTCTACGAGATCGGCGCCCGCGCGATCCTGACCACGGCCATCCACGCCTGCCGGCTCTGACCCCCTCGCCCTCCCGGAGCACGACCCGGAGCCACACCATGCCCGACACCACGCCGGACGACCTGCCGGCCCTGCCCGTCACCTTCCGTCCCGGACGCACCCGTGCCGTCCTGATCGTCCTCGCGGTCGTCACCTTCGTGACCGTCACGGTGCTCGGGATGGTGCTGGCCGGCCTCGGCCCGGGGGAGCGCCTCAGCTTCGTGCTGACCGCACTCCTCCTGGCGGGCGTGCTGCTCCTGCTGGCCCGGCCCCGGGTCGTCGCCGACGAGACGGGCGTCACCGTGGTCAACCTGACCGCCGTGCGCCGCCTCGCCTGGCCCGAGATCCTGCGCGTCAACCTCCGCCAGGGCGACCCCTGGGTCTTCCTGGACCTCAGCGACGGCACCAGCCTGCCCGCGCTCGGCATCCAGCCGGGCATCGCCAAGCAGCAGGCGCTCGCCGACGCACGCGCCCTGCGCGACCTCGTGGAGGCCCGCTCCGGCGCCCTCCCCGAAGCCCCGCGTGACTGACGCGGCGCCGCTGGCCCTGCCGCAGGCGCCCTTTTCGTGATTAATCTGGGAACGAGGACGCGGCCGTCGCGTCCTCGCCCCCGTCGCTCCGCCCGGTGCACGGGGTTCCTGCTACCCGAGGAGTGACTCCCTCCGGCGATGGACGGACCGTCCTGCAGTACCTGCGCCGCCCCCTGTCGTGACACCCCACAGGCGGCGGCATCATGACCACCCCCCTGCTGCTCCTGGCAGCCGCGTTCCTGCTGATCCTCGCCAACGGCTTCTTCGTCGCCGCCGAGTTCGGCCTGGTGACCGTCGAACGCCCCGACGCCGAGCAGGCCGCCGCGGCCGGCGACCGGCGCGCCCACCGGGTCGTCGAGTCCCTCAAGGAGCTGTCCTTCCAGCTCTCCGGCACCCAGCTCGGGATCACCATCACCTCCCTCGTCGTCGGCATGCTCGCCGAACCGGCGCTCGCCCAGCTGCTCGACGGCCCGTTCACGGCGGTCGGCGTCCCCGAAGGCGCCGTGTCCGGTGTCTCGGTCGTCGTCGGCATGCTGCTGGCCTCGGCGGTGCAGATGGTGATCGGCGAGCTGGTCCCCAAGAACTGGGCGGTGTCCAAGCCGCTCCAGGTCGCGCGCTTCGTCGCCGGGCCCCAGCACGCCTTCGCCCGGCTCTTCCACCCGGTGATCGCCGCGCTCAACACCGTGGCCAACCGCCTGGTCCGCACGCTGGGCATCGAACCCGCCGAGGAACTGGCCTCCGCCCGCACCCCCGGCGAACTGGTCTCCCTGGCCCGGCACTCGGCCCGGGCCGGCGCCCTGGAACAGGACACCGCCGACCTCTTCGTCCGGACCCTCTCCCTCGGCGAACTGACCGCCCAGCACGTCATGACACCCCGCGTGAAGGTCAGCGCCCTGCACGCCTCGGCCACCGCCGAGGACGTCGTGAACCTGACCCGCGCCACCGGCCTGTCCCGCTTCCCCGTCTACCGGGAGAAGATCGACGAGATCGTCGGCATGGTCCACCTCAAGGACGCCCTCGCGGTCCCCGTGCACGACCGGCTGCGCACCCCCGCGGGCCGGATCGCCCGCCCCGCGCTGCTCGTCCCCGAGACGCTGCCCGTACGGCCGCTGCTGACCCGGCTGCGCAGCGAGCAGCCCATCGCGGTCGTGGTCGACGAGTACGGCGGCACGGCCGGCGTCGTCACCCTGGAGGACATCGTCGAGGAGATCGTCGGCGAGGTCCGCGACGAGCACGACGGCCTCGACGCGCCCGAACTCGCCCCCGCCCCGCCCGAGGACGGACGCCCCGCCTGGGACGTCGACGGCAGCTGCCGCGTGGACGCCCTGCGCCGCGTCGGTCTGGAAGCGCCCGAGGGCCCGTACGAGACGGTGGCCGGACTCGTCGCCGACCTGCTCGGCCGTATCCCGGCCGTCGGTGACCGCGCGGAACTGCCCGGCTGGCGGCTCTCCGTCCGCCAGGTCGGCCACTACCGCGCCGAGCGGATACGACTGGTGCGCACCGCCGCGGTCTCCACACTGGAGGCCGCCCGATGAGCGTCCTGCAACTCGTCTTCGCCGCGCTGCTCGTGCTCGCCAACGGCTTCTTCGTCGGCGCCGAGTTCGCTCTCGTCTCCGTGCGCCGCAGCCAGATCGAACCGCTCGGCACCGCACGCGCGCGACAGGTGCTGTACGGCCTGGAACGGCTGCCGCAGATGATGGCGGCCGCCCAGTTCGGCATCACCGTCTGCTCACTGACCCTCGGCGCCGTCGCCGAACCGACCGTCGCCCACCTGCTGGAGCCGGTCTTCGAGTGGATCCACCTGCCGCACGGCATGATCCACCCGCTCGGCTACGTCATCGCGCTGGCCGCCGTGGTCTTCTGCCACCTGGTCATCGGCGAGATGGTGCCGAAGAACCTCGCGATGGCCGCCCCCGAGAAGGCCGCGCTGTGGCTCAGCCCGGGCCTGGTCGCCTTCGCCCGTCTGTGCAGGCCGGTGACCGTCGCGCTCGGCGCCTGCGCGCAGGGCATCCTCAGGCTCTTCCACGTCGAGCCCAAGGACGAGGTCGAGGCCGTCTTCACCAGCGAGCAGCTCAACCGCCTGGTGGAGGACGCCGGTCAGGCGGGGCTCCTCGACCCGGAGGAGCAGGAAAGCCTGGAGGACGCCCTGGAACTGGGCTCCCGCCCGGTGACGGACGTACTCCTCGCACGCGAGTCCCTGGTGACGGTCAGCCCCTCGGTCACACCGGGGGAGATCGTCGCGCTCACCGCCCGCACCGGGTACTCGCGCTTCCCGATCGCGGCGGACCAGAGGCCCTTCATGGGCTACCTGCACGTCAAGGACGTCCTCGACCTGGAGGAGTCCGACCGGGCCGTCCCCCAGCACCTGTGGCGCCCGATGACCACCCTCCGCCCCGAACTCCCCCTGGACGACGCCCTCACGGTGATGCGCCGCGCGGCGACCCACCTGGCCCAGGTCACGGACGCGTCGGGCCGGATCCTCGGCCTGGCCGCCCTGGAGGACGTCCTGGAACTCCTGGTCGGCGAGGTACGCGACCCGGCCCACAGAGACAGAGAGGTAACCCTGGCGACGTAACGCCCCCACCGCCGCTGCGGGCAGTCGTGCCCGCCCCCGCCGCCGCTGCGGGCAGTCGTGCCTCCCCCCGAGCCTCGGTGGGGGGGCGGTGCGCAGCCCGGCGTTGCGGGGTGCCGCTGCGCCCACCCGTGCCGCCTGGGGGTACCTCCCAGGCCGTTCAGGCACAGCCCTACACGGCCGACGGCCCCCCGGGCCCCCGCCCCGACAGCACCTCCCCATACGCCTGCATGAGATCCGGCAACCGCAGCGTCGCCAGATCGTCCCGAGTCAACACCCCCGGATACACGGACAACCGCAGATCCCGGTACGCACAGCTCTTCTCGTACAGCGTCCGCAGGAACCGCCCGTTCCCCAACTCGTCGATCCACCCCTGGTCCACCACGTGCCCGGCGATCGACCGCAGCTCGTCCAGCGCCTCCTCGTCCCACCCGTCCCCGTTCTCCGCCGCGAGCACCTCACCGATCGAGGTCAGCTCCAACGGCCGGTACGAGGGGAAGTCGACCCGGGTGGTGAAGCGGGAGGACAGCCCAGGGTTGGCGGTCAGCAGCCGGTCCATGCCCTCCGGATAGCCGGCCAGGATCACCACCAGGTGGTCCCGGTTGTCCTCGGCCCGCTTCAGCAGCACCTGGAGCGCCTCGTCGCCGTACGCGTCGCCCTTGCCGTAACCGGAGTTGGACAGGGAGTACGCCTCGTCGACGAAGAGGACGCCGCCGAGCGCGGAGTCGATCAGCTCGTTCGCCTTCACCGCGGTCTGCCCCAGGTACTCGCCGACCAGATCGGCCCGCTGCGCCTCCACCAGGTGGTCGCCGCCGAGCAGCCCGAGGGCGTAGAAGACCCGGCCCAGGATGCGGGCCACGGTGGTCTTGCCGGTGCCCGAGGGGCCGGAGAAGACGAAGTGACGTTTGGGCGGCTGCACGGGCAGCCCCTGGCCGGCCCGCAGCCGCGCCATGTTCAGCTGCGCGGACAGCGCCTTGACCTGCCGCTTCACCGGTTCGAGGCCCACCATCCGCTCCAGCTCGGCGAGCGCCTCCTCCAGCAACGCGGGATCGGTGGGCCCGCTGGGCAGGGACGGGTCGGGGCCGCCCGCCTTCTCGCGCACCGACGGACCGCCGAGCGGGGGGAGCGGGGCGGTCGACGGGGGCTCGGGCGCGGACAGCTTGACGTCGCGCTCCTCGGTGCCGAAGAGGGGATCGAGGCCGTCCAGGCCGTCCATTCCGGCTGCCGTCTGCGCGAGCCCCGCCAGGTCGGCCGAGTCGTCGTAGCCGTCGCCCTCGGCGATCGCGGCCAGCCGGGCCGAGGTGTCCATGAACGCGGGGTCGACACGGTGCACCGCCCGGTACAGCGGAAGCGCGGCGGCGCTGCGCCCGGTGCCCTCGTGGGCCCGCGCCAGCCAGTAGCGCAGTTCCTTGCGCTGCGGCTGCTCGCTGCGGCACCGCATCAGGGCCGCCGACAGGAGCGGCTCGGCCTGCCCGTACATCTCCAGGCGGACCCGGGCCATGCCGCTGAACAGGCCGGCCTCGATGCCCAGTAAGGGGTCGCCCAGCAGGGGGTCGGTGTGCCGGACGAGCCGCTCCCAGTCCTTGACGAGGTAGGCGCGGCAGGCGTGCAGGAAGCGGACCTGGGGGTCGGAGTCCACCGGGGGCAGCCCCGCCAGGGCCCGGTCCAGCTCCGGCACGTGCCGGCCGTCCAGCCAGTGCGAGGCGTGCGCCAGCAGCAGGTCGCGCGGATTCTCCAGCACCGGCTGCACCCACCAGCCCAGCCAGTACCAGGAGTTGAGTGTCCGGCGGTGGCGGGCCCGCTGCTCGCCGAAGCGGTCGCGGTTGCGGAACATTCGCAGGAGCGCGTTCGTGGTGTCGACGCGCAGTGCGTGCAGTCCCAGCCAGCCGTCGGCCATCGTGGGATCGATCCGCACCGCCGCCCGGAACTCCTCCTCCGCCTGCGGATAGGCCCCCATGGTGTAGGCGTCCACGCCGCGCAGCCAGGCGAGTTCGGCCGGGGCCTGTGGGCCCTGCGTGCCGAAATCCATCACGTCCCCCACCTACGTGCCCCCGTCGGTATGCCGCCGAGCCGTCGCTCGTCGGCCGCCTCGGTCAACGGCTGTACCGCGGACCGGAGTTGCAGGTGCGTGCGGCAATCTCCCGTAGGTCGCACCGAGGGCATCGTACCTGCGGCGGTCCGTCCTCCGAAGGGTGCGGGAGGGGTCGTTCCGCGAGGTGGGAGCGGGCGCGCCGGGGCCCGGAAGGTGACTGACGGTGAGCGTGCGGCGCCGCGGAGCAGCCGGGAAACGCGCTCAGGGCAGAACGAAGCCCCCGATCACGGGGGAACAACCGGGGGCTTCGCGTCTGTCGGCGGCTTCGAACTACCGCACATTCAGAACGTAAGACCTGTACGGCCCCTGGGTCAAGCCAAGTTGGGGCACGTCGGCGGGTTGCCGGAGTGCGATCTTCACGAGTTCAGCACATTGCGGAGGGTCCGTCACTCTGGGTGAGAAAGTGGGCTCCGGACTCGGTTCCCGCGGGCCCCGGCAGCACCTCGTACCCCTGTTCGCGCTGTCGCACCAGAAGGTGCGCGAAGAGGCGCGACGGGTCGGCGGCGAAGTGCCGGCGCTCGGCCGGGATCCATCCGTCCCAGAACACCCGCTGCCGTGCTCCGTCGCGCGCCCGTCCGCGCGCCCACGCCTGCTCCTGGGGCAGGTCCATCCACAGCAGTCTGGCCAGGTACGGCCGCAGCGCCTCGCGCCCGGCGCCGACACCCTCGACCAGGACCACGGGAGCGGGCGGCAGCGGACGCGGCTCGCCGAAACGCCGGGACCCCCAGTCGTAGGGGGCGTAGTAAGCGGTGTTCCCGCGCCGCAGGGGCTCGATCACCTGGTCGAGCAGTCGCGCGGTCCAGTCGAACAGTTCGTCGTGACTGGCGATGTCGTCGAGGTGCAGCACCGGCACCCCGCCCAGCTCCGCCGCCAGGCGCCCGGCGAACGTGGACTTCCCGGACCCGGCGTGCCCGTCGACACCGATCAGACGCACGGGCCCGCAGGACGGGGGAAGCCGGCGGAGCCGGACTGCTAGGTCGAGGATGGCGGATCCCGTGGCAGAGAGGCGGACATGTCCACGCGCACTCTAACCAGTGGTCGACACCAATATTGGTGGCGTGGCGTGCGTGGAAGTGCTGGCAGGAGTGGGCGGCTCCGTCCATAGTTGGCGCACGACCGTGCAACGACGGACCCGCCCGACCCGGACACCTGGGGGTCTCCCGCCCATGAGCAGAGTCGAACAGCCGTCCCGCAGAGCCCTCCTGGCCGCCGCCGTCGCCGCGGCCGCCGTGTCGGGCGGCGCGATCCCCGCCGTCGCCCACGCCGCGCCCGGCGCGGGCACTGGCGGCGCCCGACGGCCGGTGGACTACCACGCCTGGACCACGTACGGCGACTGGCGGCGCGGGAGCGCGCGGGGGGCCCGCCCCGTCGCGGGCGCCCGCCCCGGCGTCGTGATCGGCACCCCGGCCGGCACCACCGACTACACCGACCCGCACACCGGCACCACCGCCGCCTGGGAGTACGCGACCTGGACCTCGCCCGTCCACCGGCTCACCGTGCCGGCGACGGAGGTCATCGCCTCCTGGAACGCGCACACGCCGGGCGGCACCTGGATCCAGGTCGACCTGAAGGGCACCTACTCCGACGGCACGGACACGCCCTGGTACGTGATGGGCCGCTGGGCGGCCGGCGACGGCGAGCGGGACATCAGGCGGACCTCGGTCGACGACCAGAGCGACGGCAGGAGCAGCATCTGGACCGACACCTTCTCCGTCGACGACGCCTCCACCGGCCTGCGCCTGGTCTCCTACCGGCTCCGGCTCACCCTCCACCGCCGTCCGGGCACCCGCGGCACCCCCACGGTCTGGCGGCTCGGCGCGATGGGCTCCGACGTCCCCGACCGCTTCACCGTGCCGGCCTCCACCCCGCGCCACGCCGGGGAACTGCGCGTCCCGCGCTACTCGCAGGAGATCCACAAGGGCCAGTACCCCGAGTACGACAACGGCGGCGAGGCCTGGTGCAGCCCGACCTCCTCGCAGATGATCGTCGAGTACTGGGGCGGGCGCCTCACCGAGGAGCAGCTCGCCTGGGTCGACCCCTCCTACGCCGACCCGCAGGTCTGCCACGCCGCCCGGTACACGTACGACCACCAGTACGCCGGCTGTGGCAACTGGCCCTTCAACGCTGCCTATGCCGCCACCTTCGACGGCCTCCAGGGTGTGGTCACCCGCCTCGGCTCCCTCACCGACCTGGAGACGCTGATCGCGGCCGGCATCCCGGCCATAACGTCCCAGTCGTTCCTGGAGGAGGAGCTGACCGGCGCGGGCTACGGCACCTCGGGCCACCTGATGACCGTGATCGGCTTCACCGCCGACGGCGACGTGATCGCCAACGACCCGGCCTCGGACGACAACGACGCCGTGCGCCGCGTCTACCGGCGGCGCGAGTGGGAGAACATCTGGCTGCGGACCAAGCGGTACAACGCCAGTGGCAAGGTCGTCTCCGGTACGGGCGGCGTCTGCTACCTGTACTTCCCGGCCCGTCCCAGCCCGCGTCAGCGCAAGGCGCTCGAGGCGGTGGGAGTGCGCTGAGCGGAGCGCGTCGCATCGCTGTGACCAAGCTCTCGGCCGCAAAAGCCGCTCACGGTGGCAAGGTGGACACCGTGAGCGGGGGGACTCCGTGAAGCCGAGACCGAGAGCAGCGAGCAGCCATGACCGCACACACCGCAGCCGCCACCCGTGTCCGCACCGGCGGCCCCAAGGACGACGGCCCCAAGATCCTGGAACACGTCCTGGGCTGGACCCTCGTCGTGGTGGTCGCGATGCTCGTGGTTCAGCTGGGCCTTCTCTGACGTGACCGGGCCTCTCCTCTGCGACGTGACCGGGCCGGTCCTCGGTGGCGTGACCCGCGTGTGACCTGCCCCACGAACTGACCTGCCATACTGCGGAGGTCCCCCCCGCCCGCAGGAGACCAGGGTCGAAATTGAATATGAGTCAACAAGGTGCCGACGCCCGTCCCCGGGCGCGCGGCACCGAGCGCTCGCTGGCGCGCCGCACCGAACTCATCGCCATCGGGCGGAGGTTGTTCGCCGACACCTCGTACGACGCGCTCTCGATGGACGACATCGCCCGCCAGGCGCATGTCGCCAAGGGGCTGATCTACTACTACTTCCAGTCCAAGCGGGGCTACTACCTGGCGATCATCCAGGACTCCGTCGCCGACCTCGTCACCACCGCGGCCCGCGGTACCGAACTGCCGCAGGTGGACCGCGTCCACCGCACCATCGACGGCTACCTGCGCTACGCCGAGCACAACCAGGCCGCCTACCGCACCATCGTCAGCGGCGGAGTCGGCTTCGACACCGAGGTGCACGCCATCCGGGACGGGGTGCGCGAGGCGATCGTCGTCACCATCGCCGAAGGGGCGTACGGGCGCTCGGACATCGGTCCGCTGGCCCGCATGGGACTGCTCGCCTGGGTGTGCGGCGTCGAGGGCGCCACCCTGGACTGGATCGGCCGGCCGGAGCTGCCCCGCGGCACCATGTGCGAGCTGCTGGTGAAGTCGCTCGGCGGCACCCTGCGCGCCATCGAGGAGCTGGACCCCGCCTGTCCGGCCCCCGCACCGGCCCGCCGGGACGACGCCTGACGTCGCCTGACGGCGCCCCGGCGAAGCCGACCGGGCCGACGACGCCTGACGAGGGGGCGGAGACCCGAGCCGGTCTCCGCCCCCTCGCCCCCCGTGTGCGCCGGGTGGTTCAGTCGATCGCCTTGATCAGCTCACCGTTCGCGGTGTCGCCGCTCAGCTCCCAGAAGAAGGTGCCGCCGAGGCCCTGCTCGTTCTTGTAGGCCATCTTGGTCGCGATGGTCTGCGGGGTGTCGTAACTCCACCAGTCGCTGCCGCACTTGGCGTACGCGGTGCCGCCCACCGTGCCGGTCGCCGGGCAACTGGTCTTCAGCACCTTGTAGTCCTCGATGCCGTTCTCGTACGTGCCCTTCGCCGGGCCGGTCGCGGTGCCGCCCGGTTCCGACTGGGTGACACCGGTCCAGCCGCGGCCGTAGAAGCCGAGTCCGAGCAGGAGCTTCGAGGACGGGATGCCGAGCCCCTTGAGCTTCGCGATGGTCGCCGAGGTGTGGAAGTCCTCCTTCGGGATGCCCGGGTAGGAGGTCAGCGGCGAGTGCGGAGCGGTCGGCCCGGTGGCGTCCCAGGCGCCGAAGAAGTCGTACGTCATCGGGTTGTACCAGTCGACGTACTGGGCCGCGCCCGCGTAGTCCGCCGCGTCGATCTTGCCCCCGGCCGTGGCGTCCGCCGTGATCGCCGCGGTGACCAGGTAGTCCTGGCCGAACTTGGCGCGCAGGGCGCTCATCAGCTTCGGGAAGGCGTCGCGGCCGCTGGTGTCGCAGCTCAGCCCGCAGGCGTTCGGGTACTCCCAGTCGATGTCGATGCCGTCGAAGACGTCGGCCCACCGGGAGTTCTCGACCAGGTCGTAGCAGGACTGGGCGAACGCCTCCGGGTTCTGCGCGGCCTGCGCGAAGCCGCCGGACCAGGTCCAGCCGCCGAAGGACCAGAGGATCTTCAGGTCGGGGTGCTTCTGCTTCAGCTTGAGCAGCTGGTTGAAGTTGCCGCGCAGCGGCTGGTCCCAGGTGTCGGCGACGCCGTCCACGGAGTCGGCGGCGGTGTAGGCCCGGTCGGTGGCCGCGTAGGCGTCGCCCATGGCGCACTTGCCGCCGGTGACGTTGCCGAACGAGTAGTTGATGTGGGTGAGTTCGTCGGCGGAGCCCGACGACTCGATGTTCTTGACGTGGTAGTCGCGGTCGTAGACGCCCCATTCGGTGAAGTAGCCGACGACCTTGGACCCGGCCGCGGCCTGCGTGGCGGATGCCTGGGCCGGTGCGGCGGGTGCCCCGGCGGTGGCCGTGGCCGGGCCGGCGCCGGCCAGCAGCCCGGCACCGAGGGCGACGGTGCACAGGGCGGAGAAGAGCGTCCGGATGGGGCGGACGCGAGGGAGGTGCGGGACGTGCATCGGGTGTCTCCTCGTGGGGGAAGAGGGAAACGCGCGCCGATTGGCATGAACGCGGTGAGGCGTTCGATCCGTCACCGTAGGAGGACTAGACCAGTGTGGTCAATGGTTCGGACCATTCTCGGGTTCCGGAGCGGGAATCCGGTCTCCTCGGGCCCCGTCGGAGCCATTCTCCGAATTCTTTGAGTAAGCGGTCGTTAACTGGTGACTCCGTGCCTCCGATCGGGCATACTCACAGCGCACAGCCGCTGGTCAGCCGCTTCCGCGACCCGGGAGTGCGAGCATCGGCCAGGCCGGAACGACCCGGCGGAGCCGCCTCCACCCAAGGCGTCTGTCCGCCGATGTGCCCGACAGGGAGGAGAGCGTCGCCATGCCCGACCGCGCCCCGCAGCCGGTGGACCGGCAACTGCCCACGGACGAGGCACGGGACCTGATCTCGCTCGTCCGCGACATCGCGCAGCGTGAGATCGCCCCGAGCGCGGCCGAGGAGGAGGACACCGGACGCTTCCCGCGCGAGGTCTTCACCCTCCTGTCCGACTCCGGTCTGCTCGGACTGCCCTACGACGCCGAGTTCGGCGGCGGCGAGCAGCCGTACGAGGTCTACCTCCAGGTCCTGGAGGAGCTGGCCGCGGCCCGGCTCACCGTCGGCCTCGGCGTCAGCGTGCACACGCTCGCCTCCTACGCGCTGGCCACCCACGGCACCAAGGAGCAGCAGACCGAGCACCTGCCCGCGATGCTCGGCGGCGGCCTGCTCGGCGCCTACTGCCTCTCCGAACCCGCCTCCGGCTCCGACGCCGCCTCACTGCGCACCAAGGCCGTGCGCGAGAGCGGGGGAGACTGGGTGCTCACCGGCACCAAGGCGTGGATCACGCACGGCGGCATCGCCGACTTCTACACCGTCATGGCGCGCACCGGGGAGGACGGACCGCGCGGCATCACCGCCTTCCTGGTGCCCGGTGACGCCGAGGGGCTGAGCGCCGCGGTGCCCGAGAAGAAGATGGGGCTCAAGGGGTCGCCCACCGCGCAGGTTCACCTGGACGGCGTACGGGTGCCCGACGACCGCCGCCTCGGCGACGAGGGGCAGGGCTTCGCGATCGCCCTGTCCGCGCTCGACTCGGGCCGGCTCGGCATCGCCGCCTGCGCGATCGGCGTGGCCCAGGCCGCGCTCGACGCGGCCGTGTCCTACGCGGTCGAGCGGCGCCAGTTCGGCAAGCCGATCGCCGACTTCCAGGGGCTGCGCTTCATGCTCGCCGACATGGCGACGCAGACCGAGGCCGGCCGCGCCCTGTACCTGACGGCGGCACGACTGCGCGACGCCGGACTGCCGTTCGCCAAGCAGGCCGCCATGGCCAAGCTGCACTGCACCGACACGGCGATGCGGGTCACCACCGACGCCGTGCAGATCCTCGGCGGGTACGGCTACACCGCGGACTTCCCGGCGGAGCGCTACATGCGCGAGGCCAAGGTGCTCCAGATCGTCGAGGGCACCAACCAGATCCAGCGGATGGTCATCGCCCGTCACCTCGCGGGTCCCGAGGAGCGGTGAGGTCGGCGGCGACCGTGAAGGTGCCGCCGACACTCAGGTCGCCGGTGGTGAAGAAGTCACCCGTGGCGAAGAAGTCGCCGAGCCCGCGCGGGGGTTCCGCGAGCCTGACCCACTCCGGGTCGTGGCGCCCCGGCAGCGTGCGGCCGCCGTCGGCCCACGTCCGCATCAGCTCACGGTAGATCGGCGGGTCGGGGATCTGCGGGGCCGGGGGGACCGGTCCCGCGGACACCGGTACGAACACGCGGCGCCGACTCCCGGTCGACGAGTACGTGGGGGTCATACCCGGGCAACGCGGCGAAGTGCGGACAGGTCACCGGCGGACGCAATCGAGAGTGAGTTCGTGCGCGTCCGCGTCCGAGGCCGGCCGGCGCGCCACGGCATCCTGAGGGCCGCGGCGCGGGCGGGTGACGGAACGAGGGGGAGCCCCCTCAGCCGGATGCTGGGCGCCTTCAGGCCGCTTCGCGCCGCATCGTCGGCACCCGCATCGGGCGCGAGCCCGGGCCGCCGACGTGGGAGAAGGGCTGGGTCCGCCAGTCGAGGCCCCGGGGGAGCGTCAACAGCAGGGCGGTGTCCTGCTCGTGGGGCTGGAACGACTCGTCCGCGGGACGCGCCTCGGTCGCCCTGCGGCCGGTGCCGGCGCAGACCGTGAGCCCGAACGGGTTCCACGGCGAGGCGCACAGCGCGTGCTCGGGCAGCGTCTCCTCGTCCGCGAGCAGGGCGATGGGCTGCGCGCAGTCCGGGCAGAACACCCGGTACATCTCGAAGGTGTCGTAGGCGTCGAGTTCCTCGTCGTCGAAGGCGTCGGGTTCGACGCCCTCCGATACGGGCTCGACGACCGGCTGCTGCCGCTTGGACGTGGTACGACCAGGGCGCTTAAGACTCTGCATGGGATTCTCCCCCTCGGGCTGGGTCGTGACGGCACTGCGGCCTCGACCACAGCAAGCACTTCCCGTCCCCCCTGCGAGGTAATCACGAGACCATCACGGAGAACGTTCAACCAGTGTGGTCTTCGTCACATGCCGTCCGCAGGTGCCCCGTGCGGCGGGTTTGTCCCCCCTCGGCGGCGGCCCGACACCCCGTCACATCACGAACGGGGCATGACCCGGACTGCTCTGGTATCCGAGGAGATCAACCGCACTGTAGGTTCTTGCGCCATGGAGGAGCTGGACCGACAGATCGTGCAGCTGCTCGTCAAGGACGGGCGGATGAGCTACACCGACCTGGGCAAGGCCACGGGCCTGTCCACGTCGGCCGTGCACCAGCGGGTGCGGCGGCTGGAGCAGCGTGGCGTCATCCGCGGGTACGCCGCGGTCGTCGACCCGGAGGCCGTCGGGCTGCCGATGACGGCGTTCATCTCGGTGAAACCGTTCGACCCCAGCGCCCCCGACGACATCGCGGACCGGCTCGCCGGAGTCCCCGAGATCGAGGCCTGCCACAGCGTCGCCGGCGACGAGAACTACATCCTCAAGGTCCGGGTGGCCACCCCGCACGAGTTGGAGGAGCTGCTCGCGCGGGTCCGCTCCCTCGCCGGGGTGTCGACGCGTACCACGGTGGTCCTCTCGACCCCGTACGAATCCCGGCCGCCGCGGATCTGACGGCGCCGGCACGGGAGTGCCGGGCCGCGGCCGCGCGCCCGGCCGCCCCGGCTGCCGGGCGGCCCCCGCGAGGGGCGAGACTGGTGTCCATGAGTGAGTCCACCACCCCGTCCTCGACCGTCCTGCTGCGCCGCGGCGAGGTCCACAGTCCCGCCGACCCCTTCGCGACGGCCATGGTCGTCGAACGCGGCCAGGTCGCCTGGGTCGGCTCGGAGGGCGCCGCGGACGCCTTCGCGGACGGGGTCGACGAGGTGATCGACCTCGACGGCGCGCTCGTCACCCCGGCGTTCACCGACGCACACGTGCACACCACCGCTACGGGCCTCGCCCTCACCGGGCTGGACCTCTCCGGCGTCCCGACCCGCGAGGCGGCCCTCGCCCTCGTACGGGACTTCGCCGCCGCCCGCCCGGACGACCGCGTACTCCTGGGGCACGGCTGGGACGCCGCCCGCTGGCCGGACGGGCAGCCCCCGACCCGCGCCGAACTGGACGCCGCGACCGGCGGTCGCCCCCTGTACCTCAGCCGTATCGACGTCCACTCGGCCGTCGTCACCACCGCCCTGCTCGACCTGGCGCCCGGTGACCTCGCCCGCGGGGACGGTCCGCTCACCGGCGACGCCCACCACGCCGTACGCGCCGCCGCCCTCGGGGCCGTCACCCCCGCCCAGCGCACCGCGGCCCAGCGCGCCGCCCTCGCGCACGCCGCCTCCCTCGGTATCGGAACCGTTCACGAATGCGCAGGCCCGGAGATCTCCTCCGAGGACGACCTCACCGGTCTGCTGCGCCTGTCGGCCGGGGAGCCGGGGCCGCGGGTGATCGGCTACTGGGCCGAGCAGGACGTCGACAAGGCGCGGGAGCTCGGTGCCGTCGGGGCCGCCGGGGACCTCTTCGTCGACGGCTCCCTCGGCTCGCACACCGCGTGCCTGCACCAGCCCTACGCCGACGCCGGTCACACCGGCACCGCCCACCTGGACGCCGCAGCCGTCGCCGCGCACGTCGTCGCCTGCACCGAGGCGGGCCTCCAGGCGGGCTTCCACGCCATCGGCGACGCCGCCGTGAGTGCCGTGGTGGAGGGGGTGCGCGCCGCCGCCGACAAGATCGGCCTCGCCCGTGTGCGCGCCGCCCGGCACCGGATCGAGCACGCCGAGATGCTCACGCCCGAGTCGGTCGCGGCCTTCGCCGAACTGGGCCTGACGGCCTCCGTCCAGCCCGCCTTCGACGCGCTCTGGGGCGGCGAGGACGGCATGTACGCCCAGCGCCTGGGCGCCGAGCGGGCCCGCACGCTCAACCCCTTCGCGGCCCTGCTGCGCGCCGGCGTGCCGCTTGCCTTCGGCTCCGACAGCCCGGTCACGCCCCTGGACCCGTGGGGCACCGTCCGGGCCGCCGCCTTCCACCGCACTCCCGAGCACCGGGTCTCCGTCCGTGCGGCGTTCACGGCGCACACGCGCGGCGGCTGGCGGGCGATCGGCCGCGACGACGCGGGTGTCCTGGTGCCGGGCGTGCCCGCCGACTACGCCGTGTGGCGGACCGGCGAACTCGTGGTCCAGGCTCCGGACGACCGGGTGGCGCGCTGGTCGACCGACCCGCGCTCCGGCACCCCCGGCCTGCCCGACCTCACCCCCGGCCGGGAGCTGCCCGTCTGCCTGCGTACCGTGGTGGGCGGCCGGACCGTCTTCGTACGGCCGGGCGAGTGATCTCCACGGCCGACGGGGCGATGATCTTCGCGCGGCCACGACCTGCGGCTCCTCCGCGCTGACCTGCGCATTGACATCAAAGGTGCAGGTCGAACGACTGTTGACAGGCGACGGCGGGGGGCCGGTAGGTTCGGCCGGGTCCACCACCGGACGCCCGACCGGGGAGCCTTCCGCATCCGCGTCGCGGCGCCGCTGAGTCAGGGACGGTGTGCCGCACCGGGGCACCGCCACTGGGAGCCAGGCTCAGTGCCCGCACCGCGACGAGGGAACGTTCCGGCCGGTCGGGAGGTGTGACCCGGGTGGGGCCCGGGCGCTCAGTAGACAACGGCCTGGGTCGACCCGCAGCCGGCGGGTCCCGGGCCGGCCCGAAGGGCGCCGGGCCCCCATCCGTCGCACAAACGGCCTGAATCGGCCATCCCTACCCCGGTTCCGGGAAAACGACACCACCGTACGACCGTCCTGTCACGTCGGCGCAGGCCGCGGCGATTATGGTGGTCCTCTGTGTACGGACACGAAGGGGCAGTGGTGAACGACGGCGACGGGACGCCCGCGGCTGCGGGGCGGCAGAGGCGGTTCGGCCCCCTGGGCACGGCCCTGGTGATCATCCCGACCTACAACGAGGCGGAGAACATCAGGGCGATCGTCACGCGCGTGCGCGAGGCCGTCCCCGAGGCGCACGTTCTCGTGGCCGACGACAACAGCCCCGACGGCACCGGCAAGCTCGCTGACGAACTGGCGGCCGCGGACGACCACGTCCAGGTCATGCACCGCAAGGGCAAGGAAGGGCTGGGCGCCGCCTACCTGGCCGGCTTCCGCTGGGGCCTGGAGCACGGTTACGGCGTGCTGATCGAGATGGACGCCGACGGCTCCCACCAGCCCGAGGAGCTGCCCCGCCTGCTGACCGCGCTCAAGGGGGCCGACCTCGTGCTCGGCTCCCGCTGGGTGCCCGGCGGCCGGGTGGTGAACTGGCCCAAGTCCCGGGAGATCATCTCGCGCGGCGGGAGCATGTACTCGCGGCTCGCGCTCGACCTGCCGCTGCGCGACATCACCGGCGGCTACCGCGCCTTCCGCCGGGAGACCCTGGAGGGGCTCGGCCTGGAGGAGGTCGCCTCGCAGGGCTACTGCTTCCAGGTCGACCTCGCCCGCCGCGCGATCAAGGCCGGCTACCACGTCGTGGAGGTGCCGATCACGTTCGTCGAGCGGGAACTGGGCGACTCCAAGATGAGCCGCGACATCCTGGTGGAGGCCCTGTGGCGGGTCACCACCTGGGGCGTGGGGGAGAGGGTCGGCAAGGTTCTCGGCAGGGACAAGCGGCCCGGCACGGCGGCGGACGGGCCGGCGGCCGACGTCGACGGGCCGACGAAGACCGGCGACGGGTCGACGAAGACCGTCGACGGGCCGACGGGGATCGGCGACGCGTCGGCGGAGCCCGGCGATGCGTCTGCGGAGCCCGGTGACGCCTCGGCCACATCCGGCGACGCGGCGTCGAAGGCGTCCGGCGCCAAGCCCTGACCGCCCTCTTATGCCGCGCTGAGCCGGGGCCAGGCACACTGGGAGTATGACGACTGGCGCTCAGACCCCCAGGTCCCCCGCCCGGCCTCCGCGCTCCAGGCTGCGCACGTTCCTGCCGCTGGGCGCCGCCGCCTGGCTCGTGCTGGAGATCTGGCTGCTGACCGTGGTCGCGGGCGCGTCCAGCGGCTTCGTGGTCTTCCTGCTCCTGGTCGCCGGTGTGGTCCTCGGGTCCGTGGTCATCAAGGCGGCGGGCCGCCGGGCCTTCCGCAACCTCACGGAGACGATCAACCAGCAGCAGTCGGCCATGCGGTCGGGCATGCCGCCCGAGGCCGTCCGCCCCAACAGCGAGGGCAACGGCCTGATGATGCTGGGCGGGCTGCTGCTGATCCTGCCCGGCCTGATCTCGGACGCGCTCGGCCTGCTCATGCTGCTGCCCCCGGTGCAGAAGGCCGTCAGCCAGTACGCCCAGCGGACGGTGGAGCGCAGGCTCCGGGACGCCGGTCCCGGCACCCTGGGCGACGCCTTCCGCCAGGCCCGGATGCACCGCCCGGACGGCAAGGTCGTCCAGGGCGAGGTCATACGGGACGACCCGGACGACGCCCCGCAGGACCCCCGCCCTCCGCTGACGCGCTGAGCCCCGGCCCAGCCCGGGCCCTGGGCACGCCGCCCGGACACGACAAAACCGCGGGTGCCGTACATGAAGCTCATGTACGGCACCCGCGGTTGTTCGGTTGTTTCGCCTAGGGTCTCCCGCTACGCACTCTTGCGGCTGTCTCGCGGATGGACCGCGATGTTCATCGCGCCGGAGCGCAGAACGGCCAGCCGCTCCTCGAGGACCTCTTCGAGCTCCTCGCGGGTGCGTCGCTCCATCAGCATGTCCCAGTGCGTACGCGCGGGCTTGGCCTTCTTCTCCTCAGGGCCGTCGCCGTCAACCAGGAGTGCCTGGGCCCCGCAGACCTTGCACTCCCACTCCGGCGGGATCTCCGCCTCGACCGAGAAGGGCATCTCGAAACGATGCCCCTTCTCGCATGCGTACTCCACGGCCTGGCGCGGGGCCAGGTCGATGCCGCGGTCCGTCTCGTAGCTGGTCACCACGAGGCGCGTGCCGCGAAGAGCTCGCTCACTCATGAATCGTGCCTCCCGGGCTTGTCGCCCACAGGACAGGTGTCGCTGTCGTCGTCATCCGGTCAACGTCCGGGCGGCGGTAAAGATTCCCGTCCCGACTCCCGATCCGGGCCCTGCGTCGCCGTCGCAGCCGCAGCCTTGCAACCAGTGCAGTACCCGCCGACGTCCGGTTTGTCACCTCTGCTGGCAGATGTGACATAGCGATTCGGCACCTTTGACGCGCAGTAACGGTACGCCTGGCAGGCCAAACGCGTACACTACAGCCCTTTCGCGCCGAGTGCTAAATCCTTTCGGGTACCGGATTGCCCGCGTCGCCGATCGCCCGCCGCACCGGGACCCGGGCGAGCAGCACGAAACCGATGACGAAGAACGCCACCAGCGAGATGATGGCGTCCCGGTAGCTCCCGGTCAGCTGGTAGGTCAGCCCGAAGAGCAGCGGCCCGAGCCAGCTCATCCCGCGGTCGCTCAGCTCGTACGCCGAGAAGTACTCGGCCTCCTTGCCCGGCGGGACCAGGTGGGAGAACAGGGAGCGCGACAGCGCCTGGCTGCCGCCCAGGACGAGCCCGATCCCGGCGGCCAGCACGAAGAACCACGCCGGCGCGCCCGCCGGCAGGAAGTACCCGGCCCCCAGGGTCACCGTCCAGGCGACCAGCGACCCGAGGATCGTGCGCTTGGCGCCGTATCTGCGGGCCAGCCGGCCCAGCGCCAGGGCGCCCGCCACCGCCAGCACCTGGACCAGCAGGACCGCCACGATCAGCGTGGACTGCCCGAGGCCCAGCTCCTCGGAGCCGTACACCGAGGCCTGGGAGATCACCGTCTGGATGCCGTCGTTGTACACCAGGTACGCCAGCAGGAAGGCGAGCGTCAGCGGGCGGCGCCGCATGTCCCGGACGGTCGCCGCGAGCTGCCGGAACCCGGGCAGCGCGGCCTTCCCGGCCACCGCACGCCGGTCGCGCAGCCGCCGGAGCGGAATCAGCGCGAACGCGCCCCACCACAGCCCCGCCGACGCCAGGCAGACGCGGACCGCCGCGCTCTCGCTCAGCCCGAAGGAGTCGTGGCCGGTGTAGAGGACCAGGTTGACGATCAGGACGAGGGAACCGGCCGCGTATCCGAAGGCCCAGCCCCGGGAGGAGACCGCGTCGCGCTCCTCGGGCGGGGCGATCTGGGGCAGGTAGGAGTTGTAGAGCATCATCGCCACCGACTGCGCCGCGTTGGCGACGACCAGCAGCAGACCGCCCAGCAGGTAGCGGTCGCCGTCGAGGAAGAACATGGCGGTCGTGGCCGCGGCGCCGGTGTACGCGGCGGCGGCCAGCAACGGCTTCTTGCGGCCCGAGCGGTCGGCCGCCGCGCCCACCAGCGGCATCACCAGCACCGCCACGATCACCGACAGCGACACCGAGTACGCGAAGAACGACCCCGCGCGCACCGGTATGCCCAGGGGGTGGACGTAGCCGTCCGCGTCCGCCGCCGATTCGGCGACCGAGGTCAGATAGGGGCCCAGGAACACGGTGAGCACGCTCGTCGAGTAGACGGAGCACGCCCAGTCGTAGAAGTACCAGCCGCGCTGCTCGCGCCGTCGTTCGGCGGCCGGGTCGGCCCCGCCCGCCGCGTCCGACCGCAGGGTGTCGGTGCCCACCGTGCCCTCGCCTTCCCCGTGCACGCGCACCGTCCCCGGGGCGCGGCCGGGTGGCTCAGCCCCAGACGCCGCGGTCCTCCATGACCTTGCGCAGTGTGTCGATGTGATCGGTCATGATGCCATCCACTCCCAGGTCCAGGAGCCGGTGCATACGGTCCGCGTCGTTGACCGTCCAGACGTGCACGTGCAGCCCGCGCGCGTGGGCGGCGCGCACGAAGCGGTGGTCCACCACCTGGATGCCCGACTGCGCCTCGGGCACCTGCGCGGCCACCGCCGAGCGGCGCGGCGCGGCCGGCAGACCCCAGGAGCGCAGCCGCAGACCGAGGACGCCCCGGGTGCCGTACGAGGTGGCCAGGCGGGGGCCCGCGAGCCGCTGGGCGCGGACCACGCGCGCCTCGGAGAAGGAGCCGACGCAGATCCGGTCCCAGGCGCCCGTCCGCCCGATCAGCTCCAGGAGGGGCCGCAGGGCGGGCTCCGCCTTCACGTCGATGTTCCAGCGCACCTCGGGGAAGGTCTCCAGGAGCTCCTCGAAGAGCGGCACCGGTTCCGCGCCCGCCACGCGCGCGTGGCGCACGTCCTCCCAGGGCAGGTCCGCGATCCGCCCGGCCCCGTCCGTCACCCGGTCCAGGGTCGCGTCGTGGAACGCGACGAGCTTCCCGTCCCGCGTGGCGTGCACGTCGGTCTCGATGTACCGGTAGCCCGCCTCGACCGCGCGGCGGAACTGCCGCAGCGTGTTCTCCAGACCGTCCGCCGCCCCGCCCCGGTGGGCGAACGCGATCGGGCCGGGATGGTCGAGGTACGGGTGGCGTATCGGCTTGGTCACCGGCGCAGTATCGCGCGCCCGGGCCGCCCGGCGGCAACCACCGTGCCGCCGTGCGGTGTCGCCGGCACGGCGAACACGCGCAGGAACACCTGCGCGAGCGGGCCGATCGCCACGGCGTAGAGCAGGGTGCCCAGGCCGACCGTGCCGCCGAGGGCGAAGCCGGTCACCACCACCGTGATCTCGACCACGGTCCGCACCAGCCGCACCGAGAGCCCGGTGCGCTGGTTGAGCCCCGTCATCAGGCCGTCCCGCGGGCCCGGGCCGAACCGTGCGGCGATGTACAGCCCGGTCGCCGCACCGTTGAGGACGATGCCCGCGACCATCGCGGCGATGCGCAGCGTCCAGCCCTGGGCGTCCGGCACGACGCTCAGCGTGGCGTCCATCGCGGCGCCGATCACCAGCACGTTGGAGACGGTGCCGAGGCCCGGCCGCTGGCGCAGTGGGATCCACAGCAGCAGGACCGCCGCGCCCACGGCGGTCAGCACCACGCCCATCGACAGGCCGGTGTGCTCCGCGAGCCCCTGGTGCAGCACGTTCCACGGCTCCAGCCCGAGCCCGGACCTGACCAGCAGCGCCGAACTGGCGCCGTAGAGCGCGAGACCGCCGTAGAGCTGGATCAGCCGCCGCGCGAGTCGCCTGGGCTGCTCGGACTGCTCGGACTGCTCGGACTGCTTGGGCCGCTTGGGCCGCTCGGGCTGTTCGGACTGCCTGGACAAGAGATGCCCCCCCTGGGTGGTGGTCGTGGCCTGCCACGTGACACCCTGTGGCTTGGGAACAAGCTTCAACCAGGGCCAATTCGGGGAAGGTGGACTGATTTCCATGGCGCAGTGGACCTCGGCCGTCGGGGCGGGGCAACTCGCGCGGCTGCTCGCCTCCCAACAGGATCGCCCGGCCGGGACCGGCACGCGCCGTCCGCCGGCCTACCGCGCGCTCGCCGACGGCATCCGGCTGCTCGTGCTGGAGGGCCGCGTCCCGGTCGCCGCCCGGCTGCCCGCCGAACGGGAACTGGCCCTCGCCCTGACCGTCAGCCGCACCACCGTCGCCGCCGCCTACGAGGCGCTGCGTGCCGAGGGCTTCCTGGAATCCCGGCGGGGTGCGGGCAGCTGGACCGCGGTCCCGGCCGGGAACCCGCTTCCGGCCCGGGGACTCGAGCCGCTGCCGCCCGAGGCGCTCGGCTCGGTGATCGACCTGGGGTGCGCGGCGCTGCCCGCACCCGAACCCTGGCTCACCCGCGCGGTGCGGGGCGCCCTCGAGGAGCTGCCGCCGTACGCGCACACCCACGGCGACTACCCGGCCGGGCTGCCCGCGCTGCGCGCCATGATCGCCGAGCGCTACACCGTGCGGGGCATCCCCACCATGCCCGAGCAGATCATGGTGACCACGGGGGCGATGGGCGCCATCGACGCCATCTGCCACCTCTTCGGGGGACGCGGCGAGCGCATCGCCGTGGAGTCCCCGTCCTACGCCAACATCCTCCAGCTGATGCGCGAGGCCGGGGCCCGGCTGGTGCCCGTCGCGATGGCCGAGGGCCTCACCGGCTGGGACGTCGACCGCTGGCGCCAGGTGCTGCGCGACGCCGCGCCCCGCATCGCCTACGTCGTCGCCGACTTCCACAACCCCACCGGCGCGCTCGCCGACGACGACCAGCGGCGGCGGCTGGTCGACGCGGCCCGCTCGGCGGGGACGGTGCTCGTCGCCGACGAGACGATGAGCGAGCTGTGGCTGGACGACGACGTCGAGATGCCGCGTCCCGTGTGCGCCTTCGACCCGGCCGGCTCGACCGTGATCACCGTCGGCTCGGCGAGCAAGGCCTTCTGGGCCGGGATGCGCATCGGCTGGGTCCGCGCCGCGCCCGACGTGATCCGCAGCCTGGTCGCCGCGCGGGCCTACGCCGACCTGGGCACACCGGTGCTGGAGCAGCTCGCCGTGAACTGGCTGTTCAGCACCGGCGGCTGGGAGCAGGCCGTGACGGTGCGCCGCGAACAGGCCCGGCAGAACCGGGACGAGCTGGTGGCGGCGGTACGGCGGGAGCTGCCGGACTGGGAGTTCGAGGTGCCCCGGGGCGGCCTCACCCTGTGGGTGCGGACCGGGGGCCTGTCGGGTTCCCGGCTCGCCGAGGCGGGGGAGCGGGTGGGCGTCCGCGTCCCGTCCGGGCCGCGCTTCGGGGTCGACGGCGCCTTCGAGGGGTACGTCCGCCTGCCGTTCACGGTCGGCGGCGCGGTGGCCGAGGAGGCGGCGGTACGACTGGCCGTCGCGGCCCGACTGGTGGAGAACGGCGGCGTCGGCGGCGGCGAGACACCGCGGACGTTCGTGGCCTAGGGCCGGCCCCGCGGGCCGGGTCAAGCGCGGCGTGGGGGGACGCGGGCGACGGGCGGACGGTCGAGGCGCCAGTGAGGTGGCGTCCGGTGCCTTCGGCCGGTCGGGGCGGTAAGGGCGCGCCGGGTCGGCGCCGGTCGCTGACCCGGTGGACGGGCGCCTCGCACGCGTCACGGGAGGGCTCCGCCGGAGGCGAGGCGCCGTGGGCGCCGGAGCCCGTGGACACGGGCGCGGCCCGGAGGCGGACCGGCGGGAGATGCGCGAGGGGCCGGGGCGGAGCTGTGGGGTGCGTCGCCCCGGCCACCGGGTCAGGAGGTCTCCGCCGCGACGGCCTCGGCGGGGACCGGGTCGGCGGGGACCGGGTCAGTGGGAGCCGGCTCGGTCGGTGTCCCGGCCGCCGCCTTCTCCACCCTCACCGGGGCCTGTTCCGTGTCCGCCGCGGTCTCCTCCGGCTCGCTCGCGGCCAGGCCGGCCGGGGCGTCCTCCTTCTCCATCGAGACGGCCTTGGCCTTCGCCTCGGCCTCCGCCTCCGGGGGGAGGGGCGCCTGCTCCCCGTCGGCCGGGGTCGTGCGCGGCGGGAGCAGGTCGAGGACCGCCTGCCGGTGCGCCTCGCTCGTCGCGTCGTCGTAGGGGTCGGGGGTGGCCGGGACCTGGAGGCGGTGCACCGGCCCCGTGCCCAGACGGGCGTACCCCCGGCCGGGCGGGACCTGGGCGAGGGGCGTGGTGTGCGGGGGAGCGCCCAGTGCGTTCGACAGCTCGTCCGCGGTGGCCGGGCCGAGCACGACACGCGCGCGCGTGTGCTGCCGTACGGCGTCGGTGAGGCCGTCCAGGGCGTCCAGCTGGTCGGCGACGACCACGGTCACGTTCGCGGCCCGGCCGTGCCGCAGCGGGACCTGGAGCAGGGTCTGCGGGTCCCGGCGCCCGCCCGTGGCGGCGAGGTGGGTGAACGCCGTCGGACGGTCCAGGAAGACCCACAGGGGCCGCCGGGTGTCGTCCGGCGCCGCCAGGCCCTGCTGACGGGCCCGGTTCACGGAGATCAGCCGCCGTTCCGTCTCGGCGGCGGCCCACTCCAGGCTGGTCAGCGCACCGGTGAGGCCGCACTCCACGGCCAGGACGCCGTCCCGGCCGACCAGGCAGGCGTACTCTCCGGTGCCGCCGCCGTCGACGATCAGCAGATCGCCCTGGTGCAGCGCCTGGAGCGCGACCGAACGCAGCAGGGTCGAGGTGCCGGTGCCGGGCTGCCCCAGGACCAGCAGATGGGGCTCGGTCGAGCGGATGCCGGTGCGCCAGACGACCGGCGGCACGTCCCGCCGCTCCACGCCGTGGGTGAGCGGGAGCGTGCGCTGGACCCGGGTCGGGTCGGTGAAGCCGAGGACGGTCTCGCCGGGCGCCGTCACGAAACGCTGGGCGGCGATGTCGGTGGGCAGCGGCGCCAGGACGTCCACGGAGAGGTGGTTGGCCTCCTCGTCCCACGTGAAGTGGTACTCCCGGCCCCGGCCGGACTTCGCGGTGAGCAGGTGCTCGATCCGGGTCCGGGACTCCGCCTCCCCGTCCGTGAAGTAGGCCGGGTAGCGGATCACCAGGTGGGCGACGCGCCCGTCGTCGTCGAACTCGTACGCCGGGAACGCCTTCTCCCACCCGCCGCCGTGGACGTACAGGGGGTCGGGGTCCTCCGCGAGGGAGAAGTACGGGACCAGCGCCTCGTAGAGGGACTGCAAGCGCCGGGTCTGGGAGTCGTCGGGGCCCGCGGGCGCCGCCGGGGTGCGCTCCCTGCCCTGCCAGGCTGCCGCCGCCATCAGGGCGATGACGGCGAGCAGCGGGCCGTACGGCACGAGTGCCACCACCAGGACCACCGAGGCCACCAGGAACAGCAGCGCGCCGCGCCGGTCCTTGGGGGTCTCGGTCCATCTGCGCCGCGCGGCCGCGGCCAGTCGGCGCAGACCGCGGGCGATCGTGATCAGCGGCTGGAGGACGTCGGTGGCGCTGTCGGCCGCCGTCCGGGCCAGCTCCCGGCTCCGGGCGAGCTGTGCGCCGCCGTTGCTCAGAATGCGGGGGAGGGGCCGCCGGGCCACTGCTGCCTCCTGGAGGTGCGTACGTGCGGATGTCGGGCGGGGGGAGCGGGTCGTCAGAACTTGATGCCGCCGAGGAGGCCCGCGAGGCTCTCGCCGCCCGCCTTGATGCTGGGGGCGATGGCCGTACTCGCGAGATAGAACCCGAACAGTACGGCGACCAGCGCGTGCGAGGCCTTGAGGCCGTCCTTGCGGAAGAAGATGAAGACGACGATGCCGAGCAGGACCACGCCTGAGATCGAGAGGATCATGTGAGTTCTCCTGGTTCACGGGGACAGTCACCATGAGTACTTCCAGGCTCACAGCATGTATCTATACGATAAAAGGTGCAAATGGGGGAAATTCGACCGAATTACCTCGGGTGGCGGAGCGGTCCTTGGTCCGCTCGGGTGTCCCGCGAGCCAGTACCCTGGCGATTCGCCGAATGTTCGCAGTGAGAGGTGGTCCGGCCGATGAGTGAAGCCCCCGACCCCGAGGTCGTGGAGCTGGCGACCAAGATCTTCGATCTGGCCCGGCAGGGGCGCACCGAGGAGCTGGTCGCATACGTGGACGCCGGTGTTCCGGCCGACCTCACCAACGACCGCGGCGACTCCCTCGTCATGCTCGCCGCGTACCACGGGCACGCCGACGCGGTGCGCGCGCTGCTGACCCGCGGCGCCGACGCCGACCGCGTCAACGACCGGGGTCAGACGCCGCTCGCCGGAGCCGCCTTCAAGGGTGAAACGGACGTGACCAAGGCGCTGCTCGAGGCCGGCGCGGACCCGTCGGCGGGCACCCCGTCGGCCGTGGACACGGCGCGGATGTTCGCCCGGACGGACCTGCTGGAGCTGTTCGGCACCCGGTGACGGGACGGTGGAGTAGGTTCCGTCCGGGCCGCTCCACACTTTTCTGACCAGGAAAAACACGGAAAACGGGGGAGGCGGTACAGGGCCGCCGAAATTTCGGTCGCGGCAGATGTGACCGCCGGGCCATCATGACGACGTGGTTCACGGACGTGATGGCTGGGCAGATGTTGCCGCACCGCGCGGGCCGTGACACGGCTCGCAAGGGCCACCGACGAGAGGCAGAGGAACATGGTCTTCAGCAAGCAAGAGACGGCGGGCGCTCCGACGTGTTGGCGCACGGCCAGGTAACGCGTGCTCCCCGGTTGCGTCGACGCTTGATGTGAGGCTGTTTCCCATGTTCGATCCGGTCATAGCGCCCAGCGGTACGCTGCTCGGCCTGCTTCAGCGGGGTCGCGGCGACGGCACGCTGCACGCGCTCACCGCTCCGCGCGCCGAAGCGCTCGCGGCCCTGAACCACTGCGTGCTCCACGACCCCCGCCACGACTGGCAGGTCGAGAACCGCTCCCTCTACTACGCCCGCCTCTACCTCGACCTGAACGGCGAGCTGGACGCGATCGAGGCCCACCTCTTCGACCCCGAGGACGTCCTGGACGCCGACGAGTCGCGCACCGGGCTGGCCCTCGCCGTCCTCGGCCACCTCGCCTCCTACGGCAGGCTGGACGCGCTCCGACTGTTGCGCCGGTACGCCGCGCACGGCGTCAACTGGGCGTGGGCCCTGGACGAGCTGGCGCTGCGCGACGACGACGCGGGACTGCGCGCCCTCGCCGCGCCCGTCCTGGCCCGCTTCCCGCGCGACGCCGAGGGCGAGGCCGAGCTGGCCGCCGCGGTGCGGGACGCCTTCGAACCCCGGCCCTGGCGCCTGTGGGCCGACGACCCCCGCGAATCGATCGCCACGCGTGTGCGTGCCGCCCAGGAGACGGGCTGCTTCGACCGCTGGCAGCGACAGATGGACTCCACCGGACCGCGCCCAGGCTGGAGCGTACGAGCCGTGTTCGAGTGGGCCGAGCAGGGCGTCGAGCGCGGCACCCCGCTCCACGTGCCGGCCGCGCGCTGTCTCACGGCCGTCGCCGGGCCCGAGGACCGGCCCGAGATCGTCGAGGCCGCGCGGACGGGCACCGAGGGGGCCCGCTGCACCGCCCTGCGCTATCTCGCCGACAGCAATGACCCGGACGTCCTCGACCTGGTCGAGGGCGCCGTGGCCACCGGCTCGACACCGGTCGTGGAGGCCGCCGTCGCCGCCTACGAACGCATGCGCAGCCTCGCCGCGGTGGACCGGGCGCGCGGCTGGGTGCACCGGCCCGACGCCCTGGGGGCCGCCGCGGGCCGGGTGCTCGCCTGCCGGGGCGCCGCCCAGGACCGCGATCTCGTGCTCGCCGCGCTGCGGGAGGCGGTACGCGGCGAAGGGCCCGACGCGCCGACCCTGTGGACCCTCGTCGACGGCACCGGCCGGCTCGGCATCGCCTGCGCCGCGCCCGTACTGCGTCACATCTACCGCGAAACCGCCTCCTCCCACCTGCGCGGCCGGGCGGCCCGCGCGCTGGCCGCCACCGATCCGTCCTTCGCGGCCGGCTTCGCCATCGAGTGCCTGTGGGACTGCGAGGAGACCACCCGCGAAGTCGCCGCCCGCCATGCCGAGACCGGCGACAACCGCGTCGTCGAACGGCTGCGCAGGCTCGCCGCCGACCCGGCCGAGGAGGACGAGGTACAGACGGCGGTCCGCAGCCGCTTCGGACCGGACGCGCCCGCCGTGTGAGCGCCACGGGTGCCGGTGCGGCCGCGCGCCGTGGCGGCACCCGGCCGCGCGCCGCCAGGCCGCTCCCGGTGAACGGCGGATGGACCCCGGCTCAGGCGGGCGTGGCCGTGGCCCGGCCCGCCGGGTGGGCGGGGCAACGCTCACGGGACGTTCCTCGGCCGGAAAGATCGACGTTGACGCGAGCACGTCCAGTCCGGCGACAACACCGGTATGCGAGTCGTCATCGTGACCGAATCCTTTCCCCCCGATGTCAACGGCGTCGCCCACTGCGCGCTCCAGACCGCCCGGCACCTCGTGGGCCGCGGTCACGACTGCGTCGTCGTCGCGCCGGCCACCTCCGCCGCCGACGGGGCGGACACGTACGCCCCGTGCCGCGTCGTCCGGATCCCCTCCCTGCCGCTCCCCGGCTACCCGCAAGTGCGCGTCGCCCTGCCCAGCCGGCGGGTCGCCGCCGCGATCGCCGAACACCGCGCCGACCTCGTCCACCTGGCCGGGCCCTTCGTCCTCGGCGTCCGCGGCATGGCCGCCGCCGCCCGGCTCGGCGTCCCCGCCGTGGCCGTCTACCAGACCGACCTGGCCGGCTACGCCCGTACGTACATGGGGGAGGGCGAGGCCGCCGCCTGGCGGCGCATCCGCTCCGTGCACGCCGCCGCCGACCTCACCCTCGCCCCGTCCACCGCGGCCCTGCGCGACCTGGAGGCGCACGGTGTGCCCCGGGTCGGGCTGTGGCCGCGCGGCGTGGACACCGCCCGCTTCCGGCCCGGCCGGCGGGACGAGGCGCTGCGCCGCGCCCTCGCCCCGGACGGCGAGCTGATCGTCGGCTACGTCGGCCGCCTCGCCCCCGAGAAGCAGGTGGAACTGCTCTCCGGCGCCTGCGCCCTGGACGGCGTGCGCGTCGTGGTCGTCGGCGACGGACCCAGCCGCCCCGGCCTCGAGCAGGCGCTGCCGGGTGCCGTCTTCCTCGGCCGCCGCACCGGCGAGGAACTCGCCCGGGTCTTCGCCTCGCTGGACGTCTTCGTGCACACCGGCCCCTTCGAGACGTTCTGCCAGACCGTGCAGGAGGCCATGGCGAGCGGTGTGCCCGTCGTCGCGCCCGCGGCGGGCGGACCGCTGGACCTCGTGGCCCACGGCCGCACCGGGCCGCTCGTGCCCCCGCGCGACGCCGCCGCCGTACGGGACGCCGTGTGGTCCCTGTCCGCGGACCCCGGCCTGCGGGCCGCCTACGGCGCGGCCGGGAGGGCCGCCGTGGAGGGGCGCACCTGGGCGGCCGTCGGCGACCGGCTGATCGGGCACTACACGGACGTGCTCGCCTCCCGGAAGGCGGTGCTGGCGGCATGAACGCGCTGCGGATCGTCCGGCTCGCCAACTTCGTCGCCCCCGCGTCCGGCGGACTGCGCACCGCGCTGCGGGAACTGGGCCGGGGGTACCGCGCGGCCGGACACGAGCCCGTTCTCGTCGTCCCCGGCCCGCACGCCGACGACCGGGAGACCGCACAGGGCCGGGTGATCACACTCCCGGGGCGCCCGCTGCCGGGAACCGGCGGATACCGCGTCCTCACCGACAGGCGGCGGGTGGCCGCCCTGCTGGAGGAGCTGGCCCCCGACCGCCTGGAGGTGTCCGACCGCACCACCCTGCGCTGGACCGGCAGGTGGGCCCGGCGGGCCAGGGTCCCCGCCGTGATGGTCTCCCACGAGACCACCGACGGCGTGCTGCGCACCTGGGGGCTGCCCGAAGGCGCCGCCCGGCGCACCGCCGACGCCCTCAACGTCCGTACGGCGCACGCCTACGCGCGCGTGGTGTGCACCACGGAGTTCGCCGAGCGGGAGTTCGTCCGCATCGGGGCCCGCAACGTCGTACGGGCCCCGCTCGGCGTCGACCTCACCGGACGGCACCCCGGGCTGCGCGACCCGGGTACGAGGGCCCGGTACGCGCGCGGGGCCGAGACACTGCTGGTGATGTGCTCCCGGCTGTCCGTGGAGAAGCGGCCCGGCACCGCCCTCGACGCGCTGGCCGAACTCCGGCGGCGCGGCGGGCGGGCGGTGCTGGTGGTGGCCGGGGACGGGCCGCTGCGCCCGCGACTCGAACAGCGGGCGCGGGCCCGGGGCCTTCCGGTGACCTTTCTCGGCCATGTCGCCGACCCCGGGCTGCTCGGTGCCCTCCAGGCGTCCGCCGACGTGTGTCTGGCCCCGGGACCGGCCGAGACCTTCGGGCTCGCCGCGCTGGAGGCGCTGGCCTGTGGCACGCCCGTGGTGGCGAGCGCGTCCTCGGCGCTGCCCGAGGTGATCGGCGCGGCCGGGGCCGTCGCCGCCGACCACGCGGACGCCTTCGCGGACGCTGTGGAACTGCTCCTGGCACGCCGGGAGACGGACCGGCGGACGGCGGCACGCGCGCGTGCGGAGTGCTTCGGCTGGAGGACGGCCGTCGAGGCGTTCCTGGCCGCGCACGACGCGCCTCTCCCGACCCGACCCGTACGGCCGGAGGCCGTGTCCTGAGCCGCGTCGGCTGCGCGGCCCGGCGATCCGGGACGCGCCCGCCGCGACCGGGCGCGGCACCGCCCGCCAACGGCTCCACGCACGAGGTCGGCCCCGGCCCGCGGCCCACCCCGCGCCGCCGATGTGTCATGGGTGCGACGGGTGGGGCGGGTGCCCCGTGTCCCCGCGTCCCCGTGTGCTCCGCCGCGCGGGCGGGCCCGGTGCTGCTCACCCACCGGGTCCCGCGTACGGCCTCGACCCCGGCACGCGGCCCGGCCACTCGCTGCCGGGCTCGCGTACGGCGTCGGACCTGGCCCGTGCCCGGGGGGCGCGCACGAGGCCGGTCGCGGGCGGTCCCGTACCCGTGCCGAGGCACGCGGGATCACGCCACGCGGTACTGCTCGTCACGCGCGTCGGTGAGGAACATCTGCCCCGGCGCGTGGGTGAGCGCGAAGGGGGGCCGGGAGGCCATGACCGCCGCCTGCGGGGTCACGCCGCAGGCCCAGAACACCGGGATGTCGACCGGCTCGGGGTCCACGGCGTCGCCGAAGTCGGGCCGGTCCAGATCGGCGATGCCCAGCGCCGACGGGTCGCCGCAGTGCACCGGGCTGCCGTGCACCGCCGGGAGCAGACCGGTCTCGCGGATCGCCGCCGACAGGTGCGCGGGCGGCACCGGACGCATCGACACCACCATGGGCCCGCGCAGCCGCCCGGCCGGGCGGCACGCGCGCGTGGTGACGTACATCGGGACGTTGCGGCCCTGCTCGACGTGGCGGATCGGGACGCCCGCCGAGGCCAGGGCCCACTCGAAGGTGAAGCTGCACCCGATCAGGAACGTCACCAGGTCGTCCCGCCAGTGCTCCAGCACGTCCGTCGGCTCGTCCACCAGCTCGCCGTCCCGCCACACCCGGTAGCGCGGCAGATCGGTGCGCAGGTCCGCGCCGTCGGCGAGCACGGTGGTCCAGTCCCCGGCGTCGGTCACGTCGAGCACCGGGCAGGGCTGCGGGTTGCGGGTGCAGAACAGCAGCATGTCGTAGGCCCAGTCGGCGGGCACCGAGATCAGATTGGCCTGGGTGTGGCCGGCGGCGACCCCGGCCGTGGGGCCCGTCAGCCCCTTCCGAAAGCGGGCGCGGGCCGATTTCGGGCTCCACGCGTGCGCGTGCTCGTCGACCAGGGCGAGCGGCCGGTCCACGGCCGCGGGGTGCGGGCGGTTCATGCCAGTTCCTTTCCGCGGGTCTCCGGCAGCCCCAGCAGGGCCAGTGCCGCGATGGCGTAACCGATGGCGCCGAAGACCAGCGCGCCGCCCACGCCCCAGCTGTCGGCGAGGAAGCCGACCGTGGTGGGGAAGACGGCGCCCACGGCGCGCCCGGTGTTGTACGTGAAGCCCTGGCCCGCGCCCCGCACCGCCGTCGGATACAGCTCGCTCAGATACGAACCGAACCCGCTGAAGATGGCCGACATGCAGAAGCCGAGCGGGAAACCCAGCACCAGGAGCAGGGTGTTGGCGCCGCTGGGGATGTTCGCGTACGCCAGGATGCAGACCGCCGACAGCAGCGCGAAGAGCCAGATGTTGCGCCTGCGGCCCAGCACGTCGGTGAGCACACCGCCGGTGAGGTAGCCCAGGAAGGCACCCGAGATGAGGAACGTCAGATAGCCGCCGGTGCCGACCACCGACAGGTCGCGCTCGTCCTTCAGATACGTCGGAACCCAGGTGGCGAGGGTGTAGTAGCCGCCCTGGACGCCGGTGGAGAGCAGGCTCGCGAAGAGCGTGACGCGCAACAGCCCCGGCGAGTCGGCCGTGCCCGGCTTGAAGATGGCCGCGAACGAACCCTTGCCGGCCCCCTCCTCCCGGACCTCGGCGGCCCGCGGCGCGTCCTGGACGCTGCGCCGCACCCACACCACGAGCAGCGCGGGCAGCGCACCGGTCCAGAACATGACACGCCAGGCCAGGTCGTCCCCGGCGAGCGAGAAGACCAGCGTGTACACGACCACCGCGAGCGCCCAGCCCACGGCCCACGAGCTCTGGATCGCGCCGAGCGTCCGCCCGCGGTGCCGGGAGCTCGCGTACTCGGCCACCAGGATGGCGCCGACCGCCCACTCGCCGCCGAAGCCGAGGCCCTGGAGAGCGCGGAAGACCAGCAGTGTCTCGTAGTTGGGCGCGAAACCGCAGGCCACCGTGAAGACGGCGTAGGTGATCACGGTGAGCAACAGCGCCCTGACCCGCCCGACGCGGTCCGCCAGCACACCCGCGAGCGCGCCGCCGATCGCCGAGACGACCAGCGTGACCGTCGTGAGCAGACCGGTCTGACCGCTGTCGAGGTGGAAGTACGCGGCCAGCGCGACCATGGTCAGCGGCAGCGTGAAGTAGTCGTACGAGTCGAGGGCGTAGCCGCCGAACGCGCCGCCGAAGGCGCGGCGGCCCCGCGGGCCGAGGGCGCGCAGCCAGCCGAACGGGCCGTCTTCCGCGGCGTGTTCGGCGGTATCGGGAGAGCGGGTGCCGGCGGGGAGGACCGGCGGGGAAGGGGGTGTGCTCATGGTGCACCTCGCAGAGGGAGGACGGAGAGTGCGGATCGAGCGGGGACTTGGAGGCACCGTAGGGGATCGTTCAACGATCCCTCAATACCCCTGTTGTTTCGTTCTGGTATCTGCGATTGAATTCCGGGCATGGCAGAGCAGTTGACGGGACTGGCCGACGACCGCGCCCTCCTCGGGCGGACCAGCACCGCCGAGCGCGTCTCGGACATCCTCAGGAGCCGGATCGCCGAGGGCTACTTCCCGCCCGGGACGCGGTTGTCGGAGGACAGCATCGGCGGTGCCCTCGGCGTCTCCCGCAACACCCTGCGCGAGTCGTTCCGCCTGCTCACGCACGAACGCCTGCTCGTCCACGAGCTGAACCGGGGCGTCTTCGTCCGGGTCCTCACCGTCGAGGACGTCGAGGACATCTACCGCACCCGCTCCCTCGTCGAGTGCGCCGTCGTCCGCGGTCTCGGCGAGCCTCCGTACCCGCTGGACGGGCTCGCCGAGGCGGTCGAGGACGGGCGCCGGTCGGCCCGCGAAGGTGACTGGAAAGGTGTGGGTACCGCCAACATCCACTTCCACCGGGAGCTGGTCGCCCTCGCCGGCAGCGAACGCACCGACGAACTGATGCGCAGCGTCTTCGCCGAACTGCGCCTCGCCTTCCACGTCGTGGACGATCCGCGGCGCCTGCACGAGCCGTACATCGCCCGGAACGCGGAGATCCTGGCGGCCCTGGAGAGCGGCGAGCGGGAGACGGCGGCGCGACTGCTCGCGGTCTACCTGGAGAACTCGCTCAAGCGCGTCGTGGAGGTCTACCTGCGGCGGGTCGGGGACGAGGGGTAGGACCGGTCCGCCGAGAACGCACCGGGGCTCGCGAGAAGGCTTCAGGGCAGAACGCTTCAGGACAGAGGGCTCCAGAGCAGAAGGCATCAGCGCAGAAGGCATCGGGGTTCGGCGGCACGGCGTTCCGGCCACCGTGCCGCGGGGTCCATCTGCGCCGTTTGGGCCGATGTCAGACCGAGGACCTAGTCTGTGCACCGTGACTTCGCCTGCATCGACGGACAGCGTTCCGCCCCAGCTCAGCGCGGGGCCGCGCCCCGCCCCGGGCCCGGCCGCCGACGAGGGACTGGCGCGGCGGCTGCGCGCGCTCGCCTGCACGGCGCCGCTGCACGACCTCGACGCGCGCAAGGCCAACCTCGCCGGCGAGTACTCGGTGTACGGCATGGCGGAGGTCGCCCTGGCCGCCATCGACCTCGTCACGCTGAACATGGACTTCGACACGGGCGCCGACCACGACCAGATAGTGGCCAGGCTGATCCCGCGCGTCGCCGCCCAGGCCCCGCGCCGCCCCGCCGCCGAGCACGAGCGGGTGGCCCGCTGGGTCCTGGAGAACCTGATCAACGTCGGCAGCGTGGACCGCGGCTTCCGCGCGGTGTACGGCACCTTCGGACCGGACGGCACGTACGTACGGCGGGACTACGACTTCAAGCTGCTCGAAGAGGTCCCCGGTCCCGGCGGCACCGTCTACCTGCGCACCACCGACGAGGCGGTCAACGTCCTGGTCGGCGCCCTGGACACCGACGTCACCAGCGCCCAGATCGCCGCCGAGGTCAAGCTCGAGGTGCTGATCAGCCGGGGCCGCCTCGCCGACGCCCAGCTCGCCGCCGAACAGGCCCGGTACCGCACCGTCCAGTACTCGGAGACCCTGCGCCGCGCCCTGGACGCCACCCGGCGCAACGTCCGCGCGGTGGACTGGCTCAGCGCCGTCCCCGACATGATCGCCGAGGCCCTGGACCACGTCGCCGACCGCTACCGGCACGAGAACGCGATCCTCACCAACATCCGCAAGGCCCGCGACGAGACCGAGGACGCCGAGCACAAGCGCCGCGCCGCCGAGCTGGTCGACATCGTCAAGGACTGCATCCGCCGCCACACCCAGCTCCAGTCCCGCCTCCTGGAGGCCGGACCGCTCTTCCGCGCCGAGCAGGACCGGCAGGCCTTCGCCACCCCGCTGACCACCTCGGGACTCGACCTGTACGGCCACCTCGTCGCCCCCGTGCTGCCGTTGCCCGTGGAGCGGGCGCTCCGCGTCACCGACGCCTTCTTCGCCCGGGGCACCGGGCTGCGCACGCCCCTCTCCGTCCGGGTCGGCGACCTCGTCGACATACTCCTCACGCCGCCGGTGGAGCGGGAGCACCTCGGCGCCGAGATGCCGGAGCCCGACCTGATCGCCACCCCGGACGACAGCCGCTTCAGCGAGGAGCAGCTCGCCGCGGCCATGGAGTTGCTCGACCTGCCGCACGACGCGCCGCGCCGGCTGTCCGGGCTGCTGGCCGACGCCCGTGACCGCGACCGCGAGCTGCCGTACCTCGTCGCGCTGCTCGCCGTCCACGCCGCCAGCCCGCCGGTCGGCACGGCCTACCGCCAGGGCGAGCCGAAGCTGCTGTTCGCCGTCGACGACGGCACCGAGCTGGACGACCCCGAGTTCGGCGGCGCCGACCTCATCGTCGGCACGGCGCTGCTGGACGCGGCGGGAATGGCGGCGGACCGCACGGAGGCGGCATGAACCGGCGGCACCGCTTCCGGGACCGCCTCACCCGTCCCCTCAGCCACCGCCCCAGTCACCACCCCAGCCATCGCCCCAGCAACCACCCCAGCCATCGCCCCACCCCCGAGCCACAGCACAGCGAGGAGTACCGACCGTGACCGAGCACGCCGACCCGAGCGAGCCGGAGGCGGGTGCCGCGCCGACCACCGCGGCCGTCACGCCCGCCGACGCCGCCGACGCGGCGCGGCTCGTCGCCTTCGGTCTTCAGCCCAAGCTGCTGCCCGCCCGCGACCAGGAGTACGCCGACCTGCTGCGCCGCTACCGGGAGGACCCGCCCTTCGCGCGGCTCGCCGACGCCGTGGCGGCCGGACTCGGGCTGATCGTCCTGGAGGTGTCCCCGCGCGCGGGCATGGCGGTGACCGCCGCCGAGGACTCGGTGTTCGCCGTCCGCATGGGCGACTACGCGCGTCGTGCCGCCACCGACTCCGCTGACCGCTTCCTGCACGGCCTCGCCCACCTCGCCGTGGCCGCCATGGCCTACCCGCGCCCCGAGGACCTCGCCGACGACGGCTACATCGGCCGCGTCACGGTCAACGGCGTGGACGCGTTCGTCCGCCAGGCCTGCCGCAGACTCGAGGAGCGGGCCGAGCAGCAGGGCGAGAACACCGACCCGGCCACCGACGCCCCGGGCCTGGAGGCCGCCTGGCGGATCTGGGTCAGGCGCAGCGCGACCGGCGCCACCAAGGACGCGCGCAGACTCCCCGGCTCCACCACCGGCATCGTCGGCAAGGCCGCCGCCTTCCTCACCGAGTCCGGCTTCCTCCAGCGCACCGGCGACGACCACGGCGGCACCTACCGCACGACCGCCCGCTACCAGCTCCAGGTGCGCGACATGGCGGGCAGCGCCGCCCTGACGGAGCTGCTGGACCTGGGCGTCGTCCCGGTCACCGATGGCACCGCGACGCTGCTGCCCGCCGAGGAGACCGACGACCTGGAGCTGGTCGCCGACGCCGGCCTGCCCTTCCACTCCTCCTGACCCACACCCGTCCGAACAACCGCGCCCGTCCGAACAACCGCCTCCGTCCGAGCGACAACGCACCCGCCCGACCGTCCCCGACGTCCGAAGACTGACGAGAGTCCGCCATGTACGAGCTGTCCCGGGTCCGCCTCTACTCCATCGGACCCGCCGGTGCGCGCTACGCCGACACCGTGCTTGACCTGCGCGATGTGGGCGAGCCCGTGCCCGACCCCGCACCGACGCAGGCGGAGTTCTTCGAGGAGGAGCCCGTCGGCCCGCCGCGCCGGCCCGCGCCCGCGGGCGTGCTCTTCCTGGAGAACGGCGGCGGCAAGTCCGTGCTCCTCAAGCTGATCTTCTCGGTGATGCTGCCGGGCCACCGCAACACCCTGGGCGGCGCCAGCTCCGGCGTGCTGCGCAAGTTCCTGCTCGCCGACGACTGCGGCCACGTGGCGCTGGAGTGGCAGCACGTGCAGACCGGCGAGTGCGTCGTCGTCGGCAAGGTCAGCGAGTGGCGCGGGCGGCAGGTCTCGGGCGACCCGCGGAAGTTCGCCGAGGCCTGGTACTCCTTCCGGCCCGGCCCCGGACTGACCCTGGACAACCTGCCGGTCGCCGAGGCCACCGCCGTCCGCCCGCCCGTCGAGGGCGCCTCCGGCGCGCAGGGCAGGCGGCGCACGATGAAGGGCTTCCGGGACGCGCTCACCGAGGCCGGCAAGGCCTACCCGTATCTCGAGGTGCACTGGGAGGAGATCCACGACCGCTGGAACGAGCACCTCGGCGACCTCGGGCTCGACCCCGAACTCTTCCGCTACCAGCGCGAGATGAACGCGGACGAGGGCGAGGCCGCCGGGCTCTTCGCGGTCAAGAAGGACTCCGACTTCACCGACCTGCTGCTGCGGGCCGTCACCGACACCCGCGACACCGACGGCCTGGCCGACCTGGTCGGCGGCTTCGGCAACAAGCTGGGCCGGCGTGCCGAGCTGATCGCCGAACGCGACTTCACCGCCGGGTCCGTCGACCTCCTGGGCCGGATCGTCGAGGCCGCCGAGGCGCGCGGCCGCGCGCGTGACATCCACACCGCCGCCGAACGACGCACCAGGAACCTGGCCCGCCGGCTCACCGCCCGCGGCGCCCGGGAGCGGGTGCGGGCCTCGGACCTCGCCCAGCGGGTCACGGCCGCCGCGTACGCCGTCACGCACGCCGAGTCCGCCCGGGACCGCGGCGCCCTCGTCGCCGCCGAACTCGCCTACCGGCACGCCTCGCTGGCCCTGGCCGGTGCCGAGAAGTCCGCCGCCGCGCAGAAGCGCGAACTGGCCGAGGCCCGCACCCTGCACTCCGCCTGGCAGGCCGCCGAGGGCGTCCTGCGCCACCGCGCCGCCGCCGACCGCGTCGCCCGCGTGTCCGCCGCCATCCGGGAGGCCGAACGGGACGCGGCCCCCGCCCTCGCCGCCCGTACCGAAGCCGCCGTCGACCTCGTCCGCGCCCTGCACGCGGCGGCCGCGAAGGCCGAGGACCACGCCAACGAGGAGGAGGAGCGGTCCGCCGCCCTCCAGGAGGTCAGCGACACCGCCCACCGGGACTCCACCACCGCCGCCACCGAGGCGCAGCGCGCTCGCAGCGAGGCCGGACACCTGCGCCAGCGCCTCACCGAGGTCGAGCAGGAGACCGCCGAGGCCGTCCGCGCCGGCTGGCTGGACGACAGCACGCCCGACGCCGACCCGGCCCGCGCGGCCCTCGCCGCCAGCGACGCGGAGAAGACCACCGTCGCCGCCTGGGACACCGCCCGCGAGGCGGCCCGCCGGGCCACCGAGCACGCCCGCGAGGCAGCCGCCGCCGAAAGCCGCGCCGAACTGACCGCGGCCCGCGCGGCGGACGCGGCGACCGCGGCCGAGCGCGCCCACCTGGGCGAGCGGCGCACCGCCGAGGCGCTGGCCGCGGAGGAACGGCTCGCCGAGCTGCTCGGCCTGGCCACCGGGACCCGGCCGGGCATCCCCCAGCCCCGCCGGGACGCCGACCGCGGCGACCCGGCCGCCGCTCCCACCGCACCGGACGGCGCGCTGACCCCCGAGGAACTCGACCGCTTCGCCGACGAGCTGCGCGAACTGCTCGACTCCACCGTCACCTCCGCCGAACGCCAGCTGTTCGAGCTGCGCACCGCCGCGGCCGACGACTCCCGCATCCTCGGCGCGCTCGGCGACGGCGGACTGCTGCCGCCGGGACCGGACGTGCTGGCCACGGTCGAGTTCCTCGGCGAGCACGGCATCCCCGCCCTGCCCGGCTGGCGCTACCTCGCCCAGGCCGTCGACCCCGCCGACCACGCCCGGGTGCTGGCCGCCCGCCCCGAGCTGGTCGACGGCGTGATCATCACCGACCCCGACGCGCACACCCGCGCCCGCGAGGCGCTCGGCGACGCGGCCCTGCTGCCGCGCTCCGCCGTCGCCGTCGGCACGGCCGCCGCGCTGCTCGCCCCGACCCCGGCCCCCGGGTCCGGCAGCGGCGACGTCTTCCTCGTACCGCCGAACCCGGCCATGCACGACGAGCAGGCCGCCGACGAGGAGCGGCAGGCACTGCGCGCCCGGGCGGGCGAGCGGGACGAGGAGATCCGCACCCTCGCCGCCCGCCTCGGCAAGGACCGCGAGCTGGCGGCCCGGCTCGCCTCCTGGCGCACCGGCTGCCCCGCCGGACGCCTGGCGGAGCTGGCCCGCACCGCCGAGGAGGCCCGCGCCTTCGCCGAGGAGACCGAGGCCGAGCTGACCGAGGCCCGCACCGTGCGGGCCGAGGCCGACGAGAGCGCCGCCGAGGCCGTCCACCTGCGGGACGAGCGGCAGGAGGCCGCGCAGAAGGCCCGCCGTGCCGCCGACGCCCTCGCCGGACTCGCCTTCCGGCTGCGCGAACGCGCGGGCTGGCAGGTCAGGCTCCGCGAACTGGCCGACGAGGGCGCCGAGTCCGAGGCCCGCGCCCAGGCCTGCCTGGAGCGGGCCCGCGCTGCCGACGAGGACCGGCGCGCCGCCCAGCGTGCCGCCGACGACGCCCGCCGCACCGCCCGCGCGCTGCGCGCCGAGCGCTCCGAGATCGCCGGCGCCCCCGACGACGTATCGGAAGCGGCCCCCGGGGACGGCGCTCGGGCGCCCAGGGCGAAGGCGTCCCTGCCCGACCTGCGGGAGGCCTACCGCGCCGCCTCCCAGGTGTACGAGAAGGTCGGCGTCGGCGCCGACCTGCGTGCCGAACAGGCCCGCGCGGAGAGCGACGAGAGCGCGGCCCGCGCGGACCTCGACCGGCTCAGCAACAAGGTCCGCACCCGCGCCGGGCAGCTGCTGGAGTCGCCGGACGGCTCCGACGGGCCCTCCCGGCAGGCCGCCGCCGCCCGGGCCGAGGAGCTGGTGCAGCTCCTGGAGACCCGGATGTCCAGCGCGAGCGAACAGCTCGGCCGGCTGCGCGGCGAGGCCGAACGGCACGCGCCCGAGGACGGCGACACCCACACCGACCTCCCCGAGGAACTGCTCCCGCGCGACACCGAGCACGCCCAGACCCTGCTGCGCACCGCGACCGCCGAACTGTCCGCCCGTACCGAGGCGCTGGCCCAGGCCCGCGACGCCCACGCCGAACTGCTCGACGCGCACCGCGCGGCCGAGGACGCGGCCGGCGGCTTCGACGAGATCGCCGCCATGCTCCGCGACCTGCTGCGCGAGCACGCCGTCGAGGAGGAGCAGGAGGAGCCCGAGCCCTACGCCGGCGACCTGGAGGAGGCCCGACGGTCCGCCGCCGAGGCCCGCCGCTCGCTGCGCGGCTGCGCCGCCGACCTGTCCGCCGCCGAGGCCGCCGTGCGCGAGGCGAGCGACGTCCTCGTCCGGCACGCCAACTCGACGCGTTACGAGCAGGTCCGCACCCCCGCCCGCCAGCAGATCCGCGAACTGCCCGCCGCCGCACTGCCCGAGCACGCCGCCAAGTGGGCCGACGCCTTCGCACCCAGGCTGCGCGTCCTCACCGACGAACTGGCCCAGCTGGAGCGCAACCGCGACTCGATCGTGGACCGGCTGCGCGGCCTGGTCGAGTCCGCGCTGGCCACCCTCCGCTCCGCCCAGCGGCTGTCCCGGCTGCCGGAGGGCCTGGGCGAGTGGTCCGGGCAGGAGTTCCTGCGCATCCGCTTCGAGGAACCCGACCAGGCCACCCTCACCGAGCGGCTCGGCGAGGTCGTCGACGAGGCCACCCGCGCCGCCGTGAAGAAGAACTCGGACCTGCGCCGCGACGGCATGTCCCTGCTGCTGCGCGGTGTCGCCGCCGCCCTGCGGCCCAAGGGCGTCGCCGTCGAGATCCTCAAGCCCGACGCCGTACTGCGCGCCGAACGCGTCCCCGTCGGCCAGATGGGCGACGTCTTCTCCGGCGGCCAGCTGCTCACCGCCGCCATCGCCCTGTACTGCACGATGGCCGCGCTGCGCAGCAACGACCGGGGCCGCGACCGGCACCGCCACGCCGGCACCCTGTTCCTGGACAACCCCATCGGCCGCGCCAACGCCACCTACCTGCTGGAGCTCCAGCGGGCCGTCTCCGACGCGCTCGGCGTCCAGCTCCTGTACACCACCGGCCTGTTCGACACGACCGCGCTGGCCGAGTTCCCGCTGGTCATCCGGCTGCGCAACGACGCCGACCTCAGGGCGGGGCTGAAGTACATCAGCGTGGAGGAGCACCTCAGGCCGGGCCTGCCGCAGCCGACGCCGGCCGCCGAAGGGGAGGGCGAGGCGGTGCACAGCGAGATCACGGCCACCCGCATGTACAAGCGCCCCGCCCAGTCGCCCGCATGACCGCGGTCCGCAAGTGAAGCCGGTGTGAAAATGAAGTGGAGGCGTTGTCAGAGGTTCCCCTTATGCTGCTCCAGTTGATCAAGCGGCACCTGGGGAGGGCGCGACATGCTCGGCAAGCTGTTCGGCAAGACGGGGGAGAGACCGGCGGCGGATCCGAACGTCCTCCCCGCCCCGCGCGGGCGCAGGAACGGTACGTACCCGGTGCGCGCCCTCGGCGACACGCGGGTGCTCGCCCTCGTGGAGGCCGCCGACGCGGGGGACTGGGACGGTGTGAAGGCGGCACTGGCCCCCTTCGACCTCGGCCGGGACCACCAGGTGCTCGGTGAGCTGGCCGATCTGGACGGGGTGCAGAACTGGATCGGCCGGGCCGTCGAGCAGGACACCGAGCACCGGGCGACCGCGCTGCTGATGTCAGGGGCGCGTCACATCGCCTGGGGCTGGGAGGCACGGACCGCCGAACGCGCCGTGAACGTCACGCAGGAGCAGTGGCGCCTCTTCCACGAGCGGCTCGAGATCGCCGAGGAACAGCTGCTGCTCGCCGCCGAGCTGCGGCCCGACTGGATCACCCCCTGGTGCCGCCTCCTCACCTCCGCCCGCGGCATGTCGCTGCCGGACGACGTCAGACGGACCCGGTACGAGGCGGCGCTGCGCCGCGACCCGCTCGACCTGGAGACCCACCTGGAGCAGGTGTCCCAGCTACAGCCCCGCTGGGGCGGCGAACCGGGGGAGGCGATGGCGTACGCCCGCGAGGCGTTCACCCGCGCACCCGAGGGACACCGCCTCGGCTGCCTGGTGGCCATGGCCCACGTTGAGGACTGGGTGGAGTCGGACAGCCCGAGCTGTCTCGACCTGCCCTACATCCAGAAGGAGTTGCGGGACGCCGCCCGGCACAGCATCCTCCACCCCGCCTACGAGCGACGCCCGGGCTGGCAGCACGACTTCAACACCTTCGCCATGGCCCTGTCGCTGGCCTCGGAGAGCGTCGTCGCCCCGCGAGTCTTCCACGAGCTGGGCGGCGCCTACACGCCGTGGCCCTGGCGCTACATGGCACAGCCGGAGAAGGCGTACGCCCGCTTCCGCCGCCACGCCTGACCGGACCGGCCGCACCACGCCCCGTCCGGCCGCCCACCCGGCGCTGTCGCTCCGCCCTCACTCCTCCATCACGCCACCCCGGGACTGCCCGATGACTCTGCCCGACGCCCCCTCCAGCCCGGCCGGCGCCGACCGCACCTTCCAGGTGGACCTGCGCGGCCTCGTCGACCTCCTCTCCCACCACCTCTACTCCAGCCCCCGCGTCTACCTGCGGGAACTCCTACAGAACGCGGTGGACGCGCTGACCGCCAGGCATGCCCTCGAACCGGCCGCCCCCGCGGGGGCCTTCGGGATCCGGCTGTACGCCGACGGTTCGGCCGTCCGGGTCGAGGACGACGGCGTCGGCCTCACCGAGGCCGACGTGCACAGCTTCCTCGCCACGATCGGGCGCAGCAGCAAGCGCGCCGAGCAGGTCACCGAGCAACGCGGCGACTTCATCGGCCAGTTCGGCATCGGACTGCTCTCCTGCTTCCTGGTCGCCGACGAGATCCACGTCGTGAGCCGCTCCGCCCGCAACCCCGACGCACCCGCGGTGGAGTGGCGCGGACGCGGCGACGGCAGCTACACCATCCGCACCCTGCGCCCCTCCGCCCGGCCCCGGCCCGGCACCACCGTCACGCTGACACCCCGCGCGGACGCCGGCGAGTGGACCCGGCCGACGCAGGTGCGGGCGCTGGCCAGGCACTTCGGCTCCCTGCTGCGGCACCCCGTGACCTTCGACGACGGCTCGGGCGGCCCGGGCGCCGCCGTGAACCCCGAGCCCGCGCCCTGGGCCCGTACGTACCCCACCCCGGGGGCCCGTTCCCGCGCCCTGGCCGCGTACGGCGAGGACGTCTTCGGCTTCACACCGCTGGACACCATCGAGCTGGATCTGCCGGCCGTGGGCCTGAAGGGCATCGCGTGCGTACTGCCGCAGGCGGTACCGGCCGGGCGGCGCCACGGCCACCGCGTGCACGTCAAAGGCATGCTGCTGTCCGAACAGGCCGACGAGATCCTGCCCGAGTGGGCGTTCTTCGTCCGCTGCGTCGTCGACGCCGAGAGCCTGCGCCCGACGGCCTCCCGCGAGTCCCTGTACGAGGACGACACCCTCGCCGCGGTCCGCGACGCCCTCGCCGAGCGGCTGCGCGCCTGGATCGCCCGGGCTGCCGCCAGCGACCCCGACCTGCTCGCCCGCTTCCTCCACGTCCACCACCTGGCCGTGAAGTCGCTCGCCGTGCACGACGACGAGATCCTGCGGATGCTGCTGCCCTGGCTGCCGTTCGAGACCACCGACGGGCACACCACCCTGGACGAGTTCGCCCGCACCCACCGCACCGTGCTCGTCACGTCGAGTGTGGAGGAGTTCCGACAGGTCGCGGCGATCGCCTCGGCCGCCGGGCTCGGCGTCGTCAACGGCGGCTACACCTACGACCGCGAACTGGTCCACCGGCTGCCCGAAATCAGGCATCGGACCAGCGTCGCCGACCTCGACCCGGCGACCCTGACCGCGCACCTCGACCCGGTCGACCGGGAGACGGAGCTGGCGGCGGCGGCCTACCTCGCCCGCGCCCGCGAAGCCCTTGCCGTCTTCGACTGCGACGTCGCGCTGCGCACCTTCCAGCCGGCCTCCGCCCCCGCCCTCCTCGTCGACAGCCGTGAGGCCCGGCACGAGCGCACCCGCTCACAACTGGCCCGCGAGCAAGAAGGCGGCCTGTGGGGTGAGATCCTCGGCGCCCTGCGCCAAGAGGCCCCGCGCGCCCAACTCATCCTCAACCAGCTCAACCCGCTGGTCCGCACCGCCGTCGCCATCGACGAGCCCGAACTGGCCCGCACCAGCGCCGAAGCCCTCTACGGACAGGCGGCGCTGCTGTCCCGGCGCCCGCTCAGGCCCGCCGAGTCGAGCCTCATCAACCGCTCCTTCCTCGACCTCCTCGCCCACGCCCTCCGCAAGGACCACTGACGATGCCGACCGCACCCCAGACCACCGACGAGCTGTACGAGGCGCTCCAGGCGAACCAGCGGCGCCCCTACGGCCGTACGCGCACCGTCACGGCCGAGGAACTCGTCGATGCCGCCGAGCGGTTCGAGGAGACCCTCCCGCTCGTCCGCGCGCTGCTCGAACTCCAGGAGGCGTACACGTACGGCTCCGAGCCCCGCAAGTCGCCCGTGGTCTTCGCCCGGCTGCTCACCCTCTTCGACGAGCAGCCCGACGCCTTCGACGAGAACCTGCGCCACCTGGTGTTCTGGCGGTTCAAGTGGGTGGCCGCCGCCCTGCGCGCGCTGCCGGAGATACCGCTGACCAGCCTGCGCCAGTGGCTGACCGAGATGCGCGAGCGCTACGAGAAGGCCGGTCTCGGCCTCCAGCCCTACTACGGGCAGGCATACCGGCTGGCCGCGCACGTTGGCGAGGACGAGGCCCTCGCCTTCGAACTGTGGGCGGGCCGCACGCGCACCCGCCTCAGCGACTGCGAGGCCTGCGAGATCGGCGAACGCGCCCTGTACCACCTCGCGGCGGGCGACGACGAACGGGCGCTGGGCACCTGGGAGCCCGTTTTGGCCGGCAAGGAGTCGTGCCAGGAGGAACCGGCCCGCTCCATCGCCCACGCGCTGCTTCCCCTGGTGCGCGCCGGCCACACCGACCGGGCCCGGGAGTCGCACCTCGCCGGGTACCGCGGCTGCCGCCGCAACCCCTCGATGCCCGGCGAGGTCGGCCGCCACCTGGAGTTCTGCGCGCTGACCGGCAATGAGGCACGCGGGCTGGAACTGCTCGCCGAGAACCGGAACCTGTTCGACGAGGTCGACTCGCCGCTGGAACTCCTCGACTTCCTCACCGGCGTCGAGGTACTTCTCCGGCGCGTCGAACAGCTCGGCCACGGCGAACTGCCGACCGCCGGTTTCCCGGGCCGCACCTGGACGGTGGGCGGCCTGCGCGCCGAGGTGCACGGTCGCGCCGACGACCTCGCCGCCCGCTTCGACGCCCGCAACGGCACCACGGCGCACACGGAGCGCCGCAGGACCCGCCTCGACCGCGCCCCGCTCCTCGAAGCGCTGGAACTGACCCTGCGCACCCGCCACCTCGACGAGGTGGCCCCCGCCGCCCCGGTCGTCGCTCCCACCGCCCGTACGGCCCCCGACCTCTCCGAGCCGCTGCCCGAACTGATCGCCCGGGCACGTGCCCTGGACGAACGCGGGCACCCGGACGCGCGGGCCTGCTGGACGGAGCTGCGTACCCGTGTCACCGCCCGTGGCTACACGCACCCCGACGAGCCGGCCGTGGGCCCGCTCGCCCGGCTGCGCGCCGACCTGCTGGTCGACGAGGCGAGCCGGCTGGGCGAGCGGGACGACTTCACGGAGGCGGCCGCCCTCTACGAGGAGGCCGCGGGCCTGTACGACGACGCCGGAACACCCGCCCACGCGGCACTCGCCCGGGCCCACGCCCTCCTCGCCACCGCCGAGATCCCGCCGCGGACCTCCGCGCCGGCCGGGTCCGGAACCACGCCCCAGGGACCGGCGGACGGCGCGGACGACACCCTGGCCGAGGCCGCCGCGCTGACCGCCGCTCACGCGGCCATGGTCCGCCTGCACGCGGAGTCGTCCGGCCTGGCGCCGTACCAGGAGGCACGTCTGCTGCGGCTCAGGGCCACCGCCCTGGGCCTGCGCCTTCAGGCGTCAGGGAGTGACGGGCACGTCGCCGCGGTCCTCGACGAGGTCGGCCTGCTGCACGACTTCGCCACCCGGCACGACGTCCCCGGGCAGATCGCCGGCGCCCTGATTCTGCGGGCCAGCACCTTCGCGATCTCCGGCGACCTGCCCGCCGCGGTCGCCGAGACCGACGCGCTCCTGGACCGGCTGAACGCGCACGGTCCCGCCTGGCACCTGCCCCGTGCGCTGGGACTGCGCGCCCGGCTCCGGCTCGGCGCCCAGGACGCGGAGGGCGCCCACGCGGACCTGGTCGAGGCGCTGCGACTGGCCGCCGACTGGCCTGCCGACGCCGTCGACACCGCCCGCCTCCACGGCGACCTCGCCGAGGCATGTTTGCGCTTGGGGCGTCCCGACGAGGCGCTGCGGCACCTGACCCGCTCCGCGGAGCTGAACCTCCGGCGCGGCGACCGCTTCGACGCGTACTGCGCCTACAGCAACGCCGCCACGCTCAGCCTCGACCTCGGACGTGTCGAGGACTGCATCGCCCTGCTCGACTCCCTGCTGGCCGAACCGGACGTCGCCGCCGGCGAGCCGAACGACCGGCTGGTCGCCCAGCTGCGCCTGACCCGCGCCCGGGCGCTGCGCGCGGGGGAGGACCTCAAGGCGGCCACGGCGGAGTTCCTCGCCCTGGCGGCCGAGTCGGCCGGCTGGGACGACGACCCGGGAAGCCACGCCGTGATCGCCGCGGAGACGGCGGTGCTCCTGGCCGAGGCCGACGAGTTCGTCCGGGCCCGCGAGGCGGCCGACCAGGCGCTGGCCGCCCACGCCCGTGACCCGCGCCACGAGGCGCTCAGCAACTGCCTGCGCGAACTGGCCCGCCTCCAGGCCCGGCAGCAGGGCGCTGACGGCCTGGCCGGGGCGCTGGCCTTCCTCGCGGACGCGGGCCGGGTCGCGGACGGGGCCCGCACCGCCGGGTACGAGGCCCACGGCCGCTCCCTGGACTCCGCGCTGGCTTACGAGTACGGGCGGGTCCACGCCTACGCCGACGCCTACGAGGAGGCCCTGGCCGCACTGGAGAAGGCCCTTGCCCTGGTCGGTGAGCCGGGGCCCGACAGCGACCGGGCCGGCGAGTGGGCCGAGTGCGTCCGCTTCGCGGCCGCCATGGAGGGCATCTACCTGGAACGCCCCGCTCCCGCCCTCGCCCGCCTCGACGCTGCCGTCGCCCGTCTGACCGCCCTGGGACACACCGACGAGACCGAGCCACTGACGTCTCTGGCGGACCGGCTGCGCGACGAGGAATGAGCGGGCTGCGGGGGCCGGAGCGACCGGCCGCTCCGGCCCCCGCCGCCACTCAGGGATGCGAGAGCTGCCCCGTGCCGCCCCGCCGGCCTATCCGCCCCCGGCCCCGCTCGGCGGCCCGGGCCAGACGCCTGGCCCGGCGACGCTCGCGGCGCATGGCCCGCGCGGTGCTGCTCGGCACCGAGACGACACCGTGCCGCTGGTTCCACACCTGCCGGGTCACCCACACGTCCAGCACGCCCCAGGTGGCCACCACCGTGCCCGCCACACTGCCGAGGACCATCGGGAACGCCAGCCAGGACTCCGCCAGCGTGCACAGGAAGGCCACCATCGCCAGTATCAGCGTCACGGCGACGACCAGCACCGCGCGCACGGCCGCCGTCCGCACCGGATCGGGCAGCCGGCGGCGCCGCGCGGGCTCCTCCGTCCACAACGGCCGGTACCCGGAGGGTCGCTCGTCCGCCCGGGTGTCCGGCCCGGCCGCCGGAATGTCGCGATCCGGGGTCGTCCGAGCCACCGGTGCCCCTGCCTCGGCCGCATCGTCGTCCGCGGGCGCCCCGCGCCGCTCCGCCGTGCCCATCAACATGTCACTCCCCACCGCCGGCAGACCGCTCGTCCGTGTCCGAAGAACACGGCTCCCCTCTGGCTGCCCGGCTTGCGCTGCTTTACGCCGCCCGGGGGCGGGATGCGGCTCCTGTGGCCGATTCCGCCTCCATTTCCCGTAGTGAAGGACGAACGACGTGCCCCCAAGATTCCCGGAAATCCCGCGCAGTCGAATAATTTCGGCCAATCCGCCCGTCATACCGGCCCCGGCTGCCCCGCTTCCGCCGGCCGATCCCGGGAGGCAATCTCCCGCAATGACCGGACAACTGACCATCGCCGTCCCCCGGTGCGGAAGTTCGGCCTCCGGACGGGTCTTCGAGTTACCTGTGCGTCAGTAGTAGGCTCGCGCCGTTTGTTGACGCACATGTGTACCCCCGCCGGAGGGGGTCGAGCTGGGGGAGGCCATGCGCTTTCGCGGGAAGTCGATCCGCCGGAAGATCGTGGCGCTGCTGCTCGTGCCGCTGGTGTCGCTGACCGCGATCTGGGCCTTCGCCACGGTACTGACGGGCCGTGAGGCGGCCCGGCTGTTCAGCGTCTCCCACGTCGTCGAGGAGATCGGCTACCCGGTCGAGGACACCGTCCGCGTCCTCCAGCAGGAACGCCGCCAGACCCTCGTCCACCTCGCCGACCCGCGCGCCTCCGACGGACTCGCCGCCCTGCAACGCAGCCGCACCGCCACCGACGAGGCCGTCGCGGAGATCCGCCGCAACGCCGCCGACGCCGACGTGCGGGACGACCTCGGCCAGGCCGGGGAGGAACGGCTCACCGCCGTACTGGACGCCTTCGACGGCCTCGGCTCCCTGCGCCGCAGCGTCGAGGACGGCACCGTCGACCGGGCCCAGGCCCTCGGCCTCTACAACCGCCTGGTCGACCCCTGCCACGACCTGCTCGCCAACCTCAACGTCGTCGACGACGTGGGCCTCGACAAGCAGTACCGCGCGCTGGTCAATGTCTCCCGCGCGCGCGAACTGCTCTCCCGCGAGGACGCCCTGCTCGGCTCCGCCCTGGTCACCGGGCGGCTCACCCGCACCGAGATCCGGGACGTCTCCGACCTCGTCGCGCAGCGCACCGTCATGTACGACATCAACCTGCCGCTGCTGCCCGCCACCGAACGCGGCCGCTACCAGCGCTTCTGGCAAAACGCCTCCTCCGCCCCCCTCCGGGTCGCCGAGCAGGCCGCCGTCTCCTCCGACACCGGCACACCGAGCGGAGTCACCGCCCAGAGCTGGGACACCGCCGCCGGGAACGTCCTCGAGGAACTCGGCGAACTCGACGACAACGCCGCCGACCGCTACCAGGACCGTGTCGACCCGGTCGCCACCAGCACCATCGCCAAGGCCGTCGTCGCCGGAGCGCTCGGCCTGATCGCGCTGCTGTACTCCCTCTTCCTGTCCGTCCGCGTCGGCCGTTCCCTCATCCGCGACCTCAAGCAGCTGCGTCTGGAGGCCCACGAGGCGTCCGGCGTCCGCCTGCCCAGCGTGATGCGCCGCCTCTCGGCGGGCGAGGAGGTGGACGTCGAGACCGAGGTGCCGCGCCTCGAGTACGACCGGAACGAGATGGGCGAGGTCGGCCAGGCCCTCAACACCCTCCAGCGCGCCGCCGTGGAAGCCGCCGTCAAACAGGCCCAGCTGCGCGCGGGCGTCTCCGAGGTCTTCGTCAACCTCGCGCGCCGCAGCCAGGTGCTCCTGCACAAGCAGCTCACCCTGCTCGACACCATGGAACGCAGGACCGAGGACACCGAGGAACTCGCCGACCTGTTCCGCCTCGACCACCTGACCACCCGCATGCGCCGGCACGCCGAGGGCCTGGTCATCCTCTCCGGCGCCGCACCCTCGCGGCAGTGGCGCAAGCCCGTCCAGCTCATGGACGTGGTGCGGGCCGCCGTCGCCGAGGTCGAGGACTACGAGCGCATCGAGGTCCGCAGGCTGCCCCGCGTCGCCGTCACCGGACCCGCGGTCGCCGACCTCACCCACCTGGTGGCCGAACTCCTGGAGAACGCCACGGTGTTCTCGCCGCCGCACACGGCGGTGCAGGTGCTCGGCGAGCGCGTCGCCAACGGCTTCACCCTGGAGATCCACGACCGCGGCCTCGGCATGGCCGCCGACGCCCTCCTCGACGCCAACCTCCGGCTGGCCGAGACACCCGAGTTCGAGCTGTCCGACACCGACCGGCTCGGCCTGTTCGTGGTCAGCCGGCTCGCCCAGCGGCAGAACGTCCGGGTGTCCCTGCAACCCTCCCCGTACGGCGGCACCACCGCGGTCGTCTTCGTCCCCGACGCGCTGCTCACCGACGACGCCCCGGACACCAACGGCGTCGGCTTCCGCCTCGACCGCCCCCAGCACGTCAAGGGCAAGGAGCGGGAGGAGAGCCGCCGTTCCGCCCTCTCCCACGTGCCCGCACGACTCCCGGAGCGGCCGGCCGCGCTGCTGGACGGCCCGGTCGAACTGGAGGCGCCCGTCGACCTGGACGCCCTCGACGACCTCCCGGGCGTACTCGACGACCAGGACGGCGAACGCGGCGGCCTGTTCCGCCCCCGCCGCTCCCTGGCCGCGGCCGACGACGACCAGGCCGCCCGCCGCACCGGACCGCGGCGCCCCGAGCCCCGGCCCGGTGACGAGCGGCCGGCCGAGGCCGGAACCGAGGAGGACGCACCGGTCGCGCTGCCCCGCCGCCGCACCCCCAAGCTGGTCAGCTCGCACGGGCGTCCCGTCCCGGAACGGGCTCCCCGCGACACCGCCGGTGAACTCCCCGCGCTGTCGTCCCGCCGCCGCGGGGAGGCCACCGCCGACCGCACCGCGGGCCCCGCGACCGACCGCGGCGACGGCGCGCCGCCCGCGCGCCAGGACGCCCCGTCCGCGGACGCCGAGGCCGGGGCGCTGCCCCGACGCGTGCGGCAGGCCAGCCTGGCCCCCCAGCTCAGGCAGAGCCCCGAGCCGGCCACCGAGGACCGCCCCGACCCCGCCGACCGCGACGCCGACGAGGTACGCAGCCGTATGGCCTCGCTCCAGCGCGGCTGGCAGCGCGGCCGGAAGGAGAACGCCGCGGGTGACGACCCACCCGGCGGCACAGCACCATCAGCACCACGAGGAACGACAAAGGGGGACGGTCGATGACCGCACCGAAGACGACCGGCCACACCGCGACCAAGTCCGGGGAGCTGAACTGGCTCCTCGATGACCTAGTGGACCGTGTCGCGAGCATCCGCAAAGCCGTCGTCCTGTCCGGCGACGGCCTGGCCACGGGTGTGTCCAAGGACCTGACCAGGGAGGACAGCGAGCACCTCGCCGCCGTGGCGTCCGGGTTCCACAGCCTCGCCAAGGGCGTGGGCCGGCACTTCGAGGCGGGCAGCGTCCGGCAGACGGTCGTCGAACTCGACGAAGCCTTCCTGTTCGTCACGGCCGCGGGCGACGGCAGCTGCCTGGCCGTCCTGTCCGACGCCGACTCGGACGTCGGACAGGTCGCCTACGAGATGACCCTGCTCGTCAAGCGGGTCGGCGTGCACCTGGGCACCGCGCCGCGCACCGATCTGCCCTCGGGCGGGTAAGTGGGATGACATGAGCGCTGACGGTCAGGGAACAAACCACTGGTTCGACGACGAGGCCGGCCCCGTCGTCCGTCCGTACGCCATGACGCGCGGCCGCACCACCAGCGCGGCCCAGCACCGCCTCGACCTGATCGCGGTGGTCGTGACGGAACCCCACGCGGACGATCCGGAGGCGGACGTCACCCTCTCTCCGGAGCACGTGGACATCGTCGGCCTGTGCCGCGACACCCCGCAGTCGGTCGCCGAACTCGCCGCCGAACTCGACCTCCCCGTCGGGGTCGTGCGGGTCCTGGTCGGCGACCTCGTGGACATCGAACTCGTCCACGTCAACCGGCCCGTGCCCCCGGCCGAACTGCCGGACGAGAACATCCTGCGCGACGTGATCAACGGGCTGAGGGCACTGTGAGCCGCCCCCCGGGCACGTCGGGCGGCGGCACGTTAAGGAGAAGAGATCAATGATCTTCGGGCGTTCTCAGCGCGGCAAGCCGCCGGTCGAGCCCGTCACGCTCAAGATCCTGGTGGCCGGCGGATTCGGGGTGGGCAAGACCACCCTCGTCGGCGCGGTCAGCGAGATCAGGCCGCTGCGCACCGAGGAACTGCTCACCGAGGCCGGGCGGCCCGTCGACGACGTCAGCGGCGTGGAGGGCAAGCACACCACCACGGTCGCCATGGACTTCGGACGGATCACCCTGCGCGAGGACCTGGTGCTGTACCTCTTCGGCACGCCCGGCCAGGAGCGGTTCTGGTTCATGTGGGACGAGCTGTCCGAGGGCGCGCTGGGCGCCGTGGTCCTGGCCGACACCCGGCGCCTGGAGGACTGCTTCGCCGCCGTCGACTACTTCGAGCGGCGCTCCATCCCTTTCGTGATCGGCGTCAACTGCTTCGAGGGATCGGCGCGCTACCCGACCGAGACCGTCCGCCAGGCCCTCGACCTCGACACGGACGTGCCCCTGGTGATGTGCGACGCCCGGGACCGGGAGTCGGTCAAGGAGGTCCTCATCGGCGTCGTCCAGCACGCGATGGCCCAGGCGGCGGACCGCCGCCGGGCCGTTTCGACGTGAGCGGCCGCCGCCCGACGGGCTAGGGCATGTCGTCGTCCTCCGTCCAGCCGAAGCTCTTCTCGACCGCCCTGCGCCAGTTGCGGTACTCCCGGTCGCGCACCGACGCCTCCATGACGGGCGCCCACTCGGCGTCCCGCTGCCAGTGCGCCCTGAGTTCGTCGAGGCCGCTCCACACACCGGTGGCCAGGCCGGCCGCGTAGGCGGCACCCAGACAGGTCGTCTCGGAGACCCGGGGGCGGATCACCGGCACGCCGAGCACGTCCGCCTGGTGCTGCATCAGCAGACCGTTTTTGGTCATGCCCCCGTCGACCTTCAGGGTCGTGATCCGCACCCCCGAGTCCTGGTACATGGCGTCCACGACCTCGCGGGTCTGCCAGCTCGTCGCCTCCAGCACCGCGCGCGCGAGGTGGGCCTTGGTGACGTAGCGGGTCAGGCCCGTGACGACGCCGCGCGCGTCGGAACGCCAGTACGGCGCGAACAGTCCGGAGAAGGCCGGCACGATGTACGCGCCCCCGTTGTCCGCCACGCTCGCGGCCAGCGGCTCGATCTCGTCGGCGTCGCGGATGATGCCGAGCTGGTCGCGGAACCACTGCACCAGCGCCCCGGTGACGGCGATCGACCCCTCCAGGCAGTACACGGGCGCCTCGTCGCCGATCTTGTAGCCCATGGTCGTCAGCAGTCCGCTCTTCGACGGGACGGGCCGGTCACCCGTGTTGAGGAGCAGGAAGCTGCCCGTGCCGTACGTGTTCTTGGCCGTGCCCACGTCGAAGCAGGCCTGCCCGAACACGGCCGCCTGCTGGTCCCCCAGGGCGGAGGCGACGGGCACACCGGCGAGCTGTCCGACCGCGGTGCCGTACACCTCGGCGGAGGACCTGATCTCGGGGAGCACGGCCTCGGGGATGTTCATGGCGGACAGGACGGACGGGTCCCACTGGAGGGTCCTCAGGTCCATCAGCATGGTGCGCCCGGCGTTGGTCACGTCGGTGACGTGCCGTCCGCCGTCGGTGCCGCCGGTGAGGTTCCAGACGAGCCAGGAGTCCATCGTCCCGAAGGCGATCTCACCGCGTTCGGCACGGGCCCTGAGACCGGGCACGTTGTCGAGCAGCCAGGCCACCTTCGGACCGGAGAAGTAGCTGGCCAGCGGCAGCCCGGTCGACTCCCGGAACCGGTCCTGCCCGTCCGTGCCGCCCAGCTGCCGGCACAGCGCGGAGGTACGGGTGTCCTGCCAGACGATCGCGTTGTGCACCGGCTTGCCGGTCGTGCGGTCCCACAGGAGCGTCGTCTCCCGCTGGTTGGTGATGCCCAGCGCGCTGAGCCGGCCGGCGCTCAGCCCGGCCCTGGCGAGTGCTCCGGCGACCACCGCCTGCACCTTGGACCAGATCTCAGTGGCGTCGTGCTCCACCCAGCCGGGCCTGGGGAAGATCTGGCGGTGCTCGCGCTGGTCCACGGCGACGATCGCGCCGTCCTGGTCGAAGACGATGCAGCGGCTGGAGGTGGTGCCCTGGTCGATCGCGGCGACGTACTTGGCGGCGTGGTCCGGCATGGCTGCCCCTCGGGCTGGGTGCGGAGGACTGCTGGGCGAGTGCGGGTCGGCTGCCGGGTGAGCGCCGGGCCGGCGCCGGCGGCCGACGGGGCGGCTCAGAAGGCCGCGTTGTAGACGAGTCCGGCGAGCGCTCCGCCGATCAGCGGTCCCGCCACCGGGATCCAGGCGTAACCCCAGTCGGACGTGCCCTTGTTCGGGATGGGCAGGAAGGTGTGCACGATGCGCGGACCGAGGTCGCGCGTCGGGTTGATGGCGTAGCCGGTCGGCCCGCCCAGGGAGAGTCCGATGCCGACGACGAGCAGGGAGACGATCAGCACCAGCGTCCCGGACTCGCCGAGGCCCTCGGTGAGTCCGAACGCGAGGATCGGCAGCACGAGCGCGACGGTCGCGATGATCTCCGTCACCAGGTTGGCGACCGGGTTCCGGATCTCGGGCACGGTCGAGAAGACACCGAGCGTCGGAACCGGTTCGTCCGCCGTGCCCCCGGTCGTGCCGGTGCCGGTGTCGCGGACGTTGGCCTGGAACTGGGCGAAGTACGCGAGGTAGCACAGCACGGCGCCCAGCATCGCCCCGACGAACTGCCCCAGCACGTAGACCCAGACCGTGCCCCACTCGCCGGTGTCGACGGCGATCCCGAGCGTGACGGCGGGGTTGAGGTGCCCGCCGGACAGCGGGGCCGCCGTGTACGCGCCGGCCAGCACGCCGAACCCCCAGCCGAACGAGATCACCACCCACCCCGACGCCCGCGCCTTGCTGTACCTGAGCGTCACGGCGGCGCAGACCCCCGCGCCGAAGAGGATGAGGATCGCGGTACCGATGACTTCGCCGACGAAGATGTCTCCGTTGCTCATGGCGGCTCCTAGGCCCTGGCCCGGGACGGTCGGCCCCGGTCCTCACGTGCGGGGTGCGTTCCCGTGGCGGCGTCCGCCGAGGGGGCGTGAGTGACGAGCGTGCCTGGCGTAGCAGCGGGACCGCCCGTGGGGGAGGGGCCTCGAAACACAGGGGTCCCGTGCGACCCGGCGACCGAATGCGCCGAGATGTACGGCGATGCCGACTGACACGGGAAGTGTCGACCGGAGCCCGGAGAGCGTCAAGGTGGCCGACCGCACGGGTTCCCCAGGGCCCGTTCCGGCCCCGGGCGGTCCCGGTTTCTCGGTCCCTCGGCCGGGCCGGCCCGGGTACGGCGGTCGCGGCGGCGGCCGGCCGCTCAGCCCGCCGGCGCCGTCGTCCGGTCGGTGCCCCGCCGGACCTCGTGGCCCGGCGCGTCCGCCCGGCCCAGCACCCAACTCGCCCCGTGCAACGCCTTCGCCGCCTTCTTCAACGGTGCCAGCCGGGCCGCCGCCCCCCGGTGGTCCGGCACGCTCCCCGGCGCGCACAGTACGGTCGCCAAGGACAGCGTCACCGGCCGCCCGCCCGCCGACCACGGCACGTCCAGTACCGAGGCGGCCAGCGGATCCAACCCCTCCGGATCGGTGAGCAGCAGGAAGTCGTCCCCGCCGATGTGCCCCACCCGGGTCTCCCCGGCCGCCGTCCGCAGCAGCGCCCGCCCGACCGCCCGGATCAGCTCGTCGCCCGCGGCGAACCCGGCTCCGTCGTTGACCTGTTTGAAGCGGTCCACGTCGAGCCAGCTCAGCGCGAACGCCCGCCCGGCCCCGATGCGCCGGTCCACCTCGGCCGTGATCGCGTCCGAACCGGGCAGCCGCGTCAGCGGATTGAGCCCGGCCGCCTCCTCCACCCGGCTCTCCGCCAGCGCCCGCACCAGGTCCGCGAGCCGTACGACGCCCACGCACCGCCCGCGGGCGTCCACGACGGCCACGTCGTCCGACGTGCGGTTCGGGCCGCCCACGGCGACCACGTCCAGCACCTCCCAGGCCGTCGCGTCGACGCCCACCGTCCGCGGTGGGTCGCCGAGCTTGGCGGCCGGCCGGTCGGCGTACAGGGCGTGCCCGTAGCGCCCCGACATCGACAGCAGGAAGCGGGAGCGGTGCACCGAGCGCACCGGAACCCCGTCCCGGTCCACGAGCAGCACCCCGGACACGTCCGGCGACCCGGTCAGCAGCGCCCGCACCCGTCCCGCCGAGGCCGTCGCCGGCAGCAGCGCGGCCGGCCGGACGAACTGCCGTACCGACGGCCCCGACCGCGGCGCCGGCACCGGGCCGGGGGAGCCGGGCGGAACGTACACGTCCACCCTGGGCAGCCGCGCGGGCGGCGCGAACAGCTCGCCCTGCGCCCACTGCGCCCCCGCCGCCCGCGCGACGGCGCACTGCGCCTCCGTCTCCACGCCCTCGACGGCCAGCAGCGCCCCCGACTCCTCGCACAGCACCCGCATCGCCCGCACGGCCGCCGGCCGCGCCAGCAGCGACGCGTCGAGCTTCACCAGCTCCGGCCCCAGATCCGTCAGCAGCCGCAACGGCGCGTCCCCGTCCCCGACCCCGTCCGCCGAGATGCGGAACCCCTGGCCCCGCAGCACGTTCACCGCGTCGAGCAGGGCCCGCCGCGGCACGTGCGTGTAGGGCGGGCACACGTCCAGCGTCACCTCCCACGGGAGCCGGCCCGCCTCCCGCACCGCGTCGTGCAGGGGCTGGAGCCCCCCGAGATCGGCGAGCGTGCCCGCGAAGACGTTCACGTGCAGCGGCAGCAGCGTCTCCCGGCGCACCGCCGCGCGCAGCGCCGACACCGCGAGCAGACCGTCGAGTTCGGGATCGCGCCGCGCCTCGGCGAGCACATCGCCGGTCTCCGGCCGGGCCAGTATCTCCAGCGCCGCGACCCCGCCGGTCGTCAGATTGACCACCGGCTGGAAGGCGAAGCGGAGAGTGTCCGTCCAGGAGCGCACGCGAGCAGGATGACGCGACGGCCACCCGCCCGGGCCCAGTTCACGCGACGTTCACGCAGGATTCCGGCGCGCTCACGCAGCGTACGCCCGGCGAGTCGCGGCTCCGCCCACTTCCCCCGCGGAGCCCCACCCTGATAGATGCAGGGGACATGACACGACTCTCCACCGCGCTGCGCGGTCTGGCCACCGCCTTCGCCGCCCTGCTCGCCGTCACCGCCCTCCCCACCGCGGCAGTCCCCGCCACCGCGCAGGCACGGCCCGAACCGCGGGCCCCGGAGGACTTCGTCGCCCTGCGCGCCGTCGACCCGACGATCATCGAGGAGATGCGCTACGCCACCGCGCACAACTTCGTCGGCGAGCGCGTCGACGGCTACCGGCAGCCCCTGTGCATCCTCACCCGCCCCGCGGCCGAGGCCCTCCACCGCGCCCAGACCCGGCTGCTCCGCCAGGGCTACTCCCTCAAGGTGTACGACTGCTACCGGCCCCAGCGCGCCGTCGACCACTTCGTGCGCTGGGCCGAAGACCTCGACGACCAGGACATGAAGGCCGAGTTCTACCCGGACGTCGACAAGACCCGCCTGTTCGCCGACGGCTACATCGCCGAGAAGTCCGGCCACAGCCGCGGCTCGACCGTGGACCTCACCCTCGTCCGGCTGCCGGCGAGGCCCACCCGCCCGTACCACCCGGGGCAGCCCCTGGTGCCCTGCTTCGCTCCGCAGGACGAGCGCTTCCCCGACAACTCCGTCGACATGGGCACCGGCTACGACTGCTTCGACACCCGCTCGCACACCCTCGACCCCCGCATCCAGGGCGTGCAGCGCGCCCACCGGCTGCTGCTCAAGAACACCCTGGAGGACGCCGGCCTGGTGAACCTCCCCGAGGAGTGGTGGCACTTCACCTACAAGCCCGAGTCCCACCCGGACACCTACTTCGACTTCCCGGTCTCCGCCAAGTCGCTCGCCGGCCGCCGCTGACCGGCCTGCCGGAGCCGTCCCCTCCGTCATCGGATACAGTCCGCCGCGTGTCCGAAACTGAAACCTCCGTTCCCAACTCCGCGCCCGACTCCCACTGTTCGAGCTGCGGATCGCCCTACGGAGAGGGCGTCTCCGGCTGGCCCCGCACCTGCCCCGGGTGCGGCACCGTGGCCTACCGCAACCCGCGGCCGGTCGCGGTGGCCCTCCAGCCCGTGTACGACACGCAGGGCACCGCCCTCGTCGTCATCACCCGCACCGTGGCCCCCGCCCTCGGGGGCGTCGCCCTGCCCGGCGGCTACATCGACGACCGCGAGGACTGGCGGCAGGCCGTCGTCCGCGAACTCAAGGAGGAGACGGGCATCGACGCGGCGAGCCGCGACGTACGGCTCGCCGACGCCATGAGCTCGCCCGACGGTCACCTGCTGCTCTTCGGCCTGCTGCCCGAGCGGCCGGCCGACGGCCTGCCGCCGTCCACCGCCACGGACGAGACCGAGGGGTGGCACCTGCTGCGCGGGCCGGAGGAGCTGGCCTTCCCGCTCCACACCCGGGCCGTACGCGCGTTCTTCGAGGGCCGCTACATCTGAGCCGCGGGCTCGGCGAGCCCCCGGACGCGGACGGGCCAGGACGGCTCGCTCAGACCGTCCTCGCCCTCCCGCTCCACGACCACCCGCCGCCCCTCCCAGCGGGACACGTACCGTTCGATCTGCGGTTCCACCCAGCCGTCGCCCGCGTCCGGCACGACCAGCCCACCGCCGGTCCGCCCCCGCGCGGGCGTCCACACCTCGAGTTCCGGCGCGCCGTCCTCACCGCGCACCGGAACGACCGCTCCCGCGCGCGCGAACACCGGAATCCGCGCCCGGGGAGCGTCGACCAGCACCTGCGCCGGCCCCTCGTACGCCCGCTCCGTCGCCACGTCGTACCAACGCCCCCGGGGCAACCGCACCGCCCGCCGGTCCGTCCCGGCACCGAGCACCGGAGCCACCAGCAGGCAGTCGCCCAGCAGAAAGGCGTCCTCGCAGTCCCGCAGCGCCCGGTCCTCCGGCGCCTGCCACCACAGGGGACGCACGTACGGAGCACCCGTACGCCGGGCCAGATGCGCCAGCGTCACGAAGTACGGCAGCAGCCGCCGCCGCTCGACGAGCGCCACGCGCGCGTGCTCCAGGACCTCGTCCCCGAACTCCCACGGCTCCCGCCGCCCCGCCGCCTGCGACCCGGCCGAGGTACGGAACAACGGCAGATAGGCGGCCAGCTGCAACCACCGCAGATAGAGCTCCGGCGACGGACTCCCCCCGGACCCGCCCACGTCCGGCCCCGCATACGGCACCCCGCACAGCCCGAGCCCCAGCACCTGCGCCAGCGACGCCCGCAACCCCGGCCAGTCCATGGCCGTGTCCCCGGACCAGGCGCCGCCGTAGCGCTGAAGGCCGGCCCATCCGGAACGGGAGAGGACGAACGGCCGCTCGTCGGGCGTCAGCGCCCGCAACCCCTCGTATGCGGCCCGCGCCATGCACAGCGCGTAGACGTTGTGCGCCTCCCGGTGGTCGCCGCCCCGGCCCTCCACCGCGTGCCGGGCCGACCGCGGCAACGTCGGCTCCCCGAAGGCGGCGTACGACGTGGGCGCGTCGAGATCGTGCCAGACGCCGGCGAACCCCCGCCCCAGCCGCTCCTCGTGGAGCCCGCCCCACCACTCCCGCACACCCGCGTGCGTGAAGTCCGGGAAGACCACCTCCCCAGGCCGCCCCACGCCCCGCACGACCGCCCCGGTGGCGTCCCGGACGAACACGTCCCCGCGCGTCCCGCCGTCGTACACCGCGTTGCCCGGCGCGAGGGGAACCGCCGGCTCGACGGCCGACACCAGCCGGACGCCCTCCCTGCGCAGCTCCTCGGCCAGCACGGGCAGCTTCGGGAACCGCTCCTCGTCGACCGTGAACACCCGCTCGCCATCGGCGTGCCCCAGGCCCAGATGCACCGCGTCCAGCGGCAGATCCCGCTCCTGATGGCCGACCACGGACCGCCTCAGGTCCTGCTCGTCGCCAGAACCCCACCGCGCGTGCTGATGCCCGAGCGCCCACGCCGGCGGCAGCGCGGGCGCCCCGGTCAGCGACGCCCAGGTCAGCAGCACGCGCGCGGGCGTACCCACCGTCACCCAGCACCGCAGCGGACCGCCGTCCATCCGCAGCACGCTCCGCCCCGCCCGGTCGTGCCCCGACCCCGCTCCCTCCTCGCCCTCCCGCAACGCCACCGTGCCGTCCCACGTGCTGTCGTGGAAGACCAGGTGCGTCCCGGCGTCCGCCACCACCAGCTGCACGGGCATCGTGACGGACGCGGCGTCCTCGGCTGCGGCGAAGGGCAGGCCGGGACCGGTGTTCCACAGCCGGTACGTGCCGTTGCGCAGCCGGGGCCCCGCGGACCGCCCGCCGAGCCCGAAGAACCGGGCGTCGGCCGCCACCTCCGACCGCTGCGTCCAACGCGCGGGACCGCCGCCGACCGGCTCCCACCAGCGGGGCGGCAGCTCACGCCGCAGCACCACACCCCCCGGCGTCCGCACCTCCACGGCGCCGTGCCGGGACACGGCCACCGTCGCCCGCTCCGCCACCACCCGCCAGCCGCCGTCCTTGTCCGGCTCCAGCACCGCCCGCGGATCCGGCTCCGGACAGCGGCCCGCCAGCGCGTACGAAGGCTCCGGGCCCGCCCCGTCCCAGCCCCAGAACACGGCTCCGTTCACCGCCACGAGGATCCGCAGCTCCGAACGCCCGAACCGGACGACACCGCCCCCGGGCCCCGGCTCCACCTCACGCATCGGACCCGGCACCCGCGCCCGCTCCGCACCCCGCGACGGCAGCCCGGCCGCATCGGCACGCCGGCTGCGCCACGCCGCCCGTACCGTACGCAACCCCTGCGCCACCCCCACGGAACCGACCGTCTTCATCGAACGCACCAGGTCACGACCGTCCATGCTGCTCACCCTGCCATCGACCGCCGCGCCCAGAGGCGTCGTTCAACTGCCGTTCACCCGTGACCGGACCACATATTCATGTCGCCGACTATGTGGGGCGCGCCCTGGTGCGGAAGTCGATCACATGGCATCGTCCCTGTCAGCCGCGTCACGCGCACACCCCAGCCCGTGCGCGGAGGACGCACACGACGCGCACAGTCCGGGAGCCGCCCCATGCCGACCGAGAACCCCCAGCCGCTCTGGCAGCCGGATGCACGACGCATCGCCCAGGCCCGCATCACCAGGTTCCAGACCTGGGCGTCCGAACACCACGGAGCGCCCGCCGACGGCGGGTACGCCGCCCTGCACCGCTGGTCCGTCGACGAGCTGGACACCTTCTGGAAAGCCGTCACGGAGTGGTTCGACGTCCGCTTCTCCACCCCCTACGCGCGCGTGCTCGGCGACCGGACCATGCCCGGCGCCCAGTGGTTCCCCGGCGCCACCCTGAACTACGCCGAACACGCCCTGCGCGCGGCCGCCACCCGCGCGGACGAACCGGCGCTCCTGCACGTCGACGAGACCCACGAGCCGACCCCCGTCTCCTGGGCCGAGCTGCGCCGCCAGGTCGGCTCCCTCGCCGCCGAACTGCGCGCCCTCGGCGTACGCCCCGGCGACCGCGTCAGCGGCTACCTCCCCAACATCCCGCAGGCCGTGGCCGCCCTCCTCGCCACCGCAGCCGTGGGCGGCGTCTGGACCTCCTGCGCGCCCGACTTCGGCGCCCGCAGCGTCCTGGACCGCTTCCAGCAGGTCGAACCCGTCGTCCTGTTCACCGTCGACGGCTACCGCTACGGCGGCAAGGAACACGACCGCCGCGACACCGTCGCCGAACTCCGCCGGGAACTGCCCACCCTCCGCGCGGTGATCCACATCCCGCTCCTCGGCACCGAGGCCCCGGACGGCGCGCTGGACTGGGAGACCCTGACCGCCGCGGACACGGAACCGGTCTTCGAGCAGGTGCCCTTCGACCACCCCCTGTGGGTGCTCTACTCCTCCGGCACCACCGGCCTGCCCAAGGCCATCGTCCAGTCCCAGGGCGGCATCCTCGTCGAGCACCTCAAGCAACTCGGCCTGCACTGCGACCTCGGCCCCGAGGACCGCTTCTTCTGGTACACGTCGACCGGCTGGATGATGTGGAACTTCCTCGTCTCCGGTCTGCTCACCGGCACCACGATCGTCCTCTACGACGGCAGCCCCGGCTTCCCGGCCACGGACGCCCAGTGGCGGATCGCGGAACGCACCGGCGCCACCCTCTTCGGCACCTCCGCCGCCTACGTCATGGCCTGCCGCAAGGCCGACGTCCACCCGGCCCGCGACCTGGACCTCTCCGCGATCCAGTGCGTCGCCACCACCGGCTCCCCGCTCCCGCCCGACGGCTTCCGCTGGCTGCACGACGAGTTCGCCGCGAGCGGTGCCGACCTGTGGATCGCCTCCGTCAGCGGCGGCACCGACGTCTGCTCCTGCTTCGCGGGCGCCGTCCCCACCCTCCCGGTCCACATCGGCGAACTCCAGGCACCCGGCCTCGGCACCGACCTCCAGTCCTGGGACCCGAGCGGCAACCCCCTCACCGACGAGGTCGGCGAGCTGGTCGTCACCAACCCCATGCCCTCGATGCCGATCCGCTTCTGGAACGACCCCGACGGCAGCCGCTACCACGACAGCTACTTCGACACCTATCCCGGCGTCTGGCGGCACGGCGACTGGATCACCCTCACCTCCCGCGGCTCCGTCGTCATCCACGGCCGCTCCGACTCCACCCTCAACCGGCAGGGCGTGCGCATGGGCTCGGCCGACATCTACGAGGCCGTCGAGCGGCTCCCCGAGATCAGGGAGTCCCTCGTCATCGGCATCGAACAGCCCGACGGCGGCTACTGGATGCCCCTCTTCGTACACCTGGCCCCCGGCGCCGCCCTCGACGACGCCCTCCTGGACCGCATCAAGCAGACCATCCGCGCGAATCTGTCCCCGCGCCACGTCCCCGACGAGGTCATCGAGGTGCCCGGCATCCCGCACACCCTGACCGGCAAACGCATCGAGGTCCCGGTCAAGCGCCTCCTCCAGGGCACCCCCCTGGACAAGGCCGTCAACCCCGGCTCCATCGACAACCTCGACCTGCTCCACTTCTATGAGGACCTCGCCCACAAACGCTCCTGACCAGGACACCGACGAGCCGGCCGCCCCGCACGGCGGCCGGCTCCCCGCGCCCGCCCGACGCCGTTGTCAGTGCCGCCGATTACTGTGAGTGAGCATTGATCGACCATGCACAGGGGGAAACATGGCGCACACCGACCAGACCGGCCACACCATGCGACGCGTTCTGCGCCGCGAGATCGCGGGCACCATCGGCCTGCTCACCGACGAACACGACTTCCGCGCCATGCGGCGCTACCGCAGCTTCACCTTCCACGACCACACCGCCTACCTCCACCAGGTGGAAGCCCTGCTCAGGACCCGCGCCGCCCAGGGCACCCACACCACGGTCGCGCTCTTCGACCCGGAGGAGTACGCCGACTTCTGCACGGTCGCGGGCCTCGACGCCGACGCCCCCGCCAGCCGCGCCCGCTTCACCGCCGAACTCGCCGCCCACGGCCCCACCGTGCCCTACGAGGGCCAGCCCCTCGCCGACCTGCTCCCGGCCCTGGTCGACGAAGCCGTCCGCCAAGCCACCTGGGAGTACACGTCGGCCCTGCTCGCCCGCCTCGGCGCCTGCGCCACCTGCGGCGAGGACCTCGGCCGAGCCGCCTTCACCCGCGCCACCCGCCTCCTGCGCCGCGTCCTCGAAACGGCACCACCGGGCAACCGGCACCTGGTGTGCAGCGTCTCGGGCCATCCCGAGGAGACCCTGGTCTCCGTCCTCCTCGTCGACGCGGAGACCGACGGCACCCCGCAGATCGACGAGGCCGAGGCCCTGGAGTTCACCAGCGTCCTCGCCCTCGGTCTGGCGACCCACAGCCCCGGCGGACTCGTCATGCGGATCAGCGCCTCCGGAAGCCCCGACCGCATCCACGGCTGGCGTCTGCGGGGATACGGCCTCGAACCGCTCACCGCCGCCGAGGTCTTCGACGCCTACTGCACCGACGTCGAGTCCGGCGACCTCATCTCCCCCGAGTCCAACGTCGACTACTGCGCACCGCCCGACCTCGGCGACGACCTCCTGCCACCGGGACACCACCACTGAACGCGAGCGGGGCGCCCCACCCGAAGGTGGAACGCCCCGCACCACAGCCCCAGCGGCAGGCCGCACCCGGCTACTCGCCGGACAGCACCGCCTGCGCGGCGTTCCGCGCCTCCTCGGCACTGTCCGCCGCGCGAGCGGCCGCCGCGGCACGCTCGCACTGCGCCAACGTGAACTTCGCCAGCGTCGCCCGCACGTACGGCAGCGACGCCGCACCCATGGACAGAGAGGTGACACCGAGACCGGTCAGCACACACGCGAGCAGCGGATCCGAAGCGGCCTCACCACAGACACCGCAGCTCTTGCCCTCGGCCTTCGCCGCCTCGGCCGACAGCGCGACCAGGTCGAGCAGCGCGGGCTGCCACGGGTCCTGCAGCCGCGACACCGCGCCCACCTGGCGGTCGGCGGCGAAGGTGTACTGCGCGAGGTCGTTCGTCCCCAGCGACAGGAACTCCACCTCTTGCAGCACCGAACGGGCCCGCAGCGCGGCCGACGGGATCTCCACCATCGCGCCGAACTTCGCCCGCAGCCCCGCTTCACGGCACGCGTCCGCGAACGCCTTGGCGTCGGCACGGTCCGCGACCATCGGCGCCATGACCTCGAGGTAGACCGGCAGGCCCTCCGCCGCCTTCGCCAGCGCCGTCAGCTGGGTACGCAGCACGTCCGGGTGGTCGAGCAGCGTCCGCAGCCCGCGCACGCCCAGCGCCGGGTTCGGCTCGTCGCCCGGGGTGAGGAAGTCCAGCGGCTTGTCGGCGCCGGCGTCCAGCACCCGCACCACGACCCGGCCCTCCGGGAACGCCTCGAGCACCTGGCGGTAGGCGGTGACCTGCTTCTCCTCCGACGGCGCGTTCTCGCTGTCGTCCAGGAACAGGAACTCGGTGCGGAACAGCCCGACACCCTCCGCGCCCGCCTCGACCGCCGCGGGCACGTCGGCGGGACCACCGATGTTCGCCAGCAGCGGCACCTTGTGACCGTCCGAGGTCGCACCCGGCCCCGTCGCGGCGGCCAGCGCGGCCTTGCGCTCGGCGGCCTCGGCCGTCAGCCGGGCCTTCTTCTCCTCACCGGGATTCACGAAGATCTCACCGGTGCTGCCGTCGACGGCGACGACGGTGCCCTCGGGAAGCTCCCCGGCACCCGGCAGGGCCACCACGGCAGGCACCCCGAGCGCCCGCGCGAGAATCGCGCTGTGGCTGGTCGGCCCACCCTCCTCGGTGACGAAGCCGAGGACGAGCGTCGGGTCGAGCAGCGCGGTGTCGGCCGGCGCCAGATCCCGCGCGATGAGGACGTACGGCTCGTCGCTGTCCGGCACTCCGGGCATCGGCACCCCGAGCAGACGGGCGACGATACGATTCCGCACGTCGTCGAGGTCCGCCACCCGGCCGGCCAGATACTCCCCGGCACCGGCCAGCAGGGCACGGTACGCGGCGAAGGCGTCGTACACGGCGCGCTCTGCCGTGCTCCCGACGGTGATCCGACGCTCGACGTCGGCCATCAGCTCGGGGTCCTGGGCCATCATGGCCTGCGCCTCGAGCACGGCTTGGGCCTCGCCGCCGGCCAAATTGCCGCGCGCCATCAGATCGGCCGCCACGGCTTCCACGGCCTTGCGGGCGCGCCCCTGCTCGCGCTCCGCGTCCTCGGCCGGAATCTGCTTCGCCGGCGGCTCCAGAACCGCCGTCCCCATGTGCCGAACCTCGCCGATCGCCACACCGTGGCTCACGCCGACGCCTCGCAGCGTTGTCTCCATCTCACCCGTCCCGATAATGCGGCGGGTCCCGCCGCCGCGGTGGTTGTCCTGCCAGCCGTCGATGCCGTCGATGCCGTCGTGCCACGGCATCGACGGCGTCGACGTCACTTCCAGAGGAAGAGGCTCTCGCCGGCCTTCACTTCGCCGTCCTCCCGGAGTTCGGTGAGGGCCTCGGCGGTGGCCTCCAGGGCCACGATCGGGCAGATCGGCGACTTGCCCGCGGCCTCGACCGCGGCCGGGTCCCAGCGCACCACGCCCTGACCGCGCACGACGGTGTCGCCCTTGTTCACGAGCAGCTCGAAGCCCTCGCCGTTGAGCTGCACGGTGTCGATGCCGAGGTGGGTGAGCACACCGTGCCCGCTCTCGTCGACGACGACGAAGGCGTGCGGGTGCAGGGAAACGATGACGCCGTCGACCGGGGCGACCGCCTCGGAGGGCTCCCGCACGGGGTCGATGGCGGTGCCCGGGCCGACCATGGCCCCGGAGAAGACGGGATCGGGCACAGCGGCCAGGCCGATGGCGCGTCCTGCGAGCGGGGACGAGACGGTGGTCATGGGAAGCCTCCCAGGGCGGAGATCTGTTACGGGCCGCCACTGCCTGTCCCGGACGGCACACTGAGCAGCAGGGTATGTCATAGGAAGTACCGGTTCCGCATGGGTGTTCCGTTTAGAGGTCTAGACCACACTCGTCACGGATTTGCACCCGTTCCGCGGCTCCGTGTACAGTTGTTGATCCTGCCTGAGGTTGAGCGATGCGCAGCAAGGCGTCCTCGCCCCGGCAGTACCCAACTCATCGGATCCTATCGCTGGATCGCCTTCTGCATGCCCGCAGGACGGTGGTCAGAGGCACCGGGAAAGCCTGATAGTGTTGGAAACACCGAAGGGAAGCGCCCGGAGGAAAGCCCGAGAATCTCTTGGGTGAGTACAAAGGAAGCGTCCGTTCCTTGAGAACTCAACAGCGTGCCAAAAGTCAACGCCAGATATGTTTATACCC
>NZ_KZ195574.1:7197507-7198400 GCF_002188365.1 Streptomyces sp. CS113
TCGTGACTGCGTGCCTTTTGAAGAATGAGCCTGCGAGTTTGCGGTGTGTTGCGAGGTTAACCCGGGTGGGGAAGCCGTAGCGAAAGCGAGTCCGAATAGGGCGTTTTAGTAGCACGCTCAAGACCCGAAGCGGAGTGATCTAGCCATGGGCAGGTTGAAGCGGCTGTAAGAGGTCGTGGAGGACCGAACCCACCAGGGTTGAAAACCTGGGGGATGACCTGTGGTTAGGGGTGAAAGGCCAATCAAACTCCGTGATAGCTGGTTCTCCCCGAAATGCATTTAGGTGCAGCGTCGTGTGTTTCTTGCCGGAGGTAGAGCACTGGATAGGCGATGGGCCCTACCGGGTTACTGACCTTAGCCAAACTCCGAATGCCGGTAAGTGAGAGCGCGGCAGTGAGACTGTGGGGGATAAGCTCCATGGTCGAGAGGGAAACAGCCCAGAGCATCGACTAAGGCCCCTAAGCGTACGCTAAGTGGGAAAGGATGTGGAGTCGCACAGACAACCAGGAGGTTGGCTTAGAAGCAGCCACCCTTGAAAGAGTGCGTAATAGCTCACTGGTCTAGTGATTCCGCGCCGACAATGTAGCGGGGCTCAAGCGTACCGCCGAAGTCGTGTCATTGCAGCAATACGGCCAACGCCGGCTGTGATGGGTAGGGGAGCGTCGTGTGCCGGGTGAAGCAGCCGCGGAAGCGAGTTGTGGACGGTTCACGAGTGAGAATGCAGGCATGAGTAGCGATACAAACGTGAGAAACGTTTGCGCCGATTGACTAAGGGTTCCTGGGTCAAGCTGATCTGCCCAGGGTAAGTCGGGACCTAAGGCGAGGCCGACAGGCGTAGTCGATGGATAACCGGTTGATATTCCGGTACCCGCTGTGAAGCGTCAAACATCGAA
>NZ_KZ195574.1:7198917-7924983 GCF_002188365.1 Streptomyces sp. CS113
TGTCGGTGGTCATAGCGTAGGGGAAACGCCCGGTTACATTTCGAACCCGGAAGCTAAGCCTTACAGCGCCGATGGTACTGCAGGGGGGACCCTGTGGGAGAGTAGGACGCCGCCGAACTCCTTTTAGAGCTCTGGCTCTTGGGCATGCAGCCCGAGAGCCAGAGCTTTTTTGCGTTGAGGTAAGGTCAGTGAGCATCATTGGCTCGTTTCCCCCAGGAGGCCCCCGCGTGGAGGTCCAGGAGACCCGCGTGCAGACCGACCGGGTCCTCACCATCCCGAACATCCTCAGCATGGCGCGCCTGGCCGGCGTGCCCCTGTTCCTGTGGCTCATCCTGCGACCCGAGTTCGGCGGGCCGCAGAGCGACGGCTGGGCGCTGTTGGTGCTGGCCCTGAGTGGGGTCAGCGACTACCTGGACGGAAAGCTCGCGCGGCGCTGGAACCAGATCAGCAGCCTCGGCCGGCTGCTGGACCCCGCGGCCGACCGGCTCTATATCCTCTCGACACTGGTGGGCCTCACCTGGCGCGAGATTCTCCCGCTCTGGTTGACCCTTGTACTGCTGGCCCGGGAAGCGATGCTGCTGGTGATGGTGGGCATCCTCCGGCGCCACGGCTATCCGCCGCCGCAGGTGAACTTCCTGGGCAAGGCCGCCACCTTCAACCTCATGTACGCCTTCCCCCTGCTTCTGCTGAGCGACGGAAGCGGATGGATCGCGTCACTCGCCGCTGTGTTCGGATGGGCGTTCGCCGGATGGGGTACAACCCTGTATTGGTGGGCAGGTGTTCTCTACGTGGTGCAGGTCCGCCGCCTGGTTCGTGCGGACGTCGCAGCCGATTGAACTCGCCGATTGTGCGGTCCCGGTGGCCGGATGGCCCCCGCTGGAAAAGTGCGGGACCCTGGACGGGTGAAGTCGGCTAAACCGTCGTCTCTCAGAGGAGGACGCTTCCGACATGAAGGCCGTCGTGATGGCTGGAGGCGAAGGCACACGCCTTCGTCCCATGACCTCGAGCATGCCCAAACCGCTCCTGCCGGTGGTCAACCGGCCGATCATGGAGCACGTGCTTCGGCTGCTCAAAAGGCATGGGCTCAATGAGACCGTCGTGACCGTCCAGTTCCTGGCCTCCCTGGTCAAGAACTACTTCGGTGACGGCGAGGAGCTCGGAATGGAGCTCACCTATGCCAATGAGGAGAAGCCACTCGGTACCGCCGGAAGCGTCAAGAACGCGGAGGAGGCGTTGAAGGACGATGCCTTCCTCGTCATTTCCGGCGATGCCCTGACCGACTTCGACCTCACCGACCTGATCAATTTCCACAAGGAAAAGGGCTCGCTCGTCACGGTGTGCCTGACGCGCGTGCCCAACCCACTGGAATTCGGCATCACCATCGTCGACGAAGAGGGCAAGGTCGAGCGCTTCCTGGAGAAGCCGACGTGGGGCCAGGTGTTCTCGGACACGGTGAACACCGGGATCTACGTCATGGAGCCCGAGGTCTTCGACTACGTCGACCCCGATGTGCCCGTGGACTGGTCCGGTGACGTCTTCCCGCAGCTGATGAAGGAAGGCAAGCCGATCTACGGCTATGTCGCCGAGGGCTACTGGGAGGACGTCGGCACCCACGAAAGCTATGTGAAGGCCCAGGCCGACGTCCTGGAGCGCAAGGTCGACGTCGACATCGACGGCTTCGAGATCTCGCCCGGGGTCTGGGTGGCCGAGGGTGCCGAGGTGCATCCCGACGCCGTGCTGCGCGGGCCCCTGTACGTGGGCGACTACGCCAAGGTCGAGGCCGGCGCGGAGATCCGCGAGCACACGGTCGTCGGGTCCAACGTCGTCGTCAAGAGCGGCGCCTTCCTGCACAAGGCCGTGGTCGCCGACAACGTGTACGTCGGACCGCACAGCAATCTGCGGGGCTGTGTGGTCGGCAAGAACACCGACATCATGCGGGCCGCGCGGATCGAGGACGGCGCGGTCATCGGCGACGAATGCCTGGTCGGTGAAGAATCGATCATCCAGGGGAATGTGCGGGTCTACCCGTTCAAGACGATCGAGGCCGGTGCCTTCGTCAACACCTCGGTCATCTGGGAGTCCCGCGGTCAGGCGCATCTGTTCGGCGCCCGGGGTGTCTCCGGCATCCTGAACGTGGAGATCACGCCGGAACTCGCCGTACGGCTGGCCGGTGCGTACGCGACGACCCTGAAGAAGGGGTCCACCGTCACCACGGCCCGCGACCACTCCCGTGGCGCCCGCGCGCTGAAGCGGGCGGTGATCTCCGCGCTTCAGGCCAGCGCCATCGACGTACGCGACCTGGAGAACGTACCGCTGCCCGTGGCGCGGCAGCAGACCGCGCGGGGCAGCGCCGGCGGGATCATGATCCGGACCACCCTCGGGGTGCCGGACTCCGTCGACATCATGTTCTTCGACGGACAGGGCGCCGACCTGTCGCAGGGCAGCCAGCGGAAGCTGGACCGGGTGTTCGCGCGGCAGGAGTACCGCCGGGCGTTCCCCGGAGAGATCGGGGACCTGCACTTCCCGTCCAGCGTGTTCGACTCCTACACCGGGTCCCTGCTGCGCAACGTCGACATCACCGGCATCGCGGAGTCCGGGCTCAAGGTCGTCGTCGACGCCTCCAACGGCAGCGCGGGGCTGGTGCTGCCGAGCCTGCTCGGGAAGCTGGGCGTCGACTCGCTGACCATCAACCCCGGCCTCGACGAGGCCAGGCCCACCGAGTCCGCGGACATGCGGCGGTCCGGTCTGGTGCGCCTCGGGGAGATCGTGGCGTCCTCGCGGGCCGCGTTCGGGGTGCGGTTCGACCCGGTCGGCGAGCGGCTGTCGCTCGTCGACGAGAAGGGCCGCATCATCGAGGACGACCGAGCACTGCTGGTCATGCTGGACCTGATCGCGGCCGAGCGGCGCAGCGGCCGGGTGGCGCTCCCGGTGACGACGACCAGGATCGCCGAGCAGGTCGCCGCGTACCACGGCACGCAGGTCGAGTGGACGACCACCTCCCCGGACGACTTGACGCGAGTGGGGGGCGAGGAAGGCGCGATCTTCGGCGGGGACGGCAAGGGCGGCTTCATCGTCCCGGAGTTCAGCAGTGTCTACGACGGCACGGCGGCCTTCGTGCGGCTGATCGGGCTGGTGGCACGGACGCAGCTCACGCTGAGCCAGATCGACGCGCGGATCCCGCGGGCGCACGTCCTGAAGCGTGATCTGGCGACTCCGTGGGCGGTCAAGGGCCTGGTGATGAGGCGGGTCGTCGAGGCGGCCGGAGACCGGTTCGTGGATACGACGGACGGGGTGCGGGTGGTCGAGACCGACGGGCGCTGGGTGATGGTGCTGCCCGACCCGGCGGAAGCGGTCACGCACCTGTGGGCCGAGGGCCCCGACGACGCCTCCGCGCAGGCGCTGCTGGACGAGTGGGCCGCGGTGGTGGACAGCGCGGGCCGCTGAAAACGCACCGCACGCGTGCGTGCCGGACAAGTGTCCCCAAGGGGGCCTGTCCGGCACGCCGGTGGGGCCGTTCGGAGGTAGTGGCGGTGGCGTGCGACGATGTGCGGCATGCCGCAGCCACCCCCCGTTCGGAGCACATCCACGCGGCCCGCGCGCCCGGACGCGTCCATGTCCCTGCTCACCAATGTCATGGACCACAGCCTCGACGACGGATACGCCGAGGCCGCCGCGCGGAAGAAGGCCGACGGCAGCGGTGGCATGCCCAAGACGCTGCGCGCCAAGCTGGGCCTGGCGGCCGGTCTGGTCCTCGCGGCCCTGGTCGTGACGGTCGGCGCGGCCCAGGCGCGGGTCGCCGCTCCCGTCGTCGCGAAGGAGCGTGAGGAGCTGGTCGACCGCATAGAGGGGGAGACCTCCGCGGCCGACAAGCTGGAGAAGAGCGTCGACGAGCTGCGCGACGAAGTGAACACACGCCGGCGTGAGGCACTGGAGAAGAGCGGCGACGGCGACCGGTCCGACCTGATGGGGATGTTGTCGGGCGCGGTGGAAGTGCACGGCCCCGGCGTGAAACTCGTGGTGAACGACGCCAAGGATGTCAGCGGCACGGGCGCCGACGGGCAGCCGCGCGGCACCTCCGGCTTCTCCGACACCGGCCGGGTGCGCGACCGGGACATGCAGCGGGTGGTCAACGGGCTGTGGGAGTCCGGTGCCGAGGCGATCTCGATCAACGGTCAGCGTCTGACGGCACTGTCGGCGATCAGGGCCGCCGGTGACGCGATACTGGTCGACAACAGGCCGCTGGTGCCGCCGTACACGGTGCTCGCGGTGGGGGACGGCGAGCAGCTCAGCAGAGGGTTCCAGGACAGTGCCGACGGGCTGTACCTGCATGCTCTTCAGGAGAGCTACGGCATCCGGACCGCCATCTCCGTCGCGGACGACCTCAAGCTGCCGGCCGCGCCGAGTGTGATCGTACGTACAGCACAACCGATATCCGAGAAGGGCACATCGTGATCGCCGTACTGGGCCTCGTCGTGGGAGTCGTGGCCGGATTGCTGGTCCGGCCCGAGGTGCCGGCGGCCGTGGAGCCGTATCTGCCGATCGCCGTCGTGGCGGCGCTGGACGCCGTCTTCGGTGGTCTGCGGGCCATGCTCGACGGCATCTTCGACGACAAGGTCTTCGTGGTGTCGTTCCTGTCGAACGTGGTCGTGGCCGCGCTGATCGTGTTCCTGGGCGACAAGTTGGGTGTGGGCGCCCAGCTGTCCACCGGTGTCGTGGTGGTCCTCGGCATCCGGATCTTCTCCAACGCCGCGGCGATCCGCCGCCACGTCTTCCGGGCGTGAGGCAGATGAGCGACCACGAGGAGCAGCCCGCGAACAGGCTGCGCGAGGAACTGCCCGACGAAGTGCCGCCCTCGCCGCCCGCGCCCGGGCGGGACCCGCAGGGCGCACGGCCGGAGCGGAACGGGCCGGCCGGCAGGCAGCGGCTCCTGAAGGGGCTGTGGCCGCCGCGCCTGACCCGGGCGCAACTCATCGTCGCGCTGCTCCTGTTCGGGCTCGGGTTCGGCCTCGCGGTCCAGGTGGCGTCCAACAGTGACAGCGACAGCGCGCTGCGTGGTGCCCGCCAGGAGGATCTGGTCCGCATCCTCGATGAACTGGACGACCGAACTCAGCGTCTTGAAGACGAGAAGCAGGGCCTCGAGAAGCAGCGCGACGAGCTGGAGAACAGCTCCGACCAGGCGGAGGAGGCCCGCAAGCAGACGCTCGAGAAGGAGCGGCAACTGGGCATTCTCGCGGGCACCGTGGCCGCGCAGGGGCCCGGGATCACGGTGACCATCGAGGACACGAAGGGGACGGTTGAGGCGGACATGCTGCTCGACGCCATCCAGGAGCTGCGCGCGGCGGGTGCCGAGGCGATCCAGGTGAACGGCGTACGGGTCGTCGCCGGCACGTATCTCGCGGACGCCGACAACTCCGTCGCCGTCGACGGGAACAAGATCAACGCGCCGTATCGTTTCCTGGTCATCGGCAAGCCGCAGGACCTCGAACCGGCTCTCAACATTCCTGGAGGAGTGGTGCAGACTCTGGAGAAGGAACAGGCCACCGTTACTGTTGAGCGGTCGAGCAAGATCGTCGTGGACGCCTTGCGAGCGGCGGAGCGGCCTGACTACGCTCGGTCGTCCTCCCAGTGAACCGACGGTGCATGGCGGACGTCCGGCGAGGGCATGAGGTTGCGGGGGGTCGGCGCACCGATTGGGTGGTGCGTGGTGGAAACTGTCTGGTGGAGACGGACGTTGTGAAGGTGTCCGGGTCGGCCAGTGCGTTCAGTAAGGGTTCGTCCTGCCCCACGGGCGGGTCTGTTTCGGTCAAGGGGAATCGCCCGTGAAGTTGTTTGCGAAGTTGTTCGGCAAGAGCGCGCGAGAGGGCAGCGGCGACAACGCGACCGCCCGTCATCGCGCACAGCCCGACGCGGAGGGCCGACGCCCGATGTACCGGGACCAGGTGGGTGGTCCGGGCGCGCCGTCTGTTGACCCTGCTCAGTCCGGCGGCATAGGTTTCGGCCAGCCCTCGGCCTCGGGTACGGGTGGAGGGTTCAACCCCGACCCGTACGCGTCGAACGCCCCGGCGGGGCAGCCGCGGCAGGAGGATCCGTCCATGTCGGCCCTGGTGTGTACGAGGTGCGGCAACCGCAACGCGGAGAACAGCCGCTTCTGCTCCAACTGCGGCGCTCCACTGCGGGCCGGCGCGGTCCCGGAGCGCGCGTCCGAGACCACCTCCACGATCTCCATCTCCGGTCTGGAGGCCTACGACGCCGAGGTCACCGGTCAGACGGCGATGCCGGCGCTCTCTCCCGAGGCGCAGGCGGCCGTGGACGCGCTGCCGCTGGGCTCCGCGCTCCTGGTCGTGCGCCGCGGTCCGAACTCGGGCAGCCGCTTCCTGCTCGACGGTGAGCTGACCACCGCCGGCCGTCACCCGCAGAGCGACATCTTCCTGGACGACGTGACGGTCTCGCGCCGTCACGTGGAGTTCCGGCGCAGCCCGGACGGCTCGTTCACGGTCGCCGACGTCGGCAGCCTGAACGGCACCTACGTCAACCGCGAGCGCATCGACCAGGTCGCCCTGTCGAACGGTGACGAGGTGCAGATCGGCAAGTACCGGCTGGTGTTCTACGCGAGCCAGCGGGGTTACTGACCCGCCCCCGGGCCGCGCGCCCGGGGAACCTCCAGGGAAGGTCCATGTTTCAAACACCGAGCGGCGGTGCCGGGCAAGGCGCCGCCGCCACGGACAGTGGGCTGATGAGCATCGGCGCGGTGCTGAACGCACTGCGTGACGAGTTCCCCGACATCACCATCTCCAAGATCCGTTTCCTGGAGTCGGAGGGCCTCGTCGAGCCGCGGCGGACCCCGGCCGGGTATCGCAAGTTCAGTGCGCACGACGTCGAGCGGCTCGCCCAGGTGCTGCGCATGCAGCGGGACCACTACCTGCCGCTCAAGGTGATCCGCGAGCATCTGGACGCAGTGGAGCGCGGCGAGGCCGTCACGCTGCCACGGGTCGGCCGGCAGCGGGACGGCGAGGCCGTACCGGAGTCCGCCGAGGCCCCGACGGTGGCCAGGATCGGCCGGGACGAGCTGCTCGCCACGGCCGGGATCGGCGACCAGGAGCTGAAGGAGTGGGAGTCGTACGGACTGCTCGCCCCGCTGCCCGACGGGGCGTACGACGCCGAGGCGGTCACCGTGGCGTCGCTGGTGGTGCAGCTGGGGCGCTTCGGTATCGAGCCGCGGCACCTGCGGGTGATGAAGGCCGCCGCCGACCGGGAGGCCGGGCTCGTGGACCAGGTGGTGGCCCCGCTGAAGCGGCATCGCAACCCCCAGACCAGGGCACACGCGGAAGAGCGCACCAAGGAGCTGGCGGGTCTCGCGGTGAGGCTGCACGCCGCGTTGGTGCAGACCGCCCTGGGCGTGCGGCTGCCCTGAACGGGGCGGGAACGAGGATCCGGGCCACCCGCCCGGTCCCGACCCGCGGCACCGGCCCGTTCCAGACCCGGATCGCCCACCCGATCCCGGCCCGACTACCCAAACGTCCCGGGCACGGCCTAGGGTTGCTGTGTGAACGAGCTCGATGTCGTAGGTGTCCGGGTCGAGATGCCCTCCAACCAGCCGATCGTGCTGCTGCGCGAGGTGGGCGGCGACCGTTACCTTCCCATCTGGATCGGACCTGGGGAGGCGACGGCGATCGCCTTCGCCCAGCAGGGCATGGCGCCCGCGCGCCCGCTGACCCACGACCTGTTCAAGGACGTGCTGGAAGCCGTCGGCCAGGAGCTCACGGAAGTGCGCATCACCGACCTGCGGGACGGGGTCTTCTACGCCGAGCTGGTGTTCGCGAGCGGGGTCGAGGTCAGTGCCAGGCCCTCCGACGCCATAGCGCTGGCCCTGCGCACCGGTACGCCGATCTACGGCAGCGACACGGTCCTCGACGACGCCGGCATCGCCATTCCGGACGAGCAGGAGGACGAGGTGGAGAAGTTCCGCGAGTTCCTCGACCAGATCTCGCCCGAGGACTTCGGGACCAGTAACCAGTGAGACGCGGCCCCGTTCGCGCACATCCGGCTAGCCTTTCCCGGGACAGGGCACGGGAAACCACTCGTAGGGTGATTATCACTCGGCGTGCCGAGTGTGGCGATCGTTGACGCACCCTTGGTGACTGCCTACCTTCGAGGAGGCAGGTCAAGGACGGAGGTCGGCGTGAGAATCAGCGGCGACGGTACGGTTGGGGGTGGCCCCGGGCACGGCCTGGGGGCAGGCGGTCCGTACCCGCCCCCGGGCTCCCGGCTTCGCGCGAGCGCGAGCCACGCCCAGCACGGTGGCGCGGCCGATCCCGGTCCGCAGCGACCGGCAGCGGTGCCGACCAGCGGAGGGGCGACGTCCATGGCGTCCGAGCAGATCGGCTATCGCGGCCCGACGGCCTGCGCGGCCGCCGGCATCACCTACCGGCAGCTCGACTACTGGGCCCGCACGGGGCTCGTCGAGCCCAGCGTGCGGCCCGCGCACGGCTCCGGAACGCAGCGTCTGTACAGCTTCCGCGACGTGGTCGTGCTGAAGATCGTCAAGCGTTTCCTCGACACCGGGGTCTCCCTGCAGAACATCCGCACCACCGTCCAGCACCTCAGGGAGCGCGGCTTCCGGGACCTGGAGCGGATGACGCTGATGAGCGACGGCGCCACCGTCTACGAGTGCACCTCGCCCGACGAGGTGCACGCACTGCTCCAGGGCGGCCAGGGCATCTTCGGGATCGCCGTCGGCGTCGTCTGGCGGGACGTGGAGGGTGCGCTGTCCCAGCTGCACGGGGAGCGGATCGACACGGGGGAGACCCTGGTCGGGCACAATCCCGCCGACGAGCTGGCCCGGCGGCGGAACAACCGGGCGGTCTGAGTCCCGTGGCGCGACCGGCTCGGTCCTGCCGGTCGCGGCGGGATTGTCAGTGGCGTAGGGCAGCATCGGAGATGTGAGATCCGTGCCCACGATCCTGCATCTCGACATGGATGCCTTCTTCGCCTCGGTGGAGCAGGCGTCCAAGCCGAGCCTGCGCGGAAAGGCCGTGGTGGTGGGCGGCCTCGGACCGCGCGGCGTGGTCGCCACCTGTTCGTACGAGGCCCGGGTGTTCGGCGTGCACTCCGCGATGCCGATGGGCCAGGCCCGTCGGCTCGCGCCGCACGCCGCCTACCTCGTTCCGCGCTTCGAGCTCTACCGGTCGATCAGCGAGCAGGTGATGCGGCTGCTGCGGGAGCTGTCGCCGCTGGTGGAGCCGCTGAGCCTGGACGAGGCCTTCGTGGACCTGGAGGCCGGCGGCACGGCCCGGGACGCCGAGACGGCGCGGCTGGCCGGGGCGAAGCTGCGCACGGACATCCGCACCGTCACCGGCCTCACCGGGTCCGTGGGCCTCGCCGCCTCCAAGATGCTCGCCAAGATCGCCTCGGAACAGGCCAAGCCCGACGGACTGGTGCTCATCCCGCCCGGGACGGAGCGGGCCATGCTGGAGCCGATGACGGTGCGCACGCTGCCCGGCGTGGGCCCGGCCACGGGAGACCATCTGCGGCGCGCCGGGATCACCACGGTCGGCGAGATCGCCGAGGCGGGCGAGGACGAGCTGGTGCGGTTGCTGGGCAAGGCGCACGGCCACGCGCTGTACGCCATGGCGCTCGCGCGGGACGAGCGGCCGGTGGTGGCCGAGCGGGAGACCAAGTCGGTGTCGGTCGAGGACACCTACGACGTGGACATCCACGACCGGGTGCGGGTCGGCGTCGAGGTGGGACGGCTCGCGGACCGCTGCGTGCGGCGGCTGCGCGCCTCCGGCCTGTCCGGGCGGACCATCGTGCTCAAGGTGCGCAGATACGACTTCTCCACGCTGACCCGCTCCGAGACCCTGCGCGGGCCCACCGACGACCCCGCGGTGGTGCGCGAGGCGGCCGCGCGACTGCTGGACTCGGTGGACACCACGGGCGGCGTGCGGCTGCTCGGCGTGGGAGTCAGCGGGCTCGCCGACTACACGCAGGAGGACCTGTTCGCGCAGGCCGCGGAGGGGCGGGCCGAGGAACTGGCCGAGGAGCCCGAGACCGCGCCCGCCGAGGAGCACAGACCCTCGCCCACCGAGCGGCGGTGGCCGGCGGGGCACGACGTGCGGCACACGGAGCTGGGGCACGGCTGGGTGCAGGGCAGCGGTCTCGGGCGGGTCACCGTGCGATTCGAGACGCCGTACTCGGAGGTCGGGCGGGTGCGGACCTTCCCGGTGGACGACCCGGAGCTGACACCGGCGGATCCGCTGCCGCTGGTCGCCGCCGCGGAGGGCGGCGAGGGTGGCGAGGGCGGTCAGCCGTCGTCGTTGCCCCTGCCGGCCAGCTTGCCGAAGTCGTGGTCGGGGGGCGGGGGACCGGCGGCCACGTCCAAGCCGTAGTGGTGGTACAGCTGGAGTTCCTGTTCCGGCGAGAGGTGCCGGCCGACGCCGAAGTCGGGCGCCTCCTTGATCAGGGCCCGGTCGAAGGGCACGCGCAGGGCGCCGTCGACCAGCTCGCTGGGCTCCAGGGGGACGAAGGCGTCCCTGCTGAAGAGGCCGGTCCGTATCGCCGCCCACTCGGGGACGCCGGTGGCATCGTCGAGGTAGACCTCGTCCACGGTGCCGATCCTGGTGCCGTCGCGGTCGAACGCCTTGCGGCCGATCAGGTTCCGCGGATCGATGTCAGTACGCACGGGGCCCTCCACTTGATCGCACCACTGGGCCGGATGTGGTCGCACCAGCCGCCTAATCATCCGTAAGTACTACAAAAAGGCACAAGGGCTCGGTCGGCCACTCGAAGTCCGTGCGGCGGCCTCGCTGGTACGCTGGCAAACGGCTGCTGACCCCGCGCGGGAGAGTCCTCCGGACACCACCGGAGGCGCCGAAGGAGCAAATCCTCCCCGGAATCTCTCAGGCTCACGTACCGCACGGACGAGGTCACTCTGGAAAGCAGAGCGGGTGTCGACGGCTTCCGCTCTCACCGACGGTGAAAGCCGGGAGAGCCCCAGGGCTCGCCCGGTGAAGCTCTCAGGTTGAGATGACAGAGGGGGAGGCCGTCCGGGTACCCGCGCCGTGGTGCCCCTCGAAGGTCGTCAGACCAGGAGGCCTCCGCAATGACCGCCCACCGCACTCCGCTCTCCGAGCTCGAACAGGCCATGCCCTTCGAGCAGCGCCACATCGGCCCCGACCACGAGGCCCGGGCCAAGATGCTCGCGCAGGTCGGTTACGGTTCGCTCGACGAACTGACGGCCGCCGCGGTGCCGGATGTGATCAAGAACGCCGACCGGCTGGACCTGCCGGGCGCGCGCTCCGAGGCCGAGGTGCTGGCCGAGCTGCGCTCCCTGGCCGACCGCAACCAGGTCCTCGACTCCATGATCGGCCTCGGCTACTACGGCACCTTCACCCCGCCGGTCATCCTGCGCAACGTCATGGAGAACCCGTCCTGGTACACGGCGTACACGCCGTACCAGCCGGAGATCTCCCAGGGCCGGCTCGAGGCCCTCCTGAACTTCCAGACCATGGTCGCCGAGCTGACCGGCCTGCCCACCTCCGGTGCCTCGCTGCTCGACGAGGGCACCGCCGCCGCCGAGGCGATGGCCCTGTCCCGGCGCATGGGCAAGAACAAGAAGGGCCTGTTCCTGGTCGACGCGGACACGCTGCCGCAGACCGTCGCCGTGATACAGACCCGTGCCGAGCCGACCGGCGTCGAGGTCGTCGTCGCCGACCTGAGCGAGGGCATCCCCGCCGAGGTCGCCGAGCGCGAGATCAACGGCGTCCTGATCCAGTACCCGGGCGCCTCCGGAGCCGTCCGCGACATCAAGCCGGTGATCGACCGGGCGCACGAGCTGGGCGCTCTCGTCACCGTCGCCGCCGATCTGCTCGCCCTCACGCTGCTCACCTCGCCCGGCGAGCTGGGCGCGGACATCGCCGTGGGCACCACCCAGCGCTTCGGCGTGCCGATGGGCTTCGGCGGACCGCACGCCGGCTTCATGGCGGTGCACGAGAAGTTCGCCCGCAGCCTGCCCGGCCGCCTGGTCGGCGTCTCGGTCGACGCGGACGGCAACAAGGCCTACCGCCTGGCCCTGCAAACCCGCGAGCAGCACATCCGCCGCGAGAAGGCCACCAGCAACATCTGCACCGCGCAGGTGCTGCTCGCCGTCATGGCCGGCATGTACGCCGTCTACCACGGCCCCGAGGGCCTGCGGGCCATCGCGCGGCGCACCCACCGCTACGCCACGATCACCGCCGCCGGACTCGCCGAGGGCGGTGTCGAGATCGTCCACGGCGCCTACTTCGACACGGTCACCGCGCGGGTGCCCGGCCGGGCCGCCGCGATCGTCCACGCCGCCCGCGAGAACGGCATCAACCTGCGGCTCGTCGACGCCGACCACGTGTCGTTCGCCTGCGACGAGACCACCACGCGGGCCCAGGTCGGCGGCGTGTGGCACGCCTTCGGCGTCGAGGGCGACATCGAGTCGCTGGACGCGGAGAGCGGGGAGGCGCTGCCCGAGTCGCTGCTGCGCACCGACGACTTCCTGACCCACCCCGTCTTCCACCAGCACCGCTCCGAGACCGCGATGCTGCGCTACCTGCGCCGCCTCGCCGACCGGGACTACGCGCTGGACCGCGGCATGATCCCGCTGGGCTCCTGCACGATGAAGCTCAACGCGACCACCGAGATGGAGCCGGTCACCTGGCCCGAGTTCGGCGCGCTGCACCCCTTCGCCCCCGCCGACCAGGCGCAGGGCTACCTGACCCTCATCCGCGAGCTGGAGGAGCGGCTCGCCGAGGTCACCGGGTACGACAAAGTCTCGCTCCAGCCCAACGCCGGGTCGCAGGGCGAGTTCGCCGGCCTGCTCGCCGTACGCGGCTACCACCGGGCCAACGGCGACGAGCAGCGCACCGTCTGCCTCATCCCGTCCTCCGCGCACGGCACCAACGCCGCCAGCGCCGTCATGGCGGGCATGAAGGTCGTCGTCGTCAAGACCGCCGAGGACGGCGAGATCGACGTCGAGGACCTGCGGGCCAAGATCGAGAAGCACCGCGACGAGCTGGCCGTGCTGATGATCACCTACCCCTCCACGCACGGTGTGTTCGAGGAGCACGTCGCCGACATCTGCGCGCAGGTGCACGACGCCGGCGGCCAGGTCTACGTGGACGGCGCCAACCTCAACGCCCTGGTCGGCCTCGCCAAGCCCGGCCACTTCGGCGGCGACGTCTCCCACCTGAACCTGCACAAGACCTTCTGCATCCCGCACGGCGGCGGCGGTCCCGGCGTCGGCCCCGTGGCCGTACGGTCGCACCTGGCGCCGTACCTGCCCAACCACCCGTTGCAGCCCGCGGCCGGTCCGCAGACCGGTGTCGGTCCGATCTCGGCGGCGCCGTGGGGCTCGGCCGGCATCCTGCCGATCTCCTGGTCGTACGTCCGGCTGATGGGCGGCGAGGGCCTCAAGCGGGCCACGCAGGTGGCCGTGCTGTCCGCCAACTACATCGCCAAGCGCCTGGAGCCGCACTTCCCGGTGCTCTACAACGGTCCCGGCGGGCTGGTGGCGCACGAGTGCATCATCGACCTGCGCCCGCTGACCAAGGCGACCGGCGTGAGCGTCGACGACGTCGCCAAGCGGCTGATCGACTACGGCTTCCACGCGCCGACGATGTCCTTCCCGGTGGCCGGCACGCTGATGATCGAGCCGACCGAGTCCGAGGACCTGGCCGAGCTGGACCGGTTCTGCGAGGCGATGATCGCCATCCGCGCGGAGATCGAGAAGGTCGGCTCCGGCGCCTGGCCCGCCGACGACAACCCGCTGCGCGGCGCCCCGCACACCGCGGGCGCGCTGGGCGGCGAGTGGGACCACGCGTACACGCGCGAGGAGGCCGTCTTCCCGGCCGGGGTGTCCGCCGCCGACAAGTACTGGCCGCCGGTGCGCCGCATCGACCAGGCCTACGGCGACCGGAACCTGGTCTGCTCCTGCCCGCCGCTGGACGCGTACGAGGACTGAGTCCCGCCGCATAAGGGGGACAGGCCCCGTCCGGGCCGCGGAGACGCGGTGTCCGGGCGGGGCCTGTCCGCGTCTCAGGCCGTGGCGAGCGACACCTCCGTCGACTTGACCAGCGCGACCACGGGCACGCCGACGGACAGCCCCAGGTCGTCGGCGGCCTGCCGGGTGATGGCGGCCGTCAGCTCGGCGCCCTCGACGGCGACCGCGACGGAGACCATCGCCGCGCCGGTGGTGACGGCGGTGACCGTGCCCGGCAGCCGGTTGCGGATGGACAGGCCCTCGAAGCGCCCGGTGGCCAGCGCCACCTCCGTGGACTTCACCAGGGCCCGTACGGCGCTGCCGGGGGCGAGTGCGAGGTCCTCGGCCGACTCCCGGGTGATCGCCGCGGTGAGGTCCTGGCCGCCGGAGAGACGGACCCCGACCGTAGCCATGGCCTCGCCCGGGGTGACGGCGGTGACGGTGCCGGGGAGCTGGTTGCGGATGCTCAGGCTCATGGGGGCACCGTAGGGGGTGTCGTTTGGATCTTGCCGGGGTCGGCCACAAGGCACCGCCGGCCGCGGCCGGCCTGATCCAAACGACACCCCCTGGCCCGGCCAAGGATCTTATGCCGGGTATGCATGGGTCTGCGTCGCCTTGACCGTCGCCCACACCGGTGCGCCCAGGTGGAGGCCCAGCTCGGCCGCGGCGACCGTGGTGAGGTCGGCGGCGAGCGCGAGTTCCCCGGTGAGGCCCACGCGGATCTGGTCGCCGCGGCTCTCCATCCCCGCGACCTCGCAGCGCCACAGGTTGCGGGCGCTGGACCCGGTGGGACGCGCGCCGTACAGGGTCACGGCGCTCGGCGGGAACGCGACGAAGACCGGGCCCGCGAGATCCTCGCTGGTGGTGATCGCGGGGCCCGTGCCGAGTCGCACGGTGTGGCCCTCCGCCCGGCCCCGGTACAGGTTCAGGCCGACCAGCTGCGCGATGTAGTCCGTACGGGGCCGGCGGGCGATGTCGGCGGGCCCGCCCTCCTGGACGACCGCGCCGTCCTCCACCACGACCAGCCGGTCGGCCAGCACCATGGCGTCCAGCGGGTCGTGCGTGACCAACACGGCGACGGCCTCGAACGCGGCGAGATGGCGGCGGAGCCGGGCCCGCACCTCCAGCCGGGTCCGGGCGTCCAGGGCCGCCAGGGGCTCGTCCAGGAGCAGCAGTCGCGGGTGGGTGGCCAGGGCGCGGGCCAAGGCGACGCGCTGGGCCTGCCCTCCGGAGAGGCGGCGCGGTTTGGCACCCGCGTGCTCGGCGAGACCCATCCGCTCCAGCCACGCCGCGGCCTGCGTCCGTGCCTCCGCCTTGCCCGCACCTCGGCAGCGCGGTCCGAAGGCCACGTTGTCGAGGGCGGTCAGGTGCGGGAAGAGCAGGTAGTCCTGGAAGACGACGCCGACCGGGCGGGCCTCCGGCGGCGTACGGTCCAGCTCGGCGCCGTCCAGGCGCAGGTGACCGCCGGTGAGCGGGACCAGCCCGGCGAGCGCGCGCAGGGCGGTGGTCTTGCCCGCGCCGTTGGGCCCGAGGAGGGCCACGACGTCGCCGGGCGCGGCGGCGAGCGCGACGTCCAGGCGGAAGGAGCCGCGGTCCACGACGAGCCGGGCGTCGAGGCCGCCGGCGGGTGCCGCGTCGCCGGAGGGGTCCGTGGCGGTCGGGTTCTCGGTGTCGGTCATGTCGCCCTCGTCCGGGCCGGACGGCCCTGCCGGGTGGTCGTGTCGGCCCGCTTCCGGACGGCCGGTGAGGTGCCGCGTCCGGTGGTCACGAGGCCCTGATCCAGCGGTCCCGCAGACCTGCCAGGACGGCGATGGAGACGGCCAGCAGCACCAGGCTGAGGGCGATCGCCGCCGCCGGGTCGTTCTGGAGGGCGAGGTAGACGGCCAGCGGCATGGTCTGGGTCCGGCCGGGGAAGTTGCCCGCGAACGTGATCGTCGCTCCGAACTCGCCCAGTGCCCGCGCCCAGGCCAGCACGGCGCCCGCCGCGATGCCCGGCGCGATCAGCGGGAGCGTCACCCGGCGGAACGCGGTGAAGCGGGAGGCGCCCAGGGTGGTGGCGGCCTCCTCGTAGCGCGGGTCGGCGGCGCGCAGGGTGCCCTCCACACTGATGACCAGGAACGGCATCGCCACGAACGTCTCGGCGAGGACGACGCCCGTCGTCGTGAACGGCAGGGTGATCCCGAACCAGGCCTCGAGCCACTGCCCGACGACGCCGTTGCGCCCGAACGCCAGCAGGAGCGCGACACCGCCCACCACCGGCGGCAGTACCAGCGGCAGCGTCACCAGCGCGCGGACGAACCCCCGGCCGGGGAAGTCCGTACGGGCCAGCAGCCAGGCCAGGGGGACGCCGACGAGCAGGCTCAGCGCGGTCGCGGACGTCGCGCACAGCAGCGACAGCCGCAGCGCCTGCCACACCCCGGGGCTGGACAGCTGCTCCGGCAGGCCGCTCCACGGGGCGCGGATCACCAGGGCCAGCAGGGGCAGCAGCAGGAAGGCCAGGCCTACCAGGGCGGGCACCAGCAGAGGGACCGGCACCATGCGTCCCCGGCGGCGGGTACGGCGCGGCCCGCCGGCCACCGGACCGGCCCCGGCCGGTGCGGGCGTCTTTCCGGCGGTCCCGGTCACGGCGTGCGGAACCCGGCGCCGGTGAGGACCCGCTGCCCCTCGGCGGACTTCACCAGCTCGACGAAGGCCTGGGCCGCGTCGGTGTTGGGGGCGTCCTTGAGGACGGTGATCGGGTAGTCGTTGACCGCCTTGGCCGACTCGGGGAAGTCGACGCCCGTCACCTTGTCGCCGGCCGCCTTCACATCGGTCCTGTAGACGACCGCAGCGTCCGCCTCCTTCAGTTCGACCTTGGTCAGGGCGGCCTTGACGTCCTGCTCGTAGGAGACCGGGGTGAGTTCGAGGCCGCCGGCGTCCAGGGCCTTCTGGGCCGCCGCCCCGCACGGCACGGTCTTGTCGCACAGCACGACCTTGAGGCCGGATGCGGTGAGGTCCTTCAGGGAGGAGACGTGATCCGGGTTGCCGGGCGGCGTGGCGATCTCCAGTTGGTTGCGCACGAAGGTGGCGGGGGTGCCGGCCGCGGCCCCGGCGTCGGTGACGGTGGCCATCGTCTTCGGGCTGGCGGAGGCGAACACGTCCGCCGGGGCGCCGCCGGTGATGCTGGCGGCGAGGGTGTCACTGCCTGCGAAGTTGAAGGTGACCTCGGTGCCCGGGTGCTGCTTCTCGAAGGTCTCGCCGAGCGCCGTGAAGCTCTCCTTGAGCGAGGCCGCGGCGAAGACGGTGACTTGACCGGAGAGCTTCGGGACGGAGGACGACGAGGTGCCGGCGGAGTCCGCGTCCGAGCCCGAGGACGACGAGCAGGCGCTCAGCGCGAGCAGCGCCGCGGCCCCCGCGCCGGCCACCCGCGCGGTACGGCGGATGCGGTGGGTCCTGCGCACGGAACGGGTCATCACGGGCCACTCCCTCGGCGTCCTGGGCGGGGGCCGACGGCTCGGCGGCCGAGCGACCGGAGCCCCCCGTTGCGCCGATCATACTTCCGCATGTGCGAGGGGTATGTCTCCTGTCGCATCGCATGAGCGAGGTGTGCGCGGCGAAAGGCTGGCATGTGCGTTCGCACGGTCGGCGCTGTACGAGCTTGCGCTCGTCGCCGGTCACTCGCTCACGTCCGGTCGATATGGACATTCGTCGACTTCACCCGGGCGGTGGCCTCCACGCCGACCTCCAGGCCGAGTTCCTCCACCGCCTCCCTGGTCAGCAGGGAGACGAGCCGGTGCGGGCCGGCCTGGATCTCGACCTGGGCCGCGACATCGCCGAGCTTGATCGCGGTCACGATCCCGGGGAACGCGTTGCGGACCGAGGTGTGCGGGGTCTCCTCGTCGGCGCCGCCGGAGCGGGCCAGTTCGACCGAGAACGCGGCCAGGTCGCGCCCGTCGACGACGCGCCGTCCGCCCTCGTCGCGGTGGGTGGCGATCCGGCCCGCGTCGGCCCAGCGGCGCGCGGTGTCCGGGCTGACGCCGAGCAGCCGCGCCGCCCGGCCGATCGTGTAGGACTGCATGCCGGTCACGATAGGCCGCGGGGGTGGAGCGGTGGACGCGGGGTTGGCCGTTGGGTATAACGCGATATAGCGTTAGTCGGCGTCAGTCTGCCACAGTGGCCGGGCGTTCGCGGGACGCCAGGGGAGATCGGGGTTCGAGCTATGTCGGTGCAGCCCTCGCAGGAAGACGCGACGCCCGCGCTCCGGGCCTCGCACGCGGACCGGGACCGGGCCGTGGACGTACTGAGCGCCGCCGCCGGCGACGGCCGGCTGACCGCCGAGGAGCTGGACGAGCGGGTGGGGGCGGCGCTCACCGCGCGCACCCAGGCGGAGCTGGCCGCCCTCACCGCCGACCTGCCGGCCGCGGCGGACCGCGTTCCGGGCCCGGCGGCCAAGGACGTGGTCCGCATCGACCAGCAGGGGGCGTCCACCCGGCGGGGCGAGGGCTGGGTGGTGCCGCGGCGGATGGAGATCCGGTCGGCCTGGGGCGAGGTGACGCTCGATCTCGCGCGAGCCGTGATCACGCACGACACCCTCCACATCGATCTCGACATGCGGGCCGGAGCGCTGAAGGTCGTGACCCGGCCCGGCATCGTGGTGGACACCGACTCCCTGGCGACGAGCTACGCCGAGGTGAAGACGCCGCGGGCCGTCGACACGGGAGTGCCCGTGGTGCTGAGGGTGGAGATCACGGGCGAAATCAGCTGGGGGCAGGTCGTGGTGCGCTCGCCGCGCCGCAGGCTGGGACGCCGGTCGTAGCGGGGGCGCTCAGCCGGGGGCCGCCGCGGGAGCGGGCGGCGGCGCCGTGCTGGAGCGCACGATCAGGTCCGTGGGCAGTTCGACCCGTGCCGGGTCCGGATGTTCGTCGCGGGTCCGGCTGAGCACCGTGCGCGCGGCCGTCCTGCCCATGTCGGCGAGCGGCTGGCGCACGGTCGTCAGGGGCGGTGCCGACCAGCGGACCTCCGGAAGGTCGTCGAAGCCGACGACGCTCATGTCCTGCGGCACCCTCAGCCCCCGCCGGCGCAGCGCCTCGATCGCGCCCAGTGCCATCTGGTCGCCGGCCGCGAAGACGGCCGTCGGCGGCTCGGGCAGCTCCAGCAGGGCCTCGCAGGCCGCGAAGCCGGACGCGTGGCGGAAGTCGCCGGGGACGATCAGGTCCTCGTCGACGGCGACGCCCGCGCCGTCCAGTGCGGCGCGGTAGCCGTCGTGACGGGCGCGTGAGCACAGCAGCCGCGGCGGCCCGGCGATCAGGCCGATCCGGCGATGCCCCAGCGCCAGCAGGTGCTCGGTGGCCAGCAGGCCGCCCGACCGGTTCGCGGCGCCGACGGTGGGCACGTCCCGGGCGGGGGCGCCGGCGGGGTCGACGACGACCAGCGGTACGCCGAGGATGCGCAACTGCTGGTGGAGCACCGGATCCAGGGCCGAGGTGACGAGGACGACGCCGTCGGAGGCACGGGCCCGCAGGTTGAGCATCCACTGACGGGCGTCGCCCGAGCGTCCGTGGACCGTGGAGACCACGGTGCCGACCCCGGCGGCGCGGGCCACCTCCTCGACCCCGCGGATGATCTCCACGGCCCAGGGGCTGTCCAGGTCGTTGAAGACCAGGTCGATCAGGGCGGCCCGGCGGCCGGGGGCCGCGGCGCGCTTGCGGTACCCGTGGCGGCGCAGCAGTTCCTCCACCCGCGCCCTGGTCCCGGGCGACACGTCCGAGCGGCCGTTCACGACCCGGGACACGGTCGGCACCGAGACACCCGCGCGGCGGGCGATGTCCGTGATCGTGACCCTGCCCCGGCGGCCGGCGGTCGTTCCCGCCCGGAGCTCGTCTGCTGCCACTTCCCCCACCTCCGCCGACACCGACCGCGAAACCTCCGGGAGTCTTCCGGAAACGGCACGCCCGGGGGAAGGAGTGCCGGGCCAGGAAACCGGGCCGTCACCGTGTCGGGCCGGGTAGGACACGCGGAGTGACCGGGCCGGGACGCGCGTGGGGGCCGGTGCGCAGCCGTGGCTACGGGCCGGCCCCGTGCTGCTCCGGGCGGGGTGACACCGCCCGGCCGGTGGTCAGGCGGCGGTCGTCAGGCCCGCGCCGACCGGGCGGTGCGGGGCGATGGCGCGACCGTCCGGCAGTAGCTCACCGGTGTCCTCGAAGAGGACGACACCGTTGCACAGCAGGCTCCAGCCCTGCTCCGGGTGGTGCGCCACGAGACGGGCGGACTCCCGGTCGGCGGAGACGGCTGAGGGGCACGGTGGCTGGTGCTGACACATGAGTGGGGTCTCTCGGTCTGTGGTGATGGATGAGTTCGTGCTCTGGTCTGTGCCGCGGCGTGAAGCCTCGTTCATGGCCGCCCCCCGTTGTTTGATTCGTCCGAACCCAGTGTTGCCCCACGGACGTCGATCCGCAGGTATTTGGCAGCACCGCTTCTCACAGGTTGATGACGCGTCACCCGCGCGGACGGTTCAGCGCAACTGCACTGTCACTTCGGATGGTTCGGCATGGCCGAATGGGGCTAGTCCGCGCGGGTCGGGCGGGGCTGCGGGCCGGCGGGGGCGGCGACGGCTCCAGGCCGGCGGGGCGGCGGGGACGGATCAGGCGGGAGAACCCAGCAGCCGCGTCGGCGTCACCCGGTCCGTGAGCACCGGCAGCAGTTCGGCGACCCGGTGCGGCCGGTGCGCCGCGATGCCGGGCGGGGCCGGCGCCAGCGGCACCAGCAGGTCGGTGGCCGCGGGGTGCCCGGACGCGGGGTCCGCGGCGCAGTCGCCGTGCAGCCACAGGGTGAGCATGTACAGCTCGGGAACCGACAGCAGCCGCGGCTGGCAGGACTGGGGCACCGACTCGGCCTGCCGCAGCGCCCGCTCGGTCGAGGCGACGTAGGGGCCTTCGAAGAAGTGCGAGAACGTCCAGCCGTCGGGGGTCAGCCTCGTCTCGGCCGCCGCCACGGTCCGGTCGCCGCACCGGAGGTGGAACCGCCAGCCGGCCAGTCGCGTCGCCGCCACGCCCTCCGCCGTGACCCGGTCGAGCACATGCACGGGCAACGGCAGTTCGGGTGTGACGGGTCCCTGGGCGTCGAGCAGCGCGGGGGTCCGGGCCTCGCGGACCGCGGTGGGCGAGGAGAGGGCGGTGAGGACGGAGCGCAGGGCGGGCGCGGGGGCCTGGGGGGCTCGCAGGGGCATGATGGGTCGCCTCTCATTCGAAGGCACGGTGGCGCGAGGGCGGAGCTGGGCGGACGACGCTGTCGGCTCACAGGGCTGGGGAAGGCAGGGGCCGGGGCCGGGAACCGAGGTGCGGGAGAGAGCCCTGCCGCGCGTCAGTTCGACGGCGGGATCCTTCGACCGTGGGCGCCGATCCGCTGCCTTGTCCGCGGAGTTTATACGACATGTGTTCAGACTGTGTTTCGGCTAGCCGATTCCGGCAACGAGTACAAGGCTGAATTCGGCCGTCGGGATGCGGTATTCCTCCGTATTTCGGGCCAGGTGTACGGCGATGACCTCGGGGAATGTTCACCGAGCGGTCGGCCAATTGTCGTCGGCGTTTTTCACGAGTTGCCGGCCCGGGAAACTGCTCGACGCGCCATGCCCGGTGAATGTGCCACCGGTCACACCGGCACAGCGTAGCGGCTGCCGGGTCGGCGCGGGGACGTTATCGATCGCTTCGGCGGGGCATCATCCCACCTGACCGGCCACCGGACAGCGGCGGGCCGGATCTTCCACTCATCGCTCCGAGAAGGGACTCTTCCATGGGGGAGAAGGTCGTGGCAGGTCAGTTCGACCTGTCCGATCGCCAGCGCTACCGCGAGAAGCTCCAGCGGTGCCTGACGGGCCTGGAGCGACTTCTGGCGGAGAAGCGGTTCGACCGCCCGAAGAACCTGATGGGGCTGGAGATCGAATTGAATCTCGTCGGTGCCGACGGGATGCCGAAAATGTTGAATGCGCAAGTCCTCGAGCGCATCGCGAGCCGGGACTTCCAGACAGAACTCGCCATGTTCAACCTGGAGGTCAACATTGCTCCCCACCGTCTGGGCGGCCGGGTATTCGACCGGCTCGCCGAGGAGATCCGTACGTCCTTGGCATATGCGGACCGCAAGGCGGGCGAGGTGGACGCGGGAATCGCGATGATCGGCATTCTGCCGACGCTGGACCGGGACGACCTGGTCTCGTCCAATCTCTCCGCCGTCGACCGGTACGCCCTGCTCAACGAACAGATCGTGGCCGCCCGCGGCGAGGACTTCACCCTCGACATCGAGGGCGTCGAGCGCCTGACCTGCACCTCCAAGTCCATCGCCCCCGAGGCCGCCTGCACCTCGGTGCAGCTCCACCTCCAGGTCACCCCGGACCGCTTCGCCGACGTGTGGAACGCGGCCCAGGCCGTCACGGCCGCCCAGATCGCCGTCGGCGCCAACGCGCCCTTCCTCTTCGGGCGCGAACTGTGGCGCGAGTCCCGGCCCCCGCTGTTCCAGCAGTCCACCGACACCCGCCCGCCCGAACTCCAGGCCCAGGGCGTGCGGCCGCGCACCTGGTTCGGCGAGCGCTGGGTGACCTCGGCGTACGACCTCTTCGAGGAGAACCGGCGCTACTTCCCGGCGCTGCTGCCGATCTGCGACGACGAGGACCCGCTGGACGTCCTGGACGCGGGCGGTGTGCCCGCGCTGTCCGAACTCGTCCTGCACAACGGCACCGTCTACCGCTGGAACCGCCCCGTCTACGACATCGCCGACGGCGTCCCGCACCTGCGCGTCGAGAACCGCGTACTGCCCGCGGGCCCCACCGTCACCGACGTCATCGCCAACGCGGCCTTCTACTACGGGGTCGTGCGCGCACTGGCCGACGAACCCCGACCGGTGTGGACCCGGCTCCCGTTCGAGGCCGCCGCCGCCAACTTCGAGGCCGCGTGCCGCCACGGCATCGACGCCCGTTTCGAGTGGCCCCGGCGCGGCCGGCTGGGCGGCACCAACGAGGTCGACGCCGCCGTCCTCGTACGCGACGAACTGCTGCCGCTCGCCGCGGCCGGTCTCGACGCGTGGGGGGTGGAGCCCGCGGACCGGGACCTCTACCTCGGCGTGATCGAGGAGCGGTGCCGACGCCGGGTCAACGGCGCGTCCTGGCAGGCGGCCACCTTCCACCGGGCGCTGGAGGCGGGTCTGTCCCGGGAGGCCGCGCTGGCCGCCACGACCCGCCGCTACGTCGAGCTGATGCGCGAGGGCGACCCGGTGCACCGGTGGCCGGTGGGCCTGCCGGAACCGGTGCCGCTGAGCTGACCGCCGCGCCGTCCGCCCCCGCCGCGCGCCGCCCCGTACTCATCGGGCAAGCTGTGACGTCCGAGCTGGAGGCAGGTGTGCATGGCGGAGGCGGGCCCGGTGGACGATGCGTTCCCTCAGAAACGACTCGGCGAACAGCCCTTGACCGAGGAGCGGCTCTCACGGCGGATCCTGCGTGACGAGACGCTGCTCGTCCTCGCGCTGTCGCTCGGTGCGAGCGGTGTGTCCGCGCTGATCAGCTTCATCGGCTCGGTCACCCGGCCGGGCGGCCTCAAGGACCAGGCGGCCACCCTCAACGCCTCCGCGGCGCCCGGCCGCCCCTGGCTCGACCTGGCCTGGCAGCTCTTCGGGATCACCACGGCGCTCGTCCCGGTGGCCCTCGTCGCGCACTTCCTGCTGCGCGAGGGGCGCAGTCTGCGCACCCTCGGCTTCGACCGCACCCGTCCCTGGCCGGACCTGGGCCGCGGGGCCGCCGTCGCCGCCGTCATCGGCAGCACCGGCATCGCCTTCTACCTCGCCGCGCGCGGCCTCGGCTTCAACCTCACCGTGGTGCCCGAGGCCCTGCCCGACGTGTGGTGGAAGTACCCCGTCCTGATCCTCTCGGCGGTGCAGAACTCCGTCCTGGAGGAGGTCATCGTCGTCGGCTACCTGCTGCGCCGGCTGGACCAGCTCGGCTGGGGAGCGGGCGCGTCACTGGCGGCCAGTTCGGTGCTGCGCGGGTCGTACCACCTCTACCAGGGGATCGGCGGGTTCGTCGGCAACATGGTGATGGGCGTGGTGTTCGTCCTCCTCTACCGCCGTTGGGGCCGCGTGGGGCCGCTGGTGGTGGCGCACTCGCTGCTCGACATCGGGGCCTTCGTCGGCTACGGACTGCTCGCCGGGAAGGTGGACTGGCTGCCGACGGCGTGACCGCCGGGGCCCGCCCCCCTTGGCGGGGAGCAGGGCGCCGATCGGATCAGACCAGCAGCTCGCCGTCGATCACCGTCACCGCGTGCCCGCTCAGCAGCGTGCGCGCACCGCGCAGTTCCGTACGCACCCGGCCGGAGCGGGACGACGCCTGGAGCCCGGTGAGGCCGGGGCGGCCGAGGCGCTCGGACCAGAAGGGGGCCAGCGCCGTGTGGGCGCTGCCGGTGACCGGGTCCTCGTCGACGCCGACGTTGGGGAAGAAGCAGCGGGAGACGTAGTCGTAGCCGCGGGCCGGGTCCTCGGCGCGGGCGGTGGCGATGACGCCGCGCTCGGAGTGGGCGGCCAGTGCCTCGAGGTCCGGGGTCAGGGCGCGGACCGTCTTCTCGTCGGCGACCTCCACCAGCAGGTCCCCGATGTTCGGCCCGGTGTCCAAAACCGTACGGGGCTCGGCGCCCAGGGCCTCGGCGACACCCGCCGGGGTCTCGACCGGTGTGAGGGGCGCGGTCGGGAAGTCCAGGGTGATCGAACCGTCCTCGCGCGGTGTCGCGGTCAGGACGCCGCTGCGGGTGGCGAACCGCACCGGCCCTTCGTGGGCGCCGGTGGTGTGCAGGACGTGGGCCGTGGCGAGCGTGGCGTGGCCGCACATCGCGACCTCGGTGGCCGGCGTGAACCAGCGCAGCGCCCAGTCCGCCTCGCCGCCCGTCGGCAGGCGGTGGGCGAACGCCGTCTCGGAGTGATTGACCTCCAGGGCGACCCGCTGGAGCCGGTCGTCGTCCGGGAAGGCGTCGAGGAGCAGGACCCCGGCGGGGTTGCCGGCGAAGGGGCGGTCGGTGAAGGCGTCGACGATTCGGATGCGCATGCCCCGACGCTAGAGCCCCGGCGAGGGCCGCGGACCAAGGCCAATTCCGGAGTGCTGGACCGCTTTTCGCGGGATCGGCGGGTCCGTCTCGTGCCCGGTCAGCGGCGGATCAGCCCGAGGGACGTCGCGGTGGCGACGGCGGCGGTGCGCGAGTCGACGCCGAGCTTGGCGTAGACGCGGGCCAGATGTGACTTGACGGTGCCCTCGGTGAGGTGGAGGCGGTCCCCGACGGCCTGGTTGGACAGGCCGCCGGCCACCAGCGCAAGCACCTCGGTCTCGCGTCGGGTCAGCGTGGTGCCGGGGGTGCGCAGCCGGTTCATGAGCCGGTCGGCGACGGCGGGGGCGAGGGCGGTGCGTCCGGCGGCGGCGGTGCGTACGGCGTCCGCGAGGTCCTCGGGCGGCGCGTCCTTGAGGAGGTAGCCCGTCGCCCCGGCCTCGATGGCGGGCAGGGTGTCGGCGTCGGAGTCGTACGTGGTGACGATCAGGACCCGCGGGGCCCCGGGGCGGGCGGCGATGGCGGCGGTGGCCTCGGCGCCGTTCATGCCCCTGCCGAATTGCAGGTCCATGAGCACGACGTCGACGTCCCCCCGCTCGGCGCGGGCGACGGCCTCCTCGGCGGTGGCCGCCTCGGCCACCACCAGCATGCCGGGCTCGGTCTCCAGTACGGCGCGCAGCCCGGCCCGCACCACGGGGTGGTCGTCGGCCAGGAGCAGGCGGATGGGGGTGTCGGTCACGGGCAGGCCTCGAGTTCGGTGGGCGGAGTGAGGGGCAGCCGGGCGGCCAGGGCGGTGCCGTGGCCGGGCGCGGACTCGATGGTCAGGGTGCCGCCGAGGGCGTCCAGCCGGGCCCGCATGGCGGCCAGGCCGAAGCCGCCCGCCTCGGGGTCGGCAGGGGGCGGCTCGGCGGGATCGAAGCCGCTGCCGTCGTCGACGACGTCGAGGGCGACCCGGTCGCCGAGGTGGCTGAGGGTGAGCTCGGCCGTGGTGGCGCCGGCGTGGCGGACGGTGTTGGCGAGGGCGGACTGCGCGACCCGCAGGAGGGCGACCTCGTGGGCGGTGGGCAGCGGCGCGGGGGTGCCGGTGGCCCGGAAGCGGGCGGTGATCCGGTGCCGGGCCGACGTCGTGGCGCACAGGCGTTCCAGGGCGCCGGCCAGGGTCGTGCCCTCCAGGGTGGGCGGGGTCAGGGCGGCGACGAAGCGGCGGGCCTCGGCCAGGTTGTCCACGGCGGCCTGCCGGGCCGCCACGACGTGTCCGGCGGCGGCGTCCGGCCGCCCCGGCAGGGCGCGCTCGGCGGCGCGCAGCAGCAACTGGATGCTGGACAGGCCCTGGGCGAGGGTGTCGTGGATCTCCCGGGCCAGCCGCTCGCGCTCGGCGAGCACCCCGGCGGTGTGCTGGGCGCGGGCGAGGTCGGCACGGGTGGCGGTGAGCTCCTCGATCAGGCGCCTGCGCCGCTCGCTCTCGCGGTACAGGGCCTGGTATCCCCACACCACCGCGACGGCGACGGCGGCACCGAGCGTGGGTCCGATCACCATGGCGGGACCGAAGGAGCCGGTGTGGGCGGCGTATCCGGCGACGGCGGCCACGGCGGTGAGGCTCACGGCGGCCAGGCCGGCCCGGCGCGACAGCAGGTGGAGCTGGAGGAAGTACAGCGGGAAGGCCACCCACACCGCCTCGGGGGAGAGCGCCAGCAGCACCAGCCATACGGCGCCCACGGCAGCCAGCCACCAGGCGGCGGCCCGCCGGACGAGCCGGACACGGGGCAGCACCGGCCCGGCCGCGTACGCCAGGCCGCACGCCGCCGCCACGGCGGCGATCGCCCCGGCGTGCGGCCGGCCGTCGGTCACGGCCCGGACGGCGACCAGGACGAGCAGACCGACGACCAGCAGGTGCAGGCACCAGGCCAGGGCGCGGGTGGTCGGAGTCAGGGCGGGGGCGGAAGGGCTCGCGGGGGCGGAAGGGTTCACAGTGCGTCCCAGGCTACGAAAGGCGGCGCCCGGCGGCCTCCGCCGAAAGGTACAACCCGCGTGCCGCCTTCCGGCCCGTGAAGTGCGGTCCTGCGCGGGACGCGCGGGCGGGGTGCCGACGGCGACGGTGGGGGCGTACCGCATCCACCTCTGGAAAGGACAGGCCGGGGCCGTGTTCGTCGCCTGGAGAGACCTCACCTTCGCCAAGGGGCGCTTCGCCCTGATGGGGACCGTCATCGTGCTGATCACCCTGCTGGTGGGACTGCTGTCCGGACTGACGGCGGGGCTCGGCCGGCAGAACACCTCCGCGATCACGGGACTGCCCGCCGACCGGATCGCCTTCCAGGTGCCCCGCGGCGGCGACCTGTCGTACGCCGACTCCACGGTCACCGAGCGGCAGTGGCGGCTGTGGTCCCGGGCCCCCGGCGTCGAGCGAGCCGAACCGCTCGGCATCACCACCACCAAGGCCACCGCGGGGGACCGGAGTACCGGCGTCTCCGCCTTCGGCGTGCGGCCCGGCTCCCGCCTCGCCCCCGACGGCGGCCGGATCGACGACGGCGCGGCGGTGCTGTCCACCACGGCCGCCGAGGACCTCGGCGTGCGGCCCGGCGACTCCTTCGCCCTCGCCGGGCAGCGGCTGAGCGTGGCCGCGGTGCGCGGCGACGCCTCCTTCAGCCACACCCCGGTCGTCTGGACCAGCCTGGACGTGTGGCGGAAGGCCGCTCCTCCCGACGACGACGGCGGCGGAGACGGTCCCACGGCCACCGTCATCGCGCTGAGCACCACCCACGGGGCCGACGTGGCGGCCGTCGACGAACAGGCCGGCACCAGGACGGTCACCACCGCCGACTCGCTGTCCGCGATCGGCTCCTACACCTCCGAGAACGGCTCTCTCCAGCTGATGCGCGGCTTCCTGTTCGCCATCTCCGCCCTCGTCGTCGGCGCCTTCTTCACCGTGTGGACCATCCAGCGCGGCGGTGACATCGCCGTCCTCAAGGCGCTCGGCGCCTCCACCGCCCATCTCCTCAAGGACGCCCTCGGCCAGGCCGTCGTCCTGCTGGTCGGCGGCACCCTCGTCGGCACCGGCCTCGCCGCCGCCCTTGGGGCGCTCGTCGCGGGCTCGGCCGTGCCCTTCCTCCTCACGCCCGCGACCGTCCTCGTCCCGGCCGCCGTGACGGTCCTCCTCGGCGCCCTCGGAGCCGCCCTGTCCATCCGCCGGATCACCTCCGTCGACCCGCTGACCGCCCTGGGGAGCGCCCGATGAGCCTGAACCTGACCGACGTGACCCTCACCTACCCCGACGGCGGGGAGCGCCTGACCGCGCTCGACCGGGTCAGCCTCCAGGTCCCCGGGGGCAGCCTGACCGCCGTGGTCGGCCCCTCCGGCTCGGGCAAGTCCAGCCTGCTGGCCGTCGCCGCCACCCTCATCGCACCCGACGCCGGGACCGTCACCGTGGACGGCACCCCCACCACCGGTCTGAGCCGCGGTGAGCTGACCACGCTGCGGCGCCGCCGGATCGGCATCGTCTTCCAGCAGGCCAACCTGCTGCCGTCGCTCACCGCGGTCGAGCAGTTGCAGGTCATGGCCGTGATCGACGGCCGCAGGCCGCGCTCGGCCCGGAGCCGGGCGATGGAGCTCCTGGACGCGGTCGGGCTGGCCGGCCAGGCGGGCCGCCGTCCCCATCAGCTCTCCGGCGGCCAGCGTCAGCGCGTCGCCCTCGCGCGGGCCCTGATGAACGACCCCACCGTCCTCCTGGTCGACGAACCCACCAGCGCCCTCGACCACGAACGCGGCGCCGCCGTCATCGACCTGATCGCCCGCCTCACCCACCACTGGGCGAGCGCCACCGTCCTGGTCACCCACGACCGGACCCACCTCACCGCCGTCGACCGGATCGCCGAGGTCCACGACGGCCGCCTCCGTCCGTCGGCAGACGCTTGCGCCGCGATACGTTCCGATATATCGTTGAGGCATCGCGACTGATCAACGACTGAATGGAGTGATGGCGATGCGTAACCACGGATACGAGCGTGGACACGGTGGACACGGCCCCGGCCCCGGAGAGGGCGGCGCGTTCGGGCCCTTCGGCCGCGGCGGCTTCGAGGGCCGGCGTGCGGCGTTCGGCCCCTTCGGGCCGGGCGGTCCCGGCGGCGGTCCCGGCGGTCCCTTCGGGCCGGGATTCGGCCAAGGGGGCCCCTGGGGCGGCCGAGGGCGCGGCGGGCCCAGGGGGAGGGCACGGCGGGGCGACGTGCGGGCGTCGATCCTGGCCCTCCTGAAGGACCGGCCGATGCACGGCTACGAGATGATCCAGGAGATCGCCGAGCGCAGCGGCGGGGCGTGGAAGCCCAGCCCCGGTTCGGTGTACCCCACCCTCCAGCTGCTGGAGGACGAGGGGCTGATCGCCAGTGAGAGCGAAGGCGGCAAGAAGCTCTTCGCGCTCACCGAGGCGGGCCGCACCGCGGCCGAGGAGGGTCCGGAGGCGCCCTGGGAGGAGGCCTCGCGGGGCGTCGACTGGGAGGCTCTCAACGACATCCGTCAGGCCGGTTTCGGGCTGATGGAGGCCTTCGGCCAGGTCTGGAAGACCGGCAGCAAGGAGCAGCGGGAGAAGGCGCTCGCCGTCATCGGCGACGCCCGCAAGAAGCTGTACCTGATCCTCGCCGACGAGGACTGACGGCGGACGGGTCCGACGAGGGCCGGCGCCGCCGAAAGCGACGCTTCCGAAAGAGGTGGCTCAAGGAGGTGCCCCGCGGAGTGGATCCGCGGGGCACCTCCGTGTGCGGAGCGCTCAGTCGACCCGCCGTATCACCGCCGCGTCGAAGACGTCCCACGCGCGCGGAAAGGTGCTCTCGTCGTGGCAGTGCCAGGCGTCCCAGAACAGGTCGGCGAGCAGCGCCTCCGCGGGGGCGTCCACCCGGTACACGTACTGCCTGCCGTCCACGGCGGGCAGTGCCACGAGCCAGCACCTGCTCCTCATGTCCCGGTTCGACCCGCGAGCAAGCGTTTCGGTTGCCCCGGGGGGCGCGCGGCAAGGCGGCGCGCGCCCGGCCGGCCGAAACGGCCTGATCTCATCCGCAAGGAGGAGATTCCGGCCCGGCGGGTCCACTCTGTGTGGGACGACGAAATGCTTCCCCTCGGGGATGACCGGGCCCCGCGGGACTGATGAGCTGGGAGATGTGCAACCCCGTATCCCCCGGCAGTCGGCCGGCGAGCAAGGCGGCCGGTGGCCGGACGGCACCGACCACGATGACCGGTTCAGCGCGGAACTGGCCTCGGCGGTCTCCGGCGCCCGCCGCCGGGCGGTGCGGGACGGGGACCGGCAGATCGACACGGCCCATCTGCTGCACTCGCTGCTGGAGTGCGACGCGGAGGCCCGTGAGCTGCTCGGCGACGGACCACGGATCGCCCGCGTCCTCGGCTACCTGGTGCAGCGCAGCATCGGCTACGGCCTGCGCTGGCAGAGTTCCGTGGAGGACTCCGGCGCCGTCCCCGTGGTGACCGGCGCCGCCGGGTTCTCCCCGCCGGCCGCGGCGGCCATGGAGGACGCCTGTGCCCGCGCCGCCCGTCGCGGAGCCATCCGGGCCGGTGGCGTGGACCTGCTCGCCGCCCTGGTCGCGGACCCGCGGACCCGCGCCGTCGAGGTGCTGGCCCGTGCCGCCGTCGAACCGCACGCCGTGCTCGCCCGGGTGGAGAGCCATTTCGAGGCGACCCCCTGAAGTCCCGCCCGTTCCTCCCGCCCCAAGGTGCCACTCGGCCGTCCAGTCGGTGAGACAGGTGTCATTGGGGGTGACGGTCATGTCGACCCCTGTCATCATGTGCCGGTGCATACGTCTGACAGCGCTCACGGCAGCCGCGGCAAGGGCACCGGGCTCGGCCTGGCACTGGCCTCCGCGGTCGCCTTCGGAGGATCCGGAGTCGCGGCCAAGCCGCTGATCGAGGCCGGACTCGATCCGCTCCACGTGGTCTGGCTGCGGGTGGCCGGCGCGGCCCTGGTGATGCTGCCGCTCGCCGTGCGCCACCGCGCGCTGCCGCGCCGCCGCCCCGCCCTCGTCGCCGGGTACGGCCTGCTCGCCGTGGCCGGTGTGCAGGCCTGCTACTTCGCGGCCATCTCCCGCATCCCGGTGGGCGTCGCGCTGCTCGTCGAGTACCTGGCGCCCGCCCTGGTCCTCGGCTGGGTGCGGTTCGTGCAGCGGCGGCCGGTCACGCGGGCCGCCGCGGTCGGCGTGGTCCTGGCGGTCGGCGGCCTCGCCTGCGTGGTCGAGGTCTGGTCGGGGCTGGGCTTCGACGCGCTCGGACTGCTGCTCGCCCTCGGCGCCGCCTGCTGCCAGGTCGGCTACTTCGTCCTGTCCGACCAGGGCAGCGACGCCGGCGACGAGGCGCCCGATCCGCTCGGCGTCATCGCCTACGGCCTGCTCGTCGGCGCCGCCGTGCTCACCCTCGTCGCCCGGCCCTGGTCCATGGACTGGTCCGTGCTCGGCGGCACCGCCCCCATGGACGGCACCCCCGTCGCCGCCGCCCTGCTGCTGGCCTGGGTCGTACTCATCGCCACCGTGCTCGCCTACGTCACCGGCATCGTCGCCGTGCGCCGGCTGTCGCCGCAGGTCGCCGGAGTCGTGGCCTGCCTCGAAGCGGTCATCGCGACCGTGCTGGCCTGGGTGCTGCTCGGCGAGCACCTCTCCGCCCCGCAGATCGTCGGCGGCGTCGTGGTGCTGGCCGGCGCCTTCATCGCCCAGTCCTCGACCCCGGCGAAGGGCTCCGCGGACCCGGTGGCCAGTGGCGGGCCCGAAAGGGAGTTGTCGAGCCGGGGGACGGCGACCTAGGGTGCGGATCATGCATTCCGACGCACTCGTCCTCCCGCCTCCGGCCGCCTGAGGCGGGCCCCTGTGACCAGCCCGGCGCGCTGTCGCCGGGCCGGACGGTGCTGCCCGCAGACGAAGGTCCCCGCGTCCCGGTCGTTCCAGGACGCTCCGAACTTTCCGCGCCTCGTGCGCGTCTGCGGAGAGAACTCGTGTCGAATGCCGTCTCCGGCCTGCCCGTCGGGCGTGGCCTCCTCTATCTGATCGTCGCCGGTGTCGCCTGGGGCACCGCCGGTGCCGCCGCCTCGCTGGTCTACCGCGCCAGCGACATGGGCCCCGTCGCGCTGTCGTTCTGGCGGTGCGCGGCGGGGCTCGTGCTGCTGCTCGCCGCCCGCCCGCTGAGCCGGCGGGTGCGCCCGGCCGTCCGTGAACCGTTCGCCCGCAAGGCGCTGCGGGCCGTCATCACCGGTCTGGGGCTCGCGGTGTTCCAGACCGCCTACTTCGCCGCCGTGCAGTCCACCGGTCTCGCCGTGGCCACCGTCGTCACCCTCGGCGCGGGGCCCGTGCTGATCGCCCTCGGCGCGCGCCTCGCCCTCGGTGAGCACCTGGGGTCGGGCGGCGCCGCGGCGGTCGTCGGCGCGCTCGCCGGGCTCGTGGTGCTCGTCCTCGGCGGCGGGGGTACGACCGTCCGCCTGCCGGGTGTGCTCCTCGCGCTGCTGTCCGCCGTCGGGTACTCGGTGATGACGCTGCTCACCCGCTGGTGGGGGCGGGACGGCGGGGCGGACGCGGCCGGCACGTCGGTGGGGGCGTTCGCCGTCACGAGCCTGTGCCTGCTGCCGCTCGCGCTGGTCGAGGGCCTGGTGCCGCACACCGCCGAACCGGTCCAGCTCCTGTGGCTCCTCGCGTACGTCGCCGCCGTCCCGACCGCGCTCGCCTACGGGCTGTACTTCGCCGGTGCGGCCGTCGTCCGGTCCGCGACCGTCTCCGTGATCATGCTCCTGGAGCCGGTCAGCGCCGCGGCGCTCGCCGTCCTGCTGCTCGGCGAACACCTCACGGCGGCGACCCTGGCGGGCACGCTGCTGATGCTCGGCTCGGTCGCGGGGCTCGCGGTGGCGGAGACACGGGCGGCACGGGACGCGCGGACGCGGCCCGCGCCCGCGTGACGGCGGGAGCCCCTCCCGAGGCAGGTCGATGCCGTAGATGGTGATGCGGTTGGGCCCCGCGCCCCCGGCGCGGGCCGGTGTCACCCGGCCGACAGGTAGTCGGGCAGCGCCGTCCCGGGCGCCAGGTCCGGGTCGGCGACCGGAGCCCCGTACCCCTTGCGCAGCGGGACGAGACCGGCCCAGTGCGGGAGGGCGAGGTCCTCCGGCTCGTCGTTCACCCCGCCGGTGCGGAGCTTGGCGGAGACCTCGTCCAGGTCGAGGCGGATCACTGCGGTGGCGGCCAGCTCCTTCTTGTCGGCCGGCCGCGAGTCGCGGGAGCGGCCCGGGACGACGTGGTCGACCAGGGCGTCCAGGGCCGTGCGCCGCTCCTCGGGGTCCGTCACCTCGTACGCCGTGCCGTGCACCACCACCGACCGGTAGTTGATGGAGTGGTGGAAGGCCGAGCGGGCCAGCACCAGCGCGTCCACGTGCGTCACCGTCAGGCAGACCGGCAGCCCCGGGTCGGTCGCGCCCGTCATCCGCAGCGGACGCGAGCCCGTCGAGCCGTGCACGTAGAGCCGCTCGCCCACCCGGCCGTACAGCGTCGGCAGGACCACCGGGGCGCCGTCGCGGACGAAGCCGAGATGGCAGACGTAGCCCTCGTCGAGTATCGAGTGCACCAGCTCCCTGTCGTAGGACGCCCGGTCCGGGGAGCGGGTGGGGACGGTGCGGTCGGTGGGCGGGTAGGTGCCGGTCGGCTGCGACGGTGTCCCCGTGGTCCCCTGCATGACACTCTCCATTGCACTAGTGCATAATTGTCTTTGTGCTAGGAGAGTATCGGATCACAGGGCGGGGCGCAGCGGAGATTTCCGCGAGCGTCGAGCGTGCGGTGGGCTCGGGAGAACTGCGGCCGGGGCAACCCCTGCCGCCGATGCGGGAGCTGGCCGAGCGCCTCGGGGTGAACCCGAACACCGTCGCCGCCGCCTACCGCACCCTGCGGGAACGCGGGGTCATCGAGACGGCCGGGCGGCGGGGCAGCCGGGTGCGCGCGATGCCGGCCACCACCGGGCGGGAGTTCATCCGCGTCGAGGTGCCCGCGGGGGTGCGCGACGTGTCCGACGGCAATCCGGACCCGGCGCTGCTGCCCGCGCTGGGCCCGGTCTTCGCCGCGGCGGCCGGGCAGGGCGACCGCGAACCGGTGCTGTACGGGCACGCGCCCGTGGACCCAAAGCTGGCCCGCGTCGCGCGGGCCGAACTGGACGCGGACGGTGTGCCGGACGGGCCGGTGGTGGTGACGTCCGGCTCGCTGGACGCGATGGAGCGGGTCCTCGGGGCCCACCTCAAGCCCGGCGACGCCGTCGCCGTCGAGGATCCCGGCTGGGGCAGCCTCCTCGACCTGGTGCCGGCGCTCGGCCTGCGCACGGTCCCCGTCGGCGTCGACGACCAGGGGCCGCTGCCCGAGGACGTGCGCCGGGTCCTCGCGGCCGGCGCCCGCGCCCTGGTGGTCACGGACCGCGCGCAGAACCCGACGGGCGCCGCCGTGGGCCCGGCACGCGCGCGTGCCCTGCGGTCCGTCCTGCGCGACCACCCCGGGACGCTGCTCATCGAGGACGACCACGGCCACGGCATCGTCGACCTCCCGCTGCACCCGCTCGCCGGTACGACCCGCAGCTGGGCCTTCGTCCGCTCCGCCGCCAAGGCCTGCGGTCCCGACCTGCGGCTCGCCGTGCTCACCGGCGACGTCGTCACGCTCGACCGGGTGCGCGGGCGGCAGCGGCTCGGCCCCGGCTGGGTCAGCCGCATCACCCAGCGGGCGGTGGCCCGGCTGTGGGCCGACGGCGCGGTGGACGCCCGCGCCGTGGCGGGGGTGTACGGGCGGCGCCGGGACGCGCTCCTCGGTGCCCTGGCCGAGCACGGGGTCACCGGGCAGGGGCGCAGCGGCATGAACGTGTGGATCCCGGTGCCGGACGAGACCGGTGCCGTGGCCCGGCTCCTGCACGCCGGGTGGGCCGTGGCCCCCGGCGCCCGCTTCCGGCTGGCCGCGCCGCCCGGCATCCGGATCACCGTCTCGACGCTGGGGGAGGAGGCCGGACCGCTGGCGGCGGCGGTCGCGGCGGCGGTGGGGCCGGGCGCGGGGCCGCCCCGGAGCTACGTCTGAGCCGGGCTGCTCCTCAGGCCCGGGACCCTTGGCGTCGGGCTGCTCCTCAGGCCCGGGACCCTTGGCGTCGGGCTGCTCCTCAGACCCGGGACCCTTGGCGTGCCCCCGACGGCGACGCCCGGCGCGCCGGTGCGGGCGTGTGCCCGTCGCGGTCGGCCCTGGGGCGGGACTGGGTCAGTGCCGCCCCGGCCAGGACGACGGCCGCGCCGAGGGGTGTCGACCAGGACAGCGACTCGCCGAGCAGCGCGACGCCCGCTGCCGTGGCGATGACCGGCGTGAAGTAGGTGACCATCTGGGCGGTCGTCGGGCCGATCTCGGCGACCAGGTCGTACTGGATCAGGAAGGCCAGCCCGGTGCCGAGGACGCCCAGGGCCGCGACCGCCAGCAGCGGGAGCAACGGGAAGCTGGTCGGCACCGAGGTGAACAGCGGTGTCACGACCGCCAGTTGCAGGGTGGCCAGGCCCAGCTGGGCGCCGGTCAGCGACAGGTGGGAGTGGCTGGAGCCGGCCAGGGTGCGGCGGACGTAGATCCAGCCGACCGGGTAGCTGAACGAGGCCAGCAGGGCCAGCGCCGTGCCCGTGACGTCGAGGCCGTGGAAGCCCTGCCAGACGCCCAGCACCGTCAGGACGCCGAGGAAACCGATGCCGAGACCGGCCACCCGGCGGCGCGTCGGACGGTCCTCGGACAGGGCGACCAGCGACAGGGCCATGCCCCACAGCGGCGAGGTCGCGTTGCAGATGCCCGCCAGCGACGACGGGATGGTCAGCTCCGAGAAGGCGAACAGGGAGAACGGCAGCGCGTTGAGGAGGAATCCGGCGACCATGAGATGCACCCACGTCCACGCGCCGCGCGGAAGCCGCTCCCGCTTCACCGCCATCGCCGCGGCGACCACCGCCGTGCCGAACGCCAGCCGTCCGAGCGTGACCTGGAACGGGGCGAAGCTCTCGGTGCCCACCTTCATGAAGAGGAAGCTGAAACCCCAGACGAGGGAGAGGGCCCCGAACCGCAGCCGCCAGTCGAGGACACGGCGGGCCGGGGAGGGGACGGATGGGGACGCGGCGCTGCTGCTCATGCAGGCAACGATGAAGCAGCACACCTCGTAGCACAATCGAGATTTCGCACGGAATATCTCGTAGCATCGCTTACATGTTGAACCTGGAGCGCCTGCGGACCCTCGACGCCTTCGCCCGGCACGGATCGGTCAGCGGCGCCGCGGCCGGACTGCACATCACCACCTCGGCCGTCTCGCAGCAGATGGCCAAGCTGGAGCGCGAAGCCGGTCAGCGGCTGCTCGCCAAGAACGGGCGGGGCGTGCGCCTCACGGACGCCGGCCGGCTGCTCGCCGAGCACGCGGCCCGTATCCTCTCCCAGGTCGAGCTGGCCCAGGCGGACCTGGAGGCGCAGCGCGGCCAGGTGGCGGGCGAGCTGCGGTTGTCGGCGTTCCCGACGGCCGCCCGCGGACTCTTCCCCGCCGCGCTGGCCACCTTGCGCACCGAGCACCCCGCGCTGCGCATCCGCTCCTCGGAGCTGGAGCCGGAGCGCGGCATCAACGGCGTGGTCCGCGGCGACCTGGACCTGGCCGTCGTGCTCGACTGGTACAACAAGCCGATGCCGCTGCCCGACGGCCTGGTCAAGGCCCCGCTCCTGGACGATCCCGCCGACGTCGCCATGCCCGTCGGCCACCGGCTCGCCGGCCGGGACGAGGTGGACCTCGCCGAGTTCGCCGAGGACGAGTGGATCACGTGGGGCGAGGGCGAGTTCTGCCACGAGTGGCTGATGTTCACGCTGCGTTCGAAAGGCATCGAGCCGATCGTCGGCCACCGCGCCGCCGAGACCCACACCCAGCTCGGGCTGGTCGCCGCGGGGCTCGGCGTGTGCATCGCGCCCCTGCTCGGGCGCCACCCGATGCCCGCCGCCGTGGTCACCGTGCCGCTGAGGCAGCGGGTGCGCCGGCACGTGTACGTGGTCTGGCGCGCGGACGCCGACCGCCGCCCGTCGATCCGGGCGGCGGTGGACGCGCTGCGGGCCACGGCGCGGGAGGTGGGCGAGGCGGGGTGAGCGACCGGGGGCGGGGGAGGTGCCCGGCGGCGGGCCGCCGGGCCGCCGCCGGGCCCGCCGGGGCTATCCGGACGCCAGCTTGCGGAAGTCCCAGGAGACGACCTTCTCCGGCGTCAGCCGCAGCCAGGCGTGCCGGCCGTCGTGCGGCATCTCCTGGAGGCCGAAGTTCTTGCGGGCGAACAGCGTCTCCGGGAAGTCGAGTTCCGCGCACAGCCGACCGGTGCGCGGCGCCTCGCCCACGAACTCCACCCGGCCGGACAGCTCCGCGCCCCGCAACTCGTCGTACTCCTCACCGGTGTCCACGACGATCGCCACCCGCGGATCGCGCCGCAGGTCCGTCCAGCGACGGCTGCGCACGACCGAGTACAGCCACATCGAGGCACCGTCCCAGACGAACCAGAGCGTGCTCACGTGCGGGGCGCCGTCGGCCGAGACGGTGGCGACCCGGCAGGTGCGCTGGGTGGTGAGGAAGGCCTCCAGTTCGCCGGGGGTCATCATGATCCTGCGCCCCCGGCGCTGCGCCACGGTCATCCGGCCAGCCGGATCGAGTCCCCGCTGACCGTGATCTGCACGGCGGGCAGCGGCTTGGGCGCGGGACCGCCCTGCACACTGCCGTCGGTGATCGAGAAACTGCTGTTGTGGCACGGGCAGTTGATGAGACCGTCGGCCACGCTCCGCACGGCGCAGCCCTGATGGGTGCAGGTGGCGGAGAACGCCTTGAAGTCGCCCGCCGCGGGCTGGGTCACCACCACCTTCTGGTCGGGGAAGACCTTCCCGCCGCCCTCGGGTATGTCGGCCGTCGCCGCGAGGGCGGCCCCCGCGGCCCCCGCGTTCTCCCCGCCGCCCGAACCGCCGCCGCCCGCCTCCTGGGAGGGGCTGCCGGAGGGAGCGGTGCCGGTGTCGCCGGACGCGTCGTCGTCCGAACCTCCGCAGGCGGCCAGCACGGCGCCGAGAGACGCCGCTCCGGCCGCCGCCACGACGGTACGACGGGCCGGTCCCGTTGCGGGATGAAACGATGCGCTGGTCATGCTGGGTTCCCTTCCGGGGTGGATGCGTGATGATCTGCCGAGAGGTACGGCCCCGCGGCACGCGTTGTTCAGCGCCGGCGGCCGTCCACGGCCGACGGGCCGCCGAGCGGTTCCGCGCGCACCTGGACGCGTCGTACCGGGCGCCGCAATTACTTGCGTGTCCGTGCCGGTGACACCCGGATAGGCGCGCGCCGGGCCGGTGCCTAAGTTCCCTTCCACGAGACACCGTCGCACCGATCCGCGCCCCGGGGGCGTGGACGGCGCGAAAGGTGACGCGAGCCATGACCACGAATTGTCATGCGCGCTACATCCTCACGCACCGCATCCCCATGCACCGCATCCCCACGGAGACGCCCATGAAGCTCGTGAAGTTCGACGTCCGCCTACGGGGGCTGCTCGCCGCCGGCGCCGCCTCCGCCCTGCTCGTGGGCGCCGCGGCCACCAGCGGAGCAGCGGCCCCCGTACCGCCCGACGACGGCGCCCGCATCGTCGGTGCCGACCGCGCCGGAGCCGTCGAGGGCTCCTACATCGTCACGCTGAAGGACAGCGTCGCCAGAGCCGACATACCCGCCTCGGCCAAGGCGCTGACCAAGCGTCACGGGGGCAGCCTGCGCTACACCTACACCACTGCCCTGCGCGGCTTCGCGGTGCACATGACGGAGCGGCGGGCCGAGGAACTCGCCGCCGACCCGTCGGTCGCCCGCGTCGAGGCCGACGCCGCGGCCTACGCGGTCGGCACCCAGCCCAACCCGCCCTCGTGGGGTCTGGACCGCATCGACCAGCGCGATCTGCCGGTCGACCGCTCCTACACCTACCCCGACGGAGCCTCCGGCGTCACCGCCTACGTCGTCGACACCGGCGTCCGCCTCAGCCACCACGACTTCGGCGGCCGCGCGGTCAGCGGCTACGACTTCATCGACGACGACTCCAACGCCTCCGACTGCCAGGGGCACGGCACCCACGTGGCCGGCACCGTCGGCGGTGCCGCTCACGGCGTCGCGAAGGACGTCCGGCTGGTCAGTGTGCGGGTGCTCAACTGCCAGGGCACCTCGGGCAACACCTGGGCGCCGGTCCTCGCGGGCATCGACTGGGTCACCAAGAACGCCGACGGCCCCTCGGTGGCCAACATGAGCATCGGCGGCGGCCGGACCCAGTCCGTCAACGACGCCGTCGCCGCCTCCATCGCCTCGGGCGTCACCTGGGTGGTCGCGGCCGGCAACAACAACGCCGACGCCTGCTCCTACTCGCCCTCGTCCACCCCGGCGGCCGTCACCGTCGGCGCCACCGACAGCCGTGACGCCCGCGCCAGCGGCTGGTCCAACGGACAGGGCTCCAACTACGGCTCCTGCCTGGACATCTTCGCCCCCGGCGACAACATCGTCTCCGCCTCCAACGCGGGCGACTCCGCCTCCCGCGCCGACAGCGGCACCTCGATGGCCTCCCCGCACGTCGCCGGTGCCGCCGCCCTGCTGCTGTCGGCCCACCCGGACTGGTCCCCCGCCCAGGTCCGCGAACGACTGGTCGCCGACGCCACGTCCGGCAAGGTGACCGACCCCCGCAACGGGTCACCCAACCGCCTGCTGTTCACCGGCACCGGTGGCGACACCCCGCCGCCCTCCGACGGCGAGCGGTTCGAGAACACCGACGACTACCCGATCCGGGACGGGGCCACCGTCGAAGCGCCCCTCGCGGTCACCGGCATCAGCGGCAACGCGCCCGCCGACCTCGCCGTCACCGTCGACATCCGCCACACCTACCGCGGCGACGTCCGGGTCGAGTTGGTCGCCCCCGACGGCGATGTCCTCCTGCTGAAGGACTACGGCGCCTACGACAGCGCGGACGACGTCCGGGGCACGGTCGCCGTCGACGCCTCCGGCGCCCCCGCGAACGGCACCTGGAAGCTCCGGGTGACCGACAACTGGGTCAACGACACCGGCTACGTCAACGCCTGGTCGCTCCAGTTCTGAGCCGCCCGCCGTCCTCACCCCCCACCCCTGAAAGGACACGACATGTCCGTGCTCAAGCGGGGAGCCGGAGCGCTCCTGGCCTCCCTCCTGCTGGCGGCCCTGCCCTTCACCGCCGAGGCGGCCGAGGCGACGGCCACCGCCCCCGTCCGGCCCGCCGCGTTGGCCGGGGCCACCGCCGCGACCGAGGGCGTCGCGCTCACCGGCGACCGGGCCGGGACCCCGGCGGCGGCGCGACCGGCGGAGCAGCCCTCGACCCAGCGGTCCGCGGGCGCCGCCCGGGCGAGCTGGTACTACCACATCACCGCCTCCTGCCGGGGCTACGAGAACGCCATCGTCGCCGGCGCCGACTACTGGGGCGGCGGGGTGCGCACCGCCTCCAGCGGCACCCCGGTCTCCTGCACCAACGGCTACGTGGCGGGCTGCGGCATATCCAACGCCGTCGGCTGCAACTGGAACTGGGGCGGCCGTATCGCCCTGTCCACCATGGTGCGCGACTTCGCCCTGCTCTCCGCGCACGAGTTCGGGCACAACTGGTACGACCACAGCGCCGTCGGCTGTGCGAGCTGGAACAGCCCGTACGACGTCATGAAGACGCAGATGTGCTGACGACCGCGTCGACGACCCCCGTCCGGGACCGGGCGGGGGTCACGGCCGTGCCGGGCTCACAGCCGGGCACGGCCGTGCCGGGCTCACAGCCAGCCCGCGCGCTGGGCCTGCAAGGCCAACTGGAAGCGGTTCGCCGCGCCGAGGCGGGCCATGAGGACCTGGAGCCGCCGGAACAGCGTGCGCCGGCTGATGCCCAGCGCGCGGGCGGCGACCTCGTCCGTCGCGCCACCGGCGAGCAGCCGCAGCAGGCGCCGGTCGGCCGGCGGGAGCCCGGCTGGGCGGGCCGCGGCACCGTGCAGCGGGACGGCGGCGCGCCAGGTCTGCTCGAACAGGGCCGCCAGCGCGGAGAGCAGACCGCAGGGCTGCACCACCAGCATGGTGTTGTGCACGTCGACGTCCTTGATCGACAAGGACACCAGCGCGTACGCCTCGTCGATGATCAGCAGCTTGACCGGTACCGACGGCAGCACCCTGGCCTGCTCGCCCGCCTCGACGCAGGGTTCGACGACGTGCTCGAGCTGTCCGGGCCGCTCCAGCGCCTCGCGCGCGTAGACCACGCGCTGCGTCACCCCGCGGGCCAGCGTCGCCAGGGCGTCGTCGGTCGCGCCCGGCAGGTGGACGTAGGGCGGGGACTCGAACTGCCGGATCTGCTCGCGGGCGCCGGCCCACGCCTGACGCATCCGCGGACCGATGGCCTCCCCGGTGACGACCTCGACGAGGCCGTCGTTGTAGGCGGCCAGCCGGCGGCGCCGGAACGACTCGAACGCGCCCCCGACCGCGATGCGCGACTCCTCCAGCTCGGCCGCCCGGTGCCGGGCGAGCACCTCCAGGCCCGCCGCGGGAGGTACCGGTGCCACCACGTCCGTCTCCCCGGCCGCGGCACTGGCCAGACCGGTGTCCGCAAGGGTCGCGTACGCGGCGCCGAGCCGGGCCCCGCTCAGGCCGGTCGCCGCGCCGATGGCGTCCAGCGGCGCGGGGGACAGCTCCAGCAGGGCCAGATAGACCCGGCAGGCCGTGGGGTCGAGCCCCAGTACGCGGAGGGACTCGCCGAGTTTCTCGTTCGCCATGAGGCGATTATCGGCCCGGCCGGTCCCGTGCTGGCCGATCGGTGCCACTGGCACTCCTGGGCCCCGGAGCCCGCCCCGGGGCGGTACCGTCCGTGCCGCCGCGGGGCACGGGCCCGCGGCGGCCGGGCCCGCGTACCGGCCCCTCGGCAGCCCAGCGGAAGAAGGTCCACGACGTGGCGAACCGTCGGAAGAACAGCCTGTACCCCAAGCTCTCGGCGGAGCTGTCCGCCCTGATGCGCACCGGCTGGGCGGACACGGAGCGGCACGGCCTCCAGCCCGCCGAACAGGCCCCGTACGCGGCCCGCCGCCGTGCCGCGCTCTCCGCGCGGTTCCCCGGCGAACGGCTGGTCGTCCCCTCGGGCAACCTCAAGGTCCGCTCGAACGACGACACCTACCCGTTCCGCCCCTACTCGGGCTACGTGCACATGACCGGCGACCAGGCCCGCGACGGGGCCCTGGTGCTCGAACCCCGCGCGGACGGCGGACACGACGCCTACTGCTACCAGCTGCCCCGGGACAGCCGGGACGACGACGAGTTCTGGACCGGCGCCCACGCCGAGCTGTGGACCGGCCGGCGCCGCTCGCTGGCCGAGTCGGAGCGCGTGCTGGGCCTGCCGTGCCGTGACGTGCGCACCGCGGCCGCCGACCTGGCCGCCACCCGTGGCGTGCCGACCCGGATCGTGCGCGGGGTCGACCCCGCTCTGGAGGCGGCCGTCACCACCGACGCCGAGCGCGACGCCGGGCTGGAGGACGCGCTGAGCGACCTGCGCCTGGTCAAGGACGTCTGGGAACTCGGGGAGATGCGCAAGGCGGTGGACTCCACGGTGCGCGGCTTCACCGACGTCGTGGGCGAGTTGTCCCGGGCGGTCGCCTCGTCGGAGCGGTGGCTGGAGGGCACCTTCTTCCGCCGGGCGCGCCTGGAGGGCAACGCGGTCGGATACGGCACGATCTGCGCCGCGGGCGAGCACGCCACGATCATGCACTGGACGGACAACGACGGCCCGGTCCGCCCCGGGGACCTGCTGCTCCTGGACGCCGGTGTGGAGACGCGCTCCCTCTACACCGCCGACGTCACCCGCACCCTGCCGGTCAGCGGCACCTTCACGCCCCTCCAGCGGAAGGTCTACGACGCGGTGTACGAGGCCCAGGAGGCCGGGATCGCGACGGTCAAGCCGGGTGCCGCGTACCGCGACTTCCACGAGGCCGCCCAACGCCACCTGGCGGCGCGGCTGGTGGAGTGGGGCTTCATCGAGGGCCCCGCCGAGCGGGCGTACGAGCTGGGGCTGCAACGGCGCTTCACCATGGCCGGCACCGGTCACATGCTGGGCCTGGACGTCCACGACTGCGCGCGGGCCCGCACCGAGGAGTACGTGGACGGCCTGCTGGAGCCGGGCATGTGCCTGACCGTCGAGCCGGGCCTGTACTTCCAGGCCGACGACCTGACGGTGCCCGAGGAGTGGCGTGGCATCGGCGTCCGGATCGAGGACGACCTGGTCGTCACCGAGGACGGCCACGAGAACCTGTCGGCGGGCCTGCCCCGCAGCGCGGACGAGGTCGAGGCCTGGATGGCCCGCTTCGCGGGCTGAGCCCGCACCGCGGACCAAGCGGCAGACCTCAGGGGGACGCGCGCAGGAGGTCGCGGCGGGACAGGGCACCCGTCTTCCTCAGGGCACGGGCGACGTGCTGTTCCACCGTCCGGGGCGAGAGGTGCAGCACCACCGCGATCTCACGGTTCATCAGGCCGCGCGCCGCGAGTTCCGCCACCTCGCGCTCCCTGGGGGAGAGCCGGTCGTCGAACGCGGGGCGGCCCGGCCGGCGGACCTCCGGGGGCTGGTGCGAGCGCAGCAGGGTGCGGGCCCGGGCGGCGTCGTAGACCGCGCCGAGTTCCGTGTACTGCTCGACGCAGCGCCGCAACGACGCGACGGCGTGGGCCCGCCCGCCGTCCGCGCCGTCCTCACCGGCGGTGCCGTCCACGCCGTTTCGGGCCGTCTCGTCGCGCGCACCGGAGTGGTCCGCGCCGTCGAGGAGCGAGCAGCGTGCCGCGCCCTCCGTCGTCAGGGCCCAGGCGTAGGGGCGGGACAGCTCCCGGTAGGCGTCCGCCGCCTGCCGGTACGACCCGGCCGCCTCCGGGCGGCGGCCCTCGCACTCCTCCAGCGCGGCCCGGCTCCAGGCGACGGCGGCCCGGGCGGACGGCGCGTCCTGCCCCGCCAGCCCCCGCACGAAGTCCGCGGTCATCCGACGGGCGGCCGCGGCGTCCCCCGCCCGGGCCACCGCCTCGACCGCCCAGGGGGCCAGCTCCGCCGCCCACGCCCAGATGCCCTTCTCCGCCACGGCCGTCCAGGCCGCCCGCGCCTGCTCCGCCGCGGCCGGCGGGTCGTCGCGGACTAGGGCGAGCCGGATCAACGCGCCCGCCGTGGTCGCGGCCAGCGGCATGCGGGTGCACTCCGGCGCGGGCGCGCCGAGCGCGGTGAGCCAGTGCACCGCCTGCGTCCAGTCGCCCTGCACGAAGGCCAGCATGCCCCGCACCAGGTGGGCGTCCGCCGCCACCACGGGCATGTCGGCCGTGTCCGCGACGAACCGCTCGCACCGCTCACCCAGCCCGGTCCACCGCCCGGCCCACCAGTCCAGCAGCAGCCGGGTGCCCTGCGCGGTCTGCTCGGTGTACGACGCGCCGATCCGGGCCGAGAGATCCAGTCCCGCGGACAGCAGTTCACCGCCCCACTGGTACGAGCCCCGCCACAGCGCGGCGTCCGCGGCGTTGCACAGACCCCGCGCCGCGTGCTCCCGGCAGCCGGCCGGGGGACCGTCGACGGGCAGGGCCGCCACCAGTTCCCGGGCCTGCGGGTCGCCGCAGGCGACGGCCAGGGAGGCGTGGTTGGCGGCGACGGCGGCCCGCGCCTCCTCGCTGTCGCCGGCGCGCACGAGCCCGGCGGCCCGCCGCAGCCACTCCCGGTGCCCCGCCAGCGTCCCCGTCGGCCACTCCGGCATGGCCAGCGCCACCATCGCCCGGGAGGTGAGCGCCGGACGCACCTCGCCCAGCTCCTCGACCGCCGCCTCCAGCTCGCGCATCCCGGCGGCCAGGTCCCCGACCTGGTTGGCCAGCATCAGGCCCAGGTCCAGGCGCAGCTGGCCCCGGACGTCCACCGGCAGGCCGGGGTCGCGGACGGCCTGGGTGAGCACCTCCACCGTCTGGTCCGAGCGGAGCCCGACGACGGCACTGCGGGCCAGCAGCGGCGCCAGCCGGGCCCGGTACCGCGCCGGGACCTCGGGCACCGCGAGCGTCCGCTCCAGGAGGCCGATCGCCTCCTGGTGATGTCCCGACTCCACCGCTGCCAGGGCGGCCTTCTCCACCGCCTTGAGCCAGCTCTTGCGCCGGCCTGCGGCCCCGCGGTGCCGGGCCACCTCCGCCCACGGCACCGGCCGGCGGCGGGCGAGCACCCGCGCCGCCCGCCCGTGCAACTCCTCGCGGACCGGCCCGGGCACCCGCTCGCGCACGGCCGTCGCGGCGAGCGGCACGGGGAACCCGTAGCGGCCCTGCGCCACCTCCGAGAGCGCCGCCCCGGCCAGGGCCGCGAGCAGCGCCGCCCGGCCGCGCGTGCCGTCCATGCCCGCGACGGACAGCAGTTCGTCCCGGCCGGCCGGCTCGCCCAGCACCGCGGCCGCCCACACGACGGGCCGGTCCGCGGCGGCCAGCGCGTCGGTACGGCTCAGCACCAGTTCGGCCAGCCGGACCGGAACGTCGGCCGCGTCGACGTCGGCGGCCGTGCACCGGGAGCCCCGCCCCGCACCCAGCGCGCCGAGCAGGTCCGCCACCACCTGCGGCACCCCGCCGGAACACGCGTGCAGCCGGGCGACGGCCTCGTGCGTCGCCTGCTCGCCCAGCACCTCCGAGGCGGCCCGGCGCACCCGGTCCACACCCCACGCGCGCAGCCGGTGCCGGAAGACCGCGAGACCCGGGGGATAGGAGACGGCCGGCGCGCCCAGCGGCAGACCGGCCGTGCCCACCTCCTCGGGACGGTAGGCCACCACGGCCGCCAGCCCCTCCCACGGCCGCTCCAGGACCTCGCGCAGCCACGCCCTCTCCTGCGGCGTGGCCCGGTGCGCGTCGTCGACCAGCAGCAGGGCGGGACCGGGAACCGTCTCCGGCCGCTCCTGCGCCGCACCGCACCGCCACAGGGTCCGACGGGCCTCGGCGGCCTCCGGCAAGCCGCTCAGGCCGTGCAGCGCACGAGTCTTCCCCAGGCCCGCGGAGCCCTCCACGAGAACGAGGACCGAGCCGTTCCCGCCGAGCGCCTGACGCAGAGGAGCCAGCCAGGGGGACCGTCGCACAGCGGCCATGTCGTCGACCATCGCTTTCCGTCGGCCCGCGCGGCCGAGGACACGCCACCCCGGGTGGGCGTCCTAGGCGAACGGGACGTTCTCCTTCCCCATCCTGACCACGCGGCTCCCCGCCGCGGCAAGGGCCGTTCCCGCGGGCTCCAGCACCCACCGCGTGTTCCCCAGCCGTTCCAGATCCGACGACGCGGCGGGGAGTACTCCGGCGGGAAGCGTGACGACGGCCCAGAACCGCGGTCCGGCAGGCGTGTGTTCGGTGCCGTGCGCGGTGCAGTGGGCATCGACCAGGGCGAGACCCCAGCCGTCCTCGTCGTGGGTGTCGGGGTGTGCGGTACAGACACCGGCGGGCGGCGGGGCCGTGCCGGGCACGTCGCGCACGTCGACGATGAGCTGGTCGCCGTCCACGTCGACGCCCACCGCGAGCCGCCCGGCCGGTCCGGGCGCTTCCCCGGCCGCCCGCCGTACCGCGCGGGCGAGCAACTCGCCGCAGACCACGGTGAGTGACCAGGAGGAGTCCTCGTCCAGACCGATGCCCCAGGAGAGCAGCGTCGTACCGACACGCCGACGGCCCTCGCGAACGGCGGAGGGCAGCGCGGGAAGGCGGAAGGACGCCGTACGCGACGCCGCGGGACACGGATCGAAGACCGAGTTGGCCAAGGCAGGCTCCTGGTGCGAGGAACGGCGGAAGCGGGGCACGCGCCGAGGCGTGGCCGGCCGATGCCGGCAACCTAGGGACCGCGGCCACCGCGCGTACATACGGGCACGGGCGCTACGGATACGTAAGAAAAGCATCCCGGAGCGCGTCGTTCCGGGCCCGTCTCGCCGACGGTCACCCGCGGTCACTATGCTCACTCCAGGCCCAGGGGACGTCTCCCCGCGGGGACGGCAAGGCTGAAGAGACGGGTGGCCCGCACAAGTGTTGAGAGAGGTCCTCGCGACCCGCTACATCACGCCGCTGCGTGAGGGCGGTTCGCTGCCGGGACTCGTCGAGGCCGACGACCTCGGGACCTACGTCCTGAAGTTCACCGGCGCGGGCCAGGGCCGCAAGACGCTCGTCGCCGAGGTGGTCTGCGGCGAACTCGCCCGCCGGCTGGGTTTCCGGGTGCCGCGGCTGGTGACCGTCGACCTCGACCCGGTGCTCGGACTCGGCGAACCCGACCAGCAGGTGCAGGAACTGCTCAAGTCCAGCGGCGGCACCAACCTCGGCATGGACTTCCTCTCCGGCGCCCTCGGCTTCGACCCGCTCGCCTTCGAGGTGAGCGCGGCGGAGGCCGGACGCATCGTCTGGTTCGACGCGCTGGTCAACAACGTCGACCGCTCCTGGCGCAACCCCAACCTGCTGCGCCTGCGCGGCGAGACCTGGCTCATCGACCACGGCGCCACCATGATCTGGCACCACAACTGGCCCGGTGCCGAGACCTCCGCCGCCCGCCCCTACGACGCCGCCGACCACGCTCTCGCGCGCTTCGCGCCGGACGTCCGCGCGGCCGCCGACGCGCTCGCGCCGCTGGTCACCGAGGAACTGCTGGCCGAGGTCACCGCCGAGATCCCGGACGTCTGGCTGCGGGACGAACCCGGCTTCGCCACACCCGACGACCTCCGCAGGGCCTACGCCGGGCCCCTGCTCGCGCGGGCCGCCACGATCCACGAACGCCTCAAGGGGGTGCGGTGAGCGACCGCCACGTCTTCGAGTACGCGCTGCTGCGCGTGGTGCCGCGGGTCGAGCGCGGGGAGTGCGTCAACGCCGGTGTCCTCGTCTACTGCCGCGCCAAGTCCTACGTCGGTGCCCGCACCCACCTCGACGAGGACCGGCTGCTGGCCCTGGACCCGCGGGTGGACCTGCCCGGGGTGCGCGCGGCGCTGCGCGCCGTGGAGGGCGTGTGCGCCGGAGGGGACGCGGCGGGCCAGGCGGCCGAGGACGAACCCGGCCGCCGGTTCCGCTGGCTGATCGCGCCCCGGTCGACCATCGTCCAGCCGGGCCCCGTCCACACCGGCCTCACGGCCGATCCGGCGGCCGAGACGCAACGGCTCCTCGACCTGCTGGTGCGGTAGGGGCGGGGCCCGCCCGGACGACGGGGCAGGTGCTGCCCGGGGCGTGCCTCAGGCGCGTCGGCGGCGCCTGATCACGTAACCCGCCGCGAGCGCGGCGCCGGTGACGAAGCTCAGGCCGATGCCGATGTCCCAGTCGCCTGGCCCGGTGCCCGAGGCGCCGCCGAGGCCGCCCTGGGTGCCGAGCGTCGGCGTCACGGCGGGGGAGGCCACGGGCGCCGGTGCGGTCACGGCCGGGGCCGGTGCCGTGGTGGCCGGTCGCGGCGCGGAGGTCGCGGAGATCGTCGGGGCCTGGTCCCGGCCCGGCCGTGCCGCGCCGCCCGCGCCGTCGTCCGCCTCCCGGACCCCATGGATCCCGCCCTGGTCGAAGGAGCCCTGGCCACTGGCGTGGGACTGTCCGGGCCGGTCCTGGTCGATCCGGCCCTGGCCGGTCTCGTCGGGCCGGTGCTGGCCGAGTCCGCCGCCGTCGGCGCCGTTCTCGTCCGGCCGGCCCTGGCCCGCTCCGCTCTCGTCGGGCAGGCCGCCGTCGAGTCGCCCGTCGTCGGCTCCGCCCCCGTCGAGCCGGCCGTCGTCCAGCCGTCCCTCCTCCAGCGGGGCCTCGTCGGACGGGTCTTCGTATATTCCGTCGGGGCACGAGGGGTCCGGTTCGCCCGGATCCTCGTCCAGCCCGACCGGTACCGCTTCCTGGTAGGTGAAGCTCCGGCAGTCCGACCCCGAATTCGAGTCGAGATCCTGGGCGGGTGCGGGGTTGGCCAGCGGCACGATCGCGGCGATCGCGACGGCTATGCCTGCTGCACCGGTACGACGGCGCATGGACGCCTCCTTTCCGGCCACGAGTGGCTCGCGCTTCGACGCTAGGGGCCATGCGGCCGGGCGGCCCGCAGCGCTGGGCCGATCGGGCGACCGGGGCGGGGCGGCGCACCAGCAGGGCCGGGTAATGGATCACACCGCACCGGTGTCCCGTTGACACCGGGTGCCAGGGCTTCTAGCGTCACGTCTGCGGAAGGTACTAAGCGGTCGCTCACCCGAGGGCGCACGCTCCGCACGGGCCGCATTCCCAGGACGAGGAGAAGCAGCGAATGTCCACCACTGAGCAGCGGGTCGCCGTAGTCACCGGAGCCGCGCGCGGCATCGGCGCCGCCACCGCCGTACGACTGGCCGCCGAGGGCCGCGCCGTCGCCGTCATCGACCTCGACGAGGCCGCCTGCAAGGACACCGTGGAGAAGATCACCGCGGCCGGCGGCAGGGCGATCGCGGTCGGCTGCGACGTCTCCGACGAGGCGCAGGTCGAGGCGGCCGTCGCGCGGATCGCCGAGGAGCTGGGCGCGCCGACGATCCTCGTCAACAACGCGGGCGTGCTGCGCGACAACCTGCTGTTCAAGATGAGCGTCTCCGACTGGGACACCGTCATGAACGTGCACCTGCGCGGCGCCTTCCTGATGACGAAGGCCTGCCAGAAGCACATGGTGGACGCCAAGTTCGGCCGTGTCGTCAACCTGTCCTCCTCCTCCGCCCTCGGCAACCGCGGCCAGGTCAACTACTCCGCCGCCAAGGCCGGTCTCCAGGGCTTCACCAAGACCCTCGCCAAGGAACTCGGCAAGTTCGGCGTCACTGCCAACGCCGTCGCCCCCGGCTTCATCGCCACCGAGATGACCAAGGCCACCGCCGACCGCGTCGGCATGGGCTTCGACGACTTCAAGGCCGCCGCCGCCACCCAGATCCCGGTCGCCCGCGTCGGCGAGCCCGACGACATCGCCAACGCCATCGCCTTCTTCACCGGCGAGGCGGCCGGCTTCGTCTCCGGCCAGGTGCTGTACGTGGCCGGCGGACCGCTCGACTAGGGCGCGCGGAGACCAGGAACACCGGGATTAGGGACCACTGACATGACTGAACTCCCCGCCCTCTCCGGCAAGGTAGCGCTTGTCACGGGCGCCAGCCGCGGCATCGGCTACGGCGTCGCCGAGGCGCTGGTGGCGCGCGGCGACCGGGTCTGCATCACCGGGCGCAACGAGGACGCCCTGAAGGAGGCCGTCGACAAGCTCGGCGCCGACCGGGTCATCGGCGTCGCCGGCAAGGCGCACGACGAGGCCCACCAGGCCGTCGCCGTCGAGCGCGTGATGGAGGCCTTCGGGCGCGTCGACTTCCTCGTCAACAACGCCGGCACCAACCCGGTGTTCGGACCGATCGCCGACATGGACCTGAACGTGGCGCGCAAGGTCTTCGAGACCAACGTGATCTCGGCGCTCGGCTTCGCCCAGCGCACCTGGCACGCCTGGCAGAAGGACAACGGCGGCGCGATCGTCAACATCGCCTCCGTCGCGGGCCTCTCGCCCTCGCCCTTCATCGCCGCGTACGGCGTCAGCAAGGCCGCGCTGATCAACCTCACCGCGCAACTGGCGCACGAGTTCGCACCCGGGGTGCGGGTCAACGCGATCGCCCCGGCGGTGGTGAAGACCAAGTTCGCCGCGGCGCTGTACGAGGGCCGCGAGGAGGAGGCCGCCTCGGGCTACCCGCTGGGCCGGCTCGGTGTGCCCTCCGACATCGGGGGCGCCGCCGCGTTCCTCACCTCGGAGCAGTCCGCCTGGGTCACCGGCCAGACGCTCGTCGTCGACGGCGGCATCTTCCTGAACGCCGGCGTGGCCTGATCTCGCCCACGAGGACTCCTCAAGATCGATCCCGGACACGGGCGCCGTCGACCGCAACGGCGCCCGTGTCCGCGTATCGGAGCCCGGTGCACGATGACAACGTAGTCATCCTCAAATGATCAAAACCCCTGTTCAGAAGGGGGTTCAGGGGGCGTGGCGCTGCGGTATGGTCTGCCGACCCTTGGTACGGCGGATCGAGGAGCGTGCGCGTGTTCAACCGGAAGCGAGGCCTGCGGCGGGTCGCGGCCATCGTGTCCATATCCTCACTGGTCACCGGATGCGGCATCCTGTCGTCCGACAGTTCGCAGGACGAGGAGCCGATCGTCGTGGGGACGACCAGTGCCCCCAGCACACTCGATCCGGCCGCCTCCTGGGACGGCTCCTGGGAGCTGTTCCGCAACATCTACCAGACGCTGCTCAGCTACCCCAGCGGCGCCACCGCGCCCCAGCCCGACGCCGCCGAGCAGTGCTCGTTCTCCGACAGCACGAACCGGGTGTACCGCTGCGAGCTGCGCGAGGGCCTGACCTTCTCCAACGGCGACCGACTCGACGCCGGGGCCGTCAAGTACTCGATCGACCGCATCAAGGACATCAACGTCAACGGCGGTCCGGCCGGCCTGCTCGGCAGCCTCGAACGGGTCCAGGCGCCGAGCGAGCGCGAGGTGGTCTTCCACCTCAACAAGCCCGACGCCACCTTCCCGTTCGTGCTCGCCACACCCGCCATGTCGATCGTCGCCCCCGACGACTACCCCGCGGACGCGCTGCGCGAAGGCGGCGGCGTCGTGGGGTCGGGCCCGTACGCCCTCCAGTCGTACGAGGACGGCGAACGGGCCGAACTCGTGCGCAACGACCGCTACAAGGGCTTCGCCGAACGGCAGAACAAGGCCGTGACCGTCCGGTACTTCAAGGACTCCGCCGGCATGGTGAAGGCGCTGCGCGACGGTGACATCCAGGTGACCTACCGCGGCCTCGCCGCCGACGACGTGATCACACTCCAGGGCAAGGAGGGCAAGGAGGAGGGCCTCCAGCTGGTCGAGGGCACCGGTACGGAGATCAGCTACCTCGTCTTCAACCCCGAGGACCCGTGGGCGGGGCGCAAGGAAGTGCGCCAGGCCGTAGCGCAGGTGATCGACCGGACGGTGATCGCCCACAGGATCTACCAGGACACCGTCGACCCGCTGTACTCGATGGTCCCCAAGGGCCTCACCGGCCACACCACGGGCTTCTTCGACGACTACGGCGACCCCAGCGTCCCCAAGGCCCGCGAGATCCTCCGGGACGTCGACATCACCGAGCCGGTCCCGCTCACCCTCTGGTACACCACCGACCGATACGGCTCCGAGACGGCCGAGGAGTTCGAGGAGATCAAGCGGCAGCTCGACGCCTCCGGCCTGTTCAAGGTCACTCTCAAGAGCCGCCCCTGGAAGACGTACGTCGCCGGATACCAGAAGGGCGAGTACCCGGTCTTCGGACGCGGCTGGTCCCCGGACTTCCCGGACGCGGAGAACTTCATCGCCCCCTTCGTCGGCGAGCAGAACGCGCTCGGCACGCCCTACCTCACCCCGGAGATCACCGGCAAGCTGCTGCCGCGCTCCCGCCGGGAGAGCGACCGCGCCAACGTGGAGCGGGAGTTCGAGCAGGCGCAGCAGATCATGGTGGACGACGCGCGGCTGCTGCCGCTGTGGCAGGGCAAGCAGTACGTGGCCGCCAGCACGGACATCTCGGGCGCGGAGCAGGCCCTGGACCCGTCCACGATCATGATGATGTGGCAGCTCCAGCGGAAGACGAGCTGGTAGGCGCCCCCGTTGTCAGTGGTCGGCGGTAGGTTCTTGGGCACTGGAAGACACCGCACTGCGTAAGGAAGTTGACGTGACCGACATCGCCATGCTGCCCGAGTCCTGGCGCGAGGTGCTGGGCGGCGAGCTGCAACAGCCCTACTTCAAGGAGCTGATGGAGTTCGTCGAGGAGGAGCGGGCGAACGGCCCCGTCTACCCGCCGCGCGAGGAGGTCTTCGCCGCGCTGGAGGCCACCCCGTTCGACCGGGTGAAGGTGCTGGTCCTCGGCCAGGACCCGTACCACGGCGAGGGCCAGGGACACGGGCTGTGCTTCTCGGTCCGGCCGGGCGTGAAGGTCCCGCCGTCCCTGCGCAACATCTACAAGGAGATGCACGCGGAGCTGGACACCCCGATCCCGGACAACGGCTATCTGATGCCGTGGGCGAAGCAGGGCGTCCTGCTGCTCAACGCGGTCCTCACGGTCCGGGCCGGCGAGGCGAACTCGCACAAGGCCCGCGGCTGGGAGCTGTTCACCGACGCCGTGATCCGCGCGGTGGCCGCCCGGACCGACCCGGCGGTGTTCGTGCTGTGGGGCAACTACGCGCAGAAGAAGCTGCCGCTGATCGACGAGTCGCGGCACGCCGTGGTCAAGGGGGCGCACCCGTCCCCGCTGTCCGCGAAGAAGTTCTTCGGCTCCCGGCCCTTCACGCAGATCAACGAGGCGGTCGCCGGGCAGGGCCACGAGCCGATCGACTGGACCATCCCGAACCTGGGCTGAGCGGGTCCGGTCCCGGGCCGGTCCGCCGCCGGCCGGCCCGCGCCCGCCCCGGTGCCGCCTGACGGGCAAAGCGGACGCGTGCGGTTAGCGTCGTCGGGACAGCCGACGAGGGCACGGAGGACGCGGTGGCGAAGGGACAGGAGCAGGCGGCGCCGGATGCCGTGCTGACGCGGATCGGCCAGGTCGCCATGCTGCATCACGCGGGCGACCGCGAGGAGGCCCGGAACCGCTTCCTCTCCCTGTGGGCGGAGATCGGCGAGCACGGCGACGCCCTGCACCGCTGCACGCTGGCCCACTACCTGGCCGACACCCAGGACGACCCCGAGGAGGAGCTGGCCTGGGACCTGCGGGCCCTGTCCGCCGCCGAGGAGCTGACGGAGGACCTGCTCGCCGACCGGCACGAGGGCACGCCCGCCGCCCGCGCCCTCTACCCCTCCCTCCACCTGAACGTGGCGGCGGACTACGACCGGCTCGGTCACCGCGAGGCCGCCCGGCTGCACCTGCGGCGCGCCCGCGCCGCGGCCCGGTCCCTCGCCCCCGGCCGCTACGGGGAGGGCGTACGCGCCTCGATCGACCGCCTGGAGCTGCGCCTCGACGGCGCCGACCGGGGCACGCGCGGGCCCGACGGCCCCGAGGGGTGGGGCCGCCCGCCGCGGCAGCGGCCCTAGGCCGAGTCAGCGGCCGTACGCGTCCTCGCAGATGCGGGCCTCGGGGCTGCCCGGCCGCCAGCCCCCGTACTGCTTGCCGAGGGAGCACACGTCCGCCTTGCCGCCGGTGCGGTCGCCGGACGGGCCGGGCAGATCCGGCACCCGGGGCCGCGGCGCCGCGGGCGCACGGGTGTGCTCCGGTGCCGCCGGACGGGCGGGCCGCTGCTCGGGGGCGCGGGCGGCCGGGGGACGGTGCGGCGCGGACGGGGCCACCGGGGGCCGCGTACGGCGCTGCGCGTCGTCGGCACGCTCCGGGGACGGGGAGGGGGAGGGGCCGATCATCTCCAGCGCCTCCCGGGCCGGGGCCTGAACGACCCGGGGCGCGGCCGGGCCGTCCGGGCGCGGCGCGGACGAGCGGGCGCCCGCCGCCGACGGGTCGGCCGCGGCCGGGCCCCGGACCGTCGTACAACCGGTCAGGGCCGAGACAGCCACGGTCACCAGAAGCGTTGCGGTGGTCGTCGTTCGATGCACCCGCGCCACTCTGCTGCGTCGGGACCTCCGGCCGGTGCCCGACGAGCGGAGGTTGCCCCGCACGGGTGATCTCCGGCCCCGTACGGAGGCCCTGGGGCGGCCGGAGGTGACGTCAGTCCCCGGTGGCTCCGTCCAGGCGCTCGCGGATCAGGTCCGCGTGCCCGTTGTGGCGGGCGTACTCCTCGATCATGTGGGTGTGGATCCAGCGCAGGGTGTAGCGCTCACCGGTGCGCAGGTGCCTGCCCCGGGTCGGTTCGCCCAGGGGGACGCCGGCCGCGTTGCGCCGGGCCGCCTCGATCTCGGCCTGCCAGGTGGCGCGGGCCTCGGCGAAGGTGTCCGACGCGGTGAGCCGGAACTCGCCGTCCGGGTCCTCGTCCGAGTAGTAGATCGGGCCCGCGTCCTCGGCCGCCAGCACCCGGCGGTACCAGCTGCGCTCCACCTCCGCCATGTGCCGGACCAGTCCCATCAGGGACAGCGTCGACGGTGCCACGGCGGCCGTCCTCAACTGCTCGTCGGTGAGCCCCTCGCACTTCCAGTCGAGGGTCTGCCGGTGGTACTCGAGCCAGCCCTCCAGCATGGCGCGTTCGTCGGCGTCGGTCGGGGGTTCGCGGCGTTCGGTCGTCATCCCGGCATCCTCGCCCAGACCGGCCGGTCCCCACCAGGAGTTTTCAGCTCGACGGCCGGCCGCCCAGCATGCCGTCCAGCAACTCCCGCAGCCCCGACCGCACCTCCTTCGGGCTCGGCACCTCGGCGTGGAAGGTCCCGGCCACACAGCTGAACATCAGGCCGTCCGCCCAGGCGACCAGCGAGAGCACGTGCCGGTCCGGGTCGGTCGAGCCCATCGCGGTGACGAGGGCCCCGAGTTGTTCGCGGAAGCGGCCGCCCGCCGCGTCGAAGTGCGCCCGCAGCTCCGGTCGGCGGGTGGCCTCCAGCGCCAGCTCGTACCGGGCCAGCGTCAGCGCGCGGTTGCCGGTCAGGGCGCGGTGCGTCGCCAGCGCCAGCGCGTCCACCAGGGCGGTGAGGCCGGCGCGCGGGTCCGGCATCTCGTGCAGCGCCAGCACTTTGGACTCCCGGTCGGCCAGGCGCCGCACCGCCAGCTCCAGCAGCGCCTGCCGGGTCCGCGCGACGTTGGACGTGGAGCCCTGCGGGAGTGCGGCCCGCTCGTCGACCGCCCGGTGTGTGAGTCCGCGCATCCCGCGCTCGGCGAGCAGGGCCAGGGCGGCGTCGGCGACCAGATTGGCGCGGGAGGCTCCCGCCGGGGGGACGGGGGGCGCGGTGTGTGCGGACATGGAGATCAACCTACCTGCCTCACTACGGCTGTAGTACAGTCGGCGGCAGGGCTCACTACATCTGTAGTTCCCCGGTGCCGAAGAGGGGCGCGTCGAAAAGAGTCGCGTCGAACACGGGCGTCTCGAACAGGGGCGCGTCCAAGAGAGTCCCGTCGAAGAGAAGGCCGAGGACAGTCATGACACGCACGAGGAGCGCCGTCGTGATCGGCGGCGGCATCGGCGGCCTCACCGCGGCGGCCGCCCTGCACCGGAGCGGCCTGCGGGTCACCGTCCTGGAGCGCGCCCCCTCGCTCCGCCCGATCGGCGCGGCCATCTCGCTGTCGCCCAACGCCCTGCGCGCCCTGGACGTGATCGGCCTCGGCGACGAGATCCGCGACCTCGCCGCCTGGCAGGGCGACGGAGGACTGCGCACCCCCGGTGGACGCTGGCTCTCCCGGTCCAGCGCCGAAGCGGCGACGGCACGCTTCGGCGGTCCGCTGGTGCTGCTGCACCGGTCCACCCTCATCGGCAGCCTCGCCGCGCTGCTGCCGCCGGACGCGGTCCGCACGGCCGCCGACGCGACGGTCGCCGACCCCGGGGACCGCGATCGTCCGGCCATCGTCCGCACTCCCGGCGGCCGGCTGGAGGCCGACCTGGTGGTCGCGGCCGACGGCATCCACTCGGTGGTGCGCCGTGCGCTCTTCCCGGACCACCCGGGTCCCGTCTACTCCGGCTTCACCACCTGGCGGACGGTGATACCCGTGCCGGGCGTCGAGTTCGCCTCCCACGAGACCTGGGGCCGGGGCCGCATCTGGGGCACGCATCCGCTCAAGGACGGCCGGGTCTACGCCTACGCCGCCGCCGTCGCCCCGGCCGGCCAACACGTGGCCGACGAGCGCGCCGAACTGCTGCACCGCTACGGCGACTGGCACGACCCGATCCCCGCCGTCCTGGCCGCCGCCCGCCCCGAGGACGTCCTGCGCCACGACGTGCACCACATCGCCGAACCGCTGCCGGCCTACCACCGCGGCCGGGTCGCCCTCCTCGGGGACGCCGCGCACGCGATGCCGCCCAACCTCGGCCAGGGCGGCAACCAGGCCATCGAGGACGCGGTCGTGCTCGCCCACCACAGCCGGGACCTCGCCGCCTACTCGGCCGCCCGGCTGCCCCGCACCACCGCGATCGCCCGGCAGGCCGTCAAGGTGGCCCGCCTCAACCTGATGAGCAACCGCGCCGGGATCGCGGTCCGCGACGCCGCGATTCTCGCCCTGTCCAAGGCCGGACCGGCCCTGTTCCTGCGCGGCTTCGACGGCATCGCCGACTGGCGGCCCCCGCAGCCCCCGTATGCTTCCCGGCGGACCCAGGTCGGCGAGCGTTACGAGCGTTAGAGGAGCACATCCCGTGAAGGTCGGCTGCATCGGACTCGGCGACATCGCGCAGAAGGCCTACCTGCCGGTGATCACCGCCCTGCCCGGGATCGAACCCCACGTGCAGACCCGGACCCCCGCCACCCTCACCCGGGTCGCGGACCGGCTGCGCATCCCGCCGGCGCAGCGCCACGCCGACCTCGACGCGCTCCTCGCCCAGGGCCTGGACGCCGCCTTCGTGCACGCGCCGACCGCCGCCCACCCCGAGATCGTGGCCCGGCTGCTGGACGCCGGCGTCCCCACCTACGTCGACAAGCCCCTGGCCTACGAACTCGCCGACTCCGAACGCCTGGTGGCCCTCGCCGAGGAGCGCGGCACCAGCCTCGCCGTCGGCTTCAACCGGCGCCACGCCCCCGGGTACGCGCAGTGCGCCGAGCACCCGCGCGAGCTGATCCTGATGCAGAAGAACCGCACCGGCCTGCCCGAGGACCCGCGCACGATGATCCTCGACGACTTCATCCACGTCGTCGACACGCTGAGGTTCCTGGTGCCGGGACCGGTCGACGACGTGACCGTGCGCGCCCGGACCGAGGGCGGCCTGCTCCACCACGTCGTGCTCCAGCTCGCCGGGGACGGCTTCACCGCACTCGGCGTCATGAACCGGCTCAGCGGCTCGGCCGAGGAGATCCTGGAGGTGTCGGGCCAGGACACCAAGCGCCAGGTGGTCAACCTCGCCGAGGTGATCGACCACAAGGGCCAGCCGACCGTCCGGCGGCGCGGCGACTGGGTGCCCGTGGCCCGCCAGCGGGGCATCGAGCAGGCAGTGCTCGCCTTCCTCGACGCGGTGCGCGCCGGCCGGGTGCTCAGCGCCCGGGACGCGCTGGAGACCCATGAGCTGTGCGAGCGGGTGGTGCGGGCCGTGCAGGGCGGCCCCGCCTGAACCGCACCGCCCCGACGCCCTCGGCGGCGCCCCAGACAGCGAGGACTCCCAGCGCCGCGTACACCGTCCAGTCGCCGTAGCGGACGTACGGCGTGCTGCCGTGGGTGACGGGGACCTCGAACACCCGTGACGCGCTCGCGTCGGTGCCGAGCCAGGAGCCGATCCGCGCGCCGTTCGCGTCGTAGACGGCGGAGACGCCGGTCAGCGTCGCGTGCACCATCGGCCGGCCGGTCTCGGCGGCGCGCAGCGCGGCCAGCGAGGCGTGCTGCTCGGGGGCCCAGGTGTGCTGGAAGGTCGAGGTCGAGGACTGGGCGACCAGCACCTCGGCTCCGTCGGCGACGAGGCTGCGGCTCATGTCGGGGAACGCGCTCTCGAAGCAGACCATCGGCCCGATCCGCAGGCCGTCGCCGACGTCCATCAGCACCTGCTCGGTGCCCTGCCTGCGGTCCTCACCCGCCGCCTTGCCCACGGAGGTGGCCCAGCCGAGCACCGAGCGGAAGGGCACGTACTCGCCGAAGGGGACGAGCCGCATCTTGTCGTACCGGTCGCCGGTCGGCCCCTCGGGTCCGACGAGCACCGAACTCTTGTAGATGCCGGGTTTGTCGGAGCGCCGCGCGTCCACGTTGACCAGGATGTCCGCGCCGGTCTCCCGGGAGAGCGCGGCCAGCCGCCGGGCGAGGTCCGGCCGGTCGTCCAGGTCGAAGCCGACGCTGCTCTCGCCCCAGACGATCAGGTCGAGGTCCCGGTCCGCGAGCCGCCGGGTCAGCTGCTCCTCGCGGTCGAACCGCCGGTCGGCGCTGTCCGCGCCGGCGACGACGCCGGGCTGCACCACGGCGATCGCGGCCCGCTCGTCGGTGTCGGGGCGCGGCGACCAGACCCAGGCGGCCGAGGTGGCCGCGGCCGTCGCGACGAGTCCCGCCAGGGCCGGCACCCTCGCCCGGCGCACGGCGACGAGAACGGCGAGGGCGACGTTGACGGCCACCACCAGGAAGCTGAGCAGCCACACGCCGCCCACCGAGGCGAGCCGCAGCGCCGGGGCCACCTGCCACTGACTGGCACCGAGCATCCCCCAGGGGCCGCCGAGCCCCTGCCAGGAGCGGACCAGCTCCGCCAGCAGCCAGCCCGAGGGCAGCACCACCAGGGCCGCCGCGACCCGGCCGGCGGACGGCGACCCGCCCAGGGTGCGGTGCACCAGCCAGCCCCAGGGGACCCACAGCGCGCCGAGCAGCGCGGCGATGACGAACGTGAAGACGTGCAGGTTGGGCAGCAGCCAGTGGTGCATGGCCAGCACGAACCCGAACCCGCCGCACCACCCGTCGTACGCCGCCCGCCTGCCGCCCGGCGCGGTCCGGGCCAGCAGGACCCAGGGGACCAGCGCGAACCAGGCCCACCACCACAGGGCGGGCCCGGGGAAGGCGAGCACGGGCAGGGCCCCGGCGAGCACGGCGACGGCCGAGCGCCGCCACGGGGAGGCGAGCCAGTGGTCGAGCGTCTTCATGGACTCCTCCCTACTGATGGTCCCTACCCGTTGGTTCCCCCAGTGTGCCCACGCGACGAGGGCGATTTCAGTTGATCACACCGAAGCCTGTCCGGCGCGTGAACCCGCGCGTAGCATGATCGATGATCGATCAAATACCGGGAGGTACCTCATGACACGACCCATCACGGTGGTCACCGGCGGCAGCCGGGGGATCGGTGCGGCGACCTGTCTGCGCCTCGCGGCGGACGGGCACGACGTCGTCGTGGGCTACGCACGCGACTCCGCGGCCGCCGAGACGGTCGTGGCGGGGGTGCGTGCCGCGGGCGGCCGCGGGGTCGCGGTGCGGGCGGACACGTCCGTCGAGGCCGACGCCGAGCGGCTCTTCGACGTGGCGGAGGAGCGGCTGGGCCCGGTGACGGGGCTGGTGAACAACGCGGCCGTGACCGGCCCGCTGGGACGGCTCGCCGACAGCGACACCGCGGACCTGCGCCGGGTCCTCGACGTCAACCTGCTCGGCGTGCTGCTGTGCGCCCGGCGGGCCGCGCGGCTGATGACGCCGCGGGGCAGCGGCGCGATCGTGAACGTGTCCTCGGGCGCCGCGACCCTCGGCAGCCCGGGGGAGTACGTGCACTACGCGGCGAGCAAGGCCGGTGTCGACGCGCTGACGCTGGGCCTGGCCAAGGAACTCGGCCCGGACGGGATCCGGGTCAACGCCGTCGCACCCGGGGTGATCGACACCGAGATGCACGCGGCGGCGGGCGATGCCGGCCGGGCCGCGCGGATGGGGGCGGCGGTGCCGATGGGGCGTGCGGGCCGCGCGGAGGAGATCGCCGCGGCGATCTCCTGGCTGCTGTCGCCCGAGGCGTCGTACACGACGGGGACGGTGCTCCGGGTGGCGGGCGGACGCTGAACGGCGCTCGGGACCGGGCCGTCTCCGCAGCGGGGCGGCCCGCGCGGCGGCCCCCGTGGATCAGGCCGCCTCGAGCAGCCCCGGTGGCTCAGGCCGCCTCGATGACCTCGCCGCGGATCGCGGTCGCCCACTCGACCACCAGCAGCTCGTACTCCACGCGCTCCTGCGCGGACAGGGTCCCGCCCGCGCGCCGCCACAGCGCCCGGATCTGATCGTTCAGGTCCGCGGCGGACCGCACGGAACCAGGCGTCACGTAATCGGGGGACATGCGGACAAGCCTAGGGGCAAGCACTGACACTGCGCTACCGGACGGCTACACAAGCCGTTCGCCTCAGCCGGCGGACCTCACCGCGCACAGCACTCGATGATCCGGACGGCAGCCCCCGGGCTACTTGCCGTCCAGGTGTGTGGTCAGGCGCGACAGCAGAGGCAGCGCCGCCTCAAGCGTCTTTCGTTCGTCGGAACCGAGGACATCGTTGATCGCGGCGCCGAGCCAGTCGGCACGCCTCCGGCGCTCCTCGGCCAGACGGTCACTTCCCGCCGGCGTGAGATGAAGCAACAGCTTGCGCCCGTCGCTGGGGTGTGCCTCGGCCTGCACGAGGCCCTGAGTCAGGAGTTCCTTGACCGCCTTGGCAGCCGACTGATGACTGACTCCCCGCTGTTGCGCGATGTCGGCGGTGGTCAGCGGGCCGCCGCGGTCCAGGTAGCCCAGGACCGCGGCCTCGCCGGGCGGCATCTTGTCGGCAGTGCGCACCGTGCGTACGAGCCGTCCGATCGTCAGGCGAAGTTCTTCAGCCAACTGATTCTCGTCCATGGGGTCAGGTTACCCGCGCCCATCAACCAAACTGTACACCTTGGCTCCATTGTTTCCCTGGCGTTGCAGGAGCAGGTCGCAGGTGATCCCCACGGTTCGATATGTAGTCATGCTGTACAGTTTGGTTGTAGAAAGTGGTCGGCTCGGAAAGGACCCACCGTGAAGCTCACCAAGCACGCCCATGCCTGCGTCACCCTCGAGAAGGACGGCACCCGCCTGGTCATCGACCCCGGTACCTTCACCCCGGACGCGGCAGAAGCCGTCACCCGGGCTCATGCCGTCCTGATCACCCACGAACACTTCGACCACTTCGACGCGGAGCTCGTCGCCACTGCTCTCGAAGCCCGGACCGGGTTGCAGGTCTACGGCACGGCTGCTGTCGCGGACGCCCTCGGCAGCCACGACGGCCGCGTTCACGCCGTCGCCGCGGGCGACACCTTCAGCGTCGGTTCCATCACCGTCACCGTCCACGGCCACCGCCACGCGCTGATCCACGCCGACATCCCGTGCCCCGACAATGTCGGCTACCTCCTCGATGACGGAGCCGTCTACCACCCCGGCGACGCCTACTTCGCGCCCGACGCTCCCGTACGCACCCTCTTGCTGCCGACCAGCGGCCCATGGACCAAGCTCGGTGAAGCCGCCGACTACGTCCGCGCAGTCGGGCCCGAGCGCATCATCCAGATCCACGAACTCATGCTCAGCGACCTCGGCCAGCACTCCACCGCCAGTCTCCTCGGCGAGAAGGGCCTCACCGGCACCCCGATCGACCTCCTCGAGCCCGGTGCCACCGTCCAGCTGTAGGGCCGAACCGGGATCCCGCGACACGATCGCGCTGCCTCGCATCAGCGAGCGCCATGATGGAGCGGGGAATACCCGTATCCCTGGATCCCTTGTTGGTGATCATGCGCATCCTCCGTACCTTCGCCCGCGCCTACGCCAACGACCTGGATGCGGTGCTGGCTTCGCTCGCCACGGTCACGGGTGAGCCGATCAGCACCCGCTTCACGATGCCGAACGGCTTGGAGTTGGCTACCGTCGGCCGGGTGTTGGTGGTGGCGGGCGATGATCGGGTGCTGAAGCCGTACAGGGCGACAGTGGCCACGCTCATCATTGATGACCTCGACGAGTGCCATGCGCTGCTCACCCGGACCGGAGCGCAGATCGTGCGTGGTCCGCAAGTCGTTCCCACTGGCAGGAACCTGACTGCGAAGCTGCCAGGTGGCGTCCAGATCGAATACGTGGAGTGGGACGAGGCCCAGTGGGGACGTGCCGGAGGCCGACCGCTCTAGGGCAGCTCCTTCCTGAGCCCGGCGCCGGCGAGGCAGCCCGTCGCGCTCGCCCGCGCCGGCCTCGGAATGTCAGGAGCGCGCGGGTTTCCCCGGGAGAAGCTGTCGGACGCTTGCGGCGATGCGGGCAGGTGTCGAAGGCGAACGCTGCCCTGCTCGGACCGCCCGGGGCCAGCAGAAGACTCGTTGCCGTGGCCCGGGTCGACCGGGACCCGGGTGCCGCGGGCGGCATCGAGGCGCGCCGCCGCAGTCCTGCCTCGACCACCACACCTCGCCTTCCTCAAGGCGTGCTCCGGCAGTTCCCCCGTCGGCCCAGGACGAGGCGGCCGACAGGGGAAACCGCCACCCGCACATCCTCAAAACCGCCGTCCCGCAGTTCTGCGGCGAGTTCCTCAGCGGTGTGAGCAGGGTGGACACCGCGGGATTCGGCGACGAGCGCGGCGAGGGCCGAACGGAGCTGTGCTTCCGGTGTGTCCTGCGCCGACGGTGTCAGTTCTTGAACCATGAGCAACCCCCCGGGAACCAACGCCCGCCGCACTGCGGCCAGAGTGCTCGTGCGAGCGTCACGAGGGAAGAACGCCTGGGCCCAGTAGGCGACCTCGCACACCGCCTCGTCAGAGAGTTCACGGGCATCCGCGCACCGGATCTCCACGCGGGAGGCCACACCGGCCGCCTCGGCCCGCCTTCGCAGCTCCCTGACGACGTCGTCGGCCCGCTCGACGCCGACCGCGCGCAACTGGGGGCACATCGTCAGGGTGGTCAGTAGGGCTCCGCCGACGCCACTGCCGATGTCCAGCAGCGTGCCGCCGGCGGCCAGCCGGTCGCGGTACTCCGGCACCGCGTCGTAGGCCATCGAGAAGATGGCCCGCGAGGCGGCGACGGGCAGCATGCCCCAGTTGCGGGCGACGATCAGTGCGTCATGCTCCCAGTGGTCCGGTGCGTCCGGCGAGAAGGCCGAGCGGATGCGGTCGCGAGCCGCGGCGATGTCGTCGATCGTGTCGTTCAGCCGTATCCCGGCGGGACCGCGGTGCAGCGCTGCGAACTCCGGGTCGAGGACGTAGGCAGGTGAGGAACCCTCCGGGCTACGAACCACCGCGGCTGCCAGGAACACTTCGACGACCCGGCCCGCACGCTCGGTGGAGACGCCGCTGTTCTCGGCCAGCGCCTCCACGGTCGTGGGCTCCCGCAGCATGTCCAACCATCCGCTCGCCGATGCCGCGTACAGCAGCTCGGCCACCTGCCCGCCGTCGGCCCACTGCCGCAGTCGCTCGCGAGCGCCCAACGCCGCCTGGACGTCGGCCATTTCCACCTGCTCCTCGTTCATCATGATCCATTCGTCTCGTCGGTCGATTACCCGGCGTCGGACAACTCGCCGACCGGTCCCCCGGTTGCCCTCCGGGCGGCGGAAGCGAGCCGGGCCTCGGCGATCTGCTGGGCGGCCCGCTGCGGGGTCACGCCAGTCGAACGGGCCAGGTCGAGGACATGGCTGACGGTGTCACCGATGCCCTCCACCCGCTTGTGGGCGTCCTCGTGGCTGTAGTGCTCCGATTCCCGGCTGAGCGCGTAGACGATGCCGCCGGCACTGGCAACGTAATCGGGGACCCAGACGACACCGCGCCCCGCGAGTGCGTCGGCGACGGACTCCTCGGTGAGCTGATTGTTGGCCGGTCCGACGACCAGAGGGGCGGACAGCCGGGGCACGGAGTCTTCGCTGAGGACGCCGCCGACGGCCGCCGGGACGAAGATGTCAGCGGGTTCGGACAGCGCCCGATCGGGCTCGACCCAGCCGTAACCGCTCGCCAGGGCCGCGTCCATTCGGGACTGGTCCACGTCCGACACCACGACGTGAGCGCCTTCGGCGGCCAAGCCGTCAGCGATGCCGCCGCCGACTGACCCGAATCCGCTGATGACCACCCTCCGGCCGGCGCAGGAGGCGTCGCCGAACACATGCCGGGCACCGGCACGCAGCGCGGCCAGCACGCCGGTGGCGGTGGGACCGCCGGAATCTCCGGTCCCGCCGTGCTTTTCGGGCGCGCAGTACGCGTACGGCGAGAATCGCTTCAGGATCACCATGTCGTCCGGGCCGCTGCCGATGTCGGGGCCGGTCCGGTACGACCCCTCCCAGGAGGCGATCAGCTCGCCCAGGTCCTCGAACGCGGCCTCGCGCAGGGCCGGGGTGAGTTCGGTGTCCTTGCCGAGGGCGATCACACTCTTGCCCCCGCCGAAGTCCAGACCGGCCACCGCGGCCTTGTGCGTCATGGCCTCCGACAGGCGCAGCGCATCCGACAGCCCGTCCTGCCAGGTCTCGTAGCGGCGTAGCCGGCACCCGCCGACCGCCGGTCCCAGAACCCGGGAGTGGACAGAGACGATCAGCGGCAGCCCTGAGCGGCTGCCGCGACGGACGACGACCTCTTCGTGCGCAAATGCTTGCCTCATACGCCAGAAGCTAGAATGAAGCGCGGATCATTATCCCCAACGCCGAATTAAATTCGGCTCATCGGTCGTGGAGGCAGCCGTGGACGAAGTTGATTCGGCGATCGTGCGTCGTCTCCAGGTCGATGGTCGGCTGTCCAACCGTGCGCTCGCCGAGGAGCTCGGCATCGCACCGTCCACCTGCCTCGAACGCACCAGGCTGCTGCACAAGCGCGGCGTCATTCAGGGGTACAAGGCCCAGGTCTCCCTGCGGGCACTCAACCGCCCGGTCCAGGCCATGGTGTCCACTCAGATCCGGCCGCTGCGCCGGGACGTCGTCGCCGCCTTCGAACAGTCGGTGACGCGGCTACCGGAAGTCGTCTCGGTCTACACGATGGCCGGCAGCGACGACTTCCTCGTCCACGTCACAGCCCAGGACATCGACCATCTGCACGCCTTCCTCCTGGACCAGTTCACCAACCGCCGTGAGATCGTCAGCTTCCGCACCGCGATCATCTACCAGCACCTCACCAACCCGGTGCTCGACCCTCTGCCTCCCACGGCAGAGCAGCAACACACCTGAGTGGTCGACCATGCCGGCTGAGTCCGCCACGCCGGGCCCACGGACACAACGTGCGAGACAGCGCTCACCGTGCGGCCCTGGTTCAGCCGGCGGACTCCGCGGCGTGCGGACTGAGGGCGCCGGTCGCGACCAGGGCGATGATGACGATGCCGAGCGCGATGCGGTACCAGACGAACGGCATGAAGCTCTTGGTGGAGATGAACTTCATGAACCAGGCGATGACCACGTACCCGGTGCCGAAGGCGATGACCGTGGCGAAGAGCGTCGGTCCCCAGGAGACGTGGTCGCTCTCCATCGCGTCCTTCAGCTCGAAGACGCCGGAGGCGAGCACCGCGGGGATCGCGAGCAGGAACGAGTACCGCGCGGCGGCCTCGCGCCGGTAGCCCATGAAGAGTCCGCCGCTGATGGTCGCGCCGGAGCGGGAGACGCCGGGGATGAGGGCCGCCGCCTGGCACAGGCCGTAGATCAGGCCGTCCCGCACGCCCAGGTTCTCCAGCTCCTTGCGCTGCTGCGGGGCGCGGTGCCGGCCGCCCTTCTCGTCCCGGGCGGCCATCCGGTCGGCGATGCCGATGATCACACCGACGACGATCAGCATCGTCGCGGTGATCCGCAGGTCGCGGAACGGACCCTCGATCTGGTCCTTCAGCGTCAGGCCGAGCACACCGATCGGGATCGAGCCGACGATCACCAGCCAGCCCATGCGTGCGTCGGGGTCGTGGCGCATCGACTTGTCGGCGAGCGAGCGCGTCCAGGCCGAGATGATCCGCCCGATGTCCTTGCGGAAGTAGATGAGCACCGCGGCCTCGGTGCCGATCTGCGTGATCGCCGTGAAGGCCGCGCCCGGGTCGTGCCAGCCGGAGAACGCCGCGGTCAGCCGCAGGTGCGCGCTGGAGGACACGGGCAGGAACTCGGTCAGCCCCTGGACGAGTCCGAGGACGAGGGATTCAAACCAAGACATGGAGTTACGTCAGTCCAAGCGGCGATCGAGGAACGGCGAGAAACGGTCGGCGGACACGCCGAACCGTCGCGTGCGGTGATCGGGACCTGGCGTGCCGAGGGGCAGCGTAGCGCCCCGAAATGAACCCCGGGCGACGGGGGTGAACAGCCCCCTACGCCACCGCGGGGCCCGCCACCGTCCAGCCGGGGGCCTGGGGATGGGCGGTCAGATCCTCGTGGCGGACGGTGTCGCCGCAGGCGGGACAGGTGACCTGGGGGACCAGTTCGTGGCCGCAGGCGTGCTCGATCACCATGGGGCGGTCGCCGTCCGCGCGCAGATGCCGGTCTCCCCACGCCATGAGGGTCATCAGGACCGGCTCCAGCTCGAGGCCCGCCCGGGTCGGCCGGTACTCGAAGCGCCGCGGGCGCTCGCTGTACGGCTGCCGCTCCAGGATTCCCGCGTCGACGAGGCGCCGCAGCCGGGTGGCGAGGACGTCGCGCGGGGCGCCGGTGTTGCGCACCAGCTGGTCGAAACGGCCGTTGCCGAGGCAGACCTCGCGCAGGACGAGCAGGGAGTACTTCTCGCCGACGAGCGCCAGAGTGTCGGCGATGGAGCACGGGCGCGGGTTCTTGGAAGCGGCGGCCATGCCGGCCAGTCTAGGCGAGCGGCCGATGAGGGTTTGAATTTCCAACCCACAGGTCTATGGTGAGTTTGGATTTCCTACTCGCTGGTAGTCCCTGTTCCTCCCTCACCGGCAGTCCGCCGGCACCGACCACCGGAGGCCCGCACCATGCGTGACGCAGTCGTCGTGGAAGCCGTACGCACCCCCATGGGCAAGGGCAAACCGAACGGAGCCCTCGCCCACGTCCATCCCGTGGAACTCCTCGCCCACACGCTGCGCGCCCTGGTCGAGCGGTCCGGTGTCGACCCGGCGCTGATCGACGACGTCATCGGCGGCACCGTGGACCAGGTCGGCGAGCAGGCCATGAACACCACCCGCTACGCCCTGCTCTCGGCGGGCTTCCCCGAGTCTGTCCCCGCGACCACCGTGGACCGGCAGTGCGGCTCCTCGCAGCAGGCCGTCCACTTCGCCGCGCAGGGCGTCATCGCCGGCGCGTACGACCTCGTCGTCGCCTGCGGGGTCGAGTCCATGAGCCGGGTGCCGATGTGGTCGAACGTGCCGCCCGGCGCCGACCCGTTCGGACCCGGGGTCGCCGCCCGCTATCCGGAGGGGCTCGTCCCGCAGGGCATCAGCGCCGAGCTGATCGCCGCCAAGTGGTCGCTCACCCGGGAGCGCATGGACGCCTTCGCCGTCTCCTCGCACCAGAAGGCCGCGGCCGCCTGGGACACCGGCCGCTTCGACGCCGAGATCGCGCCCCTGGACGGTGTGTCCCGCGACGAGTGCGTGCGTCCGGCCAGCAGCGTCGAGGTCCTCGCCGGTCTCCGGCCCGCCTACCACGACCCGGCCTTCGCCGAACGGTTCCCGCAGATCGAGTGGAACGTCACCGCCGGCAACGCCAGCCCGGTCAACGACGGGGCCTCGGCGGTGCTGATCACGTCGAGCGAGACCGCGGCCCGCCTCGGCCTGCGCCCCCTCGCCCGGCTGCACAGCTTCGCCGTCACCGGCTCGGACCCCCTGCTGATGCTCACCGGGGTCGTGCCGGCCACCGAGAAGGTGCTGCGCCGGGCGTCCCTCTCCCTCGGCGACATCGACCTCTTCGAGGTCAACGAGGCCTTCGCGAGCGTCGTACTGGCCTGGCAGCAGGAGACCGGCGCCGACATGGGCCGGGTCAACGTGCACGGCGGGGCCATCGCGCTCGGCCATCCCCTCGGCGCGAGCGGCACCCGCCTGACCACCACCCTCGTCCACGCCCTGCACGAGCGCGGCGGCCGCTACGGCTTGCAGACCATGTGCGAGGCGGGCGGCCTCGCCAACGCCATGATCCTGGAGGCGGTGTAACGCTCCGTCGGCGCCCGCTCAGTGACCGTTCAGTGCCCGCGCAGCCGGTGCCGCTTGCGCCAGGCGACCACCGCGCCCGCGAGCCCCGGCAGGGCGATGCAGGCCAGCGCGATCAGGAAGGCGGGAGAGGTCGGCGTCGAGGCGCGGGCGCCCGCGACGACGTAGGCGGCGGTGTTGGGGATCGAGCCGAGCGCCGTCGCCAGCAGGAAGGGCAGCAGGCCCATGCGGGACACGGCGGCGCAGTAGTTGGCGGCGGCGAACGGCACCCCGGGGAACAGCCGCGCTGCCAGCATCGAGCGGAAGCCGTGCCTGCTGAGCTGCCCGTCCGCGGCCTTCAGCCACTTGCCCCGCAGCAGCGGACGCAGCGCCTCCTGGCCGAGGACCCGGCCGAGGCAGAAGGCGATCCCGGCGCCGAGCACCGTCCCCGCCAGCGCGGAGGCCAGCCCCAGCTGCGAGCCGAACAGGGCGCCGGCCGCCAGGTTGAGCAGCGGGCGCGGTACGAAGGCCACCGTGCACAGCCCGTACGCCACCGCGTACGCGAGGGCCGCCGCGGCACCCCCGAGCTGCGGCGGCCAGCCGTTGGTCAGCAACTGCTGCGGCTGGAACAGCACCACCGCCGTCGCGGCCGAGGCCAGCAGGGCGACGAGGAGGGAGAGCCGCGACCAGGGCGACAGGAGCACTCTCGTCACCCGCCCCGCGAAGCCGGCCGGGGCGACCGGTCCGGCGGCGGTGGCGACGGCGAGTTCGGTGGCGGCGGTCCGGGGAGAGACCGTGGCGGTGCCCCCAGAGCGGGTGGTGGCATCGAGCATCCGGTGACACTAACCGACAAATGTGTGTGATCGCCGTATGGTGCGTCTCATGAGCGTCACAGCCCGGCCGATTCCGGACGCGCCGCCGAGCGCCCTCGCCGACACGGTACTGGCGCGGCTCACCGCCGAGTACCCCGCCGCGGCCGACCCCGAGCGGGCCGCGGGGATGCGGGCGTACATGAAGGACGTGGCCCCCTTCCTGGGTCTGACCTCGCCCGTTCGCCGCTCCCTCGCCCGCACCGTGCTGACGGGCGTGCCCCGCCCCGACGAGTCGGACTGCACCGCCGTCGCGCTGCGCTGCTGGCGGCTGCCCGAGCGCGAGTACCACTACTTCGCCGTCGACTACCTGCGCCGGCATGTGACGTACTGCTCGTCCGGTTTCCTGCCCGTGGTCCGGCATCTGCTCATCGCGGTCCCCTGGTGGGACACCGTCGACCTGCTCGCCGCGCACGTCGTCGGGGGCCTGGTCACCGCCGACCGCGGCCTCGCGCGGGACATGGACGTCTGGATCGAGGACGAGGACCGCTGGCTGGTCCGCGCGGCGCTCCTGCACCAGCTGCGCCGCAAGGAACACACCGACACCGACCGCCTCTTCGGGTACTGCGTGCGCCAGTCGGGCCACGGCGACTTCTTCGTCCGCAAGGCCGTCGGCTGGTGCCTGCGCGAGTACGCCAAGACCGATCCGGACGCCGTGCGCGCCTTCGTGGCCGAGCACCGGACCCGCCTCGCACCGCTGTCCGTCCGGGAGGCGCTGCGGACCGTCGGCCCCTAGGGGGTGTCGTTTGGATCTTGCCGGGGTCGCGGGGTCTGGCACGCACATCTGCGGCGTTGTCGTCGGTTGCCAACTCCCCCACGCTCGGCTTCGCTCGCGCGGGGGGACCCCCATCGCGTTGTCGCCCTCCTCCGCCTTGCAGCTGCACGCACCAGACCCCGCTCGGGTCGGCCACAAGGCACCGCCGGCCGCGGCCGGCCTGATCCACACGACACCCCCTAGCCGGTCCCCGGTGCTCGGGACCACGGAGGCGTCGAACTTCCGTTCCCGTAAAAACCATTCGACGTGCGACGAAGCGTCGGCAATGATCGGCGTCATGTTCCGGTACGCCTTCCACCTCGCAGCATCCGCGGTCGCGGATGCCCCGAAGGCTGCCGTCCCCCACTTCACCGCCGCAGTCGACGGCGCCCGAAGCTGACCCTCCCCGGATCGTCCGGCGGACCCCGCAGGGGGAGGGTCGGCCGGCCCCAGGGGTCCCCACCACCGCCACGAGGCTTCGAGGTACCGCCATGTCCAAGACGGCGTACGTCCGCACCAAACCGCATCTGAACATCGGCACGATGGGCCATGTCGACCACGGCAAGACCACCCTGACCGCCGCCATCACCAAGGTCCTCGCCGACCGCGGGGCCGGCACGTTCGTGCCGTTCGACCGCATCGACCGCGCCCCCGAGGAGGCGGCGCGCGGCATCACCATCAACATCGCGCACGTCGAGTACGAGACCGACACCCGGCACTACGCCCACGTCGACATGCCCGGCCACGCCGACTACGTCAAGAACATGGTCACCGGCGCCGCCCAGCTGGACGGGGCGATCCTCGTCGTCTCCGCCCTGGACGGCATCATGCCGCAGACCGCCGAACACGTGCTGCTCGCCCGGCAGGTGGGCGTGGACCACATCGTGGTCGCGCTCAACAAGGCCGACGCGGGGGACGAGGAGCTGACCGACCTCGTCGAGCTGGAGGTGCGCGAACTGCTCACCGCGCAGGGGTACGGCGGCGACGCCGTGCCCGTCGTACGGGTCTCGGGGCTGAAGGCCCTGGAGGGCGACCCGAGGTGGACGGCGTCCGTCGAGGCGCTGCTCGACGCCGTGGACACCTATGTGCCCATGCCCGAGCGGTACCTGGACGCGCCGTTCCTGCTGCCGGTGGAGAACGTGCTCACCATCACCGGCCGCGGCACCGTCGTCACCGGCGCCGTCGAGCGCGGCACCGTGCGCGTCGGCGACCGGGTCGAGGTGCTCGGGGCGTCCGTCGAGACGGTCGTCACCGGCCTGGAGACCTTCGGCAAGCCGATGGCGGAGGCGCAGGCCGGGGACAACGTGGCGCTGCTGCTGCGCGGCGTCGCCCGCGACACCGTGCGCCGCGGACACGTGGTCGCCGCACCCGGCAGCGTGGTGCCCGCGCGGCGCTTCACCGCGCGGGTGTACGTGCTGTCGACGCGCGAGGGCGGCCGCTCCACGCCGCTCACCACCGGCTACCGGCCGCAGTTCTACATCCGGACCGCGGACGTGGTCGGCGACGTGGACCTCGGCGAGGTGGCCGTCGCCCGGCCCGGGGACACCGTCACCATGACGGTCGAGCTGGGACGGGACGTGCCCCTGGAGACGGGGCTCGGCTTCGCGATCCGCGAGGGCGGCCGCACGGTGGGCGCGGGGACGGTGACCGCAGTGGGGTGAGCGCAGTGAGGTGAGCGAGCGCGGTGGATGACCCGTGGTGGGGTGACCGCGGTGGGGTGACCGTGGTGGGAAGAGCGTCCCGCCGGGCACCGGCACAATGGGCGGGTGAACGAAGCCATACCCGTCAGCCGCGTCACCGACCACGGCACCGCCAAGCTCATGCCCGACGTCGACCGGGACCGGGCCTGGCTGCTCACCGTCGACGGGGCCCCGCAGTCGTACGTCGACCTGGACGAGCCGGCGCACCTGGAGTTCGAGTACACGCGCCGGCTCGGCCACGTCCTGGACACGGTCGCCGAGCCGGGGCGCGCGCTGGACGTCCTGCACCTGGGCGGCGGTGCGTTCACCCTGCCCCGGTACGTGGCCGCGACCCGGCCCGGCTCGCGGCAGGACGTGGTGGAGGCCGACCGGGGGCTGCTCGGCCTGGTCGCCGAGCACCTGCCGCTGCCGGCGGGCGCGGGCATCACCGCGCACGGCGCCGATGCCCGCGCCTGGCTCGCGGCCGCCCCCGCGGACTCGGCCGACGTGCTGGTCGCCGACGTCTTCGGCGGCTCGCGGGTGCCCGCGCACCTGACGTCCGTCGGCTATGTGCGCGAGGCGGCCCGGGTGCTGCGCGCCGACGGCGTCTACGTGGCCAACCTGGCCGACGCGGCGCCGTTCGGATTCCTGCGCGGCCAACTCGCCGGATTCGCCGCGTTCTTCGAGGAGCTGGCGCTGATCGCCGAACCGGGCGTGCTGCGCGGGCGCCGCTTCGGCAACGCGGTGCTCGTCGCCGCGCACCGACCGCTGGACACCGCGGCGCTGGCCCGGCGCACTGCCGCCGACGCCTTCCCGGCCCGGGTCGAGCACGGGCCCGCCCTGCGGGACCTCATCGGCGGCGCCCGGCCGGTGCGCGACGAGGACGCCGTACCGTCGCCCGAGCCGCCCGCCGGAGCCTTCGGCATCGGCTGAGCGGCGTACGGGACCCGCGGCACGGGGCCGCTACGACTCGGTCGGCGGCTCCTCGGTGAGGCGCACGGTGGCGAGGATCTTCTGGATCGTCGCCTCCGGGAGCTCCTCCTTGACGCCCCTGGGGCCGTAGAGGTTCCAGGTGACGAAGTCGCCCGCGCCGTTCTTGAACGCGAAGGTGATCGCCTTGCCCTCGGTGTCGCACTTGCCCTTCTTGGGAGCGCCCTCCGAGTGCGCCGTGATGACGCTCCCCTTGATGCCCGAAGCGGTGGTGTACGGCTTCGGCTTGCCGTACTTCACGCTCTTCTTGTCCGGCTCGGTGTAACCGCCGTAGATCCACCACGGCACCCGCGTCTCGGCCGCCTGGTCGGTGGTCTTGGCGCCGCTCTCGCCGCGGGTGCCCGTGGTGGCGAGGGCGGTGGTCTCCTTGCGGCCGTCCTTGTTCTCGTCGGTCGTGCACCACTCGGACTTCAGGTAGGCGGGAGCGGTGACCGTCGTGCGGTCGGTCTTCCCGTCCTCCTCCCACTCGAAGCCGACGCTGGTGTCGGTGCTGTCGATCTCCCACTCCGCCGGCACGTCGAACATGGTGCCGAAGCGCGGGTTGGCGACGACCTTCCAGCCGTCGACGGTGGCCTTGGCCCCCTCGCCCCCGCGCGGGTTCTCGTCGGAGCCCGACGCGCTCGGGTCGGCGGTGGGGGACTCGGACTTCTCCACGCTCGGACTGGCGGACGTCTTCTTGTCCTTGCCGTCGTCGGCCTGGTCGTCCTTGTCACCGCCGAGCACCAGGAAGCCGGTGACACCGGCGGCCACCACCACGGCGAGGGACGCGATGATCGCGACCAGCTTCGTCCGGTTGCCGCCACCGCCACCACCGCCCCCCGCCGCAGGCTGCGGAACGGTGGCCGGCTGCGGCGTGCTCCACTGCTGCTGCCCGTACGCGCCGGGCTGCTGCTGGTAGCCGGGCTGCTGATACGGATTCGGCTGCTGGTACCCCGGCTGCTGGTACGGATTGTTCTGCGGGTTCTGCTCGCCCCCGGGCGGCTGCTGTCCTGGCCACATGAGCAGTCACCCTAATGCCGCCCAGGAAACGATTCGGTCACCGGCCCTTGTCAGGGACGTACCGAAACCGGGGAACCTAGGCGTCCGACGGGGTGTACTCCCTGACGGTGGCCAGAATCCTGCGGACGGTGGCCTCGGGCACCTCGTCGGCCACGCCGGCCGCACCGAAGAACGACCACGAGACGAAGTCGCCGTCGGCGGACGTGAAGGCGAAGGTGGTCGCCTTGCCGTTCACGTCGCACTTGCCCTTCTTCGCCACCCCGGAGGACCGGGAGGTCGCCACGCTGCCCTCGATGCCGGAGGCGGTGGTGAAGGAGGTCACGGGCCCGGTGGAGACCTTGTCGCGGTCCGGCTGGGTGTAGGCGCCGTAGACCCAGGTCGCGGAGTCGGTCCGGGCGATCTCCTCGGTGCTCCGGGCGCCGTTGTTGCCGCGGGTGCCCGCACTGGCCAGCGGCATGTGGTCGACCGAGCCGTCCCGGTCCTCGTCGGACCCGCACCACTCCTCCTTCAGGACGGCGGGGGCCTTCATGGCGACCAGGGGCTTCTCGTCGGGGTCGTCGTCCTCGGCGACGTAGGTGACCCAGTCGCGCGACTGCGGCACCCAGGACGCCGGTACGTCGAAGGCGATGCCGTGGTCGGGGTTGGCCACGACGGTCCAGCCCTCGACGGTGGGCTTCGGGGCGTCGTCACCGCCGCGCGGGTCGTCGGCGGTGGACGCGGCCGGGCCGGGGGCGGCGGAGGAGGACGGGGCGGGACCGGGCCGGGCCCCGTCGTCCTCGCCCCCGCCCAGCAGGACGACCCCGGTCACGGCGGCGGCGACCACCACGACCGAGGCGGCCACAACCGCCACCACCTTCGTACGGCCGCTGCCGGGTCCCCGGCCGGCCGGTCCGCCGGACGTGACGGTGGGCGCGTTCCAGGGTGCGGGCTGCTGCTGCCCCGCGTACGGCGGCTGCTGCTGTGCCGGGTACGGCTGCTGCTGCCCCGCGTACGGCGGCTGCTGCTGGTAGCCGGGCTGCCGGTACGGGTTGGGCTGCCGCGGGTCCGGCCCGCCGGTGGGCGACTGTTCTCCTGGCCACATGGGCGCCCAGCATACGGCGATCTTCCCGAGTGCCTGGCCCTGGATGCTACTCGCGGGTAACCTGCCGTCATGAGCGCAGATCAGATGTCGATCGGCGAGTTGCTCGCCGCCACGGTGCCGATGGTCAGGACCCTCAACCTCGAGTACCTGGAGACCACCCCGGAGAAGGCCGTCCTGGCCCTCCCGGACCAGAGCGAGTACCGCAACCACGTCGGCGGACCGCACGCCGGAGCCATGTTCACGCTGGGCGAGTCGGCCAGCGGCGCGATCGTGCTGGCCGCCTTCGGCGATCAGCTCTCCCGGGCGGTGCCGCTGCCGGTCACCGCGGAGATCGCCTTCAAGAAGATCGCCCTCGGCCCGGTCACCGCCACCGCGACACTCGGCCGCCCCGCCGCCGAGGTCGTCGCCGAACTGGACGCGGGCAGCCGCCCCGAATTCCCGGTGAGCGTCGCCATCCAGCGCGAGGACGGAGCCGTCACCGGTGAGATGACCGTCATATGGACCCTGCGCCCCAACGGCTGACCCCCGCCGACCCGGTACCCTTCCCGGTGCGCCTCGATCACGGCGCACCGGGCAGCAGGTACGCGAAGCGGAGGGTGGGGCGTTGCACGTCCAGGAGTGGCTCGACACGGTACCCGCGGCGGCCGTCTACGCCGTCGTCGCGCTGGTCATCGGTCTGGAGAGCCTGGGCATCCCCTTGCCCGGCGAGATCATCCTGGTGTCGGCGGCCCTGCTGTCGTCGCAGCACGGCGGAGTCGACCCGCTGGTCCTCGGCGCCTGCGCCAGCGCGGGCGCGGTGATCGGCGACTCCATCGGATACGCCATCGGCCGCAAGGGCGGCCGGCCCCTGCTGGCCTGGCTGGGCGGAAAATTCCCCAAGCACTTCAGCGAGGGGCACGTCGCCACCGCCGAGCGGTCCTTCCAGAAGTGGGGCATGTGGGCCGTGTTCTTCGGCCGCTTCGTCGCCCTGCTGCGCATCTTCGCGGGCCCGCTGGCCGGTGTGCTGCGGATGCCGTACTGGAAGTTCCTGATCGCCAACGTCCTCGGCGGCATCGTCTGGGCGGGCGGCACCACCGCCGTCATCTACTACGTCGGCGTCGTCGCGGAGGACTGGCTCAAGCGGTTCTCCTGGCTGGGCCTGGTGGTGGCGGTCCTGATCGGTGTCGCCTCCATGCTGATCGTCAAGCGCAGGGCGGGCAGGGCCCAGACCGAGGCCGAGCCGGCGGTCGCCGGGGAGTGAGGCGCGCCCCGAAGGGGCGCGGGGCTGTGTCGATGTGCGGCTCCGCCGCGTGGGCGCGAGCCGCCACAGCCAAGCCGCGGACGGCCCGGCCGATCACAGATCCTCCCCCACCGCGTCCCGGTGCTCCCCGGCCAGCGCCGCGTACATCGTGCCGTTCAGCGTGACCCCCTGACGCTCCTCCTCCGTCAGCTCCCGCTTCACCTTCGCCGGCACCCCCGCGACCAGCGACCCCGGCGGCACCCGCATCCCCTGCGGGACCAGCGCCTGGGCCGCGACCAGGGAACCGGCGCCGATCACCGCGCCGTTGAGGACCGTGGCGCCCATGCCGATCAGGCAGTCGTCCTCGACGGTGGCGCCGTGCACCACGGCGTTGTGCCCGATGGAGACCCGCTCGCCGACGGTGACGGGGAAACCGGGGTCGGCGTGGAGCGTGCAGTTGTCCTGGACGTTGCTGCTCGCGCCGACGGAGATCCGCTCGACGTCGCCGCGCAGCACCGCGCCGTACCAGACGCTCGCCCCGGCGTGCAGCGTCACGTCCCCGACGACCGAGGCGGTCGGCGCCACGAAGGACTCCGCGTCCACCTTCGGGTCCTTGCCGCCGATGCCCGTGATCAGCGCCTTCTGCGTCATCTTCGCCTCCTGCTCGGGTGTTGTACGGCACCGTACGCCACCCGGTGGGGTGAAGATCACAGCACGGTGCGGACCTGTCCGCAGGGCGCCCGGACTACCGTGAGCGGGTGCCCCACCGCAAGAACACGTTCTCGTCCTGGCGGAGCCGCCTCACGCAGCGGGCCGTCCACGCGGGCTGGGCCTGGGTGCAGCGCACCGGTTCCGTCACCGCCGACCACCCCGGACGGTTCCGCTTCGGCGCGCTGGGCGAGGGCACCCGGCTCGCCTTCCCGCTCGGTACCGTCTTCGGCGAGCCCTGGATCCACGTCGGCGCCCACTGCATCATCGGCGAGCAGGTGACGCTGACCGCCGGGCTCATGCCCGACCTCGACCTCGGCCCCGAGCCGATCCTGCGCATCGGCGACGGGGTCGTCCTCGGCCGCGGCAGCCACGTCATCGCGGACACCACCGTCACCATCGGCAGCGACTGCTACTTCGGCCCGTACGTCTACGTCACCTCCACCAACCACTCCTACGACGACCCGCACCAGCCCATCGGCAAGCAGTGGCCCCGGATGGACCCGGTGGAGATCGGCCCCGGCTGCTGGATCGGCACCGGTGCGGTGATCCTGCCCGGCGCGAGGATCGGACGGAACGTGGTCGTGGCCGCCGGTGCCGTGGTCCGGGGCACGGTCCCCGACCACGCGGTGGCGGCGGGCGCCCCGGCCCGCGTCGTACGCCGCTGGACACCCGCCGAGGGCTGGCAGCCGCCGCTGCGGACCCCCGCACCGGTGCCGATCCCCGACGGGATCACCCCGGGACAGCTGCGGGAGCTGTCCAAGCTGGACGCCGAGGCGGTGGCCCGGCTCGCCGAGCTGGACGAGGACCCGGAGCACGCGCCGGGCAGGCTCGCGGAACCGGCCGCCGAGGGCTGACGGAACGGCCCGGCGGCGACGCCCGGGAGCGCTGCCGTGATCCGGTCCGCCCCGCAGTACAGTTCGGTGGACCTTCGGGTGCGGCAGACCGCAGTGGAATCCGCCGCACCAGGTCATGCACACCCATGTACTCCCGTATGTGCTCCCGTACGAGTACGAGACGAGTACGTACGAGTACGAGACGAGTACCAGTCCTGGACGGAACGTGGCGGACCTCGACCTTCTGACCCAGTCCCTGGCGCGCAACGTCAAGCGCTGGCGCACCGAGCGCGGCTTCACCCTGGAGGCACTCGCGGCGCGCGCCGGGGTCAGCCGCGGCATGCTCATCCAGATCGAGCAGGCGCGCACCAACCCGAGCCTCGGGACCGTCGTGAAGATCGGCGACGCCCTCGGCGTCAGCATCACCACCCTGCTCGACTGGGAACAGGGCCCCACGGTCCGCGTCGTCCCCGCCGACCAGGCCGTGCGTCTGTGGCACACCGACGCGGGCAGCTTCAGCCGGCTCCTCGCCGGAGTCGAGGCGCCCGGCCCGCTGGAGATGTGGGAGTGGCGGCTGATGCCCGGCGAGCACAGCCTCTCCGACCCGCACCCCAGCGGCACGGTCGAGCTGGTGCACGTCACGTCGGGCGAACTCGCCCTCACCGTCGACGGGGTGACCCACCGCGTGCCGACGGGCGCGAGCGCCTCCTTCGAGTCCGACACCCCGCACACGTACGGCAACGAGGGCGACGCCCCGATGGAGATGATCATGGCGGTCTCGGTGCCGCCCGTTCGCTGAGACGCCCGTTCTCCGGGGCCCACCCAGTTGTTAGCGTGCCGCCATGCACGCACCCATCGGGAACTTCGACAGCGCCACGCCCGCCCCGGACTGCCTCGACGAACTGACCCGCCCGGTCGCCGACGCCGTACGCCACTGGAGCGGGACCGTACCCGCCGACCAGATCCTCTACGTCGACACCGAGCCGGACTGGGCCGACACCGCCACCTTCGTCGAACACTACGGCCGTGAGCTGCTCGAACAGTCCGCCAACTGCGTGGTGGTCACCGGCAAGCGCGGCGGCGGCACGACGCTCGCCGCCTGCGTGGTCCTCTCCACCACCCGCGTCGACGTCAACGGCGTCGTACGCCGTCACCTCGGTGCGCGCAAGGCATCCTTCGCCCCGATGGACACGGCCACGGGAGAGACCGGCATGGAGTACGGCGGCATCACCCCGGTCGGCCTGCCCGGCGACTGGCCGGTGCTGGTGGACTCGGCCGTCGTCGACCTGCCGTACGTCCTCGTCGGCAGCGGACGCCGGCGCGGCAAACTGCTCGTGCCGGGCAAGGCCTTCGCGGAACTGCCCGGTGCCGAGGTCCTGGAGGGGCTGGGCGCGGCCTGACCCGTCACGCGGTGGCGATTGAGCGACTGCCGCTCCTGACTGCCGCTCCTGACTGCCGCTCCCGACCGCCGGGCGCGGTGGGGGCGGGGCGCCGGGGCACCTCAGCCGGTGGTCCGCACGCCGAGGTACCGCTCGGCGAACTCCGTCGCCGCGACCGGCGAGTCGAACAAGCGGCGCAGCCGGGCCAGCGCGGCACCGGCGCGGTAGGGGTCGCCCGACGCCGTGCCGTGGTACATCTCCGCGAGCCACTGGGAGAACTCCTGGTAGTCCCACACCCGCGGGAGACATGCGGCCGAGTAGCCGGACAGCCCGGAGTGGTCGCCCTTCGTCAGGGACGCGACCAGTCCGTCACCGAGCAGGAAGGCGTCGTGCAGGGCGAGGTTGAGGCCCTTGGCGGCGATGGGCGCGGTCAGATGCGCCGCGTCCCCGGCCAGGAAGAGCCGCCCGAAGGCCATCGGCTCAACCACGTAACCGTGCATGTCGAGCACGCGCTTCTCGATCAGCCGCCCCTCCCTGAGCGGCGGTGCGCCGGCCGCGCCCAGCCGTTGCCGCAGCTCTGCCCAGACGCGCTCGTGCGGCCAGTTCGCCGGGTCGTCGCCCGGCGGGCACTGGAGGTAGTAGCGCGTCACCTCCGGGCTGCGTGCCATGTGCCCGGCGAAACCCCGCGGATGCATGCCGAACACCACGCAGTCGGAGGACGGCGGCGCCTCGGCCAGCAGCGCCAGCCAGCCGACGCCGTAGTCGTGACGGGCCAGGCGGGCCCGCTCGGGAGGGAGCGACGCCCGGGTCACCCCGCGCGCACCGTCGCAGCCCGCGACGAAGTCCGCCGTCACAACCCGGCGTTCACCCGAGTCCGGGCACACGTACGACACCGACGGCCGCCCGGACTCGAGGCCGTGCAGGCGTACGTCCCGGACGCCGAACCGGATCCCGCCGCCCCGCACGTCCGCGTACTGGCGCAGCAGGTCCGTCACCAGGAACTGCTGCGGATAGATAAAGTGGTGTCGCCCCGTCAGCTCTGTGTACGCGAAGCGGTAGCGCTCCCCGGCGAAGCGGAACTCGCACTCGGTGTGGGACCGCGCCCGCTCCAGCAGGGTCCGCGCCAGCCCGCGCCGTTCCAGCCCGCGCACGGCCCACTCCTCGATGACGCCGGCCCGCGGCCGGTGCTCGACGAACTCGCGGGTCTCCGTCTCCAGCACCAGACAGTCGACCCCCGCGGCGCGCAGGATGTTGCCGACGGTCAGCCCGGCGGGACCCGCGCCCACCACGACGACGGAACAGGCCTGCACCTCAACGGAGTTGGCGCCGGCGGCAGGTGCGGTCACCCGGACATTATGGCGGCGGCGCGCGGGCCGCGGGAACGGTCGCGACGGTCCTCGCCCCGTCAAAAACACCTGGCGGGTCCCTGTCGGCGAAGCTATGCTCCCCGCGATGACTACTCCTCCTGTCGGCAGATTGGGGGACCCGTCCACGCAAGGTGAGTGCTGATGGCCACTCACCTCGTGACCGGGGACTCCGCATCCCGCCTCTCCCGCTGGCAGCGCGTGCGTCGCTTCGCCGTGCCGCCCACCATGATCGCGACCGCGACCGCCCGCCGCCGTGCCGGGGACTGGGCCGGCGCGTGCGCCGCGGCGGCCTTCGACGTCGACCTCGACCTGCGTCGGCTCACGCGCACCCACGGCCACGTCCTGGCCTCCCGGATCCGCGCCGACCTGCGGCACCTCGCTCCCGACCTGCTGCGCTGGCATCTGCCGAGAATCGCCCCGGACGGGCTGCTCCGCCCGGGGCTGACGCTCACCCTGGCCCGGTACGGCACCGAGGGGCGCGACAGCGTACGTCCGGTGCACCTCGTCGCGCGTACCCCGCCGGCCTGGGCGGACGGCGGCCAGCGCATCAGCCTGGCGCTGTGGGACGGTTCGGGCCGGGACGCCGGTACCGCACGGCACCCGCATCCCCGGCCCAGCCGGCGCTTCCGGCTCGACCTGCACCGCCACCTGTGGGACGCGCGCAGGACCGGTGAGCTGCGCGTCCGCTCGGGCGCCGACCTGCCCCCGCCCGGCGCGGCGCCGCCCGACCTCGGCAGCGCCGGGGTGACGGTCCCGTACGGGAGGCGATGCGCCCTGGACCGGTGGGACGCCGAGGCGCGCATCCTGCTCCGGGCCGAGGACAGCGGTACGGGAGCGGTCGTCGTACGGGTCGGAGCCGGGCAGCGGCTGGTCCTGGAGCCGGCGGCGGACGGCACACGTCCGTCCGCTCCGCGTATCCTCGCGGCGCCCACGGGCGGTGCCCTGTCCGCGCTGCCGGTGCTCCCCGACGCGGCCACCTGGCTGCTGCCCGACCTGGAACTGCTCCGCGCCGGGGCGATCGAGGCCGACCGGCTGCACCCGCTGGTGGCTCCCGCGCTGGTGCCGGACCACGTCCCGGCCGCCCCGCTGCGGACACCGGACCCGGCGACGGGCCCGCGGATCGTGGACTGCCGGGGAGCCAGGCACCGGATCGGCTTCGTCGACGGGGCGCTGGCGGCCCTGGACCACGATCCGGCCGAGGTCCGCCGGGAGGAACTGCTCGCCGCGCTGACCGGCACGCCGCTGCCCTGCTTCCAGGTGATCGACGAGGCGCACCGGCGTCCGGAGTGCCTCCCCGACATCCGTGAGCGCTTGAACCACGGGGACACCGCCGGTGCCCTCGCCGCCGTGGAGAGCCTGCTGGGTCCCGCCGCACGCCTGCGGGACGGCGCCCTGCGGGACGACCTGGAGGCCGCCGCGCTGCGGCGGGTCGCCCACGGCATGTTCCGCGCGGGACTGGACGAGCCCGCTCCGGGACGACTCCGCCCGGACCCGCACCGCCCCCGCACGGGTCGCTCCCGCCCCCGGCACGCCACCTTCGACTGACCTCGGCGACGGCGGGAGTCCCGCCCGCGCCGAAGCCCCGTGACCAACCTCCTCGCGCCGCATCGTCCGTAGCCGTAGCCGTAGCCGTAGCCGTAGCCGTAGCCGAAGCCGTGGCCGGGGTCGAAGCCGTGGCCGGGGCCGAACCTTCCTGCGTTGCATCCCTTCCACGACCAACCCTCAGGTGATGACACATGACGACATGCGCCCCTGCCGTGCCCTCCCAACTCGACGTCGCCGGTGACCTGCTGACGCTCCTGCGCGACACGACCACCGAGCCGCGGCCCGACATCCAGTTGGAGGCCCTCACCCTCGCCGTCGCCGCCGACCTCCCCGTACTGCTGTGGGGCGAGCCCGGGATCGGCAAGACCGCGGCCCTCACCCAGCTCGCCACCGCCCTGGACCTCCCGCTGACCACCGTCATCGCGAGCGTGCACGAACCGTCCGACTTCTCCGGGCTTCCCGTCGTCGGCGACGACCCGGCGGAGCAGGGCGTCCCGATGGCCCCGCCGGACTGGGCCGTGCGCCTGGTACGGGCCGGCCGGGGACTGCTGTTCCTCGACGAGCTGTCCACCGCGCCCCCCGCCGTGCAGGCGGCGCTGCTCCGGCTCGTCCTCGAACGGCGGATCGGCGCGCTGCGGCTGCCGGCCGGCGTCAGGATCGTGGCCGCCGCCAACCCGCGGTCCTCGGCGGCCGACGGCTGGGAGCTGAGCCCGCCCCTGGCCAACCGGTTCGTCCATCTCCAGTGGACCCACGACCAGGACGTCGTCGTACGCGGCCTCGGCGGGACCTGGCCCCGGGCGACCCTGCCGAGCCTCGACCCGACCGGGCTGGAGGCGGCGGTGCGGCACGCGCGCCGGGCGGTGTGCGAGTTCCTCACCGCCCGCCCCGCCCTGGTGCACCGGCTGCCCAGCGGCGAGACGCGCCGGGGCGGCGCCTGGCCGTCGCCCCGGAGCTGGGAGATGACCCTGAGCCTCATCGCCTTCGCGACCGCGGCCGGCTCGTCCGGCGAGGTGCTCTCCCTGCTGGTGCGCGGGACGGTGGGGGACGGGCCCGGCCTCGAACTGATGGCGAGCCTGGACCGGATGGATCTCCCGGACCCCGAGACCCTGCTCGCCGACCCGGCGGGCGCCGTGCTGCCCGAACGGGGCGACCTCCGCCAGGCCGTGCTGGACGGGGTGGTCGCCGCGGTGCGCAAGCGGCCGGACAAGTCCCGGTGGGACGCGGCGTGGGCGCTGCTGGTCCGGGCGATGGAGACCGGCGCGCCGGACGTCGTGGTCGTCCCGGCGACGACCCTCGCCGCATTGCGACGGCAGGACTGGGACGTCCCGGCCACGATCGAGCGGCTCGCCGGGGCCATGGCCCTCTCCCGGCGAGCGGACCGCGCGGCCGACCGTGCCGCGGCACGGATCGCGGGCACCGCGCGGGCGGGCCGATGAAGGGGCCCGAGCGGCTCCGGGTGCGGATCGACCTGGACAAGCTCTACGCCGCCCGGCTGCACGCCGCGCGGGCCCGGCCCTACCTGGCCACGGCCCTGTTCGCCCTGCACGTCGTCCCGTCGCGCGGGGTGCCGACGATGGCCGTCGACCGGTACTGGCGGTGCTACGCCTCACCGGTCTTCGTGGACCGCACACCCGTGGAGGAACTCGCCGGGGTGTGGGTGCACGAGGTCTCGCACCTGCTGCGCGACCACCACGGGCGCAGCGACCGGGTGGCACGCGAGCGCGGGCTGACCGGCCCGGCGGAACGGCTGCGGATGAACATCGCCGCGGACTGCGAGATCAACGACGACGTGTTCGGAGACGGACTGGTCCGCCCCGAGGGCGCGGTCGACCCGGGATTCCTGCACCTGCCCGAGGGGCAGCTCATGGAGGACTACCTGCGCCAGTTCCGGCTCGGGCGGCTCACCGAGAGCCTGGCCTGGCTGGACTGCGGCAGCGGGGCCGACGGCCTCGAACGGGACTGGGACCTCGGTCCGGACGGCGCGGACGGTCTCAGCGAGCAGGAACGGGACGCGGTGCGCTTCCGGGTGGCGCGCGGCATCACCGCCCGCCCTGGCAGCGCCCCGAAGGGCTGGCGGCGGTGGGCGGAGCAGGTGTTCCACCCACCGCAGCCCTGGCGCCAGTTGCTGGGGGCCGCCGTCCGCTCGGCGACCTCCTCGGGCGGCGCGGGCGAGGACTACACCTACGGCCGGCCGTCGCGCCGCTCGGCCGGCACACCCGGAGTGGTACTGCCCAGCCTGCGGCGCAGACCGCCGCGGGTGGCCGTGGTCATCGACACCTCGGGATCGGTCAGCGACGCCGAACTGGGAAGTGCGCTCCTGGAGGTCGCCGCCATCGCCCGCGCCGTCGGCGGCCGGCGCGACCTGGTCAGCGTGGTGCCGTGCGACGCGGCGGCCCGCCTCGCGCACTCCCTGTGCCGGGAGGAGGGGATCCCGCTGGTGGGCGGCGGCGGCACGGACCTGCGCACCGGATTCACCCGGGCGCTCGGGGCGCGTCCCGCGCCGGACGCCGTCGTGGTGCTGACCGACGGGCAGACGCCCTGGCCCGACGAGCGGCCGCCGTGCCGGACGGTGGTCGGCCTGTTCCCCCGGGAGCGGACGGGTGGCTCCTGGGACGAGGACGACCCCGAGTACGTCCCCGACGCACCGCCCGACTGGGCCCGCGTGGTGGTCATCGAGTCCGGTCCCGGCACGGGCGGGTGAGCGCCGGCCCGTTCAGCCCAGCCGCGGGATCTCGATCGCCGGGCAGCGGTCCATCACCATCTCCAGGCCCGCGTCCCTGGTCCGCGCGTACGCCACCTCGTCGACCACGCCGAGCTGGAACCAGACCGCCTCGGCACCCTTGGCGACCGCCGCGTCGGCGACCGGACCGGCCAGGTCGCTGTTGACGAAGACGTCGACGACGTCCACGTCGAACGGGATGTCCGCGAGCGAGGCGTACCCCTGCTCCCCGTGCACCGTCTCCGCTTTGGGGTGCACGGGCACGACGCGCTTGCCGAAGCGCTGCAACACCTCGGCGACGCCGTACGCCGCGCGCTGCCGGTTGTTCGACAGGCCCACCACGGCCCAGGTGTCACCCAGCTCGGTGAGGATCTTGCGGACGGTTGCCTCGTCGCCGTACACCGGCGGCCTCCTCGTGCTCCCGGGCGGCCCGCGGGTCGGGCCTCCCGGTCGGGACAACGGACGGCGACGTGCCGGGATTCCCCCGCGCCGGGTGGGGTGCGGCGAGCGCGCCCCGGTGCGCCGCCGCGCCGTCCCGCCTACGCTCGCCCCGTGCTGCGCATCATCGACGCCCGTACCGGAGAACCCGCCCCCGCCGCGCCCGCCCGCCGGGCGCCGACCCGTGTCGAGGCGCACGTACGGGGGCGTGATGCCGGCGCCCTGCGGGTGCTGCTGGTCGCGGACCTCCTGGTGCGCGCCCTGGAACTCGACGGCACGCCCGCGTGGGCGGTGCTGACCGGCACCGCGGAGCCGGACCGGCTGCGCAAGGACGCCGCCGCCCTCGGCGTCCGGCCCTTCGAGGACGGCGCCGCGACGGGACCCGGCCCGGGCACCGGACAGGTCGTCCGCGTCGTAGCCGAAGCCGAAGCCGAAGCCGGGACCGGGACCGGGACCGGGGCCGAAGCCGCGGCCGAACCTGTGGCCGCATGCGTGTCCGAAGGGAAGCACGGGAGCGGGAACGGGGGAGAGGCCCAGGACGCGGACCAGAGCGGGGAACGGGGCGGGGACGGGGACGTCCGGGACGCGATGACGGTCGCCGTCGCCCCCGTGCGACCGGCCGCTCCCGACCTCGATTCCGACCTCGCCGACCCCGACGCCGTGCGCCTCGCCCTGCTGGAGCGCCACCACCACGCGTGCGTGGAGCTCGACGCCGCCGTGCTGGACGCGGCCCGGGACACCCTCGCGCGCCTGCGCCGCGCGGTCGCCGACTGGGCCCGGCACCCCTCGCGCCCCGTCCCGGGCGAGCTGCGCGACCGGCTGCGGGCCGCCTGGGAGGACGACCTGGACGCCCCTGCGGTACTGCGCCTGCTGCGCCGCGTGGAGAGCGACCCGGACCTCGCCGACGGCGCCCGGTTCGAGATCTGCGCCTACGCCGACCGCTTCCTCGGCCTCCACCTCACCAGGGACGTCGGCTCCGCGCCGTGACCGCGGTCGCCGCCGGGGACCACGACGACGCCCCCGAGGGGCCCGGCGGGGCGAGCGCATAGACAGCTCACGTTGCCATGCCGTCAAGCGGCTGGGGGCGGGCGTCGAACAACGAAGACCTCATGGGTAGCCTTTCCGTGTGACCGAATCTGCCTCCGGCCAGGGCTCTTTGCCGACGCGAGAGCGGGTGATCGAGTTGTGGGACTTCATCCACGGACGGGTATACGCTGCCGTGGCCCTCACCATCCGCGTCGACGGAGAGCCGCCGCACGCTCCTGGGTCGGATCTGGCTCGCGTTGCGGAGGCTGGCCAAGCTCTCTACCAAGTGACGTCCTACCTGTGCGGCCGACTGCTTGCCGAGCTTGCGACGGGTCGGCCTGGCCCCGTCGCCGAGGCGTCGTGGGAGGCTCTCATCTCGATCAGCGAGGCCTGGCGAGAGGACCGTGACCTGCCGGAAGGCATGAGGGAGCTGATGCCGGTCATGCCGCGCTGACGGCGAGCACGGGTGCTGCGGGAAACGCGGTGTTCTCGTCGAACAGCTTGCGGTGCTGAAGGCAGTGGCAGAGCTGGCCGATCATGCGGTTGAAGAGGTTGCGCCGGGCGGCCGCGTGCCAGTCGCCGACCTCTCGGCGTCGCCGGTGGTGGGCGCCGGCTCCGGGCGAGTGCCGAAGGGCTGAGAATGCCCACAGATGTCCCGCGTGATCGAGGCGGTCGTTCTTCACCCACCGACGGGTGATGGACGACTTCTTGCCGGAGGCCCTGGTGATGGGCGAGGAGCCCGCGTAGGCATTCAGGCCGGAGGCATCGCAGCCCCGTACTCGAACATCCCGCGAAGCATCCGCCCCGGCGGAAGGTCCTGAACCACGGATTAGGCTGGCCGGATGCAGGACGAGTACCGCACGGTCGCCCGCGCGGGGGTGCACGAAACCGAGATCAACCGCTCGCGCTTCCTGTGTGCCCTCGCCCCGGCCGCCACCGAACAGGACGCCCAGGCCTTCGTCGCGGGTGTGCGCAAGGAGCACGCCGACGCCAGCCACAACTGCTGGGCGTACGTCATCGGCGCCGACGCCGCCGTCCAGAAGGCCAGCGACGACGGCGAGCCGGGCGGCACCGCGGGTGTTCCGATGCTCCAGATGCTGCTGCGCCGCGACATGCGGTACGTCGTCGCCGTCGTCACCCGCTACTACGGCGGCGTCAAGCTCGGCGCGGGCGGTCTCATCCGCGCCTACGGCGGAGCGGTCGGCGAAGCCCTGGACGACCTCGGCACCCTCACCCGGCGCCGGTTCCGCCTGGCCACGGTGACCGTCGACCACCAGCGGGCCGGGAAGCTCCAGAACGACCTGCGCACCGCCGGCCGGGCCGTGCGCGACGTGCGGTATGCCGAGGCCGTCACCATCGAGGTCGGTCTGCCGGAGGCCGACGTGGACACCTTCCGCTCCTGGCTCGCGGACGCCACCGCGGGGTCGGCCGGGTTCGAACTGGGCGGAGAGGCCTACGGCGACGCCTAGACAAGGCGGACAACAGGGGCGTAGTGGTCCTTAACGGCGTCGTGGCCGGGGCGAAACGGGAGTTACCGCCCGGGCTGTCGGACCCTGCCGTTAGTCTCGGGGATCATGCGACTGCTGCACACTTCCGACTGGCACCTCGGCCGGGCGTTCCACCGGGTGAACATGCTCGGGGCCCAGGCGGGGTTCATCGGCCACCTCGTCGAGACCGTGCGCGAGCGCGCCGTCGACGCCGTGGTCGTGTCGGGAGACGTGTACGACCGGGCGGTGCCGCCGCTCGCGGCCGTCGAGCTGTTCGACGACGCGCTGCACCGCCTCGCCGACCTCGGCGTGCCCACGGTGATGATCTCCGGGAACCACGACTCGGCCCGCCGGCTCGGGGTCGGCGCCGGGCTCATCGACCGGGCCGGCATCCACCTGCGCACCGACCCGGCGGGCTGCGACACGCCCGTGGTGCTGACCGACACCCACGGGGACGTGGCCTTCTACGGGCTGCCGTATCTCGAACCGGCGCTGGTGAAGGCCGAGTTCGGGGTCGAGAAGGCGGGGCACGAGGCCGTGCTCGCCGCCGCCATGGACCGGGTGCGCGCCGACCTCGCCACGCGCGCGCGAGGCACCCGCTCCGTCGTCCTCGCGCACGCCTTCGTCACCGGCGGCGAGCAGAGCGACAGCGAGCGGGACATCGCCGTCGGCGGGGTCGCCGCCGTGCCCTCCGGCGTCTTCGACGGCGTCGACTACGTGGCGCTGGGGCACCTGCACGGTTGCCAGACCCTCACCGAGCGCGTCCGCTACTCCGGCTCCCCGCTGCCGTACTCCTTCTCCGAGCACCGGCAGCGCAAGAGCATGTGGCTCGTCGACCTGGACGCGGCGGGTGCGGTCACCGCCGAGCGCCTCGACTGCCCGGTGCCGCGTGCGCTGGCCCGGCTGCGCGGCCGGCTGGAGGACCTGCTCGCCGATCCGGAGCTGGCCCCGCACGAGGACGCGTGGGTCGAGGCGACCCTCACCGACCCGGTCCGCCCGGACGAGCCCATGGCCCGGCTCGCGGAGCGGTTCCCGCACACGCTGAGCCTCGTCTTCGACCCCGAGCGCGCCCCCGACGAGCCCGGCGTGTCCTACGCCCGGCGCCTCGCCGACCGCAGCGACCAGCAGATCGCGGAGGACTTCGTGACCCACGTGCGCGGCGCCGGGCCCGACGACCGCGAACGGGGCGTGCTGCGGGACGCCTTCGACGCCGTACGCGCGGACGAGACCGTGCGGGAGGTGGCCCGGTGAGGCTGCACCGGCTGGACATCACCGCCTTCGGACCCTTCGGCGCCTCGCAGAGCGTCGACTTCGACGACCTGTCGGCCGCCGGACTGTTCCTGCTGCACGGCCCCACCGGCGCCGGCAAGACCTCCGTACTCGACGCCGTCTGCTACGCCCTGTACGGCTCCGTTCCCGGCGCCCGACAGGGCGGCGGTCAGGGCATGACACTGCGCAGCGACCACGCGGCCCCCGGCACCCGCACCGAGGTGCGCCTGGAGCTGACCGTCGCGGGGCGCCGGCTGGAGATCACCCGCCAGCCGCCCTGGGAGCGCTTGAAGCTCCGCGGCAAGGGCACCACCGTCGACAAGGCGCAGACCTGGCTGCGCGAGTACGACGCGACCACCCGCGCCTGGAAGGACCTCAGCCGCTCGCACCAGGAGATCGGCGAGGAGGTCACCCAGCTGCTCGGTATGAGCCGCGAGCAGTTCTGCCAGGTCGTGCTGCTGCCCCAGGGCGACTTCGCCCGCTTCCTGCGCGCCGACGCGGAAGCCCGCGGCAAGCTCCTCGGCCGGCTCTTCGACACCCGGCGGTTCGCCGAGGTCGAGAAGCGTCTCGCCGAACGGCGCCGTGCCACCGAGGCCCAGGTCCGCGAGGGCGACGCCACCCTGCTGGCCGACGCGCACCGGATGCAGCAGGCCGCCGGTGACGCCATGGAGCTGCCGGAGCTGGCACCGGGCGAACCGGGACTGGCCGAGGCGGTCCTCGAAGCCGCCGCCGTGGCCCGCGCCGAAGCCCGCGAGCTGCTCACGATCGCCGACAGCCGGCTCACCGCCGCCGAGTCCGCCCAGGCCGCCACCGGCCGCGAGCTGGCCGACGCCCGCGAACTCGACCGGCTGCAACGCCGGTTCGCCGAGGCACGGGAGCGGGCCGCCCGACTGGCGGAGCGCGCCGACGCCCACCGGGCCGCCCGGGAGCGCATGGAACGGGCCCGCAAGGCCGAGGCGGTGGCCCCCGCCCTGGAGCTGCGGGACGCCGCCGACGGCGAGCACCGCAGGGCGGCGACCGCGGAGGCGGGCGCCCGCGCCCTGCTGCCGCAGGCCCTCGCCGACGCGGGTGCCGCCGGACTGGCCGCCGCCGCCCGCCGGGCCGCCGAGGAACTGGGCGGCCTCGAGTCGGCCAGACGTGCCGAACGCCGCCTCGCCGAACTCGTCGAGGAGCGGGCCGGTCTCGACCGCCAGGAACGCGCCGACGAGGAGGTCCGGCAGGAGGCGGAGACCTGGCTCGCCGAGTGGGAGACCGTCCGCACCGGGCTCCAGAGCCGCGTCGAGTCCGCACAGGAGGCCGCCACCCGCGCCGAACAGCTCGCCGTACAGCGCGATCCGGCGCGGCGCAGGCTGGCGGCCGCCCGGCAACGGGACCGGCTCACCGACGACACCGAAGCGGCCCGGCAGCGGGCGCTCGCCGCCGCGGAGGACGCCGTCGAGGCCCGCGCCCACTGGCTCGACCTCAAGGAGCAGCGGCTGCACGGCATCGCCGCCGAACTCGCCGCGAACCTCACCGACGGCACACCCTGCGCGGTGTGCGGCGCCACCCAGCACCCCGCGCCCGCCCGCAAGAGCGCCGGGCACGTCGACCGCGAGGCGGAGGAACGCGCCCTCACCGCCTACCAGACCGCCGACGAGCGGCGCGCGCAGGCCGAACGGAAGCTGGGCACCCTGCGGGAGGCGCTCGCCGCCGCCACGGCGGAAGCCGGGGACGCGCCCACCGCCCGGCTGGCCGAAGAGGCCGAGGAACTGGAGACGGCGTACACGCGGGCGCGGGCGACCGCCTCCGGCCTGCACGCCGCGCAGGAGGAACTGCGGCGGGCCGAAGGCGAACGCGAGCAGCGCGCCGCCGCCCAGCAGCAGGCCGCCGTACGGTCCGCTTCCCGGGTCGCGGGCCGGGACCGGCTGGAGCGCGAACAGGCCGCACTGGAAGCGGAGTTGACGCAGGCCCGGGGCGCCGCCGAGAGCGTGACGGCGCGGGCCGCACAGCTGGAGCGCCGGGCCGCGCTGCTCACGGACGCGGCGGACACCGCCCGCGCCGCCGAGGACACCGCCCAGCGGCTCAAGGACGCCGACGCCCGGCTCGCCGACGCCGCTTTCCGGGCCGGTTTCGACACCCCGGCGGACGCGGCCGCCGCCCTGCTCGACGACACCGCCCACCGCGAGCTGCAACGACGGCTCGACGCCTGGCAGTCGGAGGACGCCGCCGTCCGCGCGGTCCTCGCCGAGGCCGGCACCGCCGACGCGGCCCGCCGGCCGCCCGCCGACCTCGCCGCGGCGGAACAGGCGGCCGCCGACGCGGACCGGCGCCTGCGCGAGGCCTCCTCGGCCCGCGACGCCGCCGACCGGTGCCGCGCCGAACTGGACCGGCTGTCCGCCCACGCCACCACGTCGGCGCGCCGGCTCGCGCCGCTGCGCGAGGAGCACTCCCGGGTCGCCCGCCTCGCCTCCCTCGCCGCGGGCACCTCGGCGGACAACGAGCGCCGGATGCGCCTGGAGTCGTACGTACTGGCCGCCCGCCTCGAACAGGTCGCCGCTGCGGCCACCGCCCGGCTGCTGCGCATGTCCTCCGGCCGCTACACCCTCGTCCACTCCGACGACCGCAGTGGCCGCGGCCGCAGCGGCCTCGGCCTGCACGTCGTCGACGCCTGGACCGGCCGCGAACGCGACACGGCCACACTGTCCGGCGGCGAGACGTTCTTCGCCTCGCTCGCCCTCGCGCTCGGTCTCGCCGACGTCGTCACCGACGAGGCGGGCGGCGTCCGCCTGGACACCCTCTTCATCGACGAGGGCTTCGGCAGCCTCGACGACCAGACCCTCGACGAGGTCCTCGACGTCCTGGACGCGCTGCGCGAGCGGGACCGCAGCGTCGGCATCGTCAGCCACGTCGCCGACCTGCGCCGCCGCATCCACGCCCAACTGGAGGTCGTGAAGGGGCGGTCGGGCTCCGTACTGCGGCAGCGGGGCGCCGGCTGAGCGCGTCGGGGCCGGTGTCAGCGTCCCAACGGGCGGCGGGGGAGCGGTGAGGAGTAGACGACGCTCGTGGTGACCGAACCCAGGGCGCTGATCCGGCCGGACACCTCCTCCAGGTGCCGCATCGAACGGGCCGCCACCTTGATCACGAAGCAGTCGTCCCCCGTGACGTGGTGCGCCTCCAGGATTTCCGGCGTGACCGCGACCAGGTCGTGGAACGGCTTGTAGTTGGCGACCGGGTAGCGCAGCCGCACGAACGCCAGGATCGGCAGCCCCAGCCGCTCGGGATCGACGACCGCCGCGTACCCCTGGATGATCCCCGCCTCCTCCAGTCGCCGCACGCGCTCCGTCACCGCGCTCGCGGACATCGAGACGGCACGGGCCAGTTCGGCGAAGCTGGCCCGGCCGTCCCGCTGGAGCGCGTCGAGGATGCGCCAGTCGGTGGCGTCCGGGGAATACTCGGTCATCCGGGATGGATAGCCGGGATTTCCCGGTCGGGCAAGACACGGGCCGGGGAATCCCCCTTCAGGCGTGGCGGTGCGCACCATAGATTTCTGGCTGGAAGATCCACCGAGGAGAGGCCGGACCATGAGTGTCGCCCCCACCCCCGCCGGACCCGTCAACTCCGTTCTGCGGGCAGCCCCCGCACCGCCCGCCGAAGCCGCCGCGTACTTCCGGGCGAGCCTCGCCTTCCACACCGACGTCTCCGACGTCGCCGACGCCCTCGCCGCCGGCGGTGACCCGGGGTTCGTGCTCGTCGACTGCCGCTCCACCGGGTCCTGGGACCAGGGCCACGTGCCGGGCGCCGTCCACCTCCCCACCGCCCTCGTCCCAGAGCGGGCCGGGGAACTCCTCGACCCCGCCGTGCCGGTGGTGACGTACTGCTGGGGACCCGCGTGCAACGGCGCGACGCGTGCCGCCCTCGCCCTCGCCGAACTCGGGTACCCGGTCAAGGAGATGCTCGGCGGCTTCGAGTACTGGGTGCGCGAGGGCTTCGAGTTCGAGACGTGGCAGGGCGCCGAGCGCCGCGCCGCCGACCCCCTGACCGTTCCGGTGGACGCGGCCGACTGCGGTTGCTGAGCGGCGTGTAGGTTCTGCCGCATGGTGCGATACGCGGAGCCGGGCGCGGTGGAGTGGGTCGAGTCGGGCGGAGGTCCGCTGATCGCGGTCCCGGAGACGGTCCTGCCGTTCTGGACCGGCGCCGACGGCGAGGAGACCGACTCCGACTACGACCGGGCGTGCGAGGTCGACGGCCACGTAGGACTGCTTCCGGTCGGCGACTCCACCGCCCTGGTACTCGGCGACGAACCCGCCTCCACCGCCTACCTCCCCGACCACGGCACCTTCGTCCGCTGGTGCGCCGCGGACTCCGAGGACGAGGTGCTGGCCGGGGTCCCCGCCGCTCTCGACGCCGCCGAGTGGCAGCCCGAGGTGTCCTGGCACGTGCCCGGACCCGTGTTCCTGTTCGACGCCGCCTGGCCCGGCGCCGCGTCGGACCGCGCCGACCGGGTGCGGGTCGCGCTCGACCCCGGCCGGTACGCGGTGCGCGCGGCCGAGGTGCGCCCCGGACCCGAGACCTGGCTGGGCCTCGTCCACCTGCGGCGGCTCACCGACCGGTAGCGGCGGCGGCATCGGCGTGCGGGGCGGCGGATCGCAGTCCACGGAGGCGCACCGGTGCGCGGGGCGGAGATATCCACATGCGGGACGGCCGCCGCCCACCCATCATGGGTGCCCATGCCACGACTTCCCCACCCCGCCTCCGAAGACCTGCGCCGCGACCCGCTGCCCCTGCGCGGCCGCACCGCCCTCGTCACCGGAGCCAGCCGGCGCGGCGGCATCGGCCACGCCGTGGCCCGACGGCTCGCCGCGTACGGAGCGAGCGTCTACCTGCACCACCACGTCCCGCACGACGCCGCCATGCCCTGGGGCGCCGACCGCGTGGACGACGTGGTCGACTCCGTACGCGCGGCGCTCGGCGACCCGGACGCCGCCGTGCACGCGGGCCCCGGCGACCTCACCCGGCCCGACGCCCCCGGCGAACTCGTCGCCGACGCCGCCGAAGCGCTCGGCGGACGGCTGGACATCCTCGTCGCCAACCACGCGCTCAGCGGCTCCGACGGCACCCTCGACACCGTCGACGCCGCGATGCTCGACGCGCACTGGCAGGTCGACACCCGTTCGGTGCTGCTGCTGGTCCAGGCCCACGCCCGCCACCGCGCCGCCCTGCCGCCGCGCACACCCGGCGGACGCGTCGTGCTGATGACCTCCGGCCAGGACATCGCGGGCGGCATGCCCGGCGAGATCGCCTACGCCCTCCAGAAGGGCGCGCTCGCCTCCGTCACGCGCTCCCTGGCGACGGCCCTCGCCGAACACGCCGTCACCGTGAACGCGGTCAACCCCGGCCCCGTGGACACCGACTACCTGACCGGCCCGGACTACGACGCCGTCGCCGCGCGGTTTCCCGGCGGACGCTGGGGCATGCCCGACGACCCGGCCCGCCTCGTCGCGTGGCTCGCCACGGACGAGGCGGACTGGATCACCGGTCAGGTCGTCGACTCGGAGGGGGGCTTCAGGCGGTGAGGTGACACGGGCGCGGCGAGGGCGTCACAGCCGCGACAGCTCGTCCACCAGGTCGTCCAGGCCCAGCGAGCCCTGGGAGAGGGCCGCCATGTGCCACGCCTTGAGGTCGAAGGAGTCGCCGTGCCGCTCCTGGGCCTTCTCGCGGCCCAGCAGCCACGCCCGCTCACCGAGCTTGTAGCCGATCGCCTGGCCCGGGATCGTCAGGTACCGGGTCAGCTCGCTTTCCACGAAGTCCGCCGGACGGCTGCTGTGCGCCCCGAAGAACTCCTGCGCCAGCTTCGGCGTCCAGCGCTCTCCCGGGTGGAAGGGCGAGTCCGCCGGGATCTCCAGCTCCAGGTGCATGCCGATGTCCACGATGACGCGGGCGGCCCGCATCATCTGCGCGTCCAGGTAGCCCAGGCGCTGCTCCGCGTCCGTGAGGTACCCCAGCTCGTCCATCAGCCGCTCCGCGTACAGCGCCCAGCCCTCGGCGTTGGCGCTGACCATGCCCACCGAGGCCTGGTAGCGGGAGAGGTCGTCCGCCACGTGCGTCCACTGCGCGAGCTGGAGGTGGTGGCCCGGGACGCCCTCGTGGTACCAGGTCGAGACCAGGTCGTACACGGGGAACCGGGTCAGTCCCATCGTCGGCAGCCAGGTGCGGCCCGGACGTGCGAAGTCCTCCGACGGCGAGGTGTAGTAGGGCGCCGCCGCGCTGCCGGGCGGCGCGATGCGCGACTCCACCCGCCGTACCCGCTCGGCGAGTTCGAAGTGGGTGCCGTCCAGCTGCTCGATCGCCTGGTCCATCAGGCCTTGCAGCCAGTCGCGGACCTCGTCGACGCCCTCGATGTGCCTGCCGTGCTCGTCCAGGTGCGCGAGGGCCACCCACGGCGTCTCGGCGCCCGGCAGGATCTTCTCGGCCTCCGCCTTCATCTCGGCCAGCAGGCGGTGGTATTCGGACCAGCCGTAGGCGTACGCCTCGTCCAGGTCCAGGTCCGTGCCGTTGTAGTAGCGCGACCAGCGGGCGTAGCGCTCCCGGCCCACCGTGTTCGGGGCGCCCTCGACGGCCGGGGCGTACACGTCGCGCATCCAGTCCCGCAGTTCCGCGACGGCCGCGGTCGCGCCCCGGGCGGCCTCGTCCAGCTCCGCGCGCAGCGCCTCGGGGCCGTCGGCGGCGAAGTCCTCGAACCAGCCACGCCCCTCGCCCGTGTCCGCCCACTCGCCGAGCTGCTCGACGAAGGTGGCGGTCGGCCGCGGCGCCGCGTACAGCTCGCGCTCCAGACCCAGCGACAGGGACGCGCGGTAGCCCGCGAACGCCGCCGGCACCGCCCGCAGCCGCTCGGCGATCCGGGCCCAGTCCTCGTCGGTGCCGGTCGGGGTGAGGGTGAAGACCTCGCGCACCGAATGGGCGGCGGTGCCCATGTTGCCGACCGAACGCAGACCCTCGTCGGCCTCGTGCACCGCCAGTTCGGCGGTGAGTCGCTCACGCAGCAGCCGGGCGCAGCGCCGCTCCACGTCGCTGTCCCCGCCCGGCCGGCGCTCCGCCTCGTCCAGCCGGGCGAGGGTGGCGCGGGCCAGCTCCGCGAGGGCCTCCTGCCCCGCGGGTGAGAAGTCGGGCAGACGGCTGGAACTCTCCGCGACACCGAGATAGGTACCGGTGACGGGGTCGAGGGCGATGAGCTCGTCGACGTAGGCGTCGGCGACCTCGCGGGGCAGCGGGCTCTTGGTCTCTGACATGCGGACATCCTCATACGGATACCGGTGCCGCGTCAGCCCGGTCGGCAGGGCCCGACCGCGCGGGCGGCCGGATTTCGCTCAGGGCGTGGCCGCGGCAGGGGAGGAGGCCGGGGGCAGCAGGGGGCCGCACTCCCACTGCTGGAAGATCAGCCGGGTCTCGACCCGGGCCACCTCCCGCCGGGACGTGAACTCGTCCAGGACCAGCCGCTGCAAATCCGTCATGTCCGCGACCGCGACATGCACGAGGTAGTCGTCCGGGCCGGTGAGGTGGAAGACGGTGCGCGACTCGGGCAGCGCCCGGATCCGCTCCACGAACGGTCCGACCAGCTCCCGCCGGTGCGGGCGCACCTGCACCAGCAGCAGCGCCTGGAGGCCGCGCCCCAGTTTCGCCGGGTCCAGCTCGAGCCGGTGGCCGAGGATCACCCCGGCCCGCCGCAGCCGGGCCACCCGGTCCAGACACGTCGACGGCGCGACGCCGACCTGGGCGGCGAGATCGCGGTAGGTGGTCCGGGCGTCGTTCTGAAGCAGCCGCAGCAGATGGAGGTCCACCGGATCCAGTACGACGGAATCGGCCATGGCCCGAACGTAGCACGGAGTACGGCCGCATCCACCCGTTCGGTGTTCACCCTTCGGGCCATGGACTCAGCGCGCACGCACACGTCACCACCCGACGACGTACGCACCACCGCACCCACGGGCAGGGCACTGGCCACCGAAGCCGTGCACGCCGGCCGCGACGACCTCGCCGCCCAGGGAGTGCACGCCCCGCCCATCGACCTGTCCACGACCTACCCGTCGTACGACAGCCGCGGCGAGGCCGCCCGCATCGACGCGTTCGCCGCCGGCGGCGCCGAGCCGGACGGCCCGCCGGTGTACGGCCGCCTCGGCAACCCGACCGTCTCCCGCTTCGAGACGGCGCTGGCCCGGCTGGAGGGGACCGAGGCCGCCGTCGCCTTCGCCAGCGGCATGGCCGCACTGAGCGCGGTCCTCCTGGTCCGCGGCTCGATGGGACTGCGGCACGTCGTCGCCGTACGGCCCCTGTACGGGTGCAGCGACCACCTGCTGACCGCCGGGCTGCTGGGGTCCGAGGTCACCTGGACCGACCCGGCGGGCGTCGCGGACGCGCTGCGCCCGGACACCGGCCTGGTCCTCGTGGAGTCGCCCGCCAACCCGACGCTGGCCGAGGTCGACCTGCGGGCCGTGGCGCACGCCTGCGGGTCGGTGCCGCTGCTCGTGGACAACACCTTCGCCACACCCGTGCTCCAGCGCCCCGCCGAACACGGTGCCCGGCTGGTGCTGCACAGTGCCACCAAGTACCTCGGCGGGCACGGGGACGTGCTGGCCGGAGTGGTCGCCTGCGACGAGGAGTTCGCGGGGCGGCTGCGGCAGGTCCGCTTCGCCACGGGCGGAGTGCTGCACCCGCTGGCCGGATATCTGCTGCTGCGGGGACTGTCCACGCTGCCCGTCCGGGTACGGGCCGCCTCGGCCAACGCCGCCGAGCTGGCCGGGCGGCTGGCCGCCGACCCGCGGGTGGCCCGCGTCCACTATCCGCGCATCGGCGGCGCGATGGTCTCCTTCGAGGTTCACGGCGACCCGCACGAGGTCATCGGCGCGGTCCGGCTGATCACCCCGGCGGTGAGCCTCGGCAGCGTCGACACGCTCATCCAGCACCCGGCGTCCATCAGCCACCGCATCGTGGACGCGGACGACCGGCGGCAGGCCGGGGTCGGCGACCGGCTGCTGCGGCTGTCGGTCGGCCTGGAGGACGTCGACGACCTGTGGGCCGACCTGGACCGGGCCCTGGGGGAGCGGGCGGCCGGGGCCGTCCCGCTGCGGGAGGCGTTGGCGCGGACCGAGTGACCGGCCCACCACGTCCGCCGTCCGTCACTCCCGGCCGATCCGCTCCCCGTGCGGCAGCGGCGCCGCGGACCGGGCGGCCGGGTCGAGACGCGCCGTGACGACCAGGGTCCCCTCCTCGATCTGGTAGTCGAGGGGGAGGCCAAGGCCGCGCATCGCGGCCACCATGCCGGTGTTGGACGCCTGGGTGACCGCGTACACGCTCTCGCACCCGGTCTCCGCCGCCATCGCCACGAGGCGGCCGAGGAGTTCGCCGCCGATGCCGCGGCGCTGCCACCCGTCCTCGACCAGCAGCGCGACCTCCGTCTCGTCCCCGTCCCACAGCAGGTGACCGAGCGCGACGATCCGCCCCGACGCGGTCTGCGCGGCGAGGGTGCGGCCGAAGCGCGGGCTGAGCAGGTGGTTGAGGTACCGGTCGGCGTCCTTGACCGGACCGTGGTACCGCAACCCGAGCGTCCGCGCCGAGCAGCGTTCGTGCATCGCCTTCGCCGCCGGAACGTCACGCGTGTCGGCCCGGCGGACCGTGATGTCGCTTCCCTCGGGCAGGGTCAGCACGTCCCGGATGTGCGGGACCCGGGGCCCGAGCCGGGCGTCCAGCTCGACCAGCGCCCGCGCCCGGGCGAACTCGGCCGGGGTGAACGGCAGATGGGGGCGCTCCACGCTGATCACCCCGCCCTCCGGGGCGCGCAGCCGCAGCACCGTGTCCTCCAGCGTGCCCTCCGGCGGCACCTCCTGTGCCGCTCGCGCCCCGGTCCGCGCGTCGGCGGTCGCGGGCAGCGACCTGATGGTGCACCGGCCCAGCAACTGCCGCAACGCCAACGGCAGTTCCGCCGCGTCCAGGGCCGTACGCGCGGCCAGGGCCAGCACCCGGGTCGGTGCGTCCACCAGGTCGTGGGCGTCCGCCCGCTCGGTCCAGGTCCGGGCACCGCCCGCCGCCGTCACCAGGTCGGCCAGCTCGCCCGCACTCAGCTCACCCGGCGCGCGGAGCAGGAACTCGTCCACCGTGCCCTCGGCCAACGGGTGTGTCTGCAAGCTCAGGATGTCGATTCGCCGGTCGGCGAGGGCCGCGCAGAGCACGGCCAGCGAACCCGGCGCGTCCCGAACCGTCGTCCGCATCCGCCACAGCGCGCTCTCACCGCCGTGCTCGGAAGCGCCCGGCTCGGCTCCGCCCGGCTCGCGTCCGGTCGTCTCCCGCCCGGTCGCTCCGGTCCCGGCCGTCCGCCCGGTGGTCGGTGGCCGGGCGCCGGTATCGTCCGCGGGCGGCGCCTGCCCGTGGCGTCGTGACCACCGGGTGTGGAATCCCGCCGTGGCGATCAGTGCCGCCAGGGAGGCCAGCACCAGGGCGGGCACCGCGGTGCCGTACTCGACGAGGTGCGCCACGGCATCCGTCACATCAGACATGTCTCGACTCATGCACCCACTGTGAAGGAACGGTGTTGCGTGATCACGAACGCTCTGTGACCGATGGGTAAAGAAGGCTTCTAGGGCGCTTTGCACCCTTTCGGGTCGGTGTGGCGTCAGGCGGCGGGCGCCGTCGCCAGTGCGTCCCGCAGTCGCCGCGCCTGCGTCACCAGCCGTGACGTGCCGCGCCGGTCCGCCGCCGACGACAGGTGCGGCAGGACACCCCGCGCGCCCGTCCGCTCGGCGCACTCGGCCGCCACGGCCAGCAGTTCACCGAGGCCCCGGGTCGAGGGCGTCGCCGCGCCGGTGGCGAGGTCCGCGAGCAGCACGGGCAGCACGTGACGCAGGACAGCCCACACGGTGGCGTTCGCCCCCGTCGCCGCGGCGGTGCGCACCGCGTCGGCGAGCCGGGCCGGCTTCACCGCGCCGCGCCGCACCAACTGGCCGAGATCCGCGCCCAGCCGGTCGGCGTCGAGCCGGTCCCGGGCCGCCAGCATCAGCAGGGCGTCCACCGCGGCGAGCCGGTCCTCGGCGTGCCGAGCGCCCAACCCGTACGCCACGCACAGATGGGCGGCCTCGCCCGGCTCGCCGTCCGCGTCGGCGAGCCGGGGCAGCACCGTCGCGGCGGCGCCGCGCTGGTCGTTCACAGCCACCTCGGACACGTCCCGCAGCAGCCGTGCGGCCACCAGCTCCGGCCGCTCCGGCAGCAGAGCGAACCAGTGCGAGCGCATCCTCCCGCCCCAATGGCCGCAGTACCAGTGGTCCGAACCCGGGGTCACCGCACGCCCCAACAGTCGCAGGGCGGCAGGGAACTCCTCCGCTTGGAGGTCGGGCACCTCACCCAGTTCCACCAGGATCCGGGTGTCCGCCGTCCGCCGGGCGGCGGAAGGGTCGGTCCGCTCGGCGGTCAACCGGCGCGCGAGCCGCTCTCCCTCCTCGGTGCCCAGCGCGGCCGCCCGTTCGGCCGCCGCGAGCGCCGCCGTGCGGTCGTCCCGCCGCACCCGCAGCAACGCCTGGCCGAAGTCGACCTCGGCGACCCGGGCGCCCGCGCGGCGGTAGGTGTCCAGACGGTCCACCAACTCGTCCGGTTCCAGCAGGCCCGTGCCCCAGCTGGGGGTGGCCAGCAGGAACGGCTGGGGATCGGTGCGCAGCCGGTGGGCCACCTCCCACATGCGGGCCTCGAACGGGCGGGCCAGGGAGTTGTGCGCACAGCCGGAGTTCGTCAACCCGTCCCGGACCACCCGGTGCAGGGTGTCCGTCCGGACCTTCCCGCACAAGGTCGCGAGGAGCAGGTCGAAGGCGCGCGCGCCGTCGAACAGCTCGTGACGGCGAGCGAAGAAGTCGTCTGACGGATGGCCGTACCGCAGCTCCGCCTCGGCCCACCAGCGGCGGGCGACCACTGGTTCGAGGGCCTCGAGCAGGGCGTCCCGGTCCCGGTGGGCGTGCCGGACCAGCCCGTCCAGGGCGCGCTCGAACGCGGACACGTCACTTCCGGAGGCCAGCAACGCGCTGATCTCCTCGGCGGCTTCGACCGCCGACGCGGCAGCGGGCGCCAGGCGCACCGGCTGCGGCGGGGGCGGCAGTACCTCCTCGTGGGACACGGTCCGGTCGTCCGGCGGCGTCGCACCCAGGGTGCGCACCGCCCGTGTGCGCAGCGCCGGGATCAGCTGCTCCGCCGCCCCGGCGAGCTCCTCCCGGACCTCCGCGGAGGTGACCTTGCCGACGTGCCGCTCGACCAGCCTCAGCGCCCGCTCCTGGGCGTCGGAGTCCTCGTGCCCGAACGCCCGGGCGACGGCGGGCAGCAACGCGTCGGCCGCGGCACGGTCTTGGGCGAGTACCTTGCCGAGCAGCACCAGCTGGGCCCGCACGAGCTTCTTCTCCGTGCGGAACAGCACCGCGTCGGTCGCCTCCGCCAACTGCCGCGGCGGCAGTTCTCCGGCCTGGGCCAGGCCGCCCAGCACCGACTGGGCGTGGGAGGCCACCGTCGGCATCGCGTCCGAGGCGAGCGCCGTCCAGTCGGCCGTCCGCCCGCGCTCCTCCTCGCGGGTGAGTGCCAGATCGCCCAGCAGGCGCAGGAACACCCGGAGTTCGGCCGGCGGGCCGCCGCGCAGCAGCCGTGCCACACAGGCGTCGACCACGGCCCGCCGGTCGAGCGCGCCCTCGGCGGTCAGCCGTGCCAGGGCTCTGGTCCAGCTCTCGGGTCCGTCGCCGGACAGCCATCCCAGCTGCGCGCCGACACCCTCGGTGCGGAAGAGGGCGGCGACCAGCTCCGCGAGGTGCGGGTCCTGGCGCAGGCGGTCGCAGACCGTGCCGGCCGGCCGCCGGCTCCCGCTGACGTGGATCAGCCAGCCCCGTACGTAGGCATCCGTCGTCGGCACCGGGCAGCCGGCCAGTCGCACCAGGCCGGCCATCAACTCGTACGGCACGCTGGACGTGGCCGGTCGCTGGGCGAGCCGGTGCGCCACGTCGGCCAGCCACCCGCGGTCGCGGTCGCCCAGCACGTGCAGCAGGACCGCCGGTGACGCCTGCGACCAGCGCATGTCCACGGACGCGAGCCAGTTCGCCACGGCCGCGGCACCGGTCTGGCAGGCCGCCCCGGCCGCGTGCAGCGCGGGGTGGGCACGGCGGGACTCCTCGGACCAGCGGGCCGTCCTCAGCTCCTGGCGGACGGCCTTCAACTCGGGGAAGCAGGCACGCCGCTGCCCGTCGGTCATGCCGTCGAGCAGCGCCACGACCTCGGCCGTCCGACCCGCGCGCACCGCCCTCACCAGCAGCCCCGTCGTGTCCGCGGTCGCGATCGCTGCCGCAGCCTCAGTCGCGGTTGCGGTCGCTGCCGTCGTCGTCATCGCGCACCCCCGTCGATCCGAACCGTCCCCTGCGCCTCGTCGGCGCCCCGCCGCACCATCCGTACCGCCAGCGCGTGCTTGCACGGACCGCGCCCGCCCCGGTACTTGGCCCACCACAGGCAGCTGCACGAGAGCACCCCCGCCTCCTCACGCACCCGGTGCACATGGCCGTCCTCGGCCGTGACCGTCCCGATCGCCCCGTCCAGGGCGACCGCGCCCGCCGCGACGAGGGCGCGGGCCGAACGCAGCCGCGGATTGTGACGCTCCACCCGCTCGGCGTCGTACGGCAGCTCCCGGTGGAAGTAGGCCGCCTCCGCCGTGTCGTACCCGACCCGCCCCGACGTGCCGAGGCGGACCAGCGCCGCACGCGTCCGCTCCGCCGTCAGCCCCGAGGCCGCGGCCAGGTCGGCGATGTCGATCCGCGGCTCCCAGGCGAGGAGCACGGAGACCAACTCGGCGTCCGCGGCGGCCTCGTCGGTGGCGAGGGCGTCGAGCACCCCGCCCTCTCCGGAGAACCCCCGCGAGGCGTCGGGGGACAGGGTGAGGGTGAGGCGCATGCCGGGCAGGAGCACCTCCCAGGCCGAGGCCGTGGCGGCGGCTCCCGGAGCGAGGGCCGGCCCGTAGACCCGCAGGGCCGTGGCGTGCCGCAGCACGCGCTGCATCGCGACCAGCCGCTCCGGACCGGGCAGGCAGGCCGCGCCGGGCACCGCACGCGTCGTCGGCCGCAGCGAACGCCCGGACGGCACGACCCACCGGAGGCCGGGCGCCCCGCTCCGGCCGCCCCGGGGCAGCCCACGCAGGAAGCGCACCGCCTCGGCCGCGTCCAGCTCGGCCCGCAGGTCGAAGCCGGCCGCTATGACCTGGGCCTCGGCGAAGCCGCGCAGCCACCGGTCCGGCAGCGGCACCTTCTTCTCCACCACCGGCCCGTCCAGCGTGGTCACGGCCAGCTCCTCGGGGCCGACCCGGAGGTGCAGCGGGTCGTCGGCGCCGATCCGGGACAGGGCCTCGCGCAGAGGGTTGTTGACGTCGACGTTCGTCGTACCGTGTCCGACCTCGCCGCCGTCGAGACCGGCCGCCAGCACGTCCATGCGGGCGTAGACCCCGCCGCAGCCGGAGAAGGACTCGAAGCGGAGCCGGTCGCCGCCGGCCGTCACCACCGGGTCCAGCGAGGCGCGCAACTGCGGCTGGAAGTACCGTGCGGCGGCCACGTCGGCCACCGCGAGCAGCGCCGCGGACGCCTTCTGAGGCGACGTCAGAAAACCGGTGAAGAACCGTGGATGGGCCACCGCACCGGCGGGCGTCGCACCCCGGGAGGTCTCCAGTCCCAGGCGCTGCCCGCTCGCCGCGGATTCCAGCACGGAGGGTCGTCGATAGGCCACGGCCTGCAAAGATCGCGTCATGAAAAAACCGTAGAGGCGACCACTGACAATGGCTGTGGCCTGCGGAAACGGCCGCGAAGGCCGGGAATTCGGATCAGGCGCCCGACGAGGACGCGGGGCCGCGCACCGGGCGATGACGCCGGTGCGCGGCACTCCCGACAGGCTACGGGACCGGCCGCGGGACTATTGGCCGACCCGGCCCGGCCGCAGCACCTTCGTGAACAGCACCGTGCCGTCCTGTTCGCGCAGCCGCACCGTCATCTCGGCGCTGTCGCCGTCGATGTCGACCTCGCCGAAGAACTGGTAGCCGCCCGCGGGCGAGACGTTCGAGGCGGTCGGCGCCTTCACGAAGACCCGTTCGGGACCGAAGGTGCCGTCCAGTGCGCTGGCCGGGAACGCGCCCGCGTTGAGCGGCCCGGACACGAACTCCCAGAACGGCTCGAAGTCACCGAACGCGGCCCGCGAGGGCTGGTAGTGCTGGGCCGAGGTGTGGTGCACGTCGGCCGTCAGCCACACCGTGCCGGTGATCCGGCGGTGCTTGACGAAGCGCAGCAGTTCGGCGATCTGAAGCTCGCGCCCGAGGGGAGCGCCGGGGTCGCCCTGCGCGATCGCCTCGATGTTGGGCGCGCCCTCGGTGGCGTCCGGCACGACGAGGCCGATCGGCATGTCGGCCGCGATGACCTTCCACACCGCACGCGACCGCGCCAGTTCCCGCTTGAGCCACTCCAACTGCTCGCGGCCGAGGATGCCCTGCGGGTCCACGGTCTGTTCGCCGGGGGAGTTGGCGTTGCGGTAGGTCCGCATGTCCAGCACGAACACGTCGAGCAGCGGGCCCTGGCGCAGCACCCGGTGCACACGCCCCTCCCGCGCGCCGGGGCGCAGGGTGGAGATCGGGAAGTACTCGCTGAACGCGCGCCGGGCGCGGGCGGCCAGGACGTCGACGCTCTTCTCCGTGTACCGGTCGTCCGTGTCGGCGATCACCTGGCCCGGGTACCAGTTGTTGCGGACCTCGTGGTCGTCCCACTGGATGACCGACGGGACCCGCGCGTTGAAGCGCCGCAGGTTCTCGTCGAGCAGGTTGTAGCGGAAGTTGCCGCGGAACTCGGCGAGGGTCTCGGCGACCTTGGACTTCTCCTCGGTGGTGATGTTCCGCCAGGTGCCGCCGTCCGGCAGGGCGGCCGTCTCGGCGATGGGGCCGTCGGCGTAGATGTTGTCGCCGCTGCACAGGAAGAAGTCCGGGTCCAGGGCCCCCATGGCGTCGTAGATGCGGTAGCCGCCGAGGTCCGGGTTGATGCCCCAGCCCTGCCCCGCGAGGTCGCCGGACCACACGAAACGCACGCCCTCGCGGCGGCGGACCGGCACGGTGCGGAAGGTGCCGGTGACCGGCTCGCCCGTGCGGCGCGGGTCGTCCGGGTCGGCGAGCTGCACGCGATAGTGGATCTGCTCGCCCGGCGGCAGACCCCGCAGCCGGGTGGTGCCGGTGAAGTCGGTGTCGCGTCCGAGCAGCGGACCGTGCCACCGGTGCGGGTGGCGGAAGGACTCGGTCGCCGACGTTTCGACGATCATCCGGGCCGGCCGGTCGGACCGCACCCAGACCAGACCGGAGTGGGAGGTGACGTCTCCCGTCTGCACGCCCCAGCCCGCCCCCGGCCGCCCCGATCGGGCGAACGCCGGCGCCGCTCCCAGGGCGGTGGGCAGGGTCAGGGCGGCCGACGCGGCGAGCGAACCGCGCAGCACGCTGCGGCGGCCGGGCAACGGACGGTGTGACATGGATGCGCCTCCAGGGACGGGATCCGGCCGGTGTGCGGGCCAGGGTTCGAGCCAGTGTGCAGAGCCAGACCTACTGGCACCGCGCGGCGTTCACGGAAATTGCGGGTGAACAACCCGGACGCCCGTGGGGGCCCGAACGCCTCGGGGGGCAAGGGAAACCCTGGGGGTCCCGGGCAATCCATCGCCCGCCCGCCCGCAGCGCGTGCCGTGTCACACGGCCCGTGCCATCCTCGCCACCCCCTCCCGGATCCGTCCCGGTGTGAGATGCGCGTACCCCAGCACCAGCCGCACCTCCTTCCACGTCACGGGGCCCGCGCCCACTGGACCCGCGCCCCCTGGGCCCTCGCCCCCCGGACCCCCGCCCCTCGGTCCGCCGGCCGCACCGCCGTGCGCGTACGCCGTCAGCGGGCGCACCGCGACGCCCGCCGCCGTCACGCGCGCGAGGAACCCCTCCTCGGGCCCGTACCGCTCCGGAAGCGTGGCGATGGCGTGCAGCCCGGCGGCGATGCCGGTGACCCGTGAGCCGGGGAAGTGTTCGGCCAGCGCGGCCACCAGGGCGTCGCGGCGCTCCCGGTAGGCGCGCTGGCAGACACGGAGCCGGCGGTCGTAGTCGCCACGCTCGACGAAACGGGCGAAGACCGCCTGGTCGAGGGTCGGGTGCCCCAGGTCGGTGGTGCGCTTGCGCTCGACGACGGCGTCCGCCAGCCAGTCGGGCACCAGCAGCCAGCCCAGCCGCAGCCCCGGGGCGAGGGACTTGCTGACCGAGCCCGTATAGGCGACGCGTTCCGGATCGAGTCCCTGGAGCGCGCCCACGGGGGCGCGGTCGTAGCGGAAGTCGCCGTCGTAGTCGTCCTCCAGCACGAGGCCGTCCACGGACCGCGCCCAGTCGAGCAGTTCGGCGCGCCGCCGCGCCGAGTAGGCGATCCCGGTGGGGAACTGGTGGGCGGGGGTCGTCACCACGAGCCGGACGCCCGACGCGTACAGCGGGCCCGTGGCGAGGCCCTCGCCGTCCAGGGGGAGGGGCACCGGGCCGAGTCCCGCCGCGGCGTACAGGGCGTGGTGCTGAGGGCTGCCGGGGTCCTCGACGCCGGCGGTGCGCGACCCGCGCGCGTGGAGCACGCCCGCCAGCAGCGAGGTGGCCTGCGCCACGCCTGAGACCACCATGATCCGTTCCGGGTCCGCCACCACGCCCCGGCGCCGCGCGAGCAGCTCGGCCAGGGCGGTCCGCAGCCGGGGCAGCCCGCGCGGGTCGGGGTAGCCGAGGCTCTCGTGCTCCAGCTCCGTCAGCACGCCCCGCTGCGCGGCGGCCCACGCCGAGCGGGGGAAGAGCGACAGATCCGGTGTCCCCGGCACGAAGTCGACGCGATCCGCGGGGGAGCGCGGGGCGAGATCACGCGCGCGCGGACGGGCGGCCCGAACGGCGTCCCCCACCCACGTCCCCGCGCCCCGACCACTGCGCAGATAGCCCTCGGCCGTCAGCTGCTCGTACGCCTCCGTCACCAGCCCCCGCGACACCTTCAGGTCGGCCGCGAGGTCCCGGCTGGACGGGAGGCGGGTGCCCGGCGTGAGCCGGCCCGAGCGGACCGCGTCACGCAGGGCCTCCTGCAAGGCACGGCCACGCGCACGTGCCGGTGCCGAGGCGGCGGGCAGCAGCAACTCCCAGGCCGCGCTGCCGGCGGCGGAGCCAGGAGGGCCGCCAGGAGGGCCGCCCGGACCGGTCGACGGCGTCATGAAAGAAGTCCCCCCGAACATCACGTCTGCACCACGTCTGCTCAATCGTCTCCACTTTACGAGGGGTTGGACCCGTTGGTGCGTAAACCGGAGTGACAGACCACAGCGAGGGGGCAGGCCGAGGCCGCGCCCCGGAATCGTACGCGCAATCCAGGAGCGCCCGTGGACGCCAAGAACCGTTTCGAGACGAAGACCACCTTCGCTCTCTCCCGACTCGAATGGCTGGGCTTTCTCGCCGTATCGCTCGTGCTTGCCTTCCAGCACCTCACGGAAATCCGCTGGGCCGTCTTCGTGCTGCTGTTCGCGGTGATCGACGTCGTCGGATACCTGCCCGGCGCGATCGCCTTCCGGCGCAGCCCCGACGGACACGTTCCGCGCGCCTGCTACGTGGCCTACAACACCATGCACAGCCTGGTCACAGCGGGTCTCCTGGCCGGGGCGTGGGCGCTGTTCGTCCGGCCGGAATGGGCCCTGCTGGCCCTCCCGATCCACCTCATGGTCGACCGGGCCCTCTTCGGGAACTCCCTCAAACCCTTCGGTGTCGCCTTCGAGCCGGAAACCACCCCGGAGTTCCGCAGGTTCGAGCAGCGGTACCACTCGGCGGCGGATTCCGGTGAAAGTGCCGCCGCGCGGACTTCCGTGGAGGACGCCGATGCCGTCCGTGCTTGACACACTCGCCGCGCACAGCGACAACCCCAGTTCCTTTCTCGCGCTCAACAGCGGAAACGCGTACTTCCACGACGGCGGGTTCGACGGCGCCTGCGCCTATCGCACCTCGGGCCGCTACGTCCTGCAATTCGGCGGCCCGTTCACCGCGCCGGAACACCGGGCACGCCTGCTGGAGGCGTTCGCCGCCCACGCCGGCCGCCGGCTGGTCGCCGTGCAACTGCAACGGGCGGACGCCGAGCTGTACGCGGAGCACGGCTTCACGGTCAACCAGCTCGGGGCGTCGTACGCGGTCGACCTGAGCCGTTTCACGCTGCGCGGCTCACGGTTCGTCCGGCTGCGGAACAAGATCTCGCGCGCCCGGCGGGCGGGCCTGGAGGTCGCCGAGGTCACGGCCGGCGACGACTGCGCCGAACTGGACCGGATCGACCAGTGCTGGCTGCGGGACAAGGGCCGGCACGTCAAGGAGCTGCGCTTCCTCGTCGGCCAGCGCAACGGGAGCCTCCAGCGGCACCGCCGGCTGTTCGTCGGCCGGATCGACGGCGAGACGGCCGGCTACATCAACTACTCGCCGGTCTACGGCAGCCGCCCCGGCTGGCTGCACGACCTCAGCCGGCGCCGCCCCGACGCTCCGCCCGGCGTGATGGAGGCGCTCAACGCCACCGTCATGGAACGGCTCACCGCCGACGGAGCGGGCTGGCTGCACTTCGGCTTCACCCCGTTCACCGGGCTCGACCCGGAGCACGAACTGCCCGGAGCCAGCCGGCTGTTCACCCGGTTCGCCCGGTTCCTCGCCGAGCGCGGCGAGGTGATCTACCCGGCGGCCTCCCAGCTCGAGTACAAGCAGAAGTGGGCCCCGCACGTGGTCCTGCCGGAGTACATCGCCTTCCGCGGCAGGCCCCGCCCCGGCGCGGTCTGGCAGTTGCTGCGCGCCACCAACGCCCTCTGAGCCACCGCGTCCACGGCCGCGCGAGCGCCGCGCCGATTCCGTATCCGTCCCACCCTGGAGGACCGCACGCCCATGAGATTCCTAGAGCGTGAACGCGCCACCCTCGCGAAGCTGCTGCCCGACCTGGACCCCGCCCTGCGCGAGGCCCCGCTGATGGAGCTGGAACGGCCGGGCAGCCCGGGCATCCGGCACTTCCGGGACAGCGGCGGTCCGGGACTGCTCGTCCCCGAGGCCCACCAGGGCCGGGGCGCCACCGCGCTCGATGCCCTGCGCGTGCAGCGGGCCATCGGCAGCCGCTCGCCGTCCCTGGCCGTGGCCACCACCATGCATCACTTCTCGATGGCCACCCTGGTCGGGATCGGCGGTCTCGGCGACGGCTTGGAGTGGATGCTGATCGAGGGCGTGGCCTCGTCCAACCGTTTGATCGCCTCCGGCTTCGCCGAGGGCCGCAGCGGCGCGGGCATCCTCGACCCGTCGATGACCGCCACGGTGACCGCGGACGGCGTCCGGATCAACGGCGTCAAACGGCCGTGCAGCCTGGCCCACTCCATGGACGTGCTCACCGCCAGCGTGCTGATCCCGCGCGAGGACGGGCAGGGCGACGAACTCGCCGTAGCCCTCGTGCCCGCGGAGAGCGAGGGCATGAGCGTCAGCGGCTTCTGGTCCAGCGCCTTCCTCGCCGGGGCCGAGAGCGAACAGGTCACGCTCACCGACGTCCTCGTACCGCCGGAACTCCTGCTGCGCACCGGGACGACCTCCGGTGAACAGCTCGACGAACTCCAGACGGCCGGTCTGATCTGGTTCCAGACACTGATGACGGGCAGCTACCTCGGCGCCGCGAGCGCGCTGGTGGAACGGGTGCTGCTGAACGACCGCATCCCCGAGCACGACCGGGTACGCCTCTTCGTCGAGACCGAGGCCGCCATGGCCACCGCCGAGGGCGTCGCCCGGCGTGTCGACGCCGGTGACCTCGACGAGTCGGCGCTCGCACAGGCGTTGTACGTGCGCTACGGAGTCCAGGACGCCATCGCCCGGGTCGTTCCGCGCGCGGTCGAACTCCTCGGCGGCCTCAACTTCATGACGTCCGACGAGGTGGGCCACCTGGCCGCCTGCGCCAACGGACTCTCCCTGCACCCGCCGTCGCGCTCCCGGATGACCGCCCCGTTCTCCGCGTACCTGGCGGACCGGCCACTGGCCATCGCCTGACCGCGCCTCCCACCGTCCAACGGTGGGCCGAGACCCGTTGGGAGAACACACCCCCCCATGCCGTCAGACAACCAGCGTCTCGCCCTCCTGCCCGCCGGCCGTACGGGACGGCGCGACCGCCCCTCCCTGCTGCTCACCGGCGGTTCCGGAGTCCTCGGACGTGCCCTGATCGACGAGCTGTCACCCGACTTCGACCTGCTGTGCCTGCGCCGCGACACACCGTTGCGCGATCCGCGGGTGCGCGAGCTCCAGGGCGACCTGGTAGCTCCCCGGCTCGGCCTGAGCCCACTGGCCTGGCACGAACTGGCCCTCGAGGTGGACGTGGTGCTGCACTGCGCCGCCGAGACCAACTGGCGGACGCCGCCGCAGGACATCACGCGCACCAATCTGCGCGGTGCCGACACCATGCTCGACCTGGCGGCCCGGGCCGACGCCCCGCTGTACCTGGTGAGTACCGCGTTCGTGGCCCACACCCCCACCGAGGAGGACCACCGGCGCTTCCCGGGTGCGGCCGCCTACCTCGACTCCAAGGCCCGGGCCGAACAGATGACACGCGAGGCGGGCGTGCCCGGCGCCATCGTCCGGCCCTCGGTCGTCATGGGTGACTCCGTCAGCGGGCGGATCGCCGGTGAGCAGGGGCTGACCAGGACGATCGGCTCGATGGTCCTGGGGCAGGCCCCGGTGCTGCCCGGAGCCCCCGAGACCCGGATCGACATGGTGCCCCAGGACTACGTCTCGCGGGCCATCGGCGACCTGGTCCGGGGCGGTGTGGCCGACGGGGAGTACTGGTTGACGGCCGGCAAGGAGGCCATCGACCTGCGGGAGTTCGCCGACGTCTGCGCGGACGTCGCCGTACGCCACGGCCTGCCCCGGCCGCAGCGGCCCCGGCTCATCCCTGTCGATGCCGTGCACCGGCTGCTCCTGCCCATGCTGGAGGGCACCTCGCTGCCCGCGTCCCTGAGGCGGCGGCTGGAGTACTACGCGGAACTGCTGCTGGTGTTCCAGCGGGAGCTGCCGTTCGACACCTCCCTCGGCGAACCCCACTGCGGCACCCGCCTGACTCGGACCGACATCCGGGCCGCGCTCGTCCGCAACGCGGAGAGCTGGGCCGGGGACAGGGCCTGCCTGCCCGGCCGGAACCGATCCGCCGCGACCGCCCCCATGGAGGTGGCGTCATGACCGTCTCACCCCCGACCACCGAGACCACCGAGACCACAGGCACCACCGAGATCACCGGCACCACCGGCACCACTGGGCTGTCCACCGGGTCGGCCGCCTCGCCCTCCCAGCCTTCCGCCCCGTCCTCCGAGCCCTCCACCCCGCGCGCCGGAACCGCCGTGCCGACCGACCGGCCCGACATCGTGGACCTCTACCTCAAGCACATCGGCTCCGGCCGTGCCGTGATGGGCCGTGTCATGGGCGGCATGGCCGAGGTCCGCTCCGAAGGGGGCTGGATCCACACCGACGACGGCCGCCGCTTCCTGGACTTCGGCGGCTACGGCGTCTTCATCATGGGCCACCGCCACCCGGCCGTCGTCGAAGCGGTGCACCGGCAGATCGACACCCACCCGCTGGCCAGCCGCGTCCTCCTCGAACCCGTCGCCGCCCTGGCCGCCCAGGCCCTGGCCGCCCACACCCCGCCCGGCCTCGACTACGTCCACTTCGTCAACTCCGGCGCCGAGGCCACCGAGGCGGCCCTGAAACTGGCCCGCGCGCACGGACTCACCTCGGTGATCACCACCCGCAGCGGCTTCCACGGCAAGACCCTCGGCGCGCTGAGCGTCACCGCCAACGCCACGTACCAGACGCCCTTCCAGCCCCTGCTCCCGGACGTCACCCAGGTGGCCTACGACGACCCGGCCGACCTCGAACAGGCGCTGGCCGCCCACCGCGACCGGGCCTGCGTCATCGTCGAACCCGTCCAGGGCGAGGGCGGCGTACGCATCCCCCGCCCCGGCTACCTCGGTCAGGTGCGGGCGCTGTGCCGGGCGTACGGCGCCCTGCTGGTCGCCGACGAGATCCAGACCGGCATGGGACGGCTGGGCACCTGGTGGGGCGTCGACGCCGAGGACGTGCGTCCGGACGTGCTGCTCGTCGGCAAGGGACTCAGCGGCGGTGTCGTACCGGTCGCCGCGATGGTCGCCACCGCGGAGGCCTACGCCCCCTTCAGCCGCGACCCCTACCTGCACACCTCCACCTTCGGCGCCTCGCCGATCGCCTGCGCCGCCGCCCTCGCCACCGTACGGGCCATGGAGGAGGAGGACACCGTGGCCCGGGCCGCCGCGCTCGGCCCGCGCATCCTCACCGCCGTACGGGAGGTGTGCGCGCCGTACCAGGGCGGACTGGTCCGCGACGTGCGCGGCCGGGGCCTGCTGATCGGCATCGAGTTCGCCGAAGAACAGGCGGTTGGCGAACTCCTGCTGGAACTGATCTCCCGCGGTGTGCTCGTCAACAACTCCCTCAACTCCACCCGGGTGCTGCGGCTGACCCCGCCGGCCGTGGTCGAGGACGCCGCGCTCGACCTGTTCCTCACCACCCTCGGCGCGGCCCTGCGCGGCACGGCCGACCGTATGACCGGCTGACCCCGGCTCCTGGCGCCGGCGCCAGCCACCAGCTCCGGACACCAGCGTCCGAAAACCCTCCGGGAAGGAACCGAACGACCCATGCGCCACGTGGTTCTGCACGCCCTCGCCGACAAACTGGCACCCGCCGACGTCTACGCCCGCATCAGCGACTTCCGCCGCTTTCCCGAGTACAGCGACACCTTCCGCGAGGTGCACGTCGAGCCGCCGCTGCCCGACGGCTCCACGACCTCGGACTGGACCGTCGAGTTCCGGGGCGGCCTGATGCGGTGGCGGGAACGCGACACCTACTCGCCCGAGACGTACTCCATCGCCTTCGAGCAGCTCAGCGGCGACTTCCAGGCCTTCGAGGGGAGCTGGCGCTGCGAAGCGAGGGACGGCGGCACGCTCGTCGTCTACACCGCGGCCTTCGACCTGGGCATCCCGTCCATGGCCGAGATCCTCGACCCGGTGGCCGAGTCGACCCTGCGGACCAACGTCGCCCGCGTGCTGCGGGGCCTTGCGGGCGCGGAGGTGATCGATGAGCGCGCGGCTGCGGCTGGTGACTGACCGGGCGGCCGTCGCGGGCGCCCCGACGCCGGCCGCCGACCCGCCGCGCGAGGAAGCACTGCACGAGGAACCGGGGCCCGGCGCCGCCCGCTGCCTCGGTCTGTACGCCAAGCTGGCCGCCGGCGTGACCGTCGTGACCGCCCGCGGCGAGGACGGCCCGCTGGGCATGACGGTGTCCGCCGTCACCTCGCTCTCCGCCCGCCCGCCGCTGCTCCTTGCCTGTCTGCGCGACGGCTCCCGCACCCTCGCCGCCGTCCGGGGCCGGCGGACCTTCGCCGTGCACCTGCTGCGCGAGGAACAGCAGGAGCTCGCGGGCCGGTTCGCGTCCCCCACCACGACCGCGGCGGAGCGGTTCGCCGGGACCGAAACCCGGCAGGTGCTGGGCGTCCCCGTGCTGGCCGGCGCGCTCGCCTGGTCGGTGTGCCTGACCGAGGACGTACGCCGCTACGGCGACCACCACCTCGTCGTCGGGCGGGTCGCCGCCGTGCACGTGGGCGGCGGACGCCCGCTGCTGTGGCACGACCGCCGGTTCGGTGCGCTGACCGAGCCGGTGCCGGACGCCGCCGGATGACCAGGCCGCCGGCCGGAACGCCGTACTGGGACCCCGCGGAACTGCCGACGCAGCCCCAGTTGCACGGCGTGGTCACCGCGGACGTGGCCGTCGTCGGGGCCGGGCTGGCCGGGCTGTCCTGCGCCTACCACCTGGCGGAGCGTGCCCCCGGGCTCGACATCGCGGTGGTGGACGCCGAGCACCCGGCCGCCGGCGCCAGCGGCCGGGGCACCGGTCTGCTGGGCCCCCGGGCCGGCCCCGCGGTCGACCGCGCGGTGCGCCGCTTCGGCCCGCAGACGGCGCGCAGGATGCACCGGGCCAGTGAGCGGGCGGTGCGCGACGTCCTCGACCTGTGCGCCCGGCTCGACGTGCCCTGCGGGCTGCGGCCCGGCGAGCAGCTGGTGGCCACGCGGTCGTCCGCGGGCCTGGTGGCACTCGCCCGCCAGGCCCGCGCCTGCCGCGAACTCGGCCTGGACGTCCCCGTCCTCACCCCGGCCGGCATCCGCGACCGGGTCGGCGTGCCCTACCGGGCGGCACTCCTGCACCGCCCCGCCGCGACCCTCGACCCGGCCGCCCTGACCTGCGCCCTCGCCCGTGCCTGCGCCGACAAAGGCGTGCGGTTCTACGGCCGCAGCCCGCTGCTGGCCCTCCGCCCCGGCGATCTGGTCGGCCCCGAGCTGGTCCTCCCGCACGGCAGGCTCTACGCCGGTCAGGCGGTGCTGGCCGTCAACTCGGCCGCGCAGGCACTGGACCTGCCGGTCGGTACCGTCCTGCCGCTCGAGGTGTACGCCGTCGCCACCGAACCGCTGAGCGCCCCGGCCTACGAGGCCCTGGGAGGGCGGGCCGGACACTCCGTCGTCGACGCCGTCCCGCTGGCGCCGTACTTCCGGCTGCTCCCGGACCGGGGCCTGGTGGCGGGCGGCGGCACCGCCACGGTCCCCGGGGCTTTCGGCGCTCCCCGCCTCCAGGCCGTCAGGGAGCGCGCCTGGGCCTGGCTGGAGAGGTGGCTGCGGTCCCTGCATCCGGACCTCGCCCGGGTACGGGTCACCCACCGCTGGTCCGGCCGCATCGGCATGACGGGCGACGACCTGCCGGTGGTGGGGCCGGTGCCGGGCTTCGACGACGTCTGGTACATCGGCGGCTGCTGCGGGCACGGACTCGCCCTGTCCGTGGCGCACGGCGCGCACGTGGCCGCGGCCCTGCTGGGTGAGCCGGAACCCGGTGAACCGCTTCCGTGGCACCGTTCCCGGGCCCCGCGCCTGCCCGCACGCGGACCCGCGGGGCCCCTGCTTGGGGCGTACGTGGACACACTGGGGCGAATCGCTCGGCATACGTGCTGACGACGGACGCGGCCGCATCCGTACCCCAGCTCTGCGGACCGCGGACTCCAGCCCGGCGGACCGCGGACGCCGGCTCCGCGGCCCCAGCCCTCGCCGCCCCCAGCCTCGCAGCCCCACTGATCCTCAGAACCCGACCAGGAGGTTCCACCATGCGACCCCACCTCGGTACGGACGGCCGCCTGCCGTCGGCCCTGTCCATGGGAACCGTAGATGCCGCCTTCCACCTGGCGACGGGCGGCAACCCGGTGCCGCTCGCGTTCACGTTCGGGTTCGAAGGCCGTGCCCCCACCCTGGACTCCGTACGCGCCCGGGTCGCCGAACGCGTCCACCACGTCCCGGCGTTGCGCTACCGCATCGCACGGGACCGCAGGAAGTTCCGGCGAGTGGACCGGATCGCGGTGGACCGGCACGTGCACGAGGCGTGGCTGCCCGAGGACACCGACGGGTCGGCGACCAGCCGCCTGATGCTGTCCCGGCCGATGAACACGGACGACCGGCCGCCCTGGGACGTGTGGCTGGTCCACGGCCCGGCGGACCGGCACACCCTGGTCTACCGCACCGACCACACCTTCCAGGACGGCATGGGCGCCGCCTACACCGCCCGCGCACTCCTCGGAGACCACCCGGAGGGCGGACCGGCCCCACAGCGTCCCGCCCGGCCCACCGCACACGGCCTCGCGGACGCCCTGGGCGAGGTGGTGGCCGCCTTCCGCGCGCCCACCCCGAAACCCGCGTTCGACGGAGAATCCACGGGCCGCGTCGACGTCTGCCACGCCGACACCCCGCTGGCCCGGCTGCGCGCCGTCGCCCGCGCCCACGGCGGCACGGTCACCGACGTCTACCTCGCGGCCCTGTCCCACGCCGTCCGCACCTGGTACCTGAAGGACACCGGCTCGGCCCATCCGCCACTGCCCGTGTCGATCCCGATGTCGGTCCGGGCCCCGGGGGAGGAGTGCGCCCCGGGCAACCGCATGGTCACCGCCCGGCTCCTGCTGCCCTGCGACGAGGAGTCACCGCAGCGGGCCCTGGCCCGGGTCGTCGCCGGTACGGGCCGGCTGCGGGAGAGCCGGCGGCGCGACGCCATGCGCCTGCTGCTGTCCGCCTCCCCGCGGGCACTCGGCGCCACCGTCGGCACCCGCCTGGTCCGCGGGGCGTTCGTGGCCGGCCCGGTGAGCAGCGTGAACTTCGGCACGGCCCTGGTCCACCAGGGGATCGCGGCCCGTCGCGCGGCCACGTTCGCCGGCGTCGCGTCAGGCATCCGGTGTGTGACGACGCTGACGAGCCAGCACGACACCGCCTGCCTGACCGTCGTTCACGACGAGGCCCTGGCGACCGCGGACGAACTCCCCGACCTGTGGCTCGCGGCGCTGCTGGAGCTGGAGCGGTCGTAGCCACGGCACCACGCGCAGGCCCCGGACGGTGCGTCCGGGGCCTGCGCGTGGTGCCGTGTCAGGGAGTGCCGCGCAGCGTTCCGGTGGTGAGGAAGACGCTCTCCGCGGCGGCCGTGCCGATCAGCGGCAGATACGGGGAGAGGCGCTCGACCGCGTACGGCAGCGTGTACGGGTCGGCGGCCGCCGCGTCCCAGCCGTGTCCGGCCCACCAGCGCCCCGGATCGGCAATCTGCCAGTTCCAGGCCAGTCCGATCGTCGACAGGGCGTCCATGAAGGGCGCGACGAACGGGGAGGACATGGTCGCGGAGTTCACGCACTCGGCGCCGAACATGCTGCCGGGCGCGGAGAGTTCGGTCATCGTGGTGACGACGGCCGCCACGTCGGGGGGCGGGAGGAAGTACAGGGGTGCCTCGCAGAGCCATGCGGTGGGCCTGCCGGGATCGAATCCCGCCGCCCCGAGTTCCTTGCTCCAGGATGCCGTGCCGTCGGCTTCGACGCCGGTGCGGCGTCCGCAGGAGAGCCGGCTCCCGTCCAGTACGCGTTCCTTGAAGGCCAGTACGGCCGCGTCCTCCACCTCGAAGACGTGCACCCCGGTCGGCCAGTCGAGCCGGAAGGCACGGGTGTCGAGGCCGGCGCCGAGCAGCACCACCTGGCGGCAGCCCGAACGGGCCGCGGCGAGTGCGTAGTCGTCGAAGAAGCGGGTGCGTACCACCTGCCAGTCGGGGAGCAGGCGCTGCAACGGTCCGTCACCGGGCGGGCCCCCGTCGAACCCGGCCGCGTGGAGGAAGTCGGCGGCCCACGGGTCGCGGACGATCGGCGCGGGCCGGAGGTTCTCCGCCGCGTGTGCGGCGGCCGTCCAGAGCGCCGCGCGGGGAATGCCGTGCGGGGTCGCGGCGGTCGGCGCGAACGGTGACTGCGGGCGGGTGGATTCCGGCATGGGGTCTCCTTGAGGTGGGGCGGGGTGGCGGCGCGGGCCCGGATCATCCGGAGCGGCGACGGCCCAGCAGGAAGGCCGCGGCACCCAGCGCGAGCAGGCTTTTGGAGGGGCGGGTGGGCCGCTGGCCGCCCATCGCGGGAGGGGTGCGCGGCTCGTGGATGTTCAGTGCGAACTGACGGTTGGCCACGTCGGAGAGGACGCCCCGGACCTGTTCCGGACTGGTGACGGCGGCCAGCAGCAGCTCCATGGAGTTCCGGGCGAACTGGTTGCGGCCGAGGAACTCGCGGCCCAGTGCGAAAAGGATCTTCGGCACCTCCCCCTGGAACACCTCGGGCAGCGTGATCTCGGGAGCCAGGCACCGCACCGAACCGTCGAGGTTCGCGAAGGACTTGCCCAGCAGCGAGACGGCCGGCGGCGAACCGATCCCGCGCTTGGTCGCCTTGGCCAGCACGGTGGTGAGCGCGACGCCGAAGTTCATGTCCTCCAGCGAGAGATGGGAGACCTTGGGCACGAACGCGGCCATGTCGGCGGCGAACGCGGGCATGTTGGCCCACGACGTCACCCGGCCCATCTCCGCCCAGTGCTGCGCCAGCCCGGCCCCGTCGTTCTGCGCCAAGGTCATGAACAGCGGCAGCAGCTGAAGACTGGTCCTGCGGTCCAGGCGGCCGACCATGCCCCAGTCGATCAGCGTCGCGGGGCCGCCGGGCGCGGCGAAGACGTTGCCGGCGTGCGGGTCGGCGTGGAAGAAGCGATGGACGAAGTACCCGTGGTACATGAACCGCAGCAGGTCCTTGCCGATCTCCACGCGCTCGTCGTCCGTGAAGTGGGCGCGGTCGACGTGCCGCACCGACTTCCCGTCGGCCAGCGACTGGACGAGCACCCGGGGGCTGGCGTGCAGGACCCGGGGCACCTCCAGCGAACGGAACGACCGGACCTGCCCGCGGGCCTCGTCCATGTTGCGGGCCTCGCCGGTGAAGTCCAGCTCCGGTTCCATGGCGTCGAAGACCGAGCCGAGCATCGCCTCGATGTCGATGACCTCGTTGAACCGGGGAGCGACCCGGGCCACGATCTTCGACGCCCGGCGCATCAGGGCCATGTCCGCGAGTACGCCCTCGCGGATGCCGGGCCGCTGGATCTTCACCACGGCCGCGCGCCCGCCGGGCAGCGTCACGCGGTAGACCTGAGCGAGGGACGCCGCCCCCAGCGGGGCGACGGTCTCGATGTCGTCGAAGCGCAGCTTCCAGTTCGGCCCGAGGTCGCGGGCCAGTACCGGCTCGAACTCCGAGAACGGCTGGACGTCGACCTCGTCGTGCAGGTTCTGCAATTCGTCCCGGATGGACTCGGGGACCATGTCGGGCCGGGTGGAGAGGACCTGGCCGAGTTTCACGTAGAAGGGGCCGAGGCTCTCCAGGGCATGCCGAACCGCCTTGGCGCGGCGCTGCTCCGCCCCGGCGGTGGCCTCGGCCGCGGACCCGGCGGAGCCGACGAGGCCCTCCGCCGGGGACCGCGTGTCCCGCTTCGTACGCCTCCGCAGCCGGGTCGCCTGTCCCACCTCGTCGGCCACGAGGCTGCCCAGGACCCTGACCACGAGACGCAGCCGATCGCCGACGACGGACGTCATCGTGTGTGATCCTCCTCAGATCGGGATCCGGGTACGGAACGGCGGTCGGCGTGCACCACGGAGACGGCCGGACGGGACGGCGGCACGGCCGGTCAGCTCGAGGACTGTCCGCCCTGGGACGGCTTTCCGCCCGGCCCCTGCTGACCGGTCAGGCCCTGGAGCGCCGCCAGCCCCTGCTGACCGGCCTGGGCCGGCAGGTTGGTCAGGTTTTGCAGGCCCTGGACCGCCTCGAGGAGCTTGGGCAGCACCTGGAGGAGCTGGGTGAGCTGGGCCGGGAGCGCCATCAGGTCGCCCGCCCCGCTCGCCGCGTGTCCGAGGCCTCCGGCCAGCTGGCCGAGCCCGCCGAGCGCGCCGGCCGCGCCGCCGACCGCGGCGAGCGGATTGGCCGCCCCGCCCAGCGCGGCCAGGGGGTTGCCCGCCCCGCCCAGCGCGGCCGCGAGCGGGTTGCCGCCGCCCGCGGCACCGGTGAGCGCGGCCAGGGGGTTCTGCGCTGCGCCCGCGATGTTCCCCAGCGGGTTCGCGGCCCCCGCGGCGAGGCCGGCGAGCGGGTTGCCGGCCGCGCCGACCCCGCCGAGGGCGGCCAGCGGATTGGTGACACCCGCGAGCGCGGTCGCCGGGTTGACGGCCCCGGCCAGTGCGGCGAGGGCGTTCGGGGGCAGTCCGGCCAGCGCGCTGACGGCGTTGCCGGAGTCGCGCGACGATCCCGAGCCGCGCGACGATCCCGAGTCGTCGTCCCGGTTCAGGAGGTCGTCGAACGCTTCCTTCCAGCTGTCGGTCATATCACCGACCAAATCCTTGAAGATGTCCTGGACGTTCTTGCTGTTGCCCATGAGTGGGGTCCCTTTCCGTTTCTCTGCGATGGGAGAGGTGCGGTTTTCGGGTGTTATCGGGCGCAGCCTTCCAAGGCTTTCGCGCAGACGTTCTTCAATCGCGCGCGGCCCCTGGTGAAGGCGGCTTCGGCCGCCTTGACGGAGATGTTGTGTATGCGGGCGAATTCCGCAGTGGAAATACCCTTGGCGCGGGCGAGTATGACCTCCTGCTCCCGCCCCCGCAGGTTTTGTACCTGGCCCAGAAGCCATCTGCCGAAGTCCTCGTCGCAGACGTCCTCCTCAGTCGTACCCGGGGTTTCCGCGACCACCGCACGCTGGAGGAGTCTGCTGCGACGCTCCATGTCACGGTAGAAGTCGATGCAGAGGCGAAGCGCCACGGACGTCAGAAAGGCACCGAGTCGATTCCTGTCCAACGTGGCGTGGGCCGCTGCCCGGGCCATGGTTTCCTGAACGCAGTCCTCGGCGTCCTGAAAACTTGGTAGTCTTCGCCGAACCAGCCGCATGAGGCGGTCCTGATGCTGGAAGATTTCTTCCCAGGAGCATTCAGCGGGCGATTGGCAGGTGGAATGTCGCACCATCGTGGATTGCAGCCCGTTGTCTCTCGGATTGAGCGGGGAGAACCGCGGCCGACTTTCCATTTGTCGGCCATGTGGTTTTCCTACCCGAGGCCCTGGAGCGGCAAACCGGAATACACGCCTCCACCAGTCGGCAGAAATGTTTTTCCGTGCTCATTTCCGAGGAGCGGGCCGCCGCGCCCAGTCGCGGTTCCAGTTGCGCCACATGTCCCGCACGATCTGGTGCACTTGGGAGCCGCCGGCGCGCAGCTCGGTGGTGTACGCCTGGACCGCTTCCTTGCCCACCAGCCGCGCTCCGCCGGTGAAGTAGGAGCCCCGGACGTGCTGCGGTGAGCGGTACTTGCCCCACAGCAGGATCTTCATCAGCGGCCAGAGGGTGAACACCCCGGACGGGCACCGGTCTTCTGAGTCCAGGGTGCCCCACACCGCCGGGACCAGTCCGCTCTCGCCGAGCAGCTCGTAGATGCGTGCGATCGCCTGCTCCTTCGTCAACTCGCCCGCACGGTAGGCGAGTACGGCGTCCCGCGACTGGTCGAACATCCGCTCCACCCAGGGGTTGTCCATACCCTGGAGACCTCGGTACGGCGGCTGCTCCAGCAGGTCGAAACAGGCCGGGTCGTGCGTCTTCTCGAACGTCACGGCGACCTGGTTCTGGGCGTTCGTGCCGTACAGCGTGGTGATGGTCCACACGCGGTTCCAGGCGTTCCACAGGTCGAAGTCGTCGAAGGCGATGTAGCTACAGGACACCAGGTCGTCGTAGAACCGGAACATGCGCTTGGTCCAGTGGTCCAGGTACGCGAACCGGGCGGTGTCGAAGTCGTCCTTGCGCACGGCGTCGATCAGCCGGTGGCCCAGGGCGTTGAGCGCCATCACGGTGACGGCGAGGCCGCTGGAGAAGAGCGGGTCGATGAAGTCACTGGCGTGCGGCAGCAGGCACCACCGGTCGCCGACGACCTTCTGCGAGGCGAACTGGGTGCGGTCCGTGGACACGTACGGCCGGACCGCCCGCGCCTTCTCGAACTGCCGGGCCACACTGGGGAACCGGTGCACGTACTGCCAGAACTCCTCCTCCGCCGAGACGTCCTCCGGACGGGGGTGCTGGTCGAGATCGAGGTTGATGCCGACACTGCACAACTGGTTCGTGCCGGCCGTCTGGTTGTCGAACGGGATGACCCAGAACCATCCGCCCGGGAACATGTGGTGGAGCGTCCCCTGGCTGAACGGGCTGGGCATGCCGTGCTGTTCACGCGAGGGCGCCACGGCGTCGAAGGGGCGCACGTCCACCATGTGCGTGAAGATCGTGCGCGACCTCGTGCGGTAGGGCGGTTCCTGCCGCAGCCCGAGGCGCTCGGGCAGGACCGCCCGCATGCCGCCGGCGTCGACCACGTACGAGGCCCGGAAGGTGCCCCGGTCCCGGGTGACGAGAGTCGCGCCGTCCTCCTCGAACTTCACGTCGTCGACCATGGTGTGGGTGTACGCGGTCACGCCGTAGGACACGGCGACGTGGAACATGTACGCGTCCACGTCCTGCCGGAAGTAGTGCGAGTCGGGACCGAGCGGAGGCCCCCAGGTGGGGTACTGGGTGCACTCGTCGGGCCGGGTGGGCTCACCTTCCCGGTGGTAGACGAAGCTGAAGTTCCGCTTGACCCCGCTGTTCGACGACACGTGGCGGCGCAGTGCCGCGTTGGTCGCCAGGTGCTCGAGCTCAGGGACGTCGTAGCGGCGGGCCAGGACCCGGAGCCCGAACGTGGTCTCGGGGACGGTGGACTCTCCGATGGCGAACCGGGGGTGGCCGCTGCCTTCGAGCAGCAGCACGCGCACGCCGTGACGGGCGAGTACGGTCCCCAGCATCGTCCCGCCGATGCCGCCTCCGACGATGGCGACATCGAAAACACGCTGGTCTTCTTGCATGTCTGCGGTTCCTTTCGCAACGGGAAGGGCGAGTCGCCGGGCTCCCCGGTCACCGGCGGGTGACCGGGGAGCCCGGCAGCACCCGGCGCAGCCCGCAGGCCATCACCCGGGCGGAGAAGGACACGGCGAACCAAGGGGTCGGTGCCAGCCCGGCCAACCGCCGCCGGTCGCCCGGCACTTGCCGCTCGCCGCGCCCGGTGACGTCCAGCCACACGCCGAAGTGCAGCAGCCGAGCCTCGGGCCCGGCATCACGCGCGGGGAACGGCCGCATGTGCCCCCGCACCGCACGGGTGAGGGTCGTGCGCCGTCCCACGCCCACCTGGTGCCGGGCCAGGAAGTGGTCGAGCAACTGGGCGGACCGGTAAGGGAATCCACCGCGACCGAGCGGAGTGCGCCCTACCAGCCCGGCGTCGTGGAACGCCGCGGCGGCCAGCAGGCCGACCCGGTCGTAGGCGGTCCCGTGGGTCCGCGCACAGGCGTCGGCCAGCAGGAACGTCCGCAGGGAGTGCACGGCGAGGCGGGGTGGCAGGAGCCGGCACATCTCCTTCAGCGCGGCGCCCGCGAGGGGGTGCCCGAGCAGCTCCGCGAGGGCCGGGCGGTCGAGCAGGGGCTGCCATGCCTCGGGCAACACGTACGGTGAGTCGGAGTGTGAACTCCTCGCGCTCCCACCGGTTTCGGGCACCTCTGGCATCTCAGGCCCTGCGGCCATGGCTCAACCCCCCTTGCCTCGTCACCTCTTGGCTGTGTCCGTCTCATCTGTCATTACGCTCGGGCCGCTCCCGCCCCCCGCTCCCCGTTGCGCAACGCTCCTTCCGGGTAAGCGCGTTGGCGCGCAACCGACGGCGCGCGAAACCGGTACCGCGCGCCGGGCGTACGTTCCGGCCGTCCATTCGGAGGCGCGGCCTGTTCGAATGAATGAGCCCTACTCACCCGTGGTGATGGTGTGGGTGCGGGTGACGGCCGGCAGGATGCGCCCTGCGCTCCCACTGGTGGGAGATTTCTGTAGTAAATCTCGTGAGGTGCGGGGAGTGTTGAGGGCAGGACCGAATCTCGCCTGTGCTGAAATGCGGTGTTGGTATGGCCAGTTCCCCGATCGGCGACGATGTGCGACTTCCGGCGGACATCGATGCGTCGGCCCTGCCGGAGGTTCCCGAAGGGCCACCCCAGAGAATCCTGCTGACGGGAGCCACGGGATTCCTCGGCGGTTTCCTGCTCGCCGACCTGCTGGACGCCACCGACGCCCGAATTCATTGCCTGGTGAGAGCGGAGTCGGCCGCTCAGGCCCGGGAGCGGCTCGCCGGTCAGTTACGCGCCCGGGAGGTGCCGGAGCACCACATGTCCCGTATCGACGTCGTGCTGGGCAGCCTGGCGAAGCCGCGGTTCGGCCTGCCCGACGAGGAGTTCTCGGGCCTCTCGCGCGGAATCGACGTCATTTACCACTGCGGTGCCTGGGTCAATCTTCTGGCGAGTTACCCGATCCTGCGCGGCTGCAATGTGTCGGGGACCCTGGAAATCCTGAGACTGGCGACCCGGACCCGCCGAATTCCCGTGCATTACATCTCGACGATGGGGGTGATCCCGGCGGCCCGGGAGGCCGGGACCGGTGTCTCCGGTTACTCCGCCACCAAATGGGTCGCCGAGCAGTTGGTCGCGCAGGCCGCGGACCGTGGATCGCCCACGATGGTGCACCGGCCCGGGGTGATCCTGGCGGACTCGCGCACCGGCCTGGTGGGAAAGTCGGACTGGTTCGTCCACCTGACGACGGCGAGCATCCGCGCCGGCTGCGCCCCCGACCACCCCGGTCTCCTGCCGGTGGGCACGGTCGACTTCACCAGCCGCGCCATCGTCGACCTCTCCCTGAGCCGGCGTGCCCGAGGACAGGTGTTCCACGTGATCGATCCCGAGCCGCTGCCCTTCCGGTCGTACTTCCAGGGCTTCGCCGACGCGGGCGTCGACCTTCCGCTCGTTCCGTTCGACACCTGGCTGGAGCGGCTTCGCGACCTGGGCGACGAGGTCCCCCGCAGCACCCTGCGGCTGGCCGGCGAGACCCTCCGGCAGATGATCCCGGCCCCGGGGCAGGACACCGCCGGCCCCACCGCGGCGTCCGCGCACCGCGCCCCGCCCGTGCTCGACTCCGACTACTTCCGCAGGATGCTCGCCTTCCTGAGCCGCGACGCCCTGCTGCCCGCCCGGTGACCCACGCGCGGTCCTCTTCTCTGCTCCCCTCCCTCCCGTGCACCCCTCCCCGCACCTCATCAGCTGGAGTTTCCGCATGTCCCCTTTCACCCTGGAAGATCTGACGGCGATGGTGGCCGAGATCGCCGGCGCCGAAGCGGCCCGGGCGCTCTCGGAGCAGCCGGCCGACGCGCCCTTCACGTCGTTGGGGTTCGACTCGATGGCCGTCATCGAACTGGCCGAGCGGATCCAGGAGCGCTACGGCGTTCCCATCCCGGACGAGGCGGTGCACGACCTGCGCACCGTCCGGCGGACCCTCGACTACGTGAACGGCCGAGCGGCGGTCGCCGCGGCGGACGGAGCCCGCTGATGGCCCGGGGCGCGGGACGGCTGACCGGCATCGGCGTCTACCGCCCCGGTGGCGTGCTCACCAGCGCCGAACTCGACACCAGGTTCGGTCACGAGGACGGCTACATCGAGCAGATCACCGGAATCCGGACCAGGCTGAAGGCCGACCCCGACGACACCTTCGTCGAGATGGCCGCGCAGGCGGCGGACAAGGCCCTGGCCCACGCTGGCGTGCTCGCCGAGGACCTGGACTGTGTCCTGTTCTCCTCCGCCAGCAGCGTCGGCCGGGCATCGTGCCGGGCCGCCAGTCTCACCCACCGCATCGGCGCCGGCCGGGCCGGCGGCTTCGACCTCAACGGCGGATGCGCCGGGTTCGGTTACGGGCTGACCCTGGCCTCCGGACTCATCGCCGCACAGCAGGCGCGTCAGATCCTGGTCGTCGCCGCCGAGCGACTGAGCGACATCACCGACCCCGACGACTGCGGGACCGTCATGGTCTTCGGCGATGCCGCCGGGGCCGCGGTGGTCAGCGCCGCCGAGCACCCCGGGATCGGACCGGCGGTGTGGGGCACCCACGGCCCCGGCGAGCCCTGGATGACCAGCGCCCCGCCCAAACCCGGTGCCGCCCGCCCGTACATGCACATGGACGGCACCCGGGTGGTCCGCTGGTTCGGTTCGCAGATGCCGCAAGTGGCCCGGGACGCACTCGACGCGGCCGGACTCACCTGGGACGACATCGCCGCCTTCGTGCCGCACCAGTGCAACGGGCGGCTGATCGACGCGATGGTGCGCCGACTGCGCCCGCCCGAGCACGTGGCGATCGCCCGCAGCATCGTCACCGACGGCAACACCAGCTCGGCGTCCATCCCGCTGGCCCTGGAGTCGCTGCTCGCCTCGGCCACCGTACGGCCCGGCGACAAGGCGCTGCTCCTGGGCTTCGGCGCCGGGCTGACCTGGTGCGCCCAGGTGGTCGAACTTCCGTAAGGAGCACCTCATGAACGTCACGTCCGCGTCCCCCGCGGTCGACCTCGGGCCCGGCGGCGCATCCGAAACCGGTGTCGCGGCCCGTCCCCTGTCCCGGCTGTCCGACGCCGATCTCGGCACCCTGCTGATGATCCGCCACTTCGAACTGGCCGTTCTGGAGCTCTTCTCCCAGGGCCGGCTGCACGGCACCACGCACACTTGCCTCGGCCAGGAGTACATCCCCGTCGCGCTCTACCCGCTGCTGGACGAGGGCGACTACGTCTTCAGCAACCACCGCGGGCACGGCCACTACCTGGCCCGCTTCCACGACCCGCACGGTCTGCTCGCGGAGATCATGGGTCGGGCCGGTGCCGTCTGCCACGGCGTCGGCGGCAGCCAGCACATCTACCGCGACCGCTACCTGTCGACCGGCGTCCAGGGCCAGAGCCTGCCCGTCGCCGTGGGCGTCGGCCTGCATCTGAAGCGGGCCGAGCCGGGCCGGATCGCGGTGGTCCACATCGGTGACGGCACCTGGGGCGAGGGCGCCGTGTACGAGGCGCTCAACATGGCGCAGCTGTGGCAGGTCCCGGTGCTCGTCGTGGTGGAGCACAACGGGATCGCCCAGTCGACACCGACCGAGCGGCAGATGTCCGGCACCGTCGCGGCCCGGGCGGCGGCCTTCGGCGTCGGCCACCTGCGGATCGACTCCGTGGACGTCACCGACGTACGCGCCGCCCTCGCGCCCGTGGTCGAGCAGGTCCGCGACCGGCACCGACCGTACGTGGTCGAGTGCGTCACCCACCGCGTGGGCCCGCACAGCAAGGGGGACGACACCCGCGCGGCCGAGGTCCGCGAGCGAGCGGCCCGGCACGACTGGTACCGCCGCTACCGACAGGACCATCCCGCCCGGTTCGCCGCCGCCGACCAGGCACAGGCGGAGGCCGTCGCCGCCGTCGTACGAGAGGTCGGCGCGCGTCCGGCGTCCCGATGGGAGGCCCGATGACCAGGCGCGAGCGCGTGGCCGAGAACCTCAACAGCGCACTGCACCACCTCCTCGGCGCGCATCCCGGCACGTATCTGATCGGCGAGGACGTCGCCGACCCCTATGGCGGGGCGTTCAAGGTGACCCGGGGGCTCTCCGACCGCTTCCCGGACCGGGTGCTGTCCTCACCGCTGAGCGAGGGCGGCATCGCCGGCGTGGGCGCGGGCCTGGCCCTGGCCGGCAACCGGTCCGTGGTCGAGATGATGTTCTCGGACTTCGCCGCGCTGGCCTTCGACCCGCTGCTGAACTTCGCCGCCAAGTCCGTTTCCATGTACGGCCGCAGGGTCCCGATGAGCATGGTCGTCCGCTGCCCCACCGGCGGCAACCGGGGGTACGGCCCGACGCACAGCCAGAGCCTGCAAAAGCACTTCCTCGGCATTCCCTCGCTGCACCTGCGGGAAGTCTCCCCGTTCCACGACAACCGGCGCGTACTGACCGCGATGCTCGACCGCGAGGAGCCCGGTGTGCTCTTCGAGGACAAGGTGCTCTACACCCGCGCCATGTACCAGGACGGGGTCGTGGACGACCTCTTCCGCTACGAGGTGCTGGCCGATCCCAGCGAGACCGCCCGGGTGTTCGCGCCGGACTGCGGGCCGCCCGACTGGATCGTCCTGGCCCCGGGCGGGCTCACCGAACGGGCCGTCACCGCCCTGCGCACCCTGCTCCTCGAAGAGGAGATCACGTGCGAACTGCTGGTGCCCTCCCAGCTCTACCCCTTCGACAGCAGGGCGCTGCTCCCGGTGCTGTCCCGCGCCGACCGCATCTGTGTCATGGAGGACTCCACGGCCGACGGGACCTGGGGCGAGCTGCTCGCCCAGCAACTCCACGAGGAGCTGTGGAGCCGGCTGGCCCGCCCGGTACTGCCGCTGAGCGCCGAGCCGAGCATCGTGCCGACCGCGGCGCACCTGGAGCACGACGTGCTGCTCCAGCCGTCCACCATCCACCGCGCGATCACGGAGGCGACCAAGTGATCGGCATCGAACTGCCCACGCTCAACACGAACGACTCCAGCTACACCCTGGTCGAGTGGCTCGTCCCCGACGGCAGCAGCATCGAGGGCGAGGAAGCGCTGGCGGTCGTGGAGACCTCCAAGGCCAGTGAGGAGATCGAGAGCACCGGCCCCGGAATCCTGCACGTCCTCGTCGGCGGCGGCCAGGACTGCACGCCGGGGCAGACCATCGCCTACCTCTTCGAGTCGGCCGAGGAGCGCGAGTCCTACCGGGCGTCGGCCGCCACCCCGGCGGCGGCATCCGCACCCCCCGGCGCTCAGCCGAGCATCACCAACGCGGCCCGTGCGCTCGCCGACCGCCACGGCGTGTCCGAGGCCGAGCTGCGCGGTCTCGGGCGCACGGTCGTCCGCACGGCCGACGTCGAGGCCCTGGTGCGGCGGGCCGCGCCCGCGCCCGACTCCTCCCAGCGCCAACTGTCCAAGCAGCAGCGGACGGTGGGGGCGGTGGTGACCGAGTCGATGCGGACCGTGCCTGCCGCGGCCGCCTACGCCAAGGTCGACGTCGGACGGGCGGAGGAACTGGCCCGGCAGCTGTCCGAACGCACCGGCAGTTTCGTCTCGCTGCCGGTCCTGCTGATCAAGGCGGTGGCGCGCCGGCACGCGGCACATCCCCTGATGTTCGCCGCGCTCACCGACGACGGCACGGTGCGCGAGAGCGAACGGGCCCATGTGGGCGTCACCATGGACGCGGGCCGAGGTCTGTACACCCCGGTGGTGCACGACGCCGCCGAGCTGAGCGGCGACCGGATCGCCGACCTGCTGACCGGCTTCCGAAGCAAGGCGTACCGGGGCACGTTCCAGGCCGCCGAACTCGCCGGGGCCACCATCATGGTCGCCCCGCACACCACCGAGGGCATCGTCCTGGCCACCCCCATCGTCTTCCCCGGCCAGACCTGCGTGATCTCCATCGGCGCCGTCGACGACCAGGTGCTCCTGGACGCGCAGGGCACTCCGCGCACCCACCGGTTCGTCCACCTCGGCCTGGTCTACGACCACCGGGTGGTCAACGGCAGCGACGCGATGGCCCTGCTCAAGGACGTCAAGGAGGAGCTGGAGGCACCGGCCGCGCTCGGCTGACCGCCGACCCGCCGACCCGCCGCCACAGAGCGCCGCCGCCACAGAGCCCCACCACCACGGAACCCCGCCACCGCGGGACCTCACCACCCGGAACCCCACCACCCCGGGGCACCGCCCGTCGGACCGGAAAGGACACCCCCGACATGACCACCGACACCACACCCCACAGCCGCGCCTACGACCTGCTCGCCTCGGTTCTCAGCAACAAGTTCGAAGTGCCCCCCGAGGCCATCGTCCCCACCGCGACCTTCGAGCAGCTGGACCTCGACTCGCTGGCCGTGGTGGAGCTCTTCGTCGTACTCACCGAGGAACTCGGCATCGAGGTACAGGACGGCGAGGCCGACCCGGACCTCACCCTGGCCGGCGTGGCCGACCTCATGGCCGAGGCCGTCAAGCAGTGACCGGCGCCCGTCCCGACGTCGCCGTCACCGGGATCGGCCTGGTCACTCCGGCCGGCACCGGTCGCGAGGCCACCTGGGACGGCGTGTGCGCGGGCCGCCCCACCGCCCGGCACGTCCCCGAACTCAAGGGCCTCGAGGTCGACTTCGCCTGCCTCGTACCGGACTTCTCCCCGCGCGATCACGTCCCCGGCTCACGCCCCTGGCAGTACGACCGCTTCACCCAGTTCGCCCTCTACGCCGCCCTGGAGGCGGTCTCCGACGCCGGCCTGGACCCCGCCGACTGGGACGCGGACCGCGTCGCGGTGGTCTTCGGCAGCTCGGCCGGCGGCACCGGCACCATGCTGGAACAGCACCGCAAACTGCTCGAAGTGGGCACGGCACGCGTCTCACCGCTGCTGCTGCCGATGTTCCTGCCCAACATGGCCACCGGACAGCTCACCATCCACCTGCGCGCCCGGGGCCCGGCGCTGTGCACGGTCACCGCCTGCGCCTCCGGCGCCACCGCCATCGGCACCGCCCTGCAACTCCTGCGCTCCGGGGCCTGCGACATCGCCGTCGCGGGCGCCTCCGACGCGGTCGTGCAGCCCCTCTGGGTCACCGGCTTCGACCGGATGGGCGCGCTGTCCCGGCGCGGCGACGACCCGCGGGCCGCCTCCCGGCCCTTCGACACCGCCCGGGACGGCTTCGTCATGGCGGAGGGCGGTGCGGCCCTGGTCCTGGAGCCGGCGAGTGCGGCCAGGGCCCGCGGCCGCCCCGGCTACGCCCTGCTGGCGGGGTACGGAGCATCGTCCGACGCCCACCACCCCGTGGCACCCGACCCCGAGGGCAAGGGCGCCGCCCTCGCCGTGCGGCGGGCCCTCGACGACGCCGGCGCCCGCCCCGCGGACGTGCAGCACATCAACGCGCACGGCACCAGCACACCGCTCAACGACGCCGCCGAGGCCCGGCTGATCCGTCGCCTCTTCCCGCACCAGCCCTCCGTGACCTCGGTCAAAGGCACCCTCGGCCACCTGCTCGGCGCGGCCGGGGCGGTCGAAGCGGCGATCACCGCCCTGTCCGTGGCCCACGGCCGGGTGCCTCCCGTGGCCAACCTCGAGAACCAGGAAAGAGACGCCGAGATCAACGCCGTCACCGGCACCAGCCGGGCGCAGCCCGTCGACCTCGCCCTGAGCCATTCCTTCGGCTTCGGCGGCCACAACGCCGTACTCGCCTTCAGAAGCTGCCCCACCGAACCGGCCCGGGAGCCGGCCGCTCCTTCACCGTGAGCATCTCCGGGCGGCGGCATTCTCCAACGAAAGGGAGAAGACCGTGAGCTTTCTCAATCCCCGTGTCCCCGGCGCCAACTCGGACGACGTCGTCACGGACATCACCGAGGCGCCGCACCGCGTGGGCGCGGTCGCCCAGGCCGGCGGGGCGCAGGTCATCGCAACCGTCGACGTACAGGCGGGAGAGGACGACTGGAACGCCCCGCCGAGCGAGGAACATCCGCGCCCGGTGGTCCTCGTGCACGGCACCTTCGGCAACCGCGGCTACACGTGGAACACGGCGACACCCCTGCTGCGGCAGCACGGCCACCGTGTCTTCCGGCTCGACTACGGCCAGCACGGCAACCCCGTGATCTTCGGCCTCGGCGACATCAAGCACTCCGCCCGGCAACTGGCCGACTTCGTCGAGGAGATCCTGCGCCGCACCGGCGCCCAGCAGGTCGACCTCGTCGGCTTCTCGCAGGGCGGCATGATGCCGCGCTACTACCTCAACGCGCTGGGCGGCGGGCCCAAGGTGCACAACTTCGTCGGCATCTCACCCAGCAACCACGGCGTCACGGCCCAGGGGCTGATGAACCTCGCCCGACAGATTCCCGGCGCGGTGGAACTCCTCGAACAGGGCGCCGTCGGGGAGGTCGTGCCGGCCTGGCCGCAGCTCCAGCACGACCACCCCTTCCAGCGCGAGCTGGCCGAGCTGGGCGAGACGACGGAGGGCGTCCGCCACACGGTCATCGCCACCCAGTACGACGACGTGGTCACTCCGTACACGTCGTGCGCCCTCGCGAGGACCGAGGGCCGCTACGTGAACAACATCGTCCTTCAGGACATCGACCCGGACGACCACACCCCGCACGTGAGCATGCCCTACAACGCGACCGTGCTGAACGAAGTCCTCAGAGCCCTGGCCGACTGAGCCCTGCTGCCGTCCAGGAGCACGCGGGCGACCAGCGCCGGGTCGTCGTTCATCGGGACGTGGCCGCAGCCGGGCAGCCGCACCAGCCGGGCGCGCGGAACGGTGCGCTTGGCGCGCACGCCCTGCCGGGGCAGGAGCAGCCGGTCCCGGCTGCCCCACGCCACGGTGACGGGGATGCCGGGCACGTCGTCGGTGAACAGCACGCTCCGGCCGGCCCGCAGCGTCTCGGCGAACCCCTCGGCGTGCGCGAGCGCCAGTGTCTCGGCGACCACGGCCTCGGGGGAGCGCCGGCCGGGACGGGCGTAGATCGTGCTGGTCAGCGCGGTGCGCCCGGCGGCCGTACGGGACAACCGCTCGACGAGCGGGAGCGGCAGGGTCCGCGCCGTCCGGCGCATGCCCGTCAGGACGCCGAAGGCGTAGCGCCGCTCGGCCTGCGTCCAGAAGCCGGCCGGGGACAGGGCCGTCACCGACCGCACCAGGTTCTCCCGGCCCAGCTCCAGCGCCAGCAGGCCGCCCAGCGAGTTGCCCGCCACATGGGGGCGGTCGACGCCCAGCGCCGCGCAGAAGGCGCCGAGCACCGCGCTCGTCGTCGGCAGGTCGTGCGGCAGCCCCGGCGGCAGCGCGGGCGACGCCCCGAACCCCGGCAGGTCCACGGCTATCACGTCGCGTTCGGTGGCCAGGATGTCGACCACCGGGTCCCAGGCCTGCCGGTGGTGACCGATGCCGTGCAGCAGAAGCAGCGGCTCGCCGGCGCCCACGCGCGCGTAGGCGAGGGTGATGTCCTGCGGACCGCGGGCGGTGGGGGCCGTGAAGGAGAGCGTTGCGGACATGGGGCTCCTTGTCGGGAACGGGTGTTCCGGGAACGCGTGTGCGATGGCGTCGGGTAGACAGCTTGTCAGCAATTGCTACCGACGGGTAGCCCCGGTGCCGGGTACGAGCGATTCCGTCTGGACACCACCGGACGCGTCCGCTGGGATGGTGGGGTGACCACCGACACTGCGACCGACGTCTTCGAAGAGCACCGGCCCGTCCTCCTGGGCGTCGCCTACCGCATGCTGGGCCGCCTGGCCGACGCGGAGGACGTGGTCCAGGAGGCGTGGCTGCGCTGGTCCGGCGCCGACCGCTCCGCCGTGCGCGAGCCCCGGGGCTACCTGGTGCGCGTCACCACCCGCCTCGCCGTCGACCGGCTGCGCCAGGTCAAGTCGCGCGGCGAGACGTACGTCGGCCCGTGGCTCCCCGAGCCCTACGTCACCGACTTCGGCGACGCCGTGCCGGACACCGCCGAGCGGGCCGTCCTCGCCGACTCCGTGTCCCTCGCCGTCCTCGTCGTCCTGGAGTCGCTGTCGCCGCTGGAGCGGGCGGTGTTCGTCCTCAGGGAGGCCTTCGGCTACCCGTACGCGGAGATCGCCGCGATGCTGGAGCGCGGCGAGGCCGCGGTGCGCCAGCTCGCCGGACGCGCCCGCAAGCACGTCGACGAGCGGCGCCCCCGCTACGACGTCGACCCGGCCCAGCGGCGCGACCTCACCGAGCGCTTCCTGGCCGCCGCGGTCGAGGGCGACCTGGCCGGTCTGCTGGCGACGCTCGCGCCGGACGTCCGGCTGGTGGGCGACAGCGGCGGCAGGTCCAAGGCGCCGCTGCGGGTCCTGGAGAGCTCGGACAAGGTGGGCCGCTTCCTGTTCGCCGTCGCCCAGCAGGGCGTTCCCGACGCCACCTTCCACTTCCTGGAGCTCAACGGCGGCCCCGCCCTGCTGGTCCGCTCCGGCGGCAAGCCCGACTCCGTCCTCCAGGTGGACGTCGCCGACGGCCGGATCCAGGCCCTCTACATCATGCGCAACCCGGACAAACTGACCTCCCTGGCCGACATTCCCTAGCCCGCTCCCGAGGAGGCTCGCGGCCCCGGCACCCGTCCCGCGACGGGTGCCGGGGCCGTTCTGTGCGCGGGATTGGTCTTGACCAAGGGGGTGGCGCGTTTTATGGTCGCAGAGAACTGCAACAACCTTTAATAAACAAGGGCGTCAAAACGCCGCCGGATCACGGCGATTGCGGAGGACAGGGTGGGGACCACGCAGTTGGAATCGGTGCCGGAGCCGAAGTACTGGCACCTCAGGACCGTGCTCAGCGAGGCCCTGGACTCGGAGTTCGAGGTGGGCGAGGTCCTGCCCAACGAACGCGACCTCGCCGCCCGCTTCGGCGTCGCCCGCGCGACGCTGCGCCAGGCCCTGGAACAGCTGGAGCTGGAGGGCAGGCTCCAGCGCCGCCGCGGCGTCGGCACGACCGTGGCCCCGCCGCGCGTCGGCGTGGCCGTCGGCACCCGGGAGCACGCCTGGCCCGGAGCGGCCGACGACGCCTGGCAACCGGCCGACTGCCACCTCGCGGCACCCCCCGCCGCCGTGGCCGACGCGCTGCGGACGGACCGCGACGAGCCGGTCCACACCGTCCGCCGCTCCCGCGTGAGCCACGGGCAGCCCGTCGCCGCGGAGCTGCTCTACGTCCCGTCCTCGTCGGTACCCGACCTCACCGCCATCGACGCGCCCTCGGGCCCCGCACGCGCGCGTGCCGTCCTGCGCGAGCTACAGCGCGGGGACCTGGAGCGGCAGGACAGCGCCGTCGAGCTGGGCTCGGCCGGCGCGGACGACGCGAAGGAGCTGGACCGCCTCCCGGGCGCGCCCGTCCTCGTGGTCACCACCCGCTACCTCGCCGAGGGCCGCACCGCCGCACTCTCCGTCGCCACCTACCGGGCGGACACCTGCCGCCTGACGTTCGGCGACTCCGGCGGCGTGGAGATCCACCACGGCCCGCAGAGCCAGGCCTCCTGACCGCCCGACCGGGTCAGCGGCGGGCCGTCGCGCCCTCGACCGCGAACAGCTGCTCCTCCACATGGTCGAGGGCGAGCCGCAGCGCACCCGTCGCCACCGCGGCCTCACCGAGCAGCGACAGCGCCACGCGCGGCGGGCGCAGGCAGTAACGGGCCAGCTCCCGGCGCAACGGCTCCAGCACACCGTCGAGCCCGGCCGCCCAGCCGCCGATGACGACCATCTCCGGATCGAGCGCCAGCGCGAGCGCCGCCACATCGTGCACCAGCCGCTGTATGAAGCGCTCGACGGCCGCGCGGGCCCGCTCGTCGCCCTCCCGGGCCTCGGCGAAGACCTTGGCCACCGCCTGCTCGTCCAACGGGTGCAGCGGCTGGTCCGTGGTGGACAGCAGCGTCTCCGGCGTCACGTCCCGGCCCAGCAGGTGCAGCGCGCCGATCTCCCCGGCCGCCCCGCCGTACCCCCGGTGCAGCCGCCCGCCGATCAGCGCCCCCGCCCCGGGACTCAGCCCGGCCAGCACGAACACGATGTCGTCGCACTCGGTGGCGGTCCCCTTCCAGTGCTCGGCCACCGCCGCCGCGTTCGCGTCGTTCTCCACCAGCACCGGGCACTTGAAGGAACGGCTCAGCCGCTCACCCAGGCCGAGCCCCGTCCACCCGGGCAGCGCCGTGCCCAGGCGGACCGTGCCGTCCGCCTCGACGATGCCGGGCGTGGCCGCGCCGACCGCCCGCAGCGAGCCGCGCGCCACACCGGCCCGGCGCAGCAGCTCGGCCACGGCCGTGCGCAGCCGCTCCAGCCGCTCGTCGGCCGGCGCGTTCTCGTCCACGTCCTTGGCCTGGGCGCCGATCACCCGGCCGTCCAGGTCGGACAGGAGCGCGGCGACGCGGTGCGGGCCGATCTCCAGGCCCAGCAGGTGTCCCGCCTCGGCCCGGAACCGGAACCGCCGCGCGGGCCGCCCCTGCCGCCGGGCCGTGCCCTCGCCCGCGGCCGCCTCGACGACCAGGCCGGCCTCGATCAGCCCCTCGACGACGCCCTCGACGGTCGGCCGGGACAGCCCCGTCACCCGGGTGATCTCGGTCAGCGTCGCGGAGTCCGTCGCACGCAACGCGTGCAGCACCACGGCGGAATTGATCCTCCGCAACAGCGACGGGTCCCCGCCGGTCAGGCCTGCCAAGGTCCGTCCTCCCAGCTCGTGCGCGTGTGGGCCGGATGGTACTCGGCCCGCCGGACCCCGGCGAGTCGCGGCCTGCGTTTCCCGGCCCGCGAGGCGTCCTCACCCGGGTGCCACGAACCCCGACTCGTACGCCGTGATCACCGCCTGGGTGCGGTCCCGCGCCCCCAGCTTCGCCAGTACGGCGCTCACGTGCGACTTCACCGTCTCCGTGCCGACCACCAGCCGGGCGGCGATCTCCGCGTTCGACAACCCGCGCGCCATCAGCCGCAGCACCTCGCCCTCCCGCTCGGTCAGCCGGGCGCGATCCAACGCGGCGCGGGCCGCGCGGTTCCCGCCGCCGTCCCCGTACGCGGCGGCCAACTGCCGCACCGAGGACGGGAACAGCAGCGACTCGCCCTCGGCGATCAGCCGCACCGCGTGCACGATCTCGGCCGGGCGGGCGCGCTTGAGCAGGAACCCGTCGGCGCCCGCGCGCAGCGCCTCGTACACGTACTCGTCGTTCTCGAAGGTCGTCACCACGAGGATCTTCGGCGGGTCCGCCACCGTCCGCAGCAACGCGCGCGTGGCCTCGATGCCGTCCAGCAACGGCATCCGGACGTCCATGGCGACCACGTCCGGCCGCGTCTGCCGCACCAGCGGAATCACCGCGGCCCCGTCGGCCGCCTCCCCGACCACCTCGATGTCCGGCTGCGCCTCCAGCACCGCCCGCAGACCGGCGCGGACCAGGGGTTCGTCGTCGACGAGGAGCACTCTGACCGGCATCCGCCCAGCGTAGATCAGCCCGGCGGCAGCTCCACGCGCACCTTCCAGTCGCCGGCGCCGTCCGGGCCCGTGTGCGCCCGCCCGCCCAGCAGCGCGGCCCGCTCGCGTATCCCGCGCAGTCCGCTGCCGCGACCGGGCGCGGCCCTCCCGTCCGGCAGCGGATTGCGCACCTCCAGAGTGAGCGCGCCGTCCACGACCTCGACGCGCACCCCGGTCGGCACGGCACCCGCGTGCCGCAGCACGTTGGTCAGCGCCTCCTGGAGGATGCGGTAGCCCTCGCGCGAGACCGGACCCGGCAGGGTCTCCAGCGGGCCGGTGACCTCGGCGTCGACCTTGGCGCCGGAGGCCCGGGCGGACTCCAGGAGGCGGTCGGCGTCCGCGAGGGTCGGCCGGGCGCTCACCGGCCGCTCCGCCTCCCGCAGGACGCCGAGGACCCGTTCCAGGTCCTCCAGCGCGGCCCGGCCGGTCTCCTCGATCGCGGTCAGCGCGCGGTCGGTGAACTCCGGGCTGTTCGCCGCGCGGGCGGCCCCCGCCTGGACGACGGCGACGGTCAGCGCGTGGCCGATGGAGTCGTGCAGCTCGCGGGCGATGCGGGTGCGCTCCAGGAGTTGCTCGGTGCGTTCCTCCAGGGCGGAGAGCCGCTCGGCGGCGGACGGTCCCAGGAGGCGGCGGGCGAGCCGGGTGATCAGCTCACCGGAACCGACGACGACCGCCGGGAGCAGCAGGAGCGGCAGCGGCGCGAGCAGGCCGTACCACCAGTGGTCTCCCGCGAGGCGGACGTACGAGCCGTCCCCCTGCTGCCCGCCCCGCGCCGCGTTCACCAGATCGACGGCGAGGACGGGCAACTGCACCGTGAGCATCGCGACGCAGGAGCCGATGAGCAGACGGGCCTCCAGCCACACGACCGTGCGTCCGCGGTCGGCCCAGGTCACGGACGGCGCCACGACGATGTCCGGGTTCGCCTCGTCCGGCCGGCGGCCGGTCAGCAGCAGCCTGGCCTGTACGCCCTCGACCACCCGCATCCAGGGCAGCAGACCGGCGAGCGCCAGCGGCACCACCGACGCGAAGGCCCACGGCTCGTCGACGAAGATCCACATGGCCGGCCACACCACGGCCATGAACAGATGCAGCCATCGTGTGTACGTCACCGCCCGGCCGAACGGGCGCAGCAAGCCGACCATGCGCCCATCGTGTCAGCCGCCACCGACACCGGGCTCCCCCGCACGGGGGAGGCGGTCTCCACCGGCGGGGGAGGCCAACGCCCCGCCCCGACCGGCACGCTGCTGCCATGACCAGCATCGACGTCCAGAGCCTCACCAAGGAGTACGGCACCCGACGAGCCGTCGACGACCTCACCTTCACCGTGCGCCCCGGCCGCGTCACCGGCTTCCTCGGCCCCAACGGCGCCGGCAAGTCCACCACCATGCGGCTCGTCCTGGGTCTGGACCGGCCCACCTCCGGGACCGCGACCGTCGGCGGACGCGCCTACACCACGCTCCACGAGCCGCTGCGGCACATCGGCGCGCTGCTCGACGCGGACGCCGCCCACGGCTCGCGCACCGCCCGGAACCACCTGCGCGTCCTGGCGGCGAGCAACCGCGTCCCCGCGCGGCGGGTCGACGGGGTGATGGAGGAGACGGGCATCGCGTCCGTGGCCCGCCGCCGGGTCAAGACGTTCTCCCTGGGCATGCGCCAGCGGCTGGGCATCGCCGCCGCGCTGCTGGGCGATCCCGAAGTGGTGATGCTGGACGAGCCGTCCAACGGGCTGGACCCCGAGGGCATCATCTGGATCCGCGAACTGCTGCGCCGGATGGCGGCCGAGGGGCGCACGGTCCTGGTCTCCAGCCACCTGATGAACGAGACCGCGTCCTTCGCCGACCACCTGGTCGTCCTCGGCCGGGGCCGCCTGCTCGCCGACACGCCGATGCGGGACTTCATCGACGCGCGCGTGCGGCCACGGGTGCGCGTCCGGACCTCGGACGCGACCGCCCTGAAAACCGCACTGGCCCGGCACGGCCACGACGCCGTGGAGCACGACGACGGGTACTGGACCGTGCACCACGCGCGCGTGGACGACATCGGCCGGATCATGTCCGGCGCGGGTGTGCCCGTCCTCGAACTGGCCGCGGACGAAGGCACGCTGGAACAGGCCTACCTCGACCTGACCGCCACCGAGACCGAGTTCGCCGCACAGCCCCAGGAGGCCTGACCATGAACCTCACACCCGTCCTGCGCGCCGAGGCGCTCAAGGTACTCACGCTGCGCTCGCTGTGCGGCACCCTGCTGGCCCTGTTCGCCGTCACCACGGCCTTCTCCGCACTGGCGGGGGCGTCCGACACCTCCGACCCGGACTTCGACCCGCTGTTCATGGCCCTGTCGGGGGTGATGCCGGGCCAGATCGCGGCCGTCGCCTTCGGAGCCGTCGTCGTCTCCAGCGAGTACCGGGGCAACGGGATCCGGCTCACCCTGGCCGCGGTTCCGCAGCGGGGGCGGTGGTTCGCGGCGAAGCTGGTGGTCGTCGCCGTACCGGCCCTCGGGGTGGGGCTGGTCACCGCATTCGCCGCCCTGTTCGCCGCGCGGGCGGGTCTCGGCGCGGCGGCGGACGCGCTCACCGTCGGCGAGCAGGTCCGGGGCGTCGTCGGCTGCGGCATCTACCTCATGCTCATGGCCCTGTTCGCGGCCGGGCTCACCGCCCTGTTCCGCAGTGGGGTGGCCACCCTGTCCACCCTGATCCCGTTCATCCTCGTCGTCTCCTTCGTGATCGGGGACGCGGCGGGCACCGTCGCCGACTTCCTGCCGGACAAGGCGGGTCAGATCGTCCTGTACCGGACGTACGACGGAACCCTGGGACCCTGGACGGGACTCGCGGTGACCGCGCTGTGGGCCGCGGTCGCCCTCCTCGCCGGCTTCTGGCGGCTGCGTCGCCGTGACGCCTGACCACCGGCCCAGCGGAGGGCCGGCTGACGCCCCGCCAATTGTCAGTGGCGGCGGGTTTACTGGACCCATGGACATCGCGCGGCACCTCGCCCTCGTCGACGAGCTGTGCTTCCGGCCCTTCCCGGCGGAGCACGGCCCGTCGGACGGGGGCACCGCGGCACCCGGGTACTTCACGGCGGTGCTGGAGAGCAGCCGCGGCCCGGGCGGCCGGGACCCGGGGGAGCGGGCGGCGACGGTCGAGCAGTACGAGAAGGGCCGGGACGCCCTCTACGAGCGACTCGCCCCGCGCTGGGGCGAGACGGACCCCTACAACCTGCACACGGTCCTGCTGCGGACCGAGCGGGAGGAGATACCCGAGCCGTGGGCCGGCCTGAGCGCCGACGCCCGCGTGGCGTACGTCTGGGAGGCCGCCGGCACCGGCCGCTGGGTCGCGGTGGCCGTCGCCGACCGCGACGAGACGGACGAGGTGCGGCTGCTGGCGGTGGTCACGCAGGAGCCACCACCGTGACCGTCAGCCCTGCACCTGCGACCGCGGCTCCGCCGCGACCCGCAGCCGGGCGAACTCCTCCGCCATCGTCTGCGCCGTCCAGTGCGCGTTGAGCCCGCTGGGATTGGGCAGCACCCACACGCGTGTGCTCCCGAAGGTCCGTTCCTGCGGTCCCACCCGGGCCTTCGGCTCGTCGAACGCCGCCCGGTAAGCGGTGACACCCACCACCGCCAGCCAACCGGGCCGCAGCCGCGCCACCTTCCGCGCCAGCAGCCGGCCGCCCTCCCGGTACTCCTCGGCGGTCAACTCGTCCGCCCGCGCGCTGGCCCGCGCCACGACGTTCGTGATGCCCAGCCCGTACGAGGGCAACTCACCCTGCTCCGACGGCTTCAGCAGTCTCGGGGTGAACCCCGACAGATGCAGGACGGGCCAGAAGCGGTTGCCGGGCCGGGCGAAGTGGTGGCCCGTCACCGCCGTCATCAGGCCGGGGTTGATGCCGCAGAACAGCACGCGGAGGCCGTCCGCGACGACGTCCGGTACGAGACGGTCGCGGGCGGCGTCCAGCTCGGCCCGGGTGAAGCGGGTCAGAGGATCGCCCCGGGGGTGTATCCGGCTGCCTCCGGGTGCCGCTTGACGATCTCCTCGATCCGGCCGACGACGGCACCGACCTGGTCGGCCGCCGCACCGGTGAAGGAGAGCTTGTCGGCCATCAGGGCGTCCAGGGCGGCACGGTCGAGCGGGATGCGGTCGTCGGCGGCCAGCTTGTCCAGCAGCTCGTTGCGCTCGGCGCCCTGCTCGCGCATGGCCAGCGCGGAGGCGACCGCGTTCTCCTTGATGGCCTCGTGCGCGACCTCGCGGCCGACCCCGGCGCGCACCGCGCCCATCAGCACCTTGGTGGTGGCCAGGAACGGCAGGTAGCGGTCCAGCTCCCGGGCCACGACGGCCGGGAAGGCACCGAACTCGTCGAGCACCGTCAGGAAGGTCTCCAGCAGCCCGTCGAGGGCGAAGAACGCGTCGGGGAGGGCCACCCGGCGCACCACCGAGCAGGACACGTCGCCCTCGTTCCACTGGTCGCCCGCCAGCTCACCGGTCATCGAGGCGTAGCCGCGCAGGATCACCATCAGGCCGTTGACGCGCTCGCAGGAGCGGGTGTTCATCTTGTGCGGCATCGCGGAGGAGCCGACCTGGCCGGGCTTGAAGCCCTCGGTGACCAGCTCGTGCCCGGCCATCAGCCGGATGGTCTTGGCCAGCGAGGACGGCGCCGCCGCCAGCTGCACCAGCGCGGTGACGACCTCGTAGTCGAGGGAGCGCGGGTAGACCTGGCCGACCGAGGTGAAGGCCTGCGAGAAGCCCAGGTGCCCGGCGATCCGCCGCTCCAGCTCGGCGAGCCTGCCCGCGTCGCCGTCGAGCAGGTCCAGCATGTCCTGGGCGGTGCCGACCGGGCCCTTGATGCCGCGCAGCGGGTAGCGGCCGAGCAGCTCCTCCACCCGGCCGTACGCGACGAGCAGCTCGTCGGCGGCGGTGGCGAACCGCTTGCCCAGCGTCGTGGCCTGCGCGGCCACGTTGTGCGAGCGACCCGCCATCACCAGCTCGGCGTACTCGCCGGCCAGCTTGCCGAGGCGGGCGAGGACGGCCACCGAGCGGTCCCGGATCAGCTCCAGCGAGAGCCGGACCTGAAGCTGCTCGACGTTCTCCGTGAGGTCGCGGGAGGTCATGCCCTTGTGCACGTGCTCGTGCCCGGCGAGGTCGTTGAACTCCTCGATCCGCGCCTTCACGTCGTGCCGCGTGACCTTCTCGCGCTCGGCGATGGAGGCCAGGTCGACCTGGTCGAGGACACGCTCGTAGTCGGCGATCGCGGCGTCGGGCACCTCGATGCCCAGGTCCTTCTGGGCACGCAGCACGGCGAGCCAGAGCTGCCGCTCCAGCTTCACCTTCTGCTCGGGCGACCAGAGCGTGGCGAGCTCGGCGGAGGCGTAGCGTCCGGCGAGGACGTTCGGGATGCGGGGCTTGGCGGGAGCGGAAGTCACGTGGACGGATTCTACTGGCGATTCGTGCAGGTCGGCGCCGCGGGCTCGTTCGTCGGAACCTACGAAGGGCTCGTGCCGCCGGGGATCAGCGCGCCGGATCCTCGTAGGGGAGCAGGTCCGGGCGCTTGGGCGGCAGGCCGTCCCCGGACGAGCGGCCGGTCAGCCGGCGGCCTATCCAGGGCAGCAGGTGCTGCCGGGCGAACCGGACGTCGGCGGTCCTGCGCGCCGTCCAGCCCGGTGGCGGCGTCGGCGGGACCGGCGCGTGCCACTCGGGGTCCTCGGGCTGGTAACCGAGCGACTGCCACACGGCCTCGGCGACCCGGCGGTGCCCGTCGGCGGTCAGGTGCAGCCGGTCCACGTCCCACATCCGGGGGTCGGCCAGGGATTTGGCGCCGTACAGGTCCACGACCACGGCGCCGTGCCGCTCGGACAGGTCGTCGATGATCGCGAACAGCGCCTCCATGCGCGGCCGGAACCGCTCCAGCACGGGACCCTGGCGGCCGGGGCTGCGCATCAGCACGAGCCGCTCGCAGTGCGGCGCCAGCCGCTCCACCGCCTGCGTGAGCAGGTCCCGCACCCGGGCCATGTCGCACTTGGGCCGCAGCGTGTCGTTGAGCCCGCCGACCAGCGTGATCACGTCGGCGCCCATGGCCGCGGCCACGTCCACCTGCTCGTCGACGATCTGTCCGATCAGCTTGCCGCGCACCGCGAGGTTGGCGTAGCGGAAGCCCGGGGAGCGGGCCGCCATCCGGGCGGCGAGCACGTCGGCCCAGCCACGGTAGGAGCCGTCGGGAAGCAGGTCCGACATGCCCTCGGTGAAGGAGTCGCCGACGGCGACGAGACTGGTGTACGTGGGGTTCGTGTGCATGGCGACGGAAATGGTATCCCCTGCACATACCCGCCGGTCGGTCGCCCTCCGGGGCTCCGGCCACGGCGCTCGGGGCACCCGGTCACTCGGGGGGTGCTCTGGGCACGCGGGCGCGAGGGGCTCACGCGCGTTGCCCGAACAGCTCCCGCAGGACGTCCTCCATGGTCACCAGTCCGGCCAGCCGCCCGTCGGAGCCGAGGACCGCCGCCAGGTGCGTACGGCTGCGCCGCATGGCGGTCAGTACGTCGTCCAGCGGGGTGCGCTCGCGGACCCGGGCGATGGGACGCATGTCCCGCAGGCGGAACGGCACGTCCCGCGGCGAGGCGTCCAGGGCGTCCTTCACGTGCAGGTAGCCGACGATCCGCCGCCCGTCGTCCACCACCGGGAAGCGGGAGAACCCCGACTGCGCCGACAACCGCTCCAACTGCTCCGGGGTGATGCCCACGCGCGCGTGCACGACGCGCTCCAGCGGCAGCACCACGTCCCGCACCGGTCGGCGGCCCAGCTCCAGGGCGTCGCGCAGGCGCTCCCTGGCGCGGTCGTCGATCAGTCCCGCCTCACCGGCGTCCTTGACGATCTCCGCCAGCTCCGCGTCCGTGAACGTCGCCGCCACCTCGTTCTTGGCCTCCACCCTGAGCAGTTTGAGCAGCCCGTTCGCGAAGGCGTTGACCGTGAAGATCACCGGACGCAGCGCCCGGGACAGCGCCACCAGCGGCGGCCCGAGGATCAGCGCGCTGCGTACCGGCTCGGCCAGCGCGATGTTCTTCGGCACCATCTCGCCGAGCAGCATGTGCAGGTACGTCGCCAGCGCCAGGGCGATCACGAAGGACACCGCGTGCCCGGCACCCGACGGCACGCCCACCGCGTGGAACACCGGCTCCAGCAGATGCGCGATCGCCGGTTCCGCGACCACGCCGAGGACCAGCGTGCACAGCGTGATGCCCAGCTGCGCCGCCGCCAGCAGCGCCGACACGTGCTCCAGGCCCCACAGCACCCGCTTCGCCCGGGCGTCGCCCTGCTCGGCGTACGGCTCCACCTGGCTGCGGCGCACGGAGATCAGCGCGAACTCGGCGCCCACGAAGAACGCGTTGACGACCAGGGTCGCCAGCCCGATCAGCAGCTGTACGGCGGTCATCGGCCGGCCTCCCCTTCGTCCTCCCCGTCGCCCGAACCGGCGTCCGGCCGACCGGCCCCGTCGGCCCCGTCGATCGTGCCGTCCGAGTCGGCCGCGTTGCCCGCATCATCAAGGGGCGCGTGCATCAGCACCCGGGCGGCCCTGCGTCCCGTGGCGTCGACCACGTCCAGCCGCCAGCCCGCGACGTCCAGACTGTCGCCCACCACGGGGATGTGCCCGAGACCCGCCGCGACCAGCCCCGCCACCGTCTCGTACGGGCCCTCGGGGACCCGCAGCCCCAGCCGTTCCAGCCGGTCCACGCGCGCGGAGCCGTCCGCCCAGTACAGCGCGCGCCCCGCCGCGTCCGTGCCCGCCGGGTCCAGGTCGGGCGTCTCGTGCGGGTCGTGCTCGTCCCGCACCTGGCCGACGACCTCCTCGACGATGTCCTCCAGCGTGGCCACCCCCGCCGTACCGCCGTACTCGTCGATCACGACGGCCATCGTGCGGCGTCCGGAGAGCCGGTCCAGGAGCCGGTCCACGGTCAGCGACTCGGGGACCAGCAGCGGTTCGCGCATCAGGTCGGCGACCGGCATCCCGGGCCGCCGCTCGGCGGGCACCGCCAGCACGTCCTTGACGTGCGCCGTCCCGACCACGGCGTCGAGGCTGTCCCGGTAGACCGGGAACCGGGACAGTCCCGTCGCCCGCGTCGCGTTCGCCACGTCCTCGCACGTCGCCCGGGCATCGAGGGCCACGACCTGGACGCGCGGGGTCATCACCTGCTGCGCCGTCAGATCGGCCAGGTTCAGTGTGCGCACGAACAACTCGGCGGTGTCGGGCTCCAGCGCGCCCTCCTTGGCGGAGTGCCGGGCGAGCGCCGCCAGCTCCTGCGGCCCGCGCGCGGACGCCAGCTCCTCGGCGGGCTCCACCCCGAAGCGGCGCACGATGCGGTTGGCGGTGTTGTTCAGGTGGGTGATGAAGGGCCGGAAGACGGCGCTGAACCAGCGTTGCGGGCCGCCCACCCGTTTGGCCACGGCCAGCGGTGCGGAGATCGCCCAGTTCTTCGGCACCAGCTCACCGACGATCATCAGGAAGACCGTCGACAGGGCGGTGCCCAGCACCAGCGCCAGCGAGGAGGCCGCCGAACGCGACACCCCGAGGCCCTCCAGCGGCCCCGCGATCAGCGCCGCGACCGAGGGTTCGGCGAGCATGCCGACCACCAGGTTGGTGACCGTGATGCCGAGCTGGGCCCCGGAGAGTTGGAAGGTCAGGTTGCGTACGCCCTTGAGGGCACTCGCCGCGCCCCGCTCGCCCCGCTCCGCCGCGCGCTCCAGCTCACCGCGTTCGACGGTGGTCAGCGAGAACTCGGCCGCGACGAAGGCGCCGCACGCGAGCGAGAGCAGGATCGCCACCAGCAGCAGGAGCACTTCGGTCATCGGGTCACCTCGGACCCATGATCGGCCACGACCCGGTGGTTCGCCCGATGTTCAAGCCTTCAACCTTTCGCCTCGCGGCCGCTCAGCCGGTGAGGTGCTTCACCCAGCGCCGCCACTGCTCCTGCGGCTCGTACCCGGCGGCCCGCCAGGCATGCTGGGCCCGCTCGTTGCGCACCAGCACCATCGCGTCCCCGCGGCGTCCGCCGAGCCGGACGAAGCGCTCGTCGGCCGCGGCGAGCAGGGCGGAGCCGATGCCCCGGCGCCGGTGGCCCGGGTGCACCGCCAGCCGGTACAGATGGCAGCGCCAGCCGTCGAACCCCGCGATCACCGTGCCGACCAGCTCCCCGTCGCGCTCGGCCAGGAGCAGCGCCTCCGGGTCGCGCGCCACCAGGCGCTCCACGCCCTCCCGGTCGTCGCTGATGCTCGTCCCCTCGGCGGCCGTCTTCCAGAAGGTCAGCACGGCGTCCAGGTCCTCCGGCCCGCCGGGCCGTATGCGCAGATCGGTCATGCCGCGATCCCACCACGCGGGCCGGACCCCCGTGCGGTGATTCCGGCATGCGGACCGGCCCGGCGCGCGGTGTCGCGGCCGCGGCGCGCGGCGGGGCGTCAGTCCTCGCGCAGGGCCCGCAGCACCGGCGCGAAGGCCTCCATGAACGGCTCCAGCACCGTCAGGTAGGTGAAGCCGTACCGCTCGCGCTGCGCCCGCACCTGCGCGGTGATCCGCTCCAGGGTCCCGGCCAGCAGGATGGGCAGCTCCAGCACCTGCTCCGGGGTGAGGTGGGGGATGCGCTCCAGGTAGGGCCGGACGGCGGACTCACGGTCCTCCGTGACCGCGACCATCTGGATGAGCAGGTTCAGCTCCGCCGGCTCCTTGCGGCCGGCGGCGAGCTCCCGGTACCGGGCGACGCGCTCGTCCAGCTCCTCGGCGGTGACCGGCGCCAGCCGTCCCGTCGCGCTGCCCCGCGCGGTGCGTCCGCCGGTGAACGCGGCGATGTCGGCGTGCCGGGCGGTCAGCTCCAGCATCCGGTCGCCGTTCGCGCCGATCAGCAGCGGAACCCCGGGCCGCTGTGTGGGCCGGGGCAGGTGCTCCTCGTCGCCCAGCAGCCGCTCCAGCTCCTCGACGGTGCGCCGCAGGTGGTCCACCCGCTCGCCCGGTGAGCCGAAGGGCAGTCCCGCGGCGTCGTGTTCCGCGCGTACGTAGCCGGTGCCGAGCCCGAGTTCCAGCCGTCCGCCGGTCAGGGCGTCGGTGGTCGCCACCTCCCGGGCCAGCAGCGCGGGGTTCCAGAAGCCCGCGTTGAGCACGAACGTGCCCAGCCGGGGCCGTTCGGTGGCCCGGGCCGCGGCGACCAGGGCCGGGAACGGCGCCGGCATGCCGAGGTGGTCCGGCACCAGGATCACGTCGTAGCCGAGTTCCTCGGCGCGCCGGCACTTGGCGTCCCACTCGTCTGCGGGGGCGGCGCTCATCAGGTTGACGCCGAAGCGGAACGGGCGCGCCATGAACTCTCCTCACGCACGGGGGACTTCCGGTCACGGCGAGTCAATCACTGCCGCGGCCGGAACAGGAAGAGACCGGGTGGCCTTGCCGCTGCTAGCGTTTTGGCGCTAGCTTCGGGGTATGGCGAAGACCCGGAAGGCCCAGCTGAACGTGCGGGTGGACGAGGGCACCGCCCGGGCGGCCCGGGAGCAGGCCCTGGCCCGCGGGCTGAGCGTCAACCGCTACATCGAGGAACTGGTCCGGCAGGACACCGGGGAGGCCGGCCGCACCTTCGTCGAGGCCGCCGCCGACTTCATGCGGCAGTACGAGAAGGTGTTCGCCGACGAGGTCGGCGAGGGCCGCCGGTGAGCCGTCGCACGCGTACCGCATGAACGACCTCACCATCGATCTCGCCTGGCTGCTGATGCTCGCCGAGCAGCGCACACCCGGTGATCCGCAGGTCACCGACTGGGGAGCGCTCGTCGCCGCCGTCGCCCGCCACCGCGCCGAGATATTCGGCACGCCCGTCTACGACACCCCGCACGCCCGCGCCGCCGCGCTGCTCCAGCTGTTGATCCACGTCCCGGCGCTGGAGCGCTCGAACGCTCTGTTCGCCACGGCGGTCGCCTACGCCTACCTGGTCGCCGGCGGGGTACGGGTCGTCACCACGCCCGAGCGGGTGCGGGACCTCGCGCTGCTGGTGAAGAAGGGCGAGGCGTCCGTCGAGGAGATCGCGGACGAACTGCGCGGCTGGAGCGCGTGACCGCGCCGCCGCTCAGGACGGTCGCCAGGCCGTGCCCAGGACGCAGTACGAACTCGGCAGGGCCGGCCCGTTCTCCGGCATCATCACCCGCCGGTAGGGCCCGAGCGTGAACCCCGCCTCCCGCAGCGCGGCCACCGGCTCGCGGGAGAGGTGGCAGCCGCCGGACAGGGGAGGCCACAGCGTCCGGTCCAGGGCGCTCTGGGCGAAGGTCATCACCCGCCCGCCGCCCCGGCCGTGCTCGAAGAACCGCACCTGCCCGCCGGGGCGCAGCACCCGCCGCAGCTCCGCGAGCGCCCGGGGCACGTCCCGGACGCTGCACAGCACCAGTGAGACGACGGCCGCGTCGAAGGCCTCGCTCTTGACCGGCAGGGCCTCCGCCGCGCCCGGCGCCACGTCCACCGGCACCCGGGCGCGCTGCCCCGCCTCCACCGCCAACCGGCGCAGCACGCGCTCCGGTTCGATGGCGACGACCTCGGAGACGGTGCCCGGGTAGTGCGAGAAGTTCAGCCCGTTGCCCGCGCCGACCTCGATCACCCGCCCGGACAGCCCGGCGAGCAGCCGTTCGCGGACGCGGGCCATGCCCATCCGGGTCTCGGCGCTCACACTGAACCGTGCGTAGGAGCGGGCGAACAGCGGATGGTGCACGGCGTCGCGCGGCACCCCGCGGGCACGGGCGGATCGCAGCGGCATGGGGACCTCCCTCACGAGGTGGCGCCTCACCGCGATTGTCCCCCGCATCGCCGCCCCGCACCCACCGCGCGGGCTGCTTGACCGGGGCCGTGCGGACCCGGCCCCGGTCAGGGACCGTGTGTGGCGACGAAGGCGTCCGCGTCCCAGCTGCCGTCCAGCGGGAAGCCGCTCCCCAGCCAGCCGGGTGCCGCCGCACGGAAGGCGGCCGGGGCGAGGGCCCCCGCTCCGGCGGGTACGGCACCGAGGAGGGAGGCGCCGGACACGTCGGGGAGGTCCGCGAGGTTGCAGCGGGCGGCAAGGTCCGGGGCCTCGGGCCAGCTGCCGATCACCAGACCCGGCAGCTCCAGCCCCCGGGAACGCAGCTCGCGCGCGGTCAGCTCCGTGGTGTTCAGGGTGCCCAGCCCCGGCGACGTCACCACCAGCACCGGTGCGCCCAGCAGACCGGCGACGTCCGCCAGCGTCCCCCCGGCCGCGTCGAAGCGTACGAGCAGCCCGCCGGCGCCCTCGACCAGCACCAGGTCGTGGTCGGTGGCCAGCTTGGCCGCCGCCTCCGCCACCTCGCCGGGGCGCACCGGTGCCCGCCCGGCCCGGCGCGCGGCCGTCCCGGGCGCCAACGGCTCGGGGAACCTGGCCACTTCGGCGACGGTCACCGCACCCGCGAGCCGCGCCACTTCCTCGGCGTCCCCGGCCTCGTCCGGACCCACGCCCGTCTGCGCGGCCTTCAGCACCGCCACCGACCGGCCGCCCGCCAGGGCCGTGGCGGCGACGGCGGCGGTCACCACCGTCTTGCCGACCTCCGTGCCCGTGCCCGTGATCACCAGTACCGGCATGTCATCCCTCCCGTGCCGCCGCACACACCGCGCGGGCGATGCGTGCGACGTCCGCGTCGCCCGTGACGTACGGCGGCATGGTGTAGACCAGGTCGCGGAACGGGCGCAGCCACACGCCCTCGCGCACCGCCGCCCGGGTGGCCGCCCGCATGTCGACGGCGTGGTCGAGCTGCACCACCCCGATCGCGCCGAGCACCCGCACCTCGCGCACGCCCGGCAGCTCGGCGGCGGGCGCGAGTCCCTCGCCGAGGCCCGTCCCGATCCGCTCGACCTCGGCGAGCCAGTCCTGGCCGAGCAGCAGTCCGATCGACGCGCACGCCACGGCCGCGGCCAGCGGATTGCCCATGAACGTCGGCCCGTGGGCCAGCACCGGCACCTCGCCCCGGGAGATGCCGTCGGCCACCCGCGACGTGCACAGTGTGGCCGCCATCGTCAGGTAGCCGCCGGTCAGCGCCTTGCCCACGCACATCACGTCCGGCGTCACCGCCGCGTGCTCCGCCGCGAACAACGCGCCCGTACGACCGAACCCGGTCGCGATCTCGTCGAACACCAGCAGTACGTCGTGCGCGTCGCACGCCTCCCGCAGTACCCGCAGATACGCGGGGGAGTGGAAGCGCATGCCGCCCGCGCCCTGTACCACCGGCTCGACGATCACCGCGGCCAGTTCGTCGGCGTGCCGCTCGACCATCGACCGCAGGTGGTCGGCGTACGCCTCCTCGTACTCCGCCGGCGGCGCGTCGGCGAACACCTGGCGCGGCAGGACGCCGGACCACAGTTCGTGCATCCCGCCCTCGGGGTCGCACACCGACATGGGCTGCCAGGTGTCACCGTGGTAGCCGCCGCGCCAGGTGAGCAGGCGCTGCTTGCCGGGGCGGCCGAGCGAACGCCAGTACTGCAAACACATCTTTACGGCGACCTCGACCGACACCGAACCGGAGTCGGCCAGGAACACGTGCTCCAGGCCCTCGGGTGATATGTCGACAAGGAGCTTCGCCAGCCGTACGGCGGGCTCGTGGGTGAGCCCGCCGAACATCACGTGGCTCATCCGCTCCAACTGTCCGCGCGCGGCCTCGTTCAGCACCGGGTGGTTGTAGCCGTGGATCGCCGACCACCAGGACGACATCCCGTCGACCAGTTCCCCGGAGCCGTCGGCCGGCCGCAGCCGGACCCCGCTCGCCGACTCCACGACCAGCGGGTCCTGCCGGCCGGGCATCGGGCCGTACGGGTGCCAGACGTGGCGCCGGTCCAGCTCCAGCAGCTCGGCGACGTCCCACGCGGGCTCAGGCATTGGGCGCGAGGTCCGTCCCGGCGCCGCGGCGGCGCACCGCCACCAGGTCCGTGCGGGGCTCCTCGGCGGGGCGCGGCGCCGTGGACGCGGGGGCGCACACTCCACCACCGGCGTGCGCCCCGCACCCCGCGTCGCCGTCGGCGCCCGCGTGCGAGCCGCAGCCGCCGCCACCGTCGTGCGAGCCGCAGCCCCCGCCCCGCACCGAGGCGCGGTGCTCCGGCAGGGTGACCTCCCCGGCACCCTCCACCTCGAAGCCGGCGTCCGCGATCATCTCCAGGTCGGTGTGGCCCGCCTGGCCCTCGCTGGTGAGGTAGTCGCCGAGGAAGATCGAGTTGGCCAGGTGCAGGGCGAGCGGCTGCATCGTGCGCAGGTGCACCTCGCGCCCGCCGGCGATGCGCACCTCGACGTCCGGGCAGACGAACCGCGTCATCGCCAGGATGCGCAGGCAGCGCTGCGGAGTGAGGTGCCACTCCTTGGCCAGCGGCGTGCCCTCCATCGGAATCAGGAAGTTGACCGGCACCGAGTCCGGGTCCAGCTCGCGCAGCGAGAAGACCACGTCGACCAGGTCCTCGTCGCTCTCGCCCATGCCCGCGATGAGGCCCGAGCAGGCGGACAGCCCGGCGGCGTGCGCCTTGTTCACCGTGTCCACCCGGTCGGCGTACGTGTGCGTGGTCGTGATGTCGCCGTACGTCGACTCGGAGGTGTTGAGGTTGTGGTTGTAGGCGTCGGCCCCGGCCTCGCGCAGCCGCTCCGCCTGGCCGTCGGAGAGCAGCCCGAGGCAGGCGCACACCTCGACCGACTCGTCCTGCTCCTTGATGGCCCTGATGGTGTCCGAGACCCGGTCCACGTCCCGGTCGGTCGGGCCCCGTCCGCTCGCCACCAGGCACACGCGCTTGGCGCCGCCCGACACCCCCGCCGCGGCGGCGGCCTTGGCCTGGTCGGGCTTGAGCCAGGTGTACTTGAGGATCTCCGCCTTGGAGCCCAGCCGCTGCGAGCAGTAGGAGCAGTCCTCGGGGCACAGGCCCGACTTGAGGTTGACGAGGTAGTTGAGTTTCACCCGTCGGCCGAACCAGTGGCGGCGCACCTTTCCGGCCGCGGCCACCACGTCGAGCACGTCGTCGTCGGAAGTGGCGAGGACGGCGAGCGCCTCCTCGCGGGTCGGCGACTCGCGCCGAAGCCCCTTGTCCACCAGCGTGTTCAGCAGGTCCATGAGAGCCGATCCTGTCCTAAGGGGCCATCCGCGGCCAAGGAGACTTTGCACAACACTGACAGATCGACGTGTGGGTATTGCCACACCTCGCGGGGGTGGCCGGACCGCTAATGTCTGTTCATTGCCTACAAAACACCGGAGGGCCGCCCCATGGCGTTCGGCTGGATCGAGGAGCAGGACCGGGCGCGCCGCGAGGCCGGACTCGTACGGGTACTGCGCCCCCGCCCGGCGGCGTCCACGCTGCTGGACCTGGCGAGCAACGACTACCTGGGTCTTGCCCGGCACCCGGAGGTCGTCGAGGGGGCGGCCGCGGCCGCGCGGACCTGGGGCGGCGGCGCCACCGGCTCGCGGCTGGTGACCGGCACGACCGCGCTGCACGCCGAACTCGAGCGCGAACTGGCCGAATTCTGCGGGTTCGAGGCCGCGCTCGTCTTCTCCTCCGGCTACGCGGCCAACCTCGCCGCCGTCACCGCGCTGGCACCGCACGGCAGCCTCGTCGTCTCCGACGCGGGCAACCACGCCTCACTGATCGACGGTTGCCGGCTCGCCCGCGGCACCACCCAGGTCGTCGGCCACGCCGACCCGGAGGCCGTGCGCAAGGCGCTGGCGACGCACGACGGACCCGCCGTGGCCGTCTCCGACACGGTCTTCTCCGTCGACGGCGACGCCGCGCCCCTGCCCGCGCTCGCCGACGCGTGCCGGGCGCACGGGGCCGGACTGGTCCTCGACGACGCCCACGGTCTCGGCGTCCTCGGCGACGGCGGCCGGGGCGCCCCGCAGGGAGCGGGCCTCGCGGGCCGCGACGACGTCGTCGTGACCGTCACCCTCTCCAAGTCGCTCGGCGCCCAGGGCGGCGCGGTGCTGGGCCCCGCCCGGGTGATCGCTCACCTGGTCAACGCGGCCCGCACGTTCATCTTCGACACCGGACTGGCCCCGGCCGCGGCCGGTGCCGCCCTGGCGGCGCTCCGACTGCTCGGCCGCGAGCCGGAGCGGGCCGCGCGGGCCCGCGCCGTCGCCGCCGAACTGCACGCGCGCCTGACCGCCGCGGGTCTGGACGCGGTACGTCCGGACGCCGCGGTCGTCTCGGTGCGCTCGCCCTCCCCGGAGGAGGCCGTACGGTGGGCGGCCGACTGCCGTACGGCCGGCCTGTCCGTGGGCTGCTTCCGCCCTCCTTCGGTGCCCGACGGCATCTCACGGCTCAGGCTGACCGCCCGTGGGGACCTCTCCGGGGAACAGATCGAGCGTGCTGTGCGGGTGATCGGCGACACGCGGCCATGAGTCGGCGGGACACGGCCGTGCGTCGTCCGGGGTGCGGCGGATCAGCCGCGGCTGACTCCTGCGGTGAACGCCGTCCAGCTCTCGGGGGAGAGGAGCAGGGCGGGTCCGGCCGGGTTCTTGGAGTCGCGCACGGCGAGCAGTCCGGCCCAGCGGCCGGCCGGCGGACGGGCCGTCTCCACACAGTTGTTCGCCCCGGTGCTGTAGCTGCTGCGCAGCCACCGCACACCGGTCATATCGGTGCTGACAGGGATGTTCCGGGGACGTTCGGACAGGGAGCCTGACATGGTGCCTCCTTACGCGCCTGCCGCTGTCGCGGCGATGAAGTCCAACGAGTCCTCGGGCGAAAGGGCATGGATCAGAAGGGCGTTGAAGGCCTCGGTGTAGGCCTCTAGGTCTTCTTTCCGTTCGAGGTGCAGGCTACTCGTCAAGTGGTCGAGAACAACCACATCCAGATCAGAAGTGCTCGAAAAAGAGAAGATAACGAAAGGGCCGGTGACACCGATGTGCGCCCCGGCGGAAAACGGCAGGACCTGGAGGCGGACATGGGGAAGCCGCGCGGCCTCCACCAGCCGCGCCAGTTGACGGGCCATCACTCCGGGCCCGCCCACCTCCCGGCGCAGCACCGCCTCGTCCAGGACCGCGCTCAGCTTCAGGGGCGGCTCGCCGCGCAGCACGTCCTGCCGGGCCAGCCGGACCTCCACCAGCGTGTCCAGCCGTTCCGCGGGCATGCCGTCCACCGCGGCCCGCGTCACCGCGCGGGCGTACTCCGGCGTCTGGAGCAGACCGGGGACCACCGTGGTCTCCAGCGTGCGCATCGCGCTGGCCTGCGACTCCAGACTGATGAAGTCGCGGTAGGTCGGTGGCAGCACCCCGCGGTACGCGTGCCACCAGTGGTTGCGCCCCGCCGCGTCCTCGGAGCGCGCCAGAGTCACCAGCAGCCCCCGCAGCTGCTCGTCGTCCACTCCGTAGGCGTCCAGCAGTAACCGCACGTCGGACGGTTTCGCCCCGCTCGTCCCCGTCTCGATCCGGCTGATCTTCGACTGGTGCCAGCCCACGAGCCGGGCCGCCTCGCCGCTGGTGATGCCCGCCGACGTGCGCAGGGCGCGCAGTTCCGCGCCCAGCTTCCGGCGGCGCACCACGGGACCGTGCTGCATGGGACAACTCCCTTACTCCTTATGAGTCGCCCAAATACGCTCTGCCGTCGCAGAGTTCACCGCTTCGAGCGACAGATATATGCATATCTTGGTGGATCGCCGCCCTTCACGGGTCGGTTGGTGGCAGTCTGGCGGCGAAGCACCAGTCCGGGACCGTACTCGAACCATCCGCTCCGTGTCGGGCCTGCGGTCCCGTGAGAAAGGGACGACGTCGCCATGGCAGACCATCTGGAAGCATCCGTCACTCTGCCGAGCGATCCCGCCTCGGTGGCCGCCGCGCGGACCTACGTGGTCGGCACCCTGGCGGAGTGGGGGCTGCCGGGCGACGCGGATCTGTCCGAGACCGTGCGGCTCATCGTCTCCGAACTGGCGACCAACGCGGTCCAGCACACGTTCGGGCAGTCGCCCACCTTCACGGTGGACCTCGTCCTCGACCGCGAGGAACGGCTGCGCCTCGGCGTCACCGACAGCCATCCGCGCTTCCCCAAGCGGCTGCCCGCCGCCGTCCAGCAGGACAACGGGCGGGGCATGGTGATCATCCGCTGGCTGACCGCCGAGTGCGGCGGCAGGCTGAGGGTCCGGCCCACGCGCGAGGGCGGCAAGACCGTCTCCATCGAACTGCCCTGGACGCCCCCGGGCGGGCCGGGCGCACCCGCGGGGGTGACGGCGGGGCAGACCGCCGTCACCCCCGCGGACGGGCTACTTGACCCGGCCGTACCAGACGCTTGACGTCCAGATCTTCTGCAGCCGCACCACGTCCCCGGTCTTCGGGGCGTGCCAGAGTCTGCCCTTCCCGGCGTAGATGCCGACGTGGTAGACGCTGCGGCCGGAGTGGAAGAACACGAGATCGCCGGCCTTGCGCTTCTTGGCGGAGACATGGCGGGTCTTGTTGTACTGCTGGGCCGCGGTGCGCGGCAGTTTCTTGCCGGCCTTCTTGAACGAGTACAGCGTCAGGCCGGAACAGTCGAACCGGTGCGGACCGGTGGCGCCCCAGCGGTACGGGGCGCCCTGCTTGGAGGCCGCGATCTTGAGGGCTTTCGTCGCATGGCTCGCCGCGGCCGCCTCGGAGGCGACACCGGGAACCACGACGGAGCCGCCCACGGCGGCGAGGGTGAGGGCCGAGGCCGTACCGGCACGAGCCATCAGGGACGGGACGCGATTGAGCGCGGACATGCGCAACCCTTCGTCAGCCGCCTGTGAAGGATGACCTGTCGGATTCGGGCTGGCGAAGTTGCCCGGCCGCACGAGTGCGGCTTCACCCCAAGGACCGCTCGGTCCGGTGCCTCCCGCGGAGGCGGCCGGGCCGGCGACCCGTCGTGCTCGGGTCCTCCACTCCTGCCGATCCACTTCCGTCGCGACCGGTCGTCCGGACGGCGGCAGGACTCGGCGTCCGCCCGGACCGCCCCGCCGCTGCGGCGGGGGCTTGTCGTCAGTCACGGATCTTGTCCCGCCCCAAGGGGAATTCCCAACGGAACGTGCCCTTTGTGTTGTTACATCCCACTCGTCCGTTCGGGTCGCCGCCTCGTGTTCGAGGCGGCGTCGAGCGCGGTGACGACCCCTGGACCAGCGGCGGAGCGGCGCATCGCACCCGCCGGGCGCGCGGCGCCGCAACTTCGACCGGTCGCGAATCGGAGGTGTCCCTACGCCGAAAGGGGGTACGCCGTTTGGTCCGTTTCGACTCCGGCTCGCTCAGCTCCCGGCGCGCGGCGGAAGACCGACCCGTGCGGTCCGCCGCTCACCGTCCAGCACCCGCAGCGCCCGGGCCAGGGTGGCGGCGTGCACCTCCGTCTCGCCGCGCCGGTGCATCAGCGCCAGCGCGTCACGCAGCGCCGTCGCCTTGCCCACCAGCGCCTGGGCGGCCCGCAGGCCGCCGTAGGTGTCGCCCTCGCGCCCCGGGTTGATGCGCCCGAGCAGGTCGACGACGTCCAGATAGCGGTCGATGACCTCGGCCTCGGCACGGGTCAGGGCGGGCAGCGGGGGCAACTCGGGTGGCAGCACGGGCGGATCACCTCGCGCCGGGCGAGGCGGGCGGGGTCCTGCGCCCCGGCACGATCCGGTCCACCAGCCCGTACTCCAGGGCCTGTCGTGCGTCCAGGACCAGGTCCCGCTCGATGTCCGCGTGCACCTGCTCGTGCGAGCGGCCGGTGTGCCGTACCAGGATCTCCTCCAGGCTGGTGCGGGCCCGGAGCAGTGCGTCGGCGTGGACGGCCAGGTCGCTCGCCCGGCCCTCCAGCGGTTCGGTGAGCGCCGGCTGGTGGAGCACCACCCGGGCGCCCGGCAGTACGGCGCGCTTGCCCGGGGTGCCCGCCGCCAGCAGCACCGCGGCGGACGAACCGGCCTGCCCGAGGCAGGTCGTCGCCACGTCGCAGGCCACGTAGCGCATCGTGTCGTAGATCGCCGTCATGGCGATGAAGGAGCCGCCGGGCGAGTTGACGTAGAGCTCGATGTCCCGGTCCGGTGCCTGGTGCTCCAGGTACATGAACTGGGCCGCCACATCGTTGGCCGAGGTCTCGTCGATCGGTGTCCCGAGGAAGACGATGCGCTCCTGGAGCAGCTTGGAGTAGGGGTCCGTCGTCCGGGCCCCGGCGCTCGTGCGTTCGGTGAACTCGGGCAGGACGTGGCGGGCGGACGGTCGGGTCATGGCGAACCCCTCCTCGTGGCGGAACCGTACTCGGCGACGCTCTCTGTAAAAAATGTACAGGACGTACGCTTGCCGGGAGTGGATTCGGGCGGAACCGTAAGCTGGGGTCATGGCCTACGAGATTCCGGTGACGCAAGCCAGGGCCGAGCTGGCCGACCTGATCAACCGGGTGGTGTACGGCGGCGAGCGCGTCGTCGTGACCCGGCACGGCAAGCCCCTCGTCGCCCTCGTCTCCGCCGCCGACCTCGAACGACTGGAGGAGACCCGGGAGGCCCCGGACGGCCAGGTGGTCACCTCGGTCGCCGCGGTGCACGACGCGGCCGCCGCGACACCGCGGGGGGCCCACCGCTTCGGCATCGCCGCGGAGCACCGGGGGCCGGACCCGTCGTAGCGCGGGCACGCGGGAAGACACCGACGGCATCGGTAATCAATCGGTCAAAACCGGGTGACGTGGCCGTAACACTCTAGCCCTAGTCTGCACCCCGATCCACCTGCGGTTTTCCGGAACCGGCGGGTGCGTTCGGGCGGCTGCATGTGTGTTACATCTAGAGCCGTCGCGGTGGCCGCGGCTGCCGGACCGTCCGGTCCTGGCGTGATGCCCTGTGAGGTGGTAAATGCAACTGACCCCGCACGAGCAGGAGAGACTGCTCATCCATGTGGCCGCGGACGTGGCTCAGAAGCGCCGCGCCCGAGGCGTCAGGCTCAATCATCCCGAGGTCGTCGCGCTGATCACCGCGCACATCCTCGAAGGCGCCCGGGACGGGCGCAGCGTCGGCGAACTCATGGCCTCCGGACGCAAGCTGATCCAGCGCGACGAGGTCATGGAGGGCATCCCCGAGATGATCCACGACGTGCAGGTCGAAGCCACCTTCCCCGACGGCACCAAGCTGGTCACCGTCCACGAACCGATCATCTGACGGGGCGGCAGTCGTGATCCCCGGAGAGATCCTGTTCGCCGACGAGCCGGTCGCCTTCAACGAAGGCCGCGAAGTCACCCGCCTGACCGTCCTCAACACCGCCGACCGGCCCGTCCAGGTCGGCTCCCACTACCACTTCGCCGAGGCCAACCCCGGTCTCGAGTTCGACCGCGCCGCGGCGCACGGCAGGCGGCTGGACATCGCCGCCGGCACCGCCGTCCGGTTCGAGCCCGGCATCCCCGTCGACGTGCGGCTGATCCCCCTCGCGGGCGCCCGTGTCGTCGTCGGTCTGCGCGGCGCGACCGGAGGTGCCCTCGATGCCTGAACTGTCCCGCACCGCCTACGCCGACCTGTTCGGCCCGACCACCGGCGACCGCGTCCGCCTCGCCGACACCGACCTCCTCGTCGAGATCGAGGAGGACCGCTCCGGCGGCCCCGGCCGCTCCGGCGACGAAGCCGTCTTCGGCGGCGGCAAGGTGCTGCGCGAGTCCATGGGGCAGTCGCGCACCACCCGTGCCGAAGGCGCACCGGACACCGTGATCACCGGCGCCCTGATCATCGACCACTGGGGTGTCGTCAAGGCCGACATCGGCATCCGCGACGGGCGGATCACCGGCATCGGCAAGGCCGGCAACCCCGACACCATGGACGGTGTCCACCCCGACCTGGTCATCGGCCCCGAGACGGAGATCGTCGCGGGCAACGGGAAGATCGTCACCGCGGGCGGCATCGACACCCACGTCCACTTCATCGCGCCCGACGCCGTCCACGAAGCGCTGGCGTCCGGCATCACCACCCTCATCGGCGGCGGCACCGGCCCGGCCGAGGGCAGCAAGGCGACCACCGTCACGCCCGGCGCCTGGCACCTCGCGCGGATGTTCGCCGCCCTGGAGTCGAGCCCCGTCAACATCGGCTTCCTCGGCAAGGGCAGCACCATGTCGAAGGAGTCCATGCGCGACCAACTGCGGGCCGGCGTCCTCGGCTTCAAGATCCACGAGGACTGGGGGGCGACCCCCGCCGTCATCTCCGCCTGCCTGGACGTGTGCGAGGAGTCCGGCGTCCAGCTCGCCGTGCACTCCGACACCCTCAACGAGGCCGGCTTCGTCGGCGACACCTTCGACGCGGTCGCGGGCCGCACCCTGCACGCCTTCCACGTGGAGGGCGCCGGCGGCGGCCACGCACCTGACATGATCACGGCGGTGTCGCTGCCCAACATGCTGCCGGCGTCCACCAACCCGACCCGGCCGCACACCGTCAACACCGTCGAGGAACACCTCGACATGCTGATGGTCTGCCACCACCTCAACCCCGCCGTCCCCGAGGACCTGGCCTTCGCCGAGTCCCGGATCCGGCCCAGCACCATCGCGGCCGAGGACATCCTGCACGACATGGGCGCGATCTCCATCATGTCCTCGGACGCCCAGGCCATGGGCCGCATCGGCGAGGTGATCCTGCGGACCTGGCAGACCGCGCACGTGATGAAGCGGCGGCGCGGCCTGCTGCCCGGCGACACCCGCGCCGACAACCTGCGCGTCCGCCGCTATGTCGCCAAGTACACCATCAACCCCGCCGTCGCCCAGGGCATCGAGCACGAGGTCGGGTCCGTCGAGACCGGCAAGCTCGCCGACCTGGTGCTCTGGGACCCCCGCTTCTTCGGGGTGAAGCCGCAGCTCGTCATCAAGGGCGGCCAGATCGCGTACGCGCAGGTGGGCGACGCGAACGCCTCCATCCCCACGCCGCAACCCGTCCTGCCGCGCCCGATGTTCGGTGCCCTGGGGACCGCCCCCGCCGCCAACTCGGTCAACTTCGTGTCCGAGCAGGCGGTCGAGGACGGGCTGGCGCAGCGGCTCGGGCTGGGCCGGGAGTTCGTGCCCATCCGGTCCACGCGCGGCCGTACCAAGGCCGACATGCGCCAGAACGACGCGCTGCCCCGGGTGGAGGTGGCCGCGGACTCCTTCGCGGTGACCATCGACGGCGAACTCGTCGAACCCGCCCCCGTCGCCGAACTGCCGCTGGCCCAGCGGTACTTCCTCTTCTGAGCGCCGGCATGACCCGCGCCGCACTGCTCGTCCTCGCGGACGGCCGCTTTCCCGCCGGAGGGCACGCCCACTCCGGCGGGGCGGAGGCCGCCGTCCGGGCGGGACGCATCACGGATGCCGCGAGCCTGGAGGCGTTCTGCCGGGGGCGGCTGCACACCAGCGGGGTCGTCGCGGCGTGCGTCGCGGCGGCCGCCGCCCTCGGTGCCGACCCGGGGGAACTCGACCGGGCCGCCGACGCCCGCACCCCGTCGCCCGCCCTGCGGGTGGCGGCGCGCAGGCTGGGACGGCAGCTGATGCGAGCCGCCCGGGCGACCTGGCCGAGCACCGAACTGGACGCCCTGGCCTCGCTGTTCCCCAAGGGCGCCCATCAGCCCGTCGTACTGGGACTGGCCGCGCGTGCGGCCGGCCTCGGGCCGCTCGACGCGGCGTACTGCTCGCTCTACGAGGGGGTGAGCGGACCCGCGACGGCGGTGGTGCGGCTGCTCGGTCTCGATCCGTTCGACGCGACGGGGGTGCTGGCGCGGCTCGCGGACGAGATGGACCGGGTGGCTCAGGAGGCCGTGGAGACGGGCGAGCGCGTCGTGTCCGACGGGGCCGACGCGCTGCCCGCGCGGTCCGCGCCGCTGCTGGAGATCGGGGCCGAGGCGCATGCCGCTTGGGCTGTGCGGTTGTTCGCCTCCTAGGTGGGGATTCGCCCCCGCCGCCCCTTCCCGATCCCGACCCCAGAGCTCTGCCCCTTCTGCCCCGCCAGGGGGCTGTGCCCCCTGGACCCCCCTTCGGCCTGAACGGCCTCGTCCTCAAACGCCGGACGGGCTGGTATGGCCGATCCCGACTTTGACAGGAACTGTTCATGCATCTCGACCATCACCTCGAATCCTCCGCCGCCGTTTCCGCCGATGCCCGGCGGCCCGACGGGAGTCGGCGTGCGCTGCGGATCGGGCTCGGCGGGCCCGTCGGGTCCGGGAAGACCGCCACCGTCGCCGCGTTGTGCCGGGCGCTGCGGGAGGAGTTGTCCCTCGCCGTGGTGACCAACGACATCTACACCCGGGAGGACGCCGAGTTCCTGCTCCGGGAGGCCGTGCTGCCGCCCGAGCGGATCACCGCGGTGGAGACCGGCGCCTGCCCGCACACCGCGATCCGGGACGACATCTCCGCCAACCTGGAGGCCGTCGAGGACCTGGAGGACGAGGTCGGTCCGCTCGACCTGGTCCTGGTGGAGTCCGGTGGGGACAACCTCACCGCCACCTTCTCCCGGGGACTCGTCGACGCGCAGGTGTTCGTGATCGACGTGGCGGGCGGCGACGACATCCCGCGCAAGGGCGGACCCGGCGTCGCCACCGCCGACCTGCTGATCGTCAACAAGACCGACCTCGCGCCGTACGTCGGCTCCGACCTCGCGCGCATGGCCGCCGACGCCAAGGCGGCGCGCGGCGAACTGCCCGTCGTCCTCCAGTCGCTCAGGAGCGAGGGCGGGGTCGGGGAGGTCGCCGACTGGGTGCGGGAGCGGATCGCCGCGTGGACCGCGTGACCACCGCTGCCGGCGGCGTCCGGGCGAACGCCCGCATACTCGCCCGCGGCGACGGGCGCGGCGGCACCGTCCTGCCGGTGCTGGAGGGCGAGGGACCGCTCGCCGTGCGGCGCACCCGGGGGAGCGGTGCCGAGGCCCGGGTCATGCTGGTCGGCGCGATGAGCGGGCCGCTCGGCGGCGACCACTTCACGGTGGCGGCCCACGCGGCGGACGGTGCCCGCCTGAGCGTCGGCTCGGCCGCCGCCACCCTCGCGCTGCCGGGGCAGGACAAGACCGGCGCCCGCTACGACGTCCGGCTCACCGTCGACGACGATGCCGAACTGAGCTGGCTGCCGGAGCAGTTGATCTCCGCCGCAGGCAGCGACCTGCACGTCACCACCACCGTCGACCTCGCCGCCGGGGCGCGGCTGCTGCTGCGCGAGGAGCAGGTGCTCGGGCGGGCCGGGGAGGAACCCGGACGCCTCACCAGCCGTCTGACCGTACGGATCGACGGACGGTGCGTCCTCGACCAGGAGCTGGCGTGCGGGCCCGGCGCGCCGGGCGGCTGGGACGGGCCCGCCGGGCTGGCGGGACACCGCGCGGTCGGCCAGCTGGTCGTCGTACGGCCCGGGTTCGTCAGCGAGCCACCGGCGGCGCGCCCGTTCGAGGAGGGCGCGGCCGTCCTGCCGCTCGCCGGACCGGCCGCGCTCGTGACCGCCGTCGCGCCGGACGCGCTGCGGCTGCGGCGGCTGCTGGACGGGGCGCTGGCCTCGCTGGACTGAGGGTTCCCTGGGCGTTCCGGCGGGCGGGTCCGCCGATCGAACGCTTTTCTCCGTTTATCGGATTGGCAAAGAAGTAGCACCAGCTCTGTTCTCAGCAATCCCACAGCCGCGAGGATCCCCGTACTTGTCGCGAACACGTACGGGGAGGGCCACTTGAGCACGAGCAGCATACGGCGGAGGGCGACCGCGTTCGGCACCGCCGGAGCGCTGGTCACCGCCACGCTGATAGCCGGCGCCGTCTCGGCGCCCGCCGCGAGCGCCGCCCCGGCCGATGGGCACGGGCACGCGCGGGGCTGGGACAAGGAGGCGCGCGGTGCCGCCATCGCCGCCGCCCGCGCCTCCCGAGCGGGCGTCGACTGGCGGGACTGCGCCGCCGACTGGAACCTGCCGAAACCCATCCAGTGCGGCTACGTCACGGTGCCGCTGGACTACGCCAAGCCGTTCGGCAAGCAGATCAAGCTCGCCGTCGACCGGATCGGCAACACCGGGAGCAAGAGTGAGCGCCAGGGCGCGCTCCTCTACAACCCCGGCGGCCCCGGCGGCTCCGGTCTGCGCTTCCCGGCGCGGGTCACGAGCAAGAGCGCGGTGTGGGCCAAGACGGCCAAGGCCTACGACTTCGTCGGCTTCGACCCCCGCGGCGTCGGCCACTCCGCGCCCATCTCCTGCGCCGACCCGCAGGAGTTCGTCAAGGCGCCCAAGGCCGACCCCGTGCCCGGCTCGGAGGCCGACAAGCTCGCCCAGCGCAAGCTCGCCCGCGAGTACGCCGAGGGCTGCTTCGAACGCAGCGGCGAGATGCTCCCGCACATGACCACGCCGAACACCGCGCGCGACCTCGACGTCATCCGCGCCGCGCTCGGCGAGAAGAAGCTGAACTACCTCGGCGTCTCCTACGGCACCTACCTCGGCGCCGTCTACGGCACCCTCTTCCCGGACCACGTCCGCCGCATGGTCGTCGACAGCGTCGTCAACCCGTCCCGCGACAAGATCTGGTACCAGGCCAACCTGGACCAGGACGTCGCCTTCGAGGGCCGCTGGAAGGACTGGCAGGACTGGGTCGCCGCGAACGACGCCGCCTACCACCTCGGCGACACCCGCGCCGAGGTCCAGGAGCAGTGGCTGAAGCTGCGCGCCACCGCCGCGAAGGAGCCGCTGGGCGGCGTCGTCGGACCGGCCGAGCTGATCTCCTTCTTCCAGAGCGCCCCGTACTACGACTCCGCCTGGGCGCCGACCGCCGAGATCTTCAGCAAGTACGTCGCCGGTGACACCCAGGCCCTCGTCGACGCCGCCGCACCCGACCTGTCCGACACCGCGGGCAACGCCTCCGCGGAGAACGGCAACGCCGTGTACACGGCCGTCGAGTGCACCGACGCCAAGTGGCCCACCGACTGGAACACCTGGGACCGGGACAACACCCGGCTGCACCGCGACCACCCCTTCATGACCTGGGCCAACGCCTGGATGAACCTGCCGTGCGCCACCTGGCCGGTCAAGCAGCAGACCCCGCTGGACGTGAAGACCGGCAAGGGACTTCCGCCGGTGCTGATCGTGCAGTCCGAGCGGGACGCCGCCACTCCGTACGAGGGCGCCGTCGAACTGCACCAGCGGTTCAAGGGCTCCCGGCTCATCACCGAGCGGGACGCCGGCTCGCACGGCGTCACCGGACTGGTCAACCCGTGCATCAACGACCGCGTGGACACCTACCTGCTCACCGGCAAGGTGGACGCCCGCGACGTGACCTGCGCGCCGCACGCCACGCCCAAGCCGTAACCCGGCGGGCGGAGACGAAGGAAGGGGGCGGCCGGTCCGACCGGCCGCCCCCTCCCCGTGCAGCGACCGGTCGCCCCCTCCCCGTGCCGCTAGCGTCCCCCGGCCCAGGCGTCCTCCGCCGCGTAGTCGAAGAGGTCGCCGTACGCCCGGAACATCTTCGGGTACGCCTCCCGCCAGTCCCGCCCCGCCAGCCGCTCCCGGATGAAGGCCACCGTCTCCGGCAGGGTCTCGGCGTACCGGGCCACCGGGCGGTAGCCCAACTGCTCCCGGGCCGCGCCCATGTCGCACACCACCGGCGCGGGCACGGTCCACGGGGTGTCGCCCACACCGTCCGCCGGCGGGCCGTCCAGCAGCACGTCCTCGGTCTCGACGCCCATCACCGCGTCGATGGCCGCCGCGATCTCCGCCACCGTCGGGGCGTCCGGGTCCACCGCGTTCAGCACGCGCGTGCCCGGCCGCGGGGCCGCCAGCCGGATCAGCTCGGCGATGTTGCGCACGCCCGCCGGATGGAAGCGGCTGGCACCGCCGTACGCGAGCACGCGCCGGCGCCTGCCGTCGAGGTTGCGCTTGACGAAGTACAGCTCGCGAGGCGTTTGGCAGTACGGCCCGTGGATCGCACCCGCCCGCAGCAGGGTCACCGGCAACCGGTCGCCCGCCGCGAGGAGTTCCCGCTCCAGCGCCGCCTTGCCGGTGCTGTACGAGCCGTCGCCCGGGCGTACGGTGCGCTGTGTCTCCGGGAGCGGCACCGGGTACTCGGGGAAGCCGCCGGGCTCGCCCTGCGTGTCGAAGTTGCGGCCCTTGTCGTCCTCGTAGACCGACACGCTGGAGATCACCACCGCCGAGCCGACCCGCCCGGCCAGCGAGACCAACTGCCGTGCCTCCCGCTCCCCGTAGGCCACCATGTCCACCAGGACGTCGCAGCCCTCGCCCACCACCGCCGACAGCGCCGCGTCGTCCTCCCGGTCGGCCCGCGCCACCCGTACGTCCTCCGGCCACCGCGCGTCCCGCTCGCCGCCCCGCGAGACGGCCGTCACCTCCCAGCCGTCCCCGGCCAGCGCGCCGACCGCCGCCCGTCCGATCTGTCCCGTCGCCCCGATCACCACTGCACGTGTCATACGGCGACCGTAGGCGTCCCGTCGCCGGTCGGCCACGCCCTTCTGCCCACGGCAGACGACGGCACCCGACGGCCCCCCGGCTAGCGGTGCGGCAGCCGGGGGAACCTCCGGCCCTGCGCCGCCTTCTGCGCCTCCTCGGCCTTCACGTCCGCCGCGTACCGGTCCACGTACTCCTGACCGGACAGGGACAGGATCGCGTAGACGATCTCGTCGGTGACGGCACGCAGCACGGCCTTCTCGCCCTCCATGCCCGCGTAGCGGGAGAAGTCGAGGGGTTCGCCGAAGCGGATGACCACCGGGTGCAGCTTCGGGATCTTCCGGCCCGGCGGCTGCGCCTCGAAGGTGCCGATCATCGCGCAGGGCACGACGGGCACCCCGGCCCTGAGCGCCATCACCGCGACGCCGACCTTGCCCTTGTACAGCCGGCCGTCGTGCGAGCGGGTGCCCTCCGGATAGATGCCGAGCAACTCGCCCCGGCCCAGCACGCCGAGCCCCTCGCGGATCGCGGCCTGCCCCGCCTCCTTGCCGGAGCGGTCCACCGGGATCTGCCCCGCGCTGCGGAAGAAGAACGCGGTCAGCCTGCCCTTGAGGCCGGGACCGGTGAAGTACTCGGCCTTGGCGAGGAAGGTGATGCGGCGCTTGAGTACCGCGGGCATGAGGAAGTGGTCGGAGAAGGAGAGGTGGTTGCCCGCGACGATGGCCGCCCCCGACCCCGGCACATGGTCGAGCCCCTCGATGCGGGGACGGAAGACGACCCTCAGCAGCGGGCCCAGCAGTACGTACTTGAGCACGTAGTAGAACACGGTGCGTCTCCCAGTTCTCCGGGCTCTCGGCCGGTCGTCGGCGACCGGTGATCGATCGTAGCCCGACCTCGCCGAAACCGGACGGGACCGGTTCGGACGCTCTTCGGTCAACTCGATTGACGCGGCCTGCCCTCTCCTCTGTGCTGTCCGGTGGCGGAAGGCGCGAAGCCCGGGTGGCGCACGGCCCGCGGCGGGGGCGCGACCCGGGGGAGGGCGGATGACCGGCGGATCGGCAGGGGCGGACGGATCGGCACGGGCGGACGGATCGGCACGGGCGGACGGATCGGTACGGGCGGAGAGACCGGCACCGACGGGCAGACCGGCGCCGACGGACAGACCGGCACGGGCGGACGAGGCCCCGTGGGCGGAGTTCGGGCGGCAGTTGCGCTCCCTGCGCCGGGCGGCCGGGCTCACGCAACTGCAACTCGGCCTGCGGGTGGGCTACCACCACTCCGCCGTGAGCAAACTCGAGGCGGGACTGCGCGAGCCGCCCGTCGGGCTGGTGCGCAGGCTCGACGCGGTGCTGGAGACGGGCGGAGTGCTGGCCGCGGTCGTCGCCGCGCCGCGCGAAGTGCCGCGGCGGCCGGGCAGCGGCCCGGCCGACCCGGCGCTGTTCGCGCCGCTGCCCGGCGCGGACGTCGCCGCGGGACAGGACGCGCCGGACGTCCGGATGTGGCCCGCGCGGCTGCCCGCCGAGGGGCTGGCCTGCCCGCTGCACGGCACCGCGGGCTGCGCGGTGCCCGAGCCGGGCGAGTTACCGGCGCTGCTCGGCGGGCCGGCACCGGGGGGCGGTGCGGCCCCGGCGTGGGGCGCGGGCGGCGGAGCGGCGGTCGCCGAGACGGAACTGCTGCACGGGCTCACCGCGGTCCTGGCCGGCCTGATCCGCGAGGCGTTCCGGCACGAGGGCCGCGTGAGTGCCGTGGAGGGACTGCTGCGGGCCCTGGCCCACTGGGCCGGCGAGGTCAACTCCGCCGGGCGGCTGCCGTACGGGCAGTTGCGGCTCGGCGCCCAGTACGCCCAGGTCGCCGGCCGGCTGCGGATGGAGCGCGGTCAGATCGGCGTGGCGATGGCCTGGTTCGGCCACGGACTGCGCTGGGCGGACGCCGTCCAGGACGCCTCGGCCCGCGCGACCCTGCTCAGCGACATGTGCACCCTGGTCCGGCTCGACGGCGACCCCTCGCTGATGCTCGGCTACGCCCGGGGCATCGGCGCGGTGGACACGAGACGCCGGTGGATGGGCACCCTGTCCGACCTGTACCAGGCACGCGGCCACGCCCTGGCGGGCGACACCGCGGCCTGCCGCCACCACATCTCCCTGGCCCGGCGGGGATTCGCCCGCCTCGGCCCGCAGGACCACCTGGAGGCGCCCTGGATGGCCGGGGCCGAGGGCGCGATGCGGGTCGACTCGGCGATCGGCGGCGCGCTGCGCGACCTCGCCGTGGCGACCGGGGACCGGGCGGCGGCCCGGCGTGCGGTGGACGCCACCGCACGCTCGCGCGCACAGGTGCCGCCGCAGATGCGCAGTGCCCGGCTGCTGCTCACCCTGCGCCTGGCGGACAGCTGGGCGTGCGCCGGTGATCCGGGCGCGGCCGTCGCCCTGGCCACCGAGGCCCTGCCGGAGGCGGTGCGCTCGCGCGAGTCGATGGTCACCGCCGAACTGCGCGGCCTGCACAGCAGGCTCACCGGGAAGTGGGCCGACCTGCCGGAGGTCAGGGCGTACCGCGAGCGGCTGCTCGACGCGGGGGAGTGAACCCGCGAGGCATCTGCCGGCCACCCACCCGTACTTGCCGGAATTTGACAGGACCGCACCGCGCCCGCCGAGCCGTTGATTGCGGTGCGCCGAGGTGTGAGGGTTCCGCCAGCCCGCGACCTGACATGCAACTGACACCCGAGGGACGCGTCCCCGCACCCCAGGGCGCGCGTCCGGCATGTCACGGCCCGGGTCGGCCCGCAAGGAGCCCCCCACTCTCACAAGGAGCCACGATGCTCAGACAGACCGCGGTGGCCGGGACAGTCCTGGCCATGACGCTCGCAGGGGTGGTGGTACCGACCTCCCTCGCCTCGGCCTCGGAGCGGTCCGCGCCCTCCGCGGCGGAACCCACCCCCGTCGAGAGGGCCGTCGCCGCGGCCGACCAGGCCGTACGCAGCGGCCTGGACGCCCTCGTCGCCGGCGGCCCCGACGAGCGGTACGACCGCCACCAGGTCACCCCCTGGGACGAGAACCTGTTCTCCGTCGCCTACGAGCGCACTTACCACGGACTGCCGGTGGTCGGCGGCGACGCCGTCGTCCTCGCCGACGGCAAGGGCAGGGTCCGCGCCGTCCGGTCCGCCACCGAGGCCGCGATCGCCGTGCCCACCGAGGCCGGGATCAAGGCCGCGCAGGCGGTGCGGACCAGCCGCGAGCGGCTCGCGAAGGTCGACGAGGTCGACTCCAAGCGGCTGGTGGTCCGGGTCAAGGACGACGTCCAGACCCTCGCCTGGGAGACCGTGCTCGTCGGCACCACCGAGGACCACGCGCCCAGCAGGCTGCACGTCTTCGTGGACGCCCGCACCGGCAAGGTCGTCGACAGCTACGACGACGTGAAGGCCGGCACCGGCCACAGCGAGTGGAACGGCCCCGACCCGCTGACCATCGACACCTCCCGCTCCGGCAGCCAGTACGCCCTGCGCGACACCACCCGCCCCGGCCTTCAGTGCTCGGACTACAACGGCGGCCTGTTCACCGGACCGGACGACGACTGGGGCACCGGCAACGCCTCCAGCAAGGAGACCGGCTGCGTCGACGTCATGTACGCGGCGCAGAAGGAGTCGGACATGCTCCGCGACTGGCTCGGCCGCAACGGCCACAACGGCAACGGCGGCAGCTGGCCGGTCCTCGTCGGCCTCAACCAGCTCAACGCCTACTGGGACGGCTCCCGCGTCACCATCGGCCACAACAGCGCCAACAAGTGGATCGCCGGCATGGACGTGGTGGGCCACGAGTTCGGCCACGGGCTCGACAGCTTCACCCCCGGCGGCGCCAACCACGAGAGCGGCCTGGGCGAGGCCACCGGCGACATCATGGGAGCCCTGACCGAGGCCTACGCGAACCAGCCCGCCCCGCACGACACCCCCGACTACACCGTCGGCGAGGAGATCAACCTCCAGGGCCGCGGCCCGATCCGCAACATGTACAACCCCCAGCTGGTCAACAACGACCCCAACTGCTACTCCTCCGCCATCCCGAACACCGAGGAGCACGCGGCCGCCGGACCCATGAACCACTGGTTCTACCTCCTCGCCGAGGGCTCCAACCCGGGCGGCGGCAAGCCCGCCAGCCCCACCTGCGACGGCAGCCGGGTGACCGGCATCGGCATCCAGAACGCCGGGAAGATCTTCTACGGCGGGATGCTGCTCAAGACCAGCGGCATGACCTACAAGCGGTACCGCAGCGCCACCCTCACCGCGGCCAAGAACCTCGACCCGTCCTGCGGCCTGTTCGACGCCACCAAGGCGGCCTGGAACGCGATCGACATCCCGGCCCAGAGCGGCGACCCGACCTGCACCGGGCAGCAGACCGACTTCTCGCTGGCCCTCAGCCCGGCGAGCGGCAACGTCGAGGCCGGTTCCGCGGTCAACGCCACGATCAACACCACCACCGTCACCGGCGCCGCCCAGCAGGTGTCGCTGACGGCCACCGGCACCCCGCCCGGCGTGAGCGTCTCCTTCAGCCCGTCCACGGTCACCTCCGGCTCCAGCTCGACGATGCGTGTCTCCACCACCTCGGGCACCGCCGCCGGAACCTACTCGATCACCGTCAAGGGCACGGCGGGCAGCAAGAGCCACACCGCCCAGTACACCCTCACCGTCGGCGGCGGCACCGACCCCGGCACCCCGCCCGACGTCGACGTCGCCCAAGTGCAGGCCCACCTCGCGCAGTTCGGCTCCATCGCCGCGCAGAACGGCGGCAACCGCCGGTCCACCGGCTCCGGGTACGACGCCTCCCTCGCGTACGTGAAGGGCAGGCTCCAGGCGGCCGGTTACACCGTCACCGAGCAGACCTGCACCTCCGGCTGCTCCGCAGGCGCGGGCAACAACCTGATCGCGGAGTGGCCCAAGGGCGACGCGAACAGCGTCTACATGTTCGGCGCCCACCTCGACGGCGTCTCGGCGGGCCCCGGCATCAACGACAACGGCTCCGGTTCGGCCGCGCTCCTCGAGACGGCGCTGACCCTGGCCGAGCAGAACCCGACCATGGAGAACCGCGTCCGCTTCGCCTGGTGGACCGACGAGGAGCAGGGCCTGAACGGCTCCGACTTCTACGCCCGGGCCCTGTCCTCCACCGAGCGCGCCAGGATCAAGGCGTACTACAACTTCGACATGGTCGGCTCCGTCAACGGCGGCTACTTCGTCAACAACCTGACTTCCTCGGCCTCCGCCCCGATGCGGGAGTACTGGACCTCCCTCGGCCTCGCCCCGCAGGAGAACGTCGAGGGCCAGGGCCGCTCCGACGACTACTCGTTCCAGCAGGTCGGCGTCCCCACCTCGGGCTACGCCACCGGCGCCTCCGCGATCAAGTCGTCCTCGGAGGCCGCCAAGTGGGGCGGCACCGCGGGCCGGTCCTACGACCCGTGCTACCACTCCGCCTGCGACACCACCTCCAACATCAACGCCACCGCGCTGAACCGCAGCGCCGACGGCATCGCGTACACGATCTGGAAGACCGCCGTCGGCGACGCACCGAACCCGCGGGACGACTTCTCCCTCTCCGCGAACCCGTCCTCGGGCACGGTCGAGCCGGGCAGCTCCGCGACGGTCACCGTGAACACCGCCACCACCAGCGGCGACGCCCAGACCGTGCGGCTGTCCGCGTCCGGCGCGCCGACCGGAGTGAGCGTCGGCTTCAGCCCGGCCTCGGTCACCTCCGGCCAGTCCTCGACCGCCACGGTCCAGGTCGCCGCGGGCACCGCTCCCGGCACCTACACCCTGACCCTCACGGGTACGGGCACCGTCACCCACACCACGACCTACACCCTCACCGTGCCCGGCGACGGCGGCGGCGAGACCACCTGGCGGCTGGGAGCCACCTACGCGGCCGGTGACCTGGTCAGCTACGACGGCGTCAGCTACCGGTGCATCCAGGGCCACACCGCCTACCCCGGCTGGGAGCCGCCCAACGTCCCGGCTCTGTGGCAGCGCCTCTGACACGCGGGCGGGAAACGCCTGACGCGCCGACGGGCGGTGGGGTTCGCACCGAACCCCACCGCCCGTCGGCGGACCCGCCCCCGCGTCAGAACTTCGGCGTCGGCGGACCGCCCCGCGTCAGAACTTCGGCGTCGGCGGACCGCCCCGCGTCAGAACTTCGGCGTCGGCGCCTGCGCCTCAACCATCTCCGCGGCCTCCTCCTCGGTCCCCACCGCCGGCGGGGAGCCCGCCAGCGGCTTCTGGGCCGTCTCCTTCATACAGGCCACGGCCACCACACCGACCAGCGCCGCCGCCATCGAGTAGTACGCGGGCATCATGTCGGAGCCGGTCACACTGATCAGCGCGGTGATCACCAGCGGCGTGGTCCCGCCGAAGATGGACGCCGACAGGTTGTAGCCGACCGACAGGGACCCGTACCGGACGTTGGTCGGGAACATCGCCGGGAGCGCCGCCGACATCGTGCCCAGCAGGCAGACCAGTGACAGGCCGAGCATCAGCATGCCGCCCGAGACCGCGAGCAGACTGCCCTCCTGCACCAGCACGAAGGCCGGGGCGGACAGCACGAAGAATCCGATCATGCCGGTCATCAGGACGGGCTTGCGGCCGAAGTGGTCGGAGAGCCGGCCGACCTGGTTGATGATCAGCATCAGCAGGACCATCGTCGCCACCAGGATCATCAGACCGTGGCTCTCGCTGTAGTCCAGCTCGTCCGACAGGTACGTCGGCATGTACGACAACAGCATGTAGTCGGTGATGTTGTACGCCCCGACCAGCGCGATGCACAGCACCAGCGACCGCCAGTGGGTGCGGAAGATCTTGGCGAGGTCGCCCCGCGCGGTGGTCTCCACCGCGGTCGCCGCCTCGGAGATGTGGACGTTGGAGTCCTCCAGCTTCAGGAAGGCGGGCGTGTCGTCCAGCCTCAGCCGCAGGTAGATACCCACGATGCCGAGCGGCGCCGCGACCAGGAACGGGATCCGCCAGCCCCAGGCGTCCATCGTGTCGCTGCCGAGCCCCGCCGTCAGCGCGGTGACGAGACTGGCCGCACCGGTGTACCCGGCCAGCGTCCCCAGCTCCAGGAAGCTGCCGAAGAACCCGCGCCGCTTGTCGGGCGCGTACTCGGCGATGAAGGTGGACGCGCCGCCGTACTCGCCGCCGGTGGAGAAGCCCTGGAGCAGGCGGAACAGGATCAGCAGCAGCGGCGACCAGAAGCCGATCGAGTCGTAGCTGGGGATGAGCCCGATGGCGGCCGTGCCGATCGCCATCAGGATCATCGTCAGCGCCAGCACCTTCTTGCGGCCGACCTTGTCGCCCATCGGGCCGAAGACCATGCCGCCGATCGGCCGCACCAGGAACGCCACGGCGAACGTCGCGAACGAGGAGAGCAGCTGCGCGGTGTCGCTCCCGGAGGGGAAGAACACCCGGCCGATCGTGCCCGCCAGATAGGCGTAGATGCCGAAGTCGAACCACTCCATGGCATTGCCGAGAGAGGCCGCCTTGACGGCGCGCTTGACGGCTGCCTCGTCCGTGACGGTGATGTCCGACCGGCGCAGCCGCGGGTTCTGCCGGCGCTTGATCGCCCGGAAGAGGGCGGGGTGGCGGCGCACCGCCGCGGCGTCGGTCTCCGGTCCGTTCTCGGTGGGGGACGTGGCGGCCTCCCTTTCCACACGCAGACACTCCGGACGGAGCGCCGCTCGGTCGTACGTCTCTCAGGTCGTACCCGTTCCCCCGATCATGCTGGGTATGGTCGTGACTTCGGTCATGTGACTGGGCCGATGAGGTGAGCGGCCGGTGAGTACGCTTCGCACATGCGTATCTCCGTCTCCTCCGACATGGACGAACCCGTGGCCCGGCTCCTGGTCGGGGAACTGCGCGCCCGCGGCCACGAGGTCCGCGCGCACGGCGCGCTGAGCCCCGGGGCGGACCCGCGCTGGGCCGCCTGTTCCGAGCAGGCGGCCCGCGAGGTCGCCGAGGGGCGGGCCGACCAGGCCGTGGTGTGCTGCTGGACCGGCACCGGCGCCTCCATCGCCGCCAACAAGGTGCCCGGCGTTCGCGCGGCCCTGTGCGCTGACGCGTACACCGCCGACGGGGCCCGGCGCTGGAACGACGCCAATGTGCTCGCCCTGAGCCTCAGGCTGACGTCCGGGCCGCTGCTGCGGGAGATCCTCGACGCCTGGTTCGCGGGCGGACCGAGCGAGGACGCCGAGGACCGGGACAACGTCGCCCACGTCGAGCGGCTCGACGAGGACCGCCGAGCCGCTCGGTGAAACCCGCCGGGCGGGTCAGGAGGTCAGGACCTTCTCCAGCGTCCCGAGGGCGCCGGTCAGCTCCTCGGCCGTGACGGTCAGCGGCGGGGCCAGCCGGATCGTGGAGCCGTGGGTGTCCTTGACCAGGACGCCCTCGCGCATCAGCCGCTCACTGATCTCGCGCCCGCTGCCCAGCGCCGGGTCCACGTCGACGCCCGCCCACAGCCCCCGCGCCCGGAAGCCGACGACGCCCTTGCCGACCAGCGCGGCGAGTCCCTCGCGCAGCACCGCGCCCAGCTCGGCCGCCCGGCGCTGGAACGCGCCGGTCTCCAGCAGCTCCACCACCGCCGTGCCCACCGCGGCCGCCAGCGGATTGCCGCCGAACGTCGAACCGTGCTCGCCCGGACGCAGCACACCCAGCACCTCACGGCTGCCGACCACTGCCGACACCGGGACGATGCCGCCGCCCAGCGCCTTGCCGAGCAGCACCACGTCCGGCACCACCGACTCGTGCTGGACGGCCAGGGTGTGCCCGGTGCGGCCCAGGCCCGACTGGATCTCGTCCGCGACGAACAGACAGCCCTTGCGCCGGGTCAGCTCCCGCACCCCGGCCAGATAGCCGTCGTCCGGGATCAGCACCCCCGCCTCGCCCTGGATCGGCTCGATCAGCACGGCCGCCGTCGTCTCGTCGACCGCCGCCTCCATCGCGGCCAGGTCGTTGTACGGAACGATCCGGAAACCGGGCGTGAAGGGGCCGAAGCCGGAACGGGCCGTCTCGTCGGTGGAGAAGCTCACGATCGTCGTCGTACGGCCGTGGAAGTTGTCCGCCGCGACCACGATCGTCGCCCGGTCCGCCGGGACGCCCTTGACGTCGTAGGCCCACTTGCGGGCCACCTTGATGCCGCTCTCCACCGCCTCCGCGCCGGTGTTCATCGGCAGCACCATGTCCGTGCCGGTCAGGGCGGCCAGCCGCTCGGCGAAGCCCGCCAGCCGGTCGTTGTGGAAGGCGCGCGAGGTCAGGGTGAGCCGGTCCAGCTGCCGGTGGGCGGCCTCGATCAGCGCCGGGTGGCGGTGGCCGAAGTTGAGGGCCGAGTACCCGGCCAGCATGTCCAGGTAGCGGCGGCCCTCGACGTCCTCGACCCAGGCGCCCCCGGCGCGGGCCACCACGACGGGCAGCGGGTGGTAGTTGTGCGCGAGGACGGGCTCCTCCGCGCGGATCAGTTCCTCGGAACCGCGGTCGGTGCGGGCGGGTGCGGTCATGAGCGGGTCTCCCGGATCTCCTGGGTGCAGCACTTGATGCCGCCACCGGCCTTGTGGAACTCGGACAGGTCGACGGGCACGGGCAGATAGCCGCGGCCGGCGAGCCGGTCGGCCAGCTCCCGGGCCTGAGGCGCGATGAACACGTGCCGTCCGTCGGACACGGAGTTGAGCCCGAACGCCATCGCGTCCTCGCGGGTGGCGATCACCGCGTCCGGGTAGAGCCGCTCCAGCACCTCCCGGCTGCCGGGTGAGAAGGCGCCGGGGTAGTAGGCGATGTTCCCGCCGTCCGCGTCGGTCCCCTCCGCCAGCACGAACAGCGCCGTGTCCAGGTGGTAGAAGTACGGGTCCACCAGGGTCAGTGAGATCACCGGCACGCCGAAGAACTCCTGCACCTCGCGATGGGCCGCGGGGGTGGTGCGGAACCCCGTGCCGGCCAGGATCCAGCGCCCGGCCGGGACCAGGTCGCCCTCGCCCTCGCAGACCGACTCGGGATGGTGGACCTCGAAGCCCTCCGTCTTGAACCACGCCTCGAAGGGCACGGACTCCGGACGCCGCTCGGGCGCGTGGAAGAGGGAGCCGAAGACCCGGCCCTCGACCACCACCGCGCAGTTCGCGGCGAAGACCATGTCGGGCAGGCCGGGGACCGGCGCGACGGTGTCCACGGTGTGGCCGTGGGCACGGTAGGTGTCGACCAGCGCCTGCCACTGGTCGAGGGCGCGGATGACGTCGACCGGTCGGCCGGTGCTCATCCACGGGTTGATCGCGTACTGCACGGCGAAGTGTCTGGGTTCGCAGACCACGAAGCGCCGCCGGCGCGGCACACGGGACTCGGTCACAGAGGGGTACCTCCGCTTTTCACGGTGTGTGACGGGGTGTTGACACCACGGTAAGAAGGGGCGACCGCGCCCGACAAGCGACGAAAGCTGCGTGTTCCCGCAGGATCGCTGCGTTGTTCCCCTGGTCAGCGCACGTCCGCTGCGTCCTCTGGGGCGAGCAGGGCCGCTCCTGCCTCGGGACTGTCCGGGATCAGGTGGGACAGCACCATCACGCTGATCGTCTTCCGGATGAACGGCTCCGCACGAATCCGCTCGAGCACCTCCTCGAAGTGCTCCACGTCCCGCGCCCGCACGTGCAGCAGGGCGTCCGCGCCGCCGGTCACCGTCATCGCCGCGGTGATCTCCGGGTAGCCCCGCACCACCTCCGCGAGCCGCCGCGGCGGCGCCGCCCCCTCGCAGTACACCTCCACGTACGCCTCCGTGCGCCAGCCCAGCGCGGAGGGCCGCACCGTCGCCGTGAAACCGGTGATCACCTCGGTCTCGCGCAGCCGGTCCACCCGGCGCTTGACCGCCGTCGAGGACAGTCCGATCTCCGCGCCGATCTCGGCGAAGGACGTCCTGGCGTTCTCCATCAGGGCGGTGACGATCTTCCGGTCGAGTTCGTCGAACGAAGCGGGCCTGCTGCTCATGCGGGCACTGTATCCAGCGGATACGTCCACGCCCGGCCCGTGTGCAGGCGTGCGGATTACTCCTACACTCCAGCCTCATGCTGCGCGCCCTGGCTGTCGACGACGAACGCCCCACGCTCGAGGAACTCGTGTACCTCCTGAACGCCGATCCCCGCATCGGCGCGGCGGAGGGCGCGAGCGACGCGACCGAGGCGCTGCGCCGCATCAACCGGGCGCTGGAGTCGGGCCCCGACGGTCCCGACGCCATCGACGTCGTCTTCCTCGACATCCAGATGCCGGGCCTCGACGGACTGGACCTCGCCCGGCTGCTGACCGGGTTCGCGCGGCCTCCGCTCGTCGTGTTCGTCACCGCGCACGAGGACTTCGCCGTCCAGGCCTTCGACCTGGACGCCGTCGACTACGTCCTGAAACCCGTGCGCCGGGAGCGGCTGGCCGAGGCGGTGCGCCGCGCCGCCGAGCAACGCGGCGCGACGCTCCCCTCGCCGCGGATACCCGTGCACGAACCCGACCCCGACCACATCACCGTGGAACTGGGCGGCGTCGCCCGCTTCGTCGCCGTGGACGCCATCACCCACGTCGAGGCCCAGGGCGACTACGCCCGCCTGCACACCGACCGGGGCAGCCACCTCGTCCGCATCCCCCTGACCACCCTTGAGGAACGCTGGCGGGCACGCGGCTTCGTCCGCATCCACCGCCGCCACCTCGTCGCCCTGCGCCACATCGGCGAACTCCGCCTGGACGCCGGCACCGTCAGCGTCCTGGTCGGCACCGAGGAACTCCAGGTCAGCCGGCGCCACGCCCGGGAGCTGCGGGACCTGCTCATGCGGAGGCCGTGAACCGTGCCCCAGGACCCCGCCGAACGGCGCGTGACCGTCACCGGCCCGCCCAGGCGTACCCGGCGCGCCTCGGGCTACTACCGCCCGCGCACCGAGATCGACGAGCAGACCACCCTCGGTCACACCTACGTCCGCTCCCTCATGCGCAGCCAGCTGCGGGCCGGCCTCACCGCCCTCGCCGTCCTCGGCCTCCTCGTCGGACCGCTGCCGCTGCTCTTCGCGGCGCTGCCCGACGCCCGCGGCCTGGAGTGGGCCGTCCTCGGCTTCGGCCTGTACGCCCCCCTGGTCCTCCTCGCCCGCTGGTACGTGCGCCGCGCCGAGCGCAACGAACGCGACTTCGTGCGGCTCGTCGAGGACCGGTGACCGTGCGGAACGAGGCCGAGAAGGCGCCATGAACTCCAGCTACGCGATACCCGCCGTCGCCCTCGTCGTCGTGGCCACCGTCCTCGTCGGCGCCTTCGGCCTGCGCATCTCCCGGACCACCTCCGACTTCTACGTCGCCTCCCGCACCGTCGGCCCCCGCCTCAACGCCGCCGCCATCAGCGGCGAGTACCTCTCCGCCGCGTCCTTCCTCGGCATCGCCGGCCTGGTCCTCGTCCAGGGCCCCGACATGCTCTGGTACCCGGTCGGCTACACCGCCGGCTACCTCGTCCTGCTGCTGTTCGTCGCCGCCCCGCTGCGCCGCTCCGGGGCCTACACGCTGCCCGACTTCGCCGAGGCCCGGCTCGCCTCCCAGGGGGTGCGACGGCTCGCGGGCGCCTTCGTCGTCGGGGTCGGCTGGCTGTACCTGCTGCCCCAGCTCCAGGGCGCCGGGCTGACCCTGAGCGTGCTCAGCGGGGCGCCCGACTGGCTGGGCGGGGTGATCGTCGCCGTCGTGGTCGCCGCGATCGTCGCCGCCGGCGGCATGCGCAGTATCACCTTCGTCCAGGCCTTCCAGTTCTGGCTCAAGCTCACCGCCCTGCTCGTCCCCGCCTTCTTCCTGGTGCTGGCCTGGCAGGCCGACGGCGCCCCCGGCCGCCCCTTCGACGAACCCGCCACCTTCCGCGAGCAGCGCTCCGTACGGGTCGACGACAGCCTCACCCTCAAGCTCGACGAGCCGCTCACCGTCACCGTCGACGGCACCGTGGACGGCCGCGCCCACGACGGAGACCGCGTCGCACTGCCCGCCGGCACCCACCGCATCGCGGCCGGCGCCCGCCTCACCTTCGCCGCGGACACCCCCGTCCCGGCGGCCGGACGCGGCGCCGACGACGCCCTGTCCCCGTCCCGGGCCGAGAGCCGCACCGAACGCCCGCTGTACGCCACGTACGGCCTGATCCTGGCCACGTTCCTGGGCACCATGGGGCTGCCGCACGTCGTGGTCCGCTTCTACACCAGCCCGCACGGCGTCGCGGCCCGCCGCACGACCGTCGCCGTGCTCGGCCTGATCGGCGCCTTCTACCTGCTGCCGCCCCTCTACGGTGCCCTCGGCCGCCTCTACGCCCCCGAACTGACCCTCACCGGGGACGCGGACGCCGCGGTCCTGCTGCTGCCCGACCGGGTGATCGGGGGAGTGGGCGGCGACCTGCTGGGCGCGCTGGTCGCGGGCGGTGCCTTCGCCGCGTTCCTGTCCACCGCGTCGGGGCTCACCATGGCCGTCGCGGGCGTCCTCACCCAGGACGTGCTGCCGTCCCGCGCCGTGCCGCACTTCCGGCTGGGCACCCTGCTCGCCATGGCCGTGCCCCTGGCGGCGAGCGCGCTGGTCGGCGGGCTCCCGGTCGCCGACGCCGTGGGCCTCGCCTTCGCGGTGTCCGCCTCCTCCTTCTGCCCCCTCCTGGTCCTCGGCATCTGGTGGCGGCGGCTGACCCCGCCCGGCGCGGCCGCCGGGATGCTGGTGGGCGGCGGCTCGGCCCTGCTCGCCGTCGCCGCCACCATGGGCGGCTTCCCGGGCGGCGGCGGATCGCTGCACGCGCTGCTGGCCTGGCCCGCCCTCTGGTCGGTGCCGCTGGGCTTCCTCACCATGGTGCTGGTGTCCCTCGCCACCCCGGGCCGGGTGCCGGCCGGGACGGCGGCGATCCTGGCCCGCTTCCACCTGCCGGAGGAACTGGGCACGGAGGAACTGCGTACGGACGACCTGCGCGCGGGCGCCCCGCGTACGGACGACCTGCGCACGGGCGCCCCGCGTACGGACGACCTGCGCACGGGCGCCCCGCATACGGACGACCTGCGTACGGACGCCCCGCGTGCAGAAGACCCGCGCTCGAACGGCCCGGACGCGACGGCCGACCCGCGCAAGGAGTCCACGCGGTGAGCGGCTCCGTGGGCGGCTTCCTGGCGGGGCTGGCCGTCGCCCTGCTCCCCCTGCTGGCCGCCGGCTTCTGGCTGGGGCGGCGCACGGCCCGGCCGGAGCACCTCGGCGGCCTGGGCACCCCGGTCGAGCACGCCACCTTCCAGACCCTGCACACCGCCTCCCTGGCCACACCCCCGCTGCGGGCGGGCCTGACGGAGGAGACCGCCGGGAAGTCGGCCCGCAAGCTGCGCTCCCTGCTGGGCACGGACGCGCTGTGTCTGACCGACCTCAAGGAGGTCCTGGTCTGGGACGGTGTGGGCACCCATCACCGCGCCGAGATCATGGAACGGATCGCCGGACCGCTGGAGACCGGCCGCGGGGAGGCCTTCCGGCTCACCTGCGACACCCCGGACTGCACGGTGCGCTGGGCCGTCGTCGCCCCGCTGACCGTGGACGACCGGGTGCACGGCGCCCTCGTCGCCTGCGCGCCCCGAGAGTCCGCCGTGCTGGTCCGGGCCGCCGGGGAAGTGGCCCGCTGGGTCTCCGTCCAGCTGGAGCTGGCCGACCTCGACCAGTCCCGCACCCGGCTCATCGAGGCCGAGATCAAGGCACTGCGCGCCCAGATCTCCCCGCACTTCATCTTCAACTCGCTCGCGGTGATCGCGTCCTTCGTCCGCACCGACCCCGAGCGCGCCCGCGAGCTGCTCCTGGAGTTCGCCGACTTCACCCGCTACTCGTTCCGCAGGCACGGCGACTTCACCACCCTCGCCGACGAGCTGCACGCCATCGACCACTACCTGGCGCTGGTGCGGGCCCGCTTCGGCGACCGCCTCGCCGTCACCCTCCAGGTCGCCCCGGAGGTGCTGCCGGTCGCGCTGCCCTTCCTCTGCCTCCAGCCGCTCGTCGAGAACGCCGTCAAGCACGGCCTGGAGGGCAAGGCCGACCGGTGCCGCATCCAGATCACCGCCCAGGACGCGGGCGCCGAGGCCCTGGTCGTCATCGAGGACGACGGCGCCGGCATGGACCCCGACCTGCTGCGCCGCATCCTCGCGCGCGAGGTCAGCCCGTCGGGCGGCATCGGGCTGTCCAACGTCGACGACCGCCTCCGCCAGGTCTACGGGGACGACCACGGCCTCGTCATCGAGACGGCCGCCGGCGCGGGCATGAAGATCACGGTCCGGCTGCCGAAGTACCAGCCGGGCGTGCACTCGGCGGGCCGGCTCGGTCGCGACTGAGCCGGCCCGCCGGGTGACGGGGGCGCCCCGCGCGGGGGCTCAGGCGCTGCGGGTGGCCACCAGCCCCAAGGTGATCAGACCGAGCACGACCCAGCCGAACCACAGCCAGCCGTTGCTCCCGAGCGCCACCGTGTACGCCGTCACCGCGACGAGGCCGCCGATGGTGAGCGCCCCCATCGTCTTCGTCGAACTGTCCGTGGAACCGGGCATCGCAACACCCTCCTCGTGTCCGTTGCCCTCCATGGTGCCCCGTTCAGCCGCCGCGTGTGTTCAGTGAGGCGAGGTAGGCGTTGTACGCCGCCAGTTCCTTGTCGCCGTCGCGGTCGGCGGCCCGGTCGCTGCGCCGGGCCTGGCGCTCCTCCGAGGCGTACCACTGGAAGAGCAGCGCGAGCAGCACCAGCACGGACGGGACCTCGCTGAAGGCCCAGGCGATGCCACCGGCCGCGTTCTGGTCGGAGAGCGCGTCGATGCCGAGCGAGGCGGGCGGGTTCTCGAACGTCTTGACCATCGGGGAGGAGGCCATCATCAGCGCGATGCCGAAGAACGCGTGGAACGGCATCCCCGCGAACAGCTCCAGCATCCGCATCAGGTAGCCCGGCCGGTGCGGGCCCGGGTCGACGCCCATGATCGGCCAGAAGAACACCACGCCCACGGCGAGGAAGTGCACCATCATCCCGATGTGCCCGGCCTGCGAGCCCATCAGGGTGTCGAAGAGCGGGGTGAAGTACAGGGCGTACAGGCTCGCGATGAACAGCGGGATGGTGAACGCCGGATGCGTGATGATCCGCATGTAGCGGCTGTGCAGCAGCATCAGCAGCAGCTCACGGGGCCCCTTGCGGCCACGGCCCGCCGGGGGCAGCGCGCGCAGCGCCAGCGTGATCGGGGCGCCGAGCAGCAGCAGGATCGGCGACACCATGCTGATCACCATGTGCTGGACCATGTGCACGCTGAACATGACCATGCCGTAGTCGTTCAGCTTGGTGCACATCATCAGGGCGACGCTCAGCACACCGGTCACGAAGGCCGTGGTCCGGCCGACCGGCCACTTGTCACCGCGCCGCACCAGGCGGACGACGCCCCAGCCGTACAGCGCCAGTCCCAGCAGGCAGGCGACCAGGAAGAAGGGATCCGCCGACCAGGCGAGGCCCCGCCCCAGCGTGAACGGCGGCAGATCCATCGTCATGCCGTGCCCGCTGTGATCCATCCGCCCGCTCCTGTTTCGTGGGGGTTGAGCGCGGTTGAACGCCGCTTGTCCGAAGCAAGCGTAGAACCGCCCCCGGCGACATTTTTCACCGGGGGCGGTACAGCGTCCCGTCAGGGGCGCGGGGCTGTATCAATCTGCGGCTCCGCCCCGTGGGCGCGAGCAACCACGGACTACCCGCGGACGGAGTACTGCGACAACCTCAAAGAACACACTCCGCCTCCGCGTACCGCGCATCCGGCACCGTCTTCAAGGACTCCACCGCGTCGGCGAGCGACACCATCTTGATGTCCGTCCCGCGCAGGGCCGTCATCTTCCCGAACTCCCCGCGGTGCACCGCCTCCACCGCGTGCCACCCGAACCGCGTCGCCAGCACCCGGTCGTACGCCGTCGGTGTGCCGCCGCGCTGGACGTGTCCGAGGATCACCGGCCGGGCCTCCTTGCCGAGCCGCTCCTCCAGCTCGATGGAGAGCTGGCGGGCGATGCCCGCGAAGCGCTCGTGGCCGTAGACGTCCTTGCCGCCCTCGTCGAAGTCCATGGTGCCGGCCTTCGGCTTGGCACCCTCCGCGGCCACCACGATCGCGAACCGCTTGCCCGCGGAGAAACGCTCCCCGACCTTCGCGGTCAGCTCGTCGATGTCGAAGGGCCGCTCCGGTACGACGACGGCGTGCGCGCCGGCCGCCATGCCCGAGTGCAGCGCGATCCAGCCGGTGTGCCGGCCCATGACCTCGACGATCAGCACCCGCTGGTGCGACTCGGCGGTGGTCTTCAGCCGGTCCAGGGCCTCGGTGGCGACGGTCACCGCGGTGTCGAAACCGAAGGTGACGTCGGTGACCGCTATGTCGTTGTCGATGGTCTTCGGCACGCCCACGATCGGCAGGCCGTTGTCGGACAGCAGCCGGGCCGCCTTCAGCGTGCCCTCGCCGCCGATCGGGATGACCGCGTCGAGACCCAGCTCCTCGACGTGGCCGCGGGCCCGCTCCACGCCGTCCCGCAGGTGCTCGGGACGGACCCGGGAGGAGCCGAGGATGGTGCCGCCGCGGGCCAGGATGCCGCCGACCGCGTCGAGGTCGAGCTTGAGGTAGTCGCACTCCAGGAGGCCCTTCCAGCCGTCCCGGAAACCGATGACCTCGTCGCCGTGGTCGACGACGGCACGGTGCACGACGGACCGGATGACGGCGTTCAGGCCGGGGCAGTCGCCGCCGGACGTGAGGACACCAATGCGCATAGCCCGAAATACCTTCTCAACGTGGCACGGGTCCGGACCGCGCTGTCCGGCTCGATCCCCGCCACCCTAGCGGTACGAGGGGGCGGGGCCGAACCACGCGTCCGCCTACTGGACGCACCCGCTCACCTGTGCGGATGCGTCATCAGACGGGCCGTCGCGAGCGCTCTCAGGCCGGCTGCTGCGCAACTGTGACTACGCAGGCTGCTGCGCAACTGTGACTACGCAGGCTGCTGCGCAGCCGCGATGCGCTCGTTGCGGAGTGCCTCGTACCAGCGGTCGTCGGTCGGCGGCAGGGCGTTCACGTCGAGGGCCAGCTTGAGCAGCAGGTCCGCGATCAGCGGGTTGCGGGCCAGCACGGGGCCGTGCATGTACGTGCCGAAGACCGTGTCGTTGTACGCGCCCTCGGTGCCGTCCCCGGTGCCGTTGCCGTTGCCGAAGCGGACCTGGGCGAGCGGGCGGGCGTTGGGCCCGACGTGGGTGACGCCCTGGTGGTTCTCGAAGCCCGTCAGCGGGGGCAGGCCGAGGCGCGGGTCGATGTCGCCGAGGACGTCGCCGACGCACCGCGCGCCCTCGCCGCGGGTGGAGACCACGTCCAGCAGGCCGAGGCCCGGCTCGCGCTGGCCTAGGTCGTTGATGAACTCGTGGCCCAGGATCTGGTAGCCGGCGCAGACCGAGAAGACGATCGCGCCGTTCTCCACCGCCCGGTACAGGCCGCCGTCGCGGCGCAGCCGCTCGGCCGCGAGGCGCTGCGGCCGGTCCTCGCCGCCGCCGATGAGGTAGATGTCGCCGGAGGTCGGGATGGGCTGGTCGCTGCGCACGTCGAGCCGTGCCACGTCGAGGCCGCGCTGGCGGGCCCGGCGCTCCACGACGAGGGCGTTGCCCTGGTCGCCGTAGGTGCTGAGCAGGTCCGGGTAGATCCAGACGATCCGCAGTTGGTTGTCGCTCACGAAAATCCCCTGAAGTCTCGCGGTCAGTTGCCGACGCGGCGGCGCAGGTCCTGGAAGGCGGTGTAGTTCGCGATGACCTCGATGCGTCCCGGCGGGCAGAGCTGCACCGCCTGGTCGAGGTCCTCGCACACCTGGAACTGCTGGTTCGCGACCTCCAGGCGCACCGCGAGGTCCAGCTTCCGGTCGCCGACCACGCAGATCGGGTGGCCGGACAGCCGGGTGTAGTCCACGTCCCACAGCCAGGAGGTGTCGGTGCCGTCGGCGCCGCGCGCGTTCACCGAGAGGATCACCGGGGCGGGCGGCGGGTCGATCAGCGAGAAGGTCTCCAGCCAGCCCGCCGGGTTCTTGGCGAGTAGCAGGCGCAGGTCGCGGCCCTGGAACTGGACCACGTCGTAGCGCCCGGCGACCGCCTGCACCTGGTACATGCGCTCCAGGGCGACCTGCGGCGGCACCCCGAAGACGGCGGCGACGGCGGCCGAGGAGGCGGCGTTGGCCTTGTTGGCGCGGCCCGGCAGCTGGAGGTGGATCGGCCAGGCGGAGCCGTGCGGGTCGAGCACGTGGTCGCCGGACAGCGCCCAGCTCGGCGTGGGGCGGCGGAAGCCGCACTCGCCGCAGAACCAGTCGTCGCCGGGGCGCTGCATGACGCCGCCGCAGGACGGGCAGGACCAGGCGTCGTCCTTCCACATCTGGCCCGCGGCGACCCAGATCACGTTGGGGGAGGAGGAGGCGGCCCACACCACCAGCGGGTCGTCGGCGTTGGCGACGACCACGGCTTTCGAGCCGGCCAGGCCCTCGCGCCAGTTCTCGGCGAGCATCCGGGTCTCGGCGGCGCGGTCCAGCTGGTCGCGGGAGAGGTTGAGCAGCGCGATGCACTTCGGCTCGGTGGCCTGGGCGACGCCGACGAGGTACTTCTCGTCGACCTCGATGACCCCGTAGCGGGCGTCCGCGCCGCCCGCCAGCGCCGAGGTGATGCCGGCCGGCATGTTGGCGCCGAGCGCGTTGGAGACGACCGGGCCGGCCGCCTTGAGCGCCTCGGCGATGAGCCGGGTGGTGGTGGTCTTGCCGTTGGTCGCCGAGACGAGGGTCACGTCCAGGTGCCCGGCGAGCCGGTGCAGGAGGTCGGGGTCGAGTTTCAGCGCGACCCGGCCGCCGATCACCGAACCGCTGCCGCGCCCCGCGGCGCGCGATGCCGCCGCGACCGCCTTGCCCGCGGTCACGGCGATCTTGGCCCGCGGCGTGAGCGGGTCCGAGTTGCCTGCCATCAGTTCTCGATCCTCCTTGCCGTACGCGCCGCGCCTGAAGCCTGTGAAGCCTGACGGCCACGTGGTGTGGACCTCAGCCTATCGAGATCCATTCGCACTCCCGAATCGCGGCACCGGCCACCGGTTCCGGCGGTGGGCGCGTGCCGCCGGGGGACACAGGGACCTTACTCTGACCGCCATGCGACAAGGCTCCATCCCGGGCGCCCACGGGCGCGTCCGTCCCCTCGGTCTCCTCGGCGACCCCGTCCTGCACGCCCCCTGCGCGGAGGTGACGGACTTCGGCCCGGAACTCGCGGCGCTCGTGGAGGACTTGTTCGCGACCATGTACGCCGCCCACGGGGTGGGCCTGGCCGCGAACCAGATCGGCGAGGCGCTGCGCGTTTTCGTGTACGACTGCCCGGACGACGAGGACGAGCGGCATCTCGGGCACGTGGTGAACCCCCGGCTGGTGGAGACCGGCGGCGTGGTGGTGCGGGGTCCGGAGGGCTGCCTGTCGCTGCCGGGCCTGGAGGCGGGGACCGAGCGGTACGACGAGACGGTCGTGACCGGCTTCACGGTGACCGGTGAGCCGGTCACCGTGCGCGGGACGGGCTTCTTCGCCCGGTGCCTCCAGCACGAGTGCGACCACCTGGAGGGGCGGGTCTACGCCGATCGCCTGACCGGCCGGCGCCACCGCAAGCTGATGCGCCAGGTGGCGCGGGCGTCCTGGCACCGCTGAGCGCCTCCACCGCGCCGAAGACCCGGGCGCGGCCCGGGAAGGCACGGCGACCGGAGCGCGGCCCGGCGGCCGTGGCGTGCCTCGGGAAGGCGCGGCGGCCGAGGTGTACGCCGGGAAGGCGCGGCGGTCGAGGCGCCCCCCCGCGGAGGCGCGGCGACGTGGTGTGCCCCGGGAAGGCACGGCGGCGGGGGCCGTCAGAAGCCCGGGCCGCCCGCCTTGTCGCCGGCCTCCGCGAGCCGGCCCCACAGCAGGTCGGCCAGGGTGCGGACCAATTCCTCCCGGGGACAGGGCCGTTCGCCCAGCCACCAGTCCCCGGCGGCGTGCATCATGCCGACGATCCCGTGCCCCCAGACCCGGGCCAGCTGCTGGGTGCCCGGCCCGACGTCGAGCCGCTCCTCGATGACCTGGGCCAGCTCCTCGCCCATCCGGCGCAGCAGCGGCGCCGAGTGCTTGCCGACGTCGAAGCCCTGCTCGGACTGGTCGCCCGGGGTGCCGGCGCCCTCCGCCGGATGCATCAGGAACCGGTAGACCTGCGGGCGGGCCTCGATGGCCGCCAGATAGGTGTCCAGGGTGGACTCGACGCGCTGCCGCCGCTCCGCCGGAGCGTCCAGCGCGGCCCGCAGCGAGGCGAGGAGGGCGTCCGTGTGCCGGACGGCGAGGGCGGCGTAGAGTCCGCCCTTGTCGCCGAAGTGCCGGTACAGGATCGGCTTGGTGATGCCGGCCTCGGCGGCGATGGCGTTCATCGAGGCGTGCGGACCGTCGCGCAGCACCACCCGGTCGGCGGCCTCGAGCAGCTCGCGCCGTCTGCGGTCGGCGGACGTCTGCTGATCGGTCCGCTGCGTGGTGTTCATGTGCTCTCCCCACCCGTGCTGTTTCGGTGACGCCTGCGCAAACTAACACTCACAGGGCACGTGACATCGAACGGGAGGGCGAGGGTGCCCTGGGAGTTGACTTTTCTTACCCGTCGGTAACAGACTCGGTGTTACCGCAAGTAACATGCACGGGCGTCACTGGAGGGGACATGGCCGAGTTCACCATGGAGCTGAGCGACGAACAGAAGGAGGTCCGGGACTGGCTGCACGGCTTCGCGGCCGACGTCATCCGCCCCGCGGCCGCCGAATGGGACGAGCGCGAGGAGACCCCCTGGCCGGTCATCCAGGAGGCTGCCAAGGTCGGCATCTACTCCCTGGACTTCTACGCCCAGCAGTACTTCGACTCCACCGGCCTCGGCATCCCCATGGCGATGGAGGAGCTGTTCTGGGGCGACGCGGGCATCGCCCTGTCGATCGTCGGCACCGGCCTCGCCGCCGTCGGCGTCCTCGCCAACGGCACCGAGGAGCAGATCGGCACCTGGATCCCGCAGATGTACGGCGACGCCAACGACGTCAAGGTCGCCGCCTTCTGCTCCTCCGAGCCCGACGCCGGCTCCGACGTCGCCTCCATGCGCACCCGTGCCGTCTACGACGAGGCCAAGGACGAGTGGGTGCTCAACGGCACCAAGACCTGGGCGACCAACGGCGGCATCGCCAACGTCCACGTCGTCGTCGCGGTCGTCGACCCGGACCTCGGGTCCAAGGGCCACGCCTCCTTCATCGTCCCGCCGAGCACGCCCGGGCTGTCCCAGGGCCAGAAGTTCAAGAAGCACGGCATCCGCGCCTCGCACACCGCCGAGGTCGTCCTCGACAACGTGCGCGTGCCCGGCTCCTGCCTGCTCGGCGGCAAGGAGAAGCTGGACGCCCGCCTCGCCCGCGCCCGGGAGAAGGCCAAGAAGGGCGGCGAGCGCGTGAAGAACGCGGCGATGGCCACCTTCGAGGCGTCCCGACCGGCGGTCGGCGCGATGGCGGTGGGCACCGCGCGCGCCGCGTACGAGGTGGCGCTGGAGTACGCGCAGACCCGGGAGCAGTTCGGGCGCCCGATCATCGACAACCAGGGCGTCGCCTTCCAGCTCGCCGACATGCGCACCTCCATCGACGCGGCCCGGCTGCTGGTGTGGCGGGCGTCCTGGATGGCGATCAACGGCAAGCCGTTCACGGCGGCCGAGGGCTCGATGTCCAAGCTCTTCGCGAGCGAGACCGCGAAGAAGGTGACCGCCCAGGCGATCCAGATCCTGGGCGGCAACGGCTACACGCGGGAGTACCCGGTGGAGCGGATGCACCGGGACTCGGCGATCTACACGATCTTCGAGGGCACGAGTGAGATCCAGCGGCTGGTGATCGCGCGGACGCTCGCCGGGATGCCGATCCGCTAACCGTGTCGCAGCGGCGTGAGCTGCTCGATGTCGTACTTCGCCCGCAGGGCCTCGATCGCCTCGTGGTCCGGCGGGCCGCCGTTTCCGAGGATCTCCAGCAGCTCCTCGAAGTAGCGCTCGTGGTCCGGGGGCGGGCTGGCCTGGAAGAACATCTTGGCCGGCTCGCCGGTCGGGTTCGCGAACGCGTGCGGGCAGCCGGGGGGTACGACGATGACCGTGCCCGGGGTGGCGCGCACCACCCGGTTGCCCGAAGCCGACTCCCACGTCCGCCAGCTGTCCGGCGTACGGATCCTCGGCTCGAAGGCGAGCACGTCCAGCTCGCCCTCCAGCACGTAGAACAGCTCCTCGCTGCGGGTGTGCACGTGGGCGCCGACGTCGAACCCGGGCGGCACGATCACCTCGAAGGTGGACGCCATGCGCGAGTGCGAACCGGTCACCTTGAAGGTCACGTGCTGGGCCGGGGCCTGCACCACCCTGCCCTGGCCCGGCGGCACCAGCAGGCCCTCGGCCGCCGCCACCAGGCCGCTCACCAGGTCACCGGCAGGGCCTCGGGCCCGCGGATCAGCGCACCCTTCTTGAAGGGCACGTCCTCGGGCGCCACCGCGAGCTTCATGCCCGGCACCCGGTCCAGGACCGCGTCGACGAGCAGCTCGGACTCCAGCCGGGCCAGCATGCCCCCCGGGCAGTAGTGCGGGCCGAAGCCGAAGGACACGTGCGGGTTGGGGGAGCGGTCGAAGTCGACGGTGTCCGGGTCGGGGAAGATCTCCGGGTCGCGGTTGGCCGCCAGGTACGACACGTAGACCGCGTCGCCCGCGCGGATGCGCACGCCCTTGATCTCCACGTCCTCCAGGGCGATCCGGGACAGCCCCACGGCGTTGCGGTGCGGGATCCAGCGCAGCAGCTCGTCGATGGCCCGGGGGCGGATCTCCGGCTCGGAGCGCAGGCGTTCGGCCAGCTCCGGACGGGTCAGCAGCAGGTGGAACATCTGCCCGCTGTTGTTGGTGACCGCCTCGCCGCCGATCTGCAACAGGACCGCGAGCCCCACCGCCTCCTCCAGCGTGATCTCCTGCCGTCCGACGGCGGCGCCCAGCAGCGAGGTGACGTCCTCGCCGGTGCTGTCCGACCGGAGCCCGATGAGATCCGAGAAGTAGGCGTTCATCTCGTTCTTGGCCCGCTCGCTGACCTCGGCGCCGTGCGAGGAGGACAGGATCAGCTGGGTCCAGGTGTGCAGCGTGTGCCGGTCGGTGGCCGGCGCCCCCATCAGCTCGCAGATCACCGCGATGGGGAACGGGCTCAGCACCGCCTCGGTGAGGTCGGCGGGCGGCCCGGCCCCCAGCATGGCGTCGACCAGTTCGTCGAGCATGGCCCGGGACCGCTCGCGCACCCGTTCCACGCCCCGCGCGGTGAAGGCCGCGGCCACCGAGCGGCGCAGCCGGGTGTGGTGGGGCGGGTCCAGGAAGCCGACCGCGCCGCGCGCCGGGATGAAGTGCGGGGCCAGCCGGGTGACCTGCCGGTCCATGACGGCCTCGCGCCCGAACCGCGGGTCGTTGGTGACCAGGCGTACGTCGTCGTGCCGGGTCACCAGCCAGGCCCAGCCCTCGCCGTTGGGCAGTGAGATCCGGGTGACGGGACCCTCGCGCATCAGCTCGGTCAGCACCGGGTCGAAGTCGCTGCCGGGCAGGTCGACGGCCGGCCAGTCCCGAACGGGCGGCACGGTCTGGGAAATCGTTTCTTCACTCACGTCTGCCTCACACTCCGCGTCACGTCCCGGGACAGGTCCCGCGTCATGTCCTGCCGCACGTTGCGCCGCACGTCCGCCGTCTGCCAGCGGCCCAGGGACATCTCCGCGGTGATGCCGGGACCGAAACCGGCCAGCAGCCCGCGGGCCCCCTCCTCGACGCCGCCTTCGTCGAAGAGCCTGCGCAGCGCGTCCAGGACGACGGCGCTGGCGATGTTGCCGTACTCGGTGAGCGTGGCCCGGCTGAAGCGGAACGCGTGCGGGTCGACCTCCAGGAACGTGCTGAGATCGTCGAGGATGCGGGGGCCGCCCGCGTGCACGATGTAGAAGTCCAGGTCGGCGGCGTCCCAACCGTGCTCGCCCGCCAGCTGCTTGAGCGCCGGCGCGAGCGGCTCCATGGTGGCCGGCACCCGCTTGTCCAGCAGGAAGTGGAAACCGGTCGCCTTCACGTCGTACATGATCCACTCCTCGGTCTTGGGGATCAGGTACGAGCCGTTGCGCTCCAGGCGCACTCCGGTGCCCCCCTGGCCGCGGACCACCGCGGCGGCGATGCCGTCGCCGAACAGGCCGTTGCACAGCAGGGAACCCACGCCGAGGTCGGTGGGCTGGTAGCACAGCGAGCAGAACTCGCAGGCCACGATGAGTGCGTTGGCCTCGGGGTAGGCGGTGCAGAAGTCGTGGGCGCGGTTGATCGCCGCACCTCCGGCCGCGCAGCCCAACTGGGCGATGGGTATCTGGCGCGTGGTGGAGTCGAAGCCCATCTCGTTGATCAGCCACGCCGTGAGCGAGGGCATCATGAAGCCCGTGCACGAGACGTAGATGATCACGTCGATGTCCGTGGTGAGCAGCTCCGCGTCGTCCAGGGCCCGCTGGACGACGGCCGGGACACGGGACTTCGCCTCCCGCTCGTAGACCTTGTTGCGGTCCTCGAATCCCGGGTGCTTCAGGGTCTCCTCGATGGGCTGCACGATGTGCCGGGTGCGGACCCCGGTGTTCTCTATCAGCCGAAGCGCGAGCGGCAGTTGAGGATGGTCGGTGTGACGCCGGCGTGCCAGCTCCAGCGTCTCCTCCATCGTGATGACGTGCTCCGGGACGGACACCGACGGTCTGCACAAAGTCGCCATGAACCGTGCCTGCTTTCGCCTCGCGGAAGGCTCTCGCCCCCCGGCCGGAAAGTGGTGCACCTTTTCAGGGGTGCCCGTCCACGATCACTCACCGGGGCGGCGATCTCTCGCCGGGTTACTCCGTCTCGGGGAGTCGGGCGGCAGGCGGCAGGCGCCTCAGGAGGAGGGGCCGCTGCTGTGGGCGATGCACGCCACGTCGATCCGGTCGGCCAGCTTGGCCAGCTCGATGGTGAGGGCCGCGACGGTGTTCTCGTCCAGGTTCTCCTCGCCGGTCTCCACCAGCCGCAGCCAGCGCCCGCCGACCGTGCGCAGCAGTTTGCTCACGTCGGACGCGGCGACCTGGAGCGTGCCGCGGTCGTCGACGATCAGAGGCAGGGTCACTTCGCGGTTCACAAAGGGGATCGTAGTCGCGGAAGGCTCACGCTCCGTGCCATACGGTGGTGATGTTGCAGAACTCGCGGATTCCGTGCCCGGACAGCTCACGCCCGTAGCCCGACCGCTTGACCCCGCCGAACGGGAACGCCGGGTGGGACGCCGTCATCCCGTTGACGTACACGCCGCCCGCCTCCAGGTCCCGGACGAAGCGGTCCACGTCCGCGTCGTCGCGCGTCCACACGTTGGAACTGAGCCCGAAGTCGGTGTCGTTGGCGATCAGCACCGCCTCGTCCAGGTCGGCCGCGCGGTAGAGCGTGGCGACCGGCCCGAAGGCCTCCTCGCGGTGGATGCGCATCTCGCGGGTGACGCCCGCCAGGACGGTCGGCGGGTAGTACCAGCCCGGCCCGTCCGGGCGTTCTCCGCCGCACAGCACGTCCGCGCCGCCGCGTACCGCGTCGTCGACCAGCTCCACCAGGTCGCTGCGGCCCTGCTCGCTGGAGAGCGGGCCGACCTCGGTCTCCTCGTCCATCGGGTCGCCGACCCTCAGGGCCCGCATGCCCTCGGTGAAGCGCTCGGCGAAGGCGTCGTACACGTCCGTGTGCACGATGAACCGCTTCGCGGCGATGCACGACTGCCCGGCGTTCTGCGTGCGCGCGGTCACCGCCACCGCGGCGGCCCGCTCGACGTCCGCGGACGGCATGACGACGAACGGATCGCTGCCGCCCAGCTCGAGGACCGTCTTCTTGATCATCTCCCCGGCGGTGGAGGCCACCGCGCGGCCCGCCGGCTCGCTGCCGGTGAGGGTGGCGGCCCGCACCCGCTCGTCGCGCAGGATGTCGTCGACGGCCGCCGAGCCGATGAGCAGGGTCTGGAAGCAGCCCTCGGGGAAGCCCGCCCGGTGGAACAGGTCCTCCAGGTACAGGGCGGTCTGCGGCACGTTCGAGGCGTGCTTGAGCAGCCCGACGTTGCCCGCCATCAGCGCGGGCGCCGCGAACCTGATCACCTGCCAGAGCGGGAAGTTCCACGGCATCACCGCGAGCACCGGACCGAGCGGCCGGTAGCGGACCAGGGCCCGGGAGGCGCCGGAGTCCTTCACGTCGGCGTCGGCGGGCTCCTCGTCGGCCAGCAGCTCGGCCGCGTGGTCGGCGTACCAGCGCATCGCCTTGGCGCACTTGGCCGCCTCCGCGCGGGCCTGCTTGACCGGCTTGCCCATCTCCGTGGTGATGACCCTGCCGATCTCCTTCTGGTCCGCCTCCAGGAGGTCGGCGGCCCGGCGCATCAGCCCGGCCCGCTCGTAGAACCCCGTGGTCCGGTAGGTGCGGAAGGTGGCCTCCGCGAGCTCGATCCGGCGCTCGATCTCCTCCTCGCCCATGGCCTCGTACGTCCTGAGCGTCTCGCCGTTCGCCGGGTTCACCGTCGCGATGGGCATGGCCGACCTCCCTGAGTGCATGCGTGCTTCGACCTTGGCGCGCGGCGCGGGGCACCGCAACGCGGACGGGCCGCGGCTTCCTCGTCGCGTCTCCTCACTGCGAGTGCTCAGCCAGCCGGTCGAGAAACGCGGCCTGCGCCTTCACGATCACCTCGCGCGCCCGGTCGAGCCCGAACCAGGCCACCCGGTCCAGCTCGGGGAACTCCTCCGTCCGCCCCGACCTCGGCGGCCACTCCAGGGTGAAGGTGCCGGGCACGACCGTCGCCGGATCGAGGTCGGCCGCCACGGCCCAGACCGTGACGGCCTTTCCGCCCGCCTGCCGCACCTCGCCGAGCGGCACCGCCTCGCCGTCGGGCGGCGGCAGCCCCAGCTCCTCCCGGAACTCGCGCCGGGCCGCCTCCCACGCCGGTTCCGCCGGGTCGTACTCGCCCTTGGGCACGGTCCACGCTCCGGCGTCCCGGCGGGCGTAGAACGGTCCGCCCATGTGGCCGAGGAGCACCTGGAGCTCCCCGCCCGGCCCGCGCCGGTGCAGCAGCAGGCCCGCGCTGCGCCTCACGGGGCGACCCCGGGGTGGGCGGCGAGCAGGGTGTCCACGGTGTCCGCGTCCTCGGGGCGCTTGTCCTCGCGGTAGCGGACCACGCGGGCGAAGCGCAGGGTGACGCCGGCCGGGTAGCGGGTGGAGCGCTGGAGACCGTCGTAGGCGATCTCGACGACGAGTTCGGGCCGTACGGTCACGCCCCAGCCGTGCTCCTCGACGGCCAGCTCCCGGAGGCGCTCGGTCTGCCAGGCCAGCAGGGCGTCGGTCATGCCCTTGAAGGTCTTGCCGAGCATCGCGAAGGAGCCGTCGGCGGTGCGGGCGCCCAGGTGGAGGTTGGAGAGCCTGCCGGTGCGGCGGCCGTGGCCCCACTCGGCGGCCAGCACCACCAGGTCGAGCGTGTGCACCGGCTTGACCTTCAGCCAGGACGCGCCGCGCCGGCCCGCGCTGTACGCGGCGTCCAGTCCCTTGACGACCACGCCCTCGTGTCCGCGTGCCAGCGTGTCGGCGAGGAACTGCTCGGCGGCACCGGTGTCGGCGGGGCCGTGCACCAGCGTGCGCCGTACCCGCAGCGGTTCGGGGACCAGCCGGGCCAGCTCCGTGTGCCGTTCGGTCAGCGGCAGGTCGAGCAGGTCGCGGCCGTCGACGGAGAGCGCGTCGAAGAAGACGGCGGAGACCGGAACCGCCCGCGCCGCCGTGGCCACGTCGGTGCGGGAGCCCACCCGGCCGGCGGTCGCCTGGAAGGACCGGGGGCGGCCGCCCGCGTCGAGGGAGATCGCCTCGCCGTCCAGGATGAACCGTTCGCCGGGCAGCGCGAGGGCCGCGTCGGTGACCTCCGGGAGCCGGTCGGTGATGTCGTCCAGGGTGCGGGTGTAGACCCGTACGGTGCCGCCGTCCCGGTGCACCTGGACGCGGATGCCGTCCAGCTTCTCCTCCACGGCCGCGGCACCCAGCTTGCCGACCGCCTCGGCGACCGAGGACGCGCTGTGCGCCAGCATCGGCAGGACGGGGCGGCCCACGGTGAGCCGGAACCGGTCCAGGGCGCCGGGTCCGTCGGCCAGCAGCGCTTCGGCCACCGTCTGGAGCGACCCGGCGAGCATCACCGCCCTGCGTACGTCCGCCGGGGGAGCGTCCGTCGCCGCCGCCAGGCCCTCGACGGCGGCCGCGTCCAGGGCGCCCTGGCGGACCTCTCCGGTGAGCAGCCCGATCAGGAAGCGCTGCTCGTCCTCCGTGGCCGCGCCCATCAGCTCGCCGACCAGCCGGGCCCGCTCGGCCTGCGAACCGGGGCCGGAGACCGCGCCGAGCCGGGTGAGCCGGGCGTCCACGTCCCGCACGGTCAGGCTCGGCACGCCGGCCGGCGGCACCCGGCGGCTCAGCACCTTCCAGCCGACGCCGATCCGGCCCTGCGGGAGCCGTCCCGCCAGGTACGGGATGACGACCGGTACGTCCGCCGCCTCCGCCTCGCGGAACAGCTCCGCGAGCAGGACGGTCTTCCGGGACCGCGCCGACGTGGCGGCGACCTCCCGGGACACCTGGGCCAACCGGGCAAGCAGCATGCAGCCATGGTGCACCGGAGAGGGCGGGCGCACACCCCGCGGTCGGCGCCCGGCCCCGTGGAACCCGGGAACGGCGGGCGCCGTGTCCCCGCGTACGCCCTCCCGGGTGCTCCGGCGGGTCACTCGGCGAGGGCAGCGTCCAGGTCCGACATGATCAGGTCGCCCACGACCGCCGACGCCGCGCGGTACCCGCCGCTCGCCGCGTGCACGACCTGCTCGGCGAAGCCCATCGCGTTGCCGGCGGTCCACACGCCGGGCACGCTGGTCCGGCCCGTCGGGTCCACCACGGGATAGGCGCCGAACGGCGTCTCCTGCAACTGGGCCCCCAGCCGCTCCATCAGGCCGGTCTGCGGGACCGCCTTCGGCGCGACGAACACCACCGTGCGGTCGTGCGCCGTGCCGTCCGCCAGCCGCACCCCGGTGAGCCGGTCGTCCTCGACCCGCAGGGCGGCGACCTCGCCGGGCACCACCTTGACCCCGGCCGCGGCGAGCCGCCGCAGGTCGTCGTCGGACAGCTCCCGCTCGGCGACCGTGTGCAGGAAGAGCGTCACGTCGTCCGACCAGCCGGACACCATCAGGGCCTGGTGCACGCTGAGCGGGCTGGTGGCCAGGACGCCGAAGCGCTCGTCCCGCACCTCCCAGCCGTGGCAGAACGGGCAGTGCAGCACGTCCCGGCCGTACCGCTCGGCGACCCCGGGCACGGTCGGCAGCTCGTCCTTGAGCCCCGTGGTGACGATCAGCCGGCGGGCGTGCACGGTTGACCCGCCGGCCAGCCGTACCGCGAAGTCCCCGTCCCGGGACACGTCCACGGCGCGGTCGCGGACCAGCTCCACCCCGTAGCGCGCGATCTCCTGACGGCCCAGCGCCAGGAACTCGGCCGGGGACATCCCGTCCCGGGTCAGGTACCCCTGCATGTGGGCCGAGGGCGCGTTGCGGGGCTCGCCGGCGTCGACCACCAGGGTGCGCAGCCGCGAGCGGCCCAGCACCAGCGCGGCGGAGAGCCCCGCCGCGCCGCCGCCGACGACCACCACGTCGTAGGTGCCGGTCAGGGCCTCGTTCTGGGTGACATCCGTGTTCTGGGTCATGGTGACCACCTCCACGTAGAAGGTCGCTCGGATACCGCGGTATTGACAAACTTGTTTGCCGGAACTGCAATAAACGCATGACGACCGCAGACGATGTCCTCGCCGGTGTGGGGCCGCGGCTCCGCCAGGTGCGCAAGGAGCGCGAGGTGACCCTGGCGGCGCTGTCCGAGTCGACCGGCATCTCGGTGAGTACCCTCTCGCGGCTGGAGTCGGGCCTGCGCAAACCGAGCCTCGAACTGCTGCTGCCGATCGCCCAGGCCCACCAGGTGCCGCTGGACGAACTGGTCGGTGCCCCGCAGGTCGGCGACCCCCGGGTGCGCGCCAGGCCCATCGTGCGGCACGGCCGCACCCACTGGCCGCTCACCCGCCAGGCGGGCGGCCTCCAGGCGTTCAAGGTGCTGGAGCCCCAGCGGAACGAGGAACCCGACCCGCGTACCCATGAGGGGTACGAGTGGCTCTACGTCCTCTCCGGCCGGCTGCGGCTCGTGCTCGGCGAGCACGACGTGGTGCTGTCGGCCGGGGAGGCGGCCGAGTTCGACACCCGGGTGCCGCACTGGTTCGGATCGACGGGGGAGGGGCCGGCCGAGTTCCTGAGCCTCTTCGGCCCGCAGGGCGAGCGGATGCACGTACGGGCGCGGCCCGCGCAGGCGTGACGTCCCACCCTGTTCCCTGATCGGCAAGCGACCGCTTAGTATGCGGAGGACCCGGTCGGACGACGCAGTCGGTGGAGGCCCCGCATGCAGGCATGGCAGGTGCACGAGAACGGCGAGCCGGGCGAGGTGATGCGCCTCGCGGACGTGCCGCCGCCGACGCCGGGCGAGGGCCAGGTCCTGCTCAGGGTCCGCGCCGCGAACATCAACTTCCCGGACGCCCTGATGTGCCGGGGCCAGTACCAGGTCCGGCCGCCGCTGCCGTTCACGCCGGGCGTGGAGATCTGCGGCGAGACCGAGGACGGGCGCCGCGTCATCGCCAACCCGGTACTGCCGCACGGCGGCTTCGCCGAGTACGCCCTCGCCGACGCCCGTGCCCTGCTGCCCGCGCCGGACGCCCTCGACGACGCCGAGGCCGCCGCCCTGCACATCGGCTACCAGACCGGCTGGTTCGGCCTGCACCGCCGGGCCCGGCTGCAAGCCGGGGAGACCCTGCTGGTCCACGCCGCCGCGGGCGGCGTCGGGAGCGCCGCGGTGCAGCTGGGCAAGGCGGCCGGTGCCACCGTCGTCGGCGTCGTCGGCGGCCCCGAAAAGGCGGCCGTCGCCCGCGAGCTGGGCTGCGACGTGGTCGTCGACCGGCACGCCGACGACGTCATCGCCACCGTGAAGGAGGCCACCGGCGGCCGGGGTGCCGACGTGATCTACGACCCGGTCGGCGGCCAGGCCTACGCCCAGTCCGCCAAGGTCGTCGCCTTCGAGGGCCGGATCGTCGTCGTCGGCTTCGCCAGCGGCACGATCCCCAGCCCCGCGCTGAACCACGCGCTGGTCAAGAACTACGCGATCCTCGGCCTGCACTGGGGCCTGTACAACACCAAGGACCCGAAGCTGGTCCGGCACTGCCACGAACAGCTCACCGAGCTGGCGGCGCGGGGCGCGATCAAGCCGCTGGTGAGCGAGCGGGTGCCGCTCGCCGACGCCGCCGACGCCGTTCAGCGCGTCGCCGACGGCAGGAGCACCGGCCGCCTGGCCGTCGTACCGGAGAACCTGGACAAGGGAGCCGCCGCATGACCGACGCAGCGGAACTGCGCCGCCGTACCCGTGAGTTGCTCGCCGCGCACCCACCGGCCACCACGGACCGCCTGGACTTCCTGCGGGCCCGCTTCGACGCCGGACTGGCCTGGGTGCACTACCCGCAGGGACTCGGCGGACTCGGTGCGCCGCGCTCCCTCCAGGCCGTCGTGGACGCCGAGCTGGCGGCCGAGGGCGCCCCCGACAACGACCCCCGGCGCATCGGCATCGGCCTCGGCATGGCCGCCCCGACCATCCTCCAGTACGGCACCGAGGAGCAGCAGCGCCGGCTGCTGCGTCCGCTGTGGACCGGCGAGGAGGTGTGGTGCCAGCTCTTCAGCGAGCCGGGCGCCGGGTCCGACCTGGCGGCCCTCGGCACCCGCGCCGTCCGGGACGGCGAGGACTGGGTCGTCAACGGCCAGAAGGTGTGGACCTCCAGCGCCCATCTCGCCCGCTGGGCCATCCTCATCGCCCGCACCGACCCGGACGTGCCCAAGCACCGGGGCATCACCTACTTCGTGTGCGACATGACCGACCCCGGCGTCGAGGTGCGGCCGCTGCGCCAGATCACCGGCGAGGCCGAGTTCAACGAGGTGTTCCTCACCGACGTCCGCATCCCCGACTCCCGCCGCCTCGGCGAGACCGGCGACGGCTGGCGGGTCGCGCAGACCACGCTGAACAACGAACGCGTCGCCATCGGCGGCACGCCGATCCCCCGCGAGGGCGGCATGATCGGCAAGATCGCCGCGACCTGGCGCGAACGCCCCGAACTGCGCACCCACGACCTGCACCAGCGGCTGCTCGGCCTGTGGGTCGAGGCCGAGGTCGCGCGCCTCACCGGCGTGCGCCTGCGCCAGCAGCTGGCGGCCGGCCAGCCCGGCCCCGAGGGCGCCGGCATGAAGCTGAACTTCGCCCGGCTCAACCAGGAGATCAGCGGCCTGGAGGTCGAACTCCTCGGCGAGGAGGGCCTGCTCTACGACGACTGGACCATGCGCCGCCCCGAGCTGGTCGACTTCACCGGCCGCGACGCCGGATACCGCTACCTGCGGTCGAAGGGCAACAGCATCGAGGGCGGGACCAGCGAGGTCCTGCTGAACATCGTCGCCGAGCGCGTCCTCGGCCTGCCCGCCGAGCCGCGCACCGACAAGGACGTCGCATGGAAGGACCTCGCCCGATGAGCGCACAGCCGGAACCCGCCCTGCTCCACTCGGAGGAGGAAGAGGCGCTGCGCGCCGCCGTCCGGGACCTGCTCACCGACCACTGCGACCCGGCGGCCGTCCTCACCCGCACCGAGTCGGCCGCCCCGCACGACGCGTCGCTGTGGAAGGTGCTCGCCGGCTCGATGGGCCTCGCGGGCCTGCTGGTCCCGGAGCACCTGGGCGGCCAGGGCGCCACCCACCGCGAAGCGGGCGTGGTCCTGGAGGAACTGGGCCGGGCGGTCGCACCGGTGCCGTACCTGACGAGCGCCGTCGTCGCCACCGAGGCGCTGCTGGCCTGCGCGGCGGACGACCTGCTGGGCGAGCTGGCGTCCGCCACCACCGTCGCCGTACTGGCCGTCGGACTGCACGTGGCACCGGGCGGCGCCGTCCCGCAGGTACGACTCGAAGCGGGCGCGCTGCACGGCGAGTTGACCGGCATCGCCGACGCCTCCTTCGCCGACGTGCTGCTCGTGCCCGCCGACGACGGCGGCCTGTACGCGGTCCGCGCCGCCGACGCGGCGGTCACCGGGCAGGTGTCTCTCGACGCCACCCGGCCGGTGGCGCGGGTGACCCTGGACGGCGCCCCTGGGCACCGGCTCGGCGAGGCGGCACCCGCCGTGCGCCGGGCGCTGCGCGCCGGTGCCGGGCTGCTCGCCTGCGAACAACTGGGCCTCGCCGACTGGCTGCTGACCGAGACGGTCCGCTACCTCAAGGAACGCAAGCAGTTCAACCGGCAGGTCGGCGGCTTCCAGGCCCTCAAGCACCGGCTCGCCCGGCTGTGGCTGGAGGTGGCGGGCCTGCGCGCCGCCGCCCGCAACGCGGCCGACGCCCTGGCGACCGGCGTCGACACCGACGTGGCGGTGGCCGTGGCCCAGGCGTACGCCGCCCGGGTCGCGGTCCACGCCGCCGAGGAGGCGCTGCAACTGCACGGCGGCATCGGCATGACGTGGGAACACCCGGTCCACCTGTACCTCAAGCGGGCCAAGGCCGACTCGATCGCCTACGGCGCGGCGGGCGCCCACCGGGCGGCGCTGGCCGAACTGGTCGACCTGCGGGCGCCCTGACGTACCCGCCCCCGCACGCGGGCGCGTGCGGTCCGGGAGGCCGCCGCTGAAGTGAACGACCGGCGGCGGTCCGGCCAACTCCCCGCACGGCTCTGCTCCCTGAGGCCGGAGGGACCCCATACTCACTGGGGTCCCGTACGGCACTTCCAGGGAGGCAGAGCATGGCCCTCACCACCCGACGCAGAGCCCTCACCACCCTCGGCGCCGCCCTCGCGGGCGCGGTCGCCCTGCCCGCCGGCACCGCGCTGGCGTCCGACGGCAGGCACGGGCCGCGCCCGCTGTGGCGCGCGCACGCCCACAACGACTACGAGCACCCCCGGCCCCTCCTCGACGCCCTCGACCACCGATTCGGCAGCGTCGAGGCCGACATCTACCTGGTCGGCGGCCGACTCCTGGTCGCCCACGACCCCGAGGACCTCGACCCGTCCCGCACCCTGGAGGCGCTCTACCTCGACCCGCTCGCCGCCCGCGTCCGCGCACAGCACGGCCGGGTCTACCGGCGGGACCGCCGCGCCCTGCAACTCCTGATCGACATCAAGACCGAGGGCGAGGCGACGTACCTCGAACTCGACCGCCGACTGCGCCGCTACCCGCACCTGTTCACCTCCTACGCCCACGGTCGGGTGTTCCCGGGTGCGGTCACCGCGGTGGTCTCCGGCGACCGGGCCGCCCGCGTGCCCATGGCGGCCCAGCGCACCCGCCGGGCCTTCTACGACGGCCGCCTCACCGACCTCGGCACCGCCGCACCGGCCTCCTTCGTCCCGCTGATCAGCGACAACTGGACGCTCAACTTCACCTGGCAGGGCGTCGGCACCTTCCCGGCGGCCGAGCGACGCAGGCTGCGGGACATCGTGGGCGCGGCCCACGCCCGCGGGCAGCGGGTGCGCTTCTGGGCCACGCCCGACGTGCCGGGGCCCGCCCGGGACGCGGTGTGGGCGGAACTGCTCGCCGCCGGTGTCGACCACCTCAACACCGACGACCTCGCGGGCCTCGAGGCGTTCCTCGACGCCCACCGCGGCGCGTAGGGCGGCGCCGGGACACCACTCGTTCGGAGGACAGGTCAGCCGCACGGACGAACCCTCCGCTACGCCACACTTACGGCCGAACGCCGCGAAGTGGACGTGGCGGAGGAGGTTGACGATGGCCGTTTCCATCTCTGTGGTGCTCTTGCTGTCCATCCTGGCGGTGCTCTTCCTGCGCAACGGCGGGCTGAAGGTCTCGCACGCACTGGTGTGCCTGCTGCTCGGCTTCTACCTGGCGAGCACGAGCATCGCCCCGACCATCAACAGCGGACTGACCGCGACGGCGGACATCGTGGGGAGCCTCAGACCTTAGGACGGCGGGGACCGGCCGCCGCGGCGGTCCGCGCCGCCCCGGCTGGGGGCGGGAGTTGCGGCCGGCCGGGCAGCAGCAGGCACAGCGGGACGGCGAGAGCGGTGAGCGCCACCGACCACCAGAAGGCCCGGTCGAAGGCGTCGGCCAGGGCGCTCGGGCCGTGGGCGCCGAGCGAGGCGTGTTGCAGGACGACGGCGAGCACGGCGATCCCCACCGAGCCGCCGATCTGCTGGGCGACGCGGGTGATGACACCGGCGTCGGGGATCTCCCGGTGGCGCAGTCCGACGTAGGCGGCGCCCATCGGCGCGATCATGGCGGCGCCGAGCGCGATGCCGCGGACGAACAGCGCGGCCATGAGCGGGGTCCCGCCGGAGTCGGCGGTGACGAAGGCGAACGGCACCGTGGCCACCGCGACGAGGGCGAAGGCGGCGACGGCGACGCGGCGGGGGCCGACGCGGTCCAGGTACCGGCCCGCCAGGCCGCGCGCGAGCAGCGCCCCGGCACCCTGCGGGACGAGCAGGAGCCCGGCGCCGAGGGCGTCCTCGCCGCGAACCTGCTGGAAGTACAGCGGAAGCAGCATCATCGGCCCGTACAGCGCGATGCCGCCCAGGAAGAGCAGGGTGGCGGAGGAGGCCACCGCGCGGTGGCGGAACAGCCGCAGGTCGACCAGGGAGCCGCCGGGGCGGGTCAGGGACCGGACGGTGAAGCCGCCGACGAGGGCGAGTCCGCCGAGCAGCGGCACGAGGACCGCGGCGCCGGTGAAGCCCGTGCCGCCCTCGACCCGGGACAGGCCGTAGACCAGGGCGGTGACGCCCGGGCAGAGCAGGAGCAGGCCGATCACGTCCAGGCGGACGCGGGGGCCGCCGGGCTCCGGCCGGTCGTCGGGGAGGTTCCGCAGGGCCAGCCATCCGCCGACGGCGCAGAACGGGATGTTGACGAGGAACATCCAGCGCCAGTCGGCCAGATGCAGGACGAGACCGCCCAGGACCGGCCCGAGGATCGGGCCGAGCGCGGTGGGCACGGTGATGATCGCCATCACCTTGCCCGGACGGCGGCCCTCGGCCGCCTGCATGAGCAGCGTGGCCATGAGCGGCATCATGATGCCGCCCGCCAGGCCCTGGACGACACGGAAGACGATCAGACTCGTGGCGTTCCACGCCAGCGCGCTCAGGACCGAGCCGAGCAGGAACCCGCCCAGTGCCGCGATCCACAGCCGTCGGCCGCCGAAGCGCGACTGGGCCCACACGGCGAGCGGGATGGTGACGAACACCGCCAGCAGATAGCCGGTGCTCACCCACTGGACGGTGGCCAGCGGGGCGTCGAACGCCGTCGCCAGGTCGCCCAGCGCGACGCTGACGACGGTGGTGTCGAAGACGACGGCGAGCGCGCCCACGACGAGGGTGGCCCCGATGCGCCACACGGCGGGGTCGACGCGATCGGGACCCGGCGTCGTGGGCGCGGTCCCGTGGGGGGTGCTCATGATCCCCCACCTCCTTAAGATAGGGCACTCTTTCTTACTCTCGGCAGGGTAGGGCGATAGAGTAAGAAAGACAACTCTTTCCCAAGCGAGGGGGCGTGGATGGCGCAGCGGCGCCGCGGAGCGGCACTGGAGAAGGCGCTCCTGGACGCGGCCTGGGGCGAACTCGCCGAGCGCGGCTACGCCAGGTTCACCATGGACGCCGTCGTCAGGCGCGCGGGCACCAGCCCGCCGGTGCTGTACCGCCGCTGGGCGCACCGCGACGAACTGGCCAGGGCGGCCGTCGCCCACGCCCTGGAGGAAGCGCGCGTCGACACACCCGACACGGGAAGCCTGCGGGGGGACGTCCTCGCCCTCATGCGGGAGATCGGCACCGCCAACGTCCGGCTCGTCATCCTCATGTACGCGCACCTGGCCGGCTACTACCAGGAGACCGGCACCAACCCCGGAGACCTGCTCGACGCGGCCCGCGGCAAATCCGCGGACGCGCTCGCCGAGGTCTACGACCGGGCCGTCGCGCGCGGCGAGGCCAGGCCGGAACGGCTCACCGGGCGCGTCAGGTCCCTCCCCTTCGACCTGCTGCGCCAGGAGATCCTCGCGACCCTCGCGCCGGTCCCCGACGACGTCGTCGAGGAGATCGTCGACACGATCTTCCTTCCCCTGGTGCGCTGACGGCCGAGGGGGAGGGGGCCGGCCTCAGGCGTCCAGCACGCGGGAGCGGATGAGGAAGCGCACCCCCTCGGGCGCCTCCAGCGAGAAGCCGCTGCCGCGGCCCGGCACGACGTCCACGATCAGCCGGGTGTGACGCCACGCCTCGTACTGGCTGCGCGACATCCAGAACTCCACCGGCTCCGCCACACCCTCGACGGCCAGTTCGCCGAGCAGGACGTCGGCGGCGCCGGTGCGGAACTCGCCGGCGGGATAGCACATGGGGGCGCTGCCGTCGCAGCAGCCGCCCGACTGGTGGAACATCAGCGGGCCGTGCGCCTCGCGGAGCCGGCGCAGCCATGCGGACGCCTCGGGGGTCAGCTCGACGCGCGGGGTCTCCCTGTATGTGTCACCCATGCCGCCCATGCCAGCACGGGGAACGTTGCGAGTGCGTTGCGCGGCACCCGGGGCGGGCCGGCCGCGTCCTGCGCAAGGTGCCTCTTTTGACATACCTATCCGGCCATATCTATTGTCTCGGGGTGACCGACTCCAGCACCCCTCGGCGGGACATCGACCGCGTGGCCTCCGGGCTCGCGGCGTGCCTTCCCGCGCTGCACCGGGCGCTGGACCGACAGGTCACCGCCCGGTACCCGCACCCCAAGCCCACCGAGGGCCAACTCGCCCTGCTGCGGTTCGTCGCGCAGCACGAGGGCGTCACGGTGCGCGAGGCCGCCGAGGCCCTGCTGATGAAGCCGAACAACGTCAGCGCCCTGGTCTCCCAGCTCACCGAGCGGGGCGACCTGGAACGCCGGCGGGACAGCGACGACAAGCGGATCGCCCACCTCCACCTCACCGCCACGGCGCGTGAACGGGTGTCCGAGGTGCGGGAACTGGAGACCGCGTTCATCCGCCACGCCCTGACCTCCCTCACCGAGGGACAGCGGGGCGCGCTCGGCTCCGCCCTGGACGCCCTCGACGCGTTGACGCGGCACCTCCGCCCGGCGCCCGCTGACCCACGGGCCCGCTTCGCGGCGTCCCTGTGAGCCACGGGCCGGCCCCCGCGGTGTCCCGCTGAGCCACGGGCTCGCCCCCCGCTGTGTCCCTCTGACCCACGCGCCCGCCTTCGTGGCGTCCGCCGTGCCGCGTACCTGCCTCTCGCGGCGTCCGCCGAGTTGCCTACCGGCCTCTCGCGGCGTCCGCCGAACTGCCTACCTGCCGCTCGCGGCGTCCGCCGTGCCGGGTATCCGCCCTGGCGGCGCGCCGATCCTTTCCCGCACCACTCCGACATCGGAAGCGAAGCTCCTCCATGCCCTCCACCTCCGTGGACCACTCCGCCACGCCCGCGGCCGAGACCGACACCGCCCCACGGGCGGCCGGCCGGCTGCGGTCCAATCCCTGGCTGACCCTCCTCGCCGTCGCGTTCGGCCTCTTCATGGTCCAGCTCGACGGGTCCGTCGTCGCCATCGCCAACCCCGAGATCGGCAGCGACCTGCACGCCTCCACCGCCCAGCTCCAGTGGGTGACCAACGCCTACCTGCTGGCCCTCGCCGCCACCCTCATCCTGGGTGGCAAGCTCGGCGACCGCTTCGGCCGCCGCACGTACTACCTGGTGGGAGTCGCCGGCTTCACCCTCGCCTCCGTCGCCATCGGCCTGTCCGGTTCGATCGAGGGCGTCGTCGCCTTCCGCGCCCTCCAGGGCGCCTTCGGGGGACTGCTGATGCCCAACACCCTCGGACTGCTCCGCTCCGTCTTCCCGCCCAGGAAGTTCGGCATGGCCGTCGGCATCTGGGCCATGGTCTCCGCCGTCGCCACGGCCCTCGGGCCCATCGTCGGCGGCCTTCTCGTGGAGCACGTCGACTGGGAGTCGGTGTTCTACATCAACGCCCCCATCGGTGTCGCCGCCATCGCCTTCGGCGCCCTCGTCCTGCCGGAGAGCCGCAACGCCGCGGCCCGCGAGCGCTTCGACATACCCGGCCTCGTCCTGCTCGCCCTCGGCCTCCTCGCCGTCGTCTTCGGCGTCGTCAAGGGCGAGACCTGGGGCTGGACCTCCGCCGGCACCCTCGGCGCCGTCGCCGCCGGCCTCGTACTCCTGCTGGTGTTCGGCCGCTACGAGACCCGCGTGGCGCACCCGCTGCTGCCCATGCGCCTGTTCCGCAGCCGTGCGCTGACCATCGGCGCGGTCGTCACCGCGCTGAACTTCTTCGTGATGCTCGGCGTGATCTTCTTCGTCATGCTCTACCTACAGAACGTGCGGGGCTTCACGCCGGTCGAGGCGGGTGTGCGGACGCTCCCGCTCAGCCTCGCCTCGCTGGTCGCCTCGCCCCTGGGCGCGATCCTGACCCAGCGCTACGGGCCCCGGCTGACCATGCCGCTGGGCATGCTGCTCCAGGCGGCCTCCTGCTTCGGCATGCTCACCTGGCAGACCGACTCCTCCTACGCCACGATGTGGCCGCCCTTCATCGCGCTCGGCCTCGGCGTCGGCATGGTGATGGCCGCCTCCTCCGACGCCATCGTCGGCAACGCCCCCGTCCGGGACGGCGGTGTGGCGGGAGGTCTCCAGGCGACGACCCTCCAGATCGGCGGCGCGCTCGGCACCTCCGTGCTGGTCTCCCTGATCAGCGCCAAGGTGGGCGGCACCCTCACCGGCGAGCTGACCGGCGCGGGCGTGCCCCCGGCCGTGGCCGACGGCCTCCAGGAGGCCAGGGACGCCGTGGCGATGGGCGTGGCACCCGTCTCCGGCGACATGCCGGCCGGGCTGCGGGCCGCCGTGGTGGAGGGCAGCGGGCAGGCGTTCATGAACGGCGTCCACGTGGCCGTGGTCGTCACGGGCGCCCTCTGCGTGCTCGGCGCGGCCCTCGCCGCGGCCGGACTCAGGCCTCCCCGGCCGCGGCGCGCGGAAGCACCGTGACCCGGTGGAAGTTGCACCCCGGGGACGCCGGGAGACCCGCTGGCCCCGCAGCACCGGGGGCGATGTCGGCCGGGGGCCGGGACTGGTGGGCCTTGAGCGCGATGCTCACCAGGCTCAGCAGCAGGTCGACGTCCGCTTCGCAGTCCAGGTGCACGGTCACCCAACGGGAGCCGGGCACCAGACGGATGGCGGTGGAGCCGCCGAGGTCGTACTGGAAGCGCTGGATGGCCCGGTGGGTGAGGTGGAGGTCCACGTCCCGGTCCGAGTGGAAGTGGACGATCTCGTCGCGGACGGAGCACAGGGCCCGTCCGGTTCCGCAACTGGCCGGACCCGCCGAGAGGTCGGGCCAGGCGTGCAGCCGCTCAAAGGCGCGCTGGGCCGGAGTCATGGCCCTATCGTCGCCCGATCACCGCTCCGCAACCAGAGGTTGAGCGATTCGTAACCGGCACGTGAGGTCGGCGGGAGCCCGCAGGGTCCCGCCGACCGTGTCCCGACGTGCGTCAGGGCGTTGCCGGGGCGTGTGCCCGAGTTCGCGTCAGGGAGCCACGCAGCCGATCGAGTCGACCGGGAAGTCGTTGCCGGTCGAGGTGGCGGTGAAGCCGAAGGTCACGCTGCCGTCCGGTGGTACGACGCGGTTGTGGTCCACGTTCCGGACCGTGACGGTACCGTCGGAGCCGCTGGACAGCGAACCGTTCCACACCCCGCCGAGCGTGGTCCCGCCGCCCGGCTGCCACTGCACGGCCCAGCCGTTCAGCGGCTCGGTGCCGTGGTTCATCACCTCGACCGAGCCCTGGAAGCCGCCGCTCCAGGAGTTCTCCACGGAGTACACGGCCATGCAGGAACCGGTGTGCGGCGGGTCCGTCGGGTCCGTGGGGGTCGGCGTCGGGTCCGGGTCCGGAGTACTGCCGGAACCGCGGATGCCGGTGACCTCTCCGTTGCCGCCGTCGAAGACGACGTCCGAGCAGGAGAAGAAGTTCTCCTGGCTGTCCGAACGCACCCACTGCATGAAGATCAGTGCGTCGCCCGAGCGGCCCGAGGGCAGCGCGAGATCCCAGTAGTAGTGGCCCCCGTCGGTGCCCGGCGAGCCCTGCTGGGCCGGATCGGTCACCGTCTGGATCAGCTCCAGGTCGTCCCAGCCCAGCTCGGACGTGGGCGACCAGCCCGGCTTGGTCAGGTACACCCGGAAGTCGCCCGGGTGGGCCGCCCAGTTGCTGTACTGCACCGGGATCGTCGCCCCCGACGTCAGATGCGTGCGGGGCCAGTCCGAGCGGGCGGCGTTGTAGGCGGAGAAGTCGTACGGGGAGCGGTCGCCGGCGCTGCACAGGGTGCCGTCCGGCACGTAACCAACGCCGCGGCCGCCCGCGTTGGAGTCGAGCACGGCGAACCAGTTGTACAGGGCCGTCGCGCCGCTCTGGTCGAGCGCGGACTGACAGGCCGGGTTCGTCGGGTCGAGGGCGCCGGTGCCGGTCTTGGCGTCCAGCTGGCACAGGTAGGTGCGGGACCCGGGCATCATCGCCACGCCGTGTGCCTCGGCCCGCCCCTGCCCGAAGAGGAGGGCCACGCCGAGCGAACTCAGCAGGGTGGCCAGTACCGCCGCCAGTGAAAGGAATCTGGTGCGTCGAACCATAGGGGTCTCCTGGTTCCGGTCCGTGGGTGAGCAGATGTGTGACCGTGCGTGAGTCGTAAACGTGCGTGGGTCGTGCACACGTGTGAGTTGTGCAAGTCGTGCACATGTGTGAGTCGTACATGACAAGATCGAGAGTGGAGTCCCCGCCCGTCCGGGGCGGGCGCTTCGACCGGACGGGCGAGGAGCGGTGGGGCGGGGCGGGCCGCTACGCCGCGGTGCAGTCGGCGTCGTTGAGGCGGAAGGCGGCCGGCTCGGCGAAGGCTCCGCCGTATGTGCCCTGGAAGCCGAACGACAGGCTGCCGCCGGGGGCGATCCGGGCGTTGTGACTCGCGCCGGTCGCCGTGACCGCGCCCGTCGACGGTGCGACGGAGGCGTTCCAGGCGTTGGTGATCCGCTGGCCCGAGGGCAGGGTGAAGGCGAGCCGCCAGCCGTCGACGGGGGCCGTACCGGTGTTGGTGACGGTGACGTCCGCGGTGAAACCGTCCTGCCATACGTTCGTGCCGTACGACACCGCGCACGCCGACGCGCCGCCCGGGCCGCCGGGGTCGGGATCGGGGTCCGTGCCGCCCGGGGTACCGTCGGTCTCGACGGTGGAGGAGAAGGAGTTCACCGCCAGCCCGGCGCCGTTCTGCCAGGGCTCGAAGCCCGCCTGCACGCTCGTCAGGTACCAGTCGTCCTCGGCGAGTCCGCGCGCCACGGTCGCCCGGACGAAGTCCATGACGTCGAAGCTCCAGCCGGTGACCGCCGAGGGTGCCACGAAGGACAGCACGTCGTTGGAGCCGTTGCCGCCGCTCCACACCTCCCAGGTGCGTCCGCCGACGGTGGCCGTGCCCACCGGCGAGCCGATGGGCTGGATCGGGCCCACCCTGTTGAACCAGATCATGATCTCCGTCTGGTTGACCCCGTCGGTCCGGGGGGTCGGGTCCAGCCATATGTCGTACGAGGCGTTGTAGACGGCGGTGTCGACGAAGCCGTACGAGATGCTGGACGGCGCGCGAGAGACGGTGTCGAGCCGGGCCGGGAGGTTGGTGCCCGGCGAACAGGTCGTGTAGTGGCAGCCGTTGAAGACCGACGGATACGACTTCGGTGCCCCGTTGGTCGGCGCCGAACCGTCGGCCTGCGTGACGCGGAAACCGGTGTCGGTGGCGGTGACGCACTGGGTGGCGCTGGAGCCCCAGCGGTTGTTCTGGACGACGTAGCGTCCCTGGATCGTCGTCGTGCCGAAGGGCTCGCAGATCGTGGTGTCCGCCTGGGCCGGGGCCGCGGCGGACACGAGTGACGCGAGAAGGGTGAAGGTCGACAGGGCCGCGCCCAGAGCGCCTAACTGGCTCTAACAAAAGCCGCTGATCATGAGGCTGTCGGCCTCTCTGCTCGTAGGTCTGGGTATGGGAAACCGTCAGTCGCGGCCGTGGATCGTGTCGGATGAACTGTGGTCGCTGGTCGAGCCGTTGCTGCCGACGCCAGGTCCGAAGAAGGTCCAGGGCAGACCGCGGGTGCCGGACCGGCAGGCCCTGTGCGGAATCCTCTTCGTGCTGCACACCGGCATCCAGTGGGAGTACCTCCCCCAGGAACTCGGCTTCGGCTCGGGCATGACCTGCTGGCGGCGCCTTGCGGCCTGGAACGAGGCCGGCGTCTGGGACCAGCTCCACCAGCTGCTGCTGAACGAGCTGAGGTCGAAGGACCGGCTGGACTGGGAGCGGGCGGTGATCGACTCCTCGCACGTGCGGGCTGCCCGACGGGGCCCAAAAGCGGACCGAGCCCGGTCGACCGCGCACGGCCGGGCAGCAAGCACCACCTCATCGTCGACGGTCAGGGCATCCCGCTCGCGGTATCGCTGACCGGCGGAAACCGCAATGACGTCACCCAGCTGCTGCCCCTCCTCGACAAGATCCCACCCGTCGCGGGCCGGGTCGGCAGGCCCCGCCGGCGGCCGGACGCTCTGCTGGCCGACCGCGGCTACGACCACGACATCTACCGCCGCCAGCTCTGGCAGCGCGGCATCCGGCCCGTGATCGCCAGACGGGGCGAGCCACACGGCACCGGCCTGGGCATCTTCCGCTACGTTGTCGAGCGCACGATCGCCTGGCTGCACGGCTTCCGCCGCCTGCGCATCCGCTGGGAACGACGCGACGACATCCACGAAGCCTTCCTCGGACTCGCCGTCTGCCTCATCACCCACCGCCACGTCCAACGCCTTTGTTAGGACCTCTAAGAGGCCGCGCCGGGTGCGGTCTTGAGGCCGTGGCGTTCGCATGGGACCTCTCCGGGAGGGGTGGGGGGAGCGAGGGGGAGGGGTGGGGGAAGCAGGGGCCGGTGCGGGAGCGCTCCCAACTCCCCACTGATGGGAGCGCTCCCACTTACCGGTTGTTGGGACTGTAGAAGCGGTTCATGTTCCTGACAAGACTGTGCGCGCCAGAGTTGTCGAACGAATCTCGAAGGCGCAGATGGGAGCGGTCCCGCCGGGAGCGCTCCCGTCGGTCAAGTCGGGTCAGGCGGAGTCCCGGAGCACCAGTTCGGTGCGGAGGATGACGTGCCGCCAGGCGACGGCGGGGTCCTCCATCTCCTCTAGGAGCAGCCGCACCATCGTGCGGCCGATCTCCTCCAGCGGCTGCCGGACCGTCGTCAGCGGCGGGTCCGTGGGACGGGCCGGGTGGAAGTCGTCGAAGCCGATCACGGCGACGTCCTGCGGCACCCGTCGGCCCGCCGCGCGCAGCGCGTTGAGCGCCCCGGCCGCCAGCGTGTCCGAGGCGGCGAAGACCGCGTCGAGATCCGGGTGCCGGGCGAGCAGTTCGGTCATCGCCCGGTGTCCGCTCTCCTCCGTGAAGTCGTCCCCCTCGACCACCAGCGACGCCCCCGCCGGGACACCCGCCGGCTCCAGGGCCTCCCGGTACCCGCGCAGACGGCACTGCGCGACGTACATGTCGAGCGGCCCGCTGATCGCCCCGATCGTGCCGCGGCCGGTGTCCAGCAGATGTGTGACCGCGCCGCGCGCACCGCCCGCGTTGTCGGCGTCGACGTAGGTGACGCTCTCCTCGCCGGAACGCCGACCCAGCATGACCGTGGGCAGCCCCGCCTCGGCGAGCATGTCCGGCAGCGGATCCTCGGCGTGCACGGACATGAGCAGCACCCCGTCCACCCGGCCGCCGCGCGCGTACTCCACGAAGCGCCGCCGCTCGGTCTCCGTCCGGACCAGGGTGAGCAGCAGCTGCAACGGGGTGTCGGTGAGGGCGTCGCCGACGGCGTGGACGATCTCGGTGAAGAACGGCTCCCCGAACAGCCGCCAGTCCGGCTCCGTCATCACCAGCGCGACGGCGTCCGCCCGGTGCCCCGCCAGGGAACGGGCCGCGAGATTCGGCACGTACCCCAGCTCGGCGACGGCCCGCTGCACGGCGCGGCGCGTGGACTCGCGCACGCCGGTCGCGTTGTTGATCACCCTTGAGACGGTGCCCCGGCCCACGCCTGCGAGGGCGGCCACCTCCTCCAGCGTCGGCGTACCGGGACGCTGCCTGCCCATGTCGGCCCGCCTTCCCCCACGAGATCATCCGAATACTACGGCGAGCCGTCCGTGCTCGGCGGGTGATCGCGAGGGTGCGGAGGGGCGATTGCGAGGGTGCGACGGGGCGATGGTGTGGGTGCGGCGGGGCGATGGTGAGGGTGCGGAGGGCGAGGGAGCGGCCGACCGAGCCGCCCGCCCCCTGGCGAGCGCGGGAGTGGCGAGATCACCGAGACGCGGGTCCGGGTGGACTCGCGCCCCACGCGGCGGCGCACAGGGCGCGGTCGACCACCTCCGTGTAGACGGCCGCGCCCAGCCATGCCGTGGCGAAGCGCCCGGTGTCGGCCGGGAGCAGGCGGCCGAAGGGGTCGCGCGCCCGTTCCGCCGCCGCGGCGTGCAGCGCGGTGAGCAGCTCACCGGCGGTCCCGAGACCGTACCGGCGCAGGCGGGCGGCCTCGGACTCCTTGCTCCCGGGGAAGGCGAGCACGCGGCGGCCGCCGGACGCGGCCTGGTGGACCCGGCGCCGCAGCAGGTGCACGGGAGCCTCGTCGGGCGCGATCCCAGGCTGAATGGTGGGCGCGGGCCGGGCGTTGCCAGCGTCGCCCGAGGTGCCCGGGGCGCCCGAGGTGTCCGAGGTGCCCGGGGCGCCCGCCGTCGGATCCGCGGGCAGGTCCGCGCGACGGAGCCGGTCGAGACCGAGGTCGACGTGCGTGTCCGGATCGGTGGGGCGGCTCGCCGCCAGCAGTACCGCACGGGGCAGCGGGGCGGGCGTGAGCCGGGCGACCACGCGCAGCCGGGTGCCCGGGCCGCCCTCGCGGGCGAGGAGGGCGAGGAGCCGGAGGTTCTCCCGGTCGGGCAGCGCGGGGTCGTCGTGCGCGGCGGCGAGCCGGACCGTCAGACCGTCGCAGTCGGCGAGGAGACACTCGCCCGCCGCCTCGCGGACCGTGCCGACGAGTGTGACGTCGAGGAACAGCAGATCTTGTCCGTCCCGGCCGTCCTGCGCGGTGGGAACGCGGGTGCCGTCACCGGTGTCACGGGTGTCACGGGTGTCACGAGTGTCACCGGCGTCATCGCCGTCACCGGCTTTACCGCCCGGGTCGGTGTCCTTGGCCTTCGCCGTCGGCACGTCCAGGTCGCTCGCCAGGGCACGGGCGATCTGCTCGGCCACCGGCACCGCCCACAGTCGGTCGAGTGGCTCGGTGTGCCAGGAGGCGCCGGGCGCGCGCACGGCGCGTACGCCCGCCCCCGCGCCCAGGCGGCCCGTCGGGGAGACCGTGGCCCCGGACACGGCGAGTCCGGCGCGGGACAGTTCACGAGGGGTCAGCGAGGTGTCGCCGATGCGCACGGCCCGGTCCGCCGAGCCCACGGCCCGTTCCGCGCCGCCCGGGGCCACGTCCGGGACCGTGTAGAGCCGCCCCGCGGCATCGGCGGTCCAGGTCACGGTGCCCGCGTGTCCGGTCGACGTGAGGACCGGCTCGGCGAAGAGCCCGTACAGGCGCAGCGACCCGTCCGGCGTGTACGGCTGGCGTACCCTGCCGCGCAGCCCGGCCAGTTCCCGACCGGTGGCTCCCGGGAGGCGGTGCGCGAGGACCAGGACATCGCGCAGAGCCGTGGTGAGGTCGCCGAGGCGGTGGGCGGGGTCGGCGCCACGGGCCGCGCGCAGCGCCGTGACCACGGCGACGGCACGGCCGGCCGCGCGCGGGAGGCCGGCGAGTCGCGCGGTGTGCGCCGCCCGCAGCAGCTCCGCCTGAAGCACGGCCCCGGCTCCGTCGGCGCCCGCCTCCAGCACGGCTGCCGCAGCGTCGTGCAGGGCGACCGCGGCCGTGCGCTGGGTCGGGGTGGCCGTTTCGGGAGCGGGGTCGTCGGGGGCGAGGTCGTCGGAGGCGGTGCGGTCGTCGGTGGCAGCGGTCCCGGGGGCCGCAGGGGGAGCCGTGACCGGGACGGACGCCGGAGGCGCCGGACGCTTCGCTTCCGTGAGCGGTGGCTCCCCGGCCACCGGTTCCGGAATCTCGGCGATTGGCGCCGCCGACGCCGCGGCGGCCCGGTGCAGGCAGTCGGGGGCGAGCAGGCACCCGCAGCGGATCGCCTCGGCACGCGTCACGACCCCGTCGGGAGCGTGCAGTTCGAGGTCGGTGTCGTCGTCGACCGCGATGCGCACGAGGTCGCCGTCCCGGGCGACAGGCCGCCCGGCGAGCTTGGCGACACCCGCGTCCAGCCGCTTGCGCAGCCTGGGTGTCAGCGCCGCGACGAGCTGGGCGGTCACCGAGGGGTCGACCGGGGGGAGGAGCGGGCTCATGCGATCTTCTCCCCTACCCAGCGGGCGAGTTCGAGTGGACTGAGCGCGGCGACCGGCATGCCCGCGGCGACGAGCTGCCCCGCCACCCCGGTCGAGTACCGCGGGCGGCCCGCGTCGTCGAGGCTGGCACACCCCAGCACATGACAGCCGGACCCGACCAGGGCGCGGACCTCGGCGAGGAGTCCGCCCAGCGGATAGCCCTCCTCGAAGTCGCTGACGACGACCACGAGGGTGCGGGACGGCACGGTGACGAGCTCCCGGGCGTGCCGCAGCCCCGCGGCGATGTGCGTGCCGCCGCCCACGCTGACTTCGAGCAGCAGGGACAGCGGATCGTCGACGTGGTCGGTGAGGTCCATGACCTCCGTGGAGAAGGCCAGGAAATGCGTGGAGAGCGTGGGCACGCCCGCCAGCACCGATGCGGTGAGAGCGGCCCAGACCGTGGACGCCTCCATGGACCCCGACACGTCCGTCACCAGGATCAGCCGCCAGTCGGCGGACCTCTTGGCCCGGGTGCGGAAGACGGGGCGCTCCGGAAGGACCCGGACCGTGCCGTCCGGACCGCGGTGCGCCGACGCCAGGTTGGCCCGCAGCGTGCGGGGCAGATCCAGGCCGCCGCCCGGGCGGCGGCTCGGACGCGGCACGACGGTGCCGTGCAGCGCCGGGCGCAACCGGGTGGCCAACTCCCGGGTCAGCGCCTCGACCAGCCGCCGCACGAGCGGCCGGAGCGCGGCCAGCCGTGCCTCGGGCAGGCCTCCCGCATGCCGCAGCACGGTGCGCAGCAGGTCGACGGAGGGCCGCACGCTGTCCGGGTCCAGTTCGGCCAAGACGTCGGGCCGGCCCGACGCGGCCGCGGCCGCCAGGACCTCCTCGCGGATACCCGGCCCGAACAGCGCCGTCAGTTCCTCCGACCACTCCCGCACACTCGGATACGGGGCCTGCCGCCCGCCGCCCGAGCCGCCCCGGCCCGGGCCGGTCAGGTCGCCCCGGCTGCCCTCGCCCCGCCCGCTGCCGTACAGCTCGTCCAACGCGGTGGCCGGCGCGGCCGCCGCCGGAGACAGCCGGTCGGTACGTCGGCCGAGCACCAGCCGCCAGCGGTCGGCGGGGTCCAGGTGACGTTCCTCGGCGGGGAGGGACGCGGCGGCGGCACCTGCGGCTGTGGCTGCGGCTGCGGAAGTTGATGTGGCTGTGGCTGTGGCTGTGGCGTCGGGCGTGTCGGCCCGGTCGGCCTCGTCGCCTTCGTTCGCCTCTCCGGGCCGGTGGGTGCGGGGCTCGGCGGACTCGTGGGGCGTACGTGTGGGGACGGCGGGGGGCAGCAGCCGGAGACCGCCGAGGGTGGCCCGGGCCATGAGGTCCGCGCGGGTCCACAGGGCGAGCGCGACCGGATCCACCCCGCCCGTGTCGGCCGTCCGGTCGGTGCCCAGACGCTCCTCGACGACGGACAGGAGACGGTCGCGCGCGGCCGGGCTGAGTGTGTCGAAACCGCCGCGCAACGCCGGCAGCCGGTCCAGGAACTCCCGGTCGGCCAGCTCCGACACCCGGTCGAGGAGCGGCTCGAGCGCCGGGGCCGCCGACTCCAGCAGCGGACCCGCGGCCGTCAGCAGCCCCGCGAGCCGGGCGGTGAGCGCGGAGCGGGAAGCGGGGTCGCGGGCGGCGTCGACCCAGGACACGACGCGTTCGCCGAACACGCCGGGGTCCTCGTGCCCCAGGAGCACCCGGACGGCCCCGGCGGCGCCGCGCATCAGCGGGGACCCCTCATGGGCCAGCCGGGCCAGCGCGTCGGTCAGCCGGACGCCGCCGAGCACGTCGGCGCGGTGGGCGAGCTCCAGCAGGGCGTGCGCGTCGGCCGGGTCCTCGGCACCGCTGAGCCCGTCCACCTGGCGTACCGCCGCGGCGGTGAGCAGCGCGGCCACGGCGGTGGCCCGGGCCGCACGCTCCTCGTCGGCACCCAGCCCCGGGACATGCCCCGCCCGCAGCCGATCCAGAAGGCCCAGCCCGGTGAGGAGTTCGGGCAGCGCGGCGGCGCCCGGCAGCACCTCGGCGGTCTCCGTGAGGCGTGCGTCCGCGAGGTCCGGCAGGCCGCACTCGGCCGCCTGCCGGAGCCCGTCCAGGGTCTGCGCGGCGGTGGGGCCGCCCTCGTCCCGCTCCGTCCGCCACCGCTCGCGCAGCACCCCCTCGGCGGCCTGGGCGGGCGTGACACCGTGCACGCCGACCGCGGACAGCATCGCCTCGGTGGCCGGTGTCCAGCGCACCTCCCACCGTGTCGTCAACGTCTCGGCGCCGCCCGCACCGACGACGCCCCGCGCCTCGGCGTAGGGCACGCCGCAGACCGTCAGGCGGCGAAGCAACAGGTCGCGCGCACGGTCGAGGCCGGACCGCAGCGGGTCCAGACGCAGATCCCGCGCGGTCGGGACCGCGGCCGACGCGGTGGTGCCCGGCGCGCCGCCGCCCCGCGCGCCGCCGCCCCTCCTCGGCGCCGGCGCGCCGACCGGCCCCGGGCCGGGCAGCCCGAGAGCCGCCAACTCGGCCTCGACCGCCGGAGCGAGTCCGCTGCGCGGTGCGCCCGGGGCCGGGCGGCCGCTGCGCGCGCCGACGAGGACCTGTTCCATCGCCCTGGCGACGGCCCTCCCCCTGCCGTACGGCTCGCCCTGCGCGAGTACCGTCTGCACCGCCTCGACCAACTCGCCCCGGCCTGCCGCCGGCAGTCCGCGCAGCCGGGCCAGGTCCGAGGCCACCCGCACGATCTCGCGCGCGTCGGCGGGCCCCGACGGGTGCCCGAGGCCGCGCAACGCCGCACACACCCGTACGGCCGTGTGCGTCAACGCCTCCGCGAGCGCGGCCGGATCACCGGCCGCCCGCACCACCAGGTGCTGCCACTCGGGGTCCCGGATACCCGCCGGGTAGCCGGACCGCTCGTCCAGGAGGGCGTACGTGTACGGGATCAGGGACGTGACCCAGCCGGGCCGGTCGGCAGGGCCGGCACCGTCGCCGGAGTCGTCCCGTTCCGGTTCGGCCGCGGCTTGCGGGGAGACCAGTGCCGGAGCGTGGAAGGCGCCCACGACCAGGGCGGCCCGCGCACCGTCCGCGGTGGCGGCGGCCAGCCGGGAGCGCATCCACGCCTCGCGGCGCAGATCCAGGTCGGGTACGCCCACGGAGGCGACAGCCTCCTCGCGCAGGGCCCAGCCGGTCAGGAGCGCGGCGCGGCGCAACGACTCCGGCCCCGACCCCGGTGCCGCCGCCTCGACAAGGCGGTCCCACAGATCCTCGCCGGGACGGCCGGTGAGCCGCGCCCGCAGGACCGTGCCGAGCCGGGAACGGTCCGGCTCCGGCACGTCTGCGCCGGGGTGCGCGGTGGGTGCTTCCGGGCGGCGCCTCCCCTCCCGCCACGTCCGGTCGGCCAACGGCAGGTCGCAGGCGACGACCGGAACGCCCTGCCGGGCGGCCCAGCGCACGGCGGCCAGCTCCGGGGAGAAGTCCGCGAACGGATAGAAGGCCGTCCCCGCCCCCTCCTCCCGACTGGCCGCGGCCAGCGCGACCGGCGCCCGCGTCTCCTCGTGGCCCAGCCAGGGCAGCCATTCCTGCATCTCGGCGGGCAGCTCGACCAACAGGACGTCCGGCGCGGCCCGGTCGAGGAGCAGGGGCACGGCCGCGGCCAGGGACGGCGCGTGATGCCGTACGCCGATGAGGAACGGCACCCCGGGACCGGTGAGCGCCGCGACCGCCTGCTCCGCGGATGTGAACGCGGCGGGAGCGGAGGAGAGGGACGGGGAGCCGGGGGAGGGCGCGGTGCGGGACACGGCGGTCAGCCCTCCAGGACCGTGCGCAGGTCCCACAGGGTGCGCCAGGTGGCGGAACCCTGCTCGGCGCGCCGCCGGACCGGACCGTCCCAGTACCCGCGCAGCCGCGCCGCGTCGGCGGGGTCGTCCTTGCGGACCACGCCGAGCAGATGCCCCGGCAGCAGGCCCAGTACGTCGCGGTCCCCGGGGAAGTACGCCGCGGCCAGCCCCAGCGCGCCCGCGACCGACACGGCCTCCGCGGTGCTCATGACCGTGGAGGGGCGCTCGACCTCCCAGCCCTCCGCGGACCGGCCCTCGCGCAGGTCGCGGAAGGCGACGACCAGTGCCTCCAGGACCGCCTCGTCCACCTTGAAGGGCGCGCCGGCCCGTTCGACCGAGGCCCGTGCCTGGCTGCGGACCAGGGCCGTCTCGGCGTCGAGGTCCGGGATCGGGCCGACCGTCTCGAAGTTGAAGCGGCGCTTGAGGGCCGCGGACATCTCGGAGACGCCCTTGTCGCGCAGGTTGGCGGTGGCGATGAGGTTGAAACCGGGGGCGGCATGCGCCAGGGCGTCGTCGGTGCCGGAGAGTTCGGGAACGGCGATGCGCCGCTCGGAGAGCAGGGAGACCAGGGCGTCCTGCACCTCCGGCAGACAACGGGTCACCTCCTCGACGCGGGCGATGCCGCCCCTGGTCATCGCGGTCAGGACCGGGGAGGGCACGAGTGCGGTCCGGCTGGGCCCCTGGGCGAGCAGCAGCGCGTAGTTCCAGCCGTACTTGAGCTGGTCCTCGGTGGTGCCCGCCGTGCCCTGCACCACCAGGCCGCTGGTGCCGCACACGGCCGCCGACAGCAGTTCGGACAGCAGGGACTTGGCGGTGCCGGGCTCGCCGACGAGCAGCAGTCCGCGCTCCCCGGCGAGCGTGACGACGCACCGCTCGACCAGCGCCCGGTCACCCACGAACTTGCCCTCCACCACCAGCCGGCGCGGTACGCCCTCGGGTGCCTCGGCGCCCTCGGGCAGCCGCAGGGCACGGCCGTCGCTGCCCATGACGAAGGTGACCACGGCGCGGGGCGTGAGCCGCCAGGCGGGCGGGCGCGGACCGTCGTCGTAGGCGGCGAGGAAGGCCAGTTCGGATGCGTACCGGTCCTCGGGCGGCACGATCTGACGGGCGGTGTCCGGGGAGAGGGTGGTGGTCATCGACGGATCTTCCGGTCGGGTCGGGCAGTGGGCACTGGGTTCGCGAGCGGGGTCATCGGCGACGCCCCCCGCGGGTGGCGCGGGTGGTGAGTTCCTCATAGGCGGGCGCGTCCTGGGCCCGGACCCGCTCCCACGCGCGGGTGAACAACTCGGCCACCGGAACGAGCGGAACGGCCCGGAATCCCTCACCGACCGGGTAGAGGCCCTCCTTCCACGTCTCCACCGGCAGGGCGGGCGACTTGAGGTCGCGCCAGCCGCAGGGCAGGAACAGGGAACGGCCGGCCCGTGGCCGCTTCGCCTCGACGACCAGTCCCGTGGCGGCGAGTTCGGCGCGGGCCTTCTTCAGCCGAGCGGGCCGCCAGCCGGTCCAGCGGGCGCAGTTGCGGTCGGTCGGGTCGGGCAGGGCGAGCAGTTGCAGGTAGAGCGCCGCCGCGTCCTCGTCCAGGCCGTGGGCCGCCGCCACCTCGGTGACGAGCGCCGGAACACTGACCAGGGGGTCCTGGGCCGGCCCGGCGGGCCCTTCGGGATCCAGGCCCGCGTCGAGGGCACGCGCGAGTTCGTCCCCCAGGAGGGTGCGCAGCGCCCGCATCCCGCTGCCGCGCCAGGTACCCACCAGCCCTTCGAGCAGCCCGAACACGGCGTCGTCCGGGCCGGTGAGACCGGCCGGTCGCACCAGCACGGTCTCCCGGTCGCCGTGCCAGGGGCGCAGGACGAGGGCCTCACCGATTCGCGTCGAGCCGTCCGCGTCGGCGCCGCCCGCGGCGGGCAGTCCGTACGCCGTGCGCAGTTCGGCGGCGGTGGTGCCGCCCTTCTCCGTCCAGCCCACGTCCAGGTCGAGCAGCAGGCCCGGGTCGGCCAGGCGCCGGCGCAGCGCGGCCAGGCCCTGCGGCAGGGCCGCGCGCAGCGGGTGGCCGTGGGGGAGGGCGTAGGCGAGCGAGGCGAGCGTGTCGGCGGCGCCGCTCAGCGTGTGCCGGTGCGGCACCGCGGCGGGGTCCTCCGCGACCAGTCGGCCGTTCTTGTCCGGACGCTGGACCGTGGTGCGGCTCAGCCAGGGGGTGCGCGCCGGATTGAGCACCGCCTCGGCGGAGCCGACCGGCAGACCGTCGAGCGTGACGGCCAGGTCCTCGGGCAGACGGACCAGGGCGCCGAGGCGCTCGGCCCAGACCCGGCCCGCGGCATCCGTGTCCGGGCCCGCCGTCCACAGCTCGGCGGGATCGCCGGGCAGCAGGGCGCCGAGGAACGCCGCTCGGTCCGCGGCGGGGAGCGAGCTCAGCATGCGGTTGCCCGCGTCGAGTTGCCGGGGCCTGAGCCCGGCCGTGGTGAGGGCGTCGGCGCCGAGGCTCTCCGGCTGCCCGGCGAGGAGCACGGCGGCCTGGAGCGGACCGACGCCTCCCCGAGTCGCCGTGGCGAGCGCGGCGGGCGCCTCGGCCTGCCAGGGTGCGGCTCCCTTCTCCCGGACCAGCCGGGCGACCGCGGCGAGCGCGTCCGCCGGGAGCGCCGGTGCGTGCCGGGTCTCCTTCTCCAGCGTGAAGTGGGCGACGGCGCCGAAGACGCCCGCCGGATCGTGGTCGAGGGCGAGCCAGTTGACGCGGTCCCGGGCGGTGTCGACGTTCTGGCAGCCGAGGACGACGACGGTGCGGCCGTCCCGGCGCAGTACCTGACCCGCACGCTCCTGTTGCCGGTGCTTGTCGTGCGGCTCGCCCAGGACGATCTCACGCAGTCCGTCCCCGGGAGCGCCGAGCGGCCCCTCCGCGAGCGCCTCGAACAGCAGGAGCAGCGCCTCCCGTTCGGCCGCCGGCAGCGTCGGCACGGTGGCCCGGTAGGCCAGCGGCCCCAGCACGCCGAGCAGCCCCGGCCAGATCATGCCGATGCGGGGGACGGTGTACTCGTCACTGAGCCACCCGTCGCCGAGCGCCGACCGACGGGTGCGCTCGGACAGGCGCGCGCCGTCGGCCGGCTTGCCCGCAAGCACGTGGTTCACGGCACGGATCTGCCGGAGCGCGGTCCACTGGTCCTCGCCGCCCCACGACCCCCACATCCTTGTCAGACCGTCGGCGGCCGCGCGCAGGGTGCGGTCGTCACCGTGCCGGGGCCGGTAGTCCGCGAACATCCCCTCCGTCCGCTTGCGTTCCGGCTTCGGCTGGTCCACGGGTGGCGTGACGAAGCGGGCGACCGCGTCGGCGATCCGGACCGTGCTGCGGACCAAAGCCGCCACGCCCACGAGGAGCCGCTGGTCGGTGAGCCCGGGAAGCGCCCGGGCCGCGGCCCGCCGGACCACCTCTTCGGCGGACGGCACCACGGGCCCGTCCCCGGCGGCGGTCGGCGTGTCGGCTGCCGCGGGGTCGGGGTCCGTGCCGCGGTCACCGGCCGATTCGTCCGCGGCCTTCGCCGCGCTCAGCTGCGCCTGGCGCTCGGCCAGCGCCCGTGCCGCCTCCCGCAGCAGGTCGGCTGCCTCCTCGTCGGTGAAGGCACGCAGGACGGCCGAGGAACGCTCGTCCCGGGGCCGCAGCGCGTGCCAGCAGGAGACGGGCGGGACGAACGGCGTGCCCGCGGCGAACTCCCCGCCCCGCTCGTTCGGTGTCACGCGGCCGAGTACGCCCGCGTCACTGCCGTCGTCCGGCGCGAACAGGGCGACCTGGCGTCGCGTGCGGGCCACGACGGGCGCGGCGCCGCCGGGCAGGCGCAGCGCACCGAGCGGGGTGACGCGTTCGCCGGGCCGCAAGGACCGCAGCGTGACGGTCCGGCCGTCGGGTGTGCCGGCCGTGGTCAGCGTCTCGCCCGCCGCCTCCTCGGCGCGCACCCAGCGTCCCAGTACGGTGCCGTTGGTACCGAACGGGCTCTGCTCCAGGCCCGGTTGCATCGGCAGCACCTCGCACCGGTCCTGCATCAGCGTCGCGTCGTCGCCGATGCCGGAGCCGAGGAAGGCGGGCAGGGACGCGCGGCCGTGCGAGCCCGTCGCGGGGTCGTACTCCAGCCACACGTGCCGCCGCCCCTGCCTGCCCTGCCGCCAGTACGACGTGCCGTCGCCGATGACGGGCCTGCTCGCGGGCAGGACGGTGTCGCCGGCGTGCAACGTGCGCCCACCGGTGGCCCGGCCGCCGTCGGGCAGCGGGATGGACGGGACGACGTCGTCGTTGCGCCACCAGTGGGAGATCTGCTCACCGGTGAGGGTGAGGACCTCGGACGGGCGAGTGGACCAGTAGCCGCGCTGCTTGCCGTCCTGCCACCACACTACGAGCAGCTCCCCGTCCGTGTAGCGGAACTGCGGGCGCTGCCAGCGGTCCAGGTCGGCCGGCAGCCGCAGGTCGTGTTCGAGCAGGATCCGGTCGGGGCCGACGACGACCGCCTTGTGCCCGCGGCTGAGGATCAGGCAGGGCCAGGCCTCGTTCACGATCAGCGCGGTGTCGCGGTCCCTGCCCGTCCCGGGCCCGTTGCCCTTGCGGGCCCGGGTCTCGGCATCGAGCAGTCGCAGGGCCTCGTCGAGGGCGGGCCAGCCCAGTTCGTCGAGGATGCCGGCCCGCAGGGTGCGCCCGAGCAGTGGAGCCGCCGCGTACCCGGCGGCGCGGGCCACGGCCTCGGGATTGACCCGGGGAGCCACCGAACGGAAGGCGCTGAGCCGGTTCAGTGCCTCCTGGGCCCCGGGCAGGCCCACCGCGCCGGCCAGTTCACCGACGGCGCCGTCCAGCCACTCGCGCAGGACCCCGCTGAGGACGGGGTGGTCGGCGAGGTGGTCCAGTACCCGGCTCGACCGCCGTTCGTTTCCTGCGGCGCCGACCGCCCGCAGCAGCAGGGGGCGCAGCCGCGGGTCCGCCGCCACGGCGGCCAGGTCACGCCGCTCCGGATGACTGTCGCGCACCCAACGGTCCAGTCCGAGGTGGACCTCCGCGTCGGCAGCGGGCAGGGCGAGGGGGACTTCCTGCGCCGCGCACAGGTCGAGCAGGGAGATGTCGACGCCCACGTGCCGGCGGCCGGTGAACAGGACGACGGGCCGTCCGGCGGCGCGCAGCCCGGGAGCCATCCGTGCGACGAGGCCGAGCGTGGCGGGCGAGCTGTCGCAGACCGTGGCGCCCCGCTTGCGGTGGGCGGCCCAACGGCTCAGCCAGTCCGCGGCGTCGACACCGGCCGCGGCCTCGGTCGTCGCGTCGCGCCCGGCGGTCGTCGTGCCGCGCAAGGCAGCAGTCGCATCGCGCAAGGCAGCAGTCGCGTCGCGCCCGGCGGTCGTCGCGCCGTCCTCGCCGGTCAGCAGCCGGTCGGCACCGCACTCGGCCAGCAGGTCCAGCCAGAACTCGTCACTCTTGACGCTGTGGTCCAGTCCGGCCGGCATGATCTCCAGCAGGCGCTCCCGAACGGCGGGCCGCCGTTCGGCGAGGAGGCCCAGGGTCGCCCGGTAGGCGGTCCAGAAGGAGGCGGGCGCCCGGACGGCGGCGGGGGAGGCGACCAGGTCGGCGACGAGGTCGCATTCGGCCTCCACCCGGGGGAGCCCGGCCGCCTTGATCAGCACGCGCGCGTCCTGCGGCAGCGAGGCGTACGGCGGCATGCCGGCCGCACAGCGCTCCACGGCCAACTGCCGGAACTGGGCCCACGCCTCGGCGGCGTCCAGCCGGGCGGCCAGATCCTTCACGTGCTGCTTCAGCGCCTTGACCGTCAGCGCCCCGGCGAACGCGAACTCCAGGAACACGGCACGCTGCCGTTGCTCGTCGACGGCGAGCGCGTGCACCCGCTCGGCCTCCCGGGCCTTGCCGAAGAAGGCGGCGGCGTAGGTGGTGTTGTCGAACTGGAGGAAGATCCGCGCGGCCTGCTCGTAGAAGGTCGGCAGGAAGTGCGGCACGGCCCGGCCGAGCCGGTCACCGAGCTGCTCGAAGCCCTCCTTGGCGGTGCCGGGGCGGGACTTGGCCTGGCGCGCGAGCCGTTCCACGTCCTTGACCAGGGCCAGCGCGTGGTGCCCGTTGGCCGGGTCGTTGACCAGGGCCCAGGCGGGGAACCCGAGGGTCTCCCGCCTGACCTGCCCGACCTCGGGGGTCTGCGGGTCCCGCACGAGGCCGAGGAAGTCCAGGGCGAGGTCCTCGGCCTCTCCGAGGGTGCCGGGCACCAGCCGGACGACGCTGCGCTCGCCCAGCGCGGCATGGGTGTACGTACGGACGGTGAGGACGTCGGCGTCCTCGCGGCCGCTGCTGCCCGGCGGCAGGAGCGCACCGGCTTCGAGCAGGGCGGAGGCGGTGGCGTCGTCCGAGCCGGAGCCGGAGCCGGAGCCGGAGCCGGGACCGGTGCCGGTGCCCTCGTGCGCGCCGGTGGCGCCGTGCGGCGCGGTGGTGGTGTCCATGGCGCTCACGCGGCCCGCTCCTCGTCCTCGATGTCGCGACCGGCGTACAGCGCGGCAGCCATGCGCATGCCTTCCGACCAGGCCACCGGGCCGACCCGGCCCAGCTTCAGCACCCGTCCGGCGGCGTCCGTCCACATCAGGGGGCCGGTCTCCGTCTCCTCGTATCCGTCGTAGTCGCCGACCCAGACGCGGGCCTCCACGGCCCGGCCGTCCTCCCAGACGGAGCAGACGGCATATCCACCGCGTACACGGTGGCCGAGCTGGGTGACCCGGCCGTGCAGGAAGCGCAACTCCTTGAAGGCGCCGCCCGCGTACTCCTCGACGGAGGCGGCCTCGGCGTCGAGAGCGGCGGGGCGGTGCCACACCTCGCGGAAGAGCTGCTGGGCCCGCTGCTCGACGCCGAGTTCGACGGCGAACTCCCGCAGCTCCTCCAGGTCTTCGAGGAGCACGGGATGCGGGAGATGGACGAGGTCGGGGGCGATGCGCACCGTGTCGCCGTCGAGGTCGACGAGGCCGAGGCCGCGCTCGGGGTCGGCGTCCCGCAGGAAGCCCGCCACCTCGCCGTCGGCGCCGGTGACCACGAGGTCGCGCAGCGCGGACCGCCAGGCGGGGTCCGGCCACACCCGGGTGAGCACGGCGAGGGGCACGGGCAGCGACCGCACCATCCACCGCTCCACGTCGCTCAGACACTGGCGTTCGTGCCGCTCCAGCCACTCGACGAGCTGACGCAGTCCGACCACCGCGGGATCGTCCGCGAGTTTGGCCGGCACCGACTTCAGCCGCCGTCCTGCGGCGTTGCGGCACACCACCTTTCCGTCGTCCAGGGCGACCTCGTAGTCCCCGGCCGTCACCCACCCCATGAGTGCCTCCCCGCACCGCAGTGATCAAGTGCTGACGACTGTAGGCGAGCCCACTGACAACGCCGTCGGCGCGGGGACGCAGGGCGGGGGAGGGGCCGCGGGGTGGGCGGCCGGAGCGCCGTCAGTCGTCCAGACGGACCGGCATCAGCAGCGAGAACGCCGCCTCGTCGTCCGCCCGGCGGATCGCCAGCGGCGCGGTGGGGGCGGGCCCGAACTCCAGGACGAGCCGGTCCCGGCCCCCGGCGGCGAGCGCCTCCAGCAGGAACAGCCGGTCGACGCCGACGTGGTACCCGACCCCGTCCGTGCCCCTGTCTGTGTCCCCGGCCGTGTCGTCGTCCCGGCTCACGTCTCGACTCACGTCCCGGTTTCCGTCCGTGTCCCCCTCCGGGGCGCCGTCCCCGCAGACGAGCACCGTTCCGTCGTCCACCGTCGTCAGCACGCTGATGTCACGCGCGGACCGGCCGGGTTCGCGTTCCTCGGTCACCCGGACGGGACCGTTCTCCAACGCCTCCCGAAGCGCGGCCACGTCCACGACGACCCGCCGCCCGGGCGGCAGCTGGACGAGACGCCGGTAGTCGGGGAAGTCGTGGGCCAGGCGCTGCCCCGACGCCTGGCGCTCACCTACCTCCAGCGTCACGCGGTCGCCCTCCACGGCGAAGCGGGCCGGCTCGTCGCTCCCCAGCAGCGCGCGCATCGCGTCGACGAGCGGCGCGGGCACGACGACCTGTTCGCGCGACCCTCCGTGTCCGACGGCCTCGACACGCGCCACGGCCAGCCGGTACCGGTCGGTGGCCACGACGCGGAGCGCGTCGCCCTCGACGTCGAACAGGACCCCGCCGAGCATCGGCAGTTCGGGGTCCCGGCCGGTGGCGAAGCGGACCGCGTCGAGTGCGGCCGCCAGTGCGGGGGCGGGAAGGGACAGGTGGACGGTGCCGGTACGCGGCGAGGCAGTCATGGGACTCTCCCGGTGATCGAGTAGCGCTCGGAGCGTGGAGAACTCGCCGCGGGCCTCGGCCAGCCCCCGTTCGAGTCGGCGCAGGTGCGCCTGGAGAAGCCCGCGCACCAGGTCCGTGTCCTCGCCGGACCAGCCGGCCAGTACCAGCCGGATGTCCGCCAACGGCATGCCGGCCCGTCGCAGCCGGGCCAGCAGTCTGGCCTCGTCGAGCTGCTCGGGGGCGTACCAGCGGTAGCCGCTGGCCGGATCGACCCAGGCGGGTCCCAGCACACCGGCACGGTCGTAGAACCGCAGGGCGCTTACGCCCAGCCCGCTGTCGCGGGCCATCTCCCCGATGCTGCGCAACTCGTTCTCCACGTCCCGAACCCTGATCCCTTCACCAGGTCGAGGGTCAACCACGGGCCGACTCCCGCGACAGCCGGCCACCCGATCCATTCGTCCGGCGTGGTCCGTCCGTCCGGCACGGTCCGTCCGGCGTGGTCCGTCCGTCGGGCGCGGCCCGTCCGTTCGGCATGGCCCGTCCGTTCGGCACGGTCCGTCCGTCCGGCGCGGTCCATCCGTCGGGCGCGGCCCGTCCGTCCGTCCCACGCCCCGCCGTCTGTCATTCTTGCGCCGTGCACAAGCCCAGCGCCGTCACGCCGGACGCCCCGACACCGATAAGGCTGCCGCTCCTCACCCAGGAGTGGCTCGACCTCGCCTTCCTCCACTGGGCCGTCGAACCCGCCGCCGTGGCGGGCCTGATGCCGCGCGGCACCGTCCCCGACACGCACGACGGACTCACCTACGTCGGGCTCGTCGCCTTCCGGATGCACCGGGTCGGTTGGTTCCGGCTGCCGGGGATCCCGTACTTCGGCTCGTTCCCGGAGACCAATGTGCGGCTCTACAGCGTGGACGCGCACGGGCGGCGCGGTGTGGTCTTCCGGTCGATGGACGCCTCACGGCTGGTACCGGTGCTGCTGGGGCGGATCGGCTTCCGCCTGCCCTACCTGTGGTCCCGCATGGCCGTCCGGTCCGTGGGCGACACCGTGACGTACACCAGCTCACGCCGCTGGCCGGGACCGCGCGGCGCGCACAGCCGCATCACCCTGCGGACCGGCGAACGCATCCACGAGCCCACGCCCCTGGAGCACTTCCTCACCGCCCGCTGGGGCATGCACAACATGTCCTTCGGCGGGGCGGCCTACCTGCCCAACCACCATCCCCGCTGGCCCCTGCACCGCGCCCGGCTCCTCTCGTGCGACGAGGACCTGGTCGCGGGCGCCGGGATACCGGCCCCGACGGACGACCCGGTCAGCGTCCTGTACTCACCCGGAGTGCCGGTCCGCCTCGGACGTCCCGCCCGCCCGGCCCCGACCGTGGCTCTCGCCCCCTGACGTCGGGCAGGGTGCCCCGGCCCGGCGGGGGCCGGCTGAGCGGGCTGTCGGCGCCCCGGCCACCCGGCACGCACGCGTCCCGTGCTTCTCGTCTGCTGGGGCGTCTGCTGACGCATCTGCACTGCCGACAACAGTCAGATTTTTACGAGCAGTTGCACTGATCTGGATCTCGGAGCTGATCTGATTTCAGCGTACAGTGCGGGAACCAGCATCGTCATGCCGCAGATCCCTCATGTACCCGACCGGGCTGCCGAGGCGGACGCCCAGCAGCCGTGGCCGCTCCCGAAGACCCACAGGAGACCCGCATGCCGCTTCCCCCGCTGACACGACCCGCCACCGGCCTGCCCACCGGAGAAGCCAGCCGCCAGGCACACCAGCTGATACTCGCCGGACACGGCTCCGACGGGCAGCGCCGGCTCGCCGCGGGGCGGGTCCTGGTCGTCGGAGCGGACGAGATCGGCGCCCCGCTCATCGCTCACCTCGCCGACTCCGGCGTGGGCATGATCGGTGTCGCCGACGGCTCGCCCATGGACCCGTGGGACCGCTACCTCGGGCTGCCGGACGCGGAACCCGCGGACCGGGCCACGGCCTGGGTCCGCGCGCTCGGGCGCACCCATCCGGTCGTGCGCGCCGTGGCGGAGAGCTGGTTCGAGCTGCCCCGCGCGCGCCAACTGGTCCGGGACTACGACCTCGTGGTCTGCGCGGGGGAGGACCCGGCCCGCTGCCAGCTGGTCGACGATGTCTGCGCCGAGGCGGGCATCCCCTTCGTGTGGGGCTCCATGGGGGCCACCGGCGGGCGCGTCTCGGTCTTCTGGGACGGGCACGGCCCGGGCCTCAGGGACCTGTTCCCGAAGCCCCCCGCCCCCTACTTCCGGGGCGTCTCCGGTGCGCTGAAGGTGGTCGGTGCCTGGCTGGGGGTCGCCCTGGCCACCGAGGTGGTCAAGCTGCTCACCGGTCAGGGCGAGCCGCTGGTCGGTCGGGTGATGGAGTACGACGCCATGGCCGGCACGTGCGCGACCGTGCCGCTGCGCCCGCACGAGCGTGCCGCGCGCCCGGCCGAACCGACCGCCGCCGAGCCCTTCTTCGGACTGCTCTCGCCCGAGGCGACCGAGGCCGCGCGGGAGTCCACCATCTCCGTGGAGCAGCTGAAGGAACTGCTCGACGCGGACGAGCCGGTGCACGTCGTCGACGTTCGTGAGCCGGACGAGTACGCCTTCGCCCACCTGCCGGGCTCGGTGCTCGTCCCGCAGGGTGAGTTCCTGAACGGCGACGCCGCCGCACGGCTGCCCACGGACCGCAGGACCGTACTGCTGTGCCGGGCCGGCATCCGCTCCGCGGAGGTCCTCGCGGTGGTCAAGCGCAGCGGTCACCCGGACGCGGTCCACCTGGGCGGGGGCATTCTGTCCTGGGCGGAGCGGATCGACCCGGAGATGCCCACCTACTGAGGCATTCCCGGGGGCCCGGAGGCCGGCGACCCTCGTGCGGCTGACGTTGCTGCTCCCGGCGGGCGCGCCCACTTGAAGCCTCAGTCCATGGGGCTCGTAACGCAGTCGTAATCTTGCAATGTTGGGTCAAAATATTGCGTAGCTCTGTTCCGCGTCCTAATGTGACGCTCCGATCAGGGCAGTGCCCTGGGTGCCACCTCGGAGGAGCCGCAATGAAGCACCGCAACCTCGCGATCTTTCTGATCTCTTCAGGTCTTGTCCTGTCCGCCACGGCTTGCGGGGGTGACTCGGACAGCGAAGCCGACGGGGATGTCACGATCACCGTGGCGTGCCAGCCGGCGAAGACCGCGCCCAAGCAGCGCGAGGCTTGGGACGACGACGTCAAGGCCTTCGAGAAGGCGCACCCGGGCGTCAAGGTCAAGAGCACGGACCAGCAGCCGTGCTTCGACCCGAAGACCTTCGCCGCGAAGCTGGCCGGCGGTCAGATGGAGACGGTCTTCATGGCCCCTGTCACCAACTACGCCGATGTCATAGCCAAGAGACAGGCGAAGGACATCACCGCCTCCACGGACCTGGTGAAGAACTACGACGACATCCGGCAGGACGTCCGGGACATGCTCACCAAGGACGGCAAGGTCTACGGCGTCCCCAACGTCAGCTACACCGTCGGCCTGGTCTACAACCGCCAGCTCTTCGAGGAGGCCGGTCTCGACCCCAACACCCCGCCGAAGACCTGGGACGAGGTCCGCGCCGCGGCCAAGAAGATCGCGGACCTGGGTGACGGCTACGTCGGATACGGCGAGTACGGCGGCGGCAACGTCGGCGGCTGGCACTTCGCGCAGTCCATCTTCAGCCGCGGCGGCGAGATGGTCGTGGACGGCAAGGCGGCCTTCAACAGCGCCGAGGGCAAGGCGGTCCTGCAAACGCTGCACGACATGCGCTGGAAGGACGACAGCGTCGGCAAGAAGGTGCTGATCGGCTGGGAGGCACTGATGCAGCAGATGGCAGCCGGCAAGACGGGCATGATGCTCGGCGCCCCGGACGTGGTCACCGACATGGTGCAGAAGTTCCAGGGCGACAAGGCGGACTACGGCATCGCCCCCATCCCCGAGGGCAAGGCGTCGCTCACCGGTGGCGAGGCCTACATGATCAACCCGAAGGCGAGCGCCGCCGAGACCAAGGCCGGCTTGCAGTGGATCGACTTCCAGTTCAACACCCCGGGCAAGGGCCGGCACGACTACGCGCGCGGCAAGGCCAACGGTGAGGCCGTGGGTGTCCCGAACAACGACTACATGGGCGACTCGCCGGCCGGCCAGAAGATCTCCGAACTCCGCGAGGCCAGCGCGGTCCTGCCGGTCGGGTACTACGAGCCCTACGTCGAAGGGTCGAAGAACGTCGAGCTCAAGCTGGAGCCGGAGAAGGCGCAGGAGCTCTACGCGGTGCTGGACGTGGCCATGTCCGCGGTCCTGACCCGTGAGAACGCCGACGTCGACAAGCTGCTCGCCGACGCCGAGGGCAAGGCGAACACGATTCTGGCGAAGAGCTGACCGTCACGGCCCGCGGGTGCCGCATCCGTCCCCGACGGAAGGCGGCACCCCGACCCGCGACGCGGAACGGGAGATCACATGGACACATCCACCGTGCAGGCGAAACGGCCCACGGGGCCGCGACGCCGGCCACCCGCACGTCCCGCACGTCCCGCACGGTCCTCACGTCGGAGCAGGACTCTTCGCACCAACCTCACCGCCTACGGATTCCTGTGTGCGGCCCTGTTCTGCTTCGCGCTGTTCGCCTGGTGGCCGATCATCCGGCAGGTCGTGCTCAGCTTCCAGGAGACCAATCTGGTCGACGAGCCCACCTGGGTCGGCCTGGACAACTTCCGCACGGTGGTGGAGGACCCGGCGTTCGGCCAGGCCTGGAAGAACACCTTCGCCTTCACCTTCCTCGCCCTGCTGTGCGGCTACGTGATCCCGTTCGCGGTGGCGATCGTGCTCAACGAACTGCGGCACGCGCGCGGGTACCTGCGCTTCGTCGTGTACCTGCCGGTGATGCTGCCGCCGATCGTCTCGGTGCTGCTCTTCCGCTGGTTCTACGATCCCGGGCCCGGCCTGTTCAACCAGCTGCTCGACTTCGTCGGCCTGCCGGGCCTGTCCTGGCTGGACTCCACGGACACCGCGCTGATCTCCCTGGTGATCGTCTCCACCTGGATGAACATGGGCTCCGGGGTCCTGATCTATCTGGCCGCGCTCCAGAACATCCCCGGTGACCTTTACGAAGCGGCCGAACTCGACGGGGCCGGCATCTTCAGGCGGATCTGGAACGTCACCATCCCGCAGACCCGGCTGATCCTGCTGCTCATGCTGATGCTCCAGATCGTCGCCACCATGCAGGTGTTCATCGAGCCCTACATGCTCACCGGCGGCGGACCGGAGAACGCGACGGTCACCGTCGCCTTCCTGATGTACCAGTACGCCTTCGTCTACGGCGGCAACTACGGCGCCGGCAGCGCGCTCGGAGTGATGCTCATGATCGTTCTCCTTGCGGTCGCCGCAGTCCAGCTCCGGCTGACCCGCGACGAGAAGAGGTAGTCCCGTGGCCAACACAGTCGACATGACAGCGCACCCGGAAACCGCCGCGGACACCCGCGAGGTGACGCCGCCGTCCGCGCGCCGCCGGCGCAAGGGGCGCCGCGGCGCCTGGGCCGACGGCCACTCCCGCACCATCGTCTCGCCCCTGGAGCTCAAGTCCCGCTGGGGGAGCCGGATCTACTGGACCGTGCTCGCCACCGTCCTGACCGTGTTCACCCTCGTGTTCGTCTTCCCGCTGTACTGGATGGTCACGGGCGCGATGAAGTCGGGCGAGGAGATCGCCCAGATGCCCCCGACGCTGTGGCCGAAGGACCCGGACTTCTCGGTGTTCGCGGACGCGTGGGAGCTCTTCGACGTCGGGCTGCTCCTGAAGAACACGCTCTTCTACGCGGTCGGCGCCTGGCTGTTCGCCCTCGCGGTGGACGTGACGGCCGCGTACGCGCTGTCCAAGCTGCGCCCCATGTTCGGCAACGTGATCCTCGGGGCGATGCTCGCCACCCTGATGATCCCGCCGATCGTCGTCATGATCCCGGCGTACATCACCGTCACGGACGTGCCGATCTTCGGGTGGCATCTGCTCAACACCCCCTGGGCGATCTGGTTCCCGGTGGCGGCCAACGGGTTCAACATCTTCCTGCTCAAACGGTTCTTCGACTCGATTCCCGACGAGATCCTCGAAGCGGCGGAGATCGACGGGGTGCCGCCGTGGCGCGTACTGGTCTCGATCATCCTGCCGATCTCCCGGCCCATCCTCGGCGTGGTGTCCATCTTCACCATCGTGCTGGTCTTCAAGGACTTCGTCTGGCCGCTGCTCGTGCTGCCGGACAGCGAGAAGATGACGATCAGCGTGGGCCTTTCCCAGACCGCGGGCCAGGTGACGCAGAACCAGATCATGGCGGGTCTGGTGATGGCGAGCATTCCGATGATCATCGTGTTCTTCTTCTTCCAGCGGAGCATCATGGCGGGCCTCACCGCCGGCAGCCTCAAGGGCTGACCCGCACCCGGGCCCGTCACCTCCCCTTCGTTCCACCACCCAAAAGCGCTCCGCCGCCGGCCGGCACTTCCACGCCCCGTTCCGGCCGTCGGCGGAGTCCCACCTGCCCGAAAGGACCTCCCGTGGCAGCCGTGCACCCCTCCCGCACCCATGAATGGTGGCGTGACGCCGTCATCTACCAGGTCTATCCCCGCAGTTTCGCGGACGGCGACGGGGACGGCACCGGGGACCTCGCGGGTGTCCGCGCCAACCTGCCGTACCTCGCCCAGCTGGGCGTGGACGCCGTGTGGTTCACCCCGTGGTACTCCTCGCCGCTGGTCGACGGCGGCTACGACGTGGCCGACTACCGCACCATCGACCCGGCCTTCGGCACCCTCGACGACGCCGAGAAGCTGATCTCCGAGGCAGCCGAGCACGGCATCAAGGTCATCGTCGACATCGTGCCCAACCACGTCTCCGACCAGCACGCCTGGTTCCAGGCCGCCCTGGCCGCCGGGCCGGGAAGCCCGGAGCGCAAGCTGTTCCACTTCCGCCCCGGCCGCGGCGAGAACGGCGAACTCCCGCCGAACGACTGGCCCTCGCAGTTCGCCGGTGACACCTGGACCCGGGTGCCCGACGGAGAGTGGTACCTGCACCTGTTCACCCCCGAACAGCCCGACCTCAACTGGAACCACCCCGACGTCCGCCGCGAACACGAGGACGTGCTGCGCTTCTGGTTCGAGCGGGGCGTCGCCGGCGTCCGCATCGACTCCGCCGCCCTGCTGACCAAGCACCCGGACCTGCCCGACTTCACCGAGGGCGTCGACCCGCACCCCTACCTCGACCTGGACGAGATCCACGACATCTACCGCTCCTGGCGCGCGATCGCCGACGAGTACGGCGGCATCTTCGTCGGCGAGGTCTGGCTCCCCGACCCCGAGCGGTTCGCCCGCTACCTGCGCCCCGACGAGCTGCACACCGCCTTCAACTTCAACCTCCTCGCGTGCCCCTGGGACCCCGAGCGTCTGCGCCGCACCATCGACGACACCCTCGCCGAGCACGCCCCGGTGCAGGCCCCGGCGACCTGGGTGCTCTGCAACCACGACGTGACGCGCACGGTCACGCGCTACGGCCGCGAGGACAGCGCCTTCAACTTCGACACGAAGGCCTTCGGCACGTCCACCGACCTGGAGCTCGGCACCCGCCGCGCCCGCGCCGCCGCACTGCTCACGCTCGCCCTGCCCGGCTCGGTCTACCTCTACCAGGGCGAGGAACTGGGTCTGCCGGAGGCGGACATCCCCCTCGACCGCATCCAGGACCCGATGCACTTCCGCTCCGGCGGCACCGACCCGGGCCGCGACGGCTGCCGCGTCCCGCTGCCGTGGACGGCCGGCGAACCGCACAGTGGTTTCGGCGGTGCCGCGGAGCCCTGGCTGCCACAGCCCGCGTACTGGCCGCAGTACGCGGTGGACCGCCAGCTCGACGACCCCGACTCGATGCTCTCCCTGTACCGCACGGCACTGAGGCTCCGCCGCGACACCCCCGGGTTCGGTGACGGTCCGATGACCTGGCTCCCCTCCGACAACGGTGTCCTCGCCTTCGCCCGCACCGACGGACTGGTCTGTGTGGTGAACCTTCAGGACCAGCCCGTCGAACTGCCCGCCCACACCGAGCTGTTGCTTGCCAGCGCACAGCTCGACGCGGACGGACGGCTGCCGGGGGACACGGCGGTCTGGCTGCGCGGCTGACGAGCGGCCCCGGGCGGTGACCTGCCTCCTGCCCGGGTCCGACGCCGTGCGCGGACCGCCCCGCGGAGGAACGGACCTCCGCGGACGAGCCCGGCCCGCCTTCGCTGGACGAAGGCGGGCCGGGCTGCTCGACGTACCGCCCCCGCCCCGAGGCCGTATCCGTCGCACCGCCGAGCCAGGCGCGACCCGGTGAAGTCGCCCCTGGCTCGACCGCGCAAGTCGTCGCGCCGTGAGTGACTCAGCGGCGCAGCGCCCGGTCCAGCCGGCGGAACGCGAACACGAGGGCGAGGCCGCCCACCGCGAGCAGGTACACGGCCGGGACCAGCAGTCCGACGCCGAACTCACCCAGTGAGGGCTGCCGGATCAGCTCGATGCTCTGGTAGAGCGGCAGGCACTCCACCAGCAGCTGGACCGGACGGGGGTAGACGTCCAGTGGGTAGAAGGTGGTGGCGAACAGGAACATCGGCAGCATGGCCAACTGGATGTACTGGAAGTCCTGCCAGTCCCGCAGACAGGTCACCACGGCCAGGCCCAGCGCCGCGAAGGTGAACCCGACCAGGAGTGCGCCGGGTATCACCAGCAGCACCAGCGGACTGTGCACCAGGCCGAAGACGGTGACGGCCACGAGGAACCCGGCCGTCACCAGAGCGCCGCGCAGCAGGGCCCAGCAGACCTCGCCCCACGCCACGCTGCGCACCGTCATCGGCGTGGTCAGGATCGACTCGTAGGTGTGGTTCGTCTTCAGCTTGTTGAACAGGTTGAACGTCGTCTCGTTCATCGCGCCGTTCATCGCCGTGGTGGCGAGCAGAGCGGGAGCGACGAACTCCGCGTAGGGCACATCGGTGTCGGCGAGCCCCGGTACGTTGCCGACCAGTCCGCCGATGCCGACGCCGAAGGCGAGGAGATAGAGCACCGGTTCGAAGATCTCGGCCACCAGCAGCAGCCAGGTATGCCGGTAGATCATGAGGTTCCGCTCGACCATCGCCAGGGCGCCCCCGGAGCGCGGTGCCGGATCGGGACGAGCGGAGACATGCGGGCCCAGCACGGCCGACATGGGATCCCTGCCTTTCAGGGGTGAGAGCTGGTCGTCAGGAGTGCAGGTGCCGCTGATAGGTGCGCCGCCCGAGCAGCAGACCGACGACAGTCAGCACGGCCAGGTAGCCGACGTGGACGGCGATGCCGGCCACGGTGCCGGTGCCGAGCGCTGCCGTACGGCACAGCTCGACCCCGTGCCAGAGCGGCGTCGCCCGCACCACGGGCTGGAGCCAGCCGGGCAACTGCGCCAGAGGGAAGAAGGTGCCGGAGAACATGAACATCGGCATCACGCCGAACCGGAGTACCGCGAGTACCGTGGGCTGGCGCTTCGCGGTCACCGCCCAGGCGGCGGACGGGGCGGCGAACGCGGCTCCGACCAGCAGGGTCGCGAGCACCACGAGGGGGGCCCGCAGCGCGTCGACGACGCCGAAGACCACCGCCACCGCGGTGAAGGCCGTGGCGGAGAGCGTCACCTTGAAGATGTTGAACAGCAGGTGACCGTAGTAGATGTCGACGGGAGACACCGGGGTGGCACTCGCCGCCCAGTAGTGCCCCTTGGCCTGCACCGACTGGTGGACGGGGTGGGCCGAGTCGATATAGGCGGTTTGTATGGCCGAGGCGGCAAGCAGGCCGGGAGTGAGGAAGGCCAGGTACGACAGGCCGCCCAGGGCGGCACTGTTGTTGTGGTTGACCAGAGTGCCCAGTCCCGCACCGATGCCGGTCAGGAACAGCAGCGGGTTGGCCACGTTCAGCACCACGGTCCCGCGCCAGGTGCGGCGGTAGCGATGCAGCCAGTAGGCGAACTCGTGCAGGGCGGGCGGGACCGTGCGGGTACGGCCGGGCGGGACGAGGGAGCGGGAGGCGTGCGTGGTCATCGGTACTCTCCGTGGCGACACCTGGAGGGCGGGCAGGGCGGCGACGCTTCAGTCGGCCAGGCTGCGGCCCGTCAGAGTGAGGAAGACGTCCTCCAGGCTCGCCCTGCGGGTCAGGGCGGTCAGCGGGACGATGCCGCGCGCGTGGGCGGCCGCCAGGGTGGCCTCCCCTTCGTCGGTGTAGAGAAGGATGCGGTCGGGCAGTTCCTCGATCCGCTCCACCAGGCCCCGCGCCCTGCCGGTCATGGCCTCGCGCTCACCCGGGCCGAAGCGCAGTTCGAGCACCTCCCGGGTGCAGTACCGCTCGATCAGTCCGCCGGGTGACCCCTCGGTGACGATCCGCCCGCCGTCCATCACGACGAGCCGGTCGCACAGCTGCTCGGCCTCGTCCATGTAGTGGGTGGTGAGGATCAGCGTGATGCCGTCGTCCTTGAGCTGGAACAGCCGCTCCCAGAGCAGGTGGCGTGCTTGCGGGTCGAGGCCGGTGGTGGGCTCGTCCAGCAGCACGATCTCGGGCTCGTTGATGAGGGCCCTGGCTATCGTCAGACGTCGCCGCATGCCGCCGGACAGCGCTTCGACCCGCTCCTCCGCCTTGTCGGGCAGCCGTGCGAAGTCGAGGAGTTCCGTGGCCCGCCTGCGGATCTCGGCCTTCGGGAGTCCGAAGTAGCGCCCGTAGATCAACAGGTTCTCCCTGACCGTCAGTTCGACGTCCACGGTGTCGTCCTGCGGGACCACGCCGATCCGGGCGCGAATCCGGGCGCCCTCGGTCCGTGCGTCGAGCCCGAGTACGTCGAGGCTCCCGCCGGTGGAGGGCGAGGTGCACGCGATCATGCGCATGGTCGAGGACTTCCCGGCGCCGTTGGCGCCCAGGATCCCGAACGCCTCCCCGGGACGGACCTCGAAGTCGATGCCCGCGACCGCGGTGAACCCTTCGCCACGCGCTGCGCCGTAGCGCTTGCGCAGTCCCTTTGCGCGGATCATGGGAGCCTGCTCCGGAACCGTGCCCTGTGGCTGCCTCGTGGTCTCAGTCATGGTGGGCTCCTTGCCGCCGGCGGCGGAGCCGGTCGACCGGTTCACCCACCGGGGTGCCGGGGTTCCGGGCCGCCCGCACCATGAAGTGCTCGAGCTCCCGCAGGAAGTCGCCGGCGGAGGCGGGCAGGAAACGCGGGTCGGTGCACAGGGTGAGCGCGCAGGACTCGCGCAGTGCGTCGAGGAAGAGGAAGAACTTGGCCCCGGACTGCCGCCCCGCACTGTCCAGGCGGGTCAGGCGGGTACGGGCGAGGGCCTCGTCCAGCCGGGTGGGCAGCTTCAGAGGGTCGATCTCGGGCGGCGGCGCGTTGCGCTCCTCGGCGCTGAAGCGGATGTCGTTGAAGAAGCAGTAGCCGCCGGGGGTGATACCGCGCCGGCGGGCGATCTCCTCCAGCTGCTCCTCCATTTTGACCGGGCAGGCCTCCGAGTGCCGGTAGGCGTTCAACGCGGTCCGGGCGGCACGGGAGAGGAACTGCTCGGTGGACTCGTCCGCGATGTGCAGGCGGACGATCGCGTTCTGATTGAAGGCCCCGACGAACTCCTCGTCCTCGGGCTTGAAACGGGTCGACACGATGACCCGCAGCGCGGCCTCGGGTTCACCGAGGTAGGAGGCCAGCAGCAGCGCGGTTGAACCGAGCAGAGCGGTGGCCGTGTTGCAGCGGCTGCGTCCGGCCAGCGCGTGGGCGGCCAGCGCCAGGGCGGGGGAGTCGAGGTGCGCCCAGTCCCGGTCGAGCTGCTGCGGCGTCGAAGCGGCCGCCAGCATGCTCGCGGGAACGGTGTCCGCCTGACGGGCCCAGTAGTCCAGCGTGCGCCTCTCGCGCCGGGCGCCGGCTTCGGACCTCTCGAATCCGGCCCGGTCGACGGGTTGCCGGGAACGCGCGCGCAGATCCGCCGCGCCGTCGGGGCCGGCGGTGAGCAGGGCACGCAGTTCGTCCATGACGATCTGGAAGCTCCAGCCGTCGACCGCCAGGTGGCTCGCGGCGATCGCGACGGCGGCCGGTACGCCCGCGCGCAGCCCGATCGCCGCACGCACCGGCAGTCCGGCGCCGTTGTCGAAGGCGCCTGCCCGGATCCGTTCGCCGAGCGGGGCGACGGCCACCGCCAGGTCACCCGGATCGAGTTCGGCGAGCAGGAACTCGATCTCGCCCGAGGCCGCGACGTGCTGCACCAGGCCGTCGTGGTGTTCGGCATAGGCCGTCCGCAGCGACTCGTGCCGCTCCACGAGCAGCCGGACCATGTCGCACACCTCGGCCACGGTGGCGGAGCCGACCGGCGCCCAGCCGAGCTGGTTCAGCGAGTCGTCGTCGGGCGGCAGCCAGCGGATCACCTCCCAGATGGCGCGCTGGCCCCAGGTCATCGGCCCGGTCCGGGGGTGGCCCGCGTGGAACCGCACGCGGGCGGTTGTGGGGTCTGTCACCAGTCCTCTTCCTCTTTGTCCTGCTCGCCGAAGTGTCCCGCCGCGAGCGGGCTCAAGAATGGCGCGGAACATAGCAATTTCTCAACAGTCGACGTTGAAGTTTCTGACATGTGACCGATGGATGAGACGGCTCCCAGAAGCCTCCCGTGCGTCTCCCGGTGCACTTCTGGGCCTTTTGCGCCTACTCGTCCTCGGGTTCTGCGCACTACCGAAGAGGGAAGGGGAGGGAAAGCAGAAAACAGACTCGCCAGACATCTTGATTTTGCTAGCTTCTGTGCATAATTTGCGTCGGTCTCGGCGTGGCGCCAGCTTCCGGGTGGGCGCACCGGGCCGCAGTGCTGCATCCCCATGGAAGCGAGGAGCAGATCACGATGGAAGTGCGTGCCATACCGCTCTGGACACGGATGGCGGTCGACTCCGCAGGGTCCGGACGGTCGCCCGCCCTCACGCCCGCAGCGGGACTGCGCACCGGCCTGGCGGTACTCGACCTCGGCATGATCGGAAGGGACGGCTCACGCCGGGCGGTGCCCTCGGCCGGCGCCACCTACCCCTACGAGTGCTACATCCTGACCAGGGACGACGCGGATGCGACCGGCCTCTACCAGGTCGATCCGGGGCGACGGCTCTGTCAGTTGCTCAGCCGCGGACCGCAAGTCGACGCGATGCTCTGCCAAGCGGCGCTCGCCGTCCCCGAGGACGGTGCGGTCATCGTGCTGGCCACCAGGCCTTGGCTGTCCATGCGAAAGTACGGCGACCGGGGCTACCTCTACACCCAACTGGACACGGCGCACCTGCACATGAACCTGGTCCTGGCGGCCGACAGCCTCGGTGCGAGTGTCGTGCTGCGCCGGCGCCCACCGGGTCTGGAGCCCCTGGTCACGGAGTACGGCGAGTGCGCGGAGGTCCACTCCGCGCTGGCCGTCACCGCGGTACCGGCCGGCAACGGCCCCGATGCCGGACCGTCCTGCTGGGCGGTCCGCGACGCCCGCGCCACCCGGCCGTCCTCGCTGCGCCGGCAGCCGCACTGGCTGGAGCGGCTCTGCTGGGAGTCACTCGTCACCGACTCCGAAGGGGCTGCGGCCGGTCCGCCCGGAGCGGCCGTCTCCCTGCCGACGGCGGTACGGCGCGGGAGCAGGGCACCTCTCGTGCCGCGGGCGGCGTTCCACGGCCGCCGGTCGGCCACCGGCTTCGCGCCCGGCACCGTCCCCGTGCGAGACATACAGGGCACCGTCGGCCGCGCGCTGTCCGTCCTCCACGACCTGCTGCCCGGTGAAGGAACCCCGCCCCACGCCACCTTGGCCGTGCGGCAAGAGCCCCACGGGCACGGCGAGTCGGCCTGGCCGGCCGGCCTGGACATCCGCTGGGTTCCCGAGCTGACCAACGAAGCGGTCACCGAAGCCTTCATGGCTCAGCGTCATCTGGCCGACACGTCGGCCGTGCTGCTGCTGCACGCGCCCACCGCCTCGCTCATCGACGAGGCAGGCGGCTCACAACTGTGGACGGTGCTCTACCACGCCGGGGCGCTGGCTCAACTGGTCTGCCTGGAAGCGGCCCGGCGCGGCCTCGCGGTCACGGGTGTCGGCGGCTTCGACAGCGAGCGATGGCAGCGGCTGGCCGGCCTGCCCACCGATCACGATGTGGTCTACGCGGTCGCTATGGGCGTGGACACCCCCGACGCCCCGAAGCTCGACCGCTTCGCGGTCGCCTACGCACAGAATGAGCGCTCATGATCCTCGCCGCCGCATTCGCCCGGTGCGCCGACCAGTACGCGGACAGACCGGCGCTGTCCGGACCCGACTCCTCGGCCGACTACCGCGCCCTGCACGAGCGGAGCCTGCGGGCCGCCGAGTGGCTCAGCGGCACCCGGTCCGTGGACGACCGCCCCCGGATCGGTCTGGCCGCGCGCAACAGCACCACGTGGGTGACCGCCTACCTGGGCATCCTGCACGCCGGGGCAGTCCCGTTCCTGGTCGACGCCTCGGCCGGTGACGGCGAACTGGAGCGCATCCACGAGGACTGCTCGCTCGACCTGCTGCTCCACGACCGGGACACGGCAGGCGACGCGGTCCCCGCGCTGCCGGGCCTGACCGCCACGCACCGCCGTACCGCCGAGCGCCGTCACCGGCTGCACCCCGACACCGAGGTCTGCCGCTTCACCTCCGGCACCACGGGCAGGCCCAACTGCCTGGAGTTCTCGGGGCGGGCGGTGCGCGCGGCGGCCGAGAACTGGGCGGTGGGCACCGCCATGACAGCCGGTGATCGCATCCTGTGCTGCGCGGGCCTGTCCAACGGACTGGCCTTCAACACCTCCCTCCTGTCCACCTTCCTGGTCGGCGCGCAGCTGCACCTGTCGCACGGACTGCCGACCAGTGGCCGGATCCGTCGGCTCGTCGCCGAGACGCAGACCACCCGGCTGGTCGCCTTCCCCGCCCTCTACGACTCCTTCGTCCGCACCGGCGGCGGCCGCGCGGACTTCGCCTCCGTCCGCGTCGCCATCTCCTCCGGGGCCCCGCTGCGCGCGGACACCAAGGAGCAGTTCACCGCACTGACCGGAGTCCCGATGGGCAACTACTACGGCGTCGCCGAGGCCGGACCGCTGACCTACTCCACCGCCACCTCGGCGCAGAGCCTGGGCCGCCCGCTGCCGGGGGTGGACATCCAGACCCGGCAAGCCGTCGGCCGGGACGGGGCCGTCCACGTGCGCAGCGCCTCGATGGCCACCCGCTACCTCAACGCCCCCGGCCTCCTGGAGAGCCGGATCGACGACGGCGGCCACTACGGCACGGGGGACCGCGGGCGCCTGGAGAACGGGGAACTGGTACTCACCGGCCGCTCCAACCGGATGATCAACGTGGGTGGCCGCAAGGTCGACCCGGTCGAGGTCGGCAACGCCGTCGCCACCGTGCCCGGCGTGGAACAGGCCGTGGTCCTCGAAGTCCCCGACCGGCACGGCGAGCCCGCCGTGGCCGCCGTACTCGTGCTGCGCGAAGGGCTCGACGCCGGCGAGGTACGCCTGCGGATCCGGGACGGCCTGGCCGCCCACAAGGTCCCCACACTGATCCGGGTCGTCGACGCCATCCCCACCACGGTGATCGGCAAGCCGGTGCTCCACGAACTGCGGAGTCTCTTCGACGCCGGCCCTTCCTGAGCCCGCCGAACCGCTCCGCTCCCGCCACACTGCCCCCTGGCACCCGCCCGGGCGGCACCCGCGCCGACGGCGAAACCCGCCGGCCCCCTTCCGAGGAGTCAGTCATGCCTGCCGGCCCGCAGCTGATACGCGACGGCGTGATCCGCCTGATCATCTCGTCTCACGAAGGTGACCTCAGTGTCTCGGACATCGAGGCGCACGGAGGTGTCCTGGAAGCCGTCAACTACACGTCGCTCTCCTACATCCGACTGCTCGACGCCATCGAGAACGAGTTCGGCGCCTACCTGGACGCCGACGAGGGGGCCGAGGCGCTGGGCACGGTGGACGGCATCGTAGCCGCCGTCCTGGCCGATCTCGGCTCCGATGCCGTCTGACGCGGCGGCAGCCGCCCCCCTGCACGGCGGCCCGCCCCTCACGGTGGGCATCGTCGGTGCGGGACGGCTCGGCGGTGCGCTGCTGCAAGCCTGCACGGACGCGCGCGTCCCGGTGAGCCTGCGGGCACGGGCGAGTACCGGCTGGACGGTCGAGTCCGTGCCCGACGTCCTCATCGACGCGGGCGCCCCCGGCGGCTTCCCCGAAGTCGCCGCGTACTGCGTCCGGCGCGGTGTGCCGCTCCTCGAGTGCGTCTCCCACCTGCGGGAGCGGCACGCGGGCCTGCTCGACGAGGTCGCTGACGCGGTGCCCGTGCTCGAGGCCGCCAACCTCTCGTTCGGCAGCTACCTTCAGCGCAGGCTGGCCGGCCTGGTCGCCACCGTCCACCACGTCACGGATCCCCACGTGGACGTCCTGGACCGGCACCCGGCCCGCAAGGCGGCTCGGGTCAGTGCGACCGCCGAACGACTCGCCACGGCCTGGACGGACGCCGGCGGGCATCCGGAGGCCGAGCTGGGGCTCCGCCGCGGAGGCCCGGAGGTCAGTGAACACTCGATCACCTGGACCTGGGGCGTCGACGAAGCCCTCACCGTCCACCACCAGGTGACCTCGCTGCGCGCCGTGGCCCGCACCGCGCTGGCTCTCGCCCGGCGGCTGCCGCGGCACCCGCCCGGACTGATCACCGTGGACGACCTCTTCCACACCCTCTCGACCACCTCCCCCGACAACCACGGCACGAGCGAGGCCTTCTGATGACACGCCGGCTGGCCAACCAGCTCGCCCTCGGCGGGCGGATGCTCTCCCTGGACGGACACGACGACTTCAACCAAGGACAGATATCCGCCAGAACACCCGGCGCGGACACCTTCCTGATCAAGAACGCGCTCTGCGGCTTCGACGAGGTCACACCGGAGGAGACCGTCACCGCGGCGGTGGACCACGCGCGACAGCCCCCGCGCACGGCGCCCCCCGAACTCCCGCTCCACCAGGCGATCTACCGAGCCAGGCCGGACGTCAACGGCATCGTGCACAGCCACGCCCCGTACACCCTGCTGTTCGGTGCCTGCGACCTCGAACTGCGTCCCCTCTCCCATGAGGGCTCCTACTTCGTCGACGCGACCAGCGTCTTCACCACCACCAGCAACACGGTGCTCGACATCGCCACCGGCGACCGGATCGCGAAGGAACTCGGGGACACCGGACGCGCCGTGTTCCTGCGCAACCACGGTGGGGTGATCGTCGGCAAGAGCGTGCGCCACGCCGCGATCTTCGCCCAGGTGCTGGAACGCGCCTGTCGCCTCCAGCTCGCCGCGCTCTCCACGGGAACGGAGTACCACTACTCCAGTTCCGAGGACGTCCGGCTCAAGCAGGACTTCATCTACGCCGACCTGTCCGTGCGCTCCTATTGGGACTACGCGGTGCGCCGGGCCGTACGGCGGTGGCCCGAAGCCGAGCAGTGGCTGCCGGCCTGATCCCCGCCGGCTTCGGGTTCGCGCCCCAACGCCCCTTCACCAGCGCCGAAGAACCGGTGCGCCATGATCCAGCCGTACGTGAGGACGCCGCCATGCCCACCTCCGCGCCAAGCCGTCACCCCCAGCCCACCGGACCCGCCTGGACGGAGGAGGCACTGGACCTGTTGCAACTCGTCCGGCAGTTGGCCGCCGCCGAACTCGCCCCGCGGGTGGAACAGTTCGAGGCCGAGGGGACCTTCCCCCGCGAGCTGCTGCACACGCTCGGCCGGGCCGGACTGCTCGGGCTGCCCTACCCGCAGCAGTACGGCGGAGGCGGCCAGCCCTACGAGGTGTACCTCACCGTCCTGGAGACCCTGGCCCAGCACTGGCTGGGGGTCGCCCAGTCGGTCAACATCCACGTGCTCTCCTGTTACGGACTGGCCGCCTTCGGTTCCGACGAACAGCGGGCCGCCTGGCTCCCGGACATGCTGGGGGGCGGACTACTCGGTGCGAACTGCGTCTCCGAGGCGGAAGCCGGCTCCGACATCTCGGCCCTGCGGACCACAGCCACTCCGCACGAGGACCGCTACGTCGTGAACGGGACCAAGTCCTGGGTCAGCCACGCAGGCGCCGCCGACTACTACAACGTGTTCTGCCGCACCGGAAGCGACGGGGTGCGCGGCCTCTCCCTGTTGTTGGCGCCCGCGGACACACCAGGGCTCCGCCCGCAGGCACCGGAACGGAAGATGGGCGTCCGTTCCTCGCCGACCGCCCAGGTCGTCTTCGACGGGGCGGAGATCGCCCAGGACCGGCGGATCGGCAGGCCCGGCAAGGGGTTCCTGATCGCGATGGGCCTGTTCGACCGAGGGCGCCTCGGTATCGCCGCCTGCGCGGTGGGGCTGGCCCAGGCCGCGCTCGACTATGCCGTCGCCTACGCGAAGACCCGGCAGCAGTTCGGGAAGCCGATCATCTCCTTCCAGGGCATCGGTTTCCTGCTCGCCGACATGGCGACCCAGGTCAGTGCCGCTCGCACGCTGCTGCTCGACGCAGCCCGCCGGCTCGACGCCGGGCAGCATTCCTCGGCCGCCGCAGCCAAGGCCAAGCTCTTCGCCACCGACACCGCGATGCGCGTGACCACCGATGCCGTCCAGGTCCTGGGCGGCTACGGATACGTGACCGACCACCCGACGGAACGCTGGATGCGTGAGGCCAAGCTGCTCCAGCTCATCGAGGGCACGAACCAGATCCAACGTCTGGTGATCTCGTCCGCGCTGTGACGGACGCCCTGCGGGTGAGACCTGCGAACGCCGCAGCGGGAGCAACCCCCGCTCAGGCGCCTCTCCTGCTGCTGTCGGAAAGCCGAGCTCCGCCCGGGCCGCCCCGCTCGGCCGCCGCCGGCCGTTGCACACCTGCCGGAACACCCAGGTATCCAGTGGGTGCGGCACCGGGCCGTCAGCATCTCGTCAACATCCTCCGGAGCACCGTCAGCGTCCCGTCAGCGCCCGGCCCGGACACGGGGACGCCGGGCATAACGTCGGTGCGTGCCCCGGCCCGCCTCCCCGCGCCCGGGGCACCCCGAACCGCCCCCAACCATGCCCTGCGCACTGCCGCATCCTCCGGGAGGACCCCATGACGGAACCCCTGTACGACGAGGACCCCGAACCCTCCGAACGATTCCCGGCCGGACTCCTGTACGTCCCCTTCCGGCCGGGCCCCTGCGGACACACCACCCTCCGGCTCTTCCGTACACCGCCGGGCCGGCGTACGGCCGTCGGCTTCACCTCCCGGCGCCGCCTGGTCACCACCCTCGGCGCCGAGCAGGCGTGGATCCGGCTCGCCGCGCCCGCACTGCGCGCGCTGGCCGCACCGCTCGGCGTCACCGCGCTCACGGTGGACCCGCAGTTCACCGCCCCGGCAGCCGTGCCGGACCGGACCGCGCCCGCCGCACCGGCGCCCGCCTCCGCCCTGCGGGCCGGCTGAGAGGGGCGGCACACCATGACCACCGTCCACGTACCCGCGTCGCGGCCCACCGCCGCCGACCTGTCGGTGTGGCCCGCGTCCACCACGGAACCCGCCCGCGGCGACCTCGCCGTGGGCGGCGTACCCCTCACGGAGATCGCCGACCGTTTCGGCACCCCCGTCTACGTCCTCGACGAGGCGGAGGTCCGCGAACGCTGCCGCACCTACCGCGACGCGTTCCCCGAAGCCGACATCCTCTACGCCGCCAAGGCGTTCCTGTGCCGGGCCATGGCCCACTGGATCGACGAGGAGGGTCTCGGCCTCGACGTCTGCTCCGCCGGCGAACTGGAACTCGCCGTCACCACCGGCTTCCCGCCGGACCGGATCGTGCTGCACGGCAACGCCAAGTCACCCCGCGACCTCGACACGGCCCTCCGCCTCGGCGTGGGGCGCATCGTCATCGACAGTCCCTCGGAGATCGCCCGGCTGGCCGCCGCCGTGGGCCCGGACGGCCACCAGAAGGTGATGGTCCGCGTGGTGCCCGGCATCAGTGCCGGCGGCCACGCCAAGATCCGCACCGGCACGGACGACCAGAAGTTCGGCCTGCCGATCACCGACGGCTACGCCCAGCACGCCATCGCCCGCGTCCTCGACCAACCCCAGCTCGAACTGACCGGCCTGCACTGCCACCTGGGCTCCCAGATCACCACCGTCAAGCCCTACCTGGTCGCCGTACGGCGCATGGTCGGGCTGATGCTGCGCCTGCACGAGCAGCACGGCCTGGTCCTGCCCGAACTCGACCTCGGCGGCGGACACGGCATCGCCTACCGTCCCGGTGAACCGGCCCTCGACCTGACGACGCTGGCCCGCAGGGTCCGCGCGGAGCTGGCCGACGCCTGCGCCACGGCCGGACTGCCCGTGCCGCGCCTGCTCATCGAACCGGGCCGGGCCATCGCCGGCCCGGCGGGCGTCGCCCTCTACCACGTGCTGGCCGTCAAACACACGGGCGACCACGTCTTCGTGGCCGTGGACGGCGGTATGAGCGACAATCCGCGCCCCGCCCTGTACGGCGTCCGCTACGCGCCCCGCCTCATCGGCCGGCGCGGCACCGCGGCCCCGGCCAGGGTGACCGTGGTGGGGCGCCACTGCGAAGCGGGCGACATCCTCGCGTCCGACGTGGAACTGCCCGGCGACGTGCGCCCGGGTGACCTGCTCGCCGTACCCGTGGCCGGTGCGTATCAGCTTGCCATGGCCTCCGGCTACAACCTCGTCGGCCGCCCGCCCCTGGCCGCCGTACGCGACGGCCGGGCCCGCCTCCTGGTCCGGCGGGAGTCCCTGGAGGACGTCCGCCGCCGCGACGTGGGCCTGTAGCGGTGACAGCACGGCGCACACGGTCCGGTGTCCGGCCCGGCGCGGCGGGCCGGACGTCACCCGGATTCCTCGGGTCCCGTGGCGGGCCCGCTCTCGGCCGGCCCCCCGAAATCCGGGCTGGTGAAATCCGGGCTGGTGAATCCGGGCCGTTGGTGGCCGAGGCTCGGAACACGGCTGTTCGCCACGGGCGGCGCCGGGTGCTGTGGTGCTGCTGCCGTGCCGGGATCGGTGAGGGCCTCCCGCAGGAACGGCAAGATCCCCCGCTCCAGCAGCGCCTCGCGCCAGGCCTCCCTGGCCTGCTCCACTTCCCGGCTCGACTCGTCGTGAAGTCCGGTCTCGGGCGAGCGCCCGTTGCGCAGGGCGGTGAGCAGCAGACCGACGGCGGCGACCAGGAACGTGGCCGCGGCGACCGCGCCGGAGACCCACCCGACGGTGAGGAGGGTCCGGGCGAACGCCGACCCGGGGGCGAGGGTCCTCAGGATGAAGCCCACGAGCAGGGCGAGCACCGCGACGGTGGCCGCGAGCACGGGAGCGAGCACCGCGACGACGGCTGCGGGGCCCGCGCTGTTCTGGTGTGCGCCCAGGGGGATCCGCACCGCGCCGGGGTACTTCGCGTCGGGTCCGTGGAAGGGGGCCGGGACGGGTCGCGCCGGACGGTTCAGTTCGCGAACCTGCACGTAGTGCTGGTACTCGGTCGCCGCAACGGCTGTGATGAGTGGGGTGGCGTTGAGCGCCATCGTGCGGAGCTGTTCCGAATTGAGCCGCTGCCCGACAGTGGCGAGTTCCGGGCGGTGCGGGGCGGAGCGCAGTGCCGCGTCGAGAATCCGCTCGTACTCCTGGCGGTCCTCGCCCAGCAGGGGCCGCGGGACCGCCCGTGTCCGGTGCGAGCCGTATTCCTGGCGGTCCGCATCCGGCGTGCGCGGCCGAACGCCGTCGTCCGGCGCCTTCGCTGTCCCGATCGACTCGTCGCGTGGGGGCGCGGACGGCACCGGCGGATGTGCCCGCAGGCCCAGGACCGACGTCAGCAGACGGCGTCCGAGGGGAAGGCGGCGCTGGTGGGCGGTGGCGGCGAGCCGGTCGCCCGGGCGGTTGGCGCCCAGGATCGCCGCGGCGATACGTCGGCTCATGAAGGGCCGCGTCATCCTGTCGTCCCTTCCTCGCCGAGCGCCGGTCCGTGGGGAGGACGCGGAGCACCGTGATCGGTGGTGAAGTCCAGAGCCGAGGAGTCAGGGCCGGTGACGCTCGTCCGGCGGTGTTCGTCGACGCTCCTGGAGGGACCGGGCACCGGCGACGACAGCGGTGTCGGGTGGGGGGCCGGGGACGGCTGGGCGACGGAGGGCTGGGCGACGGAGGGCTGGGCGACGGGCGGCTGAGTGACGGAGGGCTGAGTGACGGACGGCAGGGATCCGGTGTCGTCCGGCGCCGGCCGCTCCGTGGGCGGCGCGGCGCGCGGAGAGCCCGCGGTGGTCACCTCTTCGGCGGCCGTCCCTGTCTGCGGTGCGCCGCCGACCGCGTCGCCGACCGACTGGACACGGCCGAGCTGGGTCAGAATGACCGGGGCGGAGATGCCGACGACAACGGCCGCGTACGCTCCGCTGACCTGTCCGGTGGTACCGAGGAGCACCGCGGCCCCGGCACCCATCGCGCTGTGCACGACGGCTGCGATCGGATCGGCGACGGGATCGAAGTACTCCTGGAACCGGGGCGCTTCGCTCTCCTGCCAAGTGGGTAACTGCCGGTTGGCGCGACGGTCCGCCTGCCAGTCCAGGAACCGGCTGTAGACGTCGAGGAGCCCGCGCAGCGCACCTCCCGCCGCACCCAGCAGGATCAGCATCGGCACGTCCACGACTTCCCCCGGGTGGTACAGACTGCATGCTGACGGCACACGGAACCTGCCGCCCGAGCATAGAGGTCCCGACCGGGCCTCAGGTAGATCGTGACGGGCACGGCCGACCGCGTCCCGCGGACGCCGCCGCACCGTCACCCGGCGCGGAGGTCCTCGCCCGCGCAGGCCGCCCGCGCCGAACCGCAGCGCCAGTTCGCGTGAGACGCCGCGAACAAGCCGTTCGGTGAGCTCACCGCCGGGAGCAACTGACCGCGTGCGCACGGCCGGAGCGCAGCTCCAGCCGTTCGGCCGCGAAACGCGCACGGAAGCCGCGGTCGTGCGAGACCGCGACCACCGCGCCCGGGTACGCCGCGAGCGCCGCCTGAAGGTCCTCGACCAGGTCGAGGGCGATGTGGTTGGTCGGCTCGTCGAGGACGAGGAGGTCCGCGGGCCGGGTCACCAGCACCGCGATCTGCAACCGCCGCTGCTGTCCCTTGGACAGGGCGGCGACCGGCACCCGCAGATCCTCCTCGCGGAACAGCCCCAGGGACAGCAGCTGTTCGGCGTACTCGTCCGGCGGGCCGGGCAGCCCGGCTGCGAACGCGGCCAGCAGCGGCAGCCGCGTGGCCCGCCCGGGCAGTTCCTGGGCGAGGTAGCCGATCCGCGCGGGACCGCGCACCGAGCCCGCGTCGGGACGCAGATCGCCCGCCAGGACGCGGAGGAGCGTCGTCTTGCCGGCGCCGTTCTCGCCCGTGACCAGGAGACGTGCTCCGGGTTCGATCGTCAGGAGCCCCTCCAGACACAGCCGTTCTCCGACCCGGACGTGGTCGAGTTCGGCGAGTGGGCCCCGGGATCGGTCGCCGTCGGCCGGCACCAGCGGTGTCGTGAACCGGAGCGGTTCCGGCGGCGCCGCCACCGGGTCGCGCCGCAGCTGCGCGAGGCGCTCCCGCACGGATCGCACCTGCCCGCCGAGCTTCGACTCGCTGGACCGGCGGTGCTTGCCGAAGCCCTGCTTCGGGTCGCGGCCGGTGGCGGCGAGCCGCCTGCCGGCGGCCTCCAGCAGTTCCTCCGTACGGTTCACTTCCTCGACCCAGTCCGCGTACCGCTGCTCCGCTCCGCGCCGGGCGGCGGCCTTCGCGGCGCGGTAGCCGGCCCAGCCGTCGCCGTACCGGCGCACGGTTCGCTCGTCCCGGTCGACCTCGACGATCGCGGTGGCGAGGCGTTCCAGGAAGCCGCGGTCGTGGGTGACCGCGACGACGGTTCCGCGGTGTGCGCGCAGGCGCTCCTCCAGCCAGCGCACGGCTGCCCCGTCGAGGTGGTTCGTCGGTTCGTCCAGGAGCAGCAGTTCGGGGGAGGCGGCCAGGACACCGGCGAGCGCGAGGCGTGACTGCTCGCCGCCGGACAGCGAGCCCAACAGGCGCTCACGCGTGATTCGGGCGAGCCCGAGTCCGTGCAGGGCGGCGTCCACACGGGAGTCCGCCTCGTAACCGCCCCGCTCCTCGTACTCCATCAGCAGCGCGCCGTACGAGGCGAGTTCCTGGTCCGACGCGTCGGCGAGGTTCTCCTCCGCCGCCCGGAGCCCGCGCTCCATGCCGCGCAGCTCGGACAGGGCGAGGTCGACGGCGCCCTGCACGGTGGCGTCCGCATCGAGGTCCAGCGTCTGGGCGAGGTGGCCGGTGCCGCCGGGGAAGTGCACGGTGATCTCCCCGGTGTCCGGTGCCTCGGCCCCGGCCAGCAGCCGGAGCAGGGTGGACTTGCCGGAGCCGTTCTCCCCGACGACGGCGACCTTCTCGCCCGGCCGGACGGTGAAGGAGACCTGGTCGAGGACGGTCCGGGTGCCGTACGACTTGGTGACGGACTGCACGGACATCTGGGCCACGGCCGTGGGGGCGTGGGCGGGCGGAGTGGTACGGGCGCGGTCGCGCATGGGGCTTTCCCTGGGCATCCGAAGGGTCTACGGGCAGCAGAAACGGCGGCAGGGGCCGTGCCCGGACTCAGACGAAGAAGAGGAAAGCCATACCCGCATCCTAACAAGACGAACCGTCTCGCCTCAGCCCCCGCGTGGTGTCGTCGCCGCCGCGGACCGTCGACCTGGTTCCTTCGCGTCCGAGATCGGCGCACTGTCCTCGCCCTACGCGCTCGGGGCGGACGGGCGGACGGGCGCGCGCTGTGATTCCAGTGCCGCGCCCGTCTGCCCGGAGCCCGACTACGCCTCCACGCAACCCGACTTCGAGCTCTAGAAGAAGCCGAGCTTCCGAGGGCTGTAGGAACAAAGGATGTTCTTGGTCTGCTGGTAGTGCTCCAGCATCATCTTGTGGTTCTCCCGGCCGATGCCCGACTGCTTGTAGCCGCCGAAGGCGGCATGCGCCGGGTAGGCGTGGTAGCAGTTGGTCCACACGCGTCCCGCCTGGATCGCACGTCCGGCGCGGTAGGCGGTGTTCATGTCACGGGTCCACACGCCGGCACCGAGCCCGTACAGGGTGTCGTTGGCGGTCTTGATCGCGTCGTCGAAGTCGTCGAAGGACGTCACCGACACGACCGGGCCGAAGATCTCCTCCTGGAAGATCCGCATGCGGTTGTGTCCTTCGAAGATCGTCGGCTGGACGTAGTAGCCGCCCTTCAGCTCGCCGTCGTGCTCGATCCGCTCACCACCGGTGAGCACCTTGGCACCCTCCTGACGGCCTATGTCCAGGTAGGAGAGAATCTTCTCCAGCTGGTCGTTGGACGCCTGCGCACCGATCATCGTGTCGGTGTCCAGGGGATGGCCCGACTTGATGGACTCGGTACGGGCGACCGCGGCCTCCATGAACTCGGCGTAGCTGCCGCGCTGGACGAGCGCCCGGGACGGGCAGGTGCACACCTCGCCCTGGTTGAGCGCGAACATCGTGAAGCCCTCGAGCGCCTTGTCGCGGAAGTCGTCGTCCCGCGCCCAGACGTCGTCGAAGAAGATGTTCGGCGACTTGCCGCCCAGCTCCAGCGTGACCGGTTTGATGTTCTCCGAGGCGTACTGCATGATCAGCCGCCCGGTGGTGGTCTCACCGGTGAACGCCACCTTCGCCACCCGGGGGCTCGACGCCAACGGTTTGCCCGCCTCCACACCGAAGCCGTTGACGACGTTCAGGACGCCGGGCGGCAGCAGGTCCGCCACCAGGCTCAGCCAGTAGTGGATCGAGGCCGGGGTCTGCTCCGCGGGCTTCAGGACCACAGCGTTCCCGGCGGCCAGCGCGGGGGCGAGTTTCCAGGCCGCCATCAGGATCGGGAAGTTCCACGGAATGATCTGCGCGACGACTCCCAGCGGCTCGTGGAAGTGGTACGCCACGGTGTCGTCGTCGATCTCGCCCAGTGAACCCTCCTGGGCGCGGACCGCGCCCGCGAAGTAGCGGAAGTGGTCGATGGCGAGCGGGATGTCGGCCGCCAACGTCTCGCGCACCGGCTTGCCGTTCTCCCAGCTCTCGGCGACCGCCAGGCGCTCAAGGTTCGCCTCCATGCGGTCGGCGATCTTCAGCAGGATGTCGGAACGCTCGGTCACCGAGGTACGGCCCCAGCCCGGAGCGGCCTCGTGCGCGGCGTCCAGCGCCAGCTCCACGTCGTCCGCCGTGCCGCGCGCGATCTCGGTGAACGGCAGGCCGTTCACCGGGGACGGGTTCTCGAAGTACTGCCCGCGCGCCGGCGGCACGTACTCGCCGCCGATGAAGTGGTCGTAGCGCGACTGATAGGAGACGATCGCGCCCTCGGTGCCGGGCGCCGCGTAACGGGTCATCCTTCGTGCCTCCCTCATCGAGCGCTGCCCGCCGTTGGACAGCTCTGCGCGTGAGGCTAGGAAGGGGGAGGTTGCAGACACGTTGCGCACGCCGCGTTCTGGTGGGCGGTCTCCCGGACGCGGCTCACCGGCGGGCGCTCACCCCCGGCCGGGCGCCGCCAGTTCCGCCTCCAGCGCGGCGAGCCGGGAGCGCGTCGCCGCCGTGGGCCGGACCGCCGCGAGAGCGCGCCACACGTCGAGATCGCCCTCCCCCCACGGTGCGTGGCCCCAGTCGGCCAGCAGGTCGGGATCACCGCAGGTGATCAGCGCCGCCCGCAGGCCGTCGGCGAGCCGGCGCCTGAGCCGGACGACCGCCGGGGCCTGGGAGCCGGGCAGCAGCGGACCCGCGTACACCGTCGCCGCCCCCGTCACCGCGCCGGCCCGCAGCCGACGTTCGACGACGGCCGCGTCGCACTCGACGGGCATCGTGAGCCGGTACGGCCGGGAGGCCAGCCGGCCGGGCCCCAGGATGCCGCGCAGGCGTGCCAGTTCGGCCCGCAGCGTCACCGCCGGCACCGTCTCGTTCTCGTACAGCGCGCAGAGCAGCTCGTCGCCCGTCAGACCCTCCGGATGGTGGGCCAGCAGCACGACGATCTCGCTGTGCCGCCGGCTCAGCCGGACCCGGCGGCCATCCGCGCTCAGCAGGGCCTCGTCACGGCCCAGCGCGGTCAGCTCGGCCGCCTCGGGCCCCGGCAGTTCCGGAGTGAGCAGCGCCAGCTGCGACTCCGCGGCGCGCGCCACGGCCTGGACAAAACCCAGACTGTGCGGATGCGCCAGACCGTCCCCGCCCGTGATGTCCACGGCGCCGAGCACCCGCCCGGTGCGGGGATCGTGCACCGGAGCCGCGGCGCAGGTCCAGGGCTGGACCCGGCGTATGAAGTGCTCGGCCGCGAAGACCTGCACCGGACGGCCGACGGCCACCGCCGTGCCCGGCGCGTTCGTTCCGACCGCCGACTCCGACCAGCGGGCCCCGGGCACGAAGTTCATCCGCCCGGCCCGGCGCCGGGTGGCCGGATGCCCCTCGACCCACAGCAGCCTGCCGTGCGCGTCGCACACCGCGAGCAGGTGCTCGCCGTCGGCGGCGAACGTCCCCAGCAGCTCCCGGACCAGCGGCATCACCCGCGACAGCGGGTGCTCCGCCCGGTAGGCGCCGAGGTCACCGTCCATCAGCTCCACGTTCGCGGTACCGTCCGGGCCGACGCCCGCCCGGACCGACCGCCGCCACGACTCCGCCACCACGGAGCGCACCGGTCGGGGCACCGTCCCCGCTTCGGTGAAGGTCTCGTGTGCCCGGCGCAGTGTCCGCGCGCGCTCTGCGGGGTCGGCTCCCGGTTCCAGAGCCAGCCATGAATCAGTCAACTCGGCCTCCCCGGACGCTGTTGCGGTGTGGGACATCGTGACTCCGCTGCTACGCGCGGACAACCACTTCGACCGGCTGGGCACCCGAATGTGGTGTTCCGAGTGGACCGGCGACGAGGCCGGGCGAGGCCGAGGAGGGGTCAGGCGAGGCCGAGGAGAGGTCAGGCGAAGTTGACCAGTCTGATGTAGCGCGTCCAGTCCCAGAAGGGCCCGGGGTCCGTGTGGTCGCTGCCGGGCACCTCGTGGTGCGCGATGATGTGCGTGCGGTCCTTGGGAATGCCGTACGCGGTGCAGATCGCCGCGGTGAGCCGGGCCGACTGCTCGTACAGGGTGTTGGTGAAATACTCGGGCCGGTCCACCCACCCCTCGTGCTCGATTCCGATGCTGCGGGTGTTGTAGTCCCAGTTGCCCGCGTGCCACGCGATGTCCGCCTCCCGGACGCACTGCGCGACGTGCCCGTCGGAGGACCGGACGACGTAGTGCGCGGACACCTGCCTCTCGGGATCGCGGAAGATGGACAGGGTGTCGGCGTACGTCTCCTGCGTGACGTGGACGACCACGTAGTCGACGGGGTAGGCCGTGGGGCGGCTCGACCGGCTGTAGTTCGACGTGTTCGCCGGCAGCCACTCCGCGGAGGGGTAGTCGACGGCACGGGTCCGCGCGGCTGCCCGGGTACCGGAGAGCAGGGTGAACGGGACGGTGGCCAACGCGGCGCCCTTCAGGAGTCGCCGCCTGGTCGGAGCGGGTGCTGTCCTCTCCCTTTCCATGGGATTGCCCTTTCGTCGGTGGGGCCCTGGGCCCGAGTGGGGGGTCGCTGCTCGGCAGCTCGCCACTGACGGAGCGACATGCCGCGGCGGCATGACGGAGCCGGCATGGCGGAGCGGCGTGCCGTGGCGGCATGGACCGCGAAGCGGGATGCCGACGCGGACGTCCGGCCGCCCGGTGGGCGAGGTGCGTTCGCGTGAATCACCGTACGGGGAGCGGGGATTGCGCAGTAGAGCGCCGCGCCGTTCCGTGGACAGCCACCGCCTTGTGGACACAGCGCTCACTCGATCGAGTGAACGAGAGCGGCGGGCCGGGCAGGCGGCGAACCTTCTGCCGGGTGGCGTGAGGCCTGCCCGGTGGTGCCAGGGCCGCCGGGCAGTGTCAGGCCGGCCCGGGCGGGGTCAGGGTTGCCCGGGTGGTGTCAGGCCTGCCGGGCGAGCGCGCCCGGGTCGTCCAGGACCGCACGCACCACGGAGTGCGCGGCGCCGAGGAGCGGTCCCTGCGGGCCCAGCTCCGACACCGCCACCGGGCAGGCGGGCCCGGCCGTGCGCCGGGCCAGTTCCTCCCGCAGCGACGGCAGCAGCCAGGGCGCGAGTCCGGCCAGTGCGCCGCCCAGCACCACGCCCTCGGGGTCCAGCAGGTTCACCGCCCCGGTCAGGGCGATGCCGAGTGCCGTGCCCGCCTCGCGCAGAGCACGCCGTACGTCCTCGTCGCCCTCCGCGGCACGTCCGGCGAGCAGGCCGACACGGTCTTCCCCGGGCTCCACGCCCGCCGCACGCAGTACCGCCTTCTCACCGGCGTACTGCTCCAGGCACCCGCGACCGCCGCACGCGCAGTCGGGACCGTCGGGATGGACCGGCACATGCCCCAGCTCGCCGGCGAACCCGCGGGTACCGCGCAGCAGCCGGCCGTCGAAGACCACGGCCGCGCCGATGCCGATCTCGGCCGAGACGTGCAGGAAGTCCCGGGGAGTGCCGTCACCGAGCCAGAGTTCGGCGAGCGCACCGAAATTCGCCTCGTTGTCCACCGTCGGCGGCAGGTCCGCGGGCAGCAGCGCGCCGAGGTCCGCGTCGTGCCAGTCCAGGTTCGGGGCGCGCACGACGGTCCGGCCGTCCCGGGCCACGAGACCCGGCACGGCCACCGCGAGCCCGGCCGGCCACAACCCCTCGGCCTCCGCCTCGGACACGACCTGCCGCACCAGACCGGTGAGCTGCGCGAGCACCGGCTCCGGCGAACGGCCCCGGTTGCTGCCGTACCGAACGGCACGCGCGCGTACCCGGCCGCGCAGGTCGACCGCACAGACCGCGAGATGGTCGACGCCGATCTCCGCCCCGATGCCGGCCGGACCCTGCGCGCTGACGGCGAGCGCGGATCCGGGCCGGCCCACGCGGCCGGGGCGCTCGGGGCCCAGCTCCTCCAGCAGTCCCGAGCGGACCAGTTCGTCCACGAGCGTCGACACCGCCGCCCGCGTCAGCCCGATCCGTGAGGCGACGGCGGCCCGGGACAGGGGCCCCTCGGCGCTGACGGTGTGCATCACCCGCGCGAGATTGCGGCGGCGCATCCCCTGCTGGGTGTTCGGCAGCGCGCGCCCCGGACGGGCCGGGTGGGTTTCGTGCGGCGGTGCGGTCATGCCTCCGTCAGTCCTTGGTCTGTCGTCACTCGGTCCGGCCCCGGGCGGCCCCGGGTGCCGCCGGGCGGTCGGTCCACGGGCGGCCCGTCGGCCAGTGCTGCTCCGGGACACGGCAGGAGAGCTGTCCCCTCACCACCTCGTCCCGGTCCGCGGACGACGAGCCCGCCGCACCCGCTCGCGCACCGGCCGTCGGCGGCCCGCCCGTGACGGGCGCGCCCTCACCGGGAGGCCGCGTCCCGTTCCAGCAGCGGTGCCGCGTCGGAGAGTACCCCGGTGATCCTGTCCAGCGTCGCCCGGTCCCGTTCCACGGCGTCGAGCACCGGCCCGGCGGCCGTGTTCCAGCGCCGGGCGACGGCGGCCGCGTCCTCGCCGGTCAGCAGGCCGGCGGCCTGTGCTGCGGCGCCGAGCGCGACCAGTTCCCTGGCCTCCGGGATCTGTACCGGGCGGCCCGACAACCGCCGTACCGTCTGCTGCCAGGCCGCGCCCTGGGCGCCGCCGCCGATCAGCAGCAGCGGCGCGGACGGGTCCGCGTCGGCGTCGAGGACCAGGTCGAGCGCGCCGAGCAACGAGTGGACGGCGCCGTCGTATGCCGCCTGGAGCAGCTGGCCCGCGGTCGTGTCGTGCCGGAGCCCGTACAGGAGACCGGAGGAATGCGGGAGGTTCGGTGTGCGCTCGCCGTCCAGGAAGGGCAGGAGCGTGGCGTCGGTGCCCGGCTCGACGGCGTCCCGGTCCAGACCCAGCAGGGACGCGACACGGTCGACGGCGAGCGTGCAGTTGAGGGTGCAGGCCAGCGGCAGCCAGTCGCCGCGCGCGTCGGCGAAGCCCGCCACCGTTCCGGTCGGGTCGGCGGGCCGGTGCTGCGACACGGCGTACACCGTGCCCGACGTGCCGAGGCTCATCACCGGGACGCCGGGGCGCAGCCCCAGGCCCAGCGCGGCGGCCGCGTTGTCGCCGGTACCCGCCGCGACCAGGGTCCCCTTGGAGAACGGCAGGCCGTGGCCGTCGCGTACGGTGCCGGCCACCTCACCGGGCCGGACGACGCGGGGCAGCAACGCCGGATCGAGCCCCACGCGCGCGAGGATCCCCTCGTCGTACGCCTCGGTGCCCGACGCCCACCAGCCGGTGCCGGACGCGTCGCCGCGGTCGGTGGTCCCCTCGCCGGTGAGGCGCTCGGTGAGGTAGTCGTGGGGGAGCCGTACGGCCTTCACCGCGCGAGCCGCGTCCGGCTCGTGCTCGGCCAGCCAGGCCCACTTGGTGACCGTGAAGGAGGCGCTGGGAACACTCCCCGTGCGCTCCGCCCAGGCCTTGGCCCCGCCCAGCTCGTCGATCAGGCGGCGGGCCTGCGGGGCCGAGCGCACGTCGTTCCACAGCAGGGCTGGGCGGACCGGCTCGCCCTGCGCGTCCAGCGTGACCAGGCCGTGCTGCTGTCCGCCGATGGAGACCGCGGCGGCCTCGCGGGCGGGCTCGCCGCACTGGCTCAGTGCCTCGCCCAGCGCGTCCCACCACTGGCGCGGGTCGCTCTCCCGGCCGGCCCCGGAGGACACGGTGTGGGGTGCCTGGCCGCTCGCGACGACCCGGCCGGTGGCCGCGTCGACGACCAGCGCCTTGGTGGACTGGGTGGACGTGTCCACGCCGACGACGAGCGGACCCTCGGCTGCTGACATCGGGCTTCTCCCTCTTCCGCGGGTCCTGTGACCCGGCCTTCACTCCTTGGGGGACACCTTGTCTCTTCCCAGGACCGTGTGTGCATACTAATTTGTAAAGCGCCATGACGAAATAGTCGGCGGCGATTGATCGGCATCGAGTGAGGAGCCGCGGAATGAACTACCAGCCCACTCCCGAGGACAGGTTCACGTTCGGTTTGTGGACGGTCGGCTGGCAGGGCCGTGACCCGTTCGGTGACGCCACCCGGCAGGCCCTGGACCCCGCCGAGTCGGTGCGGCGCCTGTCCGAGCTGGGCGCGTACGGCGTCACGTTCCACGACGACGACCTGATCCCCTTCGGGTCGAGCGACACCGAGCGGGAGTCGCACATCAAGCGGTTCCGGCAGGCGCTGGACGCGACCGGCATGAAGGTGCCGATGGCGACCACGAACCTGTTCACGCACCCGGTGTTCAAGGACGGCGCCTTCACGGCCAACGACCGGGACGTGCGCCGCTACGCGCTGCGCAAGACGATCCGCAACATCGACCTCGCGGTCGAGCTGGGTGCGAGCGTCTACGTGGCCTGGGGCGGCCGGGAGGGTGCGGAGTCCGGCGCGGCCAAGGACGTGCGGGACGCCCTGGACCGGATGAAGGAGGCCTTCGACCTGCTGGGCGAGTACGTCACCGAGCAGGGCTACGACCTGAAGTTCGCGATCGAGCCGAAGCCGAACGAGCCGCGCGGTGACATCCTGCTCCCGACGGTGGGCCACGCCCTGGCCTTCATCGAGCGCCTCGAGCGGCCGGAGCTGTACGGCGTGAACCCGGAGGTCGGCCACGAGCAGATGGCCGGTCTGAACTTCCCCCACGGCATCGCCCAGGCGCTGTGGGCGGGCAAGCTCTTCCACATCGACCTCAACGGCCAGTCGGGCATCAAGTACGACCAGGACCTGCGGTTCGGCGCCGGCGACCTGCGGGCCGCGTTCTGGCTCGTCGACCTGCTGGAGCGGGCCGGTTACGCGGGCCCGCGGCACTTCGACTTCAAGCCGCCGCGGACCGAGGACCTCGACGGCGTGTGGGCGTCGGCGGCCGGCTGCATGCGCAACTACCTGATCCTCAAGGACCGGGCCGCGGCCTTCCGCGCCGACCCGCAGGTGCAGGAGGCGCTGGCCGCGGCCCGGCTGGACGAGCTGGCCCGTCCGACCGCCGAGGACGGACTGGCTTCCCTGCTGGCCGACCAGAGCGCCTACGACACCTTCGACGTGGACGCCGCCGCCGCACGCGGCATGGCCTTCGAGCACCTCGACCAGCTCGCCATGGACCACCTCCTCGGCGCCCGCTGATCCGTCCTCGCCCCTGTCGCGTACGGGCTCCGGCCCCCACCTTCGGGTGGGGGCCGGAGCCCGTACGTCTCGGTCGATGGCCCCGCATCCGCGCGCGCCGGACGGGGCGGGGAGCGCCGAGGAGCCAAAGCGGCGCGGGTCAGGTCTCGTGAGGGCAACGCCGGCCGGGCGCGGCCGGGCCGGCTGTCAGGTCTCGTCGCCCGTCGCGAGGGCCGCCGCGGCCAGGGCCGTCGCCGGGTCCTGGTCGGCGCCGCCCGCGGGGACCCAACGGCCGTGCTCCCTGCGGTACGGCCACCAACGCCCCTCGCGATCCAGACGGAGCTGGTGCGGTGCGCCGACGACGCTCCACCGGTTGGCCCGAGCCCGCAACGACGGCCGCTCGTCCACCTCCCAGGCCGACTCCAGTGCCGCACGCGCGCGTGCGAGGGCGTCGCCCTCGACGGCCCACTCCTCCTCGAGTACGGACAGGGCGGTCCCACCGCCGAGCCGCCACGCGCGTACGGCCGTGGCCAGGGCCTCCCGCGTTCGCCCCGAACCCTCGCCGAGACGGTCCAGCACATCCGGCCCGGGATCCCCCGCGGCCAGGCGCACCGCATCCTGTGCCATGGTCGGCTCCGGGGCCACGGCCCGCCGGTCGTGCCCGGCGCGCAGGGCCTCGGCGAGCAGACGGTGGGCCTCCGCAGCCGTCCGGGAGGCCAGGAACGACAGGCCGGCCGGGTCGACGCCGGGCGGGGAGGCCGCCTCCGTGTCCAGGGGCGGCGGTACGCCCGGACCGTCCCCGAGGCCGGGCGGTGCGGGCAGCGGCGGCAGTACCTGTCCCGCCCTGTACGCCTCGGCCGCGTCCACCCCCTCCTGCCGGACAGCGACCTCTTCCGCTGGTGCGGAGCCTTGGGTCTGGAGGGCCTCCAGCACGGCGCCCTCCGCGCGGCCCCGCATCAGCAGCAGGACGAAGGGATCCTGGTCCAGCAGCCTGGCCACCTGGTAGCAGAGCGCCGCGGTGTGTCCGCAGTGGTCCCAGGCACCGCAGTCGCACTCGGGTTCCAGGTCGCCCATGCCCGGCAGCAGGTCGATGCCGGCGGCCGCGGCGTCCTCCACGAGGTGCGGCGGCATGTCACGGTCCAGCAGCGCCGCGACATGTCCCGAGCGCTCGATCGCCATGTCGACAAAGCGGTCCCACTGGGCGTCGGAGAGCCGCTCCAGCAGCACGTCGGCCCGGTGCGCCGTACGGTCCCTGTCGTGGACGACCGCGGTGATGCGTCCCGGCCGCACCGACACCGCGCCGACCGCTCCCGCGCGCGCGAGCCTGCGCCCCGCCTTCACCTGCGCCGCGTCCATCGCCGCGTCCTCCAGCGCCTTCAGCCAGGCGCGCCCCCACCAGGTCTGCGCGAAACCCCGGCCCTGTGCGGGCGGCAGCGCGACGAACGTCCGTTCCGCCTCGTTGTCGTACCGAGTCATCGCGTACCCCCTCGCAGTTCGACCAGGTCGGCCAGTTCCGCGTCCGTCAGTTCCGTGAGCGCCGCGTCGCCCGAGCCCAGCACGGCGTCGGCCAGTTCCCGCTTGCGGTTCAGCAGGGCGGCGATGCGGTCCTCGATGGTCCCCTCCGCGATCAGCCGGTGCACCTGGACGGGGCGGGTCTGACCGATCCGGTAGGCGCGGTCGGTGGCCTGCGCCTCGACGGCCGGGTTCCACCAGCGGTCGTAGTGCACGACGTGCTCCGCGCGCGTGAGGTTCAGTCCGGTGCCCGCCGCCTTCAGCGACAGCAGGAAGACCGGAACCTCGCCGTCCTGGAACCGCCGCACCAGCGACTCCCGTGCGGTGACGGACGTGCCGCCGTGCAGGAACATCGACGACACTCCGCGCGCCGCCAGGTGCTGCTCCAGAAGCCGTGCCATCTGCACGTACTGCGTGAAGACCAGCACGCTCGCCTCCTCGGCGAGGATCGTGTCGAGCAGCTCGTCCAGCAGTTCCAGCTTCCCGGAGCGACCGGTGATCTTCGGCCGGTCCTCCTTGAGGAACTGCGCCGGGTGGTTGCAGATCTGCTTGAGGCTCGTCAGCAGCTTCACGATCAGGCCGCGCCGCGCCATGTGGCCGGCCCCGGCGATCTCCGCGAGCGCCTCGCGCACCACCGCCTCGTACAGTCCCGTCTGTTCCGCCGTCAGCGACACGGGGTGGTCCGTCTCGGTCTTCGGCGGCAGCTCCGGCGCAATTCCGGGATCCGACTTGCGGCGTCGCAGCAGGAAGGGCCCTACGAGCCGGGCCAGTCGCTCCGCCGCCGCCGGGTCCTGTCCGCCCTCGACGGCCTGGGCGTAGTGCCGGCGGAAGCTGCCGAGCCGGCCGAGCAGCCCGGGCGTGGCCCAGTCGAGGATGGCCCACAGCTCCGACAGGTTGTTCTCCACCGGGGTTCCGGTGAGGGCCACGCGCGCGCGGGCGCCGATCGAGCGCAGTTGCCGCGCGGTCTCCGAGTACGGGTTCTTCACGTGCTGCGCCTCGTCCGCCACGACCATGCCCCACGACACCGCGGAGAGCCGGTCGGTGTCCAGACGCATGGTGCCGTAGGTGGTCAGCACGAACTCGCCGTCCGCGAGGCCGTCGAGGTCGCGGCGGGTGCCGTGGAAGCGGCGTACGGGCGTGCCGGGCGCGAACCGCTCGATCTCCCGCTGCCAGTTGCCCATCAGGGAGGTCGGGCAGACCACCAGGGTGGGACCGGCAGCCTCCGCGTCCGTCTGCCGGTGCAGATGCAGGGCGATCAGCGTGATGGTCTTGCCGAGCCCCATGTCGTCGGCGAGACAGCAGCCGAGTCCCAACGACGTCATGCGAACCAGCCAGTTGAGGCCCCGCCGCTGGTAGTCGCGCAGCGTGGCCCGAAGAGCGGCGGGCTGCGCCACGGCCTCCTGCGCCTCGGGGTCGGCGAGGCGCTCCCGCACGGCCGCCAGCCATCCCGTGGGCCGCACCTCCACGCGGCGTCCGTCGACCTCCGTCGAGCCCGTCAGAGCGGCGGCGAGCGCGTCGACCGGCGTGACCTTGTGGTCCTGCCGGGCGCGGGCGCGGTGGGCCTCCTCCGGGTCGACGAGCACCCACTGGTCGCGCAGGCGCACGACGGGGCGGTTCGCCTCGGCGAGCAGATCCAGTTCTTCGCGCGTGAGGTTCTTGCCGCCCAGGGCGAACGTCCAGTTGAAGGCGAGCAGTGCGTCGGCGGACAGGAATGACGCGCCGGTCCCGGACCCGGTCGTGCGCGACCCCGGATCGCCTTGCGGGGGCCCCACCTCGGCGTGCTCGGTCAGGTCGCGGGCCAGCTCCCTCGGCCAGTGCACGTCGACTCCGGCGCCGACGAGCGCCCGGGACCCGGCTCCGAGCAACTCGGCGATCTCCTCGTCGGTGAGCTCGACCGCGTCGGGAACGGCCGCCGACAGCAGAGGGCTGAGCGAGGGCCAGGCCCGGGCCGCCCGGCGCAGGGCGAGCAGGGCGTCTGTACGCGCGCGCGTGCCGAACGCGGCGGCCACGGTGCCGGCCCACACCTCGGCGGTGTCCGCGACAAGCGTGGGGTCACTGACGCTGTGCACCTGGGGCACCGCCCGGAACGTCGGCCGGGCGTCCCGGGGAGTACCGGCCGACAGTCCCCGCACCTCGACACGGAGCGACAGCCGTACGCCCGTGTCGTGCCCCGCGGCGACGTCCAGGGCCCATTCGCGCAGCTCGGGCGAGAGCCGCGGCTGCCACGAGGCGTAGGCGGGCCCGCCCGCCACCAGTTCGGCGGCGGGGGAGCGGGGCAGCGTGTCCGCGACCGCGTCCAGGAAGGAGCGCACCAGGACCTCCGGGTCGGGCAGACGCGGGGGGCCGGTGTCGTCGACCGGGACCGCGTGCGCCTCGGGCGGCATGGCGGCGGCGAGATGGCGGACCCGCTCGCTCTCCCGCGCGTCCAGCGGACCCGCGCGCCAGGCGTCGTGTTCGGCCGCGGAGAGGCCGGGCAGCAGCAGTCCGCGCGCCACGAGGTGCAGGGCCTCGACGGCGACCGCTCCCCAGAACACCGACGCCCGATGCCCGTCCGCACGGGCACGCGCGCGTGTGAGTACCGGCAGGGCGGCCCCTACCGGGAGCAGCACCGCGGGCACGCTCACCGTTTCGACGCCGTCGTCCTCGGGCAGTACGACCGTCAGGCTCCCCGGGGTCCCCGACGGGACGGTGCCGGGCGCTTCGCCGTCGGGCCGCCAGAAGGCGACCGTGCCGGTGCGTGCCGGTTCGCCGGGCAGGAAGACGGCGCAGCAGTCGGCCAGTGCGGAGATCTCGGAGGGGGTCGGAAGAGCGTTCTGCGCAGCGATGACGTATTCCTCAAATTTGACTAGCCAGGATGCGGCGGCCGAGTATATGCGATCACTGGATCGCTGGGCTGCGCTTTGTTTGTGGCATGGCTCACTATTCAAGGGGGGAGGTGTCTCACGGCACCCCTCCGGACTCGGTCGCCGACGGACTCTCAGGGGCGCGTAGGGGTCGGTCCTCAGGGAGTTCTCAGGGTCGCGCTGCGGAACCGCCGGGAGCGCGGGCCCGTTTTCAGGACAGAGAGCGGCAGTGGCCGCGAAGGAGGCGACATCATGTCGAAGAACGCCAAGGTCGCAGCGGGGGGTGTGGCGGTCGGGCTCATCCTGCTGATCTGGCTGCCCTGGTGGGCCGCCCTGCTGATAGTTCTGGGAGTCCCGGCCGCCGCCTACCTCACACTCGATCCCTCGCAGCGGCGCAGGCTGCGCCGTGTCTCGCGCAGGGAGATAGGCCGTTGAGGCACTGATCGGGCGCCGGGCGCCGGGCGCCGTGCCGCCGGTCGTGCGGGGAGGAGGGGTTGCGTACCTCCCCCTCCCCGCCCCGGGCGGTGGTACGCCGTCCGTGTCCCGGTCAGCTCGGTCGGACGGCCATCTTGTCGAGGGCTTCCAGGAGCCCGGGCAGCGACGGTCCCCGCCCCACCGGCAGGACCTCACCGGGCTCCTCGTCGAGCAGGACGAACGCGATGTCGTCGGTCCTGGCGACGAGCGACCAGCCGGGACCGTCGGCACGCAGCGTCCGCGCGTCGCCAGGGGCGAACGACGACCTGACCCGGCCGAGCGGCGGCGGTGTGTCGAGGTAGGCGCGGGCCTCCGCGAGGACTCGCCGGACACCGCCGTGCCCGAAGGCCCCGGCGCCGGTCCGGTCGTCCGCGGCAGCGACCTCGTCCGTGGCAACGACCTCGTCCGCGGCGGCGGCCGGTGCTCCCTCGTCACTGCTTGCCTCGGCGTCCGCGCCGGCTTTCCCGCCGTCGCCGGGGGCACCGGCCGGCGAACCGGCTTCGCCGCCCGGCGTCGGGAACTCCGCGTCGTCGATCTGCTCCCGCCACTGCGCCCACTGCAAGGCGATCTCGTCGGCTCCCAGACGTCGCTGCGCCGGCCCCCAGACAGTGGTGTCCGGCGGGCACAGCGCGGGCTGGTCGGTGGACTCGGGCCCGGGGTCGTGCGGCACGGGAACACCGGGTGCCGCCACGGCGACCGCGAGGGGCCAGCCGGGCAGCGCGGTGACGACCGTCCGCTCGTCCGGCGACAGGTCGTACTCCATGCCGCAGTCCCAGGACGCCACGGCGACCGCGACCAGCGAGACGTCGTCGATGACGACGGTCCACCGGGCGCCGTCACCGTCCTGGCCGAGCACCAGGCCGTAGCCGTCCGCCAGCGGCGGGAGACCGAGCGCGGCGCACGCCTCCGGGTAGTCGTCGCCCAGCACACTCGGAAACTTCGCCGGCGTCAGCAGCACCGCCGTGAGCACATAGAGCGCATCGTCCGCGGCGGCGACGGCGTCCTCGTCCGTCCCGGCCATCCCAGCCTCCCCATCGGTTCGTCCAATGGCGGGCACCCTAGTGCGCCCGGGAAGCCCTTGTCACGACTCCCAGACGCACCCGAGCTGCAGCTTTCCGGTTGGACGGGGGCGAATCGACCACGTGGCGGCCGAGGTGCGACGCTCAGGGCGCGGGCAGCCCGAGGAGCGCGCGGGCCACGTCCCGCGGCGGTTCCCGGCGCTCCCGGGCGAGCGCGATCACGGCCCGGCACGCCAGTTCGTTGACCCCGAACGACAAGGCCTCCGGCGACACGCGGCCCGCCGCCTCGTCGATCCGGTCCTGATCGTCCTCCACACACGCCGAGACGTAGGCGGCGGCGGCCTCGAACAGGTTGTGCGAGCGGGGCCCGCCTCCCGCCGTCCCGTCCTTGCTCCCCTCCGTGCGCCGAGCGGTACGGGATCTGTCCCAAGCCTCGAGGATCCTGCGGAACAAGCGGACCACCCTCCCCAAACGATCATCCTGGCCGACCGTGCATCTCCTGCTACTCAACGTAGAGTTGAAGCCCCATCCGCAGAAGGGGGCGGTCACGTGACGCGGCGGTTCGAAAGACTGGCACGGATCCGGCGCATGGATCCCTACGAGGACGCCTCGGAGATCTACCGGCTGTCCTCGGCCTACGAGTTCCCCTGGGACTTCGCCCGCGCCCTGGAGCTGGCGCTCTACCGCACCTACGCCGTGCCGAGCATCGGCCGGCTGCTCGCCGAGACGGCGGAGTTCACCGACCGGCCCCAGAAGCGGTACGACGACACGGCACTGCTCCTCGACGCCGTGGTCGAGCACGGCGTCGACAGTGCGCAGGGCCGCACGGCCATCCGACGGATCAACCGGATGCACCGCAGCTACGACATCACCAACGACGACATGCGGTACGTCCTGTGCACGTTCGTCGTGATCCCCACTCGCTGGATCGACACCTACGGCTGGCGCAGGATGTCGCGCCACGAGGTAGTCGCCACCGCCGTTCACTACCGCACGCTGGGACGGCACATGGGCATCAAGGACATCCCGGGTTCGTACGAGGAGTTCGAAGCCTGTCTCGACGCCTACGAGGAGGCCCACTTCGCCTGGGACGAGGACGCGCGCCGGGTTTCCGACGCCACGCTCGATCTCATGGCCTCCTGGTATCCGCGCCCTCTCGCCCCGCTTCTGCGCGCCGGGACCCTCGCCCTGCTCGACGAGCCCCTCCTGCGGGCCTTCGGTTACGCTCCGCCGAGCCCCGCCACCCGCGTGGCCGTGCGCCGGGCCGTCAGGCTGCGCGGACGCGTGGTCCGGCTGCTGCCGCCGAGGCGTGCCCCGCACCACGCCCGTCAGAACCGGGAGGTCAAGGGCTACCCGAACGGCTACCGGCTGGCTGACCTGGGCACCCGTCCGGTCCCCGGCGTCCGGGGCTGCCCGGTCCGCCACATCGGCTCGCCGGCCGCCGAATGAGGCGAGCGTCTCCCGCGGCCGACCGAGTGGGGCCCGGGAGACGGCGCCCGCGACGATCACTGGGCCATCGGCCCCCAGGTGCAGGGGATCGGACCCTCGATGCGCATAAGTGCCGAAGGGCTCCCGATCTCAGCCCGCGCGGGTCGCCAGGGCCAGGAAGCGGTCGTCCTCGTCGACGTACGCCGTCATGTCCCATCCGGAACCGCCCAGCAGCGGACGGAGATTGCGCTCCGCGCGCAGGTCGTCCGGTGTGAGCTGCCGTCCCTGCCGGGCCGCGAGCGCCGCCCGGCCGATCGGGTGGAACAGCGCCAGCACACCGCCCGGACGTACGACGCGCGCCAACTCCCGCAGGTTGCCGACGGGATCGGGCAGGTGCGCGACGAGACCCGCCGCGAACACCGCGTCCAGCACCCCGGATCGCAGCGGCAGCGCGGCGACGTCGGTAAGCAGCAGGCGCCCGTCGCGGTCCCTGCCGGCCCGTACGGCGGCCTGGAGCATGGCAGGCGTGAGATCGGCCCCGACGACCAGCCCCGTCGGCCCCACCGCCGTACGCAACGGGGGCAGGGCCCGACCGGTGCCGCACCCCGCGTCCAGTACCCGATCACCTTCGCGCAGCCCCAGCTCGGCGACCGCGGCCGCGTAGGCCGGGCCGTCGTCGGGGAACCGGCGGTCCCAGTCGGCGGCCCGGGAACCGAAGAACTCCTGCACGCGCGTGTGGTCGTCGCTCATGCTTCGCATGATCCCCCAAGAGCACGGAAGATGTCGCAGCGCACATGTTCGAGCGTGACGCGATCGTTCCAGCGCCTCTCTGTGTCAGATAGCAACACCTTTCGAAATGCGCCCCCGTTGTGCGCCCCGGTCGGGACTAGCGTCCCGGGGCCATGGGACACCTGGACCACGCAGCCCTGGGCTGGCTGACACCCGCGCTGTCGTACGCGATGGCCTGTACCGGCGCCGCCCTCGGACTGCGCTGCACCGTGCGCGCCCTGGCCGCCACCGGGCACACGCGCCGCAACTGGCTTCTGACCGCGGCCTCGGCCATCGGCACGGGCATCTGGACGATGCACTTCGTCGCCATGCTCGGCTTCCGGGTCAGCGGCACCGACATCCGGTACGACGTACCTCTCACCCTCGTGAGTCTGCTCGTCGCCGTGCTCGTCGTCTGCGTCGGAGTCTTCGCCGTCGGCTACGGCCGCAACCGGGTGCGAGCCCTTCTGCTCGGCGGACTCACCACGGGATTGGGCGTCGCGAGCATGCACTACCTCGGCATGGCGGCCATGCGCCTGCACGGCGAGGTGGGCTACGACCCGGCACGCGTAGGGCTCTCCGTGCTCATAGCCGTTGCAGCCGCCACCGCGGCCCTGTGGGCGGCGCTCAACACCGAGTCGCCTCTCGCGGTCGCCCTCGCCTCACTGATCATGGGGGCGGCCGTGAGCAGCATGCACTACACCGGCATGGCCGCGGTGAGCGTGCGCGTCACGCCCTCCGGCGAGGCGCTGCCCGGGGCCACGGCGATGCAGTTCATCTTCCCCCTCGCCGTCGGCCTCGGGTCCTACCTCTTTCTGACGTCGGCCTTCGTCGCGCTGTCGCCGACGGCCGGGGAGCGCGAGGCGCCCACCTCGGTCCGGCGGCAACCCGCTGGGAGCACCGCCCCGTAGCGGCGTGTCCGGGCCGCAGGGCCCGAGGCAACGCACCGACTCCGTCCCGAGCGAGGAGGCCATGCGTCCACCCCGTCCCACCCCCGCACGTCCGACGCCCGAAGCGGGCGCCGACACGCCGTCCGACACTCCGTCCGACAGGCCATCGGACGTGCCGTCCCGGCCGTCCGTACGCGGCCGTCGCGCGCACGCCGGACCGCCCGCCGACGAGGGCCCGGCAGAGCCGGCCGGCGAGGCAGCGGCCCCGCCCGACACACGCACGTGGCCAAGGCGCGTACAGCCCCGCACCGTGCGCGCGCGGATCGTCTGCCTCCTCATGGTGCCCGTCGTCTCCCTCCTGGCCCTGTGGGCGTACGCCACCGTCACCACCGCCCAGGACATCTCCCGGCTGCGGCAGGTCCAGCGCGTGGACGCCCGAGTCCGGGTCCCCGTGAACGCCGCCGTCGCCGCCCTACAGGCCGAGCGGCTCGCCGCCGTCCGGCTCGCCACCGACCCGTCGTCGGTGCCCGGCGCGGACTTCCGGGAACTGACCGCGCGCACCGACCGCGCGGTGGGAAAGCTACGGCTCGGCGACCACCACACCGTGGCCGACAGCGAGGAACTGCCCACCGGAGTGGCCCGGCGGCTCGAGGCGTTCGTCACCGGAGCCGAACGACTGGGGCCGCTGCGAACCGCCGTCCTCGACCACCGCGCCGACTGGGAAGACGCCTACCGCCGCTACACGGCGGCCATCTCGACGGCCTTCCACGTGGGCGGCGCGCTGAGCGGCGTCCAGGACACCGATCCGGGATCGGACGCGCGCGTCCTGGTCGAATTCGCCCGCGCGGGCGAGGCACTGGCCCAGGAGGACGTACTGCTGGCCAGTGCCCGCCTGGCCGACGGGCTCGCCGGGGCGCGACTGCGCCTGTTCACCGGCGCCGTGGACACACGCCGGACACTGACCGGGGCCGCCGTCGCCGATCTGCGCGGCGACGAAGGCGCGGCCTGGCGGAACCTGGCCGACAGCGATGCCTACCTGGCCGTGGGCGCCACGGAGGACCGGCTGCTCGGCAGTGGTACGCGGGGAGGACCGGTCGGGGCGACGGTTCCCCGGTCCGCCTGGGACGGGGCGCACACGCGCGTACGGGACGGCATGCGGGCGATCGAGCGGGACGCCGGACGCTCGGTCGCCGACCGGACCGACCCGTTCACCCGCGGTGTGCTCACGCCGGCCGGGGCCGCGGTCCTGTTCGGCCTCCTCGCCGTCGCCGCGTCCCTCGTCATCTCCGTCCGCATCGGCCGTGGCCTGGTCGTCGAACTGGTGAGCCTGCGCGACAGCGCCCTGGAAATCGCCCGCCACAAGCTTCCCGAGGCGATGCGCAGGCTGCGCGCGGGGGACGAGATAGACATCCGGTCCGAGGCACCGCACCGGCCTCCTGCCGAGGACGAGGCCGGACAGGTCGCCGAGGCCCTGGCCAGCGTGCACCGCGCCGCTCTGCGCGCCGCCGTGGAACGGGCCGAACTCGCCGGCGGCATCGCCGGGGTCTTCGTCAACCTCGCCCGCCGCAGTCAGATCCTCGTCCACCGTCAACTGAGTCTCCTCGACAGCATGGAACGGCGTTCCGAGGACCCGAACGAACTCAGCGACCTCTTCCGGCTCGACCACCTCACCACCCGCATGCGCCGCCACGCCGAAAGTCTGATCATCCTCTCCGGCGCTGCGCCCGGCCGCGCCTGGCGGATGCCCGTCCCCGTGACCGACGTGGTCCGTGCCGCCGTCTCCGAAGTCGAGGACTACGCACGCGTGGAGGTACGGCAGCTGCCCGAAGCGTCGGTCAAGGGCGCCGCCGTGGCCGACGTCACCCACCTCCTGGCCGAGATCATCGAGAACGCCGCCCAGTTCTCACCACCCCACACGCGCGTGCGGGTCACCGGTGAACCCGTCGGCAACGGCTATGCGATCGAGGTCGAGGACCGCGGCCTCGGCATGGGCAAGGACGCCCTCGCCGAGGCCAACCACCGCATCACACGTTCCGAGACACTCGACCTGTTCGACAGCGACCGGCTCGGCCTGTTCGTCGTCAGCCGACTCGCCGCCCGGCAGGACATCAAGGTGCACCTCAGGACCTCCCCCTACGGCGGCACCACCGCAGTCGTCCTCCTGCCCCTCGCACTCCTGCACGGCGAAACCGCGGCGACCCCTGCCGGGGCGGCACATCAGGCGGCCCGGGACGAGGAGCACCTGTACGCACGCGTGCCCGGTTCCTCCGGGCAGCAGGACCCCGTTCCCGCACCGGTCGACCGGCCGGCGCTGACATCCGCCGCACCGGCGGCAACGCGCACCACCACTGCGGGTCGGCCTCCCGGGGCGCCTGCCCTGCGACTGCACCGCTCCTCCGACGTCCCCGACGCATCCGAAACCCCCGCGAGGAGCGACGACCCTCGAGAGTCGCGGCCGACGGGGGAGTCCGACGACCTTCCCCGCCGGGTGCGGCAGGCCAGTCTGGCCCCTCAACTGCGTGGCGAGAGCCCCGTGGGGCCGCCGCGGCCCGGCCCGCCGCGCGGTGACGAGGAGCGCGGCGGCGAGGAGCGCACCCCCGAGGCAGTGCGGGACCGCATGACCGCGTACCGCGACGGCTGGTCGCGAGGCGGTGGCCGTCGCCCCGGCCGCCCGGCACCGCCGACCGGCGACAGCACCGAAGGAGACCCCGCATGATCCAGAACCCCGGCACGGGAGCCGCCCGGCGGACCCGCGAACTCGACTGGCTCCTGGACGACCTGGTCGGACGGGTGCACGAGGTGCGGCACGCCGTCGTGTTGTCGAACGACGGGCTCGCCGTGGGCGCGTCCAACGGCCTCGGTCGCGAGGACGCCGAGCACCTCGCCGCCGTCGCCTCCGGCTTCCACAGCCTGGCCAAGGGAGCGGGCCGGCACTTCGGCGCCGGGGGCGTGCGCCAGACCATGGTCGAGATGGACGACGGGTTCCTGTTCGTGGCCGCGGCCGGAGACGGCTCCTGCCTCGCCGTCCTCACCGCCGTGAGCGCGGACATCGGTCTCGTGGCCTACGAGATGGCACGGCTGGTGAGACGGGTCGGCGAGCACCTGCACACCGCGCCGCGTGCCGCCGTACGGCCCTCCTTCGGCGCATGACCCGGAAGGGCCTCAGGGATGACCGACGACAGCACGGGTGGTGGCCGGGAAGGACCGGGCAGCCAGTGGTACGACAACGAGGCCGGACCACTCGTCCGTCCCTACGCGATGACCGGCGGCCGCACCCGGCCGGGGCCCGCGGGAGTGCGGTTCGACCTGATCGCCCTCGTCGCGCGCGCGGTCGGCGCACCGGACGTCGAAGACGCCGTCCTCGGACCGGAACACCGCACCCTGATCGGCCTGTGCCGCACGGAAACCCAGTCGGTCGCCGAACTCGCCGCCGATGCGGATCTTCCCGTGGGCGTCGTCAGGGTGCTCCTCGGCGACCTGGTGGAACTGGGGTGTGTGACCGTCAGCCGCCCCGTGCCGCCGGCGCAGTTGCCCGACGAACGGATTCTGCGCGAAGTGATCGACGGACTGCGCGCTCTGTAGAGAAGGCCGAAAGACCATGACCGGCACGACCACGACCACGGCCACGACAACGACTCGCACGACCACGACCGGCACCCATGTGCACGACCACCCGCACCGAGAGAAGTGATCGATGGTCTCCGAACGCTCCGACGCCACGGACGGCGACACGACCGCGCTGGCGTTGAAGATCCTGGTCGCCGGAGGGTTCGGCGTGGGCAAGACCACCCTGGTGGGCGCGGTCAGCGAGATCAGGCCGCTGCGCACGGAGGAACTGCTCAGCGAGGCCGGGCGGCTCGTGGACGACACCGACGGCATCGACCGGAAGGTCACCACGACCGTCGCCATGGATTTCGGCCGCATCACGATCCGTTCCGGCCTTTCCCTCTACCTCTTCGGCACGCCGGGGCAGGACCGGTTCTGGTTCCTCTGGGACGAACTGGCGCAGGGCGCGCTCGGCGCCGTCGTCCTCGCGGACACCCGGCGCCTCGCGGACTGCTTCCCCGCGGTGGACTACTTCGAACACCGGCACATCCCGTTCGTGGTGGCCGTGAACTGCTTCACGGGAGCGCGCCGCCACGACGAGCACAGCGTCCTCAGGGCGCTCGACCTAGATCCGGGAACGCCCGTGGTGCTGTGTGACGCCCGGGACCGCGATTCGGGGAAGGAGGTGCTGATCCGGCTCGTCGAGTACGCCGGGCGGATGCACACAGCCCGGCTCCTCGACTCCGTCCGCTGACCGGACCGGCGCCGACGACAGGGCCGCTCTCGGTGCGTTCCCTCAGCCCGTGCCGTCGGCTCCTGCCCTCACGCCGCGACCGATTTCTGGGCGAGGACCTTGTCCACGGTGACCCGTACGAGGAGTTCGCCCGGGACACCGTTGCGCGCCCCGAACTCCTCGGCGCGGTCTTCACCCATGTATCGGGCGCCGATGCGGGCGGCCCAGTGCCGCAGTTCGTCGAGGTCCTCCGAGATCCGCGCACGCCCCTGGAGCACGACGAAGTCGAAAGGCGGCCGGTCGTCGTCCACACACAGGGCGATGCGGCCGTCACGGACCAGATTGCGCCCCTTCACGGTGTCCTTGCCGGTGTTGAACACCAGGTCGTCCCCGTCCAGCAGGAACCAGATGGGCGCCACATGCGGGCTGCCGTCGGCCCGAACGGTCGAGAGCTTTCCGGTGCGGGTGCCGTCCGAGACGAACGCCCGCCATTCCTCATCGGTCATCTTCTGTGCCATGCCCCCATCCTCCTTGCCCGGAGCACGGGCGTGGGGAAGGCTGGCGGACGGATCCCCCGGCCAGGGGGAGGCAACGCATACGGGGAGACACGGGGAGATCGGATCATGGTGCAGAACCAGGGACTCGGCTGGTTGCTCGACGACCTGACCGCGCGCGTCGAACACGTAAGGCACGCGTTGGTCCTGTCCAACGACGGCCTGGTGACCGGCGCGAGTACGGGCCTGCGACGCGAGGACGCCGAGCACCTCGCCGCCGTCTCGTCCGGACTGCACAGCCTGGCCAAGGGCTCGGGCCGCCACTTCGGCGCCGGTCAGGTACGGCAGACGATGGTCGAGTTCGACGACGCGGTGCTGTTCGTCACCGCCGCGGGGTCGGGCAGTTGCCTGTGCGTGCTCAGCGGGGCCGAGGCGGACATCGGGCAGATCGCGTACGAGATGACACTGCTCGTGAACCGGGTGGGCGAGCACCTCGACGTCGATGCCCGGCAGCCGGGACGGATATCACCCACCGAGCCCTGACCTGCGCTTTCGGTGACCCCGCCGGTCGGCCGCGGAGTTATCCACAGGCTCGCCACGGATGTCGCGGATCCGGCTACGGTTTTTGTGTCAGCGGGCGCGGACGGCGCCCGCCACACACTCCACGGGGGAGACGAACCATGTCCGGCAACACCCTCACGCACAACGTCGCCGAAGCCGGCGGGCAGACCGGCACCACCCGGACCGCCTCGGTCACCCGTCATCGCGCGGCGCGGGAACTGGGCCTCAGGCGCGGTGACTTCGACCTGGCGGTCCAGCTCGGCCGAGTCCGCACCGTACCCGACGACGGGGGAGGCGGGCGGCGCGTCCCCCGCGACGAGATCGACCGGATCCGGGCGGCGGACGGTTTCCCCGACGTGCTCCGGGCCGCAGTCCGGACCGTCGGGACCAGGGAGGGCGCGGCCCTCATGGACGTGACCACGGCCCGGTTCACACGTCTCGCACGGCTGGGGCTGCTGGTGCCCGTGAAGTTTTACCTCAACAGGTACCGCGCCGTGGTCTGGCTGTATCTGGCGGAGGAGCTGCGCCGGTTCCGGGCCGACGAGCGCAACACCGCACTGCTGAAGGGGCGCACACCCGAAGGGCTGCGGGACCAGTTGGGAGGGGGACTTGACCTGCGTCCTCGCAACTGGCGGGGAAGGCACCTGGGATTCCTGCTCCGGCAGGCGGACGACCCCTGGGCCCGGGCCGCGGCGGTGGCGTCACTGCTCGACGCCGCCGAGATCGCGGCCGTCGTCACGGATCCCTACGAGCGTTCCCATCTGCGCCGGTTCCGTCCCGCACTCGCCACGCACGGCTCGCCGGGCTCCCCGGCCGCACAGCTCGCCGAGGAGATCGCCACGGCTGCCGACCCGGACGAGGTCGACCGGCTCCGCTCGGAGCTGGCGGCCGCGGTGGACACGGCCCGCCGACATCGTCCGGCGCCCCGCCCGGGCACGCTCGTCGCGCCGCACCCGCCCGGTCCGCAATCCCTGACGCGCGGTACGGCGGAACCGGTGCCGCGCGAAGCGGAGGACACCCCGCCGAGCGAGGCGGAGCAGCAGCCCCGACGGCTGAGCAGCCTGCTCGGCAGGCTGTGGCGCAGGGACTCCTGACCTACAGGGCCCGGAAGAGCCCTTCCTGCACCACGGACACCAGCAAGCGCCCCTCCGTGTCGTAGATCCGTCCGCGGGCCAGCCCACGCCCACCGGTCGCGATCGGAGACTCCTGGTCGTACAGGAACCACTCGTCCGCCCGGAACGGCCGGTGGAACCACATGGCGTGATCCAGCGACGCCATGTCGAACCCCCGCGGACCCCACAACGGCTCCACAGGAATGCGCACGGCGTCCAGGAGCGTCATGTCGCTGGCGTAGGTCAGGGCGCAGGTGTGCACGAGCGGGTCGTCGCCGAGCGACCCGACCGCGCGCATCCACACGGCGCTGCGGGGCTCGGCGCCCTCGACGTCCTCGGCGCTCCAGCGCAGCCGGTCGACGTAGCGGATGTCGAAGGGCTGACGACGGGCCATGCGCTCCAACTGCTCCGGCAGCGCACCCAGGTGCTCCCGCACCTCCTCGGCGACCGTCGGTAGGGACTCCGGATCGGGGACCTTGCGGGCCGGCGGCAGCTGATGCTCGAAACTCCCCTGCTCAGGCTTGTGAAAGGAGGCGGTGAGCGTGAAGATCGTGCGGCCCTGCTGCACGGCCGTGACCCGGCGGGTGGTGAACGACCGCCCGTCCCGGTCCCGTTCGACCTGGTACACGATCGGCACACCCGGGCGTCCCGGACGCAGGAAGTACGCGTGCAGCGAGTGCACCGGGCGGTCGCCGTCGGTGGTCCGTCCCGCGGCGACCAGCGCCTGGCCGGCCACCTGGCCGCCGAAGACCCGCTGTAGCGACTCCTCGGGGCTGCGGCCACGGAAGATGTTGACCTCGATCTGCTCCAGGTCGAGCAGTGCGACGAGGCTCTCGGCCGGATTCGTCATGGGTGGTGTTCTCCTGTGCTCACAGCTGGCCGACATCGGTGACACGGACGACCGCACGGCCCTCCGCGTCGGAGGCGGTGAGGTCGACCTCCGCGCTGATGCCCCAGTCGTGGTCGTCGTTCGGGTCGTCGAAGATCTGCCGCACCCGCCACAGCCCGTTCTGCGGCTCTTCCTCGATGATCAGCAGCTTCGGACCGCGGGCGTCCGGGCCGGTGCCGAGGTCGTCGTACTCGTCCCAGTACGCGTCCATGGCCTCGCCCCACGCGTCGGCGTCCCAGCCCGCGTCGGCGTCCATCTCGCCCAGCTCACCGACCTGGTCCAGGGCGGCGAGCTCGACCCGGCGGAACATGGCGTTGCGGACCAGCACCCGGAAGGCGCGCGCGTTGGCGGTGACCGGCCGTACCTGATCGGCCTTCTCCTGGGCCTCCTCCGCCGTCATCTCCTCCGGGTTGGCGAGCTGCTCCCACTCGTCGAGGAGACTGGAGTCGACCTGGCGCACCATCTCGCCGAGCCACTCGATCAGGTCCTGGAGGTCCTCGGACTTCAGATCGTCCGGCACGGTGTGGTCGAGGGCCTTGTAGGCGCTCGCCAGGTAGCGCAGCACGATGCCCTCGGTGCGGGCCAGTTCGTAGTGGGAGACCAACTCCGTGAAGGTCAGCGCCCGTTCGTACATGTCGCGGATGACCGACTTCGGGGACAGCGGGTGGTCACCGACCCAGGGGTGGCTCCTGCGGTACGTGTCGTAGGCGTGGAAGAGCAGCTCCTCCAAGGGCTTCGGGTACGTGATGTCCTGGAGGCGCTCCATGCGCTCCTCGTACTCGACGCCGTCCGCCTTCATCGCGGCCACGGCCTCACCGCGCGCCTTGTTCTGCTGGGCGGCGAGGATCTGCCGCGGGTCGTCCAGCGTGGACTCCACCACGGACACCATGTCCAGCGCGTACGACGGCGACTCCGGGTCCAGCAGTTCGAAGGCGGCCAGGGCGAAGGTGGACAGCGGCTGGTTCAGCGCGAAGTCCTGCTGGAGGTCCACCGTGAGACGCACGATGCGCCCCTCCGCGTCCGGCTGCTCGAGCTTCTCCACGATGCCGCCGTCCAGCAGCGAGCGGTAGATGGCGATCGCCCGCCGGATGTGCCTGAGCTGCTGCCTGCGCGGCTCGTGGTTGTCCTCCAGCAGGTGCCGCATCGCGGAGAAGGCGTCGCCGGGGCGGGCGATCACCGACAGCAGCATGGTGTGGGTGACCCGGAAGCGGGACGTGAGCGGCTCCGGCTCCGAGCCGATCAGCTTGTCGAACGTGCTCTCCGACCAGGCGACGAACCCTTCGGGAGCCTTCTTCCGCACGACCTTCCGCCGCTTCTTCGGATCGTCCCCGGCCTTGGCGAGCGCCTTCTCGTTCTCGACGACGTGCTCGGGCGCCTGCGCGACCACGAACCCCTCCGTGTCGAACCCGGCGCGCCCCGCACGCCCGGCGATCTGGTGGAACTCCCGGGCCCTCAGTGTGCGTACGCGGGTGCCGTCGTACTTGGTCAGCGCCGTGAACAGCACGGTTCGGATCGGGACGTTGACGCCCACGCCGAGCGTGTCCGTGCCGCAGATCACCTTCAGCAGGCCGGCCTGCGCGAGCTTCTCCACCAGCCGCCGGTACTTGGGCAGCATGCCGGCGTGGTGGACCCCGATGCCGTGCCGCACGTAGCGGGAGAGGTTGCGGCCGAACTTCGTGGTGAAGCGGAAGTTGCCGATGAGGTCGGCGATCCGCTCCTTCTCCTCGCGGGTGCACATGTTGATGCTCATCAGCGCCTGCGCCCGCTCCACGGCCTGCGCCTGGGTGAAGTGCACGATGTACACGGGCGCCTGCCGGGCCGCCAGCAGATCGGTGAGGGTCTCGGTGAGCGGGGTGTAGCGGAACTCGTAGGACAGCGGCACCGGACGGGTGGCCGAGCGGACCACCGAGGTGGGACGGCCGGTGCGGCGCGCGAGGTCCTGCTCGAAGAAGGAGACGTCACCGAGCGTCGCCGACATGAGGACGAACTGGGCCTGCGGCAGTTCCAGCAGCGGAATCTGCCAGGCCCACCCGCGGTCCGGCTCCGCGTAGAAGTGGAACTCGTCCATGACGACCTGGCCGATGTCCGCGTGCTTGCCGTCACGCAGTGCGATCGAGGCCAGGACCTCGGCGGTGCAGCAGATGACGGGGGCGTCGGAGTTCACCGAGGCGTCGCCGGTCAGCATGCCCACGTTCTCGGTGCCGAAGATCTTGCACAGCTCGAAGAACTTCTCCGACACCAGCGCCTTGATCGGGGCCGTGTAGAAGGTGACCTCGTCGCGGGCCAGGGCGGCGAAATGAGCGCCCGCCGCGATCATGCTCTTGCCGGAGCCGGTGGGGGTCGACACGATCACGTTCGCGCCGGAGACCACCTCGATCAGCGCCTCCTCCTGATGGGGGTAGAGCGTGAGACCGCGCTCCTGCGCCCACGCCTCGAAGGCTTCGTACAGGGCATCGGGGTCGGCGGTCCGCGGCAGCTGATCGATGAGGGTCACGCCCCCATCTTGCCTGCCCCGGGCCACGATGGGGGAATCGGCTGTCCGCGTGAAGATCACGAACGCTACGCTGGGTCGCCGGCGCGGCAACAGCGGACCTGGACAACTGCACAGCGGCACACGAGGAATGGGGCGGGCAACGGCGATGATGGGACCAGCACACTCACTGTCGGGCGCCGCGGCGTGGCTCGGCGTCGGAGCGGCGACCGCCGCCGCGGGACACCCGATGCCCTGGCCCGTGCTGCTCGCCGGAGCGCTGATCTGTGCCGGAGCGGCGCTCGCCCCGGACCTCGACCACAAGGCTGCCACGATCTCCCGGGCCTTCGGACCGGTCTCACGGGGCCTGTGCGAGATCGTCGACAAGCTGTCCTACTCCGTCTACAAGGCCACGAAGAAGCGGGGCGACCCGCGTCGCTCGGGTGGGCACCGCACGCTGACGCACACCTGGCTGTGGGCGGTCCTGATCGGCGGGGGCACGTCGGTCCTGGCCATCACAGGTGGCCGTTGGGCGGTCCTGGCGATCCTCTTCGTGCACATGGTGCTGGCCATCGAGGGGCTGCTCTGGCGGGCGACCCGCGGCTCCAGCAGCGACGTGCTGGTCTGGCTGCTGGCCGGCACCAGCGCGTGGATCCTCGCCGGCATCCTGGACAAACCGGACGGCGGCGCGGACTGGCTGTTCACCGCGCCGGGCCAGGAGTACCTGTGGCTGGGGCTGCCGATCGTGCTCGGCGCGCTGGTGCACGACATCGGGGACGCGCTGACCGTTTCGGGCTGCCCGATACTCTGGCCGATACCGGTGGGCCGCAAGCGGTGGTACCCCATCGGCCCGCCCAAGGCCATGCGGTTCCGAGCGGGCAGCTGGGTGGAGCTGAAGGTGCTGATGCCGGTGTTCATGCTGCTCGGCGGAGTGGGCGGCGCGGCGGCACTCAACTTCACCTGAGCGACGCGCACCCGGCCGGCTCAGCCGGCTTGCCCGGTGTCCTGCCCCTCGCCCGGGCCGTACCGCCGCTCGAATCGGGCGACGCGCCCCTCCGAGTCCACCGTGCGCGCCTTGCCCGTGTAGAAGGGGTGGCTCTCCGAGGAGATCTCCACGTCCACCACCGGGTAGGTCTCGCCGTCGTCCCACGCGATGGTCTCCTCGCTGGTCGCGGTGGACCGGGTCAGGAAGGCGTACCCGGCACTGCGGTCACGGAAGACGACGGGCCGGTAGTCGGGGTGCTTGTCCTGCTGCATGGCTGCTCCTCGTGCCGCACGGTTCTTCGGGACGACGGCACGGGGCTGCCGTCGCAGGTGGTGTCAGCCGGGCAGGGAGTCCTCGTCGACCACGTGCATCGCCGCTTCCTCGGCGGAGGCGGCCGCACCGTCGATGCCCACGTCCATGGCGACCAGCGCCGGCTCCTCGTCCTCGTGCGCCCCTTCGTCGGGCGCCACGAGTCGGCCGGAGCGGTCCGCGCCGACCTCGTTGTCCAGCAGTTCCCCGTCGGTGCCGTCGGAGTCGCCCAGGCCGTCGCCGTCGGGCGCGAGCTCGTCCGGACGCTCCTCGGCGAGGCGCTGGTCCAGCGTTTCGCCGCGGCGGCGTTCGGCAGCCGTCACACCGGTGTGCTCAACCGCCCAGGGGCGCTCGGGCGGGGACCAGCCCCGGTCGAGGGGATCGTCGACACCGTCCTCCTCAAGGGTGTCCTCACTGTCGAGCAGGCCGGTGTCCTCCCGCTGCTCGGACCCGTCGGGCTGGTAGACGTCATCTCCCCATCCGTCGACGCTGTTCACGGATACCTCCAGGGGGTGGGGACCGGCCCCTTCTCACCGTGCACCGCGGCAGGCCGCCGCTGCACGGGGCACAGGCCTGACCCGTCGCGGAACCCCGCGGTTCCCGGGCCTACCTCGAGCCGGTGCCTTCTCCCAGCCTTCCACTCCCGTTCGGGACCGCGCAACGGCACGCACCCCGCCGGGGTACGCGCCAGGCATGCCGCTGCTGCTCCACCGGCCCGGCCGGTCCACGCCGGCCGCCCCGGTACCGGAGCGGCGTCCGCCCCCGGCCCACCACCCGGCCAGCCGGCGGGGCCCCGCCCGACTCGGCCGGGGCGCCCGGCCGCACCGTCCCGGGCTCGGCCCGGCCCGAGCGGGGCGGCTCCGGACAGGGCCGCACCCGGCGGGGCCGCACCCGGCGGGGCCGCCCCCGGCCAGGGGTGGCCCGGGTCCGGCACGTCGGCCGTGCTCGCCCCGGCTATCCGCTCCCCAGCGGTCCCGTCCCCGCTGGGCACGGCGTGGTCAGCCGTGCCAGGACCGCCACAGCGCCGCGTAGGCGCCGTCCGCCGCGACGAGTTCGTCGTGGCTGCCCAGCTCACTGATCCGGCCGTTCTCGACGACGGCGATGACGTCGGCGTCGTGGGCGGTGTGCAGACGATGGGCGATCGCGATCACCGTGCGTCCGTCCAGGACCCGGGCCAGGGACCGTTCGAGATGACGTGCGGCCCGGGGATCGAGCAGGGAGGTCGCCTCGTCCAGCACCAGGGTGTGCGGGTCGGCCAGCACCAGGCGGGCCAGCGCGATCTGCTGGGCCTGCGCCGGGGTGAGCGCGAAGCCGCCCGAGCCGACCTCGGTGTCCAGGCCCTCGTCGAGTCCCCGGGACCAGTCGTCGGCGTCGACCGCCCCCAGCGCGGCCCACAGCTCGGCGTCGGTGGCGCCGGTCCTGGCGAGCCGGAGGTTGTCGCGCAGGGAACCCACGAAGACGTGGTGCTCCTGGTTGACGAGGGCGACGTGCGAGCGGACCCGTTCCGCGGACATCCGGGACAGTTCCGCGCCGCCCAGGGTGATCCGGCCCTCTCGGGGGCCGTAGATGCCCGCGAGCAGCCTGCCCAGGGTGGACTTGCCGGCCCCCGAGGGGCCGACCAGCGCGAGCCTGGTGCCGGGGGCGACCTCCAGCGACACCTTGCGCAGCACGTCCACGCCCTCGAGGTACCCGAAGTGCACGCGGTCGGCGTGCACGTGCCGTCCCTCGGGGGCCAGGGTGCCATCACCGGCGTCCGGCTCGATGTCCCGCACGCCCACCAGCCGGGCCAGGGACACCTGGGCCACCTGCAACTCGTCGTACCAGCGCAGGATGATGCCGACCGGGTCGACGAGCATCTGCGCGATCAGGGCGGCCGTGGTCAGCTGGCCGACCCCGATCCAGCCCTGGAGGACGAAGACACCCCCGATGAGCAGGACGGAGGCGAGCACGGTCACATGGGTGACGTTGATGACGGGGAAGAGTACCGACCGCAGCCAGAGCGTGTACCGCTCCCAGGCCGTCCACTCCGTGATCCGGCGCTCCGACAGCTCGATGCGACGGGCGTCGAGGCGGTGGGACTCGACGGTGCGCCCGGCGTCCACCGTCTCGGCGAGCGCGGCGGCCACCGCGGCGTACCCGGCGGCCTCCGAGCGGTAGGCGGAGGGCGCCCGGCGGAAGTACCAGCGGCAGCCGATCACCAGCAGTGGCACCGCGATCAGCACCGCCGGAGCCAGGGGCGGCGCCGTGACCACCAGGCCACCGAGCAGCAGCACCACCCACACGGCGCCGATCGCGAGCTGGGGCACGGCCTCGCGCATGGCGTTGGCGAGCCGGTCGATGTCGGTGGTGATCCGGGAGAGGAGATCGCCCGTGCCGGCCCGTTCCAGTACTCCGGGCGGCAGCCCGACCGAACGCACGAGGAAGTCCTCGCGCAGATCGGCCAGCATGCGCTCGCCGAGCACGGCCCCACGCAGCCGCACCTCGCGCACGAACACGGCCTGCACGACGAGGGCCAGCACGAAGAGCGTGACCGTGAGGCCCAGACGCAGTTCGCGCGCGTCGTCCGAGACCCGTTCCACGAGCCCGCCCAGCAGGTAGGGGCCCGCCATCGAGGCGATCACGGCGACGGTGTTGACGGTGACGAGGAAGAGGAACGCCCGACGGTGCCGGCGCAGCAGTTCTCCCACGTAGGCGCGCACAGTTGGGCGGGCGCCGACGGGCAGGGTGTTCGCGGTCGTGGGGGCCGCCGGGTCGTAGGCCGGTGGCGCGACGCCGATCATGCCGTCTCCTCGATCTCTTCCAGTCGGTGCAGTACGTCGTCGTCGCTCAGGTCGTCGTTCAGTCCGTCGTCACGACCGTTCGCGGGGCCGTCGCCGCGGTCGTCGGGCAGGGGCTTCGCGGCCCCTCTTCCGGCGGGTGTGCCGTCGCGGTGCGCCGCGGTCTCCTCGTCGGTCTCGCGCGTCACCACCGCCCGGTACCGGGGTTCGGTCTGGAGCAGTTCCCGGTGGGCGCCGACCGCCACGACCTCGTCGTCATGCAGGAACACGATCCGGTCCGCGCGGTCCAGCAGCAGCGGCGACGAGGTGAACACCACCGTGGTGCGCCCCGCGCGCAGTGCCCGTACGCCCTCCGCGATCCGCGCCTCGGTGTGCGAGTCGACGGCCGAGGTCGGTTCGTCCAGGACCAGCGCCTCCGGGTCCGTGATCAGGGACCGGGCCAGTGCCAACCGCTGGCGCTGGCCGCCCGACAGCGACCGGCCCCGCTCGGTGATGCGGGCGTCCATCGGGTCGTCGGCGCCGACCGAGCCCTGTGCGAGTGCCGTCAACACGTCGCCGCACTGGGCGGCCGCCAGCGCGTCCTCGGCGGCGACGGCACCGGACGCGGGCACGTCCAGCAGTTCGCGGAGCGTTCCGGAGAGGAGTACCGGGTCCTTGTCCTGCACCAGGACGGCGGTGCGTGCGGAATTCAGGGGCAGTTCGTCCAGCGGCACCCCGCCCAGCAGGGCCGACGCACCCTGCTCCGAGGGGTGCCCGCCGAGCCGTTCCGCCAGCCGTCCGGCCGCGTCCGGGTCACCGCACACCACGGCGGTGAACAGGCCCGCCGGAGCCAGGAGACCGGTCGCCGGGTCGTACAGGTCCCCGGTGGGGATCTCGGCGGCGCGCGAACCACCGCTGTCCGTGGCGCGTTCCAGGGACAGCACCCGCGCGGCCCGCTTGGCCGAGGGCCGGGAGAAGGAGTACGCCATGGCGATCTCCTCGAAGTGCCGCAGCGGGTAGGTGAGGATCATCACGGAGCTGTAGACGGTGACGAGTTCGCCGACGCCGATGCGGCCCTCGCGGGCCAGGTGGACGCCGTGCCAGACCACCGCGACCAGCAGCAGCCCCGGCAGCAGCACCTGGATCGCGGAGATCAGGGACCACATCCGGGCGCTGCGCACGGCCGCGTGGCGCACCTCCTGGGAGGCGGCGCGGTAGCGGTCGAGGAAGAGTTCCTCGCCGCCGATGCCGCGCAGCACGCGGAGTCCGGCGACGGTGTCCGAGGCGAGTTCGGTGGCGCGGCCGGCCTTGTCGCGCTGGACGTCCGCCCGCCGGGTGGCGCGGGGCAGCAGGGGCAGCACCGCGAGGGCCAGCACCGGCAGGCCCACGACCACGACGACGCCGAGCGCCGGCTGGTAGACGACCAGCGCCACGCAGACCAGCACGATGGTGACCGCTGCCGCGGTGAAGCGGGAGACGGCCTCCACGAACCAGCCGATCTTCTCGACGTCGCCGGTGGACACGGCCACGACCTCGCCGGCCGCCACGCGCCGGGTCAGCGCCGAGCCCAGCAGCGCCGTCCTGCGGGCCAGGAGCTGTTGGACGCGGGCCGCGGCGGTGATCCAGTTGGTGACGGCGGCGCGGTGCAGGAAGGTGTCGCCGAGCGCATTGCCGGCGCAGCACAGGACCATGACGCCGCCCGCGAGGGCGAGCCGGGTGCCGGAGCGGTCGACGACCGCCTGGATGGCGAGACCGACGCAGAAGGGCAGGGCGGAGACGGAGGCGAAGTGCAGCAGGCCCCAGGCCAGTGACTTGAGTTGGCCACCGAGCTGGTTGCGGAACAGCCACCACAGGAATCGGGGGCCCGAGCGTGCGTCCGGCACGCCCGGATCGGGATACGGAAGGTCTTGGATCTGCATGACGTCCCAGTGGCTCGTGTCAGGGGGTGCCGTCGCTATGCGGCATCGAAAGGCTGCAAACCGTGAAAGGTTCGCGTCGCCACGTGCCCAAAATCAAGCGGTTTTCCGTGAGGGCGTGCGTATCCGGCTGCGGCCCCGCACGCGCCGCACGCCCCACACAACCCCTACGCCTCACACCCCGTACTGGCCGCACGCGCCGCACGTCCGCGTCCACGTTCACGTTCGTGTGCGCGGCAGTCCACCCGCCCCCAACGTCCGCGGTGGTGACGGCATGCCCGCGGCGGGTGCGACGATGGACGGATGGCACGTGGTGGTGGACGGCGTACGGCGGTCGCGACGGCGGCCCTTGGAACCCTGCTGGCGGTGACGGCGCTGTCCGCCTGCGGCGGCTCGTCGGGCGACGGGGCGGACTCCCGGGCGAGCGGACCCCCCGGCGGGACCGGGCGGAGCAGTGAGGCCGCCGACCCGACGAGGATCCCCGGCGTCGGCGACCGGCTCCAGGCACGCATCCCCGGCGACTCGCGCCAGGTCGTCGCGGTGTACGGAGACGGCAGGGATTCCGCGGACTCCACGGTCGTGCTCTACACGAAGCAGGGCTCCGGCTGGCACCGCGCCCGCAGTTGGGCGGCGCACAACGGCACGAAGGGGTGGACGACCGACCACCACGAGAACGACAAGCGCAGCCCCGTCGGTGTGTTCACGCTCAGCGACGCGGGCGGCGTGCTCCCGGACCCGGATTCCGCCTCCGGTGCGGGCCTGCCGTACACCAGGTCGGCGAGCTTCGCCGCACCGCGCTGGTGGGCGAAGTCGTACTGGCACGACTTCGACTACGTCATCGCCATCGACTACAACCGCGTCAAAGGCACCCCGCCGAACGATCCGACCCGGCCCGAGGGCACCTCGAAGGGCGGCTCCATCTGGCTGCACATGGACCACGGCAGCGGTACGTCGGCCTGCGTCAGCCTGCCCAAGCCGGCGATGGAGTATCTGCTGCGCACCCTGGACCCGGACCGTCATCCCGTGGTGGTGATGGGGGACAGGGCCCACCTGAAGGCCTGAGCACGGGCCCTGCGGCACGCCGGGCGGCGCCCGGCCCACCGCGATCGCCCGGCCCACCGCGATCGCCCGGACCACCGCGATCGCCCAGGTCACGCAGTCCGGCGGCCCTCGCCCGTGTCGGCCCCGGGCCCGTCGATCAGGGTGTCCAGCAGTCCGCCCAGCACCGCGCGCTGCTCGTCCGTCAGCGGGGCCAGGATCTCCTCGGCGGCGGACCGGCGCGCACCGCGCAGCTCCCTGAGGGCCGTGCGCCCGTCGTCGGTCAGCTCGATCCTGATGACCCGGCGGTTGGCGGGATCCGGGACGCGGCGCACCTTCCCGGCCGCCTCCAGTCCGTCGACCAGGGTCGTCACCGCCCGGGGCACGACTTCCAGACGCTCGGCGAGGTCCGCCATGCGCGGGGGCGAGCCGTAGTGCGCCAGCGTGCGCAGCAGCCGGGACTGGGCCGGGGTGATGCCGAGGTCGCGGTGCTCGAGATGGCGCTTCTGGATGCGGTGCACCCGGCGGGTGAGCCGCAGCAGCTGCTCGGCGAGCAGGCCGTCGGGATCGGGGGCGGTCATGGGGGAACAATATCAGGATGAAGTTCATTGTGAGTATAGGTAACAATGACCTATGATCCGCAAGGTCCGCGAACGCCTGCGGCAGGCCCTTGAGGTCTGCGCTCCGATGGCTTCGCCGGCCTTCACCCGCCGCCTCCGAAGGAGCCCATGCACCCCGATCGCGCATCCGCCTGGACCGCACCCGCCGACGCCAAGGAACAGCCCCGGCAGGTGCGGCGCATCCTCAAGCTGTTCCGTCCCTACCGCGGCCGCCTCGCGGTCGTCGGCCTGCTGGTCGGCGCCGCGTCCCTGGTGTCGGTCGCCACGCCCTTCCTGCTCCGGGAGATCCTCGACGTCGCGATCCCCGAGGGGCGCACGGGCCTGCTGAGCCTGCTGGCCCTCGGCATGATCTTCGGCGCCGTCCTCACCAGTGTCTTCGGCGTGCTCCAGACCCTGATCTCGACGACCGTGGGCCAGCGCGTCATGCACGACCTGCGCACCGCCGTCTACGGACGGCTCCAGCAGATGTCCCTCGCCTTCTTCACCCGCACCCGCACCGGCGAGGTCCAGTCCCGCATCGCCAACGACATCGGCGGCATGCAGGCCACCGTCACCTCCACGGCGACCTCCCTGGTCTCCAACCTCACCAGTGTGGTCGCCACGATCGCCGCCATGGTCGTCCTCGACTGGCGCCTCACCGTCGTCTCGCTGCTCCTGCTCCCGGTGTTCGTGTGGATCAGCCGCCGCGTCGGCAGGGAACGCAGGAAGATCACCACCAGACGCCAGAAGCAGATGGCCGCGATGGCCGCCACGGTCACCGAGTCGCTCTCCGTCAGCGGCATCCTGCTCGGCCGCACCATGGGCAGGTCCGACTCGCTCACCCGCGCCTTCGCGGACGAGTCCGAGAGCCTGGTCGACCTGGAAGTGCGGTCGAACATGGCGGGCCGCTGGCGGATGGCCGTCATCACGATCGTCATGGCCGCCATGCCGGCCGTCATCTACTGGACCGCGGGCATCGCCCTGCAACTCGGCGGTCCCGACGTCTCCCTCGGCACGATCGTCGCCTTCGTCTCGCTCCAGCAGGGGCTGTTCCGCCCGACCGTGAGCCTGCTGTCGACCGGTGTGCAGATTCAGACCTCGCTCGCGCTCTTCCAGCGCATCTTCGAGTACCTCGACCTGCCGATCGACATCACCGAGCGGGAGGACCCCGTCCACCTGGACCACGTCAAGGGCGAGGTCCGCTTCGAGAACGTCGAGTTCGGCTACGACGGCAAGAGCGGCCCGGTGCTCGACGGCATCGACGTCACCGTCCCCGCCGGCAGCAGTCTCGCCGTCGTCGGTCCCACCGGCGCCGGCAAGTCCACGCTCGGCCACCTGGTGCCGCGGCTGTACGACGTGACGGGCGGCCGGGTCACCCTCGACGGGGTCGACGTGCGCGACCTCGACTTCGACACCCTCGCCCGCGCGGTCGGCGTCGTCTCGCAGGAGACGTACCTCTTCCACGCCTCCGTCGCCGAGAACCTGCGCTTCGCCAAGCCGGACGCCACGGACGCGGAGCTGGAGGCGGCGGCGAGGGCGGCGCAGATCCACGACCACATCGCCGCACTGCCCGAGGGCTACGACACCGTGGTCGGCGAGCGCGGCCACCGCTTCTCCGGTGGTGAGAAGCAGCGCCTGGCCATCGCCCGCACCATCCTGCGCGACCCGCCCGTCCTCGTCCTGGACGAGGCGACCAGCGCCCTCGACACCCGCACCGAGGCCGCCGTACAGGGCGCCATCGACGCCCTGTCCGCCAACCGCACCACGATCACCATCGCGCACCGCCTCTCCACCGTCCGGGGTGCCGACCGGATCGTGGTCCTGGACTCCGGACGCCTGGCCGAACAGGGCACGCACGAGGCGCTGCTGGCACAGGACGGGAGGTACGCCGCGCTGGTCCGCCGGGACGCCCGACTGGAGCCGACAAGATGACGATATGCCGGGTTTGTGGCCGTATGGGGGTTACCGTGCCCGCATGCAGATGAACACTCCGCCACGGAGCGCGAGAAGTGTGAGAAGCGCGAGGAGCGCGAGAAGCGCCAGAGGCCCCCGTGGGAGCCTCAGAGGCGCCACGGGCCTCAGAGGTCTCCAGAGCCCGCAGAGTCCCCGAAGCCCCAGGAGGGCGATCCGGCTGACGCGCCGGGGCCGTGTCGCCCTGATCGCGGTGGGCGCCGTGGTCGCCGGTACCGCCGTGGCGGTGCCGTTGCTGACGTCGGACGAGGAGGGCGCGTCCCGCCCCGCCTCCCTGGTGATCCCGGAGGGCCGACGCGCGACCCAGGTCTACGCGGCCGTCGACAAGGCCCTCGCCCTGCCCGCGGGCACCACCAAGAAGTCCCTGGCCAAGGCCAATCTCAAGCTGCCGAACGACGCCGAGGGCAACCCCGAGGGCTATCTCTTCCCCGCGACCTATCCACTGGGCGAGAACCCGACCCCGGAGAAGCTGCTGACGGCCATGGTCGACACGGCGAACAAGAGGTTCACCGGCGCGCCCGTCGCCGCGGGCGCCCAGCGCAACGCGCTGAACGTCTACCAGGCGGTCACCATCGCCAGCATCGTGCAGGCGGAGGCCGCCGCCAAGGAGGACATGGGCAAGGTGGCCCGGGTGATCTTCAACCGGCTGGAGCGCGGCATGCCGCTGCAAATGGACTCCACCATCAACTACGCCCTGGGCCGTTCCACCCTGAAGACCACCGACAAGGACACGAAGATCGACAGTCCTTACAACTCGTACCAGCGCATGGGGCTGCCGCCCACCCCCATCGCCAACCCGGGCGACGTGGCGATGAGCGCCGCGATCAACCCGACTCCCGGCGACTGGCTCTACTTCGTCACGGTCAAGCCGGGCGACACACGCTTCACCGCCGACTACGCCGAACACCAGCGCAACGTCGACGAGTTCAACCGCCTCCAGCGGAGCGCCTCGAAGAAGGCCGGTGCCGGGGCCGCCACGTGACCGGCCGGGGCGTCACGCGGCGACCGGCTCCCCGTCCGCCAGCAGCCGCCTGATGTCCCGCACGGCCGCGCGGCCCGCCCGGTTGGCGCCGATGGTGCTGGCAGAGGGCCCGTAGCCGACGAGATGGACCCTCGGGTCGGCGACCGATCGCGTCCCCTCGACACGGAGACCGCCCCCCGCCTCCCGCAGCTTCAGCGGCCGCAGGTGGTCGATGGCGGCCCGGAACCCGGTCGCCCACAGGATGACGTCCGCGGTCACCCGCCGCCCGCCTTCCCACTCCACCCCCTCGGGAGTGATCCGGTCGAACATGGGCTGCCGGTCCAGCACACCCGACTCCAGCCCGGCCCGGACCGCGTCGTTCAGCGGCAGCCCGGTCACCGACACGACACTCTTCGGCGGCAGCCCCTGCCGCACCCGTTCCTCCACCAGCGCCACCGCCGCCCGGCCCGCGTCCTCGTCGAAGGGCCCCTCGCGGAAGACGGGGGGCCTCCTGGTCACCCACGTGGTGGCCGCCGCGTACGGGGCGATCTCCAGCAGGTGCTGGGTGGCCGAGGCGCCGCCGCCGACCACGACCACGCGCAGCCCGGCGAACTCCTGCGGCCCGGCGTACTGCGCGGTGTGCAGCTGGCGTCCCCGGAAGGTCTCCTGCCCCGGATAGCGCGGCCAGAAGGGCCGGTCCCAGGTGCCGGTCGCGTTGATCAGGGCACGCGTCGACCAGGACCCGGCCGACGTCTCGACGAGCAGCCGCCCGTCCGTCCCCTCGCGCACGGCACGCACGTCGACCGGTCGCAGCACCCGCAGGTCGAACGTCCGCTCGTAGTCGGCGAAGTACCCGCTCACCACCTCGGCGGACGGCCGCGAGGGATCCGCGCCCGTCAACTCCATCCCCGGCAGGGCGTGCATGCCGTGCACCTTGCCGTACGTCAGGGACGGCCAGCGGAACTGCCAGGCTCCGCCGGGCCCGGGGGAGTGGTCCAGCACCACGAAGTCACGCTCCGGCTCGAAGCCCGTGCGCCGCAGGTGGTAGGCGGCGGCGAGCCCGGCCTGACCGGCACCGATGACGACGACCTCGACCTCGCGTGTGTTGTTCACGCTTCTACCAACGGCGTGGCAGGCCCCGATCTTCCCCGGTGTCAGGACGGGATCACGCTTCTCCCGGGTGTCACGATGGGGTCATGCCTGATGCCTTCACCACCCGAGTCCTCAACCTCGCCACCGGCTCGGCGGAGCGGGTCGCCGACATCACCGGCGAGTGCCAGTCCTTCCTGCGCGAGGCGGCGTCCGGGCGCGACGGCCTCCTCAACGTCTTCGTCCCGCACGCCACCGCCGGGATCGCGATCATCGAGACCGGCGCGGGCAGCGACGACGACCTGCTGTCCGCCCTGCACACCCTGCTCCCCGCCGACGACCGCTGGCAGCACCGCCACGGCAGTCCCGGGCACGGCCGCGACCACGTCCTGCCCGCCTTCGTACCGCCGCACGCGACGCTGCCGGTGATCGGCGGCCGCCTGGAACTCGGCACCTGGCAGTCGGTGTGCCTGGTCGACACCAACAGGGACAATCCCGACCGCCAGGTGCGGTTGTCGTTCCTCGGCTAGGGCCGCGTCCGCCGTCACCGGCCGGAGCCCGTCACCGCGGGCGGACGCCCTCCGGCCGGTGGCGCACGCTCAGTCGACGAGGGCGAGGTATACGGGGGAGCCGAGGAGCACCGGTTGCCCGTCCAGCGTTCCGTGCAGGAGGCGCTTGGCGACGAATTCGACGTTCTGGGCCGGTCCGGTGAGCCGGTCGACCGCCCGGCGCACCGTGGCCAGTGCGTTCAGGTCCCCCCGGTCGAGGTGGTCGCCGGGCTGTTCGGCGGCCTCCACGAGCATCTCGTCCTCCATGTCGGAGGCCAGTCCGTCGAGCAGCGGAGGCAGGTGCGACCACGCGGGGTCGGCCTGGTCGATGTTGGGTACGGCGCCGAGCAGATGCCGCCCGGACCCGCCGAGCGCGAGCACCGTCCGGTCCGTACGGCCTCCCGCGAACACCATCGACGCGGCCCCCGGGAAGCGGCCCCACTGCACCGGGAGCAGCCCGCCGAAGAACTGCCCCGGCTGGTCGACGGAACCGATGTCGCCGTAGTCCTGCAAAAACCGCAGGACCCGCTCCAGCCGGGCGGTGCGGTCGTGAGCGGGCCGCTCGGCGGTCTTCTTGAACGACAGCACCGACAGGCTCAGCCCGACCTCGGATCCGCGCTTGGTGGCGTGGGCCGGGTCGATCTGCGGCAGCAACATGTCGACCTTGCTGTCACTGATGTACAAGTAGTAGTGGAACGACACCCCGTGATGCTAATAAAGATTTCGTGGTGACGGGGGCGAGTTGGCGGGTCGGTGACGAGATCGAGGGCCTGTACCGGGTCACTCGTGTGCACCTGCACGGCGGGATGGGCCTGGTCTACCGGGTGCGGCACCTCGGCTGGGACGTCGACCTGGCCGTCAAGAGCCCGCGGCCGGCCCTGTTCCGGCACCCGGTCGGCCGGGAGGGTTTCCTCGCCGAGGCCAGGACGTGGATCTCCCTGGGTCTCCACCCCCACCTGTGCAGTTGCTTCTACGTGCGCACGGTCGACGGCATCCCGCGGATCTTCGCCGAGTACGCCGCCGGCGGCAGCCTGCGCGACCTGCTCGACCGGGGCCGGCTGCGCGACATGGAGCCGGAGCGGGCGCTGGGCTTCCGGCTGGACCTGGCGATCCAGGTGGCGTGGGGGCTGGAGCACGCGCACCGGCGCGGCGTCGTCCACCAGGACGTCAAACCGGCCAACATCCTGCTCGACGAGGACGGCACGGCGAAGGTGACCGATTTCGGCCTGTCGAGGTCCCGGGCGATCCTGGCGGTCGAGGAGAGCGCCGCCCCAGGGCGCGCTGACGTCAGCGTCGCGGTCACCGCAGGCGGCTACACCCCCGCGTACGCGTCGCCGGAGCAGGTGGCGGGCCGGCCGCTGGGCCGTCGTACCGATGTGTGGAGCTTCGCGGTGACCGTCCTGGAGATGTTCGTCGGAGCGGCCACCTGGGGTGAGGGACCGAACGCGCCGGTGACGCTGGCCGAGCAGCGGTCCGCCGCCGCCGTGCCGGACCGCCTCGCCCGGCTGCTGGGGCGCTGCCTGCGCCACGAGCCGTCGCAGCGCCCCGCCACCATGGCCGAGATCGCCGAGGAGCTGATCGACCTCCACGAACACACGGTCGGTCCCTACCCGAGGACGGCTCCCGCCGAGGCCGCCCTGCGCGCCGACGAGCTGAACAACCACGCGCTCTCCCGGCTCGACCTCGGCGAGGACACCCATGCCGAGCAGACCCTGAGGGAGGCGCTGCGCATCGATCCCACCCACCTGGAAGCCACGTTCAACTCGCTCACCCTGCGCTGGCGCCGCGGCGAGATCAGCGACGAGACGGCGGTGGCGACCATGTCCGTCGCCCGCACCGGAGCCCCCGGCCGGTGGGAAGGCGCCTACCTGCTGGGCCAACTCCACCTGGAGCGGGGCGATCTGGACGCCGCGCTCCCGCTCCTGCGGGAGGCGGCCGCCGGCGCCGGTGACGAACCGGAGGTGAGCGCGGTCCTCGGACAGGCCGAGGCAGGGGCCCTCGGAGACGGCCTGGAGGAGCACGTCCTGACGCACAGGGGCGCGCGGACGCGGGAGGAGCGCGGCACGGAGTGGATGACGGCCGCCTCCCTCAGCACCGACGGCCGGGTCGCCATGACGGCCCGGGTGATCCGTGACCCGGTACCGCGCAACCTCCGGACCTACCTGTTCGGCTACCGCCGCAAGCCCGACCGGTTCCCGGTGCACCTCTTCTCCCTGTCGTCCCCGGACCCCCGGGTGGTGGAGAGCGGGGAGGCCGTCACGGCCCTCGACCTCGGCGACGACGGACGACTGGCCGCCTGGGGGACGAACACCGCCGTGCGGGTGCGGGAGACCGGGGACGACCGCCACGGGCGCGTGGTGATGGAGAGCCGGGTCCACGTCAGCGCGCTCCGCTTCGGACCGGGCTGCTCGCTCCTGGCCGGCGCGACCGTCGCCCCGGCGTACGAGCCGAGCCGGATCCTGGTGTGGGACGTCGCCTCCGGCAGGACCGTGCTCGACCTGACGGGGCCCTCCGATCGGATCCGCTCACTCGCCTTCTCCGCCGACGGATCGCTCCTTGCCTCCGGCGCGGACGACGGCACCGTCCAGGTGTGGCACCTGCGCACCGGACGCTACGCGGGTGGCCTCACCAGTCCCGACCGGCTGAACGCGGTCGGGATCGGCAACGGCGGCCGTACGGCCGTCACCGGCGGGCACGAGGCCCTGCGCGTGTGGGACCTGGAAACCGGGGAGTGCCGGCACGTGCTGGGCGACGGCGTCGAGGAGCTCCGGCTGCACGACGCACTGGTGCTGACCGCCACCCGCAACGGCGACATGCGCCTGTGGGACACCACGAACGGCCGCTGCCTGCGGACCTTCGAAGGACACCGTGACGAACAGGCCCGGCTGCTGTTCGCCAACGAGTCCCTGCACATGCCCGTCCGGATCGACCCGGACGGACGACGGGCCCACTCGGTGAGCAACAACGACACCGTCAGGTCCTGGGGACTGCCCAGGGGCCACCGGGCGCCGCTGCGGGTCTGCCGCCCCCGGCCGCACGCCCGCGTGCGACAGCTCGACGACCGGCTGCGGACCCTCCTCGCGGCGAGCGAGTCCGCAGCCGCCGAAGGAGATCTCCCCCGGGCCCTGAGCAGCCTCTCCGAAGCACGTACGCTGCCGGGCTACGAACGGGACGCGTCCGTGGTCGTCGCCTGGCGCCGGCTCCTCACCGGCGCCGAGCGCGTCGGCCTGCGGGCCGTCTGGCAGGCGCGAAGCATCACCCTCCCCGGAGAGGCGACGTTCTGGCACCGGGACGTCGCGGTGAGCGGCGACGGGCGACACGCCTTGTCCAGCACGCCCGGACACACGATGGTCCTGTGGGATCTCGACACCGGCCGGGCCGCCCGCACCTACCCTCTCGCCGAACACGGCGGGGACGACGTCAGCGTCCTCGCCATGACGGTCGACGCCTCCCACGCGGTCGTGGGCCACGCCGCGCGCGACGTCCGGCTGTGGGACCTGCGCACCGGAACCCCGGTCCGGGACCTGGGCGAGCCCGTCTCCACCTGGATGTCGGTCGCCGTCGACCGGGCCGGCCGCACCGCGCTGGTCCAGAACGGGGACGGGGTGCTGCGGCTGTGGGATCTCGCCGACGGCCGCCTGCTGCGCGCGTTCCGCGGGCCGAGCCGCACCGCGCACTACACCGAGGGCCCCTCCCGACGCGAGCTGGAACAGGTCAACGCGGTCAGTGTGAGCACGGACGGTCGCGTCGTCATGGCCGCCCTGCAATACTCGGGCGTCGTCTACTGGACGGGTGACCGCAGGCGCCGGCGCGCTCTCGAGGACTACGCCGACCGTGTCGACACCGTGCAGGTGAGCGCGGACGGGCGCTTCGCCGTGACCGGGGGCTGGGACGCCACGGTGCGGCACTGGGACCTGGCCACGGGCAAGTGCCTGCGGCTGATGGCCGGCCACACCCATCCCGTGCTCGGCGTCGACCTCACCGCCGACGGCCGGTTCGCCTTCTCGGCCGGCATGGACGAGGCCATCCGCATCTGGGACGTCACCACCGGCCGCTGCGTCCACGTCCTGGAAGGGCAGACCGCACTGCAACGGGTGCGCGTCAGCGAGGACGGCACCCGCGCGGTCTCACTCGGCGCGGACGGAACTCTCCGCGTCTGGGAGATCGACTGGGACCTGGCCGTGCCCGAACCGGCCGACTGGGACGAACGCGCACAGCCCTACCTCGACCAGCACCACGACAGCGAGAGCTTCGACGAGCTGCTCACCCGCCTCCGGAGGGCCGGCCTGGGCCGGCTCCGCCCGGACGGAGTCCACCGGAGGCTGCTCCGGCAGCGGGCCCGCCGCCGGTGACGGCGGCGGGCTCCGGCGTCCTACTCCACCGCCATCTCGCCCAGCTCCGACCAGCCCTCCTGGTCGAGCATCGTGTTCACGATGCGCGGCGTGCGGGCCAGGTAGCGGGGCAGCTTCTCCTGCGCGGCGCGAAAGTGCGCGGAGTTGACGTGGGCGCCGCCCGCCTCCTCGTCGCGGAACGCCTCGACCAGCACGTACTCCGTGGAGTCGTCGACGCTGCGGGACCAGTCGAACCAGAGGCAGCCGGGTTCCGCCCGGGTGGCCCGGGTGAAGTCGCCGACGATCTCCGGCCACTGGTCCGCGTGTTCGGGGAGTACCTGGAACTTCGCCGTGATGAAGATCATGAGTTCGCTTTCTGTGAGGGCGGGACCGGAGTGGATCTCCCCGGTCACGGTACGAGGGCGGCGCGGCCGCGGACCCGGCCGGCGTCCAGGTCGGCGAGCGCGTCCCGGAAGCGGTCGAGCGGGTACGTCGCCGTTCGCAGGCGTACCCGGCCCTCGGCCGCGAGCACCATCAGCTCGCACAGGCCGAGGCAGCCGCCGACGAGGTTACCGATGAAGTTGATCTCCGACGCTCCGACGACGTTGCCCGGTACGGAATCGACGTACCGGGCATACCACACCGCTCCTGAGCACGCGCACGCGCACGCGTCGCCGGACCGGACCGGGCCGGGGATCAGGCGTCCGCCCGTGTCCGTCCCCGGACCACCAGCCGCTTGACCAGCGGCCAGGCCAGCAGCAGCACGATCACCGCATACACCGTCACCGAGAACGGCGTGTTGACCAGGCCCGTCACGCTGCCGTCGCTGATCTGAAGGGCGCGGCGCAGCTGCTGCTCGGCGTTCGGGCCGAGGATGACACCGATCACGGCGGGCAGGACGGGCAGCCCGTAGCGCCGCATACCGAACCCGATCAGACCGATGACCAGCAGGATCACCAGGTCGACCACCTCGCCGCCGACCGCGTACGCACCGACCGCAGCGAAGAACATGATCCCCGCGTAGAGGTACGGCCGCGGGATGCGCAGCAGCTTGGCCCAGACCGGCGCCAGCGGCAGGTTCAGGGCGAGCAGCAGCACCATGCCGACGAACAGCGAGGCGATCAGACCCCACACCAGCTCGGGTTCGCGCTCGAAGAGCAGCGGACCCGGCTGGATGCCGTACTGCTGGAAGGCGGCCAGCATGACCGCGGCGACCGCCGTCGTCGGCAGACCGAGCGTCAGCATGGACACCAGCGTGCCGGCGGCCGAGGCCGACGCCGCCGACTCCGGACCGGCCACGCCCTCGATGGCGCCCTTGCCCCACTCGTCCTTGTGCTTGGACAGCCGCTTCTCCGTCACGTACGACAGGAAGGTGGGGATCTCCGCGCCGCCCGCCGGGATCGCGCCGAACGGGAAGCCGATGAACGGGCCGCGCAGCCAGGACTTCCAGGTCCGCCTCACATCGGCGCGGCCGAGCCAGGGACGGCCCACCGGGATCGGCTCGGCCGCCCCGCGCCGCAGATGGGCCGCCACCCACAGCGCCTCGCCGATGGCGAACAGACCGACCGCCACGATCACCACGTCCACGCCGTCGGCGAGTTGCAGCGAACCGAAGGTCAGCCGTTGCTGGCCGGTCATCTGGTCCAGGCCCACCAGGCCGATCGTCAGACCGATCAGCAGCGAGGCCAGACCCCTGATCCGCGACGAACCCAGCACCGACGTCACGGCGATGAAGGCCAGCACCATGATGGCGAAGTAGTCCGGGGCACCGATGTCCACGGCCAGGTCGGCGACCGTCGGGGCGAGGGCCACGAGCAGGATCGTGCCGATCATGCCGCCCGCGAAGTGGCCGATGGCGGCGGCGGCCAGCGCCTGCGCGCCACGCCCCGCCTTCGCCATGGGGTTGCCCTCCATGGCCGCGACCACGGCGGCACTCTCGCCGGGGGTGTTGAGCAGGATGGAGGTGGTCGAACCGCCGAACATCGCGCCGTAGTAGATGCCCGCGAACATGATGAACGCCGCGACCGGATCCAGCCCGTACGTCACCGGCAGCAGCAGTGCCACCGCCATCGCCGGGCCGATGCCGGGCAGCACGCCGATGGCCGTGCCGAGCAGCACGCCGAGGGCGGCCCACAGCAGGTTGAGCGGGGTCAGGGCCGTGCCGAACCCGTCCATGAGGGAGTTGAGGGCGTTCATGTCAGAGCACTCCCATCAGCGGACCGCCGGGCAGCGGCACGCCGAGCAGCTTGTCGAAGACGACGTAGGTGATCAGGGCCAGCACCGCGGCGATCAGCGGATCGCGGTCCACGCGGCGGCTGCCGAGCGCGAAGGCGGCGCCCCAGAAGAGCAGCGCACCCGCCACGGGGAAGCCGGCCGGCTCGATCAGGGCGGCGGCGCCGAGGAAGATCCCGGACAGCAGCAGCACCGTGCGCCAGTCGGCCGGTTCGGACAGGTCGACGTCCTCGCCGCCCTCGGCCTCGCCCCGGCCGCCGCGCAGCACGTCGACGGCGAGCAGCGCGGCGATCACCAGCAGGCCGATGCCGACCACGACCGGCACGGTCTTGGGGCCGACCGGGCCGCGCTGGGTGATGTCGACGTCCATGGTGAGCGCGTCGGTCAGGACGAGCACGCCGAGCGCCAGCAGCAGGACGCAGACACCCAGTTCGGAGTGCTCGCGCAGCCACGAGCGCCGGCCGGAGGCCGCTTCCTCGCGGTCCCCGGGGAGTTCGGTCGGCGTGGTCACAGTCCCAGCTCCTTCAGCACCGACACCACACGCTGGTCCTGGGCGTCCAGGAAGTCGCCGAACTCGTCGCCGGTCAGGAACGCGTCGTCCCAGCCGTTCTGGTCCATGGACTTCTTCCACTCGGGCGAGTCGTGCAGTTCCTCGAACAGGCGGATCAGCTTGTCGCGCTGCGCCTCGGACAGTCCGGGCGGGGCGACGATGCCGCGCCAGTTGGTGAAGTCCACGTCGTAGCCGGACTCCTTGAGGGTGGGCGCGTCCTCGAGGTCGTCCACCCGCTCGGGCCCGGTCACCGCGAGCACCCGCAGCTCGCCCGCCTTGATCTGGTCCAGGTACTCGCCGACGCCGGAGACCCCGAAGCCGACCTTGTTGCCGAGGATGGAGGCGAGCAGCTCGCCGCCGCCGTCGAAGGGGATGTAGTTCACCGACTTCGGCTGGATCCCGGCGGCCTGCGCCATCAGCATCGGCGCGAGGTGGTCGGGCCCGCCCGGCGACGAACCACCGCCCACCGGGATCTTCCCGGGGTCCTCCTTCCAGGCGTCGATCAGCTCGTCGATCGTCTTGTACGGCGAGTCCTTGGCGACCACGACGACGTCCTGCTCCTCGGTGAGCCGTGCGATCGGCGTGGCGTCGGCGAGGGTCTTGGGCGCGTGGTTGGAGCGGACGGCGCCCACGACACCGAGGCCCATGGACATGGCGAGCTTGCCGTTGCCGTGCTCACTCACCAGCCGGCTCAGGCCCACGGTGCCGCCCGCGCCGGGCAGGTTGAACACCTCGATGTTGTGCGTGAGTCCGGCGTCCTCGGCGTTCTTCGCGGCCGTGCGGGCGGTGATGTCGTATCCGCCGCCGGGCGTGTTGGGAACCATGAAGCGCAGGCCCGGGATCCGGGTGCCGGAATCGGAGTCGTCGCCCGAGGAGAGCAACGGCGGTCCGGCCAGCACGAGCACGGCGGCCCCGAGCAGGGCAAGGGGGGTGCGCAGGCGCACGTATGACACCACCTGTCGGTTGGGTAGAGCGGTAGGGGAGCCCTGTGGGGGAGGGTGACGTGGGCCACATGGTGCCCGCGCGTCTGCCTCGTGTCTTCCTTGCGCAACCAAGGGAGGTTGTGTTCATTGCGGTCGCCGGAACCGCGCGGCCGATCCATGTCGCCAGAAACCGCGTGACCGATGCGGGGTGTCACATCGCCGTCCGATCGCCGGTTCATTGCGAAGCAGGCACATCCCTTTCCCTCGCCGCAGGTGGGCGCCATGATGGCGATCCGGCACACCCACCGGTCCCCCTGCCGGTCACCACATCCCCGCCCCGTCCCAGCCCCCTCCGTGAGCCGAAAACGAGTCCGCCGTGGCCCCCACCTTCCGCCGTCAGACCCTCGCGGGCGAGATGCTGGTCCTGCAACTCGCCATCGTCGTGGTCGTCCTGCTCGCGGTGGCCGCCGTCTCGCTCGCCCAGTCCAAGGCCACCTTCAACCGCGTCGAGGGCCGCCGGGTCACCGCCCTGGCCGAGCAGCTGGCCGCCACGCCGCTGGTGCGCAGCCAGTTGCTGCGCCCGGTGCCGCAGGAGGCCCTCGCCCCGCTGGTCAACTCCACGCAGACCCAGTCCGGGGTCACCTCCGTCACGGTCGCCGACGCCGGCGGCCGCGTCGTCAGCTCCACCGACCCCACGCTGATCGGCGCCCGGCTGCCGCGCGGGAAGGGTGCCGGTGTCACGAGCGGCTGGTCGGGGCCGCTGACCGTGCAGGGCAGCCGGGAGCTGGTCGCCCAGGTCCCGGTGCTCGGTGCCACCCGGCAGACCCTCGGCCGCCACCTCGGCACGGTGATGGTCGGCGAGGCCGACCCGACGGTGTGGCAGCGGCTCGGCGGAGCCTCCTCCTACCTGCTCGCCTACCTCGGCATCGCCAGCGGCCTCGGCGTGGCCGGCTCCTGGCTGCTGGCCCGGCGCGTCAAGCGGCAGACCCTCGGCCTGGAGCCGCGCGAGATCGCCGGCCTCGCCGAACACCGCGAGGCCATGCTGTACGGCATCGCCGAGGGCGTCGTCGCCCTCGATCCGCAGCACCGGCTCACCCTGGTCAACGAGATGGGCCGGCGCCTGCTCGACCTGCCCGCCGACTGCGTGGGCCAGAGCCTGGACGGTCTCGGCATCGACGGACGGCTGCGCGACGTCCTCGCCGGCGTGACCTCGCAGACGGCCGATCCGCGCGACGAGGTCGTCGTCCGCAACGGCCGGGTCCTGGTCATGAACCGCATGACCGTCACCAAGGACGGCCGCCCGCTCGGCTCGGTCACCACGCTGCGCGACCGCACGGAACTGGCCCGTCTGGAGCGGGAGATCGGCTCCTTCCGCTCCACCTCCGAGCTGCTGCGCGCCCAGGCCCACGAGTTCGCCAACCAGCTCCACACCATCTCCGGGCTCATCCAGATCGGTGAGCAGGACGAGGTGGTGCGCTACATCCGCGGCCTCAACCAGCGCCGCCAGTCCCTGGACGTCACCCTCAGCCGCCGGGTCCGGGACACCGCGGTGGCCGCGCTGATCACCGCGAAGACCTCCCTCGCGGCCGAGCGCCGGGTGGTCCTGCGCGTCTCGGACCGTACGGCCCTGGACCGGCTGGAGCCGGCGGACGCCGCCGACGTCGCGACCGTGGTCGGCAACCTCGTCGACAACGCCGTGGACGCCGCCGCCACCCTGGACGACGCGCACGAGGCCTGGGTCGAGGTCGAGCTGCGGCAGGACGCCGCCAGCGTCGAGATCGTGGTCCGCGACTCCGGGCCCGGCGTGGCGCCCGAACTGGCCCGGGAGGTCTTCTCCCACGGCTTCACCACCAAGGCCGCCCGGCAGGGCGAGCGCGGCATCGGCCTGGCGCTGACCCGGCTGGTCTGCGAACGTCACGGCGGTGAGATCTCGGTGACCAACACCCCCGAGGGGGCCATGTTCACCGCACGCATGACCGTCAGCCACCTCACCGACGCGGTGGCGGAAGGAGCAGCACCATGACGGCTACGAGCGGCACGTCCGACGCGACCGCGACCGCCGCGCCCGGCGAGCCGCCCCGCGCGGCCGCCCCGATCGGCGTGCTCGTGGTAGACGACGACTTCATGGTGGCCCGCGTCCACCGCGCGTTCGTCGAACGGGTCGAGCCCTTCCGGGTCGTCGGGGCCGCCGGCACCGGGGAGCAGGCGCTGACCGCCGTCGGGGAACTGCGACCCGACCTGGTCCTGCTCGACCTGTACCTGCCGGACGTCTTCGGCCTCGACGTCATCCCGCGGCTGCGCGCCGCGGGCCACGACTGCGACGTCATGGTCATCAGCGCGGCCCGGGAGGCGGACGCGGTGCGCGGGGCGGTGCGGCACGGCGTGGTCGACTACCTCCTCAAACCCTTCGAGTTCGAGGACCTGCGGGTGCGCCTTGAGCGCTACGCCGCCCAGCGGGGCCGGCTGCTCGGCACGGTGGTGCGCAGCCAGGCCGACGTCGACCGCGTACTGGCCGGGGCCGCGGCACAGGCCGCACCGGCACCCCCGCTGCCCAAGGGAATGAGTGTGGAGACCGCCGGACTGGTGGAGCGCACCCTGCGCGAGGCCGACGGCACCCTGTCCGCCAGCGAGTGCGCGGCGCTGACCGGCATCTCCCGGGTCAGCGCGCGCCGCTACCTGGAGTACTTCCACACCGTGGGCGGCGCGGACGTCTCCCTGCGCTACGGCGTGGCGGGGCGCCCGGAGCGCCGCTACCGCTTCCGGGGCGCGGTCACCGGCCCGGCGCTCCGGCCCGCAGCCCGGCCATGACGAGGTCCAGGAACCGGGTGACCCGCGGCTGCCAGTTCTCGCCGGGATCGATCAGCCACAGTCCGCCGAGGACGAGGAAGAAGTCGTCCCCGGTCACTCCGGGCCGGATCGTGCCGGCCTCGTGGTTGGCACGGAGCAGGAGTTCGGCCGCGTCCTCCAGCGGGGTGGGGCGCGGTTTCTCCGGCGCCCCGGGCGCGCTGGTGACCAGCCGGATCGCGTCCGCCAGACCCGCCTTGGTCATGGCGAACTCGGCGAGGCGGTCCATCCACTGGCGCAGTGCCCGGTCGGGTTCCCCGGCGGCCAGCATTTCGGGCGCGGCCTCGGCCACCTGCTGCATCCCGTAGCGGTAGATCTCCAGGACGAGCGCCTCGCGGCTCGGGAAGTTGCGGTAGAAGGTGCCCTGCCCGACCCCCGCCTTCTTGGCGATGGCGCTCAACGGGGCGTTCGCGCAGTGCGTCAGCTCCTCCGTGGCCACGGCCAGGATGCGCTCGCGGTTGCGCTGGGCGTCCGAGCGCAGGGGAGTGTCCGGCTTGGCCTTCCTCGACTGCGGCACTCGTCCTCCTTCCGGGTTCGTGGCCGAATCCCGACCTTGCTAAGCGGACAACTGTCCGTTACGTTTTCCAGTGAATGGACAGTTGTCCGGTTGTCCGCCCAGTCTACCGGCGGACAGCGGTACCCCCCACCCATGCACTCACCGCCTACAGCCAGTTTTCCCGGTCCCAGACACCAAAGAAGGCTGATCATGGCCCCAGCGCCCTCGTCGACGTCCAGCGCCGTCACCCTGAACATCAACGGCGAGAAGCACCAGCTGACCGTCGACCACCGCACTACCCTGCTCGACGCCCTGCGCGAGCGCCTCGACCTCACCGGTACCAAGAAGGGCTGCGACCAGGGGCAGTGCGGCGCCTGTACCGTCCTGGTCGACGGACGCCGCGCCGTCTCCTGTCTGAACCTCGCCGTCGCCGCCGAGGGACGCGAGATCACCACCATCGAGGGAATGGCCGAGGGCGACCGGCTGCACCCGGTCCAGCAGGCCTTCCTCGACCTCGACGGCTACCAGTGCGGCTACTGCACCCCCGGCCAGATCTGCTCGGCGATCGCGGTCATCGAGGAGCACGCGGCCGGCTGGCCCAGCGCCGCCACCGAGGACGTACGCCCCGAGGCCGGACCACCACCCCTGACGCCGGACGAGATCCGCGAACGGATGAGCGGCAACCTGTGCCGCTGCGGCGCCTACGTCTCCATCGTGCAGGCGGTCACCCGTGCCGCCGAGGCTCACGAGGCCGAGGCCCACGACGGCGACCGTGCCGGCCGGCACGAGACCACCGAGGAGACGGCCGCATGAGGGAGTTCGGATACCAGCGCGCCGAGGACGTCTCCGGCGCCGTGGCCCTGCTCGCCGCCGACCCGGACGCCCGCTTCCTCGGCGGCGGGACCAACCTCGTCGACCTGATGAAGACCGGCGTCGAGCGTCCCGCCCGGCTCGTCGACGTCCGCGAACTGCCCCTGGACGGCATCGAGGTGACCGCGGACGGCGGCCTGCACATCGGCGCCACCGTCACCAACAGCGACCTCGCCGCCCACCCCGAGGTGCGCCGCCGCTACCCGGCCCTGGCACAGGCGGTCCTGGCCGGCGCCTCCGGCCAGCTGCGCAACATGGCCACCGTCGGCGGCAACCTCCTCCAGCGCACCCGCTGCGGCTACTTCACCGACCTGAGCAAGCCGTGCAACAAGCGTGCCCCCGGCAGCGGTTGCTCCGCGATCACCGGCGAGCACCACAACCACGCCGTCCTGGGCGCCTCCGACCACTGCGTGGCCGTGCACCCCTCCGACATGGGTGTGGCCCTCACCGCCTTCGACGCCGTCGTCGGCTACGAAACCCTCGACGGGCCGGGTGAGTTGCCGCTGGCCGACTTCTACCTCCCCGTCGGGGACACCCCGCACCGGGAGACCGTCCTGCCGCCCGGCGCGCTGATCACCGGCGTCACCCTGCCGCCCGCCCCGGTCGCCGCCCGCTCCCGCTACCGCAAGGTGCGCGAGCGCGCCTCGTACGCCTTCGCGATCGGCTCGGTCGCCGCCGCGCTCGACATCGAGGACGGCGTCGTGCGCGAGGCCCGGCTGGCCCTCGGCGCGGTCGCCTCGCGGCCCTGGCGGGCCCGCGCGGCCGAGTCCGTGCTGACCGGCGCACCGGCCGACGGCGACACCTTCGCCGCCGCCGCGGACCTCGAACTCGCGGCCGCCAGGCCGCTGCCCGACAACGGATACAAGGTGACCCTCATGCGCAACCTCGTGGTGGCCGTCCTGACCGAACTCGCCGAGGAGACCGCCCGATGACCACCGCCACGACCGGTCGTACGGCGATCAGGGGCGTCGTCGGCACCCCGCACACCCGCGTCGAGGGCCGTGACAAGGTGACCGGGGCGGCCCGCTACGCGGGCGAGATCCCCTTCGCCGACCTCGCCCACGGCTGGCTGGTGCTGTCCACCGTCGCCCGCGGCCGCGTCCGCGCGATCGACACCGAGCCGGTCCTGGCCATGCCCGGCGTACTGGCCGTCCTGCACCACGGCAACGCCCCGCGCGTCGACACCGACTACATCGGCCTGCTGGGCATGGCGCCGGACCCCACCGCCGCGGTCTTCCAGCAGGACCGGGTGCACCACGTGGGCTGGCCGGTCGCCCTCGTCGTCGCCGAGACACCCGAGCAGGCCCGGGAGGCCGCCGAGGCCCTCGTCGTCGCCTACGACGAGGAGCCGCACGACACCGCCCTCACCACCGGCCACCCGGACGCCCACCCGGCCGGCGGGGTCATGCCCGGCGAGACCGCCAAGGGCGACCTCGCGGCCGGCCTCGCCGCCTCCGCCGTCGTGGTCGACGAGGAGTACACGACCCCTGAAGAGCACCACAGCATGATGGAGCCGCACGCCGCCACCGCCCGGTGGGACGGCGGCCGCCTGGAGGTCGTCGACTCCAACCAGGGCACCACCTGGATCCAGAGCGAACTGGCGAGCATGTTCTCCCTCGACGCCTCCGCGGTGCGGGTGCGTTCCGAGCACATCGGCGGCGGCTTCGGCAGCAAGGGACTGCGCGCCCACCAGGTCGCCGCCGTGATGGCCGCGACCGAGTTGCAGCGTCCGGTGCGCGTGGTCATGACGAGGCGGCAGATGTTCTCGCTGGCCGGCTACCGCAGCCCCACCCTCCAGCGTGTGCGGCTCGGCGCCGACGCCGACGGCCGGCTGCGCGCCCTGGAGCACCGCTCGCTGAACCAGACGTCCACCGTCTACGAGTTCGTCGAGCCCAGCGCGGGCGTGGCCCGGGTGATGTACGACGCCGACGCCCACCACACGGCCAACGAGGTCGTCCCGCTCGACGTGCCGTCGCCGACCTTCATGCGCGCGCCGGGCGAGGCGCCGGGGTCCTTCGCCGTCGAGTCGGCCCTCGACGAACTCGCCGAGCGCTGCGGCGTCGACCCGATCGAACTGCGCCTGCGCAACGAACCCGAGGTCGGCCCGGTCTCCGGGCTGCCCTTCAGCAGCCGCAACCTGGACGCCTGCTTCCGCGAAGGGGCCCGGCGGTTCGGCTGGGCCGAGCGCGACCCGCGCCCCGGGCGGCGCCGGGAGGGGCGCTGGCTCCTCGGCACGGGCACGGCCGCCGCCTCCTTCCACGCGGGCGCCGGTCCCTCCACGGCCGTCGTCACCGCGCAGGCCGACGGCGGCTTCACCGTGCGGATCGCCGCCGCCGACATCGGCACCGGCGCCCGTACGGCGCTCACGCTCGTCGCCGCCGACGCCCTGGAGGTCGCGCCCGACCGGGTCCGGGTCCGGATCGGGGACAGCGACTTCGGCCCCGCGATGATCGCGGGCGGTTCGATGGGCACGCGTTCCTGGGCCTGGGCGATCCGGCTGGCGGCCCGTGAACTGCGGGAGCGGCTCGCCCTGGGCACGCCGATCCCGCCGGAGGGCATCACCGTACGGTCCGACACCACCGAGGCCCTCGGCGCCCTGGCCCAGAAGGAACGGCACTCCTTCGGCGCGCAGTTCGCCGAGGTCGCCGTGGACCCCGCCACCGGCGAGGTACGCGTGCGCCGCATGCTCGGCATCTTCGCGGCCGGCCGGATCGTCAACCCGCTCACCGCCCGCAACCAGCTCGTCGGCGGCATGGTCTGGGGCATCTCCATGGCCCTGCACGAGGAGGCGGTCCGGGACCGGACGAGCGGCGCCCTGTACGCCCCCGACCTCGCCGGGTACCACGTGGCCACCAACGCCGACGTGGGCGACATCCAGGCCGACTGGGTGGACGACCCCGACCCGGACGACCCGGTGGGCATCAAGGGCGTCGGCGAGATCGGCGTCGTGGGCGCCGCCGCGGCCGTCGCCAACGCCGTCTGGCACGCGACCGGCGTACGCCACCGCGACCTGCCGATCCGGCCGGACCGGATCCTGTCGGCGGGGGTGCCCGCGTCCGGGGGCGGCCCGCATGCTTGACATCGCCGACGAGCTGAACGGCTGGCTCGCCGAAGGACGGGAGTTCGCCGTCGCCAGTGTCGTCTCCGTCGGCGGCAGCGCACCGCGCGGACCGGGTGCGGCCCTCGCCGTCGACCGCGACGGCACGGTGATCGGCTCGGTCTCCGGCGGCGGCTGCGTGGAGGGCGCGGTGTACGAGCTGTGCGCCGAGGCCCTGGACAGCGGCGAGAGCGTGCGCCAGCGGTTCGGCTACAGCGACGACGACGCTTTCGCGGTCGGCCTGACCTGCGGTGGGGTCATCGACGTACTGGTGACGCCGGTCGGCGCGGACGCGCCGTCGCGGGAGGTGTTCCGGGCGGCGCTCTCGACCGCCGCCCGGAGCGGGACGGTGGCCCTCGCCCGGGTCGTCCGGGGCCCGTCCGAACTCCTGGGCCGGGCGCTGCTGGTCCGGCCCGACGGATCGTACGAGGGCGGTCTCGGCGGACACCCCGAGCTGGACCGCACCGCGGCCGCCGAGGCGGCCGCCCTGCTGGACGCCGGACGCACCGCCACGGTCGGACTCTCCCCGGACGGGTCGCACTGCCCCGGCGGGCTCACCCTGCTCGTCGAGTCCAGCGTGCCGCCGCCCCGCATGATCGTCTTCGGCGCGGTCGACTTCGCCGCCGCGCTGGTGCGGGCCGGGAAGTTCCTCGGGCATCACGTCACGGTGTGCGACGCCCGGCCGGTCTTCGCCACACGGGCCCGCTTCCCGGAGGCCGACGAGGTCGTCGTCGACTGGCCGCACCGCTATCTGCGGCAGACCCGGACCGACGGACGCACCGTGCTGTGCGTGCTCACCCACGACGCCAAGTTCGACGTGCCGCTGCTGACGGAGGCCCTGCGCAGACCGGTCGCGTTCGTCGGCGCGATGGGATCGCGCCGCACCCACGAGGACCGCCACCGCCGGCTGCGGGAGGCGGGCCTGACCGAGGACGAGCTGTCCGGGCTCCGCTCACCGATCGGCCTCGATCTCGGCGCCCGCACCCCGGAGGAGACGGCCCTGTCCATAGCGGCGGAGATCGTCGCGGCCCGCCGCGGCGGAACGGGCGTCCCCCTGACGGGCGGAGCCGAGCCGATCCACCGGGACCAGGCCCACCGCGCCGCGGTGGACCGGGACGTGGCGGAGACGGGGGCGGCCGCCTGAGGAGGAAGGCTCAGGGCAGCGTCGACTCGCCGGCCAGGCGGACCGCGCACTCCAGCATCATGGCGTGCACGAACGCCTGCGGGAGGTTGCCGCGGAGCTGGCGCTGGCGCACGTCGTACTCCTCGGCGAACAGCCCGGGCGGCCCGCAGGCCGCCCGGGTGCGCTCGAACCAGCGGAACGCGCCGACCCGGTCACCGACCCGGTGCGTGGCGAGCGCCATCGTGAAGCCGCACAGCAGAAACGCACCCTCGGCCTCGCCGAGCGGCACCCCGGCGTGTTCGAAGCGGTACAGGTACCCGTCCTCGGTCAGCCGGGACTCGACGTACGCGCGGGTGGCGGCGTCGCCGTCGCCGTCCCCGAACGCGCAGCCGCGGGCCATCGGCACCAGCAGCGCGGCCTCCGGCCCGTCGTCGTCCTCGGCCCGCCGCCAGCGGCCGTCGGCGCGCAGGCAGCGGCGCCGGGTCTCGCGCAGCACCGTGTCGGCGAGCTCGGCGCACCGGCGTCCCGCGGCCCCAGGCAGCACCTCGGCCATCCGCCGCAGACCGCACACCACGCTCAGCCGGGAGTGGGTCCACCACCGGTTCTCCAGCTCCCACAGACCGGCCTCCGGCTTCAGCCACTGCCGTTCGACGACGTCCACGGCGACGGCGGCGGCCCGTTCCGCCTCGTCGGTCAGCCGGTCGTGCGCGGCGGCCGCGGCGAACAACTGCAACGCCTCGCCGAAGGTGTCCAGCTGGAACTGGGCGCCCGCGTCGTTGCCCACGTGGTCGCTGCCACCGGGATAGCCGGGCAGCCGTAGGGAGCGTTCCTCCCCGACCGGCCGCCCGTCGACCGTGTAGGCGGGGCGCACGCCGTCGCCGTCCGCGAGCACCCGCTCGGCGACGAAGCGCACGGCGTCGTCGACCAAGGGGTGCGGCCCGTGCGCGGCGACCGCGAGACCGGCGTAGCACTGGTCGCGCAGCCATGCATAGCGGTAGTCGTAGTTGCGCCCGCTGTTGGCCCGTTCCGGCAGGGACGTGGTCGCGGCGGCGACCATCCCGCCGGAGACGCTGGTCAGTCCGCGCAGCACGGCGTAGGCGTGCCGGGCGTCGCGGGGCGCGACCAGCCGCGAGCAGTCCGGTACGGCCTGCCCCCACTCCCGCTCCGTGGCCCGCCACAGCGCCTCGGCGTCGAGCGGTTCGGTCTCCCGCCCCGCGGACAGCTCCAGCACGAGGTCGTGCGTCTCGCCCTCGCGCAGCCGGAACTCGCCGCACAGCCCGGCCCCGTCCCGCCACACCGCGTCCGGCGCCCCGGCCAGCCGCATCCGCAGGTCCTCCGACGCGGCCGTCCACACTCCCCGGTCCAGCCGGGGATCGCGCATCCGGACCGCCCCGAAGCCGGGCCGCGGGTCCAGATCCAGGCGCAGCCGTGCCTCGCCCCGCTCCACGCGCATGCGGCGCAGCAGTACGAGCCGGTCCGTGCGGGCGGGCAGGGCGAGGGCCTCCCGGCACTCGATCACGCAGTCGGCGGTCACCCACCGGCTGATCCGGATCAGCGTGCCCTCCTCGTAGGAGCCGCCCCAGACGTGCCAGGGGTCCGTCGGCTCCACGGTGAAGTGCCCGGCCCCGCCGATCAGGGCCGAGAACACCGCGTCGTCGTGCCACCGCGGGGCGCACAGCCACACGATCCGGCCCCGGGGGTCCAGGACCGCGCCCCGCTCGCCGTCGGCGAGGACGGCGTACTCGCGCAGTGCCCAGGGCGGGCTCGACGTGTCCGGTGCCGCCGCGCGCCGCTCGTCGCTGTCCTTCATGACGCTACGGCTATCCCGGCGCCGGTGACCGAAACGGTCCCCTCCTGGCCGTCCCTGCCGTCCCTGCCGTCCCGGCCGTCCCTGCTGTCCCGGCCGTCCCTGCTGTCCCGGCCGTCCCTGCTGTCCCGGCCGTCCCTGCTGTCCCGGCCGTCCCTGCTGTCCCGGCCGTCCCGGCCGTCCCTGCTGTCCCGGCCGTCCCGGGCGACCCCGCGGTCACGGACGGCACCGCGGCCCCGCCCGTCCCGTGCTCGCGCAGGGGGCCCACCGCCAGCCCCGCCCCGCGGCAGTCGCGCACGATGTCCGGCAGCGCGCCGAGGGCGGCCCGCCAGCTGCCCGGGGCGGAGGCGTAGTCGGTGTCGTGGAGGAGGACGGTGCCACCCCCGCGCAGGTCGGCCGCCACGGTCGCGCGTACCGAGGCGGGCGTGGCGTCGTACCGCCAGTCCTTGCCCCACGCGGTCCACAGCACGGGCCGCAGCCCGGACCGGCGGGCGGCCGCCCAGCGACCGGAGGTGAGGATGCCGTAGGGCGGCCGGTACCACTGCGGGACGGTCCCGGTCACCTCGCCCACCACCCGGACGGCGCGCAGCAACTCGCGCGCGTCCCGGGACGGCGACGGCCACCAGGGCCGGTCGTGCGACCAGCCGTGGACGGCGATCTCGTGTCCGCGCCGGACCAGCTCGCCGGTGAGCACGGGGTGGCGTGCGGCGTTCTCGCCCAGGACGAAGAAGGTGGCCCGCACACCGAGTCGGTCCAGTACGTCGAGGAACCGCGGCGTGGACGCCGGATCGGGGCCGTCGTCGAAGGTGAGCGCCACGTGGCCGGGGGAGCCGAGACCGGCCAGACCGGGAAACCGGCGGCGGCGCAGTTCGGGCAGCCAGGTCGCCGCCGGACCGATGTGGGCCAGTGCGACGGCGAGGACCGGAGCGGCGGCGTACGCCGTCCGCCCGGCCCGAGAACCTTGACGCATCCGTGGTACCTCCGGTCTCTTCACCTCGTTCCGTCCCCGGTCGGCCGGCCGGGTTTCCGCCCAGTCGTGCGTTCCGGTTCGCCGCCTCATCGCTCCACCGCTCGCCCGGGGCCGTCCCGTGCCGCCGGGGCGGTGTCCCAGGCGCCGTGCACCGACGGCGCACGCGCCAGCCCGACGCTGCCGAGGCCGATCAGCGCCACGCCGATCAGCTCGGGCAGCACCCGCACCCCGAGCAGGATCTCCTCGCCGAACAGGGCCCAGCCCAGGGCGACGCTGGTCAGCGCGTCGCCGAGGGTCAGGGCAGGCTGCGAGGCGGCCAGGGTCCCCGCCCGCAAGGCGCTCTGCAACAGCAGGAAGCTGGCCACGCCCACCACCCCCGTCGCGTACGGCGGCCACTGGGTCAGCACCTCGCCCACCCCCTGGGGGAGCCGCCCCGTCACTTCCTTGAGCAGCGCCGCCGTACCGCCGAACCCCACCGCGGACGCCGATCCGAACAGCGCGGCGCGGGGCGCGCCGTGCACCAGGCTGCCGACCGAGGCGAGGACCGTCATCAGGACGAACAGCGCCAGCCCCGCCCAGATCCACCGGCCCCCCGTAGCGGTGTCCTGACCGGCCGACGGGGAGGCGGAGCCCAGGAACAGCGCGAGCCCCACGGCCAGCGCGACGAAGGCCAGCCACGTCCGCGAGTCCGGCCGCCGGTGGAAGACCGCACTGCCGACCACCAGCGTGAACAGCAGTTCGGTGGCCATCAAGGGCTGGACGACGGCCAGACTGCCCACCGCCAGCGCGGCCGCCTGCAACACCGTCGTCAGCGCGAGCAGCGCCGCCCCGGCGACCCAGTACCGGTCCCGCACCAGCCGCAGCAGGGAGCGCAGCGCCGTGTGCCTGGCCCCCGCCCGGTCCTCGTCCTGCGCCGCGGCCCGGCGTTGCAGTACCGACGCCGCGGCGTTCGACAGCGCCGCGAACAGGGCGAGGACGACGGTGAGGACACTCACCGCGGCGCGCTCCCGGTCATCCGAACCGTGCGGCCAGCCGCCGGTACAGTCCCGGAGCCGCGCCCCGCACCCGGCACGGCAGACGCAGCCACGAGGGCACGTACACCTCGTCCCGGCCCCGGACCACCGCGGTCCGCACCGCGTCGGCCACGCGCTCGGGCGGCACCGGGCGCGGCCTGGACCGCCGGTAGGGAGCGCCCCGGCGCTCGAAGAACGGAGTGTCGACGACGCCCGGCACCACATGGGTGACCCCCACACCCGTGCCCCGCAACTCGTAGCGCAGCGAGTCCGCGAAGGCGCCGATCGCGGCCTTGGCGGCGGAGTACACGGCCTCGTCGCGCACCGCGACGGCGCCGGCCAGCGATCCGATGAGCACCACCCGGCCCGAGCCCGCCGCCACCATCCCCGGCAGCAGCAGCCGCACCAGCCGCAGCGTGGCCAGCACGTTGATGTCGAGCACCTCGTCGATGGTGTGCGGCGGCATGTCCAGGAAATCCCCGGCCCAGCCCACCCCGGCGCCGGCCACCAGCAGATCCACCGGGCCCGCCGTGGCCAGCGTGAAGTCGGTGAGCTGCCGGCCGGCGTCGGGGAGGGTGAGATCCGCGGCGAACGCGGTCGCCGACGTGTCGTCGGCGACCTGGCGCAGCCGCACCGGATCCCGTCCGGTGAGCACCAGCCGCCAGCCGTCCTCCTCGCCCAGCCGGCGGGCCACGGCCGCGCCGATACCGGAGGACGCCCCCGTCACGAGCGCCGTGCGGGTCCGAGGGTCCCGGATTCCGACGGGCCGCCGCCCGGGCCTCGCGTGGTCCGCGCCGGGTGCGACGACCTGCGGTCCGGGGAGGGACCGGGGACGGGAGAACGCATGGACCATGGGGACCACCTTGGCTCGGGGCGGGCACCGGGAAGCGGCCGACCGGGCGGTCGGGCTCCGGCGTCCGGCCGGACGGGCGGTCACGGAGTATCCCTCAGGAGACGCCCGAAACGCCCGCTTGCGGGTGGTTTGGAAGCTGCCGGACCGGCAACTTGGTCCGCCGTGCATCCTCGCAGCTCATCAGTGCCCCGCCGCCCCGGAGCCCCGCACGGTCCGCGGGGCGGCAGACGCCTGCTGCTGATCAGCGCAAGCATGGGCGCCGGTCACGACACGGTCGCCGCCGAACTGGTCCGGCGGGCCCGGGAGCGCGGCGACACCGCTCAGGTCGTCGACGTCCTCGCCCTCCTGCCGTACGGACTGGGCGCCGCCCTCAGGTCCTTCTACCGTGGGTCCGTACGGCACTTCCCGTGGGCCTACGCCGCCCTGTACCGCCTCTTCCTGCGGCCCGGCGAGGGCCGCCGCCCGAGCGGGACGCCGCTGGCCCGGCTGGCCGGGAGCAGACTGCGCGCGCTGGTGGAGCGTACCGGCGCCGACGTGGTCGTGCCCGTCTTCCACCTGGGCGCCCAGCTGACCGGCCACCTGCGCGAACGCGGGCTGCTCAGCGTGCCCAGCGTCGTCCTCGTGATCGACTTCGAGCTCCACCGGCAGTGGCTGCATCCCGGCAACGACCACTGTGTGTGTCTCACCGAGGAAGCGGCGCGCGAGGTGCGGGCACGTACCGGCACCCCCGCGTCGACGTGCGGTCCCGTCGTGGCCCCGGAGTTCTCGGCCGACGACGTTCCGGGGACGGCGGGGTGGCGGGAGACGTTCGACCGGCTCGGCCCGGGACGGCCCGCCGTGGTGCTGTCCGCGGGTGCCTGGGGCGTCGGCTCGCACCTGGACGCCACCGTCCGGCCTCTGGCGGACCACGGGTACCTGCCGGTGGTGCTCTGCGGCGACAACCGTCGGCTGCGCCGCACGCTGTCCGGCACACCGGGTGTCCTGGCCCTGGGCTGGGTGACGGACATGCCGGGCCTGTTGCGCGCGGCCCGTGCCCTGATCGACAACGCGGCCGGTCAGACCGCCGTACAGGCGCTCGCGGCCGGTCTGCCGGTCGTCGGCCACCGCCCCATACCCGGCCACGGCGCGGACGGCGTACGGCGCATGGCCGCGCTCGGTGTCTCCGAGGTCGCCGAGGACACGGGAGCGCTGCTGGACGCGCTGCGGCGGCTCACCGCACCGGGCCGGGACCGGCGACTGCGGATCGCCGCCGGACGCGCGCTGTCCACCGGGAACGCGGACGCCCTGACCCTGGTGACCGAAGCCGCCGACGCCGCGCGTGCGGGCATACGACGGTGAGGGCGCGGCGAGGCAGGGCGCTGCGCGGGAGGGCGCGGGCGCGGTGGGGGAGTGCCGAGGGCGCACGGCCGGGGTTGTCGCGGTCGTTTTCCCGGCCGGGCACAGGGCACCCGCCCCGGAGCGCGAACGGCACAAGGAGGCGACGCCGTGCGGCTCGACGAATTCCTCACCCGGGTCCGCGACCGCGGTGAGTTCCACGGCGACGACGAGGCCGAGCAGGTCACGACCGCCGTCCTGTGGGTGATCGCGTCCCGCATCCCCCCGGAGGAGGCCGCCGGACTGGCCCGCGAACTGCCCGCACCGCTGGACGACGCGCTGCGCTTGGAGCGCGGGCGTCCCGAGACCTTCGGCCGTGCGGAGTTCCTCCGGCGGGTGGCCCAGCAGACCGGCGCCCGGCCGCGCACCGCCGAATGGGACGCGGGCGCCGTGCTCTCCACCCTCGCCGAGGCGGTGCCCCGGGAACACGTCGACCGGCTGCTGGGCAGCCTGCCCGCCGACTGCGCCGACCTCTTCGGCGGCCCGGCATCCACCGGACCACCCGCCGAGAGACGCCCGGAGACGGGCCACCGAGACCGAGGAGACACCCATGACGGACCTTGAGCAGCGCTACGCCGGCGAGGAGGAGACGCAGACGCCCCTCGCCGGATACGCGGCGCTCGCCACGACCTTCGCGGCCACCGCGGGGGCGTTCGCGGTGACGGCGTGGCGCCGCGGCGTCCGGCTGCCCGACACCGTCCCCGCCTGGGACGTGGCCCTGCTGGGCACGGCGACGTTCAAGGCCTCCCGGTTGCTGACCAAGGACAAGGTCACCAGCTTCCTGCGGGCCCCGTTCACCCACCGCGAGCGGGAGGGCAACGCCAACGAGGTGATGGACGCCGGGCGCGGCACCGGTTTGCGCCGTGCCGTCGGCGACCTGATCTCCTGCCCGTTCTGCGCCTCGGCGTGGGTGGCCGGTGGACTCGTGGGCACCTACGCCGTGGCGCCCCGGGCGGGGCGGCTGGTGTGCGCGGGCCTGAGCGCGGTCGTGGTGTCGGACTGGTTGCAGTACGCCTGGAGCCTGACCGCGCAGAAGGCCGAGGAATGACCGGGTGGCCACCGGGCCGGGCGGCCGGTCAGTCGCGCTCGGCGCGCTCCGCCCGCTCGGCGTGCAGCTTCTTCACGCGGGCCGCCTCCTTGCGCACGTCGGCCTGGACCGCCTGCTCCCGCTCCAGCCACTCCGGACGCTCCTGCTTCAGCGCGTCGATCTGCTCCGTGGTGAGCGGCTCGGCGACCCCGCCCCGGTGCAGGCCCGCGATGGAGACGCCCAGCTTCGCCGCCACCACCGGCCGCGGGTGCGGACCGTCGCGCCGCAGCTCGCGCAGCCACGCGGGCGGGTCGGTCTGGAGCGCGTTCAACTCGGCGCGCGTGACGACGCCCTCCCGGAACTCGGCGGGTGTGGCTTCGAGGTACACACCCAGCTTCTTCGCCGCGGTCGCGGGCTTCATGGTCTGGGTGTTCTGGTGCGACGTCATGCGGTCAAGGGTATCGATCGTGTGAGTGGCTCCCGACCACGCCCGGTAACCTGGCCGGGTGACAGGCTCGGAAGCTCCCCCCTCGTTCCGGCTCGCGTACGTCCCGGGGGTGACGCCCGACAAATGGGCGCGCATCTGGAACGAGCGGCTGCCGGACGTCCCCCTCGCCCTGACCCAGGTTTCCGCCGCCGGGGCGGCCGGTGTGCTGCTGGACGGCGGCGCCGACGCCGGACTGGTGCGGCTGCCCGTCGACCGGACCCTGCTCAGCGCCATCCCTCTCTACACCGAGACCACGGTCGTGCTGATCCCCAAGGACCATCTCGTCACCGCGGCCGAGGAGGCGACCGTCGCGGACCTCGCCGACGAGATCGTGCTGCACCCCCTGGACGACGTCCTCGGCTGGGAACGGCTGCCGGGCAGGCCCGCCCTCGAGCGCCCGGCCACCACCGCGGACGCCGTGGAACTGGTGGCGGCCGGGATCGGCGTGCTGCTCGTGCCCCTGTCCCTGGCCCGGCTGCACCACCGCAAGGACCTCACGTACCGCACGGTCACCGACGCCCCCGCGTCGGGCGTGGCCCTGTCCTGGCCCGAGGACGCGCACACCGACCTCGTCGAGGACTTCATCGGCATCGTCCGGGGCCGGACCGTCAACAGCACCCGGGGCAGGCAGCCCGAACCGGCGCGTGCCAAAGAGGGCAAGCAGACCGCCCGCAAGCAGAGCGCCGGAAAGCAGACCGCCGGAAAGCAGCCCGGGGGCGCCCGGCGCGGCACCGGGGGCGGCCACCGGGGCGCGAGCGGCGGCGGCAAGGGCAAGGGCAGGAGCGGCGGCCGCGGCGGCAAACCGCGCCGGCACTGAACCCACCGCACTCCCGACTCACCGCCCCCGGCTCCCGCCCGACGCGTCAGCGGACCGTCGGACTCGGCGTCGGCGCGGAGGTGTTCACCTCGAGGCCGGGCGGCGAGGTGAGCGAGAGCACCGGCTCGCCGGGCTGCGGGGCCGGCGGAGTGAGCTGCACCTTCGGCAGGTTCGGTGGTGCGGTCTGCTGGAAGTTGACCTGGTCGAAGTTGACCAGCCCGGTCTTCTCCAGCACGGTGATGTGGTCCAGGACGGTGTCGTTGGCCTGGTCGGCGAGCTGCCGGACCAGCGAGTTCTTGGTGTTGGCGCGGATGTTGGCGATGGCCGGGAAGATCTGGCCATGGGTGATCCGCATGATGTTGACCGCGGTGGTGTCGAACTGCTTGCCCGTCGTCCCGTCCACGGTCGACACGAACTGCTGCTGCTGCGGTGAGGCCAGGTTGGGCAGGGTGATGCCCAGTTCCGGCGCGATCCTGCGACAGGTGGCGTCCAGCCGGGAGTGGCCCACGACCAGGTGCTCACCGGCTTCCCTCATCTCCGGCGTCGTCCCCCGCTCCATGGCCATCAGCCCCAGCGGATGCTCCCACAGCCCCGCGGCACGCACCTTCACCACGAAGTCCCGGTCCTGCTCGGTGAGCGGCCCGTACCGCGTGTTGGTGACGACCCGGGCCTGGTCACTGCCCGCGTTCTGCACCCCGAGCATGGTCGGGTAGGCGAGCGCGGTGAGGGTGAGGACCAGGGCACCGGCCACGAAGGCGGTCCCTGCCGTGGTGCGCGTGATGCGCATCGTGCCTCCTGGGGCGAAGACAGGCTCGGACACCAGGAGGTACGGATACGGAACGCGATCTGATCACCGCTGCGGGCAAAACCTGTGGCGCGAGGTGTGCCGCACCTCACCCGAGGTGAGGCCGGGGGCGCCGCACATCACCTGAAGTGAGACGTACCGCACATCACCTCAGGACGTACGCGCCGTCCGCACGAGCCAGTCGTACGCCGCCCGCGCGGTGAACTCCTCCTGGCCGCCGCGCACCAGCAGCCCCGCGGTGGCGAACTCCGGGTCGTCGGCCTGGGCCGCGACGTACGGGATCGCGATGCAGCGCATCCCGGCCGCGTGCGCGGCGGCCGCACCGGGGGCGGCGTCCTCCAGGACCACGCAGCGGGCCGGTTCCGCGCCCAGCCGGCGGGCCGCCTCCAGGAAGACGTCGGGGGCGGGCTTGCCCCGCGCCACCTCGTCGGCCGAGACGACGGTGCGCAGATGTGCGTCGAGGCCGGTGCGGGCGAGGATCGTTCCGATGGCCTCGAGCGACGAACCCGAGGCCACCGCCATCGGCACCCCCTCGCCCGCCAGCAGCTCGACGAACTTCCGCATCTCGGGGTACGCGCGGGCCGAGTCGCGGGCGAGCCCCAGATAGTGGCGGTTCTTGACGGCGAGCAGTTCCTCGACCGAGGCCCCCAGCCCGTACCGGCGCTGCCAGTCGGCGACCGTCTCCCGGGTGCTGATGCCCACGTACGCCTCGTGGTCGGCCCAGGTGAAGTCCGGGACGCCGTACTCGGCGAGGGTGCGCCGGCCCGCCTCGTAGTAGTTCGGCTCGCTGTCCACGAGTGTTCCGTCGAGATCGAAGACGACCGAGATGCCGCCAAGCGTGCTCAGGGTGCTCATGCGGTCCAGGATGCCAAGGATCACCTGCGGGCCGAGCGCCCGACCGACTCCACGAGCGGCAGCAGGCGGTGCGGCACGCGCTCGCGCAGCGCCACCTCGCTGCGGGTGCGGACCACGCCGGGCAGGCTGATCAGCTTCTGCACCACGTCCTCCAGGTGCGCGTTGTCACGGGCCACGACGCGGGTCAGCAGGTCCCCGCCCCCCGTGATGGAGAAGGCCTCGACGATCTCCGGCACCGCCGCCAGCGCCTCGCCCACCTCGTCGAGATGACCCTGGGTGACCTCGATGTGCACGAACGCGAGCACCGGGTGGCCCAGCGCGGCGGGGGAGAGCGACGGGGCGGTACCGGTGATCACGCCGTCGCGCTCCAGGCGGTCCAGCCGGGCCTGGAGGGTGCCGCGGGCGATGCCGAGGAGGCGGGCGTACTCCCGCACGCTGGTGCGCGGCTGCTCCAGCAGCAGCCGCAGGATGCGGGTGTCGAGCTCGTCGACGGCCATCGCGGGTCCGGCCCTCCTCCCGTCGGCCATTGGCTCTCCGGTGGCCGCAGGCATGCCCAGATCACTGTACCAATGGCACACCCCAGCGGCGGCCTGTTGAGCCAGTGGTGGCGGAGATGCTCCTATAGGGGTGTCGATGGCGCTGCGGATCCCGCGGCGCCTTTTGTATGCGGCGACTTCCGGGCCAGTGGGCGTGAGCGAGCGAGGGGGCGGTCATCAGTGCTGAAGAAGGTGTTCGTGAGCCCGGACCCGGGGCGGTCCCGGCTGCGGTTCGCCGCCCGGGCCGTCCTCGGCATCGGGCTGGCCGTCGTGGTGTGCGGGCTGGCCGGCACCTCGCTGGTCGGCGCGATCATCGGCGGCCTGGCCGCCCTGCTCGCGCTCTTCACCGTCACCGACGCCACCGTGCGCGGCCAGGCCGTCACCACCGCGCTGCTGCCGGTCGCCGGGCTGCCCGTGCTCACCGCCGCCGCCGCGCTGCACGACCTCCCTGTCGCCCGGGACCTCACCTTCCTCGCCGTCGTCGGCGCGGGCGTGTACGCCCGCCGCTGGGGCCCGCGCGGGCACAGCCTGGGCGTCTTCGCCTTCATGACCTTCTTCATCGCGCAGTTCCTGCACGCGACCACGGACCGGCTGCCCGAGATGTTCGCCGCCGTCCTGCTGTCCGTGGCCGCCGCCGCGGCGGTGCGGTTCGGCCTGTGGTGCTACGAGCGCCGCCGGCCCGCGCCCGCCGCTCCCGCGCCGCCCGCAGGCACCGGGCTGGCCCGCATCACCACCCGTCAGGCGGTGCAGGCCACCGCGGGTGCCGGATTCGCCCTGGTCGTGGGCCAGCTGGTGTCCGACGACCGCTGGTACTGGGCCGTCGGCGCGACCTGGTGGGTGTTCGTCAACACCACCTCGCGCGGCGAGACGCTGGTGCGCGGCTTCCGCCGGGTCCTCGGCACGGTGGCCGGCATCGGCCTGGGCTTCCTGATCGCCGTGCCGGTGGCCGGGTCCCCGGTGCCCACCGCCGTGCTGGCCGCCGCCTGCGTCTTCGGCATCTTCTACACCGCCGCGGTCTCCTACACCTGGATGATGCTCTGCGTGACCCTGCTCGCCGAGCTGCTCTACGGCCTGCTGGGCGTCCTCAGCCCCGGTCTGCTCGCCCTGCGGATCGCCGAGACCGGCGTGGGCGCGCTCGGCGCCGCGCTCGCCGTGCTCTTCGTCCTGCCCGTCACCACGCACGCCGTCACCGACGTCTGGATCCAGCGCGCGCTGCGCTGCGTGCACGCCTGCACCGCTCAGGCCGCTGCCCGCCTCGCCGGAACCGAGGGCGCCGACCCGGCGCCGCGCGTGGCCGAACTGGAGCAGCTGCTGGGCCGGGTACGGATGTCGGTCGCCCCGCTCGTGCACCCGTTGAGCCCGATGTACGGCCGCAGGCGGCGGGCCCGCCGGGTCCTGGACCTGCTCGACGACTGCGCCCGGGAGATCCGCGGCCTGGTCGCCGTCGCCGCCGACCCGGAGGCCTCGCACGACGCCCGGCTGGCCGCCGCCTGCTGGCGGGTCGAGGCCGCGGTGGAAGCCCTCACCGGCAACGGTGCCTCCGCCGCTCCCGGCGCCGTCCGCGCGGAAGGTTCGGTGGACGCCCGTGCGGGCGGGCAGCGCGCCGCCGAACCCGCGCTGGCCCACCTCCACGACCTGGAACACGCCCTCGCCGAACTCGCCGCGCCCCTGCGCAGCCCCTCCGGTTCACGCCTGGCCGGCGCCTGACGCGCCACGTCGGCCGCCCGCGGCACCCGTTTGGTCTAGACCGCAAGTGATCGACTGCTACCGTCACTCCGGGGCGGACGATCAGGGCAGATGATGAGGGCCGACGGAGCGGGACGAGAGGGGCAGTAGCGGTGACGGACGGCGGCAGGCGGCAGCGGCGGGCGTACATCGGGTCGTTCACGGCGGCCGGAGGCCCCGGCATCCTGACGGCCACGGTCGCCCCCGACAGCGGCGCCCTCACGGTCGTGAGCGGCACGGACGGACTGGCCGACCCCTCCTACCTGGCCCTGGCGCCCGACGGAAACACGCTCTACGCCGTCAGCGAGACGGACGAGGGCGCGGTGGCCGCCTACCGGGTGAGCGGGGACCGGCCCGAGCCCACCGGTCGGCCGGTGTCCGTCGACGGCGACGGGCCGACCCACCTCACCCTGTACGCCGGGCACGTGCTGACCGCCAACTACGGCTCCGGCACCGTCACCGCCGTACCGGTCCGCCCCGACGGCACCCTGGCCCGCTCCGCGTCCGGCGTCCTGCGGCACACCGGCTCGGGGCCGCACGCCCAGCGGCAGCAGGGACCGCACGCCCACCAGGTGCGGCCCGACCCCAGCGGGCGGTGGGCCGTCAGCGTGGACCTCGGCACCGACTCGGTGCGGGTCTGCACCCTCGCCGACGGTGCCCCGGCCGTGCACCGGGAGATCGCGCTGCGGCCGGGCTCGGGGCCCCGGCACCTGGCCTTCCACCCGGACGGCTCGCGCGCCTACGTCCTCAACGAACTGGCGCCCACCGTCACCGTCTGCCACTGGGAGGCGGCCGACGGCGCGCTCAAGCCCCTCACCGAGGTACCGGTGCTGCCGGGGGCCCCGGCGGGCGACGCCTACCCCTCCGGCATCGCCGTCTCGCCCGACGGCCGCTTCGTGTGGACCGCGACCCGCGGCGAGGACGTCCTGTCGGTGTTCGTCGTGGAGCCGGACGGACTGCGGCTGTCCGCCACCGTGCCCTGCGGCGGCCACTGGCCCCGCGACATCGCCGTGTCGGACGGCTTCCTCTACGCGGCCAACGAGCGCTCCGGAGACGTGACCTGGTTCGCCCTGGACCCGGCCACCGGCATTCCCCGCCGCACCGGCACCCTGTCGGTCCCGGCGGCCTCCTGCGTGATCTTCGCCCCCGCGTAACCGCAGGCAGCGCTCCGGCCCCGCCTGCGGGCCCTCGTGCCGCCCAGCCTGCGGGCAGCCATCCCGCCCCAGTCTGCGGGCAGTCTTGCCTCCCCCGGTGCCTGAGCGGCCTCGTAGGTACCCGCAGACGGCACGGGTGGGCGGTGGGGGCACCTCCCGCTCGAGCGGAGCCGAGAGTGGGGGAGGCACCCCGTAAGCGCCGGGCGGCGCGACCCACCCCCGCCCGCACCCATGCCGGACGCGATCCCGACCGACGGCCCCGTACCCCGCGGCCATGCCGAAGGGGCCCGCTCCTCACCAGGAGCGGGCCCCTTCACACACGCCTGGAAACGCAGGCGCACGCGCGCGTCACCGAACCGGCGCCCCCTGCGCCTGCTGCGGCGAGATCCCGAGCGCCGTCGTGTACTTGGCCAGCGCCAGCTTGCCGATCGCCGGGTACGGGCCGAGCGGCTCGGCGGTGGAGCAGCCCGCCTCCTTGGCCGCCTCCTCCAGCACCGACGCCTCGATCTCCGGGCCGATCAGGTATGGCGCGAGCGCCAGCTGCTGGGAGCCCGAGGAACGCAGCTGCTCGGCCACGGAGGCGATCGAGCCCTCCTCGTCCAGCGCCGCCGCGATCACCGGCACGGCGAGGCGCGCGGCGAGCAGCATGCCGGTGATGCCGGCCGCCTGGACGGCCTCGTCACCGCCCACGGAGGCCAGGATGATGCCGTCCGCGGCGGTCGCCACGGTGAACAGGCGGGCCCGGTCGGCACGGGCGAGACCGGCCTCGGAGAGCCGCACGTGCAGGGCCTCGGCCAGCAGCGGGTGCGGCCCGAGCACGTCGGTCAGCTCCGCCGCGATCTTGCTGTCCATCACGGCCTGCCGGATCCGGCGCAGCAGCGCGTTGTCCGGACCGGCGAGCAGCGGCACGACGACCGCGACGGGGCCCTCGGGCTCCCTGACGTCCAGGCCGGCGGCGCGCGCCTGCTCGAAGCGGGCGGTGCGCTCCTCGGCGGCCTGGACAAGCACGGCGGTCAGCGACGGGAACTCGGCGTCGTCGTCCCCGTCGAGGTGGCCGATTCGGGCGTCGAGCCCGGGCAGCTCGGAACGGGCGATGCTGATGACCTCGTCGGCGAGGCTTCGGGTGGCGCTACTGGGCGTCCCCGGCACCGCGAGGACGAGCGCCGGCGCGCCCTCGGGAGCCACCAGTGGTTCGGGACGGCGGTGCCGTCCGGGCTGGCGGGGGCGCGGCATTCGTACTGGCAGGCCGGACGCGGGCCCAGTGGGGGAGCTCATGGCGCCGCATGTTACTGGTTTCCGGGGTTTCCCTGTTCGGGGAGGGTGCAGGTGAGCGGTATCCGTCCGGTTTTGTCTGATGAGTGATGTACGGATCGGCCGACATCGGCATGATTCACCTCGCCGGCGGACCGGTTCTCAGCCGTCCGGCACGGTCGTCACCCACAGCATCCTGTCGTCACTCGGAAGTGTGAATGAACCGGTCGCCAGGTCGGTCGCGACCCGGACCGAGCCGTCCAGCGGATCACCCTCGGCGGCCGTCCACCGCGCCTGCGGCAGGCGCTTCGCCAGCTCGTCCCGCAGCGGCACGAGGAGCGGATCGCCCAGCCGCGTCAGCCCGCCGGTGACGGCGACGAGGGGTGCACCGCCGGCCGGACAGACCGCGGCGGCCGAGTCGGCCAGGTGCCGGGCGGCGGCCCGCAGGATCTCCGCCGCGACGGGGTCGGCGGCCGCACAGGCCGCCACGTCGGGTGCGAAGGAGGCCAGGACGGCCGGACGGTCGGACCGCGGATACACCTGCCCGGGGAGTCCCGCCGCGGGGCCGAACCGCTCCTCGGCGCGGGCCAGCAGCGGTGCGGAGCCGCCTTCCCGCCCGTCATGGGCGCGCAGCGCCGCCTCGAGGCCCGCCCGCCCGATCCAGGCGCCGCTGCCGCAGTCGCCCAGCAGATGCCCCCAGCCGTCCGCCCGGCGCCAGCGGGACAGATCGGTGCCGACGGCGATCAGGCCGGTACCGGCGGCCACCACCGCCCCGGCCCGCGGACCCAGCGCGCCCACGTACGCGGTGACGGCGTCGGCGGCCAGGGCGACCGTCCGTACGCCTAGCTCCCGGGCCAGCGCGCCCGGCAGTTCGGCGCGCAGCGCGTCGCCCAGCGTGGCCAGCCCGGCGGCCCCGACGACGACGGTGCCGAGCTCGGTGACGCCGGTTTCGGCGCACAACTCCCTGGCCATGGGCAGCAGTTGTCCCATGAGGTGCCCGGGGTCGATCCCGTGCGCACCGGTGCGGACGGGCTCCCGCGAGACCCGCCGACCGAGCGGGCCGTGTCCGCCGCCCGCTCCGCCGCCGGGACCGTCGTGGCCGTGTCCGCCGCCGGGGCCGACGGCACCGACGACGGCGCGCAGCCCCGAGCCACCGGAGTCCACGGCCAGGAAGCCGGTGCTCACGGCAGGCGCCAGTCGACCGGCTGACCTCCCAGGCGCATCAGCAGGTCGTTGGCCCGGCTGAACGGACGGGAACCGAAGAAGCCCCGGTCGGCCGACATCGGGGACGGGTGCGCCGACTCCACGGCCGGGAGGTCGCCGAGCAGCGGACGCAGATTGCGGGCGTCGCGGCCCCAGAGGATGGACACCATCGGCTTGCCCCGCGCCGCGAGCGCGCGTATCGCCTGCTCGGTGACCTCCTCCCAGCCCTTGCCGCGGTGGGCCGCGGGCTTGCGCGGGGCGGTAGTGAGCGCCCTGTTGAGCAGGAGCACACCCTGCTGGGTCCAGGGCGTGAGATCGCCGTTGGAGGGCTGCGGCAGGTTCAGGTCGGTGTTCAGCTCCCGGAAGATGTTGACGAGGCTGCCGGGCAGCGGGCGTACCTCGGGCGCGACGGCGAACGACAGTCCGACGGCGTGCCCCGGGGTGGGGTAGGGATCCTGTCCGACGATCAGGACCCGTACGTCGTCGAAGGGTTGCTGGAAGGCCCGCAGGACGTTCGCCCCCGCCGGGAGGTAGGTGCGTCCGGCGGCGATCTCCGCGCGCAGGAACTCACCCATCGAGGTGATCCGTCCGGCGACGGGCTCCAGGGCCTTGGCCCAGCCCGCTTCGACGATTTCATTCAAGGGTCGTGGTGCCACGGGCGTCACCCTACTGCCGTACGGGTGACGCCGATCAACCGGTGGCCAAGGCCCGTCCCCCCGGTCCGGTTCACCCGACGACCGCTGCCCGCACGCACAGCACGTCCGGCAGGTGGGAGGCCAACTGCCGCCAGCTGTCGCCGTCGTCGGCCGACGCGAACACCTCGCCGTTGCGGTTGCCGAAGTACACGCCCGCCTGCTCCGCATCGTCCGTGGACAGCGCGTCGCGCAGCACCGTGCCGTAGTGGTCCTCCTGGGGCAGGCCCGCCGACAGCGGCTCCCAGCTCTTGCCCGCGTCCGCGGTGCGGAAGACCCGGCACCGGTGGTCGGCGGGCACCCGGTCGGCGTCCGCGTTGATCGGGAAGACGTACGCCGTGTCGCCGCGGTGCGGGTGGGCGGCCACCGCGAAACCGAACGTGGAGGGCAGGCCCTCGCCGATGTCCGTCCAGTGCGCACCGGCGTCGTCGCTGCGGTACACCCCCCAGTGGTTCTGGAGGTACAGGCGGTCCGGGTTGGCGGCGTCCCGCGCGACCTTGTGGACGCACTGGCCGAACTCCGGGTCGGGGTCCGGCAGGAAGACGGCGGAGACACCGGAGTTCGACGGCGCCCAGCTCGCGCCGCCGTCGGCCGTGCGGAACACGCCCGCGGTCGAGACGGCGACCGTCACGGACTCGGGGTCGCGGGCGTCGGTGAGGACGGTGTGCAGTCCCTCGCCGCCACCGCCCGGCACCCACTTCGACCGCGTGGGGTGCTCCCACAGCGGGCGGACCAGCTCGAAGCTCTCACCGCGGTCCTCCGAGCGGTACAGCGCCGCCGGTTCCGTACCCGCGTACACCACGTCCGGCTCGGCGGCCGCCGGGTGCAGCTGCCACACCCGCTCCAGGGAGGCGCCGGTGTCCTTGGGGAACCTGACGGCGGGCGCGGCCGGTTCGGTCCAGGTCCGGCCCAGGTCGTCGGAGTGGAACACCGAAGGACCCCAGTGCGCGCTGTCGCCGCCCGCCAGCAGCCGCGGGGTGGCGCCGCGGGTGTCCAGGGCGACCGAGTACACCGCCTGTGCGTTGAAGTAGGGACTCTCGTCGAACTCCCAGGTGCCACCCCGCCGGCGCCCGATGAACAGGCCCTTGCGGGTGCCCACGGCGAGCAGTACCTCGGTCATGCCGATCACCTCCGCGGCGTCCTCGTCGACGCCTTCGTCTCGGACACGGGCCAGTCTGCACCCAGCCACTGACAGTCACCCCTGGAAAGGGCGTCGTAACAGGTCAGGACGGTGATGTCGGTTCCGCGGAGGTGTCCTTCGCGCCGCCTCGCTCAGTCCTCGCCCGGCAGCGCCCGCGCCAGGATCCCGCCGAGGTCGGCCGTGTCCGGCAGCGTGCCGAAGGCGTGTCCCCAGTCGCCGCCGAGCCTGCTCGCGCAGAAGGCGTCGGCGACGGCCGGCGGGGCGTGCCGGACCAGGAGGGAGGCCTGGAGGGTGAGCGCCATCAGCTCCACGAGCCGGCGGGCACCGGTCTCGGACGCCTCGCCGAGGCCCGCCCGGAGCCGGGCCGCCGCCGCGTCCAGCCGGGCGTCCGCCCCGCGTGCCAGGGCCAGTTCCGCGAAGAGGGCGTCCACGCAGGCGGGGGAGCGGCCGAGGGCCCGCAGCACGTCCAGGGCGTTGACGTTCCCCGAGCCCTCCCAGATCGACAGCAGCGGCGCCTCGCGGTAATGCCGCGGCATGCCCGAGTCCTCCACGTAGCCGTTGCCGCCCAGGCACTCCAGGGCCTCCGCGGTGAACGCCGGGCCCCGCTTGGTCACCCAGTACTTGCCGACGGCGGTGGCGATCCGCCGGAACGCCGCCTCTCCCTCGTCACCGCGCACCGCACGGTCGGCCGCGCCGGCCAGCCGCAGGGTGAGTGTCGTCGCGGCCTCGGACTCCAGGGCGAGATCCGCCAGGACGTTGCGCATCAGCGGCTGGTCGACCAGCCGGGCGCCGAAGGCGCTGCGGTGCCGCACGTGATGACCGGCTTCCACGAGGGTCTTGCGCATCAGCGTCGCCGAGGCCATCACGCAGTCCAGCCGGGTGCAGTTGACCATCTCGATGATGGTCTTGACGCCCTGCCCCTCGGGCCCGACCAGCCAGGCCACCGTCCCGTCGAACTCGGGCTCCGAGGAGGCGTTGGACCGGTTGCCGAGCTTGTCCTTGAGGCGCTGGACGCGGAAGGTGTTGCGGGTGCCGTCGGGCAGCACGCGCGGCACCAGGAAGCAGGACAGGCCCCCGGCGGCCTGGGCCAGGACCAGGAACACGTCGCACATTGGCGCCGACGTGAACCACTTGTGCCCGCGCAGCGTGTAGACCCCGGGCTCGGCGGTCGCGGTGGCCGTCGTGGTGTTCGTCCGGACGTCCGAGCCGCCCTGCTTCTCGGTCATCCCCATGCCGGCCAGCAGTCCGCGCTTGTCCGTGGGCGTGCGCAGCCCCGGTTCGTACTCCCGGGAGGCCAGCAGCGGTTCGTAGACCTTCGCCAGCTCGGGCTGGGCGCGCAGCGCCGGGACGGCCGCGTACGTCATCGAGGTCGGGCAGCCGTGGCCCGCCTCCGTGTGGCCCCAGACCAGCCCGCCGGCGGTCCGTGCGACGTGGGCGCCGTGCCGGTCGTCGGCCCACGGCGCGCCGGCCAGGCCCTCCCCGACCGCGACCCGCATCAGGTGGTGCCAGCTCGGGTGGTACTCGACCTCGTCGACCCGGTTGCCGTACCGGTCGTGGGTGCGCAACACGGGCTCGTGCCGGTTCGCGAGGTCGCCCCACTCCTGCGCCTCGGCGCTGCCCGCCCGGCGGCCCAGCCGCCGCAGCCCGTCCTCGGCCCACCCGGCGCCCTCCCGCCGCACGCCCTCCAGCAGGGCCGGGTCGTCGGAGGCGTCGTAGGGGGCCAGGGGAGGGGGCTGGTTGGTGACCTCGTGCGTCGCGCGGGCCTCCGGACGGCCCCAGGGCTCCTCGGACGGCTCGTAGGACTCGTACGGCGGTTCCTGCGCGAGTGTCGTCATGAGTCGAGTGTTGCACTCTCGCTGCGGTCGCAGCAATAGTGCAACATCATGGGCGCACGTACAGTACGTGCTCATGTGGACGAACGACACGTGCCCGCGCGGATGAGCGGTTCCGGGGCCGCCGACGGGCTCACCCTGCGTCCGCTGTCCGCGCGGTCGGTGGTTCTGAGCCTGCTGCTCGGCACGCACCCCCCGGAACTGCCGGCCCGGGACCTGGTACGGCTCGTGGAGGGGTTCGACGTCGGCGCCTCCACCGCCCGCGCGGCCCTGAGCCGGATGACCGCCGCCGGGGACCTGCGCCGCACGGACACCGGCTACCGGCTCAGTGAGCGCCTGCTGGAGCGCCAGCGGCGCCAGGACGAGGCCCTGCGCCCGCACACGCGCGCGTGGGACGGCGACTGGGAGACGCTCGTGATCACCGCGACGGGCCGCGGGCCCGCCGCCCGTGCCGAGCTGCGGGCCGGGCTGACCGCCCTGCGCCTGGCCGAGCTCCGCGAGGGCGTCTGGCTGCGTCCCGCCAACCTCGACCGCCCGCTGCCCCCGAGCCTCGACCGGGTGGCCGAGCGGCTCGTCTCACGCCCCGAGGCCCCGGCCCGCGAACTGGCCGCGCGCCTGTGGCCGCTGGGCGAGTGGGCGGCCACGGCGCGGGCACTGCTCGCCCATGTCCACCGCGCCCGGCGTCCGGCGGACCGCCTCACCGCCTTCGCGGCCGTCGTGCGGCACCTGCTCGCCGACCCGGTGCTGCCCGCGGAGCTGCTCCCGGCCGGCTGGCCGGGGACGGCCCTGCGGGACGCCTACGCGCGCTACCAGCGGGAGCAGTCCGGACAGGTCCGGGCGCACGGCGCCCGGACCTGACGCGTCACTTGTAGGTGATGTCGGACGAGGAGTACTTGCAGTACGTGCCGTCGGCGCCCGAGCCGTTCGAGTCCGGCTCGTCGCCGTCGTCGTTGCCGATGTACTTCTGGCACGGGACGATCTTCTTGCTGCTGTCCCCGACGATCGTGATGCCGCGCAGGGTCGCGCTGTCGCCGTAGTTGGTGTTGATCCCGGCGATCCGGCCGCCCTTCCAGCTCACCTCGATGTTGCTGAGGTTGATGGTCCGCTTGTACTGCGTCGAGCAGTTGCCGCAGGACCGGACGAAGGTGCCGAAGTTCTTCACGGCGAAGCCGGAGATGTTCAGGGTGCCGGCGCCGTTGAACTGGAACACCTTGTCGCCGGCCTCCTTGGCGCCGCCGCCCGAGACCGTGTAGACGTTCGACGACGAGGAGCCCCGGAAGGTCGCCGCGTCCTCGCCGACGTCCTCCCACCAGACGTTCTGGAGCGTGCAACTGCCCTTGCAGTGGACGCCGTCCGCGGCCGGGGCACCGATGATCACGTTCTTGAGGACGGCGCCGGGGGCCAGTTCCAGGATCGGGCCCTGGTCCTCGTCCTGGCCGTCGGAGCCCAGGTCGCCGGTGCCGTAGAGGCGCTTCATCCCGTAGTCCTTGGTGCCGGACACCGAGATGGTGGAGGAGACGCCCTCACTGCCGTTGGGGGTCGGCCAGGTGGCGGCGTGCGCCGAAGAGGCTCCGGAAGTCATGAGCATGCCAACCGAAAGCCCCAGGGCGGCCAGCGCGCCGGTTGCCGCGCGCCGGGCGGGCGGTCGTGTCGCAACGGTCATGTTCTGATCCCTTCCATAGGGAGTGGGGGTGGAAGAACGGAACATGTACGTGAACGATGTTCGTCAGCATGACCGTGAATACGAACGCACAGCCCAACTTGTGGGGAAGAGTGAAGCCGTGCCCTTCGCGACGGTCATGCTGGTGAACGGACCGTAGAGGGTAAGCACTTTCTAGTCAACGCCCCGCGCGAAACCCGGCGTCTACATGCCCCAGCCGTACTGGTCCGGCATCCGGGCGTCCACGCCCAGCTCCCGCGCCGCGTGCTGCGCCCAGGACGGGTTGCGCAGCAGCTCGCGGCCCAGCAGCACCGCGTCGGCCTCGCCGTTGGCCACGATCTTCTCGGCCTGCTCGACGTCGGTGATCAGACCGACGGCGGCGACCGGCAGCGTGGACCCCGCCTTCACGCGCGCGGCGAACGGGACCTGGTAGCCGGGCCCGGTGGGGATGCGGACGCGCGGGACGTTGCCGCCGGTGGACACGTCGAGCAGGTCGATGCCGTGCGCCTGGAGGTCGCCGGCGAAGCGGACGGTGTCGTCCGGCGTCCAGCCGCCCTCCTCCAGCCAGTCGGTCGCCGAGACGCGGAAGAACAGCGGCTTGTCGTCGGGCCAGACCTCCCGGACCGCGTCGACGACCTCCAGGGCGAACCGGGTGCGGTTCTCGTACGAGCCGCCGTAGGCGTCGGTGCGGTGGTTGGAGTGCGGCGACAGGAACTCGTGGATCAGGTAGCCGTGGGCGCCGTGGATCTCGGCGATCTCGAAACCGGCCGCCAGCGCCCGGCGTGCGGCGTCGGCGAACTGGCTCACCGTCTCCTGGATCTGCGGGGCGGTCAGCTCGGTCGGGACCGGGTGCCGCTCGTCGAACGCGAGCGCGCTCGGGGCCAGCGGCTGCCATCCGTGGGCGTCCGCCCCCACCGGCCCGCCGCCCTTCCAGGGCTGCGCGGTGGACGCCTTGCGGCCGGCGTGCGCCAACTGGACCGCGGGAACGGTCCCCTGGGAGCGCACGAAGTCCGTGATCCGGCGGAACGCCGCGACCTGCGTGTCGTTCCACAGCCCGAGGTCCTGCGGGGAGATGCGCCCCTCGGGGGACACGCCGGTGGCCTCCACGACGATCAGGCCGGTGCCGCCCACGGCGCGGGCGCCGTAGTGGGCGAAGTGCCAGTCGCCGGGCACGCCCGCCTGCGGGCCGGCCGGTGCGGCGGAGTACTGGCACATCGGCGGCATCCAGACCCGGTTCGGGATCGTGGTGTCACGCAGCCGGAGGGGCTCGAAGAGGGGGCTCATGGCGGGCTGCTCCAAGGGTCGGGCGGGGCGGGGACGGCTCGTACGATAGCTCTCGTAGTACGTCGGGTGTCAAACTACGACAGTTCTCGTACAATGGGGAACCGCCTCCCGACCGGTGGGGCCCCTGGACGAACTGGAGCCGCCGTGCCCCCCGCTGCCACCGCCGCCCCTCCACGCGAGTTGCCGCACCCGACGCGGGCGGAGATCCGGCTGGAGGGGGTGCTGCACGCGCTCTCCGATCCGGTGCGGCTGCGGATCGTGCGGGACCTCGCCGCCGACAGCGGCGCGCTCTTCTCCTGCTCCCACTTCGACCTGCCGGTCACCAAGTCCACCACCACGCACCACTTCCGAGTGCTGCGCGAGAGCGGGGTGGTCCGGCAGACGTACCGGGGCACGGCGAAGATGAACGGCCTGCGCCGGGACGACCTGGACGCCCTCTTCCCCGGGCTGCTCGACGCCCTGCTGGCCGCGGCCGCCCGGCAGGCCGCCGCCGTCGGGAGCCACTGACCGCCGGGGCGGGAGGCCGCTGCCGCCACCGCTCTGCCCCGCCGCGTCTCCGCGCGGTCCGCTCCGCTGACAGGGTGCCGCCCTCGGTGAACGAAGCGTGTTCCGTTCGTATGGAATGTGATCATTCGGTTACGTTGCGTATGTGCTCGAAGCATCCTTCGTTGATCGTTCTCTTCAGCTTTCCGACCGCTGTCCGGACGACGGTGAGATGTCCGTGCGGCACGCCTGGGCGGTGAGCGAGGGCTCCACCACGACCTCGTGGTTCGACGTCCGGCTGGCCTTTCCCGACGGCGCCCGGGTGGACGCGCTCGCCGTGCTGTCCGGTGCGGACGTGCGCGTCGAGGACGTGCGGGCCCAGCCGCCGCTGTCCCTCGACGACCTGGCCGTGCTCGCCGAGTGGCTGGAGCACCCCCTCTTCGAGGCCTGCGTCCCGGCCCCCGCCCGTGGCGCGCCGGCCGCGTCGCGGCGGGCCCGGCCCGCGTGGCCGCGCGGACGGGAGGGGCGCAGGCTCGTCGCCCAGGAGTACCGGACGGCCCGGGACGAGGGCGGCGATCCGGTCCTCGCGGTGATGCGCGCCACCGGGCACAGCAGGCGCAGGTCGCTCAGGCTGATCGGCCAGGCCCGCGACGAGGGCTTCCTGGCGCCGCGCCGCGCACGCCGCTGAGACGCGGCCGAGGGCGCCTCCCGCCGCCGGAGCGCCGCGTCGTCACAGCATCGCGCGCATCCGGGAGATCTCGCTCGTCTGCTGGGCGACCACGTCGTCGGCCATCTCCTCGATCAGTACGTTGTTGCCCTCGGACTTCACGTCCGTGGCCATGCTGATCGCGCCCTCGTGGTGAGTGATCATCAGGGTGAGGAAGAGCTGGTCGAAGGCCTTGCCCTCGGCCGCGCGCAGCTTCTTCAGCTGTGCCTCGGTCGCCATGCCCGGCATCGCGGCGTGATCGTGCCCGCCGCCCGTCACCTTCTCGCCGTGGGTCTCGAGCCAGCCCTCCATCGCCTTGATCTCCGGTCCCTGCGCGGCCGAGATGCGTTCCGCCAGCTTCTTGATCCGGCCGGACTCGGCCTGCTTCGGCGCCAGTTCGGTCATCTTCAGTGCCTGGGCGTGGTGCTGGATCATCATCCGCGCGTAGGAGACGTCCGCCGAGTTGGGGGAGTCGTCGTCGGCGCGCTGCTTCTCGGCGTCCTCGGCGGACAGGGTCCGGTTGCCCTCGCCCGGCTTGCCCGGCGCGATCACCGAGGGTCCGGCGGCGGCCGCCGCACCGGTGTCCGATCCCGAGTCGCAGGCCCCCAGCCCGAGCACGGCCAGTGCGGTCAGCGAGGCCGTGACGAGTGACGCGCTGGACATCGCGGGGCGAAAGGACACAACGACCTCCTGTGGCTGCGGGTGCCCCTCTGGGTGGAGGGAGGCGGAGCACCTTGTGGGTGCGATGACCGTCCTAGCACGCTTCCGCGCGTCACTGATCAAAAAACTTCATTGCGAGTTTGTTGCCCCCTGTTGAGATGTGCATGGCGAAGACGATACTGCGGGATGCGTGAACCGTTCCGACGGGAACGGACGTTGGGAGGAAACAGTGACCCTGTTGAACGACCCGCGAGCGCGGCGCAGACGCCTGGGAGTCGCGGCTGCCGCCGCCGGACTCCTGTCCGCGCTGCTCACCGCCGGCCCTGCCGTCGCGACCCCCGACCCCGGGGACGCTCCGGCCACGTCGAAGGAGGTGTCCAAGAGCGCGCGCGCCGAGGTGCGCGACGCCATCGAGAGCGGCGAGATACCCGGCCAGGACGAGATCGTCCACTCGGACAACATCGAGCACCTCACCAACATCCCCAAGGACGCACTGCCCGGCACCAACTCGGACCTGGCCTTCCAGGGCCGGTACGCCTTCGCCGGGAACTACGACGGCTTCCGCATCTTCGACATCAAGAACCCGAAGAAGCCGAAGACCGTCGCCCAGGTGCTGTGTCCCGGCTCCCAGAACGACATCTCCGTCTCCGGGGACCTGCTGTTCCTGTCGACCGACTCCTCGCGCAGCGACAGCAGTTGCAACAGCACCACGCAGCCCGCGACCGAGAAGTCCTCCTGGGAGGGCATGAAGGTCTTCGACATCAGCGACAAGCGGAACCCGAAGTACGTCGCCGCCGTCGAGACCGCCTGCGGCTCGCACACCCACACGCTGGTGCCCGAGCGGAAGAACGTCTACATCTACGTCTCCTCCTACTCGCCGAACGCCGCCTACCCCGACTGCAAGCCGCCGCACGACGGCATCTCCGTGATCAAGGTGCCGCGCAAGGCACCCGAGCGGGCGGCCCTCGTGGGCTTCCCGGTGCTGTTCCCCGGTGAGGGCCCCGACGGCGGCGGCAACCCGGGCGGACCCACCAACCCGGGCGTCTCCAAGACCACCGGCTGCCACGACATCACCGTCCTGCCCTCCGAGGACCTCGCGGCGGGCGCCTGCATGGGCGACGGCATCCTGTTCTCCATCAAGGACCCCGAGCGCCCGAAGGTCATCGACCGCGTCCAGGACAACGTGAACTTCGCGTTCTGGCACTCGGCGACCTTCAACCAGCGCGCGGACAAGGTCGTGTTCACCGACGAGCTGGGCGGCGGCGGCGCCGCCACCTGCAACGCGGAGATCGGCCCGAACCGCGGCGCCGACGGCATCTACGACATCGTCGGCCGCGGTGACCACCGCAAGCTGGTCTTCCGCAGCTACTTCAAGATCCCGCGCCACCAGGCGGACACCGAGAACTGCGTGGCCCACAACGGCTCGCTGATCCCGGTCAAGGGCAAGGACATCATGGTCCAGGCCTGGTACCAGGGCGGCATTTCCGTCTGGGAGTTCACCGACTCCTCGCGGCCCAGGGAGATCGCCTACTTCGAGCGGGGTCCGCTGACCACCGACTCGATGACCACCGGCGGTTCGTGGTCGGCGTACTACTACAACGGCTACATCTACTCGAACGACATCGCCAAGGGCTTCGACGTCCTCAAGCTCAGCGACCGGCGCACCGACCCGGCCAAGCGGGTCCACCTGCGGGAGCTCAACACGCAGACGCAGCCGGACTACTTCGACTGAGCGGTCGGGTCCGTCCGGTCCTGCCGCTTCGTCCGTTCCGGCCGATCGAGTACACCGGTCGCGAAGAACCGTGACAGGTCCGGGTCGCACGTCGTCCCGCCGGGCGCTTCGGCGTCCGGCGGGACACCCAGCTTCCAGTCCAGCCGGTAGCGCTCGAACAACTCGGCGCGCAGCTCCGGCACCGGCATCGGCACCCCGGGTACGAGAGCCGCGAAGACGGCGCCCATCAGCTGCGCGCGCAGCATCGGGTAGTCGCGGTCGACGTCCCGCGAGCCGTGCCGGGCCACCGTGTCCCTCAGCAGCTCCGCCAGCCGCCGCTGCTCCGGGCACGGCACGAAGCCGACCTCCGCCTGGAGCAGCCCCGCCATGTGCTGGCGCATGAGCACCGGCCGGTCCCGGGCGAGCCCCAGGATCGCGTCGACGGCCCGCGCCAGCCGCTCACGCCCGTCGCCGGTGTGCGGCTCGCGCTCCAGGGCCTCCTCCAGGGTGCGGTGCATCAACCGGTGCACGGCGGACTGCACCAACTGGCGCTTGCCGGGGAAGTAGTAGGAGACCAGCCCCCGGGCCGAGCCCGCCCGGTCCGCGATGTCGCCCAGCGTGGTCGCCTCGTACCCGCGCTCGCCCACCAGCTCCACGGCGGCCTGCAAAAGACGCTCCTTCGAGCGCCGCCGCAATTCTTCATTGACCGAGGCGCTGCGCGGGGACATGCTGTACTCCTGCGTTGACTGGCTACCAGCCAACTATACTCGGCGCAGACGGACGGCCCTGCGGGACCGTTCCGGCTACTGTCTGCCTCGGGCGACACGGGGGATCGTCCGAGGCGGGCGGGACCACCCGGTGGTTGCCTCGGGCTACGTGACCAGGTCCAGCACCGGCCGCAGCCCGGCCGGGCGCTCGGCCACCGGCAGGTGGTCGACGAAGTGCACCCCGCACCCGAGCGCCGCCGCGCCGCCGTCCGCCCTCCGGTCGTCGCCGACCATCAGCGTCCGCCCCGGCTCCACGCCCAGCGCCGCGCAGGCGACGCGGAACAGCCGGGGGTCGGGCTTGCGGATCCCGTGCTCGTACGACAGGACGTACGTGTCCACGTACCGGTCGAGGCCGTGCGCGCGGAACACCGGACGCAGGTCCCAGCCGATGTTGCTGACCACCCCCACGGCGATTCCGCGCCCGCGCAACGCGTCCAGCACCTCGGCGGCGTCGGCGTAGGCGCTCCACGCGTCCGGCGCCATGTGCCGCTCGTACAGCGCGTCGTACAGGTCGGGGCGAGGCAGCGGCACCTGCCGGGACAGCCCCGTGTAGGCGGCCCGGTGCAGCGCGGAGCTGTCGTCGCGGACCTCCCACACCTCGGCGAGTTCCTCCGGCACCCGCACCGGCGGTGCGCCGCCGGGCAGCGCTCCCGCCCGCTGGAGGGCCTCGGCCGTCCGGGCCAACTCCGGTGCGGCAAGCTCCACTCCGGCGCCGTCGAGCGCCGCGCGCAGCCAGGCTTCGGTGGATTCGATACGGAACAGGGTTCCGGAGAAGTCGAACAAAACGGCGGTCATGGCCCGGATCCTAGGGGGCGGCCACGACAGAGCGGCGGCGGCGACGGCCGCCGGGGCGACGTCCGGGGCCGGCGCGGAGTGCGCGGTGATCCGGCCCGGCGAACGCCGCGCCGCTCACGGATGCCGGCGCCGGTGCACCAGCACCGCGAGCGCCACGACCAGGGCGCCCAGGAGCCAGCCGCCGAGGACGTCCGTGGCCCAGTGGACACCGAGCCACACCCGGGTCACGCCGACCCCCAAGACGGAGACCACGGCGACGGCCAGGCCGGTACGGCGCAGGTCGCGCCCGGCGCCGTAGTGGTGGAGCAGCCACACCAGCAGGCCGCACACGAACGTCGCGGTCATCGCGTGCCCCGAGGGGAAGGCCGCGTAGTGCGCGGAGTCCACGGGATCGGGCCAGACCGGGCGGGGACGGTCCACCGCCGCCTTGAGGGCCTGTTGCAGAAGACTGCCCAGCAGACAGGTCGCGCCCAGCCACACGGCCGTCCACCGGTCCGCACGGCGCCACCACAGCCACAGCACCACCACCGCGCACAGCAGGCGCATCGTCCAGGTGTCCCACACCCAGTCGGTGAGGATCCGCATGGCCTGGGTGACGCCGCCCTGTTCGACGGCCCATCGGTGCGTCGTGTCGGCGATGTCCTCGTCGAACCGCACCAACGGGCGCCATTCGACGGCCACCAGGGTGAGCAGGAGTACGGAGCACACGGTCAGCACCCAGGTGACGCGGAGGGCGGTGCGTGGCTGCGGCGGGGCGGGCGGCGAGTCGACCGGCGGCGTCTGCATGCTGCGATCCTCGCCGAACCGGTGCCTTCGGGGCCACTGCCGTGGCGGGGAGGCCGCGCTAGCCCAACGCCCGCAGCCCCGGCGCGAACGCCAGCAGGACCGGGACGACCGGTACCAGGGCGGCCGCGGCCGTCAGCCGCAGCCTCCGGGCCGCCGTAAGGCGGTTCGGCGGGGTGAGCAGCCGGTGGACCCGCTGCGGGACGCCGGCACGCGCGGTCGGGCACGGGCCGAAGACCCCGCGGTCCTCGTTGAGTTCGACCAGGGCCAGGGCGGTCGTCAGCCGGCCGAAGCTGCGGGAGGCCACGTCGTCGGCGGCGAGTTCGACCAGGCGGTGCATCTCGTCGCGGAACGCGGCGAACACCGGGACCCGCGGAAACCCGTCCGCCAGCGCGGCGGAGCAGTGCAGCAGCCAGTCGTGCCGCGCCCGCGCGTGCCCCTTCTCGTGGGCGAGCACCGCGTCCAGCTGCCGGCCCTTGAGGCGGCGCAGCGCAGCGGTGGTGACCACCAGCTGAGGGGGAGTGCCGGGCAGCCACCAGGCGTCCGGCCGTTCGCCCTCCAGGACGACGAGCGGCCCCGGGCCGGGCTCCTCGCCGGGCAGCAGCGGAGCGCGGTGCCGCAGCTCCGCCCGGCGCAGCCGGCGCCGGGAGCGGGCCCGTACGACCTCCCGGGCGAGCATCGCGGCGCTCCACAGCCCGCCGCAGGCCAGCGTGACGGCGGTGGTGTCCGCCCAGAGGCCGGAGGTGCCCAGGGCGTAGGCCTCGACCACCGGGCCGGGAGCGGCCGCGAAGACGGGCCCGCCCACCGCGTGCCAGGCCGCCGCCGCGCTCAACGTCATCGACAGCGCGCAGCACACGAGCACCGCCGCCACCGCGCACTGCCAGACCCACAGGGCGACCACCGGTTCGCGGTCCGGCCAGTCGGCCCGGGCGAGCAGCCTGGGGGCGAGCACGGCGGTCAGCGCGCCGAGCAGCAGCAGTGCCGCGGGGAGAATCATGGGGGCAGCCTATGAGCGCCGCGTCGTCGGCAGTACGGCCCGAGACGCAAAGTGACGCAGGCAACGATTGCGCACGGCGGGCCTTGGGCAGCGCGAGTCAGGGCGTGCCGCCCCCGGCCGCGGGTGTCACAGGGGCAGCAGCATGGCCAGCATCCCGATCGCCATCGAGAGCCGGCAGGCCCGCGCCAGCTCCGGCCGGTCGCCCCACCCGGCCGCCGCAGGGCCGCCGGTCACCGCGCCGCCGCCCGGTGCGGGCACGGGTGGCGCCCCCGGACCGCCGCCGGCCACCGTCACCACGGGTATCAGACGTACGCCGGTCAACAGCACGTATCCCGTGAAGTACAGCAGCAGCGCCCCGGTCAGCAGCGGTGCGCCGGACGCGCCGTGCCCGTGCGCGTGGGCGGGGGAGCCGGCCATCACCACCGCCATGTAGACCATCGCCGCGGCCCCCACGAGGTGGTGCAGGTGGTGGCGCCCCGACCGGGCCGCCCAGAACGCCCGCAGCCCGGCGGCCCCGAACACCACCGCGTACGCGGACCAGACCCAGGTCGGCGGGGTGAACGCCGCGGCGGGCACGGCCATGGCGGCCATGCCGAACCCCATGAGGGCCTCGCCGCCCGCGGCGCGGCGCTGCTCCTCGACGCTGCTGCGCAGCCGCAGCAGGCAGTAGGCGCCGGTCGCCGCGCACAGCGCGACCAGCAGCCATCCGGGTGACGCCGATTCGTGCACACGCACCTCCCGTTCGGCGGTCCACGGTCTGTCAAGGACTGCCCGGGCCATGCGGCGCGCACGCGAGCGCAAGGGGGTACGCGGGGGCATCCGGGGGAGCGCGCGCCCCTCGCCGCCGAGGATCGCCGTCGGCCGGTGCCGGTGCCGGCCGACGGTGACGGGAACGGTGACGGGGACGGTGACGGGAGTGCATCCGATATTTGATTCACGGGTAAAACACTTGTTAAGGTAAATCCCATGAGCAGTGCGACCCCCACCTCCGGCACCTCACCGGCCCGACGACTCTCCCTGGCCGGCGTGCTGCGCCTGCGACGGCCCTCGGAGATCTGGTTCAAGCCCGCCCTCAGTTCGGTCGCCGCCGTGGCCCCGCCCAACCTGCTCCTGCTGGCGCTCGGCCGGCTCGACCTGGCGATGTACACGATGGCCGGGTCCCTGTGCGCGCTCTACGCCCACAACCGCCCCTACGCCGCCCGCGCCCGCACCCTGGCGTGGGTGGTGCTCGGCATGATCGGCGGCCTCGCCGTCGCCCTGGTCACCGCCTCGCTCACCCGCGACGCCGTCGTCCTCGTCACCGTCGGCGCGCTGCTGGCCGCCGTGCAGAAGGCCCTGTGCGACGCCACCCGGGTCGGCCCGCCGGGCAACGTGGTCCTGACCTTCATCAGCTCGGCCGCCCTCTTCGTCCCGCAGACCCTCGGGCAGATCCCCGGCCACCTGGCGCTGGCCGCCGCCGCGGGCGTCTGGGCCTGGCTGGTCGGCATGGCGCCCGCCCCGGTCCGCCCGCACGGCCCGGAACGCCGGGCCACCGCCCAGGCACTGAACGCCGCCGCCGCGTACGCCGCCGCCCACGGCACCGGCGCGGACGAGGACCACGCCCCCGCGCGCGCCGCCGGGTACGCCGCCGTACAGGGCGCCTGGCAGACGCTGCTGGCCCTGCCGTCCACCGGCGTCCGCGCCGCCACCCGGCACGCCCTGGAACGCCTCGTCGTCCGTGCCGAGGTCGCGCTCGCCGCCCCCGCCGACACCGACCCGGAGCGACTGCGTGCCTGGGCCCACGCCCTGCGCGGTGCCGGCCGCATCCCCCGCACCGGCGACGCCCCCGCGGACACCGACGAACTCCTCGGCGTGGAAGCCGAACTCGCCGCCCGCCCCGCGCCGCTGTGGCGGCGGCTCGGTCCCCTGGCCCCCCTCGCCGCCCGCACCGCCCTCGGCTGCGCGCTGGCCGGATACGCCTCCCTGGCCCTGGGCATCGGCCGCCCCTACTGGGCTCTGGTCACCGCCGCCGCGCTCTACCAGGCCAACCTGACCCTGACCTGGAGCCGGGCCGTGCAGCGCGTGGTCGGCAACCTCGCGGGAGTGCTGCTGTTCGCCGCCATCGCCCCGCTCGCGCACCTCGGACAGGCGCTGCTCGTCCTGTGCTGCCTCGCCCTCAACTTCGGCGCCGAGGCCCTCATCACCCGCAACTACTGGCTCGGCAGCGTCTGCGTCACCCCGATGGCCCTGCTGGTCACCGAGTTCGCCGGCTACCAGGCCACCGGCGACCTGATGACCGAGCGGGCCGTGGACACCGTCGTCGGCGCCCTGGTCGGCTTCCTCGCCGCCGTCGTCGTCACCAACCGGCGCGCCGGGAGCAGCGTCGAAGGGGCGGTGACCGCGGCCGACCGCGCCCGGGAGCGCGCCGCGCGCCTCCTCGCCGAGCCCGCTCCCGCCCCCGGCGCCCTGGAGGCCGCCCGCCGGGGTCTGGCCGCCGCGCTGACCGACCTGAGGGCCACCGCCGACGGGGCGGCCGGCGAATGGTGGGGGCGCGCACTGCCCCAGGAGAGGGTCGTGCTCGCCGAGCGGTCCGGACACCGTACGCTCGCCGAGGCGGTGCGACGCCAGGCAGTGCGTCCGGACCGGGACGCGGGCACGAGAACGGAGGACGTACGGCCATGACCGCAACCGAGGGGGGAGCGAACGACGGGGGAGCCGGTGCCGGTTCCGGCGCCGGAGGGACGGGGCCGGGCGGCGACACCGTGGCCGCGGTCGTACGACAGTGGCGTGCCGTCCATCCGGACCTCGACACCGGGCCGATGGAGATCATCGGCCGCATCAACCGCTGTGCCGCCCTCCTCCAGCAGGCCGAGGACGCCCCGCTGCGCCGGGCGGGCCTCAGCCGGGCCGAGTTCGACCTGCTCGGCGCGCTGCGCCGCACCGGGCACGAGCTGACCCCCGGTGAGCTGGCCCGGGAAACCTTCTCCTCCGGCGCGGCCGTGACCAAGCGGCTCAAGCAGCTCACCGAGCGCGGCCTGGTCGAGCGGCGCGGCGACACCCGCGACCGCCGGGTCGCCCACGTCCGCCTGACGGACGCCGGACGCGACCTGGTCGACGGCATCCTGCCTGAGCAGCTCGCCTACGAGTCGGCCGTCCTGTCCGGCGTGGACGTGCCCCGGCAGGGCGAGCTGGCGGTGCTGCTCGGCGGGCTGCTGGGCCAGCTGGAGGGCCGCCTGGACGCTCTGCGGGCCTGAGGCGCCGGTGGGGCGGCGGGCGGGTCGAGGCTCGTCTGCCGTCTGCCGCCTGCCGCCTGCCGCCTGCCGCCTGCCGTCCGCGCTCGGCGTACCAGGCGGCTCCTGCCCGGTACGCCCTGCCCGGCGCGGGCGGGCTCCGGGAACAGGACGGGCCGGGGCGCCGCGCGACGGGTTGCCGGGGCGGCGGGCCGCCTGCCGGGCCCGTGGTGCGTCAGCGTTCGTCGCCCGCCCGGTACACGCCGAACATCGCGCCCTGCGGGTCCCGCAGCACCGCGATGCGCGGCCCGTCGGGCACGGAGGTCGGCTCCATGAGCACGGTGCCGCCGCCGTCGGTCGTGTCGACCGCGACGGTGTTCACGTCCGCCACCGCGAAGTACGGCAGCCAGTGCGCCGGCACCTCGTGCGGGAACTTCTCGTCCATCGTCACCATGCCGCCGAAGTCCGCCCCGTCGATCCCCCACTGCGGGTAGCGGTCCGAGGCGCCGACGCTCCAGCCGAACACCGTCGTGTAGAAGTCGGCGGCCCGGTCGGGCTCCCGGGTCAGCAGTTCCACCCAGCCCAGCGAGCCGGGCGCGTTGAACAGCCCCGCACCGGGGAACGAGCGCCCCTGCCACAACTGGAACACCGCCCCGGTCGGATCGGCGGCCACCGCGAACCGGCCCGCGTCGAAGACGTCGGCGGGCCCCTGGAGGGCCGCTCCGCCGGCCGCCGTCACCTGCCGTAGGGCCGCGTCGACGTCGCGCACGGCGAACGACACGTTCCAGGCGACCGGCTGACCCTGCTGGTACAGCGGCGTCAGGGCGGCGACCGCCGCGCCGTCGATCCTGGCGATCGTGTAGCCGCCCGCCTGCTGCCGCGGGTCCGTCTCGGGCCACCAGCCGAACAGCTTGGTGTAGAACCGCTTCGCCGTTTCCAGGTCGGTGGTCCCCAGCTCCGCCCAGCAGGGCCCGCCGGTGACCGGTTCGTGGAGCTTCATCGTGGTGGCGTCCTTCCGCCGGGACCGTGGGCCGTGGGCCGTCCGCCCCTTCCGTCCCTTCAGACGCTAAGGCCGGACCCGGGCCGCGGCCATCCGGCACGTACCGCCCCGGTCGCGCTGCCGCCCCCGCGGCTCAGATCCCGGGCCGGTAGCGCAGCGGATGCTCCGCGGGCACCTCCACCAGCACGATCCGGGTGCCGTCCGGGTCCGCGATCCACATCTCGACCAGCCCCCACGGCTCCTCGACTGGCGGCCGCACGATCTCGACGCCCCTGGCGCGCAGTTCCTCGTGGGCGGCCGCCGCGTCCTCGACCTGGAGCCACAGGGCCAGCCCGGGGGTGAGGGGAGCGTCCGAGCGCCCGGAGACCTCCAGGAAGCCGTTGCCGAGGAAGTAGACGGTGCCCCGCTCGGGACCCGTGCCGAACTCCCGGTGGACGGCGAGACCGAGCTGCTCTCCGTAGAAGGCGCGGGAGCGCTCGGGGTCGGTGGGGCGGAGCAGGGTCCGGCTGCTGAGTACGTGCACCATGCGTCCCGACCCTAGTGGCGCCCTGCCACGGCGTTACGCTCATCGGTGCCCGCGCCGCGCCCAGAACGAACCGGAGACGCCCCATGGACACCGCCGACAGCCCGCTGACCTACCGCGACGCCACCGACGCCGACGTGGACGCGCTGGTGGCGCTCATCGAGTCCGCGTACCGGGGCGACGCGAGCCGGGCCGGGTGGACCACCGAGGCGGACATCCTCGAGGGGCAGCGCACCGACCCGCAGGGTGTCCTGGAGGTCGTCAAGGCACCGGACAGCCGGCTGCTGACGGTGGAGCGGGACGGCCGGATCGTGGCCTGCTGCCAGCTGGAGCACCGCGGGGCGCACGCCTACTTCGGGATGTTCGCCGTCAGCCCGGCGCTCCAGGGCGGGGGACTGGGCAAGGCGATCATCGCGGAGGCGGAGCGGCGGGCCCGCGCGACGTGGGGCGTCACGGAGATGCACATGACCGTGATCTCGGTGCGCGAGGACCTCATCGCCTGGTACGAGCGCCGCGGCTACCGCCGTACGGGAGAGACGACCCCCTTCCCGTACGGCGACGAGCGCTTCGGTATCCCGCAGCGCGACGACCTCCGGTTCGAGCTGCTGGTCAAACCGCTGACGTGACGGGCGGGCGTCCGGCCGGGCCGGCTGCGCGGCCGAGCCGGCCGCTCAGGCCGTGAAGCGCCCGGTGCGCTTGATCTCCGGATAGTCGGTCGTCGCGCCGTCCAGGCCCAGGGCGCGCACCAGCCGCAGGTGGTCCTGCGTGTTCACGGTCCAGCAGAACACCCGCAGCCCCGCCTTGCGGGCCTTCCGCACGATCTCCAGCGTGACCCTGTTGATGTCCAGACACAGGGTCCGGGCACCCGCCGCCACCGCGCGGTCCACGACCTCGGGGCCGTAGTACTGCGCGACCAGCGCGGTCCGCACCCCCGGCACGAGCCGGGCGATCTCGACGATGGCCTCGTCGTGGAACGAGATCACCTCCACCCGGTCGACCAGGTCCCGGCGCAGCATCACCTCGGCGAGGACACGAGCGGCCGCCGCGTCCTTGATCTCGGCCTGCAACGGCACCGAGACGGCGTCCAGCGCCTCCTCGAAGACCGGGACCCGCTCCCCGCGCCCGGCGTCCAGCGCCCGCAGCTCCTCGAGGGTCTTGTCGGCGATCGCACCGGTGCCGTCGGTGGTGCGGTCCACGTCCGCGTCGTGCATGACCACGAGCGCGCCGTCCTTGCTCAGGTGCAGGTCCAGTTCGACGACGTCGAGGCCGGCCTGCTCGGCGGCGACGAAGGAACGCAGGGTGTTCTCGGGTTCGACACCCATCGCTCCGCGGTGACCGATGGTGAGGAAGTTCAAGGCTCGACTCGCTTCCGTCGACGTCGGCGTGGGCAGGGCGCAGCCTAACGGGCCCTGCCGGACCGTTTCCCCCGTGCCGCGCCGGGTATACGAATCCGGCGTCCGACAGGAAAAAATGCGGTGAAGGCCGGGGTGAGGCAGGATAATTTACGGAGCCTCCCCTTGATTGGAGAAACGTCGTATGACTACGGTGTTCTGACGCAAGCTTCTCCCGTGGAGGATGGGACATGACGGAAATTCTTGTGCAGGTGGGTGCGGAGGAGAACGTTCCTCCGGCGAGCAGGGTGGTGGAGCACCCGGCGTGGCCCGTGCTCAAGGATGCCGTGGAGCAGATCCGGCCATGGCAGTCCAAGGACGGGTCGATCGACTTCGACGCCGAGGGCGCCCCCGGCCGGGCCGCCGCCGAGGACGCCGTACGCGTAGTGACCGAGGCCGTGCGCGAGCTGTCCCCGCTGCTGCCGCACGACCGCGCCTACCACGAGGCCCTGGTGACCGACCTCGCCCGCTGGGCGGACGGCGGCTTCGAGGTGCCCGACTTCCTCGACTCCCTGCTGGCCTTCCAGCCCGCCGCGAACCGCGCGGACGGCCTCCAGCACCTGGTCGTCTTCCCGATGTACACGCAGAACGGCAACCCGGACCGCAACCTCGAAGCGGTCGTGCTGCGCATGGTCTGGCCCGACTGGCTGGCCGAACTGGAGCGCACCCGCTACGACAACCCGCTGTTCTGCGGCATCACCTTCGAGGACTTCACGGCCGGCTACGACACCAACTCGGCCGTCCTCTTCCCGGAGACCATCGCCGTGCGCGAGGCCCCGGAGCGCTTCTCCTGGGGCGGCATCTTCTGCGACCGCGAGGCCGCCCGCTTCCGCCGCGTCACCGAGGCCGCCGTGGGCCTGCTGGGCCTGGAGCTGCCCGAGGACGTCGCCGCGATGGTCGACGACCAGAAGCGCTGCGAGGAGGCGTTCGTGCTGTGGGACATGGTCCACGACCGCACCCACAGCCACGGTGACCTGCCCTTCGACCCGTTCATGATTAAGCAGCGCCAGCCGTTCTGGATGTACGGCCTGGAGGAGCTGCGCTGCGACCTCACCGCCTTCAAGGAGGCCGTGAAGCTGGAGGCCGACGGCGTCCCGCAGGCCCGCGACGTGCAGTACGCGGTGCTCTTCGACCGCATGTTCCGCTTCCCGGTCACCGGCGAGCGGGTGCGCAACTACGACGGCCTCGGCGGCCAGCTCCTCTTCGCCTACCTGCACAAGCACGACGTCGTCCGCTGGACCGACAACAAGCTCTTCATCGACTGGCAGCGCGCCCCGCAGGTCACCAACCAGCTGTGCGCCGAGATCGAGAAGCTCTACCGCGACGGCATCGACCGCCCGAAGATCGTCCACTGGTTCGCCGGCTACGAGCTGGTCTCCACCTACCTCGCCCCGCACCCGGGCTCGAAGTGGGCCAAGGGCCCCGACGCCCTGGACCTGTCCCTGCCGCCGCGCAAACTCGTCGACGACGTGCTTCCGGACGAGTTTCCGCTGAGCATGTTCTACGAGGCCCTGTCCAAGAAGCTCAAGAAGGTGATCGCCTCGACCCGGGGTATCACCGCGGCGGCGGACGGCGCCGAGCGGGCCGCCGCGTGAGCGACGGCACCGGCGGGCAGGATCAGGCAGCACGGCAGCAGGCTCGGGAGGCGAGGACCATGGGGAACGGGGCGCTCGACGGCGCGGTGATCGCGGTGGCCGGGGCGGGCGGGCCCGCCGGACGGGCCGCGCTGCTGCGGCTCGCCGAGGCGGGCGCGACCGTCGTCGGCGCGGACAACGACCCGGAGCGGCTCGCGGAGGCGGTGGACGCGGCGCGCTACGCGCACGGCGGCGCCACCGTCACCGGCGAGACCGTCGACCTGCTGGACCTGGACTCCACCCGGGCCTGGGCCGACCGCACCGAGCAGGAGTTCGGCCACGTCGACGGCGTGATCCACCTCGTGGGCGGCTGGCGCGGCAGCAAGACCTTCACCAAGACCGAACTCGGCGACTGGGACCTCCTGGAGAAGCTGCTCGTCCGCACCGTGCAGCACACCTCCCTCGCCTTCCACGAGGCGCTCCAGCGCAGCGACCGCGGCCGCTACCTCCTGATCAGCGCTGCCGGAGCGTCCAGCCCCACCGCGGGCAACGCCGCCTACTCGGCCGCCAAGGCCGCAGCCGAGGCCTGGACGCTGGCCATGGCAGACTACTTCCGCAAGGCGGGGGGCGAGCAGGGGCCGACCTCGGCGGCTGCGATCCTGGTGGTCAAGGCGTTGGTGCACGACGCGATGCGCGCCGAGCGCCCCAACGCGAAGTTCGCGGGCTTCACGGACGTGCGTGACCTCGCCGAGGCAGTCGCCGGTGTCTGGGACAAGCCCGCCGCGGAAGTGAACGGAAACCGTCTGTGGCTGACCGAGAAGCCGTGAACCCCCCGAAGACCGACGCGCGTCGCCATCACGACCCCGAGGTCCGCGGTTTCGCCAGTGACAACTACGCCGGGGCCCACCCGGAGGTGCTCGCCGCCCTGGCGCTGGCCAACGGCGGGCACCAGGTCGCGTACGGCGAGGACGACTACACCGACAACCTCCAGCGGGTGATCCGCGGCCACTTCGGCTCCGGCGCCGAGGCGTTCCCGGTCTTCAACGGCACCGGCGCCAACGTCGTCGCGCTCCAGGCGGTCACCGACCGCTGGGGCGCGGTGATCTGCGCCGAGAGCGCGCACATCAACGTCGACGAGGGCGGCGCCCCCGAGCGCATGGGCGGCCTCAAGCTGCTCACCGTCCCCACCCCCGACGGCAAGCTCACGCCCGACCTCATCGACCGCCAGGCGTACGGCTGGGACGACGAGCACCGGGCGATGCCGCAGGTCGTGTCGATCACCCAGAGCACCGAGCTGGGCACCCTCTACACGCCCGACGAGATCCGCGCCATCTGCGAGCACGCCCACGCGCACGGCATGAAGGTGCACCTGGACGGCTCCCGGATAGCCAACGCCGCCGCCTCGCTGGACGTGCCCATGCGCACGTTCACCAACGCGGTCGGCGTCGACCTCCTCTCCCTAGGCGGCACCAAGAACGGCGCGCTGTTCGGCGAGGCGGTCGTCGTCCTGAACCAGGACGCCGTGCGCCACATGAAGCACCTGCGCAAGCTGTCCATGCAGCTGGCCTCCAAGATGCGCTTCGTGTCCGTGCAGCTGGAGGCGCTGCTGGCCAAGGACCTGTGGCTGCGCAACGCCCGGCACTCCAACGAGATGGCCCAGCGCCTGGCCGAGGGCGTGCGCGCCGTGCACGGCGTGGAGATCCTCTACCCGGTGCAGGCCAACGCCGTCTTCGCCCGGCTGCCGCACGACGTGAGTGAGCGCCTTCAGAAGCGGTTCCGCTTCTACTTCTGGGACGAGGCCGCCGGCGACGTGCGCTGGATGTGCGCGTTCGACACCACCGAGGACGACGTCGACGCGTTCGTGGCCGCCCTCAAGGAGGAGACGGCGCGCTGACGCCACCGCTCACACTATGCATAGGTATGCGGTCACCTGAAAAGTCATTGACTGGAGGGTGATCGCTTTCCTATGCTCTGCGGGCATGGAGCTGATCCAGAAAACCCCTGACCTGTCCGCCTATCTGGCTGCCGATGACGCCATCGACCACGATCATCCGCAGGTGCGGGACGCGGCCGGCCGGTTGGCGAGAGAGGCGGAGGACTCGTATGCCTATGCGCGGCTGGCCTTCGAGTTCGTGCGCGACACCATCCCGCACTCACAGGACTCCGAGGACCCGCGCGTCACCTGGCGGGCCTCCGACGTCCTGGAGCGGCGCACCGGCATCTGCTACGCCAAGGCCCATGCGCTGGCCGCGCTGCTGCGGGCCGAGGACATCCCGACCGCGCTCTGCTACCAGCGGTTGGACGTGGTGCACGGCCTGGTCGCCGTACGCCTCGACGGTGCCTGGCACCGGCAGGATCCGCGCGGGAACAAGCCCGGCGTGAACGCGCGGTTCTCCCTGGGCAGGGAGCGACTGGCCTTCACGCCGGACCACGCGGCGGGCGAGGCGGACTACCCGGAGCTGTACGCGGCGCCGCACCCGGTGGTGCTGGACGTCCTCAAGGCGGCCACCGACCGCCCGCACCTGTGGCGGACCCTCCCGGCGGCGCTCTGAAGCGCGCGGCTCAGTGCGCCTGCGCGGTGCGCAGCTGCTCGGGCGTGGGTGCCGTGCCGCCGAGGTGGGCCGGCATCCACCAGGTGTCGTCGGCCCCCTTGGGGCGTACCGGGTAGGCGCGCTGCGCGGCCTCCAGCAGTTCCTGCACCCGTTCGCGCAGCCGCCGGGTGATGGCACCCGCGTACTGCTCGCGGGAGGCCTCCATGGCCTCGCCGACCCGGATGGTGATGGGGGTGTGGCTGCGCTTGAAGTTGCGCGGGTGGCCCTTGGTCCACAGGCGCTGGGTGCCCCACAGGGCTACGGGGACCAGGGGGACGCCCGCCTCCTGCGCGAGCCGCGCGGCTCCCGACTTGAAGCTCTTCAGGGTGAAGGACTCGGAGATCGTCGCTTCCGGGAAGACGCCGACGATCTCGCCCGACTTCAGCGAGTCGAGGGCGTGCGCGTAGGCCGCCTCGCCCTGCTTGCGGTCGACCGGGATGTGCTTCATCCCGCGCATCAGCGGACCGGAGATCCGGTGCCGGAAGACGGATTCCTTCGCCATGAAGCGCACCAGCCGCTTCTGCGGCAGCGCGGCCAGGCCGTCGAAGATGAAGTCCAGGTAGCTGATGTGGTTGCTCACCAGCACGGCGCCGCCCGAGCGCGGGATGTTCTCCGATCCCTGGCAGTCGATCTTGAGGTCCCACGCCTTGAACAGGGTGCGGGCGAGACCGATCACCGGGCGGTAGACGAGTTCTGCCATGGGCGGGTCGAACCCTTCCTTGTCAGCCTGGGAAGGGGGCTCCCAGTCGAAAGTTACGCACCCGTAGGTTTACGGGCTTGTCGCAGATCGTGCCCCAAGAACGGCCGGTGTACCAGCCTTGGTGCCCGTGTGCGGCGAGATCCTCATCACTTGCCGGTCCGGGTGTGGCCGAAATGCGACGGTGGGCGGGAATCTCCGCCGCTGTGCGAGCGCTGCACCTTCGGAGGACCGACCGGTGGCGCGCGGGGCACGCGCGCCCGACAGTGCCGCGGTGGCGGCGGAAGGGGGCGCGCCGGTGCGCGGCCAGGACGACGACAGGCGGGCGGCGGCCCCCGCCCCACGGCTCGACGCGGCCGACCTCGGTGCGGAACTCGGTGCCCGCGCCACGCTCGTGCAGTTCTCCAGCGCCTTCTGCGCGCCCTGCCGGGCCACCCGGCGGGTGCTGGGAGAGGTGGCGGGCATGGTCCCCGGCGTCGTCCACATCGAGATCGACGCCGAGGACCGGCTGCGACTCGTCCGCGCCCTCGGCGTGCTCAAGACCCCCACGGTCCTGGTTCTGGACGCCGACGGCCGCGTCGTGCGGCGTGCCGTCGGGCAGCCGCGCAAGGCGGACGTGATCGCGGCGCTGGGTGAGGCGGTGTGACAAGCGCCACGCCAGTGCTGAGGCCTTCTCCACAGCCGCCGCATCCGGGGACGTAATTGACTGTGTGTGCCATCCGTCGTCAGCCTGCCCCCATGCCCCGCTCGCCGTTCCCGGGACCGGGGCGCAACGCAGAAGGACCACCCCGTATGACGGTCACACCCGACCGCACCGCACCGCTGCCCGCCACCGACGATCTGCTGCGGTCCGTTTTCCGGCGGCATGCCGCGGGTGTCGCCGTGATCACCGCCCGGGGGCCCCGCGGTCCGGTCGGTTTCACGGCCACGTCCCTCACCTCCGTCTCCGCCGACCCGCCGCTGCTCTCCTTCGGCATCGGCACCGGCTCCTCCAGCTGGCCCGCGGTCTCCGAGGCGGAGCACGTCGGCGTCCATGTGCTCGGCGAGCACCAGGAGGAGCTGGCGGCGACCTTCGCCCGCAGCGGCGCCGACCGCTTCGCGGCACCCACCGCGTGGCGGGAGGGACCCGAGGGGGTGCCCGTGCTGGACGGCGTGCTCGCCTGGCTCGTGTGCCGCGTGGCCGGCCGGGTGCCCGCGGGGGACCACCGGATCGTGCTGGCACAGGTGCTCCTCGGCGACCCCGCGGGAACCGGCGCGCCGCTCCTGTACCACCAGGGGCGATACCGCGGTCTGCGGGACTGACCGGTCGGCGGGACACCTTCTGCGCGGGCGTCGGGTTCCGGTTACGCTGCGTTGCGAAGGTCACAGTTCAAAGCGCTTGCTTAGCGGGAAAGAACTGGATGTACTGACGAGTAATATTCCGGGCGGAGCGCAGGTCGCCCCGACCGGGATCGGCCGCTTGGGGCGCCTATGCTGCCTGCAAGAGGCAGCACTGAAATGTCGACGCAGTAGGAGAGCCGGCGTGAGCTTGAGGATCGTTGTCACTGTGAAGTACGTGCCCGACGCCACTGGCGACCGGCACTTCGCCGATGACCTGACCGTCGACCGGGACGACGTGGACGGTCTGCTCTCCGAGCTGGACGAGTACGCGGTCGAGCAGGCGCTGCAGATCTCCGAGAATTCCGACGACGACGTCGAGGTCACCGTCCTGACGGTGGGCCCCGAGGACGCCAAGGACGCGCTGCGCAAGGCGCTGTCCATGGGCGCGGACAAGGCGATCCACGTCGAGGACGACGACCTGCACGGCACCGACGCCATCGGCACCTCCCTGGTGCTGGCCAAGGCGGTCGAGAAGGCCGGCTACGACCTGGTCGTCTCCGGCATGGCCTCCACCGACGGCACCATGGGCGTCGTCCCCGCGCTGCTCGCCGAGCGCCTGGGCGTGCCGCAGGTGACGCTGCTGTCCGAGGTCTCGGTCGAGGGCGGCGTCGTCAAGGGCCGCCGCGACGGCGACTCGGCCACGGAGCAGCTGGAGGCCTCCCTGCCGGCGGTCGTGTCGGTCACCGACCAGTCGGGCGAGGCCCGTTACCCGTCCTTCAAGGGCATCATGGCGGCCAAGAAGAAGCCGGTGGAGTCCTGGGACCTGTCCGACCTCGACATCGACGAGGACGAGGTCGGCCTGGAGAACGCCTACACGGTCGTGGAGTCGGCCGCCGAGCGTCCGGCGCGCACCGCGGGCACGATCGTCAAGGACGAGGGCGAGGGCGGCAAGCAGCTCGCCGAGTTCCTCGCGGGCCAGAAGTTCATCTGAGGCCCCGCCGCCCCCACCGCCCCTCATCTTTCGCAAGCAGGAGAGAAGAAGTCCCATGGCTGAAGTTCTCGTCTACGTCGATCACGTGGACGGTGCCGTCCGCAAGCCGACCCTGGAGCTGCTGACCCTGGCCCGCCGCGTCGGCGAGCCCGTCGCCGTCGCGCTGGGCAACGGCGCCGGTGACACCGCCGCCGTGCTCGCCGAGCACGGCGCGGTGAAGGTCCTCACCCACGAGGCCGCCGAGTACGCCGACTACCTGGTCGTGCCGAAGGTCGACGCCCTCCAGGCCGCCGTCGCCGCGGTGTCCCCGGCCGCCGTGCTGGTCCCGTCCTCCACCGAGGGCAAGGAGATCGCCGCCCGCCTGGCGCTGCGTCTCGGATCGGGCGTCATCACCGACGCCGTCGACCTGGAGGCCGGCGACGAGGGCCCGGTGGCCACCCAGTCGGTGTTCGCCGCCGCCTTCACCACCAAGTCCCGCGTCTCCAAGGGCACCCCGGTCATCACGGTCAAGCCGAACAGCGCCGCCGTCGAGCCCGCCCCGGCCGCCGGCGCGGTCGAGGCCCTGTCCGTCACCTTCTCCGCCGCCGCGACCGGCACCAAGGTCACCTCGCGCACGCCGCGCGAGTCGACCGGCCGCCCGGAGCTGACCGAGGCCGCGATCGTCGTCTCCGGCGGCCGCGGCGTCAACGGCGCGGAGAACTTCGCGATCATCGAGGCGCTCGCCGACTCCCTCGGTGCGGCCGTCGGCGCCTCGCGCGCCGCGGTGGACGCGGGCTGGTACCCGCACACCAACCAGGTCGGCCAGACCGGCAAGTCCGTCTCGCCGCAGCTGTACATCGCCTCCGGTATCTCGGGCGCCATCCAGCACCGCGCGGGCATGCAGACCTCGAAGACGATCGTGGCGATCAACAAGGACGCCGAGGCCCCGATCTTCGAGCTGGTCGACTACGGCGTCGTCGGCGACCTCTTCGACGTCGTCCCGCAGCTCACCGAGGAGGTCAAGACCCGCAAGGGCTGACCTCCCCGCCGTACCGCACGCCGAGGCCCCCGGTGACGTCCACGGACGTCGCGGGGGCCTCGGCGTGCCCCGCAGGATGGGTGTTGACCGGCGAAGAACCGACAGATAACTTCACTCTACGGATAAGTGATTCCGTTCAGCGGAAAAATGAACATCAGGAGGGTGTCGAATGGGTCAGCAGGAGAAGGTGGCAACGAGCCTCGCGGGCGCCGTCGGCGAGGAGATCAGTGCCTCCCTCGCACCGGTCGACGCGGAGCTGGAGCGCCGCTACCCCGGAGACCCGGGCACCCGCCAGCCCGTCCACACCGTCTACGTCCCCGGTGACGTCTTCGCCGCCGACACGATCCGCTCCTGGGGCGACAAGGCCCTCGCCGCGCTCGACGAACACGCCCCGGACGCCGCCTCCTTCGCCGCCGTCCTCGGTCTCGCCGACGACCTCGCCGAGCCCGTGTACTCCCGCGTGCGCGCCAAGCTGGAGCGCGAGCCGATCGAAGACCTGCGCGTCGACTTCGAGGACGGCTACGGCAACCGCGCGGACGCCGACGAGGACGAGGCGGCCGCCCGCGCCGCCCGCCTGATCGCCGAGGCGTACGAGCAGGGCACGGCCGCCCCGTACATGGGCATCCGCATGAAGTGCATGGAGGCTCCGGTGCGCGCCCGGGGAATCCGCACCCTCGACGTCTTCCTCAGCGGCCTGATGGAGGCCGGCGGCCTGCCCGACGGGCTGGTCCTCACCCTGCCCAAGGTGACCTATCCCGAGCAGGTCACCGCCATGGTGCGGCTCCTGGAGGCCTTCGAGAAGGCGCGCGGCCTCACGCCCGGCCGGATCGGCTTCGAGATCCAGATCGAGACCAGCCAGTCCATCCTCGCCACCGACGGCACCGCCACCGTGGCCCGCATGATCCAGGCCGCCGAGGGCCGCGCCACCGGCCTGCACTACGGCACCTTCGACTACAGCGCCTGCCTCGGCGTCTCCGCCGCCCACCAGGCCAGCGACCACCCGGCCGCCGACCACGCCAAGGCGGTCATGCAGGTCGCCGCCGCCGGCACCGGCGTACGCGTCTCGGACGGCTCGACCAACGTCCTGCCGGTCGGCCCCACCGCGCAGGTCCACGACGCCTGGCGGCTGCACTACGGCCTCACCCGCCGTGCGCTCGCCCGCGCCTACTACCAGGGCTGGGACATGCACCCCGGCCACATCCCCACCCGGTACGCGGCCGTCTTCGCCTTCTACCGCGAGGGCTTCGAGCAGGCCGCCGCCCGCCTCGCCCGCTACGCCAACCGCACCGGCGGCGACGTCATGGACGAGCCCGCCACCGCCAAGGCGCTCAGCGGCTACCTGCTGCGCGGCCTGGACTGCGGCGCCCTCGACATCGGCGAGGTCGCCCGGCTGACCGGCCTCACCCGAGCCGACCTGGAAGGCTTCTCCGGGCCCCGGCGCGGCGACCTCACGGCATCGGCGCAGTAGGGTCCGCCGACGGCGTCCGGCCCCCGGCGAAGGGATCCGCCGGCCCGGAGCCCACGTACCGCTCCAGGCCGGACGCCGTCACCCGCTCCTCCTCGGCGAACAGCCGCGTCCCCCGGTCGCACAGCCGCCGGTCCGCCCGCGCCCGCGCGCAGAACTCCTCGGGCGTCGCGCCGAACAGCGCGCGCAGCCGCGCCGACCCCCGCAGCAGTTCGGTGATCAGGGGCCGCTGCGCCCCCGGATGGCGCCGCGGCGCACCGGTGCCGTCGTGCAGCACGCCGTGGCGGTTGACGTACGCGTAGGCGCCGGGCAGCACCGAGCCGTCCCCCGGCTCGACGCGCACGTCGGGCGCGGGCAGCCAGACGCGGTCGAAGTTGCCGCCCGCCATCGGCACGCCCTCGCTCGCGTCGATCACCGCGAGCTGCTCGGCGTCGAGCCACAGGACGAACAGCTCCCGTACGGTGCCGGGGGCGCCCACCGGCGAGGCGGACACGTAGCCCATGCGGCTCACGTGCGCGGAGACGCCGATGTCCAGCCCGGTGACCCGCGACCGCACCATCGGGATCGGCGAGCCGATGCCGAACTCGGCCATCTTGTGCCGCAGCTGACCGGGGCTCGCGTTGGAGCCGATCGCCAGCACCGGGACCCGGCCGTCCTCCTCGTCGTACACCGCCCGGTCCAGCGGCAGCAGCCGGTCCCCGTCCAGCAGCCCGGACTCCCGCGGCCACGCGCCGGGGTACAGCAGCGGCTCCTCGCGCGGCACCCCGGCCAGCCCGAGCGCCCGCAGCGTCCGGTCCTCGCCGGGAGGTGTCGACACGGTGTGATGCTCCTCGTGGATGTGGCTGTGGCTGTGGCTGTGGCGGTGCGCTCAGGCCGACGGCGGCAGCTCGCCCGACCCCCGGGTGACCAGCCTGGTCGGCAGTTCGATGCGGTCCGGGGCGAGGAGAGTGCCGTCCAGCTGCCTGAAGAGCCGCTCGGCGGCGGTGCGGCCGAGGGCGGCCGCGTCCTGCGCGACCACGGTGACGCCCGGCTGGAGCAGGTCGGCCAGCTCGATGTCGTCGAAGCCGACCAGGGCGACGCCCCGGGTGTGCTCGGCCAGGACCCGGATCACGGTGACCGTCACCCGGTTGTTGCCGGTGAAGATCGCGGTGACCGGCCGCGGGGCGGCGAGCATCTCCTCGGCCGCCCGGCGCACCCGCACGGGATCGGTGACGCCCAGGGACATCCAGGAGTCCTCGACCGGTATGCCCGCGTCCTCCATCGCCGCCCGGTAGCCGCGCAGCCGCTCGCCCGCGGTGTGGATGCGGGGCATGTCGCCGATGAAGCCGATCCTGCGGTGCCCGTGCGCGATCAGGTGGGCCACGCCGTCGCGGGCACCGCCGAAGTTGTCGGAGACCACCACGTCCGCGTCGATCCGACCCGCCGGGCGGTCGACGAAGACCGTGGCGACGCCCGCCTTCAGCTCGGGCTCCAGGTACCGGTGGTCGTCCCCGGCGGGGATCACCACGAGGCCGTCCACGCGCCGTGCGCACAGTGCGAGGACCAGCTCCTGCTCGCGGTCCGGGTCCTCCGCGCTGGACCCGTTGATCAGCAGGGCGCCGTGCGCGCGGGCCACCTCCTCCACCGCGCGGCTGAGCGGCCCGTAGAACGGGTCGGCGAGATCCTCCAGGACCAGGCCGATGCTCGCGGTGCGGCCCTTGCGCAGCACCCGCGCGCTGTCGTTGCGGCGGAAGCCCAGCGCGTCGATGGCCTCCTGGACGCGGCGCTCGGTCTCGGGAGTGACGCCGGGCTCCCCGTTGACCACCCGGGAGACGGTCTTGAGGCCGACCCCGGCCCGGGCGGCGACGTCCTTCATGGTCGGGCGATTGCCGTAACGGTTCCCGGGGAGGCGGTCTGCGCGGCGGGTCGTGTCGGGCACGATGCGGTGTCCTGTCCTGTCGTCCACGGGATTGCGTCGGCTCCTGCTGTCCGGGGGGATGTGTCGGTGATGGGCTTGTATGAGGATGTGGCGTCGAGCATAGAGCCTGGACAACGTTGTCAGATGCGGGAGACACTGTCCATCGCACTCTCCGGTCCTCGTCCCCATCGCGGGACCGGTCGCTGCGCGCTCGTGTTGTACGGCTTTTTCGCTTTCGGTCCGACGGGGAGATCCGACTCTGATGCACACCGACCTCGTGGCAGCGCTGGACATCGGCGGCACCAAGATCGCCGGCGCACTGGTGGACGGCCACGGCCGCATCCAGGCGCGCGCACAGCGTGCGACACCTGCCCGGGAGGACGGTGACACCGTGATGGAGGCCGTCGAGGCCGTTCTCGCGGAGCTGACCGCTTCGCCCCTGTGGGGGCGGGCCACGGCCGTCGGCATCGGCAGCGCGGGTCCCGTGGACGCCTCGGCCGGCACCGTCAGCCCGGTGAACGTCCCCGGCTGGCGCGACTACCCGCTGGTCCGACGGGTCCGGGACGCCGTCGGCGGCCTGCCCGTGGAGCTGATCGGGGACGGGGTGGCCATCACGGCGGCCGAACACTGGCAGGGCGCCGCCCGCGGCCACGACAACGCGCTGTGCATGGTGGTCTCGACCGGCGTCGGCGGGGGGCTGGTGCTGGGCGGCCGGCTGCACCCCGGGCCGACCGGCAATTCCGGCCACATCGGCCACATCAGCGTCGACCTGGACGGCGACCCCTGCCCGTGCGGCGCGCGCGGCTGCGTGGAGCGCATAGCGAGCGGTCCGAACATCGCCCGGCGCGCCCTCGACGCGGGCTGGAGGCCCGGCCCGGACGGCGACACCTCCGCCGCCGCGGTCGCCGCCGCCGCCCGCTCCGGCGACCCCGTCGCCGTCGCCTCCTTCGAACGGGCCGCCCAGGCGCTGGCCGCCGGTATCGCGGCCACCGCGACCCTCGTCGAGATCGACATCGCCGTGGTCGGCGGGGGAGTGGGCAAGGCGGGGGAGATCCTCTTCGCCCCCCTGCGCAAGGCCCTCACCGACTACGCGACGCTGTCCTTCGTGCAGCGCCTCGCGGTCGTCCCGGCCCAGATGGGGACGGACGCCGGGCTGGTCGGCGCGGCCGCGGCGGCGCTCACGCGGACGGCGTCGGTGACCGCCGCGCACGTCTGAGGCAGGGGAGCCCGTACGACTCGGTGTCCTTGGGCGCCGCCCGGTACGAATCGGCGTCCTTGGATGTCGCCCGGTACGAATCGGTGTTCTTGGATGTCGCCCGGTACGAAATGGTGCCTCGGAGGCGGCCGGTCGAATCGGTGCCTCGCAGGCTGCGTCACCGGCGGCGAGCCGCAGGGGACGCGGCGGTTCGGCGGCCTGGGCCCGCGGTACGACTCGGTGTCCTCGGTGGCTTCCCCGGTCCAGACCGTGACCTCCCGCGCGGCGGCGTAGTTGAGCGGGGCATGAAGAAGCGCAGCATGCTCGCCCTCGCGTCCCTCGCCACCGGCTTCGTGGTCGCGGCCGTCACCCCGTCCCACGCCGCGCCGAGCGAACTCCCGCTCGGTCTCGGGGTGGACGACACCGTCAGCACCCTGGAGGACACCGTCGCCACCGAGAGCCTGGCCCTCGACGGCGACGCCCTGGGACAGCTGGGCTGACACCCTCCGGCCGGGCCGAAGTGCCCGGTGCGGACCACGCGGCGCCGGTGCCCCGAGGGGGCGTCGGCGCCGCTGTCATATGCCCTTTCTCCCCGCCCCCACGGGGCCGGGTTTCCGTGGCAGGGTGAAGCGGGCAAGCCACAGGGGGCCAACAGAAGAGGGGGACCTGTGACCGTCGTCTGGATCAACGGCGCGTTCGGTGCGGGGAAGACCACCACCGCACGGGAACTGATCGAACTGATCCCGAACAGCACGCTCTTCGACCCCGAGGTCATCGGCGGGGCGCTCGCACACCTGCTGCCGCCCAAACGCCTGGCCGAGGTGGGCGACTTCCAGGATCTGCCGATCTGGCGCCGGCTGGTGATCGACACGGCGGCCGCGCTGCTCGCCGACCTCGGCGGGACGCTCGTGGTCCCGATGACCCTGCTGCGCCAGGAGTACCGGGACGAGATCTTCGGCGGTCTCGCCGCCCGCCGGATCGAGGTCCGGCACGTCCTGCTGGCCCCGGCCGAAACGATCCTGCGGGAGCGAATAGCGAGCCGCGAGACCCCGGAGGACCTGCCGGACGGCGAGACGCGGGTACGGCAGTGGTCCTACGACCACATCGAGCCCTACCGCGCCGCCCTCGCCGCCTGGCTCACCGCCGACGCCCATCCCGTCGACACCGGCGCCCTCACCCCCTACGAAGCGGCCGTCCGGGTCGCCGAGGCCGTCGGCACGGGCGCCGTGCCGGCCTGCGAGATCGTGCAGACGCCGGAGCCCACCGGTGAGACCGTCGCCGCCGGCGTCCTGCTCTTCGACGAGCGGGACCGGGTCCTCCTCGTCGACCCCACCTACAAGCCCGGCTGGGAGTTCCCGGGCGGCGTCGTCGAACCCGGCGAGGCACCGGCCCGCGCCGGCATGCGCGAGGTCACCGAGGAGACCGGGCTCAGCCTCGACGACGTACCGGCCCTGCTGGTCGTCGACTGGGAACCACCGGCACCCCCCGCCCACGGCGGTCTGCGGCTGCTCTTCGACGGCGGCCGGCTCGACACCGCGGCCGCCGACCGGGTGCTGCTGCCGGGAGCCGAGCTGCGCGACTGGCGCTTCGCCACCGAGGACGAGGCCGCGGCCCTGCTGCCCCCGGTCCGCTACGAGCGGCTGCGCTGGGCGCTGCGGGCCCGGGAGCGCGGCGCCGCCCACTACCTGGAGGCGGGCACACCGGTCGGCTGACCGTTCGCCCTCCCGGCCCGCCGTCCCGTACGCCGCGGCCCGGCGTCGCCCGCGTCAGCCCGCCTCCCCGTAGGTTCGCGCCGAAGCCCTCAGCACCTCCCCGGCCCGCGCGGTCACCGGATCGCCGTGTCCGAAACAGGCCACCTCCGTGTCGAGGGCCGCCAGCCGCCCGAAGGAGGCGAGGGCCCGGTCCCGGTCGAGGTTGAAGACGCCGAGCAGCACAGCGCCGTCGACCGGCGAGGCGGCGACGGCGTCGCCCGTGAACAGCACGCCGTGGGACGGGAGGTGCAGCGCGATGCTCCCGTCCGTGTGACCCGGCGCGTGCACGACCCGGGCCCCGCCGCCGAAGTCCAGGACGTCACCGTCCACCACCTCGGTCAGCCGGGCCGGGCGGGCGAAGTCACCTCGCGGGAGCCGACGCGCGGCGTTCGCGTGCAGCGGGCGCTCCCAGTCCTCGAGCACGGGCGGCGGACCGGGCACCTCGCCCCGCACGACGGGCGCCTCGGCGGTGTGCGCCACCACCTCGGCCCCGGTGAGCGCGGCGACCTCCTGCGCGCCGCCCGCGTGGTCCTCGTGGAAGTGGGTGAGCACGACACGCCGTACCCGGCCCGCGGTCCGCGCGGTCTCCGCGATGCGGGCCCCGTACCCGGCCGGTCCGGCGTCGATCAGGGTCACCTCGTCCCCGTCACGCCAGAGGTACGCCTGACCGACGGGGAAACGCAGCAGGCTCAGGCCCGGCAGAAGTTCGACGACATCCATGGGACGACCGTAGGCAGGGCCCCGCCAGGTGGCGAGGCCCCTCTGCCGACGGCAGAGTCCGACGGGCGCGGGCTCAGCTCGCCGCGTAGTTGCGCAGGAAGTGCGCCTCCGCCACCGACAGCCGCTCCAGCTCCTCGGGGGACACGCTCTCGTTCACGGCGTGGATCTGGGCCTCGGGCTCGCTCAGGCCGATCAGCAGGATCTCCGCCTCCGGGTAGAGGGAGGCCAGGGTGCTGCACAGCGGGATGGAGCCGCCCTGACCGGCGTACTGCATCTCCTCGCCGGGGTACGCCACCGCCATCGCGTCCGCCATGGCCCGGTACGCGGGGCTCGTGGTGTCGGCGCGGAACGCCTGACCCTGGCCGATCTGCTCGACGGCGACCCGCGCGCCCCACGGCGTACGCGCCTCCAGGTGGGCCCGGAGCAGCTTGGTGGCCTCGGCGGCGTCCACGCCCGGCGGCACCCGCAGGCTCACCAGGGCCCGTGCGCCCGCCTGCACCGACGGGGTGGCGCCGACGACCGGCGGGCAGTCGATGCCGAGCACCGTGACGGCGGGCCGCGCCCAGATCCGGTCGGCCACCGAGCCGGAGCCGATCAGCTCCACGCCGTCCAGCACCCGCGCGTCCCGGCGGAACTGCTCCTCGTCGTAGGCCAGCCCCTCCCAGGTGCTGTCCGCCGCCAGACCGTCGACGGTCGTCGAGCCGTCCTCCGCGCGCAGCGAGTCCAGTACGCGGATCAGGGCGCCCAGCGCGTCGGGCGCCGCACCGCCGAACTGGCCGGAGTGCAGGTTGCCTTCGAGCGTGTCGACCTGCACGCGCAGCATCGTCATGCCGCGCAGCGTGGAGGTGACCGTCGGCAGCCCGACCCGGAAGTTGCCCGCGTCGCCGATGACGATGGTGTCGGCGGCCAGCAGCTCGGGGTGTGCCTCGGCGTACCGCTCGAGTCCTCCCGTGCCCTGCTCCTCGGAACCCTCGGCGATCACCTTGACGTGCACCGGCACGCCGCCGTTCGCCTTCAGCGCGCGCAGTGCCAGCAGGTGCATGAGCACACCGCCCTTGCAGTCCGCGGCGCCCCGCCCGTACCAGCGGCCGTCGCGCTCGGTCAGCTCGAACGGCGGAGTGGCCCAGCCGGCCTCGTCCAGCGGCGGCTGCACGTCGTAGTGGGCGTAGAGCAGCACCGTCTTGGCGCCCTCGGGCCCCGGCAGGTACCCGTACACCGACTGGGTGCCGTCCGGCGTGTCGAGCAGGTCCACGTCCTGGAAACCCTCGGCGCGCAGGGCCGCCGCTATCCACTCGGCGGCTCCCTCGCTCTCGCTGCGCGGGAACTGGTCGAAGTCGGCCACCGACTTGAAGGCCACCAGCGCGGCCAGTTCCTCCTTCGCGCGGGGCATCAGCGAAGCGACGGTCTCGGCGACCGGATTCGACGACATGGGCACGCTCCTTGTGGGTGCGACGTTGTACCAAGGAGTACTTGGAATGACGGGCCGATCCTCCCACAGTGGCCTGCGGCGATGCCCGCCGTAGGATGCGGGGGTCAGGTGCGGCAGGCGGTTTGATCGGAGCAGTAGACCATCGTGAGCAGCGAGAACTCTTCGGCGGACGACGCGCGTCAGGTCTGGGACGTGGTCGTGGTGGGCGCGGGACCGGCGGGGGCCTCGGCCGCCTACGCGGCGGCGGTCGCGGGGCGGCGCGTGCTGCTGCTGGAGAAGGCGGAGCTGCCCCGCTACAAAACGTGCGGCGGCGGCATCATCGGACCCTCGCGCGACACCCTCCCCCCGGGCTTCGAACTGCCCCTCCAGGACCGTGTGCACGCGGTGACCTTCTCGAACAACGGGCGCTTCACCCGGACCCGGCGCTCCCGGCAGATGCTGTTCGGGCTGATCAACCGGCCCGAGTTCGACCTTCAGCTCGTCGAGCACGCCCAGAAGGCGGGTGCCGAGCTGCGCACCGGGGCGACCGTGACCCGGGTGGAGCAGCACGGGTCGGCGGTGCCGGACCGGCGCACGGTCGCCGTCGTCCTCCAGGGCGGCGAGACGGTACTGGCCCGGGCCGTGGTCGGCGCGGACGGCAGTGCCAGCCGGATAGGCGCGCACGTCGGGGTGAAGCTCGACCAGGTCGACCTCGGCCTGGAGGCGGAGATCCCGGTGCCCGAGACGGTCGCCGAGGACTGGAAGGGCCGGGTGCTCATCGACTGGGGCCCGATCCCCGGCAGTTACGGCTGGGTCTTCCCCAAGGGCGACACCCTGACGGTCGGGGTGATCTCGGCGCGCGGCGAGGGCGCGGCGACCAAGCGGTACCTGGAGGACTTCGTCGCCCGGCTCGGGCTGGCCGGATTCGAACCCAGCGTCTCCTCCGGCCATCTGACGCGCTGCCGCGCGGACGACTCGCCGCTGTCGCGCGGCCGGGTCCTGGTCTGCGGGGACGCGGCCGGGCTCCTGGAGCCGTGGACCCGCGAGGGCATCTCCTTCGCGCTGCGCTCGGGACGGCTCGCGGGGGAGTGGGCGGTGCGCATCTCGGAGGCGCACGACGCCGTGGACGCGCGCAGGCAGGCCCTGAACTACGCGTTCGCGGTCAAGGCCGGTCTGGGCGTGGAGATGAGCGTCGGCAAGCGGATGCTGGCGGTGTTCGAGCGACGCCCCGGCCTCTTCCACGCGGCCCTGACCGGCTTCCGCCCGGCGTGGAAGGCGTTCAAGGACATCACACAGGGCTCGACCTCGCTGGGTGAGCTGGTCCGCAGCCATCCGCTGGCGCAGCGGGCGTTGGGCGCGATGGACCGGCGGCCCGCGCAGTCCGCGCCGTCCGCACCGTCCGAGCCGTCCGCACAGTCCGAGCGGTCCGAGTCGTCCGCGGGGGAGGAGACCGGCGCCTGACGCCGGTGTCCGGCGGGTCAGGGCTTGATGTCGATCCGGAAGACCGGGTGGTCGCCGGCGGCCGCGGCGAGTTCCTCGTCGGAGGACTTCGCGGTCACGCCCTTGAAGTACTGGTTGACCTCCCAGCCCCACTTCGCCAGGTAGGTCCGCAGGATCGGGAGCTTCTCCTCGTCGGGAAGCTCCACCGCGGTGAACACCCGCACCTTGCGCCCCACCCGCAGCTCACCGCCGCCGGCGGCACGCATGTTGCGCACCCACTGCGAGTGGCCGCGCGCCGAGACCAGGTACTGCGCGCCCTCGTAGGTGTGCGGATTGACCGGGATGCGCTGCATCTGCCCGCTCTTGCGGCCGCGCACGGACATCTCCGCGGTGCCCGCGAGGCTGACGCCGTGGCGCGCCAGCCGGCCGATGACGCTGTTCAGCCGGACGGTCAGCGGGCTGCCCTTGCGGTAGTACGGCGCGGTCGTCGACATGGTGGCCTCCAGCAGGCAGGACATGGAGAGCGCCGCTCACTTTTGTGAGCACTGCTCTCGCTCGGTGGTCCCAGTGTGCACCGCTGCGCCGCGGGAAAGCAAGAGCAGTGCTCTCGTTTGTGTGCACTGCTCCAAATCCGTGGAAGACTGTCCCCCATGAGCACCGCAGACGGAGTCCGGGGCGTCCGCGCCCGGGCGAGGATCGAGGTCACCGCCGCCATCAAGGCCGAGGCGCGCGCACAGCTCGCCGCGGAGGGCGCGGCCAAACTGTCCCTGCGGGCCGTGGCCCGCGAGCTGGGCATGGCCTCCTCCGCCCTCTACCGCTACTTCCCCAGCCGCGACGACCTCCTGACCGCCCTGATCATCGACGCCTACGACTCGCTCGGCGGCGCGGCCGAGGCGGCGCGCGACTCGGCGGCAGGCCTCGGACCCGCCCGCCGCTGGACCGCGGTGTGCGAGGCGGTACGCGTCTGGGCGCTGGCCCACCCCCACGAGTACGCGCTGATCTACGGGTCGCCGGTGCCCGGCTACACCGCGCCCGAGGACACGATCCCCGCCGCCGCCCGGGTGGGCGAGGTGCTCATCGGCATCCTGCGCGAGGCGCACCGGGGCACGGGGCTCGCCAAGCCGGTGCTGCCCGCCGAACTGCGGCCCGAGGCCCACCGGATGGCCGCCGACCTCGCCCCCGACCTGCCGCCCGAGACCGTCACGGCGATGGTGGCGTGCTGGGCCGAGCTGTTCGGGCTGGTCGGGTTCGAGGTGTTCGGGCAGTTCAACCGGGTCGTCGAGGACCGGGAGACGTTCTTCCGCCACGCGGCGGACCGGCTCGCCCACGCGGTCGGCCTCGTGTTCCCCTGACGTCCGGCGGCGGGCGCGCGGTCGTGCGCGGGTGTACTTCGCCGGGAGTACGTGTGATCACCACGCGCGGGTGACGCCGCCCGCGGGGCCCGGCGTCTAGCGTGGCGGACATGGACGGACAGCGCGAGCGCGCGGGCCGGGCGCCGCAGTGGTGGCGGCACGGGCCCCCGTGGCGGAACCCGCGGGACGACGAGGAGCAGCGCCCCCGGTGGCCCTGGCGCTCCACTCTGCTGGTCACGGCGTTCGTCATGGTCGGCTCGAACTTCGCCGCCCACGCCCAGGAGGCGGAGCGGGCCGCTCTGGACCCGTTCGCCCGCACGCTGCTGTTCGTGACGGGGGCCGCCCTGCTGTGGCGGCAGCGGTACCCGGTGCCCGTCGTGTTCGGCACGGCGGCCACCACGCTGGTCTACCTGGGCGCCGGATACCCGTACGGCCCGGTGTTCGTGGCCGTCGCCGTGGCCTGCTTCAGCGCCGTCGTCGCCGGGCACCGCAAGGCGGCCTGGACGGCGATGGGGACGCTGTGGGCCGGGCACGCCCTGGTGGCGCACTGGCTCTACCGGTGGCTGCCGCCGTCCGGGGACTCCGCGGCGTCCTGGGGGCAGGAACTCGTGATCGCCACCTGGGTCGTGGCCGTCGCGGCCCTCTCCGAGCCGGCCCGGGCCCGCCGCGAGCAGTGGGCGCGGGAGCGGGCGGAGCGGGCCCAGGCGGCGCGGCGGCGCGCGGACGAGGAGCGGTTGCGGATCGCCCGCGAGCTGCACGACGTACTCGCCCACAGCATCTCCGTCATCAACGTGCAGGCCGGGGTGGGACTGGCCCTCCTGGACACCGACCCGGAACAGGCCCGCACCGCCCTCAGCACCATCAAGGACCAGAGCAAGGAGGCGCTCGGCGAGGTGCGGCAGGTGCTCGACACCCTGCGCACCCCCGGGGACGCGCCGCGCGCTCCGGCCCCCGGCCTCGACCGGCTCCCCGAACTGGTCGAGCAGGCGGCGAGCGCGGGTCTCACCGTCGAGGTGGAGGGGAAGCCGCCGCGGCTGTCGCCCGGCACCGACCTGGCCGCGTTCCGCATCGTGCAGGAGGCGCTCACCAACGTCGTACGGCACTCCGGTTCCCGGCACGCGCGCGTGTGCCTCGACCGGGACGGGGGCACGCTGCTGCTGCGCGTCGACGACGACGGCCCCGCGACGGGCGCCGAGGCGGGCGGCAGCGGCAACGGGCTGGCCGGGATGCGGGAGCGTGCGGCGGCGCTGGGTGGCACCATCGAGGCGGGCCCGCGTCCGGACGGCGGCTTCCGGGTGCTGGCGGCCCTGCCGATCGACGTGAAGAAGGCGGCCACGTGACACGTACGGCACAGTCGAAGGAGGACGACCGGTGATCCGCGTACTGCTCGCCGACGACCAGTCACTGGTCCGGGCCGGTTTCCGGGCACTGCTGGACGCGCAGGCCGACATCGAGGTGGTCGCCGAGGCCGCCGACGGCGAGGAGGCGGTGCGCTCGATCCGCGAACTGCGCCCCGACGTCGTCCTCATGGACATCCGCATGCCCCTGCTCGACGGCCTCGCCGCCACCCGCCGGATCACCGGCGACCCGGGGCTGCACGACGTGAAGGTGGTCATGCTCACCACCTTCGAACTCGACGAGTACGTCTTCGAGGCGATCCGTTCCGGGGCCTCCGGCTTCCTGGTCAAGGACACCGAACCGGCGGAACTCCTGCGCGCCGTGCGGGCGGTGGTGGACGGGGACGCGCTGCTGTCGCCGGGGGTGACGCGCCGTTTGATCGCCGAGTTCGCGGCGCGTTCCAAGGAGCCCGCGGCGGCCGGGGAGATGGCCCGGCTGACCGAGCGGGAGCGCGAGGTGATGGCCCTGGTCGGCATCGGACTGTCCAACGAGGAGATCGCCCGCCGGTTGGTCGTCAGCCCGCTGACCGCCAAGACCCACGTCAGCCGCACCATGGTGAAGCTGGGCGCCCGCGACCGCGCCCAACTGGTCGTCCTCGCCTACGAGTCGGGCCTGGTGCGGCCGGGCTGGCTCGGCTGACCGCCGTGCCCGTACCGGACCAGGACGCTCACCACCCGCACGCAGAACACCACCACGGCGAGCGCCACGTCGGCCCCGACGAGTGCGGAGCGCACCCCGCCCGTCAGGCCGAAGAGATACGCGGGCCACGCCACCGCACCGAACAGCACGGCCGCCGCGAACGCCGCGCTGCACAGCGCGTAGCCGATCTCGACCGTGATGGCGTCCCGCTCGCCCTGCGTGCGCCGTCGCCCGTAAGTGTCCATGCCGTCCAGTCTCCCAGCGCGGCGCCCGGCACGGGTCGCCTCACCTCCAGGTGACACCCGACCGCTCGCGCCACACCGCGGCGAGCGACCCGTCGCCGGTCACTTGGGGGAACGGCCGGCGGTTCCACAGCGCCGGGTAGAGGAGCGCGGCGGGCCCGGACAGCTCGCAGTCGGCGCCCCCGGTGTCCTCCCGCACGGTCACCGGCGGCCGCGCGGACAGCCGTACGGTCCACACGGCGTCCGGCGCGTCCGTCACCCGGACCCGCAGCGTGCGGGGCTCCTCGGTGCGCACGGCGCTCTTCTCGCGGGCGTGGAAGGCGCACAGCAACTCGTCGATGCCGTCCACCGCGAAGTCCACGCCGACACCGCTCGGTTCAACGCCGCGCGCCGATTCGGCGTCGATCCGGTGCACGGTCGTCTCGTGCGCCTGGCGCCGGGCCCAGAAGGCCAGCGGTGACGGGGCGGGCAGGAAGTGCCAGCACCGCACGTCCGGTGCGGCACCCGCGAGCGTCTCGACGAGCCGACCGTGACCCTCCCGGAACCAGGCCAGCAGCGGGGCGCCGTCGAGGTCGGTCAGATCGTCGGCGGGCCGGGGACCGGTGAGTTCCTCGGCGACGAACGCCGTCGCCCAGCGGTGCACCATCCCCGTGTGCCGCAGCAGGTCCCGCACCCGCCAACCGGGGCAGGTCGGCACCTCGGCGTCGCTGCCCGCCGCCTCGGCGGCCGCGGCCAGCAACGCACCTTCACGGTCCAGGATCTCGACGTACGCGGCAGTCTTCACGGCAGGCAGTCTGCCGCATGGAGCGGACTCGACGGCAGGTCCCGCCGGTGCCTTCCCGACGGGGCGGCGTGGTGCGGCTCAGCCGGGAACCGCCGCGCGTCGCGTCGCGACCGCGATCAGCACCGCCACCGCCGCGAGCACGGCCACACTGGTGAGGGCGGCCGACAGGGACAGCCAGTCGGCCATGAAACCGATCGCGGGCGGGCCGAGCAGCATGCCGCCGTAGCCCAGGGTGGACGCCGTCGCGACACCGCTCGGGCCGCCGAGCGCGCCGGCCCGCTCGATCGCGACCGGGAAGATGTTGGCCAGCCCGAGGCCGGTGATCGCGAAGCCGAACAGCGCCACCCACACGGAGGGGGCGAGCGACCCGAGCAGCATGCCGGCCACCGCGGTGGTGCCGCCCGCCACCACCGTGGCCGTCCGGCCCAGGCGTTCCAGCAGCGCCGTCCCGGTCAGCCGGCCGACGGTCATGGCGAGGGCGAAACACGAGTAGCCCGCCGCCGCCAGGCCCGGGGAGGCGTCGAGGTCCTGCTCCAGGTGCAGCGCGCCCCAGTCGGCCATCGCGCCCTCGCCGTACGCCGTGCACAGGGCGATGAGGCCGAAGGTGACGACGAGGCGACGGGTACGGCGGTCCCGGTGGTGCGGGACGCCGTCCTGCTCGGGCGCGCGCTCCGGCGGCGCGGCGGGCTCGCAGCGCAGCAGGGCACGGCCCGCGAACAGGGTGACCAGCAGCCCGGTCACGGTGAGGGCGAGCAGGTGCCGCGTCGGCGACAGCGCCCCGGCGACCAGTCCGCCGAGCCCCGCGCCGACCATGCCGCCGAGGCTGAACGCCGCGTGGAAGCTGGGCATGATCGGGCGCCGGAGTACGGCGACCAGGTCGACGGCGGCGCTGTTGAAGGCGACGTTGATCCCGCCGTACGCGCTGCCGAAGACCAGCAGGACGGCGCCGAGGGCGAGCGCGGAGTGGGTGAGCGGGGGCAGGGCGATGCTGAGGCAGAGCAGGACCGCGCAGCCGACGGTGACGGGATGGCTGCCGTAGCGGCGGACGAGTCGTCCGGTGAGGGTCATGGTGACGACGGCGCCCGCCGAGACGCCGAGCAGGGCGAGTCCGAGGGCGCTGGCGGAGGCGCCGGTCTGCTCCTTGATGGCGGGGATGCGGACCACCCAGCCGGCGAAGACGAAGCCGTCCAGGGCGAAGAAGGCGGTCAGGGCGATGCGGAGACGGGTGAGATCGTCGCGGGTGCCCGGCACGGCGCTGTGCGATCGGGCTTTGTTTATTTGCGGCACAAACTCAGGCTAGGTGCCGGGTGGGGGAGGCGGCAAGGGCGCCCGGGGTCGAGGGCGGGGCCCGGGCCGGTGACGAGGCCGGTGCCGGTGCCGGTGCCGGTGTCGTGGGCGGGGTCGGGGCCGGTTCTCGGGCCGGGGCTGTGGAGGTGCGTGGCGTGGGGAAGCCCGCGCCTCGTCAGTCGGCCGGTGTCGGTGTCGTGGGCGGGGCCTGGGCCGGTTCCCGGGCCGGGGCTGCTGAGGTCCGTGGCGTGCGCAAGCCCGCGCCTCGTCAGTCGGCCGGTGTCGCCACCGTGCTCTGCCGCACCAGCAGCCGGTGCGGCGCCTTGGCCTCCGTCGGTGCGGGTGCCGAGCCGTCGATCACGCCGAGCAGGGTGCTGACCGCCGTGCGCGCGATCGCGGCCTTGTCCGGGGCGACGGTGGTGAGCGACGGCGAGCTGTACCGGCCCTCCTGGATGCCGTCGACCCCGACGACGGCAATGTCGTCGGGCACCCGTACCCCGGCCCGGGCCAGGGTGTGCATGGCGCCGATGGCCAGCAGGTCGTTGTAGCAGAAGACCGCGTCGGGCGGCTCGGGCAGGGCGAGCAGCCGCTCCATCGCCTCGGCGCCGAGGTGGCGGTGGAAACGCGGGGTCGGGACGATCAGCTCCTCGTCGACGGTGAGTCCGGCCCGTTCCAGCGCCTGGCGGTAGCCCGTCGTGCGCAACTGCGCGGTCTCGCCGGTGCTGTAGGGCTGGTCGCCGATGGCCGCGATGCGCCGACGGCCGAGCCCGAGCAGGTGCTCCGTGGCGTCCCGGGCCGCGGCGACGTTGTCGATCGCCACGTGGTGGAAGCTGCCGTTGAAGATGTGCTCGCCGAGCAGCACGACGGGCACCCGGTTGGTGCGGCGGCGCAGTTCGTCCGCGGAGATGGACAACGGGCTCAGCAGCAGGCCGTCGAACATCGTGGCGCGCGACTCGCGGCCCAGCAGCTCCCGCTCGCGCTCGCCGTCGCCGTCGGTCTGGTCGAGCATGACCACGTACCCGTGGGTGCGGGCCGCGGTGATCACCTCGCGGGCCAGCTCGGCGAAGTACGGCACGTCCAGCTCGGGGACCACCAGGGCGATCATGCCGCTGCGGCCCCGGCGGAGGTTGCGGGCCACCAGGTTCGGCCGGTAGTCGAGTTCGTCGAGCGCGGCCTGCACCCGGACCCGCAACTCGTCGGAGACGGGCACCGAACCGTTGACCACGTTGGACACGGTGCGAATCGAGACTCCGGCGCGTCGGGCGACGTCGCGGAGTGTGGAGCCGGCCATCCGGTTCCCCCTCACGGCCCTCGCGGGGCATCGGTCGGCAGCATCTCCTGTCCGCGCCGGTGCGGACCGGCGTAGATGCAGGTTGATGTTACTCAGCTATTGCATCGTTGCAAAAGGCGACGCATCATCTCTGCATCGTTGCAAAGCGTGGGCGGCGGTCCGGACCTCGTGCGGACCGCCGCGCCGCCGACGACGCCTGCGCGCGTCCACGTCCACCCCTGCTCAGCCACTCCGTCTCGCGCACCCCAGCCCGCATTCCCGACCGAGGAGCCGTGCTCATGTCCAGATCATTCGTCCCGCGGCGCACCGTTCTGCGCGGCGCGCTCGGCGCCGGCGCGCTCGCCGCGGCCGCCGGTCCCCTCGCGGCGTGCGCCCCCGGCTCCTCCGGGTCCGAGCCGCGCAAGCTCACCGGGACGCCCAGCGCGTCGGCCAAGGGCGAGATCACCATCTGGAACCGCTCCGGCGACCTGTTCAAGGTCTTCGACGCGGCGATCGACGCCTTCCGCAAGGCCTACCCGGACATCAAGGTCAACCACCAGGCCGTCGACATCGACGCCAAGCTCGCCAACACCCTGATCAGCGGCACCGACCTGCCCGACGGCAGCTTCTGGGACGACGCCAAGATCGGCGGCCAGGCGGAGCACCTGTACGACCTGACGGACCTGATAGCGCCGTACCGCGACAAGACCTCGGCGTACAAGCTCTCGGTCAACACCGTGGACGGCCGGATCTACGGCGTGCCCTGGGACCTCGACCCCGGGCTGCTCTGGTACCGCGAGGACCTGCTGGAGGACGCGGGCGTCGATCCGGCCGGGCTGAAGACCTACGACGACCTGCTGGCCGCGGCGCGGTCGCTGCGGGAGAAGAACCCCAAGTCCCGCCCCCTGCACATGGAGAAGGACCCCTTCCTCGGCCAGCTCTGGCTGGAGATGCTCGCGGGCCAGCAGGGCACCAGCCTCGCCGACGCCGACGGCCAGGTGCGGCTGGACTCCAAGGAGTACCGCAACATCCTCAACTGGGTCCGGGACGCCGTCGACGACGACCTGGTCACCCACGCCGAGTACCTCAAGCAGGCCGACCTCGCCGCCCTGGAGAACGGTCAGCAGGCCCTGGTTCCCTGGGCGGTGTGGTGGTCCTTCGCGCCCCAGCAGCTGCTGAAGAAGGGCAAGGGCAAGTGGCGGGCCGCGCCCCTGCCGGCCTGGACCCCGGGCGGGGCGCGCAGCGGCGCCATGGGCGGCAGCAGCTTCATCATCCCGGCGAAGGCGAAGAACCCGGAACTCGCCTGGCTGCTCTACGAGTTCCTGTGCTTCAAGGAGCCCGGCTACAGCGCCGTGTACGGGCCGAGCGAGGTCTACCCGGGCGGACTGACCACCTCCGTGCCGAGCTACGGCCCCGCCCGCCGCCCCGACAAGCCGCTGTTCGAACCGGTGGCCGCGCTCGGTGGGCAGGACCTGTGGAAGGTCGCCGTGGACGCCGCTGACACCATTCCGTCCGCCGCGCCGATCCCGGCCTGGTGGGCCAAGTCCGTCGACTACCTCGGCAACAACCTCCAGCGGCTCATCGAGGGGAAGATGGCGCCCGACGACGTCATCGACGACTCCACCAAGAAGATCCAGCGCAACCTGGTGGACCGCGCATGACCTCCGGCACCCTCACCCCGCCCCGCAAGGAGCGAGCGGCACCGGACGCGCCGCGCCCCGCCCGCCGCTCCCGCCGCAAGCCCTTCCTCGCGCCGTACCTCTTCGTCGCGCCGTTCTACGTCGTCTTCGCCGCCTTCGGCCTCTACCCCCTCGTCTTCGCGCTCCAGTTGAGCTTCACCGACTGGAAGGGCGCGGGCGAGGCGAACTTCATCGGCCTGGAGAACTACACCTACCTGCTCACCAGCGAGGAGTTCTGGTCGTCGCTGGGCAACAGCGCGGTGATGTGGCTGCTGATCGTGCCCCTCCAGATCGTCGGGGGCCTGGCCGCCGCGGTCCTGCTGGCCAACGCGAAGCTGCGGCTGCGCGGCATGTTCCGGGTCGCCTTCATCGCGCCGTTCGTCACCCCGCTGGTGGCCATGGCCCAGGTCTGGATCGTCGCCTTCGACACCGACTACGGGCTGGTCAACCACCTGTTCAACTTCGTCGGCCTGCCGGACGTCGACTGGCTCCAGTCGACCGCCTGGGCCAAACCGACGCTCGCGCTGCTGTTCCTGTGGAAGACCACCGGATTCGCGATCATCATCCTGCTCGCCGGGCTCCAGGCCGTGCCCTCCGACGTGTACGAGGCCGCCGCCCTCGACGGCGCCTCCCGCAAGCGGCAGTTCTGGTCGCTGACCCTGCCGCTGGTCCGGCGCAGCATCGCCTTCCTCGTCGTGGTGCAGACCCTCGCGGTGTTCCAGATGTTCGCCGAACCGTTCGTCGTCACGCAGGGCGGCCCGTACGGCTCGACCACCACCGGCGGGCTCTACCTCTACAACCACATCCTGGCGTCCGACCTCGGGACCGGCGCCGCGAACTCCTTCCTGCTCGTGCTGCTGGTGTTCGCCCTGTCCCTGCTGTCCGTGCGCCTGCTCCGCTCCCGAGACGAGTGACCATGACCAGCCTCATGACCAGACGGACCGAGAAGCCGGGCAGGAGCCTGTCCCAGCCCCGGCCGGGGCCGCTCCAGTACCTGGTGCTCGGCCTCCTCGCCCTGGTGTTCGTCTATCCCATCTGGTGGGCCGTCAGCTCCTCGCTGAAGCCGCCGACCGACATCGTCCGCGACCCGCTGTCCTTCTCCCTCGGCTCGGCCACGCTCGACAACTACCGGGCGATGTTCGACGACGTGCCGATCGGCACCGGCTTCGTCAACACCGTGCTCGTCGTGGCCGTCAAGGGCGCGATGACCATGTTCTTCTGCCCGCTGGCCGGCTATGCCTTCGCCAAGTACCGCTTCCCCGGCAAGAACCTGCTCTTCGGCGTGCTGATGCTCACGCTGATGCTGCCGACCCTCGTGCTGGTCATCCCGCTGCTGCTGGAGATGAGCCAACTGGGCTGGGTCAACACGTACCAGGCGCTGATCCTGCCCGGCAGCATCGACGCCTTCAGCATCTTCTGGATGCGGCAGACCATCGCGGCCGTGCCCGACGAACTCCTCGACGCCGGACGCGTGGACGGGGCGAGCGAGTTCGGCATCTTCGCCCGGATCGTGGTGCCGGTCATCCGGCCCGGCATCGCCGCGCTCGGCGTCCTGACCGCCATGAACATCTACAACGACTTCGTCTGGCCGGTCGTCGCCGTCAACGACGAGAGCCACCAGACGCTGCAAGTCGTGCTGTCCACCCTCGCGCAGAACGTTACCGGCAACCGCGTCGGCGCCGACTTCGCGACCGTCTGGGGCGAACTGCTCGCCGCCGGAAGCATCGCGATGCTGCCCGTGCTGGCCCTGTTCGTCCTGCTGCAACGCCACTTCATCAACGGGATCCTCGCGGGCAGCGTCAAGGGCTGAACTTCCCCCATACACCGCCGACCGCCCCACAGCCGCACCGAATCGGAGCACACACGCCCATGACCACCCCCCGTCCCGAATACCCCCGTCCGCACTTCGACCGGTCCCACTCCTGGCGCACCCTCAACGGCACCTGGGACTTCCGCGCCGACCCCGCCGAGCGCTACTCCGCCGACGCGTCCGACGGCTACGACCGAGCCATCACCGTGCCCTTCGCCTGGGAGACGCCCGCCTCCGGCATCGCCGAGCACTGGCTCCGGACCGCCTGGTACCGGCGGACGTTCACCGTGCCGGCCGACTGGGCCGGACAGCGCGTCGTCCTGCACTTCGGTGCCGTGCACCACGCCGCCACGGTCTGGGTGGACGGCACCGAGGTCGCCCACCACGAGGGCGGCTACACCCCCTTCGCCGCCGACGTCACCGACGCACTCGGCGACGACGGCGACCACCTGCTGACGGTCCGGGTCCACGCCCCCGCCGACAAGCGGGACATCGCCCACGGCAAGCAGCGCAGCATGCCCCGCGACGACTACGACGGCGTCTGCTTCACCCCTTCCTCCGGCATCTGGCAGAGCGTCTGGCTGGAGGCCCGCCCCGCCACCCACTTCGCCGCACTCCGGCTGCGCCCGAACGACGACCTGACCGGCATCGCCGTCGAGGCCGTCGTGCACGGTCCCGCGGCGGACCGCGCCGAACTCCGGCTGCGCGTACGCGACGAGGACACCGCCGTCACGGCGACCGTGGACCCCGACGGACGGCTCCGGACCGAACTCCCTCTCTCCGCGCCCAGGTTGTGGTCGCCCGAGGACCCGCACCTCTACCACGTGGACGCGGAGCTGACCTCCGCCGACGGCACCGACCGGGTCGCCGCGTACACCGGCCTGCGCACCATCGCCGTCGACGGCGAGTCCCTGTATCTCAACGGGCGGCGGCTGTTCGTACGCGGCGTGCTCGACCAGGGCTACTGGCCCGGGACCGGCATCACCGCCCCCGACGACACCGCCCTGCGGCGCGACCTCGAACTCGCGGCCGAGGCCGGCTACAACCTCGTCCGCAAGCACCTCAAGCTGGAGGACCCGCGCTTCACCCATCACGCCGACACCCTCGGCATGCTCCTGTGGGCCGAACCCGCCTCGCCCGGCCGCTTCTCGCCCGCCTCCACCGCCGCCTTCGCCGAGCAGATCGAGCCGATGGTCGAACGCGACGGCAACAGCCCCGCCATCGTCATCTGGGGCCTGTACAACGAGGAATGGGGTCTGGACTGGGACATCCCCGGCGACCCGGCCAAGCAGCGCGCCACCGCCGACGCCTACGACCGCCTCAAGGCCCTCGACGCCACCCGCCCGGTCGTCGACAACTCCGGCTGGACCCACGTCAAGACCGACCTGCTCGACTGGCACTACTACGACGAGAGCGCCGCCTCCTGGGCCACCACCGTCGCCGACCTGCTCTCCGGCGAACGCGACGACTTCCCCGTCAAGCTCGGCCCCGACTTCGTCGTCCACAAGAAGCTCGCCGTCCCCGGTCAGCCGCTGCGCGGCCTGCCCAACCTCAACAGCGAGTACGGCGGCGGCTTCACCGGCCTGGACCGCGCCTGGCACCTGCGCTGGCAGACCCAGGAGCTGCGCCGCCACGACCGGCTCGCCGGGTACGTGTACACGGAGCTGTACGACATCGAGCACGAGAGCGCCGGGCTGCTGGACTTCGGCCGCGGCACGAAGGACCTCGCGGGCGTCGACCCGGCCCACGCCAACGCGCCGACCACCCTCGTCCTGGACGTCACGCCGGTGGCACCCGGCCGCGACCTGCTCACCTCCGACCGCGACGTCACGGTCGACGTCCACGTCTCCCACCACGGGGCCGACCCGGTCGCGGGCACCCTGCACACCACCTGGACCCCGGTGTACGCCGGGACGCCCGACGCGCCCGGCGACGCCGTCCCCGGTGGCCGCGCGGAGGCCAAGCCGTACGTCCTCGGCGCCGCCGTCACCGTGCCCGCCACGCTGCCCGACGGCTGGACCAGCGGCCGGCTGCACCTGGCGCTGGTCGTGGACGGCACCGTCGCCGCCCGGACGGCGCTGGACGTGGACACGCGGACCGACCCGTACATCGGCGACGACCCGCAGGCCCGCCCCACCGCCTGACCTCCGGGCCACCCGCTCCACCAGATCCACCGATCCCGCACCACCCGACATCCCCACCACCAAGGAGTCGATCCGTGCGCAACCCGTCACTCACCCTCAGACGATCACCGGCCCTGCTCGGTGTCCTCGCCCTCCTCACGGCCCTGCTGTCCCTGTGGTCGCAGCCCGCGTCGGCGGCGCCCGCCGGGCAGGTCCTGGCGTCGCCCGACCTCGCGGCCCACCCGCAGGGCGACAACAGCTACCCCCGCGCCGTCCGCCTCGACCACGACGGCTCGGCCGGACAGACCATGCTGGCCACCTACGCCAAGCGCGAACAGGGCGCCACCAACACGCTGCCCGTCCACCGCAGCACCGACGGCGGGCGCACCTGGAGCGCCGCCCCGATCTCCACCATCACCTCGCACACCCCGGGCTGGGACATCGAGGCACCCGTCCTCTACGAGGTGCCGCGCACCGCGAACGGCCTGAACCAGGGCGACCTCCTCGCCGCCGGCACCGCCTGGCAGGCCGGTGACTACACCACGCAGCGGGTCGAGGTGTTCAAGAGCACCGACCACGGACAGAGCTGGCAGTACCTCTCCGACTGCACCCGCACCAGCGGCCTGCCCGACACCATCGGGCACGGCATCTGGGAACCCTGGTTCCTGCTCGCTCCCGACAACACCCTGGCCTGCTTCATCTCCGACGAGCGGCCCGCCAACAGCCCCACCAACAACCAGGTCATCGGCCACTACACCTCCACCGACGGCGGCCGTACCTGGAGCGGCACGCTCACCCAGGACGTCGCCTTCCCCGCCGACAACCTCGCCCGCCCCGGCATGTCCATCATCGTCCCGCTGCCCGACGGGCGGTTCATGATGGCGTACGAGATGTGCCGGGACGCCACCGACGCGGACCACGCCTGCGAGGTGTACACCAAGACCAGCCCCGACGGGCTGAACTGGGCGCCCGCCGACAACCCGGGCACCCTGGTGCGCACCGCCGACGGCAGGGAGCTGCTGCACACCCCCTACCTCGCCTGGGTACCGGGCGGCGGCCCCGACGGCACGCTGCTGATGTCCGGCCAGCGCGTGGTGAGCGGCCCCACCGGGAACAAGACGGTGCTGTCGGAGTCCGGCGGCGTGGTCTTCGCCAACACCCACCTCGGCGCGGGGGAGTGGACCGAGATCGAGGCCCCGGTCCTGACCGACCCCACCGGCGGCTACAACCCCGGTGAGCCCTCCTGCCCCGGCTACAGCTCACCGATCGTGCCGCGCGCCGACGGCACCTCCTTCCTCTACCTGACCGCCACCTGGCTCGGCACCGGCAACCAGTGCCAGGTCCGCTTCAACACCGGCGGCCTCGGCGGACCGGTGGGCCAGGTCACCACGCCGTGGGTCGCGGGCAAGTGCCTGGACGTCGACACCAACACCAGCCGCAACGGCAACGCCGCTCAGCTGTGGGACTGCTCCACCGCCACCGGACAGCGCTGGTCCGTGGCCCCCGATGGCACGGTGCGCGCGTTCGGCAAGTGCCTGGACATCGACGGCAACGGCACGGCCAACTTCACCAAGGTCCAGGTGTGGGACTGCGCCCCGGGCGTCGGCGGCCAGCAGTGGCGCCACCGGAGCGACGGTTCGCTGTTCAACCCGCAGTCCGGCCGCTGCCTGGACATCCCGTCCGGCGGCACCGCCAACGGCACCAGGCTACAGATCTACGACTGCAACGGCCTCGGCACCCAGAAGTGGAACTTGCCGGCCTAGCCGCCGGAGCACCCGGAGCACCCGGAGCACCCGGAGCACCCGGAGCACCCGGAGCACCCGGGGCCCCGCGCCCCGGGTGTCGCATACGCTCGACAGCACCATGATGAACAACCTCACCCCCTTGGCACCGAAGGCCGACAAGGCCACGGTCAGACGGCACAACCTCAGCCTGGTTCTGAGGGCCGTGCACGACGCGGGGGAGGCGACCCGGGCCGGTGTCGCCACGCACGTCGGACTGACGCGTGCGGCGGTGTCGTCCCTGGTCGAGCAGTTGCTGGAGTACGGCGTCGTCTCCGAGTGGGGCAAGACCAGCAGCGGCCAGGCGGGACGGCCCGGCACCGTTCTGAAGGTGTCCCGCTCGGGCCCCGCGGGACTCGGCGTCGAGATCAACATCGACTACATCGCGGTGTGCGTCGTCGACCTCGCCGGCACCGACCGGGTGCGGCTCGTGGAGCACGTCGACAACCGCGGCGCCCGGCCCTCCGAAGTCCTGACGCGCGCGGCCCGGCTGGCGGCGCGCGCCATCGGCTCGGCGGCCGAGCAGGACCTCGCACCGGCCGGCGTCCATGTCGCGCTGCCCGGCCTGGTGACCGGCGGCACCGTGCGCCAGGCACCCAATCTGGGCTGGCAGCGGGTCGCCGTCGAGGGACTGTTCGCCCAGGCGCTCCTCGCCCTGCGCCCCGCCCACCGGCCGCTGCCGGTCAGCTCCGACAACGAGGCCAACGCCGCCGCCCTCGCCGAGCTGTGGTTCGGCGCCGGCACCGAGGGCGTGCGCAGCTTCCTCTACCTGACCGGCGAGATCGGCATCGGCGGCGCCCTCGTGCTGGGCGGCGGGCTGCTGCGCGGGGCGCACGGCTTCGCCGGGGAGATCGGGCACATGGTCGTCGACCCCGACGGCCCGCGGTGCCGGTGCGGCGCCCACGGCTGCCTGGAGCAGTACGCCGGACAGGCCGCGCTGCTCACCGCCGCCGGCATCGACGCGGACGCGGGAGCGCAGGGCGTCGCCGAACTGGAACGCCGGGCCCGGCAGGGCGATCCGTCCGCGCTTGCCGCGATCGAACGGGCCGGCCGGCAACTGGGCGTCGTGGTCTCGGGCGCGGTGAACCTCTTCGACCCCGAGGCGGTGATGCTCGGCGGCGTCTACCGCGAACTGATGGACTGGCTCGCCCCGGCCGTCGACCGCGAACTGGCCCGGCGCGTGGTCTCCGGGCTGTGGAGCGAGGACGGCAAACGGCTGCGGGCCGCGTCCTCGCTCGGAGACGCGGCCCGGGGCGCGGCCGGCGTGATCGTCCGCGAGGTGCTGGCCGACCCGGCGGCGTACGCGGAACGGGACGCGGGCTGACGCGGAGGGCCGCCGCCCGGCAGCCCTCCGCGTCCCGCCTGCCTCAGCCGCGGTTGGCGGCGATCATCTCCCGGTACCAGCGGTAGCTGTCCTTCGGCGTGCGCCGCTGCGTGTCGTAGTCGACCCGCACGATGCCGAAGCGCTTGTCGTAGCCGTACGCCCACTCGAAGTTGTCCAGCAGCGACCACACGTAGTACCCGCGCACGTCCACGCCCGCGTCGATCGCCGCCCGCAGCGCGGTGAGGTGGTCGTGCAGGTAGGCGACCCGGTCGGTGTCGTGCACCGTGCCGTCGGCGGCGGCCGCGTCGTCCTCCGCCGAGCCGTTCTCGGTGATGTGGACCGGCGGGAGCGCGTCGCCGTACTGCTTCTTCAGGGCGACGAGCAGGTCGGTGAAGCTGTCCGGCACGACCGGCCAGTCCATCGCCGTGTGCCGCACTCCGGGGTGCCGTACCTCCTCGTACCGGTTGTCCGTGGCCACGCGGCGGGCCGGGTCGCTCTCGCGGTGCGGGGCGTCGGCGACCACGATCGGCCGGTAGTAATTGACGCCGAGGAAGTCCAGGGGCTGGGAGATCAGCTCCAGGTCGCCGTCCCGCCGGAAGTCCTCGCCGGTGATCAGCTCGCCCCAGGTCTCCTCCTCGGTGGCCGGGTAGCGGCCCGCGAGGATCGGCTCGGTCCACACCAGGTTGTGCTGGGTGTCCGCGCGGATCACCGCCGCCAGGTCGGCCGCGGAGTCGGTGGCGGGCAGGTTGCGGTCCAGGTTGAGCGTGATGCCGACCTCGCGCACCCCGGCCGCCCGCAGCGCCTTCACCGCCAGCCCGTGGCCGACCAGCAGGTGGTGGGCGGCGGCCAGCGCGCCCCGGCCCTCCTTGGCGCCGGGCGCGTGCCGGCCGATGGAGTAGCCGAGGAAGGAACTGCACCACGGCTCGTTGAGGGTGATCCAGCGCGGCACCCGGTCGCCCAGGTGCTCCGCGACCACCGCCGTGTACTCGGCGAACCGCTCCGCCGTCTCCCGCACCCGCCAGCCGCCCCGGTCCTCCAGGGCCTGGGGCAGGTCCCAGTGGTAGAGGGTGGCGGCCGGTTCGATGCCGGCCGCCAGCAGTTCGTCGACCAGCCGGGAGTAGAAGTCCAGGCCCTTCGGGTTCACCGCGCCCGAGCCGTCCGGCACGATGCGCGGCCAGGCGATCGAGAATCGGTAGGAGTCCACGCCGAGGTCGCGCAGCAGGGCCACGTCCTCGGGGTAGCGGTGGTAGTGGTCGCAGGCCACGTCACCGGTGTCGCCGTTCACCACCAGGCCGGGGGTGTGGCTGTAGGTGTCCCAGATCGACGGTCCGCGGCCGTCCTCCCTCGCCGCGCCCTCGATCTGGTACGAGGCGGTCGCAGCGCCGAAGACGAAGCCGGGCGGGAAACCGGGGTACTCACTCATGCTGTGCTGCTCATCTCCGTGCTTGCGGGGTGTATGGGGTGTGCGGGGTTCACTTGACGGAACCGCCGGTGATCCCGGCGGCGATGTACTTCTGGGCGAGGACGAGGAGGATCGCCGCGGGCACCGCGGACAGCACCGAAGCGGCCATCACCGAACCCCAGTCGCCGACGTGCGCGCCGATGTACTGGTAGATGCCCAGGGTGATGGGCTTGACCTCGTCGGTCGTGTTCAGGGTGAGCGCGAACATGAAGTCGCTCCACGAGAACAAGAACGCGAACAGCCCCGACGTGATCAGCGAGTTGCGGCTCATCGGCAGCACCACCCGGACGAAGGTGCGCACCGGACCGGCGCCGTCGATCTGCGCCGCCTCGATCACCTCGCCCGGGATCGACACCATGAAGGAGCGCATCAGCACGATCGAGAACGGGATGCCCAGCGAGGCGTCCGCCAGCATCAGGCCGAAGTAGGAGTTGACCAGGCCCAGGTCGACGTAGGAGTTGTAGAGCGCGTTGGCGATGACGATGCCCGGCACCATCTGGGTGATCAGCGTGCCGAACACGATGGTGCGCGAGCCGCGCAGCCCGAACCGCGCGAGACCGTAGGCGGCGGGCGCCGAGATCGCCAGGCAGATGGCGACCGCGCCGAGCGAGACCGCCAGCGAGGTCAGCAGGTGCCCGCCCTGGTCGCTGATCGCCTTGGAGAAGCCGGAGAAGTCCAGACTGCCCGGCACCGGGTCGACCTGGAGCAGCCCGGAGTCGGGCTGGAGCGCGGTGTTGAGCATCCAGTACAGCGGGAACAGCATCACGCACAGGATGAGCACGCCGGCGACGGTGGAGCCCCAGCGGCGCCGGGAGGCGGTGGGCGTGTGGGAGGCCATGGACGTCACTTCCCCTCGGTGCGGTTGGCCCGCAGGTAGAACACCGCGAACACGGCGGAGATCAGGATGAGTACGTTGCCGACGACGGCGCCCGCGCCGAAGTCCAGCTGGACGAACGAGTTCTGGTAGGTCAGCGTGCCGAGCGTCTGGGTCGCGTCGGCCGGGCCGCCGTCGGTCAGGGCGAGGATCAGGTCGAGGATCTTCACCGTCGACATGAAGCCCAGCACGAGGACGACCGTGACGACGGGCTTGAGCATCGGCAGGGTCACCGAACGGAAGGTCCGCCAGGCCGACGCGCCGTCCAGGGCGGCCGCCTCGTGCAGCTCCTTCGGAATCTCCTGGAGACCGCCGTACAGGATCACCATGTTGAACGGGATGCCGATCCAGATGTTGACCAGGATGACCGAGAGCAGGGCCATCTCCGGGCTGGTCAGCCAGGGCGTGTGGCCGCCGACGCCGAGCGTGTCCAGGAACGAGTTGAGCACGCCCGTGTCCTGGTCGAGGATGCGGCGCCAGACGATGCCGGACACCACCATGGGCACCAGCCAGGGCAGCAGGATCAGCGAGCGCAGCACCCCGTTCAGCGGGAAGCGGCGGCTGAAGAACACCGCGAGCGCCAGACCGATGCAGAACTGGCCGAGCAGGGAGCCCGCCGTGAAGACGAGCGTGTGCCACAGGGCCTTGCCGAACAGGGCGTCCTGGAACACGTTGGACCAGTTGTCGGCGCCGTTGAAGGGCGACTCACCGGTGAAGAAGGTCTTCGGCGTGTAGTCCTGGAAGCTCATCACGACGTTGCGCACGAGCGGGTAGCCGAAGAACAGCAGCATGAAGACGACGGCGGGGGCGACGAACCCCCACTGGGCGAGCCTGCGGCGGCGCGCGATCCGGCCGGGGTCGGGAGCGGAGGCGGGCTCGGACGCCTTGGCGGGCGTCTGCGCGCCGACGGTGGAGGTGGTGGGCATGGGCGTGGTCATGGGGTCGTACCTCAGTTCCCGCTCGTGGCCCGCTGCTGGGCGCGCTTCAGGGCGGTCTCACTGGACTGGCCGGTCAGGGCCGACTGGAAGGCGCTTTGCAGGGCGAGCGACACACTCGACCAGCCGGCACCGAGCTTCGCCGTCCGGGATCGTGCGACGGCCACCTGATCGGCGAGGGAGTCCAGCTCGGGCACCTTCTCGCGCCAGACGGCGGCGGCCTTGGCGTTGGCCGGGACCATCCAGCTGTTGAGCGCGTAGGTGAGCTGCTCCTGCTCGCTCGCCAGACACGCGACGATCTTCCCGGCCGTCTTCTCCCGGGCCTCGTCGCCGGTGTTGGGCACGGTGAGCACGGCGCCGCCGAGCGGACCCACCGAGTCGTCCCCGGCGTCGGGCACCGGGATCGGCGCGATGCCCCAGTGCAGCGACTTGTCGCTGTTGAGGGTCTCCACCTGCCACGGTCCGTTGATCATCATCGCCGCGTTCCCGGCCATGAACTGGTCGTTGACGTCCGCCTGCGTCCAGTTGACCGTCGACTTCGACAGCGAGCGGTCCTTGAGCAGGCTCTTCCAGTAGTCCAGGGCCTCGACGACCTTCGGGCCGTCCAGGTCGGTCTCGTCGCCGCCGTTGGACCACATGAACGGCGTGAACTGGAAGACGCCGTCCTCGGCGCCGCCCGCGCTGAGCGCGAGGCCGTACTGCTTGCCCTGGGTGAGCTTCTTCGCCGTCGCCCGCAGTTCGGCCCAGGTGGTGGGCACCTGCACGCCCGCCTGGTCGAGGACGTCCTTGTTGTAGAAGAGGGCGAGGGTGTTCACCGAGCGGGCCGCGCCGTAGTACGTGCCCTTGTACGAGCCGAAGTCCACGATCCCGTCGGGGATGTCGTCGGTGCTCAGCCCGAGGGTCCTCAGATCGACCAGGCCGCCCGCGTCGGCGAAGGTCGGCATCTCGGACGCGTCGAACTGCACGATGTCGGGCAGCGACTTGGACGACGCCATGCGCAGCGCCTTCGTCATCACCTGCGCCGCCGGGACGCTCTGCTGCTCGATGCTGACGCCCAGCTCCTTGCCGCAGCGGGCCATCGCCTCCGCGTCCCAGCGGTGGTACGACTCGTCGGTCGAGGAGTTCATCACGGTGAACGTGCCGGCGTCGCGCTGCTGTCCGCAGCCGGCCAGCGCCGCCCCGGCGACCAGCACGGACACGGCCGTGAAGGGGGCGACGACTCGGCGTGAGCGTCCTCGTCCGCGGCGCGTGGCAGCCGGAGGGTGTGCTGTCAAGGCGAGCGAGGTGAAGCGCTTCGACATGGTGCGGCCCTTGCTGTCGTACCGTCCGGCTTCCTCGCCGGACTGTTTTGTTTGATGTGATGACTAATACGTCACCGACCCGCTTCCGCGCTAGAGGAAAGTGGCCCCGCTCTCTCCGCTCCGCGGGGTGAGGGTCTCGTTCTCTTGCGTAATAGTGCCAGCTCAGCATGGTGCAGCCGGTACGAACACCTCGGCGTGGGGATTTGTTTTGTGTACGATCAAAACGCTGTGAGACGGCCCCCGTGCTCCCACCCGACAGCTCCCGCCCCACCCAAGGAAGATCATGAAGTTCACCGACGGCTTCTGGCTCATCCGCGAGGGCGTGCATCTCTCGTACGCCACTGAGGTACGCGATGTACGCCCCGAATCGAAGCGCTTCACCGCCCATGCCGCCGTGAAGAAGGTGACGCGGAGGGGGGACACGCTCAACGCGCCGCTCCTCACGGTCGAGTGCTTCTCACCCGCCGAGGGCGTCATCGGCGTCCGCGTCACCCACCACGCCGGCAAGCGCCGGCCGGGCCCCGACTTCGCGCTCACCGAGGCGGCGGACGGCGCCGGCGAGGTGCGCCAGGAGGGCACCGTCACCGAGCTGACCAGCGGCCCGCTCACCCTCCGTCTGGACCGCGAAGGCCCCTGGGGCCTCACCTTCCACGACGCGGACGGGCGCGAACTGACCCGTGCCGATGCCAAGGGCACCGCCTTCGCCACCACCGGCGACGGCGCCCACCACATGCTGAGCCGCCTCGCCCTCGGTGTCGGCGAGCAGATCTACGGCCTCGGCGAGCGCTTCACCCCGTTCGTCAAGAACGGCCAGGTCGTCGACATGTGGCAGGCCGACGGCGGCACCAGCAGCGAGCAGGCCTACAAGAACGTCCCGTTCTACCTCTCCTCGCGCGGCTACGGCGTCTTCGTCAACCACCCCGGCGCGGTCTCGTTCGAGGTCGGCTCCGAGTCCGTCGGGCAGGTGCAGTTCAGCGTCGAGGACCAGACGCTGGAGTACTACGTCGTCGCCGGGCCCACCCCGAAGGACGTCCTCACCCGCTACACCGCCCTCACCGGCCGCCCCGCCCTGCCGCCGGCCTGGTCCTTCGGCCTGTGGCTCACCACCTCCTTCACCACTTCCTACGACGAGCAGACGGTGACCTCGTTCGTGGACGGCATGGCCGAGCGCGGCATTCCGCTCTCCGTCTTCCACTTCGACTGCTTCTGGATGCGCGAGTACCAGTGGTGCGACTTCGAGTGGGACCCGGACGTCTTCCCGGACCCGGACGGCATGCTCGCCCGGCTCAAGGCCAAGGGGCTCAGGGTCAGCGCCTGGATCAACCCCTACATCGCCCAGAAGTCCCCGCTCTTCGACGAGGCCGCCGCCCTCGGCCACCTGGTGCGCAGGGCGGACGGCGACATCTGGCAGTGGGACCTGTGGCAGGCCGGCATGGGCCTGGTCGACTTCACCAGCCCCGCCGCCCGCGACTGGTACGCGGGCAAGCTGAAGCCGCTGCTCGACCAGGGCGTGGACTGCTTCAAGACCGACTTCGGCGAGCGCATCCCCACCGACGTGGTCTGGCACGACGGCTCCGACCCGGAGCGCATGCACAACTACTACACGCACCTGTTCAACCGCACCGTCTTCGAACTCCTCGAGAAGGAGCGCGGCCAGGGCGAGGCCGTCCTCTTCGCCCGCTCGGCGACCGCGGGCGGCCAGCAGTACCCCGTCCACTGGGGCGGCGACTGCTGGTCGTCCTTCGAGGCGATGGCCGAGTCACTGCGGGGCGGCCTGTCCCTGTCGCTGAGCGGCTTCGGCTTCTGGAGCCACGACATCGGCGGCTTCGAGGGCACACCCGACCCGGCGGTCTTCAAGCGCTGGCTCGCCTTCGGCCTGCTCTCCTCGCACAGCCGGCTGCACGGCTCCTCGTCGTACCGGGTGCCGTGGGAGTTCGGCGAGGAGGCCGTCGACGTCGCCCGCCGCTTCACCCTCCTCAAGCACCGCCTGATGCCCTACCTGTACGGCGTCGCCGCCGAGGCCCACCGCACCGGCGTGCCGATGATGCGGCCGATGGTCCTGGAGTTCCCGCACGACCCGGCGTGCCGTCCGCTGGACCGCCAGTACATGCTCGGCTCCGACGTCCTGGTCGCCCCGGTCTTCACCGAGGACGGCGAGGTCGAGGTCTACCTCCCCGCGGGCACCTGGACCCACCTGCTGACCGGCGAGCGCGTCACCGGCCCGGCCTGGCGCACCGAACGGCACGGCTACGACAGCCTGCCCGTGTACGTCCGCGAGGGCGCCGTCCTGCCGCTGGCCGCGGACGACCAGCGGCCCGACGGCGACTGGCTGGACGCCCCGACCCTGCTGGTCCACCCGTCCGCCGACGCCGAGCACACGGCCGAGGTCACCGTGCCCGACCTGACGGGCACTCCGGCCGCGACCTTCCGCGTGCGGCGCGACGGGGACGTCCTGCGGGTGACCGCGAGCGGCACCGACCGTCCGTTCACGGTCCGGGTCGCGGGCGGCGCGAGCGCGGAGGGCACCGGTGAGGTGACCGTGCCGCTGACCTGACCCCGGCAGCGGCCGGACCACACGGCGAAGCGGCACGCGGGGGCGTGCCGCTTCGCCGTGCGGGGCGTGCCGCTTCGTCGCTCGGGGCGGGGCGCGGGGCGTTCTGCCGGGGTGCGCCTCAGCGCTCCAGCGCGCCGAGCGCCGTCAGCAGCCGGTCCACGTCCTCCGCACTGGTGTACGGCGCGAGGCCCACGCGTACGCCGCCCTCGTCGCCGAGGCCCAGCCGGCGCGCGGCCTCCACGGCGTAGAAGGAACCGGCCGGCGCGTCGACCGCCCGCTCGGCGAGCTGCCGGTAGACGTCGGCCGGGCGCAGGCCCGCCACCGTGAACAGCAGCGTCGGGGTGCGCCGTGCGGCCCGCGAGTACACGGTGATGCCGCCCAGGTCCGCGAGCCCTCGTTCGAGCCGCTCGCGCAGCGCGTCCTCGTGCGCCTCCAGCGCCGCGAAGGAGGCGACCAGCCGGTCCCGGCGCGAGCCCCCGGCCTCCGGGTCGAGCCCCGCCAGGAAGTCCACCGCCGCGCTCGCCCCGGCGAGCAACTCGTAGGGCAGGGTGCCCAGTTCGAACCGCTCGGGCACGGTGTCGGCGGACGGCAGCAGCTTGTCCGGGCGCAGCGACTCCAGCAGCTCGGCCCGGCCGGTCAGCACGCCCAGGTGCGGGCCGAGGAACTTGTACGGCGAGCACACCAGCGTGTCCGCGCCCGTCGCCGCCAGGTCCACCACGGCGTGCGAGGCGTAGTGCACCGCGTCGACGTGGAAGTGCGCCCCGTTCGCGTGCGCGAGGGACGCCAGCGCGGGCATGTCCGGCATGGTCCCGATCAGGTTCGACGCGGCGGTCACCGCGACCAGCCTGGTGCGCGGGCCCAGCACCGCCGCGAGGTGCTCGGGCCGCAGCTCGCCGGTGGCCGGGTCGAAGTCCGCCCACCGCACGTCGGCCCCCGCCGCCTCGGCCGCCTGCACCCAGGGCCGGATGTTCGAGTCGTGGTCGAGCCGGGTGACCACCACCTCGTCGCCCGGCCCCCAGCCCTTGGCCAGGGTCCGCGACAGGTCGTAGGCGAGCTGGGTGGCGCTGCGCCCGAAGACCACCGTCCCCGGCGTGGTGCCGAGGAGGTCGGCGAGCGCGGACCGGGCCCCGTCGACGATCCGGTCCGCGTTGCGCTCGCCCTCGGTGTTGCGCCCCCGGTTGGCGAGCGGGGCGGTCAGCGCCGCCGCGATGGCGTCGATCACCGGCTGCGGGGTCTGCGTACCGCCCGGCGCGTCGAACCGCGCGGTACCGGACTTCAGGGCGGGCACGTGCGCGCGGATCGCGGCGACGTCGAGGGCCATGGGGCAACTCCAGGGTCGTGGGCCAGGCGGACGGGGAGGCGGACGGGGAGGTGGACGGGGAGGCGGACGGTGGTCAGGCGATGCGGTCCTTCGGCCGAGGCGGCAGGTACGTGGCACGGCTGGGCCGCACCCCGAGCCGCACCTGCGACTCCAGCCACATGATCGCAGCACCCGTGGGGTCGACGACAGGGACGAAGGGACCCTCGGCGGCCAGACGTTCCTGGAGGGCCGCCGCCACGCCCAGCATCCCGGTGCAGCCGAGCACGATCACGTCCGCCTCCCGCGCCGCCACCGCGGCCCGGGCCTGCTCGGTCAGCGCGTCGACCAGCCGGTCGCCGGCGTCCAGGTCGAGGACGGGGATGTCGACGACCCGGATCGGTCCGACCCGTTCCGTCAGGGCGTAGCGCCGGACCAGGCCGTGCAGCATCCCCAGCACGTTCGGCAGCACGGTGATCACACCCGTGCGCTCGCCCAGTGCGAGGGAGGTGAGCACGGCGGGCTCGAAACCGCCGACCACCGGGATGTCCACGATCTCCCGGGCCGCCTGCACGCCGGGGTCGCCGAAGCAACTGACGAACACCGCGTCGGCGCCGTCCTCGACGGCCTCACGGACGGCGTCGAGGATGCCCGGGCCGGCGAGGGCCTCGTCGTACTCGGACTCGATGGAGGCGGTGCCGCGCGCGATGCGGCGGACCCCGACCTCCGTGCCGGGCGACACCCAGGCGCCCACCTCGCGGCGGACCTCCTCGGTGAACGCGTCGGTGATGACGGGGAGCACGACCGTGAGCTTCACAGCACCTCCAGGTGGGCGGGCGGAACGGTCGGCCCACCCTGTGCGGACCCGCCGCGGGCCGCAAGGTGCCAGGCGCACAGCCGGGCCGCGACGACCGTGCGGACCGCACCGCCGACGCGCCCGCCCCCGCCCGCGACCGGCGCCCGACTGTGCGGGATGCCCTGCCGGTGCCGCGTACCGGTGCTTGATGCACGGTGACCGGCCGGGGGCGGCGGCCTAGTCTCGGCGCACCGCACCGCACCCGGCGCCCCCGCCCTTCTGGAGTCCCCATGGCGTCCTCTTCAGGACACGACGACCACGCGCTGGCCCGCGTGCCGCAGACGGCCCGGTTCCACTGGTTCTCGGTGGCCACCCAGCGCTTCGGTCAGCTCTCCACCCTGGCCAGCTTCCTCATCGGCGCGACCCTCGGCTTCGGCATGACCTTCTGGAACGCCGTGCTCGCCATCACCCTCGGCGCGGTGATCCTCGAGGTCATGACGGTCTTCACCGGCATCGCCGGCCAGCGCGAAGGGCTTTCCACATCGCTGCTGGCCCGCTGGACCGGGTTCGGCGCGGCCGGCGCCTCCCTCATCGGACTCGCCATCGGCCTCAGCGCCGTCGGCTGGTTCGGCATCCAGAACGCGGTCTCGGCGGACGGCCTGGTGAACCTCGTCGGCGTCCTGCCCTCCTGGGGCTGGGCCCTGGTGGTGGGGCTGCTCATCACCGCGATCGTGGTCCAGGGCGTCGGCTCCATGGCGTGGGCCGCCTACGTGACCGTCCCCGCCTTCCTGCTCATGGCGGGCTGGTCCATCGCCGTCGAACTGTCCCGGCACGACCTGGGCGCGCTGACCTCCGCCCAGCCCGCCGGGCCCCCGCTGTCCCTGCTCCAGGGCACCACCATCGTCGCGGGCGGCTTCATCGTCGGCGCGGTCATCACCCCCGACATGAGCCGCTTCAACCGCAGCGGCAAGGACGTCGTCAAGCAGACGGTCGTCGGCATCACCATCGGCGAGTACGTCATCGGCCTGATCGGCGTGCTCCTCGCACTCGCCCTGCGCACCAACGACGTCATCGCCATCGTCACGTCCACCTCCGGCTTCCTCGGCACACTGATCATCGTGGCCGCCACCATCAAGGTGAACGACTGGAACCTGTACGCCGCCTCCCTCGGCGTCGTCACCTTCGTCGACCAGGCCTTCGGCCGCCGCCTGCACCGGGGCGCCGTCACCGTCGTCGTCGGGGTGCTCGGCTCCCTGCTGGGCGCGGCCGGGGTCCTCGACAACTTCACCGACTTCCTCGACCTGCTGGGCGTCCTCTTCCCGCCGATCGCCGGAATCATGGTCGCCGAGTACTTCGTCGCCCGGACCTGGCGCTCCGGCCTCGACGAGACCCGCGACAGCGGCGAACTCCCCGCCGCGTCGCCCATGTGGGTGCCCGCGGGGCTGATCACCTGGATCGTCGCGGCCGTCGTGGGGAAGTACGTCGACTGGGGCCTGCCGTCCATCAACTCGATCGCCGTCGCCTTCGTGCTCTACCTCGCCGCCGCCCGCCTCGGCCTGGTCCGCGGGGTGGGCACCGCACCGACCCGCCGCGCCGTCCCCGGGACGGCGACCGGCACCCCCGGCGTCCCCGCCGCCTGACCGCGCACGCCACCGGCGTACGCGGCCACCGAAAGAGAAAGGCAGGACAACCCACATGCTCCGACTGGGCATCGACGTGGGCGGCACCAACACCGACGCCGTCCTCATCGACGGCGACCGGGTGCTGGGCGCCGTGAAGGCGTCCACCACGGCCGACGTCACCGGCGGTATCGTCACCGCCCTCGGCGACCTCCGGCAGGCCACCGGCTTCGACCCGGCGGCCGTCCAGGCGGTGATGATCGGCACCACGCACTTCATCAACGCACTGGTGGAGGGCGAGCGCCTGGCGCAGACCGCCGCCATCCGGTTCGGGCTGCCCGCCACCCGCGCCCTGCCCCCGCTGGTCGACTGGCCCGACCGCCTGGTCACCGCGATCGGCGGCCACAGCCATCTGTGCCACGGCGGCCACGAGTACGACGGCAGCCCCATCGCGGACTTCGACGAGGCCGAGTTCCGCGCGGTCCTGGACCGCGCGGTGGCCGCCGGCGCCACCTCCTTCGCGCTGTCCTCCGTCTTCTCCCCGGTCAACGCGGAGTTCGAGACCCGCGCCGCCGAGATCATCGCCGAGCAACTGCCCGGTGCCCCGGTGAGCCTCTCCCACGAGATCGGCCGCATGGGCCTGCTCGGCCGGGAGAACGCCACCGTCGTCAACGCCGCCCTGCGCGGCCTCGCCGACCAGGTCGCCACCGGACTGCTCCGCACGGTCGCGGAGGCGGGCATCAACGCGCCGGTCTTCCTCAGCCAGAACGACGGCACCCTGATGGACGTCGACTACGCCCGCCGCTACCCGGTGGCGACCTTCGCTTCGGGACCGACCAACTCCATGCGCGGCGCCGCGTTCCTGTCCCGGCTGCCGTCCTGCGCCGTCGTCGACATCGGCGGCACCACCAGCGACGTCGGCATCCTCCAGCAGGGCTTCCCGCGCGAGGCGTCCACGGACGTCAACGTGGCCGGCGTGCAGACCAACTTCCGCATGCCCGACGTGCTCTCGATCGGCATCGGCGGCGGCAGCCACGTCGTGCACCAGGCGTCCGGCACCGCCGTCGGCCCCGCCAGCGTCGGCTACCGGCTCGCCCAGGAGGCCCTCGTCTTCGGCGGCACCCGCCTCACCGCCACCGACGTCGCGGTGGCCGGCGGACGCGCCGAGGTGGGGGACGCCTCGCTCGTCGCGCACCTCGACAAGAGCGTGGTGGACGCCGCCCTGCGCGTCGTCGACGACCGGCTCGCCGAGGTCGTCGACCGGATGCGGGCCTCCGCCGAACCGGTGCCCGTGGTCGCCGTCGGCGGCGGCAGCATCCTGGTGCCCGAGGACCTCACGGGCGCGTCCCGCGTGGTGCGCCCCGACCACTTCGCCGTGGCCAACGCCATCGGCGCGGCGATCGCCCAGGTCGGCGGCGAGGTCGACCGGGTCTACTCGGTCGTACCGCAGCAGCGCGACACCGTGCTCGACGAGGCCCGTCAGGAGGCCGTCGACCGAGCGGTGGCCGCCGGTGCCCGGCCGGGCTCCGTCGAGATCGTCGACATCGAGGAAGTACCGCTGGCCTACCTGCCGGGCAACGCCACCCGGATCCGGGTCAAGGCCGTCGGAGAGCTGAGCCTGGGAGGCCCCCGTGCGTGAGATCACCGCCGACCACCTGCCCGACCTCGCCCGCGGGGCCGCCGTGCTCGGCACCGGGGGAGGCGGCGACCCCTTCGTCGGCCGCCTCCTCGCCGAGCAGGCGCTGAAGCGGAACGGTCCCGTCACCCTCCTCGACGTCGACGAGGTCGACGACGGGGCGTTCATCGTCCCGACCGCCTTCATGGGGGCGCCCACGGTGATGCTGGAGAAGCTCCCCTCGGGCGACGAGATCATCGGCGCCATGCGCGCCCTGGAGGAACTCCTGGGCCGCAAGGCCACCCACACCGTCTCCATCGAGGCGGGCGGCCTGAACTCGATGTCGCCGTTCGTCGCCGCCGCCGAGGCGGGCGTCCCGCTGATCGACGCCGACGGCATGGGCCGCGCCTTCCCCGAACTGCAAATGCTGCTGCCCACCCTCGGCGGCGTGCAGGCCTCCCCGATGGCGCTCGCCGACGAACGCGGCAACTCCGTCACCCTGCGCACCGACGGCAACGCCTGGGCGGAACGCCTCGCCCGCGCCGCCACCGTCGAGATGGGGTGCAGCGCGGCGGTCAGCCTGTACGCGCTCACCGGCCGCCAGGCCAAGGACCACCTGGTGCCCGGCACCCTGACCCTGTGCGAACGGGTCGGCCGGGCCATCCGCGAGGCCCGCGAGGGCCACGCGGATCCGGTGGCGGCGGCGTCCGGTGTCCTCGGCGGCCGGACGGTCTTCACCGGGAAGATCGGCGACGTGCAGCGCACCACCACGGGTGGCTTCGCCCGCGGCACGGCCCGGCTCACCGGCCTCGACGCCGATGCCGGGTCCGCGCTGGAGTTGTCCTTCCAGAACGAGAACCTGGTCGCCACCCGCGACGGCGAGGTCGTCGTCAGCGTTCCCGACCTGATCTGCGTCCTCGACACCGACTCCGGCGAACCGGTCACCACCGAGACGCTCCGCTACGGCCTGCGGGTCAGCGTCCTCGGCGTGCCCTGCGACCCGCGCTGGCGCACCCCCGACGGTCTCGCCCTGGCCGGGCCCGGCTACTTCGGGTACGCGCACGAGTACGTGCCGTTCCAGGGCGCCGAAGTGTGATGATCGAAGGGTGACCCGCACGTCCGCCGAGGCCCCCTCGCCCGTGTCTCCCGCGCCGCTGACCGCCGCGCGGGTGCCGGCGCTGGCCGCCGGGGCGATGCTGCTCGGCTCCGGCGGCGGGGGAGAGGTGGCCACCGGCGCGCTGCTGCTGCGTCGCGAGCTGGCCGGGGCACCGGTGCCGCTGCTCCCCGCCGCCGCGCAGGCGCCGGACACCCTCGTGGTGCACGCCGGGCTGGTCGGTGCTCCCGACGTCCTGGCCGAACGGCTCGCCGACCCCGAGGACTTCGCCCACGCCGTACGCACCGCCGCCGAGGTGGCGGGCGGGTCGGCGGGCGCGGTCGGGGTCATCGAGATCGGCGGCCTCAACGCCGTCGTCGCCGCGGTCGCCGCCGCCCGGCTCGGCCTGCCGCTCGTCGACGGCGACCTCATGGGGCGGGCCTTCCCCCGCATCGACCAGACCGTCGCCGCCGTGGCCGGGGTGGACCCGGCGCCGCTCGTCCTGGTCGGCCCCGGCGGGAACACCGTCGTCGTCCGGGAGTGCTCACGCCGCCTGGCCGAACGGCTGCTGCGCGCCAACGTCCTCGCCCTCGGCGGGGCCGCCGCCCTCGCCGTCCACCCCCTGCCCGCCGCCCGGCTCGCGGCGCTCGGGGTGCGCGGCTCCGTCTCCGCCTGCCTCGGACTCGGCGACTGGCTCCTCACCGCGCGGGACGCGGGCGGCACGCCCGAGGGCCTGGCCGACGCCCTCGGCGCCGAGTTGCTCGCGGCCGGCCGCGTCGAGGAGATCGTCCCCCGCCAGGACCTGACCCCCGGCTGGGCGACCCTCACCGACGGACGCACCGGTGCCGTGGTCCGGGTGGACCTCCTGGACGAGTACCTGGCCGTCACGGTCGACGGCGTCACCCGGGCCGCCGCCCCGCAGATCATCGCCGCCGTCGATCCCAGCGGCCGCCGCCCCCTGCGCGCCGACCAGCTCCGCACCGGCGGCCACCTGATCCTGCTCCGCCTCCCACCCCTGCACACCTGGCCGTCCGACGCGGCACCCCTGGTCGGCCCCGCAGCCTTCGGCCTCGACCTGCCCCCGCCCACCGGCCCGCCACCGCACCCCGCCGCCTCCTCAACCCGGATCCCGTCATGACCCCCGCCGACCGGTCGCCCCTCGCCGGCCACCTGCTCCTGCCGCGCGGCCCGTCCCCGCAAGGGCGGCCTTCCGGGGCCGGGTCCTTGGCCGGTCCCCTCCGCCGTCGGTCTGGACGTGGCACCGCCCAGTGGTACGGCCTCGTGTCGCCCGGGTTGGGGCGGCGTTTCGCCGGGGAGTCTGTCGTGACCCCCGCCGAGAGGCTGCGCCCCAGAGGCTGCTTGATCCTGCTCGGGGCCGGGTCCCTGGCCGGTCCTCCTCGTCCTCGACCCCGACCTGGGCTCGCCCGCCGGTCCGGTGCCGCGCCGCAGGGCCTCCTCGCCGTGGGGTCCGTCGTGACCGCCGTCGACCGGTCGCGTCCGGTCGGCCATTTGATCCTGCCGTGCCGCCCGTCCCCGCTCGGCCGGTCACCCGGGGCCGGGTCCTTGGCCGGGCCCCTCGCCGTCGCCCTGGGCGTTGCACCGCCCGGTGGTACGGCGGCGCGCCGCGGTGTCTCCTCGTCCTGGGGGTCGTCGTGACCGCCGTTCCGAGTGTTGCCGATCTGCTGGCCGATCCCCTGCTCGAGGGCGCCCGCACGCTGGCCGGGCACGCCGGGCTGGGGCGGCCCGTGCGGGACGTCACCGCGTACCGGGGCGTCCTCGACCCGGTCGACGGCCACCTGGTGCTCTGCACGGCGGAGGACGCCACGCCCGCCTACCGGCTCGACGCCCTCGTCCGCCGGGCCCAGGAGGCCGGCGCCGCGGCGCTGTGCGTCACCGCCGACGGCACGGCCAGGCCACCGCTGTCCGCCGTACGACTGGCCGACCGGCTCCGGATTCCCGTGCTGTGGGCCGCCACGGACGACCCCTTCCGGCTCGCCCTCGATCTCACCCTGCGGGTCCGCGCCCCCGAGGTGACGCGGGCCCGCACCGTCGAGAACCTGCTCCGCCGGCTCGCCACCCGCACGGAGGGGCCGGAGTTGATCGCCGTGGCCCGGACCGTGCTCGCCGCCGACGTCAGCCTCGTCACCCCGGACGGCGGAGCCATCGTCGGTGACCCGGTCGTGCCGGACGCCCTGCGCCCGCAGCTCGCCGTGCCCCAGCGCACCCCCGGCCTGCTGGCCCACCCCGTGCACGCCGTCCCGCTCGCCGGGCACCTGCCGGGCGGTGCCGCGCCGGTCACCGCCTGGCTGGTGTGGCCCTTCGAACGGGCCGACGAGGACCGTGCCGACACCGTCGCACTGGGCCTCGCCCTGCTCGAACCCTTCGTCCGGTCCTGGCTCGCCGGAGCCCGCACCCGCGCCGACCACGACAGCGCCGTCCGCCGCCGCCTGCTGGCGGAGGTCGTCACCGGCCGGGGCACCGTCAGCCGGGAGGTCGTCGAGCAGGCGGTCGCCCTGGGCTGGCGACTGGAGGACTGGCACGTGGGCCTGGCCGTGCACGCCGAGGAACCGCCGGCGGCCGGCCGCCCCGGCACCGTCCCCGCACCGGTGCTCGCCGCCCTGTCCCGGCACGGCGTCACCGCCCAGGCGGTGGCGGAGGGCGACGGCGACTGGGCCCTGTGGTGCAGCAGCGGCCCGCGGCCCGCCGACGACGAACCCCGGCTCCTGCTCCACCGGGTGCGCCGGGCGCTCGCCGAACTTCCCGCCGACTGGCGGCTGGTGGCCGGCATCGGCAGGCCCCGCCAGGGCCCCGGCGGGCTGGCCGACACCCTGACCGAGGCCCGCAACGCGGTGCGGCTCGCGGCGGCCAGGGACGTCCGGCCGTCCGTCGAACACACCGACGAACTCGGCGTGGGCAGACTGCTGGCCGCCTGGCAGCAGTCCGACATCACCCGCGCCTTCGCCGAGACCGCGCTCGCCCCGCTGCGCGGCCCCGACCACGCCCACCTGCTCACCACCTTGCGGATCTTCCTGGAGCACGGCGGCTCCGCCGCCGCCACCGCCCGCGCCCTCGGCCTGCACCGCAACACCGTCGCCGCCCGGCTGCGCCAGGTCCGCGAACGGCTCGGCGTGCCGCTGGACGACCCCGGCAACCGGCTGGCCCTCCAGATGGCCTGCCGTGCCCTGACCACCCCCTGACCCGCCCGAGCGAGCACCGGCGGACCGTCAGGACCCGGCGGCCTCCGGCTCGGCCTCCGGCGGTCCCTTCTCCCGTCCGCCGGGATGCCGGTGCCGCCACACCCAGAAGACCGTGCAGGACAGCAGCGCCCACCCGCCCAGCACCAGGAACGGGAACGCGTGCTGGTGGCCCTGGAAGTACACCGCGGTGTGCTGGGCGTTGACCGAGGCGCCGGGCGGCAGCCACCGGCCGATCACCCCCAGCGGCGACGGCAGCAGCGGCCAGGACACCGCGCCCCCCGAGGACGGATTGCCGATGATCACCATGAGGCCCCAGGTCGGCAGCATCGCCCAACGGCCGAACATGGTGTTGAACATGGTGAAGACCATGCCGGACACGAACATGGTGAGCGCCAGGATCAGCCACGACTCGGCGAACGGCAGGTCCACCGCGCCCAGCAGCCAGTCCACCGTGGCCGCGATGACGAACCCGCCGAGCAGCGCGTAGACCGCGGTGAACAGGATGCGTTCCACGGGGGTGAGCGCCCGCGCGTGCACGCTCAGCTGGATCGCCCCGACGAAGCCGATGATCACGGCGGCCAGGGAGATGTAGAAGATCGCCAGCCCGCGCGGGTCCCCCTTCTGAAGGGGGTTGACGTCCCGGACGGTGACGTCGACGCCGAGCTTCTTCCCCACGGCCGGCGTCGTCTGCGCGAGCAACTCGGCGACCGACGCGCCGGACGCGCCGGACACGTCGAGGGCGGCGCTCCGCCCGTCGTCGCGCAGTTCGAAGACCGCGAAGACCTCCTGTTGCTCGATCGCCTCGCGGGCCGCGGCGCGGGTCCCGTAGGGATGCACCCGCACCGAGGTGTCCAGCGCCTTCTCCAGGCCGTACAGGAAGGCCCGGCCGCCCGCCTCCTCGTAGGAGCCGACCACGGCCGTGGGGATCAGGCGCGGCGTCGGGTTCGCCATCGAGTAGGTGTACGAGCCCGCGAAGAGCCCCGCCGCGGCCGCGAGGATCAGCACCAGCACGGTGGCCGGCCAGAACGGCGACTGCCGGAACGCGTGCCACCGTCCGTGTGCCGGAGGGCTGCCCTCGGTGTCCTCGCCGGTGTGCGCCATGTCCGGCGGGGTCAGGCGTGGACCAGCGGTGTGTCCACGAGGTGTTCCGCCACGAACCACGCCTGGAGTTCGTTGGTGCGCACGACCTCGGAGACCAGCAGGTCGTTGGTGCCGTCGTCCCCGTACTCCTGGGTGCGCGCCGCCGCGTCGTGGCACTCCGTCAGGATCAGTTCGTGCGCCTCCAGCAGCCGCGAGAGCATCGACGGCACCTCCTCCACCCCGTCCGGCGGGCGCGGCACGGTGGTGATCTCCGCGACGTGCCGGGGGTCGCCGACCGCGACGCCGCCGAGCGTCTGGACGCGTTCGGCGATGGTGTCGATCAGCTCCAGCTGTTCACCGGCGTGCTTGTCCAGCAGCAGGTGCAGCTGGTAGAACGTCGCCCCGCGCATCAGCCAGTGGTACTTCTTGTACAGATCGTGCAGGATCCGGGTGTCCGCCAGGACCTTGTTGAGCCGCTGGCAGGAGTAGAGGCGGGTCTCCATGGTCAGCGCCACGGGGAACTGCTTGACGGTGCCGAACTCCTGGATGGTCCGGCCCTTCTGGTGCAGCCAGGGCTGGCTGCCGTCCGACCGGTGCTCCGCGGACGACGAGGGCTTCGGCTTCGGGGAACTCACGCCTGGACTCCTTCCGGAGAGGACTGAAGGGTGGGCCGCCGCGGTACCGCCGGCCCCGGTCCCCCCGCGACAGTCGACCAGCCGTACGCCCGCCCCGCAAACGGTGGGGGTTGTCCGGGCCATCGCTCGCCATTTAGGGTCGGCTCAGTCTGAAAGCGCTTTCTGTCGCTCTCGCTTCGTATCCATCACCGTTCGTCGACGGACGCGTGCGACCGCGCCGCCGTCCGAGGAGGACCGCATGGCTCCACGTCCCGTCCGCCGCCGGGTCGCCGTGGTCGGTACCGGTGCCATCGTCACCGGCAGTCACCTGCCCGCCCTCGCCGCGCACGCCGACCGCGTCGAACTGGTCGCCGCCGTCGACGTGGACCCGGCGCGGCTCGACGCCTTCCGCGCGCAGGCGCCCGGCGACGTCGCCGGACACACCTCGACGGGCGCCATGCTGGACGCCGTACGCCCCGACCTGGTGCTGGTCGGCACACCGCCGTCGCTGCACCGGGAGCAGACGGTGGCTGCGCTCGAGGCGGGTGCCTGGGTGCTGTGCGAGAAGCCGCTGTGCCTCTCCCTCGCCGAGTACGACGACATCGCGGCGGCCGAGAAGGGGTCCGGGGCGTACGCGTCCGTGATCTTCCAGCACCGGTACGGCTCCGGCGCCGCGCACGCCCGCGCACTGATCGCGAACGGCGAACTGGGCGCGCCGCTGGTCGCGCACTGCCAGACGACCTGGCACCGCGACGCCGCCTACTACGCGGTGCCCTGGCGCGGACGCTGGACCACCGAGGGCGGCGGCCCGACCATGGGCCACGGCATCCACCAGTACGACCTGCTGCTCCATCTGCTCGGCCCCTGGGCGGAGATACGGGCCATGGCGGCGCGGCTGGTGCACGACACCGAGGGCGAGGACGTCTCCACCGCCCTGGTGCGCTTCGAGAGCGGCGCCCTCGCCACCGTCGTCAACAGCGTGCTCTCCCCGCACGAGAGGAGCCGGATACGCGTCGACTGCGCCGACGCGACGGTCGAGTTGACGCACCTGTACGGGCATCGCAACGACGACTGGACCTACACCCCCGCCCCGCACGTCGCGCCCGAACGCGCCGCCGCCTGGAGTGCCCCCGGCGCCGACGTGCCCAGCTCCCACGCGGCGCAACTCGGGGCCGTACTGGACGCGTGGGACGCCGGGGTCCGCCCGCCCGGCAGCGGTCCGGAGGCCCGCGCCACGCTGGAGTTCGCCGCGGCGCTGTACAAGGCGGCGTTCACCGGACGGCCGGTGCGCGCGGGCGAGATCACCCCCGGTGACCCCTTCCACTCCGCGATGCACGGCGACCACCCCGACTGGGCCCCCGCGGAGCGCGCGTAACGCACCAAAGTCGATATGTTCACAGCGAGTTGGGCCGCCATAGGTGTGAACGGGTGGTGGAGATGCGCATCATCTTGACATGAACCTGCGGCCCAAAGGGTGGGTCGCATCCTCGTGGAGGTGTGGGAATGCACCGCAGACTCGCCACCGGACTCACCGCCGCGGCCCTGGCCGTGACCACCGTCGTAGCCACCGCGGCGGCCGCCGACGCCGCCCCCGCCGACAAGCCCCAGGTCCTCGCGAGCTGGACGCAGACCAGCGCGTCCAGCTACAACGCCTGGAACGCCGCACGGGCGAACAAGTCCGCCTGGTCCGCCTACGGTTTCGACTGGACCACCGACTACTGCTCCACCTCGCCGGACAACCCGTTCGGTTTCCCCTTCAGCACCTCCTGCGCACGGCACGACTTCGGCTACCGCAACTACAAGGACGCGGGCACCTTCAGCGCCAACAAGTCCCGCCTCGACAGCGCCTTCTACGAGGACCTCAAGCGGGTCTGCGCCGGTTACGGCGGTGCCACCAAGACGGCCTGCAACAGCACGGCCTGGACGTACTACCAGGCCGTGAAGGTGTTCGGCTGACGAACCCGGGCAGGCGCCGCCGCCGCCAGTGCGGCCGCCGCACTGGCGATGCCCAGGACGGCGCCCGCGGCGACGTCTCCGGGATAGTGCACGCCGGTGTGGACCCGGGAGTAGCCCACGGCGCCCGCCAGCGCGCCGAGCGGCACGGCGGCCTCGGGCAGGACGACGCCGACGGCCGTGGCGAACGCGACCGCCGCGGCCGTGTGCCCCGACGGGAACGACGCCGACGCGGGTATGGGTACATGGCGGTCCACCGTCACCCGCGCGGCCTCCCGGTCCGGTCGCGCCCGGTGCACCAGACGCTTGCCCAGCAGGTTCGCCGAAGCCGACGCGACGGCGACCGCCCCCACGCCGACCAGGGCCGCGCGCCGCGCCCGCGCACCGCTCAGGGCGAGGACGGCGGCGATCCCGAGCGAGACCTTCGAATGGTCCGCGGCATGGGACAGGCGCCGCAGCGCCCGGTCGAGCGCGGGCGTGGACGTGGCGGCGACGGCCGCGTACAACGCGCCGTCCACGGCCCGCAGATCCCCGAGCACGGCCGCGAGGGCCCGCTTCGGCGCGGACTCCGGACCGGCCGGCGGCCCGAGCGGGCCCGGGGTGCCGCGGTCGGCGTGGGTCGGTTCGGTCATGGGCTCCTGCTCCGCGGGAGAGGGGACCCGCACCATCCTGGTCGTCCCCGCACCCGGCGGCGCGCGGGCGGCGCCCGTCCGGGGGTCCGTCCGGTGGGCGTGGCCAAGGAGCGGGGCCCGGCCGGGGGGTGTCGCCATGGAGCGGCGGGGCCCATCCGGGGCGGGTGCGGCCCGTACCGGCCAGGTGCGGCAGGGAGCGAGCAGGGTGCGGTTCGGACCGGGCAGTGTGTGGCCCGGACCGGGCGGGGTGCGGTCCGGGCCGGCCGGGGCCACGTACCAGTGGGCCGTCGGCCGCTCCTCACGGAGGTGGCCGGCGGCCCGGTGGCGAGGCGGTGGGGTCAGTCCGTGGTCTTGAAGCCCCGCAGCCGCAGACTGTTGCCGACGACGAAGACGGACGAGAAGGCCATGGCCGCCCCGGCGATCATCGGGTTGAGCAGCCCCGCGGCGGCGAGCGGCAGGGCGGCGACGTTGTAGGCGAAGGCCCAGAACAGGTTGGACTTGATGGTGCCGAGGGTCCGGCGGGCCAGCCGGATGGCGTCGGCGGCGACCCGCAGGTCCCCGCGGACGAGGGTGAGGTCGCCCGCCTCGATGGCGGCGTCGGTGCCGGTGCCCATGGCGAGTCCCAGGTCCGCCTGGGCCAGCGCGGCGGCGTCGTTGACCCCGTCGCCGACCATCGCCACCGAACGCCCCTCGCCCTGGAGGCGCTTGACGACGGCGACCTTGTCCTCGGGCATGACCTCGGCGACGACGTGCTCGGCGTCGATGCCGACCTCGCGGGCGACGGAGGCGGCCACCGCCTCGTTGTCCCCGGTCAGCAGCACCGGCGTCAGGCCCAGGGCGCGCAGCCGGGTGATCGCCTCGGGGCTGGTCTCCTTGACCGCGTCGGCGACCTCCAGGACCGCCCGGGCCTCGCCGTCCCAGGCCACGGCGATCGCGGTGCGGCCGTCCCGCTCCGCCTCGGCCTTGGTCCGGGCCAGGCCGGCGGGCAGTTCCATGGCCCACTCGGCGAGCAGCTGCTCGCGGCCCACCAGGACCGCGTGGCCCTCGACGACACCCTGGACGCCGAGCCCCGGCACGTTGGCGAAGTCCTCCGGGGCGGGCAGGGTGCCGACCCGTTCGGCGGCGCCGGCGGCCACCGCCCGGGCGATCGGGTGCTCCGAGGCGTGCTCCAACGCCCCGGCCAGCCGCAGCACTTCGGCCTCCCCGGTGCCTTCCGCGGTGTGCACGGCGAGCAGCGTCATACGTCCGGTGGTGACGGTGCCGGTCTTGTCCAGGACGATGGTGTCGACCTTGCGGGTGGACTCCAGGACCTCGGGACCCTTGATGAGGATGCCGAGCTGGGCGCCGCGCCCGGTGCCGACCATCAGCGCGGTCGGGGTGGCAAGACCCAGTGCGCAGGGGCAGGCGATGATCAGGACGGCGACGGCGGCCGTGAACGCGGCGGCCGGCCCGGAGCCGTTGCCGATCCAGAAGCCGAGGGTGGCCAGCGCGAGCGCGATCACGACGGGGACGAAGATGCCGGAGATCCGGTCGGCGAGCCGCTGGGCGGCCGCCTTGCCGTTCTGCGCGTCCTCCACCAGCTTCGCCATCCGGGCCAGCTGGGTGTCGGCGCCGACCCGGGTCGCCTCGACCACGAGCCGGCCGCCCGCGTTCACGGTCGCTCCGGTGACCCCGTCGCCCACGCCGACCTCGACCGGCACGGACTCGCCGGTGAGCATCGACGCGTCGACGGCCGACGTGCCCTCGACGACCGTGCCGTCGGTGGCGATCTTCTCGCCGGGGCGCACCAGGAAGCGGTCCCCGGCCTTCAGGTCCCCGACCGGGATCTGCTCCTCACGGCCCGCCCTGACCACGGTGACGTCCTTGGCGCCCAGCTCCAGCAGGGCCTTCAGCGCGGCACCGGCCTTGCGCTTGGAACGGGCCTCGAAGTAGCGCCCGGCGAGGATGAACGCGGTCACCCCGGCCGCGGCCTCCAGATAGATGTTCCCGGAGCCGTCGCCGCGGGCGATGGTCAGCTCGAAGGGGTGGGTCATGCCGGGGGTGCCCGCGGTGCCGAGGAACAGTGCCCACAGCGACCACAGGAAGGCCGCCGACGTGCCGACCGAGATCAGGGTGTCCATGGTGGCCGCGCCGTGCCGGGCGTTGGTGACCGCGGCCTTGTGGAAGGGCCAGGCCGCGTACGTCACCACGGGCGCCGCCAGGGTCAGCGACAGCCACTGCCAGTACTCGAACTGCAACGCCGGCACCATCGCCATCGCGATGACGGGGACCGCCAGCACCACGGCCGTCACCAGCCGCTGCCTCAGCGGCAGCAGCGCGTCGGCGGGCTCGGCGCCCTCCGCGCCGCTCACGGGCTCGGCACGGACCGGCTCCGGTTCGCGGGCCGTGTACCCGGTGGCCTCGACCGTGGCGATCAGCTCCTGGACGGACACGGCACCGGCATGGCTGACCTTCGCCTTCTCCGTCGCGTAGTTGACGGTGGCGGTGACGCCCTCCATCCGGTTGAGCTTCTTCTCGATCCGGGCGGCGCACGAGGCACAGGTCATGCCGCCGATGGCGAGTTCCACCTCGGCTGGTGCGCTGGTCGTACTGGTGGTCATGACTGCTCCTGACGCGGGGTCGTCGGCCGGGACCCGGCGGCGCGGGTCCCGGCGGTGCGGCGGGGGAGTGCGGGCCGGTCAGGCGCGGCCGGTCAGCTCGTAGCCGGCCTCGTCGACCACCGCGGCGATCGCGGCGTCGTCCGGCTCGGCAGCGGTGACCGTGACGCGGCCGGTGTCCAGCTCGACGTCGACACCGGTCACACCGTCCAGCTCGCCGATCACCCGGGTGAGCGTCGCGCTGCAATGACCGCAGCTCATGCCGGACACCGCGTAGGCGGTGGTGACGGGGGAGGCGGCGGGAGTGGTGACGTTCGAGGGCATGACGTTCCTCCGGAGATCGTGCGGCCAATACGGGGCGGGGGTATCCGTCCCAGCGATTCCATGTATACCCCTGGGGGGTATCGAACGCAAGCGTCTCCCTCGCTTGACTAGGTACCCCCCAGGGGTATGGTGAAGTGCATGGAGAGGTCTCCGCGTGAGCCGGAGACCCGCAATCCGAGGAGACGACCGCCATGCACACCGGACTGAGGATCACCGCCTTCGCGGCCGCCCTGGCCGCGACCTTCGGCACCGCCTACGGCGTCGGCACGGGAGTGGACCCGATCGTCGCGGACAGCGCGCCCGCGCCCCACGAGGAGCACGGCGAGCGGGACGACCCGCGCCTTCCGAGCGACCCGGGCGATCCGAGTGGCCCGAGCGACCCGGGCAGGCCGTCGCCGCGGCCGGAAGAAGGCGGCGGCCACGGGGGACACGAGAGCACCCCGGTCGGCGGCCTGCGGATCTCCGAGGGCGGCTACACCCTCGACCTCGCCACCCCGCGCGTCACCGCCGGTCAGCGCACCGAACTGCGCTTCATGGTCCGGGACGCGAGCGGGGACGCCGTGACCGCGTACCGGCGCGAGCACGAGAAGGAACTCCACCTCGTCCTGGCCTCACGCGACCTGGTCACCTACCGCCACCTGCACCCCACCCGTGCCGCCGACGGCACCTGGAGCACCCCCGTCGACCTGCCCGCGGCGGGCGGCTACCGCGTCTTCGCCGACTTCACCCCGGCCGCCGAGGGCGCCGAGAACCTCACCCTCGGCGCGGACCTGGCCGCCTCCGGCCGATACGAGCCCGCACGGCTCCCGGCCCCGGACGGCACCGCCCGGACCGACGGCTACCAGGTCGAACTCGACGGTTCCCTGCGCCCCGGCAAGGCGAGCGAGCTGAGGCTGAAGGTGTCCCGCGACGGCGAGCCCGTGGGCGACCTCCAGCCCTACCTCGGCGCCTACGGCCACCTCGTCGCCCTGCGCGCCGGCGACCTCGCCTACCTCCACGTCCACCCGAACGGCGAACCCGGCGACGGCGCCACCGAGCCCGGCCCGGAGATCTCGTTCACGGCCACCGCGCCCAGTGCCGGCGCCTACCGCCTCTTCCTGGACTTCCGGCACCGGGGCGAGGTCCACACCGCGGCGTTCACCGTGCGCGCCGGATCGACGCCGGGCGCCACGGAATCCGCCCCGGCCGCGACGCCGGAACACGCCGACGGCCACGGACACTGACCGGCACCACGGCCGGGGCCGGCCGGTGCCCACCTCCGCGGACCCTCAGGCCGTAACGACCCGGACCCCCGCCCCCGCGGACCCTCAGGCCGTGACGACCCGGACCCCCGCCTCCTCGAACCCGCGCACCAGTTCCGGGTCGGCCGCGCCGTCCGTCACCAGCGTGTCCACCGACCCGGTCGCGCAGATCCGGGCGAAGGCCCGCCGCCCCAGCTTGCTGGAGTCGGCGGCGACGACCACCCGCTCGGCCCGCTCGCACAGCAGCCGGTTGATCGCGGCCTCCGCCTCGTCGTGGGCCGCGGCACCGTGCACGACGTCGAAGGCGACGACGCCCAGGACCGCCACGTCGAGGGTCACCTGGCCCAGCACCCCGTCCGCGAGCGGCCCGATCAGCTCGTACGACTGCGCCCGCGCCACACCGCCGGTCACCACGATCTTGAACTGGGGCCGGACGGCAAGCTCGTTGGCGATGTTGAGCGCGTTGGTGACCACGGTCAGCGCGGGGGTGCCGGAGGCCAGGTCGGTGCGCACGGCCAGGGCGCGCGCCACTTCCGTGGTGGTCGTCCCCCCGGTCAGCCCCACCGCCTCGCCGGGCGCCACCAGCGCGGCGACCGCCTGCGCGACGCGCTGCTTCTCCGAGGCACGGCGGGCGGTCTTGTAGCGCAACGGCAGTTCGTACGACACCCCGTGGACGACCGCGCCCCCGCGCGTGCGCACCAGCATCTGCTGCTCGGCCAGCCGGTCGAAGTCACGGCGGATCGTCGCGGCCGAGACCTCCAGCTCGGTCGCCGCCTCCTCGACGTCCAGCCGGCCGCGCTCGACGAGCAGCTCCAGCAGCGCCTTCCAGCGGGCGTCGCGCGACATCCGCGCCTCCGTTCCTCGACCCCCGCCGACCCTAGCGCACCGCACTCTTCCGCTGATTGCTTGATAGTGCTCGAAAGATCGCTATACCTTGCAGGAACAATCAGTCCGGGGACGGGGAGTGTGCGACATGACGTATGTCGAGGACGAGCTCAACAGCCAGCCCGATTGCTGGACGCGCGCCGCGGCCGAGGCGGCGCGCCACACGGCGGCGCTGCCGGCGGCGGGGGAGCGGGTGGCGATCGTCGGCTGCGGCACCTCGTACTTCATGGCGCAGTCGGCGGCGGCGCTGCGCGAGGACGCGGGCCAGGGCGAGACGGACGCGTTCGCCGCCTCCGAGTTCCCGCGGGGACGGACGTACGACCGGGTGGTGGCCCTCACCCGCTCCGGCACGACCACCGAAGTGCTGACGCTGCTCACGCAGTTGAAGGGCCGCACCCGCACCGTCGCGCTCACCGCCGACCCCCGGACGCCGGTCATGACCGCCGCCGACGACGTCGTCGTCCTCGACTTCGCCGACGAACGGTCCGTCGTCCAGACGCGGTTCGCGACCACCGCCCTCACCGTGCTCCGCGCCCACCTGGGCCTGCACACCGAGGCCGTCGTCGCCGACGCCCGCGCCGCGCTCGCCGGCGAGCTGCCCGAAGGGCTCGTCGAACGCACCCAGTTCACCTTCCTCGGCCGGGGCTGGACCGTCGGACTGGCCAACGAGGCCGGACTCAAGATGCGCGAGGCGTCCCTGTCCTGGACCGAGGCGTACCCGGCGATGGAGTACCGGCACGGCCCCATCAGCATCAGCACCGCGGGCACCGCGACCTGGATGTTCGGCGAGGCGCCCGAGGGACTGGCGGACCAGGTGCGCGACACCGGCGCGCTGTGGGTGCCCGGTGAGCTGGACCCGCTCGCCGAACTGGTGCGCGCCCAGCGGCTCGCCGTCGCCGTCGCCGCGGTCCGCGGCCTCGACCCGGACCGCCCGCGCCACCTGACCCGCTCGGTCGTCCTCGCCCCCTGACGCCCGCCCCGACGCAGGGAAGGAACAGACCCCGTGCCCCTCGCCACCACCGGCGACCTGATCGGCCGTGCCGCGGCCGAGCGCACCGCCGTCGCCGCCTTCAACGTCATCACCCTGGAGCATGTCGAGGCCGTCGTCGCGGGCGCCGAGTCGGCGCGCGGACCCGTCCTCCTCCAGGTCAGCGAGAACGCCGTGAAGTACCGCTACGGCCGCCTGCTGCCCCTGGCCCGCGCGGCCGTCGCCGCCGCCGAGGCCGCCGCCGTCCCCGTCGCCCTGCACCTCGACCACGTGCAGAGCGACAGCCTGCTGCGCCAGGCCGCGGACGCCGGGTTCAGCTCCGTGATGTACGACGCCGCCCGGCTGCCGTACGCCGAGAACCTCGCCGCGACCCGGGCCGCCGCCGACTGGGCGCACTCCCAAGGGATGTGGCTCGAGGCCGAGTTGGGGGAGGTCGGCGGCAAGGACGGGGCGCCGCCGCTCGACGCCCACGCCCCCGGTGCCCGCACCGACCCCGCCGAGGCGCGGGCCTTCGTCGCCGACTCCGGCGTGGACGCCCTGGCCGTCGCGGTCGGCAGCTCCCACGCCATGACCACCCGCACCGCGGCCCTCGACCACGACCTGCTGAGGGAACTGTCCGGCGCCCTGGACGTCCCCCTCGTCCTGCACGGCTCCTCCGGCGTCCCGGACGGGGAACTCGCCGCGGCCGTGGCGGGCGGCATCGCCAAGGTCAACGTCGGCACCGCCCTCAACATCGCCATGACCGGAGCCATCAGGGAGCACCAAGCCGCCCGTCCCGAGGCGGTCGACTCGCGCGGCTACCTCACCGCAGGGCGGCAAGCCATGGTCCGGACGGTGGCGACGCTCATCCGGGTGATCGCCCCCACCGCGCCCGCTCCCCGTCCTCCGGCTACTCCCTGACCGCCTTCAGGACCACGAACTTCCGGTCGCCCGCGACCAGCTCGCTGTTGCCGAACAGGCGCCGCAGCTTGACGTGGTAGCCCAGGTGCCGGTTGCCGACCACCCACAGTTCGCCGCCCGGGCGCAGCACCCGCCGCGCCCCGGTGAACATCCGCCACGCCGTGGCGTCGGTCGTCGCCTGGTGGGAGTGGAACGGCGGGTTGTTGAGCACCAGGTCGACGCTGCCGTCCGGCACGCCGGCCAGCCCGTCGCCGACCCGGAACTCCGCCTGACCCGCGACCTCGTTGGCCCGGTACGTCGCTTCGGCCGAGGCCACCGCCTGGAACGACTCGTCGGTGAACAGCACCTCGGCGTCGGGATCGGCCAGCGCCACCGCCGTACCGACCACACCGTTCCCGCAGCCCAGGTCCACCACCCGCCGGAAGCCCCCGGGCTCCGGCAGGTGCCGCAGGAGGAAGCGGGTGCCGATGTCGAGCCGGTCGGCGCAGAAGACCCCGGCGTGGTTGACGACGGGCCGGCCGGACAGGAGCGGTCCGACGTCGTCGGGGAGCCGGTACCCGAGCGGCCACGGGTTGGCGGGCGGCTTCAGCGCGGGGTCGGGTTCGGCGAAGATCAGCCGGGCCTTCTTCACGGCCAGTGAGGTCCGGGTCGGGCCGACGATCCGCTCGAACAGCCGGAGCGTCGAGGTGTGGATCTCCTTCACCATCCCGGTGCCGACCACGACCGTGCCCTCGTGCAGCGCGGGCGCCAGCCGCAGCAGCTGGTCCTCCAGCAGCGCCAGGCTCTTCGGCACCCGCACCAGCAGCACGTCGACGCGGTCCGGCGGCGGATCCTGCGTGGTGAGCAGGCGCACCGAACCCGGCTCGACGCCGCTGCGCCCCAGATTGGCGCGCGTCGCCTCCCGCGCCAGGTGGGAGTCGGTGATCTGCACCGGCCGGTGCGCCGCCAGCGCCGTCACCAGCGCTCCCCAGCGGTCGCCGACGACCACGACCGTGCCGTCCAGCGGGACCTCCCGCTCCGCGAGGTGCCCCAGCAGGTACTCGTCGGACGCGTCCCAGGCGCGGAGCCGGTCCCGCGGGTCCTCGGGGTAGCGGGACAGCACGTGTGAGCCCCAGGGCGTCGTCATACGGTCGCCACGATCACCGCCGTCGTTCCCGCCGCGACCGTGCGTGCCGCCGTCATGCGTTGCGCCGTCATGCGTGCTGCCGTCATGCGTGCTGCCGTGGCGCATGCTGCGGTGGTGCCTGTTGCCGTGGTGCGCGCCGCGGTCGTGCGTGCCGGGGTCCTGCGTGTTGCCGTCGTTCATCGTGTGCCCAGGCTAGCCGAGCCGCAGCTCAGCACCGGTCGCGCCCGGGAGGCGGGGCGCGGAGGCAGGATGGGGACATGGACGCCGAGCTGTTCCCCAGAACCCGCGCCGAGACCGCGCCCGGCGCCGTCCACGTGCCGGACTGGCTGGCCCCGGGACGGCAGCGCGAGCTGCTGGACGCCTGCCGCGCGTGGGCCCGCCCACCGGCCGGACTCCGCACGGTGCGCACCCCCGGCGGCGGCACCATGACCGCCCGGCAGGTCTGCCTCGGCCGCCACTGGTACCCGTACGGCTACGCCCCCACCGCCGTCGACGGCGACGGGGCCCCGGTCAAGGCCTTCCCGGACTGGCTCGACGACCTCGCCCGCCGCGCGGTGGCCGACGCGCTGGGCGCCGAAGCGGTGGCACGGGAGCCGTACGACATCGCGCTGATCAACTTCTACGACGCCGACGCCCGCATGGGCATGCACCGCGACGCGGACGAGCGCTCCGGGGCCCCCGTGGTCTCCCTGAGCCTCGGCGACACCTGCGTCTTCCGCTTCGGCAACCCCGAGACCCGCACCCGCCCCTACACCGACACCGAGCTGCGCAGCGGTGACCTGTTCGTCTTCGGCGGCCCCTCCCGGCTCGCGTACCACGGGGTGCCGAGGGTGCACCCGGGCACCGCGCCGCCCGAGTTGGGACTCGCCGGGCGGCTGAACATCACGCTCCGGGTCAGCGGCCTCTAGGCACCCCGCCCGGACGGATCATGGGAGACTCCCCCTCATGAGCGGCAAGGCGGACCCCCGGGCGGCGGGGGAAGGGACCACCTCGAGGACGCGGCTGGACCGGGGGCGCGGTGCGCTCGGGCCCGCGTTGGAGCTCGTGCACACCGGACGCGCCCCCACCAGGGCCGTCCTCACCGCGGAACTGGGCGTGACCCGGGCCACGGCCGGGGCGGTCGCCGCCGAGCTGGAGGCGCTCGGCCTGATCCGGGTGGACGCCAGGCCCGGCGCGGCGGCCGGATCCCAGGGCCGCCCCTCGCACCGTCTCTCGGTCGCCGAGGACGGGCCCGTCGTCCTCGCCGCCCAGATCCACGCCGACGGATTCCGCGCCGCCCTGGTCGGTCTGGGCGGCCGGATCGTCGCCACCGCGCCCGGCTGCGAGGTCGTCGACGCGGACCCGGCGAAGGTGCTGGGCTCGGTCGTCGAGGCGGGCGCGGAACTCCTGCGGGAGACCGGGCGGCGCTGCGTCGGCGCCGGACTGGCGGTGCCGTCGGCCGTCGCGGAACCGGAGGGCCTGGCGCTGAACCCGCTGCACCTGGCCTGGCCGGCCGGCGCGCCCGTGCGGGAGATCTTCGCGCGGCAGGTGCGCGCCGCGGGGATCGAGGGCCCCGCCTTCACCGGCAACGACGTCAACCTCGCCGCCCTCGCGGAGCACCGCCACGGTGCCGGCCGCGGCGCCCGCGACCTGCTGTGCGTGGCCACCGGCCACCGCGGTGTCGGCGGTGCGCTGGTCCTCGACGGCCGTCTGCACACCGGCAGTTCGGGGCTCGCGCTGGAGGTCGGACACCTCACCGTCAACCCCGAGGGCCGCCCCTGCCACTGCGGCAGCCGCGGCTGCCTGGACGTGGAGACCGACCCGCTGGCCTTCCTCACGGCGGCCGGCCGCGCACCGGGACCCGAGGTGTCCCTGCTCCAGCAGTCCTACGACCTGATCCGCGAGCACTATGCCGACCCGGACGTCCGTGCCGCCACCGAGACCCTCATCGACCGCCTGGGCCTGGGTCTCGCGGGGCTGGTGAACATCCTCAACCCGGACCGCATCATCCTCGGCGGACTGCACCGGGCGCTCCTCGACGCCGACCCTGAGCGGCTGCGCGCGGTCGTCGCCGGGCGCAGCCTGTGGGGCCAGAGCGGCGGGGTGCCGATCCTGCCCTGCGGCCTCGACCACAACAGCCTGGTGGGCGCGGCCGAACTGGCCTGGCAGCCGGTCCTGGACGACCCGCTGGGCGGCGTGCCCGCGTAGGCGGCCGAGCCGGGCCCGCAGCTCAGGGCGCGGGCCGGTCGCCGCCGCTCGGGGCGTGGCTGAGGTCGACGACGCAGAAGATGTTGCCGTCCGGGTCGGCGAGCACGACGAAGTCGGGGTCGGGCGGATACAGGTCCCACTCCACGGCCCGCGCACCGAGGCCGGTCAGCCGCCGCACCTCCGCCCGCTGCTCCTCGGCCGAGTCCGTGAACAGGTCGAGGTGGAGACGGGGCCGCGGTTCGGGCGGCGAGTCACTGCGCAGCAGGCCGAGGGCCCGCCCGGAGCCGTCCGCGTACTCCAGCGTGCGCCAGGTCTCGCTCCGCCACTCCTCCGTGGCGACCAGGGGCAGCGCGGCCGTCCAGAACGCCACCGCGCGGGGGACGTCCGTGACACCGATGACGGGGATTCCGAGTCTCAGCATGATCCCGACCCTACGTACTGCGCGAGACCGTCGCCCAACGACCAGTCCGCGGAGGTGTTCTCGGTCAGGGTGACGAAGACGTTGCGGGGCTCCGTCCCCGCGTACTCCTCGGCGAGCTCGGCGATCCGGCGGTACAGCGCCTCCTTCCGTCCGGTCGTCCGCCCCGCCCGCAGCGTGATCGCCACGAAGACGATGCCGGCGTCCCGGCGCACCCCGAGGTAGTCGTCGTAGCGCAGGGTGCCGCGGGCGGCGTCGTGGGCGGTCAGGACCTGGAAGCGGTCGTCGGACGCGATGCCGAGCGTCTCGACCAGGGCGTCGTGGACGGCCCGCCCGAGCGCGTCGAGGCGGTCGCCGCCGGTGTCGCCGCCGTGGGCGTCGATGCGGACGAAGGGCATCAGGGATCTCCTGTCGGGTGGGTCCGGGACGGGGTCCGCGGGAGGGGGCGTCAGCGCCAGTCGACGGCGAACGCCCGTGCCGGGTTCTCGGTGAGGATGCGCCGCACCAGGTCGTCCCCCACGGCGAGGGCCAGCCGGGCGGCCACCCGGCGCAGCAGGTACGGCATGCCCGGACCGCCGTCGACCGAACGGGCGGAGGCCGTCGTCGTGTCGCCGCCCAGCAGCAGCCGGTCGCCGAACCCCGCTTCGGCGAGGTCCCGCACCGCGTCCGGCATCCGCCAGTCGGTGGCGTGGTTTCCCCGCGACGGCCCGTCGAAGGCCAGCCAGCACCCCGACCCGGCCGCCTGCCGGTGCGTCACGGGGTCGGGGGAGCGGTTGAGGTGACCGAGGATCACGCTCTGCGGCGGGACCCCCGACTCGCCGCACAGCAGCTCCAGTACGTCCAGCGCGCCGGTCCCCAGCTCCAGATGCACGGCGATGGGCGCCCCCGTCGCGTGGTGCGCCTCGGCCGCCGCCGACATCGTCCATCGCGCGTGCGCGTCGAGCGCGTGGAAGCCGCCCGCCACCTTGATCAGTCCCGCGCGGACGCCCGACGTCCCGATGCCCCGGGTCAGTTCGGCGACGAAGACCTCGGCCGCGCGGCCCCGCAGCGCGGCGAGCGTGCCCTCGTCGTAGTGGACGTCCTGGTGCAGTCCCGTGGCGGCCACCACGTGGACGCCGGTGTCCCGGGACAGGGCGGGCAGATCGGCGGCCCGTCGACCCAGCCCGTACGGCGTCCACTGCACCACCGCGCCGCCGCCCCGCTCCCGGAACGCGGCCAGTTCCGCCCGTGCCGCCGCCGCGTCGCGCAGTTCCTCGCCGGGCAGCCGGGGACTGGCGAAGAACAGGTGGTCGTGGGCGTCGCACACCCCCAGGTCCCCGCCGGGCACGTCCCCCAGGACCGTGCGGACGGCGCTCACCACTGGGGTCCCCCGGGCAGCAGGCCCCGTCCGGGCGCGGACAGGTGCAGTACCCGGAAGACCTCGCCCGCCGCACCGTCCGGCGCGTCACCGGCGTGCAGCGAGAAGTGCACCGTCTCCCAGCGCCGGGTGTCCACGACCGCCGCCGCGAGCAGCGCCCCGTCCCCGGCGGCCAGTCGCCCGGTCTCGCGCACCGCGTCCGCCGCCACCTTGGACAACGGCACGCCCTCCGGCACCCGCTGCCGCCGCAGGACCGCCACCCGCGCGGGGGAGCCGGCGGCGCCGCCCTCCTCGTACGCCAGGCCCGTCCACTGCTGGACCGCGGGCCGGCCGAAGTCGTCGGTGGGCCGCTGGAAGGCGCCGCCCCAGAGGAAGGAGTTCATGCCCTCCACGGTGTGCCACAGGTAGAACGGCGCGTACTGGTTGACGGGGGAGCCGTCCTTCTCGCGCTCGCGGATCAGATACGCCTTGAGCCCGAGTCCGGGCCACTCGTCCAGCAGGTGCCCGGTGCGGGCCACGCGCTCCCTGATGACCTCCATCGGATAGTCGGCGGGCAGGGTGAAGCTGTACTGCATGGCGTGCATCGGATGCCCCCTCAGGCGTGCGGGTCCTCGTGGGCGACGTGGGCGCCCCACTCGGTGGTCGTGCCGTCCCCGGCGGCCTCGACGACCGCGAGGTGGCTCATGAAGGTGTGCGGCCCGGCGCCGTGCCAGTGCCACTCGCCCGGCTCGATCCACACGGTGTCGCCCGCGCGCACGGTCTCCACCGCACCGCCCTCGCGCCGCACCCGGCCCTCGCCCTGAAGGATGTGCAGGACCTGGCCGTGCGGATGGCGGTGCCAGGCGGTGTGCGCGCCCGGCGCGAAGTGGACGTGGAACATGCGGAGCCGGGACGGGGCCGGGGGAGCGGCGATCTCGTCGAGCCACACCGGGCCGGTGAAGTTCTCGGCCGGGCCCCGCTCGGTTCCGGGGCGTTGCCGGGTGATGTGCACGGTCGTCGAACTCCTCTACGCGGTGGCGTTCTTGTGGGTGGCGAGCAGTGAGAGCAGTCCCCGGACGCCCGCGTCGAAGGCGGCGGGCGAGCCGGACGCGCGGGCCAGCACGTAGCCGCCCTGGACGGTCGCGACGACCGCCGCCGCGATCTCCTCGCCGTCCAGCGAGGGCGCGAACTCGCCCTGCTCCCGGCCCTCCTCCACCAACTGCGCGATCTGCTCGCGCAGCCAGTCGAGGGTCTCGTCCACCGGCGCGCGCAGGGCGTCGTCGGCGATCACGTCCGGGTCCATCGTCAGACGGCCGACCGGGCACCCGCGCAGCACGTCGCGCTCGCGTCGCAGATACGCCTCGATGCGCTCGTACGGCGTCCCCGGGCCGTTGAGCACGGCCCCGGCGGCGGCCCGCATCTCCTGCGCGGTGCGCCGGATCGCGGCGAGCGCGAGGTCGGGCTTGCCCTTGAAGTGGTGGTACATGCTGCCCTGCCCCGCCTGCGCCCGCTCGAGGATGGCCTTGGGGCTGGTGCCCACGTACCCGCGCTCCCACAGCAACTCGCGGGTGGACTCGATCAGTCGTTCCGAGGTGCTCATGCGCTCACTGTACATACTAGTAGTTACAGAAGTCGAGAGGGCGAGGAAGAGCGGCGGGAGCAGACCCGGACCGCCGCGGTACTCCCGTCGTCGTACGCCCACTGCCGCTGGCCGTACGACGACCGGGACCCCCTTGCGGAGCGAGGCTCGGAAGCGACACAAGGGACATCGCGACCGAGGAGTTGGACGACATGGAGACCCTGGCACAGTTCGGCGACGGCGGGCCCGGCCCGTGGATCCTGCTCTTCCCGGTGATCTGGGCGCTGGTCATCGGCGGCGGCATCACCCTGCTGCGGCGCACGGTGTGGCGCGGCCGCCGCGGACCCGGACGGCCGACGACCGTCGCGGACAACTCGCCCATCACCGTGCTCGGCCACCGCTTCGCCTCCGGCGAGATCGACGAGGACGAGTACTGGCGCCGGCTGTCCGTGCTGGACGAGCAGTTCGGCCGGACGGGCAAGGGCGGTGCGGCATGACCACGACGACCGTCACCCGGGCCGCCGCCCGGGTCGTGGACGCCGTGAAGGTGTACGGCGGTGGCGACACCGCCGTACGCGCCCTGGACGGCGTGAGCGTCGACTTCCCGGCCGGCCGCTTCACCGCCATCATGGGGCCCTCCGGCTCCGGCAAGTCCACCCTGATGCACTGCGCCGCCGGACTCGACACGCTCACCTCGGGCACCGCCCGCATCGGCGACACCGACCTGAGCACCCTCGACGACCGCCGGCTCACCCTGCTGCGCCGCGACCGCGTCGGCTTCGTCTTCCAGGCCTTCAACCTGGTGCCGACGCTGACCGTCGCCGAGAACATCACCCTCCCGCTGGACCTGGCCGGGCGCCGGGGTGACACCGAGTGGGTCGACGCGCTGATCGACGTCGTGGGACTGCGCGACCGCCTCCACCACCGGCCCGCTGAACTCTCCGGCGGGCAGCAGCAGCGGGTGGCGGTTGCCCGCGCCTTCGCCGGGCAGCCGGACGTGGTCTTCGCCGACGAGCCCACCGGCAACCTCGACTCCCGTTCCGGCGGCGAGGTGCTCGGCCTCCTCGGCCGCACCGTCCGGCAGACCGGCCGCACCGTCGTCATGGTCACCCACGACCCCGTCGCCGCCGCCCACGCGGACGAGGTCGTCTTCCTCGCGGACGGGCGCCTGGTCGACCGCATGGACGCGCCGACCGCCGACAAGGTCCTGGACCGGATGAAAGCCTTCGAGGTGCCCTCATGAACGCCTCCGTCCGCCTGAGCGCCTCCTCGCTCAGGGCCCACAAACGCCGCTTCGCCGGGACGTTCCTCGCCGTGGTCCTCGGCGTCGCCTTCCTGACCGGCACCCTGGTCATGGGCGACACGCTCCGTGCGAGCTTCGACACCATGTTCGGCAACGCCGCCGGCGGCACCGACGCCGTGGTGCGCAGCGCCGACGCCATCACCACACCGGGCGAGAGCCAGGGCGTACGGCAGCCGGTCGGCACCGGCCTGGTGCGGACGATCGAGCGGGTCCCCGGCGTCGCGGCCGCCGCCCCCAGCATCCAGGGCGCGGGCCAGCTCGTCGGCGCGAACGGCGACCCGATCGGCGGCCAGGGACCACCCACCCTGGCCGGCAACTGGATCACCGACCCCGAGCTGAACCCGTACCGCCTCGCCGAGGGCCGCGCCCCGCAGCAGTCCGGCGAGGTCGTCGTCAACCGCGGCGCCGCCGAGCAGGGCGGCCTGACGATCGGCGACACCACCACCCTGCGCACCCCCGACCCCGTCGAGGTCACCGTGGTCGGTCTCGCCACCTTCGGGGGTGAGGACGGCATGGCCCAGGTGACCTTCACCGGGATGACCCGGGCCGACGCCGAGAAGTACCTCACCGCGCGCCCGGGCGAGGCGGCGAGCATCCAGGTGCGGGCCGGGCCGGGCGTCGGCCAGCGGGAACTCGTCGACCGGCTGGCACCCGTACTGCCCGAGGGCGTCGAGGCCATCACCGGCCAGGAGTCGGCCGCGGAGAACACCGACATGATCTCCAGTCAGTTCCTGAGCCTGTTCACGACCTTCCTGCTCGTCTTCTCCGGCATCGCCCTGCTGGTCGCGACCTTCTCCATCCACAACACCTTCGCCATCGTGGTCGCCCAGCGCACCCGGGAGAACGCCCTGCTGCGCGCACTGGGCGCCTCCCGCCGCCAGGTCACCGCCGCCACCCTCGCCGAGGCGGCCGTCGTGGCCGTGACCGCGTCCGCCGCCGGGCTCGCGGGCGGCATCGGCATCGCGGCCGGACTCCAGGCCCTGTTCCCGGCGATCGGCTTCCCCTTCCCCGAGGGCGCCCTGGTGGTCAGCGCGCTGTCGCTGCTGCTCCCGCTCGCCGTGGGCGTCCTGGTCTGCCTCGGCTCCGCCCTGCTGCCCGCGGCCCGAGCGGGCCGCACCGCTCCACTGGCCGCGCTGCGCGAGACGGCCGTCGACACCTCCGGCGCCTCCCGCGCGCGGGCGGTGACCGGTACGGGGATGCTCGTGCTCGCCCTCGCGGTGACGCTCGTCGGCGTCCTGCTCTCCCCGTCGGTGTGGCTGGCCGGAGCGGGCGCGGTACTGGCCCTGGCCTCCTTCGTCGTACTCGGCCCGGTCGCCTCCGCCACCGCCGTACGCGTCCTCGGGGCCCCGCTCGACCGGCTCCGCGGCGTCACCGGCGTCCTCGCCCGGCGCAACGCCCTGCGCAGCCCCAAGCGCACGGCGGCCACCGCCGGGGCGCTGATGATCGGCGTGGCGGTCGTGTCGCTGTTCACGGTCTTCGGCGCGTCGCTCAAGGCGACCATGGACCAGACCGTCTCCCGGTCCTTCGCGGGCGACGTCGCCGTCAGCGCGCCGTCCTTCGGCGCGGGCGGCAGCGGCCTCAGCCCGCGCCTGGCCGAAGCGGTCCGGGAACTGCCCGAGGTGGACACCACCGTCGGACTCGGCCGGGGAGTGGCGGAAGTGGACGGCGAGGGACGTGCGTTGACCGTGACCGACCCGGTCGCCCTGAACCGCACCTTCGACCTCGGCACCGTCCACGGCTCACTGGACGACCTCGGCACCGACGGCATCGCGATCACCGGGAGCGAGGCGGAGAAGCGGGGACTGACCACCGGCGACACCACGCGGCTCACCTTCACCGACGGCCGCAGCGGCACCTTCACCGTCCGCGCGGTCTACGGGCAGTCCGAACTCGCCGGCGACTACGTCATCACCCGCGCCGCCTGGGCCCCGCACCGCACCCAGGACTCCGACAGCCTGGTCGCCGTCGCCTTCGAGGACGGCGTCGACCCGGACGCGGGCAGGGCGGCGGTGGAGAAGGTCGCCGACCGGTACGGCAACCCCGAGGTGCAGACCCGTGACGCGTACGCGCAGTCCTCCGCGGGCGGCATCGACATGATGCTCACCCTCGTCTACGCGCTGCTCGCCCTGGCGGTGCTCATCGCGCTGCTCGGCATCGCCAACACCCTCACCCTGGCCGTCCACGAGCGCACCCGCGAACTCGGCCTGCTGCGGGCCGTGGGTCAGACCCGGGCCCAGGTGCGGGCCATGGTGCGCTGGGAGTCCGTCCTGGTCGCCGCCCTCGGCACGGTCGGCGGGCTCGGTCTCGGTGCCTTCCTCGGCTGGGTCCTGGTGGCGGCCTCCGACGGCGCCTCGGACAGCGCCTTCGCCTTCGCCCTGCCGCCCGCGCAGCTCGCGGTGGTGGCCCTGGTCGGTCTCGCGGCCGGCGCCCTGGCCGGCCTGCGCCCGGCCCGGCGCGCGTCCCGCCTGGACGTACTGCGCGCCGTGGCCACGGAGTAGCCCGCACCGGCCCCCGGCGGCCCCGCGCCGTGCGGCTGATACCGGCGGGTGCACCCGCTCCCCGGCGGGTGGCGGGCGGGTGTACCGGCCGCCGTCCGTCCGTACCCGGGCTGGATTGCCGACGTGGTGGAGGGGGAGCCCGCGCCGTGCGGCTGATACCGGGCCGGTCCACCCACTCCCGGCCGGGGAGCGGTGCATCGGCCGCCGTCCGTCCGTACCCACGCAGGATCGCCGACGCGGTGGAGGGCGCCCGGCCCGCGGCGGGACGCGGGCGCCACCCATCGCCGGTGGCGCGGAGCCCCCGGGGACCGGTGCGTCGCTCCGGCGGTGCATGCGCGTGTGCTGCACGGCTCGCCGTCGGGCGGTCGCCGTGCGCCCGGTACGCCGGCGAGCCCGCCGCCGACCCCCGGTCGGCCGCGGGGCGCCCCGGCGCCGACCGGAAGGCCCGGTCGGCGCCCGGTTGCGCCGCACGCCCCGCGCCCCGTGGGGCACCCGAAGCTCCGTCACGACCCCGGCAGAGCACGGTGGTTGCCGCCCCGGCGACACGCACCCGGGTTCGGGTTCCGGACGTGGGCCGGACCCCGTGCCGCACGGCCCGCGGCAGCGGACGGTCACCGCCCGGTCAGCCGACAACGGCCGACCGGGCGGGAGCGGGTTGGGGGCTGCCGAGGTCGACCGCGTGCTCGACCTCGGCGAACGCGGCGGCCGGCACCTCCTCGACCAGACGGCGCGGCGGGCGCGTCGCCACCGGCGGCGCGGTGACCGGCGCGGCGGTGATGGCCGTCGGCAGCGTGAACCAGACGACCTTGCCCGACTCGCCGTCCGGCCGGGCACCCCAGGTCTCGCTCATCGCGGCCACCATGGCGAGCCCGCGCCCGCACGTCGCGAGGGGCTCGGCGTCGTCCACGACGGGCAGTCGCGGATCGTGGTCGCGCACCGAGACCGTGAGCCGGTCCAGGAGCAGCTCTATCTCCACGGTGCACGCCTTGTCGGGCCGTGCATGGAGGTGGACATTGGTCAGCAACTCCGTCACGCCGAGCACCGCCCGGTCGATCAGGAGATCCATATGCCAGTAGCGCAATTGCGCAGATACGATTCTGCGGACCTGGCCGATCCGCGACGGCAGGGCTTGGAGCTCCACCGTGCAGTGTCTGCTTGGGTGAGTGATCACGGCTGCGACTCCCCGACATAGAGGTCCGGAAGAACACGGAGTTCGGATCCAGCGAGGCGCACCTGGCGCACGCCGCCCGCTGTCATGGCCGGCGGGCTGGTTCGCAGCGTTATCGCCGGTAAACCCAGAGTGACGTGAGACCAGCGTGACGCAAGGGGTGAGGCACCGCAACTTACGGACATCTCTCAGGCGCGGCGTCCGGCCGCCCGGCGCACAGCCTCGATGAAGCGGCGGGCCGCGGGCGGCCCCGGTTCCCCGGGGGCCGGGTCACGCTCGCCGAGGGTCAGCAGATACCGCTTGCCGTCGAGGTCGGCCAGCGCCCGGTCCTGCGGACCGAACCACGGACGGGAGGCGCGCACCGCCTGCACCGGCGCGCTGTCTATCTCGCTGCCGTAGCTGGTGAGCAGCTCCACCCGGCCACCGCTGATCCGGACCGTCCCGGCCCGGGTGAGTGAACGCAGCCGCTTGCCGATCCGCACCCCCGTGGCCCTGAACTCCGGCTCCGCCATGGCCGTCGCCCCCTCGCGCGTCGGTTCCCGCCGCTGGCAGTCTGCCCGCACCGAGCCCCGAGCACCAGTACGCGCCGGTCCTTTCCGGAGGCGACCGGAGCACTCGCGCGAATGCGCCCCCCACCGCCCGCCACACCGCGCGGGCCCCGGCCCCCAGGGGTGCCTTTGAGGCGCCCAAAGGTGTGTTTATGCAGGTGAGAAGCGTGTGGAAGGTGTTTATGATCCTGGTGTCGGCCGCGCTGTCCGCCGTCGGCGCGCAGCGTAAGGAGACCCCGAAGTGAGCACTGACCGGCAGACCGGCACCGGCGCCACCCTCGACGTCGACCACAGCGACGCCGCCTACCGAGCCTGGCTGAAAGAGGCCGTCCGCAAGGTCCAGGCCGACGCCAACCGCTCGGCCGACACCCACCTGCTCCTGTTCCCGCTCCCGGAGCACTGGGGCATCGACCTGTACCTGAAGGACGAGTCCACCCACCCGACGGGCAGCCTCAAACACCGCCTCGCCCGCTCCCTGTTCCTCTACGGCCTGTGCAACGGCTGGGTCCGGCCGGACCGCCCGGTGATCGAGGCGTCCAGCGGCTCGACGGCCGTCTCCGAGGCGTATTTCGCGAAGCTGATCGGCGTGCCCTTCATCGCCGTCATGCCCCGCACGACGAGCACCGAGAAGATCCGCCTGATCGAGTTCCACGGCGGACGGTGCCACTTCGTGGACGACTCCCGGCGGATGTACGAGGAGTCGGCCCGCCTCGCGGCGGAGACCGGCGGCCACTACATGGACCAGTTCACCTACGCCGAACGCGCCACCGACTGGCGCGGCAACAACAACATCGCCGAGTCGATCTTCCGCCAGCTGCGGCTGGAGCGGTACCCCGAGCCGTCCTGGATCGTCGCCACGGCCGGCACCGGGGGCACCTCGGCGACCCTCGCCCGCTATGTCCACTACATGCAGTACGACACCCGCGTCTGCGTCGCCGACCCGGACAACTCCTGCTTCTTCGAGGGCTGGACCACCGGCGACCCCGACGTGGCCTGCGACCGGGGCTCCCGGATCGAGGGCATCGGCCGGCCCCGGATGGAACCGAGCTTCGTGCCCGGCGCGATCGACCGCATGATGAAGGTGCCGGACGCGGCGAGCGTCGCGGCCGTACGGTCCCTGGAGCGGGCCATCGGCCGCAAGGCGGGCGGCTCCACGGGCACCGGCCTGTGGAGCGCGTTGAAGATCGTCGCCGAGATGGTGGCCGCCGGGGAGCGGGGCAGCGTCGTGACGCTGCTGTGCGACCCCGGGGACCGGTACCTCGACAAGTACTACTCGGACGCCTGGCTCACCGAACAGGGCCTCGACATCGAGCCGCACACGGCGGCGATCGAGTCCCTGCTGCGCACGGGCACCTGGCCCGGCTGACGACCGGCACCCCGGGCACGACCCGCTCGCCGGGCTACGGCCGCCGCAGCCGCCGGTCCAGCGACGTGACCGCGCCCCGGAAGGCCCGCCCCAGCCCCGGACGCGCCCGGTCGAGCACGAAGCGGAACGGCGCCGTACCGTCCGCCGCGAACGTCCAGCGCACCCGGGTACCGGTACCGGCCGGCGTCAGCCGCCACTCCTCGAGCATGGCCCGGGCACCCGGCGCGTTGGTGACGTCGACGCGGTAGGCGTACACCTCGGGGCGCTCGGCCGCCAGCACCGTCTCCACGAAACGCGTGCCGCCCCTGAGCCGGATCTCGCGCCCCGCGCCCTCACCGATGGGCCGGGCGAACGTCACCGCCGAGAACCACGCGGTCCAGCCGGGTACGTCCTCGGCCAGCGCGCGGAAGACGGCGTCCGGAGCGGCGGAGATCTCCCGTGCGAAGACCAGGCGTACCGGCGCCGTCTCGACGAAGCCGAGACCCACCGGACGCAGACGGCGAGCCATGGACACAACCCCCTTGTGCGCAGCCGCGCGTGGCGGACGATCGGCCGGGTGGCGCCACGATAGCCCCGGGCGCGCCGGGTGTCAGCGGGGCGGGCACCGTACGGGCCACGCCCGGCGCCCGCGCGGCAGGGGGTTTCCGGACGCCGGCGGCGGCGTCAGTCCGCCGCCGGCTCCGGCTCCGGCTCGCCCGCCACGACCAGCCCGAGGTGCTCGGCGACCTCCGCGCGCGCCTGTGCCGCGAGGCCGGAGTCGGTCACGAGCGTGTCCACCTGCTCCAGCGCGGCGAACGAACTCAGGCCCACGACACCCCACTTGGTGTGGTCCGCGACCACCACGACACGCCGTGCCGACTGCACGAGACGCCGGTTCGTCTCGGCCTCCGCGAGATTCGGCGTGGACAGGCCGGCCTCGGCCGATATCCCGTGCACGCCCAGGAACAGCACGTCGAAGTGGAGCGTCGCGATCGCCTGGTCGGCGACCGGACCCACCAGCGAGTCGGAGGGCGTGCGCACCCCACCGGTGAGCACCACCGTCGCGCCGCCCTGCCGCGCCCCCGAGGTGCGCTGCGCCACGTGGAACACGTCGGCCACCCGCACCGAGTTGGTGACCACCGTCAGGTCCGGCACGTCCACCAGCCGATGCGCCAGCGCGTACGTCGTCGTACCGCCGGACAGGGCGATCGCGGCGCCCGGCGCGACCAGCTCCGCGGCGGCCCGCGCGATGTCCTCCTTGGCGGTCGGCTCCAGACCCGACTTGGCCTCGAACCCCGGTTCGTGGGTGCTCGCCTCCGCCACCGGGACGGCCCCGCCGTGCACCTTCTCCAGCACACCCTGCCGGGAGAGCGCGTCGAGGTCGCGGCGGACCGTCATGTCCGACACGCCGAGCTTGCGGGTCAGCTCGTTGACCCGGACACCGCCCCGGCGGCGGACCTCGTCCAGGATCAGGGCGCGCCGCTGCTCCGCGAGGAGGTTCGGATTCTCACTCACGTACGCTTCGGTCCTTTCGCCGCCACACCGTCCGACACGCCGACGCACCCGCTCCGATGAGGACTTCTCCCCGCACCCGTGCGCGGACGTCCATCCTCGCACGCCCCGCCACGGCCCGCGCCACCGCCCGCCCGCCGTCACCGGTCACACGGAACGGGGAGATTCCGTGCCGAGGGGTGCGGGAGGTCCCCGGACGGGAGATCCTTGTGCCCGCACGGACAGAGCCGACGGCGCGTCACGGGGGAGTGCGGACAGTGGGAGAGGCACAGGAGCGAGCCGGGGCGGGCGGCACCGACGCGAGAAGCGGCACCGCCCTGGAACTGCTGGTGCACGGGGTGGGTGGTACGACACCCGCCGAGATGCTGGACGACCCGCGGACCGTGCGGGTCACCGGCGACCACGTCGCGGCCGTCTTCCGGCGCACCGAGGACGCCGACGCCGAGTCCCGGCCCGAGGACTACCGGGGCCGGCCGGTGCCCGAGGCCTACGTCTGGTGCAACCTCACCTCCGGCAACGGCGCCCGCGCCCTGTGGCTGCTGCTCCTGCCCTTCATGGTGGTCAACATCGCCCACTGGATGCGGCCCGCCGCCCACGGCCGGATCCGCACGGTCCGCCTCCACGGCCTGCTGCTGCGGCTCGTGGGCCTCACCCTGACGGTGCTCCTGGTCGCCGCCGCCTGCGAGGTCGCCCTCGACCTCGTGGCCTGGCAGTGCGCGGGCACCCGCGCGTGCGCCGAGCGGCACTCCTGGCTGGGCTTCCTGTCGCCGGTGGTGTCGGACGGCGGCTGGTGGAGCACGCCCGGCCGCCGGCTCGCCCTCGCGGCCGCGGTGCCCGCCGCCCTCACCGGGCTGCTGTGGTACCTGTCGCTGCGCACCTGGCGGGCGTACGAGTCCCGGCAGCCGATGGACCGCGAGGCCGACGCCGAGGAGGACCCCCGCCGTGCCGCGCTGGGCCGTCCCGGGTTCTGGTACGGACGCCGCCTGGTGGCCCGGCTGCGCGCCGCGCACACCGCCGCGGGCCTGCTGACCGTCGCCGTGGCGGTCGGCGTCCCGGCGGCCCGCTTCGACCGGCGGCCGGGCGGACCGGCGCTGCTCGACACGCTGGGCTGGGTCCTGCTGGGGGCGCTGGCCGTGGCGTCGGTCGCCGTCGTCGCGGTGGTCTGCCGCCGGGGCCGCAGCGAGAGGCGCCTCGACCGGACACTCGACGAGCACCTCGTCCGCCGCCTGCCGCTGGCCGCCCTGCTGCTGTTCCTCCTCGCCCTGCTGTACGGCGGCTGGGCTCGTCCCACCTGGACGTCGCAGGGCCGGCTGGCCGGTGACGCGGCCTTCGGCGGCATCGCCCTGGTGCAGGGGCTGCTGGTCGTCGCGCTGGCCGTGGCCGCCCACCTGCTCCACCGCAGCCGCCCCGACGCCCGCGCCGCGATCCGGGGCCTGGGCGGTCCCGCCGTCGCCATGCTGGCCTGCGCGCTGGGCGGCGTGATGTCCGGCGGCGTCTCCCAGCGCGTCTCCGACTGGATGGACGGCACCGGCACCTTCCTCGACGGCCCGCCCGTCCTGCTGACCTGGCAGGCGTCCGTCATCCCGCCCCTGCTCGTCGTCGTCCTGCTGATGTGCGCCGTGCTCGCCCGGCACACCCTGCGCCTGGCCCGGGCGGAACAGGACGCCGTGGAGGGCGACCACCCGGGAGAGGCCGGAGACCCCGCGCGCACCCGGCGCATCGCGCTCACCCGCGCCATGGCCGGCCTCACCGACCGGGCCCCCGTCCTCGTCGCCATCACCTCCACCGCCACCCTGCTCCTCGGCGCCGGAGCCCTGGTAGGCGCCATGACGACCGACCAGGTGCCGGGCGAGGCCGCCCGCGGGACGTACGCCGTCGTCCAGGGAGCCGCGCAGACCGCACAGGAACTGGGCTCCTGGCTGATCGGCCTCGGCTTCATACTCTTCGTCACCTGGGGCAGGCGCGCCTACAAGGACGCCTCCGCGCGGCGCACCATCGGCATCCTGTGGGACGTCGGCACCTTCTGGCCGCGCGCCGCCCACCCCTTCGCACCGCCCTGCTACGCCGAGCGCGCGGTGCCCGACCTGACCTGGCGGATGGCGACCTGGACCCGTGCCACCGGTGGACGGCTGGTCATTTCCGGACACTCGCAGGGCAGCGTCCTGGCCGCCGCCGCGTCCTGGCAGCTGGAACCGGCCGCCCGCAGGCGCGTCGCCCTGCTGACCTACGGCTCCCCGCTGGAACGGCTGTACGGCCGCTGGTTCCCGGCCCACTTCGGCCCCGACGCGCTCGCCTCGCTGCACGAGGAGGTCGACTGCTGGCGCAACCTCTACCGGCGCACCGACCCCATCGGCGGCCCGATGCGGCTGCCCGGCGACGCGGGCCCCGCGGTGGACCGCGCGCCCCTCCGGGACCCGCTGACGTACGGCCGGACCGAACTCCACCCGCTGCCGGCGCCGGTCCTCGGCCACTCCGACTACCAGGCGGACCCGGTCTTCGCCGAGGAACGCGGACGGCTGCTGGCCCGGCTTCGCCCCGAGGTACCGGCGCCACGCCACACCGGCGGTGCCGCGGCGCCCGTCCCGGCGGCGGACGACGCGACCGGGGACTGCTGAGGCGCAGGCCCGCCCGGCACCGGCTCCAGCGCCGTCACCGCAGCCCGGGCAGGTCCTCCGGGTGCAGCAGGGTCAGGTCGTCCGTGCTGGGGTCGGGCAGCTGGGCGACCCGGCTCGCGTGCCGTTCGACCATCGCCTCGAAGGTCTGGCGGGCGGTGCGCCCGTTGCCGAAGGCCGGACCCTTGGGGATCTCCGTGAAGTACTTCGTCAGCGCCTCGGACGTGCCCGGCGCCAGCCGGTACTCGTGCTCGTCGGCCTGCTGCTCCAAGATCCGCAGCAGCTCCCCCGGGCCGTAGTCGCCGAAGGTGATGGTGCGGGAGAAACGGGACGCCACGCCGGGGTTGACCGACAGGAAGCGCTCCATCTCCGCCGTGTATCCCGCGACGATCACGACGACGGCCTCCCGCTGGTCCTCCATCAGCTTGACCAGCGTGTCGATGGCCTCCTTGCCGAAGTCCCGGCCCGCGTCCTCGGGGGACAGCGCGTACGCCTCGTCGATGAACAGCACGCCGCCGTGCGCCCGCTGGAACGCCTCCTGGGTGCGGATCGCCGTGGAGCCGATGTGCTCGCCCACCAGGTCCACCCGGGACACCTCGACCAGATGCCCCTTGTCCAGCACCCCGAGGGAGGCGAGGATCTCACCGTACAGCCGGGCGACCGTGGTCTTGCCGGTACCGGGGGAGCCGGTGAAGACCAGGTGCCGCTTGACCGACGCGGCCTTCAGGCCCGCCCGCTGCCGGCGCCGGCCCACCTCGATCATGTCGGTCAGCGCCCGCACCTCGCGCTTGACGCTGTCCAGGCCCACGAGGGCGTCCAGTTCGCCCAGGACGGCCTTCGAGGTCCGGGCGGGCTCCGCGGGGGCGGTGCCCGCGACCAGCGGCTCCTGCTCGGTGGTGCGCTGCCCGGGGATCGACCCCAGCAGACCGGGGGACTGGGCCGCGGTCTGCACCACCGGCTCGGGCGCCGTGGCGGGCGCCGTCAGACCGGTGCTCTCGTCACTGGTGCAGTCCTCGACCAGCGGCCCGGAGTCGTACGCCGAGTCGGGGCCGCCGTCCGCGAACTCGTACCCGCCGCGCGCGCACCGCTCCGTGCGGCACTTCTTCAGCGTCGTACGGCAGCCGTCGATCACGTGGAAGCCGTAGCCGGCGCTGCCGGTGACCCGGCAGTTCAGGAAGCTGCCGCGGCCGCCGGCCGACACGTAGACGCCCGCCTCGGAGGGGGAGTCGACGGTGCAGCGCTCGATGGTGGGGTCGGCGCCCTTGGTGACGATCACACCGGTGCGGTTGCCGTCCAGGGTGCAGTTGTTCAGGGTGCCGCCGCTGCCGTGGTCGCGGAACCAGGCGCCGGTGGCGGCGTCCCGGATGCGGCAGTCGTCGAGCTGCGCGGTGGCGCCGTCGCTCACCGACACGGCGGTGTTGCGCACCTGGGAGAGGTCGCTGTCGACGACATCGGCGCGCGAGCCGCGATCCAGGACGAACAGCGCGTCCGGCACGTCGTGCACCCGGCAGGAGTCGAGTACCGCGGTGGCGCCGTCGCTGACCCAGACCGCCGGGTAGTCGCCGGTGCTGTCGAAGATCTCGCACTGGTTGGCGTCCACCCGCGTGCCCGGGTCCCACACCGACAGGCCGTTGCGCCCGAACTGCCGCACGCTGGTGCGGGTCAGGGTGAGCACGGAGCGGGACCTGAGGTCGACCGCGTTCTCCGGGATGTCGTGGATGCGGCAGTCGGCGAGGGTGAGCACCGCGTCCGTGTCCAGGGTGACGCCGTCGCCGGTGGTGCGGTGCACGTCGCAGTCGGTCAGATGGGCGGTGGCCCGGCCGGTCACCTGCACGCCGCTGCCCCGCACCTCGTAGATCTCGCAGCCCACGGCCTCCAGGGCGGAGCCCTCGCCCGTCGCCGTCAGTCCGGAACCCGCGGCGTGGTGCACCCGGCAGCGCTCGAGGCGGGGGTGGGCGCCGGAGCGCACCGCGACGCCCGCCTGGCCTGCCGCGACGACCTCGCACTCTTCGAACACGCCGCCCCCGCCGTCCAGGACGGCGATGCCGACACCGGCCGGATTGTCGACCGTGCAGCGCCGCACCGTGGGACGCGCACTGCCGCGCACCTCTATCCCGGAGGCGGAACGCGCGACGATCCTGAGGCCCAGCAGCTCCGGCGTGCCGTCCTCCACCAGCACCGCGGGCGCCGCCGCGTCCTGGCCCTCGACGTGCAGGTCCTGGATCACCGCCGAGGCGCGCACGGTCAGCGGGACTCCGTCGGTGGGCGCGATGCGCACCGAACCCTGGGCGCCCTCGGGGCCGCGCAGGGTCACCGCCCGCTGGACGACGAGGTTCTCCCGGTAGGTCCCGGGGGCGACGGTGAGGACGTCGCCGTCGGCCGCGGCCTCCAGGGCGGCGGCGAGCGATGCGTACTCACCCGTGCGGCGCCGCCACCGCGAGGTGCCGGTGTGCGTCACCTGGACCGTGCCCTGTGCCATGGCGTTGCTGTGCCCCCACCTCGTCGTACGCGGGTCGTCGCCGATTAGGTTCGGCCGGTCCACCGTAGCGTGCGCGCAGGTGGTGAGTTGACCGGAGGCCGAAGCCCGTCAACTGCCCGCGCCGGTCCTGCCCCAGTCCGGTCCCGCCCGCTCCCACTCCTGCTCCAGGCGCGCGTACCGCCGGCGGACCAGGCGCCAGAGCACGATCCGCCGGGCGGCCTCCACCAGCGCCGCGGCCGCCACCGCGGTGCCGACCCCGGCGAGCGCGGCGTGCGTCGTCGCGGTGGCGGAGTCCAGCGGGCGGGCCACCTCACGGCCCCGCCCGTCCGTCCACATCGCGAACCGGTCGCCGCTGTCCGGGCGGTCGATGCCCACCAGGACGGGGCCCTCGTGCCGCGAGCCGTCCGGCCCGGTCCAGGCGGCGAGGACACGGCTGCGCAGCTCCTCGCCGGTGGCACCCTCCGGGTCGACGGTCAGGCGTGAACGCTCCAGGGCCCGGACCACGGTGGCCGTCACCCGGTGCCGCAGCTCGTGCTGTTCACGCACCGACCGCTGGAGGGCGCTCTGCGCCGCGCCGCCCACGAGCACGCCGGCCAGGGGCGCCACACACACGATCAGCAGCAGCGAAGTCAGGGCCAGCCAGGCCTCGGCCAGGTCGCTCGCGCGGCACAGCGGATTGCCTCGCCAACGCCACAGACCTCTGATCGCCCGCACACACGGACCCCCTTCCCGCTCCGCTCCACCCCCGTCGAGCCGTTCACGCGGATCCCGGGCGGACCGGACCGCGGGGGCGTGCCGTCCCCGCTCAGGTGGCCCGTCACGGCCGGGTTCTCATGAACCTCTCACGAACCCCAACGCGCGGACCCCGCACCGGGTTCCCGTCAGCGGGCCGTTTGTCCGGAACCCGGGCCCGGTCAGGGGCGAGCGCGGGCGCCTCACTCGACGATCCGCACCGGGTCGCCGACCCGGACCGTGCCGCGGCCGAGGGGGACCAGGTTCTGCCCGAAGACCAGCTTGCCGTCGAGGCGTCGGTGGCGGCCGAGACTGTGCAGGGGCTCGGCGCCGCGGTCCGCGGTGCCCTGGTCGGTGGTCGTCACCACACACCGCCCGCACGGCTTGGCGACCCGCAGGACGACCTCGCCGACGGCGATCCGCGACCAGCGGTCCTCGGCCCAGGGATCGGTGCCGGAGACGACCAGGTTCGGCCGGAAGCGGTCCATGGGCAACGGGCCCTCGTCCGCGTGCTCGCCGCTCGCGATCAGGGAGTTGAGGGCGTCCAGCGAGGCGGTGGTGGTCAGCAGCAGCGGAAAGCCGTCCGCGAAGGAGACGGTCTCGCCCGGCCGTGCGTACCGGGGGTCCACCGGGCGGCGGGTGGCGGGATCGTCCAGGTGCACCAGCCGGACGTCGGTGCCGAGCAGCGCGCTGCACCAGGCGTGCGCGGCCTCGTCCTCGGCGGGAACGGCCTCCACCTTGTCCCGGAAGATCCGCACCGGCACGGTGCCGGCCGCGCGCGGGACCGGCACCGTGAGCGGCGCCGTGCCGGGTGCGGACAGCCGTACGCCGCCGCCGGGCAGGAGCTCGGCGGCGGCCAGGGCGAGGCGCGGCTGCCTGCGTTGCGTGACGACCTTTCCCCCGTCGTCGATCAGCATCCAGCGTCGGTCTCCGGCCGGCCCCCAGGGCTCCACCTCGGCCTCCTGGAGCGAAAGGCTCCGCAAGGCCTTGACCGGATGGACGTGGATCGACCGCAGTCGCGCGTACCCCATGGGGTCATCGTGCCAGGTGGCACCGACAACCCGGAGGACGGCTCAGTAGCCGCGGTACTGCTGCTGGTTGTACGGATCCTGGTACGGCGCGGGGGCCGGCCGGGGAGCCGCGGGGCGCATCGCCTCGTACCCCGCGGGGCCGGGCGCGGCCGGGCGGGGCTGCTGCGGCTGCTGGGGGCCGGGGTATCCGCGAGGCGCGGTCGCCTGGTGCGGGATGTACGCGGCGGGGGCCTGCTGGAGCGGGGCGGGCTGCGGGGCCTGCTGCGGGTATCCGTAGGTGGGCTGCGAGGGGCCCGCCGGCAGGGCGGGCAGGGCGGACGGCAGCGCGGGCAGATGGCTGCTGCTCGGCATGTCGTACGCGGCGGGGACCCGGATCGGGGCGATCTGCGGTGTGCCCCGTTCGGCCACGAGCGAGTCGTAGATCGGGGTGTCCGGGAAGGAGGCGGAGTAGTAGCCGCCGCCATAAGTGGAGCGGGGGGAGGTCATGGCCATAAGTTAAGCCCACGATGTGCTGGTTGGGGAGACCGATAAGAGGGTTGTTTTGCGTGTCCGCGGTGACCGGGCATCCCCAATGCGAGCGAACTTGGGAAAAAGGGGCGTCAAGCCGCGCGATTTTGCGGTAAAGGCCGAGTTCCGGGCGGGTTACCGGCGGTTGACCGAAGCTTCCGCCGGACTCTTCTTCAAGGGCGGGCGGCCCGGAGAATAGGTTGTGCGTCAGGAACTCGACGATTCGCCGGGACACCACCCGGCTCGGTGACACGTGATGGGGGCGGACATGTCAATGTCGAAAGGATCCAACACCCCGGTGCCGACGACGGCACTGCGGGTCGAACTGGGCTGGCGGTCCGGACCCGGCGTGCCCGACGCGGACGCCTCCGCCCTCCTGCTGGTCGGCGGCAAGGTCCGGTCCGACGCGGACTTCGTCTTCTACAACCAGCCGGCCCACGCCTCCGGATCGGTCCGCCACGAGGGCAAGCGGGACGCCGGCGGCCGGGTGACCGACAGCCTGTTCGTCGACCTCACGCGCGTGGAGCCCGCGATCGAGACCGTGATCCTCGCCGCCTCCTCGGACGGCGGAGCGTTCGGGCAGGTGCCCGATCTGTACATCGAGGTGCGCGACACGGCGCAGAACACCGTCGTGGCCCGCTTCGACAATCCGGGCGCGAGTGCCGAGACGGCCTTCGTGCTCGGCGAGTTCTACCGCCGCCAGGGCGCCTGGAAGTTCCGCGCCGTCGGACAGGGATACGACAGCGGGCTCGAGGGACTGGCCACGGACTACGGCATCTCGGTGGACGAACCGCAGCACGCGCCTGCGGCCGCCCCGCCCGCTCCCGCACAGCCCGCGCCCACCCGGCCGGCGCCGACGGCCCCGCCCGCGTTCCCGGCCGCGGCGCCGCCGCCGGCACCGGCCGCGCCGCCGTCCATGGCACGGCCCGCCACCCCGCCGCCCCCGGCGACGGCGCCGTCCGCGCCGTCCGCCGAGCCGGTCCGGCTGACCAAGGTCACGCTCACCAAGGCGGCACCCTCCGTCTCGCTGACCAAGCAGGGCGCCACCTCCGGCGCCATGCGCGTCAACCTCAACTGGCAGGTGCGCAAGCAGTTCTCGGGCTGGGCCCGCAAGCTCGGCCGCCCGGTCGCCATGCACGACGACCTCGACCTCGACCTGTGCTGCCTGTACGAACTGAGCGACGGCAGCAAGGGCGTCGTGCAGGCACTCGGCAACGCCTTCGGGGCGCTGCACCAGCCGCCGTTCATCCACCTCGACGGCGACGACCGCACCGGCGCCGTGTCGACCGGCGAGAACCTCACCATCAGCCTCGACCACCAGCGCTACTTCCGGCGCATCCTCGTCTTCGTGACCATCTACGAGGGCGCCCGCTCCTTCGCCGACCTGCACGCCACGGTCACCCTCCAGCCGCAGTACGGCGCCCCGGTCGACTTCTCCCTCGACGAGTGCACCGTGCCCTCGACGGTGTGCGCCCTCGCGCTGATCACCAACACCGGGAGCGACCTCGTCGTCCAGCGCGAGGCCCGCTATCTGGTGCCGGAGCGCGGCGTGAGCCCGCAGCGGACGGTCGACTACGCCTACGGCTGGGGCATGAACTGGACGCCCGGCCGGAAATGACCCGCCCTGGGGCGCTCGGCCCGTTCAGCCCGCTCGGCCCTCCTCGGGCACGGCGTCCGGACGGGCGTAGGTGCGGCCCTTCCAGGCCGCGCCCCGCCCCCGGTAGTGCTGCACCGCCGAGTCGACCGTCATCAGGAGGTAGAGGAACGCGGTGAACGGCAGCAGCGGCGCGAGCCACAGGGGCTGCCGGTAGTAGCGCAGCATCGGCAGGTACGTCCCCGCCATCACCAGCCAGGCGGCGGCACCCAGCAGGGCCGTCGGGCCCTGCCCCGCGGCCAGGCCGACGAGCACCGCCGCGGGCGGCACCAGGTACACCAGGGCAAGACCGAGCACCGTACCGGCGAGCACCAGGGGGTTGTGCCGCAACTGCGCGTACGCGCTGCGCGAGACCATCCGCCACAGGTCGTGCAGCCGCGGATACGGACGCACACTGTCCACCCGTTCGGCCAGGCCCAGCCAGACCCGGCCGCCGGCGCCCTTGACCGCGCGGGCGAGGGCCACGTCGTCGATGACGGCGTGCCGGATGGCGTCCGGGATCCGCGCCCGCTCCGCGGCGTCGGCACGCAACAGCACGCAACCGCCCGCCGCGGCCGCCGTGCGCCTCCCCTTCCGTCCCCCGCCTCCCCTGGCGTCCCCGCTCCGCGCGCGGCCACCGCCGATCCACCGGAACGGGTACAGCTGGGCGAAGAAGTAGACGAAGGCCGGCACCACGAGCCGCTCCCAGCCGCTCTCCACCCGCAGCCGGGCCATCTGCGAGACGACGTCGAAACCTCCGGTGCGGGCCGCCGACACCAGGCCGCGCAGACTGTCCGGAGCATGCGCGATGTCGGCGTCCGTCAGCAGCAGGTACTCCGGCTCACGCGTGCGTGCCAGACCGATGCCGTGCCGGACCGCCCACAGCTTGCCCGTCCAGCCGGCGGGCGGCTCCCCGGGCGAGGCCACGGTCAGCGGCAGCCCTTCGTGCCGCCGGGCCAGCTCGCACGCCAGCCCGCCCGTGCCGTCCGTGCTGCCGTCGTCGATCAGGAAGACCTCGGCCCGCCCCGGATAGTCCTGGGCGAGCAGGGACGGCAGGCTCGCGGGCAGTACCGCCGCCTCGTCGCGGGCGGGGACGACCACGCACACCGAGGGCCAGGCGTCGGGCTCCTCCCGGGCCGGAAGTCTGACGTCGGTACGCCAGAAGAAGCCCCGGGCGAGCAGCAGCCACAGCCAGGTGGCCAGGGAGAGGGCTGCCACGACGGTCACGACGGTCACGACGGAGGTCCACACATCGGCGCTCACGTGCGCAGTCTGCCCCACGGCACCGGCCGGTAACGGCGCATCGTCTATGGTGGCCGGGTGAAGATCGCGCTCATGGACTCCGGAATCGGTCTGCTGGCGGCGACCGCCGCGGTACGGCGGCTGCGACCGGACGCCGATCTCATCCTCTCCCTGGACCCCGACGGAATGCCCTGGGGCCCGCGCACGCCCGAGGACCTGACCCGCCGTGCCCTCGCCGTGGCCGAGGCGGCCGCCGCGCATCGTCCGGACGCCCTGATCGTCGGCTGCAACACCGCCACGGTGCACGCACTGCCCGCACTGCGCGCCCGGCTGGAGCCCGGAGTGCCCGTCGTCGGCACCGTACCGGCGATCAAGCCCGCGGCGGCCGGCGGCGGCCCGGTGGCGATCTGGGCGACGCCGGCCACCACCGGCAGCCCCTACCAGCGGCGCCTGATCGAGGACTTCGCCGACGGAGCGACGGTCACCGAGGTGCCGTGCCCGGGACTCGCCGACGCCGTCGAGCACGCCGACGAGAGGGCGATCACCGAGGCCGTGACCGCCGCGGCCGCCCTCACACCCGGCGACGTGACGACCGTCGTCCTGGGCTGCACCCATTACGAACTGGTCGCCGAGCGCATCCGGGCCGCCGTGCAGCGCCCCGGCGCCCCGCGGCTCGTCCTGCACGGCTCCGCCGGAGCCGTGGCCGCCCAGGCGCTGCGCCGGATCGGCGCCCGCCCCGACCCGGGCGCCCCGGCGACGGGCACCCTGACCGTGCTGCTGAGCGGACGCGAGGGCACCCTGCCCGCGCCCGCGCTGGCCTACGACGAGGGCCGGCTCCTGCGCGCGGTCACGCCGGCCGGCTGACGGGCCGCCCCGCCCGGTCGGCCCAGTCACCCTGCGCGACGAGGTACCCGCGCAGCGAAACATGAGTAACCTCATATCCATGAGGCATCGCCACGGCGAGACCGTCCCGCAGCCCAATGTCTGGACCGGCCGTGCCACCAGCCGGGTCCAGTGGTTCCTGGCGCTCATCGGCGCCGCCTGCATGGCGCTCGGCATCGCCCTGGCCGTCGAATCGGCCTGGGAGTCCGGCGTCGCCCCGCTCGCCATGGCCGTCGTCGGCTGCATCGCGGCGGGACTGCTGGTCTTGTTCGGCACGCTCGCGTTCGTGCACGTCGCGCTGAGAGTCGACGAGGAGTGCCTCGAAGTGCGCTGCGGCCACATCGGCGTACCCCGCCGCCGCATCCCCCTGTCGCACGTCGTCGGCGCCGAGTTCGCGCCGCACGTCACCCCGCGCCACTGGGGCGGCTGGGGCTACCGGTGGCGTCCGGAGCGGGGCACGGCCGTCGTCGTGCGACGCGGTGAGGGCCTGATCCTGCGGCTGGGGGACGGCCACACCTTCACGATCACCGTGGACGACGCGGAGGCGGCCGTCCAGGTCATCAAGGACCGACTGCGTCCGAAGGCGCCGGGCCCGGCCCACTGAACGCCCCGCGGCAGGCACCGGCCGTACGGTCCTCAGCCGGGCAGCCGGCCGTCCCGCGGTCGGGTCTGCGCGCCCCGGGCCGGCGGTGCCTCCGCGGCGAAGGGGCGGGCCGTGGCCAGTCCCGCGAGGAGTCCCGCGCCCAACGGCACCGCGGTGAAACTCAGCGCGTTGCCGACGGCGGCGATCGCCGCGAGCCCCGTGAGGGCCACACCGGCGGTGAGGACGACCGGTGTGGGGCGCGGCGAGCGCCACAGTGCGTACAGCACCCAGCCGAAGGCCGCGGCCAGCAGCACCACGCCCACCACCCCCTGTTCCGCCGCCTGCTGCCACACCGCCGAGTGCGGTCGGCCGTCCGGCGACGGACCCTGGGCGGCCGTGGGGCTCAGCGCCCCGAAGCGTCCCGGCCCCACCCCGAGGGCCGGGTCCGCGCACAGCAGTTCCAGCGCGTCGCCCCACAACCGGACGCGATGGGAGGTCAGCTGCCCCTCCAGAAGGACGGCGAGCCCGTCCGGCCCGAAGCCGCCCGCAACCGCCCAGCCCAGGCCGGCCGCCAGGCCCGCGCCCAGACCCAGCCCGGCGATCCCCGCGCCGCGCCGGCGGACGCGGCCCGCGGCGAGCGAGCACAGCAGTACCAGCACGCAGGCGGCACAGCCGGCCACCGAGCCCAGTACGGCCGCGGTCACGGCGATCCCCACGGCCAGCAGCCGTAACGCGACCCGCACGGCCGGCACCCCGCAGGCCCACGCCCCGCAGCACGCGGCACCCGCCGACAGCGCGAGCAGCGCGGCCGTCGCACCGGCGTGCCCGAGCGGTGCGGTGATCCTCGGCCCCGGCGCGAGATGCGGGACGGCGACGGTCAGGGCGACCCCGGCCAGCGCCGCCGCACCGGGCGCGGCGACCGGCAGCAGCGCCCCGCCGATCCGCCCCACGGCATACCCGGCGGCCACGGCCAGCACCGCGAGCAGCACGCCCTCCGGGCGCCCGTCGCGCGCGGCCGCGGTGATCAGCGGCCAGGAGGCGCAGGCCGCGAGGACCACCATCCCCGCCGTGTCCGCGCCACCGCGTCTCTCGCCGTCCGCGACCGCATCGGCCGCAGACGCCGTCCCCCTCGCACCCACCGTGTCCCCCGCCCGCGTCGCCCCCGACCTGACGGGCCCCCGCCGTCCGGCGGAATCGGGCCGGCGACCGGGGCTCGGCCACACCGTAACGGCCGGTCGGCGGATTGGGGACCGGTCGGCACCCGGTTGTGGCGAAACGATGCGGCACGGTCCCCGCACGGCCCTTCGGCGTCCCCGGGCGGCTCTTCGGCGTCCCCGGACGGCCCTCCGGGCGTGCCCGGACCGTCCTGTCCGCGGCCAGGTGACCCGCCGTACACTCCGGGGGGTGACAGCCACCGCAACCTCCGTCGGCGAGTCGGACCGTACGCAGCCGCAGACCACGCCCGCCTCCCGGGCCGTCGCGCGGCTCGTGCGCCTCGTCCCGGCCGCCGCCGCGGCGCTCTCCGGAGTGCTCCTCTACGTCAGCTTCCCGCCGCGCACCCTGTGGTGGCTCGCGCTGCCGGCCTTCGCCGTCTTCGGATGGGTGCTGCGGGGCCGCGGCTGGAAGGCGGGCCTCGGCCTCGGCTACCTCTTCGGCCTCGGTTTCCTGCTGCCCCTGCTGGTGTGGACCGGCGTGGAGGTCGGCCCCGGCCCCTGGCTCGCCCTGGCCGCGATCGAGGCACTCTTCGTGGCGGCCGTCGGCGCGGGCGTCGCCGCGGTGTCGAAGCTGCCCGGGTGGCCGCTGTGGGCGGCGGCGCTGTGGATCGCCGGAGAGGCGGCACGCGCGCGCGTGCCCTTCGAGGGCTTCCCCTGGGGCAAGATCGCGTTCGGACAGGCGGACGGCGTGTTCCTCCCGCTCGCCGCGGCCGGCGGCACACCGGTGCTCGGCTTCGCGGTCGTGCTGTGCGGCTTCGGTCTCTGCGAGGCCGTACGCCTGGCCGTCCGGGCCCGCCGCGGCGACGAGGTGCGTCGCGGGGCAGCGGCGGTGGCCCTGCTCGGCGTGGCCGTACCCGTGGTGGGCGCCGTGGCCGCCCGGCCGCTGGTCAGCGACAAGGCGGAGGACGGCACCGCGACCGTCGCCGTGGTCCAGGGCAACGTGCCCCGCGCGGGTCTCGACTTCAACTCCCAGCGCCGGGCCGTACTCGACTACCACGCGCGCGAGACACTGCGCCTGGCCGCCGAGGTGAAGGCGGGCAGGACGGCACGCCCCGACTTCGTGCTCTGGCCGGAGAACTCCTCGGACATCGACCCCTTCGCCAACGCGGACGCCCGCAGGATCATCGACGGGGCCGCCAAGGCCATCGGCGCGCCCATCTCGGTCGGCGGCGTCGTGGACCGCGACGGCAAGCTGCTCAACGAGCAGATCCTGTGGGACCCGGACAAGGGCCCCGTCGACACCTACGACAAGCGGCAGATCCAGCCCTTCGGCGAGTACCTGCCGCTGCGCTCGCTCATCGGGGCGATCAACGACGACTGGACCACCATGGTCAGCCGGGACTTCAGCCGGGGCACCGAACCCGGCGTGTTCACGATGGCCGGCACCAAGGTGGGCCTGGTGACCTGCTACGAGGCGGCCTTCGACTGGGCCGTGCGCTCCGAGGTCACCGACGGCGCCCAGATGATCTCCGTGCCCAGCAACAACGCGACCTTCGACCGCAGCGAGATGACCTACCAGCAGCTCGCCATGTCCCGGATCCGCGCCGTCGAGCACAGCCGGACCGTCACCGTCCCGGTGACCAGCGGCGTCAGCGCGATCATCATGCCGGACGGCCGGATCACCCAGAAGACCGGAATGTTCGTGGCCGACTCCCTGGTGCAGGAGGTGCCCCTGCGTTCCTCCGAGACGCCTGCCACCCGCCTCGGCGTGGCGCCCGAGATCGCCCTGGTACTGGTCGCTGCCGGCGGGCTCGGCTGGGCCGTGGGTGCCGGTGTGCGCGGTCGGCGCGCCCGCGACGTGTAGCCGTACGCCCGCCGCACGCCCCTCGACATCGGCGGGAGCGGCCGGGCCGCCCCGTTAGGGTCGGGCACATGGCTACTCCCGATTTCATTCACGACCTGCGCGCCTCGGCCGGACACCAGCTCCTGTGGCTCCCCGGAGTCACCGCCGTCGTCTTCGACGACGAAGGCAGAGTGCTGCTCGGCCGACGGTCCGACAACGGGCGCTGGTCGTTGATCGGCGGCATCCCGGACCCGGGGGAGCAGCCCGCCGCCTGTGCCGTGCGCGAGGTCGAGGAGGAGACCGCCGTCCAGTGCGTCGTCGAGCGACTGGTCCTCGTGCAGGCGCTGAAGCCGGTCACCTACGACAACGGTGACGTCTGCCAGTTCATGGACATCACCTTCCGCTGCCGGGCCGTGGGCGGCGAGGCCCGGGTCAACGACGACGAGTCGCTGGAGGTGGGCTGGTTCGCGGTGGACGCGCTGCCGGACATCAAGGAGTTCGGGCAGGCCAGGGTCAAGCAGGCCCTGTCCGACGCCCCCACATGGTTCGAACCCACTGGTTCCGTCTGAAGTATGGGGCGTGCCCACATGGGGGACCGGGTGGACGCTGCCTAGGGTCAGGACATGACCACGCCCAGCGTCCTCCAGGCCCCCCACGCCGCCTCGCTCGACCTCCACGGCCGCACCGCCCTCGTCACCGGAGCCGCCGGCGGCATCGGCCGCGCCTGCGCGCTGCGGCTGGCCGCCGCCGGGGCCGAGGTCAGAGCGATCGACCGGGACGCCGCCGGTCTCGAGGCACTCGCCGGGAGCTGCGGGGACCTCGCGGGCAGTGTCGAGCCGCAGGTCCTCGACCTGACCGACCTGGACGCCGCCGAACGCGCCGCGGCCGGCACCGACGTCCTCGTCAACAACGCCGGGCTGCAACTGGTGCGGCCCCTGGAGGACTTCCCGCCGGACGTCTTCCACACCGTGCTCACCGTGATGCTGGAGGCCCCCTTCCGGCTGATCCGCGGCGCCCTGCCCCACATGTACGGGCAGGGCTGGGGCCGCATCGTCAACATCTCCTCCGTCCACGGCCTGCGCGCCTCCCCCTACAAGGCGGCCTACGTGTCCGCCAAGCACGGACTGGAGGGCCTGTCCAAGACCGCCGCGCTCGAAGGCGCCGCCCACGGCGTCACCTCCAACTGCGTCAACCCCGCCTATGTCCGCACCCCGCTGGTGGAGCGGCAGATCGCCGACCAGGCCCGCGCCCACGGGGTCCCCGAGGAGCAGGTGCTCTCCGACGTACTGCTGCGGGACAGCGCCGTGCGGCGGCTGATCGAACCCGACGAGGTCGCCGAAGCGGTGGCGTACCTGTGCGGCCCGCACGCGGCCAGCCTCACGGGCACCTCACTCGTCCTGGACGGCGGCTGGACCGCGCACTGAGCCGGGGTTTTCCACAGGGCTGCCGGGACGGACGGGTGATGGGGAATCCTGTGAGCATGTCCCGCGATCATGCGCAGTCCGCCGAGACGCCGTTCCTGGAGCTGCTGGCCCGCGGCGCCTCCGCCGACGCCTACGAGCAGCCCGTGCTGCTCGCCCGTGCCGAGGGCGGACCGGCCGACCGGATCGACGCGCTCGAACGGGCCAAGCACCTCGCGCTGCGGGTGCGCTCGGAGCTGGAGGGCCGGCGCAGGCGTGAGGCCGAGCTGTCCGCGCTGTTCGAGACCGCCCACGACCTCGCCGGACTGCGCGACCTGGACGCGGTCCTGCGGGCGATCGTGCAGCGGGCCCGCTCCCTGCTCGGCACCGATGTCACCTACCTCAGCCTCAACGACCCGGAGCGCGGTGACACCTACATGCGGGTCACCGAGGGTTCGGTCGCCGCCCGCTTCCAGCAATTGCGGCTCGGCATGGGGGAGGGGCTCGGCGGCCTCGTCGCCCAGACCGCCCGCCCCTACGTCACCGACGACTACTTCAAGGACGCCCGCTTCCAGCACACCGGCACCATCGACGCGGGGGTGCGCGACGAAGGCCTGGTCGCCATCCTCGGCGTACCCCTCATGCTCGGCCACCACGTCATCGGCGTGCTCTTCGCCGCCGACCGGCGCGCCAGGGTCTTCGAGCGCGAGCAGATCGCCCTGCTCGGCTCCTTCGCCGCCCTCGCGTCCGCCGCCATCGACACCGCGAACCTGCTCGCCGAGACCCGCTCGGCCCTGGCCGGCCTGGAACGGGCCAACGAGATCATCCGGGACCGCAGCGGCGTCATCGAGCGCGCCTCCGACGTCCACGACCGGCTCGCCGAGCTCGTCCTGCGCGGCGGCGGGGTGCACGACGTCGCCGCCGCCGTCTCGCAGGTCCTGGACGGGACCGTGGAGTTCACCGAGGCCGCCGCGGCACCGGAGTACGCGCTGGAGGCGTCCCGCGCCGACGGGCACGTGGTGCGGCACAAGGACGACTGGATCGCCGCCGTCGCCGCCGGCGACGAGCTGTTCGGCGCCCTCGTCCTGCGCGGCCACCCCGGCCTCGACCCCGTCGACCAGCTCACCCTGGAACGCGCCGCGATGGTCACCTCCCTGCTGCTGCTCGCCCGCCGCTCCGCCGCCGAGGCCGAGCAGCGCGTCCGCGGCGAGCTGCTCGACGACCTGCTCGACGCCCGCGACCGCGACCCGCGGCTGCTCGACGACCGGGCCCGGCGGCTGCACGCCGACCTCTCCGCCGCCCATGTCGTCCTCGTCGCCCGCCTCGACGCCACCGGGGCCGACGCCGACCAGGAGGCGGACGCGCGCCGGCGCCTGTGGGCCGCCGCCTCCCACCTCGCCGCGACCCGGCACGGCCTGGCCGCCGCCCGGGACGGCGGCACCGTACTGCTGCTGCCCCTTGAGGACGGCGACGAGGCCACCGACCTGGCCCGCCGCACCGCCCGGCACCTGGGCCGCGCGGTCCACGAGGCCGTCACCGTCGGCGCCTCCGCCCCCGTGCGGGACCTCGCCGCCCGCCCCGACGCCGTGGCCGCCGCCCACACCGAGGCAGGACGCTGCCTGGACGCCCTGCGGCTGCTGGGCCGGTGCGGGGACGGCGCGGCGGCCGAGGACTTCGGGTTCCTGGGCCTGCTGCTGGCCGGGGACCAGAACGTGCCCGGGTTCGTCGAGCGCACCATCGGCCAGGTCGTCGCCTACGACGAGCGGCGCGGGACGGAACTCGTACGCACCCTCGACGCGTACTTCGCCTGCGGGATGAGCCCGGCCCGCACGAAGGAGGCCCTGCACGTCCATGTGAACACCGTCGCCCAGCGCCTCGAGCGCGTCGGCAGGCTGCTGGGCGAGGACTGGCAGAGCCCCGAGCGCGCACTGGAGATACAACTGGCCCTGAAGCTGCAGCGGTTGTCGGCCCCGACCCGGCACTGACACTGCCCCCGCACGCACCGGCGTACGGGGGCCGGAAACCGGACGGCTCAGACGGTACGCGCCCGCTGCGCACGGGAGTCGGACACCGAACCGCTGCCGCCTTCGTCTCCGTCACCGTCTCCGTCACCGGGGGCGGGGTCGACCTCCGCGAGATCCCGGTGCCGGGTCTCCCGTGCCACCCCCACGGCGAACAGCGTCAGTACGGCCGAGGCGATGACATACAGGGAGATCGGCGTCGAGCTGTCGTACTCGGACAGCAGCGCGGTGGCGATCAGCGGCGCCGGCGCACCCGCGGCCACGGAGGCGAACTGGGCGCCGATCGACGCCCCCGAATAGCGCATCCGGGTCGCGAACATCTCGGAGAAGAAGGCCGCCTGGGGCGCGTACATGGCGCCGTGCAGCACCAGCCCCACGGTCACCGCGAGCAGCAGACTGCCGAAGCGGCCGGAGTCGATCAGCATGAAGAACGGGAACATCCACAGCCCCACGCCGGCCGCGCCCAGCAAATACACCGGGCGCCTGCCGATCCGGTCCGACAGCGCGCCCCACGCCGGGATGACCGCGAAGTGCACGGCCGACGCGATCAGCACCGCGTTGAGCGCGGTCTGCTTGGAGACGTCGGCCGCGGACGTGGCGTAGACGAGGATGAAGGCCGTGATGACGTAGTAGCTGATGTTCTCCGCCATCCGCGCGCCCATGGCGATCAGCACGTCGCGCCAGTGGTATCGCATCACGGCGACCAGCGGAAGCGGTTCGGCCTTCGCCTTCCGCGACTCGGCCTGCGCCAACGCCTGCTTGAACACCGGTGATTCGTCGACAGACAGACGAATCCACAAACCGACCATGACCAGGACCCCGGAGAGCAGGAATGGAATCCGCCAGCCCCAGCTGTTGAACGCGGCGTCCGACAGCACGGCCGTCAGCAGCGACAGCACACCGGTCGCGAGCAGTTGCCCCGCGGGCGCACCGGTCTGCGGCCACGAAGCCCAGAACCCGCGCCGCCGCGCGTCCCCGTGCTCCGACACCAGCAGCACGGCCCCGCCCCACTCACCGCCGAGGGCGAAACCCTGGACCAGCCGCAGCACGGTCAACAGCACGGGAGCGGCCGTGCCGACGGTCGCGTGGGTGGGCAGCAACCCGATCGCGAAGGTCGCCCCGCCCATCATCAACAGGCTCAGCACCAGCAGCTTCTTGCGCCCGAGCCGGTCACCGTAGTGCCCGAACACCAGGGCCCCGACGGGCCGCGCGGCGAACCCGACGGCATAGGTCAGGAACGACAGCAGCGTGCCGACCAGCGGGTCGGAGTCCGGGAAGAACAACTCGTTGAACACGAGCGCGGCGGCGGAGCCGTAGAGGAAGAAGTCGTACCACTCGATGGTGGTGCCGATGAGGGACGCGGCGACGATGCGCTTGAGGTTGTTCGGGGCCGGGGCTGGTGGAGCGGCTGCGGGCGACGACATCGGCACCACTTCCTGGGGATCTGCGGGGACGGTTGCGTGTCGCCACACCGTAGGAATCCGCAGGTGAAGCGCACATGTGGCGGCGCAACATAGTTCGGGGGTCGGCTATGCGCGCGGACACCATGCCTGCTCAGGGAAGGGGGGGGCAGATGCCCTGGGGAGAGAGGCCGAATCGAGCGTTGCCCGGGGGGCGCCTCGAACTCGGGCACAAGGCGGCTGCCGGGACAGGATCCCTTTTCAGGGCGTCGCAGCCCGTCCTCAGCGAGCTCCCGCGATTGCGAGGCCCTACGCCGGTGACTGAATCGGTGCCGGGGACGGCGGCTGCGACGGTTGGGCAGGGAACCGTCTCTCTCGGATGTGACGGCCGTCCGTGCCCGACGACCTCGGGCTCCGGACTGCCGCGCCGCCGCTTTCCGCGACGAGGACGAAGGGGCACACGGATGTCTGAAGGGCAGCTGGCGAAGACGGGGCTCGGGGCGGGCACCGTCACCGTGTTCGGGTTCGCGGTCGGTGAGGTGTGGCTGCTGGCCGTCGCCGCCGCGATGGTGGTGACCGGTGTCGTGCTGCTCCGGCTCACATGGCGGCGCGATAGCCCGGCAGGATCATGAGCGGGGACGACGGGCACGGCCGCGGCACCAGCCAAAGTCGCGCCTCGCATCAGCCCGCCCAGGTCCGGGTCAGGCCGGAGTCCGCGCGGCGCCGTCGTGTGCTGGTGGCCGCCACGCTCACCGCGCCGGTGCTCGGCTACCTCGTCCTGTGCCGCGTGGATGCGCTCGCCTCCCTCGGCGGGAACGGCCGGCCGCCCTTCGTCATCCTGTACACGGTGACCTGCCTGTGGTTGCTGTGGCAGACGCTGCTGGCCTACGCCGAGCGCCCCTATCGGGCCTCCGCCGAGCAGCAGGCCGTCCTGGACGCCGCCCATGTCGCCGTCCTGGTCCCCGTCTACAACGAGGACGCCCCCTTGCTGCGCCGCTGCCTTCAGTCCCTGCTGAACCAGACGCGGCTGCCGGACTCGGTCGACGTCACGGACGACGGAAGCGGCGTCGACTACGACGAGGTGCGGGAGTGGTTCGAGCGGGCCGCGGCCGACGCCGGCGTCCGGGTCTCGTGGCAGCGCACAGACAATCACGGCAAGCGGCACGCCCAGCTCACGGCCGCCGCGGCGAGCCCGGACGCGGACTACTTCGTAACCATCGACTCCGACACCGAACTCGACCGGCTCGCACTCCACGAGCTCCAGCAGCCCTTCACGGACGATCAGGTGCAGTCGGTGGCCGCCCTCGTCATGTCCGCGAACGCCCGCGCCAGCCGGCTGACCCGCCTGTTCGACATGTACGCCCTCAGCTGGCAGCTCAACGAGCGCTCCGCGCAGTCGGTCCTGGGTTCCGTCGTCGTCAACACCGGCTGCTGCGCCGCCTACCGGGCCGAGGTGCTGCGCGACAACGCCCGCACCTACCTCGACGAGACGTTCATGGGGCGTCCGGTCGCCTTCTCCGACGACTCCCTTCTGACCCTCCTGGCCAAACTCCGCGGCAGGACGGTCCAGCAGCCGACCGCGTTCGCCCGCGCCACCATGCCCCAGAACCTCAATCACCACCTCCGCCAGCAGCTTCGCTGGATGCGCGGTTCCGCGATCCGGTCCTTCTGGCGCGTCAGATACCTCCCGCTCAGCGGGTACGCCTTCTGGAACCAGACGTTCAACTGGTTCGTCACCCTGGCGACCGCGGCTGCCTTCACCTGGTTCATCCTGCTGCACCCGATCAGCAACGCGGGCCCGCTGCCGCTGCTCCTCCTCGTCCCCGTCATCGTCGGCTACCTCCACAGCCTCCGCTATCTGGCGATCCGCCCGGACGACGAACGGCTGCGCAGCCGGCTGCTGGTGTTCGCCTGCGCGCCGGTGGTGACCCTGTGGAGCTTCACGGTGCTGCGCGCTCTGCGCTGGTACGGCCTGGCGACCTGCGCCCGTACCGGCTGGCTCACCCGCGAGAAGGTGGAGGTGTACGCGGACACCGGCCCCCTCTTCCCGGCCGGGCCGCGCCCGAACGCGGTGGCCGCCGCACCCCAGATGTCCGACTGACAGGGACCGAGCCGCCGCCTCCACGCAACGGGTGCATGTTTACGGATGGAACGATCCCCGGCGGGCGAACGTTGTCGATGCGGCACTAGCGGGTCAGCGTCTCGAAGCCGACATCGTCGCAGTACTGCACAACGCGCCCCTCCGCCTCGGAGTCACCGTTGTTCACCGCTGCCACCGTCGCCTCCGCCAAGGTGCGGCCTCCGTCAAGGGTCTCATCCCGGAGCGGTCGCATCGCGAGGAAGGTGTTCTGCGCGACGGCCCCGACCTCGTCGTACTCTGACGGCTCCGGCGTGTCCGTGGCCGCCGCGTTCCGCGCCTTCTGCCACGCCCCCAGCTGCGTGCAGTAGTTCTCTCGCTGCGCGGTCAGCCGCTGCTCGTCCCCGCCCTCGGACGAGGTACACCCGGCCGTCACCGCCACCAGGGCGAGGACCGGGACTACCGCCTTAAGTACGCGCACCACGTTGCCCCCGACTGAAACTGCGTCCACTGGTGCCTGTCACCTGCAACTCCCGCAGCAGGATACCCGCGTGGGGTCCCTCGGCCGCCGCAACGGTCGCTGACTCAGCGGCGCAGCGCCAGGCCGTCGCCGCCACCCGCCGCTGTGGGAAGGCCACCGCGCAGGCGCGGGACCGGCTGCATCCCCGGCTGACCACCACCCGGAGTCGGACACCACCGTCTGGTCGTCACCGCGTGCCCCTGGGGGCGGTTCGTTTCTTCCTCACTCGAACAGCCTCGTCTCGGCGTTGCGGGTGCGCGGTGGAGCGCTGCGTGCTGAAGAGACCCGCGCACCGGCACGGACGATGCCACGGCCGGCAAGACTTGCGGCTGACCAGCGAGGCCACGCTCTGACTCCACCATCGGGTGACGCGGCTCAACCAGGCGAGTGACGGCGGCCGTTACGGGCCGTTGCCGCGCGGTCCGGCCCTCCAGGATCGGAGTCGCCGTCGTCTCCGACGGATCGTGCATCGACCACGTCTGTGCCGTGCGATCGGTTCTCGACCACGGCTGTTCGAGGAGTCACCGCCATGCGTTCACGCTTCCTGTCCGTCCTGGCCGCCGCCGTCGCGGCCGCCGCGGCACTCGCTCAACCCGCCCACGCCGCCCCACTCGTCGACGGCGTCTACCGCTTCGCGGCTCTCCAGGACGGCAAGTGCCTCGTGTGGCCCAAGACGCACGCGAACGTCGGCGTGGTGTCCCTGGGCGCCTGCGCGGACACCGCGTCGACCTCAGCGAACTGGCAGGTACGGCAACGCCCCAACGGAACCATGGAAGTCTCCACACCGGGCTCGGACCCGCGCACCTGTCTGATGGTGACGTCGCAGCACACCGTGTCGGTGAGCAACTGCGGTGACAAGTACGCCGAATGGACCGTCTCCTACGGCTCCGCCGGCCCCGGCGGCGTGGTGTGGGCCGACATCGAGCACACGCCCGCCGACCGGTCCGGCTCCTACGGGAAGCTGGTGGATGATCCCGGTGCGACCGCCCGGCTCGTGGTGCGACAGGCCCCCGACGAGCCCCACTACTGGGAAGTGCAGCCGGCCGGTTAGAGCCCGGCCGACTCTTCTTACGGCGCCGGCAGCCACCCGGATCCCTCGGGTGGCTGCCGGCGCCCGTGCCTCGGACTCGATGCCCGCAGTCGAGCGCGGTCGGGACAGCGACGACCTCCGCGCCCAGCTCGTGGGGCTCACCGAGCCCGGATCGTCGAACGCATGGCGGCCGACTCCGGCGGCGACGCCTGAAGGACGGGAGCCGGTGCGCGGTTCCGGCACCGTTCGGTCCGGGCCGTGTGGGCCCCTGGTGTCGATGTCGGTGATCCACCCCGGCTGAATGCTCGAAGCCTCAGGGTGCCACCGAGCCAGCCACCGGACGGGATCAGGTGGCGGCGGCCCGGCCGAACCCGGCGACGGCGGTGTAGGCCGCCGAGGTGACCTCGCCCAGTGTGCTGTCTTCTGGGTGCAGCGCCCAGTGTTCGAGGGCCGTGGTGGCCACATTGACGAGCATGCCGGCGGTCGTCTTGGCGGCCAGGCTGTCGGCTGCGACTCCAAGCCGCCGGGCGACGACCGGGACCAGCAGGTCCTGGGCGCGCCGCCCGGCCGCCAGCCACCGAGCCTTGAGTACCGGTTCGGCCAGCATCACGCGAGCGATGCGCAGGGTGTCCTCGGACGTGGTGCTGCTGGCGAGCAGAGCGGACCGGGCGGCCTCCGGCAGGGGCTCGGCCGCGGGGCGTCGCGCGAGCGCGTCGACGAGGGTGTGGACGCCCTCCACGAGCAGCGGAGTGAGCGCCTCCTCCTTGACCGGGCAGTGCCGGTAGAAGGTGCGCAGGGAGATACCCGCGTTCGCGGCGATCTGCTCGACGGTCGTGTCGGCGAAGCCCTGCTCCTCGAAGAGGTGGGCGGCTCGCAGGGCGAGCTCGCGCTGCATGGCCGCACGGCGGCGTTGCCGCAGGTCGGTGGCGGGCCGGCCGACAGACCCCTGGGGCTGAGGCACCTCTGCGCACTCCTCCGTCGTTGTGTCGCTCGCCTCATTGTGGCACGAAACCTACAGTTGGCACGTCATGCCAAAAAGGCATAACGTTGCAGTTGAGTGTCGCGGGCGATCCCGGGACACGAGTTCGGTACAGGAAGAAGTGGTCCACCATGGCCCGGATTTCATTCCAGGGACGCGTCGCGATCGTCACCGGGGCCGGAGGCGGCCTCGGCCGCGCCCACGCCCTGGACCTGGCAGCCCGCGGAGCGAAGGTCGTCGTCAACGACCTCGGCGGCGGAATCGACGGCAGGGGCGGCGGCGCCGCGATGGCCGACCAGGTCGTCAAGGAGATCACGGCCGCCGGCGGCGAGGCGGTCGCCAGCTACGACTCGGTCGCCACACCCGAGGGCGGCAAGGCCATCGTGCAGACCGCCCTGGACGCCTTCGGCACCGTCGACGTCCTGATCAACAACGCGGGCAACATCCGCAACGCCCCGTTCACCGACCTCACGCCCGAGGCGATCGACGTCCTGCTCGCCGTACACGTCAAGGGTGCCTTCTACGTCACCCAGCCCGCCTTCGCCGTCATGCGCGACAAGGGCTACGGCCGCATCGTCTTCACCTCGTCGGCCGCCGGCATCTTCGGCAACGCCGAACAGGCCAACTACGCCGCCGCCAAGGGCGCCGTCCTCGGCCTGGCCAACGTGGTCGCCCTGGAGGGCGCACCGCACGGCGTCAAGGTCAACACCATCCTGCCGGCCGCCGACAGCCGCATGGCCGCCGCCATGAACCCCGAGACCCTGGCCGGTATCCCCACCACGCCCGCGCACGGCGAGCCCGAGATGATCACCGCCATGGCCACCTACCTGGCCGGCGAGGACAACCCCCACACCCACGAGGCGTTCTCCGTCGCCCGTGGCCGTTACGCCCGCGTCTTCATCGGCGTGACCGAGGGCTACCACGTCGCCGCCGACGCCCCGGTGGCCACCGCCGACGACATCGCCGCACACGTCGACACCATTCGCGACCAGAACGGCTACCACGTGCCCGGGTCCCTGGTCGAAGAGTTCGCGCTTATCCCCTGACCTCCGGCCGGTCCGGTCCAGCCCGCGCCTCGCCCGGGCGGGACCGGCATCCGCCCCAGTCCGCCACCCCACCGCCTTCTCGGAAGCAGAACCCATGAGCACCACTTCACGCGTCCACGTCGTCACCGGCGCCGCCTCCGGTATCGGCGCGGCCACCCGTCAGACCCTCCTCGCCCAGGGCGACCGCGTCATCGGCGTCGACCTGCGCGGCAGCGACATCGACTGCGACCTCTCCGACCCCGCCGCCCGCGAGGGCCTCGCCGACCGCGTCGCCGCCCAGGCACCCGACGGCATCGACGCCGTCCACGCCATCGCCGGCGTCTCCCTGCCCCACCCCCTCACCGTGAAGGTCAACTACTTCGGCGCGACCGCCACCCTCACCGCCCTGCGTCCGCTGCTGGCCCACTCCGCAGCCCCCCGCGCGGTCGTGGTCACCTCCTTCTCCGCCCTCCAGGAGACCGACCCGGAACTCCTCGACGCCCTCCGCGACGACGACGAGAAACGAGCCGTCAGCCGTGCCGAAGCCCTCACCGCCGACGAGCGTGGCCACCTGATCTACCCGAGCAGCAAACGCGCGATCGCCGAGTGGGTCCGTACCCAGGCGATCACCGACGCCTGGGCAGGCGCCGGCATCCCGCTGAACGCCGTCGGCCCCGGCATCATCCGCACGCCCATGACGGCTCCCCTCCTGGCCACCGAAGAAGGCCGCGACAGCCTCTACGCCCAGGTCCCCTCCCCGCTCAACGGCGCAGCCGAACCGGAGAACATCGCCGACCTCCTGGCCTGGCTCACCGGCCCCACCAACCGCCACGTCACGGGACAGGTCGTCTTCGCGGACAGCGGCGCCGACGCCACCGTCCGCGGCCCCCGCATCTTCGGCTGACAACCCCGTCCGGCCGACGAGGGCACTGGCCGGGACGGCAGAACACCCGGGACGGACCGGCGCGGATGGCAAACCCGTCACCGGACCTCGCCATCCGGGCCGGACCGGGCGCCAGACGGTGCCAGGGGGCTTCCGTGGTGCCAGGGCCATCCGTCCTGCGCACCTACTGGGTCCGCACCGGGCCACGATCTGATCGGTGGCTTCCGCACTGGCGAGTAGCGCGATGGCGGCCCCGGATCAGTAGTCGGAGGGGCAGTACAACGGTGCCGTGTCCGCATCACCCTTGGTGACCAAGCGGATCGGTGTGTGGTCGATCTTCGTCGCCTTCCTGCCGCGCAGCAGGGCGATGGTGTTGCTGACGGCCAGTTCGCCGGTGTTGCCGGCCGAGTTGGACACCGTCGCGGAGAAGCGGCCGTCCTTCAGCGCGGCGAGGGCTTCGTCCGTGCCGTTGACCGTCACTATCCTGACCTTGTCGGCTCCGGCCGCGTCGAAGGCCTTGCGGGCGGCGAAGGCCATCTGCTCATTGGCGACGAAAGCGTAGTCCAGGTCAGGGTGGGCCCGGGCCATGGTGGTGGCGATCTTTCCGGCCTTGTCGGCGTCGAACATGCCAGGCTGGTCCGCGACCACCTCGGCGTTGGCGGGCAGGGCTTCGGTGAAGCCGTCGGTGAGCAGATCGGAGGCGGCGCCCGGCGCTCCCGCGATGACACCGACTCGTACGTCACGGCCCGCCGCGTCGTCGGCGATCCACTGGGCGTCGAGCCGGCCGACGGCCTTCAGGTCGACGACCACCGCGCCCAGGATGTCGTCCGGGTTCGCGCTCACGGAGGTCAGGAAGACGGGGATGTCCGCTTCTCCGGCCTTTTCCATGTCGCGTTTCAGGGCGTCCGTATCGACGGTTTGCAGGATGATCGCGTCGACCTTACGCGCGATCATGTCCTCGATGTTGCTCAGCTCCATCGCGGGGTCCTGTCTCGAGTTCGCGGTGACCAGTCGTGCGAAGTTGTTCTTGGCGGTGATCTCTACGGACCGCTGGAGGCAGGTGTGGAACTGGCTGTCGCCGCCGTTGACGAACCCGAGGGTGAGCGGGTCGTGGTCCGCAGTGTCCGAGTCGGCCTGGTAAAGGCCGCAGCCGCTGAGCAGCAGGGCGATGCCGAGGAGCGGAACATGCGTGGCTCTTCGGCAGCGCGGGGGCGTAGGCATGGCTGGGCCGCCTTTCCAGGGCGTTGGGAGGAGCGTCCATGTGCGTTCGTTCACCGCCCGAGTCCCGGGAGCGGTGTACGCGCGCGGTGGCCGCGGTTCCTGCAAGCAACGCGACGGCGCGGACGGTACAGCCGGGTGGCGGGTATTCGCCCTTCCCGCCGCTGGGAGGTGGCGGGACGTGACGGGCGCCGGGTAACGGAGAGGTCAGCGGACTTGTCGGCGTCGTAGGCCGTGCGGCCCGGGCTCAGTCTCGGCCCATCTGATCCTCGGCCGACAGATGTTCCACCGTTCTGCCGGTCTCGGTGAACGTGCGGGTCACGTGGCCCGAGGAGTACACCCACAGGATGCGCAGCGGTGTCTCGCCGACGTTGCGGAACAAGTGGGGGATCGGGGCGGGGATGTACGTCGTGTCGAACCGCTCCAGTCGTGTCACCTTGCCGTCGACCCACACCTCCGCTTCGCCCTCGAGGACCGTCACGTGCTCGTCGCAGTTGTGCGAGTGCATCGGCGCCCCCGAGCCCACCGGATACACGCTCATCCCGCTGGTGATGCGGTTCTCGCCGCCCGCCGAGGGCGTGGTGATCAGGGGCGTGGTCATCACCGCACCGCCCCGGTCGAGCAGGGGTACGGACGCGGCCTTGATGATGGTGGTCATCCGGGGTTTCCTTTCCACTCCGACGTCTTGCGCCGACCGACGTTAGGTCTCACCGCCGCGAGGCGGTGCCCTCTGGCGTGCAGGTTTACGTTGCGCTCCGGGAGGGGTGTGCATCTTCCGCCCGGCTGTACCGTCACCTGTCACCGCACGGCTTTCGACCCGCTGCGGCAACGCGCCGGAAGGAAAAGGCAGGTATCGGCCAGATGAGGCTCCCCGTTCTCACCGAAGAGGAAATGGACCCGCGGCAGCAGGAGCTGGCCGCTCGTATCGCCGGCCGCCGAGGCGCGGTCCGCGGCCCCTTCCGGGTGTGGCTGCACAGCGCGGAGATGTGCGAACGGGCCGAGTCTCTCGGTGCGTTCGCCCGCTTCGACTGCGGTCTGCCGAAGCACTTGCGCGAGCTGACCCTCCTGATGGCGGCCCGCAACTGGGACGCCCAGTACTCGTGGAACGCGCACGTGCACCAGGCGATCGAGGCCGGGATCCCGGTGGCCGCCGTCAAGGCCCTGGCGGAGAAGCGCGAGGCGGTCTTCGACAACGAGGCCGACCAGGCGTTCTACCGGTTCTGCCGGGAGGTCCTGGAAGAGCACTTCGTCTCGGACGAGACCTTCGCCGCCGCGCTGGAGCACTTTGGGCCCAAGGGGCTGGTCGACACCATCGGCGCACTCGGCAACTTCACCATGCTCGGCATGTGTCTGAACACCTTCCAGGTGGACCTGCAAGCCGACAAGGAACCCCCTTTCCCCGACATTCGGGGCTACGGCCGCGTCGCCCCCGACGCCGACGGGGCACGACCGTGAGCAGCCTGACGGGCCCGGGCGCCGAGGGAGGCACGGCCGTGAGCTCCAGGACGCCGATGGCGCCGGGCGGGGCGACGCCTGCGACAGTCGTCCGCGTACGTGGTGTCACCAAGAGCTTCGGCGGTGCGGCCGCCCTGAAAGGCGTCGATCTCGACCTGCACCCCGGTGAGATTCACGCCCTGATGGGTATGAACGGCGCCGGCAAGTCCACGCTGGTGCAGGTCCTGTGCGGCGTCCATCAACCAGACGGTGGGAGCATCGAGGTCGGCGGGACTCGGCACTCCGGGCTGACCGTGCGCAAGGCCCGCCGGCTGGGCATCTCCTCGGTACCGCAGCGCCGCGAGCTGGCCATGGGCCTCACCGTCGCCGAGAACGTCATGCTGGGTGACCTGCCGACCCGCGGCGGCGCCGTGCGCTGGAAGACGGTCCGCTCCGAGGCGCACGGCGCGCTGAGCGGGCTCGGCATCGACATCGACGTGGACCGGATCGCGGGCACGCTCACCGTCGCCGAGCAGACCATGGTCGAGGTCGCCCGCGAGGTGCGCCGGGGCGGGAAGGTGCTGATCCTCGACGAGCCGACTGCCTGTCTCAGCTCCAAGGACGCCGGCCAGGTGCGTGCCCTGGTGCGGACCTTGCGGGACGAGGGCGTCGCCGTCGTCTACATCTCCCACTACATCGACGAGGTGATGTCCATCGCCGACCGGGTCACGGTCCTGCGCGACGGCGGCCTGGTGCGCAGCGCACCGGCCACGGAGATGGACCCCGCCTCCCTGGTGCGCAGCATGGTGGGCCGGGACGTGGTCTCGACGCGGCCCGAGCGCCCCGCGCCCGCCGACGACAAGGGGCTCGTCGTTCGGGGGCTGAGCCACGGCCGGGCCATCCGGGACTTCACCGTCGAGGTGCGCAGGGGCGAGATCGTCGCCGTGCTCGGACCCGCCGGTGACGCGCAGTCCCGGCTGTTCGACCTGCTGTCGGGACGCCGGCGCCCCGACGCCGGAGAGGTCCACGTCGACGGTCGGCGCGTGCCCCTCGGGCGCGTCCGCGCCTCCCTGGCCAGCGGCCTGCGGTGCGTCACCGGGGACCGCCGCTCGCTCGGCCTGGTCCAGAACATGACCGTGGACGAGAACCTGATGCTGGCGGGAGACCGTTTCGCCCGCCGCCGGCTGCACCGCGCCGCCCACCTCGCTCGCCGCGCCGCCCCTGTGCGCGACACGTACGGCGTCATCGCCCTCACCGGAAACCCGCCCGTCGGCTCGCTGTCCGGCGGCAACCAGCAGAAGGTCCTGCTCGGCAAGTGGCTGGAGACCGAGCCGGTCGCCTGCTTCCTGGAGGACCCGACCAACGGCGTGGACGTCGCCGCCATGGCCGACATCCACACCTTGGTCGATGCCCTCGCCGCGCGGGGCGTGGCCGTCCTGCTCGCCTCCTCGTCCGCCGAGGAAGTCATGCGTCTGGCTGACCGGGTCGTCGTCGTGAGCGCCGGCCGCACCGTCGCCGAACACGACATCAACGCCATCACCCGCGACGAGCTCGTCGCGACCGCACTCGGAGGTCAACCGCAGTGAGTCTCAAGACCCCCGCCGCCTCCCCGGACGTCGCGGCCGGTGCGCCCGGGCGCACCGGCGCCGCCGGTTCGGCATCCCGGAAACTGCTGCACGTCCCGCACGGCGGACTGATACTCGTACTGATCCTTGTCTGCGTGTTCACCGCCGTGCAGGCGGACACGTTCACCACCTCGCAGAACCTGCTCAACGTGCTGCGCCAGGTCAGCGTGAACGCCGTCATCGCGGCCGGGCTGACCCTGCTGATGACGGCCGGCGGCATGGACTTCTCCATGGGCAGCAACGCGGCCGTCACTCTGTGCGTGGGCGCGCAACTCGTCGACAGCGGCTGGTCCACACCCGCCGTCGTAGTCGTCTGCCTGGCGCTGGCCACCCTGATCGGCCTCGTCAACGGCCTGGTGGTGACGTACACGCGGGTCGCCCCGTTCGTCGCCACGCTCGCCTCGGCGATGCTTCTCGACGGCGTCGCGCTGCTCGTCCTGGACGGCATGAGTGTCACCATCGGCGACAAGATGTCCTCCCTCGGCAACGACGAGATCGTCGGCGTGCCCTATCTGACGATCGTCGCCGTTCTGGTCCTCGCGCTGGTCGGCGTGACCATGCGCTTCACCACCTTCGGCCGCGATGCCTTCGCGATGGGCGGCAACGAGCACGTCGCCCGCCTCAGCGGCATCAACGTGAACGGCCGCAAGCTCGCCCTGTACGCGCTCGCCGGCGTCCTGGCGGGACTGGCCGGCCTGATGCTGCTCTCCCGGCTGGGTGCCGCCGCCCCCAACACGGCCGGCCTCCAGACCCAGCTGACCGCCGTCGCCGCCGTGGTGATCGGGGGCACCTCCCTGGCCGGCGGCCACGGCACCATCGTCGGCACGGTCTTCGGCGTCGTGCTGCTGGGCGTGGTCGGCAACGCCCTGAACCTGCTCCAGGTGAACAGCAACTACCAGCTCGTCGTCACCGGTGGCGTGCTCCTGGTCGCGGCGGTCATCAACGAGTTCCAGCGCAAGTCCTCACCAGGTCATTAGCGAGGGACAGCGCGAAGGCGAACGTCCGTCGTCCTTGCGCACCCTCCTCTCGGCGCGTCCAACCACGCAGGCACCTTCTCTTCGACGATGCAGGAAAGGCCCGACTCCATGAATCCCATCGCCCGCTCCCGTCACCGCGCCGCTGCGGCCTCCCTGGCAGGCGTCGCAGCCCTGCTCCTCGCCGGATGCGGCTCGGGGAACGACAGCGGGGGCGCCGCCGACGGTTCCGTCTCCCTCGGATTCGTCAACGGTTCCAACACCCACTTCCACACCTGTCTGCTCGAGGCGGTCGAAGAGGAGGCCGAGGCGCAGGACGCCAAGGTCTACTCGGCCAACTCCAAGCAGGACGCCGGGACCGAACTGTCCAACATCGAGGACATGATCGCCCGCAACGTGGACGCTCTGATCGTCCAGACAGTCAATGTGGACGCCCTCGAGGGTGACATAGCCAAGGCAAAGAGCGCGGGCATCCCGCTCTACCTCACCTCCGTGGCGACCTCCGACATGTCCGACGTACTCGGCGCGGCCGTGGTCGACCTCAAGAAGGTCGGCGCCCTGGACGCCGGGTGGGTCGGCAAGGACGCCGCGGGCAAGGACGTGACGGTCGGCGTCGTCGCCGGTGCCCCGGGCGCGGCGTCCGACCTGCTGGTGGGCGGTTTCGAGGACGCGCTGCCGAAGAACGCGAAGGTGGTCGCCAACCAGCCCGGCATGTTCAACCCGGCCAAGGCGCAGGACGTCGCCGAGAACATGATCCAGTCCCACCCCGATCTGGACTACGCCTTCGTCGCCAACGAGGAGATGGCCTTCGCCGTCCGGAAGGCGTTCGATGCCGCCGGCGCCGAGGACGTCAAGATCGTCTCTGTGAACGGAACCGAGGACGGCGTCGCCGCGGTCAAGGACGGCCGCCTCGCCGCCACCGTCGCGAACTCGGCCATGGCCATCGGCCGGACCGCCGTGAAGAGCACCGTCGGGCTGCTCGACAAGAAAGAAGGTGTTGACAAGATCTCTGACATTCCTCTTGTCTTGGTCACGAAGGACAACCTGAGCGAGGCTCCCCAGTACTGCCCGAAGTAGGGCCCCCACCGGGAACCGGCGCCCGTCTCACCCGTGTCTGAGCCGCACATCCCGCCGTACCGCCGACCCGATCCCGCACTGCCACCGCGGGACGGGCCCGCGGCCACGGCGGGGCCCGTGCTCCCCGCTCCCGGCACCGGTCGGGCGGGGAGCGGCTTTCGGAGGAAGAACATGGACCGCCTGCTCCTCATGCACAGCTTCGTCACCGTCGCCCAGGTCGGCAGTTTCAGCGGGGCCGCGAAGAAGCTGGGGTCATCGGGTTCCCTGGTGTCCCGGCACGTCGCCGAACTGGAACGCCAGATCGGCGTCCGCCTGGTGAACCGTACCGCCCGCTCGGTGAGTCTGACCGAACCCGGTCAGCGGTACGCGGACTTCGCAACCCGCATCCTGGACGAGATCGAGGCCGAGGACGCCGGCATCGCCCAGCTCCACGACCGGGCCGAGGGCACGCTCAGTGTCATCTGCCCCAAATGGATAGGCAGCCTCGATCTCGGCGATGCCATCGCCGCCTTTTCCGCGGCCCATCCCAAAATACAGATCCGTTTCGAACTGGGCGGCATGTCCGACCGCACCTACGACTTCCTGGACAGCGGATTCGACGTCGCCTTCCACACGCGCGATCTGCGCGACTCCAGCGTCCGGCTGAAGAAGATCTCCTCCCTGCCGTTCGTCCTGTGCGCGTCGGAGGAGTACATCGCGGAACACGGCTCGCTGGTTCACCCCAACGACCTCGCCACCCACGACTGCCTGGTACACGTCAACGACCCGGTCTGGCGCATCGGCCACGGACACGCGAGCACCCTGCACAAGATCCGTAACATCGCCTTCTCTTCGAATTCCTACATCGCCCTGCAAAAGGCGGCTGTCCACGGTCGCGGTGTCGCGTTGCTGCCCCAGCGGCCGGTCCACGACGATCTCGCCTCGGGCGCCCTGCGGGTGCTGCTGCCCGAGCTGGCGGTGCCCGACCGTCCCCTGTACGCGATCTACGGCCCCGGCCAGGACACCCCGCGCAAGGTGAGCGTGTTCCTGGACTTCCTCGCCGAGTGGTTCTCCCGGAATCCGATCCCCGCCATGCGCTCGTAAACGGGCGACGAGGGCGCAAGAAACGATTGCGCACTGGGGACAGCTCGGGCCATTGAGACGCCGACTCCCTCAAACCTACGCTCACCAGGCGAGACGGAAACGAGGAATCCATGGGAATCCAGAGAATCGAATCGGTCACCTACGGCATCGACGACCTCGACGAATGCGTGCGGTTCTTCGAAGACTTCGGGCTTTTCCTGGTGGAGCGGACCGACGAGCACGCGGTGTTCGAGACGCTCACCGGACAGACCCTGCACCTCGACACCGACCCCGGCCCCCTGCTGCCGGCCCCCGTGGAGAGCGGCCCCACACTGCGGGAGGTCGTCTGGGGCGTCGACACCCGGGAGGAGCTGGCCCGCCTGGCGGCCGCGGTCGACCGGGACCACGAGGTCCGGACGAGTGCCGACGGCGTCCACCACGCGGCCGACCGCAGCGGTTTCGGGGTGGGTCTCACCCTCGCCCGGCCGAAGAAGGTGACCGTCGAACCCCGCCGCACCAACACACTGGGCAACGTGGGCCGCTGGAACGAGGCCCTGGAACCGATCACCCGTGCCCACCCGCTGCGCATGTGCCACGTGGCCCTCAACATCGCCAAGGAGGGCAAGGACGAGGCGGTCGCCTTCTACACGGACCTCCTCGGCTTCCGTCCGACCGACGTGGTCGAGCCCATGGGCGTCTTCATGCAGGCGCCCGGCGACGACGACCAGCACACCATGCTGCTGTGCCACCGCCCCGACCGCGTCGGCGTGAACCACATCGCCTACGAGGTGCCCGGCTTCGACGACGTGGTCGAGGGCGGCAACCACATGATCGAGCGGGGTTGGCGCGAGGCCCGCAAGCTGGGCCGCCACACCGTCGGCTCCAACGTCTTCCGCTTCCTGCACGCCCCCTGCGGCGGCCGGGTCGAGTACGCGGCCGACATGGACCGGGTCGACGACACCTACGGGACCCGCGTGCACGAGACCACCCCGCCCCACCACATCTGGGCCCTGCGCACCAACCGCGACCAGGACGCTCCCGCCTCCTGACCTCCCGAACCACCACCCCGCCGGCCTGAGAGGGCACCCACCCATGACCACCGACCACGGCTACCCCGCCGTCCGCATGTACATCGCGGGCGAGTGGTGCCAGGGCGGCACCGGACGTACCGCCCCGATCGTGAACCCCGCCACCGAAAAGGTGATCGGCGACGTGCCCCTGGCCACCACGGCCGACCTGGACCGCGCCCTCGACGCCGCCGCGGACGGCTTCAAGGTGTGGCGCGCGACGCCCGTCGCCGAGCGCACCCGCATCCTGCACGCCGCCGCCGACCTGATCCGCGAACGCGCCGCCGAGATCGGCCGCGTCTCCACCCAGGAGCAGGGCAAGCCGCTCAGGGAATCGACCGGCGAGGCCCGCCGCACCGCCGAGACCCTGCGCTGGCACGCCGACGACGCCCGCCGCGCCTACGGCCGCATCATCCCCTCGCCCCCCGGCACCGTGCTGACCGTACGGCGTGAGCCCATCGGACCCGTCGCCGCCTTCGTCCCCTGGAACTTCCCGGTGGGCGGCCCCAACCGGAAGATCTCCTCGGCGCTGTCGGCCGGCTGCTCCCTCGTCATCAAGGGCTCGGAGGAGACCCCCGCCACGGCGATGGAACTGGTCCGCTGCTACGCCGATGCCGGACTCCCGGCCGGTGTCCTCAACCTCGTCTTCGGTGAACCCGCCGAGGTCTCCGAGCACCTGATCAAGTCCCCGGTCATCCGTCTGGTCGCCTTCACCGGCTCCGTCCCGGTCGGCAAGCTGCTCGCCGCCCGGGCCGGGGAGGTCATGAAGCCCTCCCTGATGGAACTGGGCGGCCACGCCCCCGTGATCGTCTGCGCCGACGCCGATCCGGTGAAGGCCGCCCGCAAGGCCGCCCAGGCCAAGTGGGCCAACGCCGGCCAGGTCTGCACCTCGCCCAGCCGTTTCCTCGTCCACGAGTCGATCGTCGATGAGTTCACCGCCGAGTTCGTCACGGCCGCGGAGGCGGTCACCGTCGGCGACGGCCTGGCCGACGGCACCGGCATGGGTCCGCTCGCCAACGAGCGCCGCCTGGCGGCCATGGAGCGCCTCATCGCTGACGCCGTCGCCCGCGGCGCCAAGGTCCTCACCGGCGGAGAGCGCCTGGACCGCCCCGGCTACTTCTTCGCGCCGACCGTCCTCACCGACGTCCCCGAGGACGCGCGGCTGATGAGCGAGGAGCCCTTCGGGCCGCTCGCTCCCGTCGTTCCCTTCGGCGACCTCGACGAGGCGCTCGCGACCGCGAACGCGCTGCCGTACGGACTGGCCGCCTACGGCTTCACCGACTCCGCCGCGACCGCCGAGAAGCTCTCGGACGAGCTGGAGGCCGGCATCCTCTCCCTCAACCACTGTGGCGGCTCCGTCCACGAGGCCCCCTCCGGCGGCGTCAAGGACAGCGGCTACGGCCGTGAGGGCGGCCCCGAGGCGCTCGACGCCTACCTGATCACCAAGCGCGTCTCCCACTTGCTGGCGCCATGAGGTACGCGCGCATCTCGGTCGGCGGACGCGCCGTGTGGGGCCGCGTGGGGGAGCGGGACATCGAGCTGCTGTCCGGCTCCCCCCTGGAGGAGAACGACTTCGACGTCATCGGCACCGTGCCGCGCGAGGGCGCGCACTGGCTGCCGCCCGTCGTCCCGCCCGTCTTCTACGCCGTCGGCATGAACTATCCCCGGCACATCACCCACGCCGGGGCCCCGATGCCCGAGCGCCCGGAGGTCGGCTACCGGGCCAACAACGCCCTCACCGGCCACGGCACGCCCATCGTCAGACCCGCCGAGGTGACGGGACGGTTCGAGGCCGAACCCGAACTCGTCGCCGTCATCGGCCGCACCCTCAGGCACGCCACCCACGACGAGGCACGCAGAGCGGTCTTCGGCTGGACCGTCGGCAACGACATCAGCGCCCGCACCTGGCAGCACCAGGACCGTTCCTTCTGGCGCAGCAAGAACAGCGACACCTTCAAGCCGATGGGCCCCTGGATCGAGACCGACGTCGACGCCCTCGCGCAGACCACCACCCTGAGCGTGAACGGCGTCACCCGGGCCGAGTTCGCCACCGGCGACATGGTCTTCGACCCCTTCGACCACATGGTCGAGATCACCAAGCACATCACCATGCACCCCGGCGACGTGCTCTGGATGGGCGCCGAGTCCGTCTGCCCACTCGAACCCGGCGACACCGTCGAGGTCGACATCAGCGGCATCGGCACGCTCTCCAACCCCGTACACCTGGAAGGGAACGACTCATGAGCGCAGCACCCCGCTACATCCACCACGTCAACTTCCCCACCACCGACCCCGACCGGACCGCCGAGTGGTACACCAAGGTCTTCGGGATGAAGCGGATCATGCCCAAGTCCAACACCCGCGTGGTGCTGATGACCCGGGGCAACTTCGACCTGCACTTCACGCCGGTCGAGGAGATGGAGCGCATGGCGCCCTACCACTTCGCCGTCGAGGTCGACGACTGGGACGAGTTCCTCGCCCACCTCAAGGAGCTGGGAATCCGGCACACCCGGCCCATCCAGCGGCCCGAGAACCGGTCCAAGTTCTGCTACATCCACGACCCCGACCACACCATGATCGAGCTGGTCCACCACGCCAAGCGCCCCAACTGACCGCCCCCGCTGAGGAGTTTCCTCCCATGCCCTACGTCGACTCCGACGGCACCTCCCTCTACTACGAGCGCCACGGCAGCGGTCCGGCGATCATGTTCGTGCACGGCAGCGGCGGACACCACGCCATCTGGTGGCAGCAGGTCGCAGCCCTGCGCGACGAATTCACCGTGGTCACCTTCGACCTGCGCGGCTTCGGGAAGTCCGACAGCTCGATGCCCGAGTTCGACGGCCAGGACTTCCCCGGCGACGTACTCGCGGTCCTCGACAAGGAGGACCTGACCGACGTCATGCTGGTCGGCCAGTCCATCGGCTCCGTCGCCGCCCTGCGCGCCGGCCTGATGCGTCCCGAGCGGGTCTCCTGCGTCGTCCTCGGCCACTCCCTCGGCGGCATCAGCAACCCCGAACTGAAGGAGCTGGCCGCCGCCGACCGCGCCGAGGCCGTCAAACTGCCGGTCATCGACCGCCTGCTGACCAAGCCGTTCCAGACCGAACGCGCCGACCTCACCTTCCTGTTCCAGCAGATGGGCACGTTCAACGTGGCCAGGATGCAGGACCTGCGCAACCTGGACACCAACGGCCCGTCCCTGGAAGAAATCCAGAAGTCCGGCGTCGAAGTCGCTTTCCTGGCCGGCGAGAAGGACGCGGTCCTCGGCGTCAAGACCGTCACCCGCGCCCATGAACTGCTGCCCGGCTCGCACCTGGAGATCGTCCCCGGAGCCCCGCACTCCATGTACTGGGAGACCCCCGAGCCGTACAACGCGGCCGTCGCCCGGCTGCGCCGTACCCTGACCGCCGCGAAGGAAGCCGTATGAACACCATCAGCCTCGACGCCGCCGAGGAGATCATCGCCGCCGCCCAGAAGCGGGCCCAGGCGATCGGCAAGGCGGTGAGCGTCGCCGTCGTGGACGCCGGCGGCTTCGTCGTCGCCATCCGCCGTCCGGACGGAGCCCGCCCACTCACGCCGGACATCGCCCGCGCCAAGGCGTACACCGCGGCCGTGATGCAGCGCCCCGGAAAGATGCTGAAGAAGTGGCAGGAGAGCCAGCCCGTCTTCTTCTCCCAGCTCTCCCAGCTCCCCGGCGCCGCCATGCCCATCATGGCCACGGACGGCAGCGTCACGATCAAGAAGGACGGCGAGATCATCGGCGGCCTCGGCATCGCCGGCGGCACCGCGGACGAGGACCAGGTCATCGCCGACGAGGTGCTCGCGTCCCTCGGCTACGAGCTGGAGTTCGCCGCCTGGGGCGTCGTGGGCAAGCCGACTCCCGCCGCTTCCGACTCCACGAAGGACTGACCATGGCGGACACGTTCAACTACCGCATCGACCACCACGGCAGCCTGGTCCGCCCCGCCGAACTCACCGCCGCACGCGCGGCCGGTGACCCGGAGGCCCTCCGGACGGCCGAGGCCAAGGCGGTCGACGAGGCGGTCGCCTACCAGCGCAGGCTGCGCTCCACCGTCGTCACCGACGGCGACTTCCCTCGCGAGGACTTCCGCGGCGCCGTCCTCGAAGGTGTCTCCGGCTTCCGCCGCACCGACCGGACGGGCGCCGACGGTCTGGTGCGCTGGGTCGCCGAGTCCCTGCCGAAGGCCGAAGGGCCGCTGCTCGCCGACTGGGCCGCCAGGCTCGCCGAGCTGACGGTCATCGCCCCGAAAGTGTCACTGCCCTCCCCGGCGTATCTCGCGGCCACCACCTACGAACCCGGACTCGGCGTGCCCTCCGCCCGCGCGCTGGGCGAGGCGCTCGCGGAGATCGTCCGGGCGGAGATCGCCCTGCTGGTCTCCCGGGGCGTGCGCCTCATTCAGCTGAACAGCCCGCTGTTGCTGGACCAGGTCGCCCCCGACCCGGCCGGCCCGGGCGCGCTGTCCTTCGAGGACGCGCTCGCGGTCGACTCGGCGGCGATACGGCTGGACGAACGCCCCGAGGGCGTGCGCATCGGCGTGGCGCCCGGATGGGCCGCGCCGGGCGCCGTCGACGTGGGCCGCGCCGAGCGGTTGTTCACCGAGGTCCCGGCGGACCGCTGGGTACTGCCGTTCGACCAGGGCACCGAGTCGGAGGTGGAGCTGGTCCGGGCACTGCCCGAGGAGCGGGACTTCTGCCTGGGCGTCGTGGACGCCACCCGTCCCGAGCTGGAGGACATCGACACGGTGATGTCCCGAATCGACCCCCTCGACGCGTTCAAGGACCTGGAGGACGCCGCCGTGGCCCCGTCCCGGGGCTTCGCCGACGTGGCGAGCCGACCGCTGCTGAGCGCCGAGGATCAGCGCAGGAAGCTGGTCCTGGTCGAGACCATCGCCCGCTACTGCTGGGGCAACGAGTTCTGAGGGACCCGAGTGCCGGGAAGCCTGCGTTTCCCGGCCCTCGGCCGTCCGCTCAGAGCACCTCTGCGAAGGTCACCGACCGGTCCGTCAGCAGCGGCCACACGGCCTCGACGATCTGCTCCTTGAAGTGCGGCGCCGCCTTGTGCGCCTCGAACCCGGCGGCGTCGTCGTAGCGCTCGTACAGCAGGAACCCGCCGGGCTGGTCCGCCACGGCGTGCACCTCGTACATCTGGTTCGCCGGTTCCGCGCGGGTCGCCTCCCGCGCCTTCAGCAGCGCGGCACGCACCGCGGCCTCGTCGGCGGGCGCACAGCGGTAATGGGCGACGACTGCGTAGGCCATGTCTCGACTCTCCTCGGCTCCCGGCGGCGCCGAGCGCACCGTCCGGCCCGCCGATTCCAGCACGGACCGTCCCCGCGCCGACCTGCGCGCGATGCAACCAATGCCTGCCTGCGCGGGGCTGGTGAACCCCCTCCCGCGTGGTGTGTCGTCGCGGTCACGGCACCGAGGCCGACGAAGGAAGAAGTGATCTGATGCGCACTCTGGAAACGCTTTTGGGCGGAGAGTGGGTGACGACCGGCGAGTGGATCGACGTCCACGACCCGGCCGACGTCCGCACCCCCGTGGCCCGTATCCCGGCACTGGCCGCCAAGGACGTCACCCGGGCCTACGACCACGCCGAGCGGGGTTTCGCCGTCTGGAAGCGCACCAGCCCCTTCGACCGGGCCCGGATCCTCACCGACGCCGCCCGGCTCATCCGCGAACGGCTCGACGAGATCGCCGCCGACGTGACCGCCGAGAACGGCAAGACGCTGTCCGAGGCCCGCGGCGAGGCGGGCAAGGCCGCCGACTTCCTCGACTACTACGCAGGCCTCGCCCGCGAGGGCTACGGCACCCTCCTGCACGACGCCCGCCCGGACACCCGTACGCACACCCAGCGCGAGCCGATCGGCGTCATCCTCGTGATCAGCCCCTGGAACGATCCGCTGATCACCCCGGCCCGCAAGCTCGCCCCGCTGCTGGCGACCGGCAATGCGGCCGTCTTCAAGCCGGCCACCGACACCCCCATGTCCGGGCTGCACTTCGCGCGCGCCCTGCACGACGCGGGCCTGCCCGCCGGTGTGCTGAACGTGGTGACCGGACGCACCCGGGAGATCGAGGAGGCGCTGCTGGACGACCTGCGGATCACGGGCATCACCTTCACCGGCTCCAACGAGGTCGGCAACTCCATCCGCCGCCGCCTCGCCGACCGCAACGTCCGCTTCCAGGGCGAGCTGGGCGGCAAGAACGCCTCCGTCGTGCTGCGCGACGCCGACCTCCCTGCCGCCGCGAAGGCCGTCGTCGCCGCCTCCTTCGGCCAGGCCGGCCAGCGCTGCACCGCGACCAGCCGCGTCGTCGTCGAACGTCCGGTGTACGAGGAGTTCACCCGGCTGCTGGTCGCCGAGGTCGAGAAGCTCATCGTCGGCCCGGGCAGCGACCCGGCCACCACGATGTGCCCGCTGTCCAGCCCCAAGCAGCGCGACAGCGTCATCGTCCACCTGGCCCAGGCGGTCGAGCAGGGCGCCGATGTCCTCACCGGCGGCAGCGCCGACACCGAGGGCGATCACGCGCACGGCTGCTACGTGCGGCCCACCGTGCTCGGCGACGTCACCCCCGAGATGGCCGTCTGGCGGGAGGAAGTCTTCGGCCCGGTCCTCGCCGTCCGCGCCGTCGACGGCTTCGAAGCGGCCGTCGCCGCCGTGAACGACTCCGTGTACGGCCTGGCCGCGGCCGTCTTCACCCGCGACATCGGTGCTGCCTACCGCTTCGTCGACGAGGCCGAGTGCGGCCAGATCGCAGTCAACCACCCCACGCCCGGCTGGGACGTGCACCTGCCCTTCGGCGGCTTCCACGACTCCGGCACCGGCTACAAGGAGCAGGGCGAAGAGGTCCTGCGCTTCTCCACCCGCGTCAAGACGGTCGCCGTCCACTTCGGCGCCTGACGGCGGGGGAGCGGCAAGAACAGAGAGGAGGATGCCGATGGCTGACGAGACGATCGGCATCGTCGGCGCCGGCATCGTGGGACTGGCCACGGGCCGCGAGATCGCGCTCAGGCGCCCCGGCACCCGTGTCGTGGTGTGCGAGAAGGAACAGCAGGTCTCGCTGCACCAGACCGGCCACAACTCGGGAGTCGTACACGCCGGCATCTACTACAAGCCGGGCAGCCTCAAGGCGAACCTGACGGTGCGCGGCGTGGCACTGCTGCGCGAGTACTGCCAGGACCGCGAGCTGCCCTACCGGGAGATCGGCAAGCTCGTGATGGCGGTCCGCCAGGACGAGCTGGGCCGTATGGAGAACCTCTACGAGCGGGCCAGGAACAACCACGTGCCAGACCTGCGGAGGGTCTCCAAGGACGAGATCAAGGAACTGGAGCCCCACGCCGGCGGCGTCGCGGCCCTGCACTCCCCGCGCACCGCGATCACCGACTACCCGGCGATCGCCCGGGAGTTCGCCAAGGACATCGCCGACGCGGGCGGCGAGGTCAGACTCGGCTTCCCCGTCACCGGCATCACCAACGTACCGGGGGGCATCGAGGTGGCCTCCGGCCGACAGCGCCTGAAGATGGACCGGTTGATTCTGTGCGCGGGCCTGCACTCGGACTCGGTGGCCAGGCTCGCCCAGGACAAGCAGGAACCCAGGATCATCCCGTTCCGGGGCGAGTACATGCTGCTCAAGCCGGATCGTACCCACCTCGTCCGCGGCCTCGTCTATCCGGTGCCGGACCCTCGTTACCCCTTCCTGGGTGTCCACTTCACCCCCCGGGTCGACGGAACGGTGGAGGTCGGCCCCAACGCCGTCCTGGCACTCGCCAGGGAGGGTTACCGGCTCATCAAGGTCTCCCCCAAGGACCTGCTCGGCCTCGCCGCCTATCCGGGCTCCTGGAGGATGGCGGCCCAGCACTGGCGCACCGGCGTCAAGGAGTACCGCGGTTCGCTGTCCACCACGGCCTTCATCAAGGACGCGGGCCTGTACGTCCCCGGCGTGGGCGCGGGGGACGTGATCCGTGGCGGAGCCGGCGTACGGGCCCAGGCCCTGGACCGGGACGGCACCCTCGTGGACGACTTCCGCATCCACCGACTTGGCAGGATCACCGCCGTGCGCAACGCGCCCTCGCCGGCCGCCACCGCCTCCATGGCGATCGCCGAGCACATCGTCGGCGCCGTCTTCGGCGACGCCTGAAGCACGCCGAGAATGCCCAGTTCACAGCGCACTTTCGCGCAACAACAGCTTGCATCCCAAGCTCTCGGCAAGACCTCTTCACCCGCCTAGCGTTCGTTGCACACCACCCACCACCCCCTTCGAGAACGTTCGAGAAAGCGAGTTCGACATGTTCGTCGTCGACACCCAGATCCACATCTGGAAGGAAGAGACCCCGGACCGTCCCTGGGTCCCGGGTGCCCGCGAGCGGATCCGCCTCAACGGCCACCGGGAGGAGCCCTTCTCCTACGAGGAGGCCCTGGAGCTGATGGATGAGGCCGGCGTCAACCGGGCGCTGATCCTCCCGCCGTCCTGGGAGGGCAACCGCATCGACTACGCGCTGGAGGCCTGCGAGGCCCACCCGGACCGCTTCGGCATCATGGCCCGCGTCCCGCAGGACAACGAGGCCGAGGGCACGGCCATGCTGAAGGACTTCGCCCAGAACCCGCACATCAAGGGCACCCGGCTCACCTTCCACCGCCCGCAGGACCGCAACTGGATGATCGACGGCACCAACGACTGGTACTGGCCGGTCGCCGAGCAGCTCGGCATCCCCACCATGGTCCACGCCCCCATCTGGAAGCGCGAGCTGGGCGAGATCGCCGCCAAGCACCCCGAGCTGAAGATCATCATCGACCACATGGGCATCATGGCCCGCTGCGTCGACGACGCGATCGGCTACTGGGTCTCGGAGACCGCCGACCTGGCCGCCCACCCGAACATCTACGTGAAGGTCTCGGCGCTGCCCGGCTACTCCACGCAGCCCTTCCCGAACAACAACATCCAGAAGTACGTCCGCGAGATGGTCGACAAGATGGGCCCGCAGCGCTGCTTCTACGGCACCGACATCACCCGCCTGCTCGGCCACGGCATCACCTACACCGACACGATCGAGCAGTTCACCAAGCACTGGGACTTCACGCCCGAGGAGCTCGAATGGATCATGGGGCGCGGTATCTCCGAGGTCCTGAACTGGCCGTACGAGGGCTGAGGACGCACACGAGATGACGGACAGCAGCAACAAGCCGGGCGCCGACGGCGGTGATGCCTTCGTATCCGCCTTCAACGCCGTCGGCGCCGACTACATCTTCTGCTCCTCGGGGTCGGAATGGGCCCCGGTGTGGGAGTCCCTGGCCCGGCGCCACCGCGACGGGGAGCCGGCGCCAAAATACCTGGATCTGACCCACGAGACGGTCGCGGTCGGCATGGCCACCGGATACGGGCTGGTCGAGCGCCGCCCGCAGGGCGTGCTCCTGCACGCCGCTCCGGGCCTGCTCCAGGGCTCGATGGCGGTGCACGGCGCCCTCCTCGCCGGTGTTCCGATGCTGGTCACCTCCTCGGAGTCGACCACGTACGGCGACGGCCCGGGTCAGGACCCCGGCGGCCAGTGGTACCGCAACCTGTCCATCGTGGGCGGCCCCCACCACGTGGCGCAGCCGTTCACCAAGTGGGCCAATGAGGCCGCCGACATCAGCACCCTGCCCACGATGATCGCGCGGGCGGCTGAACTGGCCTGGCGGGCTCCGGCGGGCCCCGCCTACCTGAACATCCCGCTGGAGATCCTGCTGGAGGAGTGGGACGGCCGCGAGGCCAAGCCCGTCGTGCCGCCGGGCTCCACGCACTCCTCGCCGGAAGAGGTCGACCCGGTCGCGGCCTTGATCCGCGAGGCGAGGAACCCCGTGATCGTCACCGAAACGGCCGGCCGTGAGGCGGGCGGCTTCGAGGCCCTGGTCGCCTTCGCAGAGGCTTGGAACCTCCCGGTCGTCGAACCCGACTCGGCGGTGTGCGGCAACTTCCCGCGCACCCACCCGCTGCACGCCGGCAGCGATGTCGGGCCGTGGATGGACGAGGCCGACCTGATCCTCCTGGTCAGCTGCCGCGCCCCGTTCTACCCGCCGAGCCGCAAGCCGTCGAAGGCGAAGATCGTCGTCATCGACCAGGTGCCGCAGCGCCCGCACATCGTCTACCAGGTCCTCTTCGCGGACGTCTATCTGGAGGGCAACGTCACCAACACCCTGCGCCAACTGGCCAAGCGGGCGAAGGACCTGGACGACGCGGCCGTCACCGTACGCCGGTCGGCGCAGGAGGCACGGCACGCCGCCGAGCAGGCCGCCATCGCCGCGGCCGAGAGCAGGGCGGAGCAGTCCGAGGGCGTCGACCCGGTCCTGGTCGCTGCCACCCTGCGCCGACTGCTCGACGGCAAGGACGGCGTCGTCGTCGACGAGACCATCACGCACAGCCGCGTCGTCAAGCGGCACCTGCAAACCGCCGACCCCGACTCGTACTTCTACGTGCAGGGCGGGCTCGGCCAGGGCATCGCGGTCGCGCTCGGCGTCAAACTCGCCGTCGAGGAACGTCCGGTGGTCCTCACCATCGGTGACGGCGCGTTCACCTACAACCCGGTGATCCCGTCGTACGACGCTGCCAAGGCCTACGAGCTGCCGGTGCTGATCGTGGTCTTCAACAACCGCGTCTACAAGTCGATGAACCTCAACCACCGGCGCTTCTACCCCGAGGGCGCCGCCGCCGAGACCGGTGAGTGGCTCGGCACCGACCTGCACCGGCTGCCCCGGCTCGCGGCCTTCGCCGAACCGTTCGGCATGCACACCGAGACCGTCGACACCACCGACGCCCTCGCGCCCGCCCTGGAGCGCGCGCTGAAGGCCGTGGCGGAGGGCACCACAGCCGTCGTCGACGTCCTCGTCACCCGCTGACCCAGGAGACCCCGCACCATGACCGACACTCCCACCCCCAAGCCGGGGAAGGTCCGCGTCGCCCCCGACGATCTGCGCACCTTCGCCGCCGCCCTCCTGGAGAAAGGGGGCCTGAGCCCCGATCGGGCCCGGACCACCGCCGACGTCTTCGTCTGGGCGGCCCAGCGCGGCGTCGAGTCCCACGGCGTCGCCCGCGTTCCCGCCTACCTGGAGCTGCTCGCCAAGGGCGTGGCCAACGCCCGGGCCGTCCTCAAGGTCGAGTCGACCACCCCGGCCGCCGCAGTGATCGACGCCGACCGCGCCCCCGGACCGGTGGCCCTCAGCGCCGCCGCCGACGAGGCGGTCGAGCGTGCCCGGACCTTCGGTATCGCCTCCGTGGGCGTACGCCGCACCGTCCACACCGGTGCCATCGGCTACTACGTCTCGAAGATCGCCGAGCACGGCCTGGTCGGCCTCGGCTTCGTGGCCGGCATGCCCAACATGGGTTACACCGGTGCCAAGGGTGCCGCCGTCGCCACCAGTCCCCTCGCCATCGCCGTGCCGGCCGCCGACCACGCGCCGCTGCTGCTCGACATGGCCACCGCCACCATCGCCCTCGGCAAGATCCGACAGGCCAAGGCGAACGGCACGCCGCTGCCGGAGAACGCCGCCGCCACCGAGGCCGGCACCCCCACCACCGACCCGGAGAAGGCGGTCATGCCGCTGCCGCTGGGCGGTGCCAAGGGCTCCGGCATGTCGCTCGCCTTCGAACTGCTCACGAGTGTCCTGGTCGGCGCCCCGATCTTCGCGTCCTTCCACTCCGACGACCCGGACGGTCGCAAGCACCGCCAGAACGCTTTGCTGATCGCCCTCGACCCGGCCGCCTTCGGCGGTGGTGCGGCGGAGTTCACCGCGGCCGTGGACGACACTCTCGGCACCCTGAAGGGCCTGCCGGTCGCGGCTGGAACCGACGGTGTGTACTACCCGGGCGAGCGTAGTGCCGCGGTGGCCGTGGAGCGCGGCACGCACGGCGTGCCGGTGGCGCCGAAAGTCTGGAGGGAACTGACGCAACAGGCGGCCAAGCACGGCATCGCCCCGCCGCTGCCCCTGTAGTGCACCCGGTAGGCCGCCGACCGTCTCATAGGACGGTCGGCGGCTACTCCTCGACAGGCGCGGGGAGGGAGGATCAGCGGCGAAGACGGATCCGGGTCACGGTGTCCTCGGTCTGGGTGGCCCCGGACTTGTCGACCACGTAGGCGGTGCCGTCGGCGATCTCCACATGGTTGGGGTTGGCGCCGGTCGTCACGGTTTCCTCGACGACACCCTTGCGCGGGTCGACCCGGGTGACGTTGGCGTCGGTGCGGTTGACCACCAGGACGTCGCCGGAACGCTCGTCGGTCTCCACGGACAGGGCGCCGGCGCCGGTCGACACGGACTTGGTGACGGCGCCCTTCCTCAGGTCGACCACGGACAGAGTGCCCGAGGTCTGGTCGGCGGTGTAGGCGGTCCTGCCGTTCTCGGAGAGCGCCACCGAGATCGGGCCGTCGCCGACCGCGATGAAGCGCGGCGTCCGCGAGCCGCGCTTCAGCTCGATGAGGCGGTCGTTGTTGAGGTCGGCGGCGTAGAGGGCGCCCGTCCGCTCGTTGACGGTCAGACCGGTCGGGCCCGCTCCGTCGACGGTGATCCGCTCCTTCTCCTTGAGGGACTTGGAGTCGAAGGCGACCAGTGTGCCGTCGCTGAATCCGCTGGCCCAGACGGTGTTGTGCCGCTCGTCCACGACGATCTCGCGGGCGTGGGCCACGCCCGCGAGCGTGGCCAGGTGCTTGCCGGAGCGCTGGCTGTAGACGGCGACGGTGTTGTTGCGGGTGTTGGTCGTCCAGACGGTGTTGTGCTCGTCGTCCACGGCCACGCCGTAGACCGCCTCGACGGCACCGGTGGCGGTGTCGGTGACCGGCGGGGTGAGGTCGGCCTCGATCTCGAGGGTCCTCGGGTCGACCTTCAGCAGGTGGGACTCCGTGACCGGCGGGCGGCCGACGGCGGCGGTGACCCACAGCACGTCGTTCCGCTCGGAGTAGGCCGACTGATAGAGGCCCTTGGTCAGCTTGGCGGTGGTGACGGTCGAACCGGTGGTGTGCGCGGACGCGGTGCCCGCGAGCGTCAGTGTGCTGCCCGCGGCGACCGCCACGGCGACGGCTGCGGTGAGCGCGGTGCGGCGGCGGGTGCGGTTGGCAGAGCGAGACATGGTGGTGGAACTCCCTTTTCTCGGGATTCAACGGAAACCGGAACTGCGGGGGAAAGTGGCTTGGGGGTCGCACGGGGGCGGCGGCCGGCCGCGACCGTCGAAGGGAGGACGGGGGCCCGGACCGATGCGATGCGCAGATCAAGTAAGGTAAGGCTAACCTAATTTAGAGACCATGGCCACTCAATTGCGCTGTCGATTGGATTCCGTCGCATGCTCGCCGCCCGCCCGCCCGAGGGCACTCCGCACCGCCCGCCCCGGTTGCCCCGGACCCGTCCCGTGCCGCGGGTCGCCGACCCCGTGTGCGCTCTGCCCGGTCCGGGCGGCACCGAGGACTTCTGGGCCGGCGTACGCGAGAGCGGTACGCCCCTGGTCGGCACCGACCCGCTGAGCAGCCCGGAGTACCGGGCGGTGACGTTCCTGTGGCGCGGAACACCTGCCACCCGCGCCGTCCAGGTCCTGCCGAACAAACTCGGTGACCCGCGCGACCCCGCCGGCAATCTCATGGAGCACGTTCCCGGCACGGACGTGTGGCACTGGACGTTGCGCCTGCGGCACGACTGGCGCGGCACCTATGACCTCTACGTCGACGACGTCGGCGACGGCCCGCGTCCCACCCCACAAACCCCCGCCTACTGGCGATGGTTGCGCACCCGCCGCCGACCCGACCCGCACAACTCCCGTGCTCTGCCCAGCCGCTGGGACGGTGAGCCGGTCCCGTACGTCGAACTCCCCGCCGCCCCGAGCGCCATGGACTGGGAGCCCAGACCCGGCGTCTTGCCCGGCACCGTCACCCGGCACGCGGTGGCGAGCGCCCTCCTCGGTGGCGACCGCCGGGTCTGGTTGTACGAACCGCCCGGCGGCGCGGGACGGACGGAGGAACTGCCGGTGCTGGTCCTCCTGGACGGCGAGCACTGGGGGCCGCGTCTCGGCATCGGCCGTCTGCTCGACAACCTGATAGCCGACGGACGCATCCCGCCCGTCGCCGCACTGCTGCCGGACGCCGTGGACGAGGCGACGCGTTGGGCCGAACTGGCGTGCCGGCCCGAGTTCGTCGGCTTCCTCGCCGATGAACTGCTGCCGTGGGCCGCCCGGCGACTGCCGCTCACCGCCGATCCCCGCCGCACGGTCGCCGCCGGGCAGAGCCTCGGCGGACTGACCGCCGCCTACGCCGCAGTGAGCGCGCCGCACCGCTTCGGAAACGCCCTCGTCCAGTCCGCGTCGTTCTGGTGGCCGGCCGGACCGGACGCGGAGTGGCTCACCCGGACCGTCGCCGGGGCACCGCGGCCATCGGTGCGCTTCTGGCTCTCCTTCGGCGAGCAGGAATGGGTGGCCCTGCCGGCGGCCCGGCGGTTCCGGGACACCCTGACGTCGATCGGCTGTCACGACTCCTCCTACCGGGAGTTCAACGGTGGCCACGACTACCTCTGCTGGCGCACCGAACTCGCCGACGGGCTCGTGGCCCTCCTGGGCAGCTGAACGGGAGCCGGTCATGCGTCGAGTTCTTTCAGACGGGCGGCGATCACCGCCGCGATGTCGTCCAGGTACCGCTCCCGCATCAGCTGCGGATGGGTGCAGTCCAGGTCCTGGTTGACGATCGCGCCACTCACGTACGGCCGCCATGCCTCCCGCGTCAGCCAGTCCTCGGCGCGCGGGGCGGCAGCCGTGAAGAACAGCACGTCACCCTCGTACGAGCCGTGTTCGTGCTCGCGCATCATGCGGGCGTGGTTCGGCACGATGTCCACGATCCGGGAGAGGGCGCTCTCGGAGAGCCCGGCGAGCGGACTGCCCGCCCGGCGCAGCGTGGCCAGCACGTCCTCACGGGTGCGTTCGTCCGTGCGGTCGAAGCCCGCCATGCGCAGCACCGCCGTGAGCGCGTCGCCCTCCTCCGGTGCGGGCCTCTCCCGCCACTGCTCGGCGGGGAACGCGTCGAGCAGTACGAGGAGTTCGACCTGCTCGCCGGCCTCCTGGAGCAGCACCGCCACGGTGTGCGCGAGGACCCCGCCGACCGACCAGCCCGCCAGACGGTACGGGCCGTGCGGCTGGACGCCGCGGATCTGCCGGGCGTAGTCCTCGGCTTCTTCCTGGAGCGTGCGTGGCAGCCGCTCGTCACCGACGAGGCCGCGCGCCTGGAGGCCGTACACGGGCTGCCCCGGTCCGAGCCGCGCCGTCAGCCCGGCGTAGCACCAGGAGAGGCCGCCGGCCGGGTGGACGGCGAACAGCGGCGTCCGGTCGCCCTCGGTGCGCAGGGGCAGTACGACGCCCAGCGCGTCATCGGCACCCGGTCCCGCGGCGTCCAGCCGGGCGGCGAGGGCCGAGGGGGTCGGCGCCTCGAACAGCGAGCCGATGGTCAGCTCGGTGCCGAACTCCTCCCGCACCCGCGCCACCAGGCGCACCGCGAGCAGCGAGGTCCCGCCCAGGTCGAAGAACGCGTCGTCGGGGCCGACCCCCTGGGCATCCAGCACCTCGGCGAAGAGCCGGGTCAGCGTCTCCTCGTGGGCGGACGCCGCGCGGCGCGCCCCGGCGCCGGTGAAGACCGGGGCGGGCAGTTCACGGCGGTCCAGCTTGCCGTTGGGGGAGAGCGGGAACGCGTCCAGCGCCACGACGGCCGCGGGCACCATGTGCTCGGGCAGCTCCCGGGCCAGGGCGGCCCGCACGTCCGCCGGGTCGGCGCCGCCGGTGACGTATCCGACGAGCCGGTCCTCCCACACCACGGCGCAGGCCCCGTCCACGCCGGGGCGGGCCGCGAGCGCCGCCTCGATCTCGCCGAGTTCCACGCGCTGTCCGCGCAGCTTGACCTGGTGGTCGGTGCGGCCGAGGTACTCGACCTCGCCCCGGCCGGTCCAGCGGGCCAGGTCACCGGTCCGGTACATGCGGCTGCCCGCTGGTCCGAAGGGGTCGCGCACGAACCGGGACGCCGTCAGTTCCTCCCGCCCCAGATATCCGTCGGCCAGTTGCACGCCCGCCAGGTACAGCTCGCCGGGCACGCCGGGCGGACAAGGCTGCAAGGCGGCGTCCAGCACGTACAGGCGGGTGTTCCACACCGGTCGGCCGATCGGTACCGGGCCTGCGTCGGCCGGTGCGCAGGTGTGGTGGGTGACGTCGACGGCGGCCTCCGTCGGGCCGTAGAGGTTGTGCAGGCCGACGCCCGGCAGGACGCGCGCGAAGGTCTGCGCGGTCTCCCGGGGCAGGGCCTCCCCGCTACAGAACACCCGGCGCAGCACGTCGCCACATCCGCCGGTCTCCGCCGAGGCCAGGAACACCTGGAGCATCGAGGGCACGAAGTGGCAGGTGGTGACCGCCTGCTCGCGGATCAGCCGGGCCAGATGCACGGGGTCCTTGTGGCCGCCGGGCTCGGCGACGACCAGCGCCGCGCCCTCCCGCAGCGGCCAGAAGAACTCCCACACCGACACGTCGAACGACGAAGGAGTCTTTTGCAGCACCCGGTCCGCCGTGGTCAGTTCGTACTCGTGCTGCATCCATCGCAGCCGGTTGTCGATCGCGCGGTGCGCAACGACCACGCCCTTGGGGCGGCCGGTGGAGCCGGACGTGTAGATGACGTACGCCGGGTGCGCGGGGGTCAGGGCCCGTGCCGGGTTCGTCCACGTGTACGCGGACACGTCGAGGCCGTCCAGCACCACCAGGCCGGTGCCGGTGTCCTCGGGGAGGCGGCCGACGCGGTCGGCGACGGCGCACACAGGCCTGGCGTCTTCGAGCATGTACGTGAGGCGCGGCGCCGGGTAGTCCGGGTCCAGCGGCAGATAGGCCGAGCCCGCCTTCAGCACCGCGAGCAGCGTCACGACCAGTTCCACCGAACGCGGTACGGAGACGGCGACCACCGCGCCCGGTCCGGCGCCCCGCGACTGGAGGTGCCGGGCCAGGCGGTTGGCGCGGGCGTTCAGCTCGCCGTACGTCAGCGTGGTGTCCCGGTACACCAGCGCGGTGGCTTCCGGTGTGCGGGCGGCCTGCGACTCGATCGGTCCGACGAGCGTGGTCGGCGGCAGGGCGATGTCGGTGCGATTGAACTCGTCCAGGACCAGGGCATGTTCGGCCGGGGTCGGCACGGCGTGCTCGGCGAGGGGACGATGCGGGTCCGTGCCGGTGAGCCGGTCGATCAGGTGCAGGAACCGGTCCTGGTGCGCGGCGAGGGCGTCGTCGTCGTAGAGGGCCGGGTTGGCGTCGTGGTCGATGCGCAGACCCCGGCCGTCGGCGCGGTCGTGGATGTTGACCGTCAGATCGTCCACCGGCCCCGCGGACAGGTTCCGGGCGCGGACGGGGGCACCCGCGAAGTCCACGCCGTAGTCGAAGGGCATGACGTTGACGAGCGGCCCCACCAGGGCACGGCTCTCGCCCAGCAGCCCCAGGTCGCGGCGGATCTCCTCGTAGCGGTAGCGCTGATGGCGCCGCAGCTCACGGATGCCGAGCACCACCTGCCGCACCAGCTCGGCGAACGTCGCACCGGGGGAGACGGCGAGCCTGAGCGGCAGCACGTTCATCACCATGCCCGGCACCCGCAGCGACACCGAGTCCATCCGGCCCATCATCGGCAGCCCCAGCACGACGTCCGACTGCGCGGCGGCCCGGGAGGTGTAGAGGGCCTGGGCCGCGATCAGCACGTCCGGCCAGGTCGCGCGGAGGCGGGCGGCCAGGTCCCGCAGCCGCCCGGTCGTCTCCGGGGACAGCTGGGCGCTGCGGCGCAGGAAGGTACGGGACGGCAGCGCACCTCGGCCCGCCAGGCGCGGTGCCTCGGGCCGGTCGGCGAACGCCCGTGTCCAGTGGGCGCGGTCGGCATCGAAGGCCGGCGAGGCCCGGTAGGCGGCGTCGTCCTCGACCAGGGCGGCGAGCGTGTCGAAGGTGCGCGGCGGAGGTTCCGCGCCGCGGACGAGCGCCGAGTACACCTCGGCGGTGCGACGCACCAGCAGGGAGTAGCCGTAGCCGTCCATGACCAGGTGATGGACGCGCTGGTACCACAGCCAGCGGTCCGGTCCGACGCGGAACAAGGCCTGCCGGAACAGAGGTCCGCGCGTGATGTCGAACGGCTCGGCGAGGTCGTCGCGCATCCACGCCTCCGCCTCGACCGCGTCGCACGTCTCGCGCACGGTCAGCGGCAGTTCGACTTCCTCCGCGACGTACTGGCGGGGTCCCTCGGCCGTGTCCTCGACGCGTACGACGCGCAGTGCCTCCGCCTCGGCGACCACCCGGCCCAGCGCGTCGGCGAACAACTCCGGGTCGAGCGGCCCGTCGATCTCCAGGCACTCGGCGGTGTTCTGTGCGGGGCTGAGCGGGTCCAGGGCCTGCGCGAACCACATGCCCGACTGGGCCGCCGTCAAAGGCAGTCCGGGGACGGTCATACCGCCCCCAGCAAGGGCGCCCAGGCGTCGATGGCCGGCCGCTCGGCCAGGTCGGCGAAGCCGGCCGTGACGGCGTGCTCGCGGCGCCAGCGCTCCAGCAGGGTCATGACGCGGACCGAGTCGAGGCCGTAGTCGAGGAGGCTCTCGTCGACGGGGATGTCCGCCGGGTCCTCGCCGAGGCAGTCGGCGACGTCGGCTCGGATCCGGTCCACGGTGAGCGGAGCGGGAGCCATGGCGCAGACGTCCTTCAGGAGTGCGTCGGTGGTGGTGACGACCGCGCAGCGGCCGGCGGCCCAGCGCAGTGCCGTGTCGTGGTCCTCGCGGGAGAAGTCGGCGACTGCGTCGGCGACCACGAACGCCCTCAGGTCGCGCTGCCAGGCGTCCGCGGCGGTCATCAGCACGCCGATGTGCGCGTACACGCCGGTGATCACCAGTTGGTCGCGGCCCGTCTCGCGCAGCAGCTCCGCGAGGTCGGTGCGGACGAAGGCGCTGTACTTCCACTTGGTGAGGACGGTGTCCCCGGGCTCGGGTGCCACCGACTCCGGCACGGCGAGAGCCTCGGCGTCGTCGGCGGCTCCGGGGCCCCAGAAGTCGAGCTGGAGCCCGCGTTCCTCCGGTGTCTGGCCGCCGCGCTGGGCGGAGTAGACGGCCGGGACGCCGATGCGGCGGTACTCCTTGAGCAGACGGGCGGTGTTGCCGAGCATGCCGGTCAGGGGCTGCTCGCCGGAGGGGAAGGCGGACAGGAAGTGCTGCTGGAGGTCGTGCACGAGCAGAACGGCGCGAGTGGGGTCCACGGTCCAGGACACGCGGTTCGCGGGTAGTTCGTCCGGCGCGGGGAGCGGGTAGGGGGCGATGGCGGGAAGTGCCATGGGAAACAGCCTCTCGATGCGGTCAGGACTGGCCGGCGGCGAAGCGCAGGTGCTTCTTGCTGACCTTGCCGACGCCGGTCCGCGGGAACTCGTCGACGAACTCGACGAGGTCGGGCACCTTGTAGGCGGCGATGCCGCGCTCGCGCACGAACCGTTTGACCGCGACCGGCTTCAGTGGCTCGGCGCCCTCGCGCAGGATGACGTAGGCCAGGGAGCGCTCGCCCAGGTATGCGTCGGGCACCGCTACCACCGACACGTCGTGCACGGACGGGTGGGCGAGGATGACGTTCTCGACCTCCTCCGGCGCGATCTTCTCGCCGCCGCGGTTGATCTGGTCCTTGGCCCGGCCCTCCACCACGAGATGACCCGTCGGGGTACGGCGCACGATGTCTCCGGTGCGGTAGAAGCCGTCCTCGGTGAAAGCGCGCCGGTTGTGCTCCGGTGCCCGCCAGTAACCGCGGATCGTGTACGGGCCGCGGGTGAGCAGGTGTCCGAACTCCCCGTCGGGGACGTCCCGGCCGGCGTCGTCGACGACCCGGATCTCGTCGTCGGGGGAGATCGGCCGGCCCTGGGTGGTGACCACCGTCTCGGTGTCGTCGTCCAGCCGGGTGTAGTTGACCAGGCCCTCGGCCATCCCGAAGACCTGCATCAGCTTGCAGCCCAGTGCCGGTTCCAGCCGGCGGGCCGCCTGCTCGCTGTACTTGGCGCCGCCCACCAGCGCCAGCTCCAGGCTGGACAGGTCGTGCGCGGTCTCGGTCGCGGCCTGCGTCCACACCAGCGCCAGCGGCGGCACCAGCCCGGTCATGCTGATCCGCTCCCGGGCGATCAGCGGGAACGCGGTGTCCGGGTCGGGCTTCGGGCACAGCACCACCGTGCCGCCCGCATACAGCGCGCCCAGCCAACCCGGAGAACTCATCGGAAAGTTGTGTGCGGCCGGCAGGACGACGAGGAAACGGGTGCCGGCGTTCACGCCGCAGATCTCGTTGGAGCCCCGCAGCGAGTACAGGTAGTCGTCGTGCGTGCGCGGGATCAGCTTGGACACGCCCGTCGTCCCGCCCGACAGCTGGAGGAACGCCAGTTCGTGCGGCCGGGGACCGTCGAAGGGAGCGGACGGTTCGCACGGCACGTCGGACAGCGCGGTGTGCTCGCCGGGGTCGCCGGTCACGAACACGTGCCGCAGGCCCGGCACCCGATGCCGCATGCGGGACGCCAGTTCGCGGTGGTCGTAGCCGGCGTGCAGATCGGGGACGACGTAGGCGACGGCCTCGGTGAAGGAGCAGAAGTGGGCGATCTCCGTGTCCCGGTGCGCGGGCAGCGCGTACACCGGCAGTGCGCCGATGCGGAACAGGGCGAAGACCACCTCGACGAACTCGCCGACGTTGGGCAGCTGTACGACGACCCGGTCGCCCTTGGCGATGCCGCGGGCGAGGAAGCCGGCGGCGAGCCGGTCGGCGCGCTCGTCCAGTTCGCGGTAGGTCCAGGTGCGGCGTTCGGGGGCCGGGTCCACCAGGGCGATGTGGTGAGGGTGGGCTTCGGCGCGTTCGCGGAGCATGCCGCCGAAGGTCTCGCCGCGCCAGTGGCCGGCTGCCCGGTAGCGCTCGGCGAACTCGACCGGCCAGGTGGGTGCGTCCACGCCCGGGGTGAGGGTCACAGGGAGGCTCCCACCGCGTGCAGGAAGGTACGGAACTTGGCGGCGGTCTCCGCCGTCTCGGCCTCGGGTGTCGAGGCGGCCACCACCCCGGCGCCGGCGAAGAGCCGCAGCGATCGCCCCTCGGCCTCGGCACAGCGGATGGTCACGACCCACTCGCCGTCGCCGTCGGCGTCCTGCCAGCCGACCATGCCCGTGTAGGCGCCCCGGTCGAACGGCTCGGACTCGGCGATCACGGAACGCGCCACCTCGGTCGGCGTGCCGCACACAGCGGGTGTCGGATGCAGGGCCGAGGCCAGATCCAGCGCGGTGGCACCGGGGTCGGCCAGCTCGCCGGTGACGGTGGTCGACAGGTGCCACATGGCCGCCGTACGCACCAGGGTGGGCCGTTCGGGCACCCGCAGCGACACGCAGAACGGCGCGAGGGCCTCCTGTACGGCGGCCACGACGACGGCGTGCTCGTGCAGGTCCTTCTCGGACTCGAGCAACGCGACCGCGTGCCGTACGTCCTCCGCCAGGTCGGCGCTGCGGGGTGCCGAACCCGCGAGCGGGTTGGCGGTGAGCCTGCCGCCGTCCTTGGCGACCAGGAGTTCGGGGCTGGCGCCGATGAGGGTGCGGCCGGGGCCGCTGGGCAGGGCGAAGGTGTAACCGGCCGGGTCGCGGCGGGCCAGGCGGCGCAGCATGGCCGGGAGGTCGGGGTCGCGGGCGGAGGTCAGTTCGAGGGTGCGGGCGAGAACGACCTTGTCGAACTCACCGGCCCGCATGCGACCGACCGCCGCCGCGACCGCCTCGCCGTAGTGCTCGGGCCCGGGGACCTCGCGCACCCGCCAGTCGCGTTCCGCCTCGTCGGGCACGGGCAGGGCGATCAGCGGGTCCTCGCGCAGCGGGGGAGCCCAGCGCACGGTCTGCGGTACGGCCAGCGCGGTGGGCGCCTCCGAGGCGAAGGGCAGCGCGCCGACGACCACCGGAGCGGGGGCGCCCGGGCGGCGCAGCGCGCCCAGCACCTCGCGGACCCGCTCGGCCGGCGGGCGGGAATCGTCGGGTATCCGGGCGGCTGTGCCGCTGCCCAGTAGCGTCCGGTGCGGCGTGGCCAGGAAGCGGTCGGTGGCGGGACTGTAGGCCTCCAGGAGCCGGGTCGCGGCGCCGGGGACGACCGGCGCGGAGACCGGCTGGGCTTCGTGCGGCGTCTCGTGCGTTTCGCGCACGGTTTCGTGCAGGGAAAGGGGCATGGCTGTCTCCAGTGGGGGATGGCGTGAGCCGCGGGCCTCGACGGGCCGGGTCAGGCCCGCAGGGTGGCGCCGCCGTCGACGTACAGGTCGTGCATCGTGATGTGTCGCGCGCGGTCGGAGGCCAGGAAGACGACCGCGTCGGCGATGTCGGCCGGGTCGGCGATCCGGCCCAGCGGTATGCCCGTGCGGTACGTGGCGAGGTCTCCGTCGATCACGCGCCGGGCCGAGGCATCGTCCTCGCCGACCGTCCACAGCGCGCGCTGCATGTCGGTGAGGGTGGAGCCGGGGGAGACGGTGTTGCAGCGCACGCCCCGCCCGGCCACCTCCAGGCCCAGGCACTTGGTGAACATCACCGCGGCGGCCTTGGACGCGGCGTAGGCGGCGAGGCCCGCGCGGGGGACACCGGCCGCGTTCGAGGCGACGGTGACGATGCTGCCGCGCCCTCGGCCCGACATGCGTCGGGCGGTGGCGCGGGAGACGTGGAAGACACCGGTGGAGTTGACGGCGAACGTGGCCGCCCAGTCGTCGTCGGTGAGGTGGAGGACGTCCGACGCACGCAGGATGCCGGCCACGTTGACGGCGATGTCCAGCGGACCGAGGGTGCGTTCGGTCTCGTCGACCAGCGTCTCCACCGCGTCGGCGTCGGTGACGTCGAGCGCGCGGGCGGTGACCCGGCCGTCTCCGCGCTCGCCGGTGAGCGCCTCGACGCCCTCGGGGGCGCGGTCGGTGGCGACGACACGGGCGCCCTGCTCGACGAGCGCGGTGACGACCGCCGCGCCTATGCCCCGGCCGGCCCCCGTCACGAGGGCGAGCCGGCCGTCGAGCCCGGCGCTCACGAAGCGAGCGCCTTGGTCAGATCGTCCAGGACGATCCGCGCGGCCAGTGGGCCGCCGGCGCTGTTCCAGGCGGAGCCCTGGACCGCGACGACGTGGCCCTCCCGTTCGGCCTTCAGCTTGCCGAAGTTGGGCACCTTCTTCGCTTCGGCGTAGGCCTTCGCACTGTCGGCCTTCTCGCCGAGCGTGCCGAAGAACAGCCAGTCGCCGTCGATGGTGGCCAGCTTCTCCAGGCTGACCGGCTCGCTGTGGCCGGTGCCCACGCCCTGCTGATCCTTCGGGCGGCCCAGGCCCAGCGCGGTGATGGTGGCGCCGACGTGGCCCACACCGCGGCCGACGGCCGACGGCGCCTTGTTCTGCCAGCGCACGACGCTCACGACGGCGCCGGCGTTCTCACCCAGCTTGCTCTTGGTGGCGGCCACGTCGGCGTCGAAGCCGCTCAGCAGCCTCTCCGCCTCGGCCTTCTGGTTCAGCGCGTCGGCCGTTGCGGAGAACGCCTTCTTCCAGTCCTCGTTGAGCTGTGCGGTGACCACGGTCGGGGCTATGGACTCCAGCTTGGAGACCTCCTTCTTCACCGCCGTGGTCTCGTCGAGGAGGATCAGGTCGGGCTGGAGCGCGGCGAGCTTCTCCATGTCGGCCTCGGCGACCGTGGCGACGACGTCCGCCGTGCCCGCCTTGTCGGCCAGGTAGCTGGAGACGCCCTGCTGTCCGCGACCGGCGGTGGCGCCGACCGGTTCGACGCCGAGCGCGAGGGCGGCGTCGAGGGTGGGCTCGCTGAGGGTGACGACCTTCTTCGGTTCGGCCGGCACGTCGACCTTCCGGCCGGTCGCGTCGGTGATCTGCCGGGTGCTCGACTCCTGGCCGCCCGCGCCGTCACTGGCGCCGTCGTCGTTCCCGCAGCCGGTCAGGAGCAGCGTTCCGGTCACGACTGCGGCGGCGGACGTCAGGACGGTTCTGCGGGCGGCATGTGCACAGGACATGGGAAGGGAACTCCTTGTAGCGGGTGAATCGAGAGATGCGGAAGACATGCATGGAGGTGGTTCAGGGGGTGGCGGGCGCGCCCAGCAGACGGACCAGGCCGTCGGCGAGGGCGCCGTGCCAGCAGGCGTAGTCGTGGCCGCCGTTGTAGGTCCGGTGGGTGACACGGTGGCCCGCCGCGAGCAGGGCGTCGTACAGGACGCGGTGGTGGTCGACCATGGGGCCCTCGTGGAGCCCGACGTCCAGATGGACGGTCACCGGGCCGGTGGTGCCGGACGCGTAGCGGCCGACGAGCCACGGGGTGCCGTGCACCGGTGGTTTCGCGGTGGCGGGCGGCGGCAGGCCGGGGCGCCACCACAGTGAGGCGGACTGCGCGAGCACGTTGCCGAACCGGTCGGGCCGCAGATGACCGGCGTACAGCGCGGTCATGGCGCCGAGGCTCTGACCGGCGACCACGGTCCGGGACGGGTCGGTGGTCAGGGGCCAGCGACCGGCCGCCCACGGCAACAACTCGTCCGCGAGGAACGCCACGAACGGCTCCCGGCCGCCGAGGTCGCGCCAGCGGGTGCGCCGGTCCACGGCGTCCGGCGCGACCACCACGAGCGGCGGCAGCGAGCCGTCGGCGATCAGGGCGTCCAGGGTGTCGCCGAAGCCGAGCCGGCCGAACCACATGTCGCCGTCGCACATCACCGCAACGGGCAGCGGGGCTTCCATGGCGGGATGGTGGCCCGCAGGCAGGTAGACCCAGGCGTCCCGGTCGCCGACCGGGGCGGCCCCCGGTACCCGGTGCCGCTCGACCCGTCCGGCCGGCACCGTGCCCCGGCGCCCGGCCCACGGCTCGGGCGGGGCGTCCGGGAGTGCGAAGACGGAACTGTCGGCGGTCCGCCAACGGGTGGCGACGGAGCGGCGGTTGAGCGGGTCGGCCGCCGCGTGGGCGGAGAGCGAGCGCAGCCGTTGCTGTAGGCCGTCCGCATCCGTGGGCGCCGCCTTGAGCGAGATGTCGGCCGCCAGCCGGTAGGAGCCGCGGTGGTCGGCGCGCAGCCGCAGGCCCAGGTGCCACACGTCGGTGCCGGGCACCCGCTCCAGCAGCGCATCGGCCAGCCGGTCCCGGTCGGTGATGCGGTTGCCGAACAGCAGCACCTGCCGGGTGGCTCGGTGACCGCGCCACAGAAACGTCACTGCCCGGTGGTCGGAGGCACCGTCGAGGTCTTCGACGAGGGGTGTGCCCCGACGCTCCACCTCACGCCAGAACTCGGCTGCCAGGGCCGCTCGCCGTACGTCGTCGGCGCCCCGGGTCTCCTCCAGCAGGCGCGCGACGCGCAGGCCGGTGACCCGGACCGGGCGGATGTCCGGTGTGGCGGCACTGCGAGGAGTGGGGTGGGCGAGCGGGGGCATCGGCGTTCTCCGTAAACCGCTGGTCGAAACGCAGGCAGGAAGTCGCAAGATGTCGACGAAATCGTCAACAGTTAAGGTAAGGCTAGCCTAAGCTAAGCACATGTCCATCGGAATGTGTCCCCCGCACCCAGCCAACTCGGCACCAGTTGTCCGCCACTGCGTCCCCGGGGCGGCGGTCTCGTGAGTGTCGCGACAGCCCCCGCTCCGCCGGGGCAGGCAGACCGAACGAAGAAGCCCAGTGCCCAGGGGGTGCTGCGCCCGGCGGGCCTGCTCCTCGGCGTCGTCCTCCTGGTGGCGGCCGCCACGCTCTCCCTGGTCATGGGCGCCAAGCAGATCCCGGTGGACCAGGTCTGGTCCGCCCTCCTGGACCCCTCCGGCACGGAGAACGACGCGATCGTGCGGGACCTGCGGCTGCCGCGCACCGTCATCGGCGCCACCGTCGGCGCCGCGCTCGGTCTCGGCGGCGCGGTCATGCAGACGCTGACCCGCAATCCCCTCGCCGACCCCGGGCTGCTCGGGGTGAACGCCGGCGCCTCCGCCGCCGTCGTGACCGCGATCGGCGTCCTCGGCATCACCTCGTTCACGGGATACCTGTGGTTCGCCCTGGCCGGAGCGGGACTCGCCGCCACCGCCGTCAACGCGCTCGGCGGCCGGTGGGCCACGCCGGTGCGGCTGGCCCTGGCCGGAACCGCCGTCAACGCTGCCCTGTTCGGCTACGTCAACGGGTTGTCCCTGTGGCACCTGAGCACCCTCGACGAGATGCGGTACTGGTCCGTCGGCACCCTCGCCAAGCGCGACGCGTCCCTGCTGCTCACCGTGGCGCCGCTGCTCGTGGCCGGCGCGCTGCTCGCCCTCGCCCTGGCCCGGCCGCTCGGCGCGCTCGCCCTCGGTGAGGACCATGCGCTGGCGCTCGGCACCCGGGTGCGGCGCGTGCGGGTGCTGTCCGTCGTCGCCGTCACCCTGCTCTGCGGCGGGGCGACGGCCGTGTGCGGGCCGATCGGCTTCGTGGGCCTGATGATCCCGCACGCCGCTCGCGCCTTCTGCGGCCCCGACCCGCGCTGGATGTTCCCGTTCTGCGCGCTGTACGCGCCGGTACTGCTGCTCGTCTCCGACATGATCGGACGCGTCGTGGTGCCGCCCTCCGAGATCGAGGTCGGCACGGTCACCGCCTTCCTCGGCGGGCTCCTCTTCATCCACCTGGTGCGGCGGCGGAAGGTGGCCCAGCTGTGAGCCTCGTGAAGGACGACACCGCGCGGCGCCGCGTCGAGATGCGGCCCGGAATGCTGCGCACGGGCCGCTGGTCGCTGCGCTACTACCCGCGCGCCTTGCTGGTCTGCGCCGCGCTCGCCGCGCTCACCGCGTGCGCGATGGTGCTCGCCATCGGCACCGGTACCTACGCTCTCTCCCCGCCCGAGGTCCTGCGCACCCTGGCCGGGGACGGCCCGCCGGGCGCCGAGTTCGTCGTACTGGACCTCCGCCTGCCGCGCGCCCTGGTGGCCGCGCTCGTGGGCTTCGGGATGGGCATGGCGGGCGCTGTGTTCCAGTCGCTGACCCGCAACCCGCTGGGCAGTCCGGACGTCATCGGCTTCGGCAACGGGGCCTCGGCCGGCGCCCTCGTGGCGATCATCGTCCTCGACGTGGGCGCGGCGCAGACGGCGCTCGGCGCGGTGTGCGGCGGGCTGGCCACAGCCGCCGCCGTGTACCTGCTGGCGTGGAAGCGAGGCGTGCACGGCTACCGGCTGGTCCTCGTCGGCATCGGCGCCTCCGCGGTGCTCGGCTCGGTGACCAGCTTCCTGTACGTGCGTGCCGACATCGGCAAGGCGGCGCAGGCCGCCGCCTGGATGGTCGGCTCGCTCAACGCCCGGGACTGGGCCGACGTGCGCGTCGCGGCTCTCGGGTTGATGGCGTTCGTCCCGGTCGTCCTCGTGTACGGGCGCCGACTGACGATGCTGGAGATGGGCGACGACACCGCCGCCGCGCTCGGTGTGCCGCCTGAACGCAGCCGCCTGGTGCTGCTTGGGGCGGGTACCGGACTGACCGCGATGACCGTCGCGGCGGCCGGCCCGGTTCCGTTCGTGGCGATGGCCGCCCCGCAGTTGGCCCGCCGGGTCACTCGCGCGGCGGGTCCGGGCGTGCTGTCCGCCGGGTGGATGGGCGCCCTTCTGGTGACCGCCGCTGACCTGTTCACCCAACGCCTGACCGGCTCGGCGCTGCTGCCGGTGGGCGTGGTGACCGGCGTGGCCGGCGGCGCCTACCTCGCATGGCTGCTGCGCGGGGAACGACGGGAGGCCCGCCTCTAGGGGGGTGTCTGCGGCGGGAGAAGGGGAGGCTCGGTGGACGACGGGGCGTTGTCGATGTCGACGTCGCAACCCCGGTGAAGTGCACTGAGTTCACGCGCCCGAGCGGCAGAAGTGGCTGGCCTCCTCGCCGGCCTGGTGTGCGGCGGCGAGGTTGGCGGAGACGACGAGGAGCGTAGGTACGTGGCTCGCCGACGTCGCCGCAGGACGGAGGCTTCCGGCCTCGCCGTCACTTCGTCGGCCACGACCGGGGAAAACGGCCGCCCACGCAACACGCTCGGCTGGGAGACCCCGGCCGAGCGTGCGCAGACTGCTCGCGGCCTGATCACACGACAGCTTGGTACGACGACTACTCATACGCTCGCGGTGGGGGAGGAGCTATGTCCTCTGCCCGCGGTCAGACCCTCGCGGCTGTGCGCGCCTTGATGGTGAGGGCGGCCGCGGTCATCATGACCGCGCCGAAGAGCGCGGCGCAGGCGTACATCGTGAAGCCGATGTCGGCATGGCCCGCCTCGAGGAGGGCGCCGCCGATCCACGGGCCGAAGATGGCGCCGAAACGGCCCATGCCGGAGACCCAGCCGAGGGCGGTGGGGCGGTCCTCGTCGTTGTGGTGGGTGCCGACCGTCGCGTAGACCATGGTCTGGCCGGAGAAGAGCAGCAGTCCGGCGAAGAAGACCACCGCGTACAGGAGTCCGACCGACATCTGGACGCCCATGAGGTAGACGAAGACGGAGGTCAGGACGAACCAGGCGATGACGACCTTGCGCGGGCCGATGCGGTCGGCGGTGCGGCCGGCGATGAGCATGCCGCAGATGCCGCCGACGTTCAGGAACGTCGAGAAGAGCAGCGAGTCGCCGGTGTCGTAACCGAGGTCGACCATGATCTTCGGCAGCCACTGGCCGACTCCGTAGACCAGGAGCAGACCCGCGAAGGAGGTCAGCCAGAAGCACAGGGTGGTGGACCACTGGCGGTTGCGGAAGAGGTTCTTCAGCGCGTCCAGCTTGTCCTTGCGGTCCGCCTTCGGCTCGGCGAGTTCGGTGCCGTAGGCGGTGGCGAGCAGCTCGGCGTCGGCTCGGCGGCCGCGGGTGAGCAGGTTGGTGGGTGACTCGGGCAGCAGCTTGAAGGCGATCGGGAGCAGGATCAGGGCGGGCAGCGCGGAGGCGATGAAGGCCGTTCGCCAGCCGTGGTCGTCGACCAGCCAGAGAGCGATCAGTGGGGCCAGGGCGCCGCCGGTCTGGTGGGCGGTCATGATGATGCCGGTGGCGAGGGCGCGGCGGCCGCGAGAGGTGAACTCCATGCCGTACGAGATCGCTATCGGCAGCAGCGCGCCGAGGCCGAAACCGCACACGAAGCGGAAGAAGCCGAACTGGCCCGAGGACTGGGACCAGCCGGTGCCCAGCGTGGCGAGGGTGAAGATCGCGACGCTGACGAAGACGGTGACGCGGCGGCCGATCCAGTTCGATGCCATGCCGGACAGAATCGTGCCGAGCAGCATGCCGAAGTTCGCGTAACTGCCGATCGTGCCCGCGGTGTCGGGGGTGAGGCCGAGGCTGTGGCCGCCGAGCATCTTCGGAAGCACGGAGCCGTAGATGAACGTGTCGATGCCGTCGAGGAGGACGAGCCCCCAGCACAGGGCGATGACGACGGTGCGGCTGCGGCGGGACGCCGGCCCGGTCGCCTGGGCGAGCGGGGAGGTGGCGGAGGAGGACATCGTTGTTTCCTCTCGTGCGGGACGTCAGGACAGGGCCCTGGTCCCTGGCTGCAAGGGCAGTGGGGCCGGTGCGGCTCGCGCATCCGGTGGGGAGGACGGACGGAGCATGCCCCTGAGCTGCGGGCTCCGCGCGGGGAGCCGCAAGCTCGCTGTGGCGTAGACGTTAAGAAGCCGCAGCCGCTGCGTCAACACTTTTGTTAACAATATAAGCAACGATTCAGGCCCCGGGGTACGGACGGCCGTTCCCCGGGGCCTGCGGAGAGATCAGATCAGGGCTGTACGGGCGGCGTGCCGTGCGTGTGGAAGGACTCGATGGTCTTCAGACCCCACGCCTGGCCCTTCTTGCGCTCCTCCTCGGTCCAGGTGATGAGCGGCCAGTCCGGCGCCAGCACCAGGCGGGTGAGCGGGTTGCACAGTTCGACGCGGTTGCCGCCGGGTTCGTAGACGTACAGGAAGAACGTCTGCTGGATGGCGTGCTTGTGCGGGCCGGTCTCGATGAAGACGCCGGTGTCGATGGCGAGGTCGGCGGCGCGCAGGATGTCCTCGCGGGTGTCGGCGGCGAAGGCGATGTGGTGCAGGCGGCCCTCGCTGCCGGTCCAGTCGGACGTGTAGACGACGTCGTACGACTTGTCGGTGTACGTCAGCCAGCGTGCCGCGATCCTGCCGGAGTCGAGCCGGATCTGCTCGGTGGGGCGGGCGCCCAGGAGCTGTTCCTGCCACTCGGCGTTGGCGAGGACGTCGGCGGCGAGGAAGTTGATGTGGTCCAGGCGGCGGACGCCGACGCCCCGGTTGGGTTTCGCCTGCGGCTGGTTCTTGAGTGCGGGCTTGAGTGCTTCGGTGGCCTGGTAGTACTCGCTCTCCCAGTACAGGGCGTGTTCGTGGCCGTCCGGGTCGGTGGTGACGTAGAGCCGGCCGAGACCGGGCTCGTCCTCGGTCCACTGTCCCGTGCCGCCCGCCGCCTCGATGGCCTCCACCCGGCGTCGGAGCGCCTCCTCGCTGGAGGTGCGCAGGGCGAGGCGGCCGAGGCCGGGCTGCTCGCGGGCGGTGAGGACGAGGCTGTGGTGCTCGTAGTCGTCGTAGGTCCGCAGGTAGACGGTGTCGCCGTCCTGCCCGTTGACGGTCAGGCCCAGGAAGTCGGTGAAGAAGGCGACGGAGGCGTCCAGGTCCGGAGTGAACAGCTGGGCGTGGCCGATGTGGGCGATGTCGCCGAGAGGCGGGGTCATGAGCGACCTCCTGTGCGTGGTGCGGGGAAGACGGTGCCGTCGAAGATCTTGCGGGCGGTGCGGACGACGGCGGTGCGACGCGCTGTCGGGCCGCCCCCGGGGGCGCGATCGATGCTGCTCTCGATGTCTGTGAATCCGCTGGGATGCTCGATGCGGAGCCGGTCGCCGTCCTCGGGGAGGACGGCGATGCCGTGCGCGACGCTTCCCTCGATCCGCAGCCCGGCCGCCACGCTCGCGGCGCCGAGGACGCCGATGGAGGTGTGGACGCGGGCCGGGATGAAGGTGCGGGTGGTGACGGCGCCGCCGTGGCGGGGCGGCGAGAGGAGGGTGAGCTTGGGAACCGTGGTGCCGGTGACGTCGCCGAGCCCCATCAGCCGCCCGGCAGCCAGCCGTATCTCGTGGAGTCGGGCGGTCAGCTCCCGGTCGCTCTCCAGACCCTTCGGGTCCTCCTGACCGGTGACCTCGAGAGCCTCAGCCGGGATCAGGACGGTCGGCATGCCGTTGTCGACGCACGTGACCTCGACGCCGGCCACCGTGTCGCGCACGTTCCCCGTGGGCAGCAACTGCCCTTTACCCGGCGGGAAGTCGATGACCACGGCGGCGGCGCTCCCGGGAACCCCGGAGATCTCCGTGTCGCCGCTGTAGTCGACACGGCCGTCAGGGGTCGGGAACGTCGCCACGGCGAAGTCACCGGAGTTCATCATGCGGATGCGCACGGACGTCTCGCCGCTCCCTGCTCGTACGAGTCCGCGCTCGACGGCGAACGGGCCGACCCCGGCGAGCAGGTTGCCGCAGTTCTGGCGGTTCGAGACCTCCGCCGCGTCCACGGCGACTTGGAGGAAGAGGTAGTCGACGTCGGCCTCGGGGTCGGCCGACGGGGACACCACCGCGACCTTGCTCGTGAGCGGGTGGGCGCCGCCGAGGCCGTCGATCTGGCGGGGGTCCGGGCTGCCCATGACCCGCAGCAGCAGCTCGTCGCGGACGGTCTCCTCGGCAGGCAGGTCGGCTGCCAGGAAGTAGGCGCCCTTGGAGGTGCCGCCGCGCATCAGCATGCAGCGGAGCCCTGCGGGGCGGGTCACGACTCGACCTCCTCGTACGCCCGGTAGGTCACCCCGAGCCGTGCGAGTGTCTCCCGCAACCCGTAGCGGTCCAGGCCCAGTTGCCCGTCCCGGAAGGCGGCGCGGGCCCCGGCCTCCTTCTGCTCGCGGGCCTCGGACGCCTCGGCGGTGTCGCGAGCGCGCTCACGCGGGACGACCACCACTCCGTCGTCGTCGGCGACGATCACATCACCGGGACGGATCACCTGGCCGCCGATCACGATCGGGACGTTCACGCTGCCGCCGGTCGCCTTGACCGTCCCCTGCGGGCTGACGGCGGCGGACCACGCGGGGAAGGCCATCGCGCGCAGTTCGGCGGTGTCACGGATGCCGGTGTTCAGGACGACGCCACGCACCCCGCGATGGGCGAGGGCCGTGGCGAACAGCTCGCCGAACAGGCCGTCCAGGCACGGGGAGGTGGTGGTGACGACGAGGATGTCGCCCTCGCCGCACTGCTCGACCGCCGCGTGGATCATGAGGTTGTCGCCGGGCCAGCACAGCACCGTGACGGCGGTGCCCGCGACCCGGACACCTTGCTGGATCGGGCGCAGCTGGGTACCGAGGAAGCCGGTGCGGCCCATGGCCTCACCGACGGTCGCTGTCCCGTAGCCGGCCAGCGCCTCGACGTCCTCCGCCTCGGCCTTGGGCGGGTTGGTGACGATCATGCCGGGCATCAGGCGAGCTCCTTCGCGATCTGCGGGTAGGGCCGCATGTACGCCTCGGCCATGGTCTTGTGCGCCAGGCCGAGGTTGGGGCCCGCGTTGCGCTTGAGCTGGACGCCGCGGCGGACGGCGAGGTCGGTGTAGTAGTCCCACAGGTGCTGCTGGGCGGCGAGGCACTCCATCGCCTTGCGCTTGGTCTCCCACACCTCGGTGATGTCGAGCAGCACCTCGGGCCGGAAGCCGCTCATCTCGGGCTGGTGCGGCTCGAAGTAGAAGACGGGCGGGGCGCCGATGACCTCGCCCTCGCCCGGGTAGCCGATGGCCTGCGCGAGGACGCGCGCCTCCAGTGCCATGCGGTTGGCGGCCGGGTGGTCGCCGTTGTACGGGTCCTCGGTGGGGTGGGTGAGGACGACGTCCGGCTGCGTCTCCCGGTAGACGGCGACGAGCTTGTCGGTCAGCTCGGCCGTGACGAGGAGCGGGTAGTCGCCGGCGTCGAAGAAGCGGACCTCGGCGCCCAGGACGGCGGCGGCCTTCTCGGCCTCCTCCCGGCGTATCGCCTTGATCTCCTCGAGCTTCTTGCCCTCCCGCCACGCCTTGGCCGACTCGCCGCGCTCGCCGAAGGTCAGGCACGCGAGGGTGACCTTCTCGCCCCGGGCGGCGGCCAAGGCGATGGCGCCGCCCGCCCGCCACACGAAGTCCCCCGCGTGCGCGGTCACAACGAGGGTCGATCGGGGCGGAGCGGCGGGGGGTGCGCCGTTGCCGTGGGTCATGCTGCATCTCCTTGGTGACAGGTGCCGCACCCGCCCCAGGGGCGCGTTTCAGTCGGCGCGCAGGGCGTCGATCACGCTGCTGAGGTGGGCGCGAACGGCCGTCTCGGCCGCTTGCGGATCCCTGGCCCTGATCGCTTCGATCACGGCCAGGTGCTCACTCAGGGACTGCTGCGGACGGCCCGGCCGCAGCGCCAGCCGGAAGCGGTGGCGCACCAGCTGGGCGTTGAGCCGCTCCAGGAGACCGACGGCCGTGTGCTGGCCGGAGGCATCCCGGATCAGGGCGTGGAGGTCATGGTTGAGCTCGGAGTAGGCGACCGGATCGCCGTTGGTGACCGCCCTGGACATGGCCTCGCCCAGGTCGGTCAACTCGTCGAGCTGCGCATCGGTGGCCTCGGTCGCCGCCTTGCCCGCGCACAGCCCTTCGAGCGCCATCCGGCACTCCGTGATCTCCACGGCCTCCTCGACCGTCACCACCCGCACCCGCGAACCACGGTTGCGGATCCGCTCCACCAGCCCTTCGGAGGTCAGGTCGAGCAGCGCGGCACGCATGCTGGCACGCGTGACGCCGTAGCTCTCGGCGAGCTCGTTCTCCACCAGCCGCTGGGCCGGTGCCATCTCGCCGTGCAGGATCGCCTTCCTGAGCCGCTCCAGCGCGTACTGCTTGGCCTGCTCTCCGGAGCCTGGACGGGCTTCCTTCGGCATCTGCCCTCCCTGAGTGAGTGCCTGTCGACGCTAAATCTAGGCGAACAGAATTGTCAACAATTCTGTTCTCACTCTTCTTGTGGGTGGAGCGAGCGCGGTGGAAGTCACAGGCGGCGCCCGACAGCCGCCCTGCGGTGCTCGCGCGCCGGTCAACAGCGGCGAGGAACGGCAGAACGGGCGTACGGCGGCAATGGGCAGCCCTCTCACGTCTTGTCGGTCTCCACCGGGGGTGCGGGTGCCTGCGGCGGCCGGGTCCTGACTCGCCGGGCTCGGGAAACAAGATGTCGGCGATAGTGCTAGGCATATTGTTGACAAAGTTGTAGCGTGCGTCGCGCCTTGCGCTTGAGGCATCCGCAGCACTTGGTGCTCGATGAGGGGAGACCCATGCAGAGGTTGACCGCGCCACGCGGACGAGACGCACTCACCCACCGGCCGAGCATGCGGTCGGGACGCTTCGTCACCCGCGAACGCCTCCTGAGAGGTATGGCGCTGGCGGGCTCCCTCGTCCTCACGTTCGTCGCAGTACCGGCCTCCGTCGCGGCGGCTGCCCCTGCGCAGAGCCGTGGCCGGGCGGCGGACCCCCAGGACGCGGCGCTCACCTTCGACTCCTCCGGCTACACGACGATCACCGTCACCGTCGACGGCCGGCCGATGAACGTGCGCTGGTACAAGGAGATCTGCTACGTCGCGAACCCGGTCGCGGCGGCGGCCCGGCAGCCCGGCGGCCCCGGCGGCGGCACCACGATCCCCAACACCGCCTGCGGCTACCAGAGCATGAACGTGTTCGTTCCCGAGAGAGCCTTCGGCGACCAGCGCACCCCGGTCTACCTCGCGGTGAACAACAGTGGCTGGAAAGCCAGTTACATCAGGGCCGGCGTCACCGACGGCACTCCCTACAACAGCGCGACCAGCAACGTCGGCGCCGCCCTGAAGGCGGGCTACGTCTTCGTCGACGTCGCGAGCCGCAGCCGCGGACTGATCGGCGCCGACGGCTCGTTCCCCGGCAAGGCTCCGGCGGCTGCGGTCGACGCCAAGGCCGCCGTCCGCTATCTGCGCCTCAACGACGCGACGATGCCCGGCAGCGCGGAGCGGATCGTGGTCAACGGCACCAGCGGCGGCGGCGCGCTGGCGTCGATCCTCGGTGCTTCCGGCAACAGCGGCGAGTACACCCCGTACCTGGCCGCGATCGGCGCCGCCGGCGTCGATGCCAAGGAACGCAGCACCCTGCGCGACGACGTCTTCGCCGTCAACGCGTACTGCCCGATCACCGACCTCGGCAACGCCGACGTCGCCTACGAGTGGCTGTACAACGCCCTCGCCACCCGGGACGCCACGGGCTCCAACCCCTCGCCCGAGGACGCCGCCGCGATCGCGGCCGAGTTCGCGGCGTACGAGAAGAGCCTCGGGCTGCGCAACCCCGACGGCTCCCGCCTCAGTGCCGCGAACATGCTGGACACCATCAGGCGGGAGGTCGTCCGCTCCGCGGAGACCTACCTGAAGGCGGATCCCGACCATTCGGTCCCGCCGCTGGGAGACACCTTCGAGATCACCTCCGGCGCCCCTGGAGGTCCGCCCACCACCAAGAGGTACGTCAACGACTGGATCGACGTCGACACCGCCACCCGCACGGTGCGCTCCGTCGACATGGCGAAGTACCTCGCCTTCGTCGCCACTCAGGCCACCCTCAAGACGACCCCCGCCTTCGACGCTGTGGGCGTCGACGGGAACACCACCAGCGGAACCGAGACCGACCTCTTCGGCCCGCCGACGCAGAAGTACCTGAACTACACCGAGTACGGCTGGAACCACAACGACATCGCCGGGGACGGCAGCGGACTCGACGACACCGGGCTGACCTGGGACCAGTACACCGGTAAGAAGAGCACCACCGTCGACGACCAGGCACATCTGATCAACCCGATGGACTTCATCGGCACCCGCGCCGACACCGCACCGAACTGGTACGTCCGCCACGGCACCCGCGACCGGGACACCGCGTTCACCGTCTCGGTCAACCTCGACCGGGCGCTCGCCGCGGACAAGCAGGTCGAGGACCTCGACTACCGGCTCGCCTGGAACCAGCCGCACGCCGGCAACTACGACGTGCCCGAGGCCATGGCCTGGATCGCCGACGTCGTCCGCGAGGCCGGCGACCCGCTCGCCCTCCGGCACAAGTGACAACAAGCCGCCCCGTCCCGCGGCGGCGGGGCGGCCGACGCCCTGTCATTCCCGGTAGTCAGCGGACCAGGGCGTGGGGTCGATGTCGCGCCTGCCGGGTGCCCGGCAGGCGCGGGGTTCAGGGGCGCGCGGCGCCGGCAGCAGGTTCTGCCCGGCCGCTGTGGCCGGGCGGTAGGGGAGAGAGCCCCCCGACCTCGGCGCGATCGCGGGGCGGAAGCCGATCATCCCGAAGGCGGTGAGTCCCGCGGCGACGGCCGCCGCCGCGGCGCACACCAGGAACGCGGTGCTGAAGCCGGTGCCCAGGGCGTCCAAAGCCAGGCTGTGGGCCGCTGATCCCGGAGCGCCCGACGGCAGGCTGTTCACGGCGATGGGGCCGCCTGCCGAGGCGATCTCCCGTGCTGCCGCGGTCTCAGCGGCCGGCAGCACCGTGCCGGAGAGGTTCGTCGCGAACGCCGACCCCGCGCCGCTGAGGGCGACCGCGCCGACGACGACGGGACCGAGGGCGAACCCGAGGTCGCGCAGCATGTTGGTGGTGGCGCTGGCCATGCCTGCCAGGCGCGGGGGCACGCTGCCCAGTGCCACGGCCGTGACGGAGCTGACGGTCAGGGCGAATCCGACGCCGACCAGCAGGGCGGGCGCAACGAACGCGCCGAGCCGCGGGTCAGTGACGTCCAGCCGGGCGCACAGCAGGCAGCCGACCGCCATCAGGACGAACCCCGAGGACAGTAGCCAGGACGGGGCGACACGGTGAAGCAGCCATGAGACGACGGGGATCAGCAGGAAGGCCGGTCCCTGTAGGAGCAGGAAGGGGAGCGCCACCCGAATCGGATCCTGGTGCTGCACTGGCCCCAACCACATGCTTGTCGCGAAGCAGGCGCCGAGGAAGGCGAGCATGCCGATGACCGCGGCGGCGGACGACACGGCGAAGGCTCTGTTGCGGAACAGCCGCACGTCGAAGATGGGGGATTCCGCCCCCAGCTCCACCACGACGAATGCGGCGAGGAACATCGAGCCGAAGGCCAGGGAGAGAGTGACGGGCAGGGTCGTCCAGCCCGACTCGGGGCCTTCGACGGCGCCGTACAACACCAGGATGAGGCCGGGCGCGAAGGTGACCTGACCGGCTATGTCGAACGTGCGGCCCTCCGGTGCTCGCGACTCTGTCGCCAGCGCCTTGGTGAGCACCATGCTGATCAATGCGAGACCGACGAGCACCCAGAAGGAGCCGCGCCACGACCCGACCTTGGCGAACATGCCACCGAGCAGGGGGGAAACGGCGGCACCGGCGGACAAGAACCCGCTCCAGACCGCGACGGCGGTCGATCGCTGCCGTACGTCGCGGGCGACGGCGGTAAGTGCGGTGAGCGAGCCCGGGAACATGGCCCCGGCACCCAGCCCGTTCAGGGCGGCGCCGACCCAGAGCACCTGGACGGACGGGGCCAGCGCGGCGACGGTGCTGCCGGCGACTACCAGAGTCGTGCCCGCAACGACGAGCCTGCGGCGTCCGAACAGGTCGCCGAAGACGCCGAAGGTGAACTCGAAGCACACCACCGCGATCATGAACGCGGCGGTGATCCAGGTGAGTTGCGAGCCATGGGTGTTCAGGTCCTGCTGGAACAGTCCGTTCAGCGACGCCGGCAGTGCGTTCGCGACCTGGGCCACGAAGACCGCGGCGCAGGCGGCAGTCAGTGTTCCCGCGTAGCCCGGTGTCCGGGCCGCCCCCGCGGTGGGCCCCGGGGACGTCGTCGTCCCGATGTTGCGTGTCATCGCGCGTTCTCCCTGGCTGGGGACTTCGGGTCTCCCGGAAGCGGGCGCCCCGAAGCCTGGAAACGCTCGGCTCCGCGCACGCGGTGGGGAAGAGGAGGCACGGCGCGTCCGGCGTGGTGCCGTGGAGGATGACACTTGGCTTTACTGCGCGTCAATGGAACATGCAGGCAATAAAAATTCTGTTCGTTCCGAAAGGTCGGTGGGCCGGGCTCTACGGCTGATCGGTCAAGTCGGCCAAGTCCTCTTCAACGGCGTGCGCCGCGGTCTCCAGCGTGGCGACCAGGGAGCGCAGGCGCTGCGGGTCGTAGCGCACGCTGGGCATCGAGACGGAAAGGCCGGCCAGCGCGGCGCCGTCCCGGCCGCGCACCGGGACGCCGACGGCGACGAGACCGCGCTCGGACCGCTCCCTGTTGACGGCGAAATCGTTGCGACGCAAGCGCCTGAGTTCCGTCCGCAGCCGCGAGAGGTCGGGACGGTCGGCCGGGCGGTCGCGGTAGCGCTCGGGGGTGTAAACCTTCTCCAGCTCCTCATCGGTCAGTTCGGCGAGCAGGAGGAGCCCCGCCGTGGTGCGGTGGGCGGGGAAGACCATCCCCTCCCGGGACCCGACCCGAAGGGCCTGTCGGCACTCGACGCTGGCGATGAACCGCACCGTCTCCCCGGTGCGCACGATCAGGTTCGCGGTCTCGTCGAGGAGATCGACGACCCGGCGCAGGTGGGGAAGGGCCATGGTGCGCAGCCGTGACACGAGCGACTGGGAGTGGGCGGCCAGCTCCAGCACCGGGCCCGCGCGGTAGACGCGGTCCTCACCCCGCACGGCGAAGTCCCGGTAGACGAGCATCGCCAGGATGCGGTGGGCCGTCGACCGGGCGACACCCAGGCGCTCCGCGAGCTGCGCCACGGTGGCGCCGCCCTCCATCTGCAGGATGGCCGCCGCTCGCAGTGCGTGGTCCACGCTGGCGATGGGATAGGGCGGCGGCGTCTTCAGCGGCTTGTCCACGGCAGCTCTCCCGACGCTCGCCAATTCTGCTGTGCAGAATCTACATGTTCCGTCAGCAGACGCCATGCACGCTGGCTCCGTGACTGAGTCCTCCCTCACCCAAGACATCGCCACGGGCTCCCCGGTGCGGCTTCAGGCCGTCACCGCCGAGGGGCAGCCCGAGGTCACCCCGAAGCTCGAAGAGCTGTACCGGGGCTTCGAGCGGGAACTGCTGATCCCGCTGTGGACCGAGATCGGTGACCTGATGCCGGCCCACCCGCGCTCGCGCGCCGTGCCACACCTGTGGCGCTGGGAGCGGCTGCGCGAGCTGGCCGCACAGGCCGGCGACATCGTGCCGGTCGGGCGGGGCGGGGAGCGCCGCGCGATCGCGCTGGCCAACCCGTCCCTCGGCGGCAGGCCCTTCGCCACCCCGACGCTGTGGGCGGCCATCCAGTACCTGATGCCCGGCGAGGACGCTCCCGAACACCGCCACACCCAGCACGCCTTCCGCTTCGTCGTCGAGGGCTCGGGCGTGTGGACGGTCGTCGACGGCGACCCGGTGCCCATGAACCGCGGTGACTTCCTCCCGCAGGCGGGCTGGAACTGGCACGCGCACCACAACGCCACCACAGAACCGATGGCCTGGATCGACGGTCTGGACATTCCCTTCCAGTACGTCACCGAGGCGCAGTTCTTCGAGTTCGGCCGCGACGAGATCAGTGACGCCGAGCGGACCACCCCCGAGCGGTCCCGCTCCGAGCGGCTGTGGGCCCACCCCGGCCTGCGTCCGCTGTCGGCCACCCCGGCCACGCCCGGCAGCCCGCTGCTGTCGTACAAGTGGGAGTACACGAACGCCGCGCTGCGCGACCAGCTGCTGCTGGAGAAGGAGGGCTTCGGCGGCACCGTCGAACCCGGTCACGCCGCGGTGCGCTACAGCAACCCGCACGACGGCTCCGACGTCCTGCCGACGATCCGCGCCGAGTTCCACCGCGTCGTCCGCGGCGCCCAGACCGCTCCGGTCCGCGAGACCGGCTCCTGCGTCTACCAGGTCTTCGACGGCTCCGGCGTGGTCACCGTCGGCGACAAGGCCTGGACGGTCACGCGCGGCGACCTGTTCGTCGTCCCGTCCTGGGAGCCATTCTCCGTGAAGTCCGAGGCCGGTGACTCGGACACCGACTCCGGCGCCCTCGACCTGTTCCGTTTCTCCGACGCGCCCGTCTTCGAGGCGCTGAAGCTCGACCGCACTCAGAAGGACGGCTGACCATGAAGCTCGCCACCCTCCGTACCGCCGACGGCACCCGGGCGGTCCGCCTCGACGGCGACACCCTCGTCGACCTCGGCTACGCCGACCTGGGCGAGCTGTTCGCCCAGGACGACTGGCAGGGCAGGGCCGCCGCCTCCGGAACCGCCTACCCGGTGGAGGGCGCCGACTTCGCGCCGGTTGTCCCCAACCCCTCCAAGATCGTCTGCGTCGGCCACAACTACACCAACCACATCAAGGAGATGGGCCGGGACCTGCCCAGCCACCCGACCCTGTTCCCCAAGTTCGCCGAGACCCTGATCGGCGCGAACGACGACATCGCCAAGCCGGCCGAGACCGACACCCTGGACTGGGAGGTCGAACTGGCCGTCGTCATCGGCAAGCAGGTCCGGCGCGCCGACGAGCGGCAGGCCGCCGACGCCATCGCCGGCTTCACCGTCATGAACGACATCTCGCTGCGCGACTGGCAGTTCCGCACCATCGAGTGGACCCAGGGAAAGATCTGGGAGGCCACCACCCCGCTCGGACCGTACGTCGTCACCCCCGACGAGGTCGGCGGCGTACGCCCCGCGCTTCGGGTGAGGACGGTCGTCGACGGCGAGGTCGTGCAGCAGGACGACACCGGGACGCTGCTGTTCGACCCGGTCTTCCTCGTGCGGTACATCTCCACCGTCATCACCCTGAAGCCCGGCGACGTCATCGCCACCGGCACCCCGGCCGGCGTCGGCAACGCCCGCGACCCGAAGGTCTTCCTGCTGCCCGGCCAGACCGTCGTCACGGAGATCGCCGGCCTCGGCGCCTGCTCCAACGAGGTGGTCGAGGGATGACCGGCGCCCCACGGACCCGCAACGACACGCGCGCCTGGGTCCGTACCGGCACCGAGCTGCTGCTCGACGCCGTCGCTGGACTGGACGAGGACGCCTTCTCGGCGCCCAGCGTGCTGCCGGACTGGACGCGCAAGCACCTGGTGGCGCACGTCGCCGCCAACGCCGACGCGCTCGGCAACCTGGTGCACTGGGCGGCCACCGGCGAGGAGACCCCGATGTACGCCTCCGCCGAGGAGCGCGCCGCCGGCATCGCCAAGGGCCCCACGCTGTCGGCGGAGGAACTGCGCTCCTGGCTGACGGACTCCGCGCGAAGGCTCGCGACCGGCCTGGACGGGCTCTCCGAGGCGCAGTGGGGCCACCAGGTCGTCACCGCCCAGGGCCGGACCGTGCCCGCGACCGAACTGCCGTGGATGCGCGCCCGCGAGGTCTGCGTCCACGCCGTCGACCTCGGCACCGGCGTCGTCACCTTCGCCGACCTGCCGAAGGGCTTCCTGACCGCGCTCGTCGCCGAGATCAAGGCGAAGCGCGGCCTCGCCGAGTTGCCCGACGGTCCGCCGCCTGAGGTCGCCGCCTGGCTGGCGGGCCGGCCCCACTCGCTGACAGACGTCCCCGAGCCCGGCCCCTGGCTGTAGAGGAGTGCACTCATGTCCCATCCAGATGTGATCGTCGTCGGCGGCGGCATCGGCGGCCTCGGCGCCGCCCACTCGCTCACCCGCCAGGGCCTGAGCGTCCGCCTGCTGGAGAGCGCCCCCGCCTTCGGCGAGGTCGGCGCCGGCATCCAGCTCGCCCCCAACTGCACCCGCATCCTCGACGACTACGGCCTCCTCGACGAGGCCAAGCGCCTCGGCGTCGTCCCGGACGCCATGGTCATGCGGGACGCCGTCGACGGCAAGGAGCTGACCCGCCTCGACCTGCGCGACCTCGAGACCCGGTACGGCTACCCCTACCTGGTCATCCACCGCAGCGACCTGCACGGCCTGCTGCTGCGCGCCTGCCGGCGCGCCGGGGTCGAGCTGGTCAACGACGCCCAAGTGACCTCGTACGAGAACACCGACGGCGGGGCCCGCGTGACCCTCGCCTCCGGCGCGACCCACGAGGCCGGCATGGTGATCGCCGCCGACGGTCTGCACTCGGCCGCCCGCAAGCTGTTCGTGGACGACCGGCCGGTGTCGTCGGCGTACGTCGCCTACCGCGGCACCGTCCCCGCCGAGCAGCCGCGCGTGCGGTCCGTCGACCTCAGCGAGGTAGCGGTGTACGTCGGCCCCCGCTGCCACTTCGTCCACTACGGCCTGCGCGGCGGCGAGATGCTCAACCAGGTCGCCGTCTTCGAGTCGCCCAGGGCGCTCGCAGGCCGCGACGACTGGGGTACGCCCGACGAGCTCGACGCCGCCTTCGCCGGCACCTGCGACTTCGTCCGTGACGGCCTGCCCTTCATGTGGCGGGACAAGTGGTGGCGGATGTTCGACCGGAACCCGATCATGCAGTGGGTGCACGGCAGGATCGCCCTGCTCGGCGATTCCGCGCACCCGCCGCTGCAATACATCGCGCAGGGCGCGATCATGGCCATCGAGGACGGCTGGGTACTGGGCGAGCACGCCGCCCGCAACCGCGCCGGGGACGGCACGGTCGACTGGACCGCCGCGCTCGCCGCCTACGAGGCCGTCCGCCCCGAACACTGCCGACGCGTCCTGACCACGTCCCGCAAGTGGGGCGAACTGTGGCACCTCGACGGGCTCGCCCGCGAACAGCGCAACGCCCTGCTGCGCGCCCGCGAGACCTACGACTACTCCTTCACCGACTGGCTCTACGGGCCGACCGCCCTGACGCCGGACCAGGAACCGGAGATGTTCACGCCGGTCCCGCTCTCGTCGGCGGCCTCCGGCGAGGCGGCCCTCGCCGGAGGCGCGGCATGAGCGACTCCTACCTCTACGCGGCCGTCCGCACCCGTTCGAACGGTTCGGCGGCGCGCTCGCGGCTGTTCACCCGGAATGCTGCCCCGAAGCTACTCCCCGCCTGCACGTACCCGCTCACCGGGCCGGGCTGCGTCCACCGTGTCCGCACCGACCACGGCGTCTTCGCCGTGTTCGCCACTGCCCGGACGGCGTCGGGGTCCTGGAGACGTACGGCATCTTTGTCGCCGCCCCGCGGGAGCGGCTGGACGTCGAACCGACCGGCTGAGGGCTTTACGCGACGTCGGCGCCGCGGGCTGTGCGTAAGCTGAGCGTTCGCCGTGCCCGGACGGGGTTAGGATCTGCGCCATGGCCACCCTTCGTGAGGCACAGAAGCAGATGACCCGCCGTCTGCTGCTGGAGTCGGGACTCGAGCTCTTCAAGGCGAAGGGATACGCCGCCACCACGGTGGACGACATCGCCACCGCCGCGGGCACCACACGCGTCACCTTCTACGCGTACTTCCCCTCCCGCAGCGAGCTGATGCGGGCGCTCATCGACGAGCAGCTCAACGAGGCGCTACAGCGCGTCCGCTCGCCCGAGCACGGCTCCACCGCCAAGGACCTGGTGGCCACCGTCGCCGACGGGACGCCGGAGGCGATCTTGGCGTGGCTGCGCCGGACCGCCGAGAGCTGGCCGGTGATCCGGCCGATCATCCGGATCGGCCGGGACGCCGCGGTGATCGATCCGGACCTCCCCGACCTGGTGGAGCGCTGGCTGGAGGAGGCCATCAGCGACATCGAGGACGGGCTCAGCGCGGCCGGCCGCTTCGAGCCCCACCAGCGGCACTTCCGGGGTGTGCTCGCCATGTCCCAGCTCGACTATGTGGCGCAGCACTGGGACGGCTCCGACTGGAGGCTGACCCGCGACCAGATGCTGGAGGAGCTCACCGACAGCTGGGTGCGCCTGCTGAACTGACCGGCGCTCAGAGCCCCGCCGCGACCTCCTGGAGCAGCGCCCGCAGCCACGCGACGAAGTGCTGGTCGGTCAGCCTCGGATTCCACACCATGTCGATCCCGAGCCCGGGAAGCGGGAAGGGAAACTCCTCGATCCGCAGATCGGAGAGCCGTTGCATGGCGACGGCGACCCGGTGCCGCAGCAGCGCGACACCGCCGGCGCCGGCCACCAGCAAGGGCACCAGCAGGAAGTCGGAGCTCAGCTGTCCGACCCGGTAGGGGATGCCCTTGTCCTCCAGCACCGAGTAGGGGAAGACCCGCCGGCCGGTGTCGACCACGACGTGCGGCTGGGTCGTCAGCAGCTCCAGGGCGTCGGCTCGCGGGGGCGTGTCCGGTGCGGCCACCACCACGACCCGGTCGTCGTACAGCCGCTCCCGCGGGTACGGCGAGAAGTGCCCCTCGGAGATCAGCACGACGTCGACGCCCTGATCGGTGAAGGTCGACTCGCTCGGCATCGTGATCGTCCGCAGCCGCAGCGTGGCGTGCGGGGCGCGCTCCCTGACGAGCCGGGTCAACCTGGGCCCGACGACGAACGCCGTGCTGGTCGTCATGGCGACCGTGATGATCCGGCGGTCCGTCGTGGGGTCGAAGACGGGGAAGTTCACGATGCGCGCCGTCTGCTGGAGGGCGCTGCGCAGTGGCCCCACCAGCTCCAGCGCGCGCGGCGTCAGCGTGACCCCGCTGCCCTGCCGGACGACCAGGTCGTCCCCGAGCAGGCGCCGCATCCGGGTCAGGGCGTGGCTCATCGCGGGCTGGGAGAGGCCGACGCGCTCCGCGGCCTTGGTCACCGACCGTTCCTCCAGGAGCGCGAGAAGAGGCACCAGCAGGTTCAGGTTGACCGACGCCAGCCGGTCCAGGCCCGAACTCGTGGTGGCCCGTTCCTCCGCGCTCATGGGGCGCAGCCTACGCGGCCGCCCGGGTCATCCGGCGCAGCCGGGGGATCGGTATGCGGTAGTCCAGGGCGACGACGTCCGCGGTGCCGTCCGCATGCGACCAGCGCATCAGTGCGGGACCACCACCGGGCTCCCCGTCGACGTACTACGGCTCGTCCTCCACGGGAAGGGTGCCGACCGCCTTCAGGCTCAGACCGAACTGCTCCGTCCAGAAGTACGGCTGGAACCGCAGCGGCGGGGTCGCGTCGCCGTGCAGGAGTGCCCGCGCGGCGACCTTCGCCTGCTCGATCGCGCTGCTCCACAGGGGGACGCGGCGCGGACCCCGCCCGGTGGGGAAGGCCGCGAGGTCGCCGACGGCCGCCACGTCGGGCCGGACGAGGCCGCGCGCGTCGACCTCGACGGCGCCCCGCGCGGTGAGCCCGGAGCCCGCGAGCCACTCCGTGTTGGGGATGTCGCCCGCGGCGGTGAGCACCACCTCGGACTCCAGCACACCGCCCTCGGCGAGCGCGACCCGCGGACCCCTGCCGCCGTCCTCGAGCCGGGCCTCGGCGGTCTCCACCAGCCGAAGTCCTCGCTCCAGCGCGGCCCGCACGAAGACGCCGGCGAGATACGGGCCGAGTTGCTGCCGCAGAGGTGTGCCCTGGGAGACGAGAGTGACCTCGCAGCCGGAGGCCAGGCAGCCGGAGGCGATCTCCATGCCGAGCGGGCCCCCGCCCACGACGGCGACCGTCGGTCCGGTCGCCACCCGGCCGCGCAGGGCCAGCGCGTCGTCGAGCCCGCGCAGGGTGAGCTCGCCGGGCAGGTCGGACAGCCGCCGGGCCCGCGACCCGGTGGCCAGCACCAGACGGTCGTACGGCAGGGCCGTGCCGTCGTCGAGGGAGACGAGCCGGCGGTCCAGGTCGAGGCCGGTCGCCCGCACCCCGAGCAGTTCGGTCGCCCCGTGCCCGGCGGGCGGCAGCTCGTGCGAGGTCAGGTCGTCGCCGTCGAGCAGCAGCGCCTTGGACAGGGCCGGGCGGCTGTACGCGGGGTGCCGTTCGTCGCCGACGACGGTCAGCTCGCCGTCGAACCCGGCCTCGCGGAGGGTGTCGGCCGCGGTGAGCCCGGCGATGCCGTTGCCGACGACGACCACGCGCCCGGGGGCCGCGGTGCTCATGCGATCCTCAGGGCCGCGACGGGACACACCCGCACGGCGGCGTTGGCGAGGGCGGCGTCGGCCGCGTCGAACTCCTCGCGGTCCAGCACGAGTTCGCCCTCGTCGTCGAGGTGCATCAGCTGCGGGGCGGCCTCCTCGCACAGGCCGTGGCCCTCGCAGCGGGGGCGGTCGAGGATCATCTTCATGCGGGGATCAGCTCCAGGACGGGGAGCTGCTCGATGCTCCGCGTGGTGTTGCCGGGGATGCGGACCTCGGGTCCGACGACGAGGCGTTCGACCCGGCGGGACAGCGCCTCGATCACGGCGTGGGCCTCCAGCCGGGCGAGCCCCTGGCCCGCGCAGCCGTGCGGGCCGTAGCCGAACGACAGATGGTCGACCGGGTTGCGCTCGACGAGGAACGCGTCCGGGTTCCCGTAGTGGCGCGGGTCCCGGTTGCCGGCGCCGAACAGGATCGCCACCTGCGCGCCCGCAGGGATGTCGACCCCCTCGATCGTGACGTCCTTGGTGACGCGGCGGCCCCAGGCGTGCACGGGGGCCCAGAAGCGCAGCACCTCGTTGAACGCGGCGGGCACCAGCGAGGGGTCCTCGCGGGCCAGGGCGAGCTGCTCGGGGTGGCGGGCGAAGAGGGCGACGAGGTTGCCGATGGCGGCGACGGTCGTGTCGACGCCGGCCCCGAGGTACTGGTGGATGATGTGGCCGGCCGTGTTCGGCGGGATGGCGCCGCGGGCCTCGGCGTCGAAGATGCCGCGGCCCACGGAGCCCTCGGCCAGGTCCCCGGCCTCGACTTGGGAGCACCAGGCGTACAGCTCGCCGGCGATCGGGAAGTTCTCGGCGGTGCGCTGGTTCAGCGGGCCGAGGACCTGCATGGCGGCCTGGCCCCAGCGCAGCATGTCGGCCCGCACCTGACCGGTGAAGCCGATGAGGTCGGCGACGACCTCCAGCGGGAAGGCGCGGGCGAGCGCGTCGATGGCCTCGAAGGATCCCCTCGCGACGAGTTCGCGGACGAGGGTGTCGGCCTTCGCCGTGATCGAGCCCTTCAGGCCGCGCAGCGCGCGTGGGGAGAGGTTCTCGGTGAGCGCGGCGCGCAGCTGGGTGTGCACGGGCGGGTCGGACGCGAGCGAGGTGCCGGCCAGCGCTTCGTTGGCCAGCGGATTGAACGCGACCGAGGACGAGGAGAACGACTCCCAGTCGGCGAGGGCGCCGCGGATGGCGTCGTACCGCGTCAGCGCGTAGACATCGTTGCGCGGCAGGTGCACGACGGGGCCGCGTTCCCTCAGCTCGGCGTAGACGGGGTACGGGTCGAGGACGACTTCGTCGGCGAAGAGGTCCACGTCGGAGGCGGGCGGGGTGTTCATGCCCCTCAGTGAAGTGTGAGTCCCGACATCGAACAAGTGAATGCTTGGCATGCTCCGACATGCACGCCGTGCATGTCGCACGCGTCTCGTACGTCGTTCCGGGACTCGCGCAAGGGGTCCCGAAGTACTCGCGCAACCCATGGCAAATTGTTTTTTCGTGGTGTTCGTTTCATTGACGGCGTGTAAAGCGAATGGCTACCGTGACGGCAGCCACAGGGTGCGCGGGCACCCCACACCAGACATGTGAGGCATGCGCATGAGCGTCGAGAGCAACACCGTCAACACGGTCCTGGGCCCGGTGCCGGCCGCCGAGCTGGGCGTCGTCTCGGTCCACGAGGCGCTGCTGTCGGTGGTGCCGGGCGCCGAGCACGCCTACGACATCACCATCGACCGCGCCGAGATCTTCGAGACCCTCGCCGCCCGGCTGAAGGACTTCAGGACCCACGGCGGCGGCACGGTCGTCGACAGCACCGGCATGTTCCACGGCCGCGACGTCCGGCTCTACGAGGCCCTCGCCCGTGCGACGGGCGTGCACATCGTCGCCTCGACCGGGCAGGGCCCCGAGGACATGCTCGGCGGATACTTCCTCACCCCGCAGACCAACCCGCCCACACCGTGGCCGGCCGAGAAGTTCGCCGATCTCTTCACCAAGGAGATCACCGAGGGCATGGTCGTCCCGCGCGTCGAGCGCCGCGGCCCGGCGGGCCTGGTGGCCACCGCCGCCACCCGCACCGGCATGACCGCGACCGACGAGAGCCTGTTCCGGGGTGCGGCCCGTACCGCGCTGGCCACCGGTGTCCCCCTCTCCATCCGCCACGGCGCCGACGCCGTGCACGACCTCGACGTCGTCCTGGAGGAGAAGCTGCCCGCCGACCGCGTCGTCGTCGGCGGGCTGGACCGCAAGGACGCCGTCGCCTCCGGCGTGGCCCGGGAGATCGCCCGCCGCGGCGCCTACGTCGCCCTCGACCACGTCGGCACACAGGACGAGGAGCACGTCACCGACACCGAACGGGCCGCGCTGGTCGCCGAGCTGGCCGGGGCCGGCCTCGCCGGCCGGGTCCTGCTGTCCAGCAGCGCCACCGGCGTCGCCAAGGGGCACACCGGCACCGACGTGCCGTACAGCCACGTCCTGACCAACTTCGTCCCGCTGCTGAAGGCCCGGGGTCTCAGCGACGAGGACACGCGCCGGATTCTCGTGGACAACCCGCGGGACCTGCTGTCGGTGCGCTGAGCGCACCGGCACCGACGACCATCAAGTCTCTTTCTCAAAGGTGAGTGTTGTGTCGAGAGTGAACACGGTCCTGGGGCCGGTCCCGGCCGAGGAACTGGGCCTCGTCGCCGTCCACGAGCACATCGGATACGGCATGCCCGGCTCCGAGCTGGACACCAAGTGGTGGAAGACGCCCGAGCAGCGGTACGAGGAGACCGTCCCCAAGCTGCGCCGCTTCCACGAGCTGGGCGGCGGCACCTTCGTCGACGCCACCGGCATCTGCAACGGCCGTGACGTCGACTACTACAAGTCCCTGTCCGCGAAGACCGGCGTGCACATCGTCGCCTGCACCGGCTTCGTCGGCGGCGACACCGCCCTGCCGCACTTCGCGAACGCCGACGTCGACTACCTGATGCGGCAGTTCGTCCACGAGATCACCGTCGGCATCGCCGACACCGGCAGCCTCGCCGGCGTCATCAAGGTCGGCGTGAGCCGGGGCGGCCGGATGACCGACCTGGACAAGCGGATCTACCGGGCCGCCGCCCGCGCCGCCCTCGGCACCGGCGCGCCGATCCTCACCCACCTCGCCATCGACGCCGAGAACGCCGTCGCGATCTTCGACGAGGAGGGTCTGCCCCTGGATCGCGTCCTGTTCGGGCACGTCGACGACGGCGTCAACGCCGACAAGACCCGCGACGTGTGGATCGCCGAGCAGGGCGGCCGCATCGGCTTCGACACCTTCGGCTACGAGACCGAGCTGCCCGACCCGCCGTTCTGGGCCCGCCCCCGCAAGGAACGCCTCGACCACTTCCTGCGCTTCATCGACGGAGGCCGCCGGATCCACCAGGTCCTCGCCTCCGCCGACGCCAACTGCTCCCCGCTCGGCTGGCCCGGCGTCAAGGGCCACACCGTCAACTACCTCTTCGAGGACCTCATCCCGGACCTCCGCGCCGCCGGCCTCGACGAGACCGCGATCAAGACGATCTTCGTCGACAATCCCGCCGCCCTCCTGACCCTCCAGAAGTAGAGAGAACCAACGATGCAGCTCCCGGACATCAAGAACCTCAAGATCGCCGTCGTCGGAGCGGGGTACGGCGGCGCGGCCGCCGCCAAGGCGCTCAGCCTCCTGGGCGCCCGCGTGGACGTGTACGAGCAGGCCGGCCGGATCCGCGAGGTCGGTGCCGGCATCGGTCTGCGCCCCGCCACCATGAACCGCTTCCGCGAGTGGGGGATCCTCGAAACGATCGCCGAAGTCACCTCCCCCAGCGACTACTTCGAAATCCTCACCGCCACCGGCGACCCGATCATGAAGGACGCGTGGCCCGCCGACGGCGAGCAGGTCCAGACCCACCTCATCCACCGCGGCGACTTCATCGACGCCCTCATGGGCGCGCTCCCCGAGGGCATGGTGCACCTCGGCCACAAGCTGGAGAGCATCGAGGACAAGGGCCAGGGCGCCGTCCTCACCTTCGCGGACGGCACCTCCGTCGAGGCCGACCTGGTCGTCGGCGCCGACGGCATCAAGTCGGTCGTCCGCCACCAGCTCTTCAACCACAAGCCCCCGGTGTTCTCCGGCGAGCACGCCTACCGCACGGTGATCTCCGCCGACGCCGCCCACGGCATGGTCGTCGACGACAACCTGCGCATGTACATCGGCCGCGGCACCAAGATCTACCTGCTGCCGCTGCGCCACCGCGGCCAGGTGTCCTTCGACATCACCGCCCTGAACCCGGACGGCACCTGGGCGCCGCAGGTCACCAAGGAGGACCTGCTCAAGACGGTCGACGGCTTCGACGAGCGCCTGGTGGCCATCACCCGCGACCTCGACATGGACACCGTGAACATCCGCGCCGTGTACGACATCGACCCCGTCGACACCTGGCACACGGACTCCGTCGTCCTCGTCGGCGACGCCGCCCACTCGATGCTCCACCACCAGGGCCAGGGCGCCAACTCGGCCATCGAGGACGGCGGCGCGCTCGCCGACGCCCTGCGGCAGGCCGACTCCCCGAAGGAGGCGCTCGCCCTGTTCCAGGCCATCCGCAAACCGGTGACCGACGAGTTGCAGCGCATCTCGCGCCAGGGGTGGACCGTGGAAGAGATCGACGACGTCTTCCCCGGCCAGAAGCCCGCCGCCGCGGGACAGGAGTGACCCCGTGACACTGCACCCCGAGATCGCCAAGTTCCTCGCGACCCTGCCGGCCCCGCCCGAGGGCCCGCTGGACCCGGCCGCCCTGCGTGCCGCCGACGAGGCCCAGGTGGCACCGCCGCACGAGCGCCTGCCGCTGCCCGCCGTCGAGGACGTGACGGCCGCGACGGCCATCGGCGAGGTACCGGTCCGGATCTACACCCCCGCCGAGGCCGAGCGCCACGGCGTCCTCGTGTACTTCCACGGCGGCGCCTTCTTCCTCGGCAGCCTGAACACCCACGACCACATCGCCCGCTCGCTGGCCGAGGAGACCGGCCTCAAGGTCGTCTCCGTCGGCTACCGCCTGGCACCGGAGGCGGCTTTCCCGGCCGGCCTCGACGACTGCTACGCGGTCGTACGCTGGGCCGCGCAGGACGGCAACGGGCTGGACTGGGACGGCGCGACCCTGGCCGTCGCCGGCGACAGCTCCGGCGGCACCTTCGCCGCGGCCGTCGCCGCCCGGGCCCACGACGACGGCTTCGACCGGATCACCCACCAGATCCTGTACTACCCCTCGCTCGACCTGGACTTCGACGTCGACCGCTACCCGTCGCTGCGGGAGAACGCCGTGGGCTACGGCCTGGAGACCGCGGGCCTGAAGCCGTTCAACGCGTTCTACCTCGGCAGCGGCGCCGACCCCGCCGACCCGCTCGTGTCGCCGGTCAAGCGGGCCGACCTCACCGGCCTGCCGCCGGCCCTGGTCGTGACCGCCGAGCACGACCCGATGCGCGACGAGGGCGAACGCTACGGGGAGCGGCTGCGCGACGCCGGCGTGCCGGCGACGGTCAGCCGGTACGAGGGCGCGGGCCACGGTTTCGTCCAGCACTTCTCGTGGATCCCGGAGTACCACCGGGTCTTCGAGGAGACCGCCGCCTTCCTCGGCCGGCGCTGAACCCGCAGGGAGGGAAGACCATGACGCACGACCCGGTCGCCGTCCACCCCCTGGTCTCACCGTGGGGCCGGTTCGGGCTGTACAGCTTCTTCATCGACGCGCCCGAACCGGCGATCGTCGACACCGGGATCGCCTCTTCGCCGGCCGAGGGCATGGCCCCCGCACTGGAGGCGATCGGACACCGCATCGAGGACGTGCGGTGGATCCTGCTGACCCACGGCCACATCGACCACGTCGGCGGCGCCCACGCCCTGTGGGAGCTCACCGGACGCCGCGCCAAGGTCGTGATCCACGAGGCCGACGCACCGCTGCTCCGCTCGCGCCGCGCCCATGTCGAGGAGTACCTCGCCGGCCGGGGCCGGTACCTGGCCGACCCCGACGGCGCGGCCGAGGTGACGGCCGCCGCGAACGCCGTCATCTCCGGCGAGATGGAACCTTCCCTGCTGGTCAGGGGCGGCGAGACGCTCTCCCTCGGCGGAGACGTCACCGTGTCCGTGCACGCCGTCCCCGGTCACACCCCGGGCTCGGTCGCGTACGTCGTGGACGGACAGCGCTCCGTCTTCACCGGTGACGCCGTCCAGGTCCACGGAGCCGCCAACGGCTTCCCCGGCTACACGGACCCGGACGCCTACCGCGCCGGCCTCGCGTACCTGCGCGACGAGATCCGCCCACGCCACCTCTACCTGGGGCACCCCTACCGTCGCGCCGACGGCACCCCGTACGGAGTCGAACTCGACGAGGCGCAGGCCCGGGAGGCCATCACCCAGAGTCTGGACATCGAGGCGCGGGTCGCCTCGGCCGCCTGCGGATGCCTGGCCGCGGGTCTGCGGCAGACGGACTCCCCGTACTCCCCGTTCGCCTCCGCGGCCGAGGAACTCGACTATTCCGGCGACCCCGCGCTGGAGCCGTCGCCGTTCTTCACCTCGATGCACGGCTACCGCCTGCGCAACCAGAACCTGTGACTCAGGAGCACCCCCTCATGACCGACCCCCAGACGATCCGCGCGGGCGAACAGAGCATCGCCGTCCGCAAGGACCTCCGAGCCCCGATGCGCGACGGCATCACCCTCGCGGCCGACACCTACAGCGGCGTCGACGACACCCCCCGGCCCGCGCTCGTCGCCCTGAGCCCCTACGGCAAGGAACTCCAGGCCCTCGCGCTGACCACCCCGCCGCAGCGCCGGCCCAGCCCGATGTGGGACGGCTGCATCGAGGCCGGCGACATCGCGCGCGTCGTCAAGGAGGGCTACGTCCACGTCATCGGTGACCTGCGCGGTTCCGGGGCTTCCGAGGGCGAGCACATCGGCAACTACAACGCCGGCGGTGTCTCCCTCGGCCAGGACGCCTACGACTTCATCGAGTGGGTCGCGGCCCAGCCCTGGTGCGACGGCAACGTCGGCATGATCGGCATCTCCTACTTCGGCTCGATGCAGGTGCTGGCCGCGGCCGAGCGCCCGCCGAGCCTGAAGGCTATTTTCGTCAGCGGCGGTCACTACGACTTCTACGAGACGACGTACCACGGCGGCGTCATGTGGTTCATGCCGCGCGCCGCCCGCGAGGGCCGCGGCGGCGACTCCGGCTGGGCCTTCACCGACGGAGTCAAGTCCCGCATGCTGGAGACGTATTCGCCCGACGAGATCAGGAGGCGGGTCGCCGAGCGGCTGAAGGACCCGGACGTGGCCGCCTGGCCCAACCTCGTCCATGTGCTCAACTACCCGAAGAACCACGAGGCCTGGTTCGACATCGTCATGAACGAGGTCGACGGCGACTGGTACGAGGAGCGCAACCCGATCACCCTCGCGCCGGACATCGACATCCCGGTCTGGCTCCAGATCGACCAGGGACGCGGCTGGACCATGGACGGCACCATCGAGCTGTACAAGGCGCTGAAGGGCCCGAAGAAGCTCGACATCGGCCCCTACCCGCCCATGCAGTCGCGCCCCTTCGTCGAGGAGCACGACAAGATGTTCCGCTGGTACGAGTACTGGCTCAAGGGCATCGACAACGGCGTCATGGACGAGCCCCCGGTCACCGTCCACGTCGAGGGGTCTCGCGAGGAAGCCACCGGCGCGCAGTGGCCTCCGAGGGATGTCGAGTTCCGATCGCTGTACTTCCGTCCGCGCCGCAAGCTCTCCTTCGAACCCGAGCTGATGGGCGCCGAACACGCGGCTCCCGACGGCTTCTACCAGGCGCCCCTGACGGTCACCGACAAGGTGGAGATCCTCAGCTGGGCCACCGCCCCCTTCACCGAGCCCACCGAGATGATCGGGCAGGGCGCGGCACACCTCTTCGCCGAGATCGACCAGCCCGACACCAACTTCATCCTGCGCGTGTGGGACGAGGGGCCGGGCGGCAAACGGCAGCTCGTCACCACCGCCTACCTCAAGGCGTCGCACCGCGAGCTCGACGAGGAACGCAGCACCGAGGGCGACCCGCACCACCCGCACACCCGCGCGGTGCCGGTCGAACCGGGGAGGATCGAGGAGTACGTGCTGCGGATCTACCCCTTCGCGGCGACCTTCCTGCCGGGGCACCGGCTGGTCGCGGAGCTGTCCAACGACGAGCCGCTGGCCGACGAGCACAACGCGCTGCTGCCGCCGGACGCCTTTCACCTGCCGGTGGGCCGGCCCGTCACCCACAAGATCTATCGGGACGCGGCACACCCCTCACGCCTGGTGCTGCCGTTCACGACGACGACGGCGGCGGCAAGGGACGCGAGACGGTAGGAGGGGCGGTGGGGGAGACGGCTGGTGGGGCCCAGGGGCGCGACACCGGCCGTAGTGGCGCCGCTGTCGTTCCGCGCGCCGGATCCGGGACAAGGGACGAACTCGACACGCACCCGTCTACCAGGAGCTTCTCTACACCCGGACCCCGCCGGTGCTCAGCGAGGAGCGGTATCGGCCGGGGGCCGTGCTTCCGGGAGCGCGAGGAGTCCGGGGAATCTCTGCTCGACGTCCGCGCGTCGTAGCCGGACGCCCTTGCGGTTGCCGTAGTCGATCTCGTCAATGAGACCTGCCTCGCGCAGGACCCGGAAGTGGTGGGTCTGGGTCTGCCCTCTCGGTTCGGGGATCGTGTGCTTGATCTGGCGTCTGCGCAGGTGACGCCGGTTGCGGCGTGACGAATAGGCCTTATCGCCTCCGACATGGTCGGGCCGAGCGCGCGGTCGTCCACCAGCCTGCCGGGGCACGAGGATCTCTTCCAGGACGGGAATCCTCTGTGGTGCTCCCTCCACTGGCCGGGCGTGATGACAAACCCGAGTGGGCGGCACCTGCCTTCCCCGGCAATGCGGGCGGTTCTCCGTCGGCCGGAGTGATGTGCTGCCCCGGACGTCTTGGCGCGGGTAGAAGCCGAGTCCCGCGGCTCGGCTCAGCCAGTGTGGGGAACCCGTCTCGGGATCGAAACGCCACCGAACGGCTGCTCTGACGAACTACGGCATGGGCCTCCGTCCTTTCTGGCGAGTGACCGATCGGTCCCGCAGCACGATGCGTGCTCCTGCCGGAACTTGGCGGGTTCCCCGGGCGTGGCGTGGTCCGGCCCCGTCCATCCGGCGGTGAGACCGGGCTGCCTTCCGCAGGGGCTACCCGGCCCGGGTCTCCGGACGGCCAGGTTCTCCCCAGTGGGTGTGGAAGGTGCCGGGGCCGTCGGCGCGCTCATAGGCGTGCGCGCCGAAGAAGTCCCGCTGGCCCTGGATGAGAGCCGTGGGCAGACGCTCGGCACGCAGGGTGTCGTACGCGGCCAGCGCCGCCGTGAAGGCTGGGGCGGGGACGCCGCGGCGAGTGGCGGCGACGATCGTCTCCCGCCAGGGCACCTGTGTCTGGGCGATCTCCTCGGCGAAGTCCTTCTGCACGAGCAGGCTGCTCATGCCCGGGTCTGCCGCGTAGGCGGAGCGGACCCGGTCGAGGAACGCCGCTCGGATGATGCAGCCGTCCCGCCAGATCCGGGCGACCGTGGAGAGGTCGATGTCCCAACCGTACTCGGCCGCCGCGCTCTGGATCATTGTCCAGCCCTGGTCGTAGGCGATGACTTTCGACGCGTACAGGGCGCTCTCGACGTTGCGGGCGAACTGGGCGGCCTCGGTACGGCTCAGCGGCACCCTGATCCCGCCGGGCAGACCACGGTAGGCCTCGCGCAGGGGCTGCCGCCCGGACGCAGCGCGGGAGAAGGTGGCCTGTGCGATCGCGGTGACCGGCGCCGCCAGATCCAGCGCCGTCTGCACGGTCCAACGGCCGGTGCCCTTCTGGCCCGCCTTGTCCACCACCACATCCACGAACGGGCCGCCGGTGCGTGCGTCGGTGTGCGCGAGGACCTCCGCGGTGATCTCCACCAGATAGGATTCGAGGCGGCCGCGGTTCCATGTCCGGAAGATGTCCGCGATCTCGTGCGGGCTGTAGTCCGCGGCCTGGCGGAGGAGGTCGTAGGCCTCGGTCAACAACTGCATGTCGGCGTACTCGATGCCGTTGTGCACCATCTTCACGAAGTGTCCGGCGCCGTCGGTGCCTAGATGGGCGCAGCACGCCTCGCCATCGACCTTGGCGCTGATGTCTTCCAGCATCGGACCGACGACGGCATAGGCTTCCGCGGAGCCGCCCACCATGATCGAGGGGCCGTTGAGAGCCCCCTCCTCGCCGCCGGAGATGCCGGCGCCCACGAAGTGGACACCGCGTTCCCGCAGGCTCGCCTCGCGGCGGCGGGTGTCGGTGAAGTGGGCGTTGCCCCCGTCGATGATCATGTCTCCCGGCTCCAGGAGCGGGGCGAATTCCTCGATCACGGCGTCGGTGGCCGCGCCGGCCTGGACCATGATCATCAGTCGGCGGGGACGCTCGAGCGCCGCGACGAACTCCTCCGGCGTTGAAGCCGGGACGAAGGTCCCCTCGTGACCGAAGTCGTCGACGAGTGCCTGGGTTCGGAGCGCGGTGCGGTTGTGGAGGGCCACGGTGTATCCGTGGCGCGCGAAGTTGCGGGCCAGGTTGCGGCCCATCACGCCGAGTCCGGTCACACCGATGTGTGCGGTTGGCTGCATGGTGGCGTTGGTCCTTGGGTCGTCGATGAAGGGGGAGACCCTGGGTGACCGCTCCGATGAGCCTCGCCGCCTCCTGGGTCGGGAGGCGGAAGCAGAGGTGTCGGAGCGTGAAACCGGCTGTGGTGGGATCTTCCCCCCCCCGGATGTTCAATGTTCGATGTTCGTAGTACATCGAACATGCTATCAGGGTCGCCAACTCACAACTCGCGGGATCCAACGCTTCCTGCCGGGGGGCGCCTCCTCGTGGCCGGGCAGCCCAGAGGCGCCGGGAGACGCAGGTTCGGGCCACGTCACGGGCGCCACCACCTCGCGCCCTGCCGACCGTTACGGTCCCCGTGGGCCGGCAGACGATGCTCGCCGGGGGTGCCCCTGTCACACATCCGTCGCCCGCCCTGTCACCTTCTGCGTACCGTCGCGCCCACGGCCCAGGAGGAAGAATGTCCCACGACACACACCCCATCGGCCGGCCGACGGCGGGCGCCACGGGGCCCGCCGGCTCCCGCGAAGGCGCCCTCGTGGCGGAGTTGGCGGCTCTCGGCAGTGCCGCCCTGGTGGACGCCATGGGCCGCGTCCATCGCCACCGAGCCCATGTACTGCCGCTGGTCAGCCCATGTCCGGAGCGGGTTCTGTTCGGGCGGGCCGTAACCGTGTCCTTCATGCCCTGGCGCGACGACGTGGAAGAGGCGTCGAAGACCTTCGCCGACCTCTTCTACGAGGCGGTCGGCGACGACCCGTCCGGAAGGGTGCTGGTGCTCTCCAGCGGTGGCCACCCGCAGGTGTCTCATGGAGGCGGCACGAAACTGTCCCGGGTTGCCAACCACCGTCTTGCCGGAGTGCTGGCAGACGGTCGGCTTCGGGACTTCCGGCAGCTGCGCGGATACGACTTCGCCACCTGGTGCCGGGGGGAGTCCACCCGCTGGGGCGGTGACACGGTGATGCCGTATGCCGCGAACACCACCGTGGAGTTCGCCGGGGTGTGCATCACCCCCGGGGACTACGTGTTCTGTGATGCCGCCGGTGCCGTGGTGGTGCCGGCCGACAGCTGGCAGCTCGTGCTCGAGACGGCACGCGAGGTCGATGCCGAGGACGCCCGGTTCCTTCGGCAGATCCGGGAGGAAGCCCTGCCTCGTACAGCGCGGGCGCTCTGACCGTCCGCCCCGTATCGACGCCGCTGTCCGGTCGTAGCGGCTATGGCAGCCCGCGAAGCCGTGCGACGCCTGCACGTGTCGTGACGGCTCATACGCGTCGGCGTGGAGTTCGTGGGTCGGAACCGCCCAGCGGGAGGTGCGGTCCCGGCCTGCGAGCGCGGAACCGGGCCTCCGCCGGCACGACATCGCCCACCGCCACGCAGAACGCTGCTGTCCGAGCGCGTCCAGGTCTTTCGACGGTGACGTCTTCTCTCACGAGGGCATGACCTTGAGGCGCCTGGCGTCTCGTCCCCGCACCCTCGTCCTGCGGGCACTGCATCCTTCCACCTGCGCGTCGGCGATCGGCCGGGCGAGGCCGGCCGCTCGACGGCGGAAACCCCCTGCGGCTCTGTCTTTGGGGCGGTATGTCGCAAGGTTCAACTGCCTGGCGAGTCATCTGAGAGTCACTCGACTGATGTTGTCGTGACAGGATGAGTGCTAAGGGCCGCCGAAGTCACGACGCCCTTGCACGTACCGCGAGATGTGGTGCTATGGGGGGACAACGTGATCGACTGGGAACGCCCGGCCGGGTCAAAGCCCGCGTTGCCGGTACGAGGGCCGGCGCGGGAACGCAAGCGATGATCGGCCGGGACGAGGAGATGCGCATCCTCCGCGCGCTCCTGAGTAGCGCGGGGGACGGGCAGGGCACCGCGCTGCTCGCCTACGGTCCCGCGGGTGTCGGCAAGTCGACCCTGTTGCGGGCTCTCGATGACGAAGCCGCCCGCCGTGATTTCCGGGTGCTTCGCACCTCCGGGGTCGAGACCGAGCAGTGGTTTCCCTACGCCGCACTGCAACTGTTGCTCCAGGGTGCCTCTCGCGGCATCCGGGACCTGCCGGACGTGCACCGGCGGGCACTGAACGGCGTTTTCGGCGCCACGGAGGCTGATCCGCCCATCCACCGCGCCGGACTCGCCGTGCTGGAGGTGCTGGCCGACGCGGCCGACCGGCAGCCTCTCCTGCTGCTCGTCGACGACCTGCAGTGGGTCGACCCCTCCAGCCGGGACGTGCTCCGGTTCGTCGCTCGGCGTATGGGCGATCTGCCGATCCTGCTCCTCGCCGCCGCCCGTGTCGACTCCGCCGAGGAGCACAGCATGGGTGTCCGTCCCGACATGCGGCTGGATCCGCTCGGCCCCGATGCCGCCGCCGAGTTGCTGGACGCGCAGGCGCCAGACCTTCCGGCCCCCCTGCGCGCGCTCGTCCTGGACCGCGCGGTGGGAAACCCGCTTGCTCTCGTGGAGCTGCCCAAGGCCGTGCGGAGCAGTCCGGGGCAGACCGGTGATCTGCCCCTGACCCAGCGGTTGGAGGCCGCGTTCGCGTCACGCACCGACTCGGCGAGCAAGGAGTGCCGGGCACTGCTGCTGACGCTGGCCAGCGAGCCGACGGCCCCGCTGAACACCGTTCTGAACGTCTCCGGCGACCTGTGCGGCTCGCCGGTCTCCCTGCACGCGCTCCAGGAAGCGATCGACGCCGGACTACTGGTGTTGAACGGGCGTACTCCTGTATTCCGGCATCCCCTGATGCGTTCGGCGGTCTACACGCGGTCGCCACTAGCCGACCGTCTCAGGGCGCACAGCGCCCTCGCCGCAGCACTGGACGACGCGCCGGACCGGCAGCTCGTCCACCAGGCGGCCGGGGCCGTCGGGCCGGACGATGCGCTCGCCGACCGGCTGGAGCGTTCCGCCGACACCCTTCAGGCCCGGGGAAAGCTGGCGGCCGCGGTGCCGGCCCTGCGTCAAGCGGCCGAGCTTGTGCGCGATCCGCACCGACGGACCGGCATCATGATTCGAGCGGCGGAGCTGGCCGACGAGATCAACGACCGCATCACGACCCGCCTGCTCCTGGACCGTGCGGACATGGAAGCGCTGGGGCCGGTGGAGCGTGCCCGCCTCATGGTGGTCACCGACAGTGCCGCGTTCGAGCCGGGTGCTCCCGAACGACGCATCGAGGATATGGTCAAGGCCGCCGCAGGTGCCTTTGACGCCGGAGCCCAGGAGGTGGCCAAGGACCTGTTGTGGCGCGCGGCGGCGCGGTGCTTCTTCCAGGACGGCGACGCGCGGGTACGGGCTCGCGTCACGACCGAGCTCGACCGCTGGAACTCCGAGCCCAACGCCCCGCATGTGCTGACGGTTCGGGCCTACGCGCAGCCTTACCGGTACGGAGCGCAGGTGCTGGCGCGGCTCGATGCCCTGGAGCCGGACCACCAGGACGGCCGGAGCATGCACTTTCTCGGGAGCGGGGCCATGGGCCTGGGCGATGTCACCCGCGCCGTCGGATACCTGTCGCCCGCGGTGGCGGCCTGGCGTTCGCAGGGCCGGCTCGGACTGCTCGCGCGCTCCCTGGCCGCCAGTTATTCGAGGTCCTATCTCGGTCAGCTCAACCAGGCGCGCGAGGAATCGGCCGAAGGGCTCGCGCTGGCCGAGGAGACGGGCGAATGGATCATGTGGCTCAGTCTCAAGGCCAACGTCGGTCTGGTGGCAGCCCTGCGCGGTGAGACCGAGGAGTCCGCACGGACGATCCGGGAGATGCGCGCCCACCGCCTCTTCCCCAGCATGCCGTTCGCCGCCGCGAGGGCTCAGCAGGTTGACGGTCTGCTGGCGCTCTTCGACGGCCGCGTCACCGAGGCTTACGACACCCTGGCGGCCGCATTCGTACCGGGTGACCCGCACTACCACTCGGTCTGCCGCTGGTTGCTGGTCCCGGACCTGGCGGACGCCGCTGTTGCCGCCGACACCGTCGAACAGGCCCGGGGATTGCTCGCCGAGCTGCCGGAACTCGCCCGCGAGCTGCCCTCGGAGATGATGACGGTCGCGCGGTCCTACGTCGCCGCCGTACTCAGCCCGGACGAGACCGCCGAGGAGAACTACATCGCCACGCTCGGCGCGCTGCCCAGCGGTTGGACGCTCACGAGGGCCAGGCTGCAACTCCATCACGGACGCTGGTTGCGCCGTCGGCGGCGCAGTGTGGAGGCCCGCAAGCCTCTGCGCCTGGCCCGGGACGAGTTCGAGCGGATCGGCGCCCGGCCCTGGCTGGAGATGGCGGGCGAGCAGCTGCGTGCCGCAGGCGAAACCGGCGGGCCCCGGCCCGCCGGCAGCGGTAGCCTCCTGTCGGCACAGGAAATGCAGATCGCGGTGATGGCCGCACAAGGACTGAGCAACCGGGAGATCGGACAGCGCTTGTTCATCTCGCACCGCACCGTCGGGGCTCACCTGTACCGCATCTACCCGCGCCTCGGGATCACCAGCCGTCGTGCGCTGACGTCAGCGCTGGCGACACTGCGAGCAGGAACCGCACCCGGCGCAGCCGGCTCCCCCGGGTCAAGCGGCGATGCCGTCGCCGAAGCAGTCGACTGACCTAATCTCCTCCGCTCAGGACGTCACCGGTCGGCGCATGTTCCGGGGATCGGCGCGTCGAGGCGGTCGGCGCCCCCGGTGGGCCGCTCGTCCCGCGCCGTCGCTCGACTGATGCGCACGGGGCCCTTCTCGGACGACAGTGGGTCCGGGCCGGAAGCACGGCCCTGACATTGTCCCCGAGTGGCTCGCGGCCTCGGCGCCCGACAGCCTCGTGCCGACCGGGTACCGGAAGGTGCGGGACGGCGGCGGCCGGCAGTCCCGTCCGGCGGGTCACCCGGGCCTACGATGGAGGTACACGCGTGTCCACCGGGTCCCAGCAGACTAGGCCGCCCCGCTCTCTTCGCCGGTCGAACCGCAGGCGGGACGTAATGGGTGAGTACCGGCCGAACGACCGGCCTGGGGCCGCGGAGGCGGTCCTGGGCCGCCGCCGTGAATGCGCTGCGCTGGACGGGCTGATCGGGGCCGTGCGCGGCGGTGACAGCCGTGCGCTGGTGCTCCGGGGCGAGCCGGGAGTGGGGAAGAGCAGGCTGCTCGAGTACCTGGTGTCCAGGGCACGGGGGTTCCACGTCGTCCGCGCCACAAGCGTGCAGTCGGAGATGGAGCTTCCCTACGCGGGGCTCCACCAGCTGTGTGCCTCCCTGGCCGACCGACTTGACCGGCTTCCGGCGGTCCAGCGCGATGCGCTGGGCGGTGCCCTGGGCCTGGGGTCGCAACGGGCTCCCGACGGCTTCCTCGTCGCCCTCGGTGTCCTCGGACTGCTGTCGGAGGTGGCCCAGGACCGCCCGTTGCTGTGCGTGGTGGACGATGCTCAATGGCTGGACCGCGCGTCCATGCAGGCGCTGGCGTTCACGGCTCGACGCCTCCACGCGGAGTCGGTGGCGATCGTCTTCGCGGCCCGGCTGCCGGACGGCGAGCGCGCGGGCGTCGCCGAACCTGCCGGCCTTCCGGAGCTGCTGGTCGAGGGACTGTCCGAGCGGGACGCGAACACGTTGTTGCGGTCCTTGTTGTCGGGCCCGTGGGACGAGCACGTGCTCAGACGCATCCTCGCCGAGTCGCGGGGCAATCCGCTGGCGCTGCTGGAACTGTCCCGGTCGTCGACGTCGTCCGCGCTGGCCGGCGGCTTCGGCCTGCCGAGCGTCCAGCCCGTCAGAGCTCGCATCCAGCACGCCTACGAGACCAGGATCGCGGGCCTGCCGGCGGAGTCCCGGTCGTTTCTCCTCGCCGCGGCGGTGGACCCCACGGGCGAACCGGCTCTGCTGTGGCGCGCCGCGAGGAGGCTGAGGATCGACCCCGAGGCCGCCATGGACGCCGTGGGAGTCGGGCTTCTCACGATCGGGGACCGGGTGCGCTTTTTCCACCCCATGGTGCGCTCGGCCGTCTACTGGGCGGCCTCGCCCGCCGAGCGACGCAGCATGCATCGCCTTCTGGCCGATGTGACGGACCCCGCGGCCGACCCCGACCGCCGCGCCTGGCACGCGGCACACGGCGCATCCAGGCCCGACGAGTCCATCGCGGCGGAACTCGAACGCTCGGCCGGGCGGGCCGAGACGCGTGGCGGGTCCGCGGCTGCTGCCGCATTCCTGGCTCGTGCGGTGGAACTGACGCCGGACTCCGCCCTCCAAGGGGCCCGGGCACTGTCGGCCGCGCGTGCGACCCACGAGGCGGGTGACCCTGCCCGGGCACTGACACTGTTGTCACTGGCGGAGACGGGCTTCGTCGACGAACGGCGGCGTGGCGAGGCCGATCTGCTGCGGGCCAGGATCGCGTTCACCACGAACCGGGGCAGTGAGGCTCCAGGACTTCTGCTCAAGGCTGCCGGTCAGCTTGCCGATCACGACGTCGCGCTGGCCCGGGAGACGTACCTGGAGGTGGTGAACGCCGCCATTTTCGCCGGTCCCCGGGCGGGCGACAACGGCCAGTACGAAGCGGCCAGGGCATCCCGCGAGATCCCCGCACCGCGGCCGCCTCGCCCGACGGACCTCCTGCTCGACGGCCTGGCGGTACGCGTCCTCGACGGCCATACGGCGGCCGTGCCCCACCTGCGTCGGGCCCTGGGTGCCTTCACGGAGCCGGATCTGTCCCCGGCGGAGGGACTGCGCTGGTTGTGGCTGATCTGCGTGACCGCCGTGGGAGTGTGGGATCACGCCACCATGTCCGTGCTGGCCGCTCGTCATCTCGAACTGGCGCGAGAGGCCGGACAGGCCACGGCGCTGCCCTTCGCGTTGACCATGCGCTGTGTGGTGCACGTCCTCGACGGTGAACTCTCCGAGGGCGCGGCGTTGGCGGCGGAGGCGCAGACGGTGGCGGAGGCGGTGGGAACGGCCGCGCCCATCTACGGCGCGCTTTTCGTCGCGGCCTGGAAGGGCCAGGAGAGCGAGTGCCTCGAACTGAGCAGACGAGCCGACGACGGAGTAGAGCGTCGTGGTGAAGGAGTGGGTCCGGTAGTCAGCAGGTGGGCGCGCGCCCTGCTCTACAACGGTCTGGGCCGGTACGAGGAGGCGGCGGACGCGGCCGACCTGGCGAACCGGGAGTACGACCAGTTGGAAATGGGCATTCCGGTGTGGTCCCTCGTTGAGTACGTCGAGGCGACAGCCCGGGCCGGCGCACCGGGACGCGCCGCTGACGCGTTGGCCCGGCTGACCGAGCTGACCCGGGCGAGCGGCACGGACTGGGCCGTGGGCATCGAAGCCCGCTCGCACGCTCTCTTGGCCGGGGGAGGGGAGGCGGAGAGCCACTACCTGCGGGCGATCGACGCCCTCGGCCGCACCCGGCTCCGCGGAGAGTCGGCCCGAGCCCACCTCGTGTACGGCGAATGGCTGCGCACAAGAGGACGCTCGGACGCGGCCGGGCGGGAACTGCGCCGTGCCCACGAGCTGTTCACCACTATGGGTATGGAGGCCTTCGCCCGACGCGCGGCCGGCGAACTGGCCGCTGCCGGTGAGACCGTCCGTACGATCGCCGGGAGCGCCGAGACCGACCTGACGCCCAAGGAGGTGCAGATCGTCAGGCTGGTGCGGGAAGGTCTGACCAATCCCGAGATCGGCGCACGATTGGTGGTCAGCCCGCGCACCGTGGAATGGCACCTGCGCAAGATCTTCGGGAAGCTTGGCGTCACCTCGCGCCGACAACTGTGACGCCGAACGAACCGTGAACCCGGCACACTTCACCACCGCGGTAGCGGTGCGCCCCGCGTGGGAAACGGCCCGACGCCGCCTCAGGTGGTGACCACTGTCCCTTCCCGCAGCGCATCGCTGATCTGCTTGCGCGACGCGATGTCGAGCTTCGCGAACACCTTGCGCAGGTGCCATTCCACGGTGTGCGGGCTGATGAAGAGCTGGGCTCCGATCTCGGGATTGGTCATGCCTGCCCCCGCCAAGCGCGCGATCTGTGCTTCCTGGGCAGTGAGCGACGTACGGGACTCAAGAGTTCGTTTGCCCACCGTCGCGCCGGTGGCGCGCATCTCGTGCCAGGCGCGCTCCGCGAAACCGTTCACTCCGATCGCGCTGAGAAGCCGGTACGCCCTCCCCAGGTGCTCGCGCGCGTCGACGCGGCGATTCTCCCGGCGCAGCCACTCCCCGTAGAGCAGGAGCGAGCGCGCGTAAGTGATCTTGACGTCGGTACGGCCGAGTCGCTCGACGGCCTCCTGGTACAGGGTCTCGGTCTCTTCCCCGCTCACCTGCGCGCGCACCATGGCCGCGGTTCCCAGAGCCCAGTCGGTGCCACTGGCGCGTGCGAAGGTGTCGAGCTGCCGGGCTGCCTCGGCGGCCCGAGCCGGTCTTCCGCTGCGCACGGCCGCCTCGACCAGTTCGACCATCGACCGGATGGCCAGGCCGAGTTCCTCCAGGTTCTCGGCGCCCTGTTCCGCTGCGGCGTATGCCTCCTCGTAGCGGCCGAGCCCGTTGTAGAGCACCGCCTTCGCCCACTGGCTGGCACTGAGCACCTTGCCCTGCCGACCCTGGTGCAGATCCGCGTCTCGGGTCATCGCGTTGATGGCGTGGAGCGTCGCCGTCTCCTGGCCCCTCCACGGTTCCGTCACCAGCGACACGTAGTGCGCGAGGTAGCGGCTGTTCGTCGCCTCACCGAGGGTCTGCGCCTCCGCGATGAGCGTGTCCGCGTGGTCCAGTTCACCCGCCAGCACACGGTTCGACACCAACTGAAGGAGGGCGGACGGCAACACGGACAGGGCCCCGCTCTCGCGGGCGAGATCGACCAATCGCGTCGACAGAACCGTGTTGCTGTGGAAATCCCAGACGTTGAAGGCCATGCGAGCGGCGAGCGGGAACCAGCCGAGGCTCTCGTTCGCGGAGATCTCCTCCGTGCAGAAGGCGTCCAAGGCACGCAGCACCATGGGCGCGCCCGCCGCATAGCCGTCCAGCGTCATGGTGGACAGGCCCCGCAGGAGCAGGTTGTTCCGGTCCAGTGGCGGATCCGAGGGTGCGGCGAGAGCCGTCGCGGCGATGTCCCGGAGTCGGACCCCGTGCGGCAGCCGGTCGACGATGAGCGCGGCGTCGAGTGCGTCGCGGTACGTCTCCTGGGCCAGCCGTGCGTCCAGTGGCTCCAGGCGTCTTGCCGCCTTGAGGAGGAGAGGCAGGGCGCTGCCGGCGTTCCTGGAGGCGAAGGTGATCCGACCGCGGAGCAGGTCTGCCTCGGCGAGCTGCCGGTCGTCCAGGGGACTGATGGTCGCTGCGTCCAGCAGTTCGCGTGCGGTGCCATAGGCGCCGGCCTGGTACTTGGCCCGAGCCGCCGCCAGTGTCCTGGTGCCGCGAGCAGCGGGGTCGGGGGTCAGCTCCGCGGCCCGTTGCAGGAACGCGGCCGCCGCGGCGACTCCGCCGCGCGCTTGTGCCCGGTCGGCAGAGCGCACCAGCTCCGCCGCCACCGACTCGTCGGAACCGGCCGTCGCGTTGGCCAGGTGCCAGGCTCGGCGGTCGGGGTCCGTGTGCGCGTCCGTCACCTCGGCCAGTGCCTGGTGGACCTGTTGGCGAGCCTCGGCCGACGCGACTCGGTAGGCGGCCGAGCGCACCACGGGATGCCGGAACCGCACCCGGGTACCGATGGTGATCAATCCGGCGGCCTCGGCCGCCGAGGAAGCCGACGTCTCGATCTCGAGCAGTGCAGCGGCCCTCGTCAGGAGAGTCACGTCGCCCACGGGCTCCGCCGCGGCGATGAGGAGCAGTTCGCGTGTCTGGGCAGGAAGCGCTCGGACGCGTGCGATGAAGCTCTGTTCGATCTGGCTTGCCAGCGGCCGGGCGTCGGGGCGTCCGAACCCGCCTGCCAGCTCCGCCGACGTCAGACCCCGGGACAGTTCGAGCAGGGCGAGAGGATTTCCCTGAGTCTCGGCCACGATGCGGGTGCGGACCCGCTCGTCCAGGGGGCCCGGGATCACGGAGTCCAACAGTGCGCGGGCGTCGCCGTCGCTCAACGGCTCGACCCTGAGCTGCGGCAGTCCCGCCAGTTCGGCCTCGACGGACGGCTCACGGACGGCGAGGACGAGGCCGACGCGCTCGGCAAGGAGACGTCGCGCGACGAAGGCGATCGTTTGCAGGGAGACCCTGTCCAGCCACTGGGCGTCATCGATGAAGCAGATGAGGGGTTCCTTCGTGGCCACATCGGCGAGGAGGCTGAGCGCCGCGAGACCGACGAGGAAACGGTCCGGTGGAGTCCCCGAGCTCAGGCCGAACGCCGTGCTGAGTGCCTCGCGTTGAGGGTCAGGCAGGCGCCCGAGATGGTCCAGGAAAGGAGCACACAACTGGTGCAGACCCCCGTAGGCCAGCTCCATCTCCGACTCGATGCCCACGGCCCTGGCGGTCCGGCATCCTTCCGCGCTCGCGCGTCCGAAGTCGAGCAACGCTGTCTTTCCGATGCCCACCTCGCCGCGCAGGACCAGAACGGAGCTGTGGCCGGCCTGCACCGTCGCGATGAGCTGGTCCAGTCTGGAGCACTCGGCCTGCCGCCCCTTCAGGCGTATCTGGGGACTCTCGCTCAGCATGCTCTCCGTCCCCGCCGACAGTTCCTCCATGACAGTCGACCACCGAGTGACACTGTTCGTCGGCGCCGCGCTGCAGAGCTCGGCACATATTACCTTCCTGCCTTCGGCGCAGAACTCGAGAAGGGCCGTCGTCGCGGTCGGGCGAAGTGGAACGAGTGGGGAGCTCATCGGCTGCCCGGTCACAGTCGGACGGACGCGGGTCTGACCCTGCGTGCCCCCTGTGGAACGGGACCGCCACGGCGAACGGGGCGCCTGACTGTGACGCTGTCGGACGGGCCGGCGCCATGCGGAGAGAACAGGGTCTCCAGCGACGTGAGGTCTCCCTTCCGGGCAGCCCGCACGAAGGCCTTGAGCAGTCGGCGGTGCTCATCCGCGTCCGCGGTCGTCCGCTGGTCGGAAAGGAGGTGCCTGCGGGCTCGGCTTACGATCTTGCGTACGTTGACCGAGTTGAGGCGCAACATCTCGGCGATGTCGGCGTAGGTGTAGTCGAAAGCCTCTCGCAGGATGTAAGCGGCGCGCTCCTGCGGTGTCAGCTTCTCCAGTACGAGGAGGAGGGCGAGTTCGACGGCCTCGGACCGCTGTGCACCGGCCTCGGGATCGTTGCTCGTGTCCACGGGTTCGGGCAGCCAGGGACCGATGTACGTCTCGCGCCGGACCCGGGCGGACTGGGCCACGTTGATGGCCAGGCGGACGGTGGCACTCGACAGGAAGGCCGCCGGGCTGCGAACTACCGAACGGTCGGTCCCCTGCCAGCGCAGCCACACCTCCTGAACGACGTCCTCCGCCTCCACCGTGCTGCCGAGAACGCGGTAGGCGATGCCGAAGAGTCGCGGCCGGAGCTGCTCGAAGATGGAAAGCGCCTCGTCCAAGGCGTCCTCGCTGGGGGAGGGGTCGGGATACATGAGCCTGCTGACTCCGTTCGTGCGGTTGGGTGCCTGCGGGACGCGCTGTCGCATGGGGACATCCGGCGTGGTCGAGAACTCGGCCGCGTGCGCTTGCGGCGCTCTCCGGTGGTGTCGTCCCACAGTCGCCTGGCGGGCCGTTCCGTGGCGCCCCGGGGAGTGCCTGGTCGACACCCTGGCGCCCCGGGTATGCACCCCAGTGGTTCACCATTCCGTGCCTGGCGGACTACGGACTGTGCGCAGTCCCGGGCGGCATCCCAGTACGGCTGCTTGGCTGGGCTTCGGACGGTGGTGCAAGATAGGGCGATTCCGAGTCGAACGGGATGTGACCCTCTGAGCTGCGCGGTGGTGGTGGATGTCGAGCAGTGCACCTCGGCGCGGCATGCTTGGCCGAAACCATGAGCGGGGTGTGCTGGACGAGGCCCTCGCCGATGCCCGAACGGGTCGGAGCCGGGTCGTGGTCCTGCGCGGCGAACCGGGGGTCGGAAAGTCGACCCTCCTGGACTACCTGGCAGAGAACGCTTCAGGTTTTCGCGTACTCCGAGCGGTCGGCGTCGAATCCGAGATGGAACTCGCCTTCGCGGGGCTGCACCAGCTGTGCATGCCGTTGATGAGCCACATCGATCGACTTCCCGGCCCTCAGCGGGAGGCCCTCGCGGTCGCGTTCGGACTCCAGGGCGGGGATGCCGCGGACCGGTTCATGGTGGGGTTGGCCGTCCTCAGCATGCTGGCCGAGGCGGCGGAGGAGCGGCCGCTGCTCTGTGTGCTGGACGACGCTCAGTGGCTGGACCGGATTTCCGCGCAGGTCCTGGCCTTCGTCGCCCGCAGATTGCTGGCGGAACGCGTGGCGCTGGCCGTCTCTGTGCGTACCCCGCCCGTCGATCCGCACATTGATCCTTGGACGGCGCTGCCGGAACTCGAGGTCCGTGGGCTGCGCGACGACGAAGCGCGTCTGCTGCTCGACTCGGTGGTGCCCGGCCGGCTGGACGAGCGTGTTCGGGAGCGCATCATCGCCGAGACGCGTGGAAATCCCCTGGCGCTGCTGGAACTGACACGGGGGCTGAGCACCGCGGAGCTGGCCGGTGGGTTCGGACGTCCGGACGCCCGACCGCTGGCGAGTCAGATCGAGCAGAGCTTCGTGCGACGCATCGGGGGTCTGTCGGACGCGGCTCAGCGGCTGCTGCTGGCGGCAGCCGCCGAGCCGGTGGGGGACGTGCCCCTGCTGCGGCGTGCCGCCGAGCGGCTTGACATCGGGGCGGACGCCGAGGGAGCGGCGGAGGAGTCGGGGCTCATCGAATTCGGTACGCGGGTGCGTTTTCGGCACCCGTTGGTTCGTTCGGCGGCCTACCGCTTGGCTCTCCCCGGAGAACGCAGGACCGTGCATCGCGCCCTGGCCGAGGCGACGGCTTCGGAGTTCGACGCGGATCGCCGAGCCTGGCACCGTGCCCACGCGGCGGTCGAACCGGACGAGACGATCGCCGACGACTTGGAACGCTCCGCCGGCCGTGCGCACGCTCGTGGCGGTATCGCGGCGGCCGCCGCCTTTCTGAGGCGCGCGGCCGAGTTGACGCCGGATCCGGGCAGGCGGGGAGCGAGGGCGTTGGCCGCGGCGCGAGCCTCGTTCGAAGCCGGTGCTCCCGAGGTCGCGCTCGAACTCCTCGCCGCAGCGGAGGCCCATCCGCTGGACGGGAGCCGGCAGACAGCACTCGCCGCGCTACGGGCTCAGATCGCTTTCGCCCGCAGACGCGGAGGTGAGGCCCTGCCGATGCTGCTCGAAGCGGCGGGTCGGCTGGAAGAGATCGACGTGGGACAGGCGCGAGAGACGTACCTGGAAGCGGTCGGAGCGGCCGTGTTCGCCGGCCGGCTCGGCGGCCGCCCGGGAGTGCGCGAGGTGGCTGCGGCAGCACTCGCCGCGCCTGGCGGACCGCAACCGTCGCGGCTGGCGGACGGCTTGTTGGACGGCCTGGCGACGTGGTTCGCTGTCGGCCGGGATGAGGGCGCGTCACTCCTCAAACCCTTGTTGCTCGCTCTCCGCGACAGAGCCGCGGACGAGGACGACGTCATGCGCTGGCTCTGGATAGCCTGGCTGGTCGCCGGCGACATGTGGGACGACGAGACGTGGCTTTCGCTCACCGATCACGCCGTACGCGCGGCTCGAACCGTCGGTGCGCTCAACGTCCTTCCCCTGGCACTCTCCTATCGTGCGGCCGTCCACGTGCACGCGGGGGAGTTCGACCATGCCTTGGCGTTGATCAACGAGTCCGGCAACCTCATCGAGGTGACCGGCAACTCGCCCCTCGGGTACGCCCCGCTGCTCCTGCTGGCGTGGCGCGGTGAAGATCCTCAGGCGGCGGAAATCATCGAGGCCGGCGCCCGGGAGGCAGCCACGTGGGGTGAGGGCCGGGCGATCGGCCTGGCCCACTACCTGCTCGCCGTGCTGCACAACGGCCTCGGTCGGCACGACGAGGCCGTGGACAGTGCCGAACGGGGAGCGGAGTACGAGGACTTGGCGGTCGTCGGATTCTCCCTCATGGAGCTCGTCGAGGCCGGCGCCCTTGGCGGGAGGCAGGAAGTCGCGGCGGCAGCGCTGCGCCGGCTGGAGGAGCACGCCGGTGCCGGCGGAACGCAGTGGGCTCTGGGCGTCCTGGCCCGGTCGCGAGCTCTGCTCAGCGACGGCCAGACCGCCGACCTGCTGTACCAGGAAGCCATCGAGCGGCTGCGGCACAGCCGAGTCACCGTCCATCTCGCGCGCACCCATCTGGTGTATGGCGAATGGTTGCGCCGCGCGAATCGGCGCGGCGAGGCGCGTGAACACCTGCGCCTCGCCTTCGACATGCTGCACGGTTTCGGAGCGAGTGCCTTCGCGGAACGCGCGCGTCGGGGGCTCAGTACACTCGGCGAGTCCGTGCGTCAGAGTGCGACCGACGCGTACGAGGCCCTTACCCCGCAGGAAGCCCACATCGCCCGGCTGGCCGCGACGGGGAAGACGAACGTGGAGATCGGCGCCGAACTGTTCATCAGCCCACGCACCGTCGAATGGCATTTGCGCAAGGTGTTCACCAAGCTGGACGTGGATTCACGTACCCGGCTCGGCGCAGTGCTGGGGCGCTTGTGACGACAGCGTCTCGCCACGCCCCTCTCATTCACGTGCTACGCCCCCGCCGAGGACCCCGGCAAGGAAACGGTCCACGTCGCATCTGGCCATCTCCGAGCCTGCCGGAACGCTGCGGTACGTGTCGTCGAGCCACTCCTCCAGCGGCCGCGCGGACATCTCGAAGAGAACCGTGGCCTTCTCCGACGTGAGCTGCATCCAGACCGTCGTCTGTTCGCCGATGTACGTCGGCCAGACCTGGACGTCGCCCGCGCCGCTCACGGAGCGGAGACCCTGGTGCAGAACGTCCCGCCCCACGTACCAGGTGATCCGAGGGCCGTGCGGCACGAGAAAGGTGCAACTGACGAGCAGAGGAGATGCGGGATCGTACCGGAATTCGGCTCGAACGTCCTCCCACGCCAGGCCGTCCAGCATGCGGTGCAGAGTGAGGAAGAGGCTCTGCGAACCCGTACACGGTGATTGCACGTTTCCGTGGTCGCTGTTCATGGCGCAACTCCTTCTGTCTGGTTTTGAATCGCCTGGTCCATGGAGCTCCGGATCGATCAGTCGGCCTCGTCGGTGCCTGGTGGATCGGTTCAGGCGCCTGGGAGGCTGTCGGTGCCGGTGAAGCGGGTACCGCCTGCGCGCGAGGCGGTAGGCGATCGTGAACTACCACGTCAGTCTTGAGCGCGAGCTGTTGGAGAGGTCCGTGGCCGATTCGTTGCGGTACAACAGAGACAGGCCAACCCGGCCGGATGTGACGCTTCACTCCGACGAAGGCAACATGAGCGCCGCCTTCGCGCAGCGCCGTTGCCCGAGCCCGTTGTGACCCGACAGGAGCGCGAGCGGCCGATCCCTACCGAGTCGCACCGTCGTCTCGTCACCGCGTTCCGGACCGCCGCCGACACCGGCGACCTCGACGGTGCGGGGACCCATGTTCGACAGGCGCCGAACGTTCGGTAGCATGGCCGTATGCCGGATCACCACGCGTCGCCCGCGGACAGCGAGATCTCCCTGCCTCGCGTGCTCGGGGTGCTCAGCGATCCGACGCGGCTGGGCATCGTCCGGATCCTGTCCGACGGCACGGAGAAGGGGTGGGGGCAGTTCAGCGCTCCCGTCGCCAAGTCCACGCTCAGCCATCACCTCAAGATGCTGCGTGAGGCAGGTGTGACCCAGACCCGCCAGGAGGGCACGCGCTGCTTCGTGAAGCTGCGGGGCGACGCCCTGGAGGCTCGCTTTCCCGGCTTCCTGCCGGCGCTGCTGTCCGCCGCCGTCGCCGACCGCATCGGGGACCACGTCACCGAGCGGGACGAGCAGGCCTGACCCCGTAAGCACCGCGTGCCGCACGGGTACTGCCCGGTGGCAGAGAGGGCTGACGCCGGAGGCGGCCGAGGGCATGTACGCCTATGAGCGCGACCGCATTCCGACCCACCGTTTCGTGCTCGTGGCCCAGCACCGGACTCCCCTCCAGTGCTCAGCGAGGAGCGGTATCGGCCGGGGGCCGTGCTTCCAGGAGCGCGAGGAGCCCGGGGAATCTCTGCTCGATGTCCGCGCGTCGTAGCCGGACGCCCTTGCGGTTGCCGTAGTCGATCTCGTCGATGAGACCTGCCTCGCGCAGGACCCGGAAGTGGTGGGTCTGGGTCTGCTTCGAGATCGGAAGATCGAACGAGTTGCAGCCCCGCTCGCTGTCGCTGCGGTCGGCGGCCAACGCCGTCATCACCGAACGCCGGTGCTCGTCGGCGAGGGCACGAAACACCGTACCCAGATCGAGCGCATCGGCCTCCGGTCCGACCAGGTTCCTTCCGGCCACGCGGCACCTCCTTCAGGTACGGCTTGCATCATACCTGAAGGGCATGCTTCCCTGAGGTACGAAATTACTCGTACCTCAGCCCGGTCGCACCGCCCCGTGCCGCCGCGCCCTGAGACCAGGTCCCCGGCACTCGCCGGGGACCTGGTCATCGACACTCCGAGAGGTCATCGTCATGAAGAAGCCCGAGGTGCTGATAGTCGGTGCCGGAATCGCAGGGCCCGCACTCGCGTACTGGCTCTCCCGGAACGGATACCGGCCGACGGTCGTCGAACACGCCCGGCAGCTGCGCTCCGGTGGCAGCGCGATCGTCGTGAAGGGGCCCGCGATCCCGGTCGCCGAGCGCATGGGCATCCTCCCGCAGCTCCGCGAGCTCGCCACCCGCAATCGGTCGCTGACCCTGCTCGACCCCGACGGCAGGCGCATCCTGCGACTCCCGCTCACCTCGGACAAGGCGCCGACGGTCGAGGTGACCCGAGCCGACCTGTCCGAGGTGCTCCACGGGTCGGCGCAGACCGAGGCCGAGTTCTTGTTCGACGACACGGTCACCGCTCTCGACCAGGATGAACGCGGGGTGGACGTCACCTTCCGGCGGTCCGCGCCACGGCGCTTCGACTTGGTAGTCGGTGCCGACGGGATGCACTCCACCGTACGGCGCCTGGTGTTCGGTCCCGAGCGGCAGTTCGCGAGCGACCTGGGCCTGTACGGCGCGACCGTGCCGCTGGCACCCGACGCCATCGAGGACCCGACCGAGCTGACGATGCTGACCGTGCCGAACCGGATGCTGGTCCTCCACCCCTCGCGGACCACTCCGCTCGCGATCTTCACCTTCCGGGCCGCGCAGGCGGCGCCCCACGACCGCAAGAACATCGCCCTTCACAAGCAGACCGTGGCCGACGCCTACGCCGATGTGCGGTGGCGGGCACCGGAACTCGTAGCAGCCTTCCTCGACCACCCGGCTCCGTACTTCGACCCCCTGACCACCGTCCAGGTGCCCTCGTGGTCCCGTGGACGGGTCGTACTGCTCGGGGACGCGGCGGCGGCGACGGCCCTGCTGGGCGATGGGTCCAGCATGGCGATGGCGGGCGCGTACGCCCTCGCAGAAGAGCTCGCCGCCCACCCCGGTGATCACGCTCGCGCCTTCGCCGCCTACGAGTCGCGGCTCCGCCGCGAGGTAGGCCCGCGGCAGCGACGCGTCGGGCTGCTCTCCAGGCTCATGGTGCCCCGCACCCGGCCGGGCCTCGCGGTGCGCAACGCGATGGGCCGCGCGGTCGGTCGCAGGAACCGGAGCACCTCTCGCGCAGCCGCGAACCGGTAGGCCGGGGTCCGCGCCGACCGCTCACCGGTCGGCGCGCAGAACCGCGGTAGCTCTCAGCCGGGTCGGCGCCGCCATGTCCGACGAGCCCGGCTCGGAGTGGCAGGTCATCGCCGATGCGGCAGGTCGACTGCTGCCGGCCGGCAGACCAGCACCCACGCCAGGATCCGCTGCCGCGGCGGGCAAGCCGTGTAAAGGAGCGCCGTCCAGGGCGCGTGGTGCAGGGTGATGTGCCGGCGAAAGCCTGCGTACGTGGGGGCGCGCGGCCGGCGCCCCCACGTACGGTGCGGGTGTGGCCGTCGGCGCTATTCGGCCCAGTTGTTGTCGCAGGCGGTGTAGACGACCCAGCGGTGCGAGCTGATGGCGTTGTTCACCGTGGCACCACTGGAAAACTCGTCATCGGCAAGGTTGGAGGCGAAGCCCTCGTTGCGCGACAGGCAGATGTACCCTCCGGTCCACCCCGTGCCGGTCCCGTTGAAGAACTGGACTTCGAGCGTCGTGCCCTTGTTGAGGATGGATGAGGCCTTGTTGCTGGCCGGGGCCTGGTAATGCCCGATGCCGTCGTTCCAGTTGGAGTCCCAGCCAGAGTACTTTCCGAGGAACCCGGTGCAGTCGGTGCCGTCGTAGGCGTACATGTCACCGGGCGTCGCGCCACCGTCCCACGCGCGGTCGCAGGCCGTGGCCGCGTGCGCGGTGGAGACCGGGAGGGCAGTTCCGAGGGCGGCCATGGCCATGACCGTCAGGAGGGTGGGGATCTTTCTCATGTGGGGCTCCTTCTGGGTTGATTCATTCCGTGACCATCCGGTCAACGGTGGTGGAGAGGGTGGTGAGTGGGTTTCAGAGGCTCCGTGCCCGAGTAAGGGCGGACAGTCTCATCTGCCGGTAGGCGGTGAATTCCTCGGCGTAGTCGCGTGCCACCTTGTCCCGGTATTCGGCCTCCAGGGCACGCGCGGTCTTCCCGAGGGATGTCTGTCGGGCGCACTCGGCTTCCGTCACGGCCAGCGCGGTTTCGGATCGCAGGGCCTGCTCCTCGGTCATCCCGCGAATCAGGTTCTCTCTCTCGCGACGGATGGCGTCGGGGCTCTCGAAGGGGCGGCCCGCTGCTTTCATGCAACGTGACCAAGCCGCCACGGAGTTGGTCAGACGCTTGTCCTTGAGGATGCGCGGAACGTACAAGGGGGTCAGCGAGGTCACGGTCTTCTTGGCGTGGAACCAGGTTGCGTAGTCGCCGTAGAGCTGTTCCCTGGCCTCGGCGTAGCAGCCGCCTCGCGGGGTGCGCACCGAACCGCCGGACGGCAGTTCGGTGGTGATGGGGTCGGTGAAGGTCCCGTTGAGCGCCCTGGAGTATCTGACGCGTTCCTTCTTGGAGAGCGCTTTGACGTAAGTGATGTCGGGGTGGTCGCGGTTGGCCTTCTGGGCCGCGTTGTCGAATGACCGGCCGTAGCCGTACTGGCGGGCCCAGGCGATGTCGTCCACGACGTAGGCGCCGACTTTGCGTGCCGGCACGCTCAGCACCGGCAGGGCCCAGTACCGGAAGCCCTGGCGTTGCATGCACTGGGTGACGAGGTCCTGCTCCGCGCGGTCTATCTCCACTTCCTCCGCGGGGCTCAGGTCCCTGAGCGGTGGCCCCTGAGCGTAGGCGGCCTTCTTCTGTTGTGGCCGGTCGTGGTCCGCGGGCGATCCGGTGCCAGGGCTGCACCCGGCAGCCAGACAAGAGGTAAGGGCTACCAAAAGGAGCATCTTTCTCTTTCTGTGCACTCTCTGCCCCTATTTCCCTTGATCTTGAGTGGTGGATCATGGCCGGGTGGTACGGCGCCGCGAACTGTCGGACATCGATCAGGAGTTCGTCCGGCCGCTGCCGCGCACCCAAGGGCACCCAGTTCCGGCCGGCTCCGCAGTAAGGCTGGGCGCTCGGTGTGACGTCAGTCCACAGCAGGCCCGGAAGTGACCCCGTCCCGGGACGTCCCACCCGCTGAACTGCGGAGATGTCGCACGCAGAGTCCGTACGACGGGACGGCCGGCGGTGACGCGAGCCGGGATGCATGACTCCGGGTAGTGGTATCCGACCGGTCGGCCCCCGGAGGCGGTTACTCGCTCGGAGTCAGCGGGTCGGCGTCGATGGCCACAGCGATCAGGGTGGCGCCGCAGCTGTTCCGGTGGATGCGGTCGGTCGTGAGGACGAGACCTCGCCGCCGAGCTCGTGGCGACGCTGCTGCGCAGTACTGCGCGCTGGACGAGGACGTTGATGACCGCTGTGGGCGTCGCCTCCTCCCGGTATGCCCAGGGGGCGCACCCGGGGGATCGGAGCGACGCCGGTCGCCTGCTCCTAGAGCGTGTCTCCCTCCGAACCGGAGAATCAGCGAGCCAACCGGAAACGCCGTGGCAGCGAGGGCGGGCGGCCCTCAGGTTTCGACAAGACGATCTACAAGCGGAGGAACGAAGTTGAGCGAACCATCAATGCGCCGAAGAACTTCCGTGCCGTGGCCACGCGGTCCGACAAGCGGGCCGACGTCGCCACGGCACGGTCACCGTGGCAGCGATCCGCCTGCGGCCGCGCTCATGCCCCTCACGACAGGTCTCAGGCGCCGGTCCGCCCGTCGACGAGCTCACGCACGACGTCGAGGTGGCCGTTATGGCGGGACGTCTCCTCAATGAGGTGGAGGATCACCCACCGGAGGTCGACGTGGCGGCCGTCGCTGATGGGACGCTTGGCCGGCGAGTCCAGGTCGTGTTCGGACACCAGTCGACGGGAGCGGGCGCTCTGCTCCTCGTACTCGGCGAGAAGCTGGGGCAACGGGAAGTCGACTGCCGTCCGCATCTCAGGGTCGGGATCATCGTCGGTTGCCTCGGTGAGCGGCCCCGCGAGCTCCTCGCCCAGAAACATAACGTGGAACCAGTAGTACTCGACCCAGCGCAGATGGCTGATCAACCCGCACAACGTCATCAGCGGCGAACTCGGGAGCGGGGCCTTGCGGGCGTCTTCGGCGGACACGTCCTCACACTTGGCGCGCGCGGTGTCACGGGCGTAATCGAGGAAGGCGACCAGCTGCGCACGCTCGTCCCACGCAGGAGGCGTGTCGGTTCGTTGAGTCATCGCCAGGAGTTTCCCGCAGCTCGGAACGAGTGTCGACCCAATTGATCCAGGGCGAGGGCGTCGGTCCGGGGCGGTTCTGCCCTGGGCCTGTCCACCCACCTTGCTCGTGGCCTGTACTACCGACCTGTGACGGGCGTGTGGCCCGCTGGGGCGGTGCGGTGTGCGCGGTTGGCGCCGACGGTGCGGGGGCGAGGCCGGTGAGGGTGGGTGTGTTCACTGTCCGGTGTCGAGGCGTGCTGCCACTTCGGTTGCCGCTCGCCGGCCCGAGAGGATCGCGCCGTTCATGCTGCCGGATGTCTCGTCGGCTGTTTCGGTGCCGGCCCAGTGGACGCGTCCTACAGGCTGGCGCAGGAACGGCCCGAAGTTGGTCCATGTCTTCGGTCCGACTGCCGGGTTCGGCCCGCCGGGTGCGAAGCTGTCGTTGCCCCAGGAGAAGTCGGTGTAGTCGATGGCGTGGCGCGCGGACTCGCCGTACAGGTGGATGAGGTGCCGCAGGACGCGGCGGCGGCGTTCGTCCTTGTCGTAGGCGTCGAATCCGCGGCCGTCACAGAAGGCCATGAGGATGCCGGGGCCATCGGGGTGGGGGCTGACGTCGAAGGTGAGGAAGACGGTCTCGTCGTCGGACATGCCCTCCCCCGAGAGGCCTTCGTCTCGCCAGAAGGGGCGGTCGTAGGCGACGAACGCCTTGCTGAGTGCTCCCAGCCGCCAGCTGCGCGACAGTCCGTAATGACGCTCAGGGAGTGCGGGCGTGAACTCGATGGTCGAGCGGTGTGCCGGCGACGCCGTCACGATGACGCACCGGGCATCGATGGTGTGCTTGCCGGTTTCCACCGTGACACGTTCGCCGGTCGTGGTGATGCGCTCCACCGGGGAGGCGAGGAGCAGGCAGTCTTCCAGCGTGCCGGCGAGCCTGGTGACCAGCGTGTGCGTTGTTCCCAGTACCCGGTCCTGCTGGTCGCCGCCCTCGACGGCGAGCATGTGCTCGATGCCGCCCAGGTTCTTGATGTATCGCATCACGTTGAACAGTGACACCTCGCCGACGGGTGCGCCCCAGTGCACCAGGCTGAACATGTTCATGAACTTCCGGGTGTCCTTCAGGGCGTGCTTCAAGGTCAGCCACTCGCCGAGCGACATCGAATCGAAGTGCGCGGCATGCGGGTGCTCCCAAGGAGACGAGACGGGAAGTCCGTCGACCATCTTCTGCAGGTTGCCCATGATCCGCGTGAGGTCGAGCATCATCCAGGGTGCCATGGACATGGTGCTCTCGGTCTTGCGCTTGCCTCCGAAGGACATGACGCCCTTGCCCGGTTGGAACTGGGGCACGAACTCGCAGTCGAATCGGCGCGCGAGATCGCGTACCGCGGTGTGACCCGGCGCGACCCAGGTCGCTCCGGCGTCGACGGGGACGCCCGCGATCTCGACCGTGTGGATCCGTCCACCGATGCGGTCGCGGCCCTCGATGACGACGACGTCGTGCCCGGCTCGGGAGAGCTGGTCGGCTGCCGTGAGCCCTGCGAGACCGGCACCGACGACAACGACGTCGGCGGATCGGGTGCTGACACTGGTCATGGTCGTGCTCCGTTCGTATGCGGCCTGCCGGCCGTCTACCTCGTGCACCAATTACTGTACTGACATGTCAGTACAGTTTACAAGTCTGGGTGTCATGCGCCGATATGGCGGTGGAGAGAGCCGCGGGCGACGTCGATGGTCGCCGTTGCCGGCGCGGTCGGCACGCTCGTCCTCGGCCTGCGCCGTGGCGGAGATCCCGGCTTCGCCACGCCCGGGCGCCGACGTGCTCGCCACGGTCGTGAGCGGCCCGCCCGAGCAGGGCCGGCGGTGGAGGTGCATCGAGGAGGCCCGTTATGAAGCCGCGCCGCGTCTTCTCCCCGCAGGATGCGCGCGGCGGTGACGCTGCGGGACAGTGGGGCGATCGCTGGCTCTCCTGCGTCGGCACCGCCTGGTCAGGGCCTGCGGTTGCCCCGGGCCGGATGATGCGCAGGCGATGCGGACTCGCCGGCCCTGGCCGCCGGAGGCGGCGGGCCGCGGTCTCGTCCGCAGGGAACCCCGCGTCGAGCAGGTGGCATCGACGCGGGCGTCCCTTGCCGCGTCTGTCACCGCCGCCCCAGAACGACGAGCGCCAGTCCGGGTGTCGAAGCACCCGGTCGGTGCGCTCGTTGAGCGAAGATCCCGTACCCGGTATACGGGGGCGTCGGCCTGGTACTAGACGCCGGGGCTGGCGAGTCTCTCCAACTCGTCACGCAGAGCTACGAGTTCGGCACGATCGGGCTTGAGTCCCCATCCGGTCATCAGGCCGGCACCGTCGATGGCGTTGAGGATGACCGTGCGGGCTCCGACCGACAGTCCGTCTTCGGCCATCTCGGCCTTCCAGGTGGCTCCGTCCTCGGCGAGGATTTCGGGCACCCCGGGGGTGACGGCGAGGGCGGCGAGGAGGAACAGCCGCTCGCCGACGGCCTCGATCCCGTCTCCGTCCAGCGACGCGCGAATGAAGGCACGCGCCAGACGGCCGGGCTTCCGGCCGTCCTCGACGTCGTCGTGCACCGCATTACGGAACTGGGTGAGTACATCGCGGGTCAGGGCGACCCACAGCGTGTTCTTCGAGCTGTAGTGGTAGATCACGGCACCTCGGGTCATCCCGGCCGCTTCCGCCACGTCATCGAGGGTCGCCCGGGCGCCCTGGGCCACGACGACACCCCTCGCGGCATCCAGGATCAACCGCTTGGTGTCTTCGGGTCCTCGTCCTGCTGTGCGTCCCATTGATCTCTCTCATGTGCGAGTAGCGGCATCGTACGGCGACCAGTGTGCCTGGCTGCCACGCGGGCTCGTCCCCGGCTGGTGACCTGCCAGAGGCAAGGACGGTTCAGGGCCGGAGGGCAGCCTGCCTTCGGTTGCTGTGCCTCGCCAGCGTCGCCGGGATGGTGGCCAGCAGATCGCCGATCCCTCCGGCAAGTGTGGCCGCGCGGTTGCGTCCCTCGGCCCGGGTGCTGAACTCCACGGTTCGGGCGGTGATGCTCTGTGCCGTCCTGGCGAAGGGACGGATCTCGGCCTCGAACCGCGCGAAGGCGAGGGTGACGTCGTCCGTGGCCCGCAGGGACTCGGCCAGCACCTTGGCGCCCGGCAGCGAAGCGTGCGCGCCCATGCCGGACACCGGGTCGACGCAGTGCGCGGAGTCGCCGAGGAGTACGACCCGGCGGGTGTACCAGCGGGGCAGTCGCACCTGCGAGAACCGGGTCAGCTTGGTGTCCTCGGACTTCCGTGCCGCCTCCGCGATCGCGTGCATGTCCGGGCCCAGGCGCTCGACCATGTCACAAACCTGCTCGACCAGCATCGGCTCGTCCGCAATGGTCGAGTCCGGCACGGGAACAACCGCCATGACCGACGTCTGGCCGGTGTCCAGGAACGGGTAGATCATCGACAGCATCCCCTCGCGGGACGCGATCACCGCACGCCCGTCGGGCAGGGGCGCGTCGGCGTTGATCCATACGTGGGTGAGGCCATTGCGGTACACGCTGTGCGCTTCGGATGCCAGCGTCAGCCGGCGCACCGTCGAGTGCAGCCCGTCCGCCCCGACCACCATGTCGAACGACTCCGTCGAACCATCGCTGAACCGGGCCAGAACGTCGTCGCTGCGGTGCTCCAGCGCCTCGAGCCCGACTCCCAGCCTTTTGTGGACTGCGGCGGGCAGGTGCGCGAAGAGCCTCGACAGCAGCACCGACCGGCGAGCGAGGCGCCATTCGCCGTCACCGTCAATCTTGAGCTCGCGGACCTTGCGCGTGCCCCACCGCACGGACATCGCGGGTGCCGCGAAGGTCACCTCGTCGACGATCTGCTGGCCGCCCATGAGCCGCAGGATCCGCGTCGCCTGAGCGTCCAACTGCAGCAGGTAGCTGCTCGGATACGGCTCGGCCTCCTTGTCGACGAGTACGACCTCCCATCCCTCATGATCCAACCACCACGCCGCGGCGCACCCGGCCATCCCGCAACCCACGACGAGAGCCCGACGACGGACGGGCTCCACAGTCCCAGATGCCATACCCGCTCCCAAACTAGTCTGACTTGTCAGTCAAGTTTATGCTGACCCCGATGACTGTCAATGCCGGCGGTGCGGCACGCCTGAGCGGGGGCCGTTCTGCCGGGAGGTCGGACGGCCGGGTCGGCGGGGGCTTTCCCGACCTCCGGTGGGGTCCGGCTGCGGTGATGGGGGTGTGCGGTCTTCCGAGGTGGGTGGTCGTATCGAGAGACGAACATGTAGCTAATGAGACGATGATGTCTCACATGCGTTACTGTTGACTCATGAGCTTGGATCGTGATCAAGTGCTGCGTGCCGCTGCCGATCTGCTGACGCGAAAGGCCACGGCGACCACCGAAGAGGTCGCCCGGGCCGCCGGGATCAGCAGGGCGACGCTGAACCGTCACTTCCCCGGGCGTGACGCCCTGGTGCGCGCCCTGGAGGACCTCGGTATCGCCGAGTGCGAAGCGGCTCTGGATGCGGCCCGCCTCGCGGAGGGGACGGCGGAGGAGGCGGTGCGCCGCCTGGTCCGTGCCCTTGAGCCCTGTACGAGTCTGCTCGCCTTCCTCTACTCGGAAAACCAGCTCTTCGAGGGCGACGGGCAGCACGCGGGCTGGTCCCGTATCGACGCCCGGCTCACCGAACTGTTCCGCCGGGGCCAGGAGAGCGGCGAGTTCCGCATCGACCTGAGCGCGGTGTGGCTCACCGAAGCCCTGTACGGCCTGCTGGCCGCCGGCGGCTGGGCCGTCATCGAGGGCCGGGCAGCCCGCAACGACTTCACTCACATGATCGCCGAGCTGCTGCTCGGCGGCACGATGCGAAGGGACGCATCATGACCCACCCCCTGCGTACGGCTGAGCAGGGCAGCACCCAGCAGACGCCGGGCCGCTGGATCGCCCTGGGCGTCCTGGTCCTGGCCGTGCTGCTCGTCGCGGTGGACGCCACCGTTCTCGGCCTGGCCACGCCCTACCTCAGCGAGGACCTGCAGCCTTCAGGTACCCAGCTGCTATGGATCGGCGACGCCTACTCGTTCGTGATCGCCGGCCTGCTCATCTCCATGGGCAGCCTGGGCGACCGCATCGGCCGCAAGCGCCTGCTGCTGATCGGTGCGACCGCGTTCGGCCTGGTCTCGGTACTCAACGCCTACGCGCAGACCCCCGAGATGATGATCGTCGCCCGGGCCCTGCTCGGCGTCGCCGGCGCCACGCTGATGCCCTCCACGCTCGCGCTGATCCGCAACCTCTTCCACGACCCGCGTGAGCGCAGCCTCGCCATCGGTATCTGGAGCGCCGCCGCCTCGGCGGGCATGGCGGTCGGCCCGATCGTCGGCGGTGTGCTGCTGGAGCACTTCTGGTGGGGCTCGGTCTTCCTGATCAACCTGCCCGTGATGGCGCTGCTGGTCATGGTCGGGATCAAGATGCTGCCGGAATCGCGCAACCCCTCCCCGGGGCCGTGGGACATGCCGAGTGTCTTCCTGTCGTTGATCGGCATGGTCGGCGTCGTCTACGGCATCAAGGAGGCCGCGGCCGAGGGATTCGCCTGGCTCACCCTCGCGGCAGGCGTGCTCGGTGCGGCCGCTCTCTACGGCTTCGTCCGGCGCCAGCGGGCCCTGCCCGTCCCGCTGGTGGACGTCCGGCTGTTCCGCAACCGCGGCTTCAGCGGCGCCGTCCTGGCGAACGTACTCACCATTCTCGGGCTCTCCGGTCTGCTGTTCTTCCTCTCCCAGTACCTGCAACTCGTCCAGGACCGGCGGCCCATCGAAGCGGGCATCGCCGAGCTGCCGGCCGCCGCGGGCGCGGTCGTCGCCGGTCTGGTCGCCGGCGCCGCGGCACGACGCCTCTCGGTGCGCGCGGTGGTCTCCAGCGGCCTGGCCGTCATCGGTCTGTCCCTGGCCGCGCTGACCACGATCACTCAGACCACCGGCTACCCGCTGATCGGAACCACCCTGCTGGTCGTCGGGTTCGGCGCCGGACTGTCGTTCACGATCACCTCGGACATCATCCTCACCGCCGTCCCCAAGGAACAGGCCGGCGCCGCCTCGGCAGTCTCGGAGACGGCCTACGAACTGGGCACCGCTCTGGGCATCGCCCTGCTGGGGTCGGTCGTCACCAACATCTACCAGGACTTCACCGGACCGGCCGGAACCCCGGAAGCGGCGCACGAATCGCTGGCCGGAGCCGTCGTGGCCGCCGTGCACATGCCCACCGACGCGGCCGCGGCGCTGTTGCAGGCAGCACGAGAGTCCTTCGTCGACGGCGTGGCACTCGCCGCGGGCGTCGGCGCCGGCCTGCTGCTGCTCGCCTCGGCCGTCGCCTGGTTCCTGCTGCGCGGTCAGAAGCTGACCAACGAACCCGTCCAGCACTGAACACACGGACTGAACAGCGGACGCAGCCTCTGCTGCCGCAGACAGAAGCTGCCCCGGCAACGCGGGCCTCGATGCTCGGGGCTCGCATTGCCAGTGGCCAGGAGGCGGTCCAGGCCCCCGGCCGACAAGAAGTGGTCCGACGGACGGCTTGGGCCGCGCCGAAACCACAGGCTCGGCGCAGCCACTCAGCCGCGTCAGTACCTGCTGGGACACGCCGGCGTCCGACGGCAACGACTCCACCCAGTGCCCAGCCCCTGACAACACGCCCAGGAAGAGACCATGAGCAACCGGCCCGCCACACTCCAGACCACCGCGGACAGAGAGTCCCCGCTGTCGCGACGGGCCGCCTCATGTGCTGTCTGGTACCTACGGGTTGTTGCGTTCGTCAACTTCCTTAGCGCCATATGGGTCTCCCTCGGCCAGGACTTGCGACGGCACAACCAACAGGACCTGTTCACGCCGTACCTGTTGACCGCCGGATTCGCCTCCGGCGTGGTCACGGCCTTCCTCGCGGTGACGATGCGGCGCCGCAAACGCGCGGCATGGATCCTCAACCTGGCGCTCAGCGGGCTGTTCCTGGCGCTCGTCTGCTTCGCCATGATCTTTCCGCAGTGGCGGCGGCACCCGCAGAACTGGATCTCACTTCTCTTCACTGCCGCGTTCGTCGTCGCGCTGCTGGCAGGACGGCGAGAGTTCTACGCCAAGGGAGACCGCTCCAACCCCAAGCTCGCCGGCGTCGTGGCCGTCGGCGGTCTGATTACGGCTTCACTGCTCGCCTGGTTGCTGGTAACCGCCACCAACCAGGCGCCCCACGCGGGCCGTCCCACCATCACAGAGCGCTGGCGCTACGGTACGTGGCAGCTGATCACGGTCACGGTGGACAAGTCGCGCTTCCCGGGGATCGCCGTCCCGCACTGGGCCAACGTCACCGTCAACATGCTGGGCACCGCGCTCGCCATCGCTGTCGCCTACGCCGCGTTCCGCGCCCGCCGCGCCGTCGACCCGCTCACCGAGAACGACGACAAACAGCTGCGGGCTCTGCTGGAGCTCCACGGAGAGCGCGACTCCCTCGGCTACTTCGCACTGCGCCGGGACAAGAGCGCGGTGTGGTCCCCGACCGGGAAGGCCGCAGTCACCTACCGCGTGGTGGGCGGGGTGTCGCTGGCATCCGGGGACCCGATCGGTGACCCGGAGGCCTGGCCGGGCGCCATCACCCCGTGGCTTGCCGAAGCACGCGCACACGGCTGGGTGCCGGCCGTGATGGGCGCGAGCGAGGAAGCAGGCACCGTCTACGCCCGACACGGCCTGGACGCACTCGAACTCGGCGATGAGGCCATCGTCGAAGTGTCCGACTTCACTCTGGAGGGCCGCGCCATGCGCTCCGTGAGGCAGGCCCACAACCGGGTGAGGCGAGCCGGGTACACCGTGCGCATCCGGCGCCACGAGGACATCACCGCCGACGAGATGGCGCGTCTTGTCGAGCGTGCCGACGACTGGCGCGACGGCGCGACCGAGCGCGGATTCAGCATGGCGCTGGGCCGGCTCGGGGACCGGGAGGACGGGCGGTGCGTGATGGTCGAATGCCACGACGCCGAAGGCGCGCTGCGGGCCCTGCTGTCCTTCGTGCCATGGGGCCCTCATGGGCTCTCCCTCGACCTGATGCGTCGCGACCGCGACTCCGACAACGGCCTGATGGAGTACATGGTCATCGAACTGCTGCGCCGGGCCGGCGAGATCGACACCACCCAAGTGTCCCTGAACTTCGCGATGTTCCGCTCGGTGTTCGAGCGTGGAGCACGGCTTGGTGCCGGACCGGTACTGCGCCTGTGGCGATCGCTGCTGAGCTTCTTCTCCCGCTGGTGGCAGATCGAGTCGCTCTACCGCGCCAACGCGAAGTACCGCCCGATCTGGGAACCGCGCTTCCTCCTCTTCGGAAAGAGCGCCGACCTGCCCCGCATAGGACTGGCATCAGCCCGCGCGGAGGGCTTCCTCGAGGCCCCGGGACTACCGAAGTGGCTCCACCGCCAGCGCCTGCGAGCCCAGCGCTAGCGGAACGGGGCTTCGCTCAGGAAGGAGTACACAATGAGTCGTCTACGGTTCGATTGATACATGGGCGTCTCACGTGGGATCGCCCGCATCGGTGGAACGTGTCGCTCAGGCTTTGCCGCCAACCTGGCAGAACTCGTATCGGCGACGAGTGCACGACGATCCCCGAACTCCAGCCGCCCGCGGATGTCAGCCGTGTTCAGCGTCCTGTCCGAAGTCGCTTGCTGAGGGAAGACCATGAACAACCGCCCCAACGACGTCGAGTCTTCTTGCGCCGGCACTCTCGGCCTGCACAGCATGAGGACGAGGTTTCTGGCCCGCACCGGTGACCCTGTGGCCAAGCTCATCGCGCCGGGCTTCCGGGGTGACGCCTATGCGTTGTACGAGCAAATGCGTGCTCAGGGGCCAGTCCACCGCAGCCGCACGGGACTGTTCGCCGTCCTCTCGTACGACGGCTGTCACCAAGTCCTTGAGGATCGGTGTTTCTCGACCTGCGCATCACTCACCCGCCCCGCGGACACGGGCGCGCCCGCGCGTTCGGCGCCGACTCGCACTGAGGGGCGCTGCTCATCGGCGGATCGATCCGACGAGGCGTACGCAATCGCCGGGCCGTTACTGCACCCGGCTCTACATCGGTCCGCCACCCGCATCGACACCGCCGCTCATGACCTGCTTCGCCAGCACGCTGATGCCGACTTCATAGACCTTGTGGCCGACTTCGCCCATCCCTAGGTTGTCGCATGCCTCAGTGAGATGCTCGGTATCTCATCAGCCGACTCGGCGCACTTCGCTGACATTTGTGACGTCCTCGGGCGTCCCGTCCACGGGAGGCCCTCAGCAGCCCGGGCGGAAGCAGTCAAGGATGCGCACGAGGACCTGGCGGCCCTGGTGATCCGATCGGAAAGTGAGCGGCGACAGAGTCCTGGAGGCGACCTGATCAGCCGACTCACCGCTCCCCGACGCGGAAACGGCGCAGGGAATGACGTGACCAGACTGATCGAACACGTGCAACGGCGTGGCCGTCGAGAGACGCCGGCGACCGACCTGGGGCGGTCAGGTACAGCCTCCGACAAGTTGGGTCTGGAAGAGATCGCCGCAGTCTGTCGGACTCTGATCGCCTCCGGCCTGGAGACCGCGGTCTGTCTGATCGGCAACGCGATAGCCGCACTCGCGGCCCGCCCTGACCAATGGAAGACACTCAGAACAGCCCCGCACCTTGCGGCGAAGGCGGTCAACGAGGTCCTGCGCTTTGATCCTCCGCGCCAGTTCCTCCTGCGTACTGCCTCCGAGCAGGCCGAGGTGGCAGGCCATGCCCTGCCACCTCACAGCCGCGTTCTGGTGATGCTCGCTGCGGCTCACCGCGATCCCCACCGGTTTCCCGATCCCGCCCGCTTCGACCTCGCACGGAGTGCCCGTCCCAGTCACCTCACCGCTGACGGGGCCATGGAACTTGAGATCTCATTGGCCCGGCTGGTGGGAGAGATCGCCCTCTGGGCTCTGGCCAGCCGGTTGCCGCAACTGCGACCGGTGGGGCGGGCGGTCCGCAGACCTGGCGGAGCAGTCAGCGGCTTCACCCATCTGCCGTTCCGCGCGTCTGCAACCGCATGACGGGCAAGGACCAGGACGGCCGCGACGACGTTCATCGCGGTGCCCATGGCGCCCTGTACACCGGTCAGCAGGGCGACGGGCGTGGTCTCACCTCATGGACCGCTCACAGAAACTGGCCGACCGGGTCGCCTTCGGGTGCGCTGCGGTCGTCGGCCCGACCCACCGCTTGGCCGCCGAAGCCGGCCTGACCCTCGACGGCACCGGCACCGGCACCGTCACCGGCCCCGGGGCCTGGGGTTTCACACCCCGGAGGAGACCTCGGCCTTCTCCTGGTCGCCGTCGCCGCCGGCCGCTGCGAGTGCGCGGTTGCGGCGTACCGAGGAGAAGAAGGACCAGCCGATCAGGGCGACGCCGACGAGGCCGGTGATGATCTCGTGGATCTCGTACTGGATGGTGACCAGCAGGATCACGGCGAGGGCGCCGATGGCGTAGTGGGCGCCGTGCTCCAGGTAGACGTAGTCGTCGAGGGTGCCCTGGCGGACCAGGTAGACGGTCAGGGACCGCACGTACATGGCGCCGATGCCGAGGCCCAGGGCCATCAGGACGATGTCGTTGGTGATGGCGAAGGCGCCGATGACGCCGTCGAAGGAGAAGGACGCGTCCAGGACCTCCAGGTAGAGGAACATGAAGAACGCCGCCTTGCCGGCCAGCTTGACTGCCGACTTGGGCTTGCCGGTGCGCGCGGCCTCTTCCTCGGCCTCGTGCTCGCGTTCCTCCTCCTCTTCGAGTTTGTCCTCGAAGTAGCCGGAGAGGCCTCCGACGATCATGTAGGTGATCAGTCCCGCGATGCCGGCCAGCAGGACGGTCTCCGCCTTGTCGGCGTGGGCCCCGCCGTGCTGGTGGGCGTGGGCGCCGAAGGTGATCGCGGAGACGAGCAGCACGATCAGGGCGATGCAGACCGACAGCATGTCGACCTTGCCGAGCTTGGCCAGCGGACGCTCCAGCCAGGCCAGCCACTTGATGTCGCGGTCCTCGAAGATGAAGTCGAGGAAGATCATCAGGAGGAACATGCCACCGAACGCGGCGATCGACGGATGGGCGTCCGTCACCAGCTCCTGGTAGCGGTCCTTGTCGGTGAGCGCGAGGTCGACGGCCTCGATGGGTCCCAGCTGGGCGCTGATCGCCACGATCACGACCGGGAACACCAGGCGCATGCCGAACACGGCGATGAGGATGCCGATGGTGAGGAAGATCTTCTGCCAGAAGGCATTCATCTTCTTCAGGATCCCGGCGTTGACCACCGCGTTGTCGAAGGACAGCGAGATCTCCATGATCGAGAGGATCGCGACGATGCCGAAGGCGGTCCACCCCCCGTAGAAGATCGCCGCGACCAGGCCGAGCGCGGTGACCGCGAACGACCAGCCGAAGGTTCTCAGCAGCACCGGTCAGCTCACCGTGCCTTCGGGAAGGAGTGCGATGCCGTCGTCGTCGGCGTGCAGGATGTCGCCGGGGCGGAAGGTGACGCCGCCGATGGTGACGGGCACGTCGACGGCTCCCGCGGAGTCCTTGGCGCTCTTGCGGGGGATGGTGCCCAGCGCCTTGATGCCGAGCCGGAGACCGGCCAGGGCCGCGCTGTCGCGGACGGCGCCGTGCAGGACCAGGCCGGCCCAGCCGTTGTCCTGGGCGGCGCCGGCGATGAGGTCGCCGACCAGGGCGGTGCGCAGGGAGCCGCCGCCGTCGACGACGAGGACGGCGCCGTCGCCGGGGGTGCGCAGGAGGTCGCGCAGGAGGCCGTTGTCCTCGTGGCAGGAGACGGTGCGGACGCGGCCCGCGAAGCTCCGGTGGGCGCCGAACTGGCGGAACTGCACGTCGCATACGCGCAGTTCGGTGCCGTACCGGTCGACGAGGTCGGCGGTGGGGACGGGGGTGACCGTCTCGGGCATGTGGTGCTCCTTCGTTCGGGGCTGCCGCGCCCGCTTCTCATCCGGCCGTCAGGAGGATGGGGGTGCGAGCGCGGCAGCCTGCTCGGGGGTGAGGGGGCGGGTGGCGTGTCCGCGCAGGAGGAGGTGCAGCTTTGCGGTCTCCTCCAGTTCCTCGATGGCGTCGGCGGCCTGCTCCATGGACGCGCCGGCGACGACGGGGCCGTGGTTGGCGAGGAGGACGGCGTGGTGCGTGCGGGCCGTGTGTTCCGCGAGCGGTTCCAGGGCGCTGTCGCCGGGGGCGTGGTGGGGGAGGAGGGGGAGGGTGCCGACGCGCATGGCGTAGTAGGAGGTGAGCGGGGGCAGCGCGTCGGCTTGGTTCACGTCGGCGAGGCAGGAGACGGCGGCGGCGTGGGTGGAGTGGAGGTGGACGACGGCGTGGGCGCGGGGCCGGGCGCGGTAGAAGGCGGCGTGCAGGAACGCCTCCTTGGTCGGCTGGGGCCCGTCGAGGTGCTTGCCGTGCAGGTCGGTGCGCGACAGGTCGGCATCTTCGACCGTGCCGAGGCTGGAACCGGTGGGGGTGAGCAGCAGGCTGCCGTCGGCCAGGCGGACGGACAGGTTGCCGGTGGAGCCGTGCGTGAGGCCGCGGGTGAACAGGGAGCGGGCGGTGCGGACGATGAGCGCGCGGGCGGCCGACTCGTCGGCGTAGGGGGTCACTTGGCCTCCCCGGCCGGAGTGGCGAGGGCGCGGGTGAAGAGGTCGGGTGCGCCGAAGTTGCCGGACTTCAGCATGAGGGCGAGGTCGCCGTGCTCGGTGGTGGCGTACGTCCAGGGCACGCCGGGGTCGGCCTCCTCGCCGACCAGGACCGCACGGACGCCGAGGGCCGTGGTGACGGCGCCGGACGTCTCCCCGCCGGCGACGAGGAGCCGGCGTACGCCGCGCTCGACGAGCTGGGAGGCGAGGGCGCCGAGGAGTTCCTCGACCTGCGCGGCCGCTTCCGTGACGCCCAACTGGGCCTGTACGGCGGACAGTTCCTCGGGAGAGGCGGAGGCGTAGATCAGGACGGGCAGCGCCGCGTCCTGTGCGTCGTACCAGGCCAGTGCCTCGCCGGTGACGTCGCGGCCGGACGCGGCGGCGAGGACGTCGAGGTGGAGGGAGGGCAGGCCGGCGGCGTAGAACTGGGCGATCTGCTCCAGGGTGCGGGCGGAGCAGCTGCCGGCCAGGACGGCGGCCCGCCCCTGGGACGGCGCCGGTTCGGCGGCGGCCGGCCCGGTGGCGGGGTAGGCGTGTCCGAGTCCTTCGGCGAGGCCCGCGGCCCCGGCGACGACGGGCAGTTCGAGGGTGGCGGCACCGAGCACGGCGAGGTCTTCGTCGGTGAGGGCGTCGGCGACGACGTGCCGGACGCCGGCCTGCCGGTGCGCCGTGATCGCCTCGCGGACGGCCTCCACCCCGCGCCGCACGGTGGCCCAGTCGACCAGGCCCACCGGGTGGCGGGTCTGCGCGGACAGCAGGCGCACCAGGGCGGAGTCCGTCATGGGGTTGAGCGGGTGATGGCGCAGGGGCGAGTCGGAGAGCAGCTGGTCGTGGACGAACAGGTGGCCCTGGTAGACCGTGCGGCCGTTGGGCGGCGAGGCCGGGCAGTGCAGGGTGACGGCGGCACCGGCGGCGTCCATCAGGGCGTCGGTGACCGGGCCGATGTTGCCCTGGGGGGTGGAGTCGAAGGTGGAGCAGTACTTGAAGTAGAGCTGTGCGGCGCCCTTGGCCCGCAGCCAGCGCTGGGCGGTGAGGGAGTCGGCGACGGCCTCGTCGGCGGGCGTGGAGCGGGACTTGAGGGCGACGACGGCGGCGTCGCAGTCCGCCGGCAGCGTCGTGGTGTCGTCCGGGGCGCCGAAGACCAGGGCGGTGCGCAGGCCGGCGCGCCGGAAGGCGGCGGCGACGTCGGTGCCGCCGGTGAAGTCGTCGGCTGTGCAGCCGATGCGCAGGGTCATGGTCGGGCTCTCTCCTCGGGCTGTGCGTCGTGCGGCTCACGGGGTCCGGGGCGGGTGGCGTGGCAACCCGCCCCGGACGACCAGGGGTGCTGCTACTGACCGGCGCCGATGGCCTTGATGACGGCGGCGGTGAACTCGGTGGTGGAGGCGGAGCCGCCGAGGTCGCGGGTGGAGGTGCCGGCGGCGATCGCGGCGGCCACACCCTTCTCGATGGTCTTCGCGACGGTGGCGAGCCTGTCGTCGCCGTGCTTGGCGCCGAGCCATTCGAAGAGCATGGCGCCGGAGAGGATCATGGCGACCGGGTTGGCGGTGTTCCGCCCCGCGATGTCGGGGGCGGAGCCGTGGGACGCCTGGGCCATGGCGGTGGTGGCGGAGGAGTTGATGGACGGGGCGGTGCCCAGCGAGCCGGAGATCTCGCCGGCCAGGTCGGAGAGGATGTCGCCGAACATGTTCTCGGTGACGATGACGTCGAAGTCCTGGGCGCGGCGCACCAGGTGGACGGTCATGGCGTCGATGTGGAAGTCGTCCACCGCCACGTCCGGGTAGTCCTTCGCGACTTCCTGGCAGACCGTGCGGAACAGGCCGGTGGTGAGCTTGAGGACGTTGGCCTTGTGGACGATGGTGAGCTTCTTGCGGCGCGAGCGGGCGAGGTCGAAGGCGACGCGGGCGACGCGCTCGGTGGCCTCGCGGGTGATGATGCCCAGCATGATCGCGGTGTCCGGGGTGGGCATGAACTCCCCGGTGCCCGCGAAGGTGTTGCGGTCGGCGTAGAAGCCCTCGGTGTTCTCGCGGACGATGACCAGGTCGGCGTTGTCGCAGACGGCCTTGGCACCGGGGAAGGACTTGGCGGGCCGGATGTTGGCGAAGAGCTGGAAGTGCTTGCGCAGGGTGCCCGAGGGGTTGAGCGCGGACTTGTGCGGCTCGGGGTAGCTGACGGAGTCGTGCGGGCCGAGGTACCAGCCGTCCAGTCCGGCGAGGGCGTCCTTGGTCTCCTCGGGCACGGGGGTGCCGTGGGTCTTGATGGCGGAGGCGCCGAGCGGCAGGGTCACCCAGTCGACGGAGACACCGGCGGCCTCGGCGGCGGCGGTGGCGATCTCGACGGAGGACGGGACGATCTCGGGGCCGATGCCGTCGCCCTCGAGGACGCCGAGGCGGTAGGTCTTGCTGCTCATGGTGCGGGTTCCTCTCAGAACAAGCGGGTGGGGAGTGAGGCGGGTCAGGACAGGGCAACCGCGGCGTCGGTGAGCGCGGTCCACGAGCGGGCGGCGGCTTTCGGGCTGTCGCCGTCCTGGGTGTGTTCCAGGGTCAGCCAGCCGGTGAAGCCGCCCTCGCGCAGCGCGGTGAACAGGGCGGGGAGCCGTGGATCGCCGATGGTCAGCGGGCCTCTGGTGGAGGGTGCGGCGAGTTGCAGGCAGCCGGTGACGGCGGCGTGTTCGGTCACGGCCCGGAGCAGGTCGACGCCTTCGGCAGCGAGGTGGTGGGTGTCCAGTACCAGTCCGGCCGGGGCGTCGAGGGACGCGACGACGGCGAGGGCTTCCCCGGGGGTGTGCCACAGCGAGGTGTTGGCCCGTGACTGCGGTTCCAGCAGGAGTCGGCTGCCGCGGTCGGCCGCCTCCTCGGCCAGCTGGTGCACGGCGCGTTCGGCCCACAGGCGCTGCATGTCCTCCAGCCCCGGCAGGAAGGTGCCGCGGGTCTGCCCGAGGGTGACCGGTACGCCCAGCTCGCCGGCGAGACGGGCCGCGCCCAGCAGCCGGAACAGGGCGTGACGGCGTACGTCGGGCGACGGGTCGGTCAGCGTCAGCCGGTCCTGTGCGCAGACCGGACCGGTGCCGATGCCCAGCACCCGCAGCCCGGCTCCCTCCACCGTTCGCGCCAGTTCCCCGGCGGCGTGCGCGCCGGTCTCGCGGACCTGCACCTCCACCCCGTCGTAGCCCAGCTCGGCCAGTCGGCGGACGGCCTCGGTGAGCGGTGCGGCGAAGCCCAGCGGCATCGGTGCGGAGCAGTCGTCGCCGGAGACGGTGTAGGCCAGCGGCCAGGGCGGGCGCGAGGTCACGAGGCGACCGCCGCGGCCGCGACCGACGGCCCGCCGGGTGCGAGCAGCTCGCGCAGTTCACGCGCGGCGGCGCCCGCGCCGTCGAGCACCGGCACTCCCACCAGCTCGGCCAGGGCGGCACGGGCGGGGGTGAGCGAGTACTGCGCCAGCAGGACGGCGTCGGCCCCGGCACCGCCCGCGGCGTGCAGGGCGGCGGCCAGGTGGCCGGCGGCGGCTTCGTCCGCCGTGGCGGCCTCCTCGCTCAGGGCGGTCACTATCTCGAGCGGGCGGTCCGGGCGGACCGCCGGGACGAGTGCCTCGAGTTGGGCGACGGCGGCCGGAACGGCGGGCGGTGTGGAGGCGACGACGGCGATGCGCCGGTACGGCCCGGCCAACGCGGCCCGGAACATCGCCTCGTCGGACTTGAGGACGGGGACGCCCCACAGGGCGCGGGCGGTGTCCACGACCTCGCCGTACGAGGAGCAGGTCAACAGCAGGGCCTGGGCGCCGCCGTCCATCACGTGGCCGATCAGGCGGAGCATGCGCCGACGCAGCGCGCCGGTGAGTCCGCCCGCTCGGCGGGCGTCGTCCAGGAGGCGGTCGTCCAGCACGTTCCAGACCGTGGCCCGCGGGAACTCCCGCGCGAACGCCTCTTCGGCGATGCGGTGCGCGGTCGGCACGGCGTGGATCATGGCGACCAGAGGTTGGGGTTCGATCACCGGGGTTCTTACCTCTTCCGGTAGGCGGGGACCGGCAGGGGTCCCGACCGCGGGGCTGCTCCGCTCGGCGGGTGAACGTCCGTGACAGCGGGAAGACAGGCCCGAGATGTGGGGCGGCAGCAGGGCGTGGTGTGTGCCGTGCCGCCACTGTAGATCCAACCGGTCAACCGGTCAACCGGTTGTGGGCGAGTTGAGCCCGTGAGCCGCCGGTCCCGGTCCGGCGGCCCGCCGACGCCGCTACGCCTCGCGCTGTTCGAGTGCCTTCATCAGGCGGCGGGAGGCGCCGTCCATGTGCTGGGCCATCGCGGCGCGTGCGGCGTCGGCGTCGCCCTGCGCGACCGCTTCGAAGATCGGTACGTGGTCGGCGTAGGCCACCTCGCGGGACCGGACGGCGCCGGTGCGCTCCACCCAGCCGCGCTGGATCATCGCGCGCATGCCCTTGAGCATGTCGCGCAGCACCGTGTTGCCGGCCAGTTCGCCGAGGGCGGCGTGGAAGGCGGTGTCCGCCTCGGGGAACTCATCGTCGGGGCACTCCCGCATCGCCGTGAGCCGGGCCCGCAGCAGTTCGACGCCCGCCTCGGTGCGCGCCCGCGCGGCCAGCCCGGCGACGATCACCTCCAGTTCGGCCCGGGCCTGCACCATGTCGCGGGCCCCCCGCTCGCCCAGGACCAGACCCAGCTCGAACAGGCGGTAGAGCACGTCGGAGTCGGTGCCGCGGAAGTACGTCCCGCTGGACTGCCGGATCTCCAGCAGCCCGAGGAAACCGAGCGACTTGATCGCCTCCCGCACGGTGGGCCGGTTCACTCCGAGCATCTCGGTGAGCTGGCGCTCGGAGGGGATGCGGTCGCCGGGCTGGACCTCGCCGGACATCAGGTAGTCGATCAGGCGGCGGGAGACCTCGGCGGCCAGCGGCTCGCGCGGCTCGACCGTGATCCTGGCGAGTTCGGCCATTGATTTCCTCACTTCGGTATTGACGTGATGGCTGGATTCTAGTTACCTACCGGCAATCCGGTAAACCGGTTGTCCGGAAGCTGGCCGGCTCGCTCCGACCCCTTCCCGCCCTTCGTCCGGCGAGCCCGCCGTACAGGAGCCGCCCGTACCATGACCGACCCGACGCACGAGCCGAGTACGGCCCCGCGTGCGCTGCCGGTCGTCGCCCGAACCGACACGCACTGACCCCGACGCGCCGTTCTGTGCCGCCGTCCGACCGGCGGCCCTCAGTCCTGCACCGACCAAGGAGCAACGATGCTCGCCGTCCTCGGCTTCGCAACGCTGGGCAGCTTCATGCTGCTCGTGATGCGGAAGTACCTCTCCGCCTTCACCGCGATCATGCTCACGCCCATCGTCGCCGCCCTCATAGCGGGCAAGGGCACCCAGCTCGGCGACATGATCATGAACGGCCTGGACACGGTCGCGCCCACCGCGGCGCTTCTGCTGTTCGCCGTCCTCTATTTCGGCCTGATGATGGAGGTGAAGCTGTTCGAGCCGATCGTCCAGGCCATCCTCCGCGCCTCCAAGGGTGACCCGCTCCGCATCGTCGTCGGCACCGCGGTGCTGTCGTTGTGCGTCGCCCTGGACGGTGACGGCACCACCAGTTACATGATCGTCTGCTCGGCGTTCCTGCCCATCTACCGGCGCCTCGGCATGAACCCCCTGGTCCTGGCGACGTTGGCCGCGATGTCGCTGGGCACCATCTCCGGCACCACCCCCTGGGGCGGCGCCGCCACGCGTGGGATCAGCGTCCTGCACCTCAACGCCAGTGAGTACTTCGTCCACATGATCGGCCCGATGGCACTGACCAGCCTCGCCATCATCGCCGTCGCCTACTGGCTCGGCCTGCGCGAACGTCGCCGGATCGACGCGGAGAAGCTCGCCGCCTACCAGCTGGAGATCGCCTCCGGAGAGGCGTTCGAGCCGGTCAGGGTCGACTGGCGGATGTGGTTCAACGCGGCCCTCACCCTGCTCCTGATGGTGCTCCTCATCCTCGAGGTCGCCGATCTCCTCGTGCTCTTCATGGTCGCCTTCGTGATCGCGCTGCTCGTCAACATCCGCGCCATCGGCGACCAGCAGGAGCTCATCAAGCGCCAGGCCGCCAATGCCGTCCCCGTGATGATCCTCGTGCTGGCCGCCGGCGTCTTCACCGGCATCATGACCGACTCGGGCATGATCAAGGAGATGGCCGACGCGGCCCTGTCGATCGTGCCGGACGGCTGGGGCAACGTCATCCCGCTGTTCACCGCGGTCCTCTCCCTGCCCCTCGGCTTCTTCATGTCCAACGACGGCTACTGGTTCGGCGTCGTCCCCGTCCTGGCCGAGTCCGCCGCCCACTACGGCATCAGCCCGAACGAGATCGCACGCGCCGGCGCCATCGGACAGATCCTCCACATGATGGGTCCGACGAGCGCCCCCCTGTGGGTCCTCCTCGGCCTCGTGAAGGCCGAACTCGGCGACTTCCAGAAGCACGCCCTTCGCTGGGGCATCCTCGTCTCCGCCGCCTACATCCTCTTCGCCGTGGTCACCGGCGCCATCAGCGTCACCTGAGCGGCGCGCCGCGCGTGACGGCGAGGTGCGTCCCGTCCCGTCTCGTATCGTCCCGCCCCGCCCCGCCCGTCCGGAGCATCCGGCCGCTCGACCCCGTGCACGACTTCCGCCCGGCCACGACAGCGGCCCTTCATCCCATGTCACCACGGAGAACCTGTGAACAATGCCGCCGACGATCCCTGCTTCGCCGCCTTCCCGCCCTCCGTGCTGCGCCCGGACGAACTGACCTCCTTCGCCCGAGGCGGCGGCGCCCGCACCATCCCCCTGGTCACCCGGGCCGTCGGCGCCGAGGTCTTCCTCACCGGGCAGACCCTCTTCGAGAGCGGTGCCGGTATCGCCCTGCACACCCACAACTGCCCCGAGAGTGTGACCATCCTCGAAGGTGACGCCCTCGTGGAGATCGACGGCACGGAACACCGGGTCACCCGTTTCGACACCACGTATGTCCCCGCCGGCGTTCCGCACCGCTTCCGCAACGCCTCCGGCACCGCGCCCATGCGCATCCTCTGGATCTACGCCTCGGTCGACGCGACCCGCACCCTCGTCGAGACGGGAGTCACCGCGCGCGTCGACGCCGAGCACGGCAAGGCCACCGCCGAGAGCCGAGGGCGGTGACGGCGCCGACGCGGAAGAACACGAGTCGCCGGAAGGCCGCGCGGACGGCCTTCCGGCGGGCACGCCGCCGTCCGCTCACCGGAACCCGGCTCAGTCGCCGCACAGGCACCGCTCCGCCCACCCCCGTCCGGGGCGACGAGGGGCGGGTCGGGCCGATGTGACCGGGCGTGCTCCTGAGGGGCCCGGTGTGGCGGGTTTCGTCCGTCGGCACGGTGCGGCTCTTCAGCACGGTGACCGGGCCGGCCGTCGGCACCGGTCCTCGACGCTCGGCGGCCCGGGGCGGCGCTCCGATAGAATGCCTGAACGAAGGACATGGCGGAGCGGTACTTCCCGGTGAAGGCGGACATGGTGGCTGACATCGCGCCGTTGCGGGGGCGACGCCGCGAGTTGGCGGAACTGGAAGCGCTGGTGAGCCGCGCCCGCGGAGGCCGCAGTGGGGCGCTGGTCGTCTCCGGGGAGGCCGGTGTCGGCAAGACGGCGCTCCTGGACCACCTCACGGCACGGGCCGCGGCGCAGGTCCGTACCGAGCGCATCGTCGCCTCCCAGTCCGAGATGGAGCTCGCCTACGCCGGTCTCCAGCAGCTCTGCGGGCACATGATGGGTTCCGCCGCCCGGCTGCCGGCCCCCCAGCAGGAGGCGATCGAGGTGGCGTTCGGGCTGCGCAGCGCCGCCGCGCCGAGCCCGTTCCTCGTGGGGCTGGCCCTGCTGGGGCTGCTGACCGAGGCCGCCGAGGAGCAGGCACTGCTGTGCGTCGTCGACGACGCACAGTGGCTCGACCAGGCGTCCGCGCGTGCCCTCGCCTTCGCGGCCCGGCGGCTGGACGCGGAGGGCATCGCCCTGGTGCTCGCCATGCGGCAGGCCGACCCGGTGTTCGCGGGCCTGCCCCACATGAGCGTCGAAGGGCTCGGTCACGAGGACGCGTGCGAACTGCTGCGCCTGGCCGTACCCGGTGGTCTCGACCTGCGGGTGCGCGACCAGTTGATCGCGGAGGCCCGCGGCAATCCCCTCGCCCTGCGCGAACTGCCCCGGGCCCTGAGCCCGGCCCAGATCGCCGGCGGTTTCACCCTGACGGACTCCCTGCCGCTGGAAAGCCGCATCGAGCAGAGCCTGGTCGTCCAGCTCGCCCCGCTGCCCGCACCGGCGCGCCTCCTGCTGCTGCTGGCGGCCGCCGAACCCACCGGCGACCCGGGGCTGCTGTGGCGTGCCAGCGCGGTGCTGGGACTGGGACCGGAGGCCTTCGACGCGGCCAAGGACGCCGAGGCGTTCGTCGTCGGCACCCGTGTCGGCTTCCGCCATCCGCTGGTGCGGTCGGCCGTGTACCGGGCGGCGTCACCGGGGGACCGGCGTCGCGTCCACGCCGCTCTCGCGGACGTCACCAGCGCCGAGCACGACCCGGACCGCCGGGCCTGGCACCGGGCCAGCGCGACCCTGCAACCGGACGAGGAGGTCGCCGCCGATCTCGAGAAGTCCGCCGTGCGTGCGCGAACCCGTGGCGGAGCGGCCGCCGCCGGCGCGTTTCTGGAGCGGGCGGCCGAACTCACGCCCTCGCCGTTCCGCCGCGGGCAGCGGCTCATCGCGGCCGCCGAGGCCAAGCACGACGCGGGCGCGTCGGACGCGGCCCTGCGCCTGCTCGGGTCCGCCCGCGTCCTTCCCCTCACCGCGTTGCAGGAGGCGCTCGTGGTGCGGCTGCGCGCGCGGGCCGGATACGCGCTGCGGCGCGACCGCGACGGGGCGCGGCACCTGCTCGACGCGGCACGGGGACTCGAAGGGCTCGACCCGGTCCTCGCCCGCGACACCTACATCGAAGCGCTCGCGGCGGCGACCTACGGCGGCAGGCTCGGTGACGCCGAGCAGGTGACCGCCGTCGCGCACGCGATCCTCGGCGCCACGTCCGCCGCCGACGAGACCGACCGGGCACGGGACCTGATCCTGCGCGGGCAGGCGCTGCTCGCCACCGAAGGGCAGACGGCGGCGCTCCCCACCCTGCGACGGGCGCAGCGTGCCTTCCTCGAGCAGGCGCCGGACTCCCTCGAACTGCACTGGATGTGGTTCGCCTCCCGCGCCGCCCAGGACCTGTGGGACCCCGCCGGCCTGCGTGCGCTCGCCGACCGGCAGGTCGAACTCGCCCGTGCCGAAGGCGTCGTCACCGTACTGCCGATCGCCCTGAGCCTATTGGTGCTCGTGCAGATGATCGACGGCGACCTGGACGGGGCGGAAGCCTCCTGCGACGAGATCGACGCCATCAAGGAGGTCACCGGCAATCCGCTGCCGCCGTACGGGCGGCTCCTCCTCGCCGCGTACCGAGGGCAGGCCGACGAGGCGGAGCGCCTGGCCGGGCGGGTCCGGGCCGACGGGCTCGCCCGCGGCGAGGGACACGCGGTGAGCGCCGCCAACTTCTCCGAGGCGGTCCTCTACAACGGCCTGGGCCGCTTCGCCGAGGCGGTGGCCAGCGGCCGGCGCGAGCTGCCGTACACCCGCGAACTGAACCTCGCGATGCGCACACTGGTCGAGCTGGTGGAAGCGGCCGCGCACACCGGTGAGCGCGCGCTCGCCGAGCAGGCACTGGAGCAGTTGGCCGACGTCACACGGCCGGTGGGCACCAGCTACGCGCTGGCCGTCCTGGCGATGGCCGAGGCGCAGCTGCGTGCGGGGGACGACGCGGAGCGGCTCTTCCTGGACGCGATCAAGCGCTTCGAGCACGAGCGGATCTCGATCTGGGTGGGCCGTTGCCGCCTGCTGTACGGCGAGGCACTCAACCGCCAGGGGCGGTCCGCCGAAGCGCGCGAACAGCTCCGCGCCGCCCACCGAGAGCTGTCGGCCCGCGGATTGACCGGATTCGCCCAGCGCGCCGCCAATGAACTGCGCGCGAGCGGCGAGACCCTGCGGGTCCGCACACGAGAGTCGGCGGCGCGGCTCACCGAACAGGAACTGAACGTGGCGCGCCTGGCCCGCGAGGGGCTGACGAACCGGGAGATCGGCGCCCGCCTGTTCATCAGCGCGCACACCGTCGAGTACCACCTGCGCAAGGTCTTCGTGAAGCTCGGCATCAAGCGGCGCACCGAGCTGAAGCCCGCCCTCGCCGGACTCACCGCGACCGCGTCGAGCGCATGAACTCCCGGGGGCGGGCGCCGGACTCCTCTCCCGCTTCCGTACGCGGGCGACGGCCGGCGCCCCGCGCGGTCGACCGACGCCCGCCCGCTCACCGCCCGGCGGCCGGCGCTGCTACTTGCTGAGCCACAGGTCGGGGCCGAACACCTCGTAGTGGATGGCCCTGGGGCTCAGCCCATGGGCGAGCAGGTCGGTGCGGACGGCCTTCATGAAGGACAGCGGCCCGCACAGGAACGCGGTGGTGCCGGGGACCGGGGACAGTCCCGTGAGGTCGGCCCAGCCCTCGTTGACGTGGTCCGCCGCGGCGTCCGGATGGTTCGCGGTGTCCTCGTACCACAGGTGCAGCGAGGCGTGCGGCAGCCGCTCGACGAGCGCGGTGAGTTCCAGCCGGTGCGCGTGGTGAGCGGGGGAGCGGTCCGCGTGGACGACGGTCACCGGACGGTCGGGCGCCGCGGTGGCCAGATGCTCCAGCATGGCGAGCATGGGGGTGACACCGATGCCCGCGGAGGCGAGCAGGAGCGGACCGTCGCCCTCGGGCAGCAGGAGGTCACCGAAGGGCAGGGACACCCGCAGGACGTCACCGGGGCGCGCGTGGGTGTGCAGCCACGTGGAGACCTCCCCGTCCGGCACCTGCCCGTCCAGGGAGCGCTCGCGCTTCACGGTGAAGCGCCAGGTCCCGCCGCCGGGAGCGCTGGAGAGGCTGTACTGCCGTATCTGGTGTGCTCCGTCCGGCAGTTCGGCCCGCACGCTGACGTACTGGCCGGGGACGAAGGGGCGGGTGGGTGAGCCGTCGGCGGGACGCAGGACGAAGGAGGCCGTGTCCGGGGTCTCCTCGTGGCGTTCGACGATCTCCATGCTCTGCCACACGGAGCCGTCCTCGACGTCGGCCCGGGCGTACAGACGCGCCTCCATGGCGATGAGGGCGTTCGCCATGAGCCAGTACACCTCGTCCCAGGCGGCCGCCACCGCCGGGGTCACGGCGTCGCCGAGGACCTCCGCGACGGCCGCGAGGAGGTGGCGGCCGACGAGGGTGTACTGGTCGGACGTGATGCCCAGTGACGCGTGCTTGTTCGCGATGCGGCCGAGTACCGCGTCGGGGCGCTCGTCCGGGTGCTTCACGAGCGCGGTCGCGAAGGCGGCGACGGCACCGGCCAGCGCCTCGCGCTGGACGCCGCTGGCCTGGTTCGCGCGGTTGAACAGGTCGCGCAGGAGCTCGGGACGCTCCTCGAACATGCGGCGGTAGAACAGGTCGGTGATCGTACCGAGAGAGGCTCCGACGGCGGGGAGCGTGTCGCGGACGATCAGGGCCGACTGACTGGAGAGCATGCCTACTCCAAACTGGGATCTCAGATGCTTGTTATCCGACGTGCCGCGGTCCGTCTGTGCGGCCCGTCCTGTCAGTGAGACCGGACAGCGGCCGGACTTGTGACGCCGTGTCAGGAACCGGCCGCCGACGGACGACGGGCAAGCTGGAGACCGGACCGCCGGAGCTATGAGTTCCGCGGTCCGCGGACGACCCCCTGGGCCTGCAGGAACGCGAGGACGGAGGCGTCGAACCGGGCGGGCTGTTCGAGGTGCGCGAGGTGCCCGGCCTCCTCCAGGACCGTCAACTCGGCCTTGAACAGGCCCTCGTGCAGCAGGGCGGCCCACCGTGGCCCGCAGATGAAGTCGTGACGGCCCGCCAGGACCAGGGCCGGCGGGGTGAGGAGGGGCAGTTCGTCCCGGACGTCGAAGGGAGGTTCCTCCCCGAGGGAGGGGGACGCGTACATGCGCAGCGTCCGACGGGCGGGCGCGAACTCGGCTTCTCTGCCCCAGTAGTCGTGGAGATAGGCCGGCATCAGTGTGCGCAGGACGGCGGTGGCGCCGTCGTCGTCCAGCAGACCGAGAGGCGTGGTGAGGGTGGCGGCGTAGTCCGCGACCTCCGGATGGTCTTCGACGTGGTCCTTCACGAACCGTTCCATGGCGGTGACTGCCGCCGACCAGAACTCCTCGTCCGCGACCGGTGAGGTGTCGTAGAGAACGAGGGCGGTGACCTGTGCGGGATGGTCGAGGGCGTACCGCTGGGCCACGAAACCACCGTGGGAGTGACCGAGCAGGGCGAACCGCGGCACGTTCAGGTGCTGGACCACGGCGTGCAGGAAGTGCGCGTACGTGGCCACGGTGTAGTCGCGTGGATCCGGGAGCCGACCGGAGTCGCCCGTGCCGACCGGTTCGACGTAGACCATGGTCAGGGAGTCCTCGAGACCGGGCATGCGCAGGTACTCCCAGCCGATGCCCGGTCCGCCCGAATGAGCCAGGCACACGGGGCCCGAGCCTGCGACGTGGTAGCGCAGTGCGACGCGGGCGGAACCGTGTGGAACGGTGATCGTGTGCGTGCCGGGAGACAGGGGAGCGGAGGGGTCTTCGGGTGTGCGCGGGAGAGTCCCCGGCCGATGCGTGTGCTTCACGTCGTCCCATGATCCGTGCGGGGCGGCAACCCCGCAAGGAACAACACAACGAGTGATCACACTGTTATGCACTGCATCATGACCGAGTGACGCCTCGCCGTCCCCTCTCTCGCGAGCGAGAGATACGATGGTGTGACACGATCTGCCGCACGCCCGGGCGCCACCACGGTGGCCTCCCGCGAGGCGGTGGCCGCGGCGTCGTGGGCATGAGGCGGCACACCTATGGCTGGAGCACACCATGGATGCGAAGGACGAGGCCGAGCGCGGCCTGACGGTCATTCAGGACTACCTGTACTGGGACTCCCACCGCCGGGCCGCTCACCACCGCGCGGCGGAGTTCGCCGCACACGTGCCCGGACTCAGCGAAGAACAGAAGACCGACCTGGAGTGGTGGTACGTGGAGGAGCAGATCAGGGTCTCCCGCGCCATCGCCCATCACCTCACCGAGCAGATCACGATGGTGGAGGCGCGGCACGCCAGGCGCTACGCCCGGCTGCGCCGGATGTCCCGCGCGGCGCTGGCCGGACTCGCGGCGACCGTGATCGTCCTGGTCGTCGCCCTCGTCCTGGTGGCGGTGGGCTGAGCGGCTCGGCCCCGCCGCGTCCGCCGGCTCACTCCGCCGCCTCGAGGATGAGCAGCAGTTTGCGCAACGCGCCGACGACGACCACCCGCTCCCGCGCGTCGAGCACGGCCAGCAGCTCACGCTCCACGGCCAGGTGACCCTCCAGCCGGCGGTCGAACTCCTCCCGCCCCTGCGCCGTCAGGCTGACCAGTGAGCGCCGCCGATCGTCGGGTGACGCGGTCCGGACGATCCAGCCGTCCCGCTCCAGCCGGTTGAGGCGGCCACTGAGACCGGCCGAGGAGACCACGAGGTGCCGCATCAGCTGCCCCGGCGTCAGGGCGTGCCCGGGCGCCGCCCGGCGCAGGGTCTGCAACAGGTCGAAGTCCCCGACGTTGGTGATGGTCCTGCCGGGCTGACGGCGCAGCCGCTCCTCGAACAGTTCCTCGGCCAGGCGGGCCGCGCGCAGCAGTCGCGCGAGTACCTCGCTGGAGGAGACGTCCACGGCCGGCCGGTGTTCCTCCCACTGACGCAGCATGGCATCCACACTGTCCCCACGATCCGGGCCCGGTTCGACCGCGGACCGCGGCGCGGGCTCCTCCGCTGAGGGGGAGAGGTTCGGAGACACGCACGGGTCGTTCACGACTACCAGTATGGAGCGCCGGAGGCGCCTTTTCGTCCAGCCGGTGAGCCACTCGCGCTCACACTGTTATGGAGGACGATGGAGACGGCTACGACGGTGTCATCGGAGCGTGTGAACGTGAGGTAGAATCATCACAGTGTTCACGGCGTTGGGTTGGACACCCCACACACGGCGCCGGGAATGCTCCCCTGCCATCTAGAGCCTGGCGGGGGTACTGTGCCCCGGGCGCCCACCGATCCCCCGCGAGTCGGCGTCCGGGGCCAGTCTCGTTGGCCGGAGGGAACTGCCGGGATCATCCGGCGCGGTAGAGGCCTCGGCCGCTGCGCCGGACCCGCGAGGTGCCGACGAGCCGGTCGAGCGTGCTGCGGACGGCGTTGATGCTGCCGCTGTCGGTGGCCCGCCCCAAGGCCACCGCCACGTCCCGGGCACGCACGTCGGCGTCGCCGACCCCCGCGAAGTACTCCAGGATCTGTTCGGTCAGCCTGCCGTACGTGCGCTCCGTGCCGGCTCTCGGCCGGGTCGCGGCCCGCGCGGGACCAGGGGCGCGGCGCCGGGCAGTGCCGCCGGTGGTCCCGGGAGCGGTCGCGGGCGCGGCCTCGGAGGCCGGGGCCGCCGCGGTGGACGCCATGACGACTTCCAGAGCGCCCAGTGCCCGTTGCACGGTGCCGAGATGAGCGACGACGGCGGCCAGTTCCCTCTCCAGCGCCCGCCTCTGAAGCTCCAGACGGCTGAGATCGGCCTGGAGGCTCTCAGCCGTCACTTCGATGTCACGTGTCGAGCGAGATGCCGGAACCATGTTTTCCTTCAAGGAGTGCTGGAACGTCGTCATCGGGTGGGTCCCATGGTCACCGTGATGAAGATGTGATGGCGATGTGAGGGAAGCTCACCTGACAATTGTTGCCACTGACACGTGGAAAGCGCAACGGGTGAGCGCACAGTGGGCACCGAGTCCCCGGCCAGTGGCGCCTTCCGGCGGCCTCTTCACACGTGCCGGACCGCTCCGTTTCCGTCGGCGGGCGGGTGGGGGCGATTCCACCCGCGCAGCTTGTCGGGGTTCAGCACGGCCCACACGTGTGTGACGCGCCGGCCGGTGATGTCGAAGCTGATCACGGCGGCGACCCGGTCGTGGTGGCGCACGACGATCGCGGTGCGACCGTTGGCCGCCTGGAGGTGGAGGACGGTGCGGGGGCGCGGGGCGAGGAGCGTGAGGAGGGTCCGGGCGACGTGCTGGTCGCCGTGCACCGGCCTGGTCAGAGCACGGATCTTGCCTCCGCCGTCGAAGAACGCGATGGCGTGCCGAGACAGCAGGGACACCAGATGCCGCGCGTCGTTGAGCACGCAGGCCTGCCGGACGGCACGGACGATCCTGTCGTGCTGGTCCGACGGGGTGGGACGCGTGCCGTCGGCACGCAGGCTGCGGCGGGCGCTCTCGGCCAGCTCGGCGCACTCGTGCGGGGTCCGCCCGACGATGTCGGCGACCGTCCGAGGGGGCATGGCGAAGACGTCGTTGAGTACGAAGACCGCTCGTTCGGACGGGGAGAGCGCGTCCAGGGCGTTGAGCAGGACGTCGCTGACCTCCTTCGACAGTGCCCGGTCGGGCTCGATGCCGATGCCGTCGCCCGCCTCGTCCGGGCCCGGCAGCCGGCCCGCGGGTGCGGACAGGCGCGCCAGACAGATGGTGCCCGTGTTCTTGGTCAGCCAGACACGCGGTTCGCTGATGCCCGACCGCTCGGCGTCGGTCAGGCCGTACCACCGCCGGTAGGTCTCGGTGACGGCATCCTCGGCCGTCGTCCCGGCGCCCAGCATCCAGCGAGCGACGTCGATCAGATGCTGTCGCTCGTCCAGCAGCTCCGCGAGCGGTGTCGTGTCACCGGTTCCACCCATGAGGTGTCCTTCCTCTACCGGCACCACAACGCCACCACCGCGGTCGGCTGGCCGTGCCCTCGGCAGAGCAGACCGCACAAGCACGGATCATGTGACAACAGGAGACCGCGACAGAGGCGGAAACAGAGGCGGAAACGGAGTCGGAGGCGTGACGGAGACGGAGGTGGAGAGGGCGGCGCAGGTGGCGAGGACGGCGGAGACGAAAGGGCGATACAACCGTGTGACACCATGAGATGTCGCCGACCGCACGCGACCACGTCCCACCGACGAAAGGGTCCACCATGCCCGCGATCCTGATCCACGGCGTTCCCGACACCCACCATGTGTGGGACGGTGTGCGCGGTCATCTGACCAGATCCGACGTGGAAGCCTGGGACCTGCCCGGCTTCGGCGCCGAGCGCCCCGCCGGCTTCGGTTCCACCAAGGAGGAGTACGTCGACTGGCTCGTGCGGCGACTGGAGCGGGTCGGTGAGCCGGTGGACCTGGTCGGGCACGACTGGGGTTGCATCCTCACCCTCCGCGTCGCCTCCCTGCGCCCCGACCTCGTCCGCACCTGGGCCGGAGGCAACGGGCCGGTCAACGCCGGGTACGTCTGGCATCCGCTGGCCAGGATCTGGCAGGACCGGGTCGAGGGCGACCGGTACATGGCCGAACTGCGTGCCGAGCCCTTCGCCGAGGAGGTGGCGGCCGGCTTCGACGTACCCCTCCACCTGGCCAGGGAGATGGCGAGCCGCGTGGACGAGCCGATGAAGGACTCGGTGCTCAGGCTGTACAGGTCGGCGCTCACCATGGGAGCGGAGTGGGAGCCGGAGCTGTCCGCGGTGTCCGCGCCGTCCGTCGTCTTCTGGGGAGCCCGGGACCCCGCCTGCCAGATCGAGTTCGGACGCCGGCTGGGTGACTCCCTGCACTCCAGCGAGGTGGTCGAGATGGACTGCAACCACTGGCCGGTGCTCCAGCGCCCGGCGGAGGTCGCGGAGATCCTGGAGAAGCACTGGAGCGCGCACGCCGCCGCCTGAGGGCCGGGCGGGGACGCCGGGACCGGTGCCGGTGCTGTCACACGGGGCGGTGCCGGCCGGTCTTGAAGGGTGAAACCAAGAGAAACAGAGGACACCGTGCGTGAGATCCTGATCGTCGGCGGCGGGTACGCGGGCTTCTACACCGCGTGGGGCCTGGAGAAGAAGTTGCGGCGGGACGAGGCCCGGGTCACCGTCGTCGACCCGCGTCCGTACATGACGTACCAGCCGTTCCTGCCCGAGGTGGTCGCCGGGTCGGTGGAGGCCCGTCATGCCGCGGTCTCGCTCCGGCGGCACCTGCACCGCACCCGGCTGATCGCGGGTTCGGTCACCGAGATCCGCAACAGCGCGCACACGGTGACGGTCCGGCCGCCGTCCGGACCGGAGTTCGACCTCCACTACGACATACTGGTGATGACCGCGGGAGCCGTCACACGCACCTTCCCGATCCCGGGACTGAGTGACCAGGCGTACGGGCTCAAGCACGTCGAGGAGGCCGTGGCGATCCGCGACCGGCTGCTCACCTCCTTCGACCGCGCGGCGACCCTGCCCCACGGGCCCGAACGCCGTCGGCTGCTCACCGCAACCGTCGTCGGTGGCGGCTTCTCCGGGGTCGAGGGTTTCGGTGAACTGCTCAGCCTGGCCTCCGCGTTGCTCAAGCACTATCCCGAGATCGGGGCGGAGGAACTCGCCTTCCACCTGGTCGAGGCACGGGGGCGCATCCTGCCCGAGGTCACCGACGAGCCGGGGGAGTGGGTGGTGCGCTCGCTGGAGAAGCGGGGTGCGCGGGTGCATCTGAACACCCAGCTCGTCTCCGCGAAGGACGGACGCGTGGTGCTGTCGGACGGATCGGAGTACGACTCGGAGCTGCTCGTGTGGACGGCGGGCAACGCCGCCAACCCGATCGTGCACAACCACACCGACCTCCCCGTCGACGCACGAGGTCTGCTGATGGTGCGCGCGGATCTCCGCGTCGGGACGGAGAACGAGGTCGTGGCGGACGTGTGGGCGGCCGGTGACGACGCCTCCGTACCCGATCTCGCCGCCGGCCGGCCGGACGCCCGTACGGTGCCCAACGCCCAGCACGCCGTCCGTCAGGGCAAGCTGCTGGCGAAGAACATCCTGGCGTCACTGCGCGGCAGGCCCGTCAAGGACTACGTGCACCACAGTCTCGGCGTGGTGGCCACCCTCGGGCTGGGCCGTGGCATCTTCCAGTACCGGCGTCTGGTCATCAAGGGATTCCCGGCGTGGCTGATGCACCGTGGCTACCACGTGCTGGCCGTACCGAGCTGGGAGCGCAAGGCACGGGTGTTCGCCGTCTGGGTGACCGCCGCCTTCTTCGGCCGCGACGTCATCTCCCTCGCCTCGGTCCAGCACCCGAGGGAGGCCTTCGTCTCCAGCGGTGACCCACGGCGAGGCGAGAAGTCCGCGGAGGCGGACGCGGACGCCGTCGCCGGATGACTCCCAGCGGGCTCCGTGGACCCCGGGGACACGGCAGGGCGGCTCAGCGCTTGGCGGCGCGGTACAGACCGCGGCCCACCCGGCGGACACGGGACTGGCCGACCAGACGGTCGAGCGTGCTCCGGACCGCGTTGATGCTGCCGCTGTCGGTGTCGCGGCCCAGCGCGGACGCCACATCCCTGGCCCGGACATCGGTGTTTCCGGCGTCCGCGAAGTAGGCCAGGATCTGCTCGGTCAGCTTGCCGTACGACTTCGAGCCGTCGGCGTCACCGGCGCCGGAGGCGTCCTCCGCACGGTCCCCGTCACCGTCATTGGCACCGTCCTGCGCCTCGTCGGCGGACGGCACGGGTGCGGAGGCGGGTGCCACCGGCGCCGGCGCCTCCGCGACCACGGCCGCCGGACGGGCCGCGGGGGCCGGGGGAACGGACTCCGGCATGAGGGCCTGAAGGGCGCTGAGGGCCCGCTGCACGGAGTCGAAGTGAGCGGCGACCGCGGCCAGTTCCCGCTCCAGTGCCTGCTTCTGGATCTCCAGCCGCGCCAGGTCCTCCTGGAGGCCCTCGGCGGTGATCTCGATGTTGCGAGCCTTGGGGGTCACGGAGACCATGCGTTCCTCTCGTTCTCACCCCTCGTTCCGGCGGGGCCGCCCGATGCGGGCTCCGTCACTCGGCCCGGCACCGGGGGCAGGATACCCGTACTGCCAGGAAACGGCCCACGTCGGGCGGCGAGCGCGGCGGACCGGCGGCGCGTCGACAGCGGTGTCCGCCGTGACGCGCCACCGGGCCCGCCCGTCCGCCGTGTCAGGCACGGCCCCGCTTCGAGCGGTCGGGCCCGGTGCCGCTCTTCCGCTCCTCGGGCGTTTCACCGTCGGTGGGCCCGGTCGCCGGGCGTTGCAGTCGCCGCAGGGTCTCGGAGACCGCGTCGATACGTGCGTCCACCGAGTCGATCGCCTCTCGGAGCAGGCTCAACCGCCCTTCGAGCAGGGCGGCCTCCGCCGCCAGCGACGCCGTGGCGGCGGCGGGATCGGTCTGCCGATCAGTGCTTCGGGACATCCCTCGTCCTTCCTCAGCTCGTGCCGTCGGCTCCTGAACCGTCGACATCGCATTGACCGGACAGTGACGAGCGCTGTGACAGCCCTTTGCGAGCCCGCGCGTCACCGCGGTGCGCAGCCGGACTCGAGGCGGCCGGCGGGTCCGGCGACGCAGGCTCCCGCCGCTGCGGCAGGCGTCAGGTGAGGCATGGTGAGGCATGCCGATTCTTTCCCGGAAGCGGGTGTGCGAGAGGCCGCCACGGGTAGGAGGGCCGCAGGGTTCGCCCGTACGACACAACTCGCTGACTGCCTGGACGCAACGTCGGACAGAGTGTGACCGTGTGAAGGCGGGTGGTGTTGTGCGGGTGGGAGTTTTCCGCGCAGTCCCGGGGGACATGGATGCGGCCGTTGCGGTGCCGCGGGTAACGTGGCGATGCGCGCGATGCGGGAACCGCATGCGGGAGGCGAGTCGTCACAAGGACGAGTCGTTCAGGAGGAGGAGACGGTATGGAGCCCGTGGTTGACACCATGCCGATCGGGGAGCTGCTCGACGAGCGGCGGCACCTGCTGGACGTCGCGCACTGGATGCTGGGCAGCGGCACTGTCGCCGAGGATGTCACCGACGAGGCGTACCGGGAGTGGTATGCGCTCCCCGAGCACCAGCGGGACCGAATAGGCGCCCCGCGGGCCTGGCTGACCCGTGTCGTGGGCAGCATCTCCCTGGCGCGGCTGGCCCTGTCCGATCGTGACCGGGGCCCCCAGGGTCCCGAGGGGAGCCGTGGAGCGTCCGGTCCGGCTCCGGAGGACGATCTCGACGCGCTGTGGGCCGGTGCGTTGGACGCGCTCACACCCGCCGAGCGAGCGGCCCTCGTACTCAACGAGGCCCTCGGCGGCGCGGCCGGAGAACCCGTGGGCACCGCGGGACCGGCAGGCTGGGACCGGCCGGGGCCGGTGGGCACCGAAACGTTGGACAGAGCCCGGCACAGCCTCCGGACCATGGCCGCACGCCCCACGCCACCGCGCGTCGAGGACGCACTGGTCGATGCCGTACGGCAGGCGTGCGCCGACGAGGACGCGGACCGTCTGACCACGCTGCTGGACCCCGACGCCGTCGCGTTCTACGACGGCGGGGGCAAGGTCCGCACACTGACACGGCCGGTCGTCGGCGGCCCACGGGTCGCCCAGAGTCTCGTGACCCTGCTGGCCCGGCACCCGCGCACCACTGTGCACACCCGCCCCGTCAACGGGCGCACGGGTCTCGTCGCACGCTACGACGGCCAGGTCGCCGCCGTGGTCTGCCTCGACCTGGCCGGCTCACGCGTCGTACAGGTGTGGGCCGTCCTCAATCCCGACAAGTTGCGCTCCTGGAACCGCCCGCGCGCCTGACCTGCCCCGTCCCGCGCCCGGCACGTCAGCAGTGCGCCCGGCACACCGCGTCAGCGGCCCGCTCAGACGCAGAGGGCCGCCGCGGACCGGTGACGGGTGCGGGATTGCAGGAAAGCGGCGATCTTGGCCGGGTTGAAGACCCACATCACCTGGTGGATGCCGCGGGACGTGGCCGCGACCGTCATGAAGGTGGCGGGCCGGCCGTCCCGGTGGATCAGGATGCCGCCGCGTCCGTTGGCCTCGACCGGTTCCGTCTCGACCGTGGGCCAGAACCGCGGGTGCGCGGTGGACAGGTTCGCCACGCGGGCACGGCCCAGGACGGGCACCCGCGCCGCTCCCCTGATGCCGTTGCCGTCGGACAGACTGACCGCGTTCGGGGTGAGCAGCGCCTCCAGTCGGGCGACGTCGCCCTGCCGGGCGGCGGCCACGAACGTCTGGAGCAGCGTCCGGTGCTCGGCCGCGTCGACGCTGTCCCGCTGGTCCTCGGTGAGGTGTTTGCGGGCCCGGCTCACGATCTTGCGGACGTTGACAGGGCTGAGGCCCAGGATGCGCGCGATGTCGGGGTAGGCGTAGTCGAATGCCTCCCTCAGGACGTAGGCGGCGCGCTCGGTCGGGGAGAGCCTTTGCAGCACCAGGAGCAGGGCGAGTTCCAGTGCCTCCGCCCGCTCGGCACCGACCTCCGGGTCGTTGCTGGTGTCGACGGGCTCCGGCAGCCACGGACCGATGTAGGTCTCGCGGCGGACGCGGGCGGACTGGGCCACGTTGATGGCCAGCCGGGTGGTGGTGCTCGACAGGAACGCCACGGGGCTGATCACGAGGGTGCGGTCGGTGCGCTGCCAGCGCAGCCACACTTCCTGGACGACGTCCTCGGCCTCCACCGCACTGCCCAGCACGCGGTAGGCGATGCCGAAGAGGCGGGGCCGGAGTTCGACAAAGACGGAAACGGCCTCGCTCAGGTCGCCTGCCACGGGGGTCGCCTCTGGATGCATGATCCCGGGTCTCCGTTTCTCTGTTGCCGGTGGGTGCGGAGGCGGTCGGACGACTCTTCGTCGTGACCGCCGGAGCGCTGGCCCGGCGTACTGAGGGATCGGCAGGGCGCGGTGCTCACCTTCGCTCCGGACGACCGGCGGCGCCGACGTTTCGTTACACCTTTGCGCGGACTTCTTTTACGGATCTTGCGGACCGGTGCACGGCCCTGCCCGGAGGCGGTCCCGCCGCGCCGGCACACGGCGCGGCGGGATGTCACATTCGCACCGACCGTCCGGTCTTCCAGAGAAAGCGGCGCTGCGCGACCCGAATTATTCCCGCAATACCTTGTTCGACGAGCCACCCCCCGAACCGGTATCCGTTTCTCATACAGGAGACAATTCATGGACTGGCGTGTAAGGGGCCTCTGCCTGACCGAGGACCCGGATCTCTTCTTCCCGATCGGCGGTCTCAACAGCGGGCCGGCGGCGATTCAGACGGACGAGGCGAAAGCGGTCTGCCGTCATTGCCCCGTCACGCGGCAGTGCCTGGCCTGGGCCGTCGATGTCGGGCCGGTCGAGGGGATCTGGGGAGGCACCACGGAAGGGGAGCGCCGCGCCCTGCGACGGCGCGCGGTGCGCGCGTCGCGCGCGACGGAGAGCGCCGCCTGAGCGGCCCGACGACGCGCGGGCGTCGGCCGGAGACCGATGCGATGTGCTGTCCGGAGACCGATGCGGTGCGTCGGCCGGAGACCGATGCGGGTGGGCGGGGATGCTCCACAGCCGGAGCCACCACCGCCCACCCGCATCGGTGTCCGTCAGGCCGCCGCCTCCTGCTCCGTCCGGATGGCCGAGATGTCCAGGGTCAGCGTCACCTTGTCGCTGATGAGCACACCCCCCGTGTCGAGCGGTGTGTTCCAGGCCAGCCCCCAGTCCGAACGCCGCAGGGTGGCGGAGCCCGCGAAGCCGACTCGGTGGTTGCCGAAGGCGTCGTCACCGGCCCCGCCGAAGACGACGTCGATGTCCAGGGGCAGTTCGATGTCCTTGATCCGCAGGCTGCCCGTGAGGCGGAACTCGTCGTCGCCGAGCGGGACGATGCCGGCGGAGTGGAAGGTCATCAGGGGAAACGTCGCGGAGTCGAAGAAGTCGGGCCCCGCGAGGTGGGCGTCGCGGTCCGCCGCGCCCGTGTCCATGCTGTCGGTCTGGACACTCACGTACGCCTTGGAACGGGACGGGTGGGAGCCGTCCAGTACGAGCAGGCCTTCGAACCGGTCGAACCGGCCGCGCACATTGGTGATCATGGCGTGCCGGACGGAGAAGCCGATCGTGCTGTGGACCGGGTCGATGGTGTAGGCACCGGTCACGGCCGGGTGCGCGCCGAGGACCGGGGCGGTGGTGTTGTCGCGTTGAATCATGAGGGTGGGTCGGCTTTCTGTGACGAGAGGGGCCTGCCGCGCCGCGGTGCGGACGACAGGCCCCCTGTGGTGGGTGCGGGCCCCGCTCGGGGACCCGCCCCCGACGACTCAGCGCTGCTGCGCGAGCCAGTCGGCGAACCGGGTCTCGGCGATGTGCGCGTCCGGGCCGGGGAGCAGCGTGGTCTCCTGCAACTCCGCGCCGAAGTACGGGGCGTGCACGTCGGTCACGACCTGGCGCGGGTCCTTCTTGGCGGCCAGCCCCTTGCGGATCAGCTCGTCGAGCTGGAACTCCTCGGGGCCGGCGACCTCCACCACCCCGCCCACGGGGGTGCCGACCGCGGTACGGCCGACGGCGGCGGCCACGTCGTCGGAGAAGATGGGCCGGATCTTGACCGGGGCCAGCCGGACGGTGTCACCGTCGGTCGCCGCCTCGGCGATGCCCTTCATGAACTCGAAGAACTGCGTGGCGTGCACGATCGAGTACGGGATGCCCGAGTCCTTGATCAGACCCTCCTGCGCCTGCTTGGCGCGGAAGTAGCCGCTGTCCTGGAGCCGCTCCGTGCCGACCACGGACAGCGCCACGTGGTGGGTCACACCGGCGTTCGCCTCCGCCTTGAGGAGGTTGGTGGTGGCGGTGCGGAAGAACTCCATGACGGCCTCGTCCTCGAAGGAGGGCGAGTTGGAGACGTCGATCACGACGGAGGCGCCGGTCAGGACCTCGGCCAGGCCCTCGCCCGTGAGCGTGTTGACACCGGTGTTGGGAGCGGCCGGCACCGCCTCGTGACCGTGCTCGTTGAGCTTGGCGACCAGCTTGGAACCGATCAGTCCGGTACCGCCGATGACTACGATCTTCATGTGAATGTCCTTTCGAGATGTGCGTTTTCGCCTGCACCAGACAAGACCGAATGCTCACCCGCTCTGTGACAAGGCGAACCGATGCATCGGTGTTCTGGCGTTTCCGGCGCTGCTGGAGTTCAGGTGTTCAGGCTTTCCGGTGCTCGGAAACCTGTTACTCGACGAGCTTTCCGTCGGTGGACACGTCCGCCATGAGGGAAGCGATCTCGTCCGGGACATCGGGAATGCGCTCGTGGGTGATTCCGGTCGTCGGCGACCAGACCAGGTTGACGCGGAACGCGGGGTCCATGTCGGGGAAGTCGCTGCGGTTGTGGCAACCACGGGTCTCCCGGCGTTCCAGTGCCGCTTCGAGGGTGGCGCGGGCCGCCAGGGCGGCCGACTTGAGGTCGAAGGCGTGGGCGAGGTCCTGGAAGCCGGCGATGTCGGGATGGACGCCGACGTTCTGCATGCGCTTCTCGACGGCGTCCAGCTCCGCCAGGCCGGCGCGCAGGCCCTCTTCGTCCCGGACGACGCCGGCGTGCTCGGTCATGGTGTTGCGGATCGCGCGCTGGAGCGCCCGGACGTTCTCGGGGCCGTCCGCGGCCAGCAGCTCGTCGACCTCGGCACGTGCCTCGGCCACGGCGGTCGCGGACCGGGGCTGCGCGGTGAGGGACTCCGAGTAGGCCGCCGCGGCCTGGCCGGTGATACGGCCGTAGACGAGGAGTTCGATCAGGCTGTTGCCACCGAGGCGGTTGGCGCCGTGCAGACCGCTGGCGGCCTCGCCGATGGCGTACAGACCGCGGACGTCGGTGCTGTGGTCCTCGGGACGGACCCAGACGCCGCCCATCGAGTAGTGGGCCGTCGGGGCCACCTCGATGGGTTCACGGGTGATGTCGAGCATTTGCAGGTCGAGGAGCGTCTGGTAGACCCGGGGCAGCCGGTTCATGATCGTCTGGCGGGGCAGGTGGGAGACGTCGAGCCAGACCCCGCCGTTCGCGGTGCCCCGGCCCTCCTTGATCTCGGTGTACGAGGCGAGGGCCACCCGGTCGCGGGTGGACAGTTCCATGCGCTCGGGGTCGTAGCGGTTCATGTACCGCTCGCCGAGGGCGTTGCGCAGGATGCCTCCCTCACCGCGGGCGGCCTCGCTGACCAGGGTGCCCGCGGCGTTCTCCGGTTCGATGATGCCGGACGGGTGGAACTGCACCAGCTCGGGGTCGCGCAGGCGGGCCCCGGCCTCGACGGCCAGGCGGAAGGAGTCACCGGTGTTCTCGTCCCGGCGCGACGAGGTGCGCCGCCAGATGCGCGTGTGCCCGCCCGCCGCGAGGATCACGGCGTCCGCGTGGACGAGGTGGCGGGTGCCGTTGGTCAGGTCGAAGCCGTAGGCCCCGAAGACGGCACCGTCGTGGACCAGGAGACGCGTGATGTAGACGCTGTCGAGTACCGGGATGTCCAGCTGGACCGCGCGCCGGATCAGGGTGCGCTGGATCTCCAGGCCGGTGTAGTCGCCGGCGAAGGCGGTACGGCGGAACTTGTGGGCGCCGAAGAAGCGCTGCGAGATCCGGCCGTCCCCTTCACGGGCGAACGCCATGCCGTACCGCTCCAGGTCGTCGATGCCCAGGGCCGCGCCCTGGGTGACGATCTCCGCCGTACGGGGGTCGCCGAGCAGATAGCTCTCCTTGAGGGTGTCCGCGGCGTGCTGCTGCCAGGAGTCCTCGGGGTCCATCGTGGCCAGGGCCGCGTTGATGCCGCCGGCCGCCAGGGACGTGTGGGTGTCCTCTTTGGGACGCTTGCCGACGGCGATGACGTCGACGCCGGCCTCGGCCAGCTCGATCGCCGCCCGCAGGCCGGAACCGCCGGTACCGATCACCAGCACCGTGGTGGAAAGACGTTGTTCGGTGAGAGGCACGCTTGCTCCCGTCGCTCTGGGTGGTCACTGACTAGGACCACGTCGGGCGACGGTTTGTGACATCGGGGGCGCGCGCGTGTCACACCGTGCCGGGGTCCCCGGTCATCTGGACGAACCTGACGACCGTGCGACAAGGCGCCGGGGGATGTCCGACGGCCGAAGAGGAGAAGACGGATGACGTACGTCATCGCACAGCCCTGCGTCGACATCAAGGACCGGGCGTGTGTCACCGAATGCCCCGTGGACTGCATCTACGAGGGCGCGCGCACGCTCTACATCAACCCGGCGGAGTGCGTCGACTGCCATGCGTGCGAACCCGTCTGCCCGGTGGAGGCGATCTTCCACGAGGACGATCTGCCGGGGCACTGGGCGCACTACCTCGCCGTCAACGCGGAGTACTTCGCCGAGGCGGCTTCCCCGTCGCGCGCAGGACGTGACACGGCCGGCGACCACCCGGCGGTCGAGGCACTGCCCCCGCAGCACGGGCCGCACAAGAAAGAGATCTCCTTCTTCACCGTCCGCAAGGAGGAGGCGGCCGACGCGGATCTGTGGTTCCCCTCCTGACCGGCCGCCGCCACCGAGCGTGCCCGGTCAGGAGGCGAGTGTGATGGTGGTGGGCGTCCCTCTCCACGCCATGCGCGCGTACGGGCACAACGCGTCGGCCTTCCCGATCAGCTCGTCGGCCGTCGCGGGATCGACACCGGGCCACCGCACCACCAGATCGACGCGCAGCAGATAACCGCCGTCCTCCGGGTCCCGGCCGAAGGCGACGGTCGCCACGACGGAGATCGCCGCGGGGTCCAGCGCCTCCTGCCGGGCCAGCAGGCTGAGCGCGCCGTGGAAGCAGGCGGCGAAACCGGCCGCGAAGAGCTGCTCGGGGTTGGTTCCCCGGCCGTCACCGCCCAGCTCGGCCGGCATCCGCAGCTCGAGGTCCAAGGCCCCGTCGGCCGAGCGGGCGTGGCCGGAGGCCCGCCCGTGCGAGGCCGCACCACCGTGGACGGTCACCGTGGTGGTGTAGATGGGCGAGAACTCCTCCCCGTCGAAATCCTTCTCGGTCGACAGGGTGGGCAACTTGATCCGCTCGGTCACGGCAGGGCTCCGGTGTCGTCGTGGTACGCGGTCCCGGCAGACGTCCGGGACGACTGGATGACCGGTGAGCGACCGTTGTTGTGACGCCTGCCCGTCGGCGGCCGAGGACCTCCGACCGCAGGTCAGTCCCGCAGGGAGGCCACGTAGGGCGCCAGCTTGGCCGGGTTCATCACCCACATGAGCCGGTCGATGCCGTCCGCCGAGATGTCGGCGGTCAGCAGGGCGACGGCATCCTCGCCGGAGAGGACCAGGACGGCCGGCCGTCCGTTCGCCTCGACCCACCGGACCTGCGACTGCGGCCAGAACCGCGGAGCGAAGGCCACGAGGTAGTGCGAGACGTGCGGCAGCCCGATGACCGGGATCCTGGACGCGCCGCGGATCCCGTTGCCGTCCGTGTAGCTGACGACGTCGGCGGTGAGCACGTCCTCCAGGCCCGCCAGGTCGCCCGTCCGGGCCGCGGACAGGAAGACCTCCAGCAGCCGCCGGTGGGCTGTCGGGGTAACGGCCTCCTTGCGCTCGGCGGCCAGGTGCTTGCGGCCGCGGCTCACCAGTTGGCGGGTGTTGGCCTCGCTGGTCTCCAGGATCTCGGCGATCCGTCCGTAGGGGTAGTCGAACGCCTCCCGGAGCACGTAGGCGGCGCGCTCCACGGGGTTCAGCTTCTCCAGGAGCAGCAGGACCGCCATCTCCACGGCCTCGGCCCGCTCCGCGCCCAGGTGCGGATCCTGCGTGGTGTCGACGGGCTCGGGAAGCCAGGGGCCGACGTAGGACTCCCGGCGCACCCGCGCGGACTGGGCCACGTTGATCGCCAGCCGCGTGGCGACCGTGGTCAGGAAGGCGGCCGGTTCGTGCACCTTCGAACGGTCGGTGCTCTGCCACCGCAGCCAGGTGTCCTGCACGATGTCCTCGGCCTCCGCCGCGCTGCCCAGGACCCGGTACGCGATACCGAAGAGCTGCGGGCGCGCCGAGAGGAAGTCCTTCGTCGCCTGGTCAAGGGTGCCGGGTGGGGCGCCAGCGTGCATGGAACATCCCTTCTGGCCTCGTGCACCCCATGCTACAAGCGGGCGCCGACAGGCGTGTCGGCGGAGGGGCGCACGCGTGCGCACGGACCCCACGGGTGGCACACCGTGGCAACGGGGCACCGCCGGACACGCACGGGCGTCGGCAGCCCCCTGGTGTCCGGCCGTCCCGCCCCGGCCCCGCGGCCGCCCTCCCTGTCACGGATCGCTCGCGCACCCGGTCAGGACAGCGAACCGCCAGGGACCGGAAGGGGCACACCGTGTCGGACAGGACGCCGGCTCTCGATGCCGTGCACGGCATGCTGACGTTGCTGTTCGCCGCAGTGGCCCTGCACATGCTGTGGCACGCTGTCCGGTCCCCGGGCGGGGGCCGCCGTGACCGTGTGGACCTCGTCCTGCACTGCGCCATGGCGGCGGCCATGGCGGCGATGCCCTGGAGTCCCGGCCCGCCCCTGTCCGGCCGGGCCGCGACGGTGTTCTTCACCGCCGCCGCACTGTGGTTCCCGCTGACCGCCCGTACGACGGTGGTGCTCGCCGACCGGCTGACGTCCGCCGTCGGCATGGCGGCGATGGCCTGGATGTCGCGGCCCCCGTCCGGCGCCGTCCCGGTCTCCGCCTCCGCCCGGGAGACCGTGGCCGCCGCGGGCGGCCCGGCCGCGCACCACACCGCGGCCCACGGCCATGCCGCCGACGCCTCGACGACGGCGACCCTGGTCACCGTCGTACTGGCGGTGTATCTCCTCGGCTGCGCCCTGCGGTCGTTGACACGTCCCATGCCCGCACTGCGGACCGCCACGGACCACGCGCACCGCGCCGCCGCCGTGAACCCGTACGGGCACGTGCGCGACGGCGCGATGGCGCTGGGGACGGCCGTGATGCTGCTGCTGCCCCACTGACTCCGCCGTCACCCGATCCCGACCACGGCCTTGCCGCGCATCAGGAAGTCCGACAGGTAGCCGTCGTGGGGCACTCCCGGAGCCATCCAGTACGTCGGGTGGTCACCGGCGTACACGTTGGCGATGGAGGGTTCCGCCACCAGCGTGTCGAGCAGCGCACGGTCGCGGGAGAGGACCGAGAGCACGAGTGTCCCGCGCAGCGGGGCGATTCCGTCCGTGCGGCTCCAGGGCGCCACCCACACGCAGGGGAAGGGGAGTTCGGTCCCCAGCTGCGGGGCACCCGCGTCGGCGACCTGATGGACGGCCGGCCGCAGGACGGCGCTCCCGTCCCCGAGGTCGTCGACGACGCCGTCACCGCCGAGCCAGGCGCGGGTCCCCGCCGCCACCGACCTCAGGTAGGAGTCGACGGCCAGGGCCCGGTCCAGCGGGCACACCGGGAGAACCGCCCGGGTGTCCTGGGGCGGCAGACCGGGGAGTTGGGACAGGCGCGCCGCGAGGGCCTCCGCGAGCGGTGCCGGGTCGCCCTCGACGAGGACGGCGGTGGCGTTGACGCACGCGGTGCCGGCCTCGTCGGCGACGGAGGCGACGATCGTGTCCAGGTGCTCCCGCCAGTCCGTGTCCGCCGTGACGAGGATCTTCGTCCGGCCGGGCCCCTGGGGCAGCACCCGGGCGTCGTGGGCGTAGCGGGCGACGACGTCGTCACCGCCGTACACCACCGCACGGTCGGCGCCGCGGATCAGCGTCTGCGCGGTCCGGTGGTCCGTGGGCAGCAGCGCCAGCCGGTCCTGGCCGACGCCCGCCCGGTGCAGCGCGCCGACCAGGCGGTGCGGGGTGAACGGCTCGCGCCGCGACGGCCGCACGGCCACGCGGTAGCCGAGGGCCAGCGCCTCCAGCCACAGCCGGTGGACCCCCGGATGATTGCCGGAGGCGTTGACGGCGAACACCTCGCCCCGGCGGGCCCACACGGCGTGCCCGGCCCCGAGAACGGGGTCCGGGCGCTCCCGGACCGTGCCGCGCGGCCTGCCCTGCTCGGCGGAGGCCCGGGCGCGGGCGACGAACCTCGCCGTGCCGCGGGTCGCGTCGCGCACCACGGTCAGCGGGGTACCGGAGGTGCGGCTGACCAGGTACTCGTACTCGCGCACGCCCAGCCCGCCGACGGTGCCAGTGGCGAACTCCTCGGCGGCCGCTGCCAGCAGCGCGTCCAGGCCGTCCGCCGGGACCGGTGCGGCCTTGCGCAGCGCGGCCAGCGCCCGGTCGACGTACACCGGCGGCACCAGACTCAGCCGCGCCACCTCGGCACCGGACACATCCGTCACGGTGTCCGGGACACGGGTGCGGTAGGGACCGCGGGGGCCGAGGGCGTCCAGGTACACCGGCTCGGCGGCATCGGCGGCGGCCATCAGTACACGCCCTCGATCACGGTCTCGCCCTTCACCGTGGGCACCGGCGCCACGTCCGCCACGGCGTCGCCCGCGTGGCCGCCCACGGGCCGGACGCGCACGGCCGTGTCGCGCTCGGCGTTGTGGGGAATGAGCATCGACTTGCTGACGTGGCTGACGATCACCTGGCCGCGCTCGCCCACCGCGACGCGCTCCCCGGTGGCGGGGTCGACGACCGAGAGGAACACGTACGGCGACACCGGGTCGAAGACGCAGGGCTGCGAGGCGTCGAGACCGGGGCGTTCGAGCAGCGCCGTGAGCATCATGGTGTTGCCGTACATGCCGATCAGCGGCACCTCGGGGAAGACCTCCGTGGCCAGCAGGTGACGGGTGTCGGGGTCCATGTGGGTGCCGCCCCAGACGATGGCCCGGACCGAACCGTTGATCCGTTCCAGGAGGTCTTCCTCGCGGGCGAAGCGCTCCAGCAGGGGTGTGGTGGCGGCCAGCACACCGATGTCCTGGGTCAGCAGGATCCGCCGGCACTGTTCGACGAGGTGGTCGGTGTAGGCCTCGACCTCGTCGGCGCGGCCGGTGGCGATCAGCTTCCGCACCCACCGGGGGTCCATGTCGATGCTCAGTCCCGGGCCGCCGAGCGAGGCCGCCGCCCGTTGCAGCACGTCCCCCACCAGATGCGGACCCGTCGGCGCGACGGTCAGCCACTGGGCACCGACGGGCAGGCCGTGCTCCCGCAGCCGCCGGTCGACCTGTGCGGTGCTGTGCCGCATCCAGTCGTCGAGCTGGACGACCCGCTTGGGCGCCCCGGTCGTCCCGCCGCTGTCGAAGACGTTGAGCAGCCGGGCGTCGCCGCCGTAACCCCGGGGGATCAGGTCCGCCACCGGGACCTGGCGCAGTTCGTCGCTCAGGTCGGGGAAGAGTGCGAGGTCGTCCACGCCCTTGACGTCCCGGCGCGGATCGAAGGCGAGCCGTTCGGCCCGGTCCAGCCAGTAGCGGGAGCCGGTCTCCGGGTCGAAGTGCCAGCGCACGGCGGCGCGCACGAACGCGTCCGGATCCACGCCGTCGGACGGTCCGGCGTCCAGGACGGCGGGGGAGTCGTACATCATGAGGGGTCCTTCCTCGGCACGGGCACCGGCCCGTGCGGATGGGGGAGTCGCGACGGCGGCGAGAGGCGTAGGGGGCCCGCGGGCGCCCGGTCATCGGCTGAACAGTTCGAAGGCGACGGCGGGAGCGCCGTCGAACCGTGCGCGGTGGACGCCGGTGCTCTCGCCCAGGAAGCGGCGCGCGTACGTCTCGGGGTCCTCCTCGGTCAGGGCTTCGAGGTAGGTCCGGTGCCGCAGCAGGGACTGGACGCCCTGTTCGAAGCCCGGCTCGGCGGACACGGCGTGGGACGGCGCCGGTGAGTTGGCGACGGCCACCCAGCGGACGCCGTTCCAGGGCGGCAGCCCCTGTTCGGCCAGTTCCGGGAAGATCCACCGGTTGCCCGCGTCCGCCGCCGCGTCCAGCACGGCGCGCCCCACCGCCACGTGGTCCGGGGTGTTCCAGGCCCCGGCGGCCCAGGTGTCCCGGTGGTTCAGGGTGATCACCAGTTCCGGCCGGTGACGCCGTACGGCGGCGGCGATGTCGCGGCGCAGGGACACGCCGTACTCGATCACACCGTCCCGGTGGTCCAGGAACTCCACCGCGCGGACACCGACCGCCGCGGCGGCGGCCCGCTGTTCCGCCTCCCGCAGGGGGCCGGCCCGTCCGGGATCCAGGGTGTCGATGCCGGCCTCACCGCGGGTGGCGAGCAGGTACGTGACCTCCCTGCCGTCGGCCACCCAGGAGGCCACGGCCGCCGAGCACCCGTACTCGAGGTCGTCGGGGTGGGCCACCACGGCCAGGGCCCGCCGCCAGTCGTCCGGCATCGGGCGCAGCGGCGCGGGAGCGCTGCCGGTCACGCCTGGTCCCCCGTCGGCCGCGCGTGCGGGGGAAGCAGGCTCTCCAGCGGGACCGAGGGGTCGGCGAGGGCGGCGTCGTCCGTCTCCGCGCCCGACTCGATCAGGGCGCGGATCGTCCCGATGACGTCCCACAGGTTGACGCTCATCCCCGCCAGCACCCGGTCGCCGGACATCCAGAACGCCAGGAACCGCCGCTCCTCGCGCGACCCGCGGAAGACGACGCGGTCGTAGCCGCCCGGTTCGGCGTACCCGGTGTACTCCATGCCGAGGTCGTACTGGTCGGTGTAGAAGTACGGCAGCCGGTCGTACACCGCGTCCTGGCCGAGCATGCTCAGCGCGGCGGTACGGGGCTGGTGCAGCGCGTTGGCCCAGTGCTCCACGCGCAGGTGCCGGCCGAGCCGGGGGTGGTAGGCGTTGGCGACGTCACCGGCGGCGTGGACACCGGCGGCGGAGGTCCGCAGACGGGCGTCCGTCACGATGCCGTTGCGCACCTCGAGGCCCGCCTCCTCGGCCAGGCGGACGTTGGGCGTGATGCCGACGCCCACGACCACGGCGTCCGCGGGCAGGTGGGTGCCGTCGGCGAGCCGGACCCCGTCGACGCGGCCCCCGGTGCCGGTGACGGCCTCGATCTGGGCATGGGGACGCAGGTCCACACCGTGGTCCCGGTGCAGAGCGGCGAAGACCTCGGCCGCCTCCCGGCCCAGGACCTTCAGCAGGGGCAGCTCACCGCGCTCCAGCACGGTTACCTCCGCGCCGGCCGCCCGGGCCGCCGCCGCCGTCTCCAGCCCGATCCATCCGCCGCCGACCACCACGACCCGGGCGCCTTCGGTGAACGCCTCCTTGAGGCGCTCGCTGTCGCCCACGCGCCGCAGGTACAGCACGCCCTCCAGGTCCGCGCCCGGCACCGACAGGCGGCGCGGCGAGGAACCGGTGGCCAGCAGCAGACCGGCGTAGGGCACGCGACGGCCGTCGTCCAGCGTCACCGCCCGGTCATGCGCGTCGACGGACGTCACGCTCGTGCCCAGGACCAGATCGACGTCGTGCTCCCGGTACCAGCTCTCGGGGTGCACGTGGATGGACTCGCGGTCCTCCTTGCCCAGCAGGTAGCCCTTGGACAGCGGTGGCCGGATGTACGGCCGTTCCCGCTCGTCCCCGATGACGACGAGCGGCCCGTCGTGGCCGTGCTCGCGCAATTCCTCCGCGGCCTTGCCGGCGGCCAGACCGCCCCCGACGATCACGAACGTCTTCGCACGCGGCATGAGATACCCGTCCCAGTCTGTGAGGCGCACCCGGACCGAGTGGTCCGGTCACCTTTCAGACCGGGCGACGACACGCGTTGTGACACCGTGGCACGGGCCCGCCCGGCCCCGTGCTCCCGGAGTTCGGCGCCCGTCCCGCCCGCCGGTTCACCGGTGGGGTGGCCGCGTCACGGCCAGAACACGCGGATCGTCGTGCCCCGGCGCAGGGACGAAGCCGTGCCGCGCCAGGTCGTCGATGATCCGTGTGCGCGAGGCGGGCCACATCCAGAACGACTCCGTGTGCTCCCGCAGCACATGCCGTCCGCTGCGCACCCAGTAGTCGACACGGGTGTGGATGCGGTATCCCGCAGCGGACATCGTCATGCGTCCGCCGTACACGTGCGCGCCGACCCGCTGCTCCGGCAGGCGGCGCACGACGTCGCGAGGGGGCGGCAGCGCGGGCGGCGGCTCCAGGAGGAGCGTGCCCCCCGGGGCCAGAGCCGCGTGGATCGCGGGCCACAGCGCGTCCCGCGCGGCCGGGGGGAGGCAGGCGACCGTGTTGTGGCACACGGCGACGTCCGCGGCCGCGTACAGCGCCGCCTCGTCCAGGGTGTGCGGGTGCACGGTCACGCGCCCGCGCTGACGCGCGGGCAGGGTGGCGAGGCGGGTGAGCAGGGACGTGCGCATGGCTCGCGCGGGCTCCACCGCGTGCACGTCGACCGCGGACTCGGCCAGGCTCATCAGCGTGATCCGGCCGGTCCCGGCCCCGATGTCCAGCACACCGAGACGGGCCCGCGCGACATGCCGGCAGTAGAGCTCGCGAACGCGTGCCGCGTCCCGGTCGGCCTGGAGGATGTCGTAGAACTCGGCGGTCACGGCGTAGGAGTCCGGGTCCGGCCGGGACACGGGTGCTCCGGTGATGACGGGGTGCATGTCCAGCTAGACAACGTGTGAGCCGGACGTGTGACAGCGGGTGCCTCGCGAGGGGGCCGGTCCGGGCGGATCCGAGGTGATGCCCGTCACGGAGACGGGCTGTCACAAGTGCATGGCACACGCAGTCAGTTCTCTGGTTCCGACTCGCGGAACCCGGAGGGAAAGCAGAACACGCCGTCATGACCGTGAGAACCCCGCAGGTATGGCTGCCCGCCCAGTTCGCCGAGCTCACCGACCTGCCGCCGGGACTGGAGTACGTACGCTGGGACGGCCGTTCGGCCTTCCCGTCGGACCCGTCGGAGGTGGAGTTCTACGCCCCGCCGCTGACCAAGGACATCGATGTCATCAGCAGTCCCCTGCCCCACATGACACGGCTGCGTGCGGTGCAGGCCCTGAGTTCCGGCACGGACGAACTGCGCGCGGAGCTGGACCGGCTGCCTCGCCCGGTGACCCTGTGCAACGCGGGCGCGGCTCCCGCACCGAGCACCGCCGAACTGGCCCTGACCCTGATCCTCGCCTCGCTGCGCGGCATACCGGAGTCGGTCCGCGCCCAGGACGGCGGGGCGTGGCGACCGGAGGTCTTCCCGTCCCTGTACGGGCGGTCCGTGCTCATCGTCGGCTACGGCGCCGTCGGCTCCGCGCTGGAGGAGCTCCTGGTGCCCTTCGGATGTGCGGTGACCCGTGTGGCCGGCGCGGACCGGGACGCGCCCCGGGGCCCCGTCCGCTCCGCCGCACACCTGCCCCGGCTCGTGAGCGACGCCGATGTCGTCGTGCTGTCCGTCCCGCTGACCCCGCAGACCCGTCAGCTCTTCGACGCGGGCATGCTGGCCCGCATGAAGGACGGCGCCCTGCTCGTCAACGTGGCGCGCGGGGCCGTCGTCGACACCGACGCCCTGCTCAAGGAGACCCACGGAGGCAGGCTGCGGGCCGCGCTCGACGTGACCGACCCCGAGCCGCTCCCGCCGGGCCATCTGCTGCGGGAGACGCCCGGCGTGCTGATCACGCCGCACGTCGGCGCGTTCACGGCGGCCCTGTGGCCCCGTCTCGAACAGCTCATCCGGCACCAGCTGATCCGTTTCGCCGCAGGTGAGGAGCTGGAGAACGTCGTGTCCCGATGACGCCCGGGCCCCGGTGTCAGCCACGCCGGGGCCGTCCCGCCGCCGTCCTGCCCGGGGGCACCGCGCATGTCACACCCGCACCGGCTCGCCGGTCATGGTGACGACAGCGGTACACGAATCATGCCGAACAGCACAGCGTCGGACGAGTCGGATTCGTCGCGCCATACGGGTGCCGACGGTCTTCCCGGCGGGCGATCCGCGGGGGCGTCCCCCCACCCCCCACCACAGCCGCGCGGCGGTCGGAAGCCCTCGCGCCGGGCCAGTGCCGCGGATCCACGGCGGAGCCCGCCACCGCGGCGCCGGTGAGCCGCGGGTGACGCAGAAACGAAGGGTGAAGAGATGGGCCACGACAGCCGGCCGGTGGAGCCGGAGCAGGAGCGCACGGGGGACAGACTCGCCCGATGGGCCGACAGCCGGCTGGGCCGCCGCCCCGTCGCGCGCTCCGTCCGGCGCCTGGTCTTCCCCGACCACTGGTCGTTGATGCTCGGTGAGATCGCGCTCTACAGTTTCGTGATCCTGCTGATCACCGGTGTCTATCTGAGCCTCTACTTCCACCCTTCCTCCGAACTCGTGGTCTACCAGGGCGACTACGCCCCCCTGCGCGGGCAGTTGGTGTCCGAGGCCTTCGACTCGACCCTGCACATCTCCTTCGACGTCCGCGGCGGCCTGCTCGTCCGCCAGGCCCACCACTGGGCGGCCCTGGTCTTCGTCGCCGCCCTCCTCGCCCACATGCTGCGGGTCTTCTTCACCGGCGCGTTCCGCAAGCCGCGGGAGCTGAACTGGGTGCTGGGGTTCGGACTGCTCGTCCTGGCGATGTTCGGAGGCCTGACCGGCTACGACCTGCCGGGCGACCTGCTGTCCGGCACCGGCCTCCAGGTCGTGAACGGCACGATCCTGTCGATCCCCGTCGTCGGGACCTATCTGTCGTTCTTCCTCTTCGGCGGTGAGTTCCCCGGCGACGACCTGATCGCCCGCTTCAACACCCTGCACGTCCTGGTCATCCCCGCGCTCATGGTCGTCCTCATCGCGGCCTACGTGGTCCTGGCCCTGCGCCACCGGCCCGCGCAGTATCCCGGACCCGGCCGTACCCGCGACAACGTCGTCGGTCTTCCGGCCAAGGTGTACGCCGTGAAGGCCGCGGGCTACTTCTTCTTCGTGGCCGGCGTGATCTTCTTCATGGCCGCCGTCGCCGAGATCAACCCCGTCTGGGACTACGGCCCCTTCCGTCCCGACCAGGTCTCCGCCGGGTCCCAGCCCGACTGGTACATGGGCGTCGCCGACGGACTGCTGCGCGTCATGCCCGGCTGGGAGATCGACTTCTGGGGCCACACCCTGGCGCTGGACAACTTGCTGCCGCTGCTGGCCGGGATGCTGCTCTTCCTGGCCATGGGGGCCTATCCGTTCCTCGAGGCCTGGGTCACGGACGACGACAGCGAGCACCACCTGCTCGACCGTCCCCGCAACCGCCCGGTGCGTACCGCCCTCGGCGTGGCCTGGCTCAGTGTCTACGCGGTGGCCCTGATCGGTGCCGCCAACGACATCATCGCCACCCGCCTGCACATGTCCGTCAACGACGTGACCTGGGCCGTTCGCGTCGGCCTCTTCGTCGTCCCGGTCCTGGCCTTCGTCGTCACCAAGCGCGTGGCGCTGGCACTCCAGCGCAAGGACCGCGACCTGGTGCTGCACGGCCGGGAGACCGGCGTCATCAAGCGCCTGCCGCACGGCGAGTACGTCGAGGTCCACGAGCCCCTCGACCCGGCCCGACTGCACACCCTGACCTCGCACGAGCAGCACCGGCCCCTGGACGCCGTACCCCCGCGCGACGGGGACGGTGCCGTGGCCCGCGGCACCCAGCGCCTGCGCACCGGACTCAGCGGCTTCCTCTACGGCCCCGGCACACAGATCCCCAAGCCCACGGCGACCGAGCACGAGGAGATCACCGGTCGGCACGGGTCCTGAACCGCGAGACGACACACACCGGCGGAGACCATTTTCACACCATGTCACGCATTTGGTTGGTTTCCGGTCTCAAAGGTGAAAAGGCGACACAACGTGCCGCACCCACCGATCACGATCCCGCCCGAAAGGCATCAGACATGAACCGCACCTTCCGCACCAGCCGGACCCATACGACGATGACCGTCCTGGCCGGCGCCGGCGTCGCCGCAGGCCTGCTCGCCACCACGATCGCCCCGGCCTCCGCCGACAAGGGCCCCGCCGACCGCGGCCACAAGCCCACCGTCGTGCTGGTCCACGGTGCGTTCGCCGACTCCACGAGCTGGAACGGCGTCATCGACAGGCTGCGGCACGACGGCTATCCGGTCGTCGCCGTCGCCAACCCGCTGCGCTCCCTGAGCGGCGACTCCGCCTACCTCAAGGACGTCCTGGCCGGCATCGACGGACCCGTCGTGCTCGCCGGTCACTCGTACGGCGGTTCGGTCATCAGCAACGCCGCCACCGGCAACAAGAACGTCAAGGCGCTGGTGTACCTCGCCGCCTTCCTCCCCGAGAAGGGCGAGAGCGCGGGCGACCTGTCCGAGCGGTTCCCCGGCAGCACCCTCGCTGACGCGCTGCGCCCCGTGCCGGTGACGAACGCCGACGGTTCCGCCGGCACCGACCTGTACATCCAGAACGACAAGTTCCGCCAGCAGTTCGCGGCCGATGTGCCGCGCAACAAGACCGACCTCATGACCGTCACCCAACGACCGGTCACCGAGGCGGCCCTGGGCGAGGCAGCGGCCGAACCGGCCTGGAAGACCATTCCCTCCTGGGTCCTGGTCGCCACCCAGGACCGCAACATCCCGGCCGCGACCCAGGAGTTCATGGCCCGGCGGGCCGGTGCCCACACCACGGAGGTGCGGTCGTCCCACGCGGTCAGCGTCTCGCAGCCGGGAAAGGTCACCGGCGTCATCGAGGACGCCGCCCGTTCGGTGCGCTGAGCGCGCACCGGTGATCGAAGGGCCGGTGGTTCGCCACCGGCCCTTTTCCGACCCCGCGCCGTGTGCGTGTCGCGCACCGGTTCGCGGCCGCCCAAGGACGGACTCATGCGCCGCGAACCGCGGATCATCCCGATAGGCCCCGATCAGCTCGCTCGCACCGTGGCGATGCACCGCCGCTGCTCGCCGCAGACCCTGTGGAGCCGCTACCACCGGGCGATGGCCGACCCTCGCACGTATGTGCCCATTCTGCTGTCCCGCCCCGGTTCGGTACATCTGGCGGCCGTGGGCGCGACCGGACGCATCGTCGCCGTGGGTCACCTGATGCCGGACCACACGGCCGCCGAGGCGGCGCTGCTGGTCGAGGACTCCTGGCAGGGCCGCGGACTCGGGACCCGCCTGCTCCAGCACCTGGGCGAACACGCGCGGGCCGGCGGCTGGACGACGCTCTACGGCCTCTTCCTGGCCGGCGACGAGCGGATCGACGCCATGCTGCGCCACGCGCCCGTTCCCGTACAGCGCACGGAGGAGGGCGGCGCCGTCACCGCACGGGTCCAGGTCCACGACCTGACGGCCCACGCGTCCGTCCCCCGTCAGTAACGCGTGCGGGTACCTTCACACACCGCGTCCGCGGCCTGCGCCGCCGACGGAAAAAGCCGGTGCGGGCATCGCCCGCACCGGCTTTCCTCGTTCACGCAGCGGCGTAGGGGTACAGGTCGTCCTCGAACGCCGCCGACTCCAGGAGCGCCTTGACCGCCGTCAGGTAGCGGGCCGCGTCCGCCCCGTCCACCAGCCGGTGGTCGTACGACAGCGACAGGTGCACCAGGTCCCGGACGCCGATGATCTCCTCGTCACCGACGCGCACGACCCCCGGCCTCCTGACCGTGGCGCCCACACCGAGGATCGCGGCCTGGTTCGGCGGCACGATGACGGTGTCGAACAGCGCGCCGCGCGAACCGGTGTTGGAGATCGTGAAGGTCGCGCCCGACACGTCGTCCGGGGTCAGGTGACCACCGCGGGCCCGGTCGGCGAGATCGTGGACGGCCCGGGCGAGCCCGGCGACGGTGAGGTCACCGGCCGCCTTGACGACCGGGGTCATCAGACCGGCGTCCGTGTCGACCGCGATCCCGACGTTCTCGGTGTCGAAGTAGGTGATGGTCCCCTCGTCCTCGTTGATCCGGGCGTTGACCACCGGATGCGCCTTCAGCGCCTGGGCGGCTGCCTTGACGAAGAAGGGCATGGGGGAGAGCTTGAGGCCCTCCCGGGCCAGGAACCCGTCCTTCGACCGGTTCCGCAGGCGCATCAGCCGGGTGACGTCGGCCTCGACCGTCGAGGTGAGCTGCGCCTGCTCCAGCAGCGCCTTCTTGAGGTTGTTGCCGATGGCCCGGCGGATACGGGTCATCGGGACCGTGCGGCCGCGGAGCGAGGACGCGTCCTCCACCGGGGCGGCGCCCACTGGTGCGGGTGCGGGTGCGGGTGCCGGTGCCGGTGCCTGCGGAGACGCGGGCGAGGGCGCGGGCACGGGCGGAGCCGGAACGGCGGCCGCGACAGGCGGCACGAAAGGCTCGGCCGGAGCCGGAGCCGGAGCCGGAGCCGGAGCCGGAGCCGGAGCCGGAGTGGGAGTCGGTGCCGGTGCCGGTGCCGGAGCGGGTGCCGGAGTGGGAGCGGGTGCCGGTGCCGGGTTGGCAGCGGGCGCCGGTGCCGAGGGCGCGGGTGGGGGCGCAGGTGCGGCCGGGGCCGCCGGGGCCGCCGGGGTCGCGTCCGGGGAGCCGATGATGCCGAGGCCGGCACCGACCTCGACGGTCTCGTCCTCGGCGGCGAGGATCTCCAGCAGGACGCCGGCGGCCGGGGAGGGGATCTCGGTGTCCACCTTGTCGGTCGACACCTCCAGCAAGGGCTCGTCGGCCTCGACGGGGTCACCGACCTGCTTCAGCCAGCGGGTCACGGTGCCCTCGGTGACGGACTCGCCGAGAGCCGGCAGGGTCACGGAAACGGTCATGATGACGTTCAACTCCTCACGGAACGGCGGGGCGCGTGGCCCCGCCGTACCTGTCGTGCACGGCCCGCGTCGGACGACGCGGGCGGTAGGGGCGCCTCGTACGGGGGCTCAGCGCTCGAGGCCGTACTGCGCGCGGGCTCGCGCGACGGTCTCCGGCGGCACCTGCCCCGCCCGGGCCAGCCGGTCCAGTGCGGTCACCATGACCGACTCGGCGTCCACCCGGAAGTAGCGGCGCACGTCCTCACGGGTGTCGGACAGCCCGAAGCCGTCGGTGCCCAGGGAGTAGTAGTCCTGCTCGACCCACTGGCTGATCTGGTCGGGCACCTGCCGCATCCAGTCGCTGACGGCCAGCACCGGCCCCGGCGCCCCCGACAGGGCCCGGGTGACGAACGGGGTGCGTTCCTCGCCCCGCGTCCCGGCGTCGTCGGCACGCATCGCGTCCCGGCGCAGCTCCGTCCAGGACGTCACCGACCACACGTCGGCGTGCACGCCCCAGTCGGAGGCGAGGAGTTCCTGTGCGCGCAGGACCCAGTGGATCGCCGTACCGGAGGCGAGCAGCTGGATCCGGGGTCCGGCCGCGGGCGCCTCGGCGGGCCGGTACCGGTAGATGCCCCGGACGATGCCTTCTTCGATGCCGGGGACCGGCGGCATGGCGGGCTGGTGCTTGGGCTCGTTGTACACGGTCAGGTAGTAGAAGACGTTCTCGGACTGCTCGCCGTACATGCGGCGCAGACCGTCCCGGACGATGACCGCGATCTCGTAGGCGAACGCCGGGTCGTAGCTGACGGCCGCCGGATTGGTGGCGGCGAGCAGGTGCGAGTGTCCGTCCCCGTGCTGGAGGCCCTCGCCGGTCATCGTCGTGCGCCCGGCGGTGCCGCCGACCACGAAGCCGCGGCCCATCTGGTCGCCGAGCGCCCAGAACTGGTCGCCGGTCCGCTGGAAGCCGAACATGGCGTAGAAGATGTAGAAGGGGATCATGGGTTCGCCGTGCGTGGCGTACGACGTCGCGGCGGCGGCGAACTCGGCGACGGAACCGGCCTCGGTGATGCCCTCGATGAGCAGCTGCCCGGTCGTGCTCTCCAGGTAGTGGAGCAGTTGGTCCGCGTCGACCGGGTCGTAGTTCTGCCCCTGCGGCGAGTAGATGCCGGCGGTGGGGAACATCGACTCCATGCCGAAGGTGCGCGCCTCGTCGGGGACGATCGGCACCCAGCGGGCCCCGCTGCGCGGGTCGCGCATCAGGTCCTTGACCAGCCGGACCAGTGCCATCGTGGTGGCCATCTCCTGGTGGCCGGACCCCTTCTCCAGGTCCTCGAAGGGCTTGGCCGGCGGTTCCGGCAGCGGCTTGGCGACCACCCGGCGCACGGGTGCGGGCCCGCCCAGCGCGGCCCGGCGTTCGCGCAGGTACCGCACCTCGGGCGAGTCCTGCCCGGGGTGCCAGAACGGCACCTGGTCGCCGGCGAGCGCGCTGTCGGGGATGGGCAGCTCCAGCAGGTCGCGCATGGCCCGGAACTGCTCCATCGTGAGCTTCTTCATCTGGTGGTTGGCGTTGCGCGACTCGAACGCCGGGCCCAGCGTGTGGCCCTTCACCGTCTGGGCGAGGACCACCGTCGGGGCGCCCCGGTGCTCCACGGCGGCCCGGTAGGCGGCGTACACCTTCAACGGCTCGTGTCCACCACGCGAGTTCTCGAACAGGTCGACCACCCGCGCGTCGCTCAGGGAGGCGGAGAGCGCCGACAGGGCGTCACCCGTGAAGAAGTGCTTGCGTATGTAGGCCGCGTCCCGCGCGGCGAGCGTCTGCATCTGGGCGTCGGGCACCTCGCCCAGGCGCCGTACCAGGTCGCCGGTGGTGTCCTGCGCCAGCAGCGGGTCCCAGGCCTCGCCCCAGAGCGTCTTGACCACGTTCCAGCCCGCGCCCCGGAACCGTGCCTCCAGTTCCTGGACGATCTTCGAGTTGGACCGTACCGGGCCGTCCAGGCGTTGGAGGTTGCAGTTGATGACGAACGTCAAATTGTCCAGGTTCTCGCGGGAGGCGAGGGTCAGGGCGGCCGTCGACTCCGGCTCGTCCATCTCCCCGTCGCCCAGGAACGCCCACACCCGTGAGGCGGAGGTGTCCTTGATGCCGCGGGCGTGCAGATAGCGGTTGAAGCGGGCCTGGTAGACGGCGCCGAGGGGGCCAAGTCCCATGGAGACCGTCGGGAACTCCCACAGCCAAGGCAGCCGCCGGGGGTGCGGATAGGACGGCAGTCCATGACCACCGGCCTCCCGGCGGAAGGCGTCCAGCTGGCTCTCGCTCAGCCGCCCCTCCAGGAAGACCCGGGCGTAGATGCCGGGGGAAGCGTGTCCCTGGACGAAGAGCTGGTCGCCGGAGCCGTCGCCGTCCTTGCCCCGGAAGAAGTGGTGGAAGCCGATCTCGTAGAGCCAGGCCGCCGAGGCGTAGGTCGAGATGTGACCGCCCAGCCCGAGGCGCGCGCCGCGGGTGACCATCGCCGCCGCGTTCCACCGGTTGAGCGCGGTGATCCTGGTCTCCATCTCCAGGTCGCCGTCGAACTCCGGCTGCGCGGCGGCCGGGACGGTGTTGATGTAGTCCGAGTGCAGCAGCCCCGGCAGGGACATGCCCGTACTCGCGGCGAACTCGTGCACTCGCCGCATCAGGTACACCGCCCGTTCCGGCCCCGCGTTGCGCACGACGGCGTCGAGGGAGGCCCGCCACTCGGCGGTCTCCTCGCGGTCGCGGTCGGGCAGCTGGTCCAGCTCGCTGATCACAGGGTTCTCGGTCGGCCGGGAGGGTTCACTCATGGCAGCCTTCTTTTCACGGCGTGGTGTCGGCGACACCGGCCGCGGACACGGTGGGTGTCGCGGGGCGACAGGTCTGAGGGGGAGATCCGGGCGACGGGCAGCGCCGTCCGGCGGGTTAGCGGCTCTTGAGCCACTGAGAGAACGTGTGATGGCCCAACCGGGCGTCCGGGCCGGGAAGCAGGGCCCGCTCCTCGAGCACCGCGCCGAAGAACGGCGCCCGCGGGTCGGTGATCACCGGGCCGGGCCGGCCGAGGAAACCGAGCACCTCGGCCGTGAGGTCCTCCAGCCGGAGCTCCTCGGGCCCGGCGGTCTCGACCACGCCGAACTGGGGGAGCCCGACCGCGACATGGGCGACGGCCGCGGCGACGTCGTCCGCCGAGACGGGCCGCAGCGACAGCGGCGGCACGTGTACGCCGTCGGGCCGGGTGCCGGCCGCGGCGGCGGCCTCCACGGACTCGTGGAACGGTGTGGCGCGCACCACGGAGTACGGCACGGTGGTGTTCCGTGCCAGGTCCTCCTGCGCCGCCTTGGCCTGGAAGTAGCCCGAGCCGATCCGGTCGGCGCCCACCACCGACAGCGCCACGTAGTGCTCGACGCCCGCGGCGGCGGCCGCCTTGAGGACGTTGCCCGTCGCGGTGGTGAAGAACGCGGTGCTGGTCTCCTGCCGCCGGGAGGGCGCGTCGGTGACGTCCACGACCACCTCGGCGCCGCGCAGCGCCCGGTCCAGGCCCTGGCCGGTGCTGACGTCGACTCCTTCCCCGCGCGACACGGGGACGACCTCCACCCCGTGGTCCCGGAGCCGTGCGACGGTCCGGGAACCGATCAGTCCGGTGGCACCTGCAACGACGACTCTCATCTGCGTCTCCTCCGTCGGGGGCCGATGACCCCGCTGGGTGTTCCGGGCGGACGGTGGCGGATGCCGAAGTGCCAACGTGCCCGTCTCACCTAGACAGACCGCGAGTCCTTCGTGTGACACCGTGCGGCCGGGGCGCGTACCCGGCCGGCCGTGGCGCGGTGTCACAGACCCGCACGGTGTCCGGTCAGGAGGGCGAGCGGTCATCACGACCGGAGACCACCCCGTGACGGCGGACGATGTGCCGCCCGGTCACGGGGGAACCACGGAAGGTGCGACTCGATGTCGGAGAATGCACAGCACGCCCACCACGGACACGGAACCGGCGACGCGGACGGTCCGAGCTGGACCCGCGCGGCGAAGATGCTCCAGGACGCCTCGCCGATCGTCGTCCCCGAGGGCGCCTCGGCGATGACCATCCACGTCGAGTGGGAGCCCGGCGACCCCGGCACCCCGCCGCACCGCCACTCCGGCCCGGCGTTCGGCTACGTCATCAAGGGCGCCGTCCGCTTCGAACTGGAGGGTGAGCCCGAGCGTGTCGTCGAGGCCGGCGGCACCTTCTGGGAGCCGGGCGGCGACGCCATCCACTACCAGGACGGCAACGCGCTCAGCGACGAGAAGACGGAGTTCGTCGTCACGATGATGTGCGCGCCCGGCAAGCCCATGCTCGAACTGGTCGACGAGGCCGAGCTGAAGGAGCGCGCCCACCTGCGCGCCCCCCGGCCCACCGCCTGACCCCGGTCGGGCACGCACGACGGGGCCCCGCACCCGTGACACCGGCCAGGCCGGGAGGTCACGGATGCGGGGCCCCGTCGTCGCGCGGTACCAAGGCTCCCGCTCCTACTCCACGAAGTACGAGTCGTGCCGGTCGAAGAACGCGGCACGCTCCTCCTCGGAAGCGTGCCCCAACTGGGAGACCTGCTCGAAGTACTCCTCGCGCGGGGCGCCCGGGGTGAACAGCAGCAGCATGTCGGCCGGTGCGTCGGAGTCGTTGCGGAAGGCGTGCAGCCCGCCCTGGGGGACGTGCAGGAAGTCACCCTTGCGGGCGTCGACCCACTGCACACCGTCGAAGACGCGCACGGTCCCGTCCAGGATGAAGAAGGACTCCGAGATCCGCTTGTGGAAATGGGTCTTCGGGCCGCCCGCCCGGGGCCGCATCTCGACCCGGTACAGCCCGAACTCGCCCCGTGTGGTGGCCGTGGTGGCCAGATAGTGGGTGGCGTCCTTTCCGGTGCCGCTCTCACCCAGGTTCGGCGGTGTGGTGGCCGGCCGGAAGACGGCGCTGACCTCGCCGTCCTCACCCCAGTACTTCTGCTCCGGGTACGGGTACGACATGTCTGGTTCCTTTCGTACGGCAAACGCCGCGCGCGGCGCCGGTTGTCATTCGACGGCTTGATGATGGGCGAAGCGGGACACCAGCGGCGGTTCCGTCAGCCAGCCGTGGGTGTGCCCGTGCGCCGGACGAGGGGCGGTGGCGGACCGTCGCAGCGTGAGAAGGGCGACCGACGCGCCGACGGCGAGCAGGAGCGCGCACAGCGGCATGGCCCGGCCGAAGGAGGCGTCGAAGGCCGCGTCCGACCGGTAGGCCTCCGGCCCCATCCCGACCAGCAGCGGGAGCGCCGCGACGGACACCAGCCCCGCCGCCCGGGCCGCGGCGTTGTTGATGCCGCTGGCCAGCCCGGCGTTCGAGGCGTCCACCGAGGCGAGCAGGGTCACGGTCAGGGGGGCGACCATGACGACCATGCCGGCGCCCATCACCAGGAGGGCCGGGAGGATGTCCTGGACGTAGGACGCGCCCGGACCGACCCGCAGCATCAGCAGCATGCCCGCTCCGCACACCAGCGGGCCGACGGTGAGCGGGGCCCGCGGCCCCAGCCGCTGGGCGAGCGTCCCGGCGTGGGACGAGAACAGCAGCATCAGCACGGTGTTCGGCAGCATCGCCGCCCCCGCGGCCAGCGCCGAGTACCCGACGACGATCTGGAGTTGCAGCGCGGTCAGGAAGAAGAACCCGCCCGTCCCCGCGTAGACGCACAGGGTGATCACGTTGACGGCGGTGAACTGCCGGGAGGAGAAGATCGCCAGCGGCATCATGGGGTCGCCGCTGCGCCGTTCGACGCGGAGGAACGCGGCCCCCGCGACGACACCGCCGACGGCCGCGGCGACGGCCACGGTCCCGCCGTCGCGCGCCTCCGTCAGCGCGTAGGTGACCAGCGCCAGGGCCAGAGCTCCCAGGACGGCGCCCGGCACGTCGAAGCCGACCCCGCGCCGGGCCCTCGCGCCGGCCGTGGGCACCGCTTCCTTGCGCGGTGCGCCCACGGACTCCGGAACATGGCGCAGGGCGACGGGGACGCACAGCAGCGCCGGGACGGCGCTCAGCACGAAGGTCCAGCGCCAGCCGGGCCCGTCCACCAGCCACCCGCCCACGAACGGCCCCAGGGCGGCGCCGATGCCGCCGAAGCCGGACCACAGGCCGATCGCGCGCGGCCGGTCGTCCGGATGGAAGGAGGCCTCGATGATCGCCAGTGACCCGGGCGTGAGCAGCGCGCCCCCGACGCCCTGGAGGGCCCGGGCGGCGATGAGCGTGGTGGTGTCCGGAGCCACCGCGCACAGCAGCGAGGCGACCGCGAACCACACCAGGCCCAGGACGAAGATGCGGCGCCGTCCGAACCGGTCGCCCAGGGAACCGCCCAGCAGGATGAGTCCCGCCAGGGTCAGCATGTAGGCGTTCACCGTCCACTGGAGGACGCCGAGATCGGCGTCGAAGTCCTGGCCGATGCGCGGGAGCGCGATGTTGGTGACGGTCGAGCCGAGCAGTACGACACTCGAGCCCAGGACGGTGGCCAGCAGGGTCCACCGCCCACGGGCGCCGGCGATGCGGAGGGAAGCGGTGCTCTCGGGAGCGGGGGAGGGGTTCATGTCGAGTCCTGGGGTGGCGTGGGCCCGAGCGGTCCGTCGCCTGCTCGGGGGTCGGGGTGAGCAGGCGACGGACGGCACGCGTCCGGCCGGGCTGCCGCGCGGCCGGAAAGGCTGCGTCAGCCGAACATGCCGGGCTTGTAACCGCCCGCGGGCTGCTGGTTGATGACGTTGATCCGGTTGTAGGCGTTGATGACGGCGATCAGCGAGATCAGCGCGGCGAGCTGGTCCTCGTCGTAGTGCTTCGCGGCCTCGGCCCACACCTCGTCCGAGACACCGCCGGAGGCGTCCGCGATGCGGGTCCCCTCCTCGGTCACCGCCAGGGCGGCGCGCTCGGCGTCCGAGAAGACCGTGGCCTCGCGCCACACGGCGACCAGGTTCAGTCGCTGCTGGTCCTCGCCCGCCGCGGCGGCGTCCTTGGTGTGCATGTCCGTGCAGAAGCCGCAGCCGTTGATCTGGCTGGCCCGGATCTTCACCAGTTCCTGAGTGGCGACCGGCAGAGCGGCCTGGACCGCCGCACCGGCCGAATTCAGGTGCTTCATGACCTTGCCCGCGAGGGCGTTGCCGAAGTAGTTGATGCGCGCGTCCATGACGTATCTCCTCAAGGGTGGAACGGTTACGGACCATTGACCGGGTGCCCGCGCGTTCTGTGACAGCCGCATGCGCCCGCACGCACGGCACCCTCCGTTCCCCGGCCCCGCGGTCCGCAGGCATGACATGACTCTGGGCACACCGTGTGAAGAAGAGTGCATCGCGGCCCGCGTTCGGTGTGGTCGCCGGGTGCGGGCGGTTAGCATCGAGGAAGAGGACCGGGCCCATCGGCCCGAGTCGGCGCCGCACTCCCGGGCCCCGGGTACGGCGAGCGCCCCATCAGCGAACCCCAAGGTGATCACCATGGCTACCGAGAGCGTCCTGCACCCCAGTCTCATCGTCCCGATCGGACACGTCGAGCCCGTTCCCCGCCGCATCCGGGGAATGGTCGGGGGCCGTGTCGCCTTCGACACCCGCCGCGCGCTGTACGTGTGGGAGTGGCAGGCGTACCCGCAGTTCAGCATCCCGATCGAGGACTTGGCGGAGGGTGTGCTCGACGACGACAAGCACGCCGAGCAGCTCGGCGCCGGGCCCGCGCACCGCCACACCCTGCGGGTCGGCCCGGAGGTCCGCGCGGGGGCCGCCTGGGTCTGGGGGGAGGGCGCCCCCGAAGCCCTGCGCGACACGGTGCGCTTCGAATGGGAGGCGCTGGACGCCTGGTTCGAGGAGGACGAGCCGGTCTTCGTCCATCCGCGCAGCCCGTACTCGCGGGTGGACGCGCTGCGTTCGCGCAGCACCGTCCGGGTCGAGGTGGACGGCGTCGTGCTGGCGGAAGCCTCCGGCTGCGTGAAGCTGTTCGAGACCGGTCTGCCGACCCGCTACTACCTCGACCCCATGAACATCGACTGGACCCGGCTGCGGCACTCCGACACGGTGACCCGGTGCCCCTACAAGGGAACGACGAGCGACTACTGGTCCTTCGACGGCGACACCGGCGCCCACGAGGACATCGCCTGGACGTACGACTTCCCGACCATCCACGCCAACCGCATCGCCGGACTGACCGCGTTCTACAACGAGCACGTCGATCTGTACGTCGACGGCTTCCTGCTGCCGAGGCCGGTGGACCCCACCCGGGTCGCCGCCGACTAGCGACATCTGTGCGGGCTCGACACGTCACACATCGACTCCTCGCGCGGTCTCATGAGGTGGAAAGCCATCCAAAAGCCTCATCACCGCAAGGAGTGACCATGAGCGACATCGTTCTCGAGCCCGCCGCGCAGGACTTCGCCGACGCCACGGCCAAGCCGCCGCTGCTGTACGAACTCGGTGTCGAGGGCGCCCGCAAGCTGCTCGACGACGTCCAGTCCGGTCCGGTGGAGAAGCCGGACGTGGACGAGAAGTGGATCACCGTGCCCGTCGAGGTCGGCGACGTGCGGGTGCGCATCGTCAAGCCCGCCGGCACCACCGGCGTACTCCCCGTCGTCCTCTACGTGCACGGCGGCGGCTGGATCCTCGGGAACGCGGGCACCCACGACCGTCTGGTGCGGGAACTGGCCGTGGGCGCGGAGGCGGCCGTGGTCTTCGTCGAGTACGACCGCTCCCCGGAGGCGAAGTACCCCGTCGCCATCGAGCAGGCCTACGCCACCGCCCAGTGGGTCACCACCAAGGGCGCCGACGAAGGCCTGGACGGCTCCCGCATGGTCGTCGCCGGTGACTCCGTCGGCGGCAACATGAGCGCCGCCCTCACCCACATGGCCAAGCGGCGCGGTGACGTGACGTTCCTGCACCAGTCCCTCTACTACCCCGTCACCGACGCCGGGCAGGACACCGAGAGCTACCGGCTCTTCGCGCACGGACCGCACCTGACCGCGAAGGCCATGGAGTGGTTCTGGAACGCCTACGCCCCCAATCCGGCGGAGCGGGACCAGATCACGGCCTCGCCGCTGCGCGCCACCCCGGAGGACCTCCAGGGGCTGCCGCCCGCGTTCGTCGTGGTCGACGAGAACGACGTGCTGCGCGACGAGGGCGAGGCGTACGCCCGCAAGCTGATCGAGGCCGGGGTGCCGACCACGAGCGTCCGCTACAACGCCAGCCTGCACGACTTCATGATGCTGAACCCGGTCCGCGGAACGCAGGCCTCCAGCGCGGCGATCGAGCAGGCGATCCACGTTCTGCGCAAGGCCCTCGGCACCGACTGATCCGGAAAGGACACCCTCATGAGCGCACAGAAGCCGACCGTCGTCCTCGTGCACGGCGCGTTCGCGGACTCGTCCAGCTGGAACGGCGTCGTCCAGAAACTCCGCTCGCACGACTACCCGGTGGTGGCCGCGAGCAATCCGCTGCGCGGGCTGACCGAGGACAGCGCGTACGTCAGACAGCTCCTGGAGTCCATCGACGGGCCCGTGGTCCTCGCCGGGCACTCCTACGGCGGCTCGGTCATCAGCAACGCCGCGAAGGGACTCGGCCACGTCAAGGCTCTCGTGTTCGTCGCGGCGTTCCTGCCGGACGAAGGCGAGAGCGCGGTCGACCTGTCCGGCAAGTTCCCGGGCAGCACCCTCGGGGAGACGCTCCGCCCGGTGCCGGTCACGCTCCCCGGCGGCGGCCGGGCCGCGGACCTCTACATCGAGCAGAGCATATTCCACCAGCAGTTCGCCGCCGACGTCCCGGAGGAGACCACGGCGGTGATGGCGGCCACCCAGCGGCCCGTGGCCGACGCCGCGCTCGCGGAGGGCGCCTCGGCGCCGGCGTGGAAGGACATCCCGTCCTGGGTCCTCGTGGCCGCCGACGACCGCAACATCCCGGCCCAGGTGCAGACGTACATGGCCGAGCGCGCGAAGGCCACGGTGGTGCACGTCACCGCTTCCCACGCGGTCAGCGTGTCCCGTCCGGGCGACGTCGCCCGGCTGATCAACGAGGCGGCGCAGGCGACCGGCTGAGCGGAGGGTGGGCCGCCGCCCCCGGGAGGACCGGCGGCGGCCCACCGGCACCGCGCCCGCCGCGGCGCCGCGTCACGACCCACCGGAGTGACACGGGAGTACCTCATGAACACGAGCAAGCAGGCCGCTCGCGGGCTGGCCGACCTACAGGCGTTCCTGTACCGCGAGGCGCACCTCAGCGCCGCTCGCCGAAGGGTGTCCGCCTTCACGGCGAAGGCCGACGGGCTGACCCACGGGCAGCGGATGGACCTGGAGCGGTGGTACCTGGAGGAACAGAAGTACGTCGCCCGCATGGTGACCGAGCACATCGCGGAGCGCATCGGCGCGGCCGAGGCGGCGCACCGCCTCCGGTTCGGCCGCTGGCTGCGCGGCACCATGATCGCCATGACCGCGATCGGCCTGACGATCTTCGTGTGCACGGCGGTCGTCGTGGGATCGATGACCTGATCCGCCCACGCGGCACCGGGGCACCGCGAGATCCGTAGCGGCGGCTTCCGGCCAGTGGACCCGGCCGGAACGCGAGGCCGGGAGGACCGGCACGCGGCAGAAGGCGGAGGCGGGCGCAGGCAGGGGCGCCGTACCCCAGGGTTCCGAGCGCCTGCGCGCGAGCTTCGGCAATCAGTTTGAGACAGGTCTACAGAAAGTGAAACGCCGGGGTATCGTGACAGCCGGGAGGCTGCCATGGTGAGGGACGGCGCACGGACCGAGCTCATCGGGCGGCAGGACGAGTGCAAGGTCCTCGACGACCTCCTCGCGCAGGCCAGAGCGGGCCGCAGCGGAGTGCTGGTGGTGCGCGGCGAGGCCGGCATCGGCAAGACCGAGCTCCTGAACCACCTGCTCGACCGGGCCACCGGATGCCGCGTCGTCAGAGCGGTCGGCGTGCAGTCCGAGATGGAGCTCTCCTACGCCGGGCTGCACCAGCTCTGCGCACCTCTGCTCTCCCACCTGGACAGTCTCCCCGAGCCGCAGCGCAACGCCCTGCGCACGGCATTCGGAATGCAGATCGGTGACGCTCCCGACCGGTTCCTGGTCGGCCTGGCCACGTTGAGCCTGCTGGCCGCCGCCGTCGGCGACGAGCCGTTGCTGTGCATGGTCGACGACGCGCAGTGGCTGGACCGCGTCTCGGCCCAGACGCTGGAGTTCGTCGCCCGACGGCTGCTCGCCGAACCCGTCCTGCTGGTCCTGGCCGTCCGCGAGTCCGGCTCCCGCGAGGTGTTCACGGATCTTCCGGAGCTCGCCGTGCGCGGACTCGGCGAGCGCGATTCCCGAGAGCTCATCGACTCGGTCGTCACCGGCCCGCTCGACCAGCGGGTCCGCGACCGCATCGTCGCCGAGACGCGCGGCAACCCGCTGGCCCTGGTGGAGCTGCCGCGCGGCCTGACCCTCCTCGAGATGGCCGGCGGATTCGGCGCCCCGGAGAGCCGCCCCCTGTCCAGCCAGATCGAGGCGGGTTTCCTCCGCCGTATCCGGTCCCTCTCCGCGCAGACGCAGCAGTTGCTGCTCATCGCCGCCACCGAACCGGTCGGCGACGTCTCCCTGCTGCGGAGCGCCGCCGAACGCCTCGGCATCGACGTGGACCGTGCCGCGACCGAAGCCGAGGCGTCGGGTCTGCTGACCCTCGGCACCTGGGTCCGCTTCCGCCACCCACTGGTGCGCTCCGCGGCCTACCGCGCCGTCGGGTTCGAGGAGCGCCGGCGCGTGCACGCGGCCCTGGCCGAGTCGATCGACGCCACGCTCTATCCCGAACGCCGTGTCTGGCACCTCGCCAGCGCCGCGTCGGGCCCGGACGAGAACGTCGCCGCCGAACTGGAGGGCTCCGCCGGGCGGGCGCACGCGCGCGGGGGTGTCGCCGCGGCGGCGGCCTTCCTGGACCGGGCCACCGCGCTGACCCCCGACCCGGTGCGCCGCGGAGCCAGGGCACTGGCCGCGGCGCGGGCGAAGTACCAGGCGGGCGCCTTCGACACCGCGAGGGAACTGGTCGACGCGGCGGAGCTGAGCCCGCTCGACGAGGTCGGAGCCGGACGCGCGACGTTGCTGCGCGGGCAGATCATGTCGGCGGCCAAGAGCGCCAGCGCCGGACTGCCGCTGCTGCTCGAAGCGGCGAAGCGGCTCCAGCCGTTCGACTCCGCACTCGCCGACCAGACGTACCGGGACGCGATCTACGCGGCCCTGACCGCGGGCCGACTGGCCACGGGCGGGGTCCGGGACGTCGCCGACGCGGTGCTCAGCACGCCGGGCCACATCGGCACCGAGAGCCGGGAGACCCGCCTCCTGACCGGTCTCGCCCGGGTGGTGACCGAGGGCTACGCGGTGGGCGCGCCGATCCTCCTGGACGCCGTGGCGGCGTTCCGGGACGGGGAACTCTCCCGGGAGGAGGGCCTGGGCTGGCTGCCGTTCGCGTGCCGCATGGCCCACAACACCTGGGACTTCGCCGCCTGGTCCGAGCTGTCGGCGCGGCTGGTCGACCTGGCCCGCGCGAACGGAGCGCTCGCCGTACTGCCCTCGGCCCTCCTGCTGCGCCTGTCGAACCGGGTGTTCGCCGGCGACCTGCGCGGTGCCGCCTCCCTGACCGTGGAGGCGAACGCGATCGGCGAAGCCACCGGCAGCAGCTTCTTCGCCCACTACGGCGCACTCGTCCTGGAGCCCTTCCGAGGGCGGGAGCCGGCCACCCGGCAGGCCATCGAGACCCTCACCCAGGACCGCCTCCTGCGCGGGGAGGGCAAGGTGGCGACGGCCACCCAGTGGGCCGCCGCCGTCCTCTACAACGGCCTCGGCAGGTACGAGGAGGCCTACGCCGCGGCCGAGCGGGGCTGTGAGAACCCGCAGGAGATGGGCCTGTCCCTCCAGTCCCGGGTCGAACTCGTCGAAGCGGCCGTGCGCCTCGGACGTACCGAGCGGGCCGCCGGGGCCGTGCGCGCGATCGAGGAGATGGCCCGGGTCAGTGGCACCCCCTGGGCGCTCGGCACGTCCGCCGCGGCGCGCGCCCTGGTGAGCGAGGGCGAGACGGCCGACGCCCTGCACCGGGAGGCGATCGAGCGGCTCGACACGGCCGGGGTCCGGATGGACAGCGCCCGCGCACGGCTTCGGCACGGCGAGTGGCTGCGCCTGGAACGGCGACGGGCGCAGGCGCGCACCCGGCTGAGTGAGGCACACGAGATGCTCGACGCCGCCGGGGCCGAGGCGTTCGCGGAACGCGCCCGACGCGAGTTGAACGCCGTCGGCGTCAAGGTGCGCGGCCGCGCCACGGCTCAGACCGCGGTCCTCACCGCGAAGGAGGTCGAGATCGCCCGGCTCGTGCAGGGCGGCTTCACCAACCCGGAGATCGGCGCGCGGCTCTTTCTCAGCCCGCACACGGTCGAATGGCATCTGCGCAAGGTCTTCGCGAAACTCGGCGTCTCCTCCCGCAAGGAGATCGGCTCGGTGCGGCTGGAGGCGATGGCGACCGCGCCCTGACCCGCGCGGCGAAGGCCGGCTCAGACGTGCGACGCCTCCGGTTCCGCCAGCAGCGCGGGCACCGTGACGATCTTCGCCTCCCGGGCCAGCAGGCGGTGGACGGGACAGCGCCCGGCCGCCGCCAGCAACTGCTCGCGCTGAGCGGGCTCGAGGTCGCCGGTCAGCCCGACGTTCTTGACGATGTCACCCTGCTTCCCGAACCGCACGGCCACGTCGATCCGCTCCAGTGGCCAGTCGTGCCGGTCCGCCAGGGCCCGCACGGCCATGGAGGTGCAGGACCCCAGCGCGGCCAGCAGCAGCTCGCCCGGGGTGGGGCCCTCGTCGGCGCCGACGGGCTCGGGCTCGTCGGCGGTCAGGTGGTGCGTGCCGATCGAGACGGAACGGGTGAGCCGGGCGCCTTCGGCGACGGTCACGATGCGCGTGATCATGGGTCTTCCTCTCGGCCGGGGTACGGGGGCCGGACGGAGTCCGTCAGCCCCCTCTTCCGCAGTGACCGAGCGGCGCGGGCGAGTGTGACACTTCCGCCCGTGCGGGGGTGTCACAGAAGAAGCGTGTGTCCTGTCAGCAGGGTGTAGCGCACGAACCATGTCGGCGGGAAGAGGCAGCACATGCGGGTGGCCGTGGCCGGAGGAACCGGTCTGGTGGGCAAGTACGTGGTGGCGGAGTTGCGGGACACCGGGCACACCCCCGTGATCCTCGCCCGTTCACACGGTGTGGACCTCACCACCGGCGAGGGTCTGGCCGCGAAACTCTCCGGCAGCGACGCGGTGATCGACGTGGCGAACATCGTCACCACGAGAAGGAAGACCGCCGTCGACTTCTTCTCCCGGACGACCGGCCACCTGATCGCCGCCGCGCACGCCGGCGGGGTCGCGCACATGGTCACCCTGTCCATCGTCGGCAGCGACGAGGTCGACTTCGGGTACTACTTCGGCAAGCGCGCCCAGGAGGAACTGGTCCGCGACTCCGGCCTGCCGTGGACGGTGGTGCGCGCCACCCAGTTCTTCGAGTTCCCGGAACCGCTGCTGAACAGCGCGTCACCGGTGGTCATGGTGCCGAGGATGCTGACGCGGCCCGTCGCCGCCCAGGACGTCGCCCGGACACTCGTCGAGCACGCCGTCGAGGGCCCGGCGGGCATGGCACCCGAGATCGCGGGACCCGACCAGCTGGAGATGGTGGACATGGCGCGTCGCATCGCGCGTGCCCGGGGCCGACGCCGCCTCGTCGTGCCGGTGACGCTCCCGGGCAAGGTCGGCAAGGCCATGACGACGGGCGGTCTGCTGCCACGCGGGGAGTACCTGCGCGGCCGCCGGACCTTCGACGCCCACCTGGCGTCCCTCCGGGTGGCCTGACGCCCGGTCGGGCGGTGCCGCTCACAGGGCCGTGCCCAGCAGGCGCCGGGAGGTGATGCCCAACTTGGCGTACACCTTCCGCAGATGCCATTCCACGGTGTGCGGGCTCAGGAACAACTGGGCGCCGATCTCGGAGTTGGTGAGCCCGTCCCGGGCCAGGCGTGCGATCTGGCTCTCCTGAGGCGTGAGCGCCGCCGCGGCGGCGGCGTCGCGGCGGGCCACCGTCTCGCCGGTGGCCCGCAGTTCGCGGACGGCGCGTTCGGCGAACGCCTGCGCGCCGAACCGGGTGAACAGGGCGTGGGCCGTCCGCAACTGCGCACGGGCGTCGGCGCGGCGGCCCTCCCGCCGCAGCCACTCCCCGTACAGCAGACGCGCCCGGGCCGTATCCATGGCGGCCTGGGTGCGGCCGAGCCGCTCGATCGCCTCCCGGTACAGCTCCTCGGCCGCCGTCGCGTCACTGAGCAGGGCGCGGCAGCGCAGCTGGACGCCCATTGCCCAGTCCGTGGCGGCGGCGTCCGTCTCCCGGGCCAGCCGGACCAGTGCCGCCTCGGCCACGTCGAGCCGGCCGCTGCGCGCCCCGGCCTCCACCACCTCCACCAGCCCCCAGCCGGCCGCGACCAAGTCCCGCGGATGCGCGCTCGCCCGACGGGCGGCCTCCAGCGCCTCCTCGTACCGGCCCAGGCCGTTGAGGAGCACCGCCTCCGCCCGGCTCGCGACGGCCACCCCGATGCCCTCACCGCGGCCGAGGGCATCCTCCGTGCCGCCCTTGATCAACGGCGCGGCTTCGCTCGCGTGGCCCTGCCAGGCGGCGAGCGTCATCGTGCCGTACGGCGAGAAACCGCTGCCGACCGCCTCCTGGACCCGGCCGGTCTCCGCGAGGAGCAGCGCCGCCGCGTCCAGTTCACCGGCGGTCGTGTGGACGACCACCCGCGAATTGAGCGCCAGCGGCAACTCGGTCAGCGCGCCGACCGCACGGGCGGTGCGTACGTGGCGGGTGACCAGTTCCGTCCAGGCCTCGTGGTCCCACAGGTCGGCCGCCAGTGCCGAAGCCACCCACGACCAGCGCAGTACCTCGTCCGGCTGGGTCTCCCGGCGGAACGCGCGCACCGCCTCGCGGGAGACGGTGACCGCGTCGCGGTACCCGTCGAGGAAACGGGTGGTGAGCGCGTCCAGCAGCAGATCGGCGTTGCGCGGCGGTCCGGTGCGGGACGGGGCCGTCCCGCGCGCGGCCGCCGCCACCTCGCCCACGAGCGCCTCCGACGTGAGGCGTCCGGCGAACATGGCGGCCGACAGGGCGTCCAGGAACGTCTCGCGGGCCAGGCCCACATCGAGCGGGACCAGGCGTCGCGCGGTGGCCAGCAGTCTGGGGAGCACTTCGTCCACACGGCTGGAAGCGAAGGTGATCCGGGCCTCGACGAGATCCGCGCGGGCCCGGCCGAGTTCGTCGAGCGTGCCGGCCCGTGCCAGCTCCAGCAGGTCGCGCGCCGCGGCGGGCGCACCGGCGCGCAGCTTCGCCTGAGCCGCGGCGAGGGCGCGCGTCGCCTTGCGCCGCGGGTGCGGCGTCAGTACGGCCGCGTGGGCGAGGAACGCGGCCGCCGCGGCGGTGCCGCCCCGCGCCCGCGCCCGTCCGGCCGACGACTCCAGCTCCGCGGCGATGGCCTCGTCCGGCCGGACCGTGGCCCGCGCGAGGTGCCAGGCCCGGCGGTCGGGGTCGAGGCCGGGGTCCGTCGCTTCGGCCAGCACGCGGTGCACCTCCCGCAGCTCCGCGAGCCCGGCCGACCGGTAGATCGCGGAGCGCAGCAGCGGATGCCGGAAACGCACCAGCGTGCCGACGTCGAGCAGCCCCGCCGTCACCGCCGGCTCCACCGCGTCCGGGGCGACGCCCAGTCGCTCGACGGCGCTGCGGAGCAGCGACACGTCACCGACCGGCTCGGCGGCGGCCGCCAGCAGCAGGCGCTGCGTCGGCTCCGGGAGCGAGCGGACCCGCGCGAGGTAGCTCCGCTCGATACGGCCGGTCACCCTTCCGGGACCGTGCGGAGCGGACCCCTCGACCGCTTCCGGGTCGACGTGGCCGTGGGGGAGTTCCAGCAGCGCCAGGGGGTTGCCGCGGGCCTCGGCGAGGACGCGGTCGCGGATCCGCTCGTCCATCGGGCCTTCGGCGCTCGCGTCCAGCAGCGCGCGGGCGTCGGTGTCGTCCAGCCCGTGCAGCGTCAGCTCGGGCAGGCCGGCCAGGTCGTCGCGCCCCCGCTGCTCACGGGTGGCGAAGACCAGGGCCAGCGGTTCGGCGAGCATCCTCCGCGCCACGAACGCCAGCGTCTGCGCGGAGACCCGGTCGAGCCACTGGGCGTCGTCCACGAGGCAGAACAGCGGTCGCCGGGCGGCCACGTCGGTCAGCAGCCCGAGCACCGCCAGACCGACCAGGAACCTGTCCGGGGGCGGCCCCGCGCTCACCCCGAACGCCGTGGCCAGCGCTTCCGCCTGCGGGGGCGGCAGGGAGCCGGCGTGTTCGAGGAAGGGCGCGCACAACTGGTGCAGTCCCGCGAACGGAAGCTCCATCTCCGACTCGGCGCCCGCTCCCCGGGCGACCCGGTGGGCGGTCACGCGTGCCGCCAGATGATCCAGCAGGGCGGACTTCCCGATGCCGGCGTCGCCGCGCAGCACCAGCACCGCGCTGCGGTCCGCCTCCACCTCCGAGACCAGCCCGTCCAGCACGTCGTACTCACGGCGTCGGCCACGCAGCCGCTCCGGACCGTCCCCGCTCACGCAGCCCCCCACACGCGGGGAGCATAACAACACGGCGTGCGGCCGGGGCAGGGGGCGGTCGACTCGCGCCGGTGCCCCGGCGCCGGAGCCGTCCGGGCCGGACGTACCGCACCGCGCGGTACGTCCGGGCCGGACGTACCGCGCGGTGGCCGAGGCCGGTGACGTCTCCCGAGCGGTACGCGTCGCCCGGCGCGCGCCGGCGGTGCTCTCGGACCCGGACGCCCGGACGCCCGGACGCCCGGACGCCCGGACGCCCGGACGCCCGGACGGCCCCGGCGACCGGTCGGCCGCGCCCTCGTGGTGCGGGCCGGGAGCGGCGGGCGGCGCCTCGCGCCGCGGCCGCGACGTCCCACGGCAGTGCCGCGCGCACACGGTCCTGTGACCCGGATCATGGGTCCTGGAGAGCATGGATGTCCCGCGCCGCGAGGTGTTCGCTGGGCGGCATGAACGAAAGCCCCAGGATGCCTTTCCCGACCCCGTCCCACTGGATCGACGGCCGTGCCGTCACCGGCTCCGGACCGTTGATCGACGTGGTGAACCCCGCCGACGAGTCGGTCGTCGCCCACGTGCACGAGGCCACCGCCGAAGACGTGGACATGGCAGTCGACGCCGCGGTCGCCGCCATCCCGGGATGGGCCGCGACGCCCCCGCGGCACCGGGCGGACGTCATGCGACGCCTGGCCGAGGGTGTGCAGAAGCGGAGCGAGGAACTGGCGGCCGCCATCACCCTGGAGATGGGCGCCCCCATCGCCTTCTCCCGGCAGGCGCAGGTCGGATTCCCGGTCGCGTCCACCCTGGCCGCGATCGCCGCGGCCGAGCGGTTCGAGTGGAGCGAGACGGTCGAGAACTCCCTCGTCGTCCGCGAGCCCATCGGAGTGGTGGGGGCCATCACCCCGTGGAACTTCCCGTTGCAGCAGCTGGTGACCAAGGTGGTCCCGGCGATGCTGGCGGGCAACACGGTCGTCCTCAAGCCCTCGGAGATGTCTCCGCTCAGCGCCCGGATGTTCGCGGAGATCGCGACGGAGGCCGGGCTGCCGAACGGTGTGTTCAACGTGGTGCAGGGAACCGGCCCGGTCGTCGGTGAGGCCCTGTCCCGCCACCCGAAGATCGACATGATCTCCTTCACCGGGTCCACCCGTGCCGGCAAGAGCGTCTCCGGCGCCGCCTCCGCCACGGTGAAGCGGGTGGCACTCGAACTGGGCGGCAAGGCGGCCCACATCATCCTCCCCGAGGCCGACCTCGACTCCGCCGTCCCCCGAGGACTCGCCTTCGCCTGGGCCAACGCCGGCCAGGCCTGCGGTGCCTACGTGCGCATGCTCGTGCCCGCGGACCTTCAGGCGACCGTGGTCGACAAGCTCCGGACCGCCGCCCAGGACTACGTGGTCGGTGATCCGGCCGCCGAGGCCACGCGGATCGGACCCCTCGCCTCGGAGACCCAGCGCCGCCGCGTCGACGACTACATCCGGCGCGGCATCGCCGACGGCGCCACCCTCGTGACGGGCGGCCCCGGCCGACCCGAGGGGTTCGAGACCGGCGCCTACGTCAGGCCCACGATCTTCTCCGACGTCGCACCGGAGTCGGTCATCGCCCAGGAGGAGATCTTCGGCCCCGTTCTCGTCGTCATCCCCTACACCGACGTCGAACACGCCGTCGAGATCGCCAACGGCACGGTCTACGGCCTCAACGCCGCGGTGACCGGGGACGAGGACCATGCCATGGCGGTCGCCATGCGCCTGCGTGTCGGTCAGGTCGACGTCAACGGCGGCCAGCACAACTTCCAGGCGCCGTTCGGCGGATACAAGCAGTCCGGCAACGGCCGGGAGATGGGCCGCGCGGGCCTCGAGGAGTTCCTGGAGACCAAGGCGATCACACGCTGACGCACCCTGCCACCGTGTCCGCGCACAACACACTGTCGGCCGGGAATGACGGACCCCGGACCCGACGTTCACCTCGTTGATCCACCGAGTCGCGACCGTGCGCCCCCGACGGGGCGCACTGCCGCGTGCGAAAGGACGACCATGGCAGACCGCGCGGCGCTGGCCGCCTTCCTGCGGGCCCGCCGGGAGGCTCTGCAACCCGAGGACGTCGGGTTGCCCCGCGGCCGCCGCAGGCGTACCGGAGGGCTGCGCCGCGAGGAGGTCGCGGCCCTGTGCGACATGTCGGTGGACTACTACAGCCGGCTGGAGCAGCCGCGGGGCCCCCACCCCTCGGAGCAGATGCTCACCGCGATGGCCCGCGGCCTGCGCCTGTCACTGGAGGAACGCGATCTCCTGTTCCAGCTCGCCGGCCACGCCCTGCCGCGCCGGGCGCGACGAGGTGATCACGTCGCGCCGGGGATGATGCGCATCCTGGACCGGCTGGAGGACACTCCCGCCCAGGTGATGAACCACCTGGGCGAGACGCTGGCCCAGACACGCCCCGCGGTGGCCCTGCTGGGTGACCAGACGGCCCGCACGGGACTGGCCCGCAGTTTCCACTACCGCTGGTTCACGGACCCCGCCGCCCGCCTGATCCACCCCGAGGGCGATCACGCCGAGCAGAGCCGTCTCATGGTGGCCGACCTCCACAGCGCCTACTCCCGCGACGGGGGCGACTCGGGTGCCGCCGCGCTCGTGGACGCGCTGAACCGGGAGAGTCCCGAGTTCGCCGGCCTGTGGCGGCAGCGCCCCGTGCTGGGACCGTACTGCGCCTCCAAGCGCTTCGTGCACCCACAGGTCGGAACCCTCGAACTGCACTGCCAGACACTGATCGATCCCGACCAGTCCCAGCGGCTCGTGGTCTACACCGCCACACCGGGGACGGAGAGCCACACCAACCTCCGGCTGCTGTCCCTGCTGCCGGCCTTGTGACGGTGCGGCTCTCACGCCTGCCGGGGGTCAGGCCCAGTCGAGGGCGTGCTCGTGGGCCAGCCTCGGCATGCGGTCGAACGCCGGAGGTCCGGCCGGGTGCCCGATGTTGACCACGAGGATGGAGTGCCAGTCGCTGTCGGCGAAGAACTCCTTGTCGATTCCGGCCGGGTCGAAGCCGGCCATCGGACCGGCGGCCAGGCCCAGGGCGCGCACGGCGAGGATGAAGTAGCCGGCCTGAAGCGGTCCGTTGAAGGAGGTGATGGCCTCGCGCTGGGCGGGCTCGCTCTCGAAGTACTCCTTCATCTCCGGGCGGATGGGCAGGACGTGCGGGATGTGCTCGTGGAAGCGGTGGTCCGCGGCGAGAACCGCGACGACGGGCGCCGAGGCCGACTTCGGCCGGTTCCCCTCGTCGAGGTGCGGCAGCAGGCGCTCCTTGCCCTCGGCCGTACGGACGTACAGGACACGCAGCGGCTGGGTGTTCGCGGCGGTCGGTGCCCAGCGGGCGAGTTCCCAGATGGCGGTGAGCGTCTCGTCGTCGACCGGAGTGTCGGCGAAGGAGTACGCGGTGCGGGCGTCGGTGAAGAGCGCGGCGCCGGCCTCGGCGGGGATGCGGGGGAGAGGTCCGGAAACGGACATGGGGATGCTCCTGGCTCGTGTGCTCGTAATGAGGGAGTGACTGCGATAAGCCTGGTCACTAGGAAAAACAGAGCGACCTTCGGCAGAGTAGCACCCGGTTACCCTGAGGGCATGGAGAAGGCGAAGGGCACTCGATCGGCCGACGCGGACGGCGCGGCGGCGGAGCAGCACCATCCGGCGGCTTGCGACGGTGCGCTGAGCAAGGCTTTCAGCTTTCTCGGCAAGCGATGGAACGGCGTCATCCTGGCCACCCTCCAGCACGGACCCCTGGGCTTCGCCGAGTTGCGGCGCGCTGTGGAGGGCATCAGTGACTCGGTCCTCTCGGAACGGCTTTCCGAGCTGTCCGCCGCCGGTCTCGCGTACCGCGAGGTGGAGCCCGGCCCGCCCGTCACGGTGCGCTACCGCCTCACTCCGGACGGGACCGCCCTGATGCCCATCCTCGGCGAGCTGGCCGGATGGGCGTCCCGGCACCTTCCGGACACGCCGACCGCCCGGCGCGGCGGCCGGGGTTAGACCGTCGCCGCCCCGGTCGTACGAGAGGACCGACCGGCTTGCGGGGCCCCGTGTGACAACCTTGGCACCATCTCACATGTGGAGTGTGTCACAAGGTATGGACACACGGTGTGCTCTGTGTTCCAGGTATTGTGAAGGGGATTGCTCCCGGCATTCGATGCGGGAGTTCGCCGTCCCCGGAGCACCTGAGGAGCCACGCGCATGATCGCCAGCCCGCTTCCGGACCTGGTCGGCCGGCACCGCGAGTGCGGGGCACTCGACGATCTCCTGGCAGAGCTGCGTGAAGGCAGGTCCCGTGTGCTGGTGATCCGCGGCGAAGCGGGCATCGGGAAGACGGTGCTGCTGGAGTACCTGGCCGCGCACGCGGCACGGACGAAGGTGACCCGGGCGCAGGGCATCGAGGCGGACATGGAGCTGCCCTACGCGAGCCTGCACCAACTGTGCACGCCGTTCCTCGACCAGCTGGACCACCTGCCGTCACCCCAACGGGAGGCCCTGCGCGTGGCGTTCGGCATGGCGGCCGGTGATCCGCCCGACCGCTTCCTGGTCGGCCTCGCCGTCCTCACGCTGCTCACCCGCGCCTCGGAGGCGCGACCGGTGCTCGTTCTGATCGACGACGCGCAGTGGCTGGATCAAGTTTCCCTGCAAACCTTGGAGTTCGTCGCGAGGAGGCTGCTTGCCGAGGCGGTCGCGATGGTGTTCGCGGTGCGCGACCCCGCAGGGCAGGAGGCGCTGACCGGTCTGCCGGCCCTGCGTATCGGCGGCCTCGACGCCACCGCCGCCGGGGAACTGCTGGAAACCGCCGTGGGCGGGCGACTGGAGAAGCGGATCCGGGACCGGTTCGTGGCCGAGATGCACGGCAATCCGCTCGCTCTGCTGGAGTTCTCCCGAGGCCGCAGTGCCGCCGAACTGGCCTACGGCCTGGACTCGTCCGGTCACCCGATCGTCCAGGGCCCGGTCGCGAGCCGGATCGAGCGGGACTTCGCCCAGCGGCTCGGGTCGCTGCCGGAGGCGACGCGGACGCTGCTGCTGATCGCCGCGGCGGAACCGGTCGGTGACGCCCGGCTGCTGGCCCGCGCGGCCGCCACGCTCAAGATCACCCCCTTCGCCGCCCCGGCCAAGGTCGCCGGCCTGATCGAGCTGGGCGAGTCCGTCCGGTTCCGGCATCCGCTGGTCCGTTCGGCGGTCTACCACCAAGCCGCACCCGAAGCGCGCCGATCGGTGCACCGGGCCCTGGCCACTGCCACCGACCCGGTCCTGGACCCCGACCGGCGCGCCTGGCACGCCGCCCAGGCCGCGGACGGACCGGACGAGGAGGTCGCCGCGGGACTGGAGCGCGCGGCCGGCCGCGCCCGGCAACGCGGCGGCATCGCGGCCGAGGCGGTACTGCTGGAACGCGCCGCCGAGGTGACACCGGACCGCCGTTCGCGAGGGCGCCGTGCCCTGGCGGCAGCGGAGGCGCACTTCTCTGCCGCCGCGCCCGACCGGGCCACGGAGCTGGCCACCGTGGCCGAACTGTGCCCCCTGAGTCAGCTGGACCGCGCTCGCCTGGCGCGGCTGCGGGCCAGGATCCTCTTCGCCCGCAGCCGCAGCGACGAGGCGGCGCCCCTGCTCCTCGACGCGGCCGCGCAGTTCACCGCCGCCGGGTCGCCGCTGGCGCGGGAGACATACCTGGAGGCGATCAGCGCCACCATCTTCGCCGGCCGTGTCCACGGCCCCACCGGGGCACGCGCCGCCGCGATCGCCGCCCGCGCGTCCGGCGCGCCCCCTTCCGGCTCCGAGGCCGCCGACCTGCTCCTGGACGGTGTGGCCGCGCTCCTCACGGACGGTTACGAGACCGGTGTGCCGGCGCTGCGCGGCGCCCTGGAACTGCTGGCCACCGAGGAACTGCCCACCCGGGAGGCCACCGTGCGGTGGCTCCTGCTCGTACCGGTGGCGCTGGAGGCGTTCATCCACTACGCCTGGGACCTGCACGCGTGGGACACCCTGTCCAATCGCGCGGTGCGCCTGGCCCGTGACATCGGCGCGCTCGGCGCACTGCCGCCGGCCCTCGTCTACGCCGGCGGAGTGCACATCCACTACGGCGACTTCGCCGAGGCGGACCGGATGATCGACGAGGCCGACGCCCTGGCCGCCGCGACCGGTCACGCCCCGCACAAGTACGCCACGCTGGTCCTGGCCGCCTGGCGGGGCGAGGCGGACGTCGCCTCCGGGATCATCGAGGAGGCCAGGCGGCGGGCCGACCAGCGGGGCGAGGTCTCCCTGCTGGGCGCCACGGGCTACATCAAGGGAGTGCTGTACAACGGCCTGGCACGGTACGAGGAGGCCCTGGAGGCGGCGCGTACCGGCATCGAGCACGACGGATTCAACTTCGTCGGTCTGTCACTGATCGAGCACATCGAGGCCGCCACCCGGTGCGGTGAGCTGGACCAGGCCAGGTCCTCACTGGACCGGCTGCTCGATCTCACCCGCGCGGCCGACTCGGGCTGGGCCGGCGGCGCCGCGGCCCGTAGCCGGGCCCTGCTCGCCGACGGCGAGGAGGCCGACCGTCTCTACCGTGCGGCGATCGTGGAGTTCGAGCGCGGCGGCGTCACCGTGGAGGTGGCCCGTAGCCACCTGCTGTACGGCGAGTGGCTGCGCCGCACCCACCAGCGATCGCTGGCCCGCGAGCACCTGCGTACGGCTCACGAGATGTTCGACGGCATGCGGGCGCACGCCTTCGCCGAGCGGGCCCGCCGCGAGCTGCTCGCCACCGGGGAGCACGTCCGGGTGCGGGAGGCCGCGGTGACCAGCGCGCTCACCCCCCAGGAGTCACAGGTGGCCACGCTCGCCGCCGACGGCATGACGAACGCGAAGATCGGCGCGGAGCTGTTCATCAGCCCGCACACCGTGGAGTGGCACCTGCGCAAGGTGTACACGAAGCTCGGGATCAATTCCCGTCGCGCGCTGCCCGGTGCCCTGGCGAGCACCCCGCCCACGGGCCGGGACGACGAGGGCCTGGTGCGTGCGGGCTGAGTCCGTAGGCCCTGGCCCCCCGGGGCCCCACGGACTCGACTACGGACAACAGGGGCGCGATGAGGGGTGTCACGGACGGAGGGTGGAGCCATCGCCCCTGAAGGGGCGCTTGTTCACCCGAAGGAGTCCCGATGTCCGCGCCCAGTCCGGAGACCACCACGCCGGCCGACACCCCGGCCGCCCGGCCTGCCGAGGGTGACCTGGACACCGCCCTCCACGTTTTCCTGGCCCAACGCAACCGGCTGTTCCGCATCGCCTACCGGATCGTCGGGGACGCCGCGGGAGCCGAGGACGTGGTCCAGGAGGCGTGGGTGCGCTGGCAGCTCACCGACCGCGCGGAGGTCAAGAACCCGGTCGCGTTCCTGACCACGACCACGACCCGCCTGGCCATCAACGTCATCCAGTCCGGGCGGCGCCGGCACGAGATGCCGGCCGAACCGCGTTTCGCCGACCTCGGTGACCTCGCTTCGTCCGACGACCCCATGCTCCGCGCCGAGCGGACCGCAGCGATCGAGTCGGCCCTCGCCCTCCTCATGGCCAGGCTGACGCCGGACCGGCTGGCCGCCTATGTGCTGCGCAAGGGCTTCGACTACACCTATACGGAGCTGGCGAAGCTGCTGCGGATCAGCGCCCCGAACGCTCGCGTGGTGGTCCACCGCGCCCAGGCCCGACTCGACAGCGAGCGCGAGCGTCCGATCCCCGTCGAGTCGCACCGCCGTCTCGTCACCGCGTTCCGGACCGCCGCCGACACCGGCGACCTCGACGGTCTCGTACGACTGCTCGTCCCCGAGGAGCGGGTGCGCCGCCTGCCACAGCCGTCCCGCAGACCGGTCGGTCCTGCACACGTCCCGGCCCGTCAGGCCGCGTGACGACGAGCGGCGAAGCGGGCTCGCTCCGCCCGGGGCGGCGGAGTTCGCGCCGCCGGACCTCCACCGGCCCCCTGGTGTCACATCCGGGGCCTCCGCCCTGTCTTCCTTGTGCGGGCAAGCGGGTGCGGCTCACCTGCCGCGCCCTCGCGCCGGGAGACCGCCCCGGCACCGAGCAGCCGGACGCCGGGGACAGCAGGGAGGTCACCACCCATGAGCGACGATGCCAGGTTGATCAGCCAGTGGAACAGGCTGACCCGGGTCCACCGCCGGATCGAAGCCCGTATGGAGCGGCACCTGCACCGGCAGCTGGGCCTGGGCGTGAGCGAGTTCTACGCCCTCCGCACGTTGAACGAGGGGGTGGCAGCCGGCACGGGACTGCTCTATCTGAGCGACCTGGCCAACGGGACGGGGCTGAGCCAGTCCGCCACCAGCCGCCTGGTCACACGCTTGCAGGAGCGCGGCCTGATCACCACGCACACCGCGGCCAACGACCGCCGGAGCATCGAGATCGAGCTCACCGCCGTCGCGCACGACGTGTTACGGCTGGGATCTCCCCTGCTGAGCCAGGCGGTCGAGGAGGTCGTGCGCCAGCTCCACGTCGAGGAGACGGACAAGGACCTGCTCCGCTACCTGCGTGGAGGAGGGAGCGACGGTGCGGGGACCCATGTTCGACAGGCGCCGAACGTTCGGTAGCATGGCCGTATGCCGGATCACCACGCGTCACCCGCGGACAGAGAGATCTCCCTGCCTCGCGTGCTCGGGGTGCTCAGCGATCCGACGCGGCTGGGCATCGTCCGGATCCTGTCCGACGGCACGGAGAAGGGGTGGGGGCAGTTCAGCGCTCCCGTCGCCAAGTCCACGCTCAGCCATCACCTCAAGATGCTGCGTGAGGCAGGTGTGACCCAGACCCGCCAGGAGGGCACGCGCTGCTTCGTGAAGCTGCGGGGCGACGTCCTGGAGGCTCGCTTTCCCGGCTTCCTGCCGGCGCTGCTGTCCGCCGCCGTCGCCGACCGCATCGGGGACCACGTCACCGAGCGGGACGAGCAGGCCTGACCCCGTAGGCACCGCGTGCCGCACGTGTACTGCCCGTGTCACACCTTGTTTTGACGTGTGCATGAATATGTGAGGCGGGTGCCCCGTGAAGCGCGGCAGCAACTCCCGTACGCACGGACGCCTTTGACTCCGCCTGCCCCGGTCACCGTCGCCACCTCCCCATTTGACGTATGCACCGACCCTTGCTCATAGTGTTCTATGTACATCGAACATCGAACAAGGAGTTCCTGATGTCCGTAAACCACCCCCACCAGACGTTCGCCGAGCACGTCGTGATCGTCACCGGTGCGGGAACCGGCATCGGCCGAGCCACCGCCGTCGCCTTCGCCGAAGCGGGAGCGCGTGTGCTCGGAGTAGGCCGTCGCGAGGAGTTGTTGAAGGAGACCGCCGCGGCCCACAGCAACATCGACGTCCTGGCGATCGACATCCGCGACGACGACGCGCCCGGCAAGGTGGTGGGTGCGGCCGTGGAGCGGTGGGGACGCCTCGACCACCTGATCAACAACGCCGGTGCGACAGCGGTCATGCCACTGGCGGAGGCCGAGAAGCAGACGATCGTCGATCTGCTCGCGCTCAACGTCGTCGCGCCCAGTCTTCTGGCCCGCGAAGCCCTGCCGCACCTGCGCCGGACCTCGGGGTCGATCATCAACCTCTCCAGCACCTACGGGCACCGCCCGATGGCGGGGGGCGCGCACTACGCGGCCACCAAGGCCGCCATCGAGCAGATGACGCGGAGCTGGGCTCTGGAGCTGGCCGGCGAGGGTGTCCGCGTCAACTCGGTCGCTCCCGGCCCCACCCGCACCGACGTCATGCTGCACGCCGGTCTGACACCGGAGGCGGCCAACGACATGTACGCCTACGAGCGCGACCGCATCCCGACCCACCACATCGCGCACGCGGACGAGGTGGCTCACTGGATCCTCCGCATGGCGGACCCGGCCGGACGCCATGCGACCGGTCAGGTGATCACCGTCGACGGCGGCCTGGAACTCATCTGATCCTGCTGCCCGGGGCCTATTCGCGCGACAGCCCCCGAAGGGCCTGCGTGAACGGTCGGGGGCCCTTCGCAGACGGCGTGTTCCCGACGACGCATGTCCCCGACGACGGACGTCCCCCACGACGGACGTCCCCGACGACGGGCGTCCGTCTCACGGCCCCTCACTCCCTCCGTCACGAGTGATCGTCGCTGTCACGGATCGACCCCCGGCCCGGTCACATGTCACAGACGCGGGTGCTGCGCTCACGACACCCGCGTGGACACGGCGGGCCGGGCTTCCGGAGCCGATCCGTGACAGCTCGGGCTGACGAAGGGACGACGGCACGATGACACCGACGGGGAAGCTGCCCGCACCGCAACACGGCCTCCTGATCACACACTTCCTCACGGTGCGCGACGTCGCCGTCTCCCGGCGCTTCTACGCCGACGTCTTCGGTGGAGAGGTGGTGATGGCGGAGAACCCGGCGATGGTGAAGGTCGCCAACAGCTGGATCATCATGAACCCCGGCGGCGGACCCACCCCCGACAAACCGGGGATCACGCTGGAGGCCCCGCGAAGCGGTGAGCGCGTGTCCAGCTTCCTCAACGTGCGGGTGGCCGACCTGGCCGCCTTCTACGCGCACGCGGTCGCCCAAGGAGCCGACTTCCTCACCGAGCCCGTCGATCGCGGTGCCGAGCTGCGCTGCTACCTGCGCGACCCCGACGGCTACCTCATCGAGGTGGGCCAGTCCACCGGCCTGCTGCGGGGCATCCAGGCGGCAACTCCGCGCGCCGCGACCGGTGGCGGGGAAGTACCCGAATAGAGGTCGTTGTGTGGGACGACGGCGGGCTCGTCGGCGTGGAGACCGCGCTCTGGGTAAGGGATCACGGGCACGAAGTCGTACCCCATGCGGCACCGGCGATCCGGTCGCAGCCCTAGCTCCGGCTGCGCATCATCGACATCAGCAGCCTGTGGGTCTTGTCGTCGGCGGCGGCCACGAGCCCACGACCCCCCTCACCCATCGGGGCACCGTCGATGTCGGTGACAACGCAGCCGGCAGCCCGGCACACGGCGATACCGGCCGCGAAGTGCACGCTCCCGGAGAGGTCGCCGCCATCGGTGACATACGCGGCGCGCCTGCCGGCAGCCACCCAGGCCAGCGCCAGCGTCGTGGATACGACGCGGGGTCGGAGACGTGCGACGAACTCAGGGTGGGCCAGCAGGTCCACGGTCCGGAACCCGGGCGCACTCGGGAACGGCGGATCCAGGTTGACGTCCACCAACCGGGTAGCGGTCGTGGGCGTCAGCAGTGCGTCGTCGGCCCCGTCCTGCCGCACCCAGGCAGTCTCCCCGTCGGTGAAGAACACCTCGCCGCTGAACGGGTCGGCCACCGCCGCCGCCCCCTCGCGCAGCGCCACGTTGACGGCCACCAGCGCGTTGCCGGCGGCGTAGTTCAGTGTGCCGCACAGGGGATCCACCAACCACTGGCGCACCGCGTCTCCAGCGCCCTGCTGCCCGCCTTCTTCGCCGAGTACCGCGTCATCGGGCCGTGCGGCACGGATGATGCCCAGGATCGCCTTCTCTGCCTCTACATCCGCGGCGGTGGCAAAGTCCCCAGCACCCTTGTCGATGCGGTTGAGTCGCCGGCCGTACATGGCGCGGACCACGTCCGCGCCAGCCCGCGCCCCGGCTGTCGCGACCGCGGCATCGCCGGATCTCGCGTATGAGTCGATCACGCTGTGCAGACTAAGCGGGGATGAAGCTCGGCCACCAGGGCGGGACGCTGCCCGGGCACGACGGGGGGGGGGCAGGAGACCTGTCGTGCTTGGGCATCTGTTCCGGCGTCGCCGCGACCCGGACCGTGGCACGGAGTTCACCGGTCGGCGAACCCCGTGTGCGTCAGGGTGGCGACCACGCCCGCCACCTTCACGTCCACGACGACTTTGCCCCTGGTCCACCGGGTCGACGTGCCGTCCGGCGCGCCCAGCGTCTCGAGGACCGACACGGGCAGGCGCTCCCGGTCGCCCGGCTCGGGATAGAAGGCGATCAGGCACAAACGGCCGCGGGCGTTGAAGGCGTACTGGGCGTCCATCGTGACCCCGCAGAACGTCTCGGGGCCCCGTCCCGTGACCCACCACTCGCCGTTCTGCTGCGCCGCGCCCGGGAACCTCGCCCGGAAGTCGGCGACGCCCGCTCCCCAGGGCAGGCCGTTCCAGCCCTGTGCGAGGGCACGCTCGGGAGCGGCAGGGCCCGCGTGGTCCGGGGTGTCGCGGCCGTCCCCGCGGCGGGTGGGGATCAGTCGTGCCAGGCCGCGGCGTCGCCGCGGAGAAGGGGGCGGGGCGCCGGGTGCGGCCCCGGCCTCGTAGGTCTTCGTGCCGGCGTCGGCAGGCGTGTGCGTGAGCGTCGTCCCGTCGACCTCCGCGTCGGCGTCCGCGATCCCGCCGGCGGCGGCGCCCGAAGCCCCGCCCGCGTCGGCGTCCGGGGCCCCGCCGCCTGTGGCGCCGTCGTCCCCGCGGCCGGTGCCGACGCCGTGTGCGGCCTCGAACGCGCTGATCATGCGGGCGACCGCGGGCGGGACCCAAGGGGCCGTCACGGTGTCGCCGGAGAGGGAGTCGAGGAGGCCGGCCGCCGTGGGGCGGGCGTCCGGGTCCTTGGCGAGACAGGCGGCGACCAGGCCGCGCAGTTCGTGATCGACCGGCGCGAGGTCCGGCTCCTCCTGAACGATCCGGTAGAGCATCGCCGCGGGATGCCCGTCACCGAACGGGGCGCGACCGGTGGCGGCGAACGCCAGCACCGACCCTAGGGCGAACACGTCGCTCGCCGGTCCGATGCCGCGGTCTCCCCGTGCCTGCTCGGGCGACATGTAGGCCGGGGTGCCCGCCACGACGCCGCTGACCGTGTGCGACGAGGCCTCCCGCGCCCGCGCGATGCCGAAGTCGATGACGCGCGGTCCGTCGGCCGCCACGACGACGTTGCCCGGTTTGAGGTCGCGGTGCACGAGGCCGCACCGGTGGATGGCGTCGAGCCCCTCGGCCAGACCGGCCGCCAGTACCCGCAGCGCACCGGCCGGCAGTGCGCCGTGCTCGCCCACCACCGTGTACAGCGAGGGCCCGGGTTCGAAGGCACTGACCAGCCACGGGCGTTCCGCGTCCGGATCGGCGTCGACGACCTGCGCGGTGAAGAAGCCGCCGACCCGCCGGGCCGCCTCGACCTCGCGGGCGAAGCTCCGCCGGAACGCGGCATCGGCCCCGTACTCCGGGCGGATCACCTTGACGGCCACGGGTCTTCCGCCCGCCGACCGTCCGAGGAACACCTGTCCCATGCCCCCGGCGCCGAGCCGGCCCACGAGCCGGTAGGCGCCTATGCGGTCCGGATCCCCTGCCTTCAATGCCTCCATCGGCATCGGCCCCCCTGGTCGTCCGACTTCGGAGATTTTCCCAGAGAGCGGCCCGAAACACAGGCGGTTGGCGCCTTCGTCTCCCGACTCGCGTGTCAGTCGGCCAGATCCGCGGCGCGTCGGCGCAGGGCGTGCACCAGCGCCCCGGTCGGTGCCGTGACCCGGCCCGGCAGGGAGACCAGGTCGATGCGCCGGACCTCCTCGGCGACGCCCGTGACGGCGACGAAGCACACGCCGCGTGGGACGACGGGCAGCAGCGCCGGTGAGGCCGTGGTGATGCCCGCACCGGCCGCCACCAGGTGGAGCTTGGTCAGCCAGTCGCGGGCGGTGTGGGCGATCCGGGGACGGCCGGGCAGCCCCGGCCAGACGCCGAGCAGCGGATCGCCCGTGCCGCCGGGCCCGGCGATCCAGGCTTCGGAGGCGAGGTCCGCGACATCGGCGGTGCCGTGTTCGGCGAAGCGGCTGTCCGCCGGAACGGCCAGGGCCAGGCGCGTCTCCAGCAGGGGTTCGACGTGCAGCGGCGGGTCGTCGGTGTCGGGCGAGCGGTGCGGGGGCCGGGAGGTCAGCAGCGCCAGGTCGAGGCTGCCACTGCGCAGCGCGCGTACCAGCGCGGGGGTGCTCGCCTCCCGCGTGGTCACCCGCACGCGGGGGCGTTCGGAGCGCAGCGCCGTCAGCGCGTCGGCCACCATCACCGCTCCCGCCGCGGGGAAGTACCCCAGGCGGACCCGGCTCGTGGCGTCCTCGACCCCGCGCAGCTCCCGGTCGGCCGCCTCCAGCGCGTCCAGGGCGGCGACGGCGTGGCGCAGCAGGGCGCGGCCCTCGCCGGTCGGCCGTACGCCGCCGGGGAAACGGTCGAAGAGCCGGGCGCCCGCCGCCTGTTCCAGCGCGGCCACCTGCCGCGAGACCGCCGACTGCGTGTACCCGAGGCTGTGCGCGGCCGCCGTGAAGGTGCCCCGCTCCGCCACCTCGCGCAGCACCCGGAGTCCGACCAGCGTCACATCGGCCATCCCCATGAGGCCGCAGCATATCCGGCATGCCGAACATTCGCTGTCGGAATGGCTCGCGGGCTCCTAGCGTCGGTGCCATGCCTTTGATCAGCATCTCCCTGCGCAAGGGAACCACGCCCGAGTACCGGCGGCTCGTCTCCGAGGCGCTGCACGCGTCCATGGTCGACGTCCTGAAGATCCCGCGGGACGACCAGTTCCACGTCTTCCACGAGGTCACGGACGACAACTTCGTGATGCAGCCGGTGGTGTTCGGCATTCCGCGCAGCCGGCGCACCCTGTTCATCCAGCTGTCCTTCAACGAACGCAGCGCGGCGCAGAAGGCGGAACTCTTCCGGGCGATCGTCGACAACCTCCGGCTGCGCGCGGGCGTCCCCGAGGAGGACGTCATGCTGATGGCCGTCGAGACGGCGCGGGAGAACTGGTGGGCCGCCGGGCGGGTCGTCGATCCCGCCACCGGCTACGACGAGCGCATGACCGACGTTCCCCACCTGCCCGACGCGCGCCACTTGCCCCACTTGCCTGACGCGCGCCACCTGCCCGACGCGCCCCATCTGTCCGACGTACGCGGCGACTCTGACCGGTAGCGGCCCGCGGTCACGCCTCACCCATCCGCGCCGCCGGGCGCCCGCCGTACCCCGCCCGGGGGCGCCGTGCTCTGCCGTACGACGAGATGGGTCGCCAGCTCGATGCGGCGGCCGGACCGGCCGGGGTCGTCCGGCTGGAAGAGCATGCGGGTGGCCTCCTCGGCCATGTGCCGCAGCGGCTGGTGGACGGTGGTCAGCGGCGGGCTCGACCACTGGGCCAGCGGCACGTCGTCGTAGCCGACGACCGAGAGGTCCTGGGGGACCCGCAGGCCGCTGACGCGGGCGGCCTCCAGCACGCCGAGCGCCTGGAGGTCGCTGCCCGCGAAGACCGCCGTCGGCCGCCCGGGACCGGCGAGCAGGTCCATGCCGTGCGCGAAGCCGCTCTCCACGCTGTAGTCGCCGTAGCGGACGAGGGCCGGGTCGATCGGCAGGCCCGCCATGGTCATCGCCGAGCGGTATCCGTCGAGCCGGGCCAGTGAGCACAGCATGTCCTCGAACCCGGTGATGATCGCGACGCGTTCGTGTCCGTGGTCGGTGAGGTGACGGGTCGCCGCCAGTCCTCCGGCCCAGTTGGCGGAGCCGACGGACGGGACGTCGGGGTCGGGGTCGCCGGCCGGGTCGACGATGACGAAGGGGATGTCCCAGGACCGCAGCCGGTGCTTGACCTCCGCGGGGAGTGTGGAGAAGACCAGTACGACACCCAGCGGCCTGCGCCTGAGCACGCCCTCGATCCAGTCCGGCGCGGGTGCGTGCCGGGTGCCGCTGCGGGTGAGCACGACCTCGGTCCGGTGGGCCTTGGCGACCTCCTCCACGCCCCGGACGAGTTCCATCGCCCAGACGCTGTCCAACTCGTGGAAGACGAGTTCGACCAGGGGCGAGCGCGGTGGGCTCGCGGCGCGGCGGCGGTAGCCGTGCAGCTCGAGGAGCCGCTCCACCTTCGCCCGGGTGGTACTGGAGACATCCGAACGACCGTTGAGGACCTTCGAAACTGTCGGGGGTGAGACCCCCGCCTCTTTCGCCACCTCGGCCAGGGTGACCCGGGCGCTCACCTCAACTTCATCGTGCATGCAGGCAGGATAGGCCATGCGATCGATAACGTTTTGAGACGGCAGCCGCACGGCCATTGACCAGAAATCCGGTCTCACTTTACTGTCCGACCAGCATGGACTTTCGGTGATGGCGCCGAAACTTTCGAAAGGCGAACGATGAAGACACGTGCGCGCTTGCCCAGACTGGTCGCCACCGGTGCGACGCTCGCCCTGGCGCTGAGCCTGTCGGCCTGCGGTGACGGGGACGGCGGGGCGTCGTCGGACGACGGCAAGATCCATGTCCTGGTCTACGGGGACGCCAGCAACAAGGTCGAACAGAGAATCGTCGACACCTTCAACAAGACGTCCGACGTCAAGGCGGTCCTCGACACCATCCCCGGTGCGGACTACCAGACGAAGCTCCAGACGATCATCAACACCCCGCAGGCCCCGGACGTCTTCTTCAACTGGGGCGGCGGCAGCATCAAGCCGTTCGTCAAGGCGGACCTGCTGCTGCCGCTCGACGACTTCATCAAGAAGAACCCGGACCTGGAGAAGAAGTTCCTGCCGTCCGTCTTCGAGAGCGGTGTCGTCGACGGCAAGCCGTACGGCGTCCCGATGCGCGGCACCCAGCCGGTCCTGCTCTTCCACAACAAGCAGGTCCTCGAGGACGCGGGCGTCCAGCCGCCGAAGACCTGGGACGAGCTGCTCGCCGCGGTGGACAAGCTCAAGGACGCGGGCGTCACCCCGATCGCGCTCGGCGGCGGCGACGTCTGGCCCACCCAGATGTGGTTCCAGTACCTCTACGACCGCATAGCCGGTCCCGAGCTGTTCGCCAAGGCCGTCGGCGGCGACAAGAGCGCCTGGGAGAGTGCGGACAGCAAGAAGGCCCTGGACATGATCAAGGAGCTCGTCGACAGCGGCGCCTTCGGCAAGAACTACGACTCCGTCAAGTACACCAACGGCGGCTCGGTCCAGCTGGTGGCCTCCGGCAAGGCCGGCTTCGAGCTGATGGGCTCCTGGTACTACTCCCAGCAGCTCACGGACCACCCGGACTTCGCCGAGAAGGGCCTCGGCTACACCGCCTTCCCGTCGGTCGAGGGCGGCAAGGGCGACCCGGCCGCCGTGGCCGGCAACACCAACAACTACTACTCGGTGATGAAGAAGACCAAGCACCCCGAGGCGGTCGCCGAGTTCCTGAAGCTCATGTACTCCGACGAGTTCGTCAAGGCGCAGCTGGACATCGGCAACCTGCCGACCACGACCAACACCGACAAGTTCATCGACGGCTCGGGCACCCCCGAGTACTCGCGCTTCCAGTACGACCTCGTGTCCAAGGCCCCGTCCTTCCAGCTGTCCTGGGACCAGGCGTATCCGCAGAAGGCCAGCTCGGATCTGCACAAGGCCATCCAGCAGTTCTTCAACGGACAGCTCGACACGGACGGCTTCATCAAGGCCATGCAGGCCCTCCCGACCGAGTGACGAACGGCTCATGACCACACACCTCACGAGCGCTCGGCCCGCCGCCGGACCCCGCAAGGAGTCCCGGCGGCGGCCGCCCGCCCCGTCCGCGACGACGGTGGGCCGCCCCGGCTTCGGCTGGGCGGTGCCCGCCGCACTGTTCTTCTTCCTCTTCGCGATCGTCCCGCTGATCATGGTGGCGGTGCTGTCCTTCATGAGCTGGGACGGCATCAGCCCGCCCGAGTTCGTCGGCACGGACAACTGGTCGCGCCTCATCGACGACCCGGTGATGCTCAAGAGCATCTGGCTGACCCTGCTGCTGACCGTGCTCGGCGTGGTCCTCCAGACTCCGCTGAGCATCCTGCTCGGCGTCTGGGCCGCCGGTCACCAGCGCAACCGTGCCGTCCTGTCGGTCATCTACTTCATCCCGCTGCTGCTGTCCGCGACGGCCGTGTCCGTGCTGTGGCGGGCGCTGCTCGACCCGAACTTCGGCATCCCGGCCGAGGCGAGCTGGCTCTTCGGCGACGGCAACCTCTTCGGCGAACAGAACACCGCCATCGGGGTGCTGGCCTTCGTCAGCACCTGGCAGTTCACCCCGTTCCACACGCTGATCTACCAGGGCGCCGCCCGCGCCGTCCCGCCGGTGCTCTACCAGGCGGCGGAGATCGACGGGGCGGGCCGCTACCGGCAGTTCTTCCACATCACCCTGCCGCAGCTGCGCACCTCCATGATCACCTCGATGATCCTGATGATCGTCGGCGGTCTGACCACGTTCGAGACGGTCCTCATCCTGACCCAGGGCGGTCCCGGCACCGACACCACCATCAGCGCCTACTACATGTACGACAAGGCGTTCAAGAGCTTCGACTACGGCATCGGCTCCGCCATCGCGCTGGCCCTGGTCGTGGCGGCCACGATCATCTCGCTGATCGTCGTCCGGGTCTCCGGCTACGACAAGATGCGCAGCTCCATGGAGGGTGTGTCATGAGGCGCCGACCCAACTACGTGGCCGGCGTCGGCTCGCTCGTCTGGCTCTTCGTGGTCGGACTGCCGCTGTTCGTGCTGCTCGCCGCCACCCTGCGCACCCGCCAGGACTACGCCGAGAACGGACCGGTCTCCCTCCCGGACAGCTTCACGCTGGACAATTTCACCGGCGCCTTCGACTCGGGCTTCGGCCAGTACTTCTTCAACACGCTCGTCGTCACCGCCTGCGTCATCGGCATCGTGCTGCTGCTGGTCCCGCCGCTCGCCTACGCGATCGTCCGCAGCCGCGGCCGGGCGACGTCGGCGATCTTCCGGCTGTTCCTGCTCGGCCTCGCCATCCCGGCCCAGGCCGTGATCGTGCCGATGTTCTACCTGATCAGCGAAGCCGGGCTGTACGACAACCTGCTCGGCGTCATCCTGCCCACGGCCGCGTTCTGCCTGCCGATGTCCGCGCTGATCCTCAGCGGTGCCATGCGCGACATCTCCCCGGAGCTGTACGAGGCCATGGCGATGGACGGCGCCAGTCCGCGGCGCATGTTCTTCCAGCTCGTCGTGCCGCTGTCCCGCGGGGGACTGTCCACGATCGTGGTGTTCTCCGCGCTCCAGGCGTGGAACGGCTTTCTGTTCCCGCTCGTGCTGACCCAGTCCGAGTCCACCAAGGTGGTCACCCTGGGCCTGTACAACTTCCAGACCGCGCACGGCATCGACATCCCCGGTCTGCTGGGAGCCGTGGTGCTGTCCATGGTGCCCATCCTGCTCGTCTACCTGTTCGCCCGTCGCGCCCTGGTCCAGGGGCTGATGGGTGTCGGAGGAAAGTGACTGCCGACGTGGCCGTAGAGACCACCCCCGAAATCCCCCTCTGGAACGACCCCACCCACCCCGTCGCCGCCAGAGTCGACGCGCTCGTCGCCGCGATGACCCTCGAGGAGAAGATCGCCCAGCTGTACGGCGTGTGGGTGGGCGCCTCCGACAAGGGCGGCGAAGTCGCCCCGCACCAGCACGACATGGAGGAGCCCGCCGACCTCGACGCGCTCGTGCCCGCCGGCCTCGGCCAGCTCACCCGCCCCTTCGGCACCGTCCCCGTCGACCCCGCGCTCGGCGCGCTCTCCCTGATGCGCACCCAGGCCCGCATCACCGCGGCCGGCCGCTTCGGCATCCCCGCCGTGGCGCACGAGGAGTGCCTGGCCGGCTTCGCCGCCTGGGGCGCCACGGCCTACCCGGTCCCGCTGTCCTGGGGTGCCACCTTCGACCCGGACGCGGTGCGCCGGATGGCCGCCGCCATCGGCGCCGACATGCGGTCCGTCGGCATCCACCAGGGCCTGGCCCCCGTCCTCGACGTGGTCCGCGACGCCCGCTGGGGCCGGGTGGAGGAGACCATCGGAGAGGACCCCTACCTCGTCGGCACCATCGGCACCGCCTACGTACAGGGCCTGGAGTCCGCCGGGATCATCGCGACCCTCAAGCACTTCGTCGGCTACTCCGCCTCCCGCGCCGGACGCAACCTCGCGCCCTCGTCCGTGGGCGCCCGCGAGCGGGCCGACGTGCTGCTGCCGCCGTTCGAGATGGCCGTCCGCGAGGGCGGCACCCGCTCCGTGATGCACGCCTACACCGACATCGACGGCGTGCCGGCCGCGGCCGACGAGACACTGCTGACCGGACTGCTCCGCGACACCTGGGGCTTCGGGGGAACCGTCGTCGCCGACTACTTCGGCATCGCCTTCCTCAAGACCCTGCACGGCATCGCCGCCGACTGGGCCGACGCCGCGGGCGCCGCGCTCGGAGCGGGCGTCGACGTCGAGCTGCCCACGGTCAAGACGTTCGGCGCCCCGCTCGTCGAGGCGGTCACCGGGGGCCGGGTCCCCGAGGCGCTCATCGACAGGGCGCTGCGCCGCGTCCTAGGGCAGAAGGCGGAGCTCGGACTGCTCGACGCGGACTGGAACCCCGTCCCGCCCGCGCTCGACGGAGTGGACCTCGCGGACCCGGAGGCGCTGCGCGGCAGCATCGACCTGGACCGGTCCGAGAACCGGGAACTGGCCCGCGAGATCGCCGAGAAGGCCGTCGTGCTGCTCAGCAACGACGGCACCCTGCCGCTCGCCCGGCCCCGCCGCATCGCCCTGGTCGGCCCCAACGCCACCGAGGCGACCGCGGTGCTCGGCTGCTACTCCTTCCCGCGCCACGTCGGGGTGCAGCACCCGGAGGTCCCGGTCGGCATCGACCTGCCCACCCTCTACGACACCCTGACCGCCGAGTTCCCCGAGGCGGACATCACCGTCGCCCGCGGCACCGGCGTCGACGACGGCGACCTGTCCGGCATCGGCGCGGCGGCGGACGCGGCCCGCGGGGCGGACGTCGTCGTCGCCGTCCTCGGCGACCGGGCGGGCCTGTTCGGTCGCGGCACCAGCGGCGAGGGCTGCGACGCCGAGTCCCTCACGCTGCCCGGCGCCCAGCAGCAACTCCTCGACGCGCTGCTCGACTCCGGCACCCCGGTGGTCACCGTGCTGCTCGCCGGACGGCCCTACGCGCTGGGCCGCGCCGTGGCCGAGTCCGCCGCGATCGTGCAGTCGTTCTTCCCCGGCGAAGAGGGCACCGCCGCGATCGCCGGTGTCCTCAGCGGGCGCACCAGCCCCTCGGGAAGGCTGCCCGTCAGCGTGCCCAGCCGTGCGGGTGCCCAGCCGACCACCTACCTGGGGGCGCGGCTCGCCCAGGCCAGCGAGGTGTCCAGCATCGACCCGACACCGGCCTTCGGGTTCGGGCACGGGCTCACGTACACCACGTTCGCCTGGAGCGACCTCGTGGCGCACACCAAGGAGGCGCCGACCGACGGTGCGTTCTCGCTGGAACTCACCGTCCGCAACACCGGCGAACGGCACGGCACCGAGGTGGTGCAGCTGTACCTGCACGACCCGGTCGCCTCCGTCGTCCAGCCGGTGCAACGCCTCGTCGGCTACGCGCGGGTGCCGCTGGCCCCCGGTGAGGCCCGCAGGGTGTGCGTCGAGGTGCCCGCCGACCTCGCCTCCTTCACCGGCCGCGACGGCCGCCGTGTCGTCGAACCGGGCAACCTGGAGCTGCGGTTCGCCTCCTCCAGCACCGAGCCGCGGCTGACTGCGACGGTCGCGCTCACCGGACCGGAACGGCCGGTCGACCACACCCGGCGGCTGCACGCGGTGTTCACGCAGGAGGCTTAGGAAGTGCAGGAGGCGCAGGAGGCCGTCGAGGGCGTCTGAGCCGCCGGCCCAGGACGTGAGCGGTGGTGCCGGGTCCGTGTTCCCGGCGCCACCGCTCACCGCGCGGCTCAGCGCACCACGTCGAAGACGTTCTTCTGGATGCCGTTGGCGTAGGCCTCGTGCTCGACGAGCCTCAGCCTCTGGGCGTCCTTGTCCGTGTCGCTGAACAGCCGCTTGCCCGCACCGAGGAGGAGCGGGAAGACCAGCAGGTGGTAGCGGTCGATCAGGCCGGCGTCCGACAGGCTCCGGTTCAGGGCGGCACTGCCGTGCACGATGATCGGGCCGCCCTCGGTCTCCTTCAGCGCGGCGACCTCGTCGAGCGAGCGCAGGATCGTCGTCTCGCCCCAGTTCGTCACCAGGTCGTCCTCGGTGAGGGTGGTGGAGACGACGTACTTCGGCATCTTGCGGTACTCGGGGAACTCCTCCATGTCCGGCCACACCGGGCTGAACGCCTCGTAGCTGACCCGGCCGAGGAGCAGTGCCGCGGCTTCGCCCTGCTCCCGGCCCTTGATCTCGTACGCCTCGGGGAGGAAGTCCACGAGCTCGACGGTCCACCCGGAGTTCCGGTAGCCGGGCTCGCCGCCCGGGGCCTCCACGACACCGTCGAGGGAGACGAAGGCGGTGCTGATCAGAGTACGCATGCGGGGTTCCTCAACGTTTCGTGTCCGGTCGGTGTACCCCTACGACCCGGGGCCGGGGAAAAACTCATCGGTCCTCCCTCCGGAGCGGGTGCCCGGGGATGCCCGCAGCGCGTCGAGGGCGTGCAGGGCCACGTGCAGCTCGGTGCGCTCCTCGCCGGACTCGAGGTCACCACCGAGCAGCCGCTCGATGGTACGCAGCCGTTGGTAGACCGTCTCCCGGGACAGGCCCGCCGAACGGGCGGCCACCGTCTTGTTGCCCGCGGCGTCCAGATAGCCGCGCAGGGTCGCCACCAGGTCGGTGCCGTGCCGGGCGTCGTGGTCGAGCAGCGGGCCCAACCGCCGTTCCGCGTACTCCTGGACGCGGAGGTCGTCGCGCAGGGCGTACAGCAGGCCGCGCAGCCCGATGTCGGACCGCTCGTGGAAGGAACGGCCGGCCGGGAGGGGCCGCCCGGGTTCGGTGGCCTCGGCCACCCGGGCCGCCTCGCGGAACGAGCGCGCCACGTCGGCGAGGTCCCCGGCCGGCGCGCCCGCGCTCACCGTCGCGCCCGGGGCCGCGTCCAGAGCGGTGCGGCTCACCTGCTCGACCGCCTCGCGCCAGGGCGGGGACGGGCGCAGCGCCAGCAGTACGCCCAGGCGGGCGGGGGAGAGGAGCCCGACGAGGGCCCGCGCTCCCGTCGCCGTCAGCTCTTCGGAGAGCCGGGTCTCGACCGCCCCGGTGTCCCGCTCGGACGGCAGGTCCGCGAGGACGGCGACGAACCGGGCGTGCTCCGCGGGCAGCCCCAGGGCCGTGACCCGGGCCCGCGCGTCGCCGGGGGAGCGGTGCCGCTGCTCGACCAGGTCGCGCAGGACGTTGCGGTGGGCGGTGCGCTCCCAGGGCGTGGCGTGCGTGAGACGGGCGATGGTGAGCGCCATCGCGGTCCGCTCCAGCACCGTGGCGTCCTCCGGTCCGAAGGCCCGGCCGGGGAGCCCGGCGGGGAGCATGACCAGCCGGCCCCACCGCTCGCCCCGGTACTCCACCGGCGCCGTGAGCCAGCCCTCGGGACCGGCCGTCCCGGCGCGATCGGTGGCCGGCGTGGTGCGTGAGCGCCGTTCCCAGTCCGCGAGCGCGGCGTGGACCGGGGCCCCGGAGGGCTCGCAGACCAGCGCCAGGTGGACCAGGTTCTCCAGCACGACCGTACGGCCGCTCATCTCCGCCGCGGCGCGCAGCACCTCCTCGGGCCCCGCACCGCGCAGGGTGAGCGCGGTGAACGCCTCGTGGACGCGCTGGGTCCGGCGGATCGCGTCCGCCTGCCGGCCGACGATCAGGGTGTGGACGACCTGGGTGACCTCCAGGAAGTTGACGTCCCGGGCGAGCGTGACGAGCGGCAGCCCGCGTGCTCGGCAGGCCCGGACCAGAGCCTCGGGCGGCCGGTGATAGCGGCGTACCAGCTCGATGACCAGGGCGGCGGCACCGACGGCGGCCAATTCGTCGACGTAGCGGCGGACACCGGCGGGGTCGTCGGGCAGGGGCATGCCGGTGGTGAGGACCAGTTCGCCGCCCTTGAGGAAGGAGGCGGGGTCCGTCAGCTCGGTGACGTGGACCCAGCGCACCGGGCGGTCGAGGTGCTCCTCACCGGTCACCACCCGTGGTCCGCCACCGGCCAGCACCGGCAGGGCCAGCACGTCGGCCACGGTGGGCGACCGGCCCGCCGGGCCCGGCTGCCGGTGCTCGCTCACGGTGCCTCCCTGTGTACCCACGTTACGCCGAACGCCTGACACATCGTCCGGACACGCTGCCCCGGCCGGACAGATCACGCGTTGCCGCGCCCGCCGGGGCGGGAAGGCTCCCGGGACCGCAGGAGACCGACGATCAGGCCGGGAGACGAGCATGACCGCACTGTCGCCGCACCTTCGCCAGGCCACCCCCGTGGTGGCGGTCCGGGGCGAGGGCGTCCACCTCGACGGCGAGGACGGCCGCCGCTATCTGGACTTCACCGCCGGGATCGGTGTCACCAGCACCGGCCACTGCCACCCCAGGGTCGTGGCCGCCGCCCAGGAGCAGGTCGCCACCCTGGTCCACGGCCAGTACACGACCGTCATGCACCCGCCGCTGCGGCGCCTGGTCGACAAGCTCGGCGAGGTGCTGCCCGAGGGCCTGGACAGCCTGTTCTTCACCAACTCGGGCAGCGAGGCGGTCGAGGCCGCGCTGCGCCTGGCCCGCCAGGCCACCGGACGGCCCAACGTGCTGGTCTGCCACGGCGGCTTCCACGGCCGCACGGTGGCCGCCGCCTCCATGACCACCTCCGGCACGCGCTTCCGGTCCGGATTCTCGCCGCTGATGAGCGGCGTCGTCGTCACCCCCTTCCCGACGGCCTTCCGCTACGGCTGGGACGAGGAGACCGCCACCCGCTTCGCGCTCAAGGAGCTGGACTACACCCTCCAGACGATCTCCCCGCCCGCCGACACCGCCGCCGTGATCGTCGAACCGGTCCTCGGCGAGGGCGGCTACGTCCCCGCGAACCGCGCCTTCGTCCAGGGCCTGCGCGAGCGCGCCGACCGGCACGGCTTCCTGCTGATCCTCGACGAGGTGCAGACCGGTGTGGGCCGCACCGGCCGGTTCTGGGGCCACGAGCACTTCGGCGTCACCCCCGACATCCTGGTCACCGCCAAGGGACTGGCCAGCGGCTTCCCGCTGTCCGGCATCGCCGCCCCGGAGGAGCTGATGCGCAAGGCCTGGGCGGGCTCGCAGGGCGGGACCTACGGCGCCAACGCGGTCGCGTGCGCGGCGGCCTGCGCCACGCTGGACGTCGTACGCGACGAGAAGCTCGTCGAGAACGCCGAGGCGATGGGCGCCCGGCTGCGCCACGGCCTGGAGGCGGTGGCGGCCCGGACCCCGGCCATCGGCGACGTTCGGGGCATGGGGCTGATGCTGGCCAGCGAGTTCGTCACCGGGGACGGCGAGCCGGACCCCGAGACCGCCGCCCGGGTGCAGCGGGCCGCCGTCGACGAAGGGCTGCTCCTGCTGCTCTGCGGGGCCTGGAACCAGGTGGTCCGGATGATCCCGGCCCTGGTGATCGACGAGGCGGGCGTGGACGAGGGGCTCCGGGCCTGGGCCGCCGCCGTCGAGGCCGGGACGTCGGGCGCGGCGCGATGACGACGGCCGCCACGCACCACCGCACGAGCCACCCCGCACGCAGGACCCGCCCCGTACGCAGGGCCCGCCCCGTACGCAGGACCCGTCCCGCAGGCACGACCCGCCCCGCAGGCACGACGCACCGGCGATCAGGAGGGACCCCATGACCGACATCCCCGACACCCCCACGCAGCTGTTCCTCGGCGGTGCCTGGGTGGACGCCGCGGACGGCGCCGTGATGCCCGTGGACGACCCCGCGACCGGCGAGATCCTCGCCCACGTCGCCGACGCGGGTCCCAAGGACGCCCGGCTCGCCGAGGAGGCGGCGGTACAGGCGCAGCAGGAGTGGGCCCGGACGGCACCGAGGGTGCGCAGCGAGATCCTGCGCCGCGCCCACGAGATCGTCCTGGAGCGCACGGACGAACTGGCCCGCCTGATGACCTCCGAGATGGGCAAGCCGCTGGCCGAGGCGAAGGGCGAGGTCGCCTACGCCGCGGAGTTCTTCCGCTGGTTCTCCGAGGAGGCCGTCCGGATCGACGGCGGGCACGGGATCCTGCCCGACGGCCGCCACCGCATGCTGCTCTCCCGGCGCCCGGTCGGCCCCTGCCTGCTCATCACCCCGTGGAACTTCCCGCTCGCCATGGGTACCCGCAAGATCGGCCCGGCGATCGCGGCCGGCTGCACGATGGTGCTCAAACCGGCCCCGCAGACCCCGCTCTCCAGCCTGGCGCTGGCCGAGATCCTCAAGGAGGCGGGACTGCCGGACGGGGTGCTGAACGTCGTCCCCACCTCCAGGGCGGGGGAGGTGTGCGAACCGCTCCTGCGCGGCGGGCGCATCCGCAAGCTGTCCTTCACCGGTTCGACGGCCGTGGGGCGGCTGCTCCTGGCGCAGTGCGCGGACACCGTCGTGCGGACCTCGATGGAGCTGGGCGGCAACGCGCCGTTCGTCGTCTTCGACGACGCGGACCTGGAGAACGCCGTGGACGGGGCGATGGTCGCCAAGATGCGGAACATGGGCGAGGCCTGCACCGCCGCCAACCGCTTCTTCGTGCACGGCTCGGTGGCCCGGGAGTTCGCCGACCGGCTTGCCCGGCGGATGGCGACGCTCGTCGTGGGCCCCGGCACCGAGGACGGCGTGGACGTCGGCCCGCTCATCGACGCCGCCGGGCGGGCCAAGGTCGAGGACCTGGTCGCCGACGCGGTGGGGCGCGGCGCCCGGGTGCTGACCGGGGGCCACACGCCCGCGGGCCCCGGCTGGTTCTACCCGCCCACGGTGCTCACCGACGTCGCGCCGGACAGCCGGCTGATGGGCACGGAGATCTTCGGTCCCGTCGCGGCGATCCTCACCTTCGACGACGAGGACGAGGTGGTCCGCCGCGCCAACGACACCCCCTGGGGACTCGTCGGCTACGTCTTCACCGAGGGCCTGGACCGCGCCCTGCGGGTCAGCGAGCGCCTGGAGGTGGGCATGGTCGGCCTCAACACCGGCCTGGTCTCCAGCCCCGCCGCGCCCTTCGGCGGCGTCAAGCAGTCCGGCCTGGGCCGGGAGGGCGGCCGGGTCGGGATCGAGGAGTTCCTGGAGTACCAGTACGTGGCGCTGCCGACGGGGTGACGCAGCCGACGCGGGACGAGGCTTTGCATGGTCATGCGTAATGATGCATACTCTTCCTATGTCCAAGGTCCTCACCTCCCTCCCCACCGGCGAGCGCGTCGGTATCGCCTTCTCGGGCGGCCTCGACACTTCGGTCGCGGTCGCGTGGATGCGTGACAAGGGCGCCGTCCCCTGCACGTACACCGCCGACATCGGCCAGTACGACGAGCCCGACATCGCCTCGGTGCCCGACCGCGCGAAGACGTACGGCGCCGAGGTCGCGCGCCTGGTCGACTGCCGTGCGGCGCTGGTCGAGGAGGGGCTGGCCGCGCTCACCTGCGGGGCGTTCCACATCCGCTCGGGCGGGCGCGCGTACTTCAACACCACGCCGCTGGGCCGCGCCGTCACGGGCACCCTCCTCGTGCGGGCGATGCTCGAGGACGACGTCCAGATCTGGGGCGACGGCTCCACGTTCAAGGGCAACGACATCGAGCGGTTCTACCGGTACGGCCTGCTCGCCAACCCGCAGCTCAGGATCTACAAGCCGTGGCTGGACGCGGACTTCGTGACGGAGCTCGGCGGGCGCAAGGAGATGTCGGAGTGGCTGGTCGCCCACGACCTGCCCTACCGGGACTCCACGGAGAAGGCCTACTCCACCGACGCCAACATCTGGGGCGCCACCCACGAGGCCAAGACGCTGGAGCACCTCGACACCGGCGTGGAGACCGTGGAGCCCATCATGGGCGTGCGGTTCTGGGACCCGTCGGTCGAGATCGCGCCCGAGGACGTGACCATCGGCTTCGACCAGGGCCGCCCGGTGACGATCAACGGCAAGGAGTTCGCCTCCGCCGTCGATCTGGTCATGGAGGCCAACGCCGTCGGCGGCCGGCACGGCATGGGCATGTCCGACCAGATCGAGAACCGGATCATCGAGGCCAAGAGCCGCGGCATCTACGAGGCCCCCGGCATGGCCCTCCTGCACGCCGCCTACGAGCGCCTGGTCAACGCCATCCACAACGAGGACACCCTCGCCCAGTACCACACCGAGGGGCGGCGCCTGGGCCGGCTGATGTACGAGGGCCGCTGGCTGGACCCGCAGTCGCTGATGATCCGCGAGTCGCTCCAGCGCTGGGTCGGCTCGGCCGTCACCGGCGAGGTCACCCTCAGGCTGCGGCGCGGCGAGGACTACTCGATCCTCGACACCACGGGTCCGGCCTTCAGCTACCACCCGGACAAGCTGTCCATGGAGCGCACCGAGGACTCCGCGTTCGGCCCGGTGGACCGGATCGGCCAGCTGACCATGCGCAACCTGGACATCGCCGACTCCCGCGCCAAGCTGGAGCAGTACGCCGGGCTCGGCCTCATCGGCACCGCCAACCCCGCCATCGGCGCCGCCCAGGCCGCCGCGACCGGGCTGATCGGCGCCATGCCGGAGGGCGGCGCGCAGGCCATCGCCTCCCGCGGCGAGGTCTCCGCCGACGACGAGCTGCTGGACCGCGCCGCGATGGAGTCCGGCACGGACTGACCCCTCGTCCCCCGTCCGAGGGGACCCCGCACCGGCAAGGGCCGGCCCGACACCTCAGGGTGTCGGGCCGGCCCTTCTGTTTCTCTCCGTCGTGCACGACTTGCGTGCTTTGCAAGCTTCCAGCGACCCACTCTGTTCACTCAAGAGTTCTATTGGCAGTTCAAGTGCTACGCAAGGCTGCCGCAAGCGACGCAAGCGGTTTACGTGCCAACTCCGGCCTCAGTCGCGACCGTTGACAAATACATGACGCGCTAGAAACCTGATGACGCACTTTCCGCAAAGAATCGACTGTCCTGCTCAATTGGCGCGCAGAGTCGGTGCTTCCCCCCAACTGCCGGACCGTCGCGCCCTCCCCGACTCCCCACGGAACAAGAGGACCTCATGAGACGGAGATCTCTCGGCCGACGGACGCTCACGGGCGCCGCCGTCGCCGGGCTGATGACGGTCGGGCTGCTGCCACTGCCCCTCGCCGCCACCGCGCAGGCGGCGCCGGCGACGGCGACGGCCGCCGCCGACGTCAACCTGGCCCTCGGCCGCCCCGCCAGGGCGGGCGGCTCGCACGGCGCCTACCCGGCCGGCAACGCCACCGACGGACAGCAGGCCACCTACTGGGAGGGACCGGCCGGTGCCTTCCCGCAGTGGCTTCAGGTCGACCTCGGCACGGCCCGCGACGTCGACCGGGTGGTGCTCAAGCTGCCCGCCGGCTGGGAGAGCCGGACCCAGACCCTCTCCCTGCGGGGCAGCACCGACGGCTCCACCTTCCGCAGCCTCGACGCCTCGGACGGCCGGGCGTTCGGCCCGGCGCAGGCCGGAACCGTCGCCATCGACCTCGACACCCCCTCCGAGGCCCGCTACGTCCGCGTCGACATCACCGGCAACACCGGCTGGAACGCCGCACAACTGGCCGAGTTGGAGGTGTACGGCGACGACGTCGACACCGGTCCGCCGCCCACCGGCACCAACCTCGCCCGCAACAAGCCGGCCGAGGCCACCTCGACGACCCAGAACTACGTCGCCGCCAACGCCACCGACGACTCCACCTCCACGTACTGGGAGGCGGCCGGCAACCCGGCCGACCTCACCGTCAAGCTCGGCGCCGACGCGGACGTCAGCGGCGTGGTCGTCAAGCTCAACCCGGACCCGGTGTGGTCCGCCCGCACCCAGAGCATCCAGGTGTTCGGACGCGCCCAGGGCGAGAGCGACTTCACCTCGCTGCGCGACCGCGCCGACTACGCCTTCAGCCCGGGCCAGGACAACGCGGTGACCATCCCGGTCAGCGGCCGGGTCTCCGACGTACGGCTCCGGTTCTTCTCCAACACCGGCGCATCCGGCGGCCAGGTCGCCGAGTTCCAGGTCCTCGGCACCGCCGCACCCGCGCCCGACCTCACCGTCACCGGCCTCGACTGGTCGCCCGCCGCGCCCAGCGAGCGCGACGAGGTCACCGTCAACGCCACGGTCCGCAACGCCGGCACCGCCCCCTCGGCCGCGACCACCACCGAGGTCACCGTCGAGGGGCAGGCGGCCGGCAGCGCCGCGGTGCCCGCGCTCGACCCCGGTGAGTCCACCGAGGTCGCCGTCGCCACCGGCACCCACGCGGCCGGCAGCTACGCGGTCGCCGCCGTGGCCGACCCGAAGGACACCGTCGCCGAACTGGACGACACCAACAACAGCCGCTCCGCCGCCGACCGCCTCGTCGTCGACCGGGCACCCGGACCCGACCTCGAGGTGCGCTCCATCACCACCAACCCGGCCAACCCGGCGGTGGGTGCCGAGGTCTCCTTCACCGTCGCCGTGCACAACCGCGGCACCAGTGCCGTGGAGGCGGGCACGGTGACCCGGATCCAGGCCGGCTCCACCACCCTGGACGGCACCACCGGGCAGGTCGCTGCGGGCGCCACGGTGAACGTGCCGGTCAGCGGCGTCTGGAAGGCGACGAGCGGCGGGGTCACCCTGACCGCCACCGCCGACGCCACCGCCCGGGTCGCCGAGACCAACGAGAACAACAACGTGCTCGCCAAGTCCCTCGTCGTCGGGCGCGGCGCCGCCGTGCCGTACACCGAGTACGAGGCGGAGGACGGCCGTTACGACGGCACCCTGCTCAGCACCGACGCCAAGCGGACCTTCGGGCACACCAACTTCGGCACCGAGTCCTCGGGCCGCGAGTCCGTCCGGCTCGACTCCACCGGCGAGTACGTCGAGTTCACCTCCACCACGCCCACCAACTCCATCGTGGTGCGCAACTCCATCCCCGACGCCCCCGGCGGCGGCGGAGCCGAGGCCACCCTCAGCCTCTACGCCGACGGCCGGTTCGTGCAGAAGCTCAACCTGTCGTCCAAGCACAGCTGGCTCTACGGCAGCACCGACGACCCGGAGGGGCTCACGAACCGGCCCGGCGGCGACGCCCGGCGCCTCTTCGACGAGTCCCACGCACTCCTCGACCGGACCTTCCCGCAGGGCACCGAGTTCCGCCTCCAGCGCGACTCCGGCGACTCGGCCGCCTTCTACGTCATCGACCTGATCGACCTGGAGCAGGTCGCGCCCGCCAAGGCCAAGCCCGCCGAGTGCACCTCCATCACCGAGTACGGGGCCGTCCCCGGCGACGGACTCGACGACACCGACGCCATCCAGCGCGCCGTCACCGACGACCAGAACGGCCGGATCGACTGCGTGTGGATCCCCGCCGGGCAGTGGCGCCAGGAACAGAAGATCCTCACCGACGACCCGCAGAACCGCGGCCAGTACAACCAGGTCGGCATCAGCAACGTCACCGTCCGCGGGGCCGGCATGTGGCACTCCCAGCTCTACACCCTCACCCCGCCGCAGGAGGCCGGCGGCATCAACCACCCGCACGAGGGCAACTTCGGCTTCGACATCGACGGCAACACGCAGATCTCCGACCTCGCCATCTTCGGCTCGGGCACCATCCGCGGCGGCGACGGCAACGCGGAGGGCGGCGTCGGGCTCAACGGCCGCTTCGGCAAGGACACCAAGATCAGCAACGTGTGGATCGAGCACGCCAACGTCGGTGTCTGGGTCGGCCGCGACTACTCGAACATCCCCGAGCTGTGGGGCCCCGCCGACGGCCTGGAGTTCACCGGCATGCGCATCCGCGACACCTACGCGGACGGCATCAACTTCTCCAACGGCACCCGCAACTCCACCGTCTACAACTCCTCCTTCCGCACCACCGGCGACGACTCGCTCGCGGTCTGGGCCAACAAGTACGTCAAGGACACGTCCGTGGACGTCGGCCACGACAACCACTTCCGCAACAACACGATCCAGCTGCCGTGGCGGGCCAACGGCATCGCGGTGTACGGCGGTTACGGCAACACCATCGAGAACAACGTCGTCACCGACACGATGAACTACCCCGGCATCATGCTCGCCACCGACCACGACCCGCTGCCCTTCTCCGGGCAGACCCTCATCGCGGGCAACGCCCTGCACCGCACGGGCGGCGCGTTCTGGGGCGAGGCGCAGGAGTTCGGCGCCATCACCCTCTTCGCGCAGGGCCAGGACATCCCGGGCGTGACCATCCGGGACACCGAGATCCTCGACTCGACCTACGACGGCATCCAGTTCAAGACGGGAGGCGGTGCGATGCCGGACGTGAAGATCCAGAACGTCCGCATCGACAAGTCGAACAACGGCTCCGGCATCCTCGCGATGGGCGGCGCCCGCGGCAGCGCGACCCTGACCGACGTCACGATCACCAACTCGGCCAAGGAGGACATAAGGGTCGAACCCGGTTCCCAGTTCAAGATCAACCAGTAGGCGGTCCGGCCGGGACCGGCCGATAGGAGCGGCCGGTCAGCGGGAGACCGCCCGGCGGCGCGGAGCACCACCGCGCCGCCGGGCTTCCGCCGCGCCCGGGAGCCGGCCCGGAGTGCGCTCGACGGGGACGCGGGCGTCGTCCGCCAGGCGTTCGGCGTTGAGTTCGTTCACCGCGCCCAGCGCGTCGCCGATCGTCGCGTAGTCCACCGCGATGAAGTTGACCGGTCTGCCGCGCTGCCGCTCACAGGTGTGCGCCCGCTCCAGCACCCGCTGCCGGGAGTTGACGACCCCGGCGTCGAGCCGCAGCCCGCCGCCCGCCGTGACGAAGTGGTTCAGCAGGAACAGCCGCTTGTCCGAGCCGCCCCGGTTGGGCAGGCAGGACATCTCGTCCGGGCTGCGGAAGGCGAACGGCGTCTCCATGCCGTACCGGTAGAGGTTCCGGTACCAGGGCGCGGGCCCGTCCGCCTTCTCGGCGAAGACGACCAGCCGCCGGCCGCTGTCGATCATGTCCTTGAGCTTCGGCCACGGGCGGTCCGGGTCCCGGTCCGGCTCGTACAGCAGGTCCGAGAGACCGGCCCTGGCGAAGGCGTCCTGGGTGGTCACCGCGTCCACCCCGTCCTGGAGGATCAGCGTGACGATTTCCGTGGGGTTGTCGCGCAGCCACTCGCCGATCTGCCGCAGCGTCGGCTCCAGTTCCAGGGCCCCGGCGCCGCACACCGAGTGACACAGCCACAGGCCCGGGTGGGGCGGGTTGACCTGCTCCAGGATCGTGGTCAGCCGACGGCGCTCGGCGGGGGAGAAGTCCGAGGTGCTCAACCGCTCCGCCACCTCCTCGGGGCGCTCCCAGCGGTGGGTGTCGAGGAGCAGGACCCGCGACCCCGCGCCCAGCTGACCGACGATGTCCGGGTCTTGCAGGGGGCCGATGAACCGGTCCGCCGTCGTCGCCATCGCGTTGTGCGACGCGAGCTGGGCGATCTCGTCGTAACGGGCGTCGCACAGCTCGGCGCTGCCCTGGCAGATCCGCGGGGAGGAACCGCTGATCGCCACCGGCGCCAGCATCGTCCCGACGAGGGCGACGGCGGTGACGGTGAAGGTCAGCGCCGGAACGTGCCGCGGATCGGTGAGGACCGGCACGCTGGGCCGGGTCTGCCAGACCCAGCCGACGGTGATCAGCAGGGCGCCCGCGGCGAGCAGGATCACCGCGACGACGACGGCGGTGGTCAGCAGCCGGTCGAGCGCGGCCGCCTGGACGTCGGCGAGCAGCCCCGACGCCGCCGGCGGCCACGACGTCGGGGTGCCGAACAGCGTGTCGCCCCATGTGAGCCGCAGCAGGAGCACGGTGAACGCCAGGAGCGACGCGGCCGCCGCCGGTACCCAGCCCAGCGGCATCAGCCGGCGCTTGGCGGGCGAGGGCGTCAGGAACCACAGCAGGGTGAGCGCGGCGGCGCACAGCACGGCCGCCGCCGGTTCCACCACGTCCTGGAAGAGCCGGGTCACGTTCCGGGCGCGGTCCAGCGGGGCCAGCGCCTCGGTCCCGGGCTCGACGTCGACGGTCACCACCCAGGTGCCCTGTCTCGCCTCCCGCAGCAGCTCCTCGGCGGCGTCCCGGACCTGGTCGGTCAGCGCGACCGGGGCGATCGCGGCCAGGGCCGAGGCCACGTCGCCCCGGTCCAGCGCCGTCCGCACGGTCGATCGGACGCCCTCGTGCCCCGCGCCGTCCGGGACCAGCCGCATCAACGCGTCCGTGGCGGCGACCGCCTGGCTGTGCGACAGCGGCAGCGTCGGCAGCTCCTCCAGCGGCGCCTCACCGGCCACCACCCGCGCCACCAGCTCGCTCAGATGCTGTACGAAGGCCTGGAAGTCGGGTTCGGACCGCTTCTGGAGCGCGGCGACGGCATCACCGAAGTACGCCTGGCTGAGCCGTTCGACGTTCGCGACGACGGGCTCCAGGTCGACCGTGATCCGCAGCCGGTCGCTGTCGCCCTCCAGGTAGTGGACCATGTCCGCGATCTGGCCCTCGCCCATCGTCCGCAGCGTCTCCGGCGGGATCACCACCTTCAGGTTCGAGGTGATGGTCGACTGCGGGACGGGGAGCCGCTCCAGCAGGTCGCTGGTGAAGGGCGTGCTGCCCGGGTCCACCAGCACCTCGTCGTAGAAGCGCTGGTAGGCGCGCTCGTCCTCCAGCACCTGGCCGTAGAACCCGGGGTCGAGCACCGTACTGCGGACGACGGCCGCCGCGGCCAGCACGGTCAGGCTCAGTACCGCCACGCACCAGACCAGCACCTCGACCCAGGGCGGGCGCCGGACCTGTGCGTTCATGGAACCATTCTCGTATCAGCCGGCCGCCGTGCCGCACGGCGCCCGGACCGGGAGTGCCATCACACGCATGCCCCGGCCCGGCCCCGCCGATACCCGTCAGTCGCCGCTCGGCACTCCCGCCGGTGCCTCGCCGCCCTGAGGATGGACGCAGTGCCACCGGTGCCCGCCGGGTCCCTCCGCCGCCGGGAAGGCGGTGGCGCAGGCGTCGTCCGCCTTCCAGCAGCGGGTGCGGAACGGGCAGCCGGACGGCGGGTGGGTGGCCGAGGGCACCGGGCCGTGCAGCACGATCCGCTCGGGCCGCTCCAGCAGGCTCGGCGTCGCGGACAGCAGCGCCTCGGTGTACGGGTGCCGGGAGGCGCCGGAGACCTCGGCGGCCCCGCCCTCCTCGACCACGCGGCCCAGGTACAGCACCGCGATGCGGTCCGCGAGATACCGCACCGTCTGGACGTCGTGGGAGATGAACACCATGCCGAGGCCGAGCCGGGCGCGCAGGTCCACCAGCAGGTTGAGGATCTGGGCACGCACCGACACGTCCAGGGCGCTGGTGGGCTCGTCGGCGACGATCAGCTCCGGCTCCAGGGCCAGGGCGCGGGCGATGGCCACCCGCTGGCGCTGACCGCCGGACAGCTGACCCGGCAGCGCGTCCAGCGTGTGCCCGGGCAGCCCGACCAGGTCCAGCAGCTCCTCGACGCGTTCCTCGCGCTCGGCCCGGCTGCCGCGGCGGTGCACGTCCAGCGGGTCGCGCAGGATCCGGCGGACCGGCAGCCGCGGGTTGAGCGCGGTCGAGGGGTCCTGGAAGACCACGCCCACGGCGGCGCCGAACCCGGTACGGCGCTCGGCGGCACCCATCGTCCACAGGTCCCGGCCCCGGAAGTACACGTGCCCCTCGGTGGGGCGTTGCAGCCCCGTGACCACGCGGGCCAGGGTGGACTTGCCGCAGCCCGACTCGCCGACCAGGCCGAGGATCTCGCCGCGCCGGACCTCCAGCGAGGTGTCGGTGAGGGCGTGCACGGCGTCCCGGCGCAGGACGCCGCCGCTGCGGGCCCGGTGCCGTACGTGGATGCGGTCGAGCCGGACGAGTGGGTCCACGGTGCTGTCCTCGGTGGTGGTCATCGGGCGCCCTCCAGCGACTTCGCCGACCCGTTCGCGGAGGAAGGCCGGTTCGCCGGCGCCGGGTGGTGGCAGGCGACGTGGTGGTCCAGGCCGGCTTCCCGGTCGGTGGCGGGCGGCACCGCGGTGGCGCACAGGTCGGTGGCGGCGGCGCAGCGGGACGCGAACCGGCAGCCGGGACCGAACGCCCTCGGGGCCGGTACGACGCCGCGGATCTGGTGCAGCCGCTCGGCACCCGACTCCAGCGACACGACCGAGCCCAGCAGCCCCCGGCTGTAGTGGTGCGCCGGGTCGGTCAGCAGCGCGCGGGTGTCACCGGCCTCGGCGACCTGACCGGCGTACATGACCGCGACCCGGTGGGCGAGGTCGCCGACCAGGGCGAGGTCGTGGGAGACCAGGACCATGGCGAAGCCGAGTTCGTCGCGGAGCCGGACCAGCAGCTCGACGACCTGGGCCTGCACGGTGACGTCGAGGGCGGTGGTCGGCTCGTCGGCGATGAGCAGCCGCGGGTCGCGGGACAGCGCCATCGCGATCAGCACGCGCTGGCGCTGCCCGCCGGACAGCTCGTGCGGGTAGCTGCGCAGGGTGCGCTCGGGGGAGAGGCCGACCAGTTCGAGCAGCTCGGCGGGGGTGCGGGTGCCGCCGCGGGAGGTGAGCCACTTGAGCTGGGTGCCGATCAGCACGGACGGGTTCAGGGACGACATGGCGTCCTGGTAGACCATCGCGATCTCCGGGCCCATCAGCGCCCGGCGTTCCTTCGGCGTCAGCTTCAGCAGGTCGCGGCCGCGGTAGCGGATCTCACCCCGGGCCTCGGCGTTGCGGGCCAGCAGGCCCATGACCGCGAGGCTGGTGACGGACTTGCCGCAGCCCGACTCGCCGACCAGACCGAGGGTCTCGCCCTCCCGGACGGTGAAGGAGATGCCGTCCACGACGCGGGTGTCGCCGTAGCGGTCCGGGAAGCGGATGGACAGGTCCCGTACGACGAGCAGGTCGGCCGCGTCCTCGGCGAGCGGCGGCACGGCGGGCTCCATGGCCCCCAGCCGGGCCGCCAGCTCGGCGAGTGCGGCGCTCACCTCGGCCTCCTCGGCCGCCGGCGCGGGTGCGGCGGCGTTGTCGTCCAAGGCGGTGCCGCCGGTGCGGGAGGTGTCCGGGGAGGCGGCGGCGTCCGTCATGCCCTCGGAGAGCACGTTCAGCGCGAGCACCGTCACCAGTACGCACAGGCCGGGGAAGAGGGTCGCCCACCAGCCGCCCGACAGCAGGATCTGCCGGCCGTAGGCCAGTACGCTGCCCCAGCTCGGGTCGGGGTCCTGCACACCGGCGCCGATGAAGGACAGGCTCGCCTCGAAGATGATGGAGTCGGCCACCATGACCGTCGCGAACACCAGCACCGGTGCCGCGCAGTTGATCGCGACGTGCCTCGCCACGATGTAGCGGCGGCGGGCGCCGACGACCCGTTCGGCGGCGACGTAGTCCTCGCCGTACTGCTCCAGCACGCCTGCCCGCACCACGCGGGCCAGTGAGGGCGAGTAGACGAACGCGATGGTGAAGATGATGACCGGGACGCTGGGCCCGAAGACCGCGACGAGCACGGCGGCCAGCGCGATCGGCGGGAAGGACATGACGACGTCGAGCGTGCGCATCACCGACTCGTCGGCGAGCTTGCGCGAGGTGGCCGCCAGTGCGCCCAGGAGGGAACCGAGGACCAGGGCGAGCAGGGTCGCGCCGAGACCGATGACGAGGGAGTAGCGGGCGCCGTGCACGACCCGTGCGAACACGTCGCGGCCGGCCCGGTCGGTGCCGAACCAGTGGTCTGCGCCCGGCGCTCGGGCCGGGATGCCGGTGGCGAGCGGGTCCTGGGTGAGCAGCGGTGCGAAGACCGCGCCGAGCACCACCACGAGGAGGACCCCGAGGGCGATCCGGGAGGGCAGGGGCAGCCGGCGCAGGCGGGTGCCGGGCCGGGCGAGGTGCCCGGCGAGGGAGCGTGGAGCGAACATCACACCGTCCTGATGCGCGGGTTGACGAGCAGGTAGAGCAGGTCGACGACGACGTTGACCACGAGGAAGGCGATCGCGATGGTGAGCACGGTGCCCTGGACCAGTCCCACGTCGCCTCCGTTGACACCCTCGAGGATCAGCTTGCCCATGCCGGGCAGGTCGAAGATCGCCTCGATGACGACGGCGCCGCTGAGCATGTAGCCGATCTTGACGCCGAGTACGGTCAGCGGGGTGACCAGCGCGTTGCGCAGCACCGAGCGGATGATCAGCGACGGCGGCAGGCCGCTGCCCCTGGCGGTGCGCACGTAGTCGCGGTCGAGTTCGGCGACCATCGAGGTGCGGATGAGGCGGGCCAGCGACGAGGCGACCGGCAGGGCGAGGGAGACCGCGGGCAGCGTCATGCTCTTCAGCCAGCCGGCGAAGGAGTCGGCCGGATTGACGTAGCCGCCGGTCGGGAAGAGCGGCGTGTTCAGCGCGAACTGCTGGATGAGCAGCACCCCGATCCAGAACGAGGGCAGGGCGATGCCGGCCATCGACAGCACCCGGAAGACCTGGTCCGGCCAGCGGTCGCGGTAGACCGCGCTGAGGACGCCGAAGACCAGCGCCAGCACGACGGCGAGCGCGAGGCCGAGCAGCGTCAGCTGAAGCGTGAGCGGGAAGGCGGTGGAGATCCGGTCGGTGACGGGCTGGCTGGGTGACATGGTGACGCCGAGGTCCCCGTGCAGCAGGTCGCCCAGGAAGGCGAAGTAGCGCACGGGCAGCGGGTCGTCGAGTCCGTTGGCCTCGGCGAACGCCGCTCGCGCCTCGGGGCTCGCCGACTCGCCCAGCGCGTTGTACGCGGGGTCGGTCGGCGAGAACTGGAGGACCACGAAGACCAGCAGCGCGATGCCGAGGACCATCACCGGCATCATCGCGACGCGGCGCAGCGCGAGCCGGAGGAATGCAACCATCGTGAGGTTCCTAGCGATTGGGGCGGGGCCGCCGCCCGGGTTGGCGCGGCGGGCCGCAGGCGTGGGCGTGCGGGGTCAGCCCCGGCCGACGTCGATGAAGGACAGCCCGGTGGTGGGCAGCGGCTCGAACCCGGTCAACGCTCCCTCCCGCCAGGCGGTGGGCAGCTTGCGGTGCAGGATCGGGTACAGCGCGGCCTCGTCGGCGACCAGGTCGGTCACCTGGCCCCACAGTCGCCTGCGCCCGGCTTCGTCGGCCTCCGCGGCGGCCTTGTCGAGCAGCGACCTGGTCCGCTTGTAGGCCGCGCTGCCCTGCCAGCCGTAACGCTTCTCCGGCCAGAAGCCGTAGTAGAACCAGCGCAGCAGCAGGTCGGCGTCGTTGCCGAAGACGGACGGGTCGCCCGGTGCGGCCAGCGCGTCGAAGTCGCCCTGGTCGATCTTGGCGTACTGGGCGGGGGACTGCTGGATGTCGAGCCGGGCGTCGACGCCGACCGCCGCCCAGCTCTCCTTGATCAGCGGCGCGATGTCCTTGACCCAGCCGTTGTCGGTCAGCATCAGCGTGAAGGAGAGCTTGCCCGCGCCCGCCTCGGCGAGCAGCTTCCTGGCCCTGGCCGGGTCGTGCCCGTAGACGGTGGCGGCCTTGTGGTAGTCCGGGTGCGTGGCCGGTACGTACCCGGTGGCGGCCTCGGCGTTGCCGAGCAGCGCGGTGGAGATGATCTTCTCGGTGTCCAGGGCGTAGTGCAGGGCCTGCCGGACCCGCTTGTCCTTGAAACGCTCGTCGGCGCAGTTGAACATCAGGAAGAGCAGCCCGAAGGACTGGACCGACTCCACCTTGTCCTGGCCGGTGAACCCCTTGACGTCGATGTAGGGCACGTCCTCGATGGCCTGCACGCGGCCCGACTTGAGCGCACTGACCCGGGCGGACGGGTCGGACATCAGCCGCCAGACCATCTTCTTGGCCTTGGCCGGGTGCGGGCCGTTGTACTTGTCGTACGCCTCCATGACGATCTTGTCCTCGCGGACCGCCGAGACGAACTTGTACGGGCCGGTGCCGACGGGCCTGGCGTCGAAGGACTTGGCGTCCGCGCCCGCGATCTTCTTCGGCACGATCCGCACCACGGAGATGCGGGACGGGAAGAGCGCGAAGGCGTACTTCAGCTTGAACTCCACCGTCGACCCGTCGACGGCCGTGACCCGGTCGACGAACGGGACGAACTGCGCCATCAGCGAGGCGTTCGCCTCGTCCAGGACCCGCTCGAAGCTGAACACCACGTCGTCCGCGGTGACCGCCGAGCCGTCGTGGAAGGTCGCGCCCTCGCGCAGGGTGGCCCGGTAGGTGGTCGCGTTGATCTTCTTGGGCAGGTCGGTCGCCAGCGCGGGGCGCGCCACGAGCGTGGCGGGGTCGAGGTCGACCAGTCCCTCGAAGATGTGCATGTTCGCGGCGTACGGGGTCGCGCCCGAGGTGATCATCGGGTCGAAGCCGGTGGACAGCGGGTAGGAAAGCCCGGCCTCGATGCTGTCGCCGCCACTGCCCGGGCCGCCGGTGCCGTCTCCGCTGGAGGCCGGGCCGCCGCAGGCCGTCAGGCCCGTGGTGACCGCGGTCGCCACACCGATGGCACTGGTGTATCTCATGAAGGTGCGGCGATCGACGCCGGCTGCACTGCGCGCGGACAAGGAGTCCTCCAGGCGGGAGATGAGAGTCGAGCAAGAGGAGGAGGCGAGGGTGGTCGGCGCCTCACCGACAGTGCATCAGACGTCTGATGTCTGATGCTTGATAACGTGGGAACGTAGCCGGGCAAGTGAGAGGGGTCAAGAGGTGGCGGTGGGGCAAAGGGCGATTCGGCAGACGGTGCCGGAGCCCAAGACGGCACGACAACCGTTGCGGCAGGAGGTCGTGGACGGCATCAAGGCCTACATCCTGCGCAACGAACTGCGCCCGGGAGATCCCTTGCCGACCGAGCCCGCCCTGTGCGAGGCGCTGGGGGCGAGCCGCTCCAGCGTGCGGGAGGCGATCAGGATCCTCACCGCGCTCGACATCGTCGAGGTGCGGCACGGGCACGGCACCTACGTCGGCAGGCTGAGCCTGTCCGCACTGGTGGAGAGCCTGACCTTCCGCGGCCTGCTCAGCCCCGACGACGACTTCCAGGTGATGAGCGACCTCATCGAGGTCCGCGAGCTGTTCGAGCGGGGCATGGCCGAACGGCTCGTCTCCTCCCTGGACGAGGAGCAGATCGACCGGCTGGAGGCGCACGTCGACGAGATGCGCAGGGCCGGAGCGGGGGAGGGGCACGGGTTCGTCGAGGCGGACCGGGCCTTCCACACCCTGCTGCTCGCCCCGCTCGGCAACGACCTCATCGGCCAGCTCTCCGCGGCCTTCTGGGACGTCTACGTCATCGTCGCGCCGCACCTCGACGTCTTCACCCGGGAACACGAGGCGGCGACCATCAGCAATCACCAGCGCATCGTGGACGCCGTGCGCGACCGTGACCCGGCCGAGTTCGCGGCGGCCCTCGCCGAGCACTACGCGCCGGTGCGCCTGCGTATCGAGGAGGCCCGCGCCCGGCGCTGACCGGCCCGTACGCATGACGAAGGCGCCCCCGCCGGGGGCGCCTTCGTCATGCGCGGCGCCCGCCGGCCCGGCGTGCGGTCCGAGGGATGCGGCACCCGCCTGCCCGGCGTGCGATCCGAGGGATGCGGCACTTGACGGTCGTCGCCGGGGTCTCTAGTGTCCTCGATCAGCAGACATCAGACGTCTGCTGATCGAGGATTCCACTCTCCTCGTCGGGCCCGGTCCGGCCGGTCCCTCCCGTTTCCCGCGCTGCGCCGCGCGCACGCCTCACCCACCGGGGCCCCTCCATGCCGCTGACGGACCTCACCCTCGCCCAGTGCCTGGCACTGCGGCCCGACCTCGACGAGCCCGCCGACCTCGACGCCTTCTGGGAGCGGACCCTCCGCGAGGCGCGGGACGCCGGCGGCGCATCCGGCTTCACGCCGGTGGAGACCGGACTGACCGAGGTGACGACGCATGACGTCACGGTGCCGGGATTCGCCGGTGAGCCCGTCCGGGGCTGGCTGCACCTGCCCGCCCGGACGAGCGGTCCGCTCGGCTGCGTGGTGGAGTTCCTCGGCTACGGGCGCGGGCGCGGTCTGCCGCACGAGCAGGTGCTCTGGGCCAACGCCGGTTACGCGCACCTCGTCATGGACACCCGTGGCCAGGGCTGGTCCACCGCCGGCGGCGACACCCCCGACACCGCCGCCCTGAACGGCACCGTCCCCGGCTTCCTGACCCGCGGCGTCGAAAGCCCCCACGACCACTACTACCGGCGGGTGTTCACCGACGCCGTGCGCTTCGTGGAGGCCGCCCGCGCCCATCCCGCCGTCGACCCGGGCAGGGTCGTCGTCACCGGCGTCAGCCAGGGCGGCGGCATCGCCCTCGCGGTGGCCGGACTCCTGCCGGGGCTGGCCGGGGTGATGCCCGACGTCCCCTTCCTGTGCGACATCCGGCGCGGCGCGACGATCGCGACCCGGCCGCCCTACACCGAGGTCGCCGAGTACCTCCGCCTGCACCGCGACCGCACCGAGGCCGTCTTCACCACCCTCTCCTACGTCGACGCCGCGCTGCTGGCCGCCCGCGCCACGGCCCCGTCGCTCTTCTCCATCGCGATGATGGACGACGTCTGCCCGCCCTCCACGAGCTTCGCGGCCTACCACCGCTACGGCGGCCCCAAGGACCTGCGCGTCTACGAGTTCAACGGCCACGAGGGCGGCGGCGGCGACCACCGCCGCGCCCAACTCGGCTGGGTGCGCGAGCTGTTCTCCGCGCCCCGCCCCGATGCGGCCCCCACCGCTCGCTCCGCCCTGCACGATGCCCCACTCGCCTGACCCCTCACCCGAGAAGAGGCCCGTTCATGCAGCGAAGAGTCACCCTGGCCGTCGGCACCGCCGCCCTGGCCGTCCTGGGCACCACCGTCCCCGCCGCCCACGGCGCCGACTCCCCCCACCGGGCCGCCGCGGCCGCCGGAACCCTCACCTCGCAGGACCTCGCCACCGCGGGCACCGGCTCCCCCTACTACCGCATCCCCGCGCTGACCCGGACCACCGAGGGGACGCTGCTCGCCGCCTACGACGCCCGCCCCACCCTCGGCGACCTGCCCGGCAACATCGGCGTCGTCCTCAGGCGCAGCACCGACGGCGGCGCCACCTGGCAGGCCCAGCAGGTGGTCCGCAAGGATGCCGCGCCCAAGGGCTACGGCGACCCCAGCCTTCTCGTCGACCGCGAGACCGGCCGCGTCTTCGTCTTCTACGCGGCCTCCGTGAACCAGGGCTTCTTCGGCTCCGCCACCGGCAACGACGAGAGCGACCCGGACGTCCTCCAGGCCGACTACAGCTACTCCGACGACGACGGCCTCACCTGGAAGCACGAGCGGATCACCGCCGACATCAAGGACCCCTCCTGGGCCGGCCTGTTCGCCGCCTCCGGCGAGGGCATCCAACTGCGCCACGGCCCCCACGGGGGCCGGCTGATCCAGCAGTACGCCATCCGCAAGGACGGTGCCAACTACGCGGTGAGCGCCTACAGCGACGACCACGGCGCCACCTGGAGGACGGGCACCCCCGTCGGCCCCGGCGGCGACGAGAACAAGACCGTCGAGCTGTCCGACGGCCGCGTCATGCTCAACAACCGTTCCAAGCCGTACCGCACGGTCGCCCACTCCACCGACGGCGGTGTGACCTACAGCCCCTTCCAGCCGGACACCGAGCTGCCGGACCCGGCCAACAACGGCTCCGTCACCCGCTTCGCGCCGAACGTGGACGCCTCGCACCCGAGGGCCTCGTGGCTGATGTTCAGCAACACCGCGACGACCGACAGCCGCAGCAACCTCACTGTCCGCCTCTCCTGCGACAACGGGCAGACCTGGCCGGTGCGCAGGACCGTCGAGTCCGGCGCCGCCGCCTACTCGACGCTCACCCCGCTCGGCGACGGCACGGGACCCAACCCGCGCATGGGCCTGCTGTGGGAGCGGGGCAACGTCGACCACATCACCTACTCCTCCTTCGACCTCCAGTGGCTCGGCGGAGTGTGCGCGCCGGTCACCGTCACCTCGCCGGCCTCCCTGCCCGCGGGGCGGACCACCACCGTCACCGTCCGCGTCGTCAGCCAGAACGACGTGGCCCTGCCTGCCGGCACGGTCTCGCTCGACCTGCCGGACGGCTGGAGCGCACCGGAGGCCACCGTGCCCGCGCTCGACCCCGGTCAGGGCGCGAACACGAAGATCCCCGTCACGGTCCCCGCGCACGCCACCGCGGGCGACGTGCGGGCCACCGCGACCTACGAGGTCCGCGGCCGCCAGCACTCCTACGGCGACAAGACGTTCACCGTCACCCAGCCGTAGCCGTAGCCGTAGCCGTAGCCGGCCGCGGGCCGCCGGGCGCCGGGACCCCGACGCCCGGCGCGCGGCGGCCCGTTCCACCCGTTCCACCCGTACCACCACCCGCACAGCCCAGGAGAAACACCATGTCCTCGTCCCAGCCCCTGAGCGGCGTCGTGCCGCCCGTCTGCACTCCTCTGGACGCGTCGGGTCAAGTCGACACCGCCTCGCTCGCCCGGCTCGTCGAGCACCTCGTCGGCGGGGGAGTGCACGGGCTGTTCGCCCTGGGCTCCAGCAGCGAGGCCGCCTTCCTCACCGACCGGCAGCGGGCCCTCGTCCTGGACACGGTCGTCGAGGCGGCCGCCGGCCGTGTCCCCGTCCTCGCCGGTGTCATCGACATGACCACCCCCCGGGTCCTCGTCCACGCCGAGACCGCCCGCGCGGCCGGCGCCGACGCCCTGGTCGCCACCGCCCCGTTCTACGCCCGCACCCACCCGCGCGAGATCGCCGCCCACTTCCGGGCGGTCCGCTCGGCCGTCGACCTGCCCCTGTACGCCTACGACCTCCCCGTCTCCGTGCACAGCAAGCTCTCCGCCGCCCTGGTGCGCGAACTCGCCGAGGACGGCACGCTCGCCGGGCTCAAGGACAGCAGCGGCGACGAGGGCGGCCTGCGCAGACTCGTCGTCGAACTCGGCGGACGCCACGGCCGCGCCGACGGCCCCGCCCCCTCCTTCAGCATCCTCACCGGCTCCGAACTGACCGTGGACGCCGCCCTGCTGGCCGGTGCCGACGGAGTGGTGCCGGGACTGGGCAACGTGGACCCGGCCGGATACGTCCGCCTCTACGACGCCGTGCGCGGCGGCGACCTGGACCGCGCCGTCAAGGAACAGGAGCGGCTGGTCGAGCTGTTCGGCCTGGTCGACGCGGGCCCGGAGAGCGAGATGGGCCGCAACTCCTCGGCCATCGGCGCCTTCAAGCACGCGCTGCGGCTGCTCGGGGTGTTCACCCGCGGCACCACCGCCGCCCCGCAGATCCAGCTGGGCGAGGACTCCGTCGCCCACGTCGAGCGGCACCTGCGCGGCGCCGGCCTGCTGCCGGTCCGATGACCGCGCGGCACTCCGGCACCCCGGTGATCGGCCTCGACCTGGGCGGTACGAAGATCGCCGCCGCCCTGGTCGCGCCCGACGGAACGGTGCTGGCCCGGCACACCGTGCCCACCCCGGCGACGGAGGGTGCCGAGGCGGTGCTGGACGCCCTGGCGGTCGCCGCCCGTGCGGTACGGGTCCACGGCACCACCGCGATCGGCGTCGCCGCGGCCGGCGTGATCGACCCCGTCACCGGGACCGTCACCAGCGCCACCGACACCCTCAGCGGCTGGGCCGGCACCGCCCTCGCCGCCGGTCTCGCCACCCGTACCGGCCTCCCCGTGGCCTGCGACAACGACGTACGCGCCGCCGCCACCACGGAACTGGACGGCCCGGACGACGACGCTACCCTCCTCTACGCCGCCGTCGGCACCGGAGTGGGCGGCGCCGTCGCCGCGGCGGGACGCATGCTGCACGGCGCCGCCGGAATCGCCGGGCACCTCGGGCACCTGCCCAGCCCCGAGGCCGACGGACTGCCCTGCACCTGCGGGGCCACCGGTCACCTGGAGGCCGTCGCGGCCGGCCCCGCCATCACCGCCCACAGCGTCCGGCTCGGCGGCCGGCCGGCGGACCGCCTCCAGACCGTCGCCGAACGCGCCGCCCGGGGAGACCCGCACGCCGCGGCGGCCATCACGCTCGGCGCCCGCGCCACCGGCCGGGCCCTCGGCGGCCTCGCCAACGCCCTCGGCCCGCACCGCGTCGTCGTCGCGGGCGGCGTGCCCCGCATCGGCGCCCTCTACTGGGACGCCCTGTGCGCGGCCTTCGCCGCCGAACTCATGCCCCCGCTGCGCGGACTGCGCCCGCGGCCACCGCGCGGCGGCGCCGACGCCGCGGTCCTCGGGGCGGCCGCGCTGCCCCGCACCCTGCCCCTGCACCACCCGCACACCACCGGAGCACCGTCATGACCCCGACCCCGACCCCGACCCCGACCCCGAGTTCGACCCCGACCCTGTCCGAGCCCGTGTCCCTGGCCGACCGGCTGAAGGGCCGCCTGATCGTGTCCTGCCAGGCACCTCCCGGCGACCCGATGCGCCACACCGACACCCTGGTCCGCATGACCCTGGCGGCGCGCTCCGGCGGCGCGGCGGCCGTGCGGGTCAACGATCCGGAGGTCGTCGCGGCCACCGTCGCGGCCGTCGACCTGCCGGTGATCGGCCTGTGGAAGGACGGCGACAGCGGCGTCTTCATCACTCCCACCGTGCGCCACGCGCTGGCCCTGGTGGAGGCCGGGGCCGCCGTCGTGGCCGCCGACGCCACCGCGCGACCGCGGCCCGACGGCAGCACCTTCGCCGAACTCGTCGAGGCCGTGCACGCGGCGGGAGCCCAGGTGATGGCCGACGTGTCGACCCTGGGGGAGGGCCGCGCGGCCGCAGCACAGGGCGCCGACCTCATCGGCACCACCCTGTCCGGCTACGTGCCGGGCTCCCCGGTGCAGAGCGCCCCCGACCTGGCGCTCGTGACCGACCTCGCCGGCGCGCTCGACACCCCGGTGATCGCCGAGGGCCGCATCGCGACCCCCGAGCAGGCCGCCCGGGCCCTCGCGGCGGGGGCGCACGGCGTCGTCGTCGGCACCGCCATCACGGCACCGACCGCGCTGACCCGGCTCTTCGCGGACGCCCTGGCCCCCGGACCGGACCGGACCCGACCGGGGACCTGACCCGACCGGGACCTGCCCGGATGGACCGGGTGGAACGGATGGACCGGGTGGAACGGATGGACCGGGTGGAACGGATGGACCGGGTGGAACGGATGGACCGGGTGGACCGGATCAGACCGCCGGAGCCGGGTACGTCGGGTACTCCACGCCGGAGACGTGCTGCACGACGCGGACGACCTGGCAGGAGTAGCCGAACTCGTTGTCGTACCAGAGGTAGAGGATCGCGTTGTCGCCCTCGACCTTCAGCGCGCCGGCGTCCACGATCGAGGCGTGGCGCGAGCCGATGAAGTCGCTGGAGACGGCGTCGGGGGCGCCGATGAAGTCGATCTGGCGCTTGAGCGGCGAGGTCAGCGACACCTCGCGCAGGTACTCCAGGACCTCTTCCCGGCTCGCCTCCCGGGCCAGCTGGAGGTTGAGGATCGCGATCGACACGTCCGGCACGGGCACCCGGATCGAGCTGCCGGTGATCCGCGCCTTCAGGTCGGGCAGCGCCTTGGCGACGGCGGAGGCGGCGCCGGTCTCCGTGATGACCATGTTCAGCGGCGCGCTGCGGCCGCGGCGTTCCGACTTGTGGTAATTGTCCAGCAGGTTCTGGTCGTTGGTGAAGGAGTGCACCGTCTCCACGTGACCGCGCAGCACGCCGTACTCGTCCTCCATCGCCTTCAGCGGCGGGACGATCGCGTTGGTGGTGCAGGACGCGCAGGACAGGATCCGCTCGTCCGGCTTGACGGTGTCGTGGTTGACGCCGTGGACGATGTTCGGGACGTCGCCCTTGCCCGGCGCGGTCAGCACCACCTTGTCGATGCCCGGACGCAGGTGCTTCGACAGCCCCTCGCGGTCGCGCCACTTGCCGGTGTTGTCGATGAGGATGGCGTCCTTGATGCCGTACGCCGTGTAGTCGACCTGCGCCGGGTCGTCCGCGTAGATCACCTTGATCGCGTTGCCGTTGGCGAGGATCGTGCTGTTCTCCTCGTCGACGGTGATCGTGCCCTGGAACTGGCCGTGCACGGAGTCGCGGCGCAGCAGCGAGGCACGCTTGACGATGTCCTCGGCGGCCCGCTCCCCGCCGCCGCGGACGACGATGGCCCGCAGCCTGAGCCCGTTGCCGGAGCCGGCCTTCTCGATGAGGAGGCGGGCGACGAGCCGGCCGATGCGGCCGAAGCCGTACAGGACGACGTCGCGCCCCTCACGCCGGTCGATCTTGTTGGCGCCGGTGGCCCCGGCGACGGCCTCGGCGGTGAACTCCTCGACCGACAGACCCCGGTCGTCGCTCCGGTAGGTCGCGGCGAGCATGCCGAGGTCGATCTGCGAGGGCCCGAGGTCGAGGGTGGTGAGCGCGCGCAGGAAGGGCATCGTCTCGGTGACCGAGAGCTCCGCCCCGGCGATCTGGCGGGCGAAGCGGTGGGTCTTGAGGATGCTGACCACCGACTTGTTCACCAGGGAACGGCTGTGCAGCAGGATCGTGACGTCCTGCTCCCGGTGCAGCCTCCCGATCATCGGGATCATCGATTCCGCGGTCTCTTCGCGGTGCTTCCAGTTGGTGAACGAGTCGTCGTTGGCAGTCACGTCTCTATCTTTCGAGCTAGGCGGCGCTCATATGCTAACCCCACCGCGTTGCTGATCGATCAAGTGGGCCCCGGGCTGATCAGATGAGTACGGAATCGGGTGGGCGTCTCGAACAGGGTTGCGCCGTGGGCGACCGGGTACGCGAGGCTGGACCCGTGTCCGCGCCGATCATCCGCGCGGGCCGCAACACCGCCGCTACCAGGGAATCTGCCATGGAGACACCCGCGAACGACCACCCCGTGACGCCCGCCCAGCGGGCGCTGGACACGCTCGCCGAGTCCACCGAGACCGCCGACAACACGGCGGCGCTCGACACCCTCGCGAGCAGCGACGTCCTCGTGCCGGTGCCCGACGACGCGAACGACCAGGACGCCGCCGACCCCGGCATGCTGGCGCTGCCGGTACTGGAGCAGCAGGGCGGCAGCCAGGTGGTGCCCGTGTTCACCTCGGAGCTGGAGATGGCCGACCTGCTGCCGTACGTCTCCCGTTACCGCATGGTGCCGCTGGGCGCCCTCGCCGCGCAGTGGCCGGCCGACGACCTGTCGCTGTCCATCGACGCCGGCTCGGAGCACCGCCTCACCCTCACGTCGGACGGCGTGCGCACCCTGCTCGCCCGCCCCTAGGAGCGAGACCGGCGGCGAGGGCCTCCGCTGCCCGTCAGGGGCGGGGGCCCTCGTCGTCGCCGAGCGTGCGGGCCAGCGCGGCCCGTTGCAGCGGCAGTATCTCGGCGTGCAGGTCCCGGCCCCTCGGGGTCAGCGTGACGTACACGCCGCGCCGGTCCTCCGCGCACATGGAGCGCTGCACCAGCCCGTCCTTCTCCAGCCGGGCGATGAGCCGGGACAGCGCGCTCTGGCTCAGGTGGACCCGGCCGACCAGATTCTGCACCCGGCACCGGTCGCCGTCCTCGGGCCCCTCGGTCACGAGGAGGTCGAGCACCTCGAAGTCGCTCGCTCCCAGACCGTGCGGATGCAGTGCCCGGTCGATCTCGCACATCGTGCGCGCGTGCACCGACAGGATGTCCCGCCACCGTTCCTCGAGCCGCGCGCCGGCCGTCCTGGCTCCCATGGGTGAACGGTAGCACCGGAACCGATATTGGTTGAATGTGCAAATGGCCCGGTCGCCGGACAACGGGGCCCCGGCTGCGGGAAGGTGGAGGGACACGGCAGGGGCGGGCCCGCGCGCAGGGAGGCCGAGATGCTCAGGACCCCCGTGCACGGCACGCGTCTCGACATCCTGGAGTGGCTGAAGGACCCGGCCGCGCACTTCCCGTCGCGGCGTCGCGTCGACCCCGCCGAGCACGGTGTCCACGCGGGCCACGTCGCAGCGAAGCTCGGCGTGCCCCGCCGCGTGGCCGAGACCCACCTGGGCCTCCTCGCCGCACTCGGCCTGCTCCGGGCCGAGAGGATCCGCCGCCGCACGTACTACCGGCGCGACGAGGTGCGGATCGCCGAGGTGGCGCGGATGTTCGAGAAGGGCTGGTAGACGCACGCGCCCTCCCGGGTGCCCCGGGCGCCGCCCCGGCGTTAGGCTGAGCAGCAGCCGCGGCCCGCAGGGGCGCGGCACGGCGGTGGGGCCCGCCGTACCCGAACCGCGGCGCGGGCGCCGCCAACGGTCCCTACTTGACTAGCGCAGGGGACACCCCTGCCCGGCGAGTAGGAGACGTACGACCATGACAGTCCCGAAGACCGGGCGTCCCGGCGGGATCCGGGCCTCGGCCCCGAGGCGGTCCGAGTGGCGCACCCAGGCACCGGTCGTCGCGGTCGTGGCCCTAGGCGGCGGCACCGGCGCCGCCGCCCGCTACGCCGCCTCCCTGTGGTGGCCGACGCAGAGCGGGAGCTTCCCCTGGACGACGTTCGGGGTCAATGTCGCCGGCTGTGCCGTGATCGGCGTGTTCATGGTGGTCATCACCGAGATCTGGGCGGCCCACCGCCTGGTCCGGCCCTTCTTCGGCACCGGCGTGCTCGGCGGCTTCACCACGTTCTCCACCTACGCGGTCGACACCCGGTCCCTGTTCGCCGACGGCCAGGTCCGCACCGCCCTGGCCTACCTCGCCGCGACACCGCTCGCGGCACTCACGGCGGTGTGGCTGGCAGCGTGGGCGGCCCGCCGGCTCCTGAAGCGGAGGCAGTCATGACGAGGCTGACCGGCGGCGCCCTGCGCCTGACCGTCTACGTCGGCGAGAACGACACCTGGCACCACCGCCCCCTCTACTCGGAGATCGTGCACCGCGCCCACGCGGCCGGCCTCGCGGGCGCCAGCGTCTTCCGCGGCGTCGAGGGCTTCGGCGCCTCCTCGATCGTCCACACCACCAGGCTGCTCTCCCTGAGCGAGGACCTGCCGGTGGCCGTGGTCGTCGTCGACACCGAGGAACGCGTCCGGGACTTCCTGCCGCAGCTCGACGAACTCGTCACCGAGGGCCTGGTCACCCTCGACCCCTGCGAGGTCGTCCGGTACGAGGGCAGGAGGCCGTCGTGAACTGGCTGCTGGTCGTCGCGGGCGGCATGGTCGGCGCCCCGCTGCGCTACCTCACCGACCGCGCGGTGCAGTCCCGGCACGACTCGGTCTTCCCCTGGGGCACCTTCACGGTGAACGTGGCCGGCAGCCTGATCCTCGGCCTGCTGACCGGTGCCGCCCTGGCCGGAGCGGCCGGCTCCGAGCTGCGGCTGCTGCTGGGGACCGGGTTGTGCGGCGCCCTCACGACCTACTCGACCTTCTCCTACGAGACGCTCCGGCTGACCGGGACAGGCGCCCGGCTGCACGCCGCCGTGAACGTGCTGGGGAGCGTGGCGGCCGGCCTCGCGGCGGCGTTCGCGGGGGTGACTCTGGCCGACGCGCTCTGGAGCTGACCGCGGGCACACAGCCTGGTGTAGTAGGAACTGGATGCCATGAGCGCCATCAGCATCGGTCAGGCCGTCGTCCTCGGAGCCGTCGAGGGGGTGACCGAGTTCCTGCCCGTCTCCTCCACCGGACACCTCAAGATCGTCGAGGGGCTGATGGGCATCCCGGTCGACGACGACGCCGTCATCGGCTTCTCCGCCGTCATCCAGGTCGGCGCGATCGCCGCCGTGCTCGTCTATTTCTCCAAGGACATCGCGCGGATCGTCTCCGCCTGGGCGCGCGGGCTGCGTGACCGGGAGGAGCGCTACCACCACGACTACAAGTTCGCCTGGTGGGTCATCTACGCCACCATCCCCATCGTCCTCGTCGGCCTGGCCGCCAAGCCCCTGATCAAGGGCCCGCTCGCCTCGCTGTGGGTGGTCGCCGGCTCGCTGATCGTCGGCAGCGGCGTGATGTGGTGGGCCGACCGCACCGGCCGGCACAAGCGGGGCGAGGACGACACGTCCTTCAAGGACGCGATGCTGGTGGGCGGCTCCCAGATCCTCGCCCTGCTCTTCCCGGGCTTCTCCCGCTCCGGCGCCACCATGTCCACTGCCCTGATGCTCGACCTCGACCGGGTCGCCGCCACCCGGCTGTCCTTCTTCCTCGGCATCCCGGCGCTGACCGGAGCGGGCCTGTACGAGCTGAAGGACGCTCTGGGCACCGGAGCGGGTGCCGCGCCGCTGGCGGTCGGCACCCTCGTCTCCTTCGTGGTGGCCTACGCCTCCATCGCCTGGCTGCTGAAGTTCGTCGCCAAGCACTCCTTCAACGCGTTCGTCATCTACCGGATCGCGGTCGGCGTCCTGCTGTTCGGGCTGCTCGGCACGGGCGTGCTGCACAGCTGAGCACCGGGCGCCGGACGTCCGACCGGTCAGCGGGCCGCGCGCAGCGGCTCCCCGACGCTCCTCATGTGCCGCAGCGCCTCACGATGCGAGGCCAGCAGTCCCGTCTGGTGGTACGGCACGCCCAGCTCGGCGCAGTACGCCTCGGTGACGGCCTGGGCCCGGCCGAGGGCAGGGGTCGGCATGCTGGGGAAGAGGTGGTGCTCGATCTGGTAGTTGAGGCCGCCCATGAAGGCGTCGACGAGCACGCCGCCCCGCACGTTGCGGGAGGTCAGGACCTGACGGCGCAGGAAGTCCAGCCGCATGCCCTCCTCGATCATCGGCATGCCCTTGTGGTTGGGCGCGAAGACCGAGCCCAGGTAGATGCCGAACAGACCCTGGTGCACGGCGAGGAAGACCAGCGCCTTGCCGGGGGAGAGGACCGTGAACAGGCCGCCGAAGTACAGCGCGAAATGGGCCACCAGCAGCGTGCCCTCCAGCACCGGCCGCTTCACGGCCCGGCTGCGCAGCGCCTTGAAGCTGTTGAAGCTCAGGTTGAGGCCCTCCAGCGTCAGCAGCGGGAAGAACAGCGCCGCCTGGTGCCTGCCGACGAACCGCGGGAGCCCGGTCGCCCTGCTGGCCTGACCGCGTGACCACACCAGGATGTCCGGGGAGACGTCCGGGTCCTTCTCCTCGTGGTTGGGGTTGGCGTGGTGGCGGGTGTGCTTGTTCATCCACCAGCCGTAGCTCATGCCGAGCAGCAGGTTGGCCACCAGCAGGCCGCCCGCCTCACTGGGACGCCGGCGCGAGAAGACCTGCCGGTGGGCGAGGTCGTGGGCCGCCAGCCCCAGCTGGCCGAAGACGACGGCGAGCGCGACCGCGACGAGCAGCTGGCTCCAGCTGTCCCCCAGGGAGACGAAGGCGGCCACCCCGCCGGCGAGCGCCAGGGCCACGGCACCGAAACGGACCGTGTAGTACAGGGGGCGGCGCCGGAGCAGACCCGCGTCGGCTATGCGCCGGGAGAGTTCGGAGAAGTCGCTCCCCTTCTCGCGTTCCTTCTCCCGGGCGGGCGTGGGCTGGCTCTCGACGAGCACCGTTGATTCGACCATGTACGTGAGTATGTGAAAGGCGTGCCGCCCGCAGAATGGCGTCCGCCCCCGAAACGGGGGTGAGGCCAGCACCACCCCGGTACGGGGGTCCACCCGCCGCCTGCTCCCCGCCGCCCGGAACGTCCCCGGGGGAGAATGGCGATCATGAGCACACCGACGACCTTCCGGCCGGTCCTGGAGCGCATCGCGGAGGAGATCGAGCGGACCCCGGGCAGCGGCCGGACCGCCGACTACATCCCCGCCCTCGCCGCCCGCGACCCGCGCCGCTTCGGCATGGCCGTCGCCGAGCTGGACGGCACGGTGTACGGGGTGGGCGACTGGCGGGAGCCGTTCTCCGCGCAGTCCCTCACCAAGGTGTTCACCCTCGCCCTCGACCTGGCCAGGGAGGGCGACGCCCTGTGGGAGCACGTGGGCCGCGAGCCCTCCGGCAACCCGTTCAACTCCCTGGTGCAGCTGGAGTACGAGAACGGCATCCCGCGCAACCCGTTCATCAACGCGGGCGCCCTCGTCGTCACCGACCGCCTGCACACCCGTACCGGCGACGCCGCGGGTGAACTGCTCGCCTTCCTGCGCGCGGAGAGCGGCAACCCGGACCTCGCCCACGACGAGGAGGTCGCCGCCTCCGAGGCCGCGTACGGCGACCGGAACGCCGCGCTGGCGCACTTCATGGCGTCGTACGGGAACATCGACAACCCCGTGCCGGTCCTCCTCGACCAGTACTTCCGCCAGTGCTCCGTCACCGCGTCCTGCGCCGACCTCGCCCTGGCGACCGGGTTCCTGGCCCGGCACGGGATCCGCGCCGACGGCACCCGGCTGCTCAGCCGCAGCCGGGCCAAGCAGATCAACGCGGTGATGCTGACCTGCGGCACCTACGACGCGGCCGGCGACTTCGCGCACCGGGTGGGGCTGCCGGGCAAGAGCGGCGTCGGCGGCGGCATCATCGCGGTCGTGCCCGGGCACTGCACGCTGTGCGTGTGGAGCCCCGGCCTGGACGAGCGGGGCAACTCGGTGGCCGGGGTGGCGGCCCTGGACCGCTTCACCACACTGACCGGGCTGTCGGTGTTCTGAACGTGCGCGACACTCCCGTCACCGCTCAACTTCCGTCGTCCCGCACGAACCTGAGCCGCAGGGCGAGTGCCATGACGCCCGCGCCGAGCCCCGCGACGCCCAGGATCGCGCCCGTCTCCGGCCAGCCCGGTTCGTCCTCGGCCGGCTTCGCCGCGGCCACCGCGGCGGGCGTCGCCTGCGGTCCCTGCCGGGGCCGGGCACGCTCGGGGACCAGCGAGCCCACCGGATCGACCTCCCCGTCCGCCTCGAAGCCCCAGTCGAGCAGCGAACGGGCCTCCTCGTAGACGGCGTGGCCGCCGCCCTCCTGAGGGTTCATCACCGTGACGACCAGGGTCCGTCCGTCGCGGCGGGCGGCGGCGATGAGCGTGTTTCCGGCGTTGCTGGTGTAGCCGTTCTTGACCCCGATCAGCCCGGGGTACGGCTCCACGCCGTCGGCCCCGGTGAGCAGCCGGTTGGTGTTCATGATCCCGTACGAGCCGCCGTCGCGGCCGGGGAAGAGCGCGTCGACCTTGGCGCAGTACCGGGCGAAGTCGGGGCGCCGCAGCCCCTCCCGGCCGAAGACGGCCAGGTCGTACGCCGACGAGACCTGGCCCGGGGCGTCGTACCCGTCCGGCGAGCGGACGTGGGTGTCGAGCGCGCCGAGCGCCCGGGCCTCGGCCTGCATCCGGGCCGCCGTGGCGCTCCAGCCGCCGGTGAGCGAGGCGAGGACGTGCACGGCGTCGTTCCCGGAGTTGAGGAAGACGCCGTTCCAGAGGTCGGAGACGCGGTACGTCTGGCCCTCGACGACACCGACCAGGCTGCTGCCCGGACCGATGCCGGACAGGTCCTCGGGGCCGACCTCGTGGCGGATGCCGCTGGGCAGGGCGGGCAGCACCGTGAGGGCGAACAGGGTCTTGAGGGTGCTGGCCGGCGGCAGTTCGCGGTGCGCGTCGTTCGCCGCCAGCACGTCGCCGGTGCCGGCGTCGGCCACGACCCAGGACAGGGCGGAGACATCGGGAACCGGGGGTGCTCCGGGGTGCGGCCGGACCTGGGTGCCGGAGCGGTGCAGCGGCGACGGCCCGGCCGCCGCGGCACCACCGGGCGGGCCGGGGTCCGGCCGCTCCGCACGGGCGGCCGCGGCGGCCGGCACGAGCGTCAGCAGCCCTGCCACACAGAGCATGCAGGAGGATCGAGCCGCCCGGGATACCCGGGGTGAGAATCCGATAGTCATACCGCAAACGTAGGAATGGCCCCCCGCACCGCCTCCCTGACCGGGCCGGATCCGCCGCGCAAACACCCGGATGCCGTAGCCGAGGCCGGCGGGCGGGGGTGACGGCACGGCCCGGGTGCGGGTCAGTCGGCGGGTAGCGTCGGCTGGACCTGCCGCAGGAACGTGGCGTTGTCCGGCGTCCGGCGCAGCCGCTCCAGCAGGGTCTCCAGGCCGGACTGCCCGTCCCGGGTCCCCAGGGCCCGGCGCAGCCCGCGCACGGCGGTCGTCTCCGCGGCGGTGAGGAGGAGCTCCTCGCGCCGGGTGCCCGAGCCGACCAGTTCGACGGCCGGGAAGACCCGGCGTGAGGCCGGCTCCCGGCTCAGCCGCAGTTCCATGTTGCCGGTGCTCTTGAGCTCCTCGAAGTAGAAGTCGTCGGCACGCGAGCCGGTCTCCACCAGGGCGGTGGCGAGGATGGTGAGGGAGCCGCCCTCCTCGGCCTTGCGGGCCGCGCCGAAGAACCGCTTGGGTCCGAGCAGCGCCCCGGCGTCGACGCCGCCGCTGAGCGTGCGGCCGCCGGAGGAGGCGGCGTTGTTGTGCGCCCTGCACAGCCGGGTGAGGGAGTCGAGGAGGATGACGACGTCCTCCCCGTCCTCGACGAGCCGCTTGGCCCGCTCGATCACCAGCTCGGCGAGCGCGATGTGCTGCTTGGCGCTCTGGTCGAAGGTCGAGGAGTACACCTCGCCCCGCACCGAGCGCCGCATGTCGGTGACCTCCTCGGGGCGTTCGTCGAGCAGCACCACCATCAGCCGGGACTCGGGGTGGTTGCCCGCCACGGCGGCGGCGAGCTGCTGGAGGAGGACCGTCTTGCCGGTCTTCGGCGGTGCCACGATCAGGCCGCGCTGGCCCTTGCCGAGCGGGGCGACCAGATCGGTGACGCGTCCGGCGAGCCCGGCCGCCGGGTGCTCGAGCCGGAGCCGCTCGTAGGGGTGCAGCGGGGTCAGGTCGGCGAAGTGCCGCCGCTTGCTCCGCCGGTCGGGCGTACGGCCGTTGATGCGGACGACGTCGGTCAGGGTGCGCCGCTCGCCGCACACCCCCTCGACGAGGTCGCCCTTGCGCAGCCCGTGCCGGCGGATCAGTGCGGGGGAGAGGGCGGGGTCGGCGGGCTCGGGTTGCAGGCTCCTGCCCCGCAGGCGCCCCTTCCCGCCCGCTTCGATGTCGAGGACACCGCTCGCGACCTGGATCGGGGACTGCTGCACAGGGGGGTGTTCGAGTGTGGTGGTCATGTGGTCGGTCCTTTCGAGGACACGGGCATGGGACATGCGCAAGGAAGGGGAGAAGCCGTGCGAGGGGTCGGACGACACGCCTCCGGACGGCGGGAACAGCACCTCGGACACGGCGGGGACTGAGCCCCTGCTCACGAGGTTGTGCTGAGAAGCGGACGCACCGGTCACGCCAGGACGGGCGGATCCGCGAACCGAAGGGGAACGGGCACCGGCGCCCCGATCAAAGGGGCGTACACAAGTGCTCCACGCACACTACCACGATTTCACCGCACGGTCCCGCGTCCCGCGTCGGCGGGGAAGCTTGCGGTCACCGGTTCTCCGGCCGGGCTCCGGGGCCGACCCGCTCGGTGATGCGCCGCCGGTAGTTCGGGCACTGGGTGACGTCCTCGAACGTGCAGTTCAGGCCGCCCTCGATGAGCTCCAGCGAGGCCTGGGCCGCCGCGATCGTCGACTGGAGCTCTTCGGCGGCGGGACGCAGGAGTGCGTGCCGGGCGGCGCGGCCGGCACGGGTGGTCAGGCTCCCGATGGTGGTCAGAGAAAGGCCGGCCTCCTTCAGGAGGAGGATCGTCGCCACCCGGGTGAGGTCGTCCGCCCCGTAGCGGCGGCGCCCGCCCGCGTCCCGTCCGGGGCGCAGCAGGCCCATCGTCTCCCAGTGCCGCAGCACGTGCGTGGCCAGGCCGAAACGCGCCGCCAGGGCGCCGATGCCCAGGCTGTCGGCACCGTCGTCGCTTGACTTCATGCCGACATTAAGTCGCAGCATCGGACCCATGTCCATGAATCGCAAAGCGGTGCCGGATCACCGGGACACCGAAGCCCTGCTGGCCGTCCTCGACTCCGCGGACCGGATGCCGGGCGCCGCGCGGCTGCGGGCCCGCTCCTACGAACTGCTCTCCCTCGTCCCGGGCTCGACCGTCGTGGACGTGGGTTGCGGCGCCGGACGAGCCGTCGCCGAGCTGGCCGAACGCGGCGTCCACGCGGTGGGCGTGGACCCCGGTCCGGGGATGCTGACGGCGGCCCGGCAGCGGTGGCCGCAGGCCGAGTTCCGCCGGGCCGGGGCGGAGGAGCTGCCCTTCGCCGACGCAAGCGTGCGCGGCTACCGCGCGGACAAGGTCTTCCACGTGCTTCGGGAGCCGGCGCGCGCGGTGACGGAGGCGCGCCGGGTCCTCCGCCCGGGCGGCAGGATCGTCCTGCTCGGTCAGGACTGGGACGCCATCATGATCGACTCGGACGACCCGGCACTCACCCGCACGATCGTGCAGGCCCGCGCCGACCTTCTGCACACGCCCCGCGCCGGCCGCCAGTACCGCGGTCTGCTCCTGGCCGGCGGCTTCGAGGACGTCACGGTCGAGGCGCACACCAGTGTGTTCACCGACCCCGCGATGCTGTCGCTGCTCGTGCGGCTCGCCGAGTCGGCCTGCGCCGGCGGCGCCGTGGACCGGGACCGGGCGGACGAGTGGCTCGCCGAGCAGCGCCGACGCGCCGAGGCGGGCCGCTTCCTCGTCGCCGTTCCGTTCTTCGTGGCCTCCGCCGGCGCATGAACTCAGCCGGCCGGACGCGCCCCGGCTTCCTGCGTCCGCTGCGTCGCCCGCGCCTCCTCGGCGATCCGCTCGAACTGCGCGGCCATGGCCGCCTGAAGGGCCTGGGCGCCCGAGAGCGGACGCACCATCACCGTGAGTTCGGCGATGCGGCCGGACGCGTCCAGGTGCAGGAAGTCGCAGCCGCTGATCTCGCGGTCGCCCACCCGCGCCGCGAAGACCAGCGCGTGGTCGCGGCCGTCCGCCTCGCCGATGACGCGTTCGTAGCGGAAGTCCTCGAAGACGCGCTCGACCGCGCGCAGGATCGCCGCCGTGACCGCCCTGCCCCGGTAGGGCTTGAAGACGACCGGGCTGGAGAACACCACGTCGTCGGCCAGCAGTGCTTCGACGGCGTCCATGTCGTGTGCCTCGACCGCCGCGCGGAATTCCCGCATCGCCACTCCTTCATACTGAGCTATTACTGAACTATTTGAATAGGTGTGGAGTAGAGTAGTGGTTGCGCCGCGCGCTTGCTAGCGTGTCGACATGTCTCTCAAGTACGCCGTCCTGGCCGCCCTGCTGGAGGGCGAGGCCTCGGGCTACGAGCTGTCCAAGATCTTCGACGTGTCGCTCGCCAACTTCTGGCCCGCCACGCCGCAGCAGCTCTACCGGGAGCTGGAGCGCCTCGCGGGCGACGGACTCATCGAGGCCCGGACCGTGCAGCAGGAACGCAGGCCCACCAAGCGGCTGTTCTCGCTCACCGAGGCGGGCCGGGAGCAGCTCGGCGTGTTCGCCGCCGAGCCGACCCGGCGGCCCACCGCCGTCCGGGACGAGTTCCTGATCAAGATGCAGGCCATGGACGGCGTCGACCCGGCGGCGGTCCGCGCCCTGGTCGAGGAGCGCAGGGTGTGGGCGCTGGGCAAACTCGCCCGCTACGAACGGGTGCGGGAACGCCTGCTGGACGGCCGTACCGAGGAGGAGCACCTGCGGGAGGCCGACCGCGTCGGGCCCTACCTCACCCTGGCCGCCGGGATCACCTTCGAGCGGGAGAACGCCCGCTGGTGCGAGCGCGTGCTCACCGTGCTCGACGGGCGCCGCGCTCCCGCGGGGCCCGCCGGACAGCCCCTAGGCTGACCGGATGTTCAGCCCCGAAGGCCCCACCCTGCGCGAACTCGCCGTCCAGGCACTGTCGTCGGTCGAGCGCGGCTACGACCTGCTCGCCCCGAAGTTCGACCACACCCCGTACCGGACGCCGGACCGGGTGCTGGACGCCGCGGCCCGCGCGCTGGAGCCGCTGGGACCCTTCGCCGCCGGACTCGACCTGTGCTGCGGCACCGGCGCGGGCGTCGACGTGCTGGCCCGGGTGTGCCAACGGGGCGTCACCGGCGTGGACTTCAGCACGGGCATGCTGGAGGTCGCGCGCCGGCGCACCCTGCCACGGGGCCCGGCGGTCTCCTGGGTGCGCGCCGACGCCCGCGCGCTGCCGTTCGGCCCCGTCTTCGACCTCGTGGTGAGCTTCGGGGCGTTCGGACACTTCCTGCCCCGCGAACTGCCGGGCCTGTTCGGCCAGGTGCGCTCCGTGCTGCGGCCGGACGGCTGCTTCGCCTTCCCCGTCGTCGCCCCGCCCCGCCCCGGCTCCCCGGGGTACTGGACCCTGCTCGGCTTCGACGCGGCGATGCGGGTGCGCAACGCGCTGTGGCGGCCGCCGTTCGTCATGTACTACCGGACGTTCCGCCTCGGGCACGTCGGCCGCGAGCTGTCACGGGCCGGCTTCCGGACGGACCTGCACGCCCTGCCCGAGTTCGGCCGCCGCCCCGACGGCAGCCCGCGGGTCCGGCTGGTCGTGGCCCGGCGCCCGACGTAGCGCCGGGTCAGCCGGCCGCCGGCAGGGTGAACTCGTAGACCAGGGCGTCCTGCCGGGTGTCCACCAGGAGGTCGGTGATCTCCAGCGGCCGCGCGTACTGGTCGTGCACCCGCCGCACCACCCGGACCGACGCGGTGTCGGGCTGGAGCGTGATGGTGTCCCGGTGATGCAGCGTCAGGCCCGCCCGGCGCATCCAGTCGTAGGCCCGGCGCAGCTGCGCGCGGGCGACCCCGTCGGCGCGGTCGCGATACCGGGCCAGCTCCTCGACCTCGGCGAGCGCCACGGCGGAAAACGATGTCACCGCCGTGCGCCTGCCGTTGCCCCCGGCCGCCGCCGACGTGTAGTGGTGCATCAGGGTCGGCCTGCCCGGCACCAGCCCCAGCGCCGCGGCGTGCTCCGGCGGCGGCGTCCCCCAGACCACGCTGGCACGGTCGCCGGTGCGCGGCTGAGCCGCCCGGGCGCCGACCGGGAAGACCAGCGGTGCCGGACTCCCGGCGGGCTGACCCGGCAGGGCGACGTGGGTGCCCCGCCGGTCGGTGCTGAGCAGACCGTCCCTGCGCAGGACGTCCAGGGCCTGCCGTACGGTCTCGCGGCTGACGCCGAAGTGCTCCGCCAGCCGGCGCTCGCCGGGCAGCCGTTCCCCCGGCGGGACGGTCCCCTCACGCAACTCGCCGAGCAGTTGGTCCGCCACCCGCCGGTACAGGGGCGGCCGGGCCTCGGCGGGGGACGGGTCGGCGAAAAGCCGGTCGTGCGGGGTGGTGCGGGCCATGCCGCGCCTCCTGTTGATGACGTACGGTAGCCGTGCGGGCTCGGTGCGCCACCATGATTACCATTGGTCTAAACCAGCAGGGAAGACCGGTCCGCCGGTTCGGCCGAAACACCACCCACGAACCTCAGGCGTAGCGGCTCAGCCAGCGCACCTTGGCGGCCTCCTGGTACGGGCCGCCGCCCTCGTGATCGTTGAAGTCGTACACCTCGATCGTCCGGTCCTCGTGCGACCAGGCGTTGAACGCGGCGAAAACGGTCGACGGCGGGCAGGTCTGGTCCTCCAGGGCCGCCGAGAACAGGGCCGGCGCCCGGCCCCGCGCCGCGAAGTGCACGCCGTCGAAGTAGGACAGCGTGCGCAGCGCGTCCCCGGTCCGGCCGCGGTGCGTCTTCAGGTACAGGCCGACCTCCCGGTAGGGGTGCCGGTCGGTGAGCGTGACGGCGCGCGGGAAGTCGCACAGGAACGGCACGTCCGGCGCGACGGCGACCAGGTCCGGCACCAGCCCGCCCACCGCTATCGTGATGCCGCCGCCCTGGCTTCCGCCCAGCGCCACCGTGCGCGACGGGTCGGTCAGCGGGTGGGAGCGGGCCGCCTCGACCGCGCGCACGGCGTCGGTGAAGACCCGCCGGTAGTAGTAGTTCTCCGGAGCGTCCAGGCCGCGGGTCATGAACCCCGGGTACGCGGGCGTGCCGCCGACCGGGTCCGGGGTACCGCCACCGCCGCCCCAGGCACTGCCCTGGCCCCGGGTGTCCATCACGAAGTGGGCCCGGCCGGTGGACGCCCACAGCAGGTGCTCGTGCGGCAGCCCGCGCCCGCCGCCGTACCCGACGAACTCCACGACCAGCGGCAACGGCTCGGCCGCCGCGGCCGGCAGGATCAGCCAGCCCTTCACCGGATGGCCGCCGAACCCGGCGAACGTCACGTCGAGCACCCGCACCGTGGACAGCCCCGTGTCGACCGGTTCGAAGCGGGCGCCCAGATCGTGCTCCCTGGCCTCGGCGAGCGTCTTGCTCCAGAACGCGTCGAAGTCCTCGGGCTCGGCCGACGTGCTGCGGTAGGCGTGGAGTTCGTCGAGCGGAAGGTCGAACAGGGCCATCGATGACCGCCTTTGCGGGGAGACGCGGCAGACCGCACTGATGATCACACGGTACGTGAGCGCCTTGAGCGGACGCCAGGTCCGGCCGTCCTCGGCAACCGTGCGGACGGGGGTGCCCGTCAGGCCCGGCGGTGGGTCCACCGCGGCTCGGTGAGCGCCCAGTCGCGGTCCCACTCCGCCATCCGCCGGCGCAGTGCCACCGCGCGCACGGCACGGTGCGCGAGGAGCACCGTGACCACCGTCCCGATGGTGGTGAACGAGCCGACGGTCGCGCTGTGCTGCCAGATCTCGGCCCCGTCCGACGGCGGGGGCACGCTCCGGCCGCGCGAGTCCAGCCACACGTCGACGCTGTCACCCTGCCGGGCGCCGGCCGGCACCCGCGCCGTGGTGCTCTTCTCCGTGCCGTCCGCCGCCTTCCAGTGGACGGTGGCACGGTACGAGTGCTGTCCGCCGAGCTGTCCCGTCGACAGGGCAGCGGGGGACCGGTCCTCCACCGTGGCGCGGACGTGGTGCCGCTCCGCCCGCTGCTCGGCGACGATCGCCTGCGCCTGTCCGTAGCCCCACCACGCGGTGGCGGCACCCAGCACCGGCGCCGCGACGAACAGCAGGAGGGCGACGACCACCTTGGTCCACGCCTCGACGACGTCCGACCGGCGCCGCAGCGGATTGTGCCGCCGGCGCCGGCCGCGTACCCGGGTTCGCATGTCGACCTCCCCGCGATCACCGCGACCGGAGGGGCGGACGGACGGCCGTCGAGCGCGGGGGCCGCCGCGCCTTCGTGTCGCGCCACGTGTGCGAGTGCCCGCACTGGACTGGTACCCAGTCCCGCGGGCCTCGCTCACGCACCGGGCGGGATCAGCCGAAGCGCTCGATCCGGATCCGGTCCACCGGCTGCCCGGCGGCCACCAGCAGCCGCGACGCGTGCTCCGCGAACGCGTTGGACCCGCACACGTAGGCCTCCCAGCCACCGGCGGGCTGCTCGGCCAGGAGCGGCGCCAGGTGGGCGGAGGCCAGCCGGCCCACCGGCGTCCCGGCCGGCGCGGTGCGGGTGAACACGGGCGTCGTCTCCGCGCCGAACTCACGGGCGTAGATCAGTTCCTCGGGACCGCGCGCGGACACCAGGAGCCGCAGCGGCACGGTGAGCCCCCGCGCCCGGTGGTGCCGCACCATCGACATCAGCGGTACGACGCCGGATCCGGCGCCGAGCAGCAGGGCGGGCCGGTCGCCGGGCCAGGCGAAGAAGCCGCTGAGCGGGCCGCGCACCTCGATCTCGTCGCCGGGCCGCGCCTCGGTGTGGAACCAGCCGGACACCTCCCCGTCGGGCACCCGGTCCAGGGTCAGCTCGATGTGCCCGGACTCGTCCTGGGCGGACGCCAGCGAGTAGTGGCGCTGGGCCCGGTAGCCGTCCGCGGCGGTGAGCCGCAGCATCAGGTGCTGGCCGGGCAGGTGGCCCGCCCAGCCGGGCACGGCGAAGCGGAAGGTCGACGCCCAGGGCGTCTCGGGGCGGATCTCGGTGAGCGTGGCCGTCTGCCACGTCCCGGCCACCCGGCCGTTCACCTCGATGCGCCCGGGCACGGCGAACCGCGCCGGGGGAGTGAAGGCACCCGCCGTGTGCGTGGCTGTCTCAGTCACCGGAGTACCGCTGCTCCTCCCAGGGATTGCCGCGGGCGTGGTAGCCGTTCTGCTCCCAGAAGCCCGGCTCGTCGTGGTCGAGGAGCTCCAGCCCCGCCACCCACTTCACGCTCTTCCAGAAGTACAGGTGCGGCACTATCAGGCGTGCCGGGCCGCCGTGCTCGGGGGCGAGCGGCTCGCCGTCGTACTCCCACACGATCCACGCGCGCCCGCCGGTCAGGTCCGCGAGCGGCAGGTTCGCGGTGTAGCCGGTGTGCGCGTGGGCGACCGCGTGCGTGGCCGACGGCAGGGGGCCCGCCGCGTCCAGGAAGGCGTCCAGCGACACGCCGCCGAAGCGCACCCCGAACTTCGACCAGCCGGTGACGCAGTGGATGTCGCCCGCGTACCCGGACGCCGGCAGCAGGCGGGCCCGGGCCAGGTCCCAGGTGCGGGGCTCGGCCACCAGACCGCCGACGCGGAAGGTCCAGTCGGCGGGCGCGATGTCGGGCGTGACCTCGGCGGACAGCACGGGCCAGTCGTCGCCCGCGTCGTACTGGCCGGGCGGCAGGCCGGGCCGGGCGGCGCGCGGGCGCCCGGTGAAGCCTCGGGTGGTGTTCATGCGGTGGAGCCTTTCGGGCCGCCGGGGCGGGCTGCCCGCGGCCGGCGTCATCGTGCGTACCGGTCAGTGCGTACCCGTCAACCGTACGTGGCCCCCGGCGCCGCCCGGTCCTGCTCCCCGTCCAGGGGCGCGCCCGGCCACGCGTTGTACCGCTCCAGATACCCGGCGAAGCGGAGCAGGTCCTCCTCCGCCCAGTCGCCGAGCCGCTCCCGGAAGGCGGTCCGCCGGCGCTCGGTGACCCGGTCCAGGGCCTGCCGTCCGGACTCCGTCAGGTGCAGGACCTGCACGCGGTGGTCGTCCGGATCGACGCGCCGCTCGATCAGCTCGGCGCGCTCCAGCGCGGACACCTGGCGGCTGACGGTGGACTTGTCCAGCGCGTAGTGCGCGGCCAGATCCGTGGCCCGGCGGCCGTCCCGCTCCTCCAGGTGGCCGAGCAGCGTGTACGACACCAGCGACAGCTCCGGGTGCATGCGTCCCGCGGAGGCGCGGGCCCGGCGGGCGAAGACCGTCATCTCGCGCTGGATGGTCTCCACGGCCGCGTCCGCGGGGCAGCCGCCGGGAACGGCGGTCGTCTCGTCCGGTGTCTCGGCAGCCGTCACGGTTCCTCCTCCGCATTGCTGGTTGCACAGTACAACTCCGGAGAAGAGGTTGCACAAGTCAACTATGTGTGGGGGCCGTCGGCGTCTGATCACTGGGGTAGGGTGACCGTCGGCCGCGGACCGCCCCGGCCGCCGGACGACTGGGAGGTGAGACCGATTACCGCTGTGTCGGCCCGGGTGCTCTCACCTCACGCCAGTGCGGTCACCGGAGACGAGTGACCGGGAGAGCGCCCTTCGGTTCCCGAAAGGCTCTCGGCTTCCATGCCTCCCACCTTCCCCGCTTCACCCACCCCCGCGCCCTCCCCTGACCTGTTCTCCGCGTCCCTCCCGACGACGGACGCCGTCGTGGCCGCGCTGCGAGCCGCCGGCTGCGTCTTCGCCGAGGACGAGGCCGCGCTGCTGCTGACCGCCGCCGGCAGCGCCGCCGAACTCACCGCGCTCGTCGACCGCCGCGTCACCGGCCTGCCCCTCGAACTCGTCCTGGGCTGGGCCGGGTTCCGCGGCCTGCGCATCGCGGTCGCCCCCGGTGTCTTCGTGCCCCGCCGCCGGACCGAATTCCTGGTGACCGAGGCCCTGGCCCACGCGCCGCACGCGAACGTCGTCGTGGACCTGTGCTGTGGGTCCGGGGCCGTCGGCGCGGCCCTGGCGGCCGCCCTGGACCGTCCCGAGGTGCACGCCGCCGACGTCGATCCGGCCGCGGTGCGCTGCGCCCGCGGCAACCTGGCGGACGCGGGCGGCCGGGTGTACGCCGGTGACCTCTTCGACGCGCTGCCCGCCGCGCTGCGCGGCCGGGTGGACATCCTCGCGGCCAACGTGCCGTACGTCCCCACCGGTGAGGTCGCCCTGCTCCCCGCCGAGGCCCGCGACCACGAACCGCTGGTCGCCCTCGACGGCGGCACCGACGGCCTCGACGTGCTGCGCAGGGTCGCGGCCGAGGCACCCGGCTGGCTCGCCCCGGGCGGCTGCCTGCTGGTCGAGACGAGCGAACGCCAGGCGCCCGGCGCCGTCGACGCCTTCACCCGGGCCGGCCTGACGACCCGCCTCGCGGTCTGCGAGGAGCTGTACGCCCACGTGGTGATCGGCGTCCGGGACTGACGTCACCGCTCCGTGCCGCCCGCGCCACCGCCGGTGTTAGCGCACCGGCGGTGTGGCCCGGGCGATCAGCAGGGCCACGTCGTCGGAGTTCTCCGGCTCGTGCAGGGTGCGCAGCAGCAGGTCGCAGACCTCCTCCAGCGGGCGGTCCGGGCCCTCCAGCAGCGCGAGGAGCGCGTCCAGCCGCTGATCGAGCGGATGCCTGCGCGTCTCGACCAGGCCGTCGGTGTAGAAGACCAGCCGGTCGCCCGGCTCCAGGCCGACCTCGGTGGTGGAGAAGGCGACGCCGCCCACCCCGAGCGGCACTCCGGTGGGCAGGTCGAGCAGCTCGGGCGGCCGGCCCGCCCGCAGACGGACCGGGGGCAGGTGCCCCGCGTTGGCGATCAGACACCGTCGCCGGTGCGGGTCGTGGACGGCGTACAGGCAGGTGGCGATGGCCTGGTCGAGACCCGCCGTGGTCCGCTCCAGATGCCCGAGCAGCTGCGCGGGATCCAGCTCGAGGGCGGCCAGGGTGTTCGTCGCGGTGCGCAGCCGCCCCATGGAGGCGGCCGCCGCGATGCCGCTGCCCATCACGTCGCCCACCACGAGCGCGGTCCTGCCGCCCGTCAGCTCGATCACGTCGAACCAGTCGCCGCCGACCTCGCTCGTGCCCCCGGCCGGCTGGTAGCGGGAGGCGACCTCGAGGCCGCCGGTCACCGGCGGATGGCTAGGCAGCAGGCTGCGCTGGAGGGTGAGGGCCGTGTCGCGGGCGTTCTGGTACCAGCGGGCGTTGTCGATTTGCAGCGCCGCCCGCGCGGCCAGCTCCCGGGCCAGCAGCAGGTCGTCCTCGTCGAACGGCAGGGGATTGGCGATCCGTTTCAGGTCCAGGGCGCCGAGCACCTCGCCCCGCGCGATCAACGGCACGGCCAGGTACGAGTGGACGCCCGCCCGGCGCAGCAGCTCGGCCGCCTCCGGCGAACGGGCGACGCGCCCCAGGTCCTCCCGCGTCACCCGGGCCACCATCACCGGCCGGCCGGTGCGCATGCACTCGGTGACCAGGCGGTCCGGCCCGTACCGGGCGACCCGGCCGGGCGGGTCGGCCGCCCCCAGCGCTTCCCGGGCGTCGTCGGCGGCGCGCACGGCCAGCGCCCTGAGCACCGCCGGTTCGGCCGGCCCCAGCGTGCTGCGCCGGCCCTCGACCACGGCGTCCAGCAGGTCCACGGCGGCGACGTCGGCGAGTCCGGGCACGGCCACGTCGGCCAGTTCGTACGCGGTGCGGTCCAGGCGCAGCGTGGTGCCGATCCGGGCGGAGGCGTCCGCCACGGCGGCCAGCCGGCGCCGCGCGGCCTCCGCCTCGGCGCTCGTCCGGTACTGCTCGGTGACGTCCACCACCGAGACGGCCACGCCCAGCACGGCACCCAGGGCGTCCTCCAGCCGGTACAGCGACACCGACCAGGCGTGGTCCTCGTCCGGGTCGGCGGGGGTCCGTCCGGTCGCGGGCAGGTCGACCACCGGCCGTCCGGTCTCCAGCACCTCCCGTGCCGACGCCTCCAGCGGATCGGCGTCCACCTGCGGCAGCAGCTCACGGATCGTCCGGCCGAGGTGCTCCTCGGCGGGGATGCCGTTGAGCCGCTCCAGGGCCGGGTTGACGGAGACGTAGCGCAAGTCGGTGTCCAGGACGGCCAGACCGATCGGGGACTGCATGATCACCCGGCTGGACAGGGCCACGTCCCGCTCCAGCCGGCGGACCATCGACTGGTCGGCCGCGAGCCCGAGGGCGTAGACGTCCCCGCGGTCGTCCAGCAGGCGCATGTTGCGGAACTCCACCAGCCGGGTGCTGCCGTCCCGGTGCCGCACGGGGAACGCGCCGGCCCAGCTCCGGCCGGTCTTCATGACGTCCTCGAACAGCTTCACGACCAGGTCGAGATGGCGTTCGTGGACCATGATGCGGGCGGCGTACTGCCCCAGCGCCTCCGGCGCCGCGTAGCCGAACAGCTCCTCGGCCTGCGGGCTCCACAGGACGATCCGGCCCTCGGTGTCCAGCACGATCGAGGCCACGTTCAGCAGGTCGAGCAGCCCACTGGGCCGCACCGGGCCGCGCGGCGACGGCTCGCCCTCGAACCCGGCAGACCCCGCTGCACTCATCCCACGCCCCGCCTTCGCCGTTCGACGCGCCACGCCTTCGAGGCCGATCCCCTTGTTCTACCGCGTTCCACCGCGCGGAAGGCCGGTCCGTCAGGGCTCCGCCGTCTCCTCCCAGCATCTCCCCGCGGGCCGGGGAGCGCCGCACGGGGCGGGTGCGGGCGGGACCCGGACCTTCGTGCGGAGCCTGCCCGGCGGGACCGGGACCGGGACCAGGGCAGGGACCGTGACCGGGACCGTGACCGGGACGTCGTACCGAGCGCGTCCGGAGTTGGTCTGTACATGACTCGGTGGACGGGTCCAGACTGTGCGCCGAGTGTCCCGCCCCCGCCCGCGCCGCCCGGCCACCCCCACCGAGGAGCCCCCATGCCCCTGCGTGCCCGGCAACGTTGTCACGCCGCCCTGACCGGTCTCGCCGTCCTCACCCTCGCCCTCTGCCTCGCGGGTCCGGCGACGGCGGCCACCCCGGCCCCCACGGCCCGCGCCGCCGACACCTGGACCGAGGTGGGCTCCGACCGCGCCGACCCGCTGACCGAGAGCCAGGGCCTGGCCTCGGTGGAGGTCCCGGCCGGCAGCCCCAACCGCTACACCGGCATAGGCACCATCCCGCTCGGCCTCAGCACCCGAGGCTGGAACCACGTCGGCGACCCCGACGCCTCCTACGACGGCCACTACGTCGAGCCGTACCAGCGCGACGACGGGAACACGAAGATGTTCCGCGTACAGGCGCCGGACGGGAGCTGGTCGGAGTACGTGCACACGCTGAGCCCCGGCGAGGCGCTGAACAACTCGTGGTCCGCCCTCTCGCCGGACGGCCAGTGGATGCTGGCGGGCGAGTGGGGCACCATGAACCGGCTGCTGGTCTTCCCGACCCCCGGCGTCAACCCCGCCACCTCGCCGTCGGCGAACCTCCCGCAGGCGGCCACCGTCCACCTGGACCACGCCGTGCGCGACGTCCAGGGTTGCGACTTCCTGGACGCCACCACGCTGCTGTGTTCCTCCGACGACCCGGAGGGCACACTCTTCGGCATCACCAAGCCGCTGCTGCGGATCGACCTGTCGGCGGCGCCCAACGGCACCGCCGACGTCACCGGACACGTCACCGCGCTGCGGCAGCTGCCCCTGCGCAGCGCCTGCTCCGGCGACTTCGAGGCGGAGGGCATCGACTACGACCGGCGCACCGGCACCCTGCGCGTGATCGTCGTGTCCCCCGGCTTCTGCGTGCTCACCGACAGCAAGACGTACCGGTTCACCCGGGGCTGACCCCTCGGCCCGGCCCCGGCCCCGGTCCCCCTTCGCGCCGGGCCTCCGGTGGTGCTTTTCTGGTGGTATCGGCGAGAGCGGTTTCGGCCACGACCACGAGAGGGAGCGATCACGATGGACGGTGAGCGACTGCATCCCGAGTCCGTCTCGGTGGAGCTGAGCGGATGCAGCAAGGAGGACGCCCGGACCGTGTTCGACACCCTGTGCGCCTGCTTCTCCTCCGACCGGCACACGGGCGACGTGACCCGGGAGTACGACGAGGTGCGCCCGACCGTGTGGCTCGGCACCTTCGACGTGGCCGACGAGCAGGGAGGCGAGTGCGGCCCCGCCCGGCTCGGGGCGTCCGTCGAGGCCGACGCGCAGGGCGGCTACTGGGCCATCGAGCGGCTCCGCACCACCCTGGACTCCCTGTTCACCGTGCACGACCTGAGCCAGGCCTCCGGGGACCAGGAGCGCGAGCTGCACGTGCGGCTCGAGAGTCGCTGACCAGGGTCCCTCCGTGGGCGGTGAGGTGTGCGGTGAGGTGTGCGCCACCCCATTGTGCAACTAGTTGCACAATGGGGTGGCTGTCCTCTACAACAGAGGCACGTCACCGCGCACGGAGGGCCCGATGAGCCGATACCCGCACCTGCTGAGCCCGCTCGACCTGGGCTTCACCACGCTCCCCAACCGGGTCCTGATGGGCTCCATGCACGTGGGCCTGGAAGAGGCCGAGCGCGGGTTCGAGCGCATGGCCGCCTTCTACGCCGCCCGGGCCCGCGGCGGAGTGGGCCTGATCGTCACCGGCGGCATCGCCCCCAACGACGAGGGCCGCCCGTACGAGGGCGGCGCCAAGCTCACCTGCGGGGCGGAGGCGGAACAGCACCGTGTCGTCACCGACGCCGTGCACCGCGAGGGCGGCCGCATCGCCCTGCAAATCCTGCACTTCGGCCGCTACGCCTACCACGCCGACCTGGTCGCCCCCAGCGCACTCCAGGCCCCGATCAGCCCGCACGTGCCGCGCGAGCTGACCGACGCCGAGATCGAGCGCACCATCGACGACTACGTGCGCACCGCCCGCCTCGCCCGCGGGGCCGGATACGACGGCGTCGAGATCATGGGCTCCGAGGGCTACCTGATCAACGAGTTCATCGCCGCGCGCACCAACCACCGCACCGACCGCTGGGGCGGCCCGTACGAGAACCGGATGCGCTTCCCCGTCGAGATCGTCCGCCGGGTGCGCGAGGCGGTCGGCGAGGACTTCATCGTGGTCTACCGCCTGTCCATGCTCGACCTGGTGCCCGGCGGCTCCACCCTGGACGAGGTGATCACCCTCGCCCAGGCCGTCGAGGCCGCCGGAGCCACGATCATCAACACCGGCATCGGCTGGCACGAGGCCCGCATCCCCACCATCGCCACCTCCGTGCCGCGCGGCGCCTACACCTGGGTGACCAAGCGGCTGATGGGCGAGGTGTCCGTCCCGCTCGTCACCACCAACCGCATCAACACCCCCGAGGTGGCCGAGGCGCTGCTCGCCGAGGGCACCGCCGACATGGTCTCGATGGCCCGCCCGATGCTCGCCGACCCCGACTTCGTCGCCAAGGCCGCCGCCGGCCGTCCCGAGGCCATCAACACCTGCATCGGCTGCAACCAGGCCTGCCTGGACCACACGTTCAGCGGCCAGATCACCTCCTGCCTGGTCAACCCGCGCGCCTGCCACGAGACCGAGCTGGTCCTGGCCCCGACCCGGCGGCGCAAGCGCGTGGCCGTCGTCGGCGCCGGACCGGCCGGCCTCGCCTGCGCGGTGAGCGCCGCCGAACGCGGCCACGAGGTCACCCTGTACGACGCCGCGAGCGAGATCGGCGGGCAGCTCAACGTCGCCCGCAAGGTCCCCGGCAAGCAGGAGTTCGACGAGACGCTGCGCTACTTCCGTACCCAGCTCGCGGAACACGGCGTCGACGTGCGCCTGAACACCCGCGTCGGCGTGGACGACCTCACCGGCCACGACGAGGTCGTCGTCGCCACCGGCGTCACCCCGCGCACCCCCGACATCCCCGGCGTCGACCACCCGTCCGTCGTCGGCTACCTCGACGTCCTGCGCGACGGCGCCCCCGTCGGCGAGCGCGTCGCGATCCTCGGCGCGGGCGGCATCGGCTTCGACGTCGCCGAGTACCTCACCGACGGCGGCGACAAGGCCCACGAGGACCCGGAGACGTACTTCCGCCTCTGGGGCGTCGACACCGACTACCGTGCGCCCGGCGGCCTCGCCGCGCCCGAACGCCCCGCGCCGCCGCGCACCGTCCACCTGCTCCAGCGCAAGACCACCAAGGTCGGCGCCGGACTCGGCAAGACCACCGGCTGGATCCACCGCACCGAACTGAAGCACCGCGGCGTCACCATGGTCCCCGGTGTGCGCTACGACCGGATCGACGACGCCGGACTGCACCTCACCGTCGGCGACGAGTCCACCGTGCTGAAGGTCGACACGGTCGTCCTGTGCACGGGCCAGGAGCCGAGCCGGGGCCTCTACGACGACCTGATCGCCGCCGGGCGCAGCGCGCACCTCATCGGCGGCGCCGACGTGGCCGCCGAACTGGACGCCAAGCGCGCCGTCAAGCAGGGCACCGAGCTGGCGGCGGCGCTGTAGGGGAGCGGCGCGGGCGGCGGGGGACGGAGACCGGGCGGCGGGCGGACGGGGCCGGGCGGTGGGCGGACGGAGACCGGGCGGTGGGCGCTCGACGGCCGGGCGGCGGGGCGGGCCGTCCCTAGGATGAGGCCATGTCACTCCCGCACGCGATCCTCACCGCCCTGGTCGAAAAGCCGTCCTCGGGGCTGGAGCTGACCCGCCGGTTCGACAGGTCGATCGGCTACTTCTGGTCGGCGACGCACCAGCAGATCTACCGCGAGCTGGGAAAACTGGAGACACAGGGCCTGATCCGCGCCCTGCCCGACCAGCAGCCGGCCCGCGGGCAGAAGAAGTCCTACGAGGTCCTGCCCGCCGGCCGCGCCGAACTCTCCCGCTGGACCGCGACCCCGCAGGACCCCAAGCCCCTGCGCGACACCATGCTGCTGCGGCTGCGCGCCGCCGCCGTGGTCGGCACCGCCGGTGTCGAGGCGGACCTGCGGCGCCATCTGGAGCTGCACCAGCGGCAGTTGGCCGAGTACGAGGAGATCGAGGAGCGGGACTTCCCGCCCGGCCGGGACAGCGCCGAGGACCGGCTGCGGCACCTGGTGCTGCGGGCCGGCATCGACCTGGAGACGTTCTGGACCCAGTGGCTCGGGCACGCCCTGGCCCAGTTCGCCGAACTGCCCGGCGACGAACCGGCCTGACGGCTTTCGCGGGCGCCGCTCAGAACCGGTACGGCTTCGCGCGACGGCGCACGAACCAGGCCGCGGCGATGACCCCCGCTCCCACCAGCGCGCCGCCCGCCGCCAGGGTGGCGGTGCCGTAGTCCTGGACGGCACCGCCGAGGCCGCCCATGACACCGCCCGGCGACGCGGACGGGGACGGGGTGGCGGACCGGCTCGGCGAGGGCGACGGGGAGGGGGCCGAGGAGACGATCACCGTCTGGGTGCCCGCGGTGCTGTTGTTCGAGCACATGACGATCACCGTGTAGGTGCCCGGCGAGATTCCCGACCAGGCCGCGGACTGGTTCGAACCGCTGCCGGACAGCGCCACCTGACGCCCCTGGGCGAAGTCCCGCTGACTGCTGGTCAGCAGCGAGGCGGTGCCCCAACTGCCGTTGAGCTGGGCACAGGCCGTGGTTGTGACCGACACCGTGGTCCCGGTGGTGCTCACGGAGATCCCCGGCCCCGCCGCGGCCGGTCCGGCGGCCAGGGCGGCGGGCAGCACGGCGGCGGCCGCCACGGTGGCGCCGGAGCGGAGAAGTGGCGATGAGATGCGCATGTGGACTGCCCTCCGGCGGCACGGTCGGCGGTACATCCCTTGCGCCGCCGGGATCGGGATCACCCGTGCCCCCGCTGGCAGCCAACAGGGCACCGGCCGCCCCCGCATGCGGAGCGCGACCGGCCAGGTGACGCGTTCGCCCGGGCAGGTCAGGGGCCGACCGGGCGCCAGGTCACCGGCCCGCGCCCGTGGTCACCTTCCGCTCCGCCGAGAAGCCGCCCCAGGTCCCGTCGGCCAGCCTCGCCCGGATTCGCACCCGGTGCGTGACCCCGGCCTCGCGCCCGGCGTAGAAGCTGTACTCGGCGCGGTCGCGCGGCGCGTCGGCGCCGTAGACCAGCGAGGTCGCCGCACGGCCGTCCAGCTGGATCTGGTACTCGGTCACCGGCGTCCCGGTGCGCGGCGGGACCCAGGACAGGTCGAGATAGTAGGCCCCGTCGGCCCGGTGGGAGGATGCGCGCAGCTGCGTGGGAGCGGTCGCGTGCCCGTCGTCGGTGCCGGGGGTGGTGAGCCGGACGACGGCGCCCGCGGGGGAGACGTTGTCGGCGGCGTCCCGCGCCCGCACGGTGAACGCGTAGCGGGTGCCCGCGCGCAGTCCCGTCACCACGGCCGCCGTCTGACCGCCGCCGACGCTGTGCACCTTCGCGTCGCCCTGGTAGACGTCGTACGACACCACGCCGCGGTCGTCCTTCGCGGCCGACCAGGTGAGCTGGACCGCCCGGCTGCCCGCCGCCCGGCCGTGAACGTTCCCCGGGCGGGTCGGAGCGGAGTCGTCGGCCACCTCGGCCGGAGTGGTCGCCCGCACCTCCCGGCTGCGCGGCCCGAGCCGCCCGTCGGCGTCCCGGGCCCGCACGGTGAAGACGTACGACGTCGACGGGCGCAGCCGGGTGACGTCCACCATCCGCTCGGCCGCCGGCACCGCCTTCACCAGGGTGCCGCCGCGATACACCTCGTACGTCCGCACGTCGTCGACCGCGTTCCACATCACGTGCACGGTCGTCGCGCTGCCGGCCTCGGCAGTGACGCCCATGGGCACCGCGGGCAGCCCTCCGCCGTCCCCGTCCCTGTCCTGGGCCGAGCCCCAGCCGCAGGACGTGAGCAGGAGCAGCGCCCCGCAGAGCAGGGCGCATCGGCGCGGGAGGGGAAGGACGGGTACCTCGCGCACGGCTCTGCCTCCCGGTGGCGCCGATCGTAAAGGTCCGGACCAATATGACGCCTGTGACGCGATCACATCAAGAGGGTCGTGGGTGACGGTCACTCGGGAGGGTTACGTATGCTGAGTCACCTCACGGCCGAACTCCCGGACATCACCGGGAAGTTCCAGCCGATGGCGCGTGGACCGCTGTCGTCGCCATCCCGCGCCGTCGCGGGCGGCCGGGCGGGCCGGAGCCGGAACAGGTTCCGCCCGCCCGCCCCCGGTCGCACCCCGCCGAGGCACGGAGCGCGCGGCGGGTGTGCACCGTCTGGCCCTGCAAAAGGTGGGCGCGTGAGCGATTCGGGGACAGATGGGGCCGAGTGTCCGTCCATGTCCCCGAGGAGAGGCCACATCGTGCGTGTCCAGTCGCTGACACTGGTCGCGGCCAGCGCCGCCCTGCTCGCCCCCACGACGTTCCCCGACGCTCCGCCCCCGCCGCGTCCCGACCCGTCGGCGCGGCTCCTGCTGCCAGGTGCCCCGGACCGCGCCGGGGCCCTGCGCGCGGACCGGTCCCGAGTCCGTATCGGCCCCGTTCCGCACGTTCCGGCCGGGCCGTCCGCACCCCCCTCGCACGTCGGGCCGGACTCCCGGCCCGGGGCCCGTCCGCAGCGGGGCGGCGACGAGGAGCCCGTCCGCGCCGCCGATCTACTGGCCGGCGTGCGCGACTGCGACCCGGTCTCGCGCGGGCGCTACCGCAGCGACGCGGGAGCACCGGCGGACATCCCGGTGTGCGGCACACGGGACGCCGTCTACTGGAAGGCCGACCTGGACGTCGACTGCGACGGACGGCCCGGGGACAAGTGCAATGCCCGCACCGACCCGCACTTCAGCCCCGCCACCGCCTTCACGGAGTCCGACGGCCGCCCGCTGGACGCCGAACGCCTGCCCTATGTCGTCGTGCCCGGACCCAGCGACACCTGGGACCACCGCGAGGACGACGTCCGCGGCGGATCGCTGGCGGCCCTCGTCCACGGGGACCGGGTACGGTACGCGGTCGTCGGCGACGTCGGCCCGAGCGACCTGATCGGCGAGGCCTCCTACGCCGCCGCACGCGCCCTCGACATCCCGGCGGATCCCGCGGGCGGCGGCGTGGCCTCCGACGTCACCTACATCGTCTTCAAGGGCAGCGAGGTCGAACCCATCGAGGACGCCGCCGCGGCCGAGAAGGCGGGGGAGCGGCTGGCGCGGCGGTTCGTGGCCGGGCACTGAGCCGGCCGGGCACTGAGCCGGCCGGCGGCTGAGTCGGCCGGCGACGGGGCAGGCCGGGCTACTGAGCCGACGGGGCAGGGCCGCCTCGCGTCCGGCCCGCCACCGCGTCCCGCCACCACGCCAGCCACCGCGTCCCGCCATCGCGCCCCGTCGACCGCCCGGTCAGACCTTCCGGTAGGAGTACGCCTCCGCGGCCGCCGCCTCCACGGCCGCGAGGTCGGCGCCCGTCGAGGCCGTGACGACCGCCGCCACCGCGCCCTCGACGAAGGGCGCGTCCACCAGACGGGTGTTCTCCGGCAGTTCGTCGCCCTCGGCGAGCAGCGCCTTCACGGTGAGCACCGCACTGCCCAGGTCGGTGAGGACGGCGACGCCCGCACCCCGGTCCACGGACGCGGCGGCGGCCGCGACCAGTTCCGAACTGGTCCCGAACTCCCCGGACGCGGTACCGCCCGCCGGTGCCACGGCCACCGCCCCGGCACCGCCCGACAGGGCCTTCGCCAGCTCCGCCACCGACGCGGCGACCTCGGCGCTGTGGGACACCAGCACGATCCCCACCAGCTTGTCGTCACTCACCGGCGGTCTCCTTCAGCGCCTCGAAGAGCAGCGCGGCCGAGGTCGCCCCCGGGTCCTGGTGTCCGATGCTGCGCTCGCCCAGATAGCTCGCCCTGCCCTTGCGGGCCTGTAGGGGAACGGTCGCCTCGGCCCCTTCGGCGGCCGCCGTACCGGCAGCGGTGAAGGAGTCGCCCAGGGCGTCCACGGCGGGCACCAGGGCGTCCACCATCGTCTTGTCCCCCGGGGCGGCACCGCCCAGCGTCCGGACGGCGTCCACGCCCGCCCGCAACGCCTCGGCCAACTGCTCCGCGCTCACCTGCGCGGAGTCCCCGAGCGCCTTGCCGGTACGGCGCAGCAGCGTCCCGTACAGGGGCCCCGAGGCGCCGCCCACCGTGGAGATGAGCTGCTTGCCGGCGAGGACCAGAACGGCGCCGGGCGTGTCGGGCGCCTCCTTCTCCAGCGTGGCGGCCACGGCCCGGAACCCGCGCTGGAGATTGCTGCCGTGGTCGGCGTCGCCGATGGGTGAGTCGAGGGCGGTGAGCCGTTCCGCCTCGCGGTCGACCAGCGCGGTGGCCGCCGTCATCCAACGGCGGAAGAAGTCGGCGTCGAGCACAGGTTCTCCTTGCCTGGTAGGTACGTCGCGATTCTTCCCCTACCCGCCGTCACATGCCCCATCGCAGGCCCGGGGTGCTGACCGGCGCGTCCCACAGCCCCAGCAGCTCCTCGTCGATCTCGCACAGGGTGACCGAGGCGCCGGCCATGTCGAGGGAGGTGACGTAGTTGCCGACGAGGGTGCGGGCGACGGCGACGCCCCGCTCGCCCAGTACGCGCTGCACCTCGGCGTTGAAGCCGTACAGCTCGAGGAGCGGCGTGGCACCCATGCCGTTGACCAGGACCAGGACGGGGTTGCGCGGACCGAGGTCGGTCAGTACGGCGTCCACCGCTGCCTCGGCGATCTCGCCCGAGGTCATCATCGGCCGCCGCTCCCGGCCGGGCTCCCCGTGGATGCCGATGCCCAGCTCCAGCTCACCGGAGGGGAGGTCGAAGGTGGGGCTGCCCTTGGCCGGGGTGGTGACCGCGCTGAGCGCCACTCCGAAACTGCGCGAGCTGTCGTTCACCCGGCGGGCGATCGCCTCCACCTGCTCCAGCGGCCGGCCCTCCCGCGCCGCCGCCCCGGCGATCTTCTCGACGAACAGCGTCGCCCCCGTGCCGCGGCGGCCGGCCGTGTACAGACTGTCCGTCACCGCCACGTCATCGTTGACCAGCACCTTCGCCACCTGGATGCCCTCGTCCTCGGCCAGTTCGGCGGCCATGTCGAAGTTGAGCACGTCACCGGTGTAGTTCTTGACGACGAAGAGCACCCCGGCCCCGCTGTCCACGGCCGCCGCCGCCCGCACCATCTGGTCCGGCACCGGCGAGGTGAACACCTCACCCGGACAGGCGGCCGACAGCATCCCGGGCCCCACGAACCCGCCGTGCAGCGGCTCGTGCCCGGAACCACCGCCCGACACCAGGGCGACCTGCCCGGCCACGGGTGCGTCCCGCCGCACGATCACCCGGTTCTCGACGTCCACGGTCAACTCGGGATGAGCGGCCGCCATACCGCGCAACGCGTCCGCGACGACGGTCTCGGGGACGTTGATGAGCATCCTCAAGGGTATCTCCTAGGCAGGTTAGCAGATGGGCTTCTGGGCTGTGTCTTCGCTGGTCAGAGTAGGAGTGGATGATTCGTGATCTTGGCGGTCCGTGCCGGTCGTATGCGGGTTCTGGCGGTACTGATGCTGACTCAATGCTGACTTTGGTGACGTGTCGTCAGGTCTTCGCAGCAAGCCGACTGCAGACCTGCGTGAGTCCTCCAGGGGCAGTATCGACCTTGCGACCGCGAAGGTCACGCGAGACGAGGTCTGTAGAGGCCAGGGAGTACCGATCTGGCAGATGGGCCAAAGCACGGGATCTGTCGTGCGCCGGCTCCCGGCTCAAGCGGCTGCCGCTCGCCCTCATCGAGCACATGCTCGCGCGATCCTTGTTCCGGAGACCTTGCCGCGCAACGAGGGAGAGGGCGCAAACGCCGACGCGGTGGCGTCAGCAGACCCTTCACCCTTCATGCCGCGCGTGGAGTGGAGCCGTCACCGCCGTCCGCCGGTCAGGCGCCCGGTCCCACACGCGTCCGCATCTCACAGGCGGTCAGGAGCGCACGACTCGGCGGACCGGCGTCGTGGGTGGCTGCGTCGGGAGCACTCTCGCGGGGGCGCAGGTCTGATAGCGAAGGCTTGAGCTTGCATGCTTCGGCCGATCACTTCAGGAGTTCTCATCAGGAAACCAGCGCATTGCCGCTTCGTTTCTTATCACAGAAGCCATGTTTTCCGGCAAATCGAATCGCTAGGCGCTCGATGTGGCTCCTTGAAAACCACGGCAGAGCGAAGGGGGCAGGTCGTATGGTCGAATTCGCTCCACCAGGGCGAACCCGGCGCCAAGATCCACATCCTGCTCTTCAGTTCGCTCGCACTGCGCCGTTCCACCGGGCGAGACCTTCGAAAGCGTCTAGCGTACGAACATCGTAGGGGCCGAACAACTCCTGGCAGTCACGGGCGAGTCGGTCGTACAGGGCTGCTGCTCCGCGGGTGTCACCTGACTGGCCGGTGAGTTCCGCGTGTTCGGTGCGCGCTTCGATCAGAGGTTGATCGCCGCGGTCGTGAAGGATTTCCAGTTCGAAGATACGCAAGTCCAGTGCCTCGATGTGCTGGGAGAGGCTGGTGCTACTGCCGGGCGTGTCGGGTACTTCGGAGCGTTCGACGGTGTCGTCTGTTGCGTCCAAAAGATGCGACAGTTCGATCACTGCACGTTCAGCCGTGCGGGCGTTCTTGGGACGGTCGGCTGGGTCCTTCGCCAAGAGAATCCGGACGAGGCTGTCGAACTGGGCGGGAATGCCAGGGCGGTGGTCGCTCGGAAACGCCGGTGTATCGTCCTGGTGCATCCGGCCCACGGTCATCGGGTCGTCGTGAGGGCTGCCGAAGGGCGGGTGCCCCGTCAGCATCTCGAACAGGACGCAGCCGACGGAGTACAGGTCGCTGCGTTCGCTTCCGGTATCGCCATGCCACCGCTCGGGTGCCTTATATAGGGGGGTGCCAGCAACGGTGTGCGTCTGGGTGATACCGGCTAAATAGGCCAGCCCGAAGTCGACAAGCTTCACGTCTCCCTTGCGGGTGATCATGATGTTGTCGGGTTTAATGTCGCGATGGATGACCTTGACATCGTGTGCAGCGCCGAGGCCTTCGCAGATCTGGCGTGTCCAGCGCACGGTGCGCTCAAGCGGAAGCTTAGGCCCGGTCCTGAGGTGCTCGGCGAGCGATTCTCCCTCGACATACTCCATGACGATGTAGACGTCGCCCTCGTGTTCGTCGCTGTCGTAGAGGTGGGCGACGCGTGAACTATTTATCCGAGCCATGGCACGGGCTTCCCGCTGGAACATTCTCGCGGTCGACTCGGCAAAATCCGTGGGGGCACCCTGTTGCATGAGGCGGCGGTGGGCGAGGAACTTCATGGCCACGATGCGGTCCAGTTTCGTGTCCTCGGCAATCCACACATCTCCCATAGCGCCACTGGTGGGCTCACCCCTTCGCCTGTAACGCCCACCGATCAGCGATGAAGTATTCACTACTCGCTCCTCCTGCTTGACCGGTCGCTCCCCAACGGTCAGTACTGCTCGGTGGGAGTCACCAGTGATGGGGCTGCCCTCGTGCTGCCAACGGATGCAGCCCACCCTCAACCGGGCGATCTCGTTGCTGCGTTGTCCGGAGAACAACCAGGTCAGTGTGACCGCTCGGACCAGTTCGAAGGGGTAGAACTGGCCGGCCTGGGACTGCGGAAGATCTGCAGCTTCCAGGTTCAAGCCCGCCCACAGAAGCTTCGCCCAGACCTCATCGGCGATCACCCGCGGGTCGGGGCCGAGGAGGGCCGTGATGCTGCGAGGGATCGCCAGCGCGCGCAGTGGGTCGAAGCCACGCGGCAGCCACTCCCATTCCTGGCAGTCCCTGAAAAGCGTCCGCAGCGCGGTGATCTGCGCGGCCTTGGTCGCGGCTTCGAGCGGCTTGCCGAGACGGTCTCCCAGGCCGGCCGTCCGCTGAACGTAGTGGCCGACCCTCATCCGGTCCACGGCGGCGATCCAGGTCGCGCAGGTCTGCCGCGTCCAGAGTGTCGGGTCAGCAGTGTCGGGCTGTTCCGCGGCTATCCACCGGCCCACCCTGAGGAGGGCGGAGCGCATGGCGCCGCGGACGCCGGGGGTGAGCGTAGAGGTGGCGTGCCAGCGATCGACCCATTGTTCCCACGTCTTCGCGCCGCCCGTCGCCCGTGGCGACTGGCGGCCGGTGATGGGCTGCGGAGGATCACAGAATCCGAGTTCGGCAACCGCCCGCTGTGTGGCGTGCAGGGTGTAGCGCTGGGAGCCGGCCAGCATCTTCTCGCGCCGGACCCGTTCGAACAGCGAGGTGTCGAGATCCTCCAGGTGCGGGCTCCGATTGAGGAGAAGCAGCTGGCAGACGACCATCGGCAGGAGCGTGTCGTCGTCCCGCCCCAGTTGATAGCCCCAGGAAGCGAGGACGGCGCGGATGCGGGCGATCTCGCTGGTCACCAGGCCGCGTCCGAAGACCCGCCAGGACAGTGTGAGTCGCTGGAAGCTGCCGAGCCGGTGGAATTCGTTGAAGGAGCCCAGCAGGTATGCGTGCGCGGCGAGATAGGGGCGGACCTCGTCGTTGACCCAGCCCGGGGCGTGCTCGTGGAACTCGGTCTGGTTGCGGCCGAGCAGATGGATCCACTCCTGCGAGGTCCATCCCCAAAAGGTTCGGCCAGTCTCCGCGCAGCGCGTCAGCAGCAAAGCGATCACGTCGAGCATCGCGCGTCGACGGTGCGGGGTAGGTGGCGAGTCCAGAGCGGCGTTGACCGCCTCCAGCGGGACCATCAGACGCTGGATCACCCGCCAGCCGGCAGCGGACGAATCGTGGTCCTTGAGCCGGCGCAGATTCCGCACCCCGAGTTCGCTCACTGCCACCGCCTCGGAGGGTCGGACCTCGACAGCCGTGTCGTAGTGGGATGATCGGCCAGGACCAGCGTTCGGGCCCGTTCTCAGCTGGCAGAGCCAGGCGAGATGTGATCACCGTGCCGCTTCCGTTGCCGTGCCGTTCAGGGAGGTGAGCGCCTCTATTCGCCACGCATGGATGTGCTCCATGCCGCGGGCGAGCTTCTCGGCCAGGTCCCGGCCGGACAGATGGATGTACTGAAGCGTGGAGTCGGTGTTGCGGTGGCCGGCGGAGGATGCGATCGCGTGCAGCTCCCAGCCCATCCGGGCCAGATCGGTCAGACACAGGTGCCGGGTGGTGTGGGTCGAGAACCGCGGGACACCGGCCGCCAGGGCGATCCTGCGGACCACCTTCGACCAGGTCCACAGGGTCAGCGGTTGTCCGCAGTTGCGCCGGGACTCCGACAGGAACAGCGGCCCCCTGGCCCGGCTGATTGTGGCCCGGTGGGCGAGGTAGGCCGACATCAGCACGCCGGTCGACGCCGAGTACGGCACCACCCGCTCCAGCCGGTTCTTCGTCGTCTCCGCCCGCACCCGCAGCGTCCGGTGAGCCGGATCGAGGTCGTCGGTACGCAGCGAGCACAGTTCCTCTCGCCGCGGCGCGGCATCGTAGGCTAGGGCCAGCATCACCCGGTTGCGGACCGACTCCTCTCGCGCGACCTGTAGGACTCCCAACCACTGCTGTTCGCTGGGGATCCATGGCAGCTTCGTGAGCCGCGGCACCAGTCCGCGCTGCTGCCCGCCCTGCTGGCGCCCAGGGGTGTAGCGTCCGCGGCCGACCGGGTTCGACTCGCGCAGGCCCTCCTCCATGAGGAAGTCGTAGAACAAGCGGACCGGCACCAGGCGCTGCTGGATGGTGGCGTTGGCCAGTCCCGACCCCGAGTCGATCGCCACCACGTTCGCACCCCGACGGTGCGGCCGCGACATCAACTCCCGCACGTTAGCTCGGCGCCGATGCCCTGCGACGCACCGGTGATGATCGCGACCTTCTGATCGTTGCTCATGACTACTCCTGTCGGTTCCTGGCGGTGCCGCCCCCGACCGGTTGTCGGGGGCGGCAGCTGCTGACACGGCAAGAGTCGTCGATCGCGGTTGCCTGGGAATCCGTCAAATGACCCACGGGGCGACTGCGGCGCTCAGTGCCGCACGACGAAGCCTCCCGTCAGCGGGCCGATCCCGACGGAGTAGGACCCGGCCGTCTCGCGGCGCACGGTGAACCGTACCCGTGCCTCCTCACCGGGGCGGACCGTCACGGCCAGCCGTTGCTCGGTCTCGCCCGCCACCAGCAGAACGGCGGAATAGGTGCCCTTCGCCTCGCCCACGTTCTTCACCCGCGCCGTCACCCGCACCGGTGCGCCGGGGCGCGCCCGGGACGGGGTCACCGTCAGGTCGCTCAGCGCGAAGTGGGCCTCGGGGCCGGCGACCAGGTCGTGGACGAAGACGTCCGCGTGACGGTTGGTGTCGTCCCCGACGAGGTTGGACGAGGTGCTCTGGAACACGACGTACCGGCCGTCACCGCTGAGGGTGGGAAGGTCGGAGGCGCCGTCCGCCTCGCTGTCCTCCAGGCCGCCCGACACCCGGGTCGTGGTGCCGGCCTTCCGGTCGCGCACGAACACGTCCGACCTGCCGTTCGCGTCGCCGGGGGAGAGGTTGGCCGCGTCGCTGTAGAAGGCGACCTTGGTGCCGTCCGCGCTGAGTGAGGGCGCGTAGGCCCACCCGTCGGCCGGTTCGCCGCCGCCGGTGACGGAGACCTGTTCGCTCTTCCCGGTCCGCAAGTCGTGCACGTAGAGCTGCCAGCCGTTGTCGAAGGCGACCACTGCACCGTCATCGCTGATCCGCGGCCCGGTGTTCGACCCGTCGGGGCCGTCTACCAGGGTCGTGGTGTCCGCCACGCGGTCGTACACGAAGACGTCGGTGGTGCCGTCCGTGTCGCCCGGTACGAGATTGCCCGCCGTGCTCTGGAACGCCATGTACCGGCCGTCGGCGCTGATCGACTGCTCACGGGAGCCGCCGTCGGCCGGTGTGCCGTCGGCCGCCCGGGAGACGCGGACGGTCGTGCCGGCCTGCCGGTCGCGCAGGAACACGTCGGTGGCACCGTTGGTGTCGCCGGCCACCAGGTTGTCGGCGTCGCTGTTGAACACGGCGTAGCGGCCGTCGGCGCTGAGCGAGGGGGCCGACGACAGGCCGTTGCCCGCTGTCCCGTCCGAGGCCACCGACACCCTCTCCGTGACACCGGACGTCCGGTCGTGCACGAAGGCGTCGGTCAGCCGGTTGGTGTCCCCGGGCACGAGGCCGGTGGCGGCGCTGTTGAAACCGACGTACCGGCCGTCGGCGCTGAGCGTCGGGCTCAGGGAGAAGTCGTCCCCCTGGGTGCCGTCCGAGGCCACCGACACGCGCTGCGTGGTCTGCTTTCCCCGGTCGGTCACGAAGATGTCGAACGTGCCGTTGGTGTCCCCGGCCACGAGGTTGGAGGCCGGACTGGCGAAGGCGACGATCTGACCGTCGTTGCTCACGTCGGGCCACCACGCGTCACTGTTGACCTGGTCGCCCCGGTCCGTGAGGGAAACGCGCTCGGTGGCAGAAGGACGGGGCAGCGACAGGTCGGCGTGCCGGGCACCGGAGCGGCCGTCCACCGTCACGGCCAGCGGCCTGGACCGGGAGATGCCGGGTGCGACCGCCCTGACCTCGTAGGCGCCGACGGGCACGTCGTGGACGGTGTAGCGGCCGTGCCGGTCGGTCACCGCCGTCAGCTCGTCCGGAACGTCCAGCACGCTGACGGTCGCCCCCGGCACGGTCGAGCCGGTCGGTTCGTACGTCACCGTCCCAGTGACCGTCCCCCACCGGGTCCGCGCCAGCTCCAGGCGGACGTCGGTCTAGCGGTCGGCGCGCACTCGCTGCCGGGTCACGGTGTCCACGTACCCGAAGCGGGACAGCGCCAGGTCGTGGGTGCCGGGCGCGAGCCGGATCGAGAAGCGGCCCGCCGCGTCCGTGGTCACCGCGCGGCCCGTGTCCGTGCGCGCGACCGTGACGCCCGCCAGCGGCTTCCCGCTGCGTTCGTCGGTGACCGTGCCCCGCACCCCGCTGCGCAGGGACGCCTCGCGCACCGCCGCGTAGGCGTCGATGCGGCCGTACCCGTAGCGGGGGTTGGGGCGCTCGCCATACCGGTCGTCGGACTGGGAGGTGCCGGTGAGGATGGACAGCGCCTCGTCGACCGTCAGGTCCGGCTGTGCCTGGAGCATGAGGGCGACGGTCCCGGACACGTGCGGTGTGGCCATCGAGGTGCCGTCGAGCGTGCCGTAGCCGCCGTCGGGGAGCGCCGACAGGATGTCGACACCGGGGGCGGAGACGTCGGGCACGACGTACGTGTCGGGCCACTCGGCGGGCGGGGCACTCCAGTTGGTCTTGTTGACGACCTCACCGCAGGAGAAGTCGGCAACGTTGTCGTCGGCGTCGGTCGCGCCGACGGAGACCGACTCGTAGACGTTTCCGGGGCTCGCCGAGCCCTGGAGGCACGCGTTGCCGATCGCGAAGGACGGGAAGATTCCGGCGCGCAGGATGTTGCGGGCCGGCTCGACGAGTTCGTCGGCGTAGCCGTCGGAGCCGAGCGACATGCTGACCACGTCCGCGGGCTCCCCGGCGGGGGTGCCGTCGGCGGCGTACGGGGCGATCGCCCACTGCATGCCGGCGATGACCTGCGCGAGGCTGCCGTTGCCGCCGGGGATGACCAGTCCGCCCATCAGCTCGGCGTCGGGCGCCGTGCCGATCTGCGTGCCGGAGGTGTCACCGCCGGCGATGGTGCCGGCCACGTGGGTGCCGTGGTAGCTGCTGTCGTGCGGCACCGATCCGGGCACCGGCTTGCCGTCGGCGTCGAACTCGATCCAGCCGCCGGGGTGGGCGGGGTCGGAGGGGTCGGCAGTGGCCAGCTTGCCCGCGAGGTCGGGATGGGCGGCGTCGATGCCGGTGTCGAGGACGGCCACCCGGACACCCTCGCCGGTGATCTTCTGGTCGCTGTGCACCTTGTCGGCGCCGATCTTGGCCAGGCCCCAGGTGGTCTGCTGGGCGGTGGCGCGGGCGACGGCGTCGGCACTCTTGTCCACGGCCTCGCCGGGCGGCGCCTTCAGGGTGAAGTTGGGGATGACCCGCTCGACCGGGGCCAGCGCCGCCAGTTCGCGCAGGGTGTCCGGCGAGGCGCTCACCAGGACCATGTTCTTGAGCCAGAACGTGTTGAGCACCCGGTCGCCCCGGGCCTCGACGAGATCCACGACGGGGGCCTGGCCGGTCTCGGTGTCACGCGTGAGTTCACGGCGGACCTCGGCCGCGCTGTCGCCCGGTGCGGGGCTCGCGGCGCCTTGGCGCAGGACGACGGCCGCCTCGACGCGTCCGTCACCGCGTGCTTCGGCGACGTCCATCCGCTTCAGCACAGCGGGGTCGATCTTCGCTCGGGCGGCCGCCGGGACGGACGGGCCGGAAGGGGTGTCCTGCGCCATCGCAGGAGCGGCGGTCAGCGCGGTGGCACATATGCCGAGGACGGACAACAGCGATCTGTACCGGTGTTGCCCGCGCGGCGGACGGGCCGGGAGCGGCATGGGGGCACTCCTTCTGCGACGCGGATTCCGCGCCAGGGGGGTTGGGGCCGATCACGTAGCTCTTCGAACGCTGACATCCGTCGCGAACTCCTGACAAGATCAACCGGTGGCGACTTCCCGTCAGCCGGCAGGAAAATGACAGGTATCGACGACAGGAGCGAGGTGGCGGACCGTGCTGGAACCGATCGGCCTGGACGAGCGCGACGAAGCCGTGTACGACGCCCTGATCCGCAGGACCCAGGCCACGGCCGCGGAACTCGCGGCCGACTGCAACCTCACCCTCGCGGCGGCAGGCCGCGCCCTGCGGTCACTGGTCGGTCTCGGGCTCGCCTCGACCGTGCCCGGACGGCCCATCACCTACGTCGCCGTACCGCCCGACAGCGCCCTGGAAGCCGTACTCCGCGAACGTGAACGGGCGTTGAACGGTGTACGTTCCCATGTCTCGGCCCTGATGTCCCTGTACCGGGCGGGCAGTCGGTTCGCACACCCCGGTGAACTGGTCGAGGTCATCTCGGGCCGCGAGGAGGTCAACCGCAACTGGACGCAGATGCAGCGCGCCACCCGCACCCAGGTACGCGGCTTCGACTGCCCGCCCTACGCGGCCGCGGCCGGCCACTCCGAACCCAACCCCGTCGAGTTGGAACTCCTCGCCCGAGGCGTCAAGTACCGCGTTCTGTACGACAGTTCGGTGCTTGAACTGCCGGGATGGCTGGAGGACGTGACGACGGGGATACGCCTGGGGGAGCAGGCCCGCATCGCCACCGGGCTGCCGACCAAGCTGGCCATTTCCGACGACCGCATCGCCATGCTTCCCCTGTTGCGCCCTGGCGACGACACCGTGACCGCCTCGTACGTCATCCACCCCTCACCCCTGCTCGACGCGCTGGTCGCCCTGTTCGAGGCGGTGTGGGAACGGAGTGTGCAGATACGGCCGTCGAAGCCGCCCGCAGGCCCGGACCCGGCCGAGCGGCTGTCGCCGGACGAGGAGAAGCTGCTGACGCTGCTCGCCTCGGGAGCCACCGACAAGTCGGCGGGCCGGGCCCTGGGCTGGAGTGAACGCACCGTGCAGCGGCACATCACCAAACTGCTGCGGCGCTTCGGCGCGCAGACGCGGTTCCAGTTGGCCATGGAGGCCACCCGTCGCGGCTGGATCTGATCCTCAAATCGGCTGTGTTGCGCCGTAGTTGCATGCTCGCTACGGCCACCGCCGGGTCTTCCCAAGATCGTGGTGCAGGACTTACATTCCCGTCGGCCTGTAAGGACCATCCGAGTCAAGGGAATCCCGTTGACACACCAGTCATCCGGAAGACGGCGGCGCCTGCTCGTGCTCGCGGCCACCCTCCTGGTCACCGCGGCGACCCCGCACCTGACCGCTTCCGCGGACACCTCGTCCCCCAGCGGCGCGGCAGCCACCGCACCTTCTGACATCGTTGCCCATCCCGCAGCCGGGCCCGCCGAGTCCGTCGTGACCCTGCTGACCGGCGACAAAGTCACGATCACTCCCGCCGCCGGCGACGGCCCCGGCACCATCACCGTGGAAGGCCCCGACGGCCGGCCCGTCGGCGCCCGGGTGATGACCGTGGGCGGCGACACCTACGTCTATCCCGACTCCGCCCGCAGCTACCTCGCGGCCGGCGCCCTCGACCAGCGGCTGTTCAACGTGACCCGGCTCGTGGCGGACGGCTACGACGACGCCCGCCTCGGGCGGCTCCCGCTCATCGTCACCTACGGCGGCCAGGAGGCCGGCGCGGCCACCCTGCGCGGGCGGGCCGAGGCGATGCCGGGTGACATCACCGGGGTGCGCCCGCTCACCAGCGTCAACGGCGTCGCGCTGGCGACCGACCGCGAGGACACCGGCGCCCTGTGGTCGGCGCTGACCGGCCCGGCGGGCAGCGCGCGGGACGCGGCACCGGCCTTCAAGGGCGGCGTCGCCAAGGTGTGGCTCGACGGCAGGGCCGAGGCTGTGCTGAGCGACTCGGTCGCACGCATCGGCGCCCCCGACGTCTGGTCCGGCGGCAACACCGGCGAGGGCGTCGACGTGGCCGTCCTCGACACCGGCTACGACCCGGACCACCCCGATCTGAAGGACGCCGTCGAGGACAGCGACAGCTTCGTCCCCGGCGAGGACGTCACCGACCGCAACGGCCACGGCACGCACGTCGCCTCCACCATCGCGGGCAGCGGTGCCGCCTCCGACGGCAAGGAGAAGGGCGTCGCGCCCGGTGTCGACCTGCACGTCGGAAAGGTGCTCAGCGACGCGGGCTCGGGTTACGACTCCTGGATCGTGGCCGGCATGGAATGGGCCGCACGGGACGCGGACGCCCGGGTAGTCAGCATGAGCCTCGGCAGCAGCGAGTACGCCGACGGCCAGACCGTGCTCGCCCGGGCCGTGGACGCGCTCAGCGAGGAGACCGGCGCGCTGTTCACCATCGCGGCCGGCAACGACGGCCCCGACGCCCAGACCGTGCGGTCGCCGGGCACCGCCGACGCGGCCCTGACCGTCGGCGCGGTCGACTCCGCCGACGCCATCGCCGACTTCTCCAGCCGCGGCCCGCGCTACGGCGACGACGCCCTCAAGCCGGAGATCACCGCGCCGGGCGTCGGCATCCTGGCCGCCAGGTCCCAGTACGACGACGCGGGCTCCGGCTCCTACGTCACTCTCAGCGGTACGTCCATGGCGACCCCGCACGTGGCCGGCGCGGCCGCCCTCGTCGCCGCCGCGCACCCCGACTGGACCGGCAGCCGCATTAAGGACGCCCTGGTCAGTACCGCGAAGGCGACGCCCGACATCAGCGCCGACGACGGCGGCAACGGCCGCGTCGACGCCGCCGCGGCGGCCACCGGGACCCTCACCGCCACCGGCAAGGCGGACGCGGGCATCCAGTCCCCCAGCACGGACCAGGGCACCGTCGAGTCCGCGGTCACCTGGTCCAACACCGCCGACCGGCCCGTCACCGTCGACCTGGCCGTGGACGCACCCGGCGTCCCCGCCGGCGTCTTCACCCTCGCCCAGGACCGGCTGGAGATCCCGGCTCACGGCACGGCGAGCGTCACCCTCCGCACCGACGCCGACAAGGCCGGCGAAGCTCGCCGCTGGACCGGCCGGCTGACCGCGACCGCCGACGGTACCGTGCGTACCCGCACCCTGCTCGGCGTCAGCACCCGCCAGCGCCTCGCTCACGTCCGCACCACCATCACTGGCCGTTCGGGCGAACCCACCGACGGCGTCCTCACCTTCTTCCGCGAGGGCGACGAGTACGCAGGCACCTACCTCTACGGTTACGGTGCCTCCGACGAACTCCTGCCCTCCGGCCGCTACACCGTCTACGCGGACTTCCGCGTCGAGGGCACGCACGGCGCGTCCTCGGCCGGGTATGCGCGCATGGTCCTCCCGCAGGTCGACATCACCGGTGACACCGACCTGACGTTCGACGGCAGGAAGCTGCGGCAGATCAGCGCGGTGACTCCGAAGAAGACGGAGAACCTCGCCCGCCGCCTGGACTACCACCGCCGGTTCGACGACGGCTCCACAGTCACCGACAGCGCCCAGATCGGCGACGGATACGACAGCATGTGGACGGCCCCGACGGCGTCGGCCGGATACGGCGAGCAGTACCTGACGGCCCGCTGGCGCAACCAGCAGCCGCTGCTGACGGTGACCGCCGGCGCGCAGGAGTTCGACGACCTCTGGATACTGCCCGGCTCGGCGAAACTTCCCGACGGCGCCTACGACCTGGACCTCATCCACCCCGGCGACGGTCTGGCGGACGACTACGAGGGCGTCGATGCCGCAGGCAAGGCCGCCGTCGTCCGCTGGGACTCCGGCGACGAGGACACCGCGGACGGCAAGATCCGGGCCGCGCAGGCGGCGGGCGTGAAGCTGCTGCTGTTCGTCCACGACCTCGACGGGCGGCTGCGCCTGCCCATCATCAGGTCGACCATCGAGGTCGCCGGCCTGTCCCGCACCGAGGGCGAGAAACTGATCGCCCGCGTCGACGCGAGCGGGTCGGGCAGCGTGCCGCTGCGCGCCGTCTCCCACCCCGACACCGACTACCTGTACGACCTGGTCCGCACCTGGAAGGGTGCCATCCCCGCCGATCTGACCTACGCACCGAAGGAACGGCAGCTCGCCCGCGTCGAGACCCACTACCGCAACCCCGACGGCCGGGAGGTGTACGAGAACCGCTACGACATCCACCCGTGGACGACGTACAACGTCGCCACCAGCCGCCTGAGCACCGCAGGCACCCACCGGACCGACTACCTCACCACCGGCTCCGCGTTCGCATGGTCCGAGGACGCACTGCTGTACCCGATCGTCTTCAGCTCCTCCGACCCGGTCCGCTACCCCGCGGGACGGACCACCGAGGCGCACTGGTTCGGCCCCGTGACACGGCCGCGCATCAACAGCGGCATCCAGCCGCCCACCCGCACCGGCGACCGAATCGACGTCGCCGTCCCGGCCTGGGGCGACTCCGGCGGCGATCACGCCAACTACGTGGGTTTCGGCAGCCCCGAACCCATTGAGCAGGCGGAGCTGTACCGCGACGGCAAGCTGCTGGCCACCGGTTCCGCCGGTGTGACCGCGACCGTACCCGCCGCCAAGGGCACCTACCGACTGGTGCACACCGCGTCCCGTCAGGCCACCGCCGAGTTCCCCTACTCGACCGCCACCCGCACCGAGTGGACGTTCGCCTCGGCCACACCCGGCGCCGGTGGGACGGCCCAACTGCCGCTGGTGCAGGTGGACTACGCCCTTCCGACAGACGAGGCGGGCAGGGCGGAGCGGGACGCCACGCTGCTGGTCACACCCCTGCACCTCGCGGGCGGCCCGCGCGCCGCACTGCACACGCGGAAGGTGGAGGTGTCCTACGACGACGGCGATACCTGGACCACGGCCCGCGTCAGCGGCCGGGGCAACGGCAAGGTGAGCGTCGAACTCGGCGCGCCGAAGTCGGCGCGGTACGTCACGCTGCGGGTACACGCCAGTGACAGCCGCGGCAACACCGTCACGCAGACCGTGGTGAGGGCTGCGGGCATAGCCCACTGAGCCGCGGGAGGGGGTAGGTACCAAGCTCCCTCCCCGGCGACCACAGCCTCGCGGTCAGCGCTGGAGTTGGCCGCGAGGCTTCCCTCACCGAAGAGGAGATCGGCCGTGTCTCAGGATCGGCGTGCTCGCACCGTCACGAGCACGCCGCCTGCGGTCATGAGTACTGCAGCGCCGGCGAGCCACGCGGTGTGGTCCCTCGAGCCGGTCTTCGCAAGACTAGGACGTGAGCCGTCCGCAGCCTGCAGGATCAGTCCAGTGACGTCCTCCGGATTTGTCTCGAGGACAGCGTGTGGGGCGTCGACCTCGACGGTGGTCGAGCCAGCTCGTTCGGCCATGAACCGGAGATTGTCGGTTCCGATGGTTCGGTCCTCAGTCGCGACGAGGAACCACGACGGAACGGACTTCCACGCGGCCTGCCCGCTCGGTTCCCCCACGGTCACGGGGGTAGTGGGCCGTTGCGAGGCGGCCAGAACGTTGGCTTCGCTTGCTTCGAGGCGATCGCTCAGGAACACGCTGCTGAACTTGTTCGGCTTGATGTACAGATCTACCTCGCCGCTGCCGCTCCCGTACGGGACAGCGTCCAGAGACGTCGGAACTGGCGCCTCGGGGTCGTCGGTGAGCTGACTGCCGGGATACCGTCCAAGTATCTGCTCCAGGGACTCACCCTTGTCCGGCGCGAACCCGGCGATGTAGACGAGCGACTTGACGTTCGGATTACCGGCCGCGGCGTTGGTGATGACTGCGCCACCGTACGAGTGCCCGACAAGCACGACCGGACCCTTGATCGTCTTCAGCCGGGCAGCCAGGTAGGCGGCATCACCGGAGAGACTACGCAGTGGGTTCGCGGTGGCGACCACGGGATAGCCCCGAGCCTGGAGGCTCTTGGTGACTTCGCCCCAACCAGACGCGTCAGCCCAGGCGCCATGCACCAGGACGACGGTGGGTTTCGAATTGTGTGGGAGGTCGCCACCCTTCTGAGACGCTGCGGACGGGCTGGCGGCCATCAGCGCCGAAGCGGGTAGGAGGAAGGCGAGGGGGAGAGCCTTTCGAGCAGACCGTATGTGATTCATGCGCACTCTTCCTGTGAGGCAACGATCGATCGGTTCGACCCTCCGTGTCACCCATGACGACGGCACTCGGACCGAGCCGATCGGGTGAAGAGCTGGCTGCCTACTGCCCGAACCGTGGGCGCCTTTGCTGGGCTCGGACTCAAACCTCCACGATGCCTCCATCAATCGGGAAGCAGGGGCAAACGCCCACCCACGAGCCCTCGGCCTGCTCAGAGGACCCACCGGAGCATGACTGGTGCCCCGGACAAGGAGAGCCAGACCGTCGGCAGGCCCCAGTCGATAGGCGTGTCCCTGGCGAGGCCGACAGGTCCCAATCGGTGGCCGGATTTCACCCGGCTTGGAATGCACCAGTGAGCCTCATCCAACCTGCTCGTGATGTCCGGTAGTTGGACGGTCCCGCGACATGAAGAAGCTCCTGGTAGACGGTGTTTCGACCAAGATTCATCGTGTCCCACCAGGAGCTTTGCTTGCTTGACTATCCGTCGGGGATCGATCTGTCCACCCGCAGCCTGCGGAATCTGGCTGGGCAACTCGCGTCCCGCAGACAGGAGATCGGTACGCGGTGGCGGCGCCTATCTGCTGGCCGCCAAGCCCTGCTCACCCTGGCGCACCTGCGGTGCGGTGACACCTATACCCAGCTCGCGGCCGGGTTCGGGATCGGGCTCGCCACCGTGTACCGCTACATACGCGTAGCGATCGACGTGCTGGCCGTGCTCGCGCCGACTCTCGGCGGAGCAATGGCTACGGTCCGTACGAAGCCGTACGTGATCCTCGTCGGCACCGTGCTGCCGGTCGACCGGATCTCCGCCGACCGGCCCTACTACTCCGGCACGAAGCGGCATCACGGCATGAACATCCAGGTGTTGGCCGATCCGTTCGGTCGGCTGCTGTGCGCTTCGCCCGCGCTGCCCAGTGCGATGCACGACCTGACGGCGGCCCGCGAACAAAGCATCATCGACGCCCTCGTCAGGGCGGACCTCAAATGCCGGGCCGATAAGGCGTATCGAGGGGCGGCCCGCGTCGTCCGAGTCCCGTTCAAGGGGCGCCGCCTCAAACGGTGGCAGCGCCGTCGTTCGAGGTCTCGCCGCCAGCTACGCCGTTGACAGCAAACGGCGCCCCTGTCTGGGAGTTAATCCGCCAGCTGGGAGAGGACTCACTGTGCCGGCTGGCCGCAGAAGCGACGCCTTGCCTGAGGTCCGGGCGAGCCTTCTACTCCGGAGCGTCCGATTCCCTATGGTCCTCGTCGTGGAGGGAGGGGAAGACATGCCCTGTGTCACGGATGGCATCGCACGTTTAGTCGAATTCCTTCCTCCATGCCACCGTGCGTGCGTGCCATTTTCCGTAGGTCTCAAGGATGAACGGCTCACTCAAGGGAGAGTTGAACTTCTCGCATTCTTCCTGGCTTCCAGGAAGCTTGTTGAAGTCACCATCCGCCGCGGCGATTTCGTCACAGGCGACCTGCGGCCTCACGTGGTAATCGGAGGTCGCCGGGCGCTGGCCGCAGGACAGTTTGGTGAATTTCCACCCGCGGTCCGGAAAAAGGATGAAGTCCCCTTCCTGTAGATTCGGGTATTCCGCATCAGCGAGGTCAATCCATTCCTGCGGGGGAGTGTCGAGTGGGGCAGCCGAGACGGATGCGGTCATTGGCGCAGACTTCAGGGCAGCGGAGCAAGCAAGGAGTGCGGCACGTCGAAGCATGGAACGATCCTTGGTCGGCGGAAGGGCACCACGCATCGGAACACCACGTGTTCCGATGCGTGGTGCCGACACGCACTCAGACCGGCGTTCTCGTGGCCGCTTACAGCCTGCAGGGTGAACGAGGCGGGCCTTGAAGGGCCGTTCCTCGCCCAGGCCCATCCGGCGACCCTCCTCGGCGGGATCTTGGTCCCGTGCACCGCCTCCGCCGCGGGCCATCACGGGTGGGCCGCGGCGGCGGGCCGCGGCCGGCAGAGATCCACTCGCAGCGGGGTTGGCGAGGCCAGGGTGCGCGGTGAGGAGGATGGTGTCGTGGGGGTGTGCGCGTCGGGCGGTCAGGTCAGCTGGGCCGGCGGTGGGTGGTTCGCGACTGGAGCGCCTGTGGGTCGTTAGTGCTGGTGATGACTGTGGCGAGTGACAGGGGTGGTCTGGCAATGGCTGGGTGCGGTGGTGGCGTGGAGTCGCCCGAGTTGCGTGCTGCGTACGAGGTGTGTGAGGCCGAGGCCCGGCAGTTCGCCGTGGAGTTGTGGGCGGCGGCGGAGACGCTGCCCGTGGAGACGAGGCGGTCCTTGTACGCGATTGCCAGTTGGTCTGCCTACACGGACCGGATCATCGATGAGGGTCCGCTGGAGGGCCGTGAGGAGCGGCTCGCGCAGTGGTCGGCCGACACTCTGGCCGATCTGCGCGCCGGGCACAGCTCGCATCCGCTGCGCAGGGCCCTGGTGGACACGGTGCGCAGGTGGGGTCTGGATGAGGCGCTGATCGAGGAGCACCTCGACTCGGCGCGCGCCGATTGTGCGGCTGCTCCGGTGTTCGAGACCTTCGGGGACCAGCGGCGCTATCTGCGGGGGTGTTCGGGGGCTCTGGCGGAGCTGTGGGTGCCCTTGTTGGAGCCGCGTGGGCCGGAGGCGTTCCGGCTGATGTCGGTCCTGGGCGAGGCGTGCCAGGTGGCGGATCTGTTCGAGGATCTGCCGGATGATCTCGCGGCCGGCCGCTGCTACCTGCCCCGGCAGGACCTGCGCGGACTGGGGTTGGACGTCGATGACCTTCGACGCGGTGAGCGGGAGGAGGCATTGAATGCGTTCGTGGACGCGCAGCTTGCGCACTGGCGTGGGCTGCTTGAGGAGACTGTCCTGGCCCCCTCGGCCGTGGGAGCCCAATACCAGATCTTCGTGCATACGTTGCTGCTCGGCGCGCAGATGCACTTTGACGAGGTGACGCTGCTGCGATCCCGGGTGCTGACACAGGGGCTGGAGTCGTTGGTGACGGGGGACGGCCAGATGTCCCGCCGTGCAGCCCGGCCGGGCGCGGGGCCGACACCCGGCCACATCGCGGTGATCGCGGACGGCAATCGGCGCTGGGCCGAGGCACGCGGTCTTCCTGTGGACCAGGGGCACCGTGCGGGTATCCGCGCGGTGTTGAGACTGGTCAATGCGGCGCAGCGGACGGGCATCCGGCATGTGACCGTGTACATGTTCTCCACGGAGAACTGGTATCGCTCGCAGGGCGAAGTGGCGGCCCTGTTCGATGCATTTGCCGACTGGTTCGCCCGGGGTGCGCAGACGCTGCACGAGCTGGGTGTGAAGGTGCGCTGGAGCGGGCGCCGGGACCGGCTCAAGGAATCGCTCGCGTCCTCGCTCGAGCTGCTGGAGAGCATGACGGCGAACAATGACAAGCTCACCCTCACCATCTGCCTCGACTACGGCGGCCGGGAGGAACTGGCCGCCGCCGCCCGCGCGCTGGCCGCCGAGGCCGTGGCGGGAACGATCCGCCCCGAGCAGATCGGAATGGCCGAGGTGGCCCGGAATCTGTATGTGCCGGAGATGCCCGACGTCGACCTGCTGGTCCGCACCTGCGAACAGCGCATCAGCAACTTCCTGCCCTGGCATCTCGCCTACGCGGAGCTCGTGTTCGACCCTGCGCCCTGGCCCGACTTCGACCTGGCCCGGCTGCGGGATGCCGTGGACAGCTACGCGGGCCGCGAGCGCCGTTTCGGCGGGGACGCCGAGCTGCCTGCTCAGGCCGGCAACCTGGAGCCGGCCCGGAACGGATGAACGGTCCGGACCGGCGCCCCGTCAGCCCTTGGGCGGGGTGTACAGGCCCTCTGCGGTGACGTGTGCCAGCACCGTGTCCAGGGTGAAGGAGGGTTTGCCGAAGGTGTGCGTGAACCGGTCCAGCAGTTCCTGCGTGGGCCGCAGCGGCACTTCGGCGACCTTGACCCTCATCGGCTTGCCCGGCGCCACGCTCTGTGTCGTCAGCCGGCCTTCGGCCAGGCCGGGCCGGAACACCGGGGCGTGCCGGATCTCGGCACCGTTGGCCACGTACGTGCCCGACACCTCCCCGTTGTGGAGGAAGCCCTCCAGATCCTCCACGTGGAAGCTGGCCCGGGGGGTACGGAAGACGACCCCGCCGTCCAGCCGTCCGGCACCGCTGGCCCGCTGCAGGTCGGCCAGGGAGGGATCGCCCTCACTGGGCCGCAGCGGGAACCGGATCGCGGTGCCGTGGGCGTTTTTGACCAGCCGGGCCGGGGCCACCGGCTTCACCACCACCTCTTCGCGATCCAGCACCGCCTGGCCCTGCGGGGTCCAGCGGACCTCGACCCAGCCGTCCGAGACCGTGCCCAGCCTCCCGGCACCGGCCGCATCCGCCACTCCGGTCTCGGATGCCGCGGCGTCGGGCGCCGCACTGGTGAACGAGGCCAGCAGGGGCAGGGACAGGCCCGCTCCCACCACCGATCGTCGTTTCGCGCTCATTGAACCGTCCTCTCTCGGGCCGCAGGGTCACGGCCCACAAAGATCAACGGACGACCCGGGGCCCGGCAGACGGGCGCGCCCGGGAATCACTCGAAAGCAGGGTGCGGTGCGCGGCCGCCAACCTGGCGCGCAGCATCGCCGAGGCCGGGCCGGGGCCGCGGGCGGTGACGAACGACGACGAGGAGTGCGTGACGATCGCGGGCGGGCCTCTCGTCGAGGCGGCGGAGACCACGCGGCGCGCGCCATTGACGGTGATGCGGGCCCGCTGAGCCCGACCTGCGATCTCGTGGTCCTCACCGGACCTTGGAGGTATGGCGAGCGCTCCGGTACTCGTGCATCCGCCGCTCGGTACGGGCGGCGGACGCGTCGCCGCGCGCGGACAGAGCCTCGGCCTCGCCCACTCCGATGGGGACGTGGTCGAGTTCCTGCGCAGGGTGGGGTTGGAGGATGCCGAGGGGTTGCTCGATGATCCATCGTGGGTGAAGTGGCGGGGTGGGCGTGCACACCACTATGAGGCGGCCTGACTCGTCACTCGTGAGGCTGGCGTCAAGCGGCCGAATCGCGTGTCGGCGCCACGCACCTGCGCGCGACTGTGTTCAGTGGGTGGCGAATCCGCCCCCCACGTGAGGATCACCCTTGTTCACTCTGCGCCGTGAAGCCCTTCTTGCCTGCTCCGCCGTTCTCCTGGCAGTCCCGACCTCGATGGGCGTCGCCTCGGCTGTCCCCGAAGACGAAGCCCTTGCGGCGACCGCCAACGATCCGCAACCCCCCGCTACGGACGAGGCCACGGACGAGGCAGACGACCCCTTCGCGGGACTGGGCGACAAGGAGTTCATCATCCAAAGGACCCTGGACGGGAAGGGCGGGGTGGGCATGACGTCCATCAAGCTGCGCTGCGGCGACGACCCGGCGAGCAGCGAGTCACTCGATGGGCTCGGCGCGCACCCGTCCCCTCAGCTTGCGTGCGATGAGATCGCGGCGGCAGGCGGTGACCTCAACAAGCTGCCTGGTCTCCCTGATTACCAGTGCACGGAAGAAGATAAGGCCCCGAGTGATGAAGAGGCCTTCTTCATGGGACGTGGTGTCTGGAACGACAGCAAGACGAGTTTCAGCAAGTCATTCACGAATGTGTGCGATGAGATTCGCGAGACGGGCCATGTCAACCAGGTCGTCGCCGCGGATCTGAAGGGCGAACACAAGGGCTGATCCGGCCTCGACGGCGGCGGTTAACCGAATTCCTCGTCGCGCGCACTGTAACCGAACTCCAGGAGACTGCCGTGAACGATAAGGCCATTCGCCTTGATGTCGAAGATCGTGAAGCCATTGGGAGGCTTCATAGCATGGGGTACCCAGAAGCTCTTTGCGTTGAGGCCTACTTCGCGTGCGATAAAAACGAAGACAGGGCTGCAGATTATATCGCGCAGAGGTTGGGTGAGGAATTCAACGATAATTGACCGAGGTGGTGGCCCGGGTGCCCACCTCTGCGCTCATTGCCTGGCCTGGGCCAATGAGCCTCTTCCAAACTGGCGGCGCTGACCGCGAGTTGAGCAGTCGTGCACAACGACGAAGCTCCTGGTAGACGGGTTCTCGACCAAGATCACCCATGTCCCCTAGGAGCTTCGCGTGCTTGTCTACCCGTCCTCGATCGACTTGTCCAACCGCACCTTGCGGTTCCTGGCCGGACAACTGACAGCCAAACGTCGGGACATCGGGACCCGGTGGCGACGGCTTCCCGTGGCACGGCAGGCCCTGCTCGCCCTGGCCCACCTGCGATGTGGTGACACATACGCCCAGCTCGCGGCCGGTTTCGGCATCGGGATCGCCACCGTCTACCGCTACATACGTGAGGCCATCGAGGTCCTGGCCGCCCTCGCCCTGGCCCTGACCGAGGCGATGAAGACCTCCGGACGAAGGCGTTCGTCATCCTCGACGGCACGCTGCTGCCCATCGACCGTATCGCCGCCGACACCCCGTACTACTCCGGGAAAAATAAACGCCACGGCATGAACGTCCAGGTTCTCACCGATCCGTTCGGCCGTCTGCTGTGGGCCTCACCGGCCTTGCCCGGCTCGACCCACGATCTGACCGCCGCCCGGCAGCACGGGATCATCGACGCCCTCGCCGCAGCGGGCCTCAAATGCTGGGCGGACAAGGCGTATCAAGGCGCCGGCAGACCCGTCCGCGTCCCGTTCCGTGGCCGCAGGCTCAAACGATGGGAGCGTCGCCACAACGCCACCCACGCCAAGATCCGCTGTGTCGGTGAGCAGGCCATGGCCTCCCTCAAGGGCTGGCGGCTCCTGCGGAAACTCCGCTGCAGCACCAACCGCATCACCAACATCGTGAAGGCCGTCCTCGTCCTCCACCACGCATCAACGTGAGGTTGGATAGAGCTCAATGACGGCGATGAGACTCGGTTGCGGCAGATCGTCGATGAGCTTCGCCGTCACATCGCCCAGATGGACAGCCCGTACTTGCTTGACCTCAGGTGGATGAACGGTGAGCCGTTCATCCACCTCGGCGGCTCTTCCAATCACCGCTCATCTCCTAACGTTGTCGAACTGTTTGAGCATGTGGCCATGGTCGCCCCCGGTTCCTACGGCCTCCTCCACTTTGACGATGACGAGGAACCGGATCGCGAGAACGAGATACGGGTGCTGAGGCTCGTTCGAGGCACGGTCACGCAGCACAGGGAGGCATTGCTGTCTCCATACATCCCGACGGTGGAAGACCCCTTTACGGGTTGAGGCGTCCTCGGGGGATCAGGCTCGGAGCCAGAGCCGGATCGCGGCCACCGTGACGGTGCCGTGGAAGACGTAGGCCCGTTTGTCGAAGCGAGTCGCGACGGCACGGAAGCTCTTCAGGCGGCTGATCGTCCGCTCGACCTCGTTGCGGCGCTTGTACCGCTCCTTGTCGAAGCCGACAGGTCGGCCGCCTCTGCTCCCACGACGCCGACGGTTGGCTCTCTGGTCCCTCGGCTCGGGAATGGTGTGCTTGGTCCTGCGCCTGCGCAGGCAACGGCGGTTACGGCGGGACGAATACGCCTTGTCTGCGCTGAGTCGGCCCGGGGTGGTGCGCGGCCTTCCTTCTCCGGTGCGGCGCACGCGGATGCGCTCGAGGACCGGGATCATCTGTGGTGCGTCGCCCCACTGGCCGGGAGTGACCAGCAGAGCGAGCGGTCTGCGGCCGCCGTCGCTCGCGAGGTGAATCTTGCTCGTCAGTCCGCCCCGGGACCTTCCGAGCCCCTCGTCGGGGCGGTGCTGCCGAGGGGTTGATCTTTTTTCGGTGTCCGCGGAGCCTTCCTGCGGGCGCCGGCGGCGTGCTGGTGGGCGCGGCAGGACGTCGAGTCGACGCCCACCATGCTCCAGTCGATCCGGTCCTCGGCATCGGCTTCGGCCTGGACGGCCTGGAGTATCCGCTCCCAAGTACCGTCGGCGGACCAGCGTCGGTGCCGTTCGTAGACCGTCTTCCACCTGCCGAACCTCTCCGGCAGGTCTCGCCACGGGATCCCCGTCCGCTCACGGAACAAGATCCCGTTGATCACCCTTCGGTGGCCGGCCCACCGCCCACCGCGCCGCCCGCCCACGGGCAGAAGAGGCTCCAGACGGCGCCACTCCTCGTTCGTCAGATCACCACGACCCACGACCAACTACACGGCCACGGACATCGGAACACTCATGATCCGCCAGACACGCCTTAGTCCTCGGGACCGCTCCGTGGATCGGGCAGCGCCGTTTGACGCACCGGTAGGAGAGGCTCACGGCCCTCGACCGCATCACGCGCCGTTACGCGAGGTCTGCACCCCAAGCAACGTGACGCTGGCCAGCCTCACGTGCGGCACTCCGGTCCGCTTCGGTGTCGGAGATCGGCGCTTGCCAGTCGTGCAGGTGGACGTCGGCGTCGGACGTGGCGGTGACGTTTGCTGTGGCGGTGAGGTCGGCGCCGGTGAGCTGGGCGCGGGTCATGCCGGTGGCGGGCATAGGTCGAAGGTGGTCACCGGCACGAGTATCTGTCCGTCGGCGTACGTCGGGACGGAGACGTGTGTGGTGTCCTGGCCCACGCGCACGATGCGGACCTGGATCCGCTGGTAGGTGGCGGTCACGCGGCCGTTTCTACGTCACTCCGGCCGAGAGGGACAGCGCCTTCGGCGTGCTTGAGCGCCTGGCGGGCGGCGACCATGGCCTCGCCCTTGATGCCTTCGGCCTCGCAGCGCTTCCACCACGGGTGGCACTGCACCTGCGCGGTGGCCGTGGGCAGTTCGTCGAGGAGACGGTCGAACTCGTTGGCCTCGGCGGCTGTCCGGCCGGGGGAGGCGGGCCGGCCGGAGTTTTCCCGGCCCCGCTCGGTCTCCTCGGGCCAGCCGTCGTGCGGCTCGCGGGACCAGGGGAGGGTGGCCTGGTGGGCGCGGAGGGCGGCGTACAGTTCGGCGGCCTGGCGCTGGGCGGCGAGCAGGCCGGCGGGGAAGGCGTGCGGATCGAACGTGTCGGGGGCGGGGGTGCTCATGTCGGTGAGCCTAATCCGAGCGGCCGACATTGCCCGGGTGTGCTGGTCACGGGGCGAGGGGGGTGATGTCGGCGGGGGTGAGGTCGGGGCGTGTGCGGTGCAGGCGTGCGGGGTGCCGCCATCGGCCGGCTGCGTCGCGGGCGACGTCGACCTCGGCCCCTACGACGAGGTCGGGCCGGATGAGGTGGACGGGGAGCACCTCGCGCGTCCCCCATCTTGCCGAAAAGGTCCGGCCTGCCCAAGGGTGTCTCGCTTCGGGGGTGGTGAGCAGCTCGGCGAGTGCGGTGCCGGTGGTGCGGGGCAGGGTGGTGGTCCGGCCGATGTACCGGAGTCGGCCGGCGGTGTCGTAGCGGCCGAGGGGCAGGGTGCGCGGCGCGGTGACAGAGCCGGTGACGGCGCTCACGATGGCGTCCTCTGTGGCCCGCACCTTGTACTTGGCCCACGCTCTGGCGCCCGGCCTGTAGGGGGCCCAGAGCGGTTCCAAGCAGAGGCCTTCCAGCCCGGCCGATGTCCAGGTCAGCCATTGGCGGGCGGTGTCCGGGTTGGTGGTCGACTGGCACAGCGTGAGTGGTGCGGTCAGCCGGTGCTCGGAGAACAGTTCCTCGAGCGCCGTTCTGCGCCGGCTGTAGGGCCAGGGGGGAGGTCGGTGCCGCCCTGGCGCATGAGGTCGAAGACGGAAGCGCGCAGGTTCGCAGAATCTCGTTTCCGCAAAAAGGGAAACTCGCGCGTGGGCCCGTGTTCCCGGCGGTATCGCGAACGGGTTACGTAACTGAAGCACATGTACGAGCGGACAGAATCAGCCAACCAAGAGAATCAAGCCTCAGTCGGCGTGGGGAGCCGAGGCTGTCCGCGCTTCATTCGGCGCCAGCCGGCGTGCCATGGAGGTGACACCGCCGACGAGCATGTCGAGGTTGAAGTCGTAGTACTCATCAGGGCTCACGCAGTCGGCCAGTGGGTCCGCACACCAAACCACCGTCGGGTACCGACGGGGGGACAAGGCTGTGAGCGACGCTCTCTTGGCTCGAACGGCATCTTCGCGCGCCTCCTCGTCACTCGGATGCTCACGTCCAGGCTCCGCGGTGACCAGGGCAATGACGGCACTGAGCAGATACCCGCCCACCTCTGCAGTGCGGTCCGCTGGCAGGTTGCCGAGCCGCAGTAGCGAAAGGGTGCGTTCGGTAAGGGCGAGGCCCGCCGGGGACGCGAGGACCCGCGATGACAGCAGAGGGGCGACGGCGGGGTGGGGGCGCAGGGCGGCCAGGAACGCCGCCAAGACCGCGCTCAGTTGCTGAGCCCACGGCGAGGAGTCCTCGGGCGGGAGTTCCACGTTCGCGAACAGGCGCTCGGCCATGCCGTCGAGCAGCTGGTCCTTCTCCTTGAAATGCCAGTACAGGGCGGTTGGAGTGACATTGTGCTGCTTGGCCAGCCTACGGATGGTCACCGCCTCCAGCCCCTCGACGTCGGCGAGTGCGATTGCACTGTCCGCGATCACCTCCCGACTCAAGCGCTCTTGCCCGGGGGCCGCAGTTCTTCTCATGGGCGACATGTTGACAACTCTACCCTGGACATGTGTCATGTCTGTAGTACATGAACGCTGTACAGGAACAACGTACAGGAACGTTGATAAGCACGCCTTTCCCTGGCGGTCTGGTCCTCAGACCGCTTGCTTCAGCTCCCCTCCGCTCCGGCCCCTGGCGCGCTGGCGGGGCTTTCCGTTGACGGAGACCTCGATGACCACAACCAGCCGCTCCGGAACACGCTCCGAAAACGTCGCGGAACCCCACCTGGACCCCGCCCTCGTGGAGCGGCTGACCGCAGCGGTGAGCGCTTCCGCAGAGCCGGCGACGACCCGGGCACCTTTCACAGGCGCGCCTCTCGCGCAGATTCCTCAGTCGACCGCCGCCGATGTGAACCAGGCGTTCGCCGCCGCCCGGGTCGCCCAGGTCGAATGGGCACGGCTCACTCCAAAGCAGCGGGCCCTGCCCTTCGCTCGGTTCCATGACGTGCTGCTCTCGCGGCAGGAAGAGATCTTGAACCTCCTGCAGTGGGAGACGGGCAAGGCCCGGCACGACGCCTTCGACGAGGTGATGGAGGCCGCCACCGCCTCCTTGTATGCGGCGCGGCAGGCACCGAAGGTGCTGCGCACACGGCGTCGGCAAGGTGCATTCCCTGTGTTCACCCGCGCGTTGGAGTCCTTCCGCCCTAAAGGCGTGGTCACGGTCATTACGCCATGGAACTACCCGTTGGCACTGGGGCTGGACGCGATCCCGGCGCTCCTGGCGGGCAACGCGGTCGTGCACAAGCCGGACACCCAGACGGCACTGTCGACTCTGTGGCCGCGCATGGTTCTGGAGGAGCTGGGCCTGCCGAAGGGTCTGCGGCAGGTCGTGCTCGGTGAACCGGCGGTGATCGGGGATGCGTTGATCGACGGCGCCGACTTCGTCAGCTTCACCGGTTCAACCCGGGCAGGGCGCTCCATCGCTGGGCGTGCGGCGGAACGTTTGGTCGGATGCTCCCTGGAGCTCGGTGGCAAGAACCCGATGGTCGTGCTGGACGACGCCGACTTGGATGCCACCGTCGAGTCTGCAGTTCGCGGCTGCCTCGGCAACTCGGGGCAGATGTGTGTCGGGATCGAGCGCATTTACGTCCACGCCAATGTCTACGACGGCTTCCTGGCGCGGTTCGCCTCCAGGGTGGAGCGCATGACGCTCCGACCGGACTTCGACTTCGCCACCGACATGGGGTCGCTCACCAATTCCCGGCAACTGGCGCACGTGCAAGAGCATGTGGAGGCAGCACTCGCAGCCGGCGCGCGGGTCGTGACCGGGGGTCGAGTACGCCCCGACCTGGGTCCGCTGTTCTACGAGCCCACCATCCTGACCGGAGTCCCCAAAGGCACCCCCGTGCGCGATGAGGAGACTTTCGGACCGGTCGTCTCCGTCTACCGGGTCGACTCGGACGACGAAGCCGTACTCGCGGCCAACGACAGCCCCTACGGCCTCAACGCGGCCGTTTACAGCCGAAGTGAGGCAAGGGCACGCACGCTGGCCGCACGTATCCAGGCGGGCACGGTCAACATCAACGAGGGTTACGCATCTGCCTATGCCTCGCAGGGCGCGTCCATGGGCGGCATGAAGTCCTCGGGTGTAGGCCGTCGTCACGGCCCCGCCGGGCTGGTGAAGTACACCGAGCCGCAGACGGTCGCCAGTCAGCGACTGCTCGGCTTCGACCCGCCCTTCGGGATGAGCAGGGCGCGTCAGGTCGCCCTGTTCACCACCTTGCTGCGCATCTTGAAGATGCTGCGAATCCGCTGACCCCCTAGACCTTTTCCCCACCTACCCAAAGATCATCGAGGAGCCGTCATGAAAGTTCTTGTCACTGCAGCAACCGGATACCTCGGGCGTGCGGTCGCCCAGCGTCTGCAGAGCGCCGGCCACCACGTCTCCGCTATGGCGCGCTCCGAGGTCAGCCTGAGGGCCGTGGCGGCTGCCGGGTTCCGGCCCGTGCGGGGCGACATAACCGACCCGCTGTCTGTGCGTGCCGCGGTCGCTGAGGTCGACGCGGTCATCGAGACTGCCGCTGCCGATAATGAGAGTGCCACCGAGATCCTGCTGGAAGCCGTAGCAGGGACTGCGAAGCGCTACGTGCGCACCAGCGGCACCTCGGTGTTCACCGAACTGTCCGGTGGTGAGTCGAGCGATACGGTGCATGCCGAGGACCCGGCATTTGAGCCGATTCCGCCGGTGCAGCACCGCTTCAGCCTGGACCGCCGGGTCGTCGCTGCTGCTGCAAGCGGAACGCACACCGTGGTGCTGCGGCCCGGCATGATCTACGGAGGAGGCGGGAGCGAGCAACTGCCTGTACTCCTGCGTGCGGCTATGCGCGATCGCGTGAGCCGGTACATGGGATCTGGGCTGAACCGCTACCCCAACGTGTTCCTTGACGACGTCGCCCAGGCTTACGTGCTGGCGGTGGAATCGGCGCCTGCCGGGGGCGAATACAACATCGCCGCTGATGAGGCAACGATGCGGGAGATCGCTGAGGGCATCGCACAGGTGCTCGGGCTGGAGCCGGCTGTCTCGGCCACGATGGAGGAGATGATCGAGGCGATCGGACTGCTGTACGCGCTGGGCCTGTCCAGTAATGCCCGCGTGGACGCTTCCAAGATTCGCGCTGAACTGGGCTGGACGCCACAGGGACCCTCGCTGCTCGACGACCTGGTGCACGGGTCCTACCAGAAGGTATGGGGGCACCGGGAGGTAAGTCTGCAAACCGGGGATGTGCCGCGGTGAGCGGCGCCAGGCCAATCCGGCGCACCACACCGCTGGCCGGTGAGATCATCGCTACGGACTTCGTCAGCTGGAGCCCGGCGCTTCGGCAGGAGTTCGTGGTCAACGCGATGAACGTCCAGGTCGGCTCCGAGCTCCTGTCGGAGACTGATGAACTGAAGGTGTGGCACATCCACGTGCCGCCGGGCGGGCGGCTGGCCGCTCACCGGCACGTGCTGGATTACTTCTGGACGGCCTTGACCGATGGAGTCAGCATCCAGCACACGGACGACGGCACCACCCGGAGAGTCTCCTACCACGCGGGCGACACGCGGCACTTCGCCTTCCCCGGCGAGGAGTACCTCCTGCATGACCTGTGCAATGACGGCCCGGCCGAATTGCGGTTTCTCACAGTCGAGCACAAGCTAACCCGTTTCCGCTGACCAGAGGAGTGACGTGGCATGCGGAAGTCAGACACCTGTCGCTTCAAGCAGGTCAGCAGGATCGCGAGCGTGTGCCTCGGAATTCCCTAGGAGGCGGGGCAACTGCGTAGCGACAGTGACGGGTTTGCCGATCAGTGGGCGGTTTCGAGCTCCCCCTGTTACTGCCTCGGCCCAGCCCCGCCGCCGGATCCTTCTCGCGGTTTCGTTCTTGCTGCGGACTCGGCGGCCTGACGCCGGGCCGCGCACGTCCTCTCGGGCCTCGTCCAGGCGGAGATGGCGGACGCCGTCCTGTTCGGCGGCCCCGTCTCTGGCCTGGCCGCCGTCCGGGACCAAGGAGAAAGAGCCGCTCAGGATCCGCTCCCGCTCGCTGAGACGGGGCGGCTCCCATTTGGTTTTCAATGTGTGCCGTAGTCCTGCGGGCTTGTCAGGCCATTGCGCCACGCCCATGCGATCAGCGCACCGCGGTCCTCAAGCGCGAGTTTGGCCAGCAGGTGGTTGAGGTGCGTCTTGACCGTCGCCTCGCTGATCACCAGATCACGGGCCACCTGACGGTTGTTGCGGCCTTCGGCGACCAGCCGCAGCACGTCGATCTCGCGGCGCGTCAGCCCGGCCGACGCGCCGGGCTCGTCGTTCGCCCGCCGTACGGGCGGTGAGGCGGAGTCCAGCTGCTGGGTGACGAGTTCGATGAGGCGCCGCTGTACCGCGGGATCCAGTGCGGTACGACGGGCAGCGACGTCCCGCACGGCGGCCAGCACGGCCTCGCCCGTGGCGTCCTTGGTGAGATATCCGGCCGCTCCGGCCCGCAGAGCCGGCAGCACCGCATCGTCGTCCGCATAGGTGGTCAGCACCAGGACCCGCGCCCCGATCCCCGCGGCCAGTACCCGCTCCGTCACCCCGGTGCCGTCCAACCCCGGCATCCGCAGATCTACTACCACGACATCCGGACGCGTGCGCACCGCCAGGTCGACCGCGTCCAGACCGTTGTCCGCCTGCCCGACGACTTCGATGTCCTCGGCCGAACCGAGCAGCAGCACCACCCCGTCGCGCACGACGGCCTGGTCGTCGGCGACGACCACCCGGATGGTCACGTCCTCTCCTTCCCCGCGCGGCCCAGCCTGCCGTCCGTGCCCGGCCCGTCCACCATTGTCTCCCCCGCACGGCCGCCGCCGGCCCCGGCGTCGAGCGTGGCGGGGCCGCCTCCCGTCGGCACCGCGGCGGGCACACGCAGCACAATCCGCCAGCCCGGCCCCTCCGGCGCGGGGCCGGTGCTGAGCGAGCCCCCGACGGCTTCGATCCGTTCACTCATGCCGCGCAGTCCCGTGCCGCTTCCCCGCACTCCCGTCGGAACGCCGCGGGGAGGCAGCCCGTAGTCGCGGATGGCGAGGCGCAGTTGGTCCGGCTCCCAGGCCACGTTCACATCGATGCGACTCCCCGTGGCGTAGCGCGCCGCGTTCGTCAGCGCTTCCTGCACGGCGCGGTAGACCGCGTGGCCCCCCTCCGGCGACAGCCTGCCCGCCTGGCCGGCGACCCGCATCCGGACCGTGCCGGGGTAGTGCTCGACCAAGGCCGCGAGGTCGTCCACACCGCGCAGCGGGCCACCGCGCAGCGCTCCCACCGCTGCCCGCACCTCCTGCACGCCGTCCCGCGCGAGATCAGCGGCCCGGTCAAGAGGCCCTGTCAGGGACTTACCGACCCCCTCCCGGGCGGCGACCGCTCGCAGAGCCTGGAGCTGCATCGACAGAGCGGCCAAACTGTGCGCCAGCACATCGTGCATTTCCCGGACGATGCGGGTGCGCTCCTCCATGGCTGCCGCCTCTTTCTGCGCCTCGCGCGACGCCTCCACCTCCGCGAGGAGCGCTATCGCACGGTTGCGTTCGGCCTCCAGCGCGGCGTGCTCGACGAATCGGTCGGCCAGGATCCACGCGGCTGCGCCCGCCAGCAGGCCGGCCCAGCTACCGGTGATCATCATGATCAGCACGCCGAACCCGGTGGCCACCACGGCCATCACCGCAGCCCGGACCGGACCGGGAGCGATCCGGGTGGGAAGGAACGCGACACCGAACAGGATCGGCACCTCGCCCAGCCCCGCGGGCGCCAGGGCGGTGATCGCGAATCCGGTGCCGATCGTCAGCGACAAGCCCACGACCGCCTGCCGTGCCGAGGAGGCGCGCTGACCCCAAAGGGTTCCCACCACGGCCACCACCCCGAGGACACCGACGATCAGCTTGCCCCAGGTGGCGTGCGCGGCAGGCACGGACACCGCGACGCTGATCAGCATGGCCACCGCGCCCACCAGTCCGCGCCGCTCCCGCAGCCTCTCGTGGGGCCGGGTGGTGGCGGCCGGGACATTCATCATCACGGCTCTTCCCTTCCTCGTCCGGTCACAGCCCATAGGGCCATGCTCTCGACGACGCGCACCGCACCGCCGGGCCTGCCCGTCCAGGTGGGGGGCGCAGGCCCGGAGGTGCGAACGGTGAGCCCAGGAGTTCACGCGGCCTTCGCCGCCGCTGTTTCCTTGCGCGCAACGGCCGCCCATGCGGTCCCGACGCCCGCCACGGTCAGCCATGCGGCCTGCGGCCAGATGCCGATGCGCTCCCAGACTCCCAGACCGACGTGCAGGAGGGACCCGGAATCCGCGGCCATGCCGGTGGCTGCGATACCGACGACAGCAGCGACGAACACCAGGATGCTCAGCACCCCGCTCAGGGCGTGGCCCCGGCGTAGACGCCGAAGACCGATGACGGCCATGCCCGCACCCCCCACCACCGTGTGGATCAGGGCCCCCAGCGCATGGACCGTCAGGTTCGTGTCCTCGGGCCACACGCCGACCAGGACGGTGCCCAAGCCGCCGACGGCCAGCAGCACATTCCCCGTCAGGTGTCCGCGCTCGGCGGTCAGAAGCGCCCCTACGGCCCAGGACACGCCCCACAGGATGATCGACACGTTCATCACCGAGTGCGCCGGTGAGCAGACGTAGGGACCGGTGCCGGACGGGAACCGGGCGCAGTGCAATGCCCCGAGGTCACTGATGAAGTTCCTGCTCAGCGAGTACGGCGTCCGCCAACCCGCGGCCACGGCAGCCTGCACGAGGAACCACTGGAAGGACGAGAACAGCAAGAACGCGCCTGCCATGCGACGCCCGGTGACCGCAGTGCCGGGCGCCCCGGCACGCGCTAGGGACGAGCGGGTACGTGCGTGAGGTGTGAACGACGTGTCCGGAACAGCCATGGGATGCACCTTCTTCTGCCCTACAGGATCACGTCACACAGGTGAAAGAGACGAGCGATCGCTGCAGGTGGCGGGTGGGAACACACCCCATCCTGCGCAACCTGCCCACGCCCGGCATCGCACCGCGGGTCGACAGCGGGTGGAAGTGCCGCCCGCCCAAGGCGCGTGTCTCCACCCCTGGGTGGAGACGGCCCGGACGTGCGGCCGGCCACACGTGATCAGCCTGACCGGAGTGGTAGTCGCCCTGACTGCGCTCGATCTCTGGATCACGCTCGATCGCCCACTCCGCCGGAGCCACGTTCATATAAGCTGCGCCCGATCGGAGTGAATTCGTACTCCACCCGCGGCGGCACCTCCGGCCGCAGACCGTGCGGACAGCGAGCCCGCCCTGCTCCAAGTACCGCGGCTTCAGCATCTGTCCTGCGGGCCTGCCGTCGGTGTGGGTTTCCCTGGCTCGGCCTGCGTGTTCAGTTCGTCGGCTTCATCATCGCCCCGACGGTGAGGACGGCACGTCGACGGGTGAGCAGGCGAACCGACAGAGCCTGGAGGTGGTTGCGGCGGCCGCTGATGATGCTTGGAGGCGGGTTGCGTCGGTCGAGGGTGTGCAGGGCCTTCTCAACGACCTGCCGGGGCGTTTGGAGCACGGTGTTGCCCGAGGCATTAGTCGTGCCGATGACGTCGAAGAACTCGGTTTGCGTCGGGCCCGGAGACAGTGCGAGCACCTTGAGACCTGTGCCGGCCGACTCAAACCACAGAGCCTCGGTGAAGTTCAGCACGAATGCCCTGGTCGCGCAATAGACGGCCAGGAGCGGGTTGGGCTGGTAAGCGGCGTTGCTGGCCACGTTGATGAGGATGCCGTTGCCAGCCTGTCGTAGGCGCTTGATGTATGCCCGGCTGATGCTGACAACACTGGCCACGTTCACGGTGATCTCGTCGCCGAGCCGGTCAGCGTCTTCCATGTGGAACGCACCGTAGGTCCCGAATCCGGCGTTGTTGATCAGGCTGGTGACGCGCAGACCGAGTCGGTCGGTCTCCTCGACGAGTGTCTGCCCGGCATGCGGCAGGCTGAGATCGGCGGCGATCGCTGTCACCATGACGCCGTGCTCGGTGGAGAGCGCCTCCGCCAGCTTTTCCAGCCGGTCCTTCCGTCGGGCCACGAGTACCAGGTCCGAGCCCCGGGCGGCGAGCTGGCGGGCGAACTCCGCTCCCAGGCCCGCACTGGCGCCGGTGATGAGTGTGGTCTGTCCTTGATAGTCGACGGCGGTCATGCAATCCCTCTCATTGTCTGCGGTACGGAGGAGGCGATCATCGACGGCGAACTCACGTGGATCGCCTTCGTCTCCAGCTGCGTTGGATGCCCAGCTGGCCGACGAACTGCCTGGCGGTGCTGTCAGACCTTCGGTATCTAGTCGGGCCGGTAGCGAGCCGTGCGGCGTGGTCTCGTACGAAGAGTGACCGGCGGGATGAACTGACAGCTGACTTCCGCCCTGGGCGGCACCACTGAGAGGCGGCGCGCCGATCGGCCTCGAAGCTCCGGGTCCGGCCACGCTCCGCCGGGGGATCGTCCGACAGCGGTGGCCGACCGGCCTCCGAGTAGCCGACCCCGGCCCCCTTCGTGTGCCCATCACCCTAATCTGGATTATGCTATATTGCATAATCGTGAGTTCCTGAAGGGTGAGTGAGATGGGGAAGGCGAAGCCGTCGACTCGGCAGCTGATGCTCGACAGCACGATCGGGCTGTTGCAGCGACAGAGTGCCGGAGCGGTGACTCTCGACGCCGTCCTGGCTCACAGCGGCGCTCCGCGCGGTTCCGTGTACTACCACTTTCCCGGCGGCCGCAACGAGCTGCTCACGGCAGCCGTCGAACTGGCCGGGGAGCGCCTGCGGGAGACGATGGAACGGGCGAGCGACGGTGCCGGTCCGCAGGAGGCGCTGACCGCGTTCGCCGACTTCTGGAAAAGCAGGCTCACTGCTTCCGACTTCCGTGCGGGCTGCCCGATCGTCGCCGCAGCCGTAGACGACGAGCATCTCGTCCCGGAAGCGAAAGAGGCTGTCAGGAGTGTTTTCGCGCGCTGGAGCGATCTCCTGGTGACAGCGTTCGTGCGGGCGGGCCGCACACCCGAGCGGGCCGCATCGCTGGCCACGCTCGGAATCTCCGCGGTGGAGGGCGCTGTGCTCCTGTGTCGCCTCCAAGGCAGCCTGCAGCCACTCGACGACGTGGTCGCGGAACTGGCCCCCCTGCTCGCCTGAGGCAGGCCCTGGTCGTCCGCCTGCAGCGGGCGGCCGAAGCAACGCCGGGGCCTCAGACCCGGTCCGACAGGCCGCTACCAGCGGGCTGTCGGTGCAGGCTCGGCCGGCGATGGTCCTGCGCCGCCCAGGCGGCCGCGGAGTACAGCCCCCAGCCGGGCGCTTATCTCTCCCGTGAGCGGAGGGCAGCCGGTCTTGCTTCCTTGCCAGGAAGTGAGCAGTTTCGACAATCTTCAGAATCTTGGGAGTGACCATGGTGCGTGTGCTTGTCGTCGGCGCCGGAGCGGTCGGCGGCCACTTCGGAACCCTGCTCGCCCGCGCGGGGGTGGATGTGACGTTTCTGGTGCGCGCAGCGCGCGCCGAGCGCCTGCGGTCGGAGGGCATCACCCTCGTCGGCGCCGACGGAACGAGGACGACGACCCCTGTCCCCACCGTCACCGCGCAGACCTTGCGCGAGCCGTTCGACGTCGTAATCCTCGCCGTGAAGTCCACCGCGGTCGCCGCGGCCCTGGAAGACATGGCCCCCGCTGTGGGTCCCGGCACGAGTGTCGTGCCGCTGCTCAACGGCATCGACCACCTCGACGCCATCGGTGACCGTTTCGGCGCTCGGCACCTGCTGGGCGGCGTCTGCCTGGTGGCCACGCAGTTGGACACCGACGGGGCCATACGGCAGCTCACGCCCGCCGGAAGGATCACCGTCGGGGAACTGTCGGGCTCGGTCTCGGACCGGGTGGAAGCCATCACCAAGACGTTCGCGCCAGCCCCCTTCGAGACGGTCGCCTCCACCACGATCCAACAGGACATGTGGGAAAAGTGGCTGTTCATGGCAGCCGGAGGAGCGGCAACCGTGCTGCTCGGCGGTGACGTCGGCCAGATCAACCCCGTCACGGACGGCACCGACGCGATCCGGGACGTCATCGCGGAGACGGCCTCGGTACTGGAAGCTGCCGGCCATCCCGCCCGGGGCGACGCGCTCGCCCAGGTCACCTCGACGCTGACCTCTCCCGGCTCGGCGTTCGCCACCTCGCTGTACCGCGACTTCCGCCACAACCAAACCACCGAGGTCGAGCCGATCATCGGTGGCCTGTGCCGGGTCGCGGCCCAGCATGGCTTGTCCGTACCGCTGCTGCGTGCGGCGGCCGTACGGCTGCGTGTTCACGAGGCCGGACTCGCCTGACGCGCCGCCGCGACATACGGCGGCGCCCGACTGGCACCGGCCGACCTCACCATGCGCGATCGGTATCGACGACCGCACACACGGAAGAGCTGAGGAACTTCAATGAAGCCAGGGCTGCAGTTTCAGTTGGACGGGGATGCTGCGGAGAGGTACGACGCCCACTCCCTGGCTCTGATGGCACCGTTCGTGGCAGCTCTGGCGAGCGAAGTCGGCGAAGGCGACGCGGTCCTCGACCTGGCGTGCGGGACCGGCTACTTGACCTATGCCGCGGCCGAGCGGGCCGGAGCATCCGGCCGGGTGGTCGGAGTGGACGTCAACCAGGCCATGCTCGATGTCGCCGCACGCCGCCTTGTCCCGCGGACCACTCTGGTGCGCGCGCCCGCCGACGCGATGCCGTTCGCCGACGCGGAGTTCGATGTGGTGGTGTGCCAGCAGGGTCTTCAGTTCTTCCCCGACCTGTGCGCTGCACTGACCGAGATCGGTCGCGTGCTGCGCCCGGGCGGGCGGCTTGCCGCCACGGCGTGGGCGCCGCGCGATCGGTCTCCCTACCATGAGGCGCAGGGGCGGGCAGCGCGGGCGGCCGACCCTGGACACACCGACGACTCCGCCTCGCCTGTGGCATTCGCCCTGTCCAAGCAGCGGTTTGTCCAGGCGGCGACGGCTGCGGGCTTCGTGCACCTTGCTGCCGAGGAAATCACCGCCGACGTTGTGCTGCCGGCTCTGCCGGCGTTCGCCGCCGCCCACCTCACAGCCCTGCCCTTCGGCGCGGAGATCGCGCGCAGGGCCCCCGACACGATCTCGGCGATCGCCCAGGCCATCACCGACAGCCTCAGCGCCTACCAGACTCCCGAAGGAATCAAGGTTCCCTTCGTCTCCCACCTGCTGACGGCCCGCAAGCCGAGCTGAACCCTCGACCCGCCCCGGCAACGGAGCGGAGGCGGAAGACGCACGACGGAACAGAAACTCACCTCGGCGTGCAGGCTGAAGGACCACGGCGCCTGGCCGAGCCAGACGTTCCGATCTGCGCTGGCACCGACCAGCAGCAGCGCCGGGGGACTCCGGTTGCCAGCCCGCTCATGCCCGGCCGGCCTGCAACGGCATGCTCTGCAGTCCTGCGGCTGTACAGGGGGAAGGCCTCAGGGCCCGGAGCACCCTCGGTCAAGCCGTCCAACCGCGCCTGTTCTCGAGCACGCTGTCAGATCTGGTCCCGCTGGGTGGGTTCGTGCTGGGCAACTGCCTGTTCGAGAAGCGAACGGAACAGATGCACGTCAGGATTGCGGGTACTGCCGGAACGGACGACGGTGCAGATGGTGCGGGTGACCGGCGCGAGCAGGGGATGCAGGCTGACCCCGTCGTGAGATTTGGGGATGGCCAGACGGGGAGCCAGGGCGACGCCGGCGTCCGCGGCGACAAGAGCCACCAGTACCGCGAAGTCGCTGCTGCGGACCCGGATGTCGGGGACGAAGCCCGCCGTGCCGCAGGTCCGCTGGATCATCTCGTAACAGGAAACATCAGGACTGGGGGTGAGCCACGGGGCGTCAGCGAGCCGGGCGAGGTCTGCCGGCTGCCCGGGGGACAGCCCGAGACTGCGGGCGCGGTCCGGGTGCAGGCACAGCAGCACAGGATCTTCCATGAGAACGTCCTGGCGACTGTTCTGCGGGAAGTTGCGGGGCAGCACCGTATAGCTGTGAGCCACGACCACGTCGGCCCGGTGCTTTTGCAGTGCCTCCAGCGCCTGGTCGGGTTCCTGCTCGTCGAGCCGGAGCGTGAGCCTGGGCGCTGTCTCGCCCACGGGCCTGGCGAGCAACTGGTACACGCGGGGCAGCAGCGTGCGCGCGACAGAAGCGAAGGCAGTCACGCGCAACACCCCGTGATGCCCGCCCCGCAGGGCGGCCAGATCTGACTCCGCGGCGGCGAGGTCGCCGAGGATCACCTCCGCGTGCGCCACCAGGAGTTCACCGGCAGGGGTCAGACACAGCCTGCGTCCACGCTTTTCGACCACCGGCACGCCGGCCTCGCGCTCCAGGACAGCCAGTTGCTGCGACACAGCCGGGCCGGTCAGGTGCAGCGCGTCGGCCGTGGCGGCGATCGTCCCGTATGCGGCCAGATGCTGCAGCATGCGCAGCCGTCGTACATCAAGCATGGAGACCTCTTCAGTGGCGTTGCCGTGTTGCGTGGGCGTCGAGTGCAACCGGCTCACGGCTCGCAGGCTTGATCGCGCCGCCGCGGGTGGGGTCGGCCGCGAGTGATCCTGATGCAGGCGCGGCCGGCCCGGGCTTTTTGGCCGTGCGGTGGTTGATCAGGACGACGCCCGCCACGCTGATCGCTCCTCCGGCCAGTTCGAGGGGGAGAGGCTTCTCTCCCAGCCAGACGAAGGAGACAACCAAGGCCACAGGCGGTACCAGATACAGGGCCGCGGTGGAGGCTGCCATGGGCAGGCGGGCAACCGCGTACCCCCAGATGACGAATCCGAGCGCGGAAGGAAGCAGGCCCAGGAAAACCGCCGACCACAGGGCGCCTGCCGGGGCGCCAACCGTTGCCTTCGCGGCCTCGGGAGCGAGGGGCAGGGCGAAGACGGTGCCTGCGGCCATCGCATAGGTGGCCACCTCCAGCCCGCTGTAACGCTTCAGCAGCGGCTTGCTGGCGAAGTGGTACACGCCTTGGACGACGGCCGCGGCCAGCACCACAAGCGAGGCCGCGCTGAAGCCGGAGAACCCCTTGGCCAAGGTGACGACCGCGGTGCCTGCGATGGCGATCAGACTCCCGACGACGACGTTCCGGGTCAGGGGCTCGGACAGGAACGCACTGGCCAAGAGCACGCTGAAGACAGGTGCGATCGCGATCAGGAGGCTGGCCGTGCCGGCTGCGACGTGCACCTCTCCCCAGTTGAGAAGGACCTGGTAGGCGGTCATACCGGTCAAGCCGCACAACGCGATCAGCGGGAGATCCCGCCGACGGGGCAGGCGCACGCCTGCGAACGGGGACATGGCCAGCAGCGCCACGGCAGCGACCGCGAGCCGCAGGAAGGACAACGCGGCCACGCCGAGTCCGTCCACGCCCACGCGGATGGCAGGGAAGGCGCTGGCCCACAGCACGACAGTGCCAACCAAAGCAAGAAACTGGGGGGACGCAGTTCGTGTTCTCACCCCTTCAACGTGACACCCTGCGGGCAAAAGATCCATTTAGTATAAATTGGCGAACCGCATACTTTCCCTTACGCATCGCGCTGACCTGTGGAAATGTCTGCGTCCGGCCCATGGTGGGGGTCCGTAAGGCCCTACTCCACCGGGCCTTCCAGCGTCCAGCCGTCCGCGGCCACTTCGAGGTGGACCTCTCCTGGCTCGGCCGATTCGCCGCAGCGATCGCATACGGCGCGCTGGGTGAACTGGTGATCGTGGTGCCGTAGCCGCAGAGGGGGAGACGTCGCAATCCAGCGATCTCCCCAGCGGAGCAGTTCGCGCAAGGTGCCGACCAGATCGCGACCGGCTTCGGTGAGGTAGTAGCCCTCGTGGCGAGGTTCGTCGGGCAGCGGGCGTCGCTCCATGACGCCGGCCGCGACCAGTCCCTTCAGGCGAGCGGACAGGCGGTCGGTCGGAGCGCCGGTGTTCCTGGCGATCTGACGGAAGCGGTGATTACCGAACGTGACCTCGCGGATGGCGAGCAGGGCCCACCGATCGCCCACCACCTGCAGGGCGGCGGCGATCGAACAGGGCCGCCCGGGTACGTCTCCGGGGTCAATGCGTTGTGTCGTCACCCTGACCAGTATCCATCACGCGCTTTGAATCTCAAAGCTATGGGTGTCGGCCTCGCCCGGCTCCCGCCGCCCCGCCGGGGAACGTAGTTTGAATATCAAATCACATCGTGCTTCTCTGGTCCCCATGACATGGAAGGTTTGGTTTTCAAAGCAGCGTGTCGCCTCGGTGGTGATCCTGCTAGCGGTCTTCATGACGAACCTGGATCTGTGGATCGTCAACGTGGCGCTGCCCGCGATGGGCGCAGCCTTCGCGTCGCCCCATGGGCAGGGCGCGACGCTCAACTCCCTGTCCTGGGTACTCAACGCCTACGCCATCGCCTTGGCGGCCCTCCTGGTGGTCGCGGGCCGTACCGGCGACCGGATAGGGCAGCGCCCGGTGTTCCTCGCCGGGGTGTCCCTCTTCACCCTCGCCTCGCTCGCCTGTGCCCTGGCTCCCGACCTGTGGACGCTCGTGGCGGCACGGGCTCTGCAAGCGGTGGGGGCCGCGGCCCAACTGCCCACCTCGCTCGCCCTTCTGCTGGCGACCGTTCCGGCCGAGAGCCGTACGCGCGCCACCCGTAACTGGGCCGCGGTCGGCGGTCTTGCCGCTGCCGCGGGTCCTGTCGCGGGCGGCCTGCTGGTCCAGGTGGACTGGCGCTGGGTCTTCGTGATCAACGTACCGATTGGCATCGCCACCGTCGTGGCCGGCCTTCGCGTCCTGCCCCGTACGACCCGCCGGGAAGAGGGCCGCCTGCCCGACATGCTCGGCGCGCTGCTCGTTACCGTCGCTGTGGCAGCCCTCTCCGGAGCTCTCGTGCAGGCCCCGGACTGGGGATGGCTGAGCGCCAGGACTCTCGTGCTGTTCGCGGTCGCGCTGGCCACCGCGATCGCCTTCACCATCCGCTCACTGCGTCACAGCCACCCGCTGTTCGAGTTGCACCTGTTGAGGCTGCCCCGATTCGGCACCGCGAACATCGGGACCTTCGTCTTCGGTGTGGCCTTCGCCATCATGCTGCTGTCCAACGTGCTGTGGTGCCAGGAGGTCTGGCACTGGAGCGCGCTGCGCACCGGCGTTGCCATGGTGCCCGGGCCGGCCCTGGTCCCGATCGTCACGCTGCTCACCGCGCGTGCCGCGCAGCGCCTCGGCCACGGGCCGCTGATCACCGTGGGTGGCCTGCTGTTCGCCGCGGCGATGGTCTGGCGGGCCTGCTTCGCGTCCCTCACCCCCAACTACTGGGTTGATCTGCTGCCCAGTCAAATTCTCAGCGGTGTGGGCGTGGGACTCACGCTCGGCACCCTGATGGCCGCAGGCGTCAGCTCGCTCCCTCCGCACCGCTCCGCCACCGGATCCGCCCTGGTCAATTCCGTACGCCAGATGTCCGCCACCGTGGGCATCGCCGTCCTGGTCGCCATCCTCGGCGCGCAGGTCGGGCCAGCCCAGCGCCAGCACTTCCGCGCCGCCTGGGTGTTGGCCGCCGCTCTCGGCCTGGTCTGCACCCTGATCGGATTGCGGTTGACCCGAAGCGCCCGCGAACAGGCTAGGCCACAGGAGGCAGCCGGCCCGGCCGGTGCACAGGCGGCGCCGATCGACGCGCGCTGACGCGGCGCCAGCCACCTCAACGACGAACGCGGCACGAGGCCGACGGTTCGCAATGTCTGCCACGCGCCGCTACGAGAAGGCCCAAGGGAGCCCGGTGATGTCTGCCAGCGCATCCCCAATTCATCAAGGTCAGCCGGCGTTGTGGGCGCAACTTGGCTGCTCTGTGGCGGGTGCTGGCGACCCGAAGCGCCGAGCTTCTCCAAGATCCGCACCTAAAGTAGGGCGGGGCGGCAGACGGCTGGACAGCACCATCCGGCTCAGCGGATGCGGGGCAGCGCCTTGTCAGGGTGCGCGGTGTGGACGTAGCGGACGGCGGTGCCGGGGTGGATGCCGAATAGGTGCACCAGGTGTACCGGGTCGGCGGTTTGTCGGGCCTCGTCCAGTACACGGTCGCTCCACATCTGACGCGGGGTGATTCCGGCTTGGTCGAACGCGCGCCGCAGCGCGCAGTAGCTGACGGGCGGGAGGGCGGGGTGGTGCGCGGAGTGCGTTGTCACCAGCAGATGCGGGTTGAGCGATGCGGGCCACTGGTCATGCCGTTCCTGGAGCCACTCGTCCAGCAGGCGGAGGGTCAGCGTGTCGAGATAGACCGTGTGCAACTGGCCGCGCAAGTCGACTCTGAGACTTGCGCGGGCAAGGTCGGGCGCGTTCATGCGCAGTTGAGCGACGTCGGTGACCTTGATGGCGTGGACAGCGACCAGGCCGACGGCCAGTCGCCCCATCGCACTGTCCACCCGATCCAGCAGGCCACGTAGCCGGTCGCTGGGCAGTGGTTCAGGAAGGCGCACGGGGGTGGTGAGGGAGAGCCCGGCGAGCGGGTTAGTGAAGACGGTGCGTTCCTGTTTGAGGGCGCGGAAGACGCTGAGCAGGACGTGATGGACGCCGCGTGCCTGGTGTCCCTGCCGGTCACCGAGGGCGGAGGTCACGTGCGCGGTGGTGATCTCCCGGAGATCCAGCCCGTCCTGGCTCCAGAGATTCAGGACGGGGAGAACGACGTTGAGGTCGCGTCGGATACGCGTGTAGTCGGCGGGTGGGTGGGGGCGACGACCCTCCCCGCGGCGGACAGCGACCCAGGTCCGCATCTGGTTGGCCATGGCGTCAGAAAGTTGTCGGAGCTTGACTTCGATGGCCTGGCAATGCCCGGCGTCTGTGCGAGCGGCGTCCAGCCGGGCCAGTGAGGGGCTGGTGGCCATATTGCGGTCGTGGTCGGGTTCGAGCAGTCCGTGCTCATGCAGGAAGAACACGATCCGGTGCAGAGAAGCGTTCGGCTCCAGCCTCGCGAGCGCGCACACGTCCCGCTCAGGGACGGGCTCCTCCACACCCGTGTAGGCCAGGAGGCGGTGCAGCAATTGGATGGAGTAGACGTGGTTCGGCTGACGGCCAGCTGTGACAGGAAGGCAGGCAGAGAACTGTTCCACCAGTGCCTGTGCATCGGTGCTGAGCGGGGGCAGAAGGCGGTGAGGCACAGCGTGAACAGCCCTCCAGTCACGCGGGGCCGTCAGCAGGGCGGTCTGCCCAGGGACGACCGGAACGCAAGCGGACAGCGAGGCGGCGTGGTCGTACTCCTGAGCGGGTGCCGGGTATGGCTGTGTTCCTTTGCCGATTACCCGGTGGGCAAGTGCTCCGGCGAAGGTGAGCTGAGTGAAGGCACCGGATGGCTGGGGCACGTTCCGCACGAATGCCAGACAGCCCCGGCACAGGCTCGTCTTCACATGCAAGGGGAGGCCGTCGCGTCCGCATCGGGTGCACCGGCCTACCGGCCGTTTCGCACGGTAGTTCGCGCACGCGGTGCACAGGCGAGTGGTGATGCCCCAGCTGCCGCAGTGCGCGCAGCCTGTCACGGTGCCGACGGGCACTCGAATCCTGTGCTGACGCATCTGGTCGGTCATCTGCGTCGGCCCCCGCCACAGGCCTGCCTGCTCCAGGACCTTCTGTGCGGCAGCCGCGCCGAACTGCATCCCGCGGCCTTGGTCGAGGATCTCGCGGGAGACCTGTTTCTCGCCCTCGGCATCCCGCACGGCCAGGGCCAGCCGTAGCCGCCGCACTACCTGGCTGCACCATGCCCGGCCCAGGCCGCGCTGCCGCGCCAGGACCAACGTGTACTGCTTCAGCGCCTCCTCCTCCGGCCAGTGTCTCTCGGCAAGGTCGAGCAGTTCCGGCGCCCCGAGCCGGCGTAGCACTGGGAACAGGACCTGCTGGCCCGGCATCGTCGCAGGCAGCACACAGCGTCGGGGCACTGCAGGCCGCGCTGTGGGAGGCTTGCCAAGGCGCCAGGCTCCGTCCGCCGCGCCGGGAATCAGCAGCCGAAGCTGCGTCGGAGCCGGAAAGCCGGACACGGTGCCTGCCGCCCGTTCGGCGTGTTGCGCCAACTGGCACCCGCGGCAGAGCCCGTCTCGGCCCAGGTGCTGCTGGTACCGACACCGGGGGCACAGTCCGCGCTGGGAGTACTGGTGATCCCACTGCTGGCATCCTCTGCATCGCCAGCTGCGCCGGGGATTTCCCGGCGCCACCGCCAGGCAGTCCTCGCACTGCCTCATCCGCTCCAACGCGCGGCTCAGTTCGGAGGCTGCAGGCTCCGCGGGCCATCGCCTCGCGGCACCGGCCGCACGGGCCGCACCGAGTCCGGGTCCCTTTCACCACCTGCGACCGCCCGGGTCTCACCTTCATCCGCCGCGGTCGCGGCCGGCTCGGCTTCCAGGAGATCGGCCACGGTGCATCCCAGCGCCTGGCAGATCAGGTCCAGGTCCTCGAGCCGCACGGTCACTGGGGTGCCGCCCCACAATGCGGACACCTTGCTCAACGATGGATTGAAGCCCACCCGCCGAAACGCCGCCAGCAAGTCCGTCGGCCGCCAGATGTCCTGCCGCGCCGCCACCCAGCGCAGATTCCATTTCACCGAAGGCTCCCCGTGTCCGCCACCAGCCGCTGCCCGGCCCGTTCGGCCGAAGCCCGTCGCGCCGCCTGCTCCGGATCCCCCTGCGCGGTCAGGAGGTATCGGACTGTGGTCGTACCCCACCAGTGCCCCAGCAATCGCTGCACCTCCCACAGGGACATCCCCCGCTCGTAGTTGTGCGTCGCGCATGCATGACGCAGGAGATGAGGGAACAGCTCCTCCACCGGGCCCGGGAGATGCGCCACCGACGCTGTCCGCAGCGCCCGCCTGAACGTCGAGGGGACCATCTTCGGCGCGACTGGCATGTTCAGAGCCGCGACAGCCACGGGCAAGCGTTCGGACGGAAATAGCGGCGCCGATGGATGCTCAGGATCGTCCCGGAACAATCCGCGCACCTCCTCCACGTACCACCACAGCAGCTCCCGCCCCTGCTCGAACAGGAACGCCTCGCGCTGCCGCGGCCCCGACCCCCGTGCCCCCTTGCCATGAACGAGGAAGCGGCCCCACTGGCCCGACTCCCAGTGCACGTCGCGCATACACACGCCGCACAGTTCGGCCGCTCGCACGCCCGACAAGTAGGCGATCTTCGCCATGACGTAGTCGCGGCACGCGACCGCCTCCTTGCGTGCCTGTGGCAGAGCACGCCGCCACGCAGCGAAGAACTCTCGCATGGCCTGCTGCGACGGCGGCACCCGCAGACCGAAGTCACCCCGGTGGCGCGGCCGGTTGAACGGATCGATCGGCGACTCCACGACTACACCGAAACGACGGCTGATCTCACCCGCGTACCGCTGCTCAAGGAACGCGAAGTACCCGTCAATAAGGTTGATCTTGGTGCGAACGGTGGAGCGGGCCCGCTTGCCCGGTCCGGCGAAGTAGCGGTCGAGGTCTCGTGGCTGTAGCCGCCACGGGGCCAGATCCAGGTACTCACAGATCTCGATCACAGGCTTCACGAGCTTGTCGACCGTTTCCGGCATCAGACCCGCCGCGTCGCGTGCCCACTGGTATTCAGCGAGGGTGTCGAAGAAGTAGTCACGCTCCGACAGGCCGTCCCGCTCGCCGCGGCGACGGTGCAGCTGAAAGACGTCGGCCAGCCCGGCGCCGCTGAGCTCCTCCGCCGGCCTTGACTCCAGCGCGGTGCGACGAGTTCGGTATTCATCCACGAACACGCAGATTACGAACCACGCTCGCAGATTCTGCGAGTTTCTGCGGAAACTCCTCCGACTCAGGGACACGTCGAACACGGGTCCCGGACCTGTCGACATGTAAGAGATCGCACGCAGAGATCGACTACGAACCCGCGCGTACTCCAGTTACGAGGTGAGCGGGCCAGGTCTGGGCGCCCGCCGTGGCGCTGGCACCGCGGCGGGCGAGGCGTTGTTGGAGGCGCTCGAAGGCCAGGCGTCCGGCCTCCCACACGACCAGTTCGCCGTCGAGAAACGTGGTGTCGTCGGGCAGGTGGCCGAGCGCGGCGTCCCGGATGCCTGGGAACGAAGGGGTCATGTCAGTGCCCTTGCGGGAGCGCAGCTGGACCCGGCCGTCGGCGTAGCGGGCGAGCTGCGCGCGGAATCCGTCCTTCTCCAGACTGCGCGGTGTCTCATGAGACATAGGCGACTTCCGCCGGGTGCTGCCGTACTCAAGGAAGACAAGGCTCAGCTCTTCTTCGTGGTTGCGACGTTCAGCTACCCGCCCCGTCAACAGGGGCCGGCGCCTCACCAGTACAGCCACTTGGAAGCACAGCTGTCCGGCAGATTGTTCCTGACTTCACACACCTTGAAGTTCAGAATGTCCGTTCTGGTGGTATACCCGCCAGCGCATCCCGAAGCCGAGCCGTTCGAGTCCCTGAACGTTCGGTCGTCGTCGGTGCCAGTCTCCCAGCTGACCACCATGTACACCCCGCGACCATCTGCCTCCTCGTCGCAGACTCTCATGTCCCCACTCGTGCTGACCCGGCCCCAGTCGGAGCCTTGATACAGGGTGGAGGTCGCTGCATGGGCCGAACCAGCCGTGCTTACGGCCAGAGTGAATGCAGCAGCCGTCACGCCGAGAGAGCTGAGCAACGTGCGGCGCCGCAGGCGACACGCAGCAGTCCTGGTCGATTCCTTCATTGTGTCTCCAGAGTCCTTCGCGCTGAGCCTCCGGCCCTGACCGTTCTGCGACCTTCACTCGCCATAATTCTGACCAATGCTGCGCACTGGCTGGGTGGTCGGAGACTCTCACTGGTGGTGGAAGCCTCACCGTATTGGCCGCTTCCTGTACGGCAGTACTGAAGAGTTATAGGGTTCCTTCACCTTCTGAGACACATCCGAGGCGTCTGGAGAACCGCCCCATTTCGGTTCGGCCGCGTGGCCGGGCGGCAGGTCGGGGCTGGCCACAGGGGCGGTGAGCATTGGCTCGGGCAGGGTCCACGTCACCCTTGTTGCCTTCCACGACGCTCGGTGCGTTTCACAACGGCGCGGCTGTGTCTTCCTCGTGGAGGAGACCGTGTGGTCAGGCGGTCAGTTCCGTCTGGGCCGGCGCTGCAGTAGTGGGTGAGTGGCGGATGTACCACTCTGTGGCGAACAGCCGCTGTCGTGCATCCGGTGGAAGGCCGGCGATCACCCCCGGCAGGGCTCCCCGTGTCACTTCGGAGCGGTGGGCCGGTACCGCGGCGGTCTTCTGCTCCATCCAAGGGCTGACGTCGACCGTTGCGGTGACCTGTTCGTCCGGAACGCTGTACACCGCTTTGTGTGCACCGATGACGTCTCTCAGGGCGGGTACGGCCGAGTGGGGATGGGTGGCCAGGTACACGGCGCGTGGCTGCCAGGGGGGACCGGCATCCGGGTAGAGGTGTTCCAGCCCGGATGCTTGGGCGGCGAGCATGGTCACGCGGTGGGTGTGGACGTGGTCGGGGTGTCCGGGCAGTCCGCCGTAGGCGTCATGGGTGATCATGATGTCCGGGCGGAGCTCACGGATGTGTGCCACCAATCGCTGTACGGCTTCGTCGAGCGGCGCATCGCAGAACCGCGGGCAGCCCGGGGCTGATTGCGGTACGCGCGCATCGGTGTAGCCGAGCAGCCGGGGCTTGCCGGCGCCGAGGATCCGCAGTGCTTCGGCCAGCTCCGCAGCCCGTAGGGTGTCCGGGGCCCACGTGGCCGTGATCACTGCGGTCCGTGCGCCCGCAGCCGCGTGGCGGGCGAGCACTCCACCCGCTGCCAGGGACTCGTCGTCGGGATGGGCGAACACGGCGAGCAGGCTCGGCACGGGCATGAGCAAGCCACCTTCCAGGGCGGAAAGGGCCTGATCGTACGGCACGCAGTGGGAGGGCTGCTGTTGGAGTGCGGGTGGCTCCCGGACTCGCACCGGGTTCCGCGTCGCGTGTGCGGAGGTCGCGCCGCGGGATAAGTCGAGGATGTGCAGCTGGACGTCGGGCGAGCAGTGGGATCAGGGCTTGAGCCCCTCCGCGAGGAGGCGTCGGGCTTCGTCGCGGTCGACGGGGCGGTGGCGTTTGCCGGCCATGTGGCAGTCGCCGGCGGGGACCTGGAGAGGCGGGCGCCCCGCACCGATGCCCAGTTCGACGATCCACTCGGGAGGCGTCGGCCTGTTGGGGCGTCCGTGTTCTTCCTCGGTCTGCCGCTGCCGGATGGCTGCGGCCTTGGCGTCGACGCGCTGCACCCACAGGGCGTGCCAGATCCGCAGAGTCCGGAGCTGATCCAGGTCAGAGGGCAAGTCATCGAACACGCTTCCGATTCTATCCCCCGCCCCCACCTCACCGCTTGCGGCATGTTCGACCCATGGCATTCGAATCTCTGTTCGATAATGTGGCGGGTGGAGGTGGTGGTCGTGGGAGATGCCCAGGCGATGGCGGGCAGGGTGCCGACGGTGATGCATGTGCGCTGCCCCGACCGTCTTCGGGAGGGGGTCTACCGGCAGGTGCTGGAGCTGCTGGCGGATCTGTCGCCGGTAGTGCAGGCGCTGCCACCGACCGCGGCGCTGGTGGAACTGAAGGGGGCGCTGCGCTACCACGGGCCCGAGACGCACCGGCTGGGCGAGGTGCTGCGCGTGCGGTCGCTGTCCCGGCTCGGTGTCGACGTTCGTGTCGGTATCGGCCCCTCGATCACGGTGGCGGCGACGGCCTCTGCGCAGGTTCCCCTGCCCGGCGGTGTCCTGACCGTCGTCCCTGACGACGTGACCGATTGGCTGGCCCCGCTGCCGGTCGAGGCCCTCCACGGCATCGGTCCCCGCCAGGCCGGCGCGCTGCACGAGTACGGCATCCACACGGTGGGCCTGCTGGCCGCGGTCTCGCCCGAGACGGTCCAGCGCCTGCTGGGCGGGAAGGCCGGACGGCTCGCCGCCGACCGGGCCCGCGGCCGCGACCCCCGCCCCGTCGTACCCCGCGCGCTGCCCGCGGCCGCCACCGTCCGCCTGCGGTTCGACCGGCACGTCCTGGACGGCGCCGACGTCCGCGCCGCCCTGCTGGACCTGGTCGTGCAGCTGGGAAGGCTGCTGCGCCGCCGCGGCCAGGCGGCCCGCGCGGTGTCCCTCACGCTGCAGTTCGCTGGCGGTGGCAGCTGGGAGAAGTCGCGCCGCCTGTCTGAGCCGTCCGCGCACGACGAGGACCTGCGGATTATGGCCTACCGGCTGATCGACGCCGCCAGGCTGCAGCGCGGCCGGCTCACCGGGCTGGTCCTCAAGGGCGACGACCTGGTCGACGCCGACCGGGTGGCCCAGCAGATTAGCCTGGACCAAGCCCGCGAGGCCCGGCTCGTCGCCGAAGCCACCGTGGACCGGGTGCGCGACCGGTTCGGTCCCGGTGTCATCGGTCCTGCTGCGGTCGCCCGCCGGGCATCCTGAGTACCGCTGTGCGGCTGAAGTACGAGGCCATGGATGAAGGGAGCGTCGTGGAGCCGACAGAGCTGCTGGCCGGGTGCGGCGTGTCCCCGGCCCGGCTGGAGCCCGTGCCGGCACCGCCGGTACTGCACGAGGTCGTCGCCCGGATCCTCGCTTGGCCGCCGCACCCGTGTTCCGCCTGCGGCACGGATTCAGCCACCGCCCGTGTCGTCCCGTTCCCCGACACAGGGCTGTGCTGGGAGCACGGGATGGCAGTCCGCCGACGGTCAAGGGTGCCCGCGACGCTGGAGGAGATTGCCGCGGACCTGCGGGCAGCAGCAGCGGAGGCGGATTTGCCCCAGGCAGCAACGCTGGCGTTCACTCCGGGGCCGGTCTGCCCCGACAGCCCCGAAGGATGAATCGCCCAGCGCCACGAGTGCATGCGTCGCGACCTCAAAAGCGTCTGACCCGCACGGGCCCCACCGGCTGGTCGAAGAAGCCGAATGCGACAGCCGACTCATCCCCGCAGGCCAGTCCTGCTGACATCACTGGGAAGCCGGTCGGCGCAGCGCCGCGAGGCGTACGCCAACGACCTCGGCGCCGCGACCAGTCTGGTCGCGGTCACGGCCCGCTCGAACCGGTCCAAGTCGGACCAGGACCCGGCCCAGTGGCTGCCGCCAGCGG
>NZ_KZ195574.1:7925008-8695358 GCF_002188365.1 Streptomyces sp. CS113
AGGACATGAAGCTCCGCTACGCGCTGCCGACTGACCAAACTGAGGTGGCGGCGCTGCGCGAGGGGGCGGACGGCTGCCCGGAGCAGACCGTGACGTACGAGCCGACCCCATAACCACGGGATAGCGGCGCGCGAACAAGGGGAGGATCATGACCACAGCACGAAGGACACAACGGGGGATCACCACGGTCACGGCTGCGCTCACGGCCGCCGTGGGGCTGCTGTTGGTGACGGCGGCGCCGGCGAGTGCCGAGGTGAAGTCCACCTGCGGCACCTACATCTGTGTCGCCACGGCGTACCAGGGCCGCGATTACGTCCAGGACATCACCATCACCACGAGGGACGGTCTGCCGGGGACGCTGCGTGCGTTCGTCGGTGACTACCGGGGGAGCAAGGCGAATGCCTCGCGGTGGCGGTTCGTCGTCAACCGGGAGATCAGGGCGTACCCGAGGCTGGCCATCTGTGGCGGACTCGACCGCGGTGGCCGGGTCATCGAGAACCACTGCGTGATGATCCCCTGAAGTCTGCACGGATCTGTCTTCTCCACACCACGGCGTCCCGGGGGATCTGCCATGACGTCCCCGGTGCCTGCTGCATGGAGCTGCCCCGTCATAGAAAGTCCTCGAGCTGACGAGCCCGGCGCCAGCGGGCTCGGGTGAGTCCGATTCCGACCTTGGTCAGCATCTGGCCGAGGAGGTGGAGGGCTCGTGTCTGGGCTGGCACTCCGCGTACTGTTCCCGTCCAGTAAGCGTCAGTGAGCTTCTCCGTCGCCGTGAGGATCTGGTCCTCGTTCTGGGTGGCCAGGACGAGGACGAACCGCACGTAATCGCCGATGTCGGTTCCTTGGGGGTGCTGGTGAGTGAAGGCCCGCAGGCGCGGGGTCAAGGCGGGCAGGGTGCGGTCCGTCGGGAAGACCACGGCGAGTCCGGCGAGGGCGAGGCGAACTGCTGGGCATTCGGCCGACCAACGGGCCAGCAGAGCTGGAACGTGAGCCTGGACCGCGCTGCGGGCCCGGGACTCGCTGTCGGGATCGGCACGCTGTGGGGTGGCCGGCCAGGTCTCGGCGAGATGGCGCTCGGCGACAGTGGCAGCCCTGAACAGCAGGTCGACGGCTCGGAACCGGTGCCGGGCGGGAACGCGGCCGTCGACTGCGAGGGCCGTGACCAGGGCGAGGCCGTCAGCGGTGGCCGGCTGGCAGGTGTCCTGGTGAAGGATCTCGCTGTAGAAGTCACCGAGGAAGCTCCGGTCGTCCCAGCAAGGGTCGATCTCGGAGCCGAACAGCATCACGGCCTGGGGCGGCCGGGGGCCCTGCATGCGGTCGGCGATGACGTCCCGGAACAGCTGCCGGATCGGCGGATCAGCGGCGTTCGTAGTGTGCCGGGTCTGCTCGGGTTCGGCGTTCGTATCCATGGCCAGCGCAGCCTACTGGAGCGTCTCGGGCCGACAGCCCGTCGCCTGGATGGGGCGGGTAGTCGGCCCTGAGTCTGTCGTGGTCAGCCGGCCTCGCACGCGTACGGCGATCAATCGCTCAGCGCCTTCGACCTGGAACTTCTCGATGGCGGACGCCGCTGCCGCACCGCATCGAGGCCGGACGTGACGTCAGGTTCGAGGCTGTGACGTCGCACCGTCCCTTGTTTCCGTCCCGCTCCTGGCCCTTCATGTCAACAACCTCAAGGAGACTCCGGCGAGCGGCCGTTGTCGAAGATGACCCCGTGCTCGCCCACGCTCACCGGGACATTGACCCACTGGGCCTTGCCGTCGACGGACGAGGCGTACTGGCAGCGGTATCCGGTGTCTTGGCCGTATGCGACGAGTTCGAGGTCCGGCACCTTTCCACAGCGTAGGTGCTTGCTGACCCCGTTGTACTTCTTCCAGAACTCGCCGTAGACAGACTTCGCCGTCAGCGCGGCCTGGCCCGCATTTTTGATTTCGTACGGTTTCAAGTCACCGGCCGGCACGTCGAAACGGATGGACCAGGGGACCTTCACGCCGTTGAAGGTGACCGTGCACCGTGTGGTCACACCCGGCTCCTCACTCACCTTGTCGCCCTCACACCTGGCGCTGGTTTTCCCCGGTATCCCGGCCATGGCCACGGTATGTTTACGCATCGTCCACAGCACCCGTTCGGTGAACGCGGCGTCGTCGGTGGGTTCCGGCGGCAGAGCGTCGAGCAGTGTCTTCACTGTCAGGAGTCCAGGCTCAGCCGAGGTGATCGCGATGGGTAGTTCCCCGCCACTCTTCGGCAGCGCAGTGTCCGCAGGGCGGGAGGCGTTGTCATGCGATCCTGACCCGCCGCAGCCTGCGGTGACGAGAGCGATCATGGCTATGCCCAGGAGAGTTCTAGCGATGCGCATGTAGCCCAACTCTAGTCAGACGCGCGGCCGGTCGAGACGGTCACAGTGAACATTTTCGGCAAGCTTTGTCGCTGCACCGAACGCCGGAGAACGGCCGTTGAGTAGTTCCTCGCCCTGGCCGGCACCATCATCACAGTCCGCTGCCTGATCCGACGCGCCTGGACCCTCCACCGCTGGAACACCCTCCCCGAAGCTCACGTATTCGATGGCCTACTGGCGGACGCCCTAAGAGGTCCTAACAAAGGCGTTGGACGTGGCGGTGGGCGATCAGGCAGGTGGCGAGTCCGAGGAAGGCTTCGTGGATGTCGTCGCGTCGTTCCCAGCGGATGCGCAGGCGGCGGAAGCCGTGGAGCCAGGCGATGGTGCACTCGACGACGTAGCGGAAGATGCCCAGGCCGGTGCCGTGGGGCTCGCCCCGTCTGGCGATCACGGGGCGCATGCCTCGTTGCCAGAGCAGGCGGCGGTATTTGTCGTGGTCTCGTGCACGGTAAAGGGCGTAGCCGTCGGCTCCATGACGTTCTACCGGGTGCACTTCGACCGGGGCCGCAACGCCTACTGGGCCATGGAGGAGGAGTCGGAGGAACTGTACGAGACCGCGCAGACCCTCCTTGATCCCGAGACGGGTTCCTTCACCGACGAAGTCAGCGAACAGCTGGAGTACGCCGGCTCGTGTGGCGGGAGAGCATGGGAGGCGGCAGTCAGCGCGGCCTACTTGGCTGGGGCGAAGGCACTGAAGTGAGCAGGCGGGTGGTCGACGGCCAGGTCGGGCCGCCAGCACGTGAGGATTTGGGCGCTGCATACGAACAGGCCGTTGGGGAGCTGGTCGAGGGGGTACCACGCCCAGTCGCCGACGCTCTCGTCCGGCTGCGTCAGTGGCTGCCCTTGCCAGGCGTGGACGAGAGCGCCGACGGTGACCCGCAGGATCCCCTCGGCGTGATCGACGAGCGTGCCCAGCAGATCCACGTCGCCGGTCCGAGCGATCAGGCCAGTCTCCTCGGCGAGTTCTCGGACGACCGCCTCCTCGAAGGATTCACCGGTGGCCTCCACACTGCCGCCGGGTAGTTCGAGGGTGCCGCGGCGATGTCGGCCCAGCAGGACGCCATGCTCGCTGAGCAGGATCGCTCCGACGCCGACTGCCGCATGGGCGGCCGGGCCTCGGGTGCTGCGGGGTCGGCTGGAGGCGCGTGTCGGCCGGTCGGGAAGGCGCCGGGCGCGGATGAGCTGCTGGATTACCTTGGCGTTCTCGCCAGGGTGCGGGAACAGGTCGATGGCTTCGACGCGAAAGCCGTACTCGGTGAGCAGGCCCTCCCACAGCTGCGGTGCCAGGACCCACATCTGCGTCGGCAACGGCGGGTCGTTGCGCAGCAGGATCATCTGCTCGCGCGGCTCCACTGCCGTGGACGGACCGTGGCCGTGCAGATCGGTGTGCAGGAGCGAAAGGATCAGCGGGGCATCGGGACGCAGACCATCGCGCAGCGCAGGCAGCGAGCGGTGCGGGTCGATGAAGGCGAGCGTCCCGATCGCGTACGCGGCGTCGAACGGCTCGGCCCCGCCCAGGTACTCGGCCACGTCTGCCCGGACGAACTCCACGCCGTCCCCGCCCGCGTGGGTGGAGACGGCGCGCTCGTGCTGGGTCGGGGACAGCTCGATGCCGGTGACCCGCGCTCCGTGTGCCTGGGCGAGGTGGACGGCGTGGTGGCCGGCCCCGGAGCCGATGTCCAGGACGCGGCGGCCGGTGACGTCGCCGAGGACTTCTGCTCCCGGCCCGATGCCTTCCCAGGGCGTCCAGCCGAGCCGCTCGGGGACGGGCGGAGTGTAGGCGCGGGCGAGTTGGCGCTGGCCGTAGATCTGCCAGGCCCGGGTGTTGGTGTCCTCGGCGGGCACGGTTGCCTCCTGGTGGGCGAGTGTTCTGGGGGTCAGGTGTGTGTGATCAGGTAGGCGGGGCCCTCGCCGCGTCGGGCTCGTTCGATGGCGTCGAGGCGCGCGAAGGCGCGCGGGGCCATCAGCTCCTGCCAGGTCGCGAGGTCGTGGACGGCCCACATGTCGTGTTCAGCGGGGTCGAGGCGGATCCGGTCGAGCTGGCCGGCGGTCAGCCGGCCTCCGTCGAAGATGAGCCCCACCTTGTTCAGCGGCTGGCGCGGTCCAGCGTGGAGGAAGTGCGTCAGGAGCAGGGGCGGCGTGTTGAGGGCGAGCTCCAGGCCGGTCTCCTCGACCGCCTCCCGTCGCGCGGTCTGCAGCGGATCCTCGCCCGGTGCGTCCAGGTTGCCGCCCGGAAACTGCCAGAGCCTCGAGCCGTAGACCGAGCGGAGTTGGATGGGACGGTCGTGTTCGTCGCGGATGTACAGGCAGCCGTACACCGTGTGGTGGGGGACGGTCTGCGCGTACTCCTCGGCTGGCATCGGCAGGGTGCGGCCGGGCCGGGCAGGACGGTGGTCGAAGGCGAGGGCGAGAACGCCGAGGGCTTCCTTGGCCGGCGGGTAGCTGCCGCGGAGGTCGGCGAGCAGCTCGCCGGGCGACCCGTCCGGGTTGATACGTGAGGTGTCCTCCGAGCGGAGCAGGTCATCGAAGGAGGGGTACAGGGTGATCCGCTGCGCGATGACGTCGAGTTCCCGCCCGGTGTCCCGGTCGTGGAAGACGAGCGTGTCGCCCACGGCGACGGCGCGCCTGCTCGGGGTGGCCACCCTCACTTCGATCGTCTTGCGCCCTGCTTCCACCTGCCGGTAGTACCGCCCGAGCAGGTGCATGTGATGCTCGGGCGGTTCGTCTCCGGCCGCCGGGCTCGGGATGGCTGGGATCGCTTGCTGGGTGTCGTCAGGCATACGTGCCTCCGTTCGATGCTTTCCGCCCGCTCGGTCGTGGGCGCGACGTGGACGAGTCCATTGGCGAGCTACGGCAGTTCGACCGGTCCGTAACGCGCGTGCGGCTCCTGCCGCATCAGGGCGTCGTACCGGTCTGCTGCCGAGAAGTGCCAGAACTCGGTCCCGTAGTTCGTGAATCCCGCGCCTTCCATGGCGTTGAGCAGCAATGCGCGGTGGTGACGCGCGTGGTCGCTGAGGTTCGGGGCGTGTGTGAAGCAAGCGTCGTCGCTCTCCTCGGGAGAGGCGTTGACGCGGGTGCCGAGGTCGAGTTCGTGGCCGTCCTGGTCGATGAGGGTCACGTCCACGGCCGCGCCAGCGGAGTGCGGCGCGATCTCTGGCGGCGACACGTACTGGCTGGCGGCCCGGTGCAGCTGCTCAGGTGTCCAGTCAGGGTGGGCGGCGGCCAGCTCGTTCCGGTAGTCAGTGAAGTAGCGTTGCTGGAGGGCCGGCGGCCGGTAGCCCTCGATGAACAGCAGGTCGGTGCCGGCGGGCAGGAGCGAGCGGGCATGCTTCAACCGGGCCAGGACGCCTTCACGGACGTGGGCGAACGCACCTAGAGGGTCTTGCTTGCGGGGGTCGACGCGGAAGTTGTGGTCGCGTACGTCGACGAGTGGCTCTCCGCACTCACGCACGGGGATCGCCGCGACCTGCGGATCGGACATCAGCACCGGAGGAATCATCGAGTCTCCCTGTGACGGATTGCGCTGAGGTGGCGAGGCGGGGGCGGCAGCGGTCAGATCGGTCTCGCGCACGATCCGGGCGACGGTGTCCCGCAGTGTGCTGTCGGCCGGGACCACGGTTTCCAGACCGCCGGGCAGCAGATCCAGCTCGCGGTACCAGGAGGTGAGGTGGGCGTCGGTGACGTGCGCCAGGTCGGCGGCATCCGCCTTTGACGCGTGCCGTACCAACGTCGCTTCCAGCGGAACGTCCAGGTAGTAGCACCTGGAGACGCCGCGGTGGTCCCGTACCAGAGACGTGATCATGTGGCCGTAGCGGTCTGCGTACAGGATCCCTTCGAGGACGGCGTGGAGGCCGGCGTCGAGGGCTGCGCGGGCGATCGTGCCCAGCAGGGCGATGTTGGCGCCGCGCGGGGTGTCGTGTTCCCTGAGTACGTTCCGGCGGATCACGTCCTGGCCCACGATCGCGATACCGCGGCCGTAGTGATCTCGCAGGCCCTGGGCCACGCTCGACTTGCCGGACGCCGAGTTGCCGCGGATTACTACGAGGCGGGTGTCTGGACGCCCGGTCGCTGTCGCAGTGGGCACGCGACTGGCTGGGCTGGTCATGCGGGCCAGCCCGTCTCGCTGTACAGCTCGTCGTTCTGGATCTTCTCGATGGCCAGTCGGGTGTAGGGGACGAGGTCGTCGGGAAGGGCGGTGGGATCCCAGAATCTCCACTGGGTGCACTTGTCCGGCTCGCGCAGCACCGGCTCGCCGCTCCAGGTACGGGCGCGGAAGAACAGGGCCATGCGGGGCGGGTTCCTGGGCTGGCCGATGTGGTGGACGACGTGGACGAGTTCGACGTCCTGGCGCTCGATGTGCAGTCCGGCTTCCTCCATCGCCTCCCTGATCAGGCAGTCGATGGCGTTCTCCTGCTCGCAGTGTCCGGCGAGGGCGTGCCAGGTGGATGGCGCGAACGCGGAGTCGGGGTGGCGCAGCCCGAGCAGCACCGTCCCGTCGGGGCGTTCCAGGTAGAGGTGGACGCCGATGATGTTGGGGACCGTGCCGTGCGGTGACGCCGGACGCTGTTCCTCGGGCGCCGGTTCGCTCTGCATCGGCGGGAGGCCGGCGGCGTGGCGCCGTACGAGGGAGCTGGTCGTGTCCGCGATGCGCAGGCGGTGAAGGTCTTCGGGGGCGAACCAGGCGAGCATCACCCCCTCGGTCAGGTGGAGTTCGCGCGGGTCGCCGTTCCAGCGGCCGGCGTAGATGGCGATGGGAACGGTCGTGCCGTCGTCGTGGGAGGCGTATTCGGTGGCGAACGGGGACAGGTCGGCGAGATCGAGGCCGGCTTCCTCGGCCAGTTCGCGCCGCACGGTGTGTTCCAGGGCGGCGTCCTGGGGCTCTCGGCCGCCGCCGAGCAGGGACCACATGCCCGGCTCCCAGATCTGACCGGGGAAGTAGTCGCGGAGATGGAGCAGGTACTCGCCGCGGTCGTTGTAGATCAGGGCCGAGGCGTTGGCCGTCTCCGGTTCGGCCTGGAGCGGCAGTTTGAGTAGCTTCTCGCGCAGCGCCGGGGAGGTCACCCGGTCCACGGGACGCCACTCGATGCCGCCGACCTCCTCTTCCTGCGGCACGACCGACACCTCGGTCGTCTGCAGACGGAAGAGGAACCGCAGGTCGAAGTGCTGGTGTCCGGGCTCGCCCTTGCCCGGACGGGCGTCGATGTCGTGGATGTCGATGTCCAGCGGCACGGTCTCGAAGCCCGGCCACGGCGTGACGACCCGAGCCGGGATCCCGGTCTCCTCATGCAGTTCACGCAGAGCCGCCGCTGCCAGGGAGTCGTCGCTGGGCTCTGTGTGTCCGCCGGGGGCGAGGACCTTCCCACTGGCCAGGTGCAGCACATGCAGGACGCGGCCGAGCTGGTCGACGACGATCGCGCCGCAGGTCACGTGCCCGGTGAAGGTCGAGCGGCTGGCGATGTCCTCGCCAGGCGGGTCGAGGGCGTCCAAGAGGACGCTGAGCTGTTCCCGCTCGTGAGGGTGACGGGCGAGGTAGGTATCTACGGTGGTGCGGATGTGGTGGTGCGACAACGACATGGGGACTACCTCAGCGGGACGAGGGGCGGGAAGGGGACGTGGTGGGCGGAGTCGGGGTCAGCTGAGCCGCATCCCCTCCGCCGGGATCTCCTCGACGGCGGTGGCGTGAGCGGTGGGCAGACCCCACCGCTCACGTGCCGTCTCCGCGGCGAGCTGGGCCTGCCGGGCTCCGGGCGGGCCCCAGCCCAGCAGGGCGGCAGTCTGGGCGGGGGTGGCGAGCAGTCTGGCGAAGGGGCGCCCGGTGGCGTGGTCGACGGCCGCCGGCCCGATGGCGGTGACCTGGGCGGCCAGGCGGAGCCGGGCGTTGGGTCCCACGCCTCCGTAGACCTCGCCGGTCTGGTCCAGCACCCAGCCCAGTCGCTCCGGGTCGGTCAGGGTGAGCTGGGCTTCCTCGGCGGCTTCGCGATGCACGGTGTCCTCGGGCGTCGTGTCGGTGCTCTCCACGGTGCCGCCGGGCAGCATCGGCAGCGCGCCCTGCGGGCCGGGGTCGGCCACGATGACGACCCGGCCGTCGGGGATGAAGCACCACGCCCAGGCTTGCCGCACGGGCAGCCGCTCGGGCACGGGTCCGCGGTGGAGAGGGCTGTCCCACAAGGGCCGGTAGCGGACGTGGACGTCGTGCCGGTCCAGGGCCGGGACGTCAAGGATGTGCTGGCCGTCGGCGAGGTGCGCGGTGGCGGTGTTGCCGAGCCGGGCACGGTAGGCGGCGAGCATGATCTGCCCGTCCACGGGGCGCAGCCGCTGGACCGCGTCCCGGGTGTCCAGGAAGGCGTACTCGGACAGCTCTTGGTGCGGTAGGCGGATCGCCTCCACCTGGTCGGGGGTGAGGGTTCCCCCGTCGAAGACGAACCGGATCTCTCCGGGGCAGTGCGTGCCGGGCTGAAGGTCGGGATGGTGCGCGGAGAAGGAGTGGACGGCGAGCACGGCCGACAGCGGCAGGTCCAGGCCCAGTTCCTCAGTGATCTCGCGCCGGCAGGTGGTGTGCGGGTGTTCACCGTGTTCGACGACACCGCCGGGCAGCACCCACGAGCCGTCCTCACGGTAGGTGGGGTGGACCAGCAGGACCTGGCCCACCTCGTTGGTGGTGATCGCGGCGGCACCGAGCCACGCGGCATGCCGGGTCGAGGCGTACTGATCTGACGGCACACCTGCACCCGCTGAGACGTGATCCGAAGAGGACACGGGAGAAGTCACGCAGCTTTGCCTTCCGAGACGATGGACGAGCGGGTGCTCAGCGAGTCGGCGAGGGTGCTCAGAGGGCACCGTTGGTCATCCGCTGCTGCGGCTCCTCCCCGGAGACGACCGGCCGGGCCACGGTGATGCGCATGTGCTTCTTGGTGAACACGTGCGGCTCATGGCTCGTGTCCGCAGAATCACGGCCAGGTGCCTGACGCGAGGGGGGGAGTGTGGCCACGTTGGGCCTTTCGGGCGAGCGGGTCATACCTGGTCCGGGACGGTGGGCGCGGCTGGGTGGGGAATGGCCATGGTCGGGGCGTACTGGGCGGCTTGAGCTTCGAACATGGCGGCGTATCCGCTGCGAGCGGCGATGAGTTCCTCGTGGGTGCCGTGCTCGGCGAGGTGCCCGTTGTTGAGGACGTAGATGTGGTCGGCTTGGCGGACGCCGGACATGCGGTGGGTGACCAGGACGACGGCCCGGTTCGGGGCGGCGAGGCGGCGGATGCGGTCGAAGGCTTTGATCTCGGCTTCGGGGTCGAGGGCGGAGGTCGGCTCGTCCACGATGAGGACGCCGTCTGCCTGTGATGTTGAGCTACGCCAGTGAGTGCGGGCCAGGCCGACTTTCTGCCATTCACCGCCGGACAGTTCGATGGCGCCGCGGAACATGCGGGCCAGCAGGGTGCGCAGGCCGTCGGGGAGTTTGGCGATGACGGGGCCGGCGACGGCGTAGTCGACGGAAGGCTTCAGGTCATCGTCGGTCGCCGGGTGGTCGGGGCGGCCGAGGCGGATGTTCATCGCGGCGGTCACGGGCCATCGCTGGAAGTCCTGAGTGAGCAGGGAGACGCGCTCGAAGACCTGGGCCCGGTCGAGGTCGGTGACGTCCGCCTCGCCCCAGCGCAGCGTGCCGCTCTCAGGCAGCAGCATGCCGGAGAGAATCTTCATCAGGGTGCTCTTGCCGGAGCCGTTCTCGCCCACCACAGCGGTCACCGACCCCATCGGCAGGGTCAGGGTCACCCCGTCCAAGGCGGGCGTGTCCCGGTCGGGGTAGAGGTAGGTGACCTGGTCCAGAACGATCTCCTTGACGCGTTCCGGTACGGGTGCTCCGCCGGTGGGCAGGGTCCGCTGGTCGGCCTCGGAGAGGAATCGGCCGTGGTCGCGGACGTAGAGGCTTTCCTCGTGGAGCTGGTTGATGTTCATGACCAGCGCGCCCAGGCTCGCCGAGCCGGTACGTACGGCGATGACAGCGGTTCCGGCGACGGCGAGGCTCATGTGCCCGGCCATGATCAGCCAGAACATGGTCCCGTAGGTCGCGGCCATCGCCAGGCCGGACAGTGCGGAGGCGACCCATTCGGTGAGGGCCTTGCTGGAGGCGAGGCGCTCCTGTTCGGCTTCGGCGCTTTCGGCCATGCGCTCGTAGCGGTTGAGGAGGAAGGGGCCGACGGCGTGGAGGCGGACTTCCTGGGCGGCGGTGCGTTCGGTGAGCAGGTTGCCGATCAGGCGGCTGGCCCGCACGTGTTCGATCCAGCTCATCACCGACACGTACCGTTCCTGGGCGACCCGCATGGCGCCCCAGCCGCGCGGCGCGGCGATGAGGACCACCATGGGCAGCAGCGCGGGGTGGAGCACGGCGAGGACGCCGGCGGTGGTGATCAGGGAGATGAGGCCGTTCAGTGCGGCGACGCAGGAGCTGATCATGCGGCGTGCGGAGCCGGGGCCGTGCTGGGCGATGTCCACGAGCCGCCGGAAGTCGGGGTCGTCGATAGCCTCCAGCTCGACGTGGGCTGCGGCGGCCAGGTACTGGGTGGTGGCGATCCGCTCGACCTTGGGTTCCAGCCGTCCGGCGCGAGAGGTGGACCAGGCCGACAGGGCGGAGTTGATGACGCCAATGATCGCTGCAGCCAGCAGGCCGGGTAACAGGGCGTGCAGCCGTTCGGCGGCGGTGCCGTTGCCAGCGAGCAGGGCGTGCATGACCGCGTTGACCGCCAGCAGACCGGCGGCTGCGGCAATGCCCTGGCCGATCTCGCTGACCCCGACCGACAGCAGGGCACGCCGGTCGGCCTGCCAGGCCATGCGCAACGTGGCCCCGACGAGGCCGGGCATGGAGCGCAGCGCCGACATCATGGTCAGGTCCAACGTCGCGTGCTCGTGTTGTGACCAGCCCATGTCGTAGCGCAGGGGACCGCCGAACAACTCGTGCTCGGCGTCGGACACCTGTGGGTCGGCCATCGTGACCGGACCGAAAAACCTTTTCACTGGGTGCCTCCCGGGACGCTCTCTGCCCAGGACGGGCTTTTCGTGTGCTGCGTCATGCCAGGTACCTCGTTTCCGGCCGTGAGCCTTCGGCCGGCAGGGCTGCAGGGTCAGAGGTAAGACGGAGCCTGGTGCCCGAGGAGACAGCGGTGTTTTCGAACGCAGGATGAACAGATGCAGGGCGACGTACGGGATGCATGCGGATTCCTCGGGGCTTGATGCGGACGAATGATCGGTTAACGGGGTTCCGATACCGCCGTAACGGGTAGGGGTAGGCGAAATCTAGAACTCGATTTCGATTACCTGGCCTTCTCCTTGTGCGGTCGGGTGGGGCGGGCTGTGATGCTGCGTTCGATCACTCATGTGGGTTGCGGTACCTCCTGCGGGGGATTGCCGCGGGGCCGCCTGGTCGTCATGACGCAGTGAGGTCGGGGTGGAGAGCGATGGCGTCGCGAAGGAAGCTGCGCTTGGAGTAGAAGGTGTGCTCGGTCGCCCAGCCGTGACGGGCGAGGTAATCGCAGAGCCAGAGGTCGATGCGCTCCATCTCGATGAGGACCTCGTCCCGGTTGTGATCGAGGATGCTGCGCGAGCGGAGGTACTCCAGTTCGCACTGGGAAAGCACCACGTCGGGGGCCGCCAGGAGAGAGCAGCGGTCGAGGAAGATGCCGTAGACGTGTCCGGTGCGCATCGACTCGCACTGGATGTCGTAGCGGACGCGTTGGAAGGGTGGCATGGCCTGGACGTGGAGGCCCAGGTCTTCGCGCAGGAACGTCTCGAAGCGGTCGGGGGTGATGTCGAGGCCAAGGGTGAGTTCCTCGCGACGGGCGAAGACTCCTCGGTAAACCACTTCCGCTTGAGGACGTGCCCGGCGGTGACGGTGGGGATGAAGGATGCGTAACCGATCTCGGGCTCCGGGCCGGTCACGTCGAACAGATGGTTCTCGGTGTGGTGGATCTGGAATTCGTCCCGGTACTCCGGACGGCAGCCGTCCAGCTTGCCGTCGCGCAGTGCCTTGAGCAGTTCCATGGATGCGGCCCAGATGTCCGGTGCCGGGGCCAGGGTGTACTTGTATTCCAGCTCGGTGCCGGAGAAGTGCTTGCGGAAGTACCGCAGGTGGTTGTTGAGCGCCGTGCTCGACTCTGCGTGCGCTGTCAGCACGGGCCCGAGCCAGCGCAGTTCCCTGACGGGGCCGTGGCCGACTGGCTCTCGGGTGGTGCGGACGAAGCAGGCGTCCTCGGGATGGAAGCGGACCTGCGCGTACGCGTGGTAGCCGCCGCCTGGATCTGCGGCCAGGTAGCACAGCGGCACCAGGCCGGGAGCGGCCTCGGCGCCGACCAGGTCGCGCAGGCCGGGGCCGGCGATGCCGTCGGGGAACAGTTTGCCGCCGTCGATCCTGGCCGCGCCTAGCCGAGTGCCCCCGGGGAGGAGCGCTTCGGCCGGGCAGGGCCCTAGCGCGCTCCAGCGGACGATCACCGTGGTGGCGGGCTGGCACACCTCCTGCCGTGGCACCCCTATGAGCGCGATCGCCTCACCTGGTCGGCGTGGCGCGGTGCGGTTGAGGAGGTGGACACCACCGAGGGCGACCCAGGCTTCCCGGTTCGAGGGCTGCTCACCGTGCACGCTGGACTCCTTCGTGTGAAGCGGGCGCCCAGGATGATCGGCCCGCAGTCCAAACAAGGCCGCCGGGTTGGCCGGATGGCTGCCTGCTCGTCGCTGCGACGCCCAGCCGATTCGTCGGCCTAGGGTGGGACGGGTGAGTCATGGTGTAGTCGGTCAGGTGATCTTGGACGAGGTTGTCGCGGATGCCCGCCTCGCTGTATGGGAGTTCGATGGCGCACGGGCCTGGCTGGAGGAAGCCCGTCGGCATCCGATGGAGCCGCTGGCGGCTGAGGTGTGGGTCACCGACCCTGATCTTGAGCACGTCCTGCTGGTCAAGCACCGCGTACGCGGATGGGTGCCTCCTGGCGGCAAGGTGGAACCGGGCGAGGCGCCGCGTGCGGCGGCGGCCCGGGAGCTGCTGGAGGAGACCGGCCTGCGCACGAAGCTGCTTCCCGAGCCCGCAGCCGTCGCGGTGCGCTCCTACCGAGCCGACTGGTCTGCGACGCTGAGCTTGTCTTATGCCGCGATCGTCGGACGCGACGTGCCGCTTGCCGGGGAGCAGAACCAGCCGACGGCGTGGTTCCGCCTGGACGCCGGCTGGGACAGCGTCTTCCCCGAGGATGGCGAGCGGATCCGCGCGCACGCTCGCCGCCTGGCATCCGGCCGGGCGGAGAGCTTCCGCTGACGTAGGCCCGTGGTCGACGTTCACAGCACGTCCTCGATCCGATCGAGGTCGGCCGAGGACAGGGTGACAAGCTCAAGGTCGTGAAGGAAGCGGCACCACAGCGGCTCGAGGCCGGGCTCGCGCTCGAACTGGGCACGGTCCAGGCATCCCTTGGCGTACGCGGCGGTCCTCAGCGCGTGCTGCTGCAACTGGTCGGGGCGGACCCACCGAAGGGCACGGACCTCACGGAGCGAGGGGGACAGTGATCCTCGAACCTCGGCCTGGAAGATCCACCAGTGGTGGCCAATCAGACCGCTGGTCGCGCGGCAACAGTGGTTGGGCCGCCACTGGTCCAGCAGCAGGTGCAAGTCGGTGACGGTGAGACCGACTTCCTCGCTGACCTCGTCGCGCGCGGTTTGCTCAATGCCACCATGCTGGTCGATGTGGCCGGCGACCGGGGCGATTCCGGCCGGAGGGTTCACCCGCTCGAACACCAGGAGGCCGCTCGGGGAGGTGATCAGTACCCCGACGCTTGCATGGTCACAGCGGAGATTTCTGCTGCTGGGTGCGGGGGCGCCCCGGGTCATGCGGCGGCGTCCGGTCGTCGCGCGACGACCACGAGCCAGCTCGTCACGGTCGGGGCGTCGGGGGCGGTCGTGGCGTACGCGGTGTCGAGGATCTGCATCCGCTGCGCGTAAGTGAAGTCGCCTTCGGGCTGCGAGAAGAGGGGGACGGCCAGCCACGCCCTCTTCTCGGCCATGGTGCCGTGCTGGGCGGTGACCTCTGTGTCGACGACCTTCAGTCCGGCTGCTGTCAGCTGCTTGGTGACTGTCGCCAGCGGCAGCTTCGGCGGTCTGCCCGCCTCCTTCGGCGACGGGGTGTATCCGTGAGCATCAGCGGCGACTTGGCGGATGAGGGCGTTGAGGGAAGGCCCGCTGCGGGCGGACAGTTCATCGGGGTGCCGCACGCCGGCGAAGCCGCCGCCGATGTTGAAGACGAAGTGCCCGCCTGGGCGCAGGATCTGGGAGACGGCGGCGAACACGGCGCTGGTATCTGTCTTCCAGACAGCGGAGTTGCACACCACGGCATCGACGCTGGCGGCGTGGAAGTGGTCGGCGAGCCGCTCGGCCGGAGCAGTGATCCAGGTCAGGCGGCCGTCGGTGAGGGCGTGACGGCCGACTCGCTGCATCGCGGCGGCGTTGTCGACGGAGACGAGACGGGCTCGGGACGGGATCAGGTCGAGAATCGCACGGGCGGTCGCGCCCGCTCCGCCGCACAGGTCGACCACCAGGCTGGCGTTGGCCAGAGGGGCCCGTCCGGCGAGGTCGCGGCTGGTCGCGTCGTACATGGGATGAGCCTGGGTGAAGGCGAAGTACGCCTCGGCGTTGGTGTCCTCGTCCCATCCGAGGATCGCGTCCTGGGGTGCCATGCTTCTTGGCCTCGCTTCTCAGGGCGGCTCGGTAGCGCATGCCGGGCGTTCGGGCAGGTCAAAAGAGCGCAGACTGTACAGCGGCGGGCGGTGAGCAGAACTGTGCGCCCAGGATGATGCGTCGGCCCTTGAGGGCGTTGAGGTCGAGCAGGTAGGCCAGTTGTTCACCCTCGTCGGCCAGGGCGACGAGGACCTGGGAGCCAAGGCAGGAGAGCACCGTCCACCCGTGCTCACCCGCGCGTGGATCATGCGGGTACAAGGCGCGACCAGTCCCCGACGCCCGCAGCAGGTCGCCTTCGCCGGGCGGCGTCCACGGCTCCGGCGTGGCCGGGACGTTCAGGCCGCTCAGGGCCTCGGTAGCGCGGTCGAGGTGCTGCTGGTGGGCGACGCGGGCTGGGACGAGGTCGCGCAGCTCGGCCAGAGCTGTCAGCTTGGCCGCGGCCCGCACGGTCTGTGTCAGGCCGAGGTGGCGGGTGAGGGCATCCTCCAGAAACCGCACGGCGCGGCCGTCAGCACTCCGGGCGAGGTAGGTAGCGATCAAGGCACCCTGTTCGTCGAGACGGGACCGCTTACGGGGTTCGGCCGCGGTGCCGACTTTAGTGGTGCCGTCGGCGAACGTCGCCAGGTACAGCCAGTGCGGCTGGGCCATGTACACGGCCAGGGCGTCAGGAACGTGCCCGCCCGAGTGGAACCGGTGGGCAAAGCGGAAGTCGTCCCGGCCGGCGCAGGCCGCGCACTGGCCACCAGCCTCGGCCGGGGCCCGGTCAGGACAGGCAAGGGCCTCGACGCGGACGCGGTCGGCGAACCGGTACCGGCCGGTGCACCACCGGCCCGTGTCGCTCACCTGGTAACCCAGGCGCCTGCCCATGACCGGGGTGTAGACAAGCGGTCCGCCGGTCACGGGGGCGAGCAGAAGACGGGGGTCTCCGCTTGCCCAGGTGATGCCGTGACAGACGAGAGTCCCGCTGGCGGGCAGGTCCTGGTCCATGGCGTGTTCCTTGTCGATCGGAGGGAGAGAGGGCCGGATCAGACGGTCAGGTGCAGTCGGTCGGCCAGGGCAGCGCACGCGGCCTTGAAGACCTGGTCGCGGTCCAACTGGGCGACGTCCAGCGTCAGCCAGGCGCCTCGCTGGGCCTGCTCGCGCATCTGGTCCAGGACGGTGTTCTGGTAGCGGATGAAGTCCGCGTCACCGCCGCCGACGTGGCCGGCTTCCAGGGAAGTGAACGAGCCCTTTCGGGCGAGGGCCTCGCGGGCACCGATGTTCAGAAATAGCACAAGGTCCGGCTTCGTCAGATGCGCGAAGACCTGCTCGCACATGCGGGGGCAGACCTGGGGGTTGACGGCGTACCGGGCGAGGATCTTGTGGTGCGCGTTGTCTAGGACCACGTGGGTTCCCGCAGCGAGGGCCGGCTGGGTGACGAGCCGGTCCTGCAGGGTGTACCAGGAGGCCAGGGCCAGCAGCCAGTAGTGGTGGCCGCATGCCTGAGCGACGCGGGCGTAGCGCCGGTAGACCAGCTCGTTGAGGCGGTCGAGGTAGGCGGACAGTTCCGGGTCCTGGGGGACGGCGGTGCTGTGCTTGCCGATGAGGACTGCCGTGTGGCCGGCGTCGTTGAGGGCCTGGTGCAGGCGGGCAGCGAGGGTGGACTTGCCGGCCCCGTCACCGCCGACGAAGGTGATCAGCTTCCCGGCTGCGGTGGTATTCGGCGCGTTCGCCGTCATCGGGATTCTCCCAGGGTGTGGGTCGGGCTGGTGGTCAGGCGGCCGGTGATGATGGTGCGGATGCGGTTCACCAGGACGGCACGTTGGCGCAGGACTTCGCTGTGACGCTCATTGGACAAGTCGGCGGGATAGTGGGTGGCGAGGTTGTTGGAAATGACGTGGAGGTAACCGAATCTGATCCCCGCCTGGCGCGCCGCCCCCATGGGGCCGATCTCCGGGTCGACGAAGGCGTACGAGGCGGTGTGCTGGTCCAGCCAGTCGCGGTTCTCCAGCAGGATCGACTGGGAGGAGACGTGTAGGCCGCTGCGCACCCCGTCGTGGGCCGCGGCATAGTTGCCGAAGAAGTCGTCCCAGCTCACCATCGCCCCGCGTACCAGGCTGGTATTGCCGGTCGCCAGCCAGGTGTTCGGTTCGATGCCGGGGGTCAGCGAGCCGACCTTGCCGACGTAGACGACATCGCGTGCGCCGAGTTCGGCAAGGCGCGCGACGACCCGTCCGGCCACGTCTCCCCAGATGCTGTGGAGGAACCCGAGGTAGACCACGCGACGGCCGGAGACTTCGGCGCGCTGCCAGGCGTAGCCGGATCCGCGGGTCCACACTCCGTTTGCGGGCGCGAGGTACTGAAGGCCCCAGCCGACGATCACCAGGTCGCCGTCCAGCTGCAGGTCGAGTGTGTTGAGCGCTGTGCGGCACTTCTCTTGATCGGACGGCTGATAGGTGACGGTGTCAGCGGGGCGGCCGGTCATGGCCAGGTATGTGGCGATGATCAGGGCGTAGTGCTGGACGTAGTCGGCTCCGGGGAACGCCTTGACGACGAGGTCACGGCCGTGGACTGCCGCGGTGGGCCGTTCGATGTTGAACAGTTTCCCGGTCTTCTCGTACCGGGAGATCACCGCCGTGCGGTCTGAGTACGAGGGCCGGGTGCTCATCGAGTTGTTGCACAACGCGCACGGCGCGCACCAGGACAGCGTGATCGGGTGGACGCCGTAGTCGGCGGCGATCTGTTCTGGCGAGACGCCGCCTCTCGACAAACCAGGTCAGGCATCACCTGTCCGTGTAGCAGTCCCACGCCATCACACCGGCGCGTGCGCTGGGCACATGGTTCTGCCAACCGGCCTGAGCAGCGGATTAACGGTCGTCTCAGGTTCGCTCCGTAGGAAGTGCGCATCCAGATAAGCGATGCAACTCGCATGGAGGAGGCCAGTGATGGCAGTCAACGGAGCGCCGTCCGGGAAGGCGCCGGCAGGTCGGTTGGCAGGCCGGTGGGTGCCGTGGTTGGTGATTGGCCTGTGGTTGGTGCTGGCCGCGGGCATGGTGCCGCTGAGCGGGAAGTTGAGTTCGGTCACCACCGACAGCGCCGTGGACACCCTGCCGGCCGGTGCCGAGTCCACCAAGGTGGCGGCGCTGGACGACACTCTCCCCGGTGGTGAGGACAGCACGTTCGTCTTCGTGTACCACCGGGCCGAGGGCATCACCGCCGCCGACCAGGCGGCGGTCCAGGGTCACTACGACACCCTTGCCAAGCGGTACCCGCCGAAGACGACGGAGGCGGGCGACGAGGACGACGGGGGCTCACCGACGAGCCTGTCCGCCGACCGCAAGGCGATGACGTTCACCCTCGATGTGAGCACGGCCTACGGCCCACCGGAGGAGCTCGTCGGCCCGTTGCGTGACACCGCGAAGGACCGCCCCTCCGGGCTGGAACTGGACGTGACCGGACCGGGCGCGATCGACGGTGACATGGATGCCGTCTTCGACGGCATCGACGAGCAGGTCCTTCTCACCACCATCGCCGTCGTCACGCTCCTGCTGATCCTCACCTATCGCAGCCCGGTGTTGTGGATCATCCCGCTGGTGGCCGTCGGGGCGGCCGCACTGACCTCGATGGGGACCGTCTACCTGCTCGTCAGAGGCTTCGGCATCGTGGTCAACGACCAGAACTCGGCACTGCTGACGATTCTGGTGTTCGGGGTGGGAACGGACTACGCGCTGTTGCTCATCGCCCGGTACCGGGAGGCACTGCACCACCATGAGAACGTCCGGGTCGCGATGGCTCACGCGCTGCGCGGCGCGGCGCCGGCCATCGTCGCGTCCGCGGCCACCGTGGTGTCGGGCCTGCTGTGTCTGCTCGTCGCGGACCTGAACAGCACCAGTGGGTTGGGTCCGATTGGTGCGGCCGGCATCCTGTGCGCGCTGGTGGCCATGCTGACGCTGTTCCCGGCGGTGCTGGTGGTGCTCGGCAGGCGGATCTTCTGGCCGGCCATCCCGCGGTTCAGCACGGTCGTGGAGGAGAAGCGGGGGCTGTGGGGACGGCTCGGCACCGCCATCAACCGTCGCCGGTGGGTGGCGACGCTCGGCTCGTTCGGAGTCCTCGGCGTGCTCGCCCTGGGGCTGGCGGGCAACAGCGGCGCCTTGCGGGAGCAGGACCAGTTCCTGTCCGCGCCGGAGTCGGTCACCGGCTTCACCGTTCTGCGCGAGCACTTCCCGGAGCTCGGCGGCCAGCCGCTGACGGTGTTCACGCGTCCGGCGCAGCAGGAGAAGGTGCTCGACGTCGTCGAGGGCACCCGAGGCGTGGCCCTGGCCGTCCCGGAGGAGACCGTCGGTGGCTGGGCCAACATCTCCGTGTTTCCGAAGGACGCGCCGGACACCGCCGCGGAGTACGACACGATCAAGCGGGTGCGCACCGCCGTGCACACGGTGAGCGGGGCGGAGGCGATTGTCGGCGGGCCGAGCGCGGAGAACCTCGACACCGAGGTGACCACCAGGCGTGACGAGAAACTGGTGATACCGCTGGTGCTCGTCGTCGTCCTGATCATCCTCGGGCTGCTGCTGCGCGCGGTCCTGGCCCCGCTGGTCCTGATGGCCACCGTGGTCGTCTCGTTCGCCGCGGCCTTCGGCGGCAGCGTGTTCGTCTTCGACACGATCCTCGGGTTCAAGGGTGTCGACTATTCGGTGCCGCTGCTGGCGTTCCTGTTCCTGGTGGCGCTCGGCGTCGACTACAACATCTTCCTGGCCAGCAGGGCCCGGGAGGAGACCCCGCGCCTCGGCACCAGAGAGGGCATGCTCAAAGCCCTCTCGGCCACCGGTGGCGTCATCACCTCGGCAGGCCTGGTCCTGGCGGCCACCTTCGGGGTCCTCGTCACACTTCCGCTGGTGATGCTGGTCGAGGTCGGTTTCCTGGTGGCCTTCGGCGTGTTGCTCGACGCCCTGCTGGTGCGGTCGGTCCTGGTGCCCGCCCTCACCTTGCTGATCGGCCGGCGGATGTGGTGGCCGAGCCGGTTGTCCCGTCCAGCGACGGAGCTGCCGGACGGCCGACAGCCGCTCGCAGGCAAGGAGGAGTCCGCGCTGCAACGGTGAGCGGGCGGCACGGACGAGATCCGGGACGGGGCTCCAGGCCCCGTCCCGGATCCTTTTCGTGGGCCCGACGGTCGCCGCCCTCCGGTCCTGCGCCACGCGCCGGGGCGGGTCAGGACGCCGCGGTGTCCTCCCCTGCGGGCGGGGCCGCGGCCGGAAGGTCCACCCGGAGCAGCGCGCCACCGCGTGCGGAGCGGGCGACGGTGACCCGGCCGGCGTGGGCGTCGACGACCCGCTGCACGATCGACAGCCCCAAACCGGATCCCGGCAGCCCCCGGGCACTGTCGGCACGGTAGAACCGGTCGAACAGCCGCGGTATGTCGGCGGCGTCGATGCCCGGCCCGGCGTCGTCGACCTCAAGCACCACCGACTTCTCCTCGGCACGAAGCCGGACCTGGACCGGCTGGTCGGCGGGGGACCACTTGCCGGCGTTGTCGATGAGGTTGAGCACCGCTCGCTCGAGCGCGGCGGGGCGCCCGTTCACCCACACGGAGGTCACGTCGAGCGCGACCTCGATGTCGGGCATGCGGGATTCCGCCCGGGTCGCGGCGGCCACCACCACGTCGGCGAGGTCGAGCACCTCGGTGCTCTCGTCGCTGACGTCACCGCGCGCCAGGTCGGTCAGCTCGGCGACCAGGGTGCTCAACTCGGCTACCTGGGCGCCGACGTCGTTGAGCAGCCGGGTGCGGCTCTCCGCCGGCAGTGCGCTGTCCAGGGTGCCGCGCCGATCGAGCCGAATGAGCAGCTCGACGTTGAGGCGCAGGCTGGTGAGCGGGGTCTTGAGCTCGTGGGCGGCGTCCTCGGCGAGCAGCCGCTGGGCCTGCCGGGAGTCCCGGAGCGCGGCGAGCATGTCGTTGATCGACTGGATCAGCCGCCGGATCTCCCCACCGCCCTCGTCCGGGATGTCGGCGTCGAGTTCCCTGGTGTGCGCGACACGTACCGCGGCGGAGGTCAGCCGGTCGATCGGTGCCAGCCCGGTCCGCGCCACGGTCCGCCCGACAAGGGCGCCGCCGGCCACGCAGAGCAGACCGATCAGCAGCATGCCGAACCCGAACTGGTTGATCGGGCCGTCGTCGACGACACGGGCCACCTGGACCGCGCCGCCGCCCGCCCGCAGTGTGTAGATGGCATAGCCTTCTTCGTCGCCGCCGTTCGACTCCAACAGGTCGGCCGACATGCCCCGCGCCACGCGCCCGGCGTTCTCGCTGACCGGAGGCAGCGCGGGCTGCCCGTCCGGCGTCCGGATCGAGCCGTCGGGCAGAATGGCCCGCACCAGCCGGCCGGATCCGGGATACGGCGGCAGCTCAACCTGCGCCAGACCCGCGCGCTCCGCGTTCGTCGCCAGGACGCGGGCATCGGCGCGCAGCTGTTCCTCGACGGTGTCCCGCAGCTGCCAGGCCAACAGCTCGCTGGCCACCTGGAAGGCCACGAACACACTGACCGCGATGGCCGTCGCCGCGATCACCGTCAGCCTCGCCCGCAGGGACCGGCGACGCCACCATCGAATCAGCCGGCGCGGCCCCCGGCCGGCGGTCCTGCTCACGGAGGGGTCTCCCGCAACGTGTATCCCAGGCCACGCACCGTGTAGATCAATCGGGGTTCACCCTCCGCCTCCATCTTGCGGCGCAGATAGCTCACGTAGACCTGCAGATTGTTGGCGGTGGAGCTCATGCCGAAGCCCCAGATCGCCTCGAACAGCGCGTCGCGGGTCACGACCCGGGTCGCGTTGCACAAGAGGACCTCCAGGAGGGAGAACTCGGTCCGGGTCAGGCGCAGTGGCCGCCCGGCCCGCCACGCCTCGAACCTGTCGGGGTCGAGCCGGACGTCGGCGAACGACAGGACGTGCGATTCCTCGTCGGCCGGTGTGCGCCGGCGCAGCAGGGCCCGCACCCGGGCCAGCAACTCCTCGGTGGCGAACGGCTTGGGCAGGTAGTCGTCGGCGCCCGCGTCCAGCCCGGTGACCCGGTCGGAGACCTGGTCACGGGCGGTCAGCATCAGCACCGGCAGATCCCGGCCCGCGGCTCGCAATCGCCGACAGGTCTCCAACCCGCCGAGGCGGGGCATCATCACGTCGAGGAGCAGCAGATCCAGCGTGTCACCGCCGGCCCCGACGACCTCGTCGAGCACGGCGAAACCGTTGGCGACGGTGCTGGTGTCGTAGCCCTCGACCTGGAGCACTCGCTCCAACGACCCACGGATGGCCGCGTCATCATCCGCGATCATGATTCGCACGCCGGCCCGCCCCCCTCCCAGTCGATGTTTTTGCCGCTGATCGTCCCCGATCAACCTGAGACCAGTATTAGAGCGTCGCTGGGAGGGACGGCTCTTACGGACACCGTAGGACTGTGTCCTACGTGGTGAGGCATCGTTGAAATCGCCTCGGCGCAGCTTCCGTCGCTTGCTCGGTGCCGGGCGGTGGAACTACGCCCGTGTGGCGGCCGTTTTGGCGTCCTCGATCGCCGACGGCGGGGAGGCGACTCTGCGGCTCGGGAACTGTCGAACGCCTCGTCCTGAGGTCGGACCGGCTGGTCGCGGAAGGCGTGCCACGACACAGGTCGCGTTTCGGCGCCGTCATCGATGGCACTCATGGGCAGGGGCGGCTACACGTTCGTGCGGGTCGCGTGCGGCAACGTCTGGAGAGACCGGGGGAGTGCCGATCTGACGGACACGGCCGGGGGCCCGGGCTCTGCCGGACACCGGACGTACTGCGCCCGGGCGATACGCTCTGCGGGTGACCCGGCAATCGACACCCGACGAGCGACGGCCCGCGAACGACGGGCGCAGGGTCGCCGCTCGCAACCGGGCCGCACTCGTCGCCGCCGCGCGGGAGATCTACGCGGAGCAGGGCCTGGACGCCCCGCTGTCCGCCATCGCGCGGCGAGCCGGTGTGGGACAGGGCGTTCTGTACCGGCACTTTCCCGACCGGGCGGCCGTCGCCACCGCGGTCCTGGACGAGAACGTCCGCCAGATCGAGCAGGCGGCGGCGGCCCCGGCCGCCGACATCGCCGGGGTTCTCGGTGTCTTGACCTGGCACCAGACCCAGTCGGCGGCCTTCATCAGTGTGCTGCACATCGACGGGGCGGCAGGCCGTTCCGGCATCCCCGAGTACGCCGCGGCCCTGTCCGGGCGGGTCGAGCGGGCCCTGCGGGCGCACCTGCCGGACGGCCATCGGCTGGCCACGGCGAGCGACGATCTCATGATCGCTGTCGCCATGGTCTCGGGAGCCGTCACCGGACCCACCCGTGAGCAGCGGGAACAGCGGGCCATGGCGGCGTGGCGACTGCTCGACGTCGAGGTGGGACCCGTGCGCCCCTTCGACGACGAACAGCGCGGTCAGCCGCCGTTGGACTGACGGACACCTCGCGCCAGTGCGTCGAAGGTGTACAGGTACCCTCCGGCGGGCCCGCTGACGGTCATGTACGCCTTGGTCCCGCCGGGCGTGATGGCCACGTTGGTCGCCGACCGGAGTCCCCCGGCGGCGCGGGCGGGGACCTCGACGGTCGCCAGGCGCTCACCGTGCCGGTCGTACACCGCCATGGCGGGGCGGCCGTGCAGTGCCTGGTAGAGGTTGCCGTCCGCGTCCACGGCGATCGAGTCGGTCTGGGCGATTCCGCCGTCCACCCTGATGGCCGTGTGGCGGGACGTGACCCCGCCCTTGCCGTCGAGCAGCAGGTAGGAGACGCGGTTCTGGGTGAGTTCACTGACCCACAGCCCGCGGTATTCCGAGTCGAACGAGATCCCGTTCGGTGCCGCCATGCCGTCCGCCAGGACGGTGGCGTTCTTCCCCGCGCGGTCGATCCGCACCACGCGCCCCTCCGCCCTGCCCTCGGACATGCCCCGCGAGTCGCTGACGTACAGGTTGCCGTCCTGGTCGAAGGCGAGGTCGTCGGGGTTCATCGCCGCCCCGTCGACCTCGCCGGAGAAGAAGGTCCGCGGGTCGCTCCCGTCGGGAGCCAGGCTGATGATCTCGCCGTGGGAGAAGTCGGTCAGATAGATCCGCCCGTCGTGGGGGCTGAACTGGGCCGAGGTGTAGGTGCCGCGGTTGTCGGTGTGGACCCGGCCCGACGTCTTCTTCCGCACATCGACCCGCAGCACCTTCGGCTCGCCGGCCGGTGCGGTGACATCGACGACGAGCAGATCGCCGTTCGCGTCGAAGGCCGGGCCCTCGAGCAGGGTCATGCCCGTCTCGGGGTGCACCTCGGTCAGTCGCATCAGTTTTTGGGCGCGGATGGTCCGGTCCGTGCCGGCGGCGGCCGTGTCCTGCGGGCCGTCGCCGCGTGTGGCCGTACCGCAGCCGGTGAGGACCAGAAGACCGGTCGCGGCCAGCCCGGTGAGGGATCGGAGCGGGAGTCGTCGCATGGGGGTCACTCTTCCTGTCCGAAAGTTTGCGGAAGCTGTCCGCAATGCAACCGGACAGTGTTGTCCGGTTGTTGCTACGGTAGTGCATGCCAGCTCAAGTCCGCTGCTCCCCTGCGCATTTCCTCGGACGGAGTGGCGTCCTCGCCCCGAACCGGAAGGACAGAGGTCCCCCCACATGACGTACTCGGATGCAACTTCTCCCGAGGAACTGGCCGAGTTGAGGCGGCGCTACCGGGCGGAAAGAGAACGCCGCGTGCGCCCCGACGGCGCCCGGCAGTACCTCGCCGCCGACGCCGCATTCGGCTACTACGCCGAGGACCCGTACGCCGAGACACCGCGGGAGCGCCACCCTCTGCGGGACCGGGTGGACGTGGCGGTCGTCGGCGGCGGCTTCGGCGGCATCCTGGCGGGCGCGCGGTTGCGTCAGCAGGGCGTCGGGCGGGTCCGAATCGTGGAGAAGGGCGGAGACTTCGGAGGCACCTGGTACTGGAACCGGTACCCGGGCATCCACTGCGACGTCGAGTCGCACGTCTACCTGCCGCTGCTCGACGAGACCGGCTACGTCCCGGAGTGGAAGTACTCCCCGGGAGAGGAGATCCGCCGCCACGCGGTGCGGGTCGCGGAGAAGTTCGACCTCCGCGCGGACGCTCTGTTCTCCACCTCGGTCACCTCCCTGACCTGGGAGGAGACAGCACAGGCGTGGATCGTCACGACCAACCGGGGCGACAGGTTCCACGCCACGTACGTCATGACGGCGACCGGAACCCTCACCGAGCTCAAGCTGCCCGGCATCCCCGGCATCGAGCGGTTCAAGGGGCACACCTTCCACACCTCGCGCTGGGACTACGGCTACACCGGCGGCACCCCGGACGGCGGCCTCACCGGGCTCGCGGGCAAGCGCGTGGGCGTCGTCGGCACCGGCGCCACCGGCGTCCAGGTCGTCCCGAAGCTGGCCGAGGACGCGGGACACCTCTACGTCTTCCAGCGCACCCCCTCCAGCGTGGACGTGCGTGCCAACCGCCGCACCACCGCGCAGGACGTGGGAGCCGACCGCGAGGGCTGGGCGCGCGAGCGGCGCGACAACTTCCTGCGCATCGTGTCCGGCGAGCCCGTCGAAGAGGACCTGGTGGCGGACCGGTGGACCGCCTCGGCCGGTCTCCTGGAGAAGCTCCTGCCGAGCTTTCGCCGTCCGGAGGACCGCCGGGCATTCGAAGCGGCCTACGAGGCCGCGGACGCCGCGAAGATGAACGAGGTCCGCGCCCGCGTCGAGCGGATCGTCGCCGACGCGGACACGGCCGAGAAGCTCAAACCCTGGTACCGGTACGCCTGCAAACGTCCCACCTTCTCGGACACCTACCTCCAGGCGTTCAACCGCGCCAACGTCACCCTGGTCGACACCGCGGACACCCACGGCATCGAGCGCATGACCGAGCACGGTGTCGTGGTCGGCGACACCGAGTACGAACTCGACTGCCTGATCTTCGCCACCGGGTTCTCCGTCGGAGTCTCCGGCGTCCACTCGGGGAAGCTGCCCGTCCGCGGCCGGGACGGCGTCGAACTGCTGGCGGCGCTGCGGCAGCGGGGACCGCGTTCCCTGCACGGCTTCACCCGCAACGGATTCCCGAACCTGCTCCAGTTGGGAGCCGGGCAGAGCGCCAGCAGCGTCAACTTCACGCACGTACTCGACGAACACGCCGTGCACGCGGCGGCACTTGTCGCGGCTGCCGAAGCCGGGGACGCCGTCATCGAACCCTCCCGCGAGGCCGAGGACGCCTGGCTCGCCGTCATGGCCGAGGACGCACCCGACCACGAGTGGTTCCACGCCGAGTGCACCCCCGGGTACTACAACGGTGAGGGGCGCGGGCGGCCGAACGGGCCCCACGCCTACCCGCACGGCGCCGTTGCCTTCCACGGCCTTCTGGAGCGCTGGCGCGAAGGGTCCATGGACGACGTGCTCAAGGCCCGCCGGGCTTCCTGAGCCGGCCGCACCGCCGGCGACGCGGAGTGGACCGGGGAGGGCCGATCGCCGTGCGGCCGATCGCCGTGCGGCCGACCGCCGTGCGGCCGGCCTCCGGCGGGGCGTGCGGGTCAGACGGCGGACCAGCCGTCGTCGACGGGCAGGATCGCGCCGTTGATGTTGCTCGCGGCGTCCGAGGCGAGGAACAGGATCGCGGCGGCCTGCTCCTCGGGCCGAGACACCCGGCCGAGGTTGACGAAGTGCGGGCCGAGGGCGGTCGGGCCGTGCGCCGTGCGGTCGGCCGCCACCGAGATGGCGGTGGCGGTGCCGCCGGGGCAGACGGCGTTGGCCCTGATGCCGTTCTTGCGGTACGTCACCGCCAGCGACTTCGTCAGTCCCACCACGCCGTGCTTGGACGCCGTGTAGGAGGCGCCGGCCGCGCTGCCGCGCAGGGAGGCTTCGGAGGCGGTGTTCACGATGGCGCCGCGGCCCGCGGCCAGCATGTGCGGCAGCACGGCGCGGGCGAGCAGGAACGGCGCGGTCAGGTTCACCCGGATGACGCGCTCCCACTCGGCGTCGCTCACGTCGGCCAGGGCCGACATGCTGTCCATGATCCCGGCGTTGTTCACCAGGACGTCCACGCCGCCGAACCGCTCCACCGCCGTCTTCGTCACCCGGTCCACGACGGCCTGCTCGCTCAGGTCGCCCGTGACGGCCACCGCGACGCCGCCGGCCCGCTCGATCTCCTCGACGGTCGCACCGGCTCCGTCGGCGTTGAGGTCCGCCACCACGACGCGGTCACCCTGGGCGGCGAAGGCGAGGGCCGCCGCGCGCCCGATGCCCGATCCCGCTCCGGTGACGATCACGCTGCGTCCGTCGCTGTCGCCGGTCATGAAGTGCTCCGTCCGAGAGGTGCCGACGCGATCGACTCGTGTCGCACCGCGCCAGCACCCTACCTCTTTATGTCGCTCAGTGACATAAAGTCGCGGTGGGGGAGAATGCGCAGGGCATGGACCACCGGCGCCGGAGGGGCAGATGAGCGCAGTTCGCGGACGGACGGGGCGTCCACCCCTGACGGAGGAGCGCAAGGCCGCCATCAGGCTGGAGATCGCCCGCGCCGCGGTCGACCTGTTCGTCGCCCAGGGCGTCGCCGCGACGACGGGGGAGCAGATCGGACAGGCGGTCGGCGTCTCGGCACGCACGGTGTGGCGCTACTTCCCGACCAAGGAGAGCTGCGTACGGCCGCTGTTCTCGACCGGCATCGACACGATCGCCGCCGCGCTGCGGCAGTGGCGCCCCGGCGACCCGCTCCAGGAGGCCTTCGATCACCTGTGGACCACCGCCGAGGTCCTGCCCGGGCCGGACGTCGGCGCCCTGCTGCGGCTGACCCGGACCGAACCGGGCCTGCGCGCGGTCTGGCTCCAGACCCACGACGAGGCGGAACCGGCCTTCGCTCGCGCCCTCGCCGAGCGGGCCGGACTGCCCGCCGACGACGTACGGCCGGCCATCTGGGCCGCCATGCTCAACGCCGCCCTCCGCGCGGCCGTCGAACACCACGCCTACCGGACGACCGAGCCGGGCACCGACGCCGCGTCCGCCCGCGCCGACCTCGCGGAGACCCTGCGCACCGCCCTGGCCGTCACGGCGGCCGGCCTCACCTGAGCCGCTCCGGCGTCGCCTGCCGCCACGACCCCGCGCCCGGGTGGCTCACCCGCGGGCTGCGACGGCGGTTCACGGCCGTCCCCGCACCCCGTCCAGGAGGTTGTCCACGAGCGCGGTGACGAAGTCCTCGGTGACGGGTTCGTCGGGGATGAGGAGCCGGTGGTAGACGGCGCCCCACAGCTGGTCGACGAGGACCCGCACGTCGACGCCGTCACGGATCTGGCCGAGTTCCTGCGCCCGCCGGAGGCGTTCGCCGGCCAGCCGGCGGCGCTGTGCGGAGTACAGCCGGCGGTAGGCGGTGGCGAGGTCGGCGTCGGTCTGCGCGGCGCCGATCAGCTCGGTCAGGATCCGTCCGGCCGGTGTCCGGGTCATCAGGTGGGCGAAGGCGCGCAGTTGGCTGAGGAGGTCCGCGTGGACGTCGCCGGTGTCGGGAAAGGCGAGGGTGTCCTCGACGGCGTGGAAGTAGGCGTCCAGGGCGAGCGCACCGATGGAGGGCCACCACTTGTACAGGGTGGTCTTGCTGGCGCCGGAGGCCCTGGCGACGCGTTCGAAGGTGAGGCGGGCCGTGCCTTCGGTCAGCAGCAGTTCGCCCACGGTGCGCAGGACGTCGGCCCGCACCTCGCCGGCGGGGCGGCGTCCGCGGCCCCTGCTCGTCGGGGCCGCCGGGTCGTTGGCCGAGTCCGCCACGCTGTGCTCCTGTTCGGTCGGGGACGGGGGACAGTGTTCCGGGGGATGCGGTGGGCGGTCCAATCGGCGGACGGTTCGACCGGGCCCACCGTCGGGGGTGTCAGGACGGTCCGTGTCAGCGTCGGACGGTGAGCAGGTCGGCGAGCCCGATCCGGTCGAGGAAGGTGGCGCGGACCCGGTCGGCGGTGTCCGACACCTCCTGGGAGCCGTCGTCCGCGGGGTCGATGTGGACGCGGAAGGGACGCTCTCCGGCGGGCAGCGCGACGATGCGGGCGATCTCGTCGGAGACCAGCGACGCGCTCGCGCCGTCCGGCGACAGTGCGGCGAGCTTGCCCGCGACCTGTTCCATCAGGCCGGCGTACCGGGTCTCGTACTCGGCCTCGACGGCGGTGTCGTCGGGGTGGCCGGAGTGGGCGAAGTGGTTGGTGCCGCTGGTGAACGAGCCGGGCACGACGATCGAGGTCTCCACGCCCCAGCGGGCGAGCTCGGCGGCGTAGGACACGGCGAGCGAGTCCATCGCGGCCTTCGCGGCGAAGTACGGGGCCAGGTAGGGCGGGGTGCCGCCCTTGACGCTGCTGCTGGACACCCAGAGCACCAGCCCCTGCCCGCGGCGGCGCATGCCGGGCAGGGCGGCGCGGTTGACGCGCTGGGTGGACAGCACGTTCACGTCGTAGAGCGCGGCCAGCTGTTCCGGCGTGAACGCCTCGGCGGGGCCGGTCGACATGTGCCCGGCATTGTGGATGAGCACGTCGATGCGGCCGTGCGCGGCCTCGATGCCGGCGATGGCGGCGTCGACGGAGGACGGGGAGTTCACGTCGAGCTCGACCGGGCGCAGGTCGACACCGTGCTCGCGCGAGTAGTCGACGGCCGCCTGCGCCTGCGGTGCGTTGCGGCCGGCCGTGTGCCGCATTCCGGCGTGGACGGTGTGTCCGGCGTCGGCCAGCGCACGGGCCGTGAGGGCGCCGAAGCCGCTGGAGGCGCCGGTGATGACGACGACGGTGCCGGTGGGGGACATGGAGCGGATCCTTTCGGTGGAGGGAACGACGCGGGGGGACGGACCGCGAGAGGCGGCGGTCACGCGAGGCCGCCGTTGGCGTAGAGGACCTGGCCGTTGATCCAGCGGGCGGGTCCGGCGAGGAAGGCGACGGTTTCGGCGATGTCCTCGGGGCGGCCGAGGCGCTCCAGGGGAGTCGCCTTGGCGAACCTGTCGATGGTCGCCTCGTCCTTGCCGTCGAGGAAGAGCGGCGTGGCGGTGGGGCCGGGGGCGACGGCGTTGACCGTGATGTCGCGGCCGCGCAGTTCGCGGGCGAGGACGAGGGTCATGGCCTCGACGGCGGCCTTGCTGGCGACGTAGGCGCCGTACGTGGGCAGCTGGGTGCGGACCACGGAGGTGGAGAAGTTGATGATCGCGCCGCCGGAGCGCAGGGTGCGGGCGGCCTGCCGGCCGACGACGAAGGTGCCGCGGATGTTGGTGCGGTGCATCCGGTCCAGGTCGGAGAGGTCGAGGCTCGCGACCGGCGACAGGATCATGATGCCGGCGGTGTTGACCACGACGTCGACGCCGCCGAAGGCGGAGCGCACGGTGTCGAAGGCGGTGCTCATCGCCTCCTCGTCGGCGACGTCGCCGCCCGTGGCGAGGGCCCGGCCGCCGGCGGTGGTGATCGCGGCGACGGTCTCCTCGGCCTTCGCCCGGTTGCCGGCGTACTGGACGGCGACGGCGAATCCGTCCCGGGCCAGCCGCTCGGCCACGGCGCGGCCGATGCCGCCGGAACCGCCGGTGACCAGGGCGACGCGGTTGGTGTCGGGGGTGCTCATGGGGGTCTCCTCGATGTCCGACTCAAATGAACGACACGTTCATATAACCACGAAATGAACGCTGCGTCCATATGAGGGGTCTGCGGAGGGGGTGGCGTCCCGTACGGGGACCGCGCGCCCTGCGCGATCGGAGCGCCTGAGATGCTGGTCCGGCGGCCACGCACCCGGTCGACGAGGACAGGCGCGGTGGTGCGCCCTCACCCACCCGTTCCCCCTCGGAAGGCTTTCCCTCGCCATGCCCTTGGCTCTGCTGGCCCTGGCCGTCGTCGCGTTCGGCATCGGCACGACCGAGTTCGTCACGATGGGGCTCCTGCCCCAGATCGCCGACGGCGTCGGCGTGTCCGTGCCGCACGCGGGCAACCTCGTCTCCGCCTACGCGCTCGGCGTCGTCGTCGGCGCGCCGCTGCTCACCGGGATCGGCGCCCGTGTGCCGCACAAGCGACTGCTGCTGATCCTCTCGGGCGTGTTCGTCGTCGGGAACACCGCCTCCGCACTCGCCCCGAACTTCGCCCTGCTGTTCGCCGCGCGCGTCCTGGCGGGGCTGCCGCACGGCGCGCTCTTCGGCGTGGGTGCCGTCGTCGCCGCCAAGCTGGTCGCGCCCGACCGGGCGGCCCGCGCCGTCTCGACCATGTTCCTCGGCCTCACCGTCGCCAACATCGTCGGTGTCCCCGTCGGAACCGCCCTCGGCCAGCAACTCGGCTGGCGTTACGCGTTCGCCGCGGTGTCCGCCATCGGCGTCGTGGCCCTCGTCGCCCTGGCGCGGCTGATCCCGCATCAGCCCCGTGGCGCACAGTCCGGCGTCATGCACGAGCTGCGCGCGATGAAGAACAAGCAGGTGGTGCTCGGCCTGGTCACGGCGGTCGTCGGATTCGGCGGCTACTTCGCCGTGTACAGCTACCTCGTGCCGATGCTGACCCATCTGACGGGCATCTCGGACGCCTCCACCACCCTGGTGCTCGCACTGTTCGGGGTGGGCATGACGGTGGGCACCCTCGTCGCGGGCCCGCTCACCGACCGGGCGCTGCGGCCGACGCTCTACGCGGGATTCGCGCTGCTGGCCGCGTCGCTGGTGGCGCTGTACTTCACGATCGGTCAGGTGGTGCCCGCGCTCGTCGTCATCACGGTCGTCGGCGCCCTCAGCTCACTGATCACCACTCCCGTGCAGATGCTGCTGATGACGAAGGCGCACGAGGCGCCGACGATGGCGGCGGCCTCGAACCACTCGGCCTTCAACCTGGCCAACGCGGGCGGCGCCTGGCTGGGCGGGCTGGTCATCGCGGCGGGCTGGGGCTGGTCCTCGCCCGCACTGGTCGGCGCCGCCCTGGCCCTCGTCGGACTCGGCCTGGCCGTCACCGGCGGCTACCTCGACCGGGACGGGCGCGGCTCGAAGGTCGTCACGGCCTCCGGCACGGTCCGCGAACCCGCTGACGCGGACGAGGGGAGCGCGACGGCCGGGTCCGCGGGCAAGCCCGCCTCCTCCTGACCCGGGCCCGGTCGCCGCCTCGCCGGGCGACGGCCCGGACGCGCAGCGGTCCACGGCCGGTCAGGGCGCCGACGTGCCCTCATGAACGGTCCCGCCGACCGGCGTTCGTACCGCACGTGCGGAGGGACAGGTTTTCAAGGCGTCGTGACACGACGGCAGCACTGCTTCCACCAGCTCCAGGGTGCGTTCGGCGATGTCCCTGCGGTCGTGCAGGACCCAGGAAATGTGCTGGGTGCCGAAGAACGCGGCGACGATGACACGCGCCATCGCGCCCGGCGGCGTCGTGTGCCGCAGTTCGCCCAGTTCCACGGCCTGTTCGAGCCACGTACTCACCAGGCTCGTGTAGTCCTGGAAGGGAACCGGCAAGTCGGTGCCGATCAAGGCCCGTTCGATCTGGAGCCGGGCTCCCGCCTGCATCACCGTGTCGTCCCGCAGGGCCAGCGCCGTGCGGGTCAGCAGCTCGGCGACGGAAGCGAGGGGGGAGAGGCCGAGCTCGTCGACGTTCTGCGCGAGGGCGGGCAGCCGCCGGTAGAACTCGTGGGTGACGGCAGCGGCGAGGGCTTCCTTGTTGGCGTAGTGGAAGTACACGGCGCCCTTGGTGATGTTCGTCTGCTGCGCCACGTCCAGGATCGTGACAGCCGGGTACCCCTTGTCGGCGAAGAGCCGGGCGGCGGCATCGAGGATGCCTTCCCGCGTCCGCAGGGCTCGTTCCTGCTTGAGTTCCTTGCCCGCGGCAGAGGCCGGCCGGCCCGAGGGGTCGTTCATCGATGCTCTCCAAACTTCACGGTGATCTGTGTCGCACCTAAAAGGACTTGTCCCTGAAAGAAACCTTCTCGAAGGTAGATTCGACGCAGGGGGCCAGGACCGGGCGCCCTCGGATGCTCGCAGGGGGAGATGGGTATGCAGGAGTGCCGGGCCCACGCCGGACCGACGGGACGCAGTGCCACAACGCCGCAGGACTTGACCTTTCAGCAGACCATCCCGCGGCGGATGGTGCACCGTGCCGCCGTGGCCGAGGTATTCGTGACCGATGCCGTGTCGCTGGGCGACGACCGCTTCCTGGTCGGTGCGCAATGGCCTCGCGACCACGCGCTCTACCACCCGGACGAGGAGGGTCGCAGCGACCCCCTGCTGGTGGCGGAGACCATCCGGCAGGCCCTGGTGTACCTCGGGCACTGGCACTACGGAGTGCCGCTGACCCACCGTTTCGTGGGCCGCACCATGGACTTCGAGATCACGGACGCCGACGCGCTGCGCGTCGGCTCCCAGCCGCTCTCGGTGGTCCTGGACGGGCGATGGCGCTGGGTGGACAGCAGGCCGACGCAGCGGTTCGGGATGTGCCTGGAGGTGGTGCTGAGCGTTGGCGGCAAGGAGTGCGGCCGGGGCAGCCTTCAGGTCATCGCCGTCGACGAGCGACGGTACGAACTGCTGCGGTGGCGTTCCGCTGCCTCGGCCCCCGCCGCTGCCCCGCCCGTCCGGGGGGCCGCTCACCCGGAACCGGGCAGTCTGGATCCGCTTCTGGTGGGGCGGCTGCGCGCCAAGGACAGTGTCATCGTCGCCGGGACGTCGCCGGGTCAGTGGCAGCTCAGACTGGATCTCGACCACGCCATTCTCTTCGACCACCCCACGGACCACGTCCCGCTGATGGTGATACTCGAAGGGATCCGGCAGTTGGGGTATGTGCTGGCCGGGCCCCAGGGCGAGGCGCTCGACGACCGGCGGACGTCGCCGGTCCTCTCGTCCTTGGCCATCGACTGCCTGGCCTTCGCGGAACTGGACGAGCCGGTTCATCTGCTCGTCCTGGAGGACGTGCGGGAGGCGGGCGCCGACCGGGCGGCCGCAACGCCGTCACCGGCGGACCAGTCGCCGCCACAGGGCCCGTGCAGGCGTCGGCTGCGCATCCAGGCCGTGCAGGGCGGCAGGCCGGTCGCCGTCACGGAGAGCACCTGGAGTCTTCCGGGTGGCGAGCCCGTCGGGCCGGGCCGGCCTGCGGCGGCCGACGCACCGAGGCCCGGGGACGGGGAAGAGATGGTCGGCAGCCGGTGACGAAGGCCACGGACCCTCCTCGATGTGTCGAACTTGTTGAACGGTTGACAGTGCGCCCCCAATAAATACCTGAGTGAAGGTATTTAAACAATGTTCTTGTACGCGCACTTGCCACTTGAGGCATCTGGTGGCCCGGCACGGGGCCGGGCTCGTCCAGTCGCCCCTCCGAGGCGCGTCCCCGTTCGTCCGTGTCCGACGGGCCTCACCGCCCTCACCCGAAGGAAAAGCAGATGCCGGCCCCCACCGTCCCGCCCCCTGCCGCAGAGCTCCGCGCGCCGGATCCCGCCGGCTTCGCACGGCAGGCGCTCCTGCACGCGGCCGCTGTCGCGGGCCGCGACGCACCCGAGGCCGACAGGGCGCGCCGCCTGTCCGCCGCGACCGTGGCCGCCCTGGACGGGGCCGGTTTCGCCCGCCATTTCGTGCCCCGCCGGTGGGGTGGCCGGGAGGGGACGTTCAGCGACGTGGTCACCGCGGCCGCCGCCGTCGCGGAAGGGTGTACGTCGGCGGCCTGGTGCGCGGCCCTGTGGGCGGCGCACGGCAGGTTCGCCTCATTCCTGCCCGGCGCGGCGCAGGAGGAGATCTGGGCGACCTCACCCGACACCCGCATCGCTGCCGCCCTCGCCCCGGCGGTCAGCCGTGCACGGGCGGTGGAAGGAGGATGGGACCTGGAGGGGGACTGGGCACCGGTCAGCGGCATCCGGCACGCCGACTGGGTACTGCTGGTTGCTCCGACGCACGGCGCCGGTCCCTCCCGGACCGTCCTCTTCGCCGTTCCCGCCGCATCCGTGACGGTCCGGGACACCTGGAACAGCACAGGCCTGCGCGGCACGGGGAGCCACACCGTGACGGTTCGCGACCTGTTCGTCCCCGAGCACCGCGCCGTGGGTCTCGACCCCGTGCTCGCGGGGGAGGGCCCCGCGAGCCGCGCGCGCTGTCACACGGCACCCGCTCACCTCGCCGGCGGGCTCATGTTCGCCGCCCCCGCGCTGGGAGCGGCACGCGCCGTACGGGACTCCTGGACGGCGTGGGCCGCTCGACGCGGGGCCGGGGCCCTGCGGCCGCTGGACCAACCGGGTGTGCCGGAGCGCCTGTCGCGCGCCTCCGTGGACATCGACTCCGCCGAACTGCTGTTGAGGCAGGCGGCAGGGCGTGCCGACACGGAGGAGCCGGACGCTGCCCTGGTGGCGGCCAACCGGCGCGATGCCGCCTTCGGCGCGGACCGCCTGTCCGACGCGGTCGACCGGCTCTTCCGCGCCGGCGGAGCACACGTGGGAGACGCGGACAGTGCCCTGCAACGGCGCTGGCGGGACGTGCTGACCATCGCCTCGCACGCGGTTCTGCGTCCGGAGCCGGCTGCCGCCGCCTATGCGCGCAGCGTGGGCGATCCCGGCGCCGAGGACACGGCCGGCGCACCGGAGACGGCGCGGGCCCGCCGATGACGGCCACCCTGCGCAGCCTCGTCTTCTGCGACGTCGACGAAACCCTGATCAGGGACAAGAGCATGCTGGGCTTCCTGCGGTTCTACTTCGCCGGGCGACACGGCGGACGGGGCACCCGGCACGCCGAGGGCACCTGTCGGCGACTGGCCGGCCTGCTCTCGGCCGGTGCGGACCGGGCGGAGGCGAACCGCGCCTACTACGAGGCGTGGAAGGGCCAGCAGGCGGCGGAGGTGGCGCAGTGGGGCGTCCGCTGGCTGGCCGTCCGGCAGCAGGAGGGAGGCTTCTACGTCGAGCGGACCCGGGCCGAGGTGCTCCGGCACCGGGCGGACGGCACCGGCATCGTGCTGGTGTCGGGGTCGTTCCCCGCCGTGCTGGACCCGATCGCCGCCGACATCGGGGCCGCACACCTGCTGTGCTCCCGCCCTGAAGTACACGAGGGCGTCTTCACCGGCCGGCTCGAGGACGGTCCCGTCATCGCCGAGGGCAAGCGGAGAGCGGTGCACAGCCTCCTCGCGCGCTACCCGCACATCCGACCGGCCGACTGCCATGCGTACGGGGATCACGTGTCCGATCTGCCGATGCTGACGGCGGTGGGGCACCCCACGGTGGTGGGCGAGGACCCGCAACTCCTCACCGCTCTCCCCGGGGTGCGGGTCATCCCGGTGCCGTGAGCCGCGGGCTCGGCGCACTCGGCACTCCCGGCGTCCCGCGCATGACGGGTCTCGCGGTCGGTCCTGGCGGCCGTCGGCCGCGGCACGAGCTGCCAGAGGGCGGACACCTGCTCGGGGCAGGCGTCCGCCTGGCACTCCGTGGTGGTGAAGTGGATGCCGCAGATGTGCGTGATGAGCAGCCGGCTGAGCATCTCCGGTTCGCGAGTGGGGCTGACGTCGCCGCGCTCCTGCGCCTGGCGGATCAGAGGGGGCAGTACCCGGCCCAGGTCCCGGACGGCCGGGGGCAGTTGCCGCCGGGCACGCGCATGCTCCGCCGTCAGGTGAAAGCCGGCCCTGAAGCGCAGGTCGGCCCGGAGACGGCGGACGAGTACCTGCACGAGATCGGACAGGGCCTCCGTGCTCACCGGGCCCGTCGCCTCCGCCTCTCGCAGCAGTTCGTGCCAGGCCTGCTCGAACGGTCCGGTCAGCGCGCACGCCAACGCCTCCTTGGAGGAGAAGTGCGCGTAGAGCGCCCCCTTGGTCGTGCCGACCAGATCTGCGACCCGTTGCAGATTGGCGCCCGTGTACCCGTGCCGCACGAACTCCTTCGCCGCCGCGTCCAGCAGCGACTCGTGTGTACGGCGTGCTCTGTCCTGCTTGACCACGATGTCCCTTCGAGGTCTTCGGCCAACAAAAACCGTCCTTCGCGAATCTTTTCCCGTGGCCCGTCGGCCCACAAGCGCGGAGCGGAAGAGTTGGCCTATTTGGCCATCTTCACCGCGGCCGCGCCGGACATGGCGCCCAGCAGCCACGGACGTTCCAAAGTCGCACGGAGAACGGGCGGTTCGCGGTCGCAGCGGCACGGCGCCCGTTACCGTCCGGGCGAGGACGACTCGTCGTGCGGGCAGCGTCGTGGGAGTGGGGAGCACGGCCCGCACGCCGCAACCAAACGCGAGAGGAACACCCACGTCATGGCCGTCACGCCGCCCTCCGGCTCACCGGCACCCCGGCGTCGCACCGGCCGGGGCGGAGCCGGCGTCCGCGCCGGCCGACGGTCGACTCCCCACCGGAGTACGGCTCGAGGACAAGGGCCACTCCGTCGCCGTCCACAGTCGCGAGGCCGCCGGCCCCCGAGGGACCCAGTACAACCTGCATGCCTTCCTGTCCGCTCTGGCCGCCCGGCACCGGCTCGCCGTGGAGGTCGGCCGACTGGTGACCGAACTGCGGCCCGGCGGCATCCCCCGGCTTTCCGGATGCCGGCCGAGCGGCGCCGCAACGGCACGGCCGACCCCGTACTCGTCCACAGCGCCCCGACCGACGCGACCGAGCAGGTACCGGAACTCGCCACCGGCCGCGACATCCGCGTACCCGGGCCGGCAGGAGTGACGGTCCTGCTCACCGTGCTCGCCGAGGCGTTCGACGACATCCGCCGGCCCGTCGGGAGCCCGAGGCCGTGATCACCGCACACTCCGGCGGCCCGGCCCGCCGCAGCCCCCGAGCGGCATGACGTCGCCACCAGACCATCCCGCGTCCGCGTCCTCTCGCTGTCCGCGGGCCACCCCGAAGGAGGCACTCCCATGGCGCCGTCGCGGCAGCCGCTGTCAGTCTTCCAACCCGCTCCTCCCCACTCCGTCGAAGCGATGACGGCCTTCGGCACGTTCGCCCGCCAACGCGGCGTACGACGTCTGTGGATCGGGCAATCCCTGCACATCGAATCCCAGTTGGCGCTGGCCGGCCTGGCCGCCCGCCTGCCCGGACTGGCCCTGGGAACGGCGGTGGCCCTGGCCCCCCTGCGCCACCCGTATCAGGCAGCGGTCGAGGCGCGCAGCCTCAGCGTGATGACAGGCGTGCCGTACGTGGCGGGCTACGGTCCCGGCGCCCAGGACTTCCAGCGGCGGCTGCTGGCAGCGCCCTACGACCGTCCGCTGCGCGCCATGAGTGAGTACGCCGACGTGATGCGGCGCCTGCTGGACGGCGAGACGGTCGAGCACCGCGGCAGCCATCACACCACGCGGTACCGGCTCCCTCCGATGCCCGACGCCCCGCACGTGGAAGTGGGACTGGGTGTGCTGCGGCCCGGTATGGCCCGCACCGCCGGCCAGGTGGCCGACGTCGCGATCACCTGGCTCGCACCGTACTGGTACACGCGGCAGGTTCTGCTTCCGGCGCTGCGCCGCGGGGCGGGCGAACGGGGCCGAGCCGTGCCCCGGATCGCGAGTGTCGTGCACGCCGCCGTGCGCAGACCCGGCCGCCGGGTGAACGAGGCGGCCCTGGCCGCCGTCGGACCGCACCTGCGCTCGGCCCACTACTGCGACATGCTGCGACGCGCGGGAGTCGCCGTCGATCCGGGCCGGCCGGAGGCAGGGGCGGCGGCACTGGTGGACAGCGGCGTGTACGTCACCGGCACCCCCGACGAGATCGCCGGCCACCTGCGGCGGTACCACGAGCACGGCGTGGACGAAATCATCGTCAACGTGTCGGGCGTGCTGCTGACCGAGGGCGCGCGGGCGGCCCTGCACGATCTGGACGCCATCATCGATGCCTACGAGAGCGCCAACGAGCCCCGCGCGTCCACCTGATCCGCTCACGACGACGGCAAAGCCCCCGGTCAGGCGCCGAGTTGTGAAAGTAGTCCGTCCGTGCAGAAAAACTGACCTTCGAGAAGGTATTTTATCGGGGGTTGATCGTAACGACCGCATCCGCGGCGAGCGGCACACAGGGGGAGTGACCAGCATGCTGGCAGACCGCACGTACCAGCCGACGACGACAACGCGTCCGGACACCGTGCCGGAGTTCGTGGAGGACGTCTTCGCGTCCCTGCGACGCGCGGACCAGCGCCGCTGGGCCCGGACGTACCTCAACGGGCTGCTGAACACACCGGGCAGGAAGACACTGCAACGCCTCGCGCGGGCGGGGGCGCACTCGGCGGACTCGGCGCACGGACTCCAGCAGTTCATCAACTCGAGCCCGTGGGACTGGTCCACCGTCCGGCACGCCCTGGCCGGCGCACTGGCGTCCCACGCCCGGCCGCGTGCCTGGAGCATCGCCGAGGTGACCATCCCGAAGAGGGGCGACCACTCGGTCGGAGTGCACCGGCGCTTCGACCCCGACGCCGGACGCGTAGTCAACGGCCAGCGAGCCCTGGCCCTCTTCACCGTCGCCGACGCCTACAGCGCACCGGTGGACTGGCACATCGTGCTGGACAACACGTGGAGCCACGACGCGGACCGGCGGCGCCGGGCGCGCATCCCCGACTCGGCGACCGTCGAATCCGCATGGCAGCACGTGCTGCGCTTCGCGGTGCGCGCCGCACACGCACCGCGACTGCGGCACATCCCCTGGGTCCTCGACCTGCGCCGGGTGCCGGACCACACCCGTATCACCGGCGACCTGAGCCGCCACCGCCAGACCTTCGTCGCCGAAGTGCTCCCGACCCAGCCCGTCGTCGCCGCCCGTGCCGGCACACAGCCGGTGATCGCCGCCGAGTACGTGGCGCGCGGGCACGCCCTTCAGGCTCAACTGGTGCCCACGCCCACCCCTGCCGGAACCAGGGAGCCGGTGCTCCTGCACTCGGGACCGGTACAGCTTCCGGAGCAGGGGAACGCCGAGGCGACCGACGCACTGCCCGTCTACAGGCTCATCGTCCGCCCCGCGTCCCGCACCCACAAGGCGGCCCGGTACTGGATCACCAACCTGGTCGACCGCAGTGTCGAGGACGTCGTGTCCCTCACCCGGCACACCCGGGCGGCCGACACCGCCATGACCGAACTGGCAACGGATTTCGGCATCCTCGACTTCGAGGGGCGTTCCTTCCCCGGGTGGCACCACCACATGACCATGGCCTCGGCCGCGTACGCCTACACCCGTCTGCATCCGCACAGGCGCGGCCGGCCCCACCGCGCTCCCGGCACCCTGGAGCGGGCGTCCTTGCCGCCCGTACGGCTGACCTCCTGACCAGCGGTCCACCACCACACGCGAACGGGGGCAAGCACGTGAAGGAGCACCACACCGCAGTCGGCAGTCCGTCGGAAGCCGCCGTCAGCGGCGGCGGGCCGGCACATCTGCGCGCACTCGACCCGACCGTCCACATGGTGCGGATCAGCGACCTGGTGGTCGCCGACTCACCACGCAGCGAAAGCGAAAGCGCCGAACACGCACGCATGCTGGCCGATGCGGACGCCGAACTCCCGCCAGTGATCGTGCACGCGTCGACCATGCGCCTCATCGACGGCGCCCACCGCGTCAGGGCCGCCCTGATCCGCGGCGACACCGAGATCGCCGCCCGCTTCTACGAGGGTTCCGACCGTGACGCCTTCGCCCTGGCCGTCGCTGCCAACGTCCAGCACGGGCTCCCACTGACGCGCAGGGAACGCACCGACGCCGCCGAACGCGTCATCACCTCCCACCCGCAGTGGTCCGACCGGGCCGTCGCCGCGGTCACCGGTCTCGCGGCCGACACCGTCCGCCGTATCCGCAGCCGTGCAAGTGCCCGAAACGCGCAGTCGCACGACCGAGTGGGCCGGGACGGCCGAGTCCGGCCCGTGAGCAGCGCCGACGGCCGAATACGGGCGGCCCAGTACATCACCGACCACCCGCAGGCCTCCCTGAGAGAAGTCGCCACCGCTTCGGGGCTGTCCCCCGGAACCGTCCGCGACGTCCGCGAACGCCTGCGCCAGAACCAGGACCCCGTACCCGCCGGACAACGCCGCCCCAAGGCCGGCGGGCCGTCCCCCACCCGCGCCGTCCCGGCCGATCGGACGGGCCGGCGGCCCGCCGCCGTCAACGCACCGCCCGAACAAGCCGGCTGCCGGGAGCCCGTGGAAGTCCCCGCGACCAGCCGGCCGTCTCCGCCGCACGCTCCCCTGTCTGCACTGCGTCGCGACCCCTCGATCCGTCACAGCGAAGCCGGACGGCTGCTCCTGCGCCTGCTGGACAACCGGCTTCTGTCGCAAGCGCACGGGGACGAACTCATCGCCGCCCTCCCGCAACACAGCCTGGGCAACCTCTCTGCCGCAGCCCGCGAATGCGCACAGCTCTGGGCGGAGTTCAGCAAACGACTCGACCGCCGAACGTGAAGGACGCCCTGTCTCGTGAACACCGCCGAACCAGCGATCCCACCTGCCCGGACGGAACTCCTCGCGGCAGACCTCTCGCAGACACCGCAGGTCAACGCACTGCTGACCGATCTCGGCCTGGGGTGCCTCACCCCGACGGGCGTCGTCTCCTATCCGGGGCGCAACAAGAACTGGGCCGGTGCGACCAGCGGCGGACACCAGGTCTTCGTCAAGCAGCTGGACGGCCGCAACGGTCAGGAGCGGCTGGCACGGGCCGTGGCCTACGAACGCACGCGTGCAGTGCACGGAAGCGAGCTCGTTCTGAGCCCACGCTGCCTCGGCTGGGACGAGTCCGCGCGCCTCATGGTCTTCGAGCTCCTCCCGGACGCGACATCCGGCAGCGACTGCGCCGACCGCGACGACGGATTCGGCCCCGACTGGTGCGACCGAGCCGGACGGATGACCGCAGCCACGCATCACCTGCCCACGGACCAGCCCGAACAGGTCGAGCCGACCACGTCCTTCTTGCCCCTCACCCACCTCGAGGCGCTCCCGCTGCACACCTTCGCCCAAGCCAGCCGCGCCGAACTGGAAGCCTGGGCCCTGCTCCAGCACGACCACGAGATCACCGACGCACTCAACCGGCTGGACAGCCTTTCGGCACGCGTGCCCCGCCGTCCCTCGCACACGGATCTACGGCTCGACCAGTTCCTGATCCGCGGTGGGCAGTTGTACCTCACGGACTGGGAGGAATTCCGCCGGGCCGACCCGGCCAGGGACATCGGCAGCTTCGTCGGAGAGTGGCTCCATCGCGCCGTCCTCGCCGCAGTACCGCAGGACACCGCGACGCGGCTGACCCCCGGCGGGGCCATGGCCCGGATGACCGCCGAAATCGAACGCGTCCGCCCCCGCATCCAAGCCTTCTGGCAGGGATACCGCGCCGCATCCGCCGGCTTCCACCCGGTGCCGGACACACCCCCGCCGCACGACCGGCAACCCGAGGCCGGCCTGGCAGCCCGGGCCGCCGCCTTCGCGGGATGGCACCTGTACGACAGGCTCCTCGCCGGAGCCTCTCAGAGCGCCCGCCTGGGCGCGTTCAGTCGTGCCGCTGCCGGCATCGGCCGCAACATCGTGCTGCGCGCGGACCACTTCACCGCGGCCATCGGCCTGGAGGGGACCTCGTGACCACGGCGAAGAGCCCGGCCTCGCGGCTCGCCCCGCACGTCGAGGACGCCATCGACACCATTGGCGTCTCCGGCGATGCCGGACGAGCCGTCCTGCCCGGACGCGAACTGACCGCCCGCACCCCGCGTGACATGCAGGCACAACTCGCGTCGGCCATCTACGAACGCTTCCACGCAGGCTTCGCCACACCCGTGAAGGCCGCCCAGACGCTGCGTGACGGCCCGCTCGAAGCGGCCTTCCACGCAGCCGTCCCGCACCGGCACACCCCACTGAACGCCCCGGTCGTCCGCACCGACGGCACCTCACCCGAGATCGTGGTCGAGATCAGCGGGGTCCGGGTGAGCGTCCCCACCGACCTGATCGACCCCGCCGCCGGCCCGGTGCGGCGGGGCGGAACCGTCTCACTGACCTGGCCGGCCACCAACCCGGCCGTCTCACCCGGGTACTTCTTCGTCACCGGCTCCCGCGGCGGTCCGCGCGGGGGACCCCTCCTGCGCCTGTACCTGCACGTGAGAAGCCCGGAAGCGGCACCCGGCCTCCTGGGGGACGTGCTGCGCAGGCTGGAAGCGGACGGCGTCCCCTACCGGGCCAAAGCCGGGACCGTCCCCCGTCACTACCCCCGGCAGGACGCCGTCGTCGTCTACCTGGGCCCGGAAGCCCGTACGGCGGTGGGCGGTCTGGTCGCGGCGCTGCGCCGTCATCCGGCTCTGCTGGCAGGCACGTCGCTGTTCGCCAGACGGCACGCGCCCGGCATCGCCTCCGCATCCGAGCCGGCGGACACCCGCCCCGGAATGCGGGGGATGAGCTTCGGTGAACACCGGGCCCACGTCCTCGCCGGAGCCCTTGTCGAACACGCCCTGATGCCCGAGCCCGCGCCACCACGGCACGAACTGGTCGTCCAGCGGTTCATCGAGGCGGGGATCGATGCGAGCGCGCCCGCCGACAACCTCACCTGACGTGGAGATCCAGCCTTCTCCGTGTGCAACCCCGAATTACCGGTGTGGTCCTGTGAGTTGCCGCTTGTTATAAAAGAAACCGGCCCCCTGAAGGCGGCCGTGCGACATCCAAGGAAATCCCCTGAGAAAGGTGAGTGTCATGGAGAAGAACCTCGACGAGCTGGTTTCCGGTTTCGACGCCTACACCGACGTGGACGAGCTGGCGGCGGCCATGGAGGCCTCCTCTTCGGCGAAGACCCCGGGCTTCTCGATCACCCCGACCTTCAGCCTGACCGGCAACCACTGACAATCGGCGGCACGCGCGGCGTGCCCAAAACTGCCTGAGGGTCTCGCGGCCCTCAGGCTTTTTGTTGTCCCAGGAGAAACCGTGCAACTCCCTGCCGACTTGGCCAGGTTGTGCTTGCAGTGCGCCTGTTCCTGCATCAAGATGGGAAAAGAGAGGACGGGCGGCCGGAAACGGCGCCCTCCCGGACCGGACGAAAGTTCGTTGTCCGAACAGGAGCAAGTCCCAGGCCTGTCGCACGATGGCTCACAGCAGCAGCGATCCGAGCGGCGCCGCACGGGCACCGAACTCCTCTTCCTTCTGTGCATCAATGTGGATGCGATCCAATTGCGCCCCGGCGGCCTCATGCCGGTCGAGCGGCGCCCCCTTTCCGGCTGCGGGAGGGAACTGGCCCATGGACCGAACTTTGCGAATGTGGAGTGAGCGTACGTGAACGCAATCAACGCCGAGCACAGGCTTCCGGCCCTCGTTCCGACCGCCGAAACGGAGGAATGGCTGACCCGGGTCGAGAAGTTGGCGCCGGTCATCGAGGAGGCCCGACAGGAGGCCGACCACAGCCGGGTCACCTCCCGCACCGTCTTCGAGGCGCTGCGCGACGCCGGCATCCCCCGCATGTGGGTCTCCACCGCGTTCGGAGGTGAGCAGGCGAGCATCGAGACGGGCTCCGCCGTCATCCAGGCATTGGCTGCCATCGACGCCTCGGTGGCCTGGCAGATGGGAGTGCAGGGCGCCATCGGCCGCCTCTCGGACTACCTCCCCGAGGCAACGTCTCAGCGGATGTTCCGCGACCACGACGGACTCGTGGTGGGCGGGGTCAATCCCTCGGGCCACGCGGAGGAAGTCCCGGGCGGCTACCGGCTCAGCGGCGAATGGGCCTTCGCCAGCGGATCCGCCCACGCCGACTGGCTGGTCTGCGCCGCGTTCGTCACCGAGAACGGGGAGGTGCGCCGGACCCCCCGGGGCCCCGAGACGCGCATGCTCTTCGTGCCGCGCGCCGACGCGGAGATTCGCGACACCTGGTACACCGTCGGCCTGCGGGGCACCGGCAGCAACCACTTCACGGTGAACGACGTCCATGTTCCCGAGGAATTCACCGTCAAGGGAACGGACATGCTGCGGCCGCCGGCCCGGCGGGATTCACGGGCCTATGCCATCGGCTACTACGACTTCGGGCCCTTCACCTCGGCGTCGACGGCTCTGGGAATCGCCCAGGACGCCATCGACTCCTTCAAGGAACTGGCCGCGGCGAAGACACCTACCGGTGCGTCCAGCACTCTCGCCAAGAGCCACGTCATTCAGGAGAAGCTCGCCCGGGCCGAATTCGACCTCTACTCCGCGCGGCTTCTGCTCAACGACACCGCCCGCCAGGTCACCGAACAGGGAGAAACGGGCGGCGAATCGCTGACCGCACTCGTCCGTCTCACCGCGGCGACGGTCGCCGAGAAGGCCGCCGCCACCGTCGACGCGGCATACAACCTGGCCGGAGCCAGCTCCGTCTACGCAACCAGCCGCCTCGAGCGCTGCTTCCGGGACGTGCACTCCGCCGTCAAGCACATCACGCTCTCGTCGACCCACTTCGAAATGGTCGGTCAGTACCTCCTCGGCGGAGAACTCCAGATGCGGCGGTAATGCGCCACGACACCACTCCCGCAGAAAAGAAAAGGCGCGAACGGTTCGTTCGGCAGCCGCACGAAGCCAGACTCAGAGACGAGGCAAGCATGCAAACGATGAAGGCAGTACAGCTCCTGGCCCCGCGCAAGACGGTCCTGACGGACCTGCCCGTTCCGCAGACGCCGGCCGACGGTCTGCTCATGAAGACCCGCTGCGTCTCGATCTGCTCCACCGACATCTCCTTCTACGAAGGACACCTCTTCCCCTCCGAGTACCCGGTCGTCCTCGGCCACGAATATCTCGGCGAGGTCGTCGACATCGGCCCGGAGTTCGACGCCTCGGCCGTGGACATCGAGATCGGCGACCGGATCGTCTACTGGGGCCAGACCGACTTCGGCGGCTTCGCGGAGTACCGCACCGTCCGCCCGATCTTCTCCGGCCAGGTCAAGGAGGACATCTTCGAGGCGGACCGCAACTTCCACGACGACAAACGCGCGGCCGCGGTGAAGATACCCGACGAACTCAGCGACCTGGAGGCGTCCTTCATCGAGCCCGTCACCGGCGCCCTGCGCTCGGTCCTCTCCAACCCCCCGAAGGTCGGTGACAAGGTCCTCGTCCTCGGCACCGGGCCGATCGGCGTCATCGCCGGCAGCGTCATCAGGCGCCTGCTCGCCCCGAACATGGTGGTGTCCGTCGACACCAACCCGGCGCGCAACGACTTCGCGGAGCAGCAGTTCTCCCACAAGGCCTACCTGCCCGACGAGCTGATCGACACCGTCGACGAAGGAACCTTCGACTACGTCTTCGACGCCCTGCCCACGGTCCAGGTCGCGGACGAGAACAAGGACCCGCGCCGCGTCGCCATGCGCAAGCTGAAGGCCGGCGGCCGCTACGTCCTGTACGGCGCCTCACAGGAGATGCAGAAGTTCGACACCTGGCTGATGCTGGCCAAGGGCATCAACATCATCTCGGCGCCGTTCGACGTAACCCACTTCCCGATGCACAAGAGCGCGAACGTCATCGCTTCGGCGATGCAGATGCTGCTCACCGGAATCGTCGACGGCAAGGCGCTGCTCTCCACGGTCCACAAGTTCGCCGACTACGACGGTCTCGTCGACATCTTCGAGAACTACCGGTTCACCACCGACCTCAAGACGATCGTCGACTTCCGCGGCCCGGACACCCTCGCGAAGTAGCGCCGACGTGCCGCGGGGCCGCCGGTCCGCCGGCCGGCACCACCGTCGCCCGGCGGACCACGGCCCCGCGCCGGCCGCAGCACTCCCTGGAAAGAGGCATTCGGATGGAAGAGAACGACGCAAGTCCCTCGCCGGCGAGCAGGGCCGGGCTCGTTGTGGTCGCCAACCGGCTGCCCGTGAGCCTGGAGAACCGCTCCGACGGAACCCAGCGCTGGCGTCACAGCCCCGGCGGCCTGGTCAACGCACTGGAGCCCTTCCTGCGCTCCCGGCGGGGCGCCTGGGTGGGCTGGCCCGGAACCACCGGGCAGGAGGTCCCCCCGCTGGAAGACGGGGATCTGCACCTGTACCCCGTCACCCTGTCCGCCGACGAGGTCGGCGGATTCTACGAGGGCTTCTCCAACGGCACCCTCTGGCCGCTCTACCACGACGTCGTGATGCCGCCCGAGTACCACCGCGGCTGGTGGGACACCTACGTCGAGGTCAACCAGAAGTTCGCGCGGGCCGCCGCGGACGTCAGTGCCCCGCAGGCCACGGTGTGGATCCAGGACTACCAACTCCAGCTCGTCCCGGCGATGCTGCGCGAGCTGCGCCCCGATCTGCGGATCGGCTTCTTCCTGCACATCCCGTTTCCGCCGGTCGAGTTGTTCATGCAGCTGCCCTGGCGCACCGAAATAGTGGAGGGGCTGCTGGGCGCCGACCTCATCGGGTTCCACCGGCCCGGCGGCGCGCAGAACTTCCAGTGGCTCGCGGGCCGTCTCGCCGGAGCGCACAGCGACCGCCCGCCGCAGCAGGCAGAATTCCACCGGGGCGAGATCCGTGTCGGTGACCGGACCGTGAAGGTCGGCGCCTTCCCGATCTCGATCGACGCCGGGGAACTGGACCGGCTGGCGCGCCGCCCCGACGTCCGGCGGCGGGCCGAGCAGATCCGGGCGGACCTCGGACATCCGAAGAAGATCATCCTGGGTGTCGACCGGCTCGACTACACCAAGGGCATCGACGTCCGGCTCCGGGCCCTGCACGAACTGCTGACGGAGCGGCGCACGGAACCGCACGAGGTCACCATGGTGCAGATCGCCACGCCCAGCCGTGAGCGGGTCGAGCACTACACGCGGATGCGTGAGGACATCGAACGCACCGTCGGCCGCATCAACGGTGAGTTCGGCCGGGTCGGCGCTCCCGTCGTGCACTACCTGCACACCTCGGTGGGACGCGAGGAGCTCGCCGCTTTCTACAGCGCCGCCGACGTCATGCTGGTCACACCGTTGCGCGACGGCATGAACCTGGTCTGCAAGGAGTACGTGGCCTGCCGGGCCGACTTGAGCGGTGCGCTCGTGCTGAGCGAGTTCGCCGGCGCGGCAGCCGAACTGACCCGGGCCTTCCTCGTCAATCCCCACCACCTGGACGAGGTGAAGGCGACCCTGCTCCGTGCGCTGAACGTCCCCGCACAGGAGGGCAGACAACGCATGGGCGCGCTGCGCGAACAGGTCCTCACACACGACGTCGACCACTGGGCCCGCAGCTTCCTCACCGCACTGAGCAGTGCACCCTCCTCCCGCCACCCCTCCGGCCGCCCGCCGGCCCCTCAGGAGCCGGCCCGGCACACCGATTGGGTCCTGACATGACTCGAACGTCCCCCTTCCACCGTCCGGTGACCAAGGCGGTCCTCCCCGCGGCGGGCCTCGGCACCCGGTTCCTGCCCGCCACCAAGGCCACTCCCAAGGAAATGCTGCCCATCGTCGACAAGCCCGCCATCCAGTACGTGGTCGAGGAAGCCGCGGCGGCCGGACTCGGTGACATGCTGGTGATCACCGGACGCAACAAGCGCCCTCTCGAAGACCACTTCGACCGCAACTTCGAGCTGGAACAGGCACTGGTCGGCAAGGGCGACCGCGAACGGCTCGCCAAGGTCCAGGAGTCCAACGGTCTGGCGACCCTGTACTACGTGCGGCAGGGCGATCCGCGAGGCCTGGGCCACGCAGTGCTGTGCGCGGCACCTCACGTGGGGGACGAACCGTTCGCGGTGCTGCTCGGCGACGACCTGATCGACCCGCGTGATCCGCTGCTGACCCGGATGATGGACATCCAGCAGCGGGAGGGCGGCAGCGTCGTGGCGCTGATGGAGGTCGAGCCGTCACAGATCCACCTCTACGGCTGCGCCGCCGTGCAGAGCACCGCACATCCCGACGTGGTCCGGGTGACGGGCCTGGTCGAAAAGCCGGACCCGGCCGACGCCCCGAGCAATTACGCGGTCATAGGCCGCTACGTCCTGGACCCGGCCGTCTTCGACGTCCTGCGGGAGACCCGGCCGGGCCGCGGCGGGGAAATCCAGCTCACCGACGCCCTGGAGCGGCTGGCCACCGGCGAGGCGCTCGGCGGCCCGGTGCACGGCGTCGTCTTCAAGGGCCGTCGCTACGACACCGGCGACCGCGGCGACTACCTCCGCGCCATCGTGCAACTCGCCTGCGAGCGCGAGGACCTCGGACCGCAATTCCGTGCGTGGCTCGGCCGCTATGCCGCCGAGACGGGCCTGTCGGCCCTGGCCTGACGCGGCCGACCGACAGGCCCGCCCACCGAACCGCCGATCCACGAGTACCTCAGGACGGGAAGGGACAGTCATGTCCGTCGACTCCAGCAACTTCGTCCGGGCCATGGCACGGGTGCCCGGACCCGTGACCATCGCCACCACCGCGGACCCGGCCGGAAGACGATGGGGCTTCACCGGAAGCTCCTTCAGTTCGCTCTCCCTGGACCCGCCCCTCGTACTGATATGCCTCGACAAGACGGCCAGCACCCACGAGGCCTTCAGCCGAGCCGACCGCTTCCTCATCAACGTGCTCGCCCAGGAACAGGCCGACGTCGCCCTCCGGTTCGCCCGATCCGGTGTCGACCGGTTCGAAGCCGGTGACATGGTGCCCTGCGAGTTCGGACTTCCCGGGCTCGAGGACGCGGCGGCACGCGTCGCGTGCTCCATGCACGACGTCCTGGACGGCGGAGACCACAGCATCCTCGTCGGCCGTGCCGAAGCGACGTACGTGGGCGAGGAGCGCGTTCCACTGGTCTACAGTGATCGCGCCTTCGCCCGACCGGTCACCGACCACTTGGCCGGTGCCCGCTGACCCCAGCCGTCAGCCGTCCGCACCGGGACGGACGGCACCGGCCGGCCGGCTGATGAAGAAGACCCGCATCGCGATCCTCGGCACGGGCCACGTCCACCTGCGCGACCACCTCGCCGTCATCGAGCGGGATCCGGAAGCCGAGCTCGTGGCGGTCCACGACGGCGCGCCGGTCACCGGTGCGAGCCGCCCCTCGGCGGCGCGGCCGTCGCCCTCCGCCGAGCAGGCGCTGGAGTTCGCCGACGCGGCGGTCATCGCCTCCACCACCGCGGAGCACCGGCGACTGCTGGAGCTGACCACGGCGGCCGGGGTGCCCGCGCTCGTGGAAAAGCCGCTCGGCACCACCGCGCGGGCCGCGGCCCGTCTGACGCCCTTGCTGGCGACGACCACCGTCCCGTCCACCACGGCCATGTTCCTGCGCTGCGCTCCGGCCCTGCGTCGCGTGCGTACCCTCCTGACGCAGGGCGCACTGGGGCCGGTGGCGCACGTGCACGCCCGCTTCACCCATCCGGGACTCCTCGACGGCGTCTTCGCCGGCGACGCCGCGTGGATGCTCACTCCTGAGCACGGTGGCACGGGCGGCTTCGCCGACCTGGGCATCCACCTCATCGACCTGCTGAGCTGGCTCGCTCCCCGCCAGCGCCTCCAGGTGCGCGGAGCCGAACTCACACGCCGTCACGGCTGCCGACTCGACGTCGGCGGCCTGGCACTCCTGACCTGGGGAGGCGCGCCGGTCTCGCTCCACGCGGGGTGGACCTCCCGTCCGGGCGGTTTCCTGCTGCGGGTCGAGGGCGAACAGGCCACGGTGGAGGTCGGCGCACAGGGAACCGAGTTGTCGGTGGTGACGGGCCGTGCCGTACGCGGACACCACGAGCGGCACCCGCCCATCCGTGCGGGCGCGGCACTCGAGGCCTTCCTCGACAGCCTCAGGGCCCGGAGCCGATGGGATGCGCCCACGCCGGCGGACATCGAGAACACGGCAGTACTCCTCGACGCCGTTCACAGGGCCGCTGTCGCACCCCGCTGAGAGAACCGTCCGGTGAACAGCACGCCGCACGGGTCCCCGCCTGCCTGCTGTCAGAGGGCCGGGACGGAGACACCCACGCGGCGCACGGCCCGCGCCAACGGGACGAGATCAGGGCGGCATCCCGCTTCGCTCAGGCCCTGGCGTATCGCCTCGGACACGGGAACCCGCAGTTGCCCGGCCAGGGCACGCCCGGCCGGTGTGAGCGCCGGGCAAACAGCCCGGCGGTCCACCGCGCAGTGGGTGCGCGTCACCAGTTCCCGTTCCTCGAGCCGGCCCACGAGCCGTGCGACAGCGCTGGGGCTGAGGGCCACGGCATCGACGAGCTGCTGCATTCGTGGGGCGCCGCCGTGCTCGTGGCGCAGCAGCGCGAGGAGCACGGTGAACTCGTGCACGCTCAGGGCGCACCGCTCGCGCAGGGCCGTGCGCACCGCCGCTTCGAGGCGGCCGTGCAGCGCCACGACGGCCTGCCGGCCGGGCTCGAACGCGCCTGGTGACATGGGCCGGCCAGTCTCCCGGAGCACGGCTAGGACGTCACGGAGGCCCTGTCCGACTCGTCATCGAGCCGGGCGCCCTCGATGACGGCGTCGAGCAGTCCCGGGTAGCGGGTGTCGAGGTCCTCGCGGCGCAGGGACAGCAGGTTCTCCCGGCCGGAGGGCCGCTGCCAGATGACGCCGCTGTCACGCAGGACGCGCCAGTGATGCGTCATGGTCGACTTGGACACGCCGTCCAGGATGCTGCCGCAGTTGTGCTCCTCCCCGTCGTTCAGCACGCGAACGACGGTCAGACGCATGGGGTGGCCCAGCGCGGTGAGGACGGCCTCGATCCGGATCTGATCGCGATCGGGGTGACGGGAGATCATTGTTCAACTGTACCGCGACAGTCGTCGAATATGACCTTCCGGACGGATGCGGGCGACTGCGGTGGCCCGGGCACGGTGGCCGGGTCGCAGGCGGAAGCGGGAGTTCCCCGACTTGCCAAAGTCGCAGTGAGGGATGCGGGCCGCATTGCGGACCCTACGACTGTACGTAAGGATACGAACAGTCGTAATCGCAGGGCTGCCCGCCCATGACCGAAGAGGGGCTGACCACTCATGTCCACTTCACCCACGCTGCCGACAGGCGCACCTGCCTCGCGGCCGCAACGACTGGGCTGGAGTCTGGCGCTGCTGGCCCTGGCGCAGCTGATCTTCTCCCTCGACCTGAACATCGTCTTCGTGGCACTGCCCGACATCGGATCCGACCTCGGCTTCCCCGGGCAGACCCAGCAACTGGTCGTCAGTGCCTACGTCGTCTTCGCGGGCGGATTCCTGCTGCTGGGCGGCCGCGCGGCCGACCTCCTCGGCCGACGCCGGATGTTCGTCCTGGCCCTGACCATCTACGCCGTCTCGTCGCTGGCCGGCGGGCTGGCCGAGAGCCCGGCCGTCATCATCGCCGCACGCGCCGTGCAGGGAATCGGCGGCGCACTGCTGCTGCCCTCGACGCTCTCCCTGATCAACACGCTGTTCGAGGAGGGCCCCAAGCGCAACAAGGCCCTCGCCGTGTGGGGTGGGGCGGGTGCCAGCGGGCTGACCGTCGGTGCGCTCCTCGGCGGCGTCCTCACCGAAGCCTTCGGCTGGCCGGCCGTCTTCTACGTCAACGTGCCGCTGGCCGGCGCCGTGGCCCTGGCCGCGCTCGCCGTCATCCCCCGGGACGCGCAGCGCACCGAGAAGCGCAGGTTCGACCTGCCCGGCGCACTGACCGCCACCGGCGGCTCCACCCTCCTGGTCTTCGCCCTGGTCCAGGGACCCGAGCGGGGATGGACCGACGCGCTCGTGATCGCCGCGTTCATCGTGTCCGTCATCCTGCTCGTCGCCTTCGCCGCGGTCGAAGGGCGCAGCAAGGATCCGCTGATGCCGTTCCGGCTCTTCCGCAACCGCAGCCTGAGCGTCGGCATCACGGTGACCTTCCTCTACATGGCCACCTTCGGCACCCTGCCGTACTTCCTGACCGTCCTGATGCAGAACGTCCACGGCTACAGCGCCCTGGAGACCGGGCTGGCCTTCCTCGTCCCCTCCGTGGCCATCGCCACCGGAACACAGCTCGGTGAACGACTGACCACCCGGCTGGGGACCCGTACCACCCTGATCGCGGGCTTCGCCCTCGGCGCCGTCGGCACCGCCGTCCTCGCCCTGGGCTTCGACGCCGACGCCACCTACGCGACCGCGCTGCCGGGTCTGATCCTGTCCGGCGTCGGCCAGGGCATCGTCTGGACGGCCATGTGGATCGCCGCCTCCACCGGCGTCGCCCCCAACGAGCAGGGCATCGCCAACGGCATGGCCTCCACGACCCTCAACATCGGCAACGCCATCGGCCTGGCGGTCCTGACCGCCATCGCCGACGCGGGCACCGACGGCAAGGTGGGCGATGCCCTCAGGCATGCCACCGCCGACGGGGAGTTCGTCGTCGTCCTGCTCACCGCGGCGGGCATGGTGATCGGGCTTCTGATCACGATGGGTCTGCCGCGCAAACCCGCCGCACCCACCCGGTCCGCCGCGGAGGACTCCGTCCTCACGGTGCGGTGAGCGGCTGAAGCAGGGGACTCGTGCCGGTCATCCCCCGCCCGGCGCGAATCCGATGCCCGCTCACCAAGCTGCCTCCAGGAGCCTTCGGGTTCCTGGAGGCAGCTCCTCGTCGGCCCCGGCCCTCAGACGTGCAGTTCGGGGGGAAAGCCCGTCCAGCGCAGCTCGGCGGGCAGGTGCCGCATGTCGTTGGACAGGAGGACGGAGGCGGCTCGGCCGGGCGCGTAGCGGATGACGGTGAGCGCCGCGTTGGCGTGGTTGAGGCCCAGCCACCGCCACTTCGGTGCGTGCAGGGCGTCGCGGACGAGCCAGGCGATGAGGAAGTTGTGGGTGACGACCAGCTCGTGCCGGTCCCGGTCGCCGTCCGTCACCACCCCGGCGAAACGGCGCAGCGCCTCACGGGCGAGCGCGGGGCCGTGTTCGCGCTCCTCGTCCGAGGCGTCGGCCAGGAAGTCCAGGTAGAAGTCCGCCGACTCGGCCGGGAGCTCGTCCCGTTCCGGTAGGTGCGGCACGTAGTCACCGGCGATCTCCGACCCGCACACGGTGACGCCGTCCAGTTCGTCCGCGACCAGGCGCGCGGTCTCGGCCGCCCGCGGCAGGGGGCCGTGGTGCACGGCGGTCAGCGGTACGTCGCTCAGGCGCCGGCCGAGCAGGGTCGCCTGCCGTCGACCGGCGTCCGTCAGCCCGCTCTCGTCCGGTGCGGCCTCGCCGTGCCGCGCGAGATAGAGGTAACGGGTGGCCGTGCCGGTCATCCGGCAACTCCTCGGGGCGCGCTGGGGATCTCGTGTCGGGGAAGGACGCCCGACCCCGCGCCCCGGTTCCCCGCACGTCGCGCGAGCCGCACGACTGCCGTCCCGCGGTCGCGTCAGCGCACGACCTCGGCCCAGACCACCTTGCCGGTGTCCGTCCACCGCACTCCCCACCGGCTGGTGAGCCGGTGCACCACGTGCAGGCCGCGGCCCCCGTCGTCGAGCGGCCCGCCCCGGCCCAGCCGCGGTCTGCCGTTGCCGGTGTCGCCGACCTCGCACAGCAGGCCCGGACCGGCCCTGATCAGCCGGACCGTGATGGGGCCGCCGGCGAACCGGACCGCGTTGGTGACCAGCTCGCTGACCAGGAGCAGCACGCTGTCCCGGGTGCTGTCCCTGGTGCGCCACTGCCGCAGCAGCGCGGCGACCAGCGCGCGGGCCCGCGCGGCCGCGTCGTCGCGGGCGGGCAGCCGCCAGGTAGCGGTGTCCCCCTTGCGGTAGCCGATCATGCGGGCCAGCAGCAGGGTCACGTCGTCGCGCTGGCGCGTCGGCATCACCTCGGAGACCACCCGCCGCGCGGCCTGTTGCAGCGTGTCCCAGGGGTGCACCGCGGACACGGCGTCCGCCAGCCTGCCGATGCCCTCGTCGATCGGCACGGCCGGGTCCTCGACCAGGCCGTCGGTGTAGAGGGCGAGCAGGGACCCCGGGGGTGCGACGAAGGTGTGCACGCCGAACGGCTCCCGCAGCGCGAACTCGGCGCCCAGACCGGGGTGCGGGCGGACCGGAAGGGGGCCGGCGTGTCCGTCGGGCGACACCAGGATCGGCGGCAGGTGGCCCGCGCTGGACAGCACCACTCGGTGGCTGACGGGGTCGTAGACGGCGACGCAGCAGGTCGAGCCGAGGGCGCTGTAGCCGGCCGCCAGTCCGGACTCCGCGTCGTCCAGCAGCGTCACCGTCTCGTCCAGGTGCTCCAGCACCTCGTCGGGCGCCAGGCCCGCGGACAGCAGCGCGCGGGCCTCCATGCTCAGCTGGCCCATGGTCGCCGCCGCCCCCAGCCCGTGCCCGACGACATCGCCGACGACCAGCGCGGTACGGCCGTCCGGCAGCGGAAAGCTGTTCACCCAGTCACCGCCGACGCCCGCGCTGTCGGGAGTGGCGGGCTGGTAGACGCTGGCGGTCTGCACGGTTGACCCGCCGGAGCGCGGCAGCAGCCGGCGCTGGAGGGCCAGCACCTGGGTGTGCTCGCGCTGGTGCTGGCGCGCCAGGTCCACGTGGTGGGAGGTTCTGGCCACCAGTTCCTGGAGGTCGAGCAGCTCGCTGTCGGCGAAGGGACGGTCCGCCCGCCGCCAGACCTCCGCCACGCCCAGGACGACGGGGGGATCGCCCTCCAGGACCAGCGGGACGCACGCCACCCCCGCCGACCGGTCCCCGGGCACCAGGGCACGCACCAGCCGCGGGCTGCCGAGGACCCGCTCGATCGCCTCGCGGTCGGGCAGGACGATGGACTGGGGGGCGTCGGCGCGGCGTATCGCCTGCGACAGCAGACGACTGGCGTCGCTGGGCAGATCCTCACCCAGAGCCACATAGCCCTCGGGCCACGCCCGGTCCGGCACCAGCGCCGCCCGCCGCAGCCGGATGCGGCCCTGCGCCCGCTCGGTGACCCCCTCGCCCGTCCACACGGCGAAGTCGAGATCGACGGCGGCCACGTCCCCCCACGCCAGCAGCGACTCCGCCAGCGACTGCGCCGTCTCGCCGATGTCCAGCGACGTGCCGATCGCGGTCTCGGCGGCGTACAGGTGCAGCCTCCTGGCCATGGCGATGACGGAGACGGTCAGGCCCTCCTGGGGCGCCGCCGCGGGCAGGATGCTCATCGAGACGACCAGCTCCGAGCCGTCGCGGCGCCGCAGGCGCTGGACCCGGGCCACGTGCGCCTCGCCGGTCTCGAGGACCTGCCGCAGCCGGCGGGTGACCGTCGGAACGTCCCCCCGGGGCAGGAGATCGACGAACGGGCTCCCGATCACCGCGTCCAGCCCGGCGAAGACGGGGGCTTCCAGATTGCGGTGGGTGACCCTCAGCTCCCGGTCCACATTGACCGCACCGAGGATCTGCTCCGCCCGGCCCCCTGCCGGATGCCCGTGCTCCGGCCGACCCCCCGCGGGGTCGCCCCGCGCCTCGGCAGAACCGGCCGCCGCCGCTCCGCCACGCGGGATGTAGCGCCCGAGAGCGCTGCTGACCAGGTCGAACGGCGACGAGGACGAAGGGGAGGGTGTGGAGTCCATGCGGCTCCCTCAGCTCGCTCGCCAACCCCGGCACAGTGCCGGGGCCGTACTCGAACCCGTGCGGAAGGGCCCCCGAGACCCCGACCGCACACCCCATTCAATAACACCGGCGGACGCTTCGCCCACATCAGCGGACCGCACGGCGGTCACGGAGGGTGACCGGTCGGGTGGCTAGAGCCACTCCCCTTCCAGGGCGGTGGCCGTGAGGCCGGGGGCGGCCGCGTAGAGGACGGCACGGCTGCCCGCCTGCTGCCCCGCGTCGTGCGCCCGGCGCAGGATGTCGAAGACGGCGGCGCCCCCGCGGTTGCCGCTGGTGTAGCTGTCCCGGCTGTACTCCAGGAGCCCCGACGGCCACGCGTCGGGCATCGTCTGCTCCATGTACTCCAGCACCCGGGTCCCGCCGGGGTGCGCGAGCAGGACGTCGGGGTGCCAGGAGGCGGGGTCGTCCTCGTAGCGGACGCGGAGCCACTCCCACATCGCGGTGACCGTCTCCTGCACCGCTCGCGGACCGCGCCGGTCCATCACGAAGTGGGTGCCGTCCGCCCGCGTCTCCAGCCGGTGCAGGTCCCGTGTGCCCGGCAGGGTGTGGTGCCAGGCGGCGTCCAGCCGGAGCACCGACTCGCGCCTCGGGCGGCCCGTGACCACCGCGGCGACCGCGGTGTCCGCGAACAGCAGCCGGACGATCAGGGACTCCAGGGTGTCGTCGGCGGGCTGGTAGGTCGTACTCAGCGCCTCGGAGATCACGACCAGGACCACCCGGTCGGGGTCCGCCGCCACGAGGTCCGCCGCCAGCGCCAGGGAACGGGTCCCGGCCACGCAGGCCCACTGGGTGGCCGGCAGCAGCATGGCATCGCCGCGCAGCGGCAGCCGGTTGGCCAGGGCCACGTCGAGGCCGGGCAGCGCCGGGGTGGTGGAGTTGCTGGTGATCAGGCAGTCGACGTCCGCGGCGTCCAGCCCGGCGATTTGCAGGGCCCCGCGCGCCGCGCGTTCCCCGTAGGACTGGACGGCCTCCCAGGCCGGGGCGGTGCGTTCCTGGACGGTCTGGGACGCGGGCGCCGACCCGAGGGCGGCGATCACACGGTCCGCGTCCTGCTCGCCGAACCCGTGGCGGGCCAGCGCCTCGCGGGCGGCCTCCGGACCGGCGGTCCCCAGGACGCCGCCGTGGCCGGGTGCGACGGCGGCCTCCAGCGGAAGCATCCAGCCGCGGGACTCGATGCCCGTACTGGCGGCGATGCCGTCGATCCGCGGCGCCCACGCCGCGTCCGGGTGCCGGTCGCGTACTTCGGCCACGATGTCGCTGGTCTTCACGGAGTGCTCGCCGTGTATCACGGCGGGAGCGCACAGGTAAGCGGCCACGATCGGCACCTTTCTACGAATTCCGCAGTGAGCGGGGGCGCAGCTGAGGAAGGGGAACGGTGGGGGAGGGAGGGGGGAGAAGGAGGCAGAAGAGGCAGCAGGAAGGGGCGGCGTCACGAGCGCTGTGGCATGGCTCACTTGACCGCGGCGCGGCCAAGTCGACGACGCTGTGCGCGACTTCGCGCGGCGCCTCTCACATCGAGCATGGCCGCGAAAGGGGCATTTCCGCAGTGACCCACGCAACGTGGGCGACTGCGGGATGAGTGAGACGGCGCACACGCCGAAGGCCGCCCCGACGGCGAGCGGCTGCGCCCCGGGCTAGCGGGCGGGCCGGTGAAGTGCCGTGATGCCGGCCAGGACGAGGCTGATCCCGGCGAGGAACTGCTCGCGGTCGTCGTGACCGCGCACCTGGTCCGCCACGGCCCGGGTGAACGGGTACGCGTCCGGGTCGAGCCCCTCCCACGCCGTCGACACGGTGCCGAGGAACTCGTCCCGGTCCACGTCGCTCCCCGACGGGCCCGCGTGGGCGGCGCTCGCGGAGTTCACGGCGTTCTGGCCGGCGGCGCCGAGGATGTAGTGCATCAGTGCCGAGGACGCCGTGAACCAGTGGGCCTCGGGCACACCCATCGCCTGGACCTGGCGGCCGAGGCTCTCGAAGATCCGGGGCGCCACCGTCCCCCAGGGGGTGCGGGACAACTGCGTCGCGAGCTGCGTGGCCAGCCACGGGTGCGCCTCGGTCGCGTCGAACAGGCCGAGCGCGACGGCACGGACGGCGTCCTGGGGCGAGTCGGCGGTGCCGGCGGGCCCGGCGGTCACCGCGGCGGTGACGACCGCGTCCGTGGCGGCGCCGAGCAGTTCTGTCTTCCCCGTGATGTGCCAGTAGATCGCCCCGGGGCCGGTCGAGAGGCGCTCGGCCAGCGCGCGGAAGGTGAGGCCGCGCTCGCCCACGGTGTCGAGCAGTTCGACGGCGGCGGTGACGATCCGCTCCCGCGAGAGGGGTTCCTGCCGCCGTTCAGGGCGGCGCGACCTGGGTGCCATGCCCTTCATCCTAGACCTCCTGGAACGTCGTTCCAGCTTGACAGCGACTGGAACGGCGTTCCACCCTAGAAGTACTGGAACACCGTTCCAGACCCAGTCGGTCCCGTCGGCTTCCCGGTCCGCGGGGGCCGCGATCAGGAGGTATGGCCATGACCACGCACGTCACGATCGTCGGCGCCGGACTCGGCGGCCTCACGCTCGCCCGCGTCCTGCACGTCCACGGAATCCCGGCCACGGTCTACGAGGCCGAGGCCTCGGCGGCGGCCCGCGCCCAGGGCGGGATGCTCGACATCCACGACCACAACGGCCGGACGGCGCTGCGCGCCGCGGGCCTGTCCGAGGAGTTCCGCGGTCTCGTCCTGGAGGGCCGGCAGGCGACGCGGGCCCTCGCGCCGGACGGGACGGTCCTGTTCGAGGAGGGCGACGACGGCACGGGCGGCCGCCCCGAGGTGATGCGCGGTGAACTGCGGCGGATACTGCTCGAGTCGCTCCCGCCCGGCACCGTCCGCTGGGGGCACAAGGTCCGCGCCGTCCGCTCCCTGGGCGGCGGCGGCCACGAGGTGGAGTTCGCGGACGGCGGCTCCGTCGTCTCGAGCCTGCTGGTCGGCGCGGACGGCGCCTGGTCCCGGGTGCGTCCGCTGCTGTCCGGCGCCGCACCCGAGTACGTCGGCATGTCGTTCGTCGAGACCTTTCTGTTCGACGCCGAGGTCCGGCACCCGGCGACCGCGAAGGCGGTCGGCGACGGTGCGATGCTCGCCCTCGCGCCGGGGAAGGCGATCCAGGCCCACCGGGAGAGCGGCGGGACTCTGCACGGCTACGTGGCCCTGCGCAAGCCGCGGGAGTGGTTCGACGGCATGGACCTCGCCGAGGCGGCGGGCGTCGCGCGGGTGGCGCGGGAGTTCGCCGGATGGGCGCCGGAGTTGACGGCGATGATCACCGACGCCGACACCGCGCCGGTCGTGCGTCCGCTGTACACCCTCCCCGCCGGGCACCGCTGGGAGCGGGTGCCCGGCGTCACCCTGCTCGGTGACGCGGCCCACCTCGTGCCGCCGTCCGGCGAAGGCGCCAACCTGGCCATGTACGACGGCGCCGAACTCGGCAGGGCTCTCGCCGCGCACCCCGGCGACGTGGAGGCCGCGCTCGCCGCGTACGAGCGGGACTTGTTCCCGCGCGGTGCGGCGGAGGCCGCCGAGGCGTCCCGGCTGCACGCCCTGATGTTCGGCGACGACACACCGCACGGCCTGATCAGGATGTTCGCCGGCGGGGAGTAGGCGGCGGTGCGGCGGTCCCCGGGGTGACCACCGCTCCGCGCCGGTCGGGCGGGCCCCGCCTCAGACGGACGTCGGCGTGTCCGTGGGCATCGGCCCGGTGACCGCTCGGCCGCCGGCCCCTCTGCGGGGGCGCAGGCGCGAAGCCAGACTCCAGCGGCCCGGGCCCAGGGCGGCGACCAGGAGGAAGGACCAGCAGAACATGGCCGCCGACTCCCCGCCGTTCTCGATGGGGAAGAGTCCGTCGGGCTGGTGCTCCACGAAATAGGCGTACGCCATGGACCCGGAGCACAGGACGGCCGCGGTGCGGGTGACGAGGCCGCACAGGACCAGTGTGCCGCCGACGAGTTGCACCACGGCGGCCCACCAGCCGGGCCACTCGGCGACGTCGGGTGCGGCGCCGTGCGGGCCGCCCAGGACGTCGAACAGGGTGGCGGCTCCGTGGCAGGCGAACAGCAGGCCCACGACGATGCGGAAGAGCGCGATCACGTGCTCCCTGCGTTTCTCCAACGCTTCCAACGGTGGTGCTCCTCTCTTGCGCAGCGGCCGCGGATCGGGACCGGGCGGCCGGTGGGGATGGTGCGCAGCACGGGGGCTGGGTCCGAGGGCGTCCCGAGGGAGGGGGGAGACGCACGACCCATTCGACTTTTAACCATCACGACGACCCTTGTCTAGACCAATAGCGCAACGAGTTGCGCACGCCGGACGTCCCGTCAAATCCCCTTCACTGCAAGCTGGTTGATGTTGCGCGAGCCCTTGACCGCACCGGGTTTGCCGCTATGGTCTAGGCCTGAACACGTCAGGTCTAGACCTGTATCGGAGGGCTGGCGGGTCACGCCGGTGGGCACCGCGCACACCTTCACCTGGCACCACACGGCGCGGCACGCCACCGCCGACTGGCAGTACTTCATCGGCAACCAGAAGATTGGCGGGGCGAGGAGCCCGGCACCACCGGCGAATGGGGCGTCTGGGAAGACCTCGGAGCCTGCGCGACCGCGTGAGCGCGACGGCCGGCGCGCACCGACCGCGGCGCGCGCCGGCCCCCCGCGCCTCCCGGCGCCCGCCGCTGACGAACGGGGCCGCTTTTCTGGAAAGCCGGTAAAATAATTCAAAAGCGGGAAGGGGGCCGTGATGGACCCGTGGCTGATCTGGCTGATCATTTCGGCGGTCCTGATCGTGGCGGAGATCTTCACCCTGACCGCCGCGCTCGGAATGCTGGGAGCGGCCGCTCTCATCACGGCGGGATCCGCGGCGGCCGGCCTTTCCACGCCTTTTCAATTCCTCGTGTTCACGGTCGTCTCCGCGATCACCCTCTTCTTCCTCCGCCCCGTCGCCCTGCGCCACCTCGTCCAGCCCCAGACCCAGCGGTTCGGGGTGGACGCCCTGGTCGGGCAGGCCGCGTACGTCCTTTCCGAAGTGACCGGAAGAGAAGGCAGGGTCCGTATCGGCGGCGAGGAATGGACGGCCCGTTCCTACGACGAGACGCTGGTGATTCCCCCGGGCGCGACCGTCGACGTCCTGGAGATCAGCGGCACCACCGCATTCGTCTATCCCCGGGAGTGACCATGGAAGCCTCGGCGTTCCTCATCGCCGGTGTGATCGTCGCGCTTCTCGCGGTTTTCACCGTGGTGCGGGCGGTGCGCATCGTGCCGCAGGCGCGCGCCCGAAACGTCGAACGGCTCGGCCGCTACCACCGCACGCTGAAACCCGGGCTCAGCGTGGTCATTCCGTACATCGACCGGGTCTATCCGGTGATCGACCTGCGCGAGCAGGTCGTTTCCTTCAAGCCCCAACCGGTCATCACCGAGGACAATCTGGTCGTCGAGATCGACACCGTGCTGTACTTCCAGGTCACGGACCCGCGTGCGGCCTTCTACGAGATCGCGAACTTCCTCCAGGCGGTCGAGCAGCTCACCGTCACCACCCTGCGCAACGTCGTGGGATCCATGGACCTGGAGAAGACCCTCACCTCGCGCGACACCATCAACAGCCAACTGCGCGGGGTGCTCGACGAGGCCACCGGCAAATGGGGGCTGCGGGTGAACCGGGTGGAGATCAAGGCGATCGACCCGCCGCAGTCCATCAAGGACGCCATGCAGAAGCAGATGCGGGCCGAGCGGGACAAGCGGGCCGCGATCCTCGGCGCGGAGGGCCAGCGGCAGTCGCAGATCCTCACCGCCGAGGGCGACAAGCAGGCCGCCGTCCTGCGCGCCGAGGGCAACCGCACCGCCGAGATCCTGAAGGCGGAGGGACAGTCCCGGGCCATCGACGAGGTCTTCCAGGCCGTCCACCGCAACGACCCCGACCCCAAGCTCCTCGCCTACCAGTACCTCCAGGTGCTGCCCCAGCTGGCGCAGGGCTCGGGCAGCACGTTCTGGGTCATCCCCAGCGAAGTCACCTCCGCCCTCCAGGGAGTCTCCCGCGCCTTCACCGAGGCGCTGCCGCAATCGCCGGCCACCCGGGAGAGCCCCTCGGACGACGGAGCCGCCCAGGCGGCCAGCGACACGGCGCAGGCCGCCGAGGCCGCGGCACAGGCCCTCGCCGACGCGGCCAGGGCCAACGGCGTGCCCACCGAGGCGATGCGGCCGGCGCCCGTCGCCGAGGACCGCTGACACCCCCCAGCTCATTGCGAGGCCCCCATGTTCGATGTGCCCTTCTGGCTCTGGGTGGTCTTCGCCGCCACCGTCGTCGTCTCGCTCGCCGTGGACCTGCTGGCACACCGCAGCGCCCACGTCATCGGCTTCAGGGAAGCGGCCGCCTGGAGCGGTCTGTGGGTGGGCCTGGCCCTCGCCTTCGGCGCGGTCGTCTTCCTCGTCCTCGGCAGCACGGCGGGCACCGAGTACACCACCGCGTGGCTGCTGGAGAAGAGCCTCTCGGTCGACAACCTCTTCGTCTTCGCCCTGATCTTCGCCTACTTCCAGGTGCCCCGTGCCTATCAGCACCGCGTGCTGTTCTTCGGCGTCATCGGCGCCCTCGTGTTCCGCGGCGTCTTCCTCGCCGCCGGCGTGGCCGTGGTCAACCGCTTCACCGCCGTGCTGTTCGCCTTCGCGGCCATCCTCTTCTACAGCGTCTACAAGATCCTCAAGGGCGAGGAGGAGAGCTTCGACCCCGGCAGGAGCTTCGCCGTGCGGCTGCTGCGCAAGTTCGTCCCCGTGCGGGACACCTACGCGGGTCAGAAGTTCTTCGTGAAGGAAGCGGGCAAGCACGTGGCGACCCCGTTGCTCGCCGTCGTCGCCGCGATCGAGGCGGCAGACCTGATCTTCGCCGTGGACAGCGTCCCGGCCGTGCTCGCCGTCAGCGACGACACCTTCATCGTCTACACCAGCAACGCCTTCGCCATCCTCGGCCTGCGCGCCCTCTACTTCATGCTGTCGGGGCTGCTGGAGCGCTTCCACTACCTGAGCACCGGCCTGGCGGTCATCCTCGGCTTCATCGGCGTCAAACTCATCCTCCAGGCGACGCACAAGATGGTCAGCCCCGCCGTGCCGGAGATCCCCTCCCCGGTGAGCCTGGCGGTCATCGTCGTGGTCCTGGCAATCTCGGTGACACTGAGCCTGCGCCGGCCCGCCGACGCGAAGGAGGGGAGGGACGGGGGAGACGGGACGGACGGGGAGGACGCGGACGCGCTGCGCGGGCCCTCTCCGCGTAAGGTAAAGTAAAGGCAAAGAACCGTTCAGCCGGTCTCACGAGCGTGGGTGTGGTCACCATGAGCAGTCACACGCAGAAGACGAGAAGGCCGCGACAGGTCGACGCGAAGTACGAGGAGATCTGCCCGACCTGCGGCCACCGGGTCCCCGCCGAGATCCACCGGCACAAGACGCTGGGGATCAACGTCCCGGTCTGGGGCCCCGGCACCTGCCGGAACCCGGACTGCGGGAAACCCGACGGCGACACCGTCAGCCGACGGCCGGGCCCGTGATCGCACGCCCGTCGGCGTCGTAGGGCCAGACGTTGGTGCGGCAGCCGTGCAGGCCCTTGATCTGCTGCATCATCACCGGGGCCGGACGCCCGGCCCCGGGGCAGCCCTCATGGCCGTGGCCGAGGAAGTGCCCCACCTCGTGGTTGATGATCAGCGCCCGGTACGACGTCACGTCGTCCGCGTAGTACTGCGTGGCCAGCAGCCACCGCTTGAGGTTGACCATGACGTCCTGGCCCACGTTGCAGTTGACCTCGCCGCCGGTGTCCAGGCCGTACTGACCGCAGATGTCGTCCACCGTCCCCGCCGTGGCGAGCCGTACCCGGAAGTCGGACGCGCCCCCGGACACCCGCCGGAACCCGACCTTCCCGTCGGCGGTCCAGCCCCGCTCGTCGGCCAGAACGCGTTCCACCTCGGCCGCGACGTCCGGCGCCGGGATCCCGATGCCGTCCTCGACCTGCACCACGTACGTCAGCGTCCGCCCGCTGCCGCCGACCAGGTCACCGCCGCCGCCCGCGGTGGCGAACGTCCCAGGTCCGGACGACGGAATCGAGTCGGGGTCCGGTTTCTCCTCCGTCCCCTTCCCGTCCTTCCCCTTGCCCTTCTCCTTCTCCTCCTGTGCTTCCTTCTCCTTCGTCGGCGCGGCCGTGGAACCCTCCTCCGTCGCCCCGGCCAGGGGCGCCTCGCCCCCCGGGGCCGACGAGGACGCACCGGCCGTGTCGGACGAGCCGCCGGAGGGCTCCGTCGCGCCCCTGAGGGCCAGACCGCCGGCGAGCACCAGGACGGCCCCGGCCGCGAGCCCCGGCCACAACAGCCGGGGCCGGCCGCCGCGTCGGCGGCGGGAGCGGCCGTCGCGGCGTCGGCGGCCCGCGGTGGCGGAGGACGGTGGGGGAGTCGGTCGGCGGCGCTCGTTCATGATCACAAAGCCTGCCGGGGCCGTGTGATCGTCCGTGGACGGCTTTTGGACCGCTGTGTAACAGCCGTCACCCGGCCGTGGTCCGCCGCCCGCCCACCCCCATACTGAGGTCCATGCCACGGGTCCTGATCATCGAAGACGACCGCGCCGTCCGGGACGGCGTGCGACTGGCCCTGCGCCGGCAGGGGCACGAGGTCGCCGCGGCCGCGACCGGCGAGGACGGGCTCGAGCAGCTCCGGTCGTTCCGGCCCGACGCCGTGGTCCTCGACCTGATGCTGCCGGGCATGTCCGGCCTGGAGGTGTGCCGCCGCATACGCGCCCACGACCAGGTGCCGATCATCATGGCCACCGCACGCGGCGACGACACCGACATCGTCGTCGGCCTGGAGTCCGGCGCCGACGACTACGTCGTCAAACCGGTGCGCGCCCGCGTGCTGGACGCACGCATACGCGCCGTGCTGCGCCGCGTGGGCGGCACGACGGACGACCAGGGCACACCGCGCACCGAACACCACGGCGACCTGGTCATCGACCGGGCCGGGCTGACCGTCACCCACCAGGGACGGCCCGTCGCCCTCGGCCCCTCCGAACTGCGGCTGCTGCTCACCCTGTCCGCCTCGGCCGGGCAGGTGTTCAGCCGCCAGCAGCTCCTGGAAGCCGTGTGGGAGCACAACTACCACGGGGACGCACGGCTCGTGGACGCCTGCGTCAAGCGACTGCGGTCCAAGATCGGTGAGCCGTCGGGCAGTCCGCGCTACGTCCACACCGTGCGCGGCTTCGGCTACCGTTTCGGGCCCCGGTGAGAGTTCCCCGGGTACTGCGGGCGCTGATGGGGCTGCGCCTGCGGCTGGTGGTGACCTTCACCCTCGTCGCGGTCGTGGCCACGGTGACCACCGGCGCGCTGACCTTCCGCGAGGCACGGACCGGGGTCCTGCAACAGAGCCAGGACACGGTGATCGAGGAGTTCCGGCACCGCGTCAACACCCTGGTGCCCAACTACCGGTTCCCGCCCGACGCGGCCGCCCTCGAGTCGTTCGCCGACGACGTGTCCAGGGGCGGGCGGTCCCAGCCGTGGCGGGTACTGGTCGCCTACCGGGAGGCGAGCGCCACGTCCGTGCCCGGGGACACGTTCGCGGAACTGTCCCCGGCGATGCGCGAGTCCGTGCGCTCCCGCCGGGCCACCGTGTTCCAGCGGGTGTCGCACGACGGCCACTCCTCGCTGGTCGTCGGCATGCCCGTCACCTTCGCCGGCCAGTACAGCACCGAGCGGAGCGCCTCCGGACTCGAGGTCTACCTCACGGTGCCGCAGCGCGAGGAACAGGGATACGTCGACGCGCTGGTCACCGCCATCGAACGGGCCACCGTACCGGCCCTGGTGCTGGCCGTCCTGATCGCCCTGCTGGCCGCTCGCGGCGTACTGCGTCCGGTGCGGGCGCTGCGCCGGGCGACCCGGAGCATCGCCGAGGGGCGCCTCGACACCCGGCTCGCGGTGCACGGCTCCGACGAACTGGCCGATCTGTCCCGCACCTTCAACGAGACCGCCGCGGCACTGGAGGGCTCGGTCGCGGAACTGCGGCGCATGGAGGCCGGCGCCCGGCGCTTCGCCGCCGACGTCTCCCACGAACTGCGCACCCCGCTGGCGGCGATGTCGGCGGTCACCGACGTGCTGGACGAGGACGCCGCCGGACTGGACGAGGACACCGCGACGGCCGTACGCCTGATCAGCACGGAGACCGCGAAACTGGCCGAGCTGGTGGACGACCTGATGGAGATCTCGCGGTTCGACGCGGGCGCGGCCGCCCTGCACCTGGACGAGATCGACCTCGCCGAGTCCCTGCGGCGCACGCTCGCCTCGCGCGGCTGGCAGGACACCGTGGAGACCGGCCTGCCGGAACCGGGGGAGCTTCGCGGCCGCGTCGACCCGCGCCGCCTCGACGTGGTCGTGGCGAACCTCGTCGCCAACGCCCTGAGGCACGGCGCGCCCCCGGTCCGCCTGGACCTCCGCGCCCAGGACGACCCCCGCGCCGGACGACAGGCGGTCGTCACGGTCCGCGACGGCGGGGACGGCATCCCCGAGAACGTCCTGCCCCATGTCTTCGACCGCTTCTACAAGTCGGCCGACGCCCGCGCCCGGAGCGAGGGCAGCGGCCTCGGCCTGGCCATCACCACGGAGAACGTACGCCTGCACGGCGGTACCGTCCGGGCGGCCAACCACCCGGAGGGCGGCGCCGTCTTCACGGTCGTCCTGCCGCTGCGGCCGGACGCGGCGGAGGACCGGACCCCGCCCCCGCAGAAGGAGGACCGCACATGAAACCGTCGGCGCGCGCCTTCCCGCTGCTGCTCGCCGCGCTGCTTCCGCTCTCCGCGTGCGGCATCCCCGAGACCGGAGTGGTCGAGGCGGGCGAACCCGCGACGGGCGTCCTGGACCCGGGCGTCACGTCCGCGCCGTCGGAGTCCGTGCCCGAGGCGGTGCCCCTGGTCAACGTCCCGCTCTACTTCGTCGAGGGCGGGGCCCTGGTCGCGGTGGACCGCACGGTGCCGGGTTCGACCGACCTCGGCAGCACCGTGCTCATGCTGTTCAAGGGGCCCGACGACAAGGAGCGCGGGAGGGGGCTGACCACCGAACTGCCGCCCGCCGCCGAGGCCCCCACCATCCGCACCGACGGCACCGGCGTCAACGTCCAGCTGCCGCGCGGTGCCGGAAGCCTCAGTGACACGGCCGTCGACCAACTGGCCTGCACCGTAGCCGTGGCCCGGCTGCGCCAGGACCCGGCACTGGGGAGCGCGCAGGTGACGGTGGAGCAGCCCGGCGGCCGGCTGGCGGGCCGCTCCAGCGAGGACTGCCCGGTGGACGCGGCGACCCGCAGGACACCCTCGAAGCCCGGGACCGCCGAGACCGGGGCGGACCCCGGCACCGGCACGGCCGTCGGCGGCACCGGCGGCTGACGGCCGACAGCCGACGGCCGGTGGCCGGCGGCTCACAGGCAACCCCAAGGATCTCCCTCCCCTCCTCCAACCGGGGGCGCCCGCACGGGCGTTCCCCCGGACCGAGGCACCACCGAGGTACTGAGGAGCGGATTCTTGATACGTGCTCGAACGCTGTGGGCCGCCGCGACGGCGGCCCTGACCCTGGTGGGCGTCGCACCCGCCGCGGCCCAGGCCGCACCGCAACCACCCGGCGGCGCCACCTCCGTGCGGGCGGCACCGACCGGCACCGCCGACCTGCCGCCCGGCTGGCGGATCACCGGCAACGGTACGGCGAGAGCCCTGGAGTGGCGCTCCCCGCGGGCCGTTCCGCCCGGTGACGCACGAGTGGAGTTCCACTCCGGCGGCCGCCTGCTGGGCGTACCCGAACCGGACCGCGACGGCAGGACCTTCCGCTTACCGCTGGACGCGACCCGAGCGGCCGCACCGCACGGGCTGACCGGCCTCCAGGTCCGCGCCGCCGGCCGCCGGCTGGACCGGGAACCGGGCGCCGCCGCCCGGCAGCGCCGCCCCGCCGAAGCACCCCCGGCCAAACTCCCGCCCCGACTCCCCGCCGGCACCGTCGACCCGGGCCGGCCCGGCCGGTACGACACCACCACCGGCGAGTACACGCTCGACCCGGTCCGGCTGCCCGGCCTGTCCGCGCCGGTCGAGATGCGCGGCCTGGTCGTCGCACCGAAGGGCACGACCGGCAAGCGCCCCCTCGCGCTCTTCCTGCACGGACGGCACGCCACCTGCTACGTCCCCGGCCAGGGCGAGGAGTCCGTCACCATCGACTGGCCCTGCGCCGACGACGCGAAGCCCATCCCCAGCCACCGCGGCTACCGCCAGGACCAGGAACTGCTGGCCTCCCAGGGCTATGTGACCGTCTCGATCTCCGCCAACGGCATCAACGGCCAGGACGGCGCCCTCGAGGACGGTGGCGCCCAGGCACGCTCGTCACTGGTGCGCGCGCACCTGGCCCGCTGGGCCGACTGGGCCGCCAAAACCTCCGCCGCTCCGGACGCCGTGCGCCGCGGCCCGAAGGCCGACCCGTCCCGCGTCCTGCTCGTCGGCCACTCCCGCGGCGGCGAGGGCGTCGACCGGGCGGCCATGGACAGCCTGTACCCGCCGCCCGCCGACCAGGACGGCACACAGGGACGGGCCCGCTGGACCATCCGCGGCACCGTACTCGTCGGCCCCACCGCCTTCGGCCAGAACCCGGTGCCCGACGTGCCGTCCCTGACCGTCCTGCCGGGCTGCGACGGCGACGTCTCCGACCTCCAGGGGCAGCTCTACGTCGACGGCACCCGAGGGGTGAGCCGGGGCCGCGCGCTGCACAGCGCGGTCCACATCACGGGCGCCAACCACAACTACTTCAACAGCGAGTGGACACCCGGCCGGGCCGAGGCCCCCGCCTCCGACGACTTCTGGGAGGACCCCGAGGACCCCGACCCGGTCTGTTCCATCGACAGCCCCACCCGGCTCACCGCAGGGCAGCAGCACCGGGCCGGCGCGACCTACATCGCCACCGCCGCCCGGCTGTTCGTCGCCGGTGACGACCGGGTGCGCGAGCTGATCGACGGCACGGGCCGCCGCGCCCCCTCGGCCGACCCGGCGCGGGTGCTGACCCACGCGGTCGGCGCCGGCCGCGGCGCCGGGTTCCTGCCGGACGACGGCCTGCGGGTGACCGGCGGCGGACACCTGTGCTCCGCCGTCGACCCCGACCCGGGCGCCGCCTGCCTCGGCGAGGACGCGCGCGGCTCCTCACCGCACTTCGCGTACTGGCTCCCGGACCGCGAGAGCGGCCGCGGCGCGGTCGCCCTGGACTGGTCCGCGCCCGGCACCGCGACCCGCATCCACCCCGGCGCCCCCGTCTCCCTGAAGGGCGCCAAGAGCCTCGCCCTGCGCGTCATCGTGCCGCCGGGCAGCACCGGCACCCGGCTCGACGTGTCCGTCACCGACGCCGCCGGCCGGCGCGCCACCCTCGGCGCCGTCCGCGCCGACGGCCTCCCGGGCAGCGAACGCACCGCGTCCTACTGGGCGCAGGAACGACGCGTACCGCTCACCGCAGCCACCCGCGCCGGAGTCGACCTGCGCCGCGTCACCACGCTGGAACTGACGCCGCGCTCCCGGGCGGGCACGGCCTGGCTGATGGACGCCCACGCCTGGCAGCCGGGCACGCCCGCGGTGCGACCGGCCCCGCTGGCCCGCGTCGACGTCGGCCGGACGACGGTCGAGGAGGGCGACTCCGGCGTGCGCACCTATCGCGTGCCAGTGCGGGTCTCCGGCAAAGGCACCGGCACGGTCCGGATGTACGTGATGGATCCGTCGGGCTGGGGAGCCGAGGAGCGTCTGGTCACCGTGCGTTCCGGGAGCCCCTTCACCGATGTCGCCGTGAAGGTGACGGGCAATCAGCGGTACGGCGGCAACACCCACCACAACCTGCTGGTCAAGGCGGTACACGGCTCGGTCGTAGGCTCCTACGCCGGTGGCGTGTCGGTCGAGGAGGACGACCCGATGCCGGAGATCCGCGTGACACCCGTAGCGGACGAGGTCACCGAGGGGCAGCCGCTGCGCTGGCGGGTCTCCCTGTCGGAGCCCGCCGACGTGGACCTCGGCACGGTGCTGGTGCCGGTCCCCGACGGCTCGCGTCCCGAACTGTCCACCAAGGACGTCGACCAGGACTGGCTCCTGGAGACGGTCGGGGAGGTCCCCGACGAGGAGGTCCCGCTGTCTCGGCTGGACTACTTCGCGCTCTGGGCCTCGGTCCCGCCCGGCGAGACGGACGCCGAGGTGACGGTGCCCACCGTCACCGACGAGGTCGCGGAGCCCACGGAGTACCTCGGGCTGCGCAACACCGACGACGGGGGCGAGCCGCAGGGCCCGGTGCTGACCGGCACCGTGCTCGACGCCTCGTAACCCGGCCCCCGCGCGCGGGTGCGGCCCGGCACCGTCCGGTCCGCACCCGCCCGCCCCGGTGACCCATCCGCCGGACCCCGGCACCGGCCTCGGCGTGGTCGTACGTCTGCGCCTATGGCGCCTGGGTACTCTCCGCCGCATGGCGGTGGACAGAAGGACCGGGCCGCCGCGCCGGACACCGGCTCGGCAGCGGACGAACCGCACGCTGGGCCGGGCGCTGGTGCGGTGGGCCACGACGACCGATCACAAGGTGATCGGTCATCTCTACCTGGCGACGTCGTTCGGCTTCTTCCTCCTCGGCGGCGTCCTGGCCATGCTGATGCGCAGCGAACTCGCCCGGCCGGGATTGCAGTTGTTCAGCAACGAGCAGTACAACCAGCTGTTCACCGTGCACGGCACCATCATGATGCTGCTGTTCGCGACCCCGCTGTTCGCCGGATTCACCAACGTCATCATGCCCTTGCAGATCGGCGCCCCCGACCTGGCGTTCCCCCGCCTGAACGCGCTCTCATACTGGATGTACCTGTTCGGCGGCCTGATGGTGGTGGCGGGCTTCCTGACACCCGGGGGAGCGGCCTCGTTCGGCTGGTTCGCCTACGCGCCGCTGAACAGCGCGACCTTCAGTCCGGGGCCGGGCGGCGACCTGTGGACCATGGGCCTGGTGGTGAGCGGCGTGTCGACCACGCTCAGCGCCGTCAACTTCATCACCACCATCATCTGCCTGCGCGCCCCCGGCATGACCATGTTCCGGATGCCGATCTTCACCTGGAACATCCTGTTCACCTCGATCCTGGTGCTGCCCGCCTTCCCCGTGCTCACCGCCGCGCTGCTGATGCTGGAGGCCGACCGGAAGTTCGGCGCGCACGTCTTCGACGCGGCCAACGGCGGGGCGCTGCTGTGGCAGCACCTGTTCTGGTTCTTCGGCCATCCCGAGGTGTACATCGTGGCGCTGCCGTTCTTCGGCATCGTCACCGAGATCATCCCGGTCTTCAGCCGCAAGCCGATCTTCGGCTACGTCAGCCTGGTCGGCGCCACCATCGCCATCACCATGCTCTCCGCGGTGGTGTGGGCCCACCACATGTTCGCCACCGGCGCCGTGCTGCTCCCGTTCTTCTCCCTCATGTCGTTCCTCATCGCGGTGCCGACCGGGGTGAAGTTCTTCAACTGGATCGGCACCATGATGCGCGGCTCGCTCTCCTTCGAGACCCCCATGCTGTGGGCGTGCGGCTTCCTGGTGACGTTCCTGCTCGGCGGCATGAGCGGCGTCCTCATCGCCTCACCTCCGCTCGACTTCCATCTGACGGACTCGTACTTCATCGTCGCCCACCTGCACTACGTGCTGTTCGGCACGGTCGTCTTCGCGATGTTCGCCGGCTTCTACTTCTGGTGGCCCAAGTTCACCGGCAAGATGCTCGACGAACGCATCGGGAAGATCCACTTCTGGACGCTCTTCGTCGGCTTCCAGACCACCTTCCTCGTCCAGCACTGGCTCGGCGAGCAGGGCATGCCGCGGCGCTACGCCGACTACCTGGCCGCGGACGGCTTCACCACGCTGAACACCATCAGCTCCATCGGCGCCTTCCTCCTCGGGCTGTCCACCCTGCCGTTCCTCTACAACGTGTGGCGCACCCACCACTACGGGACGAAGGTCGGGCAGGACGACCCCTGGGGCTACGGCCGTTCCCTCGAATGGGCCACCAGCAGCCCGCCGCCGCGCCACAACTTCACGTCGCTGCCCCGGATCCGCTCCGAGTCCCCGGCGTTCGACCTGCACCACCCCGACGTCAGCCGACACGATCAGAGGCATGTGCAGTGAGGACCGAATCCCGTCTGTTCACCGGTGTCGCGGTCTTCTTCGGCGCCGAGGCGGCGCTCTACGGCTGGTGGTCGCGCGAGCCCGCCGGCACCGCCGCGCTCGTCCTCGCCTTCCTGATGGCCTCGCTCGTCGGGTTCTTCCTGCGCGTGCAGTACCGCAGGCGCGGGCTGCGGGCCCAGGACCGCGGGGAGGGCGAGGCCGCCGACACGGCGGGTCCGCTCGACTTCTTCCCGCCGCACAGCGCCTGGCCGATCACCATCGCGCTGGCCGCCGCGGTGCTCGCGTTCGGTATCGTCTTCGGCCTGTGGCTGGCCCTGATCGGCTTCGGCCTGCTCGCCATGGGCGTCTGCGGACTGGTCTTCCAGTACGCGGACCGCGGCGTTCAGCGCTCCGGCTCGCCCGAGTAGGAATCCCGTCCCGCCGCTTCCGCGGTCGCTGCCGCCTCCGGCGCCGACCCCCGCCCCGTCTCCGCTCCCGGGTCCTTCTCCTCGACGTCGACCCGGTCGCCGTAGTACCACTCGCTGAGCGTCGCGCGCAGGCGGCCCACGTGCGGGGCGTCGCCCTCCTTCGGGGACGGCGCGAGCGGCTCGGGCTGCCTGCGCGATCGCAGCACGTAACGCTCCTCGGGGTCGAGGGGCCCGTGACGCTCGGCGTAGCCGCCCGCGAGGGTCTGGTGCACCTCGCCCGTCTCCTCGCCCTCGGCCAGCCGCTCGCGGTCGTGCTCCTGGAGCGCCAGGCAGACGCGCTTGGTCGCGGCGAAGGCCAGCGGCGGCGCCAGCACCAGGGACACGCGGAAGATCCAGGTGAGCAGGTTCAGCGACACGTGGAAGGTGTGGGCGAGGATGTCGTTGCCGCCGGCCAGCAGCAGCACGCCGTAGAAGACGATCGCGGCGACGCCGAGACCGGTGCGTACCGGCTTGTCCCGGGGGCGGTCGCACAGGTGGTGCTCCTCGTGGTCGCCCGTCACCCACCGCTCGAAGAAGGGGTAGGCGTACAGCACCGCGAACAGGGCGCCCGGCAGCAGCACCGCCGGCACCAGCACGTTCCACATGACGGTATGGCCCGCCACCGCCGTCTCGAACGGCGGCATCAGCCGCAGCGAGCCTTCCAGGAACCCGACGTACCAGTCCGGCTGCGAGCCCGTGGAGACGATGTCGGGGCGGTAGGGGCCGTACGTCCAGATCGGGTTGATCTCGGCCACCGCCGCCAGCACGGTCAGGAGACCGAAGACCATGAAGAACAGGCCGGTGGAGTTCGTCATGAACTGCGGGAACAGCGGTTTGCCCACCGCGTTGCGGTGGGTGCGCCCGCGGCCCGCCCACTGGGTGTGCTTCAGGTAGAACACCAGGATCAGATGGAGCGTGACCAGCGCGACCAGCAGCGCGGGGAGCAGCAGGATGTGCACCGAGTACAGCCGCGGGACGATGTCCTCACCGGGATACTCGCCGCCGAACACGAACATGCTGACGTACGTCCCCACCACCGGGATGGACAGCATGATCCCCTGCGCGATGCGCAGCCCCGTCCCGGACAGCAGGTCGTCCGGGAGCGAATAGCCGGCGAAGCCCTCGGCGAGCGCCAGCACGAAGAGCGTGACGCCGATGAGCCAGTTCACCTCACGCGGTCGGCGGAACGCCCCGGTGAAGAAAATCCGCAGCAGATGCACCCCGATGGCGGACAGGAACACCAGCGCCGCCCAGTGGTGGACCTGCCGGATCAGCAGCCCGCCGCGGACGTCGAAGCTGATGTCCACCGTCGAGCGGTAGGCCTCCGACATACTCACCCCCAGCAGGGGCTCGTACGAGCCGTCGTAGACGACCTCCGTCATCGAGGGCTTGAAGAACAGCGTCAGCCAGACCCCCGTCAGCAGCAGCACGACGAAGCTGTACAGGGCGATCTCGCCCAGCAGGAACGACCAGTGCTCGGGGAAGGCCTTGCGCAGCAGCCGCCCGCCCTCGGAGACGGGAAACCGCCCGTCGGCCCAGTTGACGGTGTGTTCGCCCGCGTGACGGGCCCGCGCACCCGCGCGGGCCCTTCTCCTCTGCAACAGCACGGCGCATGGGTTCCCCGCCGCCGGTACCGGAAACTACGCTCCGCTCAGGTGCGGTCACCCTTCGGCTTGACCCGCCGGTCCCGTGGACCCCTGTCCGCCCCTGTCCCTGCTCCGGGAGTGCGGCACCCTGCGCGGGCGGCGTCCGTCAGCGCCGTCCGCCCGGGCCGCCGCTGCCGAAGGAGCCGCTGCTGCCCTCGTCCCAGCGGGGCCGCTCCTGGTCGGAGGCGGTACGGCTGCCCTGGTGCCCCATCTCGTGCGGCAGCGTGCGCTCGTCGCTGCGCGGCATCTCGTCGGGCTCCCTGCGCTGCCGCTCCTCGCGGACGGGACCGCCGTCGGGCATACGGGGCTGTTCCTCGGGACGCGGGGGCGGCGGCTCCCGGCGCTTTTGCCGACTGCCGAAGGCGAACGCGCCGATCAGCACGGCCACCACCACCACGGCCGCGATGATCAGCCAGACGGGGAAACCGCCGGAGCCGCTCGCGGCCAGGTCCATCCATGCGTTGGTCATGGAGCGCGGGTACCCCCGGCCCGCGCGACCAACCTGCTCACCACGACTCCCTCGCCCGGTGCGCCGCTCGCCCTCGCCGTACTCCCGGACGTTTGGCGCCGCAACCGGCGGCAACCCGCGCGGTGTGACATCGACGACGACTTCCCAGCAGGAACTGTTCCGCTTCCTCGAGGACCGCTTCGCGTGCGCGCAGGCGTGCACCGAGTGTGCCCGGGCCTGCGCCCTGCGGGCGAGCCTCGTGGACCCGGACGGGACCGAGAACCAGGAACTCGTACGGCGCAGGGGCATCATGTGCGCGGAGGTCTGCGACGCGACCTGCCGGGTGCTGTCCGAGCAGAACCAGGTGGACGAGGCCGCCATCCGCGCCCAGCTGGAGTGGTGCCGCCAGGTGTGCCTGGAGAGCGCGCACGTCTTCGACGGCCACCCGGGCGCCGAGGAGAGCGCGCGGGCCTGCCGCGACTGCGCCCGCGCCTGCGGAGAGTTCCTCGCCACCCTGCGCTGAGGCCCTGGGAGCGCGCGGCGCGACGCGCTAGCCTGCCCGTATGGCGGCGACGGACGGCGATCCGGGGCTCTTCGGTCCGAGTTCCGTGACCTGGCAGGCGCACGGCGACCCGATGATGTGGGTGGCCGGCGTCCGCGCCCTCTACCTCCAGGCCCTGCACCCGCGCGCCGTGCGCGGCGTGATGCAGAACAGCGACTTCCGACGCGACGCCTGGGGCCGGCTGATGCGCACCGCGGGCTTCGTCGGCACCACGACGTACGGCACCACCGAGGCCGCCGAGCGGGCCGGCGCCCGGGTACGGAAGATCCACCGCATGCTGGGCGCCACGGACCCGCGGACGGGGGAGCGCTACGGCCTCGACGAGCCCGCCCTGCTGCTGTGGGTGCACTGCGCCGAAATCGGCTCCTACCTGCACGTCCTGCGCCGTTCCGGGTTTCCGCTCACCGACGCCCACGCCGACCGCTACCTCGCCGAACACCGGCACAGCGCCCGTCTCGTCGGCCTCGACCCCGGCTCCGTCCCCGCGAACCGGGCCGAGCTGGCCGCCTACTTCACGCGGGTGCGGCCCGAACTGGCAGCGGGCCCCGAGGCGCACGAGGTGGACGACTTCCTGCTCCGCCCGCCCGTCCACCCCCTCCTGGTCCCGGCCCGCGAGCTGCTGTGGCGGCGGGTCGCCTCTCTCGCGTACGACTCACTACCGCCGTACGCGCACGAGCTCTACGGCAGACCGGCGCCCGCCCCCGCCACCGTCACCCGCCGGCTGCGCGCCACGGGCGCCCTGCTGCGCCGGGTACCGGCACGTCTGCGCTGGCAGCTGCCGCCCCAGCACATCCTGCGCGCCATGGCACGGCTCGGCCCGGCCGCGCGCCCGGCGCCATACAAAATCGGACGACAAGCGGCCATACTGGACCGGCCAGGGGAGGGCGGGGCGGACTGAACCACGGGGGCGGGGCGACGTCATGGGGGACGACACGCTGATCCAGGGCCGGTACCGGCTGCTCGAAAGGATCGGGCGCGGCGGCATGGGAGAGGTGTGGCGGGCGCGGGACGAGTCACTGGGCCGTCGGATAGCCGTCAAGTGCCTCAAACCACTGGGCACACCGCACGACCACTCCTTCACCCGCGTCCTGCGGGAGAGATTCCGGCGCGAGGCCCGGGTCGCCGCCGCGCTCCAGCACCGCGGGGTGACCGTCGTCCACGACTTCGGCGACTGGGACGGCGTGCTCTTCCTGGTCATGGAGCTGCTGGAAGGGCACGACCTGAGCCGGCTCCTGGAGGACAACAAGGGCCACCCGCTGCCGGTCGCCGACGTCGTCGACATCGCCGAACAGGTCGCCTCGGCGCTCGCCCACACCCACGAGCAGGGCATCGTCCACCGCGACCTCAAGCCGGCCAACATCGTGCGGACCGCCGACGGGACCGTGAAGATCTGCGACTTCGGCATCGCCCGGCTCGGCCACGACCCGGGCTTCACCGCCCGGCTGACCGGCACCGGCATCGCCATGGGCACCCCGCACTACATGTCGCCCGAGCAGATCGGCGGCGACGAGGTCGACCGGCGCAGCGACCTGTACTCCCTGGGCTGTGTGCTCTACGAGATCGCCACCGGCGCCCCGCCGTTCGACCTCGACGACGCCTGGGCGATCCTCGTCGGCCACCGCGACACCGAGCCCGCACCGCCCCGCACCCGCCGCGCCGAACTGCCCGGCTACCTGGACCGGATCATCCTGGACCTGCTGGCCAAGCGGCCCGAGCAGCGCCCGCACGACGCCCGCGAACTGGGCCGCCGGATCACCGCGGGCCGCACGGCGGCGGCAGCGGCACCGGTTCCGCCGTCGCCGCCGGTGCCGTCGCCCGCCCGGTCGCGGACGCCTCGGCCGGCCGGGGGACGCGCCGGGATGCCGTCCTGGACCCGGGGCATGACCACCGGTCACAAGGCGACCGGCACCGGCCCGCGCGTCACACCCCCGGACCCCGCGGCGGGCCTGTCCGGAGCGTGGATCCCACGGCCCGCCGGCGACCCGCCCGCCGACGCCCCCACCGCCGGGCCCGCGCCGGAGAAGCGGCCGGACCCGGCACCCGAGGCCGCCGTCGCACTGGCCGCACGGCACAGAACGGGGCTGGGCCTGGGCCGGCTCGGCCGCTGGGAGGAGGCAGGCGAGGTGCACCGCGCGGTCGCCGCCGAACGCGAGCGCCTGCTGGGCCCCGACCACCCCGACACGCTCGCCAGCCGCTACGAGAACGCCTTCACCCTCGGCCGCACCGGTCGCGCCGCCGAGGCGCTGCGCGCGTACAAGGGCGTCGCCGAGGCCAGGATCAGGATGCTGGGGGCCGATCACCCCGACACCCTCGCCGTCCGTCAGGAGATGGCCTACACCCTGGGCCGGCTGGGCCGCCACACCGACGCACACCAGGTGTACACCTCGGTCCTGACCGCCCGGGAGCGCACCATGGGCGCCGACCACCCCGACACCCTGCGCTGCCGCCACAACCTGGCCTTCAACCTCGGGCGGCTCGGCCGTACCGAGGACGCCCACCGCACGGCCCGCGAGGTGGCCGCGGCCCGCGCCCGCGTACTCGGCCCCGACCACCCCGACACCCTCGTCACCCGCTACGAGGTGGCCTACGAACTCGGGCGGCTGGACCGCTGGGAGGAGGCCCTGGCGACCTACCGCGACGTCGCCGGTGCCCGAGCCGGCGCGCTCGGCCCTCGTCACCCGGACACGCTCGCCGCCCGCTACGAGACCGGCGTCGCCCTCGGCCGCCTCGGCCGCTGCGCCGAAGCGCTGAGCGTGTACGAGGAGCTGATCGGCGACCGCGCCCGCGCCCAGGGACCCGAGCACCCCGAGACCCTGCGCGCCCGGCACGGCCTGGGCGTCAACCTCGGCAGGCTGGGCCGCTGGAAGGAGGCGCTGGCCGAAGCCCGCGAGGTGTGCGCGATCCGCGACCGCGTGCTGGGACCGGACCATCCGGACACCCTGGTCAGCCACCGCGAGGTCGCCGTCGCCCTGGGCTGGCTCGGCCGCTGGTCCCCCGCCCTCATCGAGTACCGCCTGGTCGCCGCCGCGCGCGAACGGGCCCTGGGCCCCGATCACCCCGACACCCTCGTCGCCCGCGACGACGAGGCCCACTGCCTCGAACGGCTCGGCCGCGCCACCGAGGCCGCGGACCTGTACCGCCGGGTCGCGGCAGTGCGCGGGGCGGCACGCTGACCGCGGACGGTGCGCGACGGCGGGCTGGCCGCCCCCGATCGCAGCGTGCTACCAAGAGCCATGACGACCCCGCCCAGCACGCCCCGCACCTTTGACGCCGTCGTCGTCGGCGGCGGCCACAACGGTCTGGTCGCCGCCGCCTACCTGGCCCGGGCCGGCCGCACCGTACTGGTCCTCGAACGGCTGGACCACACCGGCGGAGCGGCCGTGTCCACCCGGCCGTTCGCCGGGGTCGACGCACGGCTGTCGCGCTACTCGTACCTGGTCAGCCTGCTGCCCAGGAAGATCGTGCGGGACCTCGGCCTGGACTTCCGGGTGCGTACGCGCACCGTCTCCTCGTACACGCCCGTCGAGCGCGGCGGGCGGCCCACCGGGCTCCTCGTCGGCGGGGGAGAGCGCCGCACCCGCGAGTCCTTCGCCCGGCTCACCGGCTCGGAGCGGGAGTACACCGCCTGGCAGCGCTTCTACGCCATGACCGGCCGGGTGGCCCAGCGGGTCTTCCCGACCCTCACGGAGCCGCTGCCGACCCGGGACGAACTGCGCCGCCGGGTCGACGACGAGACGGCCTGGCGGGCCCTGTTCGAGGAGCCGGTCGGCGTCGCGATCGAGGAGCACTTCGCCGACGACCTGGTCCGGGGCGTGGCCCTCACCGACGCCCTGATCGGCACCTTCGCCGACGCCCACGACCCCTCCCTGCTCCAGAACCGCTGCTTCCTCTACCACGTGATCGGCGGGGGGACCGGCGCCTGGGACGTGCCGGTCGGCGGCATGGGCGCCCTCACCGACGCGCTGGCCGACGCGGCCCGTGCCGCCGGTGCCGTGCTCGCCACCGGTCACGAGGCGGTGCGGATCGACGCCGACGGCCGCACGGCCGAGGTCACCTACCGCACGGCCGACGGCGAGGGCGTCGCCGCCGCCCGGCACGTCCTGGTCAACGCCTCCCCGCGGGAACTGGCCGCGCTCACGGGCCAGGCGCCGCCCCCGCCCGCCGAGGGCGCCCAGCTCAAGGTGAACATGCTGCTGAACCGGCTCCCGCGGCTGCGCGACCCCGAGGCCGACCCGCGCGAGGCCTTCGCGGGCACCTTCCACATCGCCGAGGGCTACGCGCAGCTGGCCGCCGCGCACGCCCGGGCGGCCGCCGGGGAACTGCCCGACACGCCGCCCTCCGAGATCTACTGCCATTCGCTGACCGACCCCACGATCCTCGCCCCCGGCCTGGCCGCCAGGGGCATGCACACCCTCACCCTGTTCGGCCTGCACACGCCGGCGCGCCTCTTCGCCCGCGACAACGACGCCGTGCGCGAGGAACTCCTGAAGTCGACCCTCGCCCAGCTCGACGCCCACCTCGCCGAGCCGCTCGCCGACTGCCTGGCGACCGACGCCGACGGGCGGCCCTGCATCGAGGCCAGGTCGCCCCTCGACCTGGAACGCGACCTGCGCCTGCCCGGCGGGAACATCTTCCACCGCGAGCTGTCCTGGCCCCACGCCCAGGACGGCACCGGTCACTGGGGCGTGGAGACCGGGCAGCCGAACGTCCTGCTGTGCGGCGCGGGCGCGGTGCGCGGGGGAGGGGTGAGCGGGGTGCCGGGGCACAACGCGGCGATGGCGGTGCTGGACGGGACCGGGACCTGACGGGCGCATGCACGGGACCGGGCCGGGTACCGCGACATAACGGATATTCCGTATGCGGCATCCGTGCCGCGACCCCCGTACGACGAAGGAGCCCGTCATGGCGGACCTCAGCCCCATCGACCTCCAGAAGGCCCTCAACGGCATGGACTACCCGGCGGACAAGAAGTCGCTCGTCGACCGCGCCCGCAAGAACAACGCCGGCGACAAGGTGGTCAGCCGTCTCGACGGACTGAAGGAGAACAGCTTCGACGGTCCGAACGAGGTGCAGAAGGCCGTCTTCAACGGCTGACGGACCCGCCCGGGCCCGGGCCCGAGGGCACCGGTACCGGCCCGGCTAGTCGGCCGACGCCGTCCACCCCGCCCTCTCCACGCGTGCCGCGTCGGCCGGGCGCGCGTCGCGGAACAGGACGTCACCGGCCGCCTCCACGCGCAGCCCGTCGACGTACGCCCCGCGGCCCACGTACAGCCGGTCGGTCGTGTACCGCCAGCGCAGGGTGAGCCGCCGCGCGGCCGGCAGGTCGGCGCTCAGCCGGTGCCAGACGCGTCCCGACCAGCCGGTGGCCGAGCCGTCCGGGTGCTCCCCGGGGGCCTCGCCGCGACGCGTGGTGGTGAACGGGACCGGCCGCCACCCGGCGCCTCCGTCGGTGGAGGCCTCCAGGACCAGGGCGTCCGACCCGGGCTCGGTGTCCCACCACAGCGCACAGCGCAGCCGGGCCCGGCCGGCGGACGTGTCCAGGGCGGGCAGCGTGAGCGTGGCCGCGGCGGAACTCGCCGTCCCCGAGAACCACGCCGTCCGCCCCTCCGCCGGACGGACCGGCACCGCCCGCGCCAGGTTGGTGCCCGCCGCCACCCGCGGAGCCGATCCGGAGCGCCAACCGCGCACCGGGTGCACGGAGTTGCCGAGGACGACGAGGAACGAGTCGGTCGTCGGGTCCAGCACCAGCGACGTACCCGTGAAGCCGGTGTGCCCGGCCGTGCGCGGAGTCGCCATCGCGCCCATGTACCAGTGCTGGTACAGCTCGAAGCCCAGGCCGTGCTCGTCGCCGGGGAAGTCGGTGTTGAAGTCCGTGAACATCAGCTCCACCGACTCCGGCCGCAGGATGCGGGCCCGGCCGTAGGAGCCGCCGTTGAGCAGCGTACGGCCGAGGACCGCGAGGTCCCACGCCGAGGAGAACACCCCCGCGTGACCGGCGACGCCGCCGAGACTGAAGGCGTTCTCGTCGTGCACCTCGCCCCACACCAGCCCGCGGTCCAGACCGGACCAGGGCTTGCGGGCGTCCTCGGTGGCGGCGATCCCCGGCCGCCAGGAGGCGGGCGGGTTGTAGCGGGTGCGGTCGAGACCGAGCGGCGCGGTGATCTCCTCGCGCAGCAGCACGTCCAGGGCGCGGCCCGTGACCCGCTCCAGCACCAGCTGGAGCGAGATCATGTTCAGGTCCGAGTACAGGTACGCCGTGCCGGGGGCGTTCACCGGCGCCTCGTCGTAGACGAGCCGCACCTTCTCCTCGTACGTGGGCGCGCTGTACAGCGGGATCCAGGCCTTGAAGCCCGAGGTGTGCGTGAGCAGGTGGCGGACCGTCACGTCCTGCTTGCCCGCCCGGCCGAAGTCCGGCAGGTACGAGGCGACCGGCGCCTCCAGCTCCAGCGTGCCCCGCTCCAGCTGCTGCACGGCGAGGATCGAGGTGAACAGCTTGGAGATCGACGCGAGGTCGAACACCGTGTCCCGGGCCATCGGGATCTGCTCGCCCGCCGGGAACTCCACGCCGGTGTCGGTCGCCTCGTCGTAGGCCCGGTAGCGCACCGCCATGCCGATCGGTTCGTGCAGGGCCACCGTGCCGCCCCGGCCGGCGAGCAGCACGGCGCCCGCGTACCAGGGGTGCTCGGGGGACGGGCCGAGGAACGCCTCGGCGTCGGTGACGAGCCGGCGCAGGTGGCCCGGGAGCAGTCCGGCGCGTTCGGCGGAGCCGTGCCGCAGGGTCGGGCGGCGGTGCCCCTGCCCGGAGAGGGCCGCGGCCGGCCCGGCCGCGAACGGGGCGATGGCCAGCGCACCCCCCAGGGCCAGGGCGCCGGCGCCCAGTTGACGCCGTGTCCATCCGTTCGTCGACCGACCGGCCATCGAAGAGTCTCCCGCCGCCGAAGCTGAAAGTATCTTTCCCGGATCGCCGTGCGGAGTGAAACTTTCCTGTCAGTGACGGGTCGTGTCAATGGGGCGTACGGAGCGGATGCGAGAAGCCGGCGGACCGCGCGCACCGCTTGACCCGCCCCCGCGACCGGCCGAGGATCGGGGCATGACGCCCGGACACGGCAGCACGGTCGACGGGGTGCTGCGGCGCAGCGCCCGACGCACCCCGGCACGCGTCGCGGTGGAGTACCGCGACCGCTCCTGGACGTACGAGGAACTGGACACCGCGGTCTCCCGGGCGGCGAGCGTCCTGCTCGCCGAGGGGTTGGTCCCCGGCGACCGGGTGGGCGCCTACGGCCACAACTCCGACGCCTACCTGATCGCGTTCCTGGCCTGCGCCCGCGCGGGCCTGGTGCACGTCCCGGTCAACCAGAACCTCACCGGCGACGACCTCGCCTACCTCGTCGGCCAGTCCGGCAGCGCGCTGGTCCTCACCGACCCCGACCTCGCCGCCCGGCTCCCCGGCGGCACCCGCACCCTGCCGCTGCGCGACGCCGACGGCTCGCTCCTGGCCCGCCTCGCCTCGGCGCCCGTCCACGACGGCCCCGAACCGGGCGCCGAGGACCTGGTGCAGCTGCTCTACACCTCCGGCACCACCGCGCTGCCCAAGGGCGCCATGATGACCCACCGGGCGCTGGTGCACGAGTACCTGAGCGCCATCACCGCCCTGGACCTCCGGGCCGGCGACCGCCCCGTGCACGCGCTCCCGCTCTACCACTCGGCGCAGACCCACGTCTTCCTGCTGCCCTACCTCGCGGTCGGCGCGACCAACATCATCCTGGACGCACCCGACGGCGACCGCCTCTTCGACCTGATCGAAGCCGGCCGCGTGGACAGCCTCTTCGCACCGCCCACCGTGTGGATCGGCCTCGCGAACCGCGCCGACTTCGCCACCCGCGACCTCGACGGCCTGCGCAAGGCCTACTACGGCGCGTCGATCATGCCGGTGCCCGTCCTGGAGCGGCTGCGCGCACGCCTGCCGCACCTGGCCTTCTACAACTGCTTCGGGCAGAGCGAGATCGGCCCCCTCGCCACCGTCCTCGGCCCGGACGAGCACGAGGGCCGCATGGACTCCTGCGGCCGCCCCGTCCTGTTCGTCGACGCGCGCGTGGTCGACGAGGACGGCAAGGACGTGCCCGACGGCACCCCCGGTGAAGTCGTCTACCGCTCCCCGCAGTTGTGCGACGGCTACTGGGACAAGCCCGAGGAGACCGGGGCCGCCTTCCGCGACGGCTGGTTCCACTCCGGCGACCTCGCCGTACGGGACGCCGACGGCTACTTCACCATCGTCGACCGGGTGAAGGACGTCATCAACTCCGGTGGCGTCCTGGTGGCCTCCCGCCAGGTCGAGGACGCCCTCTACACGCACGACGCCGTCGCCGAGGCGGCCGTGATCGGCCTGCCCGACGAGCGGTGGGTCGAGGCCGTCACCGCCGTCGTCGTCCCGCGCGGCGAGGTCACCGAGGACGAGCTGATCGCGCACGTCCGCGAGCAGCTCACCGCGTTCAAGGCGCCCAAGCGGGTGCGGTTCGTGGACGCCCTGCCGCGCAACGCCAGCGGCAAGATCCTCAAGAGGGAGCTGCGGGACCGCTTCGCCGGCTCCTGACACCGCGACGGCCTGTCGGCGGTCCGACCCGATCGCTAGGCTGGCCGCGGACGACGAAACCGGGAGGAGCACGGACGTGGCCGAGAGCACCACCCACCAGCGCCCGCTCATGGGCTGGGACAAGCCCGAGCTGGATCTCAGCAACGCGCAGTGGCAGTCCAGCAGCCGGGGCCTGGGGGATGTCCAGATCGCCTTCGTCGAGGGGTTCATCGCCATGCGGAACAGCGGCAGCCCGCAGAGCCCCTCCCTGATCTTCACCCCGGCGGAATGGGGCGCGTTCGTCTCGGGAGCGCGGGAAGGGGAGTTCGACCTCACGTAGCCACCGCGGCGTGCGCCGACCGGCCGAACCCGGGTGTCCGGTCCGCCGCCGGGGGGAAGTGCGTACTCCGGAGGTGAGGACCCATGAGCACCCTGCCGGTCATCGCGGCGGTCGACGGTTCCGACGACGGCCTGCGCGCCCTGGACTGGGCGCTCGACGCCGCCCACCGGCGCGAGGCACCCCTGCGGGTGGTGCACGTGCGCCAGTACGCCGCCTGGGCCCAGACCGACGTCCTGGTGGCGGGCCCGCCGGGCACCGCCGAGGACCCGGCGCTCGACCAGGCACGCGCGCACCTCCAGGGGCGGGCCTTCGCGGTGCCCACCGAGTACGTGGGCATGGAAGGGGTACCGGGCGCCCTGCTGCCGGAGCTCGGCGCCGACGCCCAGCTGCTGGTCCTCGGCTCTCGGGGCCGGGGCGGCTTCGCCGGCCTGCTGCTCGGCTCCAACGGCATGGCCGCCGCCCGCGACGCCGCATGCCCCGTCGTCGTGGTGCCCCGCCCCGGACGCGAGGTCCACGGCGAGGCGCCGGACGAACCCGGTCCGCGGGTGGTGGTGGGCCTGCACGTGGACAGTCCCGACGACGCCACGCTCTCCTTCGCCTTCACCGAGGCCGAGCTGCGCGGTGCCCGCCTCCAGGTGGTCGCCGCCTACCCGTGGCCGGTGCAGACCTGGGCCGCCGCCGGGCAGATGATGCCCCTGGTGATCGACGAGGTCTCCGTCGAGAGCGAGACACGGGTCCTGGCCGACGGCCTGCTCGCCCCCTACCGCGGACGCCACCCCGGCGTCCGGGTCGACACCCACGCCCTGCCCGGTGACGCCGCCGGGAACCTGGTCGCGTCCTCCAAGGACGCCGACCTGGTCGTCGTCGGCCGGCACCGCCGGCGCCTGCTGGCACCCGCCCGCATGATGGGCTCGGTCACCCACGCCGTGCTGCTGCACGCCGCGGCCCCGATCGCGGTGGTGCCGCCCGCTCCCCCGCAGGAGTGAACACTCCGCCGGTCCCGGCGTGCCTATCATCGGCCGCATGCACGACTCGCCCCGCACGGACACCCGGATCGCGCTCGCCCTCGCGCTGACCGTCCGGCACGACGGGCACGGCGGGATCGCCGACGACCTGACCGACCCCGCCGGGCTCACCGCCTGGGTCGCGGCGCACCCCGACGCCGTGCCCGACGCCGGGGCCTTCGCCGCGGACGCGCCCACCCTGGCCGCCGTACGCGACGTACGGGCCGCCGCCCGCGCCCTCTTCGCCCGCGCCGTCCGCCCGGGCGAGCCGAGTTCCGCCGACGCCACCCGGCTGCTGCCCGTGCCCCAGGCCCTGCGGCGGCTGAACGAGGCCGCCGCCCTCACCCCCACGGTCCCCGTCCTGGCCTGGGCCGACGCCGCCGATCCCGTCGTGCGTGCCGCGCCCGCGCAGGGTGCCCGGGCCGACCTCGCCGCCACCCTCGCGCAGGCCGTGATCGGCTTCCTCGCCGGCCCGGACCGGCAGCGGCTGCGGGCCTGCCACGCACCTCGCTGCGTGCGCTACTTCCTCAAGGAGCACCCGCGTCAGGAGTGGTGCAAGCCCTCCTGCGGCAACCGGGCCAGGGTGGCCCGCCACCAGGACCGGCACCGGCGGGCCGGGTAGCCCGGCCGGGCAGCCGCCCGCACGTCGCCCGCGGCCCCCGGCCACGTACCATTGCGGCATGTCGTTCCTCCGCCGCCGCAGCGCCACGCCCGCCGGGCCCGACTTCGACGTCCTGGCCATGGACCCGGGCGACTGGCCCGGCAATCTCGGCGCCGGCCTGCTGCCCGCGCCCGACGGCAGCTGCCAGGGCGTCTTCCTGCGCTACGACCTGTTCGGCGGCCGCGGCCCCGCGATGATCATCGGCAACCTCCCGGAGGGCTCCCCGGCCCGCGAGGTCCCCGAAGGGGAGATCCCCTTCGAGGTGGCCCAGCTGCTGCTCGCACTGGAGAACGACGAGGAGATCACCGTCGTCGGCGCCGAGGACGTCCCCGTGATGCAGGGCGACAACCTGCTCATCGTGCGCCGCCTCAAGCTCTCCGAGGGCCGGATCTCCTGCGTGCAGTTCGACCGCAGCGACGGCGTCCTGGTGACCATCGCCGCCTGGGACCGCCCCATCACCGACGACCTGTACGCCCTGCTGAAGCCGCTCCCGGCGGAGCTTTTCCAGCAGGGCTGAGACCCGGCTGCCCGGTCCGGTCCTAGCGCGCGGCCGAGACCGTCACGTCGGCGGCGCGCACGTACGCGACCCGGTGGCCGTACTGGATCTCGTAGTACTGGTCCTTGCCGGTCACCACCCGGTGGGAGGCCTCGTCGAAGGTGACCGCGTAGTAGTACTCGCCGGGCACCTTCTCACCGACCACGTACTTCTGCCCCGCGGGCAGGGTGTACGGCAGCGGCGACACCGCCTGGGCGGGCACGTCCGCCGGGTAGGCGGCCTTCTCCGGGTACGCGCGCCCGTACACCGGGACGCTCGCCAGGCCCTTCCGCGGGGTGAGCACCCGTCCGGAGGCGGGCACCGCCGCCGGGCTCTTCGGCGGGTTGTGGAACCACGCCTTCTGCCCGAGGTACCAGATGGCCGTCCACTCGCCCCACCGGTCGGCCACCGCGTACTGCTGGCCCGTGGAGACCCGGGAGGACAGGTCGTTCACCCCGGTCGTCGGGGTGGTGCCGAGGCCGATGTCCTTGATCAGCGGCGCGTTCACGTCGTGGTCGGAGTACAGCCGCACCTCGCTGGAGCCGTGCGCCGCGCAGGGCTCGCCCGCCTTCTCGCAGCCGGTGTACGCGGGACGGTTCGCCTCGTAGTCGGGGCGGATCGTCACCAGAGCGGACTTCTTGCCCGCGGTCGGCTCGAAGGGGCGGCCGAGCAGCTGGAAGTAGTGCCGCCAGTCCCAGTACGGGCCCGGGTCGGTGTGCATGCCGGGGATCGTCGCCGTGGTGGTGCCGGGGACGTTGTCGTGGCCGAGGACGTGCTGCCGGTCCAGCGGGATGTCGTACTTCTTCGCGAGGTACTTCACCAGCCGCGCCGACGACCGGTACATCGCCTCCGTGTACCAGGCGTCCGGCTCCGCCAGGAAGCCCTCGTGCTCCAGGCCGATCGACCCCGCGTTGACGTACCAGTTGCCCGCGTGCCACGCCACGTCCTTCGCCTTCACATGCTGGGCGATGTGACCGTCGGTGGAGCGCAAGGTGTAGTTCCAGGACACATAGGTGGGGTCCTGGACCATGTTGAGGACCCCGTTCCAGGTGCCCTCGGTGTCGTGCACGACGATGTAGCGGATCCGCTGGGAGGCCGGGCGGCCGCCCAAATCGTGGTTGCCGTAGTCGCCGTCGCCGAACTCCTCGTACGGCGCGGGGACCCACTCGCAGGACACCGACGCCGGGCACTCGGTGCCGGCGGCGGACGCGGCGCGCAGGCCCGCGTCGTCCAGCCGAGAAACTTGCGGCGCCACGTCGGGCCGAGCGGCGAGGGAGACCCGCTGACCGGCGTCCGTGGTGCGCCGCTCACCCGTACGGATGACCTCGTACACGTCGTCCGCGTACGCCGCCGCCGTCGCGGAGTCCTCCGCGCCCGAGAAACGGGCCACCGCCGCGTACCAGTCCGCCGGGTCGGCACTGAGCGGCTCGCCCAGCTCCCGCTGCGCGGCGGCGAGCAGCGCGGCACCGCCGGACACGTTCGCGGCCGGGTCCGTGCGCAGCGCCTCGGGGCTCAGCCCGGTCAGCTCGGCGGCCCTCGGCAGGGTGGTCAGCCGGGCCGGCAGATCGGTGGGCGGCGCGGCGGCGCCGTCCACCGGGTGCAGCGCGGCACGCGCGTCGTCGCCGCGCGGGTCCTCGGCGCCCTCGCCGTGGTGCGACGCCCCGGCCAGGGCGGTACGGGCGTCGGTGAGGTGCAGTGGGCCGTAGCCGCCGGTCACGCTCGGCGCGCCGCCGTGCGCGTCCCAGCGGGACTGGAGGTAGGAGACGCCGAGCAGGACGCTCGGCGGCACGTGGTACTCGGCCGCCGCGGCGGCGAAGGCCCGCTGGAGGCGGTCCGGGGCGGGTGGCGCGTCCGGGGGCACGGCGGCGGACGGTGCCGCGCCGAGCAGCGGCAGCAGCAGCGCAGCGGTGGCCAGGGCGGGCAGGACGGGGGATCCTCGCAAAGCGGCCTCCTGGGACGGTCGGGCAAGACGGGGCGTGACGGGGGTGCGGGGCCGGGCGTGGGTCAGTGGTACCCGGCGGTCGGACGATCCGTCAATCATGCCGTCATGGCGGCGATTTCCCACGTCAGCACGGGGTTCGGCGAGTTTCGTGGCGGCGGCCCACCGGCCTGCGCGGCGTCAGTGGCGTACACCAATGGCCCCTGCACACACCCGGGTGGCGCAGACACGAAAACCGCGGTGCGCCCCCCGTCTGGGGTGACGCACCGCGGACTGTCGCCTCGTCCCGGCCCTGCCGTCAGCGCGTGCCGACCGCCGCCCGCACGGCCCGCCGGGCCATCTGGCAGTCGTCGTGCAGTCGGCGCAGCAGCAGCCGCTGCTCCTCGCCGGTCGGCGCGGCACCCGGATGGGCCGGCGCCGGCGGTGCCACGACCGGGTCGTGCATCGAACGCTGCACGGCCGTCTCGTACGTACGGATCTCCCTGGTCAGCACCAGCATCAGGTTCACCAGGAAGGCGTCACGCGCCGCCGTGCCCGTGGACTGGGCGATCTGGCTGATCTGGCGGCGGGCCGCCGGGGCGTCCCCGAGGACCGCCCACAGCGTCGCCAGGTCGTACCCCGGCAGGTACCAGCCCGCGTGCTCCCAGTCCACCAGCACCGGACCGGCCGGGGACATGAGGACGTTGGACAGCAGCGCGTCACCGTGACAGAACTGGCCCATGCCCTGACGGCCGCCCGCGTGGGCGATGCCGTGCAGCAGCTTTTGCAGGTCGCCCAGGTCCCGGTCGGTGAGCAGACCCAGCTCGTGGTAGCGGGAGATACGGGCCGCGTAGTCCAGCGGGGCGTCGAAGGTGCCGGCCGGCGGCCGCCAGGCGTTGAGCCGGCAGACCGCACCGATGGCCGCCCTGATGTCGGCCCGCGGCGGTGCCTCCAGCGGGTGCCGCTGCAACGCCGCCACCCGCCCGGGCATCCGCTCGATGACCAGTGTGCCGTTGTCCGGGTCCGCCGCGATCAGTCTCGGCACCCGCACCGGGGGGCGCTGCCGGACGAACGAGCGGTACGCCCCTATCTCGTGCCTGCTGCGTTCCGCCCACGCGGGGGAGTGGTCCACTAAGCACTTGGCCACCGCCGTGCTGCGCCCGGTCGTGCCGACCAGGAGCACGGACCGCCCGCTGCGCCGCAGCACCTGCACGGGGGAGAACTCGGGGCAGATCCGGTGCACGGCGGCGATCGCCGTGCGCAGTTGGGCCCCCTGGGGGCCGGACAGGTCGATTCTTCCGCTGAGCGGCTGGGTGCCGGGCCCCGCGCCGAGCCGCGCCCTGCCGGCCCCGAGCACCGGGGCCGCCGGACGCGCGGGGGCGAGGTAGGGGCCGCCACCCGCCGTCGGGCGGGGGTGCAGCGAGCGCTGCGGGGCGGACACGGAGGACGATGCTGCGTACATGGGCGAGACAGATCCCTTCGTGTGCCTGCTGTGCCTGCCTGAAGAAGTGCCGTTCCGGTCCAGCCCGTTCGCTGCCGGAGGGCAGATCTTCCGAAAGTCGTCGCGCCGCCCGACCGGCCGCCCGGGGCCACCCTGGGGAGTACCCCCACGGCGACCGGGTCGGGGTGGCGCATTCCTACCTGACACCCGGCCGCCCGTGGCACACCATCTGGCGCACCCTGGCGAACGGTGGCGAATAGTCGCCCGGCAACCCGCACGGGGCTACTGTCAACTCAGCCGAGAACCTGGGGGCTTGACGTGAGCGGAGAACCCAACACCCGTCTGTCGGACCTGTTCGGCCTGGCCGGCTGGTCCAAGGGCGAACTCGCGAGGCTGGTCAACCGGCAGGCGGCGGCCATGGGCCACCCCCAGCTGGCGACCGACACCTCGCGGGTGCGGCGGTGGATCGACATGGGAGAGATCCCGCGCGATCCGGTGCCGCGGGTGCTGGCAGCCCTGTTCACCGAGCGTCTCGGCCGTGTCGTGACCATCGAGGACCTCGGTCTGGTCCGGCACGGGCGTGCGGGGAAACGGCCACCCGGCGGGAGCGAAGAGCATCCCGACGGCGTGCCGTGGGCGCCCGAGCGGACCGCGGCGGTCCTCACCGAATTCACGGGAATGGACCTCATGCTCAACCGACGCGGCTTGGTGGGCGCGGGCGCCGCGCTCGCCGCGGGCTCCGCACTCAGCAGCGCCATGCACGACTGGCTGCACGCCGACCCGGCCCTGGCGGCCGACGCCCCCGACCCCCACCAACCCCTGCACGCCGACCCCGCCGGGTTCGACCGCTACGAGGCCGCCCCCATCGGGTCGCAGGAAGTGGAGGAACTGGAGCGCTCGGTCGAGGTGTTCCGCGCCTGGGACGCCGCCCGCGGCGGCGGCCTCCAGCGCAAGGCCGTGGTGGGCCAGCTCAACGAGGTGGGCGGCATGCTCGCCTACCACCACCCCCCCCATCTCCAGCGGCGCCTGTGGGGCGTCGCCGCCAACCTCGCCGTACTCGCGGGCTGGATGTCGCACGACGTCGGCCTGGAACCCACGGCCCAGAAGTACTTCGTCATCGCCGCACACGCGGCACGCGAGGGCGGTGACCGGCCCCGGGCGGGCGAGGCGCTCTCCCGGGCGGCCCGCCAGATGGTGCACCTGGGCAAGCCCGACGAGGCCCTGGACCTGATGAAGCTCGCCCAGTCCGGCTCCGGCGAGCAGGTGCTGCCGCGCACCAAGGCCATGCTCTACACCATCGAGGCCTGGGCGCAGGCCTCCATGGGCAAGGGCCAGGCGATGCGCCGCACCCTGGGACGGGCCGAGGACCTCTTCGTCTCCGACAAGGCGGACGTACCGCCCCCGGACTGGATGCAGACGTTCAAGGAGGAGGACCTGTACGGCATGCAGGCCCTCGCCTACCGGACGCTCGCCGAGTTCGAACCGGGGGCCGCCGCGCACGCCCAGCACTATGCGGACAAGGCCCTGGCCCTGAGGATCGACGGCCGGCAGCGGTCGAAGATCTTCGACTACCTGTCGATGGCCTCCGCCTGCTTCATCGCCGACGACCCCGAACAGGCGGACCGGTACGCGCGCCTGGCCCTGGTGTCGATGGGCTCGAACTCCTCCCAGCGGACCTGGGACCGGCTGCGCCAGATGTACCGGCTCACCGCCGAGTACGCCGGTTACCCGAAGATCCAGGAACTGCGGGAGGAGATCAAGCTGGCCCTGCCCAAGGGCAGGTCACCCAGGGGGAAGGGGCCGGGCGGCAGCGTCGCGTCCGCGTAGGCGCCGGCGCGTCGCGCGCCGGATCCCCACAGGTCTCACCGCGTCACCCGGGCCAGCAGCAGGCAGGCGTCCGCACGGTCCGGAAACTCACCGAGTTCCCGCGTGACGACCGCTACGCCGTCCTGCGCCGAGCGCGCCCCGGTCAGCCGGGGGGCCAGCGAGAGGAGGTGCTCCACGGCCGCCGGTTCGAGTGCCCCGGTGTGCAGGAGCAGCAGGTCGCCCGCCTCCAGGGTCGTCTCGGCCTGCCCGGACAGCGCGTGCCCCGTCCCGCCGCGGAAGAGCAGCGGGGCGGGGCACGTGTCGTGGGCCCACGTCAGGGCACGGGTGTCCGGCCGGTAGCCGCAGTGGACGGCGCCGCGCACCGGTGGCAGGGCGGTGTCCCGGAGCAGTTCGCCGAGTCTTTCCCGGAGCCGCTCGGGCCGGGTGCCGGCCAGCGCCAGACCGCGCACGGCGCCGATCAGCACCGCCGGGCCGGGCCCCTCGCTCTCCGGGCGGCCGAAGTCGCCGACGGTGAGCAGGGTTTCGCCGTCGGTGCCGAGGGGACACGCGTCGTACCACCCGCCGTGTCCCGACCGCGGCCCCGTCGCGGACGGCGTAGGGAGGTGTGCGGCGGCCAGGTCCAGGCCGGGCCGCCCCTCCTGCGGGAACCGCAGCAGGCCCTGCCAGGGCGGCGGCGGAGGATGCCGCAGGGAGTCGCTGGTCTCGCTCACCGCCCGTTGACTGCGCCGCAGTTCGCTGACGTCCCGCAGCACCGCCCACATCGAGGCGGTGCTGCCGTCGCAGTCGAGGACGGGCTCGCCCATCATGTGCACGGTGCGTACGGTTCCGTCCGGGCGCACCACGCGGAACTCGCCGTCGATGGGCCGGGCGTCGACGAGGCAGTCCGTGACCATCGCGGTCAGCTTCGGGCGGTCCTCGGTGAGCACCAGGGACGGGAGTTCGTCGAGACTGAGCGGGACGGAGGCGGGGTCACGGCCCAGGATGCGGAACAGTTCCCCGGACCACTCCGCCTCGTCCGTCAGCAGGTTCCACTCCGCGCTGCCGACACGGCTGAGCAGCGAACCGGCGCGCGGCGCGGGAGCGGGACCGTCCCGCAGCTGCGCCAAGTGCGCGTCGAGGTCGGTGAGCTGGTGCAGCGCCAGGTCGTACAGGGCACGCTGCCAGCGGCCCCGGGGGTCCGTCGCGTCGTCCTGGCTGTCGCGCCGTACCGCGTCCACGTCGCCCCGCAGCCGCCGCGTCTGCGATATGAGCGCCTCGACCGAGCCGGGTCCCGGTGGCTGGGCGGCCGGGTGGTCCGCGGAGAGATGGGACGACATGACGCACTCCGATGTGCTGACGGTACGACCAAGGTGGAACCGAGGCTGACGGAAGGACCGTTACGACTGTTGCACAGCCCGCCATGCCCCGTAAGGGATTCGGCAACACACGATACGGTGGTGCTTCCGGCATATGCCACCGTCTTCCCGGAGTGACTCCGGTACGCCTTCGACGCACCCGGGAGTCGCGGCAAGTCGTAGGCCGACTACGGGACTTGGCGGGCGTGGGGGCTCACGGAGGTCGTCGCTCTGGTGTTCGTCGGACTCTCGTTCTATGCCGGGTCGTGGAGGGCCGGACGGGGCGCCAGTTCGACGGGCGTGCGTGCGCCCGTCTCCAACGCCCGTACCCCGGCCTCGGCGACGGCTGCGGCAGCGTACCCGTCCCAGGTGCCCGGCCCGGTGACCCCGCCCCGGCGGGTGGCGTCGACCCAGCTCTGCACCTCGCGGTCGTAGGCGTCGGAGAAGCGTACGAGGTAGTCCTGCGGCACCTCCTCCCGCGCGTCGCCCGCGGCCGTCACCACCATGGTGTGCGCCGCGCCGATCCGGGCGCTGCCCGCCTCGCAGACGGCCTCGCAGCGCACCTCGTAGCCGAAGCCGCAGTTGACGAAGACCTCCACGTCCACCACGGCGCCGCCCTCGGTCTCGAAGAGCACGAACTGCGGATCCAGCAGGCCCTCGGGCGCACCGGCCGACGGCCGCGGCCGCAGCACGGTCACCGCGCCCAGCTCCTGGCCGAGCAGCCAGCGGGCCGCGTCGATCTCGTGCGAGACGGAGCTGTTGATCAGCATCGCCGAGGTGAAGTGCGGCGGAGAGGAGACGTTGCGGTGCACGCAGTGCAGCATCAGGGGCCGGCCGAGGCGTCCGCCGTCCAGGAGGGACTTCAGGCCCTGGTACTCGGCGTCGTACCGCCGCATGAAACCGATCTGCGCCAGCCTCCGGCCGAGGCGTGCCTCCGCCTCCACCACCCGCAGCGCCCCCGCGGCGTCCGGCACCATGGGCTTCTCGCACAGCACCGGCAGTCCCCGGGCGAAGGCGGCGAGCAGGGCCTCCTCGTGCGCCTCGCCGGGCGAGGCGATCAGGACCGCCTCGACGCCCGGCGCGTCCAGGGCGGCCTCGACGTCCGTGTGCACGGTGACCCCGCCGATTCCGCCCACGGCCTCCTTGGCCCGCTCCGCGTCGGGGTCCGCCACCGCGGCGACCCGGGCGCCGCTCACCACACGGTCGAGGCGTCGTATGTGGTCGGCGCCCATGTGGCCCGCACCCAGGACCGCCACACCCAGAAGTTCGCTCACGCTGCGTACGCTCCTTCGCCGTCCGCCGCGCACCCGCGGGCAGCGGGTACGTGTACGGCGAACAGGCTTTCACGTGCGTCAAGGGGCACGGGGCGGACGTGCTGCCTCCGGGCGCGGCGGCGGGCGTTCAGTACCGGAGCACCCCCGCGATGCCGTCCGCGTCCCGGAGCGCGCCGTCCGGCACGAAGCGGACGTCGGCGCCGGTCTCCAGGCACTGCTCGACGATCTCGTCCACGATGTCCTCGCGGGCGTCGAGGTCGCCGTCGGCCGCCGGGAGCAGGTGCTCGCAGTCGTCGCGCATCGTCACCTTGAAGCCCTCCTCGACGGCCAGCAGCCGGACGCGGCCCGTGTGCGCGCTCTCCCACAGCTCGTCCACCCCGGCCGCGAAGTCCTTGCGGCCGCGGGCCGCGTCCAGTTCCCTGGCCACCGCCTCGACCTGCCCGCGCGCCTCGTCCTCGAGCACCGGCCGCACCGCCTGCCACACGGCCTCGGCGGTGCCGTGCGCCAGCCCGCCGTGCGGGACCAGCACCGCGGCCGCGGCCAGCGCGCCCGCCTCGTCGAAGAGGGACAGTGCCGGCTCGGGCCCGGTGATGTACAGCGGCCGCGGGTGCGCGCGCAGCACCCGGCCCATCGCGCTGTCGGCGTCGCGCAGGAACCTGCGGGTGCCCTCGTCCCGGAAGGTGCTCGGCGCGTCACCGATCCGCTCCTGGCGCTCGGGGTCGAAGTCCTCCGCGGGCCGGTCCAGCGGGAAGCCGCCGAGGTGTTCCTCCACGACCCGGCCCGCGCCGCCGCTCCACAGCTTCACGCGGTCGGCGGCGACCGACAGCACCCAGAACGGCCGCTCGGCGGTCTGTGCGGCGACGAGGTTGCGGGTCAGGAAGGTGTCCGAGAGGACCACGCGCTCGGGCACGGAACGGCTCAGGGTCCAGACCTGGTGCTCACCGGGAGCGGCGAAGATCGCCAGACCGTCCTCGGCGTACGTCAGGTCGATCTCGGCCAGCGCCCGGTCGAGCTCGCGGGACACCTCCGTGCGGCGGTCGCGGCTGACCGCCGGATCCTCCTCCAGCTGCTTCTTGGCCGCGGCGACCGCGTTGCGCAGCCGGACGCGGTCCTGGGCGTTGTCCGGCTCGCGGCGATGCGTCGGCGTCAGGACGGACACGGCCGGGTACGGGCGGGGGCGCCGCAGTTCGGCGAGGGTGGCGGGACTCAGATCGTGCTCCATGTCAGCACGATAGGCCTCTCCGGCATATCAGGCATTCGGAGCAGAACGCCGCTCAGTCGGACCCGGTGCCGGCCGACTCGGGGCCGCAGGAACTGCCGTCGGGCGGCAGGGAGCCGTACAGCAGGAAGTCGTCGACCTTGCGGTGCACGCACTCGGAGGACGCGTAGCCGGTGTGCCCCTCGCCGCGGTTGTCCAGGACCACGGCGGAGGGGCCGAGCCGGCCGGCCGTCTCGGTCGTCCAGCGGTACGGCGTGGCCGGGTCGCCGCGGGTGCCCACCAGGAGCATCCTCGCGGTGTCGAGGTCCTTCACGCCGTCCCGGATGTAGTCCGTGCCCTTGGGCCGGCCGTAGCACATGAGCACCTGGGTGAGCCGGTACCGGCCGAAGACGGGTGAGGCCTCCTCGTAGCGTGCGCGCAGCCGGCCGAGGGACGCGGTGACCTGGGCGGCGGTGGGGCGGTCGGGGTCGTCCGCGCAGTTGATCGCCATCAGGGCGGCCGGGAGGTTGTCCATGGGGACGTCCTCCTCGTCGGTGAGGCCGGCGCCCTTGTCCCCGCGCACCGGGAAGGTGACACCGCCCGACGAGAAGCCCTGGAGGCCGCGGGTGTCGCCGTCCTCGAGCAACTGCGCGAGCGCCCGCTCCAGCGACGGCCACAGCTCCCGGCTGTACAGCGCCTGACCGATCGCGCCGACCATGTCCTGCCCGGTGAAGGGCTCGCCGAAGGCCGACGGCACCGGGTCGGAGTCGAGGGAGGCGACCAGGCGCTCGACCTGGTCGCGGGCGGCGCGGGCGTCCCGGCCGAACGGGCAGGCGATGTCCTCGACGCACCAGTCGAGGAAGTTCTCCAGCGCGGTCTGCTGCCCCCGTGCCCCGGCCAGCCCCTGCTCGGTCAGCGGTTCCGTCAGCGTGTCCACCCCGTCCAGGACCATCCGGCCGACCTTGTCGGGGAACCGGGCCGCGTACACCGCCCCGAGCCGGGTCCCGTAGGAGAAGCCCAGGTAGTTGAGCCGGTCGTCGCCGAGTGCCCGGCGCATCACCTCCATGTCGCGGGCGGCGTCGACCGTGCCTATGTGGGGCAGCACGGGGCCTGAGTACTTGGCGCACTCGGCCGCGGCGTCCCGCAGCCGCTTCAGGACGTCCTCCGGGTCGGTCAGCCCTCCGTCCCCGTCCGTCGCCTCCATGATCTTCATGGTGGCCGGTCCGCAGGACACCGGGGAGGAGCGGCCGACGCCGCGGGGGTCGAAGGTCACCACGTCGTAGCCGTTGGTGAGGTGCATGAACTCCTTGCCGCCCATGGCGAGTTCACTGACGCCGGAACCGCCGGGGCCGCCGAAGTTCAGCAGGACCGAGCCCCGCGAGTCACCGGTCGCCCGGTAACGGGCCAGGGCCACGTCCAGGGTCCGCCCCTCGGGCCGCGCGTAGTCGAGGGGGACGGTGACCTTGCCGCACTGCAAGTCCTTCGGCATGTCCGTGCCCTCGCACGCGGACCACGTGACCTTCTGGTCGTAGAACCGCGACATGCCGGGCCCGGCGTCCCGCGTGGTCGCGGTGGTCGCGGTGGTCGCGGTGGTCGCGGCGTTCGCGGCGTTCGCCGCGGGCAGTCCCGCACCCAGCAGGGCCAGGCCGAGTGCTCCGCCGACCGCGCAGCGCCGGACCGAGGGCCGAGTCTCCACCTTGGCCTGCATCGATGCCTCCCGGGCGCCCCGTCGCGGACCGGTGGTCGGCGCCCTCGCTCACCATAAGCGGGCTTCCCCACCGGCGCCTCCGGGCGGCAGCGCACCGGACGGCGCACCGCTTGTTCGATGAACCGTCCACTCGATGGGGTGAAAGGCCGATAAGCCATAACTCGGATGGTGCGCCCGCGTTTTAACCGGTGCGGGCGAGTGCCCGCGACCATGTCTGGAAGGCAGGGAACTCATGAGAAGGGTTACCCGAAACGGTGTGCTCGCCGTCGCCGCCTCAGGCGCGCTGGCCGTGACGATGCCGGCGTGCGCGGCGTTCGCGTCCGACGGGGCCGGCGCCGACGGATCCGCGGCCGGTTCGCCCGGGCTGATCTCCGGCGACACCGTCCAGCTCCCGGTGGACGTGCCGGTCAACGTGTGCGGCAACACCGTGAACGTGGCGGGGCTCCTCAACCCGGCCGCGGGCAACAGCTGCGCCAACACCGGTGAGGCGGGGGCGTCCCGCACGGGGGCGTCGAAGAAGGACACGGGCGCCTCGGACGGTGCGTCCGGCGGCCGGTCCGGGGGGACGTCCGGCGGCGCGGTCGCCGAGGGCAGCGGAAAGGATTCGCCCGGCGTGCTCTCCGGCAACGGGGTGCAGTTGCCGGTGCACCTGCCGGTGAACGTCAGCGGCAACAGCGTCAACGTGGTCGGCATCGGCAACCCGGCCGTCGGCAACGAGTCGGCCAACGGCTCCGGCGACCACCCCGAGCCCGCACGGCCCCCGGCGGAGCCGGAGCCGTCCGCCCCCGAGGAGGAGCGCGCCGGGCCCGAACCGTCCCCGCAGGCCGCCGCGCCCCGGGAAGAGGTGTCTCTCGCCCACACAGGGGCGGACCACACGGTGTCGGCGCTCGCCGGTGGCGCCGCACTCGTGCTGGGTGGAGCAGCGCTCTACCGGCGCTTCCGTACCGGCTCCGAGAGCTGACCGCGGCCGGGGCACCCGTCCGCCCCCCCCGACGGGCGCCCCGGCTCAGCCGCGTCCCGTGTGGAAACGCCGGTGCAACGCGTGGATCTCGTCCGTGAGTTGCGGCACCGGGCCCTCCACGGTCACGCCAGGCGCCACCTCCTGCACCGGGAGCGGCCGCACCGGCGCTGCCGGGACGCCCAACTCCGTCAGCCAGCAGACCAGTTGCTTCGACGAGGCGACGTACGCGATGCGCCCCAGGCCCACCCACGCGTGAGCGGCGGCGCACATCGGGCAGTGCTCGCCCGACGTGTACACCGTGGCCGCGGCCCGTTCCTCGGGGGTCAGCCGGGCGGCGGACCAGCGCGCGAGCTCGAACTCCGGGTGACGGGTCCGGTCGCCGGAGGCCACCCGGTTGTGATCCTCGGCCAGCACCGTGCCGTCCCCGCCCACCAGCACCGACCCGAACGGCTCGTCGCCGGCCTCCAATGCCGTGGCGGCCAGCTCCACACAACGGCGCAGGTGCGGCAGTTCGACGTCCTTCACGACCATGGCGTACCGCCCTCCTCGTGACGTGATCCTTTCCGCCCACCCTAGGCTCCCCGGCTCGAACCATCTTGCTAGCCACAATCACGAGCGTTATAGTGTCTAACGAAAGCGAGCATCGATAGCGAACGAGATCAGAGGAGCGCCATGTCCACCACCACTCCGCAGTCGCCCGCCCCGCACGTCGTCCTGGGATCCGGCCCCGCCGGCACCGCGCTCGCCCGTGAGCTGGTGCGCAGGGGCCACCCCGTGCGCCTGGTGGACCGCGGCGCCGCCGGTCCCGCGATCGAGGGCGTCGAGCGCGTCGCCGCCGACGTGGGCACGGCCGACGGTGCGCGCGCCGCCATACGGGACGCCGCCGTCGTGTACCACTGCGTCAACGTGGCCTACCACCTCCAGGTAGAGGTGATGCCCCGGGTCCAGGAGGCCGTCCTGTCCGCCGTCGAGGCGAGCGGCGCCCGGTTGGTGGTGCTCGACACGCTCTACCCGTACGGCGAGACCGGGGGAGCGGTGATGACCGAGGACAGCCCCTGGAACGCGACCAGCCGCAAGGGGCGGATGCGTGCCGAGCTGGACGAGCGCTACCTCGCCGCCCACCGGTCCGGCCGGGCCCGCGTGGTCCTCGGCCGCAGCGCCGACTTCGTCGGACCGGGCGTCCTCAACTCGTCCCTGGGTGCCGCGGTCTTCCCCGGCGCGCTCACCGGCGGGGACGTCGTGGCCATGGGCGACATCGACCTGCCGCACAGCTACACCGGCATCGAGGACGTGGCGGCCGGTCTCGCGACCCTCGGCGAGCATCCCGAGGGCGACGGCCGCGTGTGGCACCTGCCGACCGCGCCGGCCGTCAGCACGCGCGAGATCCACGCGATGGTCGAGAAGCGGGTGGGCAGGCCGCTGAACGTCGTCGTGCTGGAGCGGCCCCGTCCCTTCGGCCCCTTCGACGAGCAGATGATGGCCGAGTACGAGGAGATGTTCTACCAGCACACGGAGCCGCAGATCATGGACTCCGGCGCCTTCGAGCGGTTCTTTGACGTGGCCCCGACGCCGCTCGAGGACACGGTGGACGCGACCGTCACCTGGTACGAGGCGTGGCTCCGCAGCCGGTGACGGTCAGGCCCTCAACGGCCCGGACGTGACCGGGACCGGTCCAGTGCGGCCACGCCGACCGCGGCCAGGCCGATCTGGATGAGCCACTCGACCCAGTCGACGCCGTCGGTGTCGGCCACGTCGAACGCCGACGCGACCCACGATCCGACGAGCGCGGCCACGATGCCGACGAGGATCGTCCACAGGACGCCGATGCGCTGCCGGCCCGGAACGACCAGCCGGCCCAGCACGCCGATCACCACACCGATGACGATGGCGCTGATTATTCCGTCGATCTCCATGTCCACCCCTTTTGCAGGACCTCCGCTGTTGTGCGTCTGCCCGCTGCGGGCGGGTGCAGTCCGCCGATGGGGCGGCGGCACGGGTGACGGGCCGGCCCGCGGGTGCGGGGCCGGCCCGTGCCGTTTCCTTCCTGTGTGTCTAGGGCCTGCGTGGCGCGCTCCGCGCCGCCGTACCGGCGCAGACCATGCCCAGCATCAGGGCCAGGGCGCCGATGACGATGTTGTTCCAGATGACACCGGCGTCCGGGCTCGTGCCGACGATCCAGGGCGAGATGATCATCCAGACTCCGATCGCGCACATGGCCCAGCTGAGGCCGTACATGCGCTCCGGGGCGCGGGTGAATCCGAGGGCCAGCAGACCGATGGCGATGCCCACGATCAGGTTGTGGGCCACGAGTGAGGGCTGGCTGGTGGTGAAGTGGAGTATCCACGGGGACACGGCACAGTAGAGGCCGAGCAGGAACACCGGCCCGTCCACGAGTGCCACGTCGCGACCACCGAGCACGCGCGCGTAGCGCGCCTGCATTTCCGGGGCGTCCGGGTGGCTGGTGATGTCACCTCGGGAGTGCGAGACGTTGGCCATGAGTCGTCTCCTTCGACTTGCAGGGCCGACCGCTTCTGGTGCGGTGTGCGGTAGCGCCGCATAAGAGCATTCTGCTCTTATTTCTCCCTTATGTGTAGTGGTGGGCGGGTCGGGATCCCGACGATCCGCATTGTCACGCCCGTGTGAAATCCCGGACCGCGGCACGAGACCGGATCCGGTTCTCCTTGACCGCCCTCGACCGGCGCTGCCACGATCGTCGGCATGACCACGCGACCGGATCTCACGAGGCGACGCCACGTCGACCTCGCGCGCGTCTCCAGCGCCTCCTGTCGCACTGCGGCCTGATTTCGCCGGTCCGCCGTTCCGTTCCGCCCCGTTCCGTTCCGCCCCGTTCCGTTCCGCCCCGTTCCGTTCCGCCCCGTTCCGTTCACGCCGCGCCGCCCCGCCCCGTCCCGTTTCACGCCGCGTCGGCCCGGAGTCGCCCTGTGCCTCCCGTACCGCCCGAACCCGGCCGCGGCCCGGTCCGGTCCGGTGGGGCCCGCTGCCCCCAACCGCCCTTCCGCGCCCCGCTCGGCGAACTCCCGCAGGAGACCCCGCCGGTCCTGCCGCCGTGCCCGCCGCCCCGCTCGAAGACCCGAAAGAGGACCCAGGGCCACCGTCCTGTCCGTCTCCGGCAGTCCCTCCGCCTCCTCCCGTACCAACCGGCTGCTGCGCCACCTCGACGACCGCCTGACCGCGCGGGGCCACGAGGTGATACCGCTCGACGTCCGCACCGTCCCCGCCGAGGCCCTGCTCGGCGCGGACTTCGGGCACCCCGCGATCACCGGGGCCGCCGAACTCTTCGCGCGTGCCGACGGTGTCGTCGTCGCCACGCCCGTCTACAAGGCGTCGTACTCCGGTGTTCTCAAGGCCCTCCTCGACCTCCTCCCGCAGTACGCCCTCACCGGCAAGACGGTGCTGCCGCTCGCCACCGGGGGCTCCACCGCCCACGTCCTGGCGATCGATTACGCGCTCCGGCCGGTGCTCCACTCCATGGGCGCGGCGCACGTCGTGCCGGGCTGGTTCACCCTGGACCGGGACATCACGGTGCCCGAGGACGGCACGGTCACCGTCGCCCCGGGTGCCGCGGAGGCCCTCGCCCATGTGGTCGACCAGTTCTCGGCGGCCCTGTCCGCCCGCCCGGCCGTCCCCGTGCCGACGACCCCCGCGCTGGCCGCGGCGAGTTGAGCGGCCCATCACGGTTCCAGGTCAACTCCTCGACCGGTCAGGCGGATTGGATTGGTCTACACCCTTGACTGGTACAGACCAAGGCGGTTGAGTATGCCTCACACCCCCCTCCACGGCCGCCCCCACGCCGTGGCCGGTCCGACCGGCACGTGCGCACAAGGTTCCGCTCCATCCTGCCCTTGTACGGGAGCGGCCGTGCTCCGCAGAAGGAGACAACCTGTGTCGAGGCGCCGCATATCCGCTTTGGTGACCGCTCTCGCCCTGGCCGGCGCAGTGCCGTTGCTCATGCCGGCCACCGAGGCTTCCGCCGCCGCGTGTTCGAGCTACCCCGCCTGGTCGGCCGACGCGAACTACAACACCGGCGACATCGTCCGCTACACCGACGGCAAGGCCTACATCGCCGAGCACGCCAACCCGGGCTACGACCCGCTCATCAGCACCTGGTACTGGGAGCCGTACGCCTGTGACGGCGGTTCGCAGACGCCGGTCGGCAACTTCGTGGTTAGCGAAGCCCAGTTCAACCAGATGTTCCCGGGCCGGAACTCCTTCTACACCTACAGAGGCCTCACCGCCGCACTCAGCGCCTACCCCGGCTTCGCCAACACCGGCAGCGACACGACCAAGAAGCAGGAGGCCGCGGCCTTCCTCGCCAACGTCAGCCACGAGACCGGCGGCCTCGTGCACATCGTCGAGCAGAACACCGCCAACTACCCCCACTACTGCGACTGGAACCAGCCCTACGGCTGCCCGGCGGGCCAGGCCGCCTACTACGGGCGCGGGCCCATTCAGCTCAGCTGGAACTTCAACTACAAGGCCGCGGGGGACGCGCTCGGCATCGACCTGCTGGGCAACCCCTGGCTGGTGCAGAACGACGCGGCCGTGGCGTGGAAGACCGGCCTGTGGTACTGGAACACCCAGTCCGGGCCCGGCACCATGACCCCGCACAACGCCATGGTCAACGGCGCCGGCTTCGGCCAGACCATCCGCTCCATCAACGGCTCGCTGGAGTGCGACGGCAAGAACCCCGCCCAGGTCCAGAGCCGGGTCACCAAGTACCAGCAGTTCAGCCAGATCCTCGGTGTCTCCCCGGGTGGGAACCTGTACTGCTGACACCTCCCGGGTGTGCGAAACTCCGCCGATGACCTCGGAAACGATCACCGCGGAGTCCGCGGGCACCTGGCACCTCGGCGACCTGCCCGTCCGCCGCGTCGGCTTCGGCGCGATGCGGCTGACGGGCAGCGCCGCCTTCCACCTCGGCACCCCGAGCGACCGCGCACGCTCCCTCGCCGTACTGCGCCGGGCCGTCGAACTCGGCGTCAACCACATCGACACCGCCGCCTTCTACTTCTCCTCCCTGCGCTCCGCCAACGAACTGATCAGCAGCGCGCTCGCGCCCTACGCCGACGACCTGGTCATCGCCACCAAGGTCGGCCCGTACCGCGACTGGTCGGGGGAGTGGGGCACCTCCGCCCGCCCCGAGGACCTGCGCGGCCACGTCGAGGAGAACCTGCGCCAGCTCGGCCGGGACCACCTCGACGTCGTCTACCTGCGCCGCATGCGCCAGGACTCGATCGCCGAGCACTTCGGGGCCCTGGCCGAGCTGCGTGCGGCGGGTCTGATCCGCCACCTCGCCCTGTCCGACGTGGAGCCCCGGCACCTGGCCGAGGCGCAGGCCATCGCGCCGGTGGTGAGCGTCCAGAACCGGTACGGCCTCGGCTTCCACGACCCCGCCACGGACGCGCTCCTCGCCCAGTGCCGCACGCAGGGCATCGCCTTCGTGCCGTTCTACGCCATCGCCGGCGAGGCCGGACCGCAGGGTGCCGGCACCGCCCACGAGGCGGAGGTGCGCTCCGTGGCCCGGGCCCACGGAGCGACCCCCGCACAGGTCCGCATCGCCTGGACCCTGCACCAGGGCCCGCACGTCCTGGCCATCCCCGGCACCGGCAACCCCGACCACCTCGCCGAGAACGTCGCCGCGGGCGCGCTGCGCCTCACCGACGAGGAAGCGGCACGACTGGACGGCGCCCGCACGGGCTGACCCCGCACGGGCTGACTTCGCACCGCTGAAGCGCCGGCCTCGGAGGAGGGGACTTGGCGCCCGAGGAGTTTTACGTATAACCTCTCCCGTCAATCGCTCGTCCCGGAAGGTGCCGATGACACGCATCGCCCTGGTCGCCCTCGTCGTCGACGACTACGACGAGGCGATCCGCTTCTACACCGAGGCCCTCGGCTTCCGCCTCGCCGAGGACACGCCCCGGCCCGACGGCTCCCGCTGGGTCGTCGTCGAGCCCGGCGGGCCGGGCGGCGGCACCGCCCTGCTGCTGGCCCGCGCCAAGGGGGACGACCAGCGTGCCCGGGTCGGCGACCAGACGGGCGGGCGCGTCGGGTTCTTCCTGCACACCGACGACTTCGCCCGCGACCACGCCCGCATGACCGCGGCGGGCGTGACCTTCCTGGAGGAGCCCCGGCACGAGCCCTACGGCTCGGTCGCCGTCTTCCGGGACCTGTACGGCAACCGCTGGGACCTGCTCCAGCCCGCCGCACCCTGATCCGTCCCGGCCCCGCAGCGACATCCGTCCCGCGCTCGCATCCGTCCCGCACTCGCATCCGTCCCGCACTCGTCCCCGCTTTCCGCACCGAACCGCCGAGGAACCGCCGCACATGTCATCTACGCGCATAGACTCCGAGACCCTCCGCCGCCTCCCCAAGGCGGTCCTGCACGACCACCTCGACGGCGGCCTGCGCCCGGCGACCGTCGTGGAGCTGGCCGAGAGCGTCGGCCACACCTTGCCCACCACCGACCCCGACGAGCTGGCCGCCTGGTACTACGAGGCCGCAAACTCCGGTGACCTGGTCCGCTACATCGCCACCTTCGAGCACACCCTCGCCGTGATGCAGAACCGCGAGGGACTGCTGCGCACCGCCGAGGAGTACGTCCTGGACCTCGCCGCCGACGGCGTCGTCTACGGCGAGGTCCGCTACGCCCCCGAGCTGAACACCCGGGGCGGGCTGTCGATGCCGGAGGTCGTGGAGACCGTCCAGGAGGGGCTCGCCGCAGGCATGGCCAAGGCGGCCGCCGCCGGGACGCCGGTCCGGGTCGGCACCCTGCTCTGCGGCATGCGGATGTTCGACCGGGTCCGCGAGGCCGCCGACCTCGCCGTCGCCTTCCGGGACGCCGGCGTCGTCGGCTTCGACATCGCGGGCGCCGAGGACGGCTTCCCGCCCGCCGACCACCTCGACGCCTTCGCGCACCTGCGCCGCGAGAACGTGCCCTTCACCATCCACGCCGGCGAGGCGCACGGACTGCCCAGCATCCACCAGGCCCTCCAGGTGTGCGGCGCCCAGCGCATCGGCCACGGTGTGCGCATCACCGACGACATCCCCGACCTCGCGGCCGGCAAGCTCGGCCGGCTCGCCGCCTGGGTGCGCGACCGCCGTATCGCCCTGGAGATGTGCCCGACCTCCAACCTCCAGACCGGCGCCGCCGGCTCGATCGCCGAGCACCCGATCACGGCGCTCAAGGACCTCGGCTTCCGTGTCACCCTCAACACCGACAACCGCCTCGTGTCGGGCACGACGATGACGCGCGAGATGTCCCTGCTGGTCGAGCAGGCGGGCTGGGGCGTCGAGGACCTGCGCACGGTCACCGTGAACGCCCTCAAGAGCGCCTTCCTCCCCTTCGACGAGCGCAACGCCCTCATCCGGGACGTGGTCCTGCCGGGCTACGCGGCCGCGCTCCGAACGAGCCCGCGCGCATAGGCGGCCTGTCCGACGTGCTGGAGGTCGTCGGACAGGACGCTGACCAGCCGCACGGCGAGTGTGACCGGCGGATCCCAGGTGTCGTCGACGACCCGCTCCAGGTCCTTCGCGGTCAGCGAGCGCAGGGCGGTGAGCGTCTGCTCGTGCACGGCGTCGTGGTAGCCGGTCAGCAGCTCGCCCGAGTCGACCCGCACCTTCGCGACCTCGGCGGGGCTGTGGCCGTACCCGGTGTCGCGGCGGGGCAGCTCCAGGCCGAAGCGCTTCTCCCACTCCCCGGTGAGCCACACCTGGTCGAGCCCGAAGGCGTCGGCGACGTGGTCGTCCTGGACGCGGGTGAGGTGCCAGACCAGCCAGGCGACGGAGTTGGCGTCGGCGGCGGGGCGGGCGTTCAGGCCGTCGGGGTCCAGGCCCTCGACGGCGGCGTGGACTTCTTCCCGGATGCGGCCGTAGGCCTCGATGAGGATGTCCTTCGCATGCATACGTCCACCATCGCGCAGTCCGGCCGCCCGCGCCCCCCGTTCACCCGCTTCCCGTCTCCAGCAGCCCCATCAGCGCCCGCGCCGCCGGACTGGTGGCCTGGGCGGGCGGGAGCAGCGCGATCGTCTCGTACTCCGTCCCGCCCGCGTCCTTGAGGGGCAGCGAGGTCAGAGCGGCGCGCTTGTGCCGGAAGTGCCGCGGCACGACCGCGATGCCCAGGTTCTCGTCGATCAGGTCGAGCAGCCCGTGCACGTCGTTCACCTCCAGCGGTACGGTCCGCCGCACGCCCGCCGCGGCGAAGACGGCGTCGGTCACGCGGCGCGGACCCCAGTCCGGGTGGAAGTCGACGAAGACCTCGTCGGCCAGGTCGTGCGGGGTGAGCACCGCGCCGTCCGCCGCGAGCCGGTGGCCGGGATGGCACAGCACCGTCATCGGCTCGCCGGCCAGCGACACCGAGCGCAGCTGGTCCGTGTCCGCCTGGGTGCGGTAGGCGAAGGCCAGATCGAGCCGCCCCGCCGCGACCTCCTCGGCCAGCTCCCCGGAGCCCGCCTGCCGCAGCCGGATCTCCACGTCCGGGTGGCCGCGCCGGAACGCGGCCAGCAGCCGGGCCACCGGCACCCCGGCGATGCACTGCTCGGCGCCCAGGGACAGCGTCCCGCGCAGCACCCCCTGCACCGCGGCGACCGCCTCGTGCGCCGACCGCACCTGGGCCAGGATGCGCTGCGCCTCGCCCAGCAGCGCCCGCCCCGCCTCCGTCAGCGTCACCCGGCGGGTCGTGCGCACGAACAGCGGCGCCCGCAGCTCCCGCTCCAGGGCCCGGATCGACGCCGACAGGCCGGACTGGGACACCAGCAGCCGTTCCGCCGCGCGGGTGAAGTGCTGGTCCTCGGCGACCGCCACGAAGTGCTGAAGATGACGCAGTTCCATGATTGAGAAGCGTAACCGCGCAATCCCATCGGATTCTTCTGTTGGACCACTGTGCCCAGGTCACGCGAGAGTGGAGGACGGTTCCACCCAAGCCCCGTACCTCGGGGGCCAACCCCTCTGGAGTCGCGTTGTACACCGCACACCCCGACCGCTACGCGGAGATGCCCTACCGGCGCACCGGACGCAGCGGCCTGAACCTCCCCGCGCTCTCGCTCGGCCTGTGGCACAACTTCGGCCCGGACCGCCCCGTCGAGACCCAGCGCGCCATCCTGCGCCGCGCCTTCGACCTCGGCGTCACCCACTTCGACCTCGCCAACAACTACGGCCCGCCGCCCGGCTCCGCCGAGTCCGCGCTCGGCGAGGCACTCAAGGCCGACTTCGCGCCGTACCGCGACGAGCTGGTGATCTCCACCAAGGCCGGCTACCTGATGTGGCCCGGCCCGTACGGCGAGTGGGGTTCGCGCAAGTACATGCTGTCGTCCCTGGACCAGAGCCTGTCCCGGATGGGCCTGGAGTACGTCGACATCTTCTACTCGCACCGCCCCGACCCGGACACTCCGCTGGAGGAGACGATGGGCGCCCTGCACACGGCGGTGCAGCAGGGCAAGGCGCTCTACGTCGGCGTCTCCAACTACTCGCCGGAGCAGACCCGCGAGGCCGCCCGCATCCTCGCCGAGCTGGGCACCCCGCTGCTGATCCACCAGCCGCGCTACTCCATGCTCGACCGGCGCCCCGAGACCAGCGGCCTGCTGGACGCCCTCGACGAGCTGACGGTCGGCACCATCGCCTACTCACCGCTGGAGCAGGGCCTGCTGACCGGCCGCTACCTGAACGGCATCCCGGAGGACTCGCGGGCCGCGAGCGACAGCCCCTTCCTCAACTCCGACGCGGTCACCGGGGAACTGGTCGGCAAGCTGCGCACCCTGAACGAGATCGCCGGGTCCCGCGGCCAGTCACTGGCGCAGCTGGCCCTGGCCTGGGTACTGCGGCAGGGCAGGGTGACCTCGGCCCTGGTCGGCGCGAGCAGCCCGCGGCAGCTGGAGGACAGCGTCGCGGCCATCGGGAACCTCGACTTCGACGCCGACGAACTGACCCGCATCGACAAGGTCGTCCAGGGCTAGAACACCGCCCGAGCGGGGCGAGCCGGGTCCGGGAGGCGGTGCCACACCGCCTCCGGATCCGGCTCGCGCGCGTTCCCGGCCCTCTCACGCCCCCGCGGGCACCCGGTCCAGGAAGCCGAACACCGACCGGATGCGGTCCTCGCCGTCCAGGGTGATCACGTCGAACCCGGCCACCGGCGCCGAGCCGTCGGCCTCGTTCACCAGCTCCCAGGAGAAGCGCGCGGTGTCGTGGTGCCCGTCGACCGCACCCGACAGCCGGAAGGAGAAGCCCGGGAACTGCTCGTGCGCCGCCGCCATCACGGCGGCGATCTGCTCGTGGCCGCGCACATCGGCCAGCGGGTCGGTGTAGCCGCCGTCCTCGGTCCAGGCCGCGGCGACCGCCTTGGCCACCGCGTCCGGGCCCGCGTTCCAGGCCTCGAAGTAGCGGGCGACGGCGTCCTCGTAACGACGGGTGGGAGTGGACATGGCGATCAGCCTCCGATGAGGTGGGTGCGCTGGTCTGGGGCCGGGTCCCGGTCTCGGTGACCCGGTGGGACCACCCTGCCCGCGGCGGTCGGAACCGTCGATTACCCGCGGGGTCATGCTCACGCGGTGCGGCGGTGGAGCGGCGGTGGTGCGGCGGTGGTGCGGCGGTGGTGCGGCATTTCGGCCAACCGGTGCCGCGAATATGCCAGGAGACTGGCCGGAAATTCATGGTGACAGTGGTTCAGTAGTGAACATACTCACCACTAGGGCCTTTCACACCATGCGACAGCGCCCTCACGCAGAGCACACGAGCCGCACGGACGCGCCGCCCGACCGGCAGGCGGGCGTGACGGGGAGGGCAGCAGTGCACGACGAGTTCCTGTGCCATGTCACCGCCTACGGTGTCTGTGACGGTCGGCGCATCGGTGTCCCCCTGGGCACCTACCGGGCCCCCACTCTCGCCCTGGCCCTGTGGTGGCTGCGGGACCGGGCGTCGTGGATCGCCGAGCGGCTGGATCCGCAGCCCGACACCCCGCACTTACCGCGCGGCGCCCTGACTCCCGTCGCCGACGACGCGCCCGACGTGCCGCGCATGCTGCGCTCCTGGTGCGCCGACGACGTACAACAGGAGCTGGTCGCCGACGAGTTGGCCGCGGGGCACCTGGTGCGCGTCGCGACCAGCGACGAGACCACCGAGTACGAGCTGATGGCCGAGTCCGTGGACGCGCTGCGCATGCAGCGGGCCGCGCCGCTCCTCGTCGTCCCCGTCGCCTGAACCGGCCGCGCCCGGCCCTCAGGGCCGCCCCCCGGCCCGCTTCAGGACCGCACCCTGCCGGACCTCCCGCTCATCCGCCGCGCCGGCAGCGAGCCCAGGAACCCGGCGACCAGTCCCCACAGCAGCGCGAGACCCACCGCACCCCACAGCCGCGGCCGCAGGAACACCTGCCCGGACAGCCCGCCGCCCAGGTCGCCGATGCCGAGCACCGACAGCCCGTAGTGGGCGGAGATCCGGCCGATCAGGCCGATCACGAGGACCGTGAGGGCCAGGACGACGGCCATGTGCACGGCGTGCAGCCAGGCCGGCATCCCGGCCGGGGAGCGGGCCGCCATCAGGAATCCGGCCGCCAGGACCAGGACCGCCGCGGCGACCAGCAGCCACCACATCCGCCCGTCGTGTTCGGCGAGCGTGCCCACGTTCACCGTCGAGACGTCCGGCGTGCGCAGCACCTCGTCGAGCACCCGCGGCATCGGGAGCCCGAACGGCCCCTCCACCCGACCGTTCCAGGTCGCCCCGAGGCCGATCGTGAGCGCGGGCCAGGCCAGGTTCGGCAGCCCGAGCAGCAGCACGGCGAAGGTGTCCGCGGGACTGCCCCGCGTCCCGGCGGCGACCAGGGCCACGACGACGCCGATCACCACGTACGCGAGCAGCAGCGCGACCATCGCGTACGCGGCCGGCCGCACCGACGTCCGCAGCCGCAGCAGCCGCCCGGGCAGCGGCGCCCGGTGCGAGACCAGCAGCGCGAGGACGAGCACCCCCGCCAGCCACAGCAGACCGAAGAGGACGGTCAGCGGCACGTCCGTGGTGAAACCGACCGTCGGACTGACGCCGAACAGGTCGCCGAGGTCGTTCAGCAGGCCCTCCCCGAGTGAGACCTCGAAGGTCTGCCGCGCCGCGAACGCCGTCCCGAGCAGGGCGGCCAGCCACAGGACGGCGATCCGCCCGGCCCAGCCGGCCAGCTCCGGGACACCGGTCACGGCCCGGTGGCGCAGCGGACGCAGGAAGCCCCGGGCGATCACCAGCGCACCGGTCAGGGTCACGGACAGCGGCATCACGGTCAGCCCCGCGTCGGTGGCCGCCAGCTCGCCCGCGTCCCCCGACATCTCCAGCACGCCGCCCACCGCGGTGACGACGGTCGCCGTCACGACCCGCGGGAAGGCGTCGTCCGGCAGGTCCGCGGCACCGGCCGCCCACAGCCCGAGCGCGGCCACGGCCCCCATGGCGACCAGCCCCGCCAGCACCGTGGCCAGGGCCTGCGCCCAGCCGTGGCGGGCGACCGCCCGGCCGGAGGTGCCGGGAGGACCGGAGGGCATGGGGGGTACGGGAGGCTCTGCGGGGGTTCGCGGACTCACGGTGCCACGCTAAGCAGCCCCCGCCGGGCCCGCCCGCCGACAGGGCCGTACGCGTCGGACGGCGGGGTCCGGCTCCGCCCGTACCGGACGGCGGTCAGTCCGCCCGCACGATCAGGGCGTAGTCGCCGAGGCCCAGCAGCCGGTCGGCCGGCAGTTCACCCCGGGTGGTGAAGAGCGCGAGGAGACGGGCGGTGCGGGTGTCGAACGCGACGTCCAGCACCGTGCCGTAGCCGGTGCCCGTGTCCGTGAGGATCCGGCGGCCCAGCAGGTCGTGGTGGGGCGGCGCCGACGTGTCGGCGGCGGCGGACCCCACCCGGACGGCGCCCGGTCCGACCGCGCTCACCGCGTCCCAGGGCAGCGCCGTCTCCCGGCCGAACCGGCCGCCGCGCCACCGGACATGGCTGACGGTCCCGGAGACCACGTCGACGGTCAGGGACGTCACGGCGCCGAGCGGCCCGGCCCCGTCCGGCGGCACCACCGGCAGCCCGCGCACCTCGGTGAACAGCATCACGGCAGCGAGCCCCTCCACCCGCCGGGCACACCACCGACCAGGGCGGTGAAGCCGGGCAGGTCGTCCGCGACGTGCCGGACCGCGTCGTCGGGCAGCACCAGGGCCCGGCCGGTGACCGTGAGCGTCTCGCCGCGCGGCACGTACACCCGGCGCCGGTGGCGGGAGTGGCCGGGCACGAACCGCCGGCTCGCCGCCACCCGGAAGCCGACGACCCGCCCACCGGTGCCGCCCTCCACCACGACGTCCAGCACGGTGCCGATCTCCGCCCCCGCCTCGGTCAGCACCCTCGCCCCCAGCAACCGGGCCCGCAGGTTCTGCTGGTGCGCCGTCATCGCCGCCGCGGCCACCAGGCCCCGCCGGTCCCGGATCATCACCGCGTCGTGGCCCAGCGCGTGCACGGCCGACCAGGGCAGGCCCTCCTTCAGCGGGCCGGACAGCAGGCCGCGTCCGGTCAGGGTGAATCCGGTGATCCGGGCCGCGGCGGCGTCGCATACGGTGTCCTTGACCTGGGCGACGGCATCGCCGCCGAGCGTCACCACCGGCCGGGTGGTGAGGCTTCGTGCGGCCATCAGTTCGTTCATCGCACACCCTTCCCCACCCGCTCGCACACCCCTGACGTATCTTCGGGTTCCCCGCACGACTGTGACGATGCCCGCACTGCGAAGAGACGGGGACTGCGATGCGCGGCTCGGGGTACGAGGACAGGTGCAACAGAGTCCGGCCAGCCCGGCTTCCGAGAGAGACACGCATGACCGAGTACCTGGACGGGGCAGTGATACCGACTGGTTTCGACGTACCCGTTGAACCGCTGCGGCGGGCGGCGCACTACTCCGGCGAGCCGGGATGCATAGCGCAGGCGCGTTCCTTCGCCTCGCTCTTCCTCGAACAGCTGAGGACCGAGTGGTGCGCCACGATCGGCGCCCGAGCCGACGGCGCGGTGCTCCTGGTGGTGAGCGAGCTGGTCACCAACGCCGACCGGCACAGCAGGGGGCCGTACATCCTGGAGCTCGAGGGCACGGGCAGTGCGGTCACGGTGACCGTGTACGACAGCAGCGGCGCGGTGCCGGAGCGCTTCCCCCGGGATCCCGAGCGGGTCGGCCGGCACGGTCTGGAGATCGTGCACGCCCTGGTCGACACGGTCGTCGTCGAGCGCGTCCCGGTCGGCAAACGCGTACGCGCCGTGGTGCCCCTCACCGAGGAGTGAAGGACACCACCGTCGTCACCGTCTTCGTCGCGGGCCGGGTTCAGGCGCAGCCGAGTTCGCCCAGCATGCCCTCGCGCAGCCGGGTGATGATCCGCTTGATCAGCCGGGACACGTGCATCTGGGAGCAGCCGAGCCGTTCGCCGATCTCCGCCTGGGTGGCCTCCTCCACGAACCGCAGGTGAATGATCTGCCGGTCGCGCTCGCTCAGCTCGGCCATCAGCGGCGCCAGGGAGTGGAAGTCCTCGACGAGCCGCAGCTCGTCCTCCTCGACCCCGATGAAGTCGGCCAGGACCGACTCGCCGTTCTCGGCTCCTTCGCCGGTCAGGGCGGCGTCCAGCGAGGAGGAGTTGTAGCCGTTGGACGCGATCTGGCCCTCGATCACCTCGCGCTCGCCGATGTTCATCAGCGTGGCGAGTTCGGCGACGGTCGGCTCGCGGTCCAGGCGGGAGGAGAGCTCCTCGCGGGCCCGGGCCAGCTCCACGCGCAGCTCCTGGAGCCGCCGCGGCACGTGCACCGCCCAGGTGGTGTCCCGGAAGAAGCGCTTGATCTCGCCGACGATGTACGGCAGCGCGAACGACGTGAACTCGACCTCGCGCGACAGCTCGAACCGGTCGATGGCCTTGATCAGGCCGATCATGCCGGTCTGGACGATGTCCTCCATGTCGTCCCCGCGACCGCGGAAGCGGCCCGCCGCGAACCGCACGAGCGACATGTTCATCTCGATCAGCGTGTTGCGCGCGTACTGGTACTCGTGCGTGCCCTCTTCGAGTTCCGTCAGGCGCCGGAAGAACTGGCGGGACAACTGCCGTGCGTCGCGCGGAGCCACGGTGCGCGGGTCCACGGTGCGGGTGTCCACGGCGTCCGTGCGGGTGTCCACGGCGTCCTGCGTTTCCGGCCGGACCACGGCGGTCTCCATTGCCTCTCCCACGAAAGTCACGGTTCGACGTCTCCCTAGGCTTTTCGCGCTTGCGGGTACCCGGGTCGCGACGGCTCATGCCCCCGTTTCTGCTCAGCGTAGTCCCGCGGACGGATTCCGGCATCCGGGGACGCTCCGGGGGCCCCGGGAGTACCAGGGGCACCGGGATTCTCCTGAGGGCGGAACGCCGCCCCCTTCCGCGACGCGACCGGAACCCTAGGCTGAGGAGGTGACCAGCCACGTGCCGAACGAAGCCCGCGTCCTTCCGCTGCGCCCACGGGCCGAGCGCCCCGCGGCGAGCCCCGCGGCGCGCCCCGCCGCCTCGCCGGTCTCCCCGGAGCGAAGGCCGCCCACCGTGCGGGAGCCCCTGTGGCGCGACCTGGTCGGCGACGTCCTGCGCCGGGAGCGCCTCGAGCAGGAGCGCACCCTGAAGGAGGTCGCCGAGGCCGCCCGGATCTCCATGCCCTACCTCTCGGAGGTGGAGCGCGGCCGCAAGGAGGCGTCCTCGGAGGTGCTGGCCGCCGCCGCGGGCGCCCTCGGGTTGGGCCTGGGCGACCTGCTGGCCCGCGCGCAGGGCGAGCTGGTCCGCCTCACCTCCCGGCACACCGGCGCGGGTGCGGGCCGCGGCACGCCCGGCACGCGGTTCGACGGGATGTGCCTGGCCGCCTGAGGACCCGCACGGGCCGGCGCCCCGCACGGTGCGGGACGCCGGCCCGACCCCTCACACCCGTGCCAGGCGCTGGGCGAGCACCTCGTCGGCCAGCCCGTACGCCACCGCCTCCCGCGCGCTGAACACCTTGTCGCGGTCCATGTCGGCGCGCAGCGTCGCCACGTCGTGGTGGGTGTGGCGGGCCAGTACCTCCTCCACCTGGGAGCGGATCCGCACCATCTCCTTGGCCTGGAGCGCGAGGTCGGAGACGGTTCCCTGCCGGCCGCCGCTGGCCGGCTGCCCGAGCAGCACCCGCGCGTGCTCCAGCACGAACCGCCGCCCGGGGTCCCCGCCCGCCAGCAGCACGGCCGCCGTGGATGCCGCCTGCCCGACACAGAACGTCGAGATCGGCGCCTGCACGAAGGTCATCGTGTCGTAGATCGCCATCAGCGACGTGAACGAGCCGCCGGGGGAGTTGATGTAGATCGCGATCTCGCTCTCCGGGGCCGACGACTCCAGATGCAGCAGCTGCGCGATCACGACGTTGGCGACGCCGTCGTCGATTTCGGTGCCCAGGAAGATGATCCGCTCCGACAGCAGCCGGCTGAACACGTCGTAGGACCGCTCGCCCTGCGGGGTCCGTTCGACGACGTTCGGAATCGTGTAGCTCCCCATGTCACAGCCCCATCCGTCGCTTGGCGGCGGCCGGGCGCACGTCCGCGAGGGATTGCACGACCTGGTCCACCATTCCGTACTCCCTGGCCTCCTCGGCCGTGAACCAGCGGTCGCGGTCGCCGTCCCGGGAGACGACCTCCGGGCTCTGACCGGTGTGCTCGGCGGTGATCCGCTCGATGGTCCGCTTGGTGAACTCCAGGTTGTCCGCCTGGATCTCGATGTCCGCGGTGGTGCCGCCGATGCCCGCCGACGGCTGGTGCATCATGATCCGCGCGTTCGGCAGGGCGTAGCGCTTGCCCGCCGTGCCGACGCTCAGCAGGAACTGCCCCATGCTGGCGGCGAACCCCATGGCGAGTGTCGAGACATCGTTGGGGATCAGCCGCATCGTGTCGTAGATGGCGAGCCCCGCGTGCACCGAACCGCCGGGGCTGTTGATGTACAGGCTGATGTCGGTGCGCGGGTCCTGCGCGGACAGGATCAGCAGCTGAGCGCAGACCCGGTTCGCGGAGACCTCGTCGACCTGGGTGCCCAGCAGCACGATCCGCTGGTCGAGCAACTGCTCGGCGAGCCGGTCGTCGAACCGGGTCGCGGGGGTGTCGCCCTCCTCGGCCCTGGGCGTGCGGGCCGGGGCCGGTCCGGTGGTGAGTGGAGACATCGGCGCTCCTTGTCGAGTCGTGGTCGGTGGGAGAGGGTCGGGCCGCGGCCGATGGCGCCGCGGTCCCCCCACTCTCGGTCCGCAACGGCCCCCGCCGGGGGTTTCTCTGCCCGCGGCAGATTCGCCACCGGCAGAGCGATGAGTTCCGCGGTCCGCGCCGGTCGACAGTGGTGACCGTGTTCCGCTCCCTGGAGGTACTCATGAGCACCGACGGATTCACCACCTGCCTGTGGTTCGACGGCGACGCCGAGGACGCCGCGCACTTCTACGTCTCCGTCTTCAAGAATTCCGGCGTCGGCGCCGTCACCCGCTACCCCGAGGGAGCACCGCAGCCCGCCGGCTCGGTGCTCACCGTCGAGTTCACCGCCAACGGCCAGAAGTTCGTGGGCCTCAACGGCGGGCCGCAGTTCAGGTTCAACGAGGCGATCTCCTTCCAGATCACCTGCGAGGACCAGGACGAGGTCGACCACTACTGGACCAGGCTCACCGAGGGCGGCGGCGAGGGCGGGCCCTGCGGCTGGCTCAAGGACCGGTTCGGCGTGTCCTGGCAGGTCGTCCCGCGCCGGCTCGAGGAGATGTTCCGCGACCCCGATCCCGCCAAGGTGGCGCGCGCCAACAAGGCCATGATGTCGATGGGCAAGCTCGACATCGACGCGCTGGAGCGGGCCTACGCCGGGCAGTGACCCCACACCCACGTACACGCAGGAGGCGGCAGTCATGGCCGTGCAACCCGAAGGGGCCCCTTGCTGGGCCGACGCGATGTTCACCGACGTCGAGGGAGCCAAGAGCTTCTACGGCGACGTGCTCGGCTGGACCTTCGGCGAGTCGTCGACGGAGTTCGGCGACTACACCCAGTGCTACGCGGACGGCAGGGCGGTGGCCGCCGTGGTCCCGCCCCCGCCCGGTCACGAGGACCGGTCGCAGTGGTGCCTCTACTTCGCCTCCCCGGACACGGCGGCGACCGCCGGCCGGATCCGTGAGGCCGGCGGGGAACTGCTCCTCGAACCGATGAAGGTCGGCGACTTCGGCACCATGTGTCTGGCCCGCGACCCGAGTGGAGTGGTCTTCGGCGTCTGGCAGGGCGACCGGCACGAGGGCTTCGAGGCGACGGCCGTGCCCGGCGCGTACTGCTGGGCGGAGGTCGTCACCCGCGAGCCCGCGAAGTCGGACGCCTTCTTCCCGGCGGTCTTCTCCTACCGGGCCCGGCAGATGCAGGACGACCAGGTGGACTTCCGCCTCTTCGACCTCGGCGGCGACCCCGTCCTGGGCCGCATGGCCATGACGGACGACGCCCCGCCCGAGACCCCGCCCCACATCGACGTCTACTTCACCGTCGGCGACTGCGACGACGCCGTGGCCCGCGCCACCGGGCTCGGCGGCAACCTGCGATTCGGCCCGATGACGACCCCGTTCGGCCGGTTCGCGGCGCTGAGCGACCCGCAGGGCGCGGACTTCTCGGTGATCGACATCACGACCACCGAGGGGGAGGTGCCCAAGGTCGCGGACGTCACCTAGACCCTGTCCGGACACCCCGCCGGGCCATGGCATGATCGGGCGCATGCGTGAACGTGTGGTGGCCGCGTGCGACGGGGCTTCGAAGGGAAACCCGGGTCCGGCCGGCTGGGCCTGGGTGGTGGCCGACGCGTCGGAGAACCCGGTCCGCTGGGAGGCCGGCCCGCTCGGCAGGAACACCAACAACGTCGCCGAACTCACGGCGCTGGAGCGCCTGCTGGCGTCGACCGACCCCGGCGTACCGCTCGAGGTCCGCATGGACTCGCAGTACGCCATGAAGGCCGTCACCACCTGGCTGCCCGGCTGGAAGCGCAACGGCTGGAAGACCGCCGCCGGCAAGCCGGTGGCCAACCAGGAGCTGGTCGTGCGCATCGACGAGCTGCTCGACGGCCGCTCGGTCGAGTTCCGTTACGTCCCCGCCCACCAGGTCGACGGCGACCGGCTCAACGACTTCGCCGACCGCGCCGCCAGCCAGGCGGCCGTCGTGCAGGAAGCGGCGGGCAGCGCTCTCGGCTCGCCGGAGCCGCCGCCCGCACCGGACGCCCCGGCGACCCGCAAGTCGCCGCGCCGGGCGTCGGGTGCGGCCCGCAAGGGCGGCGGCTCCTCGGCGCGCACCATCAAGGCCAAGTTCGCCGGGCGCTGCCTGTGCGGCCGCTCGTACGCGGCGGGGGAGTCCATCGCCAAGAACGACCGGGGCTGGGGCCACCCGGAGTGCCGCACGGCGACCGCCGGATAGACCGCGGCGCCCGACACACCGCACTCGCCCACGGCCGCGCGGCACCGGCCCGCGCCCCCTCCCTTGTTACTCTGCGGTCCCGAATGACCGTTATGAGTGCATACCAGGGGTGTGTGTGAAGGTCGCCTGCGTCGGCGGTGGGCCCGCCGGACTGTATCTGTCGATCCTGCTGAAGCTGCGGGACCCGAACCACGACGTCACCGTCCACGAACGCGACCCGGAGGGCTCCACCTACGGCTGGGGCGTCACCTACTGGCGCGGACTGCTCGACCGGCTCCAGGAGCACGACCCCGCCTCCGCGCGCACCGTCGAACAGCACTCCGTGCGCTGGCGGGACGGCGTCGCCCACGTCGGCGACCGGTCCACCCGCCACCAGGGTGACGAGGGCTTCGGCATCGGCCGCCACCGGCTCCTCGCGATCCTCGCCGCCCGCGCCCGCGAGCTGGGCGTCCGCCTGGAGCACGAACACCCGGTCACCGGCGCGAACCCGCCCGCCGCCGATCTGGTGGTGGCGGCCGACGGAGCGGGCAGTGCCCTGCGTGCCCAGCACGCCGAACACTTCGGCACCGAGATCACCGGCGGCCGCAACCCCTACGTGTGGCTCGGCACCACCAAGGTCTTCGACGCCTTCACCTTCGCCTTCGTCGAGACCGGCCACGGCTGGATCTGGGCGTACGGCTACGGCTTCGGCCCCGAGGGCAGCACCTGCGTCGTCGAGTGCGCGCCCGCGACCTGGACCGGACTCGGCCTGGACCGGGCCGACGAGGCCGAGGCACTGGTCCTGCTGGAGAAGCTCTTCGCCGACCTGCTGGCCGGACACCCCCTCACCGCGCGGTCCTCGGGACGGGCCGGGACCCCGTGGCGCACCTTCCGCACCCTCACCAACCGCACCTGGTCCCGGGGCAACCTCGTGCTGCTCGGCGACGCCGCCCACACCACGCACTACTCTATCGGCGCCGGCACCACGCTCGCCCTGGAGGACGCCATGGCGCTGTCGGCGGCACTGCACGAGCGGGCCACCCTCCCGCAGGCCCTCGCCCACTACGAACGCGAACGCCGGGCGGCCCTGCTGCCGGTGCAGAGCGCGGCCCGGCTCAGCGCCCAGTGGTACGAGAACCTGCCGCGCTACATCCACCTGCCGCCGGAGCAGATGTTCGCCCTGCTCGGCCAGCGCCACTCGCCGCTGCTGCCGTACCTCCCGCCCCGCCTGTACTACCGGATCGACCGGGCGGCCGGCCGGCTGGAGACGCTGCGCAGGGTCAAGCGCCGGCTGGGGCCCGTGATCGCGCGCACGGCCCAGGCACGCAGGCTCGCCACCGGCGACGGGCCGGACCCCTCCCGGCGTCCCGGCGCGGTGCCCGCGCACCGCGGATGACACACTGACGCCATGGACGAGCGCACTTTCGGCAGGTCGGATCAGCACGCGTCGGTCGTCGGCCTCGGCACCTGGCAACTGGGCGCCGACTGGGGAGACGTCGACGACAAGGAGGCCCTCGCGGTACTGGAGGCGGCGGCCGAGTCGGGGGTGACCTTCTTCGACACGGCGGACGTCTACGGCGACGGCCGCAGCGAGCAGACCATCGCGACGTTCCTCGCGAGCAGGCCCGACCTGCACGTACTGGTCGCCACCAAGATGGGTCGCCGGGTCGACCAGATCCCGCAGAACTACGTCCTGGACAACTTCCGGGAGTGGAACGACCGCTCCCGCCGCAACCTCGGCGTCGACCGCCTGGACCTGGTGCAACTGCACTGCCCGCCGACGGCCGTCTACTCCAGCGACGAGGTGTTCGACGCCCTGGACACCCTGGTCGAGGAGGAGCGCGTCGCCGCGTACGGCGTCAGCGTGGAGACCTGTGCCGAGGCGCTGACCGCGATCGCCCGGCCGAACGTGGCGAGCGTCCAGATCATCCTCAACCCGTTCCGGATGAAGCCCCTGCGCGAGGTCCTGCCCGCGGCCCGGGAGGCCGGCGTCGGCATCATCGCCCGGGTGCCGCTGGCGTCCGGCCTGCTGACCGGCAAGTACACCAAGGACACCGTCTTCGCGGCCAACGACCACCGGAACTTCAACCGGCACGGCGAAGCCTTCGACCAGGGCGAGACCTTCTCCGGCGTCGACTACGCCACCGGGGTGGAGGCCGCCGCCGAGTTCGCCGCGCTCGCCCCCGAGGGGTACACCCCGGCCCAGCTGGCGCTGCGCTGGATCGTCCAGCAGCCCGGCGTGACAACCGTGATCCCGGGCGCCCGTTCGCCCGAGCAGGCCCGCGCCAACACCGACGCCGCCCGGCTGCCGGAGCTGTCCGACGACACCCTCGCCGCGATCCGCGACCTCTACGACCGCCGCGTCAAGGACCAGGTCGAGGGCCGCTGGTAGGCGTTTCGCGGGCGACGGGTCCCGGCCTCACGGCACCAGGAGCAACTGCCGTTCCCGCTCCTGGTCGCCCGAGGCCGCCCCGTCGTCGCGCGCGTTGAAGGCGCGGGACAGCGTCTCGCTCGCCGCCTCCACGGCCTGCGGCGTGCCCTGCACGGTCACCGTCACCGGCGCGGAGAGCGTGTCGCCCGCTGCCCCCGAGGGCGCCGCGGCGGCCTGCGGAGTGTCCGGGGAGTCGAAGGTCGCGGTGCGCACCGTCGCACCCTCGTCGGCGGGCGGGCCGTCGGACGTCCCGAAGACGCCCTCCAGGGCGCGGACGATCGCCCGCGCGTCGTCGATGCCGCCGCCGTCGAGCGTCACGGTGAGCTGAGTGTCGGACATCCTTCGCACTTCCTTTGCCGCGCCTCGGTCGGTCCCGGCCCGTGTAACCGCCTCCCGATCACCCAAACCGGGCGTCGCCCGCCCGGACCCGCGCCTGAGTACCGGGATCCCGGGAAGAGGGGAAGGGGACGCAGCCGACGGGCAACGGGAGGTAGACGTGACGGACTCGGACTCGGGAGCGGCTGAGGGGCAGGTCCGGCGCAGGGGCCGCAACGAGACCGAGGAGGAGCGGGCGGACCGGATGTGGACGGAGCTGATCCAGGAGGTCCGCGTCGCGCAGATGGGCGTGCAGATCCTGTTCGGCTTCCTGCTGACGGTCGTCTTCCAGCCGAAGTACGAGAGCCTCTCGGACACCGATCAGACGATCTACCTGATCACGGTGGTCCTCGGTGCCGTGACGACCGGCGCCCTGATCGGCCCGGTGTCCCTGCACCGCCTCGTCTCCGGACGGCGGGTCAAGCCCCAGGCGGTGCGGTGGGCGTCCCGGCTGACCGTGCTCGGCCTGGTGCTGCTGCTCGCCACCACGGCCTGCTCGCTGCTGCTCATCCTGCGCGTCGCGACCCACGACGGCTGGGTGCCCTACATCGTCACCGGTGTGGTGCTCTGGTACCTGCTGTGCTGGTTTGGCATTCCGCTCTGGACCCGGCACCGCCACACGGCCCGCTGAAACCCGGCGGCTATCAGCCCTCCGCCGTCAGCTCGGCGAGGAAGTCGTCGACGCAGACGCGTTCCCGCCCCGGCCGGACCACCGTGTGCGTCTCGTGCAGGAAGGCCTCGACGGCCGCGGCCCACACGAACACCACGGCACGGTGCCGGTCCCCGTCGGCCCGGTCGTCGCCCAGCAGTTCGATGCGCAGCTCGTCCCACATGCCCCGGGACTCCGGCCGCAGCCGTACGTCGCCCACGCCCACCGGACGGGTGAGCCCCTCGGCGACCATCTCCCGGTCCAGCGTCCAGCGGGCGAGTACCCGGCCGTCGTGGCTGAAGAGCACCGTGAGGGCGAACGGGTCCGCCGCGTCGTACGCGAGGTGGGCGAGCACCGGGAACCGGTCGGCGGTGTCGCCCGCCTGGAGCTGCACGACCAGGGTCTTGTGCACGGCGGTGTTCACGGGAGCCTCCAGGAGGACGGACGTAGAGCCCTCTAGTACCCCGCACAGCGGCGAGATGCTCAGTCGTCCGGGTGATTCGCCCGGCCCCGGGTTTCAGTCGCGGCCGAACTCCTCGCGCAGCGCGGGCAGCAGGGTCTTCTCCGACCAGTCCAGGAAGGCGGGTTGCGACTCGCCGCCGATCTGCACCAGGGCGATCTCGGTGAACCCGGCCTCGACGTACGGACGTACGGCCGCCACGAAAGCGTCCGGGTCGTCGCCGCAGGGGATGGACTCGGCGACGTCGTCGGGCGTCACGAACTGGGTGGCCGCCTCGAAGGAGTCCGGGTGCGGCAGCTCGGAGTTGACCTTCCAGCCGCTGCCGAACCAGCGGAACTGCGCGTGGGCCCGCTTGATCGCGGTGTCCCGGTCCGGGTCGTAGGAGACGGGAAGCTGCCCCACGCGCGGCTTGCCCGATCCGCCGTGCCGGTCGAAGGACTCCAGCAGACCCGCCTTCGGCTCGGTGGCGATCACCAGGTCGGCGAACTCGCCCGCCAGCTCGCAGGAGCGCTCCCCGGAGACGGCGACACCGATGGGCGGTGCCGTCTCCGGCAGGTCCCAGAGCCGGGCCGACTCCACGTCGAAGTGCGTGCCGCGGTGGTTGACGTGGCCGCCCGCGAACAGCGCCCGGATGATCTCCACGGCCTCCTTGAGCATCTCGTGCCGTACGTCGACGGACGGCCAGCCGCCGCCCACCACGTGCTCGTTGAGGTTCTCGCCCGAGCCGAGACCCAGCCGGAACCGGCCCTCGGACAGCAGCTGAAGCGTCGCCGCCTTCTGCGCCACCACCGCCGGGTGGTACCGGAACGTCGGACACGTCACGTACGTCATCAGCGGGATCCGGGAGGTTGCCTGCGCCGCGGCGCCCAGCACGCTCCAGGCGTAGGGCGCGTGGCCCTGCGCGCGCAGCCAGGGGAAGTAGTGGTCCGAGGTCACCGAGAAGTCGAACCCCACCTCCTCGGCCCGCACCAGATGGCCGACGAGTTCCCGCGGGCCGGCCTGCTCGGTCATCATCGTGTATCCGATGTGCGCCATGGCGCCCGAGTCCCCGCCCGGCCCGAGGGAAAACAGGGGGAAAGCAGAGGAAGACGGGGCGGAAGGGGTCAGGCCACGTCTTCCCGGAAGGTGCCGAGGAAGGCGGCGAGCGCCCGCTCGTTCGCGGTGTCGTCCCAGTCGCCGGCCGGAGTCGTCCAGCGCAGCGAGAAGCTGCGCCCGCCGCCGAGCAGGAACCCGCGGCCGAAGGTGCGGACCCGGGAGCCGTCGTCCCGTGCCAGCCACTCCATGTCGGCCGCCGCACGCCCGCGGTAGGTGGTCGCGCGGATCTCGCCGATCCGCCGGTAGCCGTCCGAGCGTGCCAGCTGCGGCTCCACGTCGTCGCGCCAGACGGCCACCGGGTCCGCGCCCGCCTTCCTGCTGTAGGTGACGGCGAGGGTGCGCGGATCGCCGGACGCGCCGAACACCACCCGGTACGCGCCGCCCGGCACGCGTGCGGTGTCCAGCCGCCGCCAGCCGCCGGGCAGGGCGACGGAGAAGCCCTCCGGCGCGTCGTAGCGGCGAAAGCCCGCCGGAGCGGGGACACCCGGCCGGGAGGGCGAGGCGCTCGCGGCCGGCCCGCCGGACGGGGAGGAGGGCGAGGCGGGCAAGCCGGATCCGGTGGGTGGGGCGGACGGCGTCGAGGGGCGCGGCCGGGCGCCCGTGGCGGCGCCGTCACCGGTGCCGGGGCGCTCGTCGGTGGCGGCGAGGACCGCGAGCACGGCGACCGTGACCGTCGCGAGGGCCAGCGCGGTCCCGGCGACCACGGTCCGCCGCGACCGGTCGCGGCCCGCCCGCCGGGCGGCGGCGTACACGCCGCGCAGTCCGGGCCGGGTGGTCACCTCGGCGGTGGTGCCGGGTTCCTCCGCCAGGGCCCGGGTGAGGGCCGCGCGCACCACGGGGTGGGTCAGCCGCTCCCGGGAGTCCTTGCGCAGCAGCCCTTGCACGGCCCGGGCGAGCGGACCGGCGCGCACCGGCGTGCGCAGCGGCAGCCGGTCCACCCCCTTCAGCGTGGCCTCGGGCCGGCCCCGGTCACGGAACGGCGGCCGGCCCTCGACCATCGTGTAGAGGATCGCGCCCAGCGTCCACAGGTCGGCCGCGGGTCCGATCCGCTCGTCCCGGGCCTGCTCGGGAGAGGCGTACTGCGGTGCCGTCAGCCGCGGGGCGAGGGTGGCGCCGGCCAGCCCGAAGCCGGTGACGACGACGGAGCCCTCCTCGCGCACGAACACCTGCCCCGGGCTCAGCTCGCCGTGCGTCACGCCGTGGGTGTGCGCCGCGTCCAGCACGGCGAGCAACTCCAGTCCGACGCGCGCGGCCCTGGCGTAGTTGAAGGCGCCCCGGCGGTCGAGGAGGTCACCGAGGGGAACACCGGCGACCCATTCGGTCACCGTCCACAGCATGCCGTCCAGCACCACCGCGTCGAGTACCACGGCGATCCGCCCGGGGCACAGCGACGCCATGGTCTCGCCGGTGCGGATCACCCGGCCCGGGGCCCGGCAGGCGGCCTCACCGGCGGGTTCCTCCGGCAGCGCGATCTGCGTGACCAGGCACGGGCGGCCCGTCGTGGCGTCCTCCCCGGACCAGCAGACCCGGTTCGCCTCGCGCTGGACGACCTCGAACAGGCGGTAGCGTCCGGCGACCAGCTCGTGTGTGGAGACGTGCGCCCTGCCCATGGCCATCCCTCGTTCGCACCGCCGGCTCACTGCTCGACCAGAGGTACGTCGCGGGGACGGGGGCGCGTTCAGCGAACGCGCCCCTCGGCCCGGTTTCTGACCCTTCTTCAAGAACGGCAGGCGCGGCACCCGGGTGCGGCACCCGGCCGCGGCACTCGCACGGCCCCGGCCCTGCCCGGTGTCAGCGCAGTCCGAAGCGGTCCGCCCACACCGCCATGTCGGCCACCGTGGCATTGCCCCCGCACACCACGAGCCCGATCCGGGCGTCGCCGCCGACCCGCTCCACCACCCGCCGGGCCGCCGGGAGCAGACAGCCGGCGGCCGGCTCGGTCCACACCTTGGCGTGCTCGGCGAGCGCGAGCGAGCCCTCCACCGCCTCCCGGTCCGACACCACGAGCACCTCGGTGACCAGCTCCGACACATGGTCGTACGTCACCTGGGAGACGGCCGGCGCGCTGAGCGTGGTGACGACCGAGGACAGCGGCACCGCGAGCGGCCCGCCCGCCGCGAGCGCCCGGGACATGGCCTCGGCGCCCTCGGTCTCCACGCCCCAGATCCGCACCCCGGGCCGCAGCGCCCGCAGCGCCGCCGCCACGCCCGCGATCAGCCCGCCGCCCCCGATGCTCACCAGCACGTCGGTGAGGCCGGCGGCGTCCTCGGCGAACTCCAGTCCCACGGTGCCCTGACCGGCGATCACCACGGGGTCGTCGAAGGGATGGACCAGGGTCAGCCCCTCCTCCCGGAGCCGGGCGACGAGCGCGAAGGCGCTGTCCATGCCGTCGGTGAGGCGCACCACCGCGCCCGCCTCCTCGGCGATCTCCACGGAACGGGCCGGTGCCGTGCGCGGCATGACCACCGTGGCCTTCACGTCGAGGGCGGCCGCCATCACCGCCACCGCGATGCCGTGGTTGCCGCCGCTGACCGCGACGACACCGGCGGCCCGCTCGGCCCCGGTCAGCGACAGGAGCTTCGCCGTGGCACCGCGCGCCTTGAAGGAGCCGGTGCGCTGGAGCAGCTCCAGCTTGGCGGTGACCGGGACGCCGAGCAGCGCGGACAGCCCCGGGCTGGGCACGGTCGGGGTGCGTAGGACATGTCCGGCGATCCGCTCGGCCGCGGCTTCGATCTCCGTGATCCCGATCAAGGCAGTCTTCCTTCCGGCGCGGGCGGTGATCCGCGCCCCTTCGCACCCTTTCGCGCGACGCCCCCAAGGTCAACACGGACCCCGGGGGCCGGGGCGAAGGAAGGAGGGCTCAGTGCTGCTGCGTCTTCTGCGGCGTCGCCTCACTCGGCCGTACGACGACGAAGCCCTCGCCCTGGAGCAGCAGCTGGACGGCCTCGCCCGAACCCCCGCGCAGCATCGAGCCGATCGACTGCGACCGGTGCAGGGAGGTCGAGAGTCCCGCGGACCAGCCGACGATCGCGTCCGTGTCGACGTAGACCGGGTACTGCTGCGAGACCGGGATGACCAGCTGATTGCCCTCGCACACCAGGCCCAGCCTGCCGTGCCCGGTGAAGACGCTGTTGAACAGTCCGCCACCGGCGATGCCCGAGCCCTTGACGGTGGCGATGCGGTAGGACAACGACGCGTCGAAGCACAAGACGTTGCGGCCGTTGACGGTGAACTCGTCACCCGGCTCCACCTCGACGATGAAGCAGTTCTGGGCCTCGTTCGCGAACCAGGCCTCGCCCTGTCCGCGCACCGCCATCAGCGGCAGCCCCTCCCCGGTGACCGCGCGCTTGAGCATGCCGCCCACGCCCTGGCCCTTGCGCTCGAACTGGAGACTGCCCCGGTAGGCGATCATCGCGCCCTGCCGGGCGAGCATCTCGCCGTTCACCGTGTACCGGACGCACTTGGAGTTCTCGACGGTCATGCCCGGCGCCGTGGCGGGCTGCACCATGTGCTCGCTGGAAAAGAGGTCACCCTTCATGCCCTCATCCTTCAGCCGCCGAAGAGTTGCGTCCAGTAGGTGCCCGCCCGGCCGCCGCCGGCCAGGCCGACGCCGATGCGGGTGAAGTCGGACTTGAGGATGTTGGCCCGGTGCCCCGGGCTGTTCATCCAGCCCTCCACGACGTCGGCGGGGGAGCGCTGGCCGCAGGCGATGTTCTCGCCGACCGTGCGCCCGGCGGCGCCCGCGGCGGCGGCGCGGTCCCAGGGCTTGCCGCCGTCCGGGTCGGTGTGGGAGTAGAAGTCGCGGGCCACCATGTCCGCGCTGTGCGCCTGCGCCGCGGTGGTCAGCCGGGCGTCGACGGCCAGGGCGGGCAGTCCCGCCCCGGCCCGCTCCCGGTTGGTGAGGCCGACGACCTCCGCCGTCGTGCGGGCCAGGCCGTCCGGGGTGAGCGGCACGGCCCACAGCGCCGTCCAGTAGGTGTCACCCGACGGCCCGCCGGTGACGTGCGCCCACCCGGCGTGCGTGAAGCGGGCGTCGTGCAGCGTGCGCCGGGTGCGCTCGGTGCCGAGGCAGTACGCGACGAACTCGGCGGGCGTGCGCGGGCCCGAGACCAGGTGCTCGCCGACGGTGAGATAGGCGAATCCGGCGGAGACGACGCGCTGGTGGACCGAGACGCCGTCCCGCGTCTCGACGCTCAGCGTGCCCGCGGCGGCCATGGCGGCGGCGTGGGCGCGGGCCGCGGAGAGCAGCCGGGGGTCGGTCCGTACGGAGGGCGAACCGGTCGTGGCACGGGCGGAGTTGACCAGGTCGAGCAACGCGTCGGACGGGCCCCCGGGCCCGGCCGGTTCCGGCGCCGCGGCGGGCCGGGGCGGCGCGTCGTCGCTCACCTCCACGCCGAAGTCCCGGGCGAGTCCGGCCAGTCCGTCCGCATAGCCCTGTCCCAGGGCGCGCACCTTCCAGCCCGCGCCCCGCCGGTAGAACTCGAGGAGCAGCAGCACCGTCTCCTGGCCGGGACGCGCGGGGGTGAACCGGGCGACGGCCCGGCCGCGGGCGTCGGCGACCCGGACCGTGGGGGAGGGGAGCGCGCTCAGCACGGTGCCGGGGTCCGACGGACTGACCGCCACCGTCACCCGGGTGGCGCCCGGCCGCAGCCGCGCCGGATCGACGGTGAGCGTGTCGTCCCGCAGCCGCGCTCCGGGTGCCTCCGGCTGGTTGTAGAAGACGAAGTCCTCGTCGCCGCCGACCTTGCCGCCGTCGTCCGTGACGAGTGCCGACACGTCGAAGCCGCCGGGCACCCGTACGCTCACGGGGCCGCCCGGCAGAGGGACGTTGCCCCCGGGGACCAAGTCGCTCATCGTGCCGCCCTGTGTCGTGGTGCGCGCTCCGGATGCCGGTGCCGGGTCAACGTCCGCCGGGCGGCGGGGGTTCCCGGAGGCCGCCTCAGTGCGGCGACGTCGGCTCCGGGGCGACCAGGCCCTGCCGGTGGGCGACCGCGACCGCCTCCGTGCGGCTGGCCGCGTTCAGTTTGGCGAGGATGTTGGACACGTGGACGCTCGCCGTCTTGGCGCTGATGAACAGCTCCTCGCCGATCCGGCGGTTGCTGTGACCCAGGGCGAGCAGCCGCAGGACGTCCTGCTCGCGGGCGGTCAGGGCCGCGGTGCCCGCCCCGGCCGCCGCCGGGCCGCCCGTGAGCCGGCCGCGGCGGGCCAGGTCGTCGAGCCGCTCGCGCAGCACCGTCGCGCCGAGCCGGTCGGCCTCCCGGCGCACGGTGTCCGCCTCGGCGGCCGCCTCCTCGCGGCGGTCGGCGGCCAGCAGCGCCTCGGCCAGCCGCAGCCTGCACCGCGCGCGTTCGTAGGCGTCGCCGTACGTGAAGGCGGCCACCGCCTTCTCCCAGGCGGCCGGGTCCGGCGCGGCGCCGGCCACCCGGGACCACTCGGCCTCCGCGCGCGCCAGCCACGCCTGGCCCTCCGGGCCCTGCGGCATGTCGTCGTAGCCGTGCCCGGCGGACCAGCGGGCGTCGGCCAGCAGTTCGGCCGCCGTGTCCGACCAGCGGGCCACCCCGGCGTCGTCCCCGGCCCGGCGCAGCTCGGTCACGGTGTCGGCGACGGCGGACAGCGCGAGGGTGGCCAGGCGGAGGGTCACGGTGGGCCGCGTGCCCGCCTCGGTGAGCGTCTCGACACTGGACCGCATCCACCGCACGGCGTCCTCCGCGTCCCCGCGCAGCGCCGCCGCGTCGGTCAGCACGACCGCCGCGACCATCCGCGCCATCCAGTCGAACGGCCCGCTCAGCAGGGCGCGGGCCCGGTCGGCCGCCCCCCGGTCACCGCGCGCCAGCGCCACGTACAGCCCCGGCCCGAGGGCGTGACCGTCCACGGCCGACCGCTCCCCGGCGTCCTCGGCGGACTCGCGCAGCACCTCGTCCCAGTGGCCCAGCGTGTACCGCACGAGCAGCCGCAGATACCGCATCTCCCGCGGGTACGGCGAGGACAGCAGCCCGGAGCGGCGGGCCCGGTCCAGTCCCTCCGACGCCCAGGGCAGGCACTCCTCCAGGTCGCCGGACTCGAAGCAGCCGATGGCGAGGTTGAACAGCGCGCGCAGCTCCACGGGGGCGTTGCCCGCCCGCCGCGCCAGCTCGCGTGCCTCCAGGAGCCGCTCCCGGCCCTCGGGGGTGGCGCGGTTGTGGCCCTCCAGGCTGGTCAGGGAGATCAGCAGGTCGGCGCGGGCGTCGATGACCTCCAGCTCCCCGGCGACCTCCAGCGCCCGGCGGGCCACCCGCAGCGCCGTCGCGTTCTCACCGACCTGGCGGGCCGCCGTCACGTGCGTGGCCGCCGCCCACACCCACGTCGAGGAGGGCGGCTCGGCGGGGATCAGGCCGAGTGCCTCGCTGCTGTAGGCGTACGCGGACTCCAGGTTGTCGACGCTGAGCAGATTGCCGGCCAGGGTGTAGCGGACGCGCGCGGCCAGCTCCAGGTCCGCGTCCTGGCCGAGGCCGGCCAGCGCGGAGCGGGTGAGGGAGACCGCGCGGTGCAGTTCACCGGCGTGCACGGCGGCCGCGGAGGCACGCAGGGTGAGCGTCACCGCGTCGGGTCCGGCGGGCCGCGCGGCGGCGTCGACCGCCGTCCACAGGTCCAGCGCCGCCTCGACGTGCCGCAGCTCCTCGGCGGGCGCGCCGATGCGCTGGGCGTGGTCGGCGGCCTCCAGGGACGCGGCGAGCGCCTCGGGCAGGTCGTGGCTCTCGCGGTAGTGGTGCGCGCGCTCTGCCGCGTGGTCCGGCCGGCGGTCGGGACCGGCGAGCAGCCGGGCGAAGGCGCCGTGCAGCCGGGCCCGTTCACCGGGCAGCAGGTCCGCGTAGACGGCTTCCCGGGCGAGGGCGTGCCGGAAGGAGTAGGTGTCCCCGTCGCCGGAGACCAGCACCTGCCGCTCCACCGCCTCGCGCAGCGCCGACTCCAGCTCCTCCTCGGGCAGCCCGACGGCGTCCCGCAGCAGGACGTGTCCCACCCGGCGGCCCGCCACGGCGGCGGTGCGCAGCACCTGCTGGGCGGTCTCGGACAGCTGCTCGAACCGGATGAGCAGGACGTCGGCCAGCCCGCTGGGGACGCCCCCGGCCGGCGCGTCCGTGGCGGCGACCAGTTCCTCGGCGTAGAAGGCGTTGCCCTCGGCCCGCTCCACGATCCGGCGCACGGTGCTGTCGGGCAGCCGCCGATCCCGCAGCGAGCGCACCAGCCGGGCCACGTCGGCGTCCGGCAGCGGGCGCAGCTCCAGCCGCTCCACGCCGGGCAGGCGCACCAGCTCGGCCAGCAGCGGGCGCAGCGGATGGCGGCGGTGCAGGTCGTCCGCCCGGTACGAGGCGAACAGCGCGAGCCGGTGGCCCGGGGCCCCGCCCGCCGGGCGCTGCAAGACCCCCCGCCCGAGCAGGAACCTCAACAGGTCCCGGGAGGACTGGTCGGCCCAGTGCAGGTCCTCCAGGACCAGCAGCAGCGGTGCGACGTCCGCCAGGTCGGTCAGGAGGGCGGCCACGCCCTCGAAGAGCCGCAGCCGGGAGGGCGCGGCGTCGGTTCCGTCGTCCGGGCCGCCGCCGAGCAGCCGGTCCGCCACCGGATGCCCGGCGAGTACGGCGGCGAACCGCTCGTCGGCGGCGAGCAGACCCAGGATCTCGGTGAACGGCAGATACGGCAGACCCACGTCGCCCAGGTCCACGCAGTGACCGGTGAGCACCGTCGTCCCGGCCGCCGCGGCCCGCCCGGCGACCTCGTCCAGGGTCCGGGTCTTGCCGACCCCGGCGTCCCCGGCCACCAGGACCGCGCGGGCCTCACCGGCGCGGGCGCGGTCCAGCACGCCGGTGAGACGCGCGAGTTCGTCCTCGCGGCCGACGAGCGGGCTGGTGAGTGAGGTCTGCGGCACGCCGCCCATCCTGACACGCGGGTCCGACGGCGGGCCTCCCCGTTTCCCGGGCCGGCGGCCCGGGTCAGCGGTGGAGTGTGCTCGCCCAGTCGGCCGGGACCCGGCCCGCCGGGCCCGGGGACGGCTGGTCGGCCGGGTGGCTGCCGGGCGGGGCGAGATCCGGGCCCGACTCGCGCACCTCGTTGGTCGCGTAGTCCCAGTACCACTCCTCGCCCGGCTCGAAGCTCTGCACCACCGGATGCCCGGTGGAGCGGTAGTGGCCGGTCGCGTGCTGCCCCGGCGAGCTGTCGCAGCAGCCGACGTGGCCGCAGCTCGCGCAGCGCCGCAGGTGGAACCACCAGCCGCCGGCCGCGTCGCACTCGGCGCAGCCGGTGCCGCTCGGCGGGACGGTGGGGTCGATTCCGGTGTCGCTGGTCATACCGGCTCCTCGGTAGGTTCGGCTGGATCGGTCGGTTCGCCCGCATCGGCCGCATCGGCCGGATCGGCTTCCGTGGCGGTGAGCGGCAGGAGCACCTGGAAACGGGTGTCCCCCGGCACGGACTCGACCTGAAGGCTGCCGTGGTGCTTGTTGACCACGATCCGCCAGGAGATGTCCAGTCCGAGCCCGGTGCCCTCGCCCACCGGCTTGGTGGTGAAGAACGGGTCGAAGATGCGCTCCCGGATCTCCGGGGCGATCCCGGTGCCGGTGTCCCGGAACTCCACCAGCAGCCGGTCGTGGTGGAGCGCCGTCCGCACGGTGAGTGTCCCCTCGCCGCCCGCCGCGTTCACCGCGGCGACCGCGTTGTCGATCAGGTTGGTCCACACCTGGTTCAGCTCCGCCGGGTACGCCGGGACCCGGGGCACCGTACGGTCGTACTCCTTGACGACCTCGATCCGCGGACCGATCTTCCCGGAGAGCATCAGCAGGGTGCTGTCGAGGAGTTCGTGGACGTCGACCGTCCGGTGCGGCGCCCGGTCCAGCTGCGCGTACTGCTTGGCCGCGTCCACCAGGTGGGAGACGCGGGCGGTGGAGTCCGCGATCTCGTTCATCAGCAGCTCGGTCTCGACCGTGTAGTTGAGCCAGCCGACCGCTCCCGGCAGGATCTCCGCGTCCACGGCCGCCGCGACCTGCTCCAGCCACTCGGTGTCGAGCCCCGCCTGCACGAAGGTCGGCGCCAGCTGCCAGCCCTGCTCGATCCCGTGGTCCTGAAGCCAGTCGCCGAGGACGTCCTCCCGGTCGGCCGCCTCCAGCGGGCTGAGCGAGGGCGCCTTGGCCACCCGCTCCGCCGTGCGCTCCTGGATGTCGATGAGCCCCGCGAGCGCGTCGCGGGAGAACGGGCCCTCGGCGATCACCGCGAGCTTGTGCCGCATCTTCGCCACCCGCTCCCGCAGCGACGAGGTGGCCCGGACCGCGGCCGCCGCCGGGTTGTTCAGCTCGTGGGTGAGACCCGCGGACAGCGAGCCCAGCGCCAGCAGCCGCTCGCGCTGGCCGATGGCGCGCTGGGTGTTCTTGGACCCGAAGAACAGCCCCTCCAGCAGGTGCACGGCCATCGGGAACCACTCCCGCATGACCGCCGCGAAGGTGTCCGCCGGGAGCACGAAGAACCGCGTCGGCTCGGTGACCCGCATCGAGTTGTTGTAGACCTGCGGCACCCGGTCGCCGACGTACGCCTGCATCGCGCCCGCGTACACCCCGGGCTGCGAGGTGCGGTTGGTCTCCACGTCGTCCCCGCCGACCCGGCGGGTCAGTACGACCGTCCCCTCCAGCATCACGTAGAAGCAGGTGGCGTCCTCGCCCTCGGCGTACACCGGGCCCGGGTCGAACAGCTCCACCCGGCCCTCGGCGCACAGCCGGCCCAGCTGCTCGGGCGTCAGCTTCTCGAACAGGAACAGCTTCCCGATCTCCTCGGGGCTGCATGGCATCGGCCGCCCGCTCACGACTGCTCCAGGTACCGGTGGACGAGCATCACGGCCATGGCTCCCTCTCCGACGGCGGACGCGACCCGCTTGGCGGACTCCGCGCGGGCGTCGCCCGCCACGAACACGCCCGGGACGCTGGTCTCCAGGTGGTACGGCGGCCGGTCCAGCTCCCAGTCGGCCGGCGGCCGCCCGTCGGGGGTCAGATCCGGCCCGGCGAGGATGAAGCCCCGCTCGTCGCGCAGCACGGTGCCGTCCAGCCAGTCGGTCAGCGGGGCCGCGCCGATGAACACGAACAGCCACTGCGCGTCGACGAGTTCGGTGGCGCCGCCGACCGCGTCGCGCAGGGTGAGCCGCTCCAGGTGGCCGTCGCCGTGCGCGCTCTCGACGACGGTGCCGCAGCGCACCCGGATGTTGGGCGTCTCCTCGATCTGCTGGACCAGGTAGTACGACATCGACGCCGCCAGGGACTCGCCGCGCACCAGGAGCGTCACGGACTTGGCACCCCGGGCCAGGTACATCGCGGCCTGCCCGGCCGAGTTGGCGCCGCCGACGATGTACACGTCGTGGCCCTGGCAGGAGGCCGCCTCGGTCAGCGCCGAGCCGTAGAACACCCCGCAGCCGGCCAGGTCCTCGGTGCCCGGCGCGGTCAGCTGCCGGTAGGACACGCCGGTCGCCAGGATGACGCTGTGCGCGGCGATCGCCGAGCCGTCCGAGAACCGGACGACGCGCGCCGCGCCGTTCGCCTCCAGGCCGGTCACCTCGCGTGCGGTGAGGATCTCGGCGCCGAACTTCGCCGCCTGCCGCCGGGCCCGCTCGGTGAGCTGGCCGCCGGAGACCCCGTCGGGGAAGCCCAGGTAGTTCTCGATGCGCGAGCTCTGCCCGGCCTGGCCCCCGGTCGCCGACCGCTCCACCAGCACCGTGCGCAGCCCCTCCGAGGCCCCGTACACGGCCGCGCCGAGCCCCGCCGGGCCGCCGCCGATCACCACCAGATCGTAGAAGTCGGCCGTCGGCGTGGTCGCCAGACCCACCCGGGCCGCCAGCTCGGGCGCCTCCGGCTCCACCAGCGGGGTCCCGTCCGGCGTGACCACCACCGGCAGCCGCTGCCCGTCCTGCCCGGCCGCCGACAGCAGCCGCCGCCCCTCCGGCTCGTCGGCGGAGTACCAGCGGTAGGGCACCTGGTTGCGGGCCAGGAACTCCCGGACCTCCGAGGACCGCGCCGACCAGCGGTGCCCGACGACCTTGGTGCTGGGCACCGGACGGTGGTCGCCGGTGCGCCAGGCCTGGAGCAGGTCGTCCAGGACCGGATAGAGCTTCTCCTCGGGCGGGTCCCAGGGCTTGAGCAGGTAGTGGTCCAGGTCGACGACGTTGATCGCGTCGATCGCCGCGTTGGTGTCCGCGTAGGCCGTCAGCAGCACCCGCCGGGCGCCCGGGTACACGTCGAGGGCCTGTTCGAGGAACTCGATCCCGTTCATCTGCGGCATCCGGTAGTCGGCCAGGATCACGGCCACCAGGTCGCCGCGCAGCTTCAGTTCCCGCAGTGCGCCGAGCGCCGACTCGCCGGACTCCGCGCGCACGATCCGGTACGTCGCGCCGTAGCGCCGCCGCAGGTCGCGGGCGACGGCGCGGGAGACCCCCGGATCGTCGTCCACGGTCATGATGACGGTCCGTGTCTCCCCGTCGGCCTGTGCCATACGTCCCCCACGTCGAGCGGCCGGATTCACGGCACGGCGTCCCCGTCACCGCACCGGCCTGCGCCCATCGTATGTTCGATCGCGGGACCTCGCTCGGGCGGCGGGGGCGGGGCGCCCGGCGCCCGTACGCTCCCCCCGCGCGGCCGTGCGGACGGCTTGGGGAAGACTGGCCTACGAGAACGACGTTCCCGCGACCCCAGGGAGGGACCCGCATGACGCGCCCGATCACGGCAGGCTCGGACGGTTCGGAGGAGAGCCTGGCCGCACTGGCCTGGGCGGCGAGGGAGGCGGTCCGCCGCCGCGCCCCGCTGCACGTCGTGCACGCCTGGCGGTTCCAGGGGCAGGGCGTGGCCGGCTCGGTGGACCGGGACACGCAGGAGGGCTGGGCGCGCGATGCGCTCTCCCAGGCGGTCGGGACGGTCACCGAACGGCACCCCGGCCTCACGGTGACCACCGACGTCCGCGAGGGGGACGCCGTATCGGCCCTGCTCGGCGCCGCGGCCGGCGCCGAGACGCTGGTCCTCGGCTCGCGCGGGCACGGGGCGGTCGTCGGCTTCCTGCTCGGCTCGGTCGGTCAGCAGGTGATCGCCGAGGCGACCCGGCCGGTCGTCCTGGTGCGGGCCGGAGACGAGGCCGCCGCCGAGGCCGGGGGCCGCGAGGTGGTCGTGGGCCAGCAGGGCGAGCCGGAGGACAGCGCCGACGTCATCGGGTTCGCCTTCGAGGCGGCCGCCGCCCGGGGTGCCACCGTGCGCGCCGTTCGGGCCTGGACCCTGCCGACCGTCTTCACCTACAGCCCCGGCTCGATGGCGCTCGCCGACGAGGCCGGGGGCCTGGAGCAGTACGAGCGCAAGGCGCTCGGCGAGGCGCTCGCCCCGTGGCGCGAGCGCTTCCCCGACGTCCCGGTGGTGGAGCACGTGGAGATGGGCAGCGCGGGCCAGGTGCTGCTGTCGGTGTCCGCGAACGCCCAGCTGATGGTGGTCGGCCGCCGGGCCCGGCGGACGGCCGTCGGCGCCCGGATCGGCTCGGTGGCGCACGGCGTGCTGCACCACGCGGAGTGCCCGGTGGCGGTGGTCCCGCACACCTGAGACCCGGCCGCGCCGCTCAGTCCTCCGTGGGCTGGAGGGTCTCCCGGGCCCTGGGCAGGATGGTGACGAGGTAGTCCTCGACGGCCGTGTCCAGGCCGATGTCGTGCTGGGCCCGCTCGGACAGGTACCAGCGGTGCTCCAGCAGCTCGTGGTAGATCTCCGCCGGGTCCATCGCGCCGCGCAGCTCCACCGGCACGGCGCGCACGGTGGGCCGGAAGACCTCGCGCACCCAGCGGTGGGCGAGGACCTCCGGTCGGGCGCCGAGGGGGTCGCCCGGGGCGTAGTCGTCCTGGGTGGCCATCCAGCTCTCCAGGTCGTTCAGCAGCCGCCTGGCCTGGTTCTCCTCGGCGTCCAGGCCGGTCAGGCGCAGCAGCTGGCGCTGGTGGTGACCGGCGTCGACGACCTTGGGCACGAAGGTGACGGTGTCACCGTTGGAGGCGTGCTCGATCTGCATCTCGGCCACGTCGAAACCGAGGTCGTTCAGCCGCCGGATGCGGCGCTCGATGTAGTGGTACTTGCCCGCCGGATAGACGGAGGTGCGGGTCAGCTCCTGCCACAGGCTCCGGTAGCGGGCGCAGATCTCGGTGCCGAACTCGACCGGGTCGACGGAGGGGTGCAGCGCCCCCGAGGCCTCCAGGTCGAGCAGTTCCCCGCTGATGTTCACCCGGGCGAGGTCGAGGTCGTAGTCGCGCTGGCCGTCGCTGAGCCGCGGGTGCAGCTCCCCGGTCTCGGCGTCGACCAGGTAGGCGGCGTAGGCGCCCGCGTCGCGGCGGAAGAGCGTGTTGGACAGCGAGCAGTCGCCCCACGCGAACCCGGCCAGGTGCAGCCGGACCAGCAGCACCGCGAGGGCGTCCATCAGCCGGTGCATGGTCGCCGGGCGCAGCGTCGTCTCGAACATCGACCGGTACGGCTGCGAGCCGCCCAGGTGCCGGGTGACCAGCACCGGTTCCAGCGCCTCGCCGGCGGCGTCGGAGCGGCCGGTGACCACCGCCAGCGCGTCCACCGCCGGGATGGCGAGCCGGTCCAGGTCGCGCAGCAGCTGGTACTCGCGCAGCGCGGGCCGCTCGGCCAGCTCCTTGACGGCGATCACCTCGTCCCCGGCGCGCGCGTAGCGGACCACGTGCCGGGAGATGCCGCGCGGCAGGGGCACGAGGTACTCCTCGGGCCACTGCTCCAGCGGCAGCTGCCAGGGCAGTTCGAGCAGGAGCGCGGGGTGCTCCGGATTGGTGGCGCTGATCTGCAAGGCCATGCCCCGACTCTAGAACGCCCGTTCCCGCGCCCGTTGCGCGGCGTCCTTCACCGGCCCGCGGTGGACGGGACCGTGTCCCGGGAGCAGCAGGTCGCCCTCCAGACCGGCGATGACGTCGAGCGAGGCGACCGCGCCAGCCCGGTCGTGGTGGAACAGGTCGGGCAGCAGCTGCGGTCCCTCGGTCCGGGCGAGGGCGTGCCCGCTCACCAGCGCGTCGCCGGAGATCACCACTCCGGCGTCGGGCAGGTGGTAGACGCAGTGGCCGTCGGTGTGCCCGGGGGTGTGCACCGGAACGGGCCGGCCGGGCAGGTCGAGGGCGCCGTCCGCCGGGAAGGGCGCGGGCGCGGTCACCGGATGCTGCTCGGTGCCGCCGGTGCGCAGCACGTGCACCATCCACGGCAGCACGCCGGGCCGCCAGGCGTTGCGCAGCACCGTGCCGACCGACACCTGCTGCAGGACGTCGCGGCGGGCGTGCGGCACCTCGGACTCGTGCAGCAGGACCGGAGTGCCGTGGGTGGCGCGCAGGTACTCGGCCGAGCCCAGGTGGTCGTTGTGGGCGTGGGTGATCAGCACGGCCGCCACCGCCTCGGGCGAACTCCCGACGGCGGCCAGGGAGTCCAGCAGCGCCCGGCGGTCGCCGGGGTATCCGGTGTCGACGAGTGTCGCCCCGTCGCCGTCGGTGAGGATGACCCAGTTGGTGTGGCCGCCGTGCACCAGGTAGGTGCCGTCGGCCACTTGTCGTACGTCCGCGCTCATGGTCTCCCGCGCTCCAGGTCGGATGCCCCCGCGCGCTACAGCCAACCAGAAGTGGCGGGCGGACGATCGCCGGCCCTCAGCGCACGCCGTGCGGGCGGAACTGGACGCTGATGCGGGGACCGGCGGCGCGGGTGCTCTTGGGGATGCAGTGCTCCCAGGTGCGCTGGCAGGAGCCGCCCATCACGATCAGGTCGCCGTGGCCCAGCGGGCGGCGCACGGTCTGCCCGCCCCCACCCGCGGGGCGGAGCAGCAGGTCCCGGGGTGCGCCCACCGAGAGGATGGCGACCATCGTGTCCCGGCGCGCGCCGCGCCCGATCCGGTCGCCGTGCCAGGCGACGCTGTCCCGGCCGTCGCGGTAGTGACACAGTCCCGCGGTGGTGAACGGCTCGCCCAGTTCCTCGGCGTAGTGCGCGCAGAGCGCGTCGCGCGCCTCGGTCAGCAGCGGGTGCGGGAGCGGGTCGCCCGCGCCGTAGAAGGCCAGCAGCCGGGGCACGTCGACGACGCGCTCGTACATCTCACGCCGCTCGGCGCGCCAGGGAACCTCGGCGGCCAGCCGTTCGAACAGCGCGTCGGCGCCGCTCAGCCACCCGGGGAGCAGGTCGATCCAGGCTCCGGAGCCGAGGTGGGTGCGGCGCAGTCCGTCGAGCGGGTTCAGCCGGACCTCGTCGGTCTGGTCGAAGAGCGATCCCTGGAGGTGCCTGGTCATGGGGACCAGCGTACTCCTGATTCGAAAACATGTTCTAAGGGTGCGGCTGTCGCCCTCGTCACCCGCTCCCACCCGCCGCCGCCTCTCCATCCCCCTTTCCGTGACCGGCCCCTTTCGATACGTCGGTGTATCCGATACATTCGCGCATCGAACCGAGCGAAGGAGCCGGGCATGGTGCCGAAGGCGGTCACCGGGCGGGTGACCAGGCGGCGCGTGCACACCCGCGCGAACCTCCTGGACGCCGCGTTCGCGGTGTTCGCCGCCAAGGGCTTCGGGCGGGTGTCGATCGAGGAGGTCTGCGAGGCGGCCGGGTACAGCCGGGGCGCCTTCTACTCCAACTTCGGCAGCCTCGACGAGCTGTTCTTCGCCCTCTACCGGCAGCGGGCCGACCTGATCGCCGAGCAGGTGTCCGCCGCCCTCGCCTCCGACGGTCCCGGCCTGGACGTGCCCGCCGCGGTGGAACGCGTCACCGAGGTGCTGCTCCTCGACCGGGACTGGCTCCTGGTGAAGACGGACTTCCTGGTGCACGCCGCCCGCGACCCGGAGGTCGCCCGGACCCTGCTCGAGCACCGGGCCCGGCTCAGGCGGGCGATCGCCGACCGGCTCGCCCGGGCCCGTGGACACACCGCACTGCCCGCGGTCCTCGGCGACACCGAGGAGGCCGCGCACGCCGTGGTCGCCGCGTACGACGGGGTCACCACCCAACTGCTCCTGGACCGGGACGCCGCGGGCGCCCGGCTCTGGCTGGGACAGCTGCTCACCGCGCTGCTCACCGACGGCAGCACGCGCCAATGACGGAACAGGAAGGGGACGGTCGCCATGGATGCCGACGTCATCGTGGTCGGAACGGGTCTGGCGGGCCTGGTCGCGGCCCACGAGCTGACCAGCCGGGGCAGGAGGGTCGCCCTGGTCGACCAGGAGAACGCGGCCAACCTCGGCGGGCAGGCCTTCTGGTCCTTCGGGGGCCTCTTCCTCGTCGACTCCCCGGAGCAGCGGCGGCTCGGCGTCAAGGACTCCCTCGACCTGGCCTGGAACGACTGGCAGGGCAGCGCCGGATTCGACCGGACCGAGGACGAGGACTCCTGGGCGGTGCGCTGGGCACGGGCGTACGTCGAGTGGGCGGCGGGGGAGAAGCGGTCCTGGCTGGCCGGGCACGGCATCACCTTCCTGCCCACCGTCGGCTGGGCCGAGCGCGGCGACCTGAGGGCGGGCGGCCACGGCAACTCCGTACCCCGCTTCCACATCGCCTGGGGCACCGGCACGGGGGTCGTCGAGCCCTTCGTGCGGTACGCGAAGCAGGCCGCGCGCGACGGGCTGCTCACCTTCCACCACCGCCACCGCGTCGACCACCTGGTCGTCGAGGGCGGCACGGCGCGCGGGGTGCGCGGCACGGTCCTCGCCCCGGACGACTCACCGCGCGGCGTCGCCTCCAGCCGCGACGCGGCCGGGGAGTTCGAACTCACCGCCCGGGCCGTGATCGTCACCTCCGGCGGCATCGGCGCCGACCACGACATCGTGCGCCGCCACTGGCCCGAGAGCCTGGGCACCCCGCCCGCCGAGATGGTCACCGGTGTCCCCGCCTACGTCGACGGACGGATGCTCGGCATCAGCGCCGAGGCGGGCGCCCGCCTGGTCAACCGGGACCGGATGTGGCACTACACCGAGGGCGTGCGCAACTGGGACCCGATCTGGCCCGGCCACGGCATCCGCATCCTGCCCGGACCGTCCTCGATGTGGTTCGACGCGCTCGGCCGCCGGCTGCCCGAACCGTACCTGCCCGGCTACGACACCCTCGGCACCCTGCGCCACCTGCGCACGGCCGAGGGCCTCGCGGAACACGACCACTCCTGGTTCGTCCTCACCCGGAAGATCGTCGAGAAGGAGTTCGCGCTCTCCGGTTCCGAGCAGAACCCCGACATCACCGCCAAGGACCGCGCGGGCTTCCTGCGCGAACGCCTGCTCGGCAAGGGCGCCCCGGCCCCGGTGGACGCGTTCCTGCGCAACGGCGCCGACTTCGTGACCGCGCCGGACCTGGAGCAACTGGTGGAGAAGATGAACCGGTTGACCGACAAGCCGCTCCTGGACGCCGCCGCACTGCGGCGGCAGATCGAGGCCCGGGACCTGCAACTGGCCAACCCCTACGCCAAGGACGCCCAGGTGCAGGGCATCCGCAACGCCCGCCGCTACATCGGCGACCGCCTCGGCCGGGTCGCCACCCCGCACCGCCTCCTCGACCCGGCGGCCGGCCCGCTGATCGGCGTCAAGCTGCACATCCTCACCCGCAAGACCCTCGGCGGCATCCAGACCGACCTGGACTCCCGCGCGCTGGGCGCCGACGGCACCCCGGTCGAGGGCCTCTACGCGGCCGGTGAGGTGGCCGGCTTCGGCGGGGGAGGGGTGCACGGGTACAACGCGCTGGAGGGCACCTTCCTCGGCGGCTGCCTGTTCTCCGGCCGGGCGGCGGGCCGGGCCGCGGCCCGGGAGACCGCCTGAGCGGCGTGAGACTCCCACCGGGGCCCCGGCCGCGGCCGGCCGCGCCACCTGTGGTGCGCCGGACCGTGCCACCTCCGGCGCGGGCGCCGCGGGTCAGCCGGACCTGCGGCGCGCGGCCTCGCGCCGCTTGAGCGCCCGGCGTTCCAGCTCGCTGGTGCCACCCCAGACGCCGATGGTCTGCCCGGTGTCGAGTGCCCAGCGCAGACACTGCTCCTGCACCGGGCAGGTCCGGCAGACCCCCTTCGCCTGCTCGGTCTGCAAGGCGGCCGGCCCGGTGGTGCCGATCGGGAAGAAGAGGTCGGGATCCTCCGTCCGGCATGCGGCGTGCTCTCGCCAGTTGTCCATCAAAGTCACCTGCGATCGGTATCGTTCGCGTCCTCGTGCATGGCTCTACTCCCCTGCGGGTGACCTGTCGACAGCGGTGCGAAACCGGGCGGACGCCCGCTGTGCCGCCTACGGCGCCGGGCGCCTACCGGCGCAGCGCCCGGGCGGCGGCCGCCACCACCGCGTCCGCCACCGCGGCCAGCGCCGGGGAGTCGAGCTTCCACTGCTGCCAGTACAGCGTGACGTCCACCGCCAGGTCCGGGGCGAAGCAGGCGAGCCGGCCGGTGCGCAGCAGGGGATCGGCCTGCGGCTGCGGCACCATGCCCCAGCCGAGACCGGCGGCGACGGCCTCGACGAAACCCTCCGAGGTCGGCACGTAGTGCCGTGCGGCACTCGCGCCGTCGTGACCGAGCCGCCGCGCGAAGGCGTCCTGGAAGTCGTCCCGCCGGTCGAAGACCACCACCGGAGCGCCGGTGACGGCCTCCCGCGGCGGCCCCGCCAGATGCCGGGCGGCGAAGTCCGGGGCGGCACAGGGGAGATAGCGCAGCCGGCCCAGCGCCCGCACCGCGCAGCCCGGCACCGGTTCGGGCGAGGACGTCACCGCCGCCATCACCGCGCCCTCCCGCAGCAGGGTCGCCGTGTGGCCCTCGTCCTCGCGGCGCAGTTCGAAGCAGAGGGCGGGCTCCTCCGGGAGCCGGGTCAGGGCGGGCAGGAACCAGGTCGCCAGCGAGTCCGCGTTCACCGCCACCGACACCCGGGTCGGTTCGCCCTCCCCCCTCAGGCCCAGCTCGGCCGAGGCGTCCCGTTCCAGCCGGGCCACCTGGCGGGCCAGCCGCACCAGCACCGCGCCGGACTCGGTCGCCCGCACCGGCTTGGTGCGCAGCAGCAGCACCCGGCCGGTGCGCTGCTCCAGTGCCTTCACCCGCTGGCTGACCGCGGACGGCGTCACGTGCAGGGCGGCGGCGGCCGCGTCGAACGTGCCCTCGTCCACCACGGCCAGCAGGGTGCGCACGTGGTCCAGCGGGAGTTCCGCGAAAGGCGGCATCACGTCGTCATCACGAGAGCTAATGTTACGTAAGAATCTTTAGCTGTACGCCCTGTGATCGCCCGCTTAGCGTCGAGGGCATGAACAACGCCCTCACGGCTGCCGCCGCCGGTTTCGGCACCGGCCTCTCGCTCATCGTCGCCATCGGTGCCCAGAACGCCTTCGTCCTGCGTCAGGGGATCCGCCGCGACGCGGTCCTCGCCGTGGTCGGGATCTGCGCGCTGTCCGACGCCCTGCTCATCGCCCTGGGCGTCGGCGGGGTCGGTGCCGTGGTGGTGGCCTGGCCGGGTGCGCTGACCGCCGTCGGCTGGATCGGCGGTGCGTTCCTGCTCTGCTACGGCGCCCTGGCCGCCCGGCGGGTGTTCCGTCCGTCCGGCGCGCTGCGGGCGGACGGCGACGCCGCGGGCTCGCGCCGCCGGGCCGTGCTCACCTGCCTGGCCCTGACCTGGCTCAACCCCCACGTCTACCTCGACACCGTCTTCCTGCTGGGTTCCGTCGCCGCGGACCGGGGGCCGCTGCGCTGGACCTTCGGTCTCGGGGCCGCGGTCGCCAGCCTGGTCTGGTTCGCCGCGCTCGGTTTCGGCGCCCGCTACCTCGGCCGTTTCCTGGCCCGGCCCGCGGCCTGGCGGGTCCTCGACGGCCTGGTGGCCGCCACCATGATCGTCCTCGGTCTCTCTCTCGTCGCCGGGGCCTGAGTCCGGATCCGGTCACGCGCGGCCGGACGGGCTCGAACGGACCTGCGATAGTGATCCCCGCAGGCGAAAGATGTACCGAGCATGTAGGAAGCGCGTGGACACCAGCGAGAGCAGTGGCGAGAGCGGCACCGAAACCGGGGCGAAGGCCCCGGCGCCGGACGGGGAGCGGCAGCGGGGGTGGCGCCGCTGGGCCATGGACACCCGCCCCCTGCGCCGCCCGGCCTACCGCAGGCTGTGGTCCTCGACCATCGTCACGGCCGTCGGCAGCCAGCTCACCGCGGTCGCCGTGCCCAAGCAGATCTACGACATCACCGGCTCCTCGGCCTGGGTCGGCGCCGCGAGCCTCGCCGGTCTGCTGCCGCTCATCGTGTTCGCGCTGTGGGGCGGCGCGGTGGCCGACACGATGGACCGCCGCAAGCTGCTGCTGATCACCAACACCGGCATCGCGGTGACCTCGCTGCTCTTCTGGATCCAGGCGGTCACCGGCATGGAGTCGGTGGCCGCGCTGATGCTCCTGCTCGCACTGCAACAGGCCTTCTGGGGGCTGAACGCCCCGGCCCGCAACGCCTCCATCGCCCGTCTGGTGCCCGAAGGGGAACTGCCCGCAGCCAACGCCCTCGGGTCGACCGTCATGCAGACCGGGCAGGTGGTCGGCCCGCTGCTGGCCGGTGCGCTGATCCCGGTGATCGGACTGCCGGAGCTGTACCTGATCGACGCCCTGGCCCTGTGCGTCACCGTGTGGGCGGTCTACAAGCTGCCCGCACTGCCGCCGTCGGCGGGCACCGGGGTCCGGCGTGCGGGCGTGCGCGAGGTGGTGGCCGGCTTCCGCTACATCGCCGGGCACAAGGTGCTGCTGCTGTCCTTCCTGGCCGACATCGTCGCCATGGTCCTCGGCATGCCCCGCGCCCTGTTCCCGCAACTCGCCGCCGAGACGTACGCCCCCTACGGCGAGGGGCTCGCGCTCGGCCTGCTGTTCGCGGCGATCCCTATCGGCGCGGTGGCCGGCGGCCTGTTCTCCGGCACCTTCTCGCGGGCCCGCCGGCACGGCTGGATGGTGATCGGCGCGGTCGTCGTCTGGGGCGCCGCCATCGCCGGATTCGGGCTGAGCGGCAGCCTGTGGCTCGCGGTGGCGTTCCTGGCCGTGGCCGGTGTGGCCGACATGGTCTCCATGGTGTTCCGCGGGGCGATCCTGCTGTCCGCGGCCACCGACGAGATGCGCGGGCGCATGCAGGGCGTGTTCACCGTCGTCGTGGCGGGCGGCCCACGGCTGGCCGACGTCCTGCACGGCGGTGCGGGCTCCGCCTTCGGCGCGCGCGAGGCCGCGGCCGGCGGCGGGCTGCTCGTCGTGGCGGTGATGCTGGCCCTGGCCGTCGCGATGCCGGCGCTGCGCCGCTACCGCCTCTGACCGCGCCTCACAGGGAGCCGCGTCCGTGCAGGGCGTAGTGCTCCATGAGCCGGCCCCGGGTGGACTCCAGCCGGTGCGCGAGGATCTCCGCGACCGACCGCACCAGCACGATGCCCAGATGCGGGTCGCGCTCGCACAGGTCGAGCACCGACGCCGCCTCGAACTCGTAGGCGCGCACCGGGCTGAACGCCTCGGCGCCGAAGTCCCACTCGTAGGGCGGGAACAGCCAGGACCAGCCGAGGAGGTCGCCCACGCCGAGGCTGGCGACCGTGACCCGCTGCACGGACGTCACCTGCTGGGTCAGGGAGACCGCGCCGGAGCGGACGACCCAGAAGCGGTCCGCCCGGCCCCCCGCCTCGAAGATCCGGTCGTCCTCCGGGAAGGAGACCTCCTGGGCCAGCTCCATCAGCCGCGCGCGCTGGGGGAGGGGGAGGGCGGTCAGGAGTTTGATCGCTTTGGTCATGGCAGGGGACTCCTCGCCGGCGATTCGGTTCCGGGGCTTTCCCTATGCCCATTTCAGTCGCTGTCGCCCAACCGGGCACCTCGGCGGACGGCGGGATCCCGTACGGATTCCGTGCCCGAACCGGGGACGGTGGCGTCAGGGCATGAAAAAGCCCTGGCCGGACGGGGGAGGCCGGCCAGGGCCGTAAGCGGTGACCGCGGAGGACATTTCGGTCGACTCCGTCGCCACGTATGGATGAACGCTAAACCATCTCTGGGTGTTCAGGGAAACCGGCACCCCGACACGTGATCCGTCTCACTCGCCGGGCTCCGCGACCACCCTGATCGTCTCCAGCGCCGGATCGGTCGGGTCGGGGAGGTACATCCCCGCGTCCAGGCCGCTGCGCAGATAGCGCAGGACCGGCTCGGCCAGCCGCTCACCGGGCAGCACGGCCGGGATGCCGGGCGGATAGGGCGTGATCATCTCCGCCGCCACCCGGCCGGCGGCCCGGTCCAGGGGCACGTCCTCGGTGGGACCGAAGAACGCGTCCCGGGGCAGGCACACCTGCGGCATCCGCAGCCCGGCCGGCGAGGGCACCTCGACGCGCGGTGCGGGGCGCAGGCCGGGAGCGGCACGGGCGAGGTCCTTGAGCGCGGTGAGCAGCTCGCCGGTGGTCTCCCGGTCGTCGCCGTGGCTGATCTGCGCGCCGATGCGGCGGTGGTCGGTGATGTGGGCGACCACGCCGCGGTTCTCCCGCAGCCAGTCCGCTGCCTGGAAGCCCGAGACGCCCAGCCCGTCGAGGTCGATGACGACCGGCAGCGGATCGAAGCCGTGGGCGGCCCCCGGGCCGCAGAAGTCGTCCCGGTCGTTGACGTGCATGCCGTCGATCTCCTCGACGGCCGCCCGGACACCGGCCGCCAGTTCCAGGGCGCCGCCCATCAGCTCGTGCCCGCGCAGCGCCATCTGGCGGCGCCAGCCGTCCAGACCGGCGAAGATCAGTACCGACGGGCTGGTGGTGCTCAGCAGGTCGGCGCGCATGCCGAGGAGCTTCGGCTGCACCAGGTCGCCGCGCAGATGGAACACCGAGCCCTGCTCCAGGCCGCTGCCCATCTTGTGGATGCTGGTCACGCAGATGTCGGCACCCGCGTCCATCGCCCAGGACGGCAGATCGGGGTGGAAGGGCAGGTGCGCCCCCCACGCCTCGTCGACGATCAGCGGCACCGAACGCCGGTGGCAGACCTCGGCGACGGCCCGCAGATCGGCGCTCGCGCCGTACGGCGTCGGGCTGGTGACCAGGGCACCCTTGGCGTCGGGATGGGCGGCGAAGGCCTCCTCGAACGCCTCGGCGGACGGCGGATGGGCCAGATGCCGCCGGGCGTCCCAGCGCGGTTCCACCCACACCGGTTCGATGCCGGACAGGATCAGCCCCGAGACCACGGACTTGTGGGCGTCCCGGCCGATCAGCAGCTTCTCGTGCGGCCCGGCGACCGCCAGCATCGCCGCCTTCACCGACAGGGAACTCCCGCACGTCGAGAAGAACGTGTGATCGGCGTGCACGGCGTCCGCCATCAGCTCCTGGGCGCGCTGGAGCACCCGTCCCCGGGTGAGCCGGTCGTCGAGCCCGGCCGTCGCCAGCACATCGCCGTAGAACACCGCGTCACCCAGCACCTCGCGCACCGCGGGATCCGCCCCGCGCGCCTGCTTGTGCCCGGGCGGCGTGAACGACAGCCGCCCCTCGCGGCGGTACTCGACGAGGGCTTCCAGGACCGGTGCTCGGCTGTGGTCGGCTGTCATGCCGACCGGTTTCCCGTCCGGCGCCGCGTCAATCCGTCCCGCGGTCCGTCACCGCGCGTTCCGGCCCGGGGTCAGCACCTCGTCGAGCACCCGCAGGACGGCCTCGTACGCCACCGTCCGCACGGCCGCCTCTCGCGAGGCCTCCGGGTCGGTCGACCGCAGCTCCTCGCTGCGCGCCCGCCAGTGCCGCCTCTCCTCCAGCGCGCGGCTCCTCGCGCGGTGCATCCGGCGCAGCAGTTCGTCCGAGTCCACAACATCCGTCATGCCTCCCGCGTACCCCCGCTGGGCGCTCGGATGGCCCTTGGGCCGCACGGAGGACCGGAGGTTTGCCGGTACCCGCAGAGGTCAGCCGACAGTGACGAGGCCGCGCGGCGCGCCAACGGCCCGACCGGACCGTCCCACGAACAGGGAGCTGACGGATGCGTGACAGGGACACGACTCAACCCGTCGTCGAACAACGCGGCACGGACACCTGCCGCCGGTGCCCGCCGTGCCGGCCCGCCGACGCGCGCAGGGCGGTCGAACGCGCCGTCACCGAGTGCGGCGGCACACCCGGCCGCGCGCCGTGCGACCCGGGTGCCCTGTCGGACGCCGTGCTCGTCGCCTCCGAGCTGACCACCAACGCCATCCTGCACGGCGGCGGCGTCACCGACTTCCGGGTCGACGTCGTGGACCCCGGGGCGCGGGCGGAAGTACGGCTGTCGGTGTGCGACCGCAGCCACGACCTGCCGGTGGCCGTGCCCGCCACGGACGACCGCGGCCGCCGGCGCCTCGGGGGCCGGGGCTGGCCGATCGTCTGCCGGCTGGCGCGCGAGGTACGGGTCGCAGATCTTCCCTCCGGAGGCAAGTGCATCACCGTGGTCGTACCGCTGTCCTGATGACTTTTCGAAAAGCGGAGTTTGTTCCACCGGCGCAGGGGCAGTCGCAGATTCGTGCTTCGGACCGGAGGCGCAGCAGCGGGAGCGGTACGGCTGCTTCGGTGCCCCGGCTGTGCCCGGGTGCTCCGGACAGCGACGTTCCCGCGGAATGTCCCCTGAGACCACCGTTCAGGAGCGGATCCGCATGCTCATAGAAACGCACACCACCCCAGGCACCCCCGAATCCACCCGGCCCGCCGACCTTCCGAACGCTCCGGCCCGCCGTCGGCACGACGACGCCCCCGACACCATGGCCCTCTTCGGCCGCCTGGCGGGGCTCGCGGACGGACCCGAGCGCGACGCCGTCCGCGACGAACTGGTCACGGCCTGGCTGCCCATGGCCCACCGGATCGCCGGGCGGTTCCGGGACCGCGGCGAATCCATCGAGGACCTCCGCCAGGTCGCGGCGCTCGGCCTGGTCAAGGCCATCGACCGCTTCGACCCGGAACGGGGGGCATTCGAGAGCTACGCCGTGCCCACCATCACCGGCGAGGTCAAGCGCCACTTCCGCGACCGCATGTGGGCCCTGAGGGTGCCCCGCCGGGTCCAGGAGCTGCGCAACAAGGTGCGCGTCGCCCGCCGGGAACTCGCCCAGAGCCCGGGCAGCCCCCAACCCTCGGTGGCCGCCCTCGCCGCCCACACCGGGCTGACCGAGGACGAGGTCGGCGCCGGGATGGAGGCGCTGGAGAGCTTCAGCACCCTGTCGCTGGACGCCGAGCTGTCGGCCGGCGACGACGGCTACAGCCTCGCGGACACCCTCGGCGCGGCCGACGCCTCGTACGACACGGTCATCGACCGCGAGTCCGCCAAGGAGGGCCTGCGCAGGCTGCCCGAACGAGAGCGCGCCATTCTCTACATGCGCTTCTTCGAGGACATGACGCAGAGCCGGATCGCCGACTGCCTGGGCATCTCGCAGATGCACGTCTCGCGGCTCATCAGCCGCAGCTGCGCGCGCGTGCGCGACGAGGCGCTGGGCGAGCACACGGTCCGTCCCGGACACCCGGCGCGGACCTGATGGGCCGACGGGGCGACGAGCCGGACGGAACGGGAACACCGGGCACACCGGGAGGGACGGAACGAATGCTGATGCCACACCCCGCGGTGCTGCGCGGACTCCTGGCGGAGTACGAGGCGGCCGCGGTCGACGAACCCGTCGACGCGACGGGCCGACCGGGCCCGCGGACCCGGGACCTGGCGTACACGCTGTGCGTGTCCACCGGTACCCGTGACGTGCGGCGGGCGCTGGAGGCCGCCCGGCGCCACCTCGCGGACGCGCCGGTGACGCCACCGGCGCCCGTGGCCGGCGGCGCGCACGCGGGCGTGGCGGACTGACGCCGGGGACGGCCAGGGGCACGACGGACGACCGCCCGTACACCACCAGTCGGTGTACGGGCGGTCGTCCGTCCACGACCAGTCGGTGTACGGGCGGTCGTCCGTCCACGCCACCGCGGTGTGCGCGGCCGAAGCCGGGGCATCCGGAGTCCGGGAGGGGAGGTCCACATGAACGCACGTGTCATGGCACGTACCGGCCGAGGCCACGCCCGGCGGGCCGCGAACGGATCGGCGGCCGAGGGGGCCGCCCGGGCCGGGCTCACCGCCCGCGGCATCATCTACCTGCTGGTCGGCATCCTGGCCCTGCGGATCGCCTTCGGCAGCGGAGACCGGCAGGCGGACCGGGGCGGCGCCCTGGCCGAGCTGTCGGACCGGCCCTTCGGCGCGGTGCTGCTGTGGGCGCTGGGCGCCGGACTCGTCGGCATGGCCCTGTGGCGGCTGTCCGAGGCGCTCTTCGGGGTCACCGGAAAGGACGGGCACACGGCGAAGAAGCGGCTGCCGGCCGCCGCCCGCTGCGTCTTCTACGCCTTCGTCGCCTACTCCGTACTGGCCTTCGCCGCCGGAGCGGGCGGCAGCGGCTCCAGCGACCGGCAGTCCCGGGACGTCACCGCCCGGGTGATGGAAATGCCCGCCGGCCGGTGGCTCGTGGGTGCGGCCGGGGCCGCGATCGTCGTCGCCGGGGTGGTGATCGGCGTCCAGGCGCTGCGCCGCAGCTACCGCAAGAAGATGAAGCTCGGCGGGCTGGGCCACCGGGCCCGGCTGCTGGTCGACGTCACCGGCGTCGGCGGCGGCACGGCCCGCGGCATCGTGTTCGCCGCGGCGGGGGCCTTCGCCGTACGGGCCGCCGTCGACTACGCACCCGACCGGGCGAAGGGACTGGACGACACCCTCCGCTCCTTCGCCGACACCTCCCTCGGTCCCTGGCTGCTGGCCTGTGTCGCCGCGGGCCTGGTGCTGTTCGGCGTCTTCTCCTTCGCCCTCGCCCGCTGGCGGAGAGTCTGAGAGCGCGGGGACGGGGAACACGGGGCGAATGAACGAACACGAGATTCCTCCGCCGGACGGACGTCCCGTGGACGTCTACCTCGACCTCCTGCGCGTACGCATGGCCAGCGACGACTACCAGCTGCTGCTCAGCGTGGTGGAACCGGTCCTCCAGGCGATCGACGAGCAGCAGATGCCGACCATCGACTTCTCGCTGGACGGGGACAGCACCGAGGCGCTGCCCCAGGAGATCAGGGACGAGGCCGCCCTCGTCATCGCCACCGCCGTCACCGGACGTCTCGACAACGAGGTCGTCGAGATCAGCACCGACGAGACCGGACCGGTCCGGGTCGTCACCGACGCGGCCACCGCCTCCGACCCCGAGCGCCTCGGTGAGATCGCGGACTACCTCAAGGAACGCCACCAGCAGAACGAGGAACTGCGCGGCATCGCCGAGGCGAGCGGTCTGCCCAGCGACTTCTGACCCTCACCGCATCGGTGGCCCGGTCAGCGCTGCGGCGCCCTGACGGTCACCCCCAGCGGCCGGGCGAGGCCGACCACCGCCTCGTCCAGCCGCTCCAGGTGCCGCAGCACCCGGCCCGTGATGCGGCCGTAGCGCGGCACTCCGGCGGCGTCCGGCTCCAGCAGCGAGGCGATGCTCGGCCCGGTCTCCACCTGCCCCACGGCGTTCTCGTCGGTGACGTGGGCGGCGATCGCCTCGATGTTGCGCACCGTGCGCCGCACCGCGCCGCGCAGCCGCGGGTCGGCCGCGATCGACGGATGGGTGGGCAGCAGCTCGGCCGTCGCCGCCAGCGACCGCGCGTGATAGGCACAGGTCTCCAGCAGCGCCACCACGTACTGGGCGGTGTCGCGCCGGGCCCGCAACGGCGTGATCGGATGGGTGAGCGGCTGGGTGGCGGCGCGCAGATCGCCCAGCGCCTGGTCCAGCTCCCGCGCGGTGTCCAGCAGGTCGGCCTCCGGCCCGCCGCTGAGCTGGTCGACGGCGCCCTCGGTCACATCGGTCAGCCGCTCCAGCACCGTCCCGAGAAGTTCGTTCGTACGCCGGTCGGTGCGTATCGGCAGCACCAGCGCGGCCGCCACGATCCCGCAGGCCGCGCCGAGCGCCGTCTCCTCGATGCGCAGCACCAGGACCGACAGGCTGTAGGTGTGCAGCAGCGTGTACAGCAACCCGAGCATCGCGGTGACGAAGAACGACATCAGCGTGTAGGACAGCGGCGCGGTGTAGAACATCGCGAAGATCAGCACCAGCACCAGTGCGAACGCCGTCCAGGTGTGGTTGCCCACCAGGCCGGCCAGCACGATGCCCGCCACCACCCCCAGCACCGTACCGAGCAGCCTGCGGTAGCCCTTGACCAGGATCTCGCCGGTGGAGGCGGTGTTGATGAAGACGATCCAGCAGGTGAGCACCGCCCAGTACCAGCGCTGCGAGGACAGGAACTCCCCGCCGACGATCGCCAGCGAGGACCCCACGGCCACCTGTACCGCGGCGCGGGTGGTGGGCCGCCGCAGCCCGGTCTGCTCCTCCTCCTCGGCCGCCTCCTCACCGGCGTCGATGGCCGCGTCCTCGGCGTCCAGCTCCTCCCGGGAACGGGCGGTGGCCGGTGAGTCGTCGGACTCGTCCTGCGGCCCGTCCAGCGCGATCCTGAGGCCCATCACCGCGCGCGCCGTCTCACCGATGCCGCGGAACACGTCCTGGACGGCCGCGGTCGCCTCGGGCAGGTTCTCCTCGTCGCGGTAGCCGAGCAGCCGGTTGCGCAGGTGCGACAGCGCCGTCCCGCGCGCCTCCGCGGGCGGGCGCAGCACGAGGGTGCGCAGCGCCGTCAGATCGCGGCGCAGCGTCTCCGTGGCCTCGCCGGGCGCCGGGGAGCGGCCCACCGCCGGGGCCGGAGCGCCCGGCAGGTGCAGCGTCAGGGTGTCGGCCCGTTCGGCGCTGCGCGCGGTGAGCAGCAGCAGACCCAGGCGCTCGGCGGCGATCTCGGCGTCGGCGATGCGCCGCTGCACCAGGCGCGCCGTGGACGCGTCGGGCGTGCCCTCGTCCAGCCGGGACTGGATCATCAGGGCGGTCTCGTGCAGGCGCGCGGTGCCGTCCCGCAGGCGCTCCAGCGTCTTGTCGATGTCGTCGGGACCGGCGTCCAGCAGATCGAGCTGCGTGGCGATCAGCTGGGCCAGCCGGGCCCGGAAGGCCTGCCGCAGCAGACTCAGGATGCGCGCCGGCGTCGCCGGGACCACCCCGAAGCGCACCACCGCGCTGGACGCGAACGCCACGGCGACGGCGACCCACAGTCCCGGCAGCCCGGACACCTTCCCGCCGACGAACAGCGACACGAAGTAGACCTGGAAGCCGATCAGTCCGAGCGCCGTGCCCCGGTCGCCGAACCGGCGGACGAAGACCGCGCAGAAGATCAGGACGACGAAGAACGCGTCGCCGAGGACGACCCGGGAGGTGAGCAGCGTGCTCAGCGAGACCGAGGCCAGGGCGACCGGCAGGCCCAGTGCCAGCGTGACGGCCTGCGGGCCCGGTTCCTTCTCCCGGATGGCGAAGGTCGCGACCATCGCCGCCATGGCGCCCGCCACCAGATGCTTGACGTCCACGCCGAACACGGCGAGCACGCCCAGCGTCAGCGCGATGGCGCCCACCGTCCGCAAACCCGCCGTCAGCCGCAACAGCCCCGGATCGGACGCGGCGACGCGGTCCCGCAGCCGTGTCCGCGCCGAGCGTCCCGCTGCCTTCACGCCGCCGTACACTCTCCCGATTCACAGCCGGCCCTCACGGCCGGTTCCAGCCATGTCCCGGCCGGTTCACGCCGAGATCCACTTCTCAGCATGTCATGCCCCGGTCCGTCACGGGACGCGGGGGCGGACCGGGGTCAGGGCTTCGCCCGGTCCGCCTCCGCCACCCGCTCCCGCACCTGCTCCGGTGTCAGATAGGCGTCGGTGTACTCGAAGTCCTTCAGCTTCGCGGGCTTGCGGGCCTGGAAGCCGGTGCGGACGAAATCGTCGCCCGCGACCGCGTTGAGCGCCCAGTTCGCCGCCACCCGGGCCTTGGCCACGCCCGTGCGCAGCGCCGACCAGTGGTAGCCGCGGGCCACCGCCTGCGCGGGCAGGCCCGTCAGTTCCACCCCGAGCGGCTTGGAGACCGCGTCGGTGCCGCCCAGATCGACGACGAGCCCCAGGTCCTTGTGGACGTACGGCCGCATCGGCTGGTTGCGCAGGGCGGCGATGAGGTTCTCGGCGACGTGCTTGCCCTGCCGCATCGCGTGCTGGGCGGTCGGCGGGCAGACGGCGCCCTCCTGCCCCTTGGCGAGGTCGGGCACGGCCGCGGAGTCGCCGAGCGCGAACACCCCGTCGTGGTCCGGCAGGCACATCTCCGCGGTGACCGCGAGACGGCCCTTGACCGTCTCCGCCCCCAGCGTGGCCATCAGCGGGCTGGCGACCACGCCCGCCGTCCAGATCAGCGTGCGGGTGGGGACCACCCGGCCGTCCGTGAAGGTGACCTCCTCCGGTGCGGCCTTGGCGATGGAGACACCCAGCGAGATGTCGATGCCGCGCCGGGCCAGGATCTGCTGCGCGTCGCGGCCGAGCTTCTCGCCCAGCTCCGGCATCAGCTTCGGCGCGATGTCGATCAGATGCCACTTGATCAGGGCCGGGTCCAGCCGGGTGTAGCGCTTGACGGCCGCGTGCGTCAGCCGCTGGAGGCAGGCCGCGGTCTCGGTGCCCGCGTAGCCGCCGCCCACCACGACGAATTGCAGCCGGGAGGCCCGCTCCACGGGGTCCTGGCTGGCGTCGGCGAGGTCCAGCTGCGAGATGACGTGGTCGCGGATGTACGCGGCCTCCGCCAGGGTCTTCATGCCGAACGCGTTGTCGGTGAGCCCGGGGATGTCGAAGGTGCGGGTGATGCTGCCCGGCGCCAGCACGATGTAGTCGTAGGGCTCGTTGACGATCCGGTCGGTGATGGTGCGCACCACGCAGACCTTCGCCTTGAGATCCACCCCGATGGCGCCGCCCGGGATGATCCGGGTCCGGTAGCGGCTGCTGCGCCGCAGGGAGAGTGCGATCGACTCGGGGGTGAGCACCCCCGCGGCGACGTGCGGGAGCAACGGCAGATAGAGCTGGTAGGAGAACGGCGTCACCAAGGTGACGTCGGCCTCGTCGGGGGAGAGCCGCCGCTCCAGACGACGGACGCACTCCACGCCGGCGAAACCTGCGCCGACCACCAGGATCCTGGGTCGTGTCACGGTGTTCATCCCTTTCTGCGGCTCCCGGGCGGACTGCCGCGAACGCCATTCGCCTGCCCGGGGATCGCCGCTTCGCACCTCGCCCATCCCACCGCGCCCGATCCCGCCCGGCCAGCCGGGTGCGGCAGGCAGGCGACGCCTCCGGATCACCACCATGCCCCGCCCGGGCCCGGAGCGCACCGGGCGGGAGCGAACCGCGTGGAAACGCCGGGTCAGTCCGTGCCGGGCAGGTGGCACAGCAGCAGGCACACGTCGTCGTCCCGCTCGGAGTCGCTGAGCATCGGACGCAGGATCCCGTCCGCCGAACCCTCAAGGTCCGCGTCCAGTTCCGCCGGGCCGAACGACCCCAGCGCGTCCGCCAGCCGCGAGATGCCCGGGTCTATGCCGCGGGCGCGGCGCTCCACCAGACCGTCCGTGTACAGGGCAAGCGTCGAACCGGGCGCCATGGGCACCGTGTGGTCCGCGATCTCCTGCCGCAGCGGGATGCCGAGCATCGCACCGGGTTTGGCGTCCAGCGTGCGCACCCGCCCGTCCGGGGTACGCAGCACCGGCGGCGGATGGCCGGCGGCCGCCCACGTCACCGTCGGGTCGTCGGGGTGGAAGCGCGCGATGACCGCGGTGGCGAACAGATCGGGCTGGAGGTGGTGCAGGAAGATGTGCAGCCGGGTCAGCAACTGCCCGGGGCTGCCGCCGTCGACCGCGTACGCGCGCAGCGCGGTGCGCAGCTGACTCATCATCACCGCCGCCCGCAGCCCGTGCCCGGTGACGTCCCCGACCACGGCGATGACACCCCCGTCGGGCTGCCGGAACGCGTCGTACCAGTCGCCGCCGATGTTCAGTCCGTGGGTGGCCGGCAGATAACGCGCGGCCAGCGAGAGCCCGGGCGGGGTCGGCAACTCCGTCAGAAGGGCCCGCTGGAGGGTCTCGGCGATGTCGCGGTTGTGCTGGTAGCGCTGGGCGTGGTCGATCGCGATGCTGGCCCGCCGGGTCAGCTCGACCAGCATCACGGCGTCGTCCGCGTCCCAGCGTTCCCCGGGCGGGGACAGGGTCACCACCCCCAGGGGCGCCTGCCGGGTCGGCAGCGGGATGCACAGCAGGGGCCGGTCGGGCGCCAGCGCCGAGGGCGGCTGGTCGTCGACGCCGGGCAGACCTCCCGGGTGGGCGGCCGCGTACTGCGGGCGCCCGGTGCGGGCGGCGACCACCGCGGCGGCCGCGTGGGCGGGTCCCGGCCGGTCGCCGTCCTGGTCGAACAGCCAGATGTCGATACTCGCCGCGTACTCGGGCACCAGCAGCTCCGGCAGCCGCCGCACGATCTCGTGGTGGTCCAGCGACGCGGTCAGCACCGCGCTCGCGTCCGCCAGGAACGTCAGCCTGCGCCGGGCGTTCTCCGCCTCCGTACGGGCCTTGCGCTCGGCCGCGAACGCCTCGCGCTGGGCCCGTCCGGCGGCGTCCAGTTCGGCGTGCAGCGCCACCACGCCCTGGTTCGTCTGCTGGAGCTCCTCCCGGTGGAACTCGACCAGGCCCTCCTGCTCGGTGAGCCGCTCCAGCACCAGCGCGGTGTCCTCGTCGGTGCCCAGCAGGGCCTCGGCCAGCAGCACCGGATCGTTCGCCACGGCGCCGACGTCCACGTCCGCCGCCGCCTCGGGGCACGGCACCGTGACCCGCCACGGCGGCTGCCCGGCGGCCGCTGCCCGGCGCGACGGCGTCACCACGGCGTGCAGCACGCTCTCCCCGGCTCCCGGCCCGGGACGCGAGACCGTGCCCGTCTCCAGGGTGAGCCGCCAGCTGCCGCCCTTGGCCAGACACAGCCGCAGCTGCGCACCGAGCGAGGCCGTCAGCCGGGCACGCTCCACGGGCGGCACGCCGAACGCCGCCGCCAGGCGCGCGGTGCCGATGCGCGCCCGCGCCGCGTCGGTGACATCGCTGATCTGCCAGGTTCGGGTCATGGTCCGTCCGACGGGATCGGGGCCAGCACGGCGACGGCGGTGTCGTCCCGTACGGGACGGGCCGGGCTGCTGGCATCACGGATCGTGACGGCGGCGGTCACCGCCGGGTCGGCCGCCGTGCGGCACGTGTCGGACGTCGGCGACCACCGGCTCGGCAGGCCGTCGCTGTGCAGGACCAGCACCCGGTCGTCCGCCCACGGCGCCTGCTCCTCGCGCAGCGTGGTGGGCCGGTGGGTGCCGACGATGCCGGGCCGCGACACCAGGTGCCGCCAGGTGCCGCCCTCGCACAGCCGCGCCCCGATGTTGCCGACGCCGGTGAAGCGGAGCACCGCGGCCCGCGTGTCGACCTGGGCCACCGCGACGGCGGCGCCGCGGGTGCCGGACAGCGCCCGGTCGAGCCGTCGCACCGCCTCGGCCGGCGGCAGGTGGGCGGCCGCGCGCAACGCCTCCACGGCGGCGTCCGAGGCACGGGCGGCCTCGGGACCGTGACCGAGACCGTCGGCCAGCATCAGCGTGACCAGGTCGCCGTCCCGGACCCAGGCCCAGGCGTCGCCCGAGTACTCGGCGCCGCCGAACGGGACGTTCACCGCACCGGCCCGCAACCGGCCCGCCGGACCGGTGTCGGTGGCACGGGCCGCGGGCAGGCCGACCCGGGCGACCACCACCGTGCCCCGGCCCGGGACGCTGTGCAGGTCGAAGTCCTCGGCCAGGCGCGCACAGGTGCCCAGACCCGCACCGAGGGAGCCGGTGGTGGTGAAACCGTCGCGCAGCGCGGCGGACACGTCGGCGATGCCGGGCCCGTGGTCGACCGTGACGATCTGCACCCGAGGACTCCCCGGGGACCCGGCCGCCAGGACGGGCGGGGCGACCACGTCGACGACGACCCGCCCGCCCCCGGCGTGCTTGAGCAGGTTGGTGGCCAGCTCGGTCGCCACCAGCGCCGCCGTCGAGGTCCGCTGCTCGTCGAGACCGGCCAGGGCCGACGCGTGCTCCGCGGCCACCCTGGCGTCGCGCACCCGGGTGGAGTCGTGCACCGGGACATCCCACACGCGGGGCATCAGGACTCCTCACGCGGGCGCGGCGGCCGGCCCACCCAGGACGTCACCCGCACGGTCGTCCCGGAGCCCGGGGCGCTCTCGATCCCGAACTCGTGCACCAGGCGCCGTGCGCCGCCCAGCCCCATGCCGAGCCCGTCGCCGGACGTGAAACCGTCGCTGAGCGCCTGCTCCAGGTCCGGGATACCCGGTCCCTCGTCGCTGAACGTCAGCCGCAGCCCGTGCGTGGTCCCCTCGACGAGCTGCTCCGTGTCCATGGTCCCGCCACCGCCGTACACGAGCGTGTTGCGGGCCAGCTCACTGGCCGCCGTGACCAGCTTCGTCTGGTCCACCAGACCGAAGCCGAGCTGGGCGGCCGCCTGCCGCACATGCTGTCGCACCCACACCAGATCCATGTCCGAACGGATCGGCAGGCGGGCCTGGGAGCCCGCGGCAGTGTGCATCACAAACGCTCCTGGCCGAGGCCGCCGAAACGGGACGAAGGGGCCTGCCGGCTCAGGACTTCCATGGCCACCTCGGTACTGAGCGCGGTGTGCACGCCCGGCAGCGTCAGACCCAGCTCCACCAGGGTGATGGCGACCGCCGGCCGCATGCCGACCAGTACGGTCCGCGCGGCCAGGAGGCCGGTCTGACCGGCGATCTCGGCCAGGATCCGGCCCAGGAAGGAGTCGACGATCTCCACACCGGAGACGTCGATGACCACGCCGGTGGCACCGCTGCGCACGATCGTCTCGGCGAGATCCTCCTGGAGCTGCTGCGCCGTGCTGTCGTGCAGGTCCCCCTGGAGGGTGACCAGGAGGACCTCACCGAGCCGCAGGACCGGAACGTGCCCCGTCACCGGAGCCCCGTGGGGCCCGGGCCATGCCTGGCTCACCGCGCGACCGCACCGTTCGTGCCGGGCGTCACGATGCCGACCCCGAGCTGGTGCAGCACGTACCCCAGCGCGTCGGCGAGGCTCGCCCGGGTGACCACCGTGCCCAGGTCCAGACCCAGGTGGACCATGGTCTGGGCGATCGCCGGCCGGATGCCGGAGACGATGCACTCGGCGCCCATGAGCCGGGCCGCCGCGACCGTCTTCATCAGGTGCTGGGCGACCAGCGAGTCCACGGTCGGCACACCGGTGATGTCCAGGATCGCGTAGCGCGCCTGCTGCTCCACGATGGACTCCAGCAGGGTCTCCATCACCACCTGGCTGCGCGCGCTGTCCAGCGTGCCGATCAGGGGCACGGCCACGATGCCGTCCCACAGCTTGATGACCGGGGTGGCCACCTCGAGCAGCTGGAGCCGCTGGCGGTCGATGAGTGCCTGACCCTCGCTGAGCGCGGTCTGCATGACCACGACCCGCAGGGTGCCCATCAGCACGCTCAGCGTGGTGACACAGTCCCGGACGTGCTCGGTGGGCGCGTCCTCCGGCAGGTCGGCCACCAGCAGGTTCTCCACGGGCGGACGCAGCGCGGCCACCTCGTTGGACACCTGCGCGGTGCTCAGCCCGGAGCGCGAGCGGGCCGCGCCCATCCGCGCCAACTGCTCGCGCACCGCCGTGAATCCGGCGGCGTCCGGGTCCTCGACCCGGGCCGCGTCCGCGACCTGTGCCAGCGCGTCCACGACGGCCTTGCCCGCCTCCACCGCCTCGTCGCGCGAGACGGTGAACACGGCCCGGAACAGCGGCTCGTCGGCCCACCGCTGGGCGATCTGCTCACGGCGACGCCGCAGCAAGTCCCTGACCTCGCGCGTCGGCACTCCCGCCGTTCCCTCCGCCTGTTCCGGCACCTGTCCCACTCCTCATCCGCGTAGCGCCGCACCTCACCCCCCACGGGGTGACGCGCCGGCGACGTGACCCAGCCGGTCGACAACTCTAACCACCCGCCGACCTGGCGCGTCACCTGCTTCCGGACGACCGGTCCGGAGGGGTGCGGGCGTGGCGGCTCAGGCTTCGGGCACCCGCGGACCCTCCGGCTCGGCGTCGACGCGGGAGAGTGCCTCGTCGAGGCTGTCCGAGACCGGCACGGTGATGCTCACCCCGGTCAGGTCCAGGACGCGCAGCACCGCCGGGGCCGGCGAGATGATGTGCACGCTGCCCGGCAGGTCACGGGCCTCCTGGTAGACCCGCAGAATGATGTTCATGCCGGACGAGTCCATGAACGGCACCGCGGACAGGTCCAGCAGGAAGTGCCGTCGGCCGTGGTGGAGCTGGTTGGCCAGATGGTGCTGGAACTCGGTCGCGGTGTCGACGTCCAGGTAACCCTCCACCTTGAGCAGCGCGACGTCCTCCCGGGGCAGCGTCACTTCGACGGACAGCGGGTTCTGGGCTATGGGCACGTCTACCTCCAACAATGCGGCGGCGCGGCGGACCGTCGGGTGGCCCACCGCGCCCGCCGGATACCCCTGAAACCCGACTCCACACCTGCCGGACCGGACCCGGTTCGCGCCCCCGCCCGCGCCCGGTGCGTCACCCCACCCGGATGCCCACCAGACACGTGTCGTCGTCCGTGTCCGACCTGCTGTAGGTGAGCAGCCGGTCCAGATGCTGGTCCAGGGTGCTCGGCGTGGGGCGCACCGTGCTCAGCAGCTGGGTCAGCGCCTCCTCCACCGGCCGGTCCCGGCGCTCGATCAGACCGTCGGTGTACATCAGCAGCGTGTCCCCGGCGGCCAGCTCCGCCTCGGCCTCCTCGTACGCCGTCTCCGCCACCGCGCCCAGCAGCATGCCCTTGACCAGCGGCAGCGGCGCGGCCCCCGGACCCCGTACGAGCACCGGCGGCAGGTGTCCCGCCCTGGCCCAGCGCAGCGTACGCCGGGCCGGGTCGTACAGGCCGCACACCGCCGTGGCGGTGACCCCGCCCGTCAGATGGTGGGCCACGATGTTGAGCCAGGACAGCAGCTGTCCTGGGCCTGCCCCGGTCACCGCGAGTCCGCGCAGCGCGTTGCGCAGCACCACCATGCTGGTCGCCGCCTCTATCCCGTGCCCGGCGACGTCCCCGACGCACAGCAGCACCCGCCCACTCGGCAGCATCACCGCGTCGTACCAGTCGCCGCCGACCAGCTGCTCCGTCTCCGCGGGCCGGTACCGGACGGCCACCTGGAGGTCCGGCACCCTCAGCGGGGTCTGCTCGGGCGGCATGATCGCGTGTTGCAGTTGCAGGGTGAGCCGGGCACGCTCGATGGCCTGCTGCTCGGTGTGCGCCAGCTGGTCGCGGGTGGCGGCGAGCGCCACCTCCGTCCAGTGCTGGGCCGAGATGTCCTGGCAGGCCCCGCGGACCAGGAGCAGCCGGTCGTCGGTGTCCAGGACCGGCTCGGCCACCACCCGCACGTGCCGGGTCACCCCGTCGGGCCGCCGCAGCCGGAACGCCGCCGACGCCGGCCGCCGGTGGTGCAGCAGCGTGCGCAGGAACCGGCCGATGGCGACGGCGTCGTCCGGGTGGGCGTGGGCGGCCAGCTCCTCCAGCGGCACCGGCGTGCTGGTGTGCGGGCGCCCGTACAGGTCGAACAGCTGCCCGTTCCAGGTGATCTCGCCGGTCAGCAGGTTCTCCTCGAAACCGCCGATGCGGCCGAGCCGCTGGGCGTGCTGGAGGAGACTGGCCAGCCGGGCCGTCTCGTCCTCGATGCGCCAGATGAGCAGCACCGCGTTGCCGTGCCGGCTGACGCTGATGTCCGCCACCGCCGACAGCGGCACCTGGTCCACCAGGGCGGTCAGGTTCATGTGCCGGGCCCGGAACGGCTCGCCCGTGGCGTACACCCGCTCCACGCTCCGGAACAGCTCGCTGTCCCCGGCGGCCATCGGGTAGGCCTCCAGGAGCAGCGCACCGCCCACCACGGCCCGCGGCCGTCCGGCCGGATCCATGAAGCGCTTGTTCACGTGCTGGATGCGGAAGTCCGCCAGGTGCCCCGCCGCGTCCAGGTGCGGCACCAGCACCAGAGCGGGGTCGTGCAGCCCGTCGGCCAGGTCCATCAGCTCCACCGCGTCCGGCATCGCCCGCGGCTCCTGCCCGGGCTCGCGCGGCGGCGTGTACGACTCCAGGGTGTGCGCGCACAGCTCCGCCAGCGCCTCCACCTGACGGACCACCTGGGGCGGCTGCGGGGCCAGCGGCACCGGCCAGGCGATCTCCAGCACGCCGTGGATGCGCCCCCCGGTGCCGGCGGGCACGGCGACCCTGCCGCTGTCCGGGTACTGGTGCCGGCCCACGCTGGGCAGCCCCGTCCCGGCGAGGGAGGCGAACCACTGCCCCGAGCGCTCGGTCAGTGCGCAGCGGGCCACCGTCGCCACGTCCGGCGGCACGTACCGCCAGCGGGCCGCCTCGGCGGGCGGGAACCCGGCGCTGCCCACCAGGGTGAGCGACCCGTCGTACCCGGCCGCCCAGATGGCCACCGCGACCGCGCCGAGCGGGCGCAGCGCCTGCTCCAGCAGGGCGTCCGCGACGGCCTGGGTGTCGTTCGCGGCCAGCGCGCCGCTCTCGGCCGCCCGCAGCCGTACGGCCGCGGACTCGGCCACCGCCTCCGCGGCCGCCCCGGCTCCCGCGGTGGCCCCGCCGTCCGTGTCCTCCTCCGGGCCCGCGGTGCGTACGGCGGCGGTGGCCGCGAGGAACGCGTCCGTCACCTCCGACATGCGGTCCCGGGCCGCCTGGTTGATGACGTCGACCGCGAACTCCAGCGGCGTCACCTGGGACTGCTCGGCCAGCTCGGCGAGCTGCCGGGCGGCCTCGGCCGGACCGCAGCCGAGCCGCGCGACCAGGATCCCCTTGGCCAGCTCGATCAGCGCCCGGCCCTCGGCCTCCGCCTGGGCGGCCCGCACCTCGCGGCTGAGCCGGTCCACCGTGGCCGCCAGCCTGCCCACGGGCGACAGCGGCGTCAGGCCGACCGGGTCGGAGCCGTCGCGCCCGAGGGCGCCGGCCGGTCCGCCGGACCGCTCGGAGGCGCTCATACGGGCAGCCACCGTCGGACGCAGGCGATGAGGTCCTGGGTGTCCACGGGTTTGGTGACGTAGTCGCTGGCGCCCGAGGCGAGGCTCTTCTCCCGGTCGCCGGGCATCGCCTTCGCGGTGACCGCGATGATCGGCAGCTCGGCGTACCGCGGCATCCTGCGGATCTCCGCCGTCGCCGTGTAGCCGTCCATCTCCGGCATCATCACGTCCATCAGGACCAGCGACACCTCCGGGTGGTCCACGAGCATCTCGATGCCCCGGCGGCCGTTCTCCGCGTGCAGCACCCGGAAACCGTGCAGTTCCAGGATCCCGCTGAGCGCGAACAGGTTGCGCGCGTCGTCGTCGACCACCAGGACGGTGCGCCCGGCGGGCGGATCCTGACCGGCCCGCGGGTCCGGGCGCGGCGGCTCCTCCGGCCGCACCAGGGACAGCACGTCCCCGGGTTCCTCGGCGGCCAGGTGCAGGGCGATGCGCTCGCGCAGCTCGTCCAGGCCGGCCAGGAACTCGAGGGTCCGGCCGGCCGAGTGCGAGCGCAGATCCTCCTCCACGGCGGCGTCCGCGCGGTGCCCGCTGTGCACGAGCACCGGCACGCTCGCCAGCGCCGAGTCGCCCCGCAGGGCGTGCAGGAACCGGGACGCCTCGTCGTCCGGCATGCCCAGCTCCAGTACGACGCAGTGGCACGGCTCGGCCGCCAGCGCGCCGGCGGCCTCCTCGGCACCCACGGCCGTGATCACGTCCAGCGGGGGCCGGTCGCCCGCGTCGTCCCGCCCGTGCGTCAGATCGGCGACCACGCTCTCCGCGACCAGGGTGAGCAGACCGCGCGGACGCTCCTCCACCACCAGCAGGCGCCGCGGCCGTTGCCGGTGGCCGCCGGTCAGCTCGGCCACCGGCGCCGGGCGGTCGAGGACGTCGGCGGCCGCGTCGGCGGGGAGGTGCTCGGGGCCGCGGGCCAGCAGGTCCTCGAAGTCGGGCCGGGCCACCGGCAGGTACAGCGTGAAGGTGCTGCCCCGGTCGGGCGTGCTGTCCACCGTGACGGCGCCGCCGAGCAGCTGGGCGATCTCCCGCGTGATGGACAGGCCGAGCCCGGTGCCGCCGTACTTGCGGCTCGTCGTGCCGTCCGCCTGCTGGAAGGCGCCGAAGATCGACTCCAGGTTCTGCTCGGGGATGCCGATGCCCGTGTCCTTCACCCGGAAGGCCACCACGGGCCCGCCCCGGAGCACACCCGCGGGCACCTCGCCGTCCGGTGCCGGTTCGACGGCCAGCTCCACGCCGCCCCGCTCGGTGAACTTCACCGCGTTGGACAGCAGGTTGCGCAGCACCTGCCGCAGCCGGGAGTCGTCGGTCAGCAGGTCCGCCGGGGCGCCGGGGGCCGTGGTGACCTTGAACTCCAGGCCCTTCTGGCTCGTCATGGGCCGGAAGGTGGCCTCGACGTACTCGATGAGCTGGCGCAGCGTCACCCGCTCGGGGGACACGTCCATCTTCCCCGCCTCGACCTTCGACAGGTCCAGGATGTCGTTGATCAGCTGTAGCAGGTCCGAGCCCGCCGAGTGGATGATGCCGGCGTACTCGACCTGCTTCGGGGTGAGGTTGCGCGAGGGGTTCTGCGCCAGCAGCTGGGCCAGGATGAGCAGGCTGTTGAGCGGGGTGCGCAGCTCGTGGCTCATGTTGGCCAGGAACTCGGACTTGTACTTCGAGGCCAGCGACAGCTGCTGGGCGCGTGCCTCCAGCTCCTGCCGGGCCTGCTCGATCTGCAGGTTCTTCGCCTCGATGTCCCGGTTCTGCGCGGCGAGCAGGGACGCCTTGTCCTCCAGCTCGGCGTTGGAGTGCTGCAACTCCTCCTGCTGCGACTGCAACTCCGCGGAGCGGGCCTGGAGTTCGCCGGTCAGCCGCTGCGACTCGGCGAGAAGTTCGTCGGTACGGGCGTTGGCCACGATCGTGTTGACGTTCACGCCGATGGTCTCCATCAGCAGTTCCAGGAAGTCCTGGTTGATCTGGGAGAACGGGGCGACCGAGGCGAGTTCGATGACGCCGAGGACCTGTCCCTCGACCACGATGGGCAGCAGCACCAGCGCGGCCGGCACCACCTCGCCGAGCCCGGACGAGATGGTCAGGTAGCCCGGCGGCAGCTCGTTCACCATGATGGTGCGCCTGCTGCGCGCGGCCTGGCCGACCAGGGTGCGGCCGAAGGCGATGCGGGTGGGTCTGGCCGTGTCCTCCGGGTAGCCGTAGGAGCCCACGAGCCGCAGCTCGGGACCGTCGTCCCCGTCCTCGGCCAGGTAGAAGGCGCCGTACTGGGCCGACACCAGCGGCACCAGCTCGTCCATGATCAGCTCGGCGACCACGGGCAGGTCGCGGTGGCCCTGCATCAGGCCGGAGATGCGGGCGAGGTTGGTCTTGAGCCAGTCCTGCTCCTGGTTGGCCCGCGTGGTCTCGCGCAGGGACTCCACCATGGCGTTGATGTTGTCCCCCAGCTCGGCGACCTCGCCGGACGCCTCCACGGTGACCGAGCGGGTCAGGTCGCCCTCGGCGACGGCGGAGGTGACCTCGGCGATCGCGCGGACCTGCCGGGTGAGGTTGCCGGCCAGTTCGTTCACGTTCTCCGTGAGGCGCTTCCAGGTGCCCGAGACGCCCTCCACCTCGGCCTGGCCGCCGAGCCTGCCCTCGGTGCCGACCTCGCGGGCCACCCGGGTGACCTCGTCGGCGAAGGCGGAGAGCTGGTCGACCATCGTGTTGATCGTCGTCTTCAGTTCGAGGATCTCGCCGCGCGCGTCGACGTCGATCTTCTTCGACAGGTCGCCCCTGGCCACCGCGGTGGTCACCAGGGCGATGTTGCGCACCTGGTTGGTGAGGTTGTTGGCCATCGAGTTGACGTTGTCGGTCAGGTCCTTCCAGGTGCCGGCGACGTTCGGCACGTTCGCCTGGCCGCCCAGGCGCCCGTCGGTGCCGACCTCGCGGGCGACCCGGGTGACCTCGCCGGCGAACGCCGACAGCGTGTCCACCATGGTGTTGATCACGTCGGCCAGCGCCGCGACCTCGCCCTCGGCGTCGACGGTGATGCGCTGCGACAGGTCGCCGCGGGCGACCGCGGTGGCCACCTGGGCGATGGAGCGCACCTGACCGGTCAGGTTGGACGCCATCACGTTGACGTTGTCGGTGAGGTCCTTCCAGGTGCCCGACACCCCGCGCACCCGGGCCTGCCCGCCCAGGTTCCCGGCCGTGCCCACCTCGCGGGCCACGCGGGTGACCTCGTCGGCGAAGGCGGAGAGCTGGTCGACCATGGTGTTGATGGTGTTCTTCAGTTCCAGGATCTCGCCGCGGGCGTCCACGTCGATCTTCTGCGACAGGTCGCCCCTGGCCACGGCGGTGGCCACGTGGGCGATGTCACGGACCTGGGTGGTGAGGTTGCCCGCCATGGCGTTCACCGAGTCCGTCAGGTCGGCCCAGGTGCCCGAGACCCCCGGCACCCTCGCCTGCCCGCCGAGGGCGCCCTCCGTGCCGACCTCCCGGGAGACCCGGGTGACCTCGGAGGTGAACACGGACAACTGGTCCACCATGCCGTTGAAGACCTTGGCGATGTCGCCCATCAGCCCGTCCGCGTCGTCCGGCAGACGGGTGCCGAAGTCGCCGTCCCGCACGGCCGTCAGGCCCGCCAGGAGGCGGCGCAACTCCTGATCGCCCGGAACCGCGTCGACGGATCCGGTGCTGTCGCTGGTCATGCGTACCCTCGTTCCGCTCCCCGGGGGTCCTCGCGGCGAGGACCCACCACCCCCTGCCGGACCGTTCGGGCGGTCCGGCCTCCCGGCTCCGCGTTCGCGCAGTTCACGGATTCGCCCCCGGGAGAAAAATACGCCCGAGGCTAACCCAGGTCCCCGGCGCGGACAAAGCGATGTGTCACCCGGGCGAACGCGTACCCCCGCACGGGTCACGTCTGGCGGGCGGCACCGGCGGCGCGCACCCGCTCGTCGTCCCGGCGCCGCCCGAGGGCCCGCCGGGCCGAATGCGGCGGCCGGAGACGGGTATCCGCTGCCGTGGAGCCGGTCCGGCCCGTCGCGTCCGCCCGGCCGGCGGTCGCCGCGGGAAAGCTCCGCGACCCGACCGGACCGTACGACAGCACGCGGGAAACCGGGGACACCACTGACATGGAACCAGCCGACCGGACCACCACGACAGCCGCCGCCACGGCAGCACCCCGCCTCGCGCCCTTCGCCGTACCGGCGCCCGGCGACGGGGCGGGTGCCGCGGCCGCACGGGCGTACGCGGAGTCCGTGGCGCGCACCGGCTGGGGCGGCCCCGGCCGCCGGGTGCGCGAGGAGGACGTCGTTGACCTGCTGCTCGTGGTCTCGGAACTGGTGACCAACGCGATCCGGCACGGCGACGGGCTGGCCGGCTTCGAGGCCCGGCCCACCGACGAGGGACTGTGGATCGCCGTCCACGACCACAGCGCGGTGGTGCCGCGGGCCGCGTACGCGTTTCCGACCACGCACCCCGGAGGCGGTTACGGCTGGCCGCTGGTCGCCCGCCTCGCCCGGGACATCGCGGTCGAGGTGCGTCCCGACGGGGGCAAGACGATCAGTGCGCTGGTGCCGCTGCGCGGGTCCGGGGCCCCGTGAGCCGCGCCGGTCACCAGGGCAGGAAGACGTGGATGTCCTTGCCCCGTTCCCCGGTGACCACACTCACCTGGTCGGACAGGGTGTGGATCAGATGCCAGCCGATGCCGCCGCCGCCCTTGCTCGGATGGAAGGGGCGCGGCGCGGGCTCCGTGGTGCTGGTGTCGTGCATCACGACGTGCACGCCGTCGAAGGTGCGGCGCAGCCGCAGCTGGAACGGCCCCGGAGCGTACTGCACGGCGTTGGCCGCCAGCTCGGTGACGACGAGGAGGATGTCGTCCCAGTGCTCGGGCGCCGCGGGCGGCGCCGCACGGGCGAGGTCGTAGAGGAACTCCTCCGCGACCAGCCGCGCACCGGTCACGTTGTGCAGCTCCCCGGTGAAGCTGGCGGTGCGGTTCGTGATCTCCTCGGAAGCCAGTGTCCTGTCCCAACGCGACTCGGCTGCCATTGCGCCTTCCCGGCCCGGCACCGGCCGGGCTCCGTCCCTTCTTCTGCGGATCCCCTTCGTTGGTAAGTTCCCGTGTCGGCTGAACCTAGTCGCGCCGGTGTGCGGGTCCGACGGCGGGACGGGCCCCGGATCAGCGCAGGAACACGTTGTCCGCGTCCTCCCAGGCGGCCGGCTCCTCCGGCGGCCGCACCGGCCGACCGTGCGAGCGCGCCTCGTACATCGCGTCGATCTCCAGCGAGTAGGCCCGTACGATCGCGTCGCGGCGGAGCTTCATCGACGGGGTGAGCAGTCCGCCGGCCACGTCGAAGGGGTCGGGCAGGACGCGGAAGACCCTGATGGACTCCGAGCGCGACACCGCGCTGTTGGCCGCGGCCACGGCCCGCGCGATCTCCTCCCGCAGCGCGTTCTCCTCGCGTGCCTCCCGGGCGGGGGCGTCGCCCGGCAGGGCCAGCGACGCCCGCCAGTGCGACAGGAACTCCGGGTCGAGCGTGATCAGCGCACCGACGCAGGGCCGGTTGTCGCCGACCAGCACCGCCTGGTGGACCAGCGGGTGCATCCGCAGCCGCTGCTCCAGGGCGGCCGGGGCGACGCTCTTGCCGCCGCTGGTGATGATGACGTCCTTCTTGCGGCCGGTGATCGCCAGGTAGTTCTCGTCGTCCAGGTGCCCGAGGTCGCCGGTGGCCAGCCAGCCGCCGCGCAGCACCTCGCGGGTGGCGGCCTCGTCACCGACGTACCCCTGGAACAGCGAGGGCCCGCGCACCAGGATCTCCCCGTCGTCGGCCACCCGGATCTCCGTGCCGGGCAGCGGCTGCCCCACGGTGCCGGACTTCTCCCGGCCCAGCGGCTGCATCGTCAGTCCGCCGCTGGTCTCCGTCAGACCGTAGCCGTCGTGTACGTAGACGCCCATGCCCTCGTAGAAGAGGGAGAGCTCCCTGCTGAGCGGCGAACCGCCGGACGTCGCCCGGCTCACCCGGCCGCCGAGCGCGTCGCGCAGCCGCCGGTACACCGTCCGCTCGTACAGGGCGTGTTGCATGCGCAGGTCGAGACCGGGTCCGGCCCCACGGCCCAGGCGCCGGCGCTCCAGTGCGGCGGCGAAGTCCCGCGCCGTGTCCGCGGCCCGCTCGAACAGGGCACCGCGGCCGGACTGCTGGGCGGTGCGCAGGAAGTTCTTGTAGATCTTCTCCAGGACCGACGGAACGGCGTACAGATACGTCGGCCGGAAGGAGCGCAGCGCCGAGGAGAGCGCCTCCCCGGTCATCACGGGCTCGTGCGCCATCAGCAGCCCGCCCCGTACGCACAGGGTCTGGATCATCAGCCCGTACACGTGCGAGAAGGGGAGGTAGGCGAGGACCGCGCCCTGCACGCCCGGCGGCGCCGCCGTGTGGCCCCAGCCCGCGAGCAGCGTGTCGCACGGGGCGGCCAGCCCGCGGTGGCTCAGCGCGCAGCCCAGGGCGCGACCGGAGGTGCCGGAGGTGTAGGCCACCACCGCGGTGGAGTCCGGCAGCACGATGCGGCGCATGGAGTCGACCGTGGCGAACGGGAGGAACTCGCCGCGCGCCACCAGGGTGTCCAGCGCGCCCGCGTCCAGCTGCCAGACGTGGCGCAGCGCGGGCAGCGACGCGCACACCGAGCCGACGGTCATCACGCTCTGCTCGTCCTCGACCAGCACGCCCACGCAGCCCGCGTCCCGCAGGATCCACTCGACCTGCTCGCGCGAGGAGGTCGGATAGATCGGCACGATCTCGGCGCCCACCGTCCACAGGGCGTAGCCGAAGACCGTCCACTCGTACCGGGTGCGGGCGAGGATCGCCACCCGGTCGCCGGGCGAGATCCCGCTCGCGATCAGGCCCTTCGCGAGGTCGACCACCTCGTCGCGGAACTCCACGGCCGTCACCTCGTCCCAGACCGCCGAGCCGGGGCCGCGGCGCCGGGCGAGCATCGGCAGGGTCGGTGTGCGGGCGGCCGTCTCGAAGAGGCTGTCGGCGAGCGAGCCGGTCAGCGGCGGGACGGCCCGGGGAGCGAGTGCGGTCTCGCGCATGCGCCTGCTCCTGACGTGTACGGACGGTGACGCCGCCGACGAACACCGTGGTCGACGGTGCTCGGAGGCTAGCTCAGCCGCAGGCGACGGGGGGCCGGGAACGCAGAAGTGTTCCCACCCGGTGATCCGGCCGGATCGGGGGACTCGGGGGGACATGACGTACGTGAATCCCGATCCCGAACCCCGGCTCAGCACCGGTCTGGAGCCCGGCGGCGGCGTGCCGCCCGGGGAGACCCCGCCGGCGGAGAGCAGCATGCCCGAGGCAGGCCCCCAGGACCTGCTCAGCAACCCGGCCAAGGGCTGGAGCAAAGGGCCGATGACCGTGATCGCCGCGGTCGTGCTGATCTTCGCGGTGGGTCTCCTGGGCTACGCCCTGGCCCTGATCTACTGACGCCCCTCCACCGCCCTCCACCGACGCCCGGGGTGACGCCTCAGGCCGCCTGGGTGCGGCGCACGCACGCGGCGACGACCTCCCGCAGGCTGCCCGTGCGCTCCAGCAGCTCGCGCTGCACGCGGGCCCCGTTGCCGTGCCGCAGCAGCGTGTCGACACCCTCGCGCACCCGGTCCAGGTCACCCGCGGCCGCGAGAGCCTCCCCGGCATGCTCGAGCAGGTCCCGCACGACCGTCGCGGCCGGCATCCGCCGCATCGTCGCCGGGTGCAGCAGCTCCCCGGTCAGCCCCGAGCGGGCGGCCCGCCACGCCGCGAGGCGGAGCAGGCTCACGCTGTCCTCGGCCGGTTCCTTGCCCCGGCGCCACTCCTCGGCGGCCGTGTCGACCAGCGCGCGGGCGAGTGCGGCGAGGACGACGGCCGTGGAGGCGTCCAGGCAGACGTCCGCGACCCGGAACTCGACCGTCGGATACCGCTGGGAGAGCCGGACGTCGAAGTAGACCATCCCGTCGTCCAGGATCGTCCCGGTCGCCAGCATGTCCGCGACCCGGCGGTGGTAGCGCTCCGCCGAGCGGAACAGCTCCGTGGGACCGGCCGACGGCCAGCGCTGCCAGACCCGGCTGCGATAGCTGCTGTAGGAGGAGTCCCGGCCCTGCCAGAACGGCGAGTTCGCGCTGAGCGCGGCCAGCACCGGCAGCCAGGGCCGGACCCGGTCGATCACCGCGACGCCCTCCTCGTCGGACTCGACCGACACGTGCACGTGGCAGCCCAGGACCAGCTGTTCCTGGACCACGACGCCGTACTGCTCGGCCATCCACTCGTAGCGCCGGTTCACACCGATCGAGGGCGTCACCGGCAGCGGCGAGGTGGCGAGCGCGGCCACGGCGCAGCCGATCCCCCCGGCATGCCGGCCGGCCTCCTCGCGGCAGCGGACGATCTCCGCGTGGAGCAGCTCCATGTCCGACTGCGGATGCGTGGCGAACTCCAGCATCTGCTCGTGCAGCTCCTTCTCGAACACCTCCTGACCGGAGTCGTCCAGGAAGGCCCGGGCGAGCACGGCGGCGGACAGAGCCCGGGGATCGCCGGTCGCGGGATCGACCAGGAGGAGTTCCTCCTCCACTCCGACGGTGCGCACGTGGTGCCGCCTCTCTGCGGGCCGGTGTCACCGACCGACTGCCCCGGACAGCCGGTCGGACACCTGGTCGGCTCACAGGGCGTACGGCACCAGCCACACCGTCGCCAGCGGAGGCAGCGTGATCCGGATGCTCCCGTCCTGAGGCTTCACCGGGTCCGGGTTGGCCACACCGCTGCCGCCGTACTCCTCGGCGTCGGTGTTGAGCACCTCCTGCCACGCGTCGGCCTCGTCGCCGACGGCGAGCGCGTACGCGTCCCGCACCACCGGCGAGAAGTTCGACACCGCCAGCAGCGGAGTGCCGTCCGCGCCGTACCGCAGGAACGCGAAGACGTTGTCCTCGGCCGCGTCCACCGAGACCCACCGGAAGCCGGCCGGGTCGGTGTCGCGCTGCCACAGGGCGGGCGTGCGCGCGTAGCGGGTGTTCAGCTCGCGGACCAGGTCCTGGATCCCGCGGTGGTCGGACGCCGAGTGGTACCCCTCGTCCAGCAGCCACCACTCCGGGCCCTGCTTCTCCGACCACTCCGCGCCCTGCGCGAACTCCTGGCCCATGAAGAGCAGCTGCTTGCCGGGGTGGGCCCACATGAAGCCCAGGTAGGCGCGCACGTTCGCCCGCCGCTGCCACCAGTCGCCCGGCATCTTCGACACCAGCGCCTGTTTGCCGTGCACCACCTCGTCGTGGGAGATCGGCAGCACGTAGTTCTCGCTGTAGGCGTACACCATCGAGAACGTCATCTCGTGGTGGTGGTACTTGCGGTGCACCGGCTCGTGCGCGACGTACTCCAGCGAGTCGTGCATCCAGCCCATGTTCCACTTCAGGCCGAAACCCAGCCCGCCGGTGTCGGTCGGCCGGGTCACCCCGCCCCACGCGGTCGACTCCTCGGCGATGGTGACCACACCGGGGCAGCGCCGGTAGACGGTGGCGTTCATCTCCTGGAGGAAGGCCATGGCCGCCAGGTCCTCCCGGCCGCCGTACTGGTTGGGCTCCCACTGGCCGGAGTCGCGCGAGTAGTCCAGGTACAGCATCGAGGCGACGGCGTCCACGCGCAGCCCGTCGATGTGGAACTCCTCGCACCAGTACACGGCGTTCGCCACGAGGAAGTTGCGCACCTCGGTCCGCGCGAAGTCGAAGGTGTACGTCCCCCAGTCCGGGTGGGTCGCGCGCCGGTCGTCCCCGGGCTCGTACAGCGGATCCCCGTCGAAGCGGGCCAGCGCCCAGTCGTCCTTCGGGAAGTGCGCCGGCACCCAGTCCATGATCACGCCGAGTCCGGCCCGGTGCAGCGCGTCGACCAGGAAGCGGAAGTCGTCGGGCGAGCCCAGGCGGGCGGTCGGCGCGTAGAAGCCGGTGACCTGGTAGCCCCAGGACGGCCCGTAGGGGTGCTCGGCGACCGGCATCAGCTCGACGTGGGTGAAGCCCAGGTCCTTCACGTACGCGGGCAGTTCCTCGGCCAGCTCGCGGTAGGTCAGACCGGGCCGCCAGGACGGCAGGTGCACCTCGTACACCGAGAACGGCGCCTCGTGCACGGGCGTGTCGGCGCGGGTCCGCATCCACTGCGCGTCGCCCCACTCGTAGCGCGAGGCGGTGACCACGGACGCGGTGTTCGGCGGCTCCTCGGCCGCGCGGGCCATCGGGTCGGCCTTGAGGAACCGGTGCCCGTACCGGGAGTGGATCTCGAACTTGTACCGGGTGCCCTCGCCGACGCCCGGCAGGAACAGCTCCCACACCCCGGACGAACCCAGCGAGCGCATCGGGAACGCGGTGCCGTCCCAGTGCGTGAAGTCGGCGGCGACCCGCACGCCCTGGGCGTTCGGCGCCCACACCGTGAACCGGGTGCCGGTGACCCCCTCGTGCGTCATCGGCTCGGCGCCGAGGGCCTGCCACAGCTGCTCGTGCCGGCCCTCGGCGATCAGATGCAGGTCCAGCTCGCCGAGTGCGGGCAGGAAGCGGTACGGGTCGTGGGTCTCCTGCGGCTCGCCCTGCTTGTACGCCACCGCCAGCGTGTACGCCGGGATCTCGGTGAGCGGCAGCACGCCGGAGAACAGGCCGTCCCCCTCCGACCCGAGAACGTGGCGCTCGCCGGCCACGACCACGCTCACCTCGCGGGCGAAGGGGCGCAGCGTCCGGAAGGCGATGCCACCGGGTACCGGGTGGGCGCCCAGCAGGGCGTGCGGGTCGTGGTGGGCGCCCGCCAGCAGGCGCCCCCGGTCGTGGGGGTCCAGGGGCGGCGCGGTCGCGCACGCACCGGGTGCGGGCGCGACGGGACCGGACGGCTCGGGGATCGAGGTGTCGCGGAGGGCCACGGGTCAGTCTCCTCTCACGGCGAGTCGTTCGATCGCCGCCATGGGTACGGGAAGCCAGTCGGGGCGGTGCCGGGCCTCGTACAGCACCTCGTACACGGCACGGTCGGTCTCGTAGGCGCGCAGCAGACCGTGCTTCTTGCGGGGGTCCCATCCGGCGCGGGCGGCGTAGCCCGCGCAGAACGCCTCACGGCAGCGCCGCGCCCACTCCGGACGCCACGGGCGGCGCTGCCGGGCGGCGTAGTCGAAGGAACGCAGCATGCCCGCGATGTCCCGCACCGGGGAGTGGGCGCTGCGCCGCTCGGCCAGCGGGCGCGAGGGCTCGCCCTCGAAGTCGATGACGAACCAGTCCCGGCCGGCCCGCAGCACCTGACCCAGGTGCAGGTCGCCGTGGATGCGCTGGGCGGGCGGCCCCGAGTCGCAGGTCGACAGTGCCGCGAACGCCGCGCGCAGGCCCGGGACGAAGGGCTGGAGCGCCGGGACGCAGTGCGCCGCCGCCGTCAGCCGCTCGGTCATCGCCGCCGCCGTGCGGCCGTTCTCGCCGGGTGCGCCGACCGGGAAGGCGGAGGCCAGCGCGAGGTGCACGTCGCCCATCGCCTGCCCCAGCTCGTGGGCCTGCACGGTGAACTCGTCCCCGGCGGCGAGCGCGTTCAGGGACAGGGTCCAGCCGTCGGAGGCGCCGTGCAGGAAGGGCTGGAGCACGCCGAGCGTCGCCTGGTACGGATGGGTCGTGCGCATCCACGCCACCGGCGCCGGCACCCGGCCGCAGCCCTGCCGGGCCAGCGCGTCGGGTACCTCCAGGTCGGGGTTGACGCCGGGCTGGATGCGGCGGAACAGCTTCAGGATGAACTCGTCGCCGTAGATCAGCGAGGAGTTGGACTGCTCGGCGTCCAGCAGCCGCGGCGCGAGACCGCCGGGCACCGGCCGCGCGGGGTCGGCCTCGAAGCGCAGGGGGCCCGCCTTCCCCGGGTGCCGGAGCCGTTCCAGGAGCAGCTGTGCGGTCCGGGGGTCGTGCAGCGCGTCGTAGACCGTCCGCCCGGCCAGCGGCCCGTCCTGCACCTGCCCGATGACGGCCCGGCCCAGCCGCGGCGACGGCTGCTCGCGCACGCCGAGCAGCAACTGGTAGCAGTCCCCGGCCGACGGAGCGCCGCCCGGGAAGGCCGCGGAGCCCTGTCCGGTGTGCACCAGGAGGTGCAGACAGCCCGGGAACAGCTCGGTCATCGACAGCAGGCCCAGCTCGGCCACGGGCCGGTCCTTGCCCGCGAACCAGCGCTGGCGCGGCAGCCACTGGCGCAGCAACTCGCCGAGCGACGCCATCGGCTCGGCGAGCTGCCCGCGTCTCGTGCGCAGGGGTGCGGTCTTCGGCATGGTGACGCGTCCTTTCCTCGGCCCACGCTCAAGCGCGGCGGCCGATGCGGGATGCGACTCGGGTGAGCCGGAACCAGTAGAAGCCGTGGCCCCCGAGGGTCAGCAGGTACGGCAGTTCACCGATGGCGGGGAAGCGGACCCCGCCGAACAGCTCGACCGGATGGCGTCCGGCGAACTCGCGCAGGTCCAGCTCGGTGGGCTGGGCGAACCGCGCGAAGTTGTTCACGCACAGCACCAGGTCGTCCTCGTACTCCCGCAGGAAGGCGAGGACGGCGGGGTTGGAGGAGGGCAGCTCGGTGTAGGTGCCGAGGCCGAAGGCGGGGTTCTGCTTGCGGATCTCGATCATGCGGCGGGTCCAGTGCAGCAGGGACGAGGGCGAGGCCATGGACGCCTCGACGTTCGTCACCTGGAAGCCGTAGACCGGGTCCATGATCGTGGGCAGGTAGAGGCGGCCGGGGTCGCAGGTCGAGAACCCGGCGTTGCGGTCCGGGGTCCACTGCATGGGGGTGCGGACGGCGTCGCGGTCGCCGAGCCAGATGTTGTCGCCCATGCCGATCTCGTCGCCGTAGTAGAGGATCGGCGAGCCGGGCAGGGACAGCAGCAGGGCCGTGAACAGCTCGATCTGGTCCCGGTCGTTGTCCAGCAGGGTGGCGAGCCTGCGGCGGATGCCGATGTTGGCGCGCATGCGCGGGTCCTTGGCGTACTCCGCGTACATGTAGTCGCGCTCTTCGTCGGTGACCATTTCCAGGGTCAGCTCGTCGTGGTTGCGCAGGAAGATGCCCCACTGGCAGCCGGACGGGATGGCCGGGGTCTTGGCGAGGATTTCCGAGACGGGGTAGCGGGACTCGCGGCGCACGGCCATGAAGATGCGCGGCATGACCGGGAAGTGGAAGGCCATGTGGCACTCGTCGCCGCCGGTGGCGTAGTCGCCGAAGTAGTCGACCACGTCCTCCGGCCACTGGTTGGCCTCCGCCAGCAGCACGGTGTCCGGGTACTGCGCGTCGATCTCGCGGCGCACCCGCTTGAGGAAGGCGTGCGAGGCCGGCAGGTTCTCGCAGTTGGTGCCCTCTTCCGCGTACAGATAGGGCACGGCGTCCAGACGGTAGCCGTCGACCCCGAGGTCCAGCCAGAACTTCAGGGCGGCCAGCATCTCCTCCTGCACGGCCGGGTTCTCGTAGTTGAGGTCCGGCTGGTGGGAGAAGAACCGGTGCCAGTAGTACTGGCCGCGGACCGGGTCGTAGGTCCAGTTGGAGGCCTCGGTGTCGACGAAGATGATGCGGGCGTCGGCGTAGCGGGTGTCGTCGTCGGCCCAGACGTAGTAGTCGCCGTAGGGGCCGTCGGGGTTGGTGCGGGACTCCTGGAACCACGGGTGCTGGTCGCTGGTGTGGTTCATGACGAAGTCGATGATCACGCGCATGCCCCGCTGGTGGGCCGCGTCGATGAACTCCACGAAGTCGGCGAGGTCGCCGAACTCGGGCAGCACGGCGGTGTAGTCGGAGACGTCGTAGCCGCCGTCGCGCAGGGGCGACTTGAAGAAGGGCGGGAGCCAGAGGCAGTCCACGCCCAGCCATTGCAGGTAGTCCAGTTTGGCGGTGAGGCCCTTGAGGTCACCGACGCCGTCGCCGTTGCTGTCGTGGAAGGAGCGGACGAGGACCTCGTAGAAGACGGCTCGTTTGAACCAGTCCGGGTCCCGGTCCTTGGCAGGGGTGTCCTCGAACTTGTCCGGCACGGGCTCGTTCACGGTCATGAGGCTGCGGACCCTTCGTTCCGGGGCGCGGCGGCGGAGGGCCGGCGGAGGTGGAAGACGTGGGCGGGGGCCCGGCCGGGCTCCAGGCGCACGTAGTTCGTGCGGCCCCAGTGGTAGGTCTCGTCCGTGAGTTCGTCGTGGACCGGCACCGACTCGTGCCAGTCCAGGCCGAGCTGCGGCATGTCGAGCGAGATCGTGGCCTCCTGGGTGCGGTGCGGATCGAGGTTGGCGACCACCAGGACGGTGTCGGACCCGGCGCGCTTGCTGTACGCGATGAGCGCGTCGTTGTCGGTCTGGTGGAAGCGGAGGTTCCTCAGCCGGTGCAGCGCGGGATGGGCGCGCCGGATGGTGTTGAGGCGGGTGATGAGGGGGGCGATGGTGGTGCCCTCGCGGGCGGCGCGGGTCCAGTCGCGGGGGGTGAGCTGGTACTTCTCGCTGTCGAGGTATTCCTCGCTGCCGTCGCGCAGGGGGGTGTTCTCGCAGAGTTCGTAGCCGCTGTAGATGCCCCAGGTGGGGGAGAGGGTGGCGGCGAGGACGGCGCGGACCTCGAAGGCGGGGCGGCCGCCGTGCTGGAGGTAGGCGTGCAGGATGTCGGGGGTGTTGGTGAACAGGTTGGGCCGCATGTAGGCGGCGGCCTCCCCGGACAGTTCGGTGAGGTACTCGGTGAGTTCCCGCTTGGTGTTGCGCCAGGTGAAGTAGGTGTAGGACTGCTGGAAGCCGATCTGGGCGAGGGTGGCCATCATGGCGGGGCGGGTGAAGGCCTCGGCGAGGAAGATGACGTCGGGGTCGGTGTGGTTGATGTCGGCGATGACGCGTTCCCAGAAGGCGACGGGTTTGGTGTGGGGGTTGTCGACGCGGAAGATGCGCACGCCGTGGTCCATCCAGTGGCGCAGGATGCGGACGGTTTCGGCGTGGAGGCCGTCGGGGTCGGTGTCGAAGGCGACGGGGTAGATGTCCTGGTACTTCTTGGGCGGGTTCTCGGCGTGGGCGATCGAACCGTCGGGGCGGTGGTGGAACCAGTCGGGGTGTTTGTGGACCCAGGGGTGGTCGGGGGAGCACTGGAGGGCGAAGTCGAGGGCGATCTCCAGGCCGAGGTTCGCGGCTTCGCGTACGAAGTGGTCGAAGTCGTCGAGGGTGCCCAGGGCGGGGTGGATGCTGTCGTGGCCGCCTTCGGGGGAGCCGATGGCCCAGGGGACGCCGACGTCGTCGGCGGAGGCGGTGAGGGTGTTGTTGCGGCCCTTGCGGTGGGTGGTGCCGATGGGGTGGATCGGGGGGAGGTAGACGACGTCGAAGCCCATGGCGGCGATCGCGGGGAGGCGGCGGGCGGCGGTGCGGAAGGTGCCGTGGGGCTGGGCGGGGGTGCCTTCGGAGCGGGGGAAGAACTCGTACCAGGCGCCGTACAGGGCGCGTTCCCGCTCGACCAGCAGGGGCAGCGGCTCGGAGGAGGTGACCAGGTCCCGCAGGGGGTGGCGGGCCAGGACCGCGTCCACCTCCGGCGTCAACGCCGCCGCCAGCCGGGTGGCCACGGGCAGCGAGTCGTCGTGCAGCGTCTTCGCCGCGTCCAGCACCACCGCCCGCCCCGCCTCCTTCGGCACCCCCGCGGCGGCCCGCCGGTACAGCTCGGCCCCCTCCTCGAGCACGAGGCCGGCGTCGATGCCGGCCGGGACCTTGATTCGCGCGATGTGCCGCCAGGTGGCGACGGGATCGCTCCACGCCTCCACCCGGTACGTCCAGTCGCCCGGTGCGCCCGGCGTGACCTCGGCGCCCCAGCGGTCGCTGCCCGGGGCCAGCTCCCGCATCGGCGTCCAGGGGCCCGGCCGGCCCTCGGGGTCCTTCAGCACGACGTTGGCGGCCACCGCGTCGTGCCCCTCGCGGAACACGGTGGCGGTGACCTCGAACGTCTCTCCCGTCACCGCCTTCGCCGGACGCCTGCCGTGCTCCACCACCGGCTGGACGTCCCGGACCGGGATACGTCCGATCCCCACGGTCGCGCTCATCCGCATCTCACCTCCGCCGTGCTCGGGGCCGGGCGCGCGCCCGGCCGATTGGGTTGGGCCGATCGGGTCACACCGCGCCCGAGGGGGCCTTGTGCCCCGACGGGGCGAGCCGTTCCGGCTGCTCCTGCGCATGGGTGACCAGGTTCGTCCGCAGATACCTTTCGGCGGCGTCCGCGGCCTCGCGTGCGCAGCGCTTCCCCATCAGCACGCAGAGGGTGTAGCCGGAGTCCTCGAAGGTGGTCCGGACGGTGACGTCCGTGGGGGACGCCAGCATCGAGCGTTCCCAGGCGCGGTAATGCCGCAGCTGCTGGGCGACTTCGCTCTTCGCGGGGAGCAGCATGGCCGGTCACCTTCCGGGCGGTCCGGTGGTACGGACGATCGGGTTCTGGACGGTCGAGTTCTTCACACATGGTGCATGGACGGTCACGCCCCGTCTTGTTGGATCTTCAACTGCTTTGCGGCACCCGTTTCCGCCCGTATTCCGGCCCCGAGCTGCTCGTGTTGCACGAATGGGCTACCGCTCCCACTCTGGAGTGACTCAGAAGCGATCAGCGCTCACGCTTCGTGATCGGGGAGCCCGTCCCCCAAGGGACGAGGAGGAGCGAGAGCCTTCGCGGTGAGGAGCCACGACGATGAAGACCGCAGTGCCCTGCTACTACCACCTCGACGTGGAAGTGAGCCCGGAACGGGTCGGACAGGTCAGGCGCATCCTGGCCGCTCACCTCCGGTTCTGGAACCTGGAGAACCTGGTCGAACCCGTCTGCTCGGGCGCCGAGATGCTGCTCCGGGCGATCGACGAGCACGCGAGCGACAAGAACACGTCGATCGAGATGTGGTGGAACCGCCAGCACCTGATCACAGCCGTAGCGGGCAACGACCACGCGCTCCGTCCCGACCAGGACCTCCGCAACTGCCTCCAGCACCTCGCCGCCAACAGCGACGGCTGGGGCTGCTGCGCCACCGACACCGGGGCGAAGGTCATCTGGTTCTCACGCCGCGCCCGCGCCGGCGAACGCGTCCCGCTGGTGGAGCGGTCGCCCGAGCCGATCACCCAGGAGGGGCTGGAAGTGCCGCGAGAGATCATGCCGGTGGCCCGGGTGGCCGGATGGGCACGTACCCGCGACGCCGTTCTGGAGGAGGCCCGGTGACCCGCGCCAGGCCGAACTGGAAGGGGTCGCCCGTGTGGAGCGGGCACCCCTACCCGCTGGGGGCGACGTACGACGGACAGGGCACCAACTTCGCCCTGTTCAGCGAGGTCGCCGAGCGGGTCGACCTGGTGCTCGTCGACGACGACGGCAACCACAGCAGCATCCCGCTGCCCGACGTCGACGGCTTCGTCTGGCACTGCTACCTGCCCGGCGTCGGCCCGGGCCAGCGCTACGGCTACCGGGTCCACGGTCCGTGGGCCCCGGCCGTCGGCCACCGCTGCAATCCGGCGAAGCTGCTCCTCGACCCCTATTCGCGGGCCGTGGACGGGCTGGTGGACAACCACGCCTCCCTCTTCGAGCGGGCCAGGGGCAAGGCCGACCCGGGCGACAGCGCCGGGCACACCATGCTCGGTGTGGTCACCGACCCCTTCTTCGACTGGGGCGACGACCGTCCGCCCCGGCGCCCGTACTCGGAGAGCGTCGTCTACGAGGCCCACGTCCGCGGACTCAGCCGCACCCACCCCGACGTGCCCGAGGAACTGCGCGGCACCTACGCGGGCCTCGCGCACCCCGCGGTCGTGGAGCACCTGACGTCCCTCGGCGTGACCGCGGTGGAACTGATGCCGGTGCACCAGTTCGTCCACGACGGCGTGCTCCAGGACCGGGGCCTGGCCAACTACTGGGGCTACAACACCATCGGCTTCTTCGCGCCCCACAACGGCTACGCCGCCCTCGGTACCCGCGGCCAGCAGGTCAGCGAGTTCAAGTCGATGGTCAAGACCCTGCACGAGGCCGGCCTCGAAGTCATCCTCGACGTGGTCTACAACCACACCGCCGAGGGCAACGAGAAGGGCCCCACCCTCTCGTTCCGCGGCATCGACAACGCCTCGTACTACCGCCTGGTGGACGGCGACTGGCAGCACTACTACGACACCACCGGCACCGGCAACAGCCTGCTGATGCGCCACCCCTACGTGCTCCAGCTCATCATGGACTCGCTGCGGTACTGGGTCACCGAGATGCACGTCGACGGGTTCCGCTTCGACCTCGCCGCCACTCTGGCCCGGCAGTTCCACGAGGTGGACCGGCTGTCCGCGTTCTTCGACCTGATCCAGCAGGATCCGGTGATCAGCCGCGTCAAGCTGATCGCCGAGCCCTGGGACGTCGGCGAGGGCGGCTACCAGGTGGGCAACTTCCCGCAGCTGTGGTCGGAGTGGAACGGCAAGTACCGCGACGCCGTACGGGACTTCTGGCGCGCCGGGGAGCACACGCTCGGCGAGTTCGCCTCCCGGCTGACCGGCTCCTCCGACCTGTACCAGCACAGCCGCCGCCGCCCCCGCGCCAGCGTCAACTTCGTCACCGCGCACGACGGGTTCACGCTGCGCGACCTCGTCTCGTACAACGACAAGCACAACGAGGCCAACGGCGAGGACAACCGGGACGGCGAGAGCCACAACCGCTCCTGGAACTGCGGCGTCGAGGGCGAGACCCGGGACCCGGCCGTCCGGGAGCTGCGCGGTCGCCAGCAGCGCAACTTCCTGGCCACGCTCCTGCTCTCGCAGGGCATCCCGATGATCTGCCACGGCGACGAACTGGGCCGCACCCAGCGCGGCAACAACAATGCCTACTGCCAGGACAACGAGATCTCCTGGGTCGACTGGCGGCTCGACGGCGAGCAGCGTGCGCTGCTGGACTTCGTCCGGCGCCTGATCGCGCTGCGCGCCGACCACCCGGTGCTGCGCCGGCGCCGCTTCTTCCGGGGGGAGACCCTCACCCACGCCGGGCAGCCGCTGCCCGACCTGGTGTGGCTGCTGCCCGACGCGCGGGAGATGACCGACGACGACTGGCAGCGCTCCGACGCGCACACCGTCGGCGTCTTCCTCAACGGGGACGCGATCGCCGAACCCGACCCCCGCGGCCGGCCCGTGGTCGACGACTCCTTCCTGCTGCTGCTCAACAGCCACTGGGAGCCGGCCGTCTTCCGCCTGCCCGACGCGGCCTACGGCGAACGCTGGACGGCCCTGGTCGACACCGCCGACCCGGAGGGCGTCCCGGACGAGGCCGAGCACAAGGCGGGCACCCGGCTGACCGTCGAGCAGCGCAGTCTGGTGCTGCTCTCCAGGCCCTCCCGCACCGGCCGGTGAGCCGGTGAGGTCAGCTGCCGAGACGGCGCGCGGTCACCGTGAACTGCGCGCCGTCGGCGTCCCGGAGCACCGCCTCGTCCGCGTCCAGCCGCAGCACGCTGCCGCCGTGCCGTTCCGCGGTGCGGGCGCAGGCCGTGACGTCCTCCACCGCGAAGTGGATCTGCCAGTGCGGCCGGACGGCCGGGTCGGGCGCGGCGCCGAGCGCTCCCGACTCGATGCGGGCCACGACCTCGCCCTCGTGGCGCAGGACCACCTCGTCGCCCTCGTACCGGACCTCGCAGCAGCCCTGCCCCGACGCCCACTCGAAGATCTCGCCGTAGAAGATCGCGGCGTCGAAGGCGTCGCGGGTGTGCAGCCGGATGAAGGCGGGACGCTTGGTGCGCCAGGTGTCCCAGTCCGAGAACAGCTCGCCCTCCCAGATGCCGAACGTCGCGCCGTCCCGGTCGGCGAGCAGGGCCGCCCGGCCCGGCGGCAGGGAGATCGGCCCGACCGCCGCGGTGCCGCCGCGCTCCTGCGCCCGCGACACGGCCTCGTCCGCGCTGCGCACGGCGAAGTACGGCGTCCACGCCACCGCCATCTGCCACATCGCGGCGACGGCGGCGATCCCGGCGACCGGCACCCCGTCGGCCAGGGCGATCCGGAAGGGCTCGCCCAGCCGGGCGGGCCGCCACTGCCAGCCCAGCACGGCGGAGTAGAACTCCTCGGTGGCCTCGAGATCACGGCTGGTGAGACTCACCCAGCAGGGGGCCCCGTACACGGAGTGCGTGGACAGGAGGCTCTCCCCGCGGGTGGAGGAGGTCGTGTCGTGGTTCATGTCAGTCGTGTCCTGGTCTCGTCCACCGGCAGCCACCGGCTCCACACCAGTGTCCGGCCGGGAGTGCGGCGGGCGCCTGGCGAGTACCCCGCACAGGGCGCCGAAACGGTGGCGCACCCGCCCCGGACGGCCCAGTGGCGCGATGGCGCCCGGCTGCCGAGGATGGAGACCCGGAGGTGACCATGCCCCCCATCGACGCGGCCCCGGCCCCCGGACCGGACCCGGATTCCGACTCGGACCAGATCTTCCGGTTGCAGGAGCAGGTCCGGCAGCTCAAGGAGGCCGTCGTCTCGCACGCCGTCGTCGACCAGGCGATCGGCGTGGTCATCGCGCTCGGCGGGGTGACGCCGGACGAGGGGTGGATCGTCCTGAAGGAAGTTTCCCAGCATACGAACATCAAACTCCGCAATGTGGCGGAAACGGTACTCATCTGGGGGCGCACCGGAGTGATGCCGCCGGAGATCCTGACCGCCCTGGAGGACCGGCTGGGGCGGCCCGTGTGCGGCGGGCCCGCGCTCAGCGGGCCTCCGTCAGGATCTCCTCGCGTATCCGGTCGAAACAGCCGGTGAGCAGCCGGGAGACGTGCATCTGGGAGATGCCCAGCTGCTGGGCGATGCGGCTCTGGGTCATTCCTCCGAAGAAACGCAGGTAGAGGATGGTGCGCTCGCGCTCGGGCAGTGCCTCCAGGCAGGGCCGCACGGCCACCCGGTCGACGACCGCGTCGAAGGCCGGGTCGGGGCCGCCCAGCGCGTCGCCGAGGGCGTACCCGTCGGTGCCGGGCATCTCCGCCTCCAGCGACAGGGCGGTGAAGCACTCCAGTGCCTCCATGCCGGTGCGCACCTCGACCGTGGTCAGCTGCGCGTGCTCGGCGATCTCCTCGACGGTCGGGGCGCGCCCCGGCGTGGTCTGCGCCAGCTCCTTCGCCGACCTGCGGACCCGGTTGCGCAGGTCCTGGATGCGGCGCGGCACGTGCAGCGTCCACATGTGGTCGCGGAAGTGCCGTTTGATCTCGCCGGTCACGGTCGGCACCGCGTACGCCTCGAAGGCGTGGCCGCGCTCGGGGTCGTAGTGGTCGACGGCCTTGACCAGGCCGAGGGCCGCCACCTGATAGAGGTCCTCCAGGTTCTCGCCGCGGCCCCGGAAGCGGACGGCGATCCGCTCCGCCATGGGCAGCCAGACCCGGATCAATTCGTCCCGCAGCGCCTTGCGCTCCGGTCCCTCGGGCAGCCCGGCGAGCCGCTCGAACGCCGCGGCCGTGTCGGGAGCGTCGTCGTGCGGGTGGGGCTGGGTTCTGCCGGCGACACGCATCACGCGCACCTCCCTCAGCAGGGGTGCTGGCAAGTCCTCGTATATATGGATACTGAGCGCGAATGCCCCGAACGGCCACTCGAACGGCCGCACACCGGTGACCGGACGGCCGCCCGGTCGCGGGACGTGATGTGCGGCACGCTCCCGGTGATCGTGCGGACCGGTGCCGGCGGATCGTCCCTGCGCAACGCTTGATCACCGATCAAACGGGACGAAGCCCCTGGCCACAGCGCATTCCGCTCATTTGACAGTGCGCTGAACGTACGGATAGGAAGCAGCGTCGAGAGGTCGAGAGGGGCACCGTGTACGAGCCGAACGTGGTCGGGGACTGGCAGGAGTACGACGAGCACGCCGGCCTGCGGGTCCGCGTCCACCGTCTTGAGCCGGCCGAGCCGCCGCGTGGCCGTGACGACGCCGCCGAGGGGCTGACGTACTTCCGGATCCGGGTGACCGTCGAGAACCGGGGCGGGCGGCACCTGGGCATCCACCTGGAGGACGGCCAGATCGACGTGCGGATCGGCCCCGACGGGGAGAGCGCCTTCCTCGACTGGCGCAACTCCCAGTTCATCGAGGGCTTCGACGTCTACCCGCTGCGCCGGGCCACGGCCGTGCTCTACGCGGCCGGGCCGGAGGCGAGCCTGAGCCAGGTGGACGTCCAGGTGCAGGTGCGGGTGGACGAGGAGTGGGCCGAGCGCAGGCTGTGGAGCGGCGCCCTCGGGCTGCCCGACGGTGCCGGCGCCACCCCGTGCGGCGCGGTACGCGACGACGGCCTCGCCCACCAGGTGAGCGCCTTCCTGCGGGGCCAGTCGGAGGACGGCTCGGCCTGACCCGCCGGGCGGCCGCCCCCACTGGGGCCCGACCGGACCCGGCTAGTGCGCGATGCCGTCGATGATCTCCCGGGCGCCCTGCCGCAGCAGGGCCACCGCGACCGAGGTGCCCAGCGTCGCCGGGTCGAGTCGGCCGGCCCACTCGTGGGCGTTCAGCCGGACCTTGCCGTCCGGGGTGAACACGCAGGCGCTCAGGGAGAGTTCGCCGCCGCGGTCCACCCGGGCGTAGCCGGCGATCGGGCTGTTGCAGTGCCCTTGCAGGACGTGCAGGAACATCCGCTCCGCCGTCGCCTCCCGGTGCGTCGCGGCGTGGCCGAGGCCGCTCACCGCGTCGATCAGGGCGCTGTCGCCCTCCCGGCACTGGAGCGCGAGGATGCCCGCGCCGATCGGCGGCATCATCGCCTCGGGGGAGAGGACCTCGCTGATCACGTCACCGCGGCCGATGCGCTCCAGACCGGAGACCGCGAGCAGCAGCGCGTCCGCCTCGCCCGCGGCGAGCTTCGCCAGCCGCCGGTTGGCGTTGCCGCGGAACGGCACGCACCGCAGGTGCGGGTGGGTGGCGGCCAGCTGGGCGACCCGGCGCACCGAGGACGTGCCCACGCGCGTCCCGTCGGGCAGCTCGTCCAGGGTGAGCCCGTCCGGGTGGACCAGCGCGTCCCGCACGTCGTCCCGCTCCAGGAACGCGGCGAACACCGTACCGGCGGGCAGCGGCCGGTCGGCGGGCACGTCCTTGACGCAGTGCACCGCGAGGTCGGCCTCGCCCGACAGCAGGGCGGCGTCGACCTCCTTGGTGAACGCCCCCTTGCCCTCCACCTGCGAGAGATCACCGAGCCACTTGTCGCCGGTGGTCTTCACCGGGACGACCTCGGTGCGCACGCCGGGGTGGAGGGCCGCCAGCTCGGCCCGGACGCGCTCGACCTGAGCCAGCGCCATGGGGGAGTCGCGGGAGACGATGCGGATCAGTTCGGGGGCGGACATGCGGACACGATAGTGCCCCGGGGCGCCTGGGGCGCACGCTTCGCCCGACCGGCCCCGGCCCGCCCCCTCGCGTCAGGCGTTCGGGTCGAAGGTGATGCCGGCGGGCTTGGCGGCGGCCAGGTGGGAGGCGAAACTGCCGTCCTTCAGACCGAAGTTGGCGCTGCCGAAGTCGTAGGCGCTCAGCTTCTCGCGCAGGCCCGCAGGGTAGCCGTTCCAGCCCACCAGGGCCGGGTACTGCCAGGTCCCCTCGTGGTTCTCCGGCGGCTCATCGCCCGAGGTCGCCAGGCGGAAGCAGTGCGTGCTGATGCCGTCCTTGTGGTAGACGATCTTCGGGTGGGTGCCGTCGAAGCGGACGGCGGAGCGCTCGTGCACGCTGAACGAGCCGTGGTTGGACGTCGACACGTACTGCACGGTGCCGTCCCGCACCCACACCACCACGTGCTCCCAGTCGTGCCGGTGGCCGCCGAGGCTCGTGCCGGGCAGCGCCTGGTCCTTCTCGAAGTAGAGGCCGTACATGTAGGCGCACCAGTCGCCGTCGCACTTGGCGCGCGCGTAGCCGTTGGTGTTGTCCAGGTCCACGGCGTCGCGGCAGTTGCCGTTGAGGGCGCCGGTCGGGTTCAGTCCGCCGTTGACCGCTCCGTCGGCGCCGATGGCCGGGGTGGGGTAGCAGCCGTCGGTGTCGTAGTCGTAGGCGGGCTGGTACGCCCGCTCCAGGCTGTCGGCGTTGCCGGGCAGCCCCGGCGGCGGGGCGGCGAACGCGGTGGCGGGAAAGGCGACGACGAGGGCGAGGGCACCGAGCGGCACGGTGAGCCATCTCCGGCGGGACGTCGCGGTGGTACGCGGGGACATCGCGTCCTCCTCAGGCTGGCGCAGCCCAACGGCTGTGGGGGGAAGGGGAGTTCAGGTTCCCCTCTTTTTCCTCCGGCGCCAAGGGTGCACAGGCGTCACCGCGGTGAAGGGCAGCCCAACAGCTGACCCCGCGTCACACGCTCACACCAGGTCGTCCGGAACGTCCGCGGCCGACTCCTCGGGCGCCAGGTCCGGGCGGAGCCTGAGCCAGGAGGGCTGGCGCAGCATGCCCTCCCGGGTGCGCGTGCTGTAGCGGACCTCGCCGACCAGCCGGGGCACCACCCAGCGGGCCCCCGGCACCCGCGGCACCGGGTCGAAGGGGCAGACGTCACTCGCGGCGGCGGCCAGCAGCGCGGCCAGCTCGGCGCGCTCGCCCGCGCTCCAGCCGGTGCCGACCCCGCCGACGTAGCGCAGCCGGCCCGCGGCGCGCTGGCCGACCAGGACGGCGCCGGGCAGGCCGCCGAGCCGTCCCTTGCCGGGGAGCCAGCCGCCGACCACGACGTCCTCGCTGCGCATGTTGCGGATCTTGATCCAGGCCCGGGAGCGGACCCCGGGCTCGTACACCGAGTCCAGCCGCTTGCAGACCAGCCCCTCCAGGCCGTGTTCGCGGGTGGCCCGCAGGGCCTGTTCGCCGTGTCCGACCAGCGCGGCCGGGGTCGACCACGACGGCCCGCTGAGGCCGAGGTCCGTCAGTTGCTCCCGGCGGGCGGTGTAGGGCAGGCGCAGCAGGGAGCGCCCGGCCAGGTGGAGGGCGTCGAACAGCACCAGGTGGACGGGGGCCCTCGCCGCCCGGTGCGCGGCCCGGCCGGGGGCGTGCGCGAGGCCCATCCGGGACTGGAGCAACTGGAAGTCGGCGCGGCCCTGTTGGTCCAGGGCCAGCACCTCGCCGTCCAGCACTGCGGGGGTCGCGCCGAGCGCGGTGGCGAGCGGCGCCAGCTCCGGATAGGCGGCGGTGATGTCCTGGCCGGAGCGGGCGCGCAGCAGGACGCTCCCGTCGCCGGGCAGGTAGACCACCACGCGCTGCCCGTCCTGCTTGGTCTCGTAGGCCCAGCGCGCGTCCTGCCCGGCGGACGGCAGGGCGCCGGGGGTGGCCAGCATCGGGGGGATCAGCGGCAGCTCCACGGGTCAGTACTCGACCCGCCCGGCCGCCGTCACGCGCGCCGCCCGCCAGGTTCGCCTGAACGGCGCCGGTCCCGGGCGGGACCGGCGCCGTCGCGGTCAGCGTACGGAGGCGGGCTCCGTCGCGGCGCCGTCGGCCGGTGCCGGGCCCGTCACGGGGCCGGCCGGACGGTGCCGGGGGATGAAGGACGCGATGGCGGCGGCCAGCAGGGCCGCGCCGGCGCCGATGGCCATGACCACCTTGAACGCGTTCTCGGACGGCAGGGCGAAGCCGCCGAGGTCGATGGTCAGCTGGGCCAGGATCACACCGGCGATGGCACTGGCGACCGACGTGCCCAGGGACCGCATCAGGGTGTTGAGGCTGTTGGCGGCGGCCGTCTCGCTCGGCGGCACCGCGCCCATGATCAGCGACGGCATGGCACCGTAGGCGAAGCCGATGCCGGCGCTGATGACGCAGGAGACCAGGACCAGGTGCCAGACCTCGGCCATCAGCACGATGTTCAGGCCGTAGCCGGCCGCCACGATCAGGGCGCCGATCATCAGCGTCACCTTCGGGCCCCTGGACTTGGAGACCTTCGCGGAGACCGGGGCGAACGCCATCATCACCAGACCGGACGGCGCCATCACGAGACCCGTGGTCAGCAGGGAGCGGCCGAGCCCGTAACCGGTGGCCTCGGGCAACTGCAACAGCTGCGGAAGGACCAGGGACATCGCGAACATCGAGAAGCCGATGGCGATGGACGCCAGGTTGGTGAAGAGCACCTGGCGGCGGGCGGTGGTGCGCAGGTCCACCAGGGGCTCCGGGGTGTGCAGCTCCCACCAGCCCCACACCAGCAGGATCACCACCGCGGCCGCGAACAGGCCGAGGGTGGTGCCCGAGGACCAGCCCCAGTCGGCGCCCTTGGAGATGGCCAGCAGCAGACTCGCGAGACCGGCGGCCATGCCGGCGCCGCCGAGCAGGTCGAAGCGGCCGCCGGTGCGTACCGCCGACTCGGGCACCAGCGTCAGTACCAGCACCAGGGAGACGGCACCGAGCGCGCCGGAGAGCCAGAACAGCATGTGCCAGTCGAGCTTGTCCGCGATCAGCGCGGCGGCGGGCAGGCCGAGCGCGCCGCCGACCCCGAGGGAGGCGCTCATCACGGCGGTGGCGCCGGCCAGCCGCTCGACCGGCAGTTCGTCGCGCATGATGCTGATGCCGAGCGGGATCACGGCGGCGGACAGGCCTTGCAGGGCGCGTCCGGCGACCATCGGGACCAGCGCGTCGCTCAGTCCGCAGACCACGGAACCGGCGATCAGCAGCACCAGGCTGAGCAGCAGCATCCGCCGCTTGCCGAACATGTCGCCGAGCCGGCCGACGACCGGGGTGGCCACCGCGGAGGCGAGCAGCGTGGCGGTCACCGCCCAGGCCGCGTCCGAGGCCGACGCGTCCAGGAGCTTCGGCAGCTCCGGGATGATCGGGATGACCAGGGTCTGCATCAGTGCGACGACGATTCCGGCCAGGGCCAGTACCGCCACCACGGCGTTCGGCCGTGGTGAGGCGGGGGAAGCGGGCATGGAGGAGCCTTTCGAGCAGTGAGTCGTGCGACGGGTGGGGAAACCGGAACGCGAGCTAATTAAGTCAGTCGCTTGAAGTATCCTACGGGGTGTGGCGGGCGAACGCCCGTCCGGGCCGGGCGGCGACCCGGCGACGCCGCGCCGTAGGCTTTCGTGCGAACGCGCCGCACCTCGGCGGACCTGCGACGACTCGAAGGGACTGGTCGTCGCGGGCGGTACGGAGAAAGTCCCGGCGCGGTGGTGATCATGGCGGGCAGAGCGGTCCGGACGGAACAGGTCAGCGCGACCCGGCAGCTGATCCTCACCACCGCTGAGCGGCTGTTCGCCGAGCACGGGGTGTACGCGGTCTCCAACCGCCAGGTCAGCGAGGCCGCCGGGCAGGGCAACAACGCCGCCGTCGGCTACCACTTCGGCACCAAAACGGACCTCGTCCGGGCCATCGCCCAGCGCCACTCGGCACGCGTCGAGGAACTGCGCGCCCGGCAGCTCGCCGCCCTCGGCGACTCGCCCGACCTGCGGGACTGGGTGGACTGCCTGGTCCGTCCCCAGTTCGACCACCTGGCGGCGCTGGGCAGCCCCACGTGGTACGCGCGGTTCTGCGCCCAGGTCATGACCGACCCGGCGCTGCGGGAGATCCTGACCGAGGAGTCCCGCGCCTCCGTATCCCTGCGGGCGATCATCGAGGGACGCAGCCGGTGCATGCCCGCGCTGCCGGACGAGGTCAGTGCGGAGCGCGGCGACATGGCCCGCCATCTCATCGTGCACACCGCGGAGGAGCGCGAGCGTGCCCTGGCCGAGAACCGGCCGACCCCGCGGGCCAGCTGGCAGGACGCGGCCGACGGCCTCGTCGACGCGATCGTGGGCATGTGGCTGGCGCCCGTCACGCCCCGGGGCGGAAAGTGACGGGCGCCGGAAGGTGAAGCGGCGCGGTCGTGTCGCGCTGCGCTGCGGTACGACCGAGTAGGCCCGGTCGCGCGGTGTGCGGCGGCCCGGCCACCGCGGTCGGCGTCCGCCTGCCGGTGCGGAAGCGGGGCGTGCACGGCTACCGGCTGGTGCTCGTCGGCGTCGGCGTCGGCGCCTCCGTCGTGCTGGGCTCGGCGACCGGCTTCCTCTGCGTGCGCGCCGACATCGGCAATGCGGCGCGGGCGGCGAGCTGGATGATCGGCTCGCTCGACGCCCGCGACCGGGCCGACGTGCGCGTCGCGGCGCTCGGACTGGTGGTGCTGGTCCCGGTCGTCCCGGTCGTCCCGGTCGTCCCGGTCGTCCCGGTCGTCCCGGTCGTCCCGGTGTACGGGCGGCGGCTGCGCCTGAGAGTCGTCCGGAACCCGTGCCGTCGACGGGCTGAACGGCGCCCCGCGCGTACGTGCCGACTCCCTGCCCTCGCCGCTCTCGCCGCCCACCGCTCCTTACCGTCGAGTAATATCGCGCGCCAGGCCCCCTGAGGAGGAACCGTGTCACGGTCCGAACGCTCGCCCCTGTTGCTCGCCGGCCTGCTGGCCACCGCGGGCGTCGCCCATTTCGCCCAGCCCCGCCCGTTTGACGCCACCGTCCCGCGCTCCCTGCCGGGCACCCCCCGGACCTGGACGTACGCCAGCGGCGTCGCCGAACTCGCGCTGGCCGCCGGACTCGCCGTGCCGCGCACCCGCAAGGCCGCCGCGCTGACCGCCGCCGCCTTCTTCGTCGGGGTGTTCCCGGCCAACGTCAAGATGGCCTGGGACTGGCGGCACCGCCCCGCCCCGCAGAAGGCCGCCGCGCTCGGACGGCTGCCCGTGCAGGTGCCGCTGGTGCTGTGGGCCCGCGCCGTCGCCCAGAGCAGCGGGAGCCGGTCATGAGCGCGCTGCCCGCCGTGGGCGACACCGTCGAGGACTTCACGCTGCCGGACCAGGACGGCACCCCGCGCCGCCTGTCCGACCTGCTCGCCGACGGCCCGGTCGTCCTGTTCTTCTACCCCGCCGCCCTGACCACCGGCTGCACCGCGGAGGCCTGTCACTTCCGCGACCTCGCCGCCGAGTTCGCCGCGGTCGGCGCCCGCCCCGTCGGCGTCAGCGGTGACGCCGTCGAACGGCAGCAGGAGTTCGCCGGGCGCCACACCCTGGGCATGCCGCTGCTGTCCGACACCGACGGCACGGTCCGCGAGCGGTTCGGGGTGAAGCGGGGCCTCAGCCTGGCTCCCACCAAGCGGGTCACCTTCGTCGTCGGGCAGGACCGCACCCTGCTGGAGGTCGTCCGCAGTGAGCTCAGGATGAACACGCACGCCGACCGCGCCCTCGCCGCGCTCCGCGCCCACCGGCGGTGACGGGACCACCCGCGACCCGCCCCGGTTGATACCGCATCGTCCTGGGATGATCCTGGACGGCATGGAGGATTCCTCCGCCGCGATGACCGTCGACGCCCGCGGACTGGTGACGGGCTGGAGCGACGGCGCGCGGCGGCTCACCGGACACGCGGCCGAGGAGGTCGTGGGGCGTCCCGCGCGGGACCTGCTCGCGCGGGACGCCCCCACCCGCCCCCTGTCCCGCACCGACCCGGCCGGCACCGCGCTGTCCGGCACCGTGGTGGTCCGCCACCGCGACGGCCGCCCGGTCGGCCTCAGAGTGCGCGTCTGCCCCCTGCGGGGCGCCGACGGCGCTCCCGGCGGCTACCTGGCGACCGCCGACGCACCCGGCGGCCCCGCGCCCGACCTGATCGACGACGCCGTACGGCAGGCCTCCCTGTCCATGTCCGTCCTCGACCCCGAACTGCGCTTCGTGCACGTCAACGACACCGCGTGCCGGATGCTTGGCCGGTCGGCCGAGGAACTGCTCGGCCGCGGCCTCTCCGACACGCTGGCCGACTTCGAGGGCGACGCGCGGAGCTTCCTGCACCATCTGCGGGTCGTCGCCGACCGGGGGCAGGCCGTCCAGTACGAGAGCTACGCCCCCGCGCCGGCCGGCAGCTGCCCGCACGCCTGGACCGTGGAGATCTGGCCGGTCCACGACGCGTCCGGCACCCTCGTCGCCGTCGCCATGGCGGCGCTGGAGAGCACCGAACAGCACCGGGCCCGGGAGCGGCTGGCCCTGCTGAACGCGGCCGGCGCCGTGGGCAGCACCCTCGACGTGGTCCGTACCGCCGAGGAACTGGTCGGGCTCCTCGTGCCCCGGTTCGCGGGTTTCGCCAGCGTCGACCTGCTCGACTGGGTGCTCGGCACCGAAGAACCCCTCGCCGGGCCGACCGGGACCGGCGAACTGCGCCGGGTGGCCCACGCCTCCGCCACCGAGGGATTCCCCACGCCCGCCGTGCACCTCGGCGGGCAGGAGGTCCACCCGGCCGACAGCCCGCCCGCCCGGGCCGTGCGGGAGGGCCGCGTCGTCCTCAGCGGGCCCGGCGACCCGGAATTCGACCGGTGGATGCGGGCCCGCGAGGCCGAGACCCCGCACAACCGCCCGTTCCGCGAAGCGGTCTGCTCGACCCTGTCCGTGCCCCTGCGCGCCCGCGGCACCACCCTGGGCGTCGCGCTGGCCGCCCGGACCGTACCCAGGGAGCCGTACGCCACGGAGGACGCCGTGCTGGCCGAGGAACTGGTCTCCCGGGCCGCCGTCTCCGTGGACAACGCCCGCCGTTTCGCGCGCGAGCGCTCCACGGCCCTGGCGATCCAGCACAGCCTGCTCCCCAGGGACCTGCCCGGTCAGGCCGCGGTCGAGGTGGCCCACCGCTACCTCCCCTCCGCGTCTGCGGCGGGCATCGGCGGCGACTGGTTCGACGTCATCCCGCTCTCCGGCACCCGCGTCGGCCTCGTCGTCGGCGACGTCGTGGGCCACGGCATCCCGTCCACGGCGACCATGGGCCGCCTGTGCACGGCCGTCCGCACCCTCGCCGACGTCGATCTGCCCCCCGACGAGCTCCTCACCCACCTCGACGACCTCGTCACCCACCTCGCGGCCGGCGGCGCGAACGACGGCGGCGAGGCGGAGACCGCGGAACTGGGCGCCACCTGCCTGTACGCCGTGTACGACCCCGTCTCCCGCCGCCTGGCCCTGGCCGCCGCCGGTCACCCCGCGCCCGCACTCCTCCTCCCGGACGGCACCACCCGCCTCGTCGCCATGTCCGCAGGACCGCCGCTCGGCGTCGGCGGACTGCCCTTCGAGGCGACGGAGCTGGAGGTGCCCGAGGGCTCCGTCGTCGCCCTCTACACCGACGGACTGGTCGAGGACCGCGACCGCGACGTCGACCACGCCACCACGGAACTGTGCCGGGCGCTGGCCGCTCCCGCGACCTCCCTGGACGCCCTGTGCGACGGCGTGCTCAAGGCCGTACTGCCCGAGGAGCCCGGCGACGACGTCGCCCTGCTGCTGGCCCGCACCCGGGCGCTGGGCGAGGACCGGGTACGCATCTGGGACGTCCCTCTGGACCCCGCCGGAGTGGCCGCCACCAGGCGGTCGGTCGGCGAACAGCTGACGGCGTGGGGGCTGGACGACACGGCCTTCGTCACCGAACTCGTCGTCAGCGAACTGGTCACCAACGCGATCCGGTACGGCGAGCCGCCCATCCAGTTGCGCCTCATCCGTCACACCGCGCTCATCTGCGAGGTGTCCGACGCCAGCTCCACCTCGCCCCACCTGCGCCGCGCCCACGCCTTCGACGAGGGCGGCCGGGGGCTGCTTCTGGTCGCCCAGCTCACCCAGCGGTGGGGCAGCCGCCAGACGGACACCGGCAAGACCATTTGGGCCGAACAGGCGCTGCCCGTCCAGTGAGCCGGCCGCACGGACCCCCCGGGTACGGCCCCCGCCGGGTGCGGCCCTGCACCGCGGGCCGCTACTCCCCGCCCTCCTCCGCCGCCACCCGCGCCAGCGTGCGGCCGGTGCGCGCGGACCGGGCCCGCCGGGGATCCGGGGTGCCGTGCCCGCGTCCGCCGCCGGCCGTCTTCACCAGCAGCCACGCCGCGTCCGCACCGGCGCCGCCGTCCGGGCCGCCGCGGAACCGGGTCAGCGCGTACTCGCCGCGCAGCTTCGCGCCGTGCAGCCGGAACCTGGCGTGCCCGTGCGCCAGCGACTCGGCGAAGTCGACCGGCCGGCCCCGGCGGTCGTGGCTCAGCGGCTCGTAGGTGCCGTGGTCCCAGACGATGACCGTGCCGCCCCCGTACTCACCCGCCGGGATCACGCCCTCGAACTCCTCGTACTCCAGCGGGTGGTCCTCCGTCGGCACCGCGAGCCGCTTGTCGCTCGGGTCCGCCGACGGCCCCTTCGGCACCGACCAGGACTTCAGTACGTCGGCCACCTGAAGCCGGAAGTCGAAGTGCAGGGTGCTCGCGTCGTGGATCTGCACGACGAAGCGCGGCGCCCCGCCCTCACCGGCGGGCCCGCCCGCGCCCCGCGCCTCCCGCCCCGCGGGCTCGCCGGTCCGGCCGAAGTCCCGTTTGCCGTGGTAGTCCCGCAGCCCGTCGCCGCCCTCGCCGTCCACCTGGCACTCCTTCCCGGAAGACCCTCGGTTACCGCCGGGGCCGGGTACCCCGCTCAGAACTCCTCGTGCACCTCCGGGTCGCCGCCGATCCGCCGGTGGGCGCGGTCCGCCACCGCGCGCAGCTGGCCGGCGTCCAGCTCGAAGCCGAAGACGTCCAGGTTCGCCCGCTGCCGCGCCGGGTCGGCGGACTTCGGGATCGGCACCGCGCCCAGCTGGGTGTGCCAGCGCAGGACCGCCTGGGCGGGGGTCACACCGTGCGCCGCGGCGACGGCGGCGACGGCGGGATCGTCGAGCAGGTCGCTGCCCCGGCCCAGCGGGCTCCAGCTCTCGGTGCGGATGCCCTTGCGCTCGTGGTAGGCGCGCAGCTCGTCCTGCGGGAACAGCGGGTGCAGCTCGATCTGGTTGACGGACGGCAGGACACCCGTCTCCTTCTCCAGCCGCTCGATGTGCTCCGCCGTGAAGTTGGAGACCCCCACCGACCGCACGAGGCCGTCCTCGCGCAGCTTGACCATGGCCTTCCAGGAGTCGACGTACTTGTCCACCCGCGGCAGCGGCCAGTGGATCAGGTACAGGTCGACGTACTGCACCCCGAGCCGCGCCCGGGACTCCTCGAACGAGGCGAGCGTCTCCTCGTAGCCGTGGTGCCGGCCGGGCAGCTTGGTCGTCACGACGATCTCCTCGCGGGGGAGACCGGCGGAGGCGATCCCGCGGCCGACGCCGGTCTCGTTGCGGTAGTTCGTCGCCGTGTCGATCAGGCGGTACCCCGCCTCGACGGCCTCGCGGACCGCCCGCTCGGCCTCGTCGTCCCCCATCGGCCAGGTGCCCAGGCCCAGGGCGGGGAGTGTGGTGCCGTCGTTGAGCGTGTACGCCGGGATGCTGATCACCGTGGGACCTTCCCTCGACTGTGCGCGGCGGTGTGCCGCCCGTCCAGCCTCGCCCACGCGGGGACCGGTGATCAACCGGACGGCGCCGCGGGGGGTCTGCCACGATCTCCGCATGACGACGGACCACGCGAAGGACACGGCAGCACACCGGACGACCGACGGGCCGACGGCACACCGCACGGCGGCCGGGGCGGCGGACATCGAGGTGAAACCCGTCGCCGGGCACATCGGAGCCGAGATCCACGGCGTCGATCTCGCGGCGGGTCTCGACGCCGCACAGGTCGCGGCGGTGCGCGCGGCGGTACTGCGCTGGAAGGTGGTGTTCTTCCGCGACCAGCGCCTCGACCACGCCGGACACGTCGCGTTCGCCCGCCTCTTCGGCGAGCCGGTCGTCCTGCCCCGGCGCGGCAAGGCCTCCCCGGCCGGCTTCCCGGAGATCGAGACGACCGCCGACCGGCTGGAACTGGGCGGCCGGTTCGGGATGGAGCACGACGAGTGGCTGCGGCGCCGGCGCCACACGCTGCTGCGCGGCTGGCACTGCGACCACGGCGCCCGCGTCGACCCGCCGGCGGCGACGATCCTGCGCGCCGAGACGGTGCCCCCCTACGGCGGCGACACCACCTGGGCGAACCTCGCCGCCGCCTACGCCGGGCTGTCCGCCCCGCTGCGCGCCTTCGTCGACACACTGCGCGCCGAACACCGCCTCGGCGTCGGCTACCAGCCCCGGCCCGGAGACGACGCCTACGTCCGGCACCTCCTGGACCACCAGAGCGCGACCGTGCACCCGCTGGTCCGGGTCCACCCGGAGACGGGGGAGCGGGTGCTGTTCGTCAACGGCTACTACGTCGAACAGATCACCGGGCTCTCCCGCCCCGAGAGCGCGGCGATCCTGGAACTCCTCGTCGAGCAGGCCACTCGCCCCGAGTACACGGTCCGCTTCCGCTGGGAGCCGGGCAGCGTCGCCTTCTGGGACAACCGCGCCACCATCCACCTCGCCCCCGGCGACCACGCCCATCTCGACCACCCCAGGACCATGCACCGGGTGATGCTCACCGGCGACGTACCGGTGGGGGTCGACGGCACCCCGTCCGAGGCGGTCGTCGGCAGCGAGGCGGGCCGCTGGTGACGCGGGGCCCCGAAGGGGCGGGCGCCGGTCACACCAGCGGGATCGTCACCTCGTCCTCGACCGGCGGGTCCTCCTCCTGCGCCCGGTTGCCGGTGGCCGCGTAGCAGCGCAGCCGGACCGCTTCCGGCGTCACGTCCAGGCGCAGGAAGCACTTGAAGAAGGGCGGACTGTACGTCGCCGAACCCGGCGAGAACACCGACGTGTAGAGCTTGCGCACGGGCAGCCGGAACCGCTTGCGGCGCTCGGGCCGCCGTGCGGTGCCGAGCAGCCCGGCCACCAGCCGGGTGCGCCAGGTGACCCGCGCGCCCTCGCCCGGGGCGCGGCCGGTGCGGATGCCGAGGCGTTCGGCGATCACGGCCGTCGCCTCGGCCTCCGTGAGGGTGAACAGGCGCCGCAGCCGCAGCCGGCGGCCGTACAGCGCGCTGTAGAAGGCGAGCGAGTCGCCGCGCAGCGGATAGGAACGGAAGTCGTCCTCGGTGACACCGGCCACCGAGACGCGCGGGATGGTGTGGCTGGCGTGCATGAACGCGCCGCCGCCGCCCGCCACGACGTACTGCACGGTGCGGCCGTCCACGTCGACCGGGTAGCGCTGGTAGTTGTGGATGTCGCCGCCGATCGCCGCGACGTAGCGGTGGGCGGGGTCGCGCACGATGTCGTCGACGGTGCCGCCGCCCTCGATGGCGCACGGGTGGTGCTCGCCGTCCACGTACAGGGGCGAGCCGGTGACGAGGATCTTCGGCCGGTCTCCCGCCGACACCTCGCGCAGCCAGGCGGCCTGCTCGGCGTCGACGGTGCCCAGCAGCCCCGTGTCGATGCCGACGATCCGCACCGGACCGGCGTCGACGGCCCAGTACGGTCCGGGCTGGACGGCCTGCTGGGCGGGGTCCGCGCGCAGCTTGCGCGCCTCGTCCAGGTGCCGGCCGTCGTCCGGGCGCGGCCGGTGCCACAACAGGGACCGCAGCCACGCGGGGGTCAGCGGGCGCGGCCGCGGTTCCGGTGGCAGGGGCGGGGCGTCGTCGCAGAAGACGCGCATGAAACCGCCGAGGTCCTCGTACCAGTCGTGGTTGCCCGGTATCGCGTATATGGGCGCCCGGTAGTCGCGGTAGGGGCGGAAGAACTTCGAGCCGTAGTCGTCGGCGCTGCCCACCGGGTAGATCACATCGCTGGCGAGGACAGCGAACCGGGTGTCCCGGCCCGCCTTCAACAACCCCGGCACGACGGCGTACTGGGGGTCGTCGCCCTCGCCCGTGTCACCGATGACCAGGAACGAGAACCGGGCGGGGTCGTCGCGCCGGATCACCTTGTCGGCCGGTGCCCCGGCCGCCACGCGCCGCGCCACCCAGCGGGAGCGGGTGTGGCCCGTGGGATCACCGAACCAGGAGGCCAGGACGCCGTTGCGGGCGGCCCACAGCGTACTCGGGTTCAGCCAGGACAGCTTCTCGGTGCGCGCGGGCATGAGCGCCCGGTAGGCGCCGGGTTCGGCGGAGCCCCAGCCGGCGCCTTCGGCGGAATCGCGTGAGGAGTTGGACACCCGGGCACGGTAACAACGCCCCCGCCCGGGGCCCGGCGCGGGGAGACGCGCCCAACTGCGGCCCCGGACGGGAGGTTTCGGTGGCCGGGCGTCAGAACGTCCGCCGCAGCAGGTCGAGCAGGGCCGCCCAGTGCCGCTCGGTCGCCTCCGCGTCGTAGGCGGCGGTGTCGGACTGCGTGTAGCCGTGGTGGGCGCCGGCGTAGACCTCGCACCGGTGCCGTACACCGGCCGCCGTCAGGGCCGCCGCCAGGCGCTCCTGCTGCTCGGCGTCCATGCCCGGGTCCTGGTCCGCGTGGGCGAAGTAGGCCTCGGCGGTGATGTCCCCGGCCACCAGGTGCGGGCTGTGCGGCCCGTCCGTCGCCAGGTTCGCGCCGTGGAACCCGGCCACCGCGGCGACCCGGTCCGGATACGTGCCGGCGGTGCGCAGGGCGAGCCCGGCACCCATGCAGTAGCCCACGAGCGCGACCGGACCGTCGGCCGCCTCCGGACCGCCGGACAGCCGGCGCAGGTAGGCATCGGCGTCCCGCACCGCCCGGTCCGGGGTCAGCGACCGCATGATCGGACCGAGTTGCTGGAAGATCTCCGGCCGTGCCCCCGGGTCGATGAACCCGGGCAGTTCCACGACGGGAGCCCGCCCGCTGCGGTAGAAGACGTTCGGCACCAGGACGGTGTACCCGGCACCGGCCAGCCGGTCGGCCATCGCCCGCAGGGACGGACGCAGCCCGAAGGCGTCCATGTACACAAGGACGGCGGGGTGCGGTCCGCCGTCGGCGGGACGGGTCAGGTAGGCATCGGCGGTGCCGTCGTCGGTGGGGACGTCGACGGCGGTTCCCACGGTGGGGGTCATCGGGTGTGGTCTGCCTCTCTCACGTGCTGCGGCCGGGTGGACGGTCTGCTACTCGAACCGGGTGGTGTCGCCCGCGCCCCGCCGCACGATCTCCGCCTCGCCGCCGGAGAAGTCCACGACCGTGGTCGGCTCGGTGCCGCAGTCCCCGGAGTCGACGACCGCGTCCAGCACGTGGTCGAGCCGGTCCTTGATCTCCCAGCCCTGCGTCATCGGCTCCTCCTCGTCGGGCAGCAGCAGCGTGCTGGACAGCAGCGGTTCGCCCAGCTCGGCGAGGAGCGCCTGGGTGACGACGTGGTCGGGGATGCGCACGCCCACGGTCTTCTTCTTCGGGTGCTGGAGCGCGCGCGGCACCTCCCTCGTGGCGGGCAGGATGAAGGTGTAGCTGCCGGGCGTCGACGCCTTGATCGCGCGGAACACGTCGTTGTCGATCTGCACGAACTGCCCGAGTTGCGCGAAGTCCTGGCAGACGAGGGTGAAGTGGTGCCGGTGGTCCAGCTGACGGATCGACCGGATGCGGTCGATGCCGTCGCGGCTGCCCAGCCGGCAGCCCAGCGCGTAGCAGGAGTCCGTCGGATACGCGATCAGCGCGCCGGCGCGGACGCTGTCCGCGACCTGGGCGATGCTGCGGGGCTGGGGGTTGTCGGGGTGCACGTCGAAGTACTTCGCCATTCACCGAGCTTATGCCCGCTCGCCCGCCCCGCCCGACAGGCCCGGCGCGGCCCGGCCGCCGACGCCGGCGGGGGCCGGCGCACACCGCCATGAGGTAACGTCCCCGACCTGGGCCGGAGACGGGGCGAGACGAGGAGAAGGCCGACGTGGCGGGCCGAGCGGACGGCGGACGGCAGCGGGCGACCGGGGCCGGTGAGCACGCGGGATGGGCGCGGGAGCTGCTCGAGCACCTGCGGCCGGCCGGCCGCGACCTGAACCGGGTCGTGGCCTGGCTCGGCGACACCGCGCACGCGACCGTCTCGCTCCAGGACGGCACCGGCCGGCTGCTGGCCGGCACCCGCGTCCCGCTGGACGAGGCGCTGGTCGCCGACGTCACCTCCGGCCGGATCGCGTCCGCCGCCCTCGAGGACCGCGGCCGCCACCTGCGGCTCGTGCGCGTGGAGCGGTCCCGTCCGGCGTCGGCCGCCGTCCTCGCGGTGGCCCGCGACAGACCCTTCGACCGGCGCGTCTCCGAGATCGTCACCCACGCCGCCCAGGTGGTGGAGCTGCTGCTGGCCGGCCACGAGTCCACCGCGGCCGGCCACCGGCTGCGGCGCGCCACCTCGGACCTGCGGCTGGCCATCCTGCAACTGCTGATGGTGGAGGACACCGTCTCGGCCCGCCGGGTGGCCGCCGGACTCTGGCCCGGCCTCCTCGACACCGACACGGCGTACGTGTACGTGGTGGAGAGCAGCCCCGCCGAACGGGACCGGCTCGCCGAGGAGTGCCTGACGGCGACGGGGGAGCGGGCGCTGGTCGTGCGGTGCCCGGCGGTGGACGGACACGTCATCGTGCTCGCCCCGCGCGACACGGCCGGGCAGGAGCTGCGCTCGCTGGTCGGCCGCCGCCCCGGCGTGTTCGTCGGCGGCAGCGCCCGGCAGGGCCTCGCCCGCACCGCGACCGCCTACGGACAGGCCGTCAGCGCCCTGGCCGTGGCCCGGTTCCGGCCGGAGAAGGCGGCGCTGTACGCCGAGCGGACCCGCCCCGAGCGGCTGATGGACCCGGCGCGGCTGCACGACTGGACGGCCGACGTGCTGAGCCCGCTCGACAGCCTGTCCCACCACACCCGCGCCGAACTGCTCGCCACCACCCGGCTCGGCCTGGAGTTCACCGCGGTCAACACGGCCAAGGTCCTCGGCGTCAGCCGCAACACGGTGCGCGCCCGCATGGACCGGGTCGAGTCGCTGCTGCGCACGGACTTCGCCGACCTGACCGTGCGGGCCGCCGTCCACCTGGCCCTGAACGCCCAGCTGGGCCTCGCCGAACCCCCGCCGGGCGCCGGCACGCGGGTGGGCGCCGCCCGGCTCACCGACCTGCTGTCCGGGCCCGCGCTGCGCACCTGGGCCGTCGACCTGCTCGGCCGCCTCGATCCGGACGGCCGGGACCTGCGGCGCAGCCTGCGCACCTGGATCGCCGCGGGCGGCAACGCCGAGCGTGCCGCCCAGAAGCTCGGCGTGCATGCGCAGACCGTCCGTGAGCACGTCCGCAGCGCCGAGCCCGTCCTGGAACGCCAGCTGCTCGCCGCCGGCAGCGACCTGTACGAGGTCGTGCTGGCCCACCTGGCCGCCGGTGACCTCGACCAGCCGGTCCTGCACGGGACGAAACCGGGTCATCCGGACTCACCTGTGCACGAGTGAGTCCTCCGGGCCCGGCAGCGGGCATCGGCACGATTCACAACGGCGGACCCGTCCACGTAGGTTCGACGGGACGGGGGCACGACCGGAACGGGGGACCGGTCGCGCCCCCTCGGCCCTCAGCCGTGGGGCAGGATCACCGCGCGGCCGTTGACCTTGCCCTCGTGCAGCCGCTCGTAGGCGAGCGGCGCGTCGTCCAGGGAGTAGGTCTCGGTGTGCACCGAGACGGCACCCGACCGGGCCAGGTTCAGGACCTCGATCAGCTCGCTGCGGCTGCCCCAGTACGGGGCGTTGACCGACACCTCGAACGGCAGTATGCCGAATCCGACGGGCAGCGATCCGCCACCGATGCCGACCAGGGTGACATCACCCTCGACGGCCGCGACGGCACCGGCGGTCTTCACGGTGGGCGCCACGCCGACGAAGTCGAACACGGCCTCGGCGCCGAGGCCTCCGGTGATCCGGCGCACCGCGTCCGCGGCCTTCGCGTCCGACAGCACCGCCTCGTGCGCGCCCACCTCGCGGGCGAGGCGCAGCTTCTCCTCGCTGACGTCCAGGGCGACGACCCGGGCGGAGGTCAGGGCGCGCAGCAGCTGGATGGCGACGTGGCCGAGACCGCCCGTGCCGATGACGACCGCGGTCGAGCCGGGGACCAGCTTGGGCAGCGACCGCTTGATCGCGTGGTACGGCGTCAGCCCGGCGTCGGTGAGCGGCACCGCCGCCACCGGGTCGAGCCCGTCCAGCGGGACCAGGTGCCGGGGATCGTCGATCAGCAGATACTCCGCCATCGAACCCGGACGGCCGAGCCCCGGCGGGCGGATGCCCAGCTCGTCGGCGCGCAGGCAGTAGTTCTCCTTGCCCTCCGCGCACTTGGCGCAGGTACCGCAGCCCCAGGGCCCGTACACGGCGACCGCGTCGCCCTCGGCGAGCCCGGTCACACCGGCGCCGAGCGCGGCCACGGTGCCGACGCCCTCGTGGCCGAGGGTGAGCGGCAGCTCGTACGGGAAGCCCTCGGCGGGCCAGCCCATCACCGCGATGTCGGAGTGGCAGACGCCGGCCGCGGTCACCTTCAACAGCACCTGACCGGAGCCCGGTTCCGGGTCCGGGACGGTGACGACCTCGGGCGGGGCCCCGATGGTGCGGTACTGCAATGCCTTCATGATCGAACTCCTTTGTTCTCTCTCCCCCCGAGACGGATGAGCGCTGCTCAGACGGCGGTGTACGCGCCGTCGACCAGGTGGTAGCTGCCGGCGACGAAGGACGCGCGGTCCGACAGCAGGAAGGCGATCAGCTCCGCGACCTCCTCGGCGTGTCCGAGGCGGCCGGCCGGGTGCAGGGCGACCAGGCCGTTGTAGGCGGCCTCGTCCATGGTCTTCAGCAGCGGGGTGTCGATGAAGCCCGGGCCGACCGCGTTGATCCGGATGCCCCGGGCGGCGTACTCGGCGGCGGCCGCCTTGGTCAGCCCGACCACGCCGTGCTTGGCGGCGACGTAGGCGGGCGAGCCGGCGAAGCCGACCGAACCGAGGATGGAGGCGACGTTCACGATCGAGCCGCCCTTGCCGGCCGCCTCGATGGCGGGCAGTTCGTAGCGCATCGAGTAGAAGACGCCGTCGAGGTTGGTGCGCACGACGCGCTGGTAGGCCTCCACGTCGTACTCGCCGGTCGGGGCGCTGGGGCCGCCGATGCCGGCGTTGTTGACGGCGAGGTCCAGCGAGCCGTACGTGTCCAGGGTGAACTTGACGGCCGCCTCGACGGACTCCGGACGGGTGACGTCCAGCGCGACCGCGGCGGCCTCGACGCCCTCGGCCCGCAGGTCGGCGGCGGCCTTCTCGGCGCCCTCGGCGTTGTAGTCGGCGACGACGACCCGGGCGCCGCCGGCGGCGAGCCGGCGGGCGGTGGCCAGGCCGATGCCGGAGGCGGCGCCGGTGACCAGAGCGGTACGTCCGGCGAACTCGGTGGCGGGCGCGGGCGCGGGTGCGGGTGCGGTGGCGGGGGTGGTGCCGGTAGTGCTCATGGTGCTGTTCTCACTCTTCGGTGGTGGTGCTGTCGGGGGTCGCGGCTGCGGCCTCCGAGGTCAGGGCGTCGTAGGCCCGCTCCACGAGGGCGGCGAGGTCTGCGGCTCCCGAGTCCCCCTCTCCGCCGCGCGCCCACAGGCGCAGGGCGGCGATCAGAACCCCGGCGGCGGCGTCGACGACGGCGGCCGGGCGCACGTCCCGGGCGTCGTCGCTGCCGAGCCGGGCGGCGACGATGCGGATCGACTCCTCCTGGGCGTCGACCCGGATGCGCTGGTAGGCGGCGAACAGCCCGGGCTCGGTGTCCGCCAGGGCCAGCAGGCGGCGCATCCGCGGGCGCACGTGCCACGCCGGGTCCCGGCGGTCGGCCAGCCAGTCCCGGACCGCCCTGCGATAGGCGAGCAGGGGCGGCTCCTCGGCGGGGCGGGAGCGCAGCAGTGCGTTGATCCGGTCGCCGTCCCGGCGGACGAAGTCGAGCGCCGCGTCCTCCTTCCCGGCGAAGTGCCGGCTGAACGTGCGGCGGGTGACGTCCGCGCGCTCGGCGATCGCCTCCACCGTGGTCGCCGCCGAACCGCGCTCCAGGATCAGGTCGCAGGCGGCGGTGGCCAGCGCGTCGCGGGTCTGCCGCGCCTTGCGCTGCCGCCGGTCCTCGGTGGTGGGGGAGGGCTTCGCTGCCGTCATGCCTTCGAGCGTACACCTGGAAATGTCCCAGTGGGACATGTGACCCATTGGGACATCAGCAGGAGATCCCTGGACCGTGACGCGGCCGTGGCGTGGCCCGGCTGCCGCCGACCCGGTGAAATCCGCCCGGTGCGCCGATCGGACGGCCCGGACGCGGGGGAGCAATGGGACTATGACCAGTTCAGCGTTTCACCGCACCATCGTCCTGCCCGCCCCCGTGTGCCGCCAGGCCGCGCAGCACCTCGAACAGGCGGTGCACAAGGCCATCGACGGTGCCGCCACGCCGTGGCGCGCCTTCCGCGGGGCCGACGGCGACGACTTCGCGTTCTCCGTCCCGGTCGTCGAGCAGGCCGCGGGCTGCCTGCTGGTGCTGGCCGCCGAGAGCGCCCAGAGCCTGCGGCCCTCCGCGCTGCGCGCCCTGATCTCCGTCGCCCTGCACCTGCGGGACGCCGCCGAGGCGGTCCGCCGCCCCGCGGTGCCCAGCGCGGCCTGGTGAGCACGGCCCGGTGAGCGCGGAAAACTCCGTGCCTCCGATCTGAACCTGTGTTTGGCTCGACCGCATGGAGTTCACCCGCTTGCTCGACTGCCTCGCGGCCGACCACGACCGGCTGCGGGCCGTCGTCGGCACCGACGCCGGCGCCCCGGTCCCGACCTGTCCCGGCTGGACGGTCGCCGACCTGACCCGCCACGTCGGCGAGGTCTACCTGCACAAGACCGCCGCCATGCGCGACGGGGCCGAGCCCGAGCCCTGGCCGCCGAAGGAGTTCGCCGACCAGGCGCCGACGGCGCTGCTCGACCGGGGCTACACCGCGCTGCGCGCCGAGTTCGCCACCCGCGCCCCCGAGGACCCGGCCGGCACCTGGTACGGCCCGGACCAGAGCGTCGGCTTCTGGATCCGGCGGATGGCGCAGGAGACCGTCGTCCACCGCATCGACGCCGAACTCGCCACCGGGGCGCCCGTCACCCCCGTACCGGACGACCTCGCCGTGGACGGGGTCGACGAACTGCTCAAGGTCTTCGCGGCGTACGCCGTGGCCGAGTGGGGCGAGTACTTCGCCGAGATCCTGGACGGCTCGCCGGGGCACACGTTCCTGGTGCGGGCGGGCGGCGAGTCGTGGCGGGTGCGGACCGGCCCGGGCGAGTTCACCGTCACGGACGGCGCGGGCGACGGCGCGGCCGACGCGACACTGAGCGGCTCCCCGGAGGGCGTGCTGCGCTCGCTCTGGAACCGGGCGGGTGCCGAGGGGGACCGCGGTGTGACGGCCGAGGGCGATCCCGCGGCCCTGGCGGAACTGCGGCGCTGCATCGTCGTCGCGACCCAGTGAGCGGACGCCCGGCACCCGGCGGCGCCCCGGCCGTCAGACACCGATGAGGCGCACCGCACCCCACAGCGCCACCGTGGACGCGGCGACCGTGGCCGGCACGGTGAGCAGTCCCAGCACGGTGAACCGGCCCAGCTCCACCTCGATGCCGTACCGGTGCAGGATGCGCCGCCACAGCAGGGTCGCCAGCGAACCGACGTAGGTCAGGTTGGGGCCCAGATTCACGCCGATCAGCACGGCGAGGACCTGGGCCGGTCCGCCGGGCGCGGCCAGCGGCAGCAGGGCGAGGACGGCCGGCAGGTTGTTGACCAGGTTGGCCAGCACCGCGGCGACCGCCGCCACCCCGAGCAGCGCCGGCAGCGAGTCCCCGTCCGGCAGCAGCCGCCCGAGCCCGGTCGCCGGCGCGCCCGCCACCACCCCCTGCACCACGATGCCGAGAGCCAGGACGAACAGGCAGAACAGCGGCGCGGCGGCGCCCACCATCTCGCGGGGCGTGACATGGCGCCGGGCCAGCGCCCGCACCCCGAGCACCAGCACGCCGCCGAGGGCCGCCCAGGCGGGGTCCACCCCGGCGGGCGAGGCCACGGCGAACCCGGCCAGGGTCAGGGCCACGACGACCACGGTGAAACGCGGTACGGCGGGCGCGGGCGCAGCCGAGGGCGCCGTACCCGGTGCCTCACCAGGCCCCTCACCGGGGGAGCCGCCCGGCGTCTTCGCGGCCGCCGGAGGAGCGGGTGCGGAGGCGACGGGCACGGCACCGACGCGCGCGGGGGCCGCGGACACCGGCTCGGCCAGGTCCGCGCGGAAGAAGCGGCGGAACACGGCGTACTCCACGGCGATCGCCGCCAGCCAGGGCAGCGCCATCAACGCGGCGAACCGGGTGAAGGACAGACCACTGGCCGTGAACGCCAGCAGGTTGGTCAGGTTGGAGACCGGCAGGAGCAGCGAGGCGGAGTTCGCCAGGTGCGCCGTCGCGTACACGTGCGGGCGGGCCCGCGCACCGGCCCGGGACGCGGTGGCCAGCACCACCGGGGTCAGCAGGACCGCGGTGGCGTCCAGACTGAGCACGGCCGTGACCGCGCAGGCCACGGCGAACACCCCGGCCAGCAGCCGCCGCGGGCTGCCCCCGCACCGGCGGGCCACGGCCGCGCCGACGGCCTCGAACAGGCCCTCCTTGGCGCACAGGTACGCCAGCATCAGCACCAGCGCGAGGAAGGCGACGACCGGCAGCAGCGTACGGGTCTGCTCCCACGCCCGGTGCGGGGACACCGTGCCGAGCGCCACGACCAGCACGGCGGCGGGCACGGCGGCCACCGCCTCCGGCAGCCCCCGCGGACGCAGCACGGCGAAGGCCAGCACGCCCAGCAGCAGGACGACGGGCACGGCCTCGGAGAGGACGGTGGTACTCAGGACTTCTCCTCCACACCGGTGGGCCGGGCGGGAACCCGGTGATCGGCGAACGGGGTACAGGGTCGCATCCCCGGGCGGGGGCGGATCCTCACGGCGTGGTGTGGCCGAGGCCACGCCCGGGGCGAGGTCCTGGCCATGTTCCGCGCGGTGCGCCGCGGGCTACCGTTTCCACGGACCCCGTGTTCCCCACGACGAGCAGTTCGGACGGCCCGGCAGTGCACACAGATCTCTCCCCCGTCATCGCGGCGACCGCCCAGTGGCTCACCCGCGCCTACCCGGCGTCCGGCGGCGCCCTGGCCGAAGCCCTGTGCGAGGTGCAGGCCCGGCAGGCCGTGACGGTCGCGGCCCGGCTGCGCTACCCGACCCCGATGGACGTGGCCCTGCTGGGCGTGGCGGGCCCCGGAGGCTCCGCCCGGCTCGACCGGATCACCGGCGCCGACGGCGCGACGCCCATCGACGCGGACGCGGACGTCTGGCGGACCTGGGTGGACGAGGTCGTCGCCAGCTGGGCGGCCTGCCTGCTGACCGACCCGGCGCTCGCCGAGCCGGCCGTGGCCGCGCTGGCGGCCGGGGGCGGCCCCTCGGCCGGGACACCGGCGGAGTTCCGCCGCCTGCTCGCACCCGACGACACCGACCTCCGGGCGGCGGCCCTGCTGCGCCACCCGGACCTCGTCGCGCCCGTCGCCGCCCTGCACCACGCCGGGCTGACGGCCCGACTGGATCCGGGCCAGGCCCTCGTCGCCTGATCCGCGACGCGACGGGTGCGGGAGTCCCGTCCGCTCCGTGCCGCGGCCGGCGAGGAGACGCGGGCGGACCCGAAAGGCGGGCGCCTCAGGCCGCCGTCTCCAGGTTCGCCACCGGCGACACCCTCGGCACCGCCGCCCGGCGTTCGCGCAGGAGATGGCCCGCGCCGATCGTGCCGGCGATGATCAGCCCGCCCGCGATCAGGGCGCCGCGGGCACCGGCCAGCTCCATCAGGAGGCCCAGCGCGGGCGGCCCGCCCAGGCCCCACACCGTGCCGATGCTGCCCCACACCCCGAGCACCCGGCCCCGCATGTGTGCGGGCGGGTCGGTCTGGAGCACCGCCGTACCGGCGGTGTCGGAGACGGACTCCACGACGGCCATGGGCAGCACCATCACCAGCAGGACGGCCAGCGACGGCGACAGCCCCGCCACCACCTGTAGCAGCCCGCCCGCCGCGGCCAGCGCGCCCACCAGCCGCACCGACGGGCGGCGCAGTCGGGCACCCAGGACGGCGCCGACGATGCCGCCGGCCGCCAGCACCGTGGAGACGGTCCCGAAGGACCCCGCGCCGCCCGCGAGCGGCCCGGTGATCAGTACGGCCAGGGTCAGCTGGTAGTTGCGCCCGAAGACCGCGCTGACGCCGGTGACACCGGCCAGCGCCAGCAGTCGGGGGCGGCGGGCGAAGAAGGCCAGCCCCTCGCGCACACTCATGGTGTCCTTCGCGCCGCGGTCCTTCGCCGCCACCACCTGCCGGACCGCACCGCGCGCCGGGCGCAGGAACGGGATGACCGAGGCCACGAACAGGAACGACAGGCCGTTGGCGACGTACGCGGCGGCCGTGCCGAGGAAACCGACCGTCACACCCGCGAGCGCGGCCCCCGTGAGCCGGCCCGCCTGGTGCACCAGGGCGCCCACCCCGATCGCGGAAGGCACGTCCTCGCGCGGGACGAGGTCGTTGCCCAGCAGGGAACACGCCGGGCCGTCGACCGTGGCGATGACGCCGGTGACGGCGGCCAGCACCATCAGGGAGGCCATGTCGAGCCGGTCGAGCGCCACCATGAGCGCGGTCACGAACGCGACCGCTCCGAGCAGTGCCTGGCTGACCGCGGCGGTCAGTTTCCGCGGCCAGCGGTCGACGGCCGCGCCGCCGAACACACTGATCAGCAGCGCGGGCGCGGCCTGGACGGACATCGACAGACCCGTCGCGGCGGCGGAGCCGGTGATGTGCAGGACCAGCAGGTTCTGCACGGTGAGCTGCATCCACGTACCGGCGTTCGACACGAAGTTCGCGACCGACCACCAGCGCATGCTGCGGTGTCTCAGGGCCCGCCACGGCGACCGGGAGGGTGCGGACGGCGAGGCGGCAGGGGGCGGCGGGGCGGAGACGGAGGAAGAAGACACAGTGCGCCACTCGAAGGCGGGTCGCGGGACCCGTAGGGGAAACGGACGGGAACGAGCTGGCCGGCTGCGCTGCGCGGCTGTTCCATCGATCCGGACACGGCGCCGACCATCGTGGCAGAAGGGACCGGCGAGTCGTCGCCGGTCCGCGCCCCCGCCCGCCGACCAGACGGACCAATCACCCATGGCCCCGGCGTACTTGAGCGCACGAGTGTGCTTGATCACAGCGATCCCCGAGGGCGCCGTCGTACCCACCGGCCGTGACCGCCGTCACGGCGCGTGATCCCGGCGGTGGGCGTCGGAGCATGTGAGTGCCTCGGTGGGGCACTCGGCGCACGCTGTTCAGCGCTCCGAGGGGCGCTGCGAGGGAGAAAGGTCGTCCTCATGATGCCGATGGCGGCGTTCAGCCCGCGGGGGGAGTCCCGCGCCCCGTGGGACCGTGTCCTGGTGACCGGCGGCGCCGGATTCCTCGGCTCCCACCTGTGCACCCGGCTGCTCGACGCGGGGGCCGAGGTCGACTGCCTGGACAACCTCTCCACGGGGCGGGCCGAGAAGGTGGCCCACCTGGCGGGCCGCCCCGGTTTCCGCTTCCTGGAGCGGGACATCTCCGCACCCGGCTGCGCGGACGCGCTGACCGGCCCCTACGACCTGGTCCTGCACCTGGCGGGCCCCGCGTCCCCGGCCGCCCGGCCGGACCGGCCCGTCGAAGCCCTGGACGCGGGCAGCCTGGGCACCCGTACCGCGCTGGCCGTCGCCGGCCGGGACGGCGCCCGGTTCCTGCTCGCCTCCTCACCCCCGGAAACCCCCGAAGCCCGCAGTGACGACCGCGGTGACGCCCGTGGTGAAGCCCGCGGTGACGCACATGGTGACGCCCGTGGTGAAGCCCGCGGTGACGCCCTGGACAACGCGGACCCGCTCGGTCCGCACCGCGCCTGCGCCGAGGCCGTCCGGTTCGCCGAGGCCCTGGTCGCGGCGCACGCGGGCGCCCACGGCTCGAACGCCGGGATCGTCCGGCTGTTCGACGGCTACGGACCCGGTATGCGGGCGGACGGCGCGGGAACACCGGCGGCCCTCATCGAGGCAGCCCTGGCCGGCCGGCCGGTCACCGTCCCCGGGGACGGGAGCGGGACGCACTCCCTGTGCTACGTCGACGACATGGTCGACGGCGTACTGCTGGTCGCGGCCGGCCGATCGGTGCGGCCCGTGGACCTCGGCGGCGACGAGGAGCCCACCGCCGCGGAGGTCGCCCGCCTGGTGATCGAGCTGACCGGCTCCGACTCGCCGCTGGCCTTCGTCGAGGACGCGGGGTGCGGGCGGGCGCGGCCCCGGCCGGTCACCGGCTTCGCCCGGGAGATCTTCGGCTGGCTGCCGAGCGTGACCTGGCAGGACGGTCTGGAGCGCACCGTCGCCGCCTTCCGCGGACGGACCGAGCCCTTCCCGGCGCCGGGCGAGGAGACGACGGACGGGCGGGCGGGTCAGGAGTGGTGGGCGTGAGGGCCTGATCCGCCGGACACACCGCCGGACCCTGTCCGGACACACCGCCGGACCTTGTGGGGGCCCGTCGCCGCGGCGACGGGCCCCCACAAGGTCCGGCGGCGGTCGCTCAGCCGTGCTTGCCCCGCCCCGACAGGGCGTCCCGCGCCCGGTCGACCATGCCCGCGCCGGGGGCCAGGAGCTTGTTCATCGGGGGCTTGTCCGGTGCCGACGGGTGGGGTCGGGTCGGCGCCGTCCGCTTCGCCTGACGGACCTTGTCGCCCAGCTCGTCCAGGGCCTGCGCGGGGCACGCCTCGCGCAGCCGCGGGAACAGGTTGCCCTCCTCGTCGGCGACGTGCTCACGGATCTCGCTCATCAGCATGCCGATCAACCGGTCGAACTCGGCGTCGTCCGCCCCACGGCTCTCCAGGTCCTTCATGATCTGCTCGGCCTGGGCGTGGTCCGCCAGCTCCTTGTCCGCAAGAGCACCTCCGCCCGCCACGTGCTCACGAACCGCCGGATAGAGGTACGCCTCCTCCGCCACCGAGTGCCGGATCAGCTCGATCGTGGCCTGATCGGCGTACAGCTTGCGGTCCTTGTGACCGGGCGGCAGCGCCTCGATCCTGCCGAAGAGCTCCTCGACCTCACGGTGATCGGTCGTCAGCTCGTCGATGACGTTTCCTCCGTGTCCCATGGTCCACCTCCAAGAGAGTCGTGGCGGTCGCGGGACCGACCACCACGGACGACGGGTCCCCACGGGAGGCGGGTCAACGCCCGGTCAGACTCCGAGCCTGGCCCGGACACCCCCCGCCCGGGCCGCGGGGCCGGCCGCGGCCCGCACCGAACGGTGCACCAGGTGGGCGTCGTGCCGCAGGTCGTGGGCGGCGTGCCGGCCGCGCCACAGCAACGACGGTGCGCCGCCCGTGTCGTCGGCCGCGATCAGCAGCCCGCCCAACATGGAAACGTTCTTGAGGAAGTGGATGCGCTGCTGGGCGCGGTCGGCGGGGTCCTCCACCTCCCAGTACCGGTGTGCCGCCAGCGTGGTGGGGACCAGCGTCACCGCGAGGGCCAGCGCGGCCAGCCGCGGACAGCGGCCGAGCCCGAGCATGATCCCGCCGACCACGTGGACGGCGCCGTTGAGCCGTACGAGTTGTTCGGTGCCGTCCGGCAGGACCGGCACGCGGTCGGCGACCGGCCGCACGATCGGCTCGGCCGCCGGTGCCACGTCCTGGGGCCTGCGCAAAGAGTGCAGACCGCCCGCCACGAACATCGAGGCGAGCATCGGCCGGCCGGCCAGACGCAGAAGACTCATGACGCTGTCTCGCTCTCTTCCGGGTGCTCTCATGGGTGGGGTCGTGCGGGTGAGGAGGGTGCCGCCGGGGACGCCGGCGGGCTGGTGCCCCACGGGGATCATCAGGTGCTCCGGCCGGCCGGCGCCATTCGGCGTCCGCCGGCCGACCGGTGCCGTCCGGCGCCGCACCGCCCGGGGACACGCAGGTCACAGGCTGGTGAGGATCTGGGGCGACAAGTTCTTGATCATGGTGTTGGTCCAGCGCATCTGGCGCAGTGTCTGCGGGTGGCACGCGGAGGCGAGCGCCAGCAGGCCGCTGTCCTTCGACGCCTGGGCGGCCTGGGCCAGCATCTCCCAGTGCAGTGAGTTCTCCGCAGCGGCCACGTGCAGCTCGCGCAGGTCGCGCAGGAGGAGCAGACCCGGCTCCGGCCGGTGCACGACCGCCTCGGACGCCTTCACGCGCAGGGTCGCGAAGACTCCGTCCGAGGAGGGGTCGGGCGCCTCACCCAGCTTCACGCCGCGCTCCCCGGCGGTCTCGGCGAGCCGCCGCACGTGCTCGCGGGACCAGCGGGCGAGGTCGGTGGCGACGTGGCGGACCTCGTGCTCGGTGGCGTGCCGCCCGGCCACGGCCACCAGCTCGTGGGCCAGCCGCCGCTCGCCGCGGTGCAGCGTGCGCAGGGTCAGATTGATGCCGTTCACCGGGCGCCCTCCTCGTGGCCGTGCGGGAACTCGGTGGGCTCCTGCTGCGCCGTCCGCGCCGCCGGTCCCCCGGAGGTGGGCGGGACGGCACCGACGGCGACCGGTGCCGACGCGGTGGTGGTCGGCGCCGGGGAGGGCCGGCCGTCCCCGCGTTCCACGAGGGTGAGCGCCGCCGCGGCCGTCTTGAACAGGGGCTGCTTGGAGGCCGGGTCCCAGTCGGTGATCGTGGTCTCGTTCGCGGCCCGCCCGGGAGTGTCCGGGCCGGGACCCGACCCGCCGCCGGTGTCCCAGTAGCCGTAGTGGAACGGCACGAACAGCAGCCCGGTGCGGATGCCGCTCACCCGCAGCCGTCCGCGCAGGGAGCCGCGCCTGCTGCTGACCTCGACCAGGTCGCCCTCGCCGAGGCCCAGCCGCTCCGCGTCCGCGGCCGAGACCTCCACCCACACGTCGGGGGCGGCGGCGTTCAGCTGGGGCGCCCGTCCGGTCTTCGTACGGGTGTGGAAGTGGTAGAGCGTCCGGCCGGTCGTGAGCTGGAACGGGTACTGCTCGTCCGGCTCCTCGTGCGGGGGCAGATAGGCGGCCGCCTTCAGCATCGCCCTGCCGTCGGGGTTGAGGGAGCGGTACTCCACGACCTCCTGCGAGGCCCCGGTCTCCAGGTCCTTGCCGTAGCTCTCGCACCGGTCGGGATGGGCCCAGTCGATGCCGTCCGTGTAGAGCCGCGCGGTGCCCTCGGGCGCCCGGTCGTCGCAGGGCCACTGGATGCCGCTGGTGTCGCGCAGCTTGGCGTAGGACAGGCCCGTGTAGTCGCAGGGGCGGCCCGCGCTGCACCGCTTCCACGCCTCGAACGCCGACTCCGGGTCGTCCCAGGTGACCAGCGGTCCGCCGTCCTTGTCCCGGAAGTCCATGCGCCGCGCGTAGTCCAGGAAGATGTCCAGGTCGGACCTGGCCTCGCCGGGCGGTTCCACCGCCTTGCGGGACAGGTGCACCGTGCGGTCCGCGTTGGTCAGCGCGCCGGTCTTCTCGCCCCAGGTCGCGGCGGGCAGCACGACGTCGGCCAGCTGCGCCGTTTCCGTCAGGTAGAGGTCCTGTACGACCGTGAACAGCCGCTCCTGCGACAGGATCGAGCGGATGCGCGGCAGTTCGGGCATCGAGACGGCGGGGTTGGTGCCGCTGATCCACAGCATCCGCAGCGAGCCCTGCTCGGCGTACCGGAAGATCTGCATCGCGTGGGTCGGCGGCGCGAAGTGCGGGACGGTCTCCGGCTCGACGTTCCACACCCGGGCCAGGTCGGCCACGTGGGCGTCGTTCTGCCAGTTGCGGAAGCCCGGCAGGTCGCCGTTGGCCCCGCACTCGCGGGTGTTCTGGGCGGTGGGCTGGCCGTTCATCTGGAGGAGTCCGGCACCGGGCCGGCCCAGCATCCCGCGGATCAGGTGCAGGTTGTTGACCTGCACGGCGGCGGCGGTCGCCTGGTGGGACTGGTAGACGCCCTGGAGGACGGTGGAGACCAACGCGTCGGCGGTGCCGACGAGTTCGGCCGCCTCCTCGATGCGGGCGGCGGGCACGTCGCAGATCTCCGCGGCCCACTTGGGCGTGCAGTCGGCGACCCGGGCGGCCAGCTCGTCGAAGCCCACGGTGTGCGCGGCGATGAAGTCCCGGTCGATCCGCTCGTGCCGGACGGTCTCGTGCAGCAGCGCGTTGAGCAGCGCGACGTTGGTGCCGATGCGCGGCGCGAGGTGTACGGCGGCGTGCTGGGCGACGCGGGTGGGGCGCGGGTCCACGCACAGCAGCCGCGGCGGGTCGGCGCCCTCCAGGCGGTCGAGGAGCCGCATCCACTGCACGGGCTGGGTCTCGGCGATGTTGTGGCCGAACAGCGCGATCACGTCGGCGTGGTCGAAGTCGTCGTAGCTGCCGGGCTGCCCGTCGCAGCCGAACGTCTCCTTCAGCGCCTCCGCGGCCGTGGCGGTGCACAGCCGGGTGTTGCCGTCGAGGTGGTTGGTGCCGATGCCGGCCCGGGCCAGGACCGTGAGCGTGTAGTACTCCTCCAGGAACAGCTGCCCGGAGGTGTAGAAGCCGATGGAGCCCGGCCCGCGCGCGTCCAGCAGTTCGCGCGAGCGGGCGGCCACCAGGTCCATCGCCGTGTCCCAGTCCGTCTCCACCAAGCGCCCGCTGCGCCGGACCAGCGGCCGGGTCAGCCGGTCACGAGAGGCGTTGGCCTGCCAGCCGAACAGGTCCTTCGGACCGAGCCGCCCCCGGTTGACCCGGTCCACGTCCCGGCCCCGCACGCCCACCATGCGGCCGTCGGCCACCGCGATGTCCATGGCGTCGCCGTCCGAGTGCAGGATCGACGCGGACTGCACCCAGCGCTGCACGGCCCCGGGCTCCACGCCGTCCGCGAGGTACGTGTCGACCCGGGCCGGCCAGGTTTCGTGCCGTCCGTAGGGCGCCCGTGCCCCCCACGGGCGCGCGATCCGGTCCGTCGCCTCCTCCATGCCCGGCCTCCCGCCGACGTCCGCCACTGTGCCGGCCGCCGGGTACCCGGGCGCCGCGGATCGAAGCGGACCACTTGTGGGAGCGCTCCCAAGCGGGCAGGATGCTGCGGTGACAGCGACTGCCTCCGTACGCCCCTACCGTCCGGCCGACGCCCCGGCCCTCGACGACATCTGCATCCGGACCGCGCACAACGGCCGGGACAGCCGGCCCGTGTACGCCGACCCCGCGATCCTGCCGGCCGTCTTCGCCGCCCCCTACGTCCACCTGGACCCGGAGCTGGCCTTCGTACTCGACGACGGACAGGGGCGGGCGGTCGGCTACATCCTCGGCACGGCGGACACCGCGCGCTTCGCCGAGGAGTTCCGGACCACGTGGCTGCCGCGCGTCGCCGACCGGTACCCGGCCCCGCAGGGCCCGCCCGGCACCCGCACTCCGGACCAGGTCATGGCCGGGCTGCTGCACGATCCGGAGCGCATGATCATCCCGGAACTGGCCGCCCACCCCGCCCATCTGCACATCGACCTGCTGCCCGACTGGCAGGGACAGGGCCACGGCCGGACCCTGATGCGGACGTTCTGGAGGGCCCTGCGCGAACGCGGTGTCCCGGCCGTCCACCTGGTCATGGCGACGGCCAACACCCCGGCCAGGGCCTTCTACGACCGCCTGGGCTTCCACGAGATCCCCGCGGCGGGCCTCGACCCCGCCGACGTCACCTGCCTGGCACGTACCACGCAGGACACGGAACCGACCTGACGCCGAACCAACGGACGGGCGGTCAGTCCCCGCCCAGCCGGTAGACGTTGAAGGCCCGGCGGATGACCGGCTGCGCCACGTTGCGCACCCGGACTCCGCCCGCCGTCATCCCGTGCTCCGTGCCCAGGTGGGCGTGTCCGTGGACGGCCAGATCGGCGCCGGCCGTGTCGATCGCCTCCGCCAGGAGGTAGCTGCCGAGGAACGGATGGATCTCCGGCGGCTCCCCGGCGAGCGTGTCCGCGACGGGGGAGAAGTGGGTCAGCGCCACCCGCGCCGCGCAGTCCCTCTGGTCCAGTTCCTTGAGCGCGGCGTGCAGCGCGTCCGCGGAACGGCGGGTGGTCCGCACGAACTCCTTCATCACCGGCTCGCCGAACTCACCGGCGCTGCGCCCCACGAACCCCCCGCCGAACCCCTTGGTCCCGGCGATCCCCACCCGGCCCCCGGCGCACTCCACGACGGTCGCCCCGCCCTCCAGCACCGTGACCCCGGCGTCCCGGAGGATCGCGGTGACCTCCTCGGGCCGTTCGTCGTGGTGGTCGTGGTTCCCGAGGACCGCCACCACCGGCACCGGCAGGTCCCGCACCTCCCGGGCGACCACCCGCGCCTCCTCGGGAGTACCGTGCCGGGTCAGGTCCCCGGCGAGCAGCAGCAGGTCGGCGCAGTCGGACAGGGTCTCGAACGCGGGCCGCAGCAGCCCTTCGCCGTCGGGTCCCATGTGGATGTCTCCGACGGCCGCGACACGGATCGTCACAGCTCCTCCGCATGGTCGGGGCGGGTGGTCTCCGCCACCACGACGTCGGCGTGCACGGTCAGCCCGGCCAGCTCCTGGCGGGCCAGCCGCAGCACGGCCTCGCGGCACTGCGCCGAGGGCACGGTGCCGGTCAGCGCGATCGACCCGGCCCTGACCTCGGCACGTACGCCGAGCTCACCGAGTTCCTCCGCGGCGAGCCGCTCCTGGAGGTGGGCCACCCGGTACTCGACGTTCCCGGGGTCCCCGGGCTTGACGGGGATGCCGGGCACTCCGGCCGCGGTGGCGGGGCCGCTCGCCGCGGGGCCCTGGTGTCCGACGGGGTCGCTCATCGCCGACCCTCCTTCGAGGCGGTGGCCGAGGGACCGGCCGGAGGGATGATCTCCAGCCGTTCCAGGATGAAGAAGAACGCGGCCGGCATCGGATCGTCGCCGCAGTCGCGGCGCAGCGCCTCCCAGTCGATCTTCTCGCGCAGGGTGCGGGCGATCGGCAGTACCGCACCGAAGTCGCAGTGGTGCTCCGAGAAGGCGGCCAGCAGACCGCGCAGCAGGTCGGTCGGGGACAGGACCGGCATCAGGACCGAGTCGACCGACAGATCCGGGGCCCGGTCCAGCAGCGCCGTCGTGACCGGCTCATGGGCCAGCTCGAAGATCAGGTCGACCTGCTGCCCCAGGCAGTCCGCCTTGAGCAGCCAGTCCTCGGGCGGTGTGTACACCGTCAGCCCCGCCTCCCGCAGCGTCGCGGCGACGGCGTCGGCGTCCTCGGGACGGATGCAGAAGTCGACGTCGTGCTGGAGGTTCTGGGTGCCGCCGTGCGCGTACACGGCGACACTGCCGGCCAGCGCGAACGGGTGCTCCGCCTTCTTCAGCGTCGAGCCCACCTGCTTGGCGGCCTGGAGGATCGCCTGGTTGCGGTCGAGCGGGAGATCCTCGTGAGGTGCCTCGTGCCGGGGCACCGGGCCCCGGTCCCCGGCGGCCGGGCGCAGCTCGGAGACACCGCCCCGTCGGCCGGTCGCGTGATCGTCGGCGGGCTGCCTCATCGCTGTCCCCTTCCCGGGCTGTCGCCGTCGGCGGAACGGACCGGACCGGCCCTCCCCTTCTCGTGGGACGGGTACCCGGCGCCGTACCGCCGACACCGCGCCACGTGCCGGTGTGAGGCACGCGGGGATCGCGGGCACTCGGCCGGCATGAGCGACGAGCGGATGCGACAGCGGACCGACTCCGCCGACCGCCGGACCGTGGAACGGCTGGTGGCGGCATGGCTGGCCGAGACCGAGCGGCACGATCCCCGGGCCGCCGCAGAGGCCCGGGACGGATGGGAACGCGACGCGCTGTCCGACCGGTCCGCGCAGGACCTGGCCACCTGGGTCACCGCCAGGGTCACGGACACCGGCTTCACCGAGGACGAGGGCCCCTACGTGGCGGGCCCCGTGCGGATCACGCCGGCGGACAAGGACACCGTGCACGCCTGGCTGCGCGCCCGCGGGCACGCCGTGTGAGGCGGACACCGGTGCCGCCTCACGAAGGCGGCCGCCACTCGAACATCAGCAGCGTCGCGTCGTCCCGCAGCCGGCCCTCCTGCATCGCCAGGATCGAGTGGATCAGCCGGCGCAACGACTCCGGCGCCAGTTCACCGCCGGCCGTGGCCCGGATGACGTAGTCGGCGAAGCGTTCGAGGCCCAGCAGCTTGGCCTCCCTGGTCCGGGCCTCCACGACACCGTCGGTGTACATCAGCACCCGGTCCCCGGGCTCCAGCGAGATCTCGTGCGTGCGGCGCCCGTGCGTGCTGAGCAGGGCCGGGACGCCCATGGGCGGGTCGGCGTCGCGCTCCATGGCGTCGATGATCAGCCGCTGGCCGCGGATCAGGATGGGCGCGGGATGTCCGCAGTTGGCCCAGCGCAGTACCCCGGTGGCCAGGTCCAGTTGTGCGACGACCGCGGTGCAGAACTTGTCCGGGAGCCAGCTGGACAGTGCCTCGTCCACGCTGCGCACCAGCGCCGGCAGGTCGGCACCGGTGCGCCGGGCGTTGCGGCAGGCCGCCAGCGAGACCGTGGTGGTCAGTCCGGATGCCAGGTCGTGCCCCATCGCGTCCAGGACGGCCACGTGCAGGGTGGTCTCGGTCAGCGCGTGGTCGAAGGCGTCGCCGCCGATCTCGTAGGCGGGCTCCAGCACGGCCGTCGACACGACGTCCCCGTTGCCGATGGTGCGCGGCGGCAGCAGGGCGCGCAGCATCTCGGCGGGCAGTTGCATGCGCTCGGTGCGGGTGCGCCGGACGAAGGAGTCCTCGTAGGCCCGCTTGGACGTGATCACCATGGCGAGCAGCGAGGCGAGCGCCCGGCCGCGGGTCAGCGAGGAGGCGTTGAGGGCCGTCTCGTGCACGGCCAGCACACCGAGCCGTTCCACACCGTCGAGGAGCGGGAACCATGCGGTGATGCCGCCGCCCGTCGCCGACTCCTCGACCCGCAGCGACTGGGTCCGGTACGCCCACCCCGCCAGCGAGCCGTCGACCGGGAGGGTCGGGGCCACGGCCGTCTGGGGGACCAGGTGGCGCTGCTGGAGGTCGACGAGGTGGACGACGGCGTGCCGCAGCCCCAGTGCCTTGGCACAGCGGGCCGTGGCGGTGCGCAGGTCCAGGGTGAGATGCGCCGGATCGGCGAGGAACTTCCGCAGCCCCGTGTCGTCCGGGTCCGACGTGGACACCCCGTCTCCTCTCGTCGAGAGCCCGCCGCGGCGGGGACGATGCCCAGCAGTCTGGCACCGCCCGCCGCACCCCGCCCGTCGGGCCGCTCACCCGTGCGGCGCTTCGGTCCCGGCAGAAGGGGCACGCGTCACCACGTACGACCCCGAGCGCCGAGGAGTGGTGCCGCATGACCGAGTACGAGCGTTCCCGCACCATGCCCGCCCAGCCCGAGCAGGTCTTCGACCAGGCCGCGAACGTGGGACAGCTGGAGACCTGGCTGCCCCGGGACCTGCACGTGGAGCCCGAGGAGCCGCCCGCCGTCACCGTGCACGAGGACCGCACCGACCAGGACACCTCGGCGCTGCTGAGTGCCCGGCCCGAGCAGATGCGGCTCGAGTGGGGCACCCGCGCGCAGGGCAGCTACGCCGGCTGGCTCCAGGTCGCCGGACTCGACAGCGGGGCCAGCGAGGTCACGGTGCACCTGTCGTTCTTCGACGAGGGCCACGACCCGGGACGGCGGACGGTGACCGAGGCCCTCGACGGCAGCCTGCGGCGGCTGGAGGAGCAGGTGCGGATGCGCACCGACAACGCGGCCGGCTGAGGAGGACGACGAGGCGCCGCTCAGCAGTCACTCAGCAGTCCGGAACGCCGGCGATCTTCTCGCCGCCCCTCAGATAGAGGTTGTTCACCCAGGCGATGTCACTGCCCGAGAACTCCTGCACGGCCGTCCACCAGCTGTTGCCGCCGACGGCCGGGTCGTTCACGTACTGCCCCTGCTTCTGGCAGACGGCGTCCAGCCAGTAGGTGGAGCGCACCGCGAGCACGTTGGAGTCGGTGGTGGGCTCCTGGCGCAGGCGGACGTCCGTCGCCCAGATGTAGACGTCGGTCAGCGTCGGGTCCCCGCCGCTCGGCGCGGCCGGGGCGGCCTGGGCGGTGGCGGTGAGCGCGCCGGCGGTGAGCAGGGCCGCGGCCAGCGCGGTGACGGAGTGACGTGTCAGTCGCTTCATGTCTGTTTCCCCCATGGTCGTGGTCGTGGTCGGGTCCGGGTCAGCAGGTGGCCGAGGCGGGCAGGTCGCCGTACGCGTCGCCCTTGAGGTAGACGGCGCTGACGTAGCCCTCGACGAGCTTCACCCAGACGTCGTTGGTGTAGCCGTGGTCGCTGATGGTCTCGCCCCGCGTCCAGCAGTAGGCGCCGCGCGGCTGGCCGGCCGCGACCGAGCCGACCTTGTCGTACGAACGGGCAGGCCCGGAACGGACGTTGACGGTCTCGTAGGGCTCGACCGCGTAGGGCGCCGCGAGCACGCGGTCGGTGCCCCGGCCGCCGTCGGGGACCGCGGCGGCGGTCGTCGCGGTGAGCGGGCCGAGCAGCGCGAGCGCGCCGGCCCCGACGAGCGCGACCCTGGTGATCGGGCGAACGGTCATGTGGTGACTCCCCCTGTGCCGATGGTGCCGCCGGGCGGAACCCGGCTCGCACCCAGCACTCTAGGGACGACCGGGTCAGTGGTGTCCCTGACACTTGTCAGGGTGCCCCGCGTCCCGGAGACCTTCCGCGGGCGGCGGCGCGGGTGTCCGCCCGTCGTCCGCGGGCACCCACCCGCCATGGACGCTCACCGCCGCCCGCTGATGGACCGCACCCCGGCACTGCTGGCCGAGGGGTACGCCTGGCTGCCCAACCGCATGCGCGACCGTACGGGCCCCGCGCTGCGCACCCGGCTGCTCGGCAGGCCCGCGCTGGCGGTACGGGGACCGGAAGCCGTGCGCTTCTTCTACGACGAGTCGCACGTCCACCGCCACGGCGCCGTCCCGGCACCTGTGCTGGACACCCTGTTCGGGCAGGGCGCGGTCCACACCCTCGACGGTGCCGCCCACCGGGCCCGCAAGGAACTGTTCCTGCCGCTGCTGGAGACCGACCGCGTGGCCCGCCTCACCGACCACGTCACCGCGGCGTGGGACGAGGCCGTGCGCTCCTGGAGCGGACGCCCCCGGGTCGTGCTGTTCGACGAGGCGGCCGTCGTGCTCACCCGCGGGGTCTGCGACTGGGCGGGGCTGCCGCCCCGGGCCGTCGACACCGAAACCCTGGCACGGGACCTGGTCGCGATGGTCGACGGCTTCGCCACCCCGGGGCCGCGCCACCTGCGGGCCCGCCGCGCCCGCGCCCGGCAGGAGGCCAGGACCGCCCGCCTGGTCGAGGACGTCAGGGCGGGGGCCCTCACCGCTCCGGCGGACTCGATGCTGGAGCGGGTGGCCCGGCACCGCGACACGGCCGAGGTCCCGTTGGACTCCCGCACGGCGGCCGTGGAACTGCTGAACGTCCTGCGCCCCACGGTCGCCGTGAGCTGGTTCGTGGCCTTCGCCGCCCACGCCCTGCACCGGTGGCCGGCCCACCGCGAGCGGCTGCGCGGCGCGGACGGCGCGTTCGCCACGGCCTTCGCGCAGGAGGTCCGCCGCTTCTACCCGTTCGCCCCGTTCCTCGGCGGCCGCACCGTGACGGAGCTGACCTGGCACGGCGAGTCCGTCCCGGCGGGCGGGATCCTGCTGCTCGACGTCTACGGGCAGAACCACGACGAGGAACTGTGGGGCGACCCGTACGCCTTCCGGCCCGAGCGTTTCCTGGACCGGCCGCCCGCCCCCGACGAACTGATCCCACAGGGCGGCGGCGACGCCGCGACCGGTCACCGCTGCCCCGGCGAGCGCGTCACCGTCGGCCTGCTGGAGTCCCTGGCGGTGCGATTGGCACGCCTGGACTGCACGGTCCCCGAGCAGGACCTGCGCATCCCGCTGCGCCGCGTCCCCACCCGCCCCCGCAGCGGCTTCGTCGTCACCGGCGTACACGCGCCCTGACCAGGCGTCAGAGGGCCCGTGGACGACGCGTCACGCGGCCACCCGTACAGGGCCGGTTGGCTGATCGTTTGCAGCCCTGCGGGTGTGCGTCCGCCCCGGGCGGCCGAAGCGGCCGTCACCCGAATGGCCCCCGCACGCTATTGGTCACGGCCGAACCGGTGTCTCCTGGAGTGTGTCAGCGGCGTCCAGGCTGGGAGGCCGATCATGTACGAAATGTGCGTGGGCCCGGAGAAGGCGGGCGGAGCGTTGGTGTGGCACGTCCTGTCCAAACAGGCCGCGGCCACACTCTGCGGACAGCAGCTCCGCGAACGTATCGAGGCATCCGACGGTGAACGGGCGCGTCACTGCCCGGACTGCATGGCTTCGTTCGAGAAGTTGATGGCAACCACACCGTGCTGACGGACCGTCCGCAAGCCGTCCGCCCCGTCGCATCCCGCGGCGGGGCGGACGGCTGACCAGGTCGGCGTGATTGCCGGCCGGGGTCATGGCCGTAGATCTGGGCCGCTGCGGTGATCTTTCGACGGGCGGGGCGCCGCGGCCCGCTCCCCGTGCCCCGGCAGCCGATTGACTGGTGGCACGGCCGGCGCGGCGCGTCCGCGCGCCGCCCGACCCGTTCCCCTCGTGCCCCGCCATCGTGAGGAGTAGTACGTGTCGCAGATCACCGACTCGGCCCCGGCTGGTGCCTTCCCGCGGCTGGACTGGGTGGACGACGTGCTGTCACCCGCCTTGCGGTCCGCCGTCGAGTCGCTGCCGGCCGCGGAGAGCCTCGTGGCCGGGTACCACCGGGGCTGGTGCGAGGCCGACGGGACGCCCCGGCCGGCCGCGTCGGGCGGCGGCAAGACGGTACGGCCGGCGCTCGCCCTGCTGTCGGCGGTGGCCGTAGGGGCGGACCCGTCCCAGGCGGTGCCCGCCGCAGTCGCGGTCGAGCTGGTCCACGACTTCACGCTCCTGCACGACGACGTCATCGACGGCGACGCGCTGCGCCGCCACCGGCCCGCCGCCTGGTTGATGTTCGGGACCCCCGCGGCCGTGCTGACCGGAGACGCGCTGCTGGTGGCGGCGCTGCGCGTGCTGACCCAGGCACCACCGGACCGGGCCGGGGCGGCCGTGCGGGAACTCGTGGGCACCCTCCTGGAGCTGGTGGAGGGGCAGAGCCGCGACGTCGCCTTCGAGCAGACGCAGGAGGTCTCGGTCGCCGACTACCTGGGCATGGCCGCGGGCAAGACCGGCTCCCTGATCGGCTGTGCCTGCGCGCTGGGCGGCGTACTGGCCGGCGCCGACACCGTCCGGGTGGGCGGACTGCGGGAGTTCGGCCGGAGCCTCGGCCTGGCCTTCCAGTGCGCGGACGACATCCTGGGCATCTGGGGCCGCAGCTCGCGCAGCGGCAAGCCGGTCGGCGCCGACCTCGCCGCACGCAAGAAGTCCCTGCCCGTCGTGGCGGCGCTCGCCGCCCGGGGCACGGCGGCCGAGCGGCTGCGCGAGCTGTACCGCACACCGCACCGGCCGGGGGAGACCGATGTGGACCTGGCCCGTCGGCTGGTGGAGGAGGCCGGCGGCCGGCAGGCGGCCGAGGAGGAGGCACGCCGCCACCTGACGGCCGCGATGCGGTTCCTGTCGCTGGCCCGGCCGACCGCCGACGCCTACCGCCAACTGCACGACATCGCCTGGGCGATGACCCGCCGCGAGTCCTGACCCCGCCCCCGCCCCACGCACCGGCCGCGGCGGGTGGGGGCACCGGCGCGTGACCCGGCGCCCGGCGGACCGTTGTCCTGCCGACGACCGCCGCGTTCCCCCGCCCCGGCCGCACCGCGGCCGCCCGCCGCGGACCCGATCCGACGAAACACAATGGAGCCGTGCAGCACACCGAGCACAGCGCAGCGCCCGAGGGCGACCTCCCGGCCGTGGCCGCCTACGGGCTGCGGGTGGACCGGGGAACCCGTCCGGTACTGTGCGACATCAGTTTCACCCTCCCCCGCGGCCGCGTCGTCGGACTCTGCTGGGCCCGAGCGGCTGCGGCAAGACCACCCTGCTGCGCTGCGTGGTCGGCGTCCAGCAGCCGAGCGTCGGCCACGTCCAGGTACTCGGCCACACGGCGGGGGCCTGGCCGCTGCGCACCCGCGTCAGCTACGCCGACCGCTGCGACCGGCTGCTGCTGATGCGTGCGGGCCGACTGCTGGCCGGAGCCGACCGCGGCAGCCTGCTCGAACACACCGGCTGCGACACGCTGGAGGAGGCGTTCCTGCACCTCGTCAAGGCCGCCAGGCGCGGTGGGCGTGCGCGAAACCGGCTCACCACTCCGGACACGCGGGACGCCGGCGGATCCCTTGAAAAACACGCACCTTCCGGTCGGGGACGGGATTTGCTCGCGATCATGGGCAAGGGGCCGATCGAATGTCGGCAGACCGGGCCAGCCCTCAGCGGGTGTCAGTCGAAAGGAGGGCGTTGGCACCGCGGTTGGCCCGGCGTCCCCGGCCCGGTAATCAGGGAGCGGAGGACGCTCCCTGACGATCACTCGGTTGGTGCAGTGTCAGGGCGGGGAGCCGGGGAAGTCGCCGGTCATGCCCCGGCGCGCGTCGTCCTCCCGCGCCCGGGGCGGCAGGACGCGCCGCGGCCGGGATCCCCGAATCGGCCGCGGCGCATCCTGCTTCGGCCGCCGAGCGGCGCCCCGCGCCGGAACGATGGGTGTCGGCCGCCGGACCATTTGGGTGTCGTCCCCGATGGCCGTACAGGGTCCCGGCGTGTGACCGTGGACCGACGCCGCGCCCGGGGGCTCTCCGGGTGCCGGGGCAGGGCGCGGGCAGGTCCGTCCCGCCCGTTCACGGGTGTCGCCGCGTTGTCCGTCCGTTCCGGGTGTGCCGTGCGCTGTGCGTCGTCGTGCGTCGTGCGCTGTGCGCTCCGTGTGCCGGGGCGGTGTCCGGAGCACCGGCGCTCCGGGCCGACGCATTCGCCCGCCTGTCCGCCTGCTTGTCCGCCTGCTTGTCCGTCCGCCTGTCTGTCCGCCGGACCGTCCGAGTGTCCGTCGGTACGTCCGCACGTCCGCCTGTCCGACGACCCATCCCCGAACGACTACGCATCCCCGAAGAAGGAGAACCCGCATCCATCCCCGTCAAGTGAAGCCCTCCCGAACCTCCGCGCGGTCGAAGGCGGTGACCCGTGGGACACGCTGACACCCTGCTCGCCATGGGCGGTGCCTTCGTCGCCGCCGCGTTCCTCGCCCGCCTCGGCGGGAGGATCGGACTTCCGACGATCCCTCTGTTCATGCTCGCCGGCATCATGCTCGGCCCTCACACCCCGGGCTTCGTCCTGGTGGAGGACGCGCACGACTTCGAGATGCTCTCCGCGCTCGGACTGGTGCTGCTGCTCTTCTACCTGGGCCTGGAGTTCCACCTCGACGACCTCAAGAGCGGCGGCAAACGGCTGCTCACCGCCGGGGGCATCTACCTGCTCCTGAACGTCGGCGCCGGACTCGGCTTCGGCTTCGTCCTCGGCTGGGGCGTGCGGGAGGCGTTGGTGCTGGCGGGCGTGCTCGGCATCTCCTCGTCCGCGATCGTCACCAAGATCCTCATCGACCTGGGCCGGATCGGCCGCCCGGAGACCCGCCTGATCCTCGGTGTCATCGTCGTGGAGGACATCTTCCTCGCGCTGTACCTGGCCGCCCTCCAGCCGGTCATCTCGGGCGCGCACGGCGTCGCCGAGACGGCACTCCAGGCCGGAAAGGCCTTCGGCTTCCTGCTGGTACTGGCCGCCGCGGCCCGCTACGGCACCCGGCTCGTGGGGCGCCTGATCGAAACGCGGGACAACGAACTGCTCGTCATCAGCTTCCTCGGCGCCGCGGTGCTCGTCGCCGGCGTCTCCGAAGTCCTGGGCGTCGCCGACGCCATCGGCGCCTTCATGGTCGGTCTCATCCTCGCCGGCACCCCCTCGGGGCCGCGGATCCGTGAACTGGTGCACCCGCTGCGCGACGCCTTCGCGGCCATCTTCTTCTTCGCCTTCGGGCTCGCCATCGACCCCGGCGACCTCGCCTCCGTCGCCGGTCCGGTCGCCGCGGCGGCCGCACTGACCGTCGTCATGAACGTCGTCGCCGGTCTGTGCGTCGCCCGGGTCTACCACTACGGTGCCCAGCCGGCCGCGGAGATCGCCACCACCCTCGTCGCCCGAGGGGAGTTCGCCCTGATCCTGGCCGCCATGGCCGCGGGCGCCGGACTCGACGCCCGGCTCGCCCCCTTCATCGCCGGATACGTGCTCGTCCTCGCCGTCCTCGGCCCGGTCGTCGCCGGACGCGCCCACGTACTCGCCGCGGGGCTGCGCGCCGTCGCCGGACTCCTGCCCGGGGCAAAGGCGTCGGCCGCCGTGCCGGGTGGCGGAACCCGCGCGAAGACGGAGGGGGACGGCAGCCTGGAACCGGGCTCGGTGCCGGTGTCGGCCCGGGCCGCCTCCTGCGGGGCGTCGTCTTCCTCCCTGGAGCACACCGAGGCGGAGCGCTAGCCGGGAACGGGCGGGTCGCGGCCAGGCGGACGGGAAGACCGGATGACGGCAGGACCGGATGACGGGATGACGGCAGGACCGGAGGACGGGAGGGGCGGAAGCCGGCGGGCCGGGGTGGAAGGGGCGCCCAGCGAGAGCCCGCCCGGCGGTGCCCGTGGGTGGCCGGACCTCGCCCCGGGCGGCACGGCGCCGAGGCCCCCGGTGGGACAATCTGCCCACAGGGTCGTTGTCCGACGCCGTGGTCGGGCCCGTCCGGGATCGGAAGGAGCCGTCAGCATGATCGAGTGGGTGCCCCTGGGCAGCGGTGCCAGACCCGTTCCCCGGCCGGTCGCGGCTCCGCTGGTGTGGGCGGGAGCGTTCGGCGGCGCCCTCCTCCTGGTCGCGCTCCTCAACGGGATCGTGGGTGCGGGGCGTCCGGGACTCGCCCTGGTCGCGCTCTCCCTGCTGGCGGCCGTGCTCGGTCTCTGCGCCCGGTTCACGGCCGCACCGGGGACCGCCGTGCTGTGCTGGCTGTCCCTCAACGGCTTCGCCATACCGCCGGCCGGCACGCTCACCTGGGCCGGTCGGCGGGACGCGGTCTGGCTGGGCTGTCTGCTCGGTGCGGCCCTCGTCGGCACGGCGCTGGCGCGCCTGGTCCACGCCCGGGCCGCCTACCGTCGGCTGACCACGGCGACGGGACTCGACGCGCCGGAGCCGGGGACCGGTTCCGGCGACGTCTGAGCCGCCGCCCGGCACGTCGAGGCGACCGTGCTCCTGGCAGCGCGGCCGGGGAGGGCCGGACCGTGGACCGGGCCGGCCCTCCCCACCGCTGTCGGGTCAGGCCGTGTGCAGGGTCAGGCCGTAGCGGTTGAGAATCTCGTTGACCGGCTGGAACCAGGTCTCACCGCCGCTGGAGCAGTTGCCCCAGCCGCCCGAGGTGACGCCCTGTGCCTGGTCACCGCTGATGAAGGAGCCGCCGGAGTCGCCGCCCTCGGCGCACACACTGGTCTTGGTCAGCTGGTGCACCACCGAGCCGTCGCTGTAGTTGACCGTCTCGTTGTGGGCGAGCACGGTGCCGCAGTGCCAGTGCGTGGTGGAACCGGAGCGGCAGATCGAGGCGCCGACGGGTGCCACGTTCGAGCCGCGCACGAGCTGGTCGGAGACCGTGCCCCAGCCGAGCACGACCGGCACCGTCCACCAGCCGCTCCCCACGCTGACCCACGCGTAGTCGTTGTCGGGGAAGGACGAGCCCTGGAACGTGCCGATGTACGAGCGGTCCCAGCCGCTGACCCCCGCGCCGGCCCGGCCGCAGTGCCCGGCGGTGACGAATCCGCCGTGCACCGAGAAGCCGATGGAGCAGCGGACGTTGCCCGTGTAGTACGGGTCACCGCCGACGGTGCCCGCCGCGAAGGTCTGCGGAGCCGACGGCACCGTCCGCACTGTGACCGGCGCGGCCTCGCGGGCCTGCTTCAGGAAGTTCTGGACATCGTTGTCAGCGCGCTCGGCCGCGACCACGTCGACGACGACTTTGCTGGTGGCCTGGTCGACGCGCCAGCTGCTCACTCCGGCCGGTGCGTCGAGCCGGTCGACGCGTGCCTTGGCCGCGTCGAGCTGCCGTGCGCTGTGCTCCACGGTGCGGACCTGCGCGCCGGTGGCGCGGACCGCCCGCAGGGTCGAGGGTGCCGCGTCCGAGGTGACGGCCACCGTCAGCCGTCCGGCGTCCGCGTCGAACCACGAGCCGCCGAAGGTCTTTCCGGCCGCCCGGCGTGCCGCGGGCTCGATGCCGGTGGCGTCGCGTTCGGCCGCGAGCCGGTCCTCCGCCTCGGCCCGGGTGAGGCCGAAGTCCTTCTGCATGGCGTCCAGCAGACCGGCGGAGGCCGGCTGCTCGGACGAGGAGTCGGAGGAGGAAGGGGAGTGGGTGGGGGCTTCGGCCGCCGAGGCCGGCAGGGTGCCGACCGCGGTCAGGCTGCCGAGCACGAGGAGTCCGGCCAGGCCGAGGTGCCTGAGTCTGCTGCGTCTCACGGAGTTGCCCTTCGTCGTTCCAGCAAGGTGGGGGTGGAACAGATGGCATGGAACAACCGCGGTTTGAGAGCGCTCTCATCGGGTCGCTTCGAGCTTAGCCAGCCATCCGTCATCAGGTCCATGCCAATGCAGGGCCTTTCCCGTGGCCGGCTCTCCCCGGTCGGCTCGCCGTGACCGGCTCTCCGCGATCGATGACCCCTCCCGTTGGTTGGCCGGTCGTCTCCGGGGCACTCAGGCTGCGTCCTCGCAATGACGGCCGCATGACGGCCACCGAGCGTGGGAGGCACGCGTGGCGGTTCGGCACAGGCTCATCCAGGCGACCCCGGAAGCGGTCTGGGACGTCCTCGCGGACGGTGACCTGTACGTGGAGTGGGTCGTGGGGCCCTCCGAGGTCACGCCCAGGGACGGGCAGTGGCCCCAGGTGGGCGCGACGATCGCGTACGAGGTGCGGCTCGGGCCGCTGCGGCTCCACAACGAGTCGGTGGTCAGACGCTGCGTGCCCGGCTCCGAGCTGGAGCTGGAGGCGAAGGCGGGCAAACTCGGCACGGCCCGGATCGCCGTCGAACTGCGTCCCTGGGGCGAGCAGTGCCTGGTGATCGTGGACGAACACCCGCTGCGCGGGCCGGGGGGCCTGCTGCACAACGTCGGCGTGGAGGCGCTGATCCAGGTGCGCCACCGGGCCATGCTCGCCAGGCTCGCGAACCTGTGCGAGTCCGAGGCCGGTGACCAGTGCCGTCCCGACCCGCCCGACGCGGTCGGGTCCGTCGAGTACCGTCCGGGAACCGGCCGTGCCTGACGCGGTCGTGGTCGGGGCGGGGCCCAACGGTCTGGTGGCGGCGAACCTGCTGGCCGACGCCGGCTGGAGCGTGACCGTCCTGGAGGAGCAGCCCGAGCCGGGCGGCGCGGTGCGGCACGACAGGGAGGTCGCCCCCGGCTTCGTCAACGACCTGTTCAGCTCCTTCTACCCGCTCGCCGCCGCCTCCCCGGTACTCGGCGGACTGCGGCTGCACGAGCACGGGCTGCGCTGGGCCCACGCGCCCCACGTGCTGGCCCACCCGCTGACCGACGGGACCTGCGCCGTCCTCGACCGCGACGTGGCGACCACCGCCGCCTCCCTGGACGCCTTCGCCCCGGGGGACGGCGCCGCCTGGGAGCGCCTGCACGAGGTGTGGGACCGCTACCGGCCCGACATCCTGGACGCCCTGTTCACGCCCTTCCCGCCGGTGCGCGCCGGGGCCCGGCTGGCCCTGCGGCTGCGCGGCGCGGGCGGACTCCGGCTCGCCCGCACCCTGGTCCTTCCGGTGCGCCGCATGGGCGAGGAGGAGTTCCGCGGCGAGGGCGGCAGACTGCTCCTGGCGGGCAACGCCCTGCACGCCGACCTCGCGCCCGAGTCGGCCGGCAGCGGCGGCTTCGGCTGGCTGATGTCGATGCTCGGGCAGACGTACGGCTTCCCCGTGCCGGTCGGCGGTGCCGGTGCCCTCACCGAGGCCCTGGTGCACCGGCTGCGCGCCCGGGGCGGCACCCTGCACTGCGGGCGGCGCGTCGAACGGGTCCTGGTCCGCGACCGGCGCGCCGTCGGCGTACGCACCGCCGACGGGGAGACCGTCACCGCCCGCCGCGCCGTCCTCGCGGACGTCTCCGTCCCGGCCCTGTACGGCGGGCTCGTCGCCCCGGCGGACCTGCCGGACCAGGTCCTCGCCGACCTGCGGCGCTTCCAGTGGGACTTCGCCACCTTCAAGGTGGACTGGGCGCTGGACGGACCGGTGCCCTGGCGGTGCGAGGACGCGGCGCGGGCCGGCACCGTGCACCTGTCCGACGGTCTCGACGAACTGACCCGGTTCGCCGCGCAGATCGCCATGCGGCAGGTCCCCGACCGTCCCTTCTCGCTGTTCGGCCAGATGACCACCACCGACCCGACCCGCTCACCGCGCGGCACGGAGTCCGCCTGGGCGTACACCCACGTGCCCCACGACGTCCGCGCCGACGCGGGCGAGGAGGGCATCACCGGCAACTGGGACGCCAGGGACCGGGAACTGATGGCCGACCGGGTCGAACGCCAGGTGGAACGCTTCGCGCCGGGTTTCCGCGCGCTCGTCCGGGCCCGCCGCGTGCTCGCCCCGGCCACGCTCCAGGCCATGGACGCCAACCTGGAGGGCGGCGCCATCAACGGCGGCACGACCGCCATGCACCAGCAACTCGTCTTCCGGCCCGTGCCCGGCACCGGGCGGCCGGAGACTCCGGTGACCGGTCTCTTCCTCGCCTCCGCGGGCGCCCACCCGGGAGGCGGGGTGCACGGCGCGCCCGGGGCCAACGCCGCGCGTGCCGCACTGCGCCAGCACCGGTTCGCGGGACTCGCCCGGCTCCAGCGGACCCTGACGCGCCGGGACCGGACCGGTGACCGGCGATGAGGGCCCGCGAAGCCGTCCAGCAGCCCTGGGAAACAGCGGAACCCGAGGAAAGGGCCGACCGGTGACCGACAGCCCCCTGCAAAACCGCACCGTCGTGGTGACCGGCGCCGCGCGCGGACTCGGCGCGGCCCTGGCCCGCGCGTGCGCACGGCGCGGCGCCAGGCTCGCGCTGCTCGGCCTGGAGAAGCCGCGACTGGACGCCCTGGCGGCGGACCTGCCGACGCCGGCGCTCGCCGTCGAGACCGACGTCACCGACCCCGCCGCGCTGGCCGACGCGGCCGCCGAGACGCGTCGGCGCCTCGGGCGGCCGTCGGTCGTGGTGGCGAACGCCGGTGTCGCGCACGGCGGACCGTTCGCCGGCTCGGACCCCGCCGAGTGGCGCCGCGTCGTCGACGTGAACCTGACCGGCAGCGCCCACACGGCCCGGGCCTTCCTGCCGGACCTGCTCGACACCCAGGGCTACCACCTCCAGATCGCCTCGCTGGCCTCGCTCGGCGCCGCCCCGATGATGAGCGCCTACTGCGCCTCCAAGGCGGGTGCGGAGGCCTTCGCCCACTCGCTGCGGGCCGAGGTCGGCCACCGCGGCGTCGCCGTGGGCATCGCCTACCTCAACTGGATCGACACCGACATGATCCGCGACGCCGACCGCTACCCGGTCCTGCGCGAGCTGCGCGCCCACATGCCGCCCCCGGCCCGCCGCACCTTCCCGGCGGACGACGTCGCCGCCCGGCTGGTCCACGCCGTGGAGCGCCGCCGTACCGCGGTGTACGTGCCGGGCTGGCTGCGCCTGGTCCAGCTGGGGCGCGCGTCCCTGCCGCCCGTGGTGCTGCGGCTGTCCCGCCGCGAACTGCCCCGGATGGAGGCCGAGGACTCGCTGGGCCCCACCGGTCCGCTGGGCGCGGGCGGGCTCGCCGACCGCGCGGCGGACACGCGGAGCGGTACGCGGGAGTAGCACGGGGGAGCAGCCTCCGGGCGGTGCGCCCCCGTCAGTGTGCCCCGAAGCGCCGCGCCAGGGCCCGCAGCGGCGCGGACCGGCCCCGGTCGGGCACCGTCCACAGCGTCTCGCCCCGCACGCCCCACCGCTCCAGCAGGGCGTTGGCGGCGAGGAACCCGGAGGTCGCGGCCCGCTCCATCAGCGCCACGGGCAGGTCCGTGCGGACCAGGTCCCCGGCGACGACGACGGCCGGGTCCGGGGTGCGGACCGTGGGGCGGTCGCGGTAGCCGCCGACCGTGAACAGCGGGCAGTCCGCCCGCCACTCGTGCCGGGCCGCGACCACCCGGGCCCGACGGGTCTCCGGATACACGCGGTGCAACTGGTCGACGAGGTGCTTCTCCTCGACCTCCCGCACGGCCCCCGACGGCACGGCGTACGCGTGGAGTTCGACGACACTGCCGCCGGTGCGCGCCGCCCAGCGGGCCGCCTCGCCCTCCCAGTGGGACAGCACGCTGACGTTGTCCAGCGAGCCGTACCCGCTCGTGCCGAGGAAACCCGGCCGGCCGGTGGCGACCGGGCGGTCCAGCCACAGCCGGGAGACCAGGAAGGGCGGCGCGTTCCGCAGCCGTGCCACCCGTGCCCGCCAGTCGGAGTCGCCCAGGTGCGGCGACCGGCGCACGACGCCCCGCAGCCCGCCGACGTCCAGGGCGAGCACCACGGCGTCGTACGGCCGGGCCCCGGCGGCGTCGACCACCAGGTGACCGCCGGACGGACCGGGCCGGACGGCCTCGACGGACGTGCTCGTGCGCACCTGGACCCCGTGCCGCGCGAGATGCCCGGCCAGGGGGTCCCACAGCGCCCGCGGAAAGGGCTCGCGCACCACGTCGAACAGGAGCCCCTCGCTGGAGCCGAGGAAGTAGATGTGGAACATCAGCGCCATCTCCGCGGCGGACAGCTCGCGCGGGTCGGCGAAGAAGCTCCGGGAGAACACCTCGAAGGCCAGGTGCCGCGCGGCCGCGGGAAAGCGCAGGGAGTCGAGGAACTCGTGGGCGCTGACGTCGTCCAGGCGCTCGTGGACGCGGCGGGTGCGGACGTCCAGGAGCGGCAGCGCGGCCGAGGGCCGCAGGGCCGTCAGGTCGCGCGGTCCGAAGCTGGGGCTCAGGGCGACGAAGGCCAGCGCACTGAACGGGGGCGTGCGCGGGACGCGGCGGAAGCTGTCGCGCAGTCCGCTGCTGTGCCGCAGCGGGTAGTCGGGCAGGCCGGTCAGCATGCCGAGGCCGGGATCGCAGCGGCGCAACAGGGCCCGCAGGTTGTAGTACTGACGGAAGAAGGCGTGGAAGCCGCGGCTCATCGTGGCCGGCGTGCCGTCCGGCAGGGCGGTCGTCCAGCCCCCGAGCCGGCCGCCGAGCACGGGCTCACGCTCGTGCAGGACGACCCGCACCCCGCGTTCCGCCAGGGCGGTCGCCGCCGCGAGGCCCGCGATTCCGCCGCCGACCACCGCCACCGACGGCGGAGCGCCCGCGACCCGCTCCCGACCCGCCGCCGGACGCAGCACCCGCGCCCGCCGGTCCCGCCCCGGCAGCCGCGCCCCGCCCTCCGCCCCGACCCCACCGCGCCGGATCACCGCGCACCGCCGGTGCGTGCGAGGCCACTTCGCGGGACCCCGACCGGCTGCGGACCGCGACGCCCGCTGCCACCGTGCGCCCCGAGGCCCGTTCGGCGGGCGCCGTGCCACCCGCAGGCGTGACGGCGGGGGGCGGCCGGGCGGCCCGGTCCTGGGAACGGCGGGCGGCGGCGGTGGTGGTCCGTCCCGGGGGCCGTCCCGGGGCCCGGGGCGAGGGCCGGGGCGGCGGTCGGTGTGGCGGCGGGTGGCAAGGGCATCGGAAGCTCCCGGGTGGGTCGGCGCTCAGCGCAGGGGCAGGTGGCGGCGGCGCAGCCACGGCAGTTCGGCCGCCGTGCGCAGCATCGGCAGGACCGGGACGCGCAGGCCGACCGCGAGATCCTCGTGCCACCGCGACCGGCTGTCGAGGAAGCGCAGCAGCCGATCGGCGGGTACCCGGTCGAACAGCCGGAAGAAGAGGTCGGGGCCGTCGACCCGGCCGGTGTCCAGCGCGCGCAGCAGCACCGCGTCCATCAGCCGGGCCCGCGCCGGATGCGGGGGAGGGGGCACCGGACGGCGGCCCGCGCGCACCGCACGGGCCACGGCCTCGGACTGCCGCTGCACGGCGGCGAACGTGTAGCCGGTGGACGCCCGGGTCGCGCCGCCCGCGACACCGATCCGGAAGATCCGGTCGCAGCCCCCGGCCCGCCGGTCGAACACGGCGTCGGTCATCGGGATGACCCCCTGCTCGGTCGACAGCACCTCCATGGCGCCGGTGCGCAGGACACGGCGCGTGTAGTCCTCCAGCGCGCGGTCGTACGCCTCGGTCGTCAGCGGCGCCGGGCCGAACTCGGTGTACTCCACCAGGGCGGTGTGCCGTCCGGTCGGCAGCACGTAGCCGAAGGACAGGCCGCGCGCCGGCTGCGCGGTGCGGAAGTCCATCAGGTCGACCGCCTCCGGGTCGAAGACCGGCCGGTCGGTGCGGACGAACCAGCCGCGGAAGTGCTGGAGCAGACGGGTGCGGGCGGCCGGCAGCCGCTCCGGCGGACGGGAGTCGAAGACCCAGCGGGCGCGCAGGTCGAGGGCCGCCCCCGCGGCGTCCGTGGCCGCCACCCGCACGCGGGCGTCCGGCAGCGCGGTCACGGCGCCGACGGTGGCCTCGACGCGCCGCAGCCCCGGACGGTCTTTCAGGTCCCGTGCCACCAGCGCCTCGAAGTCGTCCGAGCGGATCATCTTGTAGCGGGTGGGCGCGAGGTGCCGCCGGACGACCCTGCCGTCCCGGCCGCGTACCCGAAGCCACTCCCACGACGCCGTCGCCGCACGGTCGAAGCGGCCGGGCCCGGTCTCCCAGAAGCACCAGGTGCGACGCGGCGGCCGCAGCGGCCCCGGCGGCGGATCGACCAGCACGACGGAGGACACCGCGCCGGACGGCGCCCGCGCCGGGAGCCGGTGCGCCAGGGAGAGGCCGGCCGCCCCCGCACCGACGATCACGATGTCCGCGTCGAGCACGCCCGCCTCCATCCCGTCGGTCCGTCGTTCCGATTCGACCCGGTTAGGTTAGATTCGCCCGAGTCGACTCCGGTTCGGCGGAGTATTCCGCCCGACGCCCTCCGTGGACATACGGCGCGCTGGACGGCGCGACACGGGTACCCGTCCAGGGACGCGATACCGCCGGGCGGGTGACTGCCCGACGGGAACCGGCCCCGGCGGCGTCGCGCCGGAAGCGACGGGGGAAGGCATGACGCCGACCAGACGAGAGGACCCGCGATGCGCGCCAGCACGGTCGAGCACGGCAACCACCGGCCGGACGAACCGCCCCCGCTCCGGAGCGCGCGATGACGCGGACGGTGCCCGGTCGCACCGACCACGTCGTGGTCGTCGGGGCCGGGCTCGCCGGGCTGTCCGCCGCCCTGCACCTGCTGGGCGCGGGACGGCGGGTCACCGTCGTGGAACGCGAACCGCTGCCCGGCGGCCGGGCCGGGCGGCGCGAACTCGGCGGCTACCACCTCGACACCGGCCCGACCGTGCTGACCATGCCGGACCTGGCCGACGAGGCCTTCGCGGCCGTCGGCGAGCGGCTGCGCGACCGCGTCGAACTCCTGCCCCTGCACCCCGCCTACCGCGCCCGCTTCGCCGACGGCGCCGCCCTGGACGTCCACACGGACGCCGACGCGATGGAGGCGGAGGTGGAACGGTTCGCCGGGGCCCGGGAGGCGGCCGGGTACCGGCGGCTGCGCGACTGGCTCGGCCGGCTCTACGCCGTACAGATGCGCCGGTTCATCGACGCCAACTTCGACTCGCCGCTCGGCCTGCTCACCCCCGACCTGGCCCGGCTCGCCGCCCTCGGCGGCTTCGGCCGCCTGGACGCCCGTATCGGGCGGTTCCTGACGGACGAACGGCTCAAGCGGGTCTTCTCCTTCCAGGCCCTGTACGCCGGCGTCGCACCGGCCCGCGCGCTGGCCGCGTACGCCGTCATCGCCTACATGGACACCGTCGCCGGCGTGTACTTCCCGCGCGGCGGTATGCACGCCCTGCCCCGCGCCATGGCCGCTGCCGCCGTCGACGCCGGGGCCGACCTGCGCCTCGGACGTGACGTCACCCGCCTGGAGCGGTCCGGCACCCGTGTCACCGCGGTCGTCACCGACCACGAGCGCATCCCGTGCGACGCCGTCGTCCTCACCCCCGAACTGCCCGTCGCGCACCGCCTGCTGGGCCGCCGCCCGCGCCGCCCCCTCGCCCTGCGGCACGCGCCCTCCGCCGTCGTCCTGCACGCCGGCACCACCCGTACCTGGCCGCACCTCGCGCACCACACGCTCTCCTTCGGCGCCGCGTGGCGCCGGACCTTCGACGAACTCACCAGGACCGGCACCCTCATGACCGACCCGTCCCTGCTGATCACCCGGCCCACCGCCCACGACCCCACCCTCGCCCCCGAGGGCCGCCACCTCCACTACGTCCTCGCACCCTGCCCCAACACCGACATCGGCCCCGGCGCCCGCGCCTGGAGCGACCTCGCGCCGCGCTACCGCGACCGCCTGCTCGCCACCCTGGAACACCGGGGGCTGACCGGCATCGCCGCCGCGGTCGAGCAGGAATGCCTGGTGACCCCCGCCGACTGGACGGCCCAGGGGCACGCCGCCGGCACCCCGTTCTCGGTGGCCCACACCTTCGCCCAGACCGGGCCCTTCCGCCCCCGCAATTTGGTGCGCGGCACCGACAACGCCGTCCTCGCCGGCTGCGGCACCACCCCCGGCGTCGGCGTACCGACCGTCCTGATCTCCGGGAAGCTGGCCGCCGCCCGCATCACCGGAACGCGGGCCCGCCCCGCGGCGGCCGGAGGCGGGCACCGATGACGAGGCGGGAACTCGACGCGGCCGGCATCACCGATCCGCGGCTGCGCGCCGCCTACACCCGCTGCCGGCTCCTCAACGCCCGCCACGGACGCACCTACTTCCTGGCCACCCGGCTCCTGCCCGCCGACCGCCGACCGGCCGTGCACGCCCTGTACGGGTTCGCGCGGTGGGCCGACGACATCGTCGACGACACCGGGGCCGAGACCACGCCGGCCGAGCGCGCCGCCGCCCTCACCCGCCTCGACCGCCTGCTGCGGCAGGCGCTCACCGGCGGCGGACCGGCCGACGAACCCGTGGCGCGCACCGGCGGCGGACCGACACACGAACCCGTGGCGCTCACCGGCGCCGAGCCGACCGACGAACCCGTGGTGCTCGCCCTGGCCGACACCGCCGACCGGTACGCCATCGAAGCGGCGCACTTCACCGACTTCATGGCCTCGATGCGCGCCGACCTCACGGTCACCGACTACGCCACCTACGCCGACCTGCGCGCCTACATGCACGGCTCGGCCGCCGTCATCGGCCTCCAGATGCTGCCCGTCCTCGGCACGGTGACCGCCCGCGCCCTGGCCGCCCCGCACGCCGCCGCCCTGGGTGTCGCCTTCCAGCTGACCAACTTCCTTCGGGACGTCGGCGAGGACCTGGACCGCGGCCGGGTCTACCTCCCCGCCGACCTGCTGGCCGCGCACGGCGTCCACCGGGACCTGCTGCTCTGGAGCAGGCACACCGGCCGCCGCGACCCGCGCGTCACGGCCGCGCTGCGGGCCGCCGAAGACCTCACCCGGGCCGTCTACCGCGAGGCCGAGCCCGGCCTCGCCATGCTCGACCCCGTCGCACGGCCCTGCATCCGCACCGCGTACCTGCTGTACCGGAACATCCTCGACGCCATCGCCGAGAGCGGGTACGCGGTCCTGCACCGGCGCGCGGTCGTGTCCCGCCGGCGCCGCGCGAGCGTCGCGGCCGACGGACTGGTACGGGTCCTGTCCGCCCGGCTCGGCGCCCGCCGTGCCCGCACGCCCGCGCCGGCGCCCTGCGGTGCCCTCGACGCGAAGGAGCCCGGATGAGCACGCACCCCCGCCCGCGCCGGGGACGCCTGCCCCTGCGACTGCGACGCCACGCGGTCCCCTGGCAGCACCAGCGGCCGACCTGGCGCGAGGCGCGCCCCGCCGTCATCGCGGGCGCCCTCGCACGTGCCCTGGCACGCCCCTCGGGCAACTGGTACGTCCTCGGCGCGAGCACCGACGCGGGCCCGAAGCGTCCGCTGTCCGGCACCGTCTGCGGCGTCGAGGTGGTCGTCTGGCGGGACGCGCACGGACGCCTGGTGGGCGGCCCCGGCGTCTGCCCCCACCTCGGCGCCCCGCTGGCCGACAGCCCCGTGCGGTGCGGCACCCTCGTGTGCCACTGGCACGGACTCACCCTGGACGGCGCCCCGTTCGCCGGCTGGGAACCCCTGCCGGTGCACGACGACGGCGTCCTGGTGTGGGTGCGGCTGGACACCGCGGGGGAGGAGCCCCCGACCGAGGCGCCCTTCGTACCCGCCCGGCCGCCGAGGGCGACGGCCCTGACGTCCGTCTGGCGCTGGGTCGGGGCCTGCGAGCCCGAGGACGTCGTCGCCAACCGGCTCGACCCGTGGCACGGAGCCTGGTTCCACCCGTACTCCTTCGTGGACCTCACCGTCGTCGAGGCGCCCGGCGAGGCCCCGCGCGACGACGGGAGCGGCGATCGCTTCCTCGTCGACGTCTCCTTCCGGCTGACCGGCCGTCTGGTCGTCCCCGTACGGGCCGAGTTCACCGCCCCCGAACCCCGCACCGTGGTCATGCGCATCACCGACGGCGAGGGCACCGGGTCGGTGGTGGAGAGCCATGCCACGCCGCTCGGACCCGACGGGAGCGGCCGGCCGCGCACCGCGGTCGTCGAGGCGGTGCTCGCCACCTCGGACCGGCCCGGCTTCCCGCTGGCCCGCCGGCTGGCACCGGTCCTGCGCCCGCTGATGCACGCCGCCGCCGGCCGCCTGTGGCGCGACGACCTCGCCTACGCCGAACGGCGCACGGACCTGCGCGCCCGCGGTCTCTTCCCCGGCTGAACGGAGCGGCACCGGCATGCAGACCTTCCTGCCCCATCCCGGCTTCCACGACTCGGCCCTCGCCCTGGACCGCCGCCGCCTCGGCAAACAGCGGGTGGAGGCGCTCCAGGTGCTGCGCGGCCTGACCGTCCCCGGCTACGGCTGGCGCCGCCACCCGGCGGTGCGGATGTGGGCGGGCTACGAGGAGGCACTGGTCCGCTACGGTCTGGACATCTGCCGGGTCTGGCGCGAGCAGGGCCACCAGGACAGCTGCGCGGCCTCACTCGTCGCCGGGCTCGCCGAGGTCCGACCCGGCGAGCCGGTGCGCGACCAGCCCGAGCTGGCGGCCGCCGGGGAACTGCCGCCCTGGCTGGGCGACGCGGCCTTCCACCGCAGCCACCGCTCGGCCCTGGTCCGCAAGGACCCCGAGGTGTACGCCGCGCTGTTCCCCGGGGTCCCGGACGACCTGCCCTATGTGTGGCCGCGTTCGGACCGGGAGCGCGGCGAAGCGGGCGGCGACGCGTAGCCCGGTCAGGTCCGCTGCTCGCCCGCGAGTTCCTTCAAGTCGACCGTCTCGCCGGCCGGCGGCTGCTGCGGGTCCACCGTCTCGCCGTACTCGCTGAACGTGACGCTGCCGGGGTTCTTGCCGCCCTCGGTCGTGGTCTTCACGATGTACGGTTCGCCCTCCGTGGCGACGTAGAGGGTGAGCTTCTCGCCGCCGGAGGCGTCCTTGGTCAGCTCCAGGGCCTGCGTGCCGTTCACCTCCGTCGTGGAGCCGCGCTTCATGCCCCGGCGCTCCGACTCGTCCTCGTCCATGGCGGCGATGAAGCCCTGCTTGTCGCAGACTCCGGCGGTCGAGGCGTCGTTCGCCGGCATCTTCACCCACTTGTCCCGGAGCTTCGGCGCCATCTTCTGCGCCGCGCCGGGCTGCTGCTTCAGGGCGGTCCGCCAGTACTGCTCGTCGCCGCGCAGGTAGAGGGTCGCGTCGGTGTGCCGCACGTCCGCGCTGGTCTCGCCGGTGCCGATGGTGCCCTGACAGTTCTTCTCCTGGTCGACCGAGACGTCGATGGTGACGGTGCTGCCGTCCTCCAGCCGGGTGTCGCCCTTCACGTGCATGGACTTCGCCTGCCGGGTGGCCTCGACGGCCTTCGCGGCGATGTCGTCCGCGCTCTGCCCGTCGAACGGCTTGCTCTCGTCACCCGAATCGCCGCCGCAGCCGGCCAGTAATGCGACGGAGAAGCTCACGGCCGCCACGGCGGTTGCCACTTTGCTGGTACGCACTGCACGTCCTTCCGCATGTCTGAACATTGCCGTCAAATCCCGTGATTCACCGATGTGTTGACACCGGGACCTTCCGACTACCCGCGATCGTCGTGACATGCACGTGGTGGAGAAGTCGTGACGAGCCGGTGAGTGCGCCGGTCGTCGATTGGTCCCCGACAGCGCATGCGAAGTGGACCCCGTGGCGGGCCGCCGCGCTCTCTAGCGTCGTCGCCATGAACGCCACCACCACGCGCGGGGCCCTGCTCGCCGCGCTCGCCTGTGTCCTCGTCGGAGGGTCCTTCACCGCCAACAGCCTGCTCGGCGACTACCCGTACGCGGGCGGCCAGTTCCTGCGCTACGGCCTGGCCTTCCTGCTGCTCCTCCCGCTGGCCGGGCCCGGCGCGACGGCCCGGTTGCGGGCGCTCGGCGCCGGGCGGTGGGTGCGCCTCGCGCTGCTCGCGGCCGTCGGCATGGTCGGCTTCAACCTGGCCGTCCTCGCGGCCGAACGCACGGCGGAGCCCGCGGTACCCGGCGTCTTCGTGGGCTGCGCCCCCGTGGTGGTCGCCGTCGTCGTCCCCCTCCTGGAGGGCCGCGGGCCGCAACGGGCCGTCCTGTACGGGGCGCTGTTCGTGGTCGTGGGTGCCTTCACGGTCCAGGGCTGGGGGCGTACCGACGGCGCGGGTATCGCCTTCTCCGTGTGCGCGCTGGTCGGCGAGGTCGGCTTCGCGGTGCTGGCGGTGCCCGTGCTGCGGCCCCTGGGCCCGCGCCTGCTGTCCACCGTGGTGTGCGGCATCGCGGCGGCCGAGTCGGCGATTGTGGGCGTCCTGGCCGACGGGTCCGGCTGGCTGCGCCGGCCGGACGCGGTGGAGGCGGGCGCGCTGCTGTGGCAGGCGGTGGTGGTCACCGTCGTCGGATTCGTGTGCTGGTACATGGGCGTGCAGCGGATCGGGGCCGAGCGCGCCACCCTGTACTCCGGGCTGATCCCGGTCGCCGCCGCCTGCACGGCACCGCTCGTCGGCACCGGCTCCTACGGCGCCGCCCAGGCCGTGGGCAGCGCCCTGGTCTTCGCCGGGGTCGCCGTGGGGTCGGGCGCGGCACTGCCGCTCGTGCGCGGACGGCGGCCCGCGGCACGGCGTCACAGGGCGCCGGAGCGGTCCTTGGAGAAGCTGTAGAGGTCCTTCGAGGTGGTGATCAGTTCGCGCTGTTCCTGCGGGGAGCCGACCATGGGCTGCGAGCCGCGCAGCGGCACCTGGGCACTCTCGGGCAGGAACCGCACCGTCACCAGGCCGATGGCGCCCGCGGCCATCAGGTAGTAGGCGGGCATCAGCTCGTCGCCGCTGATGCTCACCAGCGCCTCCGCGACCAGCGGAGTAGTGCCGCCGAAGGCCGCGACGGCGAAGTTGAAGCCGATGGCCATGGCGGCGTAGCGCACGGCGGTCGGGAACAGCGCCGGCAGGGTCGCGGCGCTCGGCGCGGCGAAGCAGGCCAGCAGGGTGGACAGCAGCAGGACCCCGGCGACCGGCGCCCAGACGCCGTCCGACTTGAGCAGCAGGAACGCCGGGACGGCGAGGACGATCATCGCCGCGGCGCCGGTGGCGTAGAGCGGGCGGCGGCCGACGTGATCGCTGAGCCGGCCGAGGAAAGTGATCAGCAGCACGATCCACACCATGCCGATCAGCACCAGCACGTCCGCGAAGCCGCTGGAGCGGTCCAGGGTCTCCGTCTGGTACGTCGGCAGATAGCCGGTGACCATGTAGTTGGTGACGTTGTAGAGCAGCACCAGGCCCATGCACACGAGCAGCGGCCGCCAGTGCTCGCGCACGATGGTCTTGAACTCGCTTCCCGCCGACTCCTGGGCCAGCCCCTTCTCGTGCTCGTCGAGCTGCTGCTGGAAGGCGGGCGACTCCTCCAGCTTGAGCCGCATGTACAGCCCGATGACGCCGAGCGGGCCGGCGATCAGGAATGGCAGCCGCCAGCCCCAGTCGAGCATCTGGGCGTCGGTCAGCGCCAGGTTGAGGACGGTGACCAGCGCCGAGCCCAGGGCGTAGCCGACGAAGGTGCCGAAGTCGAGCCAGCTGGAGAGGAAGCCCCGCCGCCGGTCGGGTGAGTACTCGGCGACGAAGGTGGTGGCGCCGCCGTACTCGCCGCCCGTGGAGAAGCCCTGGACCATTCGGGCGAGCAGCAGCAGGATCGGCGCGGCGATGCCGATGGTGGCGTAACTGGGGATCAGGCCGATGGAGAAGGTGCCGAGCGCCATCATGATCATGGTGGTGGCGAGCACCTTCTGCCGTCCGATGCGGTCCCCGAGCGGCCCGAAGACCAGGCCGCCGAGCGGGCGTACGACGAAGGCCGCGGCGAAGGTGGCGAAGGAGGAGATGACCTGGGCGGCCGGGGAGGCGCCGGGGAAGAAGACCTTCCCGATGGTGGCGGCCAGGTAGCTGTAGACGCCGAAGTCGAACCACTCCATGCAGTTCCCGAGCGCCGAGGCCCCGACCGCGCGCTTGAGCAGCGGTGCCTCGACGACCTGGACGTCCTCCTCGCGGAAGGCCCGCCTGGTGCGGCGGAGCCGGCGGGTCAGCTCCTCGCGCACCTGCCGCGGCAGGTGCGCGATCGTGCTCGGCATCTTCGCCCCGCCCGGGGGACCGGACCCGCCGTCGGGCTTCGCCTCCACCACACCGTCGCCTCTCCGTCGCTCCGCCACGATTCGCCTGAGCGAATTCTGTGCAGGAATCCGGGGTCGGCGCATGCCGGGGCCGCGACGGGGCCGGGGCTCAGGGCTGTACGGGCATGCTCCAGCAGTTGGAGCCGGCGGGCTCGCCGGAGAGCCGGTCGGTCAGCCAGGAGATGGCGTTGCCCTGATCGGTGAGCAACGGCGCGAAGTGGTTGAGCAGACCGCTGCCCACGCCCGGCAGCAGCACCGGGACGTAGGTGACCTGCGCGCCCTTGCCGCACCAGTCGACGGCCAGTCGGCGGGCCTGCCCGTGGGGGACCAGGTCGTCGCTGGTGCCGGTGGCCACCCGGACCGGCCCCGCGGGCTTGAGCGAGCCGATGCGCTGCTCGGCGAGGAAGGCCTGTAGCGCGGGCTCGGCGCGGATGACGTCGCTGATCGACTGCCCGGTCTTCGTCCAGTCCGTGCTGCTGTCGCCGCCGTACCCGAAGAGCGCGTCGCCCACGCACATGGTCGACAGGTCCTTCAGCGCGTCCTGGCCCGCCTCGTTGATGTACCGGTCGGCGATGGGCCGCAGGGCCGGCTCGGTCTGGAGGAAGCCGTTGAGCGACCAGCCCAGGGCGCCCGCGAGATCGCTGCCGTCGATCGCCTTCGTCACCTGCGTGAGGTCGGCGGGCGGGGCTCCGGCGTAGGTGCCGGCCAGCGGGACGTCCGGGGCGTACGACGGCTGAAGCTCGGCCGCGGCCGCCGTGGCACCGCCGCCCTGGCTGTACCCGAACAGACCCACCCGGGACTCGGAGGTGACGGACGCCGAGTCCAGGGAGCGTGCGGCGCGGACGGCGTCCAGTACGGCGTGTGCCCCGTCGACCCGGTTGACGTAGGTGTGCAGCCGGTCGGTGGTGCCCAGGCCGACGTAGTCGGTGACGACGACGGCGACGCCGCGCAGCAGCAGCCGGTAGACCGACAGGTCCTCGTAACCGACCGAGACCGTCTGCCCGTTGAGCCGCAGCGGGTGCTCCAGGGCCATCGAGGCGGCGCACTGGTCGCCCTGGCCCATGGTGCCGGGCGCGACGGCGACCAGCGGGCGCGGCCCGTCGCCGCGCCACTTCGCGGCCGGTTCGATGTAGGCGCCGGTCACGGCGACCGGCTCGCCGTTCGCGTCGGTGGACTTGTACATCAGCCGGGTCGCCCGGCCGGGGAGCGGGCCGTCGATGCCCGGCAGGCTCAGCGCCAGGGGGAGCGGTTCATGCCGGATCAGGGTGCCGTCGGCGCCCGGGAGTTCGGACGGCGGGGTGTAGAAGGCGGGTATCTCGACGCCGCGGGACGTCGTGGTCGCCGCGTCGCCGTCCGGGTTGTCGGCTGCCGCGGCCGCCGCGGCCTGGGCGCCGAGGGCGAGGGCGGCGACGATGGCCGCGGCGAGCATGCGGGGACGTGGGGGCATGGCGAACCTCCTGGGGAAGGGCCGGATCCGGTCGTCCGCGGTCCCGTGGGGTCGAGGCCGTGGTCGCGCTGCTCCTGTGGGGTTACGGGACCGTAACCGGACAGGGGTTACCACGGGTAGCACCTGACTCATTACGGTTCAGTAACTTGACGTCGCGTCTAACAAGAGCCGGGCCAGGCGCCCCGATCGGCCAGCCGGAGCACCAGCGCCGCGATGTTCCAGGCGTCGTCCACGCCCCGGTGGTGCCGTCCCGTCAGCGGCAGCCCGGCGATCTCCAGGGCCCGCGCCATCCCGGGGCGCCGGCGCAGCCCGTGGGCCTCGGCGAAGACGGCCTTGGCGTTGGTGTGCGTGCGCTCGGCCGGGTGGCCGAAGGGGTAGGGAACCCCGTCGGCCGCACACTGGCGGACGAGCTGCTTGCGGTCGTAGTCGCCCCAGCTCGCCCAGGGCCGGGCGCCCGCGCCGTGTGCACGCACCAGCGTGTCGCAGGCCCGGGCGAGGCTCACGCCGCGGTCGGCCTCCGCCCGGGTGATGCCGGTCAGCTCCGTGCAGAAGGCGCTGACCCGGGAGCGGGTGGGCCGCACCAGGATCCGGTGCCGGGCCACCCGTTCACGGGCGTCGAGGTCGACCACGGCGAGGCCGATCTCGATGATCTCGCTCACCTCGCCGGGCGGCGGCTGCCCGTCCCAGCAGGTGGCCTCCAGGTCGATGACGTTCAGCAGGCCCGTGCGGCCCCCGTCCGTTGCGCGCCGGTCCATGGCGGCACGGTACGGGGGCGCGGAACCACGGGGCACCCAGTTTTCCGGCCCGGGGCTCGTCTAGCGACGGCTCCGGACCAGCAGGTACAGGAAGTACGGCGTTCCGATCACCGCCGTCATCAGCCCCGCGCCGAGCTGGGCCGGGGCGATGACCGTGCGGCCGAGCAGGTCGGCCGCGCAGACCAGCGTGGCGCCGAGGAGGAGCGCGACCGGCACGACCCGCACGTGCCGCCGGCCCACCAGGGCGCGTGCGGCGTGCGGGGCGACCAGCCCCACGAACCCGATGGTGCCCGCGCAGGCCACGGCGGTCGCGCTGAGGACGACACTGAGCACCAGGAACCCGAGACGTCCCGGGGCCACCCGCAGGCCGAGCAGCCGCGGGGTGTCCTCGTCCAGCGAGAGCAGGTCCAGTTCGGTGCGCCGGGCGACCGCGACGCCGATGCCGACGACCAGCGCCAGCGCGACCGGTACGACGTCCGGCATGGTCCGCCCGTAGGTCGAACCCGACAGCCAGGTCAGCGCCTTGGTCGCGTTGAACGGGTCGGTGAGCACGATCAGCAGGCTGATCAGCGCCGCCGTCCCGGAGGCCACGCCGATGCCGACGAGGACCAGCCGGTTCTGCCGGAAGCCGCCCCGGGCCGCGAGCCCGAAGACGAGGACGGCGGTGACGGCGGACCCCGCGAACGCGGCTCCCGCCACCCCCCACGTCCCGGCGGCCGGCACGGTGGTCACGAGGATCACCGCCCCCAGCGCGCCGCCGCCGGTCACGCCGAGGACGTTCGGTTCGGCGAGCGGGTTGCGGGTGACGGCCTGCACGAGCGTGCCGGCCAGGGCCAACGCCGCGCCCGCGCCCAGCGCGGCGAGGACCCGGGGCACCCGCGTGTCCAGCACGAAGGAGACGGTCCGCCCGGCCCGGCCCTGAGCCCAGTTGACGACGTCACCGAGCAGCAGCCGGGTGTCGCCCACCAGTACCGCGGCGATCACGAGCCCCACCAGCACCACGACCAGGACGGCGATCGTGGCCAGGAACACCGTCCGGCTCGGGATCCGCAGCCGGTCGGGCGCCCCGGCCCCGGCGGTGTCCCGCACGCGCAGCGCCATGGCGACCAGGAACACGGCGCCGACCAGGCTGGTGACCACGCCCGTGGGCACGGACACCGCGCGGTCGTCCGCGATCAGGGCCCGCAGCAGCACGTCCGAACCGAGCACCAGGGCGGCGCCGGTGAGCGCCGCCGCGGGCATCGCCGTACGGGAGCGGGCGAAGCCGCGGAACCGGCGGGCGAGCGGACGCACCAGGGCGGGCGCGCACAGGCCGACGAAGCCGATGGGCCCGGCCAGCGTGACGGCGGCGGCGGACAGCAGCGCCGCGAGCACGACGACCGTGACGCGGGTGGCCCGTACCGGGACGCCGAGACCGCGCGCGGCGTCGTCGCCGAGCGCCAGCGCGTCCACCCGGCGGGCCGTCAGCATCAGCCCGGCCAGCCCGATCAGGGCGATCGGCAGTATGTGCAGGACGCCGTCGAAGCCGTTCTGGGCGATGCTGCCCTGGTTCCACTCGTAGAGGCCCTTGGTCTGCTCGGGGAAGAGCAGCAGCAGTCCCTCCGTCATGGAGTTCAGGCCCAGCATCAGCGCGGTGCCCGCCAGCACGAGGCGGACGGTGCCGGTGCCGAGGCCGGACAACCCGAGCACGACGGCCGCCGCGGCCAGGCCGCCCACGAAGGCGACGCCGGAGGAGGCGAGCAGCGGCAGCGAGACACCGGTGGCGCCGGCCAGCCCCAGCGCCAGGTAGGAACCCGCGTTCACCGCGAGGGTGTCGGGCGAGGCCAGCACGTTGCGGCTGACCGCCTGGAGCACGGCGCCGGCCATGCCCAGGACGGCGCCGACCAGGAGCCCCGCGGTCATCCGGGGCAGCCGGGAGGCGACGACGACGGACGCGTCGTCCGGATCGGCCTGCCCCGTCAGGGCTTTGAAGACCTCGGAGGGCCCGACGGCGGCGGTGCCCTGCGTGATGTCGACGACGGCGAGGACGGCGACCAGCAGGACGATTCCGGCCGTCACCGCGGCCGCGCCCGACCGGGACGTGGGGACCGCCGCCGCGGGGGCAGCGGTGGGTTCGGTTGCGGTGACGGCCATGGCCCCGCTACTTCGTCAGGGCGCCGACGACGGCGTCGATGTACGCCTCCATCGACCCGGGACCGCCGAACATCCAGATGCCGTCGTCGAGGCGGTGCACGTCCCCGGCCTTCACGAACGGCAGGGACTTCCACACCGAGTTCTTGGCCAGCTCACCGGTGAACGGGGTGGCGCTCGGGTCGTCGTCGTTGCCGATGTAGGCGAACTGGGTGTCCTTCGGCAGCTTGGTCAGGCCCTCGACGTCGGTGGTGCCGAGCCCGTAGGCCTCGTCGCCCTTGACCGTCCAGGCGTTCTTCAGACCGATCGCCTCGTTGACCTCACCGATGAGCGAGGTCGCCGTGTAGGGGCGGATCGAGACCTGGTTGGAGGCGACGTAGCCGTCGGCGAAGGCGAAGTCCTTGCCGGCCGCCCCGGCGTCGGCCAGGGCCTTCTTGCCCTCGGCGACCTTGGCCTCGAAGTCCGCGCGGACGGTCTTGGCCCGGTCCGAGGTGCCGGTGGCCTTGGCGATGAGGTCGACGTTCTCCAGCATCTGGTCGATCTGGCCGGTGCCGTCGGCGGACGTCACCTCGATCACCGGGGCGACCTCGCGCAACTGCTTCACGGCGGCCGGGGTGAGGTCCGTGGTGGCGACGATGAGGTCGGGGGCGAGGGAGGCGACGGTGTCCATGCTCGGCTCGCCGCGGGTGCCGATGTCCTTGGGCTCGTTCTTCAGCGGAACGGCGCTGTCCCAGGTCTTGTAGCCCTTGACGTCCGCGACGCCGACCGGGTCGACCCCGAGCGAGACGAGGCTCTCGACGACGTTCCACTCGGTGGCGACGACCTTGGTGGCGGGACCGTCGAGCTTCACCTCGGTGCCCTTGCCGTCCTTGAGCGTGATCGCCTCGGAGGCCTTCTTCTCCGTCTTGTCCGCTGCGGGTTCGGTGGTGCCGCAGGCGGCGAGGGTGAGCGCCGCGGCGGTGGTGGCGGCCGCGGTGAGCAGGAGGCGTCTCATGAGGTGGTGCCGAGCCTTTCGGGGGTTCGTATGTGATGGCGGCCGATCGGGCGGGTGCGCAGCCGGCCGGTGAGGGGGTCGGTGTCGACGTCGATCCGGATGCCGTAGACGGCGGTCAGCCGCTCCGGCGTCAGCACGTCCTCGGGCGGGCCGTCGGCGACGATCCGGCCCGCTTCGAGGAGCGTGATCCGGTCGGCGACGGCGGCCGCCTGGTCGAGGTCGTGCAGGACGACACCGACGGCGATGCCGTGCTGGTCCGCCAGGTCGCGGACGAGGTCGAGGAGTTCGACCTGGTAGCGCAGGTCGAGGTAGGTCGTGGGTTCGTCCAGGAGCAGCACGCCGGTCTCCTGGGCGAGGCAGCTGGCGAGCCACACCCGCTGCAACTGCCCGCCGGAGAGGTGGTCGGCGCCGCGGTCGGCCAGGCCGTCGACGCCGGTGAGCGCGAGCGCCCGGTCGACGGCGGCCGGGCCGTCCGGATCGGGCCGCCCCCAGCGGCCCCGGTACGGGTAGCGGCCGAACTCGACGACGTCCCGCACGGTCAGTCCGCCGGGCGTGGGGCGTCCCTGCGTCAGCAGGGCGACGTACCGCGAGAACTCACGGGATGTCAGCGCCAGCCCGTCGGTGGCGCCGTCCAGGCTGAGCGTGGCACTGCGGGCCCGCTGCAACCGGGCGACGGTCCGCAGCAGTGTCGACTTCCCACTGCCGTTGGGACCCACCAGGACGGTCACTTCACCGGGCCTGAGCCGGACCGCGGCCTCGTGCACGACATCGACACCGTCGTACGCGACGGTCACGCCCGTCGCCGACAGCTCATGACCGCGCAGGCTCGGGGTACCGGCTGCGTCTTCACGTGATCTCACGTGGCGAAGGTTAGCCTACCCTAATAAGTGCTGGTAGAGACGGGGCTCACACAGGCGGCGCCGCCGCGGCCCGCCCCGTCGCCCCGACGGCGGGGCGAGGGTCTCAACTCGCTTGCGGGGACCGGGGGTTCCACAGCCCCGCCCGGTTCAGGGACATCGGGCAGTGGAGGTAGATCTCGTCGATCTCCAGGAGCAGGGCGAGGTCCGGGCGCCTTCCGTCCCGCGCCATCGCGTCGAAGAAGGGCGCGTCGGTGAGGACGCGGGCCCTGCCGTTGACCCGGAGCACCTCCTTGCCCCCGGGAACCAGGTAGAGCAGACCGGCGTGCGGATTGTCGAGGATGTTGTGGAAGCTGTCCCCGCGCCGGTTGCCCGGCCGGTCCGGCAGGGCGAGCGTCCGGGAGTCGAGGACGTGGGTGAAGCCCGGGGCGTCGCCGCGCGGCGACACGTCGCAGTTGCCGCCCGCGTCGGAGGTCGCCAGGAGGCAGAAGGAGGAGCGGGTCAGGATGTCCCGGTCGTCGTCCGTGAGCCGGTCGTGCACCTTGTCGATGACGACGGGCCAGGGTTCGCCCAGCACCTCGCGCAGTTGGGCGTGCGAGCCGAGTTCGACCCAGCCCTCTGCGGTGGTGGCGGTGGCGGCGTCCGGCCGGTGTGCGTGCGTGTCGATCGTCTGCGGCAAGGCCGGCTCCCCAGTGTGCTCGCGGAACTGCCGGAAGCATCGCCTCCGGCGGTTGTTGCGCACGCAACATTATCGGGGGCCGCTCTCAGAAGGCGTAGCGGATCCGCAGCCAGGGCGTGTGGGCGGCGGCCAGCGCACGGAGCCGGGCGACCGCCGCGGCCTTGACGTCCGCCCGGTAGCGCACGTTGAGCGCGCCGTTCTCCGAGCGCTTGGCCTGCTGGATCTCCGGTCGCCACAGCACCTCCTCGGCCCGCGGGTGCCAGCCCAGGTTGACCTCGTGCAGCTCCCGGTTGTGCGTCAGCATGATCACCTCGGCGGCGGCCTGCCGCTTGACCCGGTCGGGCAGCACGTCGTCGAGGTGCCGCAGCAGCTCCGTCCAGGCCTCCTCCCACCCCGGCCGCACCACCACGGGGGAGAGGTTGAAGTGCACCTCGTAGCCGGCGTCCAGGAAGTCGCCGGCCGCGGCGATGCGCTCGGCCACGGGGGAGGTGCGCACGTCCAGCAGCCGGGAGTCGTCCGGCGGCATCAGGGAGAAGCGGATCCGGGTCCGGCCGCGCGGGTCCAGGGCGAGCAGGTCGGGATTGACGAACTTCGTCGCGAAGGACGCCTTCGCCGTCGGCCACTGCCGGAAGGCGTGCACCAGGTCCGCGGTGTTGTCGCAGATCAGGGCGTCCACCGAGCAGTCGCCGTTTTCACCGACGTCGTAGACCCAGGCGTCGGCGTCGCACTGGTTCGGCTCGCGCTTGGGTCCCTGCCGGGCGATGTGGCGGCCGAGGTGGGCGATGATCCGGTCGACGTTGGTGAACACGGTGACGGGGTTGGCGTACCCCTTGCGGCGCGGCACGTAGCAGTAGGCGCAGGCCATGGCGCAGCCGTTGGAGGCGCCCGGCGCGATCCAGTCCGCGGAACGGCCGTTGGGCCGGGTGGTGAGCGTCTTCCGCTCGCCCAGGACCAGCGTCTCACCCTTGACCCGCACCCAGCGCTCGACGTTGCCCTCGTTGCCGTGCAGCCCGGGGATGCCCCAGTGGGAGTCCACCTCGACCACGCGGGCGCCGGGGAACCGGGCGAGGACCTGCCGGCCGCGCGGGGACGCGGCCGCGGCCGGCTCGGCGTGGATCTCCCGTACCGGCAGCAGCCGGCGGGCGGCGGCGGAGTCCCGGAAGCGCGGCCCGGCGGCGGGCGGCGGACCGGGCGTGAGGGCGTCCAGGCCGAACAGCGTGCCAAAACCGTCGTCGTCCGGCGCGGTGGACGGGTCGTGCATGAGGGCTCCGGGACGGTGTGGGGGAGTGACCGGGCGGCCTCGGGGCGGGCCGCCTCCTCCACTGTACGAAGCGCGCGGTGTCCTGCGCCGTGTCACGCGGCCCGTCGGGGGCATACGCGAGACACGGCACCGCCCCGGTGCCGCCGATCCGAAGGGGTGTACACCGTGCTCGCCATCATCGCGGCGGTCCTGTTCCTCATCGCCTGGCTGATCAACGCGGCGGAGGTGTCGACCAACGACGTCTTCACCTCCACCAACGTCATGCTCATCGGCCTCGCCCTGCTGGCCCTGCACGTCGCGGGGATCGGCAGCGGCTGGGCGACGCGCGGACGCCGCCGCTAGCCACTGCCGCCTTCTCGTGACCCGTCAGGGAATGCGCGCCACGCCCGCGTAGATTCCGCTCTCCTCCCGCGCGGGCGGCTCCTGGCCCTCGCCGTACCACTCGGTGGCCGTGACCAGGCCGGGCGGCACCAGCTCCAGACCGTCGAAGAAGCGGGCCACCTCCGCCCGGGTACGGAAGCCGAGCCGGATGCCGCCCTTGGCGTACTGGGCGATCACCTGCTCCGCCAGCTCGGGGAAGAGGTCGAGCGCGGCGTGCGAGAGGACCAGGTGGCTGCCCGCGGGGAGGGTCTCGACCAGTCCCCGCACGATGCCGTGAGCGTCCTGGTCGTCGGGGACGAAGTGCATCAGCGCGATCAGCGACAGGGCGATCGGCCGGTCGAAGTCCAGGATCCCGCGCGCGTGCCGCACGATCTCCTCCGGCTCCCGGACATCGGCCTGGATGTAGTCCGTGGCGCCCTCGGGGCTGCTGACCAGCAGCGCCTCCGCGTGCCGCAGCACGATCGGGTCGTTGTCGGCGTAGACGACGCGGGCCGTCGGCACCGTCCGCTGGACGATCTGGTGCAGGTTGGGCTCGGTCGGGATGCCCGTGCCGATGTCCAGGAACTGGTCGATGCCCCGCGCGGCGAGGTGCGCCACCGCGCGGTTCATGAACGCGCGGTTCTGCCGCGCCGCGTCCCGGGCCTCGGGCGGCAGGGTCTCGCCCACCGCCTCGTCGACCGGGTAGTTGTCCTTGCCGCCCAGCAGCCAGTCGTAGACCCGCGCGGGGTGGGCCCGGCCGGTGTCGATCTGGGGAGGCTGGGTGTGGTCGGTGGTCATGGCAGGCTCCGTGGTCCGGGAGGTGACGCTCGCCGCAGTTTTCGATCATCGTACTGCGGTGCCGCCGTGCCATGTGCCGGACGGCCGCCGGAAGTTGCCGGACCCCGGGTCGGTCACCCCGGCCCCGGACCGGCCCCCAGGGTGCGGGGCGGACGGTAGGTCCACTCGCGGTCGGCGTCGGTGATCTCGCGCAGCACCCGGGCCGGTGTCCCGGCGACGACCGTCATCGGCGGCACGTGGGCCGTCACCACACTGCCCGCCCCGACCACCGAGCCACGGCCGACGGTCACCCCCGGCATGATCAGCGCGCCGGCCCCGATCCACACGTCATCCTCGATGCGCACCGGCGCCGAGAACTGCGTGCCGTCCCGGCGCAGGTCCGGGTGGACGGGGTGGCCGGTGGTGCTGACCGTCACGTGCGGGGCGAACATCACCCGGTCGCCGACGAAGACCTCGACGTCGTCGACGAGGGTGAGGCCGAAGTTGGCGTACACGTCGTCGCCCAGGTGGACCCGGTTGCCGTAGGCCACGTGCAGCGGCGGCTCGATCCACACGCCCGTGCCCAGCGCCGCTTGCAGCTCCTTCAGGAGCGCCCGGCGGCCCTCCTCGTCCCGCGCGCCGGTCCGGTTGTAGGCGTCGGCCAGCTCCTTGCCGCGCAGCCGCTCCTCCGCCAGGCCCTCCAGGCCCGGGGCGCCGTCCGCGTACAGCTCCCGGGCCGCCATCCTGCGACGGACCTCGCGCTCACGGGGGTCGGTGGTCATGCGGTCTCCTCGTGTCCGTACGGGGTGGGCCGGAGGCACGGCCCTCGGAGCGGCGTGCGTACCGCTCCGAGGGCCGCGGGGGCATGGGTGCGCTCAGTCGGTGGGCGTGCGCAGGACGGCGACGCCCCCGGGCGCGAGGACGACGGCGCCGTCCTCGCCGGCGGAGCCCACCAGGACCTCTCCGGTGAGACCCGGGACGGTCACCGCCTCGTCGGTCCGGTTGACCAGGAACAGGAACCGTCCGCCGGGGCCCCGGCGCACCGTGGTCTCGACCCGTCCCCGCACCCCGGCGGGCAGTTCGCTCGCCACCCCGGCCGGGCCGAGCAGCCGCGGCAGCAGCGCGGCGAGCCCGTCGGCGCCGAGCCGGGTGGAGACGTAGGCGGCCGAACCGGCGCCCGTGGGACGCCGGGTGACGGCGGGGCGCCCCGCCTGGGCGCCGGTGCGGTAGTGCGCCAGGACCTCGGTCTCCGGCGCGGTCGCGGTGATCCGGTCGGTCCACAGGCTTCCGCTGCCCGCGCCGTCCAGCTCCACGCTCCGCCCGGCGGGCAGCGGGCCGAACTCCTCGACGCGGATGCCCAGCAGGTCCCGCAGCGCGCCCGGGTAGCCGCCCAGCCAGACGTGGTCGTTCTCGTCCACGATGCCCGAGAAGTACGTGGTGACCAGGTGCCCGCCCTGCTCGGCGTAGCGCGTGAGGTCCTTGGCCAGCTCGGCCGGGACCAGGTGCAGCACCGGCGCGATCAGCACCCGGTGGCGGCTCAGGTCGGCGCCGGTGGTGACGACGTCGGCGCGGACGCCCAGCGAGAGCAGCGCCGAGTACCAGTCGAGCGCCTCCCGGTGGTAGTCGAGCAGCGAGGTGGGGTGCGAGTCCTGCTCGCTCGCCCACCACGACTCCCAGTCGAAGAGGATGCCCACCTCGGCGGGCTCCCGCTCGCTCCCGGCGACCGGCGCGAGCGTCTTCAGCGTGTCGCCGAGCGCGACGACCGAACGGAACAGGTCGCTGTCCGCACCGGCGTGCGGGACCATCGCCGAGTGGTACTTCTCGGCACCGGCCGCCGACTGGCGCCACTGGAAGAAGCAGACCGCGTCCGCGCCGTGCGCCACGTGCGTCAGCGAGTCCCGGGCCATCTCGCCCGGCCGCTTGGCCAGGTTGACCGGCTGCCAGTTCACGGCGCTGGTGGAGTGCTCCATCAGGAACCAGGGGCGGCCGCCCGCGATGCCGCTGGTGAGGTTCGCCGAGAACGACAGCTCGTCACGGGCCTGCGGGTGCGGGACGACGTAGTGGTCGTTGGCGACGAAGTCGACCTCGCCGGCCCAGTCCGCGTAGTTCATGCCCTTGGTGCCGGGCATCACCATGAAGTTGGTGGTGACCGGGACGTCCGGGGTCAGCTCCCGCAGCAGGTCCCGCTCCGCGCGCAGGTGGTCCTTGAGCGCGTCCGAGGAGAACCGCTTGAAGTCCAGCTGCTGGGTCGGGTTGGGATGGGACGCGGCCAGCCGCGGCGGCAGGACTTCCTCCCAGGCGCCGTAGCGCTGCGACCAGAACGCCGTGCCCCAGGCGTGGTTGAGGGCGTCCGTCGTGCCGTACCGCGCACGCAGCCAGTCCCGGAAGGCACGGGCGGCGTCGTCGGAGTAGTCGTAGACGTTGTGGCAGCCCAGCTCGTTGTTGACGTGCCAGGCGACGAGCGCCGGGTGGTCGGCGTAGCGGGTCGCCAGCTTCCGGACCAGGCGCAGGGCGTGCTCCCGGAAGACGGGCGAGGTCGGGCGCCAGTGCTGGCGCGCTCCCGGCCACAGCGTCTCGCCCCGGTCGGTGACCGGGAGGATCTCCGGGTGCGCGGTGGTCAGCCAGGGCGGCGGGGACGCGGTGGCCGTCGCCAGGTCGACGCCGACCCCGTGCTCGTGCAGCAGGTCCATCACCTCGTCGAGCCAGGCGAAGTCCCAGGTGTCCGGGCCCGGCTGGATGCGGGCCCAGGAGAAGATGCCGAGCGACACGATGTTCACGCCGGCCTCCCGCATCAGCCGTACGTCCTGCGCCCACACCTCACGCGGCCACTGCTCGGGGTTGTAGTCGGCGCCGTAGGCGAGACGCGGGGCGGGCGCACCGTCCGTCCCGCGGTGCCGGCGGGAGTGGAGGGTGGAGATCATGGCGGTCCTTCCGGTGGGGGCGTGCGCTACTTCTCGACGGTGAAGCCCTGCTCCTCGCCGTACTTGACCGAGGCCTCCTGCCAGGACTCGAGGCCCTCGGCCAGCGTGGTGCCGGAGACGTAGGCCTTGCCGACGGTGTCGTTGAAGACCGAGTTGGCGTAGACCTGGTAGGGCAGGTACGACCAGTCGTCGGGAACGTCCGCGGCCGACTCGGCGAAGATCTTGTTGGCCTTCTGGCCGCCGAAGTACGGGAACGCGGTGTCCTGGAACTTCGTGGACTGAAGGTCGGCGGTGGTCGCCGGGAAGGCGCCGTTCTTCAGCCGGGTCTGCACGCCGTCACCCGCGTTCGCGTACTCGACGAAGGCGTACGCCAGTGCCTCGTTCTTGCCCAGCTCCGGGAGCGCGAGCGCGCTGCCGCCGTTCTCGGCGCTGACCTTGTCGCCCGCCTTCCACAGGGGCATCGGGGCGACGCGCCAGTCGCCGGAGGCGGACTTCGCGCCGGACTCCAGGTTGGCGGGCATCCAGGCACCGGTCGCCAGCGTCGCGATGCTGCCGTCGCCGAGGCCCTTGTACCACTCGTCGGTCCAGGCGGGGACCGAGGCGAGCAGCTTCTCGTCGATCAGCTGCTGCCAGGTGCCGGTGAAGGTCTTGGCGCCCTGGTCGGAGAAGTCGATCTTCACCTTGGTGCCGTCGACCGTGTACGGCCGCGAACCGGCCTGCCAGAGCATGCTGGTGGCGAACCCGGCGTCGCCGTTGTCGGCGGTGATGTACGCCTTCGGGTCGGCCTTGTGCAGGTCGCGGGCGGCGTCCAGGTACTCGGCCCAGGTGGTGGGCACCTTGATGTGGTACTTGTCGAAGACCTTCTTGTTGTAGAACAGCGCCATCGGACCGGAGTCCATGGGCAGCGCGTAGACGCCGTCCGAACCGGCCTTCACCCCGTTCCACGGGCCGGGGGAGAACTGGGCGGACAGCTTCTCGGCGCCGAAGGACTTGAGGTCGGTGAGCTGCTCGGTCAGGGCGAACTGGCCCATCGCGTAGTACTCGACCTGGGCGACGTCCGGGACACCCTTCTTCGCCGAGATCGCGTTCTGCAACGCCGTGTACTGGTCCTTGTTGGTCCCGGCGTTGACGAGGTTCACCTTGACGCCCGGGTGTGCCTTCTCGAAGTCGGTGGCGACCTGCTTGAGCGTGGGCTCCCAGGCCCAGACCGTGATGGTGCCGCCCTCCTTCAGGGCCGCCTGGACGTCCGCCTCGGAGACCGCCTTCTGGTCCGACCCCCCGTCGTCGGAGTCGCCGCAGGCACTCGCCCCCAGGGCGAGGGCGCAGAGGAGGGCCGTGCCGCGCAGGAGGCGGCGCGAGTGCGTGGACAGATGTGTGGGCATGGGCGTGCTTCCACTTCTTCGTGGCCGGGACCGGCACCGTTGAGGGTCGGCGGGGTTGTCGGTGAGGGGCGGGAACGGGGGAGGGCTACTCCTTGACGCTTCCGGCGGCGAGGCCGGACTGCCAGTACCTCTGGAGCAGCAGGAACGCGGCGATCAGCGGCAGGATGGTGAGGAGCGACCCGGTGACGACCAGGTTGAAGACGGGCTCGCCGCCCGCCGTCGCGGCCTGCTGGTTCCAGCTGTTGAGGCCGAGCGTCAGCGGATACCAGTCGGGGTCCTTGAGCATGACCAGCGGCAGGAAGTAGTTGTTCCAGGTCGCGACCATGGTGAACAGCAGGACGGTGACGATGCCGGGCGCCAGCAGCGGCAGCGCGACCCGGAAGAAGGTGCGCACCTCGCCCGCCCCGTCGATGCGGGCGGCCTCCATCAGCTCGGTGGGGATGGCCTCGGTGGCGAACACCCACATCAGATAGAGGCCGAACGGCGAGATCAGGGACGGGACGATCACCGCCCAGGGGGTGTTGGTGAGTCCCATCTCGCTGAACATGAGGAAGGTCGGCACCGCCAGTGCCGTCCCCGGCACCGCCACCGCGCCGATGACGACGGCGAAGACGGCACGCCGGCCGGGGAAGTCGAACTTGGCGAGCGCGTAGCCGCCGAGCACGGCGAGGAGGGTGGCGCCGCCCGCGCCGAGGCCCACGTACAGCAGGGTGTTGAGCAGCCAGCGGGTGAAGACGCCGCCGTCGTAGGTGAACGTCTCGGTGATGTTGTCCCACAGCGCGAAGTCGCCGTCGAACCAGAGGCCCGCGGAACGGGCCAGCCCCTCCTGCGTCTTGGTGGCGCTGATGGCGAGCCAGACCAGCGGCACCAGGCTGTACAGCAGCACGAGAGAGGTGAGCGCGGTCAGCAGCACGCTGCGCCGGGGCCGGTCGGCCGAGTGCCGGCGCCGGGGCGTCCGCAGCCGGGGCACGGAGCCCGACGTGCCGGACGGCGCGGTCGCACGACGGTCGGAAACGGTGGCGACGGGACTGGTCATCGCTGTCTCACACTCCCTTGCGCATGCCGCGCAGCTGCACGGCGTAGGCGACGACCATGGTGATCAGCCCCATGACGATGGCGACCGTCGCGGAGTAGTTGTGCTGCTGTCCGTTGAAGGACAGCGCGTAGGTGTAGTAGTTCGGCGTGTAGTCCGTGGTGATGGCGTTGCGCGCCAGGGGCTGGAGGATGCTCGGCTCGTTGAAGAGCTGGAAGCTGCCGATGATCGAGAAGATGGTGGCGATCACCAGGGCCCCGCGGATGGCCGGGAGCTTGATGGCGGTGATCACGCGGATCTGGCCGGCGCCGTCGATCTGGGCCGCCTCGTAGAGCGAGTGCGGGACCACACGCAGTGCCGCGTAGAAGATCAGCATGTTGTAGCCGACGAACTCCCAGGTCACGATGTTGCCGATGGAGGCCAGCACCAGGTCGGGGGAGAGCGGGTCGGGCAGGGAGACGCCCAGCGCGCCGTTGATGTCACCGACCAGGCCGAAGCGGGTGCCGTACATGAAGCCCCACATCAGGGTGGCCACCACGGCGGGCACGGCGTACGGCAGGAAGATCGAGATGCGGAAGAAGTCCCGGCCGTAGAGGCGGCCGCTGTCCAGCGCCAGCGCCACGAGCAGCGCGATGCCGAGCATGACCGGCACCTGTACGGCCAGGAAGAGCGAGACCCGGCCGAGCGAGGCCCAGAACCGTTCGTCCTTCAGCGCCTCGCCGTAGTTGTCGAGGCCGACGAAGGTGGTCCCGCCGATCAGCTGGTCGCGGAAGAGGCTGAGGTAGACCGAGTAGGCGATCGGCGCGAGGAACACCAGGGCGAACACGGCCACGAAGGGACCGAGGAAGCCCCACCCCGTCCAGGACCGGCGGTCCCGCCGTACCGGGGGCGGGACCGGCGGCGCCTCGGTGGCGGCCGGTGGTTGCAGCGTCGTCATGTCGTCCTCGCTCGTCCGCGTCCCGGAACCTCGCTGATGTTTGCGTAAACATCACGCACCGCGAAGAGGTGCCGAGCTGTTATGTTTACGTAAACATCTGATGGCGGCATGTCTACACTGCCCCGATGACGACGGTCAAGGGTCCTCGCGCACCGGGACCCGACAGCGACGGAGAGGCGGCTGACGGCGAGTGAGCACGGCTGAGGAAGTCCCGACGAGCACACCCACGGGTGGCCGCCGCGGCCGGGACCGCACGGCCTCCATGGCGGACGTGGCCCGGCTGGCCGGTGTCTCCTCGCAGACCGTCTCCCGCGTCTCCAACGGCTACGCGGGCGTGACCGAGGAGACCCGGCGGCAGGTGCTGGCGGCCATGAAGGAGCTGGGCTACCGGCCCAACAGCGCCGCCCGCGCCCTCAAGCGCGGCGAGTTCCGCACCATCGGCGTCATCACCTTCACACTGGCCACCACCGGCAACGTGCGCACCCTGGAGGCCATCGCGACCTCCGCGGCGCGCGAGGGGTACGCGGTGACGCTGCTGCCGGTCGCCGTCCCCACCCAGGACGAGGTGCGCGGCGCGTTCTCGCGCCTGGAGGAACTGGCCGTCGACGCGGTCATCGTCATCATGGAGGTCCACCTCCTGGACGCGGCGTCCCTCACGCTGCCCCCGCACGTCCAGGTCGTCGTGGTCGACTCCGACGCCGGCGACACCTACACGGTCGTCGACACCGACCAGGCGGGCGGCAGCCGCGCCGCCGTGCGCCACCTGCTCGACCTAGGGCACGACACGGTGTGGCACCTGGGCGGCCCCGAGGGCTCCTTCGCCGCCCAGCGCCGCACCGACGCCTGGCGGCGGACGCTCACCGAGGCCGGCCGCACCCCGCCGCCCCTCGTCCGGGGCGACTGGTCGGCGGAGTCCGGCTACCGGGCGGGCCTGGAACTCGCCGCGCGCGAGGAGTGCACCGCCGTCTTCGCGGCCAACGACCAGATGGCCCTCGGCCTGCTGCGCGCCCTGCACGAACGCGGCCGGCGCGTGCCCGAGGACGTCAGCGTCATCGGCTTCGACGACATCGCCGAGGCCGGCTCCTTCCTGCCCCCGCTGACCACCGTCCACCAGGACTTCGCCGAGGTCGGACGGCAGTGCGTGCGGGCCGTGCTGCGCAAGATGCGCGCGGCCGGCCCGGAGCGGGGCACGACACTGGTGCCGACCCGGCTGGTGACCCGGGCCAGCACGGCACCGCCGCCGGCGTAGCGGGCGGGCGGGCGAGCGGCCGGAGGCGACGGACGGCCGGTTCACCAAGCGCCCCCGGGGGCGGCACGGCGGTTTAGAGGGAGCCGGGGAGGTAACCCCACAAGCCGACCGTCGTCCCCCCACGCCTGGGAGAGCTCCATGACCCAAGTCGCCGACTATGTGCTCCAGCGCCTGTCCGAGTGGGGCGTCAAGCGGGTGTACGGCTATCCGGGCGACGGCATCAACGGTCTGCTCGGCGCGTTCGACCGGGCCGACGGCGACCCGGAGTTCATCCAGGCCAGGCACGAGGAGATGGCCGCCTTCATGGCCTGCGGCCACGCCAAGTTCACCGGCGAGGTGGGCTGTTGCGTCGCCACGTCGGGTCCGGGCGCCGTGCATCTGCTCAACGGGCTGTACGACGCGAAGCTCGACCACCAGCCCGTGGTGGCGGTGGTGGGCCAGCAGAAACGGCTCTCCCTGGGCACCCACTACCAGCAGGAGATCGCGCTCGACCAGCTCTTCGCGGACGTCTCCGAGTACTGCCAGATGGTCGTCCACCCGGGCCAGGCCCGGCACGTCATCGACCGGGCCTTCAAGACCGCGCTGACCACCCGGGGCGTCGCCACGATCATCATCCCCAACGACATCCAGGAGGAGGAGGCCCAGCCCTCCCCGCCCAGGGAGCACGGCTCCGTCTTCTCCAGTGTCGGCTGGAGCAGGCCCCGGGTCCTGCCCGACCTCGACGAACTGCGCAAGGCCGCCGACGTCCTCAACGCGGGCAAGAAGGTCGCCATGCTCGTCGGCCAGGGCGCGGCCAACGCGGAGGCCGAGGTGATGGAGGTCGCCGAACTGCTCGGCGCCGGTGTCGCCAAGGCCCTGCTCGGCCGCGAGGTCCTGCCCGACGACCTGCCCTACGTCACCGGGCCGATCGGCCTGCTGGGCAGCAAGGCCAGCGACAACATGATCCAGGGCTGCGACACCCTGCTCATGGTCGGCAGCAGCTTCCCGTACTCGGAGTGGCTGCCCGAGGAGGGGCAGGCCCGGGGCGTCGAGATCGACATCGACGGCCGCATGATCGGCATCCGCTACCCCATGGACGCCCACCTCGTCGGCGACTCCAGGGAGACCCTGCGCGCCCTGATCCCGATGCTCCAGCGCAAGGAGGACCGCGGCTGGCGGGAGAAGATCGAGAAGGACGTCGGGGAGTGGCACGACCTGTGCGACCGCTGGGCGGGCGAGCACTTCGGCAAGACCATCAACCCGCAGGCCGTCGCCGCCGAACTCTCGCCGCGGCTGCCGGACGACGTCATCCTGACGGCCGACTCCGGCTCGGGCACCAACTGGTGGGCGCGCCACCTCCTGCTGCGCGACGGCATGCGGGCCTCGCTCTCCGGCACCCTGGCCACGATGGGCCCGGGGACGCCGTACGCCATCGCGGCGCGGTTCGCCTACCCCGAGCGCCCGGTGATCGCCTTCATCGGGGACGGCGCGTTCCAGATGAACGGCATGAACGAGATGATCACCGTCAAGCGCTATCTGGACCGCCTGTCCGGGTCGGCGCCGCTGATCTTCTGCGTGTTCAACAACCAGGACCTCAACCAGGTCACCTGGGAGCAGCGCGCCATGGCCGGCGACCCCAAGTACCCGGGCTCCCAGGACATCCCCGACGTCCCCTACGCCGCCTACGCCGAACTCCTCGGCCTCAAGGGCATCGTCTGCGCCGACCCCAAGAAGGTCGGCTCCGCCTGGGACGAGGCGCTCGCCGCCGACCGGCCCGTGGTCCTGGAGTTCAAGGTCGACGCGGAGATCGCGCCGATCCCGCCGCACATCATGAAGGACCAGGGCAAGAAGGCCATCAAGGCGGCGCTGCACGACCCCGAGCTGACCGGCATCGCCACCAAGGGCGTACGGCAGAAGCTCACCGAGTACGCGGAGCACCTCCCCGGCCGGGGCAGGAAGTGAGCGGCACCCGGGACCGGGGCGCGAACGGCACCGAGGTCGTCGTCGTCACCGGCGCGACCGGCGGCGTCGGCCGGGCCACCGCCCGCGCCTTCGGTGCCCGTGGGGCCGCGGTGGCCCTGCTCGCGCGGGGCGAACACGCCCTTCGGCGGGCCGCCGAGGAGGTCGAGGCGGCCGGCGGGCGCGCGCTGCCGCTGGTCGTGGACGTCGCCGACGCGGAGGCCGTGGACGCGGCGGCCACCCGTGTCGAGGAGGAGTTCGGGCCGATCGACGTGTGGGTGAACGCCGCGTTCTCCACCGTCTTCGCGCCCGTGGCGGAGATCCGGCCCGAGGAGCTGAGGCGGGCCACCGAGGTCACCTACTTCGGCTTCGTCCACGGCACCCAGGCCGCCCTGCGGCGCATGACACCGCGCGACCGCGGCACCATCGTCCAGGTCGGTTCCGCCCTGGCCGAACGCAGCGTCCCGCTCCAGGCCGTCTACTGCGGGGCCAAGCACGCCATCCAGGGGTTCACCGAGTCGCTGCGCTGCGAGCTGCTGCACGACCGCAGCGGGGTGCGGGTGACCATGGTGCAGATGCCCGGGCTCAACACGCCCCAGTTCAGCTGGGTCCTGACCCGGCTGCCCCGCCATCCGCGCCCGGTGGCCCCCGTCTACCAGCCGGAGGTGGCCGCCCGGGCCGTGCTGCACGCCGCGGACCATCCCGAGCGGCGCATGTACTGGGTCGGCGGCTCCACCGTCGCCACGCTGCTGGGCCAGAAGTTCGCCCCGGGGCTCCTCGACCGCTACCTGGCCCGCACCGGCTACGACGGGCAGCAGACGGACGAGCCCGTCGACCCGTCGCGGCCCGTCAACCTCTGGAAGCCGCCGGACGACACCGCCCCCGACGACTACGGCGCACACGGGATCTTCGACGACGAGGCCCATCCGCGCAGCGTCCAGTTCTGGATCTCCCGCAACCGCCGCCCGCTGGCCCTGGCCGCGGCCGTGACCGGGGCCGTCGCCGCCACCCTGGCCGGGAGCCTGCGCCGGCGCGCGGGCTGACCGTCAGTCCGGCGGTCTCCGGTCGATGTTCCGCGCCCACCAGTGGTGCTCGCAGAACCAGTGCCCGACCATCGCGCCGCCGAAGACGACGAACCCGACCCCGATCAGCCAGGACTCCACCACCAGCACGATGCCGACCGCGCCGTAGCTGAAGGCGTTGTCGAGGATGAGCGGGGTGAAGAAGAGGTACGAGAAGCCGCGCAGGCCGATCAGGCCCACCATCGTGGCGAACGCTCCCGGCAGCAGGTCGCGCCAGCGGACCTGACCGCCCAGCAGGAAGTGCTGGCCCCACCAGAAGAACAGCATGCCGCTGGCGGTCGACAGCGCGATCCGCGCCGAACCGTGCAGCGCGGTCCGCGTCTGCACCTCCTGGTAGAGGTAGGCGGTCAGCATGATCACCCAGGTCATCTGGCGCCAGATCCGGTGCCACGGGCCGGCGGGCAGTTCCCAGATGCGCTCGTAGCCGTTCTGGACGCTCGCCGCGAAGGACACGCCGAACACGCCGAGCAGGATCCCGCCCCACACGCTCGTCGTGCCGACGACCTTGGTCGGCGGGCTGATGATGTCGGTCAGCACCTTGGCCGACCGCCCGGACAGCCCCATGCCGTCGGCCAGCCAGGAGGCGAAACCCCCGCGTCCCAGCGGGTCGGCCGCGGCCACCACGATCAGCAGCGGAGCGAGCGTGACCAGGGCGAGGGTGGCGAAGCCCATGGCCCGGTGCATCAGCTCCAGGTCCCGGCCGCGCCGGACCAGGGCGGACGCGGCCAGCCAGTCCCACACACGGTGGAACGGCCGCCACAACCGGTTCACGGGTGCTCCTCGGGCGTCCTTTCGATGGCTCGCGACGGGGAACTGAGTGACCCGGCCGGCGCCCGGACAAACGTCGGTTGACCCGGACGGCCCGCATGGACCGGACGGCGTGGGGAACCGGCCCGGGTACGCGAAGCCGAGGGAGTGCGCGATGACGCCGCTGACCGGCCCGGAGACCGGGACCCTGGACGAGTGCGTGATCGACGCGGTCGACGTGCACGCCTTCGAGATCCCCACCGACGGCCCCGGGGGCCGCGAGCAGGACGGCACCCTGGAGTGGGACGCCACGACCCTGGTCCTGGTGCGCGTGCACGCCGGCGGCCGCACCGGACTCGGCTACACCTTCGGGGACGTCTCGGTGGCGGCCTTCGTCCACTCCGTGCTCGCGCCGGTCGTCGAGGGCCGCCCCGTCTCCTCGCCGCCCGCCCTCTGGGACCGGATGGGCGCGCGGATGCGCAACGCCGGCCGTCCGGGCGTCGGCGCCATGGCCCGGTCCGCCGTGGACGTGGCGCTGTGGGACCTCAAGGCACGGCTGCTGGGGCTTGCGCTGGTCCAGCTCCTGCCGGCCCACCACGACCGGGTGCCCGTCTACGGCAGCGGCGGCTTCACCAACTACCCCCTGGACCGCCTCACCGATCAGCTCGCCGGATGGGCCGGGCAGGGCATCGCACGCGTGAAGCTGAAGACCTCACGGGATCCGGACGCCGACCCGCGGCGCCTGACCGCCGTACGGCGGGCGGTGGGCGACGGGACGGAGCTGTTCACCGACGCCAACGGCGCGCTCGGCCGCAAGGAGGCGCTGTACTGGGCGCACCGGTTCCACGACGAGTGGGACGTGCGGTGGTTCGAGGAACCGGTCGGCTCCGCTGACCTGGAGGGACTGCGGATGCTGCGCGAGCGCGGCCCGGCACGGCTGGAGATCGCCGCGGGGGAGTACGCCTTCACCGCCCAGGACTTCGCCAACCTGACCGAGCCGCCCGCGGTGGACTGCCTCCAGGCCGACGTCACCCGGTGCGGCGGCATCACCGGCGTGCTGGAGGTCGCCGGCCTGTCCGCCGTCCGGCACCTGGACCTGTCCGCGCACTGCGCGCCCGCGGTGTCCGCCCACGCCTTCTGCGCCGTGCGGCGGCTGCGGCACCTGGAGTATTTCCACGACCACGTCCGCGTCGAGCGGCTGCTGTTCGACGGCACCCTGTCGCCCGAGGGCGGGGAACTGCGCCCCGACACCTCCCGGCCGGGCCTCGGCCTGGAGGTGAGGTGGGCCGACGCGGAGCCCTACCGGGTGCACGGGGTGCGGCCGCCGCGCTGACCCGGGTGCGGCGGCCGCGCTGACCTCGGCCCCTCAGGGGCGCTGCGCTTCGGCCCTCAGGGGTCGCTGCGCTCCTGCGCCTCCCGCACGCGCTCGTTGTGCCAGGCGACGGCCGCGCGTATCTGGGGCTCCTGGAGGCCCGTCCGGCACCCGAGCTGGTCCATGGACAGGGCCGGCGGACCGGTGGTCAGGGCCCGGGTCAGCTTCGCCGCCCACAGCTCCTCGTCCACGAAGGGCCGGTGCGCGTACCCGTCCTTGATCACGTCGAAGTGGTCGTCGGAACACGTGGTGATGAGCCGCAGCCCGTCGAACCACTCGTTGGTCTCGTGCACCGCGGAGGAGTCCGGCACGTAGCCGCTCACCGCCTCGTCCTCGGGGAAGACCCTGGCGCACAGGTCGCACAGCTCCATGGGGACCGGCTTGGCGGTCCGGCGGTCCTTCCTGCCCTTGCGCTTCCACATGGCGACTCCCGGGGATCGGTGTCCGGAATGCCGGAGTTACCCGCGGGGCGGGAAGCAAACGCCCCGCGCCCGCTCACGGCAGCGCGCCCCGCTCGCAGACCCGGGCCGCCACGTCCCGGAGTTTGACGTTGTGGTCCTGCGAGTACCGGCGCAGCGTGGCGAAGGCCTGGTCCTCGGTGAGGCGGTGCCTGCCCATGAGGATGCCCATGGCCTCCCCGATGGTGTGCCGGGTGCCGATGGCCTCCTGCATCTGCGCGTGGGTGCGGGCGCTGGAGAACGCGACCGCCGCGTGGGAGGCCAGCAGCCAGCCGGCCGTCTCGTCGGCCTCGCTGAAGGCGCCGGGCCGGTAGGAGTACATGTTCAGGGCGCCGAGGTCCTCGTCCTCGGTGAACAGCAGGAAGCCCATCATGCTGCCGAGGTTCAGCTTGCGCGCCTCCGGGACGTACTTGGGCCAGCGCACCGCCTCGTCGGTGAAGTCGACGATCCGGAACTGGCGCTCCCCGGTGGAGGTGCGGGCGGCGTCGAAACAGGGGCCCTCTCCGACGCGGCCCTGCAACTCGTCGCTGTCGATCACCACCTGCTCCGTGGGAGCCAGCGACTGCACCTTGCCGCCGCGCAGGATGAGAATGCCGGCGGCGTCGCAGTCCGCCACCAGCTCGGTGGCCGAGGCGGTGATCCGCCGCAGGGTGTCGTTCACCGATTCCTGTGCCAGCAGATCGCGTGCCAAAGAGGCCATCTGCTGTGAGAACTGGCGCCAGTCGTCCATACCGCTTCCTCCCTAGCTCTCCTGACGAGTGCCCCGGGGGCGGCCGGACGCAACGGGGGACGCTGCCGCGGCACATCTTGTTTCACGGTACACGTAAATGCATAATGCGCTTATGGACGCACCGGCCCAGGGCCGCGGCCCGAACGGTCCGCCCCCGGACGACCCGAGCGCGGACGACCTGATCATCGCCGTCGAGCAGATGATCCGGTACGTGCGGCAGAGCGCCCGGACCGGCGGGCTGAGCACCGCCGCCTCCTCGGCCCTGGCCAGGCTGAGCCGCGAGGGCCCCGAGCGGCTGACCGAGCTGGCCAGGGCCGAGGGCGTCTCCCAGCCGAACATGACCCAGCTGGTCACGCGTCTGGAACGCGCGGGCCTGGTCCGGCGCACCGCCGACGCGAGCGACGGACGGGGCGTGCTCGTGGCGGTGACGCCCACCGGCCGCGAGGTCCTGGCCGCGCGGCGCACCGAGCGTGCCCGGGCCCTTGAGCGGCTCATGGAGGACATGACCGGACCGGAGCAGCAGGCCACCACCACCGCGCTCCTGGCGCTGGCCCGGGTCATCCGCAATCGCCCGTACCCCCCGGAGGAAGACCGCGCATGAGTGCACCCCGCGGAAAGGCCGCCAGTCCCTTCCGGCAGCCCAAGGCAGTCTGGGCCGTCGCCTTCGCCTGCGTCATCTCGTTCATGGGCATCGGCCTGGTCGACCCGATCCTGCCGGCGCTGGCCGAGAACCTCGACGCCACCCCCAGTCAGGTCTCCCTGCTGTTCAGCAGCTACCTGATCGTCACCGCCGTCGCCATGCTCTTCGTCGGCTGGGTCTCCAGCCGCATCGGCGCCAAGCGCACCCTGGTCACCGGCCTCGCCGTCATCGTCGTCTTCGCCGCACTGGCGGGCGCCACCGACTCCATCAACGGCATCGTCGGCTTCCGGGCCGGCTGGGGACTGGGCAACGCCCTGTTCATCGCCACCTCCCTGGCGGTCATCGTGGCCTCCGCCAGCGGCGGCTTCAGCGGCGCGATCATCCTCTACGAGACCGCTCTCGGACTCGGCATCGCCGTAGGCCCCCTGCTCGGCGGCGAGCTGGGCGGCATCAGCTGGCGCGGCCCGTTCTTCGGCGTCGCCGCCCTGATGGCCGTCGCCCTGATCGCCACCCTCGCCCTTGTCCCCGACCTGCCGAGGCCCAAGAAGGTCACCTCACCGCTCGCCCCGCTGAAGGCGCTGCGCCATCGCGGCCTGCTCACCATGGGCATCATGGCCCTGCTGTACAACTGGGGCTTCTTCACCATGCTCGGCTACGCCCCGTACCCGATGGAGCTGGACGCCCACGAACTCGGCCTGGTCTTCACCGCCTGGGGCCTGCTGGTCGCCGCCTTCAGCGTCTTCTTCGCGCCCCGTCTCCAGGCCCGCTGGGGCACCGCGCCCGTCCTCTACGCCAACCTGCTCGGCCTCGGCATCGTCATGGCCGTCATAGCCGCCGGTGTCGCCGACCCCACCACCGTGATCGTCGCGGTCGTCGTCAGCGGCGCCTTCATCGGCATCAACAACACCCTCACCACCCAGGCCGTCATGCTCGTCTCCCCGGTCGAGCGTCCCGTGGCCTCCTCGGCGTACGGCTTCCTGCGCTTCATCGGCGGCGGACTGGCCCCCTACGTCGCCGGGAAGCTCGCCGACGCCACCGACCTGAGCGTCCCCTTCTACCTCGGCGCCGCCACCTTCCTCCTCGCCATCCCCGTCCTGGCCAGCGGGCACCGGCTGCTCCGCCGGGCCGAGACGGACACCGGCGAGGGAGAATCCGTGCCCCCGACGCTGACCCCCGTCGGCACCCCGGTCCCGGCCGGCGCGCCACCTGTGGTCGTGGCGGTCGGCGCCCACCCCGGGGCCGCCGCCGTCGTGGACGCCGCGGCACGCCTCGCCCGCGACACCGGCAGCCCGCTCGAGGTCGTCCACGTACGGCAGACCGCCGTCGTCGAGGAACAGGCCGCCGACACCGAGACCGAAGCGGAGGCGAGGGCCGCCGTCACCGCGCACCTCGACCGGCTGGTCGGCCTCGGTGTGGCCGCCACCGGCCAGATCCTCACCGGCGTCGGCGACCACGCCGCCGCGGGCCGCGCCCTGGCCCGGCACGCCGCCGAGGTCGGCGCCCGCACGGTCGCGGTCGGCCGCTCCCCGCGCGGACCGCTCACCCAGTTCGCCGACGGCAGCTTCACCAGCGCCCTCACCCACACCGCCACCTGCACCGTCGTCCTCGTCGACCCCGACGAGGAGCCGCGCCCCCTGACGGCGCGGTCCCTCACGGAGCTGCGTACCGAAGCACGGTGAGCGGTCCCGGTTCAGGAGGTCCGCTCCAGGTCGGTGGTGCGGGTGAGGGCCTCGTTGGCGTCGATCTCGTGCCGCAGCCGTTCCAGGCGGGCGCGGGCACCGGCGAGCGCGTCCGAACCGAGCAGGAGCCGCAGCGGCGGAGTCGCCGAGTCCACGGCGGTGGCGATCGCGGCGGCGGCGCGGACGGGATCGCCGGGCTGGCGGCCGGAGACCGCCAGGGTCGCCGCCCGGCGCCTGCCCGCGGTCTGCTCGTAGTCCTGGAGCCGTGTCGGCGACTGCCGCATCGACGTTCCGGCCCACTGCGTGCGCAGACCCCCGGGTTCGACGATGGTGACCGCGATGCCGAGCGGCGCGACTTCCGCGGCCAGCGACTCGGACAGTCCCTCCAGGGCGAACTTGGTCGCGTGGTAGTGACCCGTCGCCGCGAAGGCCGCGAGACCGCCGAAGGACGAGATGTTCACGATCCGCCCCGAGCGGCGCCGCCGCATGCCGGGCAGCACGGCCTTCAGGACGGTGACCACGCCGTGCACGTTGGTGTCGTACAGGGTGCGCACCGCGTCGTCCTCACCTTCCTCGACGGCGGCGAGGTAGCCGTATCCGGCGTTGTTGACCAGGACGTCGATGCGTCCGAACGCCTGCTCGGCCCCCTCGACGGCGGCCGCGACCGAGGCGGGGTCGGTGACGTCCAGGCGGAGGGCGAGCGCGCGGTCGCCGTGGGCGTCCACGAGGGCGGCGATGCCCGCCGTGTCACGGGCGGTGACGGCGACCCGGTCGCCGCGCTCCAGTGCGTGCCGGGCAAGAGCGCGCCCCAGGCCGCCCGAGCATCCGGTGATCAGCCAGACCGGCGTTCCACCAAACTCGCCGGAGGTGCGGGCCGGGTCGTCGTCCGGTGCGGTGGTTCGATTTCTCATGCCCCCATTGCAGCCGGACGCGGGACGACGGTGCCACACCTCCTCGAGGGTGGCCCCCGGAGGGTCTGGCGGCGGCGTCGTCGCGGTGGTCCGGCACCGGTACAGTCGGGCCGATGTCCCGTGACGACCACACCGACGGCAATCCGATCGGTTCCTTCCTGCGCAGCCGCCGGGAGCGGATCGACCCCGCTTCCGCGGGCGTCGTCGACAACACGCGGCGGCGGGTCAAGGGCCTGCGCCGCGAGGAGCTGGCGCTGCTCGCCGGGGTGAGCCCCTCCTACTACAGCCGTATCGAGCAGGGCCGGGACCGGCATCCCTCCCGCGAGATTCTCCAGGCCCTGGCCGACGTGCTGCGCCTGGACGACACCGAGCGGACCTACCTCTGGTCCCTGGTCGCGCCGTCCCTCGCGCCCGCGAACGGCAGGGCGCCGGCCCCGGCCGACACCGTCCGACCGGGGGTGCGGATTCTGCTGGACCGCTGGTGCGACCTGCCCGCCTTCGTCGTCGGTCCGCACCGCGACGTCCTGGCCGCCACCGCTCTCGCGCACCGCGTCAACCCGGCGTGGAGCCCGGGACACAACCTCGTCGAATTCACCTTCCTCGACCCGCGGGCCCGGCAGGTGTACCCGGACTGGGAGGAGATCGGCCTCCAGGCGGTCGCGGGCCTGCGCACCACCGCCGCCGCCAGGCCCGCGGAGCTCGCCGGCTTCGTGGCGGCCCTGCGCGAGCGCAGCGAGGCATTCCGGGCCCTGTGGGACTCCCACGACGTGTACGACCGCGTGACGGGCCGCAAGCGCCTCGCGGTCGACGGCGTCGGGATCCTCTGCCTCGACTTCGAGACGTTCGCGCTCGCCGGCCCCGAAGGACAGGTGCTGTACGTGTACTTCCCGCGGCCGGGCAGCGCGGACGACACGGCGCTGCGGGCCCTCGCGCGCGCGGAGACCGCCGGTCCGCCGACGTCGCCCGAGGTCTGATCAGGCGTCGCCGTCCCCGAGGGGCAGCCTCAGCCGGGCGGCGGCCTCCGGGGGCTGGATGCGCATGCCGGGACGGCGGCGGTGCACGGTCAGGTACGTCACCCCGTCCGGCCCGGCGAGGACGGCCCGGGTCGAGCCGTGCGGCAGCCAGGTCAGGACGCCCGCGCGCAGGGCGTGCACGCCGTCGGCCGATTCCAGCCGGGCCGCTCCGTCGAGGACGAGGAGCAGGACGTCGAGGTCGGGCTCGGTGTGGGTGTCCACCCGTCCTCCGGCGGGGAGGCGGACGACGTTGGCGTCGAGCTGCCGTCCCGGTTCCGCCAGCTTCCACAGGGCGCCGGCCGGCGCGTCGCCGCCCGGGGACAGCAGCCGCGCCGTGTCGCACAGCACCCGGGGGAGGGGAGGGCCCGCCGGGCCCTGGGAGTCGCCGTCTTCCGCTGCCATCGGGTGTTCCGCCGTTCCGTGTGCCCAACCGTTCCGGTACGCCGCCCTGTTGAGCGGTCCGCTCCGGGTTCGGCCGTCCGGTGACGCACCGCACAGGGCCGACAGCCCGGGTAAACGCGAACCTAGCATGCGTATTTGATAGCGTCCTGGTGTGCGGTTGACGAAGTTCACCGACCTGGCGCTGCGTTCGGTCATGCGCCTGGCAGTGGTGAGAGACGGTGACGATCCCCTGGCCACCCGAGAGGTGGCCGAGGTGGTCGGTGTGCCGTACACGCACGCGGCGAAGGCCATCACCCGCCTGCAACACCTGGGTGTGGTGGAGGCGCGGCGCGGTCGCGGCGGCGGGCTGACCCTGACCGACCGGGGGCGCAACGCCTCGGTGGGCTGGCTGGTGCGCCAACTCGAGGGTGACGGCGAGGTGGTCGACTGCGAGGGGGAGAGTCCCTGCCCGCTGCGCGGGGCCTGCCGGCTGCGCGGGGCGCTCCGCGACGCCCAGGAGGCGTTCTACGCCGCGCTCGACCCGCTGACCGTGACCGACCTGGTGGCCTCGCCGACCGGCCCGGTCCTGATCGGCCTGACGGACCGCCCCTCGGGGTGACGGGCGGCGGCCCGGCAGTACGTCCAGCCGCGACCAAAAATACGCATCTCAGCTACCAATTAAGGAGTCGCTGTGCTCTCCGAACAGTCCGTTCCCGTGGTCCGAGCCACTCTTCCCGCCGTTGGAGCGGCCATCGGCGACATCGCCGACCTGTTCTACCGCAAACTCTTCGACGCCCACCCCGAGCTGCTGCGGGACCTGTTCAACCGCGGGAACCAGGCCAACGGCGAGCAGCAGCGGGCCCTGGCGGGCTCCGTCGCCGCGTTCGCCGGCATGCTGCTGGAGCACCCGGACGAACGCGCCGACGTGATGCTCTCGCGCATAGCCCACAAGCACGTCTCGCTCGGCATCACCCCCGACCAGTACACGATCGTCCACCGGCACCTCATGGCCGCCGTCGCCGACGTGCTCGGCGACGCCGTCACCCCCGAGGTCGCCCGGGCCTGGGACGAGGTCTACTGGCTGATGGCCAACGCGCTCATCGCCCTGGAGGCGCGCCTCTACGAGCGCCAGGGCGTCGAAGGGGGAGACGTCTGGCGGTCCATGGCGGTCGCCGACCGGATCGAGGAGAGCGCCGACGCGGTCTCCCTCGTCCTGGAACCGGCCGACGACCGTCCCGCCGTACCGTTCCGGCCGGGGCAGTACGTCAGCGTCCAGGTCGAACTGCCCGACGGCGCCCGGCAGATCCGCCAGTACAGCCTGTCCGCCGCGCCCGGCAGGTCCGGCCGGCGCATCACCGTCAAGCGCGTCCGGGGCGACGGGCAGCCGGACGGCGAGGTCTCCTCCTGGCTGTACGCGAACGCCCGCAAGGGCGACGTGCTCAGCGTGTCACTGCCGGCCGGCGACCTGGCCCTGGCGGAGCACGACGGCCCGCTGCTGCTGGCCTCCGCCGGCATCGGCGTCACGCCGATCCTCTCCATGCTCGACCACCTGGCCGCGCGCGGCGCCACCCGCCCGGTGACCGTCGTGCACGCCGACCGCACCCCCGACGGCCACGCCCACCGGCAGGAGCAGCTCGACCTGGTGCGCGCGCTGCCCGGCGCCCGGCTGCACCTGTGGTACGAGGAGCCCGGCGACCAGGCACCGGAGGCGTCCACCGGCCGCGCCGACCTCACCGGTCTCGACCTGCCCGAACACCTCACGGCCTACCTGTGCGGCCCGGTGCCCTTCATGCGCGCGCTCCGCGGTCAGCTGCTGGACCGCGGGGTGCCCGCCGAGGCCATCCACTACGAGGTCTTCGGCCCCGACCTCTGGCTCGGACGGCAGTAGCCGAGGCGCCGGACGGCCCCCGCCGGCCGGCGCGGAACTCCGGTACGGGCGTTAGGCCGCCGCGGTGAACGCGGTGCTGATCGCGGTGTCGACGCGGGCGTGCACCACCAGGCGCGGGCCCGAGGTGTCGGCGTTGTCCTCCAGCAGCCGCCGGACCGGCGCGCTGTGGGTGACCACGGACATCAGGACGCCGAGCCGCCCGCACCACTGGTGCGCCCGGAGCACCGCGCTGACCGCGGCGTGGCCGCCCGCCGGCTCGGTCAGGACGATGACGACGGGGGTCGGCTGATGGGCGTCGACCAGGTTGGTGATGTACGTGGTCAGCGCGGCCCGCCCGTCGATTCCCGGGTCCCGGTCCACCGTGATGACCAGGACCCCGTGCTCCAGGGTGTGGGACAGCATCGCGGCCTCCGATCCGTCGCCCGGCGGCGACGTTGTGTTCAGTGAAGGTGCCCGGATCCGGGTCCGCAACGCGCCCCGCGACGGACCGGGCGGGCGGCCGCCCGGGCACCGGCACTGAGTACGATCGTCCGGACCGCCCCCGACCTCCGCCGATCGCCGCTGGGAGACCCCGACCCGTGCCCGCCCTCCTGCCGCCGCCCCGCACCGGGGCCGCCCGTCTGCTGGACCCGGAACACCTGACGCGGGTGGAGGACGGCGAACGGCTGCACGCGCTGCTGTGGCGCCCGGGGCCGGGCTGGCGGATGGTCAGCAGCGCGGTGCTGGGCGGCGGGATCGCCGAGCGCGCGTGGGTGCTCAACGCCCAGGTCGCCCACGGCTACCGGCGCACCGACCCGGCACGGCACCTGGCCGGCCTGGCCCGTGCCGCCGGTGCCCGCGGACCCGGCGTGGGCCTGATGACCGCCGCCGACGTGTCCGCCCACGGCCGGGCGCGGGACGGCGGGACGGAGGCCGTGGCGACCGCCGGCATCTCGGTACGCGGCTGGGCGGCCGCGCCGCAGGAGTGCACGACCGGGGCCGCGCCGCAGGAGTGCGCCACCGGGGCCGTGCCGCCCGGGACCGTCAACATCGTCGTCGCGCTGCCCGTCGCGCTGAGCGACGCCGCCCTGGTCAACGCGGTGATGACGGCGACCGAGGCCAAGGTCCAGGCACTTCTGGACGCCGGTCTCGACTGCTCCGGCACCCCCACCGACGCGGTGTGCGTGGCGGCGCGGGCCCCACGCGACGGCGCCGACGTGCACGCCTTCGCGGGGCCCCGGTCCGAGTGGGGCGCCCGGCTCGCCCGGGCCGTCCACCGGGCCGTGGGCGCGGCGCTTCCCGCCGTCGCGCACCCCTGAGCGGGGCGGGCCCGGGCACACGCGGGTGTGGGCGGCCCGGCCGGGCCGCCCACACGGTTGTCCGCCGCGGACGTCAGCGCTGGGAGGCCTTCTCCAGTGCCTTGTCGAGGGCGGCCTGGAAGCCGTTGGCCCACAGCTGGTTCACCCGGCTGCGCTCGGTGGAGTTCGGGTAGGGGTTGGTGCAGGACGGGCCGGGGCCGCCGCCCGACATCAGCTCGCTGCACGGCCCGGAGTAGTGGTCGGGAAGCCCGAGCACGTGCCCGGTCTCGTGGGCGGTCACCCGGGTCGAGTCGTACTGCTGGTTCTGCCGGTAGTCGAGGAAGATGTACCCGCTGCCGTGCCCGTCGGTGGAGGCGTACGAGCCGCGCGAGTCGTTGCCCTCGTAGTACGCGAAGTCCGCGCCCGAACTCGACTCCGCGAGCCGCACGTTGGACACCGAGCTGTTCCAGATCTGGGCCGAGCGGGATATCTGCGAACGGAAGCTCGGCGCGTTGGTGGCGCTGTAGTAGACCGTGACGGCCGCGGCGGCCGACGGGTTGGCGGCGCGCTTCTCGGCGACGGACTTGACGACCGCCTCGAAGAACGCGCGGTTGGCGGCCGCGTCCTCGCCCGAGCCGGCCGAGGGCTGGTAGCCGAGCTGGGCCGCCCGGACCGGCTCCTGGGGCGCCGCGGCCGTCGCGGCGGGGCCGGTGCCGAGCACGGCCGCCGTCAGTCCGAGACCGACCGCGGTGGACAGCAGGGGCAGGCTGATACGCATCGATGACTCCTTGAGTGGGGGAGTGGGGAGAAGTCGTCATCGGTGAGTGTGGGGCGGCCATGAGCCCGCTGTGATGATGGCAACAGGTGATAGGGCCGGGCTATCACCCACCGTCCGGCCGCCCGGGCCGGCCACCCGTTGCGGCTTTGCCCAGTGTGCAGAACTCGCCCTGTTCCGCCGCGTTTTGTTCACCTGGCGCAACCAACTGTTCCGCTTTACGCTCCCTGCATGGAGCTCGAGGTGAGGCACCTACGCGCACTGTGCGCCATCGCCGACGCCGGCAGCCTGCACCGGGCGGCACGTCAACTGGGTGTCGCCCAGCCCACGTTGAGCACCCAGCTGACCCGCATCGAACAGGCCCTGGGCGGCCCCCTGTTCACCCGCGAGCGCACCGGCTGCCGCCCCACCCCGCTCGGCCGGACGGTCCTCGGCCGGGCCAGGCCGCTGCTGTCCGACATGAGCACCCTGGTCCGCGAGGCCCGCGCCGCGGCGGCCGGCGGCGACAGCAGACTGCGGGTCGGCTCCACGGCCAGCCGCGCCCTGGCCGGCTGGCTGCGCCGGCTCAGACGGCCGGGTCTGGAACCGACCCTGCAAATGGACGTCTCCGCCAACGCGCTGCTGCGCCGCGTCACCGAAGGGCAGCTCGACGTCGCCTTCGTGCACGAGGTCGAGGGCAGCGCGCTGCACATCCCCGAAGGTCTGCGGCTGCGGGTCCTGGTCGAGCGCGAACCGCAGTTCGTCATGCTGCCCGCCGACCACCCCGCGGCCGTCCGGCCCGTCGTCCGGCTCGCCGACCTGGCCGACGACCGGTGGATGGTCGACCCCACCGTCGACGGCGAATGGGACGGTGTGCACCGCATGCTGCGCGCCGTCGGCCTCAATCCCCGGGTGCTGCACGGCGATTACCACACCGCGGCCTCCCTGGTCGCCACCGGCGAGGTCGTCACGGTCTGCCAGCCCAGCTCCCAGTCCCGCCCCGACATGGCGGTACGGCGCCTGAGCGGCGACCCCCTCGGCGTACGCCTGCTGCTGGCGGCCCGCACCCGCGCCGAGCTGGACGCCGTCTTCCCGGCGCTGGAGGACGCCTACTGGGAGGTAGCCCGCCAGTCCACCGCCTACCGGGAGTGGCTGGAAGGGGGCGGGATCCGGACGCTGCCGCCGAGCCCGGTGGCCGCCGCCGGAACTGGCCGGGTGGAGTTCGTGCGGGCCCGCTGAAGCCAATAGGGTGATTTTCACACCGGTCCGGTGTGTCTGCGTGACGGATCGGTTACGGACAGCAGCATGAGCTCTGCACGACGACTTCCCCCCTTGCGTTCGCTGGCCGTGACCGGTGCCCTGGGCGCCTCCGTCCTGCTGCTGACGGCCTGCACGAACGCCGATACGACCCGTTCCAGCGTCGCGGAGGCGGCCCAGACCGAGTCCCCCTCCCCGACCGGCACCGATACCCAGTCCCCGTCCCCCACCGGCTCTCCCTCGATGAACGAGGACCAGACCGAGCGCAAGGACCTCGTCTCCGCGACGAAGGTCACCTGGGACAAGGCCGCCGACACCGCCGTCAAGGAGGTCCCCGAGGGCAAGCTCGTGGACCTCGAACTCAAGCGCGTGGAGGCCGACGCCACCGCGTCGCCGACGGGCTCGCCGACCGGTTCCCCGAGCCCCAGCATGCCGAACCCCGCGCCCAGCGAGGGCGCCCCGGAGTGGGAGGCCAAGGTCGCCCAGTCCGACGGCACCCTGCACCGCATCGACATCGACGCGGTGAACGGCAAGGTCTTCCGCACCATGGTCGACCCGGACCAGGACCCCGACGACAAGACCCAGATCAGCGAGTGGCTGGACAAGGCCAAGCAGACGCCGGAGCAGGCGGTCAAGGCGGCCACCGCCAAGGCCAAGGGCACGGTCACCCACGTCGAACTCGGCGACAACGACAACCAGCAGGCCGTCTGGGGCGTCGACGTGGTCGACAAGGGCAACTGGAACAAGACCACCGTCGAGGTCGACGCGGCCAACGGCAAGGTGCTGAGCCAGAAGGTCGACAAGGACTGAGACATCAGCCCCTGAGACACCACCCCCACGGACACCGACGGGAGCAGCGGGCCGCGCGGCCCACTGCTCCCGTTCCTCATGCCGTCAGGGCGTCACCCGGCCGGCGCGGCGGGCGCCGCGGTCGCGGTGGCCCCGGCCGGCTCGCTCCCGCCGCCGCGCGGCAGCGTCAGTACGGCCAGGAAGCCGAGGACCGCCACCGCGGCGAAGAAGTAGAAGCCCCACGGGTGACCGACTCCCGAGGCGACCAGCGCGCCGGTGATCGACGGGCCCACGATCGAGCCGATCCGGCCGATCCCGGACGCCGACCCGAGCGCGGTGCCGCGCACGGACGCCGGGTAGTAGTGCGTCACGTAGGCGTAGACCAGCACCATGGCCGAGAAGACGAACACACCGGTGAAGAAGACCACGACGTTGAGCAGCAGGTCGCTCTCCATCTTGATGCTCAGACACCCCAGCATCAGCACCGAGACGGCGAACCAGACCATGGTGGTGCCCTTGATGCCCCGCCGGTCGGCGACGTACCCGCCGAGGACCAGGCCGACGACGCCGCCGATGTTGAGCACCAGGAGCTGGGTCACGGCCGTCGGCACGGGGTAGCCGGCGTCGTTCATCAGCTTCGGCAGCCAGGTGTTGAGGCCGTAGACCAGCAGCAGCCCCATGAACGAGGCGACCCAGATGCCGATGCCCGCACGCAGGTACGCCGGCTTGAGCAGCTCGGTGAACGGCACCCGCTGCGCCCCGTCCTGCTTGGCCCGCACGAAGGCCTCCGACTCCGGCAGCTTGAACCACTGGATCGCGGCGATCACCAGGCCGACGACGCCGAGCAGGTAGAAGAGGATCTCCCAGTTGTCCGTCACCTGGAGCGCCAGCAGCGAGGTGATCACCGCACCGGTGTGGTAGCCGGTCATCGTCAGGGTGCTGGCCCGCGCCCGGCGGCTGGCCGGCATGTGCTCGGCCATCATCGTGAGCGAGACCGGCATGCAGGCGCCCAGACCCAGACCGGCGAGGAGGCGCAGCGCGGCGAACATGGCGACGGAGTTCGCCAGCGGCACCACGATCGTGAGGACCGAGAAGAGCACGACCGAGCCGATGAGCAGGCGGCGCCGGCCCAGCCGGTCGGCCAGCGGACCGACGCAGACCGCGCCGATGGCGACGCCCACCAGGGAGAGCGTCGCGATCGTGGTCGCGTCACCCGCGGTCATGCCGAGATGGTGGGTCTTGAGCAGGGTGGGGATGATGGCGCCGAGGACGACGAGGTCGTAGCCCTCGAGCAGAACGGTGATCCAGCACAGGACCACCGTCCAGGTGCCGCTGACGGCGCGGCCGGTCTGCGCGGGCGCGCCGGACGTGGTGGTGGAAGCCATGACGACTCTCCCCCCGGGGACGGGTGTGAGTGAGCGGAGCCGGACCGGCCGGGGCGGCCGGGCGGGACCGGTACGGGTGACCGGAGGGATCAGAACGGGTAGTCGGCGATGTCCGGGCGGACCGTGAGCCACTGGGTCTCGGTGAACGCCTCGAGGTTGGCCGCGGCGCCGCCGAACCGGGAGCCGGTGCCGGAGGCCTTGACCCCGCCGAAGGGCGCGTTCGGCTCGTCGCTGACCGTCTGCTCGTTGATGTGCACCTTGCCGGAGTCGATCCGGTCGGCGAGCTTCATCGCCGTACCCACGTCGCCGAGGATGCCGACGGACAGCCCGTACTCGCAGTCGTTGACGATCCGCGCGGCCTCCTCCGTCGTGGAGAAGGAGATGACGGGGGCGACCGGGCCGAAGATCTCCTCGCGCCAGGCCGGCATGTCCGTCGTCAGACCGGTCAGCACGGTGGCACGGTAGCCCGCGCCGTCGATCTCGCCGCCCGCGGCGACCTTGGCGCCCGCCGCGACGCTGTCGGTGACGATGCCGTGCACCCGCTCCAGCTGCCGGCGGTCGATGATCGGCCCCAGCGCCACGTCCTCCCGCGCCGGGTCGCCCACCGGGAGCGCCTCGGCCTTCGCGGCGAGTGCGGCGGTGTACTCCTCCACCAGCGACTCGTGCACGATGTGCCGGCCGGTCGTCATGCAAATCTGCCCCTGGTGCAGATAGGAGCCGAACGCGCCCGCCGAGGCCGCCTTCGCCACGTCCGCGCCGGGCAGCACGACCAGGGCGTTGTTGCCGCCCAGCTCCAGGTGCGCCCGCTTCAGCAGCCGTCCGGCCTGCTCGCCGATGGCCCGCCCGACCGGAGTGGAACCGGTGAACGAGATCACCCGGACCTCGGGCGCCTCCACCACTGCCCGGCCGACCGACCCGTCGCCCGGCAGCAGGTGCAGGACACCGGCCGGAAGACCCGCCTCCTCGAAGATCCGGGCGATGACGACGCCGCCGCTCACCGCGGTGCGCGGGTCCGGCTTCAGCAGCACGGCGTTGCCGAGCGCCAGCGCGGGGGCCACCGAACGCAGGCCGAGGATGAGCGGGAAGTTGAAGGGCGCGATGACGCTGACGACACCGGCGGGGCGGCGCCGGGCGAGCGACCAGCGGGCGTCCTCGGAGGTGAGCACTTCGCCCTGGGGATGCGTGGGCAGCCCGGCGCACTCGAAGCACTCGCCGATCGCCAGCCCCGCCTCGAAGCCCGCCTTGGACCGCACCGAGCCGGCCTCGCGCACCAGCCAGTCCTCGATCTCGGCGGCGTGCTCGGTGAACAGCTCGCCCGCGCGCCGCAGCACGGCGGCCCGCTGCTGCGGCGAGGTCGCCGCCCACGCGCGCTGGGCCTCGGCGGCCCGGGCGGCGGCGCGGTTCACGTCCTCGGCGGTGGCCAGGCCCACCGTGCCGAGCCGGTCGCCGGTGGCGGGCTCGGTCACCGGCTGCTCGGTGGGGGAGTCCTGCCAGCCGTCGCTGTGGAACTTCCCGCCCCAGACGGCGCTGTCCAGGAGTGTCATCGTCTTCCCTCTCGTCGGGATCTTCGGTCGGGGTCTTCGGCCGGTCTTCGGTCGGTCGGGGTCTTCGGCCGGGGGCTTCGATCGCGTTCTTCGGTCGCGTCGGGTTCGAGTCGGCTTCGAGTCGGGTTCGCGTCGGTTCAGGAGGGCGTGGTGAGCGCCGTGTCCACCTGGATCAGCCGGGGGTGGTCCGGTGTCTCGGCGAGCGCGGCGCGCAGCTCCGCCACCTCGCCGACGTGCTGGGCGCGGACGCCGTAGCCCTCCGCGATGCGGGTGAAGTCGAGGCCGGGGATGTCGAGGCCCGGCGCGTCCGGCACGCCGAGCAGCCCGCCGAACCAGCGCAGCGCCCCGTACGTGCCGTTGCGCAGCAGGACGACGGTGAGCGGGACCCGGTGCTGCGCGGCCGTCCACAGCGCGGTGATGCCGTAGTTGGCCGAGCCGTCCCCGATCACGCCGACCACCGGACGGCCGGGCTGGGCCATCGCGACGCCGACCGCGCCGGGCAGCCCGAAACCGAGGCCGCCGGCCGCCGGGAAGTAGTAGGAGCCCTGGCGGCGCAGGTCCATCTGGCGCCACCACGCCGCGTTGGTCGACGTCGACTCGACGACGTACGCGGTGTCCCCGGGCATCTCCTCGCGCAGCGCGGCGAAGACCTGCTCCGGATGGAGCGCGGGTCCCTCGGCGGTGAGCGGCTCGGGCACGGGCCGGTACGCCTCCGCGGGCCCGTCGGCGGCGTCGAGCGCCTCCAGGAGTACGTCCACGACGGCGCCGGGGTCGGCGACCAGCGCCTCGCCCATCGGCGCCCGCGCGGCGGCGGAGGCGTCGTCGGTCACCTGGATCAGCCGGGTGCCCTCGGGCAGGTACCGGCCGGGCAGGTGCTCGTGGTAGCGGAAGACCGGCGCGCCCAGCACGAGCACCAGGTCGTGGCCCTCGAACGCCGCCGAGATCGGCGCGATCCCGGCGGGCAGCACGCCCCGGAACCGCGGGTGCCGGTTCGGGAACGGCAGCCGGAACTGCGAGGGCGCCGCCCACACCGGGCCGCCCAGCCGCTCGGCCAGCCGCACGGCGTCGTCGAAGCGGCCGGCCGAGTCGATGTCCCCGCCCAGCACGAGCGCGGGGCGCCGGGCCGAGGCGACCTGCTTCACGAGCCACCGGCGCTGCTCGTCCCCCGGCACCGAGCCCCGGACGACCCGCCGGTCGAGCACGGCCAGGGCGTTGTCGTCGACCTCGGCCGACCAGTCGTCGTACGGCACGGACAGGTAGGTGGGCCGGCGCTGGAGCCGCGCCTCGAAGACGGCCTGGGCGAGCGCCCGCGGCACGTCCCCGGCGCACGCCGGTTCCGCAGCCCAGCCGACCAGCGGCTTCATCAGGGCGGGGGCGTCGACGCTGGCCAGGTTGGCCTCCGGGCCGATGGCGGGGCGCACCTGCTGTCCGGCCACCACCACGAGCGGCGTCCGGGAGGCGACGGCGTTCGTCAGGGCGCCCATCGCGTTGCCCGAGCCGGAGGCGGCGTGCAGGTTGACCAGCACCGGGCGGCCGGTCGCCTGGGCGTACCCGTCGGCCATGCCTACGACGGCGCCCTCGTGCAGACCGAGGACGTAGCGGAAGCCGTCGGGCAGCTCGGCGAGGAAGGGCAGCTCGTTGGAGCCCGGATTACCGAAGACGGTGGTGAGCCCTTGGCGCTCCAGGAACTCGTGGGAGACACGACGCACGGATGGCACGGACATTCCTTTCGAAGTGACGCGGCACACGCTAGGCACCCCGCGACATGGGCACCAATAGATGTTTCGGCACTCCGATATAGAGTTTTTCGATATGGGCACCTTCGATCTCAACCTGGCCCGCGTCTTCGTGCTGCTCTACGAGACCGGCAGTGTCACCGCCACCGCCGAGACGCTCCACGTCACGCAGCCCACCGTCAGCTACAGCCTGGGCAAGCTGCGCCGGCACTTCGACGACGAGCTGTTCCGCCGCAACGGACGCGGGCTGACCCCCACGGCCGGCGCCCGGCGGCTGTACCTGCCGCTCCAGCGCGCGCTGGCGGAGATCGACGGGACGGTCCGCCAGGGCGACCTCTTCGACGCCGGGTCGATGTCGGGCCGCTTCACCATCGCCCTGTCCGACCTCGGCGAGGCCACGCTGCTGCCGAGACTCGTGGCCGCCGCGCGGGAGCGGGCCCCGGGGGTGTCGTTCACCGTCCGGCCCTTCGACGTGGAGGACGCCGAGGGGCAGCTGCGCCGCGGCGACCTCGACGCGTTCGTGGCCACCCCGGTGATCACCTCGCACCTCACCGTGCGCATCCCGCTCTTCCGCGAGCGCTACGTCCTGATGGTCGCGGCCGACCATCCGCGCGTGCGGGGCGACGCGGTCACGTCGGCGGACCTCGCGGCGGAGCACCACGCGACGGTGTTCGGGCCGAGCGGCCACGTCGCGCCCAGGGCCCTGCTGGGCGCGCACGGGCTCCTGGAACGGGTGGCCGTGGACGCCACCCGCTTCTCGATGCTGCCCTACCTGCTGGAGCAGACCGACCTGGTGGCCATCGTCCCCGAGTACGTCGGCGAGGTCTTCACGGCCTCGCACCGAGTGCGCCTGGTGCGGCTGCCGTTCGAGACCGAGCCCATCGAGATCGCCCTGTACGCACGGCACGAGTCCTCGCGCAGCCCGGCCCAGCGCTGGCTCGTGCAGTTCCTGGCCGAGGTGCTGGGCGAGCAGGTGAGCGCGGCCCAGCTGCCGCCGTCGAGCCGTCGTTAGGATCACCGCATGACGGCACCGGAACCCACCATCCTCGCCACCTCGGGCGGCCACCGCGCGGGCGGCCGCACCATGGTGGCCTTCGACGCCCTGGTCCACCACGCGGTGGACCTCTCGGGCGCGCACGGCCGGCGCCCCCGCGTCCTGTACGTGGGCACGGCCATAGGGGACGCCGAGCACTTCACCGCCCGTATGACGGAGGCCGCCCGGGTCGCCGGTTTCGACCTGACACCGCTGCACCTGTTCCCCATGCCCAACGTCGAGGACGTCGAGGAGACCGTGCTCGACCAGGACGTCGTCTGGGTCATGGGTGGTTCGGTCGCCAACCTGCTGGCCGTGTGGCGCGTGCACGGCCTGGACCGGATCATGCGCAGGGCCTGGGAGGCGGGCGTCGTGCTCAGCGGCGTGAGCGCGGGCTCCCTGTGCTGGTTCCGGGGCGGCGCGACCGACTCCTTCGGCCCCGAACTGCGCCCGATCACCGACGCGTTGGACTTCCTGCCCTACGGCAACGGCGTCCACTACGACGTCGACCCCGGCCGCCGTCCCCTGATCCACCGCCTCGTCGCCGACGGCACCCTCCCGACGGCCCACTGCACGGACGACGGCGTCGGATTGGTGTACCGCGGCACCGAACTGGTCGAGGCGGTCACCGAAGTCCCGGGCAAGGGCGCCTACGTGGTGGTACGCGACGGTGACACAGCGGTCGAGGAGCGGCTGGAGCCGCGCGACCTGCCCGGTCCGTGGCGGTGAACCGGCCGCGGCGGTGAGCGGGACAACACCCCGGCGGCAAAGCTTCGTTGAGTGCCCGGACCGGCCGGTGGCGCACCGGTGCGGGACGGGCGCGTTTGCCGACGCGGTGAGGGGCAAGGCGGTGTCCATGAGCGATCCGAACAAGGACACGAACAAGAAGCCCACCAGTACGCGGACCGCCGAGTCCAAGGCGCGCGGTGCCGCCGAGAAGACGACCGCGCCCGCGGCACGGGCGGGACAGGCCGCCGCGGGCAAGGCGAGTGACGCCGCGTCGGCGGCCAAGGCCGGTGCCCAGCGCTCCGCCGACGCCGCGAACGGCGCCGTCCACACGGCGGCCAAGGGCGTCGCGGCCGGCCGCCAGGCCGTCGTCGCCACCACGGGACAGGTCGCGGCCACGGCCAAGACCGCCTGGACGGTGGTCGCCCAGCGCAAGCTCGTCGCCGCCGGCGTCGGCGCCGGCCTCACCGCCGTGACCGCCGCGTCGTACGCGATGGGCCGCCGCGCCGGACGTCACACGCACGGGCCCCTCACCCGGCTCACCGGCGGCCGGATCTGACACCGGCCGCCCCGCACGGCGCCGCTCCCCGGACAGGGGAAGATGGGACCCGCGAGCGAAGTCCCGACCTATGCGGAGGAGTGGGCGCATGCAGCACGACCGAGCCGGGAAGCCGGCCGGCCCCGAGGACCTGATCGACGTCGCCCGGCTGGTGACGGCGTACTACGCCCTGCACCCGGACCCGGCCGAGCCGGGGCAGCGGGTGGCCTTCGGGACGTCCGGGCACCGGGGTTCGTCCCTGGTGGCGGCGTTCAACGAGGACCACATCGCCGCCACCAGCCAGGCCATCTGCGAGTACCGCTCGGCACAGGGCACCGACGGTCCGCTCTTCCTGGGCGCCGACAGCCACGCCCTGTCCGAGCCCGCGAGGGTCACCGCGCTGGAGGTGTTCGCCGGCAACGACGTGACCGTCCTCGTCGACAGCGCGGACGGCTACACCCCCACCCCGGCGGTCTCCCACGCCATCCTCACCCACAACAGGGGCCGCACCTCGGGCCTCGCCGACGGCGTGGTCGTCACCCCCTCGCACAACCCGCCCGCCGACGGCGGCTTCAAGTACAACCCGCCGAACGGCGGCCCCGCGGGCTCGGACGCCACCTCCTGGATCCAGGACCGGGCCAACGAGATCATCGCGGCCGGGCTGAAGGACGTACGACGGCTCCCGTACGCGCGGGCCCTCGCGGCCCCCGGCACCGGCCGCCACGACTTCCTCGACGCCTACGTCCGCGACCTGCCGAGCGTCCTGGACCTCGACGCGATCCGCTCGGCGGGCGTCCGCATCGGCGCGGACCCGCTGGGCGGCGCCTCCGTGGCGTACTGGGGACGGATCGCCGAACAGCACCGGCTCGACCTGACGGTGGTCAACCCGCTCACCGACCCGACCTGGCGGTTCATGACCCTGGACTGGGACGGCAAGATCCGCATGGACTGCTCGTCACCGCACGCCATGGCCTCCCTCATCGAGCGGCGCGACCGCTTCGACATCGCCACCGGCAACGACGCCGACGCCGACCGGCACGGCATCGTCACCCCGGACGCCGGCCTGATGAACCCCAACCACTACCTCGCCACCGCCATCGCCTACCTCTACGCCCACCGCTCCGACTGGCCGGCCGACGCGGGCGTGGGCAAGACGCTGGTGTCCTCCGGCATGATCGACCGGGTCGCCGCCGACCTCGGTCGCCGCCTGGTCGAAGTGCCCGTGGGCTTCAAGTGGTTCGTGGACGGACTGGTCGACGGCTCCCTCGGCTTCGGCGGCGAGGAGTCGGCCGGGGCGTCGTTCCTGCGCCGGGACGGCTCCGTGTGGACCACCGACAAGGACGGCATCATCCTCGCCCTGCTCGCCTCCGAGATCACCGCCGTCACCGGCAAGACCCCGTCCGAGCACTACGCCGCGCTCACCGCCCGGTTCGGCGAGCCCGCCTACGCCCGCATCGACGCCCCCGCCACCCGCGAGGAGAAGGCCCGCCTGGCCAAGCTGTCCCCGGCCCAGGTCACGGCCGACACCCTCGCCGGGGAACCGGTGACCGGCGTCCTCACCGAGGCACCCGGCAACGGCGCAGCGATCGGCGGCATCAAGGTGACCACCGAGAACGCCTGGTTCGCGGCCCGTCCCTCCGGTACCGAGGACGTCTACAAGATCTACGGCGAGTCGTTCCGCGGGGCGGACCACCTCCGGCAGGTGCAGGACGAGGCCAAGGACGTCGTCCTCGCCGCCCTGAGCGGCTGACCTCGTCCCGCCGACGCCCTACGGGCGGCGGCCCCCGGGCCGGTCAGTCACGGCCGGCCCGGGGGAGTGCCACGGTCAGGCCGCGGATCTCGTAGCCGTCGATGGCCTCCTGGAAGGCGACGCGCGGCTCCCCGGTCGTCCGGACGCCGTCGAGGGCGAACAGCCGGCTCAGGAACACGTCGGTCTCCAGGAGGGCGATGTGCGCCCCGGGACACCGGTGCGGCCCGTCGCCGAAGGAGAGGCCCGCACCGACCGTCTCGGCGCGGTCCGGGCGGACCAGCAGCGGGTCGTCGCCCACGGCCTTCGGGTCCGCGTTGGCGTCGTCCAGGTGGACCTCGACGTACTCGCCGGGGCGCACCGTCACCGGCCCGCCGGGGCAGTGCAGCTGCACCGGGTCCGTGGCCCGCCTGCGCAACCGCCCGATGACGGGCTCCAGCCGCAGCAGTTCCTGGAGGACGGCGAGGCGGCCCGGCTCGTCCGCCGACCGGTAGTGGCCGAGCAGCTCGGCGTCCGAGAACAGGTGCCAGGCGGCCAGGCACACGAACTCGCGCGTGGTGACCATGCCGGCCGCGGCGAACGTCAGGCACTCACCGAGGATCTCGACGTCCGAGCAGCCCTCGGAGATCAGGTGGGAGATCAGGTCGTCGTGCGCACGGCGCCGGTGCGCGCGCACGGCGGGGCGCACGTCGGCCAGGTGGATGCGGAGCCAGTTGGTGTTCTGCCGCACCAGCCAGTACAGGCCCCGCACACTGGTCAGTCCGGGCTCCCCGAACTTCTCCGGAAAGAACCGCTCCAGCCTGCGGCGGAGGCCCGGCCTGCTGTACCGCAGTCCGACGACCTCGCTCACCACGCCGACGGCGAGACCGAAGGCGAGGTCGGAGAGCGGGGCCTCGCCCGCCGAGCGCAGCACGGCCAGCTGCTCCTCCGCGACCCGGACCATCAGGTCGCGGTAGTGCTCGTCCACCCGGCGGGGAGTGAAGTAGCGGGCGGTCTGCCGGCGGTGCTCCCGGTGCTCGGGGCCGTCCCGGTAGAGCACGGGACGGCGCACGCGCGGCGGGAGCTTCTCCACCGTCTCGACGCCGAGACCGGCCTGCACGGTGCCCGGACCGCGCAACAGGGCCCGCGCGACGGCGAAATCGTGCACCTGCCAGGTCCCGTCCGCCGCCCGGTCGACCGGGCACGCCGGCCCGGCCCGGCCCCGGTCCGCCTTCCGCGCGGAGCCCCGCCCGTCCTGTCCGTCCTGTCCGTCCTGTCCGTCCCGTCCGTCCCGTCCGTCCCGTCCGTCCTGCGCCACGTGGCCACCCCCAAGTCCGGCCGCGCGGCCCCGGCGACCATCGCGGCTCGACGACGTGGTCAACAGGATCGGCCACACTCCGGGCACTGACCAGCCCCGGAATCCGCCGAGTCGGGCGGCCCCCGGGCCTGCCGGGTGGGCCGGACCCGCCAGCCCGGACGGCCGGGACGACGGGGACGACCGGGACGGCCGGGACGGTCCGGAAATCGGGTGCGCCGTCGGGGTCGCCGTGCGAGGCTCCGCCGGTGGACCGCGAACAGATATCCCGACTCGCCCATGCCGACCACCCGATCGCCGCGCCCCTCGACGACGATTCGGTGGGCCGGCTCCTGGCCCGCGCGGTGCCCGACGACGGCGCGCGCGTCCTCGACCTGGGCTGCGGCGGGGGCGAGTGGCTCCTGCGCGCCCTCACCGGTCACCCGCGGCTGGTGGCCGAGGGCGTCGACCTCTCGCAGAGCGCGCTCGACCACGCCCGCGAGGCCGCGGCCCGGCTCGGGGTGGCGGACCGGCTGACCCTGCACCGGGCGGACGCCGCGCACTTCGCCGCCGCGCACCGCTTCGACCTGGTCCTCTGCGTCGGCTCCACACACGCCTTCGGGCGCCTGCCCGCGACCCTCGCCGCCGCACGCGAGCACCTGGCGCCCGGCGGACGCGTCCTGGTCGGTGACGGTTTCTGGGAACGCGACCCGTCTCCCGAGGCCGTCGAGATGCTCGGTGACCTCACCGACCTGCCGACCACCCTGGAGCGGGTCGTCGCGGACGGCTGGACGCCCGTGGGCGGGCACATCAGCACCCGCGGGGAACTCGACGCCTACGAGTGGTCCTGGACGGGGGCACTGGCGACCTGGGCCCTGGACCACCCCGCCGACCCGGACCGTGACCAGGCACTGGAGACGGCCACCGCCCACCGCGACGGGTGGCTGCGGGCCTACCGCGACTGCTTCGGCTTCCTCTGCCTGGTCCTGCGTCCGACGGACGCCTGACGCCTGACGCCCGACGCCTGACGCGCCCGACGCCGACGCGGCGTCCGGTTCGCGGTGGGGCGGGTGATGTTTGCCGGATTCGGGGGTAGACGGCCTGGCGTAACGGTCAAGGCTCAGGAAGAGGGCGGATCGGATGGACGGGGCTGCCCAGACGGGGGACCGGCTGACAGACGTGCCGGTCAAGGTTTCGGCGGAGTACCAGGGCAGGCCCGGCGACATCGCCAGGGGCAGGGAACTGGCCCGGGGATTCCTGGCGCGCGTACGCGCGGCCCAGGGTGCCCGGGTCTCCGACCGCGCGGTGGAGGTGGTGCAACTGGTGGTCAGCGAACTGCTGACGAACGCGTGCAAGTACGCGCCCGGACCCTCGCTGGTCGACCTCGAACTCGCCGAGGACCGGGTGGAGGTCACGGTGTGGGACAGCCAGCCGGTACTGCCCGTGCCCGAGACCGCGGACCCCGGCCGGGTCGGGCGGCACGGGCTGGAGATAGTGATGGCCGTCTGCCAGAGCTTCGAGGTGCACCGGGAACCGGTCGGCAAGCGCATGAGAGCCGCGGTAGGCCTCGCCGACGACCTGCACGACACGGCCCCCCTCGGCCAGTCGGCCTGACCCGCGGCGGCCGCAGGCGGCAGGGCCCACCGGCGTCCGCCGACGCTCCCCCGCCTGCGCGGCGAGGGGCCCGGGCCGCAGCGGGAGACGGCACGGAGGGAAGCGCTCCCGAGGGCCGCGACTCCGCGGCCGACGCCCCTGAGGCGGGTGCCCCGCGCGACGACCCCGGCCCCGGACCGGCCGCCGGGGACACCGCCCCCCGGGCGACTCGGGCGACCTCGGCGACCCAGGTGTCCCCCTCCCGACCGCCGGAGGCACCGGCACGTACGCCCCCGCCGCGGGGGCCGACGCGTCCGGACGGCAATCCGCCAGAGGCGCCCGAAGACCACGGCTCCCTCCGGCCGCTCCGCCCGCCCCGCCGCCGTACGCGGTGATGCGCCGCTGTTCCGTGCCGCCCCACGCCCCCGCCGCTACACCGGGATGTCCGTCGACGTGGCGCCCGCCGAGCCGCCCTGCTGTTCGCATGCGGCAGGGACCACGCGCCCGTGCCGGCAACCCGTCGCCGGCCTGAACGGTACGGACCCATGGGCCGGTCGGCCGCCCGCCCCGCCGCCGCACGCGGTGACGTCCCACCGCCCCGCGCGGCGCGACGGTCACCGACGTGGCGCTCGGCGTCTCACCGGGCCGCCGGCCGCCGCGTGAAGCCGCACCCGGCGCCGTGTCCGTCGGCATGCGGCCATCCGACCGGCCCGGTCACCGGGGTGGCCGCGGGGCCGCGCGCGGGTGCGGGTGCCGCGCGGCACCCGGCGGCGCCGGGCGGTCCCGGTCAGCGGTCGCCCGGCCGGTGGTCCCCGGCGCGGAGTCGGTACACGACGGAGCGGCGCAGTGGGCTGCCCTCGGGGATCTCCGGGTCGTCGAAGTCGTCGGCCGGGTCGTAGGTCATGCCGAGGCGGGCCATCACCGCCCGTGAGCGCAGGTTGCCGGCCGCGGTCACCGCGAGCACCTCCGGCAGCGCGAGGCACTCGAAGGCGTGGGCCACCGCGGCCCGCGCGGCCTCGGTGGCATAGCCATGGCCCCAGGCCGGACGGGCCAGGCGCCAGCCCGCCTCCACCCCGCTGAACGGCATGCCGTCCTCCACGGGATCGAGCCCGGCGAACCCGACGAACTCGCCGGTGGCGAGGACCTCCACCGCCCACCAGCCCCACCCGCGCCGGTCGAGGTCGGCCTGGAAACGGTTCACGGACGCCTCGCTCTGCTCCCGGGTCAGGACCTCCGGGAAGTACTCGCGGACCACCGGGTCGGCGTTCATGGCCGCCCATGGGCCCAGGTCGGACGGCCGCCAGTCGCGGAGCACGAGACGCTCGGTTCGAAGTTCGGGCACCGGGTGAACGTACAAGTTCCGGCCGGGCGGAGCGACCGTATTACGCGCCCGGACGCTCCCCCCTTCGGCCGCGCGGAGCGGTTCAGTCCCGCCCGCCGGGGGAACCTGGCGGGATGGACGGCATCGGAAGGCTGTGAGGGTCGTGACGTCACGCTGGGCGGGCCACCGGGACGGCGAGGAACCAGGGCACGACGCGGCGGACGCGGCGGACGGCGCGCCGGAGCCCGTGGAACCCGACTTCCCCCGCGCGGTCCTGCGTGCCCTGGGCGCCGGCGTCCTCACCCTCGGCCCCACCGCCCGGATCACCTCGGTGAACCCCTGGGCCGAGCAGCTGCTGGGCCGCTCCGAACAGGAGATGCTCGGGCACGACGCGCACGACCTCCTGCACCGGCATGCCGACGGCAGCCCCGTGCCGCGCGAGCGCTGCGCGCTGCGCCGCCCCCTGCACGGGGTGCCCGCCGAGGAGGGGAGCGACGAGTACTTCCAGCGGGCCGACGGCACCACGGTCCCCATCATCTGGGCCACCACCCCCCTCGTCCGCGGCGGACGGCAGGAAGGGCTGGTGCTCGTCTTCCACGACTTCAGCCTGCACCGCAGCGCCGCCGAGGAGACCGAGGCGCGGACCACCGCCCTGGAGGCCCTCACCGCCCAGCTGAACCTGGTCGCCGAGATCTCCACCGTCCTGGTCCCCACCGAGCGCACCTCCACCACCCTCCGCCGTCTCGTACGGCTGCTGGTGCCGGACCTGGGCCAGTGGGCGGCGGTCGACCTCTACCCCGGCCAGTCGGACGTACTGGACCGGGTGGCCGTCCGCAGCAGCGACCAGCCGGACCGGGCCAGACACCTGCGCGGTCCCATGACCTCGCTGCCGGACCAGGCCCGCGCCGCGCTGACCCTGCTCATGAAGGGCGACCGGCCCGTCCCGCTGAGCGCCGACGAGCTGTCCCGGGACCCGGAGCACCCGCTCGCCGCCACTCACCGGGTGCTGTTCGAACGGCTCGGCGGCCACGCGGCCGTCGCCATCCCGCTCGGCACCCGGCAGCGGTCCTACGGAATCCTGACCGTGGCCCGCGCCGGACACCGCCCCGCCCACACCGAGGCCGAGATCGGCCTGCTGGCCGACATCGGCCGCCGCGTCGGCATGGTCCTCGACAACGCCCGGCTGTACCACGAGCAGCAGAACGTCGCCGAGACCATGCAACGCCAGCTCCTGACCCCGCTGCCGCAGGTCGACCATCTTCGGATGGCCGCACGCTACTGGCCCGCCGAGAGCGCCATGGAGGTCGGGGGCGACTGGTACGACGCCTTTCTCCTCGGCGACGGCGTGATGGCCCTGGTCATCGGGGACGTGGTCGGACACGATCTGCAGGCCGCCGCCCACATGGCCGAGGTCCGCAACATGCTGCGCGCCCTCGCCTGGGACCACCAGGAACCACCCAGCGTGATCATGCGCCGCCTGGACGAGGCCGTGACCAACACCAGCGACGCGCCCATGGCCACCCTCGTCTTCGCCCGCGTCGAAGGGGCCGAGGGCGGCCCCTGGCGGCTGCACTGGGTGAACGCCGGCCACCCGCCGCCCCTGCTGATCACGCGGGACGGCGCGACGCGCTTCCTGGAGGGCGGCCACGGTCCGCTCATCGGCATGAGTGCCACCCTGCGCCTCGGCCTGAGCTGGCCCGACACGCGCGAGGACCTCCCGCCGGAGAGCCTCCTCCTGCTCTACACCGACGGCCTGGTGGAGAGCCGGGACCGCCCCATCGACGTGGGCATGGACCAGCTCCGCCACCACGCCGGTGTACTGGCCGGGCGTGCGGACGGGTGGAGCGTCGACGACTTCTGCGACGAACTGCTCGCGCGCATCGCGCCGCGCGGGGACGACGTCGCCCTGCTCGCCCTGCGGCTGCCCGCCGCCGGCATGGGCGCCCCCGGCGACACCGAGCCGCCCCCGCCGCCCCAGTCCGGGCAGAGCGAGGCCGCCCCCGACCGGGCCGCCCCCGGCTCCCGGCGCCAGGAGGCCGAGGTCGAGGACCCGACCCACACGGACCCGGGGGAGTAGCGGACCGAACGGGAGCCACCGCCGGCCGCCGGGGTGACGGGCCACCGAGGGGTGACGTGCCGCCGCCGGGGTGACGGGCCGCCGAGGGGTGACGTGTCGCCGCCGGGGTGACGTGCCGCTGAGGGGGTGACGGGCCGTCGCGGCGTGACGCTCCGTCCGGACCGGCCCAACTCCGCGGCCTTCCGGCCGTGTTCGCGACCCGGTACGCCGTGCCCCGGACCCCCGAACGGGCGGGGTGTTCACCCGGCTGAGCGCCTTGAGTGGTGCGAGACGGGCGCCGGGCTGACGGTAATTCACGTCGGGGCCGGGTCACCTCAGCTGACGAAGCACCAGCTGCCCGGTCGTGACGGAAGGAACCACAGATGCGTTCTGCTCGCATGCTCCTGACCACGGCGGCGGCCTCGGCCGTCTTCGTCCTCGGCGCCCCCGGCGCCTACGCGGCGGTCGGTGGCGACTGGGACCACGACGACTCTTCCTACAGCAAGGAGCACGACAACGGAAGCAAGCACGACGAGCCGCGCGGCGGAATGCACACCGGCGGTGGCGCGCTGTCCGCGGTGACCGAGGGCGACTGGGACCACGAGGACGCGTCCTCCGGCAAGACGCACGACAACGGGAGCAAGCACGAGGACGGCGGCAAGCACGAGGAGCCGCGCGGCGGCATGCACACCGGTGGCGGTGCGCTGGCCGCGGTGAACGAGGGCGACTGGGACGGCGGCGGCCGCGAGTCCAAGGAAGGCGGCTCGCAGACCTACCGCCAGGACGAGGGCGAGAGCTCCCGCGGCAGCGGCGAGCACGAGAAGCCGCGCGGTGGCATGCACACCGGCGGTGGCGGCCTGGCCACGCCGACCACGACCGCCGGCGGTCTGGCCGTCCTGGCCGTCGCCGCGACCGGCCTGTACGCCGTCCGACGCAAGAAGTCGGCAGGCGGAGTGGCGTAAGCCGTGCCGGGCGCGATAGCAGCCGGGCCGCCACCCAGGAACCACGGGGCGGCCCGGCTCGCCCCCGCCCACCCCGTCCGCCCTGCCGCCGTGCCCCAGTGAGGTCGTCCCCGATGCAAGTGCCCCCTTCCGCCCCCGCCCCGGCCGACGACGAGACGACGACCGGTCAGGGTTCCCGCTCCGGCCTGATGGCGCTGTGCGCCGTGGCCCTGCTGATCCTCGCGGTGAGCCTGGTCGGCGGCAACGACACGTCCGCCGACTCCGCCCGCCCCCCGCTGCCCGCCCACCCCGGCACGACAGCCTCGTCGGCCTCGTCCGCCCCGCCCGCGACCGGCGCGGCGGGCTCAGCCCTGTCCCGGTCGAAGCCGGTGCGCCTGCTGATCCCCGAGATCTCCGTCGACGCCCCCTTCACCGACCTCGCCATCGGCGACAAGGGGCAGTTGCAGCCGCCGCCGGCCGCGGACACCAACCTCGTCGGCTGGTACGCCAAGGGCGTCTCCCCGGGCGAGAGGGGCACCTCGATCATCGCCGGGCACGTGGACACGAAGACGTCGCCCGCCGTCTTCGCCCGCCTCGACCAGCTCGACAAGGGCGACACGTTCCGGGTCGAGCGCGCGGACGGGCGCGAGGCGACCTTCGTGGTCGACAGCCTGGAGACCTTCGCCAAGGACGAGTTCCCGAGCGACCGCGTCTACGGCGACGCCGACCGGCCCGAGGTGCGGCTGATCACCTGCGCGGGCGACTACGACCGCAAGGCCAAGGACTACACGGACAACCTGGTCGTCTTCGCGCACCTCGACTGAGATTCCGTCCACCGGCCGTCCGCGGCCCCGGTCACCCGCGCAGTGCACACCGGTCGCGCGCCGTCGGGGCCCGGCCCAGGATCGAGGCAAGCCGGCGTCGCATCACCGCGGCCGACGTTCAGTTCCGCCCCCGCGAAGGAGATGTGCGCCAGATGACCACCACGTCCACCCCTGCCTCCGGCCCGATTGCCTCCGAACCGCTGACGCGACAGCTCTCGCACCAGGTCTCCCAGTCCGTGTTCGACGGCTCCCGCCTGCGGGTCGTCCTGCTGGTGGAGGTCTACGACGGAGCCCAGCAGCAGTTCCTCGAGACGTACGAGAACCTGCGCAGCCACGTCGAGTCCGTCCCCGGGCACATCGGCGAGCAGCTGTGCCAGTCCATCGAGAACCCCTCCCAGTGGCTGATCACCAGCGAGTGGGAGAGCGCGCCGCCGTTCCTGAACTGGGTGAGCAGCGAGGAGCACGTGCGGATGGTCAAGCCGCTGCACAGCTGCGTGCGGGACACCAGGTCGCTCCGCTTCCACGTGGTCCGCGAGACCGGCCGCCCGGGGACCGGCGCCGATCCCGCCCGGGGCGGACTTCAGGCCGAGCCCCGCGTCGGCGACGGCCTCATCCGGCACGCCCTGACCTTCACGGTGAAGCCGGGCAGCGAGGAGGCGGTGGGCAAGATCCTGGCCGACTACGCCTCGCCCGAACCGCGGGTCGACGACACCACGCGCCTGTGCCGTACGTCCCTGTTCCTGCACGGCAACCGGGTGGTGCGGGCGATCGAGGTGCGGGGCGACCTGCTGGCGGCCCTGCGGCACGTGGCCGAACAGCCCGAGGTGCGGGCCGTCGAGGAGGCCATCAACCCCTACCTGGAACAGGACCGGGACCTCGGCGACCCGGAGTCCGCCCGGGTGTTCTACACGCGGGCGGCGCTGCCCGCCGTCCACCACGTGACCGCGGGCGAGCAGCATGGCGAGGCCCAGCGGCACGCGCTGTCGTACCCGGCCCGGCCGGGCTGCGGCATGCGGCTGGCCCAGCTGCTCGCCGAGCACGACGAGGCGGCGGCCAGGGATCCGCGCAGCCCCGTCCGGTGCAGCACCATCTTCCAGCGCGACGACGTCGTGGTCCGGCTGGTCGACGTACGGGGCGACCTGCACGAGGGCGATCCCGCGGTGACCCTCGGTCTTCCGGACGCCGAGCGGGTGTCCGAGCTGACGTCCCTTCTGGACGGCTTCACGGACGCCGGTTCCCCGACGGGCGGCGGACTCGTCCGCGCGCTGGAGGGCGCCCGGATGGAGCCGGTCACCGACCGGCGCGCGCCGGACGCCTGAACGGCCCGCACCCGCGCGTCGGCCGCCGCACCGCCCCGTGGCGGTCCGGCGGCCGACGCGTGTGCGTCCGCGGTTCGCTACTCGGGCACGGTGCAGTCGAACGCGTGCAGGTACGGGTTGACCGGGCGGATGTCGTCGATGACCAGACCCGCGTCGGTCAGCCGGCCGACCATGCTGTCGGTGGTGTGCTTGGCACCGCCGACGTTGAGGAGCAGCAGCAGGTCCATGGCGGTGCTGAACCGCATCGACGGGGTGTCGTCGACGAGGTTCTCGATGACGACCACCCGGGCGCCCGGGCCGCCGGCCGCCATCACGTTGCGCAGCGCGCGGGCGGTGCTGTCGTCGTCCCACTCCAGGATGTTCTTGATGACGTAGACGTCGGCCCGCACCGGGATGGCCTCGCGGCAGTCGCCCGGCACGATGCTGACCCGGTCCGCGAGCGCACCGCCCTCGCACAGCCGAAGGTCGGCGTTCTCCACCACCCGCGGCAGGTCGAGCAGGGTGCCCTGCATGGCCGGGTACTTCTCCAGCAGGCTCGCCACCACGTGCCCCTGGCCGCCGCCGATGTCGGCGACCGAGGTGCTGGCCGACAGGTCGAGGAGGGCTGCGACGTCCTGGGCGGACTGCCGGCTGGACGTCGTCATGGCGCGGTTGAAGACCTCGGCCGACTGCGGCGCGTCCTCGTTGAGGTAGGTGAAGAACTCCTTGCCGTACAGGCCCTCGACGACGTTGGAGCCGGTGCGCACCGCCTCGTCGAGCAGGGGCCAGGCGTCCCAGGTCCACGGTTCGGTGCACCACAGGGTGATGTTGCGCAGGCTGTGCGGGTCGTCCTCGCGCAGCAGGCGGGACATGTCGGTGTGCGCGAACGTCCCGTTCTTGTGCTCGGTGAAGACGCCGTAGCAGGTCAGGGCGCGCAGCAGCCGGCGCAGCGGCTTGGGTTCGGTCTTCACCGCGGCCGCGAGGTCCTCCACGGCCATGGGGGTGTCGCCGAGCGCGTCGGCGACGCCGAGCCGTGCGGCCGCGCGGAGGGCGGCGGCACATGCCGCCCCGAACACGAGCTCCCGCAGCCGCATGGGCGGGGGTGGGGCAGTCTGTGCGGTCGTCATGTGCCGCTTTCCTTCCTTCTTCGGTCCATGGGCCTTCTTCGGTCCACGGGTGGTTACGGTCGCGGCCGGCTCAGCACAGGCCCGCGGGCTTGGAGGCGCCGCAGGTGTTGCCGGTGAAGGTGTTGCTCTTGCCGGTGTCGCCGGTCCCGGCGTTGACCAGGTCGGCGGGGGAGTTGTCGCGCAGCCGGTTGCCCTCGACCTGGTTCTTCGCGTTGGCGGTGCCCACCATGCTCGAGGCCAGGACGACGCCGCCGGACATCGACGACTGGCCCGAGTTGCCCTCGACGGTGTTGTCGGCGACCAGCACCTTCTCGACACCGGTCAGGACGATGCCGGAGCCCTGGAGCGCCTCCAGCCGGTCGGTCTTCGGGCAGGACTTGTTGTTGCGCACGACGTGGTTGTCGCGCACGACCAGGTCGCCGGCCTTGGGCTTGTTCTCGTCGCCGACGACGAACACGCCCGCGCAGTTGCCGGCGATGTGGTTGTCCGCGACGGCGAGGTTGCGCAGCCGCCGGACGGTGACGCCGATCCGGTTGCCCTCGAGCCGGTTGTGCGCGACCTCCGTGCCCTGGGTGTCGGCGGCGCCCTCCTCGGCCTTGATGTTGTTGGCCAGGAAGATCCCCGCGTCGCCGTTGTCGCGGGCGGTGTTCCCGCGGAAGATGCCGTGGACCGACCGCTCCTGGGCGATGCCCCAGACGCCGTTCTTCACCGCGTTCACGTTCCGGACCGTCAGCCCGTCGGTGGCCATCGAGAACACGCCGGTACGGGTGAACCCGGTCACCGTCAGGTCGGAGACGGTGATCCCCTTGACGTTCTCGTCCTTCGTGCCGATCACGCAGATGCCGTTGCCGCCCTCGGCACAGGTGTTGTCGGCGGCCTTCTGGGTGCTGGGCCGGATGACGGTGGAGCGGCCCATGCCCCGCAGGGTGAGCCCGGGGGTGCTCACCTTGACGCTCTCGCGGTAGGTGCCGGTGGTGACGAGGACGGTGTCGCCCGGCTTGGCGGCGTCCACCGCCTTCTGGATCGACTCCCCGGGGTGGACCAGATGGGTCACGGGGACGGAGGACGCCGGGGCCGCGCCGAGCCCCGTCCCGATCATGGCTGCGGTGCACACCAGGTACACGACATGGCATTTCTTCATATTCCGAAAGGTATGCCGGAAATATTCCCAGGCAGCCTGGATGAGCCATCCGACGGCGTGTCATGAACCGGCGCTGAACCGGTGCTTCTTGGGCACATGCGTAGGTGATCTTCATATCGGCTGCCCAGGGAGGAAGACCACCGTGACCACGCCGGAACGCCGTTTCCGAGGCAGAAGCACCGGGCGCCGCTTCGATCTCCGCGCCACGACCCTGGCCTTCGGGCTCGCCGCCGTGGCCCTCAGCGTCGTGGGATGGGCCGCGAGGATGGCGTTCGACGTCGCGCAACGGCGCCCGGCCTGGGCGCTCGTCCTGGTCCTCGCCACGGTCTCGGCCCTCCTCGTCCGGCGTCTGTGGCGCCGCGGCCGCCGGGGCTCCAGGCCGGTCCGGCGCACCGCCGACGCCCTGGCGACGGCCACCGCGACGGCGCTGGACGCGCTGGAGGAGCGGGCGGCGGCGCCCGGGGAGGAGGACCGGGGAACGGACGAGGAGCCGACCGCGGTCCTCCCCGCCCACCAGCGCCTGACGCCCGACGAGTTCGAGGAGGCGATAGCCGAGCTGTGCCGGCGCGACGGCTGCGCCGAGGTGGAGGTCGTGGGCGGGGCGGGCGACCTCGGCGCCGACGTGCTGGCGCTGACCCCCGACGGCCGCAGGATCGTCGTCCAGTGCAAGCGCTACGGCGACGGGAACAAGGTCGGCTCCCAGGATCTCCAGCGCTTCGGCGGCACCTGCTTCACCGTCCACGGGGCCGACGTGGCGGTCCTCGTCACCAGCAGCGACTTCACCGCACCGGCCGCGGAGTACGCGGAGCGGTGCGGCATAGTCTGCGTGAACGAGGAGCGACTGCGCGACTGGTGGGAGGGCGGGGGACCGGCGCCCTGGGAGGTGCTCGCGCCCCAGGAGGACGAGACGCGGCCGTGCGGGCGAGCCGGATGGTGAACCGGGCGGCCCGCCGACCCGCGGTCGGCGGGTGGAGCGGGGTTCGCCCGCCGCCCGGTGGCAACCTGGGCGGCATGGGCAAGACCGCGCTGATCGTCATCGACATGATCAACACCTACGACCACGAGGACGCCGAGTCCTTGATCCCCGCCGTGGAATCCGTGCTGCCGAACGTGACCGGCCTGCTGGACCGGGCGAGGCGGCAGGGCGTCCCCGTGATCTACGTCAACGACAACTTCGGGGAGTGGCGTTCGCACCACGGCGAGATCCTCGACAAGGCCCTCTCCGGGCCGCACTCCCGGCTCGTCGAGCCGCTGAAGCCCGACGACTCCTCCCTCTTCGTGGTCAAGGCACGCCACTCGGTGTTCTTCGAGACCCCGCTGACCTATCTGCTGCACCAGCAGGGCATCGACCGGCTCGTGCTGTGCGGGCAGGTCACCGAGCAGTGCGTGCTCTACTCGGCGCTGGACGCCCACATCCGCCATCTACAGGTCATCGTTCCACGTGACGCGGTGGCCCACATCCACGCCGACCTGGCGGACGCGGCGCTGCGCATGATGGAACGGAACATGGGCGCCCGGGTGTGCGACAGCGGCGAGTTGTGGACGTGAGACGGCCCGCCGCCACGCCGGCGGCGGGCCGTGCGCCCGGCCTCAGCCGCGCAGGCTCCGTACGGGCAGGACGACCTGCGCCGCGGAGGAGAGCGTGTCCGCGTGGTTGGCGAAGGCGGCGACCGCCTCGCCGTCGCCGGGCTCGCCCCCGGACCAGGGGCGGGTGGCGAAGATGAGACAGGCGTACCCCCGCCGGTCGACCGCCGCCCGCCACTGCGGGGTGGGCACGAATTGGGCGTTCACCCCCGGCATGGTGAGGGCGGCCGCACCCGGTACGACGAGCAGGCCGATCGGCAGGCCGGTCAGGACGGTGGCGTCGAGGACGGTGTCGCCGCCCACCGCGAGTCCGGAGCGGCTCAGCAGCCCCTCGACGGCGGCCGGGACCGCCTCCGGGCCGCCCTCCCCGTCGCCGAGCGAACAGGCGAGGAGGAAGGGGACGTCGCCGTCGGGCGTCTCACGGCTCCAGGACATGATGACGAGGGTGCCGAGGTCGGCGGTTCGCAGGGGGCGCGGGTCAGCGGAGATCGAGGTCACCGCGAAACCGTAAGCGCGCGCGGCGACGCGTCCGCCCGGCCGTCACCCGACTGGCGGACACCCCGGCCCTTCTTCACACGAACGAGGGCCCCGGGCTCGCGGCCGTCAGTGCTGCGACAGCCGCCCGCGGATGTCGTCGAAGTGCCGGTGCACCGCCGTCTCCGCCGCCTTCGCGTCGCCCGCCCGTACGGCCTCGACGATCCTGGCGTGCATCCGGGCCAGTTCCTCGCCGTCGGCCGCCGCGCCGATCCCCTGCGCCTGGGTACGCACCCGGTGGAAGGCGCTCCAGAAGGCGTCGAGCAACTCGCTGAGCAGGTCGTTGCCCAGGGAACGGTGCAGCGCCCGGTGAAAGGCGCGGTCGGTGCGCGCCGCGATCTCGCCCGACTCGCGCACCTCCGTGTGCATCGTCTCCACCAGCGCGTCCAGCTCGGCCAGGTCCTCGGCGGGCAGCCGGCCGGCGAGCTGGTGCATGAGTCCGGCCTCCAATGCCTCCCGCAGTTGCAGCAGTTCGAGCAGGCTGCCCTGCCCCCGGCGGTGCCCGACCACCGTGCGGAACGCCATGGCCTCGGTCATCGGCTCCAGCGACATGGTCCCGACGTAGGTCCCGAAGCCGCGGCGGATCTCGACGATGTGCATGGCCTGGAGGGACTTGAGCGCCTCGCGCAACGAGTTGCGGCTGACGCCGAACCGCTCCATCAGCTCGCTCTCGGTGGGCAGCGGGTCGCCGGGGCCGAGGCCCTGTTCGACGATCAGCTCCTTGACCCGCTCCTCGGCGTCGGCGGCGACCGAGCCCATGTGACGTCCCCTCTCGACCCTTGACATCCGCTGCTCTGCCATGTGTCACTCTAACAGGACATGGGACATCCTACGTCCCCCGTCACCAGGGGCTTCGGCGCGCCGCTGCCCGCCGCGCTCCCTGGACGAGCACAGTACGACCTGGAGTACCGCATGCCCATCCCCACACCGCTGAGCGGTGTCGTCCCCCCGGTCATCACCCCCCTCACCCCGACGGGGGAGGTGGACACCGCCTCGGTGCGCCGGCTCACCGAGCACCTGATCACGGCCGGTGTGCACGGCCTGTTCCTGCTGGGGTCCAGCGGCGAGGCCGCCTACCTCACCGACGCCCAGCGGCTGACCGCGCTGGAGAGCGCCGTGGACGCCGCCGCGGGCCGCGTCCCGGTCCTCGCCGGGATCATCGACACCACCACGGCGCGGGTCCTCGACCGGGCGGCCGACGCGGTCCGGGCCGGCGCCGACGCACTCGTGGCCACGGCGCCCTTCTACACCCGCACCCACCCCGTGGAGATCGCCGACCACTTCCGGCGGGTGCGCGAGGGCGCCGGCCTGCCGCTGTTCGCCTACGACATCCCGGTCGCCGTGCACACCAAGCTGCCCCGCGAGGTCGTCCTCGACCTGGCCGGGGACGGCACCCTGGCCGGGCTCAAGGACTCCAGCGGCGACGAGGGCTCCCTGCGCCGTCTGCTGGTCGCACTGCGCCGCCGCACCCCGGACTTCACCGTGCTCACCGGCTCCGAACTCACCGTCGACGGCGCGCTGCTGGCCGGCGCCGACGGGGTCGTGCCCGGCCTCGGCAACGTCGACGCCCACGGCTACGTACGCCTCTACGAGGCCGCCCGGTCCGGCGACTGGGCCGCGGCCCGGGCCGAACAGGACCGGCTCGCCGCCCTGTTCGACCTCACCGACGCGGGCGACCCCGCGCTGATGGGCGGCAGTTCCAGCGCGCTCGGCGCCTTCAAGGCCGCCGCCCACCTGCTGGGCCTCATCGACTGCCCGGCCACCGCCGCACCGCAGGTCCCGCTCGACGCCACGGCCGTGGCCCGGGTCCGCGACCGGCTCACCGAGGCCGGACTCCTGTGACCCCGGGACCGGGCCGGTGACCGCCGGACCCGGTCCCGCCCGCCCCGTCTCCCACTCCGTCTCCCACCCCGCCCCCGCCCTCGTCCCCGACCGCCCTCGTCCCCGACGCGCGTCTTCCCCACCCGCATAGGATCGCCATGTCATCTGCGCGCACCACCCCGACCTCCCCTCCCTGGTACCGCGAGATCACCCGGGAGAAGTGGAAGTCCTTCTTTGCCGCCTGGATCGGCTACCTCCTGGACGGTTTCGACTTCGTCCTCATCACCCTCGTGCTGACCGAGATCGCCGACGACTTCGGCCTGTCGACCGTCGAGTCCGCCAGCCTCGTCTCCGGAGCCTTCATCACCCGCTGGCTCGGCGGCGCGGTGCTCGGCGCGCTCGGCGACCGGTACGGCCGCAAGAGCGCCATGGTGGCCAGCATCCTGCTGTACTCGGTCGGCACCTTCGCCTGCGGCTTCGCCTGGGACTACACCAGCCTGTTCACGGCACGGTTGCTCATCGGCATGGGCATGGCCGGCGAGTACAGCGCCAGCGCCACCTACGTCCTGGAGAGCTGGCCCGCCCGGCTGCGCAACCGCGCCTCCGGCTTCCTCATCTCCGGCTTCTCGCTGGGCGGCGTCCTGGCGGCCGAGGTCTACGAGCACGTGGTGCCCGGGCACGGCTGGCGCTGGCTGTTCTACATCGGCCTGTTCCCCGTCGTCGTCGCCCTGTGGGTACGCCGGGCGCTGCCCGAGGCCGACGACTGGGAGGCACGGGTCGGAGCGAGGGGCGAACGGCCCAACCCCTTCCGGCCGCTGTTCGCCGACCGGCGCCGGGCGACGGTCAACACGGTGCTCACGGTCGTCGCCACCGGCTCGCTCTTCGCGGTGTTCACCCCGCTCGGCGCGGGCGCCGTGCCCGTCCTGTCCGTCCTGGCGACGGCCTGCCTCATCGCCTTCGCGGTGCAACTGGGCGGCCGCAGGCGGTGGGTGCTGTTCGTCGCGCTCTGCGTCACCGTTTTCTGCGCCTTCCTCTACAGCTGGCCGGTCCAGGCGCTGCTGCCCACCTACCTCAAGACCGAGCTGGGCTTCAGTCCGGCGCAGGTCAGCGACGCGCTCTACTACGCCGGGTTCGGCACGATGGCGGGCTGCATCGTCACCGGCTTCATCGGCGACCGGTTCGGCACCCGCAGGGCGTACGCCTGCACCCTGGTGGTGGGCATCGCCTTCGTCTTCCCCGTCTTCGCCATCCGGGACAGCCAACTCCAGCTGGGCATCCTGTTGTTCCTGATGCTCGCCTGCATGCAGGGCATCTCCGGGCTGCTGCCCAAGTTCATCGCCGGGCACTTCCCGACCGAGACCCGGGCCGCGTCCCTCGGTTTCACCTACAACGTCGGCGCGCTGGGCGGCGCCGTCGCCCCGGTGCTCGGTGCCCGGCTGGCGTCGACCATGTCGCTCGGCCAGTCGCTCGCCGTGCTCACCTTCTCGCTGACCCTCGTGGTGATCGTGCTGATCGGCTTCGACGTCCCGAGCCGGCTCAACCGGCTCGTGGACAAGGAGGCGGTCCCGGACTACCTCGCCGCCGAGGCGGCGGTGCCGGACGCCGCGGGGCGCATACGGCCGACACCGTGAAACCGGCCACGGGCAGGGGGCGAACGCCTGCTCCGACCGGCCCAAGACACGGCCGCCGGTGCGGCGGCGGACGGTCACCTGGTGTAACAGTCTTCGTATGATCAGTAGACGAAGTGATCGTCGGAGCGACGTGCGCGGTTCGCGTGGCCGCAGGGTCCGCACCGCCGCGGTGATCCTGGTCGCCGCGACCGCCCTCGGCGCGACCGGCGAAGCGGTCGCCGCGCCGTCGGCGCCGTCGCGCACCGACTGGGACGCGATCGCCGCGTGCGAGTCCAGTGGCAACTGGCAGGCCAACACCGGCAACGGCTACTACGGCGGGTTGCAGTTCGCGCGGTCCAGCTGGATCGCCGCAGGCGGCCTCAAGTACGCCCCGCGCGCGGACCTGGCCACCCGTGCCGAGCAGATCGCCGTGGCGGAACGCCTGGCCCGGATGCAGGGAATGTCCGCCTGGGGCTGCGCCTGACCGCTGCCCCGGGCCTCGTCCACGCGGAGTTGACCGGGGTAACCCGTGGGCGTGCACCTGGGCGTCGGTCACCGTGCGTCCGGTTTCCGCCGGGCGGCGCACGGGCAGTCCCCGGCGGGGGAGCCGGGCGGCGGCCCCGGACGTCGCGCACGACGGGACACCCGGGGCCGCCCTCGCCCCTTCACGGGGGGCGTCAGGTTCCCGCGACGCGGCGGCCCGAGTAGGCCGACCAGCGGCCGTCGCGCCGGGCGACCGTGATGTCCCGGCCGAAGCAGGCGGTCAGCCGGGAGTCGGTCAGGACCTCGTCGACCGCGCCCCGGGACAGGGTCCGGCCCTCGCGCAGCAGCAGGGCGTGGCTGACGGCCGGGAACAGCTCCTCCAGGTGGTGGGTGACCGTCACGGTGGCCAGTCGCGGCCTGCCCTCGGCCAGTTGGTGCATCGCCTCGACCAGGTCCTCGCGGGAGGGCAGGTCCAGGGCGTTGAACGGCTCGTCCAGGAGCAGCAGGGCCGGATCGGCCATCAGCGCCCGGGCGATCAGGACCCGCGCCCGCTGCCCGCCCGAGCAGACCCCGTACGGCCGGTCGGCCAGCTCCTTGACGCCGAGTTCGGTCAGGAGGTCCCGGGCGCGCAACCGGACCTCCTCGTCGTAGGTCCGCCACAGGGGCTGCACGGTGCCGCTGTGGCCGGTGAGCACGACCGCGTGGGCCGTCAGGTCCTGCGGCACCCGCTGGGCGGAGTTGACGTGGCCGATCCGCGCCCTCAGCTCACGGACGTCCACCCGGCCGAGCCGGCTGCCGAGCACCTCGACCGTGCCCGTCGTGGGGTGCATCACCGCGCCGAGCAGCCGCAGCAGGGTGGTCTTCCCGGCGCCGTTGGCCCCCAGCAGCGCCCAGTGCTCGCCCGGCCGGACCGTCCAGTCGATGCCGTCGAGGATCAGCTGGTCCGTGGTGAAGCGGCGCACTCCCACGTCCCGGAGCCGGAGTACGGCCGCCCCGGTCTCGTCGGCCTGGGAGCTGGCTGTCTGGGCGGTCATGCCGTGACTCCTTCACGCGGGGCACCTCTCGGTCACCGCGAACACTAGATGTACTCACCACACGCCCGTCGGGGCGTCCGCTTCCTGGACGGCGGTCGGCGGCACTCGGAGCGCGGACGAGCCCGCGTAATTCATCCGCGGCGCCGGGCCCGGCTCCCGGCGTGGCGCCGGCCGAGGGGACACGGAGGGGGAGCCAAGGAGCCACGGCGTCGTGGGACGTCGGCGCACTGCGCGGGGAGCGGACGGGGCGGACGGGGCGCGTAGGCGAGGGCTCGCGGCCCTGCTGGTCGCAGCGCAGGTCACGGCTGCGCCACGTTCGACGCCGACGCCGACGCCGACGCCGACGCCGACGCCGACGCCGACGCCGACGCCGACGCCGACGACGTACGGCGGGCCTTCTCCCGATGGACCGACGCGTCGGCCCTGCACGCGCTGCGCGATACGTACCCGGACGCCGTGACGAACGGTGGGGCGGGTCCTCACGGGCGTCCGGGACGAGTGCGGGGTCCTGCGCCTGCCTCCGCGGTGACGGGGGCAGGCGCAGGAACGGCGCCTCAGGGCGGGAGGTGTCAGACGCCCGCCACCGACTGGATCCAGGAGCGGTAGGCGGTGACGTTGGTGTAGGCCGTGGTGGTCTGCCGGTCGCTGGTCGAGGCGACGCCCACCTGGACACCGCCGGCCATCATCGGACCGCCGGAGTCGCCGCCCGCGGTGATGCCGTCGCCGGGCCGGGCGCATATCGCCTGGCCGTAGTAGGCGTCGTAGCAGCCGCGCGTCACGCTCAGGTTGGCGACCTTGAGGTACTGGGACTGGCAGTTGATCTCCGAGCCGCACCGGGAGGTCGCGCCCCAGCCGTAGACCTGCACGGTCTGGCCGACCCGGACCGTGCCCGGCCGGCCGAGCTGCGCGTAGGAGGCCGAGACGGAGCGGTCGAGCCGGACCAGCGCGAGGTCCGCCGAGGAACTGGTGACGGTCTGGACGCCGTTCGCCACCGTGCCGCCCGAGCCCTGGTCGAGGCTGCCGATCCGGAAGGACAGGTTGCCGCCGCTGACGCAGTGCTTGGCGGTGAGGATCCAGGTGGGGGAGATGATGGTCGAGGTGCAGGTCTGCTGGCCGTTGGAGAACAGCCTGGCCGCCCAGGGCGCGTTCTGCGCGTAGCCGCCGCCGATGATCGGCTGGGGGCCGCCGTCACCGGGCCGGGGCTCCACCGCCGAGGCGGACGGGGCGAGCGCGAGGGCGGTCAGCAGGGCGGCCACGAGCGCGGCCAGCAGAGCGGGGACGAGTCTCGTTGTGCGCAAGGCTCCTCGATTCCGACGACACGCGCATACTCGCGTGCAGGTGTGTGGGGGCGCCCCACAGCATGTCGGGCCCGGGCACCGGCCGGGCAATCCCGGCTTCGCATAACGCGGCGTTATGCCCGAGGGGCGGGACCGGGCCGGCCCACCGCGCTGCCGGGGGCGCCCGGCTTCACCGCGAGGCCGCCCCGCGGGCGACGACGGGAATGGTCAGACAGGCCCTAGCGGAGCAGCAGTTGCGCGAGGGCGACCGTGCCGACCGTCACGACCAGGGCCCGCAGCACCGCGGGGCTGAAGCGGCGGCCCACCTTGGCGCCGACGTAGCCGCCGAGGCCCGAACCGACCGCGAGGAGCCCCACGGCGGTCCACTCGAAGGCCGCGGCGAAGAGGAAGAAGAGTGCGGCGACGGTGTTGACGACGGCGGAGAGGACGTTCTTGACCGCGTTGAGCCGCTGTAGGGGTTCGTCCATCAGCATGCCCATCAGGGACAGGTAGATGATCCCCTGGGCCGCGGTGAAGTAGCCGCCGTAGACGCTGGCCAGCGTCAGACCGGTGAGGAGCAGCGGGCCGCCGTCGCGGCGGGGGGAGGTGCCGTTGCGGGCCCGGCGGCGCTGGACCAGCCTGCCGATCTGCGGCTGGAACGCCACCAGGAGCAGCGCGAGGCCCACCAGGACCGGCACGATCGTCTCGAAGGCGTCGGCGGGCAGCGTCAGCAGGAGCGCGGCCCCCGCGAGACCGCCCAGCAGCGCTCCGGAAACCAGTTTCAGGACGCGCCGCCCCTGCCCGCGCAGCTCCTCGCGGTAGCCGATGGCTCCGCTGATGGAGCCGGGGATGAGGCCGAGCGCGTTGGAGACGGTCGCGGTGACCGGCGGCAGCCCCGTGGCCAGCAGGACCGGAAAGGTGATCAGGGTGCCGGAGCCCACGACGCTGTTGATGGCGCCGGCCCCGACGCCCGCCGTGAACACCGCGGCCATGGCCTCCGGTGTCACCCCGTGCCGTCCCGCGCCGGGCCCCGGCCCGTCGGCCGGAAGGTGTCTTGTGCATCTTTCACGGGGCCGACTGTACCCACCGCCCCGGTCGGCGTGTCCGCTGGTCCCAACCGGTCATGTGTGGGCGCTTCTTGACGTCAATTCACCTGATCATGCGGTGATACGATCACCGCGTTTGCGGAGCGGGCGGATGGGTGAAAGACGGCATCCCCGACGTAAGGGGCAGCCCGGGCAGCCACTCCCGGTGCGGGCACTCCACCGGGCCGCCCGCACGGACGGTAATTCAGCAAGCCGGCTGTCAGTCGCCTGAAGAGAGTCTTATGACGGAATACACAGGGAACCCATTGCTCTGGGTCGCCCTCGTCGCCCTCGTCGCCGCCGCCGTGCTCATCAGCCGCCAGCGCCGGGCGGCACGCGCGTTGCGGCAGCAGGTCCAGGGGCTCAGGGATCACTACACCGAGCTGGAGAACGATTACGGGAAGTCCGTACAGGCCGCCCAGGAGCGGGCCGAGGACGAGACCAAGACGGTGCTGAAGTCCGCGATGCGGACCCTTCAGGGACTCGCCGCCGAACAGCAGCTGGTGCTCTCCCGGCTACAGAACAAGTACGGCGACTCGGCCCTCCTCCAGGACCTGCTGGAGATCGACCACACCAACTCGCAGTTCGGCCGGCGGGCCCAGTCCATCGCCGTGCTGTGCGACGGCTGGCTCGGCGGCCGGCGCGACACCGCCTCGGTCTACGACGTGGTGCGCAGCGCGCAGGGGCGCATCCGGCACTTCCGCCGGGTGGACATCCTCTCCCAGGTCGACTTCGGCATCACCAGCCGGGCCGTCGAGCCCGTCGCCCTGGCCCTCGCCGAGCTGCTCGACAACGCCACCAGCTACTCGAGCCCCGACACGGTCGTCGAGATCAACCTCCGGACCGTGCCCAAGGGCATCTGCGTCGTGGTCGACGACGCCGGTGTCGGCATGAGCGACGAGGAGCGGGCCCGCGCCGACAAGCTGCTCGCCACCGAGCGCGCCTCGGGCGTGGCCGGCCTCGGCAACCCGCCGCAGTTCGGCTTCGCCGTCATCGGCCTGCTGTGCGAACGATTCGGCTTCGAGGTGTCGGTGGACTCCTCCTCCCCCTACGGAGGTGTACGGGCGGTGGTCCTGCTGCCGCACGAACTGCTCACCGCGATGCCGGAGAAGAAGGCGCCCGCCCCGGCCGCCCGCGGCACGGCCCGGCCGGTCCCGGACACCGGCGGACCGGAGGCCGCGCCGCTCACCTCCTCCCAGACCGGCGACGGTCTTCCGCGGCGCCGCCGCAAGCGGCCGATGGCCATCGTGCCCGGCAGCGCGTCCACGCCGCGCGCCGCGGGCCGCTCCGACTCCGAGCAGGCACAGATCATGGGTGCCTTCCAGCGCGGAACGCAGTCCGGCCGGGGCACCGAACCGGCGAGCCCGGACGACGCCGGGCGGACGAGCGAAACACCTGGTGCAAGCAGCGAAGGACATGAGGTCTCGTGAACGACGATCTGTCATGGATGCTCGACAGCGCCCTGGAGATTCCCGGGGCCCTGCACGCGGTCCTGATCTCCGCCGACGGCCTGCTGATGGCCCGGACGCAGGACTTCGACAAGGACGACGCCGACCGGGTCGCCGCCGCGATGAGCGGTGTGCAGTCGCTCAGCCGCACCCTGGCCTTCTTCTGTGAGGACCCCAGTCAGACCTGGCGGCAGACCCTGGTCGAGTTCGACGGCGGCTGGGTCTTCCTGATCTCGGCCGGCGAGGGCGCCTACCTCGGCGTGTCCGCCTCCCCCGAGGTCGACATGGCGGACATCACCTTCCGGATGCAGCAACTCGTCGCCCAGCTCGGCAAGCGGCTGACGACACCGCCGCGCGAGAACCTGGGTGCCCACTCATGACCGGCCAGGACGGCTGGCAGCCCGAGGCGCCGGAATTAGTGCGGCCGTACGTCATCACCAAGGGGCGCGGCCTGCCCGACGACGGCGACCTCTCGCTGATCACCCTGGTCACCGCCGCCGATCAGCCGCAGCGGCCGTCCCGGCTGTCCCCCGAGGAGCAGAGCCTGCTCGACCTCTGCTCCGCCGGCTACCTCTCGGTCGCCGAGATCGCCGGACACACCCAGTTCCCGCTGGGCGTCGTGCGGATCCTGCTGGCCTCCCTGATGGAGGGCGGACACCTCATGACCCGCCCGCCGGTGGCCCGCGCCCGCCTCGCGGACAAGGAAATACTGGAGGAGGTGCTCAATGGGCTCCGCGCCAAGTTTGGATGAGCGGGACTACGTACGCGGGGGAGCGACCCAGACGGCGGTGAAGATCCTCGTCGTCGGGCACTTCGCGGTGGGCAAGACCACCCTCATCGGCTCGATCTCCGAGATCGAGCCGCTGTCCACCGAGGAGACGATGACGCAGGCCGCCGAGTCGGTCGACGACCTCAAGGGGGTCAAGGGCAAGACCACCACCACGGTCGCCATGGACTTCGGCCGCCTGACCATCAGCGACCGCGTCGTGCTCTACCTCTTCGGCACCCCCGGCCAGCAGCGCTTCGTGCAGATGTGGGAGGACATGGCGCGCGGCGCGCTCGGCGCCCTGGTACTGGTCGACCCGGAGCGGCTGGCGGACTCCTTCCCCGTGATCGACCTCATCGAGCACTACGGGCTCGACTACGCCATCGCCGTCAACCACTTCGACGGCTCGCCGCTGCGCGACGAGCGGGCGCTGCGCGAGGCGCTCGACCTGCTCGACGACACCCCCGTCGTCACCTGCGACGCCCGCGACGAGAAGTCCTCGGCCGCCGCACTGACCACCCTCGTCCGCTACTTGCTGGACCGCACCCGCTAGGAGCTGGGAGCAACATGAACGCCTACGACACCGCCCCGGTTCCGCCGCCCGGCTGCCCGGCCCACGGCTCCGGCGCCCGGGTGCCGCTGCACGGGCCGGAGTTCGCCGCCGACCCGCAGGCGTACTACGAGTACCTGCGCCACTACGGGGCCGCGGCCCCCGTCGAACTGGCCCCGGGCGTCGAGGCGACCCTGGTCACCGACTACGCGGCGGCGCTCCAACTGCTTCAGGACTCCGGCACCTTCCGCAAGGACGCGCGCCGCTGGCGGGCCTTCAACGAGGGCAAGATCAGCCCGGAGAGCCCGGTCGCGCCGCTGCTGGCCCACCGGCCCAACTGCATGTTCGCCGACGGCGCCGACCACCTCAGGCTGCGCCAGGCGGTCACCGACAGCATGGCGCGGGTCGACACTCGGCGCCTCAGCCGCAGCACCGAGCAGATCTCCGGCTACCTCGTCTCCCAGTTCGGCGCCCGTGGCTCGGCCGACCTGCTCGGGGACTACGCCAAGCAGCTGCCGCTGTTCGTGTTCAACGAACTCTTCGGCTGCCCCGCCGACATCGGCGACCGGGTGCTGTTCGGCATCACCGGCATGTTCGACGGGGTCAACGCCGAGAAGGCAGCCGCGGTGCTCTTCCAGGCCGTGGGAGAACTCGTCGCGCTCAAGCGGCGCAAGCCCGGCGACGACGTCACCTCCTGGCTGATGCAGCACGAGGCCCGACTCGACGACGAGGAGATGGTGCACCAGCTCGCCCTGCTGCTCAGCGCGGGATCCGAACCCCTGCGCAACCTCCTCGGCAACACCCTGCACCGGCTGCTGACCCACGAGCGGTACGCCCGTGAGGGCGGCCTGATCGACGAGGCGATCGACGACACGCTGTGGGAGAACCCGCCCATGGCCAACTTCGCCCCGCACTACCCGGCCGCCGACACGGAACTGGCCGGACAGCACCTGCGGGCGGGCGACCTCGTGCTCGTCAGTTTCGCCGCCGCCAACACCGGTCCCGCCCTCAAGGCGTCCCGCCAGGCGGGCAGCAACCGCGCGCACCTCGCCTGGAGCGCGGGCCCGCACGCCTGCCCGTCCAAGGAACCGGCCCGGCACATCACCGTCACGGCCATCGAGCACCTGCTCAACGAGCTGCCCGACCTCGAACTCGCCGTTCCCGAGGACAGCCTGACGTGGCGTCCGGGCCCCTTCAACCGGGCCCTGGCCACCCTTCCGGCCCGGTTCACCCCGGTGCGTCCCGCACGGCGCGGCGAGGCGGGGCCCGCCACCACGGCGGCCGGGCAGCAGCAGACGGCGGGTGCGGCTCGCCCGGCCGAACACAAGGGAATGTGGAGCCAGTTCCTCAACTGGCTCACACGGTGATGTGCACAACACCCTCCCAACCCGCCCCATTCGCATGAAGATCGAACGGCACGGGTAGTGAGCAACGCGGTATTCAAGTTGCTTACGAGTCAAAGGAGGTGTCGTGGACCACATATCCACGAACGCCGCTTTCCCGGTGCCGAACCCCCCGATACCCGCCCCCCGAGGCGGGTATCGCTTTGTGCGGCTCCGGCCGGGGACGGGACGGTGAGGGCCGTGCCGACGGGCGCGGAGCCGCAGGGCACACCCACGCTCGGCGCCTTCACCGGCGGCCAGCTGCGAAGACTCGGCTCGGTCGCCGGCCTGTCCCACGCCGACGTCGAGACCTACGCACAGGTCCTGACCGACGTACTGGGCCCGGAGGCCGAGCGGCCACTGGACCTGCCGCCGCCCACGCGCACCTTCCTGTCCGACGACCACACCCCCGTGGAGTTCTCCCTCTCCTTCCGAGCGGACGCGGCGCCCGTCATGCGGGTCCTCGTGGAACCGGGCTGCGGCGCGAGCAGCCTGGCGGACAACGGCCGCGCCGGGCTGGCGGCGATCCGGACCATGGCGCGGCGCTGGCACTTCGCCACCGACGCCCTCGACGAACTCCGGGACCTGTTCCTGCCGCCCGCTCCGCGGGGGCCCCTCGCCCTGTGGTGCGCCCTGGAACTCAGGCCCGGCGGGGTACCCGGCGTCAAGGTCTACCTGAACCCGGCGGCGGGCGGGGAGGAACGTTCCGCCGCGACGGTGCGCGAGGCCCTGCACCGGCTCGGGTACCACCGGGCCTTCGACAGCCTTCCCGTGGGCAGCGGATACCCCTTCTTCGCCCTCGACCTCGGAGGCTGGGCGGAACCCCGGGTGAAGGTCTACCTGTACCACGACAACCTCACGGCCGACGAGGCCGGACGGCTGCCCCGGATGGACCCGGGCCCCGGGCCCGCGGCGGTCGAGGGCTTCTTCCGCACGGCCGCGGCCCTCGGCTCCGACGCGGGCGGGCTCGGCGGGCTGCCCGGTCAGTCCTGCCACTCCTTCACCGACCTCGGCACGGCGCGGCCGAGCGGCTTCACCCTGTACATCCCGGTGCGGGACTACGTCCGCCACGACGGGGAGGCCCTGACGCGGGCGTCCGAAGTGCTGCGCCGGCACGGCATGGACGCCTCCGTGCTCGACCGCGCCCTGCCCGCCCTCACCGAGCGGCGGCCCGAGGACGGGGCGGGCCTCATCGCCTACCTTTCCCTCGCCCACCAGGGGGACCGGCCGCCGCGGGTGACGGCGTACCTCTCCTCGGAGGCGTACGCGGTCCGGCCGCCTGCCGCGGAGACCGTCCGCAGACCGGTGCCGGTGGCCTGACCGGGCCGTCCGCGCACGAGAGGGCTCCCGGTGCGATCCACCGGGAACCCTCGGCAGGGACCTGACCGGGCGCCGTCGCGGACTGTGCGGCGGCGGCCGGCGGAACACTCACACGGGCAGCGACTCCCGGAACTCCGCCAGGTACGGACCCACGTCGACGTGGATCGAGGCGGCCCGAGACCGGCCGTAGCGCTCGACGACGCCCGCCAGGTACGTGTCGATCTCCTCGCGCATCTCCTCGGCCCCGGGCAGCACGGCGACGCCGTCGACGAGGCGCGCGACCCACTCGGCCTGGGCCTCCACCAGCCGGGTGAGGGCGCCCGCGGGCCGCACCAGTCCCACGAAGTACAGACCGGGCCGGTCCGCCGGGACGACCCGTCGGTACAGCTCGACCGAGCCGCCGGGCGCGACCGGGCAGCCTGCGGGCAGGAAGGGGAACGTCATGTGGAAACCGGTGCAGTAGACGACCGCGTCGGCGGTCTCGGCGCTGCCGTCCGCGAACACGACCCGATTGCCCTCGAACGCGGCGATCGCGGGCTTCGGGGTCACCGCGCCGTGCCGGATCCGGCTGAGGATCTCGTCCGAGAGGGTCGTCGCGGAGGAGAGGATCGGGTGGTCGGGCTCGGGCAGGCCGTAGTCCGACAGCCTGCCCCGGGCCACCAGCAGAGCCTGCTCCACCCACTGGCGCCGCTCGGCGAAGGGCATCGCGTTCCACCACGGGGCTTCGGCGATCTCGTCGAGGGACATCCCGAAGACCTGCTTGGGCACGATGTGCAGCCCCCGGCGCACCGACAGCAGGGTCCGCGCCGCGTGCCGGGAGAGGTCCGCGGCGATGTCCACCGCCGAGGCGCCGAGGCCCACCACGACCACGCGCCGGCCGGCGAAGTCGCCGCCGTCCTGGTAGTCGAGGGAGTGAAGAATCGTTCCGGCGAACGACTCGGCACCGGCCGGAAGGGGATCGGGCAGGGCCGGTTCGCTGTTGTGGCCCGAGGCGACGACCACCTCCTCGAACCGGCGGGAGCGCGGTACCCCGTCCGCGCCCCGGGTGACGACCGTCCAGGCGCCGTCCCCGTCCTGACGCACGGACAGCACCTCGGTGCGCAGCTCGATGTGGTCGAGCAGGCCCGCCCACTCGGCGAAGGACCGCAGATAGGCGGCGAACTGGCTGTGCCGGGGATAGAGCGGGTACGAGGACGGCATCGGGAAGTCCGCGTAACCGGTCAGCTGCTTGGCGGTGTTCAGGTGCAGGGACTGATAGCCCGGTCCACGCTCGCCGGCCCCCGGCCGGCGCCAGATCCCGCCGACGTCGGGCGCCTTCTCCAGGCAGACGAAGGAGATGCCGCGCTCTTTGAGGGCACGGCCCGTCGCCAGCCCCGACAGGCCTGCACCGATCACACACACACGCACGGGATGTCCCCCCAGGATGTACTCAACCTCCCCCGATCGTGCTCATACTGCCCATCCGTTTCTTCCCGCACACCAGCACGACCCGCGAACGGACGTGTCCGTGCTCACGTTTCACGCGCCCCGCAGGTCCCACACCCGGCGGATCTTGCCGAGCGAGCGCTCCAGGCTCTCCGGCTCGACGACCTCCACCTCCACGGTCACGCCCACCCCGTCCTTGACGCCCTGGGCGATCGCCCTGGCGGCGGCCTCGCGCTGTTCGGGACCCGCGTCGGACCGGGCCTCGACCCGTACGGTCATGTGGTCCATGCGGCCGCGTTCGGTGAGCCGGATCTGGAAGTGCGGGGCGACGCCCGGAGTGCGCAGCACGATCTCCTCGACCTGGGTGGGGAAGACGTTCACCCCGCGCAGGATGATCATGTCGTCGCAGCGCCCGGTGACCTTCCGCATCCGACGGAAGGCGGGACGTGCGGTGCCGGGCAGCAGCCGGGTCAGGTCCCGCGTGCGGTAGCGGATCACCGGGAGCGCCTCCTTGGTGAGGGAGGTGAAGACGATCTCGCCCTCCTCGCCCTCGGGCAGCACGGCGTCCGTGAGCGGGTCCACCACCTCGGGGTAGAAGTGGTCCTCCCAGATGTGCAGTCCGTCCTTGGTCTCCACGCACTCCTGGGCCACGCCCGGGCCGATCACCTCGGACAGGCCGTATATGTCGACGGCGTGGATGTCCATGCGCTCCTCGATCTCGCGCCGCATCTCCTCGGTCCACGGCTCCGCGCCGAAGATGCCGACCTTGAGGGAGCTGGTGCGCGGATCGACGCCCTGGCGCTCGAACTCGTCGAGCAGGGTGAGCATGTAGGACGGGGTGACCATGATGATCTCGGGCCGGAAGTCCTGGATGATCTGCACCTGGCGTGCCGTCATGCCGCCGGAGGCGGGGATCACCGTGCAGCCGGCGCGCTCGGCGCCGTAGTGGGCGCCGAGGCCGCCGGTGAACAGGCCGTAGCCGTAGGAGATGTGCACCTTGTGTCCGGGGCGCCCGCCGGCGGCGCGGATCGAACGGGCTATGACGTCGGCCCACATGGAGAGGTCGTTCTCCGTGTAGCCGACGACGGTGGCGCGGCCGGTGGTGCCGCTGGAGGCGTGCACGCGCCGCACCTCGGACATCGGGACGGCGAACATGCCGAAGGGGTAGGTGTCCCGCAGGTCCGCCTTGGTGGTGAAGGGGAACCGGGACAGGTCCGCCAGGCTGCGGCAGTCCTCGGGCGTCACCCCGGCGGCGTCGAACTTCTTGCGGTACAGCTCCACGTGGTCGTAGGCGTGCCGCAGGGTCGCGCGCAGCCGGTCCAGCTGGAGCTCGCGGAGCTGCTCGCGGGAGAGGCGCTCGGCGTCGTCCAGCAGGTCGTGGGGGAGAGGCTCGCCCGGTCGGGGTGCCGGGGCCGCCCCGGTCGCCGGCTCGCTGCTCATCGCGACTCCTTCGTCGTCGTGCCCGGCGTCTCGCGCGCCGTGTCCCTGTGCGTGCCGCGGCCGCCTCCGTCGTCGCGCACGCTGCGGCTGCGCCCGCGGAACTCCGCGATCACCTCGTCGCCACGCCGTACGCTCACGTCGTAGATCCCGCTGCGTCCGTACCGGGCACGCTCCTCGGCGACGGCCACCAGCACGTCGCCCTCGCGGGCCGGGGCGACGAAGACGATGTCGGCGCCGGCCGCCACGGTCACGGGGCCGTGGCTGTTGCAGGCGCAGGCGAAGGCGGTGTCGGCCAGCAGGAACAGGAAGCCGCCGTGGGCGGTCCGGTGGCCGTTCACCATCGCCGGGGTCACCGTCATGCGCACCACGGCCCGGCCGGCGCCGTGCTCCACCAGCTCGATGCCGAGCCCCCGGGAGGCCTCGTCCGCGAAGAACATCGCCTCCGTGGGCGTCTGCTCAGTGGCCTGCGACACCGTACCCACCACCTTGTCTCCCGACCGACCATTCGGTTAGCGCGCGGCAAGGTCAAGTTATCCCGTCGCGCGGCGGCGCTGTCAAGAGTGTGACCGGCGGGTGTCCGGCTCTTGCCCGGCGCGCGGAAACACGTCACACTGATACCGAACGAATGGTCGGTTGGGAAGCTGGTGACGATGACCACGACACACGCCGCCGAGGCGCCGCCCCCGGACGCGCCGGACGGGCTCCAGGAGCACTTCGACGCGACGATCGCGCGCGACCAGCGCATCGAGCCGCGGGACTGGATGCCCGACGGCTACCGCAGGACGCTGATCCGGCAGATCGCCCAGCACGCGCACTCGGAGATCATCGGCATGCAGCCCGAGGGCGAGTGGATCACCCGGGCCCCGTCGCTGCGCCGCAAGGCGATCCTGTTCGCCAAGGTCCAGGACGAGGCCGGACACGGGCTGTACCTGTACTCGGCGGCGGAAACCCTCGGCGCGGACCGCGACGACCTCACCCAGCGGCTGATCGAGGGCCGCCAGAAGTACTCGTCGATCTTCAACTACCCGACCCTGAGCTTCGCCGACGTCGGCGTGATCGGCTGGTTCGTGGACGGTGCCGCGATCTGCAACCAGGTGCCGCTGTGCCGCAGCTCCTACGGGCCCTACGCGCGCGCGATGGTGCGCATCTGCAAGGAGGAGTCCTTCCACCAGCGGCAGGGCTACGAACTGCTGATGACCATGATGCGCGGCACCGACGCCCAGCGGGAGATGGTGCAGGACGCGGTGGACCGCTGGTGGTGGCCGTCCCTGATGATGTTCGGCCCGCCCGACGACGCCTCGCCCAACTCGGCGCGGTCCATGGCCTGGAAGATCAAGCGGCACAGCAACGACGAACTGCGCCGCCGCTTCGTCGACATGACCGTCCCGCAGGCCGAGAAGCTCGGCGTCACCCTGCCCGACCCGGAGCTCCGCTGGAACGAGGAGAGCGGGCACCACGACTTCGGCACCCCCGACTGGGACGAGCTGATGCGCGTCATCAAGGGCGACGGCCCCTGCAACGACCGGCGGATGGAGCGGCGGCGGACCGCTCACGAGGAGGGCGCCTGGGTGCGCGAGGCGGCCACCGCCCACGCCGCCAAACAGGCCGCCCGCGCGGAGAAGGGAGCGGCGGCATGAGCACCGAGACGCCCGGGAAGCAGGGCTGGCCGCTGTACGAGGTGTTCGTGCGCGGCAAGCGCGGCCTCAACCACGTCCACGTCGGCTCGCTGCACGCCGCCGACGACGCCATGGCCCTCACCCACGCCCGCGACCTCTACACCCGGCGCAACGAGGGCGTCAGCATCTGGGTGGTGCGCTCCGAGCACATCGCCGCCTCCACCCGCGACGAGAAGGACCCCTTCTTCGCCCCCAGCGCCGACAAGGTCTACCGCCACCCGACCTTCTACGACATCCCCGACGACGTCCCGCACATCTAGGAGCAGGGCATGAGTGACGACCACGTCTACCTCACCCTGGCCGAGGGGCACGAGGACGACACCCGCTGGGCCTACGGCACCGGCTTCGAGGACCCGCTGCACGGCGTCGACACCACCGTGCCCGAGGGCGTCGACCCCGGTGTACTGGCCGCGGACTGCGTGGCCCTGGCCGACGACGCCCTGGTGAGCGCCCAGCGGCTCGCCGAGTGGGTCACCCGCGCGCCCGAGCTGGAGGAGGAGGTGGCGCTGGCCAACATCGGCCTCGACCTGCTCGGCCAGGCCCGCCTGCTCTACTCCCGAGCCGGGCAGGCCGACGGCACCGGCCGCGACGAGGACGCCTACGCCTACTTCCGGGACGCCGGCGACTTCCGCAACGTCCGCCTGGCGGAACTCCCGGGCGGCGACTTCGCGTTCGCCGTGGTCCGGCTGCTGGTGCTCTCCAGCTGGCGCCTGGCCCACTTCCGGCGGCTTCAGGCACACCCCGACCCGGTGCTCGCGGCGGTAGCAGCCAAGGGCGTCAAGGAGCTGACGTACCACCGCCAGTACGCCGCCGAGTGGTGCGTGCGCCTGGGCGACGGCACGGACGAGTCGCACCGCCGGATGCGCACCGCACTCGACGAGGTCGCCCCCTACCTCGGCGAGCTGCACACGGCGTACGACGTGCGGGACGAGATCGCCGACGACCTGCGCCAGGTCACGGAGGCGGCGGGACTGACCCTGCCCGTGTACCGTCCGCTGCCCGGCTCCGGCCGCGCCGGCGAGCACACCGAACACCTGGCGCCGCTCCTGACCGAGCTCCAGGGCATCGCCCGCGCCCACCCGGAGGCGACATGGTGACCGATGGCCCCGCACTCCTGGACGCCCGCCGCGCCCGGCAGGTCGCCGAGCAGGTGCCCGACCCCGAGCTGCCCATGCTGACCCTCGCCGACCTCGGTGTCCTGCGCGAGGTCGAGGTGGTCGCGGACGGCACCGTGGTCGCCAGCCTGACCCCCACCTACTCGGGCTGCCCGGCCATGGCCGAGATGCGGGCGGACGTCGACGCACGGCTGCGGGAGGCGGGATATCCGCGCGTGGAGATCCGCACCGTCCTGGACCCGCCCTGGACCAGCGACTGGATCACCGGGGCGGGCCGCCAGAAGCTCGCCGAGCACGGCATCGCCCCGCCTGGTGCGGCACCCCGAGGCCCGGTCTCCCTGGTGCTGTCACCCACCCGTCCCGCCGTGCCCTGCCCGCGCTGCGGCTCGGCGGACACCGAGGAGACCTCCCGCTTCGCCGCCACGTCCTGCAAGGCGCTGTGGCGCTGCCGGGCCTGCCGCGAGCCGTTCGAGTACGTCAAGGAGATCTGATGGCCCCGACCGCCCCCGTCCCGGCGGCCCCGGTGCGCACCCGCCGCCGGCCCGCTTTCCACCGGCTGCGCGTCGCCGCCGTCGAGCGGCTGTGCGCGGACGCGGCGGCCGTGAGTTTCGAGATCCCCGACGAGCTGGCCGGGGAGTTCGCCTTCGCGCCCGGTCAGTCGCTCACCCTGCGGCGCGAGGTGGACGGCCGGGACGAGCGCCGCTCGTACTCGATCTGCGCACCGGCCGGTGCGGCGCCGCGCATCGGCGTGCGGGTGGTGCCGGGCGGACTGTTCTCGGCGTGGCTGGTCGACGAGGTGCGGCCGGGCGACACCGTGGAGGTGATGGCGCCCACCGGCCTCTTCACTCCCGACCTGACCACCCCCGGCCACCACGTCCTGGTCGCGGCCGGTTCGGGCATCACCCCGATGGTGTCCATCGCCGAGTCGGTGCTCGCCGCCGACGACCGTTCCACCGTCACCCTGTTCTACGGCAACCGCCGCACCGACACGGTGATGTTCGCCGACGAGCTGGCCGACCTGAAGGACCTCCACCCGACCCGCTTCCACCTCGCCCATGTGCTCTCCCGCGAGCCGCGGGAGGCCGAGGTGCTCTCCGGCCGCCTGGACGCCGGACGGCTCGCGGCGCTCGTGGGTTCCCTGCTGGACGTGGGGAGCGCGGACCACTGGTGGCTGTGCGGACCGCAGGGCATGGTCGCCGACGCCCAGCAGGTCCTGTCCGGCCTCGGCGTCCCGGCGGAGCGCGTCCACCGGGAGCTGTTCTACGCCGACGACGAGCCCGTGCGGGAAGTGCGCCACGAGGAGAGCGGCCCCGAGGGCCCCGTCAGCGAGGTCACCATCACCCTGGACGGCCGCTCGACGACCTCCTCGCTCTCCCGGGAGCGGTCGATCCTCGACGGGGCCCAGCAGACCCGCCCCGACCTGCCCTTCGCCTGCAAGGGCGGGGTCTGCGGAACCTGCCGGGCCCTGGTCACCGACGGCAGTGCGGACATGCGCCGCAACTACGCCCTCGAGACCGCCGAGGTCGACGCCGGCTACGTCCTGACCTGCCAGTCGTACCCGGTCTCCGAGAAGCTGACCGTGGACTACGACAGCTGACCGGCCGTCGGCCCGCGGCCGCTCAGGCGGGGTTGTCGCCGTGGGTGAGGGTCTCCCAGGCGACGAAGAGGTTGTTCGTGCCGGAGGGCCGGGTGTGTTCGGTGAGCGCCTCGGTGTTGTCCATGGCGAACCCGAGGCGGTTGTGGAGGGCGTTGTAGCCGACCTCGGTCACCGGGCCCAGGCCGAGGTGGAGCGAGCCCCCGCACAGCCAGCTCGGTGCGGCCGCGCCCTGCTGGTACTTGGCCTGGAAACCGAGCGCGTGCCGCAGCCGCTCGCCGACGTCGGTGCCGTAGAGGTCCTGCCCCTGGATCCGGCTGGTCTCGGCGACGTGCGAGATGGACGAGATGCCGTACCCGGTGTGGGTGAAGTCCCGGCAGGTCTCCTGGGTGAGGCCGGTGACGAAGGTGGACTGGCCCTGCCAGTACTTGACGATCTTGTCCCGGGTGTCGAGGTGCTGGCTCGGCACGGTCTTCGGCAGCGCTCCGTCGGAGTTCAGGTACACGTACGCGGCCGTGCGGGTGCGGAACCTGGCCAGGGCCTTGTCGTAGGAGGCCCGGTCCTCCAGGAAGACGGAGATGCCGACGGCGGCCTCCGTCATGGTCAGCTCCCAGTTGCCGTTGGAGTTGGAGCCGTTGATGATCTCGGGCAGGTAGACGTCGCGGAGCATGGTGGCGAAGCGGCCCGAGTTCGCCCAGGTGCCGCCGTACGTGTACTTGATGATCTCGGCGGCCTTGGGCCAGGAGGACCCGGCCCATCCGGTCTGTAGCGGCGCGTTGCTGTTGGTGTGGTCCCGGAGCACGGCGGACCAGGCGTCCATCAGCTCGATGGACTTGCGGGCGTACTTCTCGTCCCGGGTGAAGTACCAGGCCAGCGCGTTGGTGTAGGCCGCGATCGCGTCCTCGCGCTCGTCGGTGCAGCCGTAGTTGGGGTTGGAGTACGAACCGCACTCGACCACCGCGCGGGGCTTCGGGGCGCGGTTCAAATCCGCGTACCGGCTCGCCATCATCTGGTCGAAGGCGCCCTTCCAGGGCTGGGCCCCGGCCTGCACCTTGGCCCGGGCGAAGTCGAGCTGGCCCTGGGAGACGGTGACTCCGGGATGCGTGAACGCGGCCGGTGCGGCGTCGGCGCGGTCGCCGGCCGAGCCGGGACCGGCGAGCAGGGTGCCGACGAGCGCGGCGGTGAGCGTCGCGAGCGGGACGAAGCGGGATCTGCGGTGGCGGCGCGTGGGAGCAGAGGACATGTGGGGGGTCCGTCCGTTCGAGTATGTGAACGCTGGGTGTTGTTCTGAACGTTCGACTGGGCGGTGACGATAGGTAGAGACCAATGGGCCGTCAAGAGGCCACGCAGGAACACGTGGACGTCCGGGTCGGCGGCGGCCGGCGAACACTATGAACGCAACGGCCGAAGGGGTGGCTCCGGATCCGGCGGGTTCCTAACATCCCCGCTCGCAGCGCAACTTCGCGCCGGCCCACAGCACGTACAGGAGCCGCACCTTGACCACACCCCCCGCTCCCAGGCACGACACCCGGCCCGCCCGCCGCAGAGGCCGCCCGGCGGTGGTCGCCGCCGCGCTCGCCGCCGCGCTCCTCGGCACCCTCGGCAACGTCTCCGCCGCCCCCGCACGGGCGGCCGGACAGCCGGCGGCCGCGGACTGCCCGCCCGCGCTCGCGGAGAAGGCCACCTGCTACACCGGCCAGGACGCGGACGGCGCCTTCTACGCGATGGCCGTGCCCCACCGCTGGAACGGGTCCCTCGTCGTGCACGCCCACGGCGGCCCCGACCTCGGCGACGCCTCGGACCCCGCCCGCAGCACCGAGGACCTGGAACGCTGGGCGGTGATGGTCGACCAGGGATACGCCTGGGCCGCCTCCTCCTACCGGCGCGGCGGCTACGGGGCCCGCATGGCGGCCGCCGACACCGAGAACGTGCGCCGCCTGTTCACCGAACGGTTCGGCCGGCCCGAACACACCTACCTGCACGGCCAGTCCTGGGGCGGGAACGTCGCCGCCAAGGTCGCCGAGACCTACGGCCGGCGCCCCGGCGCCTACGACGGGGTGCTGCTGACCAACGGCGTGCTCGGCGGCGGTTCGCGCGGCTACGACTACCGCGTGGACTTGCGGGTGGTCTACCAGTACTACTGCCACAACCACCCGCGCCCGACCGAGCCGCAGTACCCGCTGTGGCAGGGCCTGCGCCCCGGCTCCACCATGACGACCGCGGGGCTGCGCGCCCGCCTGGAGGAGTGCACGGGCTACGCCTCGGACCCGGCCGACCGGACCGCGCTCCAGCAGCGCAACCTCGACGACATCCTCGCCGTCACCGGCATCCCCGAGCGCACCCTGGAATCCCATCTGCGGTTCGCCACGTTCACGTTCCGGGACATCGTGACCAACCGGCTCGGCGGGCGGAACCCGTGGAGCAACCGGGGGGTGCGCTACTCGGGTTCGCACGACGACAAGGCGCTGAACGCGGGCGTCGAGCGCTTCTCGGCCGACCCCACCGCACGGCGCGACCTGTCCTACGACAGCGACCTCACCGGCAAGGTCTCCCTGCCCGTGCTCACCCTGCACGCCATCGACGACCCGACGGCGTTCGTGGAGCACGAGGCGGCCTACCGCGCCACGCTCCGCGGGGCCGGCCGGGAACGGAACCTCGTCCAGACCTTCACCCGGGAACACGAGCACAGCTCGCTGAGCGACTCCGAGTACGCGGGCTCCCTCGCCGCGCTGGACTCCTGGGTGCGCACCGGTCACCGGCCGACCCCGCGCTCGATCGCCGCGTCCTGTGCCGCCTTCGACGCCAGGTACGCAGAGGGCTGCTTCTACGACCCCGGCTTCCACCCCGCGCCGTACGCCGCCCGGGTGCTGCCGCGGCCGGGCGGTCTCGCCTGGCCCGCCATGACGGCCGCGCAGGAGCGGGCGTGGAGCAGGATCGAGGGCGTGGGGATCGCGCCGTAGAGCGGTGGATCCCGGCGGAGGGCGGACCGGCTGCTGCGCTAGCGGTCCGCCGCCTCCGCCAGCACCGCCCGGATCACATGGCGGGCGTTGCCGGCCATCGCGGGGTTGGTCTTCCGGTGGTACGGCAGGGCGATCACGGCCTGGGAGAGCGTGCGGCCACGGCCGCGCCGCCAGGCCGCGTCGTCCACGCCGAGGGCCTCGCGGAAGACCTCCCGCGCGCCGCGCGGCAGCAGATTCCACGCCGGGAAGAGGTCGCAGGCCGGATCGCCCACCCCCATGCACCCGAAGTCGATCACCGCGGACAGCCTGCCGCCGCGCACCAGCAGATTGCCCGGCATCAGATCCGCGTGCAGCCAGCGGGGCGGCCCCTCGTGCGCCGGTGCGCGCAGCGCGTCCTGCCACACGGCGGCCAGCGCGTCGCAGTCGACGTCCTCTTCGGGGAGGGCGCGCAGTTCGTCGAGGGCGGCCCGCGTCGGCGCGTCGAGCGTGGTGAGCGGCCCACCGCGGAACGCCTTCGGCGCGTCGGGCAGGGAGATGCCGCGCATCGCCGCCACGAAGGCGGCCAGATCCTCCGCCAGCCGCACGGGATCGGTCAGCGCTCCGGCCGCGGGGTTCTCCCCGGGCAGCCACCGGTAGACCGACCAGGGCCACGGGTACCCGTCGCCCGGCACGCCTTCCCCGAGCACCTCGGGCACCGGGGTGGGCAGCAGGGGCGACAGCCGCGGCAGCCACGCCCGCTCCGTCGCCACGTCCGCCGCGCCGCCCTCGATCAGCGGCAGCCGTACGACCATGTCCTCGCCCAGCCGGTACATCGCGTTGACCGTGCCGCCGGAGGGGAAGCGTTCGACGGGCAGGCCCGACCACCGCGGGAACTGCCCGTCGACCAGGCGCCGCACCAGACGGTCGTCGACGCGGCACCGGTCCGGACGCCTCTGCCCTGAACTCATGGCCCTCATCCGACCCTTCGACGCGGACGGCCGTCAAACGCTTTCCCGCCGAGGGTCAGTGCCCCGCCCGCCGCGGTCCCCGCCGCCAACGTCAGCGTGCCCGGCAGGGACCATGCGGCCAGGGGGCCGGCGACGGCCACGCCCAGGGCGAACGCGGTGATCTTGAGGCTCGCCCCGGTGGTGAAGACCTGGCCCCGCAGGTGCTCCGGGGCCTCCCGATGGCGTACCGCGAACAGCGCGGTGAGCTGGGGGCCCTCGCCGATGCCGAGGACGACCACGGCGGCCACCAACGCCACCGGCCGGCCCGTCGCCGCCAGCGCCGGCGCGACCGCCTGGACCAGGGCGCCCGCCCGGACGACCGTGTCGGGGGCGACGGGGAGCGGACGCCGTGCGAGAACGGCGTTGGCCGCCAGGGCGGACACCGCCGCGCCGGAGAACAGCAGGACACCGTGCCCGGCCGCGCCGAGCCACTGTGCGCCGAGGAGCGGAACGCAGGCCGTCAGCATGCCCTGGGCGGCGCAGGAGGCGACCGAAACGAGGGTCGCCCGGGCCAGGAGCGGGCGCCGCAGGACCACCCGGAACCCGGCGGCCAGCGCGGCGGCCACCGGGGCCCGCCGGGAGTCCCGGTCCGGGACGGCGCGCGCGGGCAACCGCCACGCGGTGGGCACGGCCGCCGTGATCAGCGCCGCGGCGAGCGCGAGAGCCGTGGAGGCGCCCAGCAGTTCGGCCACGCCCCCGGCCAGGGCCGGACCGGCCAGGCTCGCCACGCCGAAGGTCATCGCGTCCAGCGCGTTGGCCCGGGGCAACCGTGCGTCCGCCGCCACGCGGGGGAGTTGGGCGGTCCAGCCGCCCGACAGCGCCGGGCCCAGCAGTCCCGTGAGTACCGCGAGCGGGAGGGTGCAGGCCATGGGGAGGCGGCCGAGCCCCGCGAGGATCACCATCAGCCCCGTCGCGTACAGCGCCAGGGCGCCCGCCAGCAGGCGGCCCGGTCGCTCCGCCCGGTCCAGGAGCGCCCCCAGCAGCGGCCCGCCGACCGCGGCGGAGACCGTGATGCCCGCGAGCAGTGTCGACGCGTCGGTCGTCGAACCGGTGACGGCGAGGCCCGCCAGCAGCAGCGCCGGCCCGGACATCTCGTCCCCGGCGCGCGCCGCCGTCGCAGCGGCCAGGTAGAAGCGTAGCGAGTAACCCTTCGGCACTGGGAAGACGTTACGGAGGTAACTCAAAACTCCGCAATATGCGTTACATTCGGCCCGTGTCCACCCCTCGCGACGCCCTTGCTCCCGACGACGACTGGTCCACGAGGCACTCCGTGCTGTCCACGGCGCGGCGCACCGCCGCTCTCGTCAACGTGCTCGCCGCGGGCCCTTCCGGCGCCGGCGGAGGCCCGGTCCCCGGCGCGGTCGCCGAGGTGCTGCGTGCCTACGGCGAGAAGGAGCCCCTCGACCTCACCGCCCGGGACGTGGAGGGGATGCGCGAGGCCGCCACCCTGCTGCGGGACGTCTTCGCGGCGGAGTCCGCCGACGCCGCCGCGCACGTCCTGAACCGCCTCCTGGGCGCACACACGGGGCGCCTGCGTCTGTCGTCCCACCGGGGCGGGTCCCCCTGGCACCCGCACATCGACCACGCCGACGACGCGCCGTGGCCCGAATGGTTCCTGGCGTCGTCCTGCCTGGCGTTGACGGTCCTGGTCTGGGACCGCCAACGCCCACCCGGCAGGATCTGCGCCTCCGGCAGCTGCCGGAACGTCTTCATCACCCGGGGCAGCGGTCCGGAGCGCCGCTACTGCTCACGTCGCTGCGCGACGCGGGAGCGGGTCGCGGCGCACCGGCGCCGGGCCGACGGGTGATCAGACGCCGAACTCCGAGGGCGGGATGTTCAGCGCGGTGCACGCCTCGCGGATCGCGTACTGCTCGGACGGCTCGAAGGACCCGTCGGCCCCGGCGACCACCATGCCGGTCTGCACGACCGCACGGGCCTCCGCGGGCTTCTTGGCGGCCTTGGCGATCACCTGGAGCGCCTCGGCCTTCCCCTGCTCGAAGTTGGCGAGGAGCCGGTCCACGTGCTGGTTGAACCGCTGGCGGAGCTGGTCCGCCGGGAAGTTCTGCAACACCTCGTTGGAGACGATCAGCTCCTCCACACGCTGCCGCTCCGCCGGCTCCACCCGGCCGTCCGCGGCGGCCACCAGCGCGCACATGGCCATGCTGGCGTCCCGGTAGGCGCCGCTCTTCAGCTCGTTCTTGGCCGAGGCGAGCTGGGACTTGAACATCCCGATCAGCTGCGCCTTGGAACCGCCGGAGGACGAGCCCGGCCTGCCGCCGCCCACGGGCCCGTGCGACCCCTGGCCGGATCCGCTCGCTCCCCGAGTGCCCTGGGACTGCTGGAAGGTCTTGGCCTGGTCCTTGATCTTGTCCCACATCGCCACTCGTGCCACCTCGGCTTCTGTCGCTGTCCATCGGTCTGTCCCCGGCCGCGGTTTCCCGCGGTCACCACGATGAACGCGGCCGGGAACCACAGGGTTCCCGATGGGCAAAGAAAAGGCAAAGCGGCTGGTGGTGTCGTAGTACGCTGCGCCACCGGGGAGTTCGTCGGGAGATCGGATCGGTGGGCGCGCGGTGTGGTCCAGGGAAGTCGGCTGGTTCGTCGCGATCGGCGTCGCCTCGACCGCGGGCCAGGCGCTCCTCTACTGGGGGCTGCGCCCGTGGTCGCCCCCGGCGGTCGCCAACCTGGTCTCGCTCCTCGTCCTGACGGTGCTGAACACCGAGGCGAACCGGCGGCTGACGTTCCGGCACGCCGCCACGAAACCGGCCCGCGCGCACCTCGGAGCGGGCGGCCTCTTCCTGCTCGGCTACCTGGTCACCTCCGGTGCGGTGCTGTGGTTCACGCACCGGCGGCCCGACGCCTCGCCGGCCGCCGAGACCGCGGTCCTCGCCGCCACGTCCGTCGCCGTCACCGTCGTACGCTTCCTGGTCCTGAGACTGGCCGTCTTCCGCACCGCGCGTCAGGACACGCCCCAGGTGCCGAAGCGGCCGCGCGAGGCTTCCCGGCGTCGTCGGGCGAGCCGCTGAACTGCTTGGTCACCCGCAGGTGCCCCAGTCACTGAAAAGTGCGTTCTTCCATGTCGGCGCTCACTCTCCTACGGTTCCTGAGTAACCATAAGAGAGCACGTGAGCAAGGAGAACGACGTCATGGCCATCACCCTGGTGAACCCCGGCGGGCTGCCCGAGATCGACGTCTACCGACAGGTGTCGATCGCGTCCGGATCGAAGCTGGTCTTCGTAGCCGGGCAGGTCGCCTGGGACGCCGACGGCGTCACGGTGGGCGAGGGAGACCTGGCCGCGCAGACCGAGCAGTGCTACCTCAACGTCGCCACCGCGCTGGCCGCGGCCGGCGCCTCCTTCGCGGACGTGGCCAAGCTGAACGTCCACGTCGTCGACTGGACGCCCGACAAGATGCCCCTGCTGCTGGCGGGCATCGAGCGGGCGGCCGCGAAGCTGGGGGTGACCCCGGCCGCACCGGCCACCCTGCTGGGCGTCGCGGCACTGGACGTGCCCGAGCACCTGGTCGAGGTGGAGGCCACCGCGGTCGTCGACTGACCGCTCCTAGCCGTGCACGGCCCGGTCGAGGAGGCGTTGCAGGTACAGGCCGCGTCCGGCGTCGACCTGCGTCGGCTTGCGGGTCCGGACGGCCGTGGCGAAGTCGCGGCGCAGGACGGGCCAGCACTCCTCGTGGTCGAGGCCGGCCGTGTCGTAGACCAGCGGCTCGCCGGCGCCGAAGAGTTCGACGCGGGTCAGCGCGCGGGGGACGGCCACGGAACCGGACAGCGAGGCCTGGCTCACGGCACCGTTCTCGTGCTCGCAGGTCAGCTCCACCCAGCGGCGCGGATCGCCCGTGGCGCGGACGGCGGTGACCGGACCGACCGCGGCGTCCAGCAGGTCGAGCAGATGGGGGCCGAGGTCGAGCAGGGCGCCGTGCTCCAGACGCCAGCCGGTGGCGAACTCCCCTCCCAGGAAGGCGCCGTGGAGGTAGCAGGAGCGCGCCCCGACCGCCTCGAAGGAGCGGGCGGCTTCGAGGAAGGCCCGGGTGGCCGGGTGGTAGCGCTTGGTCAGGACGAGCTGGGAGACGACCCCGGACTCGGCGACCGCGTCGGCCACCCGGCGGGCGGCGGCCAGATCGGGACCGAGCGGCTTCTCCAGCAGCAGGTCCTTGCCCCGCTTCGCCGCCAGCGGCGCCAGCTCGGCCTGGATCGCGGGCGGCACCGCGAACGCCACGGCCTCGCAGTGGTCCAGCAACTCCTCGAAGCCGGCGGCGACATGAGCGCCGTAGGGCGCGGCGGTCTCGCGGGCGGCCTCGGTGCGGCGGGCCCAGACCGCGGCGAGCTGGGTCTCCGGCCCGGCGGCGAGCACCCGGGCGTGCATGGCGCGGGCCCAGGGGCCGGCACCCACGAGCCCGACCTTGACGGGCCGGTCGGTCCAGGGGGCGGGGTCAGCGGTCACGGTGTTCCTGTCTGGGAAGGTCTCCCGGCGACCGGCCGGGGAGGACGGGCGGCGGTCGTGAGGCGAGGCGGGTGTGAGGCGAGGTGGTCATGCGGCGAGGTGGTCATGAGGCGAGGCGTTCCAGCCGGGCGTCGGCGCCCGCGGGGGAGTAGAGGTGCTCCACGACCATCGCGGCCGCTCCGACGAGGCCCGCGTGGTCGCCGAGCCGCGAGGTGACGACCTGGAGGTTGGCGGTCGCGCGGGGCATCGCCCGCTGGTAGACCAACTCCCGCACTCCGGTGAGGAAGGGCACTCCGGCCAGCTCGCCGGCGATCATGAGCACCCCCGGATTGAGCAGGGTCACGACGGTCACCAGGACCTCGCCCACCCGCCGGCCGGCCTCGCGGGCCAGCCGGACGGCGTCCGGGTGCCCCTCGTTGAGCAGCCGCCTGACATCCCGTCCGGAGGCGGTGTCCTGGCCGAGGGCGGCCAGTTCCCCGGCGATCGCCCGGCCACTGGCCACGGCCGCGAGACAGCCGTGGGAGCCGCACATGCACAACGCGTCGGACCGGTCGTGCAGGCGGATGTGACCGATGTCGCCCGCCCCGCCGTCGATGCCGCGGTACAGGCGGTCCCCGATGACGACCCCGGCGCCGATGCCGGTGGACACCTTCAGCAGGACGAAGGAGGCGCAGTCGCGGTGGTTGGCCTGGTGCTCGGCCAGGGCCATGAGGTTGGCGTCGTTGTCCACGAGCACCGGCACGGCCCCGGCTCCCGCCGGGTCCAGGTCCAGCCGGGCCGCGTACGCCTCCTGGAGCCGCTCCCGGATGGGGTAGCGGTCCCAGCCGGGCATGATGGGCGGCTCGATCACCTGCCCGGACTCCCAGTCGACCGGACCGGGTACGGACAGGCCGATGCCCGCCACGTGGGACGCCGGGACACCGGCCGCGGCGATCAGGTCGGGGAACCAGTCGGCCAGCCCCTTCAGGACGCGGTCGGGTCCGGCGCCGACGTCCATCGGGCCGGTGTGCTCGGCGAGGATGTTGCCGGCCAGGTCGAGCACCGCGGCGCGGGCGTGCCGGGTCTCCAGGTCGAAGGCGATGACCGAGGCGTGGCCGGGGTCGAAGGCGATCCGGTGCGAGGGGCGGCCGCCGGTGGAGCTGCCCGTGCTGTGGCGCAGCCACCCGGCACGGTTGAGCAGGTCGAGGCGCTGTCCGACGGTGGAGCGGGACAGGCCGGTGGCCTGCTGGAGGTCGGCCCGCGTGTTGGCGCGGCCGCTGCGGATCAGGTGCAGCAGTTCGCCGGCGCTGGCCTGACTTGACGTCATCATGGTGTCCCCCACGGCTCAACTCTTGTCGGCGCCGCTGGTCAGCCCCTCGGTGAGCAGGCGTTCCGCGGCGAAGAACAGAAGTACCACGGGGATCGTGAGCACCACGGAACCGGCCATCAGGACGGTCTTGGGCACCTCGATGCCGTTGGACAGCTGGGCCAGGCCCAGGGAGACGGTCCACTGGCCCGGGTCGGCGGCCAGGAACAGCAGCGCGAAGAGGAACTCGTTCCAGGCGATCATGAAGACGTACAGACCCGTCGCCATCAGGGAGGGCAGGGCCAGCGGCAGGATCACCTTGCGCACGGTCTGAAGGCGCGAGCAGCCGTCGAGCGCCGCCGCCTCCTCGATGGAGGCGGGGATGGTGACGAGGTAGTTCTTCAGCATGTAGATCGACACCGGCACGGTCTGCGCGACGTACACGATGGCGAGACCGGCCAGGCTGGAGGAGAGGCCGATCTTCGCGAAGATCACGAAGAGCGGCACGGCCAGCAGCGTCGCCGGGAACAGGTAGACGGCCAGGAAGAGGGCGCTGACCTGGCGGTGGCCGAAGAACTTCAGCCGGCTCACCGCATAGGCGCCGGGCACGGCGGCCACCAGGGTCAGCACCACCGTGCCGAGCGAGACCAGCGCGGAGTTGAGCAGGAACTTCAGGAAGCCCTGGCCGCCGTCGTCGGTGGAACGCAGCACGTCCCGGTAGGTGGAGAGGGTGAAGTCCTTGGCCGAGATCCACAGCGAGCCGGGGTCCAGCAGCAGCGCGTCGATGGGCTTCAGCGACAGCAGCACCATGTAGTAGAACGGCAGGAGGGTGATCACGGCGAGGAAGGCGATGACGATCCAGCGCGCGACGCCGAAGAACCTCTCCTCGAACCGGGCCCGGCTCAGGGCCGTCTTGCCACTCACGCTTCCTCCTGGACCTTGTTGCCGAAGAACTTGAAGTAGAAGCCCAGCAGGATCATCAGCGAGAGGGCCAGGACGAGCGCCTGCGCGGCCGCCGCTCCCACGTCGTAGCGGGCGGTGAGGAAGTCGTAGACGCGCACGGCGGCCACGTCGGTGCCGGCGCCGCCACCGGTGAGCAGGTAGACGTCGTCGAACTTGTTGAACGTCATGATGAAGCGCAGCACGCACAGCAGCGCGATCACCGGCATCAGCTGGGGCAGCAGCACGTGCCGGAACCGCTGGGTCGGCGTGGCGCCGTCGACCAGCGCGGCCTCCTCCAGGGTGTCGGGCACCGCCTGCAACCGCGCCAGGATGAACAGGAAGGCGAAGGGGAAGTACCGCCAGCACTCGAAGACGATGACCGTCAGCAGCGCCAGCGGGATGTCGAAGTGCAGCCCGAGCAGATCGACCTCGTACTGCCGGGTCGACAGGAAGGCGATCGGGTCGTCCCAGCCGAACAGCCGCCGGCCCCAGTCGTTGACCACGCCGTACTGCGGACTGAGCGCGACCTCCCAGACGAAGGCCACCGCGACCACCGGCGCCACGTACGGCAGCAGCATCGCCGCGCGCAGCAGCCCGCGCCCCCTGAACGGCTTGCGCAGGGCGAGCGCGGCGACCAGGCCGAGGAGGACCGAACCGAGCGTGGCGCCCGCCGTGTACAGCAGGGTGGTGCCGAGGCTGGACCAGAAGCCGGCCGAGTCGAAGACCTGCGAGAAGTTGTCCAGGGACCAGTTGCCGAACAGGCCCATGCCCTGGATGTCGACGAGCCTGGCCTTTTGGAAGGCCAGCAGCACGGTCCACGCGATGGGCAGCACGACCACCACGAGGACGACGAGGAAGGTGGGGGAGACGAACGCGAGTCCCGCGCGGTTGGCGCGCCGGCTCGCGGTGAGCGGGCGACGGCCCGGGGAGGGGGACCGGCCCCCGGACGGGTCCGTGGACCGGCGGCTGGTGTCCCGGCGCTGCGGCGCGCCGGCTGGGGCTGTGGGCATGAGAGACCTTCGTGATGTGCAGGCGGCGGGCGGCTACTGAAGGGACTTCTTGAGTGCGGCGACCTCTTCGTCGGCGTCGCGCGCCGCCTCGGACGGTGAGCTCTGACCGCTGGTCATGGCGCCGATGGCCTTGGGAACGGGCAGTTCGCCGTTGGTGGCGCCGACGAGTGCTCCCTCGCCCTGGGTGATGCCCCAGCGGCGCATGTTGCTGACGCCGTCGGCGAGCTGGTCCAGCAGGGACGTGGGGAAGACCTCGTCCAGCGGCTTGCGGGTGTCCACGCCGATGTCACTGTGCCGCCAGGCGTCCAGGTAGCGCTCGGGCTCGGCGGCCGTGCCCTTGCGCACCGGGATCTTGCCCTCGGGTGCCATGCCGAACCAGGACTCGTAGCCGGTGCCCATCATGTACTCGATGAACTCGCGGGACGCCGCCGTCTCGGCCGTCTTGGTGGTGACCCACGACGTGATCTCGCCGAACTGGGCGGCGTCCTTGGCGTCGGGGCCCTTCATGGCGGTGACGATGCCGCTGTGGTCCGACAGGTACCGCGGGTCCTTCGCGCACTGGGGGCAGCTGGGCAGGGCGTCCTTGCGCAGTCCGGCGAGTTCGTCGAGCAGGAACGAGGACCAGATGACCATGGAGGACCGGCCCGCGAAGTAGGTGGCGCGGGTGGAGTCCACGGTCTGGGTGCCCGGGGCGCCGTAGCCGCGGGCCAGCTGGTCGTAGGTGCGGAAGGCCTCCTGGCAGCGCGGGGAGTCGAGGGCGACCTCGTGCCGGTCGTCGACCAGTTGGCAGTCGTTGGCCAGGGCGAGGCTCTCGAAGCTCTGGGAGGTGAAGGCGTCGCTGGGGTCGGTGGCCGCCGAGATGCCGTCGTGGCCCTCGGTGGTGAGCGCCTTGGCGGCGGCCAGCGCCTTCGCGTACGTGGTGGGAGCGGGCAGGCCCTTCTGGTCGAACTGGTCCTTGCGGTAGACCAGCAGCTGGAGCCAGGCGTCGGAGGGCACGCCCAGGCTGGTGCCGCCGTCGGAGGTCAGCTCCAGCGCGTTGGCGTTGAAGGTGTCGCGCCCCAGCCCGTCGACGATCCGCTTCGGGATGTCGGTGTTCAGCAGGCCGTTGCTGTACATCTGCCAGACCTGGCCCATGGGGGCGGCGCCGATGACGTCGGGCAGGGTGCCCGAGGCCGCCGCCGACATGATGAGCTGCGGCATCTGCTGCTCGTCGACCCCGACGAGCTTCACCTTGACGCCGGTCTTCTTCTCGAACCCGTCGATGACCTTCTGCGTCGCGGCGACGCGGTCGGGCAGGTTCTCCTGCGACCAGACCGTGATCTCACGGTCCGGCTTGCCGGGCCCGGTGCTGCTCGCGCAGCCCGAGAGCAGCCCGATTCCCAGGGCTGCCGTGACGCCGACCGCGATCGTCCTCGACCGCAGGGTCCTGATGCGCATTGAGTGTCCTCGTTCCGGCTTACGTCTGCTCGTCACGCATCACAGCATCACTTTTGCTTGTTGACAAGACATAAGTTGCGGATATTGTCGACGCAACAGCATCAGCAACCCTTCCGGAGCCGTCCGTGTCATCCGTGCCGCCCGTACCGTCGGTGTCATCCGTGCCGTCCGCGTCGTCCGTGGAGCGCGTCGTCCAGTTCACCGGGCCCCGCCAGGTGGAGGTGGCCGAGCACACCAGGGCCGAACTGCCCCCCGGCCACCTGCGGGTCCGCACCCGCTACTCGGGCATCTCGGCCGGCACCGAGCTGACCGCCTACCGCGGCACCAATCCGTACCTGACCCGGACCTGGGACCCCGAGGCGCGCCTCTTCCGCGACGGCGCGCCCGGCATCGAGTACCCGGTGGCCGGCTGGGGCTACTCCGAGGTCGGCGAGGTCGTCGAGGTCTCCCCGGAGCTGGCCGGCACCCCGGGCCTGCCGGTCCCCGGCGACCTGGTGTGGGGCATCTGGGGCCACCGCAGCGAGGGCATCGTCCCCGCCGAGCGCATGGTCGGCCACACCCTGCCGGCCGGCCTCGAACCGCTGGCCGGTGCCTTCGCCCGGGTCGGCGCCATCGCGTACAACGCGGTCCTGGCCGGTGACATCCACCTCGGCGAGGACGTCGCCGTGTTCGGGCAGGGCGTCATCGGCCTGCTCACCACCCGGCTCGCCCGGCTCAGCGGCGCCCGCGTCACCGCCGTCGACGCCCTCGACGGCCGCCTGGAGACCGCGAAGCACTACGGCGCCCAGCGCACCCTCAACGCCCGCACCGACGCCGTCGCCGAACGCGTCCGCGAGGCCACCGGCGGCCTCGGCGCCGACCTCGCCATCGAGATCAGCGGCGCCTACCCGGCCCTGCACGAGGCGCTGCGCTCGGTCGCGGCCGGGGGCCGGGTGGTGGCCTCCGGCTTCTACCAGGGCGACGGCATCGGCCTGCGCCTCGGCGACGAGTTCCACCACAACCGGGTCCAGCTGATCTGCTCCCAGATCGGTGGCGTCCCGCCCCAGCTGTCCAACCGCTGGAGTGTCGAGCGCCTCCAGCAGACCTTCCTGCGCCTGGTCGCCGAGGGCCAGGTGGACGTCGACTCCCTGGTGAGCCACGTCGTCCCCGTCGCCGACGCGGCCGACGCCTACGTCCTGCTGGACGAGCGGCCCGCCGAGGCGCTGCAGGTCGTCCTGGAATTCTGAGAGCCCCGAAAGGCAGAGGCACCCCCATGCTCAAGACCGCCGTCCAGGAACAGCTCCTGCCCGGAGACACGCTGCAAGCCAAGTGGGACTTCGCCCAGCAGGCCGGCTACGACGCGATCGAACTGCGCGGCAAGGGCGACTTCCACTTCGCCGCCCGGCGCGAGGAACTGCGGCAGGCGCGCAAGGACGGCGTCGTGATGCCCACCGTCTGCGTCGACATGCTGCACTTCCTCGGCGCCTTCGACGAGGAGCTGCGCCGCGACGCCGTCGCCCAGATGAAGTCCCAGCTCACCGTGATCGCCGAGATCGGCGGCGCGGGCGCCCAGACCCCCGCCTCGTACGGCATGTTCTCCCGGCGCCTGCCGCCCTTCACACCGCCGCGCACCGAGGAGGAGGACCGCGAGGTGCTCCTCGCCGGGCTCACCGAACTCGGGGAGCACGCCCGCCGCGAGGGCGTCACGCTCTTCCTGGAGCCGCTCAACCGCTACGAGGACCACATGGTCAACCGGCTCGACCAGGCCGCCGACCTGATCCGCGCCGTCGGCCTCGACTCGGTCCGGATCGGCATCGACAGCTACCACATGAACATCGAGGAGACCGACCCCGCGGCCGCCATCGTCGCCCACGCCGACGTCATCGGCCACGCCCAGGTCTCCGACTCCAACCGCTTCCAGCCCGGCGCCGGCCACCTCGACTGGCCCGCCTGGCTCGGCGCCCTGCACACCGTCGGCTACGACGGCCACCTCGCCCTCGAATGCCGGCTCACCGGCGATCCCGTCCAGGCCGTGCGCTCCGTCCCCGCCTTCCTCAAGAGGTCGGGCGCGTGAACTCCCCCCTGGACCTCCTGGACCGGCCCGCGCCCACCGCGCCCGCGGACCTGACCCTGCGGCGCGGTGCGGCGCGGGTCCTCATCGACAACTGGACCGGCGCCTCCACCGTCCCCTCCCGCACCCTCTACCCGCACCAGTGGAGCTGGGACTCCGCCTTCGTCGCCATCGGACTGCGCCACCTCTCGGTGCGCCGCGCCCAGCGGGAACTGGAGTCCCTGCTGGCCGCGCAGTGGGCCGACGGACGCGTGCCCCACATCGTCTTCAACCCCGCCCTGCCGCACGACGCCTACTTCCCGAGCCCCGACTTCTGGCAGTCCTCCACCGCGGGCCGGGCGGCAGGCGCCCCCTCGTCCGTGGAGACCTCGGGCATCGTCCAGCCGCCCGTGCACGCCCTGGCCGCCTGGCTGGTCCACCGGGCCGACCCGGCCGAGTCCCGGCGCCGCGGCTTCCTCGCCCGCGTCCACCCTAGGCTCGCCGCCTGGCACGACTACCTGCTCGGCCGCCGCGACCTCGGCGGGGGCGGCCTCGCGGCCGTCGTCCACCCGTGGGAACCCGGCATGGACAACAGCCCCAGCTGGGACCGGGCCCTGAAGCGGGTCGAACCCAGCCCGCCCGACACCTTCCGGCGCGCCGACCTCGACCACGGCCACCCCGCCGACCGGCCCACCGACCTCGACTACGGCCGGTACGTCCGGCTGGCCACCGAGTACCGGGAGGCCGGCTACGACGACCGCGTCGTACGGCACCGGTTCGCGGTCGAGGATCCGGCCTTCAACGCGCTGCTGATCGTGAGCGAACTCGCCCTGGCCGCCATGGCACGCGAACTGGGGCTGCCGGGGCAGCGGCACACCGAACGGGCCGCCGGGCTGACCCGGGCGCTGGTGGACCGGCTCTGGGACGAGGAGGCCGGCCTGTTCCGCGTGCGCGACCTGCACACCGGCGCACCGGTCGACGAGCGGACGGTCAGCGGTCTGATCCCGCTGCTGGTCCCGCAGTTGCCCGAGCACATCGTCCGGCGCCTGCACACCACGCTCACCGGAGCGCGCTTCAGCGCCCCGGCCACGCAGCTGGTCCCGAGCTACGACCTGAAGGGCCACGCCTTCGACCCCACCCGGTACTGGCGCGGACCGGCCTGGTTCAACACCGCCTGGCTGATCGAGCGGGGCCTGCGCACCCACGGCTTCCAGACGGACGCCGAGCGCCTGCGCACCGGCTTCCTCACCGAGGCGGGACGCTCCGGGTTCGCCGAGTACGTCGACCCCGCCACCGGCGCGGCCTGCGGCACCCGGCACTTCTCCTGGACCGCGGCCCTCACGCTCGACCTGCTGAGCACCGACCCGAAGGAGGCCGGATCATGACCGCGGCCGACCCCCGCGTCCAACTGGTGCGCGACGCCACCTTCGTCCGCCTGCACGCCGACGGGGAGATCAGCGGCACCCGCGGATCGGCACCCGACGGGCTGTTCTTCCAGGACGCCCGGCACCTCAGCCGCTGGCACCTCGCCGTCGACGGCACCGCCCCCACCGCGCTGGTGCCCGCCACGCCGGAGACCGACGACACGGCCGCCGGCGTACTGACTCCCGAGGGCACCCGGGACAACCCGCCCGCGTACACCGTCTTCCGACGGCAGAGCGTCACCGCCGGCACGTTCACCGAACACCTGAGCCTGGTCAGCAACCGCCCCGACGCCCTGACGGCCCGCCTCGACCTCACCGTCGGCGCGGACTTCGCCGACCTCTTCGAACTCCGCGCCGACGACCGGCACTACGCCAAGCCCGGCGCGGAGTACGAGAGCCGCGACACCGCCGACGGAGTGCTCTTCGGCTACCGGCGAGCAGACTGGCACGCCCGGACGGACATCAGCTGCGATCCCGCCCCGGACGCGGTGGCCCCCGCACCGGCCCGGGAGGGCGACACCGCCCGGACCCTCACCTGGCACCTGCCCCTCGACGCGCACGGACGGGCCGACCTGCGGCTGACCGTCCGCGCCCACCCGCACGGACGCACCCTGCCACCCGTGACCGCTCCCGCCCCCGCCCCCGCCCCCGTACGACACCCTGAGCGGGCAGGCGGCGCGACGGACGACCTGACCCGCACCTGCGAACGCGGTCTCGCCGACATCGACCTGCTGACCATCCCGGTCCCCGGCGTCGACGGCGAGGACGTGCGCGTCCCGGCCGCCGGGATCCCGTGGTTCCTCACCCTGTTCGGCCGCGACTCGCTGCTCACCGCCTACTTCCTGCTGCCGTACCGGCCCGCGACGGCCGCCGCCGTCCTCAGCGCGCTCGCCGCCACCCAGGGCCGGCGGCACGACCCGTTCAGCGGCGAGCAGCCCGGCCGCATCGTCCACGAGACCCGGCACGGCGAACTCGCCCACTTCCGGCAGGTCCCGTACGGCCGATACTACGGCGCCGTCGACGCCACCCCGCTCTTCCTCGTCCTGCTCCACGCCCACCACGAGGCGACCGGCGACCCGAGCCTGGCCAAGCGCCTGGAACGGCACGCCCGGCGGGCCGTGGACTGGATGCTCACCGACGGCGGCCTGGAACAGCACGGCTACCTCGTGTACGACCCCGACCCGGGCGGACTGGTCAACCAGAACTGGAAGGACTCCGCCGGCGCCGTCTGCTTCCGCGACGGAACCCAGGCCGAGGGACCCGTCGCCGTCTGCGAGGCGCAGGGGTACGCCTACGACGCACTCCTGCGCACGGCCGAACTCGCCGACGTCGTATGGCGGGACGAGGCGTACGCCCGCCGGCTGCGCGAGGGCGCCGCCCGGCTGCGGGACCGCTTCACCGCGGACTTCTGGATGCCCGACGCGGACTTCCCCGCCCTGGCGCTGGACGGCGACGGCCGCCAGGTCGACGCGCTGGCCTCGGACGCCGGGCACCTGCTGTGGTCGGGCATCCTCGACCCGGAGCGCTCCCGCCGGGTGGGCCGGCGACTCCTCGAGCCGGACTTCTTCTCCGGCTGGGCGATCCGCACCCTCGCCGCGGGGCAGCGGCCGTACCACCCGCTGTCCTACCACCGGGGCAGTGCCTGGCCGCACGACAACGCGGTTGTCGTCCTGGGCCTGGCCCGGCAGGGACTCGCGGCGGAGGTGCGTACCGTCGCCGAGGGACTCGTCGCGGCGGCGGCCCACCACGGCCACCGGCTGCCCGAGGTCCTCGCCGGATACGACCGTGCGGCGACCGCGGCACCGGTTCCCTACCCCCACTCCTGCTCGCCGCAGGCCTGGGCCGCCGCCACCCCGCTGGCCCTGCGCACGGCGCTGGGGCCGGAGCCGCTCGGTTCCTGACCGCGCTACTGCGGCGCCGGCCGGGCGCGGCCCCGGCCCGGGGCCCCGGTGCGGCGGCGGCAGCCCGCATCGTGCCGCGCGCCGAGCGAGGTCCACCAGCGTTCGCAGCAGTCCTCGGGGAGCGGGACGCGGGCCGCCGTGGGACGGCCGCACTCCGGTCCGTGCACGACACCGTCGGAGTGCCGCCAGAACGCGCAGCAGGGCTCCAGCCCGTGCGCGAACGGATCCGCCTGGCCGGGCCGGGCCAGCAGTTCGGCCCGCCGGGCCAGCGCGACCCGGCGCCGGTGCTCCGCGCCCTCACGGGCGGCGCACCAGGCGAACACCGCGGCGACGTACAGGCCGGGCAGGGCGAGCCAGGAGTGGCGCGTGGCCGCGTACCCGGCGGCGGCGACAAGGAGCGCGGCGGCGGCACGGCAGGCGCGGGCGGTGCGCAGGCTCGGCGTCACAGGGGGACTCCCGTGGGTCGGCGGGGGAGAGGGCCTCTCGTTCACCCGTATGCCCCCGGTTCGCCGTCGTACGTCATCCCGTCGCCTCCGGCGGAAAATCCGTTGCGGTCACCCGCCGGGTGCCCGACTCTGCTCCTCATGCCCCCTGCCGACCTGCGACCGGCCACCCTCGCCGACGCCCCCGCCATCACCGCCCTCCTCAACGAGATAGACCGGATCGAGATCGGCCGCCCCGAGACCGACCAGCACACCGTCGAAGCCGACCTGAAGCACCAGCAGACGGACCTCACCCAGGACTCGTGGCTCGCCCTCGACGCCGGCCGACCCGTGGCGTACGGGCTGCTGTGGGACGAGTCCGGCGGGGAGCGGATCGACATCGACCACTACGTGCTGCCCGACCACCAGCGGACCGGGCTGCGCATGCTGATCGCCATGGAGACCCGCGCCCTGGCCCAGGCACGGGCCAACGGCGCGGAGCGCGCCGTGGTGCACCTGCACCTCAACAGCCGGCCCACGACCGACACCGCGCTCCTCGCCGAGCGCGGCTGGAGCGTCGTGCGTACCCACCACGTACTGCGCCGCACGCTGGACCCGGCCGCCGACCTCCCGCCCGAGGCCCCGGCGGGCGTGCGGCTGCGGGCCTGCGCCACGGAGGCGGACCGCGTCCGGGTGCACGAGCTGTACCAGCGGTCGTTCGCCCAGCACTTCGACTTCCAGCCGCGCCCCTACCGGCTGTGGCTGGACGACATCGACGCCGCGGGCCTCGACTGGTCCCTGGTGTGGATCGCCGAGACCGACGACCTGGGCGACGCCGGTTTCCTGCTCGCCCGGGACGACCGCGAGGCCATGGGCTGGATCCGGAGCATCGGCGTACTGCGCGAGGCCCGCGGCCGCGGCCTGGGCGGCTTCCTCCTGCGGCACGCCTTCGCCCGGTTCGCCGCGCGGGGCCGGGACACGGTGGGCCTCGGCGTCGACACCGCGAACGCGACGGGCGCCCCGCGGCTGTACGGCCGCAACGGCATGACCGTCCACTTCGCGGTCGACACCTGGGAGGCCGTGATCGCCTGACGGTGCCTCAGAGCCCTTGGACCGGCCTTCGGCGAGTCACGCCGAGTGGGAGCGCATCCTCTGCTTGGTCTAGGGCGTGTGTCGGAAGTGCTTTAGGTGGCTGATGTGATTGTGCGGGGGCGGCGTTACCGATATGTGGGACCGGTGGAGCTGAAGGCTGCGGCCCGGTCTGGCAGCGGCGGGTGCCGGATCAGCTCGGCGGCTGACTTCGACGGCTGGATCGCTGAGCGATCGGCGGCAGAGCTGACCGAGCCGTTCACCTTCGTGGTCGGCACGGATGGTGTGCTTCGGCTGGCGCCGCGGCGAAGCGAGCACGTGGCCTGCCGCTCGTTGATGGCAGCGATGAGGACAGTCGCTTCGTAGCGGACCGCGAGCTTGTCGTACCGCGTGGCGACAGCGCGGTGCCGCCTGGATCACGGCTCTCAGCACGTCTACATCAAGGAGGTCGACAGCACCGGACGCCGGATCAACCCTATCGTGGAGTCACAAGCCGGCAGCGGTGAGCATCCGGTACATCTGGGTCGGCCGCAGCGCGGGGTTGGCAGCGGCATCGTCGACTACCTGGGGGTCTGGGTCAGAGAGCAGATGTTCCAGCATCGCGTCCGTGATGTTGGGGTGACGGGCGACCCCGCGGCGCAGGAAGGACTCGGCAGCGGCGGCGAGTTGCTGAAGTTCTGGTACAGGTAGTTCTGGGTCTTGCAGGGCGAGGTAGCGCACGTTCGGGCTTGGTTCGTCAACGAACGTGCGCAGCATGTGACGGGGGAAGTTGGGGTGTTCGACGAGTAGCGGTCGGATGTGGAATACGTCGCCGTGCGCGCGTACCAGCCCTTCCAGAACCTCCGGTGGTGTGGTCGGCCGGCGGGCGGCAGCACGACGGACCGCGAGTTCCGGGTCGTTGTCCAGCCGACGCCATGCCTCTTCGGGTAAATCATGGCAGGAGGCCAGTACGCGCCTGAATGCCGTGTACTGGCAGTCCAGGTAGGTCATCCGCTCGTCGAGGGGCGCTTCGCGCAGCCATTCCGGTTCGCCAAAGTTCCAGTTCAGAGCCACCTCGGCCTCGAAGCTTCCGCCCGCGCGTTCGGCTTCCACGAGCGCATACAGTCGGTCCCGGGTTTCGGCGTCTACATGGCGACTCTGCGCCACCGCCACCCGCACGAGCGGGTCGGCGATGTCCAGTAGCCGGGCAACCATCTCTGCCGATAGATGAGGGTTCCGGGCGACAGCCTGATGGACCTCCTCTTCCTCGCTCCGGATGAGCTGCGCAAACTGCTCCGAGGTGAGCGGGACGTAGCGCGCCACGTTGACGCGCACAGCAGCGTCGGCCAGGCAACGCTCCCTCCACTCAGGCGGGACACCCGGTTGCCTGCGCTCGGTGGCGGCTGCACGGACCTGCGGATCCGGGTCGGCGAGTAGTTCCACGGTCACGGCGAGAGGCCGGTCGTCCCAGGCTCGCGCCACCGCGGCGCGCAGGCTCGGACTCGGTGCCCCGACGAGTGCCGTCCGAGGCCGGCCGTAGGCTTCCTCCAGATCATCGATACCGATCGGCACTTTGCGCTCCACCATGTCGCGAACAAAGTCTGTGTAAGCGTCACGGATCGCCGGATCGGCATGCTCGGCGATCCTTCGGCGCATCTCCGGGGAAATCCGGCCCCCGTGAAGGCCCACTGCGGTCCAGTCGTCGCCGTGTGTGAGCAGAGCCTCGACGACAGCGTCCTCCAGCCGCCCGCGACGCAGCGATATCCCGTGTCGGCCGGCCTGGTGTGGGGCCAGGCGTATCAGGACGTCTTGAGGCGCTGCTGCGTTCCGCCCCAGCCCGGACAGCTGGGGGTGATCGAGGCTTGTCATGCGCTCAACCTAGTCGGACCGTTGCATGCCCGCCTGCCACCGGTCCTTGAAGTGACTAAGCCCCGCAAATCGGGTCAGAGCGGTCAGTAAGTATCGCCTGATCACCGACGCCACCGGCATCCCGCTCGCCGCAACCCTCACCGGCGGCAACCGCAACGCTTGCTGGGCGATCGCGGCTACGACCACGACAAGTGCCGCCGTCTGGTCCGGGGCCTCGGCGTGAAGCCGCAGATCGCGCGCCGTGGCACCGAGCACGGCTGGGGACTCGGCGCTCAACGCTGGGTCGTTGAAAGCGCGTTCGCCCCCTGCGCTGGTTCCGCCGGCTGCGGATCCGCTGGGAGCTGCGCGAGGACATCCACCAGGCATTCCTGACCCTCGGATGTGTGCTCATCTGCTGGAGGCGCCTCCGGGCGGCCCGATGAGTCGTGAGCGTGCTCGTCAAACCGATCTGGAGCCATGGAACGTAAGGCGGCGTACCGTAAGAGATCGCGAGGACGGTCGATGAGCGGCGGGGGATGCGGCGTGGCCTATGTGATCGGGCTCGTGTGGATGACAGGGGCTGCCTTCATGACGTGGAAGGCAGCTCAACTCTGGCGCAACGCGACCCTGGTGGACTTCTTCTTGGCTTCGTTCACTGTCCTGCCGTTCGGCCAGGAGGTCAGAAGAGGCGAGGTCCGCTCGGTGGGTGTCACCGCCACCTCGCTCTGGGCCATCACTCCTCTTGTCTTCTTGGGACTGCTGGACGCTGAGATGACCGGTGGCCAAGCGGCTGTCGTCCTGATGGCGGTGCTCATCGTGCTGGCATGCATGGCCTGCGAGATCAGCATCATCCTCTTCAACGTGCCCGCGCGACTCGTGCCGCCGCACATGCGCTCTGAACCTGGGACTGTGGTGCTGTGGCGTGCGCGTCGGGCACGCAAGAAATCACTCGGATTCGGACGTCGCGTCGGCATGCTTCGGGCGTACCGCCGCGGAATGAGTGCGCCCAGGCGTACAGCGACAGCAAGGGAAGCACGCCTCAGCGAAGGCCGGGCGTCCTCGCACGAGACAGGCACAAGCCACTTCCCGCCTCACTTGTAACCCCGCCTGACCTGCAAGAACCAACCCGCATCTCCAGCAGCACGAGCACCACGACCCGGCGTTCTGAAAATCACCGGATACATGAACAGTCCAGGAGAAAACGACCTCTTAGTCCGGAAACAGCACCATGGCGACCGCCACCGCGGCGAGCAGTGCCACGTACGTCCAGGCGTAGAGGCGGTCCGGGATGTGTGGCGGGCGGCGGCGCAGTACCGCGATCACGGGCAGGGCGCCCAGGAGCAGCGCGCCGGCCGCGCGGAGGTCGACGAGACCGATCAGGGCCAGGTGCGGGTGGGCGCCGGCGGGGTCCGCGGAGCCGCTCAGGAAGACGGCTGCGGCCGGGAGCGCGATCGCCAGGGTCAGCGGGTTGGCCAGCGCGGTCGCCACGTGCATCGTGTGCCCGGCCCGCCGCATCGCGGGGACGGTCATGACGCTGCCCCCCACCCCGAGGAAGGCCGCCACCGCGCCGACCGGTGCGCCGATCGCCGCCGGCAGCGGACGCGGCGTGCCGGCGGCCACCCCGGCCGGGGTGTGCGGGCGCAGGAAGCCGGGGCGCAGCAGCAGGTCCACGACGGTGAGGGCGACGTACGCGACGAACGCCCAGCGGATCAGCCCCGCCGGGGCGTGGCGCGCGGCGAACGCCCCGGCCGCGGCGCCGACGCCCAGCAGGACGAGCAGCGGACCGCCCCCGCGGAGTGCGGCCAGCACCCGGCGCGGTGTGACCGCGGTGGCGAACGCCGCGTTCACCACCATCACCAGGGCCGAGGTGGCCGTCGCCACCCGTATCGCGTCCGCGCCGAGGGCGGAGTCCGTCCACACCACGACCGGGACGGCGACGAAACCGCCGCCGAAGCCGAACAGCACCGTGGTCACACCGGTCAGGAGCCCGATTCCGAGCAGAGCCACAACGTCCACGCAGGCCACTCCACCAGCTCGGCGACGCTGCCCGCATCCGATACCCGGCACCATTCCTTCGCGACTCGGCCAGGGCAGTCGTAAGGTGACCGGGTGAAGAACGTCCCTCTGGCCGACGTCGACCATGTGGACCGGGCCGTGCTGCCGATCGGCACCGACTACCCGCCCGGACACGTCCTGGACTGGCACGAGCACCGGCGCGCGCAGTTCTTGTACGGCGCGACCGGCGTCATGGTCGTCGACACCGACGACGGCACCTGGACGGTGCCGCCCGAGCGCGCCGTGCTGATCCCGGCCGCCACCCGGCACCGGGTGCGGATGCTGGGCGTGAGCACCCGCAGCCTGTACATCGAGCCGGACGCCGTCCCGTGGTGGCCCGGCACCTGCACGGTCGTGGACGTGCCGCCGCTGCTGCGCGAACTGCTCTTGGCCGCCGTCGAGTTCGAGCCCGACTACAGCCTGTCCGGGCGCGACGGCAGCGTCGCCGACCTCCTCCTGCACGAGATCGCGGCGCGCGCCCCGCTCCCGTTCCACGTCCGCATCCCCGCCGGTGCCGACCTGGCGGCGCTGTGCCGGGAGTATCTGGCCGCACCGGACACCGGGGTCACCAACGCCGTGTGGGCGGTACGGACGAACATGAGCGAACGCGCCTTCACCCGGCGCTTCCGTGCCGAGACGGGCGACAGTCCCGCCGTCTGGCGGGGCCGCGCCCGGCTGCTGGCGGCCGTGCCGCTGCTGCGGTCCGGTTCGGTCAGCGAGGTCGGCGGCCGGCTCGGCTACGCCTCCCCGGCCGCGTTCACCGCCGCCTTCACCCGCACCTTCGGCATCCCGCCGTCCCGGTTCACCCGGGGCCACCGGGGGCGGCCCGGCTGAGGGCTCAGGAGCGCTCCTGAGCCAGGTGGCCCAGGGCCGCGCTGCGGCTCGTCGACAGATGGTGCAGGACCAGCTCCTGGACGCGGTCCACGTCGCGGGCCGCGATGGCCCGGTAGAGGGCGTCGTGTTCCAGGGCCACAGCCATCAGGTCGTCGTGCTGGCCAAGGAGCCAGCGCAACCGGCTGCGCAGCACCCGCTCCAGCTCGTTGAGCAGTTCGTTGGCGGCCAGGGAGACGACGGTCTCGTGGAAGTCGGCGGCCGCCCGGCGGGCCCGCACGGCGTCGTCGGCGCGCGCCGCGTCGAGTTCGGCGTCCACCGTCGCGCGCAGCCGCTCCAGCCCCTCCCGTGTGTGCCGCTGGGCGGCGAGCCGGAAACCCAGGGTCTCCAGGCCCGAGCGGACCTCGTCCAGGTCGGCGATGTCGCTCGTGGTGAACTCCCGCACCACCGCCCAGCTCCGTGGCCGCGGCGTCACCAGCCCCTCCGCCACCAGGGTCTTGAGGGCCTCGCGGACCGGGAGCCGGCTGACCCCGAGGGACTCGGCCAGCTCCCGCTCGACCAGGCGGCTGCCCGGGGCCCGCACACCGTCGATGATCTCGTCGCGCAACCGCCGCGTGACCCGCTCGGACTCGGGCGTGAAGCCCCCTGACGCAGTCATCGCCGTCCTTCGTCTGTCATCCCGTTCCCGGCCCGCCGACCGCGCCGTGCGGAGCGGCGATCGGGCGGCCCGTCAGGATACCCCGGGGCCGGCGGGCGGCCCGGGCGGGAGGCCCGGGCGGGAGGCAGCGAGGAGCGGTCAGCCCACCCGCGGGGGCCAGTTGACGATCCGCTTGGGACGCGGCCGGGCGTAGGTGCGCACCTTGGACGTGGACAGACCGAGCCGGACCAGGGACTCGGCGACCGTCACGGCGGCGGCGACCCCGTCGACCACGGGGACACCGGTACGTTCCACCACGCGTTCGGCGAGGCCCGCCATGCCTCCGCAGCCCAGGCAGATCACCTCGGCCCGGTCGTCCTCGACGGCGCGGGCGGCCTGCTCGGTGATGGCGTCCACGGCGGCCTGCTCGTCCCGCTCCAGCTCCAGCACGGCGAGCCCGCTGGCCCGCACCGAGGCGCACCTGGCGCTCAGTCCGGCCACTGCCAGCCGCTCCTCGATCAGGGGGACCGTGCGGTCGAGGGTCGTGACGACGGAGTAGCTGCGGCCCAGGTACTGCGCGGTGCTCGCCGCCGCCTCGGTGATGTCGACGACGGGTACGTCCAGCAACTCCTGGAGCCCCTCCCGGCCGTGCTCGCCGTAACCGGCCTGGATCACCGCGTCGTACGGCTCCGCATGGGCCCGCACCGCCTCCATCACGGCGACGGCGGCGAGGTAGCTCTCGTAGTTGCCCTCCACGGACTCCGCGCCGAAGGCCGGTGTCAGCGGCACGATCTCGGTGCCCGGAGAGGCGGCGCCGGCCGCCTGCTTGCCGATCGCGTCGGTGATGGACTGCGTGGTGTTGACGTTGACCACGAGGATGCGCATGGGTGGGCCTGGGCCTTCTGCTCGGACGGGCTGACCCGCGACGGGGCGGGGCGAGGGGCGCGGGGGCGCGGGGGAGGGGCGGTGCGGGGCTATTCCGCGGCGACGGCGATGGCCTCGCCGTCCACGTCACGGAAGACGGAGGCACGGTCGGCGATCAGCGCGTACAGCACGGCGGCGATGATCGCTCCGACGAACCAGGAGAACCCGGCCGCCGCGTGGAAGAAGGGGACGAGGGCGACGACGACGGCGATCGCGGCGCTGGGGACGAAGGCGGCGACGGCGCGCGGGTTGTAGCCGCGCCGGTAGTGGTACTCGGCGCCCGCGTCCTCGGTGTACAGGGCCGGTACGTTCACGCGCGACCTGCGCAGCAGCCAGTAGTCCGCCATGATCACGCCGAACAGGGGGCCGAGGAGCGCGCCGAGCCCGCCGAGGAAGTAGTTCACGACGACCGGGCTGTTGTAGAGGTTCCAGGGCGTGATCACCAGGCCGAGGACGGCGCTCACCAGGCCCGCGCGGCGGAAGTCCAGCCGGTGCGGGAAGAGGTTGACCAGGGCGTAGATCGGCGCCACGAAGTTGGCCAGCAGGTTCACCGCCACCGTGAGGGCGATGAGGCACAGCGAGGCGACGGCCAGCAGGAACATGTTGGGGACCGTCCGGACGATGTCCGTCGGACTGGTGATCACACGCCCGTCCAGGGTGAACTGCGCTCCGCTGAGCACCGCCACGATGACGGCGAAGAAGAGCATGTTCACCGGGATGCCGATCACGTTGCCCCGGACGATGGAGCCGCGACTGCGCGCGGACCGGGTGAAGTCGCAGAAGTTGAGCACGAACGTCCCGTAGATCACCACCCACAGGGCGGCGGCCTGGAGCACCTGGAGCCACATCGCGCCGCCGGTGAGCGGATCGTCGACGGACACGGAGACCGACCCGTCGGCCCGGACGAACATCCACACCGCGAGGGCGCACATGGTCAGCAGGGTGGTGGGCGCGGCGAAGGCCATGTACCGGCGGATCATCTGCATCCCGTAGCTGACGATGAGCACCTGGAGGGCCCACAGCACCAGGAAGGTGATCCAGCCGAGCGTGGACTGGCCGAGCAGGGAGTCCGTGTCCAGGGAGGCCAGGGAGGGGAACATGGCCACCAGCAGGGTGCTCAGCACGGCGGACGCCAGATAGGTCTGGATACCAAACCAGGCGATGGCCACGGCGCCGCGGACGGCGGCCGGAATCTTGGCCCCCTTGATGCCGAAGGCGATGCGGCTCATGACGGGGAACGGGACGCCGGTCTTGTGGCCCATGAACCCGGAGAGCGTGAGCAGCAGGAAGAGCAGGACCGAGGCGAGCGCGAAGGCCGCGAGGATGCCCCACACGTTCAGGCCGAGGGCGAACAGCCCGATGGCGAAGGCGTAATTGCCCAGGCTGTGCACGTCGTTGGCCCAGAGTGTGAAGACGTTGTAGGCGCCCCAGCGGCGCCCTTCCCGCTTCGTCGGGGCGAGGTCGTACGTGTAGAGGCCGGAACTGGTGGCGGTGTCGCCGGTCCGGTCGGACGAGCGGCGGTCTTCCAGGGCAGTCATACGGGACTCCTGGGATCAGGTGCGGGGAGTTGGAGAGTTTCACAAAGCGGAAGCTGCTTTCCGGTGAACAGAACGTAGTTTTCGCCAAACCGCACCGTCAAGAGGTCTGCCGTAAATGGAATACCATTTTTGGCCCTGTTGACAGTCCCCTGAGCCGTCCCTACCCTGACGCCCCGTCATTACATCGATGTAAAGGCCCCGGGAAAGGACCCCCACGTGCTTCCCAGTCCCGCACACCGTCCCCGCGCCCGCCTCGGTCCGCTCCTCGCCGCCCTCCTGGGACTGGTCGTGGGCCTGCTGCCCGGGCTCACCGGACCCACCGCCGCGGCGGCGGCCGAGCCCCGCGCCCACACCTTGGCGGCCGGCGCCTTCCGCAACCCGCTCAACAGCGGGCCCGACCCCTTCATGACGCACTGGAAGGGCGCCTACTACCTCACCACCACCCAGGGCGGCAGCATCCGGATGTGGCGCTCCCCGTCCCTGGGGACCCTCGCGGCCGCGGACCCGGTCACGGTGTGGACCGACACCGACCCGTCCCGCAACCGCAACATCTGGGCCCCGGAGTTCTACCGCTTCGGCGACCGCTGGTACCTCTACTACACGGCCGACGACGGCGTCGACGACCACCACCGGCTGTACGTCCTGGAGTCGGAGCGCGACGACCCGGCCGGCCCGTACCACTTCAAGGCCAAGCTCGCCCCGCCCAACCACGCCGACGACTTCGCCATCGACGCGGGCATCCTCCAGCTCGGGGGCCGGCTCTACCTCGCCTACAGCGGCATCAACCAGTACCAGCACAACGGGATCAACATCGCCCCGATGTCCAACCCGTACACCGTCTCCGGGAACGCGGTCGCGATCGACGCGGCGGGCGGCTGCCCCGAGGTGCGCGAGGGGCCCGAGTTCCTCTACCGAGGCGGCCGGGTCTGGATGACGTACTCCACCTGCGACACCGGCAAACCGGACTACCAGGTCTGGATGATGTCGATGCCGCTGGACGCCGATCCGCTGGTGCCGGGCAACTGGCACCAGCACCAGGGCGCGGTGTTCTCCCGGGCCGACGACCGGGGTGTCTTCGGACCGGGCCACCACGCCTTCTTCACGTCGCCCGACGGGACCGAGGACTGGATCGTCTACCACGCCAAGACCACCTCGGTGAACACCTACACCAACCGCACGACGCGGGCGCAGAAGTTCACCTGGCGGGCCGACGGCACCCCGGACTTCGGCCGCCCGCTCGCGATGGGCGCCACCCAGGACCTGCCCTCCGGCGATCCCGGCTCGGGCAACTACTGGATCAACGACGACGGCCGTTCCAGCGGCCCCGGCCGCGTCACCTACACCGGTGCCTGGAACTCCGGCACCGGCTGCGCCACGCAGTGCTTCTGGAGCGACGACCACTGGAGCGACCGGGCCGGTGCCACGGCCACCTTCTCCTTCACGGGCACCCGGATCGCCCTGCTCTCCGTCAAGGACACCGGCAACGGCTACGCGGGCGTCAGCATCGACGGCGGGCCCGAGCAGCGGGTGGACTTCCACGGCGCGATCCGCGTCGGTGAGGCGGTGCAGTACGTGAGCCCGCGGCTGGCGAACGGCAGCCACACCCTGCGGATCCGGGTCACGGGCGAGCACAACTCCCAGTCCGGGGCGTCCTTCGTGAGCGTCGACCGGGCCGAGGTCTACACGGACTGACCCGCACGAACGACCCGGTCCCGGCCGCCGGTCCCCGGCCGCCGGTCAGCGCCGCGCGTGGCCCGCCGTGCTCTCCCGCAGGACGAGCCGGTGGGCCACGATGCGGTCCTGGGGGGCCTGCACCCCCGACACGGCACCGTCCGGCGTCGTCGCCTCCTCGATGCGGTGCTGGAGCAGCTGCACGGCGACCTTGGCCACGGCCGCCTTGTCCGGCGCCACCGTGCTCAGCGTCGGGACGCTGAACCTGCCGCCCTCCACGTCGTCGAAGCCGATCACGGCGACGTCCTCGGGCACCGAGACCCCGCGCTCGTGCAGGGCGCGCAATGCACCCAGTGCCAGCTGGTCGTTGAGGCAGAGCAGCGCGTCGGGCCGCGCACCCTCCTCGAACGCCCGGGCCACGGCCCGCGCGCCGTCGGGCATCCGGAAGGAGTCGACCGGCAGCAGCGCGGCCGGATCGTAGGCGATGCCCGCCTCCGCCAGGGCGGCACGGTAGCCCCGGGTGCGGGCCTCGGCCGTCCCCAGGCCCGAGTCGTCGCGCCCGCCGACGGCGAGGATCGTGCGGCGCCCGAGCCCGATCAGGTGGCGGGTCGCCTCGCGTGCGGCCCCCTCGTTGTCGATGGCCACGTGGTCGGCGCCCTCCTCCAGCAGCTCCCCGAGCAGCACGGTGGGCGGGAAGCCCGTGCGGTCCCGCAGGTCGTCGGCGGTGAGCGCGAGCGGGCTGAGGATGATCCCGTCCACGAACGTCGAGCCGAACCCGGCCAGCGCCGCCAGCTCATGGGCGCGGTCCGCTCCCGACTGGTGGATCAGGACCGTCAGGGACCGCTGCTCGGCCTCGCGGATGACGTGCCGGGTCAGCTCCGCGAAGTACGGTATGTCCAGTTCCGGGACGACGAGCGCGATGATGCCGGTCCGGCCCTTGCGCAGGTGACGCCCGGCCAGGTTCACCCGGTAGCCGAGGTGTTCGATGGCCTCGCGGACCACCTGCCTGGTCCGGTCGGAGACATGGGCGTAGTCGTTGATGACATTGGACACCGTCTTCTCCGAAACGCCCGCATGACGTGCGACGTCCTTGATCCTGGGCCGTGCCACCGAGACCTCCCTGCCTCTCTCGCGCTGCCCGAGTCTATGTCCCCGTGCCGATCGGCGGCCTCAGCTCTTTACAGCCAATGTACATCGATGTAAAAACTAGCCACCGCATGAGCTCCGGCCGTCGAAAGGTCCGCGATGAGTTCCCGTCTGCCTGCCCAGGGGGTGCCGGCCGTGTCCGCCCCGGTCCGCCGCCCCAGCCGCCGCCGGTTGCTGCGCAACGCCGTGGCCGGAGCCGGAGCCCTGCTCGCCGCGGGCCCGCTGTCCGGCTGCGCCTCACCCGCCTCGGCCTCCGGATCGTCCGACCTGAGTGTCTGGGACCTCTTCCAGGGCGGCGACGGCATGCTGATGGACGAGATGATCGAGGCCGTCTCCAAGGGGGCCGGCGGAGCCAAGGGCTTCGACGTCGACCGGACGATCCTGGACTGGGGCCCCTCCTACTACACCAAGCTCGCCATGTCCGCGGCCGGCGGGCGGGCCTCCGACGTGGCCGCCATGCACCTGTCCCGGCTGGCCGGCTACGCACCCGGCGGCCTGGTGGACGCCTTCGACCTGGACCTGCTCGCCGAGTACGGCGTGACGGAGCAGGACTTCACCCCGGCCGTGTGGTCGCGCACCCGGCACGAGGGGACCGTCTACGCCATCCCGCTGGACGTCCACCCCTTCATCGTGTTCTACGACAAGAAGGCCGCCGAGCAGGCCGGGCTCCTGGACACCTCCGGCGAACTGGCCCCCATGGGCTCGCCCGAGGCGCTCCTGGAGGCGGGCAGGGCCCTCGCCGAGGCGACCGGAGAGGCGGGCGTCCTGTTCGGGCACGTCACCGACACGGCACAGAACTGGCGCCTGTTCGCCGGGCTCTACGCCCAGACCGGCGCCGCCTTCGACCTGCCGGACGGCGGCCCACCGAAGATCGACGTGGACGCCGCCGTACGCGTCGTCACCCTCATGACGCGGCTCTTCGACGGGAAGACCAACCCCAACAACCTGGACTACAACGGCGCGCTGGCCGCCTTCAGCAGCGGACGCGGCGGCATGGCCATGCTCGGCGAGTGGGAGCTGCCGACCCTCAAGAAGTCCGGCCTGGAGCTGGGCGCCGCACCGTTCCCGCAGGTCTTCGAGAAGCCGGCCGTCTACACCGACAGCCACAGCTTCGTCCTCCCGCACCAGGACAGCCCCGACCCGGCCCGGCGCCGCGAGGCCCACCGGTACGTCGCCCAGATACTCAAGCAGAGCCTCACCTGGGCGAGCGCCGGACACATCCCCGCCTACCAGCCCGTCCTCGCCGAGCCCGAGTACGCGGCGCTCGACCCCCAGTCCTCCTACGCCGACGCCGCGAAGGTGGCGGTGCTCGACCCGCCCAACTGGTTCGCGGGCGCCGGTTCCAACTTCCAGAACCGGATGTGCCAGCCGCTCCAGTCGGCGCTGCTGGGCAACACCACCCCCGAGAAGGCGGTGCGGCAGATGGTCCGCGAGGCGGACACCCTGCTGCGGCAGCCCAATCCGGTGGCCTGACCAGCGAAAGGAGTGACCGACATGACCACCACCGCACCCCTCGGCGCCGAGGAGCGGACCGGTTCGCCCGCTGCTCCGGCGGAAGGCCGCCGCACCGCCCTCGACCGCATACGCACCGGCAACGGACTCGTGTTCGTCCTGCCGTTCCTGCTCGTGTTCGGCCTCTTCATGGTCTGGCCGATCGTGCAGGGGCTCTGGATGAGCTTCACCGACAGCTCGCTCGCCCTGCGGGACACGAGCTTCGTCGGCTTCGACAACTACTCCGAGGCGTTCGGCGACCCGGACGTGTGGAGCAGCCTCGGCAACACCGTCTTCTTCACCGTCATCTCCAGTGTCCCGCTGGTGCTCGTCGCGCTCGCGATGGCGCTGCTGGTGCACAGCGGGCTCGCCGGGCAGTGGGCGTGGCGCCTGTCGTTCTTCGCGCCCTACCTGCTGCCCGTGACCGTCGTGACCATGATCTGGACCTGGCTCTACCAGCCCGAACTGGGCATGGCCAACCAGCTCCTGGACGCGCTCGGCATGGCACCGGTGGGCTGGCTGTCCGACGAGTCCGTCGCCATGTGGTCGGTGGCCGCGCTCACCGTCTGGTGGACGGTCGGCTTCAACTTCCTGCTCTACCTCGCGGCGCTCCAGTCCCTGCCCACGACCTTCGACGAGGCGGCGGCACTCGACGGGGCCGGCGCCTGGCGCCGCCTGTGGTCCATCACCCTGCCGCAGCTGCGCCGCACCACCGGCCTGGTCGCCATGCTCCAGATCCTGGCGTCCCTCAAGGTCTTCGACCAGATCTACATCCTCACCAAGGGCGGGCCCAACGGCTCCACCCGGCCGGTCCTGGAGTACGTCTACGACGTCGGCTTCACCGGCTACCGCCTCGGCTACGCCTCGGCCGTCTCGTACCTCTTCTTCGCGCTGATCGTCCTCGTCTCGCTCGTGCAGCTCCGCCTCTTCCGCCGGGAGGACTGACCGTGTCCGCAACCGCCACCACTCTCCGTACCCGGCGCCGTCCACCCCGCGAAGCGGCCGGCTCACCCCTGCTCCTCGGCCACGGCAGGCTGCCCCGCGTCCTGGCCGGGACCGCGCTCGTCGTCCTCGCCGTCGTCTGGCTGGTGCCGTTCGTCTGGGCGGTCATCACCTCGGTGCAGAGCGAGGAGGACATCAACACCACCGGGCTGTCCCCGTTCAAGGGTGCCTTCACCCTGGACGCCTACCAGCAGATCCTGGAACGCGGGAACGTCACCGTCTGGGCCTTCAACAGCTTCCTGATCTCCGCCCTGGTCACGCTGATCACCGTGGCGGTCTCCACCCTCGCCGCGTACGGCTTCTCGCGCGGCACCTTCCGCGGCCGCAAGGCGCTGCTCGGCGTCACCGTGGCCGCCATCATGGTCCCGCCGCAGCTGCTCGTCGTGCCGCTGTTCGACCAGATGACCCTGTTCAACCTGGTCGACACCTACGCGGCGGTCATCCTGCCCCAGGTCGTCGCGCCGATGATGGTCTTCATCCTCAAGCGGTTCTTCGACGCCATCCCCAGGGAGCTGGAGGAGGCGGCCCGGATCGACGGCGCCTCCGAGTTCCGGGTCTTCCGGTCGATCGTGCTGCCGCTGTCACGGCCCATCGTGGCCGCGGTGGCGATCTTCGTCTTCATCGGCGCCTGGAACAACTTCATGTGGCCGTTCATCGTGACCAACGACCCCGACCTGATGACCCTCCCGGTGGGCCTGGCCACCGTGAAGGACGCCTACGGCATCCAGTACGCGCAGTCCATGGCCTCCGCGCTGCTCGCGGCGCTGCCACTGATCGTGGTCTTCCTCCTCTTCCAGCGCCGCATCGTCAACTCCGTGGCCACCACCGGCCTCGGCGGCTCCTGAACCCACCCGGCTGTACCCACGGGCCAGGGCGTTCGCATCGCCCGGCCCACCGATCGACTGGAGCATGTGTGCCCACTCACTCCGTACCGCGCCCGGAGTACCCGCGACCGCAGTTCGTGCGCCGCGACTGGCTCAACCTGAACGGCGCCTGGCAGTTCGAGACCGACCGGGGGGACAGCGGCCTCGAACGCGGTCTGCTCGACCGCGAGCTGCGCGACGAGATCCTCGTCCCCTTCCCGCCCGAGTCCGAGCTGTCCGGCATCGGCGACACCGACTTCCTGGAGGCCGTCTGGTACCGGCGGGCGCTCACGCTGCCCGGCGCCTGGGCCGGACGCCGGGTCCTGCTGCACTTCGGGGCCGTCGACCACGACACCACCGTGTGGGCCGACGGCAAGGAGGTCGCCCGGCACCGCGGCGGCTTCACCCCCTTCACCGCCGACCTCGGCGACATCGCCGGCGCGGGGGAGGAGGTCGTCATCACCGTCCGGGCCCGCGACCCCAAGTCCGGCCCGCAGGCCCGCGGCAAGCAGGCGATCCAGTACGCCAACCACGACTGCAACTACACCCGGGTCACCGGCATCTGGCAGACCGTCTGGCTGGAGCCCGTGCCCGTCACGCACCTGCGCCGCCCCCGGATCACCCCCGACCTGGCCGGCTCCGCCTTCCACCTCGAACTGCCCCTGTCCGGCAACCGCCCGGGCCACCGGGTGCGCGCCGTCCTCAGCGACGCCGACGGCGAGGTGAGCCGCGCCGAGGCCCGCGCCGACCTGGACCTCGCCCCGCGCCTGCACCTGCCGGTGCCGGACGAGCGGCGGCGCGAGTGGGGCCCGGACGACCCCCACCTGTACGGCCTGCGTCTCGAACTCCTCGACGCCGCGGGCCAGGTGGTCGACAGCGCGGAGAGCTACGCCGGACTGCGCGCCGTGGGGCTGCGCGGCAAGGCCGTCCTGCTCAACGGCCGCCCCGTCTTCCAGCGCCTCGTCCTCGACCAGGGCTGGTACCCGGACGGGCTGATGACCGCCCCCACCGACGACGCCCTGGTACGGGACATCGAGCTGGCCATGGCGGCCGGCTTCAACGGGGCCCGGCTGCACCAGAAGGTCTTCGAGGAGCGCTTCCTGTACCACGCCGACCGCCTCGGCTACCTGGTCTGGGGCGAGTTCGGCGACTGGGGCTGCGAGACGGGCGGCTCCTCGGGCGACAACCAGAAGCCCGACGCCTCCTACGTCGCCCAGTGGCTGGAGGCGCTGGAACGCGACTACTCGCACCCCTCGATCATCGGCTGGTGCCCGCTCAACGAGACCTACCAGAAGCTGCACGACCGGATCACCCAGCTCGACGACGTGACCCGGGCGATGTTCCTGGCCACCAAGGCCATGGACACCACCCGCCCCGTCGTCGACGCCTCCGGCTACGCCCACCGGGTCGCCGAGACCGACATCTACGACTCCCACAACTACGAGCAGGACCCCGCCGCCTTCCGGGAGTTGATGTCCGGCCTCGCCAAGGACGCGCCCTACGTCAACGCCCACGAGAGCGGCGCCCCCTACTCCCAGCCCTACCGCGGCCAGCCCTACTTCGTCAGCGAGTTCGGCGGCATCTGGTGGGACCCGGAGGCGGCCGCCGCGCAGTCCGGCGAGGACCGCACCGTCTCCTGGGGCTACGGGGAACGGGTCCGCAACGAGGACGAGTTCCACGAGCGGTTCGCCGGCCTGACCGAGGTCCTGCTCGGCGACCGCGACATGTTCGGCTACTGCTACACCCAGTTGACCGACGTCTTCCAGGAGCAGAACGGCATCTACCGCTTCGACCGGAGCGAGAAGCTCGACGTCGCCCGGGTCCGCGACGCCCAGATGCGCTCGGCGGCCATCGAGGAGCCGGAGGCGTAATCCGCACGGGGGCCGGAGGCGAAGCACCCGCCCCCGGCCCCCGTGCGCGCGGATCAGAAGGGCCGGTCGCCCTCGACGGCGACGCGTTCGGCGACCCGGCGCTCGGACCCGTAGTCACCCACCGCGTAGTGCTGTGTGGCCCGGTTGTCCCAGAAGGCGACGTCACCGGGCTGCCAGCGCCAGCGCACCTGGTACTCCGGCACGTGCGCCTGCTGGAACAGGAAGCGCAGCAGCCGGTCGCTCTCGTCGCGGTCCAGGCCGGTGATGTGCGTGGTGAAGGACGTGTTGACGAACAGCATGCGCCGCCCCGTCTCCGGATGCGTGCGCACGACCGGGTGCTCCACGGGCGGGAACAGGTCCTGGTGCGGCAGCAGCCGCTCGGTCCCGTAGAACCGCGCGAAGCCCGGGATGAAGTCGTGCACCGCCCGGGCGCCGTCGACGCGGTCCTTCACCTGTGGGGGCAGGTTGTCGTAGGCCGCCGCCATGTCCGCCCACATCGTGTCCCCGCCGAACGGCGGCACCTCGCGCAGCTGGAGCACCGCGCCGAGGGCCGGGCGCTCGCGGAAGGTGACATCGGTGTGCCACACGTTCTCGTACGTGGGGGCGGCCCCGGCGCCCTTGTCGAACCGGACGACGTCGTCGCTGGAACCGGCGGCGAGCAGGGGGTTGGTCTCCAACTCGCCCCAGTTGCGGGCGAAGTCGCGCTGCTGCGCGGACGTGAGGTGCGCGGCGCGGAAGAACAGCACCTTCCACTCCAGCAGGGCGCGGTTCAACTCCTCGCGGAGCGCGGGGGTGAGCGGGCGCGCCAGGTCGACGCCGCGCAGCTCGGCGCCGATGGTGCGCGCCTGCGGGACGACCTCGAAGTGCTCGTAGGGCCGGTCCTGCCACCCCTCGGGCAGGCGGCGCAGGATGCGCCGGCCCTCGTAGATCCCGTCCCCCGGGATGCGTGCTGAGCGCAGGACGGTGCTCGGGCCGACGGACGTGACGGACATGGGAGTCCTCCCCTGGTATGACGTACGCGTGGGATCCGGCCGGGGGCGGCGCGGGACCACCGCCGAACGGCCGGGGAATCGAGGGTGCTACGGGTGCTCCGGACCGTGGACCGGAGAGGAAGCCGACGGACTACGACGCGACGGGCGTCGGACGGTCGGTACGAGGAAGGCCGTTAGAGGCCGGAACGCTCACAGCCGGTCCGCTCGGGCACGCGGCAACATTCCGCGATGGTGCCGAACCGGTGTGTGGTCATGGCACCGATTGTGTGATCTTCGCCCGCCCGTGTCAACAGGGTCACGGCCGGCGGGGAACGAAGGGGAGCAGATCGTCGCCCTCCGGCTGGACGACGCCGTAGCTGCTCTCGGGCACCTTGTTCCACACGCCGGGCAGGTCTCCCAGCGGCTCCGACACGATCAGGCGGGTGCTGTCGGAGGCCTCCTTGAGGAAGGGCAGCGAGGGATGCAGCGCGCGCAGGCTCTCCACCCGGCTGCTGTAGTAGAGCGACCGCGACTGGGCCTGGCTGGAGTAGCGGAAGGCCCACAGGCGGTGTCCGTCGGTCACGGCGACGGTCATCTGCAACGGGAACTCCACACCGTGCTCGTGGCCGATCTCCTCCACCAGCCCCGCCATCCGGGCCACGGCCCCGGGAGGGTCCTCCTCCAGGCCGAGCGTGAGCGCCAGGTAGAACATCATCTCCGAGTCCGTCGATCCCTCGATGTCGAGGTAGAGCCGCGGATCGACGGCCAGTGCGAGGTCCCGGCGCAGCCGGTGGAACTCGGCGATGGCGCCGTTGTGCATCCACATCCACCGGCCGTGGCGGAACGGGTGGCAGTTGGTCTGCTGCACGGGGCTGCCCGTGGAGGCCCGGATGTGCGCGAAGAACAGGGGCGAACGGACATGGCTCGCGATCTCCCGCAGGTTGCGGTTGCTCCAGGCCGGCCCGATCTCCCGGACGATCGCGGGGGTCGTCATCTCCGGCCCGAACCAGCCGACGCCGAACCCGTCCCCGTTCGTCGTCTCGACGCCCATGCGGGCGTGCAGGCTCTGGTCGATGAGCGAGTGCTCGGGCTGGTAGAGCAGGGTCTCCAGGAGCACGGGTGTCCCGGAGTAGGCGAGCCATCGGCACATCGCTCCGTCGCCTCCCTAGTCGCCTCGGGCGCCCCGGACGTCAGTCGACCGGCCAGGTGTGCACCGGGGCGTTGAGGTGCATGTAGTCCATGTACTGCTGGGTCATCCGGCGCAGTGCCTCGTGGCGGCCGGGCCGGGCGGTGGCGTCGATGTGGTGGAACATCTCCTTCTGCCAGACCGCGCCGTTGCGGCCGGTGACGCACCGCTGCTCGATGATGCCGAGCAGCGGCTCCCGCCAGGCGGAGTCCATGCCCGACAGCTCCAGTCCCCGGTGCGCCAGCGGCAGCAGCCGGCGCAGGACCAGTTCGGGCACCGTCACCTCGCCCACTCCGGGCCAGTACAGGAGGGCCTCGATGCCGTGCCGGGCGGCGGTGTGCAGGTTGTCCTCGGCGACCGAGAAGGACATCCGGGACCACACCGGCCGTTCCTCTTCCACCAGGGCCCGGGTGAGCCCGTAGTAGAAGGCGCCGTTGGCGAGGGTGTCGGCGACGGTCGGTCCCGCGGGCAGGACCCGGTTCTCCACGCGGACGTGCGGTCTGTCGTGGGCGACCGCGTACACGGGCCGGTTCCAGCGGTAGATGGTGCCGTTGTGGAGGGTGAGTTCGCCCAGTTCCGGGATGTCGCCGCGGTCGAGGGTCTCGGCGGGGTCCTGCTCGTCGCACAGCGGCAGCAGCGCCGGGAAGTAGCGCAGGTTCTCCTCGAACAGGTCGAAGACGCTGTTGATCCAGCGCTCCCCGAACCACACCCGGGGCCTGACCCCCTGGGCCTTGATCTCCTGCGGCCGGGTGTCGGTGGCCTGTTCGAACAGGGGGATGCGGCTCTCGTGCCACAGTTCCTTGCCGAGCAGGAACGGCGAGTTGGCCGCGAGGGCGACCTGGACACCGGCGACGGCCTGCGCGGCGTTCCAGTAGTCGGGGAACTCCTCCGGGGCGACCTGGAGGTGGAACTGGGTGCTGGTGCAGGCGGCCTCGGGCGTGATCGTGTCGGCGTAGGTCCGCAGGCGGTCGACGCCGTCCACCTCGATGTGCAGGTCCTCGCCCCGGGCGGCGAACACCTGGTCGTTGAGGAGCCGGTAGCGCGGGTTCTCCGACAGCGCCGCCTCGCCCACGTCCTGCTGGCGCAGCGTGGGAAGGATGCCGACCATGATCAGATGGGCGCCGACCGACGTGGCGCGGTCCTCGGCGTGGTTCAGGGCGGCGCGGATCTCGGTCTCCCAGGCGTCGGGGCCGCCCGCCGTCAGCCGCCGGGGCGGGATGTTGATCTCCAGGTTGAACCGGCCCAGCTCGGTGGACCAGGAGGGGTCCGCGATCGCCTCGAGGGCGTCGCTGTTGCGCATCGCGGGCTCGCCCGTGTCGTCGACGAGGTTCAGTTCGATCTCGAGGCCCACCTGGGGCCGCTCGGTCTCGAACCGGGACTCGCGCAGCATCTGCGCGAAGGCCTCCAGGCACTCCTGCATCTTGATCCGGTAGCGGCGGCGGTCCTCGCGGGTGAAGACCAGCGCCGGGACGTCCCGTCCCATCGGTCCTCCCGGGGTTGCCTTCCTCGGACGCTCCTCCACCCCAGCGTCGCACCACCCGGCGCACCCCACCAGACGGGACGGGAACGGGGGCCCACCGCACCGAATGCGGCGGACCCCCGTCGGTTCAGGTCCTCGTAGGGCTGATCAGGCCTTACAGCTTGCCGGACGCGCGCACCGTGATCTTCTTGGACGTCTTGCCCGCGGGCGAGGAGCCGTAGCCCTCGACCTTGTCGACCACGTCCGTGCCCTCGACGACCTTGCCGAAGACGACGTGCTTGCCGTCCAGCCACGGGGTGGCGACGGTGGTCACGAAGAACTGCGAGCCGTTGGTGTTCGGACCCGCGTTCGCCATGGACAGGAGGTACGGCTCGGTGTGCTTCAGCTGGAAGTTCTCGTCCGCGAACTTCTCGCCGTAGATGCTCTTGCCCCCGGTGCCGTTGCCGTTGGTGAAGTCACCGCCCTGGAGCATGAACTGCGGGATCACACGGTGGAACGGGGAACCGGCGTAGCCGAAGCCGTGCTCGCCGGTGGCCAGCTCCAGGAAGTTCCTGGCGGTCTTGGGGGTGACGTCCTCGAAGAGCTCGAAGACGATGCGGCCCGCATCCTGGCCGTCGATGTCGATGTCGAAGTAAACCTTGGAATTGCTCATCGCACCATTGTGACGTGTGACCCCCGGTGATGCCGAACCGGCTGCCCGTTCAGCGTGTGGCGAGCAGTCCGAGGGTGTCGATCACGCGGTTCGAGAAGCCCCACTCGTTGTCGTACCAGGCGACCACCTTGACGTGGCGGCCGTCCACGCGGGTCAGCGCCGAGTCGAAGATCGACGAGGCCGGGTTCCCCGTGATGTCGGAGGAGACCAGTGGGTCCTCCGAGTACTCCAGCACACCGGCGAGCGGCCCCTCGGCGGCGGCGCGGTAGGCCGCCAGGACGTCCTCGCGCGTCACGTCGCGGGCGACGACCGTGTTCAGCTCGACGATCGAGCCCACCGGGACCGGCACGCGGATGGAGTCGCCCGACAGCTTGCCGTCGAGGCCCGGCAGCACCAGACCGATCGCCTTGGCGGCGCCCGTCGTGGTCGGCACGATGTTCACCCCGGCGGCACGGGCACGGCGCGGGTCGCGGTGCGGGCCGTCCTGGAGGTTCTGCTCCTGGGTGTAGGCGTGCACGGTCGTCATGAAGCCGTGCTCGATGCCGGCCAGCTCGTCGAGCACCGCGGCGAGCGGCGCGAGCGCGTTCGTGGTGCAGGACGCGTTCGAGACGATCGTGTGCGCGGCCGGGTCGTAGGCGTCGGTGTTCACGCCGTAGGCGAGCGTCACGTCGGCGCCGCTCGACGGAGCGCTGACCAGGACCTTTCGCGCACCCGCGGTCAGGTGGGCACGGGCGGCGTCGGCCGAGGTGAAGCGGCCGGTCGCCTCCAGCACGATGTCGACGCCGAGCTCCGCCCAGGGCAGCCGGGCCGGCTCGCGCTCGGCGAGCACCTTGATGCGGTGCCCGTCGACGACCAGGGTGTCCCCGTCGACGGTCACCGGGCGGCCCAGCCGGCCGGCCGTCGAGTCGAAGGCGAGCAGGCGGGCCAGGGTGGCGGGCTCCGTGAGGTCGTTGACGGCGACGACCTCGAGCTTCGTGTCGCGTTCGAGCAGTGCGCGCAGCACATTGCGCCCGATGCGGCCGAATCCGTTGATGCCGATGCGAGTCATGTGTGGTGTGTCCCTTCCGTTTCGCCACCAGGTCCTTCGCCACCAGGCTCGCGCACGCCGCAGGGACGTGGCAGCGGCGTGAGTGCCACGGTTCGCAAGGATCACGCCAGGCGAGGGGGTGCGGCGCGCGGCCCGGCTATTCGCCCCGCGCGAAGGTGCGCCGGTACTCGCTCGGGGTGGTGCCGAGGATGCGCTGGAAGTGCAGCCGCAGGTTCGCGCCGGTGCCGAGGCCCACCTCGGCGGCGATCTGCTCGACGCCGCGCTCGGAGCGTTCGAGCAGCTCACGGGCCAGGTCGACACGGGCCCGCATGACCCACTGCATCGGCGTGTACCCGGTGTCCTCGACGAACCGCCGGGAGAGGGTGCGCGCCGACACCGCCGCGTGCCGGGCCAGCGCCTCCAGGGTGAGCGGCTCACCGAGCCGGCGCAGGGCCCACTCGCGGGTGGCGGCGAACCGCTCGCCGAGCGGCTCGGGCACGCTGCGGGGCACGTACTGGGCCTGCCCGCCGCTGCGGTAGGGGGCCGCCACGAGACGACGGGCCGCGTGGTTCGAGGCGGCCACCCCGAGGTCGCCGCGCAGGATGTGCAGGCACAGGTCGATGCCGGAGGCGGCGCCCGCCGAGGTCAGGACACTGCCCTCGTCCACGAACAGCACGTTCTCGTCCACCCGCACCCGTGGATGCTTCGCCGCGAGGGCCCGCGTGTAGTGCCAGTGGGTGGTGGCCCGTCTGCCGTCGAGCAGGCCCGTGGCGGCGAGCGCGAACGCGCCGGTGGAGATGGCGGCCAGCCGCACGCCCCGGCCGTGGGCCCCCGTCAGCGCGTCGAGGACGGCCCGCGGCGGGTCGTCGACGTCGGGCGAGCGGTAACCGGGGAGGAAGACCACGTCGGCCCACGCCAGGGCGTCGAGGCCGTGGGCGACGTGGTAGGACAGGCCGTCACCGCCGGTCACCAGGCCGGGCGCCGCGCCGCACACCCGCACCTCGTACGGCATGCTCGTGCGGGTCGTGAAGACCTGCGCCGGAATGCCGACGTCGAGGGGTTTCGCGCCCTCCAGGACGAGGACGGCGACGCGGCGCAGGCGGGAGGACGGCACGACAAGAGCGTACGCGGGCGGTGACCGCAGGTCAGTCCAGGCCGAGGACGTCCATCGTGTGCTCGGCCATGCGCCGCTCGCCGAGGGCGTTGGGGTGGACGGGGACGAGGCTGTGCCCGAACAGCAGCGGTTCGATCCAGCGGGTGCCGGGGGCCTCGCAGGCGTCGTGGCCGTCGGACACCCCGGAGAAGTCCACGTAGGTGGCGCCGGTCTCCTCGGCGGCGCGCCGGACCGCGTCGTTGAGGTGCGCCTGGATCGCCCGCAGGTAGGGCACGTCACCGGCCGCGACGGGCAGCTTCAGGAAGCAGGACGGGTCGGCGGTGGCCGGGGTGATCCACGGGTAGCCGAGGGCCGCCACCCTGGCGTGCGGAGCCCGGGCGCGGACGTCGCGGAGCGCGGCCTTGAGCGCGGGGCACGTGTTGGCCTCGATCTCGTCCTCGAAGGAGGTGCCGTGCTTGTCCTTGCAGGGGCTCCCCTTGCCGCCGCTGAGGACCCCCGCCGTGCCGCAGGCCGTGATGGCGTTGATGAACGTGCCGTTGTCGTTGCCGCCGATGGTGAGCGTGACCAGGTCCGTGCCGGTACCGAGCGCGTCCAACTGGGGTGCGACGCCCGGGTACTGGGCCTGCGTGAAGTCGGCGGTCTGCGCGGCGCCGCAGGTGACGTCCTTGAGGCGGGCGCCCGTCGCGTCCGCGATGACGTGGGGGTAGTTGGCCGTCGAGCGCAGACAGAGCAGGTTGGTCGGGTCGACGGGCAGGACGCCCGAGCCGGCGCTGTAACTGTCGCCGAGGGCGACGTAGTCGAGGGTGGGCACGGCGTCGGTGGGCGTGGCGTGGGCGGTGGCGTCGGTGAGGCCGAGGGCGAGCGCGCCGACGGCTGCGGCTGTCGCGGTCATGACACGGCGAAGGGCATGCTTCGGCATGTGCTCTCTCTTCTTCGGGAGGGGCGGCAGCGGAGTTACCGAGCGGTTCTACTTTTAAGTAATGTGCAGGGCTGTTGACTCCAAGTCAACGCTGTTGACGGAACTTCTCGCAGACGCCGTGGCCTCGCCGCCGGGGCGAACTGCCGAGCCGAGGTGTCGGATCGAGTCGATTGATTTTCGATCGATTCCCATTGAAGATCGATGCATGCATCGTCTGATCATCGCCGTGCTCCGGGCCGGCATCGCCGCCGCGATCCTGCTCGGCCTCTTCGGGCAGATCGTCGTCATCCCCACGACGGCGTCCGACGAGGCCGAGCGCTTCCCGCCCTACGAACCCTTCGCCGTGCCCTACGCGACGGTGGCGATCCTCGGCGTCGCCTGCGTCCAGGTCGTGCTGGGCGCGGTGTGGATGCTGCTCGACATGGTCGAGCGCGACGCCGTCTTCACCCGGCGGGCGTTCCGCTGGGTCGACACCGTCATCGGGGCCACGGCCGTGGCCACGCTCCTGGCGCTCGGCGTCGCCTGCCATCTGGCCGTGGCCGAGATCCCCGCCGCTCCCGACGACGGCATGCAGCTGCTCGGCGCACTGGGCGCCGCGGTCGCCTGCGTCGGTGCCGGCGCCGCGTTCGCCCTCCTCGTCGTCGTCATGCGCGGCCTCCTGAGCAAGGCGACCGCGCTGCGCAGCGAGCTGGCCGAGGTGGTCTGACGCCGTATCAGCCCGCTACTCGATCCTGCTCCCTTTGGGGGACGGCGGCCGTTCGCGCCGCCCGGGTACGCGGTCCGAAGACGCTCAGCGCGATCGCACCGACCAGCCAGGTGCCGGCGATGAAGTAGAAGACGCTCCGGTAGCCGTGCGCGTTGTAGAGGGCCGCCACGATCAGCGGCCCCGCGGCGTTGGACAGGCGGCCGAGCCCGTACGACACGCTGGTGCCCAGGGACCGTCCGCGCGTGTCGAACAGCTCGGGCGAGTAGGCGTAGCCGAGTGCCGTGTAGCCGCGCTCGAAGAGGTTGACCAGGAAGCCGAACACGATGATGAGCACCGGGTTGAACGTGAGGCCGTACAGGAGCCCGCACACGGCGATCAGCGTGCCGAACGCGGCCAGGCACCACTTGCGTTCGAACCGGTCGGTCACCAGGGCGGCCAGATACGAGCCCAGCGGCGCGCCGACCGTGGTCAGCGCCACGTAGAAGACCGACTTCTCGACGCTGAAGCCCTCCTTGGCCAGCAGGGTCGGCGCCCAGCTCGAATAGCCGAAGAACCCGATGGTCTGGGTGACCCACAGCACGGTGAGCAGCAGCGTCGGCATCAGGTATTTGCGCTGGAGCAGCAGCCGCAGCGGAGCCTTGGTCACCGGCTCCTCCTCGACCGGAGGCGCGGGCGCGGGCAGCGGACCGTGCTCGGCGGCCACCGACGCCTCGATGTCGCGCAGTACGGCGTCCGCGCTCGCGTGGTCCCCCCGGCTCTCGTGCCACCGGGGCGACTCCTTGAGGTGCCGGGTGAACAGGACCAGCAGGATGCCGAGCGAGCCCCACAGGTAGACCAGGCGCCAGGTCCAGTCGGCGAGCGGCACGACCCCGCTCGCGACGAGGTTCGTGACCGGGGTGCCGCAGATGCCGATGACGATGGCGTACGCCTGGTACTTGCCGCGCACGGCCGACGGGTACATCTCGTTGACGTAGATGACCGCGACGACGGTCATCGCCGCGAGCCCCGCCGAGGTCAGCACCCGGAAGACGGTCAGCGACACGAGGTCCCAGGAGAACGCCGACGCGAACGAGAAGACGCCGAAGAACAGCGTCGTCAGCAGCAGCGTCCGCTTGCGGCCCAGGCGGTCGGCCACCGTACCGGCGACCACCGAGCCGAGGAACATGCCGACGAACGACAGCGAGGTGACGTAGGCGACCTGGTCGACCGAGATGCCCCACAGGTCGACGAGCTTGGGGGCGGTGGTCGCGAAGGTGTTGATGTCCGCGAACTCGAAGAAGTAGGCGAACGAGACGGCGAGCAGAGTGACTTTGTGGAACCGGGAGACCGGCAGCCGGTCCAGCCGGTTCAGCGCGTTGGCGTGCTGCATGACGGGGTCCTTGTCGCGGGGATCGGGGACGGCGACGGCCGGAGCGACGGCCGGGAGGGGGAGCGGCTCACCGGTCGCCGGGCCAGTACAGGCGGGCCGGGTTGTCGACCAGCAGCCGGTGCCGCTGCTCCTCGGTCACGGCGATCCGCCGTACCTGGTCGACGAGGAGGCCGTCGTCGGGCATGTGGCCGGTGAGGTTGGGGTGCGGCCAGTCGGTGCCCCACAGCACCCGGTCGCCGAACTCCTCGACGACGCGGCGGGAGAAGGGCACGACGTCGGCGTAGGGCTCGCGCTCCCCGTCCAGCGCGGCGGGACCGGTCACGCTCAGCCGCTCGGGGCAGGACACCTTGACCCACACGTCGCCCCGGTCGGTGAAGCGCAGGAAGCGGGCGAACTCGGGGCCGTCCACCGGCTTCGTGACGTCCGGGCGCCCCATGTGGTCCACGACCAGCGCAGTGGGCAACGAGGCGAAGAAATCCTCCAGTTCGGGCAGGTCGGCGCTCTCGAAGTAGAGGACGACGTGCCAGCCGAGCGGGGCGATCCGCCGCGCGATCGTGCGCAGGTCGTCCTTGGGCGACGTGTCGACCAGCCGGCGCACGAAGTTGAACCGCACCCCGCGCACCCCCGCCGCGTCCAGCGCCCGCAACTCGGCGTCGGTGACGTCCGGCCGGACGGTCGCGACACCGCGCGCCCGCCCGCCGCTCGCCCGCACCGCGTCGAGCATGGCGCTGTTGTCGGCGCCGTGGCAGGTGGCCTGCACGATCACCTGGCGGTCGACGCCCAGGTGGTCGCGGAGCGCGAAGAGCCGGTCCTTGCCCGCGTCGCAGGGCGTGTACTTGCGCTCCGGCGCGAAGGGGAACTCCGCCTGGGGGCCGAAGACATGGCAGTGGGCGTCGACCGTGCCGGGCGGCAGCCGGAAGGAGGGACTGGACGGGTCCGGGTGCCAGTCGAGCCAGCCCGGGGTCTTGGGAGCGAGGGTCGTCATGTCAGCGCCCCTGTCGCTTCAGCAGCGCGTCCAGGCGCGGGTACACCGAGCGTGCGTTGTGCTCCCGCACGGCGTCGAGCTGCTCCGCGGACAGGGCGGACGCCTCGACAAAGCGCCGGGTGTCGTCGAAGTGGTGGCCCGTGCACGGGTCGACGTCCCGCACCGCGCCGATCATCTCGGAGGCGAACAGCACGTTGCGGGCCGGGACCACGTCGAGGAGCAGGTCGATGCCGGGCTGGTGGTACACGCAGGTGTCGAAGAAGACGTTGCCGAGGACGTGCTCCTCCAGCGGAGGTTTGCCCAGCGCCATGGCCAGACCGCGGAACCGGCCCCAGTGGTACGGCACCGCCCCGCCACCGTGCGGGAGCACCAGCCGCAGGGTCGGGAAGTCCGCGAAGAGGTCTCCCTGCACGAGCTGCATGAAGGCCGTGGTGTCGGCGTTGAGGTAGTGCGCTCCGGTGGTGTGGAAGGCCGGGTTCACACTCGTGCTGACGTGGACCATCGCCGGGACGTCGTACTCGACCAGCTTCTCGTACAGCGGGTACCAGGAGCGGTCGGTGAGCGGGGGAGCGGTCCAGTGGCCGCCCGAGGGGTCGGGGTTGAGGTTCACCGCGACCGCGCCGTACTCCTCGACGCAGCGCGTCAGCTCCGGGACGCAGGTGGCCGGGTCGGCGCCCGGCGACTGCGGCAGCATCGCGGCCGGGACGAAACGCTCGGGGTAGAGGCCGGCGACGCGGTGGCACAGCTCGTTGCAGAGCGCCGCCCACGCGGCCGAGGTGCGGAAGTCACCCACGTGGTGCGCCATGAACGACGCCCTCGGCGAGAAGACGGTCACGTCGATGCCGCGCTCGTCCATCATCCGCAACTGGTGCGGCTCGACGCTCTCGCGCAGTGCGTCGTCACCGATCCTCAGGTCTGCGGGGGAGGGCGCCGCCGCGGAGCCGGCCAGGGCGGCGGTCTGCCGCTCCCGCCAGGCGGCCAGGGCCGGCGGGGCCGTGGTGTAGTGACCGTGACAGTCGATGATCATGGGCTGCGTCCTCCGGGATGGGGTCGTCGTCGACCGCGGCAGCCTCTCCCCGGCCGCCGGGAGGCCGGGAGCCGACCGGACACAGAACTAACCTCCCCTTAACAAGAGCGCCGCCCCGGCCGTCCACCCTGCGGACCAGGCGCAACGTCCCGCCGACCGTGGTCTACATTCGGACCCGGACATCCGGACGCAGGCATTCCGACGTGGACCCCGCGACCTGGGAGGGAGGCGGCAGGATGCAGATACTGCTGGCCGAGGACGACGACGGCGTCGCCGGAGCGCTCGTGGAGGTCCTGTACGACCACGGCCACATCACCCGGCGGGTCACCCGCGGCAGCGACGTGCTGACCTACCACCGCAGCTCGGACCTGCTCCTCCTCGACCTCGGCCTGCCCGACGTGGACGGCCTGGAGGTGCTGCGCAGGCTGCGGGCGGTCAGCGACCTGTCCGTGCTGGTGCTGACGGCGCGCGGCGACGAGCGCTCGGTGGTGCGGGGGCTGCGGCTCGGCGCCGACGACTACCTCGTCAAGCCGGTGCGGCTGACCGAACTGCTGGCCCGCATCGAGGCCGTCACCCGGCGCACCGCCGCCGCCCGGACGCCGCGCACCGCCCGGACCGTGCGCGTCGGTGACGTGGAGATCGCCCTGGACGCCCGGCAGGTCCGCGTCGGCGGGGCGGAGGTGGAGCTGACCACCAAGGAGTTCGACGTCCTCGCCGTGCTGGCGCGCCGGGCCGGGATGGCGGTCAGCCGCGAGCAGGTCCTCGACGAGGTGTGGGGCGACGCCTACCACGCCGTGTCCCGCTCCCTGGACGTGCACCTCACCCAGCTGCGGGCCAAGCTGGGCCGCCCGGAGCTGCTCACCACGATCCGGGGCTTCGGCTTCCGGCTCGGCGACTGAGGACCGCGCGTGCGCACCCGGGTACAGAACGTGCTGCTGCTGTTCGGCGTGCTGGCGGTGGCCGCCTTCGCCGTCCCGCTGCTGCTGTTCACCGCCTCCGACCGCACCCAGCAGCTGGTCCTCGCCCGCAGCTCCGACCTGGACCGCTTCGCTTCCCTCATGGACCGGGCGGCGGGCAGCGGCGACACCTCGGCGATCGCCGCCGAGGCCCGGCGCTACACCCGGCTCTACGGCGAACCCCTCGTCGTCACCGACACCCGCGGCCACCCCGTCGTGCAGACCGGCGGCATGCGGGCCGCCGACCCCTCCGTCGCCCGGCTGATCGACGCGGCCCTGCGCAACCAGACCGCGCACCCGCGCGCCGCCCTGCGTCCGTGGTCCCGCGGGCACCGCATGTTCGCCACGCCGGCGGGCACCGGCACCCAGGTCTCCGGAGCCGTGGTGCTGCGCGCCGACGTGGACACGGCCGCCGGGGACATCACCCGGCGCTGGGCCGCCGTCCTGGCCGGCACCGCGCTGGTCGCCCTCGCCTGCACGGTCCTGGCCCGGGCGGCGACCCGGTGGGTGGTCAGCCCGCTGCGCCGGCTCGACCGCGCGGTCGGAGAGCTGGCGGCGGGGCTCCCGCCCGAGCACACCGTGCCCGGCGGCCCGCCGGGGCAGCGCGGCTCCCACTCCGTCGGCGGACCGCCCGAGCTGCGCCAGCTCGCCACCGGCTTCAACCGCATGGCCCGCACCGTCACCGCCGCTCTGGAACAGCAGCGCCGACTGGTCGCCGACACCTCCCACCAGATGCGCAACCCCATGGCCGCCCTCAGGCTGCGGGTCGACGCCCTCCGGACCCACCTGCGGCCCACCGGCGAGCGCACCTACGCCGGGGTCAACACGGAGCTCGACCGGCTGGAGACCCTGCTCGACGACATCCTGGCCCTCGCCGCCGCCGAGCACCGGGCGGGGGAGCTCACGGTCACCGACGACCCGGGTGCCCACTGCGACGCCGCCGGGGTCGTGCTGGGCCGGCACCGGCTGTGGGAACCGGTCGCGCGCCGCGCCGAGGTCCGCCTCACCGCCGAGGCGGCCGGACCGGTCCCGGCCGCCTGCACCGAACGCGAACTGGCCCAGGTGGCGGACATCCTGCTGGACAACGCGATCAAGTACGCGGGGGGCGGCGCCCACGTCCGGCTGCGCTGCGCCGCCGAGGGCCCGTACGCGGTCGTCACCGTCACCGACGACGGACCCGGACTGCGCGCGGAGGAGATCGACCGGGCCACCACCCGGTTCTGGCGCTCGGCCCGCCAGGCCGGGACGTCCGGCACGGGCCTGGGCCTCGCCATCGCCGAACAGCTCCTGGCGGGCCGCGGCGGACGCCTCGAACTGACCCCCGCGCACCCGCACGGCCTGCGGACCCGCGCCGTCGTCCCGGGTGCGCACGCCGAAGGAGAGGCCCGGTGAGGCGGCGTACGGGGCCGCGGTCGGCCCTCGCGGGTGTCCGCGGCGCCGGGTCCGGGTACGACGGGAGTCCGGCGGCGCCGCGTTCACACAGCGCGCGATGCGGTGTCGCGGCAGGCCCCGCGCCGACGAAGAGGGGGGCCCGGTGAACCGGCGCGGCGTCCTGCGAGCCGCGTTCGGTACCGCCGCCGCGGGTGCCCTCGGCGGTGTGCTCGCCGGTGACCTCGCGCACGGAAGCTCCGGACCGGCCGGTGTGCTGCGGCTGGCCACGGGCGAGCCGACCGCCTTCTACGCCGCCTTCGGCCGGCTCCTCGCCGACCAGGTGGAGGCGGCCCACCCCGGACTGCGCTGCCGCGTCCGCACCACCGCCGGGAGCATCACCAACATCGAACTGCTCCGCGACGGCGAGGCCGATCTCGCTCTCGTCCTCACCGACACGGCCCACGCCGCCCAGGGCACCGGGCTCTTCCCGCGGCCGGTGCCCCTGAGGGCGATCGGCCGGGTCTACGAGACGTACCTCCAGTTCGCCGTGCGTGCCGACGCCCCCGTGCACAGCGTGACCGACCTGGCCGGGCACCCCGTCTCGCTCGGCGCCGTCGGCTCCGGCGCGGCCCACCTCGGCGCCCGGCTGCTGAGCGCCGCCGGTCTGTCGCCCGGCACCGACGTACCCGTACGGCATCTGCGCCTGGCGGACGCGGCGGCGGCCCTGCGAGCCGGTTCCGTGGCCGGACTGCTGGTCGCGGGCGGCGTGCCGCTGCCCACCCTCTCCGATCTGGACCGCGATCCCGGCCTGCGCTTCCTGCCGCTGGCCGGCCTCCTGCCCGGCCTCGCCGGCGGCCGGGACGGCATGGCCGCCTCGGGGCTGGAGGAGGTGTCCCTGCCGCAGAGCGCCTACCGCGCCTCGGCCGGTGTCGCGACCGTCGGCGTCTCCAACCTCCTGGTGTGCCGCCCCGGCCTGGACCCCGCCGTCGCCGGTGCCCTCACCCGCCTCCTGGTCCGGCGCGCCTCCGCCTTCGTGCCCGACCACGCCGTCGGCGCCCAGTTCCTCGACGTCCGCAGCCTCATCGGCACGGGCGCCGTGCAGCTGCACCCGGGTGCGGTGGCGGCGTACCGGTCGCTGCACGGCTAGGACGTGTCGTCAGGCTTCCCTCCGGGAGCCGCCCGCGCTGTTCTAGAGTTGCCCTCACCAGTGCAGACGATTCCGTGGACCTGTGAGGTACGCACCAGCCATGACGACCGAAACGTTTGAGTTCCAGGTAGAGGCGCGTCAGCTGCTCCAGCTGATGATTCACTCCGTCTACTCGAACAAGGATGTCTTCCTGCGCGAGCTCGTCTCCAACGCCTCCGACGCGCTGGACAAGCTGCGCCTCGCCACCCTGCGCGACGACGCACCCGACGCCGATGTGAGCGACCTGCACATCGAGTTGGAGGTCGACAAGGACGCCCGCACCCTGACCGTGCGGGACAACGGCATCGGCATGTCGTACGACGAGGTCACCCGGCTGATCGGCACGATCGCCAACTCGGGCACCGCCCAGTTCCTCCAGGAGCTGCGCGAGGCGAAGGACGCGGCCGGGGCCGACGGGCTCATCGGCCAGTTCGGGGTCGGCTTCTACTCGGGCTTCATGGTGGCGGACGAGGTCACCCTGGTCACCCGGCACGCCGGTGAGACCGAGGGCACCCGGTGGACCTCGCGCGGCGAGGGCACGTACACCCTGGAACGGATCGACGAGGCCCCGCAGGGCACCGCGGTCACCCTGCACCTCAAGCCGGCCGACGCCGAGAACCAGCTGCACGACTACACCTCCGCGTGGAAGATCAAGGAGATCGTCAAGCGGTACTCGGACTTCATCACCTGGCCGGTCCGCCTGCTGCCCGAGCCGGGCAAGGACGGCGACGACGGCGACGGCGACGGCGCCGAGGCACGCGAGCCCGAGACGCTCAACTCCATGAAGGCCCTGTGGGCGCGCCCGCGCGACGAGGTGTCCGACGAGGAGTACCACGAGCTGTACAAGCACATCGCCCACGACTGGCGCGACCCGCTGGAGACGATCCGGCTCCAGGCGGAGGGCACCTTCGAGTACCAGGCCCTGCTCTTCGTGCCCTCGCACGCCCCGCACGACCTGTTCACCCAGGGCTACCAGCGCGGCGTCCAGCTGTACGTGAAGCGCGTCTTCATCATGGACGACTGCGAGGAACTGCTGCCGCCCTACCTCCGCTTCGTCAAGGGCGTCGTCGACGCGCAGGACCTCTCGCTCAACGTCTCCCGCGAGATCCTCCAGCAGGACCGCCACATCCGCATGATCCAGCGCCGGCTGACGAAGAAGGTCCTCTCGACGGTCAAGGACCTCAGGACGTCGGCGCCGGACCGCTACGCCACGTTCTGGCGGGAGTTCGGAGCGGTGCTCAAGGAAGGCCTGGTGACCGACTCCGACAACCGGGACGCGATCCTCGCCGCCTGCTCGTTCGCGTCCACCCACGACGCCGAGGAGCCCACCGCGCTCAAGGACTACGTGGAGCGGATGAAGGAGGGGCAGGACGACATCTACTACATGACCGGCGAGTCCCGGCAGGCCATCGAGAACTCCCCGCACATGGAGGCGTTCCGGGCCAAGGGCGTCGAGGTGCTCCTGCTCACCGACGCCGTCGACGAGGTCTGGGTCGACGCGGTCGGGGAGTACGAGGGCAAGACGCTGCGCTCGGTCGCCAAGGGCGAGATCGACCTGTCCGGCACCGAGGAGGACAAGAGCGACGCCGAGAAGGAGAAGCAGGGCGAGGAGTACGCCGGGCTGCTCGGCTGGATGACGGAGCACCTGGGCGAGGAGGTCAAGGAGGTCCGCCTCTCCCACCGACTGACCGTCTCCCCGGCCTGCGTCGTCTCGGACTCGGGCGAGCTGACGCCGGCCCTGGAGAACATGTACCGGGCGATGGGCCAGGAGGTGCCCAGCGCCAAGCGGATCCTCGAACTCAACCCCGAGCACCAGCTGGTGAAGTCCCTGAACCGGGCCTGGACCGACCGGCGGGACCGCGCCGAACTCACCGAGACGGCCGAGCTGCTGCACGCGCTCGCGGTGCTCGCCGAGGGCGGCCGGCCCAAGGAGCCCGCCCGGTTCGTCCAGCTGATGGCGGACCGCCTGGAACGCACCCTGTAAACAGCAGGAAAGACCCGGCAGACATGGGTTCCACGCCGTCCGCCATCCGCATGGCGAGACGGCGTGGCATGCGGAGCACACCCATCCGTATCTTCGTACGCATGTATGCATCGGCTCCGTTGCTGTGCCTCGCGCTCTTCGCGTGCTCGGCGTGGTGCGTCGACGACGGCCTCTGTCGCCGCTGAGACCCCGGACCGGCCGCGCTCCCCGCGCCGCCGGTCCACCAGCGTCCGCCGTCCCCGTGCACACCACCCCGGAGATCCTTCCGTGACCACCGCACCACCGGCCGGGTCGTCCCCGGCCGCACCGCCGCGCGCGTCCACCCCGCTGTTCGCTCCCTCACCCACCTCCTCGCAACGCCCCGCGGCACCGCCCCTGCCCCCGGTGCGGCGGACACCGCTCGCCGTGTCGGGGCTCCTCGCCGCCGCCCTGACCGCCTACGTGTGGTCCGCACACGGCGCCAAGCCCGGCGTGCTGCTCCTGCTCGGCCTCGGTCTGGGCGTCGCCCTCTTCCACTCCCGGTTCGGCTTCACCTCCGCCTGGCGGCAGCTGGTCGCCGTCGGCAACGGCTCCGGGCTGCGGGCGCACGCCCTGCTCCTCGGCACCACGGCCACACTCTTCGCGCTCCTCATCGGGACGGAGACCGGGGTGTTCGGCTCCCAGCCGGCGCCGTCCGCCGGGCCGATCGGCGTCGGTCTGTTCGCCGGATCCGCGCTCTTCGCGATCGGCATGCAGCTCGGCGGCGCCTGCGCGTCGGGCACGCTGTTCGCGGTCGGCTCGGGACAGACGTCGATCGTGCTGACCCTGGGCGGCTTCGTGGCGGGCGCCACGCTGGCCGCCTGGCAGTTCGACCTGTGGAAGGACCTGCCCGCCTGGGAGCCCGTCGTGCTGTCCGAGCACCTCGGCTGGTTCGGCTCCTGGGCCGTGACCATCGGCGCCCTGCTCCTCGTGGTGCTGGTCAGCCGGCGCGTCCAGGCCCGCCGCAACCCGCCGCCGCTGGGCGCCGTGCCCTCGGCACGCCGGGCGGCCGTCCGTGCCGTCCGCGGCTCCTGGCCCCTGGCCGTCGGCGCCCTCGCGCTGGCGGTGCTCGGCGCGGGCGTCCTGCTGGTGTCCGGCGGCGCCTGGGGCGTCACCAGCGCCTTCAGCCTGTGGGGCTCGGAACTGGTCGGCGCGCTCGGCGGCCACCCGGAGAACTGGAGCTGGTGGCAGCGGCCCGGCAACGCCGAGATGCTGGCCGGTCCGGTGCTCGCCGACAAGACCAGCCTCACCGACATCGGCATCATGATCGGCGCGGCCGTCGCCGCCTCGCTCGGCGGCACCTGGGCGCTGCACCGGGGCATCCCCTGGCGTACCGCCGTCGCGGCGGTGCTCGGCGGTGTGCTGATGGGCATCGGCGCCCGGCTGGCCGGCGGCTGCAACATCGGCGCCTACCTCGCGGGCATCGCCTCGGGCAGCCTCAGCGGCTGGCTGTGGGGCGCCTTCGCGCTGGCCGGTACCTGGGTGGGCCTCAAACTGCGGCCCCTGTTCGGCCTGGGCAACCCCAAGCCGGGCGACGGCGTCTGCTGACGGGGGACGCCCGTGCGGCACAGGGGTCAGGCCTGCGCCGCACGGGCAGCTAGGGGGTGTCGCCGGCCCGGGGTGCGCCCCGGTCCGTGGTGGTGACCCGGGCGATGGCCTCCAGGGTGAGGGCGCGCCCGTGCGGCTCCCGGGCCAGCGCGCGGTGCAGCGTCAGGCCCTCGATGAGGGCGTCGAGCTGGCGGGCCGTGTCGGGGTCGAAGTGCTTCTCCAGGTGGACGCGACTGCGGCGCATCCACTCGTGGGTCAGCTCCCGGTACGCCGGTTGCCGCGCGGCGAGCGTGTACAGCTCCTGGGTGAGCACCAGGTCGCGCTGGCTGTCCTCGGACAGCTCGTGCACCAGGTCGGCCACCGCTTCCCGGGCCTCGTCGCGGTCGGCGGCGGCGCCGAGATGCTCGTCGAACACCGCGACGATGTGGTCGGTGAACCGGCCGAAGGCCTCCCGCAGCAGCTGCTCGATGCCGGTGAAGTGGTACGTCATCGAGCCGAGCGGCACCCCCGCGCGCTGCGCGATCCTGCGGTGCGAGACGCGTGCGATGCCCTCCTCGGCGATCAGGTCGAGGGTGGCGGCGAGGATGCGCTCCCGCCGCTGCGGATCCGTGTGTCCGGTTGCCATGGGAGCAGACTTACACGTTCCGCACCGGCCGGGCAGGGTTGCCGACCGCCACGACGTTCGGCGGCACGTCCTTGGTGACGACCGCGCCGGCACCGATGACGGAGTTGTCCCCGATCGTGACGCCCGGCAGTACGATCGCGCCGCCGCCCAGCCAGACGTTGTCGCCGATGACGATGGGGCGGGCGGCCTCCAGCTTGTCCCGCCGCGGTCCGGGCTCCAGGGGGTGCGTGGGGGTGAGCAACTGGACGTTGGGCCCGATCTGGCAGTCCTCGCCGATGGTGATCGCCGCGACGTCCAGCGCCGTCAGGTTGTAGTTGACGAAGGTGCGCGCGCCGACGGTGATGTTGCTGCCGTAGTCGACGTACAGCGGCGGCCGCACGTGTGCCTCGGCCCCCAGCGAGCCGAGCAGTTCCTCGAGGAGCGGTCGCGCCGCCTCCGCGTCCTCCGCGTAGGCGGCCTGGTACCGGGCGGCCAGCCGCACGGCCTGCTGCTGCCTGCGGGCGATCTCCGGGTCGTCGGCGATGTAGAGGTCGCCCGCCAGCATGCGTTCGAGGTGGGTGCGGGAGTCGCCCGCGAAGTGGTCCGTCGGCATGCGCCAGATCCTACCCCGGGAAGCGTACGAACGTACACTCTTCGGCGGGGCGGGATCACCCGGTGGTGCGGCGCCGGGGCTGGAGCACGCCCGCGCACAGGAGCACGAGGAGCCCCGCGAGCGGCACCACCAGCAGGCCCACCCGCAGGCTCGTCGCGTCGGCGACCAGGCCCACCACCGGCGGGGAGAGCAGGAAGCCGAGCCGCATCAGCCAGGAGACGAGGGTCAGCCCCGACCCGGGCTTGAGGCCGGGCAGTTCGTCGGCCTCGTGCATCGCCGCCGGGACCAGCGTCGCCACCCCGAATCCGGCCGCGGCGAACCCGAGGACCGTGCCCGGCACCGTCGGCACGGCCAGCGCCAGGCCCATGCCGACCGCGGCGATCAGGGCGCCGGAGCGGGCCACCGCGCGCTGGCCGAAACGGTCCACGAGCCGGTCGCCGACGATCCGGCCGACGAACTGCGCGCCGACCAGCGCGACATACCCGGACGCGGCCAGCGCCGCCGTGGCGTGCAGTGAGTCGGAGAGGTAGAGGGTGGCCCAGGACATGCCCGCGTCCTCCACGAGGGTGCCGGCCGTGGCGATGAGGACGAGGGCGGCCAGTACCCAGCCGGTGCGCAGGCCGGTCGCCGGGGCCCGGACCGGCGCCGGCGCGGAGTCCCCGGCGCCGGTCTCCGCGACCGGTTCGGTCCCGGTCTCCGCGACCGGTTCGGTCCCGGTCTCCGGGCCCGGCAGGCAGTAGCGCAGGGCGACGCACGCCGCGACCGCGAAGACCACGGCGGAGAAGAGCAGGTGCGGGCCGCGCGCGACGCCGAGCGCGATCGCGGCGGCGGCCATGGACCCGCCGGTGACGGCGCCGATGGACCAGATGGCGTGGAAGGAGTTGATGATGGAACGTCCGTAGCGGCGCTGCACCCGGAGGCCGTGGGCGTTCTGCGCGACGTCGGTGAAGGCGTCCATCGCCCCGGCCAGGAACAGCGCCCCCGCGAACACCACGACCGAGTCCGCGAGTCCGGCGGCGAGGATGCCCACCCCGGTCAGCAGCGTGCCGCCGACCGCCACCCGCGCCGAACCGAACCGGCGCACCAGGATCCCGGCCGCCAGCCCGGCCGTGATGGCTCCCGCCGGGAACGCCGCCACGGCCAGTCCGTAGGCGGCGTTCCCGATGCCGAGGTCCGCCTTGATCTGCGGATACCTCGGCAGCAGGTTGGCGAACAGGGCTCCGTTGGTGAAGAACAGCACGGCGACGGCCAGCCGAGCCCGCCGGTCGGCCGGGGCGGGCCGGCGCAGTACGTCAACAGTCATGCGCGGGAGCCTACCCGCCGGGGCGTACGAACGTACACTCCCGTCCGGCACCGGCTGGAGGGGCTCTTTCAGCGCCCCTTGGCGCACAGGGCCGCGTCCACGGCGCCCTGGAGATGGCGCAGGCCGTCGCCCTCGGCCGCCCAGGTCGTGGTGTAGACGGTCACGGTGCCCCGGCCGCCCGTGGCCCGTCCGCCGCCCACCGAACCGCCGGGCAGGTCCCCGCCGTGGCCCCAGTAGACGCCGCCGCAGCTGAGCGGGATTGAGGCGAGGCCGTAGCCGTAGCGGCTGCCGGCCGGGTAGACGTCGCGGCCGCCGATGTCGGTGGTGTCCCGCGTCATGAGGCGCACCGCCCAGCCGGGCAGCAGCCGGCCACCGAGCAGACCGTCCCAGAAGGCGTTCAGGTCGACGGGTGTGGACACGAGGCCGCCGGACGCGCCGAACTCGTAACCCGGCAGCTCGGTCACGTCCACCCTGCCGTCCTGCGGGTGCGCGGGGTGCACGCCGTAGTTCCGGGCGTGCGGGCCGCGCAGGTCCAGCTCGCCGGGCGCGGGCCAGTAGGTGTCGTCCAGGTGCAGCGGGCGCAGGACCGTGCGCTCCACGTACCTGCGGAAGCCGACCCCGGACACCTCGTCGATCACCATGCCGAGGACCAGGTAGTTGGTGTTGGAGTAGCCCCAGTCCGTGCCGGGCGCGAAGACGGGCTCCGCGTCGAGCGCCAGGGCCAGGTAGTCCTCGGGCGTCCCCGGCCGGGTCCAGTCCACCAGCGCCAAGTACTCCGCGAGCCCGCTGGTCTGCTTCAGCAACTGCCGTACGGTGATGGGGCTGTCGGCCAGTTGGGGCACGTAGGAGCCCGCGCGGTCGCCGAGGCGCAGGCGGCCGTCCACCACCAGCCGCATCACCGCGGTCGCAGTGAACGCCTTGGTGTCGCTGGCGAGCCGGAACCGGCCCCGCTCGTCGGCCATGGGCCGGCCCGAGTCCAGGTCGGCGACGCCGGAGGTGCGGGTCGTCCTGCCGTCGTACGCGAGCGCGCCGGGGACGCCGTCGCGGGTGGTGAGCAGGTCCAGTTGGCGCTGCACGGGGTCGGGGCGGTGCGCCGGGTGGGCCGCCGCCGCGGGCGCGAACGCCCCGGTGAGCGTGGCGGCGAGCAGGACCGCGGCGGCGAGTCGCTTGCGGTGCATGTGTCTTCCCCCTGTTCGTGGCCGCCCGACTGCGGCGGGCGGACGGTGTCCCTGCACCGACGACCCTCTCAGGGCCGGGAAGGAAGATCAGTGGGACTGGCCCCCGGCCCGGGGGTGTCACCAACACCCCCCTCGGCCCGCACGGGTGGCACCAGCACCCACCGCCCGCGCCCCCGCGCGCGGGCGCGCCCGGTCTCAGCCGAGCAGGTCGGCGACGAGCGCGGCGAACTCCTCGGGGGTGGCCAGCCGGACGCCGAGCTGCTCCGCCTTGGCCCGCTTCGAACCCGCCCCCTCGCCCGCGACGACGAGCGTCGTGTTCTTGGAGACGCTGGAGGACGAGCGGCCGCCGGCCCGTTCGATCAGTTCGTTCATCTCGTTGCGGCTGAGCCGTTCCAGATCGCCGGTCATCGCGCCGGTGACGACCACCTTCATGCCCGCCAGGGGCCCGCCGTCCCCCGGTGTCTCGGGCGTCCCGTCCGCGCCGTCCGCGTCGGCGGGCGGGGGCGGGGTCGCGCCTGGCTCGGTCATGTTGACGCCGGCGGCGGCGAGCTTGTCGATGAGCGGGGCGAGTTCGGCGATCTCCGCGACGACCGAGGGGGCCTTCTCCACCCCGATGCCGTCGACCCGCTGCATGGCCTCGGCGTCGGCGGCGCGTATGTGGTCCATGGTGGCGAAGTACCGGGCGATGCGCCGGGACATGGACCGGCCGGTGCCCCGGACGCCCAGCGCGCACAGCACCCGGGACAGCGGCTGCTCCTTGGCCCGGGCGAGCGCGGCGAGCAGGTTGTCGGTGCTGGTCTCGCCCATCCGCTCCAGAGCGAGCAACTGCTCGCGCCGGAGCAGGAAGAGATCGGCCAGGTCGGCGACGAGACCCGCCTCGGCGAGCTGGACGACGCGGGTGGTGCCCAGGCCCTCGATGTCGAGCTGGTCGCGCCCGGCGGCGTAGGCGAGGGAGGCGACCAGGTGGCAGTTGCGGCCCTGCGCGCACCGCCAGCGCTCCTCGCTCGTGTCGATGTCCGATCCGCAGCGCGGACACACCTCGGGGAAGACGATGGGCTGCTCCTCGCCCGTCCGCAGATGTGCGACCGGAGCCTCGATGCGCGGGATGACGTCACCGGCGCGGTGCACCATCACGTGGTCGCCCAGCCGCAGGCCGCGCCGGGTGATGTCGGCCGGATTGTGCAGCGTGGCGTAGGTGATCGTGGAGCCGTCGATGACCACCGGCTCCAGGACGCCGCGCGGGGCGATGATGCCGGTACGGCCGACGTTCCACTCCACCTCCAGCAGCCGGGTGATCTTCTCGACGGCCGGGAGCTTGTACGCGATCGCCCACCGCGGCGCCCGCGAGCCGGACCCGGCGGCCCGCCGGTCGGCGGCGAGGTCCGCCTTGACGACGATCCCGTCGATGCCGAACGGCAGCTCGGCACGGAGCGCGGCGATCTCGTGGACCCGGGCCACCACCTGCTCGGGCGTCTCGACGACCACGTCCGGCACCGCGGTGCCCGCGCTGGTGTGCACGCCGAGCCCGGCCGCCGTCTCCATCAGCTCGCTGTACGCCAGCTCGTCCAGCCGCCCGGCGAGCGCCGCGTCGGTGTCGGGCAGGGCGAGCAGGCCGTAGCCGAAGAAGGTCATCGGCACCGTGTAGGCGCGCTCCTTGGCGCGCAGGGTGCCCGCGGCCGCGTTGCGCGGGTTGGCGAAGGGCTGCCCGCCGTGCTGGATGCGCACCTCGTTGGCGTGCTCGAACTGGGCCGTCGTCATCAGGATCTCGCCCCGCACCTCGACGGTCACCGGCTCCGCCAGCGTCTCGGGCAGTCCCTCCACGGTGCCGATCGCGTGCGAGACGTCCTCACCGGCCGTGCCGTCGCCCCGGGTGATCAGCCGGGTGAGCCGCCCCTCGTGGTAGCGGGCGGCCACCGCGAGGCCGTCCAGTTTCGGGCCCACGGCGAACCGGGCGACCTCGTGGTCGACGCGCCGGGCCAGGGACGCCGTCCAGGCGGTGAACTCCTCCGGCGAGAACACGTTGTCCAGACTGAGCATCGGCACCGTGTGCGGCACGTCCCCCTCGGCCGCGCCGCCGGCGACCTTGCCGGTGGGGGAGTCGGGCAGCACCTCGCCCGGGTGCTCGGCCTCCCACGCGGCGATCCCTCGCGCCAGCCGGTCGTAGGCGTCGTCGTCCATCGGCGAGGAGCCGCCCGCGTAGTAGGCGGCCGCCGCGCGCGCGGCGTCCTCGACCGCCTGGGCGTAGGCGGTGGCGTCCACGATCACTGCTGCCGGAGTAGTCATGGGCCACATCATGCCGCCGACCACTGACAACGGGTCCGCGCCGCCGTACGGCGGCCGCTCCGCTTGCGGAGGGACCGACATGGGGTTTCGGTGGAACGGACTCGCCACCGCCCCAGGAGCTGTCATGTCGATGTCGTCGTTCGGATTCGGCGCGTCCGATCCGTTCAGTGATCTGTTCAACCGGTTCTTCGGTACCTCGCCCGCGTCCTCGCCCCCCGCCGTGCAGCGGGTGCCGATCGGCCGGATGCTGACCGAGTCCTCGCAGGAGCTCCTCAATCTGGCGGCACGGCGGGCCCTGGAGGACGGGACGTCCGACCTGGACACGGAGCACCTGCTGTGGGCGGCCACCCAGGTCGAGCCCGCGCGGGGACTGCTCGCCCGGGCGGGAGCCGATCCCGACGCGCTCGCGGCCCGGATCGCCGAGGTCCTGCCCCGGGAGGCGGGCGAGCCGTCCGCAGAGCCGGGCCTCACCCCGGCCGCCAAGCGCACCCTCGCCACCGCCTACGCCCGCTCCCGGGCATCCGGCGTCTCCTACATCGGCCCCGAGCACATCCTGGGCGCCCTGCTGGCGGACGGCGACACCGGCGCGGCCCGGCTGCTGGGCGCGGAAGGGCAGGACATCGGCAAGCTGGAGGGGCTCACCGAGCAGGCCGCCCGCTCGGGCGGGACCCCGGGCGACGACGGTGGGAAACCCGCCACCACGCTGGACGAGTACGGACGGGACCTGACCGACGAGGCGAAGGCCGGGAAACTCGACCCCGTCGTCGGCCGCGCCGAGGAGATCGAGCAGACCGTCGAGATCCTCTCCCGGCGCTCCAAGAACAACCCGGTGCTGATCGGCGAGCCCGGCGTCGGCAAGACCGCCATCGTGGAGGGACTGGCCCAGCGCATCGTGGCCGGCGAGGTCCCGAACACACTGAAGGACAAGCGGGTCGTCGCCCTCGACCTGTCCGCCATGGTGGCGGGCGCGCAGTACCGGGGCCAGTTCGAGGAGCGGCTCAAGAAGGTCATCGAGGACGTCCAGCAGGCCCGCGGCGACATCATCCTGTTCATCGACGAACTGCACACCGTCGTCGGCGCCGGGGCCACCGGCGAGGGCTCCATGGACGCCGGCAACATGCTCAAGCCCGCCCTCGCGCGCGGCGAGCTGCACGTGGTGGGCGCGACGACCATCGACGAGTACCGCAAGTACGTCGAGAAGGACGCGGCCCTCGAACGCCGCTTCCAGCCCGTGATGGTCCCCGAGCCCTCGGTCGAGGAGACGGTGCAGATCCTGGAGGGCCTGCGCGACGCCTACGAGGCACACCACCAGGTCCGCTTCGCCGACGGAGCGCTGACCGCGGCGGCGGAACTGTCGGACCGCTACGTCAGCGACCGCTTCCTGCCCGACAAGGCGATCGACGTCATGGACCAGGCCGGTGCCCGGGTACGGCTGCGCAGCGCGAGCCGCTCCACCGAGGTGGTCAGCCGCGAGGACCGCATCGCGAAGCTGCGCCGGGAGCAGGAGCAGGCCGTCGCCGCCGAGGACTACGCCCGGGCGGGCGAGCTGAAGCGCGAGATCGCCGAGGTGGAGGGCGAACTGGCGGGCATCGAGGAGCGCCGCGAGGGCGTCGTCTCCGTGACCGCCGACGACATCGCGGACGTGATCTCCCGCCGCACCGGCATCCCGGTCGCCCAGCTGACGGCCGGGGAGAAGGAGCGGCTGCTCAGGCTGGAGGAGGAGATGCACGCCCGGATCGTCGGCCAGGACGAGGCGGTCACCGCCGTCTCGCGGGCCGTGCGCCGCAACCGGGCCGGCATGGGCGACCCCGACCGGCCCGTGGGCTCCTTCCTCTTCCTCGGCCCCACCGGCGTCGGCAAGACCGAGCTGGCCAAGACCCTCGCCGAGCTGCTGTTCGGCGAGGAGAACCGCATGGTCCGCTTCGACATGAGCGAGTTCCAGGAGAAGCACACGGTCGCCCGGCTCGTCGGCGCGCCTCCCGGATACGTCGGCTACGAGGAGGCCGGCCAGCTCACCGAGAAGGTCCGCCGGCAGCCCTACAGCGTGGTCCTGTTCGACGAGGTGGAGAAGGCCCACCCCGACGTCTTCAACACCCTGCTGCAAATCCTCGACGACGGCCGCCTCACCGACGGACAGGGCCGCACCGTCGACTTCCGGCACTGCGTGGTCATCATGACGTCCAACATCGGCGCCCGCCGCATCCTCGACCACCAGGGCGACGTGTCCGACCTCAAGGACGAGCTGACGCAGGAGCTGCGGGGACGGTTCCTGCCGGAGTTCCTCAACCGCATCGACGAGATCATCGTCTTCCACGGCCTCACCGAGGACGACCTGTCGCGGATCGTGGACCACCTGCTGGCCCAGAGCGAACGGCGGGTGCACGCCCAGGGCATGAAGCTGAAGGTCACGGAGGCGGCCAAGAGGCTGCTGATCGCCCACGGCCACCAGCCGGAGTTCGGCGCCCGGCCGCTCAGGCGCACCATTCAGGCCGAACTCGACAACCGCATTGCCGACCTGCTCCTCGGCGGCGAGGCCGACCCCGGCGACACCATCGTCGCCGACGTGGTGGACGACTCCCTGCACTGCACGGTCGACAAGTCCGGCACCGCACGACCCTTGGAGGCGAGCGGCACATGAACACCGTCGAGGAAACCGTCGAGATCGCCGTACCGGTGCGCACCGCGTACGACCAGTGGACCCAGTTCGAGTGCTTCCCGCGGTTCATGACCACCGTCAAGCGGGTCGAGCAGATCAGGCCCGCCGTGACCCTGTGGGTCGTCGGACTCGGCCCCCTGCGCCGGGAGTTCGCGACCGAGATCGTGGACCAGGTGCCCGACTCGCACCTGACCTGGCGCAGCCTCGGGCAACGCCACGGTCACCGGGGCGAGGTGACGTTCCGGCCGGTCCAGGGGGAGCGCACCTCGGTGACCGTGCGGATGTCGGCCGGCCCGCGCGGAATCACCGGCGTGCTCACCGCGGTCCCCGGCGTGGCCGGCCGCGTCCTGCGGCGCGAACTCGCGCACTTCAAGGCGTACATCGAAGGGCACGGGGAGGCGAGCGGCGCCTGGCGGGGGACCATCCGCGGCGGCCAGGTGCGGCCCGGGGAGCCCGAGCCGCCGCGCAGCCGGGTGGCCGTCTGGCCCGTGGGCTGACCGGGCCCCGGATCCGGGCCCGTACCCGAAACACAGCGAACGAGAGGCGATCCGCCGATGAAGAAGCCGCCCAGGGACGAACCCCGGGACGACCTGACCGTCACCCCGCCCAAGACCTGGGCCGCGGGCGTGCCCGCGGTGGTGCACGCACTGGAGTACTCCCTGGCGCAGACGTCCCCGAAGGAAACCGCGGTGGACCTGCTGACCATGAACCAGGTGGACGGGATCGACTGCCCGGGCTGCGCCTGGGCGGACCCCGCGCCCGGCCACCGCCACCGCAACGAGTACTGCGAGAACGGCGCCAAGCACATCAACGACGAGGCGACGACGCGGCGGATCACCGCCGACTTCTTCCGCGAGCACTCCGTCTCCGACCTGGCCGGGCGCTCCGACCTGTGGCTGAACCAGCAGGGGCGCCTCACCGAGCCGATGGTCAAGCGGCCCGGATCCGACCACTACGAGCCGATCAGCTGGCGCGACGCCCTGGACCTGCTCGCCGGGGAACTGAAGGGTCTGGACACCCCCGACGAGGCGGTCTTCTACACCTCGGGCCGGGTCAGCAACGAGGCCGCGTTCGTCCTCCAGCTCTTCGCCCGGGCGTACGGCACCAACAACCTGCCCGATTGCAGCAACATGTGCCACGAGTCGAGCGGCTTCGCCCTGCACGAGACCCTGGGCACCGGCAAGGGCACGGTGAGCCTCGACGACCTCCACCACGCCGACCTGATCTTCCTGGTGGGACAGAACCCCGGCACCAACCACCCGCGGCAGCTGTCCGCGCTGGAGCAGGCCAAGCGCAACGGCGCCCGCATCGTCGCCGTCAATCCGCTCCCGGAGGCGGGGCTGCTCAGGTTCAAGAACCCGCAGAAGGCACGCGGGGTGATCGGCCAGGGCGTCCGGATCGCCGACCGGTTCCTGCACATCCGGCCCGGCGGCGACCTCGCCCTGTTCCAGGCGCTGAACCGGTTGCTGCTCGAGGCCGAGGACGCCCGGCCCGGCACGGTCCTCGACCACGCGTTCATCCGGGACAGCACCAGCGGCTTCGAGGAGTTCGCCGAACACGCCCGGCAGGTCTCCTGGGACGACGTGGTCGCCACCACCGGTCTGACCCGCGAGGAGATCGAGCGGGTCCGCGACGAGGTCCTCGGCAGCGAACGCGTCATCGTCTGCTGGGCGATGGGCGTCACCCAGCACAAGCACGGCGTGCCCACCATCCGGGAGATCGTCAACTTCCTGCTGCTGCGCGGCAACCTCGGCAGGGCCGGAGCCGGCGCCTGCCCGGTGCGCGGCCACAGCAACGTCCAGGGCGACCGCACGATGGGCATCTGGGAGCAGATGCCGGACTCCTTCCTGGACGCCCTGCGCGACGAGTTCGGCTTCGACCCGCCGCGCGCCCACGGCCTGGACTCGGTGAACGCGATCAAGGCGATGCGGGAGGGCCGCGTCAAGGTCTTCCTCGGCGTCGCGGGCAACTTCGTGCGGGCCGCCCCCGACAGCGCGGTCACCGAGGAGGCCATGCGCGGCTGCCGCCTGACCGCCCACGTCTCCACCAAGCTCAACGGGTCCCACACCGTCTGCGGGGAGACCGCGCTGATCCTGCCCACCCTCGGTCGGACCGAACGCGACCAGCAGGCGGGTGGCGAGCAGTTCGTCACGGTGGAGAACTCGATGAGCGAGGTGCACACCACCCGGGGACGGCTCAAACCGGCCTCCCCCCTGCTGCTCAGCGAGGTCTCCATCCTGTGCCGGCTCGCCCGCCGCACCCTCGGCACCGGCCCCGGCCACGTGCCCTGGGAGGAGTTCGAGGCCGACTACAGCGCGATCCGCGACCGGATCTCCCGGATCGTGCCGGGCCTGCACGACTTCAACCGGCGCGTGGCACGCCCCGGCGGCATCCGGCTGCCCAACCCCGTCAACGAGGGCGTGTACCGCACCGCCACCGGGAAGGCCATGTTCACCCGCAACACCTGGCGGACGCCGGACGTGCCCGAGGGCCACCTGATGCTGCAAACGCTGCGCTCCCACGACCAGTGGAACACCATCCCCTACACGCTCAACGACCGCTACCGGGGCATCCACGGCAGCCGCCGGGTGGTCATGGTCAACCCGGAGGACCTCAGCGCCCTGTCCCTGACCGAGGGGGACCGCGTCGACGTCGTCGGCGTGTGGCACGACGACACCGAGCGGCGGGCCGAGGGCTTCGAAGTGGTCCCGTACCCCACGGCGCGCGGTTCCGCCGCCGCGTACTACCCGGAGACACAGGTCCTGGTCCCGCTGGACAGCGTCGCCGACATCAGCAACCAGCCCACCTCGAAGGGCATCCTCGTCCGGCTGGAACGCTCGGTGCCGTAACCGCATCGTGAGACGGGCCCCGCCGCGGGAATGGCGGCCGACGGGGCCCCGTTGGCACCTGTCATGCCCGACTCTTCCCCACGGCCCGCGGCCGGACGCATGCCGCTCGCCGTCTACATCCTCGGCCTGTCCGTCTTCGCGCTCGGCACCAGCGAGTTCATGCTCTCCGGGCTGCTGCCGCCCATCGCCGACGACATGGACGTGTCGATCCCACAAGCCGGGCTGCTGATATCGGCGTTCGCGATCGGCATGGTGGTCGGCGCGCCGCTGCTCGCCGTGGCGACCCTGCGCCTGCCCCGCAAGACCACGCTGGTCGCGCTGATCTCGGTGTTCGGCGTCGGCCAGGTCGCGGGCGCGCTCGCGACGAGCTACGAGATCCTGTTCGTCTCGCGGGTCGTCAGCGCGCTCGCCTGCGCCGGCTTCTGGGCGGTGGGCGCGGCCGTGGCCATCGCGATGGTGCCGGTGACCGCGCGGGCGCGCGCGATGGCCGTGATGATCGGCGGACTGTCCATCGCCAACGTCCTCGGCGTCCCGGCCGGCGCCTTCCTCGGCGAGCACCTGGGGTGGCGGTCCGCGTTCTGGGCCGTGGGCGGCGCGTCCGCCGTCGCGCTCGTCGGCGTGGTGACCCTGATCCCCCGCATCCCGCTGCCCGAGCGGCCCACCCGCCTGCGGGGCGAGCTGGCGATCTACCGGGACCGCCAGGTCTGGCTGTCCATCGTCGTGACCGCGCTAGCCGCCGGCGGCGTCTTCTGCGCCTTCTCCTACCTCGCCCCGCTGCTCACCGACGTGGCCGGCCTCGCGGACGGCTGGGTGCCCACCGTGCTGGCCCTGTTCGGCGTCGGCGCGCTCATCGGCACGACGATCGGCGGCCGGGTCGCCGACGCGCACCTCTTCGGCGTACTGCTCTCCGGCATCACCGCGTCGACGGTGCTGCTGGCCGCCCTCGCGCTGTTCGCCGCCAGCCCGGCCGTCGTGATCGTCCTGTCGCTGCTGCTCGGCGTCTCCGCCTTCTACACCGCGCCCGCGCTCAACGCGCGCATGTTCAACGTCGCCGGTGCCGCGCCGACCCTCGCGGGCGCGACCACGACCGCCGCGTTCAACCTGGGCAACACCGGCGGTCCCTGGCTCGGCGGCACGGTGATCGACGCGGACTTCGGATACGCCGCCACCGCCTGGGCGGGCGGGGCGATGACCCTGGTCGCCATCGGTTTCGTCACCGTCTCCCTGCGGCTGCACAGCCGGTCGCGCGTCGTGGCGGGCGGCGGCCCGACCACCGAGACGGTGAGCGTGGACCGGACCCAGCGGGTGTGACGCCGCAAGGCGGCACTCACCCCGGCCGGGGCCGCTCCGCGGCGGCCCTGGCACAGCGGCCGGCCAGCCCGGCGAACGCCTCCTGGAGCGCGGGCGGGCCGACGACCTCGATGTCGGTGTCGTAGAGGCAGAAGGCGGCGGCCAGCGAGGGCCACGACCAGGAGCCCATCGTGAGCCGGCAGCGGTCGGGACCCAGTTCCTCGACGGTCCCGTCGGCGGCGTGCGGCGACACCGCGGAGGCGGGCAGGTGGAGGACCACCGCTCCGCGGCAGGGCCAGTCCGCGGAGCCGTCGGAGCCGCGGAACCTGCCGGTCAGGAACGCGGCCACGTCCTTGCCCGGCAGGTCCCGCGGAGTGAAGCGGGGGCCGGTGGGCGTGCGCGGGGTGATCCGGTCGGCGCGGAAGACCCGCCAGTCCGCGCGGTCCAGGTCCCAGGCGACCAGGTACCAGCGCCCGCCCCGGGTGACCAGATGGTGCGGCTCCACCCGGCGCGGGGGCGGCACGGCCCCGGGCGCGGAGTCCGCGGTGTCCGAGGTGTCCGAGGGGTGGGCCGGGGTGTGGTCGAAGCGCAGCACCTCGCGGGCCTGGACGGCGGCGCTGAGCGCCATCAGCACGCCGGTGTCCGCCTGGGGCTGCGGCCGGGGCGCCGACCGTGCGACGGAGGTGACCTGGAGGGCGTCGATACGGTGCCGCAGCCGGGCCGGCATGACCTGGCGCAGGGTCGCCAGCGCCCGGGCCGCGCCGTCCTCGATCCCGGCGCCGGTCGCGGCCGCGGTGCGCAGCGCCACGGCGAGGGCCACCGCCTGCTCGTCGTCGAAGAGCAGCGGGGGCAACCGCGTCCCGGCGTCCAGGCGGTAGCCGCCGTCGGGGCCCTTCACCGCCCGCACCGGATAGCCCAGCTCGCGCAGCCGGTCCACGTCGCGGCGCAGGGTGCGCGGGCTGACGTCCAGCCGCTCGGCCAGCACCGCACCGGGCCAGTCGCGGCGCGCCTGGAGCAGCGAGAGCAGGGACAGCAGCCGGGCCGAGGTCTTCTGCATGACCACCATGCTGCCGCACATAGCGGCCACAAACTGACCGCTACCCGCAGCAGAGTGGGCACCGCGGAGCCGGACCGGCCCCGCGGCGGCCCGCTCCACGGGCCGTCCCACCGCGATGGCAAGGAGCCAGTCGTGACCGCACGAGCCGTGACCCACCTGAACTTCCGTGGCGACGCCCGCGAGGCCCTCACCTTCTACCGGTCCGCCTTCGGCGGGGACCTGACCCTGGTGACGTACAAGGACGCCGGCAACGTCCAGGACCCCGCGGCGGCCGATCAGGTGATGTTCGGCCAGGTCGCCACCGCCGACGGCCTGAGCGTGATGGCCTACGACGTCCCGTCCGACCTGCCCTGGAATCAGGGCGAGAACGCCTTCTTCGTCTCGGTCCGCGGCGAGACCACCGACGAGATCACCGCGTACTGGGAGAAGCTCGCCGAGGGCGCGACCGTCCTGCGGCCGCTGGGGGCCGCGCAGTGGGCGCCCCTCTACGGCATGCTGCGGGACCGGTTCGGCGTCACCTGGGTCCTGGACGTGGTGAGCGAGTACAACGCGTGAGCGTGCTCGACGCCCGGTCGCTGAACCGGGCGGCACTCGCCCGGCAGCTGCTCCTCGACCGTGCGGACCGCCCGGTCCTGGACGCCGTCGCGCACCTCGGCGGCATGCAGGCGCAGGAGCCGCAGGAACCGTTCGTCGGACTGTGGTCGAGGCTGCGCGACTTCGCGCCGCGGACGCTCGACGACCTGCTGACCGGGCGTCGGGTGGTCCGCACCCACCTGATGCGCCGCACCGTCCACCTCGTCACCGCCGACGACGTACTGGCCTGGCGGTCGCGCCACGACGCCATGCTACGCGGACGCGTCCTCGGCACCTACCGCCGCGAGCTCGAAGGGGTCGACCTCGACGAGCTCGCGGCGGCGGGCCGGGCGGTCCTGGCCGACGGCGAGCCCCGCTCCATGGGCGAACTCGCCCGGGCCGTGGCCGGGCAGTGGCCGCAGGTGGGAACGCGGCCGCTCGGCGAGATGCTGGTCGCCGCGCTGATCCCGACGGTGCAACTGCCGCCGCGCGGGATCTGGCGCACCAGGGCCGGGGTGCGCAACGTCCCGGTCGCCCACTGGCTGGGCCGCGCGGTCGACCCGCCGGCCCCGCCGGGCACCGATCCGGTCGGTGCGGCACTCGTACGCCGCTACCTGGCCGCGTTCGGGCCGGCCGCCTCGGCGGACCTGCGCGCCTGGTGCGGGCTCGCGGGGCTGCCGGCCGCCGTCGCGGCGGTACGCGGGGAACTGGTCGCCTTCCGCGACGAGCGGGGCCGGGAACTGCTGGACCTGCCCGACGCGCCGCGACCCGACCCGGACACCCCCGCTCCCGTGCGGTTCCTGCCGGCCTTCGACAACGCGGTCCTCGGCTACCAGGACCGCGGCCGCGTCATCGACGGCGCGCACCGCGGTCTCTCGGTCACCGGCGCCCGTTTCGTCCTCGTCGACGGCCGGGTCTCCGCGACCTGGACCGTCGAGGACGACACGGTCACCGTCACCCCGCTGCGCCGGCTCGACCCGGCGGAGCGCGCCGAGGTGGCCGAGGAGGGGAGGGCCCTCGCGTCCTTCCTCTCCGAGGGCGGCAGCGACCGGGTCGGGGTCGGGGCGGCACCGCCCTGAGCGGCGGGTGACCCGGGCAGGACAGGGCGCCGCGGGGTGTCACACGCCGGGTACGACGTCCGCGACGACGCAGCTGACGTTGTCGGGACCGCCGGACCCGTTGGCGAGCGCCACCAGTTCGCGGACGGCCTGCCCGGGCTCCCCCGGGGCGGCGAGCACCCGGCGGATCCCGTCGCCCGGGACCACGGTCGACAGGCCGTCGGAACAGAGCAGGTAGCGGTCCCCTGGCCGGGCGTCCTGGAGGCGCATCTCGGCGGTGGCGTCGGCGCCCCTGCCCAGGGCCCGCACCAGCAGCGACCGCTGGGGGTGGGAGGCGGCCTCCTCCGGCGTGATGCGGCCCTCGTCGACCATCGACTGCACGACGGTGTGGTCGTGCGTGATCTGGAACAGCTCCCCGTCGCGCAGCAGGTACACGCGCGAGTCGCCGACGTGGACGAGGCCGAGTTGCGATCCCGTCCAGAGCATCGCGGTGAGGGTCGTACCGGCCTCCTGCGGCGTGGAACCGGTGCCCACGGCCTCGTACACGGCCCGCTGGGCCTCCTCCACGGCGTCCGCGAGGACGTTGAGGAGGCCGTCCGCCGGGACGCCGTCGGTCTCCAGCCGCCTCAGTGACGCGACGGCGGCGGCGCTCGCCGGGGCACCGCCGGCTCCGAAACCGTCGGCGACGGCCAGCAGGTTCGAGCCCGCGTAGGCGGTGTCCTGGTTGCTCTCGCGGACCAGACCGGTGTCGGAAGCGGCGGCGTAACGCATGCTCAGCGGCGGGGCGGTGGGTGACATGGCGGGATCCCTCCGGGTGAGGTGGTCGACGAGGAAGGCGGCCAGGTCGCGCCGGGCGGCGGTGTCGGCCTCGGCCCGCGCCCAGAAGGCGCGGATCTCCCCGGCCGCCGCACCCGCGTCCAGCGAGCACACGTGCCGGATGTGGGCCAGCGGCATACCCAGGCGCCGCAGCCAGGCCACGAGCCGCGCCCGCTCCACCTGTTCCGGGGCGTAGCGGCGGTAGCCGGTGACCGGGTCGACACGGGCGGGCGGCAGCAGACCCAGCTCGTCGTAGAGGCGCAGCGCCTTCGGCGACAGCCGGGACGCCTTCGCGAACGCCCCTATGGTCAGCAACTCCGTGCCCACGTGCCCACTCCTCCTCGTCCCGGGCCTGTTGCCCGGTGACACCGATGCTGCGGCCTGCCCCAAGGTGAAGGTCAACAGCCGTCGAGCCGTCGAGCCGTCGGGCCGTCGGGCCGTCGGGCCGTGGGGCCATCAGCGGTCGACCGACACGAGACGTGTGACGTCGACCGAGCCCTGCCCGGTTCTCGGCTGGGGGACGGCCGCCCACAGCGCGGCCAGCGCGGCGAAGGTGGCGACCAGGGCCACCGCCCCGGTGCGGCCCTTCGCCCAGCGGGCCCGGAACCGGACCGGGTCCTCCACCAGGACCTTCGAGAGCCGGGCGAGCGTCACCGACACGGCGAGCAGCACCGCCGTACGGGGAGCGCCCCCGAGGCCGAGCCGTTCCTCGCTCAGTACCAGGTACACGGGCCAGTGCCAGAGATACAGACTGTAGGAGATCAGGCCGAGCCGGCGCGGCGGTCCGGCCGCGAGGAACCGTCCGGCAGGTGTGTGCGGCGCCCGGGCGAGGAGGGCGACGAGCAGCGCGGCGGCCAGGGCGTGGAGGAAGAGCCCGCCGTGGAAGAGGGAGGGGGAGTTCTGGCCGTCGGCCACGACCCAGTACGTCCCGATACCGGCGCCCAGGGCGAGGCTGCACCGGCCGGCCGCGCGTTCGCCGACGCGGGAGACCAGGCGCGTGGCCGGCGGGGTGGCCGCCAGCGCTCCGAGCAGGAGGGAAAACGCGCGGGTGTCGGTGCCCTCGTAGACCCGGGTGGTGTCGGCCGGGGTGGTGAGGACGACCATGAGGACCAGCGACGCGACGGCTCCGGCCACGGCCACGGCGGCCACCCGACGTCCGGCGCCCCGGCCGCGGGCCACCAGACAGAGCACCAGCGGCCACACCACGTAGAACTGCTCCTCGACCGCGATGCTCCACAGATGACTGAAGACCCTGGTGTCCGCCGAGTCCCAGTAGCCCACCCGGTCGGCGACGAAGTGCCAGTTGGCGAGGTTCGCGGTCACCCACGGACCGTCGTCGAGGGCGTAACGGAGCAGGTTGGGCGGGCCGAGGGCCCACACCAGGAGCAGGGTGCCGGCGAGCACGACCGCGAGCGCGGGCAGCAGCCGCCGAGCGCGTCGGCCCCAGAAAGCGAGGAGGTCGATCCGGCCGCCACGGGCCCGCGCCTCCGTCAGCAGCAGGCCCGTGATGAGGAAGCCGGACAGGACGAAGAAGAGGTCGACGCCGAGGAACCCGCCGTCGAAGTGACCGGCGTGGAAGAACAGCACGCCCAGGACGGCGAGGCCGCGCAGTCCGTCGAGCGGTGCGATGTGCCGCCGTGGGGTGCCGGGCACCGGCGAAGGTGCGGCGCGGGTGCGGCGATGGGCGGGGGAGGGGGCGGCCGGCAGGGGCGGGCGCAGGGGCATGGGCTGGTCTCCGTCGAAGGGGCGAGGGGTTCCCGGCCCGCGGACACCTCGCGGTGGGCGGGCCGGGCTCCGCCGGGGCTACGCGCAGCCGAGCCGGCTGTAGACCTGGTCGCCGGTCCACTCCCCGGTGGCCCACGCGTCGGCCGCGGCCGGGTCGAAGCCGTACCGCTGCTCCAGCTGTTCGCCGAACCAGACGGCGAACGCGGCCGAGCCCTGCTGGCAGGAGTGGATGCCGTCCTTGCCGCGCTGGGCCTGCTCGGCGCCGCTGTCCTCGCCCCACAGGGCCGAGGCGTCGAGGAAGGCGGCCGTGTCCGGGTGCTTGGCGGCGACGCTCTTCGCGGACCGCGGCGCGGACTCGATCTCCTTCTTGTGCGGCTGGTAGAAGTCGTCGAGCTCGAACGGCGGGGCGGAGACGAGCAGGAGGTCGGCCCCCGCCTCGTTCACCGTCTTCACCAGGCGCTCGTAGGCCGCGCGCTGTTCGGCCGGGGTGCCCCAGTCGTAGGTGGTGACCTGGTAGGCGACGACGTCCGGTGCGAAGGTCTTGAGTGTCTTCGGCAGGCGGTCCCAGGTGGGCGCCGCGATCTCGCCGACGACCCCGCCACCGCCCGCGGCGGCCACCGACTCGAACGCGACGCCCCCGGCCTTCATGGCCGCGTCGAGCGCGGGCGCCTGGGCCTCGCCGATGGAGTCCCCCATCCACAGCAGCCGGTGCGGCCCGTCGTCCCGCTTCCCGCCGGAGCCCCGGGCGCCGTCCGAGGCGTCGGCCGCCGCACTCTCCCCGGCGGAGACCTCGACGCCGGTGCCGGAGTCCTGGCAGCCGGTCAGGGAGAGCGCCACGGCCGCGGCCGCGAGGGCGTACCCGACGACGCGGCGGGCGGGCAGCGTGCGCCCGCCGGATTTGATCTCGTTGTCCATGCCTCCAGCACAGGGCACACGGTCCCGGCCCGGGGAGGGCTGTCATCGTTTCATCACCTGATGCGGAGCCGGGCGTCATACGCTTCGAGCACGCCGGCAGAAGAAGGCCGCCGCCGAGCCGGGAAGGCCGAGCGGGGAGACCGAGCGCGGAAAGCCGGCCGAGGGAAAGCCGGCCGAGAAAGCCGAGCCGAGAATGCCGGCCGGGAAAGCCGAGCCGAGGAAACCGGAGAAGAGCGCACCCCCCATGGCACGAGTCCTGCTCATCGAAGACGACCCAGCCGTCCAGCGAGGCGTCGCGCTCGCGTTGAAACGCCGGGGGCACGAGGTGGCCGTCGCGGGCAGCGGCGAGACCGGCCTGCTCTCCCTGGAGCGGCACCGGCCCGACCTGGTGCTCCTCGACCTGATGCTGCCGAACATGAGCGGTCTCGAGGTGTGCCGCCGGATCCGGGAGAGCAAGCGGATCCCGATCATCATCCTCTCCGCGCGCGGCGACGAGGTCGACATGGTCGTCGGCCTGGAGGCGGGCGCCGACGACTACGTCGTCAAACCGGCGGGCGCCGAACTGCTGGAGGCACGGATCCGGGCGGTCCTGCGCCGGGTCGCCCCCGCCCAGGACGGCGGCACACCGACCGCGGCGCTCGCCGGTCCCGAGCGGCACGCGGACCTCACCGTGGACCGCACCACCCTCGTCGTGGCCAAGCACGGCGCCGAACTCCCGCTCGCGCCCTCCGAACTGAAGCTCCTGCTGTTCCTCACCGCGACCCCCGGCCAGGTGTACTCGCGCCAGCAGCTCCTGGAGCAGGTGTGGGAGCACTCCTTCTACGGCGACGTCCGCCTCGTCGACGCCTGTGTGATGCGGCTGCGCGCCCGCATCGAGGACGATCCGCGCAAGCCGGTGTACGTCCAGACCGTGCGCGGCTTCGGCTACCGCTTCGGCCCGCTGTGAGGCGGTTCGGGCTGCCGCTCCGTTCCGCCGCGAGCGGGCTGCGGCCGCGCGCGCCGCGCGGGCTGCGGGTACGGCTGGTCGTCGCCTTCCTCCTGGCCGCCGCCTTCGGGGCCCTGCTCACCGCCGGCCTCACGTTCCACCGGGCCCGCGCGGCCATCCTCGACCGCGCCGAGGAGACCGCCGTCGCCGATCTGCGCACCCAGCTCGACTCCCTCGCCCCCGACCTGACCCTGCCGCCCACCGCGGAAGACCTGCGCGGGCTCACCCGGCAGCTCGACCAGGCCGGTGGAGCGCGGGCCTGGCACGCGTCCGCCTCCTACCGCGGCGGCGAACCGGTCGCAGCGTCCCCCGGCACACCGCCCGTCCCCGACGAACTGCGCCGGGCCGTCCAGGACAGCGGGCGGGCCGTCCACCAGCGGACCGAACACGACGGCCGCCCCTGGCTGGCCCTCGGCATGCCCGTCGCCTATACGGACGACTCCGGGAGCACGGACAAGGGCACGGGCACGGGCCCCGGCACGGACGCGGACACAGTGACGGACACGGACACGGGCACAGCGACGGACGCGGCGCCGCTCTCCGGGCTGACCGTGTACGCCGCCTTCCCCCTCGACGACGACCGGGCCGACATCGACGCCCTGGTCACCGCCGCCGAGGCCGGAGCCGTCCCCGCCCTCGCCCTCGCGCTCGTCCCGGCCCTCCTCGCGGCGCGCAGCGTCCTGCGCCCGGTACGCCGGTTGCGCCACGGCGCCGAACGCATCGCCGCGGGAGAGCTGCACACCCGCCTGGACGCCCCGGGCCGCGACGAACTCGCCGACCTGACCCGCTCCTTCAACACCATGGCCGAGACACTGGAGCGGGACGCCGCCGAACTGCGCCGGCTGGAGGCGGGCGCCCGCCGCTTCGCCGCCGACGTCGCCCACGAACTGCGCACCCCGCTGGCGGCCATGGCCGCGGTCACCGAGGTCCTCGACGAGGACGCCGCCTCCGGTGTACTGCCCGCCGACACGGAGGACGCCGTCCGGCTGATCAGCGAGGAGGTGCGCGCCCTGGCCCGGACGGTGGAGGACCTGATGGAGGTGTCCCGCTTCGACGCCAAGGCCGCCCCCGTCCACCGGGAGGACGTCGACCTGCGCACCCTCGTGACCAAGACCCTCCAACTGCGCGGCTGGGCCCACGACGAGCGGGTCCGCGCCGACCTGCCCGAACCGGCACCCGTACGCGTCGATCCCCGCCGGATCGACGTCGTCCTCGGCAACCTGGTCGCCAACGCGCTGCACCACGGACGCCCGCCCGTGACGGTCGCCGTCCGCGTGCGGGGCGACCGGGTCCGGGTCACGGTCACCGACCGCGGGCCCGGCATCCCGGACGAGGCACTCCCGTACGTCTTCGACCGCTTCTACAAGGCCGACGCGGCGCGCCCCCGCTCCGGCGGCAGCGGCCTCGGTCTGGCCATCGCCCAGGAGAACGCCGCCCTGCACGGCGGCACCCTCACCGCGGCCAACCACCCCGGCGGCGGTGCCGTGTTCACCCTCACCCTGCCGTCGGCCGCCTCCTCCCCGGGAACGACATGACACACCGCCCGGTGCCGCCCCCGAAGCGGGCCGCCTTCGTCCTGACCGCGCTGCTCGCCGCCGGCGCCACCGGCTGCGGCATCGGAACCGCCGGCCCGGTGCGGGCCGGCGCCCCCGCGTCCGGCGTCCCGCGGCCCGGCGACGGCGCGAGCACCGTGCGCCTGTACTTCGCGGGGCCCTACGGCACTCGCCCCGTCACCCGGCCCACGGACGCCCCCCTCGGCCCCCAGCAGGCCCTCGACCTGCTGCTGGACGGACCCACCACGGCCGAGCGCGAGCGCGGCCTGACCACTCACGTGGCGCCGGAGATCGCCGGACGGCTCACCGCCACCGCGAGCGACGGAGCCGTCGACGTCGTCGTCCCCGTCCAGGTCAGCACCGGCGGACTGGACGTCGCCGCCGTCAACCAGCTGGTCTGCACCGCGGCCCACGCCGAGGTACCGGGCACTCTTCCCGCCGACGAGGTCGACGTCCGGATCCACGAGAACGGGACCCGCTCCACCCCGTCCTGGACCCTGCGCTGCGGTGCGGGCGGCAACGCCACCCCCGTCACCGGCTGAGAGGCACCGGCTGCCCGTGGCAACGAAATGCGGAGTACATCCATCTTCGTGATCTACACCGAGGGGAGAGTGGAGCGGGAGCCCACTACACCCGACGCAGTACGCCGGTCCAGACCCAGGGTCGGATCAAACGTCCCGAACCCCGGGCGAGCATGGATGTGTACCCCGGTCAGCGCGTCCGCCTTCCCCCCATGTGCCGGGTCTTCGTCCTGCCCGCAACCCGACGGATTGGTCCACAAGGTGGCTACGTTTCTCTATCGACTCGGCCGGAGGGCGTTCCGGCGCCGCGGCCTCGTCGCCCTGCTGTGGGTGGCCCTGCTCGTGGGCGCCGGCGTGGCCTCGTCCGCCGCGCCGGCCCCGCCCGAAGACTCCTTCTCCATGCCGGGCACCGAGTCCCAGAAGGCGTTCGACCTGCTCGACGAGCAGTTCCCGGCCGCCAGCGCCGAGGGCGCCACGGCCCGCGTCGTGATCCGTGCTCCCGAGGGCGCGAAGATATCCGACGGAGCCGGCAAGGACCGGGTCCAGGACCTGGTCGCCGACTTGAAGGCCGGACCGCAGGTCGCCTCGGTGGACGACCCCTTCAAGGCGAACGCCGTCAGCAAGGACGGCACCACCGCCTACGCCTCCGTGACCTACAAGGTCAACGCGATGGAGCTGACCGACGAGGCCCGGGACTCGCTCACCGCCGCCACCGACACCGCCCGCGCGGGCGGGTACACCGTCGAGACCGGCGGCGACGCGGTCGTGGCCGAGCAGGAGATGGGCGGCACTGCCGAGCTGATCGGCATCGGCGTCGCCGCGATCGTGCTCCTGCTGACCTTCGGCTCACTGGTCGCGGCCGGTATGCCGCTGCTCTCGGCGATCATCGGTGTCGGCATCGGCATCTCCGCCATCGGGGCGCTGGGCAGCACCCTGGAGCTGTCCGCCACCACCTCCACGCTGGCCATGATGATCGGCCTCGCGGTCGCCATCGACTACGCCCTGTTCATCGTCTCCCGCTACCGGGCCGAGATAGCCGAGGGCCGCGCCCCCGAGGAGGCGGCCGGACGCGCGGTCGGCACCGCGGGCTCCGCGGTCGTCTTCGCCGGACTCACCGTCGTCGTGGCCCTCGCCGGGCTCGCCATCGTCAACATCCCGATCCTCACCAAGATGGGCCTGGCCGCCGCGGGCACCGTCGGCATCGCCGTGCTGATCGCCCTGACCCTCACCCCGGCCCTGCTCGGCTTCGCGGGCAAGAAGGCCCTCAGCCGCAAGGACCGCAAGGCACCCGCCGGGGCGCGGGCCGCCTCCGGCAAGCCGAAGCTCGGCACCCGCTGGGCCCGTTTCGTGCAGCGGCGCCCGGTCACCGTGCTGCTGACCGCGGTCCTCGGCCTCGGCGTGATCGCCGTACCGGCCGCCGGCATGGAGCTGGGCCTGCCCGACGAGGGCAGCTCGGCCCCCGACACCACCCAGCGCAAGGCCTACGACATGCTGTCCGAGTCCTTCGGGGCCGGGTTCAACGGCCCGTTCATGATCGCCGTCGACGCGCGCGACGCCGACGACCCGAAGGCCGCCGCCGACACCGTGAGCGAGAAGATCACCGGACTGGGGAAGGCCGCGGCGGTCACCCCGGCCAGCTTCAACGAGGAGGGCGACACCGCCGTCCTCACCGTGGTGCCCAAGACCGGGCCGAGCGACGTCGCCACCGAGTCGCTGGTGCACGACATCCGCTCGCTGTCCGGCGACATCAAGGCCGACACCGGCGCGACCATGCTGGTCACCGGCGCGACCGCGATGACGATCGACTTCTCGCAGACCCTGGACGACGCGCTCATCCCCTACCTGGCGCTGGTCGTCGGGCTCGCCTTCCTGCTCCTGATGCTGGTGTTCCGCTCGGTCCTCGTCCCGCTGAAGGCGGCCCTGGGCTTCCTGCTCTCGGTGGCCGCGGCGCTCGGCGCGGTGGTCGCGGTCTTCCAGTGGGGCTGGCTCGCCGACGTGTTCGGCGTGGACCAGCCGGGCCCGATCATGTCGATGATGCCCATCTTCATGATCGGCGTGGTCTTCGGCCTGGCCATGGACTACGAGGTCTTCCTCGTCACCCGCATGCGGGAGGCGTACGTCCACGGGGAGTCCCCCGCCGAGTCCGTCACCACGGGCTTCACCCACGGCGGCCGGGTGGTCGCGGCGGCCGCGATCATCATGATCAGTGTCTTCTCCGGCTTCATCCTGGAGAACGACGCCATGATCAAGATGATGGGCTTCGGCCTCGCGATCGCGGTGCTCTTCGACGCCTTCGTGGTCCGCATGGCGATCGTGCCCGCGGTGCTCGCCCTGCTCGGCAGCAAGGCCTGGTGGCTGCCCAAGTGGCTGGACCGCCTCCTGCCGAACGTCGACGTGGAGGGCGAGAAGCTCCACCGGGAACTCGGCGACACCGCCGCGCCGCCGGAGCCCGCCCGCGAGCCGGAGACGGCCGGAGTCTGACCCCCACGCGCCCGGCCCCGGTGACCTGGAATCCCAGGCCGCCGGGGCCTTCGCGTCGGACAGGTCCCCGGACGGACAGGGGCCCTAGAGATCCCCGGCGGCGTCGGTGAGCGCCTGGTCGAGGACGGCGACGCCGCGGGCGATCTCGTCGTCGCTCGCGGTCAGCGGGGGCGCGATACGGAAGATCCCGCCCATCCCCGGGAGCTGGACGATGTTCATGTGCAGCCCGAGTTCGAAGCAGCGCCGGGTGACGGCGGCGCCGAGACGGTCCGCGCCGCCCTCGCCCAGCACCTGGTCGCCGGCCAGTTCCATGCCCAGCAGCAGTCCCCGGCCGCGGACGTCGCCCACGACCTCGTGGCGGGCGGCGAGCTTGTCGAGGCCCTCGCGCAGCGCCGCGCCGAGCCCCCGGGCGCGCTCGTCCAGCCGGTCGCGGACCAGGACGTCGAGGACGGTGTTGCCCACCGCGGCGGGCAGCGGGTCGTTGACGTGGGTGGTGAAGAACAGGAAGCCCCGTTCGTGCGCCCGCCGCTCGATCTCCGCGCTCGTCAGCACGGCGGCCAGCGGCAGCCCCGCGCCCAGCGTCTTGGACAGCGTGAGGATGTCCGGGACGACGCCCTCGTGCTCGAAGGCGTACCAGTCGCCGGTCCGGCACAGCCCCGTCTGGGCCTCGTCCAGGATCAGCAGCATCCCGCGCTCACGGCACTTGTCCGCCAGGGCGGCGAGATAGCCCGGCGGCAGCTCGACCACGCCGCCCGAGGAGAGGATCGGCTCGACCAGACACGCGGCCAGACTGCCGACCGACTGGGCGTCGATCATCTCGAAGCCCAGGTCCAGCTGGCGGCGCCAGTCCAGCTCGCCGTCCGGGCCGACGACGGAGGGGCGGTAGCGGTCCGGCACGGGCAGCGCGAAGTTGCCCGGCGCGGCGGGGCCGTAGCCCTTGCGTCCGGCGCTGTAGGTGGCGTTCGCGGCGGCCTGGGTCATGCCGTGCCAGGACCGGGCGAAGGAGACGACCTCGTGGCGGCCGGTGACGAGCTTCGCCATCCGCACCGCGGCCTCGTTCGCCTCCGCCCCGGTGGTCAGCAGCAGCGCCTTCTCCAGCGGCTCCGGCAGGGTGCCGGCCAGCCGCCGGGCCAGCTCGACGACCGGGCGGCTGAGCATGCCGCTGTGCAGGTGGTCGAGGTGCGCGACCTGCTCGCGCACCGTGGAGACGATCGCCGGATGGGAGTGCCCGAGGATGGCACTCATCTGACCGGACGTGAAGTCCAGCAGCTCACGGCCGTTCTCCGTGAACACGGAGGTCCCCGCCGCGCGCACGACGACCTCCGGCGAGAAGGGCGCGTGGCCGGAGTAGCGGATCAGGTGGCGCCCCGGGTCGGCGCTCGAAGTCTCGGAAGGCATGCGACCGACGGTAGGGACGCCCGGCTGCGCGTGTCCATCGCACAGTTTCGACGCTGCTGTACGTCAGGACCGTACAGAGCGGCCGATGCACGGCGTACCATCGCCGCGTGCTCAACTCCGGACGACTGCACCTGCTCAGCCAGCTCGACACACTCGGCACCGTCCGCGCGGTCGCGGACACGCTGCACCTGAGCGCGTCGACGGTCTCCCAGCAACTGGCGGTGCTGGAGACCGAGACCCGGTGCCGGCTGATCGAACGCACCGGGCGGCGGGTCCGGCTGACCCCGGCCGGACTCCTGCTGGCCCGCCGGGGCCGGGAGATCCTGGACCGGATGGCCGACGTCGAGGCCGAGCTGCGCGCCCTGAACGACGAGCCCATCGGGACCGTGCGGCTCGCCGTGTTCCAGAGCGCGATCTACAGCCTCGCCGTCCCGGCGGCGAACCGGCTGGCCACCACCCATCCGCACCTGGACCTGGAACTCGTGGAGATGGAGCCGCACGAGAGCGGCCCCGCCCTGCGCTCGGGCGAGGCGGACGTCATCGTCACCACCACCGACTACTCCGGCCTGACGTGGGGCGCGGACCTCGAAGTCATGTCGCTCGGCAGCGACCCGGTCGTCCTGGTCCTGCCGGACGGCCATCCGCTGGCCTCGCGCACCGCGGTGAGCCTCACGGCGTGCAAGGAGGAGACCTGGGCCTGCGACCGGCCGCAGTCGTACATGGCGGACCTGACCGTCCGGCTCTGCCGCGAGGCGGGGTTCGAACCCCGGGTGGCCTGCCGGTTCAGCAACTACCTCATGCTGCTGCGGCACGTCGAGACGACCGGGTCGATCGCCCTGCTGCCCGCCCTCGCGGTCACCTCGGACCACGCCGTCGTCACCCGGCGGCTGAGCCCTCCGGTGCACCGCAACGTCGCCGTCGTGGTGCGGCGCGGCGCACCGCAGCGCGCCGCGGTGAACGCGGTCATCGCCGCCCTGCGTGACCATCCCGAGATCGACGCGCTGTCCGCCCCCGATCCCGCCCGGGCGGGCCGGGACGGCGACCGGCGCCCCTGAGCGCCGCCGTGGGTCAGGCGGCGGGGATCCGGCGGTGGATGTCCTCCAGCATCATCCGGACCGAGGTGCGGAAGACCTCCGCCCGGTGGTCGCCGAGGAACGAGGTGTGCCCGAACACCTCCAGGACGACCAGCCCGTGCACGTGCGCCCACGCGCTGAGGAAGAGGGCGACCGCGGCGGGCGGCAGATCGCCCTGCGCGTGCACCGGGAGCTGTGCCAGATGCTCACGGTACGGGGGCGAGAGCGGCGGGACGTCGGCCGCGGCGAGCTGCGCCGGGGTGAAGCCGGCGAACAGCTCGCGCTGGAAGATCGCGCCCATCCGGCGGACCGCCTGCGTGGTCGGGCCCTCGGCGGGTGCCGCGTAGTACCGCAGCGGCGTCCCGTAGAGCAGCTGGAAGTGCTCCGGGCGGGCGACGCCCCAGTCACGGTAGGCGTCGGCCACCACGACCAGACGCGGGGTGGAGGGAGTCGTGCGCGCGCCGTCGGCGGCGGCCTGCAACGCGTCGGACAGCTCGCCGTACGCCTTGGCGATGAGGGCGGTGACGAGGGCGTCGCGGTTGGGGAAGTAGTGGTAGAGCGCCTGCACGGTCATGCCGAGACCGCGGGCGACCGCGCGCAACGACAGGGCGGCGGGCCCGTGTTCCCCGATGTGCTGTTCGGCGGCGTCGAGTATCTCCCGGGCCGCGGCGGTCCGGCGCCGCTCGCGGAGGGAGACGGGAGCGGTGGTGGTGTGTCGCTCTGTGGGCATGCGGCGAGCCTAGGGCCGCATCGCCTGATGGCCCATCAAGAAGCCGAACACTGTTAGGCGGATCTCACACCGCCCGAGCGCGTCCCCCGGGCCGGCCTCCCCTCTGCCGGGGAAGCGGGCACGGGTGTCGCCGACCGGCGGAAGCTCAGGAGCCGACGGCCGCGGGGTCCTCGGCGCCGGCCTCGCCGGCCGGTCGGAACTCCACCGCGACGACGCCGTCCACGCTCCGGCAGTGCTCCTCGAGGAGCGGGGCGGACACATGGGCCGGGAGCCGTCCACTGAGCACGACATGGCCGTGCGTCACGTCCACCTGCACCGAGGAAGGAGCCAGACCGAGCGCCTTGACCAGGGCCTCCTCGATGATCTCGGTGCGGATGGCGCGGTCCGTGCGCAGGAAGACCCGCAGCAGGTCGCTCCGGCTGACCACCCCGGCCAGCCGGCCCTCGTCGTCCACGACCAGGAGCCGTTTGATGCGGTGCCGTGCCATCACCCGGGCGGCGTCCACGACGCTCCAGCTCTCCCGTGCGCAGAGCGCGGGCGAGGTCATGAGGCCCGCCGCGTCCGTGGCGCCCGCCTTCGCTGCCGAGGTCCGGGACCACCGGGCGTGCTCGGGGGAGCCGTCGGGTTGACCGCCCCACATCTTCTGCAACAGGTCGGCCTCCGACACCACCCCCACGGGGCGGTTCGCCTCGTCGACGACGGGCACGGCCGTGATGTCGTACTCCAGCAGCAGGTGGGCGATCTCCTTGAACGGGGTGCCCCGCTGCACGCGGACCACGGCGTCGCTCATCAGATCGCGCACCCTCTGGTGTTTCATGAAGGGTCTTCTCCTCCGCTGCCGGCCCGCGGGGACCGGCGTTCGTCCTTCTCACCCGGGAAAACGATCGAGCGGCCCCGGGAGTGCCCCGCCGCCCGCGCGGGCGGACCGACGAGGACCAGGGCGATGTCGTCGCCCGGGGTGGGCGCGTGCCGGATGAGGGTGTCCGCCATGGCGTCCAGGTCCCCGGGGTCGCCGTGCTCCAGGAGCCCGGCGAGGGCCGCGATCGCGTCGTCGAGGTCGACCCCGGGCGCCTCGACGAGTCCGTCGGTGTAGAGGGCGAGCACGCTCCCGGGCGGCAGCGCGAACTCCAGCGCGGAGTACCAGACGTCCGGCTCGATGCCCAGCAGCAGGCCGGGCGGCACGAGCAGGGGCTCGACGTGCCCGTCCGCGTGGCGCAGCAGGGGAGGCGGGTGCCCGGCGAGCGCCACGCAGGCGCGGTGCGTGGCGAGGTCGAGGTGGACGTAGGCGCAGCTGGTGAACAGACCGGGGTCCAGGTCGGTGAGCAGGCGGTTGGTGCGGGCCAGGACGTCGTCGGGGGAAGCCCCCACGGTGGCGTTGGCGTGTACGGCGGTGCGGACCTGCCCCATCAGCGCCGCGGCGTCCACGTTGTGCCCCTGCACGTCGCCGATGGTGACACCGGCGGTGTGCTCGTCGAGGCGGATGACGTCGTAGAAGTCGCCGCCGATGCCCAGGCCCCGGGCGGCCGGGAGGTAGCGGGCGGCGACGTTCAGACCGGGCACCTCGGGGAGCGTGTGGGGCAGCAGGGCGGACTGAAGGCGGTGGGCGAGGTGGTGCTTGGCGTCGTAGAGCCGGGCGCGGTCCAGGGCCTGCCCGACCAGACCGGCCAGCGAGGTGAGCGCGGCCCGTTCGCCCGGCGGGAAGACGTGGGGCCGTCGGTAGGAGAGCAGGAGCGAGCCGATGGGGCGGCCGGAGGCGATCAGCGGCAGCAGGGCCCATGCGGCCATCCCGTCCTCGTGGTTCATGGCGGGGTAGGCCGCGCGGAGTTCCTCGAAGGTCGTCCAGAATCCGGGCACCCCCGTGGCCATGACGTCGACGCCGGGAATGGCCGAGGTCAGGGGTGTCCCGTCGAAGCGCCTCATCAGCTCCGGGTGGTAGCCGCGCTGGCCGACGATCTTCAGCCGGCCGTCCGCCGGGGCCATCACCACCATGCCCTGCGCCCCGAGCGCGGGCATCAGCTGGTCGGCGGTCTGCTCGACCACGTCCTGCACGCTGACGGCCTCGGTCAGGGTGGAGGCCAGGTGCATCAGGTGGTAGAGCACCGTGGCACGGCTGGGACCCGAGCTCTGTACCGGTCCGGACGGGGGCGCGTCGGAGTCCGGGCCGCCGCGGGTGATGCGCACGCTCAGCCCGGTGGCGTCCGGGTACAGCTCGAAGGACAGCCACGTCCTCGGCGGGCGCAGCACGGTGAACGCCTGGGGCCTGCGGCTGACCAGCGCGGCGCGGTAGCGGTCCTCGACGTGCGGCACGTCCATCCAGGGCAGCGCCTCCCACGGCAGGGCGCCCAGCAGCAGGGACCGGTCGACACCGAGGAGCTCGGCCGCCCCCGGGGTGACGAAGGTGAGGTGCCCCTCCAGGTCCAGCGCGCACGAGCCGCCGGGCAGGCGGTCCACGAACGCGGACAGCGCGGTCGCCTCGGCGGGGGAGGGGGTGCGCGGGGCCGGCGGCGGCAGGGTGCGGGGCCGGTCCGGGGGCAGCAGCGGTTCGTCGCGGTCCAGGGCCCGCTCCAGGCTGTCACCCAGGCGGCGGCAGCCCGCCCGGATGACGTCCTGTTCGCCGGCGCTCAGCCGGGACGGATGGTTCCCGGGCCACAGCAGCACCAGCCCGCCGCGGACGGCGGTGCCCGAGACGAGCGGTGCGGCCGCCAGCCCGAAGTCGTACGGCATGACGAGAGCGAGGCGCGGATACTCGCGTGCCATCTCCTCCCGGCCGCCCGCCCAGACCAGACGGTGCTCGCGGACGGCGTCGGCCACGGGCATCGGGTCCTTCAGCCCGACCCGCCGCCACGGGGCGGCCATCTCCTGCGGGACGCCGGTGACCAGCACCTGCCACACGGCGTTCTCGCCCGGTGGCAGTACGTAGAGGATCCCTCCGAACGCACCGCTGGCCCGCACCACGGCCGCCATCGTGGAGTCCATCAGCGGTCCGCCCGCGTCCGCGCCGACAGGGCCGCCCGACGGCGGCCACCTCGAACACCACCCATATCTGGACACTACGCCCGTACCGCCGCGATGGCATGCGAGGCGGCGGCGGAGCGGGGCCGCCGCTGCTCAGGGGCGGTTGCCGGCCCCCTCGGACCCGCGCCGCACGTACAGCCGGCCGTCCGACGGGCCGGTCCACTCCAGCCGTACGACACCGGGCACCGCGGCCTCGGCGACGCGCGCGGCGCCGGACCAGTAGCCGGCGGCCGGGTTCAGGAAGTACGTCGCCCACAGGCCGCCCCGGTGATCGACGAAGAAGTTGTTGTGACCGGCGCCGACACCCGCGGTGTACCGCTTCGAGTACGGGCCCTCGAACCGGTCGGCCACGGCGACGACCGCGTCGTACTGGTACTGCACCCGTCCGGTGGCGGGCACGTCGTAGGCGTGGCGTACGGTGCCGTCGGCGTTGACCGACGTCCGGTCCCAGGCGGCGTGGACGAGGTGGTACTTGCCCCGGTACTTGAACACGTAGGCGCCCTCGAGGTACGGCTCGGGGGAGTAGGGGGTCTGCTGGAACCGGGGCAGGTCCGTCGTCGTGACGATGTCCTCCATGTCGTGCCGGAACTTCGCGTACAGGTCGTTGTGCAGCACCAGCCACGCGTCGTCGCCCTCGGAGTAGAGGCCGCCGTCGATGTGGTGGTAGGCGCCGGGCTCGATGAACTTCGGCCCTCCGATGAACGAGTCGCCGAAGGGCTTGTCCAGGTTGCCCTCGATCAGCCGGTACGGTCCCTCGACGCCGCCCTCGCTGACCAGCATGAACGAGCCGACCTTGCGGGAGTGGTCGCCCATGCACGCCACGAGGTACCAGGTGCCGCGGAAGTAGTGCAGCTCCGGTGCCCAGGCCTGGCCCCGCTTGCCGAACTGCTCGTCGTGCCAGTACTCCTGCCAGGGCGCGACGACCGTGCGGCCGGGCCGGTTCTCCCCGGCGAACTCGGGCGACCATACCTTGCCGCGCTCGGCCCCCGGCCGGATGCCGGTGGTGTCGGCCAGCCGCCACGGACCCTTCAGGGAGGGGGCCAGCCACACGAAGATGCCGTCGTTCCAGGGACCGGCGACGTCCAGTCCGGGCACCCGGGTGGTGCCCGTGGCGACGTAGAGGGGGCGGCCGTCCACGACGAAGCAGTTGACGTAGGTGTCGCGCATCCAGACCGTGCCGCGCTCCTCGTCACGGGGGCGCAGCTCCAGCGGGAGGACGAACGAGTTGTCCTCGCGCGGCCACAGGTCGGCCCGGGTGTCCGCGGCGCCGTACGGCTCGGGGTCGGGCCAGTTCCCCGGGTGACGCCGCGTTGCCCCGCCCGCCGCCGGGGCGGCGGCGGGCCGCGCGGGAGCCGCCTGCGCGGCGCTCGCGGGCAGGGCGAACGCCGCCCCCGCACCGGCGGCGCCGGCCAGCAGGGATCGTCGGTGGAGTCCGTACTCGGCATCGGTCATCAGTCGGGTTCTCCTTCGTCGTCCCCGTCCGGGAACCGGGGCGCGGCGCACGTGCCGCTGACGGGGCATGGCGCACAGCATGCGAACGCCCGCACATTTACGTCAACAGGGCGGACGAATAATCCACTTCGAGCCGCCCGCCCATGGCCCGGCCGACCAGGCATTGTGAACGCTTCATTGCGTCTTTCTGTCGGAGTGTTGACGGAATAATCGAGCCTCCCTACCTTGACCGGCATGCAGATGCCCAGCGGAGTGCACGCACTGGTCAGGCGGACCCACGAAGAGCGCGTCATGCGTGCGTTGCAGGAGAACGGCGCCATGAGCCGCGGCGAGATCGCCCGGGTGGTGGGCCTGTCCCGCACGACCCTCTCCGAGATCACCGGCCACCTCCTGCAACGGGGTGCCATCGTCGTCGTGGACACCGACGCCTCCCGCCGGGAGGGCAGCGGGCGACCGGCCGAACGGCTGGCCCTCGACCCGGCGTCGGCGCAGTTCATGGGCGTCGACTTCGGACACCGGCGCGTGCACGTCGTCGTCGCCGACGCCGCGCACGAGATCATGGTTTCCGGCTCGGTCCGGTACGAGGACACCGCGACCTGGGGGACCCGCACCGCGCTGGCCCTGGAACTGGTCGACCGGCTGAGCGGCGAGGCCGGGGTCCACTACGGGGCCCTCCAGGGCATCGGCATCGGCGTACCCGGCCCCTACCCCGCCCCGCAGGGGGCGGCCTGGCCCCGCGCCACGGCGGGGACCACCGTGCTCCGTCCGGCACCCGAAGGCGTCGACGTGGCCTTCGCCGAACGCTTCGACGCACCGGTGATCGTCGACAACAACACCCGCCTGGCCGCCCTCGCGGAGGCGATCAGCGGCGCCGACAGCGTCGCCGACCTGGTCTACGTGCGGCTGTCGGACGGCGTGGGTGGCGGTCTCGTCGTCGGCGGCCAGCTGGTGACGGGCTCGTCCGGGCTGGCCGGCGAACTCGGGCACGTCACCGTCGAACCGGCGGGCCGCCCCTGCCGGTGCGGCAAGCGGGGCTGTCTGGAGACCGTCGCCTCGGTGCCCGGAATCCTCGCCGCCTGCTGGGAGTTCGGCCTGCGCCTGGAGAACCTGGACGACCTCGCGGCCGCCGTGCGCCGCGCCCATCCCGTGGTGGACCGGGTGCTGCGGGAGGCCGCGGGGGCCCTGGGACGCGTGGTCGGCGCCGCGACCATGATGCTGAACCCGGCGAAGGTGGTCATCGGCGGCGAGATCACCCGGCTGGCGCCCGTCCTCGTGGAACAGGTCGCCGCCACCCTCGCCGCCGAGATCTTCCCGACCGCGTCGGCGGGTCCCGCCGTGGCCGCCGCCCGGCTCTCCGACGACGACGGCGCCATCGGCGCGCTGGCCGCGGTCTTCCACAGCTCACCCCTCCTGGCGAGGTATCCCGAAACCGCCGACGTGAAGGGCCGTTCCGATGCACCCGACTCCGCCACCGAAGGAGCCGCCCATGTCCGTCCTTGACAAGCGGGGCGCCGACCAGCGGCCCCCGCGGCCCGAGCAGGGGCCCGGGGCCCCGCCGGAGGCCGAAGCGGCCGACAGCACGGCGGACGCCGCCAAGTCCGCGCCGGAGCGCTCCCGTTCGCGCCGTCGCGGGCTGCCCCTCGCCCTGAACGCCGTGTCCGTCGCGCTCGGCATCGCGCTCTGGTGGGCCCTCGCGGCCGCCGGTTTCAAGCTGCCGACACCGCCGGAGGTGGTCGACCGCGCCTCCACCCTGATCAGTGACGGGACGCTCGCCGACGATGCCCTGGCCAGCCTGACCCGGGTCCTCATCGGCTTCGCCCTGGGCACGGCCGTCGCCGTCCCGGTGGGCTTCCTGATGGGCTGGTACGGCATCCTGCGCGGCCTGATCGAACCCTGGATCCAGTTCTTCCGCACCATCCCGCCGCTGGCGATCATCCCGCTGGCCGTGGTCGCCATGGGCATCGACGAAACCCCGAAGATCTTCGTCATCTTCCTCGCCGCGTTCCTGGCCTGCGTGATCTCCACCTTCCAGGGCGTGGTGAACGTCGACCGCACCCTGATCAACGCCGCCCGGGTGCTGGGCGCCGGCGACGCCACGATCTTCGCCCGCGTGGTGGTGCCGGCGTCCACCCCCTTCATCCTCGTCGGCATGCGGGTCGGCCTCGGCTCGGCCTGGGCCACCCTGGTCGCCGCCGAGCTGATCGCCGCCCAGGAGGGCCTCGGCTACCGCATGCAGAACGCCCAGCTCTACTACGACCTCCCGACCATCTTCGTCGGGCTCATCTCGATCGGAATCCTCGGTCTCCTCATGGACCGCGTCCTCCTCCTCGCCGAACGCCGGCTCACCCGATGGCAGGAACGCCGATGACCAGCCCACCCGCCAAGATCTCCGTCCAGCACGTCACCAAGACCTTCTCGCTCGGCAGGGAGACCTTCACCGCCCTGGACGACGTGAGCCTCGACATCGCGAACCACGAGTTCGTCACCGTCGTCGGCCCCTCGGGATGCGGCAAGAGCACCCTGATGAACATCCTCGCCGGGCTGGAGACACCCACCTCCGGCCGCGCCCTGGTGGACGGCGCGCCCGTCTCGGGGCCCGGACCCGAGCGCGGCGTCATCTTCCAGCAGTACGCCCTCTTCCCCTGGCTGACCGTGCGCCAGAACGTCGAGTTCGGCCTGCGGACCACGGGCGTACCGAAACCCGAACGACGGGCCAGGGCCGAGCACTTCATCGAACTGGTCGGCCTGGAGCGCTTCGCCGACGCGCTCCCCAAGACCCTCTCCGGCGGCATGCGCCAGCGCTGCGCCATCGCCCGCGCCTACGCCGTCGACCCCTCGATCCTCCTGATGGACGAACCCTTCGGCGCCCTCGACGCGCTCACCCGGGTCAAGCTCCAGGAGCAACTCCTGAAGACCTGGAGCCAGGACAAGCGCACGGTCCTGTTCATCACCCACGACGTCGACGAGGCCGTGTTCCTGGCCAACCGCGTCGTCGTGATGGCCGCCCGCCCCGGGCGGGTCTACGACGTCGTCGACGTCGACCCCGCCATCGAGCGCGACGAGGCCTTCCGGTTCAGCCCCGAGTTCGCCGCGCTGCGCAACCGCGTGTGGCACTCCGTCTACCACCAGGAAGGCCGCACCGCCGCCCTTTCCGGTTCCCCCTCCCCGACGTCATGACCCGGAAGGTGCGCCCCGCCATGTCACCCCTCCTCACCCGCAGAAGCCTCACCACCACCCTCGCCGGCGTGGCCGCCATGGCGCTGCTCGCCGCGTGCGGCGGCGGCTCGTCCTCCGGCGGCTCGTCGGACAAGGTGCGCTTCGGCTACATCAACGACTTCAACGGCGCCAGCCTGATCGCCATCGCCGAGGCCAAGGGCCTGTGGAAGAAGCACGGACTGTCCGCCGACGCCAAGGTCTTCACCAACGGCCCGCTCCAGATCCAGGCCCTGGGCACCGACAACCTCGACTTCGGCTACATAGGCCCCGGCGCCATGTGGCTCCCCGCCTCCGGACAGGCCAAGGTCGTCGCCATCAACACCCTCGGCAACTCCGACCGGGTCCTCGCCCAGCCGGGCATCACCTCGATGCGGCAGCTCGAGGGCAAGACCGTCGCCGTGCCCGAGGGCACCTCCGGCGACATGATCCTCTCCCTCGCCCTGGAGAAGGCCGGGATGACCAAGGACGACCTCAAGGTCGTCCCCATGGACCCGTCCACCATCGTCTCCGCCTTCTCCTCCCACCAGGTCGACGGCGCCGGCTTCTGGTACCCGGCCGCGGCGACGATCAAGAAGCAGGTCCCCGACCTGGTCGAACTCGCCAAGAACGGCGACTTCGAGGAGGACGTCTCCTTCCCCACGGCGTTCGTCGCGGGCAACAAGGTGGTGGCCGACCAGCCGGAGAAGACCAAGAAGGTCCTCGCCGTACTGCGGGAGGCCATGACGTTCCGCGCCGAGCACACCGACGAGGCGATCGAGCTGACCGCCGACAAGCTGAAGATCCCCGTCGACCAGGTGAAGGCGGACGCCGCGAACAACAAGGTGCTCAGCGTGGAGGAGCTGGACAAACTGACCCGGGACGGCACCGTCGTCACCTGGCTCAAGGGCATGAACGACTACTTCGTCGACGCCGGAAAACTCAAGAAGCCCGTCGACCCGAAGACCTACTACACCGGCGACCTCTTCACGGGAGCGGGCAAGTGACGCGAGCGAACCAGCCCGGCACCGGTTCCGGCACCGACCCCGGCACGCAGACCGGCGGGTCGCGGAAGAACATCCTCTTCCTCATGACCGACCAGCACCGCACGGACACGCTCGGCGCCTACGGCAACCCGCTGGCCCACACCCCCGCACTCGACGAACTGGCCGCCACGGGGACCCGCTTCGACCGCTGGTACACCCCCACCGCCATCTGCACCCCGGCCCGCGCCAGCCTCCTGACCGGCCAGGCACCCTTCCGGCACAAGCTCCTCGCTAACCACGAACGCAACGTCGGCTACCTCGAGGACCTCGCCGAGGACCGGTTCGCCTTCTCCCGGGCGCTGCGCGAACACGGCTACAACTGCGGCCTGTTCGGCAAGTGGCACGCCGGCAACCGCCGCACGGCGGCCGACTACGGCTTCGACGGACCCGACCTGCCCGGCTGGCACAACCCCGTCGACCACCCGGACTACCTCGCCTACCTCGCCGAACGCGGACTGCCCCCGTACGAGATCAGCGACCGAGTCCGCGGCACCCTCCCGAACGGCGGCCCCGGCAACCTGCTCGCCGCCCGCCTGCACCAGCCGGTCGAGGCCACCTTCGAGCACTACCTGGCCACCCGCGCCATCGAACAGCTGGAGCACTACGCCGCCGACGCGCACGACCACGACCGGCCCTTCTTCCTGGCCCTGCACTTCTTCGGACCGCACCTGCCGTACATCCTCCCGGACGAGTACTTCGACCTGGTCGACCCCGCGGACGTGGAGCTGCCCCGGTCGGTGTCCGAGACCTTCGAGGGCAAACCCCCGGTCCAGCGCAACTACAGCGCGCACTGGACCTTCGACACGATGCCCATCGAGACCACCCGCAAGCTCATCGCCGTCTACTGGGGCTACGTGGCCCTCATCGACAAGCAGATCGGCCGCGTCATGGCGGCCATGGAACGGCTCGGCCTCGTGGACGACACGGCGGTGTTCTTCACCTGCGACCACGGGGAGTTCACCGGCTCCCACCGGCTGCACGACAAGGGCCCCGCGATGTACGAGGACATCTACCGCACCCCCGGCCTGCTCCGGGTCCCGGGCGCGCCCGGCGGCCAGGTGCGCGACGAGTTCGTCAGCCTCCTCGACTGCACCGCCACCATCCTCGAACTGGCCGGCCTCGACCCGAAACCCGCCGTCGACTCGCGCAGCCTGCTGCCCCTCGTGCGGGGCGAGGCCGTGGAGTGGGACCAGGACATCGTCTGCGAGTTCCACGGCCACCACTTCCCCTACCCGCAGCGCATGCTGCGCGAGGACCGGTACAAACTCGTCGTCAACCCCGACTCCGTCAACGAGCTGTACGACCTGCGCACCGACCCGGACGAGCTGCTGAACGTCTACGCCCACCCCGAGCGGGCGGAGGTCCGCGGCCGCATGATGCGCCGGCTGTACGACGTCCTGCGCGAGCGCGGCGACAACTTCTACCACTGGATGACGTCGATGTACGACGTCGGCGAGGTGGGACACGACCCCACCCTGAGCGGACTCGACGAATCCACCTACCAGGCGTAACAGGCCCCGGCACACGAGCGATTCGAGGAACGATGACCAGCACTCTCCGCCCGTGCTGCGCCCCCGCGACGGCACCCGTCGCCGTGGCCGCCCCGACCTCCGCGGTCCCCGCGGGGCCGGGTGCCGCCGCCCGTCCGCGCTCGACCCGCGGACAGGTGCGCCTGCCGGGCGGTGAGTTCGCCATGGGGGACGCCTTCGGGGAGGGATATCCGGCCGACGGTGAGACGCCCGTGCACACCGTGCGCCTGCGGCCCTTCCACATCGACGAGACAGCCGTCACCAACGCCCGGTTCGCCGCCTTCGTCAAGGCGACCGGCCACGTGACCGACGCCGAACGCTTCGGCTCCTCGGCGGTCTTCCACCTGGTGGTCGCCGCCGCGGACGCCGACGTCCTCGGCAACGCCGCCGGCGCCCCCTGGTGGGTCAACGTGCGCGGCGCCCACTGGCGCCGCCCCGAGGGCGCCCGCTCCGACATCACCGGCCGGCCGAACCATCCGGTCGTCCACGTCTCCTGGAACGACGCCACCGCCTACGCGCGCTGGGCCGGCAAACGGCTGCCCACCGAGGCCGAGTGGGAGTACGCCGCCCGCGGGGGACTGGCCGGCCGCCGCTACGCCTGGGGCGACGAGCTGACCCCGGGCGGCCGGTGGCGCTGCAACATCTGGCAGGGCCGCTTCCCCCACGTCAACACGGCCGAGGACGGTCACCTGACCACCGCGCCGGTCAAGTCCTACCGGCCCAACGGCCACGGCCTGTGGAACACCGCGGGCAACGTGTGGGAATGGTGCGCCGACTGGTTCTCGCCCACCTACTACGCCGCCTCACCGACCGCGGACCCGCACGGCCCGGCGACCGGGACCACGCGGGTCCTGCGCGGCGGCTCGTACCTGTGCCACGACTCCTACTGCAACCGCTACCGGGTCGCCGCCCGCTCCTCGAACACCCCGGACTCGTCGTCCGGCAACCTCGGTTTCCGCTGCGCCAACGACGCGGCCGTCACAGGCGGATCAGCCGCTGCGTGATCTCCCGGTACTGCCGCAGCGCGAGCCGGAGTTCCTCGGCATGCGTCTCGGGATCCTGGTCCCGCCAGCTCTCGTGCAGGGCACGGCGTCGTTCCGCGAGGGCGTTCGCGAGGTGGTTCACCGCGTCGTCGAAGGCACCCTCCGCCTCCGCCAGCGCGTCGTGCGGAGCGTCCGGGAAGGTGTTGATGGCCGTGCGGAGACGGTCCAGGACCGCGTCCCGCTCCGCCGACGGCAGCATCGCCTCCGGCGGCGCGGGACGGTGCTCGGTGCGTCGCCGGTCCTGGTCCGAGGGCTGCTGTGCGCGCGTCTGGTCGTACATGTCGTAAGCCGCTTTCCTGGGTTTGCGTGGATCACCGGGTTCCCCGGAGCGGCATGGCGCTGCGCCGTACGGACAGTCAACGCCCGATGGCGCACGGTGTCAAAGCGCCGGACTTCCCGGCCCGGCTACCGCCGGGTGAGGGTCTGGGGGTAGTCGGTGATGATGCCGTCGACGCCGAGGCGGGCCATGGTGCGGATGGCGCCGGGTTCGTCGACGGTCCAGACGTTGATGTCCATGCCGAGTTGGTGGACGCGGTCGACGAGGGTCTTGTCGGTGACGGTGTGCTGGGGGTTGATCTGGTCGGCCCACTGGCTGAGTTCGGTCAGTTCGGTGTCGGTGGGGCGGTCGGCGTCGAGGATGCCGATGGGGATGTCGGGCTGGGCGGCGTGGAAGGTGCGGGCGTCGTCGGTCTCGAAGGACTGCACGGCCAGTCGGTTCCGGGCGAGGGCCGTGCGGACGTAGCGGGGTTTGCCGCGCAGGGCGTCGGCGAGGTCGGTGGCGATGGTGGTGCCGTACTGGCCGCAGGGGCTGATTTCGGCGAGGAGTCCGGTGCGGGTGTGCTGGATGTGGCGGATGACGTCGTCGACGGTGATGATGCGTTCGCCCGCGTAGTCGTCGTGGAACCAGGTTCCGGCGTCGAGGCGGCGCAGTTCGTTCCAGGTGAAGTCGGAGACGCGGTATTGAGGCCGGCCGGGGTAGAGGTCTTCGATGTCGGTGGTGCGTTGCATGGTGCAGTCGTGGAAGTTGACGAGTTTGCCGTCCTTGGTGCGTTGGACGTCGATTTCGACGTAGTCGGCGCGTTGGTGGACGGCGAGGTCGATGGCGGCGGCGGTGTTCTCGGGTGCCATGCCCGAGGAGCCGCGGTGGGCGATGACGTCGGGGCCGGTGGCGGCCTGCGCCGTCGTCGAGGTCGCGGCCAGTGCCAGACCACTGAGCACCGCCACGACCACACCGGCACGCCTCTTGCTCACACGCTTCACTGGAGCCTCCCGCGTTTCGAATGACTCCCTCGAGGCTCCCGGACGGCGGTTACGGGAAGCCTGCCGCGGTCTGGCGGGCCCGGGAGGGGCCGGTGGAGTGGAGCACCGAACCGGTCATCGGAGGCGGGAGGGGGCGATTGCGTGCAATCGCCCCCTCCCGCCCCGTGCGTTTCACCTGCCGAGGAGACCCTGGGGGAGGAGCGACTGCGGTGAGGTGGCCGGGTGCCCCACCTCCAGCGATCCGAGGAGGCCGTCCAGGAGCGGACCACCGGGGACACCGGCGGACGGACCGGGCTCGGGGGCCGCCTCGGCGACGGGAGCGGAGACCAGCAGAGCGATGGCCATGACGGAGACACAGGCGAGCTTCTTGATCATGTTCGTCCCAACGAACGGAGGCCAGCGGGGAAACGCTCGCCGGGCCCGGACTGGGCCAGTCGGGTTCACACGGGCGCCAACCGTGGTACCGGCGGCAGCGGAGCGTGCTCGGCGGAGGCCCGGAACGCCTGGATCACCAGCGCGGCGAAGCGCCGGGAGGCCGCGACGCGGGCGGCCGTGGACAGGGCGTGGATGCCCCGGTTGGCCATGATCATGAGGATGAGGTCGTCCAGGACGAAGTCGGGGCGCAGACCGTCGGCTCCCTTGGCGCGACGGGCCAGTTCACTCACGGCCTTCAGCGAGTAGGCGCGGGCGGCGGCGAAGTCCATCGCGTCCGGATAGGCCGCCATGAACGCCTCGGTGAAGCCCAGGTGCCGCGCGTGCAGCTCACACGTCTTCTCGACGACGAGGCAGAAGCCGGCCCAGGGATCGGGATGGGCCAGTCCCTCGTCCACGATCGTCCGGCAGGCGCGCAGCTGGTCCCTGAAGGCCTCGGTGACCAGCTCCTGCTTGGTCGGGAAACGCCGGTAGAGCGTGGCCGGCCCGACACCGGCCCGCCGGGCGACCTCCCGCATCGGCACCCGCAGCCCCTCGGCGGCGAACAGCGCGCGGGCCGCGTCGAGGATGCGCTCGCGGTTGTCCTGGGCGTCGGTGCGCAGGGGGTGAGGCAAATGATCGGTCACCACTCTCACTTTACCGAAGTGGACGGGGGCGTCCGTTAGCGTCCGGGAAGCACGGCCCCCGATCACGGGGGCACGACGGCACGGGCTGCGGCGAGCGAGGAGCGGCACATGAAGGCAGTGGTGATCCGGAGGTTCGGTGGACCCGAGGGACTGGAGGTCGTCGACCTCCCGGCCCCCGAGCCCGCCGCGGGACAGGTGCTGGTCGCGACGGAGGCGATCGGCGTGAGCGGCGCCGACGTCGCCATCCGCAGCGGTGCGCTCGCCTCCTACGGATTCCGGGAGGGCCATGTCCCCGGCGGCGAGGTGGTGGGCACCGTGACGGCCGTCGGCGAGGGCGTCGACGCGTCCTGGACCGGTCGGCGCGTATGGGCGCAGACCGGCGTGGGAGGAGGCTGTGCCGAGCAGGCGACCGCCCCGGTGCACGACATCCTCCCGCTCCCCGCGGGGCTGTCAGCCCCGGCCGCGGTGACGCTCGGCAGCGCCGGTGTGGTGGCGCACTTCGGGCTCGCCCACGCCCACTTCGCAGCGGGCGAGAACGTGCTGGTGCGGGGCGCGTCCGGCAGCATCGGCATCATGACGGTCCAGCTCGCGTCGCGTGGCGGTGCCGCGGCGGTGGCGGTCACGACGTCGTCGGCCGCGCGGGGCGAGCGGCTGCGCGCGCTCGGCGCGACCCACGTCCTGGACCGTTCCGGCGAGGGCGGCCCGGACGCTCCCGACGCCTTCGACGTCATCGTGGACATCGTCGCCGGAGCCGAACTGCCCTCCTTCTTCGACAGGCTCGCGCCGAACGGCAGGATGGTGGTCGTCGGCGCCGTGGCGGGGCAGCCACCCGCGGACTTCGGCACGCACCTGATGGCCTCGTTCCAGAAGTCGATGTCGTTCGCCACCTTCAGCGCCGCCACCGTCCCGGCAGCCGACCTGCGGGCCGTGCGGGCCGAGCAGTTCGCCGCCGCGGGCCCGGGGGAGATCGAGACCGTCGTGCACGAGGTGCTGCCCCTGGAGCAGACGGCCTCGGCGCACCGGAAGATGGACGCCGGCGAGGTCTTCGGACGGATCGTGCTGACCCCGTAGGCCCCGGGCCGTGCCGTGCCCGGCGTCGGTAGCCGTCCGGAGCGGCGCCGGGCCTGCCCGGAGCGGCGCCGGGCCACTCGCTCAGCCCGCCCCGCGCGGCCAGACGAACACCTCGGTGCCCGGCCGGCGCTCGGAGAAACGGCCCGACGGCGAGGCGTCCCGCAGCAGCCGGCGCAGATCCGCCTCGAAGCCGGCGAGCCGGGCGCCGAACAGGTGCGGGGCCGAGAACGACATGGAGAACACCTCGGCGACCACGTCGTCCCAGGTGCGCACCATCGCCTGCCCGCCGGGCACGACATGGCGGTACGGGCCGGCGAACCCCGCGCCCGCCAGGACCGCGTCCTCACCGGAGGGCGTCCCGCGCGGCAGCAGACCCCGGCCCGCCCGGCGGACCGGGCCCAGACAACCCCTGACCAGCCTGTCGATCGCCGCGCGCGGAACCGGCGGGTACGGCAGCCCGTCGACGGCCCGGGTCTCTCCCTTGAGGTCCGAGATGTGCACCAGCGCGCCGCCCGGCCGCAGCATGCTCCGGACGGTCGCCGCCACCCGCTCGCGGTCCATCCAGTGGAACGACTGGGCGAGCGTCGCGACCGTGAAGTCCCCCAGTCCCGCCGGGAGTTCCTCGGCCCGGGCCCGCACCCACCGCACCTTGCCCGCCACCTCCAGCTCGGCGGCCCCGCGGGCCGCCTCCGCGAGCATCGCCGGGTCCGGATCCACCCCGACCACCTCGTCGAAGAGACCGGCCAGACGCAGGGCCACCGTCCCCGGCCCGCAGCCCAGGTCGAGCAGCCGGCCCCGCCCGTCCAGGTCCAGCACCCCGGCCAGCAGGTCCGCCAGGCCCGGGGCGTACGGGAGCCTCCCGCGCCGGTAGAAGGCGGCGGTACCGGCGAACAGCGTCGCGTCCCACTCCCAGCCCGCCTCCATACCGTCCGCCACCTCCTGTCAGTGCCCGCCGACACAATGGACCGCATGAGACCCTTGCTTCTCGCCGACATCGAGTATGCCGTCCGCAGCAGTTGGAGCGCGGAGACGGCGACCCCCGAGTTCCGGCAGCAGTGGACCGAGGAAAACCCAGCCCGGGACCAGTGCGGTGTGACCGCCATGGTGCTCAACGACCTGCTGGGCGGCGAGCTGATCCGTGGAGAGGTGCACGTCGCGGGCGAGCGGGTCGACTACCACTGGTGGAACCGGCTGGGCGCGGGCCTGGAGATCGACCTGACCCGGGAGCAGTTCGGCCCGCACGAGACCGTCGTCGGCGGCACCGTCGTGCCCCGGCCGCCCGGGATACGCCGACTGCGTGCGGAGTACGAACTGCTGCGCCGGCGTGTCCTGGAGCGGCTGGAGCAGCAGGAGCGGCCGCGGGCCGCCTCGTGACCGGCCGACCGGGGCTTCGGCCGCCGCCGAGCGCCCGGCCGCGTACCCGGCGGTGAGGGATCGGCGCTACGACGACTCGCGCACCACCAGCTCCGTCGGCAGCGTCAGCTGCTGCCGGGGCGCGCCGTGCTGCGTGATGTCGGTGAGGATGCGGGCCATGGTCCGGCCCAGTTCCTCCACCGGCTGACGCACCGTCGTCAGCGGCGGGTTGGTGTGGCGGGCCAGGACGGAGTCCTCGAAACCGACGACGGCGACGTCCTTCGGCACCTGCCGTTTCTGCCGGCGCAGTTCGGCCAGGGCACCGACCGCCATGAGGTCGGACGCGGCGAAGACGGCGTCCAGATCGGGGGCGCGTTCAAGAAGCAAACGCATGGCGCGCGCGCCGCCCTCCTCGGTGAAGTCGCCTGCCTCCACGAGCGATTCCCTCGCGGACACCCCCGCCTCCCGGTGCGCGGCGTGCCAGCCGGCGAGCCTGCTGCGGCCGACGTCCATGTCCAGCGGCCCGGTGACGGTGGCGACCCGGCGCCGCCCGCCGCCCAGCAGATGCCGCACCGCGGCGGCCGCCCCGCCGGCGTTGTCGGAGTTGACGTAGCTCAGCCGCTCGCCCGCGTCGCGGCGGCCGGCGAGCACCGTGGGCAGGCCCATCTCCTCGAGCATGCCGGGCAGCCGGTCCTCGGAGTGCACCGAGACCAGCAGTACGCCGTCCACCCGGCGGGTCGCGACCGACTCGGTCAGCTGGTCCCGCTCGGCCTGGTCGCGGACGAGCATCAGCTGCAACTGGGTGCGGCTCTCGGCCAGGGCGCCGCTGACCCCGCGGATGAGCGCGGCGAAGAACGGCTCCGAGCCGAGCCGGCTCTCCGACTCCGGGATCACCAGGGCCACGGCGTTGGTGCGGTTGGTGACCAGGCCGCGGGCGACCGAGTTGGGAACGTAGTTCAGTTCTTTGATCGCCGCAAGCACCCGCTCCCGGGCGTCGGCGCTGACCAGCTCCGAGCCGTTGACGACACGGGAGACCGTGGTGCGGCCCACGCCGGCGCGGGCGGCGACCGTTTTGATCGTTGGACGGCGGTTGCCGGTCATGAACTCCCCCCTCGGCGGCCGCGGCGGCGCTGCTGCCGCGGAGGTGACCTGCGGCAATTCTTGCAGACACCGCCGTCGGCGGAGCACCCCCCGGGTCGCGCGGGGCGAACGCGGGGCACGGTCGGCCGTGACAAGTTGCTTTCAAGTTATTGACAGACCGGCCCCGTTCCCACGAGTCTTCGATGCGCCGGTGGGAACGTGCCCACCAAATTGGGCACGTTCCCAACTCATGTTCGAGCCGCTGTCTTTCATCGCTGTAGCCGCTGTAGCCATCGCAGTAGTCATCGCAGAACTCGTCACTCCGATGTGTCAGCGCCGTCGCTAGGAGGAGATCCATGGGCACTCTCGGTTCGTTGCGCAGAAAGACGGTGGCGACGGCCGCGGCCGTCGGCGCGCTCGCGCTCGTCGTCGGCTGTAGCAGCGGTGACGACTCGGCCACCGGCGGTGGCAAGAAGGACGGCAAGGTCACCATCACCATGGGCATGTACGGGGTGATGGGCATCAAGGAGACGGGCCTTCTCGAGCAGTACGAGAAGGAGAACCCCGATGTCGACATCAAGGCCGAGATAGCCGGTGACGAGCAGACCTACTACACCGCCCTGCAAACCAGGCTCGCCGCGGGCAAGGGCCTGAAGGACATCCAGGGCATCGAGATCGGCCGGGCCAAGGAGATCACCGAGACCCAGGCGGACAAGTTCGCGGACTTCTCCGACGTGTCGGGCACCGACCACTTCCTGCCGTGGAAGGAGTCCCAGATCAGCACGAAGGACGGCAAGGTGCTGGGCCTGGGCACGGACATCGGCCCGATGGCCGTCTGCTACCGCAAGGACTACTTCGAGAAGGCGGGTCTGCCCACCGACCGCGAAGAGGTCGCCAAGCTGTGGGCGGGCGACTGGAAGAAGTACGTCGAGGTCGGCCGCGACTTCAAGAAGGGCTTCAAGGGCGGCGACGTGGCCTACATGGACGCGGCCAGCGGCCTGTTCAATGCCATGGTCTACGGCTACCCGGAGCAGTACTACGACGAGAACGGCGAGCTGATCTACGACAGCAACCCCGCCGTCAAGGAGGCGTGGAACCTCTCCGCCGACGCCGCAGAGGACGGTCTGACCGCCAAGCTCCGCCAGTTCCAGCCGGGTTGGGACCCGGGCCTGGCCAACGGCACCTTCGCCACCGCGGTGTGCCCGGCGTGGATGCTCAGCCACATCAGTGAGAAGGCCGGCGACGCCAACAAGGGCAAGTGGGACGTGGCCAAGGCTCCCAAGGGCGCGAACTGGGGCGGTTCCTTCCTCGGCGTGGTCGAGCAGAGCCCGGTGAAGGAGGAGGCCAAGAAGCTCGTCGCCTGGCTCACCGCGCCCGAGCAGCAGGCCCACATCTTCAAGGAGATCGGCAACATCCCCTCCTCCCGCACGGCGCTGGACAGCCCCGACGTGAAGAACGCCAAGTCCGAGTACTTCAGCGGCGCCCCGATCGGCCAGATCTTCGGTGCCGCCGCCCAGGAGATCCCGGACAAGCAGGTCCTCGGCCGTAAGGACGGCACGATCAAGGACACCTTCTCCCAGGGCCTGGCCCTGGTCGAGCAGGGGGACGCCACGCGCGACGAGGCGTGGACGACCACCGGGGAGCGCATCGAGAAGGCGGTCGGCTGACCGCACGCTCCCGAGGCCGGCCGGGCCCGCCCGCGTCCAGGACCAGGTCCTGGCCGGCGGGCCCGGCGCCCGGCCGTCACATCCGCTCTGAGGAAGGAAGTCCGGTGGCCACCTCCACCACCAAGGCCCTGGCCGGGGGCGAGCCGCCCCGTCCGTCTCCCCGCCCGGGCGGCGGGGACACCCGTCGGCGCGGCGCGCTCTGGCACCGGCTCGACATCAAGGGCGCCCCGTACGCGTTCGTCGCGCCGTTCTTCATCGTCTTCGCCGCGTTCAGCTTCTACCCCCTGATCTACACCTCGTGGATCTCCCTGCACGACGTGGAGCTGGCCACCCTCGATGTCATGGAGTGGGTGGCGTTCGACAACTACGTCGAGCTGTGGGGCGACTCACGGTTCTGGAACGCCCTGCAAAACACGATCACCATCGGCGTCATCTCCACGGTGCCGCAGCTGATGATGGCGCTCGGCATGGCCCATCTGCTCAACTACCGGATGCGCGCCTCGCTGTTCTTCCGGGTCGCCTCCCTGGTCCCCTATGCCACCTCGGTCGCCGCGGCCGCCCTCGTCTTCACCATGATCTTCGAGCGCGACTTCGGCATGATCAACTGGGCGCTCGGCTCGGTCGGGATCGACCCGGTGGACTGGGAGGCCGACAAGTGGCCCGCCCAGGTCGCGATCTCCACCATCGTGATCTGGCGCTGGACCGGTTACAACGCGCTGCTCTACCTGGCCGCGATGCAGGCCATCCCCGCCGACCGGTACGAGGCGGCCTCCCTCGACGGCGCCTCCCGGTGGCAGCAGTTCATCCACGTCACCGTCCCCGGGATCCGCTCCACCATCGTCTTCACCATCGTGCTCTCCACGATCGGCGCCACCCAGCTCTTCGGTGAGCCGCTGATCTTCGGCCAGGGGCCCAACGGGGTCACCGGCGGCGCGGACAACCAGTACCAGACGCTGGGCCTGCTGCTGTACGAGGAGGGCTGGAAGAACTACCAGATGGGCCGCTCGGCGACCGTCGCGTGGGCGATGTTCATGGTGCTGGTCCTCGTCTTCGTCGTGCAGCGCGTCATCAAGCGCCTGCGCTCCCGCACGTCCTGACACGTCCTGACCTGGAGTCGTCATGACCACCCAAAGTCTCCCGGCCCGGACCGACGCCCCGGCCCGGACCCCCGCCGCGAAGGCGAGCGGCCGCGGCGGCCGCCGGCTGCTGCGCCAGCGCGCCGGCCGCCAGCACCACGCCGGTCCCCTCGCCTACGTACTGCTCGCCATCATGGCGATCCTGTCGATCTTCCCGCTGTACTGGACCATGGTGGCCGCGTCCACCGACAACACCCGGGTCAGCCAGACGCCGCCCCCGTTCCTTCCCGGCCCGAACCTGTTCAGCAACCTCGCCCGGGCCTGGGACGAGGCGGCGATGGGCAAGGCCATGATCAACAGTCTCATCGTCGCCGGGGTGATCGCCCTGTCCACGGTGCTGTTCGCCACGCTCGCCGGGTTCGCCTTCGCCAAGCTGCGGTTCAAGGGGCGCAACGCCCTGCTCATGCTGGTGATCGGCACCATGATGGTGCCGCCGCAGCTCGCTGTCGTGCCGCTGTTCATGATGATGGCCGACCTGGGCTGGTCGCAGCAGCTGCCCGCCGTCATCTTCCCGACGCTGGTGAGCGCGGTCGGCGTGTTCTTCATGCGGCAGTACCTGACGGAGGCGCTGCCGGACGAACTCGTCGAGGCGGGACGGGTCGACGGGGCGCACTCGCTCAGGATCTTCTGGAGCATCGTGCTGCCCATCGCACGGCCGGCGATGGCCGTCCTGTTCATGATCACGTTCGTGCACGCCTGGAACGACTTCTTCTGGCCGTTCGTGGTCCTCGACATGACCAACCCGACGGTCCCCGTCGCGCTCACCCAGCTCAGCGCGGGCTACGTCCGCGACCAGTCGCTCATCATGGCCGGCGCCCTGCTGGGCACGCTGCCGCTGCTGGCGATGTTCATCGTCTTCGGCCGCCAGATCGTCAGCGGCATCATGGCGGGCGCCGTCAAGGGCTGACCCACCACCTCCGCCGTACCAAGCACCCCCACCCGAAAGGACTTACGTGGTCACCGCAGCACAGCAGACCGCCCCCGCCCCGGACGCCGCCCGCACCTTCCCCAAGGGCTTCCTCTGGGGCTCCGCGACCGCCTCGTACCAGATCGAGGGGGCCGCGGCGGAGGACGGCCGCACGCCGTCCATCTGGGACACCTACGCCCGCACCCCCGGCCGGGTCCGCAACGGCGACACCGGTGACATCGCCACCGACCACTACCACCGCCGGAGCGAGGACGTCGCCCTCATGGCCGAACTCGGCCTGGGCGCCTACCGCTTCTCCCTGGCCTGGCCCCGGATCCAGCCCACCGGGCGCGGCCCCGCCGTACAGAAGGGCCTGGACTTCTACCGGCGGCTGGTGGACGAGCTGCTGGAGAAGGGCATCCAGCCCGTCGCCACCCTCTACCACTGGGACCTGCCCCAGGAGCTGGAGGACGCCGGCGGCTGGCCCGAGCGCGCCACGGCCGAACGCTTCGCCGAGTACGCGGCCCTGGCCGCCGACGCCCTGGGCGACCGGGTGAAGACCTGGACCACCCTGAACGAGCCCTGGTGCAGCGCCTTCCTCGGCTACGGCTCCGGTGTGCACGCCCCGGGCCGCACCGACCCGGTCGCCGCCCTGCGCGCCGCCCACCACCTCAACCTGGCGCACGGCCTGGCCGTCCAGGCGCTGCGCGAGCGGGTCCGCGCCGACGCCCAGGTCTCCGTCACCCTCAACATCCACCATGTCCGCCCGCTCACCGCGAGCGACGGCGACGCCGACGCGGTGCGCCGGATCGACGCGCTGGCCAACCGGGTCTTCACCGGCCCCATGCTGAACGGCGCCTACCCGGAGGACCTGCTCAAGGACACCGCCGGGCTGACCGACTGGTCCTTCGTCCAGGACGGCGACCTGCGCCAGGCCCACCAGCCGCTGGACTTCCTCGGCGTGAACTACTACACCCCCACCGTCGTCTCCGAGACCGACGGCAGCGCCGCGCACACCTCCGACGGGCACGGCAACAGTGCCCACAGCCCCTGGCCGGGAGCCGACCGGGTCGCCTTCCACCAGCCGCCCGGCGACACCACCGCCATGGGCTGGGCCGTCGACCCCAGCGGCCTGTACGACCTGCTGCGCCGGCTGGCCGCGGACTTCCCGAGGCTGCCGCTGGTCATCACCGAGAACGGCGCCGCCTTCGACGACTACGCCGGACCCGAGGGGCGGGTCGAGGACCCCGCCCGGATCGCCTACGTGCGCGACCACCTGGCCGCCGTCCACCAGGCCATCCTGGACGGCGCGGACGTGCGCGGGTACTTCCTGTGGTCGCTGCTGGACAACTTCGAGTGGGCCCACGGCTACAGCAAGCGCTTCGGCGCCGTCTACGTCGACTACCCGACCGGCACCCGCATCCCCAAGGCGAGCGCCCGCTGGTACGCCGAGGTCGCCCGCACCGGCGTACTCCCCGGCGCCTGACCACGGGTCCGCCCCCGTCCTCCACCGCGCCGGCGGCACCGGCGGAGGACGGGGGCGGACGTGTGCCCGCCGCCGGTTCAGTCGAGCGGGGCGAGCGTGAGCCTGGCCTCGGCCGGGTTGCCGTCGTGCACCAGCGACTCGTGGTTGCCGACGTCGTCGAAGGCGAACGCGTACGCCTTCCCGTCGGCCATGCGCTCGTGGATGATCCGGGCGTAGTGGTTGGTCACGGAGTCCCGGTAGAAGTTCGCCGCCGAGGGGTCGGGCTGGTTGGGGTTGCTCAGCAGCGTCGAGCGGTTGAAGCCGGCGCACAGCGTGCGCGAGATCGGCCCGCGCACCTGGTCGTTGGGCGCGTCCAGGAGCCGGTGGCAGCCGAAGACGCTGGAGGCGTCCGGCTTCTGGAAGCTGGTGACGACCGCGCCGGAGGTGTTGGTGAAGTTCATGACGTTGCCCGAGACACGTCCGAAGTACTTGGTGTCCGGCCGGTCCCCGAAGGGAGTGACGGTCAGCGTGGTCGTCGTGTACTTCTGCCAGACCCGGTTGATGTAGTCGTCCATGACCGACGCGGGCAGCGCCCCGGTCTCTACCCCGTACAGCGGCGCCAGTGCCCTCAGTACGGTGCCGTCGGGCCGGGTCTGGATCAGCCCGCCCCAGCCCGGCTGGGCCCGCAGCGCGTCGAACACCCCGCGGTAGCCGCCGGCCTTGAGCTGTCCGGCGCTGGTCACCCCGCCGTCGGCACGCTGCACGCCGACGGAGTAGGGCGCGGAGAACATGTCGACCTGGGTGCTGTTCAGCCACAGGCCGCCGTCGTTGAGCGTGTACTCGGACCAGTTGAAGAGGATGTTGCGGTTGGGGTCGCTCGGGTTCTGGACGGCGGGCTGGACCAGGCCGCCGGTGGTCAGCCGGAAGTCGAGCTTCTGGCCGTAGGAGAAGTAGATGCGTCCCGACAGCTTAGGGATCCGGATGGTCTTGGTCTGTCCCGCGGCCGGTCCGGGGATGGACGCGTCCGGTGCGGGAGTGGGGGGATTGCCGCCGGCGGGCCAGGCGTGGAAGGTGCCGTTCTCGTCCGCCCAGCCCTGCTGGCCGGTCGTCAGCGAGGTGCCCAGGTTGTAGATGTGCACGGCGTCGCCGCGGGCGGAGTTGTTGGTGATCTTCAGGGGGATGGTGGCGGGCACCGCGGCGTCCGCGGGCGGTGCGGCACCGAGCGTGAGCAGGGCGCCGGTCAGGCCTGCGGCCGCGGCCACGGCGAGCAGACGGTGTCTGAGTCGGGAGAGCACTCTCCACCTCCGTGCGGGTGTGGGGGAATTGGTCCGTACCGATTCTGAGAGCGCTCTCAGCGTTGCGCCGGGGCGCGTGCATGTCAATGCACACGGCGGAAGTACCGGGCCGGGACGCGGGGCCGCTCCCGGCCCGCACATCAGGACCTACCGCGACGCGGCGCGCCCGTCCCGGCTCGTGCAGCCCTTCTCGGCGGGACCGGCCACCGCATAGTGCCGGACTCCGTCCGCACCCCGCCGCTCCGCCGCGGGCCACAGGCAGTCCAGGACCGCGGCGGACGGCGAGAACAGCGTGGCCGGGACCGCCTCGCGGGCGAACCACTCCCAGCGCTCGATCTTGTCGGGCTCGGTGACCCGGGGCGTACCGGCCGCCCGCTCGGTGACGGCCGCGGCGGTCACCCGGGTCAGCCCGGCCACGCCGTCGACGAGCACGGCCAGCACCCGTACGTCCGCGGGGGTCGCCACGAGCCCGGTCTCCTCCGCGAGCTCCCGGGCGGCGGCCGTCTCGAAGTCCTCGCCCGCGTCGACCTTGCCGCCGGGCAGCTCCCAGCGACCGTCGTGACCGAGCCCGAGCAGGACCCGGCCGGCGGGATCGAGGACGGCGAGGCCGACGCCGGTGAGGCTCTGGGCGGCGGGGCGGGTGCGTTCGGGGCGCTCGGCGCGCGGTGCGGAGGAGTTCACCGGCTCATTCCACACCGCGGGCGGCCCCGGCGGCCACCGGGGGCAGCGCAGCGGCGGCGTCGTGGAACGCGCGGCGCAGCGCGACGATCCCGTCACCCGTCCTCGTCGGGTGCACCCGGTTGGTGAGCAGCACGGCGTAGCGCCGCGTGGCCGGGTCGACCCAGAGGCTGGTGCCGGTGAAGCCCGTGTGGCCGTACGAGTCCGGGCCGAACACCTCCCCGGCGGGGGAGCCGACCGGGTCGCGGCCCTGCCAGGCCAGAGCGCGCCGCAGCGCGAGGTGGTCCGTGTGAGGGGCCGTCATCAGGGCGAAGGTGTCGGGGCGCAGCAGGCCCCGGCCGCCGGCGGCGAGAGCGGCACCGAGCCGTTCCATGTCCGCGAGAGTGGAGAACAGCCCCGCGTGCCCGCCGACCCCGCCGAGCACCACCGCGTTCTCGTCGTGGACCTCGCCCACCACGCGGCGGCCGCGCCAGGGGCAGTCCTCGGTGGCGACCGCGCGTGCCCGGCGGTCGGCGGCGGGGCGGAAGACGGTGTCGCGCAGACCGAGCGGCGCGCACACCAGCCGCTCCACCAGGGCGTCCAGCGGCTCCCCGGCCGCCGCCTCGGCGATCAGACCGAGGATGATGAAGCCCTGCGAGGAGTACTGGACGCGGGTGCCGGACTTCGCGGTCAGCGGCAGCAGCCGTATCGCCTCCAGCAGCGCCGCACGAGTGGGGTGATCGCGGTACAGCGGCACCTGGCCCGGTATCCCCGAGGTGTGCGTGAGGAGTTGGCGCACCGTCAGGTCGGCCTTGTCACCGCCCCGGTAGTCCGGGAGGTGCGCGCCCACGGTGTCGTCGAGCCCGAGTGCGCCGCGTTCGACGAGCGCCATGACGGCGAGCCCGGCGATCGGCTTGGTGACCGAGGCGAGGTCCCACACGTCGTCGCCGTCCAGCGCCGGTCCGTCCCAGCTGCGGGTGCCGGTCCAGCCCCGGTCCAGCGCCCCCTGCGGGCCTCCGACGGACCAGGCGGCGCCGGAGCAGATCCGCTGTTCCCGTCCTTCGGCGAGCAGTTCGGCCAGGGCGCTCACGCCTCCTCACCCCCGCGGGCGGTGTCCACCACGCCGAGGACGGGGGCGGGCGCGCCGAGCCCGGCGGACACCGTGCGCGCGGCGGCCCGCACCATCGGCCCGAACACCTCCACACTGCCGGGGTCGAGGGTGAAGGTCAGTCCGGCGATGCCGATCGCACCCACCGCCCGGCCCTCCGCGTCCAGCACCGCAGCCGCCACCGACCTGACGTCCGGCTCGTCGTACTCGTCGTCCACGGCGTAGCCGCACAGCGCCGCCCGCGCGAGCACCGCCCGCAGTGCGGCCGGGTCGGTGGGCGTGTCCGGGGTGCGCGCCTCCAGGTCCGGTGCGTCCAGGACCACCGCGGCCTCCTCGGCGGGCAGCGCGGAGAGCATGGCGAGCCCCACGCCGCAGGTGTACAGCGGCGACCGGTGGCCGGGCCGGGTGCTCATCCGGTACTCACGGGCCGGTTCCGACTGCTCCAGGTACACGGCGTCGGACGCGTGGCGCACCGCGTAGAACGCGACGTGACCGGTGCGCCGGCGCAGGTCGGCGAGGGCGGGCCGGGCAAGGTCCAGCACACGGCTGTCGCTCAGGGCCGCCGCCGCCAGGCCCAGCAGCCGGGGCCCGGGGCGGTAGCTGCCGCCCTCGGCGGGTTCGGCGAAGCCGTACTCCGCCATGGTCCGCAGATGCCGGTGGACGGTGGGCTTGGTCAGCCCCGTACGGCGCGCGATCTCCCCCAACCGGTGGGGGCCACCGGGCTGGACGAGCGCATCGAGCACCTCCATCGCCTTGTCGACGGGGCCCTTCACGAGTTCCTGGTCGACCGACCGGGTGTTGACCGCTTTCACCATGTCGCTTAGCTTAACCCATCCGCATTCCATCTGACGGAACGGAGGTGTTGTTCAATGGAACGAATTCTTCAGGGGCGCACGATGGACCGCAGCCGTCCCAGCCGACGCCACGTCCTGCGGACCGGCGGTCTGCTGCTCGGAGCCCTCAGCGCTCCCGCGCTCCTGAGCGCGTGCGGCACGACGGCCGCCGCCGACCGGGCCGGCAACGTCCTGCGGGTCTCCCAGCCGGGCGACCCGAAGACCCTGGACCCGCAGAAGCAGGGCGACATGGTGTCCATGAACGTCCTGATCAACATGTTCGACACCCTCACCACCCGCGGCCGGGACAACCGGCTGCACCCGAGGCTCGCCCTGACCTGGAAAGCCACCGACGCGCACACCTGGCGCTTCACCCTCCGCCCCGGAGTGACCTTCCACAACGGCGAGGTGTGCGACGCGCGGGCCGTCGCCTTCAGCATCGAGCGCCTGCTCGACCCCGCCACCAAGTCGCCCATCGTCGAACTGCGCTTCGTCAAGGGCGTCACCGTCGTCGACCGGCTCACCGTCGACCTGCACACCACCGTGCACGACCCCATCCTGCCCGCCAAACTCTCGCTGTTCGGCGGCGTCGTCGTCCCGCCCCGCCACCTCGCCGAGGTGGGCGACGCGGCCTTCGCCGATCATCCCGTCGGCACCGGCCCCTTCACCTTTGAGAGCTGGCAGCGCGACCACGAACTGCGGATGCGCGCCCACGACGGCCACTGGAACGGACGGCCGGCCGTCGACGGCCTCGTCTTCAGCCCCGCCCCCAACGCCTCGTCCTCGCTGGCCGCCCTGCAAAGCGGCGGCGTGGACCTCGTCGCCGGACTCACCCCGGACGCCGCCCAGCAACTCGACGGCTACGGCGGCATCAGCATCGACGGCCACACCGGCATCCGCACCGCCTACTTGTCCCTCAACACCCTGGAACGCGGCCCCCTCCAGGACCGCCGGGTACGCCAAGCGCTCAACCACGCGATCGACGTGCCGCTGCTCATCAAGGCCGTGCTCGGCGGCAAGGCCACCGAGACGCCCGCGCTCGTCCCGCGCGGCTCCTTCGGCTTCGACCCCACCGTCAAGCCCTTCGCCCGCTCCGTCGACACCGCGCGGCGGCTGCTCGCCGAAGCCGGTCACCCGCATGGCTTCTCCACCACGCTCACCGCCTCCAACGTCGACGCCAACGTCGCCGAGGCCCTGTCCGGACTCCTCTCCAGGGCCGGGGTGGACGCCCGCGTCAACCTGCTCGACCCCGGCACCTACTCCGCCCGCCTCACCTCCGACAACCGCGGTGCGCTCGGCCCGATCTACCTCGCGGCCAGCACCGTCTGGACGATGGACGGCGCGAGCATCGTCCAGTCCAACGTGCGCAGCGACCGCCGCCAGAGCCGCTGGCACTCCGCCGAGGCCGACCGCCTCATCGACGCCGAGGAACTCTCCGAGGACCTCGAGCGGCGCGCAGCGGCCTTCTCGGACCTGCAACGGCTGATGCGCCGGGAAGCACCCTTCGTCTTCCTCTACCAGATCGACAACATCTACGCCCGCAACGACCGGCCCCGCTGGACGCCGGGAGCCGCGGGGGTCCTCGCCATGGAGAGCGCGGAGGTGTCCCGATGAGCGCCCTCACCCTCGACAAACCACCCGCCCCGGCGGACACCGCCACCCGCCGCCCGGACCGGGCGGGGCTGCTGCGCGGCGTGGTCAAGCGCCTGGTCACCGCGCTGTTCGTCCTGCTGTGCACGGCGACCGTCGCCTTCTTCCTCGTCCGCCTGTCCGGCGACCCCGTGAAGATCCTGCTGCCGCCGGACGCCACGGCCGAACAGGAGCAGGTGCTGCGCCACTCACTGGGCCTGGACCAGTCCCTGTTCTCCCAGTACCTCGACTACCTGTGGGGACTGCTCCACCTCGACTTCGGCGACTCCCTCGTCTACGGCCAGCCCGTGAGCGAGATCCTCGCCGACCGGCTGCCGGCCACGCTCCAACTGGCCGCCGCCGCCCTCGCGGTGACCCTCGTCATCGCGATCCCGGCCGGCATCGTCGCCGCCATGCGCCGCGGCCGGGGCACCGACAACACCGTGATGACCGGCGTGCTGCTCGGCCAGTCCACCCCGCCGTTCTGGGTCGGCATCCTGCTCATCCTGGTCTTCGCCGTCTGGCTGCGCGCCCTGCCCGCCTCCGGCTACGGCACCCTCGCCAACCTGGTCCTGCCCGCCGTCACCCTCGCCGTGTACTCCGTCGCCGTCGTCGCCCGCCTGCTGCGCTCCTCGCTGATCGACGTCCTGTCCTCGGACCACATCCGCAGCGCCCGCGCCAAGGGATTCGGGCCGTTGCAGGTGGTGCTCAGGCACGGACTGCGCAACGCCTCACTGCCGGTGGTGACCGTCGTCGGCCTGGAGGTCGGCAACCTGCTCGGCGGAGCCATCCTCACCGAACGGGTCTTCTCCTGGCCCGGGGTGGGCCAGCTGACCATCGAGGCGATCTCCAACCGCGACTTCCCGCTCGTCCAGGCCACCGTCCTGTTCTTCGCCGCCACCTTCGTCGTGGTGAACCTGCTCGTCGACCTCTCCTACAGCTTCCTCGACCCGAGGGTGAGGACGTCCCGATGACCGTCATGTCACCGGCCGCGACCGACGCGGGCCCGCGGCCCAAGCCGTCCGGCGGCTCCGGCTCCGTCGTCCTGCGCGGCCTGCTGCGCAACAAGCTCGCCGTAGTGGCCCTCGCCGTGCTCGTACTGCTGCTGGTCGCCGCGGTGTTCGCGCCCCTGCTCGCCCCCTACGACCCCAACACCCAGAACCTCCTGCTGCGACTGCGGCCCCCCGCCTGGCAGGACGGCGGCAGCGGCGCGCACCTCCTCGGCACCGACCAGCTCGGCCGCGACATGCTTTCGCGCGTCGTCTACGGCACCCGGGTCTCCCTGCTCGTCGGCGCCGGTGCCGCGCTGCTCGCCGGCGTCATCGGCACCGCCGTGGGCCTCGCCTCCGGATACTTCGGCGGCTGGGCCGACCGCACCCTCATGCGGCTCGCCGACGTCCAGCTCGCCTTCCCCTCGCTGCTGCTGGCCCTCGCCGTCGTCGGCTTCCTCGGCTCCGGCCTGTGGGTCGTGATCGTGGTGCTCGGCTTCACCGGCTGGGTCTCCTACGCCCGCGTCGTGCGCTCCGAGGTGATGTCGCTGCGCACCCGGGATTTCGTCACCGAGGCCCGCGCGATCGGCGTCACCGACGTCACCATCATGCGCCGCCACCTGCTGCCCAACGTGATGGCGCCGCTGGCCACCATCGGCACCCTGCACGTCGCCGCCGCCATCGTCGCCGAGGCCTCCCTCAGCTACCTCGGCCTGGGCGTCCCCAAGGAGACGGTCACCTGGGGCGGCATGCTCTCCGACGGCCAGCTCTACCTGGGCACCTCCTGGTGGGTCGCCGTCTTCCCCGGCATCGCGCTGATGCTGACCTCCCTCGCCATCAACATCACCGGCGACGCCCTGCGGGACGTCGCGGACCCGAAGGCCTACCGCCGATGAGCAACGACCGACCGACCACCGGCCCCGACCGACCGACGGCCGCCCCGCCCCGGCGGCCCGAGGAGCAGCCCCCGCTCCTGGAGATCGAGGGCCTCGGCGTCGACTTCCGCCTGGAGGGCTCCGTCGTCCACGCCGTGCAGGACGTCTCCCTCCACGTCCGGGCCGGCGAGACCCTCGCCGTGGTGGGGGAGTCCGGCAGCGGCAAGAGCGCCACCGCGCTGTCCGTGCTGCGCCTCAACCCGAGCCCGCCGTGCGTCTACACGAGCGGCGAGATCCGCTTCGACGGGCGCGACCTGCTGCGCCTGTCCGAGAAGGAACTCGGCCGGGTCCGGGGCCGCGACATCGCCATGGTCTTCCAGGACCCGATGACCTGCCTCGACCCGCTCCAGCGCGTCGGCGCCCAGGTGGCCGAGGTGCTCAGGCACCACACCGGCATGTCCCGCACCGAGGCCAAGGCGGCCGCGCTGGCCGCACTCGACGAGGTCGGCATCCCCGACCCGGCCCTGCGCTACCGCCAGTACCCGCACGAACTCTCCGGCGGCCTCCGTCAGCGCGTGATGATCGCGACGGCGCTGGTGGCCCGGCCGCGCGTCCTCATCGCCGACGAGCCGACCACCGCCCTGGACGTCACCGTGCAGCGCCAGATCCTCGACCTCCTGGTCACCCTCCAGCACAAGCACGACATGGCCGTCGTGCTGATCACCCACGACCTCGCGGTCGTCGCGGAGACCGCCGACCGCGTCGTGGTCATGAACAAGGGCAGGGTCGTCGAGGCCGGCGACGTCCTCGACGTGTTCGACCGTCCGGCCGCCCCCTACACCCGCAAGCTGCTGGCGGCCACCCCGCGACTGGAGGCGGCATGAGCACCGACACCACCGACACCACCGACACGGCCGACCCCGACGGACGCGCGCCCGCGACCGGCCGGCCCATCCTCGAACTGAAGGGCCTGCGCAAGGAGTTCGGCGGCAGACGCCACAACGTCGCCGTCGACGACGTGTCGCTCGACGTCCACGAGGGCGAGACCCTGGCCCTGGTCGGCGAGTCCGGCTGCGGCAAGACCACCCTCACCCGGCTGCTCCTCGGGCTCCTCGAACCCACCGCCGGCAGCGTGCGCTTCGACGGACGGGACCTCGCCGCCCTCACCGCGTCCGAGCTGCGCGGCGTACGGCGCCGGATGCAGGTCGTCCTCCAGGACCCCTACTCCAGCATGAACCCGCGGATGCGCATCACCGACATCGTCGCCGAACCCCTGGTCACCCACGACCCCGAGGCCCGCGGCCGGCGCGCACGGGCCCGCAACCGGGAACGGGTCGGGGAACTCCTCGAAGCCGTCGGCCTGGACGCCGGCATCCAGGACCGCTACCCGCACGAGTTCTCCGGCGGCCAGCGCCAGCGCGTCTCCATCGCCCGGGCCCTGGCGCTCCACCCCCGGCTGCTGGTGCTCGACGAGCCGACCAGCGCCCTGGACGTCTCCGTGCAGGCGACCGTCCTCGACCTCCTGGCGGACCTGCAACAGCGGCTGGGCCTCACCTACGTCTTCGTCTCGCACAACCTCGCCGTGGTGGCGCAGGTGGCCGACCGCGTCGCCGTGATGAGCCGGGGGAGCCTGGTCGAGGTCGGTGCGGCGGCGGCGGTCCTGCGCACCCCGCGGCACCCCTACACACGGCAGCTGCTCGACGCCGTACCGGTCCTCGACCCGCGCCGGGGCCGCCGCGCCGCGGCACGCGCGTCCGCCCGGACGGACGCCCCGACGGAGGCACCTGCGGCCGAAACGACGGACGCACAGGCGGCCGAAGCGACGGACGCACCGACGGACGAAGCGAGCCGATGACCCGCCCCCCGCTAGAGGTGCGACAGCACCAGACCCGCCCCGCCGAGCAGCGCCACGTCGTCGACCGCGGCGGTGCCGACCAGCACTCGCGGCTGCTCGGCCCCCGCGAAGGCCACCGCGTCCCGCAGCCGCTCCTCCACCACGGTGCGGAAGCGCTCACCGCCCTCACGCGCCTCACCGTGCAGGATGAACAGGCCCGGCGCGAAGAGCTGCTGCACGTTCACCAGCCCGAGGGCCAGGTTCCGCGCGTACTCCTCGACCACCCGCCCGGCGAGCGCGTCCCCGCCGCGCACCAGCTCGGCCAGCGACACCGCCTCCCCGAGCCCCGCGGCACGTGCCCTGGCCCGCAGCCAGCCGGTCGTGGCCAGGGTCTTCCAGCAGCCCCGGCTCCCGCACGTGCAGCGTTCGCCGCTGGCCGACACGGTCATGTGCGCGCCGCTGCGCCCGCCGGGCGGCGCCATCACCTCACCGTCGTAGAGGACGCCCACCCCGAGCACCTCGCCGGTCGAGACCGAGGCGAAGGTGCGCCGCCCGCGGCCCGCGCCGAACCAGCGGTCGCCGAGCACCTGGAGCCGCGCCCGGTGCTCCAGGTGCACCCCGGCCCCGGTGAGGGCGCCCAGCCGCTCCGTCACCGGATAGCCGTGCAGCGCCGGTACGTCGTTGACCTCGAGGATCAGTCCGGTGAGCGGGTCCACGAGGCCCGCGGCGGCCACCCCGATCCCCTGGACCTCCCGGCCGGCGAAGACACCGGCCACCCCGGCCAGGGCCCCGTCGATGTCCGCGGGGGTCGCGGTGGCCGCGTCGTACGAGGACTCGGTGCGCTCCAGCACCCGTCCGGCCATCGACAGCACGGCCGCCCTGACCCGGCCGGGCACCAGTTCGACGGCCCCCAGCCGCCGCGGTGCCGCGGGAGCGAGCGGTTGCTCCGCGGCATCCGGGACCAGTCGCAACGGAGAACTTTTGTGGACCATGCGCCGACTCTGCCACGGCCCCGTTTCGGAGAGGTAGCACCGTGAGCCAATCGAGACTGACCGAACTCACCTGGCGGGAGGTCCGCCGGGCCGGCGAGCAGGGCATCGCGCTGCTGCCCATCGGCTCGCAGGAGCAGCACGCCGGGCACCTGCCGATGGGGACCGACACGCTCCTGGTGGAGGAGGTCGTGGACCGGGCGCTGGCCCTCCTCGACCGCGAGGCCGCCGCGACCCCGGCGCCGGCCGCACCCACGGCACCCGAGGTCGTGCGGCTGCCCGCGCTGCCCTTCGGGCACAGCCCGCACCACCTGTTCGCGGCGGCCGTCTCCCTCTCCGCCGCGACCCTGGGCGCCGTACTCGACGACGTCCTCGACTCGCTCGTGACCAGCGGGTACCGCCGTGTCATGGTCGTCAACGGCCACGGCGGCAACGACGAGATCATGCGGCTCGCCGTGAAGCGGTTCGCGCTGCGCGCCCGCGTCACGGTCGCCGCCTGCTCGTACTGGACCCTCACGGCAGGCGAGGACGAGGCCGGACGGCCGGACGTCACCCCGGGGCACGCCGGATGGTTCGAGACGTCCCTCATGCTGGCGGCGCACCCGGAACTGGTGCAGACCCCCGTGCCCGCCCGCACCCCCGTCGAACCGCCCCCGCTGTTCGACCACCCGCCCCACCCCGGCCTGACCGTCGAACGCCACGGCGAGTGGGAGCGGGTCGACGGCTCCACCGACGACGCCTCCGGTGCCGACGCCGACCGCGGCGGCCGGCTCCTGGACGACCGGGCACGAGGACTGGCCCGCGCCATCCGGGCCTTCGACGCGGCGAGCCGGTGACCCCCACGATGCGAGGAGAAGAAATGAAGATCACCGACGTCGACGTGTGGGTTGTCAACCTCCCACTCGTCAACCCCTTCACCAGTTCCTTCGAGACCAAGACGGGCGAGACCCGCACCGTCGTCCGGGTGCGCACCGACGCGGGCGTCGAGGGCTGGGGCGAGACGATGTGGGGCGCGCCGGTCGCCGCGATCGTCCGCCGGATGGCCCCGGACCTGATCGGGACCAGTCCGTTCGCGCTGGAGGGCTTCCACCGCAAGCAGCACATGGTGCCGTTCTTCTACGGCTACCTCGGCTACGCGGCGATCGCCGCCGTCGACGTCGCCTGCTGGGACGCGATGGGCAAGGCCACCGGCCAGTCCGTCACCGATCTGCTGGGCGGCGCCGTCCGCGACGAGGTCCCGATCACCGCGCTGATCACCCGCGCCGACGCGCCGGGAGCGACCCCGGCCGACCTGCCAAAGGCCATGGCCGAGCACGCGGTGCGGGTCGTCGAGGAGGGCGGTTTCGACGCCGTCAAGCTCAAGGGCACCAAGGACTGCGCGGGCGACGTCGCCATCCTGCGCGCGGTCCGCGAGGCGCTGCCCGGCGTGAACCTGCGCGTCGACCCGAACGCGGCCTGGTCCGTCCCCGACTCGGTCCGGGCCGGCATCGCGCTCGAGGAGCTCGACCTGGAGTACCTGGAGGACCCCTGCGTCGGCATCGAGGGCATGGCCCAGGTGAAGGCGAAGGTGCGCATCCCGCTGTGCACCAACATGTGCGTCGTCCGCTTCGAGGACTTCGCGCCGGCCATGCGGCTGAACGCGGTCGACGTCATCCACGGCGACGTCTACAAGTGGGGCGGCATCGCCGCGACCAAGGCGCTCGCCGCGCACTGCGAGACCTTCGGCCTGGGCATGAACCTGCACAGCGGCGGCGAACTCGGCATCGCCACGGCCGCGCACCTGGCCGTCGTGTCGAGCACCCCCGTCCTCTCCCGGGCCATCGACAGCATGTACTACCTGCACGCGGACGACATCATCGAGCCGCTGCACCTGGAGAACGGCCGGCTGCGGGTGCCGTCGGGACCGGGCCTGGGCGTGAGCGTGGACGAGGACAAGCTCCGCCACTACGCGGAGGTCAACGAGCGGGAAGGTGACCTGACCGGATGAGCGAGCCGACCGGCAAGCAGGCCGTGCACACGCCCGATGCTCCCCGTCCCGCGGGCGCCTACTCCCAGGGGGTGGTGGCGGGCGGGTTCCTGTTCACGGCTGGATTCGGGCCGCAGGACCCCGCGACCGGCGCCGTACCGGAGGGCGTCGCGGCACAGACCGCGCAGGTGCTGCGCAACGTGGCGGCGGTCCTCGCCGCGCGGGGCCTGACCCTGCGGGACGTCGTGAAGGTCACGGCGCACCTGCACCACCTCAAGCGGGACTTCGCCGCGTACGACGCGGCCTACCGCGCCTTCTTCGAGGAACCCTGCCCGGTGCGCACCACGGTCGGGTCGGACCTGATGGACATCCTCGTCGAGATCGACGTGGTGGCCCTCCTGCCCCACCCGGACCTGCCCGGCCCGGACCTGCCCGGGTGACCCGTTCCGGGCTCGTCGGCCCCGCCCGGGCCGGCGAGCCCGGCAGCCGTACGCTGATCAGCATCGATCGAGACCGTGTGGGAGTCGAACGTCATGCCCCTGCTGGAGCCCAAGCCGGAGAGCCTCCGTCCCGGCACGGCCCGTGTCGCGTCCGCCGACCGGGTGCCCGACGGCGGTGCCACGGGCACCCCCGAGCCGCTGCGCGCCGGCCTGACCGCGCTGCTGGGCCGGGACAAGGTCCTGTGCAAGATCTCCGACCTCGTGAAGTACGCCTCCGACGCCAGCCCCTACCGGTTCGTGCCGCAGGTCGTCGTACTCCCCGAGACCGTCGACGACGTGGCCGCGGTGCTGGCGTACGCCCGCGACCACGGCCGCCAGGTCGTCTTCCGCGCCGCCGGCACCAGCCTGAACGGCCAGGCCCAGGGCGAGGACATCCTCGTCGACGTCCGCCGCCACTTCACCGGCATCGAGGTCCTGGACGACGGCGCGCGGGCCCGCGTCCGCCCCGGCACCACGATCATGCGGGCCAACGCGACCCTCGCCCGGTACGGCAGGATCCTGGGGCCCGACCCGGCCAGCGCCATCGCCTGCACCGTCGGCGGGGTCGTCGCCAACAACGCCTCCGGCATGACCGCGGGCACCACCCGCAACTCGTACCGCACCCTCGCCTCACTGGCCTTCGTGCTGCCGAGCGGCACCGTCGTCGACACCGCCGACCCGCACGCGGACGAGACGCTGGCGCGGGCCGAGCCGGAGCTGTGCGCGGGGCTGCTGGCGCTCAAGGCCGAGATCGAGGCGGACGAGGCCCTCACCGCCCGCATCCGCGCCAAGTACGAGATCAAGAACACCAACGGCTACCGGCTGGACGCCTTCCTCGACGGCACCACACCCGTCCAGATCCTGCGCGGGCTCATGGTGGGCTCCGAGGGCACCTTCGGCTTCATCTCTGACGTCGTCTTCGACACCCTGCCGCTGGACCGCAGGGTCTCCAGCGGCCTGCTCTTCTTCCCCTCGCTGACCGCCGCCGCGGCGGCCGTCCCCCTCTTCAACGAGGCCGGGGCGATCGCCGTCGAGCTGATGGACGGCAACACGCTGCGCGCCTCGGTGAGCGTACGGGGCGTACCGGCCGACTGGGCCCGGCTGCCACGGGAGACGGCGGCGCTGCTGGTGGAGTTCCGGGCCCCCGACGAGGCGGGCCAGGATGCCTTCGAGCGGGCGGCGGCAGCGGTCGTCGAACGGCTGGAACTGGTCGCGCCGGTCGCCTCGGTGACCAACGAGTTCACCCGCGACGCCAAGGTGATCTCCGGCTACTGGAAGGCCCGCAAGGCCTTCGTCACGGCAGTCGGCGGCTCCCGCCCGGCGGGCACCACCCTGATCACGGAGGACTTCGCGGTGCCGCCGTCCCGGCTGGCCGACGCCTGCGAGGAACTGCTCGGACTCCAGGCGCAGCACGGCTTCGACGCCGCCGTCGCCGGCCACGCCGCCCACGGCAACCTGCACTTCCTGCTCGCCTTCGACGCGTCCAAGCCCTCCGACGTCGACCGGTACGCGGCGTTCATGGACGACTTCTGCCGGATGACCGTGGAACGTTTCGACGGGTCGCTGAAGGCGGAACACGCCACCGGACGCAACATCGCCCCGTTCCTGGAGCTGGAATGGGGGCCCAGGGCGACCGAGTTGATGTGGCGCGTCAAACAGGTCATCGACCCCGAGGGCGTCCTGGCGCCCCGGGTCGTCCTCGACCGCGACCCGAAGGCCCATCTGCGCGGACTGAAGACGATCCCCGGGATCGAGCCGGTCGCCGACCCCTGCATCGAGTGCGGCTTCTGCGAACCCACCTGCCCCAGCCACGACCTGACGACCACCCCGCGCCAACGCATCGTGCTGCGCAGGGAGATGCTGCGGCAGCCGGACGGTTCACCGGTCGAGGAGCAACTCCTCGCCTCCTACGGCTACGACGCCGTCGACACCTGCGCGGGCGACTCCACCTGCGCGATCGCCTGCCCGGTCGGCATCGACACCGGCGCCCTGATGAAGGACTTCCGCCACCGCCGGCACTCGCCGCGCGAGGAGCGGATCGCCGCACTCAGCGCCAAACGGTTCAAGACCGTGGAGGCGTCGGCCCGCCTCGCGGTCGGTGCGGCCGAGAAGATCGGCGACCGGCTGCTGGAGGCCGCCACCGGCCTCGCCCGCAGAGCCGTACGCCCCGACCTGGTGCCCGAGTGGCTGCCGGAGATCCCGGGCGCCGCCGCCCGCACCGCACCGCCCACCACCCGCGCCGGAGCGAGCGCCGTCTACTACCCGGCCTGCGTCAACCGGATCTTCGCCGGTCCCGAGGACGACGGCACGCCCTCGCTCCAGCAGGCCGTGGTCGACGTCTCGGCGCGGGCGGGCCGGCCGGTGTGGATCCCCGACGACGTCGCGGGGACCTGCTGCTCGACGATCTGGCACTCCAAGGGGTACGCGGACGCCAACACCGTGATGGCCAACCGCGTCGTCGAGGCCGCCTGGGCCTGGACCGACGGCGGGCGGCTCCCGCTCGTCGTCGACGCCTCCTCCTGCACGCTCGGCATCCGGCACGAGGTCGTCCCCTACCTCACCCACGCCAACCGGGAACTGCACGGGCGTCTCGAGGTGATCGACTCCATCGTGTGGGCCGCCGAGGAACTCCTGCCGCGGCTGACGATCCGCCGGACGACCGGCTCGGCGGTGCTGCACCCGACCTGCTCGATGCAGCACCTCGGCGACGTGGACCAACTGCGCGCGGTGGCCGACGCGGTCGCCGACGAGGTCGTCGTCCCGGACGACGCCGGATGCTGTGCCTTCGCCGGCGACCGCGGCATGCTGCACAAGGAGCTGACGGCCTCGGCGACGGCCAAGGAGGCAGCCGAGGTGACCTCGCGCCCCTACGACGCCCACCTGTCCGCCAACCGCATGTGCGAGATCGGCATGGACCGCGCGACCGGCCGCACGTACTACTCCGTCCTGATCGAACTGGACCGGGCCACCCGACCCTGAGCCGGGTCACCCCCGTTGGGTGAGGGTCTGGGGGTAGTCGGTGATGATGCCGTCGACGCCGAGGCGGGCCATGGTGCGGATGGCGCCGGGTTCGTCGACGGTCCAGACGTTGATGTCCATGCCGAGTTGGTGGACGCGGTCGACGAGGGTCTGGTCGGTGACGGTGTGCTGGGGGTTGATCTGGTCGGCCCACTGGCTGAGTTCGGTCAGTTCGGTGTCGGTGGGGCGGTCGGCGTCGAGGATGCCGATGGGGATGTCGGGCTGGGCGGCGTGGAAGGTGCGGGCGTCGTCGGTCTGGAAGGACTGGACGGCGAGCCGGTGGCGGGCGAGGGCTTTGGTGACGTAGTCGCCTCTGCTGTCGAGATGGTCGGCGAGGTCGGTGGCGATGGTGGTGCCGTACTGGCCGCAGGGGCTGATTTCGGCGAGGAGTCCGGTGCGGGTGTGCTGGATGTGGCGGATGACGTCGTCGACGGTGATGATGCGTTCGCCCGCGTAGTCGTCGTGGAACCAGGTTCCGGCGTCGAGGCGGCGCAGTTCGTTCCAAATGAAGTCGGAGACGCGGTATTGAGGCCGGCCGGGGTAGAGGTCTTCGATGTCGGTGGTGCGTTGCATGGTGCAGTCGTGGAAGTTGACGAGTTTGCCGTCCTTGGTGCGTTGGACGTCGATTTCGACGTAGTCGGCGCGTTGGTGGACGGCGAGGTCGATGGCGGCGGCGGTGTTCTCGGGTGCCATGCCCGAGGAGCCGCGGTGGGCGATGACGTCGGGGCCGGTGGCGGCCTGTGCCGTCGTCGAGGTCGCGGCCAGTGCCAGACCACTGAGCACCGCCACGACCACACCGGCGGCTCTGCTCGCGGCGCGCCTCACCGCGTCGCCCCCGACCCGGCCGGCGCCGGTGCGGGCAGCGCGTCGAGCACGGCCGCGGCCGTCGCCACGGGGTCGCCCGAGGGCTTCAGGGGGTAGGAGTCGTGCCGCTGGTTCCAGGCGTTCTCCAGCGCGAACCAGTCGAGGGCGGCCGGCGGCCGTCCGGTGACCAGCGCGGTGTCCAGGGAGTCGAGGTACGTCGTCCAGCGCTTCGCGTAGAAGTCGGAGACCAGTCCGGACCACTCCCGGTTGGCGTAGTCCCGCAGGCCGCCCGAGTCGCTGCCGGAGCGGTGGCCCCAGGTGGTCAGGATCGAGCGGGCGTCGAACTCGGCGACGTCGCGCTCCGCCCGGGTGGCGCCCCAGGACCTGGCGTCCGCCAGCCACGGGCCGAGCAGGAAGCGGGTGTCGGTGGCGAGCAGCCGGTCCAGCAGGGCCATGTCGTCCTTCCACTCGGCCGCCCCCGCACGGAACCGGGACAGGTCCCCGGCGTCGTAGGCGGACTTGATCTCCGGGAGCAGGGAGCGGCTGCGGTTGGCCAGCGCCTGGCGCGCCACGTCGACCAGGTCGAAGCGGTAGGCGTCGGTCGTCCGCAGCGCGGGTGCGACCTTCAGGAGCTCGGCCAGCGCACGGCGCACGGTGTCCGGGTCGTAGCGCATCGCGCCGGGCTCCAGCTGGCCGCCGAGCCGGCCGTCAGCCGGGGGCGGGCGGTGAAGAGGCTGTCCTGCGCCTCGCTCCAGGTGCCGGACGGCATGCTGTACGGGCCCGTGCGCAGCAGCTCCCAGGCCCGGGCGGCGTGCGGGTCGGCGCGGCCGTAGCGGCGTTCGGCGTAGGCGGCGAACCATGCCTCGTGGTCCACCGGGCCGGTGCGCCAGGCCAGTTCGGTGAAGAGCTCGTAGGCGACCGGATTGCCGCCCGTGCCCTCCGGCAGGTAGGCGATGCCCGCGAGCGCGCTGTCGGTCTTGGTGCGCCACTGGTCGAAACGCTCGGCCCACACGGCGGTGTTGGCGCCGATGGTGGTGTGACCGCCGAAGTTGGGGATCGTGCCGAACGCGTAGGGCGCGCCGTGCCAGGCGGTCTCGCGGTCGAGGCCGTCGTAGCGGTCGGACAGACCGTCCACGATGAGCAGCCTGCTCTTGTCGACGGCGTCGATGATCTGCGTCGAGGGGTTCTTCTGCCAGCCGAGCAGGGTCCAGACGGCACCGGGGCGCGCGGTCTGCAACGCCTTCATCACGGCCTGGGCGGCCTGGCCGATGGGGACGTCGCCGGGCCGTCCGCCCTCGTGCAGGAGATCCATCTTGTACATCGTGGAGTCGCCGAACAGCTCACGCTGGTGGCGGTAGAACGCGGCGGCGACCCTGGGGAACACGTCGGTGCGCGGGTCCAGCCAGTCCGGCCGCTCGAAGCCGACCCACTGGCCCTGCGGGACGACCGTGCCGCCGGGGTTCCGGTCCGTGAAGCCCGGGGGCACGGTGCCGTAGTAGCCGGGCAGTACGGGGGTCATGCCCAGCTCGCGCAGGCGGTGCGCGATCCTGCGGCCGAGTGCGGCGCGGTCCTCGATCAGCCGCTCGGAGACGGGACCGGCGAAACCGGACATGTTCTGCATCAGCCACCACGGCTGGTGCGCCGGACCCGGGATCCAGGACCTCAGTTCCTCCTTCGAGTACCCGAACTCCTGGAGCGTCTCGTAGTAGACGGCGTCGGCGCCCATCTGCACGAAGACCTCGTTCGCCCCGTGCAGGGCGAGGAGATCGATCTGCTTCTCGTAGGAGGCCCAGTCGCGGTAGGCGCCGGAGTAGCCGTCGTCGGTGTCGTTGAGCGCGAAGCGGTGCGGCACCGAGGCCTGCCGGCGAACGGTGCCGTCGGGTGCGGGCAGGGTGCGCGGCAGCTCGGCCGTGCTGCGCCCGGGCCAGCCGATGTCGACCTTGGCCGTGTACTTGAGGTACCAGTTGACGCCGCTGAGGAGCACCGCGGGGCTGGTGCCCCGCACCCGGACGTGGCCGGCGTGGCCGGAGACGCTGAACCAGTCGCCGGAGGCGGGACGGTGCGCCGGAACGAGGGTGAACTGCGAGACGTGCCGCGGCAGCAGGCGGGCCAGCGCCGCCCTGGCGGAGTGCGTGCCGAAGGCGGGTCCGCCCGGCGGGGAGGCCGCCGCGGGGGCGGAGGAAGCGGTGAGCGTGGAGGTGAGAAGGGCGAGGGCGGCGGCTGCGCAGAGGGCAGCCCAGGGTCTGAGGCTTCTCACGGTCACCTCTGAGGAGTTGTTGACGGGGTGTTGGTGAATATGGGGGTGGGCGAGCAACCAGTCAAGGGCGCCTCGCCCGGAGGGGCCCGCTAGGAGGTGCGCCGCGCCTGGTACACGGAGTCGTAGATGGGGAAGACGTGGCGCAGGCCGGTCAGGGCGAAGAGCTGCTTGGTGTTGGCGTCCGTGATGACCAGCTTCAGTTCGCCGTGCACCGACTGGACCCGTTTGAGGGCGCCGACCAGCACACCCAGACCCATGGAGTCGATGAACGCCACCGCGCGCAGGTCGACGACGAACCGGCGGTGCCCGTCCGCCAGTCGCTCGATCATGTACTGCTTGATCACCGGCACGGTGTACACGTCCACCTCTCCGCGGATCTCCACGATGGTCCAGTCCCCGACGCCGCTGTGGTTGATCTCGATGGGAGGTTCCATACGTACTCAACGGCATGTCCTGGGCAGAGGTGGCGCCGCACATTCGTTCTGCATATGCGTGAACGACTGGCCAAGGGATCACCAGGGGTAGCTCCCTTGTCCCGGAGGGGCGAGCACCGCGTCCGCTCCCACCGTGCGGATTCCGCCATTCGGGCCCATCCTGGAAGCCGGGCCACGACGCCCACAGACCGACCCACCGGGAGGTCCTGTGATTCTGCTCGCGCTGCTCCTACCAGTCGTGATGATGGCCTTCCTCTTCGCCGCGGACGCGCTCGAAGACCTGATCTTCCCGCCCCCGGCGGCCCCGGACGAGGATGCTCCGGCCGGGGACGTCGCCCGGACGACGTCCCCCTGAGCCCGGTCAGGCGGCGCGGCGCTCGCCCACGGGCCTGCGGCGCAGCTCCGCACGCTGGAGCGCGGGCGGCACGAAGACCTGGTCCAGGGTGCCGACGTCGGTGCCGGGCGGCACGATCTCGTCGATCCGGTCGAGGAGGTCGTCGTCCAGCGCGACGTCGAGCCCGGCGAGCAGGTCGTCGAGGTGCTCCATGGTGCGCGGTCCGACGATCGCGCTGGTCACGCCCGGGTGGGCGATGGTGAACGCCATGGCGAGGTGGGTCAGCGGCAGGCCCGCCTCCGCGGCGAGCGGGACGAGCCGTTCGACGGTGTCGAGCCGTCGCTCGTCGTCGAGGTGCCGGACGAGCCCGGCGCGGCGCAATTCGTTCGGTCCGCCCCGGCGCACCCGCCCCGTGAGCAGTCCCTGTCCCAGGGGGCCCCACACCAGGGTGCCCAGCCCGTGGCGCTGCGCGACCGGCAGCACCTCGCGCTCGATGCCGCGGTCGAGCAGCGAGTACGGCGGCTGCTCGGTGTGGAACCGCGCCAGACCGCGCCGCTCGGCGACCCACTGCGCCTCCACCAGGTCGGACGCCGGGGTCGTGGACGTCCCGATCGCCCGGACCTTGCCGCTGCGGATCAGGTCGGAGAGCACGGCGAGCGTCTCCTCGACGTCCGTGCCGGGATCCGGCCGGTGGATCTGGTACAGGTCGATGTGGTCGGTCCGCAGGCGGCGCAGCGAGTTCTCCACGGCGGTCGTGATCCAGCGCCGTGACGCGCCCCGCTGATTGGGGTCGTCCCCCACGGGCCGGCCCACCTTGGTCGCGAGGACGACACGGTCGCGCCGCCCCTCGATCGCCCTGCCGACGACGTCCTCGGAGTCGCGGTAGGCGTCGGCGGTGTCGATCAGGTTGATCCCGGCGTCCAGTGCCTTGTGGATGATCCGGGCCGAGTCGTCGGGGTCGGGATTGCCGACCGACGTGGCGAACATCAGGGCGCCGAGTGCGTAGGGGCTGACCTTGATGCCCGTGCGGCCGAGCGTGCGGTACTGCATGGCGGTCCTGCCTTTCGTCGTGGAGGGATCCGGGCAGCGCGCGGCACCGGCGGACCGGGCCGCGGGCGAACCCGTCGCTCACCAGCGTGTGGCGCCGCCGGCCGCGGCGGGAGAGACGTCCTTGTCCAGGGACCGGCCGTCCCTGGCTGCGGCGGGCGGCACGAGGCAGGGTGGACGGGTGGACAGAACCGAGCTGGCCGACTTCCTGCGCCACTGCCGCACCCGACTCGCCCCCGCCGACGTGGGCCTGCCCAAGGGCGCGCGGAGACGCACCCCGGGACTGCGCCGTGAGGAGGTCGCGCAGCTGGCGGGCATGTCCACCGACCACTACACACGCCTGGAGCAGGCCAGGGGATCACGCCCGTCCCGCCAGATGCTCGCCGCCGTCGCCCGCGCGCTGCGGCTGACCGACGACGAACGGGACCACCTCTTCCACCTGGCCGGCGAGGAACCCTCGCACCACCGCACCCCCACGGACCACGTCCGCCCCGGCCTGCTCCTGATCCTCGACCGGCTGACCGACGTCCCCGCCCAGGTGGTGAGCGACCGCGGCGACGTCCTCGCGCAGAACGCGATGGGCAAGGCGCTCCACGGCGACGCGTCCGCCCGGCCCGAGGCGGAGCACAACGTCGTCTGGCGCTTCTTCACGGACCCCGCCGCGCGGGAACACTTCCCGGCCGAGGACCACGACCGGGCCGCCCGCGCGGCGGTGGCGGATCTGCGCGCCACCCTGGCCCGCCGCCCGGACGACGCGCGGCTGACGGCACTCGTACGCCGGCTCCGTGCCCGGAGCGAGGAGTTCTCGGCGCTCTGGGACAACCACGAGGTCGCCGTGCGCCGGGCCGACGTCAAACGGTTCCTGCATCCGGTCGTCGGACTGCTGGAGCTGGACTGCGAGGTGCTGCTGAGCCCCGAGCACGACCAGCGGCTCGTCGTCTACACCGCCCGCCCGGGCAGTGAGTCCCACGAGCGGCTGGAACTGCTGCGCGTGGTCGGTCTCCAAGATCTGACCCGCGGTTGAACGGGAGAGTTGAACGGGACAGCGGGAAGGGGACCGTCACCTCCCGGGAGGCGGCGGTCCCCTTCGGGGTGCGGGGGCGTCAGCCGTCGCTCGTGGTCACCTTCACCTCGTCGACCACCAGTTGCTGCGGGAAGGTGGTCGAGCTGTCGGGGTCGCCCGGCCAGTAGCCGCCGACCGCGAGGTTCAGGATGAGGAAGAACGGCTTGTCGAAGACCCAGTCCTTGCCGCCCAGGTCGGCCGGCGTACGGGTCTGGTAGACGGTGCCGTCGACCGACCAGATGATCTTGTCCGGGGCCCAGTCCACCGCGAAGGTGTGGAAGGCGTCCGCGAACGCCTCGCCGTTCGGCAGGGTGTAGGCCGCGCCGATGCCGCCCGAGCCGGAGTAGCCGGGGCCGTGGAGGGTGCCGTGCACGGTGGACGGCTCGAAGCCGACGTTCTCCATGATGTCGATCTCGCCCGAGTTGGGCCAGCCGACCTCGCCGATGTCCTGGCCCAGCATCCAGAACGCGGGCCAGATGCCCTGCCCGCGCGGGATCTTCATCCGGGCCTCGACGTGGCCGTAGGTCGCGGTGAACTTGCCGGACGTGTTCAGCCGGGCGGACGTGTACTCGCACGTGCCGTACCAGCACTGGTAGTTGCCCGGGTTCTCACGACGGGCCTCGATCACCAGGTTGCCCTGGCCGTCGAGCTTCGCGTTGTCCGTGCCGGGCGTGTAGTACTGCCGTTCGTGGTTGTTGACGTTGTCGCCGGTCTCGAGCTGCCACTTCGCGGCGTCGACGCCGGATCCGGCGGGTCCGTCGAAGGTGTCGGAGAACGTCACCGCGGCGGCGGACTCCGGCCGGTGCTCCGCCTGGGCGGGGGTCACCGCGGCGGCCGCGACGAGGGTGGCGGACAGGGTGGCGAGGAGGCAGCCGCGGAGCAGTCGTGGGGAGGCCATGTCTCTCCCTTTCGTGGGCCCGCTCCCACGAGGCGGGAGCGGGCGCGGGGGTGGGGGGAAGGTGGTGCGTCGGTTCGGGCGCGGGTGGGGCCGGCCCGGTCAGTCGAAGGACTCCAGCGTGATCGCCGCGTCCTTGGGGTCGCCGTCGTGCACCAGCGACTCGTGGTTGCCGACGTCGTCGAAGGCGAAGGCGTACGCCTGGCCGTCCCGCATCTGCGCGTGGACGAGGCGGGCGTAGTGGTTGGTGACGTCGTCCTGGTAGAAGCCGGAGGCGTCGGCGTCGGGCTGCTCGGCGTTGGTGAGCAGCGTGGAACGGTTGTACGCGGCGCACAGGGTCCGCGAAATGGGGCCGCGCACCTGGTCGTTGGGGGCGTCCAGCTTGTTGTAGCAGCCGAAGACCGAGTCGGAGTCCGGCTTCTCGAAGGAGGTCACCACCGCACCGCTGCCGTCGGTGAAGTCCATCCTGTCGCCGTTGACCCGGCCGTGGAACTTCGTGTCCGGCTGATCCTTGAACGGTGTCACCGTCAGTGTGTCGGTGGCGTACTTGCTCCAGACCCGGTCGATGTAGTCGTCCATCACGCCGGCGGGCAGGTCGCCCGAGCCGATGCCGTGCCCGGGGGCCAGGACGCGCAGCGGCGAGCCGTCGCCGCGCGTCTGGACCAGCCCCTCCCAGCCGCCGCCCTGCTGCGTGAGACCGTCGGCGACCGCCTTGTACCCGCCGGGCTTGAGGGAACCCGTCTGCTTCGTGGACCCGTCACCCGCGGTCAGGCCGACGGAGTAGGGCGCCGAGAACATGTCCACCTGGGTGGAGTTGATCCACAGACCGGAGTCGTTGAGCGTGTACTCGGTCCAGTTGAACAGCGTGTCGTGGTTGGGGTCGGCGGCGTTCTGGACGGCGGGCTGCACGAGGCCGCCCTCGGCGAGCCGGAAGTCGAGCTTCTTGCCGTACGAGAAGTAGACCCGGCCCGAGAACTTCGGAAGCTGAACGGTCTTTGACCCGCCGTTTGCGGGCCCCGCGAACGAGGCGTCGGGGGCGGGGACCGGCGGGGCGCCACCGGCCGGCCAGGCGTGGAAGGCGCCGCTCTCGTCGGCGTACCCCTGCTTCCCGGAAGCGAGTTCGGTGCCGATCACGTAGACGTAGACCTGTTCGGCGCTGCCCGAGTCGTTCTTCAGGGTGAGCGGGATGGTGTCCGGTACCGCCGAAGCCGGTTCGGCCGGTCCGACGACGACGGCGACGGCGCCGATGGACGCCGCGACGGCCAGGGACGCCGTCAGCTTGCGTGGGGAAAGCACACGGTCCTCCTTGGTGTGGGGGGACTTGCAGGGTTGTAGTCCTTCCCTGTGCATGTCAACTAGTTGAACGAGATCAATCGGAAGAAGTCCCTCCAGGTTCGGAAGGTGAAATGAGGGGAAGGCCCCGCGCGCCGGATGCCGTGCGTGCCGGACGCGTTGCGGACTGCTGATTGACATGTCCGCTCTCAGTTACGATCCTGGACCCGTTGCCTACTTCCATCGATGTACATCACGGCCCGTGGAAGCGGAGGGACATGCCGCACCTGACCGGAAGCCCCCCGAGCGGGAGCGGGAAGCCGTCCCGCCGACTGCGCGGGGCCGTCGCCGCCCTGCTGTCCGGCGCCCTCGCCGCCTTCCTGCTCCTGGTGTCCTCCCCGGGGGCCGCGCGGGCGGACCAGACCGCTCTGCGGGCCGCCGACCCGAGCGTGATCCGGGTCGGCGCCACCTATGTCTCGGTGCAGTCCACCGGGGGCGGCATCGCCGTACGCCAGGCCGCGTCCACCGCCGCGCTGGCGGCGGCGCCCGCCCGTCAGGTCTGGTCGGACACCCGTGACCGGGGCGAGGTGTGGGCGCCCGAGATCGTGCGGGACGGCGGCCGCTACCACATCTACTTCACGGCCGGCCGCGGAGCGGCCCACCGGATGTACGTGATCAGCTCCACCACCGCCGACAGCGGGTACACGGCCGAGACGAAGCTGGCGCTGCCGGACGACAAGTGGGCCATCGACGGCACCCTGTTCACCTTCGAGGGGCAGCGGTGGTTCGTCTGGTCGGGCTGGGCCGGCGACACCAACGTGGAGCAGAACCTCTACATCGCGCGGATGAGCAGCCCCACGGCACCGACCGGCGCGCGGTACGTCATCTCGCAGCCGCGCGAGAGCTGGGAGCGCGTGGTGGGCGACCCCTTCATCAACGAGGGCCCCGAGCCGGTCAAGGACCCGAACGGGCAGCTGCACATCGCCTATTCGGCCAACGGCAGCTGGAGCGACCAGTACTGCCTGGCCGACCTGAGGCTGCGGGCCGGCGGCGACCCGACGTACGTGTGGGACTGGTACAAGTCCAACGGCTGCCTCTTCGGGTCCCACCGCGCCACGATGATGGCCGGCTGGGACCCCACCCTGCACGTCGACGGGCCCGGCCACCACAGCTTCGTCCTGCTCGACGGCGACATCGCCACGAGCCCGCCCGCCGGACCCAGGTTCCCTTTGATGTTCCACGCCGTCGCGAAGGGGACGCCGTACACCTGGGAGAACCGGCACTGGTACACCGGCACCTTCTGCTGGTGGGGCGGGACCACCTACAGCCGGGCCAACGTCCCCGGTCCGACCAGCGACACGGGCTGGAGCCTGAAGTACTTCGAGTGAGGCGGTCGCACCGTCCGGCGGCGCGGTCCGGTCAGGGTGCCAGGGACCAGCGCGGCGGCACTCCGGCGAACCGGCAGACGAGGAAGTACAACGGGATGGGCGCGGTGTAGGGCGAGTCCCCGTCCGGGCCGTGGACCAGGCGCGGGCCGGACGCCCGTCCGCCCGGTCGCGCCCGGGTCCAGGACGGGTCGCCGACGACGTAGTGGGTGCCGGCGGGCCACGCGACTCCTATGTCGGAACCGGAGGGGACGATCCACCACCAGCGCCCCTCGTCGGCGAACACGCAGCCCGCACGGGGGAGTCGGGCCAGTATGCGTTCACCGTGGGACGCGGAGGTGCCCACGGCGTCGTGCCCCAGGCCGACGCTCAGTCCGGCGGGGAGGCTGAGCGGGGCCGGGCCCGGGCGGTGCCGGCGAGGCGGGCGGGCGGTGCCGGACGGGCACGAGCGGTCACGGACGGTGGCCGCGGACGGACGTGGGTCACGCGGGTGGTGCAGGTCCATGGGGGGTGGGTCCTTTGGCCGCGACGGACGTCAGGAGAACGTTGTCATGCGAGACCGCCCCGCGCAGTGGGGGACGTGTCGCCAACAGGACGGTCCTGGTCATCGGTTGGGGAATGCGGGTCGAGCGGGGGACGGGCGCGGTGAAGCCACTGTGTCATCCGTCAACAACGGTGCGCAACCGTCAAGTTGAAAATTGCAGCCGTCAGGATGCATGCTCCTGCGGCGGGCCGGCGCCCGTGACAGACTGGCGTGTCCGGTCCCGGGCACGGGACGGCGAAGGGGAGATGGCGTGACCGCGGAGACCGACTGGGGCGGTGCCCCCTCCGTGCTGCGGATGATCCTCGGCAGACAGCTGGAGGAGCTGCGCACCCGCGCCGGTCTCACCTTCGAGCAGGCCGGTGAGGCGATCGGGGTGAGCCACTCCACGATCCGCCGGCTGGAGGCGGCGAAGGTGGGCCGGCTGCGCCTCCCGGACGTGGAGAAGCTCCTCCAGGTCTACGGTGTGCGCGACCAGCAGGAGATCGACACCTTCCTGAAGTCGGCGCGCGAGGCGAACAAACGGGGCTGGTGGCACACTTACCGCGACGTCATGCCGGACTGGTTCGCGGCGTACCTGAGCCTGGAACAGGCGGCTCTGCACATCCGGGCCTACGAGGCCGGCTTCGTGCACGGACTGCTCCAGACCCCGGCCTACGCGCGGGCCCTGGTGAGGGCGGGCAGTCCGCACGCCTCCTCCGTGGACACCGAGCGGCGGGTGGCCCTGCGCATGCGGCGCCAGGAGATCCTCTCCCGGCCCTCCCCGCCGCGCCTGTGGGTGGTGATGGACGAAACGGTCCTGCGCTGGCCCGTCGGCGGCACAGACGTGATGCGGGAGCAGGTGGACCATCTGATCGAGGTGGGCCGGCTGCCCCATGTGACGCTCCAGATCATGCCGTTCGCCGGCGGCCCGCACCCGGCGATGCGCGCCGGCGCCTTCGACCTCTTCCGGTTCCGGGCCCCGGAACTGCCCGACATCGTCTACCTCGGAGGGCTCGTGGGCGCCGTCTACCTGGACAAGGGCGACGACGTGGTGGTCTACCGCGAGGCCCTGGACCGCCTGGGTGCCCAGGCCGTGCCCGCCCGAGGCACCGAGGAACTCCTCGGCGCGCTGCGCAAGGAGCTGTGAGGACCTTCACTCGTACCGCACGACCCCACGGAGAAAGGCGAACGATGTCCGACAGCGGATGGCCGGCCGACCGGATCGACACCGAGCACGCGCACTCGGCCCGGATCTACGACTACATCCTGGGCGGGAAGGACTTCTACCCCGCAGACCGGGAGGCGGGTGACGCGATGGTCCGGGAATGGCCCGCGATGCCCGTCCACATGCGCGCCAACCGGGACTGGATGAACCGCGCGGTGCGCTGGCTGGCCGAGGAGGCGGGCATCCGCCAGTTCCTCGACATCGGCACCGGTATCCCCACCTCGCCCAACCTGCACGAGATCGCCCAGTCGGTGGCCCCCGCGTCACGCGTGGTCTACGTGGACAACGACCCCATCGTCCTCACCCTGTCCCAGGGGCTGCTCTCCAGCACGCCCGAGGGCCGTACGACGTACATCGAGGCGGACTTCCAGCGTCCCGAAGCCGTCCTCGAGTCCGAGGAGTTCCGCAAGACGCTGGATCTGGCCGAGCCCGTCGCGCTCACCGTGATCGCGATCGTGCACTTCGTCCTGGACGAGGACGACGCGGTCGGCATCGTCCGCCGTCTCCTGGAACCCCTGCCCTCGGGCAGCTACCTGGCCATGACCATCGGCACCGCCGAGTTCGCCCCCGAGGAGGTGGGCCGGGTCGCACGCGAGTACGCGGCCCGCGACATGCCGATGCGGCTGCGGACCATCGACGAGGCCCACGCGTTCTTCGCGGGGCTGGAGCTGACCGACCCGGGCATCGTCCAGGTCCACAAGTGGCGCCCGGACGGCACCGGGGAGCGGGGCATCCGGGACGAGGACATCGCGATGTACGGGGCGGTGGCCCGCAAGCCCTGACGGCCCGCGCACGGCGCCGGGCGGCCGGGTCAGATCACGCGGAACAGGTCCGCGGCGGCGTGGACGTCGGTGAAGTCCTCGACGCAGCGGAGGTTGTCGCACAGTGCCGCGAGGACCGAGCCGGCCGCCGCGACGCGCGGGGCGCCGATGCCCACGCCGAAGACCCGGAAGCCCAGCCGTCGCTTGGCTTCGTTCCAGTCCCGCATCCACGCCTCGGTGACGCCGCAGTCGTCGTCGGTGAGCATCACGATGTCGCCCCGGGTGCGGGCGGCGTCGTTGAACTCCGCCTCGAGCAGGTCGCCCGCGGCCGACAGGGGCCGCTGGTAGCTGGTGCCGCCGCCGAGGAAGGTCTCCGCGAAGTCGAGGGTGCGGGTGAGGTCGGCGGGCCGGCCGGCCGGGAACCGGAAGACCCGGAGTTTGTCGGCGGCGGAGAACACGATGCCGACGAAGTCGCGCCCCGCGTGGCGCGCCTGGTCCAGCAGGGCCAGCGCGCACGCCTTCGCCCACGCCTCCCGGGTGATGCCGCCGGGCCCCGCCTCGTACATGGAGTGCGAGGTGTCCACGCAGGCGATGACGGCGCCCCGGCCGGTGGCCTGCTCGCCCTGACTGTCGTAGAGCATCAGCTCCCCGGCGGCATAGCGAGCGGCGAACACCGCGCGCAGGGCGGGCAGCCCGAGATTCGCCCGCTCCGACGGGATGACCCGGGAGAGGTCGTCGCCGAGCGTGACCCCGATCAGCTCGCCGGTGGCGTTCTCCACCTTGCGGGCCCGTTCCCCGGCGGCCATCTGCCGGAAACGGCCGATCAGTTCGGCCCACTCGGCGAGCCGTCCGGCGCGCAGCCGCTCCGCCAGCCGGGCGCGCTCGTCGAAGGGCATCCGTTCCAGCTCGCCGGAACCGACGCCCCAGGCCCGCATCAGCGCGGCCTCCGCCCGCGCGGCCGCCGCCGACTTCGCCACCGCACCGCGCGCGGCGGCACGGACGCCGGGCACGGCCGCCGCCAGCGACCGGGCGGCATCGGAAGCGGCCCGTCTCGCGGCGTCCTCCGCGTCCTCGGCCGCCCGCCGTACGGCGTCGGCCGCCGGCCCCGGGACGCTGCCCTCCTCGTCGGCCTCGTCGGCGGCCTGCCGGAGCGCCTCGGCCACGGCGTCCGCCGCGTCCTCGGCGTCCTGCCCGGCCCGGGCCGCACGTTCGTCCCGGTCGCGGGCGGGGCGGGAGTCGTCCAGCATCCGGCGCAGCGCGGTGCCCTGGGCGAGCACGGCCATGGCGGCGGCGTACGGATCGCCGACCGTCTCCCGGTGCAGCTCGGCGAAGTCCGGTGACTCCAGCAGCGCGGTGACGATGCGGTGGTTGACCAGCCGGGAGGGCGCCATCCCGGTGGGCTCGCGCAGCCGCGGAGCGGCCTTGTACGCGGCCAGGAAGGCGTCGGTGAGGAGGTCGTCGGTGTGCGCGTGAAGCTCGCCCAGTTCGCCGGCCAACTCCCGCAGCGCGGGCGCCTGTTCGTAGGTGTCGTGCCAGGCGATGCGGTCGAAGCGGTCCGCGACCACGGCCCCGGTGTGCCGTTCGGGGGCAGCGGCGGAGCGGGCCAGCCAGCTCCCGGCCAGGTCCGCCAGCGCGCCGAGCGGGCTCGCCGCCCCGGCCGCGTCCTCGCCCGTGCCATCGTCCACGGTGTCGTCCTGCCCCCTGCTCAGAGCTGGGCCTGCACGGTGCTCGCGTCCACGCCCAGGGCCTCGGTGAGCACCCGGGCGCGCACGGCGCGCTGGCGGCCGGTGACCCGGTCGATGGCGGTCGTGGAGCGGCCCGCGCCCACCGCCTCCGCGCGCAGTCTCTCCAGCCGCTTGCCCGCCATGGCCAGCTGGTGGTGCGCCTTCTTGATGACCCACTCGCTCAAGGCCTCGCGGGACTGCCCGGCCATCGCGTCGAGCTGGGTCTCCAGTTCCTCGATGGTGTCGGCGAGGTCGAGGGCCTCCTTGGCGTCCGGGTTGACCAGGTGCAGCACTTCCCGCTCGACGGTCGGGCGTTCGGCGGGGGAGTTCCACAGCACGTGGGTCAGCACCGACAGGTCGGTCTCGGCGACCGAGGCGCGTCCGTCGAGGTAGGCGGACGCCTGGAGCAGGCCCACCGCCTGCCGCCAGCGCCGGTCGGAGGCGATCAGCTCCTTGCGGCGCAGGGCGGCGCGCAGCGTGCACACCGCGTCCACGATCCCGTCGGGCACTTCCACGGCGGGTACGGCCTCGGCCACGGCGTGCCGCAGCGCGGCGAGGTCCACGGTGGTCCGCCTCGGCGCCGCCGGGCGGCTGACCGCGGAGCGGACCAGAGCGGCGAAGTTCGAGGGGTCCTCCAGGTAGTTGACCTCGATCCGTACCAGCAGCCGGTCGTAGATCGCGGCCGAGTCCTCGCCGTCGGGCAGTTCGTTGCTCGCGGTGATGGCGCCGATGAGGGGACAGCGGACGGGTTCGCCGCCGCTCTCGGGGTGGTAGATCCGCTCGTTGAGGTAGCCCAGCGTCTCGTTCAGCGCCGCCGTGGAGCACTTGAAGATCTCGTCGATGAACGCGACGTGCGCGGTGGTGGCGCGCCCTTCGAAGACCTGGCGGTACTCGCCGCGGGCCAGCGCGGCCACGTCGACGGGTCCGAACATCCGCGTCGGCGCGGTGAACTTGGACAGCAGGATCTCCCAGTAGGACGCCCCCACGATCCGGCCGGTGAGTGCCCGGGCCAGCTCCGACTTGGCGGTTCCCGGCGGACCGAGCACCAGCGAGTGCTGACCGGCCAGCAGCGTCACCAGCAGGGTCCGCACGACGTCGGCCCGCTCGTAGAATCGGTCCGACAACTCGTCGCCGATCGCCCGCAGACGCTCGGCCGTGTCCGGTGCGGCCGATGCCTCCGGCAGGTCCTGTGGGCCCATGGCCGACTCCTCCTGTGGCGCTCCTGTGGCGGTCCCGGGCTGGCGGATCAGAGCCTATCCCGCACAGACGTCCGCCCGGTCAGGACGTGGTCGGCCAGGTCCGCAGCAGGGCGTCCAGCGCGTTGAGGATCTCCGTCCAGCTCTCCTGCGAGTCGGGGGCACTGTGGCTGAAGCCCCCGGCGGCCTCCAGGCCGACGTAGCCGCTGAAGACGCTGCCCAGCAGCCGTACGGCATGGGTCTGATGCGGTTCGGCGAGGTGGTATCCGCGCAGGATCGCCCGCGACATCTGGGCGTGCCGCACCCCGGCGCCGGCGGCCGCCGCCTCCGCGTCGAGGGGGAACTGGGTGGCGGCGAAGCGGCCCGGGTGCTCACGGGCGTAGTCGCGGTAGACGTTCGCGAAAGCGGTCAGCGCGTCCTTGCCGGCCCGGCCCGCCACCGCCTCGGAGGCCCGGTCGGCCAGCTCCTCCAGGGCGAACAGCGCGATCCCGGTCTTGAGTTCGTGGGCGTTCCTCACGTGCGAGTACAGGCTCGCCGTCCTGACGCCGAACCGTCGGGCCAGCTCGGTCGGAGTGGTGCGCTCGAAGCCGATCTCGTCGGCCGTCTCGGCCCCGGCCCTGATCAGATTCTCGGTGGTCAGTCCTGCCCGAGCCACAGCCGTCCTCCGTATCCGTCACCGGCCGGTGCCGCGTCGATCGCCCGGCGGTCGTGGAAGATTATGAGCTTGCCTAACATGTTTAGGCAAACTCCGTGTCCCGGTATTCGCGGGCCGCGGTCATCAGGTCGTTGAGCGCGTCCCGGGTGCGGACGAGGTCGGCGATGTGCTCGGAGAGCCGGTCGCGCTCCTGCGCCATGCGCTCCAGCGCGTCGTCGGAATTGCCCGCGCTGGGCGAGTCGACGCACGGCAGCAGTTCGGCGATGGTGCGGCTGGACAGGCCCGCCGCGTACAGCCGCTGGAGGAACCTGACCCGCTCGACCTCGTGCTCCGTGTACTGGCGCTGGCCGCCGGCGCTGCGCGTGCTGACCAGCAGCCCCTGGTCCTCGTAGTAGCGCACCGACCGGACGCTGACCCCGGCCCGCGACGCCACCTCTCCGATGCGCATGCCCTGCTCCCTGCTGTGATCCGCGGCACACTTACTTGCCTCTGACGTCAGTGTCAGGTTCTAGCGTAACCGTCGTGCCCGGGATCCGGGCCGCGGACGACCAAGGAGTCCTGACATGACGTCTCTGTTCGACAGTTACCGGCTCGGCGACCTGACGCTTCCCAACCGGACGGTGATGGCCCCGATGTCCCGCGTGCGTGCCGCCGCGGGCGGACTGGCCACACCGTCGATGGCCACGTACTACGCCCAGCGGGCCACGGCCGGGCTGATCGTGTCCGAGGGGGTGCAGCCGAGCCTGGTCGGGCAGTCCAACCCGGGGACGCCGGGGCTGCACACCGACGAGCAGGTCGCCGCGTGGCGCCCCGTCACGGCGGCCGTGCACGCCAACGGCGGACGCATCTTCGCCCAGATCATGCACGGCGGCCGCGTCTCCCACCCCGACACCAACGGGACCACGCCGGTGGGGCCCTCGGCCGTCCCGGCCGTCGGAGAGGTGTTCACCCCGACCGGTCCGCAGCCCGTGCCCGTGCCACGCGCCCTGGAGACCGCCGAAGTGCCGGAGCACGCGCGGTCCTACGCCCTCGCCGCCCGCCGCGCCGTCGACGCGGGCTTCGACGGAGTCGAGCTGCACGGCGCCAACGGCTACCTCATCTCGCAGTTCCTCTCCTCGAACGCGAACCTGCGCACCGACCGCTACGGGGGCCCCGTGGCCAACCGGATCCGCTTCGCCGTCGAGGCCGTGTCCGAGACGGTCGAGGCGATCGGTGCTGCCCGGACCGGTATCCGCCTCTCGCCCGCGGGGACGTTCTGGGGCGTCGAGGAGACCGACGTTCCCGAGCTCTACGCCGAGCTGCTGACCGAGCTGTCCCGCCTCGGGATCGCGTACGTCCACATCGAGGCCACGGCCGACGAGGACCTGCTGATCGGGCTGCGCCGCCAGTGGCCGGGCACGCTCGTCATGAACCCGGTGCTCCCGATGGGCCCCAAGCAGACGGGGCGCGAGGACGCAGACCACTGGCTCGGGCTCGGGGCGGAGCTGATCAGCTTCGGCCGCGGCTTCATCTCCAACCCCGACCTGGTCGAGCGGCTGCGCACCGGCCTGCCCCTCGCGCCGGTGGACGAGGCCACGTACTACCAGGGCGGTGACGCGGGCTACCTGACCTATCCGGCCTACCAGCACACGGCCTGACGGAGGCCCGGGGCCGGCGCACGGGTGCCGTTAGCATGTTCGAACTCGTGACGATCCGTACGAGCGGCCGCTGCGTCCGACCCCTAGTAAACGGGCAGAACAAGTGCAAAACCCACCCAAACGAATATCCTCGCGAAGAGACCGCGGCGCCCTGCTCGCCGCGCTGCGTCGGCCGCGGGTCCTGCTGTGGACCGCGGCCGGTGCGGTGACCCTCGGTTTCCTGATCGCGCTGGAATTCGCCGCGCGCCACTACGGCGTGCGGGGCCCGATCACCGAGCAGGCGCGAGAAGTGGTCTTCGCGCCCGACTCGGGGCCGCTGCTGTACGCCGGCCTCGCCCTGACGACGGTGGTGCTGACCTGGCGGCAGCGCCTCGTCGCGGTCGGTGCCGCGATCGGGATCGACGTCGTCTTCTGGCTGGTGCGCTGGGCGGTCGGAGCCGACATGAACTTCGGCAACGGCGCGCTGTGGGTGGTCCTCGGCTGCGCGGTGGTCGCCGTGACGCGGCGCCGGGGCAGTGAGCGGGCCCTGCTGCTCAAGGGTGCGGGGCTCGGGCTGCTCCTGGTGGCCGGGCACAAGACGGGGGACACCTGGCTGCTCATCACCTCGGAGACCCGCAAGGCGGTGCTCGACCCGTACGTGGCCACCGCCGACCAGGCGCTGGGCAACCCCTCGTGGCTGGTCGGCCGCTTCGTCGAGGCCACGGAACCGGTCGGCGGCCACGTGCTCCACCTCGTCTACGGGCAGCTGCCCCTGGCCGCCGCCCTCGTCGGGCTGTACCAACTGCGGCACGTGGGGGTCGAGCGGCGGTTCCCGAGCCACCACCTCGTGCGCACCTTCCTCGTCATCGGCCTGCTCGGGCCCGCCGTCTACATGGTCTTCCCGGTCGTCGGGCCGGTCTTCGCCTACGGTGCCGACGGCGGTCAGTGGGCGGTGGCCAACCTGTGGCCGGACACGCTGCCACCGGGCGGCGCCCCGCACGCGATCCCGTTCGACGACATCACCCCGCGCAACTGCATGCCCAGCCTGCACACGGCGTGGGCCACGACGCTGTTCGTCCACTCCCGCAGGGGCTCCCGGGCGATGCGGTTCGCGGGCACGTTCTGGCTGGTCGCCACCCTCACCGCGACGCTCGGCTTCGGCTACCACTACGGCGCCGACCTCGTCGCCGGCGTGGTCTTCGCGCTCACGGTCGAGGCCGCGATGCGCGCGTTCGCGCGGGGCTGGGACAGCGGCGCCGTCCGGCTGGTCGCCCACGGCACGACGGTCTTCGTCGTACTGCTGGTGGCGTACCGCTACCTGCCGGTGGAGATGGCCGAGCACCCGTGGGCGGCCGGGCCGCTGCTCCTCCTCGCGATGGCCTCCGTGATCGTCGGCTACGTACGCACCACCCGGCGGTGGGAGGCGAAGGCCGTGCCGGTGCGGCAGCCGGAGCCGCCGCGCCCCGCGGAACCGCAGCCCGAGCTGGTCTGAAGCCGGGCCGGGCTACGTGAAGTAGTGGCCCTGCTCCAGGTCCTCGACGAGACCGGGCCGGTTGGGCTGCCACCCCAGCAGCTCACGGGTCAGGACGCTGGACGCCGCACGGTTGGCCGCGAGAGGCTCCGCCAGCCAGCCGAAGTGGGCGCCCGCGTCCGCGGCCGGGACCGACTCCACCGGCAGGTTCAGCTGCCGGCCGATCACCTCGGCGATCTCCCGCACGGGCAGGCCCTCCTCCGCGACGGCGTGCAGCGTCGAGCCCGCGGGGGCCTTCTCCAGTGCGAGGCGGAACAGCCGCGCGGAGTCGAGGCGGTGTGCGGCCGACCAGCGGTTGGCGCCGTCCGCGATGTACCCGGAGACGTCCTTCGCGCGGGCGATCCCGATGAGGGCCGGGACGAATCCGTTGTCCCCCTCGCCGTGGTTGGTCGGCGCCAGCCGCACCACGGAGGAGCGGACCCCGCGGGCGGCGAGGGCGAGGGCCAGTTCGGCGGTGGCGGCCCGCACGTGCTGGGCGTCGCCCCGGGCGGCCGCGGCCGGGTCCGGGTCGTGGCCGTCGCGTTCGGTCGCCACGTGGCCGGGAATCGAGGGGGTCCCGGACGCGATGGTGAACGGCCGGCCGGAGCCCGCGAGGGCCTCGCCGATCACCTCGACGGCCCTCCGGTCGGCTTCTCCGGCGCCCTTGAAGTCCCCCGAGAACGCGATGTCGTGCTTGAAGGCCAGGTGCACCACCCCGTCCGAGTCGGCGGCGGCCCGCCGCAGGACGCCGAGGTCGTCCAGGGTGCCCCGGACCACGTCGGCCCCCGCGGCGGTGAGCGCCTCGGCCGAGGCGTCCGAACGGGCGAGCCCCACGACCTGATGACCCGCCCCGATCAGCTCGGGGACGACGGCTGAGCCGATCCAGCCGGAGGCGCCGGTGACGAAAACACGCATGAGAATCCTCCAGAAAAGTCCGTACGTGGCGACTGCCGGTCCGCCGGGCGCGAGCGCGAGCGGCGGGCGCACGGCGTCGGAACCGTCGATGACAGCCGCTGTCATCGACAGTAACACGCGATGTCAGTCACTGACGTAGTGTGTCGTCACGGAACGCGCCGCCCCGCCGCGGGGCGCATCAGCCCGAGGTCCTCGCCCCAGGCGTCCAGCGTCGCCGCGTGACCCGCCGCGCGCGCCACGGCCTCGACCCGGCCGAACAGCTCCCGCTGCACGTCCGCGTCACCGGCCCCGGTGATCCGTCCGAGCGCGGTCAGCAGCCGGCCGGTGTCCCATCCCGGGAGCGGGAACCGGTCCAGTTCCCACTCCAGGTACTTGTTGTAGGGGCGCGGGCGGCGGTCGAGGGCGAACAGCAGGTCCAGCAGGAAGCCGAGACTGTCCGCCGCGTCGAGCCGCGCGGCGAGCGGATGCCCGTCCCGGGCGTTCTTGAGCGACCGGTAGTGCGCGTTGGCGTAGGCGTCGAGCCGGGCGGCCGCGACCCGCGACGCCTCCGCGGCACCGAGCCGCCCCTGGGCGGCCACCGTCCTCGTGATCCGGCCACCGAGCCGGTCGAGCAGGACCCGGCCCCGCGCGATCGCGTAGCGCTCCCAGTCGCCGAGCCGGTCGAACTCCGCCACCGTCACGACGACCACGTCCAGCCGGGCGGAGCGGAAGCCCTCGAGGGCACCCGGACCGGCCGCCGCACCGTCGGCGAGCACCACGTACAGGTCGTGGTCGGAGTACCGGGTGACCATGCCCTCATGGGCCTGGGACCCCTTGAGGACGAGGCCGACGACGGCGGGGTCGGCGGCGGCGTGGGCGACGAACGCCTCGTAGGACATCGGGTGCGGTGCGGACATGTGCGGACCTCCGGGCTGCCTGACGGGGAACATGCCGAGCCGCCCTCCTTGTCTCATCGACAGGAGGGCGGTCACTCCGTCCGCGGCGGCCGGGGCCGCCGCACGGCAGATCAACGCACGGAGCGGACGCTAGCAGCCGGTGCGCGCGCCCCGCGACGTGTTTGTCCCGGGCCCGGGGTGAGCAAGGGTCAGGCCTTGTCCTGCATGGACTGCCGGGCCGGATTGCGCTGCTCGGCCGCCTTGAAGTCCTTCTCTCCCGCCTTGGCCCGCACGCCCTTGGCGATGCGCTCGCCGATGGTCTTGTCGATGTTCGACCAGTACTCGAAGGCCCGCTGGAGGACGGGTTCGGTCACCTCGTTGAGGAGGTGGTCCACCACGTTGTCCACCAGCCGGTCCCGGGCCGCGTCGTCCAGCACCTCGCGCACCAGGGTGCCCGGCTGGCCCCAGTCGTCGTCCTCGGCGTGGCTGACGTAGGCGGTACGGGTGATGGACCCGTCCGTCTCCCAGCTGGGCGGCGTGCCGTAGTGCTCGGTGTCGGCGGCCGGACCGCCCTTGGAGTTCGGCGCGTAGACCGGATCGGTCGTCTTCCGGTAGGCCATCGCACCGTCCTTGGAATAGGTGCGGACGTCGACCACCGGGGCGTTGACGGGCAGCTGCTGGTAGTTCGCGCCGATCCGGTAGCGGTGGGCGTCGGCGTACGAGAAGAGCCGGGCCAGCAGCATGCGGTCCGGGCTCGGGCCGATGCCGGGGACCAGGTTGTTGGGCTGGAAGGCCGCCTGCTCGATCTCGGCGTGGTTGTCCGTCGGGTTCCGGTCCAGCGTCATGCGGCCGACCGGGATGAGGGGGTAGTCGCCGTGCGGCCACACCTTCGTCAGGTCGAAGGGGTTGAACCGGTAGGAAGCGGCCTCCTCGTACGGCATGACCTGCACGTGCAGCGTCCAGCTCGGGAAGTCGCCGTCGCGGATGTGCTCGAAGAGGTCCCGCGTGTGGTAGTCGGTGTCGGCCGCGGCCATCTGGTCGGCCTCGTGCTGGGTGAAGAACTCGATGCCCTGGTCCGTCTTGAAGTGGTACTTCACCCAGAAGCGCTCACCGGAGGCGTTGATCCACATGTAGGTGTGGGAGGTGTAGCCGTTCATGTGGCGCCAGGTGCGCGGGATGCCGCGGTCCCCCATGAGCCAGGTGACCTGGTGCGCGGATTCCGGCGACAGGGTCCAGAAGTCCCACTGCATGTCGTGGTCGCGCAGATTGCTGTCCGCCCGGCGCTTCTGCGACCGGATGAAGTGCTGGAACTTCATCGGGTCCTTGACGAAGAACACCGGTGTGTTGTTGCCGACCATGTCGTAGTTGCCCTGGCTCGTGTAGAACTTCACCGCGAAGCCGCGCGGGTCGCGCCAGGTGTCCGGGCTGCCGCGCTCACCCGCGACGGTCGAGAACCGGGCGACGAGCTCGGTGCGCGTGCCCGGCTGGAAGACGGCCGCCTTGGTGTAGGCGCTCACGTCGTGCGTCACCTCGAAGTGGCCGAAGGCGCCGCTGCCCTTCGCGTGCGGCTGCCGCTCGGGGATGCGCTCCCGGTTGAACTGCGCCATCTGTTCGATGAGGTAGGCGTCCTGGAGCAGGACCGGACCGGCCGGGCCCGCGGTGAGCGAGTGTTCGTCGCTCTCCGCCGGTGCGCCGGAGTCGGTGGTGGTGGCAGGCGGGGTGTCCGTCATGAGACTGCCTTTCGTCGGGGAGTGGCTGGCGCCCGGGGACCGCGCGGCACACATACGGGAGACGGGACCCGCTCCGACCTGCCCGGCGAAGCGGTCCCGCCGAGGCCCGAACCGTGCCAGGGGCCCCGGCCCGCGCGGTCTCCGCCGCACGCGTGCCCTGGAGCGGCCGCGTCAATCCCGTCCGGGGGCGGGCCGGGCCGGGCGGAACCGGGGCGGAGCCCGTCGGCCCGTCGGCCGTGCCGCGTCCCGGTGCCGGGACGCATCGCGTGCTCGCCCATCCGTCCAGGACCCTCCGGAGTGCCGTCGTCCGTATCAGTCTCCGCCGCCGCCCCGCCCTCGCAAGCGGAGCCGGCGGCGACGAGGACGCGGACCGGCACGCCACGCGGGTGGTGCCGTGTCGCCGGCCGTTCGCCGACTCCGGGCGCGCCGGGCGGCGGGCGGTGCCGTGCCGTCGGCCGTACGTCGACACCGTGCCCGCCGGACGCACGCCGGGACCGGCCTTCCCTCCCGCTCCCCGTCGCCGTACCGCTCGCGGCGCGTGCCGACACCGCGGTACCGCCGATCCGCGCCACCCCACCGGGCCCGGGCGTGACGGGGACCCGCCACAATGATCGACATGACGCCTCTGCACACGAACCCGCTCTTCGGCCGGCTCGCGGACGCCGAGCGGATCCTCGTCTCCGGCGCGGGAGGCGGCTTCGACATCTACGCCGGTCTGCCCCTGGCCCTGTCCCTCCTGCACCAGGGCCGGGAGGTGCATCTGGCGAACCTCTCCTTCAGCGCGCTCGCCGGACTGCCCGACGACGCCTGGGCCGCACCCGACCTGGCCGTCATCACCCCCGAGTCGGCCCCGCACCAGCGCTATTTCCCGGAGCGGACCCTCGCCCAGTGGCTGCGGGGGCACGGCTACCCGGCCGTCGTCCACGCCTTCCCACAGACCGGCGTCCAGCCGCTGCGCGCCGCCTACGCGGCCCTGATCGAGCGGTACGACATCGACGCCGTGGTCCTGGTCGACGGCGGCACCGACATCCTGCTGCGCGGCGACGAGGCCGGACTCGGGACACCGGAGGAGGACCTCACCAGCGTGGCGGCGCTGGCCGGGCTGGACGGCCCGCGCCACCGCCTGGTGGTCTCGCTCGGGTTCGGCGTCGACGCCTACCACGGCGTCAACCACGTGCAGGTCCTGGAGAACATCGCCGCGCTGGAGCGCGAGGGCGCCTACCTGGGCGCCTTCTCCGTCCCGCGCACCAGCCGCGAGGGCGCGCTGTACCTCGACGCGGTGTCACACGCCCAGGAGCACACGCCCGAGCACCCCAGCATCGTCAACGGCTCCATCGCGGCGGCCGTCCGGGGTGCCTTCGGCGACGTCCGGTTCACCGACCGCACCCGGGGCAGCGAGTTGTTCGTCAATCCGCTCATGTCCCTGTACTTCGCCTTCGACCTGCTGGGCCTCGCCGCTCGCTGCCTGTACCTGGACCGCATCGAGGACACCCACCTGATGCGCCAGGTGCAGTCCCGGATAGCCGAGTTCAGGGAGGACGTCGTGACCCGCCCGCCCCGGAGCTTCCCGCACTAAGGCCGGCCCGACAGCACCCGGCGCACGGCGGTGCGCAGCCAGTGGTGTGCGCCGTCGGCGGTGTGCCGGGGGTGCCAGGCCATGCCGATGGCCACCGGCGGCAGCGGCAGCGGGATGTCGAGGAGGCGCAGCCCGAGGAGCGAGGCCTGCCCGGTCAGCGGGCTCGGCGCGGAGTCCGCGGCGTCCGGCACCGCGGGCACCAGGGCGACGACGTCGGTGCGGGCGGCGAGGGACAGGGCGGCCAGATGCCCCGGGAGGACGACGGCGACCCGACGGCTGAGGCCCTGCTCGGCGAGGGCGGCGTCGACGGGGCCGTCGAACCGGCCGCGGCGGCTGACCGCGACATGCTCGGCGGCGGCGAACCGCGCCGGGGTCAGCGGCCCCTCGGTGAGCGGGTGGCCGGGCCGGACGGCCGCCGTCATCCGCAGGGTGACCAGTTGCTCGACCCGGGTCTCGGGATCCACGTGGTCGATCGCCCCGACCTCCAGATCCACCCGCCCGTCGCGCAGGGCCGGCCCGGCCTCCAGCTCCTCGGCCCGGAACCGCAGGGAGACCCCCGGTGCCTCCTGCCCGGTCAGCGTCAGCAGACCTCCGGCGAGGGCCGCGCCGACCAGGTCGGCCGTCTGGAGGGTGAAGGTGCTGCGCAGCGTGGCCGGGTCGACACCGGTGGCCGGGGCCAGGAGCGCGCCGAGCCGGCGGACGACCGCGGCGGCCTCGTCCCGCAGGGCCAGCGCCCTCGGCGTCGGCACCATGGTCTGCCCGGCCCGCACCAGCAGGGGGTCCTGGAGGATCCGGCGGAGCCGGCCGAGCGTGCGGCTCATGGCCGCGGGGGAGGTGTGCATACGGGCGGCGGCGCGAGTGACGCTCTGCTCCGCCAGCAGCGCGTCGAGCGCCACGGCGAGGTTGGCGTCAATGACCGGCGCGACCGGATCTGTGCTGTTCACCAGTATTATTCCATTCCAGGCAACAATCCCTTGCTGAAGTTCCCATTGTGGCAACACCTCGTGGCTTCCCAGGATGAGGGCATACCGATCCGGCACGACCCACGAGGTTTTCATGATCGTCATTACTGCTCCCACCGGGAACATCGGGCGGCGACTGCTGCCCCTGCTCCTGGAGTCCGCCCCCGCCCACGGTGAGCGGCTGCGCGTGATCGTGCGCGATCCCGCACGCCTGGCCGGCCCGGTGCGCCAGCGCGTCGAGGTGGTCACCGGCTCGCACGGCGACCCCGCGGTCGTCGACCGGGCCTTCGACGGCGCCGACGCCGTCTTCTGGCTCGTCCCGCCGGATGCCTCGCGCACCCCGGACGACGCCTACCGGCGCTTCTCTCTGCCCGCCGCGCGGGCGCTCGGCGTGCACGGCGTCGGCCACGTCGTCGGCGTCTCCGCCCTCGGCCGCGGCACCCCGGTCGCGGGCCGCGCCGGACTCGTCACGGCGACCCTCGCCGTGGACGACCTCCTCGCGGAAACCGGCGTCGCCCACCGGGCCCTGGCCTGCCCGTCGTTCTTCGAGAACCTCCTGGAGGAGGCCGGTTCGATCCGGGAGCACGGCTGCTTCACCGACGTCCTCGACGCCGACCGCAAGGCGCCCCTCGTGGCCGTCGCGGACATCGCCGCCGTCGCCGCGGGCCTGCTGCTCGACCGGTCCTGGACCGGCACCGGCAGCGTTTCGGTGCTCGGCCCGCGGGACCTGTCGCCCAACGACCTGGCCCGCATCATGACCGAGCGGCTCGGCCGCCCCGTCCGCTACGAACGCCGGACGTTCGACGACCTGCGCACCAGCCTGGTCGGCCACGGCCTCGACAAGGAGTTCGTGGACGGCATTGTCGAGATGAAGCGGGCCAAGGACGACGGCCTCGACGCGGGCGTCACGCGCACCCCGGCGACGGCCACCCCGACTACCTTCGAGCACTGGGTCGCCCGGACCCTCAAGCCCGCGGTCCAGTCCTGAACGCCGGTCCCTGCCCGAACACCCCGCCAGAACAAGGAGCAACCATGTCCGACGAGACGTTCCGCACCCCCGTCACCGCCTTCATGCTCGTCAAGACCACGCCCGAGTGGCTCGCCAAGACCGTCGAGGAGCGGGTGCACGCCCTGACCACGGAGGTCGTCCCCGTCATCGAGGCCCGGACCACCGGCGTCCGGTCACGCTTCTACGACACCGAGTTCTATTCCGCCCGCGTCACCGACGTCTGGGTCTGGGAGGCCGAGGACCACCACGCCTACCAGCTCCTCGTCGACGCCCTGCGCGAAACGCCGTTCTGGGACCGGTACTTCGAAGTCGTCGACCTCCTCGTCGGCACCGAGAACGGCTACGCCCGCACGTACGGGGTCGACGCGGTCACCACCGTCTCCACCTGAGCTCAGCTCGCCGGCTCCCAGTAGGTGCCGTACTTCCGGACCAGCGCCGTCGCCTCGGCCGGCGTGAGATGGCGCACTGGCCGGTCCCCCAGGAGCAGATGGAGTGCGGAGGCCTCCTCGACCTCGACGGCGGCCTCCGCCGCCGCGCGCAGGGACGTGCCCGCCACGACCGGGCCGTGGTTCTGGAGCAGCGCGGCGCGGCAGGGGAAGGTGAGCCGCTCCAGGTCCGCGGCCTGCGCGGGGTCGCCGGGCGGGGCGTAGGGGAGCAGCGGTATCTGCCCGACCCGCATCACGAAGTACGGCGTCAGCGGTGGCAGCGCGCTGCGCTCGGACCAGGGCGCGCGGCAGGAGGCCGCGGCGGCGTGCCTGGAGTGCAGGTGGACGACGGCGCGGGTGGCGTCCTCGCGTCGGTAGAAGGCCAGGTGGAGCGGGTACTCCTTGGACGGCGCGGGTCCGTCGAGGCGGTTGCCGTCCAGGTCGAGCACCGACAGGTTCTCGGGGTCCAGCGCGGCCAGGTCCGTTCCGGTCGGGGTGACCAGGACGCGGTCGCCGTCCCGGACGCTGACGTTGCCCGAGGAGCCGGGGCTCAGTCCGAGCCCGGCCAAGTGGGCCGCCGCCGCGACGAGTTCCTGTGCGAGGGCGGTCATACGAGCTGCTCCCATGCCTGCGTGAAGATGTCGGTGCCGCCGAAGTTCCCCGACTTCAGGGCGAGATCGACGGTGTGGGGGGGGGGCGCCGGACGGGCACACCTCGGCGCGCGCCCAGGCGACACCCGGGGCGATGGGCGCCCCGACGGCGAGCGTGCGGGCGCGCAGGGCCGTGACCACGGCCCCGGACGTCTCGCCGCCCGCCACCAGCAGCCGCCGTGCCCCGGCGTCCACGAGTGCCCCGGCGCAGGCCGCGAGGGCCCTCTCCACCAGGGCCGACGCCGGCTCCGCGCCGGCCGGGGCGTCGGTCTCGACGTCCTCGGGCGCCGCGACGGCGTAGATCAGGGGTAGCCGGACGGGGTCGTGTGCCCACCGGTCACGCACGAAGGCGGTGAGGTCGGCCACGGCGCTGTCGAAGTCCGCGCGGAGCCGGGTCAGGTCGAGCCGCCGGTGCGGCAGCAGTCCCAGGGCGTGGGAGACCTGGGCCCGGGTCGCGGCGGAGGCGCTGCCCGCGAGGACGACCCCGGGGTCCCCGGGGCCGGACGCGGGACGTGCGCGTGCCTGGTCCGGATGCGGGCCGGTCAGTCCCACGGCGAGCCCGGCCGCGCCGGTCACCAGGCCGAAGTCCTCGGTGGCCGCGGCGATGGTGCGCAGGTCCTCGTCGTCGATGGCGTCCACGACCGTCAGCGCGTCGGCGTGGGCGTCGTCGTCCAGCGCGGCGCGCAGGCGGGCCGCGCCGGCCCGGACCGTGTCCAGACCGATGCGGGTGACCGGGTGGTCCGTCTGCGGCCGCAGCAGCCGGTCGACGCGGGAGTCGAGCATCGGGGTGAGCGGGTGGTGGCGCATGGGGCTCTCGTCGAGCAGGTCGTCGTGGACGAAGGGCCGCCCCCGGTACACGGTCCGCCCGGTCGCCGGGAAGGAGGGGACCACCACCGTGCGCCGCTCACCGGTCTCCGCCAGCAGTGCGTCGGCCACCGGTCCGATGGTGCCGCGGGGCGTGGAGTCGAACGTCGAGCAGTACTTGAAGTAGAAGCGCCGGCAGCCGATCGCCCGCAGGGCGCGCAGCGCACGGCGCGACTCCTCCACCGCCTCCGGCACGGGAGCCGTTCTCGACTTCAGCGCCACCACGACGGCGTCCACGGCCGCCCACCGGTCCGGCACGTCCGGCGCCTCCCGGGCATCCGGCTCGGCGCGGGAGACGACCGCGTCCGCGTCGACGGCGACCACGGTCCGGAAGCCGCAGGCGACCAGTCGTGCACGGCTGAGACCGGCATGATCATCGGCTAACGTCAACCCGGCCAGCACCATCAGCACCGAACCGGGCTTCCTCGACAAGTCCGAGGTCGAGCAGCCCCAGAAGCGGGCGATGGCCGCCGAGGGCATCCGGGCCGGCGGCTCCTCCCTCGTCCTGGCCCGCCCCTGACCGGGAGCCGACGATCGGGCCCGTGCGGGGCCGGCCGGACCGGGGGAGCAGGCCGTCGACGACGGTGAGAAACTGACGGCGCCCCGTCACGGGCCACCGCCTCAGCTTCCCACCGGAGAACACCAATGCACCACGTCGCCGACCCCGGCCGCTACGACGGCACCATGCACTACCGCCGCACCGGACGCTCCGGGCTCGACCTGCCCGCGCTGTCCCTGGGCTACTGGCACAACTTCGGCGACGACAAGCCGTTCGAGACCCAGCGGCGGATCGCCCTGCGCGCCTTCGACCTCGGCATCACCCACCACGACCTCGCCAACAACTACGGCCCGCCCTACGGGTCCGCCGAGATCAACTTCGGCCGGATCATGCGGCAGGACCTGGCGCCCTACCGCGACGAGCTGGTGGTCTCCACCAAGGCCGGGTGGGACATGTGGCCCGGCCCCTACGGCCAGGGCGGCGGCTCCCGCAAGTACGTGCTGGCCTCCCTCGACCAGTCCCTGAAGCGCACGGGGCTCGACTACGTCGACATCTTCTACTCCCACCGCCTGGACGCCTCCACCCCGCTGGAGGAGACCATGACGGCACTGGACACGGCGGTGCGCCAGGGCAAGGCCCTCTACGTCGGCATCTCCTCCTACGACGCCGAACGCTCCCGGCAGGCCGCCGCGATCCTCCGCGACCTGGGCACGCCGCTGCTCATCCACCAGCCGTCGTACAACATGCTCAACCGGTGGATCGAGACCGAGGGCCTGCTCGACGCGGCCGCCGACGAGGGCTTCGGCGTCATCGGGTTCACCGCGCTGGCCCAGGGGCTGCTCACCGGCCGCTACCTCGACGGCGTGCCCGAGGGCTCCCGCGCCACCCAGGGCAAGTCCTTCGCGACCGACTGGCTCACCGAGGACACCGTCCGGCGGCTGCGCGCCCTCAACGACATCGCCGCCCGCCGCGGCCAGAGCCTGGCGCAGCTGGCGCTCGCCTGGGCGCTGCGCGACCCGCGCGTCACCTCGCTGGTCATCGGTGCCTCCCGGCCCGGGCAACTGGACGAGAACGTGGCCGCGCTGGCCAACCTCTCCTTCGACGACGAGGAACTCGCCGAGATCGACGAGTACGCGGTCGTCGACGGCGACGTCGACCTGTGGCGGCAGGCCCGCACCGGCGACCTCGGCTGAGGCGACCCCGGCCCGGGAGGCGCTCAGCGCCCGCCGATGACGCGCAGCACCCGGGGCGGCTGCCCGGCCGGCTCGGGCAGCCGCAGGGGACCCCGCCCGGGTGTGATGCTGCCGAGCAGCGTCGCCCGGCGCGCTCCCGTGCCCGAGGGGATGGCGCCGGGCAGGCCGTTGACGGTGAGGAAGCCCAGGAGGGCGAAGGCCAGGGCCTCCTTGGCGTCGGACGGCAGCCCGAGCGCGTCGCTGGAGCCGAGCGCCACCCCGGGCAGCTCCTCGCCGAGCATGCCCATCAGCACCGGGTTGTGCGCCCCGCCGCCGGACACGACGAGCCGCGTCACCCCGTGCGCCCGGCAGGCGTCGGCCACCGTGACGGCGGTGAGCCTGGCCAGGGTCGCCAGTACGTCGTCGGGTTCCGCGACCGGCGCCGCCGCGAGCGCCCGCAGCAGGTACGGCAGGTGGAAGTGCTCCTTGCCGGTGCTCTTCGGAGCCGGCCTGGCGTAGTAGGGGTCGTTCAGCAGCACCCGCAGCAGCGCCGGATCGGCCCGGCCCGCCCCGGCCCGGCGCCCGTCCTCGTCGTACTCGGCCGCACCGCCGGTGAAGTGCCGTACGGCGGCGTCCATCAGGGCGTTGGCGGGCCCGGTGTCGAAGGCGAGCGGCTCGGCGCCGGGGGCGACGACGGTGACGTTGGCGATCCCGCCCAGGTTGAGGGCGGCGGGGACGCCCGGCAGCGCGGCCAGGGTGAGAGCGTCCGTCATGGCCACCAGCGGCGCCCCCTGACCGCCGGCCGCGACGTCCCTGCCGCGCAGGTCGGAGACGACGGGCAGACCGGTCGCCTCGGCGATCCAGGCGGGCTGGCCGAGCTGGAGGGTGCCGCGCACGGCGCCGTCCTCCACCCAGTGGTACATGGTCTGCCCGTGCGAGACCACCAGATCGGCGGCGCCCCCGCACAGCTCGCGCACCGCCCGCACGGCCACGTCGGCGAACGCCTGCCCGACGCCGGTGTCGAGGCGGGCGACGTCGCGGAGCGTCGCCGCCGCCGGCGGCAGGCTGCCCGCGATCAGGTCCCGCAGCTCCTCGGGGTAGGGGGCGGAGAGATGGCCCAGCGGGCGCATCACCAGGGCCTCACCCCGTAGTTCGAGGTCGGCGGCGGCCGCCTCGACGGCGTCGTAGGACGTGCCTGACATCAGGCCGATCACACGCACGATGCACTCCTGCGAAGGGTTGAACGGGTCGGGAGGGGGTCAGTTCCGTCCGGCCGTCGTGGTCAACCGGTCGGGTCCGGAGCCCGGCCCCTCGTCGACCGCCGCGCCCCGGGCGGACTCCGGCGCCCGGTGGAACAGGCTGAGCACACCGCCGACGAGCAGGGTGATCAGTACGCCGATGGGCACGAGCCACTGGGCCGCGATGGCCTGGGACACCGTGGTCCCGCCCGTGGTGACGTCGATCTTCACCCCGCGCACGATGTACGTCATGACCCCGATGGTGACCAGGAAGGCCACGATCGAGTCGACCTCGTTGGCCCGTTTGACCAGCCGCCCCAGCAGGAACGCGCCGAGCAGCGCGCCGTAGGTGTAGCCCGCGATGGTCAGACCGGTCAGGTACACGTTGCCGGTGCTCGCGCTGAACGCGCACGCGAAGACGGCCATGAGCGTCGCCCACACCAGCGTCATCCAGCGGGCGAGCCGGAGCAGCGCCTCCTCGGACGGAGTGGTGCGGAAGAAGCTGTGGATGATGTCGGCGACCGTCGAGTTCGACATGGAGTTCAGCGCCGAGGACAGCGAGCCCATCGCGGCGCCCAGGATGCCGGCCACCAGCAGGCCCGAGACCACCACGGGCAGCCCGTGCAGGATGAACTCGGGGTACAGGTTGTCCGAGCTGGAAAGCCCCAGCTCGGAGAAGGACTTGCCCTCGTTGTAGGACCACAGCAGCGCGCCGACGAGGGAGAAGGCGGCGAACTGGATCGTGACGAAGACACCCGAGGCGATCATGGCCTTCTGGCCCTCGCGCAGCGTCCTCGTCGCCAGCACGCGCTGGACGATCAGCTGGTCGGAACCGTGCGAGGCCATGGCGAAGATGGCGCCGCCGATGATGGCCGTGGGCAGGGCGAACGGGCTGGTCAGGATGTGGGCCAGGTTGAAGTCGGTGTCGAAGAGCTGGAACTTCCCGGCGTCCAGGGCACGTGCGTAGCCGTCACCGCCGACGTGGGCGGAGAGCACCGCCACGGCGAGGACCGCGCCGCCGAGATAGAGCACCATCTGGATGGCGTCGGTCCAGATGACCGCCTTGATGCCGCCCAGGTAGGTGTAGACGACGGTGATCAGCGTGATGACGATGATGATCACGCGGTAGCTCGCGTGCACCCCGAACTCGTCGAGCAGCAGCTTGATGGGGATGGCGGAGGCGAACAGCCGCACACCCTCGGCCAGGAGCCGGGTGAATACGAAGGTGACCGAGGCAAGCCCCTGCAACTTCAGCCCGAACCGGTCGCCCAGGTACTGGTAGGCGCTGACGAACCCGCCGCGCTTGTAGAGGGGGATCAGTACGGTGGCCACGACGACGCGTCCGATGACGTAGCCGAGGGCGAGTTCGACGTTGCCGAACCCCTGGCCGCTGTAGGCGCCGCCGGGCACGCTGATCACCGTCAGCACACTGGTCTCCGTGGCGACGACGGAGAAGGAGACCGTCCACCACGGCATGTGGCCTTCACCGACGAAGTAGTCCTTCGCCGACTTCTGCCGGCCTGCCTTCCGCAGGCCGATCCAGGCGATCCCGATCAGATAGACCACGATCACCACGAGGTCGAGCTGGCGCACGCTTGCTCCTAGGCACTGGCCGGTGGGGTCGCCGGCGTGGGGGAGGGGTTGGCGGTCGTCCGGCGGACGCGGACGACGAGGGAGGCATGAGGGGTGGCGCGGTCCAGCGCCAGCAGGCGGGCCCCGTCGAGGGGGTCGCCGAGCGGGGGCGTGAGCCGCAGCGGGAGTCCCGAGCCGGTGAGGGCGGCGGTCAGCGGCGCCGTCAGGGCCGGGCCGAGACCGGTCAGTCCACCGGTGACGGCCGTCGGCAGCGGATCGCCGCCGCCCGCGGTGATCCGGCCGGCCGCCGCGAGCGCGGTCTCGGCCAGATCGGCGGCCGCCTCCCGGACGATCGCCGAGGCCACGGCGTCCCCCGCGTCGGCGGCGCGGGCCACCTCGGGGGCGAACGAGGCGGCCGTACGGGCGGGATTGCCGTCCCGTCCGACGGTCGCCGGAAGCCGTTCGAGGTCGCCGAAGCTGCCGACCGCCGCGTCCAGCAGGGCCGTGGCCGGGCCCCGCCCGTCGTGGGCCCGCAGGGCCGCGCGCAGTCCCGCCGTGCCGATCCGGGCGCCGCCGCCGTCGTCGCCGAGCAGGGGACCCCACCCGTCGACGCGCGCGTACGTCCCGTCGGCACCGATGCCGACCGCGACCGAGCCGGTGCCGATCGCCAGCACCACTCCCGCCCGGCCGCCGAGCGCACCGGCGTGGGCGGTGACGGCGTCGCTGGTGACGGCGGCCTCCCTCACGGGCAGGTCCTCCAGGAGGGCAGCCACCAGGGAGCGGGCCGCGGCGGGGGCGGAAGCCGCTCCGGCGGCACCCACGAGGACCGCGTCGGGCCGGGCGCCGCCGGGCTCCCGCAGGAGCGGCCCGACCGCGGCGCGCACGGCCGCACGGGCCGCCGCCACCCCGTCGGGCGCCGCCAGACCGGGCGCGCCGGCCACGGAACTGACGGCCCGTGACGAGTCGGAGCTGTCCCACAGCATGGCGCGGCAACCGGTCTTCCCGAGATCTACCGCCACTACTGAAGTCATACGGCCTGCCCTTTGCCCGAGGGACCCGGCACGTCGAGAGCCACCGGGTCGTCGGTGACCGGTGCGGATCGCCGTCCGAGTATGGGAACGCCGCCCTCCGGATGTCAATAAGTAACGTCGCGTTGCTCACTGCGTAACTTTTTGACCTCCCCGGGTCACCCCCTTACCCTGTGTGCACCACATCCAGGAGGGGCCATGGTCCGCCAGTCCTCGTCCCGCGTGCCGGAGCCGTCCGCCCAGGACGGCCCGCTCGCCGACATCCTCACGCGCGTCCGCGCCGCCCGCCCCTCCCTGGCCCCCTCGGAACGGCGGGTGGCCGACGTCGTCCTCGCCGACCCGGGACAGGTCGCGGAGCTGTCCATCCACGCGCTGGGGGAGCGGGCGAGCACCTCGGCGGCCACCGTGATGCGGTTCTGCCGCACCGTCGGCACGGGCAACTACCCCCAACTGCGCCTGGCCCTGGCCGCCGCCGTCGCGCGGGAGCACGCGCTGGGCGGCGAGCGGGCGGCGCAGGGCGGCACCGACATCAGCCCGACGGACTCGCTCGACCGGATAGTCAGCAAGATCATCTACAACGAGGTCCGGGCCCTGGAGGACTCGGGCGCCGAACTCGACGTGGACGCGCTGGGCCGGGCGGTCGACGCGGTGGCCGGGGCCCGCAGGGTCGACATCTTCGGTGTGGGCGCCAGCGCGTTCGTCGGCCAGGACCTGCACCAGAAGCTCCACCGCATAGGCCGGATGGCCTTCATCTGGAGCGACCGGCACGCGGCGCTCACCGCGACGGCCCTGCTGGGACCCGGCGACGTGGCCCTGGCCGTCTCCCACTCCGGGGAGACCGAGGACACCATCGAGCCCCTCCAGGCCGCGGCCGAACGCGGAGCCACCACCATCGCCCTGACCAACGACCCGGGCTCCACGCTCGCCACCAGCGCCGACCTCGTGCTGACGACCTGCGTACGGGAAACGCCGTTCCGCTCCGGCGCGACCGTCAGCCGCATCGCCCAACTGGCCGTCGTCGACTGCCTCTTCGTCGGCGTCGCCCAACGCTCCTACGACGCGGCGACGACCGCGCTGGAGGCGACGTACGGCGCCGTCCGGCGCCGCCGGCGCCCCACGCGCCGCACGGGGTGACGGCCGGTCACGACCGCACGCTCCCCACGCCGCCCGTTTCCGGGTACACGCCCTCGCGCAGGCCCGTCACCAGTTCGCGCGGCAGACCGTGGGTGTCGCGCAGGTAGTGGAAGTCCTCCTCGCCCAGCGGGCCCCGGAAGCGGGGCCGGGCGAGCACGTTCCTGCCGCGCTCCAGGAGCCGCCGGAACCGGCGCTCCTCCTCCACCAGCAGACGCCGCACGAGGCCGGGGAGGCCGGGGTCGCCGTCCTGCCGGAAGTGGTCCAGGGTGTGCGTGATCAACTCGTCCGGCAGGTCCCCGAGCCCGCGCGAGGGGTCGTCCCGCCACAACACGGTGAGCAGCCGCCGCACCAGGCGGCGCAGCACGTAACCCTGGCCGGTGTGGGACGGGCGGACTCCGTCGCCGACGACCACGACGGCCGACCGCAGATGGTCGCAGACCACCCGGAACGACGGTTCGTCCAGCGGCCACAGGGCGGGCAGCAGCCGCCGCCACGGCTCGAAGACGTCGCAGTCGAACACCGACGACTTGCCTTGCAGCAGCGTGGCGAGGCGCTCCAGGCCCAGGCCGGTGTCGACGTTGCGTTGCGGCAGCGGCACCAGGCGGCCATCGTCGAGCCGGCGGTGGCGCATCATCACGTGGTTCCACACCTCCACCCAGCGGTCGTCGCCGGTGGGCGTGGACCGGGGCGGGGTGCCGCCGCTCCACAGGAAGATCTCCGAGTCGGGTCCGCACGGGCCGACCGGCCCGTTGGACCACCAGTTGTCCTCCACCGTCGGCTCCACGGGTACGCCGCGCTCCTCCCACAGCCGCCGGGACTCGGTGTCCGGCCCGACCTGTCCGTCGCCCCCGTACACGGTGGCGTGCAGCAGGCCCGGGTCGACCCCGAGGCCCTCGGTGAGCAGCCGGTGGGCCCAGTCGAGGCTCTGCGTGCCCTCGTAGTCGCCCAGCGACCAGGTGCCGAGCATCTCGAAGACCGTCAGATGGGTGCCGTCACCGACCTCGTCCAGGTCCGTGGTGCGCAGACAGCGCTGTACGTTGACCAGCCGCCGGCCCAGCGGATGGGGGCGGCCCTCCAGGTACGGGGTGAGCGGATGCATGCCGGCGCTGGTGAACAGCACGGGATCGCCCGGCTCGGGAAGCAGCGTCGAGCCGGTGATCCGGCGATGGCCGCGCTCCTCGTAGTACTGGACGAACGTGCGGACGATCTGCTCGGTGTCCATGGGGTGACTCCTTCGCTTCGAGGCTGGAGAGGCACCGGAGAACGGAACCCTGCGGTCCTCGCACCGAGGCGAAGGTGGCGGAGCGCCACGTGAACCACCGACGAACCGTTTCCGGTCGCCGGTGGAAGAGGGGGAAGGTCAGGCGGCGGCAACCGGCGAGCTGGTCGCTCGCGCGGTCGCGAAGATGCTGGTGCCGATGACGTTCATGCCACGAAGATAACGCGCCGGGCGCCCGGAAGCACACGGATATCCGCAACCGCGAAAACCCGTCGGGGAGTCCCTACCTTGGTAGGAGCACCGCGCAGACGGACACGGGGGAGCAGGATGGCCGACTTCCACACCGCCGGCACACGAGACCGGTTCACTCGGACGCTGCTCACCTCCCTGTGGGCGTTGATCCCCGTCCTGACCCTGGGTCTGGGGACGCTGCCCCTGATGATCCACGCGACGGTGCGCACCAGGAGCCCGGCGCAGGCACTGGCCACCGTGCCCTACGGGATGGCCGCCGCGCTGTTCGTCACCTTCGACCCGGACGTGTCCGCCACCTACGAGGTCGTCTTCGGCGCCGCCATGTTCTTCAGCATCCTCGTCGGGACGGGGCACGCCTTCGCGATCCGGTCCCGGGTGTGGCAGCGCCCCGACGCGGGGCCGCTGTACCCGCTGCAAAGCCGGCAGCGGGCCCTGCTCGCCGCGCACCGCGACGAGCGTGCGGCGCGGGAGACCGCGCGGGGTATCGCCGCCACCGATCCGCACCAGGCGCTCGAACTGGGCATCGGCCGCGTCGACCTGGCCGACCGCCCGTTTCCCGACGGCGGTCTCGTCGACGTCAACAACGTGCCCGCCACGGCCCTGGCCCGTCATCTGACCCTGTCCGACGAACGGGCCGCGCAGACGGTGCGCACCCGGGTGGCGGTGGGCGGGTTCACCTCCGTCGACGACCTGTCCGTCACGATGAACCTGCCGCCCCGGCATCTCGACGCCGTCGCCGACCGGTTGGTGTTCCTGCCTCCCCGGGAAGCGGCCGGGCCGGGCTGACCGGCGGTACTCAGGAAGCACCCGAGGCGGTTGCGTCCCCCGCCCACACGTCAGGGGTCCGGTCCGACCACGGTTGCGCCTGTTCGAGCTGTCCGGCCAGGCGGAAGAGGAGGTCCTCGCGCCCGTAACCGGCGGCGAACTGCATGCCGATCGGCAGCCCGGTCCCGGGGTCGGCCGTCAGCGGCACGGACATGGCGGGTGTGCCCGCCACGTTGAACGCCATGGTGAACGGCGAGCGGTCGTTGAGCCGGTCGATCCAGCCGAGACCGTCGAGTGACTCCTCACCCTCGCCGTAGGCGCCCAGCCGCGGGGGCAGTTCCGGCAGCGTGGGGGTGAGCAGCAGGTCGTGGGTGGAGAAGTACCCGGCCAGGCTGCGCGCGACGCGGTTGCGGATCGTGAGGGCGGCGACGAACTGGGGGCCGCTGACCCGCTGTCCGTAGCGGTGGGCGGCCAGCGTCGCCGGCTCGAGGGACGAGGAGTCGACGGGCCGGCCGAGGGCGGCGGCCAGGTCGTCGACCGCGGCCGCCACATTCGCCGTCGACAGACGGGCGTTGGCCAGCACGAACTCCTCCCAGTCGGCACCGAGGCCGACCGTGACCTCCTCCGTGCGGTGGCCGAGGGACTCGAGCAGGCGCACGGTCCGCTCCAGGGCGTCGGCCACCGGCGCGGCCGTGCGGCGTCCGCCCCAGGCCCGGGCGAGGACCCCGATCCGCAACGCGCCCGGCGGGCGCGTGACTTCCTCGGCGTAGGGGCGGGACGGCTGCTCGGCGAAGTAGGGATCGCCCGGTTCCGGACCGCGTATCAGGTCGAGCAGCGCCGCACTGTCCCGTACGGTGCGGCTGACGCCGCCCTGGACGGCCAGGCCGTTGAAGCCCTCGTCGAGTGCGGGGCCCATGGAGACCCGGCCGCGCGTGGGCTTGAGCCCGAAGAGACCGTTGTACGCGGCCGGGATGCGCAGCGAGCCCGCGGCGTCGGTGGCGTGTGCGAGGGGGACCGCTCCGGCCGCGACGGCCGCGCCCGCGCCGCCGCTGGAGCCACCGGAGCCTCGCCGGGGGTCCCACGGATTGCGGGTCGGGCCGTACAGCACCGGTTCCGTGGTGATGCTGTAGGCCAGTTCCGGTGTCGCGGTACGGCCGAGAGTCACCAGACCCGCGCGGCGGAAGCGCCGCATCAGAAAGGAGTCGGAGCGGGCGACGTGCCCGGCCGCGAGGCGGCTGCCCAGCTCCGAGCGCCGGCCCGCCATCGCGACTCCGAAGTCCTTGATCAGGAAGGGCGCGCCCGCCAGCGGGGCGCTGCCGGGGGCCGGAACGTCCTCGGCCGGCCAGGTCTCCACCACGGCATTGATCCGCGGATTGACGCGCCGCACGGCCTCGTGCGCGGCGGCTGCCACCTCGGCGGAGGTCACCTCGCCCCTGGCCACCAGCTCCGCGAGCCCCACCGCGTCGTGGCGCACGTACTCGGAAACTCTCACTGTCACACTCCCCGGAGATCAGAAGATACCTATGAGTCCCGAACGATACCGAGCGGTATCGAGTGGGACGGACTGGTACCGTAGCAGGAGTGCAGAGGCCCATCGACCGGACGCCACGGAGTGCGCATGACATCGACCGCCGCCAGACCGGGCAGAGTGGCGAAGCTGCCGCCTCGTGAGCGCATCCTCGACGCGGCCGAGGAGCTCTTCCAGAGCGAGGGCATCCGGCGCGTGGGCGTCCAGGCGATCGCCGAGAAGGCCGAGACCACCAAGATGGCGATCTACCGGCACTTCGAGACCAAGGACGCACTGGTCGCCGAATGGCTGCGGATCCTGGCCGCCGAGTACCGGGCGGCCTTCGACCGCGTCGAGGCCGAACACCCCGGCCGGCCCCGGGAGCAGATCCTGGGCCTGGCCCGCTTCATCGCCGACGGGCTGCCGGCGCTCTCCTACCGGGGCTGCCCCTTCGTCAACTCCCTCGCCGAACTGCCCGACCGCTCCCACCCGGCACGCCAGGTGATCGAGGAGCACAAGGCCCACCAGACCCGCAGGCTGATCGGCATGTGCACCGAGGCGGGGCTGCCCGATCCCGAGCAGGTCGCCGCCCAGATCACCTTCCTGCTCGAAGGGGCGCAGGTCAGCACACAGAACGGCAGCATCGACCGGGCAGGGGAGCGGTTGCTGCGCATCGTCGGGGCGATCGTGGGCCAGGAGCCTCGCGCGACGCCCCCGGCGTGACTGCCGGGGGCGGGCGGAAGCCGGGCGTTCCGGCGTGCTCCGTCGGTCAGGGGGCGGGTGTTCCGTAGACGCCCAGCTCGTAGAGGGAGTAGCCCCAGGTCGTCTTCCGGTGCACACCGCGCATCCGGACGTACCGCACGGCCTCGTCGGCATCGAGCCGGACGACGTCGTTGCCGCAGGCTTCCGGGCGCCGGGTGGCCCCGGTCCGCCAGGTCACTCCGTCCGGCGAGGTCTCCACGGCGTACTCGGTGCACAGGCGCCCTCCCAGGCCAGGGTCACCGCCGCGACCTTCGCCGGGGCCGCCAGCTCGACCCGGACCCACTCGTCGTCCGAGTAGCCCGAGGCCCAACGGGTGCCCAGCAGGCCGTCGTTGACGTTCCCGGCCGCCAGGCGGTCGAGGTCCTGCTCCACGCTGGACGCGGTGGCCGTGCCCTTGAGGGCCAGGTTCTCCCCGCCGCCCGCGGAGTCCCACAACCGCAGCCGGACCTCGGCCTGCACCAGGAAGGCGTCGAGCACACCGTCCCCGACCCTGGGCTGGACCTTCCCCCACGCGTTGCGGGGCGGATCCACCCGTACGGCCCGCGCCCGCTCCTGGAGGCCGTTCGACTCGGTGAGCAGCCGGTCGGACGTCTCCTCGTCGCCGTCCTGCCGTGCCGCGAGCGCGTCGAGCATCGTCCTCGCCGCCGCGCCCCACAACTCGGTGGCGTCCAGCCAGGGTGCCGCGTCGACGGCGAAGCCCTCGTCCACCGCTCCGCCCCGGATCACGGCCGGGGCCCCTTCGACGGCGGCGGCGTAGCCGCGAAGCCCCTTGACGGCCTCGGCACGCCTCCCGTCGTCCCACGCCGCCCAGAACAGCGCCACGCGCCGGGCGAGTTCGGGCGCCTGCGGCTGCCAGGGCGTGGCACCGAAGGTCGGGGCCAAGTGCTCCAGGTCGCCGAAGACGAGCAGGGCGTCGGTGGCCGCGCGGTCGCCGCCCGCGAGGTAGGACATGGCGCGCGGCCAGTTGGTGTCCGCGTCGTACGCCCGGTCGTTCCAGCTGAAGTCCGCGGCGCCGAAGACGGCGACCTTGCTGGCGTAGGGCTGGTTCATGGGGTTGGCGACGATACCGGAGAGGTGCTCGGACAGCCCGGCCTCGCGCTTGTCGTACGGGGCGAGCAGCAGCCGCCCGCTGGTGTTGCCGAAGTCGTTGACCGGGTAGTTGTCCCAGACGAAGACCTTGCGGCCGAAGAGCGTCGAGACCCGGTCGGCCTCGTCGTTGGTGATCTTCGGCGGGACGACGGCCGTGCCGGTCCACATCACCACGACCGCCGGGTCCAGCGTCTCGCGCATCGTCTGCTTGTAGGCGGTGTCGGTGAGGTCGCCGTACTCGGTGGGGACCATTTGCAGCGGCTGGACGCCCTCGTGGCCGGCGACGAAGTTCCGCTGCACGTCGTTGAGCAGGGCGACCTGCGCCCTCGCGGCTGCCGCACGGCCGGGCTCGCCGTACGCGGCCCGGTCGCCCTCGCAGTTCCAGCGGGTGTAGCTGATGTCGTCGAGCGGGATGGAGAAGGCGCGCGTCCCCAGGTCGTACAGGGCCTGGAGCTTCGCCTTCAGGGCCGCGCGGTCGGCCGGGTCGGAGTAGCAGATCGACTCGCCGGGGGAGACGGCGAACGTGAAACGCACATGGTTCGCCGTGGCCCGGTCCACCAGCTCGCCCAGTTCCGCCAGCTTGTCCGCGGGGTAGGGCTCGCGCCACTTGCCCCGGTGATAGGGGTCGTCCTTCGGCGCGTAGACATAGGTGTTGGCCTTGACGTCCCCGTAGAAGTCCATCTGGTCGAGGCGCTCGGCGTGCGTCCAGGGCTGTCCGTAGAAGCCCTCGATGGTGCCGCGCAGCGGCATCGACGGGTGGTCGCTCGCCCGGACGCCCGCCACCTTCCAGCCGCCGCTCCCCGCCCGGACGAAGAGCTGGCGCAGGGTCTGGACCGCGTAGAACTGCCCGGCGGCGTCCGTGCCGCCGAGGGTGACACGGGCTCCGCGCCCCGCGCCCGAGACGCGCAGCGCGTACCCCTCCGCCCGGTCCGGCACCGCCGTGCCGCCGAGCGCCCCGGCGATGTCGGGCCGCGCGGCCGGGCCCAGCCGTACGGTGAGCAGACCGGCGGACGCCCGGGGAACGTTCCCGGGGGTGACGACGTCCACCCGGTCCGCGCCGTGGGCCCGCAATTCCCGCACGAGCCGGGTCCGGGCGGCGGCGTCCGAGTCCCGGTCCGCCACGACGAGTACGCGTCCGGTCACCGGAACGTCGTCACCTGCGCGGGTGAGGGACTGAGGTGTCGGCGAGACCGGCGGGAGCGCGGCCGCCGCGGTGGCAGAGGGACCGTCGGCCGCCGCCGGGAGCGCCTCGCCCATCAGGGTGCTTGCCATTGCAAAGCAGATGCCGAGCGTCGTCAGTGTCTTCGTGCGTCTTCCCATGAGTCCTCCACGCTTGGTCTGGACCATGCAACCTGCCGTTCTCCCAGGGATGATGCGGCATCGGCCGGGGGTGACGTAAGACGTATGGGGTCTAGACCTCTTGGCGTCTCGGCTTTACTGTGGCCAACATCGTCCCCGGGGCGCAGTCTTGGCATGTTCGGATCATGAATGGGCTCAGGCGCACGGAGAGGTGGCCATGGAAAGCCGGACGACGACGCGGCATCGGCGCAGCGATTCGCGCGGTGACGGCCCTCGCGGCGCACCGGAACGCCGACTCCGGATCGACGCCGCTCCTGGCGCTAGATCCGGTCGACTCGCGGGCCGCCGTCAGCGCGGGCCGTGCCCCGCGCCGCGGTCGTCGGCGTCGCGGTGCGGTGCCGTGGCCCAGGAGGGCAGCCAGCTGTCCTCGGGCAGCGGGGGCAGGCTGGCGAAGTGGTCGACGACGGCCCGCAGCGCCGGGTGCGGATTCTCCCGGGGGAGGATGAGCGAGAGCGGGTAGGCGAGCGTCGGCCCCGCGATCGGGATCCGGCGCAGGTCGTGGGCGGTCGGCCAGACGTACCGGTCGCGCGAGCCCACGAGGGTGGCCACGTCGTCGGAGTCGGCGAGGATGTCGAGGAGCACCTCGTTGCCGAAGTTCGGGCCGGCGGCGTCCACGCGGAGACCGAACGCGGCGGTGAGCTGGTCGTAGAACTCCGCCCATTCGCTGCCCGGCGCGATGCCGGGCACCCAGATCCGGTGCCCGCGCAACTGGGCGGGCGTCACGGTGCGCGCGGCGGCCAGCGGGTGTCGCGGGCCGACGACGAGTTCCAGCGGGGAGTGGAACGCGTGGATCATCCGCAGCTCGGGCGGCAGGGCGGCCGGATCGGTGACCGAGCGGAAGGAGGCGTCGACGTCGCCCGCCCGCACGGCGGACGCCGCCAGCCGCGGGTCGTCGACCCTGAGCGTCACCACGTCGAGCGCGGTCTCGGGACGTGAGCGCCAGTAGTCGTGCAGGATGACGGCCTGCGCGCTCCGCAGTCCGAGCACGTCGATCCGCAGCGCCCGCGAGCCCCGCCGGATCGCGGCGACGGCGCGATCGGCGTGCGCGACGACGCTCCGCGCGTGCGGCAGGAAGGCCTGTCCGTCGAGGGTCGGCTCGACCCCTCGGGCGGTGCGGGTGAACAGCCGGACGTCGAGCGTGCGCTCGAGGGCGGCGATCCGCTTCGAGACGGCCTGCTGCGTCACTCCCAGCTCGTCGGCCGCGTGTCGCAGCTGTCCCAGCTCGGCCGCGCGGACGAACGAGCGCACCGCCTCGGTATCCATGGGAGCGAGCATAAGGCGTCGCCCCACCGGCGGTCGTGGCTCACCGTGCGCGCCTCACCTGCTGTTCCAGGCCTTCGAGGATGAGGGCCAGTCCGGCCTCGAAGGACGACTCGTGGTCCGTCGGCGGCACGTGCGGGGGCAGCTCCGGCGACCCGGCCGCCGTACGGTCCGGGCCGTCGCCGTCGCCGGTGTCCGCCTGCTCCTCCAGGACGCTGCCGACGGTGAAACGGCCAGCGGCCAGCATCGCCGTCCGCGCGTGTTCCTCCGGTACGCCCGCCGCGCTCAGGAACGCCATCTTGTGGGCGATCCGGTCGAGGTCCGTCCCGCCGGGGCTGCTCCCGGCATGGAGCCGTGCGCCGTCGCGGCGCAGCAGCAGGGTGCGCCGGAAGCTGCGCGTGTTCTCCAGGAACCAGTCCCGCCAGTCGTCGGCGGGCGTCGGCAGGGGAGCCGTCGCGTGCGGCGCCATCGCGGCCTCGCTCATGGCGCCGAGCAGCTCCTTCTTGTTCCTGAAGTGGTAGTAGAGCGACGGCTGCTCGACGCCCAGACGCCTGGCCAGCTGCCTCGTACTGACGGCGTCCAGGCCGACCTCGTCCAGCAGGTCGAGCGCCTCGGTGAGGACGGTCTCGCGGTTCATCTTCGCCACGTTGACAATCTATCGCTGATAGGCAACTCTGCAAAGCGTACCTATCACCGATAGAAAAAGGGGTGTGCGGCATGTCCGACGCATCACCGGAGCCGAGCGGCGGCCGCCTGAAGGTCCTCATCTGCGGCGGTGGCGTCGCCGGTCAGGCACTGGCCCACTGGCTCGCCCGGGGCGGCCACGGGGTGACCGTCGTCGAACGCTTCCCCGCCCTGCGGGCCACGGGTGCGCAGGTGGACCTCCGGGGGCAGGGCATCGACGCCGTCGAGCGCATGGGGCTCCTCGACGCCGTCAGAAGCAGGCTCGTGGACGAGGCGGGGGTCGCCTTCGTGGACGGCCGGGGCAGGAAACGGGCGACGATCATGGCCAACACCTCCGGCCGCGGCCGGCAGACCCTGACCTCCGAGTACGAGATCATGCGCGGAGACCTGGTGCGCATCCTGCACGAAGCGACGCGGCAGGACGTGCGCCACGTGTTCGGCACGAGCGTGGAGCGATTCGAGCAGGACGCGAGGCGCGTCGTCGCCCACTTCTCCGACGGCTCGTCCGAGGCCTTCGACCTCCTCGTCGGCGCGGACGGCCAGGGCTCGCGCATCCGCCGCGCGATGCTGCCGCCCGGCGCACCCGACCCGTACTGGCGGGTGGGCGTCCACATGGCCTACTGGTTCGTCCCGCGCATCGCGTCGGACACCGGCATCCGGGACACCTGCAACGCGCCCGGCGGCCGGATGATCATGCGCAGGAGCCACAACCCGACCGAGACCCAGGTCTACTTCGTCCTGCGGGAGCGGTCCGCGGAAGCCTCGGCCGTCCACCGGGAACCGGTCGAACGGCAGAAGCAGTTCTGGACCGACCGGTTCCGCGACGCGGGATGGCAGACCGCGCGGTTCCTCGAAGGGATGCGGCACACGGAGAGCTTCTACTCCCAGGAGGTCGTGCAGGTGCGCACGGACACCTGGTCCCGGGGCCGGGTGGTGCTGGTCGGCGACGCGGCGCACTGCGCCTCCCCCTACAGCGGCATGGGCACCTCCGGCGGCCTGGTCGGCGCCTACGTCCTGGCCGGCCGGCTCAACCGGCACGGCCGCGACCTGCCCACCGCCCTGGCCGGCTACGACACCGTGCTCCGGCCGTTCGTGGACGCGATACAGGCCGAGGTGAAGCCGCACCTCCTGCGTCTGGCCATGCCCAGGAGCAGGCGGGCCGTCGACGCCTTCCACGCGGTCACGGCACTCGCCTGCCGCCTGCGCGTCCCCGAGCTCGTCGCGCGCCACTCGAAGGAGGACCGCGGCGGCGACTGGCAGCTCCCGGACATGCCGGTGAGCGCGCACCGGGACGTGCCATAACCTCGTGCCTACAAACGTCGGTTGCCATGTGTGTCCACATCCAGGAGGCGGCGGTGCTCAAAAGGGGCGGCTCGCGATTGCTCGTCTGCGCCGTGGCGCTGGCCTGCTTGGCGCTGGTGGGTCCGAGCGCCCCCGGGGGTGCGCTGTCCGGCAGGTCACTGCCCGTCGAAGCCGTCAAGGACATCGTGCCGAACCGGGTCATGACGTGGAACCTGTGCAACCCCTGCGACGCGAGCAATCTCGACCGCGCCGCGGAGATCGCCGCGTACGCGCCCCAGGTCATCGGCATGCAGGAGGCCTGCGCACGGGACGTCGACCGGATCCGGGACTACCTGGAGGCCTACCACGGGCTCGTCTACCACGTCGCACACGGGTCGGTCCTGGAGAACTGGGGCCGCTGCGGGGGAGCGCCGTGGAGCCCGGGGGGCTTCGGCCAGGCCATCCTGTCGGCGGCTCCGGTCACGGACCGTGTCAACGTCGAGTACCCCGACGGCGGTTCCGAGGACCGCGGATACCTCGCGGTCACCACCGAGGTGGGCGGCCGGCCGGTCCGGGTCTTCAACACCCACCTCGCCCAGCGGCGCCAGGAGGAGTTCCGGACGGACCAGGTCCGCGTACTCGCCGAGGAAGTCGCCCGGGACGACCGCGCCATAGTCGTCGGCGACTTCAACGCGGTACCGGAAGCCTCCGAACTCGACCCCATGTGGTCCCTGGCCACGGACACCGACCCCGAGTGCCACCCCGCGCCCGTCGGCACCTGCGAGCCGACCACCGACTGGCAGAGCAAGTTCGACTACGTCTTCCTGCGCGGCATCGCGCCCGTCGAGCACCGAGTGGTCCACACCGAGCACTCGGACCACGACATGCTCTACACCGACCTGGACGTGACCTGAACCGCCGTGGTGGTGCGATGTGGTGACGCATGTGGTGATGCAATGTCCGGCATGGTGACCGAGATACGTCCGCCCCGGCGGGACGAGTTGACCACGTGCGTGCGGATCGGCGCTCTCGCGCCGCTGACCCGGCCCGGCTGGCAGGAGGCGGGGCGGCACCTGCTCGCCGGGATGGAACTGGCCGCGGGCGAGGTCAACGACGCCGGCGGCATCGAGGGCAGACCCCTCGAACTGGTGGTCCGCGACACGGCGGCCGATCCGCACCGGGCCGAGGCGGCCGTGGAGGAACTGGCCCGGCTGGGCGTGGCAGCCCTCGCGGGGGAGTACCACAGCGTCGTCGCGCGCACCGCCGCGATCAGGGCCGACGCCCTCGGCGTGCCCTTCCTGTGCTCGTCGGCCGTGCTCGACGGGCTCACCGAACGGCCGTCGCCCTGGGTCGCGCGGCTGGCCCCGGCGCAGTCCCACGGCTGGCGCGTCTACGCGGACTTCCTCCTCGCCGCGGGCCACCGCCGCGTCGTCGTCGCCGCCCAGCCGAGCGTCTACTGGGCGTCCGGCGCCCGCATCCTGCGGGACCACCTCGCGCCGCACGGCGGCACCGTCGTCGAGGTCGACATGCGCGAGTCGACCCCCGCGACGGTGTGCGACACACTCGCCGACCGGCACGCGACCGCCCTGCTCCTGCTGGTCGGCCACCCCGAGCCCGCCGTGTCGATCGTCCGGTCCGTCCGCCGTGACCGGCGCCTGGCCGGGATCCTCATCGGCGCACCGGCCGGGCAACCGGAGTTCGCGCAGTGGATGGCGTCGCTGGGTGAGGACGGCGCCGGCATCCCGTTCCTGCGCTACCTGCCCGAGCGCCTCGGCCCACTCGGTGCCCGCGTCGGGGCGGCCCTGCGCGAGCGGCTGGACCAAGCGCCCTCCTTCGTCGCCTTCGAGGGCTACGACACGGTGACGGTCCTCGCCGAAGTGCTGCGTTCGCACGGCACCGGCCCGGCGAGGGTCACCGAATCCTGGGCGAGCGTCTCGGTCGACGGCACGAGGGGGCGGATCCGCTTCTCCCGTGTGCCGGACATCGGCGTATGGCAATGGGCCTGGGCGCCGGTCCAGGTCGTCGACCGGGACCCGGCGCACCCCGGTCGCTTCCGCGTCCTGCGCACCACCGACGCGTCGGCTCCCCGGGACGTGTGATCCGCGATCAGGTAGTTGGTGTTCGAGTACAGGTCCGGAGTGCCGACCGGGCGGCCGGTCGCGGCATCGGCGACCCCGGCGGCTCCCCGCCGGACCCGGTCGCCGTCCCGGCCTGCCCTTGAACACCTGTGCACGCGGTGCATGCAACGCCAAGCGCGATGAAGAGAGCGGGGGAGTCCGGTCCGCGCGGCCGTCGTGCATGCCCGCCGCGCCCCCGGGTAGGACCCTCCCGCACGGGCGAACGCGAGTGCCCCGGGAGCGAGGAGTGCCGGACGTGATTCGAAAGCTGCAAGCGGTCGCGCTGGACTGCGCCGACCCGGTACGGCTCGCGGAGTTCTACGCGGAGCTGCTCGGCGGGCGGGTGGTCGCCGATCCGGACGACACCGACTGGGTCGAGGTGCACGGCTTCGAGGGCACACCGCTGGCCTGTCAGCGGGTGGACGGCTACCGGGCACCCGAATGGCCCGGCCAGGACCGCCCGCAACAGCTCCACCTGGACTTCGACGTCGACGACCTCGAAGGCGAGGAGAAGCGGGCCCTCGCCCTCGGTGCGACCGTCCTGGAGCGGACGGACCAGCTCCGCCCGGGTACCAACTGGCGGATCTACGCGGACCCGGCCGGCCACCCGTTCTGCTTGTGCCTCCACTGAGCCCACCGGGCCCCGACGCGCCCGAAAACCGGTGGAGCGGCGCCGCCGCGCGCCGTTAACGTGCCGGTGAACCACGTCGTCCAGGTGAAGGACATGCCGTTGTACACCCTGTGAGACCTCCCGAGCGCTGAACCGTCGCGCGTCGCGCCTGCGCGCCGCGCTCCTTTCTGCTGCGGACTTCTCACTGGAACCGGTGTACTCCTGTGCTCACCACCTGGGTGGTCGCTCCCACCCGCCTTCCCCTCGTCCGACGCCGTTGCCACGCGTGCGCGTCCGAACGCTTCCGGGCGAGCGGCAAGTTCCGTGTCAACGCCCACCACAAGCGCATCGACGCCTGGCTCCTCGTGCTGTGCGCCGAGTGCGGCGACACCGCGAAACTCACACTCCTGGAGCGGGCGAACGTCCGCGCCGTACGTCCCGGCCTGCTGGACCGGCTGCACGACAACGACCCCGCACTCACCGCCGAGTTGCTCCAGGACCCGGCGGTGCTGCGCCGCAACCGCGTCGCCCTCGACTGGGACGGTGCCTGGCGTCTCGACACCGGGGGACCGGAGAATCGGGACCGCGAGGTGATCGACGTGTCGGTGCGCTTCGCGGCGCGGATCCCGGTCCGTCCGGTACGGCTCGTCGCCGAGGGCTGCGGCCTGTCGCGGGCGGAGGCCGGGAGACTGGCCGAGGAGGGGAAGCTGGTCGCGGCAGTCCGGCTGGACGCCAGGCTCTGCGGCGACTTCTCCTTCACCCTGAAGCGCTGAGGCCCACCGGCCGGCACCCACGGTCCGGCACCCACGGGCCGGTCCGGCGAAACGCGTCGGACAGGCCCCGGGTGTCGTGCCGTGCCGCGCCCCACAGGGGTGGTACAAGAAGCCTCGTGACCGCCACTTACACCTTCGACGTCTTCTCCAGCCTCGACGGCTTCGGCGCCGCCGGCGGCGACTGGACCGGCTACTGGGGCAAGCAGGGCCCCGAGCTCCTCGACCACCGCCTCGCCCTGTACGGCGAGGAGCAGCGGATGGTCTTCGGGGCCCGAACCTATCGGCTGTTCGCGCAGATGCTGGCCGCCGCCACCGAGGAGGCCGAGGTGCGCGACCCCTGGGTCACCAGGATGCGCAGCCTGCCGGCCACGGTGGTGTCGACCACGCTGGAAGGCCCTCTCGACTGGCCGGAGGCGCGCGTCGAGCGCGGCGACGCCGTCGACGTCGTCGCCCGGCTCAAGGAGGAGTCCGCGGTGCCGCTGCGCTCGCACGGCAGCCTGTCGATGAACCGGGCGCTGATGGCCGCCGGCCTCGTCGACCGCGTCCAGGTGACCCTGTACCCGGTGATCACCGGGCGGAGCGGGCTGGACCCGGTCTTCGGGGGCGCGGACGACTTCGACCTCGAGTTGATCGAGTCCCGCACGCTCGACGGCCACATCCAGGAACTCGTCTACCGGCCCACGCTGCACGCCTGAACCGGGGCCGCCCTTCCGCTCCGGAACGGACGGAACGGAACGGAACGGCACGGCGCCGGTCAGGCCGCCTCCGCCGCCGCGGCCAGGACCCGGGCCAGCTCGGCAGGCCTGGACAGCATGGGCCAGTGGCCCGAGTCGATGTCCGCGAAGTCGACGCGCCGGGCCCGGGCGAGCTCCGGAACGTCACCCCCGTCGATCCACTTCCGCGCCTGCGCGGGCGTGAACTCGGGGCACACGACCACGACCGGCACCTCGAACCGGCGCTCGTCGGTCAGCCGCACCACACCCCTGGCCACGCCTTCGGGCACCGGAATCGCGGCCGCCGCCAGCCCGTCCCTGGCCACCTCGTCGAGATCGGCGGCGTCAGGACCCTGGAAGGGTTCCCAGCCGGGGAAGGGCATCGCTCCGTCCCTGACCTCGAAGAAGTCGGCGTACGGCTGCCCGTCCGGGGTCGGGATGCCGCCGATGAGCGCGACCTTGGCCAGCCGCCCCGGACGCCGGTCGGCCGCCAGCCAGGCCAGCGCACAGGCCGCGGAGTGCCCCACCACCAGCGGCTTGCCGGGCGCCGCGTCCACCGCGGCCAGCACGGCGGCCACCTGGTCGTCGAGCGTGGCGGTCGCCGCTCCGTCGCCCTGTCCCGGGAGGGTGAGCGCCACCGGACGGTGGCCGAGCGACTCCAGCTCCGCCGCGACGCGGTCCCACGCGGAGCCGTCCAGCCACAGGCCGCCGATGAGCAGAATGTCCATGATCGGTTCCCTTCGTTGCCTGGCTTCACCGTAGGAGCAGATCCGGACGTTCCACTGCCGGATTCTTCCCCGTACTCGCTCCCGGTGTCCGCCGCGCCGACTAGCCTGCTCCCGTGCCCGACGACCCCAGCCCCACCGCGCGAGCGCTGCGCACCCTGGAGATCCTCCGCACCCGCCCCACCACGACGGCCGGCGAACTCGCCGAGCGGCTGGGCGTGACGGAGCGAGCGGCGCGCCGTTACATCGGGATCCTCAGGGAGGCGGGCATCCCCGTGGAGTCGGCCCGCGGACCGCACGGCGGGTACCGGCTGGGACGCGGGACGAGACTGCCGCCCGTGCACTTCACGCAGGCCGAGGCCCTCGGCCTCGTCATGGCGGCACTCAGCGGGCGGCCGGCCGTCACCGACGCCGACGACCTGGTGGGGGCGGCCCTGGGCAAGGTCGTCAAGGCGCTGCCGGAGAGCGTCGGACGGCAGGCGGCCCTGCTGCGGGAGTACGCGTCGGCCGCCCCCGACCCCTACGCGGCGCACCCGGACCCGGCCGTCACCAGCTCCCTCGTCGAGGCCGTCGCCCACCGGCGCCGCGTGCGGCTGACGTACCGCAGCGAGTCGGGCAGCACGTGGGAGGAGGAGGCGGATCCCTGGTCGCTCGTCGTCCGCCACGGACGCTGGTACCTGCTCTGCCACTCCCACCGCGCGGACGCCGTCCGCACCTACCGGGTGGACCGGATCGGCGAGGCCCGGAGCACCGACCGGGGATTCGACGCACCCGTCGGCTTCGACCCCGTGGCGCTGCTGGAGGAGAACCTGGGCACCGGGTGGCGGTTCGCCACCCGCGTGGTCTTCGACGCCCCGCAGGCCGAGGTCGCCCCCTGGATCAGCCCGCCCATGGGCCGGCTCGAACCCCTGGGAGACGGCTGCGTCCTGGTCGGCAGCACCCGCAACCCGGACATGTACGCGCAGGAATGGCTCGCGCGGGTGCCGTTCGCCTTCCGTGTCGACGGCGGAGCGGAACTGTGTGCCGCGGCCGCCGCACTCGCGGCGCGCTTCACCGCCGCGGTGCGGGACCCGCAACCCGGCTCCGAGCAGCCGTCCCCGGGTGAGACGGTCGCCGGGCCGGACGGGGGCTGAACCGCTGGTTGCACCCGGTTGAACCTTCCCGGTGGAGGCCAAGTCGGGCGACGGCGACGGAACTCCGGGGCGCGGCGCACTGATCTTGTCAGGCGCAGCTGTCCGTCGTCCCGAGGAGCCAAGCCCTGATGACCAGCACCACGCCCACCGCGGCGCGTACCGTCCCGGCGGCCGGCGGATCCGCGCCGCCGCCCCGAGGACACCCCCCGCGGCTGGACATCCAGGGGCTGCGTGCGGTGGCCGTCGCCCTGGTGGTGCTCTCCCACGCCGGCGTGTCGCAGGTCGGCGGCGGCTACGTCGGTGTCGACGTCTTCTTCGTGATCTCCGGCTTCCTCATCACCTCACTGCTCCTGCGCGAACTCGCCACCACCGGCCGGGTGTCGCTGCGCTCCTTCTACGCCCGCCGGGCCCTGCGACTGCTCCCCGCGTCGACCCTGGTCATCGGCGTCACGCTCGTCGGGGCATGGCTGTTCCTGTCGAAGGCGCGGCTCGCGGAGTACGCGGGCGACGCCCTCGCCGGTGCGCTGTACACGCTCAACTTCCGGCTGGCGGCGGGCGGTACGGACTACCTCGCGCAGAACAGCCCGCCGTCGCCGTTCCAGCACGTCTGGTCGCTCGCCGTGGAGGAGCAGTTCTACCTGGTGTGGCCCGTGCTCCTGCTGCTCACCTGGCGGATCGCCCGCGGGCGGCGGGGGCCGGTGGTGGTGCCGCTGGCCGTCCTGTGCGCTCTCTCGTTCGCGGCGGGCGTCGTCGTGACGGACATGTCGGCACCCTGGGCGTACTTCGGCTCCCTCACCCGAGCCTGGGAACTGGGCGCCGGTGCGCTCCTGGCCCTGGCCACCGCACGGCTGCGCCGCCTGCCGCCCGCCCCCGCCGCAACGCTGGGCTGGCTCGGCCTGGTCTGCGTCGCGGTGGCGGCACTGCGCTACGACGACGAGACGCCCTTCCCCGGCCATCACGCGCTCCTGCCGGTCGCGGGCGCCGTACTGGTCCTGGCCGGCGGCTGCGTGCCCACGTCGTACGGCGCGGGGCGGCTGCTGGAGCGACGTCCGCTCGTGTGGCTCGGCGGACTCTCCTACGGCTGGTACCTGTGGCACTGGCCGCTGCTGGTGACCGTCCCGGCGGCGCTCGGGCGTGCCGACGGCACCGCCGAAGTGCCGCTCGCACTCGCGCTGTCCGCCGCGGCGCTGGCCCTGGCCTGGCTCACCCTGCGCCTCGTCGAGAACCCCGTCCGCTTCCACCGGGCGTTCCGGGGGCGCCCACGCCGCGCCCTGGCGCTCGGGGCGGCGCTGACCGCGAGTGCCTCCGCGCTGTCCCTGACGGCGACGGCGGTACCGCCGACGATCGAGACGGGCGGCCCCGCGCCCGCCCTGGCCCGGGCCCTCGCCGAGGCGCCGGACCCGGAGACCCGCCTCGCCGAACTCCTGACGTCGTCGCCCGCCGCCCTGCCGAGCAACCTCGCGCCGCCCCTGCCGCGGGTCAAGTCCGCCCGCTCCGCGCTCTACCGCGACGGCTGCCACGTCGACCGGGCCGCCACCCGCCCGCGGTCCTGCGTCTACGGAGACCGGACCTCCTCCCGTACCGTCGTGCTCTTCGGCGACTCCCACGCCGCGCAGTGGTTCCCCGCCCTGCGACGGCTCGCGGGGGCGCGCGGCTGGAGACTGGTGCCGCTCACCAAGGCCTCCTGCAAGGTCGCCGACGTGACCATCGTCAACCTCCACAAGCCGTACACCGCCTGCGACACCTGGCGCTCGCACGCCCTGGAACGGATCAGGGACCTGCGCCCGGCCCTCGTGGTCGTCTCCTCCTCGGACGCCGGTGACCCGGCCCGCCCCGCCGACGACCCCCTGCGCCAGTGGACCACCGGCTTCGAGCACACCTTCCGCGACCTGCACACCTCCGGCGCTCGGGTCGCCGCCCTGCTCGACACGCCGTGGCCCAAGGGCGACCCGGTCGACTGCGCCGCGCGGAACTCGCTGCAACTGCGCGCCTGCGCGCACCACTTGCCGGCGGCGATCCGGGACGCGACGCGCGGCCGCGCCGTCCGGGCCGCCGCCGCCACCACGGGCACCACGGTCGTCGACCCCACCCGCTGGGTCTGCGCGCCTCGCACCGGCGTCTGCCCCGTGGTCGTCGCCGACACCGCGGTCCACCGCGACGACAGCCACCTCTCGGAGGCGTACGCCGAGGCACTCGCCCCCGTCCTGGCGGCACCGCTGGACCGCCTCATAGGCGCACCCTGAAGCCGGTAGGACCCGCGGGTTGTGGCCGGGCCGGCGGGGCGTGCCCGATCATGACGCGCATGGACACTCGTTTCGTCGGCATCCCCGAGGTGACCGAGGCCCCGTCCGTGGCAGTCGTCGTGGACGTCATGCGCGCGTTCACCGTGGCCGCGTGGGCCTTTGCCCGGGGCGCGGACAAAATCGTGCTCGCCGGGTCGCTGGAGGAGGCCCTGGACCTCACGGCGGGCCACCCGGACCGGGTGGCGCTCAAGGACGGCCCGCTCGTGCCCGGTTTCGACCTGGTCAACTCCCCCGGCCTGCTGCGCTCCGCCGACCTCGCCGGACGGACCGTCGTGCAGAAGACCACGGCGGGGACGGTCGGTGCCCTCGCGGTCAAGGACGCGCCGCTGGTGCTGTGCGCCGGCTTCGTGGTCGCGGAGGCGACGGCGCGGCTGCTGCGGGAACGCGGCGCCGAGCGCGTCACGTTCGTGGTCACCGGCGAGGACGGCAGGGCCGACGAGGACCTGGCGTGCGCCCAGTACATCGCGGGCCGGGCCGGCGGGGACGGTGCGGACGCCGCCGGGTTCCTCCGCCGCGCCGCCGCGTCCCGTGCCGCCACCGAACTGGCGCGGGGCGTGCGGCAGGGCGTCCATCCCGACGACGTCGCGCTCTGCCTCGAGGCCGACCGGTTTCCCTTCGCCATGGTCGCGGCCCAGGAGGACTCGCTCATGGTGCTGCGTCCGCGGCCGGTGCCCCGGCCGGGGTGAGAACCGGCCGGCGCGGTGCGGTTCAGGAGGAGCGGATCGCGGAGATGTCGAACTGAAGGCGGACCTTCTCGCTCACCATGCTGCCGCCCGCCTCGAGCCGCTGGTTGTAGACCAGGCCCCAGTCCCTGCGGTCGATGGTGGTGGTCCCGTCGAAACCGGCCCGTTCGTAGCCGAACGGGTCCACGACCGAGCCGAGGTAGTCCAGTTGCAGCTCGACGGGGCGGGTCGTGCCGCGAATGGTGAGGTCCCCCGTCATGCGGAAGCTCTCCGCGGCCTCCTGGGTGGTGGAGGTGCTCCGGAAGGTCATCTCGGGGTGGCGCCGCGCGTCGAAGAAGTCCTTGCCGACGAGATGGGCGTCCCGTTGCTCCACGCCCGTGTCGACGCTGGCGACGCGGATCACGAGCTCGGCCCGGGAGTCGCAGGGGCTGGCCCCGTCGAAGTACAGCCTGCTGTCGTAGTCGGTGAAGGCCCCGCGGACCGTGGTGACCATGGCGTGCCGCACGGAGAAGCCGATCCGGCTGTGCGGGCGGTCGATGGTCCAGTGCCCGGTCAGCGCGCGAAGGGCCGGATCGAGCGTGGCCGCCGCTGTCGCGGACCGCGCGGCGAACCGCTCCGGTGCGGCGGCCGCCGGCTGCTCGACGGTGGCGGTCTGGCGACGGCTGAAGATACCCATGAGTCGGCCCTTTCGATGTGATCACTTCGTGTTACCACGAAGCCGATCCGCGGCCCACGGCAAGATGAGTGGCCTCGTCCGGGTTCCATGACCCCGACCGCAAAGCTGCACGAATTCGACACGGCGCCCCTCACTCGTGCCCGCGGCCACCGCAGGGGGTGTCGTCCGGATCTCGCCGGGGGCGCCGGGCGGCACTCCCTAGCGCAGCCGCCCCAATGCCTCCCGCAGCCGTCGGGCGTCCCGCAGCCGATGCTCGTAGGTGGCGCCCAGGACGAGCAGCACGAGACCCGCGAGCGCCGGAGGCACCCAGCGGGGGAGCGCGCCGACGACCTGGGTGAGGTACGGGGCCAGCTCGTGCAGCGCCACCAGCGCGAGCACACTCGCGCCGAGGACCAGCGGTGCCTGGAGCCGCTGCCGGGCGCCCGCCAGCGTCACCGCGAGCGCCGCCACGCCGAGCAGCAGCGGTCGCAGCCAGTGCTGGTCGTCCCAGGCGGCGAGCAGGCTGGGCACCAGGGTGGCGGCCAGCCCGGGACCGTACGCCGTCCACGAGGAGACCGCCGTGTCGCGGCGCCGGCGCAGGAACCCGACGAGCAGCGCGGGTCCGGTTACCGGCAGGGTGTAGGCCTCCGGCGTGCCGACCTCCCACGCCGCCAGGCGCACCCAGGCGGCGGCCAGGAACAGCACGGCGGCCGCCCAGCCGGTCGCCCGCCGTTCCGGGCGCAGCGCCGCGGCGGACGCGATGACACCGCAAAGGGAGAGCACCAGGGCCAGCATCGGCGGGTCCGGCACCGCGAGCGCGAGGGCGAGCAGACCCGCGGCCGCACCCGCCACCTCGACCGGCACGGTCGCCCGCGACCCGCTCGACCGCGAGGCGATCAGAGCGGCGAGCGCGGGCACGACGAGAACGAGCAGCGCCGTGTGCGGCGGCCGCAGACCGGCGGACGCGCCGAGCGCGCAGGCCAGCGCCGTGGCGTACGCGAGGGCGGCGGGCGCGGTGAACGGAGCGTGCCCCGGACGGCGGCCGGCCGCACCGAACAGGACCGTGAGGGCGACGAGCACACCGATCGTCGCGGACTCGGAGGCCAGCGAGAGGAGGGCGACGTCGACCGAGGTGAGGAGAGCCAGCAGCAGGGCCGTCAGGGCCGGCGGCGACGGCCAGCCGCCGGCCCGGTCGGACCGCACCGCGAGGACCAGCGCCGCGACGACCACCGCTGCCTGCGTCACCAGACCCGCCGGGTAGGGCAGGTGGAGCGCCACCGGGAGGACGAAGACGGCCGCCCAACCGAGGACGAGGGCCACCACCATGACGGCCGGCCGCCGAGATGTGCGGCGCCCGGCCACCACCAGCGCGACGGCCACCCCGGCGAGGACCAGTGGCACGGTGCTCGTGTACGCAGGCACGGGCACGTCCGCGAACACGGCGTCCCGGACGGTCCGCGGCGCGCCGGACCAGGGCGTCACGGCCTGGGCCGCCGGACCGAGCACACTCCCGGCGACCAGTGGGAACGCCCACAGCACCGCCAGACCCTGGACCGCCACCGAAGCGCGCACCAGTCCCTGACGCAGGGGCAGCGGAAGGGACGTCCGCTCCACCGCGAGCAGCACGATCGCGCACAGCAGACATCCCGGCACCGTCCACTCGCCGGGCACCGAGACCCGCAGCACTCCTCCGGCCCCGGCGACCAGACACAGACCCGCGCCCGCGGCGGCGGCCACGGCGACTTCCCGGTGCGGCACGAAGCAGCCGGCCACCAGGGCGATCACCGCCGCCCCGACCAGCAGCGCCGCCGCCCGTGCGGCCGAGCCGGGGTCGGACGCGCTCCAGCAGAGCCACCCGGCCGACAGCACACCGACAGTGCCCGTCCCCAGCGCGCCGACGACGGCGACCACCCGCACCGGCCCCGCCGCGGCGCGCAGTGCCACGGCGGTGCCGCCGGCGGCGGTCGCCAGCAGCACGGCGGTCAGCGGGAGCGGACCCGCGCCGACCGCGATCGCCCACAGCGGCAGGGGCAGATGGGCGGTCGCCACGGCCAGCGGGAGGGGGTGGGAGAGCCCGAGGCGCACACCGTACGCCGCCCACAGCACGGCCAGGACGGCCGACGCGGCGGCCGTGTACCCGACACCGTCCGTGCCGGTGAACGCCACCTCGTGGAGTGCGTACGCGTCCAGGACGGTCAGCGCCGTCCCCAGAGCGGCCACGGCCTCGGCGGTCGCCCTCAGCCCGCGCCGCAGCAACGCCACCGGGGCACCCAGCGCCCCCACGGTCAGCGCGCCCAGCACCAGCGCGCGCCCCGCGATGCCCAGGTGACCCCAGCTGACGAGGGTGAACGCGATCGCCGCGATCGTCAGCAGTACACCGCCGAGGACCAGCAGCACGTTCTGCACGCCGGGCGCGGTGGCCTCCGGCCGACGGGTGAGGTCACCGGTGGCCGGGGCGGCGGGCCGGCCGTCCGGTGCCGCTCCGGCACCCCGGGCGGGCTGCGGGGCGGCGGCCGCCCGCAGGGTGTGGACCAGCCACGCACGGCGTCGCAGCAGGACGTCGCGACGCAGGTCGAGTTGCCGCAGCTCGGCGTCGAGGATCCGCAGTTCCTCGGCCGGGGGCGGGAGGTTCGTCATGCCTCGGAGTGTGGCCTGCGCCACGCGCCGGGACATGAGCGCGGATACTCAGCCCGTACTCAGGAGAGCGCGTCGACGCTCGTACTCATGGAACCGCGTCGACACGGTCTCCGGCGGTCCGTCCCGGTGGCATCAGAGCTCGATCCGGAGAACCGCCCAGACGGTGTTGCCCCCGGTGCGGCCGGACCGCGCGGTCCCCCAGGAGTCCGCGAGCTGCTGCACGATCAGCAGCCCCCGGCCGCTCTCGTCCTGCGGGCCGGAACGGGTACCGGTCGGACAGGTCGACGTGTTCCCGGCGTCGTGGACCTCGATCCGCAGTTGTGCGCGCGAGGTCAGCGACAGGCCGCACAGCATGCGGTCACTGCCCGAGTGGAGCACGGCGTTCGTCGCCAGTTCCGAGACGAGCAGCACCGCGTCGGTGCACACGTCGCCGGGAAGCCGCCAGGCGCGGAGCTGGCGGCGCACCGTGTCGCGCGCCGTCCGCACACTGATCCGGAGCGAGGGAAGGTCGAACCAGAGCTCCCGGTCCGGACGCGTCGGCGGTAACAGCCCGGGCGAAGGGCTCGTGTGGGGGGTCACGGTGATCGCCTTCCGGTCGAGACGGTCGCGATGGGGGGAGCGGGCCTCGGCGGGCGCTGCGGGGACGGCGGTCGGACGGGCGGGCTCACAGACGCAACTATGCTCGCCGTCCAGTTCAGGCTGCAACCGAATCCCTGATAATTTCAGGAAGCTCCGCTCAGTCTGGTGTCATCACCAAGTCGCTGCCACAATGGCGCCGGTGACAGCCCATCAGGAGGTGGGGCGTGAGTGAAGCTCGGTCCGGCGCGGGCACCAGCGCCCCGACGGTGCTGCGCATGATCCTGGGCCGTCGGCTCCAGGAGATGCGGCAGGGCGCGGGCGCCTCACTGGCCGACGCCGCCAAGGCACTTCGGGTCACCCCCCTGACGATCCGCCGGCTGGAGAAGGCCGAAGTCGCCCTCAAACCCCTCTATGTCGAAAAGCTCCTACAGACCTACGGTGCCGGGCAGCAGGAGACGGAGGAGTTCGTCGCGCTCGCCGAGCAGGCCAACAAGCCCGGCTGGTGGCACGCCTACCGCGACGTGCTGCCCAACTGGTTCACGGCGTACGTCAGTCTGGAGACCGGCGCCGGCACGCTGCGCACCTACGAGCCCCATTACGTCACGGGGCTGCTCCAGACCCCCGCGTACGCCCGCGGTGTCCTGGGCGGCGGCTTTCCCAACGGCTCCGAGGAGGAGCTGGAACGCCGCGTCGGGCTGCGGCTGCGGCGGCAGAGCCTGCTGGAGCGGGAGAACGCGCCCACCCTCTGGGTGGTCATGGAGGAAGCGGTGCTGCACCGGGTCGTCGGCGGTCCGGACGTGATGCGCGAGCAGATCGAGCGGCTCTTGGAGGCGTCCGAGCTGGAGCACGTCAGCATCGACATCCTGCCCTTCGCCGTCGGCGCCCACGTCGGCGCCTGCGCACCCTTCACCTACTTCAGGTTCGAGGAGCCGGAGCTGCCCGACGTCGTCTACAGCGAGATCCTCTCCGCGTCGATGTATCTGGACGAACGGGCCGACGTCGTCGCCCACCTGGAGGCGCACAACAGGATGTCGCTGCTCACCTCGACACGGGACAGCACGGCCCTCCTCAACCGCATGCGCAAGGAGTACTCATGAGCAGCACCGACGACCCCGTCTACAACGGGATGCCCGCCCGCGACCTCGGCGAGAGCGGCTGGGAACGCCCGTGGAGCGGACCCAACGGCGGACAGTGCGTGGAGACCAAACGGCTCGCCGACGGACGCGTCGCTGTGCGTCAGTCGACCGATCCGTCCGGCCCCGCACTCATCTACACGCCGGAGGAGATCGGCGCGTTCGTCCGGGGAGTCAAGCAGGGCATGGCGGACCACCTCACGGCCGGCCTTCCGAAGGGAGCAGGATGAGCAACACCCACGCCGCGCGGGGCCTCGACACCAGCAGGCCGCACTCGGCCCGCATGTACGACTACTACCTCGGCGGCAAGGACCACTTCCCGGTCGACAAACAGGCCGCCGAAGCGGTCGCCGAGGCCTACCCGGGCATCTTCACGTGTGCCCGGGAGAACCGCGCCTTCATGCACCGCGCCACCCGGGTACTGGCGCAGGAGCACGGCATCCGGCAGTGGCTGGACATCGGCACGGGCATCCCCACCGAGCCGAACGTGCACCAGGTGGCGCAGTCCGTGGTCCCCGAGGCCCGGGTGGTCTACGCCGACAACGACCCGCTCGTCCTGAAGTACGCCGAGCGCCTGATGCGCAGCACCCCGCAGGGCCGCACCACCTACATCGAGGCCGACGTCAACGACCCCGACTCCCTGCTGGCCGCGCCCGAGCTGGCCGAGGTGCTCGACCTGTCCCGGCCGGTCGCCCTGTCGCTCAACGCCCTGATGCACTTCATCACCGACGCCCGCGACCCGTACGGCATCGTCGACCGGCTGATGGCGGCACTCCCGGCGGGCAGTGCCCTCGCGCTGAGCCACTGCACGCCGGACTTCGACCCGCCCACCTGGGAGAAGGTCACGGACATCTACACCGGCGCGGGCACGCCGGTGCAGTTCCGCTCGCAGAAGGACGTCACGCGCTTCTTCGACGGGCTCGACCTCCTCGAACCCGGCGTGACCGTCGGCCACCGCTGGCGACCGGCACCGGCCACCGGGGCGGACGCGCCCACCGACGCCCAGGTCAGCCTGTGGGCCGGGGTGGGCATCAAGCCGTAGTGCGCACTTGCCGGACCCCTCCGGTGGGGCGCAGTGTGGAGGGATGAGCGGTCAGGAGGGCCCCACGCTCATCTCCTCGGTGCAGCGAGCCTTTCGGCTGATGGAAGCCGTGGGCGCCCACGACAGCGGCGTACCGGCCAAGCAGCTGGCGCGCGAGACGGGCCTGGCGCTGGGGACCACGTATCACCTGCTGCGGACCATGGTCCACGACGGCTACGTGCGCAAACTCCAGGACGGCACGTTCGTCCTGGGGGAGAGACTGGGCGCGCTGCACGCGGGAAGCCGCGACCAGACGGCGCTGAGCAGGGTCCGTCCCACGCTCACCGAGCTGCGGGACGGCCTGTCGGCCGCGGCCTACCTGACCCTCTACGAGGACGGCGAGATCCGGGTCGCGGAGATCGTGGACGGGCCCAAGGCCCCCCGTGTCGATCTCTGGGTCGGGTTCGAGGACGCCGGACACGCCACGGCGCTCGGCAAGAGCGTGCTGCGCGAGCTGGACGCCGACGCCCGCGCCGAGTACCTCTCCCGCCACACGATGAACGACCTCACCCCGCGGACCATCACCTACCGCGCCGAGCTGCTGCGGCGCCTGGACGCCTCCCCGCACCGCCCGGCCGTGACCGACATCGAGGAGTACCGTCTGGGCACCGCCTGCGTCGCGGTCCCGGTCCGCCGCGGCGATACCATCGGATCGCTCGGCATCTCCCTGGACGTCAGCCGCACGGCCCGCCTCGACGACGCCGTGGCGACGCTGCTCACCACCGCGGAGCGGGTGTCCCGGGGGCTCTCGCTCACCATCTGAAAACCGGGCTCTTGTGACACCCGGCCGTCCCGCGTTTCCTGGATGAGACGGGTAAATCGGACAGTACGGCAGGAGAGCGAAGCGTGAGCGAGCAGGGCGTCGCAGGGCCGCACGAGCAGGTCGCAAGCCGGGTGACGAACGGCTGGACGGTCGTCCGGGCCGACGACGAGATCGACATCGCCTTCGCGCCGCTCGTCCGGGCCGAGGTGGACCGACGCCTCTCCGCGGGCCACCGGCACTTCGTCCTGGACCTGTGCGACACCCCGTTCATCGACTCCATGGGCCTCGGCATGATCGTGTCGGTGACCAAGAGCATCCGGAGCCATCAGGGATCACTGCGGATCGCCTGCTCCGACCGGCGGCTCCTGCACGTCTTCGCCCTCGGCGGCCTGGGGGCGGTCTACGCCTTCCACGACTCCGTGGAGCAGGCCGTCGCGCAGCCTCCCGGCACGGAGGGACTGGCCGGCTGGCCGCACGTGCGACCCTGACGAGGGCCCGCCGCCGGCCCGTGTTTGGGCCCGCCGTGGCGGTTCACCTGGACGGGACAGCGCAAGGGACGGGCGCTGCCCGGGTCGTCTCTCGTCTCCGGAAGGTGGGTCATGGCTGCACGGGTCGGATACCGGAGGATCTACGAAAGCCCCGCACCGCAGGACGGCAAGCGCGTGCTCGTCGACCGTCTGTGGCCGCGTGGCATGAGCAAGGAGAAGGCCGATCTGGACAAGTGGCTGCGCGACGTCGCACCCTCCACCGATCTGCGGCGCTGGTACCACCACGATCCCGACCGGTACGACGAATTCCGGCGCCGCTACTACGCCGAGCTGGAGGACCCCGACCACCAGGCCGCAGTCGAGCGCCTGCGCGACCTCTCGGCAGACGCCACAGTGACCCTGCTGACGGCCACCAAGGACGTGGACCACAGCGAGGCCGCCGCCCTCGCCCAGTGGCTCGACGGCTCCTGAGGCCAGTCCGCCCCTACTCCGGAGGTAATCGCCCCGCCCGGTGCGGGTCGACAGGATGGGCGGCAGCCCCGCATCGACGGGATGCGGCTCCGGAGGAGGTCCCCCATGGCCACGCCCACATCTACGCGGACCCGCTTTGTCGTGGAAGAGCTGCTGCGCAGGATCGGCACGGGCGATGCCGGGCACATCGCCGAGCTGTACGCCGAACAGGGCGACTGGAGACTCGACTGGCCGGAGGCCGAGCACGGCCGTCCCGCAACGCCCTGGATCCGGCACCGGTCCACCCGCGCGGACGCGGCGGCCCACTACCGCGAGCTCGCCGCGCACCACGTGCCGGACCAGGCGGCCACCGAGGTGGAGCGCGTCCTCGTCGACGGAACCGACGCGGTCGTACTCGGCGAGATCCGCCAGACCGCCCGCCCCACCGGACGCGCGTACCGCGCCCGCTTCGCCCTCCACCTCACTGTCGAGAACGGCCTCATCACCCGCCACCACGTCTACGAGGACAGCCTCGCCGTCGCCCAGGCCTTCGAGCCGGCCCGCGGGTGAGGCTCGCACCCGGACGGTGTCACCGGGGCGACCCCGCGCCCCCTCCTGAGCATCCGCGTCACCGCGCCGCCGTCACCCCCCGTACGGGGGCGGCGGGCTCTCGGCCGGTCTCGGGGCCGAGGGCCCGCAGGATGTCCTCGACGCTCTGCTTGGCGTCGCCGAAGAGCATGCTGCTGTTCTCCCGGAAGAACAGCGGATTCTGCACGCCCGCGTAGCCGGAGGCCATCGAGCGCTTGAAGACGACGACCTGTTCCGCCTCCCAGACCCGCAGCACCGGCATACCCGCGATCGGACTGGCGGGGTCCTCGGTCGCCGAGGGGTTGACCGTGTCGTTCGCACCGATGACCAGCACGACCGAGGTGTCGGCGAAGTCGTCGTTGATCTCGTCCATCTCCAGGACGATGTCGTACGGCACCTTCGCCTCGGCCAGCAGCACGTTCATGTGCCCGGGCAGCCGCCCGGCGACGGGGTGGACCCCGAAGCGCACCTCGACCCCGCGCTCGCGCAGCCGCCGGGTCAGCTCCGCGACCGGATGCTGGGCCTGCGCCACGGCCATGCCGTAACCGGGGGTGATCACCACGGACCGCGCCCGCGCCAGCAGTTCGGCCGCCTCGTGCGCCCGTATCTCGCGGTGCTCGCCCTGCTCGTCGTCGCCGCCCGGCGGGGCCTCGATGCCGAAGCCACCGGCGATCACGGAGAGGAAGGAGCGGTTCATCGCCTGGCACATGATGTAGCTCAGATACGCACCGGAGGAACCGACCAGTGCCCCGGTGACGATGAGCAGGTTGTTGTCGAGCAGGAACCCGGCCGCCGCCGCGGCCCACCCGGAGTAGCTGTTGAGCATCGAGACGACCACGGGCATGTCGCCCCCGCCGATGGAGGCCACCAGATGCCAGCCCAGGGCGAGCGCCAGCACCGTGACCGCCACCATCAGCGGGAGACCCGGACTGACGGTGAACCAGACCGTGAGCACCACGAACAGGGCCAGCGCGCCCAGGTTGAGGGCGTTCTTGCCGGGCAGCGTCAGTGGCCGGGACTTGATCCGCCCGGACAGCTTCAGATAGGCGACCACGGAGCCGGTGAAGGTGACCGCGCCGATGAAGACGCCGATGAACACCTCGGCGTGGTGGATGCGGATCAGATCGGCGGCGATCCGGCCCCGCGATCCGTGGGCCTCGACCTCCAGGTAGCTGTTCCAGCCGACCAGGACGGCCGCGAGACCGACGAAGCTGTGCAGCACCGCGATCAGTTCGGGCATCTGCGTCATCTCCACGCGCCGCGCCCGCCACAGGCCCGCCGCGGCGCCGATCACCGTGGCGAGCAGGATCAGCGCGACCGGCCCGGCGGAGACGCTCCGCGCCGAGACCACGACGGTGGCGACCAGGGCGAGGGCCATGCCCACGATGCCGTAGACGACGCCGGCGCGTGACGTCCGGTGCTGGGAGAGACCGGCGAGGCTGAGGACGAACAGCAGGGCCGCCACCAGGTCGGCGGCGCGGGAGGCGGTCATGGACGTCATCGGGGCTCGCCTCTCGAGAACATGGACAGCATGCGGCGGGTGACGGCGAAACCTCCGAAGATGTTCACGCTCGTCAGCAGGATCGCCACGAAGGACAGCACGGTGACGAGGGTGCTCTCGTGCCCGATCTGCACGAGGGCACCGATCACCACGATTCCCGAGATGGCGTTGGTCACCGACATCAGCGGCGTGTGCAGGGAGTGGTGGACCTTGCCGATCACGTAGTAGCCGATGACCACCGCCAGTGCGAACACCGTGAAGTTCTCCGCCAGTTGGGCCGGAGCGAAGGCGACCAGCAGGAAGGTCGCCAGCATGCCGAGGGCGATGAGGCCGAAGCGCCCCGCCGGGGTGATCCTGGGCGCTCTCGCGCCCACCGGTGCGGCGGCGGACGCCGCCGCCGGCGCGGTGGGAGGTGGGGCCGCGGACACGGGAACCGGAGGCGGCGGCCAGGTGACCGTGCCCGCGCGGACCACGGTCACGGTCCGCTGCACCACGTCGTCGAAGTCGATGACGATCCGGCCGTCCCCGCCCGGGGTGAGCAGCCGGAGCAGATTGACCAGGTTGGTGCCGAACAGCTGGGACGCCTGGGCGGGCAGCCGCGACGCCAGGTCGGTGTAGCCGATGACGGTCACGCCGTTGCCGGTCACCACGCTCCGGCCCGGGACGGTCCCCTCGACGTTGCCGCCCTGGGCGGCGGCCATGTCGACGACGACGCTGCCCGGTCTCATCGCGGCCACGTCCTCGGCGGTCAGCAGCCGGGGTGCCGGGCGGCCCGGGATCAGCGCGGTGGTGATCACGATGTCCACCTCCCGGGCCTGCGCGTGGTACAGCTCGGCGGCGGCCCGGTCGTAGTCCGCGGTGGTCGCTCTGGCGTAGCCGTCGGTACCGCTCTCCTGGGCGGCGTGCACCGGCAGGTACTCGCCGCCGAGCGACGCGACCTGGTCCGCGACCTCGGGCCGGGGATCGGTCGCCCGCACGATCGCGCCCAGGCTGGAGGCGGCCCCGATGGCGGCCAGCCCCGCTACCCCGGCCCCGGCTACCAGGACCTTCGCGGGCGGCACCTTGCCCGCCGCGGTGACCTGACCGGTGAAGAACCGCCCGAAGACGTGCGCCGCCTCGATCACCGCCCGGTACCCGGCGATGTTCGCCATGGAGCTGAGCACGTCCATCGACTGCGCCCGCGATATCCGCGGCACCGCGTCCAGGGCGAGCACCGTGACGTCCCGCGCGGCGAGCGCCTCGAGCAACTCGGGCCGCTGCGCCGGTGCGACGAGGGCCACCAGCGTCGTCCCCGCGCGCAGTTCGGCGATCTCGGCGTCGGACGGCGCGTTGACCTTGAGCACGACGTCCGCGGCCCAGGCTCCGCCGAGACTCGCTCCCGCCGCGGAGTAGGCCGCGTCGTCGAACCCGGAGGCCGCGCCGGCTCCGGGCTCGACGACGACCTCGTAGCCGAGGCCGAGCAGCAGGCGGACCGTCGAGGGCGTCGCCGCGACGCGGGTCTCCCCGGGCAGGGACTCGGCGACGACGCCGACGCGTTGCGGCGGGTGGTGAGCGGATTCGTGTCCAGTCATGTCCAGTCTCTCGTCGAGGCGGTGTTGCCGGGTTCCGTACCCACTGGAGGGCGGCGGGGCACCGGGAACACTGATCCCTGATGCGCTCCGCCAGCGTTTCGAAGGCGGGCGGCAGCGCGTGGGGGAGAGAGACGGCCGACGTCGCGGGGGCGCCGCCGGTCAGCGGGCGGTCCGCCCCAGGACCTCCGCGACGAGCCGGTGCGCGTACGGGGCGTCGAGCCCGTCCGGGCGGAAGAGGATGCGGTACATCAAGGGGGCGACGACGCGGTCCATGACGGTCTCGACGTCGGGCGGGTCGTCCCCGCGTCCGGCCGCGCGGGTGAGGACGGTCCCGAGCTGCTCGGCGGCGTAGGCGGAGCACTGCCCGGCGTTGCTGCCGTCCGGGTCGCCGAGCAGGGCGTCGCGGATGTAGGAGCGGCCGGTGGGGGAGGCCATCTCGTCGAGGAACTGCTCGGCCCAGGCCGCCAGGTCGGCGTACAGGGCGCCGTGGTCCTTGGGCGCGGTGTCGGGGCGGAGGCGCTCGACCGCGACGTCCGACAGCAGTTCCTGGAGGTCGCCCCAGCGCCGGTAGATCGTCGACGGTGTCACGCCCGCGCGCCGGGCGACCAGCGGTACGGTCAGGGCGTCCCGCCCCACCTCGGAGGCCAGCTCGCGCACGGCGCCGTGCACCGCCGCCTGCACCCGGGCGCTGCGCCCGCCGGGACGCACCATCTGCCTGCTCATGAGCACCAGCCTAAAGCAAAAGTATTGCCTCTAGGGGTGGCGTCTCGTTCACGCGACGTGTGCGAGCCGGCGGGCGGGCCGGGTCTGTTCGTAGGCGTGACCGACCCGCAGGAGCACGTGCTCGCCGAGCGGCCGGCCGAGCAGCTGCATGCTGATAGGGAGGCCCGTCGTGTCGTGACCGACGGGCAGGGACAGGGACGGCACGCCGGTGATGTTGGCCGGGGACGACAGGCGCACATAGGCGTCGGACACGGCCTCGGCCGTGCCGTCGGCCCAGGTGATCGTCTCCTGCCCGGCCTCGACGGCGGTCGCCGGGACGGTGGGGGCGGCGACCAGGTCCACCTCCCGCAGCAGAGCCGCCCACTCCCGCCGCATGAGGGTGCGCGAGCGCTGCGCGCGCAGGTAGTCACCGGCGGGCATCAGTTCACCGGCCTCCAGCAGGACGCGCACGTCGGCCCGGTAGAGCTCGGGGACGGTGCGCAGGGTGCGTTCGTGGTAGGCGGTGGCCTCGGGCACCATCAGGCCCCACTGGGTGGCTTGGATGTAGCGCGTCATGGGGATCTCGACCTCGACGAGGCGCGCGCCCAGTGCTTCGAGCTGGTCGATGGCGTCCCGGACGGCGGCTTCCACCTCCGGGTCGACGTGGTCGAAGTAGTAATTGCGCGGCACGCCGACGCGCAGCCCCGTGAGGTCGGTGCCCGCGGCCGGCCGGTACCGCGTGGCGGGTGCGGTCAGGGAGGCGGGGTCGCGGGGATCGTGTCCGGCCAGGGCGGCCAGGACCAGCGCGGCGTCCTCGACGGTGCGGGTGATCGGGCCGACGTGGTCCAGTGACCAGGACAGGGACGTGACGCCGTGCCGGGGGACGAGGCCGTACGTCGGCTTGAGGCCGACGACCCCGTTCAGTGCGGCGGGCACCCGGATCGAACCGCCGGTGTCGGTGCCCAGGGCGAAGGTGGCGGCCCCCGCGGCGACGGCGACGGCGGATCCGCCGCTGGACCCGCCGGCCACCCGGCCGGTGTGCCACGCGTTGCTGGTCTGCGGGGTGGTCAGCCCGTAGGCGAACTCGTGGGTGTGGGTCTTGCCGAGCAGGACCGCGCCGGCCGCCTCCAGCCGGGCGGCGACGGTGCTGCTCGCCTCGGCGCGGTGGCCGGCACGGACCCGCGAACTGGCCGACGTCGCGATCCCGGCGACATCGATCAGGTCCTTGAGGCCCATCGGAACGCCGTGCAACGGGCCGCGGTGGCGGCCGGCCGCGATGTCGTCCTGGGCCGCGCGCGCGGCCCGGCGGGCATGTTCCGCGGTGACGGTGACGTAGGCCTGGAGGTGCGGCTCCGTCCGCCCGATGCGCTCCAGGACGGAGTCCACCAGCTCGACGGGGGACAGGCGCCCGGTCCGCACGGCCTCGGCGGCCGCGCCGAGCGTCAGTTCATACGGCTGCATCGTGCGTCTCCTGTTCCGCGCGGTAGGCGGTGGCGGGCGGGGTGTCGGCGAAGTCCAGCTCGCGCAGCACGGCGACGACGGAGTGGATGTGCTGGGCGGTGGCCGCGACGGCGGCGTGGCGGTCCGCGGGCAACGGAAGTCCGGCGCGGGCGGCCCAGCGGGCCGCCTCCGGCGGGGTGGGTTCGCAGGAGGGCACGGGGTTCTCTCTTCGGGTTCGGGTTGGGGTTCGGGTTCGAGGCCGGGTTCGGGTTCGGGGCGCGGGGTGACAGCCGCGCCGCTCGGAGCCGGCCTCGGTAAAAGCTAACTGTTTGCGTTAGACGGACTGTAGGTTCTACGGTGGCTAAACGCAAACTCCTAGCGTTTAGCGCACCAAGGTCTCGTTCCCACCGACACGCAGCCAGAAGGAAGCGACCGATCATGAGCACCGCTCCGGCCACCGACCAGACCGCCGTTCCCCACTGGACGGTGGGAGACGTCTCCGTCCACCGCATCGACGAGGTCGCCCTGCCGGCCGCCACCGGAGCCTGGCTGCTGCCCGGCGCCACCCAGGACCTCGTCGCCGGGCAGCCCTGGCTGCGCCCCCACTTCGCCGACGACGAGGGCACCCTGCGCATCGACAGCCACAGCTTCGCGTTCACCGTCGGCGGGTCGCGCGTCCTCGTGGACACCGGCATCGGCAACGGCAAGGAGCGGGCCAACCCCGCCTGGCACGACCTGCACACCGACTTCCTCCAGCGGCTCACCGCCGCCGGATTCCCCCCGGACTCCGTCGACCTGGTGGTCCTCACCCACCTGCACGCCGACCACGTCGGCTGGAACACCCGGCAGGAGCACGGGGAATGGGTCCCCACCTTCCCCAACGCCCGCTACCTGACCTCCCGCACCGAGCGCGAGTTCTGGGCCGGGTACGACATGGAGGAGGCGCGCAGGCAGATGTTCCGCGACTCCGTCCACCCGGTGGAGGAGGCGGGGCTGCTCGACCTCGTCGACGTCCCCGCCGAAGGAGTGGAGGCCGTCCCGGGCCTGCGTCTGGTTCCCACCCCCGGGCACACGCCCGGCCATGTCGCCGTCGAGCTGTCCAGCCGCGACCGGACGGCCCTGATCACCGGCGACTGCGTCCATCACCCCGTCCAGCTCGCCCACCCCGCCGTCGGCGCCTGCGTCGACATCGACCCCGGACGGTCCGAGGCCTCCCGCCGGGAACTGCTCGGCTCGCTCGCGGGCACGGACACCCTCGTCCTCGGCACCCACTTCGCGCCGCCCACCGCCGGCCGTGTCGTCCGCCACGCGGACGGCTACCGGCTGCTGCCCGTCCCCGCCGCTTCGGCCCCGCTCCGCTGAGGGCGGGTGTGCCGTACGGTCCGGCGCGGACGGCCGTCCCGTGGGCTTCGCCGTCCTCTCCCGCGGTCTCGTGGGCCATGCCGGTCAGATGAGTCGGGCGGCCACGGCGTCGAGCACCCAGTCGAGGCCGGTCGTGAAGGACGTCTCCGCGTCCACGTGCGTGCCCTCGTGCACGGCCCTGGCCAGCGCCGGGAACCGGCCCGTGGCCAGGGTCCGGGTCACGTGCGGGCCGCGGGCGCGCTGCCACTCGGCCTTGGACAGGCCCGTGTCGCGCTCCGCCCGCAGTTCCGCGACCTCGCGCCTGATCGCGCCGGTGAAGTAGGCGCTGACCGTCTCCACGGCGCGCATGACGGTGTCGACGTCGGCGAGACCGTCGAGGGCGGCCAGCGTGGCCTCGGTCACGGCGAGGCCGTTCGGGCCCAGGGCCGGCCGGCCGCCGAGCAGGTCCGCCAGCCAGGGGTGCCGCAGCGCGGCCTGCCTGGTGCGGTGGGCGAGACCGTACAGTGCCTCCCGCCAGTCACCGGGCCGCTCCTCGGGCAGGATCTCGGCGTACACCGCGTCCACCATGAGGTCGAACAACTCGTCCTTGGTGGAGATGTGTCCGTACAGCCGCATCGGGCCGGCCTCCAGCCGGGCGGCCACCTTGCGTACGGACACCGCCGCCAGCCCGCCCTCGTCGGCCAGCGCGACCGCGGCGGCGACGATCCGCTCCCGGTCGAGCGGAACGGGGCGATGCGGCGGCTCCGGCCGGTCCCAGACAGTCATGATCCCAGCGTACTGTTGCGATACACCGTAGCGAGAAAATACAGTGTATCGACATGAGACAGCGTATCGCCGTGGTCGGCGGCGGCCCCGCAGGACTTGCCTTCGCCCGTGTGCTGCACCGCCACGGCCACCCCGTCACCGTCCTCGAACGCGATCCCGCCCTCGACGCCCGCCCGCCGGGCGGCACCCTCGACCTGCACGAAGGGCTGGGCCGGCTGGCCCTGGACAAGGCGGGGCTGCTCGCGGAGTTCCAGGCGCTGTCCCGCCCCGAGGGGCAGGCCATGCGCATCCTGGACCCGGACGGGACCGTGCTGCGCGACTGGCGACCGGGTCCGGACGAACGGGCCAATCCCGAGATCGACCGCGGACACCTCCGCGACCTCCTGCTAGGCCCCCTCGACGTCCGGTGGGGGCGGGGCGTGGCGAAGGTGGTGCCGGGAGCCCGGGACGGGGTACGGGTCCACTTCGAGGACGGGCGGCGGGAGACGTTCGACCTCGTGGTCGGCGCGGACGGCGCCCGGTCCCGCACCCGCCCGGCCCTCTCGCCGGTGACGCCGCACTACACCGGCGTCACCGCGGTCGAGACCTCCCTGGACGACATCGACACCCGCCACCCCGACCTCGGCCGCCTGGTCGGCGACGGTTCCCTGGCCGCGTACGGCGTGAACCGGGCGCTCGTCGCCCAGCGCAACAGTGGCGGCCACGTCAAGGTGTACGCCCAGTTCCGTGCGCCGTCGGACTGGCACAGGCACCTCGATGCGGCGGACCCCGACGCCGTGCGGTCGAGTCTGCTGACGCTGTTCGACGGCTGGACCGCTCCCCTCCTCGACCTCCTGCGCCACGGCACCGGCTTCGTCCACCGCCCCCTGTACGTCCTGCCCGTGTCCCACACCTGGACCCATGTCCCCGGGGTGACGCTCCTGGGCGACGCCGCCCATCTGATGCCTCCCCTGGGGGCGGGCGCGAACCTCGCCCTGCTGGAGGGCGCCGAGCTCGCCGAGACCGTCGTCGCCTCCGGCCCCGCGGACCGGGACGAGGCGGTCCGCGCCTTCGAGCAACGGATGTGGGCACGGGCCGAACGGTGGGCCAGGATCACGGCGGCAGGTCTGGAACGCCTCGTGAGTCCGGACCCCGCCGCGGCCCTCGCCGTCTTCGACCAGGTCCAGCCGTCCCGCTGAGCGGCGGCCGCTTGGGCCGCCGCCGGGAGCGCGTCAGCCGCCGGGAGCGCGTCAGCCGGCGGGCTCGCCGAACCAGCGGGAGAGGTGCCCCTCCAGGTCCCGCTGGTCGTCGCCGACCCAGGCGACATGGCCGTCCGGCCGCAGCAGGACGCACGGTGCGTCCAGCGCCGCTGTGGGGTCCGCCAGGTGATCGACCCGGTCCGACCAGCCGCCGGTGGTCAGTCGTCCGGTGCGGTCGAGCAGCAGGCCGCGTCCGCGGTGCAGCAGGCCGTACAGGCTGCCCCCGGCCACGTCGACGTCCGGCATGCGGCGGCCGAGCAGGTCGGGGCCCTCGCCGAAGTCGTAGCGGATGCCGACCGCGGTGATCTTCTCGGTCAGGCGGCGGTTCACCTCGTCGATGTCGATCAGTTCGGTGAGCAGCCTGCGCACGGCCCGCGGACCCGGTTCGGCGGCTTGCAGTTCCATCTGCGCGCGGGTGTTGTCCAGCACGTCCGCGGCGACCGGCCGGCGCTCCGCCTGGTAGGTGTCCAGCAGGGCGTCCGGCACCCGGCCGCCGATCCGCGCGGCCAGTTTCCAGCCGAGGTTGACCGCGTCCTGAACGCCCAGGTTGAGCCCCTGACCGCCGGTGGGCGGATGGATGTGTGCCGCGTCGCCGGCCAGCAGCACCCGGCCGACCCGGTAGTGCTCGGCCAGCCGGGTGGCGTCCCCGAAGCGGGACAGCCAACGCGGGGAGTGCACACCGAAATCGGTGCCGGCCACGGCACGCAGCTGCTGCCTGAAGTCGTCGAGGGTGGGAGCGACCGCGCGATCGCCGACGCCCGCCGCGGGGACCACGATGCTGTAGACCCCCGCGCCGAAGGGGCGCAGCCAGAACCGCTGCCCGGTCTCGCGGACCCGGGCTGCCCCGGCGGCGATCTCCTCCGGCGGCACACCCACTTCCATCTCGCCCATCAGCGTCTCGTTCCGCGAGGGCTCGCCGGGGAAGCCGACGCCCAGCAGCTTGCGCACCGTACTGCGAGCGCCGTCACAGCCGACGAGGTAGCGCGTACGCAGCCGTTCGCCGTCGGCCAGCTCCACGGTCACGCCGTCGTCGTCCTGCTCGAAACCGGCGACCGCGCCGCCGTGCCGGACCCGCGCCCCCAGGGCGACCGCGTGCTCTTCGAGGAGCCGGACGAGCACCGGCTGCGGAATGCCCAGCAGCCAGGCGTACGCGGAATCCAGGTCCTTGGGCGCGGGGGCGGGGATGGCGGCGAAGAGCCCGCCGACCGGACGCCGTCTGCCGTGCTCCAGCAGACGGTTCAGCAGTCCGCGCATGGCCATCAGCTCGATGCTGCGCATGTGCAGGGCGACGATGCGGACGAACGACGCGGGCTCGGTCTCCTTCTCCAGCACGAGTACCCGCACATCGTGCAGCCGCAGTTCGGCGGCCAGCATCGCGCCGGTCGGTCCGCAACCGGCGATGATCACATCGAACGCGCGCCCGGCCGTGTCGGTCGACGACGGCTCGGCGGTGAACTGCCCAGAATTCATGGGTGTTGCCCTTCGGGAGTGCCTGGTGGTCGAGGCGCTCCCGGCGACACCTGTGTCAGTCGCCGGCCATGACGGAAAGGGGGAGCACCCACGTCGATACTGCGTTCATGGGTCTCACCTCCTCGGGCGGTGTCACGGTCCACCGCAAGCTACAAGTGCGGCCCCCGCCCCGTCCAATCCTTTTCGGCGGAGAAACGCTCGGGTGCCAGCGTCCCCAGCAGCGAGCGGATCACCAGGTCCGTGGACGCGGCCATCTCGACGGCGCCGGGATCGAGCAGCCACTGGACCTGGAGTCCGTCCATGACCGCGATGACGGCGTTGGCCGCGTGCCCCGCCCGGACCGCGTCGGCCTCGGCCAGGCCGCAGGCCTCGGTCAGCGCGTCGGTGACGAAGGCGCGCAGTCCGGTGTAGCGGTCGCGGAAGTAGGCCTGCGCGGGATGTTCGTCGGTGACGGACTCGGCGGACAGGACGGCGTACAGCCGGACGATGCCCTCCCGTTCGGCGTTGCGCCGGGCCGTGTCGACGAGATGGCGCAGGAACGCCAGTCCGTGCGGGCGTTCCGTGCCCAACTGCTCGATGTCCTGCTCGTCGCGGAGTTCCAGCACGCTGGTGAGCAGCAGCGACTTGGAGCGGAAGTAGTGCAGGACACCGGCCTGGGTCAGCCCGGCCCGGTCGGCGATCTCCGCCAGCGAGGCGTTGTTGTAGCCGCGGGCGGCGAAGGTGTCCGTGGCGATGCTCAGGATCTCCTGCTGACGCCGCAGGGCCTCGGGGCTGCGTGGAGTGCGGGGCCCGGCCTTCGGTCTGCGCGTGGGCCTGCCCACTGATCGGTCGCTCACGGGCGACAGCCTACGTTCCGGGCCGCCGCCCGCCCGGCCTGCGTCCCCGTGGCCGGATGCCTCGTCCCGGCCGGGCAGATGTGATGCAGACCACTTACTAAGTACTTAGTAAGTATGCTTTCATGGCGCGCCGGTCCACCCCGCATCGAGGCGAAGGAGTTCCGCACCGTGTCGATCCGTACGAGAACCCGTCCCCCCACCGCCCGGTCCGCCACCGCCGTCGTCGCCCTGGTCCTCGCCGGCCTGACCGGCCTCGGCCTCGCGGGAACCGGGAACGCCCGAGCCGCCGATCCCGTCGCCCAGGTCTGGGTCACCACGCCGGACGGCGCCAAGAGGCTCACGGCCGAGGGCGGCGTGCCCTTCACCGACAGTCCGCAGCCCGTCGACATCCGGATCGACGCCGGCGCCAGGGGCCAGCGGTTCACCGGCGCGGGCGCCTCCGTGACGGGCGCCTCGGCCCACCTCGTGCAGAGCCTGCCCGCGGACCGGCGCGGCGAGCTGATGCGGTCGCTGTTCTCCACCGCCGGCGACGGCATCGGGCTGAACTACCTGCGGCAACCGCTGGGCAGCACCGACTTCGACGCGACGAACGCCCCCCACTCCTACGAGGACACCCCCGGCCGGTTCTCCATCGACCGGGACAAGGCCGAGATCGTCCCCGTCCTCAAGCAGGCCACCGCGGTGAACCCGCGGATCCGCTTCATGGGCACACCCTGGTCCCCACCGGCCTGGATGAAGAGCGGCAACTCCCTCAACGGCGGCAGCCTCGCGCCGGAGCACTACGGGGCGTACGCCGACTACCTGGTCCGGGCGATCAAGGCCTACGGTCAGGAGGGCATCGCGCTCACCGACCTCACGGTGCAGAACGAGCCGGAGTTCGCGACCAGTTACCCGTCGATGTCGATGACCGCGGCGCAGCAGGCCGACTTCCTGAAGGTCCTCGATGAAACTCACCGCCGCGGGGCTGCCCACGAACGTCCTGGCCTACGACCACAACTGGGACCACCCGAACTACCCCCTCGACGTCTTTTCCCGCACCGCGGGCATCAGCCGCGTCATCGGCGCCGCCTTCCACTGCTACGGCGGTCAGGTCTCCGCGCAGCAGCAGGTCGTCGACGCGGGCAAGCGCGTCTTCTTCACCGAGTGCTCCGGCACCGACAGCTCCGACAGGACCCGGACCTTCGCGGACAGCCTGCGCTGGCAGGCCGAGAACCTGGTCGTCCAGAACTTCCGCCACGGCGGCGAGACGGTCCTCACCTGGAACCTCGCCCTGGACCAGAACGGCGGCCCCCACCAGGGACACTGCGCCGACCGGTGCAACGGCGTGGTCGAGATCGCCGGCGGCAACGTGACCCGCAACGCCGAGTACTACGTGCTCGGCCACGTCAGCAAGTTCGTCGAGCCCGGCGCCACCCGCATCGGCTCCGCCAGCCAGGGGGCCGCGGGCGTGCAGAACGTCGCCTTCCAGAACCCCGACGGCTCCCGTGTCGCCTACGTGGTCAACACCGCCGCCGGCTCCCAGCGCTTCTCGCTCACCGACGGCGGCCGGTCGCTCGCGTACACCCTGCCGGCCGGAGCCGTCGCCACCTTCGTGTGGAGCGGCACCGGCGGCGAGCCGACCGGCCCGATCGACCCGGGCGCCTGGTACCACGTGGTGGGCAGCGGCAGCGCCGCGTGCCTGGACGCCGCCGACTGGGGCACCGCCAACGGCACCGCCCTCCAGCAGTGGGCCTGCGGCAGCGGCGCCAACCAGTCCTGGCAGTTTCGTCCCACCGGTGACGGCTACTACCAGGTCGTCAACCGGCACAACGGCAAGGTCTGGGACGTCGACGGCGGACCCGGCGCGACCGCCGACGGAACCCGCGTCCACCTGTGGGACCACGTGGGCGCCACCAACCAGCAGTGGCGCCCCGAGCCGGCCGGCACCGCGGGCGGGTACCGTTTCGTCGCCCGGCACAGCGCCAAGTGCCTGAGCGTCGACGGTGCCTCCACCGCGAACGGCGCCCGCCTGTCCCAGCAGCCGTGTACGCAGTCCGCCGCGCAGACCTTCACCCTGGCGAGCGGCTGACCCGGCCGGCCGGGCCGGCCTGCCCCGCGCCGGGTCCGACGAGTTCGGGCCCGGCGCCGGTCGCACGCGTGCGCAGTGGCCGGCCCACGCACGACTGGAGGGACGGACCGATGCCGAGACACGGAACGCGCAGCGGGCGACGCCGTCGAGGCCGTGCGGGAGGCGAAGGGGGAGGGGACGCGGGAGGGGACGCGGCCCCTGTGCACCCTCGGCAGTCTCGGCAGGACGGTCCCTGGAGGGGCCCGCTGCGAACAAAAGAAGCCTGTATTGGTCTAGGCCAGAAAGGCAGGGCCCCGTATCCTCGGTGGCGCCGGCGACGGAACTTCCCCCCACTCACCGCCTCCGGGAGGCCATGGTGAACGTTCGCACCAGAATTTCGGCGATCATCGGCACACTCGGGCTCGTCGGATCCCTGGCCCTGGCCACGGCATCCGCCGACGAGTCCCGCACCACCCCCGAGGACGCGCCCCGGGTCCTGCTCACCGAGGTGGCCCGGGCGCAGAACCCGACGGCCGGTGCCGCGGGGCCCGACGACACGGTCTGGATCGCCGAACGAGCCGGCACCGTCCGGGTCCTCGACGACGACGGGCTGGGCGAACCCGTGCTCGACATCTCCGACGAGACCACCACCGACGGTGAGCGCGGCCTGCTCGGCATGGCCTTCGACCGCGACTTCGCACACCTCTACCTCTCCTACACCGACCTCCAGGGCACCAGCACCATCGACGAGTTCGCCGTCCAGGACGGCACGGTCCGGGAGGACACCCGGCGCACCGTCCTCACCCAGGAGCAGTCCGAGTCCAACCACAACGGCGGCGACATCAAGTTCGGCCCCGACGGCCACCTCTACATCGCGTTCGGCGACGGAGGAGGCGGCGGCGACCCCCAGGGCAACGGCCAGCGGCTCGACACCCTGCTCGGCAAACTGCTGCGCATCGACCCCCAGGGCGGCGATCCGTACGCGATCCCGGAGGACAACCCCTTCGCCGGCGACCCGGCCGCCAAGGGCGAGATCTGGGCGTACGGCCTGCGCAATCCGTGGCGGTTCTCCTTCGACTCCGCGACGGGCGACCTGTTCATCGGCGACGTCGGTCAGAGCGAATGGGAGGAGATCGACCGGGCGCCCGCGAGCAGCGCGGGCGGCGAGAACTACGGCTGGTCGCAGATGGAGGGCACGCACCCGTTCCGCGGCGGCACCGAACCCGCCAACCACGTTCCGCCGATCCACGAGTACGACCGCACCGGCCTCGGCTGCTCGGTCACCGGCGGATACGTGTACCGCGGCGGGGCGATCGCGGACCTCGCGGGGCAGTACGTCTACAGCGACTACTGCGACGGCACCCTGCGCTCCCTGGAGATCGAGAACGGCGAGGTGACCGCCGCGCACGACCTCGGGATGAACGGCGGCGAGGTCGTGTCCTTCGCCCAGGGCGGCGACGGCGAGCTGTACGTCCTCGCCCTCGGGGGCACGGTTTCCCGCGTCGACCCGGCGTGACCCCGGCACCGGCCTGACCACCGGGCCCGCGTCCCGGAAGGAGAAGCGCTCAGACCCAGGACACCGGGGGCGCGTGGCACAGTGGAGAGGCCCCGTCGTCCCCCGTCGTCCCCCGGAAGGTCCCCGCCGCATGCGTCTCCTGCTCGTCAGGCACGGTCAGACTCCGTCCAACCTCAAGCACCTCCTGGACACCGCCGAGCCGGGCCCGGGCCTGACCGCCCTCGGCCAGGAACAGGCGGCGGCGCTGCCCGACGCACTGGCGTCGGAGCGGATCGACGCGCTGTACGCGTCGACGCTGGTGCGCACGCAGCTGACCGCCGCCCCCCTCGCCGCGGCGAGGGGACTGGAGGTGCGGGTCCGGGCCGGTATCCGGGAGCTGACCGCCGGCGATCTGGAGATGCGCGGCGACGACGAGGCGGCACACACGTACATGCACACCGCCTTCGCCTGGTCCGCGGGGGACGTGCAGCTCCGCATGCCCGGCGGCGAGAACGGGGTGGAGGCACTCGCCCGTTTCGACGCCGTCGTCGCCGAGGCCCACGAGGGCGGTGCGCGGACCGCGGCGCTGGTCAGCCACGGCGCCGCGATCCGCATGTGGGTCGCGGCGCGCGCCGACAACGTGGACGTCGACTACGCCAAGCGGCACCCCCTGGCGAACACCGGGATCGTCATCCTCACCGGTTCGCCCGAGCAGGGATGGCGGGCGCTGCTCTGGGAGGGCGAGTCGCTGGGGCCGCTGCCCGTCACGCCGGGCCCGGACGATCCCACGGGAGCCACCGTGACGCCGTTCACTCCGGGGGAGTGAGGAACTCCCGCACCGGCAGGGGACGCCCGACGATCCGGGTGTCGCCCATCCAGCCGTAGAAGCCCTGCCCGAAGCGTTCGTCGAACTGCGTGCCGCCCAGGACGAAGGGCTTGCCGAGCGTGGCGATGCCGGTCGACGGCTGGGCGGGATTGCGGGCGATCTTCGATCCGTCCACGTACATCACGGTGCGGCGGCCGTCGTTGACGACGGCGATGTGCATCCAGCGCCCGACCGGCACCGCATGGCTCCACGACGTGGGGTCGGCGTCCTGGCGGTGCGGGTAGACCACGAACTGGAGGAACCGCTCGGGGGAGAGGTTGAGGCTGCACGTCGGCTCCAGCGGGGACCAGCCCGTCGTCTTGCCCGCGTCGCCGTTGCGGCCCTCCCAGCTGAGGATGCCCATCCAGTCGTGGTTGCCCTCGAACGGCTCGGGCAGCCGGACGAAGGTCTCGATGGTGTATCCGCGCGGGAACTTCTCGCTGTTCAGGGCCGCCCCGGCGGCGGTGCTGAGGACGGCGCCGCGGTCGGGGCCCTGACCGCCGTCGAAGCGGAGGCTGGCGTGCGCGGGCTGACCGCGGTGGTGGTCCCGCGACCAGGTGAGCGCGTCGGCGCCACTGGCGTGCAGCCGACGCACCGTCAGGTCGTTTCCGCGGCCGGTGAGGTCCTTGACCACGGTGCCGTCGGGCAGGGGCGCACCCGGCCGCTGGGCCGCGTCGGTTCCCGACGCGTCGAAGCGCCAGTAGGCGAGCGTGCCGCGGGGCATCACCGCCCGGGCCGGCCGGGGCTTCGGCACGGGCCTGGGGGCGAAGCCGGCGAAGCGCTCGTCGAAGTCGACGGCGAGGGTGAACCGGTCGGCGGGACCGGTGAGTTCGAGTGTCTCGGCGGCCAGCGGAGAACGCGCCGCGGGGTCGCGGGCAAGGAACCAGGGCGAGAACGTCTCCACGTCGACGACCCCGCGCACCAGGTCGAAGCCGTAGGTGCGGATCATTCCCGCGCCGCCGTAGTAGCGGTCCTGGTAGTTGGTGATGTGGACGTGGACGTCGTGCCCCGCGTCGTTGGTCAGCACCGTGCGCCCGGGCGGCCAGTAGTGCCCGCCCAGCGCCAGGAAGATCTGGTCGTTGCCCTTGATCAGACCGTCCCACAGGCGTTGGCCGTGGTCGGACAGCCGGGCCTCGCCGTCGTCCCCGGACCAGGCGATGTCGTGCGTGGTCAGCACCGCCGGCAGGGTCGGATGCCGGTCGAGCACCCCCTGCGCCCACGCCATTCCCCGGCCGGAGATCCGCCAGTCCAGGGCGAGGATCAGCCACTGCCGGCCGCCGGCCCGCAGGACGTGGTAGCTGTTGTAGCCGTCCGGCGAGGCACCGCCGAACGTCGGCATGGACCGGTAGCGGTCGGGCCCGAACGCGGAGAGGTAGGCGGAGTCGCCCCGCTGGTCGTCGGTGGACGACGGGATGTCGTGGTTGCCCGCGAGCACGCTGTACGGGACCCGGCCGTGCAGGACGCGGAAGGTGTCGGCCGCGAGTGCGATCTCGTCCTCGCTGCCGTGCTCGGTCACGTCGCCGAGGTGCGTCATGAACGCGATGTTGGCCGCGGCCCGCTCGGTGACGAGGTGGCGGAACGTCGCCCGCAGCGGGGCGGGGTCCGCGCTGTCGGCGTCGAACAGGTACTGGGTGTCGGGCAGCACCGCCAGCGCGAACCGCGGACTGTCCGCGTCGAACGCGCCGCCGGACCGCCCGGCCGCCTCGGCCGCTCGGGCCGGGCCGGTGGCCGTACCGGCGACCACGGCACCGGCCGCCGGTACGGCCACCGCCGCACGCAACACCCCGCGTCTGTCGGGGTGACGGCGACCACTGCTCTGTTCCTGCGTGCTCATCGGGGCTCCACGGACCGGGTGACGGAAGGGGATCAGCCCGCATGCTGCTCACCCGCGCCGACCGCCCGATGGCGCCGAGCTGAACGCCGCCTGCCCGGCCGACGACGGACAGAGGCGGCGCCGCGATCGTCCTGCGCACCGGTGTCCCGAGCAGGCGTACAACCATTCGGTCCGCCGCGCGTCCTATGCAGTGAGGCGCATGGTGCGCCTGACGCAGCAGGAGGAACCGCACGTGCCGCTGGCCCGATCCACCCCACGCAGACTCGCCGTCGCCGTCACCACCGTCCTCACCGTCACCGGCGGTGTCCTGTCCGTGCCCGTCTCGGCCGCCCCGGCGGCGGTGAGTGCCGGCCCGGCGGCCGAAGACGCCGTCCTCATGCCCTTCCTGAAGGACGCAAGGCTGGTCGACGCCGGACTGACCGGCTTCCTGACCGCGACCGACGGTTCCCTCGACAAGCGCTGGACGCGGTACACGGACGGTCTCGGGAGCGTCTACTCGCCCCGGACCCACCTGCGCTCGACGCGGACGGCGGACTACCTGGTCTTCGTGGGCAGTGTCAGGATCCAGCAGCGCAACCTCAAGACGTCGTCGTCGTCCGAGATCTTCGTCGGGGACCGGCCCGGTGAACCCCGCTACGCCGGCTCGGCGGCGGACGCGGTCTTCACCACCGTCGAGGCGGACGGCGCCCTGACGCTGCGCCAGCACATCCACGGCCGGGAGGGCGCGCGGACCGTCACCGGCCTTCCGGCCGGTGCGAAGGGGCTCGCAGTCGCTCCCGGCACCCCGGACGACGCCCTGCTCACCTTCACCGACGGGGCGCGGCAGAAGTGGGCTCTGCTCGACCTCGCGACGGGCGCCGTCCACGAGGTGCACGAGCGGACCCCCGGCTCCACCGGAGGGGACGTCGCCGTCTCCGGCACGCAGGTCGTCTGGACCGAGAACGACGGCACGGCCACCCCCGAGGTGTTCCTCCTGGACCGTGCCACCGACGTGGTCAGGCAGATCCCGGTCGCGCACGCGTACGCGAGCGACCTCCAGGTGGGCCTGGTCGGCGGCTGGATCGTCCTCGGGGAGGCCGGCGGCCTCACCGGCGGCGACGAGAACCCCTTGTACGCGGTGACCGCCCACGACCCGGACACCGGCCGGTCGGTGCAGCTGCTCGACCACCTGACCTCGTCCGCCGCCGCTCCCGACGGCCTCTACGTGCGCGGCGGCAGCGTCGCCGAAGGCGAGGGCCTGTACAAGATCACCGCGAGCGCTGACGGGGCGCCGCCCGTCGTCACCCGGGTGGCGAGCGCGGGAGCACCCACGAAGGTCGAGATCACCGGCAACTCCGTGCCCGCGGTCGTCGACCTCGACGAGAACGGCGGATCGGCGTCCCTGCGCTGGGACCTCTCCCGGAGCAGTGTGGAGGCGCGGATCACGCTGCGCCACGTACGGACCGGGAAGGCCCTCGTCGTCACCGAGACGCACCCCTCCACCCCCTCCGTCACGCTGGACTGGGACGGCGGACACATCGGCGACGGGTTCGAGGCCGCCCCCAACGGCGCCTACACCTGGGAAGTCGTCGCCAGGCCCCTCAACGGCATCGGCCCGGCCGCCACCGCCGAGGGCACCTTCACCGTCGCCCGCAAGGCACAGCCGCACGACTTCAACGACAACGGCACCCCCGACGTGCTCACCCGGGACTCCGCGGGCCGGCTCTGGCGCAGCGACACCTACTTCAGCACGCGCCTCAACGACGGACAGCTGACGGAGGGCGAGGACAAGGCCCTCGTCGGCGGCGGCTGGAACGTCTACGGCCGTGTCGAGGCCACCGGCGACATCGGCGGGTCGCCGGTGGGCGACCTGGTCGCCCGGGACACGTCCGGCGTCCTGTGGCTGTACCGGGGCGACGGACGCGGCGGCTTCGCCACCCGGACCAGGGTCGGCGGCGGCTGGCAGGTCTACGACAGGATCACGGGCGGATCCGACGTGACCGGAGACGGCAGGAACGACCTCCTCGCCACCGACCGCTCCGGTGTCCTGTGGCTCTACCCCGGCACCGGCAACGCCACCGCACCCTTCTTGGCCCGCAAGAGGGTGGGCGGGGGCTGGGGCGTCTACAACGACCTGACGGCGGTCGGGAACATCGGGGGAGCGGCGGCCGGGGACCTGATCGCCCGGGACAAGGACGGCGTCCTCTGGCTCTACCTGGGCAAGGGCGACGGCACGTTCGCGTCCCGTTCGCGGATCGGCGGCGGATGGGGTCCGTACACCCACCTCGTCGCGGTCGGCGACGCCGACCGCGACGGCAGGAGCGACCTCGCCGCCTTCGGCCCGTCGGGCAACTACCTCTACCGGGGCACGGGCGCCTGGAGGTCCCCGTTCCTCGGCCGGCAGGTCATGGGCCTCGACCACCCGGGCGACGCCCAGCAGCCCGTCGTCTGACACGGCCGGGTACGGGCGCGGTCGGGAACAGCGGAGCCGGCCCCCGCTGTTGCACGGGCGGGGACCGGCGCCCGTGCCCGGGACCGCCGCACCCCGCCCCACCCGCCGTTCCCGGAGCGAGACGTATGTCCGCAGGAGGATTCTTCCCATGACGAACCGACCCTTGACACTCATGGCCGTTCACGCCCATCCCGACGACGAGGCCACCGGAACGGGCGGCGTCCTGGCCCGGTACGCGGCCGAGGGCGTCCGCACGGTACTCGTGACCTGTACCGACGGCGGTTGCGGTGACGGGCCGGGGGGTGTCAAGCCGGGCGATCCCGGTCACGATCCGGCGGCCGTCGCCCTGATGCGGCGTCAGGAACTCGAGGGCAGCTGCGAGGTCCTGAAGATCAGTGATCTGGAGATGCTGGACTACGCCGACTCCGGGATGGCCGGCTGGCCGAGCAACGACGCCCCCGGGTCCTTCTGGCGGACCCCGGTGGAGGAAGGCGCCGCGAGGCTCGCGGAACTCATGCGGCACTACCGGCCCGATGTGGTCGTCACCTATGACGAGAACGGCTTCTACGGGCATCCCGACCACATTCAGGCCCACCGCATCACGATGGCGGCCCTGGAGATGACCGAGCTGACGCCGAAGGTGTACTGGACGACGGCGCCCCGCTCGATGATGGCGCGCTTCGGTGAGCTGATGCGCGAGTTCGAGCCGGACATGCCGGAGCCGGACCCCGCCGAGGCCGCCGCGATGGCCGAGATCGGGCTCCCCGACGACGAGATCACCACCTGGGTCGACACCACCGCGTTCAGCGGCCAGAAGTTCGACGCACTGGCCGCGCACGCCAGTCAGGGCGAGAACATCTTCTTCCTCAGGATGGGCAAGGAGAGGTTCGGCGAGTTGATGGGCATGGAGACGTTCGTACGGGTCCGGGACACCACCGGTGCGCCCCTGCCGGAGAAGGACCTCTTCGCCGGTCTGCGCTGACCCGCCGGGTCGACCGGCGGCCGGGGGCCGGGTGCGCCGTGGTGGCGCACCCGGCCCCGCGTCGTCGCGCGGTCCGACGCGCCGGGCGGGATCCCGCCGCCGCTCAGGTTTCCGCGAGGGCGGCCCGCAGCCGCCCGGTCACCGCGTCCAGGCAGCTGCCGAAGCTCGTCCGCCCCTCGCCGTCGACCCACTGCCGGAAGGCGTGGCCGAAGGCCACCGCGGCGAGCTGAGCGACGAGTTCGGCCGTGTCGGCCTCCACCCGCCGTTGGACCAGGGCGTCGCGGAGCGCCCGGGTGACCGCGGCCGCCTTCGTCCGTTCGCGTTCTTGCAGTTCGGGACTGGCGTCGATGACCGCCCGGCGCTCCGCCACGTCCTGCACCTGCTCCAGGAGCTCGGTGCCGACGCGGGACATGGCGTCGAGTACGGCGGTGAGCGGAGCCGCGTCCGGGTCCGCCGCCAGGACGGCTTCGGCCAGGGCCGGGGGCAGACGCTCCGAGCCGCCGAACAGGACCTCGCGCTTGTCGGGGAAGTAGCGGAAGTAGGAGCGCCGGGTGAGTCCGGCCCGCTCGGCGATGTGGGTGATCGTCACGTTGTCGTAGCCGTGCTCCCGGTACAGCTCCAGAGCCGCCCGTTTCAGGCGCTGCTCGGCACCCGGATCCCATCTGGCCATGGGGTGACTCTAACAGGTGATGTCTCGCTGTGTCGTCGGTGCTAGCCTGGACTCATGGCACAGAGTGTCATCACTGGGGTCCGTCCCCGGTGCCATCCGGAGCAGGCAGGGACGCAGACATGACCGACACCGGCAGGGCAAGGGCGACGGCCAGCGGGGCGACGAGCGGGGCGACGAGCGGGAACAGGCGGAGCGACGAGGTGTGGATCGTCGGGGCGACCGGTCGGGTGGGCCGCGGCGTGGCCGCGCGGCTGGCCGCACGGGGGGTGACGGTCGTACCGGTCGGGCGCAGCCGGGAGCGGATGGCCGCCGCGGGTGCCGAGGCCGGTCTGCCCCCGGACGCGAAGGTCGTCGTCGCCGACTCGGCGGAGCGCATCGCGGAGGAGATCGTCCGCGGACGCCCGCGGGTGGTGGTGAACACGATGGGCGACTACGCCACCACGGCACCGGTGATCGCCCGGGCCTGCATGTCCGGCGGCGGCCACTACGTCGACCAGGCCAACGACGTGGTCGCCGTGGAAGGGCTGCTCGCCCTGCGCGACGAGGCGGAACGGGCGGGCAGCGTCCTGGTCACCGGCGCCGGATTCGGGGTGCTGGCGACGGAGTCGGTGGTGGCGAAGCTGTGCGAGGAGCGCCCCGCGCCGCACCGGGTACGGGTCGACTCCGTGGCCTCGGTGGATGTCGAGGCGGGAGCGCTCGGCGCCGCCCTCGCGACCGGCATCGTGGACGCGCTCGTCGAGGGCGGGCGGCGGTACGAGAACGGACGCCCGGTGCCCGCACGCCTGGGCGCCGACCCCCGGCGACTCGCCTTCCCGGACGGGACGTCGGCCAAGTCGGCGGGTGTCGCGTCCGGAGAGCTGGTCGCGGCGCACGCGGTCAGCGGAGCACCGTACGTCACCGCCACGTCCGCCCTCGCGCCGACGACTCCGCTCCTGCGTGCCCTGCTCCCGCTGGTGGGCCGTCTGCTGTCCGTCCCGGCGCTGCGACGCCGTGCCGTGGCCCGGCTCGGGCGCGTCACGGCCAAGGCCGCGCCCCGCCCGCGCGAGCACTCCTGGGGGCACGCCGTCGTGGAGTGGGCCGACGGCACCCGGCGCGAGGGATGGCTGCGCGCGGGGGAGGGCATGGACTTCACGACGGAGGTCACCGTCACGGTCACCGAGCTGCTGGCCGACGGGGCCGGCGCACCGGGGGCCTGGACGCCGGCGGCCGCCTTCGGACCCGGCCTGGCGACCACCGCCGGTGGCACCTTCGTCCTGGACTGACGCTACCGGTCCCCGGCGTCCCCGGTGCCGCGCCGGGTGCAGCGCCTGGTGAACCGCAGTGACTGGTCGAAGACGTCCTCGACCGTGGCAGGAGTCGCGCCGTGCCAGCCGTGGTCCGCGCCGGGCACGGTGCGCAGGTGCACCGGTGCGCCCAGTTCGTCCAGCCGCGCGGCGAGATCCCGGCTGTGCGAGCACGCGACCATGCTGTCCTCCTCGCCGTGGACGAGGAGGAAGGCGGGCGCGCCCGGGTGCGCGTGCGCCAGGGGGCTGGCATCCCGCGCGAGGTCCGGGCGGGATGCCGGGGCTCCGCCCAGCAGCAGGGCCTCCGGTGTGGTGGACGACTGCGGATCGAACGGGCCGCGTGCGGTGGTCAGATCGGCCGGCCCGTACCAGATCACGGCGGCGACGGGGGCCGGCCCGCTGTGCGGCGTGAGGGCCAGGAGGGAGGCCAGGTGTCCGCCCGCCGACTCGCCCCACACCACCGTGCGTTCCATGTCCAGGTCCAGTTCGGCGGCGCGCAGGCCGAGCCAGCGCAGTGCGGTGCGCAGGTCGTCGACCGGCGCGGGGAAGTGCGCTTCGCCGCTGAGCCGGTAGTCGGCGCAGGCCACGGCGACACCGGCCGCGGCGATCCGCGCGAACGGTCCGGGGTCCCATTCCCGGGTCCGCATGCCCATGTCGTCGCGTCGGCCGCGCCGCCAGGCGCCGCCGTGCACGAACAGCACCAGGGGAAGCGCCTCCCGGCCGGTGTTCTCGGGCAGCCACAGGTCCAGTTCCAGCGGCCTGCTTCCCGCGTGTTCGGCGAAGGGGACACCCCGCAGCACCCGGATGCCCGACGCGCAGCGCGCCGCGGGAGGCAGCGGCGCGACGTCCGGGCGGGGCGCGGCGATCAGGTCCCGCAGGGGGCGTTGTCCCGCCGTCACGGAGTGTGCCACTGGTGGTCGGGGAGGAACCGCACGTCGTACTGCCGGGGCACGGTGGCGAATCGTTCCGGCTCGGGCACGTAGGGCTCGGGCGGCAGTCCGAGGGCGTCGGCGGGCGTACCGAGACTCTCGAAGAAGCGCTCGAAGGTGCCGCCCGGGCCGGCGGCGACGCCGACGACCTGGCTGTGGTGGCGTTCCATGCGGTAGGCGTGACGGCAGTTCTTGGGCACGAAGCCGAAGTCGCCCGGGGTGAGCAGCTTCTCCTGCTGATCGCCCTCGGTGTCCTCGACGAACAGGCGGACCGCGCCCTGGGTGACGTAGAAGACCTCGTGGGTGTCGGTGTGCAGATGGGCCGGGATGATGTCGCCCTTGGGACCCTCGACGGTGAAGAAGTTGAAGGTGTTCTCGGTCTGCTCCCCGCCGGCGTAGATCGTGATCAGGTCGCCGAACAGATGGGCACGGTCTCCCTCGCCCTTCTCGACGAAGTACGGCTTGCCCGGTTCGGCGGGTATGCGTGAGGCGCGCCGGTAGCGTGTGGCGTACTCGATGGTCATGGCTCTCCCGTGTCGTCGCGTGCAATGTCAGGTAGCCTGACACAACGGGTTGCCGACCGCCAGTGGGCCGACGGGCGGGCCCGCCGCCCACCGCCACCGTGAGGACCTCATGCATCCCGCCGACCGCAACCTCCCGCAACTGCTGGGCGACGCCCGGCGCTGGTTCGACGAGGCCCTGCTCGCCGCACTGGAAGCCTCGGGCGCGTCCCATGTCTCCCTGACGCAGCTGGGTCTCTTCAGCGTGCTGGACGAAGACGGCACGACGGTGTCGGAGCTGGCCCGCCGGATGGGCGTCACCCGGCAGACCGTGCACCAGGCGGTCCACGGCCTGGTGCAGCTCGGACTGCTGGAACAGGCGCCCGACCCCGCCTCCGCCCGGCGACGGCTGATCCGGCGCACTCCGGAGGGGCGGCGAGCGCATGAGCAGGCCGACCGCGTGCTGCGGCGGCTGGAGGAGACGCTCGCCGAGCGGATCGGCCGGGACGCGGTCGCCGCACTGCGCGCCGCGCTCGAGTCCCCGTGGGGTCCGGCGCCGGCCGCCGGCCCCGGAACCGCCACGCCGCGCCCGTGAGGCCCGGCTCGCGGTCACCGCTGCGCAGGCGCCGGTCGGCCGAGCATGCCGTCGGCGTCTGCGTCTGTATCTGTGTCCGCGTCCGCGTCGGCGTCCGGTCGGACGCGCTGCGCGACGGCACCGGGATGGGTGCGAGTCCCTCCCGGTGCCGAGGTCGGTCTTCCTCTGACATCGTTGTCGAAGCGGCGGGCGCGTTACGGCGTGTAGACGGCCTCGCTGCCGTACAGCTCCCGGGTGAACGCGGAGACGTCGGCGCTGCGGTCGCTGCCGTCGAGGTTGTACGTCAGGTAGACGCCGTACCCCTCGTCGACGGTGCGCCGGGCGAGGCCGGCGGCCGTGCTCTGCGAGGTCCGGCCGATCTCGACGGCCGCCGGTGACAGCTTCGCCTTGGGCAGCGCGATGCCGGGGACCTGCCAGGTGCCGTAGTACGGGTTCCAGGCGTAGTCGAACGCGCCGGAGACGTCGACGCCGCCGTACGACAGCCGGGAGGCGGCCGGGCCGATGTTGTAGAGGCTGATGATCTTGCCCGGCATGTTCGCGCGCAGGGCCGTCACCAGGTGCACGAACGAGCTGTCGTTGGGCTGGCCGGTGCCGTTGTTGCCGTACTCGGCGTACTCGTCGTCGAAGTCGACGCCGTCGAGGCCGTACTCGGCCACGGTGTCCGAGAGTTGCGTGGCGAACGCCGAAGCCGCCTGCTGGGAGGGGAAGTTGGCGAACCCGGCGCCCTGGTGGTTGCCCAGCACCGAGAGGAGGACCTTGATGCCCTTCTGCTGCAACGGCCGGATCTGCGTGGCGGCGTTGTCGAGGACGCGCTGCACGTTCTCGTTGAAGTGCAGGTACGCCATCTTCGAGGCGGTGTCGTAGTTGATGTTCGCCGCGAAGATCACGGCGACGTCGAAGGCGTTGCCGCCCCCGTCCGCCAGTGTGTACTTGCCGACGTTGAGCATGCTGTTGTTGTTCACCTCGATGTAGGCCACCGAGGTCGGCCCCTGCTTCGCGGGGGCGGGGGCCGCTGGAGCGGCGGTCGCCGCGGTCGCGCCGGTCGCGGTGGTCGCGCTGAGGACGAGGGCCGCGACGGCCGAGAGCGCGAGCGCCGCCGTCCGCACTCTTCTCCGTGCCAGAGTGAACATGGTTGATCGGTCTCCCCACGCATGGCCGGCGCCCGCCTGTTCGGTGCGCCGAGCGAGTGCCTCGAGTCTTCCGCTGCCGAGGCCGAAGCCCGGGAAGTGTGCTCGAACTCTTCACGGCTTCCCCGCACGGCGCACTCCAGCGGCCCTGCCCGGTCAGTCCTCGACGAGCACGGGTACCAGTGGCGCGACCTCCGACGGCGAACCGGCCGCCCCGCCGAAGTTGCCCTCGACCTCCGCCTTCTCGGCCGCGTTCGGATAAGGGTTCGTGCACGCGGTGCCCGCGCTGGAGCCCGACATCAGGCTGGAGCACGGCCCGGGTTTGCGGTCCGGAAGGCCCAGGATGTGGCCGAGTTCGTGGGACGAGATGCGTACCGTGTCGTACCCCTCGTCCACCGCCTGACGGCCGATCCAGACGGTGCCGTTGCCCAGGGACGTGGTGAGCGCGCGCGGCCAGCCGTCGTCGGCCAGGACGCGTATGTTGGCCCGCTGTCCGGCCGTGGCCGGACGCAGCTCCGCGCCCTCGACGCTCTCGTTCCAGATCGCCGCGCCCCGGTCGACGGCGGACCTGAACTCCGCGGAACCGCTCGCGTCGTAGGTGAGGACCCGGGCCGCGGCCGGGGAGTCCGCCGCGTGGGGCGGCGAGCCCGCGGCCACGGCCTCGCCGCTCAGCAGCGGCAACGACAACAGCGCGGCCACCGCGAGGTGTCCGGTCAGTGTGCGGACGTGCATGCTCGACCTCCTTGTGGGGGAGAGGAGTCGTGCTCATGACATCACTGGCCTCCCTGCCCACCGGGCGCCGCTGTCAATCAGTCAAATGCGCGCGGGGCCCCGGACGCCTCCGGAGCCCCGCCGGGCGTCAGCTCGTCGGGAAGTCGTCGGCGGTGCTGATCCGGCTCTTCAGCAGGGCCCCGGACTCGGTCAGTACGCCGCTGCTGCCGTAGTCGGTGCCCGCGCAGGTGCCCGGCTTGAAGGCCGCGCTGCCCTCGTCGGCGTCCGAGTACGTCCAGTTCGCATAGCTGATCTTCAGCCGGTCGAGCAGATCCAGCCACGCGACGCTGCTCGCCCGGTCCACCGCACCGCCGCCGGTGGCGCTCACCGTGCCGAACTCGGACACGAACAGCGGCAGTTGCGTGGCCGCCCGGCTCACCGTCGCGCGGTAGGCGTCCTTGTGGCTCGCGGCGTAGAAGTGGAAGGCGTACATGATGTTGGTCGCGTTCACGGGGTTGTTCACCACCTCGCTCTCGTTCGCGCCGTCCGAGACGCCCAGTGAGGACCAACCGCGGGTGCCGACGATGACGACGGCGTCCGGGTCGGCGGCCCGGATCACCGGGATGACCTGCTCGGCGTAGCTCTTGACGGCCGTCCAGCTCACCCCGTTGGGCTCGTTGGCGATCTCGTAGATCACGTTCTCCTTGTCCGCGTTGCGGGCGGCCACGGAGGAGAAGAACGTCTTGGCGCGGTCGAGGTTGTAGTTCGGGTCGCCCGGCGTCAGCGTGTGGAAGTCGATGACCGCGTACATGCCGCGTGCCTCGGCCATGTCGACCAGGGTGTTCACCCGGCCGGTGAAGCCCGCCGGGTCGGTCTCGTAGCCGTCCTCCTGCACGTACATGGCGACGCGCAGCAGGTCCGACTTCCAGTCCTGCGCCAGTGCGTCCAGGGACGTGTCGTTGTAGCAGGGGCCGAACCACTGGATGCCGTGCGTGCTCATCCCGCGCAGCTGTACGGGGCGGTCGTACTGGTTGCACAGGTGCACACCGCAGACGTGCAGCTTTCCGTTGACGGCGGTCGGGGTGCCGTCCGCGGGCGGGTCGGTCGGGGGATCCGTCGGCGGATCGGTGACGGAACCGGTGCAGGTCACGCCGTTGAGTGCGAAGGACGTGGGTGCCGGGTTGGAGCCGGTGAAGGAGCCCACGAAGCCCAGGTCGGCCGACGCGCCGGTGGACAGCGTGCGGTTCCAGTCGACGCCGCCGGCGGTGACCGTGGAGCCGGACTGCGACCAGGACGCGTTCCATCCCTGGACGACCTTCTGTCCGGCGTCCGGCATCGTGAACCCGAGCGTCCACCCGCTGACCGGGTCACCCAGATTCGTGATCTTCACCCCGGCCTGGAAGCCGCCCTCCCACTGGCTGGTGACGGTGTATTCGGCCTTGCAGCCGTTTGCGGCCTGTGCCGGGGGTCCGGCCAGCGCGGTGAGTCCGATGGTCGACGCGACGGTCGCGAGCAGGGCCAAAAGGCGTTTCACGGGTTTCCTCCCGAGGTGTCGCGAGCATGACAATAGGGAACGCATTATGGGAGCGCTCCCAAAGCCTTCGGGCCGAGACCGTACACCGGTGCGCCGGTGCGCGACAGAGGTCGGACGGTCCGACTGTCAGGATCGGGTCAGGAGGTGCCGGTGGCGGACTGATGGCGGGTCAGCTCCGCGGCCAGGTGGTGCATGGTTCGCAGTCGACGCCCGATGCCCGACGGGAGACGCCGGGAGACCGGCGTGCGCAGTTGGTCGAGGCGGCCGTCGACCATGTCGCGGCACACGGCATCGCCGACCTGAGCCTGCGCCGACTCGGCGCCGCGATCGGGGCCAGTCACCGCATGCTGATCCACTACTTCGGCTCCAAGGAACAGCTGCTCGTCGAGTTCGTCCGGGCCTCGGAGCGCCGCCAGCGGGAGTTGTTCTCCCACCTCCGCTCGCAGCCCTGCCTCCCGCCCGCTGATGTCGCGCGGCTGCTGTGGCGGCAGTTGACCGATCCCGGCGTGGCCGGTCAGGGGCGGCTCTTCTTCGAGATCTGCGGACAGGCGCTGCGCGGCCGACCCGAGGCCGCCCCGATCCTCGAAGGCCTGGTGAGCGACTGGCTGGAGCCCCTGGCGGCCGCCGAGGCCGCGGCCGGGGCGTCGCCCGGCGCGGCCAGGAGCCGCGCCAGGCCGGGACTCGCCACCGTGCGCGGTCTGCTCCTCGACCTGCTCGCCACCGGTGACCGGGCCGGCGTGGACTCGGCCATGGAGGAGTTTCTGCGGCTGTACTACGGCGCGGAGTGCTCCGGCGCCGCCGCGGTCCGCTCGCCCCCCCCGCACCGTCGCGGACGACCGCCCCGCAGTCCCGGCAGGGGCGGTCGGGCCGGGCGCCCCCCCGCGGCACGCGGGTCACGTACGCGGCTCCCGGTGCGCGGGCCGCGCGGGTCAGGTACGCGGCTCCCGGTGCGCCGGCCGCGCGGGCTGGTGCCGCCGGAAGTAGTCGACGATCGCCGCCGACGGTGCGCGTACGTCGACCGGAGTGCCGCCCGAGCGCAGCGAGGTCGTCGCGGCGACCGCGGCGGCGACCGCCTCGCGCGCCGCCACCGGGGAGGTGTCCGTGGGACCTCCGGAAACGGCGAAGCGGAGGAACTCGTCGACCAGTGCCCGGTCCGCGCCGCCGTGGTCGTCCTGGGACGGTGTGGGGACGGGGACGGTGAGGTCGGCGTCCCGCCGGTAGCCGGAGCGGCGCCGGTTCCACACCTGGATCGTCGCGGGGTCGCCCTCCATGCCGTCGCCGAAGTTCTCCAGCCGGCCCTCGTCCCCGATGACGGTGTAGTTGCGCCAGTAGTCCGGCGTGAAGTGGCACTGCTGGTAGCTGGCGAGCACCCCGTTGTCCAGGCGCGTCAGCATCATGCTGATGTCCTCGACGTCGACGACGGGATTCAGGTCCCGCAGTGCGGACGGCGGCCAGATCTCCGGGTCGAACCAGTCGGGCATGCGCCCGCCGGCCGGCGCCGGGTCGCCGGCCCCGCGCCGCGGGTTGTCGCCGTACACCGACAGGGCGCCCTGGGCGACGACGTTCCTGGAGTAGCCGCCGGCCAGCCAGTGGATCACGTCGAGGTCGTGGGCGCCCTTCTGTAGCAGCAGGCCCGTGGTGTTGGCGCGCTCGGCGTGCCAGTCCTTGAAGTAGTAGTCCCCGCCGTGGCCCACGAAGTGACGGCACCACACGGCGCGCACCCGCCCTATCGCCCCGTCGTCGATCAGCTCGCGCATCCGCCGCAGCACCGGGAGATGGCGCAGGTTGTGACCCACGTACAAGCGGCTGCCGGAGTCGTACGCGGCCTGGAGCAGCGTGTCGCAGTCCTCGACGCCGATCGCCAGCGGCTTCTCCACGAACACCGGGACCCCGGCGGCCAGGAAGAACAGCGCGGGCCGCGTGTGCACGTGGTCCGGCGTGAGCACGAACACGGCGTCCAGGCCGTCGTCGGCCATCTTCTCGTACCGCTCGTGCAGCACCACGTCCGGACCGAACAGGGCCCTGGCGTCGTCCCGGCCCCGCGGATCCGGATCGGCGCAGGAGACGACCCGGGCGACGCCGGGACGGTTCGCCAACGCGGCCACGGGCGCTCGCTGGCCGACGCCGATCACGCCGACGCGCAGTTCCGACTTCGATGGCTGGTCACGGTGGCTCACGTGCTGTCCCTTCGTTCCCGACGGGGGAGAGGTGGGTTGGTGGTGTGCGGGGCGTGCCGGGCGCCTACCGGCGCGGTGCGCTCGGTGCGGCGAGCCCGTCGCCCAGCAGCCGGTCGTCGACCTCGTCCAGCGCGAGGCGCACCGCGCCCAGGGCCACGCTCTCGTCGCCGAGCGTGGAGGCGCGCAGCTCCGGCAGGCGCAGGCAGTGCTTGGTCAGTTCGCGGCGCAGCGGTTCGAGGACCACGTCGGCGGAGCGGGAGAAGCCGCCGCCGTAGACGACGACCTGGGGGTCCAGGGTCAGCACCAGGGCGGCGACCCCCACCGCGAGGTCGCGGGTGTAGCGGCGGACCGCGGCCCGCGCCTCCCGGTCGCCGTCCCGGGCCGCCTGGAAGACCCAGGCGGCGGCCTCGCCGGGTGCGGCCGTGTCCGGGATTCCGGGGCAGGTCTGAAGGTGGTCCGGGGCGGTGAGCCAGCGCACCGCCTTCAGGGCGCCGATCTCGCCCGCGGCGCCGCCGTGGCCGCGGCGCAGGGTGCCGTCCAGGATGAGCCCGGCGCCGGTGCGCAGTCCGGCGAGCAGGAAGACGATGTCGTCGGCGTCCTGCGCGACCCCCTTCCACCGCTCGGCCACGGCGGAGAGCTTGCAGTCGTTCTCCACCCGGACCGGGCAGGAGAAGCGGGCCGCGAGGTGGGCGACCGGATCGGCCTCGGTCCAGCCGGGCAGTGGCGTGGACAGGCTGGTCCGGCCCGCCGCGTCGACCGGGCCGGTCACCCCGACCGTCACCGCCCAGACGTCGTCCGGCGTCATCCCGGTGGCCCGGAGGACGTCGTCGATCACTCCGTCGACCTCCGCCAGCCGCTCCGCGGGCGGCGCCTCGGGGTCGACCGGCCGGCGCAGCGTCCGCACGAGGTTGCCCTCCAGGTCGCTGAGTACCGCCAGCACCTTGTGCACTCCGACGTCGATGCCGAGCACATGGCCGGCGTCGGCCCGGAACCGGTACCGGCGGGCCGGGCGCCCCACCACGCTGCCGGCCCCGGGCTCCTGCACCTCCGCCCAGCCCTCGGCGACCAGTGCCTGCACCAGTACGTCCACGGCGGGACGCGACAGACCGGCCCGGCCCGCGAGTTCGGTGACCGTCGACGGGGGGTTGCCGCGCAGCGCCCACACGATGGACAGCTGGTTCATCTCGCGCATCCGGGACAGGTCTGTTCCGGTCGTCGCCATGCTTGGTCACTCCCTGCGAGGGTTGCCGTGCGCGCCGCTGGATAATGCTGAGGAGTTTACTAACTCGGTTCGGCGGACGCGTTCGTGCCGGAGGTCAGGCGATCGGATACCGCTGCTCCGCCTCCGGAGCGACGGCCGGGGCGAAATCGACCTCCCGCCCGTCGAGCGCGAAGCGGTAGCGGCCGAGCCTGCGCACCTCCGGCCGCGCCCGGAGATACGCCGTCATCGTCCGCAGTTCCTCCGGGCGCAGCCACCCCGGCGGGTCCGAGACCGCACGGAAACCGCAGACGTCGGCGAGATCGCGCAGCCACCGCTGCTGCTGCTCGGTGAGCAGGTTGAGGCGGCTGCGGAAGTACACCACGTCCGGGTCCACCTCGAGGAGCGGCTGCTGCCACAGCCGGTGCACCGTGTTGACGACGGCGTTGCGGGCCAGCGCGTCGGACGGATCCCGGGTGGCGTAGTGCTCCCACATCGGGGCGACGTCCGGGCCGCTGCGCACCCCGTCGGCCAGGCCCAGCGACGGCAGCAACGGCGCCCCGCTGGCGAGCAGATACGCCTCGGGACCCGCCGCCTCCCGGATGATCCGCAGTCCGGTCCGGTACGCCTCCTCGCGGCCGACGTCCGCGAAGCGGACGCCGGGCACCGCCCCGGCCTGGAGGAAGTCGAGCTTGAGATAGGTGAACCCCCACTCCCCGACGACCCGGTGAACCATCTCCCGCAGGTGCTCCTGCGCCGCGGGTGAGGTGAGGTCGAGCGCCCAGTACCCGGTGCCCCAGTTGTGCCCGGCGACCACCGGAGCACCGTCGTCGTCGCGCAGCAGCAGCTCCGGCCGCTCCCGGGCGGTGCGCGAGCCGGGATGGACGATGAACGGCGCCAGCCACAGTCCGGGCCGCATACCCGCCTCGGTGATCCGCCCGGCCAGTGCCCCCATTCCGGCGGGGAACTTGGCGTTGGCCTCCCAGTCGCCGACGGCCCGCTCCCAGCCGTCGTCGACCTGGACGACGTCGAAGGGCAGACCGCGCAGGGCGGCGACGTCCTCGGCGAGCCGCGCCTCGGTGATGTCCTCGTAGTACGCGTACCAGCTGCACCACACGTTGCCGGCCCGTCCGTTGCCGCGTCCCATGCGTGCGCCCAGGTGCCGGGCGTAGTCCGCGAAGACGCGCTCCTCGTCGCCGTGGGCGAGGAACCAAGGGGCTCCCGCGCGTTCGTACCACCCGCAGAGCGTGTCCCGGTCCGCCGACAGCCGGGGTACGTCGAGGCCCAGGGCGCCGAGCAGCAGTACCCGGCCGTCCGCACCCTGCAACGCGGCGACGGCGGAGGAGTGGTGGCGCGCGGGATCGTCCCACACCGGGTCGTCCGCCGTCAGCCGGCGCTCCGGGTTCTCGATGCGCAGGGGTGCGGCGGAGAGCCGGCGCCAGCCGCACGGGCTCCAGGAGTTGTGACCGTGACGGTAGAAGAGCGCGTCGCCGAGACCGTGCAGCAGGGCCACCCTGCCGGGCGGCAGCAGCAGGCCGCCCTCGACGGGCTCCGGTGGGGCGTCGCCTTCGACCTCGACGGCGATGCGGTGGTCGCCGAGGTCAACGAGCTGGGCCATGTGTCTCCTTGCGGTGCGGTGCGGTGAGTGGCGGTGCGGCGGGGTGAACGCCCGCGTCGGGCCGGCTTCGGACGGCTAGCGGAAGAGGGCGTTGACCTTGTCGTTCGCCGCTTCGAGGGCGTCCTTTGGCGACGTCTGGCCGAGGATCGCCGACTGGATGGCGTCCTGGACGAGGGGATCGATCTCGGTGCCGTGCTCGGTGATGGGCAGCAGGAACGTGCCGTCCTTCGCCGCCACGGCGTCCGTGAAGACGTGGACGTCCTCGCCCTTCGCCCGGTGGGCGGCGAGCGCCTTCTCGGTGGCGGACCTGAGCGCGGGGAAGACCACGGCCCGCTTCGCGACCAGGTTCTGGCAGTCGGCCGAGGCCAGGAACTTCACCCACTTCCAGGCCTCCTCCTTGTGCTCGCTGCCCGCCCAGACGGCGTCCGAGAGACCGTTGACGGCGCTCTTGCGACCGGCGGGTCCGACCGGCATCGGAGCGAAGGCGAACTGCCGCCGCAGCTTCGGGCCGGTGTAGCTGGAGATGGCGTAGGAACCCGCGACCGTCATGGCCCCCTTGCCGGCCGCGAGCAGCTCGGAGTTGGCCATCTTCGACTGCTGGTCCAGGCGCGGCGCGTACCCCTTGTCGATCAGGTGCTTGAACCAGGAGATGGTCTCGACCAGTTTCGGGTCGTCGTAGCGGTAGTGCGTGCCCCACGGGTTCTTGTCCAGGTAGTGGAAGCCGTTGGCGGCGGCGAACTCGCCCCAGCCGTTCTGCCCCTGGGAGCCGTCGGCCCACTCGGGCAGGAAGCCGTAGACCTCGACGTGGTCCTTGTCGAAGCCGGGGTCGAGCCCGTTGCGGCCCTCGTCGTCGAGCGTGGCCCTGGCGATGACCTCCTCCAGGGTGCCGCCGTCGGAGGGGTTCCAGGTCAGCTTCGCCAACCGGTCGGCGTCCATGCCCTGTTCACCGAGCATCGCCGTGTTGTAGACCAGCGCCACGGTGTCCCAGTCCTTCGGCAGGCCGTAGCGCTTGCCGTCCTTGACCCAGGGTTCGGTGAGGCCGGCCTGGTAGCCGGAGAGGTCCACGCGGTCCCGCTCCACATAGGGCTGGAGATCCAGGACCTGGCCGCCGGAGACGTAGGTAGCGGAGTAGGTGGACTGGTTCGTCCACACGTCCGGGGCGTCGCCGGAGACCAGTTCGGTGGTGAGGTTCTGCCAGTACTGGGTCCAGGCCGTCTGGGTGAACTCGACGGTGATGCCGGGGTTGGCGCGGTGGAAGGCCGCGGCGCAGTCCTGGTAGGCGGGCAACTGCCGGTCGTCCCACAGCCAGTAGTCGAGGGAGACGGTGCCGTCGGCCGCGTCGTCGCCGCCGCAGGAGACGAGGGTGGTCGAGGCGGCCAGGCACAGCAGGGCCGCGCCGACGCGCTGGCGCAGGAATGTCATGAGAAGGGGCCTCTCTGGCTCGTGCCGCGTGCGGGGCTCACTTGACGCCGGTGAAGTTGAGCGACTCGACCAGACGCCGGCCGAGCAGGATCAGCAGGACGAGGACGGGCAGCACGGACAGCGTCGAGCCGGCCATCAGCCCCGTCCAGTCGGGCGACGTGTTGGGCGACTGCTGCTGGAAGATGCCGAGCGCGACGGTGAGGACCCGGGTCTCCTCGTCCCGGCCGGTCAGCAGCGGCCACAGGTAGTCCTTCCAGGCCCATACGGTGGTGGTGAGCCCGATGGTGAGCAGCGGGCCGCGGCTCATGGGCAGCACCACCCGCCAGAACAGGCCCCAGGCGCCCACCCCGTCGAGGACCGCGGCCTCCTCCACCTCGCGGGGGATCGACAGGAAGAACTGGCGCAGGAAGAAGATGGCGAACGGCGTCATCAGCACACTCGGCGCGACCATGCCGGCGAAGGTGTTCAGCCAGTCGAGGTTCTTCACCAGCACGAAGTTCGGCATGACGGTGAAGATCGGCGGCACCATGAGCGCGGCGATCAGCACGCCGAACACCGCGTCGCGCCCGGGAAAGCGCAGCCTCGCGAAGGCGTAGCCCGCCATGGCGCAGCACAGCGTCTGGAGCACGGCGATCAGACCGCTGTAGACCACGGAGTTGAGCAGGTAGCGCAGGAAGTCCACCTGCGCGCCGGACCCGCCGGCGGCCATGGCCTCCTCCTGGCTGGTCAGGCCCAGGACCCGCAGGAAGTTGATGGTCGTCGGGTGCTGAGGGACGAGCGCGGTGGAGTCGGAGTAGAGGTCGGCCGCCGGGGTCAGGGCGGTGCGGACCATCCAGTAGAACGGGAAGACGGTCGCCACCAGCGCGACCACGAGGACCACCCAGGCGGCGACGCGTCCCGGCGTCACGGCCCTGCGGCTCCGGGTACGGGCGACGCCCCGCGCCCCGGTCGGGACCCGGGTCTGTGTCTGTGTCCGTGTCACGTACGCCTCCTCAGGCCAGGTCCGAGCGGGAAGCGCGCAGCAGGCGCATCTGCACCGCCGTCAGCACGCCGAGGATCAGGGCGAGCATCACGGCCACGGCGGAGGCATAGCCCATGTGGAAGTAGGTGAAGGCCTGCTCGTAGATGTAGTAGTAGATGACCCGGGTCGCGCCCACCGGCCCGCCGCGGGTGGTCACCGCGATCGTGTCGAAGATCTGGAACGAGCCGATCATCGACACCACCAGCACCAGGGCGAGCACCGGCCGCAGCAGCGGCAGCGTGATCCTGGTGAACATCCGGAACTCGCCCGCCCCGTCCAAGGACGCGCTCTCGTACAGGTGCTGGGGGATCTGAAGCATCCCGGCGTAGAGCAGCAGCGCCGTGTAGCCGGTGTACGCCCAGGTGTTGACGGCGGCGATGGACGGCATCGCCCAGTCGGGCGAGGAGAAGAAGCCGGTGGTGCCCATGCCGAGGGCGTTCAGGACGTGGTTGACGAAGCCGAGGTTGGTGTCCAGCAGCCACAGCCACAGCAGGCCGACCGTCACGTTCGGGACGAGCCAGGGCAGCAGCAGCATCGCACGCAGGGCCACCGAGCGGGTCAGCCGGTGCATCAGCGTCGCCAGCAGCAGCCCCAGCACGGTCTGCGCACCGATGTTGACCACGACGTAGTAGCCGGTGACCTTGAGCGCGTTCCAGAACTGCTCGTCGCTCACCAGATCGCGGTAGTTCTCCGCGCCGGTGAAGTCCGGCGCGGCGAGGAGGTTGTAGTCGGTGAGCGAGTAGTAGACGCCGCGCACCGTCGGATAGGCGTAGAAGAGCGCGAAGCCCGCCAGCGCCGGTGCCAGGAACAGCCAGGCCACCCGCCGGTCGTCGCGGCGCTTGCGCGGCCCGCCGGAACCGGGTGCCGCGCCGGGATCCGGGCGGGCGGGTCCCGGCGGTCGCGCAACTGCGGTGTGGGCACCCATGGTTCCCCTCCGAAGGTATCTGCGCCGCACCGCTTGCCAGTGGGGCACCGTGGCTACATATTGATGAGGTGCAGTGAAACTTTGTCAATGCTGCCGTATAAAAAGGGGCGGAGGCCGCCGCCGGAGCGATGAGTTTTCCTGCCGGGTCCGGTCCTACCTGACGACACCGGAAGAACTACCGAACAGGCGGTATCCGAGATGGACGAGCAGTTCACCGCGACCTTGCTGAAGAGTCCGAACGCGGGCGGCTGGACCTACGTCGTGTGGCCCGAGTCGGTCGCGTACTTCGGCACCCGGGGCCTGGTGAAGGTCCGGGGCACGATCGACGGTCATCCCTTCCGGGGTTCCTTCATGGCTCTGGGCGACGGCACGCACAAGCTGGCCGTGAAGGCGGAGGTGCGCAAGGCGATCGGCAAGGAGCAGGGGGACACCGTGACGGTCCGCCTGCTGGAGCGCGTGGACGCCCCACGCGCGAAGCAGCAGTAGCGGCGTGGCGCGTCAGGCGTGCCGGTCCGTGTAGTGGCCGCGGAGCAGATCCGTTCCCCAGTCGTGGCGGACGTGCCGCCAGACCGAGTGGGCGTGGTTGCCGTCGTCCTGGGTGTTGTCGTACTCGATCAGGAAATCCGGAGCGCGCACGCAGTAGTAGTGCCGGTCACCGGGTGCGAGGCCGCCGGCCCAGGCGAAGGAGACGGTGCTCAGCCCGCGGGCCACGGCGTCGGACCAGCACTCCCGCGCGTACGCCGCGGGCGCGCGGTCGAGATAGCGGCGCACCAGACGCTCGAGCAGCTGGCGGTCCCCGGGTGCCATGCGGTCGTACGGCAGACCCTCCGGCAGGAGACCCGGATCGGCGAACGGATCGGCCCGGGTCAGGATGTCGTCCGGCGGCGTGGCGGCGAAGACCGCCGACGCCCGCGCGGCGCCGTGCAGGCTCGTGACGAGCCGCCTGGCCAGGTCCTCCTCCGGACCGAGGAGCCGGTGGCCCGCTCGCGGGCCACTGCCGATGCGAGCCGGTTCCGAGCCGACGAAGTGCGGGGTCACCCGGATCGCGGCCGACGTGACCAGGACGTGTACGGCGAGATGGTGGCCGTTCATCCGCCAGCCCCAGGGTTCGGCACCCTCCGGGTCGCCGAGCAGCCGCACCCAGTACCGGTCCGCGCCCCGGGAGCCCGGCAGGCCGCGCCGGTGCCGTTCCACCTCGATCGCACCGCGCACCAGCTCCGCTCCCGCCGCGCTGTGCGCCGTGGCGAGGAGCACGTCGACCACCTCGCGCTGCCGGTCGTCGAGCCCTTCGGTGGAGAGCCCGGGGCGCGGCCCGGGCAGATAGGTCCACTCGCGCTGCTCGGGCGCGTCCAGCGGGCCGGGCACGGCGCGCAGCAGACGCACCTGCTCCGGCTCCAGGACGGCGAGCAGGGCACGTGCCGCCTCCCGCATCCGGGAAGCGACGTCTTGCGGGGGAACCACGCCCACGCTTCTCCCTTCCGCCGGCGGCGGCTCTGCCGGCGGCGGGACTCATTGTGCGTGGAGTGCGGTGCGGTGTCATGCGCGCGGAGCCGGTGCCATGCCGCGGGCCACCGGATCCGGACGACCGTGCCACCGGTTGCCGGTCAGCGCGGCGGCGGTGCCGGCCACGACGCGGCCGAGCGGACCGTCCTGGGGACCGACGTGGTTGCCCTCCGTGACCTCCACCAGGCGGACGCCCCCGACCCGGCCGCCGTCCTGCTCCACCCCGGCACGGACCCCCGGACCGAGATCGAGTGCGGCGAGCGCACGGCGTACCGGCACGAGCGGCATCCCGGCCGAACCGCCGAAGCGGGCGGCGCCGGACCGCGTCCTCCTGGACTTCGCCCGCCGTTCACCCGCCGTCCCCGGAGCACTCGCCCCCGGCTGAAAACGTGCGGCGACGGAGTGGACCGGACCGGAGGAAAGATGTCCCCCAAGAGCAAGAGAACCCGCGCCGCGCTGACCGCCCTGGCCGTGGCCGCCGGCACCCTGGCGACCACGGGCGCCGTGCAGGCGGAGCGGACGCACCCCGGGCAGCAGCAACAGCACCGGCGGCCGGGCCTGTTCGAGCGCACCGCCACCTACCCGGTCTTCCGGAACCGTCCGGCCGGTGACGACGCGGCCGCCGGGACCGTCGCGGAGATCTCCTCGGTCAGCGAGGACGGCCGCACCCTCGTCCACACCGACGCGGTGGCCCGGCGGCTCGGCTTCCTGGACATCACCGACCCCGGCCGGCCGCGCGGCCTCGGCACCCTGTCGCTGGCCCGGCTCGGCGACGCCGAGGACGAGCCGACCTCGGTGACCGTCGTCGGCGCGTACGTCCTGGTGGTCGTCAACACCAGCGCGAGCCACGCCCGGCCCTCCGGACGGCTCGACGTCGTCTCCCTGCGCGACCGCGAGCGGGTGGCGAGCTTCGACCTCGGCGGGCAGCCCGACTCCATCGCCCTCAGCAAGGACAAGCGGTACGCCGCCGTCGCGATCGAGAACGAACGGGACGAGGACGCGACACCGCCGGGCCGTGACAAGGGCGACCTGCCGCAGGCACCGGCCGGCTTCGTGCAGATCCTCGACCTGGGCCGGGGTGCCACGCCCGCGCACTGGCGGACCCGGACGGTCCCGCTGACCCGCGCCGACGGCCGGGCGCTGCCGGTGCTGGCCGAGGCCGGCATCACCGAACCGACGGACCCGGAGCCGGAGTACGTCTCCGTCAACGGCCGCAACCAACTCGCCGTGACCCTCCAGGAGAACAACGGCGTCGTCCTCGTCGACCTGCCGACCGGCCGGATCACCAAGGCGTTCAGCGCCGGTACGGCCTCGGTGCGCGGCATCGACACCGTCGACGACGGCACCATCGACCAGACCGGCTCCCTCGAGGACGTGCCGCGCGAACCCGACGCCGTCGGCTGGATCGACGACCGCTACCTCGCCACCGCCAACGAGGGCGACTGGCGCGGCGGAACCCGCGGCTGGTCCGTGTTCGACAGCCGCACCGGCAGGCCCGCCTGGGACGCGGGCAACAGCTTCGAGCGGCTCGCCGTCCGCCACGGCCTGCACAACGAGGACCGGGCCGGGAAGAAGGGCGCCGAGCCGGAGGGCATCGCGATCGCCGAGTACGACGGCGTGCCCTACGCCTTCGTCGGCTCGGAGCGCGACAACTTCGTGGCGGTCTACGACGTCAGCCGTCCCACCCGGCCGGTCTTCCGCCAGATACTGCCCGCCACCAACGGCCCCGAGGGCCTGCTGCCGATCCCGTCGCGCGGACTGCTCGCCGTCTCCAGCGAGGAGGACGACGCCGAGGCGGGCGTGCGCGCGTCCGTGAGCCTGTTCCGCCTGGGCCGCGGCAGCGACCGCACCCCCTCGTTCCCCGGCATCGTCTCGGCCGACGACGCGCACGGCGCCCCCATCGGCTGGGGAGCGCTCGGCGCCCTGTCCGCGGTGCCGGGAAAGCCGCACCAGCTCTACACGGTCACCGACGCCGCGTACGCCACCACCCGCGTCCTCACCGTCGACACGGCCCGCCGCCCCGCGGTCATCACCCGGGAGCTGACCGTCAAGGACGCCGCCGGCCGGCCCGTCGGCTATGACGCCGAGGGCATCCATGCCCGGCCGCAGGGCGGTTTCTGGCTCGCCGTCGAGGGCGGGACGGGCGCGGAGAACAAGCTCGTCCGGCTCGACGCGCGGGGCGTGACCCGGCAGGTCGTGCCGCTGCCGGCGGACGTCGCCGCGGGCCTGGGCAAGCAGGGCTTCGAAGGGGTCACCGCCACCACGGACCGGCGCGGCCACGAGATCGTCTGGGCCGCCCTCCAGCGCGAGGTCGCGGGCGACCCGGCGGGCGTCGTACGGCTGGGACGCTACGACGTGACCGCCGGCACCTGGAGCTGGTACGGCTACCGGCTCGAAGCCACCGGCACGCCCGGCGACTGGATGGGGCTCTCCGAGATCACCGTGGTCCAGGACCGGCTCGCGGTCATCGAGCGCGACAAGCTCAACGGCCCGGCCGCCGAGGTCAAGCGGATCTACACCGTCGACCTGCCGACGTCGGCGGCGCCCACGGGCACCCTGCGGGTCCTGCCGAAGAGGCTCGCGCACGACGTGCTGCCCGACCTGCGGGCCACGAACGGCTGGACGCAGGAGAAGCTCGAAGGGCTGACGGTGGGCGGTGACGGCCATGTCTACGCCGTCACCGACAACGACGGCCTGGACGACGCGACCGGGGAGACCGTCTTCCTGGACCTGGGCACGGACCGACGGGTCTTCGGCCGCCGTCACTGACGCCGGTACGGGGGAGGGCCCGGCAACGCGGCCGGCCCTCCCCTCTCCGGCAGTCGTGAGCCGGGTGCCCGCGCGGCGTCAGCCCCGACCGAGGACGCAGAACTGGTGGCCCGCGGGGTCGGCCATGACGACCCAGGAGACGTCACCCTGCCCCACGTCGGCCCGTGTCGCGCCGAGACCTTCGAGCCGGGCGACCTCCCTGGCCTGGTCCTCGACCGGGTCCGGCATCACGTCGAGATGGATGCGGTTCCACACGACGTCGTCGTCCGAGGTGCGGCGGAACTCGAGGTAGGGCCCCACGCCCTTGGCGGAGCGCAGCAGAGCACGGTCGTCGGTCAGCCCGTGGACGGTCCAGCCGATCGCCCCGCCCCAGAACCGGGCCGCCTCCCGAGGGTCCGCGCAGTCGACGACCACCGCCGCGATCGGCCCCGTGTCCCGGTAGAGGTCGCGGGGCTCCAGGACGCTGAACATGTTCCCCTCCGGGTCGGCCATCACCGTCGACGGCGCGCCGACCCCGACCCCGCCCACGTCGGCGCGCGTGGCCCCGAGTTCCTCCAGGCGGCCGACCAACTCCGCATGATGGGCGTCGGTGTTGGTGGCCAGCTCGAGGTGCACCCGGTACCTCACCGTCTCCGGGTCCGGGACGCGGACCAGGTCGACGCAGACGGCGGACGGGTCCGGCCAGTCGAAGCCCGCGGGTTCCAGGTTGGTGACGCCCGGCCCCTCGCTCGACAGGCTCCAGCCGAGCGCCTGCGCCCAGAACCGGCCGAGCGTCGAGTCGTTCCGGGCCTTGAGGTTCACCTGTACGAGTTCCAACGTCATCCCGCACAGCCTAGTGGCCCAAAACGGCCGGGGGCTCAGCAGGTGCGGCCGGTGTACCAGGCGCCGTCGATGTCGGAGCTGGAACCGATCCAGGTCACGCCGGGCACCACGCACCGCTCGCTGTTGGGCCCCCAGTCGTCGATCTCGATGACGATGTGCGAGCCGTCCGAGGTGCAGTGGTTGTAGTAGGCGTCGGAGGCGGTCTCGTAGAAGCCGCAGGGATTGGCCGCGGCCGGACCGGCGCTCAGGGTGACGGCGCCGCCGGAGGCGAGCGCCAGAGCGAGGGAGGCGAGGACGCTGGTCACGATACGACGAAGTGACAAGGTGAGCTCCGTTCAGTGGGGATCGCCGGCCGAACTGCCGGTGTCTGCCGATCCGTTGCCGATGCGACGCCCACATTCGCAGCTCCCGGAAGCCGTTTGGAGCAACCGGTGGCCCCGTTCACCCGGGGAATCGATTCACTGCTGAGCCGATCAGTTGATCTCCGCCGGTTCACCGGACGGCGTCACCGGCCGCGGCGCCGTGACCGCCGCGGCCGCGGGCGGCGGGAGCGCCGGTCGGGAGCGGTGGCGTCCGGCCGGACAGGCGCAGCGATATGCGGCGGCGTGCGACCAGGCCGACCGCGATCAGCAGCAGGAACGGCACCCACGCGATCGCGTACGCGACGCCGTAGTGCTGGATGTCCAGGATCGACCGCTTGGAGTCGACGTCGCTGCTGTTGACGCCGAAGTACGCCAGCAGCAGCGCGGGCGGGAGCGCGATGAGCGAGCCCACGGCGATCACCGCGGCCAGTACCCGGTCCCGGTCCTCGGCGTACTGCTGGGACGCCGTCTCGAGGTCGACGCGGCGCGTCGCGAGCACGGCGTTCACGCGCTCGACGATGCGGGAGGTGTTGGCCAGCGCGTCCGCCAGCGACGAGACGTCGCGCAGTGACGAGTGGAAGCTCTCGACCAGCAGCTCCGGTATCAGGATCGTGTCGGCGTAGGCCTCGACGCTGAAGCTCAGGTCGAGCTGGAGGTCGTTGAGCCGGCGCGAGAGCTGCCCGACCAGGGCACGGGCGTCGTCCGTCGTCTCGACTGCCGCGGCCCGGTCGAGTTCCAGCGCCTCGAACGCCTGTCGCCTGATGCGGTGCACGGCCGCGACCGCGGTCAGGATGCCGGCGGCGGCCAGGGCGAACGCGTTCTCCACCGGCGGTGCGTAGCCGACGATCAGCGACACGCCCCTGCCGTGCGCGACCATGGTCTGCCCCGCGTTGTTCAGCGTCTCGGGCCGCCGGATGCCCAGGGTGGCGCCGGTGTCGCTGTCCAGCGTGCCGCGCAGCACGATGGTCACCACGTCCTGGCCGACCGCGTCGCCGGGCACATGCTCGGTCAACAGCCCCCGGGCGAGGGCCGCTCCGGGGAACACGCTCTGGTGGACGTTGCGCCCGAACCCGAGCGGCGGCCGGCCGGTGGGCCCGTCCGGTATGCCGTACGCCCGCAGCCGCGCGTCGAGCCACTCGGTCAGCGGCACGCCGTCGACGCGGGTGGCGGAGCGGTTCTGCCAGGTGGCGTAGAGCGTTTCGGCGATGGCGTCCGCGCCGTCGGCGTCGTCCGCGAGTTCGACGTCCACGAAGAGCAGCGGGTCCCGGCGCGGGGTGACGGCCAGGGTGATGGCCGCACCGTCGACCCGGGCCGCGTGCGGCGGCAGCGTGACCTCCGAGACACGCTCGTGCAGCACCAGTTGGGGCAGCAGCAGTTCGGCGGCCTCGACGTGGGCGGTGAACCGGCCGAGACCCAGCGCCTCGGACAGCGGGCGGAGCATGTCGTCGGGCACGTGCACCTGCGGCGTGAGGTGGTACATCAACAGCAGGCGTGTACGCGTCCTGACAGCTGCGTCGGACCGTGGCACATCGTCCCCCTCCGGCTGACACCCGTGTGGGGCAGCAGCCTAGGGGGTGTTGTCCGGAGCATGCCGGAGCCGGCAGCGTGTTGAGCGAGGCGAGACGTATCGTCTTGTCATTTGCCGGGAGACGGCGTATCGTCCTGCGCATGGGTTCCCTGTGAGATCACCGGCGCCGACGGCGTAGAGCACCGCTCCGCCGTCGCCGTTCCTCGCCGTGCCGCCGTCCACCCCGATCCGGTCCGCGCCGAAAACCGCGCGGCCAGGAGGGACCCCATCGTGCACACCGCACAACTCACCCTTTGCCAGGTCACCAAGCGCTACCCGGGCCGCACCGTGCTGGACCGGGTCTCCTTCACCCTGAAGCCGGGGGAGAAGGCCGGACTCATCGGTGACAACGGCGCCGGCAAGTCCACCCTCCTCAGGCTCCTCGCGGGACAGGAGCGCCCGGACAGCGGAGAGGTGACCGTGACCGCCACCGGCGGTATCGGCCATCTGCCGCAGAGCATCCCGCTGCCCCCGACCGCCACCGTCCAGGACGCCGTCGACCTGGCCCTCGCGGACCTGCGGGCCCTGGAGGCGGAGCTGCACCGGGCCGAGCACGCGCTCGGCGACGGCGCGGACCCGGCGGCGCTCGCCGCGTACGCCGGGCTCCTCGGGCGCTACGAGGCCCGCGGCGGCTACGGCGCCGACCACCGGGTGGACGTCGCACTGCACCACCTCGGCCTCCCGGCACTTCGCCGTGAGCGCCGGCTCGGCACCCTGTCCGGAGGCGAGCGTTCCCGTCTGGCCCTGGCCGGTGTCCTCGCCGGCCGACCGGAAGTGCTGCTGCTGGACGAGCCGACGAACGACCTGGACGATCAGGCCGTGGAATGGCTGGAGGCGCAACTGCGGGAGCACCGCGGCACGGTGCTCGCCGTCACCCACGACCGCGTCTTCCTCGAACGCCTCACCACAACGGTCCTGGAGGCGGACGCCGGGAAGGTCACCCGCTACGGCGACGGCTACACCGGCTACCGGTCGGCGAAGGCGGCGGAGCGCCGACGCCGGCTCCAGGAGTACGAGGAGTGGCGGTCCGAGCTGGCCCGCAACGACCGGCTGGCCGCCGGTCACGCCGCCCGTCTCGACGCCATTCCGCGCAAGGCGCCGCTGGCCACCTTCGGCCACGGCGGCTTCCGGGCCCGCGGTCGGGCGCACGGCGCGATGTCCCGCATCCGCAACGCCCGCGAGCGGGTCGAGCGGCTGACCGGGAACCCGGTGACACCGCCGCCCGACCCGCTGGTCTTCACGGCACGCATGGGCGTCCCCGGGGACGCGGCGGCAGGTACCGGGTCCGCTCCAGCGGAACCGCTCGCCGTGCACCTGTCGGACGTGCGCCTGGGTGACCGCCTGCGCCTGGACTCCCTGACCCTCGGCCGCGGCGGCCGGCTTCTCGTCACCGGTCCCAACGGTGCCGGCAAGACGACGCTGCTGAAGCTGCTCGCCGGTGAACTGCGGCCGGACGAGGGCTCGGTGCGGGTGCCGGGCCGGGTGGGCCACCTGCGCCAGGACGGGACGCCGTGGCCGCCGGACCTGAGGGTGGCCGAGGCGTTCGGGCTGGGCCGCGTGGGCGCCGCCGCCGAGCACACCGATGCCCTGCTCGCTCTCGGCCTCTTCCGTCCGGCGGAACTGCGCCTGCGCACGGGCGAGTTGTCGTACGGCCAGCGCCGCCGGGTGGATCTGGCCCGACTGGTCTCGGAGCCCGCCGACCTCCTGCTGCTCGACGAGCCGACGAACCACCTGTCACCGGCACTGGTCGAGGAACTGGAGGAGGCGCTGACCGGCTTCGCCGGCGCGGTCGTGCTGGTCACGCACGACCGCGCACTGCGGACCCGGTTCCGGGGCGATCATCTGCACCTGCCGGCCTCGGCAGGCTCCGGGGCTGCCGGAAACCGGGGTCGCGGCAGCCGGTGAAGGAACCGTTGCCGTGTCGCACGGACCGCGGGCGGCGGCGCGGGCCGCCGCGGTCCCGATCCGTCGCACGGCTCGGACGCGCGTGTGTCCTGGGACCGGGGGAGTCCGCCGTCCACGAGTCGATCCCCCCTCACACCTGTTCGCGCAGGCCCCAGGGCGAGCCGTACTCGGTGAGCAGGTCGAGGAACGGGCGGGGCGGCAGGGCCTCGGCGCCGAGGACACCGGCGCCGGACCAGGCACCGGTGGCGAGCAGTTCGAGGGCGACGACCGGGTTGATCGCCGTCTGCCAGACCACCGCCTGCGAGCCGTACTCGCGCATGGACCACTGGTTGTCGACCACGTGGTACAGGTAGACCTCGCGCGGCCTGCCGTCCCTGGTGCCCGTGACCCAGGTGCCGGCGCAGGTCTTGCCGGTCATCCTGTCGCCCAGGCTCGCGGGGTCCGGAAGGCACGCGGCGACCACGTCACGCGGGGACACCCGCACCGGTCCGTCCTCGCCCGGCACGGTGACCGCGGTGGTGGAGTCCAGGCCCAGCTCGTGGAGGGTCTTGAGCCGGGCGATGAAGTCGTCTCCGAGGCCGTACTTGAACGTGACACGCCGGGCGTCCACCCAGCGGGGGATCAGCAGCACCTCCTCGTGCTCCACGTTGACGCACTCCACCGGCCCGATCCCCTCGGGGAAGTCGAACACCTCCGGCTCGCTGAAGGGCGCGGTGGTGAACCAGCCACGGTCCCTCTCGTAGACCACCGGAGGGTTGAGGCACTCCTCGATGGTGGTCCAGATACTGAAGGAGGGAGCGAACTCGTAGCCCTCCACCCGCAGGTCGGCGCCGTCGCGGACCCCGATCTCGTCGATCTCGTCGAAGAGCTCGTCCGCGGCGTACCGGGCGAACACGTCGGACAGCCCCGGCTCCACCCCCATACCCACCAGAGCCGTGCGTCCCGACTCGGCCCACCGTTCGGCCAGTTCGAACTGCGCGTCGCCGAGCTTGACCCCGCACTCCTCGTACGGCCGGGAGGCGTGCGGAGCGGACAGCGACATGGCCATGTCCATGTAGTGGGTCCCGGCGGCGAGGGCCGCCCGGAACAGCGGCATCACGAACCGCGGGTCCGTGGCGTTCAGCAGGAGGTCGCACCGGTGCTCCGAGAGCGCCCGCCGTACCGCGTCCTCGTCGGAGGCGTCGAGGCGCAGGGCACTGAACCGGTCACCCGCTCCCGGCAGCGCGTCGACCGCCGCCCGCGCGCGGGCATGGTCGTAGTCGGCCACGACCATGTGGGTCAGGAACTTCCGGCGGGCCACGATCCGGGTGACGGCGGTGCCGACACCGCCCGCGCCGACGAGGAGCACGCGCATGACGGGAACCTTTCGAACGGGAGGCCGCTGCCTCCGGAGGGACCCGATGCAACCGGCCCCCCTGCTATAAGGTCAACCCTGTTGGCATAAGGGGCGCGGGCGGATCCGGCGCGGCCGCGGACGGAGGTGGCGGATGCCGAAGAAGGTGGTGCCCGAGGAGGCGCGACGCAGACGCAGGCCGACCCGGCAGGGCGCGGTGCTCTCGGAGACCCTCATCGTGCAGACCGCGCTGCGGGTCCTGCGCGAGCACGGCACCGCCGGACTGACCGCCCGCCGGCTGGGCGCGGCGCTGGGGGCGGACCCGAGCACCCTGTACCGCTACTTCACGGGCATGGACGATCTGGCACGGGCCGTCGGCAACGAGCTGATGGGGCGGGCCCTGGACGGCTGGGCGGGCGGCCAGGGCTGGCGTGCGGACCTGCGCTCCCTCGGCCTCGCCCTGCACTCCTCCTACCTGGCCCACCCCCAGGCCGCCGTGCTCACCGCCAGCCGGGTGAGTGGACGGCCGCGCGAGATCGCCGTGGACGAGGCGATCCTCGGTCTCCTGCGGGGCGCCGGGCTGACCGATCCGGCCGCCGTCCGCTTCTACCACGCCTTCATCGACCTGACCCTGGCCTTCGCCGCGCTCGACGCCGGTGCGCTGGCCCTTCCGGAGGAAGCCCGCAGAGCCGACGAGGACATGTGGGCGTCCACCTACGCCCGGCTGCCCGCCGCGTCGCACCCGAACATCGCCGCGACCGCCGGCCGCCTCGCGGCCCGGATGCCGCACAGCGCCTACCCGGTGGTCCTGGACAGCCTGCTGGACGGCATCGCGGCCGAACTGGCCGCGGCACGGCTCGGGCCGGGGCGTGCACGGCCGTCCCGGCCGGGTGGGGCGGACGAGCGGCCGTCGAGGCGGCCAGGACCGCCGTGACGTGAGCGCCGCCGCACGCTTCCGGCATGAGCCCGGACAGCGGCCCGTTGTGCCCTGTCACCGTTCGGAAGTGGCGCATCGAGTCGCTGTCGAAGTGGCCCACACGGGGGAGCGGCAGGGGCATACGGTCGAGAAGACGACGCACGGTGTGCCGGTGTGAGCGCGCAGGGGCATCGTGTGCCCGATGACCGCCGCTCCTGCGAGGACTCTCATGCAAGCCATCACCGTCCACGACCGCGAGGCGGGTGCCGACGGGCTCGCCCTGACGGAACTGCCGTATCCGCACGCCGCCGAGAACGACGTCGTCGTGCGGGTGCACGCCGCCGGGTTCACGCGCGGAGAGCTCGACTGGCCCGGTACCTGGACCGACCGGGCCGGCCGCGACCGCACGCCGAGCGTTCCCGGACACGAACTGTCGGGGGTGGTGGCGGAACTGGGATACGGCACCACCGGCCTCACCGTCGGCCAGCGGGTTTTCGGCCTGGCCGACTGGACGCGCGACGGTTCGCTGGCCGAGTACACCGCCGTCGAGGCCCGCAACCTGGCGCCCCTTCCCGCGGACGTCGACCACACCGTGGCCGCCGCGCTGCCCGTCTCGGGTCTGACCGCGTGGCAGGGCCTGTTCGACCACGGACGGCTCACCGCGGGGCAGACCGTCGTGATCCACGGCGCCGCGGGAAGCGTCGGATCGGTCGCGGTGCAACTCGCCCGCGAGGCGGGCGCCCGGGTGATCGGCACCGGTCGTTCCGCCGACCGGGAGACCGCTCTCGCCCTCGGCGCCGACGTCTTCCTCGACCTCGAGTCCGAGCGGCTGGAGGACGCGGGGGAGGCCGATGTCGTGTTCGACGTCATCGGCGGCGAGATCCTGCGCCGCTCGGTCGCGCTCGTACGCGCAGGCGGCACCCTCGTCACCGTCGCAGAGCCGCCCGAGGCCGGTCCGGAGAACGGCCGGGCCGTGTTCTTCGTCGTCGAACCCGACCGGGGCCGGCTCACCGACCTCGTGCGGCGGGTGCGGGACGGGCGGCTCCGGCCGGCCGTCGGGGAGGTGCGTCCGCTGGCCGAAGCCCCCGCCGCCTTCGCGCCCGGCCGCGGCCGGCACGGCAGGACGATCATCCGCGTCGGGTCCGACACCTCCGCGGCTGCGGGCACTCGGTGAACGACGTCTCGCTGGACGCCGTTCCGGTGCCCGGCATGGCCGCGGCGGCCGCCGCCCTGGACGTGGCGACCGCCCACCTTTCCCCGGCACTGCTCAACCACTCTCTGCGGGCCTACTTTTGGGCGGCGGCCCGCGGCACGGCGGACGGCGTCCGCTTCGACCCGGAACTCCTCTACGTCGCCGCGCTGTTCCACGACATCGGGCTGGTGCCGGTCTTCGACAGTCACACCGTCGCCTTCGAGGAGGCGGGCGGACACGTCGCCCGTGTCTTCGCCGCCGGGGCCGGCTGGCCGGCCGAGCGCCGCGCACGCCTGTCGGACGTGATCGTCCGCCACATGTGGCCGCGGGTGGACGTCGCCACGGACCCCGAGGGCCACCTGCTGGCCCGCGCCACCGCGACCGAGATCGTCGGCACGGAGGCCGACGCCTACCCGTCCCGCTTCCGCGACGAGGTGCTGGACCGCCATCCGAGGCTGGACCTCGCCGCGTCGTTCCTGGCGTGTTTCCGGGACCAGGCGAAGCGCAAACCCGACAGCTCGGCGGCCGTGGCGGTGCGGTCGGGACTGGCGGAAAGAATGGCCCCGAACCCGCTCGACTCCACCGGCTGAGACCCGCGACGGCCACGCCGCTCGGCAGGGGTGCCGGGAGCGTCCCGAGCCGCCGGGGCCTGCCGGGCGGCCCGGTCGGGAGAGGGCCTGCCCCGGCGAGGCTCAGGCGGCCTGGGTGAGTTCCGCGCGCCCGAAGAGGATCGCGTAGCCGGAGGGCAGTTGGGCGAGTACGCGGTCGAGCAGGGCCGGGCCGGCCAGGCGGGCGACGACGCCCAGGACCGAGCCGACGTCCCAGCGCGCGGTGGCCAAGGTGCCGCCGGTCCGGGTGGCGAGGTCCCTGACGAAGGCCCAGCCGGTCATCGAGTCGGTGGCGGGGATCTGCGCGGCGAAGATCCGCGCCGCCTCGCGGGGGAGACGGGCCGCCAGCTCGACGCGTTCCTCGCCGGTGATGCGGCGGCCGAGAGCGGCCAGGACGGCGGTCACGACCTCTTCGGCCCGCTCCCGGGTGGGATAGGCGCCGTGGTAGCGGACCTGCTCCAGCATCTGGACGAACGACACGGCCGACTCGGGAGCCGCGGTCATCGGCGCCGTCTGGGACTGCATCGGTGAAGATTGCCTTTCTGAGTTGTGGGGTGGTGGGCCCTGGCCGGCCGGTGCTGGATGGCCAGCGCCCGGCGACCCGTGGGTCGTGGGCACTGGCCGACAGTGGGTGCGGTGGGGGAGTGTCGGTCTCCCGACGTGCGAGCCGCGCTCGACGGCGGGGGCGTGGCCTCCGCCTCAGCCGGAGATCTCCTTGTGGTCCGCGCCGGCGCCGATCGAGATCTTGCGCGGCTTGGCCCGCTCGGCGATCGGCACGCGCAGGGTGAGTACGCCCGCGTCGTACTCGGCACTGATGTGCTCGGTGTCGAGGGTGTCCGCGAGCACCACCTGACGGGAGAAGACGCCGAAGGGGCGTTCGGAGAGCTCCATCTGGACGTCGTCGCCCCTGGCGGCGGGACGGCGTTCGGCCCGGACGGTGAGCATGTTGCGCTCGACGTCGATGTCGATCGCGTCCCGGTCGACACCGGGGAGATCGAGCGCGATCACGTAGACGTCCCCCTCGCGGTAGGCGTCCATGGGCATCGCGGACGGCCGCGACCAGGTGCCGGACGTACTGGGGAGCAACTGCTGGGTGAGCCGGTCGAGCTCACGGAAGGGGTCGGTGCGCATCAGCATCGTGAAACACCTCCAGTTCGAGCGGATCCGCTCATGCGCTGGTTCTTGCTTTTCTTGTAGCATGTCATCGGAACGATGACAAGTGGAGGCGTCGTCAAACGGATGACGTCGAGGTCGGGAGGTGACCATGGCCGTGGACCCGCAGGAATCCGTAGCGCAGCCCGTGTCTTTCCTCGCCGCCGAGGCAGCGCTGGCGGCGATCGAGGAGGCGGTGCACAGCGCCCAGGCACCACCGCACGGCATGCAGCCCGGTGGTGAGGTCGGCTCCGACCAGGTGCTCGCCGCACTGCTGCTCCTGCGCCGGATGCGTGACCAGCTCGCCGGTTGGGAGACGGGCCTGATCGAGGCAGCCCGGGGGGCGGGTGCGAGCTGGGCCGACCTGGCCCGCCCCCTCGGCGTCGCCAGCCGGCAGGCCGCCGAACGCCGATACCTGCGCCTGCGCCCCGGTGCCCCCGGCAGCACCGGCGAACAGCGCGTCCAGGCCACCCGCGACCGCCGCGCCGCCGACCGTGCCGTCACCACCTGGGCGCGTGGCAACGCCGCGGATCTGCGGCAGCTCGCCGGTCAGATCACCGCACTCGCGGGCCTCCCGGACCAGGCCCGGAATCCGCTGGTCCAGGCACTGGGCCACGACGACGCCGCCGGCCTGATCGGGCCGTTGTCCGGTGCCCGGGAGCACCTCGGCGCCCACCATCCGGAGCTGGCCGACCGCATCGACACCCTCACCCGCCGCACCGACCGGCTCCGTCGCACGGGGAGCGGCGAGGCCCCGTCAACCGGGGAATGAGCCGTACGACGAAAGGCTTCGCGCGCGCTGTCGTTCGGATGGCGAGGCGACACGGTGAGTGCCCGGTCGATCCGGTCGCCGCACAGTGCGAGTTGCCGAACTGAGCAGGCGTCCCGAGCCTTCCCCGTCAGCCGCGTGGCGCGTGCCCTGCCTGGTCGGCCGGCATCCGGGCAGGGTAGGGCTCGGCGAAGTCCGCCGAGCGGCTGACGTCTTCCCACGCGGAGGCTTGGGCCAGCTGGCGACGGGAGTAGTCCATCGCCATCTCGACGGCGTTGGTGCCGAGCAGGAGGTGCGAGGGCGGGTTGTCGCGTCGGGCCGCGCCGACGATGATGGCGGCGGCGCGCCGCGGGTCACCGGCCGACCCGGCGTCGCTCTGGCGCATGCGCCGGTTCATGAGGCCGACGGTCTCCTCGTACTCCGCGGGCACCGGCTGCACCGTCATGGAGGACCCGGCCCAGTCGGTGGCGAATCCGCTCGGTTCGACCACCATGACGCGCACGCCGAACGGCGCCGTCTCCACGGCCAGTACCCGGCTGAACCCGTCCACCGCGAACTTGGCCGCCTGGTAGGAGGCGATGCCGGGTGATCCGCCCACGCGTCCACCGACCGACGAGACCTGGACGATCGTGCCCGCGCCCTGCCGGCGCAGCGTGGGCAGGACGGCCCTGGTGACGTTGTGGACGCCCCAGAAATTGGTCTCGAACTGTGCGCGGAAGTCGGCGTCGTCCGTCGTCTCGATCGGTGACACGTTCGCGTATCCGGCGTTGTTCACCACGACGTCGATGCGTCCGAAGCGGCTGATCGCCGCGTCGACCGCGGCCCGGGCGTCGGCCGCGTCCGTGACGTCGAGTGCGACCGGGTGGACGCGGTCGTCGCCGTACCGCGCTACGAGGTCGTCGAGCTGTTCCGGCCGGCGGGCGGTGGCGACCACCAGGTCGCCCGCGTCGAGGGCGGCGGTGACCAGGGCGCGGCCGAGGCCGCGCGAGGAGCCGGTGACGAACCAGACCTGCTGCTTGTGCTTGCGTTGTTCCATGCTCATAGTGAAACACCGTTGCGTTAATAATGCAACGCGGTTGCTCTATGCTGATGCGATGACCGGGTCCGGATTCCAGCGCGCCCGCAGCGCGCAGGCCAAGCAGCAGCGTGAAGCGGCGATCCTCGAAGCGGCCCGCGGGCTCGGCGCCGAGCGGGGCATCCGCGAGATCACGCTGACCGACATCGCCGCCGCCGTGGGCATGCACAAGTCGGCGCTGCTGCGCTATTTCGAGACGCGCGAACAGATCTTCCTCAAGATCACCGCCGAGGGGTGGCGGGACTGGTCCGCGGAGCTGTGCTCCCGGCTGCGCGCGCTGCCGAGCGCGGCACCGGAGGCCGTCGGCCAGGTCATCGCGGCCACCCTGGCGGCGCGGCCCCTGTTCTGCGACCTGCTGGCCCAGGCGCCCCTCAACCTCGAACGGAACGTGTCCCTCGAGTCGGTGCGCTCTTTCAAGATCGTGACCCTCGACGAGGTCGACCGCATCGGTGCCGAGCTGGGACGACTGCTCGGCCTCGAGGAGATCCAGGCCGTGGACGTCATCGCGACGGCCACCAGCCTGGCGGGTGCCCTGTGGCAGATGGCGACGCCCGGTCCGCACATCCGGGCCCTCTACCGCAGCGATCCCCGGCTCGCGCACGCGGTCGTGGACGTCGAGTCGCGGCTGGACCGCGTCCTCGGTGCCCTGCTGCGGGGACTGGCCGACCGGTGAGGACGAGGAGCGGACGCCGGTGAGGAGGACGGTCCGCGTGAGGCCCCCGACGGGATCGGCCGAGCCGCTTCCGCCCGCCGCGCGGTGTCATTCGGGCCGTCGGCGTCCCTCGACGTCGCTCGGCGGCGCTCGGGCCGGCGATGCGGGGGCACGCCGCGCAGCGCCATCGTCTTCAGCAGCGCGGCGTCGGCGACGCGGCCAGGAAGCCACTCACCCCGGGGCCGGACAACGGCCCCTCGCCCGGGCCCGGTCCGGCCGCCCGGGAGGGCACGGGCGGTTCCCACAGGCCGGAGCGGATGACGGCCTGCGCGCAGTGCACGTACGCCTCGGCCACGTCCACGGCGGTTTCCCCGCCCCGGAGGCCGCCCCTGAGGGCGGAGACGGTGCCGTTGACGCGCAGTACCTCGCCGACGTCGGGCAGCAGGAAGAACAGCGAGACCGGGCCGGGTACGACGGCCGGCCCGGGAGCGGGGAAGGAGAACCGCCGGGGCGAGTGGACGCGCGCGAACCCGGGGGCGCCGCCGACGAAGGTGGTCCGAGCGGTGCCGTCCGCGTCGAGGTGACCGAAGGCCGCGATCGGGCTGTGGGCCAGGACGGCGCGGCAGCCCGCGTCGAGGGAACCGATCTGCTTGCGCGTGATCACCGCGGCCGGGCGGCCGACTACCGCCTCGATCTCGTCCACGGAGGAGAGCCGGCGCAGGGAGTCCGGCCGGAAGGTGTGCCGCTGCATGTCGGTCCCTTTCAGCCGGGGGTCGACCGGCCCAGGCGCCAGTAGCCGTAGAAGGAGATGTCGCGCCTGGCCACGCCCCGGTGGTCGACCAGGTGCCGCCGGACGCCGGTGGCCAGGCGGGACTCCACCGCCGTCCACGCGTAGAGGGGCCCGTCGGGCAGTTCGGCGTCACGGACCGCCGCCAGCGCGAGGGTGCCGGGCCGCAGGGTCTCGTCGTCGCGGTTGAGCCAGTGGACGCGCACCCCGGCCGGCGCGGGGACGTCCCGGACGTCGGCCGACGTCGCCACTTCCACGAAGACCTCGGTGGGCGGCGGGTGCGGATCGTCCTCCAGGATCGACAGGATGGCCGGCAGTGCCGTCTCGTCGCCCACCAGCAGCCGCCCCCGGGCGTGCTCGGGCAGCCGGTACATGGTCCCCAGGTCGAAGATCCCGGCGGGGTCGCCCGGCCGGACGCGGCGCACCCACGAGGACAGGGGCGAGTCGCCGTGCAGGGCGAACTCGATGTCGATCTCCCGCTCCGCGGGCCGCAGCCGCCGGACGGTCAGATTGCGCACCCACGGGCGGACCGCCTTGGCCATGAGCATCACCTGCACCATCCACCGCTCGGTCGAGGCGGTCGGCATCCGCAACTCCCGCTGCCCGTCCCTGGTGAAGAAGAGCCGGACGGCCTGGTCGGCGCCGCCCGGCACGAGGTCGCGCACGCCGGGGCCGCCCAGGGTGACGCGGGCGAAGCCCGGTGTCAGCGGCTCGCACCGGAGCACCTCCACAGTGATCATCTTGCGCTCTCGGGGAGTGCTCACCGCGGGGATCACGCCCGTGCTCCCGGCCCTTGGAACTGCCCTTGGAACTGTCCTTGGAACATCTTGTTTCCGCAGCTCATGGCACTATTCTGAGTAATAGCTCAGCTCTTGGCTACTCGCTTTTCGCTGCCCGGAAGGACCCGTGGATGACGTCCGCCGACCGCCGTCTCGCCCCACGTCGCAAGCCCCGACAGGTCCGCGCCGAACTGACTCGTGAGCGCATCATCACCGCCGCTGCTCACGTTTTCGCCGACTACGGCTACGCCGCCGGCACCACCAACCGGATCGCCGAACGCGCCCGCATGTCCATCGGCTCGCTGTACCAGTACTTCCCGAACAAGGACGCCATCCTCGCCGAGCTGCTGGTCCGGCACATCGACCGCGGCGCGTGGACGGGCGTCGAAGAGCTGGACATGTCACCCGGCAGCCTGGCGGAGGCGGTCCGGGCGCTGGTCCGCGACGCGATCGACCACCACCGCGACGACCCGCAGCTGCTGCGGATCATGTTCGAGGAGGCGCCGGCCTCCAGCGAACTGATCGAAGCGATCGACCGGCACGGCAGGGCGCGGGTGAGTCAGGTGCGCGAGGTGTTCGCCCGCCACCCGGACGTGCGCGTGCGCGATCTCGACACGGCCGCCGAACTCGTCGTGGGAACCGTCGAGATGAACACCCACAAGCTCATGGCGGACCCGCGTCCCATCCAGGTCGAACGGCTGGAAGGCGGAGCTGGTCGCCATGATCACCCGATACCTCCGGGGTGACGCGTAGCGGAATGCCGCCGGGTCACGCCTGCGTCGAGTCTCCCGCGTCGCGCACCAGGAGCGCGATCTGGACCCGGTTCTCGACCGCCAGCTTGGCGAACAGGCTGCCCGTGTGGGCCTTCACCGTGGCGACGGTGATGCGCAGCCGCTCGGCGATCCGCGCGTTGTCCAGTCCGTCCGCGATGGCCCGGGCGGTCTCCCGTTCCCGTTCGGTCAACACGGACAGCCGCTCGCGCGCGTCCTCGCGGGAGCGGCCGCGGACGTGCGGGGAGTCCGGACCCGTGGCCGCGGCGATCACTCGTGCCGCGGCCGCCGGGGACAGGACGGGGTCGCCGTTCGCGACGGTCCGCACCGCGTCCAGGATGCCCGCGGGCGGGGTGTCCTTGAGGACGAAGCCGAGCGCCCCGGCGCGCAGCGCCCCGAGCACCAGGTCGTCGGAGTCGAAGGTGGTCAGCATCAGCACCCGCGGCGGATGCGGCCGGGTGAGCAGCTCCCGGGTCGTGTCCAGCCCGTCCCGGCCCGGCATCCGTACGTCCATCAGCACCACGTCGGGCCGCTGCTCGGCCACCGCGGCGAGAGCGGCGTTGCCGTCGGCGGCCTCCGCCACGACGGTCAGGTCCGGCTCCCCGTCGATGACGAGCCGGAGGGCCATGCGCACCAGTTGTTCGTCGTCGACGATGACGACCCGTACGGGATCGCGTCGGGTGTCCACTCAAACGCCCCTTTCGTGGCGGTGGGCGGGGCCGTCCGGCCAGGGAAGCCGTGCGGTGAGAACGTACCCGCCGTCGGTCGTGGGGCGGTGGCCGAGTTCGCCGCCGGCGACGGCGACCCGCTCGCCGAGGCCCAGCAGGCCGAAGCCGGAGGCCGGCGGCCGTGCGGGACGCAGCGGGGCCGGGCCGTTGCGGACGCCGACGTCGAGGGTGCCGCCCTCGGCCCCGTCGAGGGTGACCCAGACGACCGCGCCGGGGGCGTGCTTGGCGGCGTTGGTCAGCCCTTCCTGAACGATCCGGTAGCAGGTCCGTCCGACACCGTCCGGCGGGGTCGCCGTCACGGCGCTGGTGAGCCTGACGTCGAGACCCGAGGCGCGGGTGTCGGCCACCAGGTCGGGAACGCGGTCGAGGGAGGGCTGCGGGGGTTCCGGGCGCCCGGGGTCGGCACGGAGCACGCCGAGGACCTCCCGCAGCTCCTCCAGCGCCTGGTGGGAGCCCTCCGCGATACCGCGGACCAGGACGCGGTTCTCGTCGGCCGAGAGGTCGCCGCCCCGGTGGTCGAGGACCCCGGCCTGCATGGCGACCAGGGAGATGCGGTGCGCGAGGACGTCGTGCATCTCCCGGGCGATCCGGTTGCGTTCGAGGGCCCGTGCCTGCGCCGCCCGTGCGCTCTGCTCGCGTTCCGCGCTCTCCGCCCGTTCGCGCAGGGACCGCACCTCCACCCGCCGTGCCCCGACGGCCATGCCCGCCGCCACGGCGATACCCGCGGTCAGCGCCGGCACCACGACCTGGACCCACCACAGCGCCGCGGCCGCGTCCTGCGTCGGGTAGACGACGCCGGCCAGCCGGGACGCGCCCACGTAGGCCACGACGACCGTCCCGATCTCCACCGGGCGGCGGCGGGTGGCGACCGAGCACAGCGCCAGCAGCGCGGCACCGGTGGCGAGTGCCGACACGGTCGAGGCGACCGTGACGGCCAGAGCGACCGTGCGGGGCCACCGCCGCCGCCACAGGAGCACCGTCAGGCAGCCCAGGGCCACCAGGGGGTCGCCGACGAGGATCCAGGAGCCCGGGTCGCCGGAGCGGTCCCGCAGCAGCGCGAGGGCCGAGAGCCAGACCGGCACACTCACCACCGCGGCCACCAGTAGCCGCCATGCGTGCTGCCAGGCCCCGAGCCGCGGCACAACGTCCTTGTTCACCAGGCCATTGTCGCCGCACCGCGCGACCGGCGGATCAGACCGGAGACGGATGGGCCTTCGACCCAGGTCCAACCGGCGCCTCTCCCTCGGGCGGACCCGGAGCCGGTCCGCCGGGCCGATGTGCCGACCGCTCCCGATCAACAGACTCGTCCCTGTGCCGGACAACCCCACAGGAGGACACCCCATGCGCAGAAGTCTCTGCCTCGCCCTCGCCGCCGTCGCGTTGGCCGCGACCGCGTTGCCGACGCCGTCGGCGGCGGCCACGGCCCCACCGCCGAGCACGCTGCGGTGGGGCCCGTGCCCCGAGGGCGCCGATGCTCCCGGACTGGAGTGCTCCACGCTCCGGGTTCCGCTGGACTACCGGGACCCGGACGGCCGCCGGATCGAAATAGCCGTCTCCCGGCTGGAAAGCAGGAAGCCGGCACAGCGGCGCGGTGTCCTGCTGACCAACCCGGGCGGCCCGGGCGGCTCCGGTCTGCTGTACCCGGCCGTCCTCGCCGCCTCGGGACTGCCGCGGGACGTGCTCGACTCCTACGACATCATCGGCTTCGACCCGCGGGGTGTCGGCCGCAGCACACCGGTGACCTGCGACCTGACGCAGGAGCAGCAGTGGCGCGGCAACTTCCCGCCGTACGCGCACACCGCCGCCGACGTCCGGCGGGAGGTCGGCCCCGCGCGGAAGATCGCCGAGCAGTGCAACAGCTCGCGGACGGCGTGGATGTTGCCGCACACGACCACCGCCAACACGGCGCGCGACATGGACCGCATCCGGACGGCGCTGGGCGAGCCGAAGCTGTCCTACCTCGGAGCCTCCTACGGCAGCTACCTCGGCGCGGTCTACACGACGCTGTTCCCGCGGCGCGGCGACCGGATCGTGCTCGACAGCAACTTGGGGCCCCGCGGCTACGACATCACCGCCATGCGGCTGTTCGCCCGCGGGCTCGAAGACCGCTTCCCCGACTTCGCCGCGTTCGCCGTCGCGCACCCCGAATACGGCCTGGGCTCCACGCCGAAGCAGGTCACCGCCACGTTCTTCGAGCTCGCCGGGCGACTGGACGCGAAGCCGCAACAGGGCGTCGACGGGACCGCGTTCCGCGGCCACACCTTCGACAGCCTCTACACCGACGGCTCCATGCCCCGGCTCGCCGAGTTCTGGCAGGCCGTCGACACGGGCGGACCACTGCCCCTCCCCGAGCCGCCCGCGGACCTGGAGAACCTCATGGCCGCGCGGTTCGCGGTGGTCTGCCAGGACACGCGCTGGCCGGGGACGGTCCGTGAGTACCAGCGCAACGTCGCCGTGGACCGGATCAGGTACCCGATGCTGGGCGGCTCCACGGCCGGCATCAACCCCTGCGCCTTCTGGCCGCGGGAGCGCACCGAACCGCCGGTACGCATCACCGACCGCGGCCCGTCCAACGTGCTGATGCTCCAGAACGAGCGCGACCCGGGCACACCGCTCGTCGGCGCCCGGGAGCTGCGACGGGCCTTCGGCCATCGGGCCACCCTGGTGACGGCCGACCAGGGCGGCCACGGTGTCTACCCGTACGGCCGCAACACCTGCGCCAACGATGCGGCGACGAGGTTCCTGACCACGGGCGAACGCCCCGCGCGGGACCTCGCGTGCGCGGCGCGGCCGGGCAGGTGAGTGAGCGAGTGACCAAGGCACGGAACCGTTGCGAAGGGATCCGAAACCGTCGTGCCGCCCGGCGGATCACCCCGGGGGACGGGCGGCCGCTCCGGCCCTTCCGCTGGTGGCAGCTGCCCTACCGCTCCCTGTTCTACCTCCGGCTGCCGGACGGCGGGCGCGGGCAGGCGGTCTGGGCCGTGGACGTCCGACGCGGTCAGGACCAGACCTCCGCCCAGGCCAAGGCCGACCTGTATCTCGACGGCAGGCACCACGCCCGGTCGAGGCTCCCCGCCGCCTTCCCGGTCCCCGGTGGCACCGTCGAGGTGCGGCTGAGCAAGTTCGGGTTGCGCCGCTGCCACTACGTCACCACCAGGGGCAGCGAGCACCTGCTGGTCCCGGACCGCGACTCCGCCGAGGGACGCCGGGCCCACCTCGACCGTGCGCACCCCGCGCTGAGCCGCGCCATCGGCGCGCTTTCGCTGACCGTGCTGGTCGTCGGCCTGGGCGTCCTGGTCGCGCAGATCGTCGAACACGTCAGCGAGATCCCCGCGGTGGCCGAGCGCGTCGGAACCCTCGCGCTCGCCCTGCCGGTGGACCCGTCGTTCGGGGGCAACGTGGTGCTGACCCTGGTCACCTTGTCGGCCGCCACGGAACGCGCCCTGCGGCTGCGCTACAACCGGCTGCTCGACGGCACGGCGGGCTGACTCCCCGCCTGCTCCTCCGCGCGGCCCGCACGAAGGCGGAGCGTGACGGCCGCCGTCCCCAGCGCCGGTACGTCCACCGCGACCCCTCCGTCCGGCTCCACCGCGAGTGCGCTCGGGCCGAGCCCGAGATAGTTCGTGCGGCAGGCCCGATCGAGGGCGAACGGCGTGGTGAGGCGGCAGGTGACCGGAGTGTCGGCGAAGGACTGGAGCCGGACCGTGAGGATTCCCTCGCCCGGTGCGGTGAGGCCCACCAGACGCACCCGCGGGTCGTCCACCGTCAGGAACCGCAACCGCGCCGCCGGTTCCCGCTCCGCCGCGGCGCGCGCCCGGACCGGCACCAGGGGGTGGCCGGTGACGGCGGCCGTCCGCGCGGCCAGTCGCTCCCCGTGTCCGGGGCCGCCGGACGCGTCGGAGACGTGGTCGAAGCCGACCGTGTACCGGAACACCTGGTCGAACGCCTGCTGTGCCGGGAAGTTCGTGTCCCAGATGTTGTTGTGCACCCAGGAGTAGACGGTGGCCGGTTCGTGCCGCGGCAGCGACTGCGGGTAGGGGACGTAGGGGATGGCGATCCCGCCGAGCTGGACGAGCGGCGCGTCGGTCGTGGCCAGCGCCACGTGGTGGGTGGCGTCGCCGAGGCTGATCCAGCGCCGGACGGCACGCATGTGGGTGGCGGAGCCGGGCACGGTCTCCAGTCCGGTACCGGTCACACCTCCCGTGGCCTCCATCCGCACCCTCGGGTCGTCCAGGGCGAAGGGGAACGCGAAGTAGGCGCTCTCCTTGGTCAGGGTCGCGGGCTTGTCGATGCGGTTCTCCACGTCGATGCGGGCCGCGTCGTGCGGAAGGTGCACGGTCACGCGCAGGCGACGGGTGCCGGCCGGGGCACATTCGTAGACCAGCGTGTGGCCGGTGGCGTTCGTGGTCCGGTCCACGAGCGCGGCCGGGGGCGCGGTGCTGCGCGAGGCCAGCAGGTGCATCGAGTCGTCGGCGACGGTCTTGCTGGACTGGTGGTTGAACGCGCCCGCCGTGGCGTACTCGTCGTACACGTAGCCGTTGAAGCCGAGGGCGGCGTCCTGCCGGACCAGTTCGCGCCCGGTGTGCTTGTCGACCACGGAGCCGATGCAGGCGTGCCGCAGGTCGACGGTGACCCGGAGGTGCTCGTTCTCCAGGACCGTCGGCTCCGCGGTCACCGCGGCGCCGCCGCTCGCGGACCCGGTCCCGGTACCGGTCGCGGTGCCGGGGACGACGTCCAGGCGTACGGCACCGCAGGCGGGGACGTCGCGCAGGGGCACGAGGAGGAACCGGCCGGCCGCCCGGTGACGGTCGTTGGTCTGTGCTTCCTCCGTGCAGGGCAGGGGCGCGCCGGTGCGCCCGTCCAGCACCTCGACGGGCCGGTCGAGGCCGACGGTGGCTTCCGGCAGGAAGATCCGCGCCGACTCGGTGCGCTCCCAACTGCACGTGTTCGCCACGTAGAAGGAGGCGAGCGCACCCGCCCGCGGGGCGAGGGCCTCGCCGAGCAGGGCGGTGGCGGAGTCCAGCAGGGTCTCCGCCTCGTCGTGGGCGCGCATGGCCTGGGAGTACTTCCAGTGCCACTGCTTCTCGCCCGAGCCGTGTCCGTGGTCGCCGTGGGTCCAGGGATCGCCCGCACCCCAGGTGTGCTCGTTGAACAGTGAGGCGGCACGGTAGACGGCCGGCGCGGCCGTGGTGACGCCGGAGCTGCCGGGTACGCCCAGGAGTTCGGCGTAGGCGGAGACGGTCTGGGCCTCGGCGAGCGCGGCCTGGCCGCGGCGGGTGGCGGCCAGGGGCACGGCGCCGGCCCCGATGCCGTCGACCCACCAGTCGCTCCAGTCACCCCGGAACGTCTCCAGACGGTCGCCGACGCGCTTCTCGGCGTCCTCGAAAAAGTCCTGGTTGCGCGAGGCGCGCAGGTGGGGAAAGGCCCACTCGTCGTTCCAGCGGCGCACCGTGTCGGAGATGATGCGGCGGGGCGGCCCGTTGTCGGCGAACTTGCCCAGGACCCGCAGGTGCAGCACGTCCCACGGGTAGGGGTCGGCCGTGCCCGGCAGGTCGAGGGCGGGGAAGCCGGGGATGCCGCGGCCCTCGTGGGGATAGGGGAACCGGGCCAGGGCGCCGAGATAGGCGGGCAGCAGGTCGTCGACGCGGTCGTAGGACTCGTCGAAGCCGAGGATGGAGCCTTCCATGTAGGCCAGCCCGTGCGGGGTGTCCGTGCGCCAGACCAGGACCTCGCTGCCGCCGGGGCTCTGCCAGCGGAACAACCGCGGCAGGTGCTGGCCGCCGACGTGGTGCGGTGCGGCACGCCCGGCCCAGTTGTGCGCGACGGACAGGTAGCGGATGCCGTTGGCGGCCAGGACGTCGGGCAGGCCCACGACCTGACCCGGCACATCGGTCTGCATGGCGGTACGGATGTCGATGCCGTGCCGGTCGCGCAGACCGGTCACGGGGCGCAGCAGTTCGTGCAGCTCGTCGGTGGAGCACGTCTCCGTGTGCAGGTTGAACGGCATGGCCGTCAGCTCGATCCGGCCTTCGCGCACCCGGTCAAGCAGGCGCTCGACCCGGCGGCGCGGACGGTTGGCCCGCCAGTCCTCGAACGAGTGGAAGCCCTCGACCGCCCACCGGAAACGCGCGGGCTCCGGCCAGTCGTCGGTGTCCTCGCACAGCTCCAGCATCGAGTCGAAGTAGGCGCGGCTCTCCGCCATGACCCGGCCCTGCGGGTCGGTGTAGCCGATGTCGAGGTGGGAGTGCTGCACGAGGTGCAGCGTCCAGTGCCGCTGGGGCCGCGCCTCGAAGGCGAGTCGGGAGTCCGTGTCGAGGTCGGGCAGCTCGATCAGCAACGGCGTGGGTATGTCCACCTCGGGCACCAGCAGGCGGACGTCGCCCCCGGGCCCGGGCAGGATCTCGCAGGGGACGGGCGTGCCCCCGGCGGTCGTGACCCGGGCCCGGGTGATGCGCGGGTGCGCGGAACGCGGTCCGCGCACTCCCAGCCGGATGGACTGGAGCAGTCCGCCGGTACCGCTGCGGCGCAGCAGCGGTTCGCCCGTCAGCCGGACTTGCAGTGCGCCGAGGCCGGCGGTGGTGGCCACGCGCTCCCGCAGGATGTCGCGGGCGATGTCGGAGTCCCACCAGGAAGGCCGGGTCAGCGGTGCCTTGGGCATGGTGCGTGCGTTTCCTTAGTGTCGGAGGGAGCGGCGGTGCGGCGGTGCGGCGATGCCCGGCGGGCGAAGGCGCGGTCTGCCCGGTCAGGAGGGCTGCCGGCCGTGCCGGGTGGCCTCGGCGAGTGTGGCGAAGATCTGGACCATGGCCGACTGCCCGAGGGTCGCGGCCGGCGCCGCGGGGTCGTAGTCGCCGCCGCCGGACGGCTCGAAGCGGAAGAGCCCGGTGCCGGCGTCCCGGTTGCTCGCGTACGTGCTGTCCGCGTAGTCGCGCATGGCACGCAGGTACGCGGAGTCGGGGCGGACCTCGTCCAGTGCGAGCAGGTCCTTGAAGTAGAAGGCGTTGAACACGGCCGGCTGATCGTGCAGGCGGCTGCCCTCGGTCCAGTACGCCAGCGAGCCCCGGGCGTCCTCGACGGCCTTGCGCAAGTACGCGGGGTCTCCGGTGGAGCGGTACAGAGCGGTGGCGGTCCCGATCATCGAGCCCGAGTTGTAGGTCCACAGGGTCTCGTTGGTGCTGCCGTCGTCGCCGCGGTCGTTGGCGTACAGACCGGGCGACCTGCGCATGCACGCGTACACCCAGCCGTACCACTTCTCGGCCTTGTCGAGGTAGGCGCGGTTGCCGGTGTGCTCGTAGAGCCGCGCGGCCAGCTGCGCCGACAGCGCGGTCACGTTGGTGGCCCGGATGGTGTTGCCGGGCGCGTCGTACCAGTCCATGCCGCCGGGGCAGGCCTTCGCGGTGTCGCCGTCCCAGGCCCGGGACACGACCGGTACGACGTGCTCGGCGCGCAGCAGCAGCTTCCGGTCCCCGGTGGCCTCGTACTGGTCGAGCTGGCTCAGGGCGACCACGGCGTTGTCGTCGTAGTACACGTCGCCGCCGGGGCCCAGAGGGGCGGGCAGGTAGGACGCGTAGCCCGGGCGTTCACCGGAGGCGAAGTACAGCTCGGCCGTGGCGAACCGCTCGGCGGCGTCGCGCCGGTAGGCGCCGCCGGTGGCGGGGAGTTGCTGCATGTCGACGGCGGCCGCGGCGGCCTCGCGGAAGGGCCACAGGTAGGAGTGTTCCCGGTCGCCGTCCTGCCGGGGCGTGTGCTCCAGGTACAGACCGTGCTGGTCGGCCCCCTCGTACAGGTGGTCCTGCAAGGCTCGGTAGGCGTCGACGGCGCGGTCGGCCCATTCCCCGGAGGAGACGGGGCGGTGACGGGCGTGGGAGGTCTGCGCCTGGGCCGGGGCGGCGGCCCACAGCAGCCCGGCGCAGACAGCGGTCACGGTGGCACGGCGGAGCAGCGGTCGCAGCATGGGTTTCCCTTCGCGGGGGTGAGGAGGGAGCGTGCGGGAGATCAGCGGTGCATTCTGAGGCTGCTGATGAAGAAGCGTTGAGCGGAGAAGAACAGGACCAGCGTCGGCAGCGACACCAGAAGTGCCCCGGCCAGCACCACGGGCGGCCCGACGTTGGAGTAGTTGCCCTGGAGATCGGCGAGCGCGGCCATGACGGGCCGGATGTTGCGGCTCGTGACGAGGGTGATGCCGAACATCAGGTCGTTCCAGACGGCCACGAACTGGAACACGAACACGGCGATCATGGCCGACCGGGTCAGCGGCATGTGGATCTGCCAGAACACCCGCCACCAGGACGCGCCGTCCATCCGAGCGGCCTCGATCACCTCGCGCGGCAGGGTGAGCGAGTAGTTGCGCATCACGAAGAACGCGAAGGGGACGGCGATGGCCGTGTAGATCAGGACGAGGCCGATCTGGGTGTCGTACAGCGACGTCTGGGCGTACGAGAGGAACAGCGGACGGATGAAGACCTGAAGGGGCAGCAGCGTGCCGGCGTAGATCACCCAGAACCACAGCACCCGCCGCCTGACGGGCATGACGACCGTCGCGAAGGCGGCCAGAGCGGCGAGCACCGCGGCGGCGACCGCACTCACCACGGCGTACAGGGCGCTGTTGCCGAGCGCCGGACCGAGGTTGGCCCTGCTCCAGGCCTGGGACATGTTGTCGAACAGCCCGAAGTCCCGGGGCAGCCATTGCGGACTGCCGGAGTAACTGTCGGCGGGGACCAGCGCGTTGACCACGAGCAGCCACGTCGGGACCAGCCAGAGCAGGGAGAGCACCGCGATGGTGCCGTTGCGCAGAACTCGACCGAGGGACATGGTCATCCGCCTTTCACGTCGAGCTGACGACGCAGGTAGAGCCAGGACGCCGCCAGCACAATCACCGTGAGGACGACCGCGATCGCCGCCCCCGCGCTCGGCCGCAGTTCCAGGAAGGTCTCGTTGTACATGGACACCGCGAGGGTCTCCGTGGCGCGCCCGGGACCGCCCTGCGTGAGCACCCAGATCAGGTCGAACGACTTGAGGCCGTTGACCAGGCTCATGCCGATCACGATGATCGACACCGGCCGGAGCTGGGGCAGGACGATGTGCCGGAACTGCTGCCAGCTCCCCGCCCCGTCCAGGGCACCGGCCTCCAGGGTCTCCGGAGGTATGGACTGCAACCCCACGAGGAAGAGGATCACGGCCACCCCGGTGGCCTGCCAGGCGTTGGCGAAGATCATGACGATGGTGTTGCCCGGCCAGGTCAGCAGCCACCCCTGCGCGACCGAGTCGAGGCCCAGACCGGTGAGGACCTGGTTGACGGCGCCGTCGCTGGTGAGCATGAAGTTCCAGACGACCGCCACCGCCGAGCCCGACAGCGCGTAGGGGAGGACGACACTCAGCCGGGCCAGGCGGGAGAAGCGGCCGGCGTTCGTCATGACGGCGATGGCGAGCCCGAGCACGAACGGCAGCGCGACCGTGCCCACCACCCACATCAGGGTGTTCTGGACGGAGCGGGTCAGGGCCGGGTCGGAGGCGAAGAGGGTGTAGTTGTCGAACCAGGTGAACGGTGCGGTCCGGGTGTCGCTGAAGAAGCTCCGGTAGACCGTCCACGCGAAGGGGGCCAGCAGGAACAGCGCGACGAGGAGGACGGCGGGGGCCAGGAAGCCCCCGGCCGTCAGGCGCTCACGCTGCTTGCGCCACGTCTGCGGGAGCGGTGCGGGCCCGGTGCCGCGGCGCTCCCCGCGCGCGGCGGCCTCGGCCGGGACACGTCGGTCCGTGGTGGAAGTACTCATGCTTCGTCGCGCCTCCAGGCCGCCCATTCGTCTTGTGCACGCTCCTGCATCCGGCGCAGCGTGGTGCTCGGCGAGCTCTGCCCGGCCATGAACCCGCCCAAGTCGTCGGTGTTGCCCTGGATGAGGCTCGGCGGACTGGACTCCCAGTACCGGACCAGCGCCAGCCGGCGCTCCCGAGCGATGTCCCGTTGCAGCGCGGCCACCACGGGATTGCTGGAGCGCACGGTCGGGTTCGCCGAGCTGTCCTGGAGGAAGTCGCTCCACACCCGCTGCACGGACGGGGTGAGCCAGGCGCCGACGTTCCGCATGGCCGCCTCGTGCGACGAAGCCCGGCTCGGCACGGTGAAGACACCCGATTCGGCGATCACGCTCTTCGGCGTGGACGGGCGCACCGTGGGCAGGATGAAGGCACCGTAGTCGGCGCCCGGTTCGAGGCCCGCCGCCGACATCCCGGCCGCCTGCCAGGTGCCGTGCAGGAACATCCCCACCGTCCCTTCCTTGAGGGCGCCGGGACCGCGGGCCTGGTCGAAGTCGGGCGGCGTCATCCAGCCCCTGCGGATGAAGTCGTGCCAGATGTCCATCGCCCGGCGCGCCGCGTCGTCGGTGTACGAGGCCTCACCGGCGACCAGCCGACGGTAGAAGCGCGGGTCGACCTTGCTGACGAGTTCCTGGAACCACTCCGTCGCGGGCCAGCCGCCCGTCTGGCTGGCGAGGAACGGAGTGATCCCGTTGCGCTTGAGGACCTCGGCGCAGTGCAGCAGCGCGGGCCAGCTGACCGGGGCCGACAGCCCCAGCCGCCGGAACACCGGCTTGCTGTAGAAGAGGACGTAGTACGACTCGTACAGCGGGATGCCGTAGGCCTTGCCGCGGTAGAAGACGGCTTCCTTGGAGGTCCGGCGCAGCCACCCCCGGTCCGCGTACCGCTCCCAGACGCGGGTCAGGTCGGTGAGCCCGCCGGCCCGTGCCAGACGTTTGAGCTGGTAGCCGGAGGCCCACTTGACGAGGTCGGTCGCCTTCGAGGTTTGCAGGGTCATCTGCACGACCTGCTGGTACGACGTGACCGACGGATTCGACAGCGGCCTGAGCGTATAACCGGTGATCTTCTTCAGCTCGCGGCCGGCGGACCGGTAGCCGTCGTCCCAGGTGGCGTTGTCGTTGGAGATGCTCGTGGTGCCCGGCTGCGCGGACGTACTGGCCCCGCGGGCGCAGCCTCCGGCCGTCAGGGCGGCGCCCACGGCCATCCCGGCGAGCAGGCCACGCCGGGTGAGCGGCGGGGCCGGACTGGTCCTGCCCGATGCTGACATTGATCACCTTCAAGGAATCGGGCCAACTGATGGCTGGATATGGCCCGAAGGTTAACGACACCATTCCGAGATCGGCAAGGGATCGGCCGTGATGCGATGTCGATTCGAGACGGAAATCGATAAAATCCCAGGTGGGAGAGGTGTAGTGATTTCTGACTGCTGAGGATCCGGGTCTGTGGCTGTTCTGCCAGCGGCTGGTATCGTTAACATCGTTGTGCAGCCGACCAGGGAGCAGATGTGCCCACGCCTCGTTCGTATGACCTTCACCCCAGCTACGAGCCGGTCGGCGGGCAGGTGGTGGCCGGCTGGGCCGCCGCTGTCGCCGATCTGCCGCCCGGCCCGCTCGTCCTGGCGGTCGACGGGCCCGCGGCTCTGGACTGGGCCGCGCTGGCCGACGGCCTCGTGACGGCCCTGCGTGCGGCCGGCCGCGAGGCGACCGGCTCGGACGTCCGCCGCCACTACGCGCCGGCCGCCCACGAACGGATCGCCGCGTCGCCCGTTCCCGCCGACGACCGGTTCTTCACCCCGCTGTCCGAGGCGCGGGTGGCGGACCTGTTCGATGCCGTACCGCGGATCGAGCCGCCGGTGGGGAACACGGTCGTGGTGGTCTTCGGGCCGGGCGCCTCCCTGTGCGGACCGGACGTGCTGTGGTACGCGGACCTGCCGAAGCGGTACGCCGAGGCCGCGGTGGCCGCGGGGGAGCTGCCGATCGGTGCGAATCTGGGGCGCCCCGGGGAGCCCGGCGAGCCGGTGCGCCTGTTCTACACCGACTGGCCCGTCCTGGACCGGCACCGCGACGCGATCGCGGCCGGCGTCCAGCGATGGATCGACGTGCAGGACCCCCGCTCGCCCGCCTCCGTGCCCGGCGACGTGCTGCGCGCCACCTTCGCGCACCTGGCCAAGGGCCCGGTGCGCACCCGCCCGTACTTCAACTCCACGCCCTGGGGCGGGCAATGGGCGAAGCGCGAACTGGGTTTCACCCCGCGCGCCGGCAACACCGCCCTGGGCTACGAGCTGATCGCCCCCGAGGCGGGGGTCCTCGTCGGTGAGCGCGGGGGAGCGGAGGTCGAGGTCCCCTTCCAGCTGCTGTGCGTGTGGCACCCCGAGGACATGCTCGGCGAGCCGGTGCACCGCAGGTTCGGCACCTCGTTCCCGATCCGGTTCGACTACCTGGACACCGTGGAGGGCGGGAACCTGTCCCTGCACCTGCACCCGCGGGAGCAGTACATGCGGGAGGTGTTCGGCTGGCCCTACACCCAGCACGAGACGTACTACGTCACGGCCAGCGAGGAGGGCGCGCAGGTACTGCTCGGGCTCACCGAGGAGGCGGACACGGCCACCATGCGGCGCCAGGTGGAGGACGCCATCGCCCACGGCACCCCGATGCCGGTCGAGGACCACGTCCAGAGCCATCCGGCCACGGTGGGTCAGCTCTTCCTGATCCCCGCGGGCACCCCGCACGCCTCCGGCGCGGGCAACCTGGTGCTGGAGGTGAGCGCGACGCCGTACCTGTACTCCCTGCGCTTCTACGACTGGCTGCGCAAGGACGCCGCCGGGCGGTCGCGGCCCTTGCCCTACGAACACGGCTTCGCCAACCTGGACACGAGTCGGCGCGGGGACGACGTGACCAAGGAGCTGATCCAGCAGCCGCGCACGCTGCGCGCGGGGGAGGGGTGGCGGGAAGAGGTGCTCGGGGCTCTGCCTGAGATGTTCTACGCGGTGCACCGCCTGGTGGTGGCGCCGGACGTGGACGTTCCCAACGAGACGGGCGACCGTTTCCACCTGCTCAACGTCGCCGCGGGTGCGGGTGCCGTCATCGAGACCCGCGGCGGACGCAGCCACTTCCTCGCCTTCGCGGAGACCATCACGGTGCCGGCCGCGGTCGGCTCCTACCGCATCCGCGCCGTCGGGCCGGACGACGTACAGATCGTCAAGGCCCTGGTGGTCGAGCCGTGACCACGACCTCCCGGCGGGGCGCGCCCGTCCCCGTCCTCGACATCGGCGGTACGCACGTCACCGTCGCGCTCGTCGACCCCACGGCCGGCAGGCCCGTCGTCTCCTCGGTGATACGCAGACCCCTGCGGGCCCACGACCCCGCCGACGGCATCCTCGACGCCATAGCCCACGCCGCCCGGGAGCTGCCGGCCGGGCACCGACCGCACTGGGGCGTGGCCGTGCCGGGCCCCTTCGACTACGACACCGGCATCGGCCGTTTCACCGGCATCGGCAAGTTCGAGTCGCTGACCGGGGTCGACGTCGGCGCGGGCCTGCGGCAACGCCTGGCGGGCCGGGCCGAACGGCTGTGCTTCCTCAACGACGCGGACGCCTTCGCCATCGGCGAGTACCGGGCCGGAGCGGCGGCCGGCCACGACCGTGCGCTCTGCCTGACCCTGGGCACCGGTGTGGGCTCGGCCTTCCTGTCCGCCGGACGGCCCGTCCACGACGGGGCCCACGTACCGCCGGGCGGGCGCGTGCACCGCTTGACCGTGGCGGGCCGCCCCCTGGAGGAGACGGTCTCGCGCCGCGGGATCCGCGCCCACTACGCCCGTCTCCGCGCTCCGGGTGAGGGCGGCGACCTCCCCGACGTCCGGGAGATCGCCGCGCGTGCCGGGCAGGGCAACGCCGCCGCCGCGGAAGCCCTCCGATACGCTTTCGACGCACTCGGCCGGGCGTTGGCCCCATGGGTCCGGCGTTTCGGTGCCACGGCGGTGGTCGTCGGTGGCTCCATCGCGCGGTCGTGGGACGTGGTCCGTCCCCCGCTGGTCTCCGGACTGGCTTCGGCCGGTGGTGCGGACGTGCCGGTGCTGCCGGCTCGGCAGTCCGCGGACGCACCCCTGATCGGAGCCGCCCACTGGGTGCGGCACACACTGGGGGCCCCGTGACGACCGGGGCGCCCGTCCGGGCAAGCAGAGGAAGGGGCGTGGGCATGACCGCTCGCCGATCCGGTGGGCCGACCATGCACGACGTCGGCAAACTGGCGCAGGTCAGCGCCATGACCGTCTCCCGAGTGCTCAAGAACGATCCCGGCGTGTCCGAGGCGACCCGCGAGCGGGTCTTCGCAGCGGTCGACCGGCTGGGCTACCGGCGCAACCAGACCGCGCGCAGCCTGCGCCTCGGCGGCAGCGGCATGATCGGTCTCGTCGTCACCAATCTCGCCAACCCGTTCTACTCACGCCTCGCCCTCGGCGTCCAGGAAGTCGCCACGGAACACGGATTGCGCATGCTGCTCAGCAACTCCGCCGAGGAGGCCGCCCGCGAGCCCGAACTCATCGACGACCTCATCGATCACCAGGTCGAGGGGCTGATCGTCGTTCCGACGGGCAGCCGGCAGCAGCACCTTGCCACTGCCATGCGGCACGTCCCGGTCGTCCTGGCGGCACGGCCGCCCGCCGGACTCGACACCGACTGCGTGCTGGTCGAGGACTTCCACGGGGCCCGCGAAGCCACCGCCTGCCTCCTGGCCGACGGGCACACCCGCATCGCCTTCCTCGGCAATCCACCGGCGCTGTACACCGGCGCCGAGCGCCTGCGCGGATTCTGGGCGGCACACGAGGAGTCCGGCATCGAGCCCGACAACGACCTCATCCGCCAGGGCCTGGTCGACTCCGCGACGGCGGAGCGGGCGACCAACGAACTGCTCGGGCGGGCCGACCGTCCCACCGCGCTGTTCTGCACCAACAACCGCATCAGCCAAGGCGCGATCCGGGCCCTGTACAAGGCGGAGACCACCCTTCCCGTCGCGGGTTTCGACGACTTCGACCTGTCCGACGTCCTGGGCATCCCCCTGACGCTCGTCTCCTACGACGCGGACGAGATCGGCCGCCAAGCCGCCCGACTGCTGATCGACCGGCTCGAACAGCGTGACGCCGAACCACCCGCCCCGCGCCGCGTCACGATCCCGACCCACGTCGTCCGCCACGGCGTGTCCCGCCCCGGCCCCTCCTCCGGCCGGGCCCCGGGCAGCCCCCGCCTCACCGAATGAACCGAGCCGTCCCGACCGGCCGGCCCGCGACCGAAAGGCCGACGATGCGGTTCCCCACGAGTGTCAAGAACAATCCGGTCGTCCAGGAGGCGGTCCGCCGCCTCGACGCCCTCGGCGACCCGCGCTTCGGGAAGACGCTGGTGCACTGCCTGGACGACACCTTGGCGCGCACCATCCGTCCGATGCCCGACGGCACCGCGTTCGTGGTGACCGGCGACATCCCCGCCATGTGGCTGCGCGACTCGTCCACGCAGATGATGCCCTACCTGGCACTCCTGCGGGACGACGCTGCTCTGCAAGACCTCCTGCTGGCCGTGCTGAAGCGGCAGTTCCAGCAGATCGCGCACAACCCGTACGCCAACGCCTTCAACGCCGAACCGTCCGGGAAGGCCCACGACCCGGACGACCTCTGCGACGATCCCTGGGTGTGGGAGGAGAAGTACGAGGTCGACTCCCTCGCCTTCCCGCTCCTGCTGGCCCATCGCTTCTGGAAGGCGACGGGACGCACCGACCACCTGCCCCCGGCGGTCCGCACCGCCCGCACCGTCGTCTCGGTGTGGCGTACGGAGCAGGACCACGAACGCCTCTCGGACTACCGCTTCCTGCGCCCGGGCGGACCACCGGGCGACACCCTGCTCCACGGCGGGCGAGGAACACCCGTCGCCCGCACCGGGATGACCTGGAGCGGCTTCAGGCCCAGCGACGACGCGTGCGTCTACGGGTACAACGTCCCCGCGAACCTGTGCGCGGCCGCGGCCCTCGACGGCGCGGCGGAGATGGCGCGGCACATCCGTCAGACCGCCCTCGCCGCCGAAGCCGCGCGACTGGCGGCCGAACTGCGCGAGGCGGTCGCCCGGCACGGCACGGTGCACCACCCCGACCACGGTCCGATCTACGCCTACGAAGTCGACGGACACGGCAACGCACTGCTGGCGGACGACGCCAACATGCCCAGCCTGCTGTCCCTGCCACTGATCGCGGACGTCTCACCCACGGATCCGCTGTACCTGGCGACCCGGGCGTTCGTGCTCTCCCCGGACAACCCGAACTGGCACAGCGGAACGGCCGCCGAGGGTGTGGGCAGTCCGCACACGCCGGACGGCCACATCTGGCCCATCGCCCTCGCTGTGGCGGGCCTGACCAGCAACGACCCTGCCCAGCGCCTCCGCTCGCTGCGCACGCTGAACGACACCGACGCCGGCACGGGAGCCATGCACGAGTCCTTCCACAAGGACGATCCGCACCGGTTCACCCGCCCGTGGTTCTCCTGGGCCGACGCCATGTACGCCGAGCTGGCCCTGGACGTCGTGGAACTGGGCGGCATGCGACGCCACTTCACCCCGTGACCCGGAGGCGGTGCCGGACGGGCCGAGTCCGCACCGCGCGACGCACAGCCGCGCTGGCGACTCGTCGAGGACGGGTCGGCCGTTCGGGTGGGCCGGACGCCCACCGGCGCGTACTCGCGGCGTCGTCCGCGCCGGTGGCGGAGCATGCCACGCATGCTGTCCGGTCTCCTGACCAGATTGGTCAAACTGCTGCTCGGACGCCAAGGCGGTTCGCTGCACCTGAGAGCTTCGTGTGCCGCGACGGTCCTCCTGGTGATCGTGATCCTCGTGGGTTCCTACTGCGCCGTCCTCGCCGAGCGCGGCGCGCCCGGGGCGCAGCTGACCACCTACCCGCGGGCCCTGTGGTGGTCCGTGGAGACCGCGACGACCGTCGGCTACGGAGACCTGTATCCCGTCACGCTGTGGGGACGGCTCGTGGCCGTGGTGGTGATGGTCGCCGGGATCACCGCCTTCGGTCTGGTCACCGCCGCGCTGGCCACCTGGTTCGTCGGACGGGAACAAGAACGCCGGGGGCACTTCGTGCGCCGCACCGAGCAGGCCGCCGAGGAGGTGTACACGCAGGCGGACCGAGCGCTGCACGAGCGTTTCGACCGGTTGGAGCGGCTACTCGGGGACGACCGCGGAGGTTCGTCCCCGTGACGGCGCCCCGGGGCGGGCGCGGCCGGCGTCACCTCCCGTCGGAGTGCCCCGCCGCCAGAGCGGCCAGATAGCCGTCCAGAAGCTCGACCTGCCGCTCCGGCGTGAACGTCACCGGATCGAAGAGGGCCTGGACCACCAGCCCGAGGACAAAGGACTGCGCGCCCGCCGCGAACTGTGCGGGGTCGCCCTGGGGCAGTTCCCCGAGATCCTGCGCCGCCGCCACCCGGGTGCGCAGCCTCTCGCGACCCCGGGCGTACTTGCGGGCGTAGTCGGCGGACAGGCCGGGATCGGAGAGCGCGGCGTCCCAGGACGAGACCCAGACGCGGTTGCCGTCGACGGCCTCGGAGGTCAGCGGCAGGATGTCCAGCAGGGCGTCCCTGAGCGCGGCCAGGCCCCGGCCGGCCTCGCGGCGGGGGCGGGAGAGGGTGCGCTGTTCCAGCAGGTCGAGGGCGTACTCGACCAGGGCACGCTTGGTCGGGAAGTAGTGCGTGAGCAGACCCGTGGTCGCACCGAGTTCGGCGGCGACGGCGCGCAGGGTCAGGCCGGCGAAACCGCGCGTGGCCATGACCTGCCAGACCGCCGCGGAGACGTCCCGCCGCCGGGCCTCGTGATCTCCCTTGGAGCGTGGCATGCGGCCACGGTACATTGACACAACAAGCGTTGTGTAAACGGGGAGGCCCCATGTTCTCGATGTCGCTGGGTGACACCGCTCGTCTCGGTCCGCTGGAGGTGTGGCAGGCGGAGGAGTTCGCCGGTCACCTGGACCGGGCCCGTGAGCACATTCGTCCCTGGGTCGGGCCCGCCTTCGTCACCGACGGCACGGCGGGAGCACGGGCCACCCTGGAGCGGTACGCCGCACGCCAGGCCGGCGACGGCGCCCGCCTGTACGGCATCTGGCACGAGGAAGTACTGGTCGGCGGGGTGATGTTCACCGACTTCGACGCCGCCTTCGGCACCTGCGAGATCGGCTGCTGGCTGGAGCCGTCGGCCGAGGGCCACGGCCTGATCACCCGGGCCTGCGACCTGCTGCTGGACTGGGCCTTCCGGACCCGGGGGCTGCACCGGGCCGAATGGCACTGCCGCGCGGACAACGACCGCAGCGCCGCGGTGGCCGAACGGCTCGGCATGACCCTGGAGGGCGTGCGACGCGAGGCATGGCCGTACGAGGGTGTGCGTTACGACAAGCAGGTCTGGGCGGTGCTGGCTCCGGACTGGCGGCCGTACTCCTCCCGCCGGGCCGGCGCGGGGCGTACGGCCTGAGTGTCCGTACCCGCCCCGCGCTTCCCGTCGCGAGGGCGGCCGCGTCGGCGACCGGACCCGGTCCGCGGTTCAGCGGGCCGTCACCGCGGCTGGGTGGAGATCTGGATCAGGTTGCCGCAGGTGTCGTCGAGGACGGCGGTGGTGACGGGGCCCATCTCCAGGGGCTCCTGGGTGAAGCGGACACCGAGGGCGCTCATGCGCTCGTACTCGGCGTGGACGTCGTCGACGGTGAACTGGGCCAGGGGGATGCCGTCCTCGACGAGGGCGTCGCGGTAGGGCTTGACGGCCGGGTGCCCGGCCGGCTCCAGCAGGAGTTCGGTGCCGCCGGGCTCCTCGGCGGAGACGACGGTCAGCCACCGGTCCTCGCCCCCCACCGGGACGTCGTGCTTCTTCACGAAGCCCAGCACCTCGGTGTAGAACCTCAGCGCCTTGGCCTGGTCGTCGACGAAGAGGCTGGTCAGGTGGATCCTCATGAGGACTTCTCCTTCGGTTCGGGCGCTGAGGGGGCGGGCCATCGCTCGGTGATGTGCCTCAGTGGCGCGGTGTTGAGGTCGTGGTACTTGTAGCGGCCCACGCGCCGGGACTCCACGAGCCCGGCGGCCTCGAGCACCGCGAGGTGCTGCGAGACCCCCTGGCGGGAGATGGCCAGCCGGTGCTTCATGGTCAGCCGCGAGCAGATCTCGAAGAGCGTCTGTCCGGACTTCTGCACGAGCTCGTCGAGGATGATGCGGCGCGTGCGGTCGCCCAGGGCTTTGAAGAGTTCGTCGGCCACCACGCCACTATAGGCAAGTGTGGACTTGCCTATCAAGCGGCCGTGCGGCCTCACATGCCGTGCTCGGTGAACAGGTCGATCAGGCCCTGGGCCGTGTTGTCGGCGGAGTCGAGTCCGGGCATCTCGTCGGTGGTCCACTCGGCGCTGCGGGGGAACATGGCCCGTTCGTACTCGGTCAGCGCCCTCTCCACGTCGCCGGGGTGCGCCGCGAGAGCCTTGCCCAGTTCCGCTCCGTCGAGCATCGCCAGGTTGGCGCCCTCGCCGTTGGGAGCGGAGAGGTGGGCCGCGTCGCCCAGCAGGGTCACCCCCGGCACCCGGTCCCACCGGTGTCCGGCCGGCAGGGCGTGGAGGGAGCGCAGGACCGGTGCGACGTCGGTGTCGGTGATCAGTGCGGTGAGTTCCGGGGCCCAGCCCTCGAACTCGCGGGCGATCCGCGCGGTGGCCGCGACGGGATCGGAGAAGTCGACGGCGGCGAACCAGTCCCGCGGCCGCGCCAGCCCCACGTAGGCGTGCAGCGTGTCGTCCTTCTCCCGGTGGGCGAAGATCTCCTTGCCCGGCGAGGGGGCGATCAGCATGCCGCTGCCCACGGCCTTCGCCGCGGCCGGGTGTCGTGAGCCGGAGTCGAACAGGTAGGTCTCGACGACCGACTTGCCGATGTACTCGGGTGTGGCGGAGGACAGCAGTGGCCGGACGCGCGACCACGCGCCGTCCGCACCGACCAGCAGGCCGGTGACGGCGGAGCCGCCGTCGGCGAACGTCACCTCGTGGCGTCCGTCGCCCAGGGAACGGACCCGGCTGACCTTGTGCCCCCACCGCACGGTGCCCGCCGGCAGCGAGTCGAGCAGGACCTGGCGCAGGTCGCCGCGCTGGACCTCCGGACGCCCGCCGGTCCCGTCGTCGGGCTGGTCGAGCAGGACGGTCCCGTCCTTGTCGAGTACCCGCAGCGCCTGGCGGCCCTCCAGCACGACGGCCCGGAACTCGTCCATCAACCCGGCTTCCGCAAGCGCGAGTTGTCCGTTGTAGTCGTGGATGTCGAGCAGCCCTCCCTGTGTGCGCGCCGAAGGGGAGGAGTCGGCCTCGTAGACCGTGACCGCGATCGCGTGGACGTGCAGGACGCGGGCCAGCGTCAGTCCGCCGAGACCGGCGCCGATGATCGTGACGGGAGTGTGCATGGTGACTCCTTCGCTGTCGGACCGTCCGGTCGGTTCCGGTCGGCCACCACTCGAAAGGTGCCAGCCACCACCGACGAGCCACCGATATCCGACCGACAGCCGCCGACAGCGCTCCTACGCGGCGCCGACACGGCACCGGCGTCGCGGGTCGGCGGTGCCGTCGCACACCTGCTCCGCCGGACGGCGGCGTGCGGTGGCACCGGATTGCCGGCCGGGTGCGCCGGGCTTCCCCGGCCGCACGGCAGGCATCCGCCAGGCTCGGCGGGGCAGTCGGAGTTCACGGCAACTCGCCGCTACGCACCCAGAGATGAGCGTGATGACGTGTCCTTCCCCGAACATCCCGCGACGCCCGCCGACCCGGCGCAGACACCCGACGGAGCCGGAACCGGGCGCGGCGGCAACGGACTTGCCGTCGCCGGGCTCGTGCTCGGCATCCTGGCCGTGGTGCTCTTCTGGACCGTGATCGGCGGCGTGGTGCTCGGCATCCTCGCGCTGGTCTTCGGCATCATCGGCGCGCGCCGAGCCCGCGGCGGCCGCGCGCCGCGCCGCACGATGTCCGTCGTCGCGGCCGTACTGGGCGCACTCGGGGTCATCGGTTCCGTAGTGATCATCGCGATCGGCGCATCGATCCTGAACTCGGACGAGTTCAAGGACTTCGACGACTGCGTGCGGCACGCCGACACCCGGAGCGAGCGGGACGCCTGCGCCGACGACTTCAACGAGGACGTCGGCAACTGATCCGAGCCACGCCGTCGGGGCGCAGGTCGAGGGTCCAGTTCTGGCCGACGAGGTCCTGGCCGTAGCTGTGGTGGCGCTCCTCGTCGGCGAGGGTGAAGCCGAAGCCCTGGTAGATCCGCCGCGCCGCCACGAGCACGTCGTTGGTCCACAGCGTCACCCGTTCGTAGCCCGCCGCGCGGGCGAAGGAGAGGCACTCCCCGACCAGCCGCGTTCCGAGGCCGAGGCCCCTGCCTTCCGGGGTGACGAGCAGGATCCGCAGCCTGGCCGTCTCCGGCCGGTCGCCCGCGACGAGGAAGACGCAGCCCACGCGGCGGCCGTCGACCTCGGCGATCCAGCCCGCCTCGCGGGCCGGATCGTGCCGGGTGGCGTAGTCGGCGACGATCTTGGCGACCAGTGCCTCGAAGTCGGTATTCCAGCCGAACTGCGCGTCGTAGGTCTCGCCGTGGGCCATCACCACCCATCCGAGGTCGCCGGGCCGGTCGGCGCGGCGTACGACGGCCTTCCCCTGATCCTGCTGCGGCATGTGGCGCTCTCCCGGCCCCGTGGTCGTCCCACCGACATCACTGAAACAGTCGTTTCAGTTAGGCTAGCCCCATGCCCCAGGAAGCGCCAACCCCCTCGGCCCGGCGGAACGAACTGCTGGAGGCCGCCTACCGGTACGCCCTCACCCACGGACTGGCCGACCTGTCGCTGCGCCCGCTCGCCGAGGCCGTCGGCTCCAGCCCGCGGGTCCTGCTTTTCCTCTTCGAGAGCAAGGACGGCCTGCTGCGCGCGCTGCTCGCCCGGGCACGCGCCGACGAGCTGGCGCTCCTGGACCGGGTCGGGCGGCCCGATCGTCCCGCGGGACTGGCGCCGGCCGTCGAGCGGGTCTGGACGTGGCTCGCCGCGAAGGAGCACCGGCCGCTGCTGCGGTTGTGGGCCGAGGCCTACGCGCGCTCACTCACCCACCCCGACGGCGCCTGGGCCGGATTCGCCCGCGCGACGGTGGACGACTGGCTCGACGTCCTGGCCGGGTTCCAGGAGCCGTCCGAACGGGACACCGAGGCCGGTGCCGTTCGCCGCACCCTGGCCCTGGCGGTGCTGCGCGGCGCGCTGCTCGACCTGCTCGCCACGGACGACGAGGAGCGGCTCACCGCGGCCGTCGCGCACCAGCTCGCCCTGCTGCGCGACGGTGCGTCGGGGTGACTAGTGTGAACGGCATGAGCGAACAATCGGAGCGTTCCGTCGTCGTCGAACGCACCAGCAGCGGCCAGTTCGTGGCGACCAACACCCGCGGCGGATCGATCGCATTCGGTACGCCCCCGGACAGCGGCCCGGACACCGGGTTCACCCCCGTCGAGCTGTTCCTGGCCGCGATCGGCGGCTGCACCGCCGTGGACGTCGATGCCGCCACCGGCCGTCACGCGGAACCCACCCGGTTCACCGTGGCGGTCAGGGGAGACAAGGTCAGCGACGACCTGGGCAACCGCTTGACCAACCTCGAGGTCGCGTTCACGGTGACCTTCCCGGACGACGAGGGAGCGGAGCGGGCCCGCGCGATCCTGCCCCGCGCGGTCAAGGCCTCCCACGACCGGCTCTGCACCGTGAGCAGGACCGTCGAGGTCGGCACACCGGTGACCACGACGGTCACCGACGCCTGACGCCCGTGCGGGGGCGCGGCACTGCTGAGGTGCCGCGCCCCCGCCCGCCCGCGGTCCGGCCACCCGTTCGGCCCGATCCCGGTCCCGCCGGCCTCAGACGCGCCATACTGGTGCAAATGGGGTGAAACCTCTAAACGGCGAGTTCGCGGAGGCGCAGCGATGCAGCAGCACGCCGAGAACGGCGGCGACCACACGACGGACGCCGCGGAGGAGCCGGAGCCGTACGACGACGAGGTGTACGACGAGGCGTACGACGCGGGGCCGCCCTCGGAGGAGCGCGGCCCCGACGTCTTCCTGGACGTCCCGCAGCTCAAGGTCGACGAGCTCAACCTCGACGTGGAGAACCTGCGGGCCCGGGTGTCCCTCCGGGCCGAGGTGCTCGACCTGCTCAAACTGAACGTGGGCGCCGACGTCGCGCTCGACCAGGTCCACCTCGGCATCTCGGGAGTCGAGGCACAGGCCCAGCTCAAGGTCCGCCTGGACAACGTCGCGCTGATCATCAACCGGGTCCTCACCACGCTCGACCGCAATCCGCAGATCCTCGAGGACCTGGCCCGCGGCGTCGGGTCGGCCGTGCACGACGTGGGCGGGGGCGCCGGGTCAGCCGTCCGGGATGTCGCGGAGGGCGCCGGGTCCGCGGCCGAGGACATCGGCGGCAGCGCCGGTGAGGCCGCCGGAGCGGTCGCGCGCGGCGCGGACGGCGCCGACGCCGTGACGGCACGCCGGCCGGCCGCACGGTCCGGCCACGACACCGGAAGCGAGCGGTCCGCCGGGCGCCCCCGCACCCGCGACGACGCGTCCGCGGCCACGCGGTCCGTCGGACGCCGGGGTGTCAGGAAGCGCGGGGAGCCGCCGTGAACGGTCACGCCGTCGGGCCCGGCCGCCGAGGCCACCGCCGGGCACCCGGCGGGTCCCGGCCCCGCCGTCTCCTTCGACGCGGTCGTCAGCGGCGACCGGCTGCACTTCGCGCGGGCGCCACGGACCCGGGTCTCCTTCCCCGGCACAGGGACGCGCGAGTCGGTGTCCCGTACCGCGCGGACCAACCTCCCCCTGCGGGTGGCCCCCGGGCAGGACTACCGCGAGGTGACCGTGGAGTACCACCTCGCCAGCCGTCTCACCGGGGCCTCGGAGTCGGGCCGGGTGCAGGAGGACGACAGCCGGGCCGAATGACGGCGGTCGTCTTCGCCCGGGACGTGGGCGCAGGCACTTCCGGTTCCGGCGCCGCCCGCGAGGCCGTCGCGGTGGCCGACCATGATGGACGTATGGCAACACAGGAACCGAACCGGTCCGACAGCGGGCCGTCGCTGGAGCAGATTCTCGCTCTGGTCGCCCCCGGGATGCTGGACGTCGTCGCCGCGCCGCGCGGCTCCCGGGTGCCGGTGGCCGACGTGGTGCTGCACGACCCGGGGGAGGAGCGGGACGACGGCAGCTGGGCGGCGTCCGGACTGATCCTGCTCGCGGTCGGTGTGGACGCCGCCTCGCCGGAGGCGATCGACGTGCTGCGCGGTGCCGACCGGGCCGGAGCCGCGGCCGTGGTGCTGCGGCGGGGTGCTCGCGGGCCCGGGGCCGCGCTGCTGGAGGCGGCCGCTTCGGGGCGTACGGCGCTGCTCACCCGTCGGCCGGGGCAGGGGTGGACGGAGGTGCTGGGGCAGTTGCGCACCGCGCTGGCGCACAGCGCCCCCACCGGCACGAGCGGGGTGGAGGGCCTGCGGCTCGGCGACCTGCCGGGGCTCGCCAACACGGTGGCGGCCCTGGTCGGCGGCGCGATCACGATCGAGGATCCCCAGTCACGGGTGCTCGCCTACTCGCGGATGGACCATGAGCCCGATCCGATGCGCAGGCTGACGATCCTCGGGCAGGAGGTCCCCCGCTGGCGGGTGGACGAACTGCGGGAGAGCGGCTTCTTCCAGACCCTGTGGAGCACCGACGGCGTCGTGCGTCTGCCCGCCGACGACCGGTACGCGGAGCGGCTGGCCGTCGCGGTACGCCATGGACCGGAGGTCCTCGGGTCGCTCTGGGCGGCCGCCGACGGCCGGCCGCTGGCCGAGGACGCGGCGGCCGCGCTGCACACCGCGGCGCGGGCCGCCGTGCCGCATCTGTCCCACCACCAGACCTGGGGCCGGGCCGCGGCCAGGGCACGGGAGAGCTCGGTGCACGCCCTGCTCGACGGGAGCGGGCAGGCGGCACGCGTCGCGCACGAGGCCGGGGTCGCGCCCGGGCGGCCGTACACCGTGATGGTCGCGGAGGCGTACGACAGCCGGGACCTGCGGGGCGAACCCGCTCCGGCAGCGGGGATCGCCGCCGAGCAGCGGGTACTGGACGTGCTCGCGCTCCAGGCCGCGGCGTACCGGCCGGGCAGTGTGACGGCGCGGTCGGGGCGACGGCTGTATGTGCTGCTTCCGGCGGGCGAGGGCGAGACGGACCCGGCGCGTGACCTGCTGGCGGCCGCTCGCTCGGTGCCCCGCGGCGTGGTGTTCGCGGGCGTCGGCCCGGTGACGGCGGACCTCTCCGCGCTGCCGGCGTCGCGCGAGGCCGCGGAGCTGGTGGTGCGGGTGCTGGCGGAGCGGGCCGCGCGACGGCCGGCCGCGGACCTGGAGTCCGCGGCGGCGACGTTCGGCGAACTGGTTCCCGAGGTGTCCGCGCTGCGGGTGCTCGACCGGATCGCGCCGTTGTGGGAGAGCCTGTCGGGGCCCGTGCACGCGATGGTGGAGCACGACCGGGCCCACGGCTCGGAGTACGGCGCGTCGGCCGCCGCCTACATCGACGCCTTCGGTGACACGGCCACGGCCGCGGGGCGCCTGAACGTGCATCCGAACACCCTGCGGTACCGGCTGCGGCGGGCTCGGGAACTGTTCGGCGTCGACCTGGCGGACCCCACCCTGCGGCTCCTGGCGGACATCGGACTGCGGCTGGCACGGCGCACGGGGTGACGGCCCCGGCCCCGGGGCGTCGCGGGCACACCGAAGAGACCTTGATCGTCGAGCTGTCGCGGCGGACAGGACACCGACCGTACCGTGGTCGAGCGGGACGAAGACACGACGGGCTTCGCGGAACGAAGCTGGGCGGGCGAAACGGCCGGCCGGCCGTAGAGCGCCGCGCACCACCGATGCGTCTGGAGTGTGTTGACAGTGACTTCCGCTTCCCCCCACCAGCGCGGCAGGGCCCGTGAGGCCGCGCTCGCACGGGCCGTCGAGGACGGCCTGCTGGGCCCGCGAGCGCCCCTGGTCGGTCTCCTCGACGTGGACGGCGTGCTCGCCGCCGTCGAGGCGCTGAACGAGGCGTTCGAGGGGCCGGCCGCCGTGCAGCACACGTTCGCGGCGAAGGCGTGCGGGCTGGTGCCGGTCCTGCGGCTGCTCGCGGAGGCCGGCATGGGGTGCGAAGTGGCCTCGCCCGGGGAGCTGGAGCAGGCCCTGGCAGCCGGGTTCACCTACGACCGGCTGGTCTTCGACAGCCCCGCCAAGACGGTCGAGGAGCTCGAGTTCGCCCTGGCCCACGGAATCGCGATCAACCTGGACAACTTCCAGGAGATGACCCGCGTCGACGGCCTGCTGGCCGGCCGCGAGCCCGCCGGGCCCATCGGACTGCGGGTGAACCCACAGGTCGGATCCGGCGCGATCGGTGCGATGAGCACGGCGACCGCCACCTCCAAGTTCGGCGTCGCGCTGCGCGACGAGGGAGCCGTCGACGCGGTGATCGAGGCCTTCGCCCACCGGCCCTGGCTCAACCGGCTGCACGCCCACGTCGGCTCCCAGGGCTGCCCGCTGCCGCTCATCGCCGAGGGGGTACGGGCGGCGTACGAACTGGCCGAGCGGATCAACGGGGAACTGGGCCGCGCCCAGATCACCGGACTCGACATCGGCGGCGGCCTGCCCGTCAACTTCGACAGCGAGGACGACCGCCCCACGTACGCGGACCACGTCGCCGCGCTGCGCGCCGCCGTGCCCGGCCTCTTCGACGGCCGCTACGCCCTGATCACCGAATTCGGCCGTTCCCTGCTCGCCAAGAGCGGCACCATCGGCTCGGTCGTCGAGTACACCAAGTCGGCCGGCGGCCGCCGGATCGCGGTCACGCACGCGGGGGCCCAAGTGGCCACCCGCACGGTCTTCATGCCGGACGCCTGGCCCCTGCGCGTCGGGGTGTTCGACGCCGCGGGCCGGCCCAAGGGGGGCCCGACCGAGGTCGTCGACATCGCGGGCCCGTGCTGCTTCGCGGGCGATCTGACGGCGACCGGGCGGGAGTTGCCGGCCGTCGAGCCGGGTGACGTGGTGGCGCTGTACGACACCGGGGCGTACTACTTCTCGTCGCACTTCTCGTACAACTCCCTGCCGCGGCCCGCCGTGTACGGCTATCGGACGGGTCCCGGCGGCCGGGTGGCCTTCGCGCTGGTGCGCGAGGCCCAGAGCGTGCGCGGCGTGGTCGAGGAGAGCGGACTCTCCCAGGCGGACGCCCTGGTGACGCTGCGCTCCGGCAACGCCGGGCAGCAGCCGGGGGAGGCGGCGGAATGACCGGCGTCCGGTGATCCGCCGGCACCGCGCGATCCTCGCCGGAACCGCGGTCGGCTCCGTCTCGGTGCTGAGGGCGCTGCGCGCCGAGATCCTGGGCGTCGTCGGGCCTGTCGTGGAGCGGACCGGATGTCAGACCTGTCTGCGAGGCTGCGGGCATGGAGATGACAGTGCAGCTGACGATCGACTGTTCCGATCCGCAGACAATGGTGGCCTTCTGGTCACGGGCCCTGGGCTACGTGCCCGAGCCCGCGCCGGACGGGCACACCACATGGCGCGCCTACTGGGAGGCGATGGGAGTGCCCGCGGACGAGCTTCCGGCCGGGGCCGGCGATGTTCCGGAGTCGATCGTCGATCCGGCCGGGCACGGACCGCGCGTGTGGTTCCAGCAGGTTCCGGAGCCCAAGTCCGCCAAGAACCGGTGGCACTTCGACCTGAAGGTCGGCGGCGGCCGTGACGTCCCGCTCGACGTCCGCGCGCGACGGGTCGGGGCCGCGGTGGACCAGTTGGTCGAGGCCGGTGCCACCGTGCTGCGGATCAGAGACGATCCGGAGACGGGGTTCTACGCCGCCGCCATGCAGGACCCCGAGGGCAACGAGTTCGACGTCGTCTGAGGGCATCCCGGCCGGAAGGGGGAGGCCGCCCCGTGGTGACCGTTACGGCCGGTACCGCTCCGCCACGGCCGCGAAGGCGGCCTTGGGCTCCCACTCCATGTCCGGGTAGGTCCGTCCCCGGTGTCCTTCGAGGAGTTTGACGATGCCCAGGCCGGCTCGGTCCAGGTCCTGTCTGGGGTCGCCGTTGGGGCGGTGCGGGTAGCCGGCCAGGGCGAACAGGAACACGAACGCGCTGTCCACGCCTTCGCTCTCGAAGATCTCCAACAGCTCGCTCAGATACGCGGCCTGGCCCGCCTCGTCGCGCTCGTACACGCCCTTCAGCCGCACGGGGGCCTTGGTCCGCGGATCGTGCTCGACCACTTCCAGCACCCGCCCGCCGCGGTCTCCCGCGCCGCGGTAGGCCGCGGTGCCGAACCCGGTGACGGCGAGCGGCTTCGGGCCCTGCGCCAGGGTGCGCACCGCCTCCCGGAACCGGTCGGCGACCTCGGCGGAGCGGAGCAGTTCGTACGTCACCACGTCGAAGGGGGTCCAGTCGACCTGTTCGAACTGGATGGCCGCGTAGGTGAGCCGGCCCTGGAAGTGCTCGCGGACCGTGGTCACGGCGTCGCGGAGGAACGCGTTGACGCGCACGCCGAGTGCGCGCATGGCTTCGGCCCGGTGCTCGGGTCGGCTCATCAGGTGCCCGACCCGTTCCTCGGGGCTTTCCCCGGGCAGGAACCCGTGGTTCATCACGCTCAGCTCGACCCCGGTGACGAACACGACCGAGGCGCCCTGCTGCCGGAGCCGTTCCGCTCGCACGGCGCAGTCGCGGAAGAGCGTGAGGATCTGCTCCGGGCGCAGTTCCAGCGGATACGGCGAGAACCAGATCTCCAGGCCGAGTTCGGCGGCGGCGCCGGCGGCCACCGCGAGCCGGTCCGGGTCGCCGCCGATGATCTGGACCGCGTTGCAGTGCAGGTCGTCGCGGATGATGGCGAGCTCGCGCCGGACCACGGCGGGGTCGAAGTGCTCGCGGGACAGCCGGCCGTCTGCGACGAGTCCGGTGTCGTAGGTCATTCCTCTTGCTCGCACGGTGACGTCCTCTCTGTCGGTCTCGGGCGGGTCGAGGCTGACAGGAAAAGTGCGTGCACGCAAGTTTGCGTGCGCGCAGTTCCGTGTGGCAGGCTCAGGCCGTGACGACACCACCACCGGGGCTGCGGGAGCGGAAGAAGCAGGCCACGCGCGAGGCGCTGCGCGAGGCGGCCCTGCGGCTGGCCGTGGAGCGTGGACCGGACCAGGTGCGGGTCGAGGACATCGCCGAGGCGGCCGGGGTCTCGCCGCGCACCTACAACAACTACTTCGCCAGCCGTGAGCAGGCGATCGTCTCCGCGGTGACCGCGGACCGGGAGGCGCGGATCGCGGCGGCGGTGGCGGCCCGGCCGGCCGGCGTGCGCCTGGCCGACGCCGTCACCGAGGCGGTGGTCGAGCAGTACGCGAACGAGGGTGAGCGCGAACGCGGAGTCCTCCTGCTGATCACCACCCGGGCCGCGCTGCGCGACGCCTTCCTCGGCAGCACCGCCGGCATCGAGGCCCCTCTGTCGGCGGTGATCGCCGAACGGCTGGACGACGCGGGAGCGCAGACGACTCCCCGCGTTCTCGCGGCAAGCGTCGCCGCGGCGGTGCGCATCGCCCTGGAGGGCTGGCTGCGGCCGGCCGGGGGCGGAGAGGGTGCCGGGAGTCCGGGTGCCGGAGGGCTGGTCGTACCCTCCGGCCCGCTGTCCGGCCGGCTCCGTGCCGCCCTGGCCCCGCTCGCGCCCGCCTTCGACGCCGCCGAGCGACGCACCCGGGACTGACGTCGGTCGCCTGTCCGGTGTCTGCCTGCGCCGACTTGTTGAATATGGATGTCATTACCGACTACTGTCTGAGTGCCGAACAGGCGCCCGCGTGGGCGGTAGCAGGGGGGTTCCCATGTCCTTGGCAGGTCAGGCGTCCGAGGCCGTGAAGGTCAGTGCCGCGCGGGACCGGTGTGCGGGGGCCGGGCAGTGTGTGCTCGCCGCACCGGCCGTCTTCGACCAGGACGAGCAGGAAGGGCTCGTGCTCGTCCTGGACGAGGAGCCTCCCGCCACCCAGTCGGACGCGGTGCGCGAGGCCGTGTGGGCCTGCCCGTCCGGCGCCCTCACCCTGCGCCGCTAGCGCACGCCGCGGCGCGTACCGCGGCGACCCGATCAGCCCAGTTGAACGTCAAGGAGAAGCATGTCCAGACAGATCGACCGCCGCGCCTTCCTCCGTCGCGGCGCGGCGGGGGCCGCCGCTCTGGCGGTGGGACCCGGCCTGCTGGCGGCTTGCTCCACCGACGAGCCCGGCTCAGCCGGGACGTCCGGCTCGGGTTCCCCGGCCCGCTCGGGCGGCACGCTGCGGGCCGCGTTCGTCGGAGGCGGCGCCTCGGAGACGCTCGACTTCTTCAACGGCCCCTCCGCACTGGACCTCGTGCGGGCCCGGGCCTGGCACGGCACCCTGGGCAACCTCGATCCCAGCGGTCCCGACGGAGTGCGCTACGGCGTGCTCAAGGCGATCGACATCTCCGACGACCTGTCGACCTACACGCTGCACGTGCGGCCCGGCGTCCGCTTCACCGACGGCTCCCGGCTGACCTCCGCCGACATCCTGCACTCCCTCAGCGCGCTCGCGGGCAAGAGCAAACTGCCCGTGTACCGGCTCGCCGCCGCCAACTTCGACCTCGCGCGCGCCCGGGCCGACGGGGACCTGAAGGTCGTACTGCCCACCCTTCGGCCCATCGCCGACGGCCGGCTGATCCTCTGCCAGGGCAACTTCCTCGTCGTCAAGGACGGCACCGCACGGTTCCGCAAGGGCATGCCCAGTTGCGGCCCCTTCCGACTGACCGAGTTCACCGCGGGCCAGGGCTCGGCCTTCGAACGCTACGACGACCACTACGGCCACGTGCCCCACCTCGACGGCCTGGAACTGCGGTCGATCGCGGACTCGACGGCCCGCGCGGGGGCGCTCACCGGCGGCGAGATCGACTTCGCCCACGACCTCTCGCCGGTCACCGCACGCACCCTCGCCGACGACGCGAAGGTCGAACTGGCCCCCACGAAGAGCCCTTACCTGGTCGGCCTCTCCTTCCAGATGAACATGAGCGCCAAGCCCTTCGACGACCCGCGGGTGCGGGAGGCGTTCAAACTCGCCGTCGACCGCGAGGCCATGGTGAAGACCGTGTTCTACGGCAACGCCGAGATCGGCAACGACCTGCCCTCCATCGGTTTCCCCGACTACGCCGACGGCATCCCCCAGCGCGCCCACGACCCGGAGCGGGCCCGCGAACTCCTCGCGGAGGCCGGTGCCGACGGAGTGGAGGTCCGACTGACCACCGGACCCGAGACGCCGGGCATGGTGGAGATGGCGGCACTCTTCGTCGAGGACCTGAAGAAGATCGGTGTGCGGGCGTCCGTCCGCGAGCTGCCCGCGGGGCAGCTCTACGCCGACTTCCCCGCGTACTCGGCCCTGCCCCTGGCCGGTTCGTACCAGATGCCCATCCCCGCGCTGTCGACCTACCAGATGAACACGGCGGGCGGATCGCCGTCCGCCTTCGGCTGGAAGAAGTCCGAGACCGACGCCCTCGTGGCACGGGCACGCGCCGAGAGCGACCGGGACCGCGCGAAGAAGCTGGGCACGCAGGCCCAGCGCACCCGTTGGGAAGAGGGCAACCAGGTGCTGCCGGTCTTCAAACCGAACCTGAACGCCCGGGCCAAGGGCGTCGACGGGATATCCGACGACCTCTTCGAGCAGTTCCCCGGCTTCTCCCGGGCGTCGCTGGCGTGAAGCTGCTCGCCTTCGCCGCCCGTCGCCTGGCGGGGGCCGCCGTCCTGCTCGTCCTGCTGTCGGCCGCGGTCTTCGCGGCCACGGCGGTCCTCCCCGGAGACGCCGTCAGCGCGGTCGCCGGTGTGGACGCCTCGGAGGCCCAACGCGCCGAAGTACGGGCCGGACTGGGGCTGGACCGGCCCGCGGCCGAGCGGTACGCCCACTGGGCGGCGGACGCGGTCCGGGGCGATCTGGGCCACGGCTTCGTGGGCGAACGACCGGTCACCGAGGTCCTCGCCACCCGCCTGCCCAACAGCCTGCTCCTCGCCGGACTGACACTCGCCGTCACCGCGCCGCTCGCCGCGCTGCTCGGCCTGTGGACGGGGATGCGCGGCGGCGGCGCCGACCGCGTCGTCTCGACGACCGCCCAGATCCTGGCCGCCGTACCGGAGTTCGTCGTCGCCGCACTGCTCGTCGCCGTACTGGCGGTGTGGCTGGAGGTCCTGCCGCGGGTCTCCGTCATCCCGCTGGGAGGCACACCGCTCGACGTCCCGCACGCGCTGGTGCTGCCCGTACTGACGCTCAGCGCGGTCGGTCTCGCGGTGGCCACCAGGCTGCTGCGGGCCTCCGTGGCGGACACCGCGGCCACACCGTACTGCGAAGCCGCGCGGCTCAACGGCGTGCGCGGCGTCCGGCTCGCGGTGCGCCACATCCTCCCCAACGCCGCAGGACCGGCCGTGCAGGCGCTCACCCTCACCACGGGGGCCCTGGTCGGCTCCGCCGTGGTGGTGGAGAACGTCTTCGACTACCCGGGTATCGGCCGGGAACTGCACCTGGCCGTCGCGGCGCGGGACGTACCGATGGTGCAGGGCATCGCCACCGCCCTGGTCGCGGTAATGCTCGTGGTGCTGCTGCTGGGCGACATCTGCGCGCGTCTGCTGGGCGCACGGGAGGGGCACGGCCGATGACGACGGTCCTGACACCACCACCGGAACGGACACGTCCGAGCTGTCCCGGCACGCCCGCGCGCCGGCGGGCGCCGCTGTTCACCGGAGCGGCCACGCTGCTCGTCCTGCTCGTCGCCCTGCTGGGTCCGGCGGTCGCGCCGCACAGCCCCACCGCGCAGCTCGCCGCGCCCTTCCAGCCGCCGGACGCACAGTTCCTCCTCGGCACCGACGTACTGGGCAGGGACGTGGCGAGCCGGGTACTCGGCGGCGGCCGCACCCTCGTCCTCACCGCGCTGGCGGGAACGGCGGCGGCAGGCGCCGTCGGGCTGACCGCCGGTGTCCTGGCGGCCATGGTCTCCCGCCGGCTGGGCGACCTGCTGGTCCGCTGCGTGGACGCCCTCGCCGTGCTGCCCGCCCTCCTGGTCGTCCTCGTCCTGGCCGCCGGTTTCCCCGGCAGCCACGCCGCCCTCGTGACAGCCGTCGCCCTGGCCACCGCCCCCTTCTCCACCCGGGTACTGCGGGCGGCCGCCGACACGGTCCTGGACAGCGGGTACGTCGAGGCCGCGCTGGCCCGGGGCGACACCCGGCGGGCCGTGCTGCGCCACGACGTGCTGCCCAACATCGCCGGACCGGCCCTCACGGACACGGCGCTGCGCCTGGTCGCCGCCCTGCACCTCACCGCCACCGCGGGCTTCCTCGGCCTCGGTGCGGGAGGAGCGGCGCCCGACTGGGGACGCATGGTGAGCGAGAACGTCCCCGGAGCGACCCTGGCCGCCGCGCCGTTCCTCGCTCCGGCCCTGTTGCTGGTCGTGCTCTCCGTCTGCGTCGGCCTGCTGGCCGGACGGCTGGCGGACACCGTGGGAAGGGGTGCCGCATGACCCGCGACGCGACCGTCCGGCCGTCGGGGGAGGACCCGCTCGCCGAGCTCCGCGGGCTGTCCCTCGGACCTGCGGCCGGCGGTCCGCCCGTCCTGCACGACGCCCACCTGTCGGTGCCGCGCGGGGGAGTGCTGGGGGTGGTGGGCAGGTCGGGGTCCGGCAAGAGCAGCCTGGCGTACAGCCTGCTCGGACATGTCCGCCCGGGCCTGGAGGTGCGTGCCGGGACCGTCCGGGTGGCGGGCCTCGACCCGTTCGTCCGCCGGGACGCCCGCACCCTGCGGGGGCGCGTGGTGTCGTACCTGGGGCAGGACCCCGCCGCCTCGCTCAACCCCGCGCTTAGGATCGGCACGCAGCTGGCCGAGGCGGTGCGCCTGCGCTCCTCCGCGACGCGCGGGTCCCAGGTCCACCGGTGCGTCGACGAACTGCTCCGGTCGGTGCGGCTGCCGGCCGACCCGGGATTCCGGCGACGGCTGCCGCGGCAGGTGTCGGGCGGGCAGGCCCAACGGGTGGCCCTCGCCATCGCGTTGGCCGGCAGGCCCCGCCTCCTGGTCCTCGACGAGCCCACCAGCGGTCTGGACACGGTCCTGGCCGACGGGATGCGGGACCTGCTGGCCGAGGTCCTGTCCGACGGGGACCGCGCCGCGTTGCTGGTCAGCCACGACCCCGCGTGGATCGCGTCCGTGGCGGACCAGGTCATCCGTCTGGACGCGGGCCGGATCGTCGGCGCGGAGCCGCCCCGGTCGCCGCTACCCGCGCCGCGCTCGTTCGCGGGCGCCCCGGTTGCGGGCCCTGTTCCAGCGGGCCCTGTTCCAGCGGGCCCTGTTCCAGCGGGTCCTGTTCCAGCGGGTTCTGGCCCGGCGGACCTCGGCCCGAGGGGTTCCGTCCCGGGAAGTGCCGTGAGCGCCGGTCCCGGTGGAGCCCTGTCCGTACGCGGCCTGGACGCGGCCCATGGGCGTGTCCCCGTGCTGCACGGCATCTCGCTCACCGTCCCGGCAGGCTCCTGCACCGCCGTGGTCGGCCCCTCGGGCTCGGGCAAGACCACCCTCGCCCGGTGTCTCGCGGGGCTGCACCGGCCGGTGCGGGGAAGCGTCGAGTGGCAGGAGGACGGCGCGGAACGAGGGCGTGCGGCCCCCGCGCAACTCGTCGCGCAGGACGCCCGCGGCGCCCTCAATCCCCGGGAGTCCGTGAGCGCCGCGCTCCTGCGCCCCCTCAGGGGGGTGGGGCGCCGGTCCGCCGGTGACGCCTCCCGCGAAGCCGTACGGCTGCTCGGTCTGGTCGGCCTGGACGCGGACGTGCTGGCCCGCCGGCCGGGGGAGTTGTCGGGGGGGCAGCGTCAACGCGTCGCGCTGGCCCGCACGCTGGCGGCCGAGCCACGCGTCCTGGTCTGCGACGAGATCACCTCCGCGCTGGACCCGGAGACGGCCGGCGGCGTCCTCGACCTGCTGGACTCGCTGCGGCACACGCTGGGAATGACGGTCGTGATGGTGACGCACGACCTGACGGCCGCCACCGGTCACGCGCAGCGGGTCGTCGTCCTGGACGCGGGACGCGTGGTGGAGGCCGGTGCCGTGGACCGGGTGCTGAGGACCCCGGAACATCCGGTCACCAGGGAACTGCTCGCGCACGCCGCCCACGCCGCATCCACCGCCCACGCCGCCCCTTCCGGATCCGCCGCCCACGCCGTCCGCGCCGTACCGGACGAGCGGCGGTGACCGGCCCGTCACCGCCGACGGGAGGAGCGCCCGGGTCCCCGGGCGCTCCTCCGCGCGAGGCGTTACGGTCGGGGCAACCCCTGTGCCAGCGCGGCCTTGTCGACCTTCCCGACCGCGGTGAGCGGCAGCGCGGGGACCCGCACCACCTCGTCCGGAGTCTTGTAACCGGCCAGCCCGCGCTCCTTCAGATGGGCGGCCACCTCGCGTGCGCCGGGCGCGGTGCCCGTGCAGACGACGAAGGCGACGGACCGTTCCCCCCACCGCTCGTCGGGCACACCGACCAGCGCCGCCGCCGTGATCGCGGGATGCGTCAGCAGCTGTTCCTCCACCTCGACCGCGGCGACCTTTTCGCCGCCGCGGTTGATCTGGTCCTTGATCCGTCCCACCACCACGAGGTGACCGGACGGCAGGCGCCGCACCACGTCCCCCGAGCGGTAGTGGCCGTCCGGGGTGAACGCCGTGCGGTCGTGCTCCTCGGCGCGGTAGTAGCCGCGCAGCGTGTACGGGCCCCGGGTGAGCAGCTCTCCCGCCGTACCGTCCGGCACGGGCCTGCCGTCGCCGTCCACCACGAGTACCTCGTCGTCGGGCGAGACGGGCCGGCCCTGGGTCGCGCAGACCAGGTCCTCGGGGTCGTCGAGGCGGGTGAGGTTGATCAGGCCCTCCGCCATGCCGAAGACCTGCTGCACGGTCACCCCGAGCGCCGGTCCCAGCTTGCGTGCGTGCTCCTCGGGCAGCCGCGCTCCGCCGACCTGCACCACCGAGAGGCTCCCGAGGTCCCAGGAACCCGACGCGGCCTCGTCGATCCAATGGGAGACGAGCGGCGGGGTCAGCGAGGTCAGGGTCACGCCCTCCCGCTCGACGAGGGCGTACGCCGTCTGCGGGCTGGGGTCGGGCGCGACGACCACGGTTCCCCCGGCCATGAGGGTGCCCAGCACGCCGGGGCAGGCGAAGGCGAAGTTGAACCCGAGGGGAAGCACCGCCAGGTACACGGACCGCGCGTCGAGTGCGCAAACATCCGCGCAGGCGCGCGCGTTGTAGGAGTAGTCGTCGTGCGTGCGCGGGATGAGTTTCGGCAGTCCCGTGGTGCCGCCGGACAGCAGCAGGAGAGCCACATCGGCGGCATCCGCACCGCCGTCGCCGTCGCCGTCGGCGGCGGGAGCGGACTCGGCCGGTGCCTGCGCGCGCAGCGCCTCGAAGGGGACGAAGCCCTGGTCGGGCCCCGGATCGCCGACCACCACGACATGCCGCAGCGAGCCGCCCGGCCCCTGCTCCGCCCGTACCTCGCGCATCAGCTCCCGGTGGTCGAACCTGGCGTGCCGGTCGGGCACCACGCAGGCCACGGCGCCCGCGACGCGCACCAGATGGCCGATCTCCCGGCGCCGGTGGCCCGGCATCGCGTGCACCGGTACGGCACCGAGGCGCTGCAACCCGAACCACACGAGCAGGAACTCCGCGCGGTTGGGGAGTTGGACGACCACGCGGTCGCCCCGCCCGATCCCGAGTCCGCCGAGGCCGTGGGCCACACGGTCCGCCTCGGCGTCCAGCTCCGCGTAGGTCCACCGCCGTTCGCCGTCGACCAGGGCGACGCGCCCTCCGTGGGCGGCCGCGGAGGCGCGCAGCCGGGCGCCGAAGTTCACTCCCTGCCAGTGTCCGGCGGCTCGGTAGCGCGCCGCTTCGGCTTCGGACCAGGTCCGTTGAGTCTCGGTCATGGGACTTCGCCTCTCATTGCCGGGCCTCCGGCTCTGGCGCCGAGTCCCGTCGTGTGATTACGATGTGAAGTATAGAAATGATAATCATTTCTATCTAGCGGGGGGTTCGGCCCTGCGCCGTGGCGGTTCCCGGCGCCGGCGGCCCACGCGTCGACGACGTGCCGGCGTTGGCGTACTCCGACGCGGCCCCCACTCCATCCGACCGGAAGGCAGCACCAGTGAGCGATGAAGCAGTCGTCCAGGCGCGGACAGCGGAGGGAGGCGCCGGCAGCCCCGACCGCCAGGCGTCCGCCGCGGTGCGGGAAGCCGTGGCACGCGCGCTGGAGATCGCACCGGAGGAGTTGGCCGACGACCGCGACCTCTTCGAACTCGGCCTCGACTCACTGGTGCTGATGTCACTGGTCGGCGCCTGGCGGCGGCAGGGCATCGAGGTCACCTTCCAGGACCTCACGAACAGCCCGACCCTGGTGGACTGGACGACCCTGCTCACACAGGCGCGGGACGGCGCGGCCGCCCCCGCCGCCCCGCGGACGCCGCCCGCGCCGTCCGTGCCGCACGCCGCGACCGGGGCGGAGCCGGACGTCTTCCCGCTGGCCACGATGCAGCACGCCTACTGGATCGGACGCCAGGACGGACAGCCCCTCGGCGGCGTCGCCGCGCACTTCTACGTCGAACTCGACGGCCACGACGTCGATCCGGACCGCCTGGACGCCGCCCTGCGGTCGCTCGTGCTGCGGCACGGCATGCTCAGAGCCGTCTTCGACGAGGACGGAGGTCAGCGCTTCGGTACCGCAGGCGAGCCGCTCACCGTCCACGACCTGCGCGAACTCGCCCCCGCCGAGGCCGAGTCGGAGCTGACACGGCTGCGTGAGCGCAACACCCACGCCCACCCGGACGTCAGCGCCGGTGACGTCTTCCGCGCGGGGCTGTGCCTGCTGCCCGAAGGCAGGACCCGCCTGCACATCGACCTGGACATGATGGCCGGTGACGCGCTGAGCCTGCGGGTCCTCCTGGCCGACCTGCGCCGCTTCTACGAGTGTCCCGACGACCCGCCGCGCGAACTCGCCCTGGACTACCGGCGCTACCTCGCCGAGCACGACGTCCGCCGACGGGCGGAGCGCGAGCAGGCCGCCGCCTGGTGGCGCGAGCGCCTGCCGGAACTGCCGCGGGCCCCACGGCTGCCGACGACCGTCGACCCCCTGACCCCGGTCGGCGCGGACGACAGGGCACTGACCCACTCCCGCCGTCTGCACCACTGGCTCGGCCCCGCCGACAAGGCCGCGCTCGTCGGCGCCGCCCGCCGGCACGGACTCACTCCCGCCGCCGCTCTCGCCACCGCCTTCGCCGAGGTGATCGCCGCCTGGAGCGACAGCCGGCGCTTCCTTCTCAACCTGCCGCTGTTCGACCGGGACCTGTCCGTGCCCGACGCCGCCGCACTGGTGGGCGACTTCAGCAGCTCGGTCCTGCTCGACGCGGACATGAGCGCACCGCTTCCCTTCTCCCGGCAGGCCCGCGGCCTCCAGGAACGGCTGCGGGAGGGCATCTCCCACGGTGCGTACGGCGGTGTCGAGGTACTGCGCGACCTCGCCCGCGCCGAGGGAGCCCCGGTGCTGGCTCCGGTCGTGTACACCAGCGCCATCGGGCTGGGAGAGATCTTCGAACAGGACGTCCAGAAGTCCTTCGGCCGGCCTTCCTGGATCATCTCCCAGGGCCCGCAGGTCTACCTGGACGCGCAGGTCACCGAACTCGACGGCGGACTCCTGCTCAACTGGGACGTGCGGGACGGCGTGTTCGAGGCCGGCGTCCCCGACGCGGCGTTCGACGCCTACCGCCGCCTCGTCACCCGCCTGGTCACGGATCCCGGCGCCTGGGACCGGCCGGTGGACGGCCTGCTCGCCCCCGACGTCCTGCCCCGGCGCGCGGTGGCGGCGCTGCCCCCGACGCCCGTTCCGGACCGCGCCCTGCACACCCGCTTCTTCCGGCTCGCCGAGACCGCACCCGACCGCACCGCGGTCGCCGGCGCCACGGGCGGCACACTCACCTACGGCGAACTCGCCCGCAGGGCACGGCAGATCGCCGCGCTGCTGGGCGAGCACGGCGTACGGGAGGGCGACACCGTCGCCGTGACCCTGCCCAAGGGCGCCGGCCAGATCACCGCCGTCCTCGGCATCCTCGCCGCGGGCGCGGCCTACGCCCCGGTCGGCGTGGAACAGCCCGCCGTGCGCCGGCGCCGCATCCACTCCGTGGCCGGGGCGGCCGCCGTACTCACCGACCGCGACCACGCCCACCTGTGCGCGGAGGCCTCCGCGGCCCCCGTGCTGCTTCTGGAGGACGCGTCGGGCAGCCGGCCCGCGCCGGTCGTCCGGCCGGACCCCGCCCTGCCCGCCTACGTGCTGTTCACGTCCGGCTCGACGGGGCTGCCCAAGGGCGTCGAGGTCTCCCACCGGGCGGTCGTCAACACCGTCGAGGCGATGGCGGAGCAGCTGGGGCTCGGCCCGGCGGACCGCACGCTCGCGATCTCCGCGCTGGACTTCGACCTCGCCACCTGGGACATCTTCACCCCGCTGTCCCTCGGCGGCCAGGTGGTCGCCGTGGGCCAGGAACACCGCCGCGACGCCCACCACTGGGCACGGCTGGTGCGCACGCACGGGGTGACCCTGGTGCAGTGCGTGCCCGCCCTGCTGGACCTGCTGATGGCCGCCGGGGAGGACGAGGGCCTCGGGGACTCCCCGCGCATGGTGCTGCTCGGCGGCGACTGGGTCGGGCTCGACCAGCCCCGCCGGCTCCGGGCCCTCGTCCCCGGCTGCCGTTTCGTGGCGCTCGGCGGCATGACGGAGGCCGCCGTCCACTCCACGGTGTTCGAGGTGGAGCGGACCGATCCCGCCTGGAGGTCCGTCCCGTACGGTGTCCCGCTGCGCAACATGCGGGCCCGAGTCGTGGACGGCCGGGGACGCGACTGCCCCGATCTCGTGCCCGGCGAGCTGTGGATCGGCGGCCCCGGCGTGGCCAACGGTTACCGCGGGGATGCCGAACGCACCGCGGACCGCTTCGTCGACCACGACGGTGAACGCTGGTACCGCAGCGGCGACCTGGCCCGCTACCGGCCCGACGGCCTGCTGGAGTTCCTCGGCCGCGCCGACCACCAGGTGAAGATCGGCGGCCACCGCATCGAACTGGGCGAGGTCGAGTCCGCGCTGGAGGACGACCCCGCCGTCCTGCACGCCGTCGCCTGCGTGCTCGACACACCGGTCCGCCGCCTCGCCGCGGCCGTGTCCGCGCCCGGCGCCGCTCCCGACCCGGAGCGGGTCCGGCTGCGGGCGGCGGAGCGCCTCCCCGCCCACATGGTCCCCGAGCGCGTCCTCGTCCTGCCCGACCTGCCGTTGACCGCCAACGGCAAGCTCGACCGGGCGGCCGTCCACCGGGCGCTGACCGAGGCCGCGGGCCAGGAGGGCGCGCGTACGTCGGCACCGACCGGGCCGGTGGAGACGGCCGTGGCGGCCGAGTGGGCCGACCTGCTCGGCGTGGCCGAAGTGGGCCGCGAGAGCAGCTTCTTCCTGCTCGGCGGCGACTCGCTCGTCGCGACCCGCATGATCGGACGGCTGCGCGCCGCGGGCTTCCCCGGCGCCCGCGTGGCCGACCTCTTCGCCCGCCCCGTCCTTGGGCACTTCTGCGAGACACTGCGGCCCGCGACGACCGCCGCCGACGCGCCGTCACTGGCCACCGCGCCCCTCCTCGTGCCCGATCCGGACCGCGCGCACGAGCCGTTCCCGCTAACCGACGTCCAGGCCGCCTACCACACCGGCCGCGACCCCCGGTTCACCCTCGGCGGCGTAGGCACCTGGCACTACACCGAGTTCGACGGCACCGACGTCGACCTGGACCGGCTGGAGCGCGCCTGGAACACCCTCGTGCGACGGCACGGCATGCTCCGCGCGGTCGTCGAGGACGGACACCAGCGCGTGCTGCCCGACGTGCCGCCGGTACGCCTGCCGGTGGAGGACGCCCGCGCCGGTGGAGCGGCCGAGGCCCTGACCGGTCTGCGGGCCCGTCTGTCCCAGCAGGTCCGCGACCCCGCCCGATGGCCGCTCTTCGCCGTCGAGGCGGTGCGCTACCACGCGGACGAGGACACCGACGGGAAGGGCGCCGAGGAACGCACCCGGATCGGCGTCGGCCTGGACTACCTCGTCCTCGACGCGCTCTCCATCACCACGCTCTACGCCGAACTGAACGCGCTCTACGCCGACCCCGAACACCCGCTGCCGCCCGTGGACGTGTCGTTCCGCGACTACCTGACCCGTCTCCCGGCGGACCCGGAGTCCACCGAAAGGGGCCGCGCCCACTGGCAGTCCCGGCTGCCGGAACTGTCGCCACCGCCTGCCCTGCCTTTCGACCGGGACCCGGCGACCCTCGACGCGCCCGTCTTCACCCGGCGCCGGCTGAGCCTGCCGGCCGAGGACTGGCAGGCCGTCAAGCGGGACGCGGCCCGGCACGGTCTGACCCCGTCCACCGTCCTGCTCGCCCTGTATGGAGAGGTACTGGCGGCCTGGAGCGGGTCCGACGCCGTGACCGTCACCCTCACCCTCTTCAACCGGCGTGACGTTCACCCGCACATCCACCGGGTGCTGGGCGACTTCACCTCCCTGTCCCTCGCCGGCTACCTGCGCGAGGGCGCCGACTGGCTTGCGGCGGCAGCCGCGCTGCAACGGCGGCAGGCCGAGGACCTCGACCACGCCGACGTGCCGATCGACTGGCTGCTGCGGGAGTTCGGCCGGCGCACGGGCACGGTGGACGCCGCCGCGCCCGTGGTGTTCACCAGCGCCGTCGGCGTCGGTGACGCGACCCTGGCGGGAGGAGACGCCGGGTTGCCCGCGAAGGTCCACGGCATCTCCCAGTCCCCGCAGGTCTGCCTGGACAACCAGGTCACCGAGGAGTCCGGGAACCTGGTCGTCACCTGGGACGCCGTCGAGGAACTCTTCGCCGAGGGCGTGCTGGACGCCATGTTCCGCGCGTACGAGCGGCTGCTGCGGCACCTCGTGGACGGTGACTGGGAGACACCCCTGCCCGACCTGGTGCCCGCCTCCCACTACGAACGGCGGGCCGCCGCGGCCCGCGAGGCGGTCCTGGAGCCGGTGGCGCCGCGACCGCTGCACCAGCTGTTCCTCTCCCACGCGACGGCCACCCCCGACCGCACCGCCCTCGTCACCACGGCGGGGGAGGAGGTGACCTACGGCACCCTCGCCGCGCAGGCGCTGCGCACCGCCGCCGCGCTCGCCGACGCGGGCACACGGCCGGGCGACCTGGTCGCGGTCACCCTCCCCAAGGGCCCGGAGCAGATCGCGGCCGTCCTCGGCGTCCTCGCGGCCGGCGCCGCCTACGTCCCCCTGAGCCTCGAACAGCCCGCGGCCCGGCTGGAGCGCGTGCACGCCACGGCCCGTTTCGACGTCGTCCTGGGCGGCTGGCCCGCTCCGGAGGGCACCGGTCCCCGCACCCTGTCCTTCGCGGACACACAGGGCGGCGAGCCGCCGGCCGCACCGGTCGGGACGGCTCCCGAGTCGCTCGCCTACGTGATCTTCACCTCGGGCTCCACGGGCGAGCCCAAGGGCGTCGAGATCACCCACGCCGCCGCCTGGAACACGATCGCGGACATCAACGCCCGGCACCGGGTGTCCGCCGACGACCGCGTCTTCGCCCTGTCGGCACTGGACTTCGACCTCTCCGTGTACGACGTCTTCGGCCTGCTCGCCGCGGGCGGCTCCCTCCTGCTGCCCACCGAGGAGCAGCGCCGCGAACCGGCCCGCTGGCCGCGCCTGCTGGAACGGTACGGCGTGACCCTCTGGAACACCGTCCCGGCCCTGCTCGACCTGCTGCTCGACGCCGACGAACAGGACGCCCGCGAAGGCGGCGCCGGGCGGGAAGGCAGCGACGGAAGAGAGCAGGGCCGGCTCGCGGGGCTGCGGACCGCGCTGGTCTCCGGCGACTGGATCGGCCTCGATCTGCCCGCCCGGCTGCGCGCCCGGACCGCGCGGCCCTGCGCCTTCGTCGCGATGGGCGGCGCCACCGAGGCCGCCATCTGGTCCAACACCCTGACCGTCGACGAGCCCGACCCCCGGTGGGTCTCCATTCCCTACGGGCGCCCCCTGACCGGGCAGCGGTACCGCGTGGTCGGCCGGGACGGCCGGGACTGCCCCGACTGGGTACCCGGCGAACTGTGGATCGGCGGCGCGGGACTGGCCCGCGGCTACCTGGCCGACCCGGAACGGACCGCCGAGAAGTTCGTCGAGCGGGACGGCCGGCGCTGGTACCGGACCGGCGACCTGGGCCGGTACCGCGGCGACGGACTGCTGGAGTTCCTCGGCCGGCTCGACAGCCAGCTGAAGATCGCCGGCCACCGCATCGAGGCGGGCGAGGTCGAAGCCGCCCTGGAGGCGCATCCGGCCGTCGCCCGGGCCGCCGTCGTCGCCGTGGGAGAGCGCACCGCCCGGCGCCTGGTCGCGTTCGCCGTACCGCACGAGCCGCCGCCCGCCGGGGGCACCGGGCCGGCCGAGGACCCCGGACTCACCGAGAGCCTCTTCGGCCTGCTGGCCGAGCGGGTACCGGTCTACGCCGTACCGTCCCGCATCCTGCTCCTGCCCGCCCTGCCCCTGACCGGCAACGGCAAGGTCGACCGGGCCGCCCTGGCCGGCCTCGCGGGACCGGAGCCGCTGCCGGCCGCGGCCGAGCCACCGCGGGGCGAGACCGAGACGGCCCTGGCCGCGCTCTGGCACGGGTACCTGCCCACCACCGCGCCGGACCGCGACGCCAACTTCTTCACCGCCGGCGGCGACAGCCTCACCGCGCTGCGCCTGCTCACCGCGATCGAACGCCGCTTCGCGGCCACCGTGCCCGCCCGCCGCTTCTTCGCCGCACCGACCATCGCCGCGCTCGCCGCGGACATCACCCGAACCCTCGCGGCCCACGGGACCGCCTACGAGACCGGAGAGCTGTGAACATCGCTGAACTGCTGGCCCGATACGCCGACGACGGCGTGACGCTCTGGGCCCAGGACGGACACCTGCGCTTCCGGGCCCCGCAGGGCAGGCTCACGGACACCCACCGAGCCGAACTGCGCACGCACAAGGAAGCCATCCTGCGCCACCTGGAGGCGGCGGAGCCCACGCTGCGGGCCGACCCCGACAACCGCCACGAACCGTTCCCGCTCACGGACATCCAGGCCGCCTACCTCATCGGCCGCACCGACGCCTACGCCTACGGAGGCGTCGGCTGCCACGCCTACGTGGAGCTGGAATACCCCGATCTGGACGTGGACCGCGTCACCGCCGTATGGCGGGAGCTGGTCCAGCGGCACGACATGCTCCGCGCCGTCATCCACCACGACGGCCACCAGCGGGTCCTGCCCGAGGTGCCCGCGCTGACCGTCGGTACCGACGACCTGACCACGCTGGAGGCCGCCGCCGCCGACGCCCGGGTCGCGCGCACCCGGGCCCGGCTGTCGGCCCGCGAGACACCCACCGACCAGTGGCCCCTCTTCGACGTACACGTGTCCCGGACCACCGAACGGGCCGTGCTCCACCTCGCCTTCGACATGCTCGTCGTCGACCACGCGAGCCTGCGCCTCCTGCTCGCCGAGTTCCAGCGCGGCTACGGCGGCACCGCACTCTCCGACGCCCCGCGCGTCACCTTCCGCGACTGCGTCCTGGCCCGCCGCGCCCTGACCGGCACCGACGGCCACGCCCGCGATCGCGGCTACTGGACCGAACGCCTCGACACCCTGCCGCCCGCCCCCGAACTGCCGCTCGCCGAAGCCTGGGAGGCCGCCGTGACGGCCCCGGACGAAGGCGGTCGCACCCATGCCCCCGACGACCCGGTGACCTTCCGACGGCTCGAGGTCCTGTTGCCCGCGGCCGACCGGGACCGGCTCACCGAACGGGCCGCACGGCGCGGCCTGACCGTGTCGGCGGCGCTGCTCACCGCCTACGCCGAAACGGTCGGCGCCTGGTCGCGGACCAGCCGCTTCACCCTCAACGCGCCCACCGTCGACCGGCCCGCCCTGCACGACGACATCGACCGCCTCGTCGGCGACTTCACCTCGCTCGAACTCCTCGCCGTCGACCTCGGCGCCCCGGCCGGTTTCGCCGAGCGGACCGGGGCCGTGGCGGAACAGCTCCTCGAAGACCTGGCCCACCCGCTGTTCACCGGCTCGGAGGTGCTCGCCGAACTCTCCCGCAGAGCCGGCGCCCCGGTGCTCATGCCGGTCGTCTTCACCAGCGCCCTGGGCTCCGGCGCCACCGCCGAGGGCGTGCCCCCCGAGGTGACGTACGCCGTGACCCGGACGCCCCAAGTGTGGCTCGACTGCCAGGTCATGCACCGCGGCGACGCGCTGAGCCTGTCCTGGGACGTCCGGGACGGCGCGCTCGCCCACGGGGTGGCCGACGCCATGTTCGAGGCGTACACCGCACTCGTACGGTCGCTGTCGGCCGCGGGCCCGGCCGGTGAGGACGCCTGGGACGCACCGGCCCGCATCACCCTGCCCGCGGTGCAGGCGGCGCGCCGCGACGCGGTCAACGCCACCGAGGGCCCGCTGCCGGACGCCCTGCTGCACGAACCCCTGCTCGCCCGGGCACGGACCACACCGGACGCCATCGCGGTCCGCACCCCCGGACTGTCCCTCACCTACCGGCAGCTCGTGGCCCGCGCGACCGGTGTCGCACAGACGCTGACGGCGTCGGGACTGCGCGCCGGGGAACCGGTGGCGATCTGGACGGACAAGGGCTGGGAGCAGGTCGTCGCCGTCCTCGGCACCCTCATGGCGGGCGGCGCCTACCTGCCCGTCGACACGGCCCAGCCGCCCGCCCGCCGGGACACGATCATCGCGGACGCGGGCGTCCGCACCGTCCTCACCCAGTCCTGGCTGGCCGAGCTCGAAGACCTCCCGGCCACGGTGTCCGCCGTCGCCGTGGACCGCGTCGCGGAATCCGCCCCGGACGGTACGGCGGCCACCGCCCGCCGGGATCCGGACGACCTCGCCTACGTCATCTACACCTCCGGCTCCACCGGCACGCCCAAGGGCGTGATGATCAGCCACCGGGCCGCCCTCAACACCGTCGAGGACATCAACCGCCGCTACTCGGTGACGGCGGACGACCGCGTCCTCGGCATCGCCGGGCTCGGCTTCGACCTGTCCGTCTACGACCTGTTCGGACCGCTCGCCGTCGGCGCCACCCTCGTCCTGCCCCGGGCCGACCGGCGCGGCGACCCCTCCCACTGGGCCGAACTGGTCCGCGACTTCGGCGTCACCGTGTGGAACTCCGTGCCGGGCCAGCTCCACATGCTGTGCGACTGGCTCCGCTCCGAGCCCCCCGCCGACGACGGCACCCTGCGACTCGCGCTGATATCCGGCGACTGGATACCGGTCGCGCTGCCCGACCAGGCCCGTGCCCTCCTGCCCGGCCTGGAGGTCATCTCGCTCGGCGGAGCCACCGAGGGCTCCATCTGGTCCATCGCCCACCCGGTCGGCGAGGTGGACACCGCCCGCCCGAGCATCCCCTACGGCACCCCCCTGACCAACCAGACCTTCGCCGTGCTCGACCGGCACCTAAGGCCACGCCCCGAATGGGTGCCCGGCGAGCTGTACATCGGCGGCGCCGGCGTGGCCCTCGGCTACTTCGGCGACGCGCAACGCACGGCGGAGCGGTTCCTCACCCACCCCGCCACCGGTGAACGGCTCTACCGCACGGGCGACCTCGGCCGGTACCTCCCCGACGGGACCATCGAGTTCCTGGGCCGGGAGGACGCCCAGATCAAGATCCGCGGCTACCGGGTCGAACTCGCCGAGGTGGAGGCCGCCGTACAGGCCCACCCGGCCGTCGCGGCCGGCGCCGTCGTCGTCGACGACTCGGCGGCAGGAGGACGACGCCTGGCCGCCTTCGTGGAGACGGCGCGCAAGGACGGCGGGCCGGCGCACCAGGACGACACGTCCCCGGTGACCGGCAGGGACCGGGCACGCGCCGCGGCGGCCGACGCCGTGCGCGAGGCCTCCGCGGCCGTCGACTCCGCCCGGCTCACGGACTTCCTGGCCGCCCTCGACGACGTGGCCGTCGCCGAGATGACCCGGGTCCTGACCGCCACCGGCGTGTTCGACGGGGGAGCGGCCCGCACGGCGGAGGAGATCGGCACGGCCTTGCGGGCCACGCCCCGGCACCGGCACATCGTGCGCCGCTGGCTGCGGGCCCTCGCCGCCCGGGACCGGCTCACCCACCGCGACGCCGACGACGCCTACACCGGTCTCGTCCCGGTCTCTGCGCCCGAGACGGAGCGCCGCTGGCGGCTGGCCGCCGACCTGGAGCACGAGATCGGGTGGAGCACCGAACTGCTCACCGTCATGCGCACCTGCGCCGAACGGCTGCCCGAGCTGGTCTCCGGGGAGGTGGGCATCCGCGACCTGCTCTTCCCGGGCGCCGCGACGGACGCCGCGGACGCCGCCTACCGGGACAACCTCGCCATCCGGCACCTCAACCGGGCGGTGGTCGCCGCACTGCGCGAGATCGCCGCGAACCACACCGGTGAGGAGCGGCTGCGCGTGCTGGAGGTCGGCGGCGGCGTCGGCGGCACCACCGGCGAACTGGTGCCCGTCCTCGCCGAATACGGCGTCGACTACCTGTTCACGGACCCCTCGGCGTTCTTCCTGAACGAAGCCCGCGAGCGCTTCGCCGACCACACATGGGTCCGCCACCAGCGCTTCGACGTCGACCAGGACCCGCGCGCCCAGCACCTGGCGCCCAACACCTTCGACGTCGTGGTCTGCGCCAACACACTGCACGCCGCCGCCGACGCGGACGCCGCCGTGGGCAGGCTCCGGGAACTGCTCGTACCGGGCGGGCAGCTCGTGTTCGTGGAGAACACCCGCGACGAGAACCTCCCGCTGCTCGTCTCCATGGAGTTCCTGGAGGTCGCCGGACGCGCCTGGACCGACGTGCGCGAGCACACCGGACAGTCCTTCCTCACCCACACCCAGTGGCGCGAACTCCTCGACGGGCACGCCGCGTCCGAGGTCGTCTCGCTCCCCGGCCCCCAGGACGCCCTGGCCGCCACCGGACAGGAGGTGTTCCTCGCCACGATGAAGGACGACCGCCACCACGTTCCGGTGGGTGAGCTGGCCCGAACGGCGGCCACCCGGCTCCCGGAGTACATGCTCCCCGCGGTGTGGCAGGTGGTCGACGCCCTGCCCCGCACGGCCAACGGCAAGACCGACCGCGCCCGCCTGGAGTCCTGGCTGCCCCGGGAGAGCGCACCGGTCGTCGTGGACGAGCAGCCGAAGGACGAGCTGGAGAGCGCCCTGGCCGACCTGTGGACGGAGCTCCTCGCGACCGGCCCCGTCACCCGCAACGACGACTTCTTCGACCTCGGCGGCGACTCCCTCCTGGTCGCCCGCATGGTGGGCCGGCTGCGCGAACGCGTCCCGCAGGCGGCGGACCTGGAGTGGGAGGTCGTCCTGCGCCACATGCTGCGCCGCCCCACGGTCGCGGGCCTCGCGGGGTTCCTGCGCGGCCTCGCCGGCGCCCAGGACGCGCCCGCGCCCGGGACCGTACGCACGGACCCGGTGATCCACCTGCATGGCTCCCGCTCGCCGGACGAGCCGACGACCGTGCTGGTGCACGCCGGAACCGCGACGATCATGCCGTACCGGGCGCTGATCACCGAGATCAGGCGCCGCTCGCCGGGCCTCGCCGAGGTCGTCGGCGTGGAGGTGCCCGACCTGAGCGCCTTCCTCGCCGCGCCCCCCGACGGACTGATCGAGCAGATGGCGGCCGACTACGCACGGGCCCTGACGGCGGACGGCCGCCAACGCTTCCACGTCGTCGGCTACTGCCTGGGCGGCCTGATCGCCACGGAGGTGGCCCGCAACCTCGCCGAGTCCGGGGCGGAGGTGGAGAGCCTCACCGTCATCAGCAGCCACAGCCCCCGCTTCCGCCTCGACGACGAACTCCTCGCCGAGTACTCCTTCGCCGTCATGATGGGCATCGACCCGGCCGACCTCGGCTTCCCGGACGACCAGTACCGGGTGGCCGCTGCGGCCGACGCCGTCCTGGCCGCCAGCCCGGGTGTCCTGCCGGACGGCGGACTCGCGGCCCTGCCCCGGGAGTTCGACGATGTCGCGAGCCGCTTCCGGCGACTCGCCGACGTCCCCCGCGCCACCCGTATCGCCCGCATGTGCGAGGCCGTACCGGCATCGGCCGGCAGCTACGAACCCGACCACATGACACGGCTCTTCCTCGCCTTCCGGCAGAGCGTCTTCGCCATCACCCGCTACGACGCCGAGCCCTACGCGGGCGACATCACCTTCCTGCGCCACGACGGCGCCTACCCCTTCCCCGGCAGCAAGGACGCCGTCACCGCCTACTGGGAGGAACTGACCCTGGGCGACCTGGACATCGTCGACATCGGCGGCGACCACTACAGCTGCCTGTCCGTCGAACACGCGCCCGAGATCCTCAAGACCCTCGGCGAACTCACCCAGGGGGCGATCACCCGATGACCGAGCCCCTGATCGGAGTCCTCGGCGCATCCGGAGCGGTCGGCCGGGCCGCCGTACGGGAACTGCGCGCACTCGGGCACACCGGACTGCGCCTGGGCGGCCGGACCGCGTCGGCCCTGAGCGCGGTCGCCGAGGAGGACCCGACCGGCCGCGACGAGACCGTGTGGGCGGACGCCGGCGCACCGGACGGCCTGCGCGCCTTCACCGAGGGCTGCGGCATCGTCCTCAACTGCGCGGGCCCCACCTACCGGCTGCGCGCCACGGTCGCCTCCGCCGCACTCGCCGCCGGGGCGGACTGCGTCGACGTGGCCGGGGACGACCCGGCCGCCGAGGACCTCCTGGACGCGGGCGACCCGGCCCGCGACGGCCGTACGGTCGTCCTGTCGGCCGGGGCCCTGCCGGGCCTGTCCGGCCTCCTGCCCCGCTGGCTGGCCGGGCAGGGCCTGGACCGTGTCGCCGCGCTGACCGCGCACTGCGGCGGCCTGGAGACCTGCTCGCCGACGGTGGCGCACGACCTCATGCTCTCCCTCACCTTGGGGGGCGCGGACGGCGCGGCTTACGGCGAGGCCCTCGCCGCCGTCCGCGACGGCCGGCGCGTCCCGCGCGCCCTGCGCATCACTGAGGACACCGAACACCACGCCTTCCCCGGCCGGGTGGCGCTCCAGCCCTACCTCAGCGGGGAGAGCGAACGCCTCGCCACCGTCCTCGGCCTGGACCGGCTCGACTGGTACAACGTCCACCCCGGCCCCGCGGTACGCGCCCTGCTCAACGTGCTGCCGGGCCGCCTCGCCGCCGGGGACGACCCGGCGGAGCTGGCGGACCGGCTGTTCCTCGCCGCCGACCTCGACCTGGCCGGACGGACGCCCTACTACGTCATGGACTTCGAGCTGTCGGGCACCGCGTCCGGGCGCCCGGCCACCGCCGGACTGACCCTGCGCGCGGCCAGCAGCTACCGGCTCACCGCGGCCGTCGGCGCGCTCGCGGTGGACGCCGTGCTGCGGGCCCGGGTGCCCGCGGGAGTGCACTTCGCCCGCGACGTGCTGGACCCGGACACCGTGGTGCGCCACCTGCGCGGCCGCGGCGTCGCGGACCTGCGGCTCACCGGCGCGGCGGCCGACGCCGACCAGGTGGAAGAGGGCGTGCTGTGAACGACACCTCCACCCCCTTCCGGGTGCTGGTCTGCGGCACCAACTTCGGCCGCTTCTACGCCGAGGCCGCACACCGCCGCCCCGGATACGCGCTGGCCGGCATCCTGAGCCGGGGCTCGGCCGCCTCCCGGGCGTACGCGGAGCGCCTCGGCGTCCCCCACTACACCGACACCGACGACCTCCCGGCCGACATCGACGCCGCCTGCGTGGCGGTCGGTTCCGCCATCTCGGGCGGCGCCGGCACCGAGCTGGCCAGGGCGCTCATGGACCGGGGCATCCACGTCCTCCAGGAACACCCCGTCCACCTCACCGAGTTGACGAACAGCCTCACCCACGCACGCCGCCGGGGCGTGCAGTACCGCCTCAACACCCACTACCCGCACGTCTCGCCGGTCCGCGGCTTCGTCGACGCGGCCCGCAGACTCGTCGCACAACAGCGGCCGCTCTTCGTGGACGCCGCCACCCCGGTCCACCTGATGCACCCCCTGGTGGACATCCTCGGCCGCGCGCTGGGCACCCTGCGCCCCTGGCGCTTCGCGGACCCCGCGCCGCTGCCCGCCGCCGTCGGACCGCAGCCGTTCCGCTCCCTGCACGGCATGCTGGCGGGCGTACCCCTCACCCTGCGCGTGCACCACCAGCTCGACCCGTCCGACCGGGACAACCACGCCCTGCACTGGCACCGGATCTCCCTCGGCACGGAGGGCGGAGTGCTCACCCTGGCCGACACCCACGGCCCCGTGCTGTGGAGCCCCCGGCTGCACGTCGGACGCGACGCCGACCGGCGCCTCGTCCTCGACGGACCCGGCACCGGCCGGCTGGGCCTGGGCACCACCGCCGTGGTCGGCGCCACGGGCACCTTCCGGACCGTCTTCACCGACCTGTGGCCCGAAGCGGTCGGCAGCGCTCTCGACGGGCTCCGCGAAGCCGTCGAGCAGGGCGGCGACGCCCTGCGCACCGGCCAGTACGACCTGGCCGTGTGCCGCATCTGGTCCGACCTCGCCGCACGGCTCGGACCGCCAGAGATCGTCCGTCCGGCCACCCCGCGGCCCCTCGCGCTCAGCGACGTCTTCCCCGCCCCACAGCACACTCGCGCCGACCCGGCCCGCACCGACGCGCACCGCGCCGACGACCCGGCCCGCACCCGCGGCGCGGCGCGTGCCTCGCCCTACACCCCGTCGGCCGAGTTCTTCGACCTCGTCGCCGCCGAGCACACCGCGACCGCGAGCGCGCCCGCCGTCGCCGCGCTGCTCGCCGACGCCGACCTGAGCACCGGACCGGTCGTCGACATCGGCGCCGGTACCGGCCTGGTGACCGAGGCCGTCGCCCGTGCCCGGCCGGACGCCGAGATCCTCGCCTGCGAACCGGCGGTCGGCATGCGCGCCGTACTCACCAGCAGGGTGTTCAGCGACCCGGACCTGCGCTCCCGCGTCACCGTCACCGCCGACGCCGCGCCCGGCCTGGACCTCCCGGAACGGGTCAGCGCCGTCCTGCTGTGCGGTGTCCTCGGCCACCTCGACGCCGCCGGGCGGGCCCTGCTGTGGCGGCGGCTGAACCGGCGGCTGGCCCCCGGCGGGCTCGTGGTCGTCGAACTCATGCAGTTCGAGGAGCCGTTGACTCTCCCCGAGACCAGGCTCGCCACCGCCACCGCCGGACGCCACCGCTACGAGTGGTCGTTCGGCGGAGCGCCCGACGAGACGGAGGACGGCGTGCTGCGGCTGCACTCCACCTGGCGCGTCTACCGCGAGGACGCCACCGAGGCGGAGCGCGAGGTGCACGACTCCTACCGGTGGGAGCCGTTCGGACTGAAGGACGTGGTCGCCGAGTCCGGAATGACCGCGCGCACCCTGCCCACCCGCCCCGGAGCACCCCCGCTGGCCGTACTCACCCGCGCACCGGACGCGGCGAACACCCCTGTCCCCGTCTCCACCTCCACCCACGGCTGAGGACCACCGATGACATCCCCCGAATCCCCGACGGCGTCCGACACCCCCGGCACCGTCCCGCCCCGCGACTTCCCGATCCGGCGCGGCTGCCCCTTCGCCGCGCCCGCCGAGTACGCCGCACTGCGCACCGACGACCCGGTCGCCCGCGTCACCCTGCCCACCCGGCGGGAGGCCTGGGTGGTGACCCGCTACGACGACGTACGGGAACTGCTCTCCGACCCGCGCGCCAGCGCCGACATCCGCCGCCCGGGGTTCCCCGCCCTCGGGGAGGGCGAGCAGGAGGCCGGGGCCAGGTTCCGCCCCTTCATCCGCACCGACGCCCCCGAGCACACCCGCTACCGGCGCATGCTGCTGCCGGCGTTCACCGTGCGCCGGGTCCGCGCGATGCGGCCCGCCGTACAGGCACGGGTGGACGAGATCCTGGACGGCATGCTGGACGCCGGCGGTCCGGTGGACTTCGTCACCGCCTACGCCAACGCCGTCTCCACGTCGGTGATCTGCGAACTGCTCGGCATCCCGCGGCACGACCTGGAGTTCTTCCGGGACGTCACCCGGATCTCCGGCTCCCGCAACAGCACCGCCGAGCAGGTCTCCGAAGCCCTCGGCGGCCTCTTCGGCCTGCTCGCCGGGCTGGTCGCCGAGCGCCGCCAGGAGCCCCGCGACGACCTGATCTCGAAGCTCGTCACCGACCACCTGGTCCCCGGCACCGTGACGACGGACCAGCTGCTGTCCACGCTCGGCATCACCATCAACGCCGGCCGCGAGACCACCACCAGCATGATCGCCCTGAGCACCCTGCTCCTCCTGGACCGGCCGGAGCTGCTGGCGGAACTGCGCGAGAACCCCTCGCTGATGCCCGCGGCCGTCGACGAACTCCTGCGCGTCCTGTCCGTCGCCGACTCCATTCCGCTGCGCGTCGCCGCCGAGGACATCGAGCTGTCCGGCCGCACCGTCCCCGCCGACGACGGTGTCATCGCACTCCTCGCCGGTGCCAACCACGACCCCGAGCAGTTCGACGATCCCGAGCGGGTCGACTTCCACCGCACGGACAACCACCACGTGGCCTTCGGCTACGGAGTGCACCAGTGCGTCGGTCAGCACCTGGCGCGGCTGGAGCTGGAGGTCGCCCTGGAAACCCTCGTCCGCCGCGTCCCCACGCTGCGCCTCGCGGGGGAGCGGGACCAGGTCGTCGTCAAACACGACTCGGCCACCTTCGGCCTCGAAGAACTGATGGTGACCTGGTGACCGCCGCCTTCTCGCCGAACTCCTCGGCCCGCGCCGCACGGGCCGACAGCCCGTGGATCAGACGCTGGAACGGGGGTTCCGCCTCCCGGCGCACGCTGGTCTGCCTGCCGCACGCCGGCGGCAGCGCGGGCTTCTACCGGCCCTGGGCGGCCCTGCTGCCCCCCGAGGTCGAACTCGTCGGCATCCAGTACCCGGGCCGCGAGGACCGCTTCGACGACCCGGCGAGCGCCGACATGGGCGAGCTGGCGACCGCGCTGGCGGACGCCGTCCTGCCGCTGCTCGACCGGCCGTACGCCCTCTTCGGGCACAGCATGGGCTCGGCCGTGGCCTGGGAACTGGCCCACGAACTGGGCCGCCGGGGCGTCCCCGGCCCGCGCCGGCTCTTCGCGTCGGGCCGGGCCGCACCCGGCACGGCGGTGACCGGGCAGCTCCACCGCCAGGACGACGACGTCCTGTGCGCGGAGCTGGCCCGGCTCGGCGGCACCAGCCGCGAGGTCCTCGACGACCCGGGGCTGCGGGCCCTCGTCCTCACCGCAGTCCGCCACGACTACCGGATCATCGAGACCCACCGGCCCGCGGAGCGGCCGCCGCTGTCCTGCCCGATCCACGTGCTGACCGGCGACACCGACCCGGAACTCGGCGAGGAACGCAGCCGCGACCGGGCGGGCGGCTGGGCGGGCCTGACCACCGCTCGCACCGAGGTCCGGGTCTTCCCCGGCGACCACTTCTACCTCACCCCGCGACGCCGCGAGGTGGTCGCCACCGTGCTGCGCCGACTGGACCCCTCACTGGCCACGGACGGCCGGCGCACCTGGCCGAGCACCCCGTGACCGCCCGCCGTCCGGCCGTCCCCGAGCGGTCCTTCCCCCTCACCCGCACCCCTTCGGCAGCCCCCGCCAGGAGACCGTCGTGATCGACTACTACTCGACCTCGGCCGAGTTCTACGAACTGGTCGCCACCCGGCACACCGCCAGCAGCGGCCCCCCGCTCACCCGCGTCCTCACGGGTCTGGACGTCTCCCACGGCCCGGTCCTGGAGATCGGTGCGGGCACCGGACGCGTGACCGAGGTGATCGCCGCCGCGCTCCCCGAGGCGGAGATCCTCGCCGCCGAACCGTCGGCCACCATGCGGGCCATGCTCACCTCCCGGGTCGCCCGCGACCCGGACCTGCGGCGCCGGGTGACGGTGGCCGACGGCGCCGCCCAGGACCTCGTGCTGCCCGAACGGCTCAGTGCCGTCGTCATCTTCGGCGTGGCCGGTCATCTGACCGCCCCCGAGCGCGTGGCGCTGTGGAAGCGGCTCGCGGCCCGGCTGCCGGAGGGAGCGCCCATCGTCGTGGAACTGATGGGCGTCTCCTCACCCCGCGTCATCCCGCCGGTGATGTCCCTGAGGGAGACCATCGGCCGCCAGACGTACGAGTGGTGGATCGGCGGCGAACCCACCGAGGGCGACGCCATGCGGTTCACCACGACCTGGAAGGTGCTGCGCGACGGCCGCACCGTGCGCGAGGTCGCCGACAGCTACGACTGGCACACCTTCGACGTCGCCCGCCTGGCCCGCGAGGCGGGCATGACCAGCCGCCGGATCACCGAGGCGGGCGGGCGGCCCATCCCCGAAATCGGAGTACTCGTCAAGTGAAGTCACAACCGTCCGGGACCGGCCCGGACCCGGTGCCCCGGAACCCGGCAGCCCCCGGGGCGGGCACCGGGGCACGTCCACGCCCCCTGCGCGAGCTGACCGGGCCCGTCCGGAGCCGGCTGGCCGTCGCCGTCGGCCTCCAGACCGTCGCGGCCCTCGCCGGGGTGGTGCCGTTCATCGCCGTCTCCGAGATCGCCGGCCGACTCACCGCGGACGCGCCCGCCGACGGCGACACCCTGTGGCCGCTGGTCGCGCTGGCCTGCGCGGCGGGGCTCCTCGCCCTGGCATGCGGCACGGCGGCCGGCGCCCTGGCCCACCTCGCCGACAACGACCTCCAGCTCGCCCTGCGCCGCCGGCTCGCCCGGCACATCGGGCGGCTGCCGCTCGGCCGGCTCACCGAGCGGGGCACCGGCGAGGTCAAACAGGCGGTGCAGGACGACGTGAGCGCGCTGCACACGCTGTTCGCCCACACCCTGCTCGACATCGTCGCCGTGGTCACCGCACCGGTCCTGGCCCTGGCCTACCTGTTCACCGTCGACTGGCGCCTCGCCCTGCTCAGCGTCGTGCCGTTGCTGCTCGGCGTGTACCTGTTCAGTCGGGCGATGGCGGGCGCGGCGGCGCAGATGGCCGCGTTCGGCGCCGCGGTGGGGCGGATCTCCGCCGCCGCCGTGGAGTTCGCCTCCGGCATCGCCGTCTTCAAGAGCTTCGGGCGCGGCCGCAAGGCCCACGAGCGTTTCGTCGACGCCACCGAGGGCTTCGCCGACTTCTTCGCCCGCTGGGTCCGCACCACCCTGGTCAGTTCCACCGCCGCCGTGCTGGTGGTCGCCCCGGCCGTGGTCCTGCTGCTGCTGACCGTGCCGGGCACCGTGCTCGTCACCCAGGACCTGCTGACCGGCGCCGAACTCGTCCCCTTCCTCCTGCTGGGCCCCGCCGTCGCCGCGCCCATGGGCGTGGTGGGCCCGCGCATCCAGCAGATCCGGGCCGGTCAGGCCGCCGCCGTCCGCATCACGGAGCTGCTGCGCGCCCCGACCCTCCCCGAGCCCGCCACCCCCGCCCTGCCCGACGGCCACCACGTCCGACTGCGCGGGGTGTCCTTCTCCTACGACGGGCAGACCGACGTCCTGCACGACGTCGACCTCGACCTCGCGCCCGGCACGGTCACCGCGCTGGTCGGACCCTCCGGCTCGGGCAAGTCCACCCTGGCGTCGCTGCTGCCCCGCTTCCACGACGTCACCGCCGGCACGGTGACCCTCGGCGGCGTCGACCTCCGCGACATCCCCGCGACCGAGCTGTACCGCCGGGTCGGCTTCGTCCTCCAGGACGTACGGCTGCTGCGGGCGAGCGTCAGCGACAACATCCGCCTGGGCCGCCCCGAGGCCACCGACGAGGACGTCGAGCGGTGCGCCCGCGCCGCCCGCGTCCACGACCGGATCACCACCCTGCCCGACGGCTACGCGACCGAACTCGGCACGGCCGTCACCCTGTCCGGCGGTGAGGCCCAGCGCCTCTCCATCGCCAGGGCCCTGCTGGCCGACGCACCGGTGCTCGTGCTCGACGAGGCGACCGCGTACGCCGATCCGCACTCCGAGGCACTGATCCAGGACGCGCTGTCCGCGCTCGCGGCGGGTCGCACCCTGCTCGTCGTCGCCCACCGGCTGTCGACCGTCCGCTCCGCCGACCGGATCGTGGTGCTGGAGGACGGGCGCGTCACCGAACAGGGCCGCCACGACGACCTGCTGGCCGCCGGCGGCCGCTACACCACGCTGTGGAACGCCCAGCGGAGCGCGGACGACCTCCGAGAAGGAAGTGCACGATGATCCGTCAGCTCTACCGTGTCCTCGGGCCGGAGGGCTCCCGCCCGCTCAACCGGCTGCTCGTCCTCCAGAGCGGCGCGGCCGTCCTGCAAGGCGTGGCCTTCGCCCTCCTGGTACCCGTCCTGCGGGCCCTGCTCGGCCCCGAACCCGACGACGTGTGGCCCTGGCTGACGGCGTTCGCCGCCTGCGCCCTGGCACTCGCCCTGCTCCAGGGCGCGGCCATCGCCGGCGGGTTCACGGTGGGGTCCCGGCTCTCCCGGGTCCTGCACCGCCGTATGGCGGACCAGGCCCTGCGCCTGCCCCTGGGCTGGTTCACCACCGGCCGCACGGCCGAGTTCAGCAGGCTGGCCGGGCAGAACGTCATCCAGGTGATGAGCACACCGGCCCACCTGCTGCGCCCCTTCATCAGCTCCCTGCTCACCCCGGCGACCCTGGTGATCGCCACCTTCTTCTTCGACGTCCGCACCGCCCTGGTGCTGCTGGTGTGCGCGCCCGTGCTGTTCGCCGTCCAGGCCGCGAGCACCACCGTGATGCGCCGGCTCGACCTCGGCCGTGACGCCGCGATCGGCGAGTCCGCCGACCGGGTCCTCGAGTACACGCGCAACCAGCCGGTCCTGAGGGCCTTCGGCCGGACCGCCGAAGGCCATGGGGCGCTGGACGACGCCCTGGTGGCCGAGGCGCGCGCGGACCGGCGGCTCATCGCGCGGGGGCTGCCCGGGCTGGTCTCGTTCTCCTTCGCCACCCGGCTCGTGTTCGCCCTGCTGCTCGCCCTCGGGGTGTCCTGGCAGCTCGACGGCTCGCTCACCGTGCCCACCCTGCTGGCGCTCCTCGTGCTGCTGGTCCGCCTGATCGACAGTGTGTCGTCCGCCGCCGAGGCCGGTGCCGGGATGCGCATCGCCCGCAACACCCTGGAACGCCTCGGCGCGGTCCTCGACGAACCGCCGTTCCCCCAGCCCGCCGAGCCGAAGACGCCGCGCGACGCGAGCGTGGAGTTCACCGGGGTCGGCTTCCGCTACGCCGACGGCGGTGGCGATCCGGTGGACGCCCCGGCCGCACGCCCGGTCCTCAGCGACGTGACCTTCCGCCTGCCCGAGCGCAGCATGACGGCGCTGGTCGGCCCGTCGGGCGCGGGCAAGACCACGGTCGCCGGGCTGCTCGCCCGCTTCCGGGACGCCACCGAGGGCACCGTCCGCATCGGCGGCGTCGACGTCCGCGAGATCGCCGCCGACGATCTGACCGCCCACGTCTCCCTCGTCTTCCAGGACGTCTACCTCTTCGACGGCTCGATCGAGGAGAACGTCCGCATCGCCGCTCCCGACGCGGACGCCGCAGCACTGGCCGAGGCCGCGGCGCTCTCCGGCCTCGACCGCGTGATCGAGGAGTTGCCCGACGGCTGGGCCACGAAGGTGGGCGAGGGCGGCGCACGTCTCTCCGGCGGTCAGCGGCAGCGCGTGTCCATCGCCCGCGCGCTGCTCAAGGACGCCCCGATCCTTGTCCTCGACGAGGCCACCGCGGCCCTCGACCAGGAGAACGAGGCGTTGTTCGCACAGGCCGTCCGGGCCCTGGCGGACCGCAAGACCCTCCTGGTCATCGCGCACCGGCTGAGCACCGTGGTACGCGCCGACCAGATCCTGGTCCTGGAGGACGGCGAGATCACCGAACGGGGCACGCACGACGACCTGGTGACGGCGGGCGGCACGTACGCCTGCTTCTGGGAGCGGCGCGCGCGGGCCCACGGGTGGCGGCTGGAGGCGGCACCGTCATGACCGCCCACCGGACACCCGCGACCACCTCCGACCGTACGGCAGAAGGAAGGCACGACACGATGAGCACCGGATCCCGGAACACCTGGGAGGCATGGGCGAGGTCCGTCCCGCCCCTCACGTGCGTGAGCACCCGGGAGCCCTGCCCCGACCCGATGGCCACCGCCACCCGCCTCGCCCGGGCCGGACTCGCGGGCCAGTACGTGGTGTACGAGGCGGAAGGCGGAGTGTGGCACTTCGCGGCGGGCTCCGACGTGAGTGTCACCGCGGACCCCGGCGGCATCACCGCGTGCGCCGCCGGACGCACCTGGACCTCGCGCACCGACGGGAGGCCGCTGGCGGCGTTCGCCGACGCCCTGTCCGCCCTGCGCGACGAGGACGACGAGGGAGGCCAGGGCGGGGAGGTCGGCAAGGGCGAGGGGATCGGCGCGCGGGAGGAGATGGCCGGCGGGCGCCACTTCTACGGCTGGGCGGCCTTCGAACTCGCCCACCTCCTCCACGCGGACCCCGCGTCGGCCGGAGACCGGCCCCTGCTGCACGCGCTGATCCCGTCCGTCGAGGTGACCCTCGGCGGCGACTCGACGGTGATCCGCGCGGTGGACGAGGCATGGGCCCGCAAGGTCGCCGACCTGCTCGCGGAGCCCGCGTCCGGGCAGCCCTCCGCCCGCGACGAACCCATGCGGGACACGCGGGACATGCGGGAGGGGACCGAGGGCATCATCGCCACCGGCGGTGCCGCCTACGGCCAGGCGGTCGCCCGTACGGTCGGGGACATCCGCGCCGGGCTGCTGGAGAAGGCCGTGGTCTCCCGGAAGGTTCCGCTGCCCGCCGAGCCCCACCCGGACTTTCCCGCCACCTATCTCGCGGGCCGCCGGGCCAACACACCGGCACGTTCGTACTTGCTGGACCTCGGCGGTTACCGGGCTGCCGGATTCAGTCCCGAGACCGTCCTCGAGGTCGGGGACGACGGCCGCGTCAGCACCCAGCCGCTCGCGGGCACTCGCGCCCTCGGTGCGGACCCGGCGGAGAACGAGCGCCGGCGCGCGGAACTGCTCAGCGATCCCAAGGAGATACACGAGCACGCCGTGTCGGTACGTCTGGCCTGGGACGAGATGGCGGCCGTGTGCAGCCCCGGCTCCGTCGTGGTCGAGGAGTACATGGCGGTCCGGCCACGCGGATCGGTGCAGCACCTCGCCTCGCGGGTGACGGGCCGGCTCCGGCCGGACACCGGACCGTGGGACGCCTTCGCCTCCCTCTTTCCGGCGATCACCGCCACGGGGGTCTCCAAGCGTGCCGCACTGGAGACCCTGGCCCGCCACGAGGACGGGCCACGCGGGCTGTACGGCGGCGCGGTGTTCCGGGGGAGCACCAGCGGCGCCCTGGACGCCGCGCTCGTCCTGCGCACGCTGATCGGCGCGGAGAACCGGGCGTGGCTGCGGGCGGGCGCCGGGGTCACCGCCCAGTCGAGCCCGGAACGGGAGATCGAGGAGACCTGCGAGAAGCTGCGGAGCGTCGCTCCGTATCTGCGGTTCTCCGCGGACTGAAGCCGCGCGACCGGCGGGGCCCGGGGCGGCCCCGGCCCGCTGCCCCGGGCGCGCGGTCGCCGCGGACCGCTCGTGGCCGCTCGCGGCCGATCGCGTGTCAGTCCTTGGCGCGGTGCAGCTTGATCTCCGGATTGACGAAGAGGTGCACGTAACCGCACCGCAGACAGATCAGCCCCGTGGCCCTCTCGTCGGCCCAGGCGAGATTGAACAACTCCCCGCCCGTGCTGTTGAGCTTCACTCCCCGTTCGCGGAACAGGTCGTTCTCGCAGACCTGACACGTGATCGACATCTCGCCCAGCGAGGCCCGTACCGCCTTGGCCATGGCATCTCCCTTCCGGGCCCGGCGCGGTGGCCGGGCCGACGCCTTCCGTCCTTCGTGCTCCGTCCATCTTTGATCATCGCCGAGTGCGGAGCGGGGACGGGGGTCCTCGGGGTGGTGGCTGCGGGGGCTGCCGCCCGGAAAGGCGTGGGCCTTCCGCCGGTCAGGTGCGGTCGTGGAGCGTGACGTGGTAGCCGTCGGGGTCGGCGAAGGTGAACGTCCGGCCGAACGGGCCGTCGATCGGTGCGGAGACGATGGTGTGCCCGTCGGCGACGAGAGCGTCGTGGACGGCCTGGACGTCGGTGGCGTGGAACCAGATCGCGGCACCGATGCCGGGCTGGGAGACGGACGCGAGATCGGTGCCGGGCACCACCTCGCGGAGGGCGAACGCGATCGGCTTCGTCTCGAACACCACGGCGTGCGGCGGCCCGGCCGGCGAGCGGACGAGGCCGAGGTACCGCTCGTAGAACGCCTGCGAGGCGTCGAGGTCGCGGGCCTGGAACGAGATGAAGTCGGGACCGGTGGCGGGCATGGTGGTGCTCCTTCTCTCCGTGTCAGCTTTCTGACATGGAGCGTATGTCAGAATACTGACATGAGTCAAAAGGGTGCCGGCATCGACCTGGACAAATCACTGGGCTACCTGCTGAAAGAGGCTTCGAGTGCCCTGCGCACCGCCATGGAGGAGGTGTTGCGGCCCCTCGGCATGAGCGTGACGCACTACTCCTGCCTCGAGCTGCTGGCCCAACGGCCGGGCCTGTCGAACTCCGAGCTGGCGCGTGGCGCGTTCGTGACGCGCCAGACGATGAACGTGCTGCTCCAGACCCTGGAACGCGAGGGCTACGTGACCAGGCCGGCGGAGGCGGCCGTCGGGAAGGTCCTTCCCGCGCGGCTCACGCCGAGCGGCCGCCGGAGCCTGGAGCAGGCGACCGTGGCGGTCCGGTCCGTCGAGGTCAGGATGCTGGCCGGCATGACCGAGGCGGAGCAGGCACACGCGTTCCGCAGCCTGCGGAGCATGATCCGTTCCCTGCGCGACGGCGACGAGGATGCCTCCTAGCCCGCGCCTCGGCCCGTGTCCCGCCGCGCCGGGTCGGCAGTGCGGGTCAGGTCAACGGCTCGTGGTTGACCCAGACGGCCTGGTAGGGGTGGCGGGCCTGCCAGCGCTTGATGAGGTCGAGGGCCCCGGGCATGGTGAACGTCGCGTTCAGGGCGTCGAGGTCGGCCAGGCGCAGTTGCACGACGGCGCTGGCGATGGCCACCGGGGCGTGGTCGTCACCCGGGACGCGGATGTGGTGGCGGGTCGCGACCGACTCGACGAGACCGGAACCCATCACGAGCTCCTCGAACTCCTCGAGGTACCGGTCCAGCTCACTCGTGGGAATCGGACTGTCGAACGCGACGATCATCGTGTGGTGAATCATGCCTCCAGAGAACAGGCACTTTTCCCGCCCGTCCAAGATCCATCCGTTCTCGCTCCATGCCTCGTGGGAATGGATCAGGCGGTAGCCTCGGTGCATGGCCGAGCTGGAGACCCGCGAGCTGGAGTACTTCGTCGCCGTGGCGGAGGAATTGCACTTCGGTCGCGCCGCGGCCGGCCTGGCGGTCGCGCAGCCGGCCCTGTCCAAGGCGATCCGGCGCCTGGAATCCCGGCTCGGAGTGCGGCTGCTGGAGCGCTCCAGCAGGCACGTCGCCCTCACCCCCGCCGGTGACGCGCTCCTGCACCACGGCAGGCACGCGCTCAACGCCGTCGGCGCGGCTGCCGAGAAGACGCGCCGGGCCGGTGATCGCCAGGCCCATCTGCGTCTGGTGATCAAACCCGGAGGTGACGCGAACCTCCTGTCCGGGATCCTGGCCGCGTACGCCGGCCGGCCCGACGCCCGCCAGGTGGACATCCTGTTCGGCGGAGCCACCGACCGCGCCGACCACGTGCGCGACGGCCGGGCCGATGTCGCCCTGCTCTACGCTCCGTTCGACGACATGACCGGCCTGGACCACGAAACCCTGATGGTCGAGGGACGGGTCGCGATCCTGCCGCCGGACCACCGGCTCGCCTCCCGCTCGGAGGTCACTCTCGCCGACCTCGCCCAGGAGACGCTGCCCCGCTGGAAAGGTGTGCGCTGGACCGGAGCGCCCGAGGCCGGGCAGGGGCCCGAGGTCACGGACGCGGCCGAGGTCCTGCACATGATCAGACTGGGCCGCACCGTCGCGCTCCTGCCCCGCTCACTCGCCCAGCCCATGCACCCCGACCTCACCTACCGGCCCGTGACCGACGCCCCCGACAGCGAACTCGTCCTCGCCTGGTCCCAGGACGACCGCCGCCCTTTGGTCGCCTCCTTCGTCGCCGCCGCCGCGGAGTCGAGCACACGCTGGGCCGGTGCGTGAACACCCACGCCGCACCTGCCGATGCCGCTGTCCGAGCCGAGCCAATGAAGGCGTCCTGCCCCGGACCGGCCGCCGCCCGCGCTCCGGGTACAGTCGGGCCATGCCCGAGTTGATCCCGCTGCATGCCGACCAGGCGCCGGCCGTCCTGGCCTTCGAGTTGGCGAACCGCGCCTACTTCGCTGCCGCGGTGTCCGACCGCGGTGACGACTACTTCGACCGGTTCGCCGACGGGTACGACGCGTTGCTGGCCGAACAGGAGGCCGGTGTCTGCGCCTTCTACGTGCTCGTCGCCGAGGACGGCGAGGTACTCGGCCGGTTCAACCTGTACGACCTGGAGGACGGCACCGCCAGACTCGGCTACCGGGTCGCGGAGCGGGTGGCCGGCCGCGGCGTGGCGACCGCGACCGTCCGGGAGTTGTGCCGGACGGCGTCGGTGACGCACGGCCTGCGCACCCTGCGGGCGGCCGCCTCCCACGACAACGCGGCGTCCCGGAAGGTCTTGGCCAAGGCCGAGTTCGTGCCGGTCGGCCCTGCCGCCCCGGCCGATCTGGGCGGCAGGCCGGGCACCTGGTACCAGCGCATCCTCCAGCCCCGGGCCAACGACTGATGGTCGGTGCGCGACGACAACACCCACGTGCCCGCACCGTGCCGCGCGGGACCGTCACCGCCGGGACCGTTCGGACGGCGTAGGGGTCGGTTCGACCGGAAAGACACGGGGCGCGGGAAGGGGCAGTAGATGGCGCGGACGGGTACGACGGCCGTACTGGCGCTGTTGCCGGACGCCGAGGCCGTGTTGAGGTCGGCCGCCGAGGTGGACGCACTGGCGGTGCGGCCTGGTGTGCCCGCCCACGCCGCGCTGCTCTATCCCTGGCTGCCCGCGGACGAGGTGGACGGGTCGGACGTGGACCGGCTGCGGGCCGTCCTTCCCGTCGGCCCCGTCCCCGTCAGGCTGGCCGCGGTCGAACGAAACGGCGGGTTCGTCGGTGTCCCGGTGCCCGAACTGGACCGGGTGGCCGATGCCGTGCGCACGGCGTTCCCGGCGCAGGTCCCTTACGGCGGCCGGTTCGGCCCCCGCCCGCCGGTGCACCTCACCGTCGCCCTGGACGTGACCCCGCGGGCCGCCGCCGAGATCGACCGCCGTACCGCCGCCGCCCTGCCCATCACCACGGAAGTAACCGCCCTGCACGTGGTCGGCCTGACCCGCACGGGCTGGCACAGCCTCGCCGAACTGCCGCTCACCCCCTAGCTCTTCCCTCCGGTCGGGCCGCGGCCGGAACAGCCCGGCACGGGGGCGGATGTCGGCTCTGCCCGACTGCCCGACTGCCCGACTGCTCGACCGCCCGACTGCCCGGGCGCAGGCGGTCCGCGGGCTGGGCCCATATACCGCACCACCCGCCCCCACGCGGCCCGCATCCACGACTTCAGCCTGATTTCATCCACAACGCAGCGATCCGGCCAACCTCCTCCCGGTTTCCGCCTTCTGGACAACCGGGCATCCGACCGCTCCCTCTCACAGCGCGGGCACAGCATGTGCCCGTCTGCTTCCTTCCCACCGCACCCCCCAGCACCTGAAGGACGAGGGACAGATGACCAGAACGCGCACCACCCGGCTGCGGCGTCCACTGCTCGCAGGCACCACGGCGGTCGCCGCCATGGCCGTGACCGCCGGACTCGTGGCCGCGACCGCGGAGCCGGCGAAGGCGGCGACCGGACCCAAGCTGAGCCTCATCGCCGCGACCAACTCACTGACGCTCACCTCCTGGAAGGAGGACCCGGGCGTCTACCTCGACCTCGGCACCTACCTCACCGCCGAGGGCAGGCCGCTGGAGCTGAAGGTGACCCGCACGTCCTACAAGGACCCGGTGACCATCACCCAGACCGTGTACGAGGGCGGCAAGACGAAGGCCAAGACGCTGCCCAAGGGCACGGTGAAGGACTTCTCCGGACTGCCCGGCTTCGCGGAGGTCACGGTCACCGACAAGGCGGGCAAGAAGGTCCTCAGCCGGACCGAGGACTTCTGCCCGAACAACGCCAGCGGCCGGGTGCGCCCCGACGCCCCCGCCACCTCCAAGTATCCGGAGAGCTGCCCCACCAACCCGTTCACCCTCGGTTCGGTCTGGGGCGTCGAGAAGGGCTGGGCGGCCAACACCTACGCGGGTTCCTACACCGAGCCCGCCACGCTGGCGCCCGGGACCTACACCGCCAAGGTCTCGGTCGCCAAGAAGTACCGCGACCTGTTCGGCATCGCGAACAAGCCCGCGACCGTCAAGGTAACCGTGGTGGAACGGAGTTACGAGGACGACGAAGGTGCCGCAGGGGCGCCCGCGGCCCGGTCCGCGACGGCGGGTGAGCACGCCGGCCACGCAACCGCCCAGCAGGCTCCGGCCGCGCACGCGGGTCACGGGCCGGGGCACGCCCCGACTCCCGCCGAGGCGGCGGCGCCGGCCACCAGCGGAGCGGGCCCCTCGTACAACGTGGGCCACGGACCCCTCAAGGCGGCGCCGCCCGCCCTGCCGTGGGCGCTGAAGAAGAAGCAGGCCGCCCGCTCCATGCCGGTCGGCGACAAGGGCGGCCAGACCGACGGCTCGCGCAAGGCCCCGGCGCTCCAGCCACTGGCGAAGCGACCCGCCGGCAAGCCCTCCGTACCGGACGTCCCCAAGCCCGACCTGCGCTCGCTGCCGGCCTACGGCATCGTCGTCACCGACGGGGAGAAGGACATCCCCGGCAAGGACTACCTGGCCTTCAGCGCCAACGTGTGGAACGCCGGTCCGGCGCAACTGGTGGTGGACGGCTTCCGGTCGCCCGGCAAGGCCAAGATGGACGCCTACCAGTACTTCTACGACGCCAAGGGCAAGCAGGTCGGCTACACCCCGACCGGCACCATGGAGTGGGACCCGCGTCCGGGGCACGTGCACTGGCACTTCACCGACTTCGCCAGCTACCGGCTGCTGAAGGCGGACAAGAAGGAGGCCGTGCGCAGCGGCAAGGAGGCCTTCTGCCTGGCCAACACCGACGCGATCGACTACACGGTGAAGAACGCCAACTGGCACCCGTACAACACCGACCTGGCCACCGCCTGCGGCGAGGAGAACTCCATCTCCGTCCGCGAGGTGCTCGACGTCGGGTCCGGTGACACGTACTCCCAGGACCTGCCGGGCCAGTCCTTCGACATCACGGACGTCCCCAACGGCACGTACTACATCCAGGTGCTGGCCAACCCCGAGAAGCGGCTCAAGGAGACCAGCGTCGACAACAACAGCGCGCTGCGGAAGATCGTGCTCGGCGGCAAGCCCGACGCCCGGACCGTGACCGTGCCGGCGCACGATCTGGTGAACGAGAACTGACCTGACCCCGGGGGCGCCGACGCCCCCGGCCCGAGGAGCCGACGGCCGCCCAGGGGGGCCGTCGGCTCCTTCGCGTCACCGATGGGGTGGCACCAACCGCTCCCGCAGGGCCGTCAGTTGATGCGAGTGCTCGACGGCGCGCGTCTCGTCCAGGGTGGTTATCGCCAGCAGCAGGGCGTCGGCGACCAGGAGCCCGGTCAGGGACTCGTTGGTGTTGCCGGTGGGGGTGTGCGGCGCGGTGAGTACCGCGTCGACGCGGTCGCCGAAGGGCTCGCCGAGTTCGTCGGTGATCAGGACGATGGCGGCCCCCACCGCTCGCGCCCGCTCCACCAGCACGGTCAGTTCGTGCAGGTGCCGGGCCGGCTGGAAGATGACCACCGCGTCGCCTTGGCACAGCGGCAGCAGATCGTCGGCGAAGGCGAAGCCGGTGGCTCCGCTGAACCGGGAGCGGCGCCCCAGCCGGCCCAGGGACAGGGTGAGGTGGCGGGCCCCGACCTCGCACGCGGCGACGCCGTAACAGAGCACCTCGCGGGCCGAGGCCAGTGCTTCGACGGCCCGTTCGAAGGACTTGGTACTGGTCAGGCGTCTGGCCTGCTCGATGCGTTCCTGCGCCTCGTCGAACACGTCGCCCCAGATGCTCTCCAGGTCCTGGCCCACGTGGGAGATGCGCTGCCTGAGGCGGACCTCGGGCGCCTGTGATGCGGTGAAGTCCGCGGCGAGTTCCCTCTTGAGGGCCGGGAGTCCGGCGTAACCCAAGTGCTGGAGGGTGCGGACGACGGTGGCATTGCTGGTACCGCTGGCGGTGCCCAACTGCTGGGCGCTGGCGAACATGATCTGCTCCGCGGGCGCACTCGCGAGGTACTGGGCGACGGTGCGCTCGGACGTGGAGAGTTCCTCCCACAGATCTCGGATCGCGGTCCGCAGCCGGGCCAACCCGCCCGGACCCACACTGCCGGCCTCTGGAACGTCCATTACGCCTCTTGACTTCCTCGGTTTCGTGGTTACGCTCTGAGCAACTTGTTCCAATGATGTTCATCTTTGGAATGGATGTTACAACACCATTGCCCCCCGAGGAGCCCTGTCATGCACCACGCCCCCCTGCCGGTCATAGAGATCTCCGGGACACCGGAAGAACGCGGGCGGCAGTACGGCGAAGCGGTGCGCTCCCGCATCGGTGAGGCCATCGCCTACTACACCGAAGCCTTCGGAGAGGCGTCCGGTCTGCCCTGGGACCAGGTCACGGCCCGCGCCCAGCTGTGGCTCGAGCCGGTGCGCGAGCACGCACCCGAACTGGTCGAGGAGATGCAGGGGATAGCCGACGGAGCAGGTGTCGGCCTGCTCGACATACTGGCGCTCAACGCGCGCGGCGAGGTCATCTACGACTCCACCTTCAGCCGGCTGCCCGAGGACGAGGAGGCCGCCGAGGGCTGCACCTCCTTCGCGGTGCACGGACCGGCGAGCGGCGACGGCCACGTGTGGGCGGGACAGAACTGGGACTGGCGGGCCGCGGTGGCCGGCACCGTCGTGATGCTGCGTGTCGTCCAGCCCCCGAAGCCGACCCTGGTCATGCAGGTGGAGGCCGGACAGATCGGCCGCCAGGGCGCCAACTCGGCCGGCATCGCGCTCAACGCCAACGGACTGGGCGGACGCTTCGACGACACCGTCGGCCTGCCGCAGACGGTGATCCGCCGCAGCGTGCTGGACCAGTCCACCATCAGTGACGCCCTGCGCGTGCTGAGCCGGACCCGCGCCCACATCGCCGGGAACGCGCTGCTCACCTGCCGGGAGGGCTTCGCCATCGACGTGGAGACCACCCCGGCCGGACACCGCTGGATGTATCCCACCGACGGCCTGCTGGTGCACGGCAACCACTACCAGGCCGGCATCCCCGCCGCCCTCGCCGCCGACTACCGGCCGCTGGCCGCCGACTCCCTGGTCCGGGTGCCCCGCGCCGAGCAGGGCCTGCGGCGGCTGCGCGACTCCACGGGCCCCGACGAGTCCCGCAAGACCATCCAGCACGCCATGTCGGACCACCTCGGCTTCCCCGAGTCCCTGTGCACGCACCCCGACCCGCGCAGGTCGCCCGTACGGCAGTGGCAGACCCTCGTCTCCTCCTGCGTCGACCTGACCTCCGGCGACTACCACGTCACCGCAGGAACCCCCTGCGACCGCGACTACCAGCACCTGCCCTGGAACCTCTACGACGGCCCCCACGCCCCCCGTTAGACCGGACCGCAGGTCACCGGGAGCCCCACCCCCGCAGAAACGAGAAGTCTCCGCACCACCCTTCCCGCTCAGGAGCCACCGTATGAAGTTGAAGACCTCGATCGCCGCCCTCGGGATGGCGGGCCTGACGGTACTCGCCACCGCGTGCAGCGGCGCCGACACCGGCCGGTCCGGGGACACGGGCCGTGACGTGACCCAGCTGGAGCTCACCCCGACCACGGCCGCGGCCACCGGCGCGGTGGACAGCGTCGACTGGCTGCTGGAGGACGAGCCCGACTCCCTGGACCTCGACACCCAGGGCGGCAGCGCGGGCCGCACGGTGCTCACCAACGTGTGCGAGCGCCTGTACCAGTTGCAGCCCGACATGACCGTACGGCCGTGGCTCGTGGAGAAGGCCGGGCGGCCGGACGCCAAGACCCTGGTCCTGACCGTGCGCCAGGGTGTCACCTTCCACGACGGCACCGCCATGACCGTCGACGACGTACTGTTCAGCCTGCGCCGGCACGCGGACCCGGACATGTCCGAGGCCGACGAGTTCGAGAACGTGACGTCGATGAAGAAGACCGGCGCCCACCAGATCACCATCAGGTTCAAGGAGCCCGACGCCCTGTTCACCAAGGCGCTCGCCGGCGACGCCGGACTCGTCTACCAGCAGCAGCGGGTGCGGGAGCAAGGAAAGGACTTCGGCACACCGGGCCAGGCCGACGCGTGCAGCGGCCCGTACCGGCTCGCCTCCTGGAAGTCGGGCGACTCCGTCACCCTGGAGCGCTACGACGACTACTGGGGCGACAAGCCACTGACCGGGAAGGTCGTCTTCCGCTGGGCCGAGGACAGCGCCATGGTCAACGCCCTGCGCACCGGAGCCGCCGACGGCGCCTACACCGACTCCGTCGGCACGGCCGCCGCCCTCGACGGCAAGAAGGGCATCGACCTGCACTTCGGGCCCAGTACCGCGACCCTCGACCTCATCCCCACCGAGCGCGGCGGCCTGGCCGACCCCGACATCCGCAAGGCCCTCTCCCTGAGCCTCGACCGCACCGGCATAGCCGAGTCCGGCTACGGCGGCCTGGCCCAGCCCTGGGCCACTCCCGTCGGCTCCGGCGCCTGGGGCTACGAGAAGTCCGCCTTCTCCGCCGCCCAGGAGAACCTGACCGGCGCCCCCGCCTCACCCACCGCCGCCGACATCGCCCGGGCCAAGAAGCTCGTCCAGAACGCCGAGCACAAGCCGGACGGACCGATCGTCATCGGCACCGACAGCACCCAGGGACGCCTCGTCATCGCCAACGGCGTACGCGCAGCCCTCCAGCAGATCGGACTCAAGGCGCAGATCAAGACCGTGCCCTCCGCCGAGTACGGCGAGTTCTACGGCGACAAGTCCGCCCGCGCCGACATCGACGTGCTCGTCGCCGACTGGTACATCTCCAAGAGCGACCCCGTCGGCTTCTACGACAACGGAGTGTCCGGCGACTCCAACAACTGGGTCGGCTTCCACAGCGCCGCCTACGACAAGAAGGTCGAACAGGCCAAGCGGACGCTCGACGACGCCCAGCGAGCCGCCCTGGTCGTCGACATCCAGCGCCGCTTCGCCGACGCCGCCGTCTGGATCCCCGTGGCACAGACCCCCACCGCCCTGGCCCTCAGCGACCAGCTCACCGGCCCGCCGGCCTCGATGGCCTACCTGTACCACCCGTGGGCCGCGTCGCTCGGCGCGAAGAAGGGCTGAGCCATGATCGTCCGTATCGGCAGACGACTCGCCGGCCTCCTCGCGACCCTCCTCGCCTCGTCGTTCGTCATCTTCGCGGCCATCTACGCCGCCCCCGGCGACCCCGCGGTCTTCCTGGCGGGCGGTCGCGACACCCTCACGCCCGAGCGCCTGGCCGCCGTCCGCGAGCAGTACCACCTGGACGAACCGCTGGTCGTCCAGTACGGCCGGTGGCTGTGGGACTGCCTCCACCTGGACCTGGGACGCTCCTTCCAGTACGGCGACGAGGTCGCGGACCTCCTGGCCGCCCGCTTCCCCACCACCCTGGAACTCGTCGCCTACGCCACCGTCCTCTTCGTGGTCCTCGGCGTGAGCGCCGGCGCGCTCGCCGCACTCAACCGGGGCCGCTGGATCGACTCGGCCGTCGTCGGCGCCACCACCCTCGCCGCGTCCGTGCCCTCCTTCGTCGGCGGCATCGCCCTGGTCGCGCTGTTCGGCGTGCAACTGGGCTGGTTCCCCGTCACCGGCAGCGGAGAAGGACTCGTCGGCACCCTGCACCACCTCACCCTGCCCGCCACCGCCATGGCCCTGGGCGCGCTGGCGGTCGTCAGCCGGGTCACCCGGCAGGCCGTCGTCGACGCCGACGGAGCCGACCACGTCGCCGTGGCCCGCTCCTCGGGCCTGCCCGAACGCGAGATCGTCCGACGCCACGTGCTGCGCAACGCCCTCGGCCCGATCGTCACCATGTGCGGCCTGGTCACCGCCGGCATGCTCGCCGGGACCGTGGCCATCGAGACCGTCTTCGGCCTCAGCGGCATCGGCTCCCTGCTCGTCGGCGCCATCAACAGCCACGACTTCCCCGTCGCCCAGGCAGTCCTGCTGCTCATGGTCACCTGCTACGTCGTGGTCACCACCCTGGTGGACCTCGCACACCCGCTGCTCGACCCGCGCCTGAAGGCCGCAAGGAGCGCCGCATGACCGCCGTACCCGCCGACGCCCCCGCACCGCCCCGGACCGTACGGCGCCCCCGGCGCCCGGTCGCCGCGCTCGTCGCCGCCGGCTTCCTCGCCCTGGTCGTCCTCGCCGCCGTGTGCGCCCCGCTGCTCGCGCCGTACGCCCCCGACGCCGTCGACCTGTCGTCCTCCCTGGTCGGCACCGGCGGCGAGCACCTGCTCGGCACCGACGCCTCCGGCCAGGACCTGCTCTCCCGGGTGCTGTACGGCGCCCGCACCAGTCTCGTCGCTCCCGTGCTGCTGCTGGCGCTCGCCGCCGTCATCGGGGTGAGCCTGGGCACCCTGGCCGCCTGGCGCGGCGGCTGGATCGACGCCTTCGTCTCCCGGCTGACCGACGTGATGTACGCGTTCCCCGGGCTGCTGTTCGTCGTACTGATCATCGCCGTCTTCGGCACCGGCATGACCACCTCGGTGCTCGGCCTCGGCCTCGCCTTCGCGCCCACCATCGCCAAGTACACCCGCAGCGTGGCCCTGGCCGAGCGCGCCAAGCCCTACGTCGACGCCTACCGGGTGCAGGGCATGGGCGGCGCACGGATCTGCGTACGCCACCTCGTGCCCAACCTCGCCCGGTCGATCGCCGGATACCTGGTGGTCCTCTTCGGCGAGGCACTGATGAGCCTGGCCACCCTCAGCTACCTCGGCTTCGGCACCCAGCCGCCCAGCTCCGACTGGGGACTGATGGTGCAGGAGGGGCAGTCGGCCATCGTGCAGGGCGCGCTGCTGCCCGCGCTGGTGCCCGGCACCGCCATCGCCGCCGTCGTCGTGGCCTTCAACGTCGCCGGGGTGCACCTCGCCGACCGGCTCGGAACCAGGAGGTAGCCACCCCGTGCTGCTCGACATCGACCGACTCACCGTCCACCTGCCCGGCACCGCCCGGCCACTGCTCGCCGACGTGTCCCTGCGCGTCGCCGCGGGCGAAGTCGTCGGCCTCGTCGGCGAATCCGGCTCCGGCAAGTCCACCACCGCCAAGGCCGTACTGCGCGTGCTGCCCGACGACGCCGCGGCGCACGGGCGGGTGGCGGTCGCCGGAACCGACGTACTGACGATGCCCGGCACCGCGCTGCGCGAGCACCGGGCCCGGCGCGTGGCGATGATCCACCAGAACCCGCGCTCGGCCCTCAACCCCGTCCACCGTGTCGGCGACTTCCTCGTCGAACGCCTCGTGCACACCGGCGGCCACGACCGCCGCACCGCCCGCGAACGCGCCGTCGAACTCCTCGACAGCGTCGGCCTGAACGATCCGGCACGGCGCCTGCGCCAGTACCCGCACGAGATGTCCGGCGGCATGCTCCAGCGCGTCGTCATCGCCGGCGCACTGGCCGCCGGCCCCGACCTGATCCTGGCCGACGAGTCCACCAGCGCCCTGGACGTCACCACCCAGGCGGAGATCCTCGCCCTGCTGCGCGACCTGGGGCGACGGCACGAGACCGGCATGCTGTTCATCACCCACGACCTGCACCTGGCCGCCGCGTACTGCGACCGCGTGTACGTCATGTACGCGGGCCGCATCGTGGAACACCGGCCGGGGCACAGCCTCTTCGACCACGCCCGCCACCCCTACACCCGCGGACTGCTCGACTGCTCACCCGAACTCGGCGTCTCCCGCCCCCTGCGGCCCATCCCCGGCCGGCCCCCGTCGCTCGCGGACGGAGCCGACGGCTGTCCGTTCGCCGCGCGGTGCCCGCAGGCCGAGCCCGCCTGCGAGGCGTGGACCCCACAGGCGACCGAACTTCCCGACGGCGGCGAGGCCGCCTGCCGCCGACTGCCCGAAGCGGCGGCAGCCACCGCCGGAGCGACTGCGAGGAACAACCCGTGACCAGCCCGAAAGCCGTACCCCCGGCCCCGCCGCTGCTCGTCGCCGACGGGCTGCGCAAGACCTACCGACTCCCCGGCGGGGACAGTCTGGTCGCCGCGGACGACGTGTCGTTCACCCTGCCGACGGGCGGGTCCGTCGGCATCGTCGGCGAGTCGGGCTCCGGCAAGACGACCGTCGCCCGCATGCTCGTCGGACTCGTCCGGCCCGACGCGGGAACGATCTGCGTCGACGGGCGGGACCGGACGGCGGGCCGAAGCCGCGGCCGCGCCGCCCGGCTCGCCCGGGCCCGGGAGATCCAGATGGTCTTCCAGGACCCGTACCTCTCACTCGACCCCCGGCTGACCGCACGCCAGTGCCTGGCCACCTCGCTGAGCCTGCACGGCGCGGCCGACGCGGACGCACGGATCGGGGAACTCCTGGACCGGGTCGGCCTCGGCCCCCGCGAGGCCGCCGCCCGCCCGCACGAGATGTCGGGCGGGCAGCAGCAGCGGCTGGCCATCGCACGGGCCCTGGCCGTGAACCCGCGGGTCCTCGTCCTGGACGAGGCGGTGGCCGCGCTGGACGTGTCCATCCAGTCGCAGATCCTGCGCCTGCTCGTCGACATCCGGCAGGACACCGGTCTGGCCCTCGTCTTCATCAGCCACGACCTCGCCGTGGTCCAGCACGTCACCGACGAGACGGTGGTGATGCGGCGCGGCACCGTCGTCGAACAGGGCCCCACGAAGCGACTGCTGACCGCACCCGAGGACGAGTACACCCGGGCGCTGCTGGACTCGGTTCCCCGCCGCGGCTGGGATCCGGCAGACGCGCTACGGGACCGCGCGGCCGCCTCTGCGGGAGGTCAGGACTCCGGGAAGGTGCGGGACTGAAGGAGTCGGCGCGCCACGCTCACAGTGGCGTGGTCCGCCGCAGGACGAGGAGAGTGGCGTCGTCGGTGCGGTGCGGGCCGTCGAGGCGCGCCACCAGGTCTTCGGCGTAGCGGTGCAGCTCGTCGCGGCCCGGGCCCGGGGCTGTCGCCCGGAAGGAGAGCGCGGCGGCGTCGAGGAAGCGCAGCGTGTCCTGGTCCGGGTCGCTGTTGCGGCGTTCGGTCAGGCCGTCCGAGTACATGAGGACGACGTCCCCGGTCCTGAGCGGCGCCGCGGCGGCGGCGTAGGCCGTGCCGGGCAGGACACCGAGGGGGAGTCCCGGTCCGCCGGCGGGGGAGGGCAGGGGTGTGGCGCGTCCGTCGCGGAGCAGCACCGGGTTGGGATGCCCGGCGCACGTCCAGCGCAGCAGCGACTGCTCGGGGTGGTACCGGGCGATGACGGCGGTGGCGGTGGACTCGATGCCGTCCGCGCAGGCGCTCTCGTTGAGCCAGTACGTCAGTTGCTCGACGGGTTGCTCCGTGTAGGCGAGTCCGGCCAGCGCATAACGCAGTTTCGCCATCAGGGTGACCGCGGCCAGTCCGTGCCCCCGGGCGTCGCCGAGCGCGACGAGGAGCTGCCCGTCGGGCAGCTTGCGGGCCTTGTACCAGTCTCCTCCCACTCCGGCCGCACGGGCGTCGGGCCGGTACACGACCGCCGCCTGGAGGCCGAAGGCGGCCAGCTCGTCGTGGAACTGGGGGAGCACCGCCTCGCGCAGGGCCTCCGCGACCTCGCCGAGTGTCTCGGCGTGCCGGCGCTGGCGGCGTGCTTCCCGCTCGGCGTGGTCCGCCGTCTTCCGGCGCAGCCGCTCGGCCGTGACGTCGGTGAACACGGCGCGGATTCCCCAGACCAGACCGCCGGGGGCGATCCGTACGGGCTCGGCGGTCATGCGGGTGATCCGGCCCGGCGTCCGGCGCAGCCGCAGGGAACAGTCGGCCGTCCGCTTGCGCAGGATGACCTCGTAGAGCATCTGGTACAGGCCCGGCAGGGTGTCGGGCGTGGCGGCACCGGCCAGGTCGGACAGGGTGGGCAGGGGGGAGTCCGCCGGCAGCCCGAGCGCCTGGCGGAACCCTCGGGAGGGCTCGACGCCGTCGTCTCCGAGGTTCCACTCCGCCCAGCAGGTGCGCACCAGCCGCTGCGCCGCGGCCGCCATGAGGAGGTGGTGTCCGCGTTCCCAGGTGAGCAGCAGTCGGTCACCGCAGGGACTCACGCGCACCTCGGCGATGAGCCTCACCGGTCCCGAGGCTCCGTCGACGACCCACTCGACGGCCTCGGGCCCCTGGACTTCACGGTCGTGGTGCGCGCGGCTGATCATCCGGGGAACGGGGGTCCGGGACAGGGACGGAAACCGCTCGTACAACGACACCGGCCCCGACCACCGGGGGGCCGGGCTGTCGGGGAACCGCTCGGCCGCGTAGGCGACCGCTGCCGCGTTGTGGCTCGTGCAGTGGACTTCGACCACGTCCCCGTCGTCGCCGGACACGGGAGTCAGCAGCAGGGCCGGCACGGGAAGGGCGTCGAGCACCTCAGGTCCCGTGGGGTGCCCGGTGCCCGGCGGAACGCCTGGCCGGCCCTGCTGCGTGAACGGGGACGGGTGGGCACGGGCATGGGATCGGATGCGTCGACGCTGGGACTTCAGCAGCTCCCTGATCGCTCTCAGTTCCAGACGGGCACGTGCGTCGGGCGCCGCGGGGAGGTCATCCATGGGGGCTCGGGCCTCCAGCGGGGCGCAGCGGGCAGTGACGAACAGTCTCGGCACAGGAGAAGGGGTGGACCACCGGGGATGGGCCGTGCGGCGGACCCGGGCGGACGGCGCGACTGGCACAGCCGGCGTCCATGGGCCCGGGCTCGGCCGGTCGACTGGAGGGCAGAGCCGTCCGGTTCACCCCGCGGCCATGTACACGTCGTCAGCGGGCCGCCGGGGTGACGCGCGCCCTCCGCCTGCGTTCTCGATCATGTGACGTCGTCCCAGTGGTGGGTGCGGTCGCGATCCGGCGTCGCAGGCACGTCGGTCCCGGCCGCTCCCTGACGAAGGAGACAGCCCGTGCACGCGTTCACAAGCCGCCGTTCCCGTGTCGTCGCGGCGACGGCGACCCTGGTGTTGACCGCGGCCGCCGCGGCCGTACCCTCGGCGCGGGCCGCGGCGCCCGCCGCACCGCCCGAGGTCGTTCCCCGGGCCGAGACCGCCGCGCTGTTCGACGACGACGCGGGCGGCAACGCGAACGCCGACGACCCGGCGATCTGGCGCGACTCCAGCGACCCGGACGCGAGCCTGGTCATCGCCACGGCCAAGGAGGGCGGCCTGCGGGTCTACGACCTCGACGCCCGGCAGGTGCAGTCGGTCCCCGCCCCCGCGGCGCCCGGTGCGGACGACGCCCCCGGCCGCTTCAACAACGTCGACCTGGTGCACGGGGCGTCCCTGGGTCCCGGCGCCACGGACCTGGCGGTCGTCAGCGACCGTGGCAGTGACAAGCTGCGCATCTACCGCGTCGACGGTGCCCGGTCGGACGCCCCGCTCACCGATGTCACGGACGCCTCGGCGCCGTGGATCTTCTCCGACTCGCAGGAGGAGGTCAACGGGGAGAGCACCGCCTACGGTCTGGCCACGTACACCGATTCCGCGACCGGCAGGTCCTACGCGCTCGTGAGCCAGAACGCGACCACCCGCGTCGCGCTGCTGGAGCTGACCACGACGCGCCGGGGCACGGTGTCCTACCGGAAGGTCCGCACCCTGAACCTGCCCGCCGCCTTCACCATGCCCGACGGTACGAAGTGGTCCCCCTGCGCCGCCCCCGGCGAGGGCCCGCAGGTCGAGGGCATGGTCGTCGACCCGGAGACGCGCACGCTCTTCGCCGGGCAGGAGGACGTGGGCATCTGGCGCCTGCCGGCCGATCTCAAGGGCACTCCCGTCCTTCAGGACAAGGTCCGCGAGTACGGCGTGCCGGCCACCTTCGACGAGGCGACCGACGCGTGCGTGGCGGGTGACGACCCCGGTTTCGGCGGTGTCCGGGTCGCAGCGGACGTCGAGGGCCTGACCCTGCTGAAGCAGGACGACGGAGACGGCTACCTGCTCGCCTCCAGCCAGGGCGACGACACCTTCGTCGCCTACGACCGGGAACGGTCCGACGGCTACGAGTACGAGGGAGGCTTCCGGGTGAGTGCCGCGTCCGGGTCGCTGGACGGTTCCGAGGAGTGCGACGGCGCGGACGTGCTCGCCGAGCCCCTCGGCAGCAGGTACCCGAACGGCCTGCTCGTCGTCCAGGACGGTCACACGGCTCCGGAGGACGGCGACCGGGAGGCCACCGGGTTCAAGTTCGTCGACCTCGCCGACGTCCTGGAGGCGCTCGACGACTGACGGCCTCCGTGCCGGCCCGGGCCGGCACCGGAGCCGCCCGCGCGAGTGCTCCCGCGATCGCCGGAACCGGGGAACCGCCCGCTCACCGCACGGCGCGAGCCCGCCGTGCGGTGAGCCGCGTGAGATCGCCGTGGGGTGAGCCCCGTGAGCGCACCTGATCCTGGAGCAGACGGACGCGTACTACGGCCTGCAACCGCTGGTCGAGTCCCTCGGCGGCGGCTCCGGCATCACCGGCGAGGACATGCTCTCGCCCGCCGTCACGACGGACGGCTGGGTGAAGGCGATGCGCTGGTACCACGACCTGTTCGCGGACGGCCTCTCCCCGCGCGGCGTCACCTCGTTCCAGCTGGCGTCCTTCTTCACCTCCGGCAAGGTGCCGTTCCTCGTAGGCGGCCCGTGGAACCTGGGCTCCTTCGCCGGGCTGAAGGAGTTCGCCTGGGGCACGGCGCCGCAGCCGTACTTCGAGGGCGGCCGCCCGGTGACCCCGACCGACTCCTGGTCCTGGGGCATCAACGCCCCGCAGGCCAACCTGGCCCGCGCCATCGCCCGCGCGTCGGGCTTCGCCGAAGCCGTCCGCACGCTCTACCTCATGGGCGGTCACTTCGGGCCGGACGCCCAGCCCGAGCACAACATCGTCAGTGACATCGCCGCCGCCCGTGCCGTCTTCGCCGCCGGCATCCCCACCGTGATCACCGGTATCGAGACCACCCGGCGGGTCCGCATCGGCCGCGACGGCATCGAACGCATCCGCGCCGCCGGCCCGTACGGCGTCGCGCTCGCCCGCGAGATCGACGCCTGGACCGGCTTCACCGGCGAAGGCTGGAGCGTCCCGCACGACCCGATCACCGCCCTGTCGATGCTCCGCCCCGACCTGTACCGGACCGAGCCCGGTACGGTCACCGTCGACGACGGCGTCACCGCCTTCCACCGCGACCCGTCGGGCCACGTCCGGCTCGTCGTCGATGCCGAACTGGACCAGGCGGCCGAGGAGATCGTCGCCCGCATCGAGCGGGCCGGAACCACGTCGGCCACCACCGCGTAGGCGGTCGGCCACCGGACGACCGCCGGGGGCGCTGCCCGCCGTCTACCGGAAGCCGAGGTGCGGGTCGTCGGTGCCGACCAGCTCACCGCTGACGGCCCACAGGCGGGCAGCGACAGCCGGATCGGCCATGTGGGCCGGGACGGCCTCACGCTTCGGAAGGCCGCGCAGGCCGAAGACCCGCGGCCCCCACAGCTGCCCTCCCCGCACCTCCGGGTCGAGGACGGCACGGACGACGGGCCACGCTCCGGCGTCCTTGCCCTGCACCACGAGACCGGCGGGCACGGCGCGCAGCCGTTCGCCGGAGGTCGTCACGCACACCGGCGGGCGGGACGGGGTCAGGGAGTCCAGTGCGCCGCCGGGGTGGGCCACCACGCTGAGCACCGTGCTGCCGACGGCACGCAGGCGGCGGTCGAGTTCGAAGCCGAAGCACATCTGCGCCAGCTTCGACCGGCCGTAGGTGCGCTTGGGCCGGTAGTCCCGGGTCGACTGCGGGTCGTCCAGGTCCAGGCGCTCGGACCGCGCCGCGAAGCTCCCCACCGTCACGACGCGGCCCGTCGGCGCCGCGGACAGCAGCGGGGCCAGCCACTGGGTCAGCGCGAAGTGGCCGAGGTGGTTGGTGCCGAACATCAGCTCGTGACCGTCCCCGGTCTCACGACGCGGCGGGTCGTCGAGCGCGACCCCCGCGTTGTGGACCACCGCGTCGAGACGATCGAGGTCCAGCCTGTCCACGGCGGTCCTGAGGGACCCCAGGTCGGCGAGGTCCAGCGGGAGGTGCCGCACCCGCGCGCCGGGGACGCGGGAGCGGATCGAGGCCATGGCGGCGTCGGCCCTCGCGCGGTCCCGGCTGCCCAGTACGACGACGGCGCCGGTGGCGGCGAACTGCTCCGCGGCGAAGTAGCCGATCCCGGCGTTGCCTCCGGTGACCAGGAAACTCCTGCCCTGCGCGGACGGCAGGCGGTGCACGTCCCACGCCCGGCTCCGGGATGCGGAAGACACGATGACAGACTCCTTGCGCTCTGGACGAAGCGTGCTCAGGAAGAGCACCGACCCGCCCAAGGTCGCAGCCGCCACCGACATATCGCCGACGGGTCACGCCCGCCGCCGACAGATCTCCGACACCCCTCCGAGGCCCGCGGCCTTTCCCGCCCCCGACACGCCCCGCCCTGTCGACGCCGCTGCCCGGCTCGCCGGTCGTGCCGCCAGACGCCAGAGGGACGTGGTCTCCGCGCTGCGCGCCGCATGGAGCGGATCGGTGGCGTCCTGGGAACGAGGGTGCCGGGGCTTGGTGTCCATCCTGCCCACTACGTGGAGGCCCGCCGTGTGCACGGCGTCGAGCAGCTGCCGCCGTGTGCGAAGGCCGAGGTGCTCCGCGAGGTCGGACAGGACCAGCCAGCCCTCCCCACCCGGGCGCAGGTGCCCGGCCAGTCCGGTGAGGAAGCCGCGGAGCATGGTGCTGTCCGGGTCGTAGACGCCCTGCTCGATCGGGCCGGTCGGCCGGGCGGGAAGCCAAGGCGGATTGCACACGACGAGGTCGGCACGGCCCTCGGGGAACAGACCGGGACCCGACACCTCGACGCGGTCGGCCAACGCGAGCCGGTCCATGTTCTGCCTGGCGCAGATCAGGGCGCGTGAGCTGACGTCGGTGGCCACGACGCGGCTGATTCCGCGGCCGGCCAGCACCGCGGCGAGGACCCCCGTGCCGGTGCCGAGGTCGAATGCCGTACTGGTGGCGGGGCCCCGCCGGGTCGCCGACGGCAGCGGTGCGCGGGCGACCAGGTCGACGTACTCGCCCCTGACCGGCGCGAAGACACCGTAGTGGGGGTGGATGCGGGCGCCCAGCGCCGGCACGTCGATTCCCTTACGCGCCACTGGTGGGCGCCGATCACTCCCAGCAGTTCCCTGAGCGAGACCGCTGTGCGCCCCTTCGGCGGACCGTAGGCCTCCAGACATGCCCGGCGGACATCGGGGGCCCGGCGCAGCGCCAGGGTGTAGTCGTCTTCCAGCAGTACCAACACCTTGCCGAGGACTCGGGCGCGGTGGCGGCTGTGACCCCGGTGGAGGTGGAAGGAATGGCTCGGGGACGCACCTGACGCGGGCGCTCCGCGGTCGACGCGGCGGCCGATCGCGCGCAGGAGTTGCCGGGCGTTGTGGAAGTCGCCCCGCCAGAGCAGCGCTGTTCCCTCGCAGGCCAGACGGTAGGCGTCGTCGGCCCTCGACCGGTCGTCGGCGACGACGGTGCGCCTGGGCAGGGGGGTGGCGTTCTCGGAATGCCACCGGGCGGACTGGGGTGTGCGGTCTTCGGTCCAGCGGATGATGGACACCACGTACTCCTCGTGGTCGAACGTGCAAGGGGGCACGAAGAGCACTTCGACGAGGAGCAGACCGAAGCCACGCCTGTCCGGACAACGGCGGTGACAGGCGTGTGCGGTGAAGCAGGGAGTCGTTACCGCTCTGGCGTCGAAGCGCGCGAGCGGAGGTCCCAGACGACCATGCCGAGCATCAGGGTCAGCCCTTCTGGAGGAGTGGCACGCAGACTGGCACAGGTCCCGCCGTTCTTCCAAACCCTCCGGGCGGGCCGGTGCCTGCCCGCGCCTCGCTCGAGCTCGACCAGTACCTGAGCGGCTGCCACACCGAACCGGGGTCTCCGTCGCAGCAGACGCCGCGGCTGCCGGCCGGCCGGGGCGCCGACGCTGCGTCGGACAGGCCCGACGACGGCCCGACACCCTGAGTACGGCGGCCGCGATCCGGCGACGCGCGGCGCCCGTCACATGCGCGGCCGCCCTGCGATCACCGCGGCGATGAGTTTCCGGGGCGGGGCCGGTCTGTACGGGCATGGAGACTCACACGCTCAGCACGGCCGGCGCGGACCTCGTCTACGACGTTCGCGGGCCGCTGCCGCCCACAGACGGACGCCCGCCGTTGTTCATGATCGGGCAGCCCATGGACGCCGCCGGCTTCGCCGCGCTCGCCGCGCGCTTCCCCGAGCGGACCGTGGCCACCTACGACCCGCGCGGCCTCGGTCGCAGCACCCGCAAGGACGGGCGGGTCGACCACACACCGCAGACCCAGGCCGACGACGTGCACGCCGTCATCGAGGCGCTCGGGGCGGGGCCGGTCGAGATGTTCGCCAGCAGCGGCGGAGCGATCACCGCGCTCGCGGTCGTGGCGCAGTACCCCGCGGACGTGACGACGCTGGTCGCGCACGAGCCGCCGCTCATCACCCTCACCCCGGACGGTCCCGCGGCCGTCCGGGCGCGGGCCGCGGTCCGGGAGGCCTACGAGAAGCGGGGATGGGGAGCGGGTATGGCGGCCTTCGTGGCCATGACCTCGTGGCCGGGGGAGTTCACGGACGCCTACTTCGCCCAGCCGGAGCCCGATCCCGCCGCCTTCGGGCTGCCGACGCAGGACGACGGCTCACGCGACGATCCGCTCCTGTCCGACCGGTCATGGGCGGTCAGCGGCTACAGGCCGGATGCCGGCCTGCTCGCCGCCGCACCCACCCGCGTCGTGATCGCCGTGGGTGAGGAGTCCCAAGACGTGCAGACCGGACGCACCTCCGTCGCGACCGCCGCACTGCTCGGACAGCGGGTGAGCGTGTTCCCGAGCCATCACAGTGGCTTCTGCGACGCGGAGTTCGGATACCCGGGCAAGCCGGACGAGTTCGCGCATCGCCTGCGCCAGGTCCTCGACGGCGCCTCGTAGGCCGACCGCGGACCGGTGGCTCGCCCCGCTCGCCTTCGCCGCAGTGGTGCGGCCCGCTCGCCGCCGGGTTCCCGACGGACTCGGCGGCATGGCCGGAGCGTCCCGTGGCGAGGCGAGCCCCGGGATGTGGCGGCGGGAGACGGGCACCGTGGTGCACCGGAGCGTGGCGCTCCCGGACCAGGCGGCCGCGCCGTTCGTCATCACCGCCGGGTTCAGGATCCCCCGCGTCCCTCATCGCCGGACGGCACGCAGTCCGTCCCGGAGCAGCCGCGGTCCGCACTCGAAGTGCGCCGTGGTGTCACAGCCGGTGAGCACCGGCAGGGAGGCGGCGAGGTGCGGACACGTGCCTGACCCGCCGCCTCGACCGACGGCGGCGAGCGCGGCGACGGGTGGGTCCGGGCGGGTCCGGCCGCTGGCCGCCCGCGCGGGCACGCCCTCCTGAAAAGGAGCTGATCACGCGGCGGCCCGAGTCGGTCAGCTACATCTCGTGCTCCCACCAGCCGCGCGTGTCGACGTCCGCGGCATCCGCCAGTGCCTCCAGCTCCGCGACCTCCTCCTCGGCCAGCCCGACGCCGCGCGCTCGGACCACCCCGTCGACGTGATCCGCCTTCGTGACCCCGACGATCGGGGTGGTCCCCTTGGCGACGGCCCAGGCGACGGCGACCTCTGCGGCGGACACGCCTCGCTCCTTGCCGATCACCTCCATCCGGTCCGTCAGCGCCCGTAGCCGGGGCAGGACGCCGTTGTACACCGCTGCCCGGCTGCTTCCCTCCGGCATCGGACGCGCCGGGCTGTACCTGCCGGTCAGCGCTCCTTGCTCGAGGACCATGTAGGCGAAGAACCGCACGCCGTGCTCGCGGCAGTGGTCGAGGATGCCCGCGCGCTCGGAGCCCCGGTACAGGAGGCTGAAGTGGTTCTGGACCGCCTCCACACGGAAGCCGGCCTCGCCGAGGATCCGATCGGCGAGAGCGATCTCCTCCATGTTGTGGTTCGAGACGCCGACATGCCTGATCCTGCCGCTCCTGAGCAGCGGGATCAGCGACCGCGTCCAGCGCGCCACGTCGGCTGGATTGTGGATCCAGAACAGATCCACGTAGTCCGTGCTCAGCCGGTCGAGGCTCTGCTCCAGCATGTCCGCGACCGGATCGTCGCCGTCGCCCGCGAGCTGCGGGGTGAACTTCGTCGACAGCTGGTACTCGCTGCGATGACAGCCCGTCAGTGCCTTGGCGAGGGCGGTCTCCGAGCGGCCCATGCCGTACGCCACGGCGGTGTCCCACAAGGTGAACCCGTTCGACTGCGCCCTGTCGACGACGTCCCGCAGGCCGGACTCGCTCAGCCGACTGCCGAAGTAGCCGTCGCCCGCCTCGCCACTGTCCCCCCAGGCCCATGTGCCCAACGCCACCGCCGGCACCGTCAGCGCCTTGCTCGTCAAGTCTTGGCTCCGTTGTTCGTTCTCGAAATCCGTGTCGGACTCTCGAGCCCCAGGAGAACGCGCTTCGGCGGACCGGAGAAGGTCGCGTCCATGGGGGGTACAACCTCAACCCCTTTCGCGCCGTGACCAGCGGTTACCCTGAATGCCATGGAGCAGCAGCCCGGAAACCGCGGCGAGATCCGGGACTTCCTCGCCGGCCGACGCGCCAGGATCACCCCGGCGCAGGCCGGACTGCCGACCAGCGCCCGTCGCCGGGTCGCCGGGCTGCGGCGCGAGGAGGTCGCCGTCCTCGCCGGCGTGAGCACGGAGTGGTACACGCGGCTGGAGAAGGGCCACATCGCCGGCGTGTCCGACGGTGTCCTCGACGCGGTCGCTCGCGCCCTGCGACTGGACGACGACGAGCGCACCCACCTGTTCGACCTGGCCCGTTCGTCGCGGCACGCGAGTCGCACGCCGTCGCGTCGGCCACCGTCACGTAGCAGTGATGTCGGGGTCCCGCCCCGGACCCAGTGGCTGCTCGACTCCATGACGACGTCCTCGGCGTTCGTACGCAACGGACGCACGGACATCGTCGCCGGCAACCCCCTCGCCCGAGCCCTGCTCGCACCGATGTTCGGCAGCGCCACCATCGACCGGCGCGGCCGCCCCAACATCGCCCGCTACATCTTCCTCGACCCCGGTGCACATGACTTCTTCGTCGACTGGGACGCCGCCGGCGCCGCCACCGCCGCCCTGCTGCGCGCCGAGGCCGGGCGCGAGCCCCGGGACCGCGCACTGCGCGCACTCGTCGGCGAGCTGTCCACACTCAGCCCGGAGTTTCGCAGCCATTGGTCCGCGCACGACGTCCTGATGCGCCACGACGGCGTCAAACGGCTCCGGCACCCCGAGGCCGGCCACCTGGAACTGGCCTTCCAGTCCCTCGACCTACCCCTGCCGGGCCGAGCCGTGCACGACCTGATCATCTACACCGCCGAGCCCGGCACCCCGTCCGAGGACCGGCTCAAACGCCTGGCCGACCGGGACTGACGACGGCGTGTGCGCGTAGCGGCTGATGAACGCGCGGATCGAACGGGCAGGGGGTGGCCTGCGGTGCGCCGTCCGCGTCCGGCCCGGTGAGGCGGACCGACGCCGAACTCGCCCTCCTCAGCGCCGCCGTCGTCGCAGCCGCCACCGAACTCGGCGCGCGACTCGGCTGGGCCGCACCTGCGGAAAGCGCAGTGCGGAGGGCCGCCTCCAGGTCGTCGCTCTGTGCGTCCGAACTCCCCGGACCGAGGTTGACCATGACGGTCGCCTGCCTGCCGTCGACCGTGGCGCCGGCCATGGTCTCGTAGCCCAGGAAGTCCCCGGTGTGCCCCCAGTAGAGACCGCCGCCGGACAGGGGCCTGCTCTCCAGGCCCAGACCGTAGGCGCGGCCGTCCGCGCTGCCGGTGGAACGGGTCGTCATCATCTCCCGCAGCTCGGCCGGGCGCAGCAGCTCGCCGCGCAGGAGGGCGCCCAGGAAGCGGTTGACGTCGGTCCCACTGGAGATCATGGAGCCGGCGGCACCCCCGACGGAGGGGCTCATCCTCGTCACGTCCAGGAGTGGCGCGCCCTCGCCCGGCTGGGCGTATCCACGTGGGTGCGGGCCGGGGACCGCCGTGACGCGCGGCACGTACGTCTCGCACAGGCGCAGCGGTTCGATGATGCGCTCGCGGATCTCCGCGCCGTACGGGTGCCCGGTCACCTTCTCGATGACCATGCCGACCAACAGGTATCCCGTGTTGGAGTAGTCCCAGCCGGTGCCCGGCGCGAAGACGGGCGGGTGCTCGAGCGCCATGGCCAGTAGCTCGCGGGGGTCGTGACGCACCAAAGGGTCCTTGACGATCTCCTGAGGCTTCAGGTGGTCGAGGAAGTCGGGCAGACCGCTGGTGTGCTGGAGCAGATGGCGGACGGTGATCGCGCGACCGTCGTTGCCGTGTCCGCGTACGACGCCCGGCAGGTAGCGCTCGACCGGGGCGTCGAGGTCGACACGACGTTCTCCCACGAGCTGGAGCAGGGCCGTCGCCGTGAACATCTTGGTCATGCTGCCGATCCGGAACCTGCTGTCGCGGTGCACCGGTGCCTGGCTCCTCACGTTTCTGACACCGCTGGTCAGCACGGTGCTTCCGCGCCGGTCCCGCACCTCGGCGAGGGCTCCGGGCGCGCCGTCGACGGTGGTCAGCCGATGCAGCAGCGCTTGCAGGCGGGTGTGGTCGACGGAGGTGCCGGACTCCGCGGCCGTGCTGGCGGTCGTGGTCGCGGCGGCGCTTCCCGGGAGCGCGGCCTGAGCGGCGCCGATCGCCAGGACGAGTGCGAGTGCGAGTGCGCCGGCCGGCGCACGCCGTTGCCTGATCACGTGTACTCCCTCGGCCCTCGGAGTCATGACTGCGGCGCGGTGTCTCAACTCCCGCCGCCCTGTGCCCTCGACGGTGCCCGTCGTCGTGGTGGCGGCGCCATGGGGCAGCCATCCGGATCGGCCGTCGGGGTACCCCCCTGCCGGGAGGCCTTCGTCCCGGCCCGTCGATGCGGGGAACCGGCCTCGTCCCCCTGAGGTGATTCCTGAGACTGACCATCGTTGACGAGGATTCCGACGGCACCGCACCGGAGGCGCGGACGGAGCGCGCCACGCGCGTCGCGGGCAAGTACGAGATGGGGGAGCGGCTGGGCCGGGGACGAACCCGCGTCGTACCTCGCCCGCCGGCGGGCCGGCCGGGCGCCGGACGTACACCTGGGGGCAGGTGGTCACCTGCGCGCCGGGACACATGGCGGAATTCCGGCGTGCGACGCGCGCCGGTGAGTCATCCGCGTTAGAGAAAATTCTCGTTGGATTCCAGGGCCCCGAGCGGGATCATGGAGGCCATGACCACTTCCTCGCCCGACGTCGACGTGCTGCGCTACGCGGCCTTCACCTCCCGCCCCGACGGGGGCAACCCGGCCGGTGTCGTCCTCGACGCCGCGCAGCTCGGACCGGACCGCATGGGGGCGATCGCCGCCGAGGTCGGATACTCGGAGACGGCGTTCGTCACCACCCGCGACGAGGAGCGGCGACGGTTCACACTCCGGTACTTCAGCCCGCTCGCCGAGGTCGCCTTCTGCGGCCACGCCACCGTGGCGACGGCGGTGGCGCTCGCCGAACGCCTGGGCCCCGGTGACCTGGTCTTCGACACGCCTGCCGGAGAGATCCGGGTGACCACGGCGACGGACACCGACGGCGCGGTGCGGGCGACTCTCACCAGCGTGCCGACCCGGTCCCGGCCGGCGCGGACCGACGAGCTGGACGCGACGCTGTCCGCCCTTGGCTGGGACAGCGCCGACCTCGCCCCCGAGCTGCCGCCGCACGTCGCCTTCGCAGGCAACGACCACCTGATCCTCGCCGTCCGCTCCCGGGCCCGACTGGCCGACCTCGACTACGACTTCGACGCGCTCGCCACCCTCATGCGGAAGCACGGCTGGACGACCGTGCACCTGGTCTGGCGCGAGGACGAGCAGCGGTACCACGCGCGAGACCCCTTCCCGGTGGGCGGCGTGGTCGAGGACCCGGCGACCGGAGCGGCCGCGGCCGCGTTCGGCGGCTACCTGCGTACGGTCGGCGCACTGCCCGCGTCCGGTGTCGTCACCATCCGGCAGGGCGAGGACATGGGGCGGCCCAGCGACCTCACCGTGCGAACGGACCCGCACGGCGCCCGCGTCCACGTCTCCGGCAACGCCGTACCGATCGCCGGATGACGAGACCCGGCGGAATGCACCTCCGTCGCCCTTGACCCGCGGTGGCTTCGACGCCACGTCGGAACATGCTCGGAGCCGCGGTGAGCCGCCGGCCCCCAGTGCCGCCACGCGCTCCGTGGCCTTCGGACCCGACCCTTTGCCCGGTGCCGGCTGTCCCCTCAGGGCGTCGTCGATCGGGGGTTGGCCAAGACTTTGCGCGTGGCCGGTTCCACGCGGCAGACGCCCTGCCCGCGGGCGACGGAAGGTATCGCGACCGCAAAGGGTGGCCGAAAAAGAGGGATGGTCTGCGTTCCCTCCGTTACCGCCACGTTGACCCCGTCTGCTCCCGTGACGCACGCTCGAAATGTAGATGGTAGATACAACTGGCTCGCCGTCGATCTGCTCGCAGTCGCAAAACGACTGGTCGTGCACGGTGGACCGGCGCGCCGGACGCGGGAGGTAGCGTATGTGCGGCATCACCGGCTGGGTCTCCTTCGACCGCGACCTCGGCACCGAGAGGGCCGCCTTGGACGCGATGACCGAGACAATGGCCTGCCGCGGACCGGACGACCGCGGCGTCTGGGCGCAGGGACCCGCCGCGCTCGGCCACCGCAGGCTCGCCATCATCGACCTGCCCGGCGGCCGGCAGCCGATGAGCGCCGACACCCCCCACGGCACGGTCGCGCTCGTCTACTCGGGCGAGACCTACAACTTCACCGAACTCCGCCGTGAACTCGCGGACCGCGGGCACCGATTCGCCACCGACTCCGACACCGAGGCCGTGCTGCGCGGCTACCTCGAATGGGGCGACGCCCTCCCCGAGCGCCTCAACGGCATGTACGCCTTCGCGCTCTGGGACGGCCGGGAGAACAAGCTCGTCATGGTCCGTGACCGCATGGGCATCAAGCCGTTCTACTACCACCCGACCGCGGACGGCGTGCTGTTCGGCTCCGAGCCCAAGGCGATCCTCGCCCATCCGCTGGCCCGCCGCCGGGTCCGGCTCGACGGGCTGCGGGAACTCTTCACCATGATCAAGACGCCCGGTCACGCCGTCTGGGACGGCATCCGCGAGATCGAGCCCGGCACCGTCGTCACGGTCGACCGCGCGGGCGTGCACCAGCGCCGCTACTGGGAGCTGGAGACCCGCCCGCACACCGACGGCAGGGACGCCACGGTCGGACACGTCCGCTCGCTCCTCGACGACATCGTGCGCCGCCAACTGGTCGCCGACGTGCCCCGCTGCACCCTGCTCTCCGGCGGACTGGACTCCTCCGCGATGACCGCGCTCGCCGCCCGGCAACTGGGCGAACACGGCGAGAAGGTACGCAGCTTCGCCGTGGACTTCGCGGGACAGACCGAGAACTTCGTCGCCGACGAACTCCGAGGCACGCCCGACACCCCCTTCGTCCACGACGTCGCCCGGGCCTCGGGCACCGACCACCAGGACATCGTCCTGGACGCCCAGGCCCTCGCCGACCCCGAGATCCGCGCCAAGGTCGTCCGCGCCCGGGACCTGCCGGCCGGCCTCGGCGACATGGACGCCTCCCTGTACCTGCTCTTCCGGGCGATCCGCGACCACTCCACCGTGGCGCTGTCCGGGGAGTCCGCCGACGAGGTCTTCGGCGGTTACCTGCAATTCTTCGACGAGGCGGCACGCCGCGCCGACACCTTCCCCTGGCTGGTATCCATGAGCCGCCACATGGGGGAGGACACGGACGTGCTGCGCCCCGACCTGGCGGCGAAACTGGACCTGTCCGCGTACGTGGCCGACGGCTACCGCGACGCCGTGGCCGGCATCCGGCGCCTGGACGGCGAGAGCGACTTCGAGTACCGGATGCGGCGGATCTGCCATCTGCACCTGACCCGCTTCGTGCGCATCCTGCTGGACCGCAAGGACCGCGCCAGCATGGCCGTCGGCCTGGAGGTCCGCGTCCCCTTCTGCGACCACCGGCTCGTCGAGTACGTGTACAACACCCCCTGGGCGCTGAAGTCCTTCGACGGCCGGGAGAAGACCCTGCTGCGCGAGGCGACCGCGGACGTGCTGCCGAAGTCCGTCTACGACCGGGTCAAGAGCCCCTACCCGTCCACCCAGGACCCCAAGTACGCCGTGGCCCTCCAGGACCAGGCCAAGGATCTGCTCACCCGCACCGGCCACCCCGTCTTCGACCTCGTCGACCCCGACCGCCTGCGGCGCGCCGCCGAACGGGAGGCGCCGATGAGCGGCCAGGCGGACCGGCGGGGCCTGGAACGGGCCCTCGACCTCGCCCTCTGGCTGGACCTCTACCAGCCGGAGCTCGACCTGACCTGAACGACTCGCTTCGGGCGGGGACGGTGGCAGCGGTTGTCGGCCGCCGCCGACGCGAGCCGGCCCGGCCGCCCGAGGCCACGGTGGGGCCGTGTCGTCGCGGTGCGGGCCTCGTCAGAGCGGGGACCGGGGCGGCGCAGGCGCCAGCGGTCGCCGGGACGCGCGCCGGGCCGCGTACCCGCCGATTCCCAGCCCGGTCCCGACCAGGGCGAGCACGATCCCGAGCCCGCCGACGGTCAGCAGCACCGGCGGTACGACGGACCCGTCCCGCACGCGTCCGAGAACCCCGGAGGCCGCTACGCTGCCCGACTGCTCGTCGAGGGAGAAGCGCGAGTCGTTCGAGTTCCCCCGGTTGTCGCCCAGCAGGAACAACCGCCCGCTCGGCACCGCCACGTCGTACGGTGCGGCTCCGTGGGTGAACTCGTCGCGCCGTACGTAGGGTTCGTCCAGCGGCTGGCCGTTCACCGTGACCCGGTCCCCGTCGCTCTCCACGTGATCACCGCCCGTCCCGATGACCCGCCGCAGGACGGGGGCGCCCCGGTACTGGCCGGGCACACGGACGAGTACGACGTCGCCTCGGTGTATCTCGTCCGCGCCGATGTCCTCGACGACCAGGTGCTCGCCCTGGCGATACGTGGGCTCCATCGACTCGCTCTGGACGGTGACCCCTTGGTGACGCGCGAAGAAGTAGCCGATGCTTCCCAGCACCAGGACCAGCCCGAGCGGGACCGACACCCAGCCCGCGACTCTCAGCCGCCCGCCCGCTGCCCGCTGCCGCATGAATGCCCCTCCCCGAAACCGCCCCGGCGGGCGGACCAGCAGAGATTAGACGGTCCCGGTCGGAAAGGCACCTTCCGCGCTCCGGAGGAAGCGGTGTGCGCGACGGGGCGGAGGAAGCGGTGTGCGCGACGCGGCGGAGGCGTCCGGTCGTGCGACACGTGGTCCGTGCGGTCGCCGAGAGCGCCGAGAGTGAGCGACAGTTGTCTCATGTGCGGCCGGTACGTTTCCACCCGCAGTCCCGACGACCTCGCCCGGCAGTTCCGGATCGCCGATCCGGACCTCGGCGATCCCCTGGCGCCGAGCTGGAACGTCGCGCCGACCGACGAGGTGTGGGCCGTCCTCGAACGCACCCCGCGCGACGCGTCCGCCGGCGCTCCGGCGGCACGGCACCTGCGCAGGCTGCGTTGGGGTCTGGTGCCGTCCTGGGCCGGCGACACGAAGATCGGCGCCCGGCTGATCAACGCCCGAGTCGAGACGGTCCACGAGAAACCGGCCTTCCGCACCGCGTTCGCCCGGCGCCGCTGCCTCCTGCCGGCCGACGGCTTCTACGAGTGGCAGCGCATCGACGACCCGGAGACGGGAAGGACCCGGAAGCAGCCCTACTTCATCCACGCCGCCGACGACCGGGTGATGGCCCTGGCGGGGCTGTACGAGTACTGGCGCGACCCGGACGCCGGGCACGACGACGACCCGTCGGCCTGGCTGACGACCTGCACCATCATCACCACCGATGCCACCGACGCCGCCGGACGCGTCCATCCCCGCATGCCGCTGACCGTCGCCGACGAGCACTACGACGTCTGGCTCGATCCCTCCCACCGGGACACCGGCGCACTGCGCGACCTCCTCGAGCAGCCCGCCGGCGGCCGGCTCGACGCCCGCCCCGTCTCCGCGGCGGTCAACAACGTCCGCAACAACGGTCCGCAACTGGTCGAGGCGGTCACCGGCCCGGGAACGGGAGCCGCTCCGCCCGACTGAGCCGCGGGCGCCACGAACGACCGCCGCGTCGCGAAAGACCGGTTGAACGCCCGCGCGACGGCAAGGATGACGCCATGCGAAGCATCATGGTCATGGACGCCCCCTCCAACCTGGGCCTGCGCCCGCCGGCCCCCGGCACCGTCCCCGGCTGCTACAAGCTGGCCGGGACGCTGCGGGACAACGGGATCGTACGCAGGCTCGGCGCCCTCGAAGGAGGCGTCGTCGTGCCGCCCCGCTACGACCGCGGCGACTGGCAGGAGGGCGACGGCGTCTTCAACGCACGCGCCCTCGCCGCCTACACGCGCACCCTTGCCGACCGCATCGAGCCGCACGTGTCCGCCGGTCACTTCGCCCTGGTCCTCGGCGGGGACTGCTCCATCCAACTCGGCGCCGCGCTGGCCCTGCGCCGTCTCGGCCGGTACGGCCTGGTGTCGGTCGACGCCTCTCCCGACTTCCGTCATCCGGGCACCTCCGACCGGATCGGTGCCGCCGGTGGTGAGGAACTCGCCCTCGCGACCGGGCGCGGGCAGGAGGATCTGACCGACCTCGAAGGACTGCGTCCCTACCTCCGGGACGAGGACGTCCGGCTCTTCGGCACCCGGGACGCGTTCGTGGACGACGAGGACGTCGCCGAACTGCGCGGGCTGAAGGTCCCCGTCACCACCGTCTCCGACCTGCGCCGCACCGACCCCGCCGACCTGGGCGCGGCGACCGCCGCCGAGCTCGAGGCGGCGGCCGTCGACGGCTTCTGGGTCCATCTGGACGCCGACGTCCTCGACCCCTCGGTGATGCCCGCGGTCGACAGCCCGGACCCGGACGGCCTGCTCCCGGGCGAAGTCACCGCCCTGCTGCGCCCGCTCGTCCGGTCCCCGCGCTGCGCCGGGCTCAACGTCACCATCTACGACCCCGACCTCGACCCCGACGGCAGTGCGGGCGTCCTTCTGACCGACCTGGTGGTGGCCGCCTTCACCACCGACTGAGCCCTCTCGGCACGGGCCCGTGGCGCCTGCCGCGATCAGCCTGTTGCGGTGAGGGTTTTGATCACCGCCGCCGGTACCCCCGCGACGACGCTTCGGGCGGGGACGTCACGGGTCACGACGGCACCGGCAGCGACCACGGCATCAGCGCCGATGGTGACCCCTTGCAGGACCACGGCGGACGCCCCGATCCAGACATTGCGTTCGATCCGGATCGGGGCCGACGTGATCCCGGTACGCCGCCGTGCCGGGTCCAGCGGGTGCCCGGAGGTGATCAGGCTGACGTCCGGACCGAGCATCACGTCGTCATGGATCTCGATCCCACCCACGTCGTTGAAGCGGCAGCCCTGATTCACGAAGACGTTGCGGCCCACCCGGATGTTCACCCCGTGGTCGGTGTAGACGGGCGGGATCAGGTGAAAGGTCTCGTCCACCTCCTGCCCCGTGAGCTCGCTCCAGCGCTCCCGAATCTCCTCCTGCTGGGCATACGCGAGCGTGTTGATCTGCTCGGCCATGCCGATCGCCCGCCGCACCTTCTGCGCAAAGTCCATGTCGTCCTCCCCGGAACAACCGTCGTGTGATCGGTTCGAGTGAACCAACGCCGTGATCTCCCGGGCAAACAACCGCCGGACCACCGGCCACAACCTCTGGTTGTGCCGATACGATCCGGGTATGGATGTCGACGCGGTCCGGACGTTCGTGGTGGTGGCCGACAGCGGGCAGTTCCAGGCGGCAGCCGACGCACTGGGAATCAGCCAGCAGGCGGTGTCCAAGCGCGTCGCGGCCCTGGAAAGACACCTCGGAGTCGCACTCCTGGTGCGGACCTCGCGCGGGTCTCGGCCGAGCCTGGACGGACAGATCTTCCTGCCCCACGCCAGGAAGGTCCTGACCGCCGTCGAACTGGCCGAACAGGCCATGCGGCCGGGGAGCAGGCCCCTGCGGGTCGACGTCCTCAACCGGCGCATTGCCCCGGCCCAGGCCGTCTACCGCTTCTACCGCTCCCGCCCCGACACCAGCCTCGACGCGGTCACCCTGGGCCGGGAGAACGCCGCCCAGGCGGCCCAGGCCGTGCTGGAAGGAACGGTCGACGCCTCCTTCCGCGCGTTGCCGGCCGACCAGGTCCCTGCCGGAATCAGTGCCGAACGAGCCTCGGACGCCCCCCTGCAACTCCTGGTCGGGCCCGCCCACCCGCTGGCGAACGCTCCCGCGATCAGGCCGGCCGACCTCGCGGCGCACCGCATCTGGGTCCCAGGGATCCGACCGGGCACGGAGTGGTCGGCGTTCTACGATGCGCTGTCCGAGGAGTTCGGACTGAGCATCGACGCCCTCGGCCCCAACTTCGGCGACGAGGCCCTCATGGACGCGCTGGCCGACTCGGCCTCCCTCGCGACCCTCGTCGGCGCCGGGGACCGCTACCTGTGGCCCCAGACCCACGACCTGCGACGCATCCCCCTGCGCGACCCGACACCGGTCTACCCGCACACCCTGCTGTTCCGCACCGGAGACCGGCACCCGGTGCTGACCGCGCTGCGCGGCTACCTGCGCGCGGCGGTACCCGGGACATCCGGTGACGTGTGGGTGCCGCACTGGGCGTGCCCCTGACGCCGCCGGGGACGGATTCAGGCCGGTCAGCGGCGAGGAGTGTGCAGGCCCCACCGGCCCGGCCGCCACCACGGTCATCGAGCGGCCCCGTAGGAACCCCTAACGGAAAGCCATCGAACCGCCCTCCGTCCGCTGCTGGTCCGGTCCGGCCGCATAGGCCAGAGGAGGCGCGATCGCCTGCGCGTCCGCCCCCTCGCCGACCCACAGGGAAATGAACAGGGCGGCGGTCGCCTCCAGGAGCCCCGCACGGTCCAGACCGCCGCCGGCAACGGGTTCGCCGCCCACGTCCCGCACCAGCTCGCGTACACGTGCGAGGGCGGCCTCGTCGTCCCCGCAGACCGGCACGGCCAGTGGACGTCCGTCGAAGACGGGCGGACGCATGCGCCACACGTTCTCGTGGCAGAGGTTGAAGGCCTTGACCACGCGGGCTCCCGGCGCCGCCGCGGCCAGTCGCCGCGCGGCTGACGGGCCTCCGTGCGTCAGCAGCCGGAAGCCCGGGCCGACCGGGTTGGAGCAGTCGAGCAGCACCCTGCCCTCCAGAGCCGCGCGCAGGTCCCGTGCCACGTCCGCTCCCGCCCCGTAGGGCAGCGCGGCCAGCACCACATCCTGACCGAACTCGGCCGCAGCGCGCAGACTGGCCGGCCTCGCGCCGCCTCCGATGCGGGTCGCGAGCCGCTCCGCCTTGTGTGCGTCCCGTCCCCCGATGGCCACCCGGTGCCCGGCGCGCACCCAGTGGGTGGCGAGCGCGTCGGCCATGTTGCCCGTTCCCAGTACACCGATTCTCATCACACGTTCCCTCTCCGTGCCGGCTTGGTCGTTCACACCGACGTTAGAAGGCGGTTCGGGCACCATTTGGTACGTGACGACCGACGCCTTCCTCGCCGACTGCCGTGCCCGCCTCGCCTTCGACCTGCTCTCCAACACCTGGAACGCCGTGGTGCTCTGGGCGCTGCGGGACGGCCCCAGGCGTCCGGTCGAACTACGGGAGCGGATCGGGGGCATCAGCTCCAAGGTCCTCACCGAGACCCTGCGGCGGTTGCAGTCCAACGGGCTGGTCGACCGCCAGGCCGGCCCGCACGCACCGTCACGGGTCGAGTACCGGCTCACCGCTCTGGGCCGGACCTTGCTGGCGCCCATCGACGCCGTCGGTGCCTGGGCCTTCGAGTACGGCGACGAGGTCGTGGCCGCACAGGAAGCGGCCTGCGCGTCCGACCCGCAGTGACCTCGTCCCCCTTGCCAGACGGTTCGCGGCGCGAAGGGCGCCTGTGCGTTCGAACATCCGCCTGTCTCCGGTGAATTGACGGAAAAGACGCATCCGGAGCACAACCAATCCCCGCTGCCCGTGGTCACACCAGACAGGAGCAAACAGCTCCTACGACCGCAAGGGGGAAATATGCGCATTACGCGCCCCGTCCTGTCCGCCACCGCCGTGGCGGCCCTGGCCCTGGGTACCGCGACGGCGTTCGCCGCACCCGCGTCCGCCGCTCCCAACACCACGGCCGAGAAGGTCTGCGGCAGCGGCTACAAGACCGTCAACTCGGCCGCCGTCGGCTCGCGCGGCACCGTCTACCTCACCTACAACGCCACCAACGGCAAGAACTGCGTCGCGACCATCCGCAGCACGCCGGGCACCGCGACGGACATGTCCGCGTGGATCTACGTACCCGACACCGAGGCGTACGACGAGGACTACGGGAAGTACACCTCGTACGCCGGCCCCACCTACGTCTACGGCAAGGCACACTGCGTGGACTGGGGCGGCAGCATCGGCAACGTCAGCGTCCAGATCACCGGCTCCAACTGCGCCGCCCGCGCCGAACACCGGGTCACCACCGTCCGGTGACCACCACGGGCGGACTGCCGTGTCACTCGACGCGGCAGTCCACCCGTCCCGCGTTCACTCACGGAGTGACCACGGGGAAGCGGGGATCCGGCTTGTCCAGGACGGACAGGAGCCGTGCCAGCTGCGACGCGTCACCCGTCATGGTGATCCCGTCGGTGCCCTGGCCGGCGAGCACCGCGAGCAGCTGGGTCCTGGTCATCGTCATGGTCAGACCCGCGTCGGGGCCGGGGTCCGCGTCGCTGGTCGAGGTGAGCACACCGTTGACGAGCCGCAGATGCCAGTAGGCATCGCCGATGTGCCAGTCGATGGCGAGGCGCAGCGACCACGCCTCGGGTCCATCGACCCGCACGGCCAGACCGTCGATGAGCTGTCCGACCGTCAGCGCTCGGCGCAGATCCGGCCCCGTGGTGGGCTTGGGGACCGACCCGACCCCGTGCATGAGCTCCTGGGCACCGGTGAGGTAGAAGTTGCGCCACACCGCGTTCTCCGCGGCCCGGCCCAACCGGCCGTACAGGGCTGCGAGTTGCCGCTTCGCCCGGGTGTCGCCGGGATCGTTGAAGACGGCGTGATTGAGCAGCGTCACGGCGAAGCGCAGGTCGCCCCGGTCGCTGTAGTGCCGGGCGCGGTCGCGCACGGCGGCCTGCCCGCCGAGTGACTCGACCCACCGCCGCGCCTCCTCGGCCGGCGGATGTTCCCACAGGTGCGCGGGGTTGGCGTCGAACCAGCCCATGTACCGCTGGTAGACGGCCTTGACGTTGTGGCTGAGGGAGCCGTAGTAGCCGCGGTTGGCCCACACCTGCTCCAACTGCGGCGGGAGACGGAGGCATTCCGCGATCTCGGTGCCGTTGAGGCCCTTGTTGATCAGGCGGACGGTCTGGTCGTGCAGATAGCCGTAGAGGTCTCGCTGCCGGGAGAGCAGGGCGACGATGGCGTCGTTGCCCCAGGTCGGCCAGTGGTGGGAGGCGAACGCCACGTCGACCGCGCCCGTGCAGAGGCCGATGGACTCCGTCAGGTATCCCGCCCATGCGTGCGCGTCGCGGACCTGGGCGCCGCGCAGGGTCAGGATGTTGTGCATCGTGTGGGTGGCGTTCTCGGCCATGCACACCGCTCGCAGGTCGGGGAGGAGCAGGTTCATCTCCTCCTGGCACTCCGTACCCGGGGTCATCTGGAAGCGGATCCTCACCCCGTCGAGAGTGACCTCCTCCCCGGTCGCCTCGACGTACCGGGTGGGCGGAATCAGCCCGATGGTGCCGGTGGACACCGCCAGCCCGAGGCCGCAGCCGACCTGACCGGCGGCGTTGACGGGCAGCTTGTTGCCGTACATGTACCCCGCACGGCGGGACATGGCGGGACCGGCGTAGACGTTCTCGCTGACCGCGTGCTCCATGAAGCCCCGCGGCGCGAGTACGGGCACGCCCTCGGTGCTGTCGGGCAGGACGCCCCGGCAGCCGCCGAAGTGGTCGACGTGGGGATGGGTGTAGATCATCGCCCTGACCGGGCGGTTCCCGCGGTGCGCGCGGTAGAGGCGGAGCGCCGCGGCCGCGGTCTCCGCGGAGGTCAGCGGATCGATGACGACGATGCCGGTGTCGCCCTCGACGACGGTCATGTTGGCCAGGTCCAGGCCACGGATCTGGTAGATCCGGTCGGCGACCTCGTAGAGCCCTTGGCGGGACAGGAGTCGGGCCTGGCGCCACAGGCTCGGATCCACGGTCGCGGGCGGCGTCTCCCCGGCGTCTGCGAGGAAGCGGTGGGCTTCGGTGTCCCAGGCGACGGTGCCGGCGGACGTGGTGATCGGCCCACCGTCGTACGCGGCGACGAAGCCGCGGTCGGCGTCGGCGAAATCGCTCCGGTCGTCGTAGGGGAGGTCGCCGGTGTGCGTGGGGGACGGCGTGCCGCCGGCCCCGGGGCCCGGGGCCGCCTCGGACGTCTGCGGGGTGAGAGGCACGGTCGCCGCGGCGGCGCCCGCGGCGGCGGCGACGAAGCCGCGCCGGTTCATCGAGGTCATGCGTGCGCACCCTTCTCGAGGTAGGTCGCGTGGTGGAACTGCCGAAACAGGGAGGGGACGGGGCGAGGACGTCCGGTGCCGTCCGTCCGTCGTCCGTCAGTCCGGGGACGGGGCACGTTCCGCGTGCAGGCCGAGCCGCCGGGCGTCCTGTTCCGGCCGGATGGCGGCGATCGCCGAGGCGCCCGCCAGCAGCATCACCGCGGCCGCGATGAGGAACGCGGTCGAGTAGCCGGCGGACGGGGTGTCCGCCGTGTCGATGAGGCGGCCGGTGACGAAGGGGGCGATCAGCCCGGGGAGGGTGCCCGTCGCGGCGACGATGCCGAAGACGGCACCGCGCTGGGCCGCGGGAACGACCTCGGCGGCGGTCACGTAGTGCAAGGGGATCGCGACGGCGACCGTGCCGAAGGCCACCCCGGCCAGGAGCAGCCGGACGACGGCGCCGTCGGTGAAGGGAAAGGCGGCCATGGCACACCCGGCGACGCACACCGCGGCCCCCTGTACCGCACCGCTGGACCAGCGGCTGGACACGCCGCGCGCCTTGAGGGCGTCCACGAGCGGCGAGACGGTCAGCAGCAGCACGAGGCTGAGGGCCGAGATGGCGCTGATGGTGGTCGCCACCGCGTGAGGACTCAGGTCGAGCTGGGTCCTGAGGTAGGCGGGCAGCCACGCGTGGGCCACCGCGAGTGCCCAGGCCGCTCCGAAGGCGCTGGCGACGGAGCCCGCCACGGTCCCCGTGAGCAGCAGTCTGCGGTAGGGCAGACGCTTCACCGGACGCGGGCCGTCGGAGTCGGCTCGAGGTGGGCGTACCTCGTCGTACGGTCCGTCGTGGCCCGTCCGCCACCACACCAGTGCCCACAGCAGGCTGACGACGGCGAGGACGGCGTACGCCGACCGCCAGCCGAAGTCCGTGATGAGCCAGGTGAGTACCGGCGCGGAGACCAGGGTGCCGATCGCGGCGCCACCGATCTGCAGGGCTGAGGGCAGCCCGCGCCGCTCGGGCGGGAACCACTTGTACAGCGCGTGCATGGACATCGAGGCCGCCGGGCCTTCCGCGACCCCCAGCAGGACGCGCCCCGCGATCAGCGTCGGGACCGCCGCCACGGCCAGCACGGGCAGTTGGGCGACCGCCCACAGCAGCGCCATGACGAAGAGCATGGTCCTGCTGGAGATGCGCGAGGAGAAGAACCCGACGACGAGTCCGGAGAGACTGAAGAACAGGTAGAAGGAGCTCGAGATCAGCCCGTAGGTGCTGTTGCTGATGTGCAGCTCGTCCATGATCGGGACGGCGGCGAGGCCGAGGACCGACTTGTCGGCGAAGTTGATGACCATGAAGGTGACGATCATGGCCGTCACCAGCCAGGCGCGGCGGCGGTCGTGCGGACGGTCGGCGGAACGGCGGGCGGAACCGCGGGCGGAACGGTCGACGGGGGGCGCGGAGGATCGGGCTGCCATGGGTGACTCCTGCGGATGCGGGGCGGACACCGGCGGGCGCGGACCGCCGGTGGCGCCGGGGTCAGACGAGTGCCTTCACGATGGCGTTCTTGTGAATCTCGCTCGTGCCGGTGACGATCCGGAACATGCGCAGGGAGCGGAAGATCTGCTCCACCTCGTGACCGCGTGTCAGGCCGTCCTTGCCGTGGATCTGCACGGCCTGGTCCGCCGTGCGGAAGCACGCCTCGGCGGTGAACAGCTTGCACATGTTGGCCTCCACCGCGATGTTCTCGCCGCGGTCGGCCTTCGCGGCGGTGGCGAGGACCATCGACCGGGCCGCGTACAGGTCGGTGGCCATGTCGGCGAGCTTGTGCTGGATGGCCTGGAGCGAGAGCAGCGGCTGTCCGAACGCGACGCGGGTCTTCGCGTGGTCGACGGACAGGTCCCAGGCCCGCCGGGCGGCGCCGATCAGGGACGGACAGTGGAGCAGCCGGTTGAGGGTGATGCGGCCGATGCCGATGCGCAGCCCCTGGCCGATCTCCCCGAGCAGGTTCGCGACGGGGACGCGACAGTTCTCGAAGACGAGGTCGCCCTCCATCTGCTGGCCCGACATGGGCACGGCGCCGTCCAGGACGCGGCAGCCGGGCGTGTCCAGGTCGACGAGGAAGGCGCTGTACGTTTCCTCGCTGTCCGCCATCCGGGCGACCACGACCGCGAAGTCGGCGAACGGGGCGGCCGAGCTGAAGACCTTGTGCCCGTTCAGTACGTAGCTGTCGCCGTCCGGCGTCGCGGTGGTCCTCATCCGGCGTACGTCCGAACCCGCGTCCTGTTCGGTGAGGGAGAAGCAGCAGGCGCGCTCGCCCCGGACGACCGGGAGCAGGTAGCGCTCGCGCTGCTCGTCGGTGGCGTACGCGAGGATCGCGCCGACGCGCAGCGGTCCGCCCATGTCGCCGAGGACCGAGTGGGACAACGCGGCACCGGAGGCGGTGAGTTCCTCCTTGAGGGCGCACAGCTCGGTGAAGTTCAGTCCCTGGCCGCCGAGTTCCGGGGGCAGACTGATGCCGTAGAAGCCGAGCTCGGCGCTGCGTTTCCAGACGCCTTCCAGGGTGGGCCGGTCCAGCTTGCTCTCGGGGGTGATGCCGTGGGCCCGCTCGTACGGGAGCAGCTCGTCGGTCAGATAGGCGCGCAGCCGGCCGACCAGGTCCTCCAGGCGGGGGTTGTCGTCGTAGCGGGGAGTGAGGGTGAAGGGCATGGAGTGGTTCCCTGTTCAGTGGACACGGCGCTCGGCGCCGGACCAGTAGGTGTCGCGGATGGCGCGGCGGTCGATCTTGCCGTTGGGGTTGTGGGGCAACGCGGCGACGACGTCGACGGAGCGGGGCTTCTTCATGCGCGCCAGGTGCTCGGCACAGAACGCGATCAGTTCCTCCGCGTCGAGCGTGACTCCCGCCCGCGGGACGACGACGGCCTTGACCGCCTCGCCCCATTGCTCGTCGGGCACTCCCACGACCGCGGCCTCGAAGACGCCGGGATGCTGGTGCAGGACGGACTCGACCTCGACGGCGTAGATGTTGAAACCACCCGAGATGATCATGTCCTTCTTGCGGTCGACGATGAAGACGTATCCGTCCCGGCGCCGCCGTGCCAGGTCTCCGGTGAGGAACCAGCCGTCGCGGAAGCTGCGCGCGGTCAGTTCCGGCTCGTTGTGGTAGCCGCGGACGACATCGGGTCCGCGCACCGCGATCTCGCCGATCTCGCCGTCCGCCACCGCTTCGCCGCCGTCGTCGACGATCCGTACCTCGGCCTCGGCCAGCGGCCGGCCGCAGGACAGCAGCAGTTCCTCGTCGTCGCCCTCGATGGCACGGCGGTGGTCCTCCGTGGAGAGGAACAGCACGCCGGAGGTCGTCTCCCCGCAGCCGTAGCCCTGGCACAGCACGGGGCCGAAGAGGTCCCAGGCCGCCCGGACCCGGGCAGGGGACATGGGTGCCGCGCCGTAGAGCAGATGGCGGAGACTGGAGAGGTCGTGGTCGCGGGCGTTGTCCAGGGCGAGGACCGTGTTGACCATGGTTGGGACGAGGAACGCGTGGGTGGCGCGCTCCCGTTCCACGGTGGCGAGGAATTCCGCGGCATCCCAGCGCGGCAGCACGACGGCGCATCCGCCGGCGAAGAAGATGCCCATGAGCGGCATGCCGGAGGCGTGGGTGACGGGTCCGGCGAGGATCTGCCGGTCGCCCGGCCCGACCCGAGTGGCCTGGTTCATCACCGACTTGCGCAGCAGGGCCAGCCGATTGCCGTAGGTCTGCACGGCTGCCTTGAGCTTCCCGGTGGAGCCCGAGGTGAAGTGCAGGACGGCGATGTCGTCCTCGGCGCACTCCACGTCGACCGGCTCGGGGGAGGCGGCGGCGAGGATCTCCGCGTAGCCGGGGCCGAGGTCCGCGGGCCCGTCGTAGCCGACGACGGTCTTCACGTCCGAACCGGGCACCGCCCGCCGGGCCGTGTCCAGGTGCGCGGCATCGGTGAGCAGGACGCGGGCCTCCGACTCCCGCAGGAGGTGGGCGACTTCGCCGTCACCGAGGCGTGCGTTGACCGGCGCCCGGGTCAGTCCCGCCTTGTAGAGCGCCACTTCCGTGACGACCAGTTCCGCGCGGTTGGCCGCGAGCGTGGCCACGCGGTCCCCTCGGCCCAGGCCCATCCCGGTGAGCGCGGCCGCCAGCCGGTCGCTGTGGTCGTCGAGTTCCGCATACGTCAGCCGGACAGGGCCGCAGACGACTGCTTCCGCGTCCGGGTGGTGCCCGGCTGTCCGGCGCACGTACCGCCCGAGGTTCATCGTCGCCTCCAGAGTTCTGAAACACCGTGTTCAATAACAAGCACGTTGTCGGGCAAGGTACGGGCAACGCTAGGGTCGGGTCAACGGTCCGGACGAGAAGGAATCGAAGTGGACATGAAGCCCGAAGACCGCCGCGTCCGGCGGACGCGCGCCGCGCTCCGCCAGGCGCTGGTCGAGTTGGTGCTGGACAAGGGGTTCCAGGCCATCACCGTCGAGGAGATCACCGAGCGGGCCGACATCGGCCGGGCCACCTTCTATGCGCACTACCGGGACAAGGAGGACCTGCTCGTCGGCATCGTCCGCGACCTCGCGCAGGACCGCGAGCGCCTGCTGCCGGCCGTTCGCCAGGCGCACGCCCAGGGCTTCACGGGTCTGCCGGTCAAGTACATCTTCGAACACGCCGCCCAGGAACGAGGCGTGTACCAGGTGATCCTGCGGGGGGAGGGCGACGGACGGGCGCTGCGGGAGTTCACCGAACTCATCCGCTCCCACGCCGAGCTGGCCTTCCGCGACCGGGCGGAGCAGCTCGGTGTGGAGCCGAGGATCCCGCTGGGCATCGTCGCCCGTGCCTGGACCGGCGAACTCATCTCGGTGCTGAGCTGGTGGGTCGAGAACGACACGGGCTACACGGCCGAGCAGATCACCGCCCACCTGCGGGACCTCTCCGTCTACGGCAGGGTCTGGGCCACGGGGCTGACCCCGGTGGACGCGCCCGGCGCCGTCGACCTTCCCGGGGGCGGGGGCTCCGGGCCCCGGTAGTCACGGGTGGCCACGTGCGGCCGGACCGACGCTTCCGCTATTTCCGAACGGTGTGTACGGTATCGAACGCGCGATGAGCTGATCCCGAACGAGTGGAGCGACTTGTGACCGGTACGGACTCCCTGGCCGACCTCGTCTGGGCACGAGGATTCACCGACCCGGCCTGGGCGCGCCGCCACACGACGGCAGGCCGGGAGATCATGCCCAGTCGCCGCGTCTGGCGGGGCCCGGGCCGACCCGGTGAGCTGCCCGCGTCGCCGTCCGGCGCCCTGGACGACCTCGGCGTCACCGGCTCGTACGGTCGCACCCTCACCCTGGCGGAACTGCTCGCCGAGGCCGAGACGGACGCCCTGCTCGTCCTGCACCGGGGCAGGCTCGTCCACGAGCAGTACCTGCACGGCTACGAGGCCCACGTCCCGCACTTCAACGCCTCGGCCGCCAAGTCCTATCTCGGTCTCCTGGCGGCGACCCTCGCCCACGAGGGACACCTCGACCGCGACACCCGGGTCGCCGCGTACGTGCCCGAACTCTCCGGCACCGCCTTCGGCGAAGCCCGGGTCGACCACCTCCTGCACATGGGCACGCGGATGAGCTACGCCGGACGCCCGTACGACAAGGCCCTGGAGGCACAGCGCTACTTCGCCGTCCTCGCACCGCGGCTGCGCCCGTCCGGCTACTCGGGACCCGCGACCATCCGCGAGCACCTCGCCACCGCCAGGGCCACGGGCGAGCCCGGAACCGAGTTCCGCTACGAGAACGGCAACGTCGAGGCACTCGCCGAGGTACTGCGGCGGGTCACCGGACTCAGCACCTCGGCACTGATGTCCGAGATGATCTGGTCCCGGATCGGGGCGGAGGAGGACGCCTACTACGTCGTCGACGCGGACGGCGCCGAGGCGGCCTGCGGAGGCTTCAGCGCCACCGCGCGCGACGTGGCCCGCCTCGGCGAACTCGTCCGCTGCGGCGGAGCCGTCGGCGACCGCCAGATCGTGCCGGAAGCGGTGACCGCCCTCGTCGCGGGCGTCCCCGACGGCTACCCGCGCCGCGTGCGCCTTCCGGCGGCGCCGCCCGACTCGCCGGCCACCCTCTCGTACCACGACCTCTGGTGGATCCTGAACGACCCCTACGGATCCTTCATGGCCAGCGGCATCCACGGCCAGCGCCTGTTCGTCTCACCCGCCCTCGACCTGGTCGTCATCCACTATGCCTCGCAGGTGATCTCCCCGGCCGTCCCCCAGGTCCCCCTCGCGCAGGCGTTCCTCTCGATCGGCCTGCACCTCAACGGGCGGGGTGCGGCCCGGCACTGACCGCAGCGGGACCGCGGCACCTCGCCGGGCCGGGTCGCTCGCATTCCGAGGGCACGCGCTCGACGAGGCCGTACGCCACCCGTCCGCTACAGCGGATGGCGTACGGCCGCTCAAGGGCGCCGGACCGGGGTGCGCCCGGCTTCAGGACACCGGCGCCGGGACCGGTGCCGCGTGCCGCTCCGCGGTCGCCGGGGTCCTGCGGCCGCGCAGGCCGACCAGTATCACGACGAGCAGACCGAGCACGGCCCACGTGCCGAGCGTCGCGATCGCCGTGCCCGCGCCGCTGCCGTCGAAGAACGCCACGGAGCGCAGCAGGGTGCCGCCCGCGCCCGGCGGCAGCAACTGACCGATGGTGCCGACCGGTTCGGGCAGCAGCTCCGGTGCCGACGTCACGCCGGACCACGGGTTGCCGAGCAGGACGACGAGCAGGGCGCCGACGCCGATGCCGGCCCGCCCCAGGAGAGCGGCGAACCCCGCCACCGCGGCACCGGCGGCCAGCGCCATCAGCCCGAGCGCTCCGGCCTGCGCCCACCAGTTGCCCGTGAGCACGCCCAGCCAGCTGTCGGCGATCGCCGCCGCGGCCAGCCCGACCAGGGCGGCGGCCCCGACCAGCGCGGTGGCGGCGCGTACGCCGCGCAGCCCCAGCAGGGTCACCAGGGATCCCGCGGCGACACCGGCGAGCGCCAGCGGCAGCGCACTCGACCCGAGGACGGAGCCGCGTGGGTCGGCCTCGGGCGCGGCCACGACATCATCCGTCCGGAGTTGTGTTCCGGGCGGCGCCTGGCGCGAGACGGCATCGTTCAGCAGCTGAGCGACCACGGGGCCCGCGGCGCTCGCGGTCAGCAGCTTCGGGCCCTGCGGGGTGACGACCACGGCGCCGTAGACGTGCCGGTTCCCGATCGCGTCGCGGGCGGCGGACTCGTCGGCGTAGCGGTGGACGTCGAATGCTCCTTCCCGGTGTTCGAGCTGCTGCTGAAGGGGCGCGGTGGCGGCAGCCGGGCCCGCGACACCGACGGGCAGGTCGTGCGGAGCGATCCGGGCGTTGGGCCACGCGAACGCCCACAGGGCCAGGGCGATCACGACCGGCACCATCACGAGCACCATGAGCATCTGCCGGGCCGCGGGCAGGGACGGCCGGGCGGGGGCTGCAGCGGACACGGCGGGACCCTCGATTCAAAGAGAAGGATCGTTCGTTTTGCATGAGGCCCACTGTCACTCCGCCGCTCGGCGCTTGTCAAGAAGGAACGTTCGCTTTAATTTGAGGCCATGGCTCGCGTATCCCAGGCACACCTCGACGCCCGCCGCCGTCAGATCCTCGACGGCGCGGCCCGCTGCTTCGCCCGCAACGGCTTCCATGCCACGTCCATGCAGGACGTGCTGCGCGAGGCGGGCCTGTCGGCGGGCGCGGTCTACCGGTACTTCCGCAGCAAGGAAGAGATCATCGGGGCCATCGCCCTGGAGTGCTTCGCCACCGTCCGGGCCGCCTTCGAGGACGCCTCCCGCGAGACCCCGCCGCCGCCCCCGGACGTGATCGTCGGCCGCGCCCTCCACCAGGTGTACGAGGGCCCGGCCGGCTTCTCCCAGGGGGACGGGCAGTCCTTCGCCCGGCTGATCCTCCAGGTGTGGTCCGAAACCCTGCGCAACGACGAGCTCGCCGCGATCCTCCGGGACGGCTTCGGTCATCTGCGTCAAGGCTGGACGGAACTCGTCGAGAGCTATCAGCAGGCGGGGCTCGTCCGGGGCGACATCCCCGCCGACCACATGGCACGCACCCTGATCGGTGCGGTCCAGGGCTTCATCGCCCAGCAGGCGCTGTTCGGCGAGGTCGACGTCGAGGTGCTCCGGAACGGCCTGCGCGGAATCATGTCCATGGGCGCGACCGCGGGTGCGGAGCGGGCGAGCTGACGCCCGCGCAACGTGCCGGTCTCGGTCTGCGTCGACCGTGCCGGTAGACCCTAGTAGCTGTCGTAACTGGGCTTGCCGTTCGGCCGGTATACGCCGACGACGGTGCCGCCCTTCGTCGTCGAGACGCTGACCGGCTCCAGCGCGGTGGGGATCGTGCCGTCGGCGAACAGCCGCTTGCCGGTGCCGATGATCACCGGGTGGATGGTCAGCCGGTACTCGTCGACGAGGTCGTGCCGCATCAGGGTCTGGGCCAGGTCGCCGCTGCCCACGACGTTGATGTCGCCGCCGTCGGTCGCCTTCAGCCGGCGTACGGCATCGGCGACGTCGCCCTCCAGCAGGGCGGAGTTCCGCCACTCGACGGATGTCAGGGTCCGGGACGCGACGTACTTGTCCATGGCGTTCATCCGATCGGTGAACGGGTTGCCGGGATCGGCGGTCGGCCAGTACGCCGCGAAGATCTCGTAGGTCTTGCGGCCGAGCAGCATCGCGTCGGAATGCTCGTACCAGCCCGCGATGGCCGTGCCGACCTCGTCGTCGTCCACCGGCTTCTGCCAGCCGCCGTGCCGGAAGCCGCTCTCGGCGTCCTCGTCCGGACCGCCGGGGGCCTGCATGACGCCGTCCAGCGTCAGGAACGTGCAAACGATGACCTTGCGCATGGTGCGCTCCCTTCGTCGAGGGGTAGACGGCGCGACCACCGCAAACTCATCGGCAGGCCGTCAGCCATGGGTTCCGGTGCCGAGTACGACTTGCCTACCGGGAAAGTCAAAGGTAACTTTCCCAGCAGGAAAGTACGGCGGGACGGGACAACACACGGGGAGGCGGTGGCCGTGAGCACACCGGTCGACGCGGAACAGGCATGGCGGGACCTGCAACGCATTCGGGTGCCGCAGGAGCGCGTGTACGACGAGGTCGAGCGCTCGGCGTCCGGGGGCCCGGCGCCACCTACGCGACGGCCGCGAGCATGTGGGTCTTCCTGCTCGTCACCGGACTCGAGCTGTCCACGTGGGCCATCTGGCCGGCGCTCGCCGGGTACCTCCTGGTGCTGGGCGCGCTGGCCCGGACCCAGCACCGCAGGAGCCGGGTGCGTCTGCACCGCTCCCGCTGCGACTGGCGGATGTTCGCGAGCTTCGTCTCGGGCGCCGTGGTGACCGGCGGCACGGTCGTGCTGTCGGGCCGGCTGGTCGAGCCGCTGGAGCCGATCACGGGCGCGCTGATCCAGGCCACGGTCTCGGCGTCCGTGTTCGTCCTGTTCGTCGGACCGGTGACCCGGTGGTCGACGAGTTCCCTGCGCGGCCGAGGCCGCAGGCCGGTCGGCGAGGGGGCGGGCCGGTGAGCGTTCCCGCCGGCTTCGACGAACTGATCCACCCCGCCACCCGGCTGTCGGTGGTCGCGCTGCTCGCCGCCACCGAATGGGCCGAGTTCGCCTTCGTGCGCGACAGCCTCTCGCTCAGCGACTCCGCCCTCTCGAAGCAGCTCCACACGCTGGAGGAGGCCGGATACCTGGAGCTCCGCAAGGAGGGCGGCGGCCGCAAGCGGCGTACGAACGTACGGCTGACGGACCGGGGGCGCGATGCGTTCGAAGGGCATGTCGCGGCCCTCCGGGCCATCGTCGAGGGCGCCGGCCCACCGGCGCCGGCGCTCCCGCATCCGTCGGAGGCGGCACGGTGACGCGGCGGCACACGTGCGAACAGGGCGTCGTCCAGGCGCGGGGCGTGACCATGACGTACGGCGGTGTCGACGTCCTGCGCGGCGTCGACCTGGACATCCGTCGCGGTGAGGTGTTCGCCCTGCTGGGGCCCAACGGCGCAGGGAAGACCACCACCGTCGAGATCCTGGAGGGCTTCCGACGACGTACCGCCGGTGACGTCCGCGTCCTCGGCACCGACCCGGAGCGGGGTCCCGACGGCTGGCGCGCCCGGATCGGGCTGGTTTTGCAGTCCTGGCGCGACCACCCCCGCTGGCGGGTCGCCGAACTGCTCACGCACTTCGCGACGTACTACCCCGACCCGCGCGATCCGGCCGAGCTGCTGGCGCTGGTCGGGCTCGACGCGCAGGCCGGGCGGCAGGTGAACCGGCTCTCCGGCGGCCAGCGCCGGCGGCTGGACGTCGCACTCGGCATCGTCGGCCGCCCCGAACTGCTCTTCCTGGACGAGCCGACCACCGGGTTCGACCCCGAGGCGCGGCACGAGTTCCACCTCCTCGTCGAGCGGCTGGCACGCGAGGAGGACGTCACCGTGCTGCTCACCACCCACGACCTGGTGGAGGCGGAGAGGCTCGCCGACCGGATCGCGATGCTGGTCGGCGGCCGTATCCGCGCCTGCGGCACCCCGGCCGAACTGGCCCGGCGGGCCGCCGCGGAGGCCGAGGTCCGCTGGACGGCCGACGACGGGAAGCCTCGGCGCGAACGCACGGCGGACCCGTCACGGCTGGTCTGGGAACTCCACCGGGACACGGACGGGCCGATCCCCGGCCTGGAGGTCCGCCGCCCGACGCTGGAGGACACCTACCTGCACATGGTGCACCGGGCGGCCGACGGCCCGGCGGGGGAGAGGCGGGCCGCATGAAGGGAACACACATGACGGGGCGCCGGCGTGCCGGACTCCGGCGCGGCGGCATCGAACTGCGTCAGCTGCTGCGCAGTCCGAAGGAGCTGTCCGGCCATCTGACCAACGTGGTCGTCGCGCTGGTCATCGCGGGATTCGTCGGCGACGACGTGCCCGGCACCCGGACGCCGATGGCCCATCTGGTCCTGGCCGGCTTCGCCGCCTACCTGCTGTTCCAGATCGGGCTGGTCAGCCTTCCGCAGATCCTCGTGACCGAGCGAGAGGAGGGCGCCCTGCTGCGGCTGCGCGCCACGCCCGGCGGGATCCGGGCCTACCTCGTCGCCAAGTGCGTGCTGGTGGTCGTCACGGCGCTCGGTACGCTGGCGCTGCTCCTGCTGTCGGCGGCCGTGTTCGTGGACGGGCCGCTGCCGCACGGGCCGGCCGGCTGGCTGACGCTGCTGTGGGTCACGGTGCTCGGGCTGCTCGCCGTCGTGCCGCTGGGAGCGGCGATCGGGGCCGTGTTGCCCAACCCGCGCGAGGCGCTGGCACTCATCATGCTGCCGGTGATGGGACTGCTGGTCACGTCCGGGACGGTGTTCCCGATCACCTCCCTGCCCGTGCCGGTCCAGGAAGTCGCCTCTCTCTTCCCGCTCAAGTGGATGGCGCAGGGCCTGCGGGCGGCGCTGCTGCCGGACGCGGCACGAACCGCCGAGGCGGCGGGCTCCTGGGAACTGCCCCTGGTCGCCCTCGTCCTGACCGCCTGGACCGTCCTCGGCTTCCTCCTCGCCGTCCCGCTGCTGCGCCGCGCCGCCCGCCGCGAGTCCGGTTCCCGCCTGAGCGCGCGCCACCGCAGGGCGGAACAGAGCGGGGCGCTGTCCGCGTAGGCGGATCGACGCTTCGTTGTCGTGCACCACCGCAAGGGCCGGACGCGGTCAAGGGCTCGTCGACGTGCCGGACGGCGGCGACGACCCGGAGACGCGCCCGGCCCGCGCCGCAAGCCGCCGTCAGGAAGTCCTTCGTGTCCCGGACACCCGTCGTGAAGGGCCGGAACTGCGCTCATATCGTGCGCCATCCTGGCTGGCCCGAGCGCGATCGCAGGGAGGAGAGCGTCAGCCGGTGCGGCCGGGGAGCATGGCCAGGGCACGGGAGCGCTGGGCTACGAGGTCGTGATAAGTGCCGTCGCGCTCGGCCCAGCGGTGCGTGAGGACGCCCCTCACGAGGATTTCGTGCGGGGTGGGGTCCTGTGCGAGCAGGCGCATGACCTCGGTGGCGAAGTCCTCGAGCGGCAGCGCGTGCGGATTCACCTCTTCCTGTCCCGCCGTGGCGACGGCCGGCGGGACGAGCTCGACGACGCCCACACCGGTGCCGTCGAGTTGCGCGCGCAGGGCCTCGGAGTACGCGTGCACCGCGGCCTTGGAAGCGGCGTAGCTGGGCATGGGCGGGAACGGCAGGAAGGCGATGCCGGAGGAGACGGTGACGAAGGTGCCGGCGCCCTGGCGGACCAGGTGAGGGGTGAAGGCGTCGATGACCCGGATGGTGCCGAGCAGGTTGGTGTCGATCGTCGTGCCGGCCGCCTCGAAGTGCGCGGGGTCGCGCAGGTCCTCCAGGAGCATGACACCCGACATGGTCACCACGGTGTCCAGCCCGGGATACCGGGCGAGCGCGGCGTCACGCAAGGATGCGACGGAAGAACTGTCGGTGACGTCTACACCGAAGGTGCCCAAGCCCTCTTCGGCGAGTTCCGAGAGCGCTCTCGGACTGCGGCCGGCGACGGCCACGATGCTGCCCGCGGCGGCGAACCGGCCGGCCAGCTCTCGGCCGATGCCGGAGGTTCCGCCAACGATGAGAACGGTGCGGTTGGAGAGGTCCACGAGCTCTTCCCTTCAGTCCGGGGCTCCGACGGAGTGCAGCCCCGTGGTTCAGACGGTGAGGTCCTCTGTCCTCGTCGAACAGTGGTGCCGTAAGCCTTGCGGGAGTCCGGCGGACGTGGCAGTTCCCCCGTCTTCCCTGGTCCTGTCAGGGCCCCCCTCGCGTCCACGCACCGCATTACGGTGTCGGTATGAAGGACGAATCCGGCAACCGGCTCGGCGACTACCTCCGTGCCCGGCGTGAGCTGATCACCCCGGCCCAGGCAGGGCTCCCGCCCGGCGGCAACCGCCGCGTGCCCGGTCTGCGCCGGGAGGAAGTCGCTCTGCTCGCCGGAATCAGTCCCGACTACTACCTGCGTCTGGAACGCGGTCGTGACAAGAACCCCTCGCCGCAGGTCCTCGAATCACTCGCGCGCGTCCTGCGGCTCGACGACGTCGAACGCACGTATCTGCTCGGCCTCACCGCGGCACGCCCCAGAGCGCCGCGGCGCAAGCGGCCCGAGCACGTGCCGGCACGCGTGCACGAGCTGCTCGCCCACCTTCCGATTCCCGCGTTCGTCGAAGGGCGCGCGTTCGACGTCCTGGCCTCCAACCCGATGGCCGTCGCACTCTCCCCCCGCCTGCGGCCTGGGGAGAACCGGCTTCGCTCTCTTCTCCTCGACCCGGAGGAACAAGAGTTCCAGCAGGACTGGCCGAAGGCCACCGCCGATTTCGTCGCCGCCCTGCGCACGACCATCGGGGACGACACCGACAACCCCCGGTTCGTCGAACTCGTCGGAGAACTCGCACTGTCCAGTCAGCGGTTCCGTACCCTGTGGGCCCGTCACGACGTCCGCGGTCTCGACGGGGGCAGCACCACCGTCCACCACCCCGTCGTCGGCGACCTGCGCCTCCACCGCGACAAACTCCCCGTCGACGACGTCATCCTCGTCGTGTACTACCCCGACAAGGACAGCGACAGCGACGAGAAACTACGGCTGCTAGCCGGACTGTCCCACCCCGAGTCCGCCGACACCCCAGTGGCTTCCGGTGAGCCACCTTCAGCGAGGCGGGGTACGTCAAGTTCTCGGGGAGCATGACGTCCGTTGCTGATCAGGCCGTTCAGCTCGGGCCAGACACCGGCCGGCCGCCGGAGTGCCTGCGTGAGCATCTTGCGCGAGACGCCGCCGAGCAGCTCGACCGGTTCACCACCGGCGCACCGCACCGCGGCTGAGGCCCGACAGTACGCATCGAACGGGCCTACCCCCCTGAAGCGGATCTCCGACGCCCACACGCGTGCCGAGCGCGGACACACCCGAGGAAAGCTCGTGGTCTCCGTCTGAACGGGCCCACGCGGCCGACGTGTTCCCCGGCACGGGAGGGTGGTGCGGGAGCGCCCGGGCGGCCGGCAGCGGGGCCACATGGGAGTTTCATGTGAAGTCTGGGGCCTTCGGCCGCTGCCGTCGGTGTTTGGCCACGTCAGAGGGCCGGGGCTCGGACGAGGCTTTCATGTTCGTCCAGATGCGGCTCAGGTTGTGCGGCCACATTGGTGGCGTGCGGGTGACCGTCGCCCGCACAGCACCACCGGGTCGGGAGTTGCGATGATCGAAGTACGAGGTCTGACCAAACGCTACGGCGAAGTCGTCGCCGTGGACGAGTTGACCTTCGCCGTGCGTCCCGGAGAAGTGACCGGCTTCCTGGGACCCAACGGCGCCGGCAAGTCGACGACCTTGCGCATGATCCTGGGACTGGACGCCGCCACGTCCGGTACGGCGACCGTGTCCGGGCGGCCCTACTCGGCACAGCCCGCGCCGCTGAAGGCGGTCGGAGCCCTGCTGGATGCGGGCGCCGTGCTGCCCAGCCGCACCGCGTTCCACCATCTGATGGCGCTCGCCGCCGGCAACGGCATCCCGCGGGCCCGGGTGGACGAGGTGCTCGCGGAAGTCGGCCTGGAGAAGGTGGGCCGACGCCGCGCGGGGACCTACTCCCTCGGTATGCGCCAGCGGCTGGGCATCGCCGCCGCCCTGCTGGGAGACCCTCCCGTGCTGGTCTTCGACGAGCCGCTCAACGGGCTGGACCCGGAGGGCATCGTGTGGATCCGCTCGCTGATGCGGAGGATGGCGGCCGAGGGACGCGCCGTGCTGATGTCCAGCCATCTGATGAGCGAGACGGAGCTCACCGCCGACCACCTCATCGTGATCGGCCGCGGAATGCTGATCGCCGACATGACCATGAAGGACTTCATCACCGCGCACTCCGAACGCGAGGTGCTGGTCCGCACCCCGCAGGCCGAGGTGCTGCGAGAGCTGCTGGCCAGTGCCGTCGAGGTACGGGTCGAGGACCGCGACACGCTGGTCGTGAGCGGGCTGGAAGCCGCGGAGATCGGCGCGCTGGCGTCGGTGAGCGGCGTGGAGCTGCATGAACTCACCCCGCGCCAGGTGTCCCTGGAGAAGGTGTTCATGGACTTGACCAGCGAGGCCGTGGAGTACCGCACGGAGCGGACGGAACCGGAGAAGGAGACGGGCCGATGAGGCAGACCACCGTGCGCCCGGAATCCGCGCCCACGAGGTTCAGGCCCGGGCGGCTGCCCGCCCGGCGGCTCCGGGCGGTTCCGCGCCGCGAGCGCGAGGCGGGCGGGGCGGCGACCTTCGCACACTGTCTGCACGCCGAGTGGATCAAGATCCGCACGATGCGGTCGACGCTCTACGTGCTGCTCGGCACCCTGGCCTTCTGCGCCGGGCTCGCCGCGCTGAACGGCTCGTCGGCGGGTGACGAGTTCGCGGGCCTGAGCCCCGCGGACCAGGCCGTCTTCGATCCGCTGGCCACCAGCCTGCGGGGCTACCTGATCGCGCAGATCACCCTGGGCCTGCTGGGCGGTCTGGTCATCACCTCGGAGTACGGCGCGCGCACGATCGTCTCCACCCTCGCCTCCGTTCCGCACCGCGGGCGGGTGCTGACCTCCAAGGCCGTGGTGCTGGTGGCCGTGGCGTTCCCGACCGGGCTGGTGGTCTCGTTGACCGGGTTCCTGATCGGGCAGGCGGCTCTGTCCGGGGCGGGCGCTCCGCATCTGGCGCTGTCCGACGGAGGAGCACTGCGAGGCATCTTCGGCGGAGGGCTCTACCTCGCACTGGCCGGGCTGTTCGGACTCGCCCTGGGCACCGTGATCCGCTCCACCACGGCGACGGTGACCACGCTGTTCGGAGTGATGCTCATCGTCCAGCCGTTCGCCCCGGCGCTGCCCGGCGGGCTCGGCGACTGGGTGACGACGTACTGGCCGCCGATCGCCGGGGGGCAGATCATCACCTCCTACCAGGACCCGGACCTGCTCACCCCGTGGGCGGGGCTGGGCGTCATGGCCGGGTGCGTGGCCGTCATGATGGGGGCGGCCCATGCCGTCTTCCGCAAGCGCGACGCCTAGCGGGGCGCGACAGTGAAGGCAGAAGGCCACCGACCGGGGACGGGTGCCATGACGGTGAGACAACGACTGCTGCTGGTGGAGGACGAGCCCACGCTGCGTGAGCTGCTGTCCGCCAGCCTGCACCTGGCGGGTTTCGAGGTGGTCCCGGCCGAAACGGGCGCGCAGGCCCTCCACGCGGTCCGCGAGGAGCGGCCCGACCTGATCGTCCTGGACGTGATGCTGCCCGACTTCGACGGCTTCGAGGTGGCCCGCCGCCTGCGAGAACATCCCGCCGACCGACACGGCACACACCCGCCGATCCTCTTCCTGACCGCCCGGGACGCCGCCGAGGACCGCATCAGCGGCCTGCGCGCGGGCGGGGACGACTACGTCACCAAGCCCTTCAACCTCGAGGAACTGGTGCTGCGCATCCAGGCCGTGCTGCGCCGCACCAGCGGCCGCCGCGCGGACGGTCTCCTGGTCGTGGACGACCTGGAACTCGATCCGGGCAGTCATCAGGTGACCCGGAGCGGCCGACAGGTGCAACTGTCCCCGACCGAGTTCAGTCTGCTCCGGGTGCTGATGGAGAACGCCGGGCAGGTCCTGTCCAGGGAGCAGCTCCTGGACCAGGTGTGGCACTTCGACTTCAACGGCGACGACTCCATCGTCGCCTCCTACATCAGCTATCTGCGCCGCAAGATCGACACCCGGGAGCCGAAGCTGATCCACACCGTGCGCGGCACGGGCTACGTCCTGCGCAGGCCACGCGCATGAGCGCCACGGCCTCGCGCTGGTCCCTCGGCCGGGTGTCGCTGCGCGGACGGGTCGTGACCATCAGCCTGCTGCTGGTCGTCGCCGCCCTGCTGACGAGCAACGCCCTGCTCGTCACCCTGCTGCAACGGCAACTGACGCAGCAGCTGGACGACCGTCTGCGCACCATCACCACCGCGGCCGCGCGGCTGCCGGTCCCCGCCGACGCGCCGGACGGGACGCCCTCGGTGGCGCCCGACACGGCGGAGCGCGAGCTGGTCGGCGATGTCCAGGTGGCGTACCTCGACGCCGACGGCCGGGCCAGGCGCACGCTGCGCCTGGCCACGGAGAGCGTCCCCCCGGAGCTCTCCGCGCTCGACTCCGAGGCGGTCGCGGCCCGCGACGGTCGCCCCTTCACGGTCCCGGCCGAGGACGACGGCGAGTGGCGGGTTGTCGCCATGCCGCTGCGCCCCGCAGGGACGCCGGTGGCCGGCCCGGCCGCGGACAACGGCAGTGTGGTCGTGGCCGGTTCGCTGGCGGAGGTCCGTTCGACGATGCGGCATCTGGGCGTGTGGATGCTGGTGATCGACTCCCTCGTTCTCGTCCTGCTGGGTGTCGTCGCCTGGTTCGCGCTGCGGGCCGGTCTCGGACCGCTGCGGCGCATCGAGACGACCGCGGCGGCCATCGCGGGCGGCGACCTCACCCGTCGTGTCCCCCGACCGGTCACCACCCGCACCGAACTCGGCCGGCTGTCCGCGGCGCTCAACGGCATGCTGGACCGGATCGAAGCCGGCGACGCCGCCCGCGCCGCCACCAACGAACGCATGCGCACCTTCATCGCGGACGCCAGCCACGAACTGCGTACCCCCCTGTTCGGCATCAAGGGCTTCACCGAGCTCTACCGGATGGGCGGCATGCCGCGACGCGAGGACGTCGACTCCGCGATGAGCCGGATCGAGCACGAGGCGGCCCGGCTCGTGCGCCTCGTGGAGGACCTGCTGCTGCTCGCCCGGCTCGCCGAGGAACCGACCGCCGACGCGCACCTGCCGCTCCAGATCACCCCGATGGACCTGCGGTCACTGGCCGCCGACGCGCTGCACGACCTGCGGGCGCTGGCTCCCGAGCGTCCCGTCACCCTCACCGGCCCGGACGGCGGCCCGCCCGGTGTCGCCCCGGTACTCGGCGACGAGTCCCGTCTGCGCCAGGTGACCTCCAACCTCGTCGGCAACGCCATCGCCCACACCCCGTCCGGCACACCGGTACGCATCGGGGTGGGGACGCTGGGAGACCGGGCGGTCCTCGAGCTGAGCGACGAGGGACCAGGAATGACGGCCGAGCAGGCCACCCATGTCTTCGACCGCTTCTACCGCGCGGACACCGCCCGAACCCGCACTCACAGCGGAGGCGCCGGGCTCGGCCTGTCCATCGTCCACTCCCTGGTGACCGCTCACCACGGCCGCGTGGACGTCCGTACCGCCCCCGGCCAGGGAGCCACCTTCCGCATCCTGCTGCCGCTGCACACCGACACCGGTAGCTGAAGCCCCCCCACCGCACCACCCCGACACCACCGAAGACCCTCTCGTCGGTCTCGCGGACACCTCGGCATGCCTGTCCCGGGCTGCCGACGCCCCGGGGCCAGGGGTGAGACGCCCCGTGCGGGAGACCGAGTGTTCCCGATCCTCAGAATTGGAGATGTCCCTTCATGGCAACTTTCCTGCATCGGGTGGCCCACTGGGCCTTCCGAAGGCGCCGCACCGTGGTGCTGGTGTGGGTGGCGGTCCTGGCCGCCGTGTTCCTCGGCGCGGTCAACTCCTCGGAGGCACCCGAGGACTCGTCGTCCCTGCCGGGGATCGAGTCCCAGCAGGCGTTCGACCTGCTCGACGAACGCTTCCCCGGCACCGAGGCGGACGGGGCGCAAGCCCGTGTCGTCTTCGTCGCCGAGGGCGGGCAGCGGGTCACGTCCACGGCCAACCGATCGGCCATCGACACCCTCGTCGACGCGGTCGCCGACGGGCCGCAGGTCGCCGAGGCCACCAGCCCCTTCGACACCCGCGCGGTCAGCGAGGACGGCTCCACGGCGTACGCCACCATCACCTACAGGACCACGGCCGACGACCTCTCCGAAGCCGGCAAGGAGGCACTGACCGCGGCGGTCGAGCAGGCCCGGGACAACGGGCTGACCGTGGAGGTCGGCGGCTCCGCACTGGAGACCGAGCCGGCCCAGGGCATCGGCGAAGTCCTCGGCATCCTCGTGGCCGCGGTGGTGCTGCTCATCACCTTCGGCTCGCTCGCCGCCGCCGGTCTGCCGCTGCTCACCGCGGTTCTCGGCGTGGGCATCAGCCTGGCCGCGATCACAGCGCTGGGAAGCGCCCTCGGGTTCTCCTCCACGGTCGGCGAACTGGCGATGATGCTCGGTCTCGCCGTCGGTATCGACTACTCCCTGTTCGTCGTGTCCCGCTACCGCGAGGAACGGGCCAAGGGCCACCAGGCGCAGGAGGCGGCCGCCCTGGCCGTGGGCACGGCCGGCAGCGCGGTCGTCTTCGCCGGGCTCACCGTCGTCATCGCCCTGCTGGGCCTCTCCGTGGTCGGCGTTCCCACCCTCACCAAGATGGGAGTCGGCTCCGCCGGGACCGTCCTGGTCGGCGTCCTGATCGCCCTGACCGCGGTGCCGGCGCTCCTGGGCTTCTGGCCCGACGCCGTTCTCTCGCGTCGGGACCGCAAGGGCCGCCGGCGCACCCGCACCAGGCGCCCGGGCCGCTTCGGCAATAACAGGAAGGAGGCAACCCCGGCCGGCACGGCCAGGACACCCTGGGGTGTGCGCTGGGCAAGGTTCGTGACCCGACGGCCGGTGGCGGTGCTGCTGCTGACCGTTGCCGGCCTCGGCGCGCTCGCCGTACCGTCGCTGAACCTGCGGATGGGCATGCCGGGCGCCGAGTCCAAGCCGACCACGACCACGGAACGCCGCGCCTACGATGCTCTCGCCGACGGATTCGGACCGGGCTTCAACGGTCCGCTGACCGTGGTCGTCGACGTCAAGGGCGCCGACGACCCGGCAGCCGCCGTGACCGGCGTGGCCGACCGTCTCGCCGGCACCGAGGGAATCGTCTCCGTCTCACCGCCGCACTTCAACGAGGCGAAGGACACCGCGGTCGTCTCCGCGGTCCCCTCGACCGGGCCCGCCAGCGAGCAGACGCAGGACCTGGTGCGCACCATCCGGAACGAGCGTCCCGCGATCGAGTCGGCCACCGGTGCCGAGTTCCAGGTCACCGGCACCACCGCGCTGAACATCGACGTGGGCCGGAAGATGCAGGACGCCCTGGTCCCCTACCTCGCGGTCGTCGTCGGCCTCGCCTTCCTCCTCCTGATGGTGGTCTTCCGCTCGATCCTCGTGCCCGTCAAGGCCGCACTCGGCTTCCTGCTGTCCGTGGGCGCGGCCCTCGGCGCCATCGTCACGGTCTTCCAGGAGGGCCACGGGGCGGGCTTCTTCGGTGTCGAGGAGACCGGCCCGATCATGAGCACGATGCCCATCTTCCTGGTGGGCATCGTCTTCGGCCTCGCCATGGACTACCAGGTGTTCCTCGTCTCCCGGATCCGTGAGGCCCACATCCACGGCGAGCAGCCGGGCCAGGCCGTCGTCACCGGCTTCCGGCACAGTGCCCGGGTCGTCGCGGCGGCGGCACTGATCATGATGGCGGTGTTCGGCGGCTTCATGACGGGCGGCGAGTCCATGGTCAAGATGGCCGGCTTCGGCCTGGCCAGTGCCGTCTTCTTCGACGCCTTCGTCGTCCGTATGGCGTTCGTGCCGGCCGTCCTGGCCCTGCTCGGAAAGCGCGCCTGGTGGCTGCCGGGCCGGCTCGACCGGCTGCTCCCACGCGTCGACGTCGAGGGCGAGGCACTCACGAGGCGCGTGCCGGCCCCCCACGACACGTCCGGCGACGACGACCGCAAGGAGTCCATGAGGGTCTGACACCCCACCGGCCGGGCCGCTCGCAGTCCCTCTGCGAGCGGCCCGGTTCCGCCCCGAGTGGGGAGAACACGACGAGGATGCCGCGCTTGCCGGACGGTCAGAGTTGGGAGCCGCCGCCGTCCACGGCGAGTTCGGCGCCGGTGGTGTAGGTGGCGTCGAAGGCGAGAAACAGCACGGTCCGGGCGACTTCGAGGGGCGTGCCCATCCGGAGCATGGGGTTGTCGGCCGCCATCTGTGCCTTGGCCTGATCGGCCGCTTCCCGGGGCATCGACTTCTCCAGGATTCCGGAGTCGATCGGGCCGGGGCTGACCGCGTTGACGCGGATCTTGCGGGGGAGCAGTTCCCGGGCCAGGCTGCGGGTCATGGAGCGCAGCGCCGCCTTGCCGGCCGCGTACGCGCTGAGCATGGGAAGTCCCAGTACGTTCGCCACGGATGTGGTGAGTACGACGCCGCTGCCCTCCGCCAGGAGCGGAGCGAGCTTCTGCACCGTGAAGTAGGGGCCCTTGGCGTTGACGGTCAGCAGTTGGTCGAAGAGTTCCTCGCTGGTCGCCTCGAACGGCGCGAAGCCGTTGACGCCGGCGTTGGCGAACAACGCGTCGACCGTGCCGAACTCGGCCTTCACCCGGTCGGCCAGCGCGTCGATGTCGGGCAGCGACGCGGCGTCGCTGCGGACCGCGACCGCCCTCTGGCCGAGCCGGTCGCGGGCGGCGTCCAGAGCGGCCTGATTGCGTCCGGTGATCAGCACACGTGCCCCTTCGTCCACGAGCAGATGCGCGGTGGCCAGTCCGAAACCGCTGCTGCCACCGGTGATCACCACACGCTTGCCTTCGTACTTGCCCATGTCGGACACACACTCCCTCTGAGACAACGGCTGTTGGTTCCGTCCGAGCGGTCCCTCCCTGCCGGACACCAACGAGTCAACAACCGTCCGAACCGGGCGTCCAAGACCCGTTCCGCACCCCGTGATGCAGGAGCTGCATCACGGGTACGCTGCCGGTATGTCCGACGAAGAGCCGCCCACCACGTCGCCCCGTTCCGGCCCCGACCTGGATCTGAGACTGGTGCGGTACTTCACCGTCGTCGCCGAGCATCTGCACTACGCCCGGGCCGCCGCGGCACTGCACGTCGCCCAGCCCTCCCTGAGCCGCCAGATCCAGCGGCTGGAGGACGCTCTGGGGGTGCGCCTGCTGGAGCGCACCAGCCAGGGCAGCCGCCTCACCGCGGCCGGCGCGGCCTTCCTCCCGCAGGCACAGACGCTCCTGCACACGGCTCACCGGGCGGTGCTCAGCGCCCGCGCCGCCGCCCCGCCGCGTACGGTCACCGTCGGATACGTCGAGGACCTCGTCATCACCCCCGCGGTGCGGGACCTGCGGCGCCGTCACCCCGACGCCCACGTCCGCACCCGCCACCTGGACTGGGACGAAGCCCGCGCCCTGCCCGAGGGCCGGATCGACGCGCTGGTCGTCCGCACACCGCTGCCGATCCCGGACGACGGTCTGGACGTGACCGTCCTGTACGACGAACCCCGGGCTCTGCTGATGCCCGCGGCCCACCGGCTCGCCGGGAAGGAGTCGGTCACCCCGGGCGACTTCGCCGACGAGCCCCTCGTGGCCTGCGCCGGCATGGCGGCGCAGTGGACCGGGTTCTGGCGGCTCGACCCGCGTCCGGACGGCAGCCCGGCTCCACTCGGTCCCATGCTGGTGGACACGTTCGAGGACAAGCTCGAAGCCGTCGCCGACGGCCGGGCCATCGCCCTCGTGCCGGCCGACGACCGTCGCGTCACACTCCGCGGCGACCTCGCCACCGTCCCCGTCGAGGGAGTCGAACCCTGCCAGGTGGTGGTCGCCACGCGCCGCGCGGACGCCAACCCGCTCGTCGCCCACTTCCGTGAGTCCGCGCAGAGCTTCCTCGTGCGCGAAGACTGACGTCGCCCGTCCGGACGTGCTGCTGCGAGGTGCGGAGGACCCGCGCCGCGTCAGGCCACCGGAAACACGCGGCGCACGACGCGTTCGGACGCCCGCCCGTCGTCGTGCGGACAGAACCGTTCCCGGAACGCCCGGCGCAGACGGGTCGCCTCGGCCTCCCCGGTCCTGCCGCTGCTGATCGCGTGCGCGAGTTCGGGCACCGTCGTGGCGACCACGCCGGGTGGCGCGGCGAGCAGGTCGAAGTAGACGCCACGCTCCCTGCGGTAGCGTTCCCAGTCCGGGACGTACAGCACGATGGGGCGGTCGGCCAGCACCGCGAAGTCGAACATCAGCGACGAGTAGTCGGTCACGAGCAGGTCGGCGGCCAGGCACAACTCCTCGACCGACGGATGCCCCGACACGTCCAGGATGCGCGCACCCTGGTCGACCGGCGGGATCCCCGTGTCGGTCTCCAGGTAGTGGCGGCGTACCAACAGCGTGTAGGCGTCGCCCAGTTCGCGGGCGAGAGCGGTCAGCTCCTCCGTACGCCGGGACGGTGTCACGCCGTCCCGGTGCGTCGGCGCCCACAGGAGAACCCGGCTGCCCTCGCGTACGCCCAGCGCCGCGCGAGCGGTCTCGCGGTCCTGTGCGGTGGCCGCGGCCAGGCGGTCGTTGCGCGGGTAGCCCGTCTCCAGCACCTCGTAACGCCCCGGGTAGGCGCCGGCGAAGGCGGTCGTGGTGTGCGGGTTCGGGGTGACGAGGTAGTCCCAGCGGCCCACGTGCTCCAGGAGCCGCTCGAAGTCCATGTCACCGGCGCTGGGACTGCCCTTCAGGTCGAGGCCCATGTGCTTGAGGGGCGTACCGTGCTGTGTCTGCACATGGACCGAGCCGGCCCGCTTGGTCATGGTGTGCGGGAAATTGACGTTGTTCACGAGGTACTTGGCGGTTGCCATCACCCTGAGGTAGGGCAGGGTGTTCGCGACGACCCAGTCCACGCCCTCGGGCAGCGCCGCTCCGGCGGCCTTGTCGGCCACGACCCACACGCCCCGCACGGACGGGGCCAGTTCCCTCGCCTTCTCGTAGACGGCCGCGGGACTGCACGCGTATCCGCGGTACCAGTAAGCGGCGTAGACGGCGAGGTTCTCGTTCATCGGCAGGCGGAGGAATGCCCGGTAGGCGCCGCGTCGCGCAACGCCCAGCAGACCGCGTACGGCCCTTCTGGCCCGCGCCGGTACGCCGCGGGCCAGGGTGCGCAGCCGGTTGACGTCGTCCATGCGGTGGAAGGCCCCGCGGGCGCCGCGTGCCACGCAGCGGTACTGAAGGCCGCGCACACCGCCCGGGAAGGAGTAGCCGTCCGGTCGGTGATCGCGGAAGTGGCCGGTCAGACGGTCGAAGAACGCTCCGCGCAGACCGCCGGGGACCAGACCCGGAGTCCGGTAGACGGTGACGCCGTGCAGGACGGTGCGGTCGAAGACCCGGCGGCGCAACCCGGGGGCAGTGCGTCCTTCGGACGCGTCGATGAAGTCGAATATCCGGTCGTACTGACCGAACGCGTCGAGGTGCTTGGGCGAGCTGCTGTGGGTGATGGCGCCTTCGCGCTCGCGGCGGTAGTAGTAGCAGGGGCGGTCGAGGTAACTGATCCGTTCGGCGGCCAGCAGCAACGGGTACGTGACAGAGATGTCCTCGTAGTAGCCGTCGCCGAATTCGACGCCGAGGGTGAGTAAGTACTCCCGCCGGACCACCTTGTTCCACACCGACATGATCATGTTCAGCAGTTGCGGCTTCTCGGCCAGGGTGAACACCTCCGGCGGCGGCGGATCCGCGATCTGGCGCCGCCAGGTGTTCGGCTCCACCCGGCCGTCGGGATAACCGCGCACGAAGTCCGTCACCAGGACATCGGGGCGCACCTGCGCGAGCCGCTGCGCGACCGCCTCGACCGCACCGTCCATCAGCCGGTCGTCACCGTCGACGAACCACACGTAGTCGCCGGTCGCCTGCTCCAGGCCGGCCTTCCGTGCGCCTCCCAGGCCCCTGTTCGCTGCCAGGTGCACCACCCGCAGGCGCTCGTCCCGCGCCGCGTAGGCGTCCAGGATCGCGGCGCACCCGTCGGGTGAGGCGTCGTCGACGGCTATGAGCTCGAGTTCCGCGCCGCTCTGTGCGAGCAGGGAGTCCAGACACTCGGGCAACAGGGCCTCGACGCCGTGGACCGGGACGACGATGCTGATGCGAAGATCCATGCAGGCAATCCAGAGCGGTGAGACGACGGTGAACCGGCCTCGCGCTCGGACCGTGACGGCGCATCATGCCTTCGCCGCACTCCGGCCGACGAGCGCGCAGGGACGACAGTGGCTCCGGCAAGCGGAACACACTGTCGAGGACCGAATGGCCGGGCGTGCCGTTGCGGATCAGGCCCGTGACAAACGTCACATGGCGTGTGACCTGGGCTCACGCTCCACGCCGGCCGGACCGGCGGTTCGCCGAGGCCGACCAGATCGCGTCTGCACGTCGCGTACCGGGGGGACCGGGTCGCGAACAGGGAATGGCTGCCCAATTCGACGACCAGCGCGTCGCGTTCCGGGGGAGGGGGCCGGCACCTCCTGCGCGCTGCCGCGCGGGCTGAGCCGACCCCCGCTGCCTCCGGCGCGCTACAGGGGTCGGGGTGGAGAGGTGAGGTCGATGACGACCTTGCCGCGGACGTGGCGGGCCGCCTGGGCCTCGACTGCCGCGCGGATGTCCTCGACGGGGTAGGTCGCGTCCAGGGGTACCCGCAGGCCGCCTGCCGCGACGAGGCGCGCGATGTTCTCCAGGGCGTCGGGAGCGGCGTTGGCGCCGTTGGCGGCAGGAACGCCGTCGACCTGGCCCGCGATGGTGCAGATGCGGTCGTCAGGGACCCCCAACTCGCGCGCGACGTGCACCGTTTCCGTGCCGTGCAGGTCCAGGGCCGCGGTGACAGTGCCCGCACCGAGGTCCCGCACCCGGTCGGCCAGGCCCTCGCCGTACGCGACCGGTTCGGCCCCGAGGCTTCGCAGGTACTCCGCCGACGACGGCGAGCCGGTCCCGATGACGCGCGCGCCCGCGATCCGCGCGAGCTGGACCGCGAACACGCCGACCCCACCGCCCGCGCCGCCGACCAGCACCGTGTCGCCGGGGCCGAGGCCGAGCACGTCGAGGGCGGCGCACGCGGTACTGCCCGCGATCGCGAGTGTGGCGGCGGTGCGGTCGTCGACGCCGTCCGGGGTGTGGTGGGCGATGCCCTTGGCGATGTTCCCGTCCGCGTCGACGACGACGTGGTCGGCGACCGCCCTGGACAGGGCCGCCCCGAACACGCGGTCTCCCACCGCGTAGCCGCTCACGCCGGAGCCGACCTGGTCCACGGTTCCGGCGTAGTCGGTCCCGAACCCGCAGGGCAGGCTCAGACCGAACCGCGCCGCGGTCTCGGCGTCGGCGGTCACCAACCAGTCCATCGGGTTGAGCCCGGCTGCCGTCACACGGACACGGATCTGCCCGTCGCCCGCCCGGGGGCGGGCCACCTCCCTGAGAGCGAGGGCCTCCGGGCCGCCGAACGAGTCGAGGAGGACGGCCCTGCTCGTGTCGCCCCGCAGCGCGTCTCGGTGTTGTCGCATGTCCTACCCGTTTCCTTGTGTTCGTCGATCCCCGTGTTCGTGGAGCCAGCCGAAACGGACTATGCTCCGGTTATGGAATCCAGCATAACCGGAGCGTGATCCGTTTGACGAGTCCTAAGCCGCGGGCGACACGGGCCGACGCCGCCCGCAACCGCGATCAGCTGCTCGAAGTCGCGACACGTGTGCTCGCCTCACCCGGCGGCGAGACGTCGCTGCGTGCCATCGCCCGCGAGGCCGGTGTGGGGATCGGGACGCTCTACCGCCATTTCCCGACGCGTGAGTCCCTCGTGGAGGCCGTCTACCGCGACCAAGTCGTCCGCCTCACGAAAGGCGCCCGGGACCTGCTCGCCGACGAGACACCGGCCGTCGCGATGCGACGCTGGATGGACCTCTTCGGCGAGTGGATCGCGACGAAGAACGGCATGCTCGACACCCTGCCGGCCCTGATCGAGTCCGGCGCGGTCGGCCACGCCCGGACCAGGGACGAACTCCTGAACGCCATAACGACGATCCTCGACGCGGGCCGCGCGGCCGGAGACCTCCGCCCCGACGTCACCGCCGAGGAGACCGCGGCCGGTCTGATCGGGATCTTCACCGTCGCGCACCAGTCCGGCCCGACGGTCACGGCCGACCGCCTCCTGGACATCTTCCTGGACGGCCTGCGACCTCAGAAGCACCCGTGAGGACCGGCCGCGCCCGCGGGCCGTCTCCAGGGCCGTCGCATCTCCTGGCGCTGCGAGGCGCTCGACCTGCTACTGGCCGATCTTGTCCAACTCGGCGAGGTCCTCGCCGGAGAGCGGCAGTCCCGCGCCGACGACGTTCTCGCGCAGGTGGGCCGCAGACGAGGTGCCGGGAATGAGCAGGATGTTCGGCGACCGCTCCAGCAACCAGGCCAGGGCGACCGCGAACGGCGTCGCATCCAGCCGGGTGGCCACGGCGGAGAGCGCCGTGGACTGTAGCGGGGTGAAGCCGCCGAGTGGGAAGAAGGGCACGTAGGCGATGCCCTTGCCGGCGAGTTCGTCGATCAGCTCGTCGTCCTGGCGGTGGGCGAGGTTGTACATGTTCTGCACGCACACGATCGGTGCGATCTCCTGCGCCTCGGCGACCTGTTCCGCGGTCGCGTTACTCACTCCGAGGTGCCGGATCCGGCCCTGCCGCCGGAGTTCGACGAGGGTTTCGAAGGGCTCGGCGAGCGAGCCGGGCCGGGGGCCCGAAGCGTCACCGAGCCGGAGGTTGACCACGTCGAGCGTATCGAGGCCGAGGTCTTCGAGGTTCTCGTGGACGGCACGGCGCAGGTCCGCCGGCCGCCGGGCCGGGATCCAACCGCCCTGTCGGTCGCGGACCGCACCGACCTTGGTCACGATGTGCAACGACGCCGGATAGGGGTGCAGCGCTTCACGGATCAGCTGGTTGGTGACACGCGGCCCGTACGCTCCGGCGGTGTCGATGTGGGTGATCCCGAGGGCGGCGGCCTCGCGCAGTACGGCGAGCGCGCCGCCGTGGTCGGCGGGCGCACCCATGACCCCGGGACCGGCGAGCTGCATGGCGCCGTAGCCGAAGCGCGTGACGGTCACATCGCCCAGGGGCCAGGTGCCGCCCGGCAGTGACGTGGAGGGGGTGTTCGTGGTTTCGCTCATGCCGTCGATGCTCGCTCGCGGACGAGCTGCCCATCCAATACCGGTGCAGTGCCCTGTGATACCCGGCGGGTATCACAGAGTTACGCTGTGGCCATGGACACCTTGGAGACCCGTGAGCTGAGGTACTTCGTGGCTGTCGCGGAGGAGCTGCACTTCGGTCGTGCCGCCGAGCGCCTCGGTATGGCCCAGCCACCGCTGTCCCGGTCGATCCAGCAGCTCGAGCGACGCCTCGGCGTACGTCTTCTGACCCGCAACCGTCGCGGTGTCTCCCTGACCGGTGCCGGAGAGATGCTCCTGTACGAGGGGCGCGCGGCCCTCGACGCGACCACTGCGGCCGTTCGCCGAACCCGTCGCGCCGGTGGTGCCGACCGTCCGGGCGGCGCCCGCAACCGCCTGGTGCTGGCGGTGAAGGCCGGCGCGTCCCACGAGCTGCTGCACAAGCTCCTCGACGCCTATGCGGCCGAGCCCGATGCCGCCGACGTCGAGGTGCTGCCGAGCGGCACGTGCGAGCAGGAAGGGATGCTGCGCGACGGCCGTGCCGATGTGGCGCTGATGCACGCGCCGTTCAACTCCCTTGCGGGGTTCGACAGCGAGGAACTGATGACCGAGGGCCAGATCGCCGTCCTGCCCGCCGGGCACCCGCTGGCCGCGCGGAAAACCCTGTCCCTGGCCGACGTCGGCGACATCCCCGATCTGCCTCTCGCCCGTTGGTCCCGCCACGGCGCGTATCCACCCGGCCCGGGCCCCGAGATCCACGACCAGACGCAGCTGGCCCAGCTGATCGCCCTCGGGCGCACCGTGGCCGTCTTCCCCGACTCGGCCCGCGCGTGGCTGTGGACCGAGCACACCGCAGTCCCCCTGACCGACGCGCCGCCCGTCGTCACTCACATCGCGTGGCCCGCGCACAGCCGCTCCCTCGCCCTTGCCGGGCTGGTCCGCACGGCCACACGGCTGTGACGCGTCCTCGCCGGGCGTCGTCGCGACACACGGCCTGACCGTGCGGGACGAGTGCGGGAAGGGCGCGGAACCCCGGCCTGCCGCAACGACGCTTCAGGGGACCAGCGCCCTGCGCCAGTGTTCCGTGACGTGTGCGCGCAGCCGTTCGGTGTCGATGTGGGCGGGATCGACCAGCTGTTGCATACCGATCCCGCGCAGTTGTGCGAAGAGGGCGGTCGCCGTCTCGTCGGGGGCCACGTCGGGGCGGATCGTGCCCTCGGCGATCCCCGCGGTCAGGTCCTCGCGCAGATCCGCGCGGAATGCCTCGCTCCGCTCACGGAAGACGGGGGCGAGGTCGGGAGACGTGGCGGCCTCGGCCCACAGCAGCAGGAAGACGCGGTTCAGCACGTTCATACGGCCGAGTTCTCGGACGTACCCGTCGATGAGGCGCAGCAGCCGGTCCAGGCCGGGCGGCAGGCCGTCGAGGCCGGGGACGAATCCCGCCTGGGCGGTGTGCGCCAGGCGTGCGACGAGGGCCTGCTTGGACCCGAAGTGGTGGGTGACGAGTCCCCGGCTGTAACCGGCCCGTTCGCCCACGCGCGCCAGGGTCAGGGCGCGCACACCCTGCTCGTCCATCAGTTCGGCGGCGGCCCTGAGCAGCGCTGCCTCGGCCTCCGCGCGGCGCTGTGCCTGAGTGCGGCGAGTGGTGGTCATGGCATCCAGGCTACAACATACTTGTCATCTGACTAGCAAGTATATGAGGATGGCCATGGCCCCTCCAGGGCACGGAACGGAAGGCACCGGATGACGCAACCCACCGGACGCGCGCCGCGGTCGGACGCCCGGGAGAACCGCGCGCGCATCCTGGCGGCGGCACGCGCGGTCCTCGCCGCCGACCCCTCGGCGCCCCTCCAGTCGGTCGCGCGGGCGGCCGGTGTCGGTCAGGGGACCATGTACCGCCATTTCCCCGGCCGGGAGGCCCTGTTGGTCGCCGTCCACCAGGAGGAGATGAACGCGCTCACCGATACGGCCGTGGTACTGCTGGCCACGTACGAGCCGCTGGAGGCGCTGCGCCTGTGGTTCGAGCACCTCACCGCTTACGGCCGCAGCGGGCACGGGGCGGCCGTGGCCGTCGAGGCAGCCGCACGCGCCGGGGGAGGACAGGACCGCCCGCCCGCTGTCGCCGCGCTGGACCTGCTGCTCGAGGCCGGGAAGGAAGCGCGCCAGGTCCGGCCGGACGCCGAGGCGGAGGACGTCCTGCTGCTGGGATCCTGCCTCTGGCGGGCCGAGGACAGGCCGGCGTGGAGCGCACGCCGCCTGCGGATGCTCACCGTGATCATCGACGGCCTGCGCGCCGCCCCGCCGATAGCCTGAGCCCATGGAGCGAATCCAGCGCGCCGCGGGCGCGGTCGTCGGTTCGGCGGTGGGTGACGCGTTGGGCGGCCCGTTCGAGTTCTGCCCCGAGGGAGCGTTCTCTGCCCGGTTCCCCACGTCCGCCGCCGGTGGCGAGATGGGCGGAGGCGGCGGCTGGGACCCTGGCGAGGCGACCGACGACACGCAGATGGCCGTCCTGGTCGCGGAGTCGCTCCTCGAACAGGAGAGGTTGGACCTGCCGGACATCTTCGCCCGTTTCCAGCGCTGGGCGGCGTCGGAACCGAAGGACATCGGCTTGCAGACCGAGGACGTCCTGACCAACGGCATGCCGTGGGACCTCGCCGCCGCGATCCATTTCCAGGTCAGCCAACGAGCAGCGGGAAACGGCTCGCTGATGCGCGCGTCGACCTCCGCGGTCTACTTCGCGGCCGCCGGCCCACAAGCCACCATGGACGCGGCCCGTCGCATCGCCGCCCTGACGCACGGCGACCGCGCGGCCTGGGAAGGCACCGCGATCCTCCACGAACTCGTCCGCCTGATGCTCGACGGGCACACCGACCCCCTCACCAAACTCGCCGACATCCTGACGCTGGTCCACCCCGACCACCGCGGCCGCTACGCCACCGTCCTCTCGCCGGACTGGCACCCCGACCGGGCGACCGAGTTCAACGGTGCCGTTTGGCCCTGCCTGGGCTCCGCCGTCTGGGCCCTGCGCACCACCACCAACTTCGAAGACGCACTCCGCGCGGCCATCGACCTCGGCGGCGACACCGACACCGTCGCCGCCGTGACGGGAGCCCTGGCGGGGGCGTACTACGGGCTGGGCGCGATCCCCGTCCGCTGGACCGAGCCGCTGCACGTCCCCCTCCCCGGCTTCGACGGGCGGGTGCTGCGCCTGGCAGACCTGCTCCACCTCGCGAACCGCCTCCTCGAGGAAGGCCGTCGTTGAGGGCCGCGTCGCCGGAGGCAGGTTGCACATGCCGTAACGGCATGTGGTCCAGTGGCTGGTGAGTGAGACGTCGAGAGGCCCCCATGCACTTTCCTGTGATTCCCCGCCGGGTCAAGATCGGCGATGCCGCCGCGTTCGCCGGGACGACCCCCCGGGCCATCCGCCACTACCACGCCATCGGGCTGCTTCCCGAGCCGGAACGGGGCGCCGACGACCGCCGTCGCTACGGCTACGACGACATGATCCGCCTGCTGTGGATCCGCAAAATGGCAGACGCCGGCATTGCCCTGGAGGACATCCGCACCACCTTCGAGCCCACCACCGACATCGAGCAGTCCCTCGCCCGCCTGGAGGAATCCCTGGCCGCCCAGGCAGCCGCCATCGAACGCCAGCGGGCCGCGGTGCGCAACTGGCGCGAGAGCGGCAACCCCCTCGGTCTGCTCTCCCCCCTCGTCACCGGCCGCGTGCGCCATCTGCCGGCCGGCGCCCTGCGGCAGTCGGATCTGGACACCCTCCTGGTCACCGAGCGCATCTTCGGACCCCTTGGCGCGGCCGTTCAGGCCGACCGGTTCATCGTCCTGGCCACCCATCCCGGCCTGCGGGCCGAGGACGATCGCCTGACCGAGGCCGAGACCGCCCTCGACGACAGCGTCGACCCCGACGACCCCCGGGTGGAAGAGATCGCCGCGCAGTGGTGCGCCCACGAGCTCGCTGTGGGGTCGGCCATCGAGGAGGCTGGGCTCGACGAATCCGCGGATGAGCTTTTCGCCCACCAGCACGATGAGACAGCGGATCCGGAGGACGGTGAGCCGGTGATGAGCGCGCTGCAAGCCATCGGCAAGATGCCGTACGACTTCTCCCCGGCCCGCGTGCGGTGCATGGAACGCGCCATGGAGCTGCTGAACGCCGCCCACGCGACAAACGGACCGGCCTTCGGAGCACCGGGGGCGGTTGATGAGCAGCCGGCCGAGGGGCCGGGTGGTTCTTCTTCGTCCAGCCGTCGGCGCGCGGGCCCTTGAGGGCTGCGCCGAGGCAATGTCCAGGACGAGGGTGCTGCGCAGCCTGTGAGACCGTGGTCAGTCGCGGCCCTGACCGGTGTACAACTCCAGTTCTCCGTCGAGCTCGAGGGCGAGGACGGTGCCGTGCGGGGCGAGATCCCCGGTCGCGGGCGCGTCGACCCACAGGTCCCCGGGAACGTCGTGCAGGCCTCCTGTGCGCCGGTGAGCGAGTTCCGTGCCGGTCCCGAGGACGCTGATCCGGCGTACCGCGTTGCGCAAACCCCGGACGCAGACCATTTCGCTCGGAGGGTCGAAGCAGATCAGATAGAGCGTACGGCGGTCGGGAGACAGCGTGCTCGGTCCGTAGTGGTGCCCCGGTGGCAGACCCGCGACGCTCCCGTGCACGGCAGCGGAATGCCGCCGAATCCAGTCGCCGAGCCCTTCGAGCCGTTCAGCCTGATCCTCGACGATGCTGCCGTCCGCGCGCGGCCCGACACCGAGCAGGAGGTTGCCGCCCATGCCGATGGTCTCGGCGAAGTACCGCACGAGCTGCCCCACACTCTTGTGGTTCGCGTCGTACGGCCGGTATCCCCAGGAGTCGTTGACGGTGAGGCACAACTCCCAGGGCGTCCGCGGTGCGGACACCGGCAGTCCCTGCTCCGGCGTGGCGTAGTCACCGTGGCCGAGCAGCCGCGAGTTGCACACCGTGTCCGGAGCCAGGTCGCGGACGGTCCGCGCCAGTTCGGACATCCGCCACTGGTCGCCCGAGCGTTCCCACTCACCGTCGAACCACAGCAGATCCGGCCTGAACCGGGTGAGCAGCTCGCGTACCTGATCGTCCCGGTAGTCGAGGTAGCGGTCCCAGGCACAGGGGTCTTCGGCGCCCGGCGCGGGGGAGACGTAGGCGCTGTCGACCAGTTCGGGGTGCGGCGGCCGGGGGTGCCGAACCGATGCGTAGTCAGGGTGGTTCCAGTCGGAGTGCGAGTAGTACAGGCCGACTCTCAGGCCCTCGTCACGCATCGCCTCCACGTACTCGGCGACCAGGTCGCGGCCGGCCGGGGTGCGACGGACCACGCTCAGGTCGCCCAACCGCGTGTCCCACAGGGCCACTCCGTCGTGGTGCCGAGCGGTGAGGACGGCGTAACCGGCACCGGCGCGGGCGAAGAGCCGCGCCCAGGAGGCGGCGTCGAAGCCGGACGCGGTGAAGCCGTCCAGCTGGCGCATGTACTGTTCGTGCGGCATGACCTGGTCGAACAGGGCCCAGGACTCGGGCACGCCCTCGACCGAGTAGATGCCGTAGTGCACGAAGATGCCGAGCTTGGCTTCGGCGAACCAGGGTTGCATGGTCATGGTGGACCGTCCTCGCCTCTCTCCTGACGGACACGTGCCGGCGAGCCCGGGGCTCGGACACGACGGCCCTCGCGACCCCCTCGTCACGTGAGCCGCGGTACTCGTCCGGGAGACACCGTAGCCTTGGAACCCGGCCGTCGTGTCTGCGGGAGTGCGGCGGAGATTGGCCTGTCGTGTGGGGGGCAAGGGTGCAGAGGCCGGTCACGGGCGAGGTCCGTGTCGAGTACAGCCAGATCTACGTCGAAAGCGGTCCGGACGCCGTTGGCCCCGGTCTGGCGGAGGCGTTCGGCGGCCAGACCTCCGGACTGTGCGGAGCGGCGGTACCCGGTGCGCTGTGGTTGCAGACGGGGCTGCACACGGGGAATGTCGGCTTCAGCGTCGAGGTGCACGACCGGGCTCCCCGCCTGGACCCGGTGTGGGAGGACGTCGTGGAGGTCTCCTTCCGTCCCGCGTCGGCCGGCGCCGCTCTCGTGGAATGCGGAGGCGGGGCCGCGCGGTCGCTCGGCCTGCAAGAGATCGACTATCGGGTGCGCTACTGCGCCCGGGGCATGGACGAGGCGCGCCGGCAGGACACCCGGCCGGCCGGGCAACAGCAAGTGGACTGCTATCTGTTGCAGTTCTGGCCGGCCGAACCTGCGCCGGACCGGATGGTGAAACAGACCTCGTCGATCGCCGCGTACTGGCACGGCTACGCCCGTGAACAACCCGCTCCGCCGTCGCCGGTCGAACGCGCCGCGGCCGAACGGCTGGCCCGCCTCGCCCAGGAACGAGTCGCTGAGCAGCGTCGGCTGGCCCGCGAACGGTGGGAATGGGGTGGGCAGTTGCCGAGCCGCGCCCTGCGCGAAGTCGGCGGCAACGTGCGCGGTCTGCTTCGCTTCGATCCGGCTCTCGTGCATGCCATCGACCAGGCCGGTCCGGCAACGCAGCGCGCGACGGCCCGGCTCGCCGCGCGCCGCGCCTGCGAGGTCGCCGGCCTTGACCGGCTCGCATGGGTCGCGGCGGGACTCGCGGCCCTGGTCGAGGGCCGTCCGCTGCCGCCGCCCCTGGACGACCCGGACCAGGCCTGGCGGGCCCTGTCATCCGATCCGCAGGTACCGGACCGGACCGTCGGCCGGGCCGTCCCGCCCGAGCGGCCTCCCTTTCGGCCACCGGCTCCTCACGACGGACGACCGTCGCCGGTCCGCCCCGCTCCGTCCCGCCGCATCGTCGGTCCCGCCGCAGCCGCAGCCGCAGCCGGGGCGGCGGAGCCCGCGCGTCTTCCCACTCCACCGGCACCGCGGTCGGGCGGGGACGTGGGACACATCGTGCGGATCACGCACGGAGAGCCGGACCCCGGCCTGCGCATGTCCCAGCCCCACATGGCGCTCCCCGCACTCCTCGACGCGGCGGCAGCCGACCCGCTCCGGGCGGCCCTCGACGCCGTGTACGCGGCGGTAGCCGCTTACGGAGAGGGCTACCAGGCTCTGCTGGGAGAGGTCCGGAGCCTGTGCCAGGGGACGTGAGGTCGGCCGCGTACCGCAGCCGCGGGAACACAGGTACGGGCATCGAGCGCTGCGTGTGGACGAAGACGACCGCGGAGGGCTAGGCACTGTCCGGCGGGTCACGGGCGGAACCATAAGCGGACCGTCGCAACTGTGACGGTGCCATGGCAGACGTAGGCCCTCTTGCCGTAGCGGGTGGCGACGGCTCGGGAGTTCTTGAGCCCGCCGTCCCGATGCCGGCAGGTGCGGCTCCGGCCGGACCCACTCAGCAATCGTCAGATCACCCCGCCCCATGCTGGTCCAACGAGTGAGCAACTGGCAGGACCTGGCGTGGCGTCGAGAAGGGGCTCTCCCCTCCTGATCCGATCGTCGCTTTGCGCGCCTGGCCACGGGTATTCTCTGGCGATGTCGAATCAGTCAGTGGCGGCGGGAGTCAGTCTCGCTGGTGTGATGGCGCACTGCGGCGGAAGCCCGGTGGGCGCCGTGGAGCTTCTGGTGGGAGCAATAGCCTCGGCACCGGCAGCTCCGGAGCCCTATGCGGCCCTCGCCCAGTTGTGGCAAGGCCGACGCTCGGAATTGAAAGAGAGCCTCGAAGGGGACGGCTCCTTGAGCGCTGTGCTGGCGCAGGCGTACTTCTTGTTCCTTGAAGGGGACATGGACGACGCGGTGATGGCCCTTGGTTCGGTCACGGGTGTGCGGCCCGACGTGGCGTGGGGCGCTGCCCCCTGGTTCGGCGATGCGCGCTTTCTCGGCGCGGTGAGCGCTGCGGCGCTGGCCGAGGCGTGTCTGCGGACGTTGGACTATGGTCACGACCTGGACACCGACGAGATGCGGGAGCGGTTCGCGCCCTGGTTCCGTGCTCTCGACGTGGTGTCCGAACGGGATCCCGCGCCGGAGTCGTTGGCGGCCATGGCACGGCTGCCGCGGGCCTGCGGTCGGTACGAACAGTCCTTTGCGCTGTGTGACCGCGCCGATGGCGTCGATCGGGTCATGTGGACGGCCGTCGCACGAGCGACAACATGGCGTGTGATGGGCGACCTGGATCAGGCTGCTGCTGCCTTCGAAAGCGCCCTGCTCCTCGACTCCGCCAACTGGTCCCTCTACCTGGACCTAGCCGACGTGCGCGCCGAGCAGGGCGACTTCGCCGCAGCCGCGTGCCTCGCCGATCAGGGCTTGGAATACGAGCCTCACGAAGTCACCCTGCGCGCGGCAAGCGCCGCCTACCGCACACGCCTTTCCGGCTCGTCCGACGACCTGAGTGCCCTGATCGCCCTGGCGCCGGAACTCGCAAACACCACCTACCGGGACCTACTGATCGACTACGCATGTGCGGGTCCGAAGCTGCCTCGCAGACTCGTTGCCAAAGCCCGCCGAATCCGTAAGAACTGAAAGGGCTGTCGTGTCAACCGGTGCCAGGGCAGGATGCCCTTCTGGTTCCTAGACACGCGATCCGCCGGACAGTGCCTAGTAGGCGAGTTGACCGATGCCTCCGTCGACGCGCAGTACGGTCCCCGCGGTGTAGGCGGATTCGTCCGAGGCGAGGTAGACCGCTGCCTTCGCCAACTCGGTCGCGGTGCCCAGCCGGTGGAGGGGCACGGTCTGCCGGAGCTCCTCGTAGAGGGCGTCCCGGCGCTCGGGACCGAGGGACGCGAACACGTTGGTGATCGTCGGGCCCGGGCTCAGCCCGTTGACACGGATGCCCCGGTCCTTCAGCTCGTGAGTCAGCCCGCGTGTGTAGGAGAGCAGACCCGCCTTGGCCGCGCCGTAGACCGTCGCGTTCTCGTGTCCGACGTACGCGGAGACGGAGCCGACGAGAATGACCGAGGACTGCGGTGAGAAGAGCGGCAGAAGATCCCTGATCAGGAAGAACGGCGACTTGAGATTGGTCGCGACGAGTCTGTCGAAAGCTTCCTCGGTCCACGCCTCGATGGGGAGATGGGTGACGTCGGCGGCGTTGCTCATCAGGATGTCGAGCTTCGGCCATTCGTCCCGGAGCCGCGCCGCGAGCGCCGCCTGGCCGGGTACGTCGCCGGCGTCACTGGCGATGGTGAGCACCGGGCCGTCCAACTGCCGGGCCGCGGCGTCCAGCCTCTCCCGTGAGCGGCCGGTGATGGCGACCGCGGCTCCCTCGGCGAGGAACTCGCGAGCCGTTTCCAGGCCGATGCCGCTCGTTCCCCCTGTGATCAGGGCGTGCTTTCCCACCAGGCGATCCATCGTCGTCTCCCTTCTCAGATCGCGGTGCGGCCGCCGTCGGCGGCCACGATCGCTCCGGTCATGTAACTGGCCCGGTCGCCGGCGAGGAAGGCGATCACCTGGGCCACCTCGGCCGGGTCGGAGGTGCGCTTGAGCGCGGTGGTCAGCCCCATGCCGCCCATGTCCGGTCCCATCGCCGCGACCACCTTCGAGGTGCGCATCGGGCCCGGAGCGACGGCGTTGACCCGGATGTTCGAGGCGGCGAACTCCGCCGCCCAGGTGCGGGTCAGTGACTCCAGCGCCGCCTTGGTGGCGCCGTAGAGGGCCATGCCCGGCATGCCGAGGCCGGCCGCGGTGGAGCTGACGTTGACGATGCTGCCGCCGCCGCCCGCGGCCATCTTCTCCGCGAGCAGGTCCAGGACCTCGTCGACGCGCTCGCCGTCGAGCGCGGCAGCCTCTACGGGACATTCGGCGACAAGCGGCGCTTCTACCTCGAAGCCGTCAGGCTCTACTGGGAGGTGTACGAGCGGCACTTGACCGCCACGCTCGACACCGGCCCGCTCCTGCCCGCCCTGCGCGAGATCCTGATCCATCCCGCCAGACTGGACGAACTCGTCTCCGACGTGGGCGTGCCGCAGGGCTGCCTCGTCGGCAATACGACCGCCGAACTGGTCCCCCAGGACAGCGAAGCCACGGAGATCGTCACCCGCTCGTACCGCCGGTTCACCGACATCGTCACCGACGCGCTGCGCCGCGTTCAGGCAGCCGGAGAGGTCACGGACAAGGCCCGCCCCGAGGACCAGGCGCTCCTGCTGCTCTACCTGGTCCAAGGTCTCTCGCTGGTATCGAGGGCGGGACTCGACAGAGCTGCTGCCCTGGCAGCGATCGACACGGCGGTGGACGGTCTGCGGGCCTGACCGGACCCGGGAGCATCTGGACGACGGTTGCAGCGAGGATGTGCTCGCCCGCGGACGTTCGCGGCGCCGACCCAAGTGATGCGAGCCGCAGGGCAGGGTGGTTCTGGGTCCACCCCGGTGGGGGTGCTGGACCGCTGGTGGGCGGAACGGGCCGTTCATAGCGTGGTGTTCATGATGGATGACACGAATGAGGAACGAAAGGGTGCCACCCGGCGGACGGCGCTGCGTGGGCTGGGACTCGCGGTGGGGGGCATGGCACTGGCTCCCGGGCTCGGCACCTCGCCGGCCGCTGCGGCCCCGCGCCGCGGGCTCGTAACGTACGTGCTGGTGCACGGTACCCACAGCGCCGGCGCGTTCTGGGTGCCGATTGCGCGGGAGCTGGTGCTGCGCGGCCACCGCGTCGTCATGGTGGACCAGCCGCGGCACGGCGCGGAGGCTTTCGTCGCGGAGTCGTACCAGCGGCAGGACCTCGCAGCGATGGCGGTCGAGCCCTCTCCGCTGAAAGGGCTCGGGCTGGACGACTACGAGGCACGCGTCACGGGCATCGTGCGGCAGGCCGCACGCAACGGCCCGGTGGTGCTGGTCGGGCACAGCCTGGGCGGCGTGTCGGTCAGCCGGGTCGGCGACGCCGTCCCGCATCTGCTGCACCACATCTGCTACATGGCGGCCTTCTGCCCCAGCCGCGTCCTGCCCACGGCGGACGCCTGCACAGCGGCACCCGAGAACGCGGACGCCGTCAGCCCGGTGGAGCTGACGGTGGGGGACCCGGACCGGCTCGGGGTGCTGCGGCTGAACTTCCGTACGGGGGTCAGCGGTGAGTTGGCCCTCCTGAAGGAGATGATCTGCGCGGACTACCCCGACGCCGACTTCCGCCGGATACTGGCGGGCATGCAGACCGACGAACCCGTCGCCGCCTATGCGGGCCGAGCGGTCGGCCGGCCCGGGACCTGGGGACGCGTTCCCCGTACCTACCTGCGTTTCGGCAAGGACCGTACGATCGCCACCGCGCTCCAGGACAGAATGATCGCGGAAGCCGACGCGTCCACACCCGGTAACAGTTTCCGCGTGCACAACTTCCCCAGGGCGTCACACGTCGGTCCCCTGAATCCCACCCCGGTTGCTGACGTCCTGGACGCGCTCGCAGGCGCGCCGGTGAAGTGACCACCGCACGGTGGTGAACGGCATCCTGTTCCGGGTCCGGACCGCAGTTCCGTGGCGTGATCTGCCGGTATGACGGCCGCCGACGCCACGGTGCCGGAGGGCTGGACGGCCACGGTGGAACATCCCGGCCGCACACCGATCGTCCTCGGCTCGGGCGATCATGCCCCGGACACCGCCCAACTCGCGGTGGCGGCCAGCCTCCGGCAAGGAAGGCCTCGGGCTCGCCAGCACCTCGGTCATCACGCCGTCAACCGCCGACGAACCCGCGTGCCGCGTGCTGCGCGGCCAGTCGTATCGAGCGTGCGGGGCGCCGTAGCCCCAAGGCAGGCAGCTACCGTCGCGCAGGAGACCTGGACCTGCTGCGGGGCCACGGGGGAAGAACCCGTCGAGCGCACAGCGGCGGAAGCGGGTGTGGTCGGCGTCTGCCACGGGCGGCCCTAGCGTTCGGGCAGGTCACGTCGACGGACCCTAAATGGCGGCCCCGGTCTCGAGGCCGAAGGGGACACCTGTGAGCTGCTCGCTCGCCGCCCACAGTCGCCTGCCCTCCGCGGGGTCGTCGGCGCCGTTGGGAAGCTTGGCCGGCTTGGGCGCGCCGGAGGTCTGGTCCCGTCCGGCGGGACCGATGAAGCTGCCCGACCGGACGTACGGGTTGGTCGCCGCGTACAGGGAGGGCCAAGCCGCGCCCTCGGCCGAGCCCATCAGCAGGCGGGCGGCGATCGGGGTGACCATGCGGCTCAGGGCGCCGTTGCCGTGCTGCTGAAGACCGGTCATCGCCGACCCCGGGTGGACGACGAGCGCCTCGACGGGGCTGCTTGCGGTGCGGCGCGCGAGTTCCAGGGTGTAGACGATGTTGGCGCGCTTGGACTTGGCGTAGGCACCCATGGCGCGGTAACTCTTCTCGCTCATCAGATCGTCCAGCCTGCCCATCGGCCACCGTGCCGCGATGGCACTGACCGTGACCACCCGCGGTGCCGGCGAGCGGCGCACGGCGGGCCAGACCTGGGCGTTGAAGGCGAAGTGGCCGAGGTGATTGGTCCCGACCGTCATCTCGAAGCCGTCGCGGGTGGTCCGCCGCTCGGGCAGGTTCATCACGCCGGCGTTGTTGCAGAGCAGGTCGACCGTCTCGGTCTCGGCGATCCGGGTGGCCGCGTCGCGGACGGAGGAGAGGTCGGCGAGGTCGAGCACGAGGGTGTCCGTCCGGGCCCCGGGGGCCGCGGCGCGCACAGCCTCCGCGGCCTGGTCCAGCTTGGTCTGGCTGCGGCCGGCCAGGATGACGCGGGCTCCGTGCCGGGCCAGCACGCGGGCGGTCTCGAGTCCGATCCCGCTGTTCCCGCCGGTGATCAGCGCCGTGCGGTCGGTCTGATCGGTGATGTCGTCGGGAGTCCAGTGGTTCATCGTTGTCACGCTCCTTGGATTCATTGATCTCGTGCTCGGCCATGCGTCGCTCGGCGGGGCCGTGACCCGGGTTGGAAGAGCATGCCGAGGGAGTCCTCGGCGAGGACGGCTTCGGCGAGGACCCGAACGCTGTGCAGGCGCATGTGCAGGCGCATGCGCCTGCTGCCGAAGGCCCCGGCGGCACTGGGCCGCCAGGCCGTCCTTCATGCGTCACGCCGCGGTGCTTCTCCCGGACCCCGGACTGCCGCCGTGCCGGAGCAGGTCGTCCGCCCAGGGCAGGTGGACAACGTCGGGACAGCCCCTGTTGAGGACCTTGTCGATGAAGGGCGCCGGTCCTAGTGCGCCGCCCAAGACTGTTCCCCCTTTTCAGACCGGTGGTCTGTTTCCCTGCGACCAACGTAGAAGACCGGCGGTCTGATGTCAAAAGACCGCCAGTCTGTAGCATGGGGGCATGACGGACTTCCAGCGCGCACGCAGTGAGGAGCAGCGTGAGATACGGCGCCAGGCCATCCTCGACACCACCGCCGCCATGCTCGAGAACATGCCCATCGCCGAGATCAGCCTGAACGAGCTGAGCCGCCGCGTCGGCCTGGCGAAGTCCAATGTGCTGCGCTACTTCGAGTCGCGCGAGGCGATCCTGCTGGAGCTGCTCGACCGCGCCTGGCAGCAGTGGGTGGCCGACTTGCCCGCCCTTGCGCACGCCGGCATCGACCAGGACGCTCCGGTGAGCCGACGTACGGAGCAGTTCGCCGCCGTGATCGCGGGCTCCCTGGCCCAGCGCCGGGTCCTGTGCGATCTGCTGAGCGCGCAGGCGGGCGTACTGGAACACAATGTCTCACCGCAGGTGGCCGCCCGCCATAAGCGCGCTGCCGTGGCCAACGTCGCCGACATCGCGGCGTCGGCCCGCGAGTACCTTCCTGAACTGGGCGCCAGCGCACCGCAGTTGACCGCAGGAATGATCATGGCCATCGGTGCCGTGTGGACACACGCGCGGCCCTCACCGGCGATGCTCGCCGCCTACGAAGCCGACCCCTCGCTCACCGCGTTCAAGCTGGACTTCGTGACTGCCCTGAAGGAGATGCTGGCCACCCTCACCGCAGGCACCATCGCACGCGAGTACGCCGGTCCGCGGTGACCTGCAGGAACGGTGACGCCTACTCCTCGCCCGCCCTCCTCAGTCGCCGAACGAATCAGTGACCCCAGTAGCAGGGCGGTCCCGACGTCCCTTCTCGGCTACGCGAGTCCGCCGAGACGGAGGGCTTCCTCGATCTCGCTGAGCTTCGCTGAGGACAGGACGCCCGCCCGCTCGATCAGGTCGTCTCGGGCCACGGTGGTCACCCATGTGCAAGGGGTGAACCCTGGACGCGGCAACGCGAGCCGCAGCACCCCTTCACGGGGCAGTCCGTCCATGGCGCCAACGCGCACTTCGACGCCCAGACCGCTGATGTCGACGCCCGCCGGAGCGACAACCTGCATCACTCGGATACCGGACTCGTCGTCTCCCGACAGCAGTACGACCAGCCGCCGTTCGTTGAACTCGGCCCACCACACTTCGCCACGTTGCACATGTCCTCCTGACACAGAACGGCAGGCAGATGCAGCGCGACCCTGACGTGCTGTGGAGACGGTGCCGCCACCGTTGAACATCGGTGTGTGAAGACCGGGATCATGCAGTGGTCGCAGGCTACAGCGTAGTAGACCCTGCCCACTGGTAGGAGACGTTCGAGGGGTGCGAGCGGGTCGAACCCCGTTGCCGCGCGGGGAGTTGACGCTCGGGCTACCGTCGAACCTGCCGCGCAGGAACCTGCTGGACCATCGCCGAGTAGGCCGGGAAGGCCACCCTGGACGGCATCTGGCGAGCAATAGTTGACCGGGCAGGCGAACCGCCCGTGGCCATGGGCTCATGCGGGCGAGAGCATCTCCTGAAGGATGCGATGCAGTTCGGTGCGGTCCCGCGGGGTGATCTTCGCCAGCCTGCGGTCGTACTCCGCCGCGAGGGCTGCAAGTGCACGATCCCGTGCCTCCGTGCCCTCGGCGGTCAGTACGAGCCGGTGACGCCGCAGGTCCGCGTCGTCGATCTCGCGCCGGATGAACCCCTTGGCGACGAGGTTACGGACGTAGACCGTCACGCTCGCTTTGGGGAGCAGCAGTGCCGTCGCGATCTCGGCCGGGTACGGCGACGCCTCCACCTCGGCCAGGACGAAGAACTCCTTCGTCTCCAACCCGAGCGCGTTCAGCTCCTCCGTGCAGGCATCCATCACAACGCCCAGCAGCCGCTGGTTCAGCGTCCACAGCTGCGCCCCGTCGACTGTCATGCGACCGCTCCATCCATGTGATACAGTTTCGTATTAGTTTTAAATCGTACAATACATTGTCTTGTACTGGACTCCTATGGAACAACGGTCTCACGAAGGAAGCCAGGCATGCTCAAGCACCTCACGATCCCGCGCGGTCCCATCAACCTCGCCGCGGACCTTCACCTGCCCGACGACGCCGACAGCAGCGCACCGCTGCGCGCCGTGGTGCTCTCCACTCCGGGCAGCAGCGTGAAGGAGCAGATCGGCGCCAATTACGCCTCCCGCCTCGCCGGCCGCGGCATCGCGGCGCTCGTCCTCGACCCCGCGCATCAGGGGCAGAGCGAGGGCAAGCCCCGCGACCTCGAAGACCCCTACCGCCGAGGTGAGGACATCTCCTACGCCATCGACGCGCTCACCACGACCCCCGGCATCGACCCGCAGCGCATCGGCGTCCTCGGCATCTGCGCCGGTGGCGGTTACGCCGTGCACACCGCCCGCACGGACCACCGCATCAAGGCGGTCGGCACGGTCGTCCCCGTCAACATCGGCGCCGCGTTCCGCAGCTTCTCGCCCGACGGTCCGGCCGCGGCACTCGACGCCCTCGCGGACGCACGGACCGAAGAGGCCCGCTCCGGCGAGACGACCCGGGTGAACTGGTTGCCCGACACCCTGGAGGACGCCACAACAGCAGGGCTGACCGACATCGACACCACGCAAGCCGTCACCTACTACCGCACCGAGCGCGGCGGCAACGAACACTCCACGAACCGGCGCCTCTTGCGCAGCGACTCCCTCCTGCTGGGCTACGACGCGTTCCACCTGGCCGATCGGCTCATGACCCAGCCACTCCAGGTCATCCTCGCCGGACGCATTGGCAACACCGGCTCCTACGACACCGGCATGCAGCTGTGGAAGCTGGCCCCCAACCCCGTCGACCTCATGGTGATCGACGACGCCGGCCACTACGAGATGTACGACGAACCCGAATACGTCGACGCCGCCGTCGAACGACTCGCCACCTTCTATGCGAACAACCTGTAAGGCATCCGAACCGGCGAACCTTCCCCGGTCAGAGCAATGGACGCGCCGAGGTCGTCCCCAGCTCGATCGGCGGGCCGCTGCTGTGGCCCTCCGGGGAACGTACGACGGCGGTTCTTGATGTCGCTGAGGGCTGCGACCGTCGGCAGACCGGTGCGCCGGAAGGCATTGCGACGGTAAAGGTCGGGACCCGCAAGCTCCTTGAGGCGGATGGCCGTCGAGGGATGGCTCCTGGCGCCGATCGGTGCCGTCACGGCGTGCCCCGCCCTTGAGACAGACGCCTCGTTGCTGCTCTGGGCACCTTCGATCCCCCGCATCGCACAGTCGCCTTGCCAACCAGCTCAGGCTCGGGCGGACTTGGCCTGCAACTGCAAGCCCGGTGCGTGGTACAGGCGTACGAGGGACGGCGGTTGAAGCCGCGAAACGACTCGCGTTCGTCGGGCCCGGCCCGGCTCGCGAGCCGTTGGCCTCCACCCGCGGCTGCGGAGCGCATGCGATCCACCCGGGGGTTCCGCAGACCTGGAGATCGCCGTCGACCGAGGGCGGTCGTCACCGGACCGGCCCCCCCCCCCGCGACGGGCGCTCATGCTGCCGAAGTGAGGCACTGTTCCAGTTCCTCCACGGCGTCCGTCCACAGGCCGGGCAACCGCTCGCCGTGCGGCAGCGCGTGGTCGACCGTGAAGGAGACGTCGGCCCAGTCACCGAAGTAGGCCAGTCCCACACCGCAGAGATGACCAGGTAGGAGCAGCGGGAGCAGGGCGGCGCCCGTGACGTTGGTGGTGCCCAGCGAGGCGCCGTCGGCGAGCGGCACGGTGGTGGCCATCACCCGGGTGACGTTCGGTGAGGTGATCCGCCGCATATACCAGGCCGTGGGCCGGGCGGGCATGTGGCGGACCAGGTCGTGGATGGCCTGCCGTCGTGGCCTCCGCTTCACCGCGGAGGTCGCCGCCGCGACGAGTTCGAGCCGTCGCGACGGTGAGGTCTCGGCCAGCGGGAGCCGTACCGGGACGGCGAAGGTGCGGTTTCCCCACGTCTGCTCCTCGTCGTGCCGGCGTGCGTCCACGGGCAGCAGCGCCGACACGCGCGGCAGCGGAACACCGGCCGCTTCCGACCACCTGCCCAGGGCGCCCGCCAGGGCCGCGAGGTGGACGTCGTTCGCCGACACCCCCCGTGCCGTCCCGACCCTGCGCAGCCTCTCGACGGGCATCCGAGCCCGCAGCAGTCTCCGCCGTCCACTGGGTACGAAGGCTGTCGAAGGCCGTCGCCCCGGCCGGGGAAGAACGTCGAAGGCGTACTTCGCCGCGAAACCCAGTGCCCTGACCGTCCTGCGCACGTTCTCCCCGTGGCCTCGCGGGCCGGGCAGCGGCCGGACGGCCGACTCACCGGTACCGAGCAGCAGGGTACGGAAGGCGAGGGCGGCGGCGATTCCGTCCTGGCACACATGCTCGAACCGGTAGCACACGGCGTACTCGTCGGGCTCCTCGCCGGGTACCAGCCACAGCCCCCAGGGTGGTGCGTCGCGGGGCAGCGGGGCGTCGAGGGCGGTCTCCAAAGGGGATTGCGGTGCGTCAGGGCCGGCCGTCACTACTTCATGCACATGGCGTTCAAGCGTGAAGGACTCGTCCGGACGCCACACGGGAGGTCGAACGGTACGTTCCAACCGGTGAGTGAGCATGGGAAGTCTCGGCAGGAGCATGTCCACGTGAGCTCGGAACTCGTGCAGACTCGGCGGCCGGCCACTGAGACACGCGACGCCCCCGGTGTCCCAGCGGGCCCCGGGATGGGCCTCCTCCAGCCTGAGGTACGCGCGGTCGATCGGGTGCGTACGCACGTCGGCGGACATGGTCACCATCTTCCGGTCGGGGCGGTCCGGTGGAGCCGCGAAGTGGTCGCCATCGACAGGACAGGACCGACCGACGGACGGAGCGGGGCCGCAGCGGACGGTCGCTCGAACGGCCGGTGTGCGGGTCGAAGCACAAGGTAGGGCGGCCTCCCTCCACGGCTGCGGCGTCTGAAGGTCCCTTCACGCGGTCGGACGAGGAGTTCGCGCGGCTGTTCGTCAACCTCCGCGTCGGCGCGACGCCTTCGAGGATGAGCATGAACGGAATGGACTCCCGGGGCACCCGTCAGCTGGCACCGTCCTCGATGGGCGTCGGAGCGTCCGAGGGGGGAGCCGGGGATGAAGGCGGGCGAGTCGATGGCGCGGAAGCGATCACACCCACTCGCCTCCCCATGGCGTGGCGCGGGGGAGTCACCGTCGTGAACATCGCCCTCACCGGGGCCACCGGTTTCCTCGGCCTGCGACTGCTGCGGTGCCTGCTGGAACGGCACGGATCACTGACCCTGCTCACCCACAGCGCTTCCGGAGAGGCCCTCGGCCGCATCAGACGGTTCTTCGAGGTGACCGGCGCGCCCGAGCGGCTGACCGCGGAATTGCCCACCCGGCTACGGGTGGTACCCACCGACCTGAGCCGACCGCGCATGGGACTGCCCCCGGCGCGGTACGGGGAACTGGCCGACGTCCTCGACGCGATCTTCCACAGTGCCGGCTCCATCAACCTGGAGGGCGACCTCGCCTCGCTGCGCCGCGTGAACGTCGAAGGCACCAGAGCCGTACTGGAGTTGGCCGCCGCCGGAAGTCGCCGGCCGGTGGTCCACCACGTCAGCACCGCCTTCGTGGCCGGAGCGCGACGTGAGGGAGTCGTCTACGAGGACGAACTCGACGACACCCACGGCTTCGAGAACGCCTACGAGCGGTCCAAGTACGAGGCCGAGACCCTGGTGCACGCATGGTCGCGGACCCACCGCAGACCCGTCGTCGTCCTGCGGCCGAGCATCCTGGTCACGAACCTGCCACCGCACCCCGAACTGCCCCGGCATCCGCTACAGGTCATGGACCAGTTGGTGGGGGACGCGCTGCGGGCCGCCGGCCTCGCCGACGCACGCGGCGCCCGGGCCGACCTGCCCGTCGCCCGGCTGCCCGGCCGACGCTACGGCCACCTCAACATGATGCCCGTCGAGGACGCGGCGAGGGCGATGGTGCGCCTGGCGGACCGGGAACCGTCCGGACGCGTCGACACCTACCACGTCGTCCACGAACACGATGTGCCGGTGGCCGCCGTCACCGAACTCATGGAGCGGCTCGCGCCGCTGCGGACCCGGCTGGTCGAGAAGCGCCCCGACGACGTGTCCGCCCTCGAGGCCTCCATGGACTTCTACCCGGGCATCACGCCCTACCTGAGCCACCTCCGCCGCTACGACGACACCCGGGTGCGCACCGCGCTCGGAGTTCCCCGGTCAGTCACCCGGGTGGACGTCGACTACCTGTTGTCCGGTCTCCGCCCGACACACCCGGCACCTCCACAGACGGTGCCGGGGGAGGCTCGGCACTGAGGCCGAGCCCGGCCTCAGTGCCCCGACGACCGCCACCCGCATGAACACCCTTTGGAGCCCGCCCTTGTCCGCTCCCGCCCGGCCCGGCACCGCCGGCACGCATCCGCCGGTGTTCTCACCCGAAGCGATCACCGCCGGTACCCGGCGGATCCGGGAGCACGTGCACATCGTCACCGACAGCACCCGCCGGGACCTCGGCCTGGCCTTCGGACCCCGGCCGGCCGACGACGTCGTCGGGACGCTGCCGCCGCTGTATCCGGAGTGGCTCGGCGGGCGCACCTTCTGCGAAGCCCACGGCGTCCGCTTCCCCTATGTGGCGGGAGAGATGGCGAACGGCATCGCGACGACGCGCATGGTCGCCGCGATGGCGCAGGCCGACATGCTCGGCTTCTTCGGCGCGGCCGGTCTCGCACTGCCGGAGGTCGAGCGGGCCGTGCGCGAACTGGCCGACCGGCTCCGGGGCAGGACCAACTGGGGCGTCAACCTCATCCACTCGCCGGCCGAACCGGAACTGGAGCACCGGGCCGCGCGGCTCCTGCTCCAGCACGGGGTGCCGTGTGTGTCGCTGTCGGCCTACCTGGAACTCACCCCGGCCGCGGTGCTGTGCGCCGTCCGCGGACTGCGCCGGGACGGCGACGGACGGATCGTGCGTCCCACGCGGGTCCTCGCCAAGGTGTCCCGGCCCGAGGTGGCCGAGAAGTTCCTCTCACCCGCACCGTCCCACCTCCTGCGCGGACTCGTGGAGCGCGGCGAGCTGAGTGCCGAGGAGGCCGAACTGGCCCGGCACGTACCGGTGGCCGAGGACATCACGGTGGAGGCCGACAGCGGCGGTCACACCGACGGCCGACCGCTGGGCTCCCTGCTGCCCCGCGTGCTGATGCTGCGCGACGACATCACCCGCCGTTTCGGTTACCGGCGCCAGGTCGGAGTCGGTGCCGGTGGAGGGCTCGGGACGCCCGCCGCGGTGGCGGCGGCGTTCGCGCTCGGGGCGGCCTACGTGGTGACGGGGTCGGTGAACCAGACGGCCACGGAGGCGGGCATCTCGGACGACGCCAAGGCGCTGCTCGCCGAGGCGGACGTCGCCGACGTGGCCATGGCGCCGGCGGCGGACATGTTCGAGATGGGCGTCACGCTCCAGGTGCTGCGCCGGGGCACCATGTTCGCCCCCAGGGCCTCCCAGCTCTACGCCGCCTACCGGGCGCACCCGTCCTTGGCGGACATCCCCGCCCCGGTGCGGGCCAAGCTGGAGCGGGACGTTTTGGGGGCTTCCGTCGACGAGGTGTGGGAACGGACCAAACGCTTCTGGGCGGCACGCGACCCCGCACAGATCACGCGGGCGGAGAGCGACCCCAAGCACCGGATGGCCCTGGTCTTCCGCTGGTATCTGGGCAACTCCAGCCGCTGGGCCATCGACGGCGACACCGGCCGGCGCACGGACTACCAGATCTGGTGCGGCCCGGCGATGGGAGCGTTCAACCGGTGGACCGCGGGCGGCTTCCTCGCCGAGCCCAACAACCGCACCGTGGTGCAGATCGCGCTCAACCTCCTCGAAGGCGCCGCCGTGGTCACCCGGGCGCACCAACTGCGCACCTACGGCGTCCCGGTCCCCGCCTCGGCCTTCGCGTACCCGCCGCGCAGGCTCGCGTGACCGCGCTCCCCGCCCGGAAGACACCCCCCGACGAAAGGGAGCCCGTGTCCGAAACCCACCCCCCACAGGTTCCCGTCGCCGTGGTCGGCATCGGGGCCCTGGCCCCCGGCTCGACCGACCCCACGGAGTTCTGGCGGACCGTGGTCTCCGGCCGGGACCTGATCACCGACGTGCCGCCGTCGCGCTGGCTGGTCGAGGACCACTACGACCCCGACCCCACCGCGCCGGACAAGACCTACGCGCGCAGAGGGGCCTTCCTGCCCGAGGTCGGCTTCGACCCGTTGGCCTACGGCATCCCACCCGCCACCCTTCCCGCCACCGACACCAGCCAGCTGCTCGCCCTCATGGTGGCCGACCAGGCCCTCGCCGACGCCGGCGGGCTGTCGGGCGTGGACCGCGACCGGGTCGGCGTCATCCTCGGCGCGGCCTCGCTGGAGCTGCTGAGCCACATGCAGGGGCGGACCCAACGCCCCGTGTGGCTGAAGGCCCTGCGGGAGCAGGGCGTCCCCGAGGCCGAGGCCCAGTCCGTGTGCGACGCCATCCAGGACCACTACACGCCCTGGCAGGAGTCGACGTTCCCCGGGCTCCTCGGCAACGTCGTCGCGGGACGCATCGCCAACAGGCTCGACCTGCACGGCACCAATCACACCACCGACGCCGCGTGCGCCAGCTCCTTCGCCGCCCTGTCGACCGCGGTCGCGGAACTCTCCCTGGGCCGCGCCGACCTGGTCGTCAGCGGGGGTGTCGACACCCTGAACGACATCGGCATGTTCCTGTGTTTCTCCAAGACACCCGCGCTGTCGCCCACCGGGGACTGCCGCCCCTTCTCCGACGAGGCCGACGGCACGATGCTCGGCGAAGCCGTCGTGATGTACGCCCTCAAGCGGCTGTCCGACGCGGAACGGGACGGCGACCGGATCCACGCCGTGATCCGGGGGATCGGCAGCTCGTCCGACGGCAAGGGGACGGCGATCTACGCACCCCTGCCCGAGGGCCAGGCACGGGCCCTGCGGCGCGCGTACGAGCAGGCGGGCTACGACCCCGGCACCGTGGAACTCGTCGAGGCGCACGGAACGGGTACGAAGGCCGGGGACGCCGCCGAACTCGCCGCGCTGCGCACGGTGTTCCAGGAGAGCGGGCGTGCAGACCGGCAGTGGTGCGCGATCGGCTCGGTGAAGTCCCAGATCGGTCACACCAAGTGCGCCGCGGGCGCCGCCGGACTGCTCAAGACGGTCATGGCCCTGCACCACCAGGTCCTGCCGCCGACCATCAAGGTCGAGCGGCCCGCCTCCGTGGTGCGAACGCGGGACAGCCCGTTCTACGTCAACACCGAGGCACGCCCATGGGTGCGCCCGCCCGGTCGTCCGCGCCGGGCCTCGGTGTCCAGCTTCGGCTTCGGAGGCAGCAACTTCCACGTCACCCTGGAGGAGTACGTACCGTCGGCGGGGCCCGGCCGTCACGCGTGGCGCAGCCGGTGCGCGCCCACGGAACTGGTGCTCCTCAGCGCGTCCTCGCCGGCCGCCCTCCTGGAGCGGATGCGGACCCTCGACCGGGACCGCCCGCTCGCCGAGATCGCGAGGGAGAGCCAGACCGGGTTCCGGCCCGCCGACGAGGCGCGCCTGGCCGTCCCGGCGACCGACATCGACGACCTGCACGACAGGTTTGCGCAGTCCGCTCCGGCGATCCGGCAGCGCCCGCACGACGCGTTCTCCCTTCCCGGCGGGGTGCACTACGGCGTCGCAGACCCCGCCGTCGGCAAGGTGGCGTTCCTCTTCCCGGGGCAGGGGGCCCAGTACGTCGGTATGGGCGCGGCCCTCGCCATGTACGCCCCCGCCGCCCAGGCCGTCTGGGACCGCCTGGCGGGCCGCCGGTTCGAGGACCGCGCCCTGCACGCCGTGGTGTTCCCACCCCCCGGCTTCGGCGACGCGGAGCGGGAGGCGCAGGCCGCCCTGCTGAACGCCACCGAGTGGGCCCAGCCGGCGCTCGCCGTGCACAGCCTGGCCCTCCTGGAGGTGGTGCGCGGCCTCGGGCTGCGGCCGGACTGCGTGGGCGGCCACAGCTTCGGCGAACTGGTGGCCCTGCACGCCGCGGGAGCGCTGGACGCCGATTCCCTGGTCGCGCTCGCCCGCAGACGGGGCGAGCTGATGCGCGCCGCGGCCGACAGCCCGGGGGCGATGCTGGCCGTGGCCGCGAGCCGCGAGCGGGTGGCGGCCGTCCTCGCCGAAGCCGGGGTGAAGAACGTGTGGCCGGCGAACCACAACGCTCCGGACCAGCTCGTGGTCTCCGGCGAGAGCGGGGCGATCGAGGCGGCCGAACGGGAGTTCCTCGCCCGGGGCATCGCCGCGAGCCGGCTGGAGACCTCGCACGCCTTCCACACCCCGCTGGTCGCCTCGGCGGCCGGGCCACTGACCGCGTTCCTGCGCGACACGACACTCACGGCACCCGTCATCGACGTGTACGGCAACGCGGACGCGGCACCGTACCCGGGAGACCCCGACGACGTACGCCGCAGGATCGCCGCCCACCTGGCCTCACCCGTGCTGTTCGCCGAGCAGGTCGAGGCGATGCACGCCGCGGGTGTGCGGACGTTCGTCGAGGTCGGCGCAGGGGCCGCGCTGACCGGCCTGGTCGGACGCGTCCTCGGGGACCGCGAGCACGCCGCCGTCGCCCTGGACCGCCGGGGACAGGACGCGGTCACCACCCTGCACAGCGCGCTCGGCCGACTCGCGGTGCGCGGTGCGCAGTTGGACTACGGCTTCCTGTGGGCGCCGTACGGACCGTCACGGACAGCAGTGAAGGAGCGCGAACCGCGCATGACCGTGCAGATCAGCGGTGCCAACTACGGGCAGCCCTATCCCCCGGAGGGCGGAGCGGCCGAACTGCCCCCACCGAATCCGCCCCGGACCCCACCGGCGCCCGGGCCGGCCGCGACGCTCGCGCCCGTCCCGCAGCCGGCGCCGAGCGGCCCATTCGCCCCGGCCCGGGAACCCGTACTCGCCGCGGACCCCGCACCGGCCGCCCCACCCCTGCCGGAGCCGATCGATCCGGCGCTCCCGGCGGACCCTCACTGGCTGGCCATGGTCGAGAGCGTGCAGCGGCACGCGGCGGAGGCCCATGCTGCCTGCCACCGCATGCTGGCCGACAGCCACATGGCGTTCCTGCGGATGACCGAGACGACCCTGGCCGCGATGCTGGGCGCGCCCCCGCGGGAGGACGTACCCGCCCCGCCCGCCCCACCCGCGTCCACCGAGTTCGCGGCCGTGCCGCACACCGGGGTCCCGACCTCCGCTCCCGCAGACCGGGCGCCCGCCGCGGCGCCCGACGCGACGCCGCGGACTCCCCACCCGCTGCCCCCGTTCCCCGCCCCCACCGCGGCGTCCGTCGTAGCACCCGCCCGCACGCCCGAGCCCGCACCGGCCCCGGCCCGCGCCGACCCGCCGTCGGCCGCGGACCCGGCCCGCTTCGAGGAACTCCTGCTCTCGGTGGTGGCCGAGCGCACCGGTTACCCGGTATCGATGCTCAACGCGGACATGGCGCTGGACGCGGACCTCGGCGTGGACTCCATCAAGCGTGTGGAGATCCTTTCGGTCGTCCGGCAACGGGTGGGTGACCTGCCGACCGGGGATGTCGCCGCGCTCGGCAGACTCAGCACCCTGCGCGAGATCGTGGACGCCCTGACGAACGCGGCCGCTCCCGCCGGCGCGCCGTCCCCCGCCCAGGCCGAAACCCCCGTCGTGAGCCGGGAACCCGAACCGGCGCAACTGAGGCGCCTGACCCTGCGGACGGTGGAGGCGCCCGCCCCCGGACTGGAGATGGCGGGACTCGGTAACGGCCCGGTGTACGTGATCGGCGGTCCTTCCGGGACCGCCGGCCTGGTGGCCGGGAAACTCACCGGCCGCGGCGTACGGGCCGAGGCCGTGACAGCTGTGCCCGACGACGCGGGCGCTGTCGTGTACCTCGGCGGGCTGGCCGACCTCGGATCGCCGGAGGAGGGGGCACGGATCCTGCGCGAGGCCTTCCGCACGGCACGCTCGGTCGCGCCGCGCATGGAGGCCGCCGGTGGGGCATTCGTCACCGTCCAGGACACCGGGGGCGACTTCGGGCTGGACGGCAGGCAACCCGACCGCGCGTGGCTCGGCGGTCTCGCCGCCCTGACCAGGACCGCGGCGAGGGAGTGGCCGGACGCCTGCGTCAAGGCGATCGACTGCGAGCGCGGCGGCCGGGACGCCGAGGCCGTCGCGGAGGCGATCGTGGCGGAACTGCTCGCGGGCGGACCGGCACCGGAGGCCGGCCTGCGCGCCGACGGAACCCGCCTCGTGCCGTGCGCCGTCGAGGCACCGGTGGAACCCGGCACGGCCGCGACGGAGATCGGCCCGCAGTCGGTGATCGTGGCCACCGGGGGAGCGCGCGGGGTCACCGCGGCCGCCCTGACCGACCTGGCCCGGACCCACCGGCCGCGCATCGCCCTGCTGGGCCGTACGGAACTGGTGGACGAGCCCGCGGGGGCGTCCGCGGCCACCGACGAAGCCGCACTCGTGCGGCTGCTCGGCGAGCGGCGGGCCGAAGGCACCCGCCCCGCCGAGATCACCGCGCGGGCGCGGGCGATCCTGGCCGCGCGCGAGGTGCGGGCGACACTCACCGCTCTCGAGGAGTCCGGCTCCCCGGTCCGGTACCTGCCGGTGGACGTCAGGGACGGTGCGGCCCTCGCGGCCGCGCTGCGCGAGGTGCGCGAGACGTGGGGCCCCGTCACCGGGATCGTGCACGGCGCCGGCGTACTGGCCGACAAGCGGATCCGCGACAAGACGGACGAGCAGTACGACCGGGTGATGTCCACCAAGGCCGACGGCCTGCGGGCCCTGCTCACGGCGACGGCCGACGACCCGGTCGGGACGATCTGCCTGTTCTCCTCGGTGGCCGGGACCTTCGGCAACGCGGGACAGTGCGACTACGCCATGGCCAACGCCGTACTCGACCACGTGGCGTCGGCCGAGCGCGCCCGGCGGCCGGACCGCAGGGTGCAGTCGATCGCGTGGGGTCCCTGGCGCGGCGGGATGGTGACTCCGGCTCTGGCCGACCACTTCGCCCGGTCGGGCGTCGACCTGATCCCCCCGGAGCGGGGTGCCGCCGCCTTCACCGCCGAACTCGGCGCCCCGGCCACTGACGGCCGGATCATCCTGGTGGCCGGTGCCGGTGCCGGTGCCGGGGCCGGGGACGTGCCGTCGGACGGCGCCGGCGACCCGCCCACGGCCCACGTCCGCGTCACGTCCGCCACGCACCCCTGCCTGGCCGACCATCGCGTCGCCCACGAACCGGTCCTGCCCCTGGCCATGGTCCTCGACTGGTTCACGGGCGCGGCCCGGGCGTGGCGCCCCACATCCGCAGGGCCGGTCCTGCGCGACGTGCGGGTGCTCGACAAGGTCACCCTGCCGAAGCTGGCGCACGGGGGGCACCGGTTCACCGTGCACGGACACCGCCGCCTCGTCGGCCCCCCGTCGGGTCTGGAGGCGGAGCTGCGGGACGCCGACGCGGCGCCGCACTTCCGCGCCGTACTGGACTTCGAGGCGCCCCCCTCGGAACAGGAGCCGTGGGCCGGCCCCGGGGAAGGGGACGGCACGGAGCGCCCCGCCCCCTACGACGGACGGGTCCTCTTCCACGGGCCACGGTTCCGGGCACTGCGCACCCTGCGCGGCGTCGGTGCCGACGGGGCGGAAGCGACCGTCGTGGGCGTCGCCGGACTGGGCTGGGCCGGTGCCCATTGGCAGACCGATCCGGCGGCGGTGGACGGTGCGCTGCAACTGGCCCTGGTGTGGGCGGACCACGCCCTGGGCAGCGCGTGCCTGCCGATGGCCGTCGCCGAGTACCGCGTCCACCGGCGCGGCCCCGCCGCGGACAGCCTGAGGTGCGTGGTGCGCGCCCGGAAGGTGCACGACACCGGGGCACGGTGCGACGCGGCCCTCTTCGACCCGGACGGCGCCCTTCGCGTGGAGCTGCTCGGGGTGGAGCTGGTACGCCGTCCCGACTGAACGGGCGCGCCGCGCGCCCCCGTTCCTCCGTATGCGTACGCCTCGTGGAGTGGAGCAATATGGGATTCGAACCGATCGCCGTCGTCGGACGCGGCTGTGTGCTGCCCGACGCGCTGGACCCGGACACCTTCTGGGCCAACGTCGCGGCACGCCGGTGCAGCCTGTCGGCGGTCCCGGAGGAGCGGTGGCGGCTGCCCCACCGCTGGGCCATGGGCACGGTCGACGACCACCGCGACCGCACCTGGACCGACATCGGAGGCTACGTCCGCGGGTTCGAAGGGGTCTTCGACCCGAGCGGTTTCCTCGTCGACCCGGAACGGATCCTGGCACTGGACCCGCTCTTCCACTGGGTGCTGTACGGCGCCCGGCAGGCACTGGGGGAGTCCGGCTACGAGGGGCCCAGCGAGCGCGCCGGTCTGGTACTGGGCAACCTCTGCTACCCGACGAGCACCGGGTCGGCCTACGCCGAGCACGTCTGGCTGTCCGCCCAGGAACCGCACGTACGGGACGCCCTGCTGACCGGCGCGCGCCGCGCGCGCCCCGACGCGCGCAACCGCTTCTCCGCCGGGCTGCCCGCCCACTTCGCGGCCCGGGCCCTCGGACTGGGAGCGGGCGCCTTCGCGCTCGACGCCGCCTGCGCCTCCTCGCTGTACGCGATCAAACTCGCGTGCGACCGCCTGCACGACGGCACGGCCGACCTGATGCTCGCCGGCGCGGTGAACCGCGTCGACAACCTGTTCCTGCACGTGGGGTTCTGCGGTCTGTCGGCCGTGAGCAGGTCCGGTCGCAGCCGCCCCCTGCACCGGGACGCGGACGGTCTGCTGCACGGCGAGGGCGCCGGGTTCGTGGCCCTGATGCGGCTCGCGGACGCGCTGGCGGCCGGGGCGCCCGTCCTCGGGGTGATCCGGGGCATCGGGCTGTCCAACGACGGCCGCGGCCGCGGCCTGCTCAGCCCGGCTCAGGAGGGGCAGGAGCGGGCCATGGGGCTGGCGTACTCCGCGGCGGGCGTCACACCGGAAACGGTCTCGCTCGTGGAGTGCCACGCCACGGGCACCCCGGTCGGGGACGCCGTGGAGGCCCGGAGCATGGCACGGACCTTCGCGGCGGCCCGCGACGTCCCCATCGGCTCCGTGAAGTCCAACGTCGGTCACCTGCTGGCCTCGGCGGGCGTGAGCGGCCTGCTCAAGGTGCTCGGGGCGATGCGTGCGGGCATCCGTCCGGCGACCCTCGGGGCCGACCGGCCCCTCGCCGACCTCGAGGGCACACCGCTGCGGGTGCTGGGCGAACCCGAGCCGTGGCAGGGGTTGCGCAGGGCCGCAGTCAGCGCGTTCGGGTTCGGCGGCACCAACGCCCATCTGATCGTCGACGCCTGGGACGGCGACTCGGGGGCGCACAAGGCAGGCACACCCGGACCGTTCCGTCCGGTCCGGGAGGCCGCCGGGGAATCCGCCGTCCCGACGGAGACCTCCGCGATCGCGATCGTGGCCGTCGGCGCACGGGCCGGCGACGGGTCCGGGAGCGAGGACTTCCGGCGCGCGGTCCTGGACGGCGAGCGGTGCGGTCCCACCACGAAGATCGACGTATCGCTTCCGGACCTGTGCTTTCCCCCGTCGGCCCTGCGGAGCACCTCGCCCCAGCAACTGCTGGTACTGGAAGCCGCTCGTGAGGCCGTGCGAGGGGTCCTGCTGCCCCGCGAGCGGACCATGGTGCTCATCGGGGCGGGAGTGGACGCCGAGGTGGCGCGCGGTGGCGCACGCTGGAGACTGCCGCACTGGGCGGAGCAGGCCGGGTGCGACCCCGACTCCGCTCTCCTCGGTCGTGCCCAGGACGCCTTCGTCTCCTCCCTGGGGGCCGAGCGAGTGGTCGGCACCCTCCCCAACCTCGTGGCCAACCGGATCAACACCCAACTCGACCTGGCGGGGCCCGGCTTCGCGGTGTCGGCGGAAGAGGCGTCCGGCCTGGTGGCACTCGCCCTCGCCGCCCGGGCCATCAGGGCGGACGAGGCCGACGCCGCGCTGGTCGGAGCCACCGACCTGTCCGGCGGAGCGGTGCACCGGGCGGCCCTGGGCGAACTCGGCCGGGACACCGGAACCGGGGACGCGGCCGTCGTCCTGGTGCTGAAGCCGCTCACCGCCGCCCGCCGGGACGGCGACACGGTGCTCGCCCTCCTCGACGAGGAGAGCGACGGCGAGGCCGACCTGCTGGTCGGGGACGACCCGGCGGCCACGATCGACCCGGCCTCGGTCTTCGGACAGGTCCACGCCGCGCAGGGGCTGCTGTCCGTCGCCGTCGCGGCGACCGCACTCCCGCACCGTGCGGAGCCCCGCCCGGGCGAGCCAGCCCGGCCGCGCCCCGGCCTGCGTACCGCCGAGGCGGTCGTCACGCCGCTGGAGGCCCCCTCCGTCCGGGTCCGGCTGCGCGCCGCAGACGTGCTGCCCCGGGCCGGGGGCGCCGTGCCGCGGCTGCACGTCTTCTCCGGTGGCGACCGGCAGGAGGTGCTGGCCGCGCTGGAGGCGGGAGCGGAGTCCTCGCGGGGCCCCGCTCGCCTGGCACTCGTCGTGGACGACGACGCCGGACTCCCCGTGGCCGTGGAGAGCGCGCGCCGCTGGCTCACCGGCGGTGGCGTCAAACCCGGCGGTGTGCGGTACCGGGACGCCCCGGTGGCCGGCGAGACGGGGTTCGTGTACACCAACGGATCGGCCGCGTACCCGGGCATGGGACGCGAGCTGATGCTCGCCCTGCCGTCACTCGGCGAGACCGTCCGGGCCAGGCACGGCAGCGCCGCCGGACCCGTGGATCCGGGCGACGCGCCGACGACACTCGAACAGATCCGGAGCGCCGCCCGGCTCGCCACGGTCCACACCGAACTGTGCCGGGAACTGCTCGGCCTGCGCCCCGACGCCGCCGTCGGATACTCCTCCGGCGAGACCGCCGCCCTGGTGGCCCTGGGAGCCTGGCCGGACGCCGAGGGCCTGTACGCGGCCGCCCGCGAGAGCGGCCTGTTCACCCGGGAGCTGACCGGGGAACTCCGTGCGGTGCGGCGGGCGTGGGAACGCGCCGGTGTGACCGGGACCCGGTGGTCCAGCTACCTGGTGACCGCACCCCTCGAACGCGTCGGCGAGGAGATCGCGCGGGAACCGGCCGTTCACCTGATGGCGGTCAACGCACCCGGGCTGTGCGTCGTCGGCGGAGAGGCACGGGCCTGCGCGGCCGCCGTGAACCGGCTCGGAGCGGGCAACGCCCTCGCGATCGACTACGACCTCGCCGCCCACGCACCGGAGTTGGCCGAGGTCCGCGACGCGTGGCGCCGCCTCCACCTGCGCCCCACCAGCGAGGTCCCCGGGGTGCGGTTCTACAGTGCGGCCGACCGGAGGGCGTACCTCCCGACGGCCGAGCGGGCCGCCGAGGCGATCACCGCCCAGGGCCTCGGCACGATCGACTTCGCCGGCACGGTGGAGAGGGCCTGGGCCGACGGGGTCCGGATCTTCGTGGAGCAAGGACCGCGCGGCCTGTGCACCGGGTGGATCAAACGGGTGCTCGGGGACCGGGAGCACGTGGCCGTGGCCCTGGACGCTCCGGACGGCAGGGGCCTGCGGCAGTTGTGCCTGGCCGTGGCCGAACTCGTGGTCGCGGGCGTGCCGGTGCGGGCCGACGCGCTCTTCGCCGAACTGCGGCGGGCCCCGGAGGCCGGGGCCGGGCGAACCGGTCCGACGCTGGAGGTACCGGTCCTGCGCGAACCGCGGCTGCCGTCGTCGCTCGGCCACTCCGTGGTGACCTTGCCCGAAGCACCACGATTGGCTCCCGTACCTGCTCCCGCCCCCGCTCCCGTGCCCGGCCGGGCCGCCCCGGCGTCTGAGGCACCGGGCGTCGTCGCACCCCGCGCGAGCGCCGGGCAGGCCCCGGCTGCCGCGGACCGCCGGGCCCTCGCCGCCCGGCACGCCTTGCGGGTGACGGCACTCCACCGCGACGCCATGGCCGAACAGACACGGCTGCACGAGCGCTTCCTGCGGCTCACCGAGCAGTCCGTCGCCGCCCTGGGGCGCGCCGCGCCGGTCGCGGCCACGGACTCCCGGCAGCGGTCGGACGCACCGCGCACCCCGCCCGTGACGCCGCCGGCCGCACCGCCCGCCACCGGCCCGAGCCGGTCACTGCCCGTGCCCCGGCCCACGTTCGACAGGGCCCAGTTGGAACACCTCGCCTCCGGGCGGATCTCCGACCTCTTCGGACCCCGGTTCGCCCCGCAGGACGCCTACCCGGTGCAGACCCGGATGCCGGAGCCGCCGATGCTGCTGGCCGACCGCGTCACCGGCATCGACGCCGAACCGGCGGCACTCCTCGCACCCGGGTCGGCGAACCAGCAGGGCACGATCTGGACGGAGACCGACGTCACCCTCGACAGCTGGTACCTCGACGCCACCGGACGGATGCCCTGCGGCCTGATGGTCGAGGCCGGCCAGGCGGACCTCCTCCTCATCAGCTGGCTCGGCATCGACCTGCTGAACCGGGGCGAGCGGGCCTACCGGCTGCTGGGCTGCGAACTGACCTACCACGGAAGCCCTCCGCGCGCGGGGGAGACCCTGCGCTACGAGATCCACATCGACGGCCACGCCGAGCACGACGGTGTCCGGCTCTTCTTCTTCCACTACGACTGCCATGTCGACGGAGAACTCCGGCTCAGCGTCCGCAAGGCCCAGGCGGGGTTCTTCACCCGGGACGAACTCGCCCGGAGCGCCGGGGTGCAGGGCGACCCCGCCGCCGACCCGCCCGGCCCCGGCCTCCCCACCGACCCTCCCGCCGTCCGGTGCACGTACGGCTCCTTCGACGCGGACCGGGTGCTGGCCTTCTCCGAGGGGCGGCCCGCGGACTGCTTCGGGCCCGGGTGGGAGCGGGCCGCGACCCACGTACGGACGCCGCGCATCGACAGCGGCCGACTGCGGCTGCTGGGCGAGATCACCGCGTTCGACCCGGCGGGCGGGCCCTGGGGCCGCGGCTACCTGCGTGCCGAGACGCCCGTCGCGCCGGACGACTGGTTCTTCGCCGGGCACTTCAAGAACGACCCCTGTATGCCGGGAACCCTGATGCTCCAGGGCGGGATGCAGGCGATGGCCTTCTACCTGGCCGCCCTGGGCTTCACCGTGGACAGGGACGGCTGGCGCTTCGAACCCGTCGACGGCGCCCCCAGCACGGCCGAGTGCCGCGGTCAGGCCACTCCGGACAGCCGACGGATCGTGTACGAGGTGTTCGTGCGCGGGGTGTCGGCCGGACCGGTGCCGACCCTGTACGCGGACGTGCTGGGCACCGTCGACGGATGCAGGGCCTTCCACGGCCGGCACGTCGGACTCCGGCTGGTACCGGACTGGCCGCTGACCCACTGGCGCCAACTCGGCCCGCCCGCCCAGCAGACCGGCGGAACTCCGGTACCGATCGCTTCGCTCGGCGGCCTGCTGACCCACCGAGAGCCCTCGGCGGTCGCGGTGGTGGACGGCTTCGCCTTCGACTACGCCTCGCTGCTCGCCTGCGCGTGGGGCAGGCCCAGTGAGGCCTTCGGCCCGGCCTACGCGCGCTTCGACGGCACCCGCAGGTGCGCACGTCTTCCGGGCCCTCCGTACCACTTCATGAGCCGGATCGTGGAGGTGGAGGGGCCGCCGAACGGGATGCGGGAGGGGAGCCGGGTCGTCGCCGAATACGACGTCCCCGACCACGCCTGGTACTTCGAGCAGAACGACGGCGGGACGATGCCGTTCGCCGTCCTCATGGAGATCGCCCTCCAGCCGTGCGGTTGGCTCGCCACCTACGTCGGCAGCGCCCTGACCAGTGATGTCGACCTGCTGTTCCGCAACCTCGACGGCCGCGGAACCCTCACCGGCGTGGTCACCGACGCGACGAGGGTCGTGCGTACCCACGCCGAGCTGACCAGTGTCTCGCGCGGCGGCGACATGATCATCGAGTCGTTCACGGTCCGTTGCTCCGCCGACGGCCGGGAGGTCTTCGAGCTGTCGACGGTGTTCGGGTTCTTTCCGAGCGCGGCCTTCGCACAGCAGCCGGGTCTCCCCGTCACCGCGGCCGACCGAGCCGCGCTCACCGCTCCGTGCGACCACACGGTCGACCTCACGACGCGTCCGCGAGCCTGCTTCGACGGCCCGGCGCGCCTGCCGGGCCCGATGCTGCTGATGCTCGACAGGATCACCGGTTACTGGCCGGACGCGGGCAGCGCGGGTCTGGGCCGACTGCGGTCCGAGAAGGACGTGGACGCGGGGGAGTGGTTCTTCAAGGCGCACTTCTTCCAGGACCCCGTGCAGCCGGGATCCCTCGGCATCGAAGCGATGTGCCAACTCCTGCGGTACTACATGATCGAACGAGGGCTGACCGACGGCATGCCGTCGCCCCGGTTCGAGCCGGTGATGCTCGGCCAGGAGGTGACCTGGACGTACCGGGGGCAGATCACTCCGCAAACCCGGTTGATCACCGTGGAGATGGAGATCGTGGCGGTCGGCGAGGACGCCACGGGTCGCTGGGCCGTCGCCGAGGCCACGCTGTGGGGCGACGACACCTGCGTGTACCGCGCCCACGGACTCGGGCTGCGCGTCCTTTGAACGGTACCGCCGACCGACCGACCGACCTGCCGATCGACTGACTGGCTGACCGAACGCCGCACGGGCTATGCCAGCAGCAGCGGCATGTCCCAGTCGGCCGGTGTGCCGTCCACCGCGTACGAGTCCAGGGCGAGCGCGACACCGGCGGCACCGTCGAGATAGCCCGAGACATCCGAACCGAAGGGCACCTTCGTCATCGTGAAACGCAGTCCGAAAGGCAGCGCGGGGTCGAAGGCGGAGACGATCTCCGCGGCGATGCCGTCCCGCAGTTCGTCCAGCCGGGTCTCCCGCCACGCTTCGTTGAGCCGGCCGAGCTGATGCAGGGTCCCGGCCCAGCCGTGGCACAGCGCATGGTCGTCGATGCCCCACGCCGACCGGGGGAGGACCAGCAGCCGGTCCACCGAGGCGCGGGCCAGGTCCGAGAAGTCCGTCCGCCCCAGCGCCCGTCCGGCCAGTTGCAGGGCCCGGGAGACTCCGGGAGCCCCGTAGCACCAGGCGGGCCACTTCGCGCTGCCGTCGTAGGCGGCGGGCCCCCGTTGCCACTGCGCGAAGGAGAGGTAGCCGGGCCAGAAGAGGCCGTAGGAGTCCGTCACCGCCCAGGTACGCAGCAGATCGACCGTCGCTTCCACGGCTTCATGCTGCCCCGGAACCCGCACACCCTGCTCCCAGGCCAGGGCCAGCAGGGCGAGCGGACCGGCGACGCCGTGCGAGAGACCCAGGTTGAGGTGGCCTCCGGGGAACGCCGCCTCGGAGCCGATCCGGGGCGCGTCCAGGGCCCACCAGCGCGGCACGTCCGCGCCTTGGTGCTCCACGGTGCCGAGCGACAGGCGCACGAGGTAGTCGAGCACCGCGGTCAGCGGCTCCTCGCAGCTCTCCGCGCGGGCCAGCAGATAGCGGCCGACACCGGTCAGGCCACGGACCACCTCGTAATGCCCGATGGTGGGCAGCGGCCCGTCCTCGACGGGCGGCAGGACGGTCCGTACGAGATCGCGCTGGTAGGCGTCGAAGCGCTGGAGCGCGGAGACGTAGCCACCGGTGGTGCGGTGAGCGAGCAGCACGGCGAACGCCAGTGCCCCCGGCCCCTTGAAGATCCCGCCAGCGACGCCGGGCCCACCCGAGACGGCGCGGGTTCCCGCCGTGAGGTACGCGTGGGCACGCGGCACCTGACGCGCCGCGTCCCGGGAGGCGCCCGAGAACGCGAGCGCGAGACCGGGACTGCCACTGCCGAGGGTGAGTTCGGCCCAGATCGGCTCGGCCACCCCGTCGTCCGCGGCGTGGGCGGGGATGCGGGTGGCCGCCATCGTCGCGGCGGGATCAGCGAGCCGGTTCAGGACCTCGGCGGAAACGGCGCCGGCCCGCTCTCGGAGGTCTTGGGAGGGCCGGCCGACCGGGTGCTCCCGGCTCCCGCCGCCCTCGGTGATCCCGTTCATGGTGTACTCCTGTGTCCCGGCGCCCCCGGTGTCCCCGTTCATGGTGTGCTCCCGTGTCCCGTCCTCGGCGGTGCCGCTCATCGTCCGCTTCCGCTCAGGTGCCGCCCCCGGCCGACATGGGTCCGTACCGCGCCGCGCAGCACCGCGTACCCGCGGGCCTCGGCCGCCCGGTCGATGCCGAACAGGCGGTTGTGCCGCATGTGCAGGAGCGACAGCAGCGCCTCGTCGCGGTCGGCTTCCGGAGCGGAGAGGATCAAACGCCCGTACGCGCGTGGCTCGGGCGACTGTGACCACAGCGCGCCGAGCGACGGAGCCCCGAGCGCCTCCGCGGCCGACGACACCGCGTCGCCCCGCCTGATCAGCCGGTCGGCGACCGCGCGGTGTCGCTGGTAGACCTCGTGCTCCGGGGTCTTCGTGAACATCCGGTCGACCCAGCCGCACCAGTCCCAGTCCCCGAGGGACTCCAGCAGCACCGCGTGCCCGAGCCCGGCGAGCACGGCGGCGGGGAGGGTCCGCGCGACACCTTGCAGGGCGCGCAACTGCACGAGCGCCGACAGGCTGTCGGTCCGGAAGAAGCGCTCGGCGGCCTCCTGCATGGCCTCGCCACCGTAGCGGTCGCTCTCGGGCCGGTACGTGTCGAGGGCCATCGTCCGCAGGGCTCCGCTCCCGACGAGGGCCCGTGAGACACGGCTGACCGCGGGCAGCACCCGGCCGTTCAGCGCCGCGGGATCGCCGTGGAACCGCAGCCGCAGGTGCGGTTCGGGGTCTTGGTACCGCAGGAAGAACCAGCGGTCGACGTCGTCCTCGTCCTCGACCTCGGCGAGCAAGGCCGGAAGATGCTCGGTGAGCAGAGCATCGTGGGCAGGCGCTTCGGCGTACCACTTGACGAACAGCCAGTCCTCGCCGGGCAGATGGATACCGGTGGGGGCGAGCCGGACGGGCGGGGCGATCCGCTCCTGCGCCCGCTCGGCACCATCCGGCGCCGCGCGCCCGGCGGTTCGCCGGGTCCCCGCGAGGGGCACCACGATCTCCGTGCTGTGACCGTCGTTCCAGCCGAGCCCCGCACCGTCGGCCGTCAGATCCTCGTAGAGGACGAACCGAGGATGTGCCGCCGTCAGTTCGGCGCGCAGCAGATCCCGGTCCCAGCGGTCGCGCAGGTCGACGGGGTACATCTGGTCGTTGCGCGCGATGTGCAGCCGGTCCGGTACGGCAAGGCGCCGACGCCAGGCGTCCAGGCCCTGCTCCCACGCCCCGGCGCCCTGAGCCCTGGCCGCGTCGCGCAGCCGTCGGCCCGGCAGCCAGCGCCCGGGCATCGCCACCACTCGTCCGTACCGGACACGCGGCAGATACGGCAGAGCGTCATGCCCGGCCCAGTTCCAGCCCGACCACACCCGGGGCCGCGCCGTCGCGACATCCATGAGGAACCGGGCCACCGGTGGGGCCTGGGTGTCCAGGGCCAGCATGTGCGGCAGCACCGGGCGGACCGGACGACCGCTCTCCGGGTGCAGCAGCCGCAGCCCGTCGGAACCGGCGGCGACGAGCAGCGAGCGCCAGTCCAGACAGCAGGGGTCGTCCCGGTCGTCGGGTACGCCGACGGGGATGCGGTACGGCAGCAGACGGGGCACCTGGACGATGTTGAGGCCGCGCGGCTCCTGGGGCATCAACTCGACCTGGGCCGTGATCACCGCATCGTCGGCGCTGTCGGCGGCGAGCCGGGCGAGTGCGTCGGTGAGGTCGGCCGCCGCCGCGAACCGGCCCGCCGTCGCGCCCGCCGTCCAGGCGCCGATGTGCGGGCTGCCGAGCAGCCGGAAGTCGCCGCGGTCCAGTGCGGCGGTGCTCTCGGAGAGCACCTGGAAGCAGAGTTCGAGACTGGGCGGCGGTGTGGCGGTGGGATCGTGCCCGGCGACCTCGGCGAGACCTCGTACGACGTCGTCGGTCAGCACCAGGTCGCCGCCGGACAGGACGGCCTCCTGGAGCAGTTCGCCGATCATCGCCCGTCTGGGACCGTCCGCCTCGTCACCGGGGCCACTGCGTGCGTACACCGGTTCCGCGCTGTACTCGGCGGGCAGGCCGAGTCCGCGGTGCGGGTCGACCAGCTCCCCCAGCGGTACGGCGCAGGCGGTGCCGTACCGCTCGATGAAGCGCTCGCGATAGTCCCGCATGTACGCCAGCGTCGACCACTGCGGAGTGATCGCCCAGATCGCGGCCGCGTACCGGCACACCTCCCGGCCGACCGCCTCCGGTACGACGAACTCGCCGGGTATGTGCAGGTCCACGTGCAGCGGCGGCCGGGCGTGCGCGTCGCTGTCCGTACCGGGGACGTCGAGGCGGCGGACCTCGTCCAGGGCCCGCTGCCAGGAGTCGCCGCCCAGCCCCGGAGGGTCCTCCTCGTGCCGTGCGCAGGCCGCCCGGATGTCCCGCAGAGCCTGCGCGTCGGCGGGGAGCGCCGCGTCGAGCACGGCCTCGATGCCGTCGAGCAGCGTGGCGTCGATGCGGTGCGGGGTGATCGAGGTGAGGAGGAAGCCGTGTTGCAGGAGTCCGGCCAGCTGACGGTCGAGCCGTTCGGCGTCCAGCGCGGGGAAACGTTCCGTCAGCGAGACGAGCAGCTCGGCATACGGAACGGGTGTGTGCGCCCGCTCGCGTACGGCACCGACCAGCGCGTTGTCGCGCACCGACTGCTCCTGTCCACCGGTGCGAAGATACAGCCGTCCGTCCCGCACGAAGCACAGGTCGTTGAGTACGACGTCGACACGCCGGCGGACGGAGGGCTCGGTGAGCCAGGCCAGTACCCGGCGGCGCAGCCACGCCCCGTCGAGCCGGACCGCGACCTCTCCGGTGCCCGGTTGCGCCTTGGCCACGGGACCGAACCGGGCGGTACCCACACCCGCGAACAGGCCGAACGGCGTGGGGCGCGCCGCGGCGCGGCGGGCGTAGCGCGTCAGGGTTCGCGCGGCGCTCACGGTCCGCTTGCGGCCCAGGGCGGAGGCGCCCTCGTCACTGGTCAGACGCGCAAGGCTGTGGGCCAGCGAGCCGCTGGCGACCCGGACCGCCTGGCTGAGCAGGGGATCGGAGGCGAGCTGTCGCGCCCCGGAAACCGGGTCGGCCGCGTCGACCGTGGGCAGAGCGGCGCCGCGCGGCCGACTCGCCGATCGGACAAGCAGGGGTTCCCGTACCTCGAAGGCCGCAGATGCCTGGTGGGTTGCGGACTCCGCCACGTGTGCGCTCCTCGCCGTCGTGCGGAAAGCGGGGCGGATTCGGGCCGCCCCGCTCGGAAGGGCCCCGAGGGGGCCTCAGTCCGTCAGCAACAGATGGGGCAGCGCGTGCCGATCGCGTAGCTGCTCGGCGAGGTGAAGGTGCCCTGGCCGAACGACTCGGCCTGCTCCGGGATGTCGGAGACGCGCAGATCCAGATCGAGGTCGAGCTCAGGGGCTTCGTGGGACAGAATCATCTCGGTGCGCATGCTTCTCCCTTGGATGGTGGGGTGCACGGACTCGAATGCCAGGGCCCCGGTCGGGGCACGGACATGCGTCACCCTTGCTCAAGCCACTGACAGTCGGTAGACGAAATCGAGCCATTGATCAAGGGTCCGGCCGCTGCCGCTGCCGCTGCCGCTGCCGCTGCCGACGAAGAGGGACGGAGCGGGGGACTCCGCAAGGGACAGGGCGGCAGCGGCACGGGAACCGCCCACGAGACAAGGTGAGGGAGCACGGTGACAGACATCGCAGGTGCGGTCGAATCGATGCAACAGCTGGCGACGGCCTGGCGGGCCATGGTGCTCGACCGGGACTCCGACGCGGACGTACGAGACCTCCCCGGCATCGCCGTCCGCTGGGCCGACTGCCGCTTCGTCTTCTGGAACGCCATCACCCTGACCCAGGAGGCCGGGGTGGACGCGGCCACGCTGGAGAAGCGTCTGGGCCAGGCGGCGGACATCATGCGGTCCAAGCGGCAGCCGGGCTTCCTGTGGCTCTTCGAGGACCTCCTCGCCGCCGATGCGCACACGGCGCTGGAGGAGGCGGTGGACCGCGCGGGTCTGGCCCACGCCTTCCCCGGCACCGGCATGGCAGGTGACCTGCTGCCCGTCCCCGACCCCCACCACCCGGACCTTGTCTTCGAGCGGGTGGTCACCGACGAGCAGCTGCTCGCCTACGCCGACCTCAACGCGCGCGCGTACGGCTTCGCTCCGGAGGACTGCCGCGACGGCATCGCCGGCTCCGCGCTGTGGAAGGAAGGGGTGTACGCCTATCTGGCCCTGCGGGACGGCGACCCGGTGGCGTGCGCCGCGACGGTGGAGGCGGCGGGCCGCCTGTTCGTCGTGCTCGTCGCGACCGACCCCGACTGGCAGCGTCGAGGGTACGGGGAGGCGGTGACGCGCAAGGCGCTGCACGAGGGCGGCCGCGCCACCGGACTCTCCCGTGCCACTCTCCACGCCACCGTCGCCGGAGCACCGGTGTACCCGCGCATCGGCTTCGAGCCGAACTCGCCGATGCACTTCTACAGGCTCAAGGCCGAGCGGGAAGCGCGCCAATAGGCCCTCTGCGACACGGTGTTTCAGGGGATCAGTGCCCCGCGCCCGCGCCCGTGCTCGGCGACGCGTGCGTGCGCGCAGCAGCCGTTCGGAGAAGTCGCGGCAGGCCGACAGGAGGTCGTCGACGTCGATGTCCCGCTGGGTCAGGGTGTCGCCCTCCGTCCCGGGTCGTGCGCCGTGACCAGTCGGATCTCGCGGCCGGTCCACCTCTGGCGCAGCCGGCGGTCGTGGCTGGCGACCACGATCGCGCCCGGCCCGGTGGCCAGCGCGTCCTCCAGCTCGTCGCACAGCCGGGGGGAGAGGTGGTTGGTGGGCTCGTCGAGCAGCAGCAGCTGCGGGGGACGGGCGACCAGCAGTGCCAGTGCCAGCCGGCGGCGCTGCCCCACCGACAGCCGCCCGACCGGCCTGTCCAGGTCCGCCTCGTGCAGCAGGCCCAGCGAGACCAGCGGCACCTTCTCGGCCCGGGCCGCGCCCAGCGCCGCCTCGTAGGTGTCGCGGACCGTGCGCTCCGGCCGCTCGAAGACGGTGTCCTGGGTGAGCAGCCCCACCGACAGCAGGCGGTGCCTGCGCACCTCGCCCGTGGTGACCGTCAGCCGCCCCGCGAGCACGGCGAGCAGCGTCGACTTGCCCGTCCCGTTGCCGCCCGTGACCAGCAGCCGGTCGGTGGCGGCCACCTCCAGCCCGTCCAGCGCGAGCCGCCCCGGTACCCGTACGCCGTGCAAGGCGATCAGCGGCTGCGGTCCCTCCTCCGCCCGGGCCGCCAGGTCACCGGCAGCGAACCGCAGGGGGCGTGGCGGCTCGGCGACCTGGACCCGCTGCAGTTCATCCAGCCGCCGGGTGGCGTCGCGCACCCGGCGGGAGACCGAGGCCTGGACGCGGCCCGCCCGGTGGCCGTAGCCCATCTTCTCGTTGTCGGTGCGGCCCCGGTCCGGGGCTACCCGGTGCGCGGTCACCCCCGCCGACGTGCGCAGTTCCTCCAGCTCCTGCTGTTCCTCGGCGTACCGCCGCTCCCAGCGCTCACGCTCGGCGTGCTTCTGGGACAGGTAGGCGCTGTAGTTGCCGCCGTAGCGGACGGGGCCGTCCACCGCCGGGTCGAGGTCGATCAGGTCGGTGCAGACGGCGTCGAGGAACGCCCGGTCGTGGCTGGCGAGCACGACGGCTCCGGGCAGCGAGCGGACCTGTTCCTCCACGAAGGCGGCGGCGCCGTCGTCGAGGTGGTTGGTCGGCTCGTCCAGGAGCAGCGCCGAGGGCCGCCGGACGAGCAGCGCGGCCAGGGCGAGCCGGCCGCGCTGCCCGCCGGAGAGCGAGCCGAGCGTGCGGTCGTGGTCCACGGCGCCGAGGCCGAGGCCGTCCAGGACCAGGGCGGCGCGGCGGTCGGCGTCCCAGGCCTCCCGGTCCTGGGCCTGTTCCAGGCGCTTGCCGTAGGCGTCGAGGACGGCCTGGTGGCCGGGGGCGTCCTCGGGCACCCGGGCGAGTTCCCCGCCGAGCCGGTCCAGCTCGGCGAGGTCCTCGCGGGCCTCGCGCAGCGCCTCGTCCAGGACGGCCGCGATGGTCGTGCCGGCCTCGAAGGGCATCTCCTGGTGCAGGAATCCGAGGTCGGCGGGGCGGGTGACACCGCCCGAGTCGGGTTCGTCCACGCCGGCGAGTATCCGTAGCAGGGTGGACTTGCCGACGCCGTTCTCCCCGATCAGGCCGATGCGGTGACCGGGAGAGGCGGTCAGACAGGCGCCGTCGAGGACACGGCGCCCGTCCAGGACACGGACGAGGTCGTGGGCGAGAAGTGCGGGCTGGGGCACGGTCGGTCCGTCCTCAGTGATCGGTGGTCGGCCCGCCGGGCGCAGGGCCTCGGATGCGGGCCACGTCACACGTCGGCGGCTCACACCGCCGGGGCCGCCGCTTCCTTCAGCATCCCGTCGGCCAGCCGCAGCCAGCGGCTGATCCCGATCTCGGCCAGGAACCGCTCGTCGTGGCTGACCACCATGAAGGCGCCCTGGTAGGAATTGAGCGCGCTCTCCAGCTGGCCGGCGCTGACGAGGTCGAGGTTGTTGGTCGGCTCGTCGAGCAGCAGCAGATGCGGCGCCGGCTCCGCGCACAGCACGCAGGCCAGGGTGGCACGCAGCCGCTCGCCGCCGGAGAGCACACCGACCGGCAGATGCGCCCGCGGCCCCCGGAAGAGGAACCGGGCCAGCAGGTTCATCCGCTCCGCCTCGGGCCGTTCCGGCGCGAACTCGGCGAAGTTCTCCGCCACCGTCCGGTCCACGTCCAGCAGGTCCAGCCGCTGCGAGAGGTAGGCGATCCGTCCGTCGTTGCGCTTGATCTCACCACCGTCCGGTACGAGGTCGCCGGTGATCAGCCGCATCAGCGTGCTCTTCCCGGCGCCGTTGGGGCCGGTCAGCGCGATGCGCTCGGGACCCCGGACGGACAGGTCGACGCCGCTCGCGGCGAACACGTCCGCGTCACCGAGCCGCACCTGCATGCCCTCGCCGAGGAACAGGTTGCGTCCGGCGGGCACTTGGGTGTCGGGCAGCTCCAGGCTCAGCCTGGCCTCCTCGCGCAGCGCGCGGCCGGCCTCGTCCAGGCGGGCCTTGGCCTCGCTGACCCGGGCGGCGTGCATCGTGCCGGACTTGCCCGCGGCCTCCTGCGCGCCCCGCTTCATGTTCCCCGCGAAGATCCTCGGCAGACCGGCGTTCTTCAGGTTCTTCTGGGCGTTGCCCGCGCGGCGTTCGGCGCGTTCGCGGGCCTGCTGCATCTCCCGCTTCTCGCGCTTGAGGTCCTGCTCGGCGCTGCGGATGTTCTTCTCGGCGACCTCCTGCTCGGCGCGAACCGCCGCTTCGTATTCGGTGAAGTTGCCGCCGTACAGGCGCAGTTCGTCGCTGCCGAGCTCGGCGATGCGTTCCATGCGGTCCAGCAGCGCGCGGTCGTGGCTGACCAGGAGCAGGCAGCCGGTGAAGTCCGACAGGACGTCGTACAGCTTGTGCCGGGCCTCCGCGTCGAGGTTGTTGGTGGGCTCGTCGAGGAGGAGGACGTCGGGCCGCTTGAGCAGCTGGGCGGCGAGGCCGAGGGAGACGACCTGGCCGCCGCTGAGCGTGGCGAGGCCGCGGTCCAGTGTGAGGTCGGCCAGGCCGAGGCGGTCGAGCTGGGCGCGGGTGCGCTCCTCGATGTCCCAGTCGTCGCCGATGACGGTGAAGTGCTTCTCGTCGACGTCGCCGGACTCCACGGCGTCCAGCGCACGGATCACCTCGGCGACGCCGAGGACCTCGCCGACCGTGAGGTCCACCGTCAGCGGCAGGCTCTGCGGGAGGTAACCGAGGGTGCCGCTGACCGACACCGAACCGGTGAGCGGCTCGAGTTCACCGGCGATCAGCTTGAGCAGGGTGGACTTGCCGGAGCCGTTGGGGGCGACCAGGCCGGTGCGGCCGGGCGTCACGGAGAAGGACAGGTCGTGGAAGACCGGGGTGTCGTCGGGCCAGGCGAAGGACAGGTTCGAACAGACGATGGCAGCGTCGGACATGAGAGAGACCCTCGGAGAAACTGGGGGCAGAGCACGGTCCTCTGCCCTGGGCAGACATGGGAAAGGGGTACGACGAGACGGGCCACCTCGGCAGCGCTCCACGGCGCCGGCCGGTGGCCGTCATATCCGGATCTCATCCGGAGATGTCGTCGTCACCCACCATGTCTGTGACTCCTCGATAGACGTCTACTCGATCATCCAGGGTAGCAGGCGAGGTCCGCCGCTCAAGGAAATGGTCGCGACACGGTTCTCGCCGTCGGCGGCCTCGCTCCGGCGCTCACGCCAGACGCTTGCAGTCGAGCCTGATCATGCCCATGAGACCGAAGGTGCGGCACCGGGCGTGCGGTCCCGGTGCGCGCAGCGGTTGGCGATTCGGGCGCAGTACTGCTTCGAGCCGTGCGCGCCCGAGAACATTGAATGCGCCGTGTCCGAGCTTGGACAAGCACTTCTTCTGAGCCACGCCCGACCTGCGCTGCATCAACGCCCGGTCACCAGACGGCGGTTGCTACGGGGTCGACCTCGCACTGGGCGATCTTGTCCGTGTATCTCGACGTGGCGGGCACCCGGTAGGTTGTTTTGCCTTTCGCGGGGACCGAAACCTGAGTGCCTGTGTCGATCAAAACGGCTCCGTTCCTGTCCGCGAAGCTGACTTTCACGTTCAGGACAGCGTCACGTCCGTTCGGATTGCTGATCTCGACGGTGCCGTACGGGTCCTCCAGGCTCGCGCAGTGCACGAGCACGGCGGTGCCGTCCTTCAGGGGCGGGGCCGTGCTGCTGGAGGGGGACGTCGTGGGCGTGGGCTGCGGGGTGTCACCGCTGCGGTCGTTACTCGTCCCGGAGTCGTCAGGTTCACCGTTGGGTGAGCTGGTGGACGAACTGCCGAGCGGGTCGCTGCCACGCGGCGTCGACCCGTCGTGGTCCTGGCTGGAACTGCTGCAACCGCCCCCGTCGCTGCCGTCCTGGCTGCTGTTTCCTCGGTCACCACCCGACGAGAAGCCGGTCAGTGCCAACACGACCATCGCGGCAACCGCTACGAATCTGAGCCTGCGCCCCCGCATGTACATGCCCGCATCCTACGGTGAGGTCGCTGCCGGCGACGTACCCGGCCGCGGCGTACCCGCGCCCGGATGCCCGGCCGCGATCAGGCCACCCCGGCAATCCGGGTCGTACTGACCAGCAGCCCTGACCAGCAGCCCTGGGGCGGTGCCCGAAAGATTCAGCTCACGGGATGAGCGGAGTCATGGAGCGGGCGTGCTCCCACATGCCGTGGAGCTGTTCGAGGGGGCGCTGCTGTTCGCCATGGAGGGCGTTGAGTACGACAAGGCATCCGGTGAGGGCCGGGACCGTCCACTGCACGCAGGCGAGCTGGCGCCGGGCCTTCCCCACGTCGATGGGGTGCCGGGCCCCCTTCTCGGCGTCGTCGGGGTTGGAGGAGGAGGCCCACTCGACCTTCTTGCCGAGGACGCGGGCGTAGGCCGTCGCGGCCAGGGCGGCCGCAGTGACGACGGTCTTGGCGGTGGTGGAGGCGCCCACGCCGTGCTGGGTTCTGACGCGGTGGGCGTTCGCGGCGAGCAGCCCGCCACCGCCGAACAGGTGCGCTCCGATGGCGGCGGCGTTGACCGGTACCCACTTCGTCCAGCCGACCGACGCGATCCGGGCCCGTGCGGCAACCGTGGAGCCCTCGTGCTCGGCCGCCCCGTTGAGGCCGACCGCGCCCATCAGAGAGCCGCCGAACCAGGCGGCCAGGCCCACGTCGTGCAGGCTGCGGATGACGGTATTGCGTCCGGACATGGGCATGCTCCTTGCAGGAGTGGCGGTGAAGGCGGACGAGTGTCGAGCGTTGCTCCACCCTCGCCCGGCCTCGCCCGCGCCGCCACCACGGCTGACCCAGACGGCTGCCTCCGCCGACGTCCGGCGGACCCATGGGCAGGGAACAGCCGCTGCGGCTCGGCACGCTGCGCCCGAGCAGTTTCGAGCAGGGTCTCGATGAGGGCGTCCACCTCCGGTGTCCTTCGCGCCGGCACACGGCTGGCTCAGGACCGTGCCGGACGGAGCGGCCGGCGGACTGCCCTACCGTGGTACGGCCATGTCGTCGGTCCGCTCCTGCGCGTCGAGACGGAATTCGGGCGGTTCCCTGCGCAGGCCACCGGTCAGCACGCACAGGTAGCAGATGCCCAGGACCAGCCAGGCCGTGCCGAGGAGTACGGCGGCGCCGTTCAGCTTGGTGATCAGGTAGATGTCGGCCGCGGCGCCCAGGACGGGGACGACGACGTGGGTGAGGACGGGCCGTCGGTTGCCCCCGCGGCGAGCGCGGCGCCAGGCCGCCAGCACGCAGACGTTGACGAGCGTAAAGGCGAGGAACGCACCGAAGTTGATGAAGGACGTGGCCGTCTCCAGAGACAGCCGGGTGGCCAGCAGGCCGATCACCGCGATGATCAGCAGGTTGAACACCGGCGTGCGCAGCCGCGGGTGCAAGTGGCCGAAGGTGCGGCGGGGCAGGACGCCGTCGCGGCCCATGACGTACATCAGCCGGCTGGTACTGGCCTGGATGGCGACGCACGAGGCCATGCCGCCGATGAGGGTGATGGCGTTGACGACGTTGGCGAAGCCCTTGCCTCCGGCCAGGACCGCCACCTCGTAGCCTGCGGTCGACTCGTCCTGGAAGGACGTGCCCGGGTGGACCCACTGGAGCAGGAGCGAGATCGCGAAGAAGACACCGCCACCGATGAGCACGGTCAGCAGGATGCCGCGGGGAACCGTCCGCCGCGGGTCGCGCACCTCCTCGCTGAGCGTGCTGATCGCGTCGAAGCCGAGGAACGAGTACGCGGCGACCGCCGCGGCGGCGGTGACGGTGCCCAGTGAGGCTCCCGGATTCCACAGGGCATGGGCCCCGTCCGCCGCGGACGTGCCCGCCACGGTGTGCAGGCAGACCACGGCGAGGGCCAGCAGGCCCAGTGCGGTCAGGCCCAGCAGGACCTTGTTGACGCGGTCGGCGATGACGATACCCAGGGTGTTGACGCACGTGGTGACGGCGATGACGGCCACCAGCCAGCCCCACGTCGGCAGTGCGGGGAACTGGACGTGCAGGTAGAGGGCCTGGATGAGCCAGGCCACCATGGGCAGGAAGAGGTAGTCCAGGAGCAGGGCCCAGCCGGCGAGGAATCCGACACGGGAGCCGAGCAGCCGGCGCGCGTAGGTGTACACCGAACCGGCCACCGGGTGGTCGCGGGCCAGTTTGCCGTAGCTCAGCGCGGTCAGTGCCATCGCGACGGTCGCGACGAGGTAGGCGGTGGGGGCGATGCCGCCCGAGTTGGTGGCGATGACGCCGAAGGTGGAGACGACGATGGCCGGGGCCATGTAGCACAGGCCGAAGACGACGATGGAGAGCAGACCGAGCCGGGGGACCAGGCGACCGGGTGTCCCGTTGCTGTGTGTCATGGACGTCCCCGGCCTTCCGCGCGAGATGTGCCGCTGAGGCCGGCTCCCCAGGTGCTGGGGTCCATCCTGCCGGAGTAGAGCGGCAGGTCGACGGGGGCGTCGCCGGGCCGGAACTGCTCCCAGGGACGGTTGAGGCCGGCCGTGCCGTACGTGCGGACCCGGGTGGTTTCGCCCAGGTCGATGACGTCCGTGAGGACGCACTCCTCGGCGCTGATCGCCTGGGTGCGGACACGTCCCTCGGGGTCGACGAGGAGGCTGCGGCCGAGGCCGGTGGGCGCGGCGGCGTTCACACTGGCGACGAAGACCTGGTTGGTGATGGCGTTGGCGCGGGCGAGGACCAGTTCCTGCTCCCGATCGCTGGTGGGGGTCTGGACGAGGTTGACGATGAGCTGCGCGCCGAGGTGGGCGAGGTTGCGGGAGATCTCGGGGAACCAGGCGTCGTAGCAGATCGACAGACCGACGCGGCCGTGGTCGTCCATGTCGAAGACGACGAACTCGGTGCCGGGTGTGGTGGTCTCGTACGGCCGCCAGGGACAGATCTTGCGATACGCGGCGACGCGGCGTCCCTGAGGTGAGTACACCGGGGCGGTGTTGTGGATCTGTCCATGACGCCGTTCGTAGACGCTGCCCGGCATGAGCCAGACGCCGAGGTCCCCAGCCAGTTCGGCCAGCCGCCGGTCGCGCGGTCCGTCCAGAGGCTCGGCCAGCTGCTCCGGTGCGGCCGCGTCGTCAGCCGGGCCGCTTCCGGGCGCGGGGGTGGCCAGGTGCAGCTCCGGATGGACGAAGAGACGCACCTGCGGTCGCTGCCGGGACAGGCGTTCCAGCCCGGAGGCGAAGGAGTCGAGGTCCTGCGTCGGGTGCGCGGGCGCTTGGACGAGGGCGAGAGGGAGGGGTGAGTGCATGGAGCGTGTTGCCTTCCGAGGTAAGTTAAACGAAGTTTGATTAACTAACTCGGGACGTGTCAAGAGGTCGTCCGGGGACCTGCTGAGCCGCGTGAGAGGATGAGGACATGCCGCGTCCCCGCAACCAAGCCGCACGACGCGCCCAGTTGGTTCAGGCGGCGGCGCAGGCGGTTCTGGAGCGAGGCGTGACCAACGCGCGGCTGCGGGACATCGCCGCCCAGGCCGGTCTCACGCCCGCCTCGGTGCTGTACTACTACCCCGACGTCAACGACCTGCTGGCCGCCGTGTTCGAGCAGGGCACCGAGACGTACGTCCGGCGGCGCCGATCGGCCGTCGACGCCGCTCCGACGCCCTGGACACGACTGGCCGCCTGTATCTCCTCCGGCATTCCCTATCCGGGCGAGGCGGAGCAGACGAGCCGTCTGCTCTACGAACTCCTTCCGGTCACCTTCCGCGTCGAAGCCGCGGCCACCCGGCAGCGGGCGTTCGTCGCTCAGCAGACGAGCCTGTACCAGGAGGTCCTCGACTCCGGCGCGGCCTCGGAGGACTTCCGTCTGGCCGGTCCTTCCGCCTTCCTGGCCCGCGGCTTCGTGGCGCTGGAGGACGGCTACGGCATCGACGTCCTCTCCGGCGCGGCCACCGCCATGGACATCGAGGAACGCCTTCTGCACCAGGCCCGCCTCGTCACCGGCGCGTCCGAATAGCCGGAACATCTCCGAGCGCGGCAGCATCTGGGCGACCGCGTCGCGGTCTCCTCCAGTGAGCGGCACGCGAGCGAGTGAGGCCTGCCCAGGAGGAGCACTCCGGGCGCCGCACGGCGCCCACGCGCAGGCGGGGCGGGGCGGGAGCGGGGCTCCTCGCTGTGCGCCGTCCAGCGGGCGTACCACTTGCCCAGGCAACGCCGTGACACGCCGGCCTCGGCCGCGACATGCGCGATCGGGCGTCCAGCGTGCACTCACTCGCAGAGCCGGCGACGCCCTTCCGGCGTCAGCGGTGCGTGCGTTGGGACGGCCGCCAGGTCAGGAAGCGGAGTTCATATGCATTCGGACGCCCTCTGCTTGCAAGCGGCCAGTGGCCAGCCGCCTGGACGGCTCCCCCTCGGGAATGCCTTGCCAGGCGGCTGTCTGGGGCCGGCCCGTCAGCATGCGTGGGTGAAGTGGGCGTCGCGGTGTTGCCGCTCTCCGTTCCCGCGCAGACGGTGGTCCTACGAGACCAGCACGATCTTGCGCCCGCCAAGGCCACCGCGCTCAAGGCGTTCGTGGGCCTTGCGTGCCTGGCCGAGCGGGAGCGTCTCGATGCGGGTCCGGCCGAGGAGAGACGGGGTGAGCAGGGAGGTCAGGCGAGGCGCATCGGCCTGTACTACGACCTTCTCGACGGCGACGCCGCGCTCTGACTCGTTCTTGTCGGCGACGTGAATGGAGACGAAGGCGCCGCCGTCCTTCACCGCGCGGATCAGTCCGGGGCCCGCGACTGCGGCGTTGAAGACCGCGTCCATGCCACCTGGCACCTCCTCGCGGGCCGCGGTGGCCATCTCCTCCGGCGTGCCACGAGGGATCACTCCCGCGCAGCCCATAGCGGCAAGGGCCTCGTCTGCCGTCGAGCCGGTGACGTAGACGCGCGCCCCTGCAGCTGTAGCCGCGGTGGCGGCGCTCATGCCCACCGGGCCGCCGGCGCCGACGATCAGGATGTGTGCTCCGTCAAGGGGTCCCATTCGATCGATGGCCTGCGCGCCGGTCAGGGCGTTCATCGCGAAGACGGCGGCACGTGCCGGGTCGAGGTCCGGCGGCAGTGTGGCCACCCACTGCGGCGCGACGCTGATCACCTCCGCATAGGTGCCGCGGCCCACTTCCGAGCCGAGCCACGGGACGAAACCCGCCACAGCGGAGCCGACGGGGAGCGTCGGAGTCGGATCGAGGAGATTGCCGACGAAGTCCCAGCCCAGTACGGCGGGGAAGGTGAGGCCGAGATCCTCGAGTCGTTGCGGGGTGTCGCCTCGTCGGAGCTCCACATCGCTGACGTTGGCGGTGCGGGCCCGCACCCGTACACGGACGCGGTCCTCTATCGGCAGCGGTTCCGGCCGCTCCCGCGCCTCCAGGACCTCGGGTGGGCCGAAACGGTCGAACTCGACGCTCAGCATGATGTCTCCTCCTGTGCTGTCAGGGCCTTCGGGACGACGAAGCCACCGTCGACCCCGTTATGCGAGAAATGAGCTATTCGCCGCGGTTTCTTCTGAGCGTTAAGGTAGACGTTGACATCCGTGTCAAGGTCAAGCGCGCACCGTGCCGTGCCCACAGGGAGCGACCTCATGAAGATCGGTGAGCTGGCGCAGATCTCCGGTTCCTCACCCCGGCAGATCCGCCACTACGAGGCAGCGGGCCTGCTGTGTTCACTTCGCCTGCCCAACGGATACCGCGAGTTCCAGGACAGCGACGCCCGCCGGGTGCGCAATATCAGGACTCTGCTCGACTACGGTCTGACCCTCGACGAGATCACCTCTACCGTGCGAGCGGTCTGCGACGCGGAGACCTACGAGGCACTGGACGAGAGCGAATACACCCAGGCCGTAGGAGCCCTGGACGGCCGCATCGCCCTCCTCCAAGAACTTCACGACCGCACCGCGCGGCAACTGGAGGCACTCCGAGCCCTGCGCGACGGATTCGATGACGCCGGAGAGTGAGAAGGGCACTGCTGCGTAACCAACCCCCTGCGACAACACCCCTAGACGTCGCTTCTTATGGCGTGATCGGTGATCCGAGGATGACGGGTCTCGTTGAGCGGTACGACTACGACCACCTCCGTCGCCGGCTTCGCGGGCGCGGTATTCGCCACCCCATTGCTCGCAAGGGACACGAATCCTCCCAGCGGCTGGGCCGCCACCGCTGGGTAGTCGAGAGAACCGTGTCCTGGCTGGCTGCCGCCGCCGGCACCGCCGCTACGCACACAAAGCCGAGCACTTCCTCGCGTTCGGTGCCATCACCGCAGCACTCATCGGGTATCGCCGTCGCAGCAGATGAGCCTGGCCCACTGCGCAGACGCTGACCAGACCCGCGTTGTCACCGGCAGCCCATAAGGTGCGCTCACCATCTCGAAGGAGGAACTGCCGTGGGATTCTCGGGTCATCTGGTCTTCGCTTGCAGCAACCGCCCCCTGCTGGAAGCTCCCGTCTTCGACAGCCTCGACGAAGAAGAATTCAAGGCAACCGTGCAGACATGGGAGTCACGGTCGGGCGGCTGGCAGACGCTCCAGATGGAATCCGGGACATGGGGCGACGCGGACCTGCCCGCCCTGGTTGAGTGGAGCAGCGCACCGGCCTGCGTCGCCGAGGTGTCCGACAGTTCCCTCGCTCTCGTGACCGGACTGGACACCACCGGGCAGCGCTGGCAGGCGTGGCTCAACCTGGACATCGCCGCCAGTCTTCTGGCCGAGGAGCCTGAAGACCTCGAGGATCAACTCCTGTGGCTGGACACACCAGAGTTCCACGAAGCCGTCAGGCACAAGCGCGCCGAACTCGACGCCGAGATACTCGCCGACGCCGAAGGTGCCGTTGCCTGGGCCGCAGCCGCTGGCGTCCCCGTCACGCCTGAGACAGCCAGGATTGAAGAGCTGCTTCGCTCACACGAGACCTTCGCAGAAGACCTCTTCAGCACGCTGCTCGACCAGCTGGGCTTTCCCCAGGCCACTCAAGCACCCACCTGAACCATAAGAAACGACGTATTGGCGGGCGAGTCCGCGGCTGTGAGCGAGGCGGTGAGGCTAGGTGCCGGTCTCGAGGATGGTGCCGCCGAAGGTGAGCCGGTCGACGATGGCGGCGCAGAGTCTGGGCTCGGTGAAGGGTGTGCCCCAGCCGGCGAAGAAGCCGTTGGAGGCGATGGCAACGGCGTTCCTCCCCTCGCGGGGCCGGTGAGGTCCTGGAAGAGGACTTCGGCGCTGCGGCGGTCGAGTCGCATGGAGCGAGCCCGGCTTCGTCGATGCAGAACAGGTCGACGCGGCCGTAGCCTTCCAAACAGTACGCCAGCTCTCCCCAGTGTTTGCGCTCAAGCACTCGGTTGGGCAGGCTCTCGCGAATGTCATGTCGCAGTGCGGCGTACAGCTCGGCTTTGACCGACCAGGCGGCGTCGGCGGTGTTCCTTCACCGCGCACAAGCACTTTGTCACCGCAACCTGCGGGTGACACTGGGTCTCACGAGACAGTTCCCAGCCGACCGGTCGGTGACATCCATTCAGGCGGACAACTGGCCACCCGCCATCACCGTCAGAGCCGACCTTGTGAAAACCATTGGTGTCCCGGCTTGTTCTGCTGATGGACTGACGTCCTGCCGTGGTCTGCCGTGTGACGGAGGTAGTAGTTGTGGCTGGGTATGGCGCGCTTGCCGAGGTGTACGAATGGCTGATCTCGGATGAGAAGTTGCCGCCAGCCGGGTTCGCTGCGTCGTTCGACGACCTTCTCAATCTCCTGCCCGCGAACGCTCATGTCCTCGACTGTTCATGCGGAACCGGGCAGTTTGCGGTTGGCCTCGCCGGTCGCGGTATGCAGGTTGTCGCAACTGACGCCAGCGAGGCGATGGTGCGTCGGACTGCCGAGTTGTCCGAGGAGTTCGGGGCATCCGTCCGGGCTGTGCGGGCGAACTGGGAAGAGTTGCGCGATCATTTCCAGGACAACACGTTCGACATGGTGTTCTGCGTGGGGAACTCGCTTGGACATGCCAGGGGTGCGACAGGCAGGGGTGCCGCTCTGGAGTCGATGTCGCGGCTTCTGCGTCCCGGCGGCCGCTTGGTACTGACATCCCGCACATGGGAAAGCGTAAGGGCCAAAGGTTCCCGGCTGGAGATCAGTGACCGGCTCGTCCGCCGCAACGGTCGTGATGCCGTCGTGGTCTACCGCTGGGAGATTGCGCCGCATTGGGAGGAGGAGCACCACATCGAGATTGCGATCGCGCAAGTTGATGCGACCGGATTGGTTCTTGTCCGCTCGGAACTGCTGTCCTGCTGGCCCTACCGGTACGAGGAACTCGAAGTCGAGCTGCACCGGGCCGGACTCCGAACGGAACTGAGCACGTTCGATCGTGAGGCCGAGAACTACATGGTGGTCGCGGGGAAGGTATGAACACCGGACGCTCAGGCCCTGGCCGGACCGCGCGGTTGCTCGCTGGACGCTTGCGCCCTCTCATCGGTGCGAGTTGAAGCGGTCAGCGCAACGCCTCGGACGACAAGTACTCGTTGATCGGACGTGGCAGATCCGGGGTGACGGTGTGGCGCTGCTTTGTGGCCGTATCCAGGTCAATGAGCAGGATCTCGTCGATCAGCGGTGTGAACGGATCCGGCTTCGACGGACGCACCCAAGCTGTTGTCGTGCGTGGCTGCGGCCGAGCCAAGGTCAGGGTTCTGTTGGCCGTGCTCCAGGTGACGCTGTACATGCACTGCAAGGCCGGTTCGACATGACTCTGCGGCCGTCGCGCCGCAGCGCGGCGTACAACTCGACCTTCGACTGGCCAGGCAGCATCGGGGGTGCCCCTTTACTCAGCGCATCCAGCTTGACGCCGTAACCCCGATGGTGACGTCGGAATTCGGGTTATGGCTCGCTTTCCGTGGAGGGCTGACTGAGAGTGATGTCGGCGGTGTGTGGTGGGATGGCTGGACCCAGCCGTCCTGACCTGCTGGGAGATCGCGTGGCTGCCCGTGTACTCGTATCTGACTCAGGCCCTGGCCGCGGCCTTGGTCGATGTCCTGTGGTTCATCGAAAGCAGTGAAGACGACGAGATGGCGGCCAACGCCGGCCGGCGTCGCCGGCGAGCTGTACGTCGGTGGTGCGGGCGTGGCGCGCGGCTACCTGAACCGGCCGGGCCTGTCCGCCCAGCGCTTCCTGGCGGACCCGTTCGCCGACGAACCCGGCGCACGGATGTACCGGCCCGGGGACCTGGTGCGGCGGCTGCCCGACGGAACCCTCGCCTACCTGGGGCGCAACGACGATCAGGTCAAAGTCCGGGGGTTTCGCATCGAACTCGGCGAGATCGAGGCCCAACTCAGCGCACACCCCGCCGTCCAGGACGCGCGCGTCGTGGTGGGCGACCACGGCGACGGGGACAGGCGCCTGGTGGCCCACATCGTTCCCGCGGCCGACCGCGCACCGGCGGTGCGCGCACTGCTGCGCATGGAGAGCGCCGAAGGAGAACTCGCCCGCCGATGCGCGAACCGCCCAACGGCATGACGGTCTTCCACCACAACAGCAGCGAGACCGACTTCGTCTACGACGAGATCTCCACGCGCGAGGCGTACGTGCGAGGCGGCATCACCATCGACAACGGCGACACGGTCGTCGACGTGGGTGCCAACATCGGCCTGTTCGAGATCATCGAGCAGGAAGCCATCGAGCGGATCGACCTGATGAAGATCGACGCTGAGGGCGCCGAGCACTTGGTTCTCAAGGGCATCCGTCCGCAGCACTGACCGAGGATCCGGCAGTTGGCTGTCAAAGTCCACGGACATCGACGGCCGGCTGGCGCAGGTCGAAGCACGCCTGAAGGGCCACGGCTTCGACGTCGTGCGCGAACAGGACAGCAGCCTGCTGCATGACACGGTCCTCAACGACCTCTACGCCCGGCGCGAGGATGACCGCGCCGCGGCCGGTCCCGCAGCCGCGCCGGCCCCGGCGCCCAGCGGTGGTCCGGCCGCACCGCCCTCCTCGACGACGTGCGCAACAGCCTGCGGGGCGTGCTGCCGCGGCGCTGGCGCGCATCGTCGGCAGTGCCCCCCAAGGCCCGCACGCCGCGGTTGCGCAGAAGGGACACGGGGGAGGGACCCTGATACGCCCGATCGTGCGGCCCGGCCCGGCCCGGCCCGGGCCCGGCGCTGCCGTGAGAACCTGGCCTTTCGAAGCGGTGCGGGCAAGGCACCGACTCTGCATGGGAGTTGACGACATGGCTTCCCGGCCGAAGGACCCGCAGACACTCATCGGCGACGATGACCGAGACCGGGCCACACATCTGTTGCAGGACGCGTACGCGAAAGGACATCTCACCCACCAGCAGTTGGAGCAGTGTCTCGGCCAGGTGCTGAGCGCCACGACGCGGGGCCAGCTCGACGCGGCCGTGGCCGGGCTGCCGGCACGCAGCCCCAAGGACCGGTCCACGATCACCACGGTGAGCGGCCTGATCCTCCGGCGCGGCCGATGGCGGGTGCCCGCGGAACTCGTGGTCGCGACACCGCTCGCCAGGGTGTACCTGGACCTGTCCCGGGCCGTGCTCGAGCATCCGGAACTCGACCTCGAGCTCCAGGTCGGCGTCGGACGCGTCAGGATCATCGTGCCGCGCGAGGCGACCGTCGACCTCGAGGACGTGGAGACCGGACTGAAGGGCCTGGCCTACAGGCCCGGCAGGTCCTCCCGTTCCGGCGAGCCGCACATCCGCGTCCACGGCACCGTCGGCATGCGGAAACTGACGGTCCGCCACGCACTGCTGCGCTGAGCGGTGCGCCTCACGCGTTCTTCGAGCCGAGGAGTTGGAGCAACGTGCAGATCATCGGCCGCGGCTTTCTCGCCCGGTGCCTCTCGCAGGCCTTCACGGACCGGTTCGGCGAGGTCACCGCGATCGCAGCCGGCGTCTCCAGCCATTCGACCGTCGCACCCGAGGAGTTCGCCCGGGAAGCCCGGCTGGTGCACGAGGTCCTGCGCGAGTGCAGGCAGCGGCACCGGACGGTGCTGTTCTACGAGCAGGGGCCGGCAGGGCAGCGATGACGCGGGGCGCACGACAGAACCAGGGGGGCCGGGGGACGGGCCCGCAGGCCCCCCCGGCGGCCCCCTCCGGGTCCCGGCCGTATGCGGGTGCCGGGCGGTCAGGAGGTGGCGGTGCGGCGGTACTTGCGCACGGCCAGGGTGCGAAAGACGACGATGATGAGGACCGAGTAGATCAGCGACGCCTCGATGGGGTGCTGCATCGGCCATGCGTCTCTCGCCCCGGTGCCCGGGTTGCCGAAAAGTGTGCGGGCGGCCTGCACGGTGGCGCTGAACGGATTCCATTCGGCCATGTACCGCAGGGGGGTCGACATCCGGGTGGGGTCCACGAAGGCGTTGGAGATGAACGACACCGGCAGGATCCACAGCATGGGAGCCGACGAGGCCGCCTCCGGGGAGCGTGCGGCCAGTCCGGTCAGCGCGCCGACCCAGGTGAAGGCGTATCCCAGCAGGAACAGCAGCAGGAAGCCGGCCAGCATCTTGGCAATGCCCTCGTGGAAGCGCCAGCCCACCGCGGCTCCGACGCCGCCCAGCACGACCAGGATGAGAGCGAGGGTCACCGCGTCGGACAGGGTGCGGCCGGTGAGTACCGCGCCGCGTGCCATCGGCAGCGAGCGGAAGCGGTCGACCAGTCCCTTGCGCATGTCGTCGGCGATGCCCGCGGCGGTCGCGATGACGGAGAAGATGACGGTCTGGGCCATGATGCCGACCACGTTGAACTCGCGGAAGGCCGCACGGTCCGTGGTGCCGCCGATGTTGACCGAGCCGGCGAACACGAAGGTGAACATCACGATGAAGATGGTCGGCTGGATCAGCATGAACAGGATCATGCCCGGCGCCCGCCTGACCCGGATCAGGCCGCTCTTGGCGATGATCAGCGAGTCGCGGACGGACTGGCCGACGGCGCCTGCCACGGGCGGCCGGAGGGCGGGCGGCGGTGACAGGGCGGTCACTTGGCGGTCTCCTTGACTCGGACGTCCCCGGCTGCCTCGCCGGTGTCGGCGGAGCGGCCGGTCAGAGCGATGAACACGTCGTCCAGGGTCGGGCGGCGCAGGGCGATGTCGTCGAAGGGGACGCCCAGTTCGTCCAGCCTGCGGATGATGCCGCCGAGCGAGCGGGAACCGTTCGAGACCGGCACGATCAGCCTGCGGGCCTGCTCCTCGACGGACACCTCGCCCCGGCCCTCCGCGGCCATCACCAGGCCGGCGCCGGTGAGGTCCTCCCCCTCGGGAAGGACCAGCTCGACCCGGTCGCTGCCGACGCGTGCCTTGAGTTCGTCACTGGTGCCGTAGGCGAGTACGCGGCCGTGGTCGATGACGCAGACCGAGTCGGCGAGCTGGTCGGCCTCTTCCAGGTACTGCGTGGTCAGCAGCAGCGTCGTCCCGTCGGCGACCATCGCGCGGATGACGTCCCACAGCACCCGGCGGCTGACGGGGTCCAGGCCCGAGGTCGGCTCGTCGAGGACCATCACGGCCGGCTTCATGAGCATGGCCGCCGCGAGGTCGAGACGGCGCCGCATGCCTCCGGAGTAGGTCTTGGCGGTCCGGTCGGCGGCGTCGGTGAGGTCGAACAGCGTCAACAGCTCCTCGGCGCGGGCCGCCGCGTCGCGTTTCCTCAACTGGTAGAGCCGCCCGATCAGTTGCAGGTTCTCACGCCCCGTGAGGAAGTCGTCGACCGCGGCGAACTGCCCCGCCATGCCGAGCGAGCGGCGCACCGTGTCCGGGTCCTTGACGACATCCGCTCCCAGTACGCTCGCGTGCCCGGCGTCAGGCATGAGCAGGGTGGTCAGAATCCGCACGGTGGTGCTTTTGCCGGCGCCGTTGGGCCCGAGCAGGCCGAGCACGGTTCCCTGGGGGACGTCCAGGTCGACACCGTCCACCGCCCGTACGTCGCCGAAGTGTTTCACCAGGCCCTCGGCATGGATGGCCTCTGGCATAGAGCACTCCTGTGGTCAGGGGTTCGCGGACAGGTGCGGGCATCGGGCGGCGCGGGCCGGACCGGTGCCCGCTGCCGAACCCTGCCCTCGGACTGTGACACGCGATATAGCGCGTGTCAATAATCGAGATATGTCTTGATTGGCCGGGGGTGTTCGGGCCGTTCGGTGCCCGGCGCGGGTGCCGGGGGGGGGCGATATGCGAGCCGGTGCCCGGTTCGCCAGGCCCCTGTGTGCGGCGGGTGCGCCGCCCGGCGGTGCGGCGGAGAAGCCGGAGGCGACAGTTTCCGCCAGGGGAGCGGCGAGCGGTTCGGCGGCCTTCGGGTCATGTCCCGGCCTCTCGGGCGAGGGGGCGGCTCGCCGAAGGTCGCGGGACGAAGGCGGAGAGGTCCCGCAGAATGCTCCGGGCCACGTTCTGCACCTGGTCCTCAATGTAGAAGTGGCCGCCCTCGAAGACCTGGACGCTGAATGCCCCCTCGTGTGGTCGGCCCAGCGCAGGAGGCCGTCGTGCGGCACGTACGGATCGTGGTCGCCCACGTAGCCGCTGATGCGGCAGCGACCGGGCTACCCTCCGGGTGGGGAGAACAGGCACTGACCGGCATATTCCCCTGCAGTTACACGGGATGCGGCCTCGTCCGGCTCCGGCACACCGCCGACCTCAGCCTGCTGTACGACGACCAATACGGCTACCGCTCGGGTATCCGCCCATTCATGATCAACCATCTCCACAGCAAGGTGGACGAGCTCACCAAGCTCGTCGATATCAACAATGTGGTGATGCTCGCGCGCACATAGTCGTGGGTGACCCGCTGCGGGACGCCGGGCAGCACCGGCTGGGACCGGTCCAGGGCCTGGATCTGCGACTTCTCGTCGACACAGAACACCAAGGCCCGCTCGGGCGGTCCAGATAGAGGCCGACCACGTCGTGGACCTTGTCGACGAAGTACGGGTCCGTCGACAGCTTGAGCGTCTCGGTGCGGTGCGGCTGCAGGCCGAAGGCCCGCCAGATCCGCGACACGGTCGACTGCGACGAACCCGTCTCCTTGGCCAGCGCCCGCGTCGACCAGTGCGTGGCGTTCTTCGGCGCGGTCTCCAGCGTCCGCTTCACCAACGCGGCGACCTGCTCGTCGGTGACCGTCCGGGGCCCGCCCGGCCGCGGCATGTCACCCAGCCCGGCGATCCGGTGCTCGATGACCCGCTTCCGCCAGCGGCCCACCGCATGCGGTGTCGAACCGAGCTGGGCGGCCACGTCCGCGTTGGACGCGCCGGTCGCGCAGGCCAGGATGATCCGGCACTGCAAAGCCCACGCCTGCGGGGTGGAACGGCGGCGAACCTCCCCTCCAGCGCAGCCCGTTCCTCATCCGACAGGATCAACTCGGCCTTCGGCCGCCCAGTACGTGCCACCAGGCAACCCTACATATCTGAATAGAATTCCTGACTCAGAAGACTTAGTACTGCAACGGTGTTTGCCGTGACTGTTGGCCAGCTTGCTCGTTGGTGTGGTCATGGGTGGGGACCTTGCGCTCGGCGCGGCCCAAAAGCGGACCCAGCCCGGTCGACCGTGCACGGCCGGGCAGCAAGCACAACGTCCTCACCGACGGCCAGGGCATCCCGCTCGCGGTGTCGCTGACCGGCGGAAACCGCGGGCGAGGTCACCCAGCTGCTGCCGCTGCTGGACAAGGTCTGGGCCGTGGCCGACGTCGTGGGCCGGCCCAGACACCGACCGGACGCGCTCCTCGCCGACCGCGGCTACGACCACGACAAGTACCACCGCCCGCTGCGAGAGCGAGGGATGAGACCGGTCATCGCCGAACGAGGCGTCGAACATGGCTCCGGACTGGGCGTCTTCCGCTACGTCGTCGAGCGCACCATCGCCTGGCTCCACGGCTTCCGTCGACTGCGCATCCGCTGGGAACGACGCGACGACATCCACGATGCCTTCCTCGGCATCGCCGCCTGCCTGATCACCCACCGCCACGTCCGACGTCTTTGTTAGGACCTCTTAGCGCTCGTCGCCCCGACCGCATGGAAACGGTCCGGTGGAGCACACCTCCTGCATGGGAACAGTGGTGCACGTACCGCAGACGAGGGACATGATCGGCGACGAGTTGTCCGGAGACGAAGCCTGGGCCTCGCTGCGCCGCTACGGGGGCCGCCGACTGGTGACCGACGCGTTCCTGCGTTTCAGGTACGCCGATGGATTCAGCTTCGCGCGGGCCCTGGCCTTCCAGTTGGTCATCGGGATGGTGCCGCTCGCCATCGCCCTGGTGGGGGTCTCCGCGGCCATCCACACGGAGAGCGTCGGACGGCTGATCGAACTGACCCTGAGCGATATCGTTCCGGCGGACAGCGCCGATCTCGTACGCGAAGGCTTGCTGGCGACCCGCACGCATGCCGATGCCGATACGGCGGGGACCGTGGCCATGTGGTTGGGCCTCGGCTTCGCCGTCCTGAACCTCGCATCGGCCATGGGCCAGATCGAGCGGGGGTGCAACCGCATCTACGGGATCGAACGCGACCGGCCGTTCCTGGAGAAGTACGGCCGCAGCCTGCTGCTGGCGGTCGGTGCGGGCGGGCCGCTGGTGCTCGGCTTTCTCGTGACGGTGGCCGGCGGAGCGGTGGGCAGGGCTGTTGCGGAGGTGTTCGGCTGGCCCGGAGCATGGCTTGGCTGGTGGGAGTGGGGGAAGGTCCCGGTGGGCGTGGCCCTCGCCTGCATGGCATCGGCTGTCGTCCTGCGGTGGGCGCCACGGCGTGTCCAACCGGGTTACACCTGGCTCGTGTTCGGGTCCGTCGTACAACTCGTCCTATGGACCACGGCCACCTGGCTGCTGGCCCTCTACGTGGCGCACAGCGGGTCCTTCGGTTCGTTGTACGGACCGTTGACCGCCCTCATGGCCCTGTTCCTCTGGGCAAACCTGGCCGGCGTTGCGCTCTTCCTGGGTGTGGCCTTCGCGGCCCAGCTGGAGGCCGCCCGCGCCGGCATCACCAAACCCGTGCACCCGGATCCCGGTTCCGGGTCCCTGACCCAGACACCAACCGTCTCAGCAACGGATGGGTGAGTCACAGGATGCGGGCAGGAGAGCGGTGCCCGACTGGGCAACCAGGCTCAAGAACCGACGGCTTATTCACCTGGCCCCCAGGGGAGTGAATCCAGACCTTCTGTGGTGCCCCAGAACCGGGCCCCCCGGATACGTGGTTGGGCGTGAAGAAGCCGAAGATTCGCTGAGCGCCACGACATCCGTCATGATCTTCGGTCGGTTCGGCCAGTACGTCGTGTGTCTCGACAGCGGTCCGCTGACTCTGGCCGGGAACGGCTGGCGATCTTCCGTCCGTCGTCCTCCACGAGTTCACCCACCCGCGAAACCGGGACCTGGACATCGCCTACGCGCGGTCGCGTTGTGGCGCGCCTGGCTCGCGTTGGTGATCCTGCCGTGCACGCCGCAGTGGTTGTGGGTGATCGGGACACGCGGCTCCTACCGGGCGGTGGCCGACGGTCGCACAGGCAGCGCCGTCCTCGTCGTGACGCTGGCTCAGTGGCCCGTGACCGATACTCCGGACGGTCACCGTGGGCCTGATCCGCTCGACGTCGTGCACCAGGTACGAGAAGCGCGGGAAAGCCTTGAACTGCGTCCATTGGTTGTACGCCGTACGCAAGGGCACCGCGATCTCGACCGTCTCCTCGACATGTCGTGGCCACAGCGGAGAGCGGACAGCGGCGGGCGACGCCTTCTCGCGCGTTTTCGGCGTGTTCGGAATGGCCTGCGGGGCGTCGTCATCGACCGCCATCGTGGGCTCTCCTTGGGCGCGGGAGCCGGGCGACCGGGCGACCGGTCTCCCCTCATGCGGCGTGGTTCCTCTCCCGGTGCCCACATCGCGCGATTCGAGCCGTCCCGGCGCCGGGAGGACGTGCAGCTGACGCCAGGCGGCGAGCCCCCTGCGACAGAAGCGTCAGGTAGGTAGTTGAGGGATCACGAACTCCAGCTCGGGCCGGTCCCAGGGCACGGCGGGCGGGTTCGCGGCGACCGTTCCGGTACGCAGCGCACCGACACTGCGGTAGAAGCCCTCGGCCGGAGGATGCGACACCACCCGGACACGTGCCAGCCCCGCCGCGCGCGCTTCGGACGTCATGTGCTCGACAAGGAGTCGTCCGATGCCGCGTCCCTGCACCCCGTCCTGGACGAAGAGCAGGTCCAGCTCGGGCGGTGCGAGGATCAGCGAGTAGAAGCCGAGCACCCGGCCCGGGACAACGTTGGTGCCGGCGTCGGCGGCTACGAAGACGCGATGACTCTCGATGTAGTCCGGGCCGACGCGGTAGCCCGAGACCATCGACGCGTACTGGCCACCGTACGCACGCGAGCCGCGCACGAGTCGCGTGAGGCGCTTGGCGTCCCGGGCGACGGCCCGGCGTACGAGGATCTCGCCGCGCACGGACATATGGCTCGAATGCACATGACGCATCCTACGCGTCCCGGCGAGGCCCGGGACTCCTGCTACGCACCGCAGGAGTCGCAGCGTACCGGGAGGGCCGGTCGTCAGCCGACGCGGGGCACGGCAGTGACCGGGGTCGAGGGCGACGGGGGACTGCTTCGTGAGGCGGGGCGGCTCGGGGTCGACCGTCGCACGGGAAGGGCGAACCTGAGCGGTCGCCTTTCGCAGCGCGCATACCGCACCCGGGAGTCGCCCGGCTGATCGCCGCGGTACCCAGGGTGGACCGCCGCGGTTCGCACTCTCGGCACGGCATCGGCAGGATGGGGGCATGACCGAGATCCGCACTCCTCGTCTTGTTCTGCGCCGTTGGCTGGAGGACGACCTGGCCCCGTTGTCCGAGATCCACGCCGATCCGGTGGTGATGCGGCGCATCGGCGACGGCAGGCCGCGCTCGACGGAGCAGACCGCCGGAGACATCGAAGCGTGGGAGGAGGAGTGGGACGACGAGGGATTCGGGGTCTTCGCGGTCGAGCTCTTGGGCTCTGGTGAACTGGCGGGTGCCGTAGGGCTGTACGTTGCCGGCACGCCGGATGAGGTAGCCGGACAGGTTGCGATCGGCTGGCGGCTCGGCCGGGTGTTCTGGGGCCAGGGATACGCTTCCGAGGCGGCGCACGCCGCCTTGGAGTTCGCTTTGCAGGATCGCGGTCTGGACCGGGTGGTCGCCGTGTTGCGGACGAACGACAGAGCTTCCGCGGCTGTGGCCGACAAGCTCGGCATGCAGGCGGAGAGCATCGTCCGGCACCCGGTCCACGGTCACGACTTGACGATGTTCGGCATCGACCTTACGCAATATCAGGAGTGGTGACGGTGTGTCGCCAGGGCCCGTCGCGGACGCTCCCTGGACGGCCTGCTCCGCCTCCGCGACCCGCCGTTCTGCGCGGCACATCAGCGCGGTGCCGTGTTCTGCGGCACCGCGCGGGTTTGCATGGGCTGGCCCGCTCCTTCTCCCCACCGAGGCGACGCGATGCCCGAAGACGCCGATCACGTCCGTTCCGAGGACGCTTCGCCGCGGCGAGGTCTAAGGCCGGCCCAAGACCGCCGAACTGTGGTTGTTTCGCGGCATCTACGACCTGGTGCTGGCCAGTGCACTCGTGGCAGCGTTGGACGTACCGGGCGAGGTCCCCGGCCCCGGTGAGGATGCTCTGGGTCCTGCTCACGGCGTTGGCGTCGAGCGCCGCCCATGGATACGCCCACGTGATCGCCCAGCGTGCGGTCGCCGAGGGAGGGACGAGGCCGAGAAGGCTGCGGGCGGTGATCGCCGAATGGCCACTGGTCGTGGCCGCTCTGCTCACCGTGTGGCTATTGCTCGGCGCGGTGGCGGAGTGGTGGTCCGAGGAGACCGCCGCGGACGTCGTATTGCTGTTCAACACGATCGCCCTGCTCGGCCTGGGCATCTCGGCGGCCCGGACCGCCGGGCTGGGCGTCGTCAGTGCGGGCCGGGATCATGGACATGCCTGTCGGGGTGGTGATCATCGGCGTGTACGCCCTGGTGGAACAGGGGGCAGGCCACAGGAAAAGGAACTGGCCGAGAACGTCCAATGCCACCTGTACCGACGTGTGAGTGAAATGATCGGCCTTGGCTGTGACCTGCACGAATGCCCGGCCATCGCCTTCAACGGCGAAAGCGTCATCATTGCCCAGGCACTGGGCGACCCGGCACCGCCGACGACAACACCGGGCCCGCACCAGCCACTACGAACGACGCGGGCACATCCCCTGAACCGGCCACCCGCCACAGCAAGCACCGTTGCAGTACTAGTAGATGTTGGCCGCCACGTCCGCGCCGTCCTCCCGTCCCGCGTTGATCTGCGTGCGCAGCGCGATCTCGTCGTACACGCGGACCTCCTTCACGATGCGGCCGTCCTGGATCAGAAACTGCGAGACGCCGAGCACCGTGACCGGCTTGCCGGTGAGGGGGCCGAAGGTGGGGATGCCGCGGTACGTGCCGCGCATGGTCCAGGTCACGGCCACGCGCAGACCCGCGTAGCGCTCCGCGTGGTGGGTCTGGACGTCCCGCACGGCGAAGCGCGCGTCTGGGAAGGGGCCGACCATGTCCAGCAGATCGGCCTGGTAGCGCTCGGGACGGATCACGGTGCGGTCGCCGATGGTGTGCAGGAAGAGGTCGCGCGCCATGAAGTCGTTGACCTTGTTGAGCTCGCGCTGTGACCAGACCCGGTCGATGAATTCGAGGACCATCTCGCACTCGGGGCGGAAGTCGTCGGGGCGCGGCCCGCTGACACCTTCCAGGAGCACGTCCTTCGGCGGCTCTTGGGTCATCGACCCGGTGTAGCCCTGGAACTGGCGGTCGCGCGCGGCCTCGTCCGGGTCGATGCCGAGTTGCAGGCAGTCCGCGAGGTCGTCGCGCACCACCCACTCCTCGACCATGCGGCCCCGCCGGTACAGGCAGTTGGCCACCGTGCGCTTGCGGACACGGACGCTTCGGCCGTCCACGAGATGTTCGTCGGCGGAGAAGACCAGATGCGAGCTGAGGAAGGCGTCGTCCCCGCGGGCCTCCCACACCACGTCCTCGGCCTGGCCGATGTGGCCGGGTACGGCGGCCATCCGCATCGTGCTGCCCTCGATGACGCCGTCGCGGCCGACTACGGTACCGAGACTGGTGTGGACGATCGAGTCGGGCTCGTAGTTGTCGACGATGTGGGCGATGTCGCGTGCGACCCAGATGCGGTCGGTCACCTCGCGGATGAACTCGTCCGGGTCGTTGTAGGGCTCGTACGCGACGGGGTGCAGGGCCATGGTGCTGTCCATTCCAATCGATGTGAATGCGTATGCGGAGAGGGCGACGGCTGTTGGGGCCGGACCAGGGATGCCGGCCGGTGGATCAGGCGGGCCGTGGTGTCTCCTGGCGGTGGAACTTGTCCGCGCCCAGCTGGCTGCGGTACGTCTCCGTCATGAAACCGGTCACGACGACGAGTGCCAGGACGGCTCCGACGCCCAGGTAGGCCCATACGGCGTAGATCGAGTCGAAGGTGTCCACCAGCAGCGTCGCCACGAACGGGGTGATCCCCATGAAGACGGAGAACGAGCTGTTGTACGCGATGGCGCTCGCGCTGAACCGGGTGCGGGTGGAGAAGAGTTCGGCCGCGCAGACCGTGATGATGCCGGTGAGGAAGAACTCTGGTATCAGATAGATGAGTTGGCTGGCAACGGCGGCGCCGAAGGTGCCCCGGTCGCCCACCCAGAAAGCGAGCGGGACGACGACGATGCAGGCGACGGCGCCCGTGATGAGCATCGGCTTGCGTCCCACGCGGTCCGAGAGCTTGCCGGCCAGGGGCAGCAGGGGGATCAGGACCGCGATCGAGATGGCGTTGGAGGCCAGGCCCATCCAGCGGGGCAGGCCGAGCGTGTTCGTCAGGTACTGCGGATAGAAGGTGACCCAGGTGTAGGAGAGGATCGCGCACATGATGGAGATCCCGCAGTAGACGAGGATGGGCCGCCACTGAGACCGCAGAGCCTCGATCACCGGGGACTTGACCACATCGGTGCCGTCCTTCGTGGCCTGCACGAACTCCGGGCTCTCCGAGATGCGGCTGCGCATCCACAGGCCGACCAGGCTGAGGGGGATCGCCAGCAGGAAGGGGAGGCGCCAGCCCCACGAGTCGAGTGCGGGCCCCTCGAACACCCAGCTGGTCAGCGCGGCGACACCGGCACCGGCGAGCGTGCCGGCGAAGCAGCTGTTGGAAGCGTACGAGGTGTAGTAGGCGCGTCGGTCGGGCTCGGCCCACTCGACGATGAAGGCCACCGCGCCGACGTACTCGCCGCCGGAGACGACGCCCTGGACCACGCGGAGCGCCAGGAGCAGGAGTGGCGCCAGAATGCCGACCTGGTGGTACGTGGGCAGGACCGCGACGAGGGCGGTGGACGCACCCATGGCCACGAGGGTCCACAGCAGCGTCTTCCGGCGGCCCACCCGGTCGCCCCAGCGGCCGAGGAGGGTCCCGCCGAGGGGGCGGACCAGGCACGCGATCGCGATGATCGCGTACGTCCCGAGCACCGCCACGGTCTTGTCGCTCTCGGGGAAGAACGCGGGGGCCATGATCGGGGCCATGTAGCCGTAGAGGCCGTAGTCGAACTGTTCGACGAAGTTGCCGACGCTGCCCGCGCCGATGGCCCGGCGAATCGCGCTCCGACCCTCCGCTTCGGCGGGGGCGGTCGCGGGGGTAGTGCGGGGTGGCGCTGCAGAGGACATGGCTGCTCCGATCGCGCGGCGGATGAAGGATGTGCGGATGAGCCGGTGTGCACGCGTAAACGCGTGTGCATACGTATGAATTGAAGTTGAACGCTAAGGTCCTCGGGGTGGACCGTCAAGGGGTGCGGACGAGTCCGACGAAGGCGGGTCACGGTCGGGACGGGCGCACGAGGGTGCCCATGGTGTCCATCAGTACCTGCGCCATGTTGAAGACGATCAGCCGGGCTCCGGCCTCCTCGGCGGCCCGCGCCGCTTCGAGGTGAGGGACGATCGTCATCACCGTGCGCCCGCTCTCGACGATCGCCCTGTGGGCTTGCCGGACGAGTCTGTTCACGGCCTCCGGTGCGGGAAAGCCGCAGTCCGCCGCCAGGTCGGCGGGGCCCACCAGGACCGCGTCCACGCCCTCGGTGCCGGCGATCGCGTCGGCCGCGGCGCATGCCCGCTGTGTCTCGATCATCGGGATGACCAGCGTCTGGCGGGAGGCGGCCACATGCTCGGCCGCGGGGACCGTGCCGAACCGCCCCGACCTGCTGTACGTGGCGAACCCCCGCTCGCCCCACGGCGGGTAGTGGCTCGCGGCCACGGCCCGCCGGGCGTCCTCGGAGCCGTCCACGTGCGGGTGGATCAGTCCGGCCGCGCCCAGGTCCAGGCAGCGCAGCGCCAACGCGGGCTCGGCGGTGCCCACCCGCACCAGGACGTCGATGCCGTGAGCCTCGGCCGCCATGATGTGCTGCTGGAGCAGTGCCGTGTCCGCGGGCCCGTGCTCGCAGTCGATGACCACGTAGTCCAGACCGGCGACGCCCGCCATCTCCACCAGTGTCTCCGAGGGCAGCCGCAGCAGCACGCCGCGCAGCGAATCGCCCGCCGCCAGACGCCGTTTGAGGCTGCGGCGCCGGGTACGCGGGACGGTCATCGGGCCACCATCCCCGCCGACAGGTCGACATCGGCGCCGCACAGGCCACGCATCCGCAGCATCGCGCTCACCGCGCCGCCGACCTCCTCCTCGGTCACCATCCGTCCGAGGGCTGCACGTGACACGAAGGCCTCCTCCGCCTCGGCGTAACTGCTGCCCGTGCGCTCGGCCTCCAGACGGAAGTTGCGCTCCATGCGCGGCCCCGAAACAGGTCCGGGGGACAGGGAGTTGACGGTGACGCCCAGGGGCCCCACCTCGCCGGCCAGCGTGGTCGTCAGACCGATGACCGCCATCTTCGACGCGCAGTACGGGGTGCGTCGCAGCAGTGGCCGCTTGCCCGACACCGAGGCGATGTTGATGACATCACCGGAGCCGCGAAGGGTCATCCCGGGAAGGAACGCCCGGCACATCAGGAACACACCGCGCACGTTGACGTCGAAGACCTCGTCCCACTCGGCGGGCGAGATGTCGGTCAGCGAAGCCACGGGGCCCGCGATGCCCGCATTGTTGACCAGGATCGAGATCTCGTCATCCACGAGGGCCGAGGCGAGCGCGTCGACGTCCTCGGGGCGGGACACATCGCAGACCTCGGGGACGACGTCGGGGCCCAGTTCGTCTGCGGTGCGCTTCAAAGCGTCCGCGCCGCGGCCTGTGATCACCACGCGGGCGCCGTCGGCGAGCAGCGAGCGGGTGATGGCCCGGCCCAGGCCGCTGCCGCCCCCGGTCACGAGTGCCGTCCGCCCGGCGAGGGGCGCTCCGGCGCGGTCGGTCGTCATGCGCCGGCCCCCTCGTTCCACTCCAGCGTCCTGTCGCCGTACTTCGCGGCGCGGACGTCACCGGAGCGTGCGTGGCCCTCGAAGAGCTCGACGCGGGCGGCGCGCCCGCACACCTCACCGAGCAGAGCCGAGGAAGCGGTGTCGGTGACCTCCTGGTAGGTCACCGTCTTGAGGTACTTGCCGACCCACAGGCCGCCCGTGTAGCGGGCGGCGCCACGGGTGGGAAGGACGTGGTTGGTGCCGATGACCTTGTCGCCGTAACTGACACAGGTGCCCTCGCCGAGGAAGAGCGCGCCGTAGTCGCGCATGAGATCCAGCGCCTGGCGCGGATCCTCGGTGAGTACCTCGACGTGCTCGCTGGCGTACGAGTCTGCGATCTCGAAGGCCTCGTCGAGGGTGTCGGCCACGACGATCTGGCCGTGGTCGCGCCAGGCCGGCTCGGCGAAGTCCTTGGTCGGCATACCCGGCAGCAGCCGCTCGATGTGCCGCTCGACCTCGCGCCCCAGCTCCTCGGACGTGGTGACGAGGACGGCGGGGGAGTCCGGGCCGTGCTCGGCCTGGGACAGCAGGTCGACGGCGACGACGAAGGGGTCCGCGTGCTCGTCCGCGATCACCAGGATCTCCGTGGGCCCGGCGAACAGGTCGATGCCCACCTCACCGAACAGCTGGCGCTTGGCCTCGGCCACATACGCGTTGCCGGGACCCGCCAGCATCGGCACGCTGCCGATCGTCTCGGTACCCAAGGCCATCGCCGCGACAGCCTGGACGCCACCCAGCAGGTAGATCTCGTCGGCGCCCGCCAGGTGCATCGCCGCGACCGTCGCGGCCGGGATCTCGCCCCTGATGGGCGGAGTGCAGGCGACGACCCGGGGCACGCCCGCGACCTTGGCGGTCACGATCGTCATATGGGCCGAGGCGGTCAGCGGGTAGCGGCCACCGGGCACGTACGCGCCGGCGGCGGCGACAGGGACGTGCCGGTGGCCGAGGCGGACGCCGGGCAGCGTCTCGATCTCGACGTCGAGCATCGAGTCCCGCTGGGCCTGGGCGAAGGTGCGCACCTGCTCCTGCACGAACCGGATGTCGTCCAGGACCTGCTGCGGAACACCGGCGACGATGCGCTCGATCTCCTCGGACGACAGGCGGAACGACTCCGGACCCCAGGTGTCGAACTTCTCGGAGTACTGGCGCACGGCCTCGTCGCCGCGCTCGCGGATGTCGTCGAGGATGGCGCGCACCCGCTCGGCGACGTCCGCTCGGGCGGCACTCACCTGGGCGGCGGGGACGGGTGACTTGAGGAATCGGGGCATGACGGCTCTCTTCAACTCGCTTCTGGTGGACAGGGGGGTTGCGACCTCAGGCGGCGGCGACCGCGGCGACCAGTTCCCGCAGTGCCGCGCCCACGGCGTCCGGTCGCTGCCACGGCACCAGGTGCCCGGCGTCGGGAAGTTCGCGCAGACGGGCGTGGGGCAGGGCTTCGGCGATGGTGCGGTGGAAGGCGGGCGGGCAGAGCGTGTCCCGACTGCCTGAGAGGACGACGGAGGGACAGCGCGCCGAGTGCAGCGTCGCGACCGCGTCCTCGCGGGTGGGCTGGGCGGCGAGCTGGGCGCGGGCGGCATCGGCGCCCACGGCCTGCGCCATGCGGCGGTAGCGCTCGGCGTCCTCGCTGGACCAGCGCCGGTCGGGGAACATGTCCGGCAGGGTGCGCTCGACCACCTCCGCGAACCGGCCGGCCGCGACAAGGTCATCCAACTCGCGCCACAGAACGCGCTGTTCCGGACGCGGGGCGGCGGCGTTCGTCGCCATCACGCACATTCCGGCGATCCGCTCGGGTGCCCGCCGCAGCGCCTCGAACCCGACGACGGCACCCAGGCTGAGCCCGACGAGCACGAACGGCCCGTCCACCGCGGACAGCACATCGTCCGCGAGCGCGCCGACGTCCGGGCGCCGCAGTGCGACGTGCTGGACGGCGTGGCCCTCGGGGAAGGCGACGTCCGACCACAGGCTCGCGTCGCAGAGCATGCCGGGGACCACGACCAGGGGCAGCGGCACGCCGGTCACCAGCGGCGCGCGGAGCGGGGGAGCAGCGCGTACGGGGCGACATAGCCGTTGTGGTCCAGGCCCAGGCCCGCGTCGGCGGCGGCCTTGAGGACCTCCTCGTCCCACTCCAGACGGACTCGTCCGTCCCCGGAGTTGACCACCAGGAGGTCGCCCTCCTCCTCGCCGACGTTGCGCAGCGTGCGCCACGCGCCCTGCGGCACCGACAGCATGTCGCGCGGGCCCAGGCGCACCGGGACCGGGTCGGTGCGATTGAGGGTGACCTCCCACAGGCCGTCCTTGACGATCAGCGTCTGGGTCTCCTGCTGGCGGTGGAGCGAGACTCCCTGGCCGGGCTCGGCGCGCAGCCAGGCGACGTTGTGACCGTGCGGGTTGAACACGCGCGGCTCCTGGTGCAGGTCCTCGGTCATGCCGTAGCCGATGACGCAGCTCAGGCGCGCACCGCCGCCGGGCAGGCCGCTGTCCAGGAAGGGGTGGTCCGACCACACGAGCTCGTCGGCCGCGGCGACCCGGCGCTTCATCTCCTCGGCGCTGTAGTGGCGCAGCCGGTCGATGTGCTCCTGCCCCATCGGCGTGACCCGCTCGGACTCCGGCGGGAGGGCGTCCCCTGCGACGGTGTCGACGAGCTGGTTGTCGGCGCTGAGGTAGAGGCCGTGCTGTGCCGCCTCGCGCAGGACCGAGGGGCCCCAGATGATGCCGCCGGTGCGGTCCATGCCGAGCACGGTGAACAGCCAGCCGTCGTCCGGCCCCGTGTTGGTGAAGCCCCGGAAGATCCAGGTGGGCACGGAGACGATGTCGCCGGCCTTCAGGGGGAGTTCCCCCTCGTCGCCCTCGGCGCCCCAGCGCAGCAGGTACTCGCCGGCGGTGCAGATGAACACCTCGGCGGTGTAGTGCAGGTGCAGGTTGTTGGTGATGCCGTGCGGCATGGCGGCGGCACCGATGTTGTAGCCGTGCGGCAGCCGCAGGTTGACGTGCTGGCCGGAGGACTGCGAGACGCCCGGCCCGATCATGGCGTAGTTCTCCTTCCGGTCCGAGCCGGGTGTGCGGCAGTCGATGAAGGCCTGGTTGCAGGAGACGAAGTCGCTGCGGCGCACCGTGCGGCGCTCCAGCTCGGGGGCGGACACGACGACATCGGGCATGGGGACTCCCTGGGGAAGAAGCAACAATGGAATACGTATGCATTGCCATGACAGGTGTCCGGAGTGCGTCCTGTCAAGAGGGTCGTAGCGAATTTCCGAGCAACGGACGGACGAGTCGCGATCAAGGAAGCCGTGGGAGACATACGTATACGGAAATGCGTACGTATACTGTCCGGGCCGCTGGTTCCGGGTGGTGCGAGGTGCGACGAGGAGAGAGACATGGCGATCACGAGTCACGACGTGGCGAGGCTCGCGGGTGTCTCGCAGCCCACGGTGTCCCGGGCCCTGCGGGACGATCCCCGTGTCTCACCGGCCACCCGCGAGAAGGTCAAGCGGGCCGCCCAGGCGCTCAACTACGTGCCCAGCGAAGCGGGCCGCACGCTCTCCACCCGGGCCACCCGCCGGGTCGGCGTCATCGTGACCGACATGACCAACCCGTTCTACCCGCACGTCGTCGCGCCGCTCCACGACGAACTGCAACGGCTCGGCTACCGGATGATGCTGCTCACCGAGCGCTCCGACGAGGCGGTCGCCGAGGAGAAGCTGCTGGACCAGTCGCTCGACGGCGTCGTCCTCGCGACCGCCACCACCGACTCGCGCCTGCCCGCACTGCTGGAGCGGCGCGGCATGCCCTACGTGTTCCTCAACCGGGACACCGGCCGGCCCGGCGACTTCGCCTCCGTCGTCGACAACGAGGGCGGCGGCCGCCTCGTCGCGCGGGAGCTGGTCCGGCTCGGCCACCGCCGCATCGCGGGGATCTTCGGCGCGGCCAACACCACGACCGGCCGCGACCGAGAGCTGGGCTTCCGGCTGGCCCTGGCCGACGGCGGCATCGGGTTGCCGGACGACCGCGTGGTGCGTGGCGCGTTCGAGTACGAGACCGGGTACGCGGCGCTGCCCGCCCTCCTCGAGGCGGCCGAACCGCCCACCGCCGTCTTCTGCGGCAACGACGTGGTCGCCATCGGCGTGCTCAACGCCGCGCTCGCGGCGGGCGTCAAGGTGCCCGACGACCTCACCGTCATCGGCTTCGACGACCTGCCCATGGCGTCCTGGGAGGTGTTCCGCCTGACCACCGTCCGGCACGATCTGGGCGAGCTCGCGTGTCAGGCGGCCCGGTTGCTGGCTCGGCGGATCGCCGGAGAGGTCGATGCGGAAGGCGAACGCCTCGTCCTGCCCACCGAGTTCGTCCCGAGAGCCACTCACGCCAAGGCCCGCTGAACCGTTACGACCCGGAGGCCGCGCGTACGGGGCCGGCGACGGTCGCGGGTGCCGCGGCACGTCGTTGCCGTACCACACCCACCGCGGCCAGCACCCCGGCGAGCCCGAGCGAGAGCCACAACTCCAGCCGGTGGCCCGGCAGTACGGCCATCAGGACCAGCGCCCCGGCGATGAAGGCGATGGTGGCCAGCGTCAGATACGGAAACCCCCACATCCGCACCTCGGTCGGCCTCCCGCCCTTGCGGCGCACGGCGTACTGCGTCAGCGCGATGACCATGTACATCATCAGTGCGATCGCCCCGCTGGAGGCGATGAGGTACGAGAACACCTCCGGCAGGAGATAGTTGGCGATCACCGCGGCGATCCCCACGACCGTCGACGCGAGTACCGCGTTGCGAGGCACTCCCTGCGGTGAGGTCCGCGCGAAGGCGGCCGGGGCGTCACCGCGCCCGGCCAGCGAGAACAGCATCCGTGATGCCGTGTAGACGGCGGAGTTGAGGCAGCTGCACACGGCGACCACCAGCACCACGTCCATGATCCGGGCGGCGCCCGGGATGTTCATCCGGTCGAGGACCGCCTGATACGACCCCGCCCCCAGATCGTCGGCGTTCCAGGGCACGAGGCAGACCACGACGAGGATCGAGCCGATGTAGAAGAGGCCCAGACGCCACACCACCGCGCGGATCGCCTTCTTGATGTTCTCGCGCGGCTCCTCGGACTCCGCGGCCGCGATGGTGACGATCTCGCTGCCCTGGAAGCTGAACATCGCGGTGAGCAGACCGGCCAGGATCGCCGTGACACCTTGCGGGGCGAAGCCGCCGTGGCTCCACAGATTCGACACGCCATGGGCGTCGGACCCGGGCAGTACCCCGAACACCGCGAGTGCCCCGAGGATCAGGAACGCCACGATGGCGACGACCTTGATCAGGGAGAACCAGTACTCGAACTCGCCGTAGTTGCGGACGGCCAGCAGGTTGCTGCCCGTCAGCAGGAGGATCACCGCGAGGGCCGGTATCCAGTGCGGGATCGAGGTCAGGCCCGCGACGACCTCCCCGGCCGCGATGGCCTCGATGGGGATGACGAGGATGTAGAACCACCAGTACAGGTACCCGATGGAGAATCCGGCCCAGCGGCCGAGCGCCCGGTCCGCGTACGTGGAGAAGGAGCCCGTGTCGGGGTTGGCGACGGCCATTTCGCCGAGCATCTGCATGACGAGCACCACCAGGACGGCGGCCAGCAGGAACGAGACGATCACGGCCGGGCCCGCGGCGGCCACGGCGGCGGACGAGCCGACGAAGAGACCGGCGCCGATCACCCCGCCGATGGAGATCATTGTGATCTGGCGGCCCTTCAGGCCCTGGGTGAGCGTCGCGCCCGCGGCGGGGGACGGCTCAGGAGGAGGGTGTTTCATGTGAGGATCCTTGGCGAGCGGACGAGGTGGGAGCCACGCCGCGCCGGAACGGAACGGCGGGGCCCCGGAAGCGGGGCGGGCCGGGGACGGACGCCGATGACGTCGCTGCCCCCGGCCCAGCGGTGCGGGGAGCGGTCAGAGCTGCTCACGCAGCGCGGTCGGCACGTCGTCGAACGCGCCCGAGGTACGGCCGATCCTGTCGATGCGCAAGGTCGCGGTCGCGCCATGGGCTGCCAGGCCCTCGAAGGCGGAGATCCGCTCGACGGCCGGGGCGAGCGCCGCCGTGCCCTCCTTCGCGGCCCGCTGGTAGGTGAGCGGCTTGAGGAACCGGGAGACCGACAGACCGGCGTTGTACCGCGCGGTCTTGCCCGTCGGCAGCACGTGGTTGGTGCCGGCGATGCCCTTGTCCGAGTACGCGACGGTGGACCACGGCCCGATGAACAGCGAGCCGTAGTTGGAGAGGCTCTCCAGGTAGAAGTCGTCGTCCTCGGTGTGCACCTCGAGGTGTTCGGGGGCGATGACGTCCGCGACGGCGACAGCGGCGTCCCGGTCCTCGACCACGATGACGGAGCCGAAGTCGCGCCAGGCCGGACCGGCGATGTCGCGGGTGGCGAGGGAAGCGAGCTGACGCTCCACCTCCGCGACGACGGCCCGCCCGGTCCGCTCGGACGTGGTGATCAGCGCGGCGGGGGAGTTGGGGCCGTGCTCGGCCTGACCCAGCAGGTCGGCCGCCACCCACACCGGGTCGGCGCTGTCGTCGGCGATGACCGCGACCTCGGAAGGGCCGGCCAGCAGGTCGATGCCGACCCGGCCGAACAACTGCCGCTTGGCCTCCGTGACGAACGCGTTGCCCGCGCCGACCAGCATGTCCACCGGAGCCTCGCCCAGCAGACCGAAGGCCATGGCGCCGAGCGCCTGCACGCCGCCGAGGGCGAACACCCGGTCGGCGCGGGACAGGTATGCGCCGTACAGCACCGCGGGGTGGGCGCCGTGCTCGCCCGACGGCGGCGTGCACGCCACCACCGTGGGCACACCGGCCGTCTTGGCGACGTTGACCGTCATGAACGCGCTGGCGAGCAGCGGGAACCGGCCGGCCGGAAGGTAGGCCCCGACGCGGGAGACCGGCACGTACCGCTGGCCGCCCTTCACGCCGGGGGCGAGCTCGATCTCGAAGTCCGTCAGGTGCTCACGCTGGGCGGCGGCGAACCGGTGGGTGCGCTCGTAGCCCATCTCCAGGGCGGTGCGGACGTCCGGGGGCAGGGCGTCCCCCGACTTCTTCAACTCGTTGCCGGAGACCTCCAGCCCGCCGGACCAGCCGTCCAGCTCCTGGGCGTAGGCGCGGACCGCGTCCATGCCCTTGTGCTCGATTTCCGTGAGCATCTCGGAGACGCGCTCGACCACCTTCGGGTCGCGCTGGGCGGGCGGGCCGTCGACGGACGGCTTCTTGAGCCACTGGAGGGGAGGGAGGGCCTGGGCTTCGTCGTGCGTGATCTGCATGGTGAGGACGCTAGACGGGCTTCTGCCACAGGACCAGAGGGGTGATTCCTGTCCCATCCACAGGGTTTTCCTGTTCTCTGAGTCCCGCCTTGGGATGCCCCTTCACAGGCCGCGTGCGACGCGGATCTCGCGCAGGGTGTCCTCGGCGATGCGAGCCAGTTCACGGGTGGCGCGGGACAGCGGATGGCCCCGGCGCCGCACCAGCGCGATGGTGTCGTAGAGGGGGTCGGCGAAGGGAGCCGTGTGCAGTCCGGCGGGGAACGCCGGACTGTCGACCACGGCACGGCTGGCGATCGTGTCCCCGACCCCCGTGGTCACCAGCTTCAGGGCGGCTTCCACGTGTTCGAGCTCGATCAGCGGGTCGACGCGGACGCCCGCGAACTGGGCGCGTTCGGCGAGCTGCCGCCGCGTCGGGTCCTGCCACCCGTAGTGCGCGTCGTACAAAACGAGGGGCGCCCGGGCGAAGTCCTCGATGGTCACCGGCGTACGGGTGCGCTGCACGCTCGCGCTGACGTAGTGCACCTCGTCGCGCAGCAGGGGCGTCACCTGGAGATCCTCGTCGTCGACGGGGAGCACGACCAGGCCCGCCTCGATGCGTCCCGCCGCCACGGCGGCCGCGGTCTCCGCCGAGTTCTGCCCCACGAGCCGCACCCGCACCGACGGGTAGCGGGCGTGGAACAACTGGACCAGGTTGGACAGCAAGTAGTAGTCGGCGTTGCGCAGGACACCGAAAGTGGCGGTGCCGCCGCCGAGCGAACCGAGGGAGTGCACGGCCCGCGTGCCGCTGTCGGCGGCCTCCACGGACTGCTGGGCGTAGGGCAGCAGCTCCTGTCCCGCCGAGGTCAGCGCGAGGGTGCGGCTGCCGCGCACGAACAGCTCGGCGTCCAGTTCCGCCTCCAGGCGGCGCACCAGTTCGGAGGCGGACGCCTGGGCGATGTCCATGGCCTTCGCCGCCGCGGTGAACGACCCGAGCCGCTCCGCTTCGACGAAGGCCCTCAGCTGGTTGAGGGTCATGCGGCCACAGGCTAGTCCTGTGCCTGCCCCAGGACACAGGGGGGTTGTCCGATGAGGGACGGGCTGATTGGCTCGTCCGGGCCCCGCACGCCGCCCCGCCCGGAAGGTTCCTCCCGCCGATGACCAGCCCTGTGTCGATCTGCCTCGTCCAGTCAGCCGCGCACCAGCACCTCGCGGACGACGGTCTGGACGCGTTCGCGGCGGACGTCCGCCGCGTGACCCGCGCCCACCCGGGCGCCCGGTTGCTGGCCTACCCCGAGTTGCACCTGTGCGGTCACCGGCCGGACGAGGAACCGGCGACGGTGATGACGGCGGCTGCCGAGCCGCTGGACGGCCCCCGCGGCGCCCGCCTGGCGGATCTCGCGCGCGAGACGGGTGTGTGGCTCGTGCCCGGCAGCGTCTACGAGCGCGGTGCCGACGGCCTGATCTACAACACGGCGCCCGTGTACTCGCCCGAGGGTGAGCGCGTCGCCGCGTACCGGAAGATCTTCCCGTGGCGCCCGTACGAGGCCACGGCGTCCGGCACGGAGTTCGTCGTCTTCGACATGGACGGGTACGGGCGCGTGGGCCTGTCCATCTGCTACGACGCCTGGTTCCCCGAGGTCACCCGACACCTCGCCTGGCAGGGCGCCGACCTGGTCCTCAACCTCGTACGCACACCGACCGTCGACCGTACCCAGGAACTCGTCCTCGCCCGGGCCAACGCGATCGTGAACCAGGTCGCCGTGGCCAGCGTCAACGCGGCGCAGCCCGACGGGATCGGGCGCAGCCTCGTCGTCGACCCCGAGGGCCGGGTGCGCGCCGAGGCCGAGTCCGCCACGGACCAGATCGTCACGGACGTCCTCGACCTGGGCGAGGCCAGCCGGGTGCGCACCCTGGGCACGGCTGGCCTGACACGGGTGTGGGACCCGTTCACAGCCGGTCAGGCACCCCTCGAACTGCCCTTGTACCAAGGCCGGATCGACGCCGAACGCTGGCGACGGGCGCTCCCGGCCGATCAGCGTCCGCAGGTCGGTCCTCCTCAACGGTAAGTCGAAACGTTGAAGCGTTTCAATGAAGTGAGAATCAGGAAAGCCGGGGACTGCGCGCCCGTTGTCATGAGCCAGAGCGAGCCTCATAGTGACGTTGAACCGATTCACTCTCTTCTGAGGAGCGCCTGTGCGTCAGCTGACCGCTGCCCTGGTTGCTGCATTGGTCGTCGTCGCGGGGACACCCGCGGCCGCGACGGCAGCGAGTCCGCCCGCCTCCTCCGCCGTCCCCGCCCTGAGCGTCGGCGACCTGACCGCCAATGCCCTGGACGACCCCCTCGGCACAGCGCTGACGGCTCCGACTCTCGGCTGGCAGCTGGACTCCCCGCGCCGCGGTGTCACCCAGCGTGCCTACGAGATCCACGTCGCCTCTTCGGCCGACCGGCTCCGCGACCCCGACGTCTGGGACAGTGGCAAGGTCTCCACCCGTCAGTCGGTCGGCGTCCGTTACGACGGCCCCGCGCTGAAGCCGCGCACGGACTACATCTGGTCCGTCCGGGTGTGGGACAGCCAGGGCAACACCTCCCCCTGGAGCGAGCCCGCCCGGTTCGGCACCGGTCTGGGTGACCGGCCGTGGACCGCCGAGTGGATCGGCGCGGGCACCCGGGAGCTGGGCACCAAGTGGACCGACTACACGATCGAGTTCACCGCCTCGGACATCAGCGGCGCGCTCGGCGTCTACGTCCGCGGTCAGGACACCGAGAACGCCTACATGTGGCAGATCAGCGACGCCCAGGACGCGCTGCGCCCGCACGTGAAACGCGACGGTGGCTACTCGACCCTCCAGGAGACGCCGTTCCCGGCCGGGTTCGACTTCGCCGCCGAGCACGACTACGCGATAGCCGTCGACGGCGACACGATCACCACCGTCGTCGACGGTGAGCAGCTGGACCGGCGCACCGTCGCGACGTTCGGCGGGCCCGGCACCATGGGCTTCCGCACCAGCGGCGCGGAGCGCGGCCTGGTCCACGACGTCACGGTCACCAGCGAGGACGGCACGGTCCTCGTCGACACCGACTTCCCGGCCGACGGCCGCACGTTCGCGGCCGGCACCGTGACCGCCGACGGCCTGCGCGTCGACAGCACGGGCGGCGAAGCGTGGTTGCGCCGTGAGCAGGCGGTCCCGCTGCTGCGCAAGGAGTTCGACCTCGGTGACAAGGAGGTGGCCCGGGCGCGCGTCTACGCCTCGGCACGTGGCGTCTACGAGCTGCGGCTCAACGGCGAGCGGGTGGGCGACGCCGAACTCGCACCCGGCTGGACGGCGTACGACAAACGCATCGACTACCAGACCTACGACGTCACCGAGCAGGTGCACGACGGCGCCAATGTGCTCGGCGCCGAGGTCGCACCGGGCTGGTACTCCGGCAAGGTCGCGATGTTCGGCACCGGTGTCTACGGCCAGGACAACTCGGTCATTGCCGAGATGCTGGTCGAGTTCACCGACGGCACCAGCACCGTCCTGCGCACCGACGACACATGGAGCACCGCCGACGGCCCGACCCGCGAGGCAGATCTGCTCGACGGCGAGTCCTACGACGCGCGGGTGACCGAGAAGCTCGAAGGCTGGGACGAGCCCGGATTCGACGACGCGGGCTGGGGCGCGGCGCACGTCCGCGACGAGCCGACGACCGTACTCGAGCCCCAGACCGCGGTCGACGTGCGTGTCACCGAGCAGCTGAGGACCGCGAAGCGGATCCACTCGCCGACCGAGGGCGTGTACCTCTACGACCTCGGACAGAACATGGTCGGCCACGTGCGGCTGACCCTGAAGGGCGAGCCGGGCCGGACGGTGAAGGTCCGGCACGGTGAGGTGCTCAACCCCGACGGCACGCTCTACACCGCGAACCTGCGCAGCGCCAAGGCGACCGACCACTACACGTTCGCCACGGACGAGCCGGAGACGTTCGAGCCGTCGTTCACCTTCCACGGGTTCCGGTACGTCGAGATCTCCGGCGTCGAGGAGGCCCCGGCGGCCGAGGACCTGGTCGGTGTCGTCGTCGGTACCGACGGCGACCTCACCAGCACCCTCGACACCAACTCCGACCTGGTGGACCAGCTCCACCGCAACATCGTCTGGGGCATGCGCGGCAACTTCCTCTCGATCCCGACCGACACCCCGGCGCGCGACGAGCGGATGGGCTGGACCGGCGACATCAACGTCTTCGCCCGTACCGCCGTCTACAACATGGACGCGCAGTCCTTCCTGACCAAGTGGCTGCAAGACCTGCGCGACACCCAGCGACCCGACGGCTCGCTGCCCGGCGTCGCCCCGGTGGTGCCCGGTCGCTTCGACGGCGGCTACGAGTCGGCCGGTTGGATGGACGCCGGCGTGCACGTGCCGTGGACGCTGTGGCAGGCGTACGGCGACACCGAGGTCATCCGCGAGAACTACGACATGACGAAGCGGTACGTCGACTTCCTCGACGCCGACTCCACCGGCCACATCCGCTCCGCCGGCGGCTACCTCGACTGGCTCAACCTCGACGACCAGACCCCGGCCGACGTGCTGGACACCGCGTTCGTCGCCAAGAGCACGCGGGAGTTCGCACAGATGGCGGCGGCCATCGGCCGGGACGACGACGCGGCGGCGTACCAGCGGCGCCACGAGGCGATCCGGTCGGCGTACCAGGCGGCGTTCATCGGCGCCGACGGCACCGTGAAGGGCGACAGCCAGACGTCGTACATCCTGACGCTGACCAACGACCTCGTGCCCGCAGACCGGCGCGCCGCGGTCGTGGACCGGTTCGTCGAGACCCTCAAGCGGCGTGACTACCACCTGTCGACCGGCTTCCTCGGTGTCGACGGGCTGCTGCCGGCACTCACCCGGGCCGGTCGCTCCGACATCGCCTACCGCCTGTTGCAGCACGAGGACTACCCGTCGTGGGGCTACGAGATCGGGAAGGGCGCGACCACGGTCTGGGAGCGGTGGAACTCCATCAACCCCGACGGGTCCTTCAACGACGTGGGGATGAATTCGTTCAACCACTACGCGTACGGCGCGGTCGGTGAGTGGATGTACCGGACGATGGCAGGCGTCTCGGCGGCCGAGCCGGGCTACCGGAAGGTGCTGATCGACCCCGAGCCCGGTGAGGGCATCGACCACGTCGACTTCAGCCACGAGACGCCGTACGGCACGGTGCGCAGCGCGTGGGACACGAAGGCCGGGCCGATGACGCTCGACGTGACCGTGCCGGCGAACACCACCGCCGAGGTGCGCATCCCGGCGGCGAACCGCTGGGCGGTCACCGAGGGCGGCAAGCCGATCGGCGAGGTCGACGGCGTGCGGTACGTCGAGGAGGCCGACGGGGACGTGGTGCTGGAGGTCGGCTCGGGGGACTACGCCTTCGCGGTCGATCCGGTACTCGGGGACCTGGGATCCGCCTTGGCACAGGCGGCCGCGTTCGCCGGTGATGTCGACGACCTGGACGTACACGGTCTCGGCGCGATCGCGAAGCGGCACCTTCAGTCAGAAACCGGGCTGATGCGGAAAGAGCTCGGGGGCGCGTGGCGGCTGCGGGGCCTGGGCGCGAAGGAGCAGCTGATCGCCGCCACGGTGCACCGCGCGCTCGCCGGTGCCGAGGACCTCGACCGGTGGACGCGGACGTACGCGGCGCGGGGCACGATCGACGAGGCGGCGGCAGAAGCGCTGCGCGACGCACTGGCCGGCATCGAGCGGAGCCTCTCACGGGCCTCCTCCAGCCTGGTCGGGGCCGTGGCCACGCTGGACGTGCCGGCCGACGAGATCCTTCCCGGCGACGTCGTGCGCGTGAAAGTGGCGCTGAAGAACACCGGCAAGCGCCCGCTGGCAGGCGTCGATTCCTCGCTGCGGGCACCCGCCGGCTGGACGGTGAAGTCCGCGGGCACCCACAAGTCCACCGCGGGTGCGGGCAGCACGCTCGAACACGCCTACGACGTCACCGTTTCGAAGGACGCGGCGGCCTCCATGGCCGACCTCACCGGCTCGGTGTCCTACCGGTACGGCCCAGGGGCCGCGACGCTGCCGCTGTCAGCGGCGCTGATGGTCGCCCCGGGCGTCGCCATCGACAGCGTCTCCACCTCGCCCGGCCCGGTCGGCGCCGGGGAGAGGGTCACCGTCAGCACCGTCCTGGCCAATCGCACCGACGTGGTGCAGTCCGGCCAGGTCACGCTCGGTCTTCCGGACGGGTGGTCCACTCCGGACCCGGTCGCCTACCGCCTGGATCCCGGAGAGCGAACGACCGTCCAGGTCGCCGTGGCGGTGCCGCTCACCGTGGTCGGACGGGCGGCCGAGGTCACCGTGGCGACCGGCCCGACCGTGGCGGAGCGGGCGACCGGCACGATCGCGGTCGAGCTGCGCACCCCGCCCACGGAGTCCACCGATCGCGTCGACCTCGGCGACGGCGCGTCGGAGACCGCCCACGGGCTGACGGCGTCGGAGCACTCGGGGACGAACGTCGAGGCCGGGCTGACACGCCGCTACACCCACTCCTCCCACCCGGGCGGCTGGTTCGAGTTCGACGCCGCCGTACCGGCCGACGGTCGCTTCGTGGTCCGTATCGTCGAGACCTTCGACGGCGCCCGGCACAAGACCTACGACGTCACGATCGACGGTGCGGTCGCGCACAGCGTCGACCTGACGCGAAGCGAGGGGGGCCAGGGCACCCTCACCCACCAGTTCGTGGTGGCACCCTCCGCGAGCACGTCGGACGGCACCGTGCGACTCCGCTTTCAGGACACCGGCGCCGACTACGACCCTTCGATCGCCGACGTCTGGGTACTGCCGGCCGACTGAAGCCGCTGATGGCCGCGGTCGTGCAGCGCACCTGACGCCACTGCCGACTACCCGGCCGACGAGCGCGGCCAGGACGCACCCGCCTGTGCGCCCTGGCCGCCATCAGGCGCGCCGGGATCCGCCGCCGCGATCCCGGCGTCCGGGAGCGTCAGCGAAGTGCGCACCGGCGAGTCCAATGCGGTCGACGCACCCATCGGTTGACGGCGCGCATTCCGCTGCCGCATACCCCTTGACTCCTCTTGAAGCCACAAGAACACTGAGAATCCCACTTTCCCGACAACGTTGTCAGGCGTGTCGTCCAGACGTGTCCGAAGGGAGTTCTCCGTGTCAGCGCACTTTTGGCGGCCACGCCCGGCGACGTTCGCGCCTCAGACGGCCGACCGGACTCGTCGTGCCGTCCGTGGCCGTCGGCGGTGCCGTGGACGCGGCGGCGCTGCCGTCGGCCGTGTCCGCGAAACCGGTGACTAGTCGGCGCACCTCGTTCGAGTCGGGCGACGTGGCCGTCGACGGGACCCCGGTGCCGTATCGGGCGTGGTACAGCCGGGTTCCGTCGGGCCCGGCCCGCGCACGGTCGTGGACGACGGGCCCGACCGGGCTTACGCGGCCACGGTGAACGCGGGTTTCACCGGCGCGAACGCACCACACTACTCGGGCCGTCATGAGACCGAGGGCGCGGAGCACGCGAGCGTTGTCGTCTCCGACGCCGACCAGATCTTGCTGACCCAGGCAGAACAACGCCCAGAACTTCCCGGAACTTCAAGCCTTCGCAGTCGGCGGTCCGGAGTCCGCACGCCGAACGGCGCCCCCTACTCACCTGGAGCACTCATGCACGACGACCAAGCGGCATTCACAACCCCGGGAGGAGCTCCGTCAAGGCGCCGCTTCCTCACCGCTTCGGGCACGGTCCTGGCGAGCGTGTCCCTGGCAGGCGCGCTGCCGGGCCGCACCTTCGCCGCGTCCGCCGCCGACGCCGAAACCGCCGCGTCCGCCGACCTCGCGCTCTACCGACCCGTGCGGGTCTCCTCAACCGCCTACGCGCCAACACCCGCGCACTTCGTCACCGACCGTCTGGACCGGTCCGGAGTCACCGGCAGCGGCTGGCGCGCGGCGGACACCGAGGAGCCCCAGTGGGTGGCCGTCGACCTGGAGGGCACCTGCCGTGTCACCGCGGTCGTCCTGGTCTTCGAGGCCACCGAGGGCGATACCGTCTTCAAGCCGTCCTCGGGCGTCAATCCGCACGCCGGAACCACCGGTTGGGAGGTCATGTCCAGCTACGCCAAGACCTTCCGTATCGAGGTGTCACAGGACGGCACCACCTGGAAGCAGGTGCACGAGGGTGCTACCGGGAAGGGCGGCGCCGTCGAAGTGCGCCTGGCCGAACCCGTCACCACCCGCTGGGTCCGCATGGTGGGCACCGGCCTGTCCAACGCCAACCCGCTCGGCCTCAACTCCTTCCAGGTGCACGGCACGGCGCAGGGCAGGCGCCGCACGGCTGAGGGCTGGACCGAGTGGTCGAGCGGGGCCCGCCCCGTGCCCGCTCTGAAGGTCGCGGACGACGGCACCGTGCCGATCGAGTCCGGCTGGAACCTGACCCTTGAGGAGTTCGCCGGATCCGGCGACGGGGCGCGCCTGTCTTCGGACGACGTGGACACCGACCACTGGCTGCGCGCTCGGGTCCCGGGAACCGTTCTTGCCTCCCTGGTCGCCGAGGGCCACCTGCCCGACCCGGTGAAGGGCATGGACAACCTCCAGATCCCCGAGGCACTGGGCAGGTCGGCCTGGTGGTACCGGCGCGTGTTCACCGTGCCGCGCGGATTCCGGGCCGCGGGCAAGGACCGGGTCCGGCTCGAGATGGACGGCATCCAGCACAAGGCCGAGATCTGGCTCGACGGCACGAAGCTGGGCGAACTGGAACACCCCACGGCCCGTGGGGTGTTCGACGTGACCGACTGGCTTCACGCAGGCGGCCGGCACGTCCTCGCCGTTCGGATCGCACCGATGCCGTTCCCCGGCAGCCCCGGCGACCGCGGCGCCGACGGATACTCCTACGCAGACGCCGGCTCCGACACGATGATGCGCAACGGCCCCACCTATCTGGCGGTGACCGGTTGGGACTGGATGCCGGCCGTCCGCGACCGTGTCATGGGCATCTGGAACCACGTCCGACTCCGCGCCACCGGCGATGCCGTCATCGGTGACCCCTTCGTGGAAACGACCCTGCCCGCCCTGCCGGACCGATCGCGCGCCGATGTCACCGTCACCGTGCCGGTGCGCAACACGTCGTCGGAGCCCAGGATCGTCACGGTCACGGCCCGGCTCGGCTCGGTCCGCGTCAGCCAGGAGATCGAGATCGACGCGGACAAGAGCGTCGACGTGCGCTTCACGCCGAAAACCTTCCCCGCGCTGAGGCTGAAGAACCCCGAACTGTGGTGGCCCAACGGATACGGCGCCCCCACCCTGCACGACCTGGCCGTCACCACCACCACAGGACGCCACGAGAGTGACGCGCGTACTCTCCGTGTCGGCCTGCGCCAGTTCGACTACGTGTCCGAGAACCCGGTCGAGTTCGAACCCGGCAGCAACCGTTTCGAGCAAGCCGTCGAGATCGGGGCACAGCACGCCCGCTGGGTGCGGATCAGGACAGGCCGCCGTGCCACCGGCTACGGCGCATCGCTGTGGCGCCTGTCCGTCACCGACAGCGCCCACTCGGACACCGACCTCGCGCTGCACGCCACCGCCACCGCCTCCTCCACCGACAACGCGACCAACACCGCCGCGGCGGCCGTGGACGGCGACGACAACACCCGATGGTCATCGGCGTACGCCGATGACCAGTGGATCAGCGTCGACCTCGGCGCGACGAAGGACTTCGACCGGGTCACCCTGGTGTGGGAGACGGCATACGCGCTCACCTTCACCGTGCAGGTCTCCGCCGACGGCCGAACCTGGACGGACGTGAAGGCCGTCGACATCCAGCCGCACCAACTCCAGATCAGCGTCAACGGCATACGCGTCATGTGCCGCGGCGGCAACTGGGGCTGGGACGAACTGCTGCGCCGCATGGGCGACGGCCGGATGGAGGCCGTCGTCGGGATGCACCGCGACATGAACTTCACGATGATCCGCAACTGGATCGGCAGCAGCAACCGGGAGGAGTTCTACGCCCGCTGCGACGAGAACGGGCTGCTGGTGTGGAACGACTTCTGGAACGCCTGGTTCCTCGACCCGCCGCATCACGCCCTCTACCTCGACCAGGCGCGCGACACCGTCCGCCGCTACCGCTCACACCCGTCCATCGTGGTCTGGTGCGGTGCCAACGAAGGGACCCCGTCGGGAGAGATCGACGCCGGTGTCCGCAAGGCCGTCGCCGAAGAACACCCGGGCGTGACGTACATCAGCAACTCGGCGGCCGGCATCGTCAGTGGCAGCGGACCGTACGCCTGGGTCGACCCGAAGCGGTACTACGACCCGGATCTGTACGCGCACGGCACCTTCGGCTTCCACACCGAGATCGGGATCCCTACGGTCTCGGTCGAGGAGAGCATGCGCAACATGGCCGGCGGCGAGAAGGAATGGCCCATCGGTCTGGTGTGGAACCATCACGACTGGCTGGAACGCGGCGGTCAGAACCCGCAGAGCTACAAGGCCGCCATCGACGAACGCCTCGGTGAATCCTCCTCGTTGGCGGAGTTCTGCGTGAAGGCCCAGTTCGTCAACTTCGAGTCGATGCGGGCCATCTTCGAGGCATGGAACGCCCACCTGTGGAACGACGCCAGCGGTCTGCTGCTGTGGATGTCCAACCCGGCCTGGCACAGCACCGTATGGCAGACCTACGACTACGACCTGGACGTCAACGGCACGTACTACGGAGCCCGTTCGGGCAGCGAACCGCACCATGTGCAGGCCGACCCGAGGGACTGGAGCGTCATCGCCGTCAACCACACGCGCGAGGCGGTGCGCGGCGCCGAGATCCGGGCCGAGGTGTTCGACCTCAGGGGACAGCGGCTCGGAGACACGCAGCGCAAGACGGTGGACGTACCCGCCGCGTCGACTGCGGCGGCCTTCACCGTACCCGCTCCGGACGGTGACCACCCGCTGCACCTGGTACGCCTGCGGCTGTACGACGCGGCCGGTGACCGCCTGTCGGAGAACATGTACTGGCGCTACGGGCAGGCGAGTGACCTCCAGGCACTCAACGACCTGGCCCGGACAGAACTGGACGTGTCCCGAGGTCGCGTCTCGCGACGGAACGGCCGTGTCAGCGTCACTGTGACAGTCCGCAACAAGGGACGCTCCGTCGCGCCGATGGTCCGGCTCGCTCTGCGCGACCGCCGCACCGGCAACCGCGTCCTGCCCGCCCTCTACTCGGACAACTACCTGTGGCTGCTGCCCGGTGACGAGCGCGAAGTGACCGTCTCCTGCCCACAGCGTGCGGTGCCGGGCGAGTTGGTGGTGACGGCACAGGGATACCGCACCGCGCGCGTCGAGTCGCTAGGGTCCCGGCCGCGAGTGTGACGACGGCCGACCGCCGCATCGAACCGCGGTCGGCCGTCGCGAGCGTGATGGCAACTGGTGGCCGGCACACGTGGAGACGCTCGGGTTCACGTGTGCCGGCGGGCGGTGCCGTACCGGGCGAGCATCGTCTCCACGGCCTCGTCGACGGCGTAGCCCGTCTCCCGCGCGGCAGGGTCCCAGTCGTTGAGCAGCATCCGGGGCCACAGGACGAAGTTGGCGATCATGCCGAGGAACTGGTTCGCGGCACTCTCCGCGTCGGGCACGCGGGCGGTGCCGGCCTCGTGCTCGGCCTGGAGGTAGAGCCGCACGGAGTCGAAGTAGGGCAGCTTGCCCAGCTGGAACTGCATCCTGCCCAGCTCGGGCAGGCGCGGCAGCTCGGCGATGACAATCCTGAACAGGGCCGTCATGCCGGGTCGGCTCATCAGCTCGGCGTACTGGCGGCCGATGACCGCCAGTCCCGCACGCAGGTCGCCTGCCGGGGGCCGGGCCGGTGCCTGGCCGGCCCCCTGCTGCCAGGACCCGATCACGATGGCCTCGAAGAGGGCCGCCTTGGTCGGGAACTGCTTGAACAGCGTCGATTTCGACACCCCGGCGGCCTCTGCGATCCGAGCCAGAGACGTCCCGCCGTATCCGCGCTCCAGGAACAGTGCGGTGGCGGACGAGGTGATCGCTTCCCGCTTCTGTTGAGCCAGCCTTCGGTGGTGGTCGGAGAGTCCTTCTGCCATGGGGACAGTATGCCCCTACGGCGAGGCGAGTCACTTGACTCGCCTCTAGGGTGACCCTACGGTGAAAGAGGCGAGTCGGTCGACTCGCAGTCCGCCTCGCGGCACTGAGCCCGGCGGTCGGTTCCCTTTTCGCCCGAGGAGCAGTTGCATGGACAGCAGGAAGATCGCACTGGTGACCGGTGCCAACCGGGGGCTGGGCCGCAGTACGGCGGTGGCGCTGGCGCAGCGTGGGGCCAGGGTGGTCGTCACCCACCGGGGCGACGAGACGGGCGCGCGGGAGACGGTCGAGGCGGTGCGGGCAGCCGGGTCCGCCGCCCTCGCACTGCGCCTGGACATCAGTGACGTCGCTTCGTTCCCCGCCTTCGCGGCTCAGCTCGGCGAGCATCTGCGGCTCTGGGACGCCGAGCGGCTCGACATCCTGGTCAACAACGCCGGGGTGGGAATCTTCAGTCCCCTGGAGCAGGTCAGCGTCTCGGACTTCGACGCGATGATGGAAACCAACGTGCGCGGCACGTTCTTCCTCATCCAGGCTCTGCTGCCGCTGCTCGCCGACCCCGCCGGCGTCATCAACGTCTCCAGCTCCCTGACCCGCCACACCAGCCCTGCCACCGCCGTGTACTCGGCGTCCAAGGCCGCCATCGAGGCACTCAGCCGCACCCTTGCCGCGGAACTGGGTCCGCGCGGCATCCGGGTCAATTCCATCGCCCCGGGGCCGACCGCCACCGACTTCAACGGCGGCGCCATGCGTGATGACACCGACATGCGGGCGGCGCTGGCGGCGCAGACCGCTCTGGGCCGCGTCGGCGAACCCGCCGAGATCGGCGACGCGATCGCCACCCTCGCCTCCGACAGCCTGCGCTGGGTCACGGCCCAGCGCCTCGAAGTCTCTGGAGGCGCCCTGCTCTAACGAGCTCGTGCACGGGTAGCGGTGAGGCGTCGAGGATGGCGGCCGGTCTCGGTGTTCAGCTCTGCCGTGTCGACGTCAGGTCCGAGGTCTGCTGATGGGACAGCAGACCGGCGACGGCCTGGATGGTGCCGCTCATGTGCTCGCGGCGGGCCGAGGTGGCGGGCCAGGGCCCGCCAATTCTTCAGCTGGGCGATGCCGTGCTCCACACGGATACGACGTGAGGAGTGTGCCTTGCGCTGCCGCTCGTGCATCTCCTCGTACCAGTCCGGGGCGTTCTTCTTGAACTTGCGGTGCGGTGGTGTCATCACCCGGCCTCCAGTCTGCGCACCCAGCCCCTGGTAGCCGGCATCGGCGAAAATCTCCACCGCGGGTTCGTCGGCCAAGAGCCTGACCAGCCCCAACTGGCGGGCGTGAGTGATGTCCGCGCGGCTTGCGGGCCGTGCTGGGCTGCACCACAGCACGCGGCCTTTCGCCGTCCGTGACGACCATGGACTTGACGACGTTCTGCTTGTTCTTGCCGGAGATGAACTCGTCCCGGTCCTTGCGTCCGACAGCCGGGCGGCGAACCCGGATCTCCGTGCCGTCGACGATGCCGGTCGTCCCGCTCGCGCCGAGGTGGTCGACGACGTCGGCCAAAGATCGCAGCCGCACGTCGGGGCTGACAGTGCAGCCTCGCTCGGCGAGCAGGGGCCGCACCTCACCGACGGCCCGGGTGATCGTGGAACGGTCCACTCCGAACCAGCAGGCCGGCACGTCGTGAGTGACCCCGTGCCGAAGATGGACGAGCGTGGCCAGCGGCCGGTCGACGAACACCAGCCGGTGCTTGACGCCGGCGCCGACGGCCCGCTTCCGCGGTCGCGCGGCAAGCCGCGCCTGGTGACGCTCTTGGCGCAACGGACCGATCGCCTGGACGAGTTCAGCAATCACTCCGCAGTCAGGCCC
>NZ_KZ195575.1:0-27099 GCF_002188365.1 Streptomyces sp. CS113
CCCGCGGAGCGGGTACCCCATCGCTGCGCGATGGGCAAGCGAACCCCCGCGCTGCGCGCGGGGGTTGCGCTCACGCTCCGCGTGAGCGCTGCTGCTCGCTGCGCGAGCAGTCCACCCGCCTTGCTGTGCAAGGCGGGTGACGCTCCGTTCGCTGCGCTCCCGGAGCTGCGGGGACTGTGGCCCCGCGAGGTGGCTTCCGCTGCGCTCCAGCCACCCGGGCGCGGTGCGCCCGAAAGGCCGGCCCCGCTGTGCGGGTCGGCCAACGGGCCTGCGGCCCGAGCAGCAAGGACAGTGATGACCGGGGACGGTGACTCTGCATCAGGTGATTCAGTATGTAGCTTTGGCAAAACCAGGCCACTCCCGTGCTTCAAACCGCAGGTCCGATTGACTCTGGAGCCAGCACCTAGCTCGCATGTAGCATTGGCGGAAATACGAGACACCCATCAACCGCCTGGCCTCGCCATCTGAACTGACTCATAGGCTTCGACTAACTCTGGAAGAAGGCCGGGCCTCAAGTACATGAGGCCCGGCCTTCTTGCCCGTGGCTGCATTAGAGGGCTAGGGATCTGGCATCAGATGGTGTCCTATACAGCGCTGGCCAGAACCCTGCTATCTCCTTGCTTCAATCTCTGTTAGCTGGCGGTTGCTCAGGAACAGTAAACTGCCTGGGCATTGGCGAAGCGCTTGAACGCGGCTTTGGTCTGGTCCCCAGCTATTCCGTCGATGTCGCCGTTGTAGTCCCAGGCGGTGGCGAGTTCGCGCTGCAGTGCCTGGATCGTCTTCGGGCCGACGAGGCCGTCGATGTCGCCGTCGTAGCCCCTGGCGACCTCGAGGTAGCTCTGGAACGCCTTCCAGCTGTTGGTCCCCAGGAGCCCGTCGATCTGGCCCTTGTAGTCCCAGTGCTTGAGCCAGCACTGGACGTTCTTGGCCTGGCGGGTGCTGAGTCCCAGGTTGACCACGGCGAGTGTGCCGGCCTCGCTGGTCGCCGTCTGCTGCTGGGTGGGGGCCGGGGCGGCGATGGCCGTGCCGGCGGTCGCGAGGCCGCCTGCGGCTACGCCGATCACGGCGGTGGCGCTGACGAGTGCCTTTGCCAATGTTCGCATGCTGCTTTCCTTTGTTGATGTTCGATGGATGGAACTAAATGGTCTGGACGGGCGGGCTGGGTCGGATCAGTGGTGGGTCTGGGATTCAGGCTGGTGCGCGACGGCTCGGACGCAGGTCATACGCACCGAGGGTCCGTAACGGGGACGCCGTTGAAATCCCAGAAGGCGTCCGTGGTCCGGTCTCCGACGATTCCGTCGACGGCCAGAGAAAAGCCGTACCAGTTCAGGAAGCGCTGCAGCGCCATGATCGTGCGAGGTCCGACGATTCCGTCGACGACCAAGCGGGTGCCTCCGTGGAAGCCCTGGGCGTTGAACAGCCGTTGCGCGGCCTTCCAGCTGTCGGTGCCCAGGAGCCCGTTGTGCTCCCAGGGTTCGAAGCCGGAACGGGTCAGAAAGCACTGCCAGTTCTTCGCCCGGGCGACGGTCAGGCCAAGGTTGTTCACCGCGAGGACGGAAGCCCTCTGCGTGCTCGCCGCGGGCTTGGTGGGCGCCTCGGATGCGGCAGCGCTGAACGTCCCGCCTGCCAGGCTTCCGGCGGCGATTCCGATGATGGTGGCACCGCTGACGAGTGTCCTCGTCAAAACAGGTCGCATGGTTGTCCTCTCTGCTGTCCCGCCGCTACCGGCAGGACAGGGGGCCTCGTCGAGGAGCGGCGCATACCGCGTCCTCCTTAGCGGTGGTGCCGGCGGACTGCACCCGCGTTCTGGCCGGCTCCGCGGTAAGACTGCGAGACCTGTGTGGCGTCCGACCACTGCCAGGCCGGAAGTGACCCCGTCCCGGGACGTCCCACCCTCTGAGCTGCTGGGACACCGCCCGCCGCGTCCTTACGGCGGGACGAGCGTGCGCAAGGGCGCCGCCCGCAGCACAAGGAGGCACGCAACGCCGCACAGACCGACCATGGCGCGGCGGCGGGTGCTGGAGGCGCTGGGTGAGGCTGGCGGTCTGTGCACGGCTCGGACGCGGAACGCGGGCGGGGGCGTCGTCGTCTGCACGCTCGATGCCGGACACTACGACGTGGACGACAAGCTGCCGTTCAAGGACGGAAAGCCGGGCGACTGGCACAGGGCGGATGAGTCGATCTGGAACGACCTGGGCGCGGCCTGCATTCCGCACGCGGCCCTCTGAAAGACCACAGGAATTCAGCGGGGGAGGGCATAGAAATGTCAGCGATTCAGCTCAAGGAACACCAGGTAGATCAGCGCTCCGCGTTTCGCAGGTGGGTGGGATTCCCTGCAAGGTCATCTGTGCCCCCGCAGGGTGCCCGTGCCACGATCGTGTCAGCGACCGGCTCGGGCAAGACGATCACGGCCGCCGCGTGCGCGCTGGAGTCGTTCGCGGTCGGCCGGATCCTCGTGACCGCGCCGACCCTGGACCTGCTCGCGCAGACCGCCCAGGCGTGGCGGGCGGTGGGCCACCGGGGCCCGATGGTCGCGGTGTGCTCGCTGGAGAACGACGCGGTCCTGAACGCGCTCGGAGTTCGTACCACCACCAACCCGATCCAGCTCGCCCTGTGGGCCGGGCACGGGCCCGTGGTCGTGTTCGCCACGTACGCCTCTCTCGTGGACCGCGAGGACATCGACGCACCCGAGGGTCAGCGGAAGGTTCGCGGGCCGCTGGAGGCCGCTCTGGCGGGCGGGGAGCGGCTCTACGGGCAGCGCATGGCAGGCTTCGACCTCGCGATCGTGGATGAGGCCCACGGAACCGCCGGTGATCTTGGCCGTCCGTGGGCGGCGATCCACGACAACGCCCGGATCCCGGCGGACTTCCGGCTCTACCTGACCGCGACCCCACGCATCCTCGCCGCGGCCCGCCCGCAGAAGGGCACGGACGGCCAGGAGGCGGAGATCGCGACCATGGCCGACGACCCGAACGGGACGTACGGCGCATGGCTCGCCGAACTCGGGCTCTCGGAGGCGATCGAACGGGAGATCCTCGCCGGGTTCGAAATCGACGTCCTGGAGATCCGCGACCCCTCCCCCGTCCTCGGGGAGTCTGAGGAAGCCCGGCGCGGCCGGCGCCTGGCACTCCTGCAGACCGCGCTCCTGGAGCACGCCGCCGTGTACAACCTGCGTACGGTCATGACGTTCCACCAGAAGGTGGAGGAAGCGGCCGCGTTCGCGGAGAAGCTGCCGGAGACGGCTGCCGAGCTGTACGTCAACGACGCCACCGACGACGACCTGGCCGCGGCCGACAGGCTGCCGAAGTCCTCCATCGACGCGGAGTTCTACGAGCTGGAGGCCGGCCGTCACGTCCCGCCGGACCGGGTGTGGTCGGCGTGGCTGTACGGCGACCACACCGTCGCCGAGCGGCGCGAGACGATCCGCCAGTTCGCCAACGGCATCGACGCGGCCGGGCGCAGGGTGCACCGCGCCTTCCTCGCCAGCGTTCGCGTGCTCGGGGAGGGCGTGGACATCACCGGCGAGCGGGGAGTCGACTCGATCTGCTTCGCGGACACCCGCGGCTCGCAGGTGGAGATCGTGCAGAACATCGGCCGCGCGCTCCGGCTCAACAAGGACGGCAGCACAAAGGTGGCCAGGATCATCGTGCCGGTGTTCCTGGAGCCCGGCGAGGACCCGACCGACATGGTCGCCTCCGCCTCGTTCCGCCCCCTTGTAGCCGTCCTCCAAGGCCTCCGCAGTCACGATGAACGACTCGTCGAGCAGCTCGCCTCCCGCGCTCTCACCAGCGGGAAGCGCAAGGTACACGTTCGGCGAGACGAAGACGGGCAGAACGTCGGGGTCGGCGGCGAGGCCCAGGAGGACGACACGCAGGCCACTGCCGAAACAACGCTGCTGCACTTCTCCAGCCCGCGCGACGCCGCGACCATCGCGGCGTTCCTGCGTACCCGGGTCTACCGGCCCGAGTCCCTGGTGTGGCTGGAGGGCTACCAGGCTCTGCTCCGTTGGCGGAAGGAGAACGAGATCACCGGCCTCTACGCCGTGCCCTACGACGTCGAGGTGGAAGTGGGGGTCACGAAGGATTTTCCGCTTGGGCGCTGGGTCCACCAGCAGCGGAAGGCGCTGCGGGCAGGTGAACTAGAGGAGCGGCGCAAGACCCTGCTGGACGCGCCGGAGGCCGGGATGGTGTGGGAGCCGGGCGAGGAGGCGTGGGAGAACAAGCTCGCCGCGCTCCGGTCCTACCGGCGGGCCATGGGGCACCTCGCTCCGCGTCAGGACGCGGTATGGGGCGAGGGCGAGGCGATGGTGCCGGTCGGGCAGTATCTCGCGAATCTGCGCCGGAAGGGCGGCCTGGGCAAGGCCCCGGAGCGGGCGGCGGAGCGCGCGAAGCAGCTGGCCGCGATCGACCCGGACTGGAACTGCCCCTGGCCGCTCAACTGGCAGCGGCACTACCGCGTCCTCGCGGACCTGGTCGACGCCGACGGCGTCCTGCCGGTCATCGAACCCGGGGTGCTCTTCGAGGGCGACGACCTGGGCAAGTGGCTCCAGCGGCAGCAGAAGAACCCAGGCACCTGGGCGCAGCTGTCGACCGAGCAGCAGGAACGGCTGTCGAAGCTCGGCGTGAAGCCCGCTGAGGCCCCGTCTCCCGCCCCGGCAGCCGAGCATGCGGCGAAGGGCCCGAACAAGGCACAGGCCGCGTTCCAGCGGGGCCTGGCGGCCCTCACGCAGTGGGTGGAGCGGGAAGGCGCGGACCGGCCCGTGCCGAGGGGACACAGCGAAGAGATCGCGGTCGACGGCGAGGCGGAGCCGGTGGCCGTGAAGTTGGGTGTGTGGGTCTCGAACACCAAGTCGAGGCGGGACAGGCTCACGGCGGAGCAGCTGGGCGCGCTGCGGGAGCTGGGCGTGCAGTGGGCGTGACGCTCGCGTCGGCGGGTCGTTGAGCCGGTCGGGCATCCCAGAGCACAGAGAGACCCCGGGCCGCAGATGCCCGGGGTCTCGTATGTCTGGCCAATGGCGAGGGCCGCTCTCGCGGCACGGGTCAGCGCCGTTCGGCGGTCTGTCGCGGGGTGGCCGCCCCGTTGCGCGCGGGCTTGCCTTCGTTCCTCTTCTCCGTGCCCACGAGTGCCGGGTTGGCGAGGGAGTCAGTGAGGCTGGGCGGAGGTGGTGGCGGAGGAGGTGGGAGTGGGTTCCCCTGGTTCTGTGTGTCTGTCATGGCCGCCAGTGTGCAGCACGAGACTGACAGTGGAGAGGACGATCCCGGCGGTGACAGCGGCCAGGGCGACCGTCCATCGCTTGGTCTTCCGCTGGTGCAGGCGGGCGTTGTTCTCGAACATCCCCACACGCGTTCCGGCCAGGGCCCCCAGCGTCGCGCCCTTTTCCGAGCGTGCGTAGGTGTCCAGGACGTCCCGCGGCTTGATGTCCTCGTACTCGGCGAGGTTGAAGACCGAGATGCCGAAGCCGGCAGCCACCGCGTACGCCGCGAAGGCCGCGGTGCCGGTGAACGGCTCGAAGCTCCGGGGGGCCAGGAACTGGGCGCCTGTGGCCGCGAAGCCGACCAGGAAGATCGCTTTCGTGTCCACCTTCGCGCCCGACTCCGACTGGCGTGCCAGACGCGCCGCGAGTTCGCTGTTGATCAGCTCCAGGGTCTCTTTCTGATCCTCAAGCTCTTGCGGCGTCATCGTCATGTCCTGAGCGTATGTAGCGCGGAGCGTCCGTTCAGGGTGCCTCGATGAACGGCAGTCCGACTGCGGCGAGCTTCGTCTGGAGGTTGATGTCGTCGCTGGCCACGTATACGGAAGAGCCGGGATGCCGGGACTGCAGCAGCAAGGTGGAGGCCACCAGGCGGTCATCAGGCACGTCTAGGTCCAGCCAGTTCGGCAGCCCGTCGCCCTTGGGTTCGATGTGCTCGAAGACAGCGTGCACGTCGCCGGCGACTCGGACGCCGCGCCGCACGTCGCCGTTGGTCCGCAGTCCCTTCAGGCGGCGGTCGGCCTTCTTCGCCGCCTCTCGGATATCGGGGTTGCGTCCGGCGCGCTTGTGGTCGTCCAGTTCCCGCAGGACAGCGGGCATCAGGTGAACCATGTACCGTTTTCCCAGCAGCGGCGTGTAGATCGCCACGTCAGGGTCATCCAACAGCACGTTCGTGTCGACCACCAGGCGCACCACCCAGGGGTCAGAGGGCAGCAGCTCCCCCAGTGTCCGGAGTGTGGTCACTGCGTCGCGCACGTAGTCGGTGGCCTTGCCGATGGTGGCCGGCACCGTTCTGTCACGCGGGCGCTCAAGCCAGCGCCGCAGTAGCTCAAGGTTCTCCTCAAGGCGCTTGGTGACCTCGGGAGTCGGATGCGGGAAAAGCAGGCGGAACAGCGGCTCCCAGTCCCGCACGCGCCCCAGCAGTTGCATTCGTCGCGCCTCGAGTTCGGGGCTGCTGGGCACCCATCCCCATTTGGGAGCGCCAAGGTGCATCACGTAGTCGCGTCCGCGGTTGGGGTCGGTGTTTCGGATCTGTGAGTCCGCGAGGATCTGCACGAAGTCCGCTTCGATCAGGTCCAGGTCCGTCCGGAGGCGATCCAGGTAGGTCGGTGGAGCTGCTTGCGTGGCCATCTGCCGATGATGTCGCACGCCACTGACAGCCCTCACCGGTCGGACATCCCAGAGCACCTCCGTCGCCGGGCTGACGGCGGCGCGGCGGCACTGGCCGACGGGCGACCGGGCTGGGACGCCCCCGATCCCCGGCCGCGGCCGCCCATCCCGCCCGTCCCTTCCTCCTTCACTCCAGCCAAGGGACATGGGCAGAGCAGCCGCAACGGGGATGCCAGCGATCCGACCACGGCAAAACGGCGTGGTGACCTGCGCGAACACGGGGACAGTCCTGCGGGCCGCGCAACACCTAGGGCGTGTCTCTTTGACGTAGTGGCTAAACAGCTCAAGATCCACGAGACCCGCTAACTGAGCACGCGATCTGGCGGGGTAGGCTGGCATTCCATGGCAATAAGCTCCGCCTTGTGGTCCTTCGCTCTAGTTGTAGGGCTTCTCACTCTGACTCCCGGACTCGACACGGCGCTGATCTTGCGCACGTCGGCCCTCGGCCAGCGCAGGAGAGCCTGGGGCGTCGTCCTCGGAATCCAGACCGGCACTCTGGTGTGGGGTGCCTTCACCTCCCTCGGCGTGACCGCGCTTCTCACGGCCTCCCACCTCGCCTACACAGCGTTGCGCTGGATCGGCGCCGCCTACCTGATCTGGATGGGCGCCCGCATGCTCCGGGACACCTTCCGGGGGCTCCCCACGACAGACATGGACGATTCCCTTCTGGCCGCCGACGCGGACTCGGTCAGCGGCGGCTGGCGCCAGGGGATGCTCACCAACCTCCTGAACCCGAAGATGGGCGCCTTCTACGTCGCCGTCCTGCCCCAGTTCATCCCCCCGGGCACCGGCCACTTCACCATGGGCCTCCTGCTCACCACGGTGCACATCCTCATCGGCCTGCTCTGGTCTGCCGTCCTCATCGGCTTCGCTCGTGTCCTGCAGGGCTGGCTCCGCAAGCCCCACGCCCGCCGCCTGCTCGACCGGATCACCGGCACTGTCATCGGCATCTTCGGTATCAGGCTGGCACTCACCAACTGACGATCCGCAGGTCAGGGTCCAGCGACCTGCTCAGCACCGGACCCAGATCAAGATGGACGCGACGTGAAGGGCGGCCTGGTAGGCGATAGCGAGTTTGTCCGTCCGTAGGGCCAGGCCGCGCCACTGCTTGAGTCGGGCGATGCACCGCTCGACGGCATTGCGCTCCTTGTATTTCTCAGCGTCAAAGCCGGGCGGCCGGCCTCCGGCGCGGCCTCGCCGCAGACGGTGACCGATCTGATCAGCGGGCTGCGGGATGACAGCCCGGATGCCTCGGCGACGAAGATGTCCACGGATCGCGCGGGAGGGGCTCAGCCGATGGAAGAGGATCGTTCGATGCCGACGTACGACCAGCTGACCGAGTGGGCCGGCCTGGGGCATGTCACACGAGCCGGACAGGATGTTGTGGTCGGCTGGCGGATCCCTGGCTCCATGAAGGCACAGCTCGTCGAGGTGGGCATCCCGGTAGCTCCACGCCTCATTGAACGCGTCGTGATGCAGAGCGAGGCTGAGCCGGTCCTTCTCACGTCCCGTGGCCCGCTCTACCGTCTCACCGAACAGGCGGACCCCGATGATCAGGCCGAGCGGTCATCGTTCGGTGTCGAGCCGGAGACCGGGGCGGTCTACTTCGTCATGCCGGACGGGGAGGCATGGTTCGCCAACTCGGGTGTCGACGTGTGGCTCGATGTCCTTCACCGCTACGGCAGTCTCGTCACAGCCTCTGAGCTTCTCAGCGAGCCGGACGGTCCTGAGGAGTACCTCTCTGAAGAGGAGGAAGAGCGGGCTTTTGCAGAGCTGAACCGGCTGGCCGAGGAACTGAAGGAGATCGACCCGGCGGCCTTCAACGGCTACGAGGGGTTGCTCTGGCCAGCGCATCTGGACCGCTGGCTCTACTGACTTCGGCCCGCAGATCCAGGACCCGTGGACCTCGATCGTGCAGGGATGCCAGGCCCACCACTGAGATGATCTTCACGTGGGGGCTGTGATCACGGCGTCGGAGCCGTCATGGATAGCGCCGTACTCCGGCCTGAGTCCGAAGCAGTTCGGGAAGCTGGTCACGATGCTGCGGCGCGAAGGCCCGCACCTTGTTCGCAGAGGCCGCCCTTGGAGTCTTCCGCCGGAAGACAGGGTGCTGCTGGTTGCCGCGTACTGGCGGACGAATCTGACCTTGCGGCAGCTGGCTCCCTTATTCGGGATCTCGAAGTCGGCCGCAGGTCGGATTGTGAGCCAGCTCGGTCCCTTGCTCGCGCTGCGGCCACGGAGCCGCTTCCGCAGAGACACGGTGCTGATCGTGGACGGCACCCTGGTGCCGACACGGGACCACAGCGTGGCGGAGCAGTCCAAGAACTACCGCTACTCGACCAACCACCAGATCGTCATCGATGCCGACTCACGACTTGTCGTCTCCGTCGGTCGGCCCGTGCCAGGTAACCGCAACGACTGCAAGGCATAGGAACTGTCCGGAGCCAAGAGCTCAGTCGGCAACACCACTGTGATCGCCGACGGCGGCTACCGCGGCACTGGTCTGATCATCCCGCACCGCCGAGAACCCAGCCAGACCGAGCTACCTGCCTGGAAGGCGACGGCGTACACCACGCCATGCGTGGCATCGCTCGCCTCCACAACCTCACCCTGACCGGGTAGCGGATCCATGCCGACGGCTGATGAGGAGCACGCCTCAGATCACTTGCGGGACAGCCTTTAGAGCGCCAAACTGCCGAATTCACCGTTCCTCAGCAGCGCTCGCTGTCCTTCATGAGGGCCCATAGGTAGAACCAATCGCTCTCACGCGCCTTAGGCTTACCCTCCTCGGAGTGCGTCTTGAGGAAATTCCACAGGCCAGCGGGGGCGATGCCGAGGGCGGTGACGACGGCGAGCATGCTTGGCTGTTGAATTGCGAGCAAAGCGACCGTGGTTGTGCATGTTACGGCGCCTGTAGTGGCTACGCTCTTGGTTTTGGCGGCGTTCGCCATTTGGGATTCCACCTGGGCAACTCCGTTGCGGATCTCCTCTTCGATGGCGGCAATCCTGCGCTGCGACTGAGTGTCCTCCAGAGCGTCATCCAACTCCAGGAGCCTCTGCCGCAGCCACGCCTTGAAGGCAGTGTGAGAATTGAATTCGTTAACAGTGAGAGTGCTGAAGTCGCCGAGTGACACACCTTCGATGTATGGGATCTTCATTTTGAAGAGGATGCGCGTTACGTGGCTGGCGATAGGTTCGGCTCCAGACGCTTCAATCGCCCTGCCGTCTCGGATGAGGAAATCGTAGTCGATGGGAGTGGTCTTGAGAGGGTGATCTGGAGCGAGATAGCCGCTTACCGCCGTATCCGACTGGACGAACTGAGGTAAGTACCAAGCGAGGCCAGCCTTCAGGAGAGGTTCCGTGTCCAGCAGCCATCTTCCGAGTCCTGCAGGGTCGTAGCACTGAAATCCGTATGGCGTACTGTAGTAAGTCGCCTGAGGTTCCTGTAGCGCATCACCTCCACCGAAAATTGATGTTTCCAGTGCCCCCAGTGGCACCTCGGGCCCTTCTTGGTCCTGTGTCAACATCAAGACGTCGGAGACGAGGAATGACTTCTTCGTGACTTCAGAGAAATCAGCGGGAAGGACGTTGAGGCCGATATGAAAGCGACTTCTATTGCGCTCCCTTTCCTTGAGGAGTGGAACATTTCCTCGGCGGCCATACATTTCCTTCGCGTATTTCTTGGCGACCTCAACTGGGTCTGCACGGTCGACTCTGTCAAGCTTTGAAAAGAACTGCACGTTTCTGTCGGCAACGGCAGGGTTGCCCAGGATCGCATATGCGTTCTTACGCCATGGCAGTCTCATTCGTTCATGATGTCCGAGCTGACTCCTCGTGTCGAGTGCGCCATGGTGCACAACCATGTAGACGACGGGGTGACGGGTGAAGTCCCCACCCGGTCAGACCGGAACATGAGCGCGGACCCTGATCGACGCCTTGACTTCCATGCAGTCGGGGGTCACTGGGGCCGTACCTTCTTCCGGCCGCCGGCCTCGTCCTCGGCGCGGGCGGCGAGGTACTCGGCCCAGTCGCGTCGGGCGTAGGCGACCCAGCGGAGCGCGGTGTGGCGGTGCATCCCGGTCACGTCGGCGAGGATCGGGCTGGGGAGATCAGCAGCGAGGGCGGCCAGCGCCCCGTTGCGCGCGGTGCGAACCGGGATGCCGTGCCGGTTGAGTTTCTGGGTCATGCCGTGCGTCGAGATCGGCTTGCCCGGGACCATGCCCGGGAAGAGCCACTGAGGACCTGGGTGGGCTCGCGAGACCTGAGGCCGGAGTTGGGGCTGTTCGGCAAGTTGCCGAAGGAGTTCGGCGAGCCGTGGAGGCAGCAGGACGGGGTGGCGGCCCAGGATCAGGTGGGCGTGCTTGTCACCGAACTTGAGCTGTTCAGGTGTCAGGTGGCAAAGACGTTCGGTGGACAGGCCGAACAGCAGGGTGATCGCGCCGCCGGCCCGGACATCCGTCGGCAGGGCGTCGTCGGTCAGGCAGCGTTGGAGGAGCCGCCAGCGATCGTCGTCGTCGAGCAGGTCCTGGGGCTCCTGGCTCGGGATGGAGGGGACGGTTAGTTCGCGGGTGAGCCGGCGGCTCGTGGTCCATTTCAGGAAGTAGCGGATCAGGTAGCGTCGCTGGCTGGTGGCCCCGGCGATCCAGTCGTCGATGTGCTCCTGGGCGAGGTCGGCGAGGGGCAGGCCGCGTTGGTCTATCCAGGACAGGAAGTCCAGGGCGACGCTGACGCGGCGCCGCAGGTCGCGGTCGGCGGAGGCGGGGTGGCGACGTATGGCGGCCCGCTGACGGGCGCGTCGGAGCAGGAACCAGTGCAGGAAGGGGCGGGCGAGGCTGGCGTGCGCGGCCGGCTTGTCCGCGAGCTCGTGCTCCAGCCAACCCGGGATGCGTTCGAGGTCCTCATTGCGTTCCTCCAGCACCCCCGTGTGTAAAAGGAGTTGGCGGATGTAGCGCTGGTTCCTGCTGGGCGGGAGCTCGTCCAGCAGTTCGTGGCTGAGCTCGTGTCCTTCGGACGCCAACCGGGCGAGGAGCTTGGTGTTCGGACTCTCCTTGAGCCACTGGATGGCGAGGAACGGTCAGGGAGCGTCCGCCAGCACCGCCGCGAGCGGTTCCAGCTGCGAGGTGATCGTGCCATCGGGCCCGGCCAACAGGGCGTTGACCCGCTCGGCAAGGACACAGTGAGCGCATCGACCGCGGCTGTGGGGGTTGCCGGTCCGGCCGCACTGCTTGCAGGTGTAGTCGGCGGCGAAGCCGACACATGGCCCGCAAACATCGGCACCGTCGTCATCCCGCGCGATCAGTGGCTGGACCATGCCGCAGCGAGGGCACTCGGCCGGTGAGCGGAGCACGGCGGTGTAGCGCGGGGCGGAGGGTGCACTGCTGGGTCGACCGTGCAGAATCAGCCGTGCTCAGCTGTTCGGAGGCCGGTGCGGTCCCATCGCTGGGAGACTTCGCCCGGCAGGCAGTCGCACGGAGCCGGAGGGGCGGGTAGCTGTGGCGCAGAACCGTAAGGGGTACTACCGGGCGGGGCACTATGTGAAACCGTCGTCGGCTTCCGGCAAGTGGAAGAAGCCGTCCACGGGCGTGATCGTGGTGGCGGTGCTGGTGGCCGTTGCCGGATGGAACACGCTGTTCGCCGACGAGTCCGACGGCTCGGGGAAGACGCCCGCGCCCCAGCCGTCGAGTTCCTCGGCCTCTGCCGTATCGGGTCGTTAGCCCCGCTTTCGGCGGAAGACCGGCAGGGACCGCGGCCACACCCGTGCCCTGCCGCTTCCCGCCGGCGCTGGGGGTGTGGGGCGTGCTGCGTCCGCTTCCGCCGTCGCGGGCTGCGCGCGCAGGTGCTCCCAGAGGGCTTGCCACTGGGTGATCTGGGCGTCGGGGACACCGCAGGCAGCGAGGTAGGCGGCGGCGGTGCCCCAGGTCGTCGGGAGCGTGGTGCGGTTGAGCAGGCGGCTGACGGTGCCGGCCGAGATGCGTCCGGCGGAACGCTCACCGACCGCCTGGTGGGTCAGGCCGCTGATCACCCGGACGTCTGCGAGAGCGGTGAAGAAACCCGTGACGGTGCGGACGGACCGCGGATCCGGCCAGGGCCGCTCACCGCTCACGGTGCCGGGCGAAAGGACCGCCGGCGAGGCGGGGAGGGAGGCGTGGTTGCGTCCAAGTGCCACCTTGGAGCCGCTGTTGCGGTCCCTGGCCTGCGGGACGGGATGTCCCCTCGCTTCCAGAGTGCGGCGCAGATGCTGGTAGAGGGCCGCGAGATCGAGCAGGGCCGGACCGCCCGGGATGCCGTGGTGCAGGGTGTCGAGCAGTGCGCCGGTGAAGGCGGTGTAGGTGTCCCCGACCGGCGCCAGGGCGGTCCGGGTCTCTGCGGCGGCCGCCAGGAGGAAGCTGCCCTCCACCGCGGCCTGGTCGGCGAGCCCGGGTGAGGCGCTCATCCTCCCCAGAGCCAGGCCGCTGTAGCAGCAGTCCAAGATCACGACGTGCCGCTCGGCACGGGAGTCAAGGAGGAGAACCTGGCGCAGCCAGTCGTAGGGCAGGCTGGTCTCGATCCGCCCGTGCTCGGTGTCCGGCAAGGCCAGGCTGAGCGCGTCCGCGTCGACCGAGCCGTGCCCGGCAAAGTAGACGATCAGCGTGTCGGTGGCTTCGGCAGCCGCCTGCCTCACGGCTCCCACCGCGCTCTGTCCGGCGGCCGGGTCCTCGACGACGCTCACATGCTGGGCGGGCAGGTGCAGGGACACCGGGCTGGTCAGGAGGCCGGCGAGGGCCTGCAGATTGTTCGAGACGGCCGGCAGCTGCTCGAGGTGCCGGTAGCGGCTCGTGCCGATCAGGACCGCGCGCGACGCGCCCGGGTCGGGCAGCACGCTCACCGGCCTGCCTCCCCCTCGCCGTCGAGGCGGTCAAGCGCCCGTGTCGCCTGCTGGATCTCCTGATCGGAGCAGTCAGTGAGGACGATGACCGTGTCCCCGCGGCGGATCTCCACCCGCGGCCGCTGCGGACGTGTCTGCCGCCATGCCGCCACCGCCAGCACGAACGACGCCGCACTCCACCCGTTGCCCGTCACCAGCTGCAGGACATCGAGCGCCGTGCCCATCTCCCCCGGCCCGGGCACACCGCCCCGCACCTGTGCCGTCACCGCCCGGCGCGTCTCAGGATCAGCACGCAACCAGCCCTGCAGCGAACGCAGCTCCCCCGCAGACGAATCGACCCGCACCTCGAACAGCACTGTACCCACCCCGGCTCCCGCAACCGATTCCAACGACGACGTAGACCTGTCCCCCGCGAGGGCCGGAGAATCCAGGACGCTTGCGTGGGTTGTATCCGTTCCGGCCACGCAACCCCGGCCCGGGGCACGGCGCGGCCAGGAAGATGCGCGCTCCGGCCAGAGATGCCTTCCATCCGACGAGCTTGCCCGAAGGCCGGGCAATGACGGCCGTGTTGCGGCGGGACGCGGTGCGGCCGCGGGCCCGGGCTCCCGGGCGGGCGCTGTTGCGGATTCACCTCGCAGCCCGGGCAGACCCCGGCGGGCTGCGCGTACGGGTGGGGCGAGGGCCGCCTGTGTCCCGCGCCGCGGGGCACAGGCGGCCGGCCGAGAGTCCTGCCCGCCGTATAGGCCCGGCCGCAGGGGTGTGCGGCGGCCACACACGAAAGCCGGCGCCCGTGCAACGGGTGCCGGCTCGGTGCGGGCAGGCCACGCGCCAACGTGGCTGGTGCCGGGTGTCCCTGTCAGCATCGGTTGCAGCCAGTAGCAGTTGAGGGACGTTCGCGGGCCGGCAGGACCGGCCTCGTGGTGTTGTGCGGCCCACCATCACTCATAGACAGGGACTGCGGCAAGCCGAGCGTGGACGCTGATGAACCATCCCGGCGGCCGGGCCCGTCCTGCGCCGCCGTCGTACGACACCGGTGCTGGTCAGAGGTGGACGCAGGGGCAAGGGGTGAGAACCGCTCTCTTGGACACCAGCGAACCAAAAAATTCTCATACCCTACATATAGGTCTTTACGGTCGGCGATCGGTCTGCGGGAAGCGGCCCCGTCCTGGAATGATGAAGATCTCCCCCGGCGCAGCAGGCGACGCCAATCGCCGCTGTGCACACGGAGTTTGCAGCCAGTAGCAGATTCGCGCCCGGCCCGCCGTCTTCCGGCGGGCCGGGCCTGCCGAGAGGACGTCATATGCCCACCGAGACCACCCTCGCAGCGCCCGCCCCCGCCGAACCCGTGCGGATGGAGCCCGCGTCCCGGTTCGGCGCGCCGCAGGCCTTCACAGCCGTCTCCTTCCCCGTCCTGGGCGGTGCCCTGCACGTGGCCGGGGTACCGCTGCAGGACATCTTCGTCCTGCTGGGCGGCTGCGGCGCCCTGGGCGCGGCGGCGGTCGTGACCGTGAGCGGGGGACGCCGCCGTGCGGCGTCGCTGGCCGGTGCGGTGCTGCGCGCCGCCGCCGGAAAGTAGGAGGCCGCGATGGGACGCCGGGAGAATCCCGTCGACCACAGCCGGCCCGCCCGGGGCCGGCTGGCCGAATATCTGCGTCTGCGTCGGCAGTCGGCCGCCCTGACCTATCGGGAACTGGCCCGTGCGACGGGACTGTCGCCGGCCACGCTCAAGCGGGCGGCCTCGGGCACCGTGGTGCCCCGGCACACGACGGTCGAGGCCTACGTGGAGGGCTGCGGCGGCGGGCCGGCACAGGCGCAGTACGCCGGTGAGCTGTGGCGGCACGCGCGCATCGAGGAACGCGGCCGGCTGTCCGGGCTGCACGCCCCGCGGCCCGAACTCATCAGCGACGCCGCTGACCTGAGCCGGGCTCTGGAAGTGGTGTGGGAACAGGCAGGGGCGCCGAGTCTGCGGGACATCCGGGACCGCTCGGGCAACCCGCTCGCCCTGCCCGTCAGCAGCGCCGCCCGCATCGTCAACCGTGACGCCGTCCCCGCCGACGAGCAGCAACTGAAGGCGTTCCTGACCGGCTGCGGCGTCCCGCCCGACAAGCACACCGCCTGGACAGCCGCCTTCGCCAAAGCCACCGCCACGCACGAACTGCCGCAAGAACCGGCGACTGCTGACCGCCCCGTCGAGCGGCGCCTGCTGCACATGGCGTCCGCCCACGCGGGCGGGCCGGGCACACGGACCAACAGCCAGGCATGGAGACGGCTGGCCGAACTGCTGCCGCCCGCAGCGCTGGACGAGGCCGTCGCACTCGGTATGCACAGCTACCTGGCATCACAGGCCTCCCTCAACGGGAAGAGCCCCAACGCTCCACTCGCCTGGCAGCCGGACCTGTTCACGACGCACGACGGCCAGTACATCGCGCTCGAGGTGAAGAACCTCTCCAGCCGGGGCCGCGGCGGCCCCACAGCCGGCGGGAGTGCGAACAAGCCCCGCACACCGGCCGGAGGAGCCCCGCCCACCGCACGGGAGCGGGTACAGCGTCCCCGGCCGGCCACACACCGGCTGACGGCCGCCCGCTGACCGTCCACGAGGTCAGAGGAAACACCTCAGGCGGTCACAGAACAGAACGCCCGCTGGGCCGTGTGCGCTGCGGTGAACACAGCCCAGCGGGCGGGAGAGCACGGGCAGCCGGGCACGGGCGCGCGGGCCTGGGACGGCCCGGATCCGGGCGCTTGTGACTGAGTGCTTCAGTTGTCGGGTTGAGCGCAGCCTCCGATCAATGGCCCTCAGGCGGGCCCATGTGCCTTCACTCCCACAATGTGTAACGGTCGGACATTGGGAGAGGGACGTGGACGACGAGGAGCAGATCGCGCGAGGTGTGGCCCGGGGCATTGCCCGGCATGAGGCCGCACGAGCGGACGCGCAGGGTCGACAGTCGCTCGGCTGTCTCCTGCTGTTCGCGGTCTTTGCTGGCGGGTTCATTCCGCTCGTCACGTACGGCAACTGAGCGAGACGCACCATTTCCCTGGTGCTCTGCTTCCGAGCCGGGAATTCAGGCCAGCCTGGGAGGACCGATCGACCGAGCTGAGAAGTCCCCTTTGGACGTCGCTGGTACGTGGCCACTTTTGTGCTGTTTCGGTGCGAGCGCGTGCGCTCTACCCTCTGGCTCATGCAGTGGATGACGCTGGTCAGTGCCGTGATCGGTGCCCTGATCGCGACCGCCTCCGCCGCCCTGCTCGACCGCAGCCGCTGGCGCCGCGAACAGGACGATCGCCTATTCGGGGTACGACGGGCCTTGTACAGCGACTACCTCACATGCCTCTCTCAGGCCCGAAACTCCTTCCGTAGCCTGGCGCGCAACCAGGAGATGGAATCCCTCGAACGGGCACGCTCCGCCCGTGACAGCTTCGCCCCGTGCTACGGAGTGCGATACCAGATGTCGATCATGGCCGCGTCGCACGTATTTGCCGCTTCCGAGAACGCCTTCCGCCGACTGCGTGACGTACGGGACCTCGCCGCAGCCGGCACCCTTGCTTGGGATGAGGCCTACTCGAGTGGCCGCGCCGAGTACGAAGCTGCCCTCACGCGGCTGCGCGAAGCAATGCGTCTCGACCTGGAAGCCGATCGCGTACCGTCCCGCCGGCGCTGAACACTCCACTCGCCAACTCGCGCGCTCACTCACCAAATGAAGCGCTCAGTCACAGCGCCGGGATCTCAGGCCCGGACCCGGCTTTCACAGGTCGAACTCGAGGTGCTCGATGTCCGTGAAGCGGACTTCTTCCAGGGAGCCGGCGCGGCGGCCGCCGTCCTGGAAGTACACGTCCTTGAGTGCTTCGGCCGCGATGCCCTGGAGCTGCTGGTCGGTGGCACCGGCTTGGTGGGCGTCGAAGAGGCGGGCGGCGTAGTGCGGGGGCAGGGCGACGGTCAGGTGGCGGATGCGGTCCTGGTCCGTCGACCCGATCGGTGCGGTGTAGCCCAGGCGGGCGCGGGTGTCGATGACGATGCCGTCGGTGGTTGCCGCCTTCTGCCGGGCCCTGGCCCTCACCTGCGGCTGCCACCGGGCCTTCACCTCGCGCTCCAGACGGGCGGCGAGGTCGGGACGGGGTCTTTTGATCTGGTTCTTTACGTAGCGCTCGACGGTGCGCTGGGAGACCCGCAGCATCTGGGCCACCGCTTTGGTGCCCTTGAGCTGCTTGACCAGGTACCGCATCTGCGCGCCCGCACTCTTGGGCGCGGGGCGGGTGAACGCCTTCTGCACGGCAGCGTCCAGGCCGTCTCCGAACAGGCTCATCGCCGGCTCCTACTCTCCGCTGTCGGCGTCGGTGACGGTGCCGTCCTTGATGTACCGGGCGAGGTTCAGCTCCGGGGCGTTGAACCGCTCGCGGACCTCCTCACCCCACAGGACAGTCTGGGTGCCCTCGTGCTTGACCAGGCCGGGGTTGATGCCGAGCTTGAAGCCGCCGGGCAGCGGCTTGCCCTCCCGGTAGGGCAGGAAGTCCAGCGGGCTGGTGCCGTTCGCGGCGTAGACGACGCAGTCGGACAGGATCGCGACGGGGTACTGGCCGGTGAACGCCGCGTGCTTGACGATCTTGCGGTGCAGGTTGGTGCGGGTGCGGGAGATGACCGCCGCGCGGATGTCCGGCCGCCACGTCGGGCGGGACAGGGCGCGCCACGGCTGCCCGGGTTTCCAGCCCTCGCCCCGGGGGCGCTCGCGGAGCTTGCCCAGGCCGCCCTTGACCGTCGCCTTGATAGCCGAGACGACGATCGCCAGCTCCGGGTCGCGGGCCTTGTAGCCGTTCATCGCGGTGAGGAAGTCGTCCGGGGCGAGGTCGGCACCGACGCCGAGGTCGGACATCGTGGCGAGGTAGGCGTCCCGCAGCCGCTGGTACCAGCCGTCCAGGTAGCGGCCGCTTTCGTGGCGGACGTATGCCTCGATCGGGCGTACCTCGTAGCCGAGCTCTACCGCGTAGGCGACGGTGGGCGTCGCGTACCAGGCCGGCCCCTCGGGGTGTTCGCCCTTCGGCGTGAACGGGGAGGGCAGCAGGCTGCCGTCCAGCTCCACCCACTCCTTGCCCGCCTTCACCCGCGACAGGTCGACATGGGAGAGGTCCACCAGCCACGAGCCCGGCAGCTTCGCATCGAACACCGGTCGCTCGAGGCGGGTGGGCGCTCCCAGGCCGACGGTCAGGCCGTTGGCGCCGGCGGCGAAGGCCATGTTGACGTCGATGCCGACCAGGTGCCGCAGCGTGCATTCGTCGTCAGTCATAGGCCGGGCCCAGTCGTAGGCCTCCTCGAACAGCTTCTCCGCCGGGCCGCGGACGTGGAAGCGCGGCAGGTCGGCCAGGAGCGGGTGGCCGTCGGGGGCCTCGCAGGGCGCGCAGTCGACCGGGTTCTGGCCCAGACTGCCGGGGTTGTGCTCGGAGTACCGCTTGCCGTCGGCGTCGGGCCGGGAAGCGCGGGTCGGCGGGTGCAGGGCGGTCATCAGCTCCAGGCCGGTGACCGCGGTCGAACCGCGCGGGGTCATCACCCTCGAGGCGTACACGCCCAGGACGCGGGCGAGTTCGGCCGGCGGGAGCTGCCCGGCGTGGCCCCAGTGCCGGGCAGCCAGCGCGTTCCACGAGGGGATGCACACCTGCACGCAGGCCCGCTCCGAACCGGTGGCGGGGCGGTAGATCCGCGCCCACGGGCCGAAGCCGCGCTTCGTCAGCTTCCATTGCGCGCGGGCGAGCTGCTTGACGGCTTTGTGACCCTCCGGGATCCGCCCGGCGAGCTGCTCCTCCTCGGTGAGCGTCGTCGGCAGACCGTAGCGCTCCAGAGCGGCTTGGGTGAGCACGAGCAGCGGGTCGGCGTCCTTGCCCGGCCCGGACAGCCTGGCCTGCCCGAGCCGTGCTTCGCGCAGCGTCCAGTCCACCAGGGCTGCAAGGCTCTTGGCGGGCACGTCCAGGACCAGGCCGCCCGTGCAGTACGCCCGTACCTGCCCGTCCTCGACGTCGACGACCGCCAGCGGGCCGTTCTCGAACCGCGGGTCTGTGCCACCGGCCGCGGCGGTGCGGAGGCAGGCAGGGCTCTGCTTCCCCTGCGCACGCCGGGCCGGCTGTCTGCCGGGCGCCGCCGGGCGGGACGGTGCCGCAGGAGCGGCGGCCGGTGCCACAGGTGCGGACGGCGGGGCGGCGCCCGGGTCCGGCCGCGGCGGGGCCTCGGTGCTGCCGGACGGCGCGGCGGACGCCGGGAAACGCCGGGACAGGCCCTCCAGGAGTCTGCGGTAGGCCTCGAGGCGTTCGGCTTTCGGTTCGGCACGGCCTGCTTCCCATGCCTCGATGCTGGCCACGCGCACCCCCAGGGCCTGTGCGACGGCGGCCTGGGTCAGTCCGGCCGCCTCACGCAGGCGGACCCGTTCGTCCAGGGCAGGCAGCACACCGCCGCCGTCGACGGCGGCGAGCAGCGCGTCGACGGCGCTGAACAGGGACTGCGGCTGATCCGTCATGGCTGCCCCTCGCCTACCGGACGCCCTGACGGATTTCTTCCAGGCGGGTCACCAGCCGCTGGTAGCGCTGGGAGGCCGCCTGGGAGGAATTCAGGCCCTGATGCCCGGCGATCTGCCGCCAGTCCATACCCCGGCGCCGGGCCTCGATGACCACCTGCGTCTCCAGCCGGTCCAGCGCCACACGCATCTCCTCGAACAGACTCAGCCCAGCCGCCACCTCATCAGCGCTCACGTCAGGACGCTGCCCACCGTCCTGCCGGTGGCCGGCGGCGGCCGCCAGCAGACGCCCCAGCAGCACAGCGTCCTGCTCCAGATGGTGCGCCGGTGCCCAGCCCGCGGCGGGATCCTCCGCGATCGCGGACAGTTGCGCGCGGGCCCGGCCGTGAGCTTCAGATGCCATGCAGGCATGCTACCCCCACCACACAAAGAAACAACGAAACGTTGTTTCCTTGCACGTTGAGGAAGGCGAGGCGGCTCCTGCGGGGTCCGGGGGCCGCCTCGCGCCCGGCCGGAACGCCCCCGCCTTGACGCGGCCCGGTACACAGTGGCCAGGCGGCGCCGGCCTCGGCCTCAGCCGCTGCCCACGGGAGGAAATGGGCCGGTGCCCGCTCCATGGCATCGGGGCCCTGTCGGTGTCGGCGGATGCAGCCTCGCCACGCCGGTGAAGGTGTCAACGATGCGTTGATCACAATGGCGCAGCAGATGCGCAAGGTCGCGGGGCAGCGCGGCGTGGTGCACGAGGACGAATTCGGCAGGGGTGGTGCGGTGCAGATGCACCAGGTCCGCCCACCGGCCGAGGCCGAGCCGGTGCGCACGCAGGACCGTCACCTGGCACGGGCCCGCGGCGCGCAGAGCCACGCGGACGGCGTCCTCCTGTGCCTCCCGGCCGGCGCGGGCATCGACGCGTGCGCCCAGCGCCCGCAGGATGTCCTGCCACAGCAGCCGGCCGCCCGGGGCGACGGTGGGATGGACCACGAAGTGGCCGGCCGCCGGATTGTGCGAGGCCAGGGCGGTCTGGGTGATGCGCACATCGTCTTCGCGGGTCCACCACCACCGTGCAGGGCGGACGCCCCTGGGTGCGCAGCAGGCTGGGATCAGGACGCCGGGAGCACACCGTCCCGCACACCAGGACATCGACACCGACCTCGCCCAGGGCATTGACCGGATCCATCACCCCCATACCCCTCGCTCCTCCTGTGCTGAGGTGCCCCCTTCGTGCCGGGAACCGTCACGGTCCCTGCGGCCGGTGCCCGTCATGCCGCAGGGCCCAGCCTGCTGAAGGCCCACCGCAGCAGGTCCCGGTCCACACCCGGCCGGCCGGTACGGGCCAGGGCCAGACGGATATGGGCGGTCAGCTGGGCCCAGGCACGGAAGTTGCCGTGCGCGGCGTGCCGGTCGGCGAAGGCGATGTCGTCCGGGTCGGCTCCGGCCCAGACGGGATGGAACAGCGGGATCGCCTCCAGGACCTCACCGGGGGTGAGACGGGTGAAGCGCTGCCAGATGAAGACGCGGGAGGACAGCATCGGCTCACGGCGCAGCACGGTGTGGCAGCCCTCGCCGCCGACGAAGATGATCGCGAGCTGGGTGGCCGGTTCGTCCCACAGGTAGCGGAAGTACTCGAACGCCTCCCCGTTGAGCCACTGGGCCTCGTCCACCAGGAAGGTGCGCGGGCGGTCGGCCAGGGCCGTCTTCAGGAGGCGGTCGAACTCGCTGGAGTGGCGCGGCGGGTCACCGGCCAGGTCGAGCGCGGTGAACAGTTCGTAGCGCACTGCGCGGGCGGTGGGACGGGCCCTGAAGGTGATCTTGCGGACGTCCTCGCCGGGTTCGAGTGCGCGCAGGCAGGTGTTGACGGCGAGGGTCTTGCCGAAGCCGGCGCCGCCGTGGATGCACATCATCGCGCGGGCCGCGACCATGTCGGCGATGTTCTCCCGCGCCGCCAGCAGCGCGCGGGTGGTGACCACGGATGCCTCGGGCAGGTCGACGTACTGGTAGGTGGCCGCGGTCACGAGGCGTCTCCGTCTTCATCGGTGGTGGGAGGTGCGGCCCGCCCGCCTGGGCCGTCCGGGGCAAAAGCGCCGTCACGGCCGTACGGGTACCGGACGGGCGGGCCTGGCGTGGTCAGCGCGGCCCGGGAAGCCGGGGTGCGCCAGTCGGCCGGGGGAGCAGCGTGCGGGATGAGATCTGGCAGCGCGAGCTGCGCAAGGTCGGAGTCGGCACTCTGAGAGAGTTCAGTCTCGGCCTGCACACCGGTCAGCGCGCCGAGCCGCTGAGGCGCCTCGGGCTGGTTCACGGCGGCGTAGCGCTCGCGCTGCGAGGCATCCAGGTCCTTCTTCAGACGGCGTGCGCGAGCTGACCGCGCCCTTCGTACCGCGCTGACCTGTTCCTCGGTGGCCTGGTCGGCCAGGTCCGCGGGACCCAGGTAGCGGCCGGTGGCCGCGTGGTAGACCTTGATGCGGTGGTCGTGATGGGGCATGAAGCGGATACGGACCTGAATACCGGCCTGGCCGGTCATCCACGGCCCCACATAGTCGCGTTTCCTGAAGCGGATGCCGCGGGTGGTGAGCATGCGGGTGCCGGCGTCCTCCAGGGTGAACGTCCACAGATCCGCGGCCGGCACGTCCCGCAGCGGGGTGGGATCGTCCTGCCACACCTCGAGCGGGGTCTTGCCCCGCAAGGGCGCGGGGCGATGTTCGGTGTTCCACCAGAGCCTCCAGGCCAGCAGCCGGGCGGTGAAGTCCTCGAAGCCCAGCAGCACTTCGTCCTTCGGACGGGATGCACGCTTACCGGGGCGCGGCTGGCGGGCGTAGCCGGGCAGCGAGGCCAGGAACATGCTCTCCACTGCCCGGTTCAGGCCCTCCACCGTGCCCTTGAGGTGCGGGGTGTAGGCGGGCAGGTCCTCCACGGTGACGTCCAGGAGATCGAACGCGGCGGTCACCGTCCTGGACAGGAAGTCCTTGCCACGGTCCACCCGCACCTTCTCGGGCACGCCGCCGAACGGACCGTAGGGTTCCTCGCGCAGGACCGCGGAGCGCAGCGCGGCCAGCACCGACTCCCGCGACGGATGCACCGGCGTGACCGCGACGCCGGTGACCGCGTTCGTCGCGCAGTCGGTGAACCAGGTGATCCACGGCCGGCGAGCCCTGCCCTCGACATCGACCAGCACCGGAACCTGCATGTGGTCGCTCTCCCACACCTGGTTGCGCCAGGGGCGCGGCCGGGCCAGGAACACATCGTGCTTGCGCGCCGCCCGCTCCCTCCCGCGAGCCCTGCCCGCTCCCCCGGCGTCAGATCACGACGGATCGCCCGGTGCAGCGTCGGAATCGACGGAGGCGGCTCCCCCTCGCCCCTGGCCGCGCGAGCGGTCAGCTCACGGTGGACCGCCGCGACGTTGCCCTTCCACAAGGCCAGCAGGCGGCGCACTTCGGGGGTGACGGAGCAGCGGTCTTTACTCTGGGTCCGCGCCCCGGGCTCCGCGGCCGCGGCCTCGCCACGCTCGGCAGCGGCAAGCCACCGCCACACCGTGCGCTCGGTCACCTCCAAGGACTGAGCCATCAGCCGTACATGCCGGGTCGTCAGCTTCTGTTCCCGCCGCAGGGCCAGCAGCCGGCGCACGGCAGGGCCACGCAGCGCCGACAGGAAGGACGACGGCAGACCTCCCCGCGCGCCCGGGCCGCCCCCGTGCACGCCGGAGCGGGAAGCGCCCTCTGTCGGCCCGGCCGCGCCGGTCACAGCGGCCCCATGAGCCGTGCGCAGGCCCGCTCCAGCAACCCGCGGTCCACTACCGCACGGCTCTTGCCGTAGAGCTCGGCGGTCAGGTGCGAGGTGAGCTTCGCCCAGGTCCGGAGATTGCCGTGTCCCACATGCTCGTCCACCCACACGACATCGTCCTCACTGACGTCCTCCCACAGCGGGTGGAAGGCAGCCATGACGGTTGCCACCTCGCGCGGGCTGAGGCGCGGCACCAGCTCCCAGGTCAGCACCCGAGAGGCCAGCGCTGGCACCCGGCGCAGCGCCCGTTCGCTGCCCGCACCCGCCAAAAGGAGCGCCGTGTCCGTGTCCGGGTGATCCCACAGCCCGCGCAGAAACTCCAGCGCCGGCCCCGGAAGGCGCTGTGCCTCGTCCAGTACCAGCACACGGGGCTGCCGTAGCGCGTGCACCAGCATCAGGTCGGCCTCCCCCGCCCCGCGCGGCAGACGCCTGCCCAGCTCGAGGGCATCCGCGAGCACCCGACGCAGTTCCGGCACCGTCGGGTGCACACCAACGTGGACCCGACGGACCCGGGCCGGGTGCGGCAGCTGGGACAGGGCGTACTGCAACGCGACGGTCCTGCCCTGACCGGCGTCGCCGTACAGACACACCACCGCCCCCACCCCGGCCGCGTGCGCGACCGTCCGCAGCACCGACCGCACAGCAGGCGTGTGCACCACCTGCGCGCCCGGCACCAGGACCGGAACCTGCGCCAGGTGCTTCTGCTCCCGCAGAAACACCTGCCCGCCGCTACCTCTGTCGGCCACGACGTTCAAGCCCAGCTCGCTGAGCGGATCCGGCCGACGCGACCCGGCTACCTCAGGCTCCCGCCCGGTCAGCAAAGCCCGCCCCGCCCGTCGGTCCCTGCGGATCACCCGGCTCAACGTCGACATCGACGGAATGGGCACCTCACCACCGGCAGCCACCAGCCGACGCCTCAACTCAGAGACATTGCCCCCCCGCCTCGCCCAGCAGCTCCCACACCTCGTCCGACACCACGTATCCCTGCCGGACCGGCCCCTCCGCCCGCCCCGTCGCCTTCGCCTGCTCCAGCCAGCGCCAGACCGTACGCTCCGAAACACCCACCGTCTCAGCAACCGCCCGCACATGCCGCGCCGACAACTCCCCCGCCCGCTGCCGCTCCAGCAGACGACGCACCACCAACGCCCTCGGCAGCACCCCCCAGCCGGCCCTTACGTCCTGATCCGCCCCACGATCACACCGGCCCCACTCATCCCACCGCATCAGAACTCACGAACCTGAGACAGCATCACCCACCATCAGATAAGGCCTCACGACAGCAACCCCGCCCATCAAGCTCTCGCCACATGACAGTGCCCATCCCGCCCCAACACCCCACTGACCAGCACCGACACAGCACACCACCAGACCAACACCACCGACTCTCACCACTACCGACCCCAAGCCACAAGATCGGATTCGGCGCCGTGGCTCATGGCAGGGTCACGATCTGGGCGGCGTGGGTCAGTCCCGCGCCGAAGCCGACCAGCAGTGCCGGGGCGCCGCTGGGCAGTGCCCCCTGAGCCAGCAGGTTCTCCATGGCGAGCGGGATGGACGCCGCGGAGGTGTTGCCCGCCGAGACGACGTCCCTGGCGATCACAGTGTGCGGGGCGAGGTTCAGTGACTTCGCCGCCGCGTCGATGATGCGGGCGTTGGCCTGGTGGGGAATGAAGGCCGTGAGGTCCGTGGTTCGAAGGCCCGCGACGGCGAGTGCCTGCCTGGATGTCTCCGGTACGACACGGGTGGCCCAGCGGAACACTTCGGGGCCGGCCATGCGCAGGTAGGGCCGAAGTCCGTCGCCGCGGGGAGCCAGCCAGGAGTGGTCGTGCGCGATCAATTGGTGGTGCTGCCCGTCGGAGCCCCACACCACGGGTGAGATGCCGGGTTCCTCGGAGGGGCCGACCACGACCGCGCCCGCGCCGTCGCCGAAGAGGAAGGCCGTGCTGCGGTCTTCCGGGTCGATGATGTCGCTCATCCTCTCCGAGCCGACCACCACGACATGACGGGCATCGCCGGAGCGGACCAGTGAATCGGCCAGGCCCAGCGCATAGCAGAATCCCGAGCAGGCGGCGCTGACGTCCAGGGCACCGGCAGTGCGGGCGCCCAGCAGGTGAGCCACGCGCGGCGCCGCGGCCGGTGCCTGTTCCAGGAACGACATGCTCGCCAGCAGTACCGCGTCGACCTCTGCCGGGTCGGTGCCGGACTGCGCCATCGCCTTGCGGGCCGCCTCCGCGGCCATGCTGATCACGGTCTCGCCGGGACCGGCGAAGCGGCGGGTGACGATGCCGGAGCGGCGGCGTATCCACTCGTCGCTCGATTCGATGCGGGTGCAGATCTCGTCGTTGCCCACCACGCGCACGGGCCGGTAAGCGCCCACGCCCAGGATCCGTGATCCGGAGCGAGCCGCACACGGGCGAAGCCGGACCATCACACCGCTCCGTCCGCGGGCACGGGTGCGGGGTTCAGCTCGCCGTTCTCGTAGCGCTTCTTGCAGGTACCGCGCTGCACCTTGCCGCTGGAGGTCTTCGGCACCGCGCCTCGGCGCACGATGAGGATGTCGTCCGGCGTGATCCGGTTCTTCTCTCGGACGGCTTCGCGGATACGCAGGCGCAGTGTGCCTGCGTCGAAGCGCTTCAGGACGCGGCCGTCCGCCTCCACCACGAGCACCAGGCGCTCCTCGGCGAGGTAGTCGCAGGAGAACGCGGCCGCACAGTTCGGGTGCAGGCCGGGCACCGCGTGCTCGGCCGACAGTTCGATGTCCTGCGGGTAGTGGTTGCGGCCCTTGCGGATGATGACGTCCTTGATCCGGCCGGTGACGTACAGCTCGCCGTGGTGCAGGAATCCGAGGTCGCCGGTGCGAAGGCAGGTGTCGTCGTCTTCGCCGGCTTCCGCCGTACGGGCGCGGAAGGTGGATTCGCTCTCCTGCGGGCGCCCCCAGTATCCGGCCGCCACGCATGGGCCGGAGACCCAGATTTCACCGATCCGCCCCTCGGGGAGGGTCTGCCGGGTGTCGGGGGCGACGATCCGTATCCGTGTGCCGGAGACCGCGACACCGCTGCTGACCAGTGGTATCGCGCCGTGCTCGGACTGGGCGACCGGTTCGGCCACGCCGTCGCGCAGGAACTCCGCGGACAGCCACAGGACAGTGGGCTCCCGGTCCTGCCGGGTGCCGGTGGCCTTGAGGGTGTTCTCGGCGAGTCCGTATCCCGGGCACATCGCACGCGGATCGAAGCCGTGTGAGGCGAATGCCTCGGTGAACGAACGGATCGTCGCCCAGCGCACCGGCTCGGCACCGTTGGCCGCCACACGCCAACTCGACAGATCACCCACATCCC
>NZ_KZ195576.1:0-1520 GCF_002188365.1 Streptomyces sp. CS113
AACACAGTGGACGCGAGCAACTGAGGACAAGCCCTCGGCCTATTAGTACCGGTCACCTCCACACCTCACGGTGCTTCCAGATCCGGCCTATCAACCCAGTCGTCTACTGGGAGCCTTAACCCCTCAAGGGGGTGGGAGTCCTCATCTCGAAGCAGGCTTCCCGCTTAGATGCTTTCAGCGGTTATCCCTCCCGAACGTAGCCAACCAGCCATGCCCTTGGCAGGACAACTGGCACACCAGAGGTTCGTCCGTCCCGGTCCTCTCGTACTAGGGACAGCCCTTCTCAAGACTCCTACGCGCACAGCGGATAGGGACCGAACTGTCTCACGACGTTCTAAACCCAGCTCGCGTACCGCTTTAATGGGCGAACAGCCCAACCCTTGGGACCGACTCCAGCCCCAGGATGCGACGAGCCGACATCGAGGTGCCAAACCATCCCGTCGATATGGACTCTTGGGGAAGATCAGCCTGTTATCCCCGGGGTACCTTTTATCCGTTGAGCGACGGCGCTTCCACAAGCCACCGCCGGATCACTAGTCCCGACTTTCGTCCCTGCTCGACCCGTCGGTCTCACAGTCAAGCTCCCTTGTGCACTTACACTCAACACCTGATTGCCAACCAGGCTGAGGGAACCTTTGGGCGCCTCCGTTACTCTTTAGGAGGCAACCGCCCCAGTTAAACTACCCATCAGACACTGTCCCTGATCCGGATCACGGACCCAGGTTAGACATCCAGCACGACCAGACTGGTATTTCAACGACGACTCCACCCACACTGGCGTGCGAGCTTCAAAGTCTCCCAGCTATCCTACACAAGCCGAACCGAACACCAATATCAAACTGTAGTAAAGGTCCCGGGGTCTTTCCGTCCTGCTGCGCGAAACGAGCATCTTTACTCGTAGTGCAATTTCACCGGGCCTATGGTTGAGACAGTCGAGAAGTCGTTACGCCATTCGTGCAGGTCGGAACTTACCCGACAAGGAATTTCGCTACCTTAGGATGGTTATAGTTACCACCGCCGTTTACTGGCGCTTAAGTTCTCAGCTTCGCCCAGACGAATCTGGACTAACCGGTCCCCTTAACGTTCCAGCACCGGGCAGGCGTCAGTCCGTATACATCGCCTTACGGCTTCGCACGGACCTGTGTTTTTAGTAAACAGTCGCTTCTCGCTGGTCTCTGCGGCCACCCCCAGCTCACGGAGTAAATCCGGTCACCGAGTGTGGCCCCCCTTCTCCCGAAGTTACGGGGGCATTTTGCCGAGTTCCTTAACCATAGTTCACCCGAACGCCTCGGTATTCTCTACCTGACCACCTGAGTCGGTTTAGGGTACGGGCCGCCATGAAACTCGCTAGAGGCTTTTCTCGACAGCATAGGATCATCCACTTCACCACAATCGGCTCGGCATCAGGTCTCAGCCGTATGCAAGGCGGATTTACCTACCTTGCGGCCTACACCCTTACCCCGGGACAACCACCGCCCGGGATGGACTACCTTCCTGCGTCACCCCATCACTCACCTACT